>NZ_BAAGDR010000001.1:0-5016521 GCF_054660435.1 Streptomyces sp. YKOK-I1
GGCGCCGGTCGCGGCGAGGCGGTGCAAGTCGCGCTGCATGGCGTGGGCGTAGGTCTCCGACACCACCACCAGAGCCCGTCCGGCGGCGGTCGCAATCTGGGGCAGATCACCGGCACCGTCCAACTGCTGCAGGTGCTCCCACCACAGGGATGCCTCACGACTGGAGGAAGCCACGGAATCCGCATGTCGTGGCAGGAAAGTCGCGGCATAGGACGGTGCGAGGCTGGAGACTGGCCGCAGGCCCAGGCCGGCCGAGGCTACATACAGGCGAGGAACGAAACCCGCGCGGGTTGCTGCGTCGGTGAGAGCGAGGGCTCGCCGCCACTGATCCCCTTGGTAGAGGTTCTGCAGGGTCGTCGGCCGGCCATCGGCTGTCTGCAGGCGGCGTGCCCATTCTGCGGCTCGCTGCAGCAGGTCGCCGGCGGGCAGGGTGCGTGCCTGCAGGGTCGCGGGGGGCGGTGAGGTCTTTCGGTCCGTGCACGTGACCACGATGGGCAACTCGTTCACTGCGACTCGACCCCTGGCTTCCGTAACTCGCGTGTTGTTGTGGTTACTGTAGCCGGTAGTTAGGGGGGTAGGCTGCATCTGCCTCGGCTGAGGAAACTGGACTGCAGATAAGGGAGTGACAGCATGGACCGTCCCGCGATCGTGTTGCTGAGCGGCGGCCTGGACTCGACCACGGTGCTGGCCATCGCCAAGGACCAGGGCTTCACTCCCTACGCGCTCAGCTTCCGCTACGGCCAGCGGCACAGCATCGAGTTGGAGGCGGCCCAGCGTGTGGCGCAGGTCCAGGGTGTGGCCCGGCACGTCATTGCCGACATCGATCTTCGTGTCTTCGGCGGCTCGGCCCTGACGTCGGACATCGAGGTGCCCAAGCACGAAAAGCTGGAGGATGTCGAGGAGGGTGGGGTGCCGATCACGTATGTGCCGGCCCGCAACACGATCTTCCTGTCTTTCGCGCTCGCCTTCGCCGAGACCGTCGGCGCGAGTGACATCTTCACCGGGGTCACGGCCGTGGACTACAGCGGCTACCCCGACTGCCGCCCCGAGTACATGGAGGCCTTCGCCACCATGGCCAACCTGGCCACCCGGGCCGGGGTGGAAGGAAGTTCGAAAATGACCCTGCACTCCCCTTTGATCGCGCTGTCCAAGGCCGACATCGTGCGCGAGGGCCTGCGCCTGGGCGTGGACTACTCCCTTACCTCTTCCTGCTACGACCCCGACGAGCAGGGGCGGGCCTGCGGCCGGTGCGACACTTGCCTGCTGCGCCTGAAGGGCTTCGCCGAAGCCGGCGTGAAGGACCCCGTCCAATACCAGAGCGCCTGAGCATGACCTACCTGATCAAGGAAATCTTCTACACCCTGCAGGGCGAGGGCAGCCACGCAGGGCGCCCGGCGGTGTTCTGCCGTTTCTCCCGCTGCAACCTGTGGACAGGCCGGGAGCAGGACCGCGCCCGTGCCGTCTGCCAGTTCTGCGACACCGACTTCGTCGGCACCGACGGTGAAGGTGGCGGCCGCTTCCGCACCCCGCAGGATCTGGCAGCCGCCGTCGAGGCCGCGTGGCCCAGCACCGACCCGGCCCACCGGTTCGTAGTGTGCACCGGCGGAGAGCCCCTGCTGCAGTTGGATGAGGAAGCCATCGACGCGCTGCACGAGCGAGGCTTCGAAGTCGCGGTGGAGACCAACGGCACCCGCCCTGCTCCCCGCGGTATCGACTGGCTGTGCGTCAGCCCCAAGATCGGCTCCACCCTGGTCCTCACCCAGGGCGACGAACTGAAGTTGGTCTACCCGCAGGCCGGAGGCGACCCCGCCCAGTTCGAAGACCTGGACTTCCGCCACTTCCGGCTGCAACCGCTGGACGATGCCCACCGCGAAGCCCACACCCGTGCCGCCGTCGAGTACTGCATGAAGAACCCGCGCTGGACACTCTCCCTCCAGACGCACAAGTATCTGGGAATTCAGTAATGGAAATCTTTCGCGAGTTCACCTTCGAAGCGGCGCACCGACTGCCCCGCGTGCCGGAGGGCCACAAATGCGCGCGCCTGCACGGCCACTCCTACAAGGTGATCGTGCACGTCGAAGCCCCTGTCGACGCAGAACTGGGCTGGGTCATGGACTTCGGCGACGTCAAACGCGCCTTCAAGCCCATCGACGCGCAACTCGACCACTATTACCTGAACGACATCGAAGGACTAGACAATCCCACCAGTGAGAACCTGGCCCGCTGGATCTGGGACCGGCTGATCGACGAGCTTCCCGCACTGTCCGCGATCACCGTGCGGGAAACCTGCACCTCCGGCTGCACCTACCGAGGCGCGTGAGCATGCACGACATCCAAAACGAACCCGACCGCCGAGGCATCGCCATCGACGAAGTGGGCATCAGCGGCCTGCGCTATCCCCTCACCTTCGACGACGGCCACACCCGACAGCAGGGCATCGCCGACATCAGCGTGACCGTCGGCCTGCAAGCCGACCGGCGAGGCACCCACATGAGCCGCATGATCGCCCTCGTGCACGAGGAAGTCGCCACGCTCACCCCGCAGGAATTGCCCCTCGCCCTCAAACGAGGCCTCACCCTTCTCGACGCCCCGGCTCTCACCCTGATCCTGTCGCTGCCTATCGCCACCTCTGTAACCGCTCCCGCCAGCCGGCAAGAGTCCTGGCAGACCCACGACGTCACCGTCACCGGCCGCATCACCACCTCCGACTGCACGGTCGCCACTGCGGTGACCACGCATGTCACCAGCCTGTGCCCCTGCTCGAAGGCCATCTCCGACTACGGCGCCCACAACCAGCGCAGCGAGATCACCCTGGAGATCACCGGGACCGCGGACGCCCCCTATCCCCTGCCCGTCCACGAGATCGTCGACCTGCTGCGCGCCACCGGCTCCGCCCCTGTCATCCCGCTGATCAAACGGCCCGACGAACGCGTCGTCACCATGCAGGCCTACGACCACCCCGTCTTCGTCGAAGACATCATCCGCGACATCAGCCTCACGTGCCGCGACAAAGCACTCACCCACACCGTCACCGCGAAAAACCTCGAAAGCATCCACAGCCACGACGCCATCGCCACCCTGCACCACACCTGCTGACACCCCAACGCGCGCACGACTCACCGCTGAAGGCGCCGGGCGCGCCAGTACCGCACAAGAGGAGTCCATCGCCCGCGCACCGTCACGGCGGCACATGGACACGCAGTGCCGCTCGGCGCCCCGCCGCTGCTCCAGGGCTTCGCACGCTCGAAGCAGCCCTGCGCATTCAGCGCCCCCTTGTCCAGACCCCCTGCGGGCAGGGGGTCTCGCTCTCCACGGCCACCACGGCGACCCGGATTCGGCAGCGGCTGCCGGGGGCACCGAGCCAGCTCCGGTTTGTGTGACACCCCGCGCCACAGGCCAGCGGATCGACCATCATCCAGCGCGTGCTGAGAAACCGGTCCCGGCCTCAAAGCCCGTAGCAGATGCCGACCTGGGATGTGGCCGCCACGACACCTCGGCCGCTGCAGCCGAAAAACGAACCATCCGGCTGTCAGTGCCATGTGGTGAACTGCGCGAGGTTTGTCTCCGCGCCCGTCCGTCGTCAAACAGGGCGCGCTATGCCTCGATCACCACAGAAAGCAGATCGTGAACGTCCCCGCCCGCGCTGGAATCCTCACTCTCCTCGCTTACATCGCGACCATCCCGGCCGCCAACCTCGCCGTCACCCACTTCGGCGTCGTCCCAGTAGGCCTCGGCTACACCGCCCCCGCCGGGGTGTACATGGTCGGCCTCGCCCTCATACTGCGCGATCTCGCACGAGAAGCCGCAGGACGCGGTGCCGTCCTCACCGCCATAGCCATCGGCACCCTCCTGTCCTACCTCCTGGCCGACCCAAACCTCGCAACAGCCTCCGCGATCGCCTTCGCCGTAGCCGAAATCATGGACTTCGCCGTCTACGAGCCGCTGCGGCAACGCGGACTGCTCCTCGCAATGCTTGCATCGAACGCTGTCGGCCTGCTCGCCGACAGCCTCCTGTTCCTCCAACTCGCCTTCGATTCCCTCGACTTCCTCCCAGGACAGATCCTCGGCAAAACCTGGATGACCCTCGCCGCCGTCACCACCCTGACCCTGCTACGCCGAACCAAACGCACCCCTGCATGAACCACCTCAAGCACTCACAGTCGCCGAGTCGACCCACGAGCCGTCAGGAGCACGGCCGGTCCAGGCAGAACGACGCCTCAGGATCGTGTCCCGCGTGATGGTGTAGTCGATCAGCTGGTGGGCGTGTTTGGTGTGTTGGTTAGCGCCGGGGCGCTTTCGGGGAGTTCGGGGTAGAGATCGTCCATGCTGCCTTCGGGGAGGTAGCGGCGGGGGAAGGCGATCCATTCGTCGTGCATCTCGAAGAGCACGGCGGTGACCAGCCGCAACAGGGCGTCGTCGTTGGGGAAGACCTGGACGACGTCGGTGCGGCGCTTGATCTCCCGGTTGACCCGCTCCAGCGGGTTGGTCGACTGGATCTTCTTCCAGTGCCGCTCCGGGAAGACCGCGAAGGCGGTCAGATCGTCCTTGGCCTCCAGCAGCATCTGCTTCACCTTGGGGAACTGCCCGCCGAGCATGTCGGCGACGGTGTCGGCCTGGGCTCTGACCGCGGTGGGGCCGGACTGGGCGAAGATCGTGCGGATCGTCGCGGCCACCATCTCACCGGCGTGCTTGTCGATCACGCCGAAGACGTTGCGCAGGAAATGGACCCGGCATCTTTGGTAGGCGGAGCCGAGCATCACCTTGCCGATCGCGGCAACCAGGCCGCTGTGATGGTCACCGATGACCAGACGGACCCCGGACAGGCCCCGTTCGCGCAGGTGACGCAGGAACTCGGTCCAAAACACCTCGGTCTCGCTGTCGCCGACCATCACGCCGAGGACTTCGCGGCCGCCGTCCTCGGTGACGCCGGTGGCGATGACCACGGCCCGCGAGGCGATCTGGTGGTTGACCCTCGCCTTGCAGTAGGTGGCATCGAGGTAGATGTAGGGGAAGCGGGTGTGGTCCAGCGGCCGGGTGCGGAACGCCGTCAACGGCTCGTCCAGGGCTGCGCAGATCCTGGAGACCTCGCTCTTGGAGATCCCGGTGTCCGCCCCCAGGGCCTTGACCAGGTCGTCGACCGACCGGGTGGAGACGCCCTCGACGTATGCCTCCATGATGACGGCGTAGAGGGCCTGGTCGATGCGGCGCCGACGCTCCAGCAGACAGGGGAAGAAACTGCCGGACCGCAGTTTGGGGATGGCCAGGTCGAGGTCGCCGGCCTGGGTGGTGAGCGTCTTGTCGCGGTGCCCGTTGCGGTAGTTGGTGCGGGTGTCGGTGTGCTCGTTCCACTCGGCGCCGATCTTCGCCGTGGCCTCGGCCTCGATCAGCTCCTGCAGCATCCGCTCGGCGACACTGCGGACGAGTTCGAGTCCCTCGGTCGAATGCAGTGACTGAAGCAGGCGGGTGAGTTCAGACTGGGACAGGGCCACTGTGCGTCTCCTCCCCTCGATGAACTGGGCGTTCATCAGGGAGGAGACGCACGGTGGCTCGTCCCCTGCGCAGGGAGCGGACATCACCAGCCGGAGCACACCGGCGCACTACTCAACGTCGATCGGCTACACCATCACGCGGGACACGATCCGCCTCAGTCGGCCGCCACGGTGCGTACATACGGCAGTTCGTCGAACTTCGGGGGCGGGAGCCGTTCGCTGCGGTCACGGCTTGCCCGAACCAGACCAGCGCCCGCAGGAAAAGCCGGATCGTACACGGCCTCCCCGGCACGACCCGGGCCGTCTGCGTCAGCCGTGGTGTCCGCCGAGCCGCTCTCAGACGGACCCGGACTACTGGAAGGCCGTGCCGAGCGCGCGCAGTTGAGCGCGGCGGGCCTGCATGAGTTCTCCGGTCGGCGCAGGGCGGTGTCCAGGAGCCATACCCCGCGGCGGAACAGTTGGAAGCCGATGCTCTCCCACAGTGCGGCGATCTCCTCCTTCGCCTGGAGCCGATAGGCCTCGGTGACCTGCTCACAGTCTTCGGGGTACTCACCCATTCCGGGAAACACCGCTACCGCGTAACAGCCCCCAGACAGGCGGCGGATCGCCTCGACGACCAAGGCCACGCGCTGGCCCTGCCGCCGCCTCTCAGGCACGACCCGCCAGCCCCTGACCAGCACAGACCAATCCACCTGAACCACGCAGCGATAGAGAAATCCTGCACCGATCACTAGATCCACAGGTCAGCGCATCACTCACCTAGTGATCACTAACGGATTTGTCAGAGGGCGTCTACGGCCAGAAGTTGGACCCGGTAGACCTCGCGGTAATTGATGAGGCCCACAGGACAAGTGGGGCGATGGGTAAGGCGTGGGCGGACATCCATGACCAGACCGTCATCCCGGCGTACCGGCGGCTGTACCTGACGGCGACGCCGCGGATCTGGGAGGAGCGGCTGAACCGCGAGGTTGCCGAGGGGGGGCGTGACCCGCTGCCGAGGGAGATGGCGGCGAGCATGGATGACGAGAAGGTCTTCGGGCCCGTCCTCTACAAGCTCTCGCTCGCCTCTGCTATCTCCCGGGGCCTGTTGGCGCGGTTCCAGATCATCGTCCTGGAGCTCCAGGACCCGGTCGTCACGCCCGAGCGGCTGATGGGCGAGGAACGGCACACCGAAGAGGTCCGCGGGCAGCGCCTCGGAGCCCTCCAGGCCGCGTTGCTGCACACGATGGCGCAGCACGACCTGTCGACGTGCATCACCTTCCACCACCGGACTATCGAGGCGCAGGCGTACGCGGAGGGCCTGGAGCGGGTCGCGGCCAAGCTGCACGCCGACCGGCCCGAGACCTACCCGAAGCGCATCTGGGCGGACTGGCTGTGCGGTGAGCACGTCCCCGAACGCCGGCGAGAGGTCCTGGGTTCGTTCGGGACCACGGCGCAGCGGGCCGTGCTCTCGAACTGTCGTGTCCTGGGCGAGGGCGTCGATATTCGAAGCGTGGATTCAGTCGCCCTGTTGGACCCGAAGGGCGCGCCGCACGACATCGTCCAGGCCATCGGCCGGGCACTCCGGCAGAAGCCCGGACAAGGCAAGCTCGCCTCCCTGATCGTGCCCGTCTTCCTCCAGCCCGGAGAGCAGCCCGAGGACATGTTCACCTCCGGCTCTTACCGGCCCCTGGTGAAAGTCCTGGAAGGTCTGCGGGCCCACGATGAAGAGGCCGTGGAACTGCTCGCCATCCCCCAGGAGCCGCAGAAGGACGTCGCGCAGCCGTCCGTGAACATCGGTGTCGCGCCAGAAGACGGCGAAGAAGAATCCCGCTTGTTGCTCCGTTTCGCCGCCCCCAGGGATCCCATGATGGTCGCGGACTGGGTTTCCTTCAACGTCATCGACACCGAACGCCAGGACTGGGCCCGCGGCTGGGCGAAGCTGAAGACGTACGTCGAGCGCGAGGGGAGCGCCCGCGTGCCCTACGGACACCGCGAGGGCGCGACACCGCTTGGACAATGGGTCGCGGAACAACGACGCGCCTACGCAGCCGGGCAGATGACCGGCCAACGCGCGAGGCGGCTCGAACAACTCGGCATGGTCTGGTCACCGGCCGACGAACGCTTCCAGGAAAACTTGGAAGCGGCCAGGACGTACTACGACCAGCACTGGACGCTCTGCGCCCCCCGCACTGCGACCGCGCTGGATAGACCATTGGGGATGTGGCTTGCGAATTTGCGGCGTCCTGGTGCGCTGGACGGCCACCCCGAATGGAAGACGGCGCTGGAAGCCGTGGACGAGGACTGGAACCCGGCATGGCCAGCGGACTGGCAACGCCACTACGCCGCACTACGCGAGCTCGTGCGCGACGAAGAGGGCCGAGCGGAGGTCCTGCCCGGCGTGACTTGCCACGGAATGGACATCGGACGATGGCTCACGAAAAACCGTCAGCCCGCCGTCTGGCAGGGGCTGATGGACGGGCAGCGCGAACGCCTGGAGCAGCTCGGCATCACACCGCTCGCCCAGGAGCCGGAAGTGCCCACGAAGCCGTCCACGACACCCGTGGGAGCCTTCGAACGGGGCGTTGCAGCCCTAGCGCAGTACAAGGCCCGCGAAGGCTCCGTGACCGTCCCCAGAGGCCACACAGAGCGGCTGGAAGACGGCACCCAGGTCAAGCTCGGAGTCTGGATCATGAACCAGAAGGGACGCCGTGCGAAGCTCACCACCGACAAACTCGCCACACTCGCCAACCTCGGTCTGGAATGGGCGAGTGCGTAGGGCATTCGAGGGGGAACGGCAGCGTGAGGATCATGCTCGACAACAACATCTGGTCCTATGTGGGGGATGCGAGGGCCGGGGACCGGTTCAGGACGGTCGCTCGTTTCCTCGGCATCGCGTGGTAACCGCGCCGAGCGTCCTGCTGGAGGTGCTGCAGCATCCGCACTCGGACATGCGGGCGGCCATCATCGAGGCCATCACGACCGCGACGGACGAACGGCTGTGCAGCGAGGCCGACCGGGAGGGTGCCGAGGTCATCTCCGAAGTGCGCCGTTTGCACCCGGAGTGGATGCGGGCAGTGCCCGACACCGGACGTGAGGCGACATGGCGTACGTACTGGACCAAGATGTTCTGGCGGGAGGCGGTGGAGCACCACGACTGATTGCGCGACGCGGAACCGGCCCGTCGGACCGCGCGCACGGTGCGCTTTGTCGTGGATAACCAGAAGGAACAGCGGGGGCGTTGGCGCGAGGCCGGCTTCGATCTCCGCGGCCTCTCCCGCATCACGCTGGCCCCGGGTGAGGAGACCCCGATCGAACAGCGGGCAGGGTGGCCATCTGACGAATGGGTCGCGGCATGGCGGCCGTACAGCCAGGAGGTGTACTGGCATGCCTTCGCGAGGAGCCGTCGATCTGTGCTCACGCAGGAGGAGACTACTTACGCCGACTGGGTCGGCGCCCGGGTAGACCTACGCGCTATGTGTGACTCCCGGGAGGCGTTCAACCGGTTTTGGCTGTATGAGGTGGAATCCGCGTACATGCCACGCGCCTGGCTCCGGTGGGCGGCGGACACCGTACAGATGGACATGAAGGTGACCGACGGCAACTCCATTGACGTCCAACACGCCTCCTACCTGCCGGACTGCGACGTGTTTGTCACCGCCGACAAGAACTTCCTGCGGGTGCTGGACCGCATCGCGGAGCAGGCCCCGGTCCCCGTAGGCAGAGCCCATCGGGTGGAGCCGGCAGCCCATAACGGCATCGTGGAGGCGGTTGAGGCCACGCTGCGTACCCTCTGAGCCGCTCGGCGCTCGGAGGCCCGCCCTGGGCGTCAGTCCTGACCTGCACCTGATGTGGCTGGCTCTAGTTGGCGTCGGCTGGGCCGACAAAATGTTTGATGTCGGCTCTGAGTCATTTGGAGTGCGGCCTCGGAGCCGACGCCGCGCCGACCGCCGCCGCGCCCCAAAGGATGTACGAGTTTTCGGATCGGCCCTGCTTGCAGCAACGCACCGGCCGGGTGGTGTTCTCCCCCGCCGGCACGACTTGTGTATGAGGCTCCCGTGAGGAAAAGGGGGACAAGCAGCGGGACGACATCCCTCCGACCCGACACGCCCGGAAGCTGGGGCTCGCTACGGTCGGGCAGTCCGCGGCGGCTTCCGCCGGGGCGCTGGTGCCGCGGTGGAAGCCGGCCCCGCGCCGGTCGTGCTGGTTGCTGGTCGAGTGCTCGGGCCGGCCGAACGGCAGGTGGGTCTTGAGCGCGGGCAGGTAGGTTCCGTGGATGTTGGGCGCGGTCACCTCATCGGCGTCGGCGGGGAGTTCGGGGCGGGTCCGCTCGGTGCGGGCTGCGGCCAGGTGCCGGCGCTGATCCGGGCGGGGACGACGGTGGTGTACTGCTCTCGGGCGGCGGGGGCGAGGGGATCGGTGGCGGTGGTGGGTCCGTCGTAGGTGATGTGGATGCGGGCCGCAGGCCCTTCGTGCAGAACGGCCTCGAGGCGGCGATGGCCGGGGAGCGCCTCGGGTCGGGTCCGGCTCCGGTGCGGGCAGCACGGCCGGCGCCTGGTCGGCGGCGTATGCCAGGGCGCGGTCGGCGTCGCCGGGCTCCTGAGAGGTCTCGACCTCTCGATGCCCGGGGTGCGTCTCTTTTCAGCCATGCCTCTATGACGTCCCTGCGCGGAAAGGTACTTCCGTACAAGGGCATGTACCTGACATCTTGCATCGACCATTCGTTTCGTACGGCGCGGCCGGTGCCCTCGGCGCGGCCGGGCCGTCTCCGGAGGACGCATTGATACCCCCCATATCCGGCCGACCCAGACGCGCGCTGGTGCTGGCGACCACGCTCGGTGCCGCCCTCGCGTTCGGCGCCCCGGGCGCCCTCGCGGGCACGCTCCCCGTCGTCCCCTCCACCGCGCCGGCCGCCAAGGCCCACGCTCTGGCCGCCGTGCCGGCATCCCAGAGTGCGGCCTGGGTGGCCGGCACGCGTGCCTACCTCGTGATCACCGCCCCCGGTGACAGCTCTGCGGTCCGCTCGGCGATCGCGGCCAACGGCGGCACCGTCTTCTCGGACTTCGACGCCATCGGCGTGATCGTCGCCCACTCGGCGTCCAGCGGATTCGCCGCCGCCATGCGCGGTGTCGCCGGCGTGCAGCAGGTCGGCGCCACGCGCACCTCGGACGTCCCGGCCGACGCCTACGACCCGGCGCTCCCGGCCAACCCGGCCCAGGCCTCGACCCCGGCCGGAGAACCGGTCCGGGCCGACATGAGCCAGATCAAGGCCGACCAGGCCTGGGCCGTGAACCCGGGCTCCGCCTCCGTCACGGTCGGCATCCTGGACACCGGTGTGGACGACCAGCACCAGGACCTGGCGCCCAACTTCGACGCGGCCGACTCGGTCTCCTGCGCCTACGGCAAGCCCGACACCCGTGCCGGCGCCTGGCGGGACGTCGACACGCACGGCACCCACGTGGCGGGCACCATCGCCGCGGCCAAGAACGGCAAGGGCGTCGTCGGCGTGGCCCCCGGGGTGAGGATCGCCGCGGTCCGGGTCGCCGAGCCGGGCAACTCCTTCTTCTTCGCCGAGAACACCATCTGCGGCTTCGTCTGGGCCGGTGACCACGGCTTCAAGGTCACCAACAACAGCTATTACACGGACCCGTGGCAGTTCAACTGCCCGGACAACATCGACCAGGCCGCCATCATCGAGGGCGTCAGGCGCGCCCAGGAGTACGCCGAGGGCAAGGGCTCCCTCCAGGTCGCCGCGGCGGGCAACGAGAACTACGACCTCGCCCACAAGACGACCGACTCCGCGAGCCCGAACGACTCGACGCCGGTCACCCGCACCATCACCAACGCCTGCCTCGACATCCCGACCGAGCTGCCGGGCGTGGTCACGGTCGCGGCCAACGGCACGGGCGTCACCAAGGCCTCGTTCTCCAACTACGGGCAGGGCGTCATCGACGTCGCGGCGCCGGGCAGCAGCGTGTACTCCACCGTCCCCGGCGGGGGCTACGGCAGCAAGAGCGGCACCTCGATGGCCACCCCGCACGTGGTCGGCGTGGCGGCACTCATCGCCAGCGCCGACCCGGGCATCACCCCGGCGCAGCTCCGCGCCAGGCTGGCCGAGCAGGCCAACGACATCGCCTGCCCCTCGGACAGCCGCTGCACGGGCACGACGGCCAGCAACTCGTTCTTCGGCGAAGGACAGGTCGACGCCCTCAAGGCCGTCGGGACCACCCCGCCGCCCGGCACGTACTTCGAGAACCTCGCGGACTTCGCCGTCAACGACAACGCGACCGTGGAGAGCCCGATCGCCGTGACCGGCGTGACCGGCAACGCCCCGGCCACCCTCAAGGTGGGTGTGGACATCAAGCACACCTACATCGGTGACCTGAAGGTCGACCTGGTGGCGCCGGACGGCACCGTCTACACGCTGCACAACCACACCGGCGGCAGCGCCGACAACATCGCCCAGACGTACACCGTGGACGCCTCCTCGGAGGTCGCGAACGGCACCTGGAAGCTGCGCGTCAACGACAACGCCGCCTCCGACACAGGCAGGATCGACGCCTGGAACCTGACCTTCTGACGCAGGGCCGGGCAACGCCCGCGTCGGCACGCTGTGCGCCGACGGCAGCTCCCTGTCCGCGGCCGCGGACGAGGCGGGCTGCGGTCGGCCAGGGCCGGACCGCTGCGCGGCGGAGGGCACAGGGGCCTCGGCGGCGGTGAACGCCGCGGCCGGGGCCGCCATGCCGGAGGCGTCCGGGAAGGCCGCGAACGGCCTGGGGCCGGTGCCCGGCTCACCGTGCGCCTCCCTGAGGACGCTCCGGCCGAACGGCGAGGTCCCCCACACGTTTGTGGCCTGGTTGTTCACTGCTGTTCAAAGCGTGGTGACGGGCGAGTGCACGCTGCGGCGTCTCTCCGTCGTGCTCTTGGGTCCAGCGGGTGACACTGGGCGTGGATATGAGCAGGTGCGGCTCGGCGTAGGCCAGGGCCGTAGCGGCGCGGGGGCCGGCATTGCGATCATGATGTCGAGCCGATCTTGGGCATCGCCGCGGACGGCTCGCAGGCGGCGCCCGGCGCGGGACGCGGTGGACGCGTTCGTGTCCGCCCACGCACGAGCCCGGCAGGAGCCGGACACCCCCCTTCCGCGCACACCTGCACGCGCTGGTGTCGCGCTCATCCGGCTTCGACTGTCAATCTCGATCGCCAGGAACGCACGCAGGACTCCGAGGGACTCGGGCTCGGGGGAACCTGCGACCGGCTACGAAGGCGCCTCACCAGGGAGGCCGCCGTCGCCCCCCACCACCACCTGAGCGGGCGGCGGGCGGCCCGCAGGCAGAGCGGGCCGGAGCCTGGGGGCAGCGATCATCGGCGCCGTCCCCGGCACCCTGACCCGCCCCTCAACTCGTCCTCGGCCGCCTCGGGCAAGGCGGGCCGGCTGCGCCCGGAGGCGCCCCGGAAGGTCGGCGGGCGCCTCACCGCGGCCCCGGGCACCCCTTCGAGGAGGTGCGGTTCACCTCGGCGTGGGGCAGCCGCGACGCTTTGGACGTGCAGCCGGTCATCCCTCGCCCTCTGTCCCGGCTGCCAGGCGCCACAGTTCGGGTGCGCTGGAAAGAGCACTCCGGTATGACCGCCGTGTTCGACCGGCGGACCCGCCGTGCGGCGCGGGCCTTCGCCGCCCCCGCGGGCTACGAAGCCAGCGCGTCGGCCTCGGCCGAGTGGGGTATGACGAAGAAGTCGGTGAGGAAGCAGGCGACGCTGCCGTCCGCCGCGCGGCCGATCCAGGTCGGATATGCGCCGTCGCCCCACCCGGACGTGAACCCGGCGAGGTTGTGGCCGCCCTCGCCTTGGGCCATGAAGACGTCGGGTCCGTGCCCGGCAGACTCCATGGCCGCCCACACCGCCCCTTCCTCGTCCTCCGTCCCCGGAAAAGCGTTCTCGGCCGAGGCGTCGTAGAAGCAGCCGGTACCCGCGTCCACGCCGTAGCCGAAGTACTGCTCGTCACCCAGTTCCGCCGGATCCTGTCCGGGCAGCAGCGCAAGCTCCCACCCGGCCACCTCCACGTCACGTATCACCAGCCGGGCGGCCGCGACGCGAGTGTGCGGGTGGGGCCCCGACTCCGCGCCTGGACGAACCAGCGTGGCGACGGCAGCGTCCACGGCGTAACGGCCGGGCTCCACCGCGACCGTGAAGGGTGGTACGTCCCCGCTGCCCAGGTACACGAACGGGTCGCACGCCACCACCTGGCCCGAATGCAGGGTGAGTTCGCCCACGCGCACCACGGACAGCGTTCCGGTCAGGTCGCGTCCGCAAGCGAAGGAGGTCCCGTCGGTGAAGTACCGGGAGTAGTCGGGCGCGGTGATGGGCATGCGGGGAACCTCCGTGAACCGGTGTGTATCCGGTGGATCCTAGAAGCAGGCACTGACATCTCCGCGTTCCTGCGCTGCGTCACGGGAGCGCCTGCTCTGGGCAGGGGCGGTGGCGGTGCCTGGAGGCAAGGTCCCGGAGCGGGTGGACCACTGCAGCATCCGGGCGGGCGGCCAGGGTGCCGAAGGGGAGAAGACGGACTTCGTCCGCAACCTCTCAGGCAGTCATCCGGATGAGCCAGGCACGTGTCCAGGGCCTGGGCGTGGTGGCGCCGTTCGTCTTCTGCGCACACCTTGCGGGGCAGCGCGCCCAGTCGCCGGCCTCAACAAGCGGGCCTGCCCGGCCCGGGGCGGGCAAGCGGTGCGTACGCCCAGAAGCCAGCACTGGCCCTGCACCCGCAACCACCCCGAAGATCACCAGGCGCGCCGAACACGCTCCGTCAGCGGGTTAAGGAATGGGATAAGTTCGTGGTTACGTTTCCGGATCTTTCGGAGTGGAGGTGCAGGGGTGGCATCTGAGGAAGAGCTGTTCGCGTCCGTCGATGCTCTGTTGAACGAGGAGCCGCATCTGCCGCCTCCGGCGGAGCGTGCCCGGCTGCGTGAGGCCGCCGGCATCACCCAGGCCCGCCTGGCCACAGCGCTGAAGACGACGACCCAGTCGGTGAAGAACTGGGAGAACGGCCGCAGCGAGCCGAAGTCGCCGCGGCTGGATGCCTACCAGCGGCTGCTGAACGGGTGGGCCGCGAAGTACCCGGCCCATGGTGCCGCTGGCGCGGCGGTGCCGGCGGACTCTGGCGGGCCGGCCGCGTCCGCGACGGCGGACGCCCCGCAGACACCCCACGTTGCGGCTGCGCAAGCACCGCATCCCGCCGCCCCCCGGCCCGCCGCAGCGTCGCGTCGCCCAACGGTGAAGAAGGCGGCCAAGCCCGCGCTGGACCCGGGTTTCCCTCACGGGCCGCTCGCCGTGCTGGACGGTGACGGCTCCGCTTACGGCATCGACGGGATCGTGCTGGACTGCCCGGCGGCCACCGTGGTGGAGCTGGTGGAGTGGACGCTGCGCGAGGCCGGTCTGGGCGCGCCGCGTCTGCACCGCAACGGCAAGGACAGCGACCCGCTGATCGTCCTCACCGCCGCGGCCGCCGTGAAACTCGGACTCCCGGAACACCTGGAAGGTCACGAGCAGCGCCGTTCTCTGCGGCTGCCGGAGGATCATCCGGTGGTCAAGCAGGTGGTGGAGGCGAAGTGGCGGCTCACCCAGCGCGGGTTCGGCCCGTGGGTAAGGATCTACCGCAACGCGCAGGGGGCGCGGCGGCAGTGCGTGCAGCTGGCGATCCTGTCGTGGGACGCCCTCGATGAGCGGTCCTGGCCCGGCGTGGCGGAGATGGAACCGGCCGACGTCGCCCGCGTCCTGGGGGTGTACGCCACCCGCGTCATCCCCCCGCGCGGGTCGACGGCCGTCTGCGGACTGGAGCTGATGACGGCGCTGCGCCCGCCCACCCGCGCGGTACGCGACGAAGCGAGCGGAAACTGGGTGCCCGGCCACAACCCCGGCTCGCTGGGGACGGACCCGATGGACCCGGCGCCGCCGGAGGCCACGCCCGAGCACCCCGTCGTCATCGACAGCGGCTGGAGCGGCGGGTTCCTGAACGAGGAGGCGTACCAGTGGGTGCGCGACGTCAGCCTGCTGACAGATGAGGAGTGCATGCTGCCGTACGCGGTCGGCCTCGACCTGAACACCGCCTTCCTCGCCGCCGCGGCCCGCCTGGTCGTCGGCCTCAGCGCGCCCGACCACTTTCGCGCCCCGGCGTTCAACCCGAAGATCCCCGGTTGCTGGCTGGTCGACCTGTCCCGCATCGGGCTGGACCCGCGCCTGCCCTCGCCGTTCACGCCGGACGGCTCGCGGCCGACGGGACCTGCCTGGTACCAGACGCACACCGTCGCCTACGCCCAGGAGCTCGGCCACAACGTCGCTCCGCTGGAGGGGTATCTGCGCCGGGAGACCGGCGCGTACCTGGACCCGTGGCACGACCGTCTGAAAAACGCCTACGCCGACACTCTCGCCGACCTCGGCGTCACCAAGGACCTCACGGACGTGGAGTTCCTCGCCGCGATGGAGCGGCACAAGGACGTCGACCCCGCGATGGCGGCCGTCCTCGCCGCCATCAAGGCCACCGTCAAGGGCGGCGTCGGCAAACTCCGCGAGCGCCCCCAGGGCAAGCGCTACAAGGAGGGCGAGCGGTGGCCGGCCCTGCAGCGCCCCACCTGGCGTCCGGATGTCCGTGCCGCCGTCATCTCCAAGGCACGGGTCAACATGCACCGCAAGCTCACCACCATGGTGAAGTTGACGGGCCTGTACCCGCTCGCCGTGCTTTCCGACTGCGTCGTCTACCCCAGCCCGGGCGCCTCGCCGCTGGATTTCCTGCCGTACGCCGCGTCCGGCAAGCCGCAGCCCGGCGGGTTCCGCCTCGGGCCCACGCCGGGCCTGGCCAAGCTGGAAGGCGTCCAGACCATGCTGTGGGCGGTCGACGTGATGGAACAGGGCTACAACCCCGCCCGTCACATCAAGGGCGGCGACGCCGTCCTGGACGAAGGAGAGTAGGCCAGTGCCCGACACCGGCCCGACGCACAAGACCTGGTTCCCGCCGGCCGACACGGGCGGCCAAGACCCCACCGCCGAGGAGGGCTGAGCCGTGGCAGAGATCGAGGACGCCATCGAGCGGGCCGGCCAGGAGAGCTTCACCCGCCAGCCGCCCAGGACGCTCAAAAGCCAGATCGGCTACCTGATCAAGCAGCTCAAGACGACCCGGGCCGTCGCCGAGGAGATCGGCGTCAGCCAGCGGTCGGTGGAGCGCTACCGCAAGGGTGAACGCAAGCACCCGCCCCGGGCCATCGCCGAACGGATCGACGCCGCCGTACGGCAGCGATGGCAGCCCCGGGTCCGCAAACGCCGGCAGCAACAAGCCGCCCGCAGCGGCGGGATCACGGTGGAGACCAGGGCGCGGTTCGGGTACACCGCACCGATCGGCACCACAGACGACGGACGCTTGCGCCGCCTCACCGTCCACCTCCCCCCGCAATACGCCCAGCGCCTCTTCGACGCCCGCGACACAGGCGCCGGTGACCAGCAGATGCGCCAGATCATCGCCGAGGGATTCAAAGAGATCTACTTCCAGGACGGCGGAGCCCGCGCCATGGGACTCTCCGACGTCACCCTCAACGACATCGACTACCTCGACCTCGACTACTGACCTCAAGCCGGCCGTAGGCCCAGCACCTGCTTTGTGACTGAGCACGTCAGTTGGCGGCCGGCGTGGCGGGCTTTGCGCCCAGGCTCGCTCCGCTCTGCCACATCAACGGCCCGACCGTGCACGACGAACCGCAGATGCCCTTCGGCGGTGTCGGCGCCAGCGGCTGGGGACGGTTCGGTTCCCGGGCCGCGCTGGAGGAGTTCACGGAACTGCGCTGGGTCACCGTCCAGTCCGGCGAGCGGCACTACCCGATCTGACCCCCGGCATCCAGAACAGACGCGAACAGATCGGAAACCCGCATGCCCACTGTCCGTGACGCCGTCTTCGGAGTACTGCGTCGGTTCCAGCTGACCACCATCTTCGCCAACCCGGGGTCGACGGAGATCGACTTCCTGACCGGCCTGCCCGACGACCTCGACTTCCGCCTCGCCCTGCACGAGGGCTCCGTCGTCGGCATGGCCACCGGATGGGCGATGGCCCACGGCCGCCCCGCGTTCGTCAACCTCCACACCACCGCGGGCCTGGCCAACGCCGCGGGCGCGCTGGCCACCGCGCGCACCAACCGCGTGCCGCTCGTGGTCGTCGTCGGCCAGCAGGACCGGCGCCATCTCGCCTACGACCCGTTCCTCGCGGGCCGGCTGGAGGGGCTGCTGGGCGAGTATCCGGTATGGACGAACCACCCGGCCCGGCCCCAGGACGTGCCGGCCGCCGTCACCCGCGCCCACCACGAAGCGATGGCCGGGGCGGGCCCGGCGATCGTCGTGGTCCCCATGGACGACTGGCAACAGCAGGCCGACCCGATCCGCGGCGCGGCCCCGCCCGTCGTCCACAGGCCGGCCCCGGCGGGGACGGACGCCGCCGACGACCTCACCTCACTCCTCGACCTGGCCCGCTCCCCCGTGATCGTCGCGGGCGCAGGCACCGACGACGACGCGTCCTGGGCGGCTCTGGTGGAGCTGGCCGAGCGTCTGGGGGCACCGGTGTGGCAGGAGCCCTTCGGTTCGCGCGCCGGATTCCCGCAGGACCACCCGTCGTTCGCGGGCCATCTCCCGGCGGGCCGGTCCGGCGTGCGCGCCGCGCTGGCCGGGCACGACGTCCTCCTCGTGGTCGGTGCGCCGGTCCTGCGGCAGTACCCACGCGAGCCCGGCGAACTCGTCCCGGACGGCATGACGGTCCTCCAGGTGACCCCGTACGCGGACGAAGCCCACCACAGCGTGGCCGACGTGGCGCTCATCGCCGACCCGGCCGCCGTCTGCCACCGGATCGCCCAGCGGGTCCGCCCGCGCGAGGGAACACGGTCCGGGCGGCCCTCCCCACAGGCTGCGCCTCTGCCGGAACCGGGCGGCCCGCTGCGCCCCGCCCATGTGTTCGACCTGCTCGCCCAGCATCTGCCACCCGACACCGTCCTCGTCGAGGAGTCCCCGTCCAGCCGCCCCGAACTCCACCGCCGGGTGCCGGCCCGCGCTCCCCTCGGATTCGTCAGCGCCGCTGCGGGCGGGCTCGGTTTCGGGCTACCCGCGGCCATCGGTCTCAAGATGGGCGCACCGCACCGGCCCGTGGTCGCCGTCCTCGGCGACGGCTCGTCGCTCTACGCGATCCAGGGCCTGTGGAGCGCCACCCACTACCAGGTCGGCACGCTCTTCCTCGTCCTGGCCAACGGCGGGTACGCCATCATGGACCGGCTCGCCGAGAAGTCGGGGCGGGGCAAGGCACCCTGGCCCTCCTTCACCGAGGTCCGCATCTGCGACATCGCCCGCGGCCTGGGCTGCCCGGCCCGGCGGATCACGACCCACGAAGAGCTGACGGCGGCCCTGGACGAGATCCTGCCGTCCCTGGCACAGCGGTCCGAACCGCTCGTGCTCGACATCGAAGTGGCCCCCGACGAGTCCTACGGCTGATCCACCGCATCGCCGCCCTTGAGGACCCCCTCCCGCACGCCCCATGAACCTTCGCCGCACCGACGAGGAACCGATGAAGATCACCCATTTCGGCCACGCCTGCGTCCTGCTCTCCACAGACCAGGAAGTGCTGCTCGACCCCGGCACCCTGTCCACCGGCTTCGAGACCCTGCGCAACCTGGACGCGGTGCTGGTCACCCACGACCATCCCGACCACCACGACCCCGACCGCCTCCCCGAACTCCTCACCGCCAACCCCGCCGTCCGGTTCGGCTCGGTACCCGACGGCGTCGACGCGGTGGCCGGCGAGCACGCCGTCATCCACCCCGACCTCCCTGGCATGGCCAACACCGGCTACCTGGTCGACGGCGTGTTCCACCCGGGCGACGCCTTCCTCCCGCCGCCCGGACCCGTGAAGGTGCTGCTGCTGCCCATCGGCGGGCCGTGGATGAAGATCGGCGAGGCCATCGACTACCTGCGATCCGTCAAGCCCGAGCTGGCAATCCCGATCCACCAGGCCGGACTCGCCCCGGCCCACCAGGAACTCCACCTCCAACTGCTCCGCGGACTCGGCCCCAAGGGCAGCCAGATCGAGGTACTCGACCACGGCGTCCCGTACGCCGTCTAGAACCGCCCGCGCGCCCCGCACGGACAGCCCTCACCCACCACGGCACCCGACGGTGCCGGACGGGCTCTCAGACGGCCCGTCCAGCCGGTACGGCTCGAACGCGGCACCCGCCCACTGGACAACCCGGGCCGAAGAAACCCGCACGCCTGTGCATACGACCGATGTCCCGCCTACCTGTCGGGCCTGCGTTCTCCCTGGCCTGCGAACACCGACCGGCAGACATCGGCAAACAGCCGGCCCCACCCGCAACGAGGGAACGGACAGACCCGAATGAAAAAAGGACGTAAAGACGGGAACACTGCAACACCGCTGTCGCGGACTCGCGGCCGATGCCGACATCATGAGAGAAACACCATCTCCCGTGCGCCGCCGAAGAAACCACCAAACAACCCCTCAACCGGCGCATCCTCGAACCGTCACCTGTCCCTGTCTACTTGCGCGTCAGGAACGAGTGGCTCAGCCAGGTGCCGGACCTTCCGAGATGGGCAGCGGTTCTGCGGTCTTCGGGGCCAGCATGCGGATGGAGGGGGTGGCGACCATGGCGAGGGTGGCGAGGAGGATGAGCGCGGCGGCCACGTAGAGGGTGGCGTGGAGACCGAGGAGGAGTACGGCGGGTCCGGCGGCGAACTGGGCGAGCGGGAGCGCGAGGTAGGAGCCGAGGTCGTCATAGGCGTAGACGCGGGCAAGGCGGTCCTCGGGTATCTGCTCGTTGAGGGTCGAGTACCAGGCGACGCCGGCCTGCTCGACAGCCACGCCCGCCACGAAGTTGGCCACGACCAGCGCCCAGGTGTACGGGGCGAGCGCGAGCAGCAGCGGGGTCATCGCCGTCAGGCCCATCAGCGTGCAGCCGACCAGGATCGCGCGCCGGGGCCGCCATCTCAGCGACAGTACGCCGCCGGCAACCGCGCCGAGCGAGGACGCGGCGACGGCCAGACCCCAGCCGGTGCGGCCGATCCCGGTGGTGTCGGCGACGGCCGGGCCGAGGACGGTGAACGAGGCGGTCAGGCCGGCGTTGAGGAAGCAGAAAGCCACCACGATCACCCACACCCAGGTGCGTGAGGTGAACTCCTGCCAACCGACGCGCAGTTCATGCACCACGCCGGGGCTGGGCGCGGGCGGCGCAACCTGGATGCGGACCAGCGCGAAGAAGGCGGCGGCGAGCGCGAAACTGAACGCGTCAACAGCCAGGCCCCAACCTGAGCCGACCGCGGCAACCAGTACGCCGCCCAGCGAGGCGCCCGCGATCATCGCGCTGCTGCCCCCGATCCGGGAGAGCGCGAGAGCGGCGCGGCGGGACTCGGCCGGCACGGTCTGGGGCAGCAGGGCCTGGGCGGCGGGCTGGTAGCAAGAACTTGACGCCCCATTGACCGCGGCAAGCGCCATGAGCAGAGGGATGGCGGCGTTGTGGGTGAGGACCAGGACGGCGGTCATCGCCTGGCTCGCGGCACTGACCACGCTGCTGCCGACCAGCAGCGGACCGCGCGGCAGCCGGTCCGCCAACACCCCACCACACAGCAGAAAAACAATACCGGTGAGAGAGCGAACACCAACCACCAACCCGAACGAGCCGATCAGTTCCTGTTCTTGCGCAAAGCGGGACGGCACAGTACGAAACGGTCGCGGTCGAGGTGCGGATGCCCTCGACCGCGACCGCTTCATACTGTGCCGTCAAGGCACCGGGACTGGCACTGCCCCCTGATCATTCAGGCGCCCGGGCCGTGCGGGACCTCGACCGGGGCGATGTGGACTCCGTACGTGGCAGCCACTTCTGTCCAGGGCTCAGCGAAACCGTGCAAGATGTTGCCCGCGATGACGTGACCGCGGATGACGGCGTTACCGGCGTGGTCCAGTGTGTAGAACGGGGCGCCCGAGTCCCCATGGTCCGGCAGACGTGATCCACCACCGAAGACGCTGGCGGGCCAAACGCAACCGTTCTCCGCACATGACATCCAGTCGGCCGAGGATACAGTGTGCCCGCAGGATTCCCCGGTGGTGGCACCGCTGTAGCAGTAGAGTCCGCCCTCGGTGACACCTTCGGCCGCTACAACCGGGATGGTGGTAGTGCTGTTGACGCCGCCAGTGAAGATCTGTCCGAGGTAGTCTTTCCCACTTACGAGTTCCGCGTCCATGAGGTCACCTGTTTTGTCGGGCAGGCGCCGGTCGGAGACGGTGCCGTAAGTGTGGTTCTTGGTCCTGGTATAGACCGTCACGCCGTTCTCATAGCAATGGCCGGCAGTGACCATGAACTTGTTCCCACCGGAGTCCTCCACCGCGTAGCCCATGGAACACTCGATTTGCTCGCCGGTCGGGAGGGGGGACGACGCCATACCCCCACCACCCTTGAACGGGGCTTCATCGTTCAGGCGGGACTGCAGGTTGCGGGTAGAGACGCGGTTGACCCGCACGTTGCGGATTGCCTGGGCCTCGTTCGCTGGCTCGCTGGAGAAGTCGGTCAGTTGGGAAACTACGTTCACCGGAGCATCTGTGTCGAGCACGATCCTGCCGGTAGCGTCCAGTCCGTTGCCGAACGAGTACGTAGTGCCGTTCTGGGCGACGTAATCGAGGATCCTGTTCTGAAGCTTCGCCAGTGCCGTTTTTGCTGCGGATGACCCTGGACCAGGGCGGCGGGCTGCCGTGGCAGGGTTGGGCCGCTTCTGCTTTTCCTGGATCAGCGTCAGCACGGTTCCGGGGAAGATCCAGTGGCCCCGGTCGCTGGAGGCGTATCCGTGTCGGTGTGCTTCGTCCTCGATGGTCTGCTGGTTGAGCGTGTAGACGTTTGCCCACAGCCGGGGGTTGCCGACGGTCTGCTGGGCGATGTCCCACAACGTGTCACCGGGGACGATGGTGTGCCTTGCGGGCTGCTGCCGCGTCGGTGTTGCGGACCCATTGGGCGTTCTTCCTTGCGGCAGATCACGTGGGCTGGTGCTGGGCGCGGGGCCGTCAGCCTGCGCTGCGGCTTTCATGCGAGCGGCCGCTCCGTCCGACGTACCGTGGGCAGTGGCCGTGCCTGCACTCATCACGGTCAGGCTGGTGAGGCATATGGCAGCCGCAGCGGCTGCGCGCGCTGGAGGTCTTCTGCGTATGGGCATGTCGTCCCTCTGCATCGGTGCCGAGTGGCGACACGCGCGTTGCGTGGGTCAGCACACGGCTTGGGGTGGTCACACACCACGCTGCGGAGATCATGCCGACATCGCACTCCGACACACCCAGATGGCGTCGTGGCCTGCCCCGTCCGGACGACGGTCAGCTCCGGGGTCCTATCGGTACTGGGCGGCATTGCGCTGCCGGGACTTGGTAATCACGCGGGCCGCAAGGTAGGTACTTCAGTCATCCTAGGCGTGGTCCGCCCATCTCTGGGCCGTGTGATGTTCATGCCGAAGAGGTCGGCGACCACGACGGGTGGGAGGTTGGTGGCTGCTTCAATCATGGTGGTGTTGCGGATGCTGACAGGCAGGCCGCGCTACTGAAGCAGGTGGTGGGTGCTGGCCGCGTTCCGTGAGCGTCTTCAGGGTGGTCACTGATCAGGTGTCGGGCTGGTGTCCCTCAACGCACACGTTCCTGTGCCGTTGAGAGAGGTTGTTCGACGTCTCAACTCATCAGCGCAGGAACCTCGTTGGTTCCCTCTCCTACCGCGCTCGACCTGCCAAGCGCTGTCGAGTGGGTAACCATGCTCTTCGTCACTCGTGAGGGTGACCGCCGTTGCAAGCTCCCTACTCACCAGCGTGCTCTCGTTGGCCTGGTCTACCTTCGCCGTCGCGCCCCGCTGACACAGATCGCCGCTGGCTTCGGCATATCCGTCGGCACCGCCCATGCCTACGTCACCGCAGTCGTGAACCACCTGTCCCGCCGGGCGCCCGGCCTGCTGCGCGTCCTGCGGGTGACCGACCCCGAGTACGTCCTGCTCGACGGAACTCTCCTCGAGTGCGAACGGGTCGGTGACAGTCGTGCGAACGCCAGGGCGTTCCCGTCCTCGCTGACCGCGCCTACATCGGGCGATCAATCGGGCGCTGTCAGCGGCGCGAGCACCTGTCGACGAAGCGTCGCGAGACTGAAGTTCTGGCGGATCTTCCGTCGGGCCCGTTGCAGCCACAACCGCCTGTCGTCAATCTCTGCCGCCGTCCTCACCCTGGAGCGGCAACGCTGAAAATGATCTGTGGCCTGCGCGGCGTTTTGCCTGGGAAGAGGTAGCCGTTTCCGTTGCCGAACTACTGACCCTCATCCGTGAGTCGGGAGGGCGTAGAGGCTGATCAGGGCACCGATGATGCGTGCTTCTCGCGGACTGGTGTAGTCATTGAGACAGCGTCGGAGCTGGTCCTGTAGATCTTGTTCGTCCAGGAACCCGGAAGAGTTTTTCTTGGGTGGTCGGGAGATGGCGAGCTTGCCGGTGATGCGTCGGGCCACCGCCCACTGGGTGAACGTGACGACGGTCCGGCCCAGGGAAGAGTGATCAACGAGCCAGCGGTCCAGGTCGCTCTGGTTGGTGTCCTGCAGGATGATCTCGTACGTGTCCAGCCAGGATATGAGTCGACACCGGCCTTGATGTCCCTGATGTCGCCGTCGACAGCCAGGGCGGTGTAGCGGCGGCGGGCATGGCGGACGACGTGCCTTACCGAACGCCCGGCTTACCCGGGCTTAGTTCCGGGCGCGCGAGGTTCTCGTCTCGGCGGAGAGGGAAGAGGTACCGGACACCACTCACATGACGAAGACCCGGTCGAGGGATCTCGACCCGCCGCGCCAGCCGGGCGTGGCGTCGGTCAAGTACCTCACGGTGACGGCAGTACAGCGCAGAGGGCTCAACGCTCAGCCGAACGACCCGACATCACCCAAACGGTGGTCCAGGTGCGGGAGTGGGCCTTGGACCTGTGGCAACGAGTGCAAGGTGAGCTGCGAGGACCTTGGACGTCTCCTTGTCCCGCATCATCGGGATGAGCTTCTGCGCGGTCTTGGGGTGGCACACGCGGTCCATCGGAGAGCGGTCGATCTCCTGCTCGTCCAGCATCAGCCACTTGACACCAGAGTGCTCACCAGCGTGACACCGGCGACCTTGCCGCCAGTGCGGGCGCCGAGCGACCCGCCGGTGCGGCTCGACGCGGCGAAGAGTTCGAGGTCCTTCTTCCAGAGCAGCGGCTGCGGCCCGGCCGGCAGGGAGCTGAGCGAGACCGTGCCTGTGGACGCGCTCGTGGCAGCCCGGAACGCGGCGGCGCCCACCGGCGGCAGGGCCTACGACTCGCTGAGCGTCATCCGGCTCACCGCGAACAGCGGAACCGCGAGCGGCATGTCGACCAGCAACGCCGACGGCAGATGCTGGACTCCTCCACGAAGGGCCAGTCGTTCATCGGGCCCCCGCCAGTGGGACGTCGGCGGGCCAGAGGCCGTCGAGGGTGCCGTGGTGGGTCGCCGTCCAACTGCCGTCAGGCCGAACGGCGATGTCGAAGACGACCGGTGGTCGGCCCGGGCGCGGCACCTCGTAGTGGACGGAGGTGAGGAGATCGACAACCTCGGTCGTGCCGTCCGCGAGCGGGACCGCCAGCCGTCGGCCCTTGGCCGTGGCGGTCAGCGGGACCTGCGCCCTGGTCTCGTGCGCGCTGCGCAGCACGTTCTCGAAGCCCTTGTTCTGCACCAGCTGGTTGACACCCTCGGGCGCCAGCATGATCCCTTCGATGAGCTCGCTGCCGAATCCCGGCCCGATCAGGTGGGCACGCTGCCAGCCCTCGAGGAAGCCCGCGAGGCGGGCCGCGAGCTCCGGCGGCGCCGTCTTCAGCTCCCGGATCTGGTTCGGGCTGAGCAGGACCCGCTCCAGGCCCTCGCGCCCGACCGGCTCCCGCAGTGTCCCGCTCGCGAGGACGTCGAGCTCGCCGAGATGGAGCTGGTCGAGCAGCTGGGGGCGAGGGAGACCAGCCAGAGCCGGGTCGGCGGCGAGCGCGGCGCGGATCGCATCGGCCCGGGCGGCGGCCTCGGCGGCAGCGCCCGTACGCGGCGTCGCCCCGGCGGGCAGGAGCCGGCCCGGTAGCACGTCTCCGGTGACCACCACGTCGAAGTCGCCCGCGGCCCGCCGTAGCGCCTCATTGGCGGCGGCGTACTCTCGCTGGAGCAGATCGGCGGCAGCCGCCGCCGACGCCGCATCACCGCGTGGATTCCTGCGGTACGCGTCGATCGCCTTCTCCAGCCGTCGCATCGCGGCGACCAGCCGCGGCTCCTCCGGCCGGGGCACGGAGAACCTGAGACCGCGCTCGGGCAGCGTGTGTCCGGACCGCCACGCCTCCAGCACCGTCTCGGCCAGACCGCGCACCTCCTCACCCCGCCCGAGCGCCTTGTTGAGAGCGCCGACCGGTGCCGCCGCGGAGCCCGGTGGTGACTGCTGGACGATCCTGCCGAGCTTTTCGTCGTGGGCCGCGATGCGCCGCCTGACAGCGCCCTCGAACTTTCGTTCGACGATCGCCGCATCGAGCCTGTCCTTCGGCATGTGCTCCAGGATCTCCGTGACCATCTCCTCGCTCAGATAGACGTTGCCCAGCGCCATCCGGCGGCCGAGCGCCCGGACCTCGTCGGAGCCGTACTGCTCCACCAACCGCTCGATCCGGCGGGCGAGTTGGGCCGAGGGCCGGCTCCGCGGCCCCTTGAAGGCGAGCACGTCCCCTCTGGTGATACCGCGGTCCGCAAGCCTGCGCAGGACATCGTCGAGCCGTTCGGGCGGCGGGGCGGGCGCGAGCGGCGCCTCCGGCTCGACCGGTCGGGCCTCTTCGGGCACCTGCCCCGGCGCCCCGCCCCCGGCGCTCTCCGGGGCCGCCGCCTCGGTCAGTGCCTCGGGTTGCGTCTCGGGCTGCGTCTCGGGTTGCGTCTCGGTCAGCGCCTCGGGTTGCGTCTCGGGTTGCGTCTCGGGCAGTGCCTCGGGCTGCGTCTCAGGGAGCCTGCCGGGTACCTCGACGACGGGCTCGGGCCCGTACACCTCCGCCAGCGACTCGGCGGCGCGGGTCTCGTACTCCCGGCCGAGCGCCTTCAGAACATCGCCGACCTTCTGCCGGAATCCCCTGGCGATCGCGGGCCCGGCTTCGTTCCCGACCGCGCGGCCGACCGCCGCCTCAACCCCCTCCGCGCCTCGCAGCAGCAGCCTGGCGATCTCGCGCAGCGGCTTGCCGCTCGCCCGCAGCGCACGTGCCGCCTGCGTCGCGGTCGTGGCCTTCTCCAGCGCGAGGCGCACGGGCGGGGCGAGGACCGGCACCGCCAGGAACTCGAACGCCAGCGTCATGGCGAAGCCGGTGGTGAAGCGGTCCCAGTATCTGCCCGGGTCGGACCAGCCGTTGCAGTGCGAGTAGTGCACCAGGTCGTCGCCGAACTGGTAGGTGGCCTCCAGGCCGCCGACCCCAGCCGCCGTCGCGACGCCGCGCAGGCCATAGACGATCCACTTGGCCGCGACCTTGCCGACCAGTTCCCGGGTGATCAGCTGGCCGGTGGCGAAGCCGCCGAGCTTGCTGACCACGCCGGACAGGCCCTTGAAGCCGACCGCGTCCAGCTCGCCCTTGAGCGCGGCGCCGAGATAGCCCTCCAGCGTCCGGTCCTCGGCGTCGGTGGTGAAGTGGTAGACGACCACCTGCATGCTGACGAAGAAGAAGAGCTGGCCGACCGTGGCGACACCCAGTTCAACGATCATCACACCGCCGAGGACGACCGCCTCGCCCATCATGAGGACAGTGAGCGCGCTCTCCAGGTGCTGCAGGTGGTAGGTCGTCAGGTAGGCCTCGAAGGCGGCGGGCACCTGGACGCGCACGTCCCCTGCCGGCATCCACGGGTTGTCCCCGACCTTCTGCACCGGCTGGTAGTGCACGTAGACCTCGTCGATCCCGCGCTCCCGGCGGCGCTCCAGCCGCAGCACCCGCACGGACTTGAGGAGCGTGACCTTCACGAGGTCCTTCTCCTCCAGCGGCGGCAGTTCCCTGGCGGCCTCTTGGGTGGCCCTGTGCAGCAGTTCCTCACGGGTCATCTGCTCGCCCGGACGGCAGACCATCCGCCCGATCAGCTCGGACACTTTCTTGCGGGTCGGTTCGCGGAGGCGGTCCAGGATCTCCTGCTTCGGCTGGAGGACCCGCGAGGACTCGGCGTAATATGGCTCCACCACCGCCACCACGCCGGCCCTGTCGTCGCTGCTCCGGCCCGCCGCGTGGAGAATGCGCCCCGGGTCCCGGCCGATCAGGATCTCTTGGGCGTCCACGTCGTAGTGGTGCTTCCCGATTTCGCGGACGAGGGACTCGATGTCCCCCGCCACCGCCGCGATCCGCGGATCCCGGTCCGCCAGCGCGGCGACCTCCCGCTTCAGCGGTGTGTCCGTCAACGGAAGACCGCGGACCGCACGCACGAACGCGTCGAGCCTGTCGCGCCGCTCCAGCTCGTCCAGTAGCAGTCCGAAGAGCTCCGGGTCGTGCACCTTGGTGGTCCACCGGGTGAGGAAGCCACGCAGCACGTCGTCCCGATCGGCGCTCCAGATGCCGTTCTCCGTCCGCAGGATGCGCTCCGCCTCGGCCGCCTCGGCGGAGATGAAGTCCGCGTTCGCCGTGCGCAGCGTCTGCTTGCGCACGTCCCCGACCAGCGGGGTGAGGTTCACGCCCGTGCTGCCCGGCAGCCAGAAACCGCCCACCGGTGGTCCGCCCGAGGTGGCCCGCGCGGCCAGGAAGGACCGCAGGACCGGGCCAAGCGCAGGGGTCGCGGACTGCGTGAGCGGTACGACCGCGCCGAGCCGGCCGCCGCCGAACTGCTCGCGCCGGTACTGTACGAACAGGGCGGCAAGCGCGCGCTCGTGGATCCGACGCCGGACCGTGAACGGGGTGACAACCACGGCGACCGGCACGTCCGGCGCCTCCCGCACGGCGGCGGACAGGTCAAGCCCGGCCTCGGCGGCGAAGTCCGCCGCCGTGCCCAGCGCGGCCGCCTCGCGCATCGGTACGTCGACGGCGCCGACCTGCCCCAGCTCGACGAGGTCGGCGAGGACGATGCTCGGCAGCGGCAGGAAGACCGAGAGCGTCCACGCGCCGGGTCGCAGGACCTCCTGCCGCGTGCTTTCCGTCGGCCCGTGCCGCTCCTCGACGAAGCCCCGTCGGCCGAACTCCGGGATGGGGCCAGCGATCTGGGGGTCGGCCGCCGCGAACTGCGCGCGCAGCTCGTCCCACCCGTGCACCGACCAGATGTACTCGTCGGGCCGCCGGGTCGCGGCGAAGCGGCCGAGGACCTCCCGGTTGTGCTCGTGGACCTCGCGTTCCGCGAGCACCTCGGTCACCCATGCGGTCGCCGGCACCGGCTGGTCGAGCAGCGGGAAGTAGACCTCCAGTGGGTCGACCGGGTCGGTCGCACCGCTGTCCTGCGCCGCGTGCTTCTGGCGGATCTCGAAGAACTGCCGGGGCGTGAGGAGGAATTGCACCGCGGTCCGGACATGCCATGTCTCCACTGGCGCCGCCCGCCCCGCCGCCGTCCTGCGCACGCCAGTGTCGGCGGGCGCCAGCGGCAGCGACTGCGCCCGGGCGGCCTGCCCGATTGCCTGGCTCAGCCGTTGGAGCAGCGCGGCCTGCTGGTCCGGGGTGAACTCGCCCCGGACCAGCTCCGGCGGTTGCAGAATGACGGCGGACGCGGGCAGCGTCTGCCGGGCGCGGTCGAAGGCCCGGCCCAAGGCGCGTGCCACGGCGTTCTCCAGCCCTTCGGCGGCCAGCAGCTCGCCCGTGCTGGTGCAGCGCAGCCGGAGGGGGAACGTGAGCGCGCCGGCTGTGCCCGGTCCGCTCGTGCCGCCGTCGCTCACGCCCCACCCCCCCGTCAGACCGCGAACGGCTCGCCCCAGCGGGTCAGCTCGGGCTCTGCCGGATCACGGCGCGGGCACTGCTCGCTGACCAGGCGGGCCTTGCGGGAGGCCACGCACCCGCAGGCGCCGCAGACACGGTCGTCGCTCCCCTTGGCCATGACCACCTTGTAGACCCACTTGACCGGCGGCTCGGTCAGCTCGGGGCAGGCCGCGCAGGCCGCCGTCCGTCGCTCGTACGTCTCCGGGTCCACGGTGCGGAATCCAGCCGCCGCCCAGCGGTTGAGCGCCTTGCCCGCCTCGACCACCAGCCCGGCGGTGGAGCGGTTCGCCGTCTCCGTCGCCGCCACCTCGGTCGTGGCGCCCGGAGCGGAGTCCTCGGGCAGCTCGTACGGACGGTTGTCGGGGTGGTCCACCAACTCGCGTAGCTGCGACTGGTTCCCACGGAAGGCCAGCAGGACGAAGCAGTAGGTGTCCTCGACCATGGCCCGGCGCAGCGCGGGTGCGGGGAGCGGGCTGGGCAGCCCGACGTACTCCCCCGCCGCCGCCCGGGCCTGCTCCCACTCCAGGCCGTCCAGCCTCTTCTCGAGTTCTGCCAACATTCCGTCAGCCTCCCTGCGGAGGGGCGCTCAGGGCGCAGTCGGGCACCGGCTGCATGCCCATGGCGGCGACGTAGGCCTTCATCCGGCAGTCGAGCGACGGCTGTTCGCAGCGGTCCGCCGGGTCCTCCCCGGCGGCGGCCCCATCCACGTAACCGAAGATGGTCTTGATCTCCTCGACGCCCCGCTCGCACATCGTCGGGAAGACCGAGAGCGTCCACATCCGCCGCAGGCCGTCGATGGCCGCGTGATCGGCCTCGCCCACGCACACGGCGCCCTCGTGGTAGGCCAGCGCGTGGGAGAGCACCAGCGCGAGCCCGGCCTCGGTGAGCGACTTGATCCGCAGCAGACCGCCGGACACCACCACGTACCTCTGCCGCAGCTGGGTCCACGCGTACGCGCCCGGCAGGCTGTCGTTCCAGTCGACGAGCATGACCACGTCGTCGCGCCGCAGCCGGGCCAGTTCGATCAGCCGCTCCGTCACGGTGACGCGGAACGTGTTGGTCGAGGGGAACCGCGGGGCGGCGTCGCGGATCTGCTCGGCCTGGGCGTTGCTGAGGAAGCTCTTCGCCCCGGGCGGGATCGTGACCAGCGGCCGGGGCGGTTCCAGGGCCGACGCGTGGAGACTGATACCGGCCGCCCTGACGTCTTCCAGGAAGGTGCTGTGCGCCCGGTTCTGGGCGAGGTACTCCTCGGTGCCCGCCACCGGGGTGCCGTCGTCCAGGACGATCGGGTCGATGACGTCGGTGCTCTGCAGGGCGCCGACGCTGTGCGCGCGCTGCACTGAGAGGTCGGCGGTGACGACGCCGTAGGTGTTGAGCAGGTGGCCGTCGAGGTTGACGCCGTCGAACGGGCCCATCTCGACGGAGTGCACGCCGACGGACAGGGTTTTGGTGACCGGGCCGAAGATCTCGGCCTCACCGCCGTCGGCGCGGCGCAGCCGGTCGCCGGGCACCAGCACCTCGGCTGACTTGAGCAGGCCCGTGGTCATCAGGAACAGGGTGTCGTCGGTCACCTGGAGGGCGCGGATGTCGTCCGCGTCGTATCGGAAGATGACGTTCAGGACCGGGAAGGCGGGCTGGGCGGTCTGCATGCCGGAGGCAGAGGAGACCTGCGTGGGCTCCCAAGCCAGGCTCGCACCGGCCGCGAGGATGCTGTCGCCGGTCTTGATGTCCTGCACCTTCACAAAGACGCCGGGCTGCGCTTCGATCGGCGTGTCCTGCCCGTAGCAGCTGCAGCAGCACGCGCACTGCTTGACCGTGCCGGGCGTGTCTCCGGGGATGAACAAGATCCACGGGTCGTCCGGCTGGTGGCCGTTCAGCACGCAGTGGCCGTCCACGACCTGCTGCGCGGCGCCGCAGAAGGCGTCACCGCACCACACGTTCGCAGGTGGCGGGGAGCTGTTGACGTTGTCCAGGCATTTCTGCGAGGGCATCGATGGGTCCTTTCCTCGGAGGGTGGGGTGGTGTCAGTCCTGCAGTTCGAGCCGCAGGACGCGGACCGAGACCGTGACGGCGGTCGGCCGCTGGTGCTGGAGGCGGAGCATGCGGGCGATCAGCGGCGCGCCCGCTCCCGTGTCCGCCGCGAAGGCCATCTCCTGCCAGGTGACCTGCGCGTTCAGGAAGGCCGCGCCCGGGCGGACGCTGACGAAGTGGAAGGCGTGGCTGGTCAGCGGCAGCAGCGCGCCGAGCTGGACGTCGAACACGCCGCCGGTGGCCGGGGGCCCGGCGATGAAGGCGGGGATCGTGACCGTCTGGTCGATCAGCGTCCCGGCCGTGGGCCGCTGCTGGAGTGCGCTGTCCACCTTGGTGATGACTTCGGACAGCTTGCCGAGGTCCGCCTGAAGCGCCTTGAAGCGCGCGTTGAAGCCGTTCGGGCCGCCGGCCTGCACCCGGTCCCGGTTGTCCACGTAGTCGGTGTGCTGGAAGGTCGGGGTGAACGAGACGCTAGTCATTGTCGAGGCCCTTTCGGCGTTGTTCCGGATTCAGCCGCGCGGTGGAGCGGTGCAGGCGGAACTTGGGATACGTGTAGACGGGGTCGAGGGACGGCAGGCCGGCCAGCTCGACCACGGCCGAGCGGATGTCGCGAGTCAACACCTCGACGCCGAGCGGGTGCAGGGCGTGCACGACGTTCATGATCAGGTCGTACTGGTCGCGGGTGACCTTGGCGTCGGCCGGGACCGTGTCGGCCAGCCGTACCCGCATCGCGTACGGGCCGGTCGCCCCGGCCTCGCGAAACGCCGCCTGCACCCAGACCCGGCCGGCCTGCCGGCCGGTCAGCTGAAGGGCGGGCAGCGCCGGGCTCGCCACGTCCGCCCGCCCGGCCGTGGGGTCCAGCGGGCCGGTGGACCAGTGCAGGCGGGTGGTCGCCGAGACCGCTGACGGGTCGGGCACGACCTGGAGGGTGATGTTCCCGCCCTCCTCGACCAGGTCGGGCCCGCGGACCACGATCAGGTCCTCTGCGCGGTGCAGAACCTTGACGTCAGCGCCTTCCACGGTGACCCAGCTGAACCCGACAGCATGCGCCAGCGCCGCGAGCCGGCCGGCGGCCAGGTTGGAGTGCCGCATGCTGAGCGCCCGCCCCTGGGAGGCGAGCGTCGGCTCGCCACCCGTCGGTACCGGGACGAAACCGGAGCGCAGGGTGAGCGTGCCGGTGAGGCCGGTAAGCAGCGTGCGCAGCCGGCCGGCTGTGCCGGGCTGGATCCGGCCTGCGTCCGGGGTGGTGAGGGTGACCGAGGGGGCGGTGAACTGCTGGAGGAAGGCTGGGTCGAAGCGCTCGGCGGGCGCGCCTGCCACCTCCCGGCCCGCACCCAGGGTGCCGTTGGCGGCGATCGACGAGCCCGCGGCGAGGGTCGTCGGCAGCACGCGCACCGCGAGTGAGGCGGTGGCGGCGAACCCCTCGTGGACCACGTCGAGAGTGATCACGGCGAAGCCCGGGGTCACGCCGCCCACGGTGGCCTGTCCTGCAGCGGCGGCCGGGGTGACCCGGACCCCGCCGGCGGCCACCGACCAGCGCACGTCGGCCGCTGCGGGCGGCACCGGCGAGGCGGCCAGGGTAATGGTCGCGCCGACGTCGACGGTGATGTCCTCGTCGAGTGCGGCGCCCGGCCGGCCGAGGACAATCGGCGTGCCTGGGGCACAGGAGGCGTAGACCCCGGTCGCGTCCGGCAGGGTCCGCACCAGCAGGAAGCCCGCCCGGTGGGCGAGCGCGGCGAGCTTGGACACGGCGATCGCGCTGTGCCGCAGGACGACGGCGCGGCCGGCCGCCCGGGCGTCCGGGGCGGCGGGGGTCCAGGCGCTGGCGATGCGCAGGCGGCCTGCGGCCTCAGCGGCGGCGATCGTGCGCAGCCGGTCGACCATCCGGGCCAGCGGCGGTTGCATGAGATGCGGGTCGCCGGACGACGCGGGCCCGTAGTCGACATCGGCCGCATCGTGCCGCAGCAGCAGCGCCGGGTCGATGGCGAGGTCGTCCGCGTCGCCGTACAGCTCCTCCTCCGACCGCAGCCCGCGGCGGCCGGCCGCGTCGATGCTCTCGCCCGGCGGGAGCGCCGTCGGCACCACCCGGACGACAAGGTGGCCACGGTAGGCCGGGGAGTCGGTGTCGTCGACGACGAGCGGGTTCGTGACGCCGCCGATCGTGCCGACCGCGTCGTTGAGCGCGGCCGTGAGCGCGGCCGGAGTGGGCAACGTCCAGCGCCGGAAGATGCCCAGCCGACGGCGGTAGTGCTCGTCGTCCTCGCCGAGCGCGGGGGCGAAGGTCCGGCGGGCCACCCGGCTGATCCGTACCTCGTCGATCGTGGCTTGCAGCGCTGTGTCCGGCCCCGGCCCGATCACCACCGGTTGCGCGGTGGTGATCGGGCCGAGCGCCCCGATGGGCCGCAGGTCGGCCCGCTCGCCGTCCACCCAGAGCGTAACCGAGCCCTCGGCTCGGTCGACTACGACGGCGACGTGCGTGAACCGGTCGGTTCGCAGCGACCGGCCGCTGTGCAGCACCTGTTCGTGGGTGCCGTCAGAGACGGTGGCGCGCATGGTCCGGGGCAGCCCGCGGCCGAACGAGCCCAGCTCGATCGACCAGCCGGCGCCGGTCGCGCCGCGCCGGGCGAGGATCCGGGCGTCCAGGCCGTCCGCGTCCGGTTTGACGAAGCACTCGGCGGTCAGGCCGGCGTTGGCTGGAACGTCAAAGGCGGTGTCCGAGGTGACCGTTACGGCGCCGCGACCGGTGAAGGCGGCGGCGGTGCCATACCGCCCGAGAGCGCCCAGGGCGACGCTGCCCGACGTCGTCCCGTGGTGCCCGGTGCGGCCGGGGAAGCGGCCGGTGAAGTCCTCCACAGCGATCGACGCGCCGGGCACGTCGTCCAGGTGGTAGAGCGCGACGGTGTCGTCGTCCACCGAGTAGGCCAGCGGCGGGAAGCGCGGGACGGCCATGTCGGCGCCGAGCAGGTCGAGGCTCACGCCGAACGCGGTGGCGAGCTGCCGCTGGGTCGCGGTCCTGGCGATCTGGCGGCGCAGCAGGTCCCGTTCGGCGCCGAGCACCCAGAGCACACGGGCGGTGTGGCCGAGCAGGGCGGTGACCCCCCACTCGTCCGCCACCGCGCCGGGCGCCGCGGCGAAGCCCGGCCCGGCACTCCTGGCGACGGTGAGCCGGGTGAGCCGGGCGGCGTCGGTGGCACCGGCGGGCAGCAGCAGCGGCACCGACTCGCCGGCCAGACTGCCGGCCGGGAGGACCAGTTGCGCGTCGGCCGCGCCGCCGACGAGGGCCGGGTCCGCCACGCGTAGGGTCAACCGGGTGTCGCGGTCGAGATCGCGCAGGGTGCGCACCACGTACGACGGGGTGGGCAGGGCGCCGAAGCGGGCGACATGGGCGGTGAAGTCGTAGCGGCTGACGTCGGCCGACTCCGGTGCGCCAGCGGCCGGGGTCAGCGCCAGGTGCAGTACGTCGCCGCCCGCCGCGAAGGGCGCGGTGAGGCGGCGGGACATCCGGCCGGCGGCGCCGCGGGTGACCGAAGCGAGTTCGAGGTCGGCGGGCAGCGTCATGGCGTCACCAGCTCAAGGTCGTGCAGGGCGGCGTCGGGGCGGAAGACCGGCAGTTCGGTCGGGCCCATCACCAGGTTCTGCCCCACCGCGGCATGCACGGTGGTGGTCTGGAACGCCACCTCGCCGAAGGTGATACGGCCGAACGCCGGCGGGTGGCGGCGCAGGTGCAGGCGCTGGACGTCGAGCACGCCGTCGACCTCGACCACGGTTCGGACCACCTGGCTGTACAGCACGTCGCCGCCGAGCCGCAGGTCGCCGAGGGCGCCGGCGAGCCGGGAGCGGATCTCCCGGTCCAGCGCCGCCTCGTCGGAGCCGCGCTCCACCACCACGCGGGCCCGCACGCCGACGTCGATGTGGTCGGCCTCGACGATGTTGGGGTGCACTCCGGGCGGCCGAAGCCGCTCCATCACCTCGTGGACCCGTTCGAAGACGCCGAGCACCGGGTCGGTAGTCCGCCAGGGCCACCGGTATTCGTGCGCCACCACCACGTCGAAGGTGTACGGCTCGTCGATCTGCCGTTCGGCGCTGAACAGCCGCTCGGCGAAGGAGAATTCGTTGAAGACGCTCTGCGACACGTCCACGCCGCCGAAGGGGTCGGAGAGCAGCACGTCGACGACGCCGTCGACGTCGAGCACGGCCTGCCGGGCGGCCTCGGCGGTCCAGATCGTGCGGACGATGCCGAGCTGCCGACCGCGGTAGGTGTCGTGGTCCTCCCGGTCGTCGCCGCCGCCGAGTTCGGAGTGGTTGGTCACGGTCACGTCGGCGGGAAGGAAATCGGCCAGGTAGACCGCGCGGTACTGGGGGGCGATCGCGGTGATCGTGCTCTTCGGCACGTTGCCGCCGATGCCGCGGGCGAGAGCCTGCACTGCCACATCCTGCGCAGGTGTGCCGGCGGTGAGCTCGGCCGCGGCCGTGGTCGCGAAGGACTGCCCGCGGGTCGGGGCCAGCAGGATGGTGCCCTCCGGCACTACGTAGGTCCGGCCGGTCAGGCCCCCGGTGAGCGTCAGCGTGACCGTCCCGGTGGCGAACAGCTCGCGGCGGGTCAGGCCGACGTCGCCGCCGAGCAGGTCGAGGCTGTCCCCGGTCGCGGTGGACACGTACCCGCTGTAGTAGAAGTCCTGGAGCCGCTTCCACAGCTCGGCGTCCTCCATGGCCGCCGCCTCGATCAGCTTGGCCAGTGGGCTGGTCGCGCTGAGGTCGGCCTCCAGCCCGAGGGTGGCCCACATCTGCCGGGCCCGTTCCCTGGTGTCGTCAAGGATGGCGTCGATGCCCTTGAGGACGAAGCCGTCCCCGGTCACCCCGTATTCGGTCATCACTCAGAACTCCACATCGACCAGGACCGACGTCGTGACGTTCTGGACCGTCTCCACCGTCACGAGCACCTGCCACAGCCTCGTGCGGTGGTCGGACGGCTTCCCGCCCGCCGCCACGACCTGGGCCACGAACTGCGGGTCGTCGTCGAACAGCACCTCGGCGACCTCGCGGACCCGCGGATCGGAGCCCAAGGTGCGCACCACTTCGAGCCGGATCAGCTCCTTGACCGTGCGCCGGTTGTAGCCGCCGGTGAACGCGCCCCGCACGTCCAGCCCGTAACGGGCGTTGAGCGGATCGGTGCCGAACGGGGTGAGCAGCCGCAGGGTGAGCGCCTGTTCCAGGTTCGCGAGGCCGTGCACGAGCTGCGGCTCGCTGCCGTGGTGGTCCGCGGCGAGCACCAGGTCGCCGTCCCGGAGCCGGAAGCCGGAGCCGTAGAGGATGTCCCCGGCGGGCGGGGCGGGGCTGGTCATGACGCCTCCAACACTTTCTGGCTGGCGCTGCGGACTTGCCACAGCACCGGCTGCGGCGGAACCGCGTCGGTGAGCCCTTGCGCCGTCTCCAGCATCACCGGCTGACCGGACACGGTCAGCGTCCTGCTGAGTCCGGCGGTGATCGACGTCACCTTGAGGCAGGGTTTCTGCCCGGGGCTGTTGTTCGTGCAGCCGGCGACGGTCGCGGCGAGGAGATCAGCCTGCACCAGCACGGGCGACCCCCCGGCGGTCAGCGCCGAGGTGGACGCCTGGACCACCAGCTGTCCCTGGTGGGCGCAGACGAGCTGGGAGGCGGCGGTCAGCACAGCCGGCATCAGGACACCGCCACCTTCGCGCCGTCGAGCTTGAGCGAGACCTGCCCGTTGGTCAGGGTCAGCGACTTGTGGTCGGTGGTGATGGTGACCTTGCCCTGGGAGGAGATCTCGATCCTGGTGCCGGAGTGGTGCTCGATGGTCACCGTGTCGTTCGCCGGCGCCTTCGGCCGCTTCCCCACGTCCGGCAGTTTCGGGCCGCCGACCAGCACGTGCAGCGCGCGCACCTGGACGGCTCGGCGGCCGGTGGCGTCGATCAGGTCGTTGGCGCCTTTCCCGGTGGGCAGGCCGTCCTCGCCGAACTCGGTGGGCAGGGCGAGCCAGTAGTCGCCGGGCTCGTTGCCGGGCGGCTCGTGACCCGACTGCCGCGACCAGAGCCAGCCGGCGACCACGGCGTCGTCGACCGCGCCTCGGTTGTGCGCGAGCAGGGCGCGCATCCCCGGATATACCGGGGTCACCAGGCCGACCTTGTGGAACGCGAACGGCGCCGCGAGCGGCTTGCCATGCAGCTTCACGTCGTCGTCGACGGGGCTCGCGACGCTGGGCGTGGACACGTCGGGCTTCGGGTGCTGGCCGTAGTTGAGGTCCGTGAGGTGCTTGCCGTCCTTGCCCGGGCGGTACTCGGTCACCTCGCCCACGTCGACTGCCGGATGGTCGGACCGGCTGCGCTGGACGACGTCCTGGACACGGTCCACCACGCCCCGCACGCCGCCGGTGACCCGGGCCCGCTTGCCCGGCGCGACCGCGGTGAGCGTGAGCTTGCAGGTGTAGCCGGCTGTGCCGTACGTGTGGGTGACGCGGCCGATCCGCAGCGGACCAGCCGGCACGTCGTCCAGGCCGGTGACCGTGACGGTCTGCCCGGCTCGCAGCTCGGGGTGGCCGAGTACGGTGACCTCAAGGCCGGTGCGCACGGCGCGCGCCGCATCCTGCGGGGGCGCGTCCGGGCTCTCGGTCTGGGCGTCCGACCGGGCAACCAGGTTCCGGTCCGGGTCGACCGGGACGGGCGCGGGCTCCCGACCGACCGCGTCGCCGAGCAGGACCGAGCCGTCCCGCACGATGATGGGCACGTCGGCGTCGGCGGCGAGCTGCTGGAGCGCGGTGAGGGTGTTGCCGGAGCAGACGCTGATCTCGCCGACCGACCCGGGGATCGTAGAGCCGGGCGCCAGGTCGACCCCTTTCGGCAGCAGGTCGCGGACCAGTTTGAGCCGGGGCAGCGCGGCCGGCCGGTCCAGCCGGGCCTCCTTGCCGCGCAGCAGGTAACCGGCCTCCTCCTGGCCCTCGATGACCGTCTCGGTCACCCCGCCGCTGCCGATCCCGGTGGTCACCGCCGTGGCCCGCCCGGTCATCACCGGCCGCGAGCCGAGCCGGGTGCCCAGGTCGTCGAAGTAGCCGAGCCGGATCGACACCTTCAGCCCGTCCGACGAGTAGCCCGCCCGGAGCTGCCGGACGGTGTCGGGGGGCAGGTCGTAGAGGGTGACGCAGAACGTGTCGGCGGTCGCGCCCTCGCCCATCTCGACGGTCACCTTCGCGTCGAGGACGATCCCGCCGGCGTACACGTCGTTGCTCACCGTCAGCGGCAAGCCGAGCCCGGCGAAGGAGGCGACCGCCTGGACCAGTCCGCCGCCGCCGGATACCTGCTCGATGTGGACGCGATGCCACAGCACCAGGCTCATGCCCGTGCCACCCCCGCCACCACCTCGGAACCCCACCGGCCGTAGCCGTTGAGGTTGCCCAGCGCGATCCGGATTGTGCGGAACACCAGCGCGAGTTCGCCCGCGCGGTACACCAGGCCGGGAATTACCTTGCGGCGCAGCAGTGTGACGCCCTCGGCGACCCCCTCTCGGACCACGGTCACGACCAGGAAGGCGCCGTCATCCGGTAGGTCCACCACGGTGTTGAGGCCGGCCGAGGAGTACGCGTCCGGCAGTGCCTCCTCGGCGATCGTGACCTGGAGGCCGAAGACGTAGGAGCGGCCTTCGAACGAAAGCCGGAACGACTGCGGGAAACCCTCGTCGGGGTTTACCGGGAGCCGCAGGAATGATGGTTCGCTCATCCGGTCTCCAGATGGATACGAGGTTGCTAGAGCGGGGGGCCGGGGCTACGCGGTGCCGGGCTGGGAGGCGGCGCGGCGCCGGAGGCCGCTGTGCCTGCCGCGAGTGCCATGTCCGCCGCCTCGCCGACCAGCGCCGAGAGGTTGGAGCGCGGCACGTGCTGGAGGCTCAGCGAGACGTCCAGCGCTTCCCGTTTCGTCGTGCTCTGCGTGATCCGCAGGTCGGTGACCTGCATGTCCAGGCTGATCGTCAGGCCGGACACCACCGGGATGCCGGCGACCGCCATCAGCGGTGCGGCTGCCGCGGCAAGCGCCCGGCTGGTCAGTGCCATCGCCTCCAGCGCCTTCTTGACCAGCAGCCGGTCCGGCCCGATCAGGATGGCCTCGATCGCGATCGTCTTCACGGTCGGCTGGGTCGCCTGCGACCAGCGGCTGCCCATGATCCGCTCGATCCGGTAGCCCTGGCTGATCGACATGCTCTGCACATGGAAAAGCGGGACGACACCGACCAGCACCGGCGGGTTGGCGGTCACTGACGGCTCGCCAGCTCACGGTTGAGCTGGGCGAAGACCTCGGACGCGACCCGCTGCACCAGCGCCTCGTCCACGTCGCCGACGACCTCGACCTCCACCGGGAAGTAGTAGTGCACCTTCGCGCCCTTGCCTGCCGGGGCTGGCGGCCCGGCAGTCGGGAGGGCGCTGTCGCTGGGGCCGGCCACGGTCAGTCCTCCACGCCGACGGTCAGCGCCATGCAGGTGAAGTTCGCCTGCGGCACGCCGTCGATGACGACGTTGCTGGGCGACGCCGAAGTGACCACGCACCGGGCGAACTTCATGGCGTTGAACGCCCAGTCGGTGCCGCGCTTCTCGGCCACCGTGATGGCGAACTCGGCTCCGCTGACCGCCAGTTCGGTGAGGTCGGCGACGGTCGCCGCGATCGCAGGCACGGTCATGGTGAAGGTGAAGGTGAACGGCTGCCGCACATACCCGGTGTTGTCCTGCTCCAGGCTGTGCACCACGGTGTGCGGCACGTTGAAGGTGGGTGTGAAGTTCGTGATCGGGGTGATCGTCCGATCGCCGAGCTTGACCTCGAGGCGCGTGTTCCAGTCGGCCATGGTCGCGGGTCCTCCTACACGAACTTGAGCGTGATCGACAGGCGGTGGATCGCCCCGGCGTAGTCGACGGAGACCAGAACCTCGACCACGCGCTGAGCCTGTGCGTCGTTGATCCGGTGGAGCTCGGCCTCGGTCAACGTGTTCGGGTCCTTGTCGAGCAGCACCTTGAGCGGCGCGGTGATCGTGAAGCCCTCGATCACCTCGTTCTGAACCAAGGGCTGGAGCACCGCCTCCATCTGGGCCTCCAGCGTGCGCAGCCCGGAGCGGCTCACCCGCAGGTTCCCGATCGTCTTGATGAGCTGCGCCTTCAGGCGGAACGAGACGTCGTCGACGGTGCGCACGATATCGATGTACTTCTTGCCGCCGGGATCTCCGGTGTATCCCTCGCCCATGTAGACGCCGCGACCGGGGATCAGCGAGGGATCGACGAGCCAGTTGACGCCGTTTCCGGCCGGGCCGCTGGCGAAGGTCTCGTCGCCGTTGATGGTCGCGATCTGGGTGGGGGTGAACGGCTCACCGGTGATGTTGACGGGTTTCAGGACGATGGAGACGTGCGGTTCGTAGCCGGCGATCACTCCGGCGACCGCCGCGGCCGTGTCCTGGTCGCTCTTGTGGGCGATGTACACCATCCGTTCGTGGGCCAGGGCGCCGCTGACGACGGTGGTGGCGGTCGCGTCCCTGGTCAGCATGGCCACCCCCATCCGTTCCTTGCCGTCGCCGCCTTTGTTGGAGACGGCGCTGACATGGCCGGCGAGCAGGTGAACGGGGCCGCCGGGCGCGCCGGTGGTGCCGTCCAATGCGATGTTGGCCAGCACCACGAACTGCGCGTCGAGGGGCGCGACGGCGTCGAGAGCCGCCTGCCAGCCAGGGCCAGCGGCTGTGCGCACGCCGTACACCAGCGTGGGGCCGGGCGTCTGCGCGAAGGCCAGCGCGATGGCCTCGCCGAGGTCACCCGGTACCCGGCGGCGAGCCTCGCCCGGATCGGTGAAGGCGATCGGTGTGTTCGGGCGGGCGATGAGCGGGCTGTCGCCCAACTTCGCATCCGGAACGTCGTCGCTGAACGTGGTGGCGGTGTTGTCCTCGATAGTCGCCAGCAGCCGCTCGGAGCCTGTCGCGCCGCCCACCGCTGTGCGGTACAGCCTGCGCGCCGTCGTGCCGGCCGGTCCGGCCGGGATGGCGGTGAGGTTGACCTTCTGGTTCCCGGCGGTAGTGGTGACGGTGGCCTCAGCACCGGTGTCGGACTCTTTGCCGGCGGTCACGAAAGTCACTGCGTAGCGGTAGGCGCCGACCTTGAGTCCTGCACCGGCCGCCGCGGCGGCCGTGGGAGCCGTGGGTACCTGGCCCGGCGGCGCGACCTGGCCCACGATGGCGATGTTGCCGTACGCACGTACAGCCGGAGCGAAAAGATCGGAGACGGGATTCACCCGAATATAGCGGACAGTCATCGGCGGTCTTCTCCACCTTCGTCAGCTGGCTCAGTGGTATCTGTCCTGGAGCTTGCGTCGCAGTCGGATCTGCTCCTCGCGGCCGAACGGTGGAGGAGGGCCCAGCGTCGGCGTACCCGCGGCGTCCGGGGGATCCGTGACGGCGTCCTGTGCGTCGGCGGCCGGCCGGGCTGCCTCGGGCGGCTTCTTGCCCGGCTTCTTTCGCCGATGGGGCATGGTGTCCTCCGTCTCAGCATGCGGAGCTCTAAACGAATAGGGTCAGTACTCCTTCGGAGGCGAAGAACGACTCCAGAACGTCCTGCGTCAACGGCGGGCCGGGCACTGCCGACACGGGAAAGACCACTACCGGTGCGTACGGTGTCCGTACTTCCGTTTCGTCCGACCGGGGTTGAGGGACGATCGCGCGCTCCATGGCCGTCCGGGCCAGTTTGGCGTCCCGCAGAGCGGCTGCCACGTCCACCGTGTCGCGGATGAGGATCGCCAGTTTGAGGTCGTAGCGATGGCTGTTCGCCGGGTCGTTCGGGTCGAAGGGGCCCGGGAAACGCAACCGGACTTCAGTGATCAGGTAGTGGAACGCCTCGCGGAGCTCCTCGACCGTGGTGATGCCGTGCTCGGCCATGAAGGCATCGAGGTCGATGAAGCGGAAGCGGCTGCGGAAGTCGTCCAGGCTCGCGAAATCGGTGATCTCACGTGTGAGGAACGACTGCACGCCGCCCACGTCGATGTCCAGCAGCAGGGTGAGGCCGAGCTCGGCGGCCAGGTCGACCCAGACCGGGGCCGTCGGATCGTGCCGTTCGAGGGCGACATCGGTGCGGGTGTAGGGCGGCACGCTCTGGAACCACGTGCCGGCGGTGCGGCGCGGCGGGAAGACGGGGCGCTGGAACTCCGTCTGACGTACCTTCATTTCGGACACGCCGTGGATCGTGGCGAACTCCATGGCGTACACCGCATTCAGCAGGGCGCGCACACGGCCGTGCTGGGTATCGCCGGGTGGATCGACCAGACTGGCAAGGTGCGAAGGATCACTGAGCCGTACCATCTGCTGGTCCACGAATTCGCTCATGCAAACGCCCTTCGCGAATCGTCGGGGTCGACGGCTGTCACATATGTGCCAGTATGTAACCGGAGGAACCGATTCCTGGGGACCACGGGCAGCACCGGCGTGGCGCCTCGGCTCCCCATCGCCGCCTCCCCTGTAGCGTGGGGTGCAAGGCCTCACGCAGAGAACGGGCCGACGGCCACAGTTCGCACATCCATGCGAGCCGACCGTCCGTGGAGAGGCCGAGGACGGCGAAACCCCGGTGCTTGAGCAGCAGGTCGCACGGCACGATCCGGTCTACGGCGACCGCAGCGGCGTCGACACCGACGATGACCATGTCGGGCGTCTCCCGCCCGATCACGGCATCGAGGCAGTCGGCAGTCCGCAGTGTCTCGGCACTGACCGACGGGTCGTCGACGAATGCCTCGCGAACCATGTCGGCGAGTAGCTCCGCTGAGGTCAACGACACCGAGCGGACGGCCAGACCCCCTACGAACGCCCAAGCGCTTGCAGAGAATCAACATGCTGATCGGATCTCCGCGGGGCTGCTGTTCGCGAGGAATGCCGTGATGTCAGCGGGCGTGCGGAATCTGGCTGTCGAGGGTGGAACGGTGTGGGCGTGGTCGGCCAGAAGAGGCTGAACTTGGTGAACGGCCCGGGTGAGGGTGCTGCCGTTGACTCCGAAGAGTTGGGCGATCAGGTCTCTCGTGCCGAGTTTGCGCAGGTAGAGCACGGTGGTCAGGACTCTGTCGGAGGTGGTCAGCTTGTCCTTGGCGCCTGCGCCGCGAGCGCGGATGCGCTCGCCTCCCCGGTGCTGGAGCCGTCGTTGCTCACGTGACTCATCCAGATCAAGGGCCAGTTGGTTGATGAGGTCGTCCAGCGCCTGTTCGGGCATGCCGGTCAGTTCCGGGTCGCGCAGACCCTTTGTGCAGGGCTGAGGGGGCGGGTCGCCGGCTGACCCTGGGTTCCGGGCTGCGCTGGTGGTGTCGCGGGACTGAGAGCGGAGGGTGTAGTTCCAGTCGCCGTGGAAGCGGTGGCGGTGCATGGGCAAGGCGTCGATGTCGCTGTCGGTGACCTTGATGCCCGTGTCGTAGGTGCCCGGGTCGAGTTCGGCGGGGACTTTCAGCCCGTGCGGGTGGTGGTCGCCGCGATGCTGTTCACGATGACGTCGTGGCTGGTCAACGGACGTCCGCGCCAGTTCATGGAGATGTGGGAGAACAGCCGGTGCTCGATCTTGTTCCACTTCGATGTGCCCGGCGGCATGTGGCAGACCGTGATGTCCAGGCCCGTATCGGCAGCCAGAGCTGCGAGTTCCGTCTTCCAGGCCCGGGTGCGGTAGCCGTTGGACCCGCCTGCGTCCGCAGTGATCAGCAGACGGGTGGCGACCGGATAGTCGTGCCATCCCCGGCCCTGCCACCAACGGCGGATGGAGGCAACGGCGAATGCGGCGGTGTTGTGGTCGGTGCCGACGCTGACCCAGCCGGTGTTCGCGGCGATGTCATAGATCCCGTACGGGATCGCCTTGCCCGGTCCTTGCCGGTCCAGGAAGTCGTGCGTCTTGACCAGTACCGGCTCACCGGCCGGCCGCCACTGGTCTCCGACGTTCTTGTAGTCGCCGACGAGTTCCTTCTTCTTCGTGTCCACGCTGATCACCGGCTGGCCCGCATCCATGTGCTGTTTGGCCCGCTCGTTGATGTAGCGGAACTGGGCGTCACGGTCCGGGTGCTGCTTGCCCTCAATGGTCTTGGCGCCGGCCTGGAGGCTGAAGCCCGCCTCAGGCCGCAAGGATCCTGGTCTCACCGTCCAGCGCAGCGGCGACATCAGACCGCCCCGCTCGTCCGGTTCCACCAGTGCCAGCAGCGCGGGACGCACGTCCGGATCAAGGTCCGCGGCCTTCTTCCGACCACCGCCGGGCCTTCGTACCCGGCCCATTGGCTCCTCGCCGGCCTCCAGCTCGTCCACGCCCTTGCGGACCATCGTCTCGCAGACCTGGGCCGCCCGGATACCGCCGTGCCCCAGGGTCCGGGCCTCGGCCCCCATCAGCAAGCGCCATTGCCGCTCGTCCAGATGCGGAAACAACACCCCGAACTTCACCGCGAGTTGACCACGAACCTCATCCGAGATGCCCATACCAGACCAACGAGCCGAATCACGCGAAGCAACACGTTGATTCTCTGCAAGCCCTAAAAGGCGTTGTCCAGCGTCAGGGCGAGCTCGGCGATCCGCCACCCACCGTCGGACCGGCGCAGGCCGAACGTATAGACCCCGGTCGAGATCATCTGGATGCTCTCGCCGGTGTTCCTCGTCTGCACCAGATAGGCCCGCACCTCGGCGGTGGTGGCGTTCGTCGTCGTGACCACGGCATTGGCCAGGTAGTGCCGCACCCTTCCGGTCTGGACCGTGTGCCCGTCACGGACGAAGTCGAGCACCGCCGCGCGCCCGGCGACCGGGCCGATCACTGCCTGTCCGGGCATCGTGAAGGTCCAGGTGGTGTCTTCGGTCAGGACCGCTTCCAGCTCGGGCACATTCAGCTCGTCCAGGGCGTGGGCGTACTTCGCCACCGCCTGCTGGAGTTCGGCGATCACGGGACCACCGCCAGCACGATCTTGCCTTGGATGTGGCCCTGTGCGGCCCGCGTGTGTGCGCTGCCCGCCTCGGGCAGCGGGTAGGTGCTGTCCACCCCGACCTGGAGCCTGCCCTCGTCGAACAAGCGCCCGATCTCGGCGAGCTGGGGGCCGTTGGAACGCACCTGAATGTTCGAGACGGTGATGCCCAGGCTTGCCGTCTCTTCCGGGTCGTACTCGGCGAAGAACACCGGAAGCATGGTGCCGCCGCGCTTGAGCACGGTCAGGAAGCGTGAGCTGTCCGGGCCACCGACGGTGTCAATCACCAGGTCGACACCGCTGACCACGTCCGCGGCCTGCGTCCTGGTGTAGTCGATGAACTCATCGGCGCCGAGCTTGCGCAGGAACTGCTCGTGCCGGCCCGAGGCCACCGCGATGACGTGTGCCCCCTTCCATTTCGCCAGCTGCACCGCGAAGTGGCCCACTCCACCGGCGGCCCCGTTGACCAGCACGGTCATCCCTGGCGTGATCGGCAACGGCTGGTGCACCTGACCAGTGAAAGGAGACGGCACATCGTGGCCGAGATCAACCAGGTACTGCCAGGCCGTAAGCACGGCCATCGGCGCCCCGGCCGCCTGCACGTGGTCGATACCGGCCGGCTTGTGAGCCAGGTCCGAAGCCGGCGCGGCCACGTACTCGGCGTACGTCCGGCCGTCGAATCCGGGGAACCGCAGCATGCCGAAGACCTCGTCACCGACGGCGAACCCCCGCACGTCCGGAGCGACCGCCTGGACCACGCCTGACATGTCCGTTCCGGGGATCAGAGGGAACTCCAGCACCGGCCTCATCTCGGCCGGCATGACCTTCATCCCCTCACGCAGGTACCAGTCCGGCGGGTTGATGCCCACCGCGTGCACCCGGACGAGCACCTCGCCCGGCCCGATCTCGGGAACCGGCACCTCGTCATACTGCAGAACTTCCGGCCCGCCCGCTTCGTGGAACTGAATCGCCTTCATCGCGCCTGTCGCTTTCCTGGGGAAACGTTGCTCCTTCAGTCAAGGCCCAGGACGGCATGACCGTCCAAGACCGGTTCGGCAACCCGATCATTCCGAAACGGCATGACGCGTACGCTGAAAGGGTGAACGATCTAGGACAGGACCTGGAACTGCGGCTGGTGCGCTACTTCACCGTGGTGGCGGCGCACCAGCACTTCGGCCGCGCCGCCGCCGACCTGCACGTGGCCCAGCCGGCGCTGAGCCGCCAGATCCAACGGCTCGAGAAGTACCTCGGCGCACGCCTGCTGGACCGCACACCCCAGGGCACCCGGCTCACTTCGGCCGGCCAGAACTTCCTCCCCCTGGCCCAAGCCCTGCTGCAGGCCGCCCGCCAGGCCGAGCTGGCCGTGCGTGAACAGGCCGAGACCGAACGAATCGCCATCGGCTACGTCGAAGACCTGGTGATCACTGCCGCCGTACGGGAACTGCGCCGTCGTTGTCCGGACGCCGAGATCGCCACCCGGTACCTGAGCTGCCGCGACGTCGGGGCACTGTCCGACAAGCGCGTCGACGCCCTGATCGCGCGGGCCCCACTGCCGTTCGCCGCCGACGACGTGTTCACCACCCCGCTGTACGAGGAGCCCCGGATGCTCGCGGTCCCGCGCGGCCATCCCCTGGCCGACCGCGCGTCGGTGACCGCGGAAGAACTGGCCGGCGAGGAGACGGCGCCGTGCGCGTTCGAGACCGCAGACTGGGCTTCCTACCGGATCCTCGGGGCCGGCGTGCCGCCGATCGAGAGCTACGAGGACAAGCTCGAACTCGTCGCAAGCGGCAAGGCGATCGCCGTGCTGCCGGTCGGCGATCGGCGTAGCTCACTGCGTCCCGACCTCGTCACCGTCCCGGTCGAGGGCGCTCCCCCCAGCCGGGTCGTCCTGGTCAGCCGCAAGGGCGACCCGAATCCGATGATCAGACATCTCCGGTTGGCTGCCAAGACCGTCCTGACCGCCCCGGCAGCCTGACCGAAACCAGCCGACCCGCTTGGCGCTGCACTGCGCCAAGCGGGGCTCACGCGCGCCGTGTTCGACGCGCATCTGCCGGTATCGCTCGGGGTTACGTTGTGCCGGCTCAGCGTCCGACCCTTGGGAACGGCGATCAAACACGCCGTCTCGACCAAGGACCGTTGCCGTATCGCGTGAGGGTGCAGGCAAGCTTCAGATCCGACCAGGTCAACACGCACTGTTCAGGGCCGTCGTTGAGACACGTTCCAGCCCGGGCGCCCCAGGGCTGTAGCCCGGGAGTGTAAACCTAACGGCCCTGTCTCACTTTCGATGGTCACTCAGGGTGACTGCTATCCGAGGAGGATGCGGTGGCGGAGCGGAGCGAAGCCTGCTCGTCCGTGCGTCTGGCGCGCGATGCGCTTGGACTTGGTGTTGACACCCTCGGTCGACCGTTGCGGTACGGAAGCGTGAGAGCTGCATCCACGGCCTCGCGGTCTCGTTCCAGACCTCGGGCGAAGGCATACAGGTGAGGCATGTCGGCGTTGTCGGCGTGAGGGGAGAGGAGCGGGGCGAAGTCCCTGATGGCTGCGGCCAGTTGGGTCATCTCGGCGCAGGCGGCGGTGAGTTTGGCCAGGAGTTCGTGGTGCTCGGCCTTGAGTTTCTCGGGCCTGGTCAGCAGCATCCGGGCGAGTCTGCGCGGGGAGATGTGGCTTCGGTCGGTGTTCGCGGTAGGGGTCCGACGAGGCTCGCGTGGTATTCGGGGACGCGGAGCATGCGCTCGGGCCGGTCGGCTCGCGCGTAGTGTTTCACGGTGTTCAGGGCGAGTTGCAGACGCCGGGCACATTCGAGCAGGCCCACCCCCCTTCTCGAGCAGGCCGTGCACCTGGTGCCGGCGTTCCAGGGTGGTCTGGGCGCGGGCCCGTCGTGGATCGGCGCGTCCAGCACTGCGGCCCAGCAGGTGCTGTGCGCCTTCACCTCGCTGAGGGCGGCTTCACACAGGTTGTGCCACAAGTGCCATCGGTCAGCGACCTGCACCGCGCCGGGCAGCGCGCGGCGGATGGCCTCGGCGTACCTGGTCGAGCCGTCGCGGCACACGACCTCGACGCCCGGATGCCCGCGCAGCCAGGCTTCCAGCGTGCCGACCGTGCGGTCGGGCAGCACGTCAATCCGCTCATGGGTGTCGGTATCGATCACCAAGGTGGCATGGCGGTGCCGCCGGCGCAGGGCGAAGTCGTCGACACCGATCACGCGGGGCATCCGCCCGGCGGGCAACGGAATGCGCACCAGGACGCGCAGGGCCGTGTGGCGGGACAGGCCCGCCGCGAGTATCACCGGCAAACGTGATCCCGCCCGGCCCGCCAACTCCTTGACCATGGCCTTGACCTGCCTGGTCAGACGGGCCGTGCGTCGCTGGTAACGGTCCAGCACCCCGGGCACCTGCTCGCGGAAGGTGTGCCGACAGCCGCGCGTGGGAGACACCAGACGCCGCACCCGCACACGGACCACACCCGGCGCCCGTCGACCGGAACGTCGGCCACCGTCCGCCAGTGATAGCCGTGCACCCGTCCCGACAAGGCACCACACACCGGACAGACCGCGGTCTCCCGCGGCGTCAGGGCCACCGCACCACGATCCGCTCACCTTCGTCAGCCACATCGTCCATGACCAGCGGGGACAATCCCGGAAACACCATCTGCGGCAATCAGCCGTGGCTGGTCCTCCCGAACCGCTCTTGAATCGTGGTCGTCGGGCAGTCGGTGCTCGGGCCGTGTCCACCGGGACGGTCAGCCCAGCGTCATGACGAGCCGTGTCGGCTGGTGAAAGACGTCGCCCTCGGCGCGGGCTTCCGCGCCGGCGGGCAGGGACGCGGTGGGGAAGCGCCGGACCAAGGCGGTGAGCAGGGTCTCCAGTTCGGCGAGTGCCAGACGGGCTCCCGCGCAGGCGTGGTTGCCGGTGCCGAAGGCCATGGCGGGGTGTCCGGGGCGGCCGGGCTCGAAGGCGCCGGGGCGCTCGAAGGCGTGTGAATCACGGTTGGCGGCGGCGAGGTCCAGCTCGACCATGGTGCCGCGGGTCAGCCGCAGCGGGCCGACCTCGGTCTCGCAGGAGGCGAAGCGGACGGTCCGCCGCAGCGGGGAGAGCCACCGCAGCGCCTCCCTGACGGTCTCCGACGGGGAGAACTCCCCCTCGCGCAGGGCCTGCCACGTGCCCGGGTGACGGAGCAGGCAGACCATGAGGTTGCCCGTTGCCGCCGCAGTGGTCTCGACACCCGCCGCGAGCAGGAGCAGAGCGGTACGGACCACGGTGTCGGTGGCGGCGGACCGCGAGGACGCGCCGATGCGTTCGGTCAGCAGGCTCAGCAGAGTGCCGGGCGGTGGCTGCTCACGCAGACAGCGACGCAGATAACCGTCCAGCTCGTCACGGGCCCCGGCAGCCTCGACCGGCGGTCCAGGAGTCGCTATGTGGGCGACGATCGGCCGTAGCCGCGCCCACACCCAGTCCTCGTCCTCCTCCGGGCAGCCGAGCACCCGCAGGACGACTCGGGTGGGTAGCCGGCGGCCGACGGCCTCCATGAAGTCGACCGGGTTCCCGCGGGGCAGAGCGGAGACGAGATCCCGGACCACGGGGTCGACGGCGCGGGACTGCCACTGGGTCATGTGTCCCGGAGTGAACCAGGTCACGTGGGACCGCAGCGTACGTCGGCGGGGGCCGTCGACATCGATCGCGGTCGGCCCGAACAGCTGACGGGTGGCCCGGAAGGGGTGGTCCACGGTGAAGTGCGGGCTGCGCAGCACGTGCTGGACCGACCAGTGGTCGCTCAGCAGCAGCGGGGGCGGCTTGGTGAGCACCGTCAGACCTCGAACCGCAGCGGGGCCCGGCCTGCCAGGAAGTCCCCCAGCCCGCACAGCTCGCCCAGGGTCTCACCGGCCCGCAGCTTGCCCTTGAGCTCTTCCTCCCGCTCGGCCAGCAACACCGCGGCGCGCAGCACGGCGCTGACATACCGCTGGGTGACGGTCAGGACCCCGTCGCCGTCCGCGAAGATCCAGTCGCCCGGCCGCAGGGTGCACGAGCCCAACGTGACGCTCTCCGGCACCTCGCGGGCCGGGGCCTTGGCGGTCTTTGCCGACACGTAGGTCACCTGCGAGCTGAACACCGGGAACGCCATCTCGGGCAGTGAGTCCACGTCACGGACGGCGCCGTCCACAATGAGGCCGGCGATGCCGCGCTCCTTGCAGGCGGTGACGTAGATGTCGCCCGCCAGGGCCTCCGAGCGCTCCGTCGTGTTGTGCACCACGATCACCGAGCCCGGCGGTGCCAGGTCGAGGGCCTGCAGGCAGGGCAGCATGTCGTTGTCCGTCGCCACCGGGAAGGCCGGGCCGGCGGCGCTCAGTCCTGGGGTGCGCGAGCGCAGGGGCGTGTCGACCACCGTGGCGACGTCGGGGGCCGCGTCATGCAACAGGGCGCAGCCGAGCCTGTCGAACAGCGACGCCAGCCGACGTACCGTCACCTCGTCCTGCACCGTCATCCTGTCACCTCCGTGGCCGCGGCCGCCGAGCGGACCATGTCGTACAGGCCGTTCATCGTGTAGAAGGAGCTGATCGAGTAGTTCTCCACCGGGATGTCCTGGCCGCTCAGCTCCTCCAGGAAGACGATCAGCTCCACCAGGCGCAGTGAGTCGATCAGCCCGAGGACGAAGAGGTTGTCGTCCGGGCCGAATTCGGCCGGTCCCACCGGGTTGTGCTTGACCAGGAAGTCCTGGACGGCACTGACGAATTCCGTACGGTCGGGCATCATCTCTGCTTCTCCGTTTTCTGCGGGCTCAGGTTGATGCGGCGCGGCATGTGTCCTGGGCGACCCCGGCGGACACCGCCTCGGTCAGCGTGTTCAGGGCGTCGGCCAGTTGGTCGGGGGGAATCGTCACGGGCGGGGCTATGCGGATCCGCTCACCGCGATGACCGCCGACGAACGCGATGACGCCGTCGAGGAAGCAACGGCCGACGACTTCCCGGCCGAGTCCTCCCGGCACTTCGAACGACAGCGTCGGGCCGGTCACGTGGACGCGGCGTACGCCGCCGAGGGCCTCCAGGGTGTCCGCACTGGCGCGCAGCCGCCGCTCGACTCCGGCCACGAGGTCGGCGACCGGGGCGGCGTCCAGGTAGCGAGTCACTGCGGCGGCGGCCCGGTAGCCGAGGACCCCGGTCTGGAAGGTGTGTGCCAGCCGTATCGGGTCCGGCGCGCCATGGCCCAGGCCGCTGTCGAAGACGACTGCGGAGAGCGGATAGGCGCCGTTGGTCATGGACTTGCTGAACAGCAGGATGTCCGGGGTCAGGCCCCACGACCGGGCGACGCTGAGTTCGCCGTGCCGGTAGTAGCCGCTCTGCACCTCGTCGGCGATCACCACGACGCCGGCCGCCCGGGCTTGCCCCGCCAGGCCGCGCAGCCATTCCCGCGGGAGCGGCACGTACCCGTTGGCCCCCTGCACGGGTTCGAACAGCAGACACGAGTACGGTTCCCAGTCCGGGACCGGGGCGCCTGGAGCGAGGAAGTCGACGTTCTGCCCCAGTTGGGTCACGCCGGGGCCGGCCTGGAGGGCGATGTCGTGCTGGATTCCGGTGGCGGCCAGGGTGTCCTGGCCGAGCCCGTGGAACGCGCCTTGCATGGCCAGTATCCGGCCGGGTCGTGCGCGGGCCGCCAGGGCGAGCGAGGTCGACACGGCGAAACTGCCGCCGATCTGGAACAGGACCCGGTGGTCGGGCAGGCCGAGCCGCTCGCACAGCCAGTCGGCGACCGTGTCGGCCTCCGGCGGGTAGAAGCAGCCCGACAGGTCGGCCGTCATACCGGCCGCCGGGTCGATGTCGGGATTGCGGTGACCGAAGTTGACCGCGCCGTACGCGCTCATGAGGTCGGTGTAGTCGTGTGGCGCCTCCCCCGGGGCGGCCAGGGTGAGGGTGGCGTTCCGCGCTCCCAGCAGGACGTGTTCGTCGGAAATGACCTGGGATTCGTCGAGCAGACTGCGCCGTGGCATGCCCACCATCTCTCAGTCGGAGGAGTTGTCACGCGCGAGGTCCGCGCTGATCAGTGCTGACAGCGCCGCGCGGTCGAGCTTGCCGTGCACCGACAGCGGCAGGGCCGGGACGAACACGACGTAGCGGGGCACCATGTAGTCCGGAAGCTGCTTCTGGCAGAAGGAGCGCAGGCCGGGTTCGGTGAGCCGGCCGGGCGCGGTAGGCACCACGGCTGCCGCCAGTTCGTCGCCGCCACCGGTGTCCACCGTGAGGGCGGCGGCGTGCGCCACGCCGGGGTGTTCCAGCAGCACCCGTTCGAGCTCGGCGAGTTCCACCCGGTTCCCGCGGACCTGGACCTGGAAGTCGCGCCGTCCGAGGAACGTGAACTCCCCGTCCTCCGTCCTCCGCGCCAGGTCGCCGGTACGCAGTACGGGTTCCGGGGCCATGGGCCTCAGCGGATCGGGCACGAGGGCCGCCCGGGTGGCCTCGGGGTCCGCCCAGTAGCCGCTGAACAGCGTCGTTGCCCGCAGGTACAGCTCGCCAGTCCCGCCGGGCTTGGTGACCTCCTCGCCCGATTCGTCGATCAGCATCAGCTCGGCGCCGTCGTGCGCCCGGCCGATGGGCATGTCCTCCCACGCGTCCGGAAGGGGTTGGGGCAGGTCCCGGAACGAGCACTGGATCGACTCCGACTGGCCGTAGCCGTGGGTGAGTCGCACACCGGGGAACAGGTCGGCGAGCCTGCGTACCTGGGCACCCGGGAAGTGCTCCCCGGTGAAGTGGATGCCGGTGATGCGGGCCGGTACCTCGGTGCCCTGCCCGGCCGTCGCCAGCAACGGCCGCCAGATGGACGGAACTCCGCTGACGTGGGTGACCTCGTGATCCGCCAGGTAGCGCAGCATCCGCCGGGGATGGTGCACGAGGATCCGCGGCACCTGGACCAGGGTGGCACCGGAGCCCAGGGCGAGGCCGAGGTCGAGGATGCTCAGGTCGAAGCTCATGGGGGAGAACGTGGCGACCCGGGCGGTGGGGGGAAGTGAGAAGTGCCGGGTCAGCGCCCGGACGAAGGCGACGAGCGCGCGGTGCGAGTTGGTGATGCCCTTGGGGCGTCCGGTCGTCCCGGAGGTGAAGACGATGTACGCCGGATCCGTGCCGAGCGTACGCCGCCGGGCGCCGTGGTGTTCGGGGCACGCGTCGTGGAACCGCAGGCCGTCGGCGGTGACGTCGGCGACGCGTGCCGCAGGCACCGGGAGCGGCCGGCCGCCGGGGCTGTCCGGCGCCCGCAGCCAGGCAGTGGCCGCCACGTGGTCGAGAATCTGCCGTACGCGGTGCTGGGGGGTGTCCGGCGACACCGGAACGTACACCGCGCCGGCCATGGAGCAGGCGAGCAGCACACCCACCGCCTCCGGGACGGGGTCCAGGCTCACCAGGACGCGTTCGCCGTCGGTGATCCCGCGCCGGACGAGTTCGGCCGCGCACGTACGCGCGTACCGGGCCAGGTACCCGCGGGTCCAGCGGCCGGTCGGACCGTCGACGGCCTCCTGGTCGCCGGCGCCGGGCAGCAGGACGTCGTGGAGCAGCGGGTCCGTGGGAAGCCCGGTGCCGTTCACGGCGCTTCCCCCGGGAAGTCGAGGCAGTCGACCAGTCTGCGCAGCGCCGCCGTGTCGCCGTCGAGCCGGACCTCGGGATGAGCGGCCACCTCGTCGAGGGTCCTGCGTCGGCGGCTCAGGTCGTGCCAGTGCTCGGCCGGGCCCCGGTAGACGACGTCGAGTTCCGCGTCCCAGCCCTGGTTGCCGGTGAGGCCGTGCGGGGTGGCGCGAAGCGTCCACGTACCGTTCGGTGCGTCCTCCAGGTGAAGGCCCAGCACCACGGCGGAGCCGATCCGCTCCGGCCGGTACACCCGGTGCAGTGGTTCCATCCAGCGGTCGGTGGCGACGGCGATGAGGATGCCCTGTCCCCGGAAGGAGAACGGGCCGTCGACCGTACCGCCCTCGACGACGGCGGTCAGCCGGCGGCCGGAGGTCCGCTCGACGCTGCCCCGCAGGTGCAGGCGCCGCTCCACCGGGGTGGGGCGAGCGTAGTCGATCTCCACGTGCGCGGTCATGGTCGGGCTTCCGGCCGCGGCCATCCCGATCAGGGCCAGCGCCTCGTCCACCAGCGCGGCGAGGTATCCGCCGTGCGCGATGCCGGGTGCGCCCGCGGCATGACCGGGTATGGTGTGCTCGCCCACGGCGCTGCCGTCCTGCCAGGTCATCCGCAGGCCGAGACCCCGGTCGTTGCCACTCCCGCAGCCGTAGCAGTCGGGGTAGTGCTCCAGCGCCGCCGTACTCATGGGGTCCGGTCCTCTCTGCTCACCTGGGTGTCCACCTCGGCCGGGCAGCCGCTGTCGGGGCCGTGGGTCGCGAGCGCCGGTCTGGGCGGCCCCGCGAGCGGGATGAGCCGGTTGCTGGTGGAGCCGTGGCAGAACTCCTCGAAGTCCGGCCGGGCGGTACCGTCCAGTCGTGCGAAGGAGCACAGCCCGGGGTCCAGGGCCTTCTCCGTTCCGTCCTCGTCGACGCACTCCAGCCGGGCGTGGTTGAGGAACGCCATGACCCCGAGCAGCACGGTCCGCCGGGCCCGCGCCGGGATGCCCAGCCGACGGCACTCCTCCTCCATCAGAAGGCTGCCTCCCACACAGTCGGCCATGCCCAACTGCCGCAGCCGCGCGGTGTCCGAGGCGAGTTCGAACGGGATGGACTGGAAACGGAAGTCCTCCACCAGCCACCGCATCAGTTCCCGCAGGCGAGCGGAGACCAGGGTCCGCCGGACCCCGGCGGTGGTGACCTGCCAGGTGAGCTCGATCGGTCCCCGCGCGCCGGCGATCTCCAGCGAGGTGGCCGTGACCTCGGGCGCCGGGTGCCCGGACAGCTGCCGCACATGGCCGCCGTACGCCTCCGGAACCGGCTTGACCACGCGCCACGGGTCCCCGTCGGCGCACCGCGCCGGGTCCCCGCAGCGGGCCCGCAGCCGCAACGTCCACTCGAGGGGCCGCACCCAGGTCCCGGGGTCGGAGCGGGCCAGGCGGGTCACGAAGTGTGCGGCGTACTCGGGCAACGAGCGGCGGGTGCTCGAGTACAGGCCGAGGTTGTAGATGTCGTAACCGTCGAACCTCTGGGCGCCCTCCGGGCCTTCGCAGGGCAGTCCCTCGCGGATCAGCAGGTCCAGGGTCCGGTCGTCGCAGCGCAGTGTCGTCAGCACGGTGGCCCGGTTCTGGTCGGCGCGGCGGTAGGGGGCCGGTATGGGGATCAACGCGGCCAGCGAGTCCAGCCACAGCTGGTCGCTCCGCGGTGCCGTGGTCGTCATGACACCTCCATCCGGTCCTCCGTGTCCGTGCTGCTGCCTGTGGCCTGAGGCTTCGGGGTGTACGCCACCACGCCGTCCGGTCGCTCCGGCCCCGTCAGGCGCTGCCACAACAGCCTGCGGCGCGGCTTGCCGCTGGTGGTTCGGGCGATGGCGCCGGGCGGACCGTGGAACATCAGCCGGCGCACATCCGCGCCGACGCAGGCCCGAAGTACCGCGGACACGGTGTCCCAGGGCACCTCTGCCGCGCCATCGGCGCCCACGCGACCCTCGACCAGCAGCACGACGGTGTCGTCGGCGCCGTCGGCGCCGAGCAGGGCGGCGACCCGGTGTCGGGTCCTGTCCAGGCAGTCGGCCACCCGCTCCTCGACGTCCTCGGCGAAGACGGTGCGGCCCCGGACCTTCAGGGCGTCACCCATCCGGCCGACGACGAACAGCTCGCCGCCGCGGAGGAATCCCGCGTCGCCGGTCCGCAGCCGGCCGTCCCCGTCGGCCACCGGGAGGATCCCGTCGCGGGTGCGGAAGCCGCTCGCCACACAGGGGCCACGGACCGTGATCTCGCCGATCCTGCCCTCGGCCGCGGTGGCGCCGTCCTCGTCCAGGATCCGTATCTCGGCCCCGGCGAGCGGAGTGCCGCATCCCACCAGCGGGCTCTCGATGACGGTGCCGGGGTCCGCCGTGGGCTCCGGACGGCCGGGCCGCAGCGGTGACGGGTGGCCGGCCACCACCCGCGGTCCGGCCGGCGGGGCGCAGACGCGCACCCGGTCCCCGGGCCGGACACCGGTGACGGCCAACGTGCTCTCCGCCAGGCCGTACGCGGGACACAGCGCCGCCTCGTCGAAGCCCCACGGCCGCAGCGCGGCGGCGAACCGGCCCAGCAGTCCGGGTGTGATCCGCTCGGCACCCACGATCGCGGACCGCCAGCGGCTGAAGTCCCAGCCTTCGAGCGCCTGGGGCCGTGCCGTGACGTACCGCAGGACGTGCGCCAGGCCGAACGCGGGTGTCGCGGTCAAGACCGCGCCGTGCACACCGAAGCACTCCAACCACAGCAGCGGCGAGCGGACGAACTGCACCTGGCTGAGGGCCAGCACGCTCGTCCCGGTCACCACCGGCGTGAGCAGGCAGCCGATCAGTCCCATGTCGTGGTGGAAGGGCAGCCAGGTGGCCGTGGTGTCGCCCGGCCGCATGCCCAGCCATCCCGCGATGCCCGCCAGGTTGGTCTCCAGGCTCTCCCGGCTCACCTCCACGGCGCGCGGATCGCCGGTGGACCCCGAGGTGAACTGCAACAACGCCGCCTCGGCCGCGGGCGGCCGGGCGAGCGACGGGCTGCCGCGGCGGACCTGTCCGACGGTGAGGAGCGGGAAACCGCCGCCAGCGGTTCGACACGCCTGCCCGACCAGTTCCAGTCCGTCGGCGTCGGTCAGGACCGCGCTCGGCCGGGCCGCCCACAGCAGCCGGCTCGTCTGCTCCACGTACGCCGCCGAGTTGGCGAAGGCTGCCGGCGGAGCGATCGGGTTGGGGGTGGCGCCGGCGGCCAGCGCCCCGAAGAAGGCGATGACGAAGTCATGGCCGGTGGGAAGGACGAGCGACACGACATCGCCGGACCGGATCCCGGTGTCGCGCAGCCCTCCTGCGACCCGCAGCACGGCCTCGGCGGTGGAACGGTGGCTGTGCCGCTGCCAGTCGTCACCGGCGCGGAAGCTGATCCCGGCGCTCTCCGCCGGGTCGTCGAGCCAGCCGAGCAGCGATGTCATACGCCGTCCCCGGCGAGCTTGGCGATCAGTTCCTCGACGTCCCCCACGGTGACGATGTCGAGCATCGCGGTCTCCTCGACCTCGCTGATCCCGAACCGTTCCTCAAGCGCCACGGCCAGCTGGATCAGCTGCAGAGAGTCGAACCCGAGGTCGTCGGTGAGCCTGAGCGTCCGGGTCACCGTCCCCGGATCCGTTCGGCCGACCTCGGCGATGATGGCGTGGACCCGTTCCGCGATGGTCTCGTGCGAGAGCACTAACGCCCCTTTCCGGTTCCGCCGGCCCCCTGCTGGGCCAGTCGGCTGGGATGACGCGTACCGTGCAGTTCCTCGTACTCGTCGACTGCTGTCGCACAGTCGGCGTACCAGGCACGACGCACGTCGTCGGTGAGGTCCCGCAAGCCGATGCTCACCAGGCGCCGGTGCAGGGCGTCGGCCGCGGCGTCCCACTGGCCGGCCAGCAATCGTCCGTGCCGAGCGACGACGAACGGCAGCGCGAGTGTGGTCAGGCGCCGTTCGGGATCCACCAGGGCCCGGGCCACCACCGGCATGCTCTGGACCACCTCCTCGGCGATGGCGTCCCGGTAGCCACCGCGGACGCCGTCGCGGAGCGCGATGATCCCGAAAGCCGCGTGCCGGGCCTCGTCGCGCGCCACTCTGGCCAGGCCCTCCGACACGGCGGTCAGCCCGGGCAGGGCGCGTACGGTGTCGCTGAGCGAGTGGAGGAGCGTCATCGCGAGAACGCCCTCGGCCAGCAGGTGGTACAGGGTCACCGCCCGGTACCAGTCGGCGGGATCGCCGTTCGGCCGAACCGCGGCGGTGCGCTCCACGAGCCTGCGTTCGACGACATCGGCCAGTGCCTCGGTGCGTCTGCCCTCGGTGTGCAGGTCGTCCGGGCGGTGCTGCCCGAGGCCGGTGAGCGCGTCCAGACAGCGCTGGAAGAACAGCGTGTGCCGGGCCTCGTCGGCGAGTTGGGTGCACAGGAACAGCTGGTAGTCGTACCGGGGTGCCGCGTGTGCCAGTGGCGCCAGTGTCTCGGTCACGGAGACCTCGCCCAGGAAGAGACCGCTCAACCCGGCCAGCAGCCCTGTCCGGACGACCTCGGGCAGCGCGTCCCAGGCGGGGCGGTCCGCGGCCAGGTCGAGGTCGGCGATCCTCCAGTTGCGCTGCTCCCACCCGTCGTACAGGCCGAGCGCCCCGGCCCCTTCGTCTTCGTGCAACCCCTCGGACTCGTAGATTCTCGCCTCTGACGTGGTGTCCGGCACAGTCACTCTGCCTTCCTCGGGTCAGGACGGCGGAAGCCTCGTCGGTCTCGTCGCGCCCTGCTCGCCCCGAGCCTGCCGGAGAGCCGTCGGGATGTATTGAAGAAATTCGCACTCCCGTGCGTGATCAATGGCTGACAAGCACCTGTGGCAGAGGTGGTTGAACAATGCATCATTATTGACCCGCTCGATGCTGGGTACGTCGTGGACTGGAGGGGTCACCCCACGTGTGTCACTGGACGTTGTTCCCCGACCACTCCCCTTCCGTCGCCACCCCGCAGGCAAGAGGCGCGGGCCTTGGCTGTCGGCGCTACAGGATCAGCCGGGGCGGACGCCAGCGGTGGCTTCAGGCGCCCACCAGCTGGACAACGCTCACCCTGGCGTTCAAGGGCGAGCTGCGCATCAGCGGCCCGGTGGGTGCGCCGACCGGGACGCAGCTGTTCTCCTCGTCGCTGGCCGGACCGCACACCCGGGCCAGGCTCAGGGAACACAGCGGCTCGTACATCGGCCTCGAAATCGCCCTGCCACCGTGGGAGGCGTTCCGGACCTTCGGCGTGACCATGCACGAGCTTGCCGAACAGGTCGTCCGCCCTGGTCAGTTGCTGGGGAGGCGGTTCGATACGCTGGCCGCCGCTCTGACGGCGACCCGGCGGTGGAAGGAGCGTCTGCACATCCTCGACGTCATGCTGAGGAAGTGGGCCGCCACCGGACCCGAGTACTCCCCGGGAATCCTGGGGGCTTGGCAGGAACTGGCGCGTACCTCGGGCACGATCCCCATCGGTCGACTGGTCGACGGGACACAGTGGAGCTGGCGCCAACTGCAAGAGCGCTTCCGCGAGCAGATCGGCCTGTTGCCCAAGGCGGCGGCCCGTGTGTTACGGCTGCGGAAGGCTCTCATGATGCTGACGGCCAACCAGCCGTCGGCCAGCGTCGCGACCGCTTGCGGCTTCAGCGACCAGGCCCACCTGACACGCGAGCTCAGGGCGATGACCGGCCGTACCGCTTTGTGGTACCTCCGCGGGCGGGGCACTGCGGGGAACGGGCCGCGCGGGGCCACGACGGGGACCGGGTCCGTATGGCCGACCGACGCCGAAGTGCGTCTGCTCATCCTGTGACCGCCCGCGGTCGGGCGAGTGATCGGCATACGGGCAGGCGGAAGGGCCGGCGTCTCGTGGAGACGATCAGCCCCGACGGCCAGGGTCGTGTCCCGCTTCGTGGTGTGAGGGGTCTACCTTTGATCTTGCGCAGTGCTCCCTCGTTCACGGGAGAAGTGAAGCGCATCTCACCACTGACGCACGGGACTTAGCGCAGTCGGGACCGGACTCCGGCCTCGGGTCCACTCGGCCGCAGGCGCCGGCGAATCATGCCCGAGCCGAAGCCGAGTTGCCGCGGCAGATGCTCCCAGGTGATGCCGGCCTGGGTGTAGAACACCTGCGTCCGGCGCCGGAAGACGGACGTCGACGGCGTGGCGCAGGTAGCTGTGACCCGCGCCGGAGCGGGTCCTGCGGCCGGCCTGGCGGACGCTGGAGGGGGTCAGTCGCAGCAGGTGGGCGATGCGTGCCGGTCCCCAGCGGCGCAGGAGGCGGACCTTGATGATCCGCTCGGCGCAGGATCCGGCCGTCCTCGATGACGCAGCAGGCCAGGCGCAGGCGGCCGGTCTCGGTCAGGGGTCCGTCGCGGTGGGGCATGAGGGCCTTCCCGGTCGGTGCGGACGTCACAATCCACACCGAAGCCGGAAGGCCCTCACCTGTTCAGGATTCCCCGGCCGGGACCTGTCTCGCCCGTCCGCAACCTCCCCGGACAGAACACCTGGGCCGCGGCCGTGCACCGTTGTCCTGCGGCGCGCGAACACACGGATGCACCGGCCCTTGGGTCCGTCGGCACACCGCGTGGCGGAACCGTGGTCCCCCTGCCGTAGCCCGCACCCCGTTCGGTGCCGGCCGCCTCGTCACGCCCGCGCCTTTCCCTTGCGCGCCAGGTACTTGGCGCGTCCGCGCCGCCCGATCGCCTCGGCGGGGCCTAGGAGCGGTGGGACGAGCCACGGGAACGACTCCAGGACGCGGCACATGACCGAGTCGCTGTAGAGCAGGTAGTACTCGAGCCTTCGCGTGCGCAGGGCACGGTCCACCACCTGGGCGACGTCGTCCGCCGTACTCACCTTGCCGAGGAAGTTGAGCAGGCTGCCGTCGTCGTGGGTCGCCTCGTGGAGGAGCATCGGCGTGTCGACGGCGCTGGGGTAGATCCCGCTGACGGCCACCCCGGTCCCGCGCAGTTCGGCGCCGAGTGCGGCGAGGTAGGCCCGCAGCCCGGCCTTGGCCGCCGAGTACGCCGCCGAACCCGGCAGCGCGAGGATGCCCCCCATGGACACCGTGGCGACGATGTGGCCGCGTCCGCGCGCCTTCATGACGCGGGCCGCGGCGGCGGCGAGTTCGACGACCGATCCGAGCATGACGTCGAGCTGGAGCCGCAGCTGAGTGGCCGTGGCCTCCGCTGCGTCGCCCGGGATGATCACCCCGGCGTTGAGGAAGACCAGTTCCAGACGGTCGGCCCACTCCTCTTCGATCCGGGCGCACAGGGCGGAGACGGCATCCCGGTCGGACAGGTCGCAGCCCACCGGGACGGCGTCCGCGCCGGCCGCGGTGGCCGCCTTCGCGGCGAGTGTCGCGTCACGCTCGACGCACAGCAGGGTGCGGCCCTGGGAGGCGAGGCGGGTGCAGACCGCCTCGCCGATGCCACCTGCGGCGCCCGTGACGAGCGCGAGAGACGTACGGTCAGACATGGCTGGGCTCCTTCGGGGGCTCGGTCGTGGTGGTGGAGGACCAGTCGGAGGGCGCGTCGGCCCGCTGACCGTCAAAGGTGTGGTCGTCCACGTCGTGCCACCCGAACCGGTCACGGAACCGGGCGAGATGGGCCATGTACGTGGTGCGCTCGACGTAGTTGGTGTGGCGCGGGCTGTCGACGTAGGTGACACCGCCGCGCAGGTCCGGGGTGTCGGTGCGCTTCAGCAAGGTCAGTTCGTCCTTGCGGACACCCGTTTCCCGGGCGTTGATGTCGATCATGATGAGCTGGGCCATCTCGTCGAACCGCTTGTACGCGGCGTCCGCGAACTCGACGAATCCGAGCACGTACAGGGAGTCCAGCTCGCGTGCGAAGACGTTCAGGTACAGCTGCGGGTGGCCGTACTTCCAGGGGAGCAGCTCGGGGTCGAGGAACGGCATCCGGTACTCGTAGCCCGTGGCGAGGAGGATCTCGTCGACCTCGGCCTCGGTGCCGTCGGAGAACACGACGCCGGTCTCGGTCAGGCGCGTGATGTCCGGTTTGGCGACGAGATCGCCGTGCGCCAGATGGTGGAGCACCTGGGTGTTCATGATCGGGTGGCTGCTGAGCGCGTCGTGGTCCGGCGTCGGCAGTCCGAGCCGGGTCAGGTCGCCGACGAGCGCGTCGAGCATCGCGTTGACGTCGCCGGAGAGCACCAGCCCCTTCGGCGGGTCGAGTCTGCCGGAGAGCAGGGCGTCGGTCGGCAGCCCGGCGATGTGCTTGGGCACGAACCGGTAGCCGCGCCGGACCGACAGGTAGGCCGTGTCCGCGTGGCGAGCGGCGTCGCAGGCGATGTCGACCCCGGAGTTCCCGGCCCCGACGATCAGGACCCGCTTGCCCCGCAACTCCAGGCCGTCGCGGAACGTCAGCGAGTGGCGGAGCGTGCCCCGGAAGGTCTCCCGGCCCGGCAGGGCGACCTCGTTCGGGTGCCAGGTGACGCCCGGGCAGCAGATGAGCCCGTCGTACTCGTGGACCGTCCCGTCGGACAGCGTGACCCGCCAGCGGTCGTCGGCGATCGGCTCGGCCGAGGCCACCTCGGTGCCGAATCTGACGTGCCGGTAGAGGTCGTACTGCCGGCCGAAGTCCCGGACGTAGTCGCGGATGTCGCGCCAGCCCGGGTAGTCCGGCAGGCGGGACGGCATCGGCGCGCCGTAGAAGCCGCTGGTGTACTTGGAGCTGATGAAGTGGCAGCTCTCGTACATCGGGCTGCCCCGGTGTTCGGGGTCCCAGATCCCGCCGAAGTCGGGGTTGCGTTCGTACCAGTCGAAGGGGACGCCCTCGCGCAGCAGGTTGCGGGCCATGATCATGCCGGAGGGGCCGGCGCCGACGACGCAGTAGCGCCGGGTGTAGGCCGGCCGCTGCTGCGGCGTGCGCGGGTCCGGGCGGTGCCGGTTCCTCGTGCCGGCGAGCTGGGAGTAGGCGAGGGGACGCCGGGCGCGCAGCCGCTGTGCGGCGCCCGCACCGGCGGCGGCCGTGACGACGATGAGCAGCGGTACGGCGTTGAGCAGCGCGTTGTCCGTGCCGGTCAGGGTCGCGTAGTGGAGGGAGGCCAGGACGAACGCCGTCCCGAGCCCGAGGGCGCCGACCACGGGGGCGACGACGCCCGAGAACGGCCGCCGGTCGTCCCGTCCGCGGAAGAACACGAAGACGGCCGCTGCCGTCACCGCCTGGACGAGGACGACCGACAGCGTGCCCAGACTGACGACCGCCGAGGCGATGACCTCGTAGGGGTCCGCGCCCGCCAGCCCCATGACGCCGACGACACCGACCGTGACCGCGGTGACCAGGGCGCTGCCGACGTGCGGGCTCTGGTGCACCGGGTGGTAGCGGCCGAGCGCGCGGGGGGCCACCTGCTCCCGGCCCAGGGCGAAGAGGTAGCGGCTCGCCGCGTTGTGCAGGGCGATCCAGGAGGCGAGGACGCTGGTGCACAGCAGGACCGCGGCGGCGTCGAGCAGCGCGGTCCCGCCGTACTGCTCCGCGAGGGTGAAGACGAGGTCGCCCAGGTCCTCGCGGGCCCGCTGGGGAGCGGCGGTGCCGCCCGCCCCGCCGATCACGGCCCAGGAGGTGAGCACGTAGAAGACGGCGATGGACGCCACCGAGATGTAGAGGGCGCGCGGGATGCTGCGTTCCGGTGTCCTGGTCTCCTCGCCGTACAGCGCCGCGGACTCGAAGCCGACGAAGCTGGTGAAGGCGAACATGACCGCGATGCCCAGCGAGCCGCCGAACAGCTGCCCGGCCGAGAACGCCTCCGCCGGGAACGCCTGCGCGCCCCGGTGACCGACGACGAGCACGTCGAGCACGAGCAGGACCGCGAACTCCAGGCCCATGAGGAGGCCGAGGAACCGGGCGGAGACATCGGCGCTGCGGTGCCCGAACAGCGTCACGACGACGACTCCGGCCGCGCTGAAGACGCCCCACGGGACGTCCGTGCCGGACTGTGCGAGGACCAGCGAGGTGAAGTAGCCGAACACCGCCGCCATGCCGACCGCGAGCGACAGGTAGCCGAGCGCGGCCACGTAGGCGGTGGCGGCACCGGCCCGCTTGCCGAGCGCGCGGGCTACGAAGACGTAGAAGGCGCCGTCGTTCGCCACGCGTCTGCTCATCGCCGAGTAGCCGGCCGCGAAGCACAGCAGGACCACGGCGGCGATGACGTAGGCGGCGGGCAGCGAGATGCCGTCGCCCCGTACGAGGGCGAGCGGTTCGTTGCCCGCGATGGCCGCCATCGGAGCGGCCGCAGCGATGACCAGGAACACCACCCTGCGGGTGGACAGCACGCGCCGTGTGCGCTCCGGATCCGATGTCTCATGTCGTTGATCGGTCCCCATGGCTCCTCCTTCTCCTGACCCGATGGCGAGGTGGAGGGGAGCATATTCATTTTTTGGTCGCGTGACCAGATTAATTGGGCAGGCGACCAAATTCGGTCGGCCGTGCCAGACTGACGCGCATGAGCGCCGAGCCCGTCGAGTCAGTGAAGTCAGCCAGCAGACGCCGTCGTGCGCACCGCGCCACCAGCGAGGAACTCGTCGCGGCGGCGATCCGGGTCATCGGGCGGGAGGGTGTCGCGGCCGCGACCACGCGCAAGATCGCCGAGGAGGCCGGGGTGCCGCAGGGCACCGTCCACTACTGGTTCGCGGACAAGAACGCGCTGCTCGAGGACGTGGTGCGCGAGATCACCGCCCGGCTCGAACGGACCGTCGCCATCGGCGACCGGCCGGGCGGAGGGACGACGCGGGAGGACCTGGGGGCGGCCCTGCGCGCGGCGTGGGACGAGGTCGTCGACAGCGACCCGGGCACCCAGCTCGCCTACTACGAGCTCACGGCCCTCGCGCTGCGCACCCCGTCGATGCGTGAGCTCGCCCGCCTTCAGTACCGTGGGTACCGCGACCTGGCGGCCCGCTCGCTCGCCCCCGTCCTCAGCGGCGTCGCGCCCCGACGGGCGGCCGCGCTCGCCCAGTTCGTCGCGGTCACCTTCGACGGTCTGGCCCTGGCCTGGCTGGCCGACCCCGAGGGCACGGATCCCGGGCAGACGCTCGACATGCTGGTCGACGTGGTGCTCCGGGCCAAGGAGGCCTCGGACACAACCCGCACGCCCACGGCCGGCACCACCGGGTGACCTCCGCAGCGCGGCCAGGGCCTGCGGGCGGGGCGGAACCGGCGCGCAGGTGAACGAAGCGGCGGGCACCCGGGGGTGCTCCCGGATGCCCGCCGCTTGTGTGCCGTCGTTCCGCCGCCGGTGCGCGAGCCCGGCGACGGCCGACTGCCCCATCACGCCAGTTGGTTGAGGTCCCGCTCGATGGCCGCGAGTTCCTCCGCGCTCCCCTGGACCTTCGGCCCGGTGAACCAGGTGCGGGCCGACAGCAGCCACCAGGCACCGGCGAAGCCGAGCACGACCACCACCGCGACCGGAGCGTAGTTGAACGTCTTGGCGGTGACCGGACTGACCTGGGGCAGCATGAACAGGACGGTCACGAACGCCACCCACACCACGGCCGTGATCGCGACCGGCTTGCTCCAGCGGCCCAGCTGCCACGGACCGGCGGCGAAGTCGTCGCCCTGGCGCAGCCGCAGGTAGATCGGGATGACGTACGCGATGAACAGACCGATGACGGCGATGGAGGTCACGGCGGCGTACGCGGTGGGGTTGATGAGGTAGGGCAGCCCGAGGAGGAACGCGCCGCCGGAGGCGAGCCAGACCGCGTTGGTCGGGGTGCGGGTGTGGTCGCTGATCCTGTGCCAGATCCTGGAGCCCGGCAGGGCGCCGTCGCGCGAGAAGGCGTAGATCATGCGCGAGTTGGCGGTCACCGAGGACATGCCGCAGAAGAACTGGGCGCCGATGACGATGAGCAGGAGCAGCTTGCCACCGGTCGCGCCGAGCGCGTCGAGGAAGATCTGCACGGGCGGCACCCCGGTGCTGCTGCCGAGTGCTCCGTCGTACGACTGGATGGCGAAGGTGACGCCGATCAGCAGGATCCAGCCGGCGACCAGGGAGACGAGGATGGAGTTGACGATGCCGCGCGGACCGGACCGGGCGGCGTCGTGGGTCTCCTCCGTCATGTGGGCGGAGGCGTCGAAGCCGGTCAGGGTGTACTGGGCGAGGAGGAGGCCCAGGAGGGAGACGTAGAGGCCGCTTCCCCATCCGGTGTTGTTGACGAAGTGCCCGAAGACGAAGCCCGCGGACTGGTGCCTGCCGGGGAAGACGATCAGTGCCAGGACGACCACGGCGACGCCGATGACCTGCCACCAGACGCTGATGTTGTTGAGCAGGGCGACGACCTTGACGCCACGGACGTTGAGCAGGGCGTGGACCAGGAGGGTGATGCCGAAGAGCAGCACCGTGTGCCCGGGCGTGGCCGCGAAGCCGAACTGGAGGTCCAGGAAGGCGTTGAGGAACTGGGCGAGACCGAAGTCGATGCCGGCGGTGACGGCGACCTGGCCGAGGAAGTTGAACCAGCCCGTGAACCAGGCCCAGGCGGGGCCGTTGCTCTTGGCGAGCTTGGCCGCCCAGTAGTACAGGCCGCCCGCGGTCGGGTAGCTGGAGCAGACCTCCGCCATCCCCAGGCCCACGGTGAGGGTGAGCAGACCGACGACGGGCCACCCCCACACCATCACGGCCGGGCCTCCGGTGTTCATGCCGAAGCCGTACAGGGTCATACAGCCGGAGAGGATGCAGATGATCGTGAAGGAGACGGCGAAGTTGGAGAACGGCGACATGCTGCGCTCCAGCTCCTGGGCGTAGCCCAGTTCGTGGAGGCGGGCCTCGTCGTCGCTGACCGCGGCCTGTCTCTTGCCGACGGGCTCGGCCTGCTCGACGCTTTCTGAAGCCATGGGGAACCCCTTTGACTGAGGTGCTGGCGGGGACGGGGTGGGGGTACGGCTGCGGGTGGGTCGAGGGTTACTGCGAGGTCATGCCGCCGTCGACGGCGACGACACTGCCGGTCATGAAGCTCGCCTCGTCGGAGGCGAGGAAAAGGGCCACGTTGGCGATCTCGCGCGGCTCGCCGGGCCGGCCGATCGGCTGGAAGGAGTCGATGGTGTCGTACACCCGCTCCAGGCCGCCGAGGAGTTCGGCGTGGGCGTGGTTGATCGGGGTGTCGACCCAGCCCGGGCAGATGACGTTGCAGCGGATGCCCTGCTTGGCGTAGTCGAGCGCGACGCCCTTGGTGAGCATCACGCTCGCGCCTTTGGACGCCGAGTAGACCGTGAGGAAGGGCTCGCTGACAAGCCCGTTCACGCTGGAGATGTTCACGATCGACCCGCCGCCCTGCTCCAGCATGTGCGGGATCACCGCCCGGCAGCCGTAGAGCTGGCCCTTGACGTTGATGTCCAGGGTCCGGTCGATGATGTCGTCGGGGACCTCGTGCAACAGGCCCGGCAGGTTCACCCCGGCGTTGTTCACCAGGACGTCGACCCTGCCCCAGTCCGCCACGGTGGCCGCCACCATCGCGTCGACGGCGGCGCTGGAGGAGACGTCCACCGTGCGGGCCCGGGAGGTCCCGCCGGCCTCGGTGATCTCGGCCGCCGTGCGGGCGGCGGCGTCGGCGGAGACGTCGGCGCAGAGCACCAGGCCGCCCTCCTCGGCCAGCCGGTGGGCGATCGCCCGTCCGATGCCCGACCCGGCGCCGGTGACGACACAGACCTTGCCGGCGACGCGGCCCTGCACTGTCCCAGGGGATGAGGGCGTAGGGGGTGAGGTGGTCATGGGGCCTCTCTCGGTCTTGCGCTTTGGCCGATCTCCCAATGACGTGCGCGCGACTGCGGCGCAACACGCCCGGGGATGCCACAATGCTGCGGTGAGCTGCGCTGCATGTCATTGGACAATCGGCCAACATTCCTCGTGCCGTGACGTGGAATCCTCCGAACAGGGCGGCGGTACGACGTGATCGACCTGGAGGGGAAGGTCGCCGTCGTGACCGGCGCGGCGAGCGGCATCGGGCGGGCGATCACCCGGGGCTTCGTGGCAGCCGGGGCGCGCGTCGTCGCGGCCGACATCGACGAGGCGGGGGCGGCGCGCACGGCCGAGCTGTGCGCGGCGCCGGAGGCGGTCGTGCCGCTGCGCACGGATGTCTCCGACCCGGCCGACGTGGCGGCGGCGGTCGAGACGGCCGAACGTACCTGGGGACGGCTCACCACCATGGTCAACAACGCGGCCGTCTCCCTGCCCGGGAACGTCCTGGAGACCTCGGTCGAGGACTTCGACCGCATGCTGGCGGTCAACCTGCGGGGGGTCTTCCTCGGTTGCAAGTACGCCGTTCCCGCGCTGTTGCGGGCCGGCGGCGGCTCCATCGTCAACATGGGCTCCGTCAACAGTCTGGTGGCCGAGCCCGTGCTGGCCGGCTACACCGCGAGCAAGGGAGGCGTGCTGATGCTGACGAAGGCGGTCGCCCGTGACTTCGCCACCCTCGGTGTGCGGTGCAACTGCATCTGCCCCGGCTGGGTCGACACCCCCATCAACCTGGCGCACGCGGAGCGGATGGGCGGCATCGACGCCGTACGGGAGGAACTGCCGGCCTGGCAGCCCATCGGCCGGGAGGGGCGGCCCGACGAGATCGCCTCGGTCGCGCTGTTCCTGGCCTCCGACCTGTCCACCTTCATGACCGGGTCGGCGGTGGTCGCCGACGGCGGTATGACGGCGATCTGACCACCGTGAAGCCGTCCCGATGAGAGATCCGGCAGGAACCCCCCGATGAGCGACACCCTCGACTCCCTCGTCGCCGCCCTCGGCAGCGACGTCCTGCGCGCCGTGCTGCTGCCGGAGCCGTCCCTCACGACCGGCGGCGTACGCATCCACGAACCCGGCACCGCGCAGACCTCGGCACCCGGCGAGATCCTGCTGGCCGTCGGCGCACACGAGGCGACGGCGATCACCGCCCTGCTGCGGACACTGCGCGGCACACGCGCCGTGCTCGCCGTCAAATGCCGGGTGGAGGACGACACGAAGGTGCTGGGCGCCGCCGCCGAACACGGCTGTGCCGTCCTGGTCCTGGACGACGGGATCGACTGGCTGCAGGCCGCGGCACTGATCCAGGGTGCCGTCGGCGGCGGGCACGACGGATCGGCCGAGGACTCGACGGGGGATCTCTTCGCGCTCGCGGACCTCGCCGCCGCGGCGGTCGGCGGCCCGGTCACCATCGAGGACCCCCGGGGCTGGCTCCTCGCCTACTCCAGGGACCAGCGGGGCGGTGACACCGTACGGACCGAGACCCTGATGACCCGGCGTGCGCCGGAGGAGTTCAGCCGGGCGCTCACCGCCCACGGAATCCCGCAGGAGATCGCCCGCAGCGACACCCCCGTGGCCGTCCGGGGGGTGGGCGGGAAAGCAGCCGACCGGCTCGCGGTGGGCCTGCGCTCCGGCGGCTTCGGGCTCGGCACGATGTGGGCCGTGGTCGACCGGCCCGACGAGCAGCGGACCGCCGCCTTCACTCAGGTGGCGCACCGGACGGCGCTTCAGCTCATGCGGCGCCGGACCGAGGACTACCGCAGCCGCCGGGTCGAGATGGAGCAACTGGCCGTGCTGCTCCATGGAACTCCCGCGGTGACCGGCTCCGCCGACGCCGTCGAACTGCCGCCCGGCACCCACTGGGTCGCGGCGCTCGCGCTGGCTCCGCACGACCCCGCCGAACGGGCGGTCGCGCGGTCCCTGCTCGAACAGGGACTGGCGTTGACGCAGCGCGGACCCGAACTCACCGTCCACGCGGGACAGCTGTCCAACCTCTGGTATCTCGTCCTGACGGTGGCCCGTCCGCGTGAGTCCTCGGCCGGTGTGGTCCACACCTGGCTGCGCGATCTCCTCGGCGGCGCGCAACAGTCGCGGCTGCCCGTGTACGCGGGGATCGGCTCGGCCGCCGACGACGCACGCGGCCTGCCACGGTCCCGCAGGGAAGCGGAACGCAGTCTGGCCGTCGCCCGGCTGGCACCGCAGCCGGGCGATCCGCTCGCCTTCGACGACTGCTGGGCCCAAGCCGCCCTCCTGCGCGTGCTGGAACCCTCGGTCGTGGCCGACCTGGAAGGCGTCACACCCCTGCGTCGGCTCAGGGAGCAGGATCTCGCCCAGGGCACGGAGTACGTACCGACCCTGCGTGCCTGGCTCGAGCACCAGGGCAACGTCCGCGCCGCCGCCGGGCGGCTCCACGTCCACACGAACACGCTGCGCTACCGCCTGGGCAAGATCGAGGAGACAGCGGGTGTCGACCTCGCCGACTCGGACGTACGGCTCGTGCTGGCTCTGCAGCTCAAGGCGCTCGGGTCGTGAGGCACCTCGCGACGAGACGGCCCGGCCCGCTCCCCCACCGGCGGCGCTCCACCGGCCCGCCGTTCAGGACGCGTGCCTCCCGCTGACGGCCTTCACGCGCAGGCCGGGGGCCGGATGCCGGATGCCGGATGCCGGATGCCGGATGCCGGATGCCGTCGAGGGCGTACCTCAGCACGGGCCGCCGGCCGAGGCCCGGTCCGGCGGCGTCGCCGCCGATGGCGGCCATCAGGCTGTGACATCGTCGCGTTCGGCGGAAACCTCCACTCGGTGCCCGCCCGCAAGGTCCGCCCGCGTCAGCTGCTGGAGATCAGAGCGACGAAGTCCCAGGTCGTGCTGCACACAACCGTCCCCGATGCCAGCGGCGAGACGTTGCTGTCCAGCCATCCGCGTGCGGTCGGCCGCAGCGTGGTAGTCAAGCAGGACGAGCACTGGGACGGCCTGCCGACCGGCAGGAACCGCCGCACCACGACGGGCGACGAGCCGCCACCACCGCGGAGCGAGTCCTCCGCGCCTGGCCGCATCGGGCCGTTGCAGGCCCTGCTGAACCGGTCCGCCGCAACCCGGATCGAGGTCGGGAGGCGGCCGCTGTCGGTCTATGACGAGGAACTGACCGGTACCCGGCCCTTCACCACCAACCTCCCGACGAAGGAGTCGTCTTGAGCGAGCTCATTGGGTTGACGAGGCGAGGGTGGGTTACCTCGACTTCCTCGACCTGGTCCTGTCCGAGGCACCGGCCGTCCGCGACGACCGCCGTGTCCGTCAGGGCACGCGGCTGTCCAGGCTGCCGCATCACAAGACGCTGCGCTTATCTGGGGTAGTGGTGAAGAAGTCTTGCAAAGTCGCTGTTCACGACGCTGCGGACGTGTCCGGAAGGTCTCTGCGGTTCGCCCTCTACCCAGGGTGCTTGCTCTTCGAGGTAATCCCTTGTCCTGTCGGATTGGTGCATCCGTAGGATCACCTCATGACTGCCGATGCCCCGCTCACCCGAGAGTCGTTCCGGCGCCTCCAGCCGATTAGCGCGCCCAAGCCGGTGCCCCAGGTGCCCGATCGTGTTTGGGCTGACGAGGACTGGGACCGGATCCAGCGCGGATATCGAGCCCGGGACATGGATGAGAAGTGGAACATCTTCGTCGAAGCCGATGTCGTTTTCATGCACCGGAGTTGGACCGGTCTCGGCGTCTATGAGGCGTCCTTCGCCCCCGTGGCTGGTGGTGGAAGGAGGATCTCCTCTGCCCTAGTGGAGGGCGATGGAGAGCGCTATCGGAGCATGGGCGACGACTACGACCGCCTGATGATCGAGCTGATCATCAGCGCGATTGTCCTTGGTGAGCCAGCCGCCGACCTCCGGGCCGGACTCGTGGAGCTGACTGCTCGGGCTTCGGGAAAGAGCGATCTTCCCTCGGGTGTGGTGCAGCACAGTGTTCTGGGACTGCGTTCTGAATCGTGAGACCTGGACCCAGGCGAGTGTTGTCACGACCTCGCGCTATGTGACTGGATCACGCGTTGCAGGCGCAGGATCTCGCCATGTGCCGCGGCCAGGCGTTGTTCGAGTTCTTGGACGCGCTCGCGGTGGATGGTCCGCTCACGGCGGAGGGCCTCGGCGCGCGTGTCGCACGAGTCGCGGTCGGCGTCGGTCCGGTGCTTGAACTTCTCACGGCTGTAGCCGGTTCAGCACCCGCCCTGGACGGTGAGCGCGGCCAGGGCCTCGCGGACCGGCAGGGTGATCGTGTCGCCGGGAGCGTGCCGGTGCAGCACGGGGGCCGCGCCGGGGCGGTGGCGTGGGCGGTGGCCGGGGTGAGCAGGGCGGTGAGCGCGGACAGCCCGGCGGCCGCGCGTCCGGTACGGGCGAGGCGCACGTACGGGTCTTTCCGGAGATCACGAACGGGTCGTGATCTCCGTAGCGGGTGGCACGGCACCGTGGCGGCGGCTCAGCGTCGGATTCACCCGTACGGCGAGCACGTCACACGATCTCGCCGACTGCCGCGTGCCGGCTGCAACCGCCGATCTCCCGGGGTCTGTCTCCCCCTCATGACGGCCAACGCAAGGACGCACCCCGCTCCGCAGGAGCAGGAGCCGCGGTAGTGGAAGGTTGGCCGGGCCCGCACGGTCACCTTCGCCGCCCCGGTTCTGGCCGCGGGCAGCGTCTTCTGCAGCCTGGTCGTCCTGCCGGACATCCGGATCCAGCGCTGACGCGCCCGGGCGAGCCGTGATTCAGGGCCCGGTCACCCGGCGTCGTCGCGCAATGCCTTGTCGATCTCGCTCAGCGCGCTGGTCAACCGCGCGTAGTCGTCGGCCGCCAGCGGCCTGACGAAGAACTCCTCCACCACACGAGCATGGACGGCCGCGCCGCGCAGGAATGCCGTGCGGCCCTCGGCGGTCGGTTCCACCAGTGCCACCCTCCGGTCCCCGGGAGACGGTGTGCGGCGGACCAGGCCGACCTCCTCCATGCGGTCGATCAGGCGGGTGGTGCCACTGCTGGTGAGGGTGAGATCGTCGGCCAGCTGCCGCTGGGAGACCTTCTCACCGGGCTTCCGGCAGAGCCGGATCAGTACTTCCAGCATGGTGTGGCTGATCCCGCACTCCCGCCGAAGGTCGGCGTCGATCCGCCGTTCCAGGCGGGTGGCGGATTTGATCAGCAGCCCGAAGTCGCGCACGACTTGGCTGTTGGCCGCGCGGGCGGCGGCTTCGTCGTCCTGTCGGTGCGTGGCGTCCATCGCCGAGACTTTACTGCAATCTCACCTACTGCCGCCTCAATCACTGAGCAATCAATTGCTGACTAGTCAACTAAATCGTATGGTGGGCGTCCGCGTCACCGGAGAGAGGGAGAGCAGTGGACCTGCAACACTGGCTCGGCCGAGCCACCCACGCGATACAGGACTGGGCCGACACGTTCGGCCCCTACCAGGCCCACCCTTCCCTGCTGGTGGACGACGATCGCTTCGCCGCCGCTTTCGGGGAACTCACGGGACGGCTGAAGGACAACTACCCCTTCTTCCACCCGCGCTACGCGGGCCAGATGCTCAAGCCCCCGCACCCTGCCGCCGTGGTCGGCTATGTCACCGCGATGCTGATCAACCCCAACAACCACGCCCTGGACGGCGGTCCCGCCACGGCGGCGATGGAACGCGAGGCCGTCGCCCAGCTCGCCTCGATGTTCGGCTACGACACACACATCGGCCACCTCACCACCAGCGGCACGATCGCCAACCTCGAAGCCCTCTTCGTTGCCCGCGAACTCCACCCGGGCCGGGGCGTCGCCTACAGCGAGGACGCCCACTACACCCACGGCCGCATGTGCCACGTGCTGGGCCTGAAGGGCCACCCCGTCCCCACCGACGATCACGGCCGCATGGACCTCGACGCCCTGGAGCACACTCTGCGCTCCGGGGAGGTGGGCACCGTCGTGGTCACCACCGGCACCACCGGGCTCGGCGCGGTCGACCCTGTGCACGAGGTCGTTCCCCTCGCCGAGCGGCACGGAGTCCGCGTTCATGTCGACGCGGCCTACGGCGGCTTCTTCACCCTCCTCACCGACGTCGGCGGTCCCGAGGCGCTGCGGCCGGAGCCCTGGCGGGCCATCGCACGATGCGATTCGGTCGTGGTGGACCCCCACAAGCACGGCCTCCAGCCCTACGGCTGCGGCGCGGTCCTGTTCCGCGACCCCGAGGTAGGCCGCTTCTACCTCCACGACTCGCCCTACACCTATTTCACCTCCGCCGAACTCCATCTCGGCGAGATCAGCCTGGAGTGCTCACGCGCCGGCGCCTCCGCCGCAGCCCTGTGGCTCACCTTCCAACTCCTGCCACCCACGGCGGAGGGACTCGGCCAGATCCTGGCTGCCGGCCGGCGCGCCGCGATGAAGTGGGCGGACCTCATCGACGCGTCCGAGCACGTGGAGCTCTACCAGCAGCCCGAGCTCGACATCGTCAGCTACTTCCCCGTCGTCGAACCGGCCACCCTGACCGGCATCGACGCCGCCTCCGCCCGCATCCTCACCGACGGCATGAACAGCCCCGACCCGGTGTTCCTGAGCACCCTCAGGGCCGACCGCGAGGCGTTCACCGCACGCCACCCCCGGATCACCGCCGACACCGACGGGGCCCGGATCCTCCGGAGCGTGCTGATGAAGCCGGAGTCCGAACACCACGTCGAGCACCTGCACCACCGGATCGAACACCTCGCCCGCGCCGACTGACCACCGACCCGGTACCGCCCGCCCCTGCCGAAGCATCGTCGCGGCCTGTTCCCGGCCACACAAAGGACCGCGCACGCGAAACGGGACCCACCGCCAGCCTCCTCCAGGGGCAGCATCCCACGGGCCGTCAGCTGCACCTCCTCAACCACCCTCGATGTGACCGGCAGAATACGGCTGGGCCCGAGCACCTGACCGGCGCCCGGGCGCACCGCCCACCAGCCAGCGACCAGCCAGGCAGGGGCAACCCCGGCCCGCAGGGGGGTGGGTCAGTGGCCGCCGCCGCGCTGCACCGACCGCGCACCCTGCCCGCCCGGGGCGCACGCCCTCACAGCGTGCCGGGGACTGTAAGACGTTCGGCCCTGGCCCGTAGCCGGTGGTGACGCCGAGTAGACGCCCTTGATCATGATTTTGTGGTGGAAATCAACCCCCTTATGGGGACGGTGGTTTCGGCCCTGGTCATCGAGGACGTGACGGACGGCGGCGACGCGGTGGTGGTCTCGGCCTGGACCCGGGACGTGGTCGATGCCGTGTCCGGTGTGCGGGACGCCGACGGCGAAGGTGCACGGGTATCACCGCCGAACGGTGAGGGACGTGCCGGTCGACGGCCGCCAGGTCGTCATCCGCCTGCGCGTACGGCGGCTGGTCTGTCCGGCCCTGGACTGCCGACGGGAGACCTTCCGTGAGCAGACTCCCGAACTGCTGGAGCGTCATCAGCGCCGCACGGTGCGTCTTGTCGGGCAGATATCCCAGGTGGCGCGGGAGTTGTGCGGCCGGGCGGCCGCCCCCGCCCGCCTGACGGCCTGCCGGCCGTGCCCGATTCCCGGAGTACCGCGCTGCGCCCCGCCTACCGGCCCACGCTGGTCGACCCCTATCGCGAGCACCTGCGTCGGCGCCGTGCCGAGGATCCCGCCGTCCCGGTCACCCACCTCCTCGAAGAGATCCGGGAGTTGGGCTACACCGGCAGCGCCAACCTGCCGGTCCGCTACCTCAACCAAAGCCGCGCCGAAGGCGACCGCCCCGTCACGACCCCACGTCACGCCGGCCGCCTCCTTCTCACCGACCCGGAAAACCTGCGCCCGAAGGAAACGACCCTGTGGGAGAAGATCGCTGCGGCCTGCCCGGAGATGACCGCACTCGCCGATCTCGTTCGCGGCTTCGCCGCCCTGCTGAAACCGGCCGAGGGCCACGACGTGAAACCCACCGAGTGGACACGACCACCCGGGCCATCGACCGGTCCGCCGTCAACGCCGGCCTCACCTTGCCCCACCGCAACGGCCGCACCGAAGGCGTCAACACCCGCACCCAGAGGATCATGAGGCAGATGCACGGACGCGCCGGATTCGACGCACGTCGATCGTCGGCCCGGCCAAGGCGCACCGCCTGCGCGGCGCCACCGCCGCGGCTGCCGAGCAGCGGGACGTGGCCGACGCCCTGTGGAGGCCGGCGCCCGTCAGCTCGGGTACGGCTCTCCTGGTGGCGTGGGGACTTAGGGCCGCTGGTCGCCCTGGCCGGACTGTTCACCTTGATCCGGCTGCCGGTCGGGCCCGTCGGGTGGGCGATCGAGTTCGCGTTCAAGTTCATGCTGCTTCCCGCTGCTTCCCGCTGCTTCCCGCTGCTGAAGCTCCTCACCCGCCGGCGCAGAAGGCCGCCGGCACCTACGGCACCGTGGTCGTCGACACCCTCAACGCGGCCCTCCTGCGTACTATCGCAACGACACAGGCGTGCACCAGCACCTGCTGCACCCGCGGCAGCAGCCGCAACAGCTTCAACCACCGGCTCCGAGTACGCCACGGGCCCGCCGCGCACCGGCTGCGGCACCCAGGAAGGGTGTGAGCATCATGTCCGAAACCACCAGCCCCGCCACCGAGTTGACCTCCCAGTACAGCGCCCAGGTCGCCGGCGACCTGGAACGCAACCTCAAGGAGCAGGAACGCCTCAACGGCGAGATCGAAGCACTGCAGGAACAGATCGCCGCCCTACGGAACGACCACGCCGTCCTGGTGAACCTCCAGCAAGTCCTCGGCCTCCCGACCAGGCCCGAGGCGCCGGCGACCGAGCCCGCCACGGCGGTCCCTGCTCCCCGTAAGAAGGCCGCGGCAGCATCCGGTGCGGCCAAGCAGACCAAGGCCAAGAGGGCCGCGCCGGCGAAGAAGGTCACCACCGACGAGACCACCGCCGTCGCGCAGACCTCGCGGTCCGCGGCACCCAGGCTGGTGGACCTCGTACGGGAACACCTGGCCGGCCAGGACGGACCCCGCTCGGCCGCCGAGATCACCACCGCACTGGCACAGCAGCACCCCGAACGCGCGGTCAAGCCCACCGTCGTACGCGGCACCCTGGAAGGCCTCGTCGCCAAGAACCACGCCCAGCGCACCAAGCAAGGCACCTCCGTCTACTACACCACCCCCGACACCACCGACCCCACAGCCGACGAGCCCGCACAGCAGCCCGTCTGACACCCCAGCAGGTTGCGGCCGACGCATCACGCGCCACAGGGTCGGGCCGGACCCGTCCGGCAGACCCGTGGCCACGCCTGCCGGAGCGCGCCCGGGCGGATCAAGCTGCGCGGTCGGTTGTCCGCCGCCGCGCGGACCCGGTCGATCTGACGGCGCACGGCCGCGCGCTCGTCCTCGGTGAACCCCCATCGCGCAGCCACGGGACCAGCCGGCCGAGCCTGGCCACGAAGCCGTGACAGGAGCCGACCAGTCGAGGTCTGCAGATCTTCTTCGACAACCCGCCGAGCGCCCCGACCGCCGACGACACGGCATGCGACACCACCGGGCCGTACTACCCGTACATGGGCAAGACCATCGCCTCGACGCCACCGGTGCTGAAGGCCAAGATCTCCGACCCGAACGCGGACAAGCTCCAGGCGACCTTCCAGTACTGGGTCGACGGATCCAGCACCAAGTCCACCCTGGTCAGCGGCGACAACCTCGCCAGCAATACCTACGCGGGCGTCTCGCTGCCGTCCTCCTTCAACTCCGGTCTCACCAACGGCAAGATCGTGGACTGGGACGTCAAGGTCAGCGACGGGATGGCCGGCACCTCCTACACCCAGTCCCCCACCTGTCATTTCACGGCTGAACCCACCGCGCCCGACACTCCGACGGTGACGTCGGAGAACAACCTGTATCCCAACACCGGTCAGGACGACAGCGTGGCATCAGGGTGTCCGGCGGCGATGAACGGATAGGCGAATTCGCCGGAGTCGTCACCGGCGCCGTCGACCGAGTACACGTAGAGGGTGTGCGGGCCGGGGGACGGCGGGGTGATCGAGACGGTCGCGCTGTTGGTGGTCGTGGTGACGTACTGGCCGGCCGGCGGGACGTCGAGGTGGTGGACGAAGTTGGTCGCGGCCGCTCCGGGGCGGACCTCGACCGTGCCGGCAACAGCCTGTCCGCGACCGACTTGGCGGGCGCCGGATGGACGAACGGCGGCAGGGTGACCATCGACGGGGCCACCCTCACCCTGCCCGCCTTCGGCTCCGGCCAGAAGGACAACGTCCTGGCCGGCCACCGGACCGTCACCTACGGCGGTTCCGGCGACGCCCTGGTGTTCGTGGGCACCTCGACCGGCGCCGGCATGTCCAACCCCGGATCGATCGCGGGCGACTCCACGGCCCCCTGCCGTCGCCGCAGCGGCAGGTCTGGCCGTGGCGGCGGAAGGGTTGATCACGTTCAACATGTACGCCTCCGCCCACGAGAGCGGGAACGACGCGGCGAATCGCGGGTCTCAGCAGGCTCAGGTCCTGGCCGCCGGAGCCGCCAACACCATCAGCTGCCCCGACGTCGGTGCCAGGCTGACCTCGGTCCCCGAACAGGCCAGGGCGCAGGTGGACAGGGAACTCGCGCTGCTCGACAAGCAGGTGGCCGAGGCCTACCAGCGGCTGCAGAGTTCGGCCAGGGCGATCCAGCAGGACAGCAACTTCGCCAACAACGCCATCATGGGCCCGCTGAAGGACAAGCGGTTCGCGACCATCGACCGGATATCGATCGCCATCGGCAGGTCGGGCACCAGGCCACAGGGCCTCGAAGCCCTCGCCGCCTGCACCCTGCGGGCCGCCGACGGCCAGGGCAACGGCGCAGGACAGGGCGCCAACGGCGGACAACGCGGCAACGGCCCCGTCGCCGCCGACTTCGTGGACATCACCACCGTCCGGCCGAACGTGAACGACCCCCGCTGGCTGCCCGGGGCTTCCACGGGCGCCTTCAGGACACGGTGCGGTGTCAACAAGAACAAGCTGCACAACTCCGACAACATCATCGTCGCCCCGGGCGTGACCAACGGCGCGCATCACACGCACGACTACGTCGGCAACCAGGACAACGACGCGTTCACCACCAACGAGGAGTTCGCCGCGGCCACGACCAGCTGCCGCAACCAGGGCGACAAGTCGACCTACTACTGGCCGGTGCTCCGCCTGCAGGACGGCACGCAGGAGTTCGACGCCCAGCGGCTCGGCGGCGGCGCCGAGGGCAACACCGGACGCATCCTGACCGCGTCGAAGGTCACCCTCAACTTCGTCGGCAACCCGCGCGGCAAGGTCGTGGCGATGCCCAGGTTCCTGCGCATCATCACCGGTGACGCCAAGGCGTTCACCAACGGCACGGCGAACGCCAACGCCTCCTGGAGCTGCACGGGCTTCGAGAACCGGCAGCTGACGGACAAGTACCCGATCTGTCCCCGGGGCAGCAGCCTGGTCCGCACGTCCAGGTTCCAGAGCTGCTGGGACGGACGGAGCATCGACAGCGCCAACCACCGCACGCACGTCGCCTTCGCCGACCCCAGGACCGGTGCCTGCCCGACCGGCTTCAAGGCCATACCGCAACTGGTCCAGCGTCTGGTCTACAACGTGGCCCGGCCCAGCCTCCGCGACAACGGGAAGTCCAGCCCGTTCTACGCCGTGGACGGCTTCCCTGAGCAGATGCACAAGCCGATCACGGACCACGGAGACTTCATCAACGTCTTCGACGACAGCCTGATGCAGCGGATGGTCCGGTGCATCAACACCGGCCAGAAGTGCGAATGACCGCCTGTCCCGACGAATGAGGGCCCGGGCGGCTCCGGGGCCCACGTCAACCGCGTGTCCCCTTGCCGTGGCCCGGGCCACGGCAAGGGGAATCCCACAGCCGCCGATCGCCGCGCCGACGCGGACGGCGGATCGTCGGCGAGGAGGTCCCGGCCGGGCCGGCCGGCCCGGCTGCTGGGGAGCCGACCACCTGTCCACGTGTCGGTACGCCCTCTCCACCGAAAGGTGAGCAGGGGTATCCAGGGCCAGTCGTGTCTTGGGACAGGCGCCGCTGGGATGCGACACCATCCGGGCACCCGCTCCACGCCACGACCGTCCGGGCTCCCCGGTGCCGAGCGTGGTCGCTCGATCCCGCGTCTGCTGCGAGCGCAGTAGACGCAAGTGTCTGCGGACGGCCAACGACGAGAGACGAGCGCGATGCCAGTCTGATGGTGGGCCGAGATCATCGGCCCGCTCTCATGGCAGTCGCTCGAAAGGCTCGTCGATGTCTTCTCTAGCTCGCTGGTGCCACCGGCACCGGCTCGCCGTACTCCTGGTCTGGGTGGGCCTGATGGTCACGCTCGGCGCCGGGGTCGGCGCGGTCGGTAACGCCTTCGGTAACAGCCCGACCTCGCAGAACACCGACTCGGCCAAGGCGACGGCGCTGCTTCAGCAGGCCCCGAACAGCGCGGCGGGCAAGAGCGGCCGCGTGGTCTGGCAGCTGAAGGACGGCAAGGTCACCGCGCCGGCGGCCGAGCAGGCGATGACCGAGGCGCTGGGACGCATAGCCGACGCGCCGGGGGTCGCCGCGGTCACCAGCCCGTACGCGCCCGACGGCAAGGCGCAGGTCAGCAAGGACGGCAGGACGGCGTTCGCCACGGTCGCGTTCGACCGCGATGTGGCGGACGGCCAGATCGAGCACGTCAAGGAACTCGCGACCGCCCCGGAAACGCAGAGCCTGCACATCGCGCTCAACGGCCAGGCGTTCACCGTCAACCCCGAGCCGAACGCGGTCGCCGACGCGATGGGCATCGTGCTCGCCTTCCTCGTGCTGCTGTTCGTCTTCCGAGCGGTCTGGGTGGCCGCGCTGCCCATCATCACGGCTGTCATCGGCGTCGGCACCTCCGCCATCGCGGTGATGCTGCTCAGCCATGTGATCACCCTGTCCAGCACCACGCTGACCCTCGGCTCGCTGATCGGCCTGGGCGTGGGCATCGACTACGCCCTGTTCATCGTCAACCGGCACCGCAGCAACCTCCTGGCGGGCATGAGCGTCGCCGAGTCGGTCGCCAAGTCCCTCAACACCTCCGGCCGGGCCGTGCTGTTCGCCGGGCTGACCGTCGTCGTCGCGCTGCTCGGCATGCTCACCCTCAACGTCGGCATCATCAACGGCATGGCCATCGGCGCGGCCGTCACCGTCGTCCTGACGGTCCTGGCCGCCATCACGCTGCTGCCCGCGCTGCTCGGCATGATCGGCATGAGGGTCCTGAGCCGCAAGGAGCGCCGGGTACCGGCTGGTCGGGCCAGGCCGAAGGCTCCGGCCCGACCCGGGCTGTGGACCCGGTGGGCCGCTCAGGTCCAGGCCCGTCCCAAGGCTCTCGGCCTGGTCGCACTGGCCGTGCTGGTGGCGCTCGCCTTCCCCACGCTGTCCCTGCGCCTGGGCGCGTCCGACGACGCCAACCTGCCCACGACCTCGACGAACCGCCAGGCCTACGACATGATCGCGGACGGTTTCGGGCCCGGTTTCAACGGCCCTCTCGTCCTCGCGGTCCAGGCCCCCACGGCCGCGGACAAGGCGGCCGAGGCGAAGCTGGTCACCGCTCTCGAGCAGGTCGACGGTGTCGCCAGTGCCCACGCGGCGCCCATGAAGGACGGACAGGCGGTCGGCGTGATCTCGGTCGTCCCGACGACCTCGCCCCAGTCCGCGGCCACGTCCGAGCTGATCCGTCACCTGCGTGACAAGGTGATCCCGCCGGCCGAGCAGGGCACGTCGATGAAGGTCTACGTGGGCGGTCTCACCGCGAGCAACGACGACTTCGCCTCGGTCCTGATGAGCAAGCTCCCGATCTTCGTCCTGGTGATCGCCGCCCTCGGCTTGCTGCTCCTGACGATCGCCTTCCGCAGCCTGCTCATCCCCGCCGTGGGCGCCCTGCTGAACCTCCTCAGCATCGGGGTGGCCTTCGGCGCCATCGTCGTCGTGTTCCAGTACGGCTACGGCGCCTCACTCCTCGGACTCGGTGCCGCCGGACCCATCGAGTCGTTCGTGCCGATCCTGGTCGTCGGCATCATGTTCGGCCTCTCCATGGACTACCAGGTCTTCCTGGTCAGCCGGATGCGCGAGGAGTGGGCCCACACCGGCGACAGCCACCGGGCCGTGCGGGTCGGCCAGGCCGAGACCGGCAAGGTGATCGCCGTCGCCGCCACCATCATGGTCTGTGTCTTCGGCTCCTTCGTCTTCGGCGGCATGCGGGTGATCTCCGAGTTCGGTGTCAGCCTCGCGGTGGCCGTCGCCGTGGACGCGCTGCTGATCCGGATGGTCGTCGTCCCCGCACTCATGCATCTGTGCGGACGTGCCAACTGGTGGCTGCCCCGCCGGCTGGACAAGGCCCTGCCCAACGTGTCGGTCGAAGGCCCCGCGGACGAGCCGCCGGCGTCGCACCACTCGGTACAGGAGCAGCAGCCGGCCGTAATGGCCGACCACTGAGCGGCGCAGGCCGTTGCGGTTGAGAGTCCAGTCGGCTGGGAGCACGGACCGATGACGAACGGCGGGCCGGGCGGACCGGGAAACCCGGCCTTCGGTCGGTCCAGCCTGCCTAGAGTGAGGGAATGGACGTGAGTATGGTGTGGCAGCGGTGGCTGGCCCGTCACGACCGTGTCAGGGACACGCTGCCGACGGTGCCGCTCGTCGTGGCGGCCGCGGCGGCGACCGCCGTCGGCAAGTCCGACTGGCACGAGCCACGCTGGCAGGAGGCGATGTGGATAGGCCTGTCGTGCCTGCCTCTGGTCGTTCGCAGCCGGTGGCCGCTGCACGTAGCCCTCTTCACGCTGGCCGGCGGGCTCACCTTGATGGCCGTCGCCCCACAGACCCCGCTGACACCGGCTGCCAGCCTCGTCGCCGTGTACACGCTCGCCGTGCTCGGCAGCCGACGTACCGCGTGGACCGTCGGTCTCGCCGCCGCGGTGGCGATCACGGGGGTCTACGCCGCCACCCACACGGAGTCCCTGGTGGGCGGGGCCAGCCTCCTGCGGTTCGACTTCGCGATCGCCGCGACCGCGCTCGGTCGCGCCGTCCGCAACCGCCGTGACAAGCTCGCGGAGGCCAGAGCCCGCGTGGAACGCGCCGAAAGCATGCAGGAGGCGGAGGCCCGGCGCCGGGTCACCGAGGAACGCGTGCGCATCGCGCGTGATCTGCATGACGTGGTCGCCCACCACATCACCCTGGTCAACGCCCAGGCGGGGGTCGCCCACCATCTCATGCACGTCGACCCCGAGCGGGCGTACGAAGCCATGGCCCACATCAAGGACAACAGCCGTGCCGCCCTGGACGAACTACGCGCCACTGTCGGCCTGCTGCGCCAGCCCGACGACGCACCCGGCTCCCGTGCCCCCATCCCGCGCCTCGCGGATCTCGACACCCTGGCCGACGGATTCCGCGCGAGCGGACTGTCCGTGTGGGTGGCCAGTACCGGTACTGTCGCACCGCTGACGCCCGCCACGGAGCTGACCGCCTACCGCATCATCCAGGAAGCCCTCACCAACACCCACAAGCACGCGTCCGCGACCCGGGCCGCCGTCGTCCTGGACTACGGTCCCCACTCACTCCGGGTCACCGTGACGGACGACGGACGCCCCGGAGCACCCAAGGGCGGGGGGAGCGGCCACGGCCTGATCGGCATGCACGAGCGGGCCACCGCCATCGGGGGCACCGTCACGGCCGGCCCTCGGCCGGAAGGCGGCTTCCAGGTCGTCACCGAGCTACCCGTCTCGCTCACCCCCGCACCCGTCTGACACTCCACGAGGAACAGCCGACCATGACCATTCGCGTCCTGCTCGCCGACGACCAGGCCCTGCTTCGCGGCACCTTCCGACTGCTCCTCGACGCACAGCCGGACATGGAGGTCGTCGGTGAGGCGTCCAACGGCCGGGAGGCGGTCCGGCTGGCCCGGTCGGAGCGCGCCGACGTCGTCGTGATGGACATCCGGATGCCGGAGATGGACGGTATCGAGGCCACCCGGCTGATCGGTCAGGACGAGGACATGGCCGGAGTCAAGGTGCTCGTCCTGACCACCTTCGAGGAGGACCAGTTCGTCATCGAGGCGCTCCGGGCCGGTGCGAGCGGGTTCCTGGGCAAGGGCGTCGAGCCGGCTCAGCTGCTCGACGCCGTCCGGCTCGTCGCCGCCGACGAGGCGTTGCTCTCCCCCGCGGCCACCAAGGGCCTCATCGCCCGTGTCCTCGCCCAGCCCTCTCCCGATGATCTCCTCGACGCCGGCCGGCTGGCCACGCTCACTCCCCGGGAGCGCGAGGTGCTGACGCTGGTGGGTTCCGGCCTGTCCAACGACGAGATCGCCGAACGCCTCTTCGTCACGTCGGTCACCGTCAAGACCCACGCCAACCGGGCCATGGCGAAGCTGGGCGCCCGCGACCGCGCCCAGCTCGTCGTCATCGCCTACGAGAGCGGCCTGGTCCGCACCAGAGAACATCGGGGCTGACGGGGCAGTCGCGGTCCTTGCCGGATTCTCCGACACGGACCGGCTGAAGACCGCCGGTTCGTGCGGCCCGACCATTCTCGCGAGAAGCGGATTCTCGTATAATCAGATCGTCACTTACGCATGAAGAAAGTTCCATATCCTCGGCCGCGCACACCGGCTCACCTCGAGCGCACACCCTCTCACGTATGTCATGCCCATGATCGATCTGGGCCCCTCCCGGTCGCCTGGCGAGACCCGCGTACCCGGGGTCTGCACCACGCACCGGCCCGCCACCTGTCGAAGGAGTGTCATGCGCAAGAGATCCAAGGCTCTGGCCGCCCTGGTGGCCCTGGTGGGCGTCACCGCCTTCCTGTCACCGGCGGAGGCAGCCCCGGCCTCCGCGGCCTCACCACGCCCACCCGCCCCCGAGCGAATCCAGGTGGAGCGCCTGCCGCTGCCGCCGGCCGCCCCCTCGAACACCGCGGGAGCGTGCACCAGCGCGGTCAACCCGCGCGGTACCGGTTGCATGGTCGCGGACTGGGATTCCGGACTGCGCAACGGCGGCTTCCTCCCGGACGGCCGGACGGTCACCGCCAACGTGCGGTTCGCCGGGGCGCCGGCCGCACCCGACCCGGCGAGCGTGTACAGCGGTGACCAGCTGATCCTGTCGCGCACCGACGGCAAGACCTTCCCGAACGGTGACGCGTGGAAGTGCCTCACCTGCGGTACACCGCCCGCCAACAAGCAGGGCATGAACGCAGACGTGAGCTACCCGCAGCCGTTCGCCGACGGAAGGCGGGTGCTGTACGGGACGAACATCGTCGACTGCGGCCCCTACCGGCTCGCCTCGCCGGACTGCGCCCCGGACCGCCTCCACATCTACCCGATCCGCTGGAACACCACAGCCGACGGGTCCGGCCCCGGCGGCTCGATCCGGGAGCTGCGCCTGCACCCGGATCAGGTGCACCTCGGTTTCAACGGCATCACCGTCACGGGCGGACGCCTCGACCAGTACGGCTACTTCGGCCGCCTGCGCTTCGCCCCCGCCCCGACGACCGGGACACCGCTCGTCCCCCGCTACGAGGTCGAGAAGGTCACCCGGCTCCTCGACGCCTCCCCCACGCGGCAGTCGGTGCACGTCGACGCCCGTGACCCGTCGAGGCTCGTGTTCGATCCTTCCCTGCCCGGCTTCGGTGAGCTGCGCGGCTTCTCCAAGGACGGCAGGGAGGTGTTCTACGTCGGGTATCCGGTCGAGTCGTCCAACATCGACCTGATGGCCATGGATCTGCGCACCGGCAGACTCCGTCGCATGACGGCCAACCCCGGGTACACCGATCCCGTGGACTCCTCCCCGGACGACCGGTGGATCGTGGCCCTCGACACACGAGGCTACGACCGCATGATGTTCACTTCCGGAATGCCCGGCATACCGCCCATAACCGACCTGCTGTCCACCTCCGTGGTCTCGTCGGTGCGCAACAACGGCCAGCGACGCTTCTTCCAGCCGTACCTGATCGACCGTCATGGCGACCGCGGCGCCTACCAGGGCCAGCAGCTCAACTACTCCGACACCTCGCCGGACTGGAACGCCGGCGCCGACCCTCGCTGGTCCCCCGACGGCACAGCGGTCGCCTACCACGAACGTCTGGTGTCCGCGCCGTCGTGCGGCGGCGTCAACCCGCTGGCCTGCCCGGTCTCCACCGAACCGGGCGGCCGCCGCACACGGCTGATGATCGCCCGCCTGGTGGACCGTGAGCCGGTGCACCGTCGGCCGGTGCAGCCGGTGTCCGACACGGTGCCATGGGGCACCCCCTACGTCCCGGGCGCCCCGGTTCCGGTGCGGCCCTATCCGCCGCAGGGCACCTACACCCTGCGCGGGAAGGCGTCCGGCAGCGCGCGCGTCGACATCGTGTGGGACGACGCGAAGACCACGGTGAAGACGGTGTCCGTGCGCTACACGCACTACTCGGACGACGGCAAGGGCTTCCTCGCCGGCTCCGAGAGCGTCACTCGGACCAGCACCAGCCCCACCCTGACCAGCCTCGACTGGTACTCGGACCTGACGAGGACCAACCGGAGCGGCAAGGTGCTCGCCACCAAGACGACCGGCACCGACGGCTTCCACGTGACGATCGACCTCTGGCAGACCGTCTTCCAGGCGACCGGCGCACTCACCACGACCGTCGACGGGCACACGTACCACCAGCCGGCGAACGGGACCTGAGGAGGTCGGGGACTGGAGCGGTGAGCACAGCTCCGCCGAGGCCTCCCGCCCGTCATGGTCGCCGAGGCCTCGGGGGAGGCGCGGGCACGGCGATGCCCCGGAGAGAAGCCCCTCTCTCCGGTCGTCGCCTCGCTCCTTTCTCGCAGCACACCCCCACAAGGAGGATCACCGTGCCGATCACCATGCTGAGACCCTCCCGCGTCAGGCCCGGAAGGCTCTCGGTGGCGCTGCTGGCCGCTCTGACGATGTGGCTGGGCACGGCCCCGGAGGCGCTCGCCGTACCGCAGGCACCAACGTCCGGGGCACCGGTCGCGAAGGCGTGGCACGAGCCGCCCGCGCCGAGGCCGGAGCCGATCGCCGTCAGCGAGTTGCCCGTGCCGCCTACCGCGCCGTCGGGCAGCACCGGATCGTGCGCGAGCCCCACGGGCTGTGTCAGCGCGGTGGCCGGCGGAGGGTTCCTGCCCGACAACCGCACCGTCCTCGCGACGTTCACCTACGCCGGGGCGCCCGCCGCGCCGGGTCCGCACAGTGTCTACAGCGGCGAACAGCTCGCCCTGATCAGGACCGACGGCGGCAGGTTCCCGGACGGAAACCCGTGGAAGTGCCTGACCTGCGGGATTCCGGACGCCAACCGCGTCGGCGTGTCCGGAAGCCTCAAGTACGCCCAGTCGTTCCGCGACGGCCACCGGGTACTGGCGGGCAGCAGCGTCGTCGACTGCTCCCCCTACCGGCTCACAGACCCGCGCTGCACCCCGGACGCCCTCCACATCTATCCCGTCCGCTGGAACGTCACACCCGACGGATCGGGCCCGGGCGGCAGCTTCATAGGCCTCAAGCTCAACCCCGACAACATCCATGTCGGATGGAACCGGCTCATCCAGCCGACCACGCCCGGCGGGGCCTACGACGAGTTCGGGTACCTCGGCCGCCTGCGCTTCGACCCCGCTCCCGAAACCGGTACCCCGCTGACACCCCGCTACGACCTCGTCAAGGTGACCGGGCTCTACAGCTCGGATCCGGCCCTCAACGGCCACTTCCTCAGCGTCGACCCGCGCGATCCCAAGCGCCTGCGGTACGACCTGCGGGGCGCGGTCGGCGAGTTCAAGAACTTCACCGGCGACGGGAGGGAACTCGTCGGGATCGGCAACGCTCAGTCCAGCAACCTGGACCACTTCGCCACCAGCCTCGCGACCGGGGAGTCCCGCAGACTCAGCGCCGACCCCGGCTACAGCGACCCCGCCACCAGCTCGCCCGACAGCAGATGGACCGTCGCGATGGACGTCCGGTACCGCGACCGCTTCCAGTTCATCGCCGGACTGCCGGGGGTGCCCCCGCTCACCGACATGCTGCCGACCGGCGCCGCCTCGTCCGCCGGGTACAACATCCACACACGGCGGCTCTTCCAGCCCTACCTCCTCGACCGCTACGCCGACCGGGGCGACTACCACGGCCAGCAGATCAACGCCTGCACCACCGGCCCCTGCTCGACCCTCGCCACCGGCCCCGGCAGCACCGCCGACGACCCCATCTGGGCATCCAGAGCCGACGCCAACTGGTCACCCGACGGCACCCGCATCGTCTACGGCCAGACCTACTCCAACCCCACCGACTGCGGTCCCCCCTTCGACGCGGTCGCCTGCCCGCCGTCCGGCGAGCCCGGCGGGCGCACCTCCCGCATCATGCTCGCCCACCTCACCAGCCGGAAGCCGGAGCGCCTCCGCCCGGTCCGGCCGGTATCCGACACGGTCCCCTGGGGTACCCCGTACCGGCCCGGAGACCCCGACCCCGTCCGGCCGCACCTGCCCGCCGGGCACTACACACTCGAGGGCCGCTTCGCCGGCAAGGCCTCCGTCGACCTCGCCGAGCATCCCGACGGGACCCGCCTCAGCGCCATCTCCGTCACCTACACCGGCTTCAGCGACGGCGGGAAGACCTTCCTCGACGGCACCGAGAGCGTCGAGAAGACCGGAGCACCGTCCGACCCGGTGACCTTCCACGAGCACCTCCGCGTGACGGGGAAGCACACCGGCACCAAGACCACCAGCGAGCCCGGCGGTTACACCATCTCGCCCCTCTCCGCCTTCCAGGGCGCCTACCAACCCGTGGGCACCATGACGACGGTCCTCGACGGCCGCGTCTACGCCCAGCCCCCCTCCTATCGGTGACAAGAGCCCGCGTCGACCGCCGGGGATTCCCCACCCCGGACGCGCGACGGCCCCCTGGGCGTTCGGGGTGGAAACCGGTCCGGAGACGGACCACGGAGCATCGACGATCACGCACCGGCCTCGTAGCCGGGAAGGAGCGATCATGGGGCCTTCGACTCGTCACGGCAGCCCGCTTCGCGTCGTTCAGTGGGCCACGGGAACCATCGGCGCGCGATCGCTGCGCGCCGTTCTCGACCATCCCCAGATGGTGCTGACGGGAGTTCACGTCCATGCACCCGACAAGTCCGGGCGTGACGCCGGTGAACTGAGCGGTACGGACCTCACCGGCGTCACCTGCACTCACCGTCTCGACGACGTCCTCGCCCTGGAGGCCGACTGCGTGCTCTACATGCCGCGCACGGCCGACCTCGACGAACTGTGCGCCCTGCTCGCCTCCGGAACGAACGTCGTGGCCACGACCGGAGGGTTCCACCACCCCGCCGGCCTGGATCCCGGCGTCCGCGGCAGAGTGGAGGAGGCCTGCGCGCGGGGCGGCACCTCGCTGCACGACACCGGCAGCAGTCCCGGCTTCATCACCGAGGCCGTGCCTCTCGTGCTCGCCTCCGTCCAGCGGCGGCTGGACACCCTGACCGTCCATGAGTACGCGGATCTGTCCCGACGGGACTCACCGGAGCTGCTGTTCGACATCATGGGCTTCGGCCGGACGCCGGCCGCGGCGTTCGACGAAAGCCGCCTGGCGCATGTCCGGGACAGTTTCGGGCCGTCCCTGCGTCTGGTCGCCGACGCCCTGGGGGCGCCCCTGGACTCGGTGGAGGCACACGGGCGGTTCGCCACCGCCGTGCGTACGACGGAGATCGCCGCCGGCGTGCTGCGTGCCGGTACGGTGGCGGCGCAACGGATGACCCTGTCCGGCCGGCGCGACGGTCGCACCCTGCTGCGGTTCGACGCGACGTGGTACTGCGCCACGGACCTGGCCCCGGCCTGGGACCTGCGGCCCACCGGGTGGCATCTGAGGGTCGACGGCGATGCGCCCCTCGACATCGACATGCGCTTCCCGGTGCCGCTGGAACGCTTGGCCTCGGTCTCCCCCGGCTATACGGCCCATCGGGCCGTCAACGCCGTACCCGCCGTGTGCGCGGCGGCCCCGGGTATCCGGACCACGGTGGACCTTCCCCTGTTCACCGCGACGCTCGGGTGAGGCGGACCCCGTCCCCGGCTCCCCCTGTTTGGCGCGCAGGGTCGCACCCCACCCCCGGAGAGAACATCGTAACCGCCGCATGCGACTAGCAATCCGACAATGCGAGAATTAGATTCTCGCACACGAGAAGGAACCTCCGAGCCGCCTCGGCACCACGAAAAAAACCGGCCAGTGGCGCATGACGAGCCGTCCGAGGACCCTGACACGATCGACTTCTTCCGGGACGACAGCACGGCGCAGGACCCGTATCCCTACCTGGACGCCCGGCGCGCCCCGGTGCCCCGTGACCCGCGAGCCCCACCACGGTGTGATGATGGTGACCGGGGACGACGAGGCCGTGCAGGTGGCACAGGACTCCCGGACGTTCTCGTCGTGCCTGTCGGTGACGGGCCCCTTCCGGGGCTTCCCGGTCCCGGTGGAAGGTGACGACGTCGGCGAACTCATCGAGCGACACCGCGACGAGCTGCCGATGAGCGACCCGCTGCCGACCCTCGACCCACCCGCGCACACCGCGCACCGCGGGCTGCTGATGCGGCTGATCACACCGAAGCGCCTCAAGGAGAACGAGGCGGCCGTCCGGGAGATCGCCGACCGGATGCTGGACACCTTCCTGTCCCGTCCGGAGGGCGAGTGCATCAGCGAGTTCGCCGACCCCTTCACCCTGCTCGTCATCGCCGATCTGCTCGGCGTGCCCGAGGAGGACGGGCGTCGACGAGGACCGCTGCCGCGGACACGGTGCCTGCTGCGCCGTCGGTCCGGAGGTGTTCGACCTGAGCGACGACGGGTATGCCGTGACCGAACCGGGGGACGTACCCGCCGAGTTCGAGCAGGCGGCGCGCGTTGCGGCGACGATGTGCCCCGAGCGCGCCATCACCTGCAATTGAGGCTGTTCCGGCACGTCGCGGCGACATCTCGAACCCGGCGACCAGCACGGCGTTGGTCTCCGCCGCGGCCTGCCGCAGCGGCTTGGCCCCCGCGTACTCGGCCGACTCGTACCAGGCGCGCGCCGCGTCGACCGACTCGAACTGGAGGACGACCGTCCGGTCACCGTGCCATTGGCACTCCAGGACCTCGGGTCCCGCGTCGACGGCGAGCACCGAGGCGCCGGCCTCGACCATCGGGTGTTGTCCGCCGAGGGCTGCGAGGTCGTCGTCCCTCCCGGCCAGCCGTGCTGCGGCGCACTGAGCATGCACGCGGGCCTGGACGGCGACGCGGCCCGGCGGGCGCGCGACACCATCGACGCCCTCGGCGGCCTGGCCGTGGACGCGATCGTGGTCAACGTCGCGGGCTGCGGTTCCACGCTCAAGGAGTACGGCGAACTGCTGCGCGACGATCCCGCCTACGCCGAACGGGCCAAGGCGTTCTCGGCCAAGGTCCGTGACGTCCACGACGTGCTGGCGTCCCTTTTCCCCCGTGGCCCCGCACAGTCCGCTGCCCCTCCGCGCGGGCTACCACGACGCCTGCCACCTGGCCAACGCACAGCGCGTCACGGCCGAACCCCGGCAACTCCTCGACACCATCCCGGATCTGACCCTGGTGGACGTGGCCGAAGCCGACAACCTCCTCGCTGGCCGACCCGACGTGATCGCCACGGGCAACGCGGGCTGCCTCCTGCAGATCCGTCGGCACACGGGCGCCGCCGGCATCCCCGTCGTCCACCCGGTCGAACTCCTCGACGCCTCCCTCCGCGGTGATACGTCGATCCTTCAGCGACCCGCAGGATCAGCATCCGGTGTGACACGGGCGGCCTCGCGGTCGACGTCGGACGCGGACGGCGCGGGCAACCCCGCTCCGGTCGGGTGCTCCCGACCGGAGCTCGGGCCTTGACTCCACTACGAGTCGGTCGTCCCGACTCATGGGCGAGTGCAGCCGCCTCCCTCAGGGAGCCGCCGCCGAACCCCGTCGTCGTGGTGTCTGCCTCACACGACGATGCGTCGTCGGCTGCCGTCCGGCGTCGTGATCCCGTACCCGTGCACACGGCGGGAACGATGGGACGGCGCGTGTGACCCCGCCACCGACGGCCGGCGGAGGGCCGACATGACCAACTGGCGCGCCGTGGGCGGCTGAGCGGCCACACCCCTCGTGCAGGGTACGACCCGCCCGTTCGAAACCTGTCCAAGACGTGTGGCTTCACCGTGTCGCGGCAGGTCCGCTCAGGCCGCGACACGGCCTCGCCGACTCACCGCTCGGCGAAGAACACCAGGTGAGCCGCAGTCGGGCAGAGCAAGCCGTCACGCACGGCGAGCGCCGTGACCTCGGCTCGGGAGGCAGTGCCGGTCTTGCGCAGCAGATGCTCCATGTGGCTGTGAACGCTGCGCGGCGACGGGGGCGACGCGGCGATGGCTTGATTCGTCTGCCCGGTGGCGGCGCGCGTGAGCACCTCCAGCTCTCGTCGGCTGAGTCCGTACGGTACTTCGGCCGGGATCTCGTGCACCAGCACCGCGCCCGCGGTGCCCCCCGGGGCCACCGCCCTGTACCGGTGCAGGACCAGGCGGACCATGAGCCATCCTTCCGCCACAACATCCGCAGCGGTGTGCCGTCCGTCTGTATGAAGGCGTGCAGCAGCGGACGGAACCTCTCGTCCTCCAGGGCCCGGGGGCGCTCCCGACCGGGGATCTCGATGACGTCTCCGTCCGCTGTCACCAGGCTCGTCGCCCCCTCGGCGACCGGTCCGTGCAGATCACCAGCGTGCGTCAGGGGATCGGCGAACACCGCGAGTGCGGGCATCACGGCAGCGAGCAGTCGGCGTGCTTCGGTGTCGTAGACGCCCGCGTCCTGGTGGGACAGGTGCACCAACCCCACGACGCGGGCTCCGTGTCGCAGCGCACCCGTCACCCCGTCGCGAAACCCGGTCGGGCGCACCCGCTCGGCATGGAACCGGCCCTGCCGAAAGCGCGGCCCGGTGTACTCACCGTCCTCGGAGATGGACGGGGCAGCTTCAGCCGCAGGGCGCTGCCGTACTACGAGGTTGCCACGAACTCGGCAGCCATCGACTCGGACGTCTCGGCGGTGTAGCCGATCCCGGCGACCTGTACGTGGGAGCCCGTCACCGGGTCGATGGCCAGCAGGGTCGCCGCATCGAGGGGCAGCGCACCCGCGAGTTCGCGACCTTCGTCGTGTCCCTCGTGGGTGTCCTGGAAGGAGTTCGCCGCCCGGCCCGTGGGGGCGGGGTGCTGCACGGCGGCATCCCGCCCCCAAGGGCCTGTTCTGGCAGGGTCAGGCGATGACGTGGTGCGGCTCCGTGGCCGGAGTCGCCAGGCGGTCGGCGCGGTGCAGACCGTACAGGGCTGCCGCGCAGGCGAGCCCGAGCGCGCACAGGCAGATCCACGGGAGCGCGGGCATTCCCGCCTCGCGGGCCGCGTCGAGCGCCGCGCCGGTGAGGAGGTTGCCGAGGGTGATGCCGATTCCGCAGATGGTGTTGTAGAGCCCGTAGTGGGTGGCGACGAGACGGTCCCCCGAGAGCCGGACGATGGTGTCCATCTCGAAGGGGTACGCGATCATCGTGCCGACCGCCAGCAGCAGTGCGGCAAGCGTGGGCGGTGCGGCGGCCAGCAGCCAAAGCGCCACGCCTGGACGGGGAACCGGTACGGCGGTGGCCAGCAGCAGGGGCACGAAGGCGAGCCCCATGACGGCCAGGCCCAGGGCCAGTGCAAGGCCCGGCTCGTAGCGGGCCTTGCACCAGGCGGTCACCCGCGTCTGGCCGGTGATCGTGGCGAGTCCGGACACGGCGAACAGCACGGCCACCGCCGCCGTGCCGAACTCCCCGTCGCCGCCGACCCGTCGTACCTCCAGGGGCAGTGCGAGGTAGACCTGGAAGGAGAGGACGTACGAGCCGATCATGGCTCCGGAGAAGAACAGGAACGGGCGGTTGGCGAGAATGGTCCTCCACTGGGCGAGAACGCCGTTGCGGTCCTTGTCCCCCGTGTCCCCCGTGTCCTGCCGGTCGTCGGCGCGTCGGGTGGGCAGCGCACGGATCTGCACGACGCTGAGCAGGGCGAAGACGCCCGCGGCGACCAGGCAGGTGATGCGGAAGTCGATCCCGCTCAGGACCATCCCGACGAGCGGGCCGAGCAGGATTCCCGCCTGGTAGAAGACGTTGAACAGTGCGAACGCCTCGACCCTGCGCTCCCCCGCGTCGGCGGCGAGATACGCGCGGACCGCCGGGTTGAACAGCGCTCCGGCGAGTCCGGTGGCAGCGGACGCGGCGATCAGCGCGGCCAGCGAATCGACCATGCCGAGCGTGGCGAAGCCGACCGTGCGCAGCACGCATCCGGCGACGATCAGCGGCTTGTAGCCGAACCGGTCGGCGAGCGTCCCGCCTACGACGAACATCCCCTGCTGGCTGAAGTTCCGTACGCCGAGCACCAGTCCGACGACCCACCCGGCCAGTCCCAGCGTCCCGGAGAGGTGGGCTGCCAGGTAGGGCATCAGCATGTAGAAGCCCAGATTGATGGTGAACTGGTTGACCATCAGCAGCTGGACGCTGCGTTCGTAGGTGCGTACCTGTGCGAGGGTGCCCTTCACCGGCTCTGCTCCACGGACTCGAGGGTGAGCGGGTCGACGACTGTGGCGCACCGCGTCCATTGGGCCACTTCCTTCTCGTCGATCCGCCCGATCACCTCGGGCTCGGGAGCGGGAGGGGCGTCGAGGAGGCCGTGGGCGGCGCAGTAGTCGTCGTCGAACACCGTGCCGAGGTAGCGCTGCGGGCCGTCCGGGAAGATCGCCGCGATCCGGGTGTCGGCGGGCAGGGTCCGGGTCAGCCAGCCGGCGACCAGGGAGACGGCTCCCACGCTCCAGCCGCCGGTCGCGTAGTGCGAGCCGGCCAGCTGACGGCAGGTCCACACCGCCTCGGCCGGGGCCACCCAGTGGACCTCGGAGAAGGCGTCGTAGGCGACATTGCGGGGATAGATGCTGGACCCGAGGCCCCGCATGAGCCGTGGCCGGGCCGGCTGGCCGAAGATCGTCGAACCGACGGTGTCGACGCCGACGACCTTCAGCCCGGGGTAGAGCTGCTTCAGCACACGGGAGACTCCGGCTGAGTGTCCGCCGGTGCCCACGCTGCACACCAGGACGTCGATGTGGCCGAGTTCGGCGGCCAGTTCGAGGGCGAGCGGGGTGTAGGCGGTGGTGTTGTCCGGGTTGTTGTACTGGTCGGGGCACCACGAGTCGGCGTGCTGTGCCATCAGGTGCTGGACCCGTTCACGGCGGGCCTGCTGCCAGCCGCCGGTGGGGTGGGGTTCGGAGACGACGTTGACCTGCGCGCCGTACGCGGTGAGCAGCCTGGTCATGGAGGCCTCCAGGCCCGGGTCGGTGACCAGGGTGACCGGGTGGCCGTGGACCATGCCGGCCAGGGCGAGCCCGAGTCCGAGGGTGCCGCTCGTGGACTCGATGATCCGGGCGCCGGGGCGCAGGTCGCCGCGGGCGCGGGCCCGCTCCACCATGTGCAGGCCGGGGCGGTCCTTGATGCCGCCCGGGTTGAAGCCTTCCAGCTTCGCCCAGAAGCCGCGGTCCGGGGGTGTCAGCGGCTCGGACACCCGCAGCAGAGGTGTGTTGCCCACCAGCGCCGACAGTGCGGCCCGGTCGGACGTGGCGGGAGTGTTCGTGAGTGACTGCATGTCTTTCGCTCTCGCTCGATGAATGCGCGGTGCGTGCTCATCCGGCGTCATGGCCACACGGCGGGCGGTCGGTGTCCGTCCGGGACGGTGGGGCCATGGCGCGGCAGCCGTGCGGTGCCGGCTGCGGGCGAGAGGTCTAGATGCGCCACCGCGAGGTGCGGACGAGCGTGGTTCTGCCCGTACGGCGGGTGCGGAAGCGGTGCGGCCTGCGGTGAAGGGACAGAGCGACCACGACGCCGAAGAGGCGTGCCGGCAGGGACGCCCCGGCGTCGGCAGGGGTCTGGGGAGTGGCCTGGGCCGTCGTACGGGCGCCCCCGTCCAGGGCGCAGTGCTCGTTCCCGTGATGGGGGTGCGGCCCGTGCGGCGTCGCATCGGCCGGCGCGGTCGCCCAGGCCGGAGCCGTGGCCGCGGCGGGTGCAGGCCGGACCGGCGCCGCCGACCACCCGTGCGCGAGGGCGCACAGGACGATCGTCACGAACAGGAGGCCGGACAACAGGCCGACGAGTGAGCGCGGCAGGCGCGATCCGGGCACGGCCCACAGGGGACGTGCGGGTGTACGGGACAGGGTGAGCACAGGTTCTCCGTGAGCCGGCTCTCTTCGAGCCTGGCCGCGAACAGGGGTGGGGGCGGGACGGCATGGCGGATCCGGAGTCGGCATCACGTCCCGGTCGACGGGATCCGTCGCTCGTCGCGCGGGGCACGGTGAACCGTCCCCTCACCCCGAGTCGGTGACGGGCGGGACGGCAACAGCCGGAGGTTGGAGCGGACTGCGGCTTCTACACCTGCTGGACCACGGACGATCTCGGGGCTCTCGACGATGCGACGGACAGCGCCGACCCGTCGGCCCCCGGCCTGCCCGACGCCCGCCCGGCGGGAGCCTGTTCGCTGACCGACACGGCAAAGAGCGGAGGTGTCAGCACCGGCGCCTGCTGCGGCTGTCCCGAGACGCAGTATTCCTTCGGATGCGAAAGGCCGTGTTCCTCGCCTGGATCGGCTATCGCGGCCGACGAGGGCACAGCCGGTTCGCCCGCCGCATCGAGTACGTCCTCGTGCGCTGCGGCAGCGGGCGCCACCGTACCGATGACCAGGTGTCCTTTGACGCTCTCCGCGCTCAGTCCGTGCGTGAACGCGATACCGACCAACAGGGCGGCCATGGTCAACAGGCGTAGCAACGGGCCCACATCAACGTGGGCCCGCGCAGAACGCGGGAGTGACCAAGCCGTAACCACGCCGTGATACTAGCGGCTGACAGACCTTGATCCACCGCCCCCGCGCCGCATCACGCCAACAAGCCACGCACATGACCGATTTGCTTCGGCGAGCGCCCGGAAAGGGCGGGCTCGGCCCGCCCGGAGGAGCGTCACGATCACTAATCTGCTTAGTAGATTCTGAGTGTTCTCCCGCTTCCCCTGCGTACTAGCCCGTGGCCGCCGAGAACGTGCGGTGGCCCGGTCGGGCACACACGGAAGGGTGGATATGGGAACTCTGGCGCTCAGTTGGTCCATAGCGGGGGTCGCCGCACTGGTGGCGGCCGTCAGCGCGGTCCGGATGGTGACCTCGAGCGGCGAGGGCCGGTTCGCGGCGGGCGGCGATCTGCTGATGGGGGTGTGCATGGCCACCATGTCCCTGCCCGCGACGGCGGCCTGGTACGGGGGTCACGGCCTGTGGTGGGCAGCGGCGTTCACCCTTCTCGGGGGCGGCGCCGTGGTGTTGGCCGTCAGGCACGCGCGCGAACACGGCTGGCGGGAGGGCCGTCACTGGGTACACCTCATCGTCGGCAGCGCCGGCATGGTGATCATGACACTGGCCATGACGCAGACTCCGTCCGGGCCGGTCCTCGCGTTGGGCCACGGCAACGGCAACGGCAACGGCAACGGCTCCACGATGGCGGGCATGGAGTCCATGTCCATGCCCGGAATGGGCATGGACATGGACGCCATGAACATGGACACGCACACGTCGGCCGCCGGCGCGGACGTGGCCTCGTCGTCCTCGGCCTGGCGTCTGGTGATCGCCGCGCTCGCCGTCTACTTCCTGCTGTCGATCGCCGCTTCGGTCTGGGCCCGCATCCGTGGCACCGAGCGGACCGCTCTCACGGTCGGCCGGGAGAACGGCCGGCGCCGTGGCTGGAGCCATTGGCTGCTCTCGATGCCGGACACGGTCGTGGTGTTCCTGGTGTCCCTGACGCTCTCGGTCTGGGACAAGGCACGTACGGCGGAACGAGGGCACCACGGCGGTCGTCGCCGCCGGGCGGGCGCCACCCCCGAGGCCGCCCTCGCCGCACACATCGGCATGGGCGGAACCATGTCCGCGATGCTCCTGATGATGGTCGCGTAGATCCGGTGGCGCGGGGTCAGGGTCCGCACGCCACCAGGAGCGGAAGCAGCGGCGCCATGACCGTGCCCAGGACCACGCGCACCCGGGTCGCCCGGTGCGGCCGGGGCCTCGGGGTCAGCACGCGCCGGAGCCTGATCAAGGTGCCCGCCCCGCCGGCGCCCAGGGCCACCGGCGGCACCCGGCCCGCCGCCACCTCGCACATCGCGGTCGCCAGCACGTCCCGCGGATGGGATCGCAGGGCGTGGTCGTCCGCGATCATCTCCACCAGAAGCGCCGTCTGCTCCTTGGCGTGGCGGGCCAGCGGCAGTCCGGGGAAGGCCAGGGAGAACGCGTCCGCCAGAAGATGGAGCAGGTGATGCCTGCCCTCGATGTGGGCGCGTTCGTGCTCCAGAACCGCCCGCAGCTGGTCCTCGGACAGCGCCTGCAACGCACCCGTCGTGATGACGACCCGACGCCGACGGCCCGGCAGGCAGTAGACGGCCGGCGTCTCGTGATCGACGACGGTGGCACCGAGTTCAGGTGCGGGATCGCCCACGAGCGTGAGCAGGTCGAGGTGGCGCCTGCGTGCCCGGCACGCCTTCCGGGCGCAGGCCACGAGTCGGCCGAGCGGCAGCAGGGCGATCACAGCGGGCGCGGCCACCGCCCATGCCTGGATCGGGGTCGCCGCGGCCCCGGACAGCGGGGCGCCGAAGGCGAGACCGCAGGCACTGAGCAACCCGACGAGGCCGTCGTGCGCGTGGTGATCGACGACGAACAGGTGGTACGCCGCGAGCATGGCGGTGAAGACGAACGTGACCATGAGGCCCTGCCACGCCAGCACGGCCAGAGCCGGGGCGCGGTGCGCCCACGCCGCTCGGGCCAGCAGGGACGGCGCGACGGCGCCCACGACGGCGGCGTAGCCGATGAGGACCGCGGCTGTGCTCATGCTCCGTTCCGCCGCTTGACCGATCGGAGCGCCGAGCGCAGGGCCTCGGCCTCGTCGGGCGTCATCCGTTCCACGAAACTGACCAGGGTGCCGGCCGGATCCGGGTTGCTGCCCAGAGCCTGCTGCATCAGCGCGGCGGTGTACTGCTGCCGGGTGCAGGTGGGCTCGTACACCCAGGCCCTGCCCTCCTTCACCCGCTCGAGCATGCCCTTGTGATGGAGGATGTCGGCGACGGTCTTGACGGTGCTGTAGGCGAGCGGCCGCTGCTTGTTGATGTCCGTCAGTACGTCGCGTGCTGTCGCCGGGCGTCCCCAGGCCCACAGCCGGTGCATGATCTCCGCCTCCAGCTCGCCCAGCTGACGCACGGCCACTCCCCTCCCCCTTTGCCCGGGAGGCGGCGGCGAACGCGGCGGCCCCTCCGACCGGTGAACGCTCATCGTAAGGGGGCCGGGCGCGCCCGACGAGGCGATCAGGAGCCGAGGCGGCAGTCTCCTTACTAATTGGCTTAGCAGATCGGCGGGGGTCGCCGTTCTCGGCAGCGAACAGACACCCTGGACGCCGCCGAGCCGCCGTGGCCCTGGCATCGGTCGGCGCCCTGGCTGTTGTACTGGCCGCATGCACGAGCGCCGACAAGGCAGGCGGTGCCTCCGGCGGCGATCCGGTCGCCGGTACCACGCCGGACGCGCGTACGCCGGCAAGGTCAGCGGCCCCGGCCCGGCCCTCCGCGTCCCCCGCGACGACCGCGCCGTCCCCTCGCTGTCGCAGCGCGGACCTGCGTGCTTCCATCGGCCCGAACGACCCGCAGCCGGTCAGGAGAACTTCGCCGCCGTCCTGACCATCAACTCGACCCGCACCTGTACGGTCTACGGCTTCCCCGGCATCGCCTTCGTCCGGCGTCGGCGCGGCGGTCACGCCGGACCCCGGGCGGGCCACCGGCCAGGAGGAGCCGACGGTGACGCCGAAGCCCGGCGCCAGTGCGTGGTCGGCACTGACGTGCACCCATCCGGCGGCCACCGGCGTGACCACCGTGATCCCCGCGGCCGCCCTCGTCACCCCGCCCGACGAGACGGCGTCGATCAAGGTGGCCTGGAGCGGCGGCAAGGTCTTCGACACGGGCAAGGCGTCGGTTCCGCAGGTGAGCCCGCTCAGGCCGAGCGACGGCGGTTGGCCTCGGCAGCATCATCGCCGGCACCGGCCTCGGCCCGGGCCCCGGCCGCCGGCGTGAGCCGGTCCGCCGCGCCCTCGACCAGCTCCAGGTCGGCCTTGGTGTGGCCGATGGCCGCGTCGAGGAGGAGGGAGATGAGCGGGTCACCCGTGTGAGTGCGCCGCAGCCGGGTCAGGCCGGCGAGTTCGGAGAGGTAGGTCTGGCGCTGCGCCGCGACGAACGTGTCCAGCGCCTCGGCGCCGAGCGCGCAGGCGCCGAACAGTTTCAGGAACAGCTCGTCGCGGAACCCGCCCGTGCGCACCCAGGCACTGGTGGCCCAGTTGCTCACCTCGTCCCGCCCGGCCGGGGTGAGCCGGTAGAGCGTCTTGTCGGGCCGGTCCGGCTGGGCCACCTGGGACCGGGTGACGAATCCGTCGCGGACCAGCCGGTCGAGGATCTGGTAGAGGTGGCCGATGTTGAGCCCGCCCCACTGCGGGCCGATGGCTTCCTCGAAGCGTCCCTTGAGCTCGTAACCGTGGCTGTCCCCCTCGGTCAGCAGGGCGAGCACGGCGTGGTGCAGCGGCAATGTACACACCTCCTGGATTGTGACAATGTATCGCTGCATTGTCACAATGTAGGAGGAGCGGCAGTGGGTGTGAGGTTGACGGGCGTGACGCGCCGGTATCCGGGGCTGGTGGCCCTGGACGCCGTCGATCTGGAGATCGGCGACGGTGAGGCGGTCGCGGTCACCGGCCCGTCGGGTTCCGGGAAGTCCACCGTGCTGCACCTGGTCGGCGGCATGGACCGGCCCGACGAGGGGACGATCGAGGTCGACGGCGAGGAGCTGACGGCACGTCGCCTGGACGCGCACCGGCGCCGGATCGGGTTCGTCTTCCAGCGCTTCCACCTGCTGCCCGCCCTCACCGTGCTGGACAACGTCCTCGCACCCGTGCTGCCGCGCCGGGTGGACTTCGACCGACGCGCCCGTGCCATGGAACTCCTGGAGGCGGTGGGCCTCGCCGCCCGCGCCGACGCGCTGCCGTCCGAACTCTCCGGCGGCCAGCAGCAACGGGTCGCGACAGCACGGGCGTTGATCAACCGCCCGGGGCTGCTGCTCGCGGACGAGCCGACCGGAAACCTCGACAGTGCGACCGGCCGGGAGATCATCGACCTGGTGCTCTCCCTGCGTGAGCGCTACGGCATGACCCTGCTGCTCACCACCCACGACCCCGAGGTCGCCGTGAGCTGCGACCGGATCGTCCGGCTGCACGACGGCCGGATCGTCGCCGACGAGCGTCTCGCCCCCGACGACGAGGTGTTCGACCGGCTCGGAGGGCTGCGCCCGTGATCGCGATGATCCTGTCCCAGCTGCTGCGCCGCCGCTCCCGTGCCCTCGCGCTCGCCTCGGGCATCCTGGTCGCCGCCACCAGCTTCACCCTGCTCACCTCGACGGTCACCACCAGCCAGGCCCGCACCACCGGCCTTGTCGAGGACAGTGCCCGCTCCGCCTACGACGTCCTGGTCCGCCCGCCGGGCACCGGCACCGACATCGAGAAGGACCGGGGCCTGGTCGAGGCCAACTTCCTGTCGGGCATCTTCGGCGGCATCACTCTCGGCCAGTACGAACGCATCAAGTCCCTCGCCGGGGTCGAGACCGCCGCACCGGTCGCCAACATCGGCTACTTGATGGTGCAGAGCACGGTGCCCGTCGACGTCTCCGCCTTCCGCGACAGCGACGCCCCCGCCCAGCTCCTGCGTCTCACACCGACGTTGAAGGCGGGGCTCGGCACCTATCCGATGGCCGACCAGTACGTCTACCTCACCCGCAATCCGATCGTCACGTACAAGAAGTGGAACGAGGCCGAGACCATCTGGCCCGACCTGCAGCACGAGATCGCCGACGACGAGAAGTACGCGGTGTGCTGGTTCTACAACGAGGACAAGAACGGGGACACCTTCGACATCCTGGGTGAGCGGCTGCCCCAGCCGCTGTTCGTGTGGAACCCCGTCCCGAAGACGGCGTTCACCCCTGACGCCCGCTCGCGGATGACCTGTGTACCGGGCGACGGCAAGGCCACGGCGCAGATCCCGGTCGCCTATCCGGTGCTCCTGTCTGCGATCGACCCGGCCGCCGAGGACCGGCTGGTCGGCCTGGGCGGCGCGGTCACCTCCGGCCGGATGCTCACCGACAAGGACAGGCCCTTCTGGGGGCCGGACGCCTTCGACCAGAACCCGGTGGAGTCCGAACGGCAGCACGACTACCAGGTCCCCGTCATGCTCAGCAGCCGTACCCTCACCGCCGGCACCCTGGACGCCACCGTCCAGCGGCTCGACGTCGGCGATCCCGCCGCCCTGCCCGCCAAGCTGGCGAGCCCTCAGGCCCACGACTACGTCAACGGCCTGCGCGGCAGCGCCGCCGGCGAGGTGACCGCCGACCTCGCCACCGGCTTCCGCAGTGTCAGCTATGCCGACGGCCTGGTGACGGATCTCTCCTGGACCGTCGGACCCGTCGACTACAACGCCACCGAGGACGGCCTCGCCGTCCGGGCCCGGCCCGCCCAGCCGCCAGGTCTGTGGAACACGAACTTCGAGAACGACCTGACGCCGAACGTCCCGGAGGAGAACACGGGCACCCAGTTCCGTGAGGTCACCGCCCACGCCTCCACCGAGTGCCTGGCCTTCCAGACATGCATCGGCAAGGACGCCGGACGCGGTCCCACACCGGTCCTGAACATCGTCGGCCGCTACGACACCGACAAGCTGCGCGGCTTCTCCGCCCTCTCCCAGGTCCCCCTGGAGACCTACCGCTCCCCCCAGGTCACCGGCGCGGACAAGGCGTCCCGCGAGGCCCTCGGCAACCAGCCGCTGCGCCCCGACCGCAACCTCGGCGGCTACCTCAGCCCGCCGCCCACCCTGCTCACCACCCTCGACTCGCTCGACGTGATCACCCACAGTCGCAGAAAGCCCACCGCGCAGGAGAAGGCACCGGTCAGCGCCATCCGCATCCGGGTGGCCGGAGTGAGCGGGGTCGACCCCGCCTCCCGCGCCCGCGTCAACGCCGTCGCCGGACAGATCCGTACCGCATACCCGAAGCTCCAGGTGGACGTCACCGTCGGTACGTCGCCCGCCCCGCAGACGGTGACGCTGCCGAGGAACGTCAAGGTCACCGAGTACTGGGTCGCCAAGGGCGTCGCCCTGCGGATCCTGCGGGCCGTGGACACCAAGAGCGCGGTGCTGTTCGGGCTGGTCCTGGTGGTCTGCGGACTCTTCCTCGCCCAGGCGGCCCTGGCCTCCGTACGCTCACGCCGCACCGAGATCGGCACCCTGCGCTGCGTCGGCTGGAGCGCGTCGGAGATCCTCCGCCTCGTTCTCGGCGAACTCGCGGTGATCGGCGTTGTCGCGGGCACGCTCGGCGCCCTCCTCGCCTACGGCCTGGGCGCCCTGCTCGGCCTGCCCACCTCGGCGGCGAAGGCGGCCCTCGTGCTGCCCGTCGCCCTGCTGCTCGCGCTGACCGCGGGCGTACTGCCCGCTTGGCGGGCCACCCGCGTCCAGCCGCTGGACGCGGTCACGCCCCCGGTCACCGGCACCCGCCGGGCGGTCGCCGTCCGCTCGGTCGTCGGCCTCGCACTGCGCAACCTGCTGCGCGCCCCCGGCCGGACCGTGCTCGGCGCGGCCGGACTCGCGCTCGGCGTGGCCGCCTTCACCGTACTGCTCTCCCTCACCCTCGCCTTCCGCGGCGAGGTGGCCGGCTCGCTCCTCGGCAACGCCGTCGTCGCCCAGGTCCGTACCGCCGACTACGTCAGCGTCGCCCTGTCGCTGCTGCTCGGCGCGGCCGGCGCCGTGGACGTGCTGGTCCTCTCCCAGCGGGAGCGGGCCGCCGACCTCGCCGTGCTCGGCGCCACCGGCTGGTCGAGGCGGGAACTCGGCCGACTCGCGCTGTACGAGGGCGCCGGCCTCGCCCTCCTGGGCGGTCTGACCGGCTCGGTCGCCGGGCTGTCCACGATCCTGGTGATCGGTCAGGGACTGTGGGAGGGAAGACTGTGGACGATGACCGCAGCCGCACTCCTGGCCACGCTGGCCGGGGTCGGCCTGGTCTGCGGTGTCCTCTCCGTCCCGATCCGGGCCATGTCCCGCATCGCCCCGGCCGCTCTGCTGGCGAGCGAGTGACGCCGCGGGAGCAGGCCCTGCCGGACGCTGGGACTCCCCCGCGGCGAGGCCGAACCCGCCGAGCAGCCGCCGCCTGCTGGAGCAACAGACAGCGTTCTCCCCGACCTCGTGCGCAGCACCGTTGGCTGAGCAGTGACGGTGGCCCGGTACGTGTGGGTGTGGTGATGCGGCTCGAGGTGCTGGGTCCTTTGCGGATGTGCCATGGGGAGAGGGAACTCGATCTGGGGGTTCCCCAACAGCGTGCGCTGCTCAGCCCGTTGCTGGTCCAGGCGGGCCGTTGGGGACGAGCGAGATCGTCGACACGCTGTGGGTCGAGGAGGCACCGATCAGTGCCGTGAACGTGGTGCGCCGCTACGTGGGCTCGCTGCGGCGACTCCTGGAGCCGGGGCTGCCGGCCCCGGGCGCCCGGACGCCGGCTGCCGCGCCGCTCCGGCGGCTACCTGCTGGACGTACAGGAGGAAGAGAGGTCGACCTGCTGCGGTTGCGTGGCTTGACCCGGCGCGGCGGGCGGGCCGTGAGCACCGGGCGGCCCGACGTGCCGGTCGCTCCGTACGCGCAAGCACTGAGCCAGTGGCGCGGTCCGGTGGTCATGGGCATCCCCGAATCCGTCCGCGGGCACGTCGCGTTCACCGCCGTCGGACAGGAACTGGTGCAGGTGACGCAGTGGGCGGCCGACGCGGCGCTGCTGTGCGGCCGGGCGGAAGACGTCCGGGAAGGCAACCCGACGGGGCGGATCACCACGCCGCGTCGACCTGCCCTGGCCAACTCCCACCATCGCAGCCATCCCGCCCAGACCCGAGCCCTGCACCGCTACCTGCGCTGGCGCAACGCCCACGCCCGCCACCCCGACGTACTCGCCGCACAACGCCGAGAGCGTGCCCACATCCGCAGCGAGAAAGGCATCCGCTGGGGCAGACGTGCCAGATGCCCGGCGGCGTGAAGGATCGACAACCGGCACAGCCCACTCCCACCACACGGACCGCGAGGAGCTCTGCATGGACCATCAGGACGTCGACGCCGCCGTGGCAGAGATGCTGCGGGTGCTCGGCCCCCAAACCGCCGAGGACTGGACGGTGCCGGCGGGGCCGCTCGAATGGAGCTGCTGGCAGACAGCAGCCCACATCGGCCACGACCTGCTGGCCTACGCAGGGCAGCTGGCAGCACAGCCCACCGACGCCTACCTGCCCATCGACCTGAACGTTCGCCCCACCGCCTCGCCGGCCGAAACACTCCAGGCCGTCACCGCCTGCGGGCGACTCCTCAGCAGCGCCCTGGCCACGGCCAGCCCGACCCTGAGGGCCTGGCACTGGGGACCGTGCGACCCCGAAGGGTTCGCGGCGATGGGCGTCGCCGAAATCCTGCTGCACACCTACGACATCACGCAGGGACTGTCCGTGGACTGGCTGCCACCAGCACCGCTGAGCGCAGCAGTACTCAACCGGCTCTTCCCCGCCGCCCCGCCCGGAGACCCCACCCAGGCACTCCTCTGGTGCACCGGCCGCGGAGAACTCGACGGCCTCCCTCGCCAAACCTCATGGAAGTGGGAAGCAGCACGATCGGACTGATCAAGCTGACCCCCGGCGAACGTTCCCGGTCACAGCACTACTAGGACTCCGTTAGGTCTGTCCCGATCTTGGCCTTGAGTGTGACCCGCTGGGCAGGGGTAGATGGCAGGTTGGGCAGACGCCGATCCCGCACTTCAGGACGTCCTGGAGGGCGTCGAGGACCTGGTAAAGGCTGGGAACGGTGCGGGCACTTTTCCCAGGAGGACCTTGCCGATGCCCCCGGGCTGGGTGTCTCCACCGTGGAGAAGGTGTTGAAGGCCCTTCGTGAGGACCACGTGCTGGCGAGGCCTCCTGACGGATTGCGTGTCAACCGGTTCTACGAGGTCAGCGACCACGATGAGCTCACGCGCCGCGCCGCCTTGCGGGGGTGACACCGGCAGATGGGCTGCGGGGGGCCTTGTTCTTGGCGTCCATCTCCGCCGTGACGCGCGGCCGGTCCTCCGCCTTGGCGTGCATGGTGACCGCGGGCTGGAAGCGTTCTGCGGCATCGCGCCACTTCACCCCTGTGGGAAGGCCCGGAGACGTCGACCGAGGACACCGCGGCGGCGGAGGCGGCAGCCGGGCCGCCGCCGCTCGACGACCAGGTGGAGTTCGCGGGGTCATGGAGGCTTGGACGGAGAACGTCTCGCCGGAACAGGGCAGCGCGGAGGACCTGCTCAGCGACCTCGACTCGGCCCTGGACACCCTTCAGTGGCTGCTCGCCGACGCCCTCCCGACTCCGGAAGCACCAGAGGCACCGGCCCGCCCCGGCGGATCCCGCTCCCACAGAGCCTTCTGGCGAGCAAGCGCAGCTGGGACACCCGCCAGGACCGGGCCGGGGAGGGCTTCAACAGCCTGCTGGGCGACGGCCGGGTCGGGGACTTGTTCTGGAGGGACTCGCTCAAGGTCTGTGAGAAGGCCGCCGGGTGGGCGCAGGCTGGCGCCGACCGGCTCCGGCGCGACGACAAGCACGAGACCGGGCAGGACGCCGAGCGGCGCGGCCACCTGCCCAGCGCGGAGGCACTGCTCCGTCGGAGACGAAGCCCCCTCCTACGCAGCACCTCTCTCCGCGGTGGCGGCGGCGGAACCCCGCCCGCATCTTCGAACGGGTCGGCGGTCTCAGTGAACATCCAGGCGATGCGCAAGTTCGCCGGTCGACCACCGCCAGGAAGGGCGGGGCGAAGAAGTCTGCCGCCGGCAGCACGAAACAGGCCGGACACCTGCGGCACGACGTCAGCGAGCAACAGCCGACGCGCAGGCCGGCCAAGGGCTGGCAGCAGCGATCGGGGTGGGCGTCGTCTGGTCGTCGACGCCTGCCCGCCCACTCGACCGTCGAAGACCGACGGGCGCCGACCTGGCATGCGGCGACGGCCGCCCGGACGTCGAGGGCCGGTTCCCAGGTGTCCGCAGGCGGACGCGACCCTCGTGGTCCCCGGGGTGGGCGTGCGGCGCCGGTGGGCCGGCCCCGCACGGCGGCGAGTAGGCGCACCGGCGGGACAGGTCCGCCCCGAGCACCCCGCACACCAGGCCGGCTCACACGGCGAAGCCGGGGGTGGGGGTGGGCCCTGGTCCCGTGAGTCCTGCCGCGCCCCGACGCCGTGCCGCCTGACCGGGGACGACCGGCGGGACCTCGACGGCCACCTTTCCCGCCCACAGGGCTCGCCGGGCGCCCGCGACTACTGGACGCCTGACCCGCCGCTACCGGTTGACAGACCGCATGCCCGCCTCGTCGTAGCGCTCACCGGCCGCCTCGGGCAGCTCCGCGTCGATGCGGGCCAGATCGTCCTTGGTCAGCGTGACGTCGGCCGCGGCGGCGTTCTGCTCCAGGTAGGTGCGGCGCCGGGTGCCCGGGATCGGCACCAGGTTCTCGCCCTGCGCCAGCACCCACGCGATGGCCAGCTGGGCCGGTGTCACCTCCTTCTCGGCAGCGATCTCCTTCACCTTCGCCGCCAGCCGCAGGTTGGCCTCCAGGTTGGAGTCCTGGAAGCGCGGGTTCTGGCGGCGCCAGTCGTTCGCGTCCAGCTCGTCCGGCGAGCTGAACCGCCCGGCGAGGAAGCCGCGGCCGAGCGGCGAGTACGGTACGAAGCCGATTCCCAGCTCCCGGCAGGCGGGCAGCACCTCGGCCTCCACGTCCCGCGACCACAGCGAGTACTCGCTCTGCACGGCGGTGACCGGATGCACGGCGTGAGCACGGCGGATGGTCCGCGCGCTCGCCTCGCTCAGCCCGATGTGGCGCACCTTGCCCTCGGCGACCAGTTCGGCCAGCGCACCGACCGTTTCCTCGATGGGCACGTTCGGGTCGACCCGGTGCTGGTAGTACAGGTCGATGTGGTCGGTCCCCAGGCGCTTGAGGGAACCGTGGACGGAGCTGCGGACGTGCTCCGCCGAGCCGTCCTGCGGACCGACCGTGCTGATGTCGCCCGGCACGGCGTCGTCCATCCGGTAATTGAACTTCGTCGCGATCACGTACTCGTCACGATGTCCCCGGATCGCCTCGCCGACGAGGGACTCGTTGGTGAGCGGCCCGTACATCTGCGCCGTATCGAGGAAGTCCACTCCGAGGTCAAGGGCGTGCCGGATGGTCGCGACGGCCTCCGCCTCGTCGGCGGACCCGTAGAAGGCCGACATGCCCATGCACCCCAGGCCGATGGCCGACACCTGCAAATCCCGCAGACCACGCTTCTGCATGTCCTGTCCCAGCCTTTCCTGGTCCTTGTGCGCCGTTACGTCCTCGACGCTATGACTTGGAGTGCACTCCATGACAAGTCCCACGTGCTCGACTCGCCGCACACATGTTCACGACCTGCATCCCCCGCGCGGGGTGGGGGTGAAGCAAGGGACGAGGACAGGGACGGCGGAGGAGAGAGATCGTGAACAGCACTTCACCGGCGGGTGGTCACCGATGACGCGCTGGGTACCCCGGTACGACGGTGGACGGCCCTCGGGGAATCCTTGCTCCCACACCTGGACGGCCGACCCGACGCCGCTGAGTGAGACCTGCCCGGCGTGCGCGGCGCGCGGACGTGCGCCGGCGGATCTGCTGCTCTGCCTGACCTGCGGGCACGTGGGCTGCAGCGACAGCTCTCCCGGTGCACACGCGACGGCGCACGTCGACTCCAGCGGCCACCCCGTGGCCCGCTCCCTGGCCAGGGGCCAGGAGTGGGCCTGGTGCTACGCGGACGAGGTGTACCTGGATCCGCTGCCGGAAGGCCCCCTGCCGCGTCCCGCCCCGCGGCCGTCCGAGTCCGTCTGGGACTACCCGCGGCCGCCCACCGTACGGGGGGACGACCGCCTCGTGCGGGTCGAGTGCGCCAGCCAGGTGGTGGCGGAGACCTGGCGGGCCGTCCGGGTGCTGGAGACCAGTCAGCCCCCTGTGTTCTACATCCCTCCGGCGGACGTCCGCATGGAACTTCTGTTCCCGGCGGTCTCCGGTCGGACCTGGTGTGAGTGGAAGGGGTCGGCCCGCTACTGGGACGTCGTCGTGGGAGACGACGTACGCGCTCGTGCCGCCTGGAGCTATCCCCGTCCCGAGCCCGGCTACACGGTTCTCACCGGCTTCTTCGCCTTCTATCCGAGCCGCGTGGACCGCTGCACGGTCGCCGGAGAGGAGGTCACAGCGCAGGAGGGCGACTTCTACGGCGGCTGGATCACCTCGGAGGTGCGGGGGCCGTTCAAGGGCGGTCCGGGCACGCGGCTGTGGTGAAGCGGGGCCCTTCTCTTCGTCGGCCTTGCGCGGCCGCTGGTCAGCGCGTGCGCAGGGCGTCGTACTCGGTGGCGAGTGCGTCCGTCATGCGGGCCACAGAGAAGCGCTCGGTGACCAGATTCCTGCCCGCGGCCCGTAGCGGCGTCGGTCGTCGTCGGATTCCGCCGCGATGCGCCGGAGCCCCCGCATCAGCCCCTCCTGGCCGGAGGTGTCCATCAGGATGCCGTTGACCTGGTCGCGGAAATAGTGCGCGACGCCCCCACGGCGGGGCCCGCGACCGGAAGGCCCGCGCTCGTCTCCTCGCCCTCAGGACGACGGCCCACTTCCTGACGCAGCCAGGTGACGACGTGCCGAGCCATGGACGACCAGTCGTCCACCAACTGTCGGATGGCGGGCTGCCCATGAGGCTTTTCCAACCTGGTTGCGTAGCACGTCAGTTGGCTGCAGGCCGCGTTGAGGAGAAGGTGAAGCTCCTGGTAGATGGGTTGTCGACCAAGATCAACGTGGCCGCCCGGAGCTTCACTTGCTTGTCCACCCATCGGGGACCGATCTGTCCAGCTCGACCCTGCGCTACCTGTCCGACCTGCTGAGAGCCCAGCGGCGTGAGCGCGGCACGCGCTGGCGCCGCCTGACTGCGGACCGACAGACTCTGCTCGCGCTGGCCCATCTGCGCTGCGGGCACACGTACGCCCAGCTCGCGGCCGGTTTCGGGGTCGGGCTGGCCACCGTCTACCGGTACATGGCCGAGGCGGTTGAGGTCCTGCCCGCCCTTGCCCCCGCCCTCCAACAGGCCATGACCGTCGCCGCCAACAAGGCATTCGTGATCCTGGACGGCACCCTGCTGCACATCGACCGCATCGCCGCCGACCGCCCCTACCACTCTGGAAAGCACAAGCGCCACGGCATGAACGTCCAGGTCATCGCCGACGCGTTCGGACGTCTGCTCTGGGCCTCACCTCACCTGCCCTGCCGGGTGCCGTCCAAGACATCGAGGCCGCACGCACCCACGGCATCATCGAAGCTCTCCCCCAAGCCGGCATCCGGACGTGGGTGGGCCGGCAAGGGATATCAGGGAGCTCGGGGGACGATCCGGGTGCCTTACCGGGGCCGCTCGCTGGAGCACGCTCCCAGCCGGGAAGCGGGCGGTGAACTCCTCCCACGCCCGGATCCGAGCCGTCGGAGAGCAGGCCAACGCCACCCTGGAGAGTTGGCGGGTCCTGTGCAAACTGCGTTGCGGCACCAGCCGCATCACCGACATCGTCAAGGCCGCGCCGGTCTTGCAGCTCGCTCCGTCAACCTGAGGTTGCTGCCGCCGGAGGCAAGGACAAGTACAGCGCGGCCATCAACTACAGCAAGGGAGCCCGCTCACCGTGGCAGACGTCAGGGTCACCTACGACAAGACTGCGAACGCGGCGTACATATACCTCACCGAACCGCAGGTGTGCGTGCGGTCCGCGCGCATGTACCCCTGCGATCCGGTGGACGTTGACGGCATGATCAACCTCGACTTCGACGAGCAGGGCCGCCTCATCGGCATCGAGGTGTTGGCGGCCGGTTCAAAACTGCCCGAGTACCTACTCCAGTCCGCGCAGCGACTTGACACCGAAGGTGTATGACCAGTGAGGAAATTCCTCGAGGCGGGGCGGTTCCACGCCCGTATCTGCGTCCGGCGCCCGATGGCGAGCACCGCGGTGTCCGGCATGCTGTCCAGCAGCCACCGCGTAGCTTCCGAGACCCGGTCCGCGGCGGGTGGCTGTCTCCGGTCGGGGCGCGCCAGGTTGTGGAGATGGACGCACTCCAGCTCGTCCGGACTCAACGCGCGGGCAATCGCGTCGAGTATGGATGCGGAGACCTTGGTGTTGCGCCCCTATTCCAGCCGGACGTAGTAGTCGATCCCGGGGCCGACCAACTGCGCCAGCTCCTCACGCCGTAACCCCGGTACCCGGCGCACCCCTCCGAACGTCGGCAGACCCACCCCGGACGGGTTCAGCCGGGCGCGTCTGGATTGGAGGAAGGCGCACGGAGCTCGGTACGTCTGTTCATGGCCATTCGTGGGCCCTTCTACCCGGATTCAGCGTGGCCGGAATCGTGGACAAAGTCGGCTGTGAGAGATGTGGTCGAGGTCGGATACACGACGTGACAGGGTGGGCCAGGGGCCTACTGGAGCCCTCCCACCCGGCCGAACGAGCTGGGAGGCTGGCGCGTACCGCACGGCGCGTTCGGGGGATACGAGCCGCGCGGCGCTCTGCTCCGCGCCCATCGGGCGTCATACGTACAGAGATCACCAAAGGTGAATAAAGTGCCCAAAATGAAATCAATTCTTCGCACATCTGGCCTCATTCTGGCTTCCGGCCTCCTCGTCCTCGCTACCGCCAACCCATCAAGTGCGGCAACCACGAAAACGGCCAGCTGTTCAACAACCGGGGCAAAAGGCTATTCCAAGACCGAATGGACGGGCGATCCATACGAAGAGCAGGACGTCACCCTCAGCGTCACGGACACGATCACGGATGACCATCACGTTCGCGTCAGATACCTGACCCAGCAGGAAAGCGGTACAACTCGCTACTGGACGTGGCACAAAAACACCGGAGGCAACGGCACCACCGAGATCTGGCACTCCACCGCGCAGTCCGACTACGGGATCTGGGGTTGGGGGGTCGAAATCGCGCGGTTCGAGGGCAATGAACTGATGAATTCTTGTATCGACTGGGCCTAACCTCAATACCAGTGACTTAGGGAATTAGATCCCAGCTGCGTGGGACCTTGATCGGTGGATTGATCGGGGCTGTGCGCCAGTGCGGGGCGATGGCCACGGCCTCGGCCGGGCTCCGGTCGGGCTGTGGTGGGCGTCGGTGTTCGTCGCGTTTGGCGCCGAAGTTGGACATCTTGCGTTTGATGGCGCGGGGGTTGAAGCGCCTGCGGCGGAGAGGCAGCAGGTGCCGGGCTATCTCGTGCAGGCCCTCGGCGAGGGAGGCGGCGAGCACAAGCCCTATCTCCATGCCCGCTGGCTGGAGGGCTGCCATCATATTCCCCAGCTCCACCGGGAACTGCGCGAGCACGGATTCACCGGGAGCGTCCAGTGCCTCCGCCGCTACTTCCGCGCCTTCAGACCTCCCCGCCAACCAGGACGGAAGCAGCAGCCGGTGTCCCGGCCGCGGCCCAGGCAGGCCCCGAAACCCCGACGCGTCGTCCGCTGGATCATGACGAACCCCCAGCACCTCGCAGCCGCCGACGCCGCGGAACTGAAGGAGATCCGTACGGCCTGTCCTCACCTTGACGCCGCCGCCCGGCACGTCCACGACTTCGCCGAAATGCTCCACGACCTCCGCGGAGACCAACTTCCCGATTGGATGGAGCGAGTCCTTGCCGACGATCTCCCAGCCCTCCACTCGCTGGTCAGCGGCCTGCGCCGCGACTTCGAAGCCGTCACCGCAGGACTCTCCACACCGTGGAGCTCCGGCCAGGTCGAGGGCCACGTCACCCGCGTCAAGCTCATCAAGCGCATGGCCTACGGCCGAGCCAACCTCGACCTACTACGCCAACGCGTACTCCTCGGTCCGTGACCCGACGAGATCACACGATCCCTGGCAGAGCCCGATTCGCCCCAGGGGCCTATCTAGCGGGGAGCTGGTGACTCGTCTCGTCAGAGGTCGACGCGATGCTCCGCAGCCGATGGGGCGTCGACGGCGCCGTAGCGCAAGACGACGTGCGCCGGCCGAAACGGCAGGTCGTTCAGGATAGGTGCCATGACAGCGAAGAGCGCGTCGGCGTCCGGTCCGTAGGCATAAAGGACCACCTCGCCGCCTCCGTACTCGTTTCCGTCGAACTCGCCGACGGCAGCTTGCCCGATCGCCTCGGTCAGCAGGGACTGAGCCTGGCGGACGGCCTCCCGTTGGCTTGGCTAGCCGAGGCCGTCATCGGCCAGTCGGTAGTGAGCGATGACGGCATGCTCAACGTCGGCTTCTGCTTCGTCTGTGTCGGCCATGCGGGAGACAATCTCACCCCGGACCGACATCCGCGCCAGCCGGGCCCTCCCAAACGCGGTCCTACGAGCCAGAGCTCGATCTCCTACAACAACAAGTACTTCTCGCCCCCGTGACCCTGCGACATCACAAGATCCCCGACAGAGCCGAAATACGCGAACGTCCACACTCCCCGTGTGCTGATGGTGCGCAGGCGGACAGCGGTGTTTCGTTGTCCTGCCCGTGTGGGTCGGGGCGCGATGCGGTGGGCCCGCAGGGGAAAGGGCGGGTCGCCTGGTGCCCTGGGGCGGGGCGGTGCCGTGCGAGGGGAGGGTCCGGGGGGCTCGGTGGGGCGGGCCTTCGGTCAGGGGCGGATCAGTTGCTGCCGGGCCGGGAGTGCTCTTGTGCGGCCGGTCTTCGTCGGCGTCATTCCAGGGCCGCCAGCTGGAGGTGTACGGCCGCGGTGGTGCGCGCGGTGTCGCCGGTGGCGAGGAGGTCCAGCAGTGCGCCTCGCAGTACGGCGAGGACGAGGGTGCGCTGTGCGAGGGCGGCTTCGGTGTGACGTGATGCGGGGGGCTGGCCGGCGGCGAGCAGCTCCAGCCAGTCGCCGACCGTGTCGCGGGCGAAGCCGGCCCAGGGTCCGTCGGGGTCCATGAGGGAGCGTGCGTAGCTTTCGACCCACAGGGTCAGCAGTGCGCGGTGGGAGTCGTCGGACAGCCACGCCCACAGTGCGTGTGCGGCCGGCTGGAGCCCTGCGGGCCCGTCCGGCGGGCCGGCGAGCCGGCTGGTGTGGGCGAGTTCGTCGGTCCTGGCCCGTGCGAGCAGGGCGCGGATCAGGCCGTCCTTGCTGTCGAACAGGTAGAGCAGGACGCGTGGGCTGGAGCCGATCGCCTCGGCCAGCGGGCGCAGGGACAGGGTGCCAAGGCCGCTGTGCAGGGCGTAGGCGTAGGCCGCTTCCAGCAGTTCCTGTCGTCGTGGGGAGGGGGTTGGTTCGGGTCGGGTCACCCCGCTAGTCTACTGAAACAGTCGTTTCAGTCGGAGAGGGGTGAGGTTGTGGCGGCGGAGCGGGAGATAGCTGTCCGGCCGCTGGGCCAGGCCGGTGACCTGGGCTGGGTGGTGATGGCGCACGGCGAGATCTACGCCCGGGAGTTCGGCTGGGACACCGGGTTCGAGGCGCTCGTCGCCCGGCTCGTCGCCGGCTATGCCGCCGGGGCGGCCTCCGGGGAGCAGGCCGCGTGGATCGCGGAGGTCGACGGGGTGCGGGCCGGGTGTGTCTTCTGCGTACGTGAGGACGACCGGACGGCGCGGCTGCGCATGCTGCTCGTCGATCCGCGTGCGCGGGGCCTGGGGCTGGGGGCCCGACTGGTCAAGGAGTGCCTGGGGTTCGCGCGGGAGGCCGGGTACGAGGCGATCGTTCTGTGGACCAACGACGTGCTCGGCTCTGCGCTGCGCATCTATGAGAAGCAGGGCTTCGAACTCGTCGCCGAGGAGCCGCACCGCAGCTTCGGCCACGATCTCGTCGGGCAGACCTGGCGGCGCCGTCTGTGACGAACGGGCGGCTGTGCGGGCGGCCGCCGGGGGCGGGGGCGAGGGGCGAGGGGCGGACGCCAGAGGGCGCGGCGGCGACGGCGTTCGGGCGGTGTGCGGGGGCCGGGAGGGGGAGGCTGTCTGCCGGTGTGGGGCCATCCGGTTACGGCCCCTACCGCTTCGCCGCGTGGTGGCGCCGCCGCCCGTGCGCCGGTCCGCCGGTCCCCGCTCCGGGCCCCCGGCTGTACGGCTCCACAGATTCCGGCTGCCTGCATCCGTGGAGATCCTCAGGAACGGGTCACCGGCCGGGAGCCCGGCCGGCCGGAACGGCCGCACGACGGCGGAAGCGTCATCGGGCTGGTCTTCGCGCCATACTTCCTCCCCTGCCTGCGTCTCCGCCCGGCGGGCAGGTGCTCCGGAGCGGACCCGCCTGGCCGCAGCCTCCGGCAGCGTCCTGGGCCTCGCCCCGCGCGCCTTCGCCCCGGCGGGGCCTCCTGAGGCGAAGGCACGCCGCCGGACCCGGCCGGGAAGCAGGCCGTGGCGGGCGGCGCCGATCCCTCGTCCGCGGCCCGGCGGGCAGTTCGCCGTGCGCTGGGCGGCCGCCCCGGCGGAGCACACGGTCCACCCCGTCCGGTCCCGGGAGTTTGACGAGCCCGGTGGCCGACGCCCCTGGAGCAGTTCCGGGGCCAGGCCGCGGAGGCGAACTCCCGCCGTTCGCGGTCCACTTCGCCCCGCGGCCCCGCAGTTGAACCCCTCGGCAGGTGCGCGCCGGGCACGCGCTGGCTCGTCGCGCCGGCTCCCGGCGCCGGGAGCCGCGTGCCACTCCCCCGCCCGGATTCCCGGACGCGCCAACCTCAAGGACGCGTCCTCGCGCCCACTCCAAGGGGGGCGGGGCGGGGTCCCGTATGCCGGGCGGATCGGCCAGGGCAGGCGCTGTTCCACGGGCACCGCAGCCGGGACGGGGATTGCGGCGGACCGCACCAGGCAATAGGTTTGAGGCCAAACGAAATCCCCCTGCGGTCCCGGCCCACCACCCGGAAGAGCGAGGACACCGATGACGACCACCGCGCCCCGCATGCTGCTCGTCCTCAGCGAGAACTGGACCCTGACCGGCGGACGGGCCGATCTGCCCGCCGCCGTGCGGTGGGCACGGGAGGCGGAGGACGCCGGGTTCGACTCCGTCATGGTGAGCGAGCACATCGTGCTCGGCCCCGACGCCGCAGCCGACGGCATCATGGGCAACCCCCGCGACTACGCCCTGCCGGGCAACCAGGACCCCCACACCCCCTGGCCCAACTCCCTGCTCCTGCTCGCCTCCATCGCCTCCGTCACCGAACGCCTGCGGCTGGCCGCCGCCGCCGTCCTCGCACCGCTGCGCCACCCCCTGCTGCTGGCCAGGGAACTCGGCACCCTCGACCTCCTCAGCGAAGGCCGGCTCCTCGTCCAGCCCACCGTCAGCTGGAGCAAGGACGAGTACGACGCCCTCGGCGTGCCCTTCCACCGGCGCGGACAACTGCTCGACGAACACCTCCAGGTCTGGGCGAAAGCCTGGGGACCGTCCCCGATCTCCCACGACGGCGAGCACTACCCGTTCCAGGACGTCTATTTCGAACCGGGCGCCTACCGGCCCGACGGACCGCGGCTGTGGTTCGGCGGTCGGCGCCTGCACGGCCCCCTCCTGCGCCGCCTCGTGGAACACGGCCACGGCTTCCACCCCCTCGGCCGGCCCACACCGCACGACCTGCAGACACTCAAAACGGCCATGACCGCCGCGGGCAGGGACACCACCGAGCTGGAAATGATCGGCGGCACCCAGGCCCACTTCCCCGACCACCACTCCCCCGCAGACCTGGGCGCGGCCCTGGCCTCCATACCCGAACAGCTGGAACAGGGATTCACGACCTTCTGCATCAAACCCAACCAGTTCATCGACGACCCCCACGGCATCGGCGCCTTCTGCCGCGACGTCATACGGCGGGTCGAGGCGCGCACCGCATAACCACCCCGCCAGGGCCCCTCCGCCCGCACCCCCACCCGCCAGGCCGACACATACCACCCGGCCGCCCCAGACACCTCCGCCCGGCCGCCGCGGACGCCCCCGCCCGGCTCGCCAGGACCGGCACCGAACCCGCCGGAGCGGGCGCCCCGTCCCGCGGCGGCCGCACCCTGCAGCCCCCGGGCCACCCCGCGCCCACCGTGCACTGTCCAGGCCCGCGGGCGGGACCAGAACGCTGCTCCCTCGCCCGCGCCCTCGCACAACGTGCCGGAGCCTGCCCGTCCGCCCCGCCCGAACAGGCACGCAAGCAGCAACCGACCAGACCGCCGCGGCCCACCCGGCGCCAGAGGGTCGACGGTCTGCCGCCGGCTACGGATCACAGGCACCGCGGCGCACCGACGCCTGCGGATCGAAGGTGAAACCCAACCGCCACATGCCCCATCGGGCATCCCGCCTCCACCCCGGCCTCGTGGGCTCCACCGCGCCCCCGAGACTTCCGGGAAAGCGGTCCGCCGACCGCACGCCCGCCCTCGAGCGCATCCGAACCGCACAAGCGAGCACGCACTTCGCAATGCCCAACACAGAACCAGTCGGCCACATCAGACCAAGAACAGCGTCCACCGACCTGCCCGAGGACAGTGACGCGAGCACCCCTCAGCGAACCGCCTGTCCAGGCAAGGCCTGTAGGGGTCTGGCCTGTAGGGGTCTGGCCTGCCGGGCCGGGAGCGGTTCTCGCGGAAGGTGTCCGGCCGGTACGCGGCGCGCGCGTAGCGCAGCACGGTCTTGCGTACCCAGCGTAGGTGCCGGGCGATCGCCCGCCGCGAGTGGCCCTGCGCGAGCAACTCGTAAACCAGGGCGTGCGCTGCCTTCTTACGCTGAGCCCGTCTCCCGCCCTGAGCCCGTCTGCCGCCCGGCTCCCGGTTGGCAGACCCCCAGCCGTCCGCCGAAGTGCCGGCGCTCGTCGTCTTGAGCGGTGCCGGCACTCGTAAGCACTCCCTGTGAGCGGCGACGCAGGTTTCCACAGCCCGGCCAAGGCCCTGCCACAGGTGGAACCGGTCGGCGGCCTGGAGGGCATCGGGGGCGCCGGGCCAGGCACCCAGGCGTAGGCGCCGACCCGACCCGGCCCGGCCCAGCCCGGCCCGGCGGATGATCTCCACGCCCTGGTGGGCGGTCAGCCATGCGGCCAGCAGTCCTCACTGGCGCGTGGGGAGCACGTCGACCACGCGATGGGTTTCTCCGCAGGTCAAGACGGTGGAGAGGTCTGCCCCCTGCGGACCGCGAAGTCGTCCGCTCCCAGCACGCACGGCGCGCTGAACAGCGGGTCCGGCAGCGCCATGACCCTGCGCAGCAAGGTCATCCGCCCCGCACTGATCCCCCGTCGGCCCGCCAGACGGGCGCCGGCCCGTCCAGCGAGCGCAAGACCGACACGTTCCAGAGCGTGGTTGAGCCGCGTGGCGAGGCGCGCATAGGAAGTGGTCAGCCGAGGGAACGGCTCGGCGAAGATACGACGCGGACAGTCTCCTGCGCCGCAGATGAAGCGCCGGATCGCCAGCCGGATCACGACGCTCTGTCCGCCGAGCGGAAAATCCTCCAGTTTGCGCAGATTTTCGCTGATAAGAGTCGTGCACCCCGCCCGAGAAACAACCGCGGTCAGGACAGGCTGCCCCGGCTGCCCTGCCTCGCGCCACCACGTGGACCGTGCCGAAGGCGGCGGTCACCGTCTCGACGTCTACGTCATCGATCCCGCCGAACACGAGAGAGTCCCAGGATGATGCATCGGTCTGCATGACCAGTACCTTCACCGGTCACAGCAGACCACAGCGACGATCACCACCTCCCTGACGGAGCGCCACTTCTGCGTGGAAGACGGCAGGGCGTACGGGTCTCACGCAACCCCGACCTCCGCCGTCGAACACCGCGGTGACGCTCCGCGACCGCTTCCCAAGATCTGTGCCAGAACCGAGTGTCGGCAACACGGGCGGGCGTGCGAGGGGGGGAGCATGGCCATACTCCGCGCCGGACGCCGTGTCGGTGGCCGGGATCCCGGCCCGGCCGCCCGTACGGGCTGAGCCCGCGCGAGCGCCGGAGGCGGCGACCCGGGTGCCCGGGGGGGAGCTGGCCGGACGAGCGGATCCGAAGTGATCAGTGCTCCTGCCCGGTGAGCGAGCGGCCGACCAGGCACACGGCCGGGCTCCCGCCGTCCGCCGGCGCGCCTGCGCTCAGTGCGGGAGGTGGTGCGGCAGCTCCTCGGTGAGGGCGGCCGCCGCGGGAGAGAGCCAGCGCCGCCGGTGGCGGGCCAGCTGGACAGTGACGTCGGGGAACTGCAGGCCGGGCACCTGCGTCAGGCGGCCCGCCGCGAGCGCCTCGGCGACATTGGCGCGGGCCAGCAGGCTGAGGCCGAGGCCCGCGGCCACACAGGACCTGGCGGCCTCCAGGCTGCCGAAGCGGGTGATCCGGGGCTGCGCGCCCTGGGCGGCGGCGAGCAGCCGCCCGACGAAGCGGTCGCTGTACGAGCAGCCCTGCTCGTGCAGGAAGTAGTCCTCGCGGGCCAGCTCCGCCCAGCCGGCGGGCTCGTCAGCGGCGCTGCGGGCGAGGCGGTGCCCGGGAGAGCAGACGAGCACCAGCGGCTCGCGGGCCAGCGGCGTGCACTCGATGTCGCGGAAAGCCGCCTCGTCCTCCAGCAGCAGGGCCAGGTCCAGCTCCCCGGTGCGCAGCGCGGCGACGGCGTCCGAGGTTCCCGTCGTGCGCAGGTCCACCTCGATCCCCGGGTGGCTGCGCCGCAACGCCGCGATGACTCCCGGCAGCCGCGCGGACACCAGCGTCTCACCGGCCGAGAGCACCACGCGTCCGGTCACCCGACCGCCCGCACCGCCGGCCGAGGCGGCGACCGCGCGCAGCCGGGACTCGGCCTCCAGCACCGCCTCGGCCTGCGCCAGCACCTCGCGTCCGGCACCGGTGAGCACCACCCCGCGCGGCAGCCGGTCCAGCAGGCGCAGGCCGAGCTCCTTCTCCAGCGCCTGCACATGGGCGGTGACGGTGGACTGGACGAGGTGCAGGCGCTCCGCGGCGGCGGTCAGGTTCCCGGTCCGGGCCACGGCGGCGAAGGTACGCAGCAGTCGGGTGTCCATGCCGCCGACGATAACCGCCGCCATCGGGTATGGCGATGGACTGGATCGGTATCCATCGTTTGTACGGATGCCTGCGCAGTGCCACGGTGGGGGAATGAGCCCGAAGACCCGCCCCGAGATCCTGCGCTACACCGCCTTCACCACCGACCCCGCCGGCGGCAACCCGGCCGGTGTCGTGCTCGACGCGGCCGCACTGGACGATGCCACCATGCTCGCCACCTCCGCCGAAACCGGCTACTCGGAGACCGCGTTCGTCACCGCCGCGGACCGCGCCGCGCGCCGGTTCCGGCTGCGCTACTTCAGCCCGCTCGCCGAGGTCGCCTTCTGCGGCCACGCGACCGTCGCCACCGCGGTGGCCCTGGCCGAGCGGATCGGCCCCGGCCCGCTCGTCTTCGACACGCCCGCCGGTGAGATCGCCCTGGACACCACGGCACAGCCCGAAAGCCCCGTGACAGCGACGCTCACCAGCGTCCCCACCCGCTCCCGACCGGCCAGCGACGCGGAGGTGAACGCCTCCCTCACCGCCCTGCGCTGGTCCCCGCACGACCTCGACCCCGCCCTCCCCCCGCACGTCGCCTTCGGCGGGAACGAGCACCTGGTCCTGGCCGCGGCCACACGAGAGCGTCTCGCAGCCCTCGACTACGACTTCGACGCCCTCGCCGAGGTGATGCACCATCACGGCTGGACCACGCTCCAACTGATCTGGCGTGAGACCCAGGACCTCTTCCACGCCCGCAACCCCTTCCCTGTCGGCGGTGTCGTCGAGGATCCCGCCACCGGCGCCGCAGCCGCCGCCCTCGGCGGCTACCTGCGCACCCTCGGCACCCTCCCGCCCTCCGGCGCCTTCACCATCCGCCAGGGAGAGGATCTCGGCCGGCCCAGCCTGCTCCGCGTCACAGCCTCCACCACACACCCGCGCGTGCGGGTCAGCGGGCAGGCAGTGGCAATCACCAGCGCAGACGCGAGCACCGGCGAGGCAGACACCCGAGCCAACCGATGACACCCCACACACCATCCACCCACACCCCACACAGAACTGAAAAACACACCCCACCCCACACACGGTTGATTCTCTCCCGAAGCGTCTGCCGGGATGATCGCCTCATGCTTCAAGCTGGGGGGCCGAGCTTGTCATGAGCGAGTGGTCGCCGGACGTGCTTGAGGTCCTGGAGGCTTCTGGATGGACGGCGGGCAGGCAGGTCGACACGGCCGGCTGGCGGTCCATTTCCGAAGCGGTCGGCATCGTCATGCACGACGCTGCGGAGAGGTTCCTCCAGGAGTTCGGAGGGCTGGCCGTGAGCATCGGCGGCCCGGCAACCAACCGTGCCAGTGCCCGGGAACCCTTCGAACTCGACCCGGGGCCGGCTCGGGGAGAGGATGACCAGTTCTCCGAGTGGAGCGACTCCTTGGGGAGACGCCTCTTCCCGCTCAGCGAGCTCAATCACGGCCGATTCTTTCCCGGTATCGATGAAGGCAGTGAGATCTGCCCTGCCGAGACCTGGGTCGCAGTTCCGGGCCAATGCCGCACGCCCTCGACGATCTGATCCTCGGTGTGCAACTGACGATCGACGACTACGCCTGGGTCGTGGACTTCTGATTGGGAGGCGTTCGTAGGGGGTCTGGCCGCCGAGGCCGCCGTGGGGGCGATGGTAGTTGTAGTAGTCCTCCCACTCGCGCAGTTTGTCGTTGAAGACCTCGGCGTCGTCGCCGATGACGCCATCCAGGAGCCGGCAGAACTCCTCGGCGTCGATGCGGTGGGAGCGTTCGACCTTGCCGTTCAGCCTCGGGGTGCCGGGCTTGATGTGGGTGTGGGCGATTCCCTTGTCGAGGACGTGCCAGTGGAACACGGACTGGAACTCTGCGCCGTTGTCGGTCTGGATGACCTCGACCTGGAACGGCAGGTGCTGAACGACGTAGTCGAGGAACTGGATGGCGGTGGCCTGGGTCAGCGTCGGGTAGATCCGCAGGACGCGCAGCCTGGTGCAGTCATCGATGGCGGTGAACTGGAAGTACTTGTTGCGGCCGCTGCGGCGCCCCTGGGGCATCGAGGCGAGGGGCTCGATGAACTTCACGTCGATCTGGACGCGGTGGCCGGGCAGCTGTTTCTCGTAGCGCTTCCATCTGCGGTCGTGGCGCTTGTAGCGCTGCGAGGCCGGCAGGCGGCCCATGTCCAGGCGGTTGAGGATGCGCCAGACGCCGGAATTGCTGATGGTGACGTCGTGGTACCGCTTGAAGTACATGGCGATCTTCTCGGGGCCTAAGTGGTAGTTCTGCCGCAGATAGATGATCTTCCCGACCACCTCGACGTGGGTCGCGTTCGGGCAGCTCTTCGGCGCCTTGGAACGGGTGCGCAGGCCCTCGATGCCCTCGGCTTGGTAGCGGCAATACCAGGTGTAGTAGGCCTGTCGGCTGATCCCGAAGTACCGGCAGGACATCGCGACGTTCCCGGTGACCTCTTCGACGTGGCGTATGACGGCCAGGCGCCGCTTGGCCTCACGGTCAAGCGGCGGGGCAGTGGTGGGGCTGGACTTCGGCGTGCGGATCTCCGTAGTGATCGGAGACCCAGGTGTCAATGGTGATCGTCAACTTTATACCTAGGGCACCGTACGACGTCGGTGACGGCGATACAGCACGCTCCCGGCCAGTACCGCGAGGGTGGTAAGGGCGGTCGGCACCAGGGCGGCGGGCCTGCGGTACGGCGGGGCCGGGGAGGCCTCGAGGGGGATGGAGGCGGTGTCGTTGCCGGGGGTGCGGTCGTAGGGGTTGTGGACGCGGATGGTGCCTTTCGCACCCGGGACCTGCCGGTCGACGCGGAATCGGAACTCGACCGTGGTCGTGCCGTCGGACCCCGGCCAGAACACGTCACGGTTGAGATCGCAGACGAACGCTCCGCCGGGCTTCCCGGGGCGCTCACACGCCCACTTCCCGTCCGTGTCCTCGAAGGTGTAGGGGATGGAGGTGACCGTGGTGCCCTGCGGCGGGACGACCTCGAAGCCGCCCACGTCGCCGCTTGGGCTGCCGGGGCCCAGGCGCCGCACCCCGAGCTTCACGCTCACCGTGTCGCCGACCCGGCCCCGGACGGTCCCGCTGACCGGCTCGTAGTCGGCCTGCACGGTGGTGGTGACCTCGACCCGGCCGTGGCTGTCGTCGAAGTCCGTTCGCGCGGCGGTGCGGACCAGGGTGAGCACGGCGCCCGTGCCGCGGACGGTGTGCCCCTCGGGCTTTTGCGGGCTGGAGGACCAGGTGTAGGTGACCTCGCCGCCCAGGGTCTTCGGGGCGGTGACGGTGTACTGCAGCGGTCCGCTCGTACGGTAGGCGGCGCCCGGGGCCGCCGCCGCGGGAAATGTGCACCAGGCGGAGGTGGGCGACGGCCCGGCGTAGAAGCAGTTGCTGTAACGGGTGGTCAGGGTGAGGCCCACCGAGACGTTCACTTGCAGGGCGACCCCTCGCTCCTCAGGGAAGCGGGTGTTGTTGGCCAGCCGCGGGGTCATCTGCGCAGGCTTCCCCGGTGCCAGTGCGCTCACCCCCTTCTCCGGCCCGGGCGCTGACAAGGTGGGACCGCCGACCGTCATCCGGGTGGTGCCGGTGATCGTGGGCGCGTTGTCAGCGGTCGCCGTGTAGGTCACCGTGCCGCTGTCGCCCGGCTCGACGCCGTCCACGCCGAGGAGGACCAGCGGGTCGTAGCTCTCGCCGTCGCCGTTCTGGAGATCGCCGTACTCGCAGGTGTACACCGGGCCCTCGGCCTCGCACATGCGGTTTGCCCCAAGCCGGGCGACGCCCTCAAGGCCCGACGCGTCCACGATCACCCGCACGTTGCGGGCGGAGGTCCCGCCCTTGCTCCGCTCGACGAAGACAGGCAGGTGAAAGCCGTTGTTCGATGCCTCGGCCCCCTCGTCGGCGTTGTACATGACGAAGGTCTTCTCGGTCTCGAAGCGCATTACGACACGGTCCGAGCTGTCGGCGGCAGCGGGCATGGCCGTCGCGAACACCGCCGCGATGGCTGCCAGGAGCTCCGGCATGCGACTCCGTAAAGGCATCCGGGCAGTATGCCAGCCGTAGTCCAGACGGCGACCATGAGGCATCCGGCGGCGGCCAAGGGGTCAGGACACCGCCGGACTCGTGTGATCGCTGCCCCGATCCCGTTCGGCTGGGTGACCGCGGATGCTGCCTACGGCCTCAGCAAGGGCCGACGGTACGAATTCGAGCAGGCCGAGGTCTTCCAGGTATGGCCACCAGCCGTCACGACACGCCCACAGACCGGGCGCCGCCCATCCTGCCGTGACGTGTGGTGGTGCCGGACGCGGCGAGTGAGGAAGACGGCTTGCGGCCCAGGTGCCGAACGGTCCCGGTGAGACAGACGAGAGCAGGCGCATCGCCCAGCCGGAGGGGGAAGCCGGGCAGCAGAAGGAGGCCGTCACCTCGCACGCCGTCGTGGACCAGGCCATCGGGATGATGGTCGCCCTTGGCCGGGTGCCCCGGGACCGGGGCTGGGCCGTCCTCAAGGACGTCTCCCAGCACACCGACATCAGGCTCCGCCACGTCGCCGAGCTGATCCTGATCTGGGCACGCAAGGGCGGGATCCCCTCCGACATCCGGGCCGAACCGGCAGACGCCCTCGGCCGTCACGGCCCCACGCAGATGCCAGGAACCCCACCGGCGTGACCCAGCCACCGCCGGGTCAAACCCCTGATCGTCGAAGAGGCATGGGAAGCGCGCCTGCCCTTCCACGACACGCTGTCGGCCCAGGCGAGGGACGCGGGTGCGGACGTCTGCGTCACCAGCATCCACAAGATGGGAAGCGGCCTGGAACAGGGCTCCAGCTTCCACCTCCAGCGCGACCTGATCGACCCCGCCGAACTCGCCTCCCCCGCGCCGACCTGCTCGGCACCACCAGCCCCAACGTCCCGCTGTACGCAGGGATCGACGCCTGGCGCCGGCAGATGGTCCAGCACGGCCACGACCGCATCGGCCAGGCGCTTCAGCTGGCTGGCCGCACCCGGGCCGCGATCGGGGACATCGTGGGCTTCCACGTCAACGACACGGACGACTTCTGCGGGCCCGGCATGGCCGCCGTCTTCGACCTCCCTGCCGGCCGTCATGGACATCGACACCCTGGGCACCATCGGCTAACTGGCCGCCGAATGGCTGCGTGAGCACCACCACCTCGACATGCACCTCGTCGACCACCGCCGGATCAGCGCCGAGCTCACCCACACCGACGACGACCACACCTCAGCCCGGCTCCTCGCTGCCTTACGCGATCTCACCGACCACGCAGACGAGTTGAGGAACGCGCCGCAGGTCGACGTGCCGTCCCCGGCCGAGCTGCGGCGCGGCTGGCCGGCGAGATGATCACGCCGTGTCCGCCCGGCATCCCCGCCGTACTCCCCGGCGAACGCCCCACCGAGCCGGTCCTGCGTTACCTGAGTCGGCGTGCGGCCGCTGCAGAGCTGGGTGATGCCGATGCGTGCCCCGGGCGTTTGACGCCGGCGGCACCCGGAGTCGGTGGCGTACAGGTTTTGGCTGCACAGACCGGGTCCGCCTTGGAGGCCAGCCGGTTCAGCCGCGAGTACTCCGTCACGCACTGCCCAGGGTTCTGAGTTCGCCAGAACACACTCTCTTGCGGGCGCAAAATGGGCATACACCATCCGGGCAAGAGCACCAGGTGGCAGGCTCGCTCCGTGGCCGATGACGTCGTGGGGAACCGGGTCGCTGACTTTCGGGCCGAGTGCGAAGAACAAGCCCGGAGAAACCGCTTCCGCCGGCAGTTCTGGCGGTTCGCTCATGCCGTGCTGGGACTGCCTGCTACCGTGCTGGCCGGGATCTCGGGCGCAACGGGACTCTCTTCAGCAGATGCCCGTATCCCCGCAGCCGTGATGGCACTCGTCAGCGCGGGACTGAGCGCTGCAATCGCCTTTCTGAAGCCTGAGGTGCATCAGCGAGCGGCGCACGCCCGGCGCAGGGCCTACCTCGCATTGGAAGTGGAGGCTCGCTTCGCACTCACGCGGGCGGCGTCCACCGGCGAACCAATACCCCTGACCGTCTACAGGAATCTACTGGAACGCCGAAGGATGATCATCGCCGGCCAGCTTGACGAACTCGTCCAGCAGATCACGGTGGGGGGAAGACCGGCCGAGGCCGAGGCCTGCGAATGAGGAGTCTGGTGAAGCCACCATCGAATACGCCCCTGGAGACCGCTCCTGGCTGCTGGTCTCCGCCCGCGCGCGCCGTCGTCTTCTACCGGGGGTTGAGGAACATCCATGTCAGCTCGTGTGCTTAGGGCTCCTGACAAAAGTGGTGGGCTTGACCTGGTCAGAGGTCGGTGTCGTGCACGAGGCGGCTGGGTAGCGGGACGCGCTCCGCCGCGAAATCACACGCGAACCTGGCGAGGTCGGCGCACATCCCCGGGATAGTGGACGCCCATGGATGAGGTCAAAGTCGTCGTCGCACACTCCGAGCGGGCGACTCTGCGCGTCGGTGACGTGTTCCTGAAGGTGGACGCCGATCCGGCGCGCATCGATGTCGAGGTCGAGGCGATGTCCCTCGCTCCGGTCCCGACCCCGGAGGTTCTGTGGCGCAAGCCCTCCGTGCTCGCGACCGCCGCACTCCCTGGGACGACGCTTGGGCGCCTCGGCGGGCCGTCGACCGGGTCGCCGGCGGCGTGGGCCGCGGCGGGCTCCGCCATCCGGAAGCTGCATGGCGCGCCGCTTCCGGCCTGGCCGGGCCAGGCCGGCCGGAGCATCGCCGCGCTGGCGGCGGAACTCGACGACGAGTGCGAGTTGCTCGTGACGAACGGCGTCCTGCCCGCCGACCTGGTCACCCGCAACCGCCAGGTCGCCCAGGCCGCGCTCCGGCCGTGGACTCCGGCGTTCACCCACGGCGACCTGCAGATCGATCACGTCTTCGTCGACGGCGACGAGGTGACGGGCATCATCGACTGGTCCGAGGCGGGCCAGGGCGATGCCCTGTACGACCTGGCCACCTTCACGCTCGGACACGAGGAGCGCCTCGACGACGTCATCGCCGGCTATGGCGCCGACGTCGACCTCGACGTGATCCACGCGTGGTGGTCGTTGCGAAGCCTGCTGATCGTTCGCTGGCTGACCGAGCACGGCTTCGATCCCTTCGCGCCGGGCTGTGAGGTCGACGTGCTGAGATCCCGGATGTGAGGCTGCACGGGCCCGACTGCCAGGTATGCGTTGCGACGTATCGAGCAGGCCATCCCCTGGGGGGCAACGCCTGCCCTTGCTCTCAACAAAGTGCGGTGCACAGTCGTCGCCAACAGATGACGGCGCAGCCGAGGGTGACGAACGCGTGGTGGGTGCCGTCGCGGATCTCCCAGCGGCTACGCAGGCGGCGTAACCCGTGCAGCAGCACAATCGCTGCTTCCACGACCCAGCGGTGCCCGCCCAGGCCGCAGCCGTGGCCGGTGCCGCCCCGGGCGTGGTGCGGGTGATCTGGAACCGGCGGACCTCGTCCCGGTAGCCCTCATGGTCATTGCCGCGGACGACGTACAGGTGTTGGGGCGGCGCAGTGGCCGGCCGCGCTTGCCACGGATCGGCGGAACGGCCCCAACTGCGGCGCGCCACCCCGAGGCAGGTACATCGTCGTCGGTTCGGAGGTTGCGACTGCCCGAGGCCGCGGCTTCACGGAACTGCGGACAGGGCCGCTGAAAAGCCCTGACCGGATTCCGTGGAGCCCCACTTCAGGACGACTGCGGCTCGCCATCAGCCTTTGGACCGCCGGCGAGAGACCCGAAGTACTCATCGAGCAGCTTGAACAGTTGATCCACAGCATGCTGGTCGTCCTCGGGTGACCACGGCTCTGCAGGGCGGCCCTGGGGAAAGGCAGAGCTGAGGACCAAAGCCACCCAGATCAGGTTCCGGCCGAATCCCAGTTTGGCGGCGAGCCACTCCTGAAACCCACTCAGCAGGGCCCCTGCGACGGCGGCGTTGTAGCCGTTGAGGAAAGCAGTCACCGACTCAAAGTTGACGCGGGCAACGAATGAGGTCTTCTCGGCAACGTGACGGTTGCGGTGTGTGACGGGTGCGGGTGCCCGCTCCCAGCCTAGTTCTGCGGTGCCAGGGTGCGTACGACGTCGAACTCGTTGCCCTCGGGGTCTGCCATAACCACCCAGTTTCGGTCTGAGCCCTGGCCCACATCCGTCTTGGTGGCGCCGAGGCCGAGCAATCTGGTCACCTCGTCCTCGGTGCTGCCGTCGATCGGGCTGACGTCGAGGTGGAGCCGGTTCTTCACAGTCTTGCCCTCGGGCACCTGGATGAACAGCAGGGTGGGCGGCATCTGACGGGCCCGCACATCCTCGACGGTCGGCACCCAGGAGCCGATCTCGACCTTGCCCTCGCTCCGGTCGATCACCTTGAAGTCCAGGACCTCGCACCAGAAGGCCGCGAGCCTCTCCGGATCGTCGCAGTCAACGACCAACTCAGTAAACCTACTTGTCATGACTCTCCCCAGGTAGTGCGGATGGGGCTCAGAGTATTGGCCAGGTCGCCCGTCCGACAGGTCCGCGATCTTCCTGACTAGTCCAGACGAGTTGACCCGGCATCAGGTATGCGAGAAGCCCCTGGTAGGAACGGGTCTGCGAAGATCACGTTCCGGAACCCAGAGGCTTCACGCGTTGGCTAGTATCACCTATAACGCAACACTCGACGTCGGCAGGGAGACCGCGGAGACTCTCGCCCAGCTCTTGCGCGAGCACCGCGAACGGCTCGGTACCCGCAGGGGGACCCGCGCTCTGAGCGTCTTCAAGCAGGGTGTCCTGGTCCTGCGGTGGTTCGTCGACGGGACCCGGCTGGCTCAACTCGCCCGGGACAACGGGGTTTCGGTGCCCACCGCGTACCGCTACTTGCACGAAGGTCTGACTGTGCTCGTCGACCACACCCCGGATCTGTCCACCGCGCTGGAACGGGCGGCGGCCGCCGGTTACACCCATCTCAACCTGGACGGCACCGTCATCCGTACTGACCGCGTCGCCGCCCCCGGCCCCAAAGGCGCCGATCTCTGGTGGTCCGGGAAGCACAAGCACCACGGCGGCAACCTCCAGGTCATCTCCGCCCCCGACGGCTGGCCGATCTGGGTCTCCCCGGTCCGCCCCGGCCTCGAGCATGACACCACCTGCGCCCGCCACCACGGCCTGGTCGACGCTCTCAACCGGATCGCATCCACCCTGGACATTCCCACCCTGACCGACCGCGGCTACGAGAACGTTGGCGAGGGCTTCCGCCATCCGGTCAAGAAGCCCAAGGGCGGCGAACTCGACGACGAGCAGCAGGCGTTCAACTCGATCATCCGAAGCATCCATGCGCTCGCCGAGCGGGCCAACGCCCTGATCAAGGTCACCTTCAAGGCCCTGCGTCGCGTCAGCCTCGACCCCAGCGGCATCACCCGGATCGCCCGGCCCGCCCTCGTCCTGCTCCAGCTGGAGCACGGCCGCACCGCCTGACCGAAGATCACGAACCGTCACGAGACGTTACCAAGAAAGGTTCAATGTGCCCGGATACGTCTTGAAGTCCTCCCAGAAATCCTGGCGCGAGCACACTGGCTTGCGCGTGGCACGCCCCGCACGACGCCAGGCAGGGGGGATCGGTGCCGAACCCTTACGTGGAGTACGAGACCACCTCCGGCCCCACGCCAAGAGCCACGAGGAGACTGCCTGCGCGCGCGGCCGAGTCGACCGGACCGTCGTTGCGGGTCCAGACATGCGTTCCCGGAGCGTCCCCCTCGTGATGGGTAGCGACGAAATCCGTGCCGTCCAGTACGAAGAACGCCGCCCGAACCCTGCCGTGTCCGTCCCACAAGGACTCAAGAGTCAGCCTCAGCCGTCGGGCCACTGCATCCAAGTCCACCGAGAGAAGGGCGAACGAATACAGAGGCCCGACCGCGCATTGGAACATCGAGGCTTGCCGGGCCGGATTGGGTCCACCCCGTGGTTCTGTCGCGGGCTCCCAGTCACCCTCGACATCCGGTACGTACATCAGTTCATTCACCGGGATTGTCAACCAGCATGCGGTGGCCCTGATGTGACGGACCGACAGCGATGTTTCCTGCAGCAGCACCCCCGACCAGCTGTCCACGGAACCACGGACAGAGCCATTTTCAGGGCTCTGTCCGAGTTATCGTGAATGATCTCGAGTAGAGGCTGCGGGGTGCTGATATCGATGGGCGTGGCCACACACCGTCACACGTGCTCGTCCACAGAGGCGGTGATGACGGGCTGGGGGCCGACTGGCAGGAGTTCAAGCAGGAGGGCCACAGCCTCTTCGGCGGTCTCGACTTCGCCGATCACGGCGAAAGGACTGCGTCGGCGAACCTTGAACCGGGCGTTATGCAAGGGCTCGATCGATCCGGCCTGCACAGTCCAGGGGTAGCTGGTGGAGCTGCTGAAGAGCAGGGCGAAGTGGCTGGTGAACGGATACAGCCGCCGGAGTCGTGGTTGAGCGGCGGCAGCTTCCAGCAGCGGAATAATGCCCGGATATGGGCGCCCGGGCGTGCGGATCTGATGTACTGCATGCCTCCACTGCCAGCTGAGTCGTAGGGACTGCCAATGAGCCTCGACAACGTCAGCCGGCCCGCGACTGCGTGCTGCAGCTATGTCTGGCAGAACTGGTCTTGGAGGTAGGGGCAACTGTTGATCCCAGGGCTCGTCATTCGCGTCCACTGTCATAGTGTCGCGGCCGTTGCCTGAAAGCGGTGCTCTGATAACGAAGATCATGGCCGGGTGAGAATGCGTGTCCGGAAGAGTCGGAACGAGGCTCGGCCTACATAGCTCGCTTGAGCGTTTTCACCCGGTTTACGTGTCCTTCAACGACCCCGGAGCTCCAGGGGAGGGTCAGACCGGCGGTCACCACGTCGAGGTCCTGGCGGAGGAAGCCGGCGAAGCCCTTCATGGGCTTTGGTCCATCCTGCTCGGCCTGCCGGATCCACTCCAGCAGCAGGCGTCCGCGCCGGTGGCGGACCGGGTCGGCGAACGCTCGAGCGAGGTCGCAGGCACGGGTGATGTCGGGGCAGGCGAGTCGGACTTGATGGAGTCGCTCGTCCTGGCTTTCGGTGAGCGTCTCCCGGGGCCCCATGATCCACGAGGTGATCTTGCGGGGGCTCGGGATGTCGGCCCGGACCGGTTCGACGGTGCCCGCGCGAGGAGCGACGGGGTGCTTGCGGACGACCTGGCGGCTGCCGCGATAGCCACAAGCGTGGGTCTCCAGGAAGAGCTGGGTGCCGCTGGCCTGGCCTTGGGGATTCGGTGACGCGGGCGTTGAGATATGCCTTGAACAGCTCTAGGACGCCGTGGGGGCGGCGCTCGCGGGCGGAGGCCAGCAGCTCGCCGAGGCCGGTGTCACGGAAGCGGCGCACAGTCTTGCGGTCGAGGTTCAGACGGCGGGCGATGACGCTGCTCGTCCAGCGTTTCTCCAGCAGGCGGTGGATGTCCTCGTAGCGGTGGCGGGTGCGTTCGACGATCTGGGTGCGATGCAGTTCCGCGGGAGGTAACAGCATCGGGGGCGGCTCCGGCGCCTCGGTCACCGTCTCCTCCTCTGCGCGTTTGCGCAGGCAGTCGCGGTGCTGGTGGCACGTCTTCTCCACCGCGGCGGACAGGTTCTGCAGCAGATGCCAGCGGTCGGCTACTTCCAGGGCGCACGGGGCTGCTTCCCTGACCGCCTTGGTGTAAGCGGTGGCCCGGTCCCTGCAGATGATCTCCGCACCGGGATGCTCGGTGAGCCAGGCCGCGAACGTCTCCGAGGTGCGGTCTGGTAGTACGTCCACGACCCGGTCGGCCTTGACGTCGACCAGCACGGTGCCGTAGGTGCAGCCCTTGCGGAAGGCGAACTCGTCCGCCCCCAGCACCCGCGGCGCACGGTCCGCCGCCGTCGGCGCCGTCAACAGCCTGAGCAGCCGGGTCCGGCCCGCGACCAGCCGCAGGCGGCGGCACAACCGCGCGGCCTGACGGCCGCCGAGCTCGATCGCGGTCGCCCGCAGGCACCCCGTCAGCCCGGTACTAGAGCGACGGTGCCGCTCGGACAGGCCCGACACCTGCTCGACGAACGTCATACGGGAACAGTTCTTGCGATCACAGAAGCAGGGCTCGTTGATACGTGCTATGTATGCGCCTCGCCTGTTTCCGGCAGTCTGCGCACCGGCCCGGGCGAGCGGTGGCCACGGCCTCCACCACGAGGACGTCAGAGGAGTCGCTCACGCGCTCCACTCGCACAGCGATCCCTGGAAACAGCAAAGCCTCGACCGTCTCGCTTGCCATACCGAAACGACCCCTCGCTCACCTCCCTGACCGAGGGATTCACGGAACTGCGGACAGAGCCATTCTCAGATAGCCCCATCACGGCATACGTGCGCCCTGAGTGACCGCCTCGGCTGCGAGCGGCGGAGGTCCCCTCAGGGGGTCGACCGGAGCCAAGCGATTGAGGACTTGAGCGGCACCGGCCGGGTCGCCATCCCCTCCTGTCCGTCTCGGCTGCCGAGCTGCCGGTTGCCGGTGTGGGTAAGCACGCTGATCCTTGCGGTTCGCGGAGAACATGCCGTTCACCGCGGCGCACGCGGTGGACGCGGCGACGATCGCCTGGCAGGCGGTGAGGCGGGAGAGCCGACGCCGTCCTGCCACCGACCTGTACGCGGGCACTGGTACACCGTGGACCCCACCAGGCCCCGCCCTGGGCCGCCTGCCACCATGCCCATCCGTGCGGGCTGTTGGGGACGGCCCTGCCGCGTGTGTGCCCCCTTGCTACTGCGTGCTGTTGAGACCGGCCATGGCAGGCGGTGACCAGGGCGTCCCAGCGCTGGTAGGTGGCTGGCCGGCTCGCCGTCGCTCTTCGAGCGCTGGACGGATGAGCGGGAGCCAGACCGGCCACGAAGGCGGCGGAGTCGCTGCAGTGGGCGAAGACAGTGACGGCGCGAGTGTTCTCGCGCAGCTCAGCGATCGCTCTGGCTGCTTGGTCCTGGTCGTCGCGAACGGTGTGGTGGAAGGCGAGGGCGTGCTCCAGGTCACCCGGAGCGGGGATCCTCGGCAGGAGCTGGAGGCAGTCCGGGTGCTGTTGGTTCTTTCAGGGGCAGGCGCTACTCGGCCTCGCTCGGCTTCGGCCTGGCGGGGCCGAGAGCTGCGCGCGGACACCCCTGGTGCCCGGCAACTCGGCGCCCCCGGCAGGCGCAGAGCCTGGAGGGGGTGGGAAAATCACGGTTCGGAGTGGGGGGCCGCGGAGGCACTCTAGTCGGAGGGGTCGTGGGGGCGGTGGCCGGTGGTGCTGTTGCTGTGTTCTCCAGCAGCTATGCCAACCACGCCGTCACCGACATCGCCAGTTGGTTCGGAGTTGATTGTGGTGGGGATCTTTCTTCTGGTCTTCTGGGGTGGCAGCGCCTGCTTCTCCGCCTGGCGTGCCCAGCGGTTGTGGAAGGATCCCGACTACTACCAGCAAGTCGTGGGTCAAGGGGTGTTTCGCTTCAGGGACGACATCAGCCGTGGACTGGTTCGCGGCTGGGCGCCTTTCTCGGTCGGCATCGTGGCGCTGATGGCTGCGATGACGATGTTCATCGTCGGCGGTGTCGGCCAGCGCCCGCACGAGGGCTCCTTCGCAGCACTCGTCGTGGCCGTACTGCTGCTCGCCGTTTTCCTGGCCGGCGTCGTTCTCCAGCTGTCGGTGGCCTGGTTCAACCGGCCGCGCTGGTGTGTCCCCGCCTACCTCCGCGAGGAGAGCGGAGCGTGGGCGCAGCGACACCCGCGCAAGGCTCGCTGACCACGTACACAACCCCGGATCGGGTCATTGGGGGCCGAGTGCTGCGAAGTGACTGGTGCGCGTGCGGGCCCCGGGTGTGCCGGTGAGGCGGGCGTCGATGCGGGCGATGTTGATCGCGGTGCCGGTGAGCTGGTACTGGAGGCTGGTCTTCGCCAGACCCGGCAGCGGGATCTACCCAGGCCGGAGCGAGGAACAAGGGCGAGGGACAACGGCCTCAGTGATCAGTTGCGACGGCCGACCTTGAGACCCGCTCAACCACACCGCTCCGCGGACTGATGGGGGCTCCGGTCGCGTCGACGAGGGTATGGTGGGCGCGACCGGCGACCCGGCGGCCGTGTACGAGCGGCATCGGCATCGGCGACGACACCCGTGAAAGCCATGTGCCGGGTCACCGGCAGGAGGCCGCGGTGGCGCACGCGGGGCTGCGGGCGTTCGCGTACTCGACAGCACCGTGAACGCCGACGACTTCGCCCCGGAACCCGCCCGTGCCCCTGTTGTTCCAGTGACAGACGGGCGGCCAGAACAGGACGATCTCCGAGACCACGATCCGCCGGACCCTCAACCAGACCCTCGGGTTCGCCGGCCTGACCGACAACAACCGACAACACCGGCCAGCCGCTCAACTACCAGCCCCACGGCTTCCGAAAGATCTTCATCACGGATGCCATCATGAACGGCCTGCCGCCACACATCGCGCAGATCCTCGCAGGCCACGACGGTATTTCGACCATCATGCGTGACCAGGCGATCTACCCGTTGGAGGCCATTGAGGCACACCGCGCGTTCATCGCCCGCAACCGGGCAACACGTCCGAGCGAGGAATACCGCAACCCGACCAACGGAGAGTGGGACAAGTTCCTGGGCCACTTCGAGCGCCGCAAGCTCTCCATCCGCACCTGCGGCCGAGTGTTCGGCACCCCAAGCATCCACGAACACGTGTGCATCCGCTGCCCGATGCTCCCGCCTGACCCGGCCCAGAGACCTAGGTTGATCGAGATCAGGGACAACCTCACTGATCGAATCGCCGAAGGCGAGCGTGCAGGCTGGCTCAGCGGGATCGAGGACCTCAAGGCGAGTCTCGGCGCTGCCGACGCCAAGCTTGCGCAACTCGATGCCCAGTCGGCACGAGTCCAGCGAGCGATCGATCCGGGCATGCCCGGTTTCCGTGACATCGCCGCACGCTCCACTGAGCCATGAGCAGAGCGCCGGGGCAGGCGGGAGCGTCAACGCACACTCGGTTTGCCACCCTGTCCTTGCTGGCGGCTCGATCCGGCCGCATAGGCGAGCGGAGAGGCGATCGCCTGGACGTCCAATCCCCCTCCGATCCCCCTCCGACCAAGAGCCCGATAAACAGCGCGGCGGTCGCCTTGGTGAGTTGACTGCGCGTCGTGATCGTCTTCCTACGGATCCGCCTTCCAGGCGGATCCGGATCGGCAAGTTGTCAGGACGGCATGGCGGGGCATCTGGTGCCCCGGGGTGGCACTGCCAGGTCACTGAGGTAGCTGTCCACAGCGTCCTCCATACACGGGCCGCTCGTGACGCTGCCGTGGCCGTGGCCCTCGTAGGTGAGGAGCACGCCGCTGCGGCCGAGTTGCCGGGCCACCGAGACCGCCCACGGGTAGCCGGTGGCCGGGTCGTGCAGCGCGTTGGAGAGCAGGATCGGCGGGGCACCGTGTATGTCCAGGCGGTGCTGCGGGTTGGCGGTCGGCGCGCCCAGGCACGCCGCTGCCATGTGTATCGGCAGCAGGTAGGGCAGGTCAGGCGCGGTCATGTGCATCATGGCGACGAGCGAGGCGTACTCCTGGTAGTCGCGCACCGGCAGGTGCCAGTCCGAGCAGAAGACCGGGGTAGCCGAAGGCAACGGCGCTATCGAGGTGGGCGACGCCGGCAGCGGCTTGCTCGCGTCCATCCCCGCGATCGCTGTGGCCAGGCCCGCGTAGTCGGCCTGGTAGAACTTCCGGAACGCGATCTTGTTGACCAGGTCCGAAGAAGACAGCGAGGTGCCCGGCTTCGCCGGGTCCTCCAGCTCGCCGCGCCCGGCCCGGGCCAACAGGGCCTGCCAGACGGCGCGGACGTCGCGGGCGTGCAGTGCGCAGTCCGCGGCACCGTCGCACCACTTCACGAACTCCTGGAATGAATCCTCTGCTGTGGCCGCCTCGGACTGCAGGAAGTCACGGGTGGTCGGGACGCTGTGGTCCATGACGCTCTCCAGCACCATCGCGCGCACGCGACGCGGGTAGGTCTCGGCGTACTGCGCACCGAGCAGCGTGCCGTACGAGCTGCCGTGGAAGGTCAGTTTCCGCTCGCCGAGGGCGGCCCGGAGTGCGTCCAGGTCCCGGACCGTCTGGGCGGTGTCAAGGTGGTCGAACACCGGGCCGGTCTGCGCCCGGCAGTCGGCACGGAGCCGCGCGTTGTACGCCAGGGTGGCGTCGAAGTCCGCCTGGCTCTTCAACTCCGGTGACGGCCGCTCGGCAAGGAGGTCGCCGGAGCAGGTCACCGGGTTGCTGCCACCCACGCCGCGCGGGTCGAAGCTGACGATGTCGAACCTGCGGCGGACCTCGGGGCTGAACCGGCTGATACGGCCCACCACCATCTCCACACCCGAGTCGCCCGGCCCTCCGGGTCCGAACACCATCGAGCCAATGCGTGCGCCGGGGTCGGTGGCCTTGCGGCGGGCCACAGCCAGGTCGAGTCTCGGCCCGTCCGGGTGGGCCCAGTCGACCGGCACCGAAAGGTTGGCGCACTCGGCTCCCGGCTCCGCCGGGTCGTCGCATGGTGACCACCGCAGGGCCCCGGCGGCAGACGGCGACGCGTGGACCGCGGGAGCGGCGGCGAGGCCGGTGATGACGGCCATGGCGGCTCCCACCACCATGGCCGTGCCCTGCGCGGCGATGCGCCTCAGTGCGGATCTGCCCGTTAACGGCATGGATCCTCCTCGTGAAGAGAGCGGCTGTGTGAGGCGTGCGAGCCCGGCCGGGGCACCGTCGTCACGGTAGGTGCACTGTCGCCCATGTGGTGCCCCTGTCAGGGGTTTCTCCGGGTCGGGTCGGGGACCACTCAGGGGCGATCGGGGCGCAGGACGAAGACAGGTCAGGGTCGGGTCAGGGGAAGGGATCCGTTGCAGTCTCCAATGATCTGTAATGATCTGTCAGCCACGACGCACACCGCACCGGCACCGCCGACTCCTGTAGAGCCGTACAGCACGTGCCTTGCTCACCTCACGAACCACGAACGCCGATCGGGCCACCTACCTCAGGACCCTGGTGCCCGGCAGTGACCTCGACCACCGCGGTACTCCCATCTCCGAGAGTCTGCCGCAACAACTCCTGGACGCGGTCAGTGACTCCGCCACCGCACGGCCCTGCCTCGGCGATACTCGGTTCGACGGGCGACGTTCTCTGGCGACACCTCGTTCGGCGAAGCAACGTCACCGGTCGCGCCGAGTTCGCCGGGGTGGTGGAGCGCTGACCGACCGCGCTGCGCGCCCCCTCCGGGGATCCGGACGTGAGTGCCCCCGCGCAGCACCACACCTTCACCGTGGCGACCGGGACCGGGGCGGCCCCTTGACCGTCGAGGAGTCGTCAGCCTCGGTCGTACGGTCGGCGCCCCTTCCGGGTGCACGTCGACCCGGTCGATGACGGTTCCGCGGCCGCGCCCGCGTCACCTTCCTCGGCCACGCCGCACCGCGCGGGCCCGGACACCCCTCGCGCCTGGCCCGGGCGACTTCCACCGATCCCCCGTCACCATGCGTGATCGCGCGGTAACATCGCGGCGCGCCACGGGGGGGGAGGCCCATGACACCGCAAGGTCCGGGCGGGTCCGACGCGGGGGATCCGGAGGAGGCGGAGCGCGCGCTGCGGCAGGCCGAGGCCCGGGGCGTCGGCGGCGCCGGGCTCGCGGACCTCCTCGACCGGTCCGCCGCCGCGCACCGGCGCCGCTTCTGGAACTCCGGCGACACCCGGGACCTGCACCGGGCGGTGGACCGCTACCGGCGGGCCGTACGCGCCGACCCCGCCCGACGGGCCGTGTGGTCCAACGAGTTGGCGGTCACCCTGACCGATCTGTACGACGTCACCGGCGCCGACGACGACCTCGCCGCGGCGCGGCGGGCGGCCGAGGAGGCGATGGCCGCCGCCGAGGAGGGCTCACCGCAGTGGGCGCGGTGCGCGGCGACGCTCGTGCTGTGCCTGTGGGACCTGTACGACGCCATCGGTTCGCTCACCGACCTCGACACGGCGCTCGACCTGGGCGGCCGGGCCTCGGCCGCGCTGCCCCGCACGGACGGCGCGTGGGCGCGGGTGCGCAGCAACGTCGGAATGCTCCGGATGGACCGCTACGAACGGCTCGGCGCCGCCGACGACCTTCATGGGGCGGTACGGCTCGCCGGGGAGGCCGTCGAGGGCGCGCAACCGGACGACCCGGAGCTGGGCGGCTGGCTGAACAACCTCGGCAACGCGCTGCTGACCCGCCACGGCACCCAGTTCCCCGACGGTGCCGCGCCCCGCCCCGGCGAACGGATCGACCTCACCGACCTGGACGCGGCGATCGCGGCGTATCGCAGGGCCATCGAGGTCTCCGAGTGGAAGGTCGCGGGGCGGGCCACCTTCCTGTCCAACCTGGGCAACGCGCTGACCGACCGCGTCGAGGCGCTGCGGCTGGGCGAGTCGGCCGGGAGCGGTGAACCCGAGCTGCGCGAGGCGGTACGGGTGCTCACGGAGGCCGTCGGCCTGACCCCGTCGACGGCCCCATACCGGGCGAGCAGGCTGAACGTCCTCGGCGAGGCCCTGCGGGCGCTGTCCGAGGAGACCGGCTCGGCCGACGACGTCGACGCGGCGCGCACCGCACTGCGGCAGGCGTGCGCGAGCGGCCTGGCCGTCGCCCCGGAGATGACGGTGGACGCGGCGCACAACTGGATCCGGTGGGCGGTGCGGCGCTCGGCCTGGGACGAGGTGGGCGAGGCCGACGGCCATCTGCTGCGGGCCGCGGAGGCCCTGCACCGGGCGCAGTCGCTGCGCCGCCACCGGGAGGCATGGCTGCTGGCGTCCCGCGGGCTCGCGCAGGAGGGTGCCTTCGCGCTGGCCAGACAGGGCAGGCCGGAGGCCGCCGTGGTCCGCCTCGAACGGGGGCGCGCGGTGCTGCTGAGCGAGGAACTCGGTCTGGTCCCGGCCCAGTTGAGCCGCCTGCCCGCGCCCCTGCGGGACCGGTACTCCGACGCCGTCAGCCGGGTCCAAGAGGCGCTGCGGAACGCGGGCTGAGCGCCCGGCGGCCACCGGACGGACCCGGGACGGCGGATACGGCGACGGCGGTCGGGGTATTCCTCATCAGGGCCCGTGGGGGGCGGGCCACGATGAGGGGGTGGTCCGTCGTGGAACAGGGTCTGATCGCCCGTACGTTCAGTCCGTACACGTGGCGGGCGAGGATCCGCCCGGTGCTGATCGCGGCGCTGCCGCCGGCCCTGCCGGTGGTGGTGCTGGTGCCGGACTGGTCGGCCGCGCGCCGGGTGTGGGCGCTCGTGGTGGTGTGCGGACTGCCGCTGCTGCTGGGGCAGTTCAGCCGGTCCCGTGGGCGGCGGCTGGAGCCGGCCCTGTTCGAGCGGTGGGGCGGCAAGCCGTCGGTGCAGCTGCTGCGGTGGCGGGGTCCGACGGGGACCACGCACCTGGCGTATCTGCACGCCCGTATCGAGCAGATCGCGGGACCGCCGCTGCGGCTGCCGTCGGCCGCTGAGGAACGGTCCGACCCGGAGGGCGCCGACGCCGTCTACGAGGTGGCGGGCACGGTGCTGCGGACCCGGGCGCGGGCGCTCGCGGGCAGTGAGCTGGTGGCGGAGGAGAACCGCGAGTACGGCTTCCGCCGCAACGCGCTGGGGCTGCGGCCGCTGGCCCTGGGCGCGGGGGCCGTCGGTCTGCTCGGGACGGTGCTGTACGCGGTGGTGGGCTGGCCGCCGGCCGGTTCCCCGAAGGCCGTGGTGTCGGTGCCGCTGGTGCTCGCGGACCTGGGGCTGCTGCTGTTCTGGCTCCGGACGGTGCGGCCCGCCTGGGTGGAGGAGGCGGCGTGGACGTACGCCCGCCGTCTCATCGAGACGGCGGGCCTGCCCGATCTGGAGTCCCGGACGTCGTAACCGCCGTCAGGCGGTGGCGAGGGCGGGGTGCAGGACCGTGTCGCCGTTGCAGTACAGGGCGTAGAGCAGGCCGAGCGGATTGCGGTGGTCGACGGCGAAGTGCTCCCTGGTGGCACGGACCGCCTCGCCCATCGGCTCGCCGGACAGGAACCGGTCGAAGAAGGCGGTCGCCCAGGCCGCGGCGAACGGTGCGGGTGTGTCCGCCTCGGTGCCGAGCACGCCCCGGGAACGTTCGAGGAAATAGGTGAGGAAGCTCGTCGTGGACGACGACGAGGTGAAGGCGGTACCGCACGCGTTCAGCACGACGATGGGCAGCCCGGGCAGCGCACCGCCGTAGTCGTGGAGGGTGCGCAGGGGGATGCCGCCGTGGGTGGCCTCCACGGCGAGCCTGGCGGAGGCCGGTCCGCCGTCCTCGGGGTCGTGGGCGACGGCATGGCAGTAGAGGTAGAGGATCTCGGCGGGGTCTCCGTCACCGCGCAGGGCATTCAGGACGGTGTCCTGCTGGTCGTGGACGGTGAGGCGGGCCAGCCCCCGGTCCAGGTAGCCGCGCCAGTACCTCTCCTGTCCCAGCACCAGATCGCGTTCGCCGTCCCGGTCGATGCTCCGGTTGAGACCGAGCGTGACGCCGAGGCCCGGCCGGGTGTCGATGGCCACCTCCGTGACGCCGCCGCCCGCGTCGGCGCAGAGGGGGATGCAGTCGACCTGATGACGCAGGCCCAGGATGTGCCGGAAGTCAGCGTCGCGTATGTCCTCGACGGGGCACATGAGATGCCAGGGCAGCAGGGGCTGCTCGGTGATGAACTGCACGCTGCGCGGCGCGGACTCGGCGAGGTAGTCCTGGATCTTCCGCCCCACGGCCTGCAGTTGGGCGTCCGCACGGTCGAAGAACAGGGCGCGGAACATGCGGCAGCCGGCCTTGGCGAGCAGCGTGGTGTACCTCTCGTAGGCGTCCGGCGGCAGTTCGAGCCCCGTCACCGCGCCGCCCTCGGCGAGCGGTCCCCACTCGGCGGCCAGCGTGCGCAGGGGTTCACGGGCTTCGCGGGCCACGGCGTCGAGGTCGACGTCCTTCTTGCGCACGTGCGCCCGGTACGCGTGGCCGATGCCGCCGGACACGACGATCTCGTAACTGCGGCCGTCGGCGGCCGGCCACAGGTGTACGGACAGCCCGCGGTTCCGCTCCCTGCCCATCGCGGTCCGGGACAGGCCGCGCGCGCTCGTGCGCACCGCCCACTCGCTCGCGTTGACGAGCATCGAGTGCACATAGGTGTTGCCGTGGAGGAACACCGCGTGGAACTGGGGAGTGCCGGCCGTGAGCGGTGTCACCCGGAAGCGGGCCCGGTCGGGCGAGGGTCCCTCGCGGGGCACCGTGAGCGTGTCGGAGAGGGGTTCCACCACGGCGTCGGCGCTGTAGACCCGCACGGTCAGGGACACGGGCCAGGCGTCGGGCTCCTCCAGATGCCCGAGGGGCGCCGCGACGGCCGTGTCGCGCGGGGTGTCGGCGAGGTCGAAGGCCAGCACCCACACGCCCGGCACACCCGGGTCGCCGGGCTCGGCGACGGCGTTGATCCACCGGCCGGACGGGCCCGGCGGGGCGTCCTGCAGCAGGACGCCCGCCCGCAGGGCGAGTCGCCGGGCGGGGCGGCTGCCGGTCCCCTCCGCCGTGTCCGCCGCGCGGTCGGTGGGGATGGTCTTGCCGATCAGGGCCGGGGCGAGCCGCTTTTTGACCTCGGCGTGGCCGAGCAGCAGCCGCAGCAGGGCCAGGGCGCGGCGCTCGTACTCCGTCGGCGGTGCCGTCGCCAGTTCCTCCACGGCGGTCAGCAGCCGGGGGCGCAGTTCGGGCCAGTCCTCGCCCACCAGGACCGGCAACTCGTACCAGAGGTCGATGAGTTCGACGAGAGCGGGATCGGGGTTCACTGTGCCCTCTCCGGGTCGGTGTGCGTGCGGGCCACCCGGCCGGGTGTCACCGTCAGGTCGGCGCCCGGCCGGTCCTCGGGCGGGTGGACGGCCCCAAAGCCCCGCTCGGCGGCGAGTTCGGGGCAGGCGTACTCGGTGGTGCTGGGCGAGAGGTAGTTGAACCACAGCACGGGGTCCTCGTACCGCCGCGCGATCCGGGCGACGGCCCGCCGGTCGGGGTGGCCGAAGCGGGCGCCGCTGGTGGAGAACAGCCAGTGGCGGCAGTCCAGTCGGGCGAGGAGTTCCGGGCTGAGGTTGCGGCTGCTGCCGTGGTGCGGCACCTTGCACAGGTCCACCCGGTACGGCCGTCCCCACGGGGTGTCGTCCAGGCGGCGCAGACCGTCGCACAGGGTCTCGGCGTGCGCGTCGGCGCCGAACAGCACACGGGCGCCTTCGTACTCGGCGAGGAAGGCGATGCTCGACCGGTTCGGCACGGAGTCGTCGCGGGCGTAGGGGCGCAGCGCCAGTTCCTCCCAGGCGACACCGGCGTCGCCGCCGCGCAGGACGTCCGGGGGCGCGGGGGTCTCGGGGGCGAGTCGTTCGCGTTCGGTCTCCTCCACCCAGCGCGTCCAGTCCCGGCTCAGGTCCAGCAGGGCGCCTCGCTGGGGGGACAGCAGGGTCAGCCGCAGCCCCCGGACGTCGAATCGGGGCAGCGGCCCGCCGACCGGGACGGCGACGGCGTGCCCGTTGAACCTCGTGTTCCAGGGCTGGTCCACCAGCAGCCGGGAGAAGGTGTCGGCCTGGGCGTGGCTGAGGACGTCGCCGAGGATCTGCCGGTCGCCGTTGAACCAGACCTCGTCCGCGGTGAAGCCTTCCGGCGGATCGCGGAACAGGGGTATCAGGCCGCCGATGTGGTCGGCGTCGAGATGGGTGCACACCACGAGGTCGAAGGCGCGCTCGGCGACCGGCTGTCTGCGGAACCGGGCGGCGAGGCCCTCGGGCAGCCGGCCGCGTCGGCCGGCCCGCCCGCCGTCGACGAGCATGCGGCGGGTGCGTCCTTCGTACGTCCACTCCACCCAGAGGCAGTCGCCCTCATGGGCGGGCAGTGCTTCGACTCTGATCATGTGCGGCCCGTCACGCCCCGAAGTGGCCGAAGCCGGCCCAGGAGTGGAGGTCGGCGAAGGAGCGCTCGTCGTCCTCCTGGAACTCCAGTGCCAGCAGGAGTCCTTCGGTGGTCTCGTCGTCCGGCAGCCAGGGTTCGCCGGCGGCGAGGGCCTGCTGGAGGAAGGCGAACCGTTCGCCGTTGGGTACGTCGCGCAGCCAGACCTGGGCGTCGCGCAGCGCCGTGGCCGGGTGGCCGTGCTCGGTGCGCCAGCGCCGGTAGAAGTCGGTCATGAGGAGCGCGGCCGGTACGTCGGGCAGCGACCACATGGCGGCGACGACGCCGGCGACGCCCGCCTGGAGCAGTCCGCCGGGCAGCGACACCACCTCGTCCGGCAGGACGGTGCCCGGCAGATACGACTCGCAGGCGGACAGGACGGCCAGGCGGAGCGTCAGCCGCAGCGTCAGCAGGTCGCGCAGCCGCAGTTCGTCCGTGCCGGCCAGCAGCAGTCCGCTGTCCAGCGGGGTGAGCAGATTCGCCTGCCCGTGACAGGCGAAGTGCGCGGCATCGGCGTCGGCGAGGGCGTCGCGGGCCGCGGCGGCGTGGGCTGCCGGGCCGCGCAGCACGGTCGTACGGCCCGGGAACCCGGCCGCCGCCGCGCGGGCCTCCTGCTCGGCCGAGCCCAGGGGCGGCCGTCCGGCCGGGTCCACGACGACGGCCAGCCGCTCGACGCGGCCCCCGGCCCGTGCGCGGGCCGAGGTCAGGGAGCGGGCGTTGGGCACATAGCTGAGGACGAGGTCGTCGAGGGCGTACCGGCGTCCGGTGGGCGTCGCCGTGTCCTCGGTCCAGGCCGCGTGCAGGGGCAGCAGTCCGAGCAGGCCGCCGGCCACCAGGACGGCCCCGTCAAAGGCGCGCAGGGTGTCGCAGACCGGGCCCATGAGGTCGTCCCACAGCCAATTCGTGGTCGTCTCCAGGGACTTCTCCCACTGGGTCAGCCGTCCGGCGCGGTCGGCCGCGTACGCCCGGTGGGCGTCGTCGTGGGCGCGCGCCCGGGTGCGCACCGCCTCGGCGGTCAGGTCGGGCAGGTTCACCTGGCCTACGTCGTGGTCGTGCACGACAAGGGCGACCCCGCCGCGTTCGGCCGCCGAGAGGTACACCAGCGGCTGCTCCTCGGCGGCGCGGTGGACGTCCTCCTCGGTCGGTTCGGGCAGGAAGTCCTCGAACCCGTCGAGCTGCCGGATCTCGTCCACGACGGCGTCGAGTTCGCGCCTGGCCGCGCGGATCTCCTCGAAGCGGTCCACCCCATCACCCCCAGCACCGTCGGCTCCTTCACCGATCCGGTGGCACTCAGCGTAGATGAACGCTCACACTGGGGAGGCGAGTCGACCGTCCGAGAGGGAGTGCCCGTGACCGACGACCGGGCCGAGGCGGCGTACCGGGCACGTGACCGGTACGAGAAGACGGGTGATCCGGAGGCGGCCCGCGAGGCCGTGGAACTGCTGCGGGCACTGGCGCTGGAGGAGCATGTCGTGGCACATGTGGACGAGTTGGGCGGTGCGCTGCTCGATCTCTACGAGGCGGAGGGCGAGTTCGCGGTGCTCGCCGAGGCGCTGGAGACGCACGAGGAGCATGTGCAGCTCGTCCGGGACGCCGACTCGCTCAACAACCTGGGCAACTGCCTGCGCGTCTGCCACGACGAGACGGGGGACGAGCATCTGCTGGAGCGGGCGCGGGAGGTCCTGGAGGAGGCCGCCGGATTGTCCCCGGCGGACGCCACGGTCCTGGACAACCTCGGTCTCGTCCTGACCGACCTGTACGACGCCGAGGGCGAACCCGCGCTGCTCGACCGCGCCCTGGAGCTGCACACGCGTGCCGTGCTGCTCGGCGCCGCCGAGGATCCCCACCATCTGCTGCACGTGGCGAATCTGTCCTCCGCCCACATGTACCGCTACGACCGCGCCGGCGACCCGGCCGATCTCGAGGCCTGGGCCGAGGGCTGCGCCCGGGCGGTGACGCTCACCCCCGCCGGATCCCCGGACCTGCCGCTGCGACAGGCCAATCTGGCCCTCGCCCTGCTGGAACGCCACGCCCGCCACGGCTCCCCCGCCGATCTGTCCGACGCCGTGCACGCCGCCCGGCGGGCCCTCGACACGAGTCCCGTCGGCGCCCCCGACCGGCCCCGGCAGGCCGGTGTCCTCGCGAACGCGCTGATCCGGAGGTACCACGAGGAAGGCGACCCGGGGGACCTGGACGAGGCGACCGTCTTGCTGCGCGCGGCCACCGCGGATCGTCCCCAGGGCCACTCCGGTTCGCCGCACCTCTGGAACAACCTCGCCCGCACCCTCCTGGAGCGCTACGAACGCGACGCGGACCCGGCCGAGTTGGAGGAGGCCGTCGAGGCGGCCGAGCACGCCGTGGGCCTGCTCGACGGGCCCGAACCACTGCTGCCGCACTGTCTGGACACGCTCGGCACGGTGTTCACCGCGCGCTATCTGCACCACGGCGACGAGGAGGACCTGGAGCGGGCCGTGGCCTGTCTGGAGCGGTGCGCCGTGCTGACCGACGAGGCGGCCCCGGCCCTGCCCGGCAGGCTCACCGCTCTGGCGATCGCGCTGGCGTACCGCTATGAGCACACCTGGGAGATCGCCGATCTCGACCGCTGCGTCGGCCTGTTCGACACGGTCGCCGAGCTGCGCCCCGAGCGCCCCGGTCCCGCAGACCTCAACAACCTTGCGCGCGGCAGGATCCGGCGCCACCAGCGCACCGGGGCACCCGAGGACCTGGCGTTCGCCCTGGACCAGCTGGAAGCGCTGGTGGCGGCCACACCCGAACGGGCCCCCGGCCTCCCGCTGTACCTGGAGAACCTGGCCGAGGCCCTGCGGCTGCGGCACGAGTCCACCGGGGCGGCCGACGACCTGGAGCGGGCCGTGGCGACGCTGCGCCGGGCCCTGCGGCTGCTGCCGTCGCGCGCCTCCCGGCGGCCGGACACGCTGGGCGCTCTGGGCAACGCGCTGCTCGACCGGTTCGGCGCGACGGGCTGGGTCGTCGACCTCGACGAGGCGGTCGCCCTGCACCGCGAGGCACTCGCCGCGCTCCCCGCGGACGCGCCGGGCCTCGCCGGAGCCCTCAACGACCTGGCGAACGCCGTGCGGGAGCGCCATCAGCACCTCGACGCGCCGCACGACCTGGACGAGGCGATCACCCTGCTGAACACGGCGGTCACCCTGGCCGGCCGCACGACCCCCGACCGGCCGGTGTTCCTCGACAACCTCGGCAACGCCCTCATGGACCGCTACGAACGCGACGCCGACCCGGACGACCTCGACACGGGTCTCGCCGCCCATGCCGAGGCCCTGGACCTGGTGCCCCCGTCGGCGCCGGAACGCGGCCGGATCGCCGCCAACACCGGGGGCGCGCTGTGGCACCGCTGGCGGCTGAGCGGCGGGCGGGAGGACCTGGACGAGGCGATCTCCCTGCTGCGGGAGGCAGTCGACGCGACGCCCCCGACGTCCCCGAACCGTCCGCTGCGGCTGAACAACCTCGGCTGCCTCCTGCGCGACCTGCACGGCCTCACCGGGACGGAGGACGACCGGCGGGCCGCCGCGGCGACGCTGGAGGAGGCGTGCTGGTCGGGGGCGGAGCGCGGGCCGCGCTGGGCCCTGGAGGCGGCGCGCAACTGGGGTAGCTGGGCCACGGCGCGCGGGGCGTGGCCGGAGGCGGCCGACGCCTACCGGTTCGGACTCGACGCCCTGCTCACGGCATACCGCGGCCAGGGGATGCGCCGGCACCGGGAGAGCTGGCTGAGGATCGCCGACCGGCTGCCCGCGGACGCGGCCGAGGCGTATCTGCGCGCTGGTGACGTCCCGGATGCCGTGCGGGCCCTGGAGGCGGGCCGGGCGGTGCTGCTCAGCGAGGCGCTGCTGACCGGGGACACCGCTCTCGAACGGCTGGCTGCCGCGGGACACGGCGCGATGGCCGACCGCTACCGCCGTCTCGCGGACCGGCTCGCCCGGCTGGAGAACCCGCGCGACGACACCCGGTCGCACACGGCCGGACGCCCGTGGTGAGCCGGGCACCCACGACGGGTCGGCCGGACGCGGTGGGCCGGACTGCCGCTGTCGTGCGGCGGCTTCGGGACTGGCGTCTGGAGCGGCTGATGGACCGTTTCCTGTCCTGCGCGGACTGGGCGGGCGCCGAGCGGCTGGTGGCCTCGCGGCCGCGGCTGACCGGGGACGAGGCCCTGGCCCTGCTCGTCTCATGGGAGGAGGATGCGCGGTCCGACGCCGACCACACCACCGCGGACACCTACGAGTACCACCGGCTGCTCCTTGAGCGGTGCCGGGGCGAGGGGCCGGCCCGGGTGTTCGGCGAACTGACGGCGGCCGACCCCGCGCAGGAGCGGTGGGAGGAGCTGGTGGAGGCCGCGCTGGACGCGCTGGACCGGGCGGCCGGGTCCGGGCACCGTGACGACCTCGACACCGCCGTGGACCACTGCGAGCGGGCCGCCGACCGCTGCGTCACCGCGCCGCAGCGCGTGGTGGCGTACGGCCACCTCGGTGTCGCCCTGCTGCGTCGTGCCGACCGCGTGGGCTCGGCGGAGGACGTGGGCCGTGCCGTCGGCCTCCTCGACACCGTGTACGCGCTGACCCCGCCCAGCACCCCCGAACGGCTCGACGCGGTCACCAACCTGGCCTGGGCGCTCGAACTGCGGCACCGGGTCGACCGGCGCCCCGCGGCCCTGGACCGGGCAGCGGAGCTGCTGCGCCGGGTGGTGGAGCGCGAGGAGCCCGCGGACCCCGACGGTCCGTGGCCGACCGGCGCGCGCGACGCCGACATGCTGACCAGTATCGCGTCCGTGCTGCGCACCCGGTACTTCGCCACCGGCTCCCCCGCCGATCTGGCCGACGCCGTCGTGTGGTTCGAGCGGGCGGTACAACACGACGACCGGTCCGCGCGGGCGTTGGGCAACCTCGGGGTGGCCCTGTCCGAGTTCTTCGGGTGCACCGGCTCCGTCCGGGATCTGCGCCGTGCGGAGGAGTGTCTGCGGGAGTCGCTCGCCGGGACGGACGCCCACTCGCCCGAACGATTGGCCCGGCTCGCGCACTTGGCTTCGGTGCTCGCCGACCGTTACGTCCACGAGGGCAGGGACGCGCTGGACGAGGCCGTGGCGCTGTACACCGAGGCCGAGCGTGCCGCGCCGCCGGGATCGCCGGAGCACGCGGCCCACAGCAGCGGGCTGGGCACCGTCCTGCTGACCCGGCACGAACGCCACGGCGACCTGGCCGATCTGCGGGAGGCGGTGCGCGCCCACGAGCGGGCGGCGACCGCGCCGGGCCCCGAACGGGACGACGAGGCCCTGTACCTGGATCAGTGGGGGGCGAGTCTGCGGCTGAGCGCCCGGCGTCTCGACGACGCGGCCGAGGCGCACCGGGCGGTCGGGCTGCACGAGCGGGCCGTCGCCCTGACCGGCGACGGCTCGCCCGATCTGCCCCTGCGCCGGGGCAACCTCGCCGCGGCGCTGCGGCTGCACGCCGAACTGGCCGGGGACCGCGCCTCCTTGGAGCGGTCGGTGGAGGTCCACGAGCAGGTCCGGCGGACGGTCGGCGAGGAGTCGCCGTACACGGCCGCGGTGTTGACCAACCATGCCGCGGCGCTACGTGCCTCGGCGCGGCGGACCGGGCAGCGCCCGCCGCTCGACGAGGCGATCGGGACACTGCGCCGTGCCGTCCGCGCCACTGCGCCGGACGCTCCCGAACGGGGCGGCAGGCTCACCGAGTTGGGTCACGCCCTCGCCGATCGCGGACAGTCGGGGGACGCCGCGGAGGCCGTGCGCGCCTACCGGGAGGGCTGCCGGCTCGCCGACCCGGACAACGTACCGGTGCGGCTGGTGGCCGGCCGCGCCTGGGGCGCCTGGGCGACGCGCAGGGGGCCCACGAAGAGGCCGCGGAGGCGTTCGACCACGCGGTGGACGCCGTCGACCTGCTCGTCCGGACACAACTGACCCGCCCCGCCGCGGAGATCTGGCTGGCGCGGGCGACCGAGGTGGCCGCGGAGGCCGCGCACGCCCACGCGGCGGCGGGCGCCCCCGCGCGGGCGGTCCTGCGCCTCGAACGCGGCAGGGCCCGCCTGCTGACCGCCGCGCTGCGCACGGCCGACACCGATCTGCGGCGGCTGCGCGGCACCGACCCCGACCTGGCCGAACGCTTCCGGCGCGCGGCGGCCCGGCTGCACGGCCTGCAGCACGCCGCCCCGCCCCGCGCCCCGGAGCACGGCGGCTCCCCGCCCACGCCCTGAGAACGGCCGCACCCGGCCGCTCCCCCTGTCCGGCCTGCGTACGGGGGCCATGGTCACACCTCTTCGGTCGGCATCATCCAGAGTCCGCCGACCGAGGCGTGGCGGGGACGGGTGAGCCTGCAGACGACGCCGTCGGCGATCTCCTCGGACGCCGGTTCGGTGAGCGCTCCGCCGTTGGTCTGCCACGCGCGGAGTTTCGCCGCCTCGGTCGCTCTCACGCCGGCCGGTTGACGTCGGCCGGTCAGGTCAGAGCCACCGTGGTGTCGCGGCCGTCCGCTGCGATGCGGACGGCCGCGCATGCCCTCGGGCGCCGCAGGCTGTCAGACCTTGCCGAGCAGGCGCCAGATCTGGTTCTTCTTGGTGCTCAGAGCGCTCGCCGAGTCACAGGTCCACTGGTGGATCAGGGCGCCGGCCGTGGTGGAGACGTTGCTGACGTCGACGCACTTGCCGCTGTGCACGGCGACCAGCTGGTAGTCCTGGCTGTTGCCGAGGGCGGTGACCGGGTTGAGGGTGAACTGCTGGTTGGTGCCGCCGTTGCAGGTGTACTGGCCGACGGCGGCTCCGTCGGCGGTGGAGGCGCCGGAGACGTCGAGGCACTTGCCGCTGAGTTCGTCGACCACGGTGTAGGTGTTGGTCTTGCCGCTCACCGGCTTGAGGTCGAGCATCTGCTGGTAGCCGCCCTCGCAGTGGTACTGCTGGTACTGGGTGCCGTTGGCGGTGCTCAGGTTGGTGTCGTCCAGGCACTGGCCGCTGTTCTGGCTGACGGCGACCGTGGAGATGGTCGTGTTCGATGGCGGCAGCAGGGTGACGGTGTAGCCGTCCTTGGCGTTGGTGAACGGGACGCTGACCGAGGCGGCGTTGTCGCTCACCGTCAGGGTGGTGTCGGAGACGGTCGTCGGCCCGGTGACGGCGGCACCGCTGTTGTACGGGACGCGCTGGACGACCGCGCGCACCTTGCCGCTCTCGACCACCGAAGTCGTGTTCAGCCCGGTGAGGTTGACGGTGACCGTCCCGGTGTTGCCGCTGCTGCCGAGCAGGATTTTGGCGTTCTTGGCGGTGTTGTCCTTGGTGGCCAGGCCGTCGGTGCCGGTGCCCGGTATCAGGTTGACGATGTTGCCGGTCTGCGAGCCGTAGTAGCGGTACATGAACCACTCGCCCAGCGGCAGGTACTGGCCCACGCTGTTCTTGGTGAGCAGATTCGCCTCGTAGTCGTGCAGCCTGGTGCCCGAGGCCCAGTTGCCGCGCAGCCCATCGGCACCCGCACGTTCCAGACGGCCGATGAACCACGCGCCGCCGCCCGGGGACTGCATGGACGCGGTGGCGTACTCGTTGATCTGGTACGGCCGTGTGTGGGGCAACCCCGCCGCGGTGAGGGTCGAGTTGGCGCGGCCCACGTCGGTGACGGGATCACCCGGCTCGTCGTGCCAACTCCAGATGTCCGGTGCGACGTTGTTGGCCTTGACGTAGCTCAGGTACGCCGTCCACCAGGAGTTGGACGAGTTCGGCTGGCCGGCGATGCTGGGTCCGACGATCAGCTGGCTCGGGAACGCGGCCCTGACCCTGGCGTGGAACCGGGACCACATCTGCAGGTACTGGCTCTGCGAGGCACCCCAGAAGCCGCTGCCGTCGGGCTCGTTCCACAGATCCCACTGGACGGACATGTTGTTCGCCTTGACGTCGCTGATCAGCTGGGTGACGAAGGCGTCGAACTGCGTCCAGTCACCGTTGTCGCCGGGCCAGCCCTGGCTGGTCGTACCGTCGGCGCCCCACAGGTCGTGGGGGAGCAGCACGAACGTGCCGCCCAGGGAGGCGGTCCGCTTGTACTCGGCGAGGGTCGAGGCCCAGCGGGTCCGGTAGTCGGCGAGGCTGGTGGCGTAGCCGCCGCTGTTGAGCTGCGCGCCGCCGGCCCGCATGAAGTGCCACTTGATGTCCTTGAAGAAGTGGTCCTGTGGCAGCGAACCGTCCGGGGTCATCCCGTAGATCGTCCCGGAAGCGTGGTACGTGGGCGAGCCTCCGGCGGTGGCGAAATCGACGGTGACGCTGGTGTCGGCGGCCTGGGAGGGGGTGGCGGGCAGCAGGGTCGAGGCCAGGGCTGCCATGAGGACGGCACTGGCGAAGGCTGTTCGGCGCCTGGCGCGGGGGGCCGGTCCGGGGAGCGAGGAGAGCGACTTCATGGTGCGGCTCCTGGGAGGGGGAAGGAGACGGACCGGGGCCCGAGAGGCCCCGGGGCTGGCGGGAGACGGCCGGTCAGCGGCCGTCCCGGTGCGCGTGCGCCTGCGCGAGCAGGAGGTAGCTGCTGGCGGTCCAGGTGTAGGCGCGGTCGCGCAGGCCCGTTCCGGTGAGGGCGTCGAAGTTCTCGGCGAAGCCGTGGGTCTCGCACAGGGCGCGGAAGCGGGCGCTGATGTCGTCGGCGAGGCGGTGGTGGCCGGCGCGGCGCAGACCGTCCTCGACGAGGACGGTGGCGGGGGCCCAGACGGGACCGCGCCAGTAGCCGTCGGCGAGGTAGTGCGGCGAGGTGGTCCGTTCGGTGGCGAGGCCGTACGGCGTCAGGTGGGCCTTGATGTGGTCGCCCAGCGCGCTGCCGACGTCCTCGGGCAGGTGCTCGCCCAGCACCACCGGCATCAGGTCGAGGAGGCTGGCGCTGCTCCAGGTGTCCCCCGTGTCGGCCCCGCGCGCGACGAACCGGTCGCCGGTCCACAGCTGGTCGAACAGCGCGGCCTGAGTTCCCTCGGCCGTGCGCGTCCACCGCGCCGCCTCCTCCGGTTCATCCAACTCCGTTGCCAACTCGGCGAGTTCATGCAGCTGAAGAACCAGGAAGGCGGCCAGGTCGGCGGTGATGACCACACGTTCCGGGTCGAAGGTGGTGGCGTTGTCCCAGCCGCTGTCGTTGCCGTGCTGGTAGTAGGGCAGTTGGGCTCCGGGGGCGCGCCTGGCGGTGAGCCAGAAGTCGGTCCAGCGCGCCAAGCGGCCGTAGGTCGCCGCCAGTTCGGTCCGGCTGGGCGGCGTCGGCAGTCGGCGGCGCAGACGGCCGAAGGCCCAGCCGTGGATGGGCGGCTTGACGAAGTTGTACAGGACCTCGGAGTGGGTGACGGAGTCGGGCAGCGCGCCGGCGGCGTCCTGGTGGTCGAAGGGGAGGTGGAACTGGTCCAGGGCCAGTTCCGGTGAACCCGGCGCCAGGGCGAGGGCGTTGAAGCAGTGGTCCCAGCTCCAGACCTTGTCCATCCAGTGCTTGGACATCAGCACCGCGGGCCGGGTGACCAGGCCCTTCGGCTGCACGGTCGCCGACCAGAGGACGTAGGCGGCGAGTTCGGCGGCCGGGGTGGCCGCCGAGCGCCAGGGGGCCACCGCGTCGACGAAGTCCGCGAACGCGGTCCGTGCGGACTGCACGATCTCGTCGAAGCCCGCCGTGGGCTCGTACGGCGGCCGGGCGGTGTCGAGTTCCTCGATCGCGAGCTCCCAGACTCCGTCCGCCGTGCACGTGACGCCACGGCGGGCGCTGCCCAGGGCCTGGCCTCCGACCGCCTCGGCGACGGTTCCGGACAACAGGGTCACGCGATAGCGGCGTCCGGTCTCGTACGACGTGAACACATGAGCGCCCGCCGCCGGATCGTGGAAGAAGTACGTGCCGCTGAACGGCGTCAGGGTCGGGGCCGCGGCGAGGACTCCGATACCCAGTCCGCTCCCCCGCAGCCGCACGGTGTCCTGCGACTCGTAGGCGAGGTCGACGCGTCCGCCGTCGCCGACCCAGCTGAGCAGGCCCGGCGTCGCCTCGGCACGGGTCTCGGCGCGGTCGCCCGTCGCCCGGTTCAGCGGGACCAGGCGCAGGACGCCATGCATGCCGTTCTGGTGCGAGACGAGGTGGAGGTCCTCGGCGTACGTCTTCTCCGCGATCACGGGCGAGATGTCGAACCAGGATCCGTAGGTACTGAACGGGATGTCGTGGACCGAGAAGGCCGGGCCGGACGAGGCGGCGGTCATGGGGCGTGACTCGTTTCTGGAGCAGGGGCAACGGCCGGCTGACGCGCCGTGGGCTCAGCCGTCTTGCCGGAGGGGGAGACTCAGTCCTTGACGGCGCCGGCGGTCACGCCGGCGGCGATGTGGCGCTGGGCGAGGACGAGGATGACCGCGGCCGGGAGGGAGGCGACGACGGCGGTGGCCATGATGGCGTTCCACTGCTGGTTGTTGTTGCCGATGTAGTGGTAGATGCCGAGCGTGATCGGCTCGTGGGCGCCTCCGTTGACGAGGGTGCCGGCGAGGACGAAGTCGGACCAGGACCACAGGAAGGCGAAGAGGGACACGGTGACGACGGCGTTGCGGCTGATCGGCAGGACGATGGACCAGAAGGTGCGCAGCGGCCCGGCGCCGTCGGTCGTGGCGGCCTGGAGGAGTTCGCCGGGGATGCCGGACATGAAGGCGGTGAAGACGAGGACGCCGAAGGGGACGGCCAGGGTGGAGTCGGCGACGATCAGGCCGGGGACGGACTGGAGCAGTCCGAGCTGGAGGTAGATGGCGTAGAAGCCCATCGCCATGATGATGCCGGGGATCATCTGGGCCGCGAGGAGCACGAAGGTGAGGATGCCGCCGCCGTGCGGGCGCAGCTTGGCCAGGGCATAACCGGCGGGCGCGGACAGGGCCACGGTCAGCGCGACGGTGCCCAGGCCGATGACGAGGCTGGTGCCGAGGTAGGGCAGCTGCTCGTCGAGCACGGTGCGGTAGCCGGCCAGGGTGCCGTGCAGCGGCAGCAGGTCCGGTGGGCTCTTGCGCATGTCCTGGTCACGGGTGAGGGAGACGTTGACCATCCAGTAGACCGGGAAGAGCATGACCGCGGTCAGCAGGACGCCGATCGTGGTCTTCACCCCCGTACGCCTGCGGCTTCGGCTCATGCCGGCGCCTGCTTTCTCTGGGCCCGGACGTACACCAGGCCGAAGACCAGGGCGGCGACCACGAGCAGGTTGCCGACGGCCGCTCCCGGGCCGAAGGCCGGCAGGAGGTTGCCGAAGCCGAGCTGGTAGGACCAGGTGGCGAACGTGGTGGACGAGTCCGCCGGACCGCCCTTGGTCATGATCCAGATGATGTCGAAGACCTTGAGTGTGTAGATCAGCCCGAGCAGCAGGGTGATCGCGGACACCGGGCGCAGCAGCGGGAAGGTGACCCGCCAGAAGCGCTGCCAGGCGTTCGCCCCGTCGATCGCGGCGGCCTCGTACAGGCTTGCCGGGATGGACTGCAGTCCGCTGTGGAGGACGACCAGGTTGAAGGGGACGCCGATCCAGATGTTGGCGATGATCACCGAGGTCAGCGACCAGGACGGCGAGGTCAGCCAGTTCACCGGACCGATGCCGACGGCGTGCAGGGCCGCGTTGACGACGCCCGACTCGCTGCTCAGCATCCACGACCAGGTGGACGCGGAGACGATCAGTGGCAGCAGCCACGGTACGAGGAACAGGGCGCGCAGGGTCGCGGAGAGCCGGAAGTTCTGGTGGAAGAAGACCGCGAGGGCGAGCCCGATGGCGTACTGGAAGACCAGGCAGACGGCGGTGAAGATCGCGGTGTGCAGGAGAGCGGGGGCGAAAGCCGGGTCGGCGAGGACTTTGCGGTAGTTCGCCAGGCCGGTGAAGGGGGCGTCGCCCTGGACGAAGGAACGGACGGTGTAGTCGCGCAGGCTCAGGTCGAGGTTGCGGTAGAGCGGATAGGCGTAGAAGAGGGCGAGGTAGACGGTCACCGGGGCGAGGAAGGCCCAGGCGGCCCACTGGGTGGAGGCGGGCCGACGGCGTTGCGGGCCGCGGGCCGCGGGTGGGGTGGCGGCGAGCACCGCCCCGTTCCGGACGCGCTCGGACCGCAGGTCCGGGAGTCTTGTCGTGTGGTTCATCAACGACCCTTGTGGTCGGCCTACTTGGCGGCGGACTGCGCCTCGGACAACGCGTCCTTGGGTGACTTGGACCCGCTGAGGGCGGACTGGACGGCCTTCCACATCTGCTCGGAGATCTTGGGGTACTTGGTCCCCAGGTCGTCACTGGTGCGGCCCTTGGCCGCCTTGACCGCGTCGACCCACGGCTTCAACTCGGCGTTCGCGGCTTCCTGCTTGTTCTGGACCTCGCTGGTGGGGGCCACGTAGGACAGCGTGGTGTCTGTGGTGTACAGGTTGTCCCCGCTGGTCAGGCAGGTCACCAGCTTCTGGGAAGTGGGGTAGCGGGCGGAGTCCTTCTGGACCGGGATGGTCACGAACTCGCCGCCGGTCGGGGCCGCGGCGTTGCCGCCCGTGGAGTCGGGGATGGGCAGGACTCCGTAGTCGAAGCCGGCCTTCTTGGCGTTGGCGAGCTGCCAGGTACCGTTCTCGCTGAACGCGTAGTCGCCGCTGGCGAACTCCTGCCAGCTGGTGGTCTGGGTGTTGTTGAGGACCGAGTTGGGGGCGTAGCCCTGCTTCAGCCAGTCCTTCCACAGGGAGAGCGCCGACACGGCCTGGGCGGAGTCGAGTTCGGTCAGCTTGGCTCCCGATCCCCAGAACCAGGGCAGGAACTGGAAGCTGCCCTCCTCGGTGCCGATGGCCGAGAAGGTGATGCCCTTCTTGCCGGCCTTCCTGACCTTGGCCAGTGCCGCCGTCAGGGTGTTCCAGTCCTTGACCGAGGCGATGTCCACTCCGGCCTTCTTCAGCACGTCCTTGTTGTAGTAGAGGGCAAGAGTGTTGGCGCCGATCGGCGTGCCGTAGGTCTTGCCGCCCGACTGGCCGGCCGCGAGCAGGTTGGGGTCGACCTTCGAGGTGTCCAGCTGGTTGTCGTCGGTCGTGGTGAGCACGCCGGCCTCGGCCAGCGTCGACACCACGGGGTTGTCGACGATGAGGATGTCCGGGGAGTTGCCCTGCTGTGCGGCGAGCAGCGTCTTGTTGCCGAGGTCGCTGGTGTCGAAGGCGGTCCGCTTGATCTTTACTCCGGCCTTGGTGCCGCACTGGTCCAGCAGCTTCGCCCAGTCCGAGGTCTTGTCGAACTGCGGGTACGGGTCCCAGATGGTGTACGTCCCGCTGCCCGCGCCCTTGCTGTCGGTGCTGCCCGAGCCGGAGGAGCAGGCGGTGGCGCTGACGGCCACGGCGAGGGCGGTCACGGCTGCGGCGGTCAGACGGCGCTGTCCGGAGGAGCTGTTCATGGGGAGGGTTCCTTTGTTTTGGGCATGCGGGTGCCGAGGCACGGGGTGGTGAGGAGTGGCGGGCACGGCGAACCGCACCGTGGAGCGGTTCGCGCGTCCGGTGAAGTGAGGCGAGGTGGGGTGACGAGGACTACGTGGGTGCGGTCAGGAGGCTGTGACGGGTCCGGTGCTGGCGCGCAGGGAGATGGGCGGTGCGAGGAGGTGGTGCCGGGGCGGCGCGCCGGGGTCGTCGAGCCGCTCCACCAGCAGGTCGACGGCGCGCCGGCCCATCTCCTCCGCCGGTACGTCGGCGGCGGTGAGCTGCGGGGTCACCGTCTCCGCCCAGCGGCCGGCGACGACCCCGGTGACGGAGAAGTCGCGCGGCACATGGCGGCCCGCCTGGGCAAGTCCCCGGTAGAGCCCGCCCAGCGCGGCCTCGTTGAGCGTGACCAGGCCGGTGGTGGCCGGCTCGTCGTGCAGGATCTGTTCCAGGCAGGTCTGCCCGGATGCCGCGTCGTCCCCGCAGCAGTACGTCCGCACGGTCAGCCCGCGCTCGGCCGCGGCCTTGGTGAAGCCGTCCAGGCCGCGGTGCGCGGACTCGTATCCGGCCCGCAGCAGTTGCTCGGGACGGTTGACGAAGGCGACCCGGCGGTGGCCGAGGTCGGCCAGGTGGTGCACGCAGGCCGCGGCGAGCGCGGTGTGGTCCAGGCCGACCCACCAGCCGCCCTCCGGGTGGGCGGTACGGCCGATGGCGACGGCGGGGAAGTCCAGCTCGGCCAGGTGGTCGACCCGGTCGTCCTGGAGCCTGATCTCCATCAGGATCGCCCCGTCGACCCGCCGCTCCCCCAGCAGCCGCTGGAACGAGCGGTCGCTGTCCACGCCGCTCGGTGAGAGCAGCACGTCGTAGTCGTGGGCCGCCGCGGCCTCCACCACGCTGCCGATGAAGTCCAGCTGCATGCCGGTGTAGTGGTTGCCGGCCGGCGGGAAGACCAGTCCGATCGTGTTGGTCCGACCGTTGGCCAGGGCACGTGCGCTGGCGTTCGGGCGGTAGCCCAACTCGTCGATGACCTGCTGGATCTTCCGGCGGGTCTCGTCCGAGACCGGGCGCTTGCCGCTCAGCGCGTACGACACGGTGCTCCGCGAGACACCGGCCCTGCGGGCGATCTCACCGATGTTCACGGGTGGCTCCTAGCTCGAACCGGTTCGACTTCTCTACGGAGAGCGTACTCATGGGTGCATGACGGTGTCGGTTGAACGCGACTCGGATCCATCGTCGAACCGGTTCGCGTGAAGTGAAGGTAGGAACTGACACATCGGCTGTCAACACCCCCGGGTGAAACCTTCGGATCCCGCAGAAGGTCCGCATTTCTTCCGGCCGAGGGGATTGATGGCCGGGACTCCCGGTGTTAGCTTCCCCGAACCGGTTCGATGAAGTGATCCTTCTGACGACCGCGGGCCCGTGCCCGCGCCTCCCCTGAAGCACTGGCCCCCACCTCTCCGACAAGCCGAGCTCCCCAGGTTGCACGTCCCACGATTGTCGAACCGGTTCGACTCACATCCCCGAGGATTGAGGACGCAATCCATGCCATCCGCTGACAGATCCGCCCGGCGCCGGGCCCCGGCCGCCATGGCGCTGGCCCTCGGTGCGGGCCTGCTGGCCGCGTCGGCCACCCCCGCGCAGGCGGACGACACACCCCAGCCCACCGCCCACTACACCTTCGACCAGGACGACCTCACCACCGGCAAGATCGCGGACAGTTCCGGCAACGGCCTGACGGCGACCCTGGTCAACGGTTCCACCGCCCAGTCCGTCGCGGGTAGCGACGGCGGCAAGGCGCTGTCCCTGCCCGGCGGTGCGCCCACCTCCGCCGGCGCATACGTCCGCCTGCCCCGCGGCATCCTCGGCGACGCGAGCGACTTGACGGTATCGGCCCGTGTGCAGTGGGGCGATGACAAGTCGGCCTGGCAGCGGATCTTCGATCTGGGCACCGACACGGGCAGGTACCTGTTCACGACGCCGTCCAACGGCGGAGTGCTGCGCACCGCCGTGACCACCGGCGGCGGAGGCGCCGAGGCCCAGGTCTCCGGCTACGCGCCGCTGCCCGCCGACGGCTGGCGGACGGTGACGGTCACCCTCGACACCGCCGCCCAACGGGTCACCACCTACCTCGACGGCGTGGCGGTCTCCTCCGCCGTGACCACCGTCAAGGCGAGGGACCTGCTGGACAGTACGGCCACGGCGGCCGGCTACATCGGCAAGTCCTTCTACCAGGACCCGCTGCTCAAGGGCGCGATCGACGACTTCGCGGTCTGGCACTCGGCGCTCACCGCCGAGCAGGTGGCCGCCACGGTCGGGACCCTCCCCACCCTCGACCAGCTCTCGCGGACGTCCTTCGACGTCCGTACGACGACCGCAACCGCCCCGTCCCTGCCCACCTCGGTCCGCTCCAGCTTCTCCGACGGCTACGACCGCGACACGCCGATCATCTGGGACGCCGTACCGCCCGAGAAGTACGCCACGGCCGGCATCTTCACGGTGGCCGGCACGTCGGCCGGACAGGCCGTGAAGGCGACCGTCACCGTGGTCCGCGAGGGCCAGCTCACCGTCGACCTCGCCTCGGACACCGGAGCCTTCCACGGCGGCGCCTCCGGGACCCTCTACGGCGTGTACGGACCGGACGTCCCCACCAACAACCTCATCGAGGGCATGGGCCTGCGTACCGTCTCCACCAAGGCGCAGGACGGCCCGCAGCACCCCGGTGCCGACGCGCTGGACGTGGTGAAGCCGCTGGCCGACTCCACCGACGGTGACGTGTACATCTACATGACCGACATCCACCGCGGCTTCCCGTACGAGTGGCCGGGCGACACACCGGCGGAGAAGCTCAGGCTCTACGAGGAGAAGATCGCGAAGCAGGTCGACCAGGTCCTGCAGCTGCCGAAGAAGTACCAGGACAACATCGTCTTCGTGCCGTTCAACGAGCCCGAGGGCAACATGTTCGGCACCGGCGACTGGAGCTACGACAAGGTCAGCTGGCTCACCGACCCCAAGGACTTCTTCGCCGCCTGGGACTCCGCGTACAGGCTCATCAAGGGCAGGATGCCGGACGCCCGCATCGCGGGCCCCAACACCAGTGTCCTGTTCGACCAGGTGAAGGGCTTCCTCACGCACACCCTGGCCGCCGGCACGCTCCCCGACGTGATCACCTGGCATGAGCTGAGTCACCCGGAGGCCGTGCGCCAGAACATCGCCAAGTACCGGGCGTGGGAGAAGGACCTGTTCAAGGGCACCGACCACGAAGGCACCCAACTCCCCGTCAACATCAACGAGTACGCCTTCAACTACCACACCTCCGTGCCCGGCCAGATGATCCAGTGGGTGTCCGCGATCGAGGAGTCCAAAGTGGACGCCGACATCGCGTACTGGAACATCGACGGCAATCTTTCCGACTCCGCGGTGCAGTCCAACCGCGGCAACGGCCAGTGGTGGCTGCTGAACTCGTACGCGTCGATGAGCGGGCACACGCTGACCGTGACACCACCGTTCCCGGGCCAGAACTACACCATGCAGGGCGTGGCCACGCTCGACGAGAGGAGGAAACAGTCCCGGCTGGTCTTCGGCGGATCCACCGGCAAGGGTCACATCACGTTCGACAACGTGCCAAGGAAGGTCTTCGGGGACAGCGTCCATGCCTGGGTGCGCGAGATCGAGTGGAGCGGGCAGGTCGGCGACAACTCCGGCCCGCGGCTCCTGACCGAGACAAACCTGAAGGTCGGTGACGACGGCAAGGTCGTCGTCGGCTTCGGCGACGGCACGCTGCCGAAGCTGAAGGAGTCCTCGGCGTACGAGATCGTCCTCAGCCCGGCCGGCAAGGCGAAGGGCACGCAGATCGCACCTGTGCGCTGGCAGGGCTCGTACGAGGCGGAGGACGCCGCCCACACCGGCTCCGGCTACTCCAAGAACGGCCCCGAGGGCTCCACTTCCAACGTGTCGAAGTTCTACACGTCCGGCGGCTACGACGTCGGCGGCCTGCGCACCGGCTCGGACGTCACGCTCGACTTCACCGTGGACGTTCCCGAGGACGGCACGTACGACCTGAGCGTCTTCGCCAACTCCCTCAACACCTTCGACAAGGTGAAGGAGCAGGGCCCGACCAACGTGTTCCTGCGGGTGGACGGACAGGCGGACGGCGAGCAGGAGTTGTACCTGCCGCTCGGCTACAAGTGGGTGGTGTGGGACCACACCGACACCGAGGTGCACCTGACCAAGGGCAAGCACACCCTGACGCTCGCCGCGAAGAGCCTCGACGGCAAGCGCGTCACCACGGGCGATGCCATCGTCGACCGCCTCACCCTGTCGCTGCCGTCCGCGTCGGCGTCCAGCGAGGTCTATGAGGGCGAGCTGGCCTGGACGAGCGGCGGGGCGCGGCCCGTCTACGACCTGCCGAAGCACATCCCGGCTCCAGCCACCGGATCCGGCGCGGTCCGGGTCGCGAGGAACCAGACGGCGACTTTCTGGGTCTACTCCCCCGCCGACCGCGAGACCACGATCGACGTCTCCACGCTCGGGGCCGCGGACGCCCGGCTGTCCGTCAACGGGCACGACGTCCTGCACGTTACCAAGGGGCGCCACGAGGTGGCCGTCTCCCTCTCGGGCGGCGTCAACAAGGTGACCGTGACCGGCGGTTCGGACGCCACGCTGGTCGACCGGCTGACGGTCACGCCCACCGACGGCACGCTCGAGGCACATACGTATGAAGCAGAGGACGCCAAGCTCGCGGGCACCGCGACGCTGACCCCGCTGGCACTGGCGACCGATGGTACGGCGATCACCGGGATCGGTGGTGACCCCGGCAACGGCAACACGGCGACGTTCACGGTGACCGCGGACACGTCCGGCCTGTACGCGCTGCGCATCCGCTACTCCAACCCGGAGCAGTCAGAGGCCACGCACTACAACCCGGACCCGCTGGCCCGCCACGCAGACATCACCGTCAACGGCGGGAAGGCGCAGCGCGTCGGCTTCCCGCACAGCTTCCACCAGGACAACTTCTGGGAACTGACCGTCCCGGTCCAGCTGAAGAAGGGACAGAACACGATCGCCTTCCGCTCCGAGGAACTGCCGGACTTCGACGGCACGACCTACGCCTCGGACACGTTCCCGGGGGTGCTGCTGCGCTCCCGCTACGCGCCGCTGATCGACCGGATCGTCGTCGCGCCGTACGCACGGAAAGTGCGATGACGCATCAACCGATGCCGCCGACCTGACGGGCTCGTCAACGGCACGGCAAACAGGCGCCTGGGCCGTCACGGTCGACCGACCCGGGCGCCTCGCTGTCGGCGAGCCCGCTGCTGAAGCCCTCGTGGTGGCGGGCATCCCAAGCAACCGTATGCCTGCCACGCGTGGTAGCTCCATGCGTGAGTCCGCCCCCGCGGTGCCCAACGGGGGCGACCGAACCCGCCCAACGGTGACCAGGACTACTCGGACGCCGGCAGCAGGGCTGCGCCGTCCTCGTCGGTGTGCGGGATGTCGCCCGGCGAAGGTGGCACCGCCGAACGACACCGGGACGTCCAGCTCGCCCAGCCCGGACTTGCCGCTCTTGCGCGGGTGGTACCGAGGGCCTGTACGCCGAGGGGCAGGTCGGCCGGCACGGCGACGTCCCGGACCGCTCCGAGGATCATCAGGCCGGCCCAGCCGTTGCCGCGGGCGCGCTCGGCGTCAGATCGCCGAGCAGGGCGCTGTCGGTGTCGTCACGGGCGTGGCGGTGGCGACAAGCGCGGGGCTGCCCCGGCCGCCGGACAGGCAGTCGCCGCGAGGGCGAGCGCGGTGCGCGGCATGTTCATTCGGCTCTCCAGAGACGCGCATTGCTGTGGATGCCGTGCGGGGCTGCGGCCGTGCGCCGCCCTACCGCCAAGGCCTGCAGTGGATACCGGACCGGGTTGAACCGCAGGCACGGAACTGCCAGTTGGCCTCGCAGTCCGACGCGGCGGCCCGTGCACCACCCGCCGACCCGAGGGCGCGGGAAGGGCAGGTCCTCGCGACGCCGCGCTCCGCCCGCAGTTGGGCCCATGTCGTCCGGACCCGTTCATGCATGATGACGACATGAACGATAGCGACCAGCGCTTCCACGTCATCGTGCTGTCGAACTTCGCGAAGGGCTTCGACAAGTACGCGTTCGCTTACGGCAAGGCGGGGATTCCGGAGAGTACCTATCCCGACCGGTTCCACCTGCTGACCCGTGCGGAGTTGGGAATCGGCATCGGCAAGGCGCGACGCCTGCTGCACCGTCTGGCCCTTCCGGGCGACCGGTTGCTGGTGCTGGAAACCATGGTGAACACCGACAAGCTGGTGCCCAACGTGTCGACCGGCCTCGGCATGGAACTGCACGAGGCTCGCATACGGTTGTCCGCAGTCCACGAGCTCGATGAAGCAGGCGACGAGTTCACTCTGCGCGCGACAACCGTCGAGGATGCGATGGCGGCCTCCCTGCGCCTGCACGGATCGGCACAGCGTCGCCATGCCGACACGCGACCGCGCTCGGTATCGCTTCTGCCGGTCGCCTCCGCCTGCCAGGCCCGGTGCTCGTTCTGCTTCTCCTCGGCTTCGATCTCCAGCGACCAAGCCCCGGCGCGGGTCCCGTGGGACGCGGTCGCCCACTGGCTGGAACGCGCCCGTGCGGCGGGTGCCGAACGTGCGGTGATCACCGGTGGCGGGGAGCCCACGCTCCTCCCCTTCGAACAGCAGCTGCGGCTGGTATCCGCCTGCTCGGCGGCCTTCCCGAAGGTCGTCCTGATCAGCAACGCGCACACCCTGGCGAAAGGCCGGCATGCCGACCGGGCCGGCCGCCTCGCAGCCCTGAGCTCCGCGGGCCTGAGCGTGCTGGCGGTCTCCCGGCACCACCACGACGACGACGTCAGCGAGCGGCTGATGATGCTGCGCACGCCGGTGAGCTCCGTGATCGACACCTGGCGCGTGGAACGCGACCGCTGGCCGGGGCTGCGGATGAGACTGATCTGCGTGCTCCAGCATGGTGGCGTCGCGGACTCGGCCGAGGTCGCCGAGTACCTTTCGTGGGCCGCGGCCCTCGGCGTCGAGGAGGTCTGCTTCAAGGAGCTCTACGTATCCACCAGCACCGAGTCGCTCTACTTCGACCGCGCCGCCAACGTCTGGAGCCGAGAGCACCAGGTTTCGCTGTCCGTCGTCACCCGTTTCGCGGAGCAGCACGGCTTCGAACTGGCGAGCCGCCTGCCCTGGGGCGCGCCGGTGTACGAGGGCAGCTGGGACGGACGACCGATGCGGATCGCCGCCTACACCGAGCCCAGCCTGCTCTGGGAACGCACCAGCGGGATCGCACGCAGCTGGAACGTCATGGCCGACGGACGCTGCTACGCCTCCCTGGAAGACCGGGCCAGCGAGATCGTGCCGGAAGGCGCGGTGACGTGAGGTTCGACGAGTTCCAGGAACTTCGGCAGCGCCGACTCAGTGCGTCCTCGTCGCTTCTGGACGCCGCCGAGACCAACGTGTACCGGGCGCTTGCTCCGATACGACCGCAACCGCCGACCGACATGCGTACGGTGCACCGGTGCGATCTCGCCCGTGCCTGGCTGCGGCGCTTCGAGCTGCCGGAAGAGTGGTCCGGCGACGCCATGGTCTGCCGAGGGGTCCGGCATGGGCTCGGTGTGGTGTTCCACTGGCTGCGCACCGTGCGTGCGCGGTTGTGGCTGCCCAGCGACGTGTACCCCGTCTACTTCGAGTTGGCCCGCGCTGCCGGCCTGGCGCCCGTGTCCTACCCGACGCTACCGGCACCGGCCCTGCCCGGGTCGCCGGCGGACCACCGGCTCGAATACCTGCTGCTCGCCAACCCCAGCAAGCCGCTCGGCCGATACCTGTCCGATGCCGAGTGCGCCGCGGTGATTTCGTGGCTGCGGGAATCACCACGCCGCCGCCTGCTGATCGACAGCGTCTACGACCTGGGAGCCCCGTTCGCTGCCGGCACACGGCGATTGCTGGACACCGGTTGTGCGGTTCTGCTGCATTCGGTCACCAAGGGATGGCTGTGGCCACGCACCTTCGGCGTGGTCCTGGTGGGTCGTGCGCAAGCCGAATTGGCCGAAGCGTTCCGGGCTGATCCGCCGACGCCGGCACAGCTGAGGCTCGCCGACCGACTGCTGACCGAGCACAGCGACGTGCCCCGCCAGGTCGTCGCCGAACTGGCCGTACGAGCTGAGCGGCTGTTCGAACGGTTGCCGGACGAGGTGCTCGAGGCGATTCCCACGGCGAGCCGGACTTGTTCCGGCAACTACTTCTTCCCGGTCGACATCCCAGCGGAGACGCTCCGACGCGAGTGCGGTGTGCTCGCCATGCCAGTCAGCGTGTTCGGGGAGAGCAACTGGTCCGGATCCATCCTGACGAGCCTTGCTGACGCTTTCGCCCCGACGCGGCCGTGACGGTGACGGTGACACGATGAAACCGCTGCAGGACCTGGCCCGCGACATCCCCTTCTTCCTCGGCCAAGCGGTCCGAGCGGGCCGTCCGGTGCCAGGGGGCCCTTTTTCCGGGCACCCGCACCTCCGACTCACCCCAACCAGGCCCTTGTTCGAACCCCTCCGACCACACGGCGGTCCAGGGCCTCCGGCGTCGATGCGCCGGTCAACCGTGTGTCACACGAAGCGTCGGGCGGTGTCGGTCCAGGAGGTCTCGTGCCGATTGTCGGTAATTGCCTTGAAGTTACGGGCAGCGACAGCGGCACTGGGCCGGGCCCTGGTCCTTGGCCCTGTGCTCAGCAGGACGGACGTGGCCGCCGACAACGACTTGCTCGCCATGTACGGCGCGGCACCGGAAGACCTCCAGCCCACTGGTTGTCCTCGTTTGATGCTCCGGCGGACGACCTTGAACGCCTGGCGGACACCGCCGAGCGTGTCGATGTCGTCCTCGGTGAGGAAGCGCTCGGCGGCCAGCTTGGCCATGAGGGCCTCGATCTGCCCTTCGGCGGCGGTTGCCCGTTCGAGGCAGCCCCAACCGATATGTTCGGGCGTGGTGACAGGTGTGTGGCCGTCCGTCAGGGAATCCCACGTCTTCCAGATGGCCACGAATTCCCCGTAGAGACGTTGGAAGTCCTGAGCGGCCGCCAGGTCCATCTCCCGGCGCTTCTTGACCTGTTCCCAGCGGTCAGTGACCCGGACCGTCACGAGCCAACCTCCGCCGAGGGTGACGGCCACCGTGAGCAACGGGGAACCTACCGACTCGATGATCGACATGAGCCTCCTGACGACGGTGACGAGTAGTCGCGGCCACATTGTGCTGCGCGGCGCAAGGGATCGTGGCGTGCTCTCGTTTTCTCTTCCCGACCGGCCGTAGCGGGCGGTCTTCTTCGACAGCTGCTTTTCGCCGGCGGCAGGGACGAACATCAATGCCCCGTGCCCCCCCACGCTGATGAGTCCAAGCGCCTTGGGGCAGGACACGCACAGCGATCAAGCCCTCCGGCGAGACTCCCTGCCTGGGCGCCAGCGAGATGGAGACGAGCCTCGACTACAGGCGGCCGACCGCGCTGTTGCCTGCCGTACCGCCGGCCGGCGTGTGCGGGCGGGCGGGCCATGAAGGTCTGTCATAAGACGCGGGGGGGGGGTGGCCGAGGGCTGCGGCGTGAGGGCGGTGTGTATCTACTGCCGTGGGTGCTCGGGCCGGGGGGCCGGGGCGCTCGGTCTGGCTCGGCGTTCTGATCGCGGCCGTAGGCCGGACCGTGACTTCGCTCAGGCCGCGGACCACCCGGCTGACGCCGGCGTCCCGGAGGGCCTGCGCGTCGTGGCTGCCAGTCGTCACACCAAGGCCGACAACACCCGCAGCCCAGGCCCCCTCCATGTCCAGGACGTGGTCACCGACGTAGACCTCTGCGCCGTACCGGATCATCGCGACCGCGTCCGGGACAAGGCCGGCGGATGCCAGGCACACCTCGGCAATGGGCTGGACGCGTGAGGTGAGGACGCCGAGGCGGGCCGCCCCTCCCCCGGACGCGCGCCGCGAAGTCCGCGGCCCTTGGCAGCAGAACGATCCGGCCGACACCGATCCCGACGAACGCGGCGCGGAAGACATGCGCTGCCTCGTCCAGGCGTTCCAGCGCGCCGACTCCCGGCCGATGGGCGAGCCAAGTCCGGCGACGAAGGCGTCCACGTCCACGCGCTCCCCGCAGTGGGCTGGTGCCCGCCGTGGCGCGCGAGCGCCGCCCCTGCGGGTCACCGTAGCGGCGGCGCGTGGCCGAGCCTTCGTGAATGCGCTGACAGCGCTTGGGCCGCGTTCCTGGCGGGCGGGAGGGCGGTGGCGGAGCCTCAGGCTGTTTGCGGGGCGGGTGCTCCCGGTGTTGGAGGATCGAGTCGGGTGACGAGGGTATGGCCCGATACGCTGGAGTTCCTCGTGGTGGTCGATGCTCTGGAACCTGCCGTCACGCCGGGGCAGGGCCGGTGCCGCGAGGGGGCCCATGCTGACCAGGCAGGTCACCACGTGGTTCGCCGTCGCAGGGTTCTTGGCCATGGCCCGCAGCAGGGCGTCCAGGACGGCCGGTGCCTCGGTTTGACCACCGCTCTCCCAGAGCGCGGCCGCGCAATGCACCCGGACCCATGCGTAGTCGTGCGTCAGGAGGCCTTGCAGACGTGGCAGTGCGGCGGAGGCCGACGGGCCTGTCTCACCGAGCAGATCAGCCGCGTCACTGATCCAGAAGGTGATCGGGTCGTCGAGGAGGTTGAGCAGGAGCGGCATGACCTCGGCCAGGTCGCCGCCGACGGCCCACAGCGCGGCGACTGCGGCAGGGTGTATGCGGGCGTCGGTGGCGGTGGTCAGCGACCGGATCGTCTCCTGCGCGCCGGCCGCCGCCGGACCGAACGCCCGCAGCGCCTCAAGAGCTGATCGCGTGATGCGGTCCTGCTGTTGGCAGACCGCGGCACCGAGCGTGTCCACCACCACAGGAAGCGCGGCAGGGTCGCCCAGCGCGGCCAGGGCAGCCAGGATCTCGTTGGCGCTCATCTGGTCCTCTGCTGGGAGAGGTCGATCCGACGCAGATGGGCGCAGAGCCGGGGCACCAAATGGGCTGCCTCTTGCGGCAGATGCCCTGCGACCTGGATCGCGCGCCAGGCGTCGACGTCGCTGTCGAGCGCGGGCGTCGCCCAGGCGCGCCAGGGCCCGGACGGCATCGTGGTGGCTTCGAGGCCGGGCGCGGCCCATACGTGGGGGCCGTGCGCCGCGCGTTGGGCGTGGAGGTGCGCGGCGAGTGCATCCCGGGCCGGGGCTGCGATCGGGTGACAGGCGGCCAGGACGGCCGCGGCCTCGGCGGCGACCTCCTGGTCGGCCGTGCCCAACTGGTCGGTGACCAGCAGGAGCAGCCGGATGTGCTCCCCGCGCCAGGTGCGCATCAGCTCCCCGCTCATGCGGACCGCGTCCAGGCGCGCGCCGGGGTCAGGGTTGCGCAGCTGCTCGGCCAGCACCGCGGTGCGCTCGGGCACCCGGGCCTCCAGGACCTCGTCGAACGTGCGCAGCAGGGTCGTGGTCGGTGCGTACACGCGGGCGTGCCGGTCGAGATCCTCGAAGGCGGCGACGATCTGGGTCGCAACGGTGTCCGTGGATGCCGTCGGGCGGCTCGGGCCCGGCACGATCCGCCGCACGGGGAGGCTGCGGGTGGTCTCACGCAGCAGGCCGACGCCAGCCCGTACGACGTCCTCGCCGATCTCCTCCGGCGCGCAGCGGGCCCGCTGGACAACGGCCGCGAGCCGGGTCACCGGTCCCTGGGCCGAGTCGGCGGCGACCCTGATAACCAGTGTGTCACCTGGTACGAGACCGTCGGCAGGCGCAGTGCCAGGGTGGCCGCCGCATCCACGATCCGCAGCCGCGCCGCGATACCTTCCTCGGCGGGCAGCCGCTCGCGCAGCACCGCGGCGGCCAGGCACACGTCCGGATCGAGGTCGCGGGCGAGTTCGGCGAACCGCGCACCCCGCTCGCGCAGGAACGCAACGGCCTGTGCGCAGCCCATCGGCGGGCAGCACTCGATCTCGGTGCCGTCGTCCTCGAAGCCCCGCTTCAGGGACTCCCGGCCGATGCTGACCAGCAGCGCGACAACGGCAGCCCGGCCATGCGTGGCGCCGCCGGTAGCCAGTTCGAACAGGAAGGGCAGGCTGGCTGCCGTCGCCAGGTACACACTGCCCTGGTGATGGACCGCGCCGTAGAAGCGGTCGAGGGCCTTACGGCGTTCCTCCGGGTCCGGGGAGCGCAGCGCGGTCAGCAGCGCCGGTACCTCCTCGGCCGACCCGTACGCATGCTCCATCGACGCCCAGTCGATGTCGGGTCCAGCCGCACAGAAGGGGCGGAAAACGCAGTTCGCTCTGAGGTATCTGTGCCATTACGGTGGCGCGATGGTGCACGTGCGGGAGATGGATGCGGCCGACATCGAGGCCGTTTCGGTGATCCGAGTCCGAGGGTGGCAGGCGGCGTACGCCGGCATCGTTCCCCAGACGTATTTGGATGCCATGACGGTGGAGGGTGATGCCGGTCAACGGCGACAGTGGTTCTCTCAACCCGGACGACAGTCACGGGACCTTGTGGCGCTCGGTGACCGTGGCCCGGTGGGGTGGATCTGCTTCGGGCCGTGTCGAAGTGAGATGCCCGGTCCGGGACGGGTCGGAGAGGTCTACGCCCTGTACATCTCGCTGGATCTGATTGGCCAGGGCATCGGCCGGATCCTCCTCGGCGAGGCTCATGCCCAGATGAGGAGCCAGGGCTTCGAGACGTCAGCTTTGTGGGTTCTGTGTGACAACCAACGCGCCCAGCGCTTCTACGAGCGAGCCGGCTATCAGGCTGATGGTGCGGCTCAGAACGACGTCTACGACGGGATCACGCTCACGGAGCTCCGCTACCAGCGCCTGCTTTGAGTCGAACAACGCCGGACGCATCCTTGTCAGTTCGAGGACCCCCATCTCGCCTTCCACCGGCCGACTTGTCGGCTCCCGCTCACCGTGATCGGGCGGCCTTCTACGATCCGGCACATGCTGGCTCCCGAGCTGCTGGGACGGATCACCGCGCGTCGCGCGGAATTGGCCGAACTCGCCGTCACTGAACGGGTCGTTGAACGGATGGCTGGGCAGCTCGCTGCGAAACGCGCTGTGGGCCGTGTCGGCGGTCAGCCGATCCCCACCCCCCATGTTCATGTAATTCCCCAGGTAGTGGCCGTAGCAGCGGTCGGGCCCCGCTGGTGGCGCGGGGCCCGACTGGTCAGTCCTGCCAGTCCAGCTGTGGCTCGGGGATTCCGATGGAGCGCGCGTAGTCCTGCGCCTGCCGACGTCCTTCCGGTTGCTTGCGCGGATAGCGGAAGATCTTGTCGGCGAAGACGACGAACGCCTCTGTGGTGGTGTTGTAGTTGACATACCAACCCCCGGTCGGGGCCAGGCAGGCGGCCAGCTGCTCGGCCAGACGCTCGGCGTCGGCCTCCTCGGCAGCGAAGTCCAGGAGAGTCCACCGGTGCGGCTGCTCGGCAGCGGTGTTGTTCACCTCCACTCTAGCGATCTTGGTGATGTGCAGCGGGACTCCAGCCAACTCGGTTCCGACCCGCAGACTTTCCGCGATCAGCACGCCTTCAAGCACCCGGTCCTCCTTGATCTCGACGCGGTGAGAGTAGCGAGGACCTGTGACAGTGACGGACCACCATTGCGTCAGCCATTCGAGCGCGTCCCGGCTTGTTGGTGGGTCCCTTGGGTCGGTGCCAGTCGCTGGGCGCCCTGTTGCTCGTGATGATCAGAGACCGGCCCTGCCGTTCGGAGACGAGTTCGTAGAGGTCGTCGGCCTGCGACGCGGCCAGTTGGCGCATGGCGAAGTCGTCGAGGATGAGCAGGTCGGGGCGGATGAGCTCGCGCATGCGCTTGTCCCAGGTGCGGTCCGCGTGGCCACCGACGAGCTCGGCGAGGATGCGGCTGGTCTTGGTGAAGCGAACGTTGGCGCCCTGACGGACGGACACCTGGCTCTTGGACCGGCCCGCGTACCAGTGCACGTAGATCTCGACGATGTCGACCACGGTGCATGTTCTCCTTGCCATCCGGTGCGTCCGTCGGCCTCTCGGCTCGCAGATCGAGGGACCTCGACGGCTCCGAGAGACCAGGACCCTCACCCCAGGCACCGGCATGCCCATGGGGAACCAGACCGATCCTCAAGGAACGTCCAAGAAGTGGGTAAACCACCCGATACAGGGAACATCAGGCTAGTTCGAGCATGGTCAGCGGCATCATCGACGGCCAGCGTCCCGGTGGGGAGTCGTGACCACGAGGGTGGGGAATTGGCTGACGCCGATCGTGCAGATCGTGGGGGATTGTTTGATCGCCGACACGCGATGGGTGTCGCCTTCCTTCCCCTGGCCCGCACCCCTCCCGACGCCACGGCCGCCGTCTTGGCCTCACTCGGCCTCGGCATCACCCTCGGCAACCTCGCCACCGGCGCCCCGTGGGACTTCGCCGCACGGCACGATGCCCGCTGGCTGACCTGGTACGCCCTGACCGCCGCCGGGCTCATCTGCGCGGCATCCGTTGCCAGGCTCGCCCGCAGGGGACACCTGGCCGTACGGGAACGACCGCAACTCGCCGCCCCCTGACGCGACGACGTGCATGCGTGGGGGCGGCGGGCCGGGCTCGTCGGCCTCGCCCAGCTGCCCCCTCGATGCTGTCAACCGCCCTGGCAGGCCCTGGCCTTGAACTCCGCCACGGGCACCGTGACCGCGGATTCGCCCCCGCCTTCCGAGACCTCGTCGTACCGGACCATTCCCGGCGTGAGCCGGTCCTGGTCGCTCACGGTGAACGAGACGCTGCTGGAGGACCACGAGTTGTCCCTGGTCCACCCGTAGAAGGCGTACGTGGTCTTGGCGGTGAGCGCGGTGAGCGGTGTGGTCGTGGTCCAACCGGCGGACGGCGCATCGAGCGTCCAGGTGGCGAGTCCTGCCGTGAGGGGGTGGTCGGCGGTCCATTCACCGACCGTGACCTCGCTGTCGACGTCCGCGTCCGTCACATAGAGGGACGCCCCGTCGATCTGATGTCCGCAGACCATCATGACGCCGAGGAGCTGTCCGTCGCCGGTCACGGAGATGCCGGCGACGGCATCGACGGGAACCGTGCACCCGGAGGTGGTGGTGAGCGCCGCGCCCACAGCTGCGGCACCCACGACACGCCGCAACACGGGCCATGAAACAACCGACCGCATACAGCCCCCTTGGCCCCGGGGCGCTCCTGCTTACCCCTGTAGCCCGGATGGTAGGGGTGCCCGGCGCCGAGGACACCGACGGGGCGAACCGGTGGCGGCCGGTCAGCGCGGGCGAAGCGCATCGCGGATCGTCGTGAACAGGTCGGTCTGGTTGGTCACTCCCAGCACCCGGTACGCCTGCGGCCCTGCGCGGCGATGCGCACCCCGGCGCCCGTGTGTTCCTGGGACTGGCCCGGGGTGTTGGTCGAGTAGCTGACCTTCAGCTGCTGGCCCTCGTCGGTGGCCAGGGTGGGGTGGAGAACAGGCCGGGCGGGGTGGCCACCAGCAGGGCGATCTGGCTGGTGTGGCCGTGGTCGGCGGTGGTCACCACAAGCGTGTCGGGGTACTTGGCCGCGTAGGCGCGGGCCACTTCACCGCACGGTCGAAGGCGGCGGTCTCGCCGATCTAGCCGCAGGGGTCGGCCGCCGCATGGTCCTGCTTGTCGATCGAGGCGCCCTCGATCTGCAGGAAGAAGCCCTTGCCGGAGTGCTGGGTCGGAGCGTTTTGACGGTCTTGCGGGAGCGGCCGCACTCCACCGGGGCGGAGTCCACGACCCATACGTCGTCGCTCCACACCGAGGTGGTGGCGGCCAGGATCCGGTTGACGCTTCGCATCAGACCGGCGGCCGTGCGCAGCCGCTTGTAATAGCCTGGCTGCTGGGGCAGGCAGAAGAAGAGGTGGCGCAGGTGGGCACGGGCATGGCGGAGCCATTGGCCTCGGAGGCGTAGCCCAGTAGGGCCTGCATCGTGGCGAGTGTGTCCACGTCGTTCGTCACAAAACGATCTTGGACATCCTCGTTCCCGTCTCCGCAGGCACCCTTTGGACCTCACCACCAGGAGGAACCAGTGTCATACCCGCAACTGCTCACCCCCGAGGAGAAGCTTGCCGACGCGAAGAAGCTGTTGAGCCTCCCGCGTATCGTCGTAATCTGCGGTTCCACCCGGTTCATGACCGAGATGACTGAGGCCGATCTGCGGGAGACCAACGCCGGAAAGATTGTCGTCAAACCGGGCTGTGACATGAAGTCGCGGCACGAACTCTGGTCCGATCCTGTCGAGGCCGAGGCGCTGAAGGTTCAACTCGACGATCTGCACCGGGCGAAGATCCGGCTCGCCGATGAGGTGCTCGTAGTCGGCGACTACATCGGAGACAGCACCCGAGCCGAAATCGCCTACGCCCGGTCGCTGGACAAGCCCGTGCGGTTCACGCACCCCGAAGTCGACCCTGACGACTGACCGTCCGCTGGGCGCTGATTGTTCGGGATCAAGAGCGTGCCTGCAACCAGTGACGTGCGGTGGCCAGTGACACTTCGATGTCGTCGCTCCAGGAACAGATTTCCAGCCACGCCAGGTAGCCGCCCTGGGTGAAGACCAGGGCCTCACCGGGACACTCCCCAGCTTCGGTGACGAGCTGCACATCGGCCACCACTACCGTGCTGGGGCCGGTGGGCGCAGATTCCACCTTGCTGGTGTCGAGCTCGAAGTAGGCGGTACCGCACCCGCATGTGCAGCGCGCTCGCACGCTGAGGTACGGAACCTGTTGTCGGAGCGCGATGTGAACCGGGGTGTCCCCGTTCAGGACTGCCGCAAGCACGTCGGCTACGTCGGCAGGCAGGCTCTCATTCATCCCGTCACCGTATCTGAACAGCAACTTTTCTTGAGCTTGCGCTTCACGGCACGGGTGATCTGGCTGAGATCGGCTGCGGCGAGGTTGCCGATGTCGCGCTTGACCAGCGACCAGATGCCCTCTTGCGGGTGCAGGTCGGGCGCGTAGGTGGGCAGCTGGAAGACCGTGAGTCAGTTCGCTTTCGCTTCGATGAACGCCCGCAAGGACTTGGTCAGGTGGAGGCGGACGTTGTCCCAGAGCAGGACGATCGGACCGCCAAGCTGGATACGGGCGCGGATCAGTAGGCCTCGGAAGTCGCGCCAGCCGAAGCCCTTGGGCTGGTCCTTGCGCCCGGTGTACTCATGGATGGAGCAGAAGAGCCGGGATCGTTCGCCGGGCTTGTAACAGGTCATGCCTGCCATCGAGACCCGCCCTGAGCCCCGGCCGCGCACGTGGACCACCGGGGTGCAGCCTCGGCGGCCCCAGGTCTTGGCCCGCGGCCAGACCTGCTTCCTCCACAGCTCCACAGCATCATCGTCACGCTCGATGGCGCGGCGTGCCGGTTGCTGCCAGGACCAGCCGCGCCGCTTCAGCAGCCGCCACGTCCCCTCGACCGTGTACGACACGTGGAACAGCCTGCCGATCAGCGTCTTCACCCGGGCCGAGGTCCACCGCTGGTCGACCCAGCCGTGGACCAAGGGGCCGCGCTCCAACTCCCTCTCCAGCCGGGCAATCTGCTTCTCACTGAGCCGCGGCCTCCCGGGTGAGCCTTTTGACGGAACTCCAGCCTCGCCCCGCTCGCGCCACTGGCGGCGCCGCCGCTCCACCGACCACTCGCTGACTCACAGTGCGTCAGCTATGTCCCGGTTCTTCCCCCCCGTTATGTTCTTCGCGGTCCTGCAAGAGGGCGGCCGCTGGCCTCCGGGCCCGGCATGACTGTGTCCCCCTGTCGAACGGATGACCTGGGGGGTGGTGTCACCGGGCCCGTGGGGTGCCGTCGGAGACGCTGACAAGAGGTCCGACGGCCGCCTGAACAGGCGCGTCCGGTCGTTCGAGGGTGGCAGGTCTGCATAACGTGGATGCGCGTGCACGACACCGATGCCAGGCCAGCCGCGCCGAAGGAGTGGAGAACACAGTGTTAGACACCGGCGACGTGGGCGTGTTCCTCGGCCTGGACGTCGGCAGGACCGCTCATCACGGGCACGGGCTGACCCCGGCCGGGAAGAAGGTCTTCGACAAGCAGCTGCGAGCCGAAGCTGCGGGCCATCTTCGACAAGCTGACCGCGAAGTTCGGCACCGTCCTGGTGATCGTGGACCAGCCCGCCTCCATCGGCGCCCTGCCCCTGACCGTCGCCCGTGATGCGGGCTGCAAGGTCGCCTACCTGCCCGGACTGGCGATGCGCCGGATCGCCGACCTCTACCCCGGCGAGGCGAAGAACGACGCGAAGGACGCCGCGGTGATCGCGGACGCCGCGCGCACGCTGCCCCACGCGCTGCGCTCGCTGGAACTCACCGAGGAGATCACCGCCGAACTGACCGTGCTCGTGGGCTTCGACCAGGACCTCGCCGCCGAAGCCACCCGCACCAGCAACCGCATACGCGGCCTGCTCACCCAGTTCCACCCCAGCCTCGAACGCGTCCTGGGCCCCCGTCTCGACCACCAGGCCGTCACCTGGCTGCTGAAGCGCTACGGATCCCCAGCCGCGCTACGGAAAGCCGGCCGCCGCAGACTCGTCGAGGCCATCAGACCCAAGGCCCCGCGCATGGCCGCTCGGCTGATCGACGAGCGACGGTCCTGACCTCGATGCCAGGGGTCGCGGTCAGGACCGCCGCCGTACTGCTGGTCACCGTCGGCGACGGCACCAGCTTCCCCACTGCCGCCCACCTGGCCTCCTACGCCGGACTCGCGCCCACCACGAAGTCGTCGGGGACCTCGATCCACGGCGAACACGCGCCCCGAGGCGGCAACCGGCAGCTGAAACGGGCGATGTTCCTCTCCGCGTTTGCAGCCCTGCACGATCCCGCTTCCCGGACCTACTACGACAAGTGCCGAGCCTGCGGAAAGACCCACACCCAAGCCCTTCTCCACCTGGCCCGGCACCGCATCAGCGTGCTGTTCGCGATGCTCCGCGACGGCACCTTCTACGAACCCCGCGTCCCCCACGCGATGGCTGCATGAACCAGCCCACAGGCAGCTCGACTCACAATCAGCATCTTGTGCCGTCCGCCCACGCCGAGACCTCCGCGGCACCCCGACGGACAGCTTCTTCCGGGTCCCGGGCGAGCTGCCCGCAGACCGCTGCGACGCCCAGCACACCGTCCGGCCCCACGAGCGCGTCATGCACCACGGTCTGCAGCCAGTCAGCCTGGTGGTCGTCAGCCTCGGCAACCGCGAGAGCGATGAGCCTTACGGCGGCCACCGTCCCCACCCGGGCCAGCGCCTCTGCCGTCTGCCGGGTCACCGCCCTGTCCTCGACGTCCAGCAACAGCCGCACCAACGCTTCCGCAGCCTCAGGAACATCAGCGAAGGAAGCAAGGTCACGCCCGGCACGAACACGTTGCGACCACGAAGGAGACAACGCCTCAGCCAAGGCCGCCTCCAACCCACTCATCATCTCCGACACGACCAGACAGTCTCATGCCCCACGCAGAAGATCGAACCCCGGGCCGACGCTGCCCACCCGCTTGACCAAGGACATAGAGGCACCCCCCGCGTTCGAAGCGTTCCACGGCCTGAAGCCGGATCCGCTCCCGCGCGACCCTCCCAGCGTCGGTCAACCCGCCGCCCTGCGCGTATCTCACGATCCAGAGCTACCGGAGCTGAGCGGCCACTGCCAGTCGAACGCCCCGACATCACCCCATCAAGTTCAGATGCCGACTCACGGGTACGGAACCCCCAGGAATCCTGGTGTCCGCGCTGTTCGGAACTCGAACGCGCTCATGTCGCAGGACATGCAGAACTCTGGCACCCACTGGTTCCGCGCTATCCACGCCAAGTTCTGCGCGACCGGATCCACTGACATGAATCAGGGGCCCCTTTCCCCAGGCCCACGCGGTTTGCCCGGAGTCGCTGATCCACCGGACAACCAGCGAGGAGGAGTTCGTCGGGCTGTTCCGCGACATGAGCCTGGCGAGGAGCGCGTCGTGCAGTTGGGGCCACACGCCGGCCTCGGTCCACTCGGCCAGGCACCGCCCCGCATACGACACCTCACCCTCGTCCTGCCCCCACCACGCCACCTGCCTCCTCGACGCCCAGGAGCCGGAGGCGACGAAGGCCTCCGCGAGGTCTGCTTCCGCGACAACGGCCGGCGCGCCCGTGCGGGCCGGCTCGAAAATCCCCCATCCAGAGCGCCGGCATCCCGTACTCTGAGGAAACCGACGCGGGGTGGAGCAGCTCGGTAGCTCGCTGGGCTCATAACCCAGAGGTCGCAGGTTCAAATCCCGCCCCCGCTACGAAGACTTCGGCCCCCTTTCGACATTGCCTCAGAAGGGGGCCGAAGTCGTCCAGCCCCCTCGCCCGACGCGCCCAGCACCGACCGAGGGCGTCGGTACCTCGCTCGCGGAGCCTGACTGCCGCATCGGGCCTTCGAGGGTGAGGGTGTCGCCGCGGGTCCCCGTCCGGAGCAGCTGTGCCCACGCGGGCAGCGATGTCCGGCCGGAGCAGCGAGTAGGCGTGGAGCGTGCGGCGTCGAACCTTCCGGGGAGCGGCACCATCCCCGAGTCCGGCCGGACCAGCGGTTCGGTGAGGTTCGCCCCGTGCCCCAGCGGCCCGGCAGGGCCGTTCCCCAGTCTCCGGGCAGCCCCGCCCGACGTCCGCCCACCGGCTCCTGGACGGCGGGCGGTCGACGCGCGGACGTCGTCGCCCCGTCAGGCGCAGGTGGGCACCCCTTCCAGCCAGGCGGGGCCCTTGATGTAGATGTTGGTCATCCATGCCTTGTAGTCGGGCAGGTAGGACCAGGCGTCGTTGGTGTGGCCGTCGGAGGTGACCTGCTCCGCGTGCTTCTGGCACTCGACGCGGATGGTCGTCGGTTCCGGGAAGGCGTAGACGCGGCGGGCCCGGGTCGACGGTTCGGCCTTGGTCCACACGCCGGTGCCCCAGGTCTCGAAGACATGGCCGGTGACCGGGCCGGTGTCGACGCGCAGTGCGCCGAAGTAGTCGCCGTTCAGCCGGACGTCGCTGACCATGAGCCTGGTGCCGGACTGCCGGGCCTCGACCATCCTGCCCGCGCCCAGGTAGATGGCGATGTGATGCAGGTCCTGCGAGGTGCCCCAGGCCAGCAGGTCGCCCGGCAGCAGCGGGGCGAGCCCCTGGGCGGCGGTGAAGCGTTCGGCGGCGTGGTGCGTGTAGTACTGCCCGGAGGCGACCCCGTTGAGGATGTCCGAGCCAGCGGCCTGTGCGTAGGCGTACCGGACCAGGCCCGAGCAGTCGAAACCGCGCCGCTCGGGGTCGTGCTCGCTGGCCGGGTCCGTGGGATCCACCTGCCCGTAGGTGGCGCCGGGCTGCGCGCCGTGCCCACCGCCCCACGTGTACCAGGTGCCCGCGGCGACCTGCTCGCAGGCCGCGGCGACGGCCCGCTCGGCGGCCGCGGAGGCGCCCGGCGCCAGGACCGCGCACCGGCCGTCCGCGGCGCGGGCGGAAGCGGAGGCAGGGGACGCGAGGGCGGACCCGGGTGTCCCCAGGACGAGTGCCAGTAAGGCGATGAGTGTGCCGATGAGACCGGTCCGGCGGGACATGCGGAACATGCCGGGACCCCCGTTTCGTCGTGTGTGTCGGTCTGCTGGTGTGCTGGTGTGCTGGTGAGGCAGAAGCCTGCGGCCCGCCCCCGCGCGCCGTCGAGACCCCGAGGTGTCCCCTACCGAACGGGCAACGGGAAACCCTGCGGAAACCCCCTCCCACCAGGCTCTTGTGCCATGGGGTCAGCTCGGTCGGCACGCCGGCTCGGGTGCCCCGGACAGCCGCAGCCGGCAGATCGCGGCGATCCGTGCCGGCACGTCGAGGTCCCACAGGCGTACGGTCCCGTCGGTGCTGCTGCTGGCCACGGTCCGCCCGTCCGGGGCGAAGACGGTGCCCCACACGGCGTTCGTGTGACCGGTCAGGGTGGCCCAGGGCCGCCGACCGGCCACCTCCCACAGCCGCACCGTACGGTCGCTGCCGCTGCTGGCCAGCAGTCCGCCGTCGGGCGAGAAGGCGATACCGCGCACCGAGCCGGTGTGGCCGCGCAGCGCCGTGACCTGGCGGTGCCGGGGCACGTCCCACAGGCGTACGGTCCCGTCGTTGCCGCTGCTCGCCAGCGACCGTCCGTCCGGGCTGAACGCCACCGCCCGTACGGCGCCGGTGTGCCCGGTGAACGTGGTCGGCCGACGGCGTCCCGCCACGTCCCACAGCCGTACGGTCAGATCGTCGCCCGCGCTGGCGAGGGTGCGCCCGTCGGGGCTGAAGGCGACGTCGTTGGCGAAGTCGGTGTGGCCGGTGAGGGTGGCCACAAGGCGGTGCCCCGCCACGTCCCACAGCCGCACCGTACGGTCGGCGCCCGCCGACGCCAGCAGGGTGCCGTCGGGGGCGAACGCCACCGCGAACACGTTCCCGCGATGCCCGGGCAGGGTGGCGAGGAGGCGGTGGGCGGCCACGTCCCACAGCCGGACCGTGCCGTCGGAGCCGGCCGAGGCCAGGGTCCGCCCGTCGGGCGCGAACGCCACCGAGAACACGGCCGCGCGGTGGCCGCGCAGCGTCGCGACGACCCGGTGCCGTGCCACCTCCCACAGCCGCACGGTGTGATCGGCGTCGGCGGTCGCCAGCAGCGTGCCGTCGGGGCTGTAGGCGGACTGCCACACCTCGGTGAACGGACGCGCCGTCAGCACCGAGCCGCGCAGGTCCCACAGCACCACCGACTGGTCGAACCCGGCGGTGGCGAGCATCGTCCCGTCGGCGTTGACGGCCACCCCCATCGTGTAGTCGGTGTGGCCGGTGAGCGTCAGCGTCTGCATCCCGCTGTGCACGTCCCACAGCCGGGTCGTGCCGTCCCCGCCCGCGCTGACGACCGTGGCGCCGTCGGGGGCGTAGGCCACCGCGTTGACGTCGTCGCTGTGCCCGTTCAGCACCGCGGTCGTCCGACGCCGGGACACGTCCCACAGCCGCACCGTCCGGTCGGCGCTGCCGCTGGCCAGGCTCCGCCCGTCCGGTGCGAACGCCACGCCGTACACCTCGTCGGTGTGCCCCCGCAGCACGACAGGCCGCCCGTCGCCGGCCGTGTCCCACAGCCGTACGGTCCGGTCGGCGCCGGCCGACGCCAGGGTCCGGCCGTCCGGCGTGTACGCCACGGCGTCGACCTGCCCGGTGTGGCCGGTGAAGGACGCGATGCGCCGCCCGGTGTCGGGGGCCCACAGCTGGACCGTCCCGTCGGCCCCCGCGACCGCGAGCGTGCGCCCGCGGGGATCGAACGCCACGGCCCGGGCGCCCGTGGTGCTCGCCGGCAGCACCGCTTTCGGGTGGTGACCGGCCGTGCCCCACAGCCTGACCGGGGCGTCGGTGGAGGTAGCCGCGAGCGTACGGCCGTCGGGGCTGAAGGCGACCGACCGCACCCGTCCGGGCATCCGGAACGTGGCGGTCGTACGGCGGTCGGCGAGCCGGCGCAGCGTCACCGTGCCGTCCGAACTGCCCGTCGCCAGAGTCCGGCCGTCGGGCGCGAACGCCACCGAGTTGACCGGGCCGCGGTGTCCGCCGAGCCGGGCCGAGAACGGCTGCGCCTGCGTGCTCAGCAGGGCGCCGCGCGCCTCCGGCGTCACCTGCGAACGGTAGGCAGCTGCCGCGAGCAGCATGGAGGCCTCGGGCTGTCCGGCGGCCAGGGACGTGGACTGCAGGGCGAGGGCCTTGGAGCGGGCGACCCGCTCCTGCTGCAGGGCGGCCGCGCGTTGCTGGTACGCCAGGGCCCCGGCGGTGACGGCCAGGGCCAGCAGCACGACCAGCGTGGCCAGCGTGCCCTGCCGGCGCCGCACCTGGCGCCGGGCCAGCCGCTGCCGTTGCGCCTCCTCGGCCAGGCTGGCTCGCAGGAAGGCCTCCTCCTGCGCGCTGAGCCCGGTTCTGCCGTCGTGTTCCTGCGCCCAGGCACGAACGGTGTCCAGCCGGGTGCCCCGGAAGAGGGCGGACGCGTCGCGGCCTTCACGCTCCCATTCGTCGGCGGCCTGGGCGAGCTGCTGGTGGATCAGCAGCCCGGCCCGATCGGCGTCGATCCAGCCGCGCAGCCGCGGCCAGGCGTGCAGCAGCGCCTCGTGGGCGATCTCCACCGTGTCCCGGTCGGCGGTGATCAGCCTGGCCCGCACGAACGCGTCCAGGGCGGCCCCGGCGCCGTCCGCGTCGGCCGCCCGCTCCAACAGCGTCCTCCGGCTCATCCGGCGCCGCGTCGGACCGGTGCCGTCGGCGACGTGCACCAGGCGCACCAGGATCCGGCGGATCGTCTGCTGCTCGGACGGGTACAGCCCCGCGAACACGCTCTCGGCGGTCCGCGCGACCGCGCCCCGGATCCCGCCGGTGCGCTCGTACCCGGCGACGGTCAGCGTGGCGCCCTCGCGCCGCTGCCAGGTCTCCAGCAGCGCGTGGGAGATCGACGGGAGCGCACCGGAAGGGGTGACGTCCGCCGCGGTGCCCGGTTCGCCCCGCAGGCCCGCGTCCCTCAGCAGCAGGGGGACCAGGCCCGACTCCAGGGTCAGTCCGGCGAGTTCGGCGGGCCGGGTGACCGCCTCCCGCAGCTCGGCCACGGACATCGGGGGCAGCACGAACAGGCCGTCGGCGAAGGCCGGGGCCAGCTCGGGCAGTTCGAGGCAGCCGCCGGACAGGTCGGCCCGCACGCCGAGGACCACGACCGCCGGGGCCTGGTCCTCGGCGTCCGACGGGCGGGACCTGGACAGGGCGCACAACACCCGCACGAAAGCCCGTCGTTCGTCGTCGTCGGTGCAGAGGGTGAACAGCTCCTCGAACTGGTCGACGAGCAGCACCGGCCGCAGCGGCGGGGGCCGTCTCTCCGCGGTGGCGCCCGGGTTGCCGTCCACCGCGCGGCGCACCGCCTCCAGCAGGACCTCGGGCCGCTCCCGCACCTGGCGTACGGTGATGCCGAGATCACCGTCCACGGCCTTCGCGACGCCGGTCAGCAGCTCCTCCAGCGGATGCGCGGTGGGCGTGAACACCGCGACCGGCCACCGCTCGGCGCCCGGCATGGGAAAGCCCCCGGGGCGCCGGAAGGCCGGTACGAGACCGGCGTTCAGCAGCGACGACTTGCCGGCCCCCGAGGGCGCGACGACGATCAGGGGCCCGTCGCCGATCCGTTCGAAGACCCGCTCCACCACCGCGGCGGTGGCCCGCTCGCGGCCGAAGAACCATGCGGTGTCCTGCGCGGTGAACGCCGACAGGCCCCGGTAGGGACATGCGCCGTCGGACCGCGCCGGACCGGTCGCGGAGCCCTCGCTCTGCCCGTTCGGCGAGGAATCCGGCGTCAGCAGCCGCAGCAGGGCGCCCTCGGCGCCCAGTATCCGGTCGCAGCGGCGCGCGACATCGACGCTCGCCGGCTTCGCCCCCGTCTCGATCTTGCTGAGGTAGCCCTTGCTGTAATGGGTCTGCCGGGCCAAGTCGGCCAGCGACAGCCCGCGCTGGCGGCGCAGCCGTCGCAGCTGGGCAGGGAAGGACGCGACGGCGCCGTCCGGCGGCACCGGTTCGCGTCGGTCGCCGGTGTGCTGCTCCCCCACAGCTTCCCCCAGGGTGTTGCGCGCGCAAGCGCCGCGATATACAGCGGATGCACAGGCTACTGCGGGGGGAGGACGGTCGACCAAGCCTTTCACCCGTGTGGCGCAGACATGAACGTCCGCAACCGCGGCCGCGGTTGCGGACGTTCATGTCCGGGCGAGGAGTGCTACGGACGGTTGAGCTTGATGGAGTTGACCGGTTCCAGGTCGGCCCACACGCCGCCCTGCGCCGGGATGGTGTAGTTGCAGTTGGTACCGCCGTAGTTCAGGCACAGTTCGGCGGTGGCACCGCCGGTCTGGTTGTTCAGGACCCAGTGCCAGCCGTGCTGGTTGCTCAGGTTGTGGGGCCCGTAGCTCCAGTAGACGTTGCTCGGGCTCTGGGCGGGGTCCTGGCCCTGCGGATAGATGCAGACGGCGCCGGACGGACATCCGGCCCAGTCCCCGGCGGCTGCGGCGGGCCGGGCCTGGGCCGCCCCGCTCATCGCCACCACCGCGGCCGCCGTCGTCGCGAGCGCCGCGGCGCCACGGAAGATCTTGCGCATGGTTCCCCCTTGCGGTCGTCCTGCCTGTTCGCAGGTCGTGTCTGATCCGAGCCACCAGACTGGCCGCCGCGCTCGGAGAGGTCGACGGGTTTCCCGTCGCCCGTCGGCCGCGCCACCGGGAAACCTGCCGTGACCAGCAGAAACACGGAAGAGAGAGGCAACGCCGGCAGGCGTCCTACTGGTCGTTCTCCATCCGGTCGTACGCGGGGGCCAGAAGGACGCCTCTGCCCACCGGGGTTTCCCAAGGGTTTCCCGTTGCCCGTTCAGCCGGGCAACGTCCGCGCCTCGACAGGACGGTCGCGCCGCCAGCAGGCTGCCGGGAGCACCCACTTCACCCACACCCACAGCACACGGCCGGAGAAGGAAAACGGGGAACGACATGAGAAGACAGAACCACCGCGGCCGTGACCGCGACGGAACACCGCACGGCCGCTTCCGACCGCTGCGGCTGCTGCTCGCCGCCGCCGTGGCCGTCGCCTGCCTGGCCCTGCCGACAGCGGCGCCCGCAACCGCCGCACCGACCGCACCGGCCGCCGACACCTGTGCGCCGCTGAAAGCGGGAGCGAGCATCGCCGCCCAGGACGCCGTCAACGTCGCCTGCCGTTACGTCGGTTGGACGTACGCCTGGGGCGGCGGCCACGCCGGGGGCCTGCCCGGTCCCAGCCAGGGCATGCTGGACCCGACGGACCCGAGGTCCATCAACGATCCGACGTACTGGAGCTTCGACTGCATCGGACTCGTGCGCTGGGCCTGGTACAAGGCCACCCGCCAGGACATCATCAGCGAGCGCACCACCCAGTCCACCTGGCAGAACCCGGGCTACGCGCACACCAGGTTCACCAAGGCGCAGGGCGAGGCCCCGCTGTTGCCCGGTGACATCATGTACTTCGGCGAGGGACTCAGCCACGTCGCCCTCTACCTCGGCAACGGCAAGAGACTCGAATCGCCCCAGTCGGGCGAGGTCATCAGGGTCTCGGACATCCCCTGGGCCGGCTACCAGGGTTCGCTGCGGCCCGACGTCTCGGGCGTCTTCCCGGTGTGGGAGTACGACGGTCTCGGCAAGCAGGTGAAGACCTGGGGCCAGCCGAACCTGCGCAACGACTCCACCACCGGCAGCGGCATCAACTGGACCATCAGCAACGGCATTTCCGTCGCCGTGCGGGCGCTGTGCCAGCGCGTCGGGGAACGCGCCACCGTGGACGGCATGGTCAACAACGTCTGGACCTATCTGCCCGACTACCGCAGCTGGGTCAGCAACCTGTTCATCCAGGGCCCGGCGATCACACCTGGTGTGCCGTCGTGCGGGGAGTTCCCGAGAATCGGCGGCACACTGGAGGGCGCTTCCTCCAACACTTCCTGCGGTGACGGCACCCCACCCGATTCCGCCGGTGCGTGGACGGCCAAGTCCGCCACCGTGTTCGGCCGTACCGTCGAGCTGCGCTACAACGGCACGACCGCCTGTGCCTGGGGCCGTATCACCGGAGGCACGGTCGGTGACGAGATCTGGGTCGATCGCAGCAATGACGGCGGGAACACCTGGGAGCCGATGCTCGGCTACACGACCGTCACCTCGGGCGGCGACGCGTACACCACCCAGTGGAACGACAACGGCCTGGTGATGCGTGCCTGCGGCACCAACGGCAAGGGCGGCTCCATCGTCTGCACGGGCTGGTTCTGAACCAATGGCACGACTGGGTCGTCTCCTCCACCGCCCTCTGCCCGGACACGATGCCCACACCCGCACGCACCGCCCGGCGGCGATCACCGCGACCGTACGGTCCTCGACCGTGCCGGTGGCGAACGCGGTCATCCCGTGCGCCGGGCCCAACGGTGTGTCGTCGATCGTCCGGCCGGTCACCGGATCCTCGAACCGTACGGCGTCGGGGAGGACGCTGACGGCGTAGGAACGGCCCCGGTCGGCAGTTCGACGGCCACCGGGGCCAACCGGTCGTCGTCCGCGGCGATCTCCGGAGGCTGGGCTTCGTCCGTGAGTTCCTCCCGGGTGGTCAGGTCGGCGGGGAGGAGCCTTGCGCTGGTGGTGTCGTGCACGTTCGCGGCGGTGAGGTCAGCCCTTGACCGCGGAGCTGGCGACGCCCTGGACGAACCACCGCTGGAAGAACGCGAAGACGATCAGGACGGGCAGGACGAGCAGGACACCGAAGGCGAGGACCTGGCCCCAGTCGACGGGCATCTGGCCCTGGAAGACGCTCATCTCCAGGGGCAGCGGGCGCACCGCGGGGTCGGAGACCATCAGGACGGGCCAGAGGAAGGAGCCCCACTGGGTGAGGAAGGTCAGGATCGCGACGGACGCGAAGACCGGCTTCGACATCGGGACGACGATCGCGAAGAAGGTGCGCCAGGGCCCGGCGCCGTCGATGCGGGCGGCCTCCTCGATGCTGGGCGGGATGGCGCGGAAGAACGTGGCGAACTGGTAGATGGAGAAGGCGTTGGCGATGAAGGGGACCGCCTGGATGGCGATGGTGTTGCGCTCGTCGTTGAACAGGTAGAACAGCGGGACGGCAACTGCTTCGAACGGCACCAGCATCAGCAGCAGCACGACGGTGAAGACGACGCCCTGGCCCCGCCAGCGCAGTCGGGTCAGTCCGTAGGCGGCCATGGAGTTGACGATCAGCCCGCCGAGGACCACGACGGCGGACAGGAGCAGCGAGATGCCCATGAAGCGCCAGAAGTAGCCGGTGGCGTCGGAGTCGAAGCTGCTGAGGACGGCGCGGTAGTTGTCGAAGGACAGATGGGTGGGGAGGAAGCCGGTCAGGCCGCTCAGCACCTGGTCGGAGGGCTTGAAGCTGCCGAGGACCAGGTAGAGGACGGGCAGGACGAACAGGAACGCCAGCGTGCTGAGGACGGTGTAGTCGAGGAGGCGGCGCAGGGGTGTGCGGGTCATGGTCAGTCCTCGGTGCCGGTGCGGACGACGCGGCGCTGGATGAGGGTCAGGGCGACGACGATCAGGAAGAAGACGACGGTGATCGCGGATGCCTGGCCGATGTTGTTCTGGTCGAAGGCGGTGGTGACGGCCTGGTACATGACGGTGCGGGTGGCGTCCTCGTCGAGTCCGCCGCCCTTGACGAGGACGTAGACCTGGTCGAAGACCCGGAAGGAGAGGACGGAGGTGAGCAGGGCGACGAAGGTGAGGGTGGGACGGATGCCGGGCAGGGTGACGTGGCGGAACTGCTGCCAGCGGGAGGCCCGGTCGAGTTCGGCGGCCTCGTAGAGTTCGCCGGGGATCTGCTGGAGGCCGGCGAGCAGGATGACCATCTGGAAGCCGACGCCCTGCCACACGGACAGCACGATGATCGACGCCATCGCGGTGAGACCGTCGCCGAGCCAGTCGAAGGCCCCCCAGTTGCCGAAACTCAGCGCGTGCAGGGCGGAGTTGAGCAGACCGTCACCGCTGCGGGCGAGGATGAGCCGCCAGATGACGGCGACCAGGGCCATGGGGAAGACGACCGGCAGGAAGAACAGGGACCGGAAGAAGCCGATCGCCTTGAGCTTGCGGTTGAGCAGGATCGCCAGGCCGAGCGCGAGGGCGGTCTGCAGCGGTACGACGACCGCGGCGAAGGTGAGGTTGTTCAGCAGGGCCCGCAGGAAGGGGCCTGACATGTCGGGGTCGGTGAAGATCCGCCGGTACTGCTCGACGCCGAAGAAGCGCGGCGGGAGCGGGGAGCCGAGCCGCACGTTGTAGAAGGACAGCACGACGGCGTAGACGAAGGGCACGCCGACGAAGGCGATCAGTCCGCCGAGGGCTGGAGCGGACATCAGCAGTCCGTGCACCCCTTCGCGGTGGGGACGCCGGGACCGTAGGAGGGTGCCGGAGGGCGCCGACAGGCTGGGCTTGCGCCCGTCCGGTGTGGCGGGGGCGGGTTTCACGGTGGTCACGGTAGAGGTCCTCTTCCGGGCCGGGAGGTACGGGCGCTGTCAGAGTGGGTCCGTCCCTCCCGGCTGCTGGATGCCGGCTACTGCAGCTTGTAGCCGTCGTTGTCCGAGAAGTCCTGGTCGATGGCGCGGGCGGCCTTGGCCAGGGCGGTCTTCGGGTCGGCGCCGCCGTAGATGTCGCTCAGCGCCTGGCTGAACTTGGCGGTGACCGTGGGGTATCCGGCGGTGATCGGCCGGGTCACGGCGACACAGGACGTGTCGATGGTGGTGTCACCGCACGGCTTGGCGAGCTGGTCGGCGTAGAGCTGGAGCGGGCCGCCCTGCTTGTACAGGCTGCTCTGGGCGAGCGCGGACTTGGTGCCGGGAGGGGCACCGTTGGCCGTGGTCATCGCGGTGATGTTGGTGTCGTCGAGGAGGGAGTCGAGGAAGGCTCCGGCGGCCTTGCCGTTCTTGGTGTTGGCGCCGATGCCCCACTCCCAGGAGCCCTGGCCGGTCTTGGGGCCGTTGCCGAAGTCGGGCAGGGGCAGGACGACGAGGTCGTCACCGAGGGCCTTGCTGTAGGTGGGGTACATCCAGTGGCCGACCCAGCTGAGGGCGACGCGGCCCTTGGCGAAGGCGTTGCCGTCGGTGTTGGGGTCGGTGTACTGCTTCCAGGACTGGAACGTCTTCAGTGCCGAGGCCACCGCCGGGGTGTCCAGGGCGCCGTCGGCTTTGCCGTTCTTGAGGAGGGAGCCGCCGGCCGACCAGACGATGGGGGCGAAGCCGTAGGTGCCCCACTCGTTGGCGTACCCGCCGCTTTCCTGGAGGTCCAGGCTCTTGCCGTCGGAGTCCTTGGCGGCCAGCTTCTTGACGGCGTCGGTGAACTCTGCGGCGGTCCAGGCGTCGGACAGTCCGGTCGGGTACTTGATGCCGGCGGCGTCCAGCAGCTTCTTGTTGCCGTAGATGCCGAGCCCCGAGTCGTACATGCCCAGGCCGTACTGCTTGCCGTTGATCTCGCCCTCGGCCTTGATGGCGTCGGTGGCGTTGGCCAGGGTCTTGGCGGAGACGTAGTCGTTGATCGCGGCGAGCTTCTTGTTGTAGACGAAGTTCGCCATGGTCGGGCCGTCGAACTCCATCACGTCCGGCAGCTTGGCGGCGTCGGTGGCGGTGATGGTCTTGGTGTAGTCGGTGTCGGGGATCAGAGTCAGCTTGACCTTGACCTTCTTCTGTGAGGAGTTGAAGGTCTTCACCGCGTTCTGCAGGGCGGCGGCCTCGCTGGCCTGGCCCTGGTGGGCCCAGACGGTGATGGTGCCCGTGCCGCTGCCCTGCTCGGCGGAGGTGTCGGTGCCGCCGCTGGGGCCGCAGGCGGCCAGCGCGGCCAGGGGCAGGACGAGGGCCAGGGTCGTGGCCGCCGTGCGGCGGGATCTTGTGGTGCCGGGGTTCATACGGGGTGCCTCCGGTGTGTGGTGCGGGTGAGGGCGGGTGGTGCGGAGGTGTGGGGGATTCGGGATCGGCACGCGGCCTACGGGGACGCGGGCGATGACTCCGTCAGGGAGACCTGGCCGTGCGGCAGGTCGGTGTCGGTGCTCGGCTCCTTGACCGTGAGGGGCAGTAGCTGCCAGGCGTCGACGGTGTAGCTCAGGTGCTCGTCCGGTGCGGTGCGGGCGTCAAGGCGCCAGGGGCCGTCGCCCGTCGGGTAGAAGCGCAGGGTGAGCACCTGGCCGGTGGTGGTGAGGAAGACTTCGGCGATGGAGTGGTCGACGACCAGCCGCAGCTCGAGCGGCTGCCCCGTGGGGCAGGGCATCCGGTAGGAACCGCCGCGGGCGCGGCCGTCCTGCGAGGCGTGGTCGCGGTCGACGACCAGTTCGCCCGCCGGGGCGTCGAAGTGGATGGCGAGGTATTCGTCGGGACCGGTGAGCAGCCGCAGGCTCGCCGTCCCGGTCGTCTCCAGCCGGGCCGTCAGGTCGAAGGCGCGGCCCACGCTGCCCAGTTCCACGGGCTGCGGGCCGTGCGCCTCACCTTCCGCGTGAAGAGCCGACTCGCCTCGCAGGGCGAGGAGTTCGGCGGCGGGTTGCTGGTGCAGGGTGCCGTCGGCCCTGGTGGAGATCTCGCGGGGCAGGGTCAACGCACCGGCCCATCCGTCGGCGACCGCCCAGCTCTCCTCGCGGGCTTCCGCGGACCAGCCCCACAGCAGCCACCGGCCGCCCGGTGCGCGCAGCAGGGCGGGCGCGTAGCAGTCCGGGCCGTGGTCGACGAGCAGGGGCGGGCCGGCCTCGAAGGTGTCTCCGTGTTCCTCGCCGATCAGGGCGGTGACGCAGCGGTCGCCGTCATGGTCGTTCCAGGCGCTGAAGATGAGGGCCCCGGGATGTCCGGACTGCGGCGGCAGGTACTGCGGGCACTCCCAGCCCTCGCCGGTGTGCAGAGCGGTGCCGGCGACCGGCTCCTGCTCGCGGCCCTCGAAGGGGCCCAGATAGGTCCAGGTCTCCAGGTCCGCCGACTCGTACAGCAGGGCCGCGCCGCGACCGTCCGCGAGGGCGGCGCCGACCAGCATCCGCCACCGCTCGCCGTCCCGCCACACGTACGGGTCGCGGTACATGGAGCAGTCCTCGGGCCAGGTGGGGATGACCAGGTTGCTTCGCCGGCTGAAGGTACGGCCTCCGTCGCGGGAGGTGGCGGTGGTGACCGGCTGGTGCTGGGGCGAGCGGTCCCAGCGGTTCGCGGAGTAGAAGGCGATCATCCGGTCGCCGTCGGAGACGGCGTTGCCGGAGAAGCAGCCGTCGGCGTCCACGCCCCCCGGGGCCGGGGTCAGGGCGATCGGCAGCGGCTCCCAGCTCAGCAGGTCGGGGCTGCGGAAGTGGCCCCAGTGCATGTTCGCGTGCGTCGCGCCAGTGGGGTTGTACTGGTAGAACACGTGGTAGTGGCCGTCATGGAAGACCAGCCCGTTGGGGTCGTTGATCCAGTTCCGGGGCGGTCGCAGATGCGCGACGGGCCGGTACGGATCGCAGGGCGCGGTGGACACACGCGTGCCTTTCGGTATGTGCGGCAGAGCATGCGAGGACGACGGTCACCGGACACGGCCGGCCACGATCTCCTCGTGGAACCCGGTGCAGGCGCCTTCCCCCAGCGCCCGCTGCCCGCCCTCCGTGAGGTCGGGTCCGGCATGATGCCGACGGCGAGGGGTGGGAAAGCTGTTTCGAGCGCCGACCGCTGGTCGGCGAGGAGCGCCCGGGTCAGTACTCCGAGGCGCTGTCGGATGTCAGGCGGGAATGCCGCCTCGACCGCCCATTGAAAATCTCAGGGGACATCTGTGTACCCTCACTGTGTTCCATGTACTGACAGGACCGACGACCGGTTGCGACGGTCGCCTGTCACGGTGTTGCTTCGTCGTCCCGGGGTCAGAGTCGGGACGGCGGAGCGACCGATGCCCGCGCCACCAGCGGGCAAGGCAGCAATTCCTTCATGTCCGGGCCCGGTGGCCGGCCCGGAGACTTGGTGAGTGCGAGCAGCTGGGCCACGGCCCGTGCCCCCATCTCGTAGTGCGGGAGTTGAACCGTGCTCAACTGCGGGTGAACCGACTCGCAGACCAGCTCCTGGTTGTCGAACCCGATGACTGACAGGTCACCGGGGATGGACAGCCCCAGCTCGGCGGCGGCCCGGTAGGCACCGGCGGCCATCCGGTCGTTGAAGCAGAACAGGGCCGTGGGGCGCCGGTCCGCCGTCAGCAGGCGCCGCGCGGCCCGGTAGCCCGTCTCGACGTCACCGGCGACCGTGTTGAACGGCACCGCCGTCTCGGCCGCGACCAGCGACGGGTCGTAGGCGATACCGGCCTCGGCCAGTGCCTTGCGGTAGCCCTCCAGGCGGCCCTTGCGGGCGGGAAGGTCGACCGTCTGTACGGTCACGCCGATCCGGCGGTGGCCGTGGCCGATCAGCTCGCGCACCGCCGTGTAACCGCCCTGGACCTCGTCGGGCACCACGGAGGGAACGGCGGAGTCGGCCGTGCCCGCGTCGAGCAGCACCGTGGGCGTGGCGCGCAGGGCCTCCGGCAGTTCCACGATGCGGTGGTACATGGCCGCGTACACCACGCCGTCCACCTGCCGCTGGAGCAGCATCTCGATGCTCGTGCGCTCCAGTTCGGCGTCGCCGCTGGTGTTGACCAGCAGCAGCACCAGGCCCTCGGCCGCGGCGGCCTCCTGGGCTCCGAGGATCATACGGCCCGCGTGGGGGGTGGTGGCGATCTGGTCGCTGACGAAGCCGATGGTCTGCGACCGCTGCGTCCTCAGCCCGCGGGCGAGTCCGTTCGGCGCGTACCCGAGCTGGTCGGCGGCCTTCCAGACGCGCTGACGCGTCTCTTCGCTGATCCGCTTGCCCTCGACCCGGTTCAGGACATGCGACACGGTCGCGGTCGACACACCGGCCGCCGCGGCCACGTCCTTGATCCCGATCCGGCGCACCATTGCCCCCGCCCAAAGTGGTTGATTCCGGTTTGCCTAATCGTTTAGCCAACCGTGTGGAGATGAGGGTGCCCTCTGGCCGAAGCGACTGTCAATGCCTCGTTACGAACTCGTGGCCGCGGCATGTCGAGGGACAGCGCGAGTGCCGGTCGCGCGGATTGCCCTGAGGGCGGCAGGACGCCGACCGCATTCACCGATGCGGTGTCGCGCACGATCAGGAACGGCTCGCCGGTGCACCAGAACCCGCTCGGGCGGCGCATCGGGGGCGGCCATCCGGGCCGACAGCAGCCGGCGACCTGCCCGGCTGACGGCTTCCGGCGACTGGGCGACGGAGCTCAGGCGGGACGCGAGGAGGTGGGCGGTCGGTCATGCAGCGCGTCGTAGCAGCCCAGAGCCGCGTGTCGCCGACCGTGACCACCGCGGTGGCCCCCTCTTCGCTGGTTGGAGGTGTGCGAGCGGGCGCCTGGTCCCGTCGCCCGCCGCGTGAGAAGGGAAAAGGAAACGGCGCGGGAGCGAACGGGCCGACCAGGCCGGTGCTGCGCGCGATTGATCTGACGCGTGGGTACGGCGAGGACGAGAGTTCCGTGCCCTGGACCACCGGCTGCGGCCTCACCGGCAAGTTCGCGGTCCCTTCCATTCCGCGTCAGCAGCCGAGCCCGCTGACGCACGAGGACGGCGTTGGTAACTGCTGGAACGGTGCCTGAACGACGGCTTCTGTGCCGCATGGCTCTCCTCGCGCAGGGTCTCCCCCTGGCGCTGGTCCCCGCTCTGGCGGGCCGGCTTGCGGTCATGGCCTCCGGGTGGCCCGGTGCACGAAGGCGGGCGGGAGGTTCGCCCACACCGGCTTCGAGCGCTCCAACCGGTCGAAGCGGCAGGCGAGTTCGGCGGTGAAGTGGCGGGCGGGCGGGGTCCGGGCCGCGTGCAGATAGGCGAAGGTGGTGAACACGCCGCCGGGCGAGAGGACTTCGGTCACGGCGTCCAGGATGTGCCCGCGCCGGTCCCGCGGCATGACCGTCCACGGCAGCCCGGAGACCACCGCGTCGACCGGTTCGCCCACCGCGGCGGCCAGCCCGGCGGCCGAACCCTGGACCACGGTCAGCCGGCTGTCGCGCCGGGTGGCCGCCAGCCGGGCCGCGAGCACCGGGTTGAGTTCGACCGCGACGAGCCGTGCGTTGGCTGCGAGGCGATCGAGGATCGCGTCGGTGAACACCCCGGTCCCCGGGCCGAGTTCGGCGACGAGCCGGGCTCCCTCCAGGCCGATGCCCTCGGTCATCGCGTACGCCAGCCGCCGTGAACTGGCCGCCACGGCACCGGTCATGAGGGGCCGTCTGAGGAACTCGGTGGTGATCGACATGACGGCCATGGTGGAAGCGCCCCGGGTGGCCGCACGTCGTATCCCCGGCCGGTGTCCGTACGACCGCGGGAGGACCCGGTGACGCCCGCCAGGACGATGCCGGGGAGCGGGCCCCGGCCGTAACGTGAGGCGGTGCAACGGCTGATCGAGACCCTGCCCCGCCTGCGACGCGAACACCCGTGGCTGACGGACGTCCTGCTGCTCGTGCTGGTGGCCGTGCCCCCGGTGATCCGACCGCAGCCGGGCTGGCGGCCCGTCTGGGTACAGGCGGGCGTCTACGCCGCCCTGGTGCTGCCCCTGCTGTGGCGCCGCCATCGGCCGGTCCTCGTCGCGGCCCTGGTGACGGCCGCGTTCTGGGCGCAGTACCTCGGACAGGTGTGGGGACAGGAACCAGGACGCGGCGCCGTCGCCCTGGCCGCGGTCCTGGCCACCCTCACGGTACGCGGACTGCGCCGCGCCGCCGCGGCGACGGTGGTCTGTGCCGCAGGCTGCGTAGTGCTGTGGATTCCCGCCTGGCAGCGGGACTACGGGGGTCCGGGCGCCCGCGGTGCCTGGCTCACCCCGCTCGCCGTGGGGCTCCTGCTGGCCGGGGCCTGGGTGTACGGCGAGTACGTCCGTGCCCGCCGCGCCCATGTCGCCGAGTTCGAGCGACGGGCCGCGCTCGCCGAGTCGGAGCGCCTCGCCCTGGCCCGGGTCGCCGTCGCCGAGGAGCGGGCCCGCATCGCCCGCGAGATCCACGACGTCCTCGCGCACAGCGTGAGCGTGATGGTGCTGAACGCCGAGGGCGGCAGGCTGATGCGGCACACCGACCCCACGGTCGTCGACCGCACCCTCGGCGTCATCAGCGCGACCGGCCGCGAGGCCCTGGACGAACTGCGTCGGCTGCTCGAGGTGCTGCGCACTCCCGAGGCGGACGCCGAAGCCGGCGGCCCCGGCCCCGGGCCACAAAACGGTGGGGCCGGTGAGTCCCTCTCGGCCGATCTCCGGCGGCTGGTCGGGCGCCTCAACACGAGCGGCACGCGCGCCCGCCTGGACCTCCGTGGAGAGCGGGACGGTCTTCCGGCGGACCTCACCGCGCAGACGTACCGCATCGTGCAGGAGGCACTCACCAACGTCGTCAAGCACGCGCCACCGGACACCATGATCCATGTACGGCTGGACACGGGCACCGAGGGGCCGGGACGGCTGGTCCACGTCCAGGTGGAGAACTCAGCCGGAGCGGGAGCCGCCCCGGAGCACCCCGGCCCACCGCTCTCCGGTCACGGACTCACCGGCATGCGTGAACGCACCGCCCTGTACGGCGGGACCGTCGACGCCGGGCCCACACCCGACGGGGGCTACCGGGTCACCGCGACCCTGCGCCCCGCCCAGCCCGAACCCACCACGGCGACCCCATGACCGGCCGGGCCCCCACCCCGTCGCCGTCGCGGGTGCTGATCTGCGACGACCAGGAGCTCATCCGGATGGGACTGCGCATGGTCATCGACAGCCAGCCCGACCTCACCGTGGTGGGCGAGGCCGCCGACGGGGATACGGCGATCACCGGCGTGGCGGCCCTGGAGCCGGACCTCGTCCTGATGGACGTACGCATGCCCGGCCTGGACGGACTCGCCGCGACCGAACTCCTCTGCGCGCAGCCCAATGGACCCCGGATCCTTGTCGTCACGACCTTCGACCTCGACGAGTACGCCTACGCGGCGCTGCGCGCCGGCGCGAACGGCTTCCTCGTCAAGGACGCCCCCGCCGAGGAGATCCTGGTGACCGTCCGGGCGGTGCTGCGGGGCGAGGTCATGGTGGCGCCCTCCCTCACCCGGCGCCTGGTCGACCGCTTCGTCCGCCAGGCCCCCGCGTCCGTGCCCGCCCAGCGAAGCCGCCTGGCCGCGCTCACCGGCCGGGAACGGGAAGTCCTTGCGCTGGTCGCCAAAGGGCTGGCCAACGGCGAGATCGCCGACCGCCTCTTCGTGGGAGAGACGACCGTCAAGACCCACCTCGGCCGCATCCTGACCAAGCTCGGTCTCCGTGACCGTGTCCACGCGGTGATCTTCGCCTACGAGAGCGGGTTGATACGGGCCGGGGACTGAGCAGCGGCGGGCTGCCCGCACCGCCCTGCTTGCAGGAATACCCGCGGTGGGTTCCGCGTTGCCTTGCCGCGCCGGGGCGGGCGGTGGCCGCGCCCACCGACTCGTCGCCGACCGAAGCGTGTCTTCCTCGCCTGGAGCCGCGCCAACCGCCCGGTACCCTCACGGAAGATGAAACGATGACAGCGGAAATGAGCGGGATCGTTCTGAGCATGCAGGAGCTTCGCGAGATCGCCGCGTTCGCCGCCACGTGTGCAGAGGTGGCGCTCGAGATATTCGAGGCCGATCAGCCGGGCGACTCGCGGCCTCGAGACGCTGTCAGTGCCGCGTGGGAGTTCGCCCGGGGCGGCGAACGCGGAAAGTCTCTGCGCGACACGGCGTCGGCGTCCCTCAAGGCAGCCAAGAGCGCGGACACCGCGGCTGCGCGTGAGGCAGCGTGGGCAGCGATGTCTGCCGCAGGCGCCGCCTACCTGCATCCCTTGGCCAAGGCCACCCAGGTCAAGCACATTCTCGGAGCCGGCGCCTATGCGGCCAGAGCGGCCGAGCTCGTCGCCGACGACGATCGCAGCGTCGGGGCCAGGCACCTTGAGCAGACGATGCGTCGTGCGACGCCCACCGTCGTTGACGTGCTCAAACGCTTTCCTGCGGCGCCAAGTGGCGGCGGACGGGTTGGTGAGCTGATCCGCGTGCTGGATGCCGACCTTCGTTCGCTCACCTTCGCTGAGTGACTTTCAGCTCGTCGAGACCAGGCGAACGAACGCCCTTGCTCGGCCGCCTACGTGGAGTCGGCACGACGACCCACAGCGCCGTCGCGGCCTGCCGGGCCGGCTCCTCGAACGTACGGCGGTCGATGAGTGCAGTGGGGATGAGCCGCGCGGAGGCAGTCGCGCTCGTGCAGCGCATCATGGATGCGGGCTGCGCCTCCGATGACGAGATGGCCGGTTGGCTGGACAGGCTCGACAGAGCCCTGGCGTACCGGCCGGTCGTCTTGTGAGGCCGGGACTCAACTTCGAAACCAGATGAGCACGGCCGCGGTGGTTGCGATGCCGAGGAAGACGTAGCCGCGCTTGTCATAACGGGTGGCGACGGCCCGGGTCGAAGCCGGGTGGCCGTCCGCTGCGCGAGCCTTTGCGTGGTCGGGCGGCCTGGCTGTCGGTCTTCTCCGGAATCGTGTGCCGGATGCCCCAGCATCGCAGGTACTTGCGGCACCGGCCGTCGCTGTATCCCTTGTCGGCCGCGATACTGTCGTGCTTCGTGCGGGGCCTGCCCGGACCGACCCTCGGAACGCGGGTCTTCGCCGGCACCGTCTGGAACTGGGTGCAGTCCGCCCTGCGGTGACGACCAGGGACAGCGGGCGGCAACGGCCGTCGGCGCTCAAGTGGGGAGTTTCGCCCTGGTGTTCTGCTGCTTCGGCCCCTCTTTGACGCGGTTGCCGACGGCGGATCGATGCGGGCACCGGCCGCGTGCTGGTGAGCCCACACGATGGTGGAGTCGACCGAGATGTCCCAGTCGACCTCGCCTGCAACGTCGGCGGCCTCCTGGACCTGCTGCAGCGGACGCTCCGCAGGGCGGGCGGAGGCTGTTCCGGATCTCGCCTCTCGCCGCCGCTCACGCCCGGGGCTCTGGCGCGATCTCCTTGATCAGGCCCTCGATGAGCACCTTGATCTCGTCCCGGATCGGGCGCACGGCGTCGACACCCTGGCCCGCCGGGTCCTCCAGCTGCCAGTCCAGGTACCGCTTGCCCGGGAAGACCGGGCAGGTGTCGCCGCAGCCCATGGTGATGCAGACGTCCGACTCCTTCACCGCGTCGACCGTGAGCATCTTCGGGACCTCGGCGGAGATGTCGATGCCGACCTCGGCCATGGCCTCGACCGCGGCCGGGTTCACGGTGGCACCGGGGTTGGAGCCGGCGGAGCGGACCTCGACGCGGTCCCCGGCCAGGTGGGTCAGCCACGCGGCGGCCATCTGGGAACGGCCCGCGTTGTGGACACAGACGAACAGCACGGAGGGCTTGGCGGACATCAGAGGTCTCTCTTGTCTCACGACGGCATCAGGCGCACATGACATCATCACCTGGTGGTGTCAGCCACCACTGATGTGACAGTATCAGCCCATGATGACGTCAGTCGACACTGATCTGATCCGGGTTCTGGCCGACCCGCTCAGGCTCCGGATCGTGACCCTCCTCGCCCAGGAGACGCTGTGCACCACCCACCTCGTGGAGGAGACCGGTGCCAAGCAGACCAATCTCTCCAACCACATGAAGGTGCTGCGCGAGGCCGGGGTCGTCGAGACGGAACCGTGCGGCCGGTACATCTACTACCGGCTCAAGCCCGACGTCATCGCCCACCTCGCCGGTCAGTTCGCCGACCTGGCCGAGTCCGCTCGCGCCGCCGCAGAGAACAAGAGGGCCTGCCCATGACCGCCGCCGAAGCCGCCCCGACCGCGGAGTCCGCGCCACCCGCTCCGGTACCCGCCCCCGTCGCGCCCGCGCCGGGCGCCACCCCGCCGCGTACCCCGCTGGTCGCCCGGGCCGCCGCCGAACTCATGGGCACCGCCCTGCTGGTGGCGGTCGTGGTCGGCTCCGGCATCCAGGCCACCGAACTGACCAAGGACGTCGGCCTTCAGCTGCTGGCCAACTCCACGGCCACCGTCTTCGGCCTCGGCATCCTGATCCTCCTGCTCGGCCCGGTCTCCGGCGCACACTTCAACCCGGTCGTCACCCTGGCGGAGTGGTGGACCGCCCGCCGCGGCGGCGCCGGGGTCACCCCGCGCGAGGTGGCCGTGTACCTGCCCGCGCAGGTCGTGGGCGCGATCGCGGGTGCGATCCTGGCGGACGCGATGTTCGGCGAGCCGCTGGTGAAGTGGTCCACCCACGACCGCTCGGCCGGACACCTGCTGCTGGGTGAGGTCGTCGCCACGGCGGGCCTGGTCCTGCTGATCTTCGGCCTCGCTCGGGCCAACCGGCTGCAGTACGCCCCCGTGGCCGTCGCCTCCTACATCGGCGCCGCGTACTGGTTCACCTCGTCGACCTCGTTCGCCAACCCGGCGGTGACCATCGGCCGGGCCTTCACCGACACCTTCGCGGGCATCGCCCCCGGCTCGCTCGCCGGGTTCATCGGCATGCAGGTCGTCGGCGGCGTGATCGGACTCGCCCTGGTGGCCCTCATCTTCATGCCCGGACGACCGGCAGAATGAGCCACAGCACGCAGGTGGTGGTGATCGGCGGCGGCCAGGCCGGCCTCGCCGCCGGCTACCACCTGCGCCGCCTCTCAGGGCGGTGTCGTACGCCAGGTCGGCGGCGATCTGGGCGCCGGAGTTGCCCCCGCCGACCACGATCACGCGTTGACCTGCGAGGTCGGCGGGGCTGCCGTACTCCACCGTGTGCAGCTGGCGGCCCCCGAAGGCCGCTCGGCCGGGGACGATGGGGAGGAAGGGCCGCCACCAGGTGCCGGTCGCGCTGATCACGGCGCCGGCGTGCCAGATGCCGGAGTCGGTCTCCATGCGCAGGAGTTGGCCGTCCCGGTGAACGCCGAGAACGTTTACGGGACGCTCCATGGGCAGCTCGTACCGCTTCTCGTAGTCGGTGAGGTACTCGACCACGTGCTGCGCGTCGGGGTAGGTCTCGCCGGGCTGTGGCGGCATGAGGCGGCCGGGCAGCGAGGAGTACGCGGCCGGGGAGAACAGGTTCAGTGAGTCCCAACCTGGGTGACCCAGCGCCCGCCGCGCTTCCTCGCCGACGACATCGACGGCCGCGCCCTGTTCGACGCGGCCACCGCCCGCCGCCGCGCCCTGGACGAGGGCCGCACGGACCCGGGAGGCGTCGCCTCGCTCGGAGACATCGTCGCTGTACCGCCCGTACGCGAAGCCCGCGACCGCGGCCTTCTGAAGGCGAGCCCGATGTTCTCCCGTCTCGTGCCCGGCGGTGTCGAGTGGGCCGACGGCACCCGCGCCGATGCCGACGCGATCATCTGGTGCACGGGCTTCCGCCCGTCCCTCGCGCATCTCACTCCGCTGCGACTCCGAGGCCGACGCGGCCACATCGCCGTTGCGGGAACGCGCGCGGTGCATGAGCCGCGCCTGCACCTGCTCGGCTACGGCGACTGGACCGGGCCCGCCTCCGCCACGCTCATCGGTGTTGGTCGTACTGCCCGCGAGGCGGCCCGCGAAATCAGCGCGCTTGTTTCAAACGGGGCGCGGTAACCGCGGCTCGGGGCCCTCCGTCGTCAACGCCCCTCGTCGGCCAGGGTGAGCTGCCGGCGGTGGAAGTCGAAGTGCTGGGTCGGGTAGTGGTAGAGGTCAGCAGCGGTCATGACCTCTTGGAAGAACGGGTCCCAGCGGGTGGGGTAGTACATGGCGAGCGCGAGATCGGCCTCCTGCTCGGTGGCGAGGCGGCGCTGCAGGGAGTTGATCACGCGGTCGAACGCGATCCCCGTGCGGCGGCGTCCGAAGACCTTCGCCCCACCGAGTGGGCACAGGTAGTTGACGGCGTTGAAGGGCCTGGTCCCAGCGTTGAGAAGGTGGGCGAAGGCCCGGCTGACGCCACGCGGTAGCCGCCCGAAGATCCGCAGCAGGAACAGCAGCGGCCGGATCAGGGCGTAGCCGAAGAGCATGTGGAACAGCAGCTGTTCGTTGGTCCACCGGGTGCCGTCGGTGGGCCGGCTTAGGTCGTCGTCGGTGGCGTTGTCGAGGAACCGGCGGAACGTTGTCCGGGCCCGCTCCAGCTCCTCGCGGATCGCCTGGCGATCAACCGACTCGTTGGTCATCGGAATCACCCGCTTCCGCGCGGCCCGCGGTCGGTCCGGTCGGCTCAGCCCAGACCGCCGAGCATCTGCCCCATGGCGGCGACCACCGACGGCTCCACCTTGTAGTACACCCAGGTGCCGCGCCGCTCGGAGGTGAGGAGTCCGGCCTCCTTCAGCTTCTTCAGGTGGTGGGAGACGGTCGGCTGCGAGACGCCGACGTCGGAGATGTCGCACACGCACGCCTCGCCGCCCTCGTGCGAGGCGACCAGCGAGAACAGCCGCAGCCGGACCGGGTCGCCGAGCGCCTTGAACATCCGGGCGGTCTTCTCCGCCTCCTCTGCGGTGAGCGGACGCTCGGTGAGCGGCGGGCAGCACGGCGCCACGCTCTCAGAGACCGAGGGCTCCAGCAGCGGCAGCACCTTCGTATTCGACATGCATCTATGTTGACATACGTCGAACCAGAACGGCGAGGGGCAGCCCACCCCGCACCAGGGCCACCCAGGCAGCGCGATCACGCCGCCAGATTCGACGTTTGTCTATGTTGACGCTTATCGATCCAGGTGCCATGCTAGCCCGGTAAGACATCGACAAACGTCGAAACAAAGGGGAATCTCGTGGCCGCGTCCACCAACAGCGTGCTCACCACCGACCATCTGCCCGTCGTGGTCATCGGAGCCGGCCCGATCGGCCTGGCCGCAGCCGCCCATCTCGTCGAGCGCGGCATCGAACCCCTGGTCCTGGAGGCCGGCCCGGCGGCTGGCAGCGCCGTCCGCGACTGGTCCCATGTCCGCCTCTTCTCCACCTGGGGCGAGGTCATCGACCCGGCCGCCGAGAAGCTCCTCGCCCCGACCGGCTGGGTCCGCCCCGACACCTCGGCCTACCCGACCGGCGGCGACTGGGCCGAGACGTACCTCCAGCCGCTCGCCGACGTCCTGGGCGACAAGATCCGCTACGGCACGACGGTCACCGGCGTCGCCCGCGCCGGACGGGACCGCATCGTCGACGCGGGCCGCGACGAGCAGCCCTTCACCGTGCACGTCCGGTCCGCCGACGGCCACGAGGAGCGGATCACCGCCCGCGCCGTCATCGACGCCTCCGGCACCTGGACGACCCCCAGCCCGATGGGCGCCGACGGTCTGCCCGCCCTCGGCGAGAAGTCGGCCGCCGACCGCATCTCCTACCGCGTCCCGGACCTCAAGGCCCCTGCCGTACGCGCCCGGTACGCGGGCAGGCGCACCGCCGTCGTCGGCTCCGGCGCCTCCGCCTTCACCGCCCTTGCCCTCCTCGCCGACCTCGCGAAGGAGGAGGACGGCACGCACGCCGTGTGGATCCTGCGGCGCGGCATCGGCGCGCACACCTACGGCGGCGGCGAGGCCGACCAGCTCCCCGCCCGCGGCGCCCTGGGTCTGCGCGCCAAGGCAGCAGTCGAGGCGGGTCACGCGAGCGCGGTCACCGGCTTCCGCACCCAGGCTGTGGAGGAGGACGGTGACCAGCTGATCCTCGTCGCGGAGGACGGCCGTCGCCTCGACCCGGTCGACGAGGTCATCGTCCTGACCGGCCTCCGTCCCGACCTGTCCTTCCTCTCCGAGGTCCGCCTCGGCCTCGACGAGCGCCTCCAGGCCCCGACCGCGCTCGCCCCGCTGATCGACCCGAACGTCCACTCCTGCGGCACCGTCTACCCGCACGGCGTGGGCGAGCTCTCCCACCCCGAACAGGGCGTCTATCTGGTCGGCATGAAGTCCTACGGCCGCGCCCCCACCTTCCTCGCCATGACCGGCTACGAGCAGGTCCGCTCCATCGCCGCGGCCCTCGCCGGAGACCAGGAGGCCGCCGAGCGCGTCGAACTCACTCTCCCGGAGACCGGGGTCTGCGGCGGCGCGGGCCTCTTCGACGAGCCGGAGAACGCCGAACAGTCCGGCGGCGGATGCTGCGCCGCTCCCGCCACCGTCCAGATCGGCACCGGCGCCCCGGCCGCCACCTCCGGCGGCTGCTGAACACCCCACCCTCACAAGGAGGTTCGCCATGACATCGCGCGTACAGCTCGCTCTCCGCGTCCCCGACCTCGCCGTGTCCGTCGCCTTCTACACCAAGCTCTTCGGCACCGAGCCCGCCAAACTCCGCGACGGCTACGCCAACTTCGCCATCGCCGAGCCCCCGCTCAAGCTCGTCCTCATCGAAGGCATCACAGGTGAGGCGACCCGCATGGACCACCTCGGCGTCGAGGTCGAGACGACCGAGGCGGTCCATGCCGCCACCGCCCGCCTGGGCGAGGCGGGCCTGAACACCGACGTCGAGAACGACACCACCTGCTGCTACGCCCTCCAGGACAAGGTCTGGGTCCACGGCCCCGGCCAGGAACCCTGGGAGGTGTACGTCGTCAAGGCCGACGCCGACTCCCTGGCCAAGCAGCAGGGAAGCACCTGCTGCACCGGCGCGGCCGACGCCGACGTCGACGTGAAGGAACCGGCCGTCGCGGGCGACTGCTGCTGATCCGCCGATGACCGACCTCCACCCCAGCGAAGCCGTGACCGGGACGGCAGACCGGCCACGGCCTCGCGCCGCCCTGCCCGCCCTGTGCGCCACCCAGATCACCGGCTGGGGCATCGTCTACTACGCCTTCCCCGTCCTCAACCCGCAGATCGCCGCCGCCACCGGCTGGTCGACGACCGCCACCACCGCCGCCTTCTCGGGCGCGCTCCTGATTTCGGCCCTCACCGGCATTCGCGTCGGCCGGATCCTCGACCGCCGAGGACCGCGTGCCGTGATGACCACCGGCTCCGTGCTGGGCGTGACCGCCGTGCTGGCCATCGCCTCCGCGCCCAACCTGATCGCGTTCACCGCCGCCTGGCTCCTGGCCGGCGTCGCCATGGCCGCCACCTTCTACCAGCCCGCCTTCGCCGCCGTCACCCGCTGGTGGGGCGAGGACCGCGTCCGCGCCCTCACCATCGTCACCCTCGCCGGCGGCCTGGCCTCCACCGCCTTCGCACCCTTGACCGCCACGCTCGCCGAGCACCTGAGCTGGCGCAGCGCATACGCCGTACTCGCGCTGATCCTGGCCCTCGTGACCATCCCCGCCCACGCCCTCGCGCTCCGAGGACCGTGGCCACCCGCCCCGGCACCACCGTCTCAACAGGACGCCGACGGCGGCTCGGTGGCCCGCAGCCGACCGTTCCTGATGCTCGCCGCCGCGCTCACACTGAACAGCTTCGCCATGTACGCGGTCGTCATCGCCCTCGTCCCCCTGCTGATCACGCGCGGCGCCACTCCCACCGCCGCCGCCTGGGCCCTCGGACTCGGCGGCGCAGGACAGACCCTCGGCCGCACCCTGTACGCCACCCTCGCCCGCCACACCGGCGTCACCACCCGCACCGTCACCCTGATCACACTCGGCGGCGCCACCACCGCCACGTTCGCGACGGTCTCCGGCCCCTTCCCCTTGCTCGTGGGTATCGCGATCGCGGCCGGCATGGTGCGGGGCAACCTCACCCTCCTCCAGGCCACCGCCGTCACCGACCGCTGGGGCAGCACCCACTACGGGCGCCTGTCCGGGCTGCTCGCCGCCCCGGCCACCATCGCCTCCGCCCTGGCGCCGTTCGCAGGAGCCGCGCTGGCCGGACCGCTCGGCGGCTATCCGGGCCTGTTCGCCATGCTCGCCCTGGCCTCCGCCGCAGCGGCCTTCCTTGCGCTGGGGAGCTGACATAGACCACTGAACACCGGAAGCCGCCCGGCCAGCCCCGGGGGCGCTCTCCGAGCACTCGCGGACCGCCAGTTGCAGCAACCGCGCCAGGACGGCAGCTTCATACGTCGTCCGGCTCAGGACCAGCCGAGGGTGGCATGGACAACCAGACCCAGCGGAAGCACGCCCGAGAAGTACGTGCACAGCAGGGTCGGCTCGGAGTCAGCGACCGCGCCGGTGGAGCCGGGTTCACGGGCCCGCGCGGCGTTGGACTGCTGACAGGAACGGCATCACCGCGAGCGAGAGAGCGGCGAGCACGAAACACGACTGCGCGATGGTCGGCGGGGTCGGCGGGGTCGGCGGGGTCGGCGGGGTCGGCGGGGTCGGCGATGATCGAGTCCAGACCGAAGCCGACCAGGGCGGTGGGCGAGGCAAGGGCGCCGGTGGCGGCGACAACCGCCTCGATGACGCTGTATGTGATGACGACAGCGACCAGGAAGCTTATGCGCGGGGGGAGTTGGGCTCGGCGGGTCGGGGCGGGGCCGAGGGAGATCGTCATCAGCAGCAGCCCTTCTCGCCGACGTCCGCACACGTGCGGTCGGACGCGACGGCGAAGACGACGCCGCGCTGTCCAGGGCGTGGCCGAGCCGGCCGTCGGCCAGCCCTTCTCTCTCCTGCGAACGCGGATTCTCACGCATTACGGACAGAAAAGAATGTCACGTTACAGGCGAGCTGCGACCAGCACGTCGCAGCGGCGGCCCCAGGACATCTTCAACCTCGGCGGCCACCGTATCCAGCAGCTCCTTGCCGAACAGACACACCGACGACTCCCAGGGGTGCCCGAAGCTGCCAAGCCGGAAGTCCCCCGAGAGGTAGATGCAGTAATCGCCGTCGGGGTAGGGACTCAGCGGCCACGGTTCCTGTCCATGCCCACCGACGTGATGCGGAGCAAAGGAATAGGAGATGTGCTGCCAGTCGAGCGCGAACAGCCTGGCCTCCGGCTCGACGCACGCAGCCAGCCCCTGCTCGACAACCGCGACAAAGCGGTCTAAGCGCGTATAGCCTGGATCGTCATCCAGCGACGCCAGACTCCATGTGACAGAGTCAGCCGGCTCCTTGATCGCAGGCCACTTGGCCGGGTTCACGCTCGGACTGAACTCGAACTCCGCGTAGAAGCGGTCCCAGACACTTCGGTACTCGGCCTCCGGCAGCTCGGTCACAGGCTCGCTCATCATCCGCACAGACTATCGAGCCAACCCAGCTGCTCCCGGCCACCGCGCCAACGGCCCCTGTTCAACCGCGTCGCCGATCCGGACCGGAAGGCCGTCGAGTACCCGGTGACGCCCGCGCTGGAGGTACATGGCTCGGACCGAGCCAGGGCCGACAGCGGCGGCTTGACGGACGGCACACTCGCGGCATTGTGCTGCGCTCCGGACAGATACGCGCCCTGGGCCGCATCCGTCGGGTCCGAAACAGTGCCTCGGACGCGATCAGCACCACCATCGCGCTGAGCTCCCGGTACGACGCGTACGAGGTGCTCGCCAGGCTGCGGGAGCAGATCGAGACCACGCCCTGGCGCGGGGAGCGAGGACGGACCGCGCTGCGGGTACTGCGGGCGCAAGTCCGGAGGGGATCGAGGCCGTACTGGCGGCGAAGTTCGAGACGCAGTTGCCGCATCTCGATGAGCGTCAGCGCCGGCTGGCCGTAGGGGCGGAGATGCGGCCCAGCGGGTGCGGGTAGCGGACCCTGAGCGCTGCGGCCGCCACGGTCGCGGCAGCCAGGACGACGCTCCCCAGCAGCAGGGGTCCCGAGTAGCCGGTTCCCAGCAGCGGCCGGGAGATCAGGGGGCCGATGATCTGCCCGATCCCGTAGCCCGCCGTCAACAGTGCGACGGCTCGCGGCACTTGGAGGTGCTCACCGAGGGCCAGTGCCAGGGAGGTGATACCCACGAACGTGCCGCCGAAGGCGGCCGCTGCGACGAGCGCGCTGACGCTGCCGGGAACCAGCCCGGTCAGTGCGATACCGCGGCGGACACTGCGGGCTGTGCCTGCCTTACTCGTGGTGCAGCACCCGCGCCTCGCACGAGGCCCGGTACGGGAAACGGAAGATCGTCCAGAGCTGGTCCGGGACGAGGACGGGGCCCACCGCCATGGCGAAGGTCGCCGCGGGGACGGCGCCCGCCGCTTCCGCCCAGCCTCGCGGCCGGACTACGGCGAAGGCCAGCACGGCCAGCACGGCTGGCAGCAGGACGGCTGGGACGGTCTCGGCAACACACGGTGGAACAGCCCTGGAACCTGGGCGGGTTCGCCAACAACGCCGTCCAGCGGGTTCCCGTGCCCTGCCCCGATCCTCCTGACGCCCTCGATCCTCCTGGGGCCCTATGACCATACGCCCCGCCGCCCGGCGTGGCGGGTGCCAACCGGCGCGTGTGAAGATGAGCCGCGCCTGGACGGCAAGGGGGGCTCCGGGTGGATGCATGGGTGTGTGAGGCGTGCGGTGGCGAAGTGCCTCAGTCCGAGGACGAGACCACAGCTGCGGCGGTGCGCAGACACACACGTACGACCGGGCATCCACCGTCGAGCGTGCGCAAGGAACTGCCCGGCGGGATCAGTCAACGGTGGCGTACTCCCGAAGACCGGGAGCGGGACCGGCAACGGGAAAACGAACAGGAACGCGGACGGCTCCACCGCGCCCATCCGGTCGGCCGTGAAAAGCCTGAAGCCCGTGCCGGAGAAGGCTCGCCGGGCAGAGCCGGCCTGGCCTGCAAGCCCTGGTGGGCTGTACCGACGCACCGGGCCCTCGGTTCGCTTCGTGACAGTGCGCTGCTGCAAACCCTGTTCGCTGCGGTTCTCGTACTCGTCCTCGGGGCACTGGCGATCGTGTCCATCAGCGGAGCGGAAAGCACGCAGTCGTCGGCGGAGGCCGCGGGGAGTTCGTCCGTCCCGCCGGAAGGCGCGCTTCGCGACGCGTTCGCGTTGTCCGGCCTCGAAGGCAGCACATGGGGCGAGGCGCGGGATGTGATGGAGGACAGGTCGGGCGGCGGCGAGATCAGCGTCCTGGAGCATGGGACCGGACTTCCACTGACGTTCGCGTACAGCGGCGATCCGCAGCGCGACGAGTGGACGGTGTGCACCGCGGATTTGACCAGCGGCACCTTCGACGAGCCGGGCTGGCTGGTCACCATGGAAATAGCGAGCCCCGACGACGGATGCCCAACGGGCGCACTCGGATCCGAAGCCACGGCGACCGACCGGTACGACGATGGATCCGAGACCGCCGCTCCCGAAGCCCGGGACGGCGACTCCGGGCAAGGGGTGCGCCCTGGTTCCTGGTGCGGTGATCCCGGAGCGTACGGCTACACCGGTGCCGGAACCCGTATGCAGTGCCGGTACGGTGCGGGCAACGACTACCGGTGGCGTCGCGCGGGCTGAACGAGTGGCCGAGCCCGCGCCGGCCGGTCGCACGCGACGCCTTACGACGGCCGGAGGGGATCACCATGGGGTTGGCCATGTGCCCGTTGTGCAGCGACGACGAGGACATCGAGGTGGTACAGAACCTGGAGGGCGGGCGTCGGCGCGTCCGGCACCGGTGCGGCTACGCATGGGAGCACGGGGAACCGACGGACCCGAAGAAGCAGCCCTCCCGCTCCATCACTGACCTCAAGGCTCGATTCCCGAAGTCCGAGGACGTCGAGCCCGGCGTACTGGAACGCGCGAACCTGCTCAAGGCGCAGTTCCTCGCCACCAGACCGGGCCTCGACCCCGAGGTGGCGGCCTACTGGGAGAAGTACCGGCAGATCTTCTCGCGCGAGGGACTGCGCACCGGCGACCTCAAGGCACTCAAGGACTTCGCCAACTCCGACGTCGGAGCCCACCCCGGCAACCAGTCCATGTTCAACGCCGCCTGGAACGCCATGGGTGACGCCGATGCCGCGGAGTCGACTCGCCGGACGATCGAGTACCTTCTCTACGGCCCCGACGACGTACCGCCCGAGGACCGGCTGCAGCAACTCCTCGACGGCACCCGATCGTTCGCCATGACGGGCTTCAAGGAAGCCCTCCTCACAAAGGTTCTCTGCGTCATGGAGCCGGACAGGTTCCTGTCCGTCCTCAAGTACACGACGGAGGCGGGCGGCAAGCGTGAGATCGCGCGGATGGTGTACGGGCTGGATCTGCCGGCGCCGGAGTCGGTGAACTGGACGCTCGGCCGCCTCGTCTTCTGGAGCAACGGCCTCCTGCGCGAACTCGTCGGCGAGGGATTCGCCAACCAGCAGCACTCCGCCGCGTTCCTGTGGTGGGCCAAGGACCAGCCCGGGGCACCCAGGTGAGCGAGCGGGGCTGGCACTGGCAGGCGCGGGGCGGGCGCCGGCCTCGCCTGCCGGCCCGACCACGTCTCACGAGCGATCACACGCCCGCATAACGCGGGAGTGCGGGAACCCGGTCTGACCAAGTTGAACACCTCGTGGACGGCCTGTCGCTTGAGGCATCGGATCATTTCGCGTCGGGTCTTGCCTTCCTGGGTGCGGCGTTCGTAGTACGCCTGGGTGCGCAGGTCGTGGCGCAAGCGGGTGAAGACAATGGGGTGCAGGACCGCGTTCGCCTGGCGGTCGCCGCCGTGGTTGAGCCGACGCGTGCTCCGCCGGCCGGATGAGTACTCGATGGGGCTGACTCCGCAAAGGGCAGTCAAGGACGCCTCGGTGTTCAGCCGCTCGGGGTTGTCTCCCATGGATCAGGAGCGTGACGGCGCTGTCCGGACCGATGCCCACCCGCTCGAGCAGCCGCTGTGCGTGGCGTACGACGACCCGGGGCAGGCGCCGGTTCAGCTCATCGATCTGCCCTGTGAGCTGCTCGACGCGCTCGCCGCACCCCCTGACCAGCAGACCGGACACCCGCCGACCCCTTACGGTGCTCATGTCCGCCCGCCCGCTGCGACTTGTCTCGCTGCTGTCCGCGCGACCGCCGTGGACCTGCTCGACCAGGTGTGCGGCTCGGAGTCCCGCGAGGACTCCACGCTCACCGTGGTCAATGGCCTGGCCCTTCACCCAGGACGCCGCCTTCTGACCCCCTGCGGTCACCGTACGCGGACGCTGTGATGCTCCAGCCGGTGAAACCCCGACCACTGTCTGTGCCACAAGAACGTCCAGCTGCGCCTGGCCCCCTACGGCTGCCACACGACCAACCGCCAGGACTTCTCCTTCCGCTTGGTTGCGGGCCTCGCCTGAGCTGTACGGGTCCGCCGTGTGTGGCCCCCGGGTCCGTCAGGGGCCACATCGACGCCGGTGTGGGGTGTGCCGTTCGGGTGGTGTCGCTCAGTACGGCGGCCGGGTGCGTCGACGCCACCACGTCAGGGCCAGGCCGATCAGCAGGATCCCCACCGCGCCCGTGGCCGCCGACGCGGCGATCAGGCCCGTGTTGCGTGCGCCGTCGGTGGAGTCGCCCGGCCTAAGGGCGTCGACCACCTGGTTGCGGACGTCGTCGCCACCGGTGGTGCCCTTCGCGAGCGGGCCTCGCGACCCCGCCACGGGTTCGGCCAGATAGGGGAAGGAGTTGCCGAACCGATGGTCGTTGGCGTCGACCGCGTCACCCAAGTCGTTCTTGGACCCGACCAGTTCACCTTCGACGACCTGCAGAGCGATGTCGACGACGTCATCGGTGAGCCGGCGCCCGTTGGGGAAACCCGCCTGGTCGCCGTCGAGCACACCGAGCCGTTTCGGCTGGGCGGCCGGTTCGATCGAGGTGTTCAGGCGCAGCATCTCCGCCGGTCGCACGTTCGGCGGCTGGTTGAGGCCCTTGACGCCCTTGAGGAAGACATCGACGAGATCGTTGCGCGGTGCTGCGGGCGCCTTGATCTTGTAGACGGCCTCCATGAGCTTCGGCAGTTCCGGATCGGTCACGTTCTTCAGGAACTGGCCGTCGTTCCACGGCGAGGACGCGTTGAACCTGTCCTTGTCCTTCAGCGGGTTGACGACCTCGTTGACCAGCGGGTTGCCCAGACGTGAGACCTGCTCGTAGGAGCCCTGGGCGTTCTTTCGCTGGGTGGTGGACCAGATGCCGACGACCGGCTGGTCCTTCGACTCGGTGATCATGTCGGTGGGCAGTTGCAGGGCGACCGAGTTGACGTTGTAGCCCTTGAGGGTGTCGTTGCCGACCTCGGAGAGGTCCCCGCCGTACAGCAGATCGAACACGCGCAGGTCCAGGAAGAACGGGTCGTCCGCCTGGCCGGCGAACGTCTGGACGCCGTCGGCGAGCTGACGGACCGCCTGCCGGCGCAGCGTGCCGTAGTCCGGCATCGACGCCTTGCCGACGTTCGAGGGAGCCACCGGTACGTCGTCGGCGAGCTTCGTCTTCGACACGACCTCCTGGTTGTGCAGCTTGAACAGCTCGATGTCGTAGGTCTGCGTGACGTTCAGGTCCGGATCGTCCAGGTCGGTGACCGGGCCCGTGGCGTACAGGAACGTCTTCTTTGACTTCGTGTGCGTCGTGAAGGTGTAGCGCAGCAGTAGTTCGCCCTGCGCGTCGCCGTTGTTGTCGATGTGGATGTCGTACTGGGCGTCGTCCGCGAACGTGTAGAAGTTCGGGCCGCCCGCCGGGTCCTCGAACGGGATCCAGTTCGCGATGATCGTCGTCGTCGCCGGACTGTCCGGACTGACGAAGGCGTACACGTCCGTGTTGTCGTACCGGGGTTGTCCCGAGATCAGCGGGGCCTCCCGGTGACTGGAGGCGGAGGCCGCCCCCGGTTCCAGCGTGGCCACACCGGCGGCTGCGAGTCCCCCGGCGGCCAGCGCACCCGCGATGAGGGTCGCGAGGCTCCTGCGCCCCGCACCGCTCTTGGAGATAGGTGTCATACCGTCCGTCCTCCATGCCAACTTCCCTGACGCTCGAGGATTCGGAACAGTCACTCCTGCGGATTGGTGCATATTGATTGATCTGACCGATCTATCGGTTGATCTATCGATTGATCTGACCGGCACCAGAACCGCCACCCCTGCGTGCGCCTTCAACGCAGGTCGACGCTGCTTCGCCCGCACACCGGGGCCGGCAGGGGGCGCCGCCCACTCAGCTGGGTTCGACGATGATGCGCCTCTGCTCGATCTGATGCCGCGTGGTCGGTGATCGAGCCGTTGGAGGGACATGCCAGAGCGGTTCGGTCCCTGGAAGACCGTTTACGAGCGCCACCGGCTGTGGTCGGCGGACGGTGCCTGGGAACGGTTGTTGCAGCAGGTTCGCCCTGGACTGGCTTCCGGGCGAGCGGGCCGACGACCCGGGCGGCGCCTCACAGGGAGCCGTCGAAGCTCTCCCGGATCTGCGAGCGGTCGGCGTCCGCGGCGAGGAGGCAGATCAGCAGCAGCCTGGCCTTGGCCGCGTCGAGGGCACGCCCGCTGATGATTCCCCGGCCCAGGAGATCGCGCTCGGAGCCGGGGTAGGCGTAGGTGGATTCGTAGAGCTCGCCGCTGCCGGTCCGGGTCACCATCACCACGGGGATACGGCTGTTCGTCTCCGCCAGCGACCCGACCATGGCGCTGGGTGCGTGGCCGCCGCCGAACACCTCGACGACCAGGCCGTCCATCCCCTCGACGTGCCCGGGCCGCAGGGGTGCCGACCCGAGGCCGAGCTTGATGATGCCGACCGTGGGCAGCGGGCCGGTGAGCGGGGCCGCTCGTGGCAGGGCCGGGCGACGGCGCGGCACGAGGGGAATGCGTACCCGGTCCTCCGTCACCCGGCCCACGGGGCCCGCGCCGGGCGAGCCGAAGGCGACCGGGCTCGAACTGTGGACCTTCCGCACGAAGCGCGGCAGATGGATCTCGTCCGCGAAGACGACCAGCGGCCCGAGCCCGGCCGCGAGGGGCGACACGGCGACCCGCATCGCGGCCAGGAGGTTCGCCGGGCCGTCGGCTCCCGGCAGGGACGGGTTGCGCATGGCGCCGGTGAGCACCACGGGCGGGCCGTCCTGGCCGAGCAGGAGATCCAGCAGGTAGGACGTCTCCTCCAGGGTGTCGGTCCCCTGGGTGACGACGATCCCGTCCGTCTCCTCGCCCCGCTCGCGGATCAGCCCGGCCAGCTCGGCGACATCACCGACGGACAGGTCGCCCGACGCGCACTGACGGAACGGCTCCAGCGAGACGTCCGCGAGGCGGGCGGCCTCGGGTACGGCCGCGAGGAGTTCGGCCGGACCGAGCCGGGGTGCCGCACCTTGCCCGGCCGCGGCCGGGACCGAGGCGATCGTGCCGCCGAGGGTGAGGACGAGCAGACGCGGGAGGGGACTCGGCACGGACGGCTTCCTTCGCGGGCAGGGGAACACGGGTGTGACCGTACGGTATTGGGTCTCCGGGCCATCGACGGCCGCCGGGACGAGGTCGAGCTGTGCCGCCCTCCGGTACCGGATCCCGCATGTGGGCCGTCGCCGCGCCGGTGGACAGACCGGCGGAGAATCCCTTGCGTCCGTAAGGCTTCTGCGCGTCAATGCCCCCGAGCTGACTCAGTGTCAGAAGTGCGCACGATCTCCCGCAGGAGGAGCAGACCGTGAGATCCACGACGTGGCCCTTACGTACGGCCGGAACCGCCGCCGCCTCCGTCGGCCTGCTGGCCGGCACCCTGGCATCGGCGCCCGGTGCCGCCGCCGTGACACCGACCTGGGCCACAGCCCGGTACGACTGCGGCACCTGGGGCGGCACCGCCGTCGACTTCACCGCCTCCCAGGCCGGTGCATCGGCGACGCTCACTCTCACCCTGACCTCGTTGACCGCCCCGCTCGGCGTCCCGGCGGACAGCATCACCACCACCCTCACGCTCGCCAGGAACGGCGGAGGGGAGACGACCGAATTCACGGGTCGCCTCTCCAACCCCGCCCTCGGCGCAGGTCAGCCGTTCACCCTCGGCCCCCTCACCGGCGCCGTGTCCCCGGGAGACAGCCTCGACTCCATGGGCAACGGCTCGTACTCACTGCGCTTCACGGTCTACGGACTCCCCGTCAACTGCTCCGCCGGCGGGTACCTGTTCCCGGGCCCGTTCGTCTTCTGACGGGTCGGGGCAGGACCCGGCACCACTACTTCCGGCACGACTCGATCGTTGTGCAACCCGACGCCCTCACCGAGCTGTTCGGCCCTCCCGTCCCGCCTGCCGGTAACAGTGCTTCTAAGATGATTCAGGCGGATACGGAAGGAGCACACCGGAGTGACCGACAGCCCGAAGACCGCACAAGGCTCCCCGACGCCCGACCACCCCCTCGCGGGCCTGTTCCCCCGGGTGCTGGCCGATCACCCGCTCCGCTGCGACAAGTGCGCGCACCAGGCCGACTATCGGGTACCGAGGCTGGTCGACTGGCGTGACCGCGAGGCCGTGGAACTGCTGGCGCGCTGCGCTCCCACCGTGCTCTGCCACGCGTGCGGCGAGGGGATTCCGCTCGACACCCCCGTGGTCGTGCTGCGTCCGGGCGATCCGGCGTCCGTCCTCTTGTGCCTGCCGTTCCACACCGACCCGGAACAGGACGGCGTGGTGCTGCGGGCCGTCCTGGGGCATCCGGCGGTGCCCCGCACTCCGGAGGGCCGGGTCTCGGCCCCGGTCGTGACGGCGCTGGGCGACGCGGCGGCGCTCGCCGGCCGCTACACGGGGTTCGCGCTGTGTGCGCTGTCGGGTCTGGACCTGGCCCCGGAGGAAGCCTGGACGGATCAGGAGCGGTCCTGGCTCGCCCAGCTCTCCACGATGGTGTCCGCGCCGCCACTGCACACGGCGTTCGCCGCCTTCGTCCAGCATCCCTCGGAGGCCGGGGCCGTCGCCGAGGCGACACGGACAGGTGTCCTCCTGGACCCGGTGTGGTCGGTGGTCGTCGACGAACTCGCCACCCGCACCGCCGCCCTCCAGGTCGACCCCGAGGCCCTCGAGCGGGTCCGGCAACGGGCCGGTGTGCTGAGGCGGTTACGCCTGGGGGCGATCCCGCCCACCGGCCAGGACGGGCTGGATCCGCGGACGGCGGAGCTCCTGGACCGGGCGACGGAAGGCTGGGACGCATTCGCCCCCGAACGCCCTCCGGCGATCCGGGAGTTGATCGACGCTCTACGGCAACGCCCCGACTGCGCACCCTTGTTGGTGGCCGCCCTGATCAGCTACGCCGCACGCGTCAGCACGGCCCACGGGCGTACCCCGGCCGCGCTGGCCGCCGCCTTCGAGGCCGCCGGTGAGGCGATCGTCCTCGCACCCGAGGTGTTCGGCGACGACCACGCGGTGACCCAGACCGCCCGGCAGGACTACGCGGCCCTGCTCCTGGAACGCCAGCAGGGCGACCCGGCGGACAACGAACGGCAGGCCCTGGCCCTGCTGGAGCAGGCCGCGAGAGCACTCGCCACCAGCGGCGACCGGGCGCTGCCGACAGCTCTGCACAACTGGGCGAACGCCTTGGTCAACCACAACCGGCAGGGCCGCACCGACAATCAGGAACGGGCGATCACCCTGTACCGGGACGCCCTCCACGTCCACCGCCGACTCGCCCCCCGCGACCGCCGCGGCGAGCTGCTGCTCCTGCTGAGCACCGCGGCGGCGCTGCGCAACCGCCGCGCGGGCAACGTGGTGGCGGCCGTCCGCGAGGCCCACCGGCTCTACACCGAGGTCGTGGACGATCCGCGCGCCCCGGAACTGCTGAGCGCGCTGGAGCTGGCCCAGCCGGTGGCCAACCTCGTCAACTCCGCCTATCGGCTGCATCTGCTGGCCCCCGCCGAGATGTCCGCCGCCGAAGTGGCCGAAGCGGCGCGGCGGGCCGCCGTACGGCTGGAGTCCACGCTGCGGGAGGGCGATCCCGGCCGCATCCGCACCCTGTCCAACATCGGCGGTGTGCTCTCCCATGTGAGGGACCGGTCCATGACCGGGGCCACGGCGACCGGATCAGGGGGCTCCGACCGCGACGTGGCCGTACGGCTCACCGGGCAGGCGTACGAGGAGGCGGTCCGGCACCTGCCTCCCGGCCACGAGGAACGTCTGCGGGTGGGGGCGAACCACGCCTCCTGCCTCGCGGCCTGCGCCGACGACCGCCCGGAGTTCCTGGCGCGGGCCCGGGAACTGCTCCGGGAGCTGCTGTCGGCCGCCGATCCGGAGCGGTCACCGGGGGTGCGGTCGGTCATCGCCGCGAACCTGGGGCGGATGCTGCTGCGCGACGGGGAGTCCGGTCCGGCCGCCTCGGTGCTGGAGACGGCTCTCGACGCCGTCGAACGGCTCTACCAGGACGCGCACACCCACGCGACCCGCCTCGCCGAACTGGGCGAGGGCGCCGACCTCGTGGGCTCCCTGGTCGTCGCGCACATCCTGAACAAGGACACCGCAGCCGCCGTGACCGCGATCGAGCGTTCCCGTGCCCGTCTGCTGCGGGACACGCCGGCCGCGCGAGCCGGCCGGGACGGATCCCCGCCCACCGGTCGGCCCACGCTGTACGTGGGCACGGGACCGCACGCGAGCTGGGTCGTTCTGGTGCGGCCGGGGTACGCGCCGTACGGGGTGCTCACCCCGCTGACCGCAGCGGACCTGCGCCCTTTGGTCACCGCGGTCCGCGCGGCCGGCACCCACGAGGAACTGGCCGAGGCCCTGGACGCGGTGAGCGCGGCCCTGGGCCCGGCGGTGCTCGTGCCCGCGCGGGAGCTGCTGCGGGAGGCGGGGCTCGGCGACATCGAGGTGGTCACGTCGGGCCTGCTGGGCGGGCTGCCGCTGCACGCGCTGCGGCCTCCGGCGGAGGAAGGAGCGGAGGTCGGAACGGAGAAAGGACCGGAGGACGGTACGGCGTCCGACTGCTGGCTCGACCTCGCGGTGGTCCGGTACATCCCGGGCCGGTGGGCCGCCACCGGCAGCGCGCCGGTCCCCGACCGCCCCGGCGTGGTCGCCGTCACCGACCCCCGGGGCGGGCTGGACTGCGCGCTGCACGAACCGGAGGCACTGCCCGCGCGGCTCGGCGCCCGGTACCCGGAACCCGACGGCGGAGACCGCACCACCTGGCTGCTGGCGACGCTCCGGGACGCCACGACCGCCCACTTCGCCTGCCACGCCTACTGGAACCCCGACGACCCGCTGCACTCGTGGATCGACCTCGGCGCCCCGCACCGGCTGACGATCACCGATGTCCTGGACCTCGTCGCGCCCGGCCTCGGCCTCGTCGTGCTGTCCTGCTGCTCCACCGGTGTCGCCACGGAGTCGCTGGCCGACGAACTGCTGGGCTTCGGAACCGCGTTCCTGCTGACCGGGGCGAAGGCGGTGGTGTGCAGCACCTGGGACCTCGCGGACCTGTCGAGCAGCCTGGTGATGTGCCGGTTCTATCGTCTGCTCGGCCGGGGCGCCGACCCGGCGGTGGCCCTGCGCGAGGCACAGTTGTGGCTCTCGGCGGTGACCAGGGCGGACATCGAACGGCTGGTCGCGGAGGCCCTGGACGAGGTGCCGGGGGCGCTGCTGCCCGTCGGACTCGCCGTCGAGGCACAGCAGGTGCTGTGGCAGGACACGGCGCCCGGGCACCGGCCGTTCCGGCACCCCGCCGCCTGGGCGGGGTTCGCGTACCACGGCACGGCCGCCGCCTCCCCGGAAGAAGGGGGAGTCCGGTGACGGCGCGGGACGCCGTGGCCGAACTGGTGGCGCAGTGGCCCCGGTTGCCGGAGCTGGTCGGACCCGGCTGGTCGGCGCTGCGCCCCCGGGCGCTGGAAGAGATCGGCCTGCTCGCCTCGGCCACGACCGACGCCGAGCGCAAGCGGGGTGTGGGCAGGCTGCTGCGGCTGTTCCTCCCGCATCCCCGCGTGCGCGCGCTGCTCGCGGAGCCGGCGGCAAGGGACCCCCGACGCGCCCCCAAGGGGGAGCCCGACGACACGGCGGACCTGAGCGAACTCTGCCGCCAGCTGGCCGCCGCGCCGCACGAGCAGTGGATCAGCGCCGTGTTCGAAGGGCACCCGCCCGGCGCGCCCTTCGAGGCCGGACGGGTCCATACCCTCGCCTTCACCGTGGACCGCCACGACCACCCTTTCGCCTTCGCGGCGGCACAGCTCGACCTCGTCCCGGCCGCCGGCGAGGACAGCGCGGCGCTTGACGTCACCCTGCACGGCGATCCGGACGCCGTCACGATCCGGCCCGTCCGCACCCGGCTCACCGTCCACCGGAACGTGCCCACCTCCGTCTCCGTCTCCGGGACCGCCTCGGCGGTCTTCGAGGTGGTCCTGCGGAGGACGGACCGGACGGCGGTTCTGCTGGCCCGCTTCACGCACGGCGCCGCCCGGGTCTCCCAGGTGCTGCGGCTCACCCTGCGTTCGGCGGGGACGGTCGAGCAGTGCGCCCTGCTGCCCCCGCTGACCACGGGTGACGGCTCGGGCCCGGACCTCAGCATCACCCTGATGTCCGGGGGCGGCGGCCATCAGCTGTGCGTCCAGGACCGTACCGGCGCCGCGTTCGCCCGTCTGCCGCACGACGTCACCGAGCTGTCGTCCGTGATCCGTGAGGTCCGCAAGGGGCTCGGGCAGCTGCTGGACGGCCCACGAGGTGGTGTGTACAAGACGTCGCTGACCATCCCGGAAGACGTGTACCAGCAGGGACTGCGGACACTGGCCGAGCACGGTGCCGACTTCTTCCGCGCCCTGTTCCGCGCACCGGGCGGCAGCGAGGACCTGCGCAAGCTCGGCGACATACTGCTGCGCGCGGTCGACGCGGCCGAGAAACGGGCCACACCTCCCCCGCGCATCGAGATCGTCTCCGACGAACTCTGTCTCCCGTGGCACCTGATGTACGTCGCCGACCGCTACCGGGAGGACGAGCTGAGCCCGACCCGCCTCCTCGGTCTCGGCAGCCGCATCACCCTGGTCCCCCTCAGCTCCGGCCAGCGTCACCGGCCGCCCGAGGCGTGCGGTTCGCCCGACACGCTCCGCGCGCTCCTCGCCGTCAACTCCGACATCGACCTCTCTGGCACGGACCGTCCCCGGACCCTGGTGTCCGGACAGCTCGACTACTGGCGCGAACGCCTCCCGAACCGGGCGGAGACGCTCTACGCCAGCGAGGAGGTGACCCGTGCCCTGATCGGGCCGAGGGAGCCGGACGCGCTCTGGTACTTCTACTGCCACCTGGAGGAGGGCGAGGACCAGCCGTCCGAGGACACCCGTATGGTCCTCACCGGTGACCGGCGGCTGTGGCTGAAGAAGGTGCGGAACACGGCACCGTACGAAGAGCCCCTGCCCGGTGCGCCGTTGGTGGTGCTGAACACGTGTGAGTCGGCCTCGCCCTGGCCGGTGCGGCGCGCGGGGTTCCCGCCCTACTTCCTGGCCAAGGGGGCACGCGGGGTCATCTGCACGGAGGCCAGGGTGCCGATGGGGTTCGGCACGGAGTGGGCCCGGCGCTTCTTCGACCGGCTGCTCGCGGGCGTGCCGCTCGGCACCGCGCTGCACCAGGTGAGCCATGAACTGCTCACCGAGCACCACAACCTGCTCGGGCTGCTCTACAGCGCTCATGGCGACGGCGGCATGCTGCTGGTGCGGCGGCCGTCCGCGACCCCGGTGGGGCGACCGTGATCAGTGTGGAGGCCCTGCCCGCCGAACACGGCGACTGCCTGTGGGTGGAGTGGGACGACGGCCCGCACCGCCGCCGTATGCTCGTCGACGGCGGCCCCGGCACCCGGAACACCCTGCCCGCCGGGCTGAAGGCACGGTTCGACCGCCAGCCCGCAGACCCGGCCGCACGGGAGTTCGAGCTGGTGGTGTGCACCCACATCGACGACGACCACATCACGGGCCTGCTGCCCCTGCTCTCCGCGCCCCCCGAGCACTTCAGCACGCGCGACATCTGGTTCAACAGCCACCGTCACATGGGCGCTCGGGACACCCTGGGCGCCCGCAGCGCCAACCTCCTGGTGGACCGGCTGACGGAGAGCGGTCTGCCGTGGAACCGCGAGGCGCGGGGAGACGCCATCGTCGTACCGGACGACGGCCCGCTCCCCGTGTTCGAGCCGCGCGGCCTACGGCTCACCCTGCTGTCCCCGACTCAGGCCAAGGTGGACAAGCTGCTCAGGCACTGGCCGGATCCGCGCGACGCCACCGGGGACGAGACCCGGGACGTCCTCGGGTCGACACCGGACGGCGGCGGGACCGCCCTGACCCCGCAGAGGCTGGCCGAGATCATCGCCGACCGCCCCTACAGCCGGGACCGCAACCCGGCCAACGGCTCCAGCATCGCCTTCCTCGCCGAGCACGCCGACGGCAGCCGTGTGCTGTTCGGGGCCGATGCCCACGCGGAGACCCTCGTCCAGTCGCTCGACCGGCGATGGCCCGGCGGCGACTGTCCGGTCGCGCTGTGCAAGGTGCCGCACCACGGCAGTGCCCACAACGTCAGCCCGGCGCTCCTCGGCGCCCTCGACTGCCGGCACTGGCTGTTCTCCACGAACGGCGGCCGCGGTCACGACACACGCCTGCGGTCCGGCCGGTCCACGCACCCCGACCTGGCGGCGGTCGCCCGGATCCTCCTGCACGACCGGCCACCGGGGCCCGGTGCCACGCTCTGGTTCAACCACCGCTCCCCGAGCACCGAACGCTACCGGGACCCGTCCCTGCGCCGCTGCGGCCTGCGGTCCACGCGGTATCCCCTGGACGACGCCGAGGGCATCGCCCTCCTGGTCCGGGGATCAACGGTCACCCGAGGCCGGCTGCCCCCGCCCTGAACGCACTTCAGCCACCGGTGGCCCCGGGCAGCGCGCTCTGGTCCGGCACCGCACAGGTCTCCAGCAGCCGCTGGGCGTAGAGCCAGGCCGCGGACTCCACCCAGCGGGCCCGCACCAGCACGGACCAGAACACCATCAGCGCCGCCTCGGCCACCACCAGCACCGCCAGCAACGCGGTTTCGGGGCGCCCGAGATGGCCGGACGGGACGAACACCCAGGCCACCACGGCCAGCAGGCCCGCCGCGGCGATCACCAGCGCGTACGGCCGCAGGCCCAGGGCGTTGCGACGGAAGCCGTACTCGCAGTTCTGCTCCAGCACCAGCTCGGTCCCGGGCAGGCCCCGGGCCCGAGCGCGCAGGACCAGTCCGGCGGCGTCGTAGATCTGGTCGGCCTCCTCCGGTCTCTCGCGCTCCTCGCTCTCCGTGGGCAGCCGGAGCGCCGTACCCGTGATCTGCTGGATGCGGGCGTGCAGGTAGGCCAGGCGCGGCCGGTCGGTGGGCCCGCGCCAGCGCAGCAACTGGACGCTGGGCTTGCCGCCCCAGGAGTGGAACAGCCCGCTCTCGATCCGCTTCCCCCGGCTGCGCCCCAACTGGTCGGCGAGCAGGGGCACTCCGCCGAGCAGTGCGAGCGACCAGAGCAGTTGGGCGCGGGGCAGGCCGGGCAGGGCCGCGGCGACCGGCAGCACGAGGGGCAGCGAGGCGAGGAGCACCGGCCGGATCCTGGCCCGCCAGCTGTACTTGTCGAACGGGGCGGACAGCGTGAGCTGGCCCATGCCGCACCTTCCCGGGCTCCGTAGCGGTTCCCTGCGCCGCCTGGTCCGCCCTCGAGAGATACCCGTACGAGGAGCCGGTATGCGTACGGGGGGCCGCCTACCCGCGGTGGCGCGGCGCGCACGCCGACCGCCGCGTGCGGGCCGGGACGAATCCTTCGACCAGTCAGGATGTCGCCGTCCGACCGGGTGAGGGGCATCAGGGGGTGGCCGAGAAGCGACGAGAGGTGGTATATACCAATGGTCACCGAGTGCGGCTCGCGGACCAGCGGCAACACATGTGGAGGGTCTGTGTCGAACACACCAGGACCAACGCACCGACGCGTCCCCTGGCCGTCGCGGGTGACGAGAACGCCCACCCCGTCGAGGCGACAGGCCACAAGGTGACCGGAGACGTGCCGTTCCTCGACGAACACCCACGCGACAGCACCGGACATTCCATCAGAAACAGACCCCTGTAGGGCCGCAACCGATCCCCCCGTCCCGTCGTGCCCCGCCGCCGTGGCGATTCCACTGCCCGGACCGGCCCGGACGGCACACCCCTTCCGACCGAACCAACGTCGTGTTTCGGTCGCGTCGAGAGCGGCTCCGCATCGGGCTGCCCGGTGATGACGATGCCCATGGCCCCCGCATCGAGGTACATCCCGTCCCGTCCTGGCGGGCAGAGACCGGCAGCGGTGCCGGGAGCGCTGCCCGACGCACCATGCGTTCGTGAGGAGTCGACATGACACAACCCCCGCCCCGGACCGAGTGGCCGTTCGGCCCGGTCGGCGTCACGAGGCCGACCGCCGTGGGGGACGTCCGAACCGCCGCCGCCCCCGCCGCGCGGCGCTCGGCACTGCCTCACCGGACACCACGCGGCGGCATCGTCCAGCGCACCGAGACGACTGTCGCCGTGGGCATAGCCGATCACGAGGTACTCGTACGCGGCGGCATCCGAGCCGCGCTCGAGCCGGCCCACGGCATCGACGTCGTCGCGGACACCGGCGACGAACGTGCCGCGATCGAGATGACGCTGCGCCACCGGCTCGGCGTGCTGCTGATCGACAGCGGCATGGCGGGCACCCGCGGGGCCTGGCTCACCCACACCGTGCGCCGCCTGTCCCCCGCCACAGCCGTGGTGGTGCTCACCTCCTCGCCGGGCGGCGGCCACCTCGACCGCATCCTGCGGGCCGGTGTCGCCGGCTGCCTGCTCAAGAGCGGCGACCCGCGGGACCTGGTCGCGGCGGTACGGGTGGTGGCCATGGGCGGAGCGGTCCTGTGCCCGGAGGTCACCAAGCACGTTCTCGCCAGCGTCGCCAGGATCGACACCGATCGTGTCGAACGGGCGCGGGATCTCATCGGCGGCCTCACCCCGCGGGAGCGCGAGGTCCTGACGCTCGTCGCCCAGGGGATGGCGAACAGCGAGATCGGACGGGCGCTCCACCTGAGCGAAGGTGGTGTGAAGGCGCATATCAGCCGCCTGCTGACCAAGCTCGGCTGCGGGAACCGCGTGCGTGCCGCCCTCATCGCCCAGGACGCCGGGCTCACCGAAGGCCTCGCGGCCTCCCCCGCCGGCCCCCAGCCGGTCTGAGCCCCGCTCGACCCGAATCCGTGCGGGCGGGCCTGGTTCCTCAGGGCCCGGACCGCTGGAGTGACGGGAGTCTGGTTCAGCACGATGAGCCCTGGCGGACGAAGGCGGGCAGAGCGGAGGGTTGCACGGTGGAACTGATCAGCCTCTCGGACGGTGACGACGGCTTACGGGTGCGCGTCAGGTTCCAGCCGCACGACGAAGGGCCTGGGACTCCCGCCGTCCATGTGGAGGACCTGGGCGGTTCGTGCGTCTCCGTGGTCCTTCCCCTGCACCTTGAAGAGGGTCGGATCGACGGGCAGCGGAGGAGTGGCGGCGCTGAACTCCACCTTCGGTGACAGCGGCTCGATCACAGCCCACAGCTCGGCAGCGACTTCCTACGGCTTCGGCCGCGCAACCCCGCACCCTCGTACTGAGTCGGAAGTCGGGTCCCCCGATGGGTCGGTCGGCCAGTCCAGCCAGTCCAGGACCGCGTCCCCCATGATCCATTGGAGGTCGGCCGCGCTCAGGAACGGCAGGGCGGCGGTGAACAGCTCGACGTTCTCGCGGTAGGGGCACGGCAGTCGGGTCCAGTCGCTGCCCCAGAGCATGCGGCGCGGACCGAAGGCGTCGAAGACTCGCTCCAAGGGCTCGTGGAGGTCGCGGAACGGAAACGGCAGCCGCGAATGGCAGGGCGCTGCCGTGGCCTTGACCGCGACCCGCGGATGCCGCGCGAGCGCGATCAGGTCGGTGAGGTGTGCGAACGCCTCGGGGGCCCTGGCGTCCACCGGCACGGCCAGGTGGTCGACGATCAGACGCAGGTCCGGGAAGCGCCGGGCGACCTCGCCCAGCGCCGCGCTCATGCCGGGTGCGTAGACCATGACCGGCAGCGCGGCGGCGTTCGCCGCGGTCCAGAACCAGTCCAGGTCGCCGGCGCGGAACTGGGCCCGCCATGGATCGCGGTGCAGCGTGATCCGGACGCCCAGGCTGCCCGGGCGGTCCCGCCAGCGGGCCAGCAGCTCCGCGTTCGCGGGTCCGGTCAGCGGGATCCGCCCCATCACCGCCAGCCGGTCGGGGTGCCGTACCGCGGCCGCCCAGGCCAGATCGTTGCGGTCGCCCTCCCAGGACGGCGGTACGAGAACCGCGCGGTGCACCCCCGCGGCGTCCAGCACCGCGAGGGTCTCGTCCGCCGTGACCGGCGCGGCACGGTGGGCGGTCGCCACGCCACCGGCGGGCCACGGCCGGGCCGGTGTGTCGGCGCCCCAGATGTGGACCTGCGCGTCGACCAGTCTCATGCCTGGGCGGGCACGCAGCGGTGCGGCGACAGGTCGCTGATGTACTTCGCCTCGATACCGGACTTGGCCAGGTACTCCAGGCACAGCGCGACACGCTGGACGCGCTGGCGGATGGTGTTCTCGTTGACCGGGTCGTGCGGGTGGGACTGGGCGCTCGCCCCGATCTTCAGCATCATCGGCGCGCAGATCTGCACCAGTTCGGGCACCTCGTAGAAACGGATGAAGCCGCCCTTGCTGCCGTAGACGTCCGTCGGCAGATCGATGGTCAGTTCCGGGGAGCCCCTACGGATCTCCTGGAGCACCGCGAGCCCCAGGTCGTGGGTGGTGGTGACGCTGTCCGCGCCGTTCTCCGCGTAGATCCGCGAGGTCATCGGATTCGACACGATGCAGTGCGAGGACGCCTTGAGCATGAGGTCGGCGGGCAGCTCGCCGGCGGCGCGCATGTCCGACAGCAGTCTGATGACGCCGAGGTCGTACGCGATCAGGCCGCGGCAGCCCAGCTCGGTCAGCCGGTACGCCTCCTCGACGCTCTGCGCGATCGCGTCGTTGTTGTTGATCCGCCGCCCTTGGGAGGCACCGAATCCGCCGCGGTAGAAGGCCGCCTTGCGGTCGTACTCCGGGCGCGGGCCGAGCGCGAACACCATGCCGACGCCGTTCACCCGGCACAGCTCGAGCATGTCCTTGACCTCGGAGTCGGACAGCAGCATCGCGCCGAGCGTCTCGTTGAAACGGGTGACCGGCAGTCCCTCGGCCTGCAGCAGGCGGAGCGTCGCGTCGAGCACCTTGAAGCTGTTGACGACCGGGATCTCGACGCCGTAGTGCCCGCCGTCCGTGAACTCCGCTCCCGAGGAGCTGAGTTCGATCTCATCGCTGTAGGGCAGGCCGTGGTCCCTCAGGTACCGGCGGGCCCGTGACGCGCCGCGGGTGACGGTGGATGCGAAGTCGCTCGACATGTTCTCCCCTGCTGATCCTGAAGTGATTCCGGTTCTGATCCTGAAGTGATGCCAGCTGCCGGCACATTCGTGGGCGGCCAACGCGGTCCGAGGCTAACGACGGCGGTCGGCCCAGCGCGGAGTCCCGGGAAGGTGTAGCCGAATTTCCTGTCTGCGCAAGCTTCCGTGTGGCCGAAGGATTCAAAGGATCGAGTTCCGTTTTCGCGTCATGTACTGCTGGGTGCAACGGACTTCGGTTCACAAGGAGGGCACGGATGAGCCATGCCGATGCCGCGACGGTCGGCCTGCTCCACCCCGGCCGGATGGGCGGCGGGTTCGGCGGCGCGCTGGCTGACGCGGGTCACCGTGTGCTGTGGTGCCGAGCGGAGCGCAGCGCCGCCACGGCGCGACGGGCCGAGGACTTCGGCCTGGAGGCGGTGGACGACCTCGCGCAACTCGCCGCGCGCAGTGACGTGATCGTCTCGATCTGCCCGCCGCACGCAGCGCCGCGGGTCGCCGCGGCGGTCGTCGAGACCGGTTTCCGGGGACTGTTCCTGGACGCCAACGGCACGACCCGCGGCGTGCTGCTCGACCTGGCCGGGAAACTCTCGGCGGCGGACGTCCGCGTCGTCGACGGCTGCATCATCGGACCCTGCCCCCAGGACGCTCCGGGCGTCCGGCTGCACCTCGCCGGTGACACGGACGATGTCGCGCGGATCATCTCGCTCTTCGAGGGAACCGGGATCCGGGCGCTGGAGACCGGCGGTGCGCTCGGTGCCGCCTCAGCCCTCAAGACGTCCTACGCCACGTATCAGAAGGCCGCCTACGTGCTGGCCGGCATCGCCTACGCATACGCAGACGCCCACGGCGTCATCGAACCCCTCGTCGGGGAGGCCTCGTTGATAACCCGTTCGCCTTTGACCGAAGTACTCGAGGACGACATGCTGCCCAGCGTCGCGTCCCGCGCCTGGCGATGGGGGCCCGAGCTCACGCGCTGTGCCGATGCCCTGCGCGAGGAAGGTCTCCCGGGCGACGCCGCCGACGCCGCGGTGCGGGTGCTCGAGCGCTGGCTGCCGGTCCGCGACGCGTTCGACGGGGACACCCGGCGCGCCCTCGACCTGCTGGGAGGCCGGCTGTGAGCGCGCCGCAGGAACCCGTGCGTTCGGAAGCCGTGCGTGCGGAAGCCGTGCGTGCGGAAACCGTGGTCATCGGGGCCGGGCTGATCGGTATGTTCACCGCCCTGTCGCTGGCGCAGCGCGGCATCGACGTCGTGCTGATCGACGACATCGTCCACCAGAAGCGCAGCTTCAAGGTCGGCGAGTCGTTCCTGGTGTCCACGGCCCTGCCGCGCACCATCGGCCGACTCGACACGTTCCTCGACGAGGAGTGCTTCGTCAAGCTCGGGGTCTGGTTCACCGAGGGCATGGAGGGCGCCGAGAGCTTCGCCCCGCGCAGCGAATGGAGCATCGCGCCCCTCAGCGAGCACACCCTCACCCAGCAGTCGGAGGACCACCGGGACCACTATCTCTACCGGAGCGCCGAGGACAAGCTGTGGTTCCGCTGCCTGGCGGTGGACCAGCAGATCGTGCGCCCGGAGGCCGAGGACGAGATCCGCGCCACGGTGCGTGAGCATCCCCGGATCCGCTTCCTCGACAGCGCACGCGTCGTGGACGTACACGTCGAGGCGGACGCTCCGAACACGGTGTCCTGGAGGAACCACGACGCCTCGGACACCGGGGAGGTGGTCGCCGACTGGATCGTGGACTGCTCGGGGCGCAACCGGATGCTCGCGCGCAAGTTCGGTCACGCGGTCGAGAAGGAGATCATCGCGCGGGACGGATTCCAGACCACCTCGATCTGGGGCCAGTTCACGGACGTCACCGACGAACAGTTCGCGCCGGTCTGGGAGTACAAGGACCCGAACGGCGGATCGACCCCGCGCGACAAGTACACCGTCCACCTGTGGGGCGAGGGCTACTGGATCTGGGTCATCCGTCTGTCCAAGGACCGCATCAGCGTCGGCGTGATCTTCGACCAGCGCACCCCGCTGCCCGGCGACAAGCCCCGCGAGCAATTCTTCGGTCTGATCGACCGCTATCCGGTGCTGCGCGACGTGCTGACCGAGCAGCGGCTGCTGGAGTTCCGGATGTACCGCAACACCCAGTACATGACCGACACGTTCGTGCACCCGCACGGCTACGGCATGGTCGGGGACTCCTCCTCGATCATCGACGCCTATTACAGCCAGGGCATCGGCCTCTCCTGCCAGCAGCTGTGGCACCTCACGAACGTCATCGAGGCACAGGTGCGCGGCGGCACGCTCGATCACGCGTACATCGACCGGATCAACCGCAACGCGCGGCAGGACTGGCTGATGATCCGCAACATGCTGCGCGAGAAGTTCACGCGGGCCATCCACGACCCGCGCTACTTCCTGCTCACGCATCTGGCGGACCTGGTCGTGCTCTGGTCGACCGGGACCGCGCGCTCGGACTTCGCCACCTGGCTCGTGCAGACCGACGGCGAGACGAAGCGCGAGGGCGCGCGTGAACAGCGGTTGCGCCGCCGGCTGAGCAAGCGCCTGTTCTACAGCAGGTCCCAGCCCTGGGCCTGGCTTCCTCCGGAGACGGTGCAACGCGTCCAGTCCCACGTGCAACGGAAGATCGCCGAACGGGCGCGGTGGCGGCTGGACCACGGCAGTGAGGTCCCCGGCTTCCACTGCCAGATCTCGATCGCGCGTCCGCTGCCGCGGCTGTGGCGCGTGTTCACGGCCCGCGCCACACGCGTCGTGGACGTCTCGCCGCTCGACCGGATCGCGCCCGCGGCGCTACGGCGGCCTTCGGCTCGTCGCCCCTTGACGCACTGGATTCCGATGAGCGTCAACACACGCCTGAAGTGGGTTCTCAACCTGCGCACTCATGGCGTCATCGCGATCTTCGTGTACGGATACCTGCTGGACGCGGCGGACACGGCGGTACGTAGAGCCCGCTACCGCTTCCGGGGCGGCCGCCCCGTCACGGTCCCGGCGGCCGCCTCCGACACGCCGTCCCGCGCCGAGACAGAGGTGCCCACCGAGGCACTCCCGCCCAACGCCCCGACGCCCTCATGACGGCCTGCCCTCACCTGACCTGACCTGCCCGGTCGTCCGCCCGGTACGTGCACTGTGATCACCCAAGGAGGCGGGTCCACGATGCCCGACGACTCGACGACCGCCGCGGTTCTCGCCGCGCTCGGCGTGGCCGCGTTCGCGTGCGCGCTGTTCGGTGCAGGGGCACGTGCGCTGCGGCAGCCCCCGGTGATCGGACAGATCCTGGCCGGGATCGCGCTCGGCCCGAGCCTGCTCGGCCGGCTGCCCGGCGATCCGACCGCGAGGCTCTTCCCGGCGCACGTCCTGCCGTACCTCGGCATGCTCGGGCAGGTCGCGGTGACGGTGTTCATGTTCTCCGTCGGACACGAACTGACCGCGCACCGCCGCCAAGCGGCCGGTCCCGCCGTAGCCGGGGTCGCGATCGGCGCCCTTGTGGTGCCGATGGGCCTCGGTGCGGCCATGGCCGTGCTGGGGCGCGCCGGGTTCAGCGCCGCCGGAGAACCGCATGCCGGCAGCGGCACCTTCGTCCTCTTCATGGCGGTGGCCGTCTCCATCACCGCGCTGCCGGTGCTCGCCGCGATCGTCCGGGACCGGGCTCTCGACGGCACGCGCGCGGGTACCGTGGCGCTGGCCTCGTCGGGCCTGATGGACGTGCTGGCCTGGCTCGCCCTCGCGGCGATCACGCTCGGCGCCGTGTCCACCGGCGGGCAGCGGGCAGGGGTACAGCGGGTGGGCCTGCGGCTCGTCCTGCTGCTCGTGCTCGCCGCGGCGCTGCTCGGCGTCGTCAGGCCCCTGCTGGGCCGTTGGATGCGCGACTCCGCCGCGACGCCCTATCAGCTACCCGTCGCGTTCGCCCTCGCCGCGGGTGCGGCGGCAGCGACCACCGCCCTCGGACTGCACGCGGTCTTCGGCGGTCTGCTCGCGGGTGCCGCCATGCCCCACCCGGATCCAACCTCCTCCGCTCCAAGCTCCGGTCCAGGCTCCGGCCCAAGCTCTGATCGCCCCGCCCTTCCCTTCCTGACCGCCTCCGTCCACGCGGTCGAATCCCTGCTCCTCCCGCTGTTCTTCATCACCACCGGCCTCGCCCTCGACGTCGGATCGCTGCGCCTCGGCGACTTCGTGCTCCTCGCGGTGGTCTGCGCCGTCGCCTGCACGGGCAAGCTCGGGGGCGGATACCTCGGTGCCCGCCTCGGTGGCCTGTCCCGGCAATCGAGCGCGACCGTCGCCGTCCTGCTCAACACACGTGGCCTGACCGAACTCATCGCCCTCAACCTCGGCCTGGCTTCGGGCGTCATCCACAAGCGCCTGTTCACCGTCCTGGTGCTGATGGCCGTCATCACGACGCTGATGACCAGTCCGCTCCTCAGCGCCCTCGGTCATCGCGCGAACCTTCGACGCGAGCGCGGGTCGCACCCTGTCGAGCCCGCTGCGGCCTCCACGTCCGCAGACGCGGATCCGGCCGCGGTCCGGGAGATGCAGACGGGGTCGATGTCCTGACACCGTGTAAAAGGTGTATGGTCCTCGGTAATTGAACACGTTCAATTCGGGGCGGGGGACATCGGGATGACAGAGACGTACGGGCCGCATCCGGGCCTGCAGCCGGGTCCGCAGGCGGCCGCTCCAGCGCGCGGCGGACGATGGTCGTACCTGGCGACCGGGGCGGAGCTGGCCTTCATGGCGCAGCTCGTCGTCGCGGGAGCGGTCTTCCTCGCCACCGCCGGCATGCGCGACGACCACGGCATCGGCTTCGCCGGTGGCGCCCTCACCTGGCTCCCCCGGGTGCTCCTCCTCGTGGTCCTCGCCGGGTACCTGCACTGGCTGCTGTTCACCCTGCCCGCCATGGCACTGGCCCGGCTCCTGACGGCTCCGCCGTGGGCGGCGCTGCGAGCGGCGCTCGGGGCCGCCGCGGTCACCGCGGCCCACACGGCGTGGGCCGCCTCCGTGTGGGACGTCCCGGTCGGGTGGACGGTGGCCTGGATCGCGGGCACCGGACTCCTCCCGGTGACGGCGGCCTGGTACGCGCACCACCGGTCGCTGGGGTGGAGCGCGATGGCGGCCCGGATCGGCGCTGTCACCGGAGCGGCCCTGCTCCTCACCGTGGTCGGCGGGTGCCTCCAGCAATGGACCCACTGGCACGCCTACGAGCCGCCCCGGCTCGACCGGAGCGCGTACGTCGGGGACTGGTACGGCGGCGGTGGCGCGTACCGGCTGCGACTGGACGAGAACGGCGAGGCCGAGGGCATCAACCTGCCGTTGGTCGACGAGAACGCCGGGCCGTGGGACTCCTGCGACGGCACCGGGACGTGGACCTTCGCGCCGCAGCCCGAGGCCGGCCGCCCGGCCCACGGCGGACCGCGGGACCGCATCACGCTCACGATCCAGGGCTGCGGCGCCCTCCGCGACTGGCAGGCGGCCGGCACGGCCGACCGGCCGCAACTGTTCGTCGTCAAGGGAGACCCTGACACCCCCTCGGTCGTCACCCTGCACCGCCCCTGAGCCGGTCTTTCCACCTCGGCCGCCAGCCTCGGTCCAGGCTGCGACCACGAGGTGACGGCAGCTCATGGACAGTGAGCCGTTCCAGAACACGGCCCCCGGGTCTGCCCAGCCGCGGGAGACGCCCGCGACGGCGTCGAGCAGGAACACGGCGGACACCCTGCCGTTCAGGCCCGGGGCTTACGACCCGGCAGGGCGCGTCCTCGCTCCCGCCCTGGCACACGCCACTAATCGCAATAGCAAATATCAATGTGGGGACCAAGGGCTGGCGCACTGTCTAATTGACAACTCAACCAGCGGATTTGCGGCGCCAGATGTCGCCCATGGCCCGGTTGACATCGTCGCGGGTGCGACGCTTACTGGAATCAGGGGCGTTCCGCGGGTGGAGATCAACACGGCTCCCGAAAGCCCCGGCGGCACAGCGAATGCGCCGGGCCCCGACTGCGCCCGTGACGGCACAGTCCCCGTCACACGTGGCGGACCCGCCCTTCCCGGTCCGGGGTCCTCTGGCGAGGTCCGTGAGCAGACGCGGAGGCAGGTCCGTGAGGGCCTGGAGGACTCCGGGATCGCCTCGTACGTCGCGCCGGTCGGTCGCCTGGCGGACGTCGGCCCGCCGATCCCCCACGAGGACGTCATGACGATCGGCGACATCCCGGCCGACAGCGAGTCGCCAACGAGCCCCGGGCGGTCAGTGAGTTCGACGGGCAGGAACCGTACGCGACGCCCGGCGTCCACGCCGGGGGCGACCACGTGCCGTACAGCTTCACGACGCTCGCAGCGCTCCACAGAGGGCTTCCTCGCCGCCGGTCTCACCACGCACAAGGAGGTAGAACCCATGTCGATCATGTTGGATCCCACAACGCTGGACGGGGTGGTGCGGCCGGCCAGGAGGAACGATCTCGAAGGGCTGACGCTGCCCCACAGGACGGAGCAGGGCGGCGCCGCGGAGGCCGTGCTCGTGGAGCCGGAGGCCGAGGACATGGTCCAGCTCAGGGCTCGCGTGGCGCGACTCGAAGCGCAGGCCGTGTCGCGGTCGGCCGATCAGGCCGCAGCGACCATGGTCAGCGGGCGCTTCCGCAGCGCGGGAGCCGAAACACAGCTCGATCTACGAGTGGACGTGGACGGCCCGCGGCCGCTGATGCGGATCAGCGGAGACTTCTTCCAGACCAGCGGGGCGACCACCAACTACGTCGGTTCCTTCGTCGTGGAGACACTCACCGTCGCCGTCACCGAAGGTCTGGTGAAGCTCGCCGGACGGGGGAAGTTCAGTTTCCCCGTCCTGTCCCCGCAGGTGGAGGTGAGCATCGTCCGGGGTACGGCCGCGGGACCCACCCCGGGCGAAGCCACGGTGCAGTTCTCCACCGACGGCGCAAGCCCCAGCGCGAGTTACCTGTGCGCGTTCGTCTCCCCGCACTTCCGCAGCGTCCAGCTCGAACAGGACTCCGTGGCGGGGACCGTCCCGTTCGTCCTGTACGACACCGGGTCCCTGCCGCAGCCTCCGTCGAGCACGGCACGTGTCCTGACCGTGCCGGCCGCGTACGCGGAGGCGGGGATCGAGGTGCAGATCGCCGGGGCTCCCGACGTCGTCGCCGTCGGTGCCGCGGGAACCGACGCACGGTGGGACGACGCGGAGTTGCACAACGCCATGGTCAACCACTTCAGCCTCTGGCGGAACGCCCTTCGGTGGCAGGTATGGCAGCTGGTGGCCACGTCGTACGTCGACGACGACACCCGGGGCATCATGTTCGATCACGGCGGGGCCTTTCAGAGACAGGGCTGTGCGGTGTTCCACGACGCGATCAAGGGCGAGGACCCGGCCGACCAGCGTGCGCAGTTGCGCACGTACGTTCACGAGCTCGGTCACGCCTTCAACCTGATGCACTCGTGGCAGAAGGACGGGGCCGTACCGCCTCAACCGCTCGGGCCCAACGGCGGTTACGGGGACCTGTCCTGGATGAACTACGCGCAGCGATTCCAGCCCCCGCCACCGGCGCCGGGTGGCCGGGCCGCCTACTGGGCCGCGTTCCCCTTCCAGTTCACCGACAGTGAACTCGTGCATCTGCGGCACGGCTTCTACCGGGACGTGGTCATGGGCGGCAACCCGTTCGGTGTCGGTGCGGCCGAGGTCGACGCGGACCTCTTCGACGACGCCGTCGTCGACAACTCCGGCCTCGCCCTGGAACTGCGGTCCAGCGGAAGGTTCCGGTTCGGCGAACCGGTCGTCGTGGAGATCAAACTGGCAAGCACCGATCTGCGCGGACGCAGCACACATGGTCGACTGCACCCCAAGGACGGATTCGTGACCGTCGCCATCCGCACCCCTTCCGGCGAGACCAGGACCTACCGGCCGCCGCTGATCCGCTGCGCGGACCATGCAGACCGGACGGTCCTGGACGCCGACCGGCCGGCGGTCTACGAGAGCGCCTACGTCGGTTACGGCAAGGACGGCTTCTACTTCCAGCAACCCGGTCAGTACCACCTGCGGGCGCAGTACCACGCGTCGGACGGCTCCCGGGTGTTCTCCCCCGTCCACCGGCTCACGGTCCGCAGGCCGCTGACCGAGGCCGACGAGGATGTCGCCGAGCTGATGATGTCCGGCGACGAGCAGGGCACGCTCTTCTCCCTGCTCGGCTCCCGCGCCGAGAGTCTCGAGTCCGGAAACCAGGCCCTCGACCAGGTGCTGGACCAGTACCCCGAGCACCCGCTCGCCGTCTATGCGCGCATGGTCAAGGGCTTCGGCGTCTCCAGGGACTTCAAGAACCTCACCCCCGGCAAGGAGCTCCGCATCCATCACGCCAACACCGAGGAGGGCATCAGGCAGCTCAGCACGGTGGTGGAACTGTCCGCCGGTGACGAGGGCGTCGACAACATCACTCTCGGCCAGGTGATGCGGCGGCTGGCACTGGTGGAGGCCAAAGCGGGCAATCCGCAACGGGCGACAGAGGTGATGGACGAGATGACGCAGATCTTCGACCGCAAGAACCTCAAGCCCCACGTCATGCGGGACATCCGGTCGGAGGCCGAACGGACCAAGGAAGAGATCACCCGCCGGTAGCCATGTCCCGCCCCTCCCCCTCCGACAGCCCGGGCGGCGGTCAGCGGCCGTCGCCCTGCGCATGATCCTGCGCGCGGCGACCGGCCCGCAAGGAGGGAACGCGCGACCGTCGGAACAGCGCTGGGGAGCAGTTCCAGTGCCTCAGGGGGTCGGTGCGGCGCCTTCGAGGGAGGCCAGGCCGGCTTCGATCTGCGATTCCGGGTCGTCCGGGCTGCTGCGGGTGCGCTGGGCCAGTGCCTCGGCTGCGGCCGTGACGAGCCGGTCGGTCATGTCCCGGTGGTAGGCCCTGAGCGAGGGCGTGGACCTGGCCAGTGCGCCGAAGCGCCTGATCATGGCAGCGGCCTGGTGGGGGTCGTCCTGGGCAGCGATCCACGAAGTCATGGCTCGCAACTCGTCGGAGAGGATCCGCAACGCCGCCTCGGCCCACCGAGCAGTCCGTGTCGCCCAGTCCGGCGTGCAGGGCGGCCAGCGTGGACTCGCCCTGGTGCAGGATGAGCGATTCCTTGGTGGGGAAGTAGAGATGTTCCTGGAGCGCGGATTCGACGGCGTCCGCGTATCGGAGATCGCCCAGGCCTGCGGAGTCTCGGGCACCAAGGTCTGGCACGCCGTCACCGACCCTGGGCTCGTACAGCTGTGGACCGCGACCGGAGCCGGCGCACGCCCGGAAGGATTCACCACCACCGTCGGCGCGCAGTTCCAGTTCATCGCCAAGCCCAGGCCCGGCTGGAGCGGCATCGTCGACTGCGTCGTGCTGGAGGTGGACCAGCCCCGGCTGCTGCGATTACTCGTGGACCGACCACGGCGGCGGTGAGACCGCCGAGGTTGCCTACCGCATCGAACCTCACGGCTCAGGAACGCGCTTCACCTACGACCACACCGGCTTCACGGGTACGGGCGGGCTCCTGATGACCCGGATCCTGGGGCACGTGCGGCGGAAGATGCTGCGCAACGGCCTGCCCGCCGTGCTGAACGATCTGGACGAGGACGGCAGACTCCGCCCCGGAAGCACGCTCAGGCCGATGAGGAACCGGCCGGATTCAAGGTCGTACGAGCAAGGCGGGTGAGGCTGCGGTCGTGTACGCGGCTGAGGACCAGCAGCGAGCATGTGGCGCCGATCAGGGCGCAGAACATGTCCCACTGGGTGTCCCACACGTCACCCTGGGTGGCGAGGAACGCGTCGGCGGCCTGTCCGCCCGTCACGGCCGCCGCCCACTCCAGCATCTCGAAGACCGCGCTGAAGGCGAGGCAGGCGCAGACAGTGAGCGGGGGAAGCCAACGGCTGCCGCGCAGGGGCGAGGTGCGGATGAGGAGTTCCCGGATCAGGATCGCCGGGACGAAGCCCTGCGTGAGGTGGCCGAGGCGGTCGTAGGGGTTGCGCTCCAGTCCGAGCCAGTCGCGCACCCAGTCACCCGCAGGCACCTCCGCGTAGGTGTAGTGCCCGCCCACGACGAGGACCAGGGCGTGCGCCGCCAGCAGGCAGCACAACAGGTTGCTGAGCGGGAACCGCTTGCGCAGCAGGAACGCCAGCGGCAGACCCACCATCACCCACACCGTCTCCAGCACCCAGGTGGTGGGGTCCTTGGCACCCCACGCCGACGCCATCAGCGCGACCCCGACACCGGCCGCGAGGACGGCGGGCAGCCGACGGCGTGCGCGTCGGGGGCTCGTCCGTGCGGCGTCCGACGGGGCGTCCGGCGACGGGCTGGCGAACGTGTGCAGTGCGGACATTGCTGGCTCCTGGTGTCTGAGGTGGCACCATCCTCGGACGGGTCGTGATGCGGCGGCATGAGTACGTCTACTCATCGCGCCATGAGGCGTGCAGAGAAATACCTACGCCGCTGCGCCTCGGGCGGGTGACTCGTCTTCACTTCGACCGACTGCTCCAGGAGTCCCCCGCCGGGGTTCCTGCGCCGGCCCTGGCTCCGCAGGGCCTCCGTCGCGGGCGCCGGCGGACCTGAGCCTGCGCGCATACGGAGCTGTCGGCATGCGAGGGGCAGTCCCCGCCGGGGCGGGGTCAGGAGCGATAGTGGCCCAGGGTGCGCAGCCCGGGCAGCGCCTTGTCGTCGAAGTCGAACAGGGCGAGGTTCTCCCACGCGTTGCCCGACGTCGGGTCCTCCGGGTTCCAGCCGCTGCCGGCGCGGTACGTCCACACGCCTTCCCAGTAGCAGTAGCCCAGCCCCTTGCCGTCGGGGACGGCGGCCGCCAGGTCGGCCACCGCGCGCAGCCATGCGGCCTGCCCTTCGGGCGTGGCCGGGTAGCCCGCGGTGAGCTGCGAGGGGCTGTTCATGATGTCGTTGGTCTCGTCTTCGCTGCTCAGCGAGAACGGGTAGGCGGTCTCGGCGATCACGCAGGGCTTGCCGTAACGGGCGGTGATGTCGGCCATGTTGGCAGCGGCCTGGTCCAGGGAGCCGTGCCAGAAGGGATAGTAGGACAGGCCGATGACGTCGAAGTCGACGCCGTAGGACACGGCGTTGTCGAACCACCAGCGGTACAGGCCGTTGTCGCCGCCGTTGGCCAGGTGGAGGATGGTGCGGATGCGCGGGGTGGTGTCGCGTGCGGCGCGCAGGCCGGCCTTGAGGAAGGCGGCCAGGTTGTCCCAGTGGTCCCAGTTGCCGGTCGGCCAGAGCATCCCGCCGTTGAGTTCGTTGCCGATCTGCACCAGGTCGGCGGGCGTGCCCTGGCGCTTGAGGGCGCCGAGGACGTCAGCGGTGTGGTCGTAGACGGCCCTGGTCAGGCCCGCCACGTCCAGGTCGGCCCAGGCAGCCGGCTTGGTCTGGTGCGCCGGGTCGGCCCAGCTGTCCGAGTAGTGGAAGTCGATCCAGAGGCGGATGCCCGCCCGCTTCAGGCGGCGGGCCAGGGGCAGAATGTGCTTCTTGTTGTTGTAGTCGTCTGCCGGGTCCACCCAGACCTTCAGCCGGGCGTGGGTGATGCCCGCCTTGGCGAGGATGTGGACCGGGTCGTCGAGTCGGCCGTCGGCGCGGCGGTAGACAGCGCCGTGGTCCTCGTTCTTCGGCAACGAGGAGATGTCCATCGCACGGATGGGGAGGCAGCGAGGCGAGGGACTGTCCGTCGTGGTGCTCGCCAAGGCCGGTGCGGCGCTCATGGTCGGTACTGCCAGCGCGGTGGCACCGGCTGCGGTGAGAATCGTGCGTCTGCGCATCTCAGGGGTCCTTTCTCAGGGGCGACTCGGAGAGGGGACGGGGGTTTGTACGGCGGCGTACTGCTGCGCCACCCGGTCGGATCTGCCATCGGCACCCGTCGGCGAGCCGTGGCAGGTGTGGTTCACGAAAGAAACGGAAGGCGCCCGGCTCGTCATCCTCCACGAGGCTCAGGCGGGTGGACCTGCCGCGGGACGTCGGTGGGGCACCGGCCGTAACCCCCGGCCAGCTGGTCGGCGACCTTCGCGGCCGACGCCCGTCTTCCCCGTCGGCTCGATGCCCTCCTGCCGTAGCCCGCGCTGCCGCTGCTCGGACTTCACGTCACCCCACATGCGCGCGGCAGTGGTCGAACGGGGAGGAAGGCATGTCTTGCTCCGGGGGGATCGGCGGGTTGGCGCCAACCAAATCCGTGAACGTACACAGTCCGGGTCGTCGGTTGACACCTTTGATCTAGAGGTAGATAACCCGAGGCGCGATCTGCTGGCAAGAGGAAGAACGAACTTCACTGTGAACGCTCACAGCGCCCGCGGGGTTGAGGCGCCAGGGTCACTGCCCTTGCTTGCCTGTGGCAGCACCGGCGAAGGACTCGGGGAGCCGGGATCAGGGCGGCTCCGGCCGGCACGCTCGCGTACCCGACCCTGTGCGCCACGGCGGCCACCGAATGCTCTGTGGTGACGAGCAGGTTCTCGGCCAGGTAGCGGATCGGTGAGCGGCCGAGGACCTGGCGGAAGCGCTCGTCCAGTGTGGAGCGGGACACCGCGACGGCGGCGGCGAGCTGCTGAACGGTCCAGTGGTGGCCCGGCGCGGCATGCATGCGCGCCAGCACCGGGGCGAGGATTCGCCGTCCGGTCGGTGCCCGGCACCGGGGAACCGGATGTCAGGGCGTAGTCGATGCTCGACCGGATCCACGTCGCCGCCGGCCCCTCGGGCAGGCGCATCACGAAGAGGGGCGGCAGCGCCGTGAGGGCAGGGTTGAACAGCGGATGGTCACTGTGCAGATAGCCGCACACGATGTCGGTACGTCCGCCGCCCGCGCCATGACGCAGCAACCATGGCGCTGTACCTCGACGTCCACACGATCAGCGGTGGCGTCACCGCGGCAGACGCGGCAATGGCTCACAGGGCGGACCTGGAGACGCAGGACAGGTTCGGGGTCCGCTATCTGCGCTACTGGGTCAACGAACCGGAGGGAAAGGTCTTCTGCCTCATCGAGGCCCCCTCTGCGGAGACCGCCGGCGCGGTGCACCAGGAGGCGCACGGCCTGCTCGCCGACGACATCTTCCCCGTTCAGGAGGGCGACGACTGAGAACCGCCTGCCGGGACAGTGCGAGCCGGCCGGGTGCAATACGTCGCGGGACTCGCCGCCCGGACCTGGAGCTGCGCGGCGTACTCCAGGTGCCGGACGGGTCGTGGGCGGGCCCATGTCGGCAATGCGAGTGGGAGGAGTCAGCCCGGCTGTCGTGTGGGCCTGGGCGGCGCCGACGCGGCTTCTACTCATGTGGGTTGAGACCTCGGACGCCTTCCCCGACAGCGCGTCAACGAGCAGGCGTGCCCCCTTCACCTGGCTGGCGCCAGGTATTGACGGCGAGCAGTTCCCGCAGAAGTTCGACGACGAGATCCGGCTGTCCTACGAACGGTGAGTGGCCCGTCTGCCACTCGCGCGTGTCGGTGCAGCGCGAGGCCATCTTCCGCTGCAGGCCCGGGTCGATGGCCCGGTCCTGGGCGCAGACGACGTAGGTGGAGGAAGTGCGCTTCCAGCTGTGGTGCTCCGGGATGCCTCGCCCGCAGCCGGGGGCTTGCGTACGCAGGAGGCCCGCCGCCCAGGCGGCGAGAGGTTCGGGACAGTCGCCGTAGAGGGTGCCGACGGCCCGGTCGGCGTCCAGGCTGGTCGAGCCGTCGGGCTCAGGGGTGATCGCATCCCGCAGCTGAAGGGACGCGCCACCCAGAGCGGCGGCGCTCTCGCCCGCGTCCGGCACGAAGGCCGCCAGATAGACCAGGTGTCCCGCCCCGCGCACCCCGGTGATCACTGACCCGCCGTAGGAGTGACCGAGCACGGTCGGAGGCTCCGGCAGCGAGTCGATGACGGCCTGGACCGCGGCTGTGTCAGCGGGCAACGAGCCCCGGTGGAGCTCGGGAACGACGACCTCGATTCCAGCTGTCCGTAAGCGTTGTGCTACCGGAGCGAAGTGTCCGGGACGGTGATACAGGCCATGAACGAGCACTACGGCGGCCAATGCGTACGCCTCCTCGGGTCGGGTCGGGTCGGGTCGGAGGAGTGATCCAGGGCGGTCAGCCGTATCGCCGCAGCAGTCCGTCCACGGACGCCTCCGTCCGTTCTGCCAGTACTACGGACGTCAGATCGTCCCGCCCCAGGTCGCGCCAAGGCCAGGCGGCCTCGCCTCGTCGGGGCGGTAGGTCCACGACATGGCTGATCCGCAGCCCCGGCAGAGGGCGGCCTTCGTACGGCGGCGGATTGCGGCGGATCACGTCCAGGGCCCGCCCCCGCAGGGGGCCGTCCGCGGTCCGGACACGCTCTGTCCGTGTCAAGGCGCGATGAACAGAGTCGGGAAGCGGGGCGCGAACCAGGGTTTGCGTCCCCAGGCCAGGACTCGTCCCTGCCCGATGGCTCGCCATGGGTTGAGACGGCCCAGCGCTATGAGGAGGAAGGCCACGGGCTCGATCAGGATGGTGCAGTCCGGTCGTTCCAGCGGTGTCGCGGACACCCGCACGGCGCCGTCGGCCAGGCTGACGCCGAACGCCGCGCCGCCCCGCAGCCGGATGGCGTAGCGGACGGCCAGATCCGCGATGGCGACGGTGTCGACGACGCGTGGCATGACCGCGAGCATGAACGGCATGCACAGCCCGACCCGGTCACGGTCGATCATGTGCGGGCGCTTCAGTGCACGAGCAAGGTCGTAGCCGTGGCCCAGCATGTGCGTCAGCAGGTAGGACGCGAGAACTTGCCGGTCCATCGGGCCAAGCGGTGTCATGAGCACCGGGTGAGTAGTGCTCTCGTCCTTCGCGGCCCGTTCCACGGCGTCGAGGAACAGGTCGGCCTGCGCTGTGATCATCGACGCCAGCGGCTGTGCGCCGCGTTGCGCGAACGCGCCAAGGGCCTGCGCGTTGGCAGCGGCCAGACTCTGCGGCGTACCGTCCCCGTAGGAGCTTTCGTGCCCAGCCGCGAGGTCGGCCATCAGCTCATTGGCCAGTGCCAGATGGGCGGCCGCCTCTCCGACCGTCCATTCCGAATCCGGTACGGGGGCGGTTGTGTCGCGTGCGCTGCTCAACAGCACGGCGATGTCCTCGGCGGTCTCCCGTATCGCTCGTGCGAGGGCGTCGGGTAGCGGCCCGCGAATGTCCTGCTCCGCCATTGGCTGCACGTTGCCTCTTCTCTCCCGTCCGCCGCGTCTCTCGCGTATGCGGCGCGCCGAACCCAATCAGACTCGGGGGCGTCCGACAAGCCTGGGCGTCCGCTGTGCGGTCCGGCCTCAGGGTGCGGTCGGATGGTTGCCGGCGGATGGGCGGTGCCGGTGCTGACCATGGCGCGGGCTGGATGGGTGAGTCCGATGTGTGTGCTGCTCGCGGCCACAGCGAATGCCGTCCTCCCTGCGCCTCCCGTAAAAGAACGCTCGTTCTTGACCGATCATTCTTTTATCGCATACGTTCATGGGCATGGGACGACCACGCGCCTTCGACACCGATCAGGCCGTCAGTACCGCGGCCGCCCTCTTCGCCACCCATGGCTACGAGGGCACCTCGGTGGACGACCTGGTCACAGCCACAGGCATCCACCGAGGCAGTCTCTACAAGGTCTTCGGCTCCAAACGGGGCCTGCATCTGACCGCCTTGCGCAACCACCTCGACCACGAAATCCACCCGACCAGCGCCGCCATCGCCACCCTCACCGACCCCGCGCAGGCACTGGCAGCAGCCATTGCCTCCTACGACAACGGCCCGGCCGCCGGCCTTCTCCTCCTTGCCGCCGCCGAACGCGCCCCCCATGACCCACAGGTTGCCGCGCTGGTCGCGGAAGGCATCACCGCGCTGGAGGACGCCCTGCGCCCGACCCACGGTGACGCAGCCCGTCAACTCGCCTCCACCGTCCTCGGCGCCCGCCTGCGCCTGCGCGCCCAGCCGCCCTCTCCCAAGGAGCACTGACATGGCCCTGATCTCCGTCGACCGCGAACGCGGCCTGCTGACCGCCGAATTCCAGGGCCTCGACAAGCTCTGGACGTTCAAGAGCCGCCTGGAAATCCCCCTCACCCACGTCCGGGGCGCCACCCACGACCCCGGCATCGCCCGCGAACCGAAGGGCATCCGCGTCGGTGGCACCCACTTCCCCGGTGTCATCACCGCCGGCCGCTTCCGCCGTGACGGTGAACGACTCTTCTGGGACGTGAAGAACCCGGACAAGGCGGTCGTCATCGAACTCGCCGACGCCGAGACCTACGACCGCCTCGTCATCGAGGTCGACGATCCCCGCGCCACCGTGGCCCTCATCGAACAGACCATCGCGCGCGGCTGAACAGTGACTTCCGGCTATGACGCCCTTCTGGGGCCCTGTACACGCTCATCGACAACCATGCGCCGCCTCGTCGCCGGATCCGGTCGACCGCCAGGCTGACGGACGCGGAACCGCTGCGCCCACGCCCGACTGCGGCATTTGTTCCCCTATCGGCTCTGTCCGCAGTTTCGTGAGCCCGTTCAGAAGGACCGGTAAATCCCCTCAGGATCATGTCGGCCTGCATGGTTGTGCGGTCAATGGATCCTTCTCCTCGCGGTTCACATGCCGCGTTCACGGCGTCGGCTCGGCGAGCGAGAGGTGCGGACCGTGGCACTGGAACCCGATCATCACCTGATCTGGGCCGGGCAGGTGATCCTGGCTGACAAGGGCTTCGCCGGGCGGGAGTTCGAAGGATTCGTCACCGACCGGCTCGGAGCTCACCTTGGAGCAGCGCGGATGTCGCACCCCAGCCGGGTGTTCCGACACCACCGTCGACGCACAACAGCCCCGTGCCCCGTCCGACATGGAACTGCAAGCCGAATCCGGTCCGCGACCCGAGCAACATGGCAGCCTTTCCAGCCTTGGCGCGGCGGTGGAGCGGCAACAGGGATGACGGCCCACTGGAACTCAGTCGTCGTTTCCGGTGTTCTCACTCGGCAGGAACGTCTGGCGGGCCCAGAGGCTCAGCAGAGCCATCCCTCCGACCAGCACCGGCACCGGATCACCGGCGGGAGGCGCCAACACGTATCCCAGCGCGGTGACCGTGCAGACCGTAAAGGGAATGAACGCTGCCGCACTCTCCATCCCCCACCGCAACGTCGGCTGAGCGGTGCCCAGAACCTTCGCCCCACCGGGCACCCAAGGGCCGGCGGCGACCACCAGCAGGCCCACGGTGTTGCAGATGCCCGCCAGCTGACAGGACATCGCCTCGGGGCTGTGCGGGCCGACCGTCCACAGGCGCAGGGTGTCGCCGGTCAGCATGAGGGACAACCCGACGATCCCCACCCACAGGGTGGCTCTCCGGTCGCTCCGTACGAGACGGCGCAGGGCGAACAGAAAACTGAGGAACAAGACCTCCGCGGCCCAAAGGACGCCCACCATCCCCGTGCCCAGTCGCCAGCCACCACTGGCGCCCCGCAGCAGCACCCATCCCGTCATGAACACGGCCCCTGCCGTGACGACCCCGTCAAGCACGCGCCGCAGCAACACCCTCCGGCCCGTTCCGGCATCGGCCGCGACCACCAGACCCGCCATCCCCAGGCCGACCGCCAGCGTCACTCCGAAGACCACCACCGAACCGAGCAGCGACGGCTCGTCCGGTGCCGACCCCGTCGGCTGGGACGACAGCACGTTGACCGCCTCCCGGTACACACCCCCGGCCACCGCCGAACCCCCCAACAACAGCAGCCGCATCCGTACCCGTCCAGCGGCCCCCCACGCACGGAGCACCAGGGAGACCGCCAACCCCCAGCACCCGGCGGTCGGCCCGAAGGCCACTGTCCATGCCGCCACGTTCCCGGCCGCCCATGTCCTGCTGAATGCCAGCGCTGTTGCGACGAGGCAGGCCACACCCGCCGCGCCCCAGGCCCATGCCCCGGTCCGGCGGCAGCGGCCCGCCCAGCCCCTGAGCACGTCCGGAGACTTTCCCAACCCCGACATCAGGTGCGCCTTTCCCCCTGTCCCCCCGCCCGCCGGGCCTGCAGCTCCCGGATCCAATCAGAGACGGTAGGAGACTCACCACCTGTCCCGACCTCAATGATCGGGTCATTCACCCGTACTGCGTAAGGAAAAAGAGATCACCGGCCCTCGGCCCAGCGGTGCGGGGAGGGTGGAGGCCGACGGTCCGTCGGCCGTGCCGGTGCGGGCCGGCCCCCACCCTTTCAGGGCAGCGCGTAGATGGCCCCTGGTCGGCGGCTCAGGGTGCCACCGCGCGGCCCGTCTGCGGAGAGATCACGCCGGAGCAGAGGCCGCGCGCGGCCAGCCCCTGCGCAATGCGCGGGATCGCGGCGAGCGAGTTGGCGGCCCAGTCGTGCATGAGGATGACCTGACCGTTGGTGAGCCGCCCTGCGGCCTGCACGATCGCATCCGTACTGGCGCCGTTCCAGTCCTGGGAGTCCACGTTCCAGAGGATCTCGGTCAGCCCGTACCTGGCTTCCACCGCCCTGACCGTCGCGTTGGTCTCGCCGTACGGCGGCCGCACCAGTTGCGGCGTGCCGCCGCCCGCCGCCGCGACGGCCTGCTGGGTGCGGAGGATCTCCGAGTCGATCTGCGCCTGAGTGAGCTGGGTGAGATGGGGGTGCGTGTAGCTGTGGTTGCCGACCTGCATGCCGGCCGCGACCTGTGCCCTGACCTGGGCGGGGTAGGCGGCGGCGTACCGGCCCTCGTTGAACATGGTCGCCCGCAGCCCGTTGCGCTGGAGCGCGCTCAGCAGGGCGGGGGTGTTCCCGGACGGGCCGTCGTCGAAGGTGAGTCCGACGTATCCGGCGCAGGCGGCGGCCCGGGCCGGCGCGGCCTGGACGGTGAGGGTGCCGGCGGCGGCCAGGGCCAGGGCGGCCAGGGTGGTCGTCAGGCGGCGAGCGCTCGGGTGCGTGCCGGCCGGGCTCATGCCGCCACCGTGATGGTGGAGCTCCCGCTGCTCTGATAGCCCTCGGTCGCGAGGATCATGTAGTACTTGAGGGTGCCGAGGGGCATTCCGGCGCGGGCCCAGGCGTCGAAGTGGTTGCCGGTGGTGATGGCGCCGCCGGTCCGCTTCGACTGCCGTACGCTCCAGTACTGGTTGAAGGTCCTGGTGCCTTCGACGGACGGCGCGTTGTACCGCGTCGTCTGGTAGATGTCGTAGGTGCCGCCGTCACTGGTCACGGCCCCCTTGTACGTGCCGGTCGGCCGGTAGGTGCCCCAGTTGTCGACGATGTAGTACTCGACGAGCGGGTTGGACGACCATCCGTAGAGGGCGAGATAGCCGTTGCCGGACGGGCTGAAGGAGCCGGAGTACGTCACGGTCCTGCGGGAGCCCGTGCTCCAGCCCTTGCCGGCGACGAAGTTCCCGGTGTTGCGCCAGCTCGTGCTGTAGGTGCCGCCGGAGTCCAGGGTCATGGAGACCGTGCCCTGCGCGTCGGTCCAGAACGAGTAGGAGAAGCCGTTGTTGGTGCCGGTCTGGTTCGCGGTGATGACGGTGGCCGCGCGGGCGGTGCCGGGCAGGACCAGCGTCGACGCGGCGCCCAGCAGTAAGGCGCATGCGGTCCTGCGGGAGGTGGGGTGTGCGGGTACGGCGTGCATGCGGGGGTTCCTCCTCCTTCTGAGGCCTGAACGAGTTCCGCAGTGTTGACCCGCCCTCGTCAACTGTCAATAGTTTCGGCCTCTACTCCGAAATGTTTCGAAGCCTTACAACGCAGATTGAGACAGAACTCACCCTCGGGAACCGAGAAGGTCGCGAGCGGATCCGAGAGGTGAGGCTTCGAATGTTTCGAAGACCTTCCGGAGTGATCGGTCGTCCTGATCAGTCCGCGATCAGTCCGCGATCAGTCCGTGCCGATGGTCGGCCGCACAGGCGGCCTTCCGAGCGCCTTCTCTCGCAGGGGCGAGCACCAGGTGTGCGCCCTGGCCTCCGGCCTCGGGGCGCCTGCAAGCGGCCCGGTCGCTCGCCGGTCATGCGCCCGGCGAGCGCAACACCGTTGAAAAGGTGACGGGTTGACCGAGGTCAGGTGCGCGTGGCCTTGCTGACCGCGGTGCGCAGGTCGCTCTCCCCGGGAAGCAGCGGCGGCAGGGGCGTGGCGTTGGCAGGGTTGAGCGAGTCGAACAGCAGGGCGACATAGCGGGCGCGCAGCGAGGGTGCCGCGCCGGGGAGGGCGAGGCCGGCGACGGCCATGACGAGGAAGTGCGGGATATCCTCGGCGGTGATGTCGGAGCGGATCTCTCCGGCCTGCTGTGCGCGGACCAGGAGCGGACCGAGTGAGGCGCTGAAGCGCTGGAGGACGTCCACGGCGACGTCGGCGAAGTTGCCGGCGAAGGTGACCAGCCCCCGCTCCTGGGTGATCAGTTCGAGCAGTCGCGCGGCGATGTCCTGCAGGGCCCGGCGAGAGTCCGGGGCATCGGCGGCGCGTTCGACGAGCGGGAGCAGATCGGTGTCCAGGATGTCCTCGAGCACGGCCCGGACGATGGCCTCCCGGTTGGGGAAGTGGCGGTAGAGCGTGGCGATGCCCACGCCCGCTTCCGCCGCGATCTGCTCCAGGGACGCCTCGCCCCTGCCGAGCACGGTCCGACCCGCGGCAGTGATGCGCTCGACGCTCGCACGGGCATCGACTCGGCGCCGTGGAGCGCGATCGTTCGTGGGTGCCATCCGTGACTCCTCCCGCCCCGCGACCTCACCGGGATGATAGTACGCTACCGAATTGATAGTGCACTATCGTTTTGATAGAACCCTCTCAGTTTTCGACGTGCTCTCGGCTGCCAGGCCGACGGGAGATGGGGAGAGTTCTGTGTCCGTTCTGCTGTACCGGCTGGGAAGGTTCGCCTACGGCAAACCCTGGTATGTCATCGGCGGCTGGCTGGCCGTACTGGCGTCCGTCCTGGCGCTCCTGGTGGTCTATCCCGTGCAGCTCAGCAGCGAGGTGCGGATCGACGGCACCCCGGCCCAGAAGGTCATCGACGATCTGGCCACCTCGCTCCCCGAGGCGTCAGGCGGCCAGGGCATGCTGCTCTTCAACGCACCGGACGGCGTCCGGATCGATGACGAGAAGCATCGAACCGCCCTGCTGGCGGCGGTGGACGCCGTCTACCGCCACGACCACGTCATCGACACCCGCGAGGTCCTGGCCCGGGAAGTCGCCAAGGGCGGGAAGAGTCCCCTGCTGAGCGCCCAAGCGGCGGTGGCCCGTGCCGCCGGCCTGCTGGACTCCGACCGGACACCCGTCCCCTTGCAGGTCGGCGGCCGGCCGGTGCCGGGAGTGATCGTCTCCGCCGACGGCTCGACGGCGTTGATGCAGTTCCAGTTCGACGAGCAGACCTTCGCGCTTCCCTCCGGGACGATCAGCAGCACCGTCCGGGTCGCCGAGCGGCAGGCCTCGCGCGGCGGACTCGAGGTCCTGCCGTCCGCGGCCATGATGGAGATCCCCGAGATCGTCGGAGTCGGAGAGATCGTCGGCGTGGCCGTCGCGGCCGTCGTCCTGTTGATCACTCTGGGGTCGGTCGTGGCGGCCGGCCTGCCCCTGGCCATCGCCCTCGTCGGGGTCACGGCAGGAGTGGGCGGCGCTTTCACCCTCTCCTCCGTGTTCGAGATCCACTCGCTCGCCGCGGTACTGGCGCTGATGCTGGGCCTCGCCGTCGGCATCGACTACGCCCTGTTCATCGTCAACCGGGAACGCCGGCTGATCCTGGACGACGGCCTGGACGCGCACGAGGCGACCGGCCGCGCCGTCGGCACCGCCGGCAGTGCCGTCTTCTTCGCCGGCAGCACCGTCGTCATCGCCTTGGCGGGACTCCTGGTCGTCCGGATCACCCTGCTCACCACGATGGCCCTCGTCGCGGCCTCCACGATCGCGATCGCCGTCCTTCTCGCCCTGACCCTGCTGCCCGCACTGCTGGGTCTGGTCAAGGAACGCGTCTGCCCCGCCCGGATCCGGCACCGGGTCCAACCGCAGCGATCCGGCACCGGCCACGGCCGAGCCGTCCGTTGGGGAGCGCGGCTGACCCGCCACAGGTACGCCGCCCTCGCGGCCTCGGTCCTCATCCCCGTGATCCTGGCGGTACCCGCCGCCGACATGAGACTGGGCCTGCCCTCCGGCGCCGGCTACAACCCCGACACCGGGCAGCGGCGCAGCTACGAGCTGGTCAGCGACGCCTACGGACCGGGCTACAACGGGCCGCTCCTGATCGCCGTGCACTCCACCACGAGCGGAGCGCCCCTCACCCCCACCGCCCTCGCCGCGGTGACCTCGAACCTGCGAGCCGTCGAGGGCACCACCTCGATCTCGCTGGCCGGGATGAACACGACCGGCACCACGGCCATCCTCAGCCTCGTCCCCGGCAGCGGCCCCAACGACGAAGCGACCAAGGACCTCGTCACCGCCCTCCGGGACAAGAGCGCGCCGATCAGCAGGGTCCACGGCGTGGTCATCGGCGTCACGGGTTTCACCGCTCTCGCGGTCGACGTCTCCGACCGGCTCGCCGACGCCCTGCCCATCTACCTGACGACCGTCCTGGGGCTCTCCCTGATCGTCCTGCTCCTGGTCTTCCGCTCCCTCATGGTCCCGGTGACAGCCACCCTCGGGTTCCTGCTGAGCATCGCCGCCACCTTCGGCCTCACCACAGCCGTCTTCCAGTGGGGATGGCTGCAGGGCCTGATCGGACTCGACGCCACCGCACCGGTCGTGAGCCTGCTGCCCATCATCATCACCGGCGTCCTCTACGGGCTCGCCATGGACTATCAGATGTTCCTCGTGACCTCCATACGCGAAGCCCATGTCCATGGTGCGACCGCGCGGGACGCCACCGTCACCGGCTTCGCCCGCGCGAGCTCCGTCGTCCTGGCGGCGGCCACCATCATGGTCTCCGTCTTCGCCGGGTTCGTCTTCAACGCCCAGCCCATGATCAAGCAGGCCGGCTTCGCGCTGGCCGTCGGAATCCTCATCGACGCCTTCGTCATCCGTATGACACTCATCCCGGCCACGATGGCACTCGCGCAGGAGAAAGCCTGGTGGATCCCCGCCTGGCTGGACCGACTGCTCCCCGACCTCGACGTCGAGGGCGACAGGCTCGCCCAGAAGATCCCCCCGTCCCTCCCTGCTGCCGAGCAGCCGCACACGGCGGCACGACAGGCCGGAACCACCGGCTGACCGACGCCACACAGCCGGGCGTCCCTTCCGGCACCGCCCGCGGGCTGCCCCTCGGATCCCGGCAGGTGATCCGAGGGGCGCCGCATGACATCGGCGGCACCGCCCCTGCGGCCGTCGGCGCAACCGCCCTCGTGGAGCCAGGGCGGCACACCGCCTCGGGCAGATCGAAAAGGGCTGCGTGCGTGCCCTGCGTCGACGGTCGTACGGCAGGGAGGCGACGGCATTACGTACATCGCGTATGTATTTCTACCGACGTGCCCCTGGCACCTGTGCCGTTTCCTTGCGTTCATGACGACACCGGGCGTGAAACCGCAGATGCCGAAGAACGTCAGGCTGGCGGTGGTGGGGGTATGGGTCCAGGCCGTGCTGAACCTGGCGGCGGGCGCCCTGTTGCTGGCCGTGGTGAACGACGCGGCGGACCATGGCCAGGACGAGGGGGCCGGGCCGCTCCGGTTCGTGGCGGTGCTGTCGCTGCTGATCGCGGGGGCGCTCCTGCTGTGCGGCGTTCTCGCGGGCACGCGGTCGAACGGTATTCGTGTCACGGTCATCGTCATCGAGGCCCTGAGCCTGCTGAGCGGTGTGCTGGGCCTGTTCCAGGGGGGCGGTGTCTCGGTTCTCCCGGGTATCGCCCTCGCCCTCGCCGTGCTGCGGGGCTTCAGCTCCGCGGAGGCCAGGAACTGGTTCGACCGGTGAGACACGTACCGAGGCACAGCCCCGGGCCGAAAGCACCTGACACCGACGGCGTCCTCCGCGCGTGCACCGACCTCTTCACCACATCAACAGGCCCTGCCACCCGGACGGTCCGGCAGGGCCGCCGACCTCATCATGGGGGAATCACATGCGTATACGCACTGCGGCCACCGCGCTATCCGGCGCCGTCGTCCTCTCCGCGCTCGTCCTTCCGGGCACCGCCCAGGCAGCGGAGGACCCCGGGGCGGCGACGGGTCTCACCGGCTTCGCCTCGGAGGGCGTCCAGCGCAGGGACGCGCTGGGCGGCACCACCTTCAAGGACGGTGTCGTCAACAACGGCAAGGACATCGTTCTCGGCGTCACGGGCAAGAAGGCCGTTCCCGTCACGTTCACCGCCTTCGACGCAGAAGGCGTTGCCCTCACCCAGGCCTTCCTGTGGCAGGGCACCGACAGTTCGAGCACGGACACCATCACCGGCGGCCTGGAGTCGGACGCCTACCCCACCTGCACGGAGACACCGGTCCAGGACGGCTACAGCTACCGCTGCAAGACCGTCTTCACCATCGACCCCGCGGTCGCCTTCAAGGACGGCAACGGCACCGCGGGGACCTGGAAACTCTTCCTGGGCGCCTACGACCTCTACGCGAACGCCAGTTACGACGACGACGTCGCCAGGACCAGGATCAAGCGCGCGGCCAAGCTGACCGCCGACGCCTCCCCGGAGCCGGTGCGCAAGGGCAGGACCCTCACGGTCACCGGCAAGCTGACTCGCGCCAACTGGACCACGGGCAAGTACGCGGGATACGGCACCCAGCCCGTGCAGTTGCAGTTCCGCAAGAAGGGCAGCAGCACCTACACCACCCTCAAGACGGTCAAGACCACCAGCACCGGCGCCCTGCGGACCACCACCAGGGCCGGCTCCGACGGCTACTACCGCTTCGTCTTCGCCGGCACCACGACAGCCGGCTCCGCGGCGGCGACCGGCGACTTCGTCGACGTCAGGTAGGCAGCGTCCCGGCCGAGACCGCGGTGGCCGGTCCGCCTGGGCACACCGGTCACCGCCGAGGGCATCCGGACCCGCTCAGTCCTGCTCCCCGCGGGTGTCCCCGAAACGGCTCCCGGTGCGGCGGCGGGCCATCAGCGCGGCCAGGGCCGTGCGCGAGGAGACCCCGGTCTTGCGGAAGGTGCGCGAGACATGGGTCTCGACGGTGCGTCGGCTGAGGTAGAGCCGGTCCGCGATGGCCTGGCTGGTGAGCCCCTGCGCCACGAGTCCGGCTATCTCCAGCTCCCGGGCGGTCAGGGAGGCCAGCCGCTCGGCGAGTTCGCCGCCGTCGGGGGAAGCGTACGGAGCCTCGGAGCCGCCACCGGGCGGACGGGTGGCGTCGGCGAGGCCGACCAGCAGGGCGCTGGCGCCCGCCTCGGCGAGCCGGCGCCCCCTGAGCCAGGCGCGCGTGCCGTCCCGGCCGCGGCCCGCCGCCGCTTCCAGCGGGGCGCCGAGCAGCAGGGAGTGGGCCTCCCAGAAGACCGCGCCGCAGCGTGCGCTCTCCGCCGCGGCCTCGGCGAACAAGTCCGCCGCCGCTGCGGTGTCCCCCTGCGCCAGCGGCAGATGCGCGGCGCTGCGCAGCGCGGACGCCCGCTGCATCGGCAGCCCCAGCTGCTCGGCCTCCTTCCGCGCGCGCTCGGCCCAGCCCCGGGCCTCCTCGGACCTGCCCGTCACCAGGGCGGACGTGACGAGGATCTCCAGGTAGAGCGGTCGCATCGAGGGCTGGATCCGCTGCAGTTCGGGGCCGCCCGCCTGCAGCATCGCGTCCCGGGCGCGGACCGGATCGCCGGCCATGAGCGCGGCCCAGCCGAAGATGCACCAGGCGGTGGAGGCCCACCAGTCGACCCCGTTGCCGGCCGCGGCCACCGCCTCCTCCGCCACGGCGAGGGGGCGCGGATCGCCTGGCGGGCAGGCGGCGACGAGCGCCGCGGCCTTGCTCGCCAGGACGAACGCGAGCAACTGGCCGCTGCCGATCCCGCGGGCGATGTCCTCGGCCCGGTCGGCGAGTTCCAGCGCCGAGGAGATCCGGCAGGTCTGGACCCGGACATGCGACAGGCACAGCAGCAGATGGGGCACGACGTAGAGCTGGCCGCTGCGGCGGGCGATGTCCAGACCGCGCTCGGCGTGCCGCTCCGCGTCCGGGTAGTGCTCCAGGAACGCCTCCGCCCAGCCGAGACGTGCCAGTGGTTCGCACAGCGCGGTGAGGTCGTTGTCGGGCAGGGAGTCGACCAGGGCGGCCGCCTGCCGGGCGAGCCGGTGCGCCGCGGCCATATTGCCTTCGTACGCCTCTCCCAGGGCGGCGACGGCGAGGACGCCCGCCTCCCCGACCTCGTCCCCCGTCGACTGCGCCGCCGTGAGAGCCGCCTCGACCTCGGTGCGCACCTGGGCGTACGAGGTGCTGCTGTCCTGGGGCGCGGCCGAGCCGAGCTCCAGGCCGAGCCGCACGACGTCGGCCGGTGCGGGGCCGCGGGCCAGCTCGCGGCGCAACAGCGCGACCGCCTCGGTGCAGCGCCCCAGATGACGCTCCACCAGCGCGCACAGGACGACCGCGCGCACCCTGAGGTCCCGGTGCTCGGCGGCGGTCGGGCCACCGGGTGACCGCTGCGGGGTGGCGATCAGCTCCTGGAGCAGGTCGCGGCTCTCGCGCAGGCCACCGCACGCGGCCAGCGCGCGGGCTCGTCGCAGGGCCAACTCGCCTCTGCGGGAGGTGTGTTCGGGCGTGTCCGGAAGGTGGCGGAGTGCCACCTCAAGCCAGTGGGCGCTGCTCGCCGGAGCCGTTCGGGCGGTTCGTGCGGCGGCCTCGTCGAGCACGGCCACCGCTGCCGGGTCCCAGGCGGTCAGCGACCGTTCCACATGGTGGGCCCGCTCGGCTGCCGGGGCGCCGACACGGGCCAGTTCCTGCGCGGCAAGCCGGTGGATCTCGACGCGCCTGAGGAAGGGCGTGCTTTCGTGGACGAGGGTGCGCACGACCGGATGGCGCAGGGTCAGCAGGCCTTGCGGGGCGGAGCGCAGCAGATCGCGGCGGGTGAGGGCGTGGATGTCGTCGGTGAACGCGGTGCCGGAGCGGCCGGTCACCCGGCTCACCATCGCCGGGGTGGCGTGCTCGCCCAGTACCGCCACGGCCTCGACGATGCCGCGCCGGGAGGGGGTGAGCACGGTGAGTTCGTCCAGCAGCAGGCTGCCGAGCCCGGGCGGCGCGGAGTACTCGGTCGGCGTGTCGCCACGGTGGGCCTGGAGGAGGGTCAGGAAGTAGAACGGGTTGCCCTCGCTCGCGGCGTACAGCGCGGCGGTCTCGGTCGGCGGCACGCTGGGGCCGGCCAGTTCGGCGCAGTCGCGGGCGCTCAGCGGTCTCAGCCCGAGTCTGACGACCCTGCCGGTGTCGAGTCCCCGGGTGAGCCCGGCGGCGAGGGACTCGGGGCTCTGGCGGTCACGGCGTGTCACGGCCAGCACGACGGGGCCGTGCAGGGGATGGCGTACGAGGTGGTCCAGCAGCTCCAGTGACGCGGAATCCGCCCAGTGCAGGTCGTCGAGGGCCAGCAGCAGCCCGGACGGGGCGGCGAGCCGGGCGAGCAGGACGGCCGTGGACCGGTGCAGCCCGAAACGGTCGGCCGCGCCGCTCCGCTGCAGGAGGGGCGCCACGGCATCCGTCTCCTGGAAGCGGTCCAGGGTGTGCGGGTCGAGGTGGGCCAGCGCGTCGGTGAACACCTGGAACGGCACCTGGCGCTCGTACTCCGTGGCCCTGCCGCGCAGAACCGTCATACCGCGTCGGTGCGCCCGCGCACAGACCTCCCCCAGCAGACGGCTCTTGCCGATGCCGGCCTCACCGGTGATGTCGACGAGTTGGGGACGGCCGCGGTCTCGGAACTCCTCGCCCCTCCCCGTGGAGCGCGCGTCGCCTGCCGTACGGTCGAGCAGCCCGTCGAGCCGGGCCAGTTCGGCGGACCTGCCGAGTAACGGAGCCCTGTACCCGCCGTCCCCAACCACCCCGTCCGCCGCCACGGTCGCCCCCTTGTCTTTACATTCCCCTCACACATCATTCTCTCCTGTTGATCGTCGCAACCGCCACGACGGCGGCATACGCGTGTGACCGCCGCTTCCTGCGAAGCGGCGGTCACACGCGTGTCGTCCGTCCGTCGTGAGCGTGGGGAGTCGAGTCGGGTGGCGGTCAGTCGGCCGGTGTCAGGGCGACCTCGGCGCTGCCGGAGAGGGACGGCAGGCCGTCCGGGGGTGAGTCCTGGTAGGTCGCGTTGAAGACCGCCTTCAGGTTGTCCGCACCGGAGTGGCCACCGTCCAGGAAGGTCTGGAACGATCCGGAGCAGCCGCTGCTCGACGACAGCGGGTGCCCGTGGGAGTCGTGGCCGAGGATGAACGAGACGGTGACCTTCGAGCAGTCCACCGGCTGGTCGTCGGTGACGTACACCTGCCAGGTGACCGTGTCGCCCCAGTGGAACGACGTCCCGCCGTGCGGGGCCGGGTCGGTGGTGAGCGAGACGACCGGTGCCTTGTTGCCGACGACGACGGGGACCGACGCGGATGCCGAGCGTCCGGTGCTGTCGGTGACCTTCAGGGTGGCGTCGAAGACGGCGTTGCTGGTGAAGGTGTGGCTCGGGTTCGCCTCCCTGGAGTCCACGGTGCCGTCGGCGTCGAAGTCCCAGGCGTAGCGCAGGGCGTCACCGTCGGCGTCCTGCGTGCCGGCGCTGGAGAACCGGACCGTCAGCGGGCTGGTGCCGTTGAGCACGTCCGCGGCGGCCTTGGGCTCGGGGGTGCGGTTGCCCCGGGTGAAGTCGATGCGGGACAGCTGGGCCTCGGGCAGCTCCGCGAAGTACCCGGTGCCGTACTCGAGGACGTACAGCGCGCCGTCCGGGCCGAACTCGGCGTCGATCGGGCCGTCCGTGGTGATCGAGGGGATCGCGTCCTCGATTTTCAGCACCTCGTTCTTGCCGCCGAGGGTGAGGGCCTTCATCTGGTCGCGGGTCCACTCGTAGAAGAGCGGCTTGCCGTCGAAGTAGCGGGGCCAGCGGTTCTCGGCCGTGTTCCGCTTGTCGTAGCGGTAGGCCGGGCCGCCCATGGGGCCGATGCCGCCCGTGCCGAGTTCGGGGAACGTGTCGGAGGCGCCGTAGCCGTAGACGATCTCCGCGTCCGTGACCGGGGGCAGCACGCTGCGGCCGGTGTTGTGGCGCGAGTCGTTGACCGGCCTGGCGCAGTCGAAGGCCCCGCTCGACTCCTGGGTGGCGAAGTCGTAGTCCTGGTAGGGCAGGTCGCGGGTCACGCAGAACGGCCAGCCGTAGTTGGCGGGGCGGTCGACGACCATCCAGCGGCCCTGGCCCGCGGGGCCGCGGTCGGGGTCGGCGTTGTCGGCGTCGGGCGAGTAGTCGCCGACGTACAGCACGCCGGTCCTGTCGTCGACGGCGAAGCGGAACGGGTTGCGCAGGCCCATGGCGTAGATCTCGGGGCGGGTCCGGGCAGTGCCCGGCGCGAAGAGGTTGCCCTTCGGGACGGTGTATCCGCCGTCGGGCTTCACCTTGATGCGCAGGACCTTGCCGCGCAGGTCGTCGGTGTTGCCGGCGGTGCGCCGCGCGTCGTAGGCCGGATTGCGGCCGGGGCGGTCGTCGATCGGGGCGTAGCCGTCGGAGGCGAACGGGTTGGAGTCGTCTCCGGTCGACAGGAAGAGGTTGCCCTTGGCGTCGAAGTCGATCTTGCCGCCGACGTGGCAGCAGATGCCGCGGTCGGCCGGTACGTCGAGGATCTTCTGCTCGGTGGCGTAGGCGAGCCTGTTGCCCACGAGCTTGAACCGCGACAGCCGGGTGACGCCCTTGTACCGGGCGAATTCCTCGGCCGTGCCGAACTGGGGTGCGTCCCCTTCGTTGACTCCCGCGGTGGCCGGGTCGTCCACGGGGGTGTCGAGGCGGGGCGAGTAGTAGAGGTAGACCCAGTGGTTCCTGGCGAAGCCGGGGTCGACGGCGATGCCCTGCACGCCTTCCTCGTCGTGCTGGTAGAGCCCGGCGGGGCTCTTCTTCATGTCGGCGGCGAGGAAGTTGACACCGCTCTTGGGGTCGTGGATCCGGACCTCTCCGGTGCGCGCCGTGTGCAGCACGCGCCGGTCGGGCAGGACGGCGAGGGCCATGGGCTCGCCCGGGCGGTCGTTGAGCGTGACCTTCTGAAAGTCCGACGCGGTCGGCGGTGCGGGGTCCGATGGGGTGGCCTGGGCTGCGGGGAGGGGCAGGAGCCCGACGGCTCCGGCCAGGGCGGCCGCCCCTACGAGGCTGACGATCCGTCTGCTGCGCACTCAGAACTCCTTTGGTCTGGGAAGGGCCGGGCGTCAGTTGCGGGTGCGCAGGGCGGCGAGGTTGTCGTAGCCGATCCGGGCGAACTCCAGGGACTGGCCGGGCGCGCTCGTGCTCGGCGCGTTGTCCTGCTCGACCATCGGGTTGTGGTGGTTCTTCGCCCCCACCCGGGTGAAGAACCTCCGGTAGTCGATGTCGCCCGTGCCGAACGGCACCATGTCGTAGCCGAGTCCGCTCTGGGGGTTGATGACGCCGTCCTTGGCGTGGAAGAGCGGGAAGCGGGGGGTGTTGCGGACCACGAGTGCGGCGGGGTCGAACACGCGCTCGCGCGGTGTGCCGTCGTGGGCGGTGTAGGTGTGGAACTTGTACTGGGCCACGTGCGCCCAGAAGACGTCCAGCTCCAGATAGACGCTCCCTCGGTCGGTCACGTTCAGGAAGTACTCCAGCTTCCGGATGCCGGAGCTGCGGGTCGGCCGGCCCTGGGCGTCGAGCGGGCCGCCGTCGAGCAGGAAGTCGTAGGCGCTGTCGTGGTTGTGGGTGTAGAGCTTGACGCCCTCGCGGCGGGCGATGGCCCCCAGGGTGTTCCACTTCTGGGCGGCGACGTCCCAGTCGGACCGGTAGGGGGTGTTCGTGGGGTCGGCGCCGGTGCCCATGTGTTCCATGCCGAGGATGTTGGTGATCTCCAGCCAGCGCTTGAAGGTGTCGAGGTCGGACGGCGTCAGCGGCCAGGACGGCGGGATGTAGCCGTGGCTGCCCTGCGCCCGCAGCCCGTAGGCGTCGAGCCAGGAGCGCAGCAGCCTGGCGCCCTTGACGGTGCCCAGGTCGGCGCCGCCGGGCGCGCCCGCGTGCTGGCCGTAGCCCGCGAACTCCACCTGGCGGTAGCCGAAGCGCGACAGCTGCTTGAAGACCTCGCGGAAGCCGGAGGGCAGATCGGAGGCGAGCGGGTCGCGGGCGATCGCGTCGCGGACGGTGTACAGGATGATGCCGCGCTTGTGCGGCGGGATCAGAGCGGAGTGACCCCGGTCGCCGTGGGCGGCCTCCGCTCTGTCCTGCGCCAGGGCGGGCGCGGCTCCGAAGACCGGGGCGGCGATCGCCGCGGCGGTGGCGGCCGTGCAGGTGCCGAGGAAGCGACGGCGGCTCACGCCGAGCGTGCGGCGCAGGGCGTCGTCGGTGACGGTTTCGTCGTGGAAAGCGGTCACAGTGGTTCTCTCCTTCTGTTTCGTCGTCACGGTGCTGCGGTGCCCGGCGGCTGCCGTCTCAGGTGAGGCCGGCGAGCCTGAGGAGCAGGGACTTCACTTCGGTGGCCGCTACGCGGCCGGATACCGCGCGGGGGGTGGAGACCAGGACGAGCGGACCTTCGTCGTCGCTCGTGGGGAGGCGGCCGTGGCTGCCGCGTACGGGTGAGGGGTCGAGGGGGACGACGGCGAGCCGGTAGCGCATGCCGAGCTTCTTGCGGGCCAGCGCCTTGGCCGCCTTGAGCCGCACGTAGGGGTCGTCGGGATCCATGAAGAGCTCGACGGGGTCGTAGCCGGGCTTGCGGTGGATCTCGACGAGCCGGGCGAAGTCGGGGGCGCGGGCGTCGTCGAGCCAGTAGTAGTACGTGAACCAGGCGTCCGGTGCGGCGACCGCGACCAGTTCGCCGGAGCGGGGGTGGTCGAGTCCGTTCGCCTTCTTGCCGTCGTCGTCGAGGATCTCGTCGAGGCCCGGCAGGTCCTCCAGCGCCTCGCGGGTGGCCGCCAGGTCCTCGGTCCGTCGGACGTAGACGTGCGCCAGCTGGTGGTCGGCGACGGCGAAGGCGCGGGACGTCATCGGGTCCAGGTACTCCATGCCGTCCTGAGTGTGGACCTCGAGCAGTCCGGCCCTGCGCAGGGCGCGGTTGATGTCGACCGGACGGCTGACGCGGGTGATGCCGTACTCGGACAGGGCCACGACCGTACGGCCCTCGGCGCGGGCGTCGTCCAGCAGCGGGCCGATGACGGCGTCGAGCTCGGCGGCGGCGCGGTGGGAGCGGGGATCGTCGGGGCCGAACCGCTGGAGGTCGTAGTCGAGATGCGGCAGGTAGCACAGGGTCAGGTCGGGCCGGCGGGTGCGCAGGACGTGGCGGGTCGCGTCCGCGATCCACCGGCTGGAGACGATGTCCGCGCCCGGTCCCCAGAAGTGGAAGAGCGGAAAGGTGCCGAACCGTGCGGTGAGTTCGTCGTGGAGGGCTGCCGGGCGGGTGTAGCAGTCGGGTTCCTTGCGGCCGTCGGCGTAGTAGATCGGCCGGGGTGTGACGGTGATGTCGGTGTCGGCGCCCATGGCGTACCACCAGCAGATGGCGGCGACGGTGTAGCCGGGGTGGGCGCGGCGGGCGGCGTCCCAGAGCTTGTCGCCGGCGACCAGGCCGTTGTGCTGGCGCCACAGCAGTACGTCGCCGAGTGCGCGGAAGTACCAGCCGTTGCCGACGATGCCGTGCTCGTCGGGGAGCGCGCCGGTGAGGAAGGTGGACTGCGCGGTGCAGGTGACGGCCGGGAGCACGGTGGACAGGGGGGCCTGCGAGCCGGAGGCCGCCAGCGCCTTGAGGCGGGGCATGTGGTCCAGGAGTCGGGGGGTGAGGCCGACGACGTCGAGGACGAGGAGCGGCGTGGGGCGTGTGCTCATGGCAGCTCCTTCAGGCCGAGGCCGGTGAGCAGGTCCCGGGCGAGGGTCAGTTCGGCGGCGATGCCGTCGACGAGCTGGGTCCTGGTGCGGGGGCGCAGCTCGGGCGGGAGGGCCTGCCAGGTGTAGGTCTCGACCTCCAGATGCCGGGTGCGCGGCTCGGCGCCTCCCACCAGCAGGGCCAGGGCCTCCTGGAGCACGTGCAGCGTGGAGGTGAGCGGTGGGGCGGGCGGGGCGTGCAGGGGGACGTGGAAGTGCGCGCGCCAGGGTGCGTCGTCGGGCAGGGCCCCGTCGGCCAGTGCCTCGCCGAGGTCGTCGGTGCCACGCAGTCCGGCGGGCGTGAGGGTGCGCGTCTGGTGCAGGAAGCGGGGTTCGGCGAAGGCGGCGAGGGCTTCGCGGACCTCCGGTCGGCGGGGCTCCTCGGCGTGCAGGGCCGCCGACAGCTGCGCTTTGGGGATGCCGATGCCAGCCGCCTCGAGCGCGGCCAGTGCCGTGGCCGGGTCCTCGAAGGAGGTGGCGAGGTGACACGTGTCGACGCATACGCCGACCCGGTCGCCGGGCAGGGCGGTGAGCGGTCCGATGGCGTCCGCGGTGGTCTCCACCGTGCACCCGGGCTCCGGTTCGAGGGCGATGCGGATCGAGTTGCCGGTCAGTTCCTCCAGCGCGTCGAGCCGTCCGGACAGCGTCGTCAGTGCCGCGGTGGCGGTGGCGGCGGCGCGCTCGTCGAAGCCGGTGCGCCAGGCGAGCGGAAGGGTGGAGACGGTCCCCTCGGTGACGTCGTCCGGCAGGAGCGCGGTCAGGAGACGGGCCAGGTCGGTGGTGTGCGCGAGGCGTTCGGGGTCGGCCCAGTCGGGCCGGTAGACGCGGTACTTGACCTCCGCGGCGCCGAACCCGTCGTAGGGGAAGCCGTTCAGGGTGACCACTTCGAGGCCGCGGTGGTCCAGTTCGGCCCGCAGTCCCCGCAGTGCCACCGGGTCGGTGATCAGCGCGCGGGCGGCGTCCTTGGCGAGCCACAGGCCGATGCCGAGGCGGTCGCGTCCCAGGCATCTGCGGACCGGCTCGCAGTGGTCGCGCAGCTGGGCGAGGACACCGTCGAGGGTTTCTGCGGGGTGGACGTTGGTGCAGTAGGCGACGTGGACGGTGGAGCCGTCGGGGTGTCGGAAGCGCATGCCCTACTCGCCCCCGCGCAGGACGGAGTTGCCCTCGTGCAGGCCCGGCGCCTGCGGCACGTCGAGCCGGAGACGGCCGCCGAGTCCGTAGAAGGCGACCGGGTTGCGCCACAGCACCCGGTCGACGTCGTCCTCGCCGAAGCCGGCCGCGAGCAGGGCGTCGGCGGTCCTGCGGGTCTTCAGCGGATCGCTCTTTCCCCAGTCGGCGGCCGAGTTGACGAGGACCTTCTCCGTTCCGTACGTCCGCAGAATCCGGACCATGCGGTCCTCGTCCATCTTGGTGTCGGGGTAGACGGAGAAGCCGAGCCAGCAGCCGCTGTCCTTCGCGTCCTCGACGGTCGTCTCGTTGAGGTGGTCGAGCAGCACCCGCTCCATGGGCAGGCCCGACTCGCGGACGACGTCGACGGTGCGGCGCAGCCCGGCGAGCTTGTCGCGGTGGGGGGTGTGGACGAGGGCGGGCAGACCGTGGTCGGCGGCGAGCTGGAGCTGGGCGGCGAGCGCCGCGTCCTCGGCGGGTGTCATGGCGTCGTAGCCGATCTCGCCGACGGCGACGACGCCGTCCTTGACGAGGTAGCGGGGCAGGGCGTCCAGGACCGGTGTGCAGCGGGGGTCGTTGGCCTCTTTGGGGTTGAGCGCGAGGGCGCAGTGGTGGGCGATGCCGTACTGGGCGGCGCGGAAGGGTTCCCAGCCGAGGAGGGCGTCGAAGTAGTCGAGGAAGCTGGCCGGGGAGGTGCGGGGCTGGCCCAGCCAGAAGGAGGGTTCGACGACGGCGCGCACCCCGGCGGCGGCCATCGCCTCGTAGTCGTCGGTGGTGCGGGAGGTCATGTGGATGTGCGGGTCGAAGATACGCATCACAGCTCCTTGGGCGCTTCGCCCGTCAGGGTCAGCACGCGACCGAGGTCGCCGGGGACGTCACGGCCGGCGGCGGTCCGCTCGGCCGCGTAGTCGCCGAGCATGCGGGCCAGTTCGGCGTCGCCGGCCGCCCGGTGCGTCCAGCGCGCGACCTCGTCGAGGGGGACGCCGGTGAACAGGCACTTCAGGACCGCGTGGCGCCAGGCGGGCGGATCGAGGTGGGCGGCGGCGTACGGGCCGACGGCGGCGCAGACCAGTCCGGTGTCGTTGCTCCGCAGGGCGTCCGCGACGAGGTGCACGGCGTGCGGTCCCTCGACCAGGGCCGGCAGGGCCAGGAGCACGGCGCGGCGTTCGGCGCCGCTGCCGTGGCGGTAGAGCCGGGTCAGGGTCTCGGCTCCTGCCCGGGCCTCGACCAGCAGCAGCGTACGGACGGCGTCCGCGTGCCGGTGGCCGCAGTGCCGTCCGGCGGCGGCGAACCGCAGCTCCCAGGGGTGGGCGAGGTACGGGGAAGGCGCGGCCGGTGGTGTTCGGGCCGCGCAGGCGGCCTCGGCCAGGGCCTCGTCGAACCAGGCGCGTGCGGTGGGGTCGGGCAGCATCGCGGCGACGGCGTCGCGGGTCCAGGGAGGGGGCTGCGTCATGACGTCGGCGCTCCCGTCGTGGCGGCGGCCGCCGTGGTCCGCAGGAACTGGAGGGAGGATCGGGCCAGTTCGGGCCCCGCGTGGGAGTGACGGGGCAGTTCTACGACGGTGAGGCCCCGGTAGTCGACGGCGGCGAGTGCGTCCAGCACGGGCGGGAAGTCGATCTCGCCGTCACCGAACGGCAGATGCTCGTGCACTCCGCGGCGCATGTCCTCGATCTGCACGTGCCGCAGCCACGGCGCGGCGGCCCGGACGCACTGCGCGGGCGGTGCCGGCTCTCCCCACTGGCAGTGTCCGATGTCGAGGGTCACGCCGAGGGCGGAAGGGTTGTCGAGCGAGGTGCGCAGGTGGTGGAAGTCGGCGAGCGTGGCGAGGAGATGGCCCGGTTCGGGTTCGATCGCCAGCGGCAGGCCGGCGGCGGCCGCGGCGTCGAGCACGGGCACGAGCGCCTCCTGGAGTCGCTCCCACGCGCTGTCGTCGTCGGTGCCGGGCGGGGTGACACCGCTGAAGCAGTGCACGGCGTGCGCCCCGAGGTCCGCCGCGACACCGACCGCCGTGATCAGCAGCCGGGTGCGGGCGGCACGCCCCGCGGGGTCCGGGTCGAGCAGCGACGGACCGTGCTTGCGGTGCGGGTCGAGCACGTAGCGGGCGCCGGTTTCGACGGTCGCGGTGAGACCGAGTGCGCCGAGCCGACGGGCCACCCGGGCGGTACGGGTGGCGAGATCGGGGGCGAGCGGGTCGAGGTGCATGTGGTCGAGCGTCAGTCCGACGCCGTCGTAGCCCAGGTCCGCGAGCAGGCCGAGGGCGTCGTGGAGTCGGAGGTCGGTGAGGCCGTTGGTGCCGTAACCGAGGCGGAGTCGCTGCCGGGGGCTCATGTGGGACTCACCTTCCGTGCGAGTGCGCGGGCCACGGGTGCGAGGCCCAGTACGGCGAGAGCGGTGCCGTTCGCCCCGGCCCGGGCGGCGAGCGCGGCCTGGAGCGGGATCAGGGCGCGGATCCCACCGGCGACGGCCCGCCGGGTGAGGGGCGGGGACGGGTTGAGGGCGGCGTGCAGGCTGGGTACGGCGGCCGTGCGGACGTACGCGGCGGCCGCCCAGGCCGGGACGATCCCCGTCGACGCACCGGTCCGTGCCGTCAGCAGGCCGAGCGCGGTCGTGGCACCGGCGGCGGCGAGGGGTGCGAGCGTCGAACCGCCGTGCTCCTCGTGCCGCGAGACGGCCGTCACCGCGTAGGTGTGAGCGGCCAGCGCGAGGGCGGAGCCGGCGGTGCGGAGGGCGGGTGCGGGCGATGCCGTGCCGGCGGCCCTTCGGCGGGAGCGCGTCGCGTCGGGGACCGTCGCGGTGGCCGTGGCGCCGAGCAGCAGGTCCAAGGCGCGGGCCGCGGCCATCGCCGCCGGGGCCGCGGGGGTGTGCTTGGCCCCGAGGTCGTAGGCCCAGACGGTGGCGGTCAGGGCCGACGCCGCCACGAGTGCGGGGCGGCCGGCACGGGCGGCGCACGTCAGGCCCGCCGCGGTCAGGAGTCCGGCCGCGGCCAGCGCCGCCGTCGGGGAGATACGGCCGGAGGGGACGGGTCGATGGGGACGGTCGACGGCGTCCTCGTCGCGGTCGGCCCAGTCGTTGAGCGCCATGCCCGCCTGGTAGAGGCAGAGCGAGGCGCAGACGGCGTACGCCGTGCCCCGGTGGGGCCGCAGCCCGGCGGCCGCGGCACCGGCGAGGGCGTCACCGGGCACGGTGAACAGCGCGGGGGCACGGAGGAGTTCGGCCCAGTCCCGCAGCCGCGCCCACGTGGCGGGCCGGATCACCGCGCCTCCCGCAGCCGGTCCGCGAACGCCAGCAACGCGGCGAACTGCTCCGACAGGGCCGACGGGCCGGCGTCGGGGTCCTTGAAGTAGAAGCCCAGTTCCGGAAGCGGTCCGGACAGGCCCGCCTCGTGGGCGCGGGCGACCAGTCGGGCCAGGTCCAGGACGAGCGGTGCGGCCAGGGCCGAGTCGCAGCCCTGCCAGATGGTCTGGAGGATCATGCGCGAGCCGAGGAAGCCCTCGAAGGCGATGTGGTCCCAGGCGGTCTTCCAGTCGCCGAGCACCGGTACGTCGTCGATGTGCACCTCGCCCTGCGGCGTGTGCCCGAGGGTCTCGGTCAGGACGCGTTCCTTGCCGGCGTTCTTCGCCGCCGCCGCGCCCGGGTCGGCCAGCGCCGCCCCGTCGCCGCCGCCCAGCAGATTGGTGCCGGACCAGGCCCGTACCGCCAGGGCGCGCTGGACGAACATCGGGGCGAGCACGGCCCGCAGCAGCGTCTGGCCGGTCTTGCCGTCCCGCCCCGCGTGGGGAAGCCCGCCGGCCGCCGCGGCGCGGGTGAGGGCCGGGGTGCGCAGCCCGGTGGACGGTGTGAAGTTGACGTAGGGGCAGCCGGCGCGGACGGCCGCGGCCGCGTAGAGGGAGCTGGGCGGCAGCCGTACGGCGTCGGGCGCGGGCGGCGGCTCCGTGGAGGAGACGTTGACGACGACCACCCGGGCCAGTGCGTGGCGCACCCGGAACGCGGTGAGGTCCGCGGTGAAGTCCGCGATGAGTTCCTCGTCGCCGCGGGTGTCGTCCGGGAGGGGGCCGCCGAGCCGTATCTCCTCGTCCGCCACCTGGAGTTCGGCCCGCACGGCGGGGGCGAGGCCGTACGGCAGGACGCCCGCCGCGGTGAGGTGTTCGGCTCGCTTGGGCAGCGGACCGTGGGCGGTGTCGTGGCCGCCGAAGACGAGTGAGGGCAGGGCCGGCAGACCGGTGCCGTCGAACGGTGGGGTCTCGGTGACCATGCCGGTCGGCGGATGCAGTCCGGCGGTGACCGCCGCGCATCCGGCGACGGCAGTGGTGGCCACCGATCCGCGGGCTCCGACGAACCAGACTCCGGTCCGGGGCTCCGATGCGTTCCCGTCGTGGGTCACGGGCTGCCTCCCTGCCATGTCGATGTTCCGGTGCGGTGAGAAGAACGAGTGATGTCCGAACGCTCGGCGAAGACGGATCAGGGCAGCGCGGACCGGCCCGGCGGCGCTCGGCTCTCGGCTCTCGGCGTCGGGGGAATTCAGCTACGGTCCGGCCTAGTCGCCGGCGCCCCCGAAGGCCGCGTCGAAGGACGCCGCGGGCGGGTCGAAGTCGAACTGCTTCAGATGGGCGAGCGCGCGCGGCGCGCCGACGAGGCGGTCCATGCCGGCGTCCTCCCACTCCACGGAGACCGGACCGTCGTAGCCGATCGAACGCAGCATCCGGAACACGTCCTCCCAGGGGACGTCACCGTGCCCGGCGGAGACGAAGTCCCAGCCGCGCCGCGGATCCCCCCAGGGCAGATGGGAGCCGAGCCGCCCGCCTCGCCCGTCCAGGCGCTTGCGGGCCTCCTTGCAGTCGACGTGGTAGATCCGGTCCCGGAAGTCGTAGAGGAAGCCGACCGGGTCCAGGTCCTGCCAGACGAAGTGGCTGGGGTCGAAGTTGAGGCCGAAGGCCGGCCGGTTGTCCACCGCCTCCAGGGCGCGTGCGGTGGTCCAGTAGTCGTAGGCGATCTCACTCGGATGGACCTCGTGGGCGAAGCGCACGCCCTCGGTGTCGCAGACGTCCAGGATGGGGTTCCAGCGCTCCGCGAAGTCCTCGTAGCCGCGTTCGATCATCCGCTCCGGTACCGGGGGGAACATCGCCACCAGATGCCAGATCGACGATCCGGTGAAGCCGACGACCGTGTCGACGCCGAAGGCGGCCGCGGCCCGTACCGTGTCCTTGATCTCGGCCGCGGCCCGCCGCCGTACGCCTTCCGGCTCCCCGTCGCCCCAGATGCGGGCGGGCAGAATCCCCTGGTGCCGTTCGTCGATGGGGTGGTCGCAGACGGCCTGGCCGACGAGATGGTTCGAGATCGCCCAGCAGCGCAGGCCGTACTTCTCCAGCAGGGCGTGCCGGCCGGCCAGGTAGCCGGGATCGGCCAGGGCCTTGTCGACCTCGAAGTGGTCGCCCCAGCAGGCGAGTTCGAGGCCGTCGTAGCCGAACTCGGCGGCCAGCCGGCAGACCTCCTCCAGCGGCAGATCGGCCCACTGACCGGTGAACAGGGTGAACGGGCGTGCCATGGTGCCTCCCAACGGGGTCCCTGCCGGTTCCCTAACGGACTTCGGCCTCGACGGCCTGGACGGGTGTGTAGACGGAGTTCTTCTGCGCGCTCTCCTCCACCGCGGCGAGCACCCGCTGCACCTGCAGACCGTCGGCGAACGACGGCATCGGGTCGGTGCCGGACGCGATGGCCTCGACCAGGTCGCGGGCCTGGTGGGCGAAGGTGTGCTCGTAGCCGAGCGCGTGGCCCGGCGGCCACCAGCCCTCCAGGTAGGGGTGCTCGGGCTCGGTGACGACGATCCTGCGGAACCCCGCCGTGGCGGCCGGCTCCCGGTGGTCCAGGAACTGCAGTTCGTTGAGCCGTTCCAGGTCGAAGGCGAGCGAGCCGGACGCGCCGTTCACCTCCAGCCGCAGGGCGTTCTTGCGTCCCGAGGCCATCCGGGTCGCCTCGAACGTGGCGAGCGCCCCCGAGGCGAGCCGACCGGTGAAGACGGCCGCGTCGTCCACCGTCACCGGACCGCGCCGGGTGCCGCCGGCAGCGGTCAGGCCGGAGGAGGCGCCGTCGAGGCGGGGGCGTTCCTTGACGAAGGTCTCCAGCTGGGCGGAGACGCCGACCAGCGGCTCACCCGTCAGATACTGCGCGAGGTCGACGATGTGCGCGCCGAGGTCGCCGAGCGCCCCCGATCCCGCGTGTTCCCGCTGCAGCCGCCAGGTCAGCGGGAAGTCGGGGTCGACCAGCCAGTCCTGGAGGTAACCGACCCGCACATGGCGCAGTGTGCCGAGCCTGCCCTCGGCGATGAGCCGGTGAGCGTAGGTGAGGGCGGGAACGCGCCGGTAGTTGAAACCCACCATGGCCAACTGCCCGCGTGAGCGGGCCGCTTCGGCGGCGGCGACCATGGCTTCCGCTTCGGCGACCGAGTTGGCCAGCGGCTTCTCGCAGAGCACGTGCTTGCCCGCCTCCAGGGCCGCGATCGCGATCTCCGCATGGCTGTCGCCCGGTGTGCAGATGTCGACGAGGTGCACATCGTCGCGGGCCACGAGGGCGCGCCAGTCGGTCTCCGCCGCGGCCCAGCCGTGCTTGTCGGCCGCCGCCCGCACCGCGTGCGCGTCACGGCCGGCGATCGCGGCCAGGACCGGCCGCAGCGGCAGGTCGAACACGTGCCCAACGGTGCGCCACCCTTGTGAGTGCGCGGCTCCCATGAACGCGTAGCCGACCATGCCCACACCGAGTGCCGGCGGTGCGGTCCGACCGTCCCTCTGTTCCATACGGATTCCTCCACGTCGGAGTGTCAGTGACTCGTCGCTGAGTGCGCGGGCGCGCGGCCCGGACCGGTCAGATGAAGCCGGTCGGCAGGTACTGGCCGACGTTGTCCTTGGTGACCACGGCCGAGTAGAGCGTCAGGGAGGAGGGGATCTCGAACTCGGCGAGGCCGCCGACACCCTTGCCCTGGCCGAGCGCCCGGGCGAGATCGATGGCGGAGGCGGCCATCGTCGGCGGGTACAGGACGGTCGCCTTGAGCACGCCGTCGTCGGCCTTGATGGCGTCCATCGCGGACTTGGCCCCCGCGCCGCCGACCATCAGGAAGTCGTCGCGGCCGGCCTGGTCGATGGCGCGCAGCGCGCCCACGCCCTGGTCGTCGTCGTGGTTCCACAGCGCGTCGAACCGCGACTGGGCCTGCAGCAGTTGCGCCATCTTGGCCTGGCCGGACTCGACCGTGAAGTCGGCCGCCTGGCGGGCCACCTTCTTGATGTTGGGGTAGTTCTTCAGGGCGTCGTCGAAGCCCTTGGTGCGCTGCTGGGTCAGTTCGAGGTTGTCGAGGCCGGCGAGTTCGACGACCTTGGCGTTCGGCTTGTCCTTGAGCCGTTCGCCGATGAAGTGGCCGGCGTTGAGACCCATGCCGTAGTTGTCGCCGCCGATCCAGCAGCGGTACGCCTGGGGGGAGGCGAAGACGCGGTCCAGGTTGATGACGGGGATGCCGGCCTTCATCGCCTGCAGGCCGACCTGGGTGAGCGCCTTGCCGTCGGCCGGCAGGATCACCAGGACGTCGACCTTCTTGTTGATCAGTGTCTGGATCTGGCCGATCTGCTGGGCGATGTCGTTGGAGCCCTCGGTGATCTCCAGCGTGACGTCGGAGTACTTCTCGGCCCGCGACTTGGCGTTGTCGTTGATGGCGTTGAGCCAGCCGTGGTCGGCCTGGGGGCCGGCGAAGCCGATGGTGACGGCCTTGCCCGGCTTGTCATCGGCGGCCGGGGCGTTGTCCGCGGCCTGTTCCTGCTTGGCGGGCTCATTGCTGGTGCAGGCCGTCAGCAGCGCGCCGGCGGAAACGGCCGCGGTGCCGAACAGCAGTGCCCTGCGGCTGGTGGAGGGGATTCTTGCCATGGCGGATCGACCCTTCGACTGGGCGGTGCGCGTCGGACGGGGAGGGAAGGTGAGGGGTGCCGTACGGCGGTGTCAGGTGTCGCCGTGCGCCGAGCGGCGCTGGACCAGGACGGCGGCGACGATGATGGCGCCCTTCGCGATCTGCTGGACAGCGGTCTCGAGGTTGTTCAGGGCGAAGATGTTGGTGATCGTGGTGAAGACCAGGACACCGAGGACGGAGCCGAGGATGGTGCCGCGACCGCCGCTGAGCAGGGTGCCGCCGATGATGGCCGCGGCGATGGCGTCCAGTTCGTAGAGGTTGCCGTTGGTGTTCTGACCCGAGCCGGCGAGCACGATCAGCATGAACGCGGCGATACCGCAGCACAGTCCGGACAGCAGGTACAGGTACAGACGCTGGCGGCGTACGTCGATGCCGGCGAGGCGGGCCGCTTCCGCGTTGCCGCCGACCGCGACGGTGCGCCGGCCGAAGGTGGTGCGGTTGAGCAGCAGCCAGCCGATGACGGTGACCGCGGCGAAGATCAGGACGAGGGGCGGGATGCCGAGCACGTAGGCGTCCCTGGCGCCGAGATCGAGCACGGATCCGACGGTCACGATCTGGGTGCTGCCGTCGGTGATCTGCAAGGCCAGGCCGCGGGCGGAGGCGAGCATGGCCAGCGTCGCGATGAACGGCACCATCCTGCCGTAGGCGATCAGCAGACCGTTCACGAGACCACAGCCCACACCGACGGTGACCGCGGTGAAGAGGATGCCCGCGAAGCCGAACTCCTGTGTGGCCACGGTCGTCGCCCACACCGAGGCGAGCGCCACGATCGCGCCGACCGACAGGTCGATCCCGCCGCTGGTGATGACGAACGTCATGCCGACGGTGACGACGCCGATCACGGACGCCTGGGTGAGGACGAGCTGGAGATTGCTCGTCGCCAGGAACGCGTCCGGTGCGGTGATCCCGCCGACCGCGACGAGGACGGCGAGGACACCGAGCAGGGACAGACTGCGCACGTCCCACCGCAGCCCGAGTCGGTGCGCACTCCCCTTTCCCCCGGTGGACTTGGCGGCGGACGTCGCCGCTTCCTGCTGCGCCGCGGTGACCGGCTGCGTCATGGCGTCGGACTCCCTTCCATCACAAGGTCGAGTACACGGTGCTCGTCGAGCTCGCGGGCGTCGGCCGTGTGCACGACGCTGCCTTCCCGCAGGACCAGCACCCGGTCGGCGAGACCCAGCACCTCGGGCACCTCGCTGGACACGAGGAGCACGGCGAGGCCCTCGTCGGCCAGTCGGCGGATCACCGCGTAGAGCTCCGCCCGGGCGCCGATGTCGACACCCCTGGTCGGCTCGTCCAGCAGCAGCACCTTGCAGCCCCGCAGCAGCCAGCGTGCGAGGACCGCCTTCTGCTGGTTGCCGCCGGACAGCGTCCTGACCGCGGCATCGGGATCGTCCGGCCGCAGGGACAGTTCCCGGACCGCCCGGTGTGCCGCGGCCCGCTCGGTACGCCGGTCGAGCCAGCCCGCGCGGGCGAACCGGGACAGGGTGGAGACCGAGACGTTGCTGCTGACGGACTCCAGCATCAGCAGTGCCTGCGCCTTGCGTTCCTCGGGCGCGAGGCCGATGCCCGCGCGGACGGCGGCGCGGACGCTTCCGGGGCGCAGGGGGGTGCCGTCGACGAGGACACGGCCGCCGTCGGGCCTGCGGGCTCCGTAGACCGTCTCCAGGATCTCGCTGCGCCCGGACCCGACGAGCCCGGCCAGACCGACGATCTCACCGGGCCGCAGCTCCAGGTCGACGGGCGCGAACTCCCCCCGTCGGACCAGCCCTTCGACCTGCAGCACCGGTTCTCTCCCGGCGGCGAACCCGGCTTCGGGGCGTTCGGGGAAGACGTACTCCACCTTCCGCCCGGTCATCAGCGCCACGATCTCGTCGGTCGGAGTCGACTCGGCGGGCAGACCGCCCGCGACCGACCGGCCCTCCTTGAGGACCGTGACCCGCTCGCCGATGCGCCGGATCTCCTCCAGACGGTGGGAGATGTAGACGACGGCGACACCGTCGGCCGTCAGATCGCCCACGATCCTGAAGAGGTTGTCCACCTCCTCGGGGTCGAGCGCCGCCGACGGCTCGTCCATCACGATCAACCGGACGTCGTGGGACAGCGCGCGGGCCATCGAGACGATCTGCTGCTGTGCCGCGGACAGTTCGCCGACGAGCCGCGCGGGGCCGATCTCCGCGTGCCCGAGGCGTCGCAGCAACCGCGCGGTCGCCGTGCGGGCGGCGGATCCGCGGACGACGAACCCGGCGGAGGTGGGTTCGTGCCCGAGGAAGACGTTCTCCGCGACGGACAGTCCCTCGATGAGATCGAGTTCCTGGTAGATGGTGGCGATGCCGAGACGCATGGCGGCGATCGGGGACCCCAGGGTCACGGGCGCGCCCTGCCAGGTGATCTCGCCGCCGTCGGGCTGATGGGCGCCGGCGAGTACTTTGATCAGGGTGGACTTGCCGGCCCCGTTCTGGCCGAGCAGGCAGTGGACTTCACCGGCCTGGACCTCGAGATCCACGCCGTCCAGGGCGCGGACACCCGGGAACGACTTGGTGATACCGGACATGGTGAGCAGGGGTGGTTGTGGTGCCATGAGGAATCCCCTCGGCGGGTGCGGGGCCGTGAGCGGGCAGGGCCGGGCGCGGTGGTTCGGGTACCTGGGCGGCTCTGGAGAGCCCCTGGCGTCGTATGCGCCGGGGCGTACGGGCTGAGCAGGGCACGGCAGCGCGCGGCAGGGCAGGGCCTGAGGGCCTTGCGGCCGTTGCGGTGGTCGGAGCCGGCCGCCGAGGTGTCATACGGTGTCTGCGGCGGGGCCGGCTGTGGAGGGTGCGGCGGCTCTATGGGATGTCGCTGTGCCTCAAGGGGTCTTGCGAAGGCTCCGTGGGGTCACCGAGGCGCGATGGGGCGGCGGTGACGCCGGTGGGGTCGCAGTGACACGTGGTCGGGGTGACGTCGTGGGTGGTTTCCCGTGGCGCAGGTGATGTTGTTCCGTCCTTCCGGCGCCCACGGGGTCGGGTAGAGGTCAGGCCGGTGAGAACACGTGGTCGCTGATGAGCCGGGCCGCGCCGATGACTCCGGCTGCCGGTCCCAACTCACCCAGTACGATCGGCAGGTTGCGGGTGGCGAGCGGCAGGGACTGCCGGTACACCTGGGTCCGGACACTGGCCAGCAAGGTGTGCCCGAGCCCGGTCACACCGCCGCCGATCACCACCAGCCCCGGGTTGAAGAAACTGACGAGCCCGGCGATGACCTGCCCCAGGCGCTTTCCGCCCTCCCGGATCAGGTCGAGAGCCACCGGGTCCCCCGCTGCCGCGGCGGCCGACACGTCCTCGGCCGTCAGACGCCCGGCCGTCTCCAGCCTGGCGGCGAACTGCGCCGACCGGCCCTCACGCGCGGCATGCTCCGCGTCGACGGCCAACGCGGCACCGCTGAAGTGGGCTTCCAGGCAGCCGCGGTTGCCGCAGGCGCACGTGCGGCCTTCCGGCTCCACCTGGATATGACCGATGTCGCCGGCGCTGCCCGTCGTCCCGCGGTAGACCTCGCCGCCGACGACGATGCCGCAGCCGATGCCGGTACCGATCTTGACGCACAGGAAGTCGCCCACGGAGCGTGCGACGCCCGCGTGCTGCTCCCCCATCGCCATCAGGTTCACGTCGTTGTCGACCATGACCGGGCAGCCCAGTTCCTGGCTGAGCGCCTCCCGGACCGGGAAGCCGTCCCAGCCCGGCATGATCGGCGGCGCGACCGGTACGCCCTCGGGGAAGCGGACCGGTCCCGGGACGCCGATGCCGGCGCCGTCGAAGCCCTCCGCGACACCGGAGGCCTTCAGCTTGGCAGCCATCGACAGCACCTGCTCGAAGACCGCCACCGGCCCCTCTCGGACGTCCATGGGCTGAGTCAGATGCCCGAGGACCTCCAACTCCGCGTTGGTCACGGCGACATCGACCGACGTGGCGCCGATGTCGACGCCGAGGAAGCGCAGCGTGGGCGCCAGCCGGATGTTGTGCGACCGCCGGCCGCCCCGGGAGGGGGCCAGTCCGTCCGCGACCACCAGTCCCGTCTCGAGCAGCCGGTCCACTTCCACGGCCAGCTTCGAGCGGGACAGGTCCACGAGATCGCCCATCCGGGCGCGAGAGTTGGACCCGTTGTCACGCAGGAGACGGAGCAGCCGCGCCTGATGCGCGTTCTCAGGTCGAGCGGTCATCCGCCTCACGATCCCTCCCCTCTCCGCTGCCTGTGTCATCAGGCCGTTGGAGAGGAACGTAACAACGATTGTCCAACCTGTGAAGTAGTTGCGCAGCGATAGGGTGCCACTTTCTCCACCCGCAGGACAAAGTCGGTAACAGGTCAGACTCGGCAACCGGATACAGTGCGCGAGACGGCAGCCCGGTCAGGGAGGGGAAACGTGACCGACACCAGCGACACCCGGCCCGCCGAGGGGCAAGCGCAAGTGGCGCGGCCGAGTCGACTGCACCGCCTGATGCGCTACCTCCCCCTGATCGCCCCCGTGCTGCTGTGGGTCGTGCCCTGCGGGGTGCTCCTGTACGGCGGCCAGCACTGGCCGCTGCCCGTCACCCTGGTCGGCACCGCCCTGTTCGCCCTCGGCCTCGTCGGCATGCCGCTCGCGATGGTGCGCGGCCACGGCCGGCGCCAGCAGGACCGGGCGGCGATCGTCGGCGACTCCCTGCTGGGGACCAGCTGGATCCTGTTCACCTGGTCCGTTCTGCTCGGCGTCCTCCTGCGGCTCGCCCTGACCGTGGCCGGCGTCGGCGAGAGCCAGGACCGGGCCCGGATCGTCACCTGGGCCGTCCTCGGCGTCACCGCCGTACTGCTCGCCTGGGGGTACGCAGAGGCCCGCCGGGTGCCCCGCGTGCGCCGAGTCGACGTACAACTTCCGCGGCTGGGTGCCGGGTTGGACGGCCTGCGGGTCGTCCTCATCACCGACACCCACTACGGCCCGCTCGATCGCGCCCGCTGGTCGGCACGGGTGTGCGACACGGTGAACACCCTGGACGCCGACCTGGTCTGCCACACCGGCGACATCGCGGACGGCACGGCCGAACGCCGCCGCGCCCAGGCCGTGCCCCTCGGCACGGTGCGGGCGACCCGGGCCCGTGTCTACGTCACCGGCAACCACGAGTACTACAGCGAGGCCCAGGGCTGGGTCGACCTGATGGACGAGCTGGGCTGGGAGCCGCTGCGCAACCGCCATCTGCTGCTCGAACGCGGGGGCGACACCCTCGTGGTCGCCGGCGTGGACGACGTCACCGCTGAGTCCTCCGGCCTGGCGGGCCACCGCGCCCACCTCGCCGGAGCCCTGAACGGCGCGGACCCCGACCTGCCCGTCCTGCTCCTGGCACACCAGCCCAAGTTCGTCGACCGGGCGGCGGCCGCCGGCATCGACCTCCAGCTCTCCGGCCACACCCACGGCGGCCAGATCTGGCCCTTCCACCACCTGGTCCGCCTCGACCAGCCCGCCCTCGCCGGCCTCAGCCGGCACGGCACCCGCACCCTCCTCTACACCAGCCGCGGCACCGGCTTCTGGGGCCCGCCGTTCCGCGTCTTCGCCCCCAGCGAGATCACCCTGCTCGTGCTCCGCTCCCCGGACACGACGACCTGAGACCACCCGGGATGAGGGATCAGAGACACGCGCCGAGACAGGGAGCCATGGCCGTCACCTACTTGATGCTCGCGCGGTTGCCTGAAGGGGGCTTGGACGCCTTCGACGCCTATGAGCGGGCTGTCCTGCCCCTCCTCGCCGAGTACGGAGGGCGTCTTGAGCGCCGCCTGCGCACTCTGGACGATCAGGTCGAGGCCCATCTCCTGGCCTTTCCCAGCAGCGAGGATCTCGCCGCCTACCGGGCGGATCCCCGGCGTTCCGCCGCCGCACCACTGCTGGAGGCGTCCGGGGCAGCGGTCGAACTGCTCGCGGTGCGCGACGTTTAGACGCGGCGCGGGAAACGCCGCAGGGCAGGTGCCCATCAGTAGCGGCCGGTTCCGACGGTGTCGTCCCGGTAGAAAGTGATGTCGACGTCTTCTCCGAGATGGCCCACGGCGTCGTTGTCGACGCTGCTGAAGACGAGGTTGTTGTCGGCTCTGCCGAAAGTGTCCGGTCCGACGATCGCGTCCCGGGTGAGCCCCGGCCGAGTCGCCATCCGGTCTGCCGGTAGCCGCGAAGCAGGCCTTGCACGCGCTATCCGACGATTCATCCGAGCCCCCCCCCGTGAAGCGACCATGCCATGTCGAGCTCGACGTGGGTGCACCGTAGGGGACCGAATCGGTTCAGGCCATGTCCGATCCGGCCAACCTTCACGCATTCTCCATACTCCGGCCGCGATGGCTGGAGGACGTCACGTCCTTCTCGGTGGCGACCGCGGAGGCGGAGAGGAGTGTCGTGGCGGCGAGGCTCCCCCAGAGGGCGGTGGGGCCGTGGGGTGCGAGAGCGGTGATGACCGCCGGGGAGACGGCGAGGCCGAAGCCCGTGGAGAGTTCGAAGCGGGCGAGGGCGCGCCCGAGGACATGGGCCGGGGCCAGTGCGGTGACGAGCGCGGTGGCGCTGCCGGCGTAGATGATCTCGCCGAGGGTGCAGACCACGGACACCGTGGCGACGGCCGGCGCCCCCCAGCCGTGTCCCAGTGAGGTGGCCGCGAGGAATCCGAGGTAGGACACGGCCAGCACCACGCCGGAGAGGGCCAGCACGGTCCGCCGGGAGAAGCGGGACATGAGGACGGTGACCGGCACCTGCAGGGTGACGACCAGTACGGTGTTGGCCACGAAGACGGCCGCCGGCCACACCGGGGAGGCGTGCAGCTGGGTCACCAAGACCAGGGGGAGCGCGATTTCGGGGACGTTGAGGCAGAAGACGTAGACCACGTTGGCGGCCAGCAGCGCGCGCATCCGGGGCGCGGGCCCGTCGGGCCCGTCGGGCGCGTCCTGGGCCGGGGAGGCCGCCGGCTGCGCGTGCAGGTGGACCGACGACGCCAGGGCGGCCGCGGCAAGGTAGGCCAGCCCGGTGACGGCCGCCAGCGCCCGCAGCGCGGTGGTGCCGCCCGCCAGGCATACGGTGGCGATGAGCGCGCCCACCCCCAGAGCGGCGTTGCGCAGGGCGCGGGCCGCCGCGAGGGCGGTGTCGCGTTCCCGCCCGTGGGCGACGGTGGCCACGAGCGCCGCGTGGGCGGCCGGCCAGGTCTGGTTGCCGATGCCGAGGAAGAGTGCCGCCGTCGCGAAGAGCCACACGTGCCCCGCCGGGGCGGCCAACAGCAGGGCCACGCCGAGCACCCGTACCAGCATCGACGCCGCCACGACCGTGCTGCGCGCGCCGCGGTCGAGCCATCGGCCCACCGCGGGCAGGCACACCAGACCCGCGACGATGCCGGCTGTCATGGCGGCGCCGGTGACCGGTGCGGACAGCCTCAGCACCGTCAGGCCGTAGAGCAGCAGAAAGGGCCGCAACAGGCCGGTGCCCAGAGCGTCCACGGCCAGGGCGACGGCATAGCGGGGGCCGCCGAAGGCGCGGACGAGGGCGCGGGGCTGGATTCCGGTGAGGGGTGCCATGGCGTCAGACGGTGCGTCCGGCCGCCGGGGCGGGGCACGTGGGTTGACACAGATCGTCAATCGGCGCCGTTGCCGGGCCGCCGTGGCGGTGATGATGGGGGGATGACGCTGAGGATCGACATCGGCGGTCTGCCGTCCGAGCCGGTGCGGTTCGCCGCCTCCCCCCTGGCCGAGCTGACCGCGATGCTGCACGTGCTGGCCGAACCCGGTCACCATCCGCAGTCCGCCGGCTGGGCCGCGGACGTCTGGGCGGGGCTGCGGCCGGAACTGGCCGAGCGGCTCAGGGAGGCGGAGTTCCTCTGGCGTTCCTCACAGGCCGACTTCCTGATCCCCGCACGGCCCCGGCCGACCCTCGCCGAGGAGCTGGACGACGTGGACCGCATCGACGACGAGACATATGTGACCGCCGCGCTCGTCACGACGTGCGGCAGCAACCGGGTCCGCTTCCCCGGGGCGTCACCGCTCACCGACCCGGGCGCGCGCGAGCGGGCCCTGGACGTGGCCCAGGCCCGCGGTGCCCTGCAGGAGGCCTTCGCGGAACGGCTGCTCGCGGACCCGGCCGCGGTGCGGGCACGGGTGCGCGACACGCTCGAGGCATGCGCCGAGGCCTTCTTCGACAGCGCCTGGGCGAGCGTCGCGGTGCAGCTCGCCACCGATCTGCGTCTGAAGAAGGAACTGCTCAGGCGCCAGGGCATCGGGGCAGCACTCGCCTCGGTCTCCGGCGCGGTCACCCTGGCCCCGGACGGCGACTGCATCATCGTGGACAAGGTGCAGGACAAGGCGACCGCCGCCCATGGCGCCGGGGTCACGTTCATCCCCAGCGTCTTCGGCCGCCCCCACCTCGTCGCGGTCCACACGCCCGGCTGGCATCCCGTGGTGCAGTACCCCGTCGCCGAGCCGAGTCCGGCGGAACCGGTCTCCCTGGAAATGGTCACCCTCCGGCTGGAGGCGCTCACGCATCCGGTACGGCTGCGGCTGCTGCGCACCCTGGCCCGCGGCCCCCACACCACCGGCGAGCTGGCCCACTTCTGGGAACTCACGCCCCCGGAGGTGTCCCGCCACCTCACCGTCCTGCGCCGCGCGGGCCTGCTCACGGCTCGACGGCACGGCCGATACGTCCGCCACACCCTCAACCTGACCGCACTGACGGAGCTGGGCACCGACCTGCTGGCCGCCGTACTGCGCTGAGGGGCGGGTCCGTACGGTGAACCACCCCACATGACTCACATCACCTACTACCCGCCCTAGTGGTGCATAACGGACGCCATGTCCACGCCATCAGGCCCTCTGACCTGCGCTTTGAGAGCCAGGTCACACAAGCGACCTTCACCCCAAGTACGGCCACAACTAGCAAAAGGGGTCTTTGCGGACGGCTTCCGATCCTGCTTCTCTGGATGACGTCGCACGGCGCCGACAAGCCCACGGGCCTCGGCGCCGACGCATGCGGGCAGTCCGCCGCAGCACACCGCGACCGCATCTGCTCCCGAAGAAAAAGGTTCCCGCGTGTCTGTCTCGATCATCCGCCGCATCGCCGCCCCGAAGAAGGCCCTCACCACCGTCGCCCTGGCCGCCGCCACCGCCGGCATCGCCATGACCGCGGCACCGGCCCACGCGGCCACCGTGAGCAGCGCCTCCCAGGCCCAGGCGATCGCACACAAGATGATCCCGGACGCCGGCCAGTACGCCGCCTTCTCCCACATCGTCCAGCACGAGAGCAACTGGAACGTCAGCGCCACCAACTCCTCCTCCGGCGCCTACGGCCTCGTCCAGGCCCTCCCCGGCTCCAAGATGGCCTCCGCCGGCTCCGACTGGAAGACCAACGCCGCCACCCAGATCAAGTGGGGCCTGGACTACATGAACTCTCGCTACGGCAGCCCCGCCGCCGCCTGGAACTTCTGGCAGGCCAACGGCTGGTACTGAGCCACACCCCCCGCACGACCCGCGAAGGCGGCGCTCCCCGATCCCCGGGGACCGCCGCCTTCGCCGTTCTCAGGGGCAGTGCTCCCACAGCCTTCGACGGAACGGGACAGCACGGAACGGGAATTTCTTACCGAATTCGCAATCTCACGGCGGAGGTCGCCCGTATGTCCTAGTGAACCGGCGAGACGAAGGGAAAGACCATGTCCCTCTTCAGTCACCTGGCACCCGCCAAGCGGCACTCCAAGGGCAAGAAGTCATCGAGCAGCACGAACGGAAGGACGTCCCACCACCGCAAGCACCACCGTCGTACCTCCAGCACCGGCACGCACAAGTGACGCCGGGACGACATCCGGCAAAGTCGCGGTTCCCGTGAAACTCTGCCGTCGCACCGCCCGCAGCGCCGCCCCGTTCGCGGCGCTGCGACGGTCGTTCACCGTCGCCGAGCAGGAGGGCGACCAGCTCGTCGCTGCCGCGCCGGCACTGCCGGTGCGGCAGATCTTCCGGCGGTTCTGGCCGTACACGCGCGGCGGGCGGAGGTGGCTGCTGCCCCTCGTCGCCTTCTGCGTCGTCGGCCCCGCCATCGACGCGGCCGAGATATGGCTGTTCAAGGTGGTGGTGGACGACGTCCTCGTCCAGCGCGACCTCAGCGCGTTCCCGTCGATCGCCCTGGCGTACGTCGGGCTCAGCCTCGCTTCCGGCCTGGTGTCGTTCGCCGACGACGTGACCTCCGTCTGGGTCGGTGAGCGTTTCCTGCTCGCCCTGCGGGCGGACGTCTTCCGCCACGTGCAACGCCTCTCTCTCGGATTCTTCGAACGCCGCAGGCTCGGCGATGTCCTGGCCCGGGTGACCGGTGACGTCGACGCCGTCGAGACGTTCCTGCTCTCGGGCGTGGCCCAGGCGCTGTGGTACGTGATGCGGCTGGGCATCTTCCTGGGCATGCTCTTCTACCTGAGCTGGGACCTGACGCTGTTCGCCCTCGTCGTCGTACCGCTGTTCTGGTGCGCGGCCCGGTACTTCTCCCGGCTGGTGAAGGCCGCCTCCCGGGAACGCCGCCGACGCAGCGGTTCGGTCAGCGCGATCGCCGAGGAGGTACTGGGCAACATCGCTCTCGTCCAGGCGTACAACCGCCAGGAGTGGGAGCAGAGCAGGTTCCAGCGCGAGATCCTCGGACGCTACCGCGCCACCATGGCCTCGACCAGGATCCGTGCCGTCTTCGGGCCGCTGGTCGACCTGGTCGAGCTGAGCGGGGCTCTCCTCGTGATGGGCCTGGGCACCTGGCAACTGGCCCGCGGCCGGCTCACCCTCGGCGAGCTTCTGGTCTTCCTGGCCCTGCTCGGCAAGCTCTACGGCCCGATCCGGGGCATGTCCCACCTGACCAGCACCTTCTACGCGGCTTCCGCCGCCGCGGAGCGCATCGTCGAGCTGCTCGACCAGCGCCCCCTGGTGGGCGAGGCCCCCCGTCCGGCCCGGCTCGGGCGCGCTCGCGGGCACGTGGAGTTCGAGGGCGTCGACTTCACCTATCCGGGAACCGACCGGCCCGCGCTGAGCGATGTGTCGTTGCGGGTGGAGCCCGGGCAGACCCTGGCGCTGGTCGGGGCCAGCGGTGCGGGGAAGTCCACCGTCGCCAAGCTCCTGCTGCGCTTCTACGACCCCGAGCGCGGCGCCGTACGGCTGGACGGCGCGGACCTGAGGACCCTGCGGCTCGACGGCGTCCGGGACAACGTGGCGGTGGTGCTCCAGGAGACGCTGGTCCTGCACGGCACCGTGCGCGAGAACATCCTCTACGGCCGTCCGGACGCCACCGAGCGGGAGGTCGTCGCGGCGGCCCGCGCGGCGGACGCGCACGATTTCGTCACCGCTCTGCCCGAGGGCTACGACACCGTCGTGGGCCAGCGGGGCAGGCTGCTGTCCGGAGGCCAGCGCCAGCGCCTGGCGATCGCCCGTGCCATGATCCGCGACGCGCCCGTCCTCGTTCTGGACGAGCCGACCACCGGCCTGGACGCCGCGTCGGGCCGACGTGTCATGGAGCCGCTGCGCCGGCTCATGGCCGGACGCACCACGATCCTCATCTCCCACAATCTGCTCACCGTCCACGACGCGACCTCGATCCTGGTGCTGGACCACGGCCGGGTCGTCGAGCAGGGAACCCATCACGACCTCCTGGTGAGCGGCAAGGCCTACGCCCGGCTGCACCGGCTACACGCTCCCGCGGAGCCCGCCGCCACATTCTTCGCCGCCTCCACGACCAAGGCCTTCCCATGAGCGCTCAGCACCTCGCCCCGCCGCGAGCCGTCCCCCGGCACCGGACCGCCCCGCCGCCCGCGCCCCTGCCGCCGGGGACGAGACCGGTGGCCGGCTACGAGATCCTCGCCCATCTGACCAGGACGGGCTGGCTCGATGTGTACGACGCCTGGAGCGACGAGCGGGACTGCCGCTGCCTGCTGAAGACGCTGCGTCCGGATCGCCGGCACGAGCCGCGGCTGCGCGAGCGGCTTCTGCGCGAGGGCCGCTGGCTGCAGGCGTTCAGCCACCCGCATCTGGTCCGCGCCTACGAGACCGTCGAGGCGCCCGAGCCCCTCGTCGTCCTGGAGACCCTGAGCGGCGAGACCGTCGCCCACCTCATCGGCCGTCTGCACCATCGGCTCGCCGCCCAGGACGTGGCTTTCCTGGGCCTGCATCTGTGCTCCGCACTGCACTATCTGCACGGCCGGGACCTGCTGCACCTGGACGTGAAGCCCTCGAACGTGATCATCGACTGCCGGCGCGCCAAACTCCTCGACCTCAGCGTCGCCCGCCCGCCGGGGCCCGCGCCCCCCGGCATCGGCACCCCCTGCTATCTCGCCCCCGAGCAGGCACGCGGCACCGGTCTGTCCGCTGCCGCGGATGTCTGGGGCGTCGGCATCACCCTGTACGAGGTCGCCACCGGTGGCCTTCCCTTCCCCGAGGTCACCACCACCACGACGGACGGCGAGCCGTCCCGTGACGCCGATGCCGACGCCGACGGCCCGTCCACGTCCGTGCCCCCGGACGACAGCGTCACCTACGACCGGCAGGGCCGCTACCCGCAGCTGGAGGGCAGGGCCGCACGTGTGGGCACCCTGCGCCGTCTGCCGCGTGCGCTCGCCACCGCCGTCGACGCCTGCCTGGAACCGGACCCCACCGCCCGGCCGGACATCGGTTCCCTCGCCGCGGCGTTCGACGCGCTGCTGCCCTCCCACCGCAAGGACGTGGAGCCGGCCTCCTCCGGATCTGCCCCCGGGGAAGCCCTCCGCGAGGAGGCCGCGTATGAGTGAGCACCCCATGGGGCTTTCTCCCGAGTGGATGCCCGATGACGCGCTGCTGGCGGGGCTGACCACGGACGACCCCGAGTTCGCGGTGGCGTTCGTCCGCCGGTTCCAGCACAAGGTCTACGGGGTGGCCATGACGGTCACCGGCGACGCCCAGCTCGCCGAGGACGTGGCCCAGCAGACCTTCGAGCAGGCCTGGCGCCATGCCCAGGTCTACGACTCCCGCCGCGGATCCGTCCGTACCTGGGTGACGGCCATCGCCCACAACCTGGCGATCGACACCGTGCGCTCCCGCAGAACCGTCCCCGTCGACCCCACCCGGATGGCACCACTGCTGGAAGCGGCCACCGACACCCCCGAGCGGCTGGCGGTGGCCGACGAGGACTCGGCCGAGTTGCGGCGGGCTCTCGCCGAGCTGCCGCCGAGCCAGGCCCGCGCCGTCGTCATGGCCGGCGTCTACGAGATGACCGCGCAGCAGGTGGCGGACCTGGAACAGGTGCCCCTCGGCACCGCCAAGACCCGCATCAGGACGGCGCTGGCCAAACTGCGCAAGACGCTGACGCACCGGCAGGGCACGCCGTCATGACCCGCGACGACCCGTTCGTGTGCCAACGGCTGCGGGACGTCGCCGCCGAACTGGCACTGGGAATCCTGCCCGCCCGGGAGCGCGCCGCTGCCCTGGCCCATCTGCAGCACTGCCCCGCCTGCCGCGAGAACGTCCGGGAACTGACGAGCGCGGCCGACGAACTGATCCACCTGATTCCCGGACGCGAGCCACCGGTGGGGTTCGAAACCCGTGTGCTCCAGCGCATCGGAATACCGCCCCGACACCGTCGGCGGACACCGCGCCAGCGGTTCGCCCTCGGCCTCGCGGCCTGTGCGGCGGCCGCGGCGCTGACCGCGGGCGGATGGGCGATCGGCGTCACCACCGTGCCCTCGCCCTCCGCCGCCGGTCCCGACCGGCTGCTCAGCGCCGATCTCACCTCCCGCAGCCGGGATGTCGGACAGGTCTTCGCCCACACGAACCGGCCGCAGTGGATCTACATGTCGGTGGACACCGACGACCTGCCCGCGCCCGCCCGGACGGCCCCGCACACCACACTCACCTGCCAGATCGAACGGGCGGACGGCTCTACCACGACCATCGGCACCTTCTCGCCGACGACCGGCTACGCACAATGGGGCACCCCCTACCCCGACGGCTCGGCGCCCGTGACCGAGGTCCACCTGCTCGCGGCCGACCACTCGGTCGTGGCGAGTGCCACCCTCCGTCCGTCCGACTGAGCCGCGCACGTCCGCCAAGCCGACTCGTCCACGAGGAACGGCGGTGAGCGGGAACGGCCCCGGGCGCCCGGTTGCCCGCGCCGATCGGGCTGCCCGCGTGGAACGGCGACGGCATCGTGCGGCTGCTCGACCACGCCCCGGAGAGCGGCGCCGTACTGCTCCAACGCCTGGACGCCTCACGCACCTTGACTTCCGCCGAGGACGACGACGTGGCCCTGAGCGCCTCGGCCGCCCGCATGGCCCGGCTGCACTCCGTCCGGCGCCCGAGGGCCTGCGCGGCCCCGGAGACGTCACGCGCGACATGCTCGCGTCCGTGCCGACGGCCGTCACCGCCCTGCCGGACCCGGAGGACGGCGGCGGCCGGGCAGCTGGGAATCGGACGTCACCGAGCTGGTGGGCGGGCCCGGCGACCGGATGCAGCGCGGGGACCCGCCCTACGACTACGTGCGCGCCGCCGGGCGCGAGCCGTGGCCGGCCATCGACCCCGAACCCCTCGTCGGCGACCCGGGGTTCGACCTGTGGCCGGCGCCGGACACCGGCCGGGACGGACTCCGCGCCACCGGAAACGCCTACCGGGCGGTGCGGCACCGTTTCGGCCTGCCGACCGGGGCGCTCGGGCCGGACCGTGGGCGCGCCATCGTCTGGCCCCTGCCCGGCTGCTGCAGAACACGCCGGGGGACAACGAGGACGGGCGGACCGCCGTCGCCCCCCCTCCCGGACCGCCGTGGCCGAGGCGCTGCCCCGCCGTCGACGCTACGAGCCGCCGTCCCGGACCCCGGCCAGGGCTCCTCGGACGGCGCCGGAGAGCCTGCGGTTTCCCTCCGCGGAAGGGAGTGCGCTCTGCCAGGCGTCGACCGCCCGCCACCCGTCATCGACCAGGTCGGGGAAGGGCGTACCGGCTTCGAGGTCGGCGGGTGCCGCGGGAAGGCGCAGCAGCAGGGTCGAGGTCCCCAGCCCAGCGGCGGCCGCGATGCCCGCGTAAGCCAGGATCGGGACGCCGTAGGCCGCGTGGAGCGGCGCATGCGGGGCCAACTGGGCCAGCCTCTCCAGCAGATCAGGATGTGTGTGCAGCTGCCATCCGCCCAGCACGTGGTCGTCCGGTCCACTCGGCCGGGATCCCTGTGCCCGCAGGAAGCCCAGCAGTGCGGCGTTCCGGGGGTGTTCCGGCCCCAACGACGGCAGCTCTGAGCGCATGAGCATGACACTACGCTCATGGACGCGGAGAAGCGGGGGACGGTGGTCGCGGCAGGGGCTGTTCCGTCCAGATGATCTTGCCTGTGGAGGTGTAGCGGGTTCCCCAGCGTTCGGTGAGCCGGGCGACGAGGAAGAGGCCGCGTCCGCCCTCGTCCTCGGTCCTGGCCCGGCGCAGCCGGGGCGAGGTGCCGCTGCCGTCGGAGACCTCGCAGATCAGCGTGCGGTCGCGGAGCAGCCGCAGCTGGACCGGGCCGGTCGCGTGCCGGATGGCGTTGGTGACCAGCTCACTGGCGATGAGCTCGGTCGTGAAGGCCAGTTCGTCGAGCCCCCAGTCGGCGAGCCGGCCGATGACCGCCGCTCGGGTGCGGGCGACGACCGCCGGGTCGCTGGGCAGCTCCCACTGGGCGACCTGGTCCGGCCCCAGAGCGCGGGTACGGGCGACGAGCAGGGCGACGTCGTCGGCCGGCCGGGCCGGCAGCAGGGCGTCCAGGACCGCCTCGCAGGTGTCCTCCGGCGCCCGATCCGCGACGGCCAGAACGGTCCGGAGGCGGTCCAGGCCCACGTCGATGTCCTGGAGCCGGTCCTCGATCAGACCGTCGGTGTAGAGCACCAGCTGGCTGCCTTCGGGCAGTTCCAGCTCGGCCGTCTCGAAGGGCATCCCACCGAGCCCGAGCGGCGGCCCGGCCGGCAGGTCGACGAAGTCCACCCGGCCGTCGGGGCGGACGACCGCCGGAAGCGGATGCCCGGCACGGGCGAGGGTGCAGCGCCGCAGCACCGGGTCGTAGACGGCGTAGAGACAGGTGGCGCCGATGATCCCGGTGTCCGGGTGGGTGTTCTCCACCGCCCAGCCCTCGCCCCGGTCGAGCCGGCCGACCAGGTCGTCGAGGTGGGTGAGGAGTTCGTCGGGCGCCAGGTCCAGGGCGCAGAAGTTGTGCACGGCGGTGCGCAGGCGGCCCATCGTGGCGGCGGCGTGCAGCCCGTGGCCGACCACGTCGCCGACCACCAGCGCGACCCTGGCGCCGGACAACGGGATGACGTCGAACCAGTCGCCGCCCACCCCGGCCCGCGCCGGCAGATAGCGGTAGGCGACCTCGACGGCGTTCTGTTCGGGCCTGCCGCGGGGCAGCAGGCTGCGCTGAAGGGCGAGGGCGGTGTTGTGCTCACGTGTGTAGCGGCGGGCGTTGTCGATGCAGATCGCGGCCCGGCCGACCAGCTCCTGGGCCAGCGACAGATCGTCCTCCTCGAAGGGGTCGGGCTGCTGGCAGCGGTAGAAGCTCACCACGCCGAGGGTCACGCCCCGGGCCCGCAGCGGCACCGTGATCAGGGAGTGGACGCCCGCCGCGAGCACCCGTCCGCCGCGTGCCGGATCGTTGGCGATCCAGCCGCGGGCCCCGGCCAGTACCGGTTCGAGCACCGACTGTCCGCTCTCCAGGCTCCGGGCCTGCGGCGTGGACGGGACATAGCCGACCTGGTCGCCGACGGCGTACAGGGCCGGCTCCTCGTGTACGACGCCCAGCGCGACCCGGCGCAGCGGGGTGCCCGCGCCGTCGGGCACCGGTTCCTCTCCGTGCAGCACCGGGTCGGCCAGGTCGACGGCGGCGAAGTCGGCGAACCGGGGAACGGCCACGTCCGCCAGTTCCTCGGCGGTACGGGTGACGTCCAGCGTGGTGCCGATGCGGACGCCGGCGTCGTACAGCAGTGCGAGACGCTTGCGGGCCAGGACGGCCAGCCGCCCGACGCCGGGCTCGCCGACGAGCAGCAACCAGCCCTGGTCCCCGGACCCGTCGGCGGCGTCCGTCACGGCCCCGGGCACGGGTGTGGCCGTGGGGGAGCTCGGCCATGCCGCACCGGGCAGGGGCGACGGCACGACGGCGTAGGCGTCGGCGGGAGGCGTGACGGCCAGGCCCGGCGCCGTGGCCGTCCGTGCGGGGGACGCGGTCGCGGCCGTCGCGGCGGCCCCGGCCGGCACCTCCGGGAGAGTGAGTTCGACGTGCCGCAGACGAGGACCGCCGAGGACACGGGCCTCGATGACCACCCCCGTCTCCCCCGCCGCGCCGATGACCGGGCGGCGCAGCAGGGTGGCGATCCGGCCGTCGGACAGGGTCACCTCGTCGAAGGACCGGTGCGGTGAGGCGATGAGTTCCTCGGCCTTCTCCCGCAGCACGGCGAGGTCGATCCGGCCGAGGTGGCCGTCGTCGTGGCGGGTGCGATGCTCGGGGAAGGCGTGGGCGGGCTGCTGTGGCCATGCGCGCGGGCCGCTCGTGTCCCGCTCGGCCCGCCGGTACGCGGCGAGCAACGCCCGCTCGCGCTGCGTGGCCTCGTCCAGCAGCCGCTCCTCTATACCTTGTACGGCTTCACGGACCAGCCGCAGCATGGCGGGGTCGCCGTCGGCGCGCAGACAGGTGAGGTCGAGGACCGCCTCGACGTGTCCGCTGAGCGGATTGCGGATCGGTGCGCCCGCGCAGGTGAAGGGCTGCAGACAGTCGGCGAAGTGCTCACGGCCGACGACGTAGAAGGGAGAGCGCTCGGCCAGCGCGGTGCCGACGCCGTTGGTGCCCACGACCGGCTCGGAGGCGTCGAATCCGGGGGCGAACCGTATCTCGTCGAGGCGTCGGCGCAGCGTCCGGTCACCGCCGTAGCGCTGGACCATGCGGGCCCGTCCGTCGCAGAGCACGACCGTCATGCTCACGTCGGCGAGCGATGCGGCCAGGTCCTTCAGCACCGGGTCCGCGGCGCGCCGGAACCGGTCGTCCAGCTCCAGGTCGGCCCGGTAGGGGACCAGCAACCGGTGCGGCTCCAGCCCGGCGGACCTGCACCGCTTCCAGGACTCGAGGACCGAGCCGCGTACGTCCGAGTCGACCCGGGCACCGGTCAGGAAGCGCTCGTGGGCATCGGCCAGACCCCCTATCTGGTCCCAGGCGACGGTCATCGGCACCACTTCCTCCACCCGGAGACGACTTCGGCGCACACCGCTGCTCGGCTCGCCCCGGGGGGAAGGGGGAGCCCTCCAAGTGTTTTCACGGTAGACCTGCTGTGATGTGAATCTCAACGCGGGGGCGCTGTCCCTCACGGCAGTGGGGTCAGGCCCGCTTGGCCGAGTTCTGCGGCGCGGCGGCGTGCGTCGTCGGTGCGGGCGTCGTACGTGACGAGGCGGGGCAGCCAGCAGGTCCACGACGTCCCGGCGGCGGCGAGCGGAAGCAACGAGACGAGCACGATCAGCGCGACCAGCGGCAGCAGATACCGGTCGACGTCCTCTCGGCGCGCTCGACTCCCGCTCGCGACCGGGCGGATCTGCCGCGGGACAGCAGGGAGTCGCCGGGCAGGAAGAAACCGATCAGCGCCGACGCCCCGTCCGACCGACTACCATCACGTAGACGGTCTACGACACTGTAGACGATCGAGGAGCGAGGAGGCTTCCCGTGCCCGAGGCGAAGGACGAACGCCGGCCGGCGGGTGAGCTGGAGGCCGCCGTGCTGGCCGCGCTGTGGGCCGCGGGCGCACCGCTCACCCCGGCCCAGGTCCAGGCCCATCTCGCCTCCGACCTGGCCCGCACGACCGTGACCACGATCCTGTCCCGGCTGCACGAGAAGGGGACTCTGGAGCGGCAGCGGCAGGGTCGCGGCTTCGCCTACCGGCCCATAGCGGACCCCCACGGACTGACCGCCCTGCGCATGCACGGCGAACTCGACCGCGACAGCGACCGGGCGACCGTGCTGGCCCGCTTCGTCGACCGGCTCAGCCCGGACGACGAGCAGGTCCTGCGCCGACTGCTGGAGGAGGGACCGTGATGATCGCCCTGCTCCTGGTCCCGCTGCTCCTCCCGTGTGCGGCTCCCGCGCCGGCGCGCCGGGTCCTCGACCGCTGTGCGCCGGTCGCCGCGCTGTGGACCCTCACCGTCTCGGCGCTCCTCCTCGCGGGCGGCAGCGTCGCCGCGCTGGGCACGCTCGCACTGACCGGCCTGCTCAAGATCCCGGCCTTCGCCGCGCTGGGTGAGCTGGTCCACCCCTTGCGCACCTCCTCCGAGCGGCTGGTCCTGCCGATCGCCGCGCTGGCGGCCGGCCTCCTCGTCCTGGCCGCCCTCACGCTCGGGCTGTCCCTCGTGCGGCAGGCGGCGGGGCTGCGCACCGCCCGCGCGCAGGCAGACCGCCGACCGGCCGCGGGCGACCTGTGCATCGTCGACTCCCCCCGCCCCGACGCCTACGCCCTGCCCGGCCGCCCGCACCGCATCGTCGTCACCACCGCCATGCTGCGCAGCCTCGACGCGTCCGAGCGCGAGGCGCTCTTCGCCCATGAACGCGCCCACAACAGCGGCGGCCACCACTACTTCCTGGCCACGGCCGAACTCACCGCCCATTGCCACCCGGCCCTGCGTCCGGTCCGGGACGCCATCCGGCTCGCCGCCGAACGTGCCGCCGACGAAGCCGCGGCCACCGCCGTCGGCGACAGGCACCTGACCGCGCGCGCCATCGCCCGGGCCGCGCTGGCGACGAACGGGCACGACGCCGCCCGGCCGACGGTCGCCCCCGCGGCGACGACGGGTCCGGTTCCCCGGCGCGTGGCCGCCCTCCTGGCTCCCGCCCGCGCCCGGCATGCGCACGCCGTGCCGTGGATCGCCGCGCTGCTGGCCGCCTGCGCCGTGCTGTCCTGCGCCACCGCGGCGGCCGGCGCGTTCCGCGTCCACGAGGACATCGAGATCGCCCAGGGCGAGACGAACGGTTGAGAGGAACAGCTGGGTCGGCCGGCTGAAACGAACGGCTGCGCCACGCGCCCGGCATGTCCGGACCAGGGGCCTCGAAGGCAGGGCTACCACAGCCCGCCCTGGCCGGTCGGTCCCGGCTCTCGTCCCGGTCCCCGGTCAGTCTGCCGGGTGGCCTGGGCTGATGTCGCGGCAATCGCCGAGTCGCAGCAGCGGTCCGTCGATCCCCTCGCCCCACTGCAGGGGCGCGAGGACGAAGCCGACGTGGTCACCTCCGTCGACGCGCCCCTCGACGGTACCGACGAACCACGCGGCCGTGTCCTCCAGCACCACCGCTCCGCCTTCCCCTCGCCGCCAGCGGACCTGCGTGAACTTGTCGACCCGGTCACCTGTCTCGCCGCCGAAGAGAACCGCCAGCTCGTGCTGGTCGCGGGTCAGCAGATGAACGGCGAGGTACTGTGCGGCGCAAGCCACCGCATACGTGTGGTTGACCTTGGACAGCCACACGACGAACCGCACCGGGTGGATGGAACACTGCCCGGAGAACCCGACCAGGCAACCCGAGCGCACCTCGCCCGCGGCAGCCGTGACCACGCACATGTCGGGTGCGAGTCGGTCCATGAACGCGTCGACGTCCGCCACCTTCCGCACCTCCCGTCGGCCTCCCCTGCGGATCGGGTCACCGCGGGCCTGCAACTTCATCCTCGGCCCCCAGGGCTCGTACCCGCAGTACAACGTCGGCGATGCCACCGTCCCCCCTGCGCGTCGAGGACCGGAGTACGAGGGCACCCGCGCCACGGAGGCCGACGAGATCGGCTCCTTCCACGTGGTCAGCAAGGTGTCGGCCACGACGGCCGTCCCGTCCGGCATGCCCGCGGTCCCACTCGCCCGCGTCGACGTCCCGGCCAACACCACCGTGATCGAAGGGCGTTACTGGCTGGCCCGTTGGTCCCCATGGCCGAGGTCGTGTGGCGTCGATGTGGGTCGCGGGGATGGGAAAGCGACGGGGGCTCCGTCACAGTGGGCGTGGATGGTCGCGGGGGAGGCCAACGGCGGGGAGGAAGACCGATGACGGAGCCGGACCTGTTCGAGTGGTCGGCCGTCGTGGTCCGACAGCCGCAGCGTTCGTGGTGGCGCCTGTACAAAGGCCCCGTGCTGGCCGTGTCCACCGTGGAGGGGACACCGCTCGCCGAGGTGATCAGCGCCGACGACACGGACTTCCTGCTGGCCGACAGGTCAGGCGAGTTCATCGTCCGCATCGAGAGGCAGGCCGGGTTCGGCCCCTGGAGCCCGGTGGATTTCCGGTTCACCGACGCGGAGGGCCGGGAAGTCGGCTGCGCCCGTGCCTCCGGGCCGGCCAAGACGCGGCAGCTGAGCTTCCGGACGGAAGGGTGCCGCCCGCTCTTCCTCACGCGCCTGGCCCACCTCGCGATCGAATGGCGGCTCACGGAGACCGATCCGCTGCGGGCCGGGGCCCCGGAGCCGGAGAGCCTCGGTCGTGTCACGGTGAGCACCGTCGACTTGTGGCGGGGGTGGCAGCAGTACGTCGTCGAGACGACCCCACGCCTGGACACCTCCGAGCGGCAGACCTTCATCGCCCTGGTCGTCTGTCTGCATGTGCTCCGTCGGCCCCCGGGCGACAGCTCCGCTCCCGGATGAGAGGCCCCTGCCCACGTGCGGTTGTTCCGTTGAGCGGACCCTTGAGCGACAGCCGCGTGACACAGCCGACGCGTGGCTACCTGGTCGCGGGCCTGCGGAGGCGAGCAGCCCGTGTGGCGGGTTCGCCCAGGGCAGTGGTGCCGGTCGTGGCGGCACCGGTGGCCGCCACTTTCGCCGTGCCGCCCGCCTACGCGGACGATCCCGGGCCGCGTACAGCAGGAACCTGGCCTCCGTCTCGGCGGCGCGGGCACCGTACTGCTCCCGGGATCGCCCGTCTCGATCACCCTCGGAACGAAGCCCACGCCGCCTGCCCAGTGCAGGTGATCCCCCGGCCGGATCCGCTTTGAGCAACGCCTGCTCATGTTCCGTCGCGCGGCCCGAGGCATCCTCGCAGGGATGTGTCGGATGTGTCGGATGCGCCGGGGGGACGGTGACGGGCTGAACGGACGGGCGGAGTGTGGTGGAGGGCGCCTTCAGGCTGCTGGAAGTGGTGGAGCGCCAGGAGGAGGCCGGTCTGAGCACGCCGGCCTCGGAGTGCGGACTTCCGAGGACGACCGCGTATCTGGTTGCTGGATCAGTTTGTGGGCCCGCGCGCGGTCGAGCGGCACGGGCGGGCGCGGCTACCGGTTGGGGCCGCGCCTGTTCCGTCTCGGGCAGGGTTGGCAGCCCCTCTGCGACGACGCGGTGTGGCCGTGGTGCACCGCGGCGGACAAGGTTGCCTCGTGGCGGGCCGAAGCGGCGGTGATCCGGGAGGTGAGCTGGGCGGCCTCGCCCGAGGACGACGTCGAGCGCTGCACGGCCTGGACCGGTGCCCGCCAGGCCGACGGCACGGTCAAGTGGCTCGGCTCCGCCTCCTGCCGGGAGGGCACCAGCGATCCGCTCGCCGTCCTGTGCGGCGACCTGCCGGACGGCGAGACGTATGTGAACGCGGTCGTCGCCAGGGACCGCTGGGGCAACGCCCTGCACCCGAGCGACCCGAAGGTCACGCTCGTCGAGGCCACCGAGCTGGACGTCCGGCCCGAGGTGACGGTCACCCGGGACTGGGAGCTCGGCAGCATGGGGTACGGCACCGTGATCGGCGGGCCCGAGGAGGACGGGCCGTCCATCAGCTGGCGGTGCGACAGGACCACCGAGTGCGACGGCGTCACGGGCTACCGGGTCAGCCGGCGGAACGCGGTCACGAAGGCGTACGAACCGCTGCACGCGGGACTGCTGCCGGCCGCGACCCGTGCCTGCACGGACACCACCGCCGCGCGGGGACCACGCACTTCTACACGCTTGAGGCGGTGCGCGCCGACGGCGGTGTCGCGGGCACCCATGTGTGGAACTGCGTCTTCCAGGACCGCAGCGTGAGAACAGCCCGACCGAGCCCGCTCGGTGCGCGGGCGTTAACCTGTTCGCCGCCTTTTGGGCCATTCCTCCACCATCGCCGTGCGCACCTGGCTGACCTGTGCACATGCCCGCCCGACGGCGGCCCGTACGCCTGCCTGGGCGATACTCCGGCCGACCCTCCGGTTGCGGATCTGACGCACCGTCGGTTGCCTCGTCAGTGGCGTGCGCACAGGCGCCGCACAGACAGGCCGGAAGCTGAGCAGTTGGAGGGTTCTCGTGGGCATCACACGCATTGGTATCGGTATCGGCCTGACGGCCGGTGCCCTGGCTCTACAGATTCCGGTCGCCGCCGCTGCCGATGACTCCGGTCTCGACATCCGGCAGGGCGCCCACGGCTCCACCGTCACCGTCACCGTCAGCACCACCGCCTGCGGTACGGAGACCTACGGCAAGGGCGAGTCGGAGCTGGCCGGGTCGTTCCATCTCTTCCCGGGCGCGAGCAAGGGGGTGCTCACCGGCGAGTTCACCCTGCCGGAGGGAACGTCGGCCGACACCGACACCGTCACCGTCAAGTGCCCGCCACGGATCAAGATCACGGACTCGTACGAGCTCGCCGCACGCGAGCCCGACGGTGCCGTCGAGGCCGGCTTCGGGCCGGCCGGGAACACGGCCCCGCAGCTCGCCCTCGGCGCGGCGCTGGTCGCCGCGGCCGCGGCCGGGGGGCTGGTGAGGATGCGTCACCGCTCCGGCGCCCACCGGAACTGACCGCCCGTGTTCCCGCCGGCTCCCGGAGCTCCTTTCCCCGTTCCGGGAGCCGGCGGGAATCCGATCGCCCCGTCCTCTCCCCCGCCCCCGCACTCCCCCACTCCCCCACTCCCCCACTTCAGGCAAAGACCCGACCGCGATGGCCTCAAGGCGCACCACCCGTTCTTCCTCCTCCTCGTTCGTCCCGTCAGCCGGACTTCTCCTCTGGACCCTTGTGGCAGGGGCCGTGCTGGTGACCGGCGCGCTGCACTTCGAGCAGCCGCCCCAGCCTTCGGCGGGCCAGGGATTCGCACCGCTGCCCGGCCCCGCCGCCCACCGCACCGTCCCCCCGGCAGACCCCGCGATCCCCGACGTCCCCGCGCTGCCGCCCGCGGAACCGCTCCGGCTCCGGATCCCCGCCATCAACGTGAACGTCCCCCTCGCCAGGTTGCACCTCGACCCGACGGGGGCGCTCAGGCCGCCGCCCGCCGACGATCCCCACCTCGCCGGCTGGTACAGCGAGGGCACGGCTCCCGGATCCGTGGGGACAGCCGTCACCGCGGGACACGTGGACGTGCGCACCGGCAAACCGGGCGTCTTCTTCGGACTGGGCGCCCTGGCCAAGGGCAACATCATCGAGATCGACCGGGTGGACCAGCGCACGGCGGTATTCACCGTCGAGGCCGTCGAGGTCTACGACAAGGAGCACTTCCCGAGCAGGATGGTGTATGGCAGCTCCGGGCGGGCCGACCTACGGGTGATCACCTGCGGTGGTGCCTACTCCAAGCGGACGGGATACCAGGGCAATGTCGTCGTGTACGCGACACTGACTGCGGTCGGTTGAGTCCTTCGTACGCCCTGACGCGGGCGCGCGCACCTCGCCGTCAGGCGCCCGTGAAGAAGCACGGGGCCCAGCAGAGCGGGTGCTGGAGGTCCGGGAGGGTGTCGATGACCTCCCCGGGGAGCGGTTCGCCCGTGACGTCGCAGACCCATTGGGCGATGTCGGCCGGGTCCGCCGTGGCGAACCAGACCTGGGCCGCCGTCAGGGCGGCCGCCGGGTCGGCCGGGCGACGGGACCACTCCTCGAAGAAGCGGGGGATCAGAACGCGGCTGACACCGTCTTCGACGGGCCACAGCGTGCTCACCACCCCGGCCGTGCCGAGGCGGAGGAAACCCGAGGCGAGGGACATGAACTCATTGGCGTTGTCCGCGCTCGGGGTGCCGCTCTCGCAGGCGGAGAGGACCGTGAGCCGGACCTCCCCGAGCCCGATGCGCAGGAGGTCACGGAGGCGCAGCAGTCCGTCGTCGCCCGCCTGTCCAGGGGCGAGCGCGAAGGAACTGTCCAAGGGGTCCTCGTTGTTCACCGCGGCATGGCTGGCGATGTGGACGACGGCCGGTGCCGGGTCCTCGGCCATGGTGCGGGTCAGCGCCCGTTCGACCGCGGCGGGCGTCGCCGCGTCGCCCAGCAGCGTCTCCGTGTCACCGAAGTGCCGTACGACGGCCTTCATCTCGCTCTGCACGCCGTCCTGGATCTCGTCGTCCCAGGCGGCGACCCCCAGGTAGCGCCGGGGAAGCGCGTGCGGCGCGGTCGAGGAGAGGGCGGTCGCCCTCGCCCGGCACTCGCCGAGGAGGCCGGCTGTGGGGGCGTAGGACACGACGGTCTCGTGCACCAGCGAGCGGCGTGCGGAGCCGTCCCGCCCGTGCACCGACGCGGCGTGCAGCGGCAGCAGACCGAGATGTCCGTCGGGCAGCAGGACCAGCCGGGCCGGCCATCCCGCGCTCCTCATGACGGGCTCCATCACGGCCGTGCCGATCTCCTCCAGCACCCGCCACGCGTCTTCCTCGCCCTCCTCGTCCGTCGCGAACGTCGCTTCGTGCCATCGCCGGCACCAGTCGACGACCGCGGAGCCGCGCAGCCCCGGCAGGAGGATCACCTCCGCGTCGACCCCGCCCGCGCCGTCCGACCGGACGACCACCGCGCATCCGGGGAGGTCGGGTCCGTAGCCGTCCTCCGGAGGGGCCGGATGGGAGAGGTAGCACAGCGGCCCCTCGCCGACCGCGTTCGCCAAGGGATCCCCGGCGGCGGGTTCCGCGTCGCCGATCGCGGCGATCCGCGCGCGCAGCGCCCGCAGATCCGCCCGGGCGCGCAGCAGGCGGTCCCGGAAGAGGTCCTGACCACCGATCCGGTACGAGCGGATGTTCACCGGTGACGGCGACGGCGATGTCGGGTCGGCCGGCGTCCACGGGCCGTCGTCGCGCACGGCGAGCTGGAAGTCCTCCAGCTCTGCCAGTCGCTGGGCCAACTCGGCGACATCGGCGGAGAGTTCATGGTGCCCGGTGGCCTTCAAGGCCCTCGCCTGTTCCTCCATGTGGGACAGGCCGAGCGCCTCCCGGAGCAGAACCGCGCGTCCCCAGTCGAACAGCCCCGCCAGATAGCGGCCGGCTCCCGGTTCGTGTGCGGCTCCCCGGGCGACGGCGAGGGCAACCCTGTCGTGCAGGCCCTGCCAGGCCCACAGGGCCTCCTCCCGGTCGGAGCGGAAGAGGGTGCCGTCGTAGACGGCTCGCGAGGCGTCCAGAGCGCGGCGTCCCAGGTCGAACGCCGTGGCCCAGTCGTCCCGTTCGAGCGCCACGTCGGCGCAGTGGCCAGCCGCCACGATCGCCAGCGTCAGGGCCATCGGCATCGGCTCGATCGAGGAGCGGTGCCGAAGGCTCTCGGCGGCGAAGGAGGCACGGACGAGGTCCACCGCGGCGGCGTGGTCGTCGGATGCCGTTCCCCGCGGAAGGCCTTCGCCGTCGGCGGTGCGGTGGCGCAGGGCCAGGGCGTGGGCCAGGGTGGCGCGGCTGCGATCGGCGAGCGCGCCGGGCCTGAAGAGGGTGAGGGCCAGCTCCAGAGCCCGGATGGCCTCGGCGAGGTGGGCGAGGCGTCTCTCGACGGCCTGCCGGTGCTCCTCCTCGACGGAGCCCGGGCCGGTGTCGGCCGACAGGTGCGGACCGAGGAACAGGTGGTAGTGGGCGAGACCGTCACAGGCCTCCGCCCTCAGCCGGTCGGGCAAGGACTCCGTGCCGGCCAGCCGTTCCAGCCGCCGGACCTCCGTCGTCGCCTCCTCGGCTCGCGTCCTGAACAGCTCCACGTCCCCCTCTCGTCGGCGCCGCAGCCCGAGGGCTCGGGCCAACACCAGGGTCGCCAGCTCCAGTTCGGTGAGCGCAACCTCGAACTCCGAGAGCAGGTCACCCCCTTCACGCAGCAGACCGCGGTGCAGGGTGATCGCGTAGTCGAGGTCCTCGACACGCGACTCCGCGATGCCGCGGCGCCGGTGCGCCTCGGTGAGGTCGTGGAAGAGGGCGATGTCGTCCGACAGCGGGACGCTGTCCGGTCCCCGTACGTCCTCGGGTCCGCGTGCCTCGACGAACAGCCCCACCGCCTCGTGGAGATCGGCCAGTGTGCCTCCGTCACGCCGGTCGAACCGGAGGAGGAGGGTGTGCCCGAGAGATCGCCGCACCGCCCGGCGCCGCCGTGCGCTCAGCAGGTGTCCGTGGTCCAGGAGCCGTCGCATGGCTGCGGCCCGGCGGTCGAGCCAGGCCCGTGTCTCCTGGGCCGTTCCGTCGGGTACGGGGAAGCGGAGGCTCACGACGATGCGGTTGCCCTGCTCCACGGTCCAGAAGAGCAGCACGGGCATCGACGCCGTCAGCACCGGACGCTCGGCCGGGAACGTCCACAGGAGTGAGGGCCAGGGATACAGCCGCAGCCCGAGGTGGACCATCAGCTCGGCCGGTACGCACAGCACGGCCACCGCGATCCATCTGCGCGGGCCCAGACACGGCAGGCCGCTCCTGTAGAACAGCGCCAGGGCAGCGCCGAGGGCGATTCCGGGGAGCCCCAGTGACAGCAGGACATAGGTGCCCACGGCCTCGGCCCGGCCGGTCCCGAACAGGGCGAGCGGGCCGCCCCCGATGACCGCCAGGACGGGGAACGTCAGCGCGCGGCCCAGGAGCTCGCCGAGCTTCTCGCCCTCCAGCGGCGGCATCAGCCAGCCGAGCAGGGGCTCCCGCTCATCCGCCATCGGAGTGGCTCTCGCCCGATGGGGCTGCCGGGTCGGTGACTGCGGTGGCCGGTGATTCCGGTGCCTCCGGTGATTCCGGTAGTCCCGCGCCGGGTGGCGTGGGCGTGGCGCCGGGCCCGGTGACGGAGGCCGGTGGGGGCGGCAGTCGGTCCGCGGTGGGACCGGTCGGCCGGTAGCCGCCGCGGAATCGGCGGCCCTTCCGGGTCCGCGCTGCTCCCCGGTTCTCCGGGCCCCGCTCCGCGGACGCTGCCTCGTTTGCCTCGTTCGGTTCGTCGGTGGAGTCCGTGGCGCTCATGGTCGTATCACCTCGATGTAACGGATCTCGTCCCACCTGATCAGCACGCCCACTCCTCGTAGCACCGGCCGCCCGTCGGTGCCGAGGACGAAGTGGCCGGTCTCCGGGTCTGCTTCGGCCGTGTCGGCGAGATAGAGGTCCTCGCCGTGTCCGTATCCGGCGGCGTACGAGCCGACGCCGTCCCGGGCGGGGGCGTAGGCGCCCAGCAGCCAGCATCCCTCGCCCTCTGTGTCGGACTCCTTGAGCCGGATCCGCAGCCAGGCGCTCTCGGGGCGGCTGAAGACATGGTCCCAGGCGCGCGGCTGGGGCGCCGGTCCCGTCACGAAGCGGGCCCAGCGCCGCCCCCGGCCTGTCGCGACACCGACGGCGACCCCGGTGCCCAGCGGAAGCAGCACATAGGCGAGTGCAGCCGACCAGACCAGCCACCAGGAGGGCTGCCCCGGGGCCCGCCACACGGTGCCGAACTGCCGGTAGACCCACAGGTCCACGGGAGCGGCGAGGGCATGGAAGAGGGCCGAGCTGCCGGTGAAGCGCAGCACACGGTCCGCCATGCCGCTGCCCCAGGAGCCGACCTCGCGTTCGAAGCCCCAGGTGTAGAGGGCGCCGGGCAGCACGGCCGCGACCAGGACGGCGAGGGCCTGGACCGAGTCCATCACGGGCTACTGCTCGAACTTCGGCTCGTGGCCGAGCAGGAACTTCCTCAAGGACGGGGCTTCGCAGACCGACGGGTCCCAGGCCTGCGTCCAGGGATTCGGCTCGGCTCGCCCGAAGAAGACCTGGAGGCCTTCTGTCGGTGCTTCCGTCTGGAACCATCCCGCACAGGCGATCACCTCGTCGGTCTCGCCCTGGACGAACACCTCCACCTTGTCGGATCTGATGAAGGGGCTGATGGTGCACAGGGTTCTGCCGTCGGCCTCGACGGCGATGTGCCGGGTCGCCGCCTCGTGCGTCGTCTCCGCCATCAGCAGCACGGTCCGCTCCGGCCGTTCCCCCTGGATCGCCGTCGCCAGTTCCTCGAGAGTGATCAGCCTCCGCTTGGCTCGGTCCTCGGGGAAGGGGACGACCACGCGCACCGTCAGCTCGGCCGGTTCGCCCGCCGTCGCCTGTTCCGGGGGCAACGCGCCCGCGGGCTCCTGCGGCGGCGGTTGCACGGGCTGCGGCACCACCATGAACACCCGTTGTCTCACATAGATCTTGCCGTCGGCCGCGTAGCCGGGCATCGTCACGAAGGCCGCGACTCCCTCTCCGTCGCGGCCGCCGTGTGGTTGCTGGCGTTCCGGGTCCAGCGGTGTGCCGGGGTCGAGGGTGAAGTCCCAGTCGATCGTGTGGCCGGTCGCGTCGGCGGCAGCGCGGATCTCGCCGGCCAGTTCGCAGGCCCGGCCCAGTTGGTCGGCACCGATCGTCAGCCCCGACGCCTGGAGTTGCCGGGCCAGGGTGCCCGCGTCGGGGACCGGGCCCCGCGCGGGGAAGAGCAGCTGCGCCATGCGGCCGATGACCTCGGCCTCCTGCTGTGCGCCCTGGCTGCCCGAGTTGACGGCCACGTTCACGAGTACCTGGTCGGCGAGGTTGTCCAGCCGTCCGCGGATGTCCTGGTGAGCGAGGTACGACGCCGACGGCAGCCCCCGTTCCTGGGTCTTGGCCTGGCTCAGGACGTTCAGACGGACGTCCAGTTCGTCGAACCTGCGGTCCTGCGCCGCGAACCGTTCCTCGATGTACCCACGGAGCAGCCGGTTCTCCTCGGCCAGCTCCTGGACCCGCTCCCAGACGGGTCCGACCACGATCTTCCTCACGGAGGACAACTCTTCCTCGGCCCGTGCCCGATCCGTCCGGGACTGCCGGGCCGCCTTTCGTCCGTCGTCGCTCTGATGCGCCGTCATGTCCTGTGTCCCGCCCCCTAGTAGCTGCTGTCGAACCGCAGCGTCGTGTCGAGTTCCGCTCCGGTGTGGGTGTTCACCGCGCGGGCGCTGATCTCCGATCCGCCGAAGCCCAGCCGTACTTCCACCAGGCGTTGGGCGACCGGGAGCGACATCGCCGTTCCCAACTCCACGTTCAGGGTGCCGATCTGCTCGCAGCCCTCGTCGTCGATGTACCGCGGGTCGTCGGCGAGGGTGCGGAAGAACCTGAACGTGACGCTGTCCTGGGTGGGTTGGAGCGGGATGAACGGTGAGGGCCCGCTCGTGCCACCGGTGTCGACGGTGTCACCGATCCGCACGAAGCGGTGGAACCTGTCGGTGCACAGCGTCCGGCCCTGGCCCTCGACCCGTTTGGCCACCGGGTCGCGGCCCGGCTCGAACGGAAGGGCCACGTTGCAGCCGTAGGTGTAGCGACTGCGCCGGGAGATGATGAGTTCGGGGTCGTAGCCGAGCAGGACCGCGCCGCGCAGGACCGCTCCCACCGGATTGGTGGTCCGGACGAGGGTCACCGTGTCACCGAAGTGGGACAGCAGGCGCTGGCGCAGATACTGGGCTCCCGAGAGTCCGCCGACCAGCAGGACCTGTTCGGGGCCGTCCGGCGCCCCGTCGCGCTGCCGCATCGCGGCGAGTTGCACGTCGACGAGTTCGACGAGGTCGCGCAGCACATTGTCGAAGAGCCTGCGGACCTCCTCGGTGGTGACGACGATGCGTGACTCGGAGCCGCCGGGCCGGGCGGCGAGGGACGTGCGGATGTCGTCGGTGAGGAGTTCGTCCAGGTCGCGGGGCAGGGTCACGTACACCGGCTGGTCGATGGCGAGTTCGTCGTCGGGGCCCCGGGTGGCGCTCACGGAGAGTTTTCCGCTCTCCCAGATCTGCATGATCTCCAGGAGGGCGTCGGGGCGTTCACGGCGGATGCGCTCCACGACCTGCCGGCCGCCGAGCCGATCGGTGAGGATGTCGTCGACGAAGGCCTGGTTGATGTACTCGGACCCGAGTTTGCCGCCGGAGACCTTGCCGATCTCGACCAGTCGGCGGCGGTCCGCGTGCGCGGTGGCCACCACCCGGTACGCGGTGATGTCCACGGTGCCGCCGCCGCAGTCGACCACCATGAAGCGGCTGCCGGCCCGGGTCACCTCGGCGGTGGTGGATTCGCCCCGGGCGGCGATGACCCGGGCCAGATGGATCTGGCAGTACAGCGCCGCGGCCTCGGGTTCCCTGGCGAGGATCAGCCGGTCGTGGTCGGCGGGCATGCCGGCCTCCACGGCCGCGTCCCGCATGAGCTGCTTCTCGGCCTCGTCCCAGATGGCGGGGATGGTGACGCACCACCGGATCTGGCGCTCCAGATAACCGCTGCCCTCGACCTCCTCGCGCACGATCTCGTACATGCGGCGCAGTGATCCGACGACGAGGGGATAGGCCTTGGCCGGGGTGTCGATGGTGGTGCCGGCGATGCCGAGGACTGGTGCTCCCGCGGTGCCGCCGGGCTTCAGCGCCATCTTGAAGCCGTGGACGTAGGTGTGGTTCGCGTGCCGTCCGGCGCGTGCCAGGGCCGTCCATTCCAGCATGGCCCGGTGGCCCCAGGCCGTGGGTTCGCCGGTGGGGCCGAGGAGCACCGTGCTGAGGTCCTTGACGTAGTAGTCGCTCCTGCTGCCGTCCCACTGCTCGCGGATCTGTGTGTTGCGGTCCAGACCCCGTGGGCCGGGGCCGCTTTCGTCTCCCACTTCGGCCCAGGCGTAGCCCGTGCCGTGGGTCCCGAAGTCGATGGCAGCCACGATCGGATACGGACTGATCATCGTCTCCCCCCTCCGGTGTTCCGATGGTGCGATGGTCGAGATGCGGTGCCCGGGCGGGGCAGGTCGTGTCGGCCTAGGGCTGTGGGGTCACCACGGCCACGGTGCGGTCCTCGGGCAGTTCCAGCCGGAAGCGGCCGGTGCGGCGGCCGGTGGCCACCACGCAGTCGATGAGCGGGGCCCGCACCGAGCGGTCGAGGATGTTGCGGATCTCCCGGCCGCCGAGCGCCAGCGACCGGGGATCGCGCATGGCCTGTGCCACCCCGGCGGTGATGGACTCCTGCTCCAGGTCCAGTTCGATGCCGGCGCGTGCCGCGGAGGCGGTGATCTGGCGGAGGAACTTCGCCGTGATGGCGGGGATGTTCTCCGGTCTGAGGATGTCGAAGGCGAGGACGCCGTTGCCGATCCGCCCGAGCAGTTCGGGGCGTTTGAGCGTGGTGGCGAAGTGCTCCGACACCTCGTGCTGGAACAGCTCGGACACCTCGTCGTAGGAGGGGAGTTCGCCCTTCTGGAGCAGGGCGTACAGCGGTGTGGCCCCGAGGTTGGAGGTGAAGATGATCAGCGACTGGGAGAAGTACGCCGTTCTGCCGAGGCCGTCGGTGAGCCGCCCGTCCTCGAGGATCTGCAGGAACTTGTCGAAGACGCTCCCGTGGCTCTTCTCGATCTCGTCGAAGAGCAGCACGCTGAAGGGTTTGCTCATGACCCGGTTGGTGAGTTCGCCACCACGTTCGTGTCCGACATAGCCCGGGGGTGCCCCGGTGAAGCGTTCGGCGGCATGCTCCATGGCGAACGTGGACATGTCGAAGCGGGTGAGTGCCGTCTCGTCGTCGAAGATCATGTCGGAGAGGGAGCGGGCGAGTTCGGTCTTGCCGACGCCGGTGGGGCCGGCGAAGAAGAACACGCCCTTGGGCCGGGCCTCGACGCTGTGCGGATCGGAGACGAAGTCGACGTTGAGGGTGCCCGCTGCGAGTGCCCGGCTGACCGCGCGGACGGCGACGGGCTGACCGATCACCCGTTCGCCCAACTGCTGTTCGGCCCGGGGAATCCGGTCGACGAGTCGTACCCAGGGGTCGTCCTGCTGACCGAACAGGGCGCGTTTGACGAGTTCCCTGGGTTCGGAGAGGGGCACCTTCTCCACCCGGCTGGTCTGGGCGAGTCCGTCGAGTTCGGCCAGGGCCATGCCGTCGGTGAGGTTGGCCAGGGTACGGATGGCCGCGGCGGTGTCGTCCTGCTGTTCCGGGGACCGGCCGTGGAAGCGGCCGGCGATGGTGCCGAGGTAACCGAGGCGTTCCCGGTAGGAGGGCTGCGGTACCTCGACGGCTCGTACGAAGGGTTCGTCGCGGTGCAGCCAGGGCGGTACGGACGCCAGGTCCGGTACGACGATGACGAGCAGGTTGTGCACCTGGGCCCCGGCCGCGTGCCCCGACTCCAGCATCATCTTCTTGGTGAGCAGCAGCAGGTCCCGGTCCTGCCGGTCGTGGTGGTCGGGGTCGAGGAGGAGGAGTTCGGCGAAGTCGAGGATGAAGGCGACCGGCCGTGACTGCTGGGCCAGTCCCCGGCGCACCGCGGCGAGGGCCTCGCTGGGCTGGCGGTACCGGGGGGCCTCGGCGGCTCCCTCCCGGATGCTGCTGCGCATTCTGCGGTGCAGTTCCTCGGCGCGTGCGCTGCGGGAGGCGCCCGCGGTCCCGGGGGCCCGCTCGTGTTCGCGCTGCTCGTCCCGCTCCTGGGGCAGCGGCCGGGAGCGGTCGTCCGGGGTGCTCGACCGGCTGCGGTCCTGCGCGTCGCCGTCTCCTTCCCCGGTGCCGGTCGCGGCGGGCGGGCGGGCCTCGATCAGCCGGGCGAACCTGCGGTGTCCGTCCTCGCCGTCGAAGACCAGGCCGTCGATCTGGTCGTAGCGTCCGACCAGGTCGTAGGAGAGGGTGTCGAGGACGGCGCCGAGCGCCCGGCCGAGCGGTACGAAGCCGCCCTGCCAGCGGACCACGTCATGGATGTTGCCGTGCAGGATGACATGGCGGCTGCGGGCGATCTCCGCGACGAACTGCCGCACCCAGGGGGAGACGGTCCGCCGTGCCCCGGGCCGGTTGTCGCCGGGAGGGGTGCTCATCAACGCTCCCGGGAGCGGTCGCCGGGCAGCCGCTTGGCCTCGAAGGCCGGCGGGCGTCCGGGTGTGCCCTTCCCTTTCCAGGTCAGCTCACCGGCCCGGACCCCTTCGGGTTCGAGTGCCTCCTGGAAGCGTTCGAGGACCTCGGCGGTCAGATCGCAGCTCTGCTCCTCACCGTTGGCCGTCAGCCGGGTGACGAAGTCATGGCCCTCGGCCTCGTAGACGAGCTGGGCGCCGCCGTCGCCGTCCGGGACGACGGCCATCACGATGCGGTCGCCCGAGGCGCGGTGTGCGGTGAGCATACTGCTGGTGCCGTCGGACCGCACACTGTCCGGGTCCAGCCGCAGCCCGGCGGCCGGCAGGGCGCGGCGTACGGCGTCCAGGACGATCCGGGTGCAGGCCAGTTCGTCGAGCCAGGCGTCGAAGTCGGCGGCGAGCGCGGCGAGTTGCTCTTGTGTCTGCCGGGTCAGCCGGGTGATCTCGGAGGTGTCCCCGCGGTCCGAGGCCGCGGTGAGCCTGCGCAGCAGGCCCGGCACCGTGTCGAGGCCGTCGAGGCCGGCGCCCGCCTGTTCCGCCTCGGCGACGAGCAGGGTGAGTTCCTGATGTGCCTGTTCGGCCTGACGCCGGACCCTGGCGAGTTCCTCGCGCCGCTCGTGAGCCCGGCGCAGATGCCGTTCCGCGGTGTTCGCGGCGGTGGCCCGGGCCGCCGGGAAGCGGTCGGGAGAGCCGACCTGGCGTCGGGCGTCGTCGAGTGCGGTGGTGACGTCCTGTGCTCCCTGGGGGTCGAGTTCGGCCCGGTCGGGGAAGGCGGCGAGCCCCGTCTCCAGGGCCGCGAGCGCGGCCGACCTCTCCTGGCGGGCCAGCGCGGCGCTCACGGCGACGTCCAGGGCGGTGGCGTTCTGTTCGGCGGTCGCCAGGGCGGACCGGGCGGCTTCGAGGGACGGCTCGTCGGAGACGGCGGCGATGGCTCCCGCCAACGAGGTCAGTGTCGTGGTGAGGTGGGTGTGGCGGGCGCCCTCGCCTGCCGCGTGGGCGCCGTCGCGCTGTCCGGCGATCCTCGCGGACAGGGCCGAGTGGCGGGCGGACAGCTTCTCGCGCTCGCTCCGCACACGGCGGGCCAGCTCCCGCAGCCGCTTCTGCCGCTCCTTCTCCTCACGCCTGCGGCGCTCTTCGGCCAGCTGCTGCTGCCTCATACGGTCGAGTTCGGCGTGGGAGTACTTGGGGCTACCGGACATCGGTCCTCCGGGGGATGGTCAGATGGATTCCGTCACGGTCCAGGGCACGTTCGAAGTTCTCGCGGAAGCCGGGCACCGGGGGGACGCCGTTCCAGACGAGGCTCCCGGAGGCGATCTCGACCTCCAGACCCGCGCTGTCGTCGTGTCCGGGCGGTTCATGACGGTCGGTCAGACAGTGGATGCGCTGGTTGTCGGAACCGCGCCACAGCAGCGGACGCTGGCGCTCGGCCAGGAACGGGCCGTCCACGAGGATGTCCAGCCGGGCGAGCAACTCCCGCCGGTCCGCGTCCCCACGGCGCAGCCGCTCCAGGGTGAAGCCGGAGTACGACATCACCGACCAGTCGCGTGCGGCGCGCAGACGGTCCACCAGCGCGGCCAACGCCGCCGCCTGCGCCATCGGTTCCCCTCCGGAGAAGGTCACTCCGGTCACCTCCGCGGGCAGCGCGTGGAGCCGGGCGGCCAGCGCGTCGACCGCCCAGGGCTCGCCTCCCTCGAAGGGCAGGCCCTCCGGTGAGAGACAGCCGGGGCAGCGCAGCGGGCAGCCCTGCACCCACACCACGGCCCGGGTGCCGGGGCCGAGCACCCGGACCCTCTCGGAGATCCGGCCGACGAGGAGCACGGGAGGTCCGCCGGACGCGGGCATGTCCTCGGGAGGGCGGTCGGGAGGGTTCATGGCGTGGTGCCTTTCGGGCGAGCGGGCGGCGCGGGGAGGCGGTGGACGTCAGCTGAGGGGGAAGGGGTCGTGCCCGGTGCGGGCCAGGAGTTCGCACCACGGGCAGTCGGCCGCGTCGGCAAGGTGGACGTGCAGTCGGCCGGTGGTGCAGGGGCGGATCCCGTACTGGGCCTCGGTGAGCGCGTCGATCCACTCCTGCGGGCGGGGGCGGGCCTCCGGGTCGTCGTAGCCCTCGCGCAGGCACCGTCGCAGCAGGTGTCCCAGCCGGCCCGCCAGGGCCAGGTCGGCGCGGGGCGCACGGGGTGGCAGCCGCAGCCGGGCGCCGAGGACCACCGTGCGCCGGGCCTCGACGTTGGCCCGTACGTCATGGGGCGGCGGCACGCCCGGCGGGATGCCCGCGAAGGGGTGGGTGCCCAGCCGGAGGATGGCCGCGACGAGCACGGACAGGGCCCACCAGTCGGCGGAGAACCGGCGCTCCGTGCGGGAGGCCGGGTCCGCCAGGTGTTCCGGCGGGGTGTACTCGTCCCGGGAGAACGGTGAGGGCAGCGGCGTACGGCCGCGGGGGTCATGGATCTGCCAGCCGTCGACGTCCACGAAGGCGACCGTGGCGGCGGCCGTGGCGAAGAGGTTCTCCGGTGACAGGTCGGCCACCACGTGGCCGGCGTGATGGACGGCCCGCACGGTGCGGGCCAGGTCCAGGGCGAGTTCCAGGTACCAGCGCCAGGTGGCCTGCGCCGGCACGAGGGTGCCGCGGCCGCCGAACGCCTGGTCGAGGGAGGCGAACTCCGGCCGCAACAGGGCGGGTTGGACATAGCCGAGCAGGCGTCCGCCCCGGGCGTCGCGGACCCGGCCGAGCGGCCAGGCCACTCTGATGATGCCGTCCCGCGCCGTCAGGTGCTCCGGACGCGAACGGAGCATCACCTCGAGCTTCTCCGGGAACCGGTCGGCATCGGGTCTGCGCTCCAGCTTGACCACGAGCCGCGGCCACTCCACGACGCGCCACACTCCGCCCTGGGACCCCGGTGGCCCGGCCCTCTCCCCGAGCGTCACCCGCCGCCTCCTGCCGTCCGCGGTCTCGAGCACGACCTCCTTCGGCGGCCGCGTCATACCCGTTCCACCGCCACGACGAGGGTCTTGTCGTCGTGCGTGCGCGCGGCCATCCGTTCGCCCGCCAGCAGCCGTGCGAGATAGGTGTCGTCCTCGGCGGCGTTGTCGGCGTGGGCGAAGAGGGGGGTGAAGAACCGTCCGTGGGGCCGCACCGCCTGAGCCCGCTCGTGGACGAGCCCGACCTCGCGCAGTCCGTCGCTGGCGACCACCACCCCGGTGAGGTCGGGCAGTCTCGCGACCACGCGGCGGGCCCGGACCTCGGCGCCGCGGGAGGTCACGAACAGCGTGCGCCCCGGTTCGTCGAACCGGCTCGCCAGCCGCTGTGCCGTACGCGACACCGGTCCGGGTCGGTGGGCCGGTGTCGCGTACGGGGCCAGCAGCAGGTCGAACTGTTCGGCTCCGCAGCGGGTCACCACGAAGCCGTCACCGATCGCGACGACCCCGAGCCAGGGGCGGCGCACCACGACGAGAGTGAGGGTGGTGCCCCACTCCGCCGGTCCCCAGCCGTGCCGGTCGGGCAGGGAGGAGGCCATCGCCGCCGCGGCGGCCCGGAATCCGCGCACCACGTCCCCGGTGACCCGGTCGAGGTGGCGCGCCCAGTGCTCGGCGACCTCCGCGACACGGGCCCGGTCATGGCCGTCACGGACGTCCGGCGGCATCCGCCGGGCCTCGTCGGCCGCACGGTTCACCGTCAGGGTGACGGCGAGCGAGGAGGCGGTGCGGGCCAGCCGGGCCCGGCTGCCGCCGTCGGCGCAGGCGAGGACGAGTGTGTCGGCGTCCTGGTGGGTGGCGAAGCTGTCCTGGCAGTCGGTGACGGACCGGGCGTGCCTGCTGCCCATCACGGACGCGGCCGAGACCAGCCAGGGCGTCGGTCTCATGGCCTGCTCCCCCACGGCTCTCCGCCGTCCCGCTCGGCGAGGCTCCCTTGGGTGTCCTCGTCGGCGTCCTCCCCGGCGTCCCAGTCGGCCTGTTCCCATACGGCGGTGTAGGGGTCGTCCGCCGAGGTCGCCACCAGCACCAGGTCGAGCAGGGCGGCGAAGTCCAGGTCGGTCAGGGGGATGTAGCCCCGGTCGGTGGCGAGGGTGCGCAGGATCTCCTCGTCGGCACCGGGGGCGCCGAAGGCGAGGAAGAGCAGACGGCGCTGGCGGCGACGGGTGGCGATCAGATCCGCGACGGAGCGCCAGGCGTCGGCGGGGAGTTCGTCGTTCGGCGCCCCGTCGCTGAAGAGGATGAGGCGCACCTGTCCGGTCTGCAGCCCGTGCCGGTCGGCGAGATGCTCGACCCTGCGGTCGCCCAGTCGCAGGGCGAACTCCAGGGCCTCGACCATCGGTGTGGTGCCGGACGCGGTCAGATCGGCGAGATCCAGCTCGGCCGCGGGCACGAACACGCCCCCGTCCGCGGCGAGTTCGGCCTCCGGACGGCCGGCGTCGCCGGTCACCGCGCGGACGCCGTCGCCGCCGAACGTCACCACCGCGAACTCGACGGCCCGCAAGGGGCCTTCGCCCTGCCGGCGGATGTCCGGCAGCCAGGCGCGCAGACTGCGGTTGAGTTCGTCGATGGGGCGGGTGCCCTTCTCGGCGAACCGCATCGATCCGGACACGTCGATCAGCAGGATCACGACCCGCCGGTGATAGGTGCCCGAGTGAAGGTCGATGTCGTCGGTCGGGTCCGCGGAGCCGTCGAACATCTCGTCGAAGTCGTCGAAGACGCTCATGCCGCCCCGTCTCCGTCCCGGGCGTCGCGGGGCGGTCCGGCGTCCCACATCGCGGTGTGCCGTCCCCTGGTGAGCCGAACGACGCCGCCCCGTCCGGGGGGTTCGCCCGGGCCCAGCCACCGCGCCGGCTCGACGAGTCCGTCCACCGTCACCAGTCCGCGCGGGCCGAGGAGTGCGTGGACGGTTCCGTGGATGTCCCCCGGCAGGGCGGGGGCGGGGTTCACGGTTTCCCGGCGCCCGCACCGCCGTAACAGCAGGGCCACCGCGCCCAGAACCGCCGCGGCGACCGACCACGCGCCGATGCGCGGCTTCCGGACGATAACGCCACAAGCACTCCTCATCCTGCTTCCCCCGAGTATTGTGTGGCATATCCATCAACAGTAGGTAAATGAGCTTACCTACCTATGATTCACTCTAATCCCGTTTCACTGCGGGAAGTTGAGGAACTTATTTCCCTGTCTGAACCGCTTTGCGAAGCGATCCGGTATGACAGACTGACCCGTTCGTCACCGCCCGGTGTGCACGAAGGCCGCCCAGGACGTGAGGTCGGACTCGTCCCGCGTACGGAAGTGCTCGCGCAGCCTCTTCGGCATCTCCGCGGGCGGCCTGCGCCGGCCCACCATGCACAGCTGCGCCGCCCGCAGGGCGTCCACCGGAGGCAGGCCCTCCTCCCGCAGGAAGTGGTGGAACATGAACATCAGGACGGAGGTCGCCGCGTCGGGCACACTCCAGTTGGCACTCACCACCGAGCGCACCCGTCCCGCCAGCAGCGTGGTGCTCAGACTGAACGCCTCGTCGAGCCCGCGGCCGGAGCGGCCGGAGCTGCACGCCGCGAGGACGGCGAGCGCGATCCCCCGGTCCTCGCCCTCGCCCAGCACCCTCACCAGCCGTTCCGCCGCGAGATGCGCTCCCCCGTCGAGCAGCAGATAGGCGCTGTCTCCGGCGGCGGTGGACTCCTCGACGATGCCGTGGCAGGCCAGATGGAGCACCGGACCGCCGTCGGGGTCCGCGAGCCAGCGCAGCACCTCCTCGCGGGTCCCGGCGCCCTCCGGGCTCGGCTCGCCGTCGGGCATCCGGCCGACGTAGCGGGCGTCCGGGTAGAAGCAGTCCTTGACGGCCAGCGCCTCGAGCCGGGCGGCGGGCAGGTCCCGTGCCGCACCGGCCGGGTCGGGGTCCCCGACGACCAGTCCGCCACCGGTGAGCGCGACCGGGCCGCGCCACGCCGACTCGCACAGCAGACGGGCGGAGGGCGCGTACGAGAAGACGGCGTCCTCCATCGCGTACCGCCAGGCGCCGTCCGGGGAGCGGGTGCGCGCGGCGTGCCACGGCACGCGCGCCAGCTCCCGCACGGGGATGAGCACCAGCCGCGCGGGACGGCCCGCGGGCAGCGCCAGATGGCGTTCCAGCAGGGGTCCGACGGCCGCGTCCCAGGCCCACTCGCAGATCCCGTCCAGCGCTCCCGGCGCTTCCATCCGGGCGTCGCGCAAACCGCTGTCGCGGGCCGGTGCGTCGCGGCCCACGGCGCCCTGGGCGGCGTCCGAGAGAAAGGTCTCGAAGTCGGCGATTCCCGCGTCGTTGAGCCGGGGCAGCAGCGTCCAGCTCGCGGGGGCGTCGGCCGGGACCACCACGGCGGCCCCGTTGCGTTCGTCGCCGGGCACCAGGTAGATCAACGCGTCGGCGCCGAGCGCGCGCAGCGCGGCACGGGTCTCCGCGAGTTGCGGCGGGTCGAGCAACCGGGTGCCGCCCTCGCCCGGCGCGGCCGCCGGTGAGCCGTCCTCCGCCAGGGGCACGCCCGCGAGCGCGCCGACGACCCGTCGCCGGAGTTCACCGGGTTCCTCACCGGCGGCGTGGTTCCGCCGGGCCTGCTGCCACTCCCGGGCGAGGGCGGCCTCGCCCGAGGCGGTGAGGCGGGCCGCGATGTCCCGGGTCTCGGTGGTGGCGTAGAGGATGAGCCCGCGTCCGGCGTCCAGGGCGGTGGCGGCGCCCTCCGGGTCGTTGTCCGTCAGGCACCAGCGGGCGGTGTCCAGGGCGTCGCCGGCCGCGTACCGGGCGGTGGCCTGCATCTCGTCGGGGGAGGACTCGAGCAGGACGTTCCACGCGTGGCCGCGCAGTCCGCGCAGCGCCGTCGCACGGCCCAGTTCCCGGCGGTCGGCCAGCCGGTAGGCGTGGGCGAGCGGCATGGCGACGGTGGTCCACAGTCCGTGCGTGGTGGAGGCCGCCGACGTCTGTGCCTGTTCCAGCAGTTCGGTGGCGGTCCTCAGACCGCGTCGGCCGCCCGACATCTCCACCCGGCGCAGCCGGGCGGTGCCGGCGTGGAGCAGATAGTAGGGGCGTCGCGGATCGTGCTCGGGGGCGAGGGCGAGCACCTCGGTCATATGGGCGACCGCGTCGTCCACCGACTGCGGGGTGTCCACGGCGAGTTCCGCCAGGGCGAGCTGGGTCAGTCGCAGGGCGCGTTCGGTGTCCGGGAGCCCGGGCTGGTTCACCATCTTCTCGAAAACGCCGAACTGGGCCTCGGTGGGCTGCTGTACGTACTCCGCCCGGCGCTGCCTCGCGCCCCCTGTGCCGGGACGGAGCATCTCCAGCAGCGGAGCGGTCGATTCCATCGCCTGCTCGAGGCTCTCGCGCAGCGGGTCGCCCGGGGGCATCAGGTGCGCGATGTCGCGGAGCCGGCCGAGGATCTCCATGGCGCCTTCGATGTCGTGCCGCATGACCTTGGTGCTGAGTTCCTGCATGAGGGCGAGGACCGTGCCCTGGTCGAGCAAGGGCGATCCGGGGCCGAGGTCGTCGAGCAGTTCGTGGGCCTCGTCCGTCACCTTCTCGTTCTCTCGGACGTTGCGGGTGTCCGCGGCGACCAGATGCCGCAGTCCGAGCCGGGCCGAGCGGACCATGGTGGCCTGGGGCTGGGTGTCCCCGACGATCTCCGCGTACCGTTCCAGGTCTTTGAGCGCGGTGCGCGCGGAGAACCCGGGACGGCTCTCCTGCCAGGCCACGAGCAGGTCGTTCGCGCGGAGCGCCGCGGAGGTCGCCGGCCAGTCCGGCAGCGGGGAGGGGTCGGTGTCCGCGGCGTCGGTGAGGGCCATCGCCCTGGCCAGGCGCGGGGAGCCGAGCAGCGTCCTGGATCTGACCAGGGAGGTCACCAGGACAGACGCGAGCTTGGCACGGCCGGGGAAGTCCTGGGGCAGCGCGTCGAAGTCCGCGAGGGCGCTGTCGATGTCGGCCGGGTCCCGGCCCGAGGCCTCGTAACGGCAGGCCCGCATCCAGCAGCGTGCGAACAGCCAGGGTGCGCTGTCGTCCGCGCCAACCACGTGGATGGCCTGTCCGGTACGGGAGATGACGGTGTTCAGTTCGTCCATGGAGGTCGTGTCGGTCATGGCGGTGGTCCTTGTCGCTGGGAGCAGCAGTCCTCGCCGCCGGGGCAAGGGAGGACGGGGCGGCGGGGGGCGGAGCGGGCGGGAGGCCGGATCGGGGCGGGAGGTGGAGTCGGTGTCAGCCGCCGGTGGCGGCCGCGGGCCGTACGGCGCGGATCCAGGCCACGCCGGTGAAGTTCTTGGCGGCGATCTCGATCTCGACGCGCCGGAAGCCGTCGGCCGCGAGGCCGTCGTAGCCGACGCCCACGATGTCCCGGTAGAGCGGGTCGGAGAAGGCGACCACGAGCGGGGCGTCGGGAGACTCGTCCAGGGCCCGGTGCACGGGGCCGGAGTCGAGTACGCGGAACAGGTCGACCACGGCCGAGCCCGCGTAGCCGCTGTCCGCGTCGTGCACGATGCCCTGGTGGAGGCCGGCCCGCATCCGGATGGTCCGTGTGTCGCGTGGCGCCGGGTGGCCGTCGGCCGCCGCCAGGCCTTCGGCCAGTCCGTCCAGGAGACGGGGTACGGCCCTGGTCTCGTCGGTGCCGGGCTCCAGGACGAGCAGATATCCGTCGCCCTGTGCCTGGCGTCCGCAGCGGTCCCAGACGACGTCCGCCCGCTCGCACGCGCGGCGCAGGGTGCGCAGCAGCACCCGCTGGAGACGGACCATACCGGCGTTGTCACGCGTGCTGTACTTCTCGATGTCGACGGCCAGGCACAGCCTTCTCAGCCCTGGCGGCAACCGCTCGCCGCCCAGGTCGTCGGTGCCGGCCTTGTGGTCCTCGTACGCGGGCAGGGCCCAGGCTCCGGGCAGGGCCGCCAGGTCCGTCCGGGGTGCCGGCGTCGCCGCGGTCGGCCACGCCTCGGCGACCGGGATACGGAAGTCCGTGTCGTGCGGGGTCTCGGCATGACGGCGTCGGAGGGTTCCGCCGAGCACCCGCTGTACGGTCGTGGCCCTCAGGCTCACCTGCCCGCGCACCTCGGTCCCGTCGGCCGGTGTCCGCACCACCGCCTGCGCCCAGTGCCCGTCCGGGCGCAGACCGCCGCGTCGCCCGTCGGCCCGGAAGGCCCAGCGCAGCCGCGATCCCCCGAGCCCGAAGGCCGCGATCCGGGTGCCGTCGTCGGTGGTCGTGCCGGGGGACGGATCGAGACTCAGGGCGTACAGGTCGTCGTCGAGCCGGACGGTGAGGGTGACCTCCTCGTAGCGGCGCCCGCCGGGCAGTTCCTCCAGATCGAACGGGAAACACACGAGGAGGGCGCGCTCCTGGCCGTCCTTCAGCAAGTACAGGAGCGGCCGGCCGAGAAGGGCTCCGCCGATCCGCTCGGAGACGGCTTCCCCGTCTCCTCTGGTGACCGCGCCGTCGAGGGCGAGGAGGTCCGGGGCGGCCAGCACATCGTCCGGCTCCGCGGCGTGGTCGTGGTGTTCGGTCCGCATCCGTTCCCGTTCCTGTTCCCGTTTCCGTGGTGCGTGCATGGTGCGTGCGTGGTGCGTGCGTGCTTGGTGCGTGCGTGCCGGCGTGGTCGCCGCGCCGGGTCTGCCCGATTGCGCAGGTGACGTGCCGTGCGGGGTCCGGTCAGCCGCCGGTCGGCCGGGCGGCCTCGCGCAACCGGTCCGGAGCGAGCACCGTCGTACGGCCGTACCCCACCTGGATCAGTCCTTCCGCGGCGAGTTCCCCGAGTACGTGGTGCACCCGGCGTTCCTTGGCACCGACCAGGCCGGCCAGTTCGGACTGGGTGAGCCGGGGCCCTGTCGACACGCCGCCCGCACACGGCTCGCCGTAGTCCTCCATCAGGTCGACGAGGACCCTGGCCACCCGGGTGGCCACCGGGCTGCCGCTGAAGTCGATGCGGCGCCGTACCGACCAGCGGTTCTTGCGCACCAGCATCCGGCTGACCGCGAGCGCGACGGCGGGGGTGGAGTCGAGGCAGTCGAGGAAGTCGCGCCGGCCGATGCGGCGGGCGGTCACCGGTCCGGCGGCGGTCACCGTGGCCGACCTGGGCCGGTTGTCGAAGGCCGCGAACTCCCCCACCAGATCCTGGCCGAGGCGGATGGCCAGCAGGGCGGTGCCCCCGTCCTCCGCGGTCGCGGTGACCTTGGTGACGCCGCTGAGCAGCAGCAGGACGAAGGTCTCCCGAAGTCCCTCGATCAGCAGATGCTCCCCTGCCTCGTACGTGCGTGCCGTACCGAGGGAGAGCAAGGCCCTGACGGCGTCCGGGAAGTCGCGCAGTTCGGCCAGGAGCGTGCCCTTCGCCGGGCGGTCGGGTCCGGCGTCCTCGCTGTGCACCCCCGACATCATGCCTCCCTCGCACATGTCGACCTTCTCCGGTATCAGAGACTTGTGGCATTCTATCCACTGTGCGGTGCCCAAGTTCCTTTATTTGCACATAAGTTGTGCGGTGACGGTCCTGGCGGAGGGCCGCTAGGGAAGCACGGCGGCGGAGCGGTCGGCCGACGGCTCCCGGGTTCATCCGCCGGCTGCCTCCGCAGACCCCGACCCTGCGGGGGACCCGATCACTTCGGCGTGGGGCAGGGCCTCGGCGTCCATGGTCCACACGCGGTAGCGGAACTCGTTCCCCGCGCTCATCCGTGCGTCCCGCACCCCGTCCCGGACTTCCCGCAACAGCTGGGCGAGCACGGGTACGGACCGCGCCTCGGTGGGGGTGCGGGTCCCGCGCGAGGTCAGACCGCCGAGGTCCATCGCACGGTCCCCCACGATCACCAGCACGGTCTCGGCCCGGGACCCGCCCTCCCGCGGAACGTCCGACGGCCAGTAGAGCGAGATCGGCTGGGTGGTGCCGTCGCCGTACGGTTCGACCGGGCAACCGCTGGGCTGATGGTTCGTCACCAGTGTCGTACGGCCGCTCAGTCCGACCCCGACGACCCAGAAGTACACCCTTGCCCCGCCGGAGTTGGTGACCCGGACCCGGTAGCGGTCACCGTCGTACAACCGCTCCCCCACCGGCCGCAGCGGGCGCCATACGGGCGGCCGTCCGGCGGCGGGCGGTTCGGGCGCCTCGATCCGTACGTCGACGGCCGCGTCGAGCCGGGCCGCTCCCTCCGGATCGCCCATCCGACGCAGTCGGTCCCCGCGGGCGAGCTCCTCCAGGAGTTCTGCCACCCGGGCGGCGTCGGCGAGGGACGGGGCTCCGGGCCTGCGCAGCACCTGCCCGCCGGGGCCGAGCACCTCCGGTGCGCCGGCCCGCACACGTACGACGGCGAAGGCGTCGACCGCCGTGGTGGTCTCGGTGAGCCGGGGTGAGCGGACGAGTTCCCCGCGCAGGTCGTCCGCGAACGGCCCGTGAGCCGCGATGAGCACATGACGGCGGTCGTGCACCTCGACCGCGAGCGCATGCGAGCCCGGCGGCAGCGAAGCGGTCCTCAACTCCTCGGCCAGGGCGGCCGAGTCACCGGAATCGGTGACCCGCAGCAGAGCGTCTCCGCCTCTCATCTCCGTCACGGTCGCCGGCAGTGAGATCTCCCCGCCCTCCCCTTCGGGAGCATCCACGGGGAACACCAGGGCGACGGTGTCCGGGGGGTGGAGCCCGAACAGGGCGCCGCCCGGGACGCGGAACCGGCCCTGGGAGCGCAGCAGCGGCAGCCGATCGGGTTCGGCGGGCTCCTCCAGCGAGAACGGCAGGCGGCCCGAGGGCCCGCCGGCGTCCGGCCGTTGCCTCATCCGTTGCTGTGCGATGCGGTCCCGGGCTCGCGCCACCAGCACCGACCACGGGACACGACAGCCCGCGGTGGCGTCCAGCAGGTCGGCCAGCGCTGCCGTGAACACCCCCTGCAGACCGGCTCCGGGCTCGGGTTCCCACTCCCACGCCGCACCGTGCTGCGCGCACGCCGCGAGCCGTACGACGTGCGGCACCAGCGGTTCGTCACGGCGGGTGAGCGCCTCCGCACGGGCCAGCGCGGCATCCAGGGGGACCCGCGGCAGCAGCACGGACTTCAGTGTCCAGCGCCCCGCTGTGCACGCCGCCTCGCGCACCGCTCCCCCGGAATGGCAACAGTCCAGGACGCAGGTGACATTGGGCGTGCGCTCGACCAACGCCGAGAGTTCGGCGGTGAGTTCTTCGGCGAGGTAGCCACGGAAGTCGGCGGCGGTGCCCTCGGCCATGTCGAAGGGCACCAGATACTGGAGGTCGTCGGTGAGCCCGCCGTGCCCCGAAAAGTGGACGACGACACCGTCGCCGGACACGGTCCGGGCCCGGAGCCGGGCGAAGCCCTCCTTGATCCCCTCGTAGGAGGCGTCCGGTCCGGTGCGGATGTCCAGGTCGGTGAAACCGCGGCCGGTCAGGACCTGCCGCATCCGCTCGACGTCGGCGTGCACTCCCTGCAGGCCGAAGGTCTGCGCACCGATCAACAGGGCTCTCAAGGTCATCTCATACCCCCACATGGATGAAGGGCGCCCAGTGGTACGGGTGCCGGTCGTCGAGGACGGGTCCGGGCCGGGCCGGGGAGCTGTCGCGCGGGCTCGCCGCCCATGACCGGCGTCCGTCGGCCGTCCCGGTTCCCGCACTGGTGCGGTGGGCGAGGGAGGCGTACTCCGCCGCGCGGGCCGCATGGCCCAGGGCCCGGACCTCCTGCTGGGCGAGGTGCAGCGCGGTCCCGACGTCCACGGTCCCGTCCTCGGTGAGCCGCCCGTCACCGGTGAGCCGACGGTACATACGGGCCATCACCAGGGCGCCGAGACCGTCGTCCACCGGCCACAGCGAGACGACCGCGTTCCGGGCGCCGGTGACGAGGGCGGCCCGGGTCAGTCCGAGCACGTCCCCGCCCGAGGTGGCCCGGCCGCGTCCGGTGTCGCAGGCGGAGAGGACGAGCAGGCGTGGCGCGTGGGCGGCGGTCAGCAGATCGGCCAGGTCGAGCGCGTCGTCTCCCGCCAGCGGCAACCGGCTCCGGTTCGGGGCGAGTTCGTCGATCACTCCGTGCGTGGCGAGGTGCAGTACCTCGTGGCGGGGGGCGGTCTGGAGTACCTCGGCACGGGTGGCACGGGCGCCGGTCAGCACGGTGGTGCGGGGCAGCAGCCGGGCGATCTCGGTGATCTCGGCCGCCGTGCCGGGCAGTTCGGGCAGTCGGTGGCGTGGATGGGTCGCGGGCGCGCCGACGAGCAGGGCGTGGAGATCCCTCCACGGCCTTGGATCCTCTCGATCCCGGAGCCTCGGCAGCAGTCCCACTGCGGGCAGATACGACACGGGACGGCGGGCGCCCAGGACGTCGCCGTCCCAGGGCAGGGCGTGGAACGGCAGCGGGGCGAGGGCCGCGGGCGGCACCACGACCAGGCGCCGTGCGGTGTCCAGCACGTCGGCGAAGGGTTCCAGCAGGCAGGTGGCGAGCAGGGTCGCGTCGCCCTGCCCGTGACCGTCGTGGAGGGGGTCGGCGCACCCGTCCCGGAAGCGCCGGGCGGCGCCCACGATCTGGTAGGTGAGCGTGCGCCCTCCCGGTCGGCCCCGCAGCGGTTCGCAGCGCAGCGTGTCACGCGTCATGGCCCAGCCGACGAGGGCGTCGTCGAAGAGGTGGTACGCGAGCAGCACGGTGCCGACGGGCAGGGCGGCGGCCACGGCTGCCGCATCCGGCACGACATCCCCCTGTGCTGCGGCGAGCGCCCCGGGCGCACGGCACTGCACGACCGCCTCCGCCTCACCCAGCCGACGCGCGGCCACGTCGACCCGCCGACGGCGAAGGACCGTTGCGGCGAACGGGATCGGGGCCGGAGTCGGGATCGGGGCCGGAGCCGGAGCCGCAGTCGGGACCGGAGCCGGGGCCGCGGTCGGAGTCGGGACCGGAGCCGGGGCCGCAGTCGGAGCCGGGGCCGCAGTCGGAGTCGCAGTCGGAGCCGGAGTCGGAGTCGGAGTCGGAGTCGCTGAAGGGTTCCAGGGCCAGGACGAGGAAGGGCGCGGATCCGAGGCGGCGGCAGCGGCACGCGAGGTCGGCACGACGGTGACGGCACTCGTGTCGAGGGCGGCCGTGGCGGCATCCGCGTCCGGAACGACGGTGGCGGTACCCGGGTCCGTGGCAGCAGTGACGGCGCCCGCGTCCGGAACGACGGTGGCGACACCCGGGGCCGTGGCGGCCGTGACGGCCGTGGTGGCGCGCGGGTCCGGCAAGGCCGTGGCGGCACCCAGGTCCGGCACGGCGGCAGGACCCAGGTCCGTGGCAGGAGTGACAGCGCGCGGCTCCGGCACGGCGCCCGCACCCGGACCTGTGCCAGCAGTGAAGGCACGCTGATCGGGTACGGCCGTGGCGGCACACCGTTCCGCGGCGGCCATGGCGGCCGGCGGGGTGCCCTCGGGCTCGGCGCGCAACGCGGCGACATGGTCCTCGAACTCCGCTGCCCAGCGGACCTCGGTGGCCAGCCAGTGCCGGACCGCCGCGCGGGCCTCCGGGTCGGTGCCCGCGGCGTCCAGGGCCCGTACGGCGCCGAGCAGGCCGGTGCGGACACGGTCGGCCTGGCCGAACGCGAGGGCCGGCGCGTCCTCTTCCCCGGAGGCCAGCCGGGCGAGCACGGCGACATGGTGCAGCCGGGCCGCCACCGGATCGTCGGCGAACGAGGCACGCAAGGTGTCCCGGGCGAGCCTCCTCCGGTGCTCCTCATAGACGGTGAGCCCGCGCAAGGCGTACTCACCGGCCTCCCGCGTGTGCGCCCCTTCGCCGTCGGCCCATGCCACCTCTGCCCGCAGCGAGAGGAACTGCCAGGAGTTCTCGACTGCGTCATCGACACGCGGCAGACAGCGCCGCGCACGCTCGGGATCGCCGAGCCGCACCCACAGCGCGGCGGCCTGGAGGGCGGGCAACCGGGACTCCATCCGGTCCGCCTCGGCGCGGGCCCGCGCCCTCTCCCCCAGGTCGGCGAGAGCGGTGCAGCGCACATGGCAGCGCAGCGCGTCGTCCGGGATCGAACGAGCTCTGTCGAGGGCCTGGTGCGCCAGCCGGTCGGCCTCGTCCCCGAGCCCCGCCTCACGCGCCTTGCGGGAGCGGAACAGTGACTCCTGGGCGGGGCACGCGGCGAGGTCCGACCTGAGTCCGGCCAGGGCCTCCCGCATCGGACCGGCGATCCAGTCCTCGGTCTCCCGTACGACGATTTCGCCCACGTGGACGGCGAGTTGGAGCCGTACGCGCGCCGCGGCCGCCACGTCCGGGTCCCCCAGTTCGGTGGCCTGGGTGTGGAAGGCCTGGGCGGCCTGGACGACGCCGAGGCAACGGGTGAGGTCGAGTGCGCTCCGCGGGTCGTCGTCGTGCCGGATGCGGGCGAGATGTTCGCGCTGTTCCAGGTCGAGGAGGACGAGGGCGGCCAAGTGGTGCCGGGCATGGACGGCGGTGTCCGTGGTGGGCACCGCCACCGCGCGCTCACCGCCGCCCGCTCCGAGGCCTTCGGAGGATCGCGCCCGGCCTTCCGAGAGGAGACGGGCGAGCGCCTCGGCCCGGTCCCCGCGCCGGGCGTGGCCGCGGGTGTGCCAGCAGGCCGCGCGGTTGCGGACGAGCCAGGACAGCCCCTGCACCCAGGAGGCGCTGCCGACGGTCCGCCCCCATGCGGCCACGGTCTTCGCGACCTCGGCCTCCGCCCCTTCCCCCGAGTCGGCGTCGATCAGGTCCAGGACCTGATGGACCTTCAACAGCGCGACGTACGCCCCGTCGTTCGCCTCGTACGCCGCGTCGAGCGCCGCCGCCAGCCGTGCACGGCATGAGTCGCCCCGGCCCTGGATCCGGTGCACATGGGCCAGTCTCAGCAGCGCCGCGGCCCGTCCGTGGGGTGAGCGCGCCGTGGTGCAGGCGGCGAGGGCCGACTCGTACCGCCTCTCGGCCGCCCTCAGGTTTCCGCCGGAACCGGTGCCCCCCGGAGCAGCGGGGTCGAGGACGCACTCCTCCGCCGTCCCGGGCGGCCCCAGCTCCCGGTCCCCTTGCAGGAGTTCGTACAGTGCCGCCGATCCCGTCCGAGTGTGCCGGGGTTCCCCCGGCGCCGTCGGCAGGGTGGCGACGGCGAGGCCTCCGGCCTTGAACCGCAGATCCGCGGCGAGCAGAAGATGACAGGCGGCGGCATCCGTGTGCCCGGACTCGGCGATCGCCGCGTGCAGTTGGTCGAACCATCGCAGTGCCTCGTCGACGTCCTCCCGAAGATCCTGGTCCCGTTCGCCCGCGACGCCGCCGTCCGACGGGTGAGGAGCCGCACGCTCCCTGGCGTCGCGGGCCCGGACCGCGTGTCCCACGATCATCCGCGCGGAGAGCAGGACCGGGACGACCTGGCCGGCCAGGTGCGCGGCGAGCCGAAGACGTCCCTCGGGCAGATCGCCCGCCCTCTGGGCCATCGCCTGCGCCAGGCCCTCGACCGGGGCGAGGCAGGCTCCGGGCTGCCAGTTGGCGTCCATGTGCAGCGCGGCGGTCCGTAACGCCCGTGGGAAAGGGCGTTGTTGATCCGCCGGCAAGGCATCCAGGGCGGCAAGTGCCCTTCTGGGCTCACCCGCGGCGAGGGCCGCCGCAGCCGCCTCGCAGTCGGTGCCCCGCGACTCGGCCGACACCAACGCGGTCAGCGTTCCCACGTCCACCCCGTCCCCCCGTCCCCGGTTGTTCCCGGGCCACCCCGACGTAAAAACGCTAACGGCCGCCAGGGACATGAACCACGGTTCTTTTCGCAGAGACAAAAACAGTCTCCGAGCAAGTCAAAACAAGTCGGCCGCGAACAGATCCGTAAGAGAAACAACGCAACAAACAAATACATCCGGATCTCTCCGCCACCGCCGGGCCTCCCCGCATGAAATCACGGGCTCCGCTCACCCATTCCGCACCAGAACTGGTTTCCGAAAAAGCTGAATAATGACCATAATCATGACCTTAAAGCGACTGTTCCGTTTTGCGCCCTATCCGCCAAACTCGCCATCGGGGCCGCCGTCGGCGGCGCGAAGAATGGGGGAATCACGCATGGAAATCGCAGAGGCCAAGCAGGCGGTCAACGACCTGGCCACAGCACAGCCGTCGTTCACCGGGCCGGACAGGGCGCGAGCCGAGACGCTCCTCGGCAACCCGGACGCCGTCAACCAGTACCAGTACGGCACCTGCGGCATGGCCGCCGTGCTCCGCAGCTTCCTCCAGCACGACCGGGCCCGGTTCGTGGAACTCCTGCGTGCCGTCTACGCGGGCACGGACTTCAACGGAATCGCCACCGGGCCTGACGTACTCCTCAAGCGGCGTCTGGATCAGCGTGACGCCAAAGCGGCCCACACGACCCAGGCGTACGAGCCTCTGTTCGACCTGGACTTCGTGCTGGCGCGGAGCCTGGGCAAACTGCTGAAGCTCCGCTCACCGGAGATGTACGAGGCCCAGACGCTGTTCTCGCAGGAGATCGCCGCACTGTTCAACGCGAAGGACCCCTTCCTGGACGCCTTCACGCTCGACCCCGAGCACATCGCCACCCTGAACGCGGGCGTGCTCGACGCCGAGCTGAGCTTCGACCTGAGGATCAAGGGCTGGCGGCTGGGCTCGGTCGCCGGTTTCACCATCGACCTGCCCACCGCGAAGATCGAGACCAAGGTGCCGGGCGACCACTGGGAACTGAGCTTCAAGGCCGCGGGCGGTGACCGGCGCCTGCGCATCCTCCGTACCGCCGCGGGCCCCCTCCAGGTGGCCGTCGACGTGCACGCCAGCGAATCGTCCCTCCGCGACCAGGGCGACCTCGGACTCGATTCCGACGGGCTGCGCGCGCTCCTGCTGAACGTCGCCGGGGCGCCCACCGCCACCATCACGCCGATCGCCGCCTCCGCTCCGCAGCGGGCGGTCGACGTCGCGAACGCGCAACTGGCCGGTACCAAGCCGTACGTCTACGCGCTCATCCGCAGCTTCGGCGACTGGGCCAAGGCCTACGGTAGCGCGTCGGAGCGCACCTTCTCCGCCCCGCCGACCGCGCCCGCCCCGCTCTGGGGCCGCCCGGAACCCGAAGGCGAGCACATCGTCGCCGTCAACGGCGCCATCAGGAAGGAGGGGGACCACTACGTCGTGCCGGTGTGGACCTGGAAGAGCACCTTCGAGGTACGCATCCCCAGCGCCCGGCTCGGCGGCTACGTTCCGGTCCTCGTCCACGGCCGGATCAGCGCCTGAGACGCCTCCTCGCCAGGACGCGAGAAGCCTCGTCCCTCCGCCGCGCCCAAGCCCGCACGGCGTGGAAATTGCCGTCGGGGGCCCCACGACCTTCCCGATGCGGTACGTCCAGCGCCGGCTGCCGGTACGGGCGTTCACGACGTACAGGGTGCCGTCGGGACTGCCGGCGTGGACGACGCCGTCGGCGGCGGCCGAGTTCGACGCAGGTCGCGACCGCCCGGTCCGACGCCGGCATCGCCGACACACCGTTGTCCACACCTCTCAGTGCCTGCGCCACGCGCGCGCGTGGACGTCTGCGGCCCGGGCCCGCATCCCAGAGTGCCTCGACGGCCTGTTCCGGCTCACGGCGGCGAGGACGACCGGGCTGCGGCCGGTGTCGCGGGCGATGGACCAACCCCTCGCGCATCGCCGCCCGTCGGGCGCACACCCTGCCCTAAGGTGACGCCATGAGCGACAACCCCGAAGCACCTGTCACGCCCGTCGAGGCTTTCGAACCCCCTTACTACGTGGCCGTGTTCACCACGGTGCGTACCCAGGAACAGGGCGGCTACCCCGAGACCAACGCACGTATGGAGGACCTCGTGAAGGAGGTTCCCGGGTTCCTGGGGATGGACCACGCCCAGACTCCCGGCGGGCTGGGCATCACCGTCGGGTACTTCCGAGACGCCGACGCCCTCACGGAGTGGCGGAGCAACGCCGAGCACCGCGCGGCGCAGAAGCGCGGGCGAGCCGAGTGGTACGAGAGCTACACCCTGCATGTGGCGAAGGTGGAGCGGAGCCACGGGTTCACCCGCGCCGCAGCCCCGCAGAACCCGTGACCCACTTTTGATGTACCGCCCGGTCGGGGAGCGTCCGTCCTGCCGATGCCCCGGTGGGACTGACGTGAATACGGCGCGCGACGGGATACGGCCGTACCGTCTCCGCCACATGATCGAGTGACCCTGCGCACAGCCGCCCCAGGGGCCGTGGTCCGGCGTGTTAGCGTCCGGCCCGTGAATTCCCCGGCTCTGGACAGCAGCGCAGTCGGCGGCGCGATCGCCTGGGCCGACCCGGGGTCCCGCCGCGGGGCGACCGGCCCCGGTGACCCGCTCGGTCTGCTCGACCTGTTCGGCGACGGGTTCGTCCGGGACCCGTACCCCTGGCTGGACGCCCTGCGTTCCGAGTCCCCCGTGCACCACGACCCGGCCACCGGGTTGTGGCTGGTCAGCCGCTACGACGACATCCGCCGGGTGCTGCTCGACCCGGCCGGGTTCCACCCGGACAACGCCCTCCACGCGGTCACCCCGCTACCGGTCGGGGCGCTGCGCGCACTCGCCCGGGCCGGCTTCGCGCTCCCGCCCGCGCTCGCCAACAACGGCGGTCCGAGCCATACGGGACTACGACGCCTGGTGACCCGGTTCTTCCACGCGGAACGCGTCGCCGCGGCCGTCCCGACCATCGAGCGCCTCGCCGACGAACTGCTGGACTCCGCACGGTCCGAACTCGACGCCACCGGCGGCTGCGACCTGTTCACCTCCTTCGCGCAGGTTCTGCCCTGCCGGGTGCTCATGGAGCTCCTCGGCATCCAGGGGATCGCCCCGGCGACGCTGATCCGCTGGAGCGACGCCTCGCTGGAACTGTTCTGGGGCCGTCCCACGCCCGAGCGGCAGCGCGAACTGGCTGAGCTCGTCGGCGAGTTCCACCGGTGGCTGAGCGCCACGGTGGGCGACGGCGGTCATCCGCCCGACTCGCTCGTCGGGGCGCTGGCCCGCCACCGCCTGCCCGACGGCGAGCCACTGGACGCCCGTACCGCCGTGGCCGCGTGCTTCTTCGTGTTCATCGCGGGCCAGTCCACGACCGGCCAGCTCATCGCCACGGTGCTGCGGAGGGGGCTCACCGAGGCAGGCCTCTGGCGGCTCCTGCCCCACGAGACGGGGCTGGCCGAGGCGTGGACGGAGGAGGTGCTGCGCCGTGAACCGCCCGTCACCACCTGGCGCCGGGTCACCGCCCGACCGGTCGAACTGGGCGGAGTGAGCCTCCCCGAGGGAGCGCAACTCCTGCTGATGCTCCTGGGCAGCGGATCCGACCCGGAGGTCTTCGCCGACCCGGCGCGGATGTGCCCACACCGGCCGAACATCCGTCACCATCTCGCGTTCGGCGCCGGCCGCCATCGCTGCCCTGGGGCGTCCCTGGCCCGCACGGAGGCGGCCATCGCCCTGCGTGTGGCGGCCCGTCGACTCCCCGAAGCGGGGCGGCACGAAGGGCAAGGAGGGACGAGAGAGGCCGGAAGCACCGGCGAGGCAGGAACCGACGAGCCCCCGATGCTCGACCTGCTGTCCTTCCGGGCGCCCCTGCGCGTCACCGTACGGCGATGACACGGGCGGAGCCTCGCGGGGCGCCGCCACCTGGAAGTCCGCTCCACGGTCACATGAACGAAGACCAAGGGCGCGGCCCCGTCGGTCTCGGCCTCCACGGCAGACCGACCGAGTCGATGTCGTCCTGATCCAGGAAAGGCACTCCGGCCCTCAGATCGGTGTCGTCCGCAAACGCAGGTACAAGCCCCGTCCGCTCCCCTCATCGCCGCCCCCCCGCCCCCCTGCACCACCAGATCGCGCGCGGTGTGCGCCACGGCGCGGGAGGGACGAACATGCCGATCCTGCTACGACTCCTGCCCTCCCGCATCACGACCTCTCCCTGCGGCCGAACCACTGCTCGGCGCCGTACTCCTCGAACCGTTCGGCCTCCGTGAACCCCAGCTTCGCCGCAAGGCGCATCGCGCGGGCGTTGGCGGTCTGGGTGCAGAGCACCACCGGCTCGCCGGGAAGAACGTCGGCGAACCAGTCGAGTATCCGGGCGCACGCCTCGGCGGCGTACCCGCGTCCCCACGCTTCCGGCAGGAACAGGTAGCCGAGTTCGGCCTCCCCGCCCTCCGGACGGACGTGCCCCGGACGCTCCGCACCGCGCCGATCGAGCGTGACCATCCCGACCATCGCCCCGTCGAGATCGATCACAAAACACCCAGGGCGCCGCCCGGGCACCCCGGGCATCGCGCGTTCGAGTTCGTCACGAGGCCGGGGGCCGCCGACGTAGGTGCCCACCTCCGGAGAAGCGAAGAGCTCGATGAACGCCGTACGGTCGCGAGCCTCGGACGCACGGAGCACAAGCCGTTCGGTCCGCATCGGGGCAGGTGGCCAGTCGACGGGTCCCAGTCCGATCACGGCGGGCAACCTACCGCACGCCCGATCCGCTGCATGTACGGCAGGAAGTGTGATGCACTGGTCGCGCTCGGTGATTTGTCCGCGGGTTCGAACTGCCGGCGCCCCGCGCCACGTTCCGTCTCATCGGGAGAGACTGTGGATGTGCCCACGCTGATCCTGCTCGGTGCGGCAGGAGGCGCACTCCGTACGCTTCTCGATGTCTACGCCCGGTTTCTGGACTGGCAGGCCGCCCGCCGTGGCCACCGGCAGACACCGAACGGCAACACGGCCGAACTGCCGGTCTTCCGGGACTACTTCGACCCCGTCGCCGACCCTGTCGCCGCGGTCGTCCACAGCGCGATGGGCGCCGGCGCAGCGGTGTTGTTCGGCACTACGGGCCAGGTCAGCGGCGCCTACGCGGCGGTCGTCGTCGGTATCTCCGCCCCCGTCATCCTGACGCAACTCGGACGCGTCCAGTCGGTGAGCGACGCGGTCACCGGCGGTCCTGGCGGTTCTCAGCCCGGACCGGGACCGGCCGCAGCCACCGCCGACATTCCTGCGCACCTCGGGGTGCCGACGCAGGTGACCACCTCGACAGGCCCCGAGCCACCGGCGAACGGCCGGCCGGTGGACCCCTCACGCGAGCGGGGCAGCGGGTTCGGCAGCAGTCACCGGGCACGCCGGCAACCGCAGGGGCCCGCTGTCGGCGAGGAGGGCATGACATGATGCGCCCCTCCATGAGTCGACGGATCGCCGCCGCCGTCCTCGGCGCCGGCCGTCGAACCGAGTCCGTCGAGCGGGCTTCGGCCATCGCGCGCCAGCGTCACCTTCCCCTCGGGCGTCGTCTGCTGACCTCGATCCTCGGTGTCCGAGCGGCCCCGGCGGCCTACCCGCAGGGCGACGAGGACGCCGCGGCCCCCTCATCCCCGAGGCCGGATCTCGCAGGATCGCCCGAGGCCACCCTTCCCCCGCCGCGCACAGCGTTCCCGCCTGCTCGGGGTGAGAAGCCGGGCCCCCGCGCCCGCGGAGACAGCACCCACGAGGACGGCTCCGCACACGGGTCGCGCTCGACCGTCACGGTTGCGCGGCACCTGCTCGGCGAGGACCGCCAGGAGTACGAGCGGATCCTCGACGAGGCGCTGCGCTCCGCCGCCCACCGCTCCGAGTCCGCCCCCGTGGGGCAGCGACTCGATCCGGAACAGCTGCGCACCATGGCGCTCCACGCCTCCGCACTCATCACGGCGGCCGCGGCCACCGAGTACCAGCACTATGTACGGGTCCGCAAGGAACCGCGCCGCCCCGCGCCGGTCGCCACCACGGCACCGAGCGGCTCCGCCTCGGGGGAGCCGGGCGCGGGCGGGGTGGGGCTGGCCACGGCCACCCAGGATGCCGCCGAAGCCACCGGAGCGGGCGCCATGGCCGTCGCTGCCGTGCTCACCCCCGTCCTCGCGGGCACCGCCTCGGTGATCTTCCTGCTGACCGGCTACCTCCTGCGGGCGGCCGAGCCCGGCCATGCCGCGGCCCGTGCCCTCGTCTCGGCCGGATGGCTGTTCGCGGGCGTCGCCGCAGCCGCGGTCCTCGTCTCCGCCGTCGGGCTGCTGCTCACCGCCCTGCGCAACCGGCCCGGACCTGAGGCAGGACCGTCCGTCGAACCGGGGGACGAGGTCGACCGCGCGCGGGACGCCTGGCGGGAAGCCTTGCTGGAGCGGGGCATCCTGCCGTTCTTGCGGGAAGCCCAGGCCGACCCCGACATCGCGGTCACGCCGAACCCGAAATCGCCCCCGCCGACACCCCACAGCCGCCTCCCGGACCACCAACCGGAATAGGTTCGGCTTCACTTGTCGGATCAGATCGCCCGGGGACACCTGAGAAAATCGGTTCGCTTTCTCGCCGTCAAGCAGTTGCCGGCCTCCGTCGGGGAGGACGCGGACTTCACCACGCCGCTGCTCGCCGACGACCGCACCGCCCGGCCACCGCGGCTGCCCACGGCCTACGTGCCCGCCCACGCCGCCTGCGGCCGACCGCCCTTCGGTGACGAGGCGGGCCACGGTGTGCTCTACCGCATCGTCCACGAGGCGCCCGACCCGCAGCCGTTGCGGGAGCTGGAGCCGGACCTCGCCGAGGGCGTCGCGGCCTGTCTCGACAGGGATCCGCAGGCGCGTCCCAGCGCCGCCGAACTCGTCGGACTCGCCGCGGGGCACAGGCCGTTCGGCAGCGCCGAGTGACCTCCCGCCGTCAGCGGGCGGCTGGTGGAACGGGCTGCCTTCGCGGCAGCGGCGTACGCCACGCGTCCTGCTCGCCGCCCTCCCCCTGGCCGTCCTGGTGGGCGGGGCCGTCCTCGCCCTGCAGAACGTGCCGGACGGGTCCGGATCCGGGTCCGCTCCCGAGGGTGCACCGTCCGGAGCGCGTCGGACGGGACCTTCCGGCTCGTCAACCGGCAGAGCGGGCAGTGCCTGCACTCCTGCGGCCTCGGTCTCCACGTCTCCGTCGGCGACTGCGCGCAGGACATCGGCCGCCGGTGGAGTACGGGACCGGGTGGCAGCCTGCGCGGCGCACACGGCTGTCTCGATCCGGGCACGGCAAGAGCAGCGGTGCGCGGCCTCGCCGTGTCACGCGGAAGGGGTGAGCTGTTCGCGTACCCACGCGGGATCGGGGTTGGTGTGGGGGCGGCCCGCGACGACGACGGTCGGTACGGTCTCGTTCCCGTCGTTGGCCGCCCGCACCTCCGCCGCTCCGGCCGGGTCGCGCCAGATGTCGACCCAGTGCAACCGGCGGGCCCTGCGGCCCAGTCGGAGGCGCAGGCGCAGGCAGTACGGGCAGCCCGGCCGCCAGTAGACGACGGGACGGTGGTCGACGGCGCTGCGCTGCCGCGCCTCCGCCGCACCGATCGATCGGGGAAAGACCAGCGGCGAGTTCAGGCCGGCGAACAGCGCGAACACCAGCAGGAAGACCGCGGCAGGGACGGGACTCCCGCCGAGGAGCAGTCCGGTCGCACCGGCTGAGCCGCAGGCCATCAGCAGGATCGGCAGGATCCAGGCGCGCATCATGACCACGCAGGCTACCGGTGGGGCGCCCTGGCCTGCCCGAGCGGGCTGCCCGGAGCGCCGGTTGGGCGGGCGGGCGGTGGCTTCCTACGCTGGCTGGACGGGGTATTCACGCGTGTCATGTCGTTCCGGGGGGAGCCGTGGTGCGGTATCGGGTCGGACGTTGGCCGTTGGTGGGGCGCGAGCGGGAGCTGGCGGAGTTCGCCGCGGCGTCGCAGGACAGGAAGTGCCGGGGCTTCCTCGTGTACGGCGCGGCGGGGGTCGGGAAGTCGCGGCTGGCCGAGGAGTGTCTGGAGCGGGCCGCGGGCGACGGGTCCCGGGTGGGCCGGGCCACCGCGACCGCCGCGGCCGGTGCCGTGCCGCTGGGGGCGATCGCGCATCTGCTGCCCGCCGGGGTGGATCTGGGCGACCCGGTCGCGGGGTTCGCCGCGGTCGCCGCTCAGCTCGCCACGGGCCGGGGGCAGCCGCAGCGGGTGCTGCTCGTCGACGACCTGCATCTGCTGGACCCGGCCTCGGCGGTGCTGCTGCGGCAGCTGATGGACGCCGGTGCGGTCCGGTTGATCGGCACGGTCCGCACCGGTGAGCCGTACGGCGAGGCCGTCGCGGCGCTCACCGGCGGGGACGCGGTGCGCCGGGTCGATCTGGCCGTGCTGGACCCCCGGCGGGTCGGCGCACTGCTGGCGGCCGCGCTCGGCAGGCCCGTCGCCCGGCACACGGTGCACGAGCTGTCGGCCGCCAGCGGCGGCAATGTGCTGTATCTGCGCGAACTCGTCCTCGGCGCGCTGGCCGCCGGGGAGCTCTCCGAGGACGGGGAGATCTGGCAGCTGCGCGAGGGCCGGCTGCCCGGCACCCCACGGCCGGCCGAGTCGACCGGCACCCCACGGCCGCCCCAGGTGATCGGCACCGCCCGACTGGCCGAGGTGATCGGCGCGCGGCTGGCGGGCGCCGGCCCCGCCGGGCGGCCCGTCCTGGAGCTGCTGGCGCTGTGCGAGCCGCTGCCGCTCGCCGATGCCGAGGCCGTCGCCGCGCCGCACGCGGTGGCGGCCCTGGAACGGGCCGGGCTGATCCGTGTCGCGCAGGAGCGCAGGCGCACCTCCGTGTCCCTGGCCCACCCGCTGTACGGCGAGGTCCTGCGCGCGGAACTGCCGGTGCTGCGCCGTCGGGCCCTGCTGCTGGAGCAGGCGGCCCGTACCGAGGCCCGGGGCGCGCGGCGCCGCGGCGACCCCTTGCGGATCGCCACCTGGCGGCTGGCCGCCACCGGCACCGCCGATCCCGCCCTGCTCACCCAGGCCGCGGTGCTCGCCCGCCACGCCCACGACTACGCCCGGGCGGTGGCGCTCCTTCAGGCCGTGCCCGAGGACCGCCACACCACCGCCACCCGCTCGATGCTCGGCGACGCGTTCTTCGAGATGGGCCGCTGGGCGGAGGCCGAGGCCGTGCTCGCCCGCGCGGACCGGCTCGCCGAGGGCGAGCGGGAGACGCTGGCGGTCGCCCTGGTCCGTACGACGAACCTGTTGTGGAGCAACGCCCCCGTGGCGGAGGCGCTCGCGGCCAACGACGCCGCGCTGGCGCGGATCACGCGTCCCGTGGACCGCCGCAAACTCAAGATCAACGAGGGGTTCATCCGGATCGCCGCCGGGCTGCCCGCGCAGGGGCTGGCCCTGCTGGAGGACCTGGAGACGGACGTGGCCGACGCCTCCGACATCGACGCCTGGCTGCGCGGCGCCTGGATGAAGCCCGCCGGGCTGGCCCTGGTGGGCCGCACCCATGAGGCCGTGGTCTGGGCGGAGCGCGCCCACGCCGGGCACCGCCGGGTCGACGAGCGCGCCCTGGCCTCGCATCCCGCCTTCCAGCGCATCCCGCTCGTCTTGGCGCTCACCGAGGCGGGCCGCCCGGCCGAGGCGCGCCGGGCGGGTGAATCGGCGTACGCCGAACTCGTCGCCGCCGACTCGGTGGTGCGGGTGTGGCTGGCGGTCCTGCTCGGCCGTACGGAGTGGCTGGCGGGCCGGCCGGCGACCGCGCGCCGCTGGTGGGCCGAGGCGGCGGCGCTGGCCCGCACCTTCGACCACGCCATGGCCCTGCGCCTGGTCCTGGCCGGTGTCGCCGCCTGCGCGGCCGTACAGGGCGAGCCCGAGGCGGCGAAGGCGGCGCTGGCGGAGCACCGTGCGCTGCCGACGCCCGAGCCGGGCCTGCTGTCGGCCGGCGAGGAGTGCCTCGGCAAGGCATGGCTGCTGGCGGCCGCGGGACGGCTGGGCGAGGCCCGTTCGGTGCTCCTCGCCGCCGCCCGCACCGCGCGGTCCACCGGCCATGTGACCGGGGAGGCGCTGCTGCTGACGGATGTGGCCCGGCTCGGCGGCGCTCGCCGGGTCGCGGACCGGCTCGGTGAGCTGGCGCGCGTCTGCGACGGGGAACTCGCACCCGCCCGGGCGCAGTTGGCCCAGGCGCTCGTGGCCGACCGGCCCGAACGGCTGCTGGGGGCCGCCGACGCGTGCGAGGCCGTCGGCTCCGATCTGCTCGCCGCCGAGGCGGCCACCGCCGCCGCTGCCGCCTGGCACCGGGCCGGTGAGCCCCGCCGGGCCGCGGCGGCCGCGCGCCGGGCCGCCACGGCAGGGGCGCGCTGCGAAGGCGCGCGTACCCCGCTGCTGACCACCGCCGGTGCCGCCGCGCCGCTCACCGCCCGGGAGCGGGAGGTGGCCCTGCTGGCGGCCGTCGGCAACGCGAGCGTCGACATCGCCCGCGCCCTCACTCTCTCGGTGCGCACGGTCGACAACCACCTCCACCGCGCCTACGCCAAGCTCGGCGTCACGACCCGCCGTGAACTGGCCAGGACGCTGGGGTCGGAGCCGCTGACCGCCCGTCCGCAGGGCTGAGTAACGGTTACTCAAGCCGTGCGCCGACGGGACCGGCACGCTCGTTCGTGACCGCAAGGACCACGACCACGGGAGACACGGGGATGGAAGAGTCAAGGATGGACGAGACGGGGACGCAAGAGACGGGGACGAGGGGGCCGCGACGGGGGAACCGCGGGCGCAGACTCCTGCGCGGTGCCGCCCTGACGTCGGCGCTGGCCGCCACCGCGCTGCTGGCCCCGGCCGGCCTCGCCGAGGCCGCGCCCGCCGCCGCGCCGACGATCGTGTCCCAGCGCGTCGTCACCATCACCCAGGCGGACACGAACCGGTTCCTGGACGCGCACGAGATCGAGAGCCTGGACTTCCGGGTCGTCACCCGGCCGTTCCAGAACAACAGCACCCAGCACTGGATCCTGACCGACCTGAGCAACGGTCTGTCGACGATCCAGCAGCAGAGCAACGGCCGCTACCTCGACGCGTACCAGGGGTCCGGCGACGACTTCCGGGTCGTCACGCGCACCGCCGAGAACGACGCGACCCAGGCCTGGATCATCCTGCCGTCCACCAACGGCACCTACACGATCCAGGAGGCCAGCAACAGCCGGTTCCTCGACGCCTACGAGCTGCCTTCGCAGGACTACCAGGTCGTCACCCGGCAGTGGAAGAACGCGGACGAGGAGCGGTGGCGGATCGTCGACGTCTGACGGACGCGGACGCAAGGTAGGCGCCTACCGTTTCAGCGCCACCGCGATGCGGTCCAGCACCGGGTACGGGAGCAGCCCGTAGTGGTAGAAGTCCACGGCGTCGGCGCGGCCCGGGCCGGTGGCCGCCGTGGTCCGCTCTCTCAGGTGCTCGGCGGTGACGGTGTCGGGCGCGCCCGGGCGCAGCACCGCGCGCAGGGTGCACGGCTGCGGCAGTACGGCCCGGTAGGCGGCGGTGTCGGCGGCGACCCGCTCGGCGTCGCGGGCGTAGGCGAGGAGCGCGTACCCGGGGACCACCTTGCCGACGGCCGCCGGGTCGACGCCGATGCGCCAGGCCTCGTCGGCGGCGAGCGGGCCCGTCGGCAGGCCGTCCGCGTAGCCCTTCACCGCGCCCATGAGGTCGAGGAACACCAGGTGGGAGCCCTCGGCGGCGACCGCCTCGGCCACCTCGGCCGCCAGGGAGGTGACCACATCGGTCCGGGTGCGGGCGTAGGCCGCCACGGAGTCCGGTAGCTCTCCGGGCTCCGGCCGGCCGCCGTCCAGGACCCGGGCCACCAGCCGGGCCGCCTCCTCGCGTGCCGCGTCCGCGTGCGCGCCCGCCCCGGTGGCGTGCCGCCCGCAGTGCTCGCAGAAACACAGCCCCAGCAGGAACTCCTCCAGCGGCTCCAGCGGCACGAAGCTGCGCTCGTGGTGGTAGCCGTGGCCGAAGGTGCCGTAGTGCAGGGACTCGGCGACCACCGCGTCCACGCCCAGCCGGGCCACCGAGCGGGCCAGGGCCACGGCGTAGGCGCGGACGTCGGGGTGGGCGGGGCAGAGGTCGGCGGGGGCGGCCCGGTCGCCGAAGCAGTTCTGCTGGGTGACGCCGGGGTGGGCGAGGCCCAGGGTGGTGTTGTGCAGGAAGACCGCCCAGCCGTGCAGCGCGGCGCCGCGTTCGGCCGTCAGCCGCCGGGCCTCGCGCAGCGGCTCGTCCTCGGCGCCGGTCTGCACGGGCGGGGTGAGGCGCAGCCCGTCGAAGAGTTCGGCGGGCGGGACGAAGTGGACACCGTCCCGGCGCAGCGTGACCCGGGCCGGACCGTGCGGGGTGACGTCGCGGGCGCGGTGGTAGGCGGCGGCGACGGTGAGGGTGTCGCAGCCGTAGGTGCCGAGGACGCGGTCGAGGACGTCGGCGGTGCCTTCCGCACGCAGGTCCTCCACGAAGGCGTACGTCGACGCCGTGGACGTTTCCATGCTCGTACTCCTGGATGTCGGTGTCAGTGGCCGTTTCCGTTGCCGTTGCCGTCCCGCACGCGCGGCGAGCCGAGGACGTGGGAGATGTCCAGGCCGGTCCGGACGACCATCGGGCCGACCTCGCGGACCCGCGCCGGGGTCATCCGGGTGGTGAGGCCGGAGACGCTGACGGCGCCGACCGCCGCGTCGGTGTGGTCGAAGACCGGCGCGGCGACGCACCGCACCTCCGGCTCGTTCTCGCGGTCGTCGATGGCGTAGCCCTGCCGCCGGACCCGGTCGAGTTCGGCGCGCAGCCGCTGCGGGTCGGTGGTGGTGTGCTGGGTGACCGGAGGCATCCCGGCGGCGACCACGGCCTGGACCTCCTCCTCGCCCAGCCAGGCGAGGATGGCCTTGCCGACGGCGGTGCGGTAGGCGGGGACCCGGCTGCCGACCCGGGAGGCCATCCGGACGTTGGTCTCGTTCTCCACCTTGTCGATGTAGACGACGTCCGGCGTGTCGTACACCACGAGGTGGCAGGTCTCCCCGACCGCGTGCTGGAGCAGCCGGAGCGGCTCGGTCGCCACGGTCCTCAGGTCCAGCGAGGAGAGGTAGGCCTGCCCGAGCCGGAGGGTGCCGTGGCCGAGGCGGAACCAGCCCGTCTCCCGGTCGCGCACCAGCAGGTCGGCCTCCATGAGCGGCGCGGCGAGCCGGAGCACGGTGCTCTTGTTGATGCCGAGTTCGTCGGCGAGCCGGGTGAGGGAGATGCCCCGGCCGCTGCCCGCGTGGTCGCGGATGTGTTCCAGGACGGTGAGGGCGCGGCGCAGCGAGGAGGACTGGTTGCGGCGGGCCGCCGGTGTGGTCGTCATGTCGTGCTCCTCGGCAGCAGTCCGCGGGCGACGGTGTCGCGGGCGGCGGCCAGATGGCGCCCGGCGCGGGCGAGTGAGATCTCGTGGTGGCCCGGGAACAGCGCGTCGACGTCGAGCGCGGCCAGGGTGGTCAGACTGGCCGCGTACTCGGGCACCCGGCTGTCGTGCAGATTCTGCAGGGAGATCCGGCCCCCGGTGAAGACGCAGTCGCCGGAGAACAGCGCTCGGTGGCCGGGGGTGCGCAGGTGGTAGCAGACATGGCCGTCGGCGTGGCCGGGGGTCGCGACCGCGCGCAGTACGACGCCGCCGCCCAGGTCGAACTCCTCGCCGTCGGTGACGGCTTCGGCCGACGGACAGGGCGCGAAGCTGTAGTCGTCGGGGTAGACCCCGGCGGCCCTGCCCCGGTCGACGCTGAGGCCGGCCTCGTCGCCTGCCGCGATCCATGGCACGGCCGCCGCCCCGGCCAGCACCCGCAGCGCCGGCCACGTGGCGGTGAGCGTGGCCGCTCCGCCCGCGTGGTCGGCGTGGCCGTGGGTGAGGAGGAGCAGGTCCGGTGGTGCGGGGAGGGCTAGCGGGGTGCGCCCGGCTCCCGCGTCGATCAGCGCGCTGCGCCGACCGCCCCGTACGAGGTAGGCATGGCAGTCCAGCGGATCGGTGAGGTCGAACCCGGCCGCACCGCTCGCGACGAGCGTGACGTGCTCGGTCAGCCGTACGCCGGCCCCTCCTGTCCGCGCCGTCCGCCCTGTCCGCGCGGTCACGACGGCCCTCCCGCCAGCGCGGTCACGACCACCCGCGCCGCCAGCGCCACCTCCGCGAGGTCCACCGACTCCGCGGCCGCGTGCGCGTCCGCGACCGAGCCGGGTCCGAAGACCACCGACGGGATCCCGGCGCGGGCGAGTTTGCTGGCGTCCGTCCCGAACGGCATGCCCCGCGCCCCGGCCGGGCGGCCGTGCCGGTCGAGGGCGTGGCACAGCGCGGTGACGACCTCCGCGTCGGCCGGGGTGTCCAGGGCCGGATCCACGGTGAACGGCGGGTCCACCTCCGCGCCGAGCGCGGCCAGTTCGGCCCGGTCGGCGCGCCATACGGTGTCCGGGTCCTCGCCGGGCAGGGTGCGCCGGTCGACGTCCGCCTCGCAGACTCCGGGAATGGTGTTGGGTCCGGTGCCGCCCCGGATCCGGGTGACCGACCGGGTGGCGGGGCCGAGCAGCGGATGCGGGGCGACGGCCGGCGCGGTCGCGGCGAGATGGGCGACGACCGGCGCCATCAGCGCGATGGCGTTCACGGTCTCCTCGGGCCGGGAACTGTGTCCGGCCCGGCCGGTGGTCCGTACGGTGTAGCGGACGACCCCCTTGTGCGCGATCGCCGGGACCAGTCCGGTCGGCTCGCCGACGACCGCGCCCACGACCGTTCGGTCCGCGAGTGTGTCCAGCAGGCCCAGCACGCCCCGGTAGGCGTGTTCCTCGTCGCACACCCCGGCGAGCACCACCGTGCGCGGTGGCGGCTCACCGGCGGCGAGTTCGGCGAGGGCGAGCAGGAACGCCGTCAGCGGTCCCTTGGCGTCGCACGCGCCCCGCCCGTACAGCCGTCCGTCCCGGATCCCGCCGGCGTGGGGTTCGACGGTCATTCCGTCCGTCTCGACCGTGTCCAGATGCGACACCAGGACGACGGCCTCGGGGCGCTGTCCCGGGACGACGGCCACGACGTTGTGCCGCCCGGGCAGCACCTCGTGCAGTCGCGCCTCGATGCCGTGCCGCCCCAGCCAGTGCCGTACGTACCGCGCGACGGCCGTCTCTCCCCCGTCGCCCGCCCCGCCGCGGGGGTTGACGGACGGGATCCGCACCAGGTCGCGGAGCAGTGCCACTCCCGTGCTCATGTACGGCGCTCCCTCGCGTAGACCAGCAGCAGACCGATGATCAGCACACCGAGCACGACCTGCCGTACGCCCTCCGAGAGGTTCCAGGAGGTCAGCAGGGCCGTCAGCAGGGTGAGCAGCAGGGCGCCGCCGACCGTGCCGAGGAGGTGGCCGCGTCCGCCGAGGATGGAGGTGCCGCCGAGCACGACCGAGGCGATGGACAGCAGCTGGTAGGGGTTGCCCATGGTGAGCGAGCTGGTGCCGGTGAAGCCGAGCAGCACCAGACCGGCCACCCCGGCCAGCAGCGCGCACACCGTGTAGGCGGTGAAGGCGGTGGAGACCAGCGGTACCCCGGAGGCCCGGGCGGCGTCCTCGCCGGCGCCGAGCGCGAAGGCGTACCGGCCGGTGCGGGAGAGGTGCAGCAGCCAGCACGCCGCGGCCGCGATCGCCAGCCACAGCACGAAGGCCCAGGGCACGCCCAGGACCCGGCCGCCTGCGAGCGAGTCCAGCAGCGGCACCCGGGCCGAGCTCGGGGAGCCGTCCGTGTAGACGAGCAGGGCGCCGGAGAGGATCGTGCCGGTGGCGAGGGTCATCACCATCGGCGGGACGCGCAGCCAGACCACGCCGGCCGCGTTGACGACACCGACCAGCGCGCTGAGCGCCAGCGCGGCGGCGATGCCGGTGGCCCCGCCCCCGCCGGAGGCGACCTTGGCGCACACCACCGCCGACAGCGCGACCACGCCCGACACCGACAGGTCGATGCCGCTCATCATCACGACCAGCGTCTGGCCGACCGCGACGATGCCCAGGAAGGACGCCGTCTGCACCAGGTAGCGGAAGCTGGAGACGGTGTCGAAGCCGTCCGCGAACAGCACCGCCGCGATCCAGGTCAGGGCCAGTACGCCGAACGCCCAGGCCGCACGGTTGGCGCGCAGCGCGGCCACCGGTACAGGGCTGCTCATACGGCGGCCTCCCTCGTGAGGTACGTCTTCAGGGTGAGCGCGACGACGAGGATCACGCCTTGCAGGATGAGCTGGTAGAACGGCGAGATCCCGGTGAACAGGAGCAGGTTGGTGAGCAGTCCGATGACGAGGGCGCCCAGGACCGTGCCGCGCATCCGGCCGACCCCGCCGAAGAAGCTGATGCCGCCGAGGACGGAGGCGGCGATGGAGTTGAGGGTGTAGGGGGCGCCGATGGTCGGGTCCGCCGAGCCGGTCTGGACCGCCAGGCCGATCCCGGCGAGTCCGGTGAACGCCCCGGCGAGGGCGTAGCCCGAGATCTTCACGCCCCGGGTGTGCAGTCCGCCGGCGTAGGCGCCGTGCTCGTTCCCGCCGACGGCGTAGAGCGCGAGTCCGCGCCGGGTGGTGCGCAGCAGCTTCCACCCGGCGAGGACGACCCCGAGGGCGACGGCCGGCAGGGCGATCCCGTACCAGCCGTTGTTGTACGCGTTCACCAGCCCGGCGGGTACTTCGCCGCCCGGCTGGGGCAGGACGACCAGGGTGACCCCGCCCCAGAGGAAGGAGGCGGCGAGGGTCACCACGATCGGGGGCAGTCCGGCGTACGCGACGAGTGTGCCGTTGGCTGCTCCGGCGGCGACGGCCACGGCCAGCGCGAGCAGTGCCGCCGCGATCACTCCGCCGGTGCCCCGGGCGTCGTGGGTGGCGAACACGGCCATGGCGAGCCCGAGCACGGCGCCCAGCGAGAGGTCGATCCCGCCGAGCAGCATCACGGTCGTCTGCCCGGCGGCGGCGAGGATCAGCGGCAGGAACTGCGCGGAGAGGATGGTGACGGAGGCGGGGGTGAACAGGCTGGAGTCGTAGTGCTGGTAGGCGGTGAGCAGGGCCAGCAGGAGGACGGCGAGGGCGAGGAGGTCGGTGTTGCCGCGCGCGGCGGCCAGGGCGCGGTCACGCACGGACCACGCTCCCGGTGCCCATGACCGACGCTCTGACCAGGCGTTCCTCGGTCAGCTCGGGGCCGCTCAGCCGGTCCACGACCGTCCCCTCGTACAGGACGGCGACCTCGTCGCACAGGCCGACCAGTTCCATGGTGTCTCCGGAGGTGACGAGTACCGCGAGTCCGTCGTCGGCCAGGCGGCGCAGCAGATGGTAGATCTCGCGTTTCGTCCCGATGTCGATGCCCCGGGTCGGCTCGGCCAGCAGCAGGACGCGCGGCCCGGTGGGCAGCCATTTCGCCAGCGCGACCTTCTGCTGGTTGCCGCCGGAGAGCCGGCGGGCCTCCTGGGCGGGTGAGGCGGCCTTGATGCGCAGCCGTCCGATCAGTTCCTCGACGAGCGCGCTCTCGGCGCTGCGGGAGACGGTGGTGAGGCGGCGGGCCGGGGCGAGCGCGCGCATGCCGGGCAGCGCGAGGTTGTCGCGCACACTGCGTACGGTGTGCACGCCTTCGAGCTTGCGGTCCTCGGGCACGTACGCGATCCGGTGCCGGATCGCGTCGCGCGGCGAGGAGAGCCGGACCGGGCGTCCGTCCAGGGTGAGGGCGCCGGTGTGCCGGGCGAGCCCGAACAGGGCCCGCAGCACCTCCCGCTGTCCCTGGCCCTGGAGGCCGCCGAGTCCGGTGATCCGTCCGGGGACCAGGTCGAGGTCGATGCCGGAGCAGGCGCGGGGGACGGTGAGACCGCGCGCCCGGAGCAGGGGTTCGCCGCTCGGGGAAGCCGCCTTGGCCGGGAAGAGGTCGGACAGCTCCCGACCGACCATCAGCCGCACGATGTCGTCGTGATCCGTCTCCTGCCGTTCCCGGGTCGCGGTGACCGCGCCGTCCTTCAGGACCGTCAGCCGGTCGGCGACGGCGAAGAGTTCGGCCATGCGATGGCTCACGAAGATCACCGAGCCGCCTTGTTCGCGCAGCGTGCGGATCACCCGGAAGACGGCGGCCACCTGGTCCTCGTCCAGCGCGGAGGTGGCCTCGTCCAGGATGAGCAGCCGGGGCTCGCCGGCCAGCGCCTTGGCCAGTTCGACGAGTTGCTGCCGGCCGAGCGGCAGCCGTCCGACCGGGGTGCGCGGGTCGATGTCGAGGCCGACCCGCGCGAGCAGCGGCTCGGCCCGGGCCGCGAGGTCGCGCTGCCGGACCAGTCCCCATCGGGAGGGCCAGGCCCCGAGGAAGACGTTCTCCGCGACGCTGCGGTGCGGATTCAGGCTCAGCTCCTGGTGCACGGAGCCGATCCCGGCGGCCCGGGCGCGGTGGGGAGACCACGCCCGGGCGACGGGTGCGCCGTCGAGGACGACGCTGCCTGTGTCGGGTGCCAGCAGCCCGGTGATCAGGGAGAGCACCGTGGACTTGCCCGCCCCGTTCTCCCCGACGAGGGCCAGCACCTCTCCGGGCCGTACCTCGAGGCTGACGTCCGTGAGCACCCGGTTGCCCGCGAACGACTTCGACACCTTCTCCACACTCAGCAGCGCCACGGTCGTCACCCGCTCACTTGCCGATGAGCTTGTCGACCTCGGCCTGGGAGATGTCGTTGATCGGGTAGGAGTCGTCCGGCTGGTCGGGCTTGGCGTACTGGGCGAGGTTGCTGTCGGTGATCTCGGGCAGCGGGACGTCGATGTCCTGGGGGACGGCGATGCCCTCGCGCTGGGCGACGGCCGCCTCCAGGGCGATCACGGAGAGGTAGTTGGGCTGGGCGGTGGCGATCGAGGAGAAACCTTCCTTCTGCTTGCTCTGCCACAGCTTCAGGAAGCCGTTGTAGTTCTCGCCGGTGATCGGGACGAGCTTCTTGTCCTGCTTGACCAGTGTCTGGAGCGCCGCCGCGGACAGCGCGCCGCCCTGCGAGAAGACGCCGTCGATGTCCGGGTGCGCGGAGTAGGCGGCGGCGAAGGCCTGTGCGGCCGGGGCCAGGTTGTACTCGCTGTGTACATTGGTGACGATCTTGATGCCCGGGTACTTCTTGAACACCGCCTCGGCCCCGGACCAGCGGTCCTCGCTGACGGCCACCCCGGCGGGTCCGTTCATGGCGATGACGCTGCCCTTGCCGTCCAGCTTCTTGGCCAGCCAGGTGGCCATCATCGAGCCCCAGGCCTTCTGGTCGGTCCCGACCCGGACGACCTTGGTACTGGTGGGCAGCGAGTCGAACGCGACGACGGTGATCCCGGCGGCGACGGCCTGCTCCAGCGCCGGATTGAGCGCGGTGGACGATCCGGCGTCGACGAGGATCACGTCGTACTTCTGCTGGATCATGGCGCGGATCTGTGCGATCTGCTGCGAGGTGTCGCCGTTGGCGTTGAAGGTCTTGAACGCGGACACCTTGCCGCTCGCCTTCAGCTTGTCGACGTCCGTCTGGAGCATCTTCAGCGTCTGCTGCATCCAGGACGGCGTGAGGTAGATGGTCGACCAGCCGACCTTGAGGTCCTTGGCCTGCGCGCCGGAGGCCCCGGCGCTGACGTCGGCACCGGCTGCGGTGTCGCTGCCGGACTGGACGTCGCACGCGGTGACCCCGGTCAGCGCACAGAGGGAGGCGGCGACCGCCACCGCACCACGGACGGAACGTGCGTTCATCGAAGTTCCTCGAATCCCTCGGAGGTGGGTTGGAGAGGGGTGTGGGGGAGGACCAGCACCGGTGAGGACCGGTCTGTTGAGAGGGGAACGTAGGAGGTGCACGCGGCCGCCCACCACGTCTGCAACACAAAATTTCGCATTGCACAACATGCGTGTTCGGGGGTCTACGACGACGCGCCCCCGGGTATCGCGGACCAGGGCCGGCACAGCCCGGGGGCGGGCGGGGTCAGCCGGCGTTGAAGTGGTACGAACCCGCGTAGGCCTGGTAGACCTTGTAGGCGGCACCGCCCGAGGTGTCGTCGCGGAGGAAGGTGACCCCCCGGGGCGCGATGACGGGCTGGTCCCGGGTCGGGACCCAGATCTCGGCCTCGGTGTTGCCGGGGACGGTCACTGTGAGCTCGATCCTGCGGTCCGCGCGGCGCCGCCACCGCGACGACACCGTGCCGCGCACGGTGTCGATCGTGGCGCCGACGTGGTCGAGGGTCGCGGGTGCGAGGTCGGTGTCCGAGGTGTCCTTCGGCACCCGGCTGTTGACGGCGACCGTGGGGATGTACGGGCGGATCCGCAGCGACGCGTAGGCGGTCGCGGTCGGCATGATGCCGGCCAGGCCCTGGTAGAACCAGGTGGCCACGTTGGAGCGGTAGTGGTGGTCGACCGAGAGCCGGTCGGTCCACTGCTCCCACAGCGAGGTCGCGCCCTTGGCGATCTGGTACACGTAGCCGGGCGTGCCGGTCTGGGTGACGGCCTGCAGCGCGAGGTCCGTGTAGCCGTAGCGGCTGAGGATGCTGAACTCGTAGCGCGAGCCGTACATGTCGTTCTGGAGGTGCCGGTCGGCGGCCGTGATGCGGTCGGCGAGCAGCTTCGCGAGTGCCTTCTCGTTCTCGGCGAGCGTCCGGCTGCCGGGCAGGTGGCGGGGGTCGTCGGGGAGCAGGTCCGAGCCGGGGACCAGGTCGAAGGCGAGGGCCAGGGTGTTCTCGCTGGAGATGCTGCCCTGGGTGAAGTGCCCCTGGGAGGCGTCCCAGTAGTTGACGATGAACGCCTTGCGCAGGGTGCGTGCCAGCCGGGCGTAGTGGGCGGCCCGTCCGGTGCGGCCGAGGAGACGGCCCACCTCGTCCATGTAGTCGCAGAAGTGGATGTAGAAGGCGAGGCTGATGACGGCGTTGCTGCCGGGGGCCTCGGCACCGGAGTAGGCGCCGAGGGAGGCCTCGAACGTGTAGTCGTTCGCGGCGGTGAACAGGGTCTCGTAGGACCGGAGCAGGGTGTCCTGGTGGTTGTACAGCTCCTCGAAGAGACTGCTGTTGCCGTAGTAGGCGTAGAGCTCCCTGGGGATGACGAAGTACGCCGAGTCCCAGGCGGGTACGGCCTTCCACGCGGCGTTCCAGCCGGGGGTGTGGTCGTAGCCGTAGCCGCCCTTGGCGATGGGGACGAACATCGGCAGCTGGCCGGTGGAGATCTGGGTGTCGGGGAAATGACGGAGGTAGGTGGTGAGCAGCGCGTTGACGTCCCAGGTGAGGGACTCCGACTCGGAGCTGGCCATGGCGTCCCCGGTCCAGCCGTTCTTCTCACGGGAGGGGGTGTCGGTGGGCTTCTGGACGAGGTTGTTCTGCTCCGCCCACTCCAGGTTGCGCTGAAGGCGGTTGAGCAGGGCGTTGTCGGTGGTGAAGGTGCCGGTGCGGGCGAAGCCGGAGCGGGCGACACCGACGGTCAGGACGGACGCGTCCCGCTTCAGGTCGGGGGCCCGTCCGAGGACGGCCTCGAGGTTCATGACCTCCAGATAGCGGAACCCGAAGTGGCTGAACTGCTGTTCCCAGGTCTGCGTCGGCCGTCCGCCCAGGGTGTAGTAGTGCGTCTGGAGGTTGGCGTCGTGCTGGAAGTTCTCCTCCTCCACGGAGAGCGGGGCGGCGCTGCTGCCGTCGCCGCCGGTCACACGGTTGCCGCCGCGAATGCGCAGGGTGAGCCCCGCCTTCCCGGGGCGCACACCGGTGAGGGAGAGCCGGACGAGGCCGGTCACGATCTGGCCGTAGTCCAGGACCCAGATGCCCGATCCGGGCGCCGTCTCGGTGAGCGCCACCGGGCGGAGGACCTGGTTGACCAGCACCGGCTCCGCCTCGTGCGCGCGCACGGCGGCGGGCCTGAACCCGTCGGGGACCGTCGTCGCGGGCAGCGCCCCATGGTGTTGCGGGGCGGGACCGGCACAACTGCCCGGCGGGATCAGCACGGTGGCCGGACGCCAGTCACGGCCGGGGCGGTGGCCGGCCGAGCGCCACTCCCCCAGTTCCTCGGCCCGGCGGGCGTCGTACTTCTCGCCCGAGTACACCGAGTCGAAGGTCGTCGGTCCGTCCGCGGTGAGCCATGCCTCGTCGGTGACGACGGTGGTGGCGGAGCCGTCGGTGTACGTCACGACGAGCTTGGCGCGCAGGCGCGGGGCGCCGCTGTAGGGGGCGAGCTGCCAGTACCACTCCTGCGGCGTCGTCACTCCGTACCAGCCCCGGCCGAGTTCGGCGGCGACCACGTTCTCGCGGCCGGCCCGCAGCAGGGCGGTGACGTCGAAGGTGTCGTAGAGGACCGTACGGTCGTAGGTGCTCTGGTCGGTCAGCAGGCGGGGCACGTTGGTGCGGTCGCGGTCTGCCGGCCCGCCGTCGACGGTGAGCGGGCCGCCGTTGACGGTGAGGGTGACGTTTCCGGCGGCGCTGAGGTAGAGCCGGGCCCCGGCGATGCGGCGGCCCCGGGGCAGGGTGAAGGCGCGGCGGAGCACGGGGGCCGGGTTGGCGAGGGGCAGGATCGCGTTCTTGGACGGGATGTAGGGGTTCTTCGGCGGGAAGGTCAGCCCGGCGAGGGTGCCGATGCCGGCCTCGAAGGGGTTGGCGCCGGTGGTGAGGTCGGCGGAGAAGTCGGGGGCGCCGGTGCCGGTCACCCTGACGGAGCGGATCGTGGCGTCGGTCCCGCCCGCGAAGCCGAAGCTGCCGTGGCGGCGGATCTGGTCGCCGGTGAGGGTGCGGCTGTCGACCTCGACGCCGTTGACGGTGGTGGTGACGGTCAGGCCCCGGGCGCTGACCTGGACCGTGTGGTCGCGGGTGGCCCAGGTGTCCTTGGTCAGGCCGGCCGCGGCGGGGAGTACGACCGTGGCGACGGGGACGCTGCGGGTGCCGGCGGTGGTGGGGTTGGTCTCGCTCTGGGGGTCGTAGTGGTTCACGCCCCAGTCGGGCTCGGAGGTGCCGTCGTCGACCCAGGTGTTGCCTGCGTAGTGGCTGGTCCTCATGACCAGCTGCATGGCGTCGCCGGACCGGCGGACGGTCCAGTTCAGGCCCTCGCCCCAGGTCTTGCCGATGGGTTCGGCGCGCAGCAGGAGGGACAGGCCGTTCGTGGCGTCCGCGCCGCCCCGGAAGACGACGGTCGCGGTCAGGTCCTCCCAGTCGTGGTCCTGCGGCTGCCTTCCGCCGATCCACCGCGCGCCCGACCAGTCCTTCTCGCCCTTCAGCAGACCGGTCTCCCAGACGGCGGACTCGCTCCAGGGGCCGGGGGCGCCCTTCTCGTCCCAGGTCCGCACCCGCCAGTGGTACGCCCGCCCCGACCGCAGCGCCCCGCCCCCGTACGGGACTTCGGTGCTGGCGGAGCCTGCCACCCGGCCGCTGCGCCAGACGTCCGCCCGGCCGGGGGCGGTGCCGACCTGGATCTCGTAGGCGGACTGGCGGGCGACCGGGGGCACCCAGGTGAAGGCCGGTGCGGTCTCGGTGCCCAGCGGTGCGGTACGGAGGTTGACCCGCAGGCGTGCGGGCGCGGCGGCACGTGCGCCGGACGCCCGGGCCTCCGATGCGGCGGAGAGCGGGAGGGCGGCTCCCGCTGCCGCCGCGGTGATGATGCCGAGCAGGTGCCGACGGCTCGGCCCGCTTCTGTAGTCCTCGTCCACGGGATCGTTCCTTTCGTGAGCGGAAGGGGGAGCTGAAACGCGCTGAGGCGCATGAGTTGCGCTGAAACGTTTCAATACCTTCCAAGTGGTTAGCTTACGAATCGGCCGGGCGGAGCACAATGGTTCGGTACGGGTCCTGCCGGGCTTGCCGTCCGCGAGCGGGGCCGTTTCGTCGAGGAGGGTGAGCGCAGCGTGGGCCAGGGCAGAGCGCGGGGACCGTACTCCAGGACACCGGCCCGCAGGGCGGAGATCGTCCGGGCGGCGCGCGACAGCTTCGCCGAGCACGGTTACGCCCAGGCCTCCCTGCGTGACATCGCGGAACGCGCCGGGATGACCCACGCGGGGCTCCTGCACCACTTCCGCAACAAGGACGAGCTCCTCGCCGAGGTGCTGGCCGAGCGGGACTCCGAGGAGTGGCGGCAGGGACTGGAGCAGGTCGGGGGTCCCGAACAGCTCGGGCCCTATCTCGCCGAGCTCGTCCGCCACCACCAGAAGGCCCCCGAGCTGATGCGCCTGTGGATCGAGCTGGCGGCCGCGGCCTCACGGCCGGACCATCCGGCGCACGCGTACTTCGTGGAGCGCTACGAGCGCAGCCGCGCCCAGTTCACCGACGGCTTCCCCGACGAGGAGTCCCGCGCCGGACTCCGCGAGGGCGTCAGCCCGGAGAGTGCCGCGCTCCTGTTCCACGCCGTGCTCAGCGGGCTCCAGTTGCAGTGGCTCCTCGACCAGGACCTGGACATCGTGGGGCCGCTCGGGGAATTCCTGCGGCTGCTGTTCGAGGGGCGGGCCGGCTAGGGCGTGTGGGCTCGACGTCGGTGGCGCTCTCGCGGAGGCGTGCTGCCGGCGGTTCGATGACCCATGCTGGCGTCGCGTTCGGACTCCGATGCGGACTCGACGGCCGGTCCTGCAATCCCGCATCACGGTGTAGCCGCCAGCGATTTACCCACAAGAGATGCCCAGCTCAGCGGCGACGTGGGCGATGGGACGTGTCCGGCACCGCTTCATGAGCCGACCGCGGCCCTCGACGCTCAGGGGCGGATTCGCGTGGGGAACACCCGTCGTCCTCTTGAAGTCGGGCGACGGCAGGCGCGACACCTGTCGTGCGCGCCTGCCGCATTGCGGCCTTCAGCCCCGCGGTGCGACGCGGATACGGTTCCCGTCAGGATCGGCTGCGAGGAAGGTCAGCCCGAACCCCGCATCATGAGGCTCGCGCAGGATCGTGATCCCCTTGGAATTCCACTGCTCAAAGGTCGCGTTGAGCTCGTCGGGTCCACCGTCGACGGCCAGGCACACCTCACTGGTGCGCGGGACGTCCGGTGACAGATCCTCGAACTGGCCGGACCACAGACCGAGGTCAGCGCCCGGCCCGAGGTCGAAGGTGACGTATCCCGAAGTCTCGAACGAGGGGCTCATGCCGAGGAGGTCGCCGTAGAAACGGGCTGCGGCGGGAGCGTCGTTCACGTAGACGATGGACACGACGGATGTGGTCATGGTTGTTCCTTCTCACAGGTCGTAGGTACGCATCCGCCAGCCTGACCGGGATATGCGCCGCATCGTGTCGCCATTCCTGAAAAAATTGGTGTGTGACCCCAGACCGCTTCTTCACCCTGATGCTGCTCCTCACCTCGAGGGATGCCGTGACCACACAGGAACTCGCATCAGCGCTCGGGGTGTCCCTTCGCACCATCACCCGAGACCTGAACTGGCTCCGCGACGCCGGTCTGCCGGTGACCGCACACCGGGGCCGCCTCGGAGGCGTGACCATGCTGCCCGGGGCCGGACTCGACCTCAGGCGACTCACACCAGGCGAGCTGGATCATCTGTCGCTCACCGGGCTGGATGAGAGGCAACGTGCGGAGCTCGACGCATCGGCCGAAAGCCGGCGCGCGCTCTCCAAGATCGCCGCTGCACAGCCACGTCGAGCTCGTGGGCTCCTGCCGCTCACCGACGTGGTGCACGTGGACAGCCGTCCCTGGCGTCAGGCACGAGCTTCCGGCACGACTGCGGCTTCGCTGATCGGCGTGGTGCGGCGAGGTCGCCGGCTACGGATCGAGTACGACAGCCCACGCGCGTCATGCCCACGCGACCTGGTCGTGGATCCCTACGGGCTGTTCGCCAAGGCCGGCATCTGGTACCTCGTCGCCGACCGCGCCCGAGTGCCTCGGATGTACCGACTCGAACGGATCACGACGTGGAAAGAAGTCGACCAGCCACGACGGATCCGCGAGAGCCAGACCCTGGCCACCGTCGCCGCAGCGCTCATGGAGCAGTGGGAGCACCACCACGCGATAGAGGTCAGCGCCACCATCGACCCGACCCAGATCGAGCGAGCGCAACGGATCTTCGGCCTACGACTCGTCCCGGACGACCATGAAGAATCCGCCACCGGCCGCAGGGTGACGATCCGCTTCCTGCATCTGGAGGACGTGCGGGCACTCCTGCCGTTCGGGAGCGCCGTCACCGTGCACGGCCCCACCGAAGCCAGGGCTCACCTGCGCGACCTCGCCACCTGTCTGGCCCACCACTATGCACCGTCACCAACGTCCTGACCCGCAACGGCTCTTCCCGCTGGGCGTGGTCGCATGATCAGCTGGTCGGCGACAACCGTGCCGGCCTCGGCCACCGGGCCGCGTCGTCATCGGTCCGAACGGCCGACGGCACTCGGTGCGCGGCCCGCGAGCCAGACCATGATCCGCTCCTGCAACGCGCGGTCGCGGGAGGGACTGTCCCGAAGCGCGAACGATTCCACGTACCGCAGGATGTTCTCCGAGCGGTCCGGGTGGCCGACCGCGAGCACATCGACACCGATCTCGCCCGTCGAGGCCGTGACGTACACACTGCCGTCGAGAGCCATCATGCCGAAGCCCGGGTGGCCGGCGTGTACGCCGAGGAACGCCGATGCCGCGCCCCGGCCCATGATGTCCCAGCGGTCCAGGAGCCGGACCCGGGTCCAGACCGTCGGTGCGGCACGGCGGCCACTGTGCAGGTTCTGCAGGAAGGCCCGGTGCGTGAGGGCGCCGCGGGGAAGCTGGACGAGGAACTCGCGCCGCTGGTCGAGAAGACCCGACGAGACCGCGAGGTCGTACCAGTCCTCGTTGAGACGCTCGACAAGCCGTGGGGTGTCGTACCGGTGGGAGAAGCCGCCGACGACGTCCTCGGCACGGTATCCGAAGACGAACGGCATCACGCTGTCCGGCACGGTGTTCGGGAGCACTTCGAGGCCGGCCCGCCGCAGCGGACGGTAGACCTTGCGCTCGCGCTCTCGGATACCCATCGGTCATGGTTCTACCAGGATCTGCGGGCCAGGAATCCCCGACCCGGCCCGGCCCCTCCCCGGTCCAGGCGCACGGTTCGTCACACGAGGGAGCGCGCGAGGCGGAACCCCACGTCGTCCACCTGGAAGGTCGGGTGGCTACGGCGACGTGCGGAGGCCCGGCAACTCCAGTGCTCGTCGTACCAACCCCCGCCGCGGAGCACCCGGTAGGTGCCGTAGACCTCGGCGTCGTAGACGTCCCAGCACCAGTCCCAGACGTTGCCGAGCATGTCGTGCAGACCCCAGGGGTTGGGGCGTTTGCCGCCCACGGCGTGGATGCGCTCCTGCGAATTTCCGCGGTACCAGGCGATCTCGTCGAGCGGCGCGTACCGCGGCCCGGTCGTCCCGGCACGGCAGGCGTGTTCCCACTCGGCTTCGGTCGGCAGCCGGTACCCGCCGGCGGACGCGTCCCACTCGACACCCTCGCCGTCCGCGCGGAAGTGGTAAGCGGGCGTCAGCCCTTCACGCCGGGACAGGGTGTTGCAGAACCGCGCCGCGTCCCACCAGGAGACGGACTCGACGGGCAGCCGGTCCCCGTGGACGGCGCTCGGCCTCCGGCCCGTGATCTGTGCGTACACCCCCTGGGTGACCGGGAAGGCCGCGAGCCGGTAGGACGCCAGCTCGACCGACCAGGTGCGCTGCGTCCGGCGGTCCGACAGCGTCACCCGCCCCGGCGGAATGGTGATCATCTCGTTCGCCGCAGTCACCTCCATGATCGGGACAGCTTAACGAGAGCGACCGGTACGGGACGCGGGATTCCTGACGGTACGAGGAGCGGCAGGGTGGTTCTCCCTTCGGGACGGCGGGGCGTGCGGGAACAGGGGTGTCCCATGGCCGGTGGAGCGGCACCGGCCATGGGACAGGGAGGGGGCACGGGGGACGGGGGACGGGGACCGGGTTCGAGGGTTCAGCGGGGCCGGGCGGCGGGCCCGGGGGGTGCGGTGCCCCGGGTCGACGGGTGGGTGTGTGCGGCTCGAAGGATCCTGGCGTCGCCTCGCAGCGCGGCGGTGTGCGGTGCGGGGACGGCCCGCAGGGGTGCGTGCAGGCCGGCGCCGAGGCGGCCGACGAGGTCGGGGCGCAGGGCGCCGCCGCCCGCCAGGAGGGGCCCACGGCCCAGGGCGTCGGCCGTGAGGGCGGTGCGGTCCTGCCGGAGCATCGAGGTGATCATGGAGGTGACGGCCTCGCCGAGGTCCGCCGGGACGTCGGCGCAGGTGAGGTCGGTGGTGCCCAGCTCGGTGCGGCGGGCGTCGCAGACCGCGCCGTCGACGAGGAGGACCACTTCGGTGAGATGGGCGCCGATGTCCACCACGAGCAGCGGACCGGTGAGGTCGGCGTCCGCGGCCAGGGCGACGGCGCGGGCGGTGGGCACGGTCAGCACCGCGCGCGGCCGCAGCACCTGTACGGCCGTACGGGCCCGGTCCCGGTAGGCGGGGCCGTCCAGGACCGGCGTGGTGACCACCACCAGCGGGCGCGGGTGCCGGGACAGGCGGTGACCGAGCAGCCGGTCGAGCATCCGGGCCGTTCCGGGAACGTCGATGATCGCGCCGCGCTGGATCGGGTGCGGCGCCCCGGCACCCGGGAAGGTGACCGTGGGTACGTCGAGGACCGTGGAGCGGCCGGCGATCCAGGCGCGGGTCCGGTCGCTGCCCATGTCGAGGGCGAGGCCGCTGCACCGCCGGCACAGCGGCCAGGGCCGGTGTCGGTCGCGGGAGCCGGTGCGGGGGCGACAGACGGCGGTCATCCTCCGGCCTCCCGCACCTGCTGGCAGCGCGCGCAGTAGCGGGCCTGCGGCACGATCATCAGGCGTTCACGGTCGACGGGCCTGCGGCACAGGTGGCAGGTGCCGTAGCGGCCCTCGTCGATGCGCCGCAGCGCCTCCTCGACGTCGTTGAGGACCATGCGCGCGGAGGCGGCGAGCTTGACCTGTACCTCGGTCTGTGCGGCGGAGCGGAGCCGGCGCGAGGTCCGGGTACGGGGCGCTGCCGCGATCTGCCGCAACTGTTCCCGGCGGAACAGGCGCTGTTCGTGCAGGTTCTCCTGCAACGCGGCGAGGTCCTCGGGCGACAGGTGTGCGGCGCGGTCGCCGACGGTCTGGTGGTTCACCACTCACTTCACCCCTTGTGTGCAGGACGGGAGGCGTGGGGTCGGGGCTGGGGTCGGGGCCGGGGCCGGGGCCGGGGCCGGGCCGGGTTCAGGCGGCGGCGCGGCGCTGGCAGGCGACGCAGTACCGGGTGTACGGAAGGATCTCCAGGCGCTCGGCGGGGACGGGCCTGGAACATCCTTGGCAGGTGCCGTAGGAGCTGTCGTCGACGCGGGCGAACGCCGCGTCGATCTCCTTGAGGACCTGCTGGATCGCTTCCGCCTGGGCGGACATCACATGGTCCTTCGCGATCCGGCCGGCCTCGTCGAGGGCCCTCAGCTGGGCCACCCGGCTGCTGCGCGCGTGTTCGAGGCGCCGACGGGCGTCCTGCGCGGCGGGCGGTAGCGGGCAGGAATCGGTCTGGGTGGTGTCGAGCGGCATGACGGGTCCTCTCTTCGGGCGCGGCGGGCGCGGCAGGGGCGGGCAGGGGCGACCAGGCGCGGCAGGCGCGACTGTGGCCGGCCGGTGCGCCGGGCCCGACGTCCGTACGACAGGGGCGCCGTACGACAGGGGCGCCGGACGGCATGGGGGCACCGGCCGTACCGGACGGCTCGGTCGGTCTCGACTCTGCTGTGTGCCGCGTCGGAATCCCATCGGGCGCGGACCCCATTCGTCCGGTACGGCGGTAACCACGCCCGGGGCGCGCGGAGTGTGCGGGGCGGCCGATGGGTGGTGCGCGGCTCGCGAAATGGGTGTCGGGCCCCATCGACCGCGACCACCGGGGCGGAGGAGGGTGGGGGGAGGGTCGGTCCCGTCCCGGTCCTGCGACCCGCGCCCGTGCGAGGGGTGTGCGAAGGGCCGGTCGAGGCCGGGTTCGAGGCCGGGTTCGAGGCCGGGTTCGAGGCCGGGTCCCTGAAGGAGGAGCTTTTCCGTGTCGCTGTTCTGGCGGATCTTCGGGCTCAACGCCCTGGTGCTGGGCGCCGCCACGGCGCTGCTGCTGTGGGCGCCGGTGACCGTCTCGGTGCCGGTGCTGCTGACCGAGGCGGTCATCCTGGTCGGCGGCCTGGCCGTCATGCTGGTCGCCACCGGCACCCTGCTGCGCTGGGGCCTGGCCCCGCTGGGTCGGCTGACCCGGCTGATGACCACCGTCGACCTGCTGCGGCCGGGGCAGCGGCTGCCCGTTCCCGGCGCCCGCGGTGGCGGCGAGGTGTCCGAGCTGATCCGGACCTTCAACGCCATGCTCGACCGGCTGGAGCACGAACGCGCCACGTCCAGCGCCCGGGCGCTGCTGGCCCAGGAGGCGGAACGCCGTCGTATCGCCCAGGAGCTGCACGACGAGGTCGGGCAGAGCATGACGGCGATCCTGCTGGTGCTCAAGCGGGCCGCGGACGACGCACCGGCTCCGCTGTGCGAGGACCTTCGGCAGGCCCAGGAGATCACCCGGGAGAGCCTGGACGAGGTCCGGCGCCTGGTGCGCCGTCTGCGGCCGGGCGTCCTGGAGGATCTGGGCCTGGTCAGCGCCCTGACCTCGCTCACACAGGACTTCGCGACCCACACCGGGCTGCGTGTCGTACGCCGCTTCGACGCCGATCTGCCCGCGCTGGGTGAGGAGAGCGAGCTGGTGCTGTACCGGGTGGCTCAGGAGAGTCTGACCAACGCGGCCCGCCACGCGGACGCGCGCCGGGTGGAGGTGAGCCTGCGTCGGGCCGACGGGGCGGTGGTGCTGGAGATCGCAGACGACGGCCGCGGCATCGAGGCACCTTGCGAGGGCGCCGGGATCCGCGGCATGCGGGAACGGGCCCTGCTCGCCGGGGCCACGCTGGACATCACGTCGGCACCCGCCACCGCCGCCGTCACTTCCGGCGCCTCCGGCACCAGCACCGCAACCGTCACCGTCACCGACACCGACACCGGTACCGGCACGCGGATCCGTCTGATCACCCCCGTCCCCAGGAAGCAGCTCTGACCATGTCCGACGACATCCCTCCCGAACGCGCCACGGCTTCGGCGGCGTCGAAGCCGATCCGGATCCTGCTCGCCGACGACCACGCCCTCGTGCGCCGCGGTGTACGCCTGATCCTCGACCGCGAGCCCGACCTGCGGGTCGTCGCGGAGGCCGGGGACGGGGCCGAGGCCGTCGAGCAGGCCCGGAAGGCGGAGGTCGACCTGGCCGTCCTCGACATCGCGATGCCGCGGCTGACCGGCCTGCAGGCCACCCGCGAACTCGCGGCGCTCAAGCCGGGCCTGCGGATCCTGATGCTGACCATGCACGACAACGAGCAGTACCTGTTCCAGGCGCTCAAGGCCGGGGCCTGCGGATATGTGCTGAAGTCGGTGGCCGACCGCGACCTGGTCGCCGCCTGCCGGTCCGCGATGCGGGGCGAGCCGTTCCTCTACCCCGGCGCGGTCACCGCCTTGATCCGCACCTACCTCGACCGTGTCCGGCACGGCGAGGAGAACGCCGATCACCTGCTCACACCGCGCGAGGAGGAGGTCCTCAAGCTGGTCGCCGAGGGGCACTCCTCCAAGGAGATCGCCGAGATCCTGTTCATCAGCGTCAAGACCGTGCACCGCCACCGGGCCAACCTCCTGCACAAACTCGGTCTGCACGACCGGCTGGAGCTGACCCGCTACGCCATCCGCGCCGGCCTCATCGAGGCCTGACGCCCACACCCGAATCACCAGGAAAGGGACGGTGCATGCGCCCGGCGTCCCGCACCGCCGCGACCGCCGCCGCTCACCGGCTCGCCACGGCGCTCACCGCGCTCACCGCGCTCACAGCCTTGACGGCGCTCCTCGCCGTCCTGCCGGTGATGCTCCCGGCCGCCGCCGCACTTGCACCCCGTGCGGCCGCCGTGGCCGCGGGCGCCGAGTGGCAGCCGGACACCGGTCCCCGCGCGGACGCCCCGTACGCCGACCCGTACGCGGCTCACGTCAGGTCCCCGTACGACCACCCTCCCGGCGAGCGCCCGCACGCACCGGACCACCACGCCGCCCCACCCCACGAGGTGAACCCCGCCCGGGCCACCGGCACGGGCACGTCCGCCCTGCCCGCGTGCACCCCCGTCTTCCATGACGGGTCCGCGTACGACCGCGGCCGGGCCCCTCCCCCGCCTCCAGGCATCTGAGACAACCCATCCCCTCTCTCCCGTCGCGGCCGCCGTCTGTGCCGCCGCCGCGGCATGCCTGCCGGAGGCCCGTGTTGACACGCCGGAAGAACCCGAAGAAGCAGAAGAACCGCAACAACTCCTCGCGCATCCGCGCGCTGCTCGCCCTCGCCGTGATCGCCGGATCACTGGCCATCGCCCTCACCACGCCGGTGCGCCTCGGGCTCGATCTGCGCGGTGGCACCCAGATCCTGCTGGAGACCCGCTCCACCGACACCGTCGACGCGGGCCCCGACGCCACCGACCGCACCGTCGAGGTGCTACGGGGCCGGATCGACGCGCTCGGCGTCACCGAGCCGACCCTCGTCCGCTCCGGCGACCACCGCATCCTCGTCGAACTGCCCGGCCTCCAGGATCCGGAGAAGGCCGCCGCCGTCCTGGGCCGCACCGCGCAGCTCACCGTCCACCCGGTCCTCGGCACCGCGAACACCCCGACACCGCCCGGCGAAGAGGAGCGCGTCCTGCCGGACGCGGCCGGACAACCCCTGCGGCTGAAGGCCGCCGCCCTGACGGGGCAGCACGTCGAAGCCGCGGACGCCCGCTTCGACCAGCAGAGCGGGACCGGATGGCACGTCACCGTCGACTTCACCGACACCGGCCGCACCCGGTGGACGCAGATCACGGCGGACGCCGCCTGCCACCCGCCCGGCGACCCGCAGCGCCGGGTGGCCATCGTCCTCGACGGCAAGATCGTCTCCTCGCCGCAGGTCGACCCGTCCGTGGCCTGCGGTGCGGGCATCCCGGGCGGGACCACGCAGATCACCGGCTCCTTCGACGACGCCGAGGCCCGCGAGCTGGCCCTGCTGATCTCCGGCGGCGCCCTGCCCGTACCGGTCGAGACGGTGGAGCAGCGCACCGTCGGCGCCACCCTGGGGGACGCGGCCATCGGGGCGGCGGCCCGGGCCGCGGTGATCGGCACCGCGCTCACCGCGCTGTTCATCATCGCCGTCTACCGGCTCATGGGCCTGCTCGCGACCGTGGCACTGGCCTGCTACGGCCTGATCTCGTACGCCGCCCTGGCCGCCGTCGGCGCCACCCTGACGCTGCCCGGCCTGGCCGGGTTCGTGCTGGCCATCGGCATGGCCGTGGACGCCAACGTCCTCGTCTTCGAACGGGCCCGCGAGGAGCACGCCGCCCGGAGCCGGACCAGCCCCCGTTCCGCGCTGACGGCCGGATTCCGCGGCGCGCTGGGGGCGATCGCCGACTCCAACATCACCACGCTGATCGCCGCCGGGCTCCTCTTCGTCCTCGCCTCCGGCCCCGTGCGCGGGTTCGGCATCACCCTCGGCATCGGCGTCCTCGCCTCCATGGTCAGCGCCCTGGTCGTCACCCGGGTGCTCGCCGAGTACGCGCTCGACCGGCGCGCGGCCTTCCGCCGACCGCGTCTCACCGGCATCACGGACACCGGGCGGGTCCGGGACGGGCTGCTGCGCCGCGGCCCGTTCCTGATGCGCCGTCCGCGCCGTTGGCTGGCCGCCTCCGCCGCGCTCCTCGCCCTCGCCGCCTCGGGCATCCTGGTGCGCGGTCTCGACTTCGGCATCGATTTCACCGGAGGCCGGCTCATCGAGTACTCCACGGCCGCTCCCGTCGACCCCGACCGGGCCCGGGAGGCCCTCGGCCGGGCCGGGTTCCCGCACGCGATCGTCCAGGCCTTCGGCGACGGCTCCCTCACGGTGCGCGCGGAGGAGCTGACCGACGCCCAGGAAGCCGCGGTGACCGCCACGGTGAGCGGTCTCGGCGGCGGGACGGAGAAGGTCCGCGACGAGCTGATCGGTCCCAGCCTGGGCGAGGAGCTGCGCCGCAACGCCCTCGTCGCGCTCGGACTCGCCCTGGCCGCCCAGTTGCTCTATCTCGCGGTGCGCTTCCGGTGGCGGTTCGCCACCGCGGCGGTCGGTGCGCTCGTCCACGACGTGGTGGTCCTCGTCGGTGTCTTCGCCTGGCTGGGCAAGCCGATCGACGGCCTCTTCCTCGCCGCGCTGCTGACCGTCATCGGGTACTCGGTCAACGACTCCGTCGTCCTGTTCGACCGCATCCGCGAACTGCTCGCCCGGGACCGCGTGATGCCGCTGCCGCGGCTGACGAACCTGGCGATCCTGCAGACCCTCCCCCGCACCGTCAGCACCGGCACGGGCGCGGCCCTCATCCTCACGGCCCTGGCCGTCCTGGCGGACGGCACCCTCACCGACTTCGCCCTCGCCCTGCTCATCGGCCTGGCGGTCGGCACGTACTCCTCCGTCTTCACCGCGGCTCCCCTCACCCTCGCCCGGCCCGCGAAGAAAATACGATGACCGCCACACAACCCCCGCTCGTTGCGCAACATGCACCACACAACACCACCGGTGACGCCAACGGAGGAGAGCAGCGTGCCCCGCCACCCGGGCCGAACTGCTCCAGGCGGGTGGACGTGCTGCGCGTGACGCTCAACGGGATCGCGCTGTCCGCGGTGGAACACCATGACGACTGGCCGCCCGAGCGGCAACTCGGCTTTCTGGAGCAGGTGTTGACCGCGTTCGACCTGCAGGCGGCGAGCGGGGCGTCCGGCACCGCTTGCGTCAACGCGTCGCGACTGCCGTGGAAGTGCGTCACCAAGGTGGTCGAGCCGCCGAGGTCCGCGGCGGTGCGCCGCAGGGTGGGGCCGGCCGGCCCCTCGGTCTGCGGGATGCGCAGCGCCGCCCTGGTGGTGTCCCGTTCCCGTTCGCCGCGGTCCACCGCGCGTGGCACGGGAGCGCGCCCGTCACCAGCCGGGCGGTCGCACGGTGCCCATCACGCGGGTCACGGTGATCTCGATGACCACGCGCTCGGGGTTGGGGCGGGGCTGCCGGTAGCGCTCGGCGTAACGCCGCTCGGCCTCGGCGACGGACTCCGGGTCGTTCTTGACCAGCGCGGTGCCTTCGAGCGTGCACCAGCGGCGCCCCTCGACCTGGCCCACCGCGACCGTCGCGCCGGGTCCGGCCGCCCGGACGTTGCGGACCTTCCTGCTGCCAGCGCTGCTGATCACGCGTGCGATCCCGGCCTCCGGATCGAAGGTGACACCCACGGGGACGAGATGCGGACTGCCGTCCGGCCGGTGCGTGGTCAGGAAACAGATCCGTCGTTCCTGCCAGAAACGGTCATCGTCCGTCTCGGGCGGAGTGGCGTCGCTTGTCATGGTGGTCCTTGGTAGAGCCGATGGCGCGCCCATTTTCCCCCAGCCGCCGGTGGGTCTGCCGGAAGGCACCCGGCGTGACGCCGGTGTGGCGGCCGAAGAACTTGCCGAAGTTGGTGGGTTCGGGGAAACCCAGGCGGCGGGCGATCGCCGCCACCGGCTCGTCGGTGTGGGCGAGCAGATCGTCGCGCGCGGCGACAGCCGGCTGCCCACCGGCCTGGTCGTCCCCGTCGCCGAGTTCACCCCGACCGTGGATCTGACCCCGGGCACCGAGGTCGTCGACGGCGTCCCGTTCGTGTTCGAGGCCGTCTCCGGCGGCGAGGCCGCCGACGAACTGCTCGTCAAGCTGCCCGAGCAGGGTGTCCTGGTCGCCCAGGACCTCGTGTACCACGGGGTCCACCTCTGCCTCGGCAACAATGACGTCACCGGCTGGGAGCGGGCGCTGGACCTGCTGGCCGCGCGGACCGGCTACGGCACGATCCTCGCCGGCCACGGCCTGCCCACCGGCCCGGAGATCTACGCGGACGTGCGTGGCTGCCTCGCCGACGCCCGCGCACTGCTCGGCGACGACGGGGAGGCGTACAAGAAGGCGATCGTGAAGCGCCACCCCTCACTGGCCGGCGCCTTCCTCATCGACATCGCCAACCGCTCCCTGTTCGGCGGCGGTCACTGATCGAGGAGGAGCACGGGCCTACTGTCCGCTCCTCAGGGCCTGGTGCCGGTACTCCTTGGGCGAGAGCCCGTACGCGGTGCGGAAGGCGCGGGTGAAGTCGGAGGCGCGCGAGATGCCCCAGCGGGCCGCGACGGCGTGGATCGGCAGGGTGCGCGCCGAGGGGTTCGCCAAGTCGCGGGCGGCGCCCTCCAGTCGCTGCCCCCGGATCCAGGCCGCGACGGTCTCGCCCTGGGTCTGCTGCGGGAAGATCCGGTGCAGATAGCTGAGGGAGATGTGGTGGGCGGCGGCGATCACCGGCGGCGCGAGGTCCGGGTCGTGCAGGTTCTGCCGGATGAACACCTGGATGTGTCGCGCCAGGGCCTGCTGGCGGGTCTCCGGCGCCAAGTCGGCCTCGGTGTCGAGCAGTTGGGCACACCAGGCCGAGAGCAGGTCCAGCACGACCCCGCCCAGGCGGGGGGCGTCCGAGGGCGGGAGGGTGTCGGCCCGCCGTTCCAGGCTGATGAGGAAGTCCGCCAGGAGGGCGCCGAAGCCCTCCCGCCCCGGCAGTCCTCGGCCCAGCAACTCCCGCACCCGGTGCGGCGGCAGGGGAAGGAGCGCCTTGGGAACGTCGACGCCCACGCCCTTCACGGCACTCGGCCCGGTGTCGTCGTCCGCCGACCGGCTGGCGTACGGGCGGAGGTCGTACGGCAGTGAGCTGTCGGTCAGATGCAGATCACGTGGGCCGAACAAGTCGGTCTGCCCCGCGTGCTCGAGGGCCAGGCCGCCGTCGGTCAGCAGCGTGAGGTGGTACAGCTCGGGATCGGACTGGCGCACCAGTTTGGGGGTGCGCCGGTAGCGCGTCGGCAGGAACGACGTCGGCCACACGGTCACGGCGCCCAGTTCCATCACCCTGCTCCGGGCCCAGAAGTCGGACGCGTGCGCACTGGTGATGTCACTGGGCGACCGCAGCCGGCCGACCGTGTCCCGCCAATGGTCGAACCTGTCCGAGGACGGTATGTCCTCAGTCCGGAACACCGTCCCGATCATCCCGCTCCCACTCCGCTTTCCGCGCCCGGCGCCCCCTTCGACATCCTCGCACGCGGAGATCGCCTGACGCGCCGGGCATCAGCCGTCGGACTCCGGGGAGGGGAGGTAGGCGCCGGGTACGTCGTTCGGCGCGTAGACCTTGGTGTCGCCGGGGTACGGCTTGGTCCAGTTGTGCGTCTGGTACCAGGTGTAGCAACGGGCCGGAAAGGACGACCCGTCCGGTGGCGAGGATGGTGACCTCGGTGCACAGGGCGGCGGGGTCGTCCATGCGGTGGGTGGAGAGCACCACGCTCGTGCCCTCGGCGGTGAGCCGGGTGAGGACACGGCGCACATGCCTGGTGAGCAACGCGGCGGCGAGCCGCAGCCGTTGGCGCATGCCGAGGGAGAGGCCGCGGGCCTTGCCGTCGGCGACATCGGTGAGCCCGACCTGGTCGAGCACGTCATCGATCCCGGCGGTCCGCGCGTCCAGGCCGCGCAGCCCGGCGAGCCGGTGAGGTTCTGCCGGGCGGTGAGCGAGAGGTAGAGACCGGGCCCGTCCGCGAAGCCCGCGACCCCGTCGGGACCGGCGAGCGCCCGCTCCTCCGGCGCGCCCAGGACCTCCAGGCGGCCGCTGTCGGGGAGGGCGAAGCCACCCGCCCTTCCGTCACGGGGCGTCGGGCTGCTGCACGGCGCGGTCGAGGTGCTTGATGACGGCCGGCACGTCGTCGCTCTCCGTTCGCCGGATCAGCTCCAGGGCCGGCCGGACGAGCCCGCCCGGGCGCGCTATCAGCCGGGCGAGCACGGCCGCCCTGACGTCGAGCCGCTCGATGGTGGCCTTCTGCTCCGCTTCGTTCTGACCGGCCAGCAGCACGGCGTTGTGCCAGGCCTCCTCGCGGGACCGGCGGACACTGAAGTCGAGGATCCGCTCGTCGGTGCGGGCCCCGACCTGGTCCAGCAGCGACAGGAACGGCGACAGGTCGCCGACGGAGTCCTGCACCGCGAGCACCACCCGTCCCAGGATGTCGTTGATCAGCAGGAAGTCGTGCCGCAGCGCGTGGATGTCCTCGCCCGGGGCGGTGCGCGCGGCCGCGACGGCCAGGTCGAGGTTGATGTGGGCGTTCACGCCGAGCAGCAGGTGCTGGACGATGACGGTGTCGGCGTCGGTGAGCAGGCCGAATGTCCGGCGCCAGCACCGCGGCCCGCTCCGGTCGCGGCGCCAGGCGTCGTACGCGTCGAAGTAGCGGTTGCCGAAGAGCGTGTCGAAACGGTCCATCCGGCCACCGTCCTCGAACAGTCCGGCGTGGATGCCCGTACGGACCTCGACGGTCACCTGCCGGTACAGCGCCGCGAAGTACCCGATGCGGTCCCCCGCGCGGCGGGCCTCCCGCACGATTCCGGCAAGCCCGTCCACGACCTCGTCGATGTTCTCGGCCCTCATGGCCAACTCCCCCTCGTGGTCAGTTCGTTCGAGTCCTGGTTCGAAGAGGCTGCGAAGAGCCCGGGGTGTCTAGGAGCCGAGGGCCACCTCCATCCGGGCGAAGCCGCGGGTCACCAGCTGGTCGCGGTGGGTGGGCGGGGCCGCGAGGGTCATCCGGGGGAAGCGGCGCAGGAGGACGGGTACGGCGGCCTCGACCTGCATCCTGGCGAAGGCGGCGCCCAGGCAGTAGTGCGGGCCGAGGCCGAAGGAGAGCGGCCGGTTGTCCTTGCGGGCGGTGTCGAAGGCCGTCGGGTCGGTGAACCGGCGGGGGTCGCGGTTGGCGGCGGCGAGGACCAGCAGTGCCCTGGATCCGGCGGCGACGTGGTGGCCGTGGAAGTCGATGTCCGTCGCGGCGGCGCGCGTCAGGACGTGGTTCGGCGGGTCGATCCGCAGGGTCTCGGTGATGAAGTCGGCCGCGTACGCGTCGTCGGCGGTCATCCTCCGGCCCTCGGCGGGGTGGTCCAGGGCGAGGCGGACCGTGTTGCCGATCAGGTCGCTGGGGCTCTGCACACCGGCGATGAGGAACATCACCAGGCTGGCGACGAGTTCCTCCTCGCTCAACGCTCCGGCCGCGTCCCGGTCTCGTACCATCGTGCTGATCAGGTCGTCCGCCGGACGGCGTCGGCGTTCCCGTACGAGGTCGGCGAGATAGTCCACCAGGACGTCCATCCCCGCGTCGGCGGGCACCAGTTCGTCGCGGTCGAAGACGGGCTCGAAGGCCGTCGTGGTCGCGGTGACGGCGCCGCGCAGCGGCATGCGGTCGGCCTCGGGGATGCCGAGCAGTTCGCCGGTGACGGTGATCGGGACGCGGGTGGCGAACGCCTCGACCAGGTCGACCGGTGCGCCGTCGCCGCCGTCGAGGGTGGCGAGGTGGGCGGTCCAGCGCTCCGCCGCCTGGACCGCGAGCCGGCGGCGTTCGGCGACCAGGCGCGGCGCGTAGGCCCAGCCGGCGAAGCGTCGCATGCGCTCGTGGTCGGGTGAGTTGCTGAACATCATGATCTTGGTGAAGCACTGCCACGAGGAGTGCTCGTTCATACCGGTCGTCCGGTGCACGGCGGCGTCGGTGACCAGGAAACGGGGGTCGCGCAGGGCGGTGCAGATCTCGTCGTAGCCGAGCACGAGCGTGCCGGCGGGGCCCAGGGGGATCACCGGTCCGAGTCCCCACAGGGCGTCGTAGAGGGGGTAGGGGTGGTGCTTTCCGGCCGGGGTGAACAGCGCGGAGAGGGCCTCGGCCGGGCCCATCACCGGCGGGGCCGGCTCGCGATCGGTTACTGGCATGGCCATGCCTCCATTGAGGTCACTCCGGCTGGTGTCCCGGCGCGTGCTTCGCCGCCTCGAAATCGGTGTAGAAGCCCGCTTCCGTGTCGTACAGGTGCAGGCTGCGCAGGATGCGCCACAGCCGGCCGAGCCCCAGCCGCTCCTCGCGGACCATGCCCGGATGGGCGCTCTTCAGGGCGAGCTGCGCCTTGGGGAGGTTGTAGAACGGGATCGCCGGGGCCACGTGGTGCGCGGTGTGGACGGAGATGTTGTGGGTCAGGAACGACAGCAGCCTCGGATACGCGTAGTCCGTGGTGAGCAGCAGCCGCGCCGCGTTGCGGGTCCAGTGCTGCGAGGTCAGGAAGGGGACGTCGGCCGCGCTGTGGTGCATGAGGGTCGTGGCGCTGAACCACAGATGGGTCATCAGCCAGGGCAGCACGAAGTAGCACAGGAGGCCTCGTACGCCGGTGAACACCACGAGCGAGGACAGGGCGACGACGGCGACGGGCGCGGTGAAGGCGATGGACCGCCACACCTCGCGGCGCATCGAGCGCTTGGGGAAGTAGCCGGGCCGGAAGCCCGACACGAACCAGTAGCGGACCGTCCCGCCCCAGAAGGCCCAGGTGCGGGTGCCCGCGTAGACGGCCTTGGCGAAGGGCGAGAGGCGCTGGTAGGCGTCCGGGGGCAACGGCCGCCAGTCGGTGTCGAGTTCGAGGTTGTTGGTGTACGAGTGATGCAGATTGTGCACATGGCGCCAGGAGTGGTACGGGTACACCAGCGGGAGCAGCGCGAAGCTGCCCACGGCGGTGTTGAGGCGTCGTGACCGGGAGAAGGAGCCGTGGCCGCAGTCGTGCGCGATGCAGTGCATGCCCCAGCCGCCGAGGCCGGCCACGAACCACAGCGGGACGTCGAGCAGCCAGGAGGGCGAGAGCACGACTCCGGTGATCGCGCCCGCGTAGAGGGCGAGGCTCACGGCGAGCCCGAGCAGTCCGCGGGCCGTGCGCGGGGTGAAGTACTCGCGTGGGATCGACTCCGTCAGGTGCCGCCCCTCCAGCGCCCGTGACTTGTCCAGGAACTCCTCGAACCGCCGGTCCGGTCGGGTCGGAATGCCGCTCGCCGCCATGACGTCCTCGCTCCCGCCGTCGCCCTCAGTGGCCGTGCTCCTCGACGAGCCGCCGGCCGAGATGGGCGGCGACGGCGTCGATGGAGGAGTGCTCGTACAACAGGGCGGGCGACAGGCGGAGTTCAACGAACTTCTCCAGCTTTCCGCACATCTGGATGCCGGCGCGGGAGTCGAGCCCGTAGTCCTCGAAGGCCCGGCTCGTGTCGACGGTGGAGGGGTCCACGGAGAGCTTCTCCACCAGGTAGTCGACCATCCAGGCGCGGATGGCCTCCTCGGTGACCGGGCCGTCGGAGGTGCGGGCGTTCTTGTCACGGTGAAACACGGTGGGGCTCCTGTCGTTTCTGGGCTATCCGTGCGGCTGAGGGCTCATGCAGGTTCCATACGATGCGCAGCCGGCCGAGGGCGGTCAGCACCCAGCCGCTGAGGTCGGGCTCCCACCACCGGGTGGCGTGGCGGTAGGACCCGGGAAACGCGTGGTGGTTGTTCTGCAGGCCCTCGCCGAAGGTGAGGACGGCGACCCACCAGTTGTTGGTGCTCCTGTCCCCGTTGTCGAACGGCCGGCTGCCGAAGGCGTGGCAGAGCGAACCGACGCACCACGCGGCCTGGTTGGCGACGAAGATCCGGGCCAGGCCGCCGAACACGAGCCCGGAGAGGGCGGACTGGGCCGTGTGCCCGACGGCGAGGCCGATCGCGGCGGGCAGGACGAGCCCCGCCGTCACCCATGTCGGGTAGAGGCGGTGGTGCAGGACCAGGCGTCGCTCCCGCAGGATGTCCGGCGCGTAGACGGACCACTTCGAGGACTCGTCGCTGAGCATCCACGGCATGTGTGCGTACCACAGGCCGCGCAGCCGGGCCTTGAGGCCGGTGCCGTGCAGGTTGGGCGAGTGCGGGTCGCCCTCGCGGTCGGCGTACTTGTGGTGCCGCCGGTGGGTCGCCACCCAGAACAGCAGCGGGCCCTGCGCGGCCATGGACCCGGCGGCCATCAGGACGTCCTGGAACCAGGGCGAGGTCCTGAACGCCTTGTGGGCGAGGTAGCGGTGCAGCCCGATGGTGACCCCGCCGAGGTGGACGCAGTAGAACACGCCGAACAGGATCAGATCGGTCGCCGTGAACCGCCCGGTGGCCAGCAGGTATCCGGCGGCGACGGTGCCGAGGAGCGGCAGGACCATGGTGGTCAGCGCGGAGAATCTCTTGATCCGCAGGCTTCTCGGGTCGAGCCGGACGATGCCCGCCGGGCCGCTGACAGCCGACATGGTTCCCTCTCCCTCTTCTACCGGTCTTCCCGGGCCGCGCTCGTGCGCGCGGGGTAGCGGACGTCCGACACCAGTCCCGCTCGGTCCAGCAGGCCGATGACCCCGCCGGTGAGGTCGAGCTGCCAGAACCGGTGCCGGTTGTGTGCCAGCGACGGCTGGGAGTGGTGGTTGTTGTGCCAGGATCCGCCGACCGAGACCGGCGCGAGCACGGCGAGGTTCTGGCTGGAGTCCCGGGTGGCGTACGGGCGGCGGCCCCAGGTGTGTCCCAGGGAGTTGACCGTCCACGTCACATGGTCGAGGACGAACATGCGGGCGAATCCGCCCCACAGAAGGCCGCCGAGCGCGTCCACGGGGCGGCCGGTCACCGCCCAGCCGACGCCGGCCGGCAGGGCCAGCCCCAGGGCGATCCAGCCGAGGTAGTAGCGGTCAATGGTGTGGACATGGCGGTTGCGCAGCAGGTCGGGGACGAATTTCGCCCAGCCCTCCCGCCGGACGGTGAACAGCCATCCGACATGGCCGTGCCACAGGCCGCGCAGCACGGCCAGCCGCCCCTCCCCCAGCGGGCGCGGCGAGTGCGGGTCGCCGTCCCGGTCGGCGAAGGCGTGGTGCTTGCGGTGCACCGACACCCAGAACAGGATCGGTCCCTGCGCCGCCATGCTGCCGGTGATGCCCCACAGGAAGGTCAGCACCGGGCCGGCGGAGAACGAGCGGTGCGAGAAGAACCGGTGCAGCCCGCCCTCGACACCGAGCGAGGTGACGAGGTACATGCCGGTGAACAGGCCGAAGTGCAGCCATGACCAGCCGTGGTGGACGGTGAAGAGGACCGCGGCCGCGAAACCGGCCGTGGATCCGCCGACCGTGGCCCAGGCGAGCGCCGACGCGCGGTGGTCCTTCGGCGGGGCTTCAGTGGTCATGGTGCGGCTCCCCGTCTCCGGAGGCGTCGTCGGTGGGTACGAGGACGCTGCCCAGGGTGCGCTCCGGATACGCCGCCCGTGCCTCCGCCCGGCGGATCTTGCCGCTGGTGGTCAGGGGAATGGTGCCGATCCGTACGAGGTGCACTCCGGCCGGCCGGACGCCGTGCTCGGCGGCCACCGCCGCCAGCAACCTGCCGTGCAGAGCGTCGAGTTCGGCCCGGGGCAGGCGGCTGTCGCGTACTTCGGCGACCACCACGACCTGTTCCTCGGACGTGCCCCGCACCGCGAAGACGACCGAGCGGTGGACGCAGGGGTCGGCGCGGTCGACCGTGCGCTCGATGTCCTGGGGGTAGAGGTTGCGTCCGGCGACCACGAGCAGTCCGCTGATCCGGCCGGTGACGAAGAGTTCACCGTCGCGCAGATAGCCGAGGTCGCCGGTCCGCAGATACGTCCTCGCCGTGTCGCCGTGCCGGTCCGCGCGGTCGGCGGGTGTCGCGCCGAACACCCTCGTGGTCGGCCCGGGTCTGCCGTGGTAGCCGACGGCCACGTGGGGCCCGTGGACCCAGATCTCCCCGACCGTGCCGTCGGCCGGCACCTGTCCGGAGTCGGGATCGACGACCAGGAGTTCATGGCCTTCCGCCGGGGCTCCGCACCCGACAACGGGCACCGTGTCGCCCTCCGCGTTCCCCTCGGCCCCGCATGCGCGCGGGTCCCGGGTGACCGCCCGGCCGCGCGACAGCGCCTCGCGGTCCACCCACTCGACGCTCAGGTCGGTCCCGGGCGCCTTGGCCGTCACGAGAAGCGTGGCCTCGGCGAGCCCGTAGCAGGGGATCAGCGTGCGCTCCCGGTAGCCCAGGGGTGCGAACCGCTTGCGGAAGGCGTCGAGCGTGTCGAGCGCGATCGGCTCGGAGCCGCAGAAGACCTGCCGGAGCGACGACAGGTCCACGCCGGCCAGGTCCTCGTCGTCCACGGTGTCCGCGCAGAGCTGGAAGGCGAAGTTCGGCGCGACGGTGATGGTCACCCGGTGCTCGGTGATCGCCCGGAGCCAGCGGGCCGGCTGCTGGACGAAGTGCTCCGGCGTCATCATCAGCAGCGGCCAGCCGCCATGCAGCGCCAGCATGATGGTCCCGATGAGTCCCATGTCGTGGTACGGCGGCAACCAGGTCAGTCCGACACGATCGTCCTCCACGCCGATGTGCCCGCCGAGGGAACGGCAGTTGCTCATCAGGTTGGCGTGCGTCAGCTCGACGCCCTTCGGGTCACCGGTCGAGCCGGACGAGTACTGGATGAGCGCCGTGCCGGCCGGCCGCACCGGGTCGTCGGAGGCCGTCGTGCCCTGCGCGGGAGGTAAGTCGTCCAGCGGGATCACGGGGGGCGGCATGTCCCCGCCGACCGTCACCCCGGCGAATCGGCGCTCGTGCCGGGAGTCGGCCAGAATCGCGCCCGGCGCACAGTCGGCCAGGATGGAGCGCAGCCGGGTCACAGCCCGCCGGTTGGTCGGAGGCGAGGCCGGGACGACCGTCGCACCGGCCTGGAGTACGCCCAACAGCCCCGCCACGAAGGGCAGTCCGGGCCGACCTGCCAGCACGACCCGGCCGCCGTCGTGTCCTGCGGCCCGTAACCGCGCCGCCACGGCGTCCGCCTGCCGCCGCAGATCCGCGTAGGTCCATGTCTCGACCCGGTCGCTCGTCCCCTCGGCCAGAAAGCGGAAGGCCGGGCGGTGAGGCGTCGATCGGGCCCGGGCCGCGAGGACGTCGGTGAGGGTCGCATCCGGCCGGGGCACGGTCTCCTGTTTCACCGAACCCCTTCCCAGAGCCGCCGGGTGGGGGCGCTCCCACTTCAGAGGACAGCAGTCGATCAAGTGAGGCCGACACTGTAACTTCTTCAACTACCGCTTGACTACACGTCGTCCCGGCGCCAGGTGCGGCCGCTGTCGCCGGAGATCCACAGCCCCTCGCCCTCGACCAGGTCGTACGTCGACGTCGTCGCGTCCACGATGCCGTAGAGGGTGGTGCCGGCGACGGTGAGCGAGGTGAACGCCTCCGGTGTGCTCAGTTGGCGGAAGGCGCTGTTGGTGCGGTCGTCGGCGAGCCAGTAGGGGCCGCCTTCCTCGCCGACGAGCAGCCGCCCGTCCGTGAGGGACTCCAGGACCAGCGATTCGGGGCCGTTCTTCAGGTCCTTCCAGGGGATGCCGGCGTCGAGGACCGTCCGCCAGTGCCCGCCGTCGTCCGTGGTGAGCAGCAGACCGCGCACCCGCTCGCCCCGGACGAGGGACACCGCCGCGGTGCCGCCGCCCGCCGCGAGGACGCCGGCTGTGTACGGCTTCGGGACGGCGGTGGTGCCGAGGGTGCGGCCCTCGCGCTGCCGTACGACGCGTCCCGGTGTGTCGGTCAGGGGCTGGTCCAGGCTCCAGACCGTGCCCCGCTCGTCGACGGCGAGGCCGACGGCGTCGTCCGGCACCGCGGCCGGGGGCGCCACGGTGCGCGTGGCCGGGCGGTAGACGAGGAACGGCTCCACGTCCTGGAGCAGGATGTCGTCGGCGCGGGTGGGCAACGAGGTCCCGGCGGCGACGATCCTGTGCCGCTCGCCGTCCGTGTCGAGGGCGTACGATCCCGCCGGATCCTCCCCCGGCGGCACCCGTACGAAGCCGTCGCCCGCCGCCTGGAACGAGGCCGGTGTGTCCTCCGCGTCCGTGTGTTCCGCGTGCTCGGCGACGGTACGGCCGTCGGGGTCCACGATCCGCCAGGCGAAGGCGGCCGGACCCTCGTCGTCCTCGACGTTTCCGGCGTCGTACGTCAGGAGCAGCGAGCCGTCGTCGGCGCGCACCACGCGCGCGGGCGCGCCGGCCGCCTCGATCACCTCGGCGGGGCGCGGGTGCGGCTCTTCGATCACCCGCCTGTACCGCGTCTCCCGGTCCTCCGAGCCCCCGCCGCCGCCGGCCGTGCCGCAGGCGGTCAGCGCCAACGCCGCGCTCCCCGCGGCCACCAGCCCGACCGACCGTCTCCCGTGCTCCCTCAGCCACCCCATCGACACATCCTGACATGAGCCGGCGGCAGCATTGACGGGTCGCCCCCGGGGCCGGTCATTCGATGCGGAAACCGCCGAAGGCGCGCGCGGAAGGCGGCGAAGTCCGCGACGTTCCGGGCGGCGAACCCGTGGTGCCGGTCGAGCGGTTCGACGGTCCCAGGGCTTGTCGAGTCCGTACGGCACGACCCGGCCGGAGACCACGGCGTGCGCGACGGCCTGTACTGAGCGGCGGGCGGGGACCTTCCCGAGATCGCCCCGGAATCGCGCCATCGCCCGCATCCACCGCCCACTTCGTCATAGCTTCGAGTCGGGCAGGAATCTCTCGGCCGTCCAACAGGCCGGAATCAGCAAGGAGTTGAGCGTGGAAGCACAGGACACCGCCAAGCGGCTGCGGGCGATCGGCGACGAGCTGGCGGACCGCTTCTACGAGCGGGCCGACGTCGTACGGACGCTGGTGGTCGCCCTCCTGGCCGGCCGGCACTCGCTGGTGCTCGGTCCGCCAGGAACCGCGAAGTCCGAGCTGGCAAGGGAGCTCACGGGCAGGATCGAGGGGGCGGCCTACTGGGAGATCCTCCTGTCGAAGTTCACCGCCCCGACACGGATGTTCGGCCCCATCGACGTCGCCGCCCTCGCCCGGGGCGAGTACCGCCAGGTCTACGAGGGCCGTGCCACCACCGCGCACGTCGCGTTCATCGACGAGATCTTCAAGTGCTCCACCGCGGCGCTGAACGAGACCCTGGGCTACCTCAACGAGCGGCTCTACCACCCCGAGAACGGCGGCGAGCCCATCCGCTGTCCCCTGATCGGCGCGATCACCGCGAGCAACGAACTGCCCGGCGAACAGGACGCGTCCGCCCTCTACGACCGCCTGCTGGTGCGGATCGAGGTCGGCTACCTCGAAGACCCCTCGAACTTCGCCGCACTGGTCCGCTCCGCCGTGAGCCGCCCGGTGTCACCGACCCGCACCACCGTGGACCTGGCCGCGCTCCAGCATGCCGTGACCGAGGCCGTCCCGGCCGTCGAGGTCCCCGACAGCATCGTGGACGCGGTGTGCACGCTGCGGGCCGCCCTGCGCCGCAGGGAACTCATCGCCTCCGACCGCCGCTGGCGCCAGGCGGTCGGCCTGCTCCAGGCGTCCGCCTACCTCGACGGCCGCGAGGCGGTCGGCGAGACCGATCTGCCCGTGCTCACCCACGTGTTGTGGGACACCCCAGCCCAACGCCCCACGGTCGAGCGCGAAGTGCTGCACCTGGTCAACCCCGACGCCAAGGAGGCACTCGACCTGGCCGACACCATCGACGAACTGGAGGCCCAACTCGACGCCATGGCGGGCCAGTCCCGGGAGGCCCTGAGCGAATGGGTCATCAAGAAGGCCCACAACAAGCTCGCCACGGCGGGAAAGCGGCTGGAGACCCTGCGCCAGGAGGCAGCCAGAGCGGGCCGTTCCACCACCGCCATCGACCGCGTCACCGGCCGTCAGCGCGCCGTCCGCGCCCGTGTCCTGACCGAGGCCCTCGGCGTGGACGCGAGCACGGTCCAGGCCCAGCTCTGACCCCACCGGAAACAGGACCATGAACACCGCTCCCACGCGTCACACCACTGCCGTGGTCGCCGACCGGTTCGACCGGATGACCTGGCGCGACACGTACGAACAGTCGGCCGCGCTGCGCGACCTGGCCCAGGAACTCCACACGCGCCACGAGCACGCCGTCGACCTCCTGACCGACACGTTCCTGGCCGCGTACAAGGCCGCCCCGCGGGTGCGCGAGCCCGCCGAGATGGACCCCGGCCGACTGGTCAACCACCAGATCGTCACCGCGCTGACCGAGGCGCCGCAGTTCACCGAGTTGCGCCGGGAGACGGCCGGCGACCCCTACGCCGCCGCCATGGCCGTCCTCGCCCAGGCGGCGGCGCTGCGCCGCATGCTGGAGCACTCCCGACCCGCACAGGAACAGGCCCAGCAGCCACATCAGGCTTCGCGGAGCGCCGACGGCACGGCAACGGCCCTGGACGTGGACCTACGGCCGACCGCCGAGCCGACCGACCGGCGGGCCGCGCAGGCCCTCGCCGCGGCGGCCCCCGGCATCCGTGCCGCCGCCCGCGCCGCGACCGCGCAGGCCGCCGAAGCCGTCCGCGGAGAGGCCACCCTGATGCGGGCCTGGGGCGTCGCCCCCGCCGCACTGCGACGGATCCCCTTCGGACAGCGGGCCCGGCTCGCCGAGCGGCTGCGCACCGGCCGCCTGGCCCGGTGGGCCGAACTGATCGGCCGCTTCCGCCTGATGGCCGACGGCGAACGCGCCCGCAAGGTGGAGAACACCACCGGGGAACTCGTCGGCGTCACCCTCGGCGACGACCTCTCCCGCGTCATCCCCTCCGAACTGGCCGGCCTCGGACTGCCCGAGCTGCGCGCGGTGTTCGCCGCGCGGTACGCCGCCGGGGAGCTGATGCTCTACGACAGCCAGGGCGAGCAGGTCACCGGGCGGGGCGCCGTCATCGTGTGCGTGGACACCTCGCACTCCATGTACGAGGAAGGGCCCGGCGGAGTCACCCGGGAGGCGTGGGCCAAGGCGTGCGCGCTGGCGCTGCTCGACCAGGCCCGTCACTCGGGGCGCGACTTCGCCGGCATCCTCTTCTCCGCGCCCGGCAAGCTCCGGGTCTTCCGCTTCCCGGCCGACGAGCCCGCCGCCACCGACCGGGTCCTCGACTTCGCGGAGACCTTCCTCGGCGGCGGAACCAGCTATGAGACACCGCTGACGGCGGCCGCCGACCTGCTGGAGACGGAGTTCGACGACACCGCCCGTACCCGCGGCGACATCGTGATGATCACCGACGTCGACTGCGGAGTCACCGAGGAGTGGACGCGGACCTGGAACGAGGCCAAACGACGGCTCGGCTTCCGGCTCTTCGGCGTGGCCGTCGGCACTCCGCGCACGGCCGAGGCCGACTCGGTGCTCGAAGCCCTGTGCGACAACCTCCGCTCCGTCGACGACTTCACCGACGTCCACGCCGCCGCCGACCTCTTCCGGGCGATCTAGGGCATGTCCGGGTCAGGGCGTGACGTCCACCAGGACCTTGCCGACCGTGCCGCTCTGCACGGCCCGGTGTGCGTCGGCGGTGCGGTCGAGCGGGAAGCGGACCAGGGGCAGACCATGGGCCTCGCCCACCGGCAGGGCGCCGTCCCGGACCGCCGCGGTCACGTCCTCGACGGCCGCCGCACGGGCCTGCGGTCCGGCCGTGTAGAGGACCACGAACTGGAGGCGCGCGTTCAGCGCCATGGTCCGCATCACGTCCAGCTCGACGGGCCGGCCGCCGTCGTTGGCGTACGTCGCGATCGTGCCGCGGGTCCGCAGCACCGCCAGGTCCAGTGCGAGGTTCGCGCCGAGAGCCACCTCGGCGACGATGTCGACACCGTCCGGGGCGATCGCGCGGATCTCGGCGGCCGGGTCGCCCGCGCGGTAGTCGACCACATGATGAGCGCCCGCCGCCGTCGCGAGCACGGCCTTCCCCGGGCCGCTGACGGTGCCGATCACGGTGGCGCCGGCCCATCGGGCGAGCTGGATCACCGCGTGCCCGACCGCCCCGGCGCCGCCCGCGGCGAGCACCACCCTGCCGTCGAGCGCCCCGGGCCGCAGTCGGCGCGGTCCGTCCTCGGCGACGGTGAGCGCACGGTGCGCGGTGAGCGCGGGGACGCCGAGTGCCGCGCCGACGTCGAAACCGGCCTGGTCGGGCAGCGTCACGGCGAGTTCGGCGGGCACGACCGTGAACTCGGCGGCGGTCCCGGTGGGGCGTCCCGCGGCGGCCAGGAACACCCAGACCCGCTGTCCGACCCGGCTCCGGTCCACCCCCTCCCCCACGGCGTCGATCGTGCCGGCGCCGTCGAGGTGCGGGGTGACCTCCGCGAACCCCGGGGGGAGGGGCTGGGAACGGGCCTTCCAGTCGGTGGGGTTGACCCCGGACACGGCGACCCGGACGCGTACCTCGCCGGGGCCGGGCACGGGCAGGTCGCGGTCGACGAGCCGGAGGACTTCGGGGCCGCCGTGGTCACGGTAGACAATCGCTTTCATGGTCCGTTCTGATCCGTTCTCATCCGGGTGCGAAGACTTGGGTGGGCGCAACACTTCGGGCGTCAGCCGATGGGGACCTCGGTGGAACGGGACTCGACGGCATCGAGGGCGGCCAGGGTCGCGCCGTCGAGGGTGATCCGGCCGGCCGCCATGTTGGCCTCGAGGTGGGCGGCGTCGGCGGTGCCGGGGATGAGCAGGACGTGCGGGGCGTGGTGCAGCAGCCAGGCCAGTCCGATCTGGGCGGGCGTGACGCCCAGGGCCTCGGCCGCGGTGTGCACGGCGGGCTCGTCGGTCGCCTTGGGCAGGCCGGGGAAGGCGCCGCCGAGCGGGAAGTACGGCACCCAGGCGATGCCCTCGGCCGCGCACAGCCGCAACAGGTCCTCGTCGTCGCGGGAGACGACACTGTAGGCGTTCTGGACACAGACGATGCCGGCCGGAAGGGCGCGGCGCAGGATGTCGGGGGGGACGCTGCTCAGGCCGATCGCTCCGATCTTGCCCTCGTCGCGCAGGGCGGTCATGACCGCGAGCTGGTCGTCGAGGTCGACCACCTGGTCGCCCTCGGGGCGCAGACCGGGGCCGGAGTCGAGGCGGCGGAGGTTGACGACCGGGAGCCGGTCGACGCCGAGGCCGCGCAGGTTGTCCTCGACACTGGCGCGGAGCTGCTCGGGGCGCTGGGCCGGCTTCAGCGGCAGGGGGCCGTCGGGGTCGGGGTCGGCGCCGACCTTGGTGACCACCAGGACGTCGTCCTCGGGGCGCAGCGCCTCGCGGATCACGCCGTTGACGAAACCGAAGCCGTAGAACGCCGCCGTGTCCACATGGTCGACGCCCAGGTCGACGGCGCGGCGCAGGAGGGCGACGGCGTCCTCGCGGCGGTCGTGCAGGCGCTCCAGCTGGAGGGCGCCGTAGCCGACGCGTAAGACGGTGCGGCCGGCGAACGCGGCGCTCGGGGTGGTCATGACGGTGTCTCCTCGGTCGGTGTCCGGAGGGCGGTGTACAGCAGTTCGGCCTGGTAGAGGGCCATGACCCGGTGGGCGATCGGGGCGGCGCGCTCCCGGGCCCCGGCGGGCTCGGCGTTTTCGACCTTGACCAGCCAGGCGGTGACGCAGTCGTGGAGCATCGCGCGCATCCGGTCGGTCATGTCGACGACGATGTCGCGGACGGCGGGGTTGGTGGTGGCCTCGCCCCAGGTCTGCACGCCGACCCGGGCGGCCGCGGGGTCGATCGCGGCGGTCAGCCGGGCGAGCAGTTCGCCGGGGTCGGGCGGGGTGTCGCTCGCGGCGTACGCGCCGAGGACCCTGGCGCGCTCGGCGAGCACCTCGCGGGCGGTGGCCTGGATCAGATCGGCCTTGTTGCGGTAGTGGGCGTAGATGGAGCCGGCCGAGAGCCCGGACTCGGCGGTGATGTCGGCGATCGAGGTCCGCTCCAGGCCGTTGCGGCCGAAGCAGCGCACGGCGGCCTCCGTGATCTGTGCGCGCCGGAGTTCCTTGCGCGCCTCGGTGAGCCGGGGCATCACGACCCTCCCTCAAAAAGAACGACGGTTCTGCTTGTAAGGCCTACAAGACCCTACAAGAAGAACCGTCGTCGCTATGTTTATGGCGGGCCGTCAGGCCGACGCCGCTGGTCGGCGATCTGTCAGTGGTGCGGGCTGTCGCCGAAGGCGGTCACGGTGAGGAAGCGGATCGGGAGTTCGACGAGGTGCTCGGGGCCGTGCGGGGCCTCGCCGTCGAACTGGAGGGCGTCGCCGGGGCGCAGGGTGTAGCGGGAGCTGCCGTGGCCGTAGACCATGGCGCCCTCCAGCATGTAGAGGATCTCGGTGCCCGCGTGCTGGAAGAGCGGGAAGACCTCGCTCCGCTCGGTCAGGGTGACCAGAAGGGCGTCCATCCGTTTGTGGGCGCCCCTGAGCGAGCCGAGCTGGGCGTACTCGTGACCGACACGGGTGCCGCGCCGCACGATGCGGGCCCCGTGGCCGGCGGGGACGAAGACCGCCTCGCGTTCGTCGTCCAGGCCTCGGAACAGGGCGGTGACCGGGACGTCGAGGCCGCGGGCGAGACGGGACAGGGTGGTGAGGCTGCATGCCGTCTGGGCGTTCTCGATCTTCGACAGCATGGCCTTGGAGATGCCGATGCGCTGGGCCATCTCCCCGACCGAGAGCCCGGTGGCCTGCCGGTATTCTCGGGTCCTGGTCGCGATGATCCGCTCCAGCGCCTTGTCGTCGGCGTCCGCCGGCCCCGCCGGCTGCTCGTCGTGCTCGGTCACCGGCGCATCCTAGCCGCCGCGTGCCAGGCGGAAGCGCGGGTGGGGCCCGGCCCGGCCGGTGGCCAGGTCCGCCGCCATCGCCCCGATCAGCGGGGCGAACTTCGCGCCGTGTCCCGAACAGGGGGACACCATCACCAGCGGGCCGTGCCGGTCCAGGACGAAGTCCTCGTCCGGGGTGGTGGTGTAGAGGCAGGTGGCCTCGGCGTGCGGGTGCGGGTCGAGGCCCGGCAGGCGGTCGCGGACGAAGCCGCTCACCCGGGTGCGCGAGCCGGGGTCGACGAGCCCGCTGCGGGCGCGGGCCGTGGTCGGGGTGCCGCGGTCGTGCTCGGCGACCTTCATCGCGGGCCCCGGACCGCCGTCGCTTCCGGAGGGCAGACCGAAGACCTGCATCCCGCCCCCCTTGGTGACCAGGACCGGCCAGGCCGCGCCGGGGTCGCGCTGGCGGAAGTGGAAGACCTGCTGCTGGGTCACGCGCAACGGGGGCAGCGCGCAGGGGAGTCCGAGGTCGGGCAGCCAGGCCCCGGCCGCGATCACCACCGTCTCGGCGGCGAACTCCCGGCCGTCGCCCGTGCGCAGCAGCACTCCCCCGTCGTCACGGTGCCCGATGCCCTCGACCCGCGTACCGGTCACGACGTGCGCACCGCGCCCGGCCGCCCCGCGCACACACGCGGCGACCGTCCCGTCGGCGTCCAGGACTCCCGCGCCGGGGTGGTACAGCGCCGGGCCGTCGAAGCGGATCTGCGGCCAGCGTTCGGCGGCGGCGCCGGCGGTGAGGAGTTCGTACGGCACTCCGCTCGCCGCGAGGACGGCGGCCAGCCCCGCCGGGTCGCGCCCCTCCCCCAGGTCGAGCCCACCGGTCGTCCGCAGCAGGGCGGTCGAGCTGTCCCGCTCCAGCTCACGCCACTCCTCGTACGCCCGTCCGGCCAGGCCCACGTAGAAGGGGTCGGCGTAGGCGTGCCGGAAGATGCGGGAGCTGCCGTGCGAACTGCCCAGCCGGTGGCCGATGTCGTACGCCTCGATCAGGGTGACCTCGTGGCCGCGCCGGGCGAGTTGCCACGCGGTGGCGGCGCCCATGAGTCCGGCGCCGACGACGGCGATCACCGGACCGCTCCGGGGATCCAGTCGGTGCCGGCGAGCGGGACGCGGGCCATGGCGGCGGACTCGACGGTGAGGGCGACCAGGTCCTCGGGTTCGAGGTGGAGCAGATGGGCCTTGCCGCAGGCGCGCGCCAGGGTCTGCGCCTCCATGGTCATCACCCGGAGGAAGTTGGCGAGGCGGCGACCGCCCTCGACGGGGTCGAGCCGGGCGGCCAGGCCGGGGTCCTGGGTGGAGATGCCCGCGGGGTCGCGGCCGTCCTGGTAGTCGTCGAAGTAGCCCGCGGCGGAGCCCAGTTCGCGGTACTCGGCGTCATGGCGGGGGTGGTTGTCACCGAGGGCGATCAGCGCCGCCGTGCCGATGGCCACCGCGTCCGCCCCGAGGGCGAGGGCCTTGGCCAGGTCGGCCCCGGAGCGGATGCCGCCGGAGACGATCAGCTGCACCTCGCGGTGGACGCCCAACTCCTGGAGCGCCCGCACCGCCTGGGGCAGCGCCGCGAGGGTGGGGATGCCGACGTGCTCGATGAAGACGTCCTGGGTGGCCGCCGTGCCGCCCTGCATGCCGTCGACCACGACGACGTCGGCGCCCGCGTGGACGGCCAGCTTCACGTCGTAGTAGGTCCGGGTCGCGCCGACCTTCACATAGACGGGCTTCTCCCAGTCGGTGATCTCGCGCAGTTCGAGGATCTTGATGGCGAGGTCGTCGGGGCCGGTCCAGTCGGGATGCCGGCAGGCGCTGCGCTGGTCGATGCCGACGGGCAGCGTCCGCATGCCGGCGACCCGTTCGGTGACCTTCTGCCCGAGCAGCATGCCTCCGCCGCCGGGCTTGGCGCCCTGGCCGAGGACGACCTCGATGGCGTCGGCGGCGCGCAGATCGTCGGGGTTCATGCCGTAGCGGGACGGCAGGTACTGGTACACGAGGTGCCGGGAGTGGCCGCGCTCCTCGGGGGTCATCCCGCCGTCCCCGGTGGTGGTGGAGGTGCCCACCTCGCTGGCGCCCCGGCCGAGCGCCTCCTTGGCCTGGGCGGACAGCGCGCCGAAGCTCATGCCGGCGATGGTGACCGGGGTGGCGAGCCGCAGCGGTTTCGTGGCGTGCCGGGTGCCGAGCACGACGTCGGTGTCGCAGCGCTCGCGGTAGCCCTCCAGCGGATAGCGGGACATGGAGGCGCCGAGCAGCAGCAGGTCGTCGAAGTGCGGGAGCCGGCGCTTGGCGCCCCAGCCGCGGATGTCGTAGATGCCGGTGTCGGCGGCACGCTGGATGGCGTGGATGGTGGCGCGGTCGAAGGTCGCCGACTCGCGCAGGCCGTGGGATGCGGGGTCCAAGGTTCACAACTCCAAACAGGGGGTCAGCTCATTCAGGGGCGCGGGGAACTGCGCGACCGGCCACATCCGGCCCGCAGTCGAAGAACGGCCTTCCGGCGGAGCTAGTACGCGGCCGCGTTGTCGACCTTGAAGTGGTACAGCGTCCGGGCGGAGCCGTACCGGCGGAAATCACCCGGCTCCTCGTCCCGCTCCGCCGCCTTCAGCAACTCGGTGAGCTCGCAGAGGTGTTCCGCGCGCATCTCCTTCTCCACGCAGTCCGCGCCGAGGGACCTGACCGTGCCGCGCACGTAGATCCGGGCCTCGTACAGGGAGTCCCCCAGCGCGTCGCCCGCGTCACCGCAGACGACCAGCCTCCCGGCCTGCCCCATGAACGCGCTCATGTGGCCGACGTTCCCGCCGACGACGATGTCCACGCCCTTCATCGAGATGCCGCAGCGGGCCGAGGCGTCGCCGTCGATCACCAGCAGGCCGCCGTGGGCGGTGGCGCCGGCCGACTGGGAGGCGTTGCCCCGGACCCGGACCGTGCCGGACATCATGTTCTCGGCGACCCCGGTGCCCGCGTTGCCGTGGACGGTGACCGTGGCGTGCTGGTTCATCCCGGCGCAGTAGTAGCCGACGTGCCCCTCCACGTCGACGCTGAGGTGCTCGCGGATGCCGCAGGCCACGGCGTGCGCCCCACGGGGGTGCAGGACGCGGTAGGCGGTCGCCTCCGGTGTGTGCAGGGCCCGGTTGAGCTCCCGCACGGGGCTCTCGGCCAGGTCGATCAGCGTCGCCACACGTACACCTCTTCCGGCTCGGGTTCGAAGATGCGGGCGTGCTCGATGCCCGGCAGGACGTCCAGCGCCCGGTACTCGGAGGCCATCGCCACCCAGGCGCCGGTCTCCGCGACCAGGGCCGGCTTGCACGCGATGGCGTCGCGGACGACCGCGAAGGAGTCACCGGTGGACACCAGCAGGGTGTAGAAGCCGTCGAAGCGCTCGCAGAGCAGCTTCAGCGCCTTCTCCAGGTCGGCGCCCTGCGCCAGGTGGTGGGCGATGAAGCGGGCGCCGACCTCGGAGTCGTTCTCGCTGTCGAACCGCACTCCCTGGGCGCGCAGTTCGCGGCGGATGGTGGCGTGGTTGGCGAAGGAGCCGTTGTGCACCAGGCACTGGCCGGGTCCCACGGAGAAGGGATGGGCGCCCTCGGGTGTGACCGCCGACTCGGTGGCCATCCGGGTGTGCCCGACGCCCTGCCTGCCGCTCATGCCCGCGAGGCCGAAGGACTCGGCCAGCGTGACGGGGTTGCCGGTGCCTTTGAGTACGGCACACCCCTCGCCGGAGCCGATCACCCTGGCGTGCGGCAGGGCGGCGGCGAGCCGCGCGGCCTCGGCGTGCACGACGGTCGTGGCGTCGGCGTCGAAGGCCACCGCGCCCGGCAGTGCCGCCTCGACCTCGGCCTTCGATGTGCCGAGCAGCGAGACGACGTTCGTGCCCGCCGGGGTCAGCCGGGGGTCGCCGTAGACGGCGACACCGGCCGAGTCCGGGCCCCGTTCGACGACCTGTCCCAGCATCGCGGCGAGCAGTTCGCCCAGCCGGGGTTCCAAGGAGGGCTCCCGTAGATGGAGCCCGACGATTCCGCACATCTCGAGTCCCTTCAGAAGGCGGTCAGATAACGGTCCAGCTCCCAGGCGCCGACGGTGGAGTGCCAGTCGAAGAACTCCTCGCGCTTGAGGTCGGCGAAGTACTGGCTCACCCCCGGCCCGGCCGCGTCCAGGGTGCCGCTGATGACGTCGTCGGCCCGCAGGGCCTCCACGGCGTGCAGCAGCGTGGGCGGGAGTTCGGGGCCCTTGCCCACGGCACCGGGCTCTCCCGGGTCGAGACCGCGCTCGATGCCGTCGAGCCCCGCGGCCAGCGTGGCCGCGGCGGCGAGGTAGGGATTGGCGGCGCCGTCCCCGCCGCGCAGTTCGACGCGGTTGCCGTCGGGGACGCGGACGAAGTGGGTGCGGTCATTGCCGCCGTAACCCGCCACGCGTGGCGACCAGGTGGCGCCCGAGCGGGTGGAGACGGCGCCGGTGCGTTTGTAGGAGTTGACGGTGGGCGCGATGACGGCCTGGAGGGCCCGTGCGTGCTCGACGATCCCGGCGACGAAGGAGTAGGCGAGCGGGGAGAGGCCGAGGCCCCGCGTGTCGGTCGGGTCCGGGAAGGCGGGCTCGTCGCCCCGCCACAGCGACAGGTGCAGATGCATACCGGTGCCGGTGCGGTCGGTGAACGGCTTCGGCATGAACGTGGCGGTCATGCCGCGCTGTTCGGCGAGCACCGAGACCAGATAGCGCAGGGTGATGACCCGGTCGGCGGTGGTGAGGGCGTCGGCGTGCCGGAAGTTCTGCTCGAACTGTCCGTTGCCGTCCTCGTGGTCGTTGGCGTAGTTGCCCCAGCCGAGGCTGTTCATCGCGCCGGAGACGGCGGTGAGGTGGTCGTACATCCGGGTCAGCCCACGGGCGTCGTAACAGGGCTGGGTGGCGGTGTCCCGGGGGTCGGCGACGCTGAGCGTGCCGTGCTCGTCCCGGTTGACCAGGAAGTACTCGACCTCGGCGCCGACGGCCAGCGAGAGTCCCCGCGCGGCGGCCCGCTCCAGCAGCGACCGCAGGATCACGCGCGGGGCGTAGGGCCAGGGCTCGCCGCGTACGTACGGGTCGCAGTGGACCAGGGCGAGGCCTGGCTTCACGAACGGGAGGGGGGTGTACGAGGTGACGTCGGGCCGGGCGACGACGTCGGGGTCGCTGGGCCGCTGGCCGAGCGCTCCGGCGGCGTATCCGGCGAAGCCGACGCCCTCGTCGCGCAGTTCTTCGACGGCCTGGGCGGGGACCAGCTTGGCGCACGGCTTGCCGGTGAGGTCGACGAAGACGGCGAGCACGAACCCGATGCCGTCGCGCCGGACCAGTTCGGCGAGGTCGGCCTGATCTGTCCGGTCGTGATCTGTCCGGTCTGTCTGGTCCGCCTGGTCGGTCGTCATGGGGGCCTCCCGAGAGATGTCCACTGACAGGAATCATCGTTGCACACCAGTAGACGCCCGGTTCGTTACGGCGTGATGTCCGCGCGGGAAGCTCCCGGTAAGCCGAAGGGCCGGCCACCACGCCCCGAAGGACATGGCGACCGGCCTTGACAAGCCGTCAGGAGAGTTCGGCGGACGCCTTGTCGACCGTGCGCACCGGCGCCTGACCCTCGCGGGTCCAGAGGGGCTTGAGGCGGTAGGTGAGAAGGTAGAAAACCGTGCCGCCTGCCGCGGCGACGAACATGCTCAGGTCGCCGGCGCCGGGGAAGGCGCGGGAGAAGGGGCCGGTGTAGAAGCTGGACTGCCAGAAGGGGACGGAGGCCGCGACGCCGCCGGCCCAGGCGACGAAGCCCCAGTCCAGGACCCGGCGGCGGTCGTAGAGCTCGTCGACGCGGGCCGCCTGGGAGCGGCCGCCGAGGTAGAAGTCGAGCAGGAGGACGGCGGCGAAGGGGGCGATGAAGTAGGCGGTGAGGTTGAGGAAGACCTTGAACTTGGCCTCGGTGCCGGACTCGCCCCACAGGCTGATGACGTAGGCGAGCAGGCAGATGACGGTGACGGCCTGGGAGCGGCTGACCGGGATCTTCAGTGTCTGGACCGAGATGGCGCCGCCGTAGACGTTGAGGAAGTTCTGCGCGAGGGCGGACAGGCCGACCGCCAGGAGCGCGGGGATCGCGAAGGGGCCGGCGAGTTCGTGCAGGGCGGTGATGGAGTCGGAGCTGGTGGCGCTGCCGCCGACGACGACGCCGAGGATGCCGAGCCAGCAGATGGTGACGAAGTTGCCCAGGCCGGTGTACCAGGCGGTGCGGGTGACGACGTGGGGGGTGTCGGGCAGGTAGCGGGAGTAGTCGGAGGCGAAGGGGGCCCAGGCAACAAGGAAGGAGAGGAACCAGCCGCCGAAGGTGATCCAGCCGCCGGTGGAGCCGATGTAGCCGGCCGCCTTCGGGTCGGCGTGGAAGAGGCTGCCGCCGCGGACCACGGCGACCACCGTGATCAGCAGGAAGAGCGGGGTCAGGACGTAGGTCAGCACCTTCTGCAGGTAGTTGATCATGTTGTAGCCGTAGATCGCGACGACCAGCTGGATCGCGGTCAGGGCCCCCGAGCAGAGCCAGTACGGCAGATGCGTCAGCTCCGCGAACGCCTTGCCGCCCAGGATCACCGTCACCGCCGCCCAGCCCACCCCGGCGAACACGTTGATGTACGCCACCGGCAGGAAGTTGCCGAAGAACCCCAGCGGCCCCCGCGCCTGGATCTGCTGCGGCACCCCCAGCCGCACCCCCATCCGCGACATCACCGCCATCAGCACCGACCCCAGCGCCGCCCCGATGACGATCGCCGCCACCGCCGCACCGAAACTCAGCCCGAACCACGCCGCACTGAACCCCAGCAGGATGATCGGGAAGTTCAGACCCGCCGCGAACCAGACGAAGAACTGCGAACTGGGCTTCCCGTGCCGCTCATGGTCGGGAATGTGATCGACACCGAACGGCTCGACCTTCGTGACCGCGCTGCCGTACACCGGCGCCGGCGTTCCTTCTGTCATACGGGTACTCCTGCTCCGTGTGCGAGATGCCGAGAGAAGCCGTAACAGGCCTGCCGGTCAGCTCTTGTATGGCAGAGGACGGTAAGGAGCGCACACAACCGTGTCAATACTCTCGTCGCAAAGAGGAGAGCACCGCAGGTGGGCGCCGGGAACAGACGGATCGAGGCACCTTCGGCAGAGCGGGCCGCCGCCGGATCCCCGTCACCCTCCCGACGCTTGCTTGCATGGCACAGGTCGGACAGGCCTGGTTGACGCCACACCCTCGACCGCACTACGTTCGCGTACCATGCAACAACCCAGTGGGCGGGCGCGGAAACCGCTGCAGCAGACCAGCATGCAGGCCCGGGTCGCCGAGGAGCTGCGCCAGATGATCATCACCGGTGAGCTGGCGCCGCGGTCGAGCCTGTCCGAGATGGCACTGTCGGAGACCTTCGGGGTCAGCCGTACGCCGATCCGCGAGGCCCTGAAGCAGTTGCAGATCGAGGGACTGGTGGAGGTGCGGCCGCGGGTGGGCACCTTCGTCGCGGTGCCCTCGCGGCGGGAGATCACCGAGCTGTTCCAGATGAAGGAGCTGCTGGAGGGTGCGGCCGCCCGGCTGCTGGCCCTGCGGGGTGCCGTGCCGGAGACGGTCCGGCTGCAGGACAACATGCGCGAGGCCGACGAGGCCGTGCGCGCGGGCGACACCGACCGGTACGCGCAGCTCGTCCATGAGTTCCACGACCTGATCGTCACGGGTGCCGACAACACCAAGCTGGAGGCGCACTACCGGACGCTCATGAACCAGCTCGCCTACTCCCGGCTGGTGCGCACCTCGCTCGCCCAGCCGGGCCGGCTCAGCGAGTCCGACCATGAGCACCACCGTGTCGTCGACCTCATCCTCGCCAAGGACGGCGACGGTGCCGAACGCGTCATGCGGGAGCACGTCCGCCGCAGCCATCAGGCGCTCATGGCCGGAATGGACGAGCGGGAGCTGGATCACCCGGGCTGAGCGGACGTTCGGCCGCAGGCCACCGGACTCGCCCCGCAGGCCGTCGAAAAGTCCGTTGAAGGGAAAGTTCTCATGCGTGTCCTCGTCGCCGGCGCGACCGGTGCCGTCGGCAGACTGCTCGTCCCGATGCTCGTCGCGGCCGGGCACGAGGTCACCGCGGTCTCACGCACCCCGGCCGGGGTCGAGCGGATCCGGGGCCTGGGGGCGAGCGGGGTGCGGGCGGACGCGCTGGACGCGGCGGGACTGCGCCAGGTGGTCGGCGCGGCCTCGCCGGACGTCGTGATGCACCAGCTCACCGACCTCTCCGGCGCGGACGGGACCGCCAACGGCCGGCTGCGCCGTGAGGGCACCCGGAACCTGGTGGAGGCGGCGAAGGCGGCCGGGGTCGGGCGGATCGTCGCGCAGTCGATCTCCTGGGCGTACGCGCCGGGCGAAGGCCCCGCCACGGAGTCGGTGCCGCTCGACGGCACGGCCGCCGAACCCCGGGCCCGGATGGTGGCCGCCGTCAGGGCCCTGGAGGAGACCGCGGCCGAGCTGGAGACGGCGGTCGTGCTGCGCTACGGCCTGCTGTACGGGCCCGGCACCTGGTACGCACCCGGCGGCGCGCTCGCCGCGGCGCTGGCCGGCGACCGGTCGGCGCGGTTCCTGGGGAGCACCGAGGCGGACGACGCGGTCGGGTCCTTCGTGCACGTCGCCGACGCGGCGGGCGCGGCGGTGGCCGCGCTCGACTGGCCGGGCGGAGCGGTCAACGTCGTGGACGACGAGCCCGCCCCCGCGCGCGCGTGGCTTCCGGTCCTGGCCCGAGCGCTCGGCGTGCCCGCGCCCGAGCCGGTGACGGGCCGTCAGGAATGGGCACGCGGCGCTCTCAACGCGCTGGCGCGCAGCCGGGGTTGGCAGCCGCGGTGGCCGACCTGGCGGACCGGATTCGGCGATCGGATCGACCGGCGGTGAACTGGGGCTCGCGGTGGAGTCGCCGTACCGTGTGAGCCATGAAGCCCGTCACCGTGTCGATCGACGTACCGCAGACGCCCGAGCAGGCCTACGGCTTCCTCGACGTCATGGCGCACCATGAGCGATTCACCGACCACTATCTGACCGGCTGGCGCTACGGCGGCCCGGACCGCGGTGTCGGATCGCGGGCCACCGTCACCGTCGCGCTGGGCGGCGTGCGCAGCGACGTGGACATCGAGGTCGTCGAGTCCGACCCGCCGCGGCGCATCGTCGAACGCAACGTCAGCGCGGCCGGCCGGCGTCTGGCTCACGGCACCTACACGATCGAGGCGCTGCCCGGCGGCGGCAGCCGTGTCGCGTTCACGTACGCCTGGGTGCGCGCCCCGCTGGCCGACCGGCTGCTGGCCCCGGTCGTACGGTCCACGATGCGGCGCGCCAACCGCACCGTGATGCGGCGCCTGGCCACCGAGCTGGCGCGTCATGTGTCCGCCGGCGGCGCCTGACGCCGGTGTCCGGGTGCGGTGACCGAAGCGCTCCTGGTCAGGCCTCCTCTGCCGGCTCCTCGGTCTTCGCGGTCTCCTCCTGAGCCATGCGCAGGAAGCGCCGGATCGCCTCGGACGCCATGTCGAGCCCCTCGGACGCGGACTTCTCGTCGCCGAACACCTGCACCGCCTCGGCGACCGCCACCGCCAGTTCGGACTCCGCCTTGCGGACCTTGGCCTCCGCCTTGTCCACCGTGTCGACCACCGAGAGCTGGCGGCGCTGCTTCTCCTGGAGCCTCTGCTTGCGGGAGAGCGTCTTGTCAGAATTCTGCACAGTCACGACCAAGATCATAAATGGGCGGGGTGCACCAGGGGAAATCAGCAACTGGCCTGCTGTGCAGGCGTGTTGTCGGACCGAGCCCCTCGCGTGGGTGAGAGGGCCAGCACGAGTGCCTGCGCCACCGCTCCCACCAGTCCGACCGTCAGGGCGAAGCGGTAGCCGATCCGGTCGGCGAGGATGCCGCCGAGGGGTGCGCCGACCGCGACCATGCCCCAGTTCATCGAGCGGATCGTGGCGTTCATCCGCCCGCGCAGCCGGTCGGGCGTCACCGACTGCCGGTAGCTCATCTCCACCGGGCTCTCGATGCCGATCGCCAGGGAGACGGTGAAGTAGGCGAGCGCGACGGAGACGAGGGCCCACGCTCCGCGCTGGGCCAGGACCAGGGGCAGCCAGCCGACGGCGGCGACCACCCGGAAGACGATCAGCGTGGCGCCGACCTCCAGCCCCCGCACGACCCGGCCGGAGAGCGCGCCGCCCAGCACGGCGCCCGCACCGGCGCAGGCGTAGGTGACCCCCAGACCGAAACTCCCGATCTTCAGCTCGTGCAGCGCGAAGACCACGAAGACCGTGCTCACCATGCTGTTGAACAGGAGCATCGCGTGCGAGGTCAGGGCGATGGACGCCAGCGTGCGATGCCGGTAGACCCAGGCGAGCCCCTCGCGCAGCTCGCTGCCCACACTCCGCCGCGCATCCCGTCCGGGAACCGGATCGGGTGCCTTCACCGAGGCGAGGAACAGCCCCGACATCAGATAGGTGAGGGCGTCCACCAGCACGGCGAGCGGCGCCCCCATGAGCTTGATCAGCGCCCCGGCGACGAGGGGGCCGGTCGAACCCGCCACCGCGCCGGCCTGTTCCACCCGGGCGTAGGCGGCGTTGAGCAGGTCCTCGGGGACCAGTCGCGGCACGTACGACTGGTTCGCCGCCTCGAACAGCAGGGACAGCACGCCGACGGCGAAGACGCACGCGCACACCGCCGGGATGGTGAGCCGGTCCAGCGCGTAGAGCAGGGGTATCGCACCGAGCAGGACCGCCCGTCCGAGATCCGTGCCGACCATCAGCGGCCCCCGCCGGCAGCGGTCCACCAGCACACCGGCCACGAGCCCGAAGAGCAGATACGGCAGCCAGCGGGCGGCGTTGACGATGCCCACCTCCGTGGCGGACGCGCCCAGCGCCACGACGGTGAGGACCTGCAGGGCCAGCCCCGTGATCTGGGAGCCGAAGGCGGATACGGCGGAGGCGGTCCAGAAGCGTACGTACCCGGGGACTTCCACGAGGCGCGGCATGATCGGACCGTATCAGTGCGGCTGTTCGGGGCCGTCAGCCAGCAACAGCCCTATATCCGAGGCAAGTTCAGCTCGCGCGGATTGCCTCCGCCGCTGCCGTGCGCAGGGCTCGGCGGGTCGGGAGCTCGAGGGGGAGGGCGGCGAGGAGGAGGCCGGACCGTGCACGGGCGCATCCGCGGCGTCTTCGCCAGGCTCGGCCTGGCCCTGACGGAGGAGGTGGACCGGCGGATGGCGGCGGTGCTGCAGTACCTGGCGGACGCACGGCAGCGGGGGCCGCGCACGCGAAAAGCGATTGCCCCTGCGGTGCCGGTCGTGGACGATCCCGGTCCGTGACGACGAACAGCGATCAGCACCGGGCCGCCCACGGCGCCGCCCGCCCGCTCGCCCTGGTCACCGGGGTGGGGCGGACCGTCGGCATCGGTGCGGGCATCGCGCGCAGGCTGGCCGCGTCGGGCTGGGACATCGGCTTCACCTACTGGGCCCCGTACGACGATCGCATGGAGTGGGGCAGGGAATCCGGCGCGGCCGGGACCATCGGCCGGACGCTGGCCGAGGCCGGTGCGCGCAGCGCGGCGATCGAGGCGGATCTCGCCGATCCGGGTGCTCCGTCGCGGGTCTTCGACGCGGCCGAGGAACAACTGGGGTGCCCTGTCACCGCGCTGGTGATGTGTCACTGCGAGTCGGTGGACTCCGGGCTGCTGGACACCACCGTCGAGAGCTTCGACCGGCACTTCGCGGTCAACGCGCGCGCCTCCTGGCTGCTGATCCGCGAGTTCGGACGCCGCTTCACCGCGGCACCGGGGACCGGGCGGATCATCAGCCTGACCAGTGATCACACCGTCGGCAACCTTCCCTACGGGGCGAGCAAGGGCGCCCTGGACCGCATCACCCTGGCCGCCGCCCGCGAACTCGCGCACCTCGGGGTGACCGCCAACGCGATCAACCCCGGGCCGGTCGACACCGGCTGGATGTCGGAGGAGATCAAGGAGCACTGCGTCCGCGGCACACCGCTCGGCCGCCTCGGGACCCCGCGGGACACCGCGCACCTCGTGGACTTCCTGTGCTCGGACGAGGGCGGGTGGATCAACGGCCAGTTGCTGATGAGCAACGGCGGTTTCGCCTGAGGCGGGGAGCGAGCGGGCAAGGCCGGTGGCCGCTTCCCGAGTTACGCCGTAAATGTCACGTAATGTGAGCCCATGCCCTCTCGTGGACCGGCCGTGCAGCCCGGGCGGCGGGCATGGGCGCCGCTGCTGGCGGTGTGCGCCGGATACTTCATGGTCATCCTGGACGTGACCGTCATCAACGTGGCGGTCCCGGTGATCGGCCGGGAGCTGTCGGCCTCGCTCACCGGCATCCAGTGGACCACCGACGGATACACCCTGGTCTTCGCCGGGTTCCTGCTGACGGGCGGTGCGCTGGGCGACCGGCTGGGGAACCGGCTGGTCTTCTGTCTGGGCGTGGGGGTGTTCACCGCCTCCTCGGCCGCCTGCGCCCTCGCCCCGAACGCCCTCTTCCTCGTCGTCGCCCGGCTGGTCGAGGGGCTCGGCGCGGCGTTGATCGTGCCGGGTTCGCTGGCCCTGCTCCAGCAGGCCTACCCGGCGCCCGCCGCCCGTGCGCGGGCCTTCGGGCTGTGGGGGTCGATGGCGGGCATCGCGGCGTCGGCCGGGCCGCTGCTCGGCGGGCTGCTCGTGTCCACGGTGGGCTGGCGGTGGGTGTTCCTCATCAACCTGCCCGTCGGCGCGGCCTGTCTGGCGCTGACGCTGCGGCATGTGGCGCGCTCGCCCCGGCACCCGGCCCGGGTGATGGACTGGCCGGCGCAGTGCGCCGTCGTGGCGGCCGTGGCCCTGCTGACCGCCGCGCTCAACGAGGCCGGACGGCGCGGCTGGTCCGATCCGGCCGTGCTCGCCGGGATCGGCCTGGCGGTGCTCGCCGCCCTGGCCTTCGCGGTGCGCGAGCGGCTGGCCCGCACCCCCGTCCTGCCTCTGGACCTGCTGCGCTCCCGGGCGCTGAGCGGCGGCGCCGTCATCGGCCTGCTGTTCAACTTCGCCTTCTACGGCATGGTGTTCACCGCCAGCCTCGACTTCCAGCAGCAGCGCGGCTACAGCGCCCTCGCCACCGGGCTGGCGCTGTTCCCGGCGGTGGCGATGACCACGTTCGCCTCCGTCCTGTCCGGACGGCTCACCCGCCGTACCGGTGACCGTCCGCTGGTGGTCGCCGGCATGCTCACCGCCGCCCTCGGACTGGCCGGCTGGGCGGCCTCCGGAGCGGACCCCGCCTACGCGCTCCTCGTCGCCCCCATGATGGCCGCCGGCTTCGGCACGTCCTTCGCCCTCACCGGGACGACGACCACGGTCATGTCCGCCGCTCCCCCGGGCTACGCGGGCACCGCCTCGGCGCTGTTCAACACCACGCGTCAGCTCGGCAGCGCCACCGCCGTGGCCCTCGGCGGCAGCCTCCTGGCCACGGCGGCGGACCCCGGCACCGGGCTGCGCGTCAGCATGGCCGTGGGCGCCTTCGCGTACGTCGTGGCCGCGGGCATCGCGTGGCTGTGCGTACCCCCCGAGCAGGTGTGACCCGAGGCCGCTACGGTGCGGCCATGCCTGATCACATGGAGCTTCCGCTGCTCTTCCTGGATGTCGACGGAACGGTCCTGCCGTACGGCGGCGCGCAGTTGCCCTCGAGCCCTCAGGGGTGGGACGCCTGGGAGGACGTGTCGAATCCTCAGCTGGCGAGGATCGACCTGGCGCATGGTCCTCGGCTGCTGGCGCTCCCCTGCGCCCTGATGTGGGCCACCGCCTGGATGGCCAAGGCCAACGACGTGATAGCGCCGCTGCTCGGGCTGCCCGCGCTGCCGGTGGCGGGGCTGCCGCAGGCACCCATGGAGGACGAGACGGGCGCGCTGCACTGGAAGACGCGTGCGCTGGTCCGGCTGGCGGCGGGGCGCCCGTTCGTCTGGGTCGACGACGAGATCACCGGTCTCGACCACGCCTGGGTGTCGAGGCACCATCGGGGGTGCGCCCTGCTCCACCGTGTCGACTCCGGGACCGGACTGACGGCGTCCGACTTCGCCGTGCTGGAGGCCTGGTTGCGCGGCGACCGCTGATTCTCGTGACAGAGAACAGCGCTTTCGAGCATGGGGGGCGGCGGACCTGTTCCACGTCGGACTGGTCGTCGACGACGTCGGTTCGGCCGCGGCCGAGCTGTCGGCGCCATGGGGACACACCTGGTGCGAGCAGCTCGCCGACCGCTCGCACGTGGTCCTGCCGGAGGGCGGGACGGACCTCGAACTCCGGTCGGTGTACTCGGTGACCACGCCCCGCGTCGAACTGGTCGTGCTCGGTGTCCCCCGGCATCATCGGCACGCCGCAGGGGCGGCAGGAAGCCGCCCGGCACCCGTCCATGAAGGCCATCGTCGAGCGCACCCCGCTGGGCCGCGAGGGCCGGCCGGAGGAGGTCGCCGCCGTGGTCGCGTTCCTTCTCTCCGACGAGGCGTCCTTCCTGACGGGCGTGGACGTCCGGGTCGACGGCGGGGCGATCTCCGCACTGCACGGGGGTGCGCGACTCGGTGAGGTTCCGTCATCGGTGCGGCGGGGGTACGCCCGCGGAGCGGAGTCTGGTCTCGGTGAGCGCGGTCAGCCGGGCCGCGACCGGCGCCCGGTCCTGGCGGTGGTTGTTGATCAGCTTGTACTGGGCCGAGGCCCTGGCCCATGCCTGAAGGCTGGCGTGATCCCCCAGCAGCGCGGGATTGGCGAGATAGCGGTCGGCCATGGCTGTCGCGAGCTCTTCGATCCTCGGGTCGTCCGGCTCCCAGGTCTCGGCCTCCCAGCCGCGCTTGGCCAGCTCGATGTACTCGGGGTCCTCCAGCCCGTGTTCGAGCTGGGCCAGGAACCCGCCGAAGACCTCCGGCACCAGCGCCCGGGCCAGTACCAGGGCCTCGCGTTGCGCCGCCACGTAGTCGGGGCCGAAGCCGAGGCCGGGCATCCGGTCCAGGACCGCACAGGCACGATCGGGCAGCAGGGCCCGGTCGCCGTCGGCGAGCCGGTGCAGCGTGTCGCGACGAGCGACCAGTTCGGCGATGCGTTCGGTGAGCTGCTGCTCGACGGCGGCGAGCGCGGCGCCGAACCGCGCGGCATCGGCGTCGAGCATGGGCCCGATCTCGGCCAGCGGCACGCCCGCGGCGGCCAACGTCCGCACCTGCACCAGCTGAAGCAGCTCGTCGGACCCGTACCGCCGATAGCCGGAGCTGTCCCGTTCCGGCTCCGCGACCAGGCCGAGCTTGTGGTAGTGCCGCACCGTCTTCACCGTGACGCCGACGAACGCCGCCGCCTGTCCGATCGTGACTCCGTTCCTCATCAGCCCAGCTTGCCGCAGAGCATCTCGTCGACGACACGCTGTTGGGCGATCCGGAATGCCGGTGCTATCGACAGACCGGCGTCGTCCACCCAGGTCAGCCCGGCGGTCAGGGTCTTGCCGCCGTCGAAGGTGCTGTACATCAGGGCCGCCGAGCCCATGGTGGCTCCGTTGTGGTGGAAGACGGTGCCGCCCTCCGTCTCCTGGGCGAACACCCCCAGGCCGTACCCGGCCGTCGCCTCCGGCCTGCGCATGTCGGCCAGCAGTTCCGCCGGCAGGAGCCTGCCACCCATGAGTGCGGAGAAATACGTGTGCAGGTCCCGGGTCGTCGAGATCATGTCACCGCCGGCTCCGACCCAGGACGGGTTCTGACGGGTGACATCGACCGTGCGCTCCTGCCCGGCGTCCTCGTAGCGGTAGTACCCGTGGTGGTGCGGCTCGGGAATCTCCGGTGAGGTGCCCGGCGCCACGGTGCCGGTCATCCCCAGCGGTCCCAGGATCAGCCGCCGCAACTCCTCGGCGAACGAACGGCCTGTGACCTTCTCGACCACCAGCCGGGCCAGCACGTAGTTGGTGTTCGCGTAGCTCCAGCCCGCGCCCGGAGCGAACCGCGCCGGCTGGGACAACGACAGCCGTACCAGCTCTTCGGGCCGATAGGTCTTGAACCGGTTGTCCACCCACTCCTTGCCCTGCCAGGGGACCCCCGGCACGACCGTCCCGTCCTCGCGCAGCTCGCCGGTGTGGTTGAAGATCCCGCTGGTGTGCTGCAGCAGCATCCGCACGGTGATCCGCCGGTCGAGAGCGAACTCGGGCAGGTAGTCGTCGGCCGGGGCATCCAGGCCGATCCTGCCCTCGGCCACCAGCAGCAGCACCGACGTGGCGACGAAGCTCTTGGTGCTGCTGCCGATCCGGAAGTGCCCGTCCGTCAGCGGCTCGGCACTCCGACCCAGCATCCGCACACCGGCGCTGCCGACCCATTCGCCCCGCTCGTCGTTCAGCCGGAGCTGGACCCCGACGAAACCGGACTCGACCAGCTCCTCGATCGCCTTCTGCAGCATCGGGCGCTCTTCCCCCTGACCGGAGAGGTAGGTGGACATGGTGCTCCTTCGCATCGGTCGCTCCCGGGTCGTCGTCGTGCCGTTGCGACGAGCCTCCACCCTGCCCCAAGGTCAACCTCAACTGTGACCTGTCCCACAACCGCCGAGCAGGCAATGAGGGCGAACAGTCGGTGACTGGACGTCAGATATCGAATCCTTATGGTGAGTTCAGGTGAGAGGCCTGGCGCGGGAGGGGGGTCGCGGTATGTCATGCCTCTGCCATCACACTGGAGTGCTGGAGTGGAAAGGAAACTCCTGTGCGTCTGCGCCCTCTGCGCTTTCTCTGCGGCTCCGCCGCGCTCGCCCTGGCCCTGCCGGTCCTGTCCCCCGGGCAGGCCACGGCGGCCGTCCCCGTCTCCTCGGTCTATCTGCAGAACTACGCCACCGGCCTGAACGCCGCCGACAGCGGTGGCACGGTCGCCGCGCACAACCCCAAGGGGAACGAGGACCATCAGCAGTGGACCCCGGTCGCGGTCGACGGCGGCTATCAGTTGCGGAACTCCGACGAGTCCGGGACCTGTCTCAGCCGCAGCGGCACCTCCGCGGTGACCGCCTCGTGCGGGACGACGGGCACCGTGTGGACGATCACCGCCGGCACGGACAGCACGTACACCGTGAGCGCCCCCGGCACCTCGCAGTACCTCACCGCCTCGTCCTCCGACTCCAGTGCCGTGGCGCTCGGTTCGGCCGGTGATCTCGCCCGCTGGTACCTCACCCCGGTGTCCTACGCGACCGCGTCGATGCCCTCCACCGACACCCGCACCCTGGACCAGGTCACCTTCCTGACCTCGCACAACGCCTTCGCCAACGGCGTCGACGGCAACTTCGCCTCGTTCCCGGTGAATCTCTTCCCCAACCAGAACTACGGCATCAGCCGCCAGCTCGGTGACGGCGTGCGCGGGTTCATGCTGGACGACTACACCGTCTCCGGGCAGGCCGTGCTCTGCCACAACAGCTGTGACGGGGTGAGCAGCCCCGTCCCGCTCGCCACCGACCTCCAGCGCATGGTCGACTTCCTGAAGGCCAACCCGGGTCAGTTCGTCACCGTGTTCCTGGAGGACTACGCCTCCTCCGACGTGCTGAAGGCCTCGCTGGCCGCCGTGAGCGGGCTCTCCGACGTGCTGTACCGGCCCGACCAGGAGGGGGTGGCGACCAAGGGCTGGCCGACCATGGCGGACCTCTCGGCGCGCGGCAAGCAGCTGCTGATCTTCAGCGACCGGACCCGGGCGAGCGACACCGCGAACGGCTGGGCCACCCGTGACACCTATGGTGTGATGTACCAGCGGGAGTGGACCGTCGAGAACTACTGGTCCATGGGCGGCGGGCTCGGCGACTCCGACTGGTCCTGCTACAGCCGCTGGGGCACCGGCAGGCCGCTGACCGTGGACTCGGCCGCCTTCCACCCGCTGTTCGTGATGAACCACTTCCGGGACTACACGATCAGCGGCACCGCCACGACGGACAACGGCAAGCTCCTCAACCGCGCGCAGAACTTCTGCACGCCCGCCGCGCGCAAGAAGCCCACCTACCTCGCCGTGGACCGCTACGACCTGGGCTCCCCGACCCCGCTCAGCCAGGTCGGCACCCTCAACACGTACATCCTCGCCCCGGGACAGTGAGCGACGGTCCGCAGGGCCCCGGCCGTCGCGGTCGGGACCTGCGGACCGCCGCGATGTCGAAGTGCCGGGTCACCTCCTCGCCGACGGGGCCCGCTGTGCCGTTCACGGTCCGCGGGCCTTTGTCGACTCCTTCCTAGGCTCCGGCATGCAGGCCCCGCCCCGGCCGCACCTCACGTACGCGCCGTGAGGTGGGCACATGAGCGAGATTCGGGGGAGGGACATGGCCACGGAGCAACCGGCGGGCGCCGTCGAGCCGGGACGGCGACGGCCCCGAACCGGAGCGGCGCCGACCTCGATACGGTTCGGCGCCGACCTCGAACGGGAGCGGGGACGGCACCGGACGTGCCGTCGTCCCGCCGCGGGCTTATGGTCCGTACATGGGGGCCGTTGCGTGTGCCCGGTCGGCGGCTCGTGAGTGCAGGGGCCGGTGGTCGGCGTGTGCGCCGACGGACCGGCCGGGGCCCGGTGCGGACGGGGGTACGGGAGGTCGCCAGAGTGCCGGGGGCTGACGCCGTCGACGTCGGGGCCGGTCCGGAGCTGCTGCGGGCCGCCGTGGTCGAGGCGGGGCGGGAGACGGGCGCCTCGGTGACGGCGGTGTATCTGCTGCCGCCGGACGAGCCCGTGCTGCGGCTGGCGGTGCTGGGCGGGGCGTCGTACGACATCTCCCGCCCCTGGGCGCGGGTGGCGCTGGAGACCGCGTCCCCGGTGTCGGACGCGGTCCGGGAGCGACGCCTGGTGTGGGTGGGCGGGCCGGAGGAGCTGGCGCGCCGCTATCCGCGTCTGGCGCTCGTGGTGCCGTACCGCTTCACGATGGCCGCCGCCCCCCTCACGACCGGCACGGACACCTGGGGCGGTCTCGTGCTCCAGTGGCCCGCCCGGCATCCGCCGCAGCTCAGCCCCGCGGAGCGCGACGCGGTCGGCGTGATCTGCCGGCGGCTGGGGGCGCTGCTGCGACTGGCCGCCGACGAGGGGCGTCCGGTACGGCCCGGCGCCGAGCCGCTGATGCTGTCCGCGCCGAGGGTGCGGACGGCCGACGCGGCCCAGGCGCAGGCCGCGGTCGACTTCGCCGAGCGGATCCCGGGCGGCTGTCTGTCCCTGGACGTGGACGGCCGGATCGCCTTCGTCACCACCAGGGGCGCCGAACTGCTCGGGGCCGGCATCCCCGAGCTGCTCGGCACCAAGCCCTGGGAGGCCCTGCCCTGGCTGGACGACCCGGTGGCCGAGGACAGCTACCGGGCGGCCGTGCTCAGCCGGGAACCCACCTCGTTCACCGCGCTGCGTCCGCCGGACCGGTGGCTGTCCTTCCGGCTGGACGCGGACGCCTCCGGGGTCAGCGTGCACATCACCCCCGCCCACTCCGCCCACGCCCTCGCCCCGGTCGTGGAGCCCGCGGGCTCCGCCCCGGCCTCCGGGGCCACGCCGGGGCGGGCCGTCACGCTGTACCACCTGATGCATCTGGCGGCCACGCTCACCGAGGCCGTCGGTGTCCGGGACGTGGTCGACCAGGTCGCCGACCAGGTGCTGCCCGCGTTCGGGGCGAGGGCGCTGGCGCTGATGACGGCGGAGGACGGCCGGCTGCGGATCATCGGATACCGCGGTTACCCGGCCGAGCTGATGGAGCGCTTCGACGCCGCCCCGCTCAGTTCGGACACACCGGCCGTGCGGGCCCTGACGACGGGTGTCCCGGCGTTCTTCGCGTCCTTCGCCGAACTCAAGCGGGCCTATCCGCCCGCCGAGCTCCAGGACGGCATGTCCTCGTGGACCTTCCTGCCGCTGATCACCTCCGGACGGCCGGTCGGCTCCCTGGTCCTGGCCTACGACACACCGCACCCCTTCGCCCCCGAGGAGCGTGCCGTCCTCACCTCCACCGCCGGGCTGATCGCCCAGGCCCTCGACCGGGCCCGGCTCTACGACGCCAAGCACCAGCTGGTCCACAACCTCCAGGCCGGTCTGCTGCCCCACACGCTGCCCGAGATCCCCGGTCTGGACGTGGCCGCCCGCTATCTGCCCGCCACCCGTGGCCTGGACATCGGCGGCGACTTCTACGACCTGATCCGCCTCGACGCCGACTCGGCGGCCGCGGCGATCGGTGACGTCCAGGGCCACAACGTCAACGCCGCCGCCCTGATGGGACAGGTCCGCACCGCCGTCCACGCCACCGCGGGCGTCTCCCCGGGCGAGGTCCTCACCCGCACCAACCGACTCCTCACCGACCTCGACCCCGGCCTGTTCACCAGCTGCCTCTACGCCCACATCGACCTGGCCGCCCACCGGGCCTGCCTGGCGACGGCCGGTCATCCGCCGCCGCTGCTGCGCCACCCCGACGGGCGCACCGAGATCCTGGGGTTGCCACCGGGTCTCCTCCTCGGCATCGATCCGGCCGCCGACTACCCGTCGACGGAGATCCCGCTGCCACCGGGCTCGGTGCTGGTCCTGTACACCGACGGCCTCGTCGAGGCCCCGGGGATCGACATCGGCGACGCACTCGACACCCTCGCCGAGCGAGTCGGCCGCAGCGGAGCCCGCACCATGAACGCCCTCGCCGACACCCTCGTCCGCCACGCCCGCCGCTCCGCACCCCGCAGCGACGACATCGCCCTGCTACTGATCCGCTCCCGCTGAGGCGGAGTTCATGACAGGGCAGGACAGGACCGGGTAGGACAGGACAGCCACCGGCCCGAAACATCACCCCACCCACGCCCCCTGGCACACCGATCGAAACGACCCGGCTTCCCGTTCTCGGCGGCCCCTGCCCGGATGAGGGCCGGACATCGGCGGCCCTGCACCGGGGTACGGCCGGGACAGCCGAGGGTTGAGGCCATCCCCACGGCACGACCGGGACCCAGGCGGGGTGTGCCGGGGGGCGCCTCCGGCGCGTGCGCTGGAGGATGCACTTCGGCGCGTGTCCCGCGGACTCCGGAGGGTGTGCTGAAGCATGCCCCCGCGCGCTGGGGGATGCCCCAGACGGATGGACCGGGGATGCCCCCCGCAGGTGTCCCCGCTGGTGTCCTCGACGAGTGTCCCGGGACGTAACGCCCGCGGATCCCCGGGTCCCTCGACGGATGTGCCTGTGCCCCAGACGGGTGTGCTGGAGCGTGTGCCCCCGCGGGTGTGCCGGAGAGTGCCCCGGACGGGTGTCCCCGAAGATGCACCCCGGCGGGTCCCGGGGCCCCGACGGGTGTGCCGAAGGATGCCCCCGCGGGTGGCGCAGGAGGTGCCCCCTACGGGTGTGCCGGGGTACGCGCCTCCGGTAGCGGCCCGGCCCCCTGCCGTCGGACCGGGCCGGGCCGGGCCGCTTCATGCCGGAGGTGTCACCCTGTCGCGGCCGTCACCCCGTCGTGGCCGTCGCGGCGACGCGGAAGCCGACCGTCGGGTAGCGGCCGGACGGGTCGCGGCCCTCGCCGCGGTAGACGGCGGTGCAGCTGTTGAGGTTGGCGTACCAGGAGCCGCCGCGGATGGCGTTGACCTGCTGTCCCATCTCGCCGCCGTGGGTGGCGGTGATGACGGAGGTGGTCCACTCCCAGCAGTTGCCGCACAGGTCCCAGACGCCGTCGGCGCTGACCCCGCCGGCGTAGGTGGTGACGGGCGTGGTGTAGCCGCCGGCCTCGGTGATCTCGTCGTAGACGTCGGTGTAGATGAAGCCCGTGCGGCTGGCGGTGACGTTCCAGCCGGCCACGGTGCCGGTGCTGCCGATGGACAGGATCTCGGAGATCGGGAAGCTCTGGCCGTAGAGGTCGGAGCCGGTGGCGGTGTAGGTGGCGAGGTCGGAGCCGTGTTCGGCGAGTTCGTAGGCCGCGCACACGGCCATGTAGTTGTAGTTGCTGGTGAGCACCAGGTCGGCGTAGGTGGTGCCGGCGGTGGCGCCCCAGGGGTAGCTGAGGCCGTCGGGACCGGAGGCGGCGTTCTCCCACTCGGCCTCGGTGGGCAGCCGGAAGGTCCAGCCGTCGTCGGACGCGCGGTCGGTGAGCCAGGAGCAGTAGTCGGTGGCCGAGTCGAGGGAGACGGTCAGGACGGGGTGGTCGGCCTTTCCGGTGGGGTAGGTGCCGTTGTCCCAGTAGGGGGGCGTCTCATGGCCGGTGTCGGTGACGAACTCCAGGTACTGGGCGTTGGTGACCTCGTACGCACCGAGCCAGTAGGCGGCCGTGATGGGCGAGGCCTCGCCCGCGCCGGCGGTTCCGGCGAGATCGGTTCCGAAGGTGAAGGACGGGTTGGCGGCGATCCCGGCCAGGTCCTGGCCGGCGACCGTGGTCGTTGTGGCGGTCGCAGTCGTGGTGGTGGTCGTGGTGGCGGTGGCGGTGCTCGTCGTGCCCTGCGCGGCGAAGGCGCGGGCCGGCCGTGCGAGGCCGGCGGCGCCCGTGACGGCGAGGAGGGCGAGGAGGGTCCTTCTGCTGATGCCGGGGGCGGTCGCGTTCATGACGGCTCCTGAGGGTCCTGAGGGTGAGGACGTCGCGCGTCCCTGCGCGCATGGCTGATGGTCCATCAAGTGGCGCAATCTGTCGACACTTTGACCGTAACAGTCGCTTGGGAGTGGGCTGTGAGGGCAAACGCGTCGACAGTACGCACGGAATGGTGTATTCAGGCGCATGGCCCGTCTCCCACTCCGTTACGGTCCGACCCCTTGACGCCCCGCCTATGACTGCGTAGACATGACAGCGCAGACATGACTACGCAGTCAGACGCGCTTCACCGCGTGGCGTCTGACATCATCAGTGCGCGAGTACGACCGTTCGGCCACACCGGGAGACACCATGACGCGAGCGACAGGGCGGGGCAGCAGTTCCGCGGCGGCGCGCAGTGTGGACGTCGCCCGGCTGGCCGGGGTCTCGCAGAAGACGGTGTCACGCGTCTTCAACGACGAGCCGTACGTCTCGGCCGACGTCCGCCGTCGGGTCCTGGAAGCGGCCGAGCAGCTCGGCTACCGGCGCAACAACGCCGCCCGCGCGCTGGCCTCCGGCCGCAGCCGCTCCATCGGCGTGGTCACCCTCGGCACGGCCCTGTACGGCCCCGCCTCGCTCCTGATGGGCGTCGAGCGGGTCGTCCGGGACACGGGCTACGCGCTCCGGGTCGTCAACACCGTGGAGGGCGACCCCGCCGGGGTGGCCGGTGCCGTGGACTCGCTGCTCGACCAGGGCGTGGACGGCATCGTCATCTCCGAGCCGATCGACGAGACCGGGCCCGGGGGAGAGATGGCCCTGCGGGTCGACGTGCCGGTCCTGGTCCTCGGCGCGCCCCCCGGGCTGACCGCGCCCACGGTGCTGACGGCCGGCGACGGCGCCGATGTCATGGCCCGTACGGCGACCGAGCACCTGCTGGCCCTCGGGCACCCGACGGTCCATCACCTCGCCGGTCCGCAGCGGTGGTACGCCGCCCGGGACCGGCTGGAGGGATGGCGGGCCACGCTGACCGCGCACGGCAGGCGGGTGCCACCGGTCGTCGAGGGCGACTGGTCGGCCGCCTCCGGATACCGGGCGGGTCTCCAGCTCGCGGCCGACGGCGATCTCACCGCCGTGTTCGTCGCCAACGACGACATGGCGATCGGACTGATCCGCGCGCTGACGGAGGCCGGACTGCGGGTGCCGCAGGACGTGAGCGTCGTCGGCTTCGACGACGTCCCGGTAGCCGCCTACATCACTCCCCCGCTGACCACGGTGCGCCAGCCCTTCGACACCGTGGCCGAGGAGGGACTCAAGCGTCTCGTGCACGCCATCGAGAACCCCGACGCCGCCCCCCTGCCGCCGAGCGACCCACCGGTCGACCTCGTCGTACGCGCCTCGACCGCGCCCCCCGCCGACCGGACGACCCCGGCCCACGCGCGGCACACCACTGCCCCCACCGCCTCCCGTCCCGACGGAGGCGCCCCCGCACCCCGGCCGACGAACGGAGGTCCGTCCAGTCGCCCCTGACCCGTCCACCGGCCCCTGAGCCCCCGGCACCGCGCGTGACCGACGGTCGAGCCGCCGTACCCGTCCCGCACGTGCCCTCCCCCATCACCCCCTTCACCTCGTCGCCCGCGCGCCCCCTGGGCCGCCCCTGACCGCAGCGGGCCCGCGACCCACCCTCACCCCCCATCGGCGTACCCGGCCCCGTCGGCGTACCCGCGCGGTGGACGCGTCGCGCTCTCCCTGATGCACCGCTCTTCCCCCCTGGCTCTTCCCTTCACCCCCGCACGCCCTCGCCCCGCGTGCCCCCTTCTTCGCCCCGGCGGGAGTCCACCATGCCCAGAAACACCTCCATGCCCTTCTCCGGCTCCGCCCCGATGAGCCGCCGACTCTTCCTCGCCACCACCGGAGCCCTGTCGCTCGGCGCCGCCCTGACCGCCTGCGGCGGCAGCGGCTCCGGTGGTTCCTCCGCCTCCTCCAAGCCGGTCAGCCAGGCCGACATCGACAAGGCGATGAAGACGCCGACCGAGCTGACGTTCTGGACGTGGGTCCCGAACATCGCCAAGGAGGTCGCCCTCTTCGAGAAGAAGTACCCGGCGATCAAGGTCAAGGTCGTCAACGCCGGTCAGGGCACCCCGCAGTACACCAAGCTGCGCACGGCCCTGAAGGCCGGCAGCGGCGCCCCGGACATGGTCCAGATCGAGTTCCAGGCCATCCCCACCTTCACCATCACCAACAGCCTGCTGGACCTGCGGCCGTACGGCGCCTCGGCCCTCAAGTCGCAGTTCGTGGACTGGACCTGGAGCCAGGTCAGCGGCAGCGACGGCGAGGTGTGGGCGATCCCGCAGGACACCGGCCCGATGGGCATGCTGTACCGGCAGGACATCTTCGACAAGCACGGCATCGACGTCCCCGGCACCTGGGACGAGTTCGCCGAGGCCGCCCGCAAGCTGCACAGGGCCGACCCGGACGTGTACCTCACCAACCTCGCGGCCAATCAGGTCGCCGCCTGGCACGGACTGCTGTGGCAGGCGGGCGCCAAGCCCTACGTCACCTCCGGCAAGAGCGACATCACCATCAGCGTCGACGACGCGGTGTCGAAGAAGCTCGGCGCCTACTGGGGCGGGCTGGCGAAGGAAGGCGTCATCGGGGTCGAGCCGGACTTCACCGACTCCTGGTACGCAGCCCTCAACAAGGGCAAGTACGCCACCTGGCTGACCGCGGCCTGGGGCCCGGTGTTCCTCTCCGGCTCCGCCAAGGCGACCTCCGGCAAGTGGCGGGCCGCCCCGCTGCCGCAGTGGGACGCCGCGAAGCCCAGCTCGGGCAACTGGGGCGGCTCCACCACCGCGGTCATCCGCTCCACCAAGAACCCCGTCGCGGCGGCGATGTTCGCGCAGTTCCTCAACAGCGACCCGGCCAGCGCCCGGATGTTCGCCACCGAGCAGTTCTTCTTCCCCGCGACCAAGGCGCTGCTGACGGACGCCGAGTTCACCGCCGACGCCCCCGCCTTCTACGGCGGCCAGAAGGTCAACCAGGTCTTCGCCGACATCAGCTCCACCGTCAACGCCTCCTTCCAGTGGCCGCCGTTCCTCGACCAGGCGGCCACCGACTGGACGGAGACCGTCGGCAAGTCGCTCGCCGACAAGTCCGACACGGTCGCCGCCCTCGGCACCTGGGAGTCACGGCTGACCACGTACGCCAAGGGCCAGGGCTTCACCGTCAAGGGGAGCTGACATGGCTGCCGCACGCCGTCGCCGCTCGGCCGGCCCCCTGTTCGTGGCGCCGTTCCTGACGCTGTTCCTGCTGCTGTTCCTCGCCCCGCTCGGCTACGCCGCCTACCTCAGTCTGTTCCAGGAGCGGCTGATCGGCGGCACGGTGTTCGTCGGGCTCGACAACTACGTGCAGGCGCTGGGCGACCCCCAGCTCCTGCACGGCGTCGGCCGGGTCGCGCTGTTCTTCGTGATCCAGGTCCCGGTGATGCTGCTGCTGGCGCTGCTGTTCGCGCTCGCGCTGGACAGCGGTCTGCTGCGGCTCGCCCGGGTGATCCGGCTGGGCATCTTCGTGCCGTACGCGGTACCGAGCGTGGTGGCCGCGCTCATGTGGGGCTATCTGTACGGGCCGGACTTCGGCCCGTTCGCCCAGCTCAGCCGGGAACTCGGCCTGCCCGCCCCGGACTTCCTCAGCGGCGGCTGGATGCTCGGGAGCCTGGCGAACATCGTGACCTGGGAGTTCGTCGGCTACAACATGATCATCCTGTACGCCGCCCTGCGGACGATCCCGCAGGAGCTGTACGAGGCGGCGGCGATGGACGGGGCGGGCGCCTGGCGCATCGCCTGGTCGGTCAAGCTGCCGGCCCTGCGGCCCGCCCTGCTGCTCACCCTGCTGTTCTCGGTCATCGGCAGCTTCCAGCTCTTCAACGAGCCGAACCTGCTGATGAAGATCGCCCCGGACGTGATCAGCAGCTCGTACACCGCCAACCTGTACGCCTACTCCCTCGCGTTCACCGGTCAGCAGGTCAACTACGCGGCGACGGTCTCCTTCCTCCTGGGCCTCGTCATCGTGGCCGCCTCCTACGGCGTCCTGCTCACCGCGAACCGCAGGAGGACCCCATGACGACCACCACTCCCCCGGCGACGGTCGCGCCGGACGCCGCGCGGCCGGCGCGCACCTCCCGGACGAGGGCGCGCCGGACCCGCCGCAGCACCCCCCTCACGATCGCCATGCTGGCCGCCCTGGCCTACTTCCTCCTCCCGCTGTTCTGGCTGCTCATCGCCTCCACCAAGAGCACCCAGGACCTGTTCAACAGCTTCGGGCTCTGGTTCTCCCACGCCCCGCAGCTACTGGCGAACATCCGGGCGACCTTCGCCCAGGACGACGGCGTGTTCCTGCACTGGCTGCTGAACACGGTCGTGTACGCCGTCGTCAGCGCGGTCGGGGCGGCGCTGCTGGCCGCCGCCGGAGGGTACGGGTTCGCGAAGTTCCGCTTCCGCGGCGACCGGCTCGCCTTCAACCTCGTCCTCGGCGCGGTCATGGTCCCGACCACGGCCCTCGCGATCCCGACCTATCTGCTGTTCGCGAAGGCGGGCCTGGTCAACACGCCCTGGGCGGTCATCCTGCCGTCGCTGGTGAACCCCTTCGGGCTCTACCTGATGCGGATCTACGCCGAGGACGCCGTACCGGACAGCCTGCTGGAGGCGGCCCGCATCGACGGCGCGGGCGAGGTGCGGATCTTCGCGCGGATCGCGCTGCGGCTGCTGGGCCCCGGCCTGGTCACCGTGCTGCTGTTCACGCTGGTGGCGACCTGGAACAACTACTTCCTGCCGCTGATCATGCTGAACGACCCGGATCTCTACCCGGTGACCGTCGGTCTGTCGTCCTGGGCCGCGCAGGCGCAGAACGGCGGCGCCGGCTCCAGCAGCGACATGCTGGCGCTCGTCGTGACCGGCTCCCTGCTCTCGATCGTCCCCCTCGTCGTGGCCTTCCTGATGCTCCAGCGCTACTGGCAGAGCGGTCTGGCCGCGGGCGGCGTCAAGCAATAGGCGCGTCAGGCAACACCCCCCTTCCCTGTCCTCCGGAGGTTTCTTCATGGCGGAACTGCCCGCCCGCGTCCTGTTCGGTGCCGCCTACTACCACGAGTACCACCCCGAGTACGCGCCCGAGGTGCCCTCGGACGAGCAGCTCAAGACCGACCTCGACCTGATGGCCGAGGCACGGTTCACCGTCATCCGGGTCGGCGAGTCCGTCTGGTCGACCTGGGAGCCGGAGAACGGCCGCTTCGACCTGGAGTGGCTCCAGCCCGTCCTCGACGGCGCCCATGAGCGCGGTATCTCCGTCGTCCTCGGCACCCCGACCTACGCCGTGCCGCCGTGGCTGGCCCGGCTGTACCCCGAGATCACCGGCGAGGACGCCACCGGCCGGCGCCTCGGCTGGGGTGCCCGCCAGGAGGTGGACATCACCCACCCGGCATTCCGGTTCCACGCCGAGCGGGTGATCCGGAAGATCGTCGCCCGGTACGCGGACCATCCGGCGGTCATCGGCTTCCAGGTCGACAACGAGCCGGGACTGCACCTGCTGCACAACCGGGGCGTCTTCCAGCGGTTCGTCGACCATCTGCGCGCCAGGTACGGCGACGTGGAGACCCTGAACCGCGCATGGGGCCTGGTGTACTGGTCGCACCGGCTGTCCGACTGGGCCGATCTGTGGACGCCGGACGGCAACGCACAGCCCCAGTACGACCTGGCGTGGCGGGAGTTCCAGGCCCGGCAGGTCACCGAGTTCATCGCCTGGCAGGCCGACATCGTACGCGAGTACGCCGGTCCGGAGCAGTTCGTCACCACCTGCATCTCGTACACCCGCCAGGGGGTGGAGGACGACGAGATGACGGACGCCCTCGACATCGCGGCGGGCAACCCGTACTACGACATGCAGGACGGCCTGCTGCTCCCGGACCCCACCCCCGAGGACCACGAGCAGCTCTGGAAGACCACCGGGGTGTGGTCGATGTACCAGACCGCGGACTGGATGTTCGCCTCCCGGCAGGCGCCGTTCCTGGTCACCGAGACCAACGCCAACTCCATCGGCATGGCGTGGGACAACCGCCCGGCCTTCGACGGCCAGTGGCGGCAGGCCGCCTGGGCGCTGGTGGCGCGCGGGGCCCGGATGATCGAGTACTGGCAGTGGCAGACGCTGCGCTTCGGGGCGGAGACGTACTGGGGCGGGGTCCTCCCGCACAGCGGCCGTCCGGGGCGGACGTACGCCGAGATCGCCCGGCTGGGCGCGGAGTTCGCGACGGCGGGCCCGCTGGTCGCGGGTCTGGAGCCGGACGCCGACGTCACGCTCGTGTACTCGCTGCCCAGCAAGTGGCTGATGCAGCAGCACCCGGCGCTGTCGAAGCCGGACGGCTCGCCGGACCCCGCCTCCTACCACCGCATCCTGGACCCGTTCTACCGCGGCGCCTTCGACGCCGGACGGCAGGTGCGGATGGTCCACGCCCGGCAGTTGCACGACCCGCGCGGCGAACGGCCCGGCCCGACCCCCGAGGAGGCGGTGGAGCGTCACCCGGTCCTCGTCGTGCCGGCGCTGTACGTGGTCGACGACGCGACGGTCGACTGGCTCGCGGCGTACGCGGCGGCGGGCGGCCATCTGGTGCTGGGCCCGCGCACCGCGTACGCCGACCACGAGGCCCGGGCCCGTCACGTGCAGGCGCCGCCCCGGCTGGTCGAGGCGGCGGGGCTGCACTACGACGAGTTCAGCAACCTGGCCCGGCCGGTGCCGGTGCGTGCGGTGCCCGGGGGCCCGCTGCCGCTGCCGGAGTCCGCGACGGCGACCCGCTGGGCCGACGCGCTGACGGTCACCGACGCCGAAGCGCTCGTGGAGTACGTCCATCCGCACTTCGGCCGCTGGCCCGCGGTCACCACCCGCCCGCACGGCGCGGGCCGGGTCACCTGCGTGGGCACGGTCCCCGGCCGTGAGCTGGCCCGTGCGCTCGCCGAGTGGCTGGCGCCACGGGCGCGGAGCGGCTGGCGGGACCTGCCGGCCTCCGTGACGGCGACGACCGGCACCTCCCCGGACGGACGCCGCGTCCATATCGTCCACAACTGGAGCTGGGAGCCCGCGCGCCCGACCGCTCCGGTGGACCTCACCGACGCCCTGGACGGCGGATCCGTCCCGGCGGGCACCGCGCTCGACCTCGGCCCGTGGGACGTGCGCGTCCTCGTGGCCGGCCCGGACGACCACTCCTGACCCCGTCCCCGAGGAGGGGCTGTGCACAGAAGAAGACTCGCCAGAGTGCTGGGGGGCCTCGGCGCGGTGTCGGCGCTGCTGGTGATCCCCCTGTCCAGCGCGCGGGCGTACGACCCGACGGGCGGGATCCTGTACCAGCTCGGCAGCGAGCCGTGTCTGAAGGGGCGCGGCAACTGCGCGATCTACCCGAAGTCGGCGCAGTTGCCGAGCGGACGGCTGGTCGCCGCGTTCGAGAGGTCCACGGTGGTGCCCGCGTCGGGCAGCGCCGACGGACAGACGCTCCCGGTGTACCGGAGCGACGACCACGGCACGACCTGGCAGCCGCTGTCGGAGGTCAAGGCCCCGGCCTATCTCTCCGGCGACCCCAAGTACGCGAAGTACACGAGCAACTGGACCAACCCGTACCTGTACGTCCTTCCGCAGGACGTCGGCGACCTGAAACAGGGCACGCTGCTGCTGGCGAGCGTGGTCTCGGGCGACGACGCCTACTACACGGAGCACAAGGCGGCCGACCCGAACTGGACGCCGTCCAACGACGGCGACCGCAGGGACCTGGCGATCGCCCTGTACTCCAGCACCGACGACGGCGCGAGCTGGAAGGTGCTCAACGTCGTCGCCACGGGTGGCTGGCAGGGCGGCAGCGCGGGCGCGGTCGGGCAGAACATCGCCGCCGCGAACACGAACCGGCAGGTCGATCCCCTCTGGGAGCCGTACCTGATGGTCTACAAGGGCAAGCTGGTCTGCTACTACTCCGACGAGAACGACTACACCGGCTTCGACGCGACGACCGGCGTCCCCACCCTGGACCCCGCCAACGACACGGCCACGGATTCGGGTGGCCAGATCCTGGTCCACCGGACCTGGGACGGCCGGGGCGCGGCGTGGAGCGCCCCGGTCGTCGACATCGCGGGCCTGACCCAGGACATGGGCGGCGGCAAGACCGAGATCGGCGGCGGCCGTCCCGGTATGACCAACGTGGTCCGGATGACGGACGGCAAGTGGATGATCACCTACGAGTACTGGGGCGGCGGAGCCAACACCCGCTACCAGATCGCCGACGACCCGCTGAAGTTCTTCCTCGGCTCTGCCACGGGCACGTCGGTCACCGGTCTGCCGCTCGACCCCGGATCCCACGCGCTCGCCACCGGAGGCAGCCCGGTCCTCGTCCGGCTTCCCGGCGGGCGTCTGGTCTACAACGCCGCCGGCAGCGGCAGCGTCTGGGTCAACGAGAACGGACGCGGCGACGGCGCGTGGAAGGAGTACCAGACGACCTCGCCCGGCGCCTACAGCCGCAACCTGCAGTACGTCGAGGGCACCGGCCGTCTCGCCCTGCTCAACAACCAGGGAACGTCGACACTCAAGTTCGCCGAGGTCGACCTCGGTCACTCGGACGGCGCCTACTACCAGGTGGTCAACCGGAAGACGGACCAGGTCATCGGCACCGGTGGCAAGACGAACGACGCGAACCTCGGCAACGGGGACGTGCCCGACGTCCGGCTGGAGGCCCCCGGCTCGGCGGCGAACCCGGACACCCAGTACTGGCATGTGACGACCGAGCCGCAGGGCGGCACGACCCTGCTCAACAAGGCGGGCGGACGCGCGGCGGCCGTCTGGACCGGGAACGCGACGGCCGGCCAGAAGATCGGCCAGTGGGTCGACAACAGCAAGACCGGCAGTTGGAACCTGATCAGGACGAGCGACGGCTTCTACCGACTGCAGTCGGTCAAGAACACGAGCCTGTACCTGACCGGTGCGACCGCCGGAGGACAGCTCACCCTGCAGACCGCCGCCACCGACGGTTCACAGGACTGGGAACTCGTCCAGTAGGCAGACCAGGTGACAGGGGGTCAGTTCGCCACGGCGAACTGGCTCCCCGTCTTCTGTCCGCTCTCCGTGCGGGCCGCGGCCACACAGCGGAAGACCCGCAGGCCCTTGTCCCACTCCGAGGCCGTGGGCGGGATGATGTCGGTCTGCCACTCCTTCGCGATCTTGCGCCCCTCGGGGAGCATGGTCGCTGTCATCACCGTCTGCGAACAGAGCGCCTTGACGTCCGGATGCTTGATCAGGTCCCGGGCGTTGTTCGTCATGCCGTCCTCGGGCAGCGGGGCGATCGCGAAGGTCTCCCACACGTGCTCGGCGGCGCAGTCCGCGCGGCTGACCGTGACGATGCCGGAGATGTCGACGATGCCGCTCCAGCACTCCGGGCTCGCGACACACCGGCCGCCCACGCCGTCGATGCCCGTCGCGGGGCAGTTCACGGTCGTGGTGGGCACGCCGAACCCGGAAGTGCCCTTGTCCTCGGCGGTGGCTCCGGAGGAGGGCGCCGCCGCCCCGGAGGCGCCGCCGTCGTCCGAGCCGAAGTACTGGTTGGTGACCACGGTGACCGACACGGTCACGGAGACGACGACGGCCGCCAGCAGGGCGATCAGCCGCGTGTTCCGCCCGCCCTTGCGCCCGCCCTCACCGCCGCCCGGCGCGGTGGCCACGGTCGTACCGCCCCCTCCGCCGGCCCGGCCCGGGGCCACCGTGGAGGCGGGGATCGCGTCCCGGACGCGCGGCGCGTCGCGGTGGTACGGCACGGTGGTCATGGTCGGGGCCGGTCCGAAGCCGCCGGGAGCGCCGGGACCGCCCAGGGCGACCGTGTCGAGGTCGACGGCGGCGAGGGCGTCCCGGAAGGCGGCCGCGTCGGACAGCCGCTCGGCCGGGTCCGTGGCCAGCGCGTGCCGGAGCACCTCGTTGAGGGCCGCCGGCATGCCCTGCAGCGGGACGTACGGCCAGGTGTGACGCACGATCAGTTCGGCGAGGCTGAGCTGGGTCCCGTCGTCCGGGTGGTGCGGCGGGAAGCCGCGCAGCAGGGCGTAGAGCGTGGCGGCCAGGGAGTACACATCACCGGCCGGGCCGGGCTCGGCCAGGTGGAAGGCCTCGGGCGGGGCGTAGGCGGGGGTCAGCGCCTCGCGGGTCACGGACAGTTCGCGCCCGGGGCGGGGCATGGCCGCGAGCCCGAAGTCGGTGAGGGCCACCCCGCCGTACCGGTTGACCATCACGTTGCCGGGCTTGATGTCGCGGTGCAGCACCCCGGCGGCGTGCGCGGCGGCCACGGCGTCCGCGAGCCCCACGCCGATGTCCCGCGCCTCCTTCGGCGGGAAGGCGCCCTGCCGGTGCAGCCGCTCGCCCAGCGAACCGCCCGGGCACAACTCCAGGACCATGTACGGCCGGTCGTCGGCCAGCACCCCGGCGTCGTACACGGGGACCACGTGCGGATGCCCGGAGAGCTGTCCGGCCGCCGTGACCTCGCGCAGGAAGCGCTGCCGGTCGCGCGGGGTGGACAGCACCCTGCTGTCCACCTTCAGCGCGACCTCCCGGCCCACGGCCACCTGCCTGGCCCGGTACACCGTGGCGAACCCGCCCTGGCCCAGGACCTCCTGGACCTCGTAGCCGGACAGTGCGATTCTTCCGGGCCCCATGTGCCGTACCCCCAGCGTGCCGCCCCGGCCGGGACGTCCGACCGAGGTCGAGGCGAGACTCTAGCCCAGCACGGTGACAGCGGTGGTCACAGGTACTCGGAGGCGGCGTCCAGCAGCCAGTCCGTGAGGTAGCCGGCGAACGAGGAACGCACGAGAATCCAGAATCCGGCATCGGGCCGGTCCCGGGCGACGAGGACGACCTGGGTGCGGCCGAGGGTGGTCTGCGCACAGCGGCCCGGCCCGAAGCCGCGGGGGTGCAGGTCGAGGGAGCAGCCGTGGGCCAGGAGGTCGCGGGCGTGCGGGCCGGTGACGAGGAGGGTGGTGCGCTGGGCGGAGACGTCCGTGACGGACACCGGTTCGTCCCCGGCGGCTTCCCGGATACAGTCCTCCAGCGCGCGTGAGGTCCCGGGCTCGCCCACGACGAGCCATTCGTCGGGGCCGAGCCAGAGCACGGTCAGCTCGCGGGCGCCGGTGACGGTGTTGGGTTCGAGGGGCAGGGGGACGCCGAGGGCGACACCGACCGCGTCGGCGGCCGGGCCCTTGGGGTCGAGGCGCAGGCCGATCTGGGTGAGGAAGGGCAGTTCGGCGAGGCGGACCCGGCCGTGGGAGGCGCGGGTGGCGTCGGCCAGCCGGTCCTTGGCGCTCAGCAGGGGGCTGCGGGGCGTGAGAGTCGGGTCAGCCATCGCGGCGGGCTCCCTCGGGGTCGAAGAGGACGGGGCCGGTGACGGTGACCGGGACGAGCCGGTCGCCGACGGGGGCGTAGAGGCGTTCGCCGACGCGGTCGCGGCCGCCCTTGATCAGGGCGAGGGCGAAGGTGCGGCCGAGGGCGGCGCTGCGGTAGCTGGAGGTGACGTGGCCGAGCATCGGGACCGGCGGGGGCGGCAGGACGCTGTCGGCGACCAGGTGGGTGCCTTCGGGGAGGAAGTCGGCGGGGTCCTCGGGGAGGAGGCCGACGAGGTGCTTGCGGTCGGCGCGCAGGGTGTCGGGGCGGGCGAAGGACCGCTTGCCGAGGAAGTCGGGCTTCTTCTTCGACACCGCCCAGCCCATGCCGAGGTCCTGGGGGGTGATGGTGCCGTCGGTGTCCTGGCCGATGATGGGGTAGCCCTTCTCGGCGCGCAGGACGTGCATGGTCTCGGTGCCGTAGGGGGTGATGCCGTACGCCACCCCCGCCTCGTACACGGCTTCCCAGAGGGTGAGGGCGTGCCAGGGGGAGACGTTGATCTCGTAGGCGAGTTCACCGGAGAAGCTGATCCGGCAGACGCGGGCCTCGATGCCGACGACGGTGGTGTCGCGCCAGGCCATGAAGGGGAAGTCGTCGTTGCCGACGGCCAGTTCGGGTGCCAGCGAGCCCAGGACGTCGCGGGACTTCGGGCCGACGAGGGCGACGGTGGCCCACTGTTCGGTGACGGAGGTGCAGTGGACCCGCAGGTGGGGCCATTCGGTCTGGAGCCATTCCTCCATCCAGTCCAGGACGGTGGCGGCGTTGCCGGTGGTGGTGGTCACCAGGAAGCGGTCCGCGGTGAGGCGGATGACGGTGCCGTCGTCGAAGACCATGCCGTCCGGGCGGCACATGACGCCGTAGCGGATCATCCCGGGCTTCAGGGTGCTCATCATGTTCGTGTAGAGCATGTCGAGGAAGGCGCCCGCGTCGGGGCCCTGCACGTCGATCTTGCCGAGGGTGGAGGCGTCCATGAAGGCGACGCCCTCACGGGCGGCGGCGCACTCGCGCAGCACCGCGGTCTCCATGTCCTCGCCGCTCAGCGGGTAGTACCAGGGGCGCTTCCACTGGCCGACGTTCTCGAACAGCGCCCCCTGCATCACATGCCAGTCGTGCAGCGCGGTGGTGCGGACGGGGTCGCTGAGCACGCCCCGGTCACGGCCGGCGAGCGCCGCGAAGGAGACCGGGACATAGGGCGGGCGGAAGGTGGTGGTGCCGAGCGCGGAGACGTCCACGCCGAGGAGTTCGGCGACCACGCCACTGGCCAGGACGCCGGCCGTCTTGCCCTGGTCGTTGGCGGTGCCGGCCGTGGTGTAGCGCTTGGTGTGCTCCACCGACCGCAGCCCCGCGCCCGTCGCGCGGGTCAGGTCCTCGATCGTGACATCGCGCTGGAGGTCCACGAAACGCGGGGCGCCGTCCCGGCCCGGGACCGTGAACACGTGCATCGGCGCGGTGTACGGCGACGCGGTCACGTCCGGGAGGGCGGGCTGCTCGGGGGTGTAGCCCTCGGCCTCCAGGGCGCGTGCGGCCGCCGCGGCGCCCTGGGCGAGCACGGTGGGCAGGTCGAGCACGCCGCTCGCGGAGCCCGCGACCTCGACGGCCTGACGGCCGGTGTCGGGGACGAAGGAGCCGAGGGCGTCGTCGTAGCGGAGCTTGCCGCCGGACTGGCTGAACAGATGCGCGACGGGGTTCCAGCCGCCCGAGACCAGCAGGAGATCGGCCGCGAACTCCCGGCCGCCCTCGGTCTCGCCGAACGGGGCGACGGTCACGGCGCTCAGGCGGGCCTCGCCCTCGGTGCCGATCACGGCGTGGCCGGTCAGCACCTCGATGCCGGCGGCTTCGGCGCGGCGGCCCCACTCCCCCGCGTCCGTGCGGGTGTCGACGACCGCCGCGACGTCCACCCCGGCGGCACGCAGGTCCAGGGCCGCCGTGTACGCGCTGTCGTTCGTCGTGAGGACGACCGCACGGCGGCCGGGCAGGACTCCGTGCCGGTGCACATAGGTGCGGGCCGAGGCGGCCAGCATCACCCCGGGCCGGTCGTTGTCCGCGAAGGCGAGGGAACGCTCGTGGGCGCCGGTGGCCAGGACCACCCGGCGCGCCCGGATCCGCCACACCCGCTCGCGAGAGACCTTCGCCGGAGCCGCCGCGCCGAGGTGGTTGGTGCGGCGCTCCACGGCGAGGAGGTGGTTGTCGTCGTAGTGGCCGAACACCGTGGTGCGCGGCAGAACGCGGACTTCCGGGGCGGCTTCGAGCAGCGCGCCGACCTCCCGCACCCAGCCGAGGTGCTCACCGCTGCCCAGGAGGCTGCCGCCGGGCTCCGGCTGGTCGTCGGCCAGGATCACCCGGGCGCCGGAGCGGGCGGCCGCGGCCGCGGCCGCCAGGCCCGCCGGACCGGCGCCCACGATCAGCAGGTCGCAGTGGGCGTGCACGGCGTCGTAGCGGGCCGGATCCGGCTCGGTCGCCAGTCGGCCCTGACCGGGCAGGCTGCTCGCCACCAGGCCGTCGTAGAGCTCCACCGCGGTCGCGGGCAGCATCGGCTCCGGGAACGGGGCCTCGATCTGGATCACGGCGTTGGGTTCCTCGACACCGGCGGAGAAGATGCCCCTCGGCCGGCCGAGCTTGATGCTCGTCGCCGCCTGGATCACTCCGTTGGCGAGCAGGGCGGAGGCGAGGGTGTCGCCCCGGTAGCCCTGGTACTCGGTGCCGTCGAAGGTGAAGGTGAGAGGGGTGTCGCGGTCGATGCGGCCGAGCATCGGGTGCCGGAAGCCTGCCGGGGACTCCGCGCCCACGCTCAGCCCTGCCGGGGTCCCGGCCGCGTCCTCGGACGCCGGACCGGCTGCATGAGGCGGGCTGGGCTGAGCGGTGACCGGGCGCGGCGCCGGCCGCTCCGGGCGTTCCTCCCCGGAGCGGTACACGGCCAGGATCTCGTTGGTGGAGGTGTCGCGGACCGCGTTGAACCAGCGGCGGCAGCCCGCCGAGTGGCTCCAGCGTTCGGCGAAGGGCCCCTTGGGGTTGTCGCGGAAGAACAGGTAACGGGCCCACTCCTCGTCGGACAGCTCCGCCGGGTTCTCCGGATAGGGCACGTGAGCCTGGCCGCCGTAGTGGAACTCGGCCTCGTCACGGGGCCCGCACCACGGGCAGGGGATGAGCAGCATGGATCGGCTCCCAAAGTGTCCGGTGGTGTCCTAGTGGGCCACGGCGGCGGCGCCGTGCTCGTCAACGAGCGCGCCGGTGGTGAAACGGTCGAGCGAGAACGGGGCGTTCAGCGCGTGCGGGCTGTCGTGGGCGATGGTGTGGGCGTAGACCCAGCCCACGCCCGGGGTGGCCTTGAAACCGCCCGTCCCCCAGCCGCAGTTGAGGTAGAGACCGTCCACCGGGCTCAGACCCACGATCGGCGAGGCGTCCGGACTCACGTCCACGATCCCGCCCCAGGTCCGCAGCACATGAGCCCGCGCGAAGACCGGGAACAGTTCCAGGGCCGCGGACATCTGTTCCTCGATGATGTGGAACGCCCCGCGCTGGGTGTAGGAGTTGTAGGCGTCGATCCCCGCCCCCATCACCAGCTCGCCCTTGTGCGCCTGACTGACGTACACATGCACCGCGTTGGACATGACCACCGTCGGATGCACCGGCTCCAGCAGCTCGGAGACGAGCGCCTGGAGCGGGTGGCTCTGGACGGGAAGCTCGATCCCCGCCATCGCGGCCAGGACCGAGGTGTGGCCGGCGGAGCACAGGGCCACCTTGCCCGCCGCGATCGGCCCCAGGGTGGTCTGGACGCCGACCACCCGGCCGCCGACCACGTCCAGACCGGTGACCTCGCAGTTCTGGATGATGTCCACACCCGCCGCGTCCGCCGACCGCGCGAAGCCCCACGCCACGTAGTCGTGCTTGGCGATGCCCGCCCGCGGCTGATAGGTGGCGCCCAGGACCGGATAGCGCACATCCGGCGAGATGTTGACGATCGGGCAGACTTCCTTGACCTGCTCGGCGTCCAGCCACTCCGCGTCCACCCCGTTGAGGCGGTTGGCCTCCACGCGGCGCACGCTGTCGCGCACGTCCTGAAGACTGTGCGCCAGGTTCAGCACGCCCCGCTGGGAGAACAGGATCGGATAGTCCAGCTCCTCCTCCAGGCCCTCCCAGAGCTTCAGGGCGTGCTCGTAGATGCCCGCGCTCTCGTCCCACAGGTAGTTCGAGCGGATGATCGTGGTGTTGCGGGCCATGTTGCCGCCCGCCAGCCACCCCTTCTCGAGCACCGCCACATTCGTGATGCCGTGGTTCTTCACCAGATAGTGCGCGGTGGCCAGACCATGACCGCCACCACCCACGATCACGACGTCGTACGACCGCTTCGGCTCGGGCGTCCGCCACAGCCAGTCGGGGTGGTCCGGAAGCTCGGCGCCGGGGGTACGAGGGCTCATCGGGCGTCTCCGGGTTCGCTCAGCCGCGCAGGCGGGACATGGACGGGTCGAACAGGGGCTCCTCGGCGACGACCGCGTCGACGCGCTGGTCGAAGTAGCCGATGTGGAGGGCGGTGCCGGGGACGGCGAGGTCGGCCGGCAGCCAGGCGTAGGCGATGCCCTTGCCGACGGTGTAGCCGTAGGCCGCGCTGGTCACATAGCCGACCGGGCGGTCACCGTCGTAGACGGGTTCCTTGCCCATGACGACCGAGTGCGGGTCGTCGATGGTCAGACACGCCAGCCTGCGCCGCACGTTCTCCTTGCGCCGCTCCAACGCCTCCCGGCCGATGAAGTCGCCCTTGTCGAGCTTGACCGCGAAGGCGATCCCGGCCTCGTAGGGGTCGTGCTCGTAGGTCATGTCGGTGCCGAAGGAGCGGTAGCCCTTCTCCAGCCGCAGACTGTTGAACGCCCCCCGCCCGGCGACGATCCCGCCCAGCGGCTCGGCCGCGGCCCACAGGGTGTCCCACAGCTTCTGGCCCTGGTCGGCGGTGGTGTACAGCTCCCAGCCGAGCTCACCGACGTACGACAGGCGCATCGCGGTGACGGGGACGGAGCCGATGTAGGCGCGCTGGGCGCGGAAGTACTTCAGCCCGTCGTTGGAGAAGTCGGTGTCGGTCAGGGGCTGCAGGACCTTGCGGGCCAGCGGGCCCCACAGGCCGATGCAGCAGGTCCCGGCGGTGATGTCCCGGACCTGGACGGTGCCGTCGGCGGGCAGGTGCCGGGTCAGCCAGTCCAGGTCCACGTTGCCGTTCGCGCCGATCTGGAAGAGGTCACGGCCCAGGCGGGCCACCGTGACGTCACTGCGGATGCCGCCGTCGTGGTCCAGGAACAGGGTGTAGGTGACGGATCCGACCGACTTGGCGACCTTGCTGGTGGTCAGCCGCTCCAGGAAGTCGGCCGCGCCCGGGCCGCTGACCTCCAGCCGCTTCAGCGCGGTCATGTCGTACATCGCGACGGTTTCCCGGGTGGCCTGTGCCTCCGCGCCCACGATCGGCGACCAGAACTGCGCCGCCCACTCGTTGGGGGTCGGGATACTGCGGCCCTCGACCAGGGGCGCGTTGGCCTCGTACCAGTGCGGGCGCTCCCAGCCGTTGGCCTCCAGGAAGAACGCGCCCTGCTCCTTCTGCCGGGTGTGGAAAGGGCTGGTGCGGATCGGGCGCGGGTCGCCGGAGGGCTGCAGCGGGTGGAGGATGTCGTAGACCTCGACGAAGTTCTGGCAGTCCCGCGCCAGCACGTACTCCGGAGACAGCTGATGCGGCTCGAACCGGTTGACGTCGCACTCGTGCAGGTCGAACGAGGAGCAGTAGCCGTCCACCAGCCACTCCGCCATGGCGCGGCCGACGCCCGCGGAGTGGGTGACCCAGACGGCTTCGGCGACCCAGAAGCCCCTGACGTCCTGGGACTCGCCCAGCAGGGGGAAGTTGTCGGTGGTGAAGGAGAACAGGCCGTTGATGCCCTCCTCGACCTTCGCCTCCCGCGTCGCGGGGAGGAGGGCCTGGGTCTCGCTCCAGGCGGTCTCGAAGTCCTCCTCGGTGAACTTCAGCACCGACGGCATCGCCTCGGCCTCGTCCACGGAGAGGATGTCGTCGGCCGAGATCGGCATCGGGCGGTGGCCGTAGTAGCCGATGCCCAGGCCGTCGAAACGGTCGCGGTAGTACAGGTCGGCGTCCTGGTGACGCAGGATCGGACGCACCGCCTCCTGCTGCTGTCCGGCCAGTGCCGGGATCGGACCGGTCCAGGCCAGCTGGTGCGCCAGCGGGGTCAGCGGCAGGTTCATCCCCACCATCCGGGCGATCTTCGGACCCCAGATCCCCGCACAGCACACCACGATGTCCGCGGGGATCTCCCCCTGATCGGTCAGCACCCCGCTGACCTCACCGTCGGCGTGGAGAACGTCGAGGACCTCGTGGCGAGCGAGGAAGCGGACACCGCGTTCCGTCGCCCTGCGGATCTGCGCCTCCACCGCCAGGACCGCCTTGGCCAGACCGTCCGTCGGCACCAGCAGACCGCCCAGCACCTTCTCCCCGTCGAGCAGCCCGTGCCGCTCCACGCACTCCTCGGCCGTCAGCAGCTCGGCCTCGACACCCCACGCGGTCACCCAGCCGTGCCGGCGCCGCAGTTCGGTCAGACGCTCAGGGGTGGTGGCCACCTCCAGACCACCGACCTGGAGGAAACACGGCTTGCCGTCCACATCCAGCGAGCAGAACTTCTCCACCGTGTAGCGCGCCAGCTCCGTCATCGTCTTCGAGGAGTTCGTCTGGAAGACCAGACCCGGAGCGTGTGACGTCGAGCCCCCGGTCGCCGGCAGCGGGCCCTGGTCGACCACCGTCACCTCGGTCCAGCCACGCGCGGAGATCTCGTCCGCCAGCGCCGCACCCACGACACCCGCACCGATGATCACCACTCGGGGTCCCGCCATCGCCGCACCTCCGAATCAAACCGGCCCAACCGGTTCAGTTGCTGTTTACGCAACGCGCTTCAGTTTGCGCAACTCAATGTGCCCGCCCCGGAGAGGGGTGTCAAGAGGTCCCGGGACGTCGTTGAACAGCCGGAAGAGCAGCTCGCAGGGGTGCCTGGACACAGCGATGCCCGGCGGGCGATGCGCAGCCACGCGCACCGCCCGCCGGGCATGATCGACCGGCCTGGAGACAGGGCTACTTGATCCAGGCCTTCACCCTGTCGGCGTTGGCGTCGACCCACTTCTTGGCCGCCGCGTCGGGGGTCATCTTCTCCTCCGCTATGTACTTGGCCACCAGGTTCTGGTCGTCATTCGTCCAGTTGAAGTTCTTCACCAGGTCGTAGGCCGGGCTGCCTGACTTGGCGAACTTCGCACTGACGATCTTGTCCAGGTCGTAGACGGGGTAGTCACAGGCGACCTTCGCGGCGTCGGCGTCACAGCCGTCCGTGTACTTGGGCAGGCTGACCTTGACGAGCGGGACCTCGGACAGGAACCACTGCGGCTCGTAGAAGTAGCCGATCACCCATTCCTTGTCCTTCTCCGCCTTGCGGAAGGCCTGGATGAGCGCCGTCTCACTGCCCGCGTACACCACCTTGAAGTCCAGCTTCAGGTTCTTCACCAGCGCCTCGTCGTTGGTGACGTACGACGGGTCACCGTCCAGGAGCTGACCCTTGCCGCCCGACTCCGAGGTCTTGAAGTTGGCCGCGTACTTGTTCAGGTTCTCCCAGTTCGTGATGTCCGGGTGCGCCTTCGCCAGCCACGGCGGCACGTACCAGCCGATGATGCCCTTGTTGCCGGTCGAGCCGGCCTCCACGGCCGTCTTCTGATCGGTGATGTACTTCTTCTTCAGGTCGTCGTGGCCCCAGTTCTCCAGGACGGCGTCGACCTCGCCGGTTCCGAAGCCCTGCCAGGCGATCTCTTCCTTGAGGTCCTTCTTGTTGACCGTACAGCCGAGCTCGTGCTGTGCGACGTACGCGACGACCGCCGCGTCCGCCTCGTAGCCCACCCACGGGTTGACCGCGAGGTTGAAGGTGCCGCACTTTCCGGAGCCGCTGGAGCTGCCCGAACCCGAGGAGTCCTCGCCGACCTTCGCGCCACCGCACGCGGTGAGGGTGAGTCCGAGGACGGCCAGGCCGGCCGCGCCGGCACGCCAGTGTCTTGCCATGGTGTCCTGCTCCTTATGCGCTCGCGCGTCGCGCCGCTGCCTGAGTGATCCGGTCGAACATGACGCCGAGAAGGACGATGGCGAGACCCGCCGCCAGTCCCTTCCCGTACAACTGGCCCTGCGAGAAACCGGCCACCACGTCGTAGCCGAGGGCGCCCGCCCCCACCAGGCCGCCCACCACAACCATCGACAGCACGTAGATCAGACCCTGGTTCGTGGCAAGGGTCAGAGCACTGCGTGACATCGGCAGTTGAACCTTGGTGATGATCTGCCAGGTGTTGCACCCGGCCGAGGTCGCCGCCTCCACCGTCGTCTGCGGCACCGCCCGCACCCCATCCGCGATGATCTTCATCGCGACCGGCGCGGCGTACACGATCGCGGCGACGATCGCCGTGAACCGGGTCGCGCCGAACAGCGCCAGGAACGGCACGAGATAGACGAACGGCGGCATGACCTGCGCCGCGTCCAGACTCGGCCGCATCACCCGGTCCACCATCCGGCTGCGCCCCATCCACACCCCGAACACGATGCCCAGCGCCATCACCAGCACCGTCGCCACGAGGGTCGAGGCCAGAGTGGTCATCGCGTCCGACCACATGCCCGTGCCGACCAGCAGGCCCACGCACACCACCGTGGTCACCCCGGCCCGCCAGCCGCCGAGCACGACGGCGAGCGAGACCAGCACCCCGGCCACCACCCACCACGGCGAATCAGTCAGCAGCGTCTGGAACGGGTTGAGCAGACCGTTGGTGATCGCGTCGCGGAAGGCATTGGTCAGACCCGACAGGTTGTCCTGCGCCCAGGTCGTGGCTGTGTCGGCGGCGCTCGCAATCGCGCTTCCCGTGCTGCCCTCCCCCGGGAACTCCGCCGCCCACAGATAGGTGTGCGACAGGTAGATCAGTACGGCCGTCACGGCGGCCCCCGCTCCCAGGAGCTGCTTGCGCCACTTCAGGAAGCGGTTCTTCGAGTTCCGGGCGCTCTCCTCACGCGCGCTGGCCGCGGTGGTGACCCGGTCCAGCACGATCGCCATCACCACGATCGCCAGGCCCGCGTTGAACGCCGTACCGACATCCAGCGACTGCAGCGCCTGGACCACCGTCTTGCCCAGACCCGGAGCATCGATCAGCGCCGCGATCGTGACCATCGCGAGCGCCGCCATGATCGACTGGTTGACGCCCATCACCACGGTCCGCTTGGACATCGGGAGCAGGACCTTGAGCAGGGCCTGCCTGCGCGTGGCGCCCAGGGAGTCGGCAGCCTCCGCGGTGGTCTCGGGGACCGAGCGGATGGCGTGTGCCGTGATACGGATCGCCGGCGGGGCCGCGTAGATCGCCGTGGCGATCACGGCCGAGGCGCCGCCGATCAGGAAGAACAGGGTCAGGGGCGCCAGGTAGACGAAGGTCGGCATCGTCTGCATGAAGTCCAGGAACGGTGTCACGACCCGGTTGAAGCGGTCCGACAGTCCCGCCCACACCCCCAGCGGGATCGCGAACAGCAGCGCGACCAGGACCGCGGAGAGGGTCAGGGCCAGGGTGTCCATGCTCTCCTGCCACAGACCCTGCAAGCCCATGAACGTGAACCCGGCCACCGCCAGCAAGGCCACCCGCCAGTTCCCGAGGGCCCAGGAGACGTATCCCGCGATGCCGACGACCCCGAGCCAGCCGATCTGCGGGACCGGCCGGACGTCGGACGGCTGGGAGATCAGATCCTGGATGAAGGTCACCAGGGTGTCGATGACCAGCCGGATCTCGTTGAAGAAGTACAGGAAGAGCGGGTTGGAGTTGCGGTTGGCGCCAATGGAGTCGTTGACGTCGTTGAACCAGCGGTGCAGACCCGTCAGGTCGGCCGCGGCCAGGGTGAGGGTCTGCCTGCCGCGCAGAACGGCGAAGAGCAGCAGCCAGACGACGAGGATCGCACCGATCACCACGGGCCGGCTGATCTTCCGGGCGGGTTGGGCGGGGACGGTCTGTTCGGCCGTCTCCGTCGTGTCCGGTTTCTCGATGGTGACGGTCATCACCGGCCGCCTTCCTGCCCTGCGACGACCGCGAGGATCTCCTCGTCCCCGACGATCCCCAGCAGCTTGCCGTCCTCGACGACCTTCACCGGCTTCTCCGCCGCCAGCACCGCCCGCGTCGCCTCCCGCACCACCACGTCCGGACCCAGCTCCGGCCCGTCCAGCGCATCCCCGTCCTCCGGCGCCCGCATGATCCACCGCAGCGTCAGCACATCACCCCGCGGCACGTCCTTCACGAACTCCCGCACATAGTCGTCCGCCGGCGCCCCCACCAGCTCATCACCCGTACCGCACTGGACCATCTTCCCGTCCCGCATGATCAGGATCCGGTCCCCCAGCTTGAGGGCCTCGGAGAGGTCGTGGGTGATGAACACCATGGTCTTGCCGACCTCGTGGTGCAGGCGGATGACCTCGTTCTGCATGTCCCGCCGGATCAGCGGATCCAGCGCCGAGAACGGCTCGTCGAAGAACAGCACGTCCGGGTCGCCCGCCAGAGCGCGGGCGAGGCCGACGCGCTGCTGCATACCACCGGAGAGCTGGTCGGGGTAGGAGTTCTCGTAGCCGGCCAAGCCGACCAGCTCCACCACCTCCAGCGCCCGCTGCGTCCGCTCCGCCCGCCCCATCCCCCGGATCTCCAGACCGAACGCCACGTTGTCCACCACCCGACGGTGCGGCAACAACCCGAAATGCTGGAACACCATCGAGAACTTCCGCCGCCGCAACTCCCGCAACCGCGCCGCGTCCGCCTGCCGGATGTCCTGCCCCTCGAACACCAGCTCACCCGACGTCGGCTCGATCAACCGCGTCAGACACCGCACCAGCGTCGACTTGCCCGAACCCGACAGGCCCATCACCACGAACACCTCGCCCTTGCGGACGTCGAAGTTCACATCACGCACCGCGGCCGTACACCCGGTCCGATCCATCAGCTCACGCCGGGTCAGGCCGCACAGCTCCTCATCACCCGGCACCCGCTCGGCCTTCGGCCCGAACACCTTCCACAGATTGCGCACGGAGATCACCGGAGCGCCGTCAGCGTCCTGAGGTGTGCCGTGCCGCTGGGATACCTCGGTCTGCGTGGGGGTCACGATCGCCCTCTTTTCGGCGTTCAGCCGCGGAACCAGTGCTGCGGCCGGGGTTGGATGTTCTGCCAGATGTGCTTGGGCTCTCGGTACTCGTTCAGGCCGGTCGGTCCCAGCTCGCGGCCCACGCCCGAGTGTCCGAAACCACCCCATTCCGCTTGCGGCACATAGGGGTGGTAGTCATTGATCCACACCGTGCCGTGACGCAGTCGCCGGGCGACCCGCTGGGCCTTGCCGGCGTCCTGTGTCCAGACGGCGCCGGCCAGGCCGTACTCGGTGTCGTTGGCGATCCGTACGGCGTCGTCCTCGTCGGTGAAGCGCTCCACGGTCAGCACGGGTCCGAACGACTCCTCGTGGACCACGCGCATGTCCTGCCGGCACTCGTCGAGGACGGTCGGCGGGTAGTAGTGGCCGCCCGCGAGGGCGGGGTCGGTGGGGCGCTCGCCGCCGCAGCGCAGGACGGCGCCCTCGGCGATGCCGGCCGCGACGTACGCCTCGACCTTGGCCAGGTGCTGGGCGGAGATCAGCGCGCCGGTCTCGGCGTCGGGGTCGAAGGGACCGCCGAGGCGGATCTGGCGCGCCCGGCGCACGACCTCGTCGACGAGCCGGTCGTGCAGGGAGTCCTCGACGATCAGGCGGGCGCCGGCCGAGCAGACCTGGCCCGAGTGCAGGAAGACGGCCGTGAGGGCGAAGTCGACGGCCGTCTCGAAGTCGGCGTCGGCGAAGATCACGTTGGGGTTCTTGCCGCCGAGCTCCAGCGCCACCTTCTTCACGGTCGCCGCGGAGGTGGCCATGATCCGCTTGCCGGTCTCCAGGCCGCCGGTGAAGGAGACCAGGTCGACGCCGGGGTGCTCGGAGAGCGGGGCGCCCACTTCGGGGCCGCCGCCCAGGACGAGGTTGCCGACGCCGGCCGGGAGTCCGGCCTCCTCCAGGGCCTTCAGCAGCAGGATGGAGGTGGAGGGGGTCAGCTCGCTGGGCTTCAGCACGAAGGTGTTGCCGGCCAGCAGGGCGGGGGCGACCTTCCAGGACGCCTGGAGGAGGGGGTAGTTCCAGGGGGTGATCAGCCCGCAGACGCCGACGGGTTCGTAGACCACACGGCTCACGGCGTCGTCGCGACCGGTGTCGATCACACGGCCCGCGTCGGTTCCGCCGAGGCCCCCGTAGTATCGGAAGCAGGAGACGACGTCGGCGATGTCGTACTCGCTCTCCACCAGGCGCTTGCCGGTGTCGAGGGACTCGGCGCGGGCGAACAGCTTGGCGTCGCGCTCGATGAGATCGGCGGTGCGCAACAGCAGGGCACCGCGCTCCCGCTCGGGGGTCTGCGGCCAGGGGCCCTCGTCGAAGGCCCGACGGGCCGCGGCGATCGCCGCCTCGGTGTCGGGACGCGTCCCTTCCGATACGGTCGCGGAGAGCGTTCCGTCGGCGGGACATCGGATGTCACGGCGGCCTCCGGCCACCGGCTCCCGCCATTCACCGTCCACATACAGGTCTGCCACGCGCCAAGCCCTTCAGCTGAAATGCGTTGCGCATCGTGCATTCAATTGCTTGTGGTGGAACACCCTGGCCAATGTACGGACATCCGTCAAGAGGTTGGCGGATGACGATTTCGCAAGGGGCCTTTCGACCCTTCTCCCTGGACCGCAGACCTTGACCGGGGGCCCCATCCCGGCCAACTATGTTGCGTATCGCTCACAGAGTTGTGCATTACGCACCGACGGAGGAGGCCCATGTCCCCCCGACCTCAACCCGGCCGTGAGTACGTACTCACCCTTTCCTGTCCCGACAGCGCGGGACTGGTCCACGCCGTGAGCGGCTTCCTCGTCCGGAACTCCGGGAACATCCTGGAGAGCCAGCAGTTCGACGACCGCCTCCAGGGCCGCTTCTTCATGAGGGTCCACTTCGACGTCTCGGACCCGAGTGCCGATCTGAAAAATCTGCGTTACCGATTCGGTCCGGTCGCGGACGCCTATCGGATCTCCTGGACCCTGCGGGACGCGTCGACCCCGACGAGGACGCTCATCATGGTGTCCAAGTTCGGGCACTGCCTGAACGATCTGCTGTTCCGCCGGCGCACGGGTTCCCTCAACATAGAAATCCCGGCGATCGTCTCCAATCACCGGGAATTCGAAGGCCTGGCGGACACCTATGGGATCCCCTTCCATCACGTGCCTGTGACGAAGGACACCAAGCCCGAGGCGGAGGCGCGGCTGCTGGAGCTGGTGCGCGAGCTGGACGTCGATCTCGTCGTGCTCGCCCGCTACATGCAGATCCTCTCCGACGACCTGTGCAAGCGGCTCGAGGGCCGCGCCATCAACATCCACCACTCCTTCCTCCCCAGCTTCAAGGGAGCGAAGCCGTACGACCAGGCCTACGACCGGGGAGTGAAGCTGGTCGGCGCGACCGCGCACTACGTCACCTCGGACCTGGACGAAGGCCAGATCATCGAGCAGGACGTGGTCCGCGTGGACCACTCCCTCGACCCCGGTGAGCTGGTCACGGTCGGCCGGGACGTCGAGGCGCAGGTCCTGGCGCACGCCGTGAAGTGGCACAGCGAGAGCCGTGTGATGGTGGACGGCAACCGTACGGTCGTCTTCCGCTGAGTCGTCCGCCGGGTCGTCCGACGACGGGAGGGGGCGGGGCCGGAACTCCGGCCCCGCCCCCTCCCGTCGTATACGGTTCCCGTCAGCCCGCGAGCCGGTCCAGCATGGCCCGCCGCCATCGCTCCGTCTCGGCGATCTGGTTGAACGTGAACACATGGAGGCCCGCGACGCCCGCGGAGGGCGCCGTGAGGGCCTCCTGGGCGCGCCCCAGCAGCCTCTCGGGCGAGTAGCCCCCGGGTGTGGCGAAGCGCAGGAACCACGACGCGTGCTTGGTCAGGAACCGCGTTGACTCCCCCACGCCGATCTTCGTCGCCATGGCGAGCAGTTTGGCGCGCTGCACCGGCCCGGCGACACCCACGTGCACGGGCAGGACGACGTCCCGGCGCCGGATACGGGCGATCCAGTCGCCCAGCACGCGCGCGTCGAAGCAGAGGTTGCTCACGATGTAGGTGGCGTGCTCGCGCTTGTCCCACATCGCCTGGATGGTGAGGTCGTCGTGGATGAGGGGATGGCTCTCGGGGTAGCCGGTGATGCCGACGCGGGCGAAGGGGCTGTCCAGCTCGCTCAGCCTGCGCAGGACCGGCAGGGCGCCGTCGTAGGCCCCGGCGGGCGGGTTCGCGTCGCCCGCCGGGACGAAGACGTCGTCCACCCCGGCCTCGCGGAGCCGGCCGGTGACCTCCTTGAGGTGCGCGTCGTCCCGCAGCAGCCGCGCGGGCACGTGCGGGACGACACGGTAGCCGTGCGCCCTCAGGCGCGCGGTGAGGTCGAGGGTCGGTTCCAGGCCCTTGACCGGCGACGCCGTCACGGTGACGACGACGTCGCGCGGCACATGGGCGAGGACCTTCTCCTCGGTCGCCTTCGCGGGCAGCACCTCGTAGCGGACGCGCTCCAGGAGCGGCCGCAGCCCGTCGGCGGCCAAGGTCTACTGCCCGGCCTGCGTCTGGGCGTCGCGGTGACGGTAGTAGGCGGCCTTGGACGGGGCGAGGGGCTCCTTGCCGAGGATCAGGTCGGCGGCCTTCTCCGCGATCATCATCACCGGGGCGTAGATGTTGCCGTTGGTGACGTAGGGCATGACCGAGGCGTCGACCACGCGCAGGCCCTCCACGCCGTGCACCCGCATGCTGGTGGGGTCGACGACGGACATCTCGTCGGTGCCCATCTTGCAGGTGCAGGAGGGGTGCAGGGCGGTCTCGCCGTCCTTGGCGACCCAGTCGAGGATCTCCTGGTCGGTCTCCACCGACGGCCCGGGCGAGATCTCCCCGTCGTTGTAGGGGGCGAGCGCGGGCTGGTTGAGGAGCTTGCGGGCCACCCGGATCGCCTCGACCCACTCGCGGCGGTCCTGCTCGGTGGAGAGGTAGTTGAAGCGCAGGGCGGGGTGCTCGCGCGGGTCCTTGCTCTTGATCTTCACCGAGCCGATCGCGTCGGAGTACATGGGCCCGACGTGGACCTGGTAGCCGTGGCCGCCGGCCGGCACGGAGCCGTCGTAGCGGACCGCGATGGGCAGGAAGTGGAACATGAGGTTGGGGTAGTCCACGTCCTCGTTGCTGCGGGCGAAGCCGCCTGCCTCGAAGTGGTTGGTCGCGGCCGGGCCCTTGCGGAACAGCCACTGGAGCCCGATGAAGGGGGCGCGCCACTTCGCGAGGTACGGCTGCATGGAGACGGGCTGCTTGCAGCCGTACTGGATGTAGACCTCGAGGTGGTCCTGCATGTTCTCGCCGACGCCGGGGAGGTCGTGGACGACGTCGATGCCGAGGGCCCGCAGTTCCTCGGCGTTGCCGACACCGGAGAGCTGCAGGAGCTGCGGGGAGTTGATCGCGCCGCCGCAGAGGATGACTTCCTTGGCGCGGACCTGCTTGGGGGCGCCCCGGCCCTTGCGGTACTCGACGCCCACGGCCTTCTTGCCCTCGAACAGGACACGGGTGACCAGGGCGCGGGTGGTGACGGTGAGGTTGGGCCGCTTGCGGGCGGGCTTGAGGTAGGCCTTGGAGGCCGACAGCCGGCGCCCGCGGGAGACATTGCGGTCGAACTTGGCGAAACCCTCCTGCCGATACCCGTTGACATCCTCGGTGGGCGGGTAGCCCGCCTCCTCGGTGGCCTTGAGGAAGGCGCCGAACAGCGGGTTGTCGGCGGGGCCGCGTTCGAGGACCAGGGGTCCGTCGTGGCCGCGGAACTCGTCGTCGGGGTCGGCGGCCAGACAGTTCTCCATCCGCCGGAAGTAGGGCAGACAGTGCGCGTAGTCCCAGCTCTCCATGCCGGGATCGGCGGCCCAGCGCTCGTAGTCCAGGGGATTGCCGCGCTGGAAGATCATGCCGTTGATGCTGCTGGAGCCGCCGAGCACCTTGCCGCGCGCGTGGTAGACGCGCCGGTCGCCCATGTGGGGCTCGGGCTCGGACTCGTACTTCCAGTCGTAGAAGCGGCTGCCGATCGGATACGTCAGGGCGGCCGGCATGTGGATGAACACGTCCCACGGGTAGTCGGACCGGCCGGCCTCCAGCACCAGGACCCGGTTCGCCGGATCCGCGGAGAGCCTGTTCGCCAGTGCGCTGCCGGCTGATCCACCACCGACGATGACGAAGTCGTACTGCAGGGAAGCCATGGTGCCCTCGTCTCGCTTGCGCCACAGATGGTGCGACGCAGCCTAATACCAGTAGCGCTATACGCACTAGGTTGCGAGCCACGCAACTTACGTGGCCTCGGTTTCGATCGGGTTACTTGCAAAGGCGTTGTTTACTACACGTATAGTTGCGCTGTGAGCAACTACAGCACAGACACCGAAACGTCGAGTACGCAGTCCGGCGGAGTGCAGTCGGTCGACCGCGCCATCAGCGTGCTGGAAATCCTGGCCCAGCGCGGCGAGGCGGGCGTCAGCGAGGTGGCCGCCGAGATCGATGTTCACAAGTCCACCGCGTTCCGCCTGCTCGGCGCCCTGGAGACGCGCGGTCTGGTGGAGCAGGCGGGCGAGCGCGGCAAGTACCGGCTCGGCTTCGGCATCGTACGCCTGGCCGGCGCGGTCACGGGGCGTCTCGACATCACCCAGCAGGGCCGCCCCGTCTGCGAGCGCCTCGCGGAGGAGATCGGCGAGACCGTCAACATCGCGGTCATGCAGGAGCACTACGCGATCAATCTGTACCAGGTGCGCGGTCCGGCGGCCGTCGCCGCGCACAACTGGGTCGGTGAGCTGACCCCGCTGCACGCGACGTCGAGCGGCAAGGTCCTGCTGGCCCATCTGCCCGCCAAGGAGCGGGCCGCGGTGCTGGCGAAGTCCGGCCTGGAGAAGGTCGGACCGCACACGATCACCGCGAAGACCAAGCTGGAGAAGAACCTGGCGGAGGCCCGGGAGCGGGGCTACGCCTGGACGCTGGAGGAGCTGGAGATCGGGCTGCACGCGATGGCCGCCCCGATCAGGGACCGGGACGGCGTGGTCATCGCGGCGCTCAGCGCGTCGGGCCCCTCCTACCGCTTCACCGAGGAGCGGCTGCACGAGCTCTCCCCCGTTCTCCTCAAGGGAGCCGAGGAGATCAGCCACCGCATGGGCTTCCTGGGCTGAGCAGGCCCTCGGGCGTCAGCCCTGGGGGGTGCCGAGGCGTTCGTTGACCCAGTCGTGGAAGGCGCCGATGTGGTGCTCGCTGGGCACCAGGACGCCGCCCTTGGCGTACATCCGCGAGCTCATCCCGGGCTGGGTGCGCTCGCAGGCCTCGAAGTCCTGCACGTTGACCCGGTGGAACAGCTCCACCGAGCGGCTGACGTCCTTGCCGCTCTCGACGACGTGCGGCAGGTACAGCCAGTCGCACTCGACGATCGTGCGGTCGACGGCCACCGGGTACATGCGGTGGAAGATGACGTGGTCGGGGACGAGGTTGATGAAGACCTGCGGCTTGACGGTGATCGCGTAGTAGCGGCGGTCCTGGTCCTCGGCCACCCCGGGGATGCGGTCCAGGCCCTCGGAGCCGTCCACCGTGAAGCCCTGGATCTCCTCGCCGAACTCCGCGCCGTGGCCCACGTAGTACTGGGCCGCGTAGCCGTCCGCGAACTCCGGGAGCACCTCGGTGAGTTCGGGGTGGATCGTGGCGCAGTGGTAGCACTCCATGAAGTTCTCGATGATGAGCTTCCAGTTCGCCTTCACGTCGTACGTGATGCGCTTGCCGACGGACAGGCTGTCGACGTCGTAGCGCTCGATGGAGGCGACATCGCCGAGGCGTTCGACGACCGCGCCCAGCACGTCCTCCTCGAAGGAGGGCGGGTTCTCCGCCAGGCACACCCAGACATAGCCGAGCCACTCACGGACGGCGACACTGGTCAGGCCGAACTCGGTGCGGCCGACGTCGGGCATCTTGGTCAGGTTGGGAGCGGCGACGAGCTTGCCGTTCAGGTCGTAGGTCCAGGCGTGGTAAGGGCACTGGAAGGCCCGCTTGACCTCGCCGGTCTCCTCGGTGCACAGCTTCGCCCCGCGGTGGCGGCACACGTTGAAGTACGCGCGGATCGAGTTGTCCCGGGCGCGGGTGACCAGGATGCTCTCGCGGCCCACGTCCACGGTGCGGAACGCACCCGGCTTGGCCAGCTCGGAGGCGCGCGCCACGCAGAACCACATGGTCTCGAAGATGTGCTCCTGCTCCTGGGCGAAGATCCCGGGATCGGTGTAGGAGGAGCCGGGAAGGGTGGCGATCAGGCTGTCCGGCAGGCTGGTCGAGGTCACGGAGCACTCCTCGGAAAACGTCGTGGGCGGATCATTCACGCGCCGGCAAGAACGACTCCGCACGGCGTCGAAACAGGGGTGGGGTCAGACGGGGGCGGCGGCGAGCTGCTTGCGCCAGCGGGTGAACAGCCGCGGCTGGTTCATCCCGAGCACGGCGACCGGGGTCCCGGCGCGCCGGTAGACGGCCAGGACGTCGCGGTCCCCGGCGGTGCCTTCCTCGACGGTGACGGTGTCGGCGCCGGCCGCGTGGCCGGCGAACTGGATCTTCACGCCGTACTGGTCGGACCAGAAGTACGGCGGCTTCGGCACGCCGGGTTCGACCGCCCCGCCCGCCAGCAGGGTGGCGATCGCGGCGTCCGGGCGCTCCCGGGCCCCCGTCCAGTGCTCGACGCGACGGTGCGCGCCGGCCCGCGGGTCGTACCAGTTCGCGCAGTCGCCGACGGCGACCACGGAGGCGAGGCTGGTGCGGCCGTCGGCGCCGCACGTGACGCCGTTGTCGAGGGCGATGCCCGAGCCGTCGAGCCAGTCGACGCAGGGGCGTGCGCCCACCCCGACGACCACGATGTCGGCGGGGATGCTGCGGCCGTCCTCCAGGAGCACGGCGTCGACGCGGCTCTCGCCGCTCAGCCCTTTGACGCCGACTCCGCACAGGAGCCGTACGCCGTGGTCGGTGTGGAGGCCGGAGACGACGGTGCCCATCTCGGCTCCGAGCGGACCGGCGAGCGGTGTGGGCGCCGCCTCGATCACCGTCACGTCGAGCCCGAGGGCGTGGGCGGTGGAGGCGACCTCGGCGCCGATGAAGCCGCCGCCGATCACCACCAGGCTTCCTCCTGCGGCGAGTTCCTCGCGCAGGGCGCGGGCGTCGTCCAGGGTGCGCAGGGTGTGCACCCCGGCGAGGCCCTCGGAACCGGGCAGGCTGCGGGCGGCGGCACCGGTCGCGAGGACGATGCCGTCGGCCTTCAGCTCGCGCCCGTCGGCGAGCCGTATCGCCCGCTCGGACCGGTCGAGACCGGTCGCCCGGATCCCGAGCAGCCACTCGGCGCCCAGGTCCTCACCCTCGGACTCCAGGGTGAGGTCCGCCTCGCCCAGGGTCCCCGCGAGGAACTCCTTCGACAGTGGCGGCCGGTCGTAGGGCCGGTGCGGTTCGTCGCCGATGACGACGAGACGGCCGTCGTAGCCCTGCTTGCGCAGCGCCCGTACGGCCGACAGACCGGCGAGGGAGGCGCCGACCACGGCCACCGTCCTCACGCGGGCCCCCCGGCCAGCCGGGACGCCACACAGGGCGGGAGATTGGGAGCCGCCTCGGACACCTTGACGAAGACCATGCCGTCCTCGACCACGACCTCGTGGGTGCGCACCGGCAGCTTGGCCGGCGGGGCGTCCACCGCGCCGGTGCGCAGGTCGAACTTGGAGGCGTGCAGCGGACACTCCACCTCACAGCCCTCCAGCCAGCCGTCGGCGAGCGAGGCGTCCTGGTGGGTGCAGGTGTCGTCGATGGCGAAGAGCTCGCCGTCGTCGGTGTGGAACACCGAGACCGGCGGGTCGATGTCGAGCCGGAAGGCCTCGCCTCGCGGGAGATCCTCGAGACGGCACGCGGGAATCATCATGACACCTCGGTGCGTATAGCGAAACGGATTGCGGAAAGCGCAACATAAGTCTGAGGTCGCCCAGAACCCCTGTCAAGGCTTCCGGGGGCCCGCTTCGGACCACCTCGCGGAACACCCCCGAAGCAGCTCGAAACGCCCGCACCACCTGCGGAAACAGGTACTGCGGGCGCCGTGCGGAGGGCTGCGGCGAGGGCGGTCAGAAGCCGCGGTCGATCCACTCCTGGAGGTGCGGGGCCTCCGTGCCGACGGTCGTCGTGTCCCCGTGGCCGGTGTGGACGACGGTGTCGCCGGGCAGTGTCAGCAGCCGGTCGCGGATCGAGTCGACGATGGTCGGGAAATGGCTGTACGACCGCCCCGTGGCCCCCGGTCCGCCCGCGAACAGGGTGTCGCCGCTGAAGAGCGCGGACAGGGCGGGCGCGTACAGACAGACCGCGCCCGGGGCATGGCCGGGGGTGTGCAGCACGGTGAGGTCGACGCCGGCCACCGTGACGACCTGCCCGTCGGCCAGCTCACCGTCGGGCTCGCGGTCGGGGTGGGTCTGCTTCCACAGGGGCAGGTCGTCGGGGTGGAGCAGGACCGGGGCGCCGGTGAGCGCGGCGAGGGCGGGCGCGGCGTCGATGTGGTCGTTGTGGGCGTGGGTGGACACGATGGCGGTGAGCCGGCGGTCCCCCACGGCCCGGGCGATCGCGTCGGCGTCATGGGCGGCGTCGACGACGATCACCTCGGTGTCGTCGCCGACGATCCAGACGTTGTTGTCGACGTCCCAGGTGCCGCCGTCCAGGGAGAAGGTCCCGGAGGTGACGAGGTGTTCGATGCGGGCGCCGGACATCAGAGGACCACCACCGAGCGCAGGACGTCGCCGCCGTGCATCCGTTCGAAGGCCTTCTCGACCTCGTCCAGGGCGATGGTCTCGGTGACGAAGGCGTCCAGGTCGAGACGGCCCTGCAGGTAGAGGTCCACGAGCATCGGGAAGTCGCGGGAGGGCAGGCAGTCGCCGTACCAGGAGGACTTCAGCGAGCCGCCGCGGCCGAAGACGTCGAGCAGCGGGAGCTCGAGCTTCATCTCCGGGGTGGGGACGCCGACCAGGACGACCGTGCCGGCCAGGTCGCGGCCGTAGAAGGCCTGCCGGTAGGTCTCCGGGCGGCCGACCGCCTCGATGACGACGTCCGCGCCGAAGCCGCCGGTCAGCTCGCGGATCGCCTCCACGGCGTCGGTCTCGCGCGAGTTCACGGTGTGGGTCGCGCCCAGCTTCTGCGCGGTCTGCAGCTTGCGGTCGTCGATGTCCACGGCGATGATCTTCGCCGCGCCGGCCAGCCGGGAGCCCACGACGGCCGCGTCCCCGACGCCGCCGCAGCCGATGACGGCCACGCTGTCACCGCGTCCCACGTTGCCCGTGTTGATCGCGGCGCCGATGCCCGCCATCACCCCGCAGCCGAGCAGTCCGACGGCGGCGGCCGAGGCGGCGGGGTCGACCTTGGTGCACTGCCCGGCGGCGACCAGCGTCTTCTCGGCGAAGGCGCCGATACCGAGGGCCGGGGACAGCTCGGTGCCGTCGAGGAGGGTCATCTTCTGCTTGGCGTTGTGCGTGTTGAAGCAGTACTGCGGGCGGCCGCGCCGACAGGCCCGGCACTGGCCGCACACGGCTCGCCAGTTCAGGATGACGAAGTCACCGGGCGCGACGTCCGTGACGCCGTCACCGACCGACTCGACGACGCCGGCGGCCTCGTGGCCGAGCAGGAAGGGGAACTCGTCGTTGATCCCGCCCTCGCGGTAGTGCAGATCGGTGTGGCAGACCCCGCAGGCCTCGATCTTGACCAGGGCCTCCCCCGGGCCGGGGTCGGGGACGATGATCGTCTCCAGGCTGACGGGGGCACCCTTCGCGCGCGCGACGACAGCACGGACCTGGTGAGCCATGGCCACTCCTAGGCTGGTACGGGACCTGAGTCAAAGACGTTGCTCAATACGGCACACATCTCATGTGCCGCAACACAGCATCGTGGAGCACCGAGCAGCGGTCAAGGCTCCCCGAGGTCTACGACTGGTCCCCCAGCGGCGTCGGCGGCTTCATCATGAAGGCCGACAGCTCCACGGAGATCACCGAGTTCGACCGTTGGATGCTCCGGGACGGCAGCCATGACGAATCCACCGCGCCCCGGTCCGTCCTCTTGCTGTCCCGCTCCTCATCTACGTCCCCCGTCCAGGCGCCCTCGACGCACCCGGCGGCCTGCCCCTCCAGACCGCCGCCCTGCTCGTGTTCGGCGGGGCGGCCGCGCTCGCCGTCGGGGTGGGCGGGGACACCGGGCCCGGGCCCGCCGACGGTGGGTCCGTCCTGATCTGCTTTGCTGTGCTCGTCGGACAGGCTCCTCACAACTCGGGACGACGATCATGGGCGCGGACGTACGACAGGTCGCCGACGGCATCCATCTGGTGCACGGCTCACACACGAACTGGGTGATCCTCGGCGAGGGGGACGCCGTCACACTGATCGACACGGGCTACCCGGGCGACCGCGAGCGGCTCCTCGCCTCCCTGGCCGCGGTGGGCAGTTCACCGGAGGCGGTCACGGCCGTGCTGCTCACCCACGCCCACAACGACCATCTCGGTTCGGCCGAGTACCTGCGCTCGGCGTACGGCACCCCGGTGCTCGCGCACCCGGCCGAAGTGCCGCACGCCCGCCGGGAGTTCCTCCAGCAGGTGAGCGTCGGCGATGTGCTGGGGAACGCGTGGCGTCCCGGTGTGCTGCCCTGGCTGGTGCATGTGCTGCGCGTCGGCGGCGCCCAGCAGCACCCCGTCGGCGCGCCGGAGGCGTTCCCGGTCGCCGACGGCCCGCTCGACCTGCCCGGCCGTCCGGTCCCGGTGCACACCCCCGGCCACACCGACGGCCACTGTGTCTTCCATCTGCCGGACGCCGGGGTGGTGATCTCGGGGGACGCCCTCGTCAGCGGGCACCTGACCTCGCGGATCGAGGGACCCCAGCTGCTGCCGGACATGTTCCACCACGAGCGCGCGCGGGCACTGGCCTCACTGGACCTGATCCAGAGCCTGGACGCCGATGTGCTGCTGCCGGGGCACGGACCGGTGCACCAGGGCTCCGTGAAGGCGGCCGCCCTGCACGCCCGCGAACGCGCCGTCTAAGGTCAGGCCATGGCTTTGCAGATCAGCGCCACGAACCCGGAGCACCCGGCCCTCCTTCTGGAACTGCCCTGGGACGTGCCCCTGGAGGAATGGCCCGAGGAAGTCCTCGTCCCGCTGCCACGCGGCATCTCCCGCCACGTGGTGCGCTACGCGCGCGCCGGTGACGAGGTGATCGCCGTCAAGGAACTCGCCGAACGCCCGGCGCTGCGCGAGTACGAGCTGCTGCGCGACCTGGACCGGATCGGCATCCCCGCCGTCGACCCGCTGGCCGTGGTCACCGGGCGCACCGACGCCGCCGGGGACCCTCTGGAGTCGGTGCTGGTCACCCGGCATCTGGGCGGCTCGATGCCGTACCGGTCGATGTTCGAGACGACCATGCGTCCGGCGACCATGCACCGGCTGATGGACGCCCTCGCGGTGCTCATCGTGCGGCTGCACCTCGCCGGGTTCGCGTGGGGCGACTGCTCGCTGTCCAACACGCTGTTCCGGCGGGACGCGGGCGCGTACGCCGCGTATCTGGTGGACGCCGAGACCGGTGATCTGCATCCGCAGCTCAGTCCGGGGCAGCGGGAGTACGACCTCGATCTGGCCCGCGTCAACATCAGCGGCGAGCTCCTCGACCTGGAGGCGTCCGGGGCGCTCCACCCCTCGGTGGACCCCATCGAGTTCGGCATGGAGATCTGCGCGCGTTACGGCGCGCTGTGGGAGGAACTGACCCGCACCTCGGTGTACCCGGCGGGCAAGTACCACTACATCGAGCGCCGGATCCGCCGGCTCAACGACCTGGGCTTCGACGTCGCCGAGATGCAGATCGAGCACTCCCCGGGCGGCGACACCGTCACCTTCGTGCCGAAGGTCGTCGACGCGGGCCACCACCAGCGGCAGCTGCTGCGGCTGACCGGCCTGGACACCGAGGAGAACCAGGCCCGGCGGCTGCTGAACGACCTGGAGAGCTGGATGGCGACCCAGGACGACTACGCGCCGGGCGACCCGCTCGCCGCGCGGCCCGAGGTGCTGGCGCACCGGTGGGTGCGGGACGTGTTCCGGCCCACCGTGCGCGCCGTCCCGTTCGAGCTGCGCGGCTCGATGGATCCGGCGGAGATCTATCACGAGCTGCTGGAGCACCGCTGGTACCTGTCGGAGCAGGCGCAGCACGACATCGGGCTGGACACGGCGGTCGAGGACTACCTGGTGAACATCCTGCCCAAGGCACGGGAGACGCTGGAGCCGACCGTGCCCGAGTGAGCCGGTGGTGCTCAGTCGTGGGGGACGACGGCCACCGGGCAGTCGGCGTGGTGCAGGACGCCGTGCGCGACGGAGCCTATGCGGGCGCCCACGGCGGTCCGGTGGGCGCGCCGGCCCACGACCATCAGCTGCGCCCGCCCGGCCACCGACAGCAGGACCTGTCCGGCGCTGCCCATCTCGATGTGCTCGACGACGTGCACGTCCGGGAAGCGCTCCCGCCACGGTCGTACGGCGTCGTCGAGGGCCTTCTTCTCGAACGGCTCCAGGCCGCCGGCCTCGTCGAGCAGCTTGAGCGAGCCCGGGCTGTAGGCGAACACCGGCGGCAGCGACCAGGCGCGCACGACCCGGACGCTCGCGCCGCGGGCCGCGGCGGTCTCGAAGGCGAACCGCAGCACGGCGGCGCTGTCCTCGGGCTCGCCCTGCTGGCCGACGACGATCTCGTGCCCGGCGACTTCGGCGGAGGGCTTGTCGCCGGCCCGGACGAGGACGACCGGGCGGGCCGCCTCGGCGATCACCTGCCGGCCGACCGAGCCCAGCAGGAAGCCGACGACCGCGCCGTGTCCGCGGGAGCCGAGCACCAGCAGTTCCGCGTCCGCGGCGGCGGCGAGCAGCGTTTCGACCGGGTGGCCCTCCAGGACGTCGGTGGTGACGGCGAGCCCCGGGTGCCGTGCGGTGACCGTGGCGACGGCCCGCTCGACGGCGTCGTCCACCCAGGCCCGCTGGGCGTCCCGGTCGGCGGCCTCGGGCGCGGTGTGGGGCCGGTGGTGCTTCCAGGCGTGCACCACCCGCAGTGCCGTGTCCCGTCGTACGGCCTCCCGTGCCGCCCAGGCGAGCGCCGCGAGGCTCTCGTCCGTCCCGTCGACCCCTGCCGTGATCGGGCCCGTCATCGCACTGCCTCCTGTGTCGTGATCACTTCGTACGGGGCCAGTCTTCACTACGCTGCCGTTCATGACCTTGGAATGGGAACAGGTGATCGTGGACTGTCACGATCCGGTGGCGCTCGGACGCTGGTGGGCGGACGCGCTCGGCTGGGTGGTGGTGCACAACGCGCCCGACGAGTACGAGATCCGGCCCGCGCCGGACCGGCTGCCGGGACTGCTGTTCGTCCCGGTGCCGGAGAGCAAGCAGGTCAAGAACCGGCTGCATCTGGACTTCCGTCCGGTTGACCAGCGGGCAGAGGTGAGCAGACTGCTGTCGCTGGGGGCGCGGCACGCGGACGTGGGGCAGGGCGAGCAGTCGTGGGTGACGCTGACGGACCCCGAGGGCAACGAGTTCTGCGTCCTCGCGGCGCGGCGGTCGCCTTGACGGTGGGCGCCCCGTCCTGAACCGGGAGCGCACGGTCCGGGCCATCCCTGAGCGGACCGGGGCGATCGACCATACGATGGGCGGAGCCGGCGCGGGGTTCGCCGTGCGCCGGCGAGTCCTGACCGCTCTCGGGGTGGGAGACGTATGACACAGGCCGCCGAAACAGCGCGGACCGTCATCCTGACCGTGGACGACGACCCGGGGGTCTCCCGTGCCGTCGCCCGTGACCTGCGGCGCCGCTACGGCGCCGCGTACCGGATCGTACGGGCGGAGTCCGGCGAGTCCGCGCTGGAGGCGCTGCGCGAGCTGAAGCTGCGCGGCGACCTGGTGGCGGTGATCCTGGCCGACTACCGCATGCCGCAGATGAACGGCATCGAGTTCCTCGAGCAGGCCCTGGACGTGTATCCGGGAGCCCGGCGCGTGCTGCTGACCGCCTACGCGGACACGAACGCGGCGATCGACGCGATCAACGTCGTCGACCTCGACCACTATCTGCTCAAGCCCTGGGATCCGCCGGAGGAGAAGCTCTACCCGGTCCTGGACGACCTGCTGGACGCCTGGCGGGCCAGCGACTACCGGCCGGTGCCGGCGACGAAGGTGGTCGGGCACCGCTGGTCGGCGCGCTCCTCGGACGTGCGGGAGTTCCTGGCCCGCAACCAGGTGCCGTACCGCTGGTACTCCGCCGACGAGCCCGAGGGGCAGCGGCTGCTGGCCGCGGCGGAGGCGGACGGGCGGCGGCTGCCGCTGGTGATCACCCCGGAGGGGGCGCCGCTGATCGAGCCGGACGCGCCGGAGCTGGCGGCGCGCGTGGGTCTGGCGACGACCCCGGCGGCCGAGTTCTACGACCTGGTCGTCATCGGCGGCGGTCCGGCCGGCCTGGGTTCGGCGGTGTACGGGGCCTCCGAGGGGCTGCGGACGGTGCTGGTGGAGCGGTCGGCGACCGGCGGGCAGGCCGGGCAGAGCTCGCGCATCGAGAACTACCTCGGGTTCCCCGACGGGGTGTCCGGGGCCCAGCTCACCGACCGGGCGCGGCGGCAGGCGACCAAGTTCGGCGCCGAGATCCTCACCGCGCGCGAGGTGACGGGGCTGGAGGTCAACGGGGCGGCGCGGGTCGTACGGTTCTCGGACGGCTCGGCGGTCGCCGCGCACAGCGTGATCCTCGCGACGGGCGTGTCCTACCGGCAGCTGGCGGCGCCGGGCTGCGACGACCTGACCGGCTGCGGGGTGTTCTACGGCTCGGCGCTGACCGAGGCGGCCGCCTGCCAGGACCAGGACGTGTACATCGTGGGCGGCGCCAACTCCGCCGGGCAGGCGGCGATGTACCTGTCGCGGAACGCCAGGTCGGTGACGCTGCTGGTGCGCGGCGAGTCGCTGGCGGCGTCGATGTCGTACTACCTGATCCAGCAGATCGAGGAGGCGCCGAACATCCATGTGCGGGCCGGCACGGTCGTGGAGTCCGCGCACGGGGACGGCCATCTGGAGCGGCTGACGTTGCGGGACGTGAAGAACGGCGAGACCGAGCGCGTCGACGCGCAGTGGATGTTCGTGTTCATCGGCGCGGCCCCGCTGACCGACTGGCTGGACGGGACCGTGCTGCGCGACGAACGCGGGTTCATCCTGGCGGGGCCCGATCTCACCGCGGACGGGCGGCCGCCGGCGGGCTGGGAGCTGGACCGGCCGCCGTACCACCTGGAGACCAGCATTCCCGGCGTGTTCGTGGCGGGCGACGCACGCGCCGAGTCGGCCAAGCGGGTCGCGTCCGCCGTCGGAGAGGGAGCCATGGCAGTGATGCTCGTCCACCGGTATCTGGAGCAGTCGTGAGCGGGCGGCCGATGCCGTGCAGCCCGGCGGAGATCGGCTCGCTGTTCCTGTTCGAGAAGCTCACCCCGGATCAGCTGGGACGGCTGTGCGCCCAGGGGCGGGTGGAGAGGTTCGAGCCCGGGCAGGTGTACGCCGAGGGTGATCCGGCCACCTGCTTCTACGTGATGATCGAGGGCACGGTCGTGCTGTCGCGGCGGGTCGGCGGGGACGACGTGGAGGTCACCCGGACCTCGCAGCGCGGGGTGTACTCGGGGGCCATGCAGGCGTATCTGGGCGACCGGATGCGGCAGGTCTACAACAACTCGATGCGGGTGACGGAGCCGTCCCGGTTCTTCGTGGTGCCGGCGGATGTGTTCGCGGACATCATGCGGGACTGGTTCCCGATGGCGGTGCATCTGCTGGAGGGCCTGTTCTTCGGCTCGAAGAACACCCAGGCCGCGATCGGGCAGCGGGAACGGCTGCTGGCGCTCGGCTCGTTGTCGGCGGGGCTCACCCATGAGCTCAACAACCCGGCCGCGGCGGCCGTACGGGCCACGGCCACGCTGCGCGAGCGGGTCGCCAAGATGCGGCACAAGCTCGCGCTGATCGCCGAAGGGCCTTTCTCCCGGGACGCGTTGGCGAGTCTGATCGAGGTCCAGGAGCGCACCGCCGAGCGGGTCGGGAAGGCGCCGTCGCTCAGTCCGCTGGAGGCCTCGGACCGGGAGGACGCGCTCACCGAGTGGCTCGAGGACCACGGCATGGACTACGGCTGGCAGTACGCGCCGGTGTTCGTACAGGCCGGGCTGGACGTCGACTGGCTGGAGCAGGTGGCGGCGGCCGTGGAGCCGGAGATCCTGCCGAACGCGGTCGGCTGGCTCAACTACACCATCGAGACCGAGCTGTTGATGTACGAGATCGAGGACTCCACGACCCGGATCTCGCATCTGGTCGACGCGGCCAAGCAGTACTCCCAGCTCGACCGGGCTCCCTACCGGGTGGTGGACGTCCATGAACTCCTCGACAGCACGCTGCTGATGCTGTCGGGGAAGATCGGGCAGCGCATCGAGGTGGTCAAGGAGTACGACCGGACGCTCCCCGAGGTGCCCGCCTATCCGGCGGAGCTGAACCAGGTGTGGACGAACCTCGTGGACAACGCGGTGTTCGCCGTCAACAGCGCGGGCGGCGAGGGCACGTTGACCGTGCGCACGGCGCGGGAGGGCGAGCGGCTGCTGGTGGAGTTCCGGGACACCGGCCCCGGTATCCCGGCGGACATCCGCAGCCGGATCTTCGACCCCTTCTTCACCACCAAGCCGGTCGGCGAGGGCACCGGTCTCGGCCTGGACATCTCCTGGCGGATCATCGTCAACAAGCACCACGGCAGCCTGCGGGTGGAGTCCGTACCGGGAGACACCCGTTTCCAGGTGCTGCTGCCGCTCACCGCGCCCGGACCCGAGTCCGCGCCCGACGCCCCGTCCGAGTCGCTGCCCGAGTCCCAGCCCGCCGAGGAGCCCGCATGACCGACACGAACGCCATCGACCCGTCCGTCCCGCCGAGCGGCAGCGGCTGTGTGGACTGCGACGCGGTCGGGGGCTGGTGGTTCCATCTGCGGCGCTGCGCGAGCTGCGGCCACATCGGCTGCTGCGACTCCTCCCCCGCCCAGCATGCCACCGCCCACTACAAGGCCACGGGGCATCCGATCGTGCGCAGTTTCGAGCCGGGCGAGGAGTGGTTCTGGGACTACTCCAGCGATGAACTCTACGATTCGGGACCGGAGTTGACGCCCCCGGTGAGTCATCCCGCGGATCAGCCGGCCCCGGGGCCGAGGGGGCGGGTGCCGGCGGACTGGGCCCAGATCCTGCGCCGGGGATAGCGGGCGAAGGGGGGCGCTCCGCGTCGACGCCTGCGCCCCCTGGCGCCTCTTCACCACCCCCGCAAGGGAGTTGAACGGCCCTCGCGGGCATACAAGCTGCCCATACGCTCACGGAGCTCAGCCGTCGTACCGCAGGCACCAGGAGACCCGTGAACCACCGCACCACCGCAGCCGCCCTGGCGTCCTGCGCTCTCGCCGTCGCCGCACTCACCGCCTGCGGCTCGGGGGATCCGGCCGCGAGCCACAGGGAACCGGCGACGGGAGAGCGGACGTCCGCGGTGGACACCACGACCCCCTCGGCGGGACCGGGGACGTCGAGGACACCGGCCGGAACCCCGTCCCCCTCCAGCTCCGCCGCTCCGAAGCAGACGGGCGGCGGCACCGCGTCCCCCTCCGCGACGCGCCGGACGGCGAAGAAGGGCGAGGCGGCGCTGCCGCCGCGCCCCGACCGTGACGGCGAGGGCGCCTATGTGCGCGCGCTGACCGCGATCGACCCGGACATCGTGCACGACAAGGAGGACGAGGCCGTCGAGCGCGGCCGCGACCAGTGCGCCACGATCCATGACCACCCCGGGGACCGGGAGAAGCAGATCAGCGCCGCGATGCAGCGCTTCGTCTCCCCCGGTCACCCGGACGGCTTCGGCCGCCTCAAGAGCACCCGGATCGTCGAGGCCGTGCACACCAACCTCTGCCCCGACTACTGACGGGCCGGCACCGTCAGCGTACGGCGGGCGGCACGTTCGCCGAGGTGACGTTGACGGCGGCCCAGGCCCGGTTCACCGTCTTGAACTCCACGCTGTCCTGGCCGTACAGGTCCCGGGCCGCCTTCAGCGTCGCGACGCGCGCGTCGTGGAAGTCGGTCGTGGAGACCATGTAGCGGGTCAGGGCACGGTAGTAGATCTTGGTGGCCTTGGCCCGGCCGATGCCCTTCACCGCGGCGCCGTCGTAGGTCGGCGAGTCGTAGGTGACCGTGCCGATCCTCTTCTGTCCGCTGCCCTCGGCGAGCAGGTAGTACGCGTGCGAGGAGACACCGGAGCCGGCGTGGACCTCGGTGTAGTACGTCTCGGGCGACCAGTAGTCGATCGCGCCCTCGAGGACGTCCTGGGACGGCTGGTCGAGGCGGCGCAGGAACTTCTGGTCCAGGCCCAGCTTCTCGCCGACGAGGTAGTTCGGCGGGTTCTTGGGGTTGTTGGCGCTGAACTCGACATTGGAGCCGAAGATGTCCGCGAGGGACTCGTTCAGCGAGCCCGGCTCTCCGTACTGGTTGCCGTCGCCGTCGACGAAGGTCGGCTCCAGTCGGGCGGTCGCGTCGACGACGCCGTGGGTGAGCTCGTGGCCGGTGACGTCCAGGACGACGAGGGGCTTCTTGAACATGTCGCCGTCGCCGTCGCCGTACAGCATGCAGTCGCAGGCGGAGTCCCAGAACGCGTTGGCCACCTTGTTGCCGAAGTGGACCATGGCGCGGGCGCCCTTGCCGTTGTTCTTGATGCCCTTGCGCCCGAAGGTCTTCTTGTAGAAGTCCAGCGTCTGGACCACCCCGTACTGGGCGTCCACGGCGGCGCTGGCGCGGCTGGAGAGGGCGCCGTTGCCCCACTTGTTGGTGGTGCTGGTGAACTTCGTGCCGCGGGCGAAGTTCTCCAGTTCCTTGTTCTTGGCGTCGCGGGTCTCGGTGCCCCAGTGGGTGGGGTCCTTCAGCAGGTAGCTGCGGGCCGCGGTGCGGGTGGTGGTGAGCGGCACCTTGCCGACGAACAGGGAGCTGCCCGTGCCCTTGGCGGTCTGGGGGTAGCGGGCGGCGGGAGCCGAGGAGGCCGCGGTGAGCCCGGCGGAGAGCGGGGCGGTACCGGTGGCGGGGTCGAGGGTCTCGCCGCGCTCGCGCAGGGTGTCGACCAGGCGGGGCGAGAGGAACTCGTCGCTGTCGGGCGTGTTGCTGCGGACCTTGCCGGTGACGGCGTCGACCACGACCGTGCGGGAGCCGCCGGCCTCGGTGGTGTCGCTGTCGGTCACCTGGACCTGGTAGGCGAGCGCGGAGGCGCCGCCGCGGGCGTCCACGACGAGTTCGGCGCTCCCGGCGTCGCCCTGGGCGACGGCGGCGGCCTTGGCCTCGGCCTGGGCGGGGGTCAGCCGGGCCCGGGCGGTGCCGGGCGCGACGGCGTGGTCGGCGGCGCGGGTCACACCGGCGTAGGCGAGGCTCCTGGTGAGGTGGACGACGAGGTCGCCGCCGAGGACGGGCATGCCCTGGTGGGTCCGGACGAACCGGACGTGGCGGGCGCCCTCGGGGTCGATCAGCACGTCCTGCGGCTGGAGCACGTCGCCCTGTCCGACGCCGGTGGCCGAGGCATGGGCGAAGGCGGCGGCACGGGCCGCCCGGACGACGGCGGTGTCCTGGGCGCCGGCGGTGGTCGCGGCCCGCGTCTCCCCCGCGGACGGGCCCGCGAACGCCGTGCCTGCCAGGCCCGTGGCGGCCGTGGTGACGGCGACGGCGACCGTCAGCAGGCGTATGGGTGCACTACGCAAAGGTGAGGGTTCCTTCGTTCGGACGGCCGGGTTCCCCAACCGCCGTGAGACATGGCGCCGTTGGGCGCCACGGGGCTGGTCGGGCCCCGGACCCCCACCCTTACGGATGAGTCATGTACATGTAAAGCCGAAATCACCGTTTTACGGCGCCTTCGCGGGGATACTTGGCGAATCCGCGACGCACGGTGATCGACGAGCGACCAACCGTGCGTCGACTGGAGAGATGTGACACGACGGCAGGAGGTTCCCTCGGGTGCATGTGACGGATCTCGCATCGACGACCCGCCGACGCAGACGGCTCCGCGGCCTCCCGACGGCGGTGTGCGCGGCCGCCGCGGTGCTGTCCCTGCTGCCGGCACCGGCTCTGGCCGCGTCCCGGCCGACGCCCGCCGCCCCCGCGCTGCCCCGCCCCGACCTGACCGGTCTGCGCAGTGTGCTGCGCACGGCGGTCGCACAGGGGGCGCCCGGCGCCCTGGCGCGACTCGACGACCACGGCACGGTCCACCGGGTGGCCGTGGGCGTCGCCGACCGGCGGACCGGCCGGGCGCTGAGCACCACGGACCGCTTCCGCATCGGCAGCGTCACCAAGACGTTCTCCGCGGTGGTTCTGCTCCAGCTCGTCGACGAGGGACGGCTGGCGCTCGACGCGCCGGTCAACCGCTATCTGCCGGGGCTGCTGCCCGACGACCGGATCACGGTCCGCCATGTCCTGAGCCACCGCAGCGGCCTGTACGACTACAGCGACGACCTGTTCGCCCGGTCCGTCCCCGGCTTCGAGGCGGTCCGCACCAAGGTGTTCACGTACCGGCAGCTCATCGGCCTGTCGCTGCGCCACGCCCGCACGACCGCGCCCGGCGGCCCCTACTCCTACTCCAACACCAACTTCGTCGTCGCGGGACTGCTCATCGAGAAACTGACCGGCCAACCGGTGGCGACCGCGTACCGCAGGCGCGTCATCGAGCCGCTCCGGCTGACCGACACCTTCTACGTCCACCCCGACACCGCGATCCCCGGCCGGTACACGCGCGGCTATCTCACCCCGGACACACCGGGCGGGGCCCTGGTCGACGCGACCCGCCAGACCGTGTCCTGGGCCCAGAGCGCGGGTGCCCTGATCTCCAGCGCCGAGGACCTGGACACGTTCCTGTCGGCGCTGCTGCGCGGCAGGCTCCTGTCGCCCGGCGCGCTGAAGGAGATGCGCCGCTGGGTCCCGGCCAGCGGCACCCAGTCCTACGGCCTCGGACTGCGGCGCCGCAGGCTGTCGTGCGGGATCTCCGTCTACGGGCACACGGGCGCCGTACAGGGCTACTACACGTACGCGTTCACCTCGGGCGACGGCCGCCGCACCCTCGCCGCCCTCGCCAACGCCTCCAACAGCTCCAAGGTGCATACGACGATGCTGCGCACCCTCGACACGGCGTTCTGCGGCAAGGAAACGACCCACCGCCGCACCACCACCCCACAGGACACGGCGGAGGACGCGAGCGGGGGCGGGCCCCCGAGCCGACACTGACAGGCCGCCCCGACCTCGACACCCCGACCACCGCCCCGCCCGGCCACGGGCCCGCCACGACACTGGTCCGACAGGGCACGGTTCCGACCACACCGGACCTGGCAGGGCACAGGCCCGGCAGGACGCAGGCCCGGCGGGACGCAGGCGCATGGCAAAGCGCAGGCTTGGCAAGGCGCAGGCCCGGCGGGACGCAGGCGCCTGGACATGCGCAGGTCTGGACAGGAGCAGGTCTGGACGGGTTCGCACCCCGGCACGTGCCGGTCGGGCCGAAGGCCGGTCCGGCAGGCGCAGCACCCCGGGCACCCGCAGGTCCCCAAGCGCAAGCCCGGCAAGACTCAGGACTGGACGGGTTCGCACCCCGGCGGGTGCCAGTCGGGCCGGATGCCGGTCCGGCAGGCGCAGCACCCCGGGCACCCGCAGGTCCCCAGGCGCAAGCCCGGCAGGACGCAGGACCGGACGGGTTCGCACCCCGGCACGTGCCGGTTGGGCCGGAGACCGGTCCGGCAGGCGCAGCACCCCGGGCACCCGCAGGTCCCCAAGCGCAAGCCCGGCAAGACTCAGGACTGGACGGGTTCGCACCCCGGCACGTGCCGGTCGGGCCGAAGGCCGGTCCGGCAGGCGCAGCACCCCGGGCACCCGCAGGTCCCCAGGCGCAAGCCCGGCAGGACGCAGGACCGGACGGGTTCGCATCCCGGCGGGTGCCAGTCGGGCCGGATGCAAGCGCGGCAAGGCTCAAGCCCGCACGGCGCAGGCCCGGCAGGACGCCAGCCCGGCAAGGCGCAAGCCCGCACGGCGCAGGCCCGGCAGGACGCCAGCCCGGCAAGGCGCAAGCCCGCACGGCGCAGGCCCGGCAGGACGCAGGTCTTGACGGATTCGGGTCCCGGCGGGTGCCGGTCGGACCGAATGCAAGCGCGGCAGGCGCAGCTCCCCGGGCACCCGCAGGTCCCCGAATGCAAGCCCGGCAGGACGCAGGTCTGGACGGGTTCGCATCCCGGCGGGTGCCGGTCGGGCCGGAGGCAAGTGCGGGAGGCGCGCGCCCGGGCGCCTGCGGGTCCGGCCGGGCCCCCTGTGCCGGTTCCCCCGCCCCAGCGGGAACCCCGGGGGCCGGACGGCCGTTGTTCTGGCAGCACCCCGGCGTGGTGGGGGCGACGACAGCGGGGCGGCGGGATGAGCGAGTTGGTGCCGGGCGGCAATCTGCCCCTCCCGGGCGGCGCGCTGGCCGTCCGGGTGCCCGGCCCCTTCGATGTGTGCGCGCTGGTGACGGACGACAGCGGCAAGGTCGGCGGTGACGCCGACTTCGTGTTCTACAACCAGCCGACGGCGCCCGGCGCGGTGCTCCGGGGCGACACGCTCACCCTGGAGCCGGGCCGGCTGCGGGCCGGCGCCACCCGGGTGACGGTGGTGATCAGCGCCGCCGACCCGGGCACCCCGCTGGCCCGACTGCCCGCTCCCACGCTCCAGGTCACCGACCCGCGGGGCCGGATCCTGGCCCGGTTCGCCCCGCCCGCCCCGCGTCAGGAGACGGTACTGCTGCTCGCGGAGGTCTACCGGCGGGGCCCGTCCTGGAAGCTCAGGGCACTCGGCCAGGGCTACGCCGACGGCCTGGCGGGGCTGGCCCGGGACTTCGGGGTGGACGTCCTCGACGACACCCCGGCCACGGGGCACGGACCGGCCGGTCCGTCGGCCGGCGCCCACGGCACCTCCGCACCGCCCGCCGACCCCGACGGCTTCCTGGCCCTCGTCAACCCGGCCCGGGCGGCCGCCGGTTCACCGCCCGTCACACTCGACGCCCGGCTGGCCTCGGCGGCCCGGGCGCACGCCGCCGCCATGGCCGCGGCCGGGCAGCTCGGGAGCGAGGGGCGGGACGGCGTCTCGCTGCACCAGCGGGTCACGGCCGCCGGATACCCGTACCTCGCGGTGGGCGAGCACCTGGTCTCCGGGCCGCGCACCCCCGCCGAGTTCGTCGACTACTGCCTGCGCACCGACCGGGCGTGCCGCACCCTGCGGGACCGGGCGTTCACCCATGTCGCCCTGGCGCAGGCGACGGACGCCCGCGGAGGACTCACCTACTGGACCGCGCTGTGGGCGAGCCCCCTCACCGCGGCCGGTCTGGCCCGTACGACCGCCGAGGTCGTGGAGCTCACCAACCGCGAGCGGACCCGGGCGGGGCTGCGGCCCCTCGCGGTCGACCCGCTGCTCACCACAGCCGCGCAGGCGCACTGCGCGGACATGGTGGAGCGCGCCTTCTACTCCCACACCTCCCCGGAGGGCACCCAGCCCTGGGACCGGGCGGCCGCCGCCGGTTCCACCCGGCGGACGATCGGCGAGAACATCGCCTGCGGCCAGCGCTCGGCCGCCGAGGTGGTGGAGGGCTGGATGAACAGCCCCGGCCACCGCGCCAACATCCTCAAACCCGCCTTCACCCACATCGGCGTCGGTTACGCGGGCGGCGGCCCGTCGGGCACGTACTGGACCCAGCTCTTCGGCGCCTGACACGGAGGAGAAATCCCCCGTGACGGTATCCGGCCGAAATGCGCGGTGACCTCCGAGAGCGCTTTCACCGGAACACGATCAGAGCGCTCCGATCTTGTTTACCCCTGGTTACACGCCCGGACGGCCCCTGGTAATTTCTTTTCCTCGCACATACGAACGGCATCTTTGAATGAAAGACAGGAATCACACCGGAGTCGTGGTCCTTTTGAACGGACCCCCACGCGTCCCCCGTACTTCTGGGAAAGGGAGAACTCCGGGGGTTCAGCGAAGGATGACCATGGTCAAGGCGCATGTCTCCACGCACGAGTTGGTCGCCGGAAGGTACCGGCTCCTCGATGTCGTCCACCGCGAGACCAACCGGGTCAGCTGGTACGGCGAGGATGTGCAGGGAGCCCGGCCGTGCCTGGTCACCCGGGTCGGTCTGCCCTCCGACCTGGGCGAGGAGGAGGCGTGCCAGGCCGCCGACCGGGTGATACGGATGTCGGAGACGATGGCCCAGGTGTGCCCCGGCCGGATCGCCACGGTCGTCGACGCGACCGTGGAGGGGGGTTCCCTGTGGACGGTCACGGAGTGGATCGACGGTCTGCCGCTCGGTCAGCTCATGGACCAGAAGGGCCCCTTCGGCCCGGGCCGTGCGGCCACGATCGGCCTCCAGCTGCTCGACGTCCTGGAGGCCGCGCACGGCGAGGGCATCACCCACGGCGAGCTGAGCCCGGGTCAGGTGTTCGTCCGGGCCCGCGGCCCGCTCGTGGTCACCGGCTTCGGACTGGCGGGCGCGACACTCGTCCCGAGACTGGCGGCACCGGCGTACGCCTCCCCGGAACAGGCCCGTGACGACCGGATCGGCCCGGCGGCGGACCTGTGGGCGCTCGGCGCGATCCTCTACACCCTGCTCGAAGGGCGTCCGCCGTACCGGGACCGGGACCGGCCCGAGAGCACGCTGCGGGGCGTGGACCGGCTGCCGCTGCGCACCCCGCTGCGCGCGGGCCCGCTCACCGCGACCGTGCAGGGCCTGCTGCGCAAGGAATCCCGGGAACGGCTGACCCGCACGACGGTCCGTCAGGCGCTCACCCGGGTGCTGGACGAGGACCCGCACACCGTCCTGCCGGCGCCCCGGCTGCGGCGGGCCTACGCCTCGGCCCGGCACATCGGACCGCAGTGGAGCGGGCGGGCCATGGCGGCCGGGACGGCGCTGGCCGTCGTCACGGTCGCGGTCGCCGCCCTCGCCGTCACCCACCAGCTGCCCGGCACCGAGGACACCTCGGCCGGTGGTCCGCAGGCCCAGCCTTCGGTGTCCACCGCCCCTTCCGGGGAGGACGGCGAGGCGGGCGACAGAGCCACACCGGCGCCCGACGCCTCCGCCGCGCCCTCACCGTCCGGCACACCGTCGGCCACGCGGTCGTCCCCGGCTGCCTCCATCGACGCCCTCCCCACCGGTTACCGCGTCTATCACGCGCCTGAGGGCTTCTCCGTGGCCCTGCCCAAGGGGTGGAAACGGCTGGACACCCGCAAGCAGGGCGATGTGGCGTACCGGGTCACCTTCGGCGCGGAGGGTGACCCGCGGACCCTCGCGGTGACCTACAGCACGCAGGCCGGAACGGACCCGGTGGCCGTCTGGCGCGACGACGTGGAGCCGCGGCTGCGCGAGGAGACGGGGTTCCGGCGGATCGGCGACATCGAGGCGACGACGTACCAGGGGTACCAGGCCGCCGACATGGAGTGGCTCATGGACGTCGACGGCAAGCAGGTGCGCACCTTCGGGCGCGGGTTCCTGCTCGGCGGCCACCGGAGTTTCTCGCTGCGCTGGACGACCCCGGCCGCCGACTGGGACAAGGCCGCCAACCGGCAGGCCCTGGACACGTTCCTCAAGACGTTCCGGCCGAAGTCGTCCGGCTGACCGGGCTCAGCCGCCGGGGCCGCGCGGGGCGCGCAGGGTGCGCAGCGGGGCGGGAAAGAGCGGTTCGGTGTCCCAACGCGCGGCGCAGGCGCGGTCGGTGAGCGAGCAGGTGATCCGGAGGCGGTGCGGGGTCTCCAGAAAGGCGATGTCCACGGCCAGGGTGTCCGTGTCGGTCCAGCCTCCGCTCACGGCGGTGGGGAGCGGCTCCTCGGCCACCTGCCAGCCACCGGGCCCGAGTGCCAGCTCCAGTGCGTCATCGCCCTCTACGAGCGTCAGGGTCCAGCCGTCCGCGCCCCGGGCGACCCGGACGGCGGTCAGTTCCGGCCCGCCGCCGCGCGGGGTGAACTCGGCGTCCGCCCACTCCTTTGCCCGCTCGGGCGGCGCGGGCGCACCGGGCGCCGGGGGCAGCGCGAGCCGGCCGAGGCGCTCCGCGAGGGCCGCGTCGGCGTCCTCCCGGCCGGCCGGAGGAGCGGACCGGAACGCGGGCAGCAGATGCTCCCAGACCAGCGTCAGGTAGGCCTGCATGTCGCGGGTGGCCGAGGTCGCGGCGATCACGGCGTCGTACTCGGGCAGGACGAGGCAGAACTGGCCGTAGGCGCCGTCGCCGCGGTAGCCGTGCCGGGACCGCCAGAACTGGAGGCCGTAGCCGTGGTCCCAGTCCAGCCGGTCGGCGTCGGGCATCGGGCCGCCGGTGGGGATGTGCACGCGGGTCGCCTCGGCGATCCATTCCCTCGGCAGCAGCGGCTCGCCGTCCCGGACGCCCTCGTCCAGATGGAACTGGCCGAGCCGGGCGACGAGATCGGTGGTGCCGTGCAGTCCGCTGAAGCCGAGTTCGCGGCCGGTGCCGTCGGTCAGCCAGGCGGTCGCGCCGGCGCCCAGCGGGTCGAGCAGGCGCGGACGCAGATAGGCCGTGAGCGACCGGCCGGTGACGCGCTGCACGATCGCGGCGAGCGCGTAGGTGCAGGGCTGGTTGTACGCGAACACGGTGCCCGGGTCGTGGTCCGGCGGCAGCAGCAGGAAGCCGCGCAGCAGGTCGCCGGGGTCGAGCGCCTCCGCCCGGTCGTACGTCTCCTCCGCGTGCCCGCTGGCCATCGCCGCCACGTCCCGTACCCGCATCGCACGGCTGCGCGGGTCGGTGATCTCCGCGTCGAGCTCCGGGAAGTACGAGATCACCGGGTCGTCCAGACCGATCAGTCCCTCGGCGACGGCGAACCCGGCGGCCGTGGCGGTGAAGCTCTTGCTGAGCGAGTACAGCAGCTGGAGCCGTTCGGGGGTGTACGGGTGCCACCAGCCGGAGGCGATCAGCCGGCCGTGGCGCAGGATCATCAGACTGTGCGGCTCGATGAGCTCGGACGTCTCCACGGCGTCGAGGAAGGCGAGGACGCCGGTCGCGTCGACTCCTCGGGCGGACGGGGCGGCGGTGGGCAGGGGGGACGCGGTCATCCCCGCATCCTTCCCGTCGGCCGTACGCCGCTCGACCGGTTTTCACGCCCTGGCCGCCGCGCCCGGGCTCCTTCGCCCGGTGGCAAAACCTCGTCAACGGGTGCATATAGGCTGCGGTTCTGCATGTATGTCCGTCCGTCCCGCAGCCCCCCGAGGAGACCATCCGTGACCCTGGCGATCGACCTGCCCGAGACGTCCGCCGAGGACGGCCCCGCGCCGCTGTCCGACCTCGTGGCGCGTGACGCGCGGGAGTTCGGAGTCTACGCGCGCACCGGAGGCTGGGCGTTCGCCCTGATGGTGGCGCGCAGTGTGCGGCCGGGCGGGCAGGGCGCGGACGAGACCCCGAAGGTGTCGGCGAAGGAGTTCGCGGAGCTGGCGGGCTGCTCCCCGGAGCGGGTGATGCGCTACTACAAGGCGTGGGACCGGGCCGCGGACGACGGGCTCGTCCCGCACTTCGAGGAGCTGGCGCCGGGCCAGGAGGCGGAGCTGCCGGACGCCGACGTCTGGCTCACCTACTACGTGTCCCGCAACAGCGCCACCTCCGAGCGCGGCACCGCAATCAGCGAGGCCGCCGAGGCGGAGGGCATCCGGCCCACCAAGGCGCTGGAGGTCGCGGAGAACCCGACGGCCCTGCGCGCCGCGATCCTGGCCGACCCCTCCACGGCCCGCGCGGCCCGCACCGCGCTTCTGGACCGGATCAAGGAGGACCCGGAGCTCCAGTCCGCGCTGGCCCGGGACGTCGTGCGCACCGACGACCTGAAGAAGGCCGTGGCGAGCGAGAGCCGCTCCGCCGACCGCATCGGGTACGTCCGTCAGATCGCCGAGTCCGGCCAGGTGAAGACAGCGGCGGGGCAGACCATCGACGCGCCGGTGGAGCTGCGCCGGGAGGCCGAGCGGCATCTGTCGCTGATCGACGAGCTGGACGAGGGCGAGGACGCGGGCGAGTGGGCGTCCGAGGCGTACGACACGATGAAGAACCTCGTCGTGGAGACCGTGGAGGCCGACCCCGAGCTGCGGGTCCAGGAGCGGCGCACCAAGTTCTACAGCAGCCTCCAGCGGGCGACGAAGGTGTTCGAGGAGCTGACGTTCGACGACGCCCAGGAGTTCTACGAGGACGACATGGTGCAGCAGCTGGAGGAGCTCCAGCAGGCGATCGGCTCCTGCATCGCGTCGCTGCGCGGGGCAGGGTCGGCGGCCGGTCCGGCCGAGTAGCCGTACCGGGTCGCACCACCGGGTCTCACCTCGACGTGTGCCGGTGGCGGGCCCACGCCGGCAGTCCGAACCAGCACAGCAGGTACCAGGCGACCACGGCGACGACCAGCCAGACGACGTGGTCGCCGTGGGTCGCGACGCGCAGGATCAGCAGCAGGGCGCAGGTCATGGTGGCGAGGAGCAGCAGCAGGCCGACGAAGGTCAGCCGGGAGGCCCAGGCCACGGCCTGCGGTTTGATGCGCCGGCCGGAGACCAGGCGGTGCAGGGACACGGGTCCGATCAGCGCGCCGGTGGCACAGGCGCCGAGGACGACCGTGGTGATGTAGATGGCCTGGTCGGTGTCGTTCAGGGTGGTGTACTTCGGGGTGAACGCCACGGTGAGCAGGAATCCGAACAGGATCTGGACGCCGGTCTGGGCGACGCGGACCTCCTGGATGAGGTCGCTCCACATCCGGTCGGCCCGCTCGTCCTCGGTCTCGTCACGGCCGTCGCGCCGCTCTGCCGGATCCATGCGGCCCGGGTGACCCGGGCCGCCGATCTTCAAACGGACCTGGCGGACGCCGTTACCAGCGGGGCTCGACCTGGGCCTTGATCCGTCGGTCGTACAGGTCCCGGATCGCCGTCAGGGTCTCCTCCGACAGCTCGGGCAGCCGGGCGGCCTCCGCGTTGGCGCGGGCCTGCTCGGGCGAGCGGGCACCCGGGATCACCGTGGTCACGCCGGGCTGCTGGACGATCCAGCGCAGGGCGAGCTGGGCCGGGGTGTATCCCTCGGGTGCGAGGGCGGCGAATTGGGCGGCGGCCTCGACGCCGGTGGCGTAGTCGACGCCGGAGAAGGTCTCGCCCTGGTCGAAGGCCTCACCGTGGCGGTTGTAGGTGCGGTGGTCGTTCTCGGGGAAGACCGTGTCCTTGGTGTACTTGCCCGAGAGCAGACCGGAGGCGAGCGGGACGCGCGCGATGATGCCGACGCCGGCCTCACGGGCCGCCGGGAGCACCTCGTACAGGGGCTTCATCCGGAACGGGTTGAGGATGATCTGGACGCCGGCCACGCCGGGGCGGGCGATGGCGGTGAGGGCCTCGGCGGCGGTCTCCACGCTGACGCCGTAGTGGGCGATGCGTTCCTCCTCGACGAGGGTGTCGAGGGCGTCGAAGACCTCGTCGCTGGAGTAGACGGGGGTGGGCGGGCAGTGCAGCTGGACCAGGTCGATGCGGTCGACGCCGAGGTTGCGGCGGGAACGGTCGTTCCAGGCGCGGAAGTTGTCCAGGACGTAGTTCTCGGGGATCTGTTCGACCCGGCGGCCCATCTTGGTGGCGACCAGCACATGCAGGTCGGGGCGGCTGCTGAGGAAGGTGGCGATGGTCTGCTCGCTGCGGCCGTCCCCGTAGACGTCGGCGGTGTCGAAGAAGGTCACCCCCGACTCGGCCGCCGCCTCCAGCACCGTGAGGGCTTCCTTGTCGTCGACGTCTCCCCAGTCGGCGCCCAGTTGCCAGGTGCCGAGACCGACGACGGACGCATGCTGACCCGACCTGCCGAATTCGCGCTCTTCCATGGTGTCACCCTACGGGGTCAGCTGGGCCTGGACCGTCGGGCCGTAGCGGTCGACGATCTCCTCCACCGGCATCGCGCGCAGCGCCTCGCCCCGGGCGATGCCGAACATGACGCCCAGGCCGAGGAGGGTGGCGAGGGCGAGTTCGGCGCGCTGCCGCGGATCGGGGCCGCCGAGGCGGGCGGCGAGGCGTTCGGTGACCTGGGTGCGGAAGTTGGCGCGCAGGATGTCTCCGTGGTCGCCGTGCAGGGGTGCGAACGCGATGCGCAGGACGGGGTCGGCGCCGCGCTCGCGCTGGCCGAGCACGACATGCCGGACCATGTGCCGGCCGAGGTCCTCCACCGGGGCGTCCAGGAGTGCGGCGGCGTCCTCCTCGAAGGACATCACGCGGGCGAACAGGGCGTCCTTGTTGCCGAAGTACTTCAGGACCAGCGGCGCGCTCACGCCGGCCCGTTCCGCGACGGCCTTGAGGGTGATGTCCGCGTGGGCGTGGCGGGCGAGGAGGTGACGGGCGGCCCGCAGGATGGCCGCCTTGGTCGCCTCGGCGTCACGGCGGGCGGGGGCGGGAGAGGCAGGGGTGTTCACGGTGCTCATGCTCCCTCCATCGCCTCCTCCCCGGCGGCGGTACGGTCGCGCTCGGGACGGGTGGGCCCGGGCTCGGTGTCGCCGGGGATGGTCAGGGCCACCGCGCAGGCCGCCAGGGCGATCGCGCCCGCCATGGCGAAGGCCAGCAGATAGCCGTGCAGGGTGGGCACGGGGGCGCCCCCGACGAGGCTGGTGTGGTGGACGAGGACGGCGGCGACGGCGGCGCTGGAGACGGCCTGGCCGACGGTGCGCATGAGGACGTTGACGCCGTTCGCCGAGGCGGTCTGACCGGCCGGCACGGCGTGCAGGATCAGCGCGGGCAGCGCGGAGTAGGCGAGGGTGGTGCCGGTGGCCACGACCGCCGCCCCCACCATGATCATCCACAGGTCGCGGCTGTCGGCGATGCGCACGGCGTATCCGGCGGCGATGACGGCGGCGCCCAGCGCGAGGGTGACGCGTGGCCCCCGGGCGGCGGAGATCCGTGCGGAGAGGGGGGAGAAGAGCAGCATGGTGACGCCGCCGGGCAGCAGGCACAGCCCGGTCTGGACGATGGAGAGCCCGAGCCCGTAGCCGCTGGCCTTGGGCGCCTGCACCAGTTGTGCGGTCACGAGGGAGCTGGCGTAGAACGCGAAGCCGGTCAGCAGCGCCGCCACATGGGAGAGTCCGACCCGGGGCCGGGACACCAGCCGCAGGTCCACCAGCGGCCGTTCGGCCCGCAGTTGACGCCACCACCACAGGGCGAGCACCACGACGGCCGCGAGGAAGAGGCCCACGATCCTGGTGCTGCCCCAGCCCCACTGGCCGCCCTGGGACACGGCGAGGAGCAGACTGACCAGCCCGGCGGCCAGCCCCAGCGCGCCCGGCACGTCGAACCGGCCGGGCTCGCGCACGGGCGACTCCGGCACCGCCCAGCGGATCAACGCGACGCCGGTGGCGCCGAGGGCGGCGGTGACCCAGAACATGGTGTGCCAGTCGGCGTACTGGATGACCATGGCCGCCGCCGGCAGGCCGAGCGCGGCGCCGATGCCGACGGTGGAGCTCATCAGCGCGATCGCGGAGCCCCGGCGCTCCGCGGGGAGTTCGTCGCGCAGGATGCTGATGGACAGCGGTACGACGGAGGAGGCGGCCCCCTGGAGGGCGCGGGCCGCGATGAGCACGCCGATCTGGGAGGTCAGCGCGCAGATCACCGAACCGGCGGCCATCAGGGTGAAGGAGAGCAGCAGGACGCGCCGCTTGCCGTACATGTCGCCGGCGCGGCCGAGGACCGGGGTGAGGACGGCGCCGGAGAGCAGCGAGGCGGTCACCATCCAGGAGACCGCGGCGGGTGAGGCGCCGGTGAGCCGGGGCAGGTCGGGCAGGAGGGGCACGACGACGGTCTGCATGACCGCCATCAGGATCCCGCAGTACGCCAGGACCGGAATCGCGAACCGAGCCCTCGGGCCGGGGTCGTCATCCCTGGTCGGGGCAGGTATCGGGACGGGTGACGCCATGGACACTCCAGCGGCCTGCACGGTGGCGAAAAATGGGTGAATGTGAATTCACCGTAGCAGTGAATTCACATTCACCCAAGCGCGCGACCCCGTCTCCGGGCCCGGTGGACGCTACTTGCGGGCCGCCAGGGCCCTGGTGTGGGCGCTACGGGCGATCCTCGGACCGAGCCAGCGCTTGAGGCGGCGCAGGGCGTCGAGCTGTCCGGCGGCGCGGTCGAGGCGGTAGTAGAGCTGGGGCGGGACGTACGGCAGCAGGGGCGAGTGGCGCTGGCCGAGCAGGGCGAACATCCGCTCCGGGGGGAGGTCGATGTACCGGGTGAGGTTCTCGTACCACTGGGCGCTGAGGCGGGCGGCGCTCTGCTGGGGCAGCAGGGCGGTGCGGCGTTCGGCTTCGTAGCGGGCGAGGGCCTGCGGGAGGCCGTCGCCCCCGGCCAGCGCGTCGGCAAGGGCGAGGGAGTCCTCCAGGGCGAGGGTGGTGCCGGCGCCGATGGAGTAGTGGGTGGTGTGGGCGGCGTCGCCGAGGAGGACCAGGTTGTCGCGGTACCAGGTGCGGTTGGTGAGGGTGCGGAAGGACAGCCACGGGGAGCTGCCGTCGGCGCCGGCCCGGCCGATCAGGGGGTGGCCGTCGAGGATGTGCGCGAAGAGCTTCTCCAGCTGGACCAGGCCTTCGGTCTCGCTCGCCCGGTCCAGGCCGAGCCCGGCGCAGGTCTCGGGGGCGCACTCGATGACACAGGTGCTCTGCGCGGTGCTGAAGGGGTAGCCGTAGCACCAGATCCAGCCGTGTTCGGTCTCCACGAAGGCGAAGGTGAAGGAGTCGAAGACCTTGCTGGTGCCGAGCCAGAGGTAGGAGTTGCGGCCGGGTGTGAGCTCGGCGCCGAAGTGGTCGGCGTGCCGGGTGCGCAGCGCGCTGTGCACGCCGTCGCCGGCCACGACCAGGTCCGCGTCGGGCAGGTCGTCGGCCGTGACCGCGCACTCGAACTCCAGCCGTACGCCGAGTGCGCGGGCGCGGGCGGCGAGGATCTCCAGGAGTTTGTGGCGGCCGATGCCGTGGCCCTCGTCGCCGGGCTGACGGGTCGACAGGTCCCGGACGTGGGCGACCCCCTGGTTCCAGACGACGGAGTGCTCCTCGATCGCGCGGGCCGACTCGGGGTCGCGGGCGCGGAGCTTGTCGAGGAGTCCCTGCCAGTACGTGACGCCCCAGCCGTACGTCGAGCCCTCGGGGTTGCGCTCGAGGACGGTGACGTCGTGGGACGGGTCCTGCAGTTTCAGCAGGATGGAGAGATACAGGCCGGCGGGCCCGCCGCCGACACAGGCGACCTTCACGCTTACCCCTTGGAGTGACCAGATGTGATCGATTGACGACGCAGGGTAGCAGTGCCCGACCCCCTCCCTCCGGCGCGCCCTCTCCGGCTTTCCGCCACTTTCTCCACGTGAGCCGCACCACGGGCGGCACATCCGCGCGCGAAAGATCACCGGAAGGAGGGGCTCCAGGGAAAGGAATTGCCCCTTCCACCCCCGAGCCGGCCCTCACGGCACCAAGATCATCCTGGTTGAAGATTGCACGACATGTGAGCGATTGTCCGGATCGCAGCCAACCGGTCCCGAAGGATTTCTTCCGCCCCCGATGTCCCCGATAGGCATGCCGGGTCGGCACCCGAACGCACCTCAGGAGACTCCGCATGCCCGACCTCAGCCGCCGTCGCGCCCTCACCGCCGCGACCGCCCTCGCGGGCGCCACGGCGCTGGCCGTCCCCGCGGCCCGCGCGAACGCGCCTGCCCACGATCACGACTCGCCCGCCGCCTTCGACGAGGTCTACAAGGGCCGCCGGATACAGGGCCGGCCGTCCTCGGGAGGCGGGCATCACCACCACGGCGGCGGCTACACGGTGTCCGTGGACGGCGTCGAACTGCACGTCATGCGCAACGCCGACGGCACCTGGATCAGCGTCGTCAGCCACTACGACCCGGTGTCCACCCCCCGGGCCGCCGCCCGTGCCGCGGTCGACGAACTCCAGGGCGCCCGGCTGCTGCCCTTCCCCATGCCGCCCGCCAACTGACCTTTCCACAAGCCTTTTTGGAGCATCTCCAGATGACCGTCCGCAAGAATCAGGCGTCCCTGACCGCCGAGGAGAAGCGGCGTTTCGTCAACGCCGTCCTCGAACTCAAGCGCAGCGGCCGCTACGACGACTTCGTCACCACGCACAACGCGTTCATCCTCGGCGACACCGACGACGGCGAGCGCACCGGCCACCGTTCACCGTCCTTCCTGCCGTGGCACCGCCGGTTCCTGCTGGAGTTCGAGCGGGCGCTGCAGTCGGTGGACGCGTCGGTGGCGCTGCCGTACTGGGACTGGTCCACCGACCGCTCACCGCGCTCCTCGCTGTGGGCGCCGGACTTCCTCGGCGGCACCGGGCGCAGCCGGGACGGGCAGGTGATGGACGGGCCGTTCGCCGCGTCGGCCGGGAAGTGGCAGGTCAACGTCCGTGTGGACGGGCGTACTTATCTGCGCCGGTCACTCGGCACGAGCGTGCGCGAGCTGCCCACCCGGGCCGAGGTCGACTCGGTGCTGGCGATGGCGACGTACGACATGGCGCCCTGGAACAGCGCCTCCGACGGCTTCCGCAACCACCTGGAGGGATGGCGCGGGGTCAATCTGCACAACCGGGTCCATGTGTGGGTCGGCGGGCAGATGGCGACCGGGGTCTCCCCCAACGATCCGGTGTTCTGGCTGCACCACGCCTACGTCGACAAGCTGTGGGCCGAGTGGCAGCGCCGGCACCCGGGGGCGGCGTACGTACCGGGCGGCGGGACGCCGAACGTCGTGGATCTCAACGAGACCATGAAGCCGTGGAACGACACGACCCCGGCCGCCCTGCTCGACCACACCCCGCACTACACGTTCGACGCCTGAGACGCCTGAGACGTCCGATCAGGCCTCTGCCGTACGGCACTCCGGGTGGCCCCAGCCCTGGGCGTTCTTGGCGATCTGCTCACCGGCCGCGTAGCCCCGGCCGCATACGCAGCGGCCGGGGAACTTGGCCTTGATCGTGCGCGAGGACGAGCCGCCGCGGGAGGCCGAACCGGCGTTGCGGCGAGGCGACTTGGCCCCGCCGGAACGCGCCTGCTTGGGGGTGTCCGGGGACGGCGGCGGCTCCGGGGAACCCTGCTCGCTGCCGGCCGCCAGCTGGACGCTCGCCGCCTGGCTGGCGGCACGGTCGGCGAAGTCGTTGAGCGGGTCGCCGTCGACCTGGTGGGCGGGGACGTAACGGAACTCCACCGAGCGCCCGTCGAGCAGTTCGTCGATGCGCACCACGAGTTCCTGGTTGGCGACCGGCTTGCCCGCCGAGGTCTTCCAGCCGTTGCGCTTCCAGCCGGGCAGCCAGGTGGTGACGGCCTTCATGGCGTACTGCGAGTCCATCCGGACCTCGAGCGGCACACCCGGGTCGGTGGCGGCCAGCAGGCGTTCCAGCGCGGTGAGTTCGGCGACGTTGTTGGTGGCTTTGCCGAGCGGGCCCGCCTCCCAGCGGGCCGGGCTCTCCGCGTCGTCGGAGACCACCCATGCCCAGCCGGCCGGTCCCGGGTTCCCTTTCGAAGCCCCGTCGCACGCGGCCACCACACGTTCACGCATGAGCACGATCATGCCATGGCCGCGCGCGGGGTCCGGTCAGACCGGCCTGGTCTTCGGCAGCTCGCCCTCGGTGGTGGTGAGGTCGATCACCGAGAAGTTCGCGCCCTGCGGGTCGCTGAGGGCCGCGAACCGCCCGAAGGGGCTGCTCATCGGACCGAAGCGCAGGACGCCGCCGAGCTTGGTCGCCTTCGCCACCGCCTCGTCGCAGTCGCCGACGATGAAGTACACGTTGACGTAGGACGGCACCTCGGGCGGGAAGTCGTCCGTCATCCGCATCCGGCCGAGAACCGTGGTGTCGCCGACGTTGAACATACGGAAGTCGACGTTGTCGTCCTCGATCTGCCGGGCGGTGTACGGGAAGACGGAGGAGAAGAAGGTGTCCGCCCGGTCGGGCTCACGGGTGAAGACCTCGGCCCAGCCGTAGGCGCCGGGGACGGCCTCGGCCTCGAAGCCCTCGTGGGTCCCCGCCTGCCAGACGCCGAACACCGCGCCGCTGGGCTCCCGCGCCAGGCACATCGTGCCGAAGTCGCCGACCTGCATCGGCTCCATCAGCACCTCTCCGTGGTGCGCGCGGATCTTGGCCGCCGTCGCGGCCGCGTCCGGCGAGGCGAAGTACAGACACCACTGCGACTGGCCCTCCTGGCCGGGCATCGGCGGGACGACGGCGGCGACCGCCTTGCCGTCGACATAGGCCTGGGTGTAGTTGCCGTACTCCGACGACGACTCACCGAAGGTCCAGCCGAGGACCTCGCCGTAGAAGGTCTTGGCGCCCTCGACGTCGGTGAACATCGCGTCGGCCCAGCACGGGGTTCCCTCTGGTTGTACGGCCATGTCGGCGGCCCTTCCGAAGAGACGACTGTGTCCGGATCCTCACGCTAGTCACCCGCTCGTCGGCGCGCGCGCCGAACGCCCCCTTCCGTCCGACACTGGGAGGGTACGGTCCGGCGGCAGGACGGGGCGGGTCATGACGGACGGGACGATGGGCGCGTGGTCGGTGGCCGAGCCGGGGCCGGTGACCGGGGAGCCGCTGCGGCTGGTGCGCCGGCCGGTGCCGGTGCCCGGCGACGACGAGCTGCTGGTGCGGGTGCGCGCCTGCGGGGTGTGCCGGACCGATCTGCATGTCACCGAGGGTGATCTGCCGGTACGGCGGGCCGGGGTGACGCCCGGGCACGAGGTGGTCGGGGTGGTGGCGGGGCGGGGTGCCGCGGTGAGCGGGTTCGCGCCGGGCGACCGGGTGGGCGTGGCCTGGCTGCGGCGCACCTGCGGGGTGTGCGCGTACTGCGCCCGGGGCGCCGAGAACCTGTGCCCGGCGTCGTCGTACACGGGCTGGGACGCCGACGGCGGCTACGCCGAGTACACGACCGTGCCGGCCGCGTTCGCCCATCCGCTGCCGGACGGGGTGGACGAGGTGGCGCTCGCGCCGCTGCTGTGTGCGGGCATCATCGGCTACCGGGCGCTGCGGCGGAGCGCGCTGCCGCCGGGCGGGCGGCTCGGGCTGTACGGCTTCGGGGGCAGTGCCCATCTGTGCGCACAGGTGGCGCTGGCCCAGGGCGCCCGGGTGCACGTCCTGACCCGGGGAGCCGCGGCGCGGCGGCTGGCGCTGGAACTGGGGGCGGCCTCGGCGGGAGGCGCCCACGACGAGCCTCCGGAGCCGCTGGACGCGGCGATCCTCTTCGCACCGGCCGGTGAGCTGGTGCCGGTGGCGCTGCGGGCGCTGGACCGGGGCGGGGTGCTGGCCGTCGCCGGGATCCATCTCAGCGACGTCCCGCCGCTGCGCTACGAGAGCGAGCTGTTCTACGAGAAGGAGCTACGCAGCGTCACCTCCAACACCCGTGTCGACGCACGGGAGTTCCTGATGCTGGCGGCACGGCTCGGCGTCCGGGCGACGACACACGTGTATCCCCTGTCCCGGGCCCCGGAGGCGCTGCGGGATCTCGCCGCAGGTCAGTTCGATGGCGCAGCCGTTCTGGTGAACGATCTTTCCCAACCCTCCTGATCACGGCGCGCGGGAGTGATCGACCCCTGTCCTGATGCATGTACGGCGTCTTCCTCACCATCCGCCCCGCTGTGCACCCTTGGCACCCGCATCCGCCCCTTTCGCGCCGTACCCCTCGGTCACCGAGCGTGTTTGGCTGGTGCCTGCGGATCTTCGAAACCGATCTTCGCGAACCGTCCGCTCAGCTCCGCGCACCAGCTCTCTGGAGAGAATGTGTCCACACCGGACAGTGCCACCGCTTCCGCTCTCGACGAACCCCCCTTCGAGCCGTCGGCCGACGGGCAGCTCACCAGCCTCAGCACCCGGGCGGCCCGCCAGCTCGCCACCACCCACAAGTCCGAACCGCAGATGCAGGCGATCAGCTCGCGCTGGCTGCTGCGCATGCTGCCGTGGGTGGACGTGAAGGGCGGCACCTACCGGGTCAACCGGCGTCTGCAACTGTCCGTCGGCCGGGGCCGGGTGCAGTTCGAGCACAACGGCGCCGACGACGTCCGGGTCCTCCCGGACACCCTCACCGAGCTGCGCGTGCTGCGCGGCTACTCCGACAACGGGGCCCTGGCCGAGCTGGCGTCCCGCTTCCAGACCCGTGAGGTCCGGCCCGGGCAGGTGATCTTCGAAGCGGGTCAGCCGGTCACGGAGACCTATCTCGTCGCGCACGGCCGGTTCACCCGGTACACGGCCGGAAAGTACGGCGGCGAGGAGATCGTCGGGGTCGTCTCCGGCGGCGACCAGCTCGGCGAGGAGGCCATCGGACAGGACGACCCGCTGTGGCTTTCCTCGGTGCGCGCGGAGACCGCGGGGGTGCTGCTGGTGCTGCCGGGGGACGTGCTGCGGGAGTTCCTCGGCCGGGTTCCCTCGCTGGCCGCGCATCTGGAGGCGTACGCCGAGCGGCAGCGGCGGCCGATGAACCGCAAGGGCGAGGCGGAGCAGCCGCTCCAGGCCGGCCACACCGGCGAGCCGACGATCGGCGCCGGGTACGTCGACTACGAGCTCTCGCCGCGCGAGTACGAGCTGTCGCTGACCCAGACCGTGCTGAAGGTGCACACCCGGGTCGCCGATCTCTACAACCACCCGATGGACCAGACCCAGCAGCAGTTGAGGCTCACGGTCGAGGAGATCCGGGAGCGCCAGGAGTGGGAGCTGGTGAACAACCGGGAGTTCGGGCTGCTGCACAACGTCGACTACGGGCAGCGGGTCAGCACCTTCACCGGGCCGCCGACCCCGGACGACATGGACGAGCTGCTGTCGATGCGGCGCAAGACCAAGCTGTTCCTCGCCCATCCCAAGGCGATCGCGGCGTTCTTCCGGCAGTGCAACCGGCGCGGTCTGGTGCCGGGCACGGCGACCGTGGAGGGGCATGAGATCCCGGCCTGGCGCGGGGTGCCGATCTTCCCGTGCAACAAGATCCCGATCAGCGAGCAGCACACCAGCAGCATCATCGCGCTGCGCCTGGGCGAGGCCGACCAGGGTGCGGTGGGCCTGTACCAGACGGGCATCCCGGACGAGTTCCAGCCGGGGCTGAACGTGCGGTTCATGGGGATCGACGCCAATTCGATCATCCGGTATCTGGTCACCGCGTACTACTCGATGGCGCTGCTGGTGCCGGACGCCGCGGGCATCCTGGAGAACGTCCAGATCGGCCGGACGGCCGAGTGACGGCGGCGAGTGCGGCGCTGGGCGGTACGGGGGGCGGGCTGCCCGGACCGCCGAACCTCGCCGCGAGCCTCACGGCCCGGCGCGGCGGTGCGATCCCGGGGCTGCGGCACCGGGAGGTCGCCCCCGCCGACCCGGAGAAGGCGGCGGAGGTCGACCGCCGGCTGGAGGAGTGGGCGCGCGGCCTGGATCTGTTCCCCACGGCGTGGAACGGCGACTTCTCGGGGTTCCAGTTCGGGCGGGCGGTGGTGCTCCAGCATCCGGGCGCCGCCGATCCGGACCGGCTCACGGCGGCCGGCAAGCTGCTGCTGGCGGAGAACGTGGTGGACAGCTGCTACTGCGAGGAGGACGAGGGCCGCGGCGGCTCGCGCACCGGGCTGGCCGGCCGGCTGATCCTGGCGCAGTCGGCGCTCGATCCCTTCCACGGGCCGCCCGCGCACCAGGAGGAGTGGACGCGGGGCATGCAGGCCGACGGTCCGCTGCGCTCGTACTTCTGGGCGCTGAAGGACTACGCGGCCCTCGCCACGCCCAGCCAGACCGACCGGTTCGTGCACGACATGGCGCGGCTGCACCTGGGCTACCTCGGCGAGGCGGCCTGGATGGAGACCGGTTACCGGCCGACGGTCTGGGAGTACCTGGTGATGCGGCAGTTCAACAACTTCCGGCCGTGTCTGTCGATCGTCGACGCGGTCGACGGCTACGAACTGCCCGAGCAGCTCTACGCCCGCCCGGAGGTCCAGCGGGTCACGGCGCTCGCCTGCAACGCCACCACGATCGTCAACGACCTGTACTCCTTCACCAAGGAGCTGGCGTCCGATCCCACCCATCTCAATCTGCCGCAGGTCGTGGCCGCCAACGACCGGCGCGGGCTGAAGGCCGCCTATCTGAAGTCGGTCGACCTCCACAACGAGATCATGGAGGCGTTCGAGTCGGAGTCGGCGGTGCTCGCCGCGACCTCACCGCTCGTCGAGCGCTATCTCCAGGGTCTGTCGGACTGGGTGGCCGGCAACCACGAGTGGCACGCCACCAACACCCATCGCTACTCGCTGCCCAACTACTGGTGAGCAGCCACCTTCTGACTTTCCGTCACGTACCGCACCACAGCATCACCATCACAAGGAGTCACCGTTGACCATGACCCCCGAGGCGCTCACCGAGGCCCTGCCGCTGCCGACCCAGTCCGTCTACCAGAACCGGATCGCGGACTACTGGAACGCGGAGGAGAACCCGGTCAACCTCGAACTGGGCCGGATCGACGATCTCTACCACCACCACTACGGCGTCGGTGACGCCGACCGGTCGGTGCTCGACGAGCCCGATCCCGGGCTGCGCAAGGAGCGGATCACCACCGAACTGCACCGGCTCGAGCATGCCCAGGCGGAGTTGCTGGCGTCCCGGCTCGGCCCGCTCACCCCGTCCGACCGGGTCTTCGACGCCGGCTGCGGGCGCGGCGGCGGCAGCGTGACGGCCAATCTGCGCTACGGCTGCCACGCGGACGGGGTGACGATCTCCGCCAAGCAGGCCGCGTTCGCCAACGAACAGGCCCGCAAGCGGGGCATCGACGACAAGGTGCGCTACCACCACCGCAACATGCTGGACACGGGCCTGGAGACCGGCGCGTACGCGGCCTCGTGGAACAACGAGTCGAGCATGTACGTCGAGCTGGACCTGCTGTTCGCCGAGCACGCCCGGGTGCTGCGCCGCGGCGGCCGCTACGTCGTGATCACCGGCTGTTACAACGACACGTACGGGCAGGCCTCGCGCGAGGTGTCGCTCATCAACGCGCACTACATCTGCGACATCCACCCGCGCTCGCGGTACTTCCGGGCGATGGCGGACAACCGGCTGGTGCCGGTCCATGTGGAGGACCTCACCGCGACGGCCATCCCGTACTGGGAGCTCCGCCGACAGGCCGATCATCTGGTCACGGGCATCGAGGACACGTTCCTGACCGCCTACAAGAACGGCAGTTTCCAGTATCTGATGATCGTGGCCGACCGGGTCTGAGCCGCCGGACCGACGTCCGTGCCGTTCAAATTCGTTGGACGGCACGGGCGTCGTTCCGTTGCAATGAGCCGCATGTGTGCCCGGAGAATGCACCCGGACGAGGTCGAGGTCGACGCCCCGCTGGTGAGTCGGCTGATCGACGGCCAGTTCCCCGAGTGGGCGGGGCTGCCCGTACGGCGGCTGCCGTCCTCCGGGACGGAGAACGCGATGTTCCGGCTGGGCACCGACATGGTGGTCCGGCTCCCCCGGCATCCCCGGGCGGTGGAGAGCGTGGCGCACGAGCGGCGCTGGCTGGCCCGGCTGGGGCCGAGTCTGCGGGTCGCCGCCCCGGTGCCGCTGGCGGAGGGCGCCCCGGGCGGGGGTTTCCCCTGGCCGTGGTCCGTCTACCGCTGGCTGGAGGGCCGTAACCCGGTGGCGGGCGCCGTCGAGGAACCGCAGCGGCTGGCGGCGGACCTCGGGGCGTTCGTCGCCGGGCTGCGCGAGGTCGACGTCCGGGACGGGCCGCCGAACGGCCGCGGCATCCCGCTCGTCGAGCGCGACGGCTACACCCGGGACGCCCTCGCGCAGCTGCGGGGGCGGATCGACACCGACGTGCTCACCGCCCTGTGGGAGGAGGCGCTGCGGGTGCCGGGACGGACCGCGCCGGGGGTGTGGGCGCACGGTGATCTGTCGCCCGGGAACGTCCTGGTCGCCGGGGGACGGCTGAGCGCCGTGATCGACTTCGGCACGGTCGGCGTGGGCGATCCGGCCGTCGACCTCGTCCCGGCCTGGAACCTGCTGCCCGCCTCGGCACGCGACACGTTCCGCGAGGCGGTGGGCGCGGACGACGACGAGTGGGCGCGCGGCCGCGGCTGGGCCCTGTCGATCTCACTGATCCAGCTGCCGTACTACTGGGAGACCAACCCGGTGCTGGCGGAGAACTCCCGGCATGTGATCAGCGAGATCCTCACGGAGGCCGACGCCCGGTAGCGCGCCCTCGCCGTCCGGCCGCCGCTACGCGCCGTCGTAGGCCTTGCGCAGCGCGGCGATGTCGAGCTTGCCCATGGAGAGCATGGCCTTCATGGCCCGGGCGCCCTTCTGCTGGTCGGGATCGGTGATCATGGAGGTGAGCTCGGTCGGGATGACCTGCCAGGACACGCCGTACTTGTCCTTCAGCCAGCCGCAGGGGCCGGGCTCACCGCCGCCCTCGAGGAGCCTGTTCCAGTAGTGGTCGACCTCCTCCTGGTCGGCGCACTCGATCTGGAAGGAGATGGCCTCGCTGAACGTGAACATCGGGCCGCCGTTGAGCGCGACGAACTTCTGTCCGTTCGCGGTGAACTCCACCGTGACCACGGCGCCGACGGGACCGGGTCCGGCCTCGGTGTAGTGGCTCACGCGCCCGACGGCGGCGTTCTTGAAGATCGACACATAGTGGTGGGCGGCCTCCTCGGCCTGGCCGTCGAACCAGAGGCACGTGGTGAATCCGTCGGTGGTCATGAGGTCCCTCCTGGGGCGTGGAGCGCGGTCACCAGTGTCGACCGGGGGACGACCGGAAACTCATCGCTCCGGCCGGAAACAATCCGGATGGCGCAGAGCCCGTCAAGCCGGCATCCGGGCCCGTGGGGTGGGCTCTGCCGTCGGCGGATCTGCCGCGGGCAGAGAAACCGGCCGAGGGCGCGGTCCGGGGCCGACAGTGAAGGCGACGGCATCCCCGCGACCACGAGGAGAACCGATGCCCGCACCGACCACGCTCACCCCACGGGCCGAGGACGGCGACACCCCGTCCACCCCGTTCGACGACCAGCTCGCCGCCCAGCTCCTCGCCCAGCGGATCGTGCTGCTGGGCACCCAGGTCGACGAGGTGTCGGCGAACCGGGTCTGCGCCCAGCTGCTGATCCTCTCGGCGGAGGACCCGCACACCGACATCGCCCTGTTCATCAACAGCCCGGGAGGCTCGGTGCACGCCGGGCTGGCCGTGTACGACACCATGCGGCTGATCCCCAACGACGTCTCGACGCTCGCCCTGGGCTTCGCGGCCAGCATGGGCCAGTTCCTGCTGAGCGTGGGCGCGCCCGGCAAGCGCTACGCGCTGCCGAACGCCCGGGTGATGATGCACCAGCCGTCGGCCGGGATCGGCGGCACCACGGCCGACATCGAGATCCAGGCGGAGAACCACGAGTTCACCAAGCGGACGATCGAGCGGCTCACCGCCGAGCACACGGGGCAGACGCCGGAGACGATCGCGCGGGACGGCGACCGCGACCGCTGGTTCACGGCCGAACAGGCCAGGGAGTACGGCATCGTGGACCGGCTGGTGGACTCGTTCACCGAGGTCCGGCCGGCCCCGGCGCGGCGACGGATGGGGCTGTGACATGGGGAGCTACACGATTCCGCACGTGGTCGAGCGCACCGCGCACGGCGAGCGGTCCTCGGACGTGTTCAGCCGGCTGCTGTCGGAGCGGATCATCTTCCTCGGCACCGAGATCGACGACGGGGTGGCCAATGTCGTCATCGCGCAGCTCCTCCATCTGGAGTCGGCGGCTCCGGAGCAGGAGATCGCGCTCTACCTCAACTCCCCCGGCGGCTCGTTCACCTCGCTGATGGCGATCTACGACACGATGACGTTCGTCCGGGCGCCGATCTCCACGTTCTGCGTGGGGCAGGCGGCCTCGACGGCGGCCGTGCTGCTGGCGGGCGGCGATCCGGGCCGCCGGTTCGTGCTGGAGCACGCGCGGGTGCTGCTCGGGCAGCCGGCCAGCGGCGGCCGTCAGGGCACGGTCTCGGACCTGGCGCTCCAGGCGCGGGAGATGGTCCGCATCCGCGCCCAGGTGGAGGAGGTGCTCGCCCGGCACACCGGTCACGAACCGGCCGTCCTGCGCGCGGACATGGACCGCGACAAGGTGTTCACCGCAGGGGAGGCGGTGGCGTACGGGCTGGCCGACGAGGTGCTGAGCCGGCGCCTCGTCGGCTTCTGATCCACCGTCAGGCGACCAGGCAGAGGCCGTCGTACGAGGAGGTCGTCGTCGTACGGCCGTGCCGGGCGGGCCGGCCGAGGCGGACCAGTTCGCCCTGGGCCCGGGCGAGCAGGTCGCCGAGGCTCAGGCCGAGGGCGTGGGCGGCGGCCGCGAGGACCTCGGAGGAGGCCTCCTTGCGGCCGCGCTCCACCTCGGAGAGATAGGGCATGGAGATCCGGGCGGCGTCGGCGACGTCCTTCAACGTGCGTTCCTGGGACTGGCGTTCGCGGCGCAGGACGTCTCCGACGAGGTCGCGCCAGAGGGGCTCCCGGGGCGCGGCCCGCTCGGGGGCCGGGCGTCCGGCGGGCGGGCGCAGAGGGATCACACGGGCTCGGTTCGGCGCTTGATCGGTCACCGCACCAGCCTAGGAGCCGGGGGCGTGCCGGGCAGGGGTTCCGGTTGCGCCCTGGGGGGAATCGGGCGCCCGCCGTCAGGGGCCGGACGAATAGGAGGACTGCTGCTGGAGGCTGCCGCCGTCGGTGGGCTGCTGGGTCATGGAGACGGCCGCCGCGCCGGCCAGGACGGTGGCGACGGCGGTCGCGGCGGCCACGACCACGGCGGTGACCGGCGCGGTCAGCGAGGCCCAGGAGCGGAAGGAGCGCACCAGCCGCCACTGCACCCCCGCCCGCGCCACCAGCCGCCACTCCCAGTACATGCCGAGGACCAGGCAGAACACGATGAGCCACCCGACGCGCAGCCCGCTCGCCAGCCCGAGGTCCGTCACCTGGCGGGAGTAGGGGTAGAACAGCAGGAGCAGTTCGGGCACGAGCAGGGCCGCCAGCAGGAACTGGGCCTTCATCACGGGGGTGCGGCCGGGCAGCCGGGTGCTGAAGTAGCCGTAGAACGCCCCGTACGCCGACCAGCGCAGGGTGTGCTCGGCGAGGGCGAGCAGCTGGCCCAGGGTGAGTTCGGGCAGCAGTCTGCGCACCGAGTACCACTCGATGGCCATGACGGGCAGGGCGAGGAGGAAGGCGACGAGGGCGCCGTGCACCCCGTTGCGCCAGGGGCTGCGGGCACCGCCGGTGGACAGCGGCGGGGGTGCCTCGCCCCCGCCGAGGCGGCGCCAGTCCTCGTCGAAGCGGTCCAGTGCGAGGCTCCCGTCGGCCAGGCCGTCGCGGGCCTTGAGGAACATCGGGCGCTGGGCCGACTGGAGCAGCGCCCAGCGTGCGTAGCGGCGGACGACGGCGGCGTACTCGGTCCGGTCGACTGCGGCCAGCCGACGGCCCTCGACGCGCCGCTCTTCGCCGCGCAGCAGGAGGGAGAAGCCGAGGAGGGCGGCGGCCACCGGCAGGACGTCGGTGACGTTGCTGTGCTCGGCGGCGACCACCGGGTTGACCGTGAGCACGACGAAGGCGACGCCCAGGGCGGCCGCGCGCTCCTTCTCCATCGTGCGGGCGTGTCCGGTCAGGGGCATGGGCAGCCGGGAGCTGTGCCAGCGTCCGCGGACCATCACGGCGATCGCCACCACCATGAAGGCACCGGCCGCGTGGAAGGCGATGTCCACCAGGGTGGCCTCGAACAGCCGGGGATGCGGGGTGGAGGCCAGCACGGTCTCGGGGGTGCCGAAGGCGCGGGTGACGTCGACCGGGAGATACATCAGCAGCGCGGTCACCCCGGCGGCGAGCAGCCACAGCCTGCCCCGCGCGCCGAGGAGCAGTGTCGCGCGGGTGAGGGCGGGCCACCACAGCAGTCCGAGCCCGATCAGCAGCAGCGCCTCGGAGGTGGGCGAGTCGCCGCCCTCGGCGGCGATCAGCCGTCCCCAGCCGGTCACCACACAGGCCGCCACGGCCGCAACCACGCCGATCGCGCTCCACAGGTACGGCTCGCGGAAGCCGACGGGGGCCACGAGGGGCACCGCCGCCGCGGCCGCCACCGCGAGAAGCGGGCCGCCCACCGCCTCGGGCGGCGACACCCCGCCCGACCCGTACGTGAGGACGAGGGCGGCCTCGACGGCCACGCCCAGGCCGGTGACCGCGCCGAGGGCCAGGAACGCGCGGCGGTGCAGCACCTCCTGGACCGGTTCCCCGGGTCGCTTCAGGACGTTGTACAGGGCGGGCAGCAGATACAGCAGTCCGACGGGGACGGCCACGCCCCACCAGGTGATCAGGGCCGTGGCCACCGCGGAGCGCGCGGCGTCGTCGGTGAGGCGCGGTGACTCCCAGGCGACGACCGCGAACAGGATGCCGAGGAGGGTGAAGATCCACAGGGGGGTGCTCACGGCGGGCCGTCGTCCGTCGGTGCCGAGCGCGTCGAAGCTGCGCAGGCCGTAGGCGGCCCCGACGCCGATGAGCAGGAAGCCCAGCACGATGCCCAGGGTGACGGGGACGGGTTCGGTGAAGGACGGGGTGAAGCGCGGGCCGGTCTCGGCTGAGGGCTCCGGCAGGAAGCCGAGGTCACGGGTGCCGGCCGCCCGGAAGACGACCGAGGTGGCTCCCGCGGCGTCGAGAGGTGCCAGGACGGCACGCCCGGGGGTCTGGCGGATGGGCCGGGCTCCCGTGACGCCGGTGATCCCGGTGTCCGTCCCGTGGACCCGTACGTCCAGGGTCCAGCGGGTGCCGCTCGGCCTCGGGGTCTCGGCGGGGCGGACGGTGAACCGGAAGTCGCCGTCCCAGGCGCAGGGGCGGCGGCAGGTCTCCTCCAGCGTCCAGGCGACGACCGCCCGCTCCCGCGGCCCGTCCTGGGTCACCTCGGGTGCCGTGAGCCGGCGGGCGGTGCCGCCGTCGGTGCGCAGGCCCTCGCCCGCCACATAGCGGACGTCGCCGGCGAGCCGGTCGTCGAGGCGGGCGGCGCCGGCCGCGGTCCGGCCCTCCCTGATCACGCTCAGGAGGGGGTCTCCCGGGTGCAGGAGCAGGGTGTGCCGGACCGTGGCCCGCCAGGTGCCGGGGCCGACGGTGAGGTCCGCGCGGGTGGTGAGGGCGCGGGGCGGGTGCGGGGAACGGACGGCCCGCTCCCAGTCCACCCGTTCCGCGGGACTCCCGCCCTTCCCGGTACCGGTCCCCGTCCCGTCGTGGCCGAGGCGGCCCGTGGACAGGTGCACGGCGGCGACGCAGACCAGCGCCAGCAGGCCCGTGCACAACCACCGCGTCCACACCCCGTACGGGCCCCGCTCCCCCGCCGCGCTCATCCGCCGCTCCCCCGTGTACCTGCCGTGAATGTAGCGCCGGCGCGGGCGGACGGGGAGACTTCTGTCACGAACCGGGTACGGAGCGTGGCGGACGGGGTCGTTCCCCTCGGTACGCATGTCCCGGCGAAGTCGGGGTAACCGCCCCGTGAGCGGGTCGGGCCATCGCGCGTCCGCTCACGCAACGAGAACAGAACACGTCGAACCGTGACTTCGTGGGGAGAGGTAATGCACACCGCCGTGATCGGGTCGGAGGGCAAGGTCGTCGAGGACACCGCCGGGACCAGCACGGGTGGAGCATCGTTGCCGGGAGTCGAGGACCCGCGGAGCGTCGCTCCGCGCGACGCACGGGAGCTGTCCCGCCAGTTCTTCAAGCGGCTGACCGAACTCGAAGAGGGCACGCACGACTACCAGTACGCCCGCAACACGCTCATCGAGATGAACATGTCCCTGGTGCGGTTCGCGGCCGGACGGTTCCGCGGCCGCGGGGACGACATGGAGGACATCGTCCAGACCGGGATGATCGGGCTGATCAAGGCCATCGACCGGTTCGAGATCTCCCGTGAGGTGGAGTTCACGTCCTTCGCCCTGCCGTACATCGTCGGGGAGATCAAGCGGTTCTTCCGGGACACCACCTGGGCGGTGCACGTGCCGCGGCGGCTCCAGGAACTCCGGGTGGAACTGGCCAAGGCACGCGACGAGCTGGCCGGCCGGCTCGACCGGGAGCCCACCGTGGCGGAGCTGGCCACACTGATGAACCTGCCGGAGAACCAGGTCGTCGAGGCGCAGATCGCCGCCAACGGCTACAACTCCTCCTCGCTCGACGCCGCGCTCACCGGTGACGGCCCGGAGAACGGCGAGTCGGTCCTCGCGGACTTCATCGGCGTGGAGGAGGACGGGCTGCGGCTGGTCGAGGACTTCCAGTCGCTCGCCCCGCTCATGGCCGAACTCGGCGAACGTGACCGGCGGATCCTGCATCTGCGGTTCGTGGAGGAGGCCACCCAGGCGGAGATCGGCGAGCAGCTCGGCTGCTCCCAGATGCATGTGTCCCGGCTGATCAAGCGGATCATCACCCGGTTGCGCGAGGGCATGCTGGGCGAGCTGGGCTGCGCCTGAGCCCGTCGGCCGGGGTCAGGCGCCGAAGGTGAGCAGGGCACGGACCCGCTTGCCGACCGGCACGCGCTCGGCGCTGACCTCGGCCGCCAGCGCGTGCACGATCTCCAGGCCGTGCCGGCCGACGCGCTCGGGGTCCTTGGGGAAGCGCAGGGGCAGCGCGTCGCTGCTGTCGTAGACGGACACCGTGACGGTGGAGTCGGTGCCCTCCAGTTCGAGGATGTACGGGCCGTTGCTGTGCCGGTCGGCGTTGGTGATCAGCTCGCTGACGACGAGCATCACCTCACCGCTCGCGCGCTCACCGATGCGCGCGCACCACTCGGTCCTGAGCTGGTCGACGAAGTGCGCGGCGAAACTGCGGGCCTCGGCGATGCATCCGGGTTCACCGGTGTAGTGCGCCGCTCGCCTCAGCGGTTCCACGGGTACGTCGAAACCAGTCGGTATCACTGCCCCGTCCAGGTGCTCGATCATGCGTGTCTCTCTGGGAAGCCGGACTGGCCGGACGCTGCTGCACCTGTGCTCGTACCCCGTGCCGCGCCGCACAGTCCCCGTCCGGCGCACCCCGTGCCCGCGGCGGGCACGGGGTGCCTCACAGGGTCGGTGAGCCCGAGGAGGATCCGGAGGACGTCAGCACCGAGGTGCTCGGCGGCTGGGGCTCCGGCGGCTTCTGCCCGGAGGACGACGGCGGGGTCGACGACTCCTCCACCAGGCCGTTCTTCGGCGGCGAGGAGGACGGCGACTCCGGGCTCGGGGACTTCGAGGACGGCGACTTCGAGCCCGGCGACTTCGAACTCGGCGACTCCGAGGACGGGGACTTCGAGCCCGGCGAGGACGAGGTGGGCGGGCAGGAGTTCTTCCGGCCCGGGTCACAGGGCGACGCGGACGTGGACGGGCTCGGGCCGGAGCCGGTCGGGTTCGGCGGCGGCTTGATGATCACGAACACCAGGGGATGCTTCGGGGGATGCGTGGTGCGGTCCTGCTTGCCCCCGGTGTCGCCCCGGTGCCGCGCGAACCAGTGGTGGCCGTGGTCGGGGTCGTAGAGGACGAACTCCTTGACCACCTTCGCGGCGGGGGTGACCACGACGATGTTCGAGGGCTCGTACGAGGCCCAGGTGTCGCCGGTGCGCTCCGGCGCGGTCTGCTGCGGGACGGGCTTGGTCAGCGGGTTGCCGCAGGCGCAGCGCACCCGGGGCACGCCGCGTCCGTCGACGAGGACGGCGGTGCCGGACTGGAGGACGGACTGGTAGGTGGTGACGGCGCCGTCGCGGTAGCCGTGGTTGGTGACCCAGGTGTCCATGCGCAGCTGCACCGGGGTGAGCGAGCGCAGGTAGTCGGGGACCCCGGAGGGCTCGACACCGGCCACCGAGGCGAACGCCTTGTTCTTGGCGGGGGCCGCCCGGAGAGCGCCGATCTGCTTCTCCACGTCGCAGCCGGCGGTGTCGCGGGTGCCGCCGTACAGCCCCGCGGCTCCGCCGTCGACACCCTTGAGGGCGTTGCCGGTGGGCTCGGTCATGCCTGGTGCGGGGGCGGCGGAGGCCGTCGTGGTGGAGCTGTCGTTGGCCGTGGACTCGGTGAACGGGTCCGGGCCGGTGTGGGCGGCGGCCAGGGTGAAGATCTTGGCTCCGCCCGAGCGGCCCGCGCCGCCGGAGCCACCGCTGCCGGGCAGGGTGAGCAGGACGGCGAGGGCCACGGCGGCCACGAGGGCGGTGCCGAGCAGCGCGAGCCGGGGAGCGGACCGCCACCAGGGCCGGCCCGAGTCGGGGCCGGGCCCGGGCCCCGGTCCGGGTGGGCCGTCCGGACCGCCACCCCCCGGCCTCCCGCCCGAGGAACCACCCGAGGAACCACCGGACGAACCGCCGGACGCACCGCTCGAGGACACCGCGTCCACCGGTTCGGTGGGGGGTCCCGAAGAGGGCGGCGGGGGTGGTTGCGAGGGGCCCGAGAGGGGGCCGGAGGGCGGTCCCGTGGGGCGGTCGGAGGACGGAGGTTCGACGCTCACATGCTCTCCCGATGTGGAATACATCCCGCGATGCCCGGCTTTCGGAAAGACGCACCGCTTTCTGCCACAACGGACTCATTGTGTGCTCCGCCCGGGTGCCACCCGCAAGCCGGACGCGGACGGCCCCGCTCGACGGGCGGGCGCCCCCGGCCCTGCTTAGCGTGGCAGCGTGAGCCCACGCACCCCCACCGACCAGGCCGCCGGCCGGTCCGGCACCGGCCGGGCGACCGGCCGCCACGGATGGCCTACGGCGCTCGGCGTGGCGCTGACGGGGCTCGCCTCGATGGTGGTGGTCGCGGCGCTCGGCCTGTGGGCGGCGGGGGCCACGGATCTGCCGCAGGACGCCTTCCCCCGGGTGGTCGCGGCGACCGTGGTCACGGCGGTCGGGGGCACCGTGGAGCTGTCCGGGGACGCCGGCGGACTCGCCGACACCCGGGCCGGGCTGACGGTGGTTCCGCTGTCCGTGACCCTGGTGGGGGCGCTGGTCACCGCCGCGGGGTTCCTGCGGCCGTTGCGGCACCGGGCGGTCGCCGGGGCCCGGGAGCTGGCCGGCTGGGCGGCCCGGATCGCCGTGCTGTGGCTGCTCGGTCTGCTGGGGCTGGCGCTCGCCGCCCGCCAGACGTTCGCGGTCGACCTGGGCAGCGACACGCTGAACGACCTGGGCGATCTGTTCGGCGTCCACCCGGAGGTCGGCTTCACCACGGACGTGCCGCTCACGCTGGTGATCGGGCTGGTCTGGCTGGCCGGGGTGCTGCTGCTGGCGCTGCTGGTCTCGCGGGGCGCGCCACTGCCCGCCCGGCTGCTGCGGTTCCAGGAGTCGGTGCGACCGGCCGCGTACGCGATGGTCGCGCTGCTGCTCGCGTGTGTCGTCATCGGCCTGGTCGTGGCGCTGGTGGTGGCGGCGACCCGCGGGCACGCGCCGGAGACCCTGGCGGTGGTCCTCCTCGGGCTGCCCAACCTGGTGTGGATGGCGTTCACCCTGGGGCTGGGGGCCACCTGGAACGGCCGGGTGGACGGCCCGTTCGGGCTGCCCATGCCCGAGGTCCTGGACGAGGTGCTGCGCGGCAAGGAGACCGCCGCGCTGAATCTGAACAGCATGGCCGAGTACGACGGCCGGGTGTGGTGGCTGGTCGTGGTGGACGCGGTGCTGCTGCTGGGTGCCGCGTTCGTGATGGCGGCCCGCTCCCCGGCCCGTATGCGTGCCTGGCAGCACGCCGTGCACATGGCGGCCGCGCTGGTGCTCACCGTGCTGACGATCTGTCTGGTGGGCCGGGTCTCGGCGCACTACGGCCTGACCGTGCTCGGCATCAACGATCTCGCCGGTCTCTCTGGAGACCTGTTCCTGCACCCCGAGGTGTGGTCCGCGCTCGGGCTCGCGGCGCTGTGGGGGCTGGTCACCGGGTTCCTGGGCGCGCTGCTGGCGCGGCCGGTGCACCGGCGCGGCGCGACGGGCCCGCCCCCGGGTCAGGTCTGACGGCCGCGCAGGACGGGCCGGGCCCAGGCGGGCGGAGGCGGGGGTACGGCGGGGAGACCTGCCGGTTCGGTCGGCGGGCGCCCGGCACCGCGGTCGCCCCGGCCCGCCGCCCGCAGGGCCGCGACGAAGGCCCGGCAGGTGTCGTGACGGGCCTCGGGGGCCTTGGCCAGGGCCTTCGTGAACACGGCGTCGACCTGATGCGGCAGGTCGGGCCGGGACGCGGTGAGCGGAGGCGGCTCGTCCTCCTGGTGGGCCCAGAGCAGGGCCATGTCCTCCTCGCGGACGAAGGGCGGATGTCCGGCGAGGGTCTCGTAGACGACGCAGGCGAAGCTGTAGACGTCACAACGGCCGTCGACGGGGCGGCCGGAGATCTGTTCGGGGGCGACGTAGTCGAGGGTGCCGACGAACTGGCCGACGGTCGTGAAGCCGGTCAGCGACAGCGACTTCTTCGTCAGGCCGAAGTCGGTGAGGTAGACGTGCTCGGGGTGGTCGCTGTCGGTGCCCCGGGAGACCAGGATGTTCCCGGGTTTGACGTCCCGGTGGACCAGGCCGTGGTCGTGGGCCGCGTCGAGGGCGGAGGCGACCTGCGCGGCGATCCGTACGGCCGTGGCGAGGGGCAGCGGGCCCCGGCGGTCGAGGAGGTTGCGCAGATCGCTGCCCTCGACGTAGCGCATGGCGATGTACAGCACGCCCTCGGTCTCCCCGGCCTCGAAGACCGGCACGATGTGCGGGTGGTCGATCGCGGCGGCGACCCGGGACTCATGGGTGAAACGCTTGCGGAAGGTGTCGTTGCGGGCCAGTTCCGGGGCGAGCAGCTTGAGGGCGACGGTCCGTTCCAGGCGCAGGTCGCGGGCGCGGAAGACGACGGCCATGCCGCCCCGGCCGATCTCGTGCTCGACGCGGTAGCCCGCGATCTGCCGGCCCACCAGGTCGGAGGGGCGCCCGGCGAACGCGCTGGTCCCCATCAGGGGGCTCCGGGGGCGGGGGCCGCGTCGGGCGGGTGGTCGGTGGCGTAGGTGCTGAGGCGGGTGCCGTCGCCGTAGACCCAGCGCTCCTCGGCGGAGTCGTACAGCCACACGGACTCGCCGTCGACGACCACCCCGATCCTCAGGTCCCGGGTCCGCCGCCGGAAGGACTCGCCGTCCAGGGCGCCGCCGGCCAGTTCCCCGACCGCGGCCCGGTAGCGCGCGAGGGCCTCCTCGGCCCGGGCGAGCAGGGCCCGCGGGTCGGCGACGGTGGCGGGCGGGGCGTCGGCCAGGGGCGGGTCCTGCGGTACGGCGACGAGATGACGGCCGTCGACCCAGGCCCGCCAGCCGTTGGCGCACAGCACGTGCCCCCAGTCGCCGCGGCGCTCCAGGAGCCGGACGGGCAGCAGCGGATCCAGCGGCACGGTGGGCCGGGCGGGGTCGGGGGCCTCCCAGGCGGGCATCCCCGGCGGGGGGACGACGTGCGTGGGCGCGAAGGCGGTGGTCGTCATGGCCGGCCCTACTTCCGCATCACGGCGGGTTCGTGGCGGCGCAGCAGCCGGGACACGACGAATCCGAAGACGACGGAGAGCACGACGAGCATGCCGATGTCGAGCAGCCACACCGCCGCCCGGTGCTCGAACAGGGGGTCCGAGGTGATGTCTCCGGGTACGATCCGGGACAGCCCGATGGTGCCGGCCATCGCGCCGAGAGCCCACCGCGAGGGCACGAGCCAGGACAGCTGGGCCAGGCCGGGCACCCCGTCGAGTTTCAGCAGGGCTCCGCAGAAGACCACTTGGACGATGGCGAGCAGCACGAGCAGCGGCATGGTCACCTCCTCCTTGCGCACCAGCGCGGAGACCAGCAGGCCGAGCATCATCGCGGTGAACGCCAACAGGGCGACGGCGACGGCGATCTCGACCAGGGGTGGCAGCAACACGCCGTCGCCGCCGGGCGCGTTGAGGTCGACGCCGAGCAGGGCGACGAGGGTGAGGACGACCGCCTGGACCACGGTGACCGTGCCGAGGACGACGACCTTGGACATCAGGTACGCCGATCTGGACAGGCCGACGGCTCGCTCCCGCCGGTAGATGACGCGTTCCTTGACGAGTTCGCGCACGGCGTTGGCGGCGCCGGTGAGGACGCCGCCGACGCACAGGATCAGCAGCGCGTTCATGGCGGTGTCCCGGGTGAGTTCGCCGCCGGCGAGGGCGCGGGCCATGGCGCCCATCACGAACGGCAGGGCGATCATGATGGCCAGGAAGGTGCGGTCGGCGCCCAGCGCCGCGGTGTAGCGGCGGACCAGGGTGCCGAGCTGGGCGGCGCGGCTGCGGGGCCGGGGCGGCGGCAGCAGGATGACGGGGCCCTCGCGGGGCAGCCGGGGCTGGGCGCTGGAGTTGACGACGTAGCGGTGGTGGAACGCCGAGTCGCGGTACTGTCCGGCCCAGTCCCGGTCCTGGTCCCGTTCGAACGCCTCGAAGGCCTCGGGCCACTGCTCGAAGCCGAAGAAGCCGAGGGCGTCGCCGGGCGGTCCGTAGTAGGCGACCCGGCCGCCGGGGGCGAGGACCAGGAGCCGGTCGCAGACGTCGAGGCTCAGGACGCTGTGGGTGACGACGATGACGGTGCGGCCGTCGTCGGCGAGGCCGCGCAGCATGTGCATCACCGAGCGGTCCATGCCGGGGTCGAGGCCGGAGGTCGGCTCGTCGAGGAAGAGCAGCGAGGGCTTGGTGAGCAGTTCCAGCGCCACGCTGACGCGTTTGCGCTGGCCGCCGGAGAGGCTGTGCACCGGTTGTCCGGCGCGCTGTTCGAGGCCCAGTTCGCGGATGACCTCGGTGACCCGCTCGCGGCGCTCGGCCTTGGCGGTGTCCTGCGGGAAGCGCAGTTCGGCGGCGTAGGTGAGGGCGGAACGGACGGTGAGCTGGGCGTGCAGGATGTCGTCCTGGGGGACGAGGCCGATGCGCTGGCGCAGTTCGGCGTAGTCGTGGTACAGGTCGCGGCCGTCGTAGACGACGGTGCCGTGGTCGGCGGGGCGCTGGCCGGTGAGGGCGTTGAGCAGGGTGGACTTCCCGGCGCCGCTGGGGCCGACGACGGCGAGCAGGCACTTCTCCCCCACCGGGAACGACACATGGTCGAGCAGGGTCTTGCGGCCGCGGTCGACGGCGACGGTGAGGTCCTGGACGTCGAGGGAGACCTCACCGGTGTCGACGTACTCCTGGAGTTCGTCGCCGACCAGGCAGAACGCCGAGTGGCCGATGCCGACGATGTCGCCGGGGCCGATCGGGGCGCGGGTGACGGGGAAGCCGTTGAGATAGGTACCGTTGTGGCTGTCGAGGTCGGCGATCTCGTAGCCGCCCTCGGGCAGGGCACGCAGTTCGGCGTGGCGGCGGGAGACGACCAGGTCGTCGATGACGAGGTCGTTGTCGGCGGCGCGGCCGATGCGGACGGTCCGGGTGGGCAGCGGCCGTACGGAGGTGGGCCGGCGGAAGGTGCCGGTCAGGGAGGGCATGGACACCGCCGAGGGCCGTTCCGGGGCCGGTGGCGGGCGGCCGGCGAGGACGGCGCGGGGGCCGTCGGCGGGGCTGCCGAAGCGGATCACGCTGCCGGGTCCCACGTCGAGCACCCGGACCCGGCGGCCCTCGGACCAGGTGCCGTTGGTGCTGTCCTCGTCGGTGAGGGTCCAGTGGTCGCCGTCGGGCCGCAGCACGGCGTGGTGCCAGGAGACCCGGGCGTCGTCGATCACGATGTCGCTCAGCGGGTCCCGGCCGAGGTAGTAGGCACGTCCGGGGATCATTACCGTGGCGCCCGTCTCGGTCTCCAGCACGAGTTCGGGCGCAGTCGGGGCGACGGGGCGCTCCACCATGCCGGAATTCTATCGATTCGCGCCTGGGGACGCCCAGTGGTGTGCACGCTCGGCGTGGAGTTCAGCCGACGGGGAGGACGAGCGCCGGGAGCGTCCGCTGCATCCGCAGCGCGTCCACGGACTCGGCGAGGAGTTCGTACTCGGTGGTGTCGTCAGCGACGGCGACCCGCACCAGCCGTCCGCCCGCCAACTCGTCGCCCACCAGCTCCTGCTGGTCGATGTCCGCGCACCAGGACCGCAGCAGAGCGGGTACGTCGGGGACACTGTCGCCGACGGGCACGAGGGCGCCCTGCGGGACGTGCGAGGCGTCGGGTTGCGGATCGAGGCGCTCGGCCATCCATAACGCGCGGTCCCGTAACCACCACAGCGCGAGCGCCAGCGTCGGCGCGCGGTACGTCCCGAGCGGTACGCCGATGCGGCGGCCGTCGCAGTATCCGTACGCCGTGACATGGCACAGGAATTCGTCGTGCATGTCTCCACTCCCCCGAGTGCTCGTATGCCGGCCCTGCCTCGCTTTCCGTGCGGCTCCTGTGGGACGGAGTGCCCCTGAGGTTCGAGTATGTTCACTTCTAAAACACTGTCACCATGACTTTCCGGCCAGTCTCTTGGCATATTCAGCGCCACGACTGGCCGAAATCCGGCAGCGGACCCGGCCCCTCCGCCCACCTGCGGACCGTTTCGCCTGGTAACCGCCCGATGACACGGCGAATTCGGCTGCGGTGGCCGGATAGCGCCCTGGCCGACGATGCGTTCTTTTCCGTAAGCGGCTCAGCCGTTGATCACCGCGTCGATACGGTCCAGCTCACCGTCCTCGAAGTCCAGGTTGGCCAGCGCGCCGACGCTGTCCTCGATCTGGCGGGCGCTGCTCGCGCCGACCAGCGCGGAGGTGACCCGGCCGCCGCGCAGCACCCAGGCCAGGGCGAGCTGGGCCAGGGACTGCCCGCGGGACTTCGCGATGCCGTCCAGGGCGCGCAGCTTGCCGACCAGGTCCTCGGTGAGCGCGTCGGAGTTCAGGAACGGGCTGTCGCTCGCCGCGCGCGAGTCCTCGGGGATGCCGTCGAGGTAGCGGGAGGTGAGCAGGCCCTGCTCCAGCGGGGAGAAGACGATCGAGCCGACCTGGAGCTCGTCGAGGGCGTCGAGCAGGCCCCCACTCTCCGGGCGGCGGTCGAGCATCGAGTAGCGCGGCTGGTGGATGAGGAGCGGGGTGCCCAGCTCGCCGAGGATGCGGGCGGCCTCGCGGGTCTGCTCCGCGGAGTAGTTGGAGACGCCGACGTAGAGCGCCTTGCCCTGCTGGACGGCGGAGTGCAGGGCGCCCATCGTCTCCTCCAGGGGAGTCTCCGGGTCGGGGCGGTGCGAGTAGAAGACGTCGACGTAGTCGAGGCCCATCCGCTTCAGGCTCTGGTCCAGCGACGACAACAGGTACTTGCGCGAGCCCCACTCGCCGTACGGCCCGGGCCACATCAGGTAGCCGGCCTTGGTGGAGATCACCAGCTCGTCCCGGTAGGACGCGAAGTCCGTCTTCAGGAAGTGACCGAGCGCGGACTCGGCGGCGCCGGGCGGCGGGCCGTAGTTGTTGGCCAGGTCGAAGTGGGTGATGCCGAGGTCGAAGGCGCGGCGCAGGATGGCCCGCTGGGTCTCGGCCGGGCGGTCCGGACCGAAGTTGTGCCACAGTCCGAGCGACAGCGCGGGGAGCTTCAGGCCGCTGCGTCCGGAGCGCCGGTAGGGCATGTCCGCGTAGCGGTCGGGGTGTGCGGTGTACAACGCGACTCCATCCGGGGTTGTCCCACGATCTTCACGATCTTCCGCCTCCACTGTTCCCGAGTGCCGTGCAGCGGTCCAACAGAAGAATCCGATGGAATTGTGCGGCTACGCTTCTCAATCATGGAACTGCGCCACCTCCAGCACTTCGTCGCGGTCGCCGAGGACCAGCACTTCACCCGGGCCGCCGAACGGCTGCTGGTGTCCCAGTCGGGCCTGTCGGCGTCCATCCGGGCGCTCGAGCGCGAGCTGCGGGCCCCGCTGTTCGTACGGACCACCCGGCGGGTGACGCTGACCGAGGCGGGGCGGGCGCTGCTGGTGGAGGCGGAGCGGATCCTGGCGCAGGTGCGGGCCGCGCACGAGGCGGTCGCCGCGGTGCAGGGCGTGGTGCGCGGGACGCTCTCCGTGGGCACCGAGCAGTGCATCGCGGGCGTGCATGTGGCGGGGCTGCTGGCCGCGTTCCGGCGGCGGCACCCGGACGTGGAGATCCGGCTGCGGCAGACCGGCTCGGGGGCCCTCGGCGAGGAGGTCGCGGCGGGCCGGCTCGACCTGGCCTTCGCCTACCGCACCCAGGCGGACTCCGACCAGCTGCGCTGCGTACCGCTGGCCACCGAGCCGATGTACGTGCTGTGCCATCCCGACCACAGGCTCACCCGGGCGGCGGCGGCCCTCGTGCCGGAGGACCTCGCGGGCGAGGTGTTCGTCGACTTCCACCCGGACTGGGGGCCGCGCCGGGCCACCGACGCCGCCTTCGCGGAGGCGGGCGTACGCCGTACGGTCGCGCTCGAGGTCAACGACGTGCACAGTCTGCTGGACCTGGTGGGCGAGAACCTCGGGGTGGCCGTCGTACCGCGGCACTTCCGGCACAAGCGCGAGGCGCTGACCGCGCTGCCCCTGAAGGACACCGGCGAGGCGGCCTACGAGACGGTCGCCCTGCTGCCGGCCCCCGACGCGACGAGCCCGGCGGCCCGGGCGCTGATGGCGCTGCTGGAGGCCGGGGAGGCCTGAGCCGTCGGGATCTCAGGCGAAGGCGACCACCTCGCCGGCCATGATCTGCGGAGGGTTGGGCAGGAGGGCCGCGAGGTGCTCCCGTACGAAGTCCGCGGCCCGCGCGATCGACTCCTCGGCGCCCGCCCGGTCCTGGAAGACGCTGGTCGAGACCATCACCCCGTCCCCGGCGTCGAGCCAGTAGTACGCGACGAAGCCGGGGACCTCGCGCATGAGCGGGACGAACCCCTCGTGCACGAGCCGTCCCGCCTCCGCCGGATCGGTCACGCCTTCGTACCGCCGCACCGCTGCGTACATCGCCGAGCTCCTCACCTGAGGCCAGGGTCCGGCTGCTGCCGGACGTCCTGGATGCCGTACCCCCGCCGCGCGGGCCGGGCTCGCACGGCGTGCGGCAATCACCTCAAGGGCCGCCCGGGGTGATCCGAACGGCCGCCACCGGCCCCGGGTCCTGCCAGGGGCGGGCAAAGAAGCGGCGGACGGGCGCGGGCTGCGCGATGGTGGAGTCATGCATGCGAAGGACATCCTCATCGACGGGTTCAACCGCATCCGGGAAGAAGTCCACGCCGCCGTCGAGGGCCTGGACCCCGACGCCCTCAACGCCCGGCCCACCCCCGCGACCAACTCGGTCACCTGGCTCGTCTGGCATCTCACCCGGGTCCAGGACGACCACCTGGCCGACGCCTTCGACCTCGATCAGGTGTGGTGGGGCCGGGACGGCGACTGGGAGAAACGGTTCGGCCTCGACCTGCCGCGCCATGACACCGGGTACGGGCACGGTCCGGCGGAGGTGGCGAAGGTGCGGGTCGCCGACCCCGAGCTGCTGACCGGCTACCACGACGCGGTGCACGAGCAGAGCCACCAGGCGCTGCGCGCGCTGACGGCGGCGGATCTCGAGCGGGTCGTGGACGTGCGCTGGGATCCGCCGGTCACGCTGGGCGTACGGCTGGTCAGCGTCCTGTCCGACGATCTCCAGCACGTCGGACAGGCCGCGTATGTGCGCGGGCTGCTTCAGAGCGCGGCGGCGTAACCCGGCAGCACGACGTCCTCGATGAGGGCGTTGCGCTCGTCGAACGGGATGAACGCGCTCTTCAGGGCGTTCACCGTGACCGTGCGCAGGTCCTCGACGCCCCAGCCCGCCTGCTCGACGAGCAGCGCCATCTCACGGGTCATCGTGGTGCCGGACACCAGACGGTTGTCGGTGTTGAGGGTGACCCGGAAGCCGAGGTCCTTCAGCGCGGTGATCGGGTGCTCGGCGATGGAGGCGGCGCAGCCCGTCTGGAGGTTGGACGTCGGGCACATCTCCAGCGCGATGCGGCGGTCGCGCACCCAGCTCGCGAGCCGGCCGAGCTTGCCGTCGACGATGTCCTCGGTGATCCGCACCCCGTGCCCGAGGCGCTGGGCGCCGCACACCTGGACGGCCTGGTGGATGCTGGGCAGTCCGAAGGCCTCGCCGGCGTGGATGGTGAAGGGCACGCTCTCGCGGCGCAGGTGCTCGAAGGCGTCGAGGTGGTCGGCGGCCGGGAAGCCGTCCTCGGCGCCGGCGATGTCGAAGCCGACGACGCCGCCGTCACGGTAGGCGACGGCCAGGTCGGCGGCCTCGCGGACGTGGTCGAACATCCGCATGCCGCAGAGCAGGGTGCCGACGCGGACCGGGGTGCCGGCGGCGGCGGCCTTCGCCATTCCGGCCGCGAGCCCCTCCTGCACGGTCTCCACGACCTCGTTCAGGGTCAGCCCGCCCTTGACGTTGAGTTCGGGCGCGTAGCGCACCTCGGCGTAGACGACGCCGTCGGCGGCGAGGTCGAGGACATACTCCTCGGCGACGCGCAGCAGGCCCTCGCGGGACTGCATCACGGCGAGGGTGTGCTCGAAGGTGGCTATGTAGCGCACCAGGTCGCCGGAGTTGGCGGCCTCGAAGTACCAGGCGGCCAGTTCGTCGGGGTCGGTGGTGGGCAGGGTGTGGCCGATCGCGGCGGCGAGCTCGACGACCGTGGCGGGGCGCAGGCCGCCGTCGAGGTGGTCGTGCAGGACGGCCTTGGGGAGGCGGCGGATCACTTCGGCGTCTACGCGCGTAGCAGTCATGGCGGGTCTTTCCTCGGGCGGAGCTGGGCGGGGTGGTTCGGGTGCGGGAGGCGGATCAGCCGGCGGGCTGGAGCAGGTCCCAGCGGTTGCCGTACAGGTCCTGGAAGACGACGACGGAGCCGTACGGCTCGTGGCGGGGCTCCTCCAGGAAGGTCACACCGGCCGCGCGCATCCGGGCGTGGTCGCGGGCGAAGTCGTCGGTGTGCAGGAAGAAGCCGACGCGGCCGCCGGTCTGGTCGCCGATCCGGTCGCGCTGGGCGTCGCCCTTGGCACGGGCGAGCAGCAGCCCGGTGCCGTCCTGGCCCTCACCCGGCCGGACGACGACCCACCGGGCCCCGTCGGGCCGGGGCTCGTCCTCGGCGAGCCGGAAGCCGAGCGCGTCGGTGTAGAAGCGGATCGCCTCGTCGTAGTCGTCGACGACGAGGGTGACCAGGGCGATGCGGGACATCGGGGCCTTTCGGGAGGCACGGCAGGGCGATTGACGGGAGAGGTTATACGTAAAACGTCAGGGACGCCAGTTGCCGTAGGGGCGGACTGGCGGCTTCTGCCGTGCGCCGCTGACGACGGAGGCCGGATCCGGCATCGCGGCCTGGTACTCCAGCCGTAGATCGTGATCTCGGTGGTGAGGGGCGCCGAGGCGACAGTCGGCCAGTGTCGATCATCTGGCCGAGACCGCCCAGCCGTCGCGGGCGTCGGCTCCTTCTCCCCTACCCGAGTTCGCCGAGACGGAGGGCGTCCCTTATCGCGCTGAGCTTCGCGGTCGTCGCCGGGGTCTGCTCCTGCGCTTGTTCGGCGAGTCGGAGGGCGTCGTCAATCTCGCTGAGCTTCGCGGAGGACAGGACGGCCGCCCGCTCTATCAGGTCGTCCCGTGACACAGTGGTCAGCCATGTGCAAGGAGTGAAGCCTGGACGCGGGAACGCGAGCCGCAGCACGCCTTCGAACGGCACTCCTTCACCGGCGCCCACCGTCACTTCGATGCCCAGACCGCTGATGTCGACGCCTGCCGGAGCGACGACCTGCATCACCCGGATCCCGGACGCGTCGTCTCCCGACAGCAGTACGACCAACCTCCGCTCGTCGAACTGGACCCACCAGACTTCGCCACGGTGCACAAGTCCTCCAGACGTAGACGGCAGACAGACGCTGCGCGACCCTGACGCGCTGTGGAGACGGGTGAGGCCACCGTTGATCATCGGTGGGTGGAGACTGAGGATCATGCGGTGGCCGCAGGGCAGAGCGTAGACCCTGCCCGCTGGCAGGAGGCGTTCGAGGGTGTGATGAGCCGGATGGCGGGACGGTTCACGCGGGTCGAATCCCGCCGCCGGGCACGGAAGTTGGTACTCGGCCTGCTGTCGGACCTGCCACGCGAGAACTGCTGGACCATTGCCGAGTGCGCCGGGGACAGGACCCCGGAAGATCACGATCTACGGCTGGAGTGACTAGGTCCCCGGTCCGAGGCGGGGAGGGGACCCGGGGTGGAGGCGGTGAGGCCGCGGGAATCGTTAGTGTCCGGACATGGAGATCACTGAGCCGGTGCGCGGGCCGGAGCGCCGGAAGATGGACGTTCTGACGCGGCTGGAGCGGGAGAGCGATGTCTGGGTCGCCACCGCGGACGCGGCGGGCGTGCCCTGTCTGGTCGCCCTGTGGTTCGTCTGGGACGGGGAATCCGTGTGGCTGGCCACCCGGCTCTCGAACCCCACCGGCCGCAACCTGCGGACCGGCGGGCGCACCCGGCTGGCGTTCGGCGACACCCGGGACGTGGTGCTCATCGACGGGGAGACCGTGACGTATCCGTCCGACGACGTCCCGGAGGAGGCCGCCGGGGCGTTCCTGGCGAAGACCGGATGGGATCCGCGCCGGGAGAGCGCGTCGTACGCCTTCTTCCGGGTACGGCCGGTGGCGGTGCAGGCGTGGTGCGGGACGGGTGAGCTGCCGGGGAGGCAGGTGATGCGCGACGGGGTGTGGGTGGACTAGTCGGGCGGACCGGCCCGCGCGGTGACGGTGCGCGGGTGCGGGTCGGTCACGCCTGACCCCGGTGGGCCGCGTCGAGGCGCTCCCGTTCCCCGGGGGTGAGGCGCAGGGCGCCCGCCGCGATGTTCTCGGCGAGGTGGCCGGGGTTGCCCGTGCCGGGGATGGCGAGGACGTGGGGGCCCTGGGCGAGGGTCCAGGCGAGGCGGATCTGTGCGGGGGTGCAGGCGTGGGCACGGGCCGCGGCGAGGACGGCCTCGTCGTGCGCGTTCGTCGCGCCGAGGGCCCCGCCGTCGCCGGCGATGGCGAAGAAGGGGACGAAGGCGATGCCCTGGTCGCGGCAGGCGATGAGGAGTTCCTCGGTCGCGGGGGTGGAGGCGCCGAGGCCGTACTGGTTCTGCACGCTCACCACCGGGGCGATGGCCTGCGCCTCGGCGAGATGGCGGGGTTCGACGTCGGAGATGCCGAGGTGGCGGATCAGACCGGCCTGGCGCAGTTCGGCGAGGGCCCCGAAGTGCTCGGCGATCGAGTCCTGGCGCATCCGGCGCAGATAGACGAGGTCGAGGTGGTCGCGGCCGAGCTGGCGCAGGTTCTCCTCGACGTGGCCGCGCAGGTCCTCGGGGCGGGCCGCGGTGCCCCACTCCCCCGCCCAGGTCCGGAAGGGGCCCACCTTCGTGGCGATGAGCAGGCCGTCCGGGTACGGGGAGAGCGCGCTGTTGATGAGCTCGTTGGCCGAGCGGAGGGAGGAGAAGTAGAAGGCGGCGGTGTCGATGTGGTCGACGCCGAGCTCGACGGCCCGGCGCAGGACGGCGATCGAGCGGTCCCGGTCGCTCGGGGTGCCGTGGTGGAAGGCGGCGCTCCCGGTCAGCCGCATCGCGCCGAAGCCCACGCGGTGGACGGTGAGGTCGCCGAGGGTCCAGGTGCCCGCGGCGTCCGCGGTGATCGCTGCGCTGCTCATCGGCGCAGTCTCGCACGCGCCGCGGACGTCGGCAGCTTCTCTTGGCATGCCGTCAACAGATCATGTTCTTCCCGCACTTGCGCAGCACCGCTGGACCCTGGGCGTCGTCGTGGGCCTGATCGGGTGTCGAGGCCAGTCGGAGTGACCTCCCGACCCGGTGGCGGGGCAGTGCGGCCGGTGCGGCCAGCGACCGCAGGTGCGCCCGGCCGGACCGGCCGGGATGGGCCCCGCACGGCTCGATGTGCACGCCGCGCAGACGGGCGTCGGGCCTGGTCTTCGTGACCGTCGTGCCCCGCAGGAACACCCGGCCGGCTGTCGGCCGCGCCGGTCCGACGATCGCCTTGAGCGCCGTGGTCCTACCCGCCCCGTTCGGGGCGAGGAACCCCGTCACCCGTCCGGGCCCGAGCGTGAACGACAAGTCGTCGACAGCTGTTCTCCGGCCATGACGCTTGGTCGGTCCTTCGACTCCGATGGCCGCCGGGCCCCCAGCGGATGTGCGTGAAGAAGTCGTGCCGGAAGCCTCCGGCGCGGTGATCTCCCGGTCATCCGCCCACGGTCGAAACCTGCCTCCGGCCTGAGGGGGAGATCACCACGGCGCGCGGCCGGGGCGACGCGCGTCTTCTCCGGGAAGAACTCCTGCCGTGCGACGGCCTTCTCGGCGTTCGCCCGGCATGTCCGGGGGTTCAGCCCAGCGGCTTGTCCAGGACCGCCTTGCGGTGGCTGAAGGTCTCGATGGAGTAGCGGCCGTGGTAGTTGCCCATGCCGCTCTCGCCGACACCGCCGAACGGCAGGTCGGAGACGGTGAGATGGGCGAGGGGCAGGCCGAACCCGAGGCCGCCGGAGGACGTTTCGGCGGCGATCCGGGTGCGCGTGGTGTCCGACTCGGAGAAGACGTACAGGGCGAGGGGCTTGTCGCGGTCGTTGATGAACCCGATCGCCTCGTCGAGCCCGGCGACGGTCACGATCGGCAGGACCGGGCCGAAGATCTCCTCGGCCATGACGGGCGAGGCGGGGTCGACGTCGGCGAGGACGGTCGGCGCGATGTACTTGTCCGTACGGTCGTGACGGCCGCCGGTCACGGTCCGCCCGGAACCGAGCAGGGCGGTGAGCCGGTCGAAGTGGCGTTCGTTGACGATCCGGCCGTACTCGGGCGAGGTCTGCGGGTCGGTTCCGTAGAGGGTCTCGACGGCGCGGGCCAGCAGGGGTTCGAGGGCGGCGGCGGTCTCCGGGTCGGTGAGGACGTAGTCGGGGGCGACACAGGTCTGGCCGGCGTTGAGGAACTTGCCGCGGGCCAGCCGGTCGGTGACGACCGCGAGATCGGCGTCGCGGTCGACGAACGCCGGTGACTTGCCGCCGAGTTCGAGGGTGACCGGGGTGAGGTGCTCGGCGGCGGCGCGCAGCACGATCCGGCCGACGGTGCCGTTGCCGGTGTAGAAGACATGGTCGAAGCGCTCGGCGAGCAGGGCCGTGGTCTCGGGGACACCGCCCTCGACGACGGCGACCGCCTCGGTGTCGAGGTGGGCGGGCAGCAGCCGGGCCAGGGCGGCGGAGGTGGCGGGCGCCAGCTCGCTGGGCTTGACGACCACCGCGTTGCCGGCGGCGAGGGCGCCGACCAGCGGGGCCAGCAGCAGCTGGGCGGGGTAGTTCCAGGGCGCGATGACGAGGACGACGCCGAGCGGGTCGACCTGCGTCCAGGCGCGTGCGTCGGCGCCGAGGTGGGCGGGGACCGGGGCGGGTTCGGGGGCGAGCCAGGCGTCCAGGTGGTCGAGGGTGTGGTCGATCTCGCGGATCGTGAAGTCGATCTCGGTGCGGTACGCCTCGGTGGCGCTCTTGCCCAGGTCGGCGTGGAGGGCGGCGGCGAGGTCGGCGCCGTTCTCGGTGAGCAGCGCGCGCAGCCGGCGCAGCTGGTCCGTGCGCCAGGCGACGGGCTTGGTGCGGCCCGTGCGGAAGGCGGCGCGCAGCCGGGCGACGACGTCGGCGGGCCGCTCGGGGGCGGCGAGGGGGCCGGTGGACTGCTCGGGGGTGGCGGCGGTGGTCACGGTGCCTCGCTGGGGTTGCGCGGGCCTTGCGGCCCTGGGTTCGGACGGCGAGCGGTCAGCTCGGTGTATATGCCAACCTTTCATGGACCAAAATACATTCCCCGGGCAACCACTACGTTCCGTGCAGGGTGCGCAGGCGCTTCTCCAGGTAGGCGCGCTCGGCCGGGTTCTCGGCCAGCGCGAGGGCGGACGCGTACGCGCGGGCCGCCTCGGCGCGGCGGCCGAGGCGGCGCAGCAGGTCGGCCCGGACGGCGTGGAAGACGTGGTAGCCGTCGAGATCCAGCGCGTCCAGCAGGTCGAGGGCGGTCCGCGCGCCCTCGGCCTCGGCGACCGCCACCGCCCGGTTCAGCGCCACCACCGGGCTCGGGGCGAGGGCCGTCAGCTGGTCGTAGAGCCGCAGGATCTGTCCCCAGTCGGTGGCCGCGGCGGTCGGCGCGTCGCTGTGGACGGCCTGGACGGCGGCCTGGATCTGATACGGCCCCGGCCGGTCGCGGCGCAGACAACGGCGCACCAGGTCCTGCCCCTCGGCGATCAGCGCCCGGTCCCAGCGGCCCCGGTCCTGTTCGGGCAGCGGGACGAGCGTGCCGTCGGCGTCCTGACGGGCGTCCCGGCGGGACTCGACGAGCAGCATCAGCGCGAGCAGCCCGGTGACCTCGGGCTCGTCCGGCATCAGCTCACCCAGCAGCCGCCCGAGGCGCAGGGCCTCCGCGCACAGGCCGGGATCACCCTCGTACCCCTGGTTGAAGATCAGGTAGACGACGGCGAGCACGCCGTGCAGCCGGTCCGGGAGGTCGGCGTCGCGGGGCACCCGGTAGGGGATGCGGGCGTCGCGGATCTTCGCCTTGGCGCGGACCAGGCGCTGGGCCATCGTGGGTTCGGGGACGAGGAACGCGCGGGCGATCTGCGCGGTGGTGAGGCCCCCGAGGAGCCGCAGGGTGAGGGCGACCCGCGCCTGCGGGGCGAGCGCGGGGTGACAGCAGGTGAAGATCAGCCGGAGCCGGTCGTCGCGCACGGGGCCCTCCTCCAGGGGCGGGTCGGGGGCGTGGAGCCGGGCCGCCTCGGCGTGCCGGGCGTCCCGGCCGGCCTCGCGGCGCAGCCGGTCGACGGCCCGGTTGCGGGCGGTGGTGATGATCCAGCCGGCCGGGCTGGGCGGCGGGCCGGTCTCCGGCCAGGTCCGCAGGGCCGTGGTGAATGCCTCCTGGACCGCCTCCTCGGCGAGGTCGATGTCACCGAGCCGACGGACCAGGACGGCGACGGCCCGGCCGTACTCCGCGCGGAACACGGCCTCGACGTCGACGGGGTCACCCATCGTCCGGCCTCAGTGCCGGTCCACGAACGGCCGCACCTCGATGGGGAGCGTGGTGGCCAGGGCGGCCTTGCGGCCCCACTCCAGTGCCTCGTCGAGGTCGGCGGCGCGGATCAGGCACAGACCGCCGAGGTACTCCTTGCCCTCGGCGTACGGCCCGTCGGTGACGAGCACGTCACCGTCCTTCGGCCGGAGCACGGTGGCCGTCTCGGGTCCGTGCAGACCACCGGCGAAGACCCAGGCCCCGGCGGCCCGCAGCTCGTCGTTGTAGGCCTCCACCCGGCGCATGATCTCGGCCATCTCCTCGGGCCCGGGCGGTGTTCCGCCGGCCGGCTGGACCACGCTGAGCAGGTAGTGCTGCATGACGTCCTCCTTGGCGTCGTGTGCCGTTCTCTCACCTCCTACACGAACGGCACTCCCCCGGATCGACACCCGGGCCCCCGACACGGGAAAGAATCCTGGCCATGACCGCACCGCACCCTCTCGTCCTCCGCGCCCGCCGTCTCGCCGACGACCTCCTCGTCCCGCACGCCGAACAGGTCGACCAGGGCGAGGTGCCGGTGGGCCATCTGACGGAGATCAGACGCTCGGGCCTGCTGGGGCTCAACGCCCCCAAGGAGTACGGCGGCGCCGAGGCGCCCGGCGCGGTGGTGCGGGAGACCGCGGAGATCCTGGCCGGGGCCTGCTGCTCCACCTGGTTCGTGCAGACGCAGCACCACACGCCGGTGCTGACCCTGACGAAGAGCGAGGGCCCGGTGCGCGAGCGCCTGCTCGGCCGGCTGGCCACCGGCGACCTGCTGTCCGGGGTCGCGTACGCCCATCTGCGGGCCCACCCCCGCATCCCCGTGCGGGCCACCCGCGAGCGGGGCGGCTGGCGCTTCGACGGGAAGGTCCCCTGGTACACGGGCTGGGGCCTGAACGACGTGCTGCTCCTCGCCGGCCTCACGGACGCCGACGAGGCCCTCTTCGCCTTCGCGGAGGCCCGCGACCAGCCGGGCCTGCGCGCATCCGCGCCGCTCCGCCTGGCCGCCCTCACCGCGGCCCGCACGGTCTCCCTGGACCTGGACGGCCTGTGGCTCCCCGACGAGGCGGTGGCCCTGCGCACCCCGTACCGGACCTGGGCCGCGGCCGACCGCCTCAGAACGGTGAACGCCAACCCCGCGGTCTTCGGCATCACGGAGGCCGCCCTCGGACTGTCCGACGAGGAGACGGCCGGCCGTCTGCGCACCCGCCTCGCACGGGTACGCGCCGAGGCCTACGCCCTGACCGACGAGGTGAAGCCCCACGAGCACCTGGAAGACCGCCTGGCCCTGCGTTCCCAGGCCTACGCGCTCATGCAGACGGCGACCACGGCGGCGGTGGTGACGGGAGGGGGCCGCGCGATGCTCCTGACGAGCAGAGCCCAACGCCTGGCGAGGGAAGCCCTGTTCCTCCTGGTCCAGGGCCAGACGGGAGAATCCCGCGGCGCCCATTTGAACGCCCTTGGCGCCTAGGGGCGCGGGGAACCGCGCGAAGGGCCAGGACGAACCCGCACCCGCCGGAGCACCCCGGCCACCCCCTCAGCCGTGCGAACGGCACCTGGAAGGAGGGCACCGGCCTGCCCGACAGGTGCCGCCACACCCCCTCTCCGAACCAGTACGCCTCCCCCAGATGCGGATACCCCGACAGCACGAACTCCGAGATCCCCAGCGCCGCATACTCCTTGATCCGCTCGGCCACCTCCGCATGGCTGCCCACAGGCAGCCGGTTCGCCTCCGCCCATGCCTCCTCGGGGGTGTTGAGGGGCGCGGGCTTGAGGGAGAAGCCCCGCAACCGGTGGAAGCGAACCCGCCCTTGAACCAGCCTTTCGAGTCCACCGGGTTGTTGCGCGGGCGCCCGGTCGGGCTGTGTCATGCACCGCTTGTGCACCGGCTCCTCGGTGGCCGCGATCCGGCGCTCACTCCTCGTCGTGCGCCGGGACGACCACGAGGAACGCGTCGGACTTCAGGTCCATGACGACGGTCGCGGGGCGGCCCTCGGCGCGCAGCCTGGCCGCGTACTCCTCGGCCGGCCAGGAACCGCGGGGCGCACCCGCGGGAAAGCGTTCCAGCACCGTCGCGCACATGGGGCAGACACCTCCGGTTCGGGGTCCGTGGGGACGACTACGCTGCGTCTGCCCCGGATCGCGGCGGGCATGTTCACGCGGAGGGGACGGGGTCCTCCTCCGTCGCGGGCCGGGATGGGCCGTCGGCCGTCGTGGCCCGGTGGTCCCCGGTCAGGCGGCTCGGCCACCAGGCGCGCGGTCCGATGTCCAGGACCAGCGCGGGCACCAGCAGGGAGCGGACCACGAGGGTGTCGAGCAGGACGCCGAACGCCACGATGAACGCGATCTGGACGAGGAAGGCCAGGGGGATCACGCCGAGCGCGGCGAAGGTCGCGGCGAGCACCACGCCCGCCGAGGTGATGACCCCGCCCGTGCTGACCAGACCGCGCAGGACGCCTCGGCGCGCTCCGTGCCCGAGGGACTCCTCGCGGACCCGGGACATGAGGAAGATGTTGTAGTCGACGCCCAGCGCCACCAGGAACACGAACCCGTAGAGCGGCACGGACGGATCGGTGCCGGTGAAGCCGAACACGTACCGGAAGACGAGCGCGGAGACGCCCAGCGTGGCGAGGAAGTTCAGGGCGACCGTGGCGACCAGCAGGGCGGGCAGCAGCAGGGAGCGCAGCAGCCCCGTCAGGATGAGCAGGATGAGGGCGAGCACCACGGGGACGATGAGCGTGCGGTCGCGTTCGGCGGTGCGCAGGGTGTCGTACCGCTGGGCGGTGTAGCCGCCGACGAGGGCGTCCGCGCCGGGGACGGCGTGCAGGGCGGTGCGCAGCCGGGCCACGGTCCGCAGGGCGTCGTCGCTGTCCGCGGCGGAGGCGAGGGTGACGTCGATCCGGACATGTCCGCCGACGACCAGCGCGGACCCGCCGGGGCGACCGCTCGCGGTCCCTGCCGCCGCGGAGGCGACGCCCTCGGTGGCGCGGGCCACGCCGAGCACCCGCTCCAGCCGGTCCGCGTCCGCGACGACCACGGTGGGATTGCCGGCGCCGCCGGGGAAGTGCTCGCCCAGGGTCTTCTGGGCGGCGACGGAGGGGGCGGCGTTGACGAAGGTCTCGTCGAGGGGGATGCCCTGGGAGCGGAGCACCGGCGCGAAGGCCGCTCCGGCCAGCAGTACGGCGAGGGTCGCGGCCCAGACCCGGCGCGGCCGCCGGTCGACCAGCCCGGCCACCCGGCCCCACACCCCACGGCCGGCAGCTTCGTCCCCCGCGCCGGCCGCCGTGGGTTTGGCGGGCCAGTACGCGGCGCGGCCCAGGACCACGAGGACGGCGGGCAGGAAGGTGAGCGAGGACAGGACGGCGCAGCCGATGCCGATGGCACCGACCGGTCCGAGCGCGCGGTTGTTGGTGAGGTCGCTGAGCAGCAGGGCGAGCAGCCCGAGCGCGACGGTCGCGGCGCTGGCCACGACGGCGCCCCAGGACTGCCGCAGCGCGGCCCGCACCGCCGCGAAACGGTCGCCGCCCCGCGCGAGTTCCTCGCGGAAGCGGGCGGTCAGCAGCAGGGCGTAGTCGGTGGCGGCGCCGATGACGAGGATCGAGAGGATGCCCTGGACCTGTCCGTCGACCCGGACCATGGCGTGGTCGGCGAGGACGTACACGACCGCACAGGCGAGGCCCAGCGCGAAGACCGCGCCGAGGATGATCACCAGCGGGAGCAGGACGCTGCGGTAGACCAGCAGCAGGATCACCAGGACGGTGAGCAGGGCGACGCCGAGCAGCAGTCCGTCGATGCCGGCGAAGGCGTCGGCGAGGTCGGCCTGGCCGGCGGCGGGACCCGCCAGGTGGACGGTGGCGCCGGGGACGCGCTCGGCGGCGGCGCGGATCCGGTCGAGGGCGGCGGCGAGTCCGTCGCCGAGGTCGGGGCGGAGCGGGACCACGGCCTGGAGGGCGGCGCCGTCCTCGGCCAGGACGGCCGGGGAGATCCGGCCCCGCACGCCGGGGGTGCCGCTGAGGGAGGCGAGGGCCCGGTCGGCCGTCGCGCGCCGGTCGGCGAGGCCGGAGCCCGTCCACACCACGACGGCCGGGAGCGTCTCGTCCCGGCGGAAGGCCCGCTGGGCGGCGACGACCTCGGTGGACTCGGCGCTGCGTGGCAGGAACGCGGCCTGGTCGTTGGTGGCCACCTCGCCGAGGCGTCCCGCGTAGGGGCCGAGGACGCCGCCGACGGCGAGCCAGACGGCGATCAGGAGGAGCGGGACGAGCCGACGGGCTCGTCGGGATGAGGAGGGCATGGGGCTCCGGGCTCCAGAAATCTCAGTGATGAACAATCTCAATGATTGAGTTAACTTTGGCTGGATCCTAGCCCGGCTCAGCGGCCGTGCGGCGCGATGGTGCCGAGTTCCTCGTTCATCGCCGTCAGGAACCGCACCACCACCGCGAGTTCGTCCCCCGTGAACCGGGAGCGGGCCGCGTCGGTCGCCTCGGCGAGCGGGCGGAAGTAGGTGCGGGCCGCGGACCGGGCGTCGGCCGCGTAGTACAGGTGCACCACCCTGCGGTCGGCGCTCTCCCGGACGCGGCGGATGTGCCCGGCCCGCTCCAGCCGGTCCACGCACGCGGTGACGGCCCCGGAGGTGAGCCCGAGGTGTTCCCGCAGCCGCTTCGGCGTCATCGGCTCCTCGGAGTCGAGGATCGCGGCCAGCGCCTGGACGTCCGTGGCGTGCAGTCCGTGGTCGCCGGCGAACGCGTGCACCAGGCGGTTGATCTCGCCGTTCATCCGGCGCAGCACCACCGCGAAGGAGTGCAGATCGGTCCCCGCCCCGGGCTCGCCGGACGGCCCTTCCCGCTCCGTCGGCTGCCGGTCCTGGTCGTTCGCTGTGGCCACGCGATCAGCCTAGTCGCCCGCCCCGCTCGGCCGATCGGGCGGCACCGGCGGGAGCGGCGCATCCGGGACGGTGTTCCGGCGGGAAGGGGTAGGCACGGGAAGGGGTAGGCAGTGGAGAGCGGTCACCAGGGGGGACCGACGCGAAGGACCGGAAGTTCATGACGGCAGACGACCTCGGCGCCGGGCCCCTGTGCCTGGTGACCGGAGCCACGGGGTACATCGGCGGACGGCTCGTCCCGGAACTGCTGGCGGCGGGCCTGCGGGTGCGCTGTCTCGTCCGCTCGCCCGGGCGGCTGCGCGACCATCCGTGGGCGGGCCGGGTGGAGGCGGTCCGTGGGGACGTCACGGACGCGGAGTCCGTCGCGGCGGCGATGCGGGGCGTCGATGTCGCGTACTACCTGGTGCACGCGCTGGGCACCGGAGAGGACTTCGAGGAGACGGACCGGCGGGCCGCGCGGATCTTCGCCGGGGCCGCGCACGGCGCGGGCGTGCGCCGGCTCGTCTATCTGGGCGGGCTCACCCCGTACGGCGTCCCTGAGGAGCGGCTGTCGCCGCATCTGCGCTCGCGCGCCGAGGTCGGCCGCATCCTGCTCGGCTCCGGTGTGCCCACGGCCGTGCTGCGGGCGGCGGTCGTCATCGGCTCGGGGTCGGCCTCCTTCGAGATGCTGCGCTATCTGACCGAACGGCTGCCGGTGATGGTCACCCCGAGCTGGGTGCACACCCGGATCCAGCCGGTCGCCGTGCGGGACGTGCTGCGCGCGCTGACCGGCGCCGCGCGGATGCCGGCCGAGGTCAGCCGGGCCTTCGACATCGGCGGCCCCGACATCCTGACGTACCGCGAGATGATGGAGCGTTACGCCGCCGTCGCGGGGCTGCCGCACCGGCTGATCCTGCCCGTGCCGATGCTCTCCCCCGGCCTGTCCAGCCACTGGGTCGGACTGGTCACCCCGGTTCCGGCGTCGATCGCCCGGCCGCTCACCGAGTCGCTGCGGCACGAGGTGGTGTGCCGTGAGCACGACATCGCCCGGTACGTCCCGGATCCGCCGGGTCATCCGATCGGCTTCGACGAGGCGCTCCGGCTCGCCCTGCGGCGGGTGCGCGAGGCCCGGGTGACCACCCGCTGGTCCTCGGCCTCGCTGCCGGGGGCGCCCAGCGATCCGCTGCCCACCGACCCCGACTGGGCCGGCGGAAGCCTCTACTGCGACCACCGCGAGCTGGGGGTGGACGCCCCGCGGGCCTCGCTGTGGCGGGTGATCGAGGGCATCGGCGGCGACAACGGCTGGTACTCCTTCCCGCTCGCCTGGGCGGTACGGGGGTGGCTGGACCGGCTCGCGGGCGGGGTGGGGCTGCGCCGGGGACGCCGGGACGCCGCCCGGCTCCGGGTGGGCGACTCACTGGACTTCTGGCGGGTCGAGGAGATCGAACCGGGGCGGCTGCTGCGGCTGCGGGCCGAGATGCGGCTGCCGGGTCTGGCGTGGCTGGAGATGTACGCGGAGACGGACGGCTCCGGGCGCACGCGGTTCCGGCAGCGCGCCCTGTTCCATCCGCGCGGGCTGCTCGGCCACGCCTACTGGTGGAGCGTGTCTCCGTTCCACGCGGTGGTGTTCGGCGGCATGGCCCGCAACATCGCGCGGGCCGCCCTGGCGGACGCGGCGGCGCGGGCGGACGAACGGACACCCGCCGGCTGACGGCGGGCGCATCCGCCGGGCCCCGCCGGACGGAAGCGCCTGACAGTCCGACATCCCCTCGTCGTCCCTTCGTCCCGGAGCCCGCCATGAACGTCTCGGTCGTCCTGTACACCTCAGATCTGCGGCTGCACGACCACCCTCCGCTGCGCGCGGCCCTCGACGGCTCGCGCGAGGTGGTCCCGCTGTTCGTGCGCGACCGCGCGGTGGACGGCGCGGGGTTCGCCGCGCCCAACCGGCTGGCGTTCCTCGCCGACTGTCTGCGCGATCTGGACGCGGGGCTGCGGCAGCGGGGCGGCCGGCTGGTGCTGCGGTCCGGGGACCTGGTGGAGGAGGTGTGCCGGGTGGCCGCCGAGGCGGAGGCCGACGAGGTCCATCTGGCGGCGGACGGGAGCGCGTACGCCCAGCGCCGTGAGGAGCGGCTGCGGCGCGCGCTGGAGGGGGAGGGGGTGCGGCTGCATGTGCACGGCACGGTGACGACCGTGGTGGACCCCGGTGTGCTGGCCCCGGGTTCCTCGGACCACTTCGCGGTCTTCACGCCGTACTTCGGTCACTGGTCGCGGCAGCGGCCGCGGGACGTGCTCGGCGCGCCGCGGGTGGTACGGGTGCCGGAGGGCGTCGGCTCGGAGGAACTGCCGGACCGTAAGGGCCTGTCGGGTCTGTCACCGGCCCTGGCCGAGGGCGGCGAGACGGAGGGCCGGGCGCGGCTGACCGCCTGGCTGCGCTCGGGCGTCCCGGCGTACGAGGACCGGCACGACGACCTGGCCGGGGACGCCACCTCACGGCTCTCGCCGTATCTGCACTTCGGCGCCCTCTCCCCCGTCGAGCTGGTGCACCGGGCGCGCGCCGTGGGCGGGCCGGGCGCCGAGGCGTTCGTACGGCAGGTCGCCTGGCGCGACTTCCACCGTCAGGTGCTGGCCGCGCGGCCGGGGGCGGCACTCGCGGACTACCGCACCAAGCACGACCGCTGGCGCACGGAGCGCACGGCGGGTGAGGACGTCGAGGCGTGGCGGGCGGGCCGTACCGGCTATCCGGTGGTGGACGCGGCGATGCGGCAGCTCCTCCACGAGGGCTGGATGCACAACCGGGGGCGTCTGCTGACGGCGAGTTTCCTCACCAAGACGCTGTACGTCGACTGGCGGATCGGCGCCCGGCACTTCCTGGACCTCCTGGTCGACGGGGACGTGGCGAACAACCAGCTCAACTGGCAGTGGATGGCCGGGACCGGCACCGACTCCCGGCCCAACCGGGTGCTCAACCCGGTCACCCAGGCCAAGCGCTACGACCCCGACGGGGCGTACGTACGGCGCTGGGTGCCCGAACTGGCGGACGTGGACGGTGCGGCGGTGCACGAACCGTGGCGGCTGCGGGGTCTGGACCGGGCCGCCGTCGACTACCCCGACCCGATCGTGGACCTCACCGACGGCCTGGCCCGTTTCAAGCGGGCGCGTGGCCGAGACTGACCCGCTCACCGTACGGGCGGGCGCGCGCGTCCGTCCCGCCGGACCGGACCGGACTAGATTCGAGGGGCACGACCCACGCGACACCTCCGGAGGCACCCCCCATGGCCAAGATCCTCTTCGTGATGACCGGCAGCGACCGCTGGACGCTCGCCGACGGCACCCCCCACCCGACCGGCTTCTGGGCGGAGGAGGCCGTCGCCCCGTACGGCCTCTTCCGCGCGGCGGGCCACGAGGTGGTGGTCGCCACGCCGGGCGGTGTGGTGCCGCCGGTGGACAAGGGCAGCCTGGCTCCGGAGGCCAACGGCGGTCAGGAGGGGGCCGACCGGATCGCCGCGGGGCTCGCCGGGATGGACGAGCTGGAGCGGCCGGTGCGGCTGGAGGACGTGGATCCCGCCGACTACGCGGTGGTGTTCTACCCGGGCGGGCACGGCCCGATGGAGGACCTGGCCGTCGATCCCGTCTCGGGCCGGGTACTCGTCGCGGCGCTGGACTCCGGCAGGCCCCTCGGTGTCGTCTGCCACGGTCCGGCCGCGCTGCTGGCGGCGGTGCGGGAGGACGGTTCGAACGCCTTCGCCGGCTACCGGGTGGCCGCCTTCACCAACGCCGAGGAACGGCAGGCCGGTCTCGCCGAGCGGGCCAAGTGGCTGCTGGAGGACCGGCTCACCGAGGCGGGTGTGGACGTGCGGGTGGGCGAGCCGTGGGCGCCGCACGTGGTCGTCGACCGCAACCTGGTGACGGGCCAGAACCCGGCCTCGTCGGCCCCGCTCGCGGAGGAACTGCTGAAGCTGCTCGGCTGAGCGGGGCGCGGCTACTCGGCTGCCCGCATGGGCAGCTGGACGGCCACCCGGCTGCCCCGACTGAGCGGCGACCTCGGCTGCCCGGCCGGCTGAGGGGCGGCTGCTCGGGTGTCCCTGCTGGGCGGCTGAGCGGTCGCACGACTGAGCGTTGCCTCACCCGGCGTCGTAGACGGCCGCCAGCGTTTCCAGGGCGTCGTCCAGGGCGGTCGGGCGGGGCAGGCCGGGGGCGCGGCCGGCCCAGCCGGGGCCGCCGAGTACCACGGACGGGGTGCGGCGGGCCCCGCGCATGCCCCAGCGGGTCGCTGCGACATGCCGGGCGAGGGCCAGGCTCGCGGTGGAACGGGCCTGGGCCCACAGCACGACGGCCACCGGGCCGAGCCGCTGGACGGCCGCGGACAGCGCCTCCGCGGGCACGGCGGCGCCGAACATCCGGGTGGGCACGTCGAGCCGGCTGAGTCCGGCGTTGAGCGCCTCCAGCGGCAGGGTGTGCTGCTCCCCCGGCACGCAGGCGAGGAGCACCGGCCCCGGCCCGCCCGTGACGTCGCCGGGCGCGGCAGGGCGGGTGGCGCGGCGCAGGGCCGTGGAGACGTGCCAGGACAGCAGGTGCTCGACCTCGACGTAACGGTCCCCGGACGAGGCCCACTTGCGTCCCACGGCGTGCAGGGTCGGCACCATCACCTCCTGCCAGGCGGCGGTCAGCCCGTGCAGGTCGACGGCCTGCGCCAGCTGTTCGGCGACGGCCGGCGCGTCGAGTCGTACGGCGGCGCGGGCCAGGCCCCTGCACTCCTGGCGGGCGTCACCGCCCAGCGGGAGCCCGCCGGCCTCCCGGGACCGTTCCCGCACCCCGCCGGCCGGTGTGCCCGGGGGCGGGCCGGCGCCCTCCTTCGCGGCGCGGGCGGCCTCGGCGGGCGGCACCCCGGCGGAGGTCAGCCGGCACATGGCCTCCAGCACGGCCACGTCGTCCGGGCGCCAGCGGCGGTGCCGGCCGTCTCCGCGCACGGCGGGACCGATGCCGTAGCGCCGGTCCCAGGAGCGCAGGGTGGTGGGTGCCACACCCAGGCGGCGGGCCAGGGCGCCGGTGGTCAGTCCGGTGTCGTCGGAGGCGGTGGACTCGCTCATGTGCCGACTTTACGGCTGATACGACGCAGAAACGACGCGTGTTGAGGGGAGCCGCGTTCCGCTCGGACGATGACCTCACGGGGTCACGCCCCGTGAGGACGTCCCGCACCGGCCCGGGACGGGTCGCCCGACGTGAGGAGCCGTCGTCATGAGCCCGCAGCCGTCCCCCGCCGTCCCGTCCGCGTCCGCGCCCGCGCCCGCGCCCGGCGCGGAGCCGCTCGCCGACGAGGAGATCGCCCGTGGTCTGATGGCGGGCGACGAGGCCTGCCTGGCCGCCGCCCACCGGCGCTGGTCCGCGCTGGTGCACTCGTTGGCCTGGCGGTCCCTGGGTGATGCGCGGGAGGCCGAGGACGTCAGCCAGCAGGTGTTCCTGGGCGTGTGGCGGGGCCGGGCGGGTTACCGGCCCGAGCGCGGCACCCTCGGCGGCTGGATCGTGGGGATCACCCGCCGCCGGATCGCCGACAGCCTGGCGGCCCGGTCCCGGCGGCTCCGTCTCGTCGCCGCGGCCGGCTCCCAGCTCGCCCTCACCGACCCGGACCGGGACCGCCCCGAGGCCGCCCTCGACCGGGTGCTGGTACGCGGCGAACTCGCCCGGCTCCCCGCGCCCCAGCAGCGGGTGCTGCGCCTGACGTTCTACGAGGACCTCACCCAGACCCAGATCGCGGAGCGCACCGGCTGGCCGCTCGGCACGGTGAAGAGCCATGCGCGGCGCGGCATGCAGCGGCTGCGGGTCCGTCTGGAGCCCGAATCTCTTTTCGACGCATAAACGCTGCACACACCGTTGCCGCCCGAGCCCCTCTCCCCGGCATCGCGCCGCACCCGGCACATTGGACTGTTCCGGCCTCTACACATAAAGGCTGAATAAGCGCAGAATGTCTGTGCGCGGCGCTTACCGCACACCGCACCAGACGCGGTCAGGCCTGCCAGTCGAAGGAGACGAGTGATGGCCAACGTCTCGCCAGACAGAAGTGACATATCGACCCACCCCGACGTATCCGAGATGCGGGCACGCTACGAGGCCGTGCTCGGCGGCGGCCGTGACGTGGCACTCGTGGACGGACCGGTGTTCCTGCTCGGTCTGTACTGCGCGGTCTCGCCGTGGGTGCTCCACTACACCACCAGCCAGCCCGACCTCATGACCCACAACCTGATCGTGGGCATCGCGATCGGTCTGCTGGGCCTCGGATTCACCGCCGCTCCGGCCCGGATGTACGGCCTGAGCTGGGCCATGTGCGCACTCGGCGTGTGGATGATCATCGCGCCGTGGGTCGTCGGGACCAGCCCGGACGCCGGTGTCGTGGTCAACAACATCATCATCGGCGCCCTGGCCGTGGTCCTGGGGATGATGTGCGCCTTCACGGCGGCGAGGAGCGCCCCGCGGGAGTAGCCCCTGTCCCACCGGAACGAGAAAGGCGGCCCGGCCGGCCCGCACAGGCGGATCGGCCGGGCCGGGTCGTGCGCGGCAGGTCAGCTCACGTTGAGCGCCGTGTCGTCGATGACGAAGGACGTCTGGAGCGTGGAGCCTTCGGTGCCGGTGAACTTGAGCGTGACGGTCTGGCCGGCGTAGCTCGCCAGGCTGAAGCTGCGCTGGGTGTAGCCGCTCGCGGCGTTGAGGTTGGAGTAGGTCGCGAGCGTGCTCAGGACCGTGCCGGAGCTGTTGAGCACCTGGACCTTCAGCGTGTCGTACGCCGTGCTGGTGGTGGTCTCCGCCGTGTCGATGTGGAGGTAGAAGCTGAGCGCGGCGGTGGTGCAGCCGGACGGGATGGTCACCGACTGGGAGAGCGTGTCGGTGGTGGCGGAGCCGTATCCGTCGAGCCAGGCGTAGTAGGAGCCGGTACGGGCGGACTGGCTGGAGGAGTTGGTGATGACCCCGCTGGTCGCGCTCCAGGTGCTGGCGCCGGACTCGAAGCCGTTGTTGCCGAGGAGCTGGGCGGAGGTGCAGGTGCCGGAGCCGCCGTCGTCACCGCCGCCACTGCTGCTCCCGCCGGCGAGCCACTCGGTGGCGTTCAGGGCGAGGGCGGCGTTGGTGGCGCCTGAGTCGTTCCAGCCGTCGTAGAGCGTGTTGCCGGACTGACCGGTGCCGTCGTCGATGGGCGAGCTGTCGCCCCAGAAGGCGACCCGGCCGCTGCCGAAGGTGCTGGTGGCGAAGAAGGCGCCGGTGTTGCCGGAGTAGCCGGTGCGGTAGAGCAGGCCCTTCACGCTGGAGTTGTCGGCGGGCTTGAGCGTGGCCGTCGTACCGCTGGCGATCAGGCTCTTGCTCACGGTGCCGAAGGAGCCGTGCAGCACCGGGTCGGTGCTGTCGCTGATGGCCGAGGGGTAGTCCGAGCTGATGCTGAGGGAGTCGACGGAGAAGCCGAACGGGTCGGTGGAGTCGACGCTGTTGTTCGTCATCAGGTCGTTGAGGATCTCGACCGCGTCCTCGCCGTCGTTGTTGCGGTCGGCGCCGGTGTGGTCGGAGATCATGAACAGACCGCCGCCGTTCTTCACGAAGTTCATGATCGCCGTCTTCTCGGCGGTGGTGAACAGCGTGTTGGGCTCCGGCAGGACCAGCGTGTCGAAGTTCGACAGGTCGGTCGTGGACGAGCCGCCGTAGGTGAGGGCGCTCGTGGCGGTCTTGAGGCTGTAGTCGCCGGTCTTCTGCAGGGCGACGCCCCACGCCGACAGCGCTCCGGTCCAGTCCGTCTCCGAGGACGGGGAGGAGTCCTGGGAGAGCGGGTCGGGCTTGCTGGTGGAGATGATCCAGTCCGCGTTGCCCGCCTCCTCGGCGTGGCCGTCGTCGAAGAGGATCCGGTGGGGGGTGGCCGCGTGGGCGGGGGTGGCGGTGGTGACCTGGAGCGCGGCTCCGGTGACGAGCAGGCCGAGGCCGGCCAGGAGCGTGGTGACCTTGCGGGGGTGTCTCGGTGATCCGGGCATCCGGCGAACCTCCGTGAGGGGGTGGGGAGAGGGCGGGTGCGGCGGCGATCTGCGCGCGTAGATCTCGCAAGGAAGGGTTCTACACGCGTGGACTGATTGAAAGGTACATGGCATGACAGCCCTGTGAACATCAAGCGCGGGCAATAACGCGCGCAAAAACGTCGGCAACGGGACCGGAACCGACTGCCCCACCGCGGAACGGGCACAAGCCAAGGGACGGGCTCTCACCAAGGAGGGGCGGAGATGGAGATCGACGGAATCATCAGTGCCATCTTCATCGGCATCATCATCGGCGTGCTCGGACGGCTGGTCGTGCCGGGCCGCCAGCGGATCGGCGTGCTGTGGACGATAGGGGTCGGCATCGTGGCCGCGCTGATCGGGTCGGCCCTCGCCTCGGTGCTCGGCGTGGCCGACACCAAGGGCGTCGACTGGATCGAGTGGCTGATCCAGATCGGCCTCGCGGCGTTCGGAGTGACGGCGCTGGACCGGGCGAAGACACGCCGGTGAGCACGCCGGGGCCGGGGCGGGCGCCGATCCTCGCCCGCGCGGGCGGTCCGCCGCCCGCCCCGGCCCCCGGCCCGCCGGGCGCCTCTCACCGTCCGCCGAGCAGCCCCTCGTACCACGTCAGCGTCGCGGCCACCGTCTCCTCCAGCGGCGTCGGTGCGACGCCGAAGGCCTGCTCGAAGGCGGAGGAGTCCATGATCTGGGGCTCGATGTGCTGGTACCACATCTCGGCGTACTCGGCCATGAACTCCGCGTCGAACGGACCGTAGGGACGGGGCTCCCCGACGACCAGGACGTTCAGCGGGCCACCGATGCGGCGCTCGATCAGCGCGTGGACCGCGCGGGTGCTGACGGCGGGCGCGGTCGGAAGGTGCCAGACCCGTCCGTCGCCCTCGGGGTGTTCGCCGAGAGCGGCCAGGCCGGTCGCCACGTCCAGGATGCTCGTGTAGCTGTGCGGCAGGTCGATGTCGCCGATGCCGAGCACCTCGCCGCCGGTCAGCGCGGCCGGGAAGACCGCTCCGCCGAGGGTGGAGTTGAGCACGCCGGGGCCGACGAAGTCGGCGGAGCGGCCCAGCACCACCCTGGCCCGTCCCTCGCGGTGGGCGGCGAGGTACCGCTCGTCCAGCCGGGCCCGCATGCGCCCCTTGCGGGTCGTCGCCCGCCACGGCGTCTCCTCGGTCATCACCGCTCCCCCGGTCTCGCCGTACGGGTAGAGCGTGTCGAGGACGACGAGCCGGGCGCCGGAGTCCTCGACGGCGCCGAGGACGGCCTCCTGGATCCGGGGCATCGCCTCGACCTGGAGGTGGTAGCCGACGTTGACGCAGTGATACACGACCCCGGCGCCGGCTACGGCCGCCCGCGCGCCCTCCGGGGTACTGACGTCGGCGGCGTACCGCTCGACCCCCTCGAGCGCGGGGCCCTCGCCCTTGCGGTCCACGAGGCGTACGGCATGTCCCCGGCGGACGAGCTCCCGGGCGAGCGCGGTACCGGCGGGGCCGGAGCCGAGGACGGTGTGCAGGGTGCGGTTCTCGCTGGTGACGGCAGACATGACGGTGGTCCTCTCGCGGGTTTCCCGGCCATCCGGTTCTGATGGCCAGTCGCAACAGTTAGAGACTGTAACTCTTGCGATGATGGCTAGCAAGCGTGGGAGGTCCGGGTCTTCGTTAGGGTGTGTCACCTGGAACACGGATGCCGTGGTGACAGCCGCGGAGGAGAGAGGAGCGCCGGTGGCCGGCAGTGCGCAGAGCCCGAGGGCGCGGTATCGCGAGCAGACCCGGACCGAGATCAAGGACATCGCGCTCCGGCAGCTCGCCGAGGGCGGGACGGGGGCCGTGGCGCTGACCCGGATCGCGAAGGAGGTCGGCCTGTCGGGCCCGGCGCTCTACCGGTACTTCGACAGCCGGGACGCACTGCTGACGGACCTGATCAGGGACGCGTACGCCGATCTCGCGGGGGCCGTCTCGGCGGCGGCCGGGGTGCTGCCCGCGGGGACCGCGCCCCGGGTCCGGCTCCAGTCGCTCGCGGCGGCCGCCCGGACCTGGGCCGTGGCCGAGCCGCACCGCTATCTGCTGATCCAGGGCACTCCGGTGCCTGGCTACACGGCGCCCGCGGACACGCTGGACAGCGCTCGGGCGGTGCTGGGGCCGTTCCTGCTCGCGTTCGCGGAGGCGTCCCCCTCGGCCTCGGTGCGGCCGGTGGTGAGCCAGATGACGGAGTGGGCGGCGAAGGATCCGGCGGTCGCCGAGTGGGCCCGCGCGCAGGTGCCCGCCGGTACGGAGGGTGTCGCCCTGGCGGGCGCCGTACTCGCCTGGACACATATGCACGGCGCCACCGGCCTCGAGGTGTCCGGCCAGTTCGAGGGCATGGGACACGACGGGGCCACCCTGCTCACGGCCCAGCTCGACCTGCTGGCGGACGGCTTCGGCCTGCGCTGAGCCGCCGGGGGTCGCGGCGCGACAGGTCTTTCCAGCGCGGCGCGGCGCGGGCACGACATGAGGCCAGGGGGTAACCGGGTTTCGGCGCGACCGGGACGTGACCTGCTTTCACGGCGCGACGGGGCGCTGCGGTCTGACGGTTCTTGCGGCCCGACCGGGTCTTGCGGCGCGACCCGCTCCTACGGATCGACCGGGTCCTCCGGCACGACCGGCCCTTACAGCTCAACTGACCCTACGGAGCGGCCCGCTCCTGTGGCCCGGCCCACTCTTGTGGCACGACCGGTTCTACGGCATGACCGGCCCTTGCAGCTCGACCGGCCCTGCGGAGCGGTGCGCTCCTGTGGCGTGAGCGGTGCTGCCTGGCCGCGTGGTGCGACCTGGTTCGGTTTTCGGCGCGGCCAGGGCTACGGCGTGTAGAGGTACGGCGTGGTGGTGGTCAGCGCGGCGAAGCCGAGGCGTTCGAGGATGGGCCGGCTCTGGTCGGAGGCGTCGACCTGGAGATAGCGGTAGCCGCGCTCGGCGGCGATACCGGCGCGGTGGGCGATCAGAGCGCGGTAGATGCCGCGGCCACGCCACTGCGGAACGGTGCCGCCACCCCACAGACCCGCGAACCGCGTGCCCGGGATGAGCTCCATGCGCGCCGAGCTGACCGGTTCGTCACCGGCGAGCGCGACCAGGGCGACGATGGTGTCCGGGGCCGCGGTGAGCCGGGCGAGCACGAGGTCCCGCAGGAAGGAGCCGTCGTGGCCGAAGGCCTTCTCGTTGGCCGCGACCATGAGCTCGACGCCCGCCGCGTCGGTCACCCGTTCGATCCGCACGCCCTGCGGCGGCGGCACGTCGACGAGCTGCTCGCTCGTCTCGCCGATCATCAGCGTCTCCTCGGGCTCGGCGGTGAACCCGGCGCCCGTGAGCCGTCGTCCCAGGTCGGCGGGGCGGTCATGGCCGTGGTGCTTCCACTCGAACTCCGCCCCGCGCCCCGCGAAGAAGGCGACCTGCGCGGCGATCGCGGCGTCCGCGTCCGCGCCGTCCAGGTCGGACCAGAGGACCCCGTTCCAGCCGCCCTCGCCGCCGACGTGGCGGACCACGCCCCCGGTCCGCTCGATCCGGGCGTCGGAGCTCTCGGGGCGGGCGCCTTCGCGCATGTCCCGGTCGTACAGGGCGAGTACCGCGGCATGATCCATACGGCCCACTCCAGCATCCCGGCGCCACGCCCCACAACGGAATTTACGGCGCCGGGACTCGGCCGTGCCGCCTAGGCTGTGCGGCGCCGAAGATCGACACGCCCGCGAGGAGGCCGTACACCGTGATCGAGGAGAGCGAGCTGCCGTATCTGCGCCGCTGTGTCGAGTTGGCCGCCGAGGCGCTCGAGGCCGGGGACGAGCCGTTCGGGTCGGTGCTGGTCGGCGGGGACGGGACGGTGCTCGCCGAGGACCACAACCGGGTGGCGGGCGGCGATCGCACCCGGCACCCCGAGTTCGAGCTGGCCCGTTGGTCGGCGGCGCGGCTGACCCCCGAGGAGCGGGCTGCGGCCACGGTCTACACCTCGGGCGAGCACTGCCCGATGTGCGCGGCCGCCCACGCCTGGGTCGGCCTCGGCCGGATCGTCTACGTCGCCTCGTCCGCCCAGCTCGTCACCTGGTTGGAGGAGTGGGGGGCGGCGGCAGCCCCGGTACGGCCCCTGCCGGTGCACGAGGTGGCCCCCGGAGTGACCGTGGAGGGCCCGGTCCCGGAGCTGACCGACGAGGTACGCGCACTGCACCGCCGATTCCACGGCACCTGAGGTCAGCGGCATCCCTCCACCCTCCGGCGGTGGGGCGCCACCGACTCCGTCGTGCGATTGAATGCGGCGCCGCCTCTGCCCGCCGGACGACTCGGCCCGCCCGACACCGCCCACCCCCCGCCGGCGGGGGCCCGGCACCGCCCGCCAGCCCGGCGGTGAGGCCGGGATTTCGGCCTGCGGCTGAGTGCGGCGCTTCCGTCGCGGGAGAGCCGATGCGCCCCGCAGGTCCCCGTTCCGTGGGGGCCTGCGGGGCGGATCGGCGGAGGTTCAGGAGGTTCGAGCCCGTGCGCTCAGCCCTGGGCGCCCGGGCGGAAGCGGCGGTAGAGGACCGCGCCGGCCAGGACCAGGGCCGCGCTGCCGGCCAGGGCGGGCACGGTCGCGTCGGCGCCGGTGTGGGCGAGCGCGGACACGGTCCGTTCGGAGGCCGGGGTCTGGGGCGCCCGGGCGTGCGGGACGGTCTTCGTGCCCGGGGCGGGACGCTGCGGCTCGGGCTCGGGAGCCGAGGGCTGGCGGGTGGGCGGCACCGGCGTGCTCGGACGGCCCGGCTGCGCCGGGTGCTCGGGCTTGTCGACCGGGCCGTTCACCGACTGGTTGCCGAACACCGGGTTCAGGACCCCGACGACGTCCACGCTGTTCCCGCTGGCGTTCAGGGGCAGGTCCACCGGTGCCTGGAGGCCGTTGCCGGAGACGGCTCCGGGCGACCCGGTCGTCGTGCCCGTCGCGCCCGCCCCGGACGCCGGAGCGTGCTTCTTCGGCGCGGCGCCCTTGTTCGCACAGCTGTTGCCGAACGCGGGGTTCAGCAGGCCCACCAGGTTCACGGTGTTGCCACAGAGGTTGACCGGGAGGTGCACCGGAAGCTGCACGCCGTTGCCGGAGGCCACGCCGGGCGAGCCGGCCGCGGTACCGGCGGCGGAGGAGTCGGCGAACGCCGGCATCGTCACGGCGGCCATCGCGCCGGAGGCTGCTGCTACGGCGAGCACACCGTTTCGGGTAGCCCGTCTCATGGGTCCCTGCCTTCCATACAAGCCATACAGGTCGCGGGCACTCGCCCGCACCAGGTAAAACGCGGGCGAACCGAACGAGTTATGCCCAATCCGTCATTCACCCCATCGGGCGCTCCCGGTCGAACGGCCTCACGCCCCCGCGGGCCGCCCCCCGCGAGGCCGCCGGACGGCCCGGCGGTGACCGCCGCCCGTCCGGAGGCGCGCCTTCCGGAGGCCGCCTATCGTGATCGGGACGCCGGTCCCCGGTCCGCTGCGGGGCGTCCCTGGAGGCATTGATGCTGGCCATGCTGTCGACGCGACGCCGCCGCGCACTCGCCACGGGCGCCGCACTCACCCTGCTGGGGACGGGACTGCCGACGGCCGCCGCGGCGGCCGGGGCCGACCCGTCCGGCCTCGACCGGTTCTACGACCAGAAGATCTCCTGGTCGGCCTGCGACCTCGACGGCGTGCCCGAGGACCTCCAGTGCGGCAGGGTGAGCGTGCCGCTCGACTACGCGCACCCCGGGGCGGGCTCCCTCGACCTGGCGCTCGCCCGCTACCGGGCCACCGGCGACAAGCGGGGCTCGGTGCTGCTGAACTTCGGCGGCCCCGGAGGCGCGGGCGTCCCCGGGCTCGCCTACGGCGGCAAGGACTTCATGGAGCTGACCGACGGCTACGACGTGGTGACCTTCGACCCCCGGGGCGTCGGCCGCTCCTCCCCCGTCAGCTGCGGGGACACCGGGGAAACGGACGAGGGGCTGAGCGCCCTGGAGGACGACACCGCGCTCGACGATCCCCGCGCGCTGCTGACGCGGCTGCAGCGGACCGCCGCCGACTGCGCACGGCATTCCGGGCCCGTCCTGACCCACATCGGCACGGTCGACGCGGCGCAGGACATGGACGTCATACGCCAGGCCCTGGGCGACAAGAAGCTCAACTACCTGGGATTCTCCTACGGCACCCGACTGGGCGCCGTCTACGCGGCCCGGTTCCCCGGCAAGGTCGGCCGGGTGGTCCTCGACGGCGTCGACACCCTCACCGAGCCGCTCACCGAGCAGGGACTCGCGGGCGCCCGGGGCCAGCAGGTGGCGCTCGACGACTTCGTCGACTGGTGCGTCAAGGACATCGCCTGCCCGTTCGGCACCGACGCGCGGACGGCCCGCGAGGAGGTGCTCCGCACGGTCCACTCGCTCGACGAGGACCCCGTCCCGACGGACTTCGGTGACGACTTCACCGGACAGGACCTGGTGGCCGCCCTCGGCCAGGGTCTCTACAGCGAGGAACTGTGGCCCTCGCTGGAGCGCGCGCTCGCCCGGCTCGTCGAGGACGGCGACACCTCCGGGGTGCTGGCCTTCGCCACCGGCGGCGTAGTCTTCCCCGCCCGTGCCGCCGGCCCCGCCCCCTCCCCCAGCCCGCTCGTCGACGCCGAGGACGTTCCGCTGGACAACCTCCCGGCCGCGCTGATGGCGATCAACTGCGCCGACGACCCCGACCGCCCCACCGCCGAGCGGATCACCGCCGACCTGCGACGACTGCGCGCCGACTACGACAAGGCGTCACCGGTGTTCGGCCGGTACCGCCTGGCCGAGGTCCTGCTCTGCTACGGCCGGCCCCGGGGCACCGACTTCATCCGCGAGAAGGTGAGGGACGTCGACACGGCGAAGATGCTCCTCGTCGGCACCCGCGGCGACCCGGCGACGCCGTACCGCTGGACCGTGGAGACGGCCGCACGGCTCGGCGACGCGGCCGTGGTGCTCGACAACCGGGGCGAGGGCCACACCGGCTACGGCTCGTCCAAGTGCGTGCACCGCAAGGTCGACGACTTCCTGCTGTACGGCTCCCTGCCCCGCACCGGCAGTTCCTGTCCGTCCGACGAGGACGGCGGCTGAGTGCGCCGGTTCGTGCCGTGGCTGCTCGTCGTCCTCTGCGCGGCCGGGGCGCTGACCGCGGCGTGGGCGGTGTCCGCCCGGTGGTGGTGGGCGGTCGGCCCTCTGCTCGCCCTGGCCGTGCTCGGCGCCTGGGACCTGCTCCAGCGCCGGCGTGCGCTGCTGCGCAACCATCCCCTGGTGGGCCGTCTGGGATACCCGGTGCGGGAACCGGCGCCCCCCGTTCCCGTCCCGCACGACGGGCAGGAGTTCTTCGCGGCCTCGGCGGGCCCGGTCCCGCCGCCCGAGGAGGAGCCGAGGGTGCGCGTGGGCGGGCCCGACTGCACGCTGCCGTACGACATGGCCCTGCTCAACGTGTCGGCGCTGAGCTTCGGGGCGCTGTCCGCCCGCGCGGTCCTCGCCCTCGGCCGGGGCGCGGCGCTGGGCCGTTTCGCCCAGGACACCGGGGAGGGCGGGCTCTCCGATCACCATCTGCGCGGCGGCGGTGACCTGGTCTGGGAGATCGGCACGGGCTACTTCGGCTGCCGCGCTCCCGACGGGGGTTTCGAGGAGCGGGAGTTCGCGGACCGGGCGGCGCTGCCCGAGGTGAAGTGCGTGTCGCTGAAGCTGTCGCAGGGGGCCGCTCCGGGTGGCGGCGGGGTGCTGCCGGGGGCCAAGGTGAGCGCGGAGATCGCGCGGGAGCGGCGGGTGGTCCCGGGGCGGACGGTGGTCTCGCCGCCGGGTCACCGGGTGTTCTCGACACCGCGTGAACTGGTGCTGTTCCTGGCCCGGATGCGGGAGCTGGCGGGCGGCAAGCCGACCGGGTTCAAGCTGTGCGTGCGGTCGCGGCGGCAGGTCCTCGCGGTGTGCAAGGCGATGCTCGCGGAAGGCGTCACGCCCGACTTCGTCGTGGTGGACGGGGCGGAGGGCGGGTCGGGCGCCGGGCCGGCGGACCTGGTCGACCGGCCGGGGATGCCGCTGACCGAGGGGCTGATGACCGTGCACAACGCGCTCGTCGGCGCCGGTCTCCGGGACCGGATCCGGATCGGCGCGAGCGGCGGGATCGCCACCGGCGCGGACATCGTCCGGCGGCTCGCCCAGGGAGCCGACTACACCAACGCGGCCCGCGCGATGATGACCGCCGTCGGCTGTGTCGGCGCCGGCCGCTGCCCCACCGGCGCCTGTCCGGTCGGCGTCGCCACCCAGGACCCGTGGCGGGTGTGGGCGCTGCACGTCGGCGACAAGGCCCGGCGCGTGCGCCACTACCAGCGGGCGACGGTCCGCAGCGCGGTCCGGATCATGGCGGCGCTGGGCGTGCGCGAGCCGGGCGGGCTCACCCCCGGGCATCTGCTGCGCCGTACGGACGCGCGGACGGTCCGTTCCTACGCCGAGCTGTACGAGTGGCTGGAGCCGGGCGCCCTCACCGCCGGGCCACCCGCGGGCTGGGCGGCCGACTGGGCGGAGGCGGACCCGGACGCCTTCGGCTGAGTCCGCCGGGACGCGCCGGGCGCCGGCTCAGCCGACGAACGCGCCGATCGCCGCCGTCAGCTCGGCCGGCTTCTCCACGGGGAGTTCATGGCCCGCGTCCAGGATGCGGACGGTGGCGTCCGGGTACGCCTTCGCCATCCGGAGCATCTGCTGCACCGGCAGCTGGATGTCGTAGTACCCGTGGATCATGAGGGTGGGGGCCTTGATCTCCCCGACCCGGTCCAGGACGTCGAAGGCCCGCATGGCGCCGTACAGCGTCATGACCACCTCGCGCGGGGTGTCGGCGGAGGAGTCGACGTACCGGCGGATCTCCTCCCGGGGGAAGCCCGGCGCGAAGGCGCGCTGGATGTTGGTGGCGACGAACAGCTTGAAGGGGACCAGGGTGGAGGCGGCCATCAGCAGGCCCCGGCCCCTGCTGTACGTCATCCGGGCGATGGAGTTCACCAGGACCATGCGCTCCACCCGGCCCGGGTGGGAGAGGGCGACGGTCTGCGCGATCATCCCGCCCATCGAGTGGCCGACCAGGACGCAGCGCTCGATGCCGAGGTGGTCGAGGAGGGCGACGAGGTCCGTCGCCAGCTCGGCCACCGTCCTCACCCCGGCGCCACCGCTCTCGCCGTGTCCGCGCAGGTCGAGTCGGACCACCCGGCGCGTCTCGGCGAAGTGGGCGACCTGGTGGTCCCAGCGGCGCCGGTTCGCCGTCCAGCCGTGCACGAAGACCAGCGGCGTCCCGCCGCCGTCGCGCGGTCCCTCGTCGTCGTACGTCAGCGGTGCGCCGTCGACTTCGAGCTGCGGCATGGGTGCCTCCTGCGGTACGTCCCGGTTACTGACGCGTACGGTAACCGTCGGCCGGGGTCGTCGTCACCGTCGTACGCCGAGGAAATCCGGGACTTTGCCGGGGAACCGCCGTGGGCGCGCCCAACAGGACGGCCCACCGAACGTTTTGCGCGCGTTACCCCGAATGCCCCATAGGTGAATCGGTCCTATGGTGCTCATATGGAGCACGCACTCAGTCCCGCGACCCTCTCCGAACTGCGCCGCCCGCGCCCCTATCCCGCGGTCTCCGTGCTGACCCCCACGCACCGCCGGGAACCGGACAACGCCCAGGACCGGGTCCGGCTGCGCAATGTCGTGGCCGACGCGAAGAAACAGCTCGAATCCGACCCGGGGGTCACCCGCGAGCGGCGCGCCGACGTCGCCGACCAGCTCGACCGGGCGCTCGCCGAGGTCGACCTGACGTACACCGAGGACGGGCTGGTGATCTTCGCCGCGCCCGGGGAGCACCAGGTGTGGTCGCTGGGCCGTCCGGTGCCGGAGCGGGTCGTGCTCTCGGACACCTTCCTGACCCGCAACCTCGTCTCCGCGCAGGCCGCCGAGCGGCCGTACTGGGTGCTGTCGGTCTCCGCCGACCGGGTCACCCTGTGGAGCGGCGGGCCGGAGCGGGTCACGGAGGAGCACCTCGGCGGCTTCCCGATGCTCCGTCGGCAGGAGAACTTCGACGCCGAGCGGCGGGAGCAGATCGGCGACACCCCGAGCACCTTCCGCGACGAGGACACCCGTCACTTCCTGCGCGAGGCCGACACCGCGATGAACCGGCTGCTGCGCCTGGCCGCGCGGCCGCTGTACATCACCGGTGAACAGGCGGCCCTCTCCGCCCTGGACGAGATCGGCACGGTCACCCGGGCCGCGGTGCACGTCCCGCACGGCGGGCTGTCGCACGGCACCCCGGACTCGGTGTGGCAGGCGGTGCGGCCGATGGTCGCCGCCGAGGCCCGCCACAGCGTGGACACGGTCAGCCGCGCGCTCGAATCGGCCCTCGGCCGCAAGGAGTTCGCGGCCGGCGTGGACGAGGTGTGGCAGAGCGCCCGCGAGGGCCGGGTCCGGCTGCTCGCCGTCGAGGAGAACTACCGGGTGACCGTGCGCGACGACGGCGACCATCTGATCCCGGCCCTGAGCGGCGACCTCGACGCCCGCGAGGACATCGTGGACGAGATCGTCGAACAGTGCCTGGAGACCGGCGCCGACGTGCGCTTCGTCCCGGACGGCACGCTCGGGAACGAGGCGGGGATCGCGGGAGTCCTGCGGTACTGAGAACCGCCGTCGCTTCTGCCCCCCCTCCCCGCCCCTCCGCACCCCCTGCCCCCGCGCGTACGCTACGACAAGATCGTCGGCCGGGAGGGAGCGGGCACGTGGGGGATCTGCTGGGTGTGGCGGTGCTGGGGGCCGGGCACATGGGCGCGGACCACATACGGCGCCTGGACCGCGTGGTGAGCGGGGCCAGGGTCGCCGCCGTGGCCGATCCCGACCCGGCGCGGGCGGAGGACGCCATCGCCGGCATCGACGGGGTCGTCGTGCACACGGAGACGGAGGCCGCGCTGGACGCCCCCGGAGTGGCGGCCGTGCTGATCGCCTCGCCCGGTCCCGCGCACGAGGAGGCCCTGCTCGCGGCGCTCTCCCGGGGGCTTCCGGTGCTGTGCGAGAAGCCGATGGTGCCGGACTCGGCAGGGGCCCTGCGGATCGTCGAGGCGGAGGCCCGGCTCGGCCGACGGCTCACCCAGGTCGGGTTCATGCGCCGCCACGACGCCGAGTACCGGCGGCTCAAGGCGCTCCTGGACGGCGGGCGGCTGGGACGGCCCCTGATGCTGCACTGTGTGCACCGCAACGTCTCCTCGCCGCCCGACTTCACCAGCGCGATGCTGATCGACAGTTCGGTGTCGCACGAGATCGACGCGGCCCGCTGGCTGCTCGGCCAGGAACTGACGGCGGTCTCCGTGCTGCGGCCGCGCCCCTCCTCCGGCGCTCCGCAGGGGCTGCTCGACCCGCAGTTCGTGGTCTTCGAGACCGACGGGGGCGCCCTGGTGGACGTGGAGGTCTTCGTCAACTGCGGCTTCGGGTACCAGGTGCGCTGCGAGGCCGTGTGCGAGGCGGGCAGCGCGCGCATCGGCGACGACCACGGGATGCTGGTGACCGCGCGCGGCGACGCGGCGACCGAGGTGCCGCAGGACTATCTGGTCCGCTTCGTGGCGGCCTACGACCGTGAGGTGCAGAGCTGGGTCGACGCCGCCCGGCGGGGCCGCGTCACCGGCCCGACGGCCTGGGACGGCTACGCGGCCTCCGCCGTCGCGGAGGCCGGCATCCGGGCGCTGGAGAGCGGGGGCCGCGTCGGGATCGCCCTCGCCGGGCGTCCCGCGCTGTACGCCGGGCACGACGACTGAGACCGCCCGGACTCAGACATTGCCGAGCAGGGCCTGGAGGCCCTCGTCGACGGCGGCCCCGACGTCCTCCCGTCCCGCGGGGACCACGGCGTAGCTGCGCAGCAGGAAGCGGCGCAGGGCGAAGGTGTCGAACTGGAGCAGTGCCATCCCGAACGGCGAGTGCAGCTCCACCACCGTCCGGGCCGGGCCGCAGGGCCAGATGTGCACATCGCCGGTGCCGGCGGGGCCGTGGAGGCCCTCCTCCAGCAGGGTGCGGCCGAAGGTCCAGGTCGCGGCCTCCTCGGCGAGGGAGATCTCCGCCGGGAAGTCGAGGTGCACGGCGAACGGGTCGTGGGCGGCGTAGCGGAGCGTCGCGGCGACGGGCAGTTCCTGGTCCTCGGCGGTGATCAGGCGCGCGCGGACGGGCTGTTCGAGGGTGATGTCCATGCTTGTAGGACCCCGGATGCACCGCTCGCATTACGCGAAAGCGGGTGCTACTTGATGTGATCTGCGTCACGGCACCGATGACCTGAACATACGGCCGCCGAACAGGCGACCGGCGGTCTTCCCGTAGCCCCCTCCGCTCCCTCAAGTCACGTACGTCACCTACGACTTCACCCCGCTCCCGGCATATGACCAGCACCGCCGCGAGCCCGCCTCGGGGACGGAGGCATATGCCAGAGACACCACTGAATCGTGTGTTGCCAAATCCCTTACACGCCGTCGCGGGCTGTGCAACAGTCGTAACGGCCCTTCCGTCCCCGTTCGTCGTACCGTCCCCGCATCGGAGTGCGTCATGCCGTCCCATCTGTCTGCGGACCATCCCGCCGCCCAGCCGCCGGGACGCGGCTCGGTCGACGCGCTGATCTCGCAGACGCGACGGCTCAAGGTCGACGTCGACGCCGTACGCCGGGACGCCCGGGACATCGACACCGCAGACCCGCAGGGCCGCTGGCAGCGCGCGCTGTACGACCTGGCGCTCCATCAGCTCGAGGACCTCGACGCCCATCTCGCCCAGCTCCGGGACGGCCCGCCGCCGGCCCCCGCCGCCCCCCGGGACTCACTGCTCAGCCGGGTCGGCAGCGCGGAGTGGAATCTGCTGGCGGACCACGCCCTCTGGTCCGAGGAGCTCTACGGCATCCTCGGCCGCGACCCGGCCACCCCCGCGCTCACCCTCGACGAACTGCCCTCGCTCGTCCTCGACGAGGACCGGCCCAAGCTCACCGCGATGGTCACGGACTGTCTGGTGGACGCCCGGCCCATCGACGGCGAGTTCCGCGTCGTACGGCCCGACGGCGGGGTGCGGACCGTGCACATGATGGGTGAGCCCGTGCTGGACGGCGAGGGCGGCACCGCCTCGATGTGGGCCGTGCTGCGGGACGTCAGCGCGCTGCGCCGCAGCCAGAGCGAGGTGCGCGAGACCCGTGAGTCGCTGCAGCGCCACCGGCAGCGCACGCGGAGCGACCACCGGCTCGCGGTCGAGCCGCACGAGGCCGTGCTCCCACCCGGACACGGCGCCCTGCGGCTGCCGCACCGGGACACCGGCACCCTCGACCTCGCCGCCGCCCGGCTGCCCGCCGCGACCGGCTCGCCGCTCGGCGGGGACTGGTACGACGCTCTCGAACTCCCCGACGGCCAGACACTGCTGAGCGTCGGGGATCTCACCGGCCACGGCCCGGCCGTCGCCGCGGACACGGCGATGCTGCTGGGCGCCCTGCGCGGCATGGGCATGGCCGGCACCGCACCCGCCCAACTGATGGGCTGGCTCAACCAGTTACTGGACGCCACCGTGCAACCGGTGCTGGCCGGCGCCCTGTGCTGCCGCTACCGGCCCGACACCCGCACCCTCACCTGGGCGCAGGCCGGACACCCCACCCCGCTGCTGTTCCGCGACGGGACGGGGTGCCGGCTCGACACACCCGACGGTGTCCTCCTGGGCGCCACCACGGGCGCCGTCTACGGGCAGGCCGAAACGACCCTCGGCACGGGCGACCTGCTCCTGCTGCACACCGCCGGACTGGTACCCGGCGACCGGACGCACCGACTGCTCGACCTCGCCCCCCGCTTCCACGAGGCGCGCACCGCACAGGACTGCCTGCGGACGGTCGTGGAGGAGTTCGGCGAGAGCGCGCGCGACGACGACGCCTGTGTGCTCGTCGCCCGCGTCACCCGGTGATCAACTGCTCGTCAACGTACCGCCGACGCACTCACGTCTGAGCGGTGTTGCCGCCCCGTCCTCCCCTCGGCCTCGGCAGCGCCTGCCTGATCTGCTCACGCAGCTCGCTGATGCTCGGGTAGCCGGCGTACTCCGCGGTGAGCCGGTACATCTCGCGCAGCCGGTCCCAGGTGCGACGGGAGGAGTTCGAACCCATCGACATCAGGGCCAGCCGGGCGTAGCGGTCCGCCTGTTCCGGGTCGTCGGCGATGAAGCAGGCCGAGGCCATGGACAGATGGTCGAAGATCTTCGACCGCTCCCGGCCGTCGACCCGGAGCGCCAGGGCCTTCTCCGCGTAGTACTGGGCGTGGACGGCCGCCTGCGGCTCGAACTCGGCCAGGGTGCGGTAGGCCAGGGCCTGCATGCCGTACAGATCCTCGTCCTTGAAGGTCTGCATCCAGGACGGCGGTTCCGCATCGGCCCGGTCGGAGACGAAGAGGTCCTCCGCCTGGCCCAGGGTGCGGCGCATGGCCTGGCCCTTGCCCATCGACGCCTGCGCCCAGGCCTCGATGGTGTGGAACATCGCCCGGGTCCGCGGCAGCACCTGGCTGCCGGAGCCGGACTGGGCCAGCTTCATCAGGTCCAGGGCCTCGTCGGGCCGGCCCAGATGGACCATCTGACGGGCCGCGCGGGAGAGCGCCTCCCCCGCCCGCGGCCGGTCGCCGCCCTCCCGTGCGGCATGGGCGGCGATGACGAAGTACTTCTGGGCGGTGGGTTCGAGGCCGACGTCGTGCGACATCCAGCCGGCGAGGACGGCGAGGTTGGCGGCGACGCCCCACAGGCGCCGCTGGAGATGGGCAGGATGGTGGTAGGCGAGCATGCCGCCCACTTCATTGAGCTGTCCCACGACGGCCTTGCGTTGCAGCCCGCCCCCGCGGGCCGCGTCCCAGGCTCGGAACACCTCGACCGAGCGCTCCAGTTCCTCGATCTCCTCCGTCCCGATGGGGGCGGCCTCATAGCGGTCGAACCCAGCGGGGTCGGCATGCGGGAGGAGGGGGTTGTCGAGGACGGGAGCGTCGGCGGAGAGGGTGGGGTCGGTGTGCAGCCATTCGTACATGGCGCTGCTGAGTGCTGATCCCGCGGCGAGCGCGGCACCCGCGCCCACCAAGCCGCGTCGGTTGAGCATGAGGTCCATTCCCGTGAATTCGGTGAGGACCGCGGCAGTCCGTTCGGGCGCCCACGGCAAGCCGTCGGGATGTTCTGCGCTCCCGCCGCCCGGCCGTTTCCCCGTACGCCCGTGCCGGACCAGACCGAGGTCCTCAATGGTCACGACACGGCCGAGACGCTCGGTGAACAGGGCCGCCAGCACCCGCGGCACCGGATCGCGCGGGATCTCTCCCGTGTCGATCCACCGCCGCACCCGGGAGGTGTCGGTCGACAGCTGGGGGTGGCCCATGGCCGCCGCCTGCCGGTTGACCAGCCTCGCGAGTTCACCCTTGGACCAGCCGGCCAGGCCGAACAGGTCCGCAAGGCGGGTGTTGGGTTGTCCGCTCACGTAAGCCCCCAGGTTCTCGGCTGAGTTGACAGTAGCCCGGTGAAAGTTGCCGAGCGACTATTCGCCAGGGTTCGCCAGGGTCCGCCAGATGGTGTGCCACTGGGCGACGGGTGTCAGGTAGGAACGCGCCACCCCGACCCGGTCGCCGAGGGACATTCCCCAGGGTGCACCCGGGTGATCGGTCGGGGCAGCGCTTTGACTCGCAGGCACACGAAGGGATCTGTTCCGCCCATGTACGCAGCATCGTCCTCCGTGTCCGCCCCGCCCCGGCCGCTGCACCCCCGCCAGGGCGGCGGCGGCCCCTATCTCGCCCCCGCACGGACGGCGGCCCCCGCGCTCGGCGCGGCCGGTGTCCGCCGTCCCGCGGGGCTCGGCACCCAGCCGCTCAGCGGCAGACTCGACCTGAGCGGCCCGCAGGGCGCGCAGCTGCGCACCGCGATCGCCTCGGTGCACCGGATCTGTCCGGAGTTCGCCCCCGTGCAGGTGCTGCGGCGCAGCGGACGCTCGGTGCTGCTAGTCGGCACGACCGGACGCAGTACGGCCGTCGCGAAGTGTTTACTGGACCACTCGCCCGTCTGGGCCGAGCGAATCCGGCACGAAATAGCGTCATACCGCACGTTCGTCCGGCAGCGCCCCCCGGTGCGGGTGCCGAGACTGATCGCGGCGGACCCGGACAACTGCACCCTGGTGATCGAGCGGATGCCGGGGCGGGTGGCGGCCCTCCAGCGGCACCCGGCCGAGGCTCCGCCGCGGGCGGACATCAGGGCGGCGCTCGGCGCGATCTGCCGGCTGAACGCCTGGCGTCCGCCGGCGGGCACCTTCGACGCACCGCTGGACTACGCGGCCCGGATCTCCCGCTACCACGAGCTGGGTCTGCTCACCGACCGGGACCTGGGCGACCTGCAGAAACTGCTGCACGGCATCGCCGCCTCCGCGGGCCGGCAAGGCATGGGGCAGTTCTGCCACGGCGACGCCCTCCTGTCGAACATCCTCGTCTCACCGGCCGGTCCAGTGCTGGTGGACTGGGAGCACGCGGGCTGGTACCTGCCGGGCTACGACCTGGCGACGCTGTGGTCGGTCCTCGGTGACGCGCCGGTGGCGCGCCGTCAGATCAGCCAGATCGCCCAGTCGGCGGGACCGGCCTCCCGGGACGCCTTCCTGGTGAACCTGATGCTGGTGCTGACCCGGGAGATCCGCACCTACGAGACGGCCGTGCAGCGTTCGATGCACGACCCGGCCCCGACGGCCCCGGGCGCGGCCCACCCGAGTGCCGCGCCGTCCGGCGAGGAACAGCGGCTGCTCCTGCGGCGGCTGCACGACGACTGCCAGCTGGCCCGCCGGGCCGTGCGCGCGGCGGTCGGCACTCGCTGAGGGGACGGAGGGCCGCGGTGCGCCAGAACGGCGGTGCACCGCGGCCCTCCGTGCGTTGCTACCACGGCAAATGTCCTTTATATGGTCATGATTGACGGGTTATCGGCAGACCGAGGAGGCCGCGTTGCCAGGACCCGTCACCCACCCCCGACCACCCGTCCCTGCCCGAAGAGCCGCCGGGGCCCTCGCCTCAGCGGCTCTGCTGCTGCCCCTGCTCGGCGCGGCGCCGTCGGCCGCCGAGACCGGGGCGTCCGGTCTGCAGCAGGCCTTCGCCACGGCGTCCGCCCGGTACCACGTGCCGCAGAGCGTGCTGCTGGGCGTCTCCTACCTCCAGTCCCGCTGGGACACCCACGCCGGGGCGCCCAGCGTGACCGGCGGCTACGGCCCGATGCACCTCACGGACGCCCGGACCGCCCTGGCCGGCACCCCGCACCACAGCGAGGCCACCGAGGACGCCCGGGGCGACGACGCCCGCCGGGCCCGGCATCCGCGGGTGCGGCTCCCCGAGGGCGACGAGATCCCGGCCCGGCTGCGCACCCTCCCCCGGGCCGCGAAGCTGACCGGGCTGAGCGCCGCGAAGCTGCGCAAGGACCCGGCGGCCAATGTGGCGGGCGGCGCCGCGCTGCTCGCCGACGCCCAGCAGTACCTGGGCGAGCCGCTGAGCGAGGACCCCTCGGACTGGTACGGCGCGGTGGCCCGGTTCTCGGGCGCGGACGACAGCGAGACCGCCGCCGCGTACGCCAACGACGTGTACGAGGTGATGCGCACCGGCGAGCGGCGGGTCACCGACACCGGCGAACTCGTCGCGCTGACCGCGCAGCCGAACCTGGACCCCCGCATCACCCAGATCGACCGGGCCGGTCTGCGCCAGGGCTCGGCCGAGGGCACCGAGTGTCCGGCGGGGGTGTCCTGCGAGCGGATCCCGGCGCCGTACGAGGCGTTCGGCGCCGACGACTACGGCAACCACGACGAGGCCGACCGGCCCGCGTCCTCGCCGATCAGGTACATCGTCATCCATGACACCGAGGGCGGCTGGGAAGGGGTCATCAACCTGGTCCAGGACCCCACCTATGTGTCCTGGCACTACTCGCTGCGCTCCACCGACGGGCACATCGCCCAGCACGTCCGGACGAAGGACGTGGCCTGGCACGCGGGCAACTGGTACGTCAACGCGAACTCGATCGGTCTGGAGCACGAGGGCTTCCTCGCCCAGCCCGACTCCTGGTACACGGAGGCGATGTACAAGTCCTCGGCGCGGCTGGTGGCGTTCCTGGCGGCGCGGTACGGCGTTCCGCTGGACCGGCAGCACATCCTCGGGCATGACACCGTGCCCGGCCCGACCGCGGCGAACGTGGGCGGTATGCACACCGACCCGGGGCCGTACTGGGACTGGCGGCACTACTTCGAACTGCTGGGCCGGCCGCTGGAGCCGACGGCGCCCGCGGGCAGCCAGGTGGTGACGATCCGGCCGGACTACGCCACCAACCGGCCCGCGTACCTGGACTGCGGCGGCAAGGGCAAGACGTGCGCGGCGCACGGCTCCAGCGCGGTGCGGCTGTACTCCGACCACGACGAGAAGGCGGCGCTGGTCACCGACCCCGGTCTGGGCACCCCGACCACCGGGGTGAACGACCTGTCCTCACGGGTCTCCACCGGCCAGCAGTTCGCGGTCGCGGGCACCTGGGGCGACTGGACGGCCATCTGGTACCTGGGGCGCAAGGCCTGGTTCAGGAACCCGCAGTCCAAACCGACGGCGGTGCCCTCCCACGGGGTGCTGATCACTCCGCGGTCGGGCCTGGACGGCGTTCCGGTGTACGGGCGCGCCTACCCGGAGGCCTCCGCCTATCCGGCGGGGGTGCCGGTGCAGCCGGTCTCCGCGCTGCCGTACACCCTGCCGAAGGGCCAGCGGTACGTGGCCGGGGACAGGGTGCCGGGCGAGTACCTCTACGCGGGCTCCTTCGACCCCAGCACGCATCGGGTGGTCGAGGGCAAGGACCAGTACTACGAGATCCAGTACGGCCACCGGGTGGCGTTCGTCCGCGCGGCGGACGTGACGGTCGTGCCGGCGTCCTGACGCCTCAGCCCTGCTGGAACAGCTCCGCCGGGAGAGGCTTCAGCAGGGCGTACAGGTCGTCGGTGATGGGGCGGTCCCAGGCGGCGATGGTCACCAGGACGTTGTCGCTGCGGTCGAACTGGACGCAGGCGATCCGGCCCTCGGAGAGCTTCAGCCGCCGCACGATGAGCAGGTTGTCGCCCTGCATCACCGGCATGTCCTCGGTGCCGACGACGGTCACCTCCTCGTCGTTCTCCAGCGCGAGCAGCAGCTGGGCGACCTCGAAGGGGATCTCGCCGTCGGCGACCTCGCGGGCCGGGGAGCCCTCGGGGAGGTTCCCGATGATCATCGCGGGGCCGCGGCCGCCGAACAGGTCGTAACGCAGGAACACGCCCTGGCAGCTGCCGTCGGGGGCGGGCAGCAGGCCGGCGCCGAGGTTGCCGGGCCAGTCGCCCGGGTCCATGGCCAGCACGTCGAAATCGGGGCCGGCGGGGGTGGCGCTGCGGCGGCGGAGGAACGACATGCGGCCATCGTACGGCCCCGGGGGTTCGGTCGTGTTTCGGGTGCGGCTCGTGTGCGGCTGGTCGCGCCCACGCGGCGGAGCCGCATATCGATGCGGAGCCCCATATCGATACAGACCCGCGCCCCTTGAGCCGGCTGGACCGGCCCCCGGTTGTCAGCTCACTGTCCTGGCAGGACGGCCCGCACCTGGGGCGGCGGTATGGCGGTCAGGTCGGCCCGGTAGGCGTCGGTGCCGGGGAAGAGGTCGGGGCGGGCCCTGACCCAGGTGGTGAGGCCGGACGGGTCGCAGAGGTCGTCGGCGATGCCGCCGTCGTGGCGGACGGTGAGGGCCAGGTCGAGGGCGAGCCGGGTGTCCAGGGGAAGCGAGAGGGGTCCCTGGCGGCACGGACCACCGGCGTCGGTGGTCATTCCTCGGCCGGTACCGGTGGCACCACGGCGATCGGGCTTGCCGCGTGGAGCAGCACCGCCTGGGTGACGGAGCCGAGCATGCGGGCGGGGGCGAGGAGCCGGCGGCGGTGGCGGCCGACCACGACCAGTTCGGCGTCGCGGGAGGCGGCGACGAGGAGTCCGGCCGCGTCGCCGGGGGTGGGGACGGTGTCGACGCGGACGCCGGGGTGCCGGGCGCGGTGCGGGGCGAGGAAGCCGTCGGCGAGGGTGCGGGTCTCGTGCTCGATGGCGTCCTGGTCGTAGACCGTCGTGGGCAGGTCGCCGGGGGCGACCCAGGTCTGGATCGGCCACGGGTAGGCGGCGACCACGTGCAGACGTGCGTCGCGCAGGGCCGCCTCGGTGAAGGCGAGGTCGAGGGCGGCGTCGTCGGGGCCGTCGGTCTTGAGGCCGACCACCACGCGGGGGCCGGGCTCCACGGGCAGCGTGAGGTCGACCGTGCGGTCCGGCCGGGGCACGATCACGACGGGGCACTCGGCGTCCCGGGCCGCGCTCAGTCCGTTGGAGCCGAGCAGCAGACTGGCGAAGCCGCCGCGGCCGCGGGAGCCGAGCACCAGCAGCTGCGCCTCGGCGCCGAGCGCGGGCAGCAGGGCGCCGGGGGCGCCGTCGAGGCCGGCGTACTCCACGTCCGGCATCCCGGACCCACCGTCCCCCGCGAGGCGGGCCCGGGCGTCGGCGAGGACGCGGTCGCCCTCCGGAGGAGGGGGCACGGGGACCGGCGCGCCGGGCGGCGCCCAGGCGGAGTGGTGGCGTACGTGCGCCACCCGCAGGGGCGCCCCCCGGCGGCGGGCGGCGTCGGCGGCCCAGTCGAGGGCGCGCAGGCTGTCGTCGGAACCGTCGACCGCCGCGACGACCGGCAGGGTGCTCATGGTCCTCACCTCCGGAGGACGACCTTCGTCCCGCCGGGGCCAGCCTCGCTCAGCCGGGGCCCCGGGGCGACGTACGCGGTCGCGTGTCCGGAAAAACGGACCGAACGCCCCGGGTCAGGTCAGGTCGAACTCTCCCTCCCGCGCGCCCGAGACGAACGCGCCCCACTCCGCGGGGGTGAAGATCAGGGAGGGACTCTCGGGGCGCTCGCTGTTGCGCATCGCGATGAATCCCTCGACGAAGGCGATCTGGACATCCCCCCGCCCCCGGCTGCTGGACTGCCACTCGGCGTTGCTGAGGTCCAGCTCAGGCTTGTCCCAGCCCATGAGCGGCTGCTGCTGGATGGTGCTCTCGGCCACGTCCGTGCTCCTCCCGGTTCGTCGTCCGCGGGTCAGCCTAGCGATCGGTTCCGGGTGCCGACAGAGCACGTGAAGGGTGCCTTTCAGGACTCCGGTGGCCGCGCTCCCACGAGCCACATCGAGAAGAACTGCGAACCGCCGCCGTAGGCGTGTCCGAGCACCTTGCGGGCCCGCTCCAGCTGGTGTTCCCCGGCCAGGCCGCGCACCTGGAGGGCGGCCTCCGCGAAACGGATCATGCCGGAGGCGCCGATCGGGTTGGTGGACAGGACCCCGCCCGACATGTTGACGGGCAGGTCCCCGTCGAGCTCGGTGACCCCGGACTCGGTGAGTTTCCAGCCCTCGCCCTCGGCGGCGAAGCCGAGGTTCTCCAGCCACATGGGCTCGTACCAGGAGAACGGCACGTACATCTCGACGGCGTCGATGTCCCGGCGCGGGTCGCCGATGCCGGCCTGGCGGTAGACGTCGGCCGCGCAGTCCTTGCCGGCCTGCGGGGAGACGGCGTCCTTGCCCGCGAACAGGGTCGGTTCGCTGCGCATCGCGCCGCCCAGCATCCAGGCGGGCGGCCGGGGTGAACGGGCCGCGCCCGCACGGTCGGTGAGGACCATCGCGCAGGCCCCGTCGGAGGAGGGGCAGGTCTCCGAGTAGCGGATGGGGTCCCAGAGCATCGGCGAGGCCTGGACCTTCTCCAGGGTGATGTCGTGCTCGTGCAGATGCGCGTACGGGTTCTTCAGCGCGTTGCGCCGGTCCTTGTACGCCACCAGCGAGCCGACGGTGTCGGGCGCGCCGCTGCGCCGCATGTAGGCGCGGACGTGCGGGGCAAAGAAGCCGCCGGCGCCGGCCAGCAGGGGCTGCTGGAAGGGGATCGGCAGGGACAGGCCCCACATGGCGTTGGACTCGGACTGTTTTTCGAAGGCGAGGGTGAGGACCGTGCCGTGCACCCGGGCCGCGACCAGATTGGCGGCAACCAGTGCCGTGGAGCCGCCGACGCTGCCCGCCGTGTGCACCCGCAGCATCGGTTTGCCCACCGCGCCGAGCGCGTCGGCGAGGTACAGCTCGGGCATCATCACGCCCTCGAAGAAGTCGGGCGCCTTGCCGATGACCACGGCGTCGATGTCCGCCCAGGTCAGCTCGGCGTCGTCGAGGGCGCGCCGGGCGGCCTCACGGACCAGTCCGGCGAGGGAGACGTCCCGGCGGGCCGCCACGTGCTTGGTCTGGCCGATGCCGACGACGGCCACGGGTTCCTTGCTCATCGCGGATCCCCTTCGAGTACGGCGACCAGGTTCTGCTGCAGACACGGGCCGGAGGTGGCGTGGGCGAGGGCCCGGTCGGACTCGCCCCGGTGGACGGCGGCGGCGGCCTCGCCGATGCGGAGGAGCCCGGCGGCCATGATCGGATTGGCGGCGAGTGCGCCCCCGGACGGGTTGACGCGTACGTCGTCGCCGAGCCGGAGGGCCTTGCGCAGGACGACCTCCTGCGAGGTGAAGGGCGCGTGCAGTTCGGCGGTGTCGACGGGCCGTTCGAAGGCACCGGCCTTCTCGGCGGCCAGCCGGGTGGAGGGCGAGTCGGTCAGGTCGCGCACGCCGAGCGCGTGGGCCTCGATGCGGTGGTCGATGCCGCGGATCCAGGCGGGGCGTTCGCACAGCTCACGGGCGCGGTCACCGGCGGCGAGGACCACGGCGGCGGCGCCGTCGCCGATGGGCGGGCAGTCGCCGGTGCGCAGGGGCCGGACGAGGTAGTCGCCGTGCGGGACCGCTCCCCGCAGCTGGGCGTGCGGGTTGCCCGCCCCGTCGGCCCGGCTGCGGGCGGCGATCCCCGCGAGGGCGGGTTCGTCGGTGTCGCCCGCGTCGATCAGCGCCTGTGCCTGCAGGGCGGCGAGGGCGACGGAGTCGGGCCACAGCGGGGCGAGGTAGTAGGGGTCGAGCTGCCGGGTGAGCACGTCCCGCACCGACCCGGGCGAGGACTTGCCGTAGGAGTACACCAGCGCGGTGTCGGCGTCCCCGGTCAGCAGCTTCGTCCACGCCTCGTACAGCGCCCAGGCGCCGTCCATCTCCACATGGGACTCGGAGATCGGCGGCCAGGCGCCGACGCCGTCGAGGGCGAGGGTGAAGGAGAAGGCGCGGCCGGCGAGGTAGTCGCTGGAGCCGGAGCAGGTGAAGCCGATGTCGGCGGTCTTCAGTCCGGTCCGCTCCAGCACGTCGTGCAGGACCGGCATGAGCATCTCCACCTCGGAGTGCTCGGCGGTGCCGCGCAGGGTGTCGCTCTGTCCGAAGGCGACGACGGCGATCTCCCTGTCGATCTCCCGGGTCACAGCAGCTCCTTGTACGTCTCGTAGTCCGCGTCGGGCTCGCCGGTGGGCCGGTAGTGGTCGGGGTAGCGGCCGCCGTCCGTCCACACCGGTTCGACCCTGAGGCCCATCCGCACCTGGTCGTACGGGATCCCGCCGATGCGTCCGTGCAGCGCGAGGTCGGCTCCGTCGAGGGCGATGTGGGCGTAGACGTAGGGGACCTCGATGTCGAGGTTCTTCGCCTTGATGTTGACGATGCAGAAGGTGGTGACGGTGCCGGCCGGGCCGACCTCGACCTGTTCGGCGGTGGCGACGCCGCAGGTGGGGCAGGCGCCGCGCGGAGGGACGTAGACCTTGCGGCAGGAGGGGCAGCGCTCGCCGACGGTCCGCCGGCCGGAGAGGGCGGCGATGTAGGCGGACTGGGCCCGGCCGGGCGAGTAGGTGTAGTCGAGCCGGGCGTGGGCGACGATCCCGGCGACCTGGTCCTCGAACGTGCCGTCGCTGCGGCCGGGTGGGACCGGCTCCCCGTCGTACGGCTCGAAGCAGGCGATGTCGGTGATGGCGCCGGTGCGCTCCTCGGACCAGCGGATCCGTACCCGCATTCCGGAGTGCACGGCGTCCGGGCCGGGGGCGTCGAGGGCGTGCAGCAGGGCGGTGTCGGCGCCGTCGAGCCGGACCAGGACCCAGGCGAAGGGGGTGGCGAGCGGCTGTCCGCGGCGCGGCTCGTGGTTCCAGGCCCAGGTGGTGACCGTTCCGGTGGGCGCGACCTCGACGAGGTCCCGGAGCTCCTCGGCGGTGACGGGGTCGTATTCGACGGGTGGGACGAGGGTGCGCCCGTCGGTGGTGGCGACCCCGAGGACGACCCGCTCGCGCAGCCCGGTCAGAAAGGCGCTCTGCACGGGCCCGAGGGAGCGGGTGAAGGGGAACTCGACGACGAGGGGGGCTTTGAGGACTTCGGGCATAGCGGGTGCCTCCTTCAATGAGGTCGGCGCAGGGCGCCCCTGGAAGGGGCGCGGGGAACTGCGCGACCAGCCACTTCCGGCCCGCAGCCTTCGAACGGCCCTTCCTGCGGAGCACTACGCACGCTTGTAAACAGGCGCCCGCTTCTCCGCGAACGCACGGGCACCCTCCTTCGCGTCGGCGGTGTCGAACACCGGCCACCCCCGCTTCAACTCGGCCGCCAGCCCCTCCGTCTCGGTCATCTCGGCGGACTCGTACACCGACGCCTTGACGGCCTCCACCGCCAACGGCCCGCAGCCGTTGATCAGTTCGGCGATCTCCAGGGCCTTGTCGAGGGCCGTGCCGTCCGGGACGACATGGCCGATCAGACCTACGTCCGCGGCCTCCCGTGCGCTGTACGGCCGTCCGGTGAGCAGCATCTCCAGGGCGTGGGTGCGCGGGATCTGCCGTTGCAGCCGGACCGTGGAGCCGCCGATCGGGAACAGGCCGCGCTTCACCTCGAAGAGACCGAACGTGGCGGACGCGCCGGCGACGCGGATGTCGGTGCCCTGGAGCATCTCGGTGCCGCCCGCCACGCAGTACCCCTCCACGGCGGCGATCACCGGTTTGCGCGGCCGGTGGTGGCGCAGCATGGCCTTCCAGTGCAGGTCGGGGTCGGCCTTGAGCCGGTCGCGGTGCTGTTCCCCCTCCATGCCTCTTCCGGCCAGGGCCTTGAGGTCCATCCCGGCACAGAAGCTGCCGCCCGCCCCGGTGAGGACGACCGAGCGGACCGCGTCGTCCTCGTCGGCCTCGAGCCAGCCGTCGTACAGACCGACCAGCATGCCGATCGAGAGCGCGTTCTTGGCCTCCGGCCGGTTGAGCGTGAGCACGAGTGTGGCGCCTTCGCGCCGCACGGTGAGGTGTTCGGTTCCGCCCATCGCACTTCTCCCCTCGGAAAGAACGAGAACAGGTTGCAGGAGGCGTGAAGGCACTTCAAGGGTTTTCTGACACTCAGTCAGATTTCTTGGTGAGGACCCTTCCCAGTTGCCGCGCCCTTTGCTCTGATGACCGGCGAACCGTTGCAGGAGCCGGGGCGCCCAGGGTCAGGAGGAGCGGTGGAGTACAACCTTGCCGACCTGTTCGAGTCGGTCGTCGACGTGGCGGCGGACCGCGAGGCGCTCGTGTACGTCGACCATCCGGGCACCGGCGCCGAGCGCCGGCTGACCTACGCGGAGCTGGACGCGGCGGCCAACCGGATCGGCCACCATCTCCTGGAGAGCGGGATCCGCCCGGGGGAACACGTCGGCCTGCATCTGTACAACGGGGTCGAGTACCTCCAGACGGTGCTGGGCTGCCTGAAAGCGCGGATCGTGCCGGTGAACGTCAACTACCGTTACGTCGAAGATGAGTTGGTCTATCTCTACCGGGACGCCGATCTGGTCGGGCTGGTCTTCGACGCGGAGTTCACGGAGCGGGTGGCGGCCGCGCTGCCACAGGCCCCGGCGCTGCGGCACCTGGTGTGTGTCGGCCCCGCCGGCGAGGGGGTCACCGCGTTCGCGGACGCCGAGGCGGCCGGGTCACCGGAGCGCGGCTTCCCGGACCGCTCGGGCGACGACCAGTTCATCATCTACACCGGCGGCACCACGGGCATGCCCAAGGGCGTGATGTGGCGTCAGGAGGACCTGTTCTTCTCGGGGCTGGGCGGCGGGGCGCCGACCGGGGAGCCGGTGAAGAAGCCGGAGGAGCTCGCCGAGCGGGTCGCGGCGGGCGGCTCGGGGATCACCTTCTTCCCCACTCCCCCGCTGATGCACGGCACGTCCACCCTCACCGCCTTCATCGGCTTCAACTTCGGCCAACGGGTGGTCCTGCACCGCAAGTTCGTGCCCGAGGAGGTGCTGCGGACCATCGCCAGGGAGCGGGTCAACGCGATCTCCCTGGTCGGGGACGCCATGCTGCGTCCGCTGATCGACGCGCTGGAGGGGCCGATGAAGGGCACCGACTGCTCCTCGGTGTTCAGTGTGTCCTCCTCCGGCGCGATCATGTCGGACACCGTCCGCGGCCAGTTCCGGGCGCTGCTGCCGAACGCGATGCTGCTGAACAACTTCGGGTCCTCCGAGTCCGGCTTCAACGGCACCGCGACCGAGGACTCCGGCCCCGAGCGTGGCTTCCGCATCCGGGTCAACTCCCGTACCCGGGTGGTCGATCCGGTGACCCATGGGCCGATCGCCCCGGGCGAGGTCGGCCGGGTCGCCCAGCACGGTCACGTCCCGCTCGGCTACTACAACGACCCGGTGAAAACAGCCGAGACGTTCTTCGAGAAGGACGGCGAGCGCTGGGTGCTGCTGGGCGACATGGCCACCGTCGACGAGAACGGAGTGGTCGTCGTCCTGGGCCGCGGCTCCCAGTGCATCAACACCGGCGGCGAGAAGGTGTACCCCGAGGAGGTCGAGCAGGCGCTGAAGTCCCATCCGGACGTGTACGACGCCCTGGTGGCCGGGGTGCCGGACGCGACCTGGGGCAATCATGTGGCGGCGGTGGTACAGGTGCGCACCGGGGCTCCGCGTCCCTCCCTGGAGGAGATCCAGACCCACTGCCGGACCCGCCTCGCGGGCTACAAGATCCCCCGCCAGCTGGTGATCGCCGACACCATCCGGCGCTCCCCCAGCGGGAAGGCGGACTACCGCTGGGCCCGGGAGGTGGCGGCGGCGGAAATCCCGGGTCAGCCCCTTGCCTGACGCGCCTCGACCTGGATTACTGATCCACAGCGGATCGACCGAATGATCGGTCGCCCGGATCGGCAGGTTTGAGGCGGTTTGGCGAGGAAGGGCTCCCATGACGGACACGAGGGACCTGCTGGACGAGGGTGAGCGTCTCGACGCGGCCGGCCTGCGGGCGGTGCAGCTGGAGCGGCTGCGGGCCACCCTGCGGCACGCCTACGCGCGGGTGCCCTTCTACCGGGAGTCCTTCGACAAGGCGGGCGTCCACCCGGACGACTGCCGGAGCCTCGCCGATCTGGCCCGCTTCCCGTTCACCGTGAAGGAGGACCTGCGGGCCCAGTACCCGTACGGGATGTTCGCCGTCCCGCGCGAGCGGGTCCGCCGTATCCACGCCTCCAGCGGCACGACGGGCCGCCCCACGGTCGTCGGGTACACGGACGGCGATCTGTCCCTCTGGTCGGACATGGTGGCCCGTTCGATCCGCGCCGCGGGCGGCCGTCCGGGCGACACGGTGCATGTGGCGTACGGCTACGGCCTGTTCACCGGCGGGCTCGGCGCACACTACGGCGCCGAACGCCTCGGCTGTACGGTGATCCCCGCGTCCGGCGGGATGACCTCCCGTCAGGTCCGGCTGATCCAGGATCTGGAGCCCCGGATCATCATGGTGACCCCGTCGTACATGCTGACCCTGCTGGACGAGTTCGAGCGGCAGGGCGTCGACCCGCGGTCCACCTCGCTGCGGGTGGGGATCTTCGGCGCCGAGCCCTGGACGGAGGGGATGCGGCGGGAGATCGAGGAGCGGCTCGCGATCGACGCGGTCGACATATACGGACTGTCGGAGGTGATCGGTCCGGGGGTGGCGCAGGAGTGCGTGGAGACCAAGGACGGGCTGCACATCTGGGAGGACCACTTCTTCCCGGAGGTCGTCGACCCGATCACGGGTGAGGTCCTGCCGGAGGGCGAGGAGGGCGAACTGGTGTTCACCTCCCTCACCAAGGAGGCGATGCCGGTGATCCGCTACCGGACCCGGGACCTGACCCGGCTGCTGCCGGGCACGGCCCGGGTGTTCCGGCGGATGGAGAAGGTCACCGGCCGCAGCGACGACATGGTCATTCTGCGCGGGGTGAACCTGTTCCCGACACAGATCGAGGAGATCGTGCTGCGCACCCCGGGCGTCGCGCCCCACTTCCAGCTCCGGCTGACCCGCGAGGGCCGCCTCGACGCGCTGACGGTGCGGGCGGAGGCCCGTCCCGGCACCGGACCCGCGGACCGCGACAGCGCCGCGCTCGCCATCGCGGCGGCCGTCAAGGACGGCATCGGGGTGTCGGTGGCCGTGGAGATCGTCGAACCGGAGTCGCTGGAACGGTCCGTGGGGAAGATCCGGCGGATCGTGGACGAGCGCCCGAAGGACTCATGACCCGAACCGGTCCCGCAGCTCCCGCTTCAGGATCTTCCCGCTGGCGTTGCGCGGCAGCTCCTCCACGAACACCACCCGCTTCGGGGCCTTGAAGGAGGCGAGCTTCTCCCGGGCGTGCTCGAGGAGTTCGTCCTCCGTGACCTCGCCGCGCGGGACGACCACCGCGGTGACCGCCTCGATCCACTTCTCGTGGGGCAGGCCGATCACCGCGACCTCGGCGACCGCGTCATGGGTGTAGAGGGCGTCCTCGACCTGCCGGGAGGCGACGAGGACACCACCGGAGTTGATGACGTCCTTCACCCGGTCGACGATCGTGAAATACCCGTGGGCGTCCCGCACGGCGAGGTCCCCGGAGCGGAACCAGCCGTCCCGGAAGGCCTCGGCGGTCTCCTCGGGCTTCTCCCAGTAGCCCTCGCACAGCTGCGGGGAGCGGTAGACGATCTCGCCGGGCGTGCCGTCGGGGACCTCGTCGCCGTTCTCGTCCACGACCCGGGCGTCCACGAACAGGACCGTGCGCCCGCAGGAGTCCATCCGGCCCTTGTGCTCGTCCGGGGCAAGGACGGTGGCGAGCGGGCCGATCTCGCTCTGCCCGAAGCAGTTGTAGAAGCCGAGCTTCGGCAGGCGTTCCCGCAGCCGTTCCAGGACGGGCACCGGCATGATCGACGCCCCGTAGTAGGCCTTGCGCAGCCCGCTCAGATCGCGGGTGGCGAAGTCGGGGCGGCCCGCGAGGCCGATCCAGACGGTGGGCGGTGCGAAGAGGCTGTCGACCCGGTCCGCCTCGATCAGGTCGAAGAGCCGGTCGCCGTCGGGGGCGTCGAGGACGAGGTTCGTGGCGCCGACCGCGAGGTACGGCATCAGGAACACATGCATCTGCGCGGAGTGGTACAGCGGCAGGGAGTGCCCGGGCCGGTCGCCGGCGCTGAGGTCGAGGGCGGTGATCGCGCTGAGGTACTCGTGCACCAGCGCCCGGTGGGTCATCATCGCGCCCTTGGGCAGGGCGGTCGTGCCGGAGGTGTACAGCAGCTGGACCAGGTCCTCGGTGCGCGGCTCGGGCCCGTCGTACGGCTCGGTGCCCGCCAGCCGGGCCAGGAGCGAGTCGTCGGCGTCCCGCAGGGGCACCGTCCGTACGCCCTCCGGGAGCCGCTCCCGCAGATCGGGATCGGCCAGGACCAGGGCGCTGCCCGACTGCTCGACGATGTACGCGAGGTCGTCCCCGGTCAGGTTCTGGTTCACGGGCACGTGCACCAGGCCGGCGCGGGCGCAGGCGAGGAAGGCGATGAGGTAGGCGTCGGAGTTGTGGCCGTAGGCACCGACCCGGTCGCCCCGTTCGAGCCCTTCGCCGAGCAGGACGGCCGCCGCGCGCGAGACCGCGTCGTCGAGCTCCTGGTAGGTCCAGGTGCGGTCGCGGTACTCCACCGCGACGCGTGCCGGGGTGCGGTGGGCGCTGCGCCGCAGCACCCCGTCGACCGTGCTGCCGTGTCCGGACGTCATGGCACATGATCCTCTGCGTGCCACCGGGACAGGTCAAGTGCGGGACCGGGCTCCGCGTTCAGCGGCGGCCTGGACCAACGTGACGAGCGCGGCCGCCGCCGTGGTGAGGAGCCCGGCCACGAGCAGCACCGCCATGGGGGCGGAGGGGTGGAGGGGGGCGCGTCCGTCGTAGGCCGTGACGGTGATCGCGGTGAAGGCGGCGGCGTAGCCGAGGGCCGCGACGCCCGTCACGAGGCCGGCCGCACGGTCGCCGAGCCGGCCGGCCTCGCACAGGATCGCGAGCACGGCGAGGAGTTGCAGCCCGTGCAGGCCGACGGCGTGGGCCAGCTTGGCGCTGCCCGCGGCCCCGAAGACCAGCTCGTACGGGACGTGCCCCGTCTCGTCGAACACCTGCTCGCCGAGGGCGGCCATCTTCTGCCCGATGGCGCCGGCCGCCAGCACACCGGTCAGCCCCACGAGCACCGCGACCCGGGACGCGGGACGTCCCTCGAACCGGACGAGCGCGGCCACCCACAGCACCACCACCCCGAGGACCAGCAGCAGGACGAGGCTGCCGATCACGCTCCAGACGGCGGCGTCGGTGCCGGTGGCCTGGTTGAAGTGGGAGGCGGTGCCGCGCCAGCGCTGGGCGGTGATCAGCGCGGCCTCGGCCACCGAGGTGAGGACGACCAGGCCCGCGCCCGCCCGGATCCACCAGCGGACGGCGAGCCGGCGCAGGATCCAGACCACGGCCCAGGCCATCAGCCCGAAGGACACCCCGAACACCACCGGCTTGCGCCAGGACACCGGCCCCCACCAGGGCGCGAAGTCGACGAGCGCGACCACGCCGTGCACCGTGCCGGACACCAGCATCGCCGTCCCGCACCACCACAGCAGCCGCTGGTAGCGGTCGACCGGCCGCACGGCCCGCCACACCTCGCTCGCGCACCCGCCCAGCACGTTCATGCGCACCCCCGCCGTCCCGCCCCGTCGTCCCGCCGTCCGCATACCGACGGAAGCGACGGTAGGACGGTGTCCGGCCCGGGGCGTCCCCCCGCCGGGGTACCCCCACGGGGGTACGTGTCAGACGAGCCCGGAGCGGTGGGCGATGGCCACGGCACCGGCGCGGTCACGGGCGCCGATCTTGTGCAGGATGCGTTTGACGTGGGTCTTCACCGTCGATTCGGCGATGCCGAGGCGGTCGGCGAGTTCGGCGTTGGTCAGCCCCTCGGCGACCAGACGCAGGATCTCCGTCTCGCGGGAGGTGAGATGGCGCAGCCGGGCGTCGTCCGGGGTGCCGCCGCGCCCGGTGACCAGACGGTCCACGAGGGGCCGGGTGACCAGCGGGTCCAGCAGGGTGTGTCCGGCGGCGACGGTGCGGACGGCGTCCACGAGCCGTTCCGGCGCGGCGCGTTTGAGCAGGAAGCCGTGGGCTCCCGCGCGCAGCGCCCGCCACACGTACTCGTCGTCGGGGAACGTGGTCAGGACGAGGACACGGGTGGTGAGTCCGGCGTCGACGATGCGTGCGGTGGCCTCGATGCCGTCGTGGCCGGGCATACGGACGTCCATCAGGACGAGGTCCGGCGCCAGTTCGCGGCACAGCTCCACCGCCCGTACGCCGTCGCCCGCCTCGCCGACGACCTCGATGCCGGCGGCTTCGAGGACCACGGCGACACCGGTGCGCAGCAGGGGGTCGTCGTCGGCGAGCAGCACCCGCAGGGTCGGGTTCACGGCAGCGGCACCCCGACGCTCAGGGTGAACCCGCCGTCGTCGCCCGGCCCGTGCTCGACCTTGCCGCCGAGGGCGGCGGCGCGCTCGCCGATGCCGCGCAGGCCGCGACCGGGACGGTAGTGCGGGGCGGGTCCCTCGCCCCCGTCGGCGATCCGTACCAGCAGGGTGTCGTCCCGGCTGCCGACGGTGACCTCGGCGGTGCGGGCGCGACCGTGCCGGAGCGCGTTGGTGAGGGCTTCCTGGACGATCCGGTGGACCGACGTCCGCAGCTGCGGGGGCAGTTCACGGGCCTCGGGCGCGATGTCCAGCCGGACCTCCATGCCCGCGTCGGCCAGCGGCCGCACCAGCCGGCCGAGGCCGAGGGGATCGTCCCGGTCGCCGGGATCCTCCTCGGCGCGCAGGACGCCGAGCAGCCGGTCGAGTTCGGTGAGGGCGTCCCGGCCGGTGCGCTCGACACCCGCCAGCAGCTCACGGGTGCGGTCGGGCCGGATGTCGAGCACCACCCGGGCGGCGCCCGCCTGCACCAGCATGGCGTTCACGGAGTGCCCGACGACGTCGTGCAGTTCGCGGGCGATCCGCACCCGCTCGGCGAGCACGTCCTCCCGGCGCCGGTCCGCCCTGCGCTCCTCCGCCTCCCGGCCCCGGCGCGCGGTGCCGTACCCGGCCGCCCACACCAGCAGCCACACGAAGACGACGGCGACCGGCACCGAGGCCGGCCCGTCCTCGGGCGCGAACCAGGCCAGCACCCCGGGCAGGACGAGCAGCGCGCCGAGTCGGGCCCTCGACGGGGTGGCGCACAGGCCGACGTAGTACACGCCGATGAGGTTCGCCACCGGTGTCAGCGGGCCCGGCCCCACCCACAGTGCCTCGGCGCCGAGCCCCACCGTGCCGACCCCGTAGGCGGTCAGCGGCAGTCGGCGGCGCACCGCCAGTCCGCCGGCGATGACGAGGGCGAGCGCGAAGGCGGCCCACAGGGGGCCCTCGTCCTCCGGGCGCGGACCGAGCCGTACGGCCGTCATGGCGGCGAGCATGACGACGGCCGGCCCGAACTCGCCCACCCGCTGCGGAAGTCGCACGGCCCACTCCCCCGTCGTATCTGACAGGGTCTCAGTATCACAGGTCCCGGTGTCACACCGGCCGGGTGCGGCCCTCCCAGTAGGGCTCCCTCAGACGGCGCTTGTAGAGCTTGCCGTTCGGGTCGCGGGGCATCTCGGTGACGAAGTCGACGGACTTGGGGCGCTTGTAGCCGGCGAGGCGGTCGGCGCAGTGGGCCAGGAGGGCGGCGGCGAGGTCGGGACCGGGTTCCTGGCCCGGGGCCGGTTCGACGACCGCCTTGACCTCCTCACCCCAGTCGTCGTGCGGGATGCCGAAGGCGGCGGCGTCGGCGACCGCCGGGTGGGCGAGCAGCGCGGACTCGATCTCGGCGGGGTAGATGTTGACGCCGCCGGAGATGATCAGGTCGATCTTGCGGTCGCGGAGGAAGAGATAGCCCTCCTCGTCGAGGACGCCCAGGTCGCCGACGGTGAAGAAGTCGCCGATGCGGTTCTTCCGCGTCTTCGCCTCGTCCTTGTGGTAGGCGAAGCCCCCGGTGCTCATCTTCATGTAGACCGTGCCGAGTTCACCGGGCGGCAGCCGGTTGCCGTCGTCGTCGAAGACGGCCAGTTCGCTGATGGGCCAGGCCCTGCCGACCGTGCCGGGCTTCTTCAGCCAGTCCTCGGCGGTGGCGAAGGCGCCGCCGCCCTCGCTGGCCGCGTAGTACTCCTCCACGCACTCGCCCCACCAGTCGATCATCGCCCGCTTGACGTGGTCCGGGCAGGGCGCGGCACCGTGGATGGCATGCCGCATGGACGAGACGTCGTACGCCTGCCGGGTGGCCTCGGGGAGGGCGAGCAGCCGGTGGAACTGGGTGGGGACCATGTGGGTGTGGGTGCAGTGGTGGGCGTCGATCAGGCGGAGCATCTCCTCGGGGGTCCACTTGTCCATGAGGACCAGGCGGTGGCCGATGTGCAGGGACGAGCCGGCGAACTGCAGGACGGCCGTGTGGTAGAGCGGTGAGCAGACCAGATGGACGTTGTCGTCGAACGGCCGGACGCCGAAGAAGCCGAGGAAGCCGCCGAGATACGCCTCCTCGGGGAGCTTGCCGGGCAGCGGGCGCCGTATGCCGCGCGGGCGGCCGGTCGTACCGGACGTGTAGTTCATGACCCAGCCGAGGGTGCGGCCGGTGGGGGCCGACTCCGGTTGTCCGTCGAGGAGTTCGGCGTACGGCCGGAAGCCCTCGGCCGCCCCGACGCCGTACCGGTGGCTGGCGGGCAGGCCGGCCTCGTCGGCGGCGCGGCGGGACTGCTCGGCGAAGCGCTCGTGGGCGATGAGGACCTTGGCGCCGGAGTCGGCGACGATCCACGCGATCTCGGGGCCGACGAGGTGGTGGTTGACGGGGACGAGGTAGAAGCCGGCCTGGGTGGCGGCGAGGTAGGCGGTGAAGAACTCGGCGGAGTTGGGAAGGACGACGGCGAAGGCGTCGCCGCGTTCCATGCCGGCCGCGCGCAGTCCGTGCACCAGCCGGTTCGCGGCGGCGTGCAGCCGTCCGGCGGTCCACTCCTCGCCGTCCGGCGCGATCAGGGCCGTACGGTCGGGGTCGGCGGTCGCCTGGGCCCAGAAGCCCGCGGGGGGTGTGCTCGTGCCGGTCACTGTCCGCTCCTTCCGGCGATGCGGTTGACGCGGTCCACGGCCTGCTCGAAGCCGCGGGTGAGGTCGTCGAAGACCGCCTGGACCGGGCGGACCTCGTTCATCCGGCCGACGATCTGCCCGACGGGGGTGCCGAGCAGCGGGTCGACCTCGTACTTCTGGATGCGGGAGACCGCCTCGGCGACGAGCAGGCCCTGCAGGGGCATGGGGAGGGTGCCGGGGCCGTGCGGGTCGTCCCAGGCGTCGGTCCACTCGGTGCGGAGCTGGCGGGCGGGTTTGCCGGTGAGGGCGCGGGAGCGCACCGTGTCGCCGGAGCCGGCCGCGAGGAGCTTGCGGGTGAGGGCGGGCGAGTGCAGGTCGGCCTCGGCGGTGGTCAGCCAGAGGGAGCCGAGCCACACGCCCTGGGCGCCGAGCGCGAGGGCGGCGGCGATCTGCCGTCCGCTGCCGATGCCGCCGGCCGCGAGGACGGGCAGCGGGTCGACGGCGTCCACGATCTCCGGGGTGAGGATCATCGAGGCGATGTCCCCGGTGTGCCCGCCGGCCTCGTACCCCTGGGCGACGACGATGTCGATGCCCGCCTCCTGGTGCTTGCGGGCGTGCCGGGCGCTCCCGGCGAGCGCGGCGACCAGCACGCCGCGCTCGTGGGCGCGGGCGACGACGTCGGCGGGCGGGGAGCCGAGGGCGTTGGCGAGCAGCCGGATCGGGTAGTCGAAGGCGACGTCGAGCTGGCTGCGGGCCACCTGCTCCATCCAGCCGGTGATCCGCCAGCCGGAGGCCTCGCCCTCGGCCAGCTCCGGGACGCCGTACTTGGCGAGGGTGTCCCGCACGAACTGCCGGTGCCCTTCGGGGATCATCGCCTCGACATCGGCCTCCGTGACGCCTTCGACCTTCTTGGCGGGCATGACGACGTCGAGCCCGTACGGCCGTCCGTCGACGTGCGCCTCGATCCAGTCGAGGTCGCGTTTGAGGTCGTCGGGGGCGGTGTAGCGGACCGCGCCGAGCACGCCGAAGCCGCCCGCGCGGCTGATGGCCGCGGCGACGGCGGGGAACGGCGTGAAGCCGAAGACGGCGTGCTCGACTCCCAGGTGATTGCTCAGCTCCGTCTGCATGGGCGCAGGATGCCGCAGCGGACCGGCCGACGGAAGAGGTTTTCTGATAGACCGTCAGATTTCCTCGGCGGCGGGCTCTACCGGTCGGCCTCCAGGACCGCCATCGCCGCGTTGTGCCCCGGCACCCCGCTCACCCCTCCCCCGCGGACCGCGCCCGCCCCGCACAGCAGGACGTTGGCGTGCGGGGTCTCCACGCCCCAGCGGCCGGTGCCCTCGTCCGCGTACGGCCAGGACAGGTCACGGTGGAAGATGTTGCCGCCGGGCAGCCCGAGGTCGCGTTCCAGGTCGAGCGGGGTCTTCGCCTCGATGCAGGGGCGACCGTCGGCGTCGACCGCGAGGCAGTCGGCCAGGGGCTCCGCGAGGTGGGCGTCGAGCTGGGCGAGGGTCGCCTCGAGGAGTGCGTCGCGCACACCGTCGTTGTCGCGGGCGAAGAGCCGGGCGGGGGTGTGCAGCCCGAACAGGGTCAGGGTCTGGTAGCCCTGTGCGACGAGGTCGGGGCCGAGGATCGACGGGTCGGTCAGCGAGTGGCAGTAGATCTCGGACGGCGGGGCGGCGGGCGGTTCACCGGCGGCGGCCTGGGCGTGGGCGGTGGCGAGCTGCTCGTAGCCCTCGGCGATGTGGAAGGTGCCGGCGAACGCCTCGCGCGGGTCGACCGAGCCGTCCCGCAGCCGGGGCAGCCGCTTGAGCAGCATGTTCACCTTGAGCTGGGCGCCCTCGGCGGGGGCCGGCGGCGCGTCGCCGGTGAGCGCGGCGAGGGCCTGCGGGGAGGCGCCCACCAGGACGTGCCGGGCGGTGGTGACGCCCTCGCCGTCGGCGGTGCGCCAGGTGACCTCGGCGCTGTGGCCGTCGGTGGCGATGCGGACCGCCTCATGGCCCGTGGCGAGGACGGCTCCCGCGTCGCGCGCGGCGGCGGCGAGCGCGTCGGTGAGGGCGCCCATGCCGCCGACGGGCACGTCCCAGGCGCCGGTGCCACCGCCGATGACGTGGTAGAGGAAGCAGCGGTTCTGCCTGAGGGAGGGGTCGTGGGCGTCGGCGAAGGTGCCGATGAGGGCGTCGGTGAGGACCACACCGCGCACGAGGTCGTCGCTGAAGTTCGCCTCGACGGCGGCCCCGATCGGCTCCTCGAACAGCGTGCGCCAGGCGTCCTCGTCGTCGATGCGGCGGCGCAGCTCCTCCCGGCTGGGCAGGGGTTCGGTGAGCGTGGGGAAGACCCGCCGGGCGACGCGCCCGGTCATGCCGTAGAACCGCTGCCAGGACGCGTACTCGCGCTCGCCGCCCGTCAGCCGGGCGAAGGCCTCCCGGGTGCGCTCCTCTCCCCCGCCCACGAGGAGGCCCGTGGGGCGTCCGCCGCGCTCGACGGGGGTGTACGAGGAGATCGTGCGCCCCTGGACGCGGAAGCGCAGCCCGAGGTCGTCCACGATCTTCCGCGGGAGCAGGCTGACCAGGTAGGAGTAGCGCGAGAGGCGGGCGTCGACACCGGTGAACGGGCGGGTGGAGACGGCGGCGCCGCCGGTGTCCCCGAGCCGTTCCAGCACCAGCACGGACCGTCCGGCCCGGGCCAGGTAGGCGGCGGCGACCAGGCCGTTGTGTCCGCCGCCGACGACTACGGCGTCGTAGGTGTGGTGTCCCTCGTGAGCAGGCATGGTTCTTCGTAACACGATCTACGGCGGGTTGGATACGAGGGGGGATCCCATGGACACCGAGCCGAGCCAGACGGCCGCACTCCTGGTCAACGAGCGGGGACAGTACCTGCTGCATCTGCGGGACGCGTACAAGGCGATCTGGGATCCGGGCGCCTGGTCGCTGCCGGGCGGGGCGCGGGAGGGGGACGAGACGCCGGAGGAGGCGGTCGCGCGGGAGCTGCTGGAGGAGACCGGACTGGTGATCGAGGGGCTGACCCGGTTCACGGTCACCAACGACACCACGGTCTTCCTGGGCCGTTGGGACGGCGACCCGTCGCGGATCCCGGTCGGCGAGGGCATCATGTTCGCCTTCTTCGACGTGGCGACCGTACGGCATCTCGTCATGGCGCCGTGGGCGGCCGAGGTGCTCGCGCTGCACCGGGGCGACGCGAGTGTGCCCGTGCGGCGGGAGGCCCCGCACGTCCTGGGTGTCCATCTCTACCTGGAGCGGGACGGGAAGGTCCTGCTCGGGCTGCGCCACCCGGACGCCGCCTTCGCGCCCCGGACCCACCATTTCCTGGCCGGGCACTGCGAACAGGAGTCGGCCGTGACCTGTCTGGTGCGGGAGGCCAGGGAGGAGGCCGGCCTGGAGATCGACCCGGCGGACGTGGAGCTGGTGCACACCGTCCATGTCGACAACGGCTTCCGGCGGCGGCCCCGCATCCAGCTGGTGTTCCGGGCCCGCCGCTGGGCCGGCGAACCGCGGCTCCTGGAACCGGACAAATGCCTGAGCTGGGACTGGTGGCCCCTGGACGCGCTCCCGGAGCCGATGGTCGACTACGCGCGCGCGGCGATCGACGGCATCCGGACCGGGCGGCCGTACACGGAGCTGGGCTGGGACTGAGCCGCGCGGGAGTCCGCCCGTCCCCCCGGTCCTGGGTGTCCGTCTACAGCGGGACTTTGTGCGGTGCGGGACGGGCCTGTGGGCCCAGCCTCGCCATGGCGCGCAGGATGTGCTTCGGCGGGAGCTGCCAGCGCACGTGGGCGGGGATGCAGCGCAACAGGGTGCCCATGGCGCGCAGTTCCCGGGTGACGGTGGCGGGGCGCGGTGCCGGTCTGCCGTACAGGTCATGGGCGTACGGCGGCAGCGAGGCGTAGGCGAGATGCGCCACGCGCCGCCACAGCAGGGCGCGCGCCGGGACGAGCAGGGGGTGCGTGGGCGGGCTGCGCAGGAAGTCGTCCACGGCCAGGGCGTCGGCCCCGGCGGCGAGTTCGGGCCGCACCGTGTCGAAGTAGGCGTCCATCCCGGCGCGGTCGGCGGGCACGTCCTGCGGGTCGAGGCCCACCAGCCGGGCGCTGACCCGGTGTTCGGAGACATACCGGTCGGCGGCGGCGTCGGTGAGCGGGTAGCCGGAGCGGCGCAGGACGTGCAGATAGGAGTCGATCTCGGCGCAGTGCACCCACAGCAGCAGCGCGGGTTCGTCGACCGGATACCGTTCGCCGGTGCCGGGGTCGGTGGCCGAGAGCAGCCGGTGGATCCTGCGGACGCGGGCGCCCGCCTTCTCCGCGGCCTCCGTGGTGCCGTACGTCGTGGTGCCGACGAAGTTCGCGGTGCGCATGAGCCGGCCCCAGGCGTCGCGCCGGAAGTCGGAGTTCTCCATGACCCCGCGCACGGCACGGGGGTGGAGGGCCTGGAGATAGAGGGCACGGATGCCGGCGACCCACATCATGGGGTCGCCGTGCATCTGCCAGGTCACGCTCGAGGGAGTGAACAGCCCCGGGTCACCCGTCCTACCGGCAGGCGAGACCACAGCCGCTGGATGTCTCCGGTGCACCACGTCGCCCCGCCCTTTTGCCAACTGGTTTCAGCAGGCCAGGGAAACGACCTGCCGGGGATTCCTGGCACACAGGTACAGCGTTCGGGACAACGACGCAACCACGACGTCACTCGCTCCCTCCTGGCCCGCCGACACGGCCGTCATGCCTGTCCCTGCGAGTACCGGTATCAGCAGGATCTGGAACCGGGCGGTCGCGCGCGGTGATCCTGTCGCCATGGCACACGTACTCGTCACCGGTGGGACCGGCTTCCTGGGCTCCCACACGATCGCGCGGCTCCTGGCGTCGGGGCACGAGGTCACGACCACGCTGCGCTCGCTGAAGCGGCAACCCGACGTCGAGAAGATGCTCTCCGTGGCTGAGGCGCCGGGGCGGGAGCGGGTCTCCTACGTCGAGGCCGACCTGGCCTCCGACGCCGGCTGGGACCGGGCCGCGGCGGGGGCCGACCATGTCCTGCACATCGCTTCGCCGTTCCCCGGCTCCCGTCCGAAGGACGAGAACGAACTGATTGCCCCGGCCCGCGACGGTACGCTGCGGGTGCTGCGCGCCGCGCGGGACGCCGGCGTCAGGCGGGTGGTCCTGACGTCGTCGTTCGCCGCGGTCGGCTACGGTCACGGACCGACGGACCGGGTCTTCACGGAAGCCGACTGGACGAGCCTGGACGGGCCCGGCGTGACCCCGTACGTCAAGTCGAAGACCGTCGCCGAGCGGGCGGCGTGGGATTTCGTCGCCGCCGAGGGCAACGGTCTGGAACTCACCACCATCAACCCGGTCGGGATCTTCGGTCCGGTACTCGGTTCCGACTACTCCAGCTCGATCCGCATCATCCACGCGATGCTCACCGGCGCCCTGCGCGCCGCGCCGCCGATCTGGACCAACACCGTCGACGTCCGGGACGTCGCCGACCTGCACATCAAGGCGATGACCTCGCCGGCTGCCGCCGGGCAGCGGTATCTGGCCCTGGCCGGCGAGCCGATCTCCTTCGGGCAGATCGCGCTCGCCCTCCGCTCCCAGCTGGGCGAAGCGGCTGCGAAGGCCCCCACCCGGTCGGCCCCCGCCTGGATGCTGCGGCTGCTGTCCACGGTCAGCCCGCGGCTGCGCGAGGCGGTGCCGCAGCTGGGCGTGGTCCGCCGGGCCGGCAACGCCAAGGCCCGTGAGCAGCTGGGCTGGGCACCGCGCTCGAACGAGGAGAGCGTTGTCGCGAGTGCACGCAGTCTGGTCCGGCTCGGCCTGCTCGCCGACTAACGTCGAAGGATGAATGACATGGCGGACACCCTCGGCCACTTCCTGCGGGCCCGGCGGGAACAGCTCAGCCCCCAGGAGGCCGGGCTGCCCGCCGGAGAGCGCCGCCGTGTCCCGGGGCTGCGCCGGGAGGAGGTCGCCCACCTCGCCGGCATCAGCCCCGAGTACTACCTGCGCCTGGAGCAGGGCCGCAACCAGCACCCCTCCGACCAGATCCTCGAAAGCCTGGCGGCGGCGCTGCAACTCGACGACGACGCCGTCGCCTACCTGCACCGCCTCGCCCACCCCACGCCCCCGGCCCGGCGACGCCGTCCCCGCTCCCGGACGGGCCGGGCCGACCTCCAGCCCCTGCTCGACGGCTGGCCCCTCACACCCGCCTATGCCCAGGGGACAGCCGGCCGCGTCGTCGCCGCCAACCATCTGGCCGTGGCCCTGTGTCCGTTCTTCGCCGTGGGGAGCAACCCCCTGCGAGCCGTGTTCCTCGAGCCCGAGATGCGCAGCCTCTATCCCCAGTGGGACGACGTGACCGCCAAAGCCGTCTCCGGACTTCGCGCGACCCTCAGCCTCGACGACGCCGATCCCGAACTCCTGGAGACCATCGGCGAGCTGACGGTCGCCAGCGAACGCTTCCGCACACTGTGGGCCAGACGGGAAGTGCGCCGCCGCTCCACCGGCTGCACGCGGTTCAACCATCCCTTGGTCGGGCAGCTGGAACTGCGCTACGAGAAGCTCCTCAGGCCAGAGGCACAGCAGCTCCTCGTCGTCTACCACGCCGACCAGGGCTCACCCAGCGCCGAGCGCCTGCAACTGCTCACCAGCCTCTGAACCCGGGCACCGACAGCACGCCAGGGCTGGGCCGACTCGCCGGTTCCGGTCCGGCGGAGCCCACTCCCGTCCAGAAGCGGACCGCTGTCGCCAGGACGCACCCAGACACACGGCGTCACCCTCGTCACCGGCCACGTCTGCGCCCGCTGACCAAGGCGCCGTCGGCGACCTGAACGCCGACGGTGCCCGGTCAGACCCGGGAGGCGGGGACCACGCTGAGGTGGCCCGCTGTGCGTCGCGTCGAGGTACGACGGGTTCCGCGAGGCGCGGGCATCGGGCGCGGCTCGCGCAGCACCAGCGTCAGCCGCCTGTATCCCATGTCCAGGAGGGCCGTCGGGGTCTCGACGACGACACGACACCAGGTGTCGCCCCGGCGGGCGTCGGGGTGGTGCAGCGAGCGGACCGCCCCGTCGAGTTCCACGGCGACCTCGCCCACCGCGCGGATCCAGTGCGGCAGACCCTGCCGGTAGGCGGCCTCCATGATGGGGTCCTGCGCGATCTCCCGCCGAATGGCCTGAAGCCCGGCGTCGTGCCCGTGCCGCTCCACTGCCGCCGAGAAACAGGCGAGCATCGGCAGGCACCAGCCTGACTCGTGGTCCGCGAGGACGGACGACGCGTCCGGGTGGAAGAGAACGAATCGCAGGAAGTTGTCCCAGGGCAAGGCTGTGGGGTGCGGGCTCACGCCGGAGAAGAGAGTCTCGAAAGCGGTGTTGGCCAGGACCACGTCCCAGCGGTGGTCGAGGACCACGGACGGGAAGGGAACGGCCTCCAGATAGGTGGCGTAGTCCTGCAGATACGCCTGGGCCTCGAGAGTGTCGGGGACGGGCCGCGGTACCAACCGCTGCCCTCCTGCCTGAAACGCCATCGGGAGGTCACCCCTCTTGCCCGTGCCGCCTTCACGCGGCGTCCCGATCCTGCTGCCCGGGGGCAGGAGGTGTCAACTACCGTGGCATTCCGTGCTCGTTGACGGCTGAAATTGGCCACAACTGTGGCGTGACCTGGATGCGAGGCCGACGGACGACCCACTCGCCACCGGGCCGCCGTCGGCCGTCTCGCCGTAACTGCCGACCGGCCAGACATCGACTGCCGGAGGCGCTGCGCGACATCGCGCGCTCTCCGCAGCCGCATCTTCGCGTTGCCCGGACAGGAGACCTTCGGCGGCACGGTCCGGCACTCCGTCACCTTCCGCGACGGCCTGGAGTTCCGCAGCAGGCGGGTCCAGCACTTCTAGGGCGAGCACCGTCCAGCTCGACGGGGTGGTCCACACGCTGTTGCCGGCCGACTCGTCCACATCGGGTGCGGTCGGCAGAGAGGTCCTGCTCGGGGTGCGGCTGCGTGCCGGGATCGGCGGCCCCGCCGCGCCATCACGACCCTTACGGGTCCTAGAAGTTGCCGCGCTTCTCCTGCTCGCGTTCGATCGCCTCGAACAGGGCCTGGAAGTTGCCCTTTCCGAAGCCCAGCGAGCCGTGGCGCTCGATGAACTCGAAGAACACCGTGGGCCGGTCACCGATCGGCTTGGTGAAGATCTGCAGCAGGTAACCGTCCTCGTCGCGGTCCACGAGGATGCCGCGCGAGGCGAGTTCCTCGATGGGCACGCGGACCTTGCCGATCCGGGCGCGCAGCTCGGGGTCGGTGTAGTAGCTCTCCGGCGTGGCGAGGAACTCAATGCCCTTGGACCGCAGTGTGTCCACGGTCCTGATGATGTCGTTGGTGGCGAGGGCGAGGTGCTGGGCGCCGGGACTGCGGTAGAAGTCGAGGTACTCGTCGATCTGCGAACGCTTCTTGCCGACCGCCGGCTCGTTGAGCGGGAACTTCACCCGGTGGTTGCCACTGGCGACGACCTTGCTCATCAGCGCCGAGTACTCGGTGGCGATGTCGTCGCCGATGAACTCGGCCATGTTGGTGAAGCCCATGACGCGGTTGTAGAAGTCGACCCACTCGTCCATGTTCCCGAGCTCCACGTTGCCCACGACGTGGTCGAGCGCCTGGAAGACGCGCTTGGGCTCGCCCTCGGGCTTCACATAGCCGGAGGTCCGGGCGACATAGCCGGGCAGGTACGGGCCGGTGTAGCGGGAGCGGTCCACGAGGGTGTGGCGGGTGTCGCCGTACGTGGCGAGGGCCGCGATCCTGACGGTGCCGTGCGCGTCGGTGACGTCGTGCGGCTCCTCCAGCACGGTCGCGCCCTCCGCGCGGGCGTGCTCGATGCACTTGTCGACGTCGGGGACCTCGAGGGCGATGTCGATGACGCCGTCGCCGTGGCGGCGCTGGTGGTCGTGCAGCGGGCTGTCCGGGTCGACGCCGCCCTTGAGCACGAACCGGATCGCCCCGGAGCGGAGCACGAACGCGTGGTGGTCGCGGTTGCCGGTCTCCGGACCGGAGTAGGCGACCAGCTCCATGCCGAAGACCATCTGGAAGTACAGCGCGGCCTGCGTCGCGTTGCCCACCGACCAGACCACCGCGTCCCACCCGGTCACCGGGAAGGGGTCACCGTCGGCGTCGTACTCCACGAGCCCGACCAGCTGCCTGAGCTGCTGCAGGTCGAGGTCCGCGAGGCGCTCCTGGCTGGTGAGGGTCTGTTCGATGCTCATACGTCATCCCTTCGGTGTGCGTGTCTCCAGCGCGTGGCGGTAGAACACACCGGGTCGCCTCGACTGCACAAGAGTCGCCTTCCGAGCTGTTCAGGCTGCTCAGCCTGCCTCGCTCAAGGCCGTCTCATATATACAATCTGCCTAGCTGAAGTGATGATCGTCATGGCTGAGGGTGGTCGCTGAGTTCGCATGACATCGACTTGCCGAGATCCGCTCGGCCGACGTCGAGGCCGAAGAACTGCGCGCGTTGCCGGGCCGCTACCCGGCGTCACGGACGGGTGTCAGGGACCGACCGCAGGAATGCAATCGCGGAAATGGACCGGCTGGCACACGAGTGCGGGCCGGCCGCTGTGGCGCTCGCCGACGCCCTCGACCGGCTGACGGGTGCAGGGGTTCTCCGTCCACGGAACCTGGAAATCGTCCACAAAGACCCTGGTCAGCAGGACCAGCGGCCAATCGGCTGTGACCACAGGCGCTAGGTGTCTCTTGAGCATCGCTTTGACCTGCGCTTTTGCCAGGCATCTTCAGCACTACGAGGATAGGTCTGCAGAGGCTTCTTGGCACATTGGTACAGATTCTTAGATCTTCCTTCCCCGCACCGCATACAGCCCCCCCTCCCTCGTCCGGCTGCCTGTATCGGCACGTCCCCAACCACAACGTCACTGCGGATCCTCCCCAGCGCGCCACTGGATCACTCCCTCGAAAACGGACCACGGCCCCCGGTCGCCAACGCTGCCGCAGTGAGCGCATCACGGAAACTGCCGCTCAGATCACTGCGGTAAGGCGCCGCGTCGCCGACCGGGACGCCCCGTTGCACAGTCACCTTTCTCTGGATCGATCAGTGGGAGCACAGCAAGTCGTGACGTCTCCCTGAGGCCCTCCAGCGCAGCTGCCGTAATGCCCTTGCTGGCAGTCGGCGCGATGGGCACGACGGAGATCCGAAGACCCTTAAGACCGTGTCCTATGTGGTGAGGCGTCGTTGTCCAGGGCATGGGGCGGGGTGATTGTTCCGGACGGGCTGTGGGAGATCGCGAAGCCGCTGATCCCTGCGTCGAGGGTGCGGCCGCAGGGTGGAGGGACGCAGGACACGCCTGATGAGACGGTGTTCGCGGCCATCGTCTACGTCCTGGTCAGCGGCTGCGCCTGGCGGTCACTGCCGCCCTGCTTCGGGATATCTAAGTCGACGGCGCATCGCCGCTTCCTGATTTGGTCCCGGGCCGGCGTCTGGGGCCGCCTCCACGAAGCTGTGCTGCACCGGCTCGACGACGTCGGCCTCGTCGATGTCACCCGCGTGGTCCTCGACACCGCTCACGTCAGGGCTAAAAAAAGGGGGCGAACATACAGGTCCGAGCCCCGTGGACCGCGGCAAGCCGGGTTCCACGATGCACATCCTGTCGGACGCGAACGGACTGCCCCTTCTCGTCGGCGTCTCGGCCGGCAACACCCATGACAGCGAAGGCCTGAAGCCCATGGTCGAGGGTCACCAAACGAGACACGACCCCCACCGCGGCCGCTGCTTCAAGCCCCAGCGCCTGCACGCGGACAAAGCCTACGACCGTGCCGACCTGCGGAAATGGTTACGCGGCAAGCACATCGGAGTCCGGATCGCACGCAAAGGCATCGAGTCCAGCGAGCGATTAGGCCGCCGCAGGTGGGTGATCGAGCGCACCATGTCGTGGCTGTCCGGCTACCGCAGGCTCAGCCCCCGTTATGAACGGGATCCCTGCAACTACCTAGCCTTCCTCGGACTCGCCGCCGCCATCTGCTGCTACAAGCGCCTCGTCCGCCTCACCACGTAGGACACGGTCTAAAGGGTGTCATTTGCGGCTGGTGCCAGCGCTCTTACCGGCACCCCTACTCGACCGGCGTCGGCAAGACCGCCGAGCGCATCGGGGAGGCCCGTCCCGGGTGTGAGTAGTTGAGGTATAGGAAATCCCGGTGAGATTGATCTTGCTGGGTTCGTCTACAGCTCGAAGGCCAGCTGCCCGGAGACTTCGAGGGCGGTGCGGTGGGCCTCGGCCCGGGTGCGGGCGTGTTGGTTGACCACTTGAACCCGCACTGATGAGAGGGCGCCGTCGTCCTGCGAGCAACCGCGCGGTCCGGCCAGGGACTGAGAGTCCGGTGCTTATACTTTGCTCGCGACCACCATGTAGTTCTCGGCCTCAAGATCGAACGTGCTCAGTTCCGTCTGAAGTCCGACCCGGTGCAGATCGACTTCGAGTTCCTCGTACCGGTAGGGCCAGCAGGACAGCAGTTCCGAGCGGACAAGAACCAACCCGGTCGCATCAACCTGCGCGATCGCAATCTCGATGTGGTGCTCCTCCTCCCAATGCGGCGCAATCTCCCAGCGGTAGACCACGACGGCATCGCGACCGTTCCGGCGGACGAGTCGGTCACCGATCTCCAGCCGGGAACCTCTGGCCCTCACGAGTTCCCAAGTGCGGGATGTGAGTACCAAGCGCCCGCCAGGGCGCAGAAGCCGTGACATCGACTCCAGAGCAGCACCCCTGCCTGTCGCGCCCGTGGCATGGTGAAGCGAGTTACCAACGCAGAACACCATGTCGAACGTGTTGTCCTGGAAATGGTCGGGCAACTCTTCCCAGCTCGCCCGTAAGGCCCGGACGGATGCCCCGAACTCCTCAGACAACTCTGCAGTCCGACGAACCATCGCCTCGCTGGCGTCAGTTGCGACAACCTGCATGCCACGACTGGCGAGGCCAACCGCCAGCTGTCCGGTTCCGCACGAACAGTCGAGGACGTGAGCGTTCGACGGCAGGAGACTGAGGACGTCGTCGAACGACGCAGCGAACTCGGCTGGAGGCAACCTTGCATCCGAGATGAGCCATTCGTACACCTCGGCAAGCACGCCATAACCTGTCACAACCACTACCTCCGTCACGCGGGCAGACTCGCGGTAGGACGTCAGTCCATCAGCGGAGCAAGCCGGGCACCAATGGTTTTCACGGTCAAAGCCAGTCGTCAGGACGACGCACGAGCCGGTGCCGTATGCGGGCTGTCCGTGCAGGTTGGGGGCACCGGCCGGGGTGGGTGCCGCGTCCGTAATCGGCCCCGGGCTCCTATCCGTGGCCCACGGTGCAACGTGGCTGTGAGGGCAGCGGCGACGGGAGGCCGGCAACAGCTTCTTCCGCGTGCCGGTACTGACGTCCGGCCGGGGCCGTGAGCCGCCGGATGTCACTCGTCGTCCTCGTCCGGATCGTCATCCAAGATCGGGTGCAGCGGCACCCCGACCGCTATGCGTGCCTGCTTGAACTCATCATCTGCCGGGCCCTTCAGCATGTAGACGTTGCGGATCAGGGGCACCGGCCAGTCAGCGGTGCGCATCGCTTCGGTCTGGGTCGCACCGGCCGTGGCCGCCCATCGTCTGAGACCTCGCAGCGCGGTCTCAGACGCGGCTGCGGTCATGTTCGCCGAGTACACCAGCCATCTCTCGGCAGCGAGCACCTCTCCGTTGGCACACTCGGGGCTCCCCTTGGACGGCCCGAGTGGCTCGTCCGTCCCGACAACGAGGACGCGGGCGCCGTCCATGCGGGCCAGGAACAGCACCACCCGGGACAGGTCCGCCTGGTCTTGCACCTCACCAGCCGCCGCAACCACCCAGTCCCACAGTTCCGCCGCCGACACCTCGTCGAGGTCCACGGTTTCACTGTGGCCGCCCTGCGGCATTCGTTCCGCCGGCATACGCCCGGCCACCCCGTCGGCTTTGAGCTGCGCCTTGACGGACCGTTCCACTTGGTCCGCTGCCTGCCGGGAAGGCAGCAGTACGGCGCGGTACAGGTGCCAGCCCCGCCTCCGGTGCTCATCGATCCTTGCGGAGTCCAGGTCTCCGATCCCGACCTTCCCGACATGAGTGGCACTGTGCGTCACGACGTAGACGTGGGTCGCCATCGAGGTCATGCGTCGATCCCCGTCCGGGCCGATGCACGCAGTTCGGTGAGGTCGGGGATGTGGTTGTAGAGGGTGCCGGGGCTCACGCCGAGGAGCTTGGCGATCGAGGTGATGGAGCGTCCGGGGTCGGGCAGCAGGTCGCGGGCGGCGCGGATGACCTGCGGGGTGGCGACGGTGGGGCGTCCGCCGACGCGGGCGCGGGCGCGGGCGCGGGCGGCGGCCAGGCCCTCGCGGGTGCCCTGGACGATGAGTTCGCGGATGAACTCCGCCAGGGCGGCGAAGACGTGGAAGACGAGCCGTCCGCCGGGGGTGGTGGTGTCGAGGTTCTCGTGCAGCGACGTGAAGCCGATGCCGCGTTCGCGCAGTGCGGTGACCATGTTGATGAGGTCCTGGAGGCTGTTGTCGGCGTACGGACTTTTCTCCCCAGTTGCGTACGGACGAACGTCCCCAGCTCTGGTCTCGGGTTGCGGCAGTTCAGCAGGGATCTCGGTTGAGATCGACGTCCCGACCAGGGACACTCGCGCGATGAGCCGCAGCACATCGTCTGAACCGATCGAGCGAGGGTGGGACGAGCCCTGGTATCGGGTCCGTATGGAGGGTTTCGAGGCGTCGTTCCTGCCCAGCGACGGCGAGGACTTGGACGAGGTCTGCAACGTCGATGTCTTCGTGACTCTGGAGGATGGCTCTCGTTGGACCGCGACCGTGTTCACCGTCGCGGAAGTCGAGCGCCTGATGAAACTCTGGGCAGGGACCGACGAGGCACTCGGGGGCCGGTACTTCTGGGTCTCGGACGGCCTGATCGTGAGGGATCCGGGCATCGACAGCATGACCGGCGTGATCGCCGGACTGATCGAGAACGGCGAGTTCTCCGAGATCTTTCAGCCGGTGATCAACAACTGATCACGTGTTCGGCCGCCGAAAACGACGTGGGTTGTCAGGCCACGTCGTTCTCTCGCTCGATCGCCTTGAGGCGGTTCTTGAGCCGGTAGCTGGGGCCGTTGATGGAGATCACTTCGCAGTGGTGGAGGAGCCGGTCGAGGATGGCGGTGGCGAGGACCTCGTCGCCGAAGACCTGGCCCCATTCAACTGGGGCTTGCACTTGTTCCCTGCGGGCAGTCTGCCCTGCCACCTGGCCGTAGGCGGGTCCTGGGCGTCTCTTTGATTGTCTCGCTGACAGCATGCTTTTGAAGGCGCTACCTTCATTCATCAGGTGCGAGGAAGGTGTGCCCGATGGTGGAGTCGCGTCTGCGGGTGATCGAGGGCCGAGCAGTCCCTGACCTGCCAGCTGCCCTGGACCCGTGGGAGTTCCAGGCGTTATGCGTGGAAGCGTTCGTGGCCTCCTGGTGGGCCCGCGGGTTCAGCCCGGTGACCATCGAGAACGACACCGGCCTGCTGGAGCGGACGCTGCAAGCCCTGGGCCGGCCCGCTTGGGACGTCACTCCTGAGGACATCGACCGCGTGGTCGGCGGCTTGGCGGTGGACGGGCGTGCCCCGTCCACCCGCCGTGGCTATGTCCAGATCTTCAAGGGCTTCCACCGGTTCCTGCAGGCCCGCAAGGCCGTGGAGATCGAGGCCGCGTTCGGGATCCGGCTGGTCTGCCCGGTCGACGAGTTCAACGCCTCGCGCCATGTCGGCGACGACTCGCCAGCTCTGCTGCCGCCACCGACCCCGGAGCGCGTCGAGGAGTTCTTCGCCTTCCTCAAGGCCCGCATCGCCACCGCCCGCAAGTACGCACCCGCCGCCCGCGACTATGCGCTGTTCCGGACGCTGTATCACGCTGGCCTGCGCTCGGACGAGGCAGCGCGCCTGGACCGCCCCGATGTCCACTTCGACCGCGGCCCGTTCGGGAAACTGCACGTGCGCTTCGGCAAGGGCGCCCACACCTCCGGGCCGCGGCCGCGTTGGGTGCCCATGCTCGACCAGCTGGACCTGGTCCTGCACTGGTTCCTGGACGACGTGCGCAGCAAGTTCCCCGACTCGCCCGCGCTGTTCGCCGACGAGTCCGGCGGCCACCTCCACCAGGGCACCGTCCGCAACCGGCTGCGCTATCTGATGGAACTCGAAGGCCGCCCGTCCGCAGTCCGCTTCAGCCCGCATGCCCTGCGCCGGGCCTGCGCGACCCACAACTACGAACGCGGCGTGGACCTGGTGGCCATCCAGCAACTCCTCGGTCACTGGACCGTCAGTTCAACCATGCGATACGTCCGGCCCTCGGCCACGTTCATCGAGGACGCCTATCGCCGTGCGGTGACCAGCACCCTCAGCGAGCTCACCGGAGAGGATCCCACGTCGTGAACATCAAGTGGAAGCTGCGGATCGCCGCCGCCCAGCGCGAGGTCTGGACCGGCGCCCAACTGCGGCGGCTCCTGGCCGAACGGGCCGGCCTGGAGCTGTCCTCAGCATCGGTGTCGGCGCTGTTCACCAAGGAGCCCTCGCAGGTGAAGATGTCGACCCTGGCCGCGCTGTGCACCGCGCTCGAATGCACCCCCAACGACCTGATCGAGGTCGACACCACCCCCGTCCAACGCCCCGCCACCCCCGCCCGACCAGCAGCAGAGCTGCCCCGGGCCGCCTCAGCCACCGGCCGGTCCATGCCTCCGATCTGACGCGAACGGGGACGGAGCGACGATGGGCATGCGACAGCGGGATTGCGTCGGCTGCGGGGCGTCGGTCGGGATCATCGGCCGGGACTACTGCTGCCGCTGCACCGCCCGGCTCAAGGACGAAGCCGCCCGAACACCCTGCCCGACCTGCCGAAAGTCACGGGTCCTGCAGAAAGACACCGGACGGTGCATAAACTGCTCGCGAACCTGCACCACCTGCGGTCGGCCGGTGCGCTCTCCGGCCGCCACCAGCTGCGGGGCCTGTCGGCGGGAAGCCGAGCGAGTCGCCGCCAAACGGACCTGCCCGCGCTGCCAGCGGCCCGGCTTCCTGCAGACCGCCACCGGCTGGTGCGGCCACTGCTCACGCGTCCGCCAGCCCAAGCAGCCACCGCGTGCGTGCGCCGGGTGCGGCCAGGTGCGACGCCATGCCGGACTGGGACTGTGCTCGGCCTGCTGGCAAAAGCACCCCGACCGGCCGTTCATCACCGCCGCCAACCTGCAAGAACGCCTCACCGACCCACCGCCGTGGCTGGGCGACTTCGCCGGCCACCTCGCCGCCCGGCACTGCGCCAGCCGGGCCTGCACCATGATCAGCGCTCTCGGTCGGCTCCTGGAGGACGAACACCCCAATCATCCGCAGGCTCTCCTGGAGCGTGCTCGTCGCCCCGGCCGCTCGATGGGCTCCCTCGCTCGCGCGCTGGAGGACTTCTTCGCCCAGCGCGCCCTGGCGCTGCCGACCAATCACGCCGACCAGCTAGCGGCCGGCCGCCGCCGACGCCGTATCGAAGCCGCCCCGCTGCCGCTGCGGCCCCAGATCCAGGCGTTCTCCGACGCACTGCTGCGAGCACGTGAACGTGCCCTGCGCGCCGGGACCCTGCCGCGCGCCGACATCACGATCGAGGCGGCCCTGGCCGTCGTCCGCGACCTCGCCCGCTTCCTGGCCGACCAGCGCGGCAAACTCGACTGGGCCCTGGCCGACGTCCACGACATCGAAGCGTTCCTGGCCACCCGGCCCAAAGCCCGCCAGCGCCGACTGACCGTGCTGCGGCAGTACTTCCGCTTCGCCCGCTCTGGCAAAGTCGTCCTCGTCGACCCCACCCGCGGTCTGAAGGCGAAAGGCCCGTACGGGTTCAGCGGCGCCACCGTCGCCGTCGACCAGCAGCGCCAGCTGTTCCGCCGCTGGACCACCACCACCGACGCCCACCCCCACGAGGCCTTCCTCGGAATGCTGGCCCTCCTGCACGCGGCCTCCAGCAGCGAAGTGCGAAACCTGCGCGTGGACGACATCGAGCCGATCAACCGCACCGTCCAACTGGGCAAACGCCCGCATCCGGTGCCGATGGACCCGGCAAGCTGGTCGGTATTGCAACGCTGTCTGGCCCACCGCGAGAGCCAGCGCACCGACAACCCCCACGTGATCGTCACGAAGATCACCAAATCCGGCCAGTCCGCGGCCTCGACCGCCTATGTCAGTCACATCATGGACCCCTGCGGTGTTCCGCCCCGGACGCTGCGGTGCACCCGTCTGGCCGACCTGGTGAACACCCTCGACCCGAAGCTCGTCGCCGCGGTCCTCGGCATGGACCCCGAAGGCGTCATGATCTACCTTGCCGACCATGTCGAGGCTGGACGCCTCCCCGAACAGCGTGAACGGAGACACTGAGGTGCGACACCTGACGCCCGTGTTCGCCCTTGGAGCACTGCACCGAGGGAAGGAGATCGAGCAGTTCCTCGGCGGCATCGAGCGCGACGGCCGCCAAGGCGTTCGCTGGATTGCCATGAGCCCCAACCGCTCGGGCGTCACCGTCTATCTCAGCGAAGTCGTGGACACCGGCACCGACACTTTCCACGACGTCACCGAGTTCCCGCCCCTGGACCCGGACGAAGAGAGCTGGGGACGGGAAATCGCCGTCCTGGCGACTCCCGAGGAAGCCCTCCAGGTGGCCGTTCAGGAGCTCGGAGCGGATCCCGGACGCTGGGTCAATCAGGGCATTGTGTGCGACGAATACCGTGACTTCCGGATCGCTCGTAAAGCCCAGAGTCCGACGCAACCGTGACCTCGCGTCAGACCCGGCCTTGCCTCGGAATGTGGTCAGGCCTGGTCGACCACGTCGAGCGCCACGAGCAGTTCGTCGACAAGTGCGTGGTGCTGATCCCGTTCGCCATTGCGCGCCGGAGTGGCGAGGACCAGCGTCTTTGCCAGACCAAGGTCTCCCGGCCCAGCGCCCAGTAGCTCGCGGGTGACGATGATGGAGTCCATCACGCCGATGCCACGCGCGCTGAGCATCGACTGGATCGCTGACATCTCCGTGCCCGTCGCCAGCAGGGGGCGGAGCTCGTCGGTCAAGGCCGAGAGCCGGATGGCCCGTTCGGCGTCGAGTCCAAAGAGTGCCATCGCTCAGCTCCCGTCCTTTGCCGGTACGGGTTCGTCCGCAGCGTCGGCCATGACGAGGCCAGCGCTGACGGCCTGCCTGTCGTCGATCCCGACATGCCGCAGGAAGGCCCAACGGTCCAGCTGAGTGCATGCCCAGTTGGGATCGTATGCCGCGGTGGGCAGCTGGGGGATGCGCTTGCGGCCCGTTTCGTCCAACCGATACGGCTCCTCGAATGCGGTGTTCCACGCTTGGACAGCGGGGGTGTACCGCTCTCGGGCCTCTTCAGCACTGATATCCAGGTAGGCCGCGACCTGTGCCCAGGAGCTGCCGCGTTCGACTTCGTAGACGACGGCCGAGTTCAGAGTCCGCTCAGCTAGTTCGATGAGCTGTCGGGCTTGGCTGACGCGACCGGCGAGTCCGGTATCAACATCGTTTCGAGTACCCACCAGCCCGGCGGCGCTGTCCGCCACCTCTGTGGCGTGGTCGGCAAGTACGAGCCGGGCCAGTCCTTCACGGGAGTACGCGGATCGGTCATGGTCGTAGGGGGTCGGCTCGCTCATGAGGGACAGGGTTCCATGTCCACGTGTTCTGCGGGTACTGAGTATTCACGGCCGACTACCCCATGAACGGGCCGATTGACCACAAGGCGGGAACCTGCCCTGTTTCGGCGCTGCCTGGCACAGGTTCGCCGGAACATGTGCGCTTTGCTGAAGGTCTTGTTCGAGGTCAGGATGATCGAACCTTTCTCGTAGCGCTTGGAGATGACCTGGAAGACCAGGTTCGCCCCGGCTCGTTCGAGGGGTTGGTAGCCGACCTCGTCGACGACGAGAACGCTGGGCCGCAGGTAGGTACCGAGCTTGTTCGTCAGACGGCCGGCAGCCTAGGCGGCTTTGAGGTTGCGGACCATGTCGTCGAGGCTGGTGAAGTAGATCGAGTAGCCGGCCCGGCAGGCCGCGACCGCGAGCACGACGGCGATGTGCGTCTTGCCGACCCCAGGCGGCCCGAGCAGGGCGGCATTCGCCTTGCCGTCGACGAACGAGAGGGTGGCCAGGTCCTTGACCTTGCGTGGGTCAAGGTCGGGCGGGAAGGAGAAGTCGTACTCGTCGAGCGTCTTGTGGTGCGGCAGCCGGGAGAGCCGCAGGCCCTGGCGGAAGCGGCGGTCGTCGCGGACGGCGAGTTCCTCGGATAGGACCAGGTCGAGGAAGTCGAGGTAGCCCATCTTTCCCTCGTCTGCCCGCCGGGTGTACTCGTTGATCGTTTCGGCCAGGTGGGGCAGGCCGAGCTTGCCGGCCGTGTTGCGGATGCGGGTGGAGACCAGCTCGCTCAAGACGTTTCCCTCGTGCTCGGACGGGTGGTGAAGGGACGGGTTCCGGTCAGCTCGTCATAGACCGACAAAGGACGGCGGCCGACCTCGATATGGGTGGCCGCGGCCCGGTTCAGCAGTGCCTGCAGAGGTCCGGCCTCCTCGCCCCGTGGACGTTCGTGGCGAGGTTGTGGCAGGACCTCGCCGGTGGTGGTGCGGCGTCCCTTGCCGGTGGGCAGGCCTTCCCAGTGGGCCTCTTCGACGACGCGGACGCCGCGGCCGATCGCCCGCGGGTGGGTGGCCAGCAGTGTCTCGCCGTTGCTGTCCGCGATGGTGGAGTGCAGCATGACCTGCGACTTCGTGGCCCTGATCTCCACCAGCTGACGCGGTCGGACCCTGTGGGCGGGCACCGAGTAGAGGTTGCTGCCGAAGGCGACCAGGCAGTCCTTGCCGACCGGCCGCAGGTGCCGCTCAGCCACCAGATACGGAGTCTCCGGCAGCGGTTTGAGGGCCATGTGGTCGCGGGCCGCCCGCTCTCCGATGATCTGCTGGTGCGTCCGGTGGGCCTGAGCCCGTCGCTGCGGGACCCAGGTGGTGAAGGCGGCGTCCATCTCCTCGACGGAGGAGAAGGACCAGCCGGACAGGACGTGGTCGCGGACGATGAGAACCTGGCGCTCGACGCGTCCTTTGCCGGTGGGGCAGTAGGCCGCCAGGACGTCGATGTCGAAGTCGTAGTGGCCGGCGAACCCGACCGCTTCCGGGTGAAGGGGACCGCCTCACCCGGAGCGACGTGGCGGCGGACGACGGTCTTCGTGCGGTCGTAGACGATCGTCATCGGCACCCCACCGAAGTGGGCGAACGCGCGGCGGTGGCAGTCGAAGAACGTCTGGAGGTCCTGGCTGGTGGTGAAGCAGCAGAACGGGTCGCGCGAGTACGACAACGTCATGTGGAACGAGTAGACCTTCGGGATGCCCATGTGGGCGAGGATCTTGCCCTCGTCGCCCCAGTCGACCTGGGCCTGGGCGCCGGGGATGACCTCGAAGCGGCGGTGCATGCCAGCGAGTTCCGTCGGCGTGATGCCGAGTTCCTCGGCGATGCGAGGCCGGGCCTCCTGAACGTAGAGCTTGACCCTCTGGTAGTTGCCGGTGAACCCGTACTCCGCGGTCAGCCGCTCGTGGATCACCGCAGCCTTCATCAGGATTTCTGCCCGGAGCATCGAGTCCACCAGCGGCGCGAACTCGTCGATCACCCTCGCCTTCGACCGCCCGTTCGGCGACCTGCGCGGCGGGGATGCCGGACCTGGTGCCGACAGATACTTGCGGACCGTCTTCCGGTCCAGCCCGGTCTCCCGGGCCACCTCCGAGAGGCTGATCGCCCCGGACTCCAACAGACTCCGGAAGCGCCGCAGTTCCAACCATCGATGCGGATTCAGGACCATCGTCGACCGCCTTCCGCCGCCTCTCACCGACCAAGCAGCAGAGTGCCGAGCAGCAGGCCTGAACGCATCAACAACTGTCCCTTTTCATCCGTACGCGGGTGGGGACGTTCACGGGCTCTGTCCGCAGTTCCGTGAACCCGTTCAGAAGGACCGGAAGATCCCCTCGAGATCATCGTGAGCCCATGCCGCAAACTCCTCGAAGCCCAGGTTCCCGATGCTCAGGTTCGCGTGGACCTCGTGGAGGCTTGCGGGGATGATGCGGAAATCACGACCGAACTCGGTCAGTTGTTCGTAGTCTTCTTCGTCCACGCATTCCTCCCGCGTCAGCGTGGTGACCGCCAGTAGCGGGTGGCTCTTGGCCTGCATGGTTGTACGGTCGGCAAGAAAGACGACGGCCAGGTTGTCGTCGCCGCGGACTGCCGTCAGCACCTCGTCAACGGTCGCCCCTGACCAGGCCGGATCGTCGATGAAGTGGACGTCTGCCTCGTACTGTCTGTCTCCCCAGGGCTCCGTCAGCGCCGCCGCCACGTCCTGCCACACCTGGTCGTCGAGGTAGTCGGTTCTGACGACCAGGGCATCGAACTCATCTCGGCCCGTGACGGCGGGCAACGCTCTCATGGATCCTTCTCCTCGGTAACGATCGGTGAGCCTTGCCCGACTGTCTCATGGGCCGTTTCCGAGGATGCGGGTCCGGAGGAGTTCGAACGAGGCTCGGCCGTACATAGCCCGCTTGAGCGTCTTCACCCGGTTCACGTTTCCCTCGACGGCTCCTGAGCTCCAGGGCAGGGTCAGGCCGGCGGTCACTGCGTCGAGGTCCTGGCGGAGGAAGCCGGCGAAGCCCCTCATGGGCTTCGGTGCGTCCTGCTCGGCCTGCCGGATCCACTCCAGTAACAGGTACCCGCGCCGGTGACGGGCCATGTCGGCGAACGCCCGAGCAAGATCGCAGGCCCGGGTGATGTCCGGGCAGGCGAGCCGGACTTGAAGGAGCCGCTCGTCCTGGCTCTCGGTGAGCGTCTCCCGGGGCCTCATGATCCACGAGGTGATCTTGCGGGGGCTGGGAATGTCGGCCCGGACCGGTTCGGCGGTGCCCGCGCGGAGGGCGGCGAGGTGTTTGCGGACGACCTGGCGGCTGCCGCGGTAGCCGCGAGCATGGATCTCCATGAAGAGCTGGGTGCCGCTGGCCTGGCCTTGGGCTTCGGTGAAGCGGGCGTTGAGGTATGCCTTGAACGGCTCCAGGACGCCGTTGGGGCGGCGCTCGCGGGCGGAGGCCAGCAGCTCGTCGAGAGCAGTGTCGCGGAATCGGCGCACGGTCTTGCGGTCGAGGTTGAGACGGCGGGCGATGGCGCTGATCGTCCAGCGTTTCTCCAGCAGGCGGTGGATGTCCTCGTAGCGGTGGCGGGTGCGTTCGATGATCTGGGTGCGGGGCAGTTCCGTGGGCGGTAACAGCATTGTGGGCGGCTCTGGCACCTCGGTCACCGTCTCCTCCTCGGCACGTTTGCGCAGGCAGTCGCGATGCTGGTGACAGGTCTTCTCCACCGCTGCGGACAGGTTCTGCAACAGGTGCCACCGGTCGGCCACTTCGAGGGCGTGAGGGGCGGCTTCCTTGACTGCCTTGGTGTAGGCGGTGGCCCGGTCCCGGCAGATGATCTCGGCGCGGGGATGCTCGGTGAGCCAGGCCGCGAACGTCTCCGAGGTGCGGTCGGGCAGCACGTCCACGACCCGGCCGGCCTCGACGTCGACCAGCACGGTGCCGTAGGTGCAGCCCTTGCGGAAGGCGAACTCGTCCACCCCCAGCACCCGCGGCGCGCGGTCCGGCACCGTCGGCGCCGTCAGTAGCCTGAGCAGCCGCGTCCGGCCCGCGGCCAGCCGCAGGCGGCGGCACAACCGTGCGGCCGGACGTCCGCCGAGCTCGATCGCGATCGATCGTAGCCAGCCTGTCAGCCCGGTGCTGGAGCGACGGTGCCGCTCGGACAGGCCTGGTACCTGCTCCACGAACGTCTTGCGGGAACAGATCTTCCGGTCACAGAAGTATCGGCGAACCCGCAGCCGGATGACGACCCGGTGAGAGCCCAACGGCCTTTCATTCAGGGTGCGTTGATACGAGCTGTGCGTGCGCCTCGCCTGTTTCCGGCAGTCCGGGCACTGGCCCGGGCGAGCTGTGGACACCGCCTCCACCACCAGGACGTCGGAGGAGTCGCTGACGCGCTCCACTCGCACATCGATCCCGGGAAACAGCACAGCCTCGACCGTCTTGCTCGCCATGCCGGGACATACTCTGCCGAAACGATCCCTCGCTCACCACGCTGACCTGGGGATTCACGGAACTGCGGACAGAGCCCGTTCACGTGTACGCCGACACCCTTCCTGCTGTGGTGCGTGGCCAGCAAGCTCACCCGGCGCTTTCGACTGCCGGCCGCGGTGATCCGCCAGGCGTCGCCCCTCCCGCAGCACGAGCGCGTGGACCTGCTCGGCCGCGTCCTGACCGACCATGACCTGCCGCTGCGGCCCCGGGTCGCGGCCGCCATCGTCCTGCTCTACGCGCAACCGCTCAGCCGCGTCGTCCGCCTCACCATCGACGACGTGATCCACGACGACGACCAGGTCCTCCTACGACTCGGCGAACCACCATCCCCGGTCCCCGCCCCGGTCGCCGATCTCCTGATCAGATGGATCCCCAACCGGGACAACATGAACACCGCGACGAACCGCGCCTCACGCTGGCTGTTCCCCGGACGCCGGGCCGGGCAGCCAATGCACCCCGACGCCCTCTCTGCTCTAGTCAACGACCTCGGCATCCCCACCACCGCCGGCCGGGTCTCCGCGATCCGCGAGCACGTCCTGGAGATGCCCGCCCCTGTCGTCGCCGACGCTCTCGGCTACCACCAGGTCACCACCGCCAAGCTGGCCGCCCAAGCCGGAGGCACCTGGAGCCGGTACGCCGCCGGGAACCACCTACGGTCACCATCAGGCTGGACCCCAGGCAGAACTGACGACAGCTGAATAGGCGAGCTCACCAGTAGGACCCCGGGTGGCAGGGACCGCCCCGGTGCTCGCGGTGCTGCCGGGCCAGACGACGTGACATGAGGGTGATGAACCCCCGCTGGATCGCCCGGCCGGGCAAAGGACCTCGGTGCCTGCTGTCACGCGTCCGAGCCGCAGGGATCCACTGGCTTGATCTTAGGGGGCCCGTCCGGGGTGACAACGCCCGTGTCGTCGTCTGCGTCACCAACACCGCTTCTCCCCGCCGACTTGGACAGGGTTGTTTCGGTACGGGACCACAACTGTCCGGTTCGGTCCATGAAGTGGAGGCTCTCAACGTCCCATCCCACCTCTGTCAGCGATAGCTTCGCGTCATCCCCCAACTCCGTGAGATGCAACCTGGCTGGATCGAACACGATCTCGGAGCAAGGGCGTAAGCCCCTGTCGACGAGGGTATATGCCTCCCATTTCTCCTTGTCCTTCGTTACGCGCAGCGTGATCTGGATGCCGGACACAGCGTCGGGAGACCGGTTGACGACGTGAATCCGCTCGGTCCCGCCCCAGAAGGAACCCTCCATCCAGTAGGTGACTCGGGCTGCTTGTTCGCGCTCTCTCTGCCCGCTGTCCTCTCGGGACTGTTCGAGCTGTTCTTGGGCCACTTTGGCGCTGTAATACGTGGCGATACCAGTGAAAATGAGGCCACCGGCAGCACCAACTACGCCCACAGTGGTTCCCACATGCACCCAGGGAATGCGGCGCCACCACCTGAGCGATCCCTCTTCCCGCAGGCGAGCCCTGACTCGGTCGGGCCCAGACCGCTGTCGTGCGAGCCGCACTCGAATCCGCCGCTCTGAGTTGTCGGTCATGTCCCCCCTGGTGATGTCAATAGCGCTACGAGAGTTGGTTGCCCTCTTTGGACGCTATCGGCATTACCGACACCTCAGTTCCTATCCCCGTGTTCCTGTTCCTCGAACGCGACCACCAGGTAGGCAACCAGGCATCCCGCCCGCAGGGCAGGCCAGCCCGCCCCGACCACCTGTCCGCACTCCTGGGCGAGATCGGCGTTCCGGTTGCCGCCACCCGCGGCGCTGCCATCCGACAACAACTCCCTGAGCTGCCCGCCCCGTCGTCGCGGACGCTCTCGCCTACCACAACAAGGCCGCCAGCCACCTCCTCAAGGAGACCGGCGGGACGTGGAGCCGATTCTCCGCTGGTGATCACACACGGTCACCGATGGGTTGGGTTCTCCGGAGAACTGGTGACAGTTGAATACGAGAGCCCACCAGTATCAACCCCCTTTTCCTGCGCACCAGACCTCGGCCGCACGAGGTCCGCCAAGAACGCAGCCCCTGACTGGAGCCATTGGGGACATGAGGCCGTTCAGGCGAGCGACGTCCAGACGCTCTTCACCTCCGTGTAGAGGTCGATGGCTCCGGAGCCCATCTCCCGCCCCCAGCCGCTGGACTTGAACCCTCCCTAGGGTGCGGCGGCGTCCAGAGGGCCGGCCATGTTGATGAACACGGTTCCGGCGTGGACGGCACCGGCCACTCGGTGGGCGGCGGCCACGTCACGGGTCCATACGGCTGCTGCCAGGCCGTACTCGGTGTCGTTGGCGCGGACGACGGCTTCGTCCTCGTCGTCATACGGAAGGATGGACAGGACCGGCCCGAAGATCTCCTCACGGGCGATCCGCATGTCGTCGCGGACGTCGGTGAAGACGGTCGGGCGGTAGAAGAAGCCGGCCAGGTCGTCGGCCGGGGAACCGCCGGTGAGGAGCTGGGCGCCTTCGGCGATGCCACTGCGAACCCGGTTGTCCACGTGCTGCCGGTGCTCGGCGCTGACCAGCGGGCCGAGTTCGGTGTCCGGGGCGCTGCCCGGGCCGAGCCGCATGGCAGCGGCCGCCTTGGCGCAGCGTTCCGCGAATTCGTCGGCGAGGGACCGGTGAACCAGGAGCGGGGTACGTTCCCGACACATTCATCAATGCCGCGACAGAGCCGCCGGTGTATGCGGACACGTACCGAAAGCGCCGAGACCTCAGAGGCCCGGACACGCGGACCCGGGTACGGGAGATGCTCAACTACCTCGCCTCCGCGCTGCCGGCTAATACCGGACCCGCCGCCCGACTGATCGCCTTGCAATGCGCCTTACGCATGAACGACTCAGCTCAAGTCCGCCTGCCACGCGGGGTACTGCGCAGCCTTCGCCTGGAACCAGCCACGGATTCCTGGCGGGAGCTCCACCAGGCACGATGGCTATCCGCGACGCCACCGACGTCGCGATCCAACGCAGTCGCGGTGGTCGTCCAGCTCCTCGACGTCGGGCTCCTCGCCCAATACCCAGCCCGCCCCGACCGGCTCGCCGCCGCGGACTGGGCGCTGCGAGCCGCTTGCCACGTCCGTACCGACAGCGCACCGCTTCCCCGGCTCATCGCCATGTGCCTCACGTCCCACACCGCCCCCGAACGCACTTACGGAACAGCGGAAATGGATCGATTGGCACGCGAGTGCGGGCTGGCCACAGCGGAGTTCACGGATGCACTTGACCGATTGACGGCCGCAGGTCACATCGCCTCCTGGAGCGCGCACTCAACGCCGGGAGAACTGCACTGGACGCTGGCGGAACGCAGCGGGCGTGGATGCGAAGTCGCGGCTCGCCCGTGACCGACAGACGTCGTTGTCCCGCCACGCTGAGGGCAGATCCACGCTGCCACACGCCTGATCACCCCCGGCATCGGCTGCATGTGGTGCACCGGCCTCATCGACCCGACCGAACTCGCCGTCGAGATGCACTCTGAGGCCGAACGCGAGCAGGCCCGATACGTCCCCGGTGTACCCGCGCCCAGCGTGATGCCCTTGAACACTCTCGCCGTCGGCGAGGCCTTGACCCACTTCCTTCTCGCCTCCGCCGGCCTGCACGAGAGCGACCACGATCCAGGTTCAGTCACCCACCGCCCTCGAATCCGCGAACGACATCTCGAAGAGCCCCGCCAGAACACCCGCTGCCGGTGATGTACGCCTACGGGCAGCCTCGGACGCGGTCCCGACGGAGAACTCGCGGCCCGGCATGCAGCAAGTTCTCGATCTTGATTGGGAGCCGCCCTGCCCCGGAGTGGGAGTCGGCGGCGTTCCCAGTGCGCGTGGCGAAGTGCCACCTGCCTGGTCACGTGTCCTGTCAAAGTGCATCTGTCAGAGTGCGAGCTGTTGACCTGCTGGGACGCCAGGCCGATCGAGAAGGCGGAGGCTCGTGTTTCTCAAACGACCTGGCTTTCACGGAGGAGTGGTTCACAGAACCGCTCAAGTCGGCAACAGGTGAGGCGTACGTGCGGAATCCCCCCGGCACCCCGGTGCAACCGGTTGTCAGTGCTGTTCGGCAGGGTGTGCATGTGACGAATCGTGACGAGGAACGTGGCACCCCGATCTGGTCTGGACTGCCTCCGACGGCCAGAGAGCTGCTCGTGGCAACCGAATGGGACGCCCTGCAGCATGCATATGGGAGCGCCGAGGACACCCCGCCGTACCTGCGCCAACTCCTGAACGAGGATCCCGAGGCGCAGGCCGAGGCATTGGGAATGCTCGATATGTCCGTGCTGCATCAAGGATCCCTGTACAGCTCCACCCCGCCGGCCGCACTGTTCGTTGCAGCGATCCTGTCCCACCCCCAGACTTTGGCCGAGCACGAGAGCTTCTTCCCCTGGGACGACCGGACCCGGCCCCTGCGGGCTGCACTACTCGACTGGCTCGGCCAGATCGCCGACTCGGCCTCCTACGGCGAGGACCCCGGCAGCGAGGGCGAGTACGGGGATGAGTACGACGGCGAGGACGAAGACGAGATCGAAGCGATCCGCGCATGCCGAAGTATCCGACCCGAGCTCTACGACGCGGTCGAACCGTTCCTCGACGATCCGCATCCAGACACCCGAGAGGCAGCCCTCGGAACGGTTACCCTGCTTCTGAAGGCACCCGACCTCGCCGAACTCGTCCCCCGCGCCGCCCACCGCCTGCGCAGCGTTCTCGAAGCAGACGGCAGCCGCCGAGAACGCTCCTCCGCAGCTCTGGCAATGGGCGCCTGGGGCCAGGACACCAGCGGCCTCCTCAACGATCCTGATCCAGCCGTGCGCACCTGCGCCGCTCTGGCCACCGGATGCGCGCACATGCCCCGCGCCACCGCCGTCCTGCTCGAAGCCCTACAGAACCCGGCCGAGGCAGACCATTGGTTCCCCGACCCCCTCCCTCAGATCGACGGCTGGCTCCGCTTCACCCTCCTGAAGGCCCTCCTTGACCGCGTCGACGCCTTTGAGGACCTAGCCCCGGCGGCCATGGCCCTGATGCCGCTCGCCAGCGACTACACCGTCGACCGCGACTGGGGTCCGCTGCTCGTCAAAGCCTTCCCCACCGGCTACCGCCCCGGCCTGCCACTGTCGGCCGCACAACGGGAGCTTCTGCAAGCCGTTACCGCCAATGACAACTGTTGGGGAAACATTGGCAACAAAATCCGCTGGCTCAGGGAAGCCGGCCTGCCGGAGCAGCGCGACGCCATCCGAGCCCTGCTCTGACTGACAGGTACAGCGAGAACCGGACCAGATAAATGAGGACAGGACATCACGGCTCAGCCGCATTCTCGATCCCTCCGCATCCCGGTGCCACCTATCCTCGGTATGTGACAACTAGCGTCGGTGGTCACAGCAGGCTAGCGCCGCACCCGCGGCATCCCCAGGCCGATCCAGGAGATGATCTCCCGCTGGATCTCGTTGTTGCCGCCGCCGAAGGTGAAGATCACGGCGGAGCGGTAGCCGCGTTCCAGTTCGCCGTGGAGCACCGCCCCCGCCGAGCCCTCCTGGAGTGCGCCGGGGGCCGCGACGATCTCCAGGAGCCAGGCGTAGGCGTCCCGGCGGGCCTCTGAGCCGTAGACCTTCACGGCGGAGGCGTCCTGCGGGGTGAGGGTGCCGTTCTGGAGGGCGCCGACCATCTGCCAGTTGAGGAGCTTGAGGGCGTCGAGCCTGACATGGGTCCGGGCGAGGCGGTGGCGGACCCAGGGCAGGTCGACGACCCGGCGGCCGTCGGCGAGCTTGGTCTCGGTGGCCCAGCGCTGGACGTCGTGCAGGGCGCGGATCGCCATGGTGCCGTGCGCGGCCAGGGTCACGCGTTCGTGGTTGAGCTGGTTGGTGATGAGCCGCCAGCCCTGGTTCTCGGCGCCGACCCGGTGGGTGACGGGGACGCGGACGTTCTCGTAGTAGCTGGCGGTGGTGTCGTGCGAGGCGAGGGTGCGGATGACCGTGCAGGAGTAGCCGGGGTCGGTCGTCGGCACCAGGAGCATGGTGATGCCCTTGTGGGGCGGGGCCGCGGGGTCGGTGCGGGTCGCCAGCCAGACCCAGTCGGCCGTGTCTCCGTTGGTCGTCCAGATCTTCTGGCCGTTGACGACGTACTCCTCCCCCTCCCGCACGGCGCGCGTCTTGAGGGAGGCGAGGTCGGTGCCGGCGTCGGGCTCGCTGTAGCCGATGGCGAAGTCGATCTCGCCGGAGAGGATCCTCGGCAGGAAGTACGCCTTCTGCTCGTCGGTGCCGTACTGCATGATCGTCGGGCCGACGGTGTTCAGGGCCATCAGCGGCAGCGGTACGCCGGCCTGGGCGGCCTCGTCGAAGAAGATGAACTGCTCGATCGGAGTCAGGCCGCGGCCGCCGTACTCCTTCGGCCAGCCGACGCCGAGCCAGCCGTCCGCGCCGAGGCGGCGGATGGTCTTGCGGTAGAAGCGTTTCGCGCCGACCGGGTCGGCGTGCCGGGCGTAGGCGTTGTGCGGCACCAACTCGGCGAAGTAGGCGCGCAGTTCGGTGCGCAGTCGCTGCTGCTCGGGCGTGTGGTCGAGGTGCACGGCGCCTCCAGGCTTCCCCAGGCCGGTGTCCTGACGGCGCACACGGTAGAACGTGTTCCAGTAATTGGGAATGGCGGCGCGGGAAGAGGGCGGGTGCGGGAAGGATGTCGTCCCATGACGGTTGACGACATGCGTGCCCGGCTGGAGCGGGCGGGGCTCGAGATCGCGGATCCCTGGCACTCCGAGGGACCACTGCCGCCCCATGAGGCCTGGCGCCGGGTCACCTCCGGGGAGACCGCGCCACTGGTCACCCTGCCGGGGGACCGGCCGGCGGAGGTCGACGCGCGGTGGCACCGCCTCGCGGAGGAGAACGGCTTCTTCGACGGCGACGGCCTGTTCCTCGTCGAGGCCGACGGGCCACGCTCCGGCAGCGGGCCCCGGCGCTGGGCGCGGGTGCGGCTGACGCCCGGACGGGATCTCGCGGGCGGGCTGCGCCCGACGCCGGACGGGCAGGCGGAGTTCGTCGCCATGGCGGTCGGCGGGGACACGCTGCTCGGGGTGACCGCGGCTGCGGACGGCGTCCGGATCACGGTGGTGGACAGGATCGCGGAGCGCGTGGAGCAGGAGGCGCACCAGGCCGCCGAGGAGACCCCGCGCCAGCGGGAGGAGGCCTGGGAGTCGCTGCTCGCGGAGGTGCCGAGGAAGTTCTGGCTGCTGTGGGCGGAGAGCCTCGGCGGCAACCCCGGCGTCCCCGACGACCTGCGGATCGAGCTGCTGGGCCTGTCCGGCGCCCTGCCGTACCACCGTCAGTCGGCCGCGGTGGTCGAGGCGGCGATGGCCCACGAGGACGCGAGGGTACGGGTGAGGTTCGCCGAGTACCAGCCCAGCCTCACCGAGGAGCAGCTGGGGCGCCTGATCGTCGCCGAGACCGAGGTCCGGTACCGGGCGTACCTCGTGTGGACGGCCCGGCGCACGGGGCTTCCCTCCGGCGTGTGCGAGCGGCTCGTCACCGACCCCTCCTTCGAGGTCCGCGAGGAGCTGGCGTGGCTGCCCGGGCTGCCGGTTCCGGCCCTGACCGCCCTGGCGGCGGACTCCCACGCCGGTGTGCGGGCCGCCGTCTGCGGGCAGGCCTGGCCCCATCTGGACGAGCGGACGCGCGAGGGCCTGCTGCACGACGACGACGGCAGCGTCCGCGCCGCCGCCCTGCTGCGGTATCACGAGGACCATCCGATGCCCCGGTCCGTGTTCGAGGCGGCGGAGGCAGGTGTGCGGACCCGCGCGGTGGAGGGCCGCCGGCTGGCGCGCGACCTCGCCGAACAGCTCGCGCGGGACGAGGACCCGGCGCGACGCCGCGGCCTCGCACGCAACCCGTTCCTGGAAACCGACCTGCTCCTGCTCCTCGGTGAGGACGCCGACGGCGACGTCCGGTTCCAGGCGTCGGTGCACCCCCGTCTCGGCGAGGAGGAACGCGCCCGGATCGACTTCCCCTTCGCGCCCCAGAGCATGTCCCGCGATCTCGGCTGGGTCGCGGCGCTGCACGACGACCCCGACGCCATGCGCCGCCTCGCCGCCTCGGCACACCCCATCGTCCGCCGGAGCGTCGCCCGGGCCCGGCACCTTCCGGCGGACGTCGTCGAGCGGCTGGCCCGGGACGAGGACCGGGTCGTCCATCTCTTCCTCGCCGAATCGTGCGAGGACGCGCCCGCCGAGCTGCTGCTGTCGGTGTGGCGGTGGTGGACCGGCAGCTTCAGCCACCCGGACCGACCGCACGGCCACCCGAACTTCCCGCGCCACGATCTGCTCCGGTACGCCGACGACCCCAGCCCCCGGATGCGGCGGCTGGCGCCGGACGACCCGGACGCGACGCCCGAGCTGGTGGAGCGCCTTGGCCGGGACCCGAGCGAGGAGGTGCGGGCGCGGGCGGCAAACGACCCCCGGCTGTCGGCCGCTTCGGCCGTACGGCTGCTCAGCGATCCCTTCGACACCGTCCGCGCGGCGGCGGCCCGGCATCCGGGGCTGCCCGTGCCGGTTATGCGGCGGATCATCGAGGAGGCGCGCGCGGCGCTCGCCTAGCGGCGCTCAGCGCAGCGTGGCCATGAGGTCCGTGCAGGTCCGGGCGCAGGCGCGGCAGGCCTCGGCGGTCTCCGCCGCGCCCGGCGGCACCGGTCGTTCCCGCCGGCTCCCGAAGGCGTGCGCGGTCTCCAGGCAGACGGTGCGGCGGCACCACTCCAGCTGGACGCGCAGGCCCGCCTCGTCCACACGGGTGTCCTCGGCCGGCACCCGGCAGGTCGCGTCGCACACCTCCGCGCACAGGTTGGCCTTGCGGCGCAGGAGCCGCAGCCGTTCCGTGCCCTCCTGACCCAGCAGGCCCGCCCGGAGCGCGCAGGCCCGCGCGCAGTCGTGGTCATGGTCGTCGTCGAAGTCACGGGTCGCGGGTAGCCCGGGCGGACCGTGTCGAACGCGGGCGTGCCCGCACCGCGGACGCCCTGTGTGCCGGTTTGCCGACGCTGAGTAATGGGTAGGGCGGTGCGGGATTTGCGCCCTGTTCCTGGGGTATTGAGGCGTTATGAGTACTGCAAGCGAGCAGTTGGCCGCCGCGAGCGGCCTGATCAGCCTGGTGCTGTTCCTGGTCGCGGTCGTCGTGGTGGCGCTGCTGGCCGGGAGCTTCTGGTTCGGCGCGCGCGTCAAGGCGCGCGAGTCTCCGAGGCCGCGTCCCGAGGAGCAGCCGCACCTTCCGCCGGACGGCGCGGTGCACGAGATCCGCGAGAACCGTGAGTCCCAGGAGGTGCCCCACGTGGCCAAGGGCGAACGCCCCCTCACCCCCTATGAGCTGACCAACCTCCAGACCCGGTCGAGCACCGACAAGACCAGGCCCCGTTGGAGCAAGGGCAGCAGCGGCTCGTTCGGCGGAGGCGGACTGGGCGCCCACTGAACAGCGGGAGACGGGTCACAGGGCTGTGCGGGCCACCGCGAGCGCCTGCTCGGCGTAGGGCCTCCCGAACAGCACGGCGTGCACCAGCAGCGGGAAAAGCTGGTGCACGCCGACGCGCGCGGCCCACCCCTCGGCGAGCGGGGCGACCTGTTCGTACCCGTCGAGGACCTGCCGCAGGTACGGGCAGCCGAAGAGGGCGAGCATCGCGAGGTCGGTCTCGCGGTGGCCGCCGTGCGCGGCCGGGTCGATGATCCGGACGTGGCCGTCGGCGCCCCACAGGACGTTGCCGTTCCACAGGTCGCCATGGAGCCGGGCGGGCGGCTCGGCGGGCCCGGCCAGCTCGGGCAGCCGTAGGCAGAGGCGTTCGAGGTCGGCCGCCTCGGCGGGGCGCACCGTGCCGGCGTCGACCGCGGAACGCAGATAGGGCAGCACCCGGTGCTCGGCGTACCAGCGCGGCCAGTGCTCGCCGACCGTGTTGCGCAAGGGGGCGCGTCCGATGGACGCGTTCTCGGGGCCGCCCGGCGGGGGCGCGCCGAAGCCGGGGGCGCCCGCGGCGTGCAGCGCGGCGAGGTCCCTGCCGAACCGTACGCCGGCCTGAGCGCCCGGCGCCCCGGTCACCACCCGCTCGGTCACCAGCCACCGCTCGTCGTCCCCGAGGACGTCGGGCACCCGTACCGTGTCCGCCGCGGCGAGCCAGCGCAGTCCGGCGGCCTCGGCCCGGACGGCGTCCCGCTGACCGCCCCGTTTGAGCATCACCGTGCGCCCGTCGTCGAGCAGGGCCTCCCAGAGCGTCCCGGACAGCGGGCGCACCCGGTGGACGGATCTCCCGGTGAGCCGGGAGGCGGCGGAGGCGGGGCCCGGGTCGGGCCGGTGGGGCGGGGGCACGGGGACGAGCGTACGGCGGGCCCCGCCCGAGTCGCAGAACTGCGTTCGCCATCACGCGGCCATCCCGTGACCTCACGTTCAGGTTCGGACAGTGAACGGACAGTAAACGACTTCCCGGAGCGGAGGCGACCGAAAGGCGCTGTAGTGGCCTGAATCGTCGCGCAGGGTGAGGTGGAAGATGGCCGACGTGATGCAGGCAGATCCCGTGCTGCGTTCGGGCAGGGCACAGCAGAAACGGTGCGGCTGTGGTGCGCCCATAGCGGACGGGGCGCCGAGCGGCGCCGAGGAGCGCTTCCGCGGTCTGCTGGAGGCGGCGCCGGACGCCATGGTCATTGTCGACGACCGGGGCGCCATCCGGTTGGTGAACGCCCAGACGGAGGCGCTGTTCGGCTACGGCCGTGAGGAACTCCTCGGCCATCCGGTCGAGTTGCTCATCCCGGACCGCTTCCGCGACCAGCACACCGGGCACCGGGGCGCCTACACGGCCAACCGTCAGGTGCGGCCGATGGGCGCCGGGCTGGAACTGCACGGACTCCGCAAGGACGGCACCGAGTTCCCCGTGGAGATCAGCCTCAGTCCGCTGGAGACGGCCGACGGGCTGCTGGTGTCGGCGGCCGTGCGGGACGTCAGCGACCGCAAGGCGGCCGAGGCCCGGATCAACGAGCTCGCCGCGCTGGTGGAGTCCTCGCAGGACGCGATCCTCGCGAAGACCCTCGACGGGTACATCACCTACTGGAACGCGGCCGCGCAACGGCTGTACGGCTACACGGCCGAGGAGGTGATAGGGCGTCATGTCTCGGTGCTGGCACCGCCGGAGCTGCGGGGCGAGGTCCGGTCCCTGCTGAAGCGGCTGCGGCACGGCGAGAAGGTCGAGCACTTCGAGACGCTACGGCTGACCAGCACGGGAGAGCTGCTGGACGTGGACGTGACGCTGTGGCCGACCCGGGACACGCACGGCACGGTGGTGGGGGCGTGCGCGATTGTGCGGGACATCAGCGACCGCAAGCGCGCCGAGGCCGAACTCACGGCGCTCCTGGAGCAGCAGCGGCACATCGCGCTCACCTTGCAGCGCAGTCTGATGGGCACGCCGCCCGCACTGCCGGGCCTGGACACGGCGAGCCGCTACCGGCCGGCCACCCAGGGCGCCGGAGTGGGCGGCGACTGGTTCGACCTGATCCCGCTGGGCGCCGACCGGGTGGGCGTGCTGATCGGTGACGTGATGGGCCGCGGGCTCGAAGCGGCCGCCGTGATGGGCCAGTTGCGGTCGGCGGCGCACGCGCTGGCGAAGACCGGGATGCAGCCGCGTCAGCTGATGCGGGCGCTGGACACCTGCGTCGCCGATCTCGACGTCCCCGATCAGCTCGTCACCTGCTGCTATCTCGTCATCGCCCCGGACGCGGGCACGGTCACCGTCTGTTCGGCGGGTCATCTGCCGGTGCTGGTGGCGGGGGTGGGCGACGGCATCACCGCACTGCCCTGCCCGGTGAACGCGCCGCTCGGGGTCGGCGACGTGCTCTACGAGCAGTCCAGCACCGAGATACCGCCGGGCGCCACGCTGGTGCTGTACACGGACGGGCTGGTGGAGACGCCGGGCAGCGACATCGAGTTCAGGATCGACGAACTCACCGTCCTGCTGGAGGGCATGTTCTCCGCGACGCCGTCGCTGGAGGCCGCCGCCGACCAGGTGCTGGCGGGTCTGCTGCCGGACGCCGACAGCCACAACGACGATGTGACCCTGCTGTTCGCCCGGCTTCCGGAGCCGCCGCTGGCGGCGGTCACCACCGATCTGGCGGCCGATCCGTCGTCCGTTCCGCAGGGGCGCGCCTTCCTGCGCCACACGCTGGCCTCGTGGAACTGCGCGACCCGCACCGACGACGCGCTGCTGCTGCTGTCGGAGACGCTGACCAACGCCGTGCTGCACGCCGAGGGCCCGATCGGGCTGCATCTGCACCGCACGGCCACCGATCTCACCGTCGAGGTCAGCGACCGCAGCCCGCAGCTGCCCCAGCCCCGGCTGGCGGCCGAGGAGGAGGAGTCGGGGCGGGGCCTGATCCTGGTCCGGGCCCTCGCCGCCGGCTGGGGTGTGCGGCCGACGGACGAGGGCAAGACCACCTGGTTCACGCTGAGGCTGTGAGCCCCCGGGACGGGCCGCCGCGCGCCAGTTCGAAGGCGTCGAGATGGGCCTGGACGTAGGGCACGGCCACCTTCTCCACCTCGACCCGCCCGTCGACGAACGCGGGCTGGACGTTGACCTCGAAGACGACCCCGCCGTTCTCGACCGCCAGATCGACGCCGGCGAACGGCAGCCCGACCGAGGCCGTTGCCGCGACGGCCAGCTCGGTCAGGCGCGGCGGCAGGTCGGGCGGGTCGATGTGGACGGGGGTGGCGCCCCGGCAGGTGTTGCAGGGGGTGTCGGGTTCCGGCTGGAGGTGCTCACGGGCGTGCACGACCTGCCCGCCGAGGACGAAGACCCGGAACTGGTGGCGCAGTCCGTCGGCGGTGATGTTGCCCGCGTCGCGGGAGAGCATCCAGTCGGTGCCGTGCTCGGCGTAGTAGGCGGTGGCGTACTCCAGCAGGTCGGGGGTGGTGACGTGGAAGGTGTCGTCGCCGCCGGTGCCGACGACGGGCCGGGCCCAGGTGTCGCCGCCGAGCCGGTCGAACACGTCGGCCGCCTCCCAGACGGAGGGCCGGGACAGGACCACGGTCTCCATCTGGGCGATGCCGTCCCGGCGGAAGCGGGCGACGGTGAGGTTCTTCTCCGTCGCCGTCCGCCAGGCCTCTGCTCCGGTGCCCAGCGTCACCACGTCATGGGTCGCCAGGAGTTCCTGGAAGGCGGCGAGGTCCCGCCGGCGGTGCGGGGGAATCTCGTAGAGCAGGACGACGTCGGGGACGAAGTCCAGCCGCTCCTCGGGGACCTGGAGCCGTAACCGGCCCCCGTCGCGGACGCCGCGGCCGCGGCCGCCGGTCGCGAAGTGCCGGGAGTCGACACGGACGGGCGGGGCGCCGGTGAGCAGTTCCACCGCGTCGGCGAGGTACTCCCGGCAGCCTTCGGACGAGGTGGGATCGGCGATCAGGGCGATGCTCGGTCGGGACACAGCGGCCTCCAGTGGTGTCGACGCGCGCTCGCGCCGCGGGTGCCCTCGTGCGCGCGGTGCGTGCGGTGTCACGGATGGTGCCTGTCGCGCGGGCGGTCCTCGCGCCGGTCGCCCTGGGAGCCGCGCCGGTGTGCGGGAGCCGAACCGGGGGGCCGGGCGGACGCCCGGCCGGGACCACGGGGATGTCGCCCCGCCGGATCCGCGTGCAGGGCTGGCCGACCACTGTAAGCACCGGGCGAGGCGCCGTGCCAGGGCGCACACGCGCCGTCCTCCTGCCCCACGGTCTGCGCCGTCCGCCCCCGATCGTGCGCCCTGCCCGGCCGCCCGTGACCTGCCGTCTCAGCCGCCCCAGGACCAGTCCGCGACCTCGGGGAGGTCGGTGCCGTGGACCCGGATCCAGTCATGGTGGCGCAGCCGGGCGTCCTCCATCCGCTGGCGTACGGCCGCCGCGCGCACCGCGAGTCCGGGGACCCGGTCGATGACGTCCATGACGAGGCGGTAGCGGTCGAGGTCGTTGCGGACCACCATGTCGAACGGCGTGGTGGTGGTGCCGATCTCCTTGTAGCCGCGCACGTGCAGGTTGCCGTGCCCGGCGCGCCGGTAGGCAAGACGGTGGATGAGCCACGGGTAGCCGTGGTAGGCGAAGATCACCGGCTTGTCCACGGTGAACAGTCCGTCGTACTCGAAGTCGCTCATGCCGTGCGGGTGTTCGTCGCTCGGCATGAGGCGGGCGATGTCGACGACGTTGACGACACGGACCGCGAGTTCGGGCAGGTTGCGGCGGAGCAACTGGGCGGCGGCCAGCACCTCCTGGGTCGGGACGTCCCCGGCGCAGGCGAGAACGACGTCGGGCTCACGGCTGCCGTTCTCGGTGCCGGCCCAGTCCCAGATCCCGGCGCCGCGGGCGCAGTGGACCCGGGCGGCGTCCATGGACAGCCAGTCGAAGCAGGGCTGCTTGCCGGCCACGATGACGTTGACGTAGTCGCGGCTGCGCAGGGCGTGGTCCGCGACGGACAACAGGGTGTTGGCGTCCGGCGGCAGATACACCCGTACGGCTTCGGGGCTCTTGTTGAGGATGTGGTCGACGAAACCGGGGTCCTGGTGGGAGAAGCCGTTGTGGTCCTGGCGCCAGACGTGGGAGGTGAGCAGGTAGTTGAGGGAGGCGATGGAGGCGCGCCAGGGCAGCCGCCGGGTCACCCGCAGCCATTTGATGTGCTGGTTGACCATGGAGTCCACGATGTGCACGAACGCCTCGTAGCAGGAGAACAGACCGTGACGACCCGTCAGGAGGTAGCCCTCCAGCCAGCCCTGGCAGGTGTGTTCGGAGAGGATCTCCATCACCCGGCCGTGCCGGTCGAGGTGTTCGTCGCCCTGGAGGGTCTGCGCCTGCCATGCCTTGCCGCTCGCGCCGTAGACGGCCTGGAGGCGGTTGGAGGCGGTCTCGTCGGGGCCGACCAGCCGGAAGTCCCGGCGCCCGGCGGTGGACCGCATGACGTCCTCGAGCAACTGGCCGAGCACCCGGGTGGGTTCGTGCAGGGTCGTGCCGGGCTTGTCGACCGGGACGGCGTAGGAGTCGAGGGCGGGCAGGGGGAGTTCACGCAGGAGGAGTCCGCCGTTGGCGTGCGGGGTGGCGCCGAGGCGGCGGGGGCCGTCGGGGACGCAGGCGAGGACGTCGAGGCGGGGTGCGCCGTGGGCGTCGAAGAGTTCCTCGGGCCGGTAGGAGCGCAGCCAGGCCTCCAGCTGGCGCAGGTGGTCGGGGTTGTCCCGGACGGCGGACAGCGGGACCTGGTGGGCGCGCCAGGTGCCCTCCACGGGCAGCCGGTCGACATGGGCGGGCCCGGTCCAGCCCTTCGGGGTGCGCAGCACGATGACGGGCCAGCGCGGCCGCTCCCCGGCGCCCTCCACCCGGGCGGCGCGTTGCAGGGCGGCGATGCGGTCCAGGGCGGTGTCCATGGCCTGCGCCATCGCGCGGTGGACGGCGTACGGCTCGTCGCCGGTGACGTGGATGGGGTCGTGGCCGTATCCGCGCAGCAGCTCGTCGAGTTCCGGCTCGGGGATGCGGGCCAGCACGGTCGGGTTGGCGATCTTGTAGCCGTTGAGGTGGAGGATGGGCAGGACCGCGCCGTCGTGGACCGGGTCCAGGAACTTGTTGGAGTGCCAGGAGGCGGCCAGCGGCCCGGTCTCCGCCTCGCCGTCGCCGATCACACAGGCCACCAGCAGGTCGGGGTTGTCGAGCGCGGCGCCGTAGGCGTGGGAGAGGGAGTAGCCGAGCTCGCCGCCCTCGTGGATCGAGCCGGGCGTCTCGGGGGCGACATGGCTGGGGATGCCGCCGGGGAAGGAGAACTGCCGGAACAGCCGGGCCATGCCGGGCGCGTCCCGGGTGACGTCGGGATAGGTCTCGGTGTACGACCCCTCCAGCCAGGAGTTGGCGACCACCGCCGGGCCGCCGTGCCCGGGGCCCCATACGCACAGGGCGTTCAGATCACGGCCCCGGATCACCCGGTTGAGGTGGGTGTACACGAGGTTGAGGCCCGGTGAGGTGCCCCAGTGGCCGAGCAGCCTCGGCTTGACGTGCTCGGGGCGCAGCGGCTCGGTGAGCAGCGGGTTGGCCATGAGGTAGATCTGGCCGACGGACAGGTAGTTCGCGGCGCGCCAGTGGGCGTGCAGTGTCCTGAGCTCGTCGTCGGACAGCCGGACGGAGGACTGCTGCGGTTCGACGGGCATCACGGGTTCCCTTCCGGATGGGGGTCGCGCGCAGGTGCGTGCCGGTCCGTACCTCCCCACTCTGTCCGGTCCTGCGGGCACCCGACAGGGCCGACCGGCCCATACGGCCGAGCGGATGCGTCCTTAAGGGGCGAGGGGTGCTGCCGGGGCGGGCGCTTCGGGGCGGGGTCCCTAGGCCCGGTCCGTGTCGAGGCCGGCGATGTGCCGCACGTTGCGGCGGTCCTCGGCGTCCGGGCTGGGCTCCGCGCCGAACCAGGCGTCCAGGATCTCCTTGAGCAGCGGCTCGGACGTCAGACGCAGGCTGAGGGCGAGGACGTTCGCGTCGTTCCAGCGGCGGGCGCCGTCGGCGGTGTAGGCGTCGGCGCACAGGGCGGCCCGCACACCGGGCACCTTGTTGGCGGCGATCGACGCGCCCGTGCCGGTCCAGCAGCACACCACGGCCTGCTCCGAGATCCCGGCGGACACGTCCCGCGCCGCCACCTCCGAGCACACCGCCCACTGCGGGTCGTCGCCGGGGCGCAGCGCGCCGTGGGTCACGACGTCGTGCCCGCGACCGCGCAGCTCCGAGACGAGGGCGCGGGCCACGGGTTCGTCCATGTCCGAGGAGACGGAGATCCGCATGTCCGGGAGCCTACTGAGCGGACACCGGTGCTGTCGCCCTCGGGAGCAGGGTGAAGTGGGGGCACCGGGTGACGTTGTCGCACTCAGAGCGGAGCGCGCACTTCACGAGGGCCCTTCGCGTTACCACGGCGACGCTGGTGACGTCGACCGCCCAGTACCGGCGCGAGCAGCACCCGTCTGGGTGACTCCGGGGCGGATCTGGACGACCCGGCCGGGCGCTGGACCCTGTCGAAGGACGAGCAGGGGTTCGTGTCCGGCAAGCGCGGTGCGACGCTCCTGGGCTTCGCCGTGCTGCTGCGGTTCTCTCCGCGGTACGGCTCGCCTCGTGGGCCGCGCAAGCCGCTGACCACCCGCATGCGGACCGTCAGCGGCTCGCCTGGTTCCGGGGCCGGCGGACTGTTCAGCCCGACACGGGCCGGCGCCCGCGGATCCGCGCACGGTGGTGATCGACCGTCCGACCGCTCCACTCGTACGCGTCCAGCTCGCCGGCGGGTACCGGCACCTTCCGGGCGACGCACTCCACCGCCTCGCCCGGCAACGCGAACCGGTCCCGGGGAAACCGGCGAGAGCGAGGGCGAGCCGCGTGGCATGGAGAACCCCACCCGTCACGACACCGACCCGGACAGCATCGGCGCTCTGGGTATCTGCGCGTCCGGTGGTTACGTCCCCTACGCCGCGCAGACCGACCACCGCGTCATGGCCGTCGCCACGGTCAGCGCCGTGGACCTCGGGCCGGTGTTCCGTGAGGGACTGGGCCGCACACAGGAACCGGCGATCCTTCAGGCCATGCTCGACCAGGCCGGTGCGGCGCGCACCACACAAGCACGTGGCGCACACCCGCAGTCGGCGGCGTGGATCCCCGACGACGCCGAGGAACTGCTGGAGACTGGAACCAAGCAGTTCCGGGAGACGTTCGAGTTCTACCGCACCCCGCGTGGCTACCACCCCCGAGCGATCCGGGGATGGGTACCGCGCAGCGTCGACCAGCTCGCCCAGTACGACTCGTACGCGATGATCGAGCTGATCTCGCCCCGCCCCCTGCTGATGATCGCCGGCTCCGAGGCGGAGAGCGCCTGCTTCAGCCGGGAAGCGATCGAGCAGGCGGCCGAGCCCAAGGAGTTGTTCGTCCTCGACGGGGCCACCCACATGGACCTGTACGACAAGGACGAATACGTCACCCTCGCCGTCGCCAAGCTCACCGAGTTCTACGGCAGGCACCTGGCCGACCAGCTGATCACCGACTTCAGTGACTGGCAGAGCCGCATCGGCAAGGCGGAAATCACCGCGACCTCCATGGCCGACGGCACCAAGGAACTGCTCGACGAGGCCGCCACCAGCATGGTCACCGGCGAGGAGGAGCCCTGCTCGCACACCGACCTGGTCGACTTCACGGCCAACATCGAGGGCGCACAGAAGGCGTCCGAGCTGCTGCTCAAGGCGGTCGGGCAGGAGAACGACACGGCGCTGGTGACCGAACTGGACCATCGCTTCGCCAGGCCGAACGCGATGTTCGACAAGTACCGCGTGGACAGGACGTCATACGGCTTCACGTCCTACGACAAGCTCGGCGAGGCCGACCGCAGGCAGCTGTCGGACGCGGTCAACGCGCTGGCGGAGCCGCTGTCGAGGCTCGCCGCCACCATCGCGAAATAGCCGATCGAGGGGCCGACCACCATGACGGACACGAATGCGGCCACGGGCCTGGTCGGCAACCCAGACGACGGCGGGGCCGCCTGGCGCTGTCACATTGCGTTGCAGTCCGAACCCCTCAGGTGTCCCACGGCGGAACGATGCTCTGACTGGGTTGTCAGTGTTGTGTGGATGGAAGTACGTAGAGGTTTGGCAGGTTGACGACGATGGCCTCTTGTGTGCTGCGGGCGATGACGACGACGGCTTCGTCGTTGGGGTGGGGGTTTTCTTCGCGGTGGGGGACGTGGGGCGGCACGAAGATGTAGTCGCCCGGTCCGGTGCGCAGGCGTACTTCTTCGGGTTGGGTTGTGTTGTCGGCTGGGTCGCTGAGGAAGACGAATTCGGGGTGGCCGCTGACGATGTAGATGGCGGTCTCGGAGTCACCGTGGTGATGGTCGGCGGAGGCGGTGGCGGGGGCGACCGTGGTCTGGCCCATCCATATCCGTTCCGAGCCGACACCAGCGCCGCTGATCGCGGCGAAGCGGCGCATGCCTTCGGTCTGTGCGGTGTGGTTGTCCAGGTCGTCGGCGCGGATGTGGTGGACTCGCCTGCGTGTCTCGGGCAGCGGGCTGGTCGTCGTGTCGGACAGGTCAGGATGGAAGCCATTGTGTGAGGTCACAGGAACAATCCTCGGGGTCGGGGAGGGGAGCGAAGGGAATGACGGTTACCGCGCCGGGTTCTCCTTGAGTTCTATTTCGACGAAGCTGAACTCGTAGGCGTTGATGTTGACGAGGCTGTGTGCGACGCCGGCAGAGCGCGTGTAAGAGACACCTGCCTCCATCTCCACCTCGCGTCCGCCGTCCGCGTCCTCCACCCGCACCGTTCCGGTGACCAGAGGAACCACCACATAGTCGTACGCATGAACGTGATGGCCCGTCTGTGCACCCGGCGCGAAGCACCACTTGGTGACCACTACTCGCTCCGAGTCGATCTGAACAGTCGGCTCCGCTTCCACGCGCAACCACCTCCCAGTTTCTGTGAACCGCCCAACTCCGTTAGAGAAGGTTAGAACTGGACGTGATCCAGCACACGCTCCAATCCGTACGACAACGATCCGCAGATTGTGCGAAACGGCGCTTGCAAACTGCGCGGAGTGGGGCGCCGGTAAGACAGCACACGTGCCCGTGCAGCGCGGTGAGGCAGGAAGCCCCCGTGACCGGTGTGATGATTCGGCCGTTCGCGATGTGTGACGACTCGGCCGTCTGTTCAACGACGTAGCCCGGCAACCGCTGCCCCTGGAGCTGGGGTTCGGCTCCGGACAGACCTGCCGGCGGCGCCTGGACCGCTGGCAGAAGGCCGGCGTCTTCGACCAGCTGCACCGCATCCTGCTCGCCGGACCCAACGCGGTCGGCGAACTCGACTGGTCCCGCGCGTGCGTGGACGGCTCCCACGTCCGCGCGAAGAAGGGGGAGCCTGATCCACGACGGACGCGGCACCCCGCTCAAGGTCATCACCACCGCAGCCAACGTCAACGACGTCACCCAGACCCTCGCCCTCGTCGACGGCATCCCGCTCCCGCAAGGGTTCCCCGAACATCCAGGGTCTGGGCAAACTCCGCCGCAGCCTCATCTACTGGAGGCGACTCAAGAAGGCCCGCTCGTGATCGGGTTACGAGCTCAACGCAAAGAGAAGGAATTTACTGACCTCAGGAGTTGATCCTGATAGTCCAGGTCAAGCCCTTGTAAATCTGAGAGAGACCATGCGACGCACATTCGGACGTCAGGGGCAAACACCTGGAGAGTAAGCCCCCAACGCGGAAATAAAAACTAATCCCCCGCACGCCACCATAAATGCGATCTGGAATTTACCTTTCAGTAGACAATACATCACCAAGGAGGCCATTCCGAGAGTGAGGGCAAATTGAACGATCGCTACCGCAGGGTTTCCACTAAGGCAATCCATTTCTTCTCGCCCCTTCCCCGTTTACCCATTCGCGCCACCGCAACAAGAATCGCACGGTCGCGGCTCATCTCCAAGCCGGCAGATTAATGAACATACAGGGCTCGAAGTCGTATTTTTAATGGTCGAAAACGGTTGGGGTGAGTACTGCGCTTGTCGGCTTTGCGTTCGTTCGGCTTGAGGCCGACCGCACCTCTCCACCCACATGGCCGGCGGCAACAACGTGTCCGAGTCCACCGGTCCGCCGCTGGCGCGGCAAGCTGATCACCCTCCTTGCCGCGCGGGCCCCGCGCCTGGATCGCGCCCTGTGGAAAGTCGCCGGGCAGGGCAGGGAAGTGGTCCTGATCGACGGCACTCTCATCCCCACCCAGCGCCGCACGGGAAAGGCAGACCGGCAGAACTTTTCCGTCCCGGCCCACCTGCGCGCCGTCGGCCTTGGGGCCCTCGCGGACCTCGGCTTCCGCGGCCTGGACAACGACATATCCGACCCCGTCGGTGTCCACCGGCTTCGCCCACATCAAAAACCGGCGAACTCCCACCAAACTTCGCTCACTCACCCCCATCGGCCCCATCAAGGCCAACAGCACCGCCGACCGGCTGTTCCCGGCCCTGCCGATGTTCGTGGCTACGGCGACAGAGCCGAACCGGCCCGATCAGCGGCCCGCGCACCCCACCCCACCGCACCGCACTCGGCGGTCCCCCGCCCCCGTGCGGGATCACCTCCCGTCGCTCCCCCAGGAACCCCTGGTCAGTCCCACCGGGTTGGCGGGCGGGACGATCCCCGAGTCCAGGACGGTCCGGGCCAGGGGGGTGAGCAGGTCGGCGAGGCGGGCGGTGGCCTCCGTGCCGAGCGCGTCCCAGGGCTGGGCGGCCGCGGCATCCGTGTCGGCCTCGATCTCGTCGCGGGCGGCCGCCCCCTCCTTGGTGAGGTGCCCGTCCTCGTCGAGCCAGCCGCGCGCACCCAGCCGGGCCCGCGCCGCCCGCCACGCTTCCGCGTCCCACTTGCGGGTCGTCCGCTGCGCCTCCTCGTCCGACTCCCCCGCCGCGCACTTCAGCACCATCGCCTCGACCGGCCCCACACCCCGCGCGACGAGGACGGCGACATGGCCGTCGCCGCGGTGTTCGCGCAGGGTGGTCAGGGCCTGCCAGAGTCTGATGTGCGGCTCGTCCGGGCGGGCGAGCGCCTGGTTGGCGGCGCCGAGCACCCGCCCCGCCGTGTCCGCCGCCTCGGCCGCCGCCCAGGCCAGATCGGCCGCCTCGGCCATCTCCTCGGAGGCGACGGCCTCCGGTCCGTAGACGCCGGTCATGGCGGCCCCGACCGCACGCGCGCGTGCCGCGAGCACGTCCGCCGGATCGGCGTACCCCCACGCGTCCGGCACGGCTCGGGTGACACGGTCGGGGTGGAAGACGTAGAAGCAGCTGGTGACCACCGAGGCGGGCGCGGCGCCGAGCGGAGCCGCGCGCAGGGCGAAGTACCCCATCCAGAAGCCCCGCAGACCCAGGTCGTCGGCGGCCCTGCGGACCTCGGGGGTGAAGTAGACCAGACCGTGGACCGGTTCGAACCGCTCCCACAGGCCGCGTGCGACGGTGTCCCCCACTGCGATCCTCTCCCGTGCGTCGATGACGGCTGCCGCTGGGCAGCATCCATCATGACAGCGGTCATAACAACCCCGCGGGGCGTTGTCGGTGGCCCCGGCTAGCCTGCGTCCATGACCGAGACGATCACCGACGACCGACGCTTCCCGCCCGCCCTGGCCGAGGTGGCCACGGCGGACTTCCCCTACGAGGACGGCGACGGCTTCGATTTCGAGCCGTACGACGCCTTCGACTCCGCCGAGGAGACCACCGACTGGATCCGCAGCTGGACCGGCAACCACGAACTCGACGGCACCGCCTACCGGGTGTTCGGCCAGGACGGTACGGGCGGGCTCGCCGCCCTGTGGTGTGTGCGCCCGGGGCTGCCGCTCACCGAGCAGCCGGTGGTGTTCCTCGGCTCGGAGGGCGAGGTCGGGGTGGTGGCGGGGAACCTGTCGGACTTCCTGTGGGTCCTCGCCGACGGCTACGGCCCGATGGAGGCCGCGATCCACCCGGACCGCGATGTCCGTCCCCGGCCGGAACTCGCCGAGTTGGCGGCGCGGCACGCCACCACCCCGCGCCGTCCCGCGCTCGCGGTCATCGAGGGGGCGAAGGCCGAGTTCCCGACGTTCGAGGACGACCTGTTCGCCCTGTGCCGCTGAGGTCGGTCGCCGCCGCCAGGAACGCCGAGACGGTGCCGGCGAATTGCGCGGAGTCGTCCAGCCAGGGGTAGTGCCCCGCTCCCGGCTGGACGACGAGAGCCGCGTCCGGGAACAGTTCGGCGAGCTCCGCGACCGAGCGGGGCGGGCTGTTGACGTCGAACTCACCGGCGAGCAGCAGGACCGGGGCGGAGAAGGCGGCCAGCGCGGCGCGGGTGGTCGCGGGGGTGAACGCCCCCTCGGCCCCGAAGCGGGCGGCGATCCGTTCGTCGGCCGGGCGCGCCCGCGCATGGTGCCGCCGGGCGGCCTCGTCCCAACGGCCGTGGAAGAAGGGGGCGATCGCCTCCGCGTCCGCGTGCCCGCCCCCGGTGAGCACCTCCAGGGCGGCGTAGGCCTGCGGGAACCACGGCTCGTCCTTCCTGAGCCGTGCGAGCTCACGCCGTGTCGCGCCGGTGATCTCGATACCGACGGCCCGGGTCCCCGGGGTGACGAGCGCGAGCCGCCCGATCCGCCCGGGATGCCGGGCCGCGTACTGCGTCACGACGTTCGCCCCGGCGGAGTGGCCGAGGAGATCCATCCGGGGCAGTCCGAGCTGCGCACGCAGGGCCTCGACGTCGTCGACGAGCCGGTCGCAGCGGTACGAGGAGGTGTCCTCGGGGATCGCGGACCGCCCCGTGCCGCGCAGGTCCAGGACGATCAGCCGGTGATACGCGGAAAGACCGCCGAGATCCCCGAGGTAGGAGGAGTCCGTGGGGCCGCCGGGGACACAGACGAGGGGGGTTCCGGTGCCCGTCTCTCGGTAGGCGAGCCGGGTGCCGTCAGGGGCGCAGAAAGTGGGCATGCGCTGGATCCTGACACTCATAACCTGGTTGTACAACCTGGTTATGGCGATCGGACACGAGCCGATCAGGGTGTATAACCGGGTTGTGGCAGGTGAGGAGAGCAGGGGCGGCGCGCCCGGGACGCTGACCGAAGAGCAGGCCGAGCGCATGCTCTCGGAGATCAACGAGGTCATCCGCGCGGGCGAGGAGATGCGTGCGCTGCGGGCCGAGATGATCCAGGTGTTCGCCGGGCTCGGCTGGACGCAGGACACCATCGCCCGGCTCGCCGGGATGAGCCAGCCGGCCGTGTCCAAGCAGATGACGAAACACCGGGACGCCCCGGCGGCCCCTCCGGCGCTCACCCTCGACCAGCCCGACGCCCCATGGCTCGAGGGACGCCTGTGGGGTCTGGCCGAGGAGATCTCCGAGCTCCTCGACGGCACGGCCCACTGCACCCGGCACCTCGACGCCCTCGGCCGAGGCAGGAAGCGCTTCACCCCGCAGCACGTCGACGCGCTGCGACGACTCGTCGAGGCCGACCTGAGGGTGAGCGCCACGGAACTGCCCCCCGGATTCCGGGCCGCGTACGACGTGATCAGCCGCGGACTCGACCTGCCCGCTCAGGGCGAACCTCCGGCCACCTCGGCCTCGGTGCGCCGTGCCCTGGCCAGGCGGCTCCAGCGCGACCGGCTGCGGGGCGACTGATCCGCGCACGCTTATGGACGGGTCTCGTGGGGCTGACCTAGGGTGCCGGACAGCAAGCGCTTTCTGGCATGCCCCTGCCAGGCACCAGCACCCGCCGTCCGCCGCACCGCACGGAAGGGAAAGCGTCTCGTGTCGCACTCCGCCCCCAAGGGCCCGTGGCCGTTGACCCGCAAGGCGTTTCTGCGCGGGATGGCCGCCGCCGGCGCCGCCCCCTTGCTCCCCGCCGCGCTTCCGGCGTCCCGTGCCGAGGCCGCGCCGGGCCGCCCGGACTTCGCACTCGTGCGGGACGGCAGCGCCGTCGCCCTGTATGTGGACGCGGCCGACGATCCGGCGGTCCTGCGTGTCGCCGGTGACCTTCAGGCGGATGTGGAGCGGGTGACCGGGGTCCGGCCGGAACTGCGGGACACCCTGCCGGACCGCGCCGCGGCCCTCGTCCTGATCGGCACTCTCGGCGCCAGCCCGCTCATCGACCGGCTCGTGGCGCAGGGGCGGCTGGACGTCTCCCGGGTGCGGGGCCGCTGGGAGGCCTCGGTCACCCAGGTGGTCGACCGCCCGGCGCCCGGTGTGGACCGAGCTCTGGTGATCGCGGGCAGCGACCGGCGTGGCACGGTGTACGGCGTGTACGACACCTCGGAGCGCATCGGTGTCACACCCTGGTACTGGTGGGCGGACGTACCGGTCGAGCGGCGGGACGACGTGACCGTGCCCGCCGGGCCGCTCGTACGGCTGGAGCCTTCCGTCCGCTACCGGGGTGTCTTCATCAACGACGAGCAGAATCTGACCACCTGGTCGCACCGCACCCAGGAGCCGGACAAGAACATCGGCCCGAAGACGTACCAGCGCATCTTCGAACTGCTGCTGCGTCTCAAGGCCAACTACCTGTGGCCGGCGATGCATCCGTACTCCGACTTCTTCAACGAGTACCGGGAGAACCCCGAACTCGCCGACCGGTACGGCATCGTGGTCGGTTCCAGCCACCCGGAGGCGCTGCTGCGCAACGGGGTGCACGAGTGGGCGCCCTGGGCGGAGGCGCACCGGGCCGCGGACGGGAGCCTGCCGGTCTACGACTACACGGTCAACCCGGCCGTGATCTCCGACTACTGGAGGGCCAGGGCCCGGGAGAACGCGGCCTACGAGAGCAGTTGGACGATCGGGATGCGCGGGCTGCACGACACCGCGCTGGAGACGAGGAACGCCACGACGATCCCGGAGAAGGTCGCGGTGATGAACGCCATCGTCGCCGACCAGCGCCGGATCCTCGCCGAGGAGGTCGGCGCGGCGGCCGAGCCGCAGATCTTCATCCCGTACAAGGAGGTCCTGGACCTGTACAACGCGGGTGTCGAGGTCCCCGACGACGTGACGCTGATCTGGCCGGACGACAACCACGGCAACATGCGCCAGCTCCCGGACGAGGCGGAACGCGCCCGGGCCGGCGGCAACGGGATCTACTACCACCTCTCCTACTGGGGGCGCCCGCGCAGCTATCTGTGGCTGGACACCACACAACTCGCCAAGGTCTGGCAGGAGTTGCGGCGGGTGTACGAGCACGGCGTGGACCGGATGTGGATCTTCAACGTCGGTGACGTCAAGTCGATCGAGACCGGGCTGTCGTTCTGTATGGACCTGGCCTGGGACGTCGACCGATGGGGCGCCGAAGACGTCGAGGGCTTCCTGGTGGAGTGGTACGGGCGGCTGTTCGGGCGGCGTCACGCGCGGGAGACGGCGGCGATCCGCAGCGAGTACTACCGGCTGGCGGCCGAGCGCAGACCGGAGTTCATCGACCGGAACGTCTTCTCGGTCGTCCACCACGGGGACGAGGCGGGACGCCGGATGGCCGCGTACGACCGGCTGCTGGAGCGGGTCCGGGCGGTCGGCGCCGAACTGCCGGACGCCTGCCGGGACGCCTACTACGAGCTGGTCGAATATCCGGTGCACGGCGCCTACTTGATGAATCTGAAGTACTACTGGGCGGACCGCAACACGCTCGCGGTACGACAGGGCCGGGGTGCCGGGGCCAACCGCCTCGCGGATCTCGCCGAGGCCGCGCACACGGCGGAGGCGGCGCTCACGGCGCGGTACAACTCCCAGGTGGCGGGCGGGAAATGGGACGGATACATCAATCCCTATCCCTCGCAGATCCCCAAGGCCCCGGGGCGTCCGGCCGTCACCCGGGTGGCCCGGCAGGAGACGTCCGGGCTCGGCGTGGCCGCCGAGGGGAACGAGACCGGCACGGCCCGTCCGCTCTCCTTCTCCTCCACCACCCGCGGCCGGCGGTTCGTGGACGTCTTCAACACCGGTTTCCTGCCGTTGACCTGGGCCGCAGAGGCGGACCGCCCCTGGGTGACGCTGAGCGCCACCGGTGGCTCGCTCACCGAGCAGACCCGGGTGTGGGTGGACGTCGACTGGTCGCTGGCCCCCGAGGGCACCCTCGACGCCGTGGTCGTCTTCACCGGTGCCGACGGGCGGTTCGAGGTGCCGTTGCGGGTGGTCAACGACGGAGAGCGGGCCCGGCGCAGGGCACGCGGGTTCGTGGAGGCCGACGGCTGTGTCTCGATCGACGCGGTGCACACCGGGCGGCGGGTGGCGCGGAGCGGGGCCGGCTGGCGGACCGTGCGCGGTCTGGGCCGTCGTACGGGCGCGGTGGAGGCGGTGCCGTCCACGGCGGCGGCGATCACCGGGGAGTACGCCGCGCGGGCCCCGGAGCTGCGGTACCGGGTGCGCTTCACGAGCACGGGCGTCTTCCCCGTCACGGTGTTCCGGCTGCCCTCGCTGGACGAGCGGGGTGCGCGACGGCTGGCGGTCGGCCTCGACGACGGGCCGGTGGCCGTGCTGACGGGGCAGAACGTGGCCACCGGCAACCGGGGGGACGCCTGGGCGCGCAATGTCGAGGAGGGGGTCGAGAAGCTGACCGCCACGGTGACGGTCGCCGAGCCCGGCGAGCATGTCCTGCGGATCTTCATGGTCGATCCGGGGATCGCCGTGGACCAGATCGTCATCGACACGGGCGGGGTGCCGACCGCCGCCTATCTGGCGCCGCCGGAGAGCTACCACCCGGTGTTCAACCCCGACCCGGACTCCGGGGCGGGCCTGGCGGCGCCCGACCTGTAGCGGGTTCCCGGCCCTCAAGCCGCGCCCGCAGCACCCGGGACAGTCCGAGCGCCGCCGTCCGCGCGGCGGGGGCGAGCCGGGCGGGGCGCCTCCGCCGGAAGGCGCGGCATGGTCGGCGGGCAGGAGGACATGATCACCGACGTCGCGCTGGGCCCAACGGCGCGGCCCTGAGCCGGTGTGCGCCCGGGGGCGCGGCCTGCTCGCCCGCTCAGTCGGCCGGGACCCGCTCCACGAAGTGGGCGAGGTGCTCGGGGGCCGGGCGCAGGACGCCGTCGCGGACCGCCAGGGCGGTGGCCTCGGCGCGGGAGGCGCAGCCGGTCTTGCGCAGGAGGTGCTCGACATGGCTGTGCACGGTGCGCGGTGACAGGTAGAGGGCCTGCGCGATGGCCTGGTTCGTCTGGCCGGTGGCGGCCCGGGTGAGCACCTCCAGCTCGCGCGGGCTGACGCCGTACGGCAGTGCGGCGGGCACCTCGGTGACCAGCACCGCCTCCCGCACGGGGCCGACGGCACGACGGCGCAGCACCACCCGGCACCAGTCGGCGCCGACCGGCCACAGCATCCGCAGCCGGAGCCCTCCGGAGGCCTCGAACGCCTCCGCGAGGCGCCGGAAGTCCGGGTCGTGCAGGACTTCGGCGCGTTCCCGGCCCGGCAGGTCGACGACCCCGCCCGCGGCGAACAGTGCGGCCCGTGCTCCCACGGGCAGGTCGCGCGGATCGGCCGGGTCGGCGAGGGCGCCGAGGGCGGGCAGCAGCGAGGCGAGCAGACGGCGCGCCTCGGTGTCGTAGACGTCCCGCCCCTCGGTGGACAGATGCACCAGGCCGACCAGCCGCCCGGCGTGCCGCAGTGCCCCGGTCAGGCCGTCGCGGAAGCCGGTCGGCCGGACCCGCTCGGCGTAGAACCAGCCCTGCCGGAAGCGCGGGCCCGGGGCGTCGTCGGCGTCCTCGGAGATGGACATCGGCAGATCACGGCCCACGACGTGGTCGTACCAGGGCGTGGCGACGAACTCGGTGGCCAGGGCCTGGGAACCCTCGGCGGTGTAGCCGAGGCCCGCGACCTGGACATGGGTGCGGGAGACGGGGTCGATGCAGAGCAGGGTGACCGCGTCGAGGGGCAGGGCCCGGCCCAGCTCCGCGACGGCCTCGGCGCAGGCGCCGGCGGTGTCCCGTTCCCGGGTGAGCATGCCGATGCGGGCGGCGGCGGCGATCTGCCGGTGACCGAACACGCGGGCCTCCGGGGAGTTCTCTGACGGGCGGGACTGGCGGGCAGGAGATGACCGGCAGGAGATGACGGGCGAGTTATTTGGACCCTAACGATAGGGGCGACGGGCGAGCCCCACAAGGTGTTCACGGGACCCGGCGCCGGTCGGTATTTCTACGGATGGCGGGGCGCGGCGCACGGGTCTTTCCTGTTCGGCACAGCCGACGCCCGCCGTGCCGGGCCGCCTTCCCCGGGAGTTCCGTCATGTCCAGATCCCCGTACGCCCTCACCCCCACGGCTTCCCGCCGCCGCTTCCTCGCCTGGTCGGCCGGTGCCGTGGCGACCGGGGCGCTCGGCGCCGCGGGCTGCTCGGCCCCCTCGGGCGCGAGCACGGCCGAGGCCGCGGGCACGCCCTCGGCGAGGACCTCGGAGCTGAAGCAGATCGGCCTCGACTACCCGTTCACCCAGCTCCCCCTCTACGCGACCCTCGTCAAGCTTTCCACCGCCGCCGCGAAGAAGCACGGCGTCTCCCTGCTGACCACGAGCGACGCGAGCAGCGCCGACACCCAGGCCGCCAACCTCACCACCTGGGTCTCCAGGAAGGTGCCGGCGATCGTGTCCTTCCCGATGGTCTTCGAGGCCGCCGAGGCGCTGGCGAAGCGGGCGCTGGACGCGGGGCTGATCTGGGTGACGTACGGCGGATCGCTCGAACACCAGAGCGCGGACATCCAGTTCAGCTTCCTGGAGGGCGGCCGGCTCCTCGGTGAGGCGGCCGCGACATGGGCCAACGAGACGCTGGGCGGCAAGGGCAAGATCGCTTTCCTCACCGACAGCACCATCCAGCTCGGCCGTGAGCGCACCAAGGGCATGGTCGACGCGTTCACCGCGAAGGCCCCGGGCGTGGACGTCGTCGCACAGGAGCAGGCCATCGACCCGGACACCGGTCTGTCGAAGACCCGGGCCGTCCTCGCCAAGCACCCCGACCTCAACCTCGTCCTCGGCGTCACGGACGCGGCGGCCTACGGCGGTTTCAAGGCGCTCCAGCAGACGGGCCGCAAGACGACCGACGCGAGGACGTTCGTCGGCGGACAGGACGGCGCCGCCCCCTCCCTCCTCGCGATCAAGCAGGGCACCTTCTACCGCGCCTCCGCCGCGCTCGCGCCGAGGGACATCGCCGACGCGATCGTGGACGTGCCGCTCGCGGTGGCCGCCGGGAAGGCGAACCCCGGTGTCCAGGTGCCGATCACCCTGGTCGGGCCCACCGACAGCGCGCGCATCGACGCCCTGCTCGCCCAGAACTCCTAGGTGCCGGCGATGACCGAACCCCATCTGCGGATCCGGGGGCTGACCAAGTCCTTCGGCGGTGTCCGTGCCCTGGACGGCGTCGACCTCACCGTCCCGGGCGGCCGGGTGCACGCGCTGCTCGGCCACAACGGCGCCGGCAAGTCCACCCTGATCCGCTGCCTCGGCGGGGCCTTCCCGCCGGACGCGGGCACCATCGAGGTGGGCGGCACCTCCCACACCCGGCTGAGCCCCCGCGAGTCGATCGCCGCCGGGGTGGCGATCATCTTCCAGACGCTCAGCGTCGTCGACTCCCTGACGGTGGCCGAGAACATCTTCCTCGGCCAGGAGTGGACCCGGCACGGCCGGATCGACCGCCGCGCCCAGGAGACGGTCGCCGCCGGCCTGCTCGAACGGGTCGCCGCCACCTGCTCCCCCCGCGCCCGTGTGGGCGAACTCCCCATGGGCCAGCGCCAGTTGGTCGAGATCGCCAAGGCCCTCAGCCGCAGCGCCTCGGTCCTGGTCCTGGACGAGCCGACAGCCGCCCTCTCCGGCGCGGAGAGCGAGGCCCTGGCCGAACGGGTGGAGGACCTGCGCACCCAGGGCCTGGCGATCGTCTACGTCACCCATCTGCTGGGAGAGGTGGAACGCCTGGCGGACGAGGTGACGGTACTGCGGGACGGAAGGGTCTCCCACCACGCACAGATGGCGGGCCAATCCCGCCGGGACTTGGTCACAGCGATCACCGGCCCCACCCGAAAGGGGCGCGGGGAACTGCGCGACCAGCCACGACGAGACCCGCACCCGCAGTCGAACCGCCTCACCCTCGACGCTCTGCGCGGCCCCCGCTTCGGCCCCATCGATCTCACCGTCGCCGAAGGCGAAATCGTCGCCCTGTACGGCCTGACCGGCTCCGGCCGCACCAGCCTCCTGGAAACGATCTACGGCAGACACCCCGCGACCGCCGGAACCATCCATGTCGGCACCCGGACCGTCCGCCCCTCCCGCCCCTCGGACGCCTTGGCGGCACGTATCGCCCTGGTCCCCGGGGACAGGCGCGGCCAAGCACTGTTCCCGATCCTCAGCGCGCAGGACAACGCCCTGCTCCCGAGCATCCGCCGAACAGCCCGGCACGGAATCCGCTCCGCCCGAACCGAACGCCGGATCTTCGGCACGCTGTCCGAGAAGGTCGCCCTGCGCCCGGCCCGCCCGGACCTCCCCGCCGCCTCCTTCTCCGGCGGCAACCAGCAGAAACTCGTCCTCGGCCGCTGGATCAACGAGGCACGCGAGGTGGACGTCCTGCTCCTCGACGAGCCCACGCAGGGCGTCGACATCGGCGCCCGCCAGGAGATCTACGGCGTCGTCCGCACCCTCGCCGCCGAGCGCGGCACCGCTGTGCTGTTCGCGTCCAACGACCCCGAGGAGGTCGTCGCGCTCGCCCACCGCGCTCTGATCGTCGCGGCCGGCCGGGTCGTCGGCGAGCTGAGCGGACCCGAACTCACCGAGACAGCGCTGCTGTCCGCCGTCCACGAAGGAGCAGCATGACCACTCTGACCGCCGCGCGGGTGAGGCCGTACGGGCGGCTCACCGCCGTACGCCGTCATCCGCTGCTCGCCGTCCTCGCCGTGATGGTGCTGGTCTTCCAGGTGACGACGGGCAGTTTCCTCGACGCGGGCAATCTGCGCGGCATCGCCACCGACGCGGCGACACTCGCCGTCGTGGCCGTCCCGCTGGCGCTGCTGGTGATCAGCGGGTATCTCGATCTGTCGGTGGGTTCCACACTCGCCCTGGGCGGTCTGGTGGCCGGCTGGCTCGCCGGGGAGCAGCACCAGTCTCCGGTGGTCGCGGTGCTCGGCGCGCTGGCGGTGGGCGCGGCGGTGGGCGCCGTGAACGGGGTGCTCTGCTGCCACCTGGGGCTGTCGGCGTTCATCGTGACGCTGGGCATGCTGACCGCCGTGCGCGGGCTGGCACAGCAGGTGTTCCCGCTGCCGCTGAGCGGTTTCGGGCCCGGGTTCGCCTGGCTGGGCGGCTCGCGGATCGCCGGGGTGGACGCGCCGGTGGTGATCGCCGCGCTGGTGCTGGCGGCGGGCGCGCTGTTCCTGGCGTTCACCCCGGCGGGGCGGCATGTCTTCGCGATCGGGGTGAACCGGGAGGCGGCCCATCTGTCGGGCATCGCGGTGCGCCGGGCGCCGTTCGCGCTGTTCGTGGTGACGGGGGTGGCGGCGGCGCTGGCCGGCGCGATCAAGGCGTCGGTGCTGGACAGCGCGGTGGCGGGGACGTCGGGGGCGGGCTTCGAACTGACTGTGCTGACGGCGGTGCTGCTCGGCGGGGTCGCGCTGAGCGGTGGCAGCGGCTCGGTGTTCGGGGTGCTGCTCGGCGTGCTGTTCCTCGGTTGTCTGCAGAACGGCCTCACCCTGTTGAACGTGCCCGCCTTCTGGCAGCAGATGGCCCAGGGCGTGGCCCTGGTGGCGGGTGCGGGCCTCGCCTTCCTCGGTCCCCGGACGACCCGGTGACCGCCCCCTCCTCCGACTGCGCGGAAAGGCCTCGCGTGAGCGACAGCACCCCCACCCTCGTCCTGACCGGCGGTCAGGTCCTCACCCTCGACGACGCGTTCACGGTCGCGGAGGGCGTGGCCGTGCGCGGCCGGGACATCGTGGCCGTCGGCTCGGACGCCGAGATGCGTGCCCTGGCCGGGCCCGGTACCCGGGTCGTCGACCTCGGCGGGCGGACCGTCCTGCCCGGCATCAACGACTCCCATCTGCACGGGGCCGCGTACGGGATGACGAAGCCCCCGTTCGCCCTGGACGTCGGTCATCCGGCCGTGCGGTCGATCGCCGACATCGCCGAGGCCGTCGGACGGGCCGTGGCCGCGGCCGGGCCCGGTGAGTGGATCGTGGGCCTGGGCTGGGACCCCGGCTATCTCGCGGAGTGCGTGAGCGATCCGGGGCGTTTCCCGCACCGCCGGGACCTGGACGCCGTGGCGCCGGATCATCCGGTGTGTCTCACCGACTTCTCCTCGCACATGGTGTGGGCGAACAGCGCGGCGCTGCGGGTGTGCGGCATCGACGCCGGGAGCGCGGTCCCGCCGGGCGGGGTCGTCGACCGGGACCCGGACGGCCGGCCCGGCGGGATCCTGCGGGAGGCCGCCCAGTCCCTGGTGCTGGCCGCACTGCCCTCCCCCACGGTCGCGCGGCGCCGGGAGGCCGTCCGGGCCGTCGTCGCGGAGCTGCACACGCGCGGCATCACCAGCTACACCGAGCCGGGGCTCGGGCCGGGCGGTGCCACGACCTTCTTCGGCGGGTTGAGCACCGACAACCTGACCGCGTACGCCGGCCTCGCGGCCGACGGCGAACTCGACGCCCGGGTCGGTGTGCTGCTGCTGCCCGCGCCGATGGGCGGCTCGGCCGACGACCTGCGCAAGGGCCTGACGGAGCTGGGCGCGCCGGGCACGGCCGATCCGCGCCGGCTGAACGTGCTCGGGGTGAAGATCTTCGCCGACGGGGTGCCGCCGAACCGTACGGCCTGGATGAGCGAGCCGTACACCGGCGGCGGTCACGGCGCGCTGTGCGTGCACGGCGACACGCCCGCGCTGCGGACCGAGGAGCTGCGGGAGATGATCCGCGTCGCGCACGGGGCGGGTTTCCAGCTGGGCGTGCATGTCACCGGCGATCTGGCGATCGACGCGGTCGTGGACGCCTTGGTCGCGGCCGACGCGGCCGTGCCCCGCCCGGACGCCCGGCACTATGTCATCCACGGCGACTTCGTCGGCCCCCGCTCGCTGGCCCGGCTGGCCGCCCACGGGTGGGGCGTCAACATGAACCCGGCGATCAAGTGGACCGTCTCGGACCTGATGGACGAGGTGGTGGGGCGGGAGCGGTCCGCCTACCAGTGGCCCGTGCGGTCCGCGCTGGAGGCCGGGGTCGCCGTCTGCGCCAGCTCCGACGCGCCGATCACCACGCCGGACTGGCGGCAGGGGGTGGCCGCGATGATGCTGCGGGAGTCGAAGGCGAGCGGCCGCGCCAGCGGTCCCGAGCAGTGCGTCGGTCTGGTCGACGCGCTGCGGGCGTACACCGTCCACCCGGCCCGGCAGGACTTCGCCGAGGAGTGGAAGGGGACGGTGCAGGCCGGGAAGGTCGCGGACCTGTGCGTACTGGACCGGCCGTTGCTCGGCCTGGACCCGCGCGGGATCACCGAGGTGGAGGTGGACATGACGGTGTTCGACGGGCGGGTCGTGCACGAGCGCTGAGTCAGCCGCGGGCGCGCTGGTGGACGCGGGCGAGGAGGAGGTTCGGGTCGTCCTGGTCGAGGTGGGAGGCGCTGGTCACGTAGGCGCTCCGGCCGCGGACGGCGACGGCGGTCGGGTTGGAGAGGCCGTCGTCGGCGGTCAGGACGACGGCGCGGCTGCCGTTCGGGGCGATCCGGACCACCTCGCCGCTGCTGAACAGGGCGGCGAGGACGGTGTCGCGGTGCCGCTCGACGAAGCCGAAGTCGTCGATGCCGGTGAGGCCGGTCGCCCGGGTGCGCACGGGTCCGGCGGATCCGTCCTCGCGGACGGGGATGCGCAGGAGCGTGCCGGCGTCGCTGTTGGACACCCATACGGCGCCGTGGTGGAACCTCAGTCCGTTGGCGCCGAAGCCCGGGGCGCCGGGGCCGGTCCCCGGGTCGAGCGCGGCACCCGTGGCCCAGGCCGTGCGGGTGCCGTCCTTGAGCGAGACGCGCCAGACGGTGCCCAGGACGGAGTCGGCGGCGTAGAGCACGCCCCGGCGCTCGTCGAGGGCGAGGCCGTTGGGGAAGCCGTCGGCGGGCAGCTCGGCGATCTGCCGCGGGGCGCCGCCGTCGTGTGCCAGGCGCCAGATGCCGGTCCTGCGGGTGCCGGTGGCGTAGTTGACGTAGAGGGTGCCGTCGTCGGCGCGGGCGATGCCGGTGACGACGGCGGCCGTGACGATCGGGGTGTGGGGGTCCGCCACGGCGGGCAGCGTGGCGAGGGTCCGGACGGCGCCGGTGCGGGTGACGTTGACGATCCTCCGGGCGAAGAAGAAGGTCAGGTCGGCGGAGCCGTCGGGTTCCAGGGCGAGGTTCTCGGGCGTCTGCCCCTTCGCGAGGTCGAGGTGGGCGATGACGCGCGGGTCGGACACGCTCGGTCCGCCGCCCGGCGCGGGTGCCGCCGCGAGCAGACCCAGGGCGAGGGTCACCGCGGTGACGCCCGCCAGGCGGGGAAGTCGGGGCATGGGCCTCTCCTTGGGGGAGCGCGGAAGGCGCCGGGGTGCGGCGCCTGACGAACATCGCGGCGGGCGGGTGACGGCGGCGGCAGTCGCGGCCGGGGGTTCCCCCGCGTGGCCCAGGGCATGAACCCGCCTGCCGCATGCGGGAGACTGGGCCGTGCACACGGGCACGGACCGGGAGGGGAACAGCCGCGTGATCATTTTCGGCACCAAGGGCTATCTGTACCAGTTGGCGATCCTGACGCTGGTGTGCGGCCGGTGCGGCAACCCGGCCGCGCACACGCTGCGCAAGCGGGTCACCAAGTTCACGCTGTTCTTCGTGCCGTTGTTCCCGGTCTCGACGAAGTACCTGACGCAGTGCACCTTCTGCGGCGCGGAGGAGAAGGTGACCGGGGAGCAGGCGGAGCGGCTGCGGACCCAGGGGTCCGTCACGGGCTGAGCCCGACCCGCTCACAGGCGGCCCGCACCGGTGGGACGCAGATCCGGTCGACCGTGTACACACCGTCCTTGACCAGGGTCCGTTCGATGTCGGCGGCCTTCACCGACTGCGGGGTGAGCAGGACGGCCGGGATGTTGCGGGTGGTGGGGCTGTCCACGGTGGTCGGCGCGTGGTCGCGGGCGTCCTCGCCGCGGCCCAGGGCGACGGCCATGGCGGCGGCCTCGGCGGCCTCCTCGCGGAACGGCTTGTAGACCGTCATGTACTGCTCGCCCCTGAGGATGCGGCGGACGGCGTCGAGGTCGGCGTCCTGGCCGGTGACGGGCGGCAGCCGGGTCACGCCGGCGCTCTTGAGGGCGGAGATGACACCGGCGGCGATGGTGTCGTTGGCCGCCAGGACGCCGTCGATCTCGTAGGGGCCGAGGGCGGCGATGGCGGCGGACATGTTGGCGTGCGCGGCCTGGGTGCTCCAGTCCTGGGTCTCGTACGACCTGGCGACGCGCACCTGGTCCTGGATGACGGACAGGGCGCCCTTGCGGTACCAGGTGGCGTTGGGGCTGGTCGGGTCGCCGTTCATCATCACGACGGTCCGGCCGTCGGCCCGCTTCTCCATGCCGTCCAGCAGCCCCTGGCCCTGGAGCCGGCCGACCTGGAGGGCGTCGAATCCGACGAAGCCGGAGACGGGGCCCTCGGCGAGCCGGTCGTACGCGACCACGGGGACGCCCGCCTTGCGCGCCTCCTGGATCGAGGAGCGCAGCGCGCGGGTGTCGGCGGCGTCGAGGATCACCACCTTGGCCCCCTTGGTGATCATGGAGGTCATCTGTTGCTGCTGCCGGGTGGCGTCGTTCTCGGCGTTGGCGTACGCGAAGCTGCACCGGGGACAGAGCTTCTTGACCTGCGCCTCGATCAGCGGCCGGTCGGAGTGCTCCCAGCGCGGGACGGACCGGCTGGGCAGGAGCAGGCCGACGGTGAAGGCGTCGGAGCCGGTGCCGGTGTCCCCGCCGCAGGCGACCGCGGGCAGGGCGAGGAGGGCGGCGGCGAGCACCGCGGTGACCGGCCGGCCGAGCCGTCTCATGGCACCCCACCGGCTTCCGCCCCGGCGACCGGTGCACGGCCGGGCCGGCCGTCGTGCCCGCCGCCGGGTTCACCGTCCGGTTCCGCTTCCGGGTCTCCGTCCGGTACGACGATCTCGCTCCACACCTGTTTGCCGCCGGCCACCGGGACCGAGCCGGAGGACTCCGACATCGCCTCGACCAGCATCAGACCCCGTCCGCCGGTGGACTCCCAGTCCACGATCACCGGTTTGGCGGGGGCGCGGGGCGAGGCGTCGCTCACGCCGACCCTTACCCGGTCCCCGCGCAGCACCAGGTCGAGCCGGACCGGTCCGGTGGTGTGCACCAGGGCGTTGGTGACGAGTTCGGAGACGACCAGCAGGACCGCGTCGCCGGCTTCCGCGACCTTCCACCGGCGCAGGGTGCGCGCGGTGAAGCGGCGGGCGTGCATGACGGCGTCGGGGAGCCGCCACACCATCCAGCCGGCCCGGATCGGGCGGGTCTCCATGGCGTCGTAGCGCAGGAGCAGCAGCGCCACGTCGTCCTCGCGGCGGCCCGCGTCGCCGAGCAGTTCGTCGGCCATCGCCCCCAGGTCGGCGGGGTCGGCGGCGGCGAGCGCGGTGCGGGTGCGGCGCATGCCCTCGTCGAGCGGCAGGTCGGCGGCCTCGACCAGGCCGTCGGTGACGAGGGCGAGCACGGTGCCGGGGGCCAGTGCGACGGAGGTCATGGGGAACTCCGCCTCGGCGAGGATGCCGAGCGGGGGCCCGCCCGCGACCTCCACCTCCTCGGTGCCGCCGTCGGGGTGGCGCACCAGCGGGGCGAGGTGTCCGGCGCGGACGAAGAGGGTGTTGCCCTCCTCCATGTCGAGCTCGGCGTAGCAGCAGGTGGCGAAGAGATCGGTCTCCATGCCGACGAGGAGCCGGTTGGCGTGCGAGACGACGACGTCGGGCGGGTGGCCCTCCATGGCGTACGCCCGGACCGCGGTGCGCATCTGGCCCATGATCGTGGCGGCTCCGGCGCTGTGGCCCTGCACGTCGCCGATGACGAGGGCGACCCGGTCCTCGGACAGGGCGATGACGTCGTACCAGTCGCCGCCCACCTGCAGTCCGCGCCGGGCGGGGAGATAGCGGGCGACGGCGATCCCGCCGGGCAGTTCGGGCAGCCGGCGGGGCAGCAGGCTGCGCTGGAGCATGGTGGCGAGTTCCTGCTCCGCGTCGTGGGCGTGGGCCCGCTGGAGGGCCTGGCCGACGAGGGCCGCGGTGGCGGTGAGCAGCGAGCGTTCCTCGGGGACGAAGTCGTGCGGGAGGTCCCAGCCGACCAGGCACACACCGGCGACCCGGCCCTTCGCGGGCAGCGGCAGGACGGCGAGTCCGCCGGGTCCGATGCCGGCGAGGCCGGGTTCGAGGGCGGTGCCCGCGGGCCACAGGTCCATCCGGCCGTCGCCCAGGGCGGCTTGCAGCGTGGGCAGGGCGCGGACTGGTGCGTCGGGCCACTCGGTGCGCCATTCGGCCCGCCAGGCTTCGGGCCAGGCGGCGGGCTGCGGCGGGTCGAGGACGGTGACCATCAGCCGGTCGTCCTGGAGGGCGGCGAGGGCGACCCGGTCGGCGCCCAGCGGCTCGCGCAGGGCCGAGACCACCACACGGCCGACGTCCCGGACGGTCACGGCGTCGTCGAGGGCGGCGGTCAGCCACTGGATGCGGGAGACGTCGTCGGCGCTGCGGCGCAGCACCGGGGTGGCGGTCACCACGCCCAGCACCTGTTCCGGCCGGTCGGCGGTGGCCGGTTCGGCCCGGCAGATCAGGCTGAGCCAGCGCATCTCGCCCGTGGGGCCGCGGACCCGGAACTCCAGTTCGCGTCGGCCGGAGGCCTGGGGGGACGGCTCCAGGACCGACATCAGGGCGTGCATGTCCTCCGGGAGGGCGTGGGCGAGGAGGGTGTCGGCCTTGCCGTCGAAGTCGTCCGCGGAGATGCCGACCAGGTCGAGCAGGGTGTCGTCGGCCTCGATCAGACCGGTGTCCGGGACCAGGACGAAGGAGCCGACGCGCAGGCTGCGCAGGGCGGGGTCCAGCAGCGAGGACGGCTCGGGCGGGCCCGTCACGGGCTGGAGGAGACCGGCGACGGCGTCGGCGTAGCGCTCCAGGAAGCGGCGCTGGTCGGCCTCGAAGCCGTCGGCCGAGGCGCCCGTGACGACGAGGCAGCCGAGTCGCCGGCCCTCCGCGTCGAGCGGCAGTGCGCCGAGTGAGGGGTCGGTGGTCAGCCACAGGGGGCGGTCGGTGAGGAAGGCGCGTGCGGCGGGCGAGTCACCGGGCAGGGGGAGCCGGACCGGTGGCCCCGGCTCGGAAGGGGTCCCTCCCGCCGAGTCCACCAGCCGAAGCTCTTCGTTCCCGGCCCCGGGCGTGTAGACCGCCGCCTGTGTCGCTCCGGCCAAGATCAGGGCCCGGTCGAGGCATGTCCGCAACGTACCTCCCGTCCCCGCCGCGGGTGCCGACAGGTTGAGAACGGGGCACCCACCCACCAGAATCGCATATACGAACCATCCCGACATACCTGCCGGAGCTTCTGCCGATCTCCATCGATCGCCACCATTGATCCCCACCATCGATCGCCACCTCGATCGCCACCATCGTCGTCTACATCAGGTACCACTCATGAAGGCCTGCATACGGGACACGGCCGCCGCCGTGACCGCGGTCTCGGCGGCCGTCGCCCTCGCGGCCTGCGGGGCGGACGCCGGGAACGACCCCGACGGGGGGACCGCGCCGAGCATCGGTCTGCTGCTGCCGGACGCCACCACGGCGCGCTGGGAGGCACAGGACCGGCCGCTCCTGGAGAAGAAGATCAAGGAACTGTGCGACACCTGCGTGGTCGAGCACGCCAACGCCAGGGGCGAGGTGGCCACCCAGCAGGAGCAGATGGACTCGATGATCACCAAGGGGGTGGACGCGATCGTGCTGGTGGCCGTGGACGGGAAGTCACTCGCCTCGTCGGTCGCGGAGGCCCACGCGGCGGGCATCCCCGTGATCGCCTACGACCGGCTCGCCCAGGGGCCGATCTCCGGGTACGTCTCCTTCGACGGCAGGGAGGTCGGCCGGCTCCAGGGCCGGGCGCTGCTGAAGGCGATGGGCGACGGGGCGGCGCAACCGCAGATCGTCATGATGAACGGCGATCCCGCCGACCCGAACAGCGCGCTGTTCAAGGAGGGCGCGCTGTCCGTGCTGCGCGGCAAGGTGAAGATCGGCAAGGCGTACGACACCCTCCAGTGGCGGGCGGAGACCGCGCACATGAACATGTCCGCGGCCATCGCGGCCCTCGGCGCCGACACCATCGACGGGGTCTACGCGGCCAACGACGGGCTGGCCGGCGGCAGCATCTCGGCGATGAAGGCGAACAAGGTCGCCCCGCTGCCCCCGGTCACCGGCCAGGACGCCGAACTGGGCGCGCTGCGGCGGATCGTGGCCGGCGACCAGTACATGACCGTGTTCAAGCCCTTCGGCCCGGAGGCCTCGGCCGGCGGGGCGATGGCCGTGGCCGCGGCCCGCCGGGAGGGCCTGGACCGGGTCGCGACCAGCGAGGTGACGCCGCGCGGCGGCGACCGGGTCCCGGCCGTGCTGCTCAAGCCGGTGCCCGTGACCGCCGACACCATCAAGGACACCGTGGTGAAGGAAGGCCTGCACACGGCCCAGCAGATCTGCACCCCCCAGCTCCGGCCCGCCTGCGAGGAGGCGGGGCTGATCTGACGGGCGCATCGCGCGACTCCGGACTGGTCCGGGTCCAGGGAAGGAGTTGGTTGCCGTGCCCGATGCCCCCTTGCTGGCGCTGCGCGGGGTGTGCAAGCGCTTCGGCGTGGTCGACGTCCTGACGGACATCGAGCTGGAGATCCACTCCGGTCAGGTCGTCGCCCTCCTGGGGGACAACGGGGCCGGCAAGTCCACCCTGGTGAAGGTGATCTCCGGGGTAGCGCCCGCGGAGAAGGGCGTCATCGAGTGGGAGGGCCGGTCGGTCCACATCAGACGCCCGCACGACGCGCGGGACCTCGGCATCGCCACCGTCTACCAGGACCTCGCGCTGTGCGGGAACCTCGACGTCGTCGGGAACCTCTTCCTCGGGCGGGAGATCCGCCGGTACGGGTTCCTCGACGAGATGGAGATGGAGCGCCGCACCCGGGAGCTGCTGGAGCGCCTGACCCGGCGGGTCCCCGATCTGCGCGGGCCGGTCGCCTCGCTCTCCAGCGGTCAGCGGCAGACGGTCGCCATCGCCCGCTCGCTGCTCGGCGACCCGCGCATCCTGCTGCTGGACGAGCCGACCGCGGCGCTCGGCTTCGAGCAGACCTCCGAGATCCTGGACCTCATCGACCGGCTGCGGGACCGGGGGCTGGGCGTCCTGCTGATCAGCCACAGCATGGGGGACGTGAAGGCCCTCGCGGACCGGGCCGCGGTGCTGCGGCTCGGCCGCAACAACGGCTTCTTCGATGTGAACACCGCCTCCCAGGAGCAGATCATCGCGTCCATCACCGGCGCCACGGAGAACGTGCCCCGCCGGCCGTCCCAGCGGGAGTCGGGGTGGTGAAAGGCATGCGCAAGGTGGCGGAAGGCACCCCGGCCGACCCTGTCGCACCCGGCGGCGGGGACCGCCCGCCGCAGCGCGAGCGGCTCGTCTCCCGGGCCGCGGAGGGCGGGGTCCGTGCCCTGCGCGGCGTGGTCGCGCTGCTGGAGCGCAAGGTGCGGGCGGGCGAGCTGGGCTCGCTGCCCGTGGTGCTCGTGCTGGCCGTCGTCTGGATCACCTTCCAGTCCCTGAACCCGAACTACCTGTCCCCGCGCAACCTGTCCAACCTCAGCGTGGACATCGTCGGCACCGGTCTGATCGCCGTCGGCATCGTCTTCGTACTGCTGCTCGGCGAGCTCGATCTGTCCGTGGGGTCGATCAGCGGCCTTGCGGCGGCCGTCTTCGCCGTGCTGAACGTGAACAACGGGGTCCCGGAGTGGCTGGCCCTCATCGTCGGCGTGCTCACCGGCACCGTCGCGGGCACCGTCCAGGGCTTCTCCATCGCCCGGACCCGGGTACCGGCGTTCGTCGTCACGCTCGCGGGGCTGCTCACCTGGAACGGCCTGATGCTCGCCGTCCTCGGCGACAGCGGCACCGTCAACCTCGACGAGAACGGGCTGGTCGCCAAGCTGACCAGCTACTACTTCACCCAGGACACCGTCGCCTACGGTGTGGCGGCGGTGGCCACGGGGGCGGTGTTCCTCGGGGCCGACCTGGACCGCAGGCGCCGCCGGGCGGTCGGCATGCCGCACCGCTCGTCGGCGGCCGTGTGGCTGCGCACCGCGGTCACGGCGGTGGTCGCGTTCGGGGTGGCCTATCTCCTCAACCGTTTCCAGGGGCTGCCGCTCGCCCTGCTGATCTTCCTCGTGATGGTGGCCGGCCTCGACATCCTGCTGCGCCGCACCCACTACGGGCGGCAGGTGTACGCCCTCGGCGGGAGCATCGAGGCGGCCCGCCGCGCCAGCCTCAGCGTGTTCCGGGTCCAGACCGCCGTGTTCGCGATCTCCGGCACGATGGCCGCGATCGGCGGGCTGTTCCTCGCCTCGCGCATCACGTCGGTGAGCCAGAGTTCGGGGTCGGGCGTCCTGCTGGTGAACGCCATCGCGGCGGCCGTCATCGGCGGCACCAGCCTGTTCGGCGGGCGTGGCACGACCTGGTCGGCGGTGCTCGGCATGCTCGTCATCCAGTCGATCTCCTCCGGCATGGCGATCACGGACACTCCCCCGGCGGTGCAGTTCGTGATCACCGGTGGGGTGCTGTTCGCGGCGGTGGTCATCGACGCGCTGTCCCGCCACTCACAGGAAGCACACGGCCGAGCGTGATGTGCGCCACATCACGCAACCTTCGCAACTTTCATTGAAAGTTTTGTCATCTAGGCTGACAAACCCTTCGGCCCCCAGCAGGCAACTGGAGCGTTCCTCCATGACCGACAGGTCCACTGCCGTCCCCGCTCAAGCCTCCGCGACCGCCGCGTACGCCCGGATCTACGAGGAGCAGCAGCCGCGACTCGTCGCCTACGCCCGCTCGCTCACCCGGAACGCCTGGACCGCCGAGGACCTCGTCGCCGAGGCGCACTTCCGGGTGTGGCGACGGCTGGCCGAAGGGCACGAGATCGAGAACGTGCCGGCGTATCTGAGGACGACGGTGCGGCATCTCGCGATCGCCTCCGGGACCGCGGTGCGCGAGACGCCCCGGGACCCGCACACGGACGAGCGGGCGGAGCCGGGCGGCACACACGAGGGCGACCCGGCCGAGCAGGTGTCCCAGGTCGATCTGGTGGTGCGGGTGCTGGGCCAGCTGCCCGAGCGCTGGGTCAAGGCGCTGTGGCTGGCCGAGGCGGAGGGGCAGCCGCTGGCCGCGATCGGGCCGCAGCTGGGCACCAAGGAGGGGGCGACGGCCGTCCTGCTGCACCGCGCGCGGGAGGGCATGAGACAGGCCTTCCTGCGCACCCAGACCGGCGCCCCGGAGGACCCGGCGTGCCAGGTGCACTGGGCCCGGATGCCCGCGTACGTCCGGGGCGCCGCGACCCCGCGCCAGGGTGAACGGCTGCTCGGCCATGTGGACGCGTGCGACGACTGCCGCGTCCGGCTCGCCGCGCTGATGCGCGCCAACGACCGGCTGCCGGCGATCGCCGCGCCCGCCCTGCTGCTGTTCGCGCTGGGCGGCACGGGCAAGTTCCTCATGACCTTCACCGCGGGATCCGCCGGCGCCGCGGCTGCGGCGGGCGGGCACGGGGCCGGTCTGCTGCACGGCGTGCGTCATGTCGCGGTCGGCGGCTCGAAGGCGCAGGCCGCGGTGGCGGCGGGCGCGCTCGTGGCGGGGGCCGCCGCGTTCGTCCTGGTCATCGGTTCGGGCGAGTCCGCTCCGATACCGGCCCAGCGCACCCCGATCGCCGACGCGCCCGTGCGCCGGCTGCCCGTGACGGAGGCGCCGGCGGATCCTCCCGTACAGGCCGCCGCGCCGGTGGAGGCCGCCGCGGACCGGTCACCGTCCGTGCGGGTGGCCGACGCCGCCGGGGGTGTCCGGACCGACACCGCGCCCTCGACGGCCGACACCGGGCGGCCCGCCACGACCGGTGACGGGAAGGGCACCGAGGAGCCCTCCCCCACCGCCACCCCGCCGGCCGAGGAGCAGACGCCTCCCCCTGCCGACGACGGCAAGGACGACGGCTCGGAGGAGACCCCGGCCCCCACGACACCCTCCCCCGAGACCCCGCAGCCCGAGCCGCCCCAGACCTCGACCCCCGACCCCGGAACCGGGGACGACGGCGACGACACCGGCGAGGCCCCCGGAGACGACGAGAACCCGAACTGCCCGTCCGGCGGCGACAACGACACCGACGCCGGCACGGAGACCGGCACCGGCACCGGCACCGACCAGGACTCCTCACACGGCAAGGGCCACCACGGCGACCACGGACACCACCGGGGCGGCCACTCCGGGCGGGAATCCGCCTGACGGGCCCGCACCGCCTCCGCACGCCACCGGGGGCCGGGCCCCTATGACACTCGTTACAGATCCCGGAGCAGCGCCGGGCGCCGGCCGGGACTCCGACGGACGCGGTTCCGGTGCCCGAGGCGGGCCGGTTCGCCCCGGCGGCCCGGGCCGGGTTCCGGGTGCACTTGCTGGAGCGCGAGCCGGACATGATGGCGATCGGCGGGCGCCTGCTCTCCACACCGGCCGAGGCGATCCGCGCGGCGATCACCGACTGACGCGGCACACCGAGGCGCTCTCCGCCGTCAGTCCGCGCGCCTGAGGGCACCCGCGAGCACGGCTTCGAGCTGCCGGGGCGAACCGGTCCAGCGGCTTGACACTGCGCCCGGCCCGGCACCTGGCGGTGGCTCCCTCGACGGCGGCCACGACCAGGGCCGCGAGTTCGGCGGCCTGATCGGGGGCGGCGCCGCGCACGCACAGTGCGTCGGCGGGCAGCCGCTCCCAGGTCGCGAAGGCCTCCGCGGCGGCGAGGGCGGGCGTCGCCGCCTCGCCCGCCACCTCGTCCGGAGGCTCCTCCACGGAGACGGCCAGCACGGGACAGCCCGCCCGGAAGTCACTCTCGACGACGATGCCGCGCCACAGCGATCGCTTCCCGGGCGTAGCTCACCGCCTCGGTCGCGAGTTGCCGCTTGCCACCGGCCACGCTGCGTTCCCGCGACGGCGCACTGGACTTGGTCACGACCGCGCTCTCTCCGGCCGCACCGATCCGGCCGTACACCCTTGGCTATAACGCTCGTCATAGTCCAGGCCCTGGAGACAGGGCCGCACCCGCGCCCCTTTCCCCGGGGCGCGGGTCTGGCCATGGATCAGACGTTACGGCGGTACTGGCCGCCCACCTCGAAGAACGCGTCGGTGATCTGCTGGAGCGAGCAGACCCGGGCGGCGTCCATGAGGACCGCGAAGACATTGCGGTCGTTCACCGCCGCGTCCTTCAGGGCGGCCAGGGCCGCGTGCGCCCGGTCGCGGTGACCGGCCTGGTAGTCGCGGACCCGTGAGAGCTGGGAGTGCTTCTCCTCCTCGGTGGCGCGGGCCAGTTCGACGGTGGCGGGTTCGGCGGTGTCGGCGTGCGGGTTGCGGAAGGTGTTGACGCCGATGAGGGGCAGGCTGCCGTCGTGCTTGCGCTGCTCGTAGAGCATCGACTCGTCCTGGATCCGGCCGCGCTGGTAGCCGGTCTCCATCGCGCCCAGGACACCGCCGCGTTCGTTGATCCGCTCGAACTCCTCGAGCACCGCCTCCTCCACCAGGTCGGTGAGTTCGTCGATGACGAAGGAGCCCTGGAGGGGGTTCTCGTTCATCGCCAGGCCCCACTCCCGGTTGATGATCAGCTGGATGGCCAGGGCGCGGCGGACGGATTCCTCGGTGGGGGTGGTGACGGCCTCGTCGTAGGCGTTGGTGTGCAGGCTGTTGCAGTTGTCGTAGATCGCGATGAGCGCCTGGAGGGTGGTGCGGATGTCGTTGAAGTCCATCTCCTGGGCGTGCAGGGAGCGTCCGGAGGTCTGGACGTGGTACTTCAGCTTCTGGGAGCGCTCGCCCGCGCCGTACTTCTCCTTCATCGCGACGGCCCAGATCCGGCGGGCGACCCGGCCGAGGACCGAGTACTCGGGGTCCATGCCGTTGGAGAAGAAGAAGGAGAGGTTGGGGGCGAAGTCGTCGATACGCATACCCCGGGCGAGGTAGGCCTCGACGTAGGTGAAGCCGTTGGCGAGGGTGAAGGCGAGCTGGCTGATCGGGTTCGCGCCCGCTTCGGCGATGTGGTAGCCGGAGATCGACACCGAGTAGAAGTTGCGGACCTTCTGCGCGATGAACCACTCCTGGATGTCGGCCATCATCCGCAGGGAGAACTCGGTGGAGAACAGACAGGTGTTCTGCCCCTGGTCCTCCTTGAGGATGTCCGCCTGCACCGTGCCGCGCACGTCCGCCAGGGCACGGGCGCGCAGCCCGGCCGTCTCCTCCTCGTTCGGCTCGCGGCCCTCGGCGGTGCGGAACCGCTCGGTCTGCTGGTCGATCGCCGTGTTGAGGAAGAAGGCCAGGATCGTCGGCGCGGGACCGTTGATCGTCATCGACACCGAGGTGGTGGGGGCGACCAGGTCGAAGCCGTCGTAGAGGGCCTTCATGTCGTCGAGGGTGGCCACCGAGACGCCCGAGGTGCCGACCTTGCCGTAGATGTCGGGGCGCTCGTCGGGGTCACGGCCGTAGAGGGTGACGGAGTCGAACGCGGTGGACAGGCGAGTGGCGGGCTGGCCCTCGGAGAGCAGCTTGAAACGGCGGTTGGTGCGGAACGGGTCGCCCTCACCGGCGAACATCCGGGCCGGGTCTTCGCCGTCGCGCTTGAAGGGGAACACCCCGGCGGTGAAGGGGAAGGAACCGGGCAGGTTCTCCGCGCGCCAGAACCGCACCAGCTCACCGTGGTCGGTGAACCGGGGCAGGGCGACCCGGGGGACCTTGTTCCCGGAGAGGGACTCACGGGTCAGCTTGGTGCGGATCTCCTTGTCCCGGACCTTCACCACCTGCTCGTCGCCGGAGTAGGCCGCGACGACCGCGGGCCAGTTCGCGAGCTGCTCGGTGATCTCGTGCGGGAGGTCGCGGCGGGCGCCGTCCAGCAGTGACTGGACGTTCGCGGCGTCGGAGCCGGCCGCGGCGAGTTCGCCCCGTACGGCGTCGAGGCGCTGCACGCGCCGGGCCGCCTCGGCCAGCCGGCCGGTCTCGGCGTGGTAGGCGCGCACCGTGTCGGTGATCTCGGCGAGATACCGCACCCGGTCGGCGGGGACCACCTGGCGGATGCCGGAGGAGTGACGTACGTCGACCGGCGCCAGCGCGCCCTGGACCAGCGGCAGCCCCTGTTCGCCCAGGGCGGTCCTCAGGTGCTGGTAGAGCGCGGTGACCCCGTCGTCGTTGAAGGTGGCCGCCGAGGTGCCGTACACCGGCATGTCCTCCGGCCGCTTGCCGAACGCCTCCCGGTTGCGGACCAGTTGACGGCCCACGTCACGCATCGCGTCCTTCGCGCCGCGCCGCTCGAACTTGTTGATCGCCACGACGTCGGCGAAGTCGAGCATGTCGATCTTCTCGAGCTGCGAGGCGGCGCCGAACTCCGGCGTCATCACATACATCGACGTGTCGACGAACGGCACGATCGCCGCGTCGCCCTGGCCGATGCCCGGCGTCTCCACGACCACCAGGTCGAACCCGGCCGCCTTGACCACGTCGATCACGTCCGACAGGTGCTCGGGCAGCTCACGGCTGCCCCGGGTGGCGAGGCTGCGGAAGAACACCCGGGCGCCGTCCAGGGAGTTCATCCGGATGCGGTCGCCGAGCAGCGCGCCGCCGCCCCGGCGGCGGGTCGGGTCGACCGCGATCACCGCGATCCGCAGCTTGTCCTGCTGGTCGACCCGGAAACGGCGCACCAGCTCGTCGGTCAGCGAGGACTTGCCGGAACCGCCCGTCCCCGTGATGCCCAGCACCGGCACCGTCCGGGCCGCCGCCGCGGCCCGCACCTGGGCGAGGAAGTCGCCGGGCAGCTTGCCCAGCTCCGCGCCGGTGATCGCGCGGGCGATCGCGAACCGGTCGCCCGCGAGGACGGCGGACAGATCGGCGGGCTTGCCGTCCCACAGGTCGAAGTCGCAGTCCGCGACGACCGAGTTGACCATCCCGGCCAGGCCCATCCGCTGACCGTCCTCCGGGGAGAAGATGGTCACCCCGCTCCCCCGCAGCCGGGCGATCTCCTCCGGGACGATGACCCCGCCCCCGCCGCCCACCACCCGGACGTGTTCGGCGCCCCGGGCGCGCAGCGAGTCGACCAGATACTCGAAATACTCCACGTGCCCGCCCTGGTAGGACGAGACCGCCACCCCGTGGGCGTCCTCCTCCAGCGCCGCGTCCACGACCTCCTGCACCGACCGGTTGTGGCCGAGGTGGATCACTTCCGCGCCCTGGGACTGGAAGATCCGGCGCATGATGTTGATGGACGCGTCGTGCCCGTCGAACAGGGCCGAGGCGGTGATCAGTCGAATGGGGTGCACGGGACGGTGCACTTCGCTCATGGGGACCTTCCCGGACGGGTCAGGGGTACGCCGACCCCGAGATACTAGGACGTCCTACTAATTTACCGCAGGGCGGGGCTCAGGGGTGGCGGTCGGGTGCAGAGGCAGCGGATCGGGCACTCCCGGGTGGCCACCATCGCCTGGACGGGGAGCGGTCCCGCGAGGAAGCCGCCCTGGTGAGCGGGCACGAGCGGGCACGAGCGGGCACGAGCCCGGGGAGGCCCTGCCCGCGCGCGACCCGCCCGGCAACAATTCGCTCGACCCTTGACTGTCAAAGTTCATACAAATACGCTGCGAGCGGTTCAGCAGGTCAACACGGTCTCTGCGGTGCAGTGGGGGGCTCTTGTGACAGACGCATTCGACGCCGACGTGGCGATCGTGGGCCTCGGCCCGGTCGGCGCCACGGCGGCGAATCTGGCCGGCGCCCACGGGCTGACCGCGGTGGCGTTCGACCGGGCCACGGCCGTCGAGCCACGGCCGCGTGCCATCGGGTTCGACCAGGAGGCCATGCGCACCTTCGGCGGCCTCGGCCTCGCCGACGCGCTCGCGCCGCATGTGATGCCGTACCGCCCGTCGGAGTACCGCAACCGCCACGGGCAGGTCATCAAACGGATCGACACCGCGCCGCCGCCCCACCCGCTGGGCTGGGCGCCCAACTACGTCTTCCTCCAGCCGGAGCTGGAGAAGGCCCTCCGGCACCGCCTCGCCGGGGCGGCCGGGGTCGACGTCCGGCTCGGCACCACGGTGACCGACGTGCGGACCGACGGCGAAGGCGCGACCGTCGCGACGGTGGACGGGGCGGGCCGCCGACGCACGGTCCGCACGCGGTACGTCCTGGCGTGCGACGGCGGCAGCAGCCCGATCCGGGCACGCGCGGGGCTGCCCCTGCGCGACCTGGAGTTCGACGAACCGTGGCTCGTGGTGGACGTCCTGCTGCACCCCGGCGCGGGCGAGGAGCTGCCGCGGACCAACGTGCAGTACTGCGAGCCGGCCCGGCCCAGCACCTTCGTGGTGGGGCCCGGCCGGCTCCGCCGCTGGGAGCTGATGATCAACAAGGACGAGGATCCGGAGGAGATGACCGAGCCCCGGGTCGTCCGTGAGCTCCTCTCCCGCTGGCTGGACCCGGCCGACTACGACCTGTGGCGGGCGTCGGCCTACCGCTTCCACGCCCTGGTTCTGCGACAGTGGCGTGCCGGGCGGCTGTTCTTCCTCGGGGACGCCGCCCATATGACACCGCCGTTCCTCGCGCAGGGCATGTGCCAGGGAATCCGCGACGCCTCGAACCTCGTGTGGAAGCTGGCCGCGCACCGGCACGGGGGTGCCGGCGGCGGGCTGCTCGACACCTACCAGCGGGAGCGCGAGCCGCATGTGCTCCAGGTGACGGCCACGGCGAAGGAGTTCGGGCGGATCATCTGCGAGCGGGACGAGGTGGCCGCGGCGTCGCGTGATGCGGCACTGCTGGCCGAACTGGCGGCCCGGCCCCTGGGCACCGTCCGCCAGTCCCTCATCCCGCCGATCCGCGCGGGCTTCCTCTCGCCCGACGGCTCCCCCGCGCGGGGCGGGATCCTTCCCCAGCCGCGCGTCATCGACAGCCGGGGAGAAAGCGGGCTGCTGGACGCGTTCACCGGCGACGCCTTCCGGCTGGTGCTCGGCGAGGACGCCGACGTCCGCGCCGCGGAGTCGGCCCTGCGCGCGCACGAGGCCGAGGGAGGGTTCCCCGTCCGGCTCGTACCTCTGCGGCCGTCGGACGGTCCGGCGCCCGGGGGAACGTACCGGGAGGAGGTGCCCGTCCTCGCCCCCTGGCTGCGGTCGCACGGCTGCGAGGCGGTGCTGGCCCGCCCGGACCACTATGTGTTCGGCGGAGTCCGACGGGCGGCGGAGATCACCGAGCTGCTCGCCGCGGCACGACGCCAGTGGTCGTCGCCGCCCTCCGCTGCCGGGGAGTGAGGCCGGCCGGTCAGCGGGTGGCCGCGGCGAGCAGTTCCTCCACGCGGCGCACGGGGAGCGGCACGCCGGGGGTCTCGAAGAACCAGCGCTGCCCCTCCTCCTGACCGAGGCCCTCGGGTCGCGGCGCCATGTACGGCTGCACATAGACCGGCGTGCCGGGCCGACTGCGCCAGCTGTCGCGGGCGGCCCCCATGTCCACCGCGTCGTAGCCGAGCAGGTCCAGCAGCCGGGCCACCTCCGCCTTGGCCGACGGGTCGTCGCCCGCGAGGGGCAGGGCGCTGCGGTCGGCGGAGCCGGCGGGGCGCGCGCTGGTGAGCAGCCGGCGGAAGTCGATGTTGTTGAAGGCCTTCACCACGTGCGCGTCGGGGAGCTGCCGCTGCACCAGCTCCGTGGACGTGACCTCACCCGTCTCCAGCGCGTCGAACCGGCCGTCGCGGTCCGGGTAGTAGTTCATCGTGTCGATCACCGTCCTGCCGGCGAGGGCGCGAGCGGGCAGCAGTCGGTAGTTCTTCAGCGGGATCGTCGCGACCACCAGGTCACCGGCCAGGGCGGCCTCCTCCGGCGTCGCGGCACGGGCCCGGCCGCCCAGTTCGGCGACGAGTCCGGCCAGTGTCTCCGGGCCGCGGGAGTTGCTCAGGACGACGTCCAGACCGGCGGCGACGGCAAGGCGGGCGAGCGCGCCGCCGATCATGCCGCTGCCGATGAGAGCGAGGGTTTTCATCACGATGTGCCTCTCCATTTCAATCATGGAACTCAGTGTCAGACTAGGAATGAAGAGCCAGCTCTGCAACCTTGTCTCGTACGCGGTACGATCCCGGCGTGAGCCGAGCAGCACGCAGCAGTACGACACGAGAGATCGCCCGGGCCGCCGTACGCGCCGAACTGGCCCAGGCCGCCTTCGGGCTCTTCCTGCGCGAGGGCTACGAGAGCGTCACCCTGGACGATCTCGCCGCGGCGGCCGGCGTCTCCCGCAGTACGTTCCTGCGGTACTTCGGCAGCAAGGAGGAGGCCGTCCTCAGCGCCTTCGACGCCCATGGGCGACAGGTCGCCGACGCCTTGCGCGAGCGCCCCGCGGCGGAGGACGACTGGGAGGCGCTCAGGCGCGCTTTCGACACCGTCGTCGGGAACTACCGCCGCGATCCGGCCAGCGCACTGCGGCTCACCCGCCTGGTCCTGGACACCCCGGCCCTGTGCGGGCGCCAGCTGGAGAAGCAGCGGGGGTGGCAGCCCGTGCTCGCCGACGCCCTGGCCGAGCGTTCCGGGCCCGGGCAGGGGGTGTCCGTCGCCCTGCATGTGCGGGCCGCCGCCGCACTGGACTGCCTGAACGTCGCCCTGGACCACTGGACGGCTTCGGACGGGCGTCTCGATCTCGAGGACCTTCTGGACCAGGCGTTCGGCGCGCTGAGCCCGAGCGGCCCGCCGCGCCACTGAGGGCGGGGCCCGGCGCGGCGGGTCAGGAGCGGGTGTGGTCCGGCGTCTCGTGGCGCGGCGACGCCGCGCCCGCGACCCGGCGTGCGGACGTGTCGACCGCGGGGGCCAGGAAGGCCGCGCAGGCGACGCAGCCGAGGACGACGAGCATGGCGGGGCGCAGGCCGATGTGATCGCCGAGGAAGCCCAGCCCGGGCGGGCCGACGAGGAAGGCGACATAGCCGATGACGGCCACCAGGCCGACCCGGGCCGTCTCGTCGGGACCGGACTCCCCGGCGGCGGAGAGCGCCAGAGGGAATCCGAGCGAGGCGCCCAGTCCCCAGAACAGCACGGCGGCACCGGCGAGGACGGGACTGTCGGAGACGATGACGATCAGCAGACCGAGCGCGCCGGACGCGGCACTGGCGCGCACGACGGTGATCCGGCCGAAGCGGTCGAGGACGTAGGTGCCGCCGAAACGGCCCAGCGTCATCGCGGCGGCGAACCCGGCGTAGACGAGGGAACCCGCGGTGGCGTCCATACCGTGTCCGTCGACCATCAGCAGCGGCAGCCAGTCGTTGGCCGAGCCCTCGGCCAACGCCATGGCCAGCACGATCGCGCCGATGAGGAGGAGCCGGCCGTCCTTCCACACCGCGGGGTGCCGTCCCTCGGCGTCCCCCTCCCGTCGTTCCCCGCGGACGACCCGGCCGGTGCCCGCCGGAATGGCGTGCGCGGCGAACAGCAGGAGCCCCGCGGCGAGCAGGACGACCGTCGCGAGATGCCAGTGCACCGGCACCCCGGCCGCCGTCGCCGCCATCCCGGCACCGGCCCCGAACACCGTGCCCAGGCTGAAGCAGCCGTGCAGCGCGGGCAGGGTGGTCGTCCCGCCGATCCGCTCGACGTCGGTGCCGTCGACGTTCACGGCCACGTCTCCGCCGCCCATGCCGGCGCCGAAGAGACACAGGCCCGCGGTGACCCCGGCGACCGACGAGGCGAGCGCGCCCGCGCAGATCACGGCCATCCCCGCGATGAGCAGCCAGGTCCCCCAGACGATCACCGGCCGGGTGCCGAACCGGGACACCAGCCGCCCCGAGCAGCTGATCCCGAGCATCGAGCCGAGCGACAGCCCGAACAGCACCAGCCCCATCTGGGCGGTGGACACCTCCAGCCGGTCCCGGATCGCGGGCGTGCGGGTCACCCACGAGGACATCGACATCCCCACGATCAGGAACACCAGGAAGAGCGCCCGACGGCGCCGGCGCACGGCCTGGTCCATGAGACTGCTCCTGTGGGGCTGCTCCTGTGGGGCTGCTCCGCCGAAGGAGCGGGAACGGCTGCTTCGAGGCCGCGTACGGTGCCCGCTCGACCCGGAAAATGTACCTGCTTGTCCACGGCAACGGGGAAGCGCTTTCGAGACCGGCCTGGACCGGCCTGGACCGGCCTGGACCGACCTGGAACGCTCCCCGTGGCCGCACGCCGTGCCGTCAGTCGGTCGACATGGCGGACAGCAGGGCGGCGGGGTAGCGGCCGCCCGCCGAGCCGCGGGGCAGGATCTCCGCGAGCCGTGCGAGGTCGGCGCCGGTGAGGTCGACGTCCGTGGCACCGGTGTTCTCCGCCAGGCGGTCGGCGTTGCGGGTGCCGGGGATCGGGACGATGTCGTCGCCCTGGGCGAGCAGCCAGGCCAGCGCCAGCTGGGCGGGGGGATGCCCTGCGCGGCGGCCAGCTCCTTGAGCTGCTCGGTGGCGTTCAGGTTGTAGGTGTAGTTCTCCCCCTGCCAGCGCTCGTCCCAGCTGCGCATGTCATCCGCCGGGTACTCGGCGGCGGGCTTGACCACACCGGTGAGGAATCCGCGGCCGAGCGGGGAGTAGGGCACGAGGCCGATGCCCAGCTCCCGCAGGACGGGCAGGGTCTTCTCCTCCACCTCGCGCTCGAAGAGCGAGTACTCGAACTGCAGGGCCGTGACCGGGGTGACGGCGTGCGCGCGGCGGATGTACTGCGGGCCGACGTTGCTGAGGCCGAAGTACGCGACCTTGCCCTCGGCGATCAGCTCGCCGACCGTGCCCGCGACCTCCTCGACCGGCACGTCGGGGTCGAAGACGTGCTGGTAGAAGAGGTCGATCCGATCGGTCCGCAGGTGGCGCAGGCTGTTCTCGGCGACCTTGCGGATGTTCTCGGGGCGGCTGTCGAACCCGGCGCCGAGCCGCTCGGCGGTCATGTCGAAACCGAACTTGGTGGCCAGGACCACCTCGTCCCGGAAGTCCCGCACGGCCTCGCCGAGCAGGATCTCGTTGCTCCCGGTGCCGCCGCCGTACAGCTCGGCCGTGTCGAAGAAGTCGACCCCGAGGTCATGGGCGCGACGGATGGTGGCGACGCTCTCCCGCTCGTCCGAGGAGCCGTAGGCGAGGGTCATCCCCATGGTGCCGAGACCGAGCGCCGAGACGCGCAGTCCCTGGGAGCCGAGGGTGCGGTGCTGCATGGGTTCTCTCCAGACATGGGTGCGGAGTCCGGCGGGCGCTTGCACCAAACCAGACTGTTTGGTTTGACCCTGCGCCTCACCCTCCGCAACACCAAACGAAACGGTTCGGCCACTTATCCTGTTCGTATGCGCCGTTCACCCAGCACCGACCAGACCGCCGAGCCCGCCGCCCAGGACGGCGCCGACTCGACCCGGGAGCGGATCGTCACCGCCGCGAGGGACGAGTTCGCCCGCCACGGCATCGCCGGCGCCCGGGTGGACCGCATCGCCAAGCAGGCCAGGACCAGCAAGGAGCGCGTCTACGCGTACTTCCGCGGCAAGGAGGCGCTCTACGCGCATGTGTCCGCCCGTGAACTGGCCCTGGTCGCGGAGGCCACCCCGATGGACCCGGCCGACCTGCCGGGGTACGCGGGCCGCCTCTTCGACCACTTCACCGTCGCCCGCCCCGACCACCACCGGCTGATCGCCTGGGGGCGCCTGGAACTCGCCGGCACCGCCGCCCCCGTCCAGGCGACCGTCACCCGCAAGGTCGAGCAGTTGCGCGAGGCGCAGCGGGCGGGACTCCTCGACCCGGCCTGGGACCCCGTCGACATCCTCGCCCTGGTGAACCAGATCGCGACGACCTGGGCGACCCAGACCGAGATCGGCGCCGTCGCGGCGGAGAAGGCCGCGGACCCGTCCCTCGACGCCCGCCGCTCCGCGCTGGTCGGCGCGGTGGAACGCCTCTTCCCCCGCGCGACGCGGTCCCCCGGACCACCGCCCACGTGACCTTCACCGCCACAAGGTCGATAATTCCCTCGGAGGAACCCAGCCTGCTCGTGTCAGTAGGAGGTACCCATGAAGATGTTGATCAACGTTCCGGAGACCGTGGTCGCGGACGCGCTGCGCGGGATGGCGGCCGCCCATCCCGAGCTGACCGTCGACGTGGAGAACCGGGTGGTCGTACGGCGGGACGCCCCGGTGGCCGGCAAGGTCGGGCTGGTGTCCGGCGGCGGGTCGGGGCACGAGCCGTTGCACGGGGGGTTCGTCGGACCGGGCATGCTCTCGGCGGCCTGTCCCGGTGAGGTGTTCACCTCCCCGGTGCCCGACCAGATGCTGCGCGCGGCGGCCGCCGTGAACAGCGGCGCGGGCGTGCTGTTCATCGTCAAGAACTACACCGGCGACGTGCTCAACTTCGACATGGCGGCCGAGCTCGCCGAGGACGAGGGCATCCAGATCGCCAAGGTCCTGGTCAACGACGACGTGGCCGTCACCGACAGTCTGTACACGGCGGGGCGCCGCGGTACCGGCGCGACGCTGTTCGTGGAGAAGATCGCGGGCGCCGCCGCCGACGAGGGGCAGCCGCTGGAGCGGGTCCAGGCCGTCGCCCGTCAGGTGAACGAGAACTCCCGCAGTTTCGGTGTCGCGCTCAGCGCGTGCACCACCCCCGCCAAGGGCAGCCCGACCTTCGACCTGCCGGCCGGCGAGCTGGAGCTGGGCATCGGCATCCACGGCGAACCGGGCCGGGAGCGGCGGGCGATGATGACGTCCGGGGAGATCGCCGACTTCGCCGTCCAGGCCGTCCTGGACGACATGCCCCCGCGCAATCCCGTCCTCGTGCTGGTCAACGGCATGGGCGCCACCCCGCTGCTGGAGCTGTACGGCTTCAACGCGGAGGTGCAGCGGGTGCTGAACCAGCGCGGGGTGGCCGTCGCCCGGACGCTCGTCGGCAACTACGTGACCTCCCTCGACATGGCCGGCGCCTCGGTGACGGTCTGCCAGATCGACGAGGAGCTGCTGCGCCTGTGGGACGCGCCGGTGAGCACACCGGGCCTGCGCTGGGGCATGTGAGGGGAGATCCTGTGCTCGACGCCGACTTCTTCCGCCGTTGGATGACGGCGACCGCCGCATCCGTCCACCGCGAGGCGGAACGGCTCACCGCCCTCGACTCCCCCATCGGGGACGCCGACCACGGCAGCAACCTCCAGCGCGGGTTCACCGCGGTGACCGCCGCGCTGGCGAAGGAGGAGCCGGATACCCCGGGCGCGGTCCTCATCCTCGCCGGACGCCAGCTCATCTCCACCGTCGGGGGCGCCTCCGGCCCGCTGTACGGCACCCTGCTGCGCCGGACCGGGAAGGCGCTCGGCGACGCGGCCGAGGTGAGCGAGGCGGAGTTCGCCGACGCGCTGCGGGCGGGGGTGGACGCGGTGATGCAGCTCGGGGGCGCCGCGCCGGGCGACAAGACGATGATCGACGCCCTGGTGCCGGCGGTCGCCGCGCTCGGGGACGGTTTCGGCGCCGCCGGCACCGCCGCCGAGCGGGGCGCCGAGGCGACGACACCGCTGCAGGCCCGCAAGGGCCGGGCCAGCTACCTCGGGGAGCGCAGCATCGGGCACCAGGATCCGGGGGCCACCTCGTCCGCCCTGCTGATCGCGGCGCTCGTCGAGGCCGACGGGAAGTGAACGGGAAGTGAGGCGACGGTGAGCGACGAGAAGCTGGTCGGGATCGTGCTGGTCTCGCACAGCGCGGCGGTGGCGACCGCCGTGGCCGAGCTGGCGAAGGGCCTCGCGGGCGGCGGCGCGGCCGTCCCCGTCGCGGCGGCGGGCGGTACCGAGGGCGGCGGGCTGGGCACGAGTGCGGAGCTGGTGTCCGCCGCGGCCGCCTCCGTGGACCGGGGCGCCGGTGTCGCCCTCCTCACCGATCTGGGCAGCGCCGTCCTGACGGTCAAGGCGCTGCTCGCCGAGGGCGACGAACTCCCCGCGTCCGCCCGCCTGGTGGACGCCCCGTTCGTCGAGGGCGCGGTGGCCGCGGTGGTCACCGCGTCGACGGGGGCCGACCTCGACGCGGTCACGGCGGCCGCGTCCGAGGCATACGACTACCGCAAGGTGTGACCCGGCCGCGCCGTTCGACCGCCGGGCGTACGACGCCCCGGCGGTGGCTCACTTCAGGCCCTCTCCTACGACGGTGAGGGCCGCGCGGATGGCCCGGGCCAGTTCGGTCCGGGCCGCCGCCGGGTCGGGGGCGCCGTCGGTGGCGTGCCAGGCGTGCTGCTCCACGGCGGCGCGCAGGGCCGCGTTGAACATCGCCGCCTGGATCGCCGGGCGCAGCGCGTCCGCGGGCAGCCCGGACCGCTCGGCGAGGGCGCGCGCGAACGCCGGTTCGGCCTCGTCGTAGGTCTGGAGCCAGACGGCGCGCAGGCCCGGTTCGGTGCGGGTCAGCCGGACGAGCGCCCCCACGGTGGCGGGGTCGGGTCCGACGACGATCCGCTCGTCGGCCTCCAGGATCCGGACCAGGGCGTCGCCGAGGGCGGTGCCCGGGTGCCACTCCCGCAGACAGGCCGCGAGGGTGTCGATGCCGGCCGTCAGCAGGGGCCGTACACAGGCCTCCTTGCTCGGGAAGTACCGCCAGACCGTGCGCGCGGAGACGCCCACCGCCTGGCCGATCTGCTCGCCCGTGGTGGCCGCGACGCCCTGGGCCACGAAGAGGTGCACCGCGGCATGGGCGATCTCCAGCCGGATCTCCGCCTTCCGCGCCTCGGTCAGGGGCGGCCGGCCCGTGCGTCCACGGGATGTCGTCATCCAGTCGTCCTCCGGTCCGGGTCGCCGCCCACAAGATCCTCCGTGCCTTCCGAATTCTCCCCCACGAATTTATGTCACTCACAGACATTAAGTCGTAGGGTGTCGCCATCAGCGCGGACAGCGCGCACAACGCAGCTAGGAGCACCCCATGGCCACTGGACTGGAAGGCCGCAGCGTCGTCGTCACCGGAGCGGGCTCGGGCATCGGGCGCGCCACGGCCCTGGCCTTCGCCGCGGAGGGAGCGCGTGTGCTGGTGGCCGACCTCAACGCGGACGGCGCGCAGGCCGTCGTCAAGGAGATCGAGGAGGCGGGCGGTACGGCCGTCGCGGTCACCGGGGACCTCGGCGAGCAGTCCGTCGTGGACGAGGTGGCGAGCACCGCGGTCGAGCGCTTCGGCGGCATCGACGTGCTGGTCAACAACGCCGGGATCATGGACCGGATGTCGGCCCTGGCGGACGTCACCGACGCCGAGTGGGAGCGGGTCATCCGGGTCAATCTCACGGCGCCCTTCCTGCTGACCCGCGCGGTGCTGCCGCACATGCTCGCCGCCGGCAAGGGGGCGATCGTGAACACCGCCTCGGAGGCCGGCCTGCGGGGCAGCGCGGCCGGCGCCGCCTACACGGCCTCCAAGCACGGCATCGTGGGACTCACCAAGAACCTCGCGGTGATGTACCGGAGCAAGGGCATACGGGCCAACGCGATCGCGCCGGGCGGCACGAAGACCGCGATCGTCGTCGACGCCGACCAGGGGGCCCACGGTCCGGCGGCGCTCGGCCCGCACTTCGTCAACGTCGGCCGGCTCGCCGAGGCGGAGGAGCAGGCCGCCGCGATCGTGTTCCTCGCCTCGGACGCGGCGAGCAACATCAACGGCGTGGTCCTGCCGGTCGACGACGGCTGGTCGGCGGTCTGACCCGGGGCCGCCGCGGCGCGGACCTGCTCCGGCCGGGGCGGCCGCTCCGGCACCCCTACTCCTCGCCCGCCTCCGCCCCGGTCGCCTCGTCCGCCTCCTCGTCCGTCCCGGCGTCGGTGGCCTCCGGGCTCTCCTCGGTGCCCTCATCGCCCTCGGCCTCCTCGGCACCACGGCCGTCCGGCTCCTCCGACGTCGCCTCCCCTGCGGCCCGGGCGTCCGGGTCGGCCTCGGACCGTTGGTCCGTGCGGGCCGCCGAGCCCCGGCCCGCCGGGGCACCCGGAGGCCGGTCCGCCGCGCCTCCGCCCGCCGCGCCCGGCCCCTGCGCCGCCCGGTCGGCCGACCGCACGAACGAGCGGGCCAGCCGTTCGCCCACCTCCACCGCGGACTCGTGGCTCTCGATCGGGGTGGCGCGGGAGTTCCTGAAGACGATGTAGGTGACCCCGGAGGGCGCGCCGCCGCCGTGCGGGTCGGGGCGGATGCCGAGGGCCGCGGCCGTGGCGTAGGACGCCTCGCCGATAATATCGGGCGGGCCCACGTCGCCGACGACCGCGTACTGGACCCGGTCGCGGTAGACGACCGCCGCCACCGCGCCTCCGCCCACCCCGTGATCGCGGGGGTTCCAGAGGTCGCTCGCCTCGGGCACCACGATGTACGGCAGGGTCTCGGCGCTGAGGTAGCGGCCGTCGGACTGGGGGAACGCGGTGGCGTCGGAGAACAGCGGGTCGGTTCCGCTGTTGCAGTGCGCCCCGGGGCGACCGTCGCAGTCGATGTCCATGTCGGCCGTCCAGTACACCGCCTCGCGGGCGCCGCAGACGGGCACGGTGGCGGGCGTCCCGTCGTCCGTGCGGTAGCGGCCCCGGGACACGGGGGCGCAGTCGCGCACCCGGGCCAGCAGGTCTGCGGCGCGGACGGCGCCCTCGTGGCGTATCCCGGGTGCACCCGGGCTGCCCCGGTCGTGGCGGGCGGCGACGGAGCCGGTGGTCGGGGCCAGCAGGACGAGGCCGGCCGCGGCCAGGGTCAGCGACTGGGCGCGCACGTGGGGGGACCCTCTCGTGGGACGGTGACGGACACTCAGCCCAATCTGGTGGGAGCGGCCTGCCCAGGCCAATCCGAGGGGGCCGTACGGTGCACGCTTCTGACGGCCCGACAGGGGGCGGGGGGCCGGTGCCCTCTCGGCTCCGGCCCCCCGGCCCGCTGCGCCGGCGCGGGATCAGCGACGACAGCGGTCCGCGCCACCGGCCGGAACTCGACCTCCCTCAAGGAGAGTTCGGGCCGGGAGGAGGTTCAGCATACGTAACTTTCCTGAGCCGTCACGCAACCCCCGGAGCCCAGCGGCCGTCTTCATGAGCTTGCCGTCTTGCCGCGCCCGCACTCTCACGCCATATTGGTCCGGACCAATATGGCCGTGCGTCGGTCCCGGGAGGCGAAGCCGTGCGCCGTGTGCTGCTCTGCGGGCTGGCGCTGGCTTTGGCGTGCGGGTGTTCGGCCGACGGCGGGGGCGGGGAGCGGCCCCCGGGCGCTCCCACGGGGGTGACCGCGCGGGCCGGGAGCGCGACCAGCGTGCACGTCATGTGGAACGCGGTCGCCGCCGATCCGCCGGTCGACGTCTACGAGGTCTACCGGGGCACGGCGAAGGTCGCCGACGTGCCCGGCTCCGCGCACATGCTGGACGTCGTCCGGCTCGCGCCCGCCACCTCCTACGTCTTCACCGTGCGGGCCCGCGACGGCGAGGGCCGGCTCGGGCCGCCCGGCCGACGGGTGCGGGTGACGACCCCGGCCGCGGCTCCGGCGGACACCTCGCCGCCGACCCGCCCGGGCCGGGTCACCGGCCGGGCCGCCGGGAGCCGCGCGGTCCAGCTGTCCTGGTCGGCCTCGACGGACGACCGGAAGGTGGTGTCGTACGACGTCTGTCAGGGCGGTGCGCGGATCCACACGGTCGGCGGGGGCCAGACGGCGACCGTCGTCACGGGGCTGCGGCCGGGCACCGCGTACGCGTTCACCGTCCGGGCCCGGGACGCCGCCGACAACCTGTCCCCGGCGGGCCCGGCCGTCCGCGTGACCACGCCGGCCGGCGCCGGGGAGGGAGCGGGGACGGCGCCTTCCGGCTTCCGCGCCACGACCCATCGCGCGGCCGACGGGGCGTACTACCTCGACCTGTCCTGGGTGGCGCCCCCGGTGGACGGTGTGGTCACGGAGTACGGGATCCGGCTCGACGGCTCGACGGTCACCTCGCTGGTGTGGGGCGGGGCACCTCCGCGCGGCAGGGCGGCGTACAGCTTCTACCTGGGACGAGAGAAGGGGGTCGCGCACCGGGTGCGGCTGCGGGCGCGGCTGCCGGACGGGACGTGGGGGGCGTACTCGGCCGAACGGTCCGTCACGACCGGGGCGCGCGGCTGACGTCCGTCGCCTGGGCCGTCCGAAGGAATCCGTCACCTGCGCGGATGCGGTCCGGGTGCGGGCCGGTCCGGGGGCGCATTGGCTGCCCCTGAGGCAGCACGGGCGTACCCGACCCTCGGCGGCGCAAGGGATGTACCGCCAACCGTGCCGCCGGAGGGCATCCGATGCGCACTTCCCGTCTTCTTCTCCGCTCGGGACCGGCCGTGGCAGCCGCCGCCGTGCTGCCGCTCGTCCTGACCGCACAGCCGGCGGCCGCGGTCTCCGGCATCTCCGTGAGCACGACCGGCTCCACGGTGTCGGTGGTGACCAGCGCCTGCACCCAGATCAACGGCAGTTGGGGCACCGCGGCCCTGCTGGGCAGCGGTCAGGCGAGCTTCTCCCAGGGGCGCCAGGTGGCGCTGTCAGGGACGAGCGTCAGCCAGTCCGCCGCCTGGTCCGGCGTCTCCCCCGGCACCTACACCGTCGTCGTCATGTGTTCCAACGGGACCACCGCGGGCACCCAGTCCGTGATCGTGTCGGCCCCGTCCACCCCGACGATCTCCGCCACCGCGTCCGCGTCACCGTCGCGGGGTGTGATGGGCGGGCTCGGCGGCGCGGCCCGGGACGTCGGTCCGGTGACGATGGGGGTGGGCGGTGCGCTGGTGGGCGTCGGGGTGATCGCGGCGGCCTGGTTCCTGCGCCGCCGCGCGAAGCCGTACCGCCTGTAGCGGCCGTACCGCCCGAGAAGTCCTGTCCCCCTACGGGATGTCCTCCACGACCGGCAGGTTCTCCAGTGCCTCGGTGAGCCACTGGATCCAGAAGGTCTCCAGTTCGATGCCCGCGCGCAGGACCAGGTGCTGGAGCCTGGCCTGCGCGCTGTCGTCACCGGGCGGGAAGTCGCGCTTCTCGATCTCCTCGTACTCGGCCAGCTGCCGCCGGTGCAACTCCCGGTGGCGGCGCAGGTCGGCCTCCAGGCCGGCGGTGCCGACCACGGCCGCGGCGCGCAGCCTGAGCAGCAGCGCGTCGCGGAGCGGCTTGGGATCCTGCGACGCGGCCGTCCACCGCGCCAGTTCGGCACGGCCCGCGGGCAGGACCTCGTAGGCCTTCTTCTGTCCCCGGGCCGGCTGTGCGGCGGGCAGCGCGCGGATATGGCCCTCGGCCTCCAGTTTTCCCAGCTCGCGATAGATCTGCTGGTGCGTCGCCGACCAGAAGTACCCGATCGACCTGTCGAACCGGCGGGTCAGATCCAGCCCCGAGGACGGCTTCTCGAGCAGGGCGGTGAGGATCGCGTGCGGGAGTGACATGACGTCATCCTAGGGAGGGGCCCCTACGGGCCTACAGTGCCGCCGCCAGCTCGGTGCCCTGCTTGATGGCGCGCTTGGCGTCGAGTTCGGCGGCCACGTCGGCGCCGCCGATGAGGTGCGCCTTCGTCCCGGCGGCGAGCAGGGCCTCGTAGAGGTCGCGGCGCGGGTCCTGGCCGGTGCACAGCACGACGGTGTCGACCTCCAGGACCGTGCTCTCGTCACCGACGGTGATGTGCAGGCCGGCGTCGTCGATACGGTCGTAGCGCACGCCCGGGACCATGGTGACGCCCCGGTGCTTGAGCTCGGTGCGGTGGATCCAGCCGGTGGTCTTGCCGAGGCCGGCGCCGACCTTGCTGGTCTTGCGCTGGAGGAGGTGGACCGTGCGCGGCGGGGCGGGGCGCTCGGGGGCGGCGAGGCCGCCGGGGGCCGCGTACTCCATGTCGACGCCCCACTGGCGGAAGTACACCGCCGGGTCCTCGCTCGCGCCGTCGCCGCCGTCGGTGAGGAACTCGGCGACGTCGAAGCCGATGCCGCCCGCGCCGAGGATCGCCACCCGGTCGCCGACGGGCGCGCCGCCCTGCAGGACGTCGAGGTAGCCGACGACGCTCGGGTGGTCGACGCCCGGGATGTCGGGGGTGCGCGGGGCGACGCCGGTGGCGACGACGACCTCCTCGTAGCCCGTCAGGTCGCCCGCCGCGACGGGGGTGTTGAGGCGGACGTCCACACCGTGTGCGTCGAGCTGGTGGCGGAAGTAGCGCAGCGTCTCGTCGAACTCCTGCTTGCCGGGGACCTTGCGGGCCACGTTGAGCTGGCCGCCGATCTCGTCCGCCGCGTCGAACAGCGTGACGTCATGGCCGCGTTCGGCCGCCGACACCGCGCAGGCGAGGCCGGCCGGTCCGGCGCCGACGACCGCGACGCGCTTGCGCAGCCGGGTCGGGGAGAGGACGAGTTCGGTCTCGTGGCAGGCGCGCGGGTTGACCAGGCAGGAAGTGATCTGTCCGCTGAACGTGTGGTCGAGGCAGGCCTGGTTGCAGCCGATGCAGGTGTTGATGGCCTCCGGGGTACCGGCCGCGGCCTTGTTCACGAAGTCGGGGTCGGCGAGCATCGGCCGGGCCATGGAGATCATGTCGGCGCGGCCCTCGGCGAGCAACTGCTCGGCGACTTCGGGGGTGTTGATGCGGTTGGTGGTGACGAGCGGGATGCTCACCGCGCCCATCAGCCGCTGCGTCACCCAGGTGTAGGCGCCGCGCGGCACGGAGGTCGCGATGGTGGGGATCCGGGCCTCGTGCCAGCCGATGCCGGTGTTGATGATCGTCGCGCCGGCCTCCTCGACGGCCTGCGCGAGGGTGACCACCTCGTCCAGGGTGGAGCCGCCGGGCACCAGGTCCAGCATGGACAGCCGGTAGACGACGATGAAGTCCTCGCCGACCGCCTCGCGCACCCGGCGCACGATCTCGACGGGGAAGCGCATGCGGTTCTCGTACGAGCCGCCCCAGCGGTCGGTGCGGTGGTTGGTCGGGGCGGCGATGAACTCGTTGATGAGATAGCCCTCGGAGCCCATGATCTCGACGCCGTCGTAGCCGGCCTGCCGGGCGAGGCGGGCGGTGCGGGCGTAGTCGTCGACGGTGCGCTCGACCTCGGCGTCGGTGAGCTCACGGGGCGGGAAGGGGCTGATGGGCGCCTGGAGGGGACTCGGGGCCACCAGGTCCCGGTGGTAGGCGTAGCGGCCGAAGTGCAGGATCTGCATCGCGATCCGGCCGCCCTCGCGGTGCACGGCCTCGGTGATCGCGCGGTGCTGCTCCGCCTCCTCCTCGGTGGTGAGCTTGGCGCCGCCCTCGTACGGGCGCCCCTCGTCGTTGGGGGCGATGCCGCCGGTGACGATCAGGCCCACTCCACCGCGGGCCCGGGCGGCGTAGAACTCCGCCATGCGCGCGAAGCCGCGATCGGCCTCCTCCAGGCCGACGTGCATCGAGCCCATCAGGACGCGGTTGGGCAGCGTGGTGAAGCCCAGGTCGAGCGGGCTCAGCAGATGGGGGTAACGACTCATGGCGGCGGCCTCCGTGCGCGGCGGTGTTCGCCTCCAGTTCTAGAGGACCGCGCACGGTTTATGCAACTAGTTGCAAAACAAGTTCAGGGGTGACGTGCGGCACTCACCTGCTCTCCAGGAGGACATGCAGTTCGCGTTCCTGGTCCCCGGAGACCGAGGTCAGGTCGCGCACCGAGAACATCGAGTCGAGCGTGGAGCGCAGCCGCTCGATCGCCCAGTAGCCGCCCTGGGCGTCGGCCTCGACGGAGGCCGAGAGCCGGGCGGGCGGCGGGCACTCGTGGGCCTCGGTGACCTCGAAGGTGCCCAGCCACACCATCGGGCGGGTCTCGTGGAGCTGCTGCGGCACCTCGTCGGGGCCGCGGTCGGACTCGAAGCAGGCGCAGAGGGTGTCGAAGACGATCCGCGCGTCCTCCTTGCTGCATCCGCTGATCTCGAGGGAGACGGGCTCCTCGTGCGGTCGTGCACGGTCCATCGCGATCGCTCCTCTCGTGCGTCGTGGCGGGGCTGCGCGGGTTCCCCGCACACCGCGCCACAACCCCAGAAAAGCACCACTCCGGTCTTGAGGCGAACGGCGTCCGCCCGCGTACTGGAGGAGCATGGAGAAGTACGCCCCGGTCCGTGGGAGAAAAGGATTGAGCGCCGTGGAACAGGGGGAGTCGGCACGGGGGACAGCGTGCCTCGGCGAGGTGCGGAGGCGGTGCGTGGCATGAGTGCGGCAGCCGGATCGTCCACCGCCGCGGGCGGCGCCCCCGCCCTGCCCAGCGGGCTGCTGGACGTGCTGAACGTGGCCTCGGTGGTGCTCGACACCAAGGGGCGCGTCGTGCTGTGGAGCCCGCAGGCCGAGGAGCTGTTCGGTTACACGGCGGACGAGGCGCTGGGGCGGTACGCGGCCCAGGTGATGATCCACGAGCGCCATGTCGACCTGGTCGTCAAGCTGTTCGCCGACGTCATGGTGACCGGCCAGAGCTGGGCCGGGGCCTTTCCCGTCCGCCGCAAGGACGGGTCCACCCGGATGGTGGAGTTCCGCAACATGCGGCTGGTCAACGACCAGGGCACGGTCTACGCCCTGGGGCTCGCCGCGGACCAGTCGACGGTGCGCCGGCTGGAGCGGGACGTGGCGCTGTCCACGCGCATGGTCGCCCAGTCCCCCATCGGTCTGGCCGTGGTCGACCCGGACCTGCGGTTCGTCTCGGTCAACCCTGCGCTCGCCCGGATCAACGGCCTGCCGCCCGAGGAGCACCTCGGCCGCCGGATCCGCGAGGTGCTGACCTCGGTGGACGCGGACGCGCTGGAGGCGGCGGTGCGGGAGGTGCTGCGGACCGGGGAGCCGCTCGTCGACCGGTCCACGGTCGGCCGGACCCGGGCCGACCCGGACCGCGACCACGCGTGGTCGGTCTCGCTGTACCGGCTGGAGGACTCGCGCGGCACCGTGCTGGGCGTGGCCGCCTCGGTCGTCGACGTCACCGAGCAGTACCGGGCGGGCCTGGAGGCGGAGGCTGCCCGGCGCAGGCTCGCGCTGGTCGCCGACGCCTCGGCCCGCATCGGCACCACCCTCGACCTGGAGCGCACCGCCCACGAACTGGCCGAGGTGACCGTGCCGGAACTGGCGGACGTGGCCTCGGTGGACCTGCTCGACGACGTGGTGGCGGGCCGCCCCTACGGTCCGCACCCCACCGAGGCGGCCGCCATCCGCTCCCTGGCGGTCCGGGCCGTCGACGCGCCCGAGGCGCTGCGCGCCGCCGACCCGGCCGGAGAGGTGGTCCGCTACGCCCCCGACCAGCTCGTCACGGAGTGCGTCCGCACCGGGCAGCCGGTCGTGATCGCGCAGGTCGAGGAGGCGGACCTGGCCCGGATCGCGCCCTCCGCCGAGGCGGCCGGGCTGCTGGCCCGCGCCGGGGTGCACTCCTGTATGGCCGTCCCGCTGATCGCCCGCGGCGAGGTGCTCGGCGCGCTGGACCTCAAGCGGATCCACAACCCACTGCCGTTCGGCCGGGACGACCTGCTGCTCGCCCGGGAACTGGCGGCCCGCGCGGCTGTGCAGATCGACAACGCCCGCTGGTACCAGAACGCCCGTACGACGGCGCTCACCCTCCAGCGCAGCCTGCTGCCCAGCCATCCGCCGGTCACCGGCGGCCTGGAGGTCGCCTCGCGCTACCAGCCGGCGGGCGCCACCACCGAGGTCGGCGGGGACTGGTTCGACGTCATCCCGCTCGAGGACGGCAAGACCGCGCTGGTGGTCGGCGACGTGATGGGCAGCGGTATCGACGCCGCCGCGACGATGGGCCGGCTGCGCACCGCGACGACCACCCTGGCCTCGCTCGATCTCGACCCGGCGGTGCTCCTGGAGCACCTCGACCGGATCACCCAGGGCCTGGACCACTCCATCGCCACCTGTGTGTACGCCGTCCACGACCCCCGGCTGGGCCGCTGCCGCATCGCCAACGCCGGGCATCTGCCGCCGGCCCGGGTGCGCCCGGGGGTGCCGCCGGAACTGCTGGAGCTGCCCACGGGCGCCCCGCTGGGCGTGGGCGGGGTGGCCTTCACCTCGACCGACGTCGCGTTCACGGCCGGCGACCAGCTGGTGCTGTACACGGACGGGCTGGTGGAGACCCGGGTGCACTCCCTCGACGAGCGCCTGGACACGCTGCTCGCGCTCCTGGACGACCCCCGGCGCCCGCTGGAGGAGCTCTGCGACCATCTGCTGACCGAGCTGCACCACCCCGACAACCACGACGACGTGGCACTTCTCGTGGCTCGGGCCCGCGACTGAGAACCGGGCCGCCCGATTCACAGGGATTTATTACCGCTTCCTTATCGCGCCGATCCGACAATCACAGGGAGGAGTGCCAGCCGTTTCCAGCCGCGCCCGCCGGCCGGGCCGAGGAAGGTGAGCCGTGATGCAGGAGCAAGAGCAGCCGGAAGAGGTCGAGGTGCTCTCGGGGCCGGGCGGCGAGGAGCGCGAGCCGGGATCGCCGGGCGCGCGCCGGTGGCGCCGGTCGACGCGCGGGCGGGCGGTGATCGCGGCCACGACCGTCGCGGTGCTCGCCCTCGGCGGCACGGTCGCCTACGCGGCGGCCTCGGGCGGCTCGTCCGCCGGCTCCCCCTCGTCGTCCCCGTCGGCCTCGTCACCGTCATCGCCGTCGTCGGAGGGGCCCGGCGGCGGCCACGGGCGTGGCGGCCCCTGGTTCGGTTTCGGGTTCGGCGGCGACGCGGCGCACGGCGAGGCGACCGTGAAGGACCGCGACACCGGCAAGTGGGTCGTCCGGGTCTGGCAGCGCGGCACGGTCGAGAAGGTGGACGGCGACCGGGTCACGGTGAAGAGCGAGGACGGCACCTCGTGGACCTGGACGGTCGGTTCGGACGCGACGGTGCGCACCGACGGCGGCTCCGGTTCCGGGGCGTCCGCGCTCAAGAAGGGCGACACGGTGGTCGTCGTCGGCTCCCGCTCGGGCGACACCTACACGGCGGCCCGGGTCGTCTCCGGCGACTTCTCCGACGTCCGCGGCCGTGGCCCGGACAAGGACGACCGGCACGGCGGCTTCCCGGGGCACGGCCCGTGGAACCGCGGGGACGACAGCTCCCCCGGCCCCACGGGCAGCGGCGCCGCTACCTGACCCTGGTCCCCAGCACGACGTGGGCGTACCGCTCCTCGTCCTCGGCCGGACGGACCGTCAGGCCGGCGCGGGCGAAGGCCTCGACGGCGGCGGGGGCCTGTGGCCCGCTGGTCTCCACCAGGAGGATCCCGCCGGGCGCCAGCCACTCGGGCGCCCCGGCGGCGACCCTGCGCAGCACGTCGAGTCCGTCGCCGCCGCCGTCGAGGGCGGTGCGGGGCTCGTGGTCGCGGGCCTCCGCGGGCAGCAGGGGGACCTCGTCGGTGGGGACGTACGGCACGTTGGCGGCCAGGATGTCGACCCGGCCCCGCAGCCGGCCGGGGAGTGCCTCGAACAGATCGCCCTGATGGGCGTGGCCGCCGTGGGCGGCGACATTGGCGCGGGCGCAGCGCACCGCCGCCGGGTCTATGTCGGCCGCGTGCAGTTCCACCGCGCCGAGCGCCGCGGCCAGGGCGGCGCCGACCGCGCCCGAACCGCAGCACAGATCCACGACGACCGCGGCGTGCGGGGCGTGCGCGAGGGCCTGTTCGACGAGGAACTCGGTGCGGCGGCGAGGCACGAAGACGCCTGGTTCCACGGTGATCCGCAGACCGCGGAACCCGGCCCAGCCGACGACGAGTTCAAGCGGGTGCCCGGCCACACGGCGGGCCACCATGGCGTCGCGTTCGGCGGGCGTACGGGCGGTGGAGAGGATCAGCTCCGCCTCGTCCTCGGCGAAGACGCACCCGGCACCGCGCAGCGCGGCGACGACGGCGTCACGGGAGGAGGAGGAAGGAAGAGAGGAGAGAGACATCGAAGAACGAACACCTTTCGGGGAAACGAACGGCGGTAATCGGTCTCACCTCCTCGCGTCGCACGGGCCGTGAGGTCCACGGCCGATCGATCACATTAGCACCCCCACGGCTGGAGTTGTAGAATGCAACCAAGAACGTTGAGGGAGCCCCCATGCAAGCAGCCGAGGCCGTGGAGACCATCCAGCGGGAGATGACGGTCTTCGCCCGGCGCGCCCGCGCCTCCGCCGGCCGGCTGCATCCCGAGCTGTCGCTGGTGTCGTACACCCTCCTCGGGCATCTGGAGGAGAGCGGCGGGTGCCGGGCCACCGACCTGGCCGCGCTGCACGCCCTGGACAAGTCGACGGTCAGCCGCCAGGTGGCCGCCCTGGAGCGGGCGGCCCTGATCGAGCGCCGGGTCGACGCCGAGGACCACCGCGTCCAGCTCCTCCATCTCACCGACGCCGGCCGCCGCATCCTCGGCCAGGTCACCGAGAGCCGCCGCGCGGCTTTCCGGGAGCGGCTCGCCGACTGGCCGCAGGGGGACCTGGAGCGGTTCGCGGAGTATCTGGTCCGGTACAACGCCTGGGGCACCCCGCCCGTCGGCTGACCGGCCCGGCCCCGGATGTCAGTGCCGTGCGGTTCACTTCCTCCTGTACGTCACTCTTGCACCGCATCCCGGGAGTTCGCCCATGTCCGACGCCCACCCGACCCCGACCGCCGACGCCTGGCGGGACACCCTCGCCCAGGCCCTCGGCGAGGTGGTCGGCCGACCCCTCTCCTCGTTCCCGGACGTTCCCTACGGCGCCTACTACACGGGCAACTTCCTCGCCGAGAGCGAGATGGACCGGGAACCCGCCTGGGTGCAGCGCGCGGCGCTGGCCGGTGAGGAGCCCGTGCGCCTGGACCACCTGCTGCTGACGCCGCCCGGTGACTGCGACGAGACGGTCCTGGTCTTCGACGCGAGCCGGTCCCTGTTCACCGTGGTTCCGGGCGCGTTCCCCGCCGGGCTCGCCGAGGAGCTCGCCGCGCTCGGAGCGGACCACGACGACGTGCTGTCCGGCGCCGAGCTGGGCCGGCTCGCCGCCCGGCACGGCGTCGACCTCGCCGCCGCGGGCCTGCCCGGCAAGGCCTGGACCGTGTGGGAGGCCCGGATGGCCTCCGGCGACAGCCTCCTCGACGCGCTGCGCGCCGCCACCGGGCTGCACGCCGCGACCGGCCCCCACGACGTCCCCGCCGGCCTCGGTGACGCGGCCGACGAGGTCGACGAGGAGGCGCACGAGCGGGTCGCCGCCGTCCGGGACGACGCGCTGCGCGACTACCTGGCCGCGTTCTGCGACCCGGAATCGCACGCCCTGGCCCTGAGCCTCCACGCCATGGCGGACGCGGAGGCCGATGACGCGCTCGTCGTCCAGTGGGAGGGCGCGGTCGACCAGTACGAGGTCACCGTCCGGCGGGCGGACGCCTGACCCTGCCGACGGGAGTCCGACGGCCCTCGGTCACGGCACCAGCGCCCCCGGCCGCTCCGGTGTCCGCGCCGCCAGGAAGGCGGTCCTGCGGCGCAGTCGGAAGCCCAGCGACTCGTAGAGGCGGATCGCGCCGGTGTTGCCGGCGCCGGTGTGCAGGAACGGGGTCTCGCCGCGGGCGCGGATGCCATGGGCGACGGCGAGGATCAGCCGGGTGGCGAGACCCTCACCCCGGTGGGCCGGGTCGGTGCAGACGGCGCTGATCTCGGTCCAGCCCGGCGGGTGGAGCCGCTCGCCGGCCATGGCGATCAGGGCGCCGTCGCGGCGGATGCCGAGATAGGTGCCCAGTTCGACGGTGCGCCGCTCGAACGGTCCGGGCTGGGTACGGGCGACCAGATCGAGCATCTCGGGGACGTCGGCGGGACCGAGCCGGACGGCCTCCGGATCCGGGGCCGCCGCGAGGCCGTCGTCGACGAGCTGGACCCCCTCCACCCGGAAGGTGATCTCCCAGCCCTCAGGGACCTCGCCCCGGAAGCCGGGCAGCGGCACCTCCGCGCCGGGACCGGCGAGGGCCGCGAGGTCCGCCCAGTCGTCGGCGTCCGGTTCCTCCGGAAGGGCCAGCCAGGGCGAGACGTCCACCGGGTAGCGCAGCACCCGGCCCCGGCGCTCGGCGAAGTGCGCGTGCGGCCCGGTGAGGGAGGCGAGCGCGGGGTTGTCCAGGATGTGCGCGCTCATCCGGCGACCTCGATCACTATCTTGCCCTGCGCGTGCCCGCTCTCGACCTCGCGCAGGGCCTCGTCGGCCCGCTCCAGCGGGAAGGTCCGGGTGATGTGCGGGTCCAGGGTTCCGGCGACGACCAGGTCCGCGACGGCGCGCAGGACGTCCGCGCTGCGGGCCCGGAGCACCCGGGCGCCGCCCAGCGCCTCGACCTCCTCGGCCGGCGCACCGGCGGTGATCAGTTTCGCGGGGTCCTTCACCAGGGCGGCCGCGGTGTGCAGCGCCTCGCCGCCGACGAGGTCGTAGACCCCGTCGACCCCGTCCGGGGCGGCGGCGCGGACGCGTTCGTCCCAGCCGGGGCCCGAGGGGACGTGGACCACGCCGAGCGACTCCAGGAGGGCCTTCTTGCCCTCGCCCGCGACCCCGACGACCCGCACTCCGAGGGCGCGGGCGATCTGCACGGCCGCCACGCCCACGCCGCCGCCCGCGCCCGTCACCAGGAGCGTCGCACCGGCGGGCAGGCCGAGCTGGTGGACGCCGTCGTAGGCGGTCGCGGCGGCCACGGGGAGGGTGGCCGCGGCGGCGAAGGACAGGGCGGCCGGCCGGTGCGCGGTGATGTCGGCCGCGAGCAGCGCGTACTCGGCGTAGCCGCCCGCGACCGCGGTGCCGAACACCTCGTCGCCGGGCGCGAACCCGGTGACGCCCTCGCCGGTCTCCTCGACCACGCCGGCCACCTCGTTGCCCAGCACCGAGGGGAACACCCGCTCGGCGCCGTCACCGGGGCGCCGGTAGCCCTGGCGGAGCTTCCAGTCGACCGGGTTCACCCCGGCGGCGCGCACCGCGACGAGCACCTCCCCGGGGCCGGGGCTCGGCCGGTCCACGTCCACGAACGCCTCGGTCTCCGGTCCGCCGTACCGCGTGAAGACGTACGCCTTGGGCATCTTCTTCCTCACTCTCCTTGCGCTGCGTCCGGAGCACGGGCCCCGGCACCGATCGCCAAGGAGCGGCGCCCGGCGGCTATTCCCCGTGCCGCGCAGTGTTCATACGGCCGCAATGATGGGTGCGCTGACCTGGGACGGAGCACCCTCGACCACAGCGTACGGTGGAAGCATGAACGTCACCCGAGGCTTCACCGGGCGCGCCCGTGTCGACCACCCCGGTCTTCCGCCGGGGCAGTACGACGCGGGCGACGACTGGCCCGTGCTCTCCGCCGAGGTCACCCCGGACCTCTCCCCCGCCGACTGGACCTTCCGGATCGACGGGCTGGTGCGGGAGCCCCGTACCTGGGACTGGGACGAGGCGCACGCGCTGCCGGGGTCGGCGTACGAGGGTGACATCCACTGTGTGACCAGCTGGTCGAAGTTCGGGGTGCGGTTCGGGGGTGTGTCGCTGGACGCCTTCCTCGATCGGGTGGGGGTGGACGCGTCGTCGACGCACGCCGTGGCGTACGCGCACACCGGGTACACCACGAACCTGCCGCTGGCCGATCTCACCGGCGGGCGGGCCTGGATCGCCTGGGAGTACGACGGCAAGCCGCTCGCCGCGGAGCACGGGGGCCCGGCGCGGCTGCTGGTGCCGCATCTGTACTTCTGGAAGAGCGCCAAGTGGATCGCGGGCCTCAGACTGCTCGACCACGACGAGCCGGGGTTCTGGGAGCAGAACGGCTATCACGAGCGGGGCAACCCCTGGGAGGAGCAGAGGTACTCCGGTGACTGAGACCACCGCCTCGCCCTCCTTCGTCCCGCCGACCCGGTTCGCCGTGCCCGGCCGGATCGCGGTGAGCAACCGGGCCGCGGCCGTGTGGCAGACGGCCACGCTCACCGAGATCCGGCGCGAGACCCCGTACGCGGCGACCTTCCGGTTCGCGGTGCCGGCCTGGGCGGGGCATCTGCCCGGCCAGCACCTGATGCTGCGGCTGACCGCCGGCGACGGCTACACCGCCCAGCGGCACTACTCGCTGGCCTCCGCGCCCGACGACGGGGGGCACGTCGAACTGACCCTGGACCATGTCGAGGGCGGCGAGGTCTCCGGCTGGTTCCACACGCGGGCACGGCCGGGCGACCGGGTCGAGGTGCGCGGGCCGCTCAGCGGCTTCTTCGCCTGGCCCGGGGACCGGCCCGCGCTGCTGATCGGCGCCGGCTCCGGGGTCGTCCCGCTGATGTCGATGGTCCGGCACCGGCGGGCGCGCGCCCTGGACGTGCCGCTGCGGCTGCTGGTGTCCGCGCGCGGCCCCGAGGAGCTGATCTACGCACACGAGTACGGCGCCGAGACCACGCCCGTCTACACCCGGCGGGCCCCGGCGGGCGTGCCCGTGGGGCGGCTGGGCGCCGCGCATCTGCGGCCGGCGTTCGAGGAGCTTCCGGCCGGCGGCTGGGAGGCGTACGTGTGCGGGTCCAACGCCTTCGCCGAGCACGCCTCGCGGCTGCTGGTGGCCGCCGGACAGCCGGTGGACCGCATCCGGATCGAACGCTTCGGCTGAGCGGACCGGCGCGACGGTACCCCCCGTGCGTCCGGCCCCGGGTCGCGGATGCACTCCAATGGGGGTACCACTTTCATGTGGGCACTCGCGTGACGGCGAGGAGGTCGACATGCGAAGCCGGATGCATGGCTGGCGGTGGCGGAAGAACCCGCTGCGCCGCCGGTCGGACGTGGTGGAGGCGTGGACGGCGCTGGCCGTCGCCCTGCTGCTGCTGGTGGCCGTGCCGCTGGCCGGGGCGGTGGCCGGCCTGTGGGCCCATGACGAGGCCCGGACCGTCGCGGTCCAGCAGCGCGCCGAGCGGCACCGGGTGCGGGCCGAGGTCGTCGGCCGGGTGCCCGAGAACCTGCCCTCGGCGGACGGGGTGCGGCAGCGGACGTACCGGGTGACCGTGAGCTGGACGCCGCCGGGCGGGAAGGCGCGCACGGCCGAGGCCCGGGTGCCCGAGGGCACGCACAAGGGCGATCTGGTGGACGTGTGGTTCGACGCGCACGGCCGCAGCGTTCCGCCGCCGCCGACCGGTACGGCGGTCTGGCAGCACACCCTCACCATGGGCGCCTGCGCGGCGGGCGGGACCGCCGCCCTGGTGCTGCTCGGCCACGCCGTGATCCGCCGGACGGCGATGCGGCACCGGCTCGACGAGTGGGACCGGGAATGGGCGCGCACGGAACCGGAGTGGACGCGGCGCAGGCCCGCCTGACGAGGACGGCGGCGGGGCCGGCGACGCGGTCTGGCGAGGCCCGCCGAGGGGCACGTACGGTGTGATCATTCGTATGGCCACTTAACAAAAGGCGGTCCTTCATGGCCCTGTTCGACCTGTCCCTCGAGGAGCTCCACGAGTACCGCAGCGAGTCCGCCGAGCCGCAGGACTTCGACGCCTTCTGGTCCAAGACGCTCCAGGAGGCCCGCGAGCACGACCTGGACGCACGCTTCGAGCGGGTCGAGACCGGCCTTGCGACGGTCGACGTGTACGACGTGACGTTCGCGGGGTACGGCGGGCACCCGGTGAAGGGCTGGCTGAAGGTGCCGGCCGCCACCAAAGGGCCGCTGCCGCTGGTCGTGGAGTTCATCGGGTACGGCGGCGGGCGCGGGCTGCCGCACGAGAACCTGCTGTGGGCGTCGACCGGCCGGGCCCACTTCGTGATGGACACCCGGGGCCAGGGCAGCGCCTGGGGCGGCGGCGGTGGCACCGCAGACCCGGTGGGCGGCGCGCCCTCCTACCCCGGTTTCATGACCCGGGGCATCGACGCGCCGGAGCACTACTACTACCGCCGGGTGTACACGGACGCGGTGCGCGCGGTGGAGGCGGCCCGCTCGCACCCGCTGACCGACGCGAGCCGCACCGTGGCGCTGGGCGCGAGCCAGGGCGGCGGCATCACGATCGCCGTCGGCGGTCTCGTACCGGATCTGGTGGCGGTCGCGCCGGACGTGCCGTTCCTGTGCGACTTCCCGCGCGCGGCGACGCTGACGGACCGTCACCCGTACCGTGAGATCGGCCTGTTCCTCAAGACGCACCGGGGCCGCACCCAGGACGCGCTGCGCACCCTGTCCTACTTCGACGGTGTCCACTTCGCCGCGCGCGGCGCCGCGCCCGCCCTGTTCTCGGCGGCGCTGGAGGACCAGACCTGCCCGCCGTCGACGGTGTTCGCCGCGTTCAACGCCTGGGCATGGGAGGACAAGGCGATCGAGGTGTACGACTTCAACGACCACGAGGGCGGCGGCCCCTACCAGGAGGCGGCCAAGGTGAGCTGGCTGCGCGCGTACGCCTGAGCCCTCGGCACGCCCCTTCCCTCCAGTCCGACCAGTCGGTACGTTCAGGGAGCCCGGGCCGCAGGGTCGCGGTCCGGGGTTCCGGCGTACCACGGAGGGCCCCATGTCCGAGCACGTGCCCCAGGTCCACGGCCATTGCGACGCGCGTTTCGCGGCGGTGCGCACGGCGTTCGAGGAGAACTTCCGCGACCGGGACGAGCTGGGCGCCGCGGTCGCCGTCACGGTCGACGGGGTGCCGGTGGTGGACCTGTGGGGCGGCTGGGCCGACGCGGCGCGCACGCGCGCGTGGGAGCGGGACACGCTCGTCAACGTCTGGTCGACGACGAAGGGGCCCACCGCGCTGTGCGCGCACATCCTGGCCGACCGGGGGCTGCTCGACCTGGACGCGCCGGTCGCCGCGTACTGGCCGGAGTTCGCGGCGGCGGGCAAGGAGAACGTGCCGGTACGGCATCTGCTGTCGCACCGGGCAGGGCTGTCCGGGCTGCGCGAGCCGCACTCGCTGGAGGAGTTCTACGACTGGGGGACGACCACGGCCCGCCTCGCGGCGATGGAGCCCTGGTGGGAGCCGGGCACCCGGTCCGGCTATCACGCGTTCACCTACGGCTTCCTGGTCGGGGAGGTCGTCCGGCGGGTGTCGGGGCTGCTGCCGGGGGCGTTCCTGGAGCGGGAGGTGACCGGGCCGCTCGGCATCGACTTCACCATCGGGCTGCCGGAGAAGGAGACCGGGCGGGTCGCCGAACTGGTGCCTCCACAGGCCCCGCCGGCCAGTGAACAGGCCGCCGTGTTCGCCCAGTTGGCGCCCGCGGCGCTCGCCGCCCTGGCCAATCCGCTGGTCGGCGCCGCCGAGGCCAACTCACCCGCGTGGCGGGCCGCCGAGATCCCCGCGGCGAACGGCCACGGAACGGCCCGCGCGGTCGCCGCGCTCTACGGTGTGGTGGCCGGGCGCGGCTCCCACGGGGGTCACCGGGTGCTCTCCGCCGAGGCTGCCGAGCGGGTGCGCGAGGGGCAGGGGGCCTGCCTGGACCTGGTGCTGGGGGTCGGGCTCGGCCACGACACGGAGATCGCGCTGGGGCTGTGGCTCAGCGGCGCGAGCGGCTCCTACGGACCCAATCCGCGGGCGGTCGGCCATGACGGGTTCGGCGGGTCCTGCGGGCTCGCCGATCCGGAGGCCGGGGTGTCGCTCGGCTACGTCATGAACCGCATGGGGCCGAGGATCGCGGACGATCCGCGCAAGATGGCCCTGGTCGACGCCCTGTACAGCGCCTTGTGACCGCCCCGGCCCGGCGATCACGCCACCCGGCGGGCCTCGACCATACGGACCCGTGGGCTTCCGTCGCCGCGCGTGCCGAACTCGGGCAGCGCGCGGAGGTCCACGCGGAACCCGGCACGCTCCAGTTCCCGCCGTACCTCGCCGAGCCGGAAGGCGCGGTAGTACATCACGAACGGCGGCCGCCACACGGCGTTGCGCACCCGCATCACGGCGTCGAAGCCGAGCAGCATCCAGAAGGCGGGGTCCGTGGGGCGGGGCGGGGCGAGCACGGGGAAGGCGAAGCGTCCGCCCGGCCGCAGCACCCGGTGCACCTGGGCGAACAGACCGGGCAGTTCGCGCGGCAGGAAGTGCCCGAACGCGCCGAAGCTCACGACCAGGTCGAAGGCGGCCGTGAACGGCAGGGCACGGACGTCGGCGCGCACCCAGGAGACCCGCGCCCCCGTCCCGGGTGCGCGTCCACGGGCCTCGTCGAGCATGCCCGCGCTGAAGTCGACACCGGTCGCGCTGCGGGTGCAGACGCTCGCGAGGACGTCCAGGCCGGCGCCCGTGCCGCAGCACAGGTCGAGGCCGTCGTCGTAGGGGCCGGACTCCTTCAGGGCGGCGGTCACGGCGGACAGCACCGAGTCCGGGGTGCGGAACGGGGTGTGGTCGAACTTGGGCGCGAGGAGGTCGTAGCCGTGCTCGACGGACGACAGGGCCTGGACGGCGAGTTCGCGCAGGCTGGGACCTTCGGGACTGAACATCGCCCTCAGCCTACGGCGGCCCGGCGCCCGATGAGCACGCTCGCGCGCTCGCACCAGCGGATGTTCTCCTCCTCGAAGCCGATCCCGGCCATCAGGGTCAGGTACGGGCCGATCCGGTCGGCCTCGGCCAGGTACGCCTCCTCGGTGCGCCCGGCGAGCAGCCGCTCCCGGACGCGCCGGTAGCGGGCCAGCTTGGCCCGGGACCAGCCGAGCCGCTCCTCGATCAGCGCGAGGCCCGCTGCCGGGTCGACGCAGTCCACCGCCTGGATCTTGATGAGGAGCTCGTCGCGGATCGCGGTGGGTCTGCGGGGCGCGGTGGCGGCGAAGGCGTCCAGGTCCGTCCGGCCGGCCTCGGTGAGGGTGAACATCCGCTTGTTGGGCCGGCGTTCCTGCTCCACCACCCGTGCCGCGATCAGCCCGTCCTGCGCGAGTCGCTCCAGCTCGCGGTAGAGCTGCTGGGGGGTCGAGGACCAGAAGTTCGCGAAGGAGACGTCGAAGAGCTTGGACAGCTCGTAGCCCGAGGCCTCGCCTTCCAGGAGGGCGGCAAGGACGGCGTACTTGAGGGACATGTGGACACGGTAGCAGCGGGTGATTATTGTCAGCCGCACCTAGTAAACAAATTGACTATGAATCTCTGTGGGGTGATCCGATGCGCGCGTTCCGTGCGGCGGTCGAGGCCGGCGATCTCGGGGCCGTCGAGGCGCTGCTGGCCGAGGACGTGGTCTTCAGCAGCCCGGCCGTCTTCAAGCCGTACCCCGGCAAGGCCATCACCGCGGCGATCCTGCGCGCGGTGTCGGAGGTCTTCGAGGACTTCCGGTACGAGCGTGAGCTCACCGGCGGCGAAGGGCTCGACCACGCGCTGGTGTTCACGGCGCGGGTGGGCGGGAAGCAGCTGACCGGCTGTGACTTCATCCATCTGAACGAGGAGGGGCTGATCGACCAGCTGACGGTCATGGTGCGGCCGCTGTCGGGTCTTCAGGCGCTCGCGGCGGCGATGGGGGAACGCTTCGACGCCATCACGCGGGAGGCGGAGGCCCGGTCGGCCTCCGCCTCCTGATCGTCCGCTTCCCGGGTCAGGCGACCGTGAGGGTGAGCGCGCCGGTGTAGGTGCTGCCGGGGGTGATCGCGGTGACCGTGCCGTCCACGGTCAGGGTCACCGCCTTGCCGCGCGGCGCCTTCACGGCCGCGTCGGCGGCGAGGGTGAGGGAGGTCAGGTACGAGGTGCCGGTGACCGTCCAGGTGGAGCCGCCGGCCAGGGTGACGATCGCGCCGTTGTTGACGGCGGCCTGGACGGTGTTGGTGACGATGCCGAGCTCGTAGAAGGTGGAGGCGTCGATGGACGCCACCCGGTGCTTGGTCCGTGTCGCCGAGATCACGCCTTCGAGGGTGGCGCCGTCGAAGGTGAGGACCATGTTCTTGCCCTTGCGCATGCCGTTGTAGAAGTCGCCCTTCAGCTTGATGTCCGTGAAGGTGGCGGCGCCGTCGGAGGAGTGGACGGCGGTGACGTCGAAGGAGGAGTCCTTGGCGGGGTCGGTGGTCGGCTCGGTGTAGACGCCGACGTTCATCATCTTGCCGTTGACGTTGACCGGGCCCGGGTCGTCCAGCTCGATCATCTGCAGGATGACCCCGTCGGCCGGGTTGAGCCGGGCGCCCTTCGAGCCGTCGACCGTGATGGCGGTCTGCTGGCCCTTGTTGAGGAACGTGGCGCGCTCGGAGTTGATGACGGTGCCGCCGTCGAGGGTGAGGGTGCCGGCGCCGAAGAACATGTAGCCGAAGTGGCCCGAGTTCACGACCGTGTTGCGCACCGGCAGCGCCTTCAGTTCGGCCGCCGACAGACCCAGTTCCAACTCGGTGTTGAGCGCGGCGACGGCGTCGCGGGTGCTGTCGCCGTAGTGCACGACGGCCGCGGGGCCGGCGATGATGGTGGCGTAGCTGCCGACGTCGAAGCGGGAGCCGAGGACGCGGACGGTGGCGTCGCCGATGGCGTAGGTGCCGTAGCCGTACTCGCCGGTGTTGCCGACATGACTGTTGACCGCCGTGAGCTTCAGCCCGCTGCCGCCCTCCACCGACAGGGCGCCCCAGGTCTCCGAGAAGACCGTGGAGTTGAGGTAGGTGGCCCTGCTGTTCTTCCCGATGAGGTTGGTGGCGCGGACGTTGCCGTCCAGGCCCAGCATCCACGGCACGGACTGCATGTACGGGGTCTCGACGGTGGCCTGGTAGTCGCTGGGCAGCGTGCCGTTGCGGGTGCGCAGGTACGAGTCCTTGACGACGACGTTGGCGCCGTCGTTGGAGATGACCGCGGTACGCACCACACCCCTGGTGCTGATCCGGGCGCCCTCGACGACGAGGGTGGTGGCGGAGCCGTCGCCGACGACGGCCGCGCCGTACCCGGCGAAGTCGCACCGGCCGTTGCCCGTCAGGGAGATGACGGGCCGCTGGAGCGTGTACGTGCCGTCCTGCACGAAGACGCCGTCGAAGCACTCACCGGTGGAGGTGATCGACACACTGCGGGCGAGGGTGTCGGTGAGCCTGCCGCCGAGCACGGCCGCCAGCACCGACTTGTCCTTCACCACGCCGTCGGCGTCGACGTACACCGCCTGCCGGAACGGGAAGGTCAGGGTCTCGTAGGTGATGTCGTTCGCGACCGCCACGGTCAGGACGACGTCCCCGCGGTAGGTGCCGGGCCGGACGACGGTGGCGGTGCCGCCGGTGGCGGTCAGCTGCTGGCCGGTCTCGACGCCGTCGACGGTCAGGGTGAGGCCGTATCCCTCGGGGGCGGTGAGCGTGCCGCCGTCGGCCAGGGTCAGCCGGTTCAGCCGGGTGGTCGCGGCGACCTCGTACGTCTCGCCGGAGCCCACCGTCAGCTGCCGCCCCGACGTCACCGGCGCGGCCTGCACGGAACCGACGGGCACCAGCAGGGCGCCGGCCGTGGCGGTACCGGCGATCAGGAGGGAGCGTCGGGTCATCAGCGTCATGACTTGCCTTTCCACGGATTCGAGTACACCGTCACGCGATGTGACGAACCGGCCGCCGGACAGGGGGCGGCAACGGTTCCGCGTGGGGCACCTGGGGTGCGTACGAGGGAGTGAATCAGCCCTGGAAATAGGCGAATAGGCCTGGCGCACACCCATTCCGGAACCCGATGCCTTGGATCGGGCGGATGGGTTGACAGGGATCACACAGCGTGGCGAAAGCACGAAGGGGGCGGTGTGACACCGCCCCCTTCAGCATGTCCCTCCGGTCTCCGTTCAGGCCGGTGCGATCATCCCCGCCGACAGGTCGATGTCGGCGCCGCACAGCCCCGGCATCGCCAGCATGGCCACCAGGGCCTGGGCGACCTCGTCCTCCTCGACCAGGCGGCCCAGCGCCGCGCGCGAGGCGAAGTCGTGCTCGGCCTCCTCGACCGTGCAGCCGGTCAGTTCGGCGGTGAGCCGGAAGTTGCGGTCCATGCGCGGGCCCCGGACCGGTCCCGGGGAGAGCGAGTTGACCGCGACACCGCTCGGGCCGACCTCCCCCGCGAGGGTGCGGGTCAGGCCGAGCAGGGCCATCTTGGAGGCCGTGTACGGGGTGCGGTGCAGCAGCGGGCGTTTGCCGCTCACAGAGGCCACGTTGACGACGTCGCCGCGGCCGGCCGCCAGCATCGGCGGGAGGAAGGCCCGGCACATCAGATAGACCCCGCGGACGTTGGCGGCGAACACGTCGTCCCACTCGTCGGGTTCGATGTCCGTCAACGGCTTCACCGGGCCCGCGACTCCGGCGTTGTTCACGAGCAACGAGACGTCCTCGTCGGCGAGTTCGGCCGCGAGCGCACGCACCGCGCCCGGGTCGGAGACGTCACAGACCGCCGCACGGGCGGCACCGCCCTCCTTCTCCACCCGGGCCGCCGCCTCCGCGAGCGCCTGTTCGTTCCGGCCGGCGAGGACCACCCGGGCCCCGGCCGCCGCCAGGGCGAGCGCGAAGGCCCGCCCCAGCGGCCCGCCGCCGCCCGTGACCAGTGCCGTACGGCCGTCGAGGCTCATACGGTGTTCCAGGGAAGGTCGTCGCCCGCGGCCTTCGCGGCCCGTACGTCGCCGGAGCGGGCGTGCCCCTCGAACAGCTCCACCCTGGACGCGCGGCCGCACAGCCGGCCCAGCAACGCCTGGGAGCCGGTGTCGGTGACCTCCTGGTAGGTGACCGTCTTGAGGTACTTCCCCACCCACAGGCCGCCGGTGTAGCGGGCGGCGCCACGCGTCGGCAGGACGTGGTTGGTGCCGATGACCTTGTCGCCGAAGGAGACACAGGTGCCCTCGCCGAGGAACAGGGCGCCGTACTGGGTCATCCGCTCCAGGGCCAGACGCGGCTCCCGGGTGAGGACCTCCACGTGCTCGAAGGCGAACTCATCGGCCAGCGCGTACAGTTCGTCGGTCGAGTCGACGACGTGCACCTGCCCGTGGTCGCGCCAGGCGGGCTCCGCGAAGTCCCGGGTCGGCATGCCGGGCAGCAGGCGTTCGACCTCGGCGATCGTCTTCTCGGCGACCTCGCGGGAGGTGGTGATCAGGACGGCGGGCGAGTCGGGGCCGTGCTCGGCCTGGGAGAGCAGGTCGACCGCGCAGACGAAGGGGTCCGCGGCGTCGTCGGCGAGGACGAGGATCTCGGTGGGGCCGGCGAACAGGTCGATGCCGATCTCGCCGAAGAGCTGGCGCTTGGCCTCGGCGACATAGGCGTTGCCGGGGCCGGCGATCAGGTTCACCGGGCTCATGGTGCCGGTGCCCACGGCCATCGCGGCGACCGCCTGGACCCCGCCGAGCAGCCAGATCTCGTCGGCGCCCGCGAGATGCATGGCGGCGACGGTCGCGGCCGGTATCTCGCCCCGGATGGGCGGGGTGCAGGCCACGACCCGCGGTACTCCGGCCACCTTGGCGGTGACGATGGTCATGTGGGCGGAGGCGGTGAGCGGATAGCGGCCGCCGGGGATGTAGGCGCCCGCGGCCTGCACCGGGATGTGCTTCTGACCGAGCCTCACCCCGGGCAGGGTCTCCACCTCGAACTCACCGAGGGAGTCGAGCTGCCGGCGGGCGAAGGCCCGCACCTGGTCCTGCACGAAGCGGATGTCGTCGATGACCTGCCGGGGCACCGAGACCACGATCTTCTCGATCTCCTCCTCGCTCAGCCGGAAGGAGTCGGGGCTCCACCGGTCGAACTTCTCGGAGTACGCGCGCACCGCGTCGTCCCCGCGCTCGCGGATGTCCGCGACCACGTCCGTCACGGTCGCGCGCACCTGGTCCAGCGAGGCGGTGACCTCGGCCTTGGGCACGGCGTGCTTCAGGATCTCTGCCACAACTGCGGCCTTTCTACGAGTGATCAGACGGGCGGCGCTTCGAAGAGCACATCGGGGTCGTTGAACTGCTCCTTGGCGACCGACTCGCTCATCGGGTCGGCGGTCCCCCACTGGTCCTGGGTGATCGGGTCGTCCACGTCGTGGCGGCCGGGGTGCCACAGGTCCTCTTCGAGGACGGCGAGTTCGGTGGTGTACTCCACGGTGTTGCCGTGCGGGTCGTGGAAGTACGAGAAGGTGTTGTCGCCCGCGAGATGGCGGCCGGGGCCCCAGGTGAGCCGGGTTCCGGCGCGCAGCGCCCGCCCGGTGCCGCGCATGTACTCCTCGACGCCGCGCATCTCGAACGAGGCGTGGTGCAGCGAGACATGGGGGCCGCGCGCGATGGCGAAGGAGTGGTGCAGGGGGCTGCACCGCAGGAAGTACATGAGGTCGCCCATGTGCGCGGAGTACAGGGTGTCGGTGAGCCGGAAGCCGAGGTGCTCGATGTAGAAGTCCCTGAGCCCTTCCGGGTCACGGGAGTTGATCACGCAGTGCGACAGGCGCACCGGGATCGCCTCGCGTTCCTCGATCCTGCGGTGGGTGCGGGTGGCGACCTCGGCCGACACCTCCACCACCCGGCCGTCGGGGTCGAAGAACCGGATGCCGTAGCCGCCGCCCGGGGTGTCCAACGCCTTCGGCTCGTGGACGAGTTGTACCCCGGCCCGGCCGAGCCGCAGGGCCAGTTCGTCCACGGCCGCCGCCGAGACCGCGCCGAAGGCCACCAGGTCCATGCGCTTGCGCGCGTCCTCGCGGATCCGGACGACGTAACTCTCGGGACTGCCCTCGGCGGCGAAGAAGGCGAGCCCGCTGTCGTTCGCGATCTCGGTCAGGCCCCAGGTGTCGCCGTAGAAGGCACGCTGCTTCTCGAAGTCGGGGACGGCCAGGTCGACATGGCGCAGATGGCTGATGGGCTGGAAGGTCACAGGGCGCTCCTGACGTTGTTGCGCTGCCGGCCCAGGCCCGTGATCTCCGCCTCCAGCACGTCACCGGGCTGGAGGAAGACGCCCCAGTGGGCGCCGTTCCCGGCCGGGGAGCCCGTGAGGAGCAGATCGCCGGGGCGCAGGGTGGTGGTCGTGGAGACGTAGGCGATGAGGCGTGGGATGTCGAAGATCATGTCCTTGGTGGACTCGTCCTGCCGGACGGTCCCGTTGTGCCGGAGGGTGATCCTCAGGTCGTCGGGGTCGCCGACGAAGGCGGCCGGGACGAGGAAGGGGCCGGTCGGCAGGAAGGTGTCGGCGTTCTTGGCGGTGAACCAGTCGGTGCCGATGGCCTTGAGATCGGGCCGGTAGAGGCGGTCGCGGGTGGTGAGGTCGTTGCAGATCGTGTAGGCGGCGACGTACTCCATCGCCTCCTCCTGCGGGATGTCCTTGCCCGGCTTGCCGATGACGAGGGCGAGTTCCAGCTCCCAGTCGTGCTGTTCGCCGAGCGCGGGCAGCACGATGTCGTCGTAGGGGCCGCACATCGCGCGCGGGGAGCCGAGGAAGACGTACGGGACTCCGTTGCGGATCCGTTCGTCCATCATCCGCTCGGCGTCCGCGCGGGCCTCCTCGGGGGTGGCGCCGTGCACGCTCTCCTTCTCGGCGGCGACCAGATCGACCACATGCCTGCGGTAGTTGGCGCCGCTCTGGAGGATCTGGCCGGGCTCGATCGGGGCGAGGACCTGCAGGTCGGCCAGATCGTGCCAGGCGCCCCCGGGGTCGTCGGCCAGCTCGTGCAGTCGGGGCAGCCAGGCGTCCCAGTCCTCGACCAGGGCGCGTACCGACGCCACCAGGCCGGAGAGGTCGCGCACCCGCGCACCCGTGACCAGGCCGGGGAAGGCGGCTGCGCCGCCGCGGAAGGTGCCGAGCGCGAAGGGGCCGGCAAGGGAGGGGGAAGGTTCGGGCACGGGCGGCTCTCCTCGTACGGATGGGGGCTCGCCATCCGACGCTAGGCACCTCGGCCGGACGGCGGAAATGGCCATCCGCGATGCCAGCCATCACCCGGGCCCGCGGGCCCGGCCGGCCGCCTGCCCGCGCCCTGCCTGCGGCGATGTACGGCCGCCCGGCGCCGCCGCCATCGCCGTCCGGGATGGATGACGTCCCCCTTGCCGATGACTCGATCCGTTGACCCTGCACGGACCGCCGATCAGGCTCGGAGCCACCCCGAACCGAGGAGTACGCCGTGATCGTCGAGCATGCCGAGCTGACCGTCGAGGAAGGCCGGGAGGCGGAATTCGAGGAGGTCTTCGGCAAGGCCCGCGAGGTGCTCGCCGAGGCGGACGGGTTCCGCTGGGCGGAGCTGCTGCGCGGCGCGGAGCGGCCCCGGACCTATCTGCTGCTCGTCGGCTGGGAGTCGGTCGAGGCGCACACGGTCGGATTCCGGGAGTCGGAGCGGTTCGGCCGCTGGCGGGCCCTGGTCGGGCCGTTCTTCGCCGCCCCGCCGGCCGTCGAGCACTACCACGAGCTGGGCCCGCGCTTCACCGGCTGACCCCCCACTGTCGTCTTTCTACTTTCGCAAGGACTGCCCATGCCCGTTCAGAAGGTGCTCGTCGTCGGCGGCGGCATCACCGGAAGCGTGCTGTGTCTCGCTCTCGCCCAGCGCGGGGTCGAGGTGGAGCTCGTCGAGATCTCGCCCCAGTGGTACGGAGTGGGCCATGGCATCACCGTCCAGGGCAACGCCCTGAAGGCCCTGCGCTCCGTGGGCGTGCTGGACCGGGTGCTGGCCCGGGCGGTGCCCTTCGACATCATGCGGCTGCGGCGGGCCGACGGCTCCCTGATCACCGAACTCGCCACCCCGCACACGGGTGGCCCCGATCTGCCCTCGACCGCGGGTGCGCTCCGCTCGGACCTCCAGGGCGCGCTGTGCGACGCGGTGCGCGCGCACGGGGTGACCGTCCGTCTCGGCCTGAGCGTCGAGCGTCTCGACCAGTCCCCCGACCACGTCGACGTCACCTTCAGCGACGGCACCACGGGCCGCTACGACCTGCTCGTCGGCGCCGACGGCATCAACTCGGCCACCCGCGCCCTCATCGGCCTCACCCAGCGGCCCCGGCCCGTCGGCATGTCCATCTTCCGGGTGGTCGCCGACCGGCCCGCCGAGATGGACTGCGCCGAGGTGTACTACGGCGGCCCCCGCTTCAAGGCCGGCTACAGCCCGATCTCCCCCGACCAGTGCTACGCCTACCTCCTCGACGAGAACCTGGACGCCTCCCTGATCGGGCCGCGCGCCCCGCTGGCCCTGCTGCGCGAGCGCGGCGCCGGCTACGGCGGCACCTGGGGCGCGATCCTCGCCGCCCTGCCCGACGACACGGCGGTCGACTACCGCTGGATCGAGGCGGTGCTGGTCGACGAGGACTGGTACCGGGGCCGGGCGGCGGTCATCGGCGACGCGGCGCACGCCTGTCCGCCGCTGATCGCGCAGGGCGCCGCGATGTGCATGGAGGACGCGGTGCTGCTGGCCGAGCTGGTGACCGGCGAGGAGCCGCTGGAGAAGGCGCTGGAGCACTTCATGTCCCGGCGGCTGCCGCGGGTGCGGATGGTGCTGGAGAACTCCCTCCGGCTCGCCGACTGGGAGATCCACCCGGGTACGCCCGGCGCCGACCCCGCCCGGATCATGTCGGAGACGCTGCACTCGCTGACGGCGGCGGCGTGAGGCCGCCCGAGAGCGGCCGCGTCATCGACTTCCACGGCCATCTCGCCGTCCCCGCCGCCGCGGCCCTCGTCGCGGGCGCGCCCGGCTTCGCCGCCGAGCTGGCCGCCGAGCAGCGCGCCCACTCGCCCGCCTCCCTGGCCGTCAACCGGGCCCAGCTGGAACGGCTGCAACCGAAGCTGACGGACGTCCCCGAACGACTGGCCGACCTGGACGCGATGGGCGTCGACATCCAGGTGGTCGGGCCGATGCCGATGCACCACTACTGGACGGCCCGGACGAGCGCGGTGCGCCTCACCCGTACCGTCAACGAGGCCGTCGCCGCCCACTGCGCCCTGGCGCCGCACCGGCTGTACGGACTCGGCACAGTGCCGCTCCAGCACCCGGACCTGGCCGTCGCGGCGCTGGAGCACGCGGTCACGGACCTCGGGCTGTACGGCGTCAGCGTCTCCACGAGCGTGGACGGACGCGAGCTGGCCGACCCGGCGCACGACCCGGTGTGGGCGGCGGCCGAGGACCTCGGGGCCGTCGTGTTCGTGCACCCGTGGGGGTGCTCGCTGGGCGAGCGGCTGGCCACGCACTACCTGGGCAACACGGTCGGGCAGCCGGTGGAGACGACGGTGGCGCTGTCGCGGCTGATCTTCACGGGCGTCCTGGACCGGTTCCCCCGGCTGAAGCTGGTGGCGGCGCACGGAGGCGGCTATCTGCCGACGTACATCGGGCGCTCCGACCACGCCTGGCGGGTGCGCGAGGACGCGCGCGGCTGTGCCGAGCCGCCGAGCGCCTATCTGCGGCGCATGTGGTTCGACGCGCTGGTCTACACCCCGCGCGCGCTGCGCCATCTGGTGGAGGAGGTGGGTGCGGACCGGGTCGTGCTCGGTACGGATCACCCCTTCGACATGGGTGTCGACGACCCGCTGGCCCGGCTGGACGCCGCCGGTCTGGCCCCGGCCGACCGGGCCGCCGTCGCGGGCGGCAACGCTCTCGACCTGCTGCTGAAAGGACGTACCCGATGACTGCCGGCCGTACCCTCGGTCCCATCGAGGAGGAGCTCGCCAAGGCCCGCGCCGCCTACCGCAACTGGGGCCGGTGGGGCGAGGACGACGTGCTGGGCACGCTCAACTTCATCGACGACGCGATCCGCGCCCACGCGGCCGGGCTGGTCCGGCGGGGGCGGTCCTTCTCCCTGTCGCTGGAGTTCAACGAGTCGGGTCCGCAGCGCGGCTTCCGGGGCCGGATCAACCCGGTGCACTACATGAAGGACACCGGCTCGGACGCGGCGGCGGGTACCCAGGGCTTCCCGCACGGGTTCGGCGGCGCCGACGACCATGTGGTGATGCCGTTGCAGGCGTCCACGCAGTGGGACGGGCTCGGCCACATCTACGACAACAAGCAGGCGTGGAACGGCCGTCCGTGCACCATCGTCAACGGCGACGGAGACTCGGTCACGGGCATCGAGCACATGCGGGACGCGTTCACCGGGCGGGGCGTCCTGCTCGACGTGGGCCGGGCCGTCGGCGACGAGCACGGTGAACTCCCGGACGGCTTCCCCATCAGGGAGGAGCATCTGCGGGCCACGATCGAGGCGCAGGGCGCGACGTCGGGCGTACGGCGCGGCGACCTCGTCCTGCTGCGGACCGGCCAGCTCGGCCGGGTACGGCGGCTGGGCGAGTGGGGCACGTACGCCGCCGGTGACGCGCCCGGTCTCTCCTTCACCTCGCTGGGCTGGCTGCACCGCACCGAGCTGGCCGCCATCGCCTCCGACACCTGGGGCCTGGAGGTACGGCCGTACGAGTTCGCCGAGCCGGCGATGTCCCCGCTGCACCAGATCGCGATCCCCAACATGGGTCTGCCGCTGGGCGAGATGTGGGACCTGGAGGCCCTCGCGCAGGACTGCGCGGCCGACGGCGTGTATGAATTCCTGCTGGTCGCGGCGCCGCTTCCGGTGACCGGAGCGGTCGGCGCCCCCGTCAACCCGATCGCGGTCAAGTGAGGACGCGTATGAACAGGTTCTCCGGCACTCTGCACCTGCCCGGTGACGACGGCTTCGAGGAAGCCGTCCTCGGCCGGGTGTTCAACGCGCGCCGCCCGTCCGACCGCAGGCCCGCGGCCGTGCTCATGGCCGCCTCCGAGGAGGACGTCGTCGAGGGCGTACGGCTCGCCCTGGAGCGCGGCTGGCAGGTCGCCGTCCGCTCCGGCGGGCACAGCTGGGCCGCCTGGTCGGTGCGCGCGGACGCGCTGCTGATCGACCTCGGCGGCCTGCGTGAACTGGCCTACGACCCGGACACCGGGATCGTGACCGCCGCGCCCGGGGTCAAGGGCGGCGACGAACTCAACCCGTATCTCGCCGGGTTCGGCCGGTTCTTCAACGGCGGGCACTGTCCCTCCGTCGGCATCGGCGGCTTCCTGCTCCAGGGCGGGCAGGGCTGGAACGCGCGTGGCTGGGGCTGGGCGGCGGAGAACGTCGTGGCGATCGACGTCGTCACCGCCGAGGGCGAGCTGGTGCGCGCGGACGAGACGAGCAACAGCGATCTGTTCTGGGCGGCGCGCGGCGCGGGTCCCGGGTTCTTCGGGGTCGTCACCCGCTTCCATCTGCGCACCCGCCCCCTCCCCCGGCACCTCGCCCACACGGTCCACGCCTACCCGCTGGATCTGTTCGACGAGGTCATGACCTGGCTGCACGGGATGCACCACACGGTGTCCGACCTGGTGGAGATCGTCGCCCTCACCCAGACCCCGCCGGGCTCCGACACGCCCGTGCTGCTGGTCACGGGGGTGTCGATGACGGACACCCCCGAGGAGGCGGCCGAGGCCCTCGCCCCGCTGCACGCCAACCCCTTCGCGGACCGCGCACTGTTCCGGGTGGAGGCCGAACCCACCACGCTCGCCGCCCAGTTGGAGAACCAGCGGACCGCCAACCCGGAGGGCCACCGCTACCTGGTCGACAACGCCTGGCTGACCGGTGAGGCGGCCGAGGTGGTGCCCGCGATCCGCAAGGCGTTCACCGAACACCCCACCCCGGGCACCTTCACCATCTGGTTCTCCATGGCCCCGCTGCGCCGGCTGCCCGACATGGCCTTCTCGTTGCAGTCCGAGATCTACTGCGCGACCTATGTCGTCCACGACGAGCCGGCGCGCGACGGCGAGCTGCGCGCCTGGCTGGACGCGGCGATGGCGGCGATGCAGCCGGTGACCGCCGGCCAGTACCTCGGCGACTCCGACTTCACCGTGCGGCAGCTCAGGTTCATGGGCGACACGCAGTGGCGTCGGCTCCAGGGGATCCGGGCCGCCCGCGACCCCAAGGGCGTGTTCGCGGGCTACCTCAGCGCGGGGACCGTCACCAACACCAACCACTGGGAGCAGTGAGGCATGCGTTTCGCGACATACGCGTACCAGGGCGTGGAGCGCGCCGGGGTGGTCAGGGACGGGATCGTGCACCCGCTGCCCGAAGGCGTCACCGTGCTGCGACTGCTGGAGGACGGTGTCCTGCACGCCGCCGGGACGGAAGCACTGTCCCTCGGCAGTGAGTTGACGGTGGATCAGGTGCGGCTGCTGCCGCCGCTCCAGCCTCCCTCCCTCCGTGACTTCGTGGGCTTCGAGGCGCACATCGAAGGCGTGTCGAAGTCGCTGGACGGTCTGGAGCACGTGCCCGAGGAGTGGTACCGGGCGCCCAACTTCTACTTCACCAACCCGCACGCCGGGCACGGCGCCCACGACGACGTCCGGATCCCGGCGGGCTGCTCGGTGCTGGACTTCGAGCTGGAGGTCGGGGCGGTCATCGGGCGGTCCGGGCGGGATCTCACCCCGGAGCAGGCACGCGAGCACATCGCCGGGTATCTGGTCTTCAACGACTGGTCGGCCCGTGATCTGCAGAAGCCGGAGAAGAACCTCGGGCTGGGGTTCTCCAAGGGCAAGGACTTCGCGAACACGCTGGGCCCGTGTCTGGTGACCGCGGACGAGGTGGAGGACCGGCGCGACCCGGACGGTTTCCTGGACCTGGAGATGACCGTCACCCTCAACGGGAAGCTGATCGGTCGCGACAGCCTGGCGAACGTGTCCTGGACCTTCGAGGAGATGGTGGCCTACGCCTCCCGGGACGCCTGGGTGCGGCCGGGGGACGTCCTCGGGTCCGGCACCTGCGGCTGGGGCGCGCTGGCGGAGCACTGGGGCCGGCTCGGGGAGCGGGTGCCGCCGCCGCTCACCGCCGGTGACGTGGTGGAGCTGACCGTGGAGCGGCTGGGCACCCTGCGCAACCGGGTGGTGCCGGGCCGTACGGACGCCTATCTGCCGCGGGCCCGCAAGCGGGGCCGCACTCCTCGGCCTTAACGTTCTTGACCTGCGGGTATCCAGGGATCCGATGGCTGCTATCGGATCCCTGTGAGTTGCGTCCCGGTGTCTTCCTCGCCGCCGCCCGCGGTGGTTACTCTCCGATGCAACCGAGCTTCAAGGACGCGGCGCGGCCGGAAGGGGACATTACGTGGGTCTGGGAGCGATCGACCTGAATCTTCTGGTGGCGCTGGAAGCCCTCCTGGAGGAGAAGAACGTCACGCACGCGGGGGTGCGGCTGTCCACCAGCCAGTCCGCGATGAGCGGCTCGCTGGCGCGGCTGCGCCGGCACTTCAACGACGAGCTGCTGATCCGGGTCGGCCGCGAGTACGAGCTGACGCCCCTCGCGGAACGGCTGCTGCCGGTCGTCCAGGCCTCGCTGCACAAGGCCGAGGAGGCGCTCTCGCTGACCCGGCACTTCGACCCGGCGCGCAGCCGCCAGCGGTTCTCCGTGGTCATGTCCGACTATGTGATGACGGTGTTCGTGGAGCCGCTGCTGCGGGTCCTCGCGGCCGAGGCGCCGGGGGTGCGGATCGACTTCCATCCGATCATCGACGGCCAGCTGGAGACGGAGACGCATCTGCGCTGCCACGATCTGATGATCGTGCCGCTGGGCTACCAGCTGCCGGGGGTCAGCGAGGCGGTGATGCACGACCGGTTCGTCTGTCTGGTCGACCCGGCCAACCCGCGGCTCGTGGACGGGCGGCTCAGCCTGCGCGACCTCGCCGAGATGCCGCACGCCGCGTGCGCCATCGGCAAGAGCCACACCCCGGCCGACCGCCAGCTGGAGACCCTCGGTATCACGCCGAAGGTGCAGGTCAGCACGCCGGGCTTCAGTGTGCTGCCGTTCCTGGTGAGCGGCACGGACCTGGTGGCGCTGGTGCCGGAGCGGCTGGTCCGCCGCTACGACGGGTTCGCGCGCTGTGCCGTGGTGGAGCCGCCGTTCCCGGACGTCCCGCTGGTGGAGGCCATGTACTGGCACCACAACCGGCACGCCGACCCCGCGCACCGCTGGCTGCGGGAGACCGTGCGCAGGGTCGGGGCCTCGCTGGACGAGCCGGTGATCGCCGAGGTGGATGACAGCCATGGGGAACGCGCGTTTCCGGAGCTGTCCGCGGCTTCCTAGCGTGGACGGGTGGGAACCCGTACCGACCCTGGAGGAGCCGTGAGCCGTACCCGTCTGGCCGGACGCACCGTCGTCGTCACCGGAGCAGCGCAGGGGCAGGGGGCCGCGGAGGTCGCGGCGGCCGCCCGGGAGGGCGCGCGGGTGATCGCCACAGACGTCCTGGACGAGGCCGGTGAGAAGCTGGCGGCCGCCCTGCGCGCCGACGGTCTGGACGTGTCGTACCGGCGTCTGGACGTGTCCTCGCCGGACGACTGGGCCGCGCTCGCGGGCGGGCTCGATGTCGTGCACGGCCTGGTGAACAACGCCGGCATCCCGATGCGGGCCCGCCTCGGCGAGGTCGCACTCGCCGACTGGGAGCGGGCGTTCGCGGTGAACACCACGGGCGCGCTGCTCGGCATCCAGGCGCTCACGCCGCTGATGCCGGCCGGTTCGTCCATCGTCAACGTGGGTTCCGTGGCCGCGCTCACCGCCCATCACGCGGTGGCGTACACGGCCAGCAAGTGGGCGCTGCGGGGGCTGTCGAAGGTGGCGGCGCTGGAGCTGGCGCCGCGCGGCATCCGGACGAACCTGGTGCACCCCGGCTATATCGAGACCCCGCTGATGGCCACCGCGAACCCGGTGTTCGTCGCGGCGCACCTGGCGATGACGCCCCAGGGCCGGGCGGGCGCGGTGGAGGAGGTCGCCCCGCTCGTGGTCTATCTGCTGTCGGACGAGGCGTCGTACGTCAACGGCGCGGAGATCACCGTGGACGGCGGATACGCGGCGCACGGCGGGGTGAAGGCGATCACGAACGCGCTGGACGCGCCGGTGGCCGACCGCTGACGCGGTACCGGCCACCGTTGCGCGGCCGACACGGCGGCCCTGGCGGGGACCTCACTCCTTGAGGTCCGCCAGGGTCGTCCTCGTGTCCGTCCTGAGCATGTCCGAGACCTCGTCGAGGGTCGGCGGGTCGGTGTCGTCGTCGTACGAGGAGTAGTAGGCGCTGTAGCTCATGGTGTACGTCACCCAGCCGTCCCGGACGGCGAGCGTCGCGTAGAGCGAGCCGCTCGACGAGCCGGAGGTGGTGTCGTTGCTGACGAGGTAGGCCTCGTCGCCGATGCCGGTGACGGTCTCCACGTCGTAGCCGGTGTGGCTGTCGCCGTAGTTCTTCCAGGTGGCCGTGAACTCGGGCCCCGGATCGGTCTTCTTGTGCAGGTCCAGCTGGGTGTAGAGGTACGCGTCCGCGTAGGTCGACGTGCTCTTCTTCAGGCTGAGGCTGCACAGGCCCTCGTCGAGGGCGTCGTCCTCGAGCCGGTTGCGGGTCGGGGAGCCGTCGTTGTCGGGGTACTCCTCCTTGAAGGACGAGTAGTCGATGGCGTTGCACAGGTTCGACGGCGCGGTGTAGCCGGCCAGGTCGGCCTTGTCGCCGCCGGCGATCAGGAAGACACCGGCCGCCCAGGCGGCGGAGGCCACCAGCGCGCCGAGGGCGGCCCACAGGACGGCTCTGCCGGCGCCGCCGCCGCGGCCGCCGGGCGGCGGACCCACCACGGGGTACGGGCCCGGCTGGAGGTAGGGGTTGCCCGGCTGCGGCTGGGGCTGCTGGCCCGGCTGGCCGGGCTGCGCGGGGACGCCGACCAGGGTCGGCTGGGCGTAGACGCTCTGCGGGGCGCCCTGGGGCGCGGGCGCGGCGGGCGGGAATCCCAGCGGGCCGCCGGGGCCCGGCGTCTGCGGGTTCGGATAGGGGTACGCGCTCGGCGGGGCCGGAGCGTCGGACGGCGGTGTGGGCTGCTGCGGAGGCTCAGGCGGCGTGGACATGACGTGAAGATAATGGTCTGATGACAGTCAAGTCCCTTGACGTGACATATCGTTACCCTCTAGGGACATCTGCCGTAAACATCGGAGAGGCCGGGTTTTCACCCGGCCTCTCCTGTGCTGTGCGGTGCTGCGGTGGATCAGGCGGACGCGGTCTGCACCGGGGCCGTCACCGTCGCGCGGGCGGTGTTCTTACGGACCAGCAGCAGGGTGACCAGCGCGCCCAGCAGGGAGGCGCAGCCGCAGATCACCACACCGAGGGACATGCCGTGGGCGAGGGCGGTCTGCGCGGCGGCCCTGGCGCTGTCGCTGCCGGCGTTGACGACGGCGAGCGGACCGGCCGCCGCCTCCATGCCGGCGTCCGCGCCGCTGAGCTTGCCGACCAGCGCGGAGGACGCGGCGCTCATCGCGACCGTGCTGATGACGGCGGGGCCGAGGCCCTGACCGAACTCGCGGACCAGGCTGGTCGCGCCGCTCGCCATGCCGGTCATGTGGAGCGGTACGGCGTTCACGGCGGCGGAGGTGAGCGAGGAGACGACACAGATGAAGCCGATGCCGAGCAGCAGCACCGGGCCGATGAAGGCGGCGAGGGAGGTGGTGGTGATGGGCAGGGCGGCGATCCAGAACTGGCCGGCGGCCATGGGCAGCAGACCGCCCATGAGGAGCCAGCGGGGCTCGACACGGGTGAGCATACGGCTCAGGACCGGGGCGAGGAGCAGCGGGACCAGCTGGAGGATCACGAACGGCATGCCGGCCCGCAGAGGGCTGAGGTGCATGACGGCGCCGAGGCGGATGGAGACGCAGTAGGCGGTGCCGATGAAGCCGAACATGCCGGCCAGGGCGACCACGGCGGCCGCGGCGAACGAGGGGATCTTCAGCAGGTCGAGGTTGAACATGGGCGACTCGGCGCGCTTCTCGGCGACGACGAAGGCGACCAGGGCCACGGCGGCGAGGCTGAGGGCGCCGACGATGGCCGGGCTGCTCCAGCCCCGCTCACCGCCCTCGATGACACCCCAGAGCAGGGCGGTGAGACCGACGGCGACGGTGATCTGTCCGGGCCAGTCCAGGGCGCGGCCCTCGGGGGCCTTGGAGTCGGTGACGAGGAGCTGGCTGGAGACGGCGACCGCGAGGCCGAGGACGACCGGCGGCACGAACGCCCAGCGGAAGTCGGCGACCGTGGCGAGCAGACCGGAGGACAGCGGGCCGACGGCCGAGGCGAGGGAGATGCTCAGCGCCCAGGTGGACACGGCCTTGGCCCGGTCCTTCTCGCCGGGTGTGGCGGCCGCGATCACGGCGAGGGAGCTGGGGAAGAGCGCCGCGGCGCCGACACCGGCCAGGGCCTGGCCGATCCAGAGCATGGTGATGTTCTGCGAGAGGGCGTTGAGGAGTTCACCGAGCGCGAGGACGAGTCCGCCGAGGACCAGCAGGCGCTTGCGGCCGAACAGGTCGCCCACCACACCGAAATTCAGCTCGAGAATGGCGGTGGGAAGAATGAACGCCGAGGTGACCCAGGCGACCTGGGAACCGGAGGCGCCGAATGCCGCCTGGATTTCTCCGTTGATGGGAGAGGGGACGGTAATGCACAACTGTGCGGCGGCAACGGCCAGACAGCAGGCTATGAGAGTTCCCCTGTCGAGTCTTTTCAGCACGCTTGTCATTCCGTACTCCGTCGCTCTATGAGTTCGATGAGATTTCCCTCGGGGTCGGTGACCCAGGCCATGCGTACGCCGGGCTCGGGGGACGGTCCGGGGGCGAGTGCCTCGCCCGCCCCGAGCGCCCGCAGGGCGTCGTGGACGGGGTCGAGTTCGGGGGTGGTGACCGCGAAGTGGCCGTAGCCCTCCGTGAGAACGGCGGTCACCGGATCAGGGGCCCTGAGGCCCGGGGCGGAGCCGGCTCGGGCCAGCAGTTCCAGCCGCCAGCCGTGCGGGTGCTCCAGGACGACACCGCTGAGGCCGGGTCCGTCGAGATGGAACTCGAAGACGGACTTCAGCCCGAACGCGGCCTTGTACCAGGCGGTCTGGGCGGCGAGGTCGCGGACGTTGACGCCCACGTGGTCGAGTCGCGTGTCCATGCCGGCTCAGCCCGCCATGGCGCTGTCGCCGCCGTCGACCATGAGGTTGGCGCCGTTGACGAAGGCCGCCTCGTCGGAGCAGAGGAACGCGGCGACCCGCGCGATGTCCTCGGGCTGGGCGATCCGCCCGACCGGGATCCGGGCCTCCAGGTGCGCCTTCGGGCCCTCGGGATCGTCGAGGAAGGGCGCCGTGGCCGAGGTGCGGGTCATGCCGGGGGCGATGGTGTTGACCCGGATGTGGTGCGGGGCGCCGGCCGCGCACAGGTGCTTGCTCATCGCGAGCACCCCGCCCTTGGCCGCGCCGTGCGGCACCATCGGCAGGAACGGGGCACCGCGTACGGCGGCCACGGACGCCACGTTCAGGACCGCGCCGCCACCGCGCGCGACGAGGTGCGGCCAGGCCGCCTGGGTGCAGAAGTAGGGGATGTCCAGCTCGTTCTTGATGGTGAAGTACCAGTCCTCGGCCGGCATGGACGCGAAGGGGCCGTTCCGCAGCGCGGAGGCGTTGTTGTAGAGGATGTCGATCCCGCCGAAGGCCGCGATCCCGGCCTCGATCCACTCCCGAGCGCCGTCCTGGGTGGACAGGTCGACGGGGGCGAGGGAGCGCATGACTCCCCCGGCCTTCTCGACGAGCTCCACGGTCTCGGCCGCGCTCTCCGCGTCGATGTCACAGCCGAATACCAGCGCACCCTCGGCGGCGAATACCTGTGCCGCGGCCCGGCCGATTCCGGCTCCTGTTCCACTGATGAAGGCGATTTTCCCGGCCAGTCGACCCATGATGGAGAAGTCCCTTGTTCATGCCGCCCGAGTGCGGTGGTGGCAGCGTAGGGAGGGGATATCGCCGGAACAAGAAATGTGTCAGGCCGGGGGCATCGGGGGTTCGTATGGCTGGTATGCGGCGGACGCCCCCAGGGCGGTGCGGAGGGTCTGCGCGAAGCCCTTCGACGGTGCGGGGCGTGGTGCGCCCGGCGGCGAGATCACCACCCGCACCGGCCTGCCCCAGAGCGCGGTGTCCGGCTGCGTGGCCCGGCTGAAGGACGTGGGGTCGGTCCTCACCGCCCCGGATCCCGCCGACCGGCGCCGGACCCTGCTGCGCCGCAACCCGGAGGTCTCGGAGCGGCGCGCCGAGGTCGCCGCCACGCCCATCGAGGCCGCGCTCGGCGCGGCCCTCGGCACCGCGGACACCGACGAGATCGCCCGGACCGTCACCCTGCTGGAACAGCTCGCCGCACTCCTCTCCCTCGACGTTCTCGGTCGACTCCGCTAGGGAGTACGTGGTACAGTCCCACCAGTACCTGTGTAAGTCCCCGTCGGGGCTCGGTACCGATTCTTCTTCAACCAGCTGATCCGCCGCCGTTCTTCCGGCCGGCGCAGTGGCTTTCCCGCACCACCTCGCCGGCGGCTCCGTGCCGCCGTACCCGAGGTGCTGCTTCTCGCCGCCCGAGGTGCGCGATGCGCCCTCCCCTCGCGGCCGCACCCCCTCCTTCGCATGCCTCATGCCTTCCGTCCGTGAAAGGACCGACCCTCATGACCACCACACTCGAACACCCCCCTGTGCAGCAGCCCCCGGCCCGGGTCGCCTCCGGTGTCCTCGACATCGACGGCAGCGGGAAGGGGCACCTGCGTGCCGCCGACTGCCTGCCCACGCCCGCCGACCTCCAGGTCCCGGCCGCCCTGATCCGCCGTCACGGACTGCGCAAGGGCGACCTCGTCGAAGGGGTGCGCGGCACCCAGCGCGCCCTGACCGAGGTGGCGCGCGTCAACGGCCGTACACCCGAGGCCCTGAACGGCCGCCCGCACTTCCGTGACCTCACTCCCCTCCACCCCCACCGGCGACTTCGCCTCGAACACCCGGCCGCCGGACTGGCCGGACGGGTCACCGATCTGATCGCACCCGTCGGCAAGGGCCAGCGCGGGCTGATCGTCGCGCCGCCCAAGACCGGCAAGACCGTGCTGCTCCAGCAGCTCGCCGCCGCCGTCGCCGGCAACCACCCCGAGGCCCGGCTGATGGTGCTGCTGCTCGACGAACGCCCGGAGGAAGTCACCGACATGCGGCGCTCGGTGCGCGGCGAGGTGTACGCCTCCACCTTCGACCGGGCGCCCCGGCAGCACATCGCCCTCGCCGAACTCGTCGTCGAGCGGGCCAAGCGGCTCGTCGAGGCGGGCGAGGACGTGGTGATCCTCCTCGACTCGCTGACCCGGCTGTGCCGGGCGCACAACAACGCGGCCGCCGCCGGGGGCCGCACCCTCAGCGGTGGCGTCGACGCGACCGCGCTGATCGGCCCCAAGCGGTTCTTCGGCGCCGCCCGGGCCGCCGAGGAGGGCGGCTCGCTCACCATCCTCGCCACCGCGCTGGTCGAAACGGGCTCCCGCGCCGACGACTTCTTCTTCGAGGAGCTGAAGAGCACCGGCAACATGGAGCTGCGCCTCGACCGCGAACCGGCCTCGCGCCGTGTCTTCCCGGCCGTCGACATCAACGGCTCCGGCACCCGCCGTGAGGAACTCCTCCTCTCCCCCGCCGAGTTGAGCACGGCCCGCGGACTGCGCCGGGCGCTGCAGACCCGCGACGGCCAGGCGAACCTGGAGACCCTCCTGCAGCGGCTGCGGGAGACCCCCGACAACGCGACCTTCCTGCGCCGGATCCAGCCGACGCTGCCCTCGGACCGCTGAACGTGCGGCATCCGGGTGCTCACTGACCGGCGCACGGCACGGGCAGCACGGGGAACGGCTCACCCATTCCTACGTTGATCATATGAAGATCGGATTCCCTTCTCGGGTCGGACTGTCGGCCTGTGTCTTCTGTGCGGCAGGTGCCCTGGCCCTCGGGCCCACCGCGGCCGCCGCCCCCGCCGGAACCGGCCCCGGCCCCACGGCGGTACGGACGCGGACGCCGGAACGGGCGCACACGCCGAAGCCGTCGCTCCTCTTCCGCCCCGGTACCCAGGTCAGACCCCGCCGCGGCGCCCCCGAGGTCCCGGACCTCTCGGCGCTGTCCTGGCTGGTGGCCGACGCCGGGAGCGGCGAGGTGCTCGCCGCGGCGAACGCGCACCGCAGGCTGCCGCCCGCCAGCACCCTGAAGACCCTGTTCGCGCTCACCGTGCTGCCGGTCCTGCCCGCGGGCCTCCGGCACGAGGTGTCCGACGAAGAACTCGCGGACATCGGGCCGGGCAGCAGTCTCGTCGGGGTCGCCGAGGGGCAGACGTACTCGGTCGCCGATCTGTGGCGCGGGGTGTTCCTGAACTCCGGCAACGACGCCGTGCACGTGCTGGCCGCCCTCAACGGCGGCTGGCGGGCGACGACCGCGCGGATGCAGGAGAAGGCGCGGGCGCTGGGCGCGCTGGACACCCATGTCCGCTCCCCCGACGGCTACGACACACCGGGCCAGGTGTCCTCGGCGTACGACCTGGCGGTGTTCGGCAGGGCCGGGCTGCGCCGACCGGACTTCTCTCGGTACTGCGGCCTGGCGGAGGCGACCTTCCCGGGGCGGAGGGGAGGGTCGTACGGCATCGCGAACACCAACCGGCTGCTCACCGGGCACGACGGCGTCGAGCCGTACCCGGGGCTGATCGGCGTCAAGAACGGCTACACGAGCAACGCCGGCAACACCCTGGTGGCCGCCGCCCGCCGGGGCGGGCGCACCCTCCTCGTCACGGTGATGAACCCGCGGCAAGGTGGCGGGCACGCCGTCTACGAGGAGGCGCGCGAGCTGCTCGACTGGGGGTTCGCGGCCGGCGGGCGGGTCGAACCGGTGGGGTCGCTGGACGCGCTGCGCGCCCGGCCCAGGCCCGCCGCCGGGCCCGTGGCCGATCCCCCGGCACGGTCGGTGGCGCACTCGGCGGCGGCCGTGCCCGTCGCCGTCGCGGCCGGGCGGCCGGGCTGGTCGCAGGCGGCGGCGATCGCGGCGGCGGCCGTGCTGGGCGGGTCCGTCGTCACGCTGGCGCTGTGGCTCGTGGGGCGGCGCTCGGCGCGCGACTGACCGACCGGCAGGAACAGCAGCAGGCCCAGCGTGACCCAGGTGTAGGTGTTGCTGCCGAGGAAGCCGTCGACGCCGGACGCGTCGTCGAACCAGAGCCACACCACGCTGGTGCAGAGCACCGCGTACAGGGCACCCGCCACGCGCGCGTGCCCCGCACGCACCAGCACGGCGAACGACGGCAGCAGCCACACCAGGTGGTGCACCCAGGTGACCGGGCTGACCAGGCAGGCGGTGACGCCCGTGAGGGCGAAGGCCGCCTGCCAGTCCCCCGCGCCCACCGCCTGCCGGGCCCGCCGGGCCCACACGCACAGCACCACCAGGACCAGCACGGCCCACACGGCCTTGCCGTCCACCCCGAGCCGGGCCAGGACGCCCTGGAGCGACTGGTTCGACACATAGCCCAGCCGGCCCACCCGGCCGGTGTCCCACAGCGCCTGCGTCCAGTAGAACCGGGACGCGTCCGGGGCGACCAGCGCCGCGCACCCCGTGGCGGCGAGCGCGACGGCCGTCGCGACGGCGGCCGCGCGCCGTCGGCCGGCGACCAGCAGCAGACCGATGAAGACGGCCGGGGTGAGCTTCACGGCCGCCGCGAGCCCGATGCCGACCCCGGCCCAGCGGCCCCGGCCGCCCGCCAGCAGCCAGGCGTCGGCCAGGACCAGGGCCAGCAGGAGCAGGTTGACCTGGCCGAAGCTGAAGGTGTCCCGCAGCGGTTCGAACAGGGCGAGGACACAGGCCGCCAGGACCACGCCGTACCAGCCGTGCCGCCGCCAGCCCGGCCCCGCCAGCACACGGACGACGACGGCCAGCGCGGCCAGGTTGAGCAGCAAAGCAACCGCGATCGCGGTCCGCAGCCCGACCAGCGCCATCGGCAGCATGGTGACGGCCGCGAACGGCGGATAGGTGAAGCCGTACGGCGTCCCCGGCACCCGGTAGTCGTAGACGCGGCCGCCGTGATGGATCCAGGTGTTGACCGTGCCGTAGTAGACGCGCAGGTCGAACCAGTCGCGCAGCAGCGGGACCGTGGCGGTGAACAGGGTGACGGCCGCGACCAGGCAGCCGAGCAGCAGCAGACGGCCCCGGTCGGTGGCGGGTGCTCTCATGCCGTACGTCCCGGCGCGGCCGGCGCCCGGGCCGCGAGGTGGGCCTGCCAGAGGACGACCACGGCGAGCGCGCCGCCGCAGACCGCGAGAAGCAGCCGGCTGCCGTCGGCGGGCCCGCCGTCCGGGAGGACGGCGAGGGCGAGGACACCGGCCACGGCCGCCATGCGGTGCCGTACCGAGGTGCTGGGGGCCGCCGCGGCCATGAGGAACAGGCCCCAGAGCGCGTACCAGGGGCGGATCGCCGGGCCGAACGCGGCCACCGTGGCGAGGCTCAGCCCGAGCGCGTACACCGGGCGGGGGCGCAGCCGCCACCATATGGCGACCAGGGCGACGGCGGTGACGGCCAGGCCGAACGCGTGCCAGGCGGGGACGGCCAGCGGGGCGAGATCGCTGCCGAGGTGTTCCAGGAGGGCGCCCGTGGCGCGGCCGAGAAGGCTGGTGAGGGCCCAGTTCTGCGGGGAGACCGGAGTGTTCAGGGCGGCTATCCAGCCGTAGCCGGTGCCCGCGAGGGCGGTCGCGGCGACCGTGGTGGCGGCGCAGGCGGCCAGCGTGGTCAGCACGGCCCGCGCGGGATGCCGGCCCGCGCGCACGGCCAGCAGCACGACCGCGGCGAGCCCGAGGATCGCGGGGGCCTTGACCAGGGATGCGAGGGTGACGAGGACGGCCGCCGGGACCGGCCGCCGGGCGAGTGCGGCGACCAGTCCGATGCCGAGCAGGCCCAGCATGATGGCGTCGTTGTGGGCGCCCGCCACGAGATGCAGCAGCACGAGGGGGTTGAGGACGCCCAGCCACAGGGCGGCGGCCGGGTCGGCGCCGCTGTGCCGGGCGAGCCGGGGCAGCGCGGCGGCCATCAGCGCGACCCCGCACAGCGCGACCAGCCGCATGCCGAGCAGCCCGGCGGGCAGTTCCCCGTGGGTCAGGCCGTACAGCGCGGAGGCGACGGCCATGAAGACCGGTCCGTACGGGGCTCCGGTGTGCTGCCACAGCGGGGCGACCTCGGCCGCGAGCGGGCCGCCGAGCTGGGCCGGGCCGTGGGTGTACACGTCGATGTGGGCGTCCACCATCGCGCCCTGGGCGAGATAGCTGTAGACGTCCCGGCTGAACAGCGGCGGCCCCACCACCAGGGGCGCCGCCCACACCGCGAGGACCAGCACCAGGGCGCGCGGCGTCGGCGGGTCCGGGCTGCGGACGAGCCCGCCCAGCAGGACCCAGGCCGCGGTCAGCAGCACCAGCCCGAAGTACACGCCGACCAGACCGAGGACGGCGTGCACGGAGGACGGGGCCAGGAGTTCCCGCGCGGGCAGCGCGCCGGCGCTCTCGCCGCCCAGCGCGAGACAGGCCGTACCGGCCAGACCGATGACCTGGCAGCGACGGAGATCGACGGGGAAACCCATGGCCAACACTCGGTCAGGGTGTCAACGCGGGGTGGCCGGAACCTGACGTGCCGCCCTCCGCCCGGGGACCTGCGCGTGACCAGTACGTTTCCCCGGGCGCCGGGCGCCAGGCGCCGGCTCAGAACACCGAGAGGCCGGTCAGGGTCGTGAAGCGGTCCAGGGCCGCGACGCCCGCCACCGAGTTGCCGCGTTCGTCGAGGCCGGGGCTCCAGACGCACAGGGTGCAGCGGCCGGGCACCACGGCGATGATGCCGCCGCCGACGCCGCTCTTGCCGGGGAGCCCGACGCGGTAGGCGAACTCGCCCGCCGCGTCGTAGGTGCCGCAGGTCAGCATGACCGCGTTGACCTGCTTGGCCTGGCTGCGGGTCAGCAGCCGGGTGCCGTCGGCGCGGATGCCGTGCCGGGCGAGGAAGGTGGTGGCGAGAGCCAGGTCGGCGCAGGACGCGGTGAGCGAGCACTGGCGGAAGTACTGGTCGAGGAGGGCCGGCACCGGGTTGTCGATGTTGCCGTAGGACGCCATGAAATGGGCGAGGGCGGCGTTGCGGTCGCCGTGCGCGGACTCGGACGCGGCGACCTCCGCGTCGAAGTCGAGCGCGGGGTTGCCGCTCTCGGCGCGCAGGAAGGCGCGGAGCGCGCCGGACGCGTCTCCGGTACGGGTCTGGAGGCGGTCGGTGACGACGAGGGCGCCCGCGTTGATGAACGGGTTGCGCGGGATGCCGTGCTCGTACTCCAGCTGGACCAGGGAGTTGAAGGGGTTGCCCGAGGGCTCGCGGCCCACGTGCTCCCAGAGCGCGTCGCCCTCGCGGGCCAGGTCGAGGGCGAGGGTGAAGACCTTGGTGATGGACTGCGTGGAGAACGGCTCGCGCCAGTCCCCCACGCCGTACACCGTGCCGTCGAGCTCGGCGACGGCCATGCCGAAGCTGCGCGGATCGCGGGCGGCGAGCGCCGGGATGTAGTCGGCGGACCGGCCGCGCCCCGGGGTGTGCTCCATCTCCTCGGCGATGCGCTCCAGGACCGGCTGGAAGGCGAGGGACGACGTCGTTGTCATGATCACCATTGTGCCTCCGGGCCGGTCCTGGTGCGTCACCGCAGGTCAGGAAGGGGTCACAGCTGGGGTGCTCCGCTGCCGGCCAGCACCTCGGGGCGCAGCAGGTCGGCGAGCCGGTCGGCGGGCAGCAGGCCCTTCTCCAGGACGAGTTCGGCGACGCCCCGGCCGGTGACGAGCGCCTCCTTGGCGATGTCGGTGGCCGCGGTGTACCCGATGTGCGGGTTGAGGGCGGTGACCAGACCGATGGAGTTCTCGACGGTCGCGCGCAGGGCCTCGGTGTTGGCGGTGATGCCGTCCACGCAGCGCTCGGCCAGGGTGAGGCAGGCGGCCCGCAGATGCGTGATGCTCTCCGACAGGGAGTGCAGGATGATCGGCTCGAAGGCGTTGAGCTGGAGCTGTCCGGCCTCCGCGGCCATCGTGATGGTGACGTCGTTGCCGATCACCTCGAAGGCGACCTGGTTGACGACCTCGGGGATCACCGGGTTGACCTTGCCGGGCATGATGGACGATCCGGCCTGCACGGGCGGGAGGTTGATCTCGCCGAGGCCCGCGCGCGGACCGGAGGACAGCAGGCGCAGGTCGTTGCAGCTCTTGCTCAGCTTGACCGCGATCCGCTTCAGCACGCCGGACATCTGGACGAACGCGCCGCAGTCCTGGGTGGCCTCGACCAGGTTGGCGGCGGTGACCAGCGGGAGGCCGGTGATCTCGGCCAGGTGACGGCGGGCGGACTCGGCGTAGCCGGCGGGAGCGTTGAGGCCGGTGCCGATGGCCGTGGCGCCCAGGTTGATCTCATGGATCAGCTGGACGGCCTCGTCAAGACGGTTGCGGTCCTCGTCAATCATGACGGCGTACGCGGAGAACTCTTGACCGAGCGTCATGGGGACCGCGTCCTGCAACTGTGTACGGCCCATCTTGAGCACACTGCGGAACTCGACGGCCTTACGGGCGAAGGAGTCCTGCAGTACAGCCATCGCCTTGAGCAGTCCACGGACCGCGAAGACCGTCGCGATCTTGACGGCGGTCGGGTAGACGTCATTGGTGGACTGACCGAGGTTGACGTCCTCGTTGGGGTGCAGGTACTGGTACTGCCCCTTCTCGTGGCCCATCAGCTCCAGGGCCCGGTTCGCCACGACCTCGTTGGCGTTCATGTTGGTGGAGGTGCCGGCGCCGCCCTGGATGACGTCCACGACGAACTGGTCGTGCAGCCCGCCCGCGCGGATCTCACGGCAGGCGGCGACGATCGCGGCGGCCTTCTCGGGCGCCAGCAGTCCGAGTTCCTCGTTGGCGAGGGCGGCGGCCTCCTTGACGGCGGCGAGCGCGTCCACGAGGTGCGGGTAGGCGGAGATGGTGGCGCCGGTGATGGGGAAGTTCTCGGTGGCGCGCAGGGTGTGGACGCCCCAGTACGCGTCGGCGGGGACGTCCCGGTCGCCGAGCAGGTCGTGTTCGCTGCGGGTGGCTGCGGCGGTCATGGGGTGCGGGTCCTCTTTCTGAGGGTGATGAGGGTGAGGGGGAACCGGCGACGGCGGGTGGCACGGGGGCCGGCTCGGACGGAACGGGGTACGTCCGCCCGAGCCGGCCGGAACACCGGCCCGGTGGTGACCGGACCGGCGGGTTCGGGGCCGCCGGGGTGGGTGCGGCCGGCGCTTCGGGGCAACGGCCTCGCGGATCCGGACGCGCGGACCAGGCCGTCGTACGACCGGATGAAGCCGTCGTACGAACGGATCGGGCCGTCCGCCGGTGGCCACCGCGCACACTCGGTGGCCACCGGAGTCGTCAGGCGCAGGCGCGGACGGTCACCGGGTCCAGGGCCCGTACCGGGCGGACCGAGCCGACCGGTTCGCCGCCGCCGAGCAGCGCCTCGCCCGCGAACTCCGTGAGAAGGGCGGGGTCGACGCCCGCGCGGGCGAGGGCGGCCGCGGCGACCGGGATCCGGGCCCGGTTCGCGCCGTCGGAGATCTTGACGGCGACGGCCCGGCCGTCCGGGAGGGCGGCGACCTCCACGCCCTCGAAGCCGTCCTTGGCGAGCAGACCGGGGACGGCCCGCATGAGGGCGGCCACGTCCCGGCCGGCGCCGGAGGCCATCTCGGCGTGGTCGCGCATGGCGTCCGCGACCCGGGCCTCGGGGGTGCCGGGCGCCGCCGTGGTGATCCGGGCGGCGGCCCGGGCGAGGCCGTGCAGCGAGACGGAGAAGAGCGGGGCGCCGCACCCGTCGACGGTGACCCGGGCGATCCGCTGTCCGGTGAGGTCCTCGACGATCTCCGCGATCGCCTGCTGGAGCGGGTGCTCCGGGGCGAGGTAGTCGTCGAGGGACCAGCCGTTGAGCTTGCAGGTGTACAGCATGGCCGCGTGCTTGCCGGAGCAGTTCTGCGCGAGACGGGAGGGCTCGCGGCCCTCGCGTATCCAGGTGTCGCGGACCGCCGGGTCGTACGGCATGTCCTTGACGTTGCGCAGGTCGTCCTCCGTGACGCCGGCCAGCTCGAGGATCCGCCGGCTTCCGGCGAGGTGGCGTTCCTCGCCGGAGTGGCTGGCGGCGGCGAGCGAGAGCAGCTCGCCGTCGAGCGGCAGTCCGGCCCGCAGCATTGCGACCGCCTGCACGGGCTTGAGCGCGGAGCGCGGGTAGAAGGCGGCCTCGATGTCGCCGAGCTGGAAGGCGACGTCACCGTTCGTGCCGAGGACGACGACCGAGCCGTGGTGGACGCCCTCGGTCACTCCGCCTCGGACGAGGTGGGCGACGGGCGCGTGGAGGGGTTCACGGATCACGGGGGCGTCCGCGAGGGAACTGCTGTACATCACTGCCTGGATCACTTGGGGGTTGTCGTGGGCCGGCGCCGGGTTCACGCGTCGGCCTTGGCCGAGGTGCGCTCGCGGTTGCGGCGGATGGCGTACCAGCCGGCGACGAGCGCTGCGACGATCAGCGGCAGGCACAGCACGGTGGTGCGTCCGGCGCCGCCGTCGGCGTACATGAGGACCAGGACCGAGGCGAGGAAGAACAGGGTGACGAGTTCGGTCCAGGGAGAGCCCGGGAGCTGGTAGCCCGGGCGGGTCAGCTCGCCCTTCTGGGTCTTCTGCCAGAAGAGCAGGTGACAGATCATGATCATGCCCCAGGTGGAGAGGATGCCGATCGCCGCGAAGTTCAGGACGATCTCGAAGGCGTCCGCCGGGACCACGAAGTTGAGGCCGACACCCAGGACGCAGATACCGCTGGTGAGCAGAATGCCGCCGTAGGGGACCTGGCTGCGGCTCATCCGCGCGGTGAACTGCGGGGCGGAGCCGTTGACGGCCATGGAGCGCAGGATGCGGCCGGTGGAGTAGAGGCCGGAGTTCAGGGAGGACATGGCCGCGGTGAGGACGACCAGGTTCATCACGCCGCCGGCCGCGGGGACGCCGATGTTGGACAGCACGGTGACGAAGGGGCTCTCGCCTGCCGTGTACTTGTTCCACGGGAGCAGCATCGACAGCAGGACGACCGAGCCGACGTAGAACAGGCCCACGCGCCACATGATCGAGTTGATCGCCTTCGGCATGATCTTCTCGGGGTTCTCGGTCTCACCGGCGGCGACGCCGACCAGCTCGACGGAGGCGTAGGCGAAGACGACGCCCTGGATGATCAGCAGCATGGGCAGCAGGCCGTTGGGGAAGACGCCGCCGTTGTCGGTGATCAGGGAGGGGCCGGGGGTGGTGCCGTCCACCGGGTGCTGGGTGACCAGCAGGAAGATGCCGATGACCATGAAGACCACCAGGGCGCTGACCTTGACGATGGCGAACCAGAACTCCAGTTCGCCGAAGATCTTCACCGAGATCAGGTTCACGGTGAGGACCACGGCCAGGGCGATCAGGGCGATCACCCACTGGGGGATGTCGGAGAACATGCCCCAGTAGTGGGTGTAGGTGGCGACCGCGGTGATGTCGGCGATCCCGGTGGTGGCCCAGTTCAGGAAGTACATCCAGCCGGCCGTGTACGCGCCCTTCTCGCCGAGGAACTCCCGGGCGTACGACACGAAGGCGCCGGAGGAGGGGCGGTACAGGACGAGTTCGCCGAGCGCGCGCACGACGAGGAACGCGAAGACGCCGCAGACGGCGTACGCGACGAAGAGGGAGGGCCCGGCGTCGGCGAGCCGGCCGCCCGCGCCGAGGAAGAGGCCGGTGCCGATGGCACCGCCGATGGCGATCATGTTGACGTGCCGGTGCTTCAGCGACTTGCTGTAGCCGTGGTCTCCGGCGTCGATGTGACCGGACGAGGGGCGCGTCTCGTCTTTGAGGTGCTGTTCGCTCACGCCTCGGGTCCGCCTTCCAGGGGAGTGGTCGTGCCAGGGGAGCGCACGATGTCGGTGAGGGTCGTCTCGACGCGGTCGAGGTGATGGCTCATCGCCTCCACCGCGTCGTGCTCGGAACCGTCGATCAGCGCCTCGACGATGGCCCGGTGCTCGCGGTTGGACTGTTCACGCCGGCCGCCCAGCTCGTTGAGGAAGGCCGACTGACGCGCCAGTGCGTCCCGGATCTCCTCGATGACCCGGCGGAAGACCGGGTTCTGGGCGGCTTCGGCGACGGCCAGGTGGAAGAGGGTGTCCATCGCGACCCACGCGGTGGTGTCCGTCTCCCGTTCCATGCGGTCGAGCAGATGGGCCAGGTGGTCCAGGTTCTCCGGGGTGCGACGCGCGGCCGCGTACCCGGCGACCGGGATCTCGACGTGCCGGCGCACCTCCAGCAGATCGCTGGCCGCGTAGTCGCCGAAGGTGGGGTCCTCGACGGTGTTCGCGACGACGAAGGTGCCCTTGCCGGTCTTGGAGACGGTCAGGCCCATCGTCTGCAGGGCCCGCAGGGCCTCGCGCAGAACAGGCCTGCTGATCTCCAGGGTGCGGCACAGCTCCGCCTCGGAGGGGAGCTTGTCGCCAATGGCGTACTCGCCGCGCTCGATGGCGGTACGCAGATGCGCCAGCACCGCTTCCATGGCGCTCACACGCCGCAGCGGCTGTCCGGCTGTCGGGCTGTCTGACAGGTTCACGGGAGTGATGCTGCGGGTGACGCAGGGGTGATGTCAAGGGAGGTGAAATGAGAAATTCAGCGGACGGGAGACCTGAATGGCCTCCCGTCCGGGCGGTCAGGCGTTCAGCGCGCCCGTGGCCAGCAGTCCGAAGAGCGCCGCGCCGACGACGATCCGGTAGATCACGAAGGCGTTGAAGGAGTGCTTGGCGACGAACTTCAGCAGCCAGGCGATGGAGGCGTACGCCACCACGAAGGAGACGGCGGTGCCGACGGCCAGCGGGGCCGCGCCCGCGCCCGTGCCGAGCGCGTCCTTCAGCTCGTACAGTCCCGCGCCGGTCAGGGCGGGGATGCCGAGGAAGAAGGAGAGCCGGGTGGCGGCGACCCGGTCCAGGTCCAGGATGAGCGCGGTGGACATGGTGGCGCCGGAGCGGGAGAAGCCGGGGAAGAGCAGCGCGAGGATCTGGGAGCTGCCGACGAGCATGGCGTCCTTGAACGAGGTGTCGTCCTCGCCCCGCTTGTGCCGGCCCATCTGGTCGGCCGCCCACATCACCCCGCTGCCGGCGATCAGCGACCCCGCGACGACCCACAGGGAGGCCAGCGGACCCTCGATGAGCGGTTTGGCGGCGAGGCCGACGACCACGATCGGGATCGTCGCGTAGATCACCCACCAGGCGAACTTGTAGTCGTGGTGGACGCGCTCCTCGCGGTGCCGCAGACCCCGGAACCAGGCCGACACGATCCGCACGATGTCCTTGCGGAAGTACACCAGCACGGCGGCGATCGCCCCGACCTGGATCACCGCGGAGAAGCCGACGACCGCGTCGTCGTCGACCGGGATGCCCATCAGGCCCTCGGTGATCTTCAGATGGCCGGTGGAGGAGACGGGGAGGAACTCGGTCACTCCCTCGACGGCTCCGAGGACGACGGCTTGGCCGACGGAGATGGCGCTCATGGAATCCAGTTCTGAGGAGACGATTAGGTCGACAGTGCTGTAGACGGTCGAGTGGTGTACACAGTCCTACCAGGCGCGGACGCGAGGCCGGACCGCCTACGGCCAGACCGCCTGCCCTATCGCGACCCCGGCGAACGCGGCCCCGAGACCCGCCACCAGGCTCCCGAGGACGTTGGCGGCAGCGTAGAGGCCCGCGCCGGTCTCCGTCAGCCGGAGCGTCTCGTACGAGAACGTCGAGTACGTGGTGAGCGCCCCGCAGAAGCCCGTGCCCAGGAACAACCGCAGGTCGGGGCCGAGGGAGGCGGCTCCGGTCAGGGTGCCGAGGATCAGACAGCCCGTCACGTTGACGACGAGGGTGCCCCAGGGGAACACCGAGTCGTGCCGGGACTGCACCGCGCGGTCGGCGAGATAGCGCGCGGGGGCGCCGATCATGCCGCCCACGACGACGACCAGCCAGTTCACAACGACTTCTTACCCTTCGTGTCCGGTTCATCCTGGTTCCTGGCGCGGCCCTCGTACCTGATCACATGGCACTCGTCGAGCACGGCCAGGCCGTCGACGACCAGCTCGTCGAGTTGCGGCAGGAAGGCCTGCACCCGCTCCTCCGTGTCCACGACGACGATCGCGACCGGCAGGTCCTCGCTGAGCGAGAGCAGCCGCGAGGTGTGGATCCGGGAGGAGGCGCCGAAGCCCTCGACCCCGTGGAAGACACTGGCGCCGGCGAGTCCGGCCGCGTGGGCGCGGTGGACGATCTCGCTGTAGAGGGGCTTGTGGTGCCAGGTGTCGTTCTCGCCGACGAAGACGGTCAGGCGCAGGGCGTTGCCGGTGAGTCGGGTCATCGCGGCCTCCGGCCGAGGAGACGACGTGTCGTGGTGGCGGCGACCCACACCGCGCCGAGGGCCGCGCACAGGGTCGCGGCGAGGTAGGCGAACGCGGTGCCGGGGCGGCCCGCGTCGACCAGCCGCTGGATGTCGACGGTGTACGTCGAGAAGGTGGTGAAGCCGCCGAGGACCCCGGTGCCGAAGAAGGGGCGCACCAGCCGGTGCACGGTCAGCACCTCGGTGATCAGCACCAGGAAGACGCCGATCACCGCGCAGCCGACGACGTTCACCCAGAAGGTCGTCCAGGGGAAGCCGCCGGTGGCCGTGGGCCACCCCAGCGCGGCCGCGTAGCGGGCGGCGGCGCCGATCCCACCGCCGACGGCGACGACCGCGACCACCGGGAGCTGACCGGTCCCGGTGGTCCCGTGCGGGGTCCTGGTACGGAGGCTCTCGGCCTCGGAGGCTGACATGTCGCACCAGCGTAACGCCGTCTCACATGGTCGAGGGCGCCTCACAGACGGCGATGCCGGGCTCCCGCAGGCTGCCGAGGACGAGTCGGCCGCCCGTCTCGCAGACGCTGGTGACCATGCGATAGCCCGAGTGGCGGCGGGTGAGGTGGGCGAGGGTCCGGCCGTCGTCGTCGAGTGCGAGGACCCCGACCGTGCCCGAGGGGCGGTACGGCGCGCGCAGGGCCGCACGGGCGGCGCGTCGGCGTACGGCGGGGCCGGCGCGGTGCAGGAGGTCGAGCGGGGGGACGCGCGGGCCGGCCAGGGCGACCCAGATCGGGCCGTCGGAGGTGCCGCGCCACAGGTTGTCGGGGAAGCCGGGCAGGTTCTCGACGAAGGGTTCGGCCTGGCCGGCGCGGGGGCCGGTGAGGTGGAACCGGGTGAGACGGCGGGCGCCGGTCTCGGCGACGACCAGGAACGTGTCGTCGGCGCCGCGGGCGATCCCGTTGGCGAACTGGAGCCCGTCCAGGACGACCTCGGCGTCGTCCGCGCCCGGGGCGAGGCGCAGCAGCCGTCCGGTGCCGGTGTGTTCGACGAGGTCGCCCATCCAGTCGTTCAGCGGGTGGGCGCGGTTGGAGACGGTGAAGTAGACCGTGCCGTCGGGCAGGGCGACGACGTTGCTGCAGAAGCGCAGCCGCTCCCCCGCCGCCGTCCTGGTGAGCACCCGGACGTTGTCCGAGCCGCCCTCGGGGTCGACGCGCAGCAGGGCTCCCTCGGCGTCGCACACCAACAGGTCGCCGTCGGGGAGGAGTTCTAGGCCGAGCGGGCGGCCGCCGGTCTCGGCGACGCAGGTGACGCGGGTCGTGGACGGGTCGTCCAGGCCGTCGATCCGCAGGATCCGTCCGTCGGCCACGCCGGTCAGCACCCGTCCGGCGGAATCGGCCACGACGTCTTCGGGGCCGTGCCCCGGGAGAGTGAGGTACCTGATCGGAACGAGGGCCGTCCGTCGGTCCATGAGGGTCCGCCTTCCTGGAGGAGACGGCCATCCTCGCAGGTGCTCGGGCGTCCTTTGCCGGGGGCCTTCACCATCCCTTCTCGAACATGCGCGCCACCTCGGCGATGCGTATCTCGTCGCGCCGGTAGTACAGACGCCGTTTGATGCGGGTGGCGCGCAGCAGGCCGATGTCGGTGAGCAGGGCGAGGTGGGTCTCGGCGACCTCGCGGCGCACCCCGAGTCTCGCCGCGATCGCCTCCGCGGTGACGCCGTCCTCGACCAGGTCGGCGTGCCGCTGGGGCGGGAAGTGCCGGTGCGGCTCCTTGAGCCATTCCAGGATGACCAGTCGTTTCTCGCCGACAGGAGTCCTCAGCATCGTCGTCCCCCTAGGTCCGGGCCTCCTCGTGTGCTGCCGTCCCACTCTTCCGCAGTCGGGGGTGCCGTGTCCCGGAGTCCGCAAGCCTTGGCCGGGATCGAACAGCCGTGCCGCGCGGGGTCGTTCGGGCGGGGAGGGGCGGCGGCACGGCGTGCGGGCCCGGCCGCGGGGTGCGGCCGGGCCCCTGGTTCACCGGGTGGCGGGGGTCAGCGGTGGCTGAACCACGCCATCGAGGACAGGGCCTTGTCGTCGTAGCCGAACAGGGCCTGGTTCTCCCAGCCGTTGCCCGAGGTGGCGTCGGCCGGGTCCCAGCCGTTGCCGGTGACGGCGGTCCAGGTCGCCTCCCAGTGGAAGACGCCGAGCCCGCGGCCGTTCGGCACCGCCTCCACGATGTTGGCGACGGCGTTCATCCAGGCGAGCTGGCCGGCCGCGGTGGCCGGGTAGCCGGTGACCAGTTCACCGGTGGTGTCGATCTGGTTGGTGAGCGAGTCGTCGCTGTCGAGACGGAAGGGGTAGGCCGTCTCGGCGATGAACACCGGCTTGGCGTACCGGGAGGCCACGTCGTCCAGGGTGGTCTGGGCGGCGGCGAGCGAGCCGTGCCAGTAGCCGTAGTACGACAGGCCGATCACGTCGTAGGTGATGCCGTACGTCTTGGCGTTGTCGAACCACCAGCGGACGGTGGCGTCGTCACCGGCGTTGGCGAGGTGCAGGGCGACCGTCGTGCCGGAGGAGACCGCCTTGACCGCGCTGTAGCCGGAGTTGAGCAGCCCGGCGAGCTGCGACCAGTTGTCGGTGGAGCCCTCGGACCACAGCATGCCGCCGTTGATCTCGTTGCCGACCTGGACCATGTCGGCCGTGGTGCCCTGCGCCTTCAGCGCGTTGAGCACGTCGTACGTGTGGTTGTAGACGTCGGTCTTCAGCTGGCTGTAGGAGTGGCCGGACCAGGCGGCGGGCTTGGTCTGCTTGCCGGGGTCGGCCCAGGTGTCCGAGTAGTGGAAGTCGACCAGCAGCTTCATGCCGGCGGCCTTGATCCGCTTGGCCATGGCCAGGACGCGCGTCTTGTTGTTGTAGCCGTCGGCGGGGTTCACCCAGACCTTCAGGCGCGCGTAGTTCATGCCGGCGTTCTTCAGGATGGTGACCGCGTCGCCGGTGGTGCCGGAGCTGGTCTTGTAGACACCGCCGTAGGCCTCGCTCTTGGCGAGGGAGGAGATGTCGGCACCCTTGACGGACAGGCCGGTCGATCCCGACGTGAAGGTCAGGTCGTCCACATTGATCCAGTTGCCGGCGTTCGCGTCACTGTTGACGCTGATGGTGCACTGGTTGTTCGTCACATTGACCGACGTGACGATCCGGACCCAGCTGCTGGTGGACACCGGCAGATCGGTGCGCTGTTCGGAACTGCCGCAGTTCTTCAGCGCGAGGTAGGCGGAGTTCTGGCCGCCGCCGGAGCGGACCCAGGCGGTGAGGGTGTAGGTCCCGTTGGTCAGCCCGGAGAGGTACTGGTACGTCTCCACCTTGTAGGCGGTGGACGCCCAGTGGGTGAGGCGGTAGCTGCCGGCGTGACCGCCGGACTCGGTGAAGGAGGCGGAGTTCTGGCCCGCCGCCGAGTAGGTGGACCAGCCCGTGGGGGTGGCGGTGCCGGTGCCGTCGGACTCGAAGCCGCCGTTGGTGAGCGTGCTCGCCGCCTGCGCGGTCTGCGCGGGCAGGGCGGTGAGGGCGAGCCCCGCGACCAGCGGCAGCAGCAGGGCTCTGAGGGTGCGTCTGGGATGGAACATCGTCGTCCGTCGTCCCTTCGACGTATGGGGTGGGGATCCCTCGGATGAGGGAGAGACCCCCTCCGCCCGCGGCTCGCGGCTCCACGGGCGGAGGGGGAGTCGGCTCAGCCGTCGAGCCGGACGACCCGGACGGCTCCCGCCGGGACCGCGAGGCGGCCGGCGGCGCGTTCGCCCGTCAGCAGCTCGGTGCCGGAGGTCTCCAGCGGCACCTTGGCGTCGGCGGCGGTGTGGTTGAGCGCGAAGAGGTAGCTGCCGCTCTCCCCGGAGCGGCGCACGACCTCGACGTCGTGGGGCAGATCGGCGCGCGGGTCGAGGCGCGCGTCCTCGGCGGCCCAGCCGAGGAGGGCGTCCAGTCCCTCGTGGCCGAGACGGGTGGAGACGTACCAGGCGGTGCCCTCGCCGAGGCGGTGCCGGGTGACGGCCGGGTGGCCGGCGGTGAGGCCGTCGGCGTACGTCCAGACGGTCTCGGCGCCGTGCGGCACGACGAACTCGGTCCACACGTCGCCGCCGAGTTCGGAGCCGTCGGGGCCGGTCAGCCGGACGCTCTGGCCGGCCAGCAGCGGGGAGAACTCCTCGACGGTCAGGCCCAGGACGTCGCGCAGCGCGCCGGGGTAGGCCCCCTCGTGGACGCAGTCGTGCTCGTCGACGATGCCGGAGAAGTACGACACCACGAGGGTGCCGCCGTTCTCGACGTACTCCCTGAGGTTGTTCCCGGCCGCCTCCGTCATCAGGTAGAGCGCGGGCACCACGACCAGGGGGTACGCCGACAGATCGGCCTCGGGGTGGGCGAAGTCGACGGTGAGGTGGCGGTCGTAGAGCGCCTCGTAGAAGGCGTCGGCGCGCTCGCGGGCGTCGTGGTCCTCGCTGGGGCGCCAGGCGAGGTTCTGCGCCCACCAGGAGTGCCAGTCCCACAGGACGGCCACGTCGGCCTCGGTGCGGGTGCCCCGGAGGGTGGCCAGGGAGTCCAGGGACGCCCCGAGTTCGACCACCTCGCGCCACACGCGCGTGTCGGTGCCGCCGTGCGGGACCATCGCCGAGTGGAACTTCTCGGCGCCGCGCCGGGACTGGCGCCACTGGAAGAACATCGCGCCCTCGGAGCCGCGGGCGACATGCCCGAGGGAGTTGCGGGCCATCTGGCCGGGGGCCTTGGCGGGGTTGCGGGGCTGCCAGTTGATGCCCGAGGTGGAGTGCTCGAGGAGGATCCAGGGGGCGCCGCCCGCGACGGAGCGGGTGAGGTCGGCGGCCATCGCCAGGTTGACGTGGGTGCGGCGGCCGTCGGTGATGAGGTAGTGGTCGTTGGTGACGATGTCGACCTCGCGGCCCCAGGCCCAGTAGTCGACGGAGTCGCACTGGCTGAGGGCCGTCATGAAGTTGGTGGTGACCGGGACGTCCGGTGCGAGGCGGTGCAGGATGTCCCGCTCCGCGCAGAAGTTCTCGCGCATGGTGGCGTCGGCGAACCGCTTGTAGTCCAGGGCCTGGCCCGGGTTGCCGACGGTGGGGGTGGCGCGCGGTGGGTTGATGTCCTCGAGGCTCGCGTAGCGCTGGCCCCAGAAGGCGGTGCCCCAGGCCTCGTTCACCGCCTCGACGGTGCCGTACGTCGTCGCGAGCCAGCGGCGGAAGTGGGCGGCGCAGGAGTCGCAGTAGCAGGCCGAGACGGGGACGCCGTACTCGTTGTGCACGTGCCACATCGCGAGGGCGGGGTGGTCGCCGTAGCGCTCGGCGAGCCGGGTGGTGATGTTCGCGGCGGCCGCGCGGTAGTCGGCGTTGCTGTGGCAGATGGCGCCGCGCGAGCCGAACTCCAGGCGCACGCCCTCGGCCGTCACGGGCAGGGCGTCGGGGTGGGCGCGGTAGAACCAGACGGGCGGGACGACGGTGGGGGTGCCGAGGTCGACCCGGATGCCGTGCTCGTGGAGCAGGCCGATGATCCGGTCCAGCCAGCCGAAGTCGTACTCCCCGGGGGAGGGCTCGAGCAGGGCCCAGGAGAAGATCCCGACGCTCACCATGGTGACGCCGGCCTCCCGCATCAGGCGGACGTCCTCCTGCCAGACGTTTTCCGGCCACTGCTCGGGGTTGTAGTCCCCACCGAAGGCGAGCCTGGTGAGGCCCCTGGGGGTGGTCTCCGGCATGGATTTTCTCCCGTTTGATCGAACATTTGGGAACGTGCACACATCGGGATGGCGGTGCGGGCCCAACATAACCGCACAGCAACAACCATTGACAAGTGTCCGGGATGTTTCTCTACTGTGAACGCTCACAGACACCAGGACCCAGGTCAGGGGAGAGATCCATGCCCAACACGAAGCGCCGTCGCCTCGTGGCAACTGCGGTTGCCGTCGCTCTCGGCAGCACCGCCCTCGCCGCTTGCGGCTCGTCCGACGACGACAGCAAGTCCGAGTCCGGTCCGGTCTCGCTCACGTACTGGACCTGGACGCCCGGCATGGACAAGGTCGTCGACCTCTGGAACAAGGGCCAGGGCAAGAAGGACCGGATCACCGTCACGGTGAAGAAGCAGGCGTCCGGCGACACGCTGGTCACCAAGATCCTCACCGCGCACAAGGCGGGCAAGGCGCCCGACCTGGTGCAGGCCGAGTACCAGGCGCTGCCGACGCTGGTCAGCAATGACGCGCTGGCGGACATAGCGAAGAACGTGGGCGACGCGAAGAGCAAGTTCGCCGACGGCGTGTGGCAGCAGACGACGCTGGGCACGGACGCGGTCTACGCGGTCCCGCAGGACATCGGCCCGATGATGTTCTACTACCGCGCCGACCTCTTCAAGAAGTACGGCCTGACGGTCCCGACGACCTGGGACGAGTTCGCCGAGACCGCCCGCGCGCTGAAGAAGAAGGCGCCGCAGACGGACCTGACCACGTTCTCCGCCAACGACTCCGGTCTCTTCGCGGGCCTCGCCCAGCAGGCCGGCGCCAAGTGGTGGACCACCTCCGGCGACAAGTGGCAGGTCGGCATCGACGACGCGGCCACCCAGAAGGTCGCCGACTTCTGGGGCGGCCTCGTCAAGGAGGGCGCCATCGACAACCAGCCGATGTACACCCCGGCCTGGAACAAGGCCCTGAACACCGGCAAGCAGATCGCCTGGGTGTCGGCCGTGTGGGCGCCGGGCACCCTGACCACCGCCGCGCCGGACACCAAGGGCAAGTGGGCCATGGCCCCGCTCCCCCAGTGGTCGGCCGGCGACAACGTCACCGGCAGCTGGGGCGGCTCCTCCACGGCCGTGACGACGGACTCCAAGCACCAGGAGGCCGCCGCGAAGTTCGCCGCCTGGCTGAACACCGACGGCACGGCCCTGACGGCGCTGGCGAAGGAGAGCGGCATCTACCCGGCCGCCACGAACGCCCAGACCAGCGGCGCCTTCGCCACCCCGCCGGACTACTTCTCGACGCAGCCGGAGTTCTACACCCTGGCCGCCAAGATCGCGAAGACCACGGCGCCCTCGGCCTGGGGCCCCAACGTGAACGTCGCCTACCAGACCTTCAACGACGCGTTCGGCGCCGCCGCCAAGAACAAGTCGGACTTCTCCGCCGCCCTGAAGACCATGCAGGACGCCACGGTCGCCGACCTCGAGAAGCAGGGCTTCGAGGTCTCCGAGTGACCACCGCACGCCGGAGGTCGTACGGGGTCAAGGGGGCCCCGTACGCCTTCCTCCTCCCCGCGACGCTCCTCTTCTCCCTGTTCTTCGCGCTGCCGATCGGCTACGCGGTCTGGCTCAGCTTCCACAAGGTGCACGTCTCCGGCCTCGGGCTGGGCAAGGGGGCGCGCAGCGAGGTCTGGGCCGGCATCGAGAACTACACGGACGCCTTCACCGACAGCGAGCTGCTGGACGGCACTTTGCGCGTCCTCGGCTACGGCTGCATCGTCGTGCCGGTGATGCTGGGCCTGGCCCTGCTGTTCGCGCTGATGCTGGACTCCGAGAAGGTGCGGCTCGCCCCGTTCACCCGGCTCGCGATCTTCCTGCCGTACGCCATCCCCGGTGTGGTGGCGGCGCTGCTGTGGGGCTTCCTGTACCTGCCGGACGTCAGCCCCTTCTACTTCGTGCTGGAGAGGCTGGGCCTGCCGCAGCCGGACCTGCTGGACGGCGGCCCGCTGTATCTCGCCCTCTCCAACATCGCGGTCTGGGGCGGCACCGGCTTCAACATGATCGTCATCTACACCTCGCTCCAGGCCATCCCGGCGGAGGTGTACGAGGCGGCGAAGCTGGACGGCGCCACCCCGCTGCAGATCGCCCTGCGGATCAAGATCCCGATGGTGGCGCCCTCGCTGGTGCTGACCTTCTTCTTCTCGATCATCGCCACGCTCCAGGTGTTCAACGAGCCGATGACCCTCAAACCCCTCACCAACTCCGTGTCCACGACCTGGAGTCCGCTGATGAAGGTGTACCGGGACGCGTTCGGCACGGGCGACATCTACCAGGCGGCCGCCGAGGCCGTGATCATCGCCCTCGCCACGCTGGTGCTGTCGTTCGGCTTCCTGAGGGCCGCGAACCGTCGTAACAAGCAGGAGGCAGCACGATGAGTTCTCTTGCCGTGCAGAAGGCGTCCAGTGCGGCCGGTACGACCGGCGCGGCACAGAGCCGGCCGCCGCTGCGCAGCCGTGTCGCCTTCGTCCCGACGGTCACCCTCCTGCTGGGCGCGCTCTACTGCCTGCTCCCCGTGGCGTGGGTGGTGATCGCCTCCACCAAGTCCGGCCGCGAGCTGTTCTCCACCTTCACCTTCCTGCCGGGCACGGGCTTCACCGACAACGTCAGGCAGCTCACCGCCTACCGCGACGGCGTCTACTGGACGTGGATGGGCAACTCCGCCCTGTACGCCGTCCTCGGCGCGCTGCTGTCGACCGGCGTGTCGGCGTTCAGCGGCTACGCCCTGGCGACCTACCGCTTCCGCGGTCGCGAGTCGGTGTTCAACGTCCTGCTCGCGGGCGTGCTGATGCCGCCGATCATCCTGGCCGTCCCGCAGTACCTGCTGCTGGCCAAGGCGGACCTCACGGACTCGTACTGGTCGGTGCTGCTGCCGCAGATCCTCTCGCCGTACGGCGTCTACCTGGCACGCATCTACGCGGCGGCGGCCGTGCCCGCCGACGTGGTGGAGGCGGGCCGGATGGACGGGGCGAGCGAGTGGCGGATCTTCACCCGGATCGCGCTGCCGATGATGGTGCCCGGACTGGTCACGGTGTTCCTGTTCCAGTTCGTGGCGGTGTGGAACAACTTCCTGCTGCCGTACATCATGCTCAGCGACGACGAGAAGTTCCCGATCACGCTGGGTCTGTTCACCCTGCTGGAACAGGGCTCGAACCAGCCCGCGCTGTACACGCTGGTGATCACCGGGGCGTTCCTCGCGGTCATCCCGCTGGTGGCGCTCTTCCTGGTCATTCAGCGGTTCTGGAGCCTGGATCTGCTGTCCGGGGCCGTAAAGTCATGACCATGAGCAATGCGGGGGGCCGGCGCAGACCGCCGACGATCCACGACGTGGCGCGGGAGGCAGGGGTCTCCCGGGGCACCGTCTCCCGGGTGCTCAACGGCGGGCACTACGTCAGCCCCGCGGCGGCGGAGGCGGTCAACGCCGCCATCCGCAAGACGGGGTACGTCGTCAACCGGCATGCCCGCTCGCTGATCACCGGCCGTTCGGACTCGGTGGGATTCCTGCTGACCGAGCCCCAGGAGCGGTTCTTCGAGGACCCGAACTTCAATGTGCTGCTCAGCGGCTGCACCCAGGCGCTCGCCGCGCACGACATCCCGCTGCTGCTGATGCTGGCGGGCACCAAGGACGAACGGCGGCGCATCACGCGCTACATCACCGCCGGGCATGTCGACGGGGTGCTGCTGGTCTCCAGCCACTCCGGCGACCCGGTCGCGGAGGAGCTGCGCGCGGCGGGGGTGCCGCTGGTCCAGTGCGGCAAGCCCATGGGGCTGCGCTCCAAGGTGAGCTATGTGGCGGCGGACGACCGGGACGGCGCGCGGGACATGGTGCGCCATCTGCTGTCGCTCGGCCGGCGCCGGATCGGCATGGTCAGCGGCCCGCTGGACACCCCGGGCGGTGTGGACCGGCTGGCCGGTTACAAGGAGGTGCTCACCGAGGCGGGCGTCGAGATCGACGAGCGGCTGGTGGTCTCCGGAGACTACAGCCGGGCCAGCGGGGAGGCGGGCGCCGAACGGCTGCTGGCGCAGGCCCCGGATCTGGACGCGATGTTCGTCGCCTCCGACCTGATGGCGCGGGGGGCGCTGACGGCGCTGCGCCGGGCGGGGCGCCGGGTCCCCGAGGACGTGTCCGTGGGCGGCTTCGACGACTCCGTCGCGGCGACGGAGGCGGTGCCCGCGCTGACCACGATCCGCCAGCCCTACGACCGGGTCAGCGCCGAGATGGTGCGCGTTCTCCTCGCCCAGATAGGGGGCGAGGACCCGGCGGCGGTGATCCTGCCGACGGAGCTGGTGAAGCGGGACTCGACCTGAGAGGTGGCGTCGGTCGGTCAGGATCGGAGAAGCGCGCTCCCCGTTCCCCGGCCTAGCGTGAGACCACCGGCACATCCCGCCGGAACCACGCGAAGACCGAGGAGTGACCGGCCATGACGACCACCACCGGTGTGCAGACGATCATCTACCCCGTCAAGGACCTGGAGCGGGCCAAGGCCGTGTTCGGCGCGCTGCTCCAGGTCGAGCCGTACGCCGACGCGCCCTACTACGTCGGCTACAAAGCGGCCGGCCAGGACGTCGGCCTCAACCCGAACGGCCACGCCCAGGGGCTGACCGGAGCGGTCCCCTACTGGCACGTCGGCGACATCCGCGGGCGGCTCGCGGCCCTGGTGGAAGCGGGGGCCGAGGTGCTCCAGGACGTGCAGGACGTCGGCAACGGCCGGCTGATCGCCGCCGTGAAGGACCCGGACGGCAACCTCGTGGGGCTGCTCCAGGACGCGTCGTAGGAAAATGCTTGCACCCGCACTAGTTGCACACTCAACAAATGCTCGAACGGGTGTTACCGTGCGGGTATGGCAGCGAAGACGGCCGGGGCGGGCCTCGAGGAGCGGTGGCGGGACATCCTGTCGGTGCACGCGCGCACGATGTGCGAGATCGACCGGGCCCTCCATCCGCACGGCCTCGGCGCGAGTGACTTCGAGGTGCTCGACATCCTCGCCGCCGAGGCGCCCCGGGAGAGCGAGCAGTGCCGGGTGCAGGACCTCGTGGGCCGGGTCCACCTCAGTCAGAGCGCGCTGTCCCGGCTGATCGGGCGGCTGGAGAAGGACGGGCTGGTGGCCCGGGCCGTCTGTCTGGAGGACCGGCGGGGGGTGTACGTCACGCTCACGCGCAGGGGCCGTGACCTGCACGCGGAGGTGCTGCCGTTGCAGCGGGGCGTGCTGGAGCGGATGCTCGGCGGTTCCTGAGCGTTCGGCTGCGGCGCCGTTGTGGCTGGTCGCGCGGTTCCCCGCGCCCCTAGGGGGGCGGTTTGCGGTCCGCCGGGCGGTGGGGTGGGATCGGGGTGGAGGGGAAGTCCCGGGGGCCCGTCCACAGGGCGGGGACCGCGTCGCAGCGGCGGCACAGTTCGTAGCCGACCGCCTCGTAGTTGACGCGCCAGCCCCGGAAGTGCGGCCAGGCCTCCTCGGAGCCGCGTTCGGCCCGGAAGCCCGTCGACTCCAGCATCGACACCGCCGCCTCGAACTCGACGTAGGTCAGCCGGACGGGGCCGTCCGGAGCGGGGTCGGAGTCGAAGGGGAAGCGGATCGAGCGGGCGATGTCCCGCAGCGCGGTGAACCCCGCGCGCAGCACCAGCCGGGCCTCCGGCGGCGCGGAGCGCGGGGACAGCGCGAGCTGCATCGCCGCCGCGTCCATCACCGCGATCAGCCCGACCAGCCAGCTGCGCTGCGGGCGCGGGGAGCGGAACGCCAGCAGCACCGGGTACGTCGCATGGCTCTCCCCCATGTCCGAGGCCAGCCGCTCCCAGGCGCGGTACAGCTCGGGCAGCGCGGTCTCGGTGTCGACGAGCCACTGCCGGGCGAGGATCTCGGGGCCCCAGGCGGGTTCGCCGGCCCGGGACTGGAGCAGGGTGACCTCCAGCTCACGGCGGTTGTAGGCGGCGTACAGGGTGGGCAGATAGGCGATCTGGAGGGCGATGACGACCGGACCGGTGATCGCGGCGGCGAAGTCCAGGACGGACAGCCGTACGCGCGCGCCACCGGCGAAGCCGAGGGTGAACAGGCTGGAGCCGGCCTCCCGGAAGGAGGTGGTCCAGTCGAGCGGGGACAGCGCGTACAGCAGCAGCCCGTATCCGGCCAGGGCGCCGAGCAGCCAGATCACCAGCATGCCGACCAGGATCAGCGGGGCGAGCCAGGTCTGCCACCGGTCGACGGCCTCGTACCCGCGGCGCAGGGCGGCGAGGTGCAGCAGCCGGCGCAGGGTCCACCACAGCCGGTACACGACCACGGAGTACAGACCGCGCGGGACGACGAGGGTGCGCAGGACGCTCCCGAGCACCAGTGCGAGCACGAGTGCGCCGGCCGCACCGGAGAGCCAGATCATGGGGTCATTCTGGATCACGGGCGGCGGGCGCGGGCCGGCCGGTGGCGGGTCAGCGGGCGAGCAGGGTGCGCACTCCCTCCGAGGTGAGCGTCAGCGGATGGTCGCCGGCGGCGTCTATGGCGAGCGAGAGTTCCCCGGTGGGCCACTGCGCGGCGAGCGCGCCGAGGGGCACCAGCCGGTAGCGGTCGATCCCGGGCAGCAGTCCGGCCATCTCGGGTTCGGAGGTGAACACCGGGACGACGGGTGCGCCGCCGGGGTTGTCCAGTACGGGCAGGGCCACCCGGGCCGGGTCGCTCACGTCCTCGTCGGTGGCGTCGTCGGGCACCGGCACCAGGACGTCGCAGTGCGCGAGGGTGTCCAGGGCCACCGTGTCCTCGGTGTCCCGGGCCAGCGCGTCCAGCGCCCATCGGGCGGGGTTGGCGTTGCGGTCGTGGGCGGGCGTCTCCATGACAGTTCCCCTTGTCGCGGCGGTCGTACGGCCCGCGCCGGAAGGCTTCTTTCCGGGCGCGGTTCCGGCCTCGCGTACCCGGTCGGGCGGGGATCATGCGCCGACGGAGCGGCCCGTCGCGGCAGGGGGAAGCGGTCGGGGCGACGGCGTGGCGTGCGGCGGGCGGGGCGCGTCACGCGGGCGCGCCCCGGCCTCGTGGTCCGCGCCGCGGCTGTCGCGCACCGGTACCGCGAAGCCCGCCCGGTCGGCGCTGAGCGTGCCCCGGACGGCGGCGCAGCCCTCCCTGCGGACCTGGGCCAGGCAGGCCGAGCACCGCGCCCTCGGTGATGACCGCCGGGGTGGAAGGGCCCTGGGTGTATGGACCTAGGACGTGTGCCGGCGGGCCGACTCGTTCTCCTGGGCCATGCGTCTGAGCGCCATCAGGGCGGGTTCCAGGAGGACGGTCAGCAGCAGGGCGCGCTCCGCGGTCTCCAGCGGGTCGTCCAGTCCTTCGAGCTGGTCGAGGTCGAGGACCGCGGTGCGTTCGGCGAGCCGGGCGTACGGCAGGAGGGTCCGCCAGTCGAGCGGGACGCCCAGGGCGCGCAGGGAGGCGAGGGTCTCGGCGAGGGTGGCCCGGGCGGGCGCCGAGGCGTGCACGTCCCAGTCCAGCTCCTCGACCAGCGCCTCCACCTCGGCCGCCTGCGCGGTGTCGTCGCAGGGCTGCTCGCCCACCCGGATGGAGCCCAGGGCGAGGCCCAGCAGACGGTGGGTGTCGCCGGAGTACTCCGTGAGGGCGTCGAGCACCTCGCGGGTGGTGCCGACCGACAGTCCGCGCACCCCGGTCAGGGCGCGGATCAGACGGAGCCGGCGCAGGTGCTGGTCGTCGTACTCGGCCTGGGTGGCGGCCGTCTGACGGCCCGGCGGCAGCAGTCCCTCGCGCAGGTAGTACTTGATCGTCGTCACGGAGACACCACTGCGGCGGCTCAGTTCGGAGATGCGCATACGGTTCGGCTCCGATTCGTCCGGCCCCACACTTGAAAACTGGATACCTCTACTGTCTAACATAGATAGTAGAGGTATCCAATATTCCTTCGCGCCGCCGGAGAGAAGGCCGCAGCCATGCCCACCCTGCGCTGGACGACAGTCAGCACCCCCGCTCCCGACACCGAGGCGTTCGTGATGGCGTCCCGGCTGGAGGTCCGCTCACTCAAGGACGTACCGCGCTTCTTCCTGAAGTCGCTGGCCGCGTGGAAGCAGGTCTGCGGCGCGCCGGGGGCGTACGGCGCCTCGCTGATCGCCGAGCCCCTCAAGCGCACCTTCTGGACGCTGTCGGCCTGGGAGGACGAGGCCGCGCTCCGCACGTACACGAAGACCGAGCCGCACAAGTCGATCATGAACGGGCTGCGGCCCACGATGAAGGACTCGGTCTTCACCTTCTGGCAGGTCCCCGCCGCCGGTCTGCCCATCGACTGGACGGACGCCCGGCGCCGCCTCGCCGAGCAGGAGCGCACCGGTGCCTGACACCCCTCACCCCACCCCTGACCCAGGAGAGAGCCCCACCATGACCCTGTCCGAAGAGAGCCCGGTCCTCGACGACCCGGCCGCCTCCGCCCCGGCGGCCGCGGGCCGCCGGACACCCCTCTGGCTCGCGATCGTCGCGGCGAGCGTGCCCATGTTCATGGTCGCGCTGGACAACCTCGTCGTCTCCACGGCCCTGCACACCCTGGCCGTGGACCTGGAGGCGGACACCCAGGAACTCCAGTGGTTCGTCAACGCCTATGTCCTCGGCTTCGCCTGTCTGCTGATGACCGGCGCCGCGCTCGGCGACCGCTTCGGGCGCCGGAAGGTGTTCGTCGCCGGCATCGCCCTGTTCACGCTGGCCTCCATCGGCTGCGGCCTGTCGGACACCAGCGCCCAGTTGATCGCCTTCCGTGCGATCCAGGGCTTCGGCGCGGCCGCCGTGATGCCGCTGTCGCTCACGCTGCTGTCGCAGGCGGTCCCGGAGCGGCTGCGCGGCATGGCGCTCGGCGTGTGGTCCGGGGTGAGCGGGCTCGCCGTGGCGATGGGCCCGGTCGTCGGCGGCGCGGTCGTGGACGGCCTGGACTGGCAGTGGATCTTCTGGATCAACGTGCCGGTGTGTGTGATCGCCGTCCCGCTGGTGCTGTTCGCCCTCGAGGAGAGCTCGCTGCCCGGCATCCGGCTCGACCTGGTCGGCATGGTGCTGGCGGCGGCCGGACTGTGCGCCGCGGTGTGGGCCATCGTGCACGGCGAGCCCGACGGCTGGGCCTCCGGCAAGGTGCTCGGCGCGTTCGCCGGCGGCGCGGTGCTGCTGGCCGCGTTCGTCGCCTGGGAGGCCCGGACCGATGAGCCGATGCTGCCGCTGTCCTTCTACCGGGTGCGGGCCTTCACCCTCACCAACGTCGTCTCCGCGACCATGTACTTCGGGGTCTTCGGCTCGCTGTTCCTGCTCGCGCAGTACCTCCAGATCGTGCCGCCGCGCACCCCGCTGGAGGCCGGTGTGCGCACCCTCGCCTGGACGCTGATGCCGATGTTCGTCGCCCCCGTCGCCGGACTGCTCACCGACAAGGTCGGCGGCGGCCGGCTGATGGCCCTCGGGCTCTTCCTCCAGGGCGTCGGGCTGGGCTGGATCAACCTGGTCGCCGACGTCGACACGGCCTACTCGGCCCTGGTCGGCCCGATGATCGTGGCCGGTGCCGGCATGGGCTTCGTGTTCGCGCCGACGGCGGCGGTCGTGCTCGGCTCGGTCGCCAGGGACCACGCGGGCAAGGCGTCGGGCGCCAACACCACCGTGCGCGAGGTCGGCGGCGCGCTCGGCATCGCCGTCCTGAGCACGGTGTTCGTGGCACACGGCAGCACCGAGGGGCCCCGGCAGTTCGTCGACGGTCTGCACCCCGCGGTGTGGGTCGGCGTCGCCGTGGTGTTCGCCGGAGCGCTGTGCGCCCTGGGGATCCCGCGCGGGCAGCAGGCCCCCGAAGAGGCCTGATCGGCCTCCTCTCCCCCGTCCCGCACACCTGAGCGCACCCCCGCTTGAATGATCAGAGGGGCATCGGGTTAGCATCTGAGCGCCACCTAGCTCGAAAGATAGGCCCGTGACGCTCAACGACGATTCGTTCACCCACTGGAAGAACCGCGAGGAGATCGCGGAGTCGATGATCCCGATGATCGGGAAGCTGCACCGCGAGCGGGACGTGACGATCCTGCTGCACAGCCGCTCCCTGGTGAACAAGTCGGTGGTCAGCATCCTCAAGACCCACCGGTTCGCCCGCCAGATCGCGGGCGAGGAGCTCTCGGTCACCGAGACCCTGCCGTTCCTCGAGGCGCTCACCACGCTCGACCTCGGCCCGTCCCAGATCGACATCGGCATCCTCGCCGAGCGCCACCGCGCCGACGACCGCGGTCTGTCGGTCCTGGACTTCACCGCCGAGGCCGTCGCCGGCGCCACGGGCGGCAACAAGATCGACCGCCGCGAGCCCCGCGACGTCGTCCTGTACGGCTTCGGCCGCATCGGCCGGCTCGTCGCCCGGCTGCTCATCGAGAAGACCGGCTCCGGCAACGGCCTCAGGCTCCGCGCGATCGTGGTGCGCGGCGGCGGGGAGCGGGCCGCCGAGGACATCGTCAAGCGCGCCTCGCTGCTGCGCCGCGACTCCGTCCACGGCCAGTTCCAGGGCACGATCACGGTCGACGAGGAGAACGGCACGATCGTCGCCAACGGCAACGAGATCAAGGTGATCTACGCCGACAGCCCGGCCGAGATCGACTACACGGCGTACGGCATCGACAACGCCATCCTCATCGACAACACCGGCAAGTGGCGCGACCGCGAGGGCCTCTCCCAGCACCTGCGGCCGGGCGTCGACAAGGTCGTGCTGACCGCGCCCGGCAAGGGCGACGTCCCGAACATCGTGCACGGCGTCAACCACGACACGATCAAGCCGGACGAGCAGATCCTGTCCTGCGCCTCCTGCACCACGAACGCGATCGTCCCGCCGCTGAAGGCGATGAACGACGAGTTCGGCGTCCTGCGCGGGCACGTGGAGACCGTCCACTCGTTCACCAACGACCAGAACCTGCTGGACAACTACCACAAGGCCGACCGCCGCGGCCGCTCGGCGCCGCTGAACATGGTGATCACCGAGACCGGTGCCGCGTCCGCCGTCGCCAAGGCGCTGCCCGACCTCGAGGCCCCGATCACCGGCAGCTCCATCCGGGTGCCCGTGCCGGACGTGTCGATCGCGATCCTCAGCCTGCGCCTCGGCCGCGAAACGACCCGCGACGAGGTCCTGGACCACCTCCGCGACGTCTCGCTGACCTCGCCGCTCCGGCGCCAGATCGACTTCACCACGGCCCCCGACGCGGTCTCCATGGACTTCATCGGCTCGCGCCACGCCTCGATCGTCGACGCCGGCGCCACCAAGGTCGACGGCGACAACGCCATCCTCTACCTCTGGTACGACAACGAGTTCGGCTACTCCTGCCAGGTCGTCCGCGTCGTCCAGCACGTCTCCGGCGTCGAGTACCCGACGTACCCGGCGACGAGCGCCTAGCCGACGCCCGCACGCACGCCCCTTCCCGGCCACCGCGGACCGGGAAGGGGGCCGGGCCGGTGCGGCACCCGGGGGGACAAACGTTTTCCGGCTTCCCGGAAAGGCAGTTCGCCCGTCGCGCACCCCTCCGGAGACCCCCGGATGCAGTAACGTCAAGCCGTGACGGATCACACCACCGGAGACAGCGCGGGCCGGCGGCCCGCGGGCGGGGGCCGGCGACGGCGCGGCACCGCGGGCCAGGACAAGCCCGCCACCATCCGCGACGTCGCCGCCAGGGCGGGCGTGTCGGTGGCCACCGTGTCCCGGACACTGGCCGGGAACTACCCGGTCGCCGAGACGACCCGGGCCCGGGTGACGGCAGCGGTCGAGGCACTCCACTACGTGGTGAACGTGCACGCCAAGGCGCTCTCGGGCGGCGTTCCCGGCCCGGTCGCACTGGTCCTCCACGACATCACCGGCCCCTCCCTCGCCCATGTGGCGGCCGGCGTGGAGCAGGAAGCGGCGATGCGCGGCCGGCTGAGCCTGGTCTGCGCCACGCACGGCGATCCGGCCCGCGAGAACGACCTCGTGCAGCTGATGCGCGAACAGCACGCCGCCGCGGTGGTGCTCGTCGGCGGCGCGGAGGTCGACGACGCGTACCACGAGCGCATGGCCGGATACGCGCACGGCCTGGCCTCGGCGGGGTCCCGGCTGGTCCTGGTCGGCCGCCCGCCGCTGCGCGCCGAGGTACCGGCCACGGTGATCGAGTACGACAACCGCGGCGGCGCCTTCCAGGCCGCCACCCATCTGCTCACGGCCGGGCACCGCCGTGTGCTGTTCCTCGGCGGCGAGACCAGGTTCGCCACCGCTCAGCAGCGCCGCGCGGGGCACCTCGACGCGCTGCGGGCGCACGGGGTGCCGTACGAGGAGGAACTCGACGTGCCGGGGCCGTACACCCGTACGTCGGGCTATCTGCGCATCCGTGACGCCCTGCGCGCGGGGCTGGAGTTCACGGCCGTCTTCGCCGGCACCGACATGGTGGCCCTCGGCGCGCTGGCCGCGTTGCGCGAGGCCGGGCTGAGCGTCCCGGACGACGTCGCCCTGGTCGGCTACGACGACGTGCCCTTCGCGGCGGACCTCACCCCCGCGCTCACCACCGTCCGGGTGCCGTACGAGGATCTCGGCCGGTCCGCCGTACGGCTCGCGCTGGAGCGGGAGGAACGGGTCTCCGGGGACGACCACGTGGTGCTGAGCACCCAGTTGGTCATCCGGCAGTCCGCGGCACCCCGGGGCTGACCGCACCGGTCCGGTGACGGTCACGGTCGTGGCGGCGCGAGGCGCCCTTACGGGTGGACGCGGTGTGCGGCTGTGTCGCCCTGGACCCGGCCGGCCCGGACGGCTGGTGGCCGTACGGACCGGCGGACGCGGCACCGGCCCCGGTGGGGGCGGCCGTCGGACTGACGGCGGTGCCGTACTACGCCTGGGCGAAGCGGGGACCGGGCGGTATACGGGTCCGGGAGCCGGTCACCGCGGCGCCGTAGGGCCGGCTCAGGCCTGGGTCTCCGGGCGGCCGTCCTGCGCCCAGTGGGTGTGGAAGGCGCCGGGGCGGTCGGTACGGCCGTACGTGTGGGCGCCGAAGTAGTCGCGCTGGCCCTGGAGGAGGGCGGCGGGGAGCCGGCCTGCGCGCAGGGTGTCGTAGTGGGCGAGGGCCGCCGAGAAGGCGGGGACGGGGATGCCCCGGCGGGCGGCGGAGGCGACCGTCTCGCGCCACGGCACCTGCGCGTCGGTGATCTCCATGGCGAACTCCATCTCGCCGAGCAGGCTGACCAGTTCGGAGTCGGCGGCGTACGCGGCACGGATGCGGTCGAGGAAGGAGGCACGGATGATGCAGCCGCCGCGCCAGATCTTGGCGACCGCGCCCAGGTCGATCTTCCAGCCGTACTCGGCGGCCGCGTCCTGGATCATCTTCCAGCCCTGGTCGTAGGCGATGACCTTGGAGGCGTACAGGGCGTGCTCGACCTGGGAGGTGAAGCGGGCGGCCTCGGTGCGGCTGAGCGCGGGGGTGGTGCCGCCGGGCAGCCCGGCGTAGGCGGCGCGCAGTTCGCGCTGGCCGGAGGCGGCGCGGGCGAAGGTGGCCTGGGCGATGGCGGTGACCGGGGAGCCCAGGTCCAGGGCGGTCTGCACGGTCCAGCGGCCGGTGCCCTTCTGGCCGGCCGCGTCGGTGACGATGTCGACGAACGCGAGGCCGGTGGTGGCGTCGGCGTGGGCGAGGACCTCGGCGGTGATCTCGATCAGATAGGAGCCGAGGCGGCCCTCGTTCCAGGTGCGGAAGACGTCGGCGATCTCGGCGGGGGTGTAACCGGCGACCTGGCGCAGCAGGTCGTACGCCTCGGCGATGAGCTGCATGTCGGCGTACTCGATGCCGTTGTGGACCATCTTGACGAAGTGTCCGGCGCCGTCGGTGCCGACATGGGCGGCGCAGGGCTCGCCGTCGATCTTCGCGCTGATGGACTCGAACATCGGGCCGAGGACGTCGTACGACTCACTCGATCCGCCGACCATGATCGACGGCCCGTGCAGGGCGCCCTCCTCGCCGCCGGAGACCCCGGTGCCGACGAAGTGGATGCCCTGCTCGCGCAGCGCGGCCTCACGGCGGCGGGTGTCGGCGAAGTGGGCGTTGCCACCGTCGATGATCATGTCGCCGGGCTCCAGGAGCGGGGCGAACTCGTCGATGACGGCGTCGGTGACCGCGCCCGCCTGCACCATGATCATCAGACGGCGGGGGCGTTCGAGCGCGGCCACGAACTCCTCGGCCGACTCGGCGGGGACGAAGGCGCCCTCGTGGCCGAACTCCTCGACGAGCGCGCGGGTACGGCCGGCGGAGCGGTTGTGGACGGCGACGGTGTAACCGTTGCGGGCGAAGTTGCGCGCGAGGTTGCGGCCCATCACGCCGAGGCCGGTGACGCCGATGGCGGCGGTTGCGTTCACGAGGTACGTCCCTTGGATCGTTGGCGTGTTTCGAAGGGGGGCGGGCAGCCCCGTACCTCCAGGTACGCGCGCCGGGCCGGTTCTTCTCGATCCCGGGCCGAACGAACTGCCGGAACGGGTGTTCCGGGTACGGCGGACCCCTGCGTCAGCGGCGTCGCCAGGGCAGCACCGCCGGATCGGCCTCGGTGCTCTCGGCGCGGTGCAGCGCGTCGCTGATGGCCTCGCCGATCTCGGCGAACTGCCGTATCTGTTCGGGGGTGAGGACGTCGAACACCGCGCGGCGGACGGCCTCGACATGGCCGGGGGCGACCTCGACCAGCAGCGCCTTGCCCTCCTCGGTGAGGAAGGCGAGCTGGCCGCGGCCGTCGGCGGGGTCCTCCCGGCGGTCGACGAGGCCGACCTCGCGCAGCCGGTTCACCGCGTGGGTGAGCCGGCTGCGCGTGATCTTCAGCCGCTGGGCCAGTTCGGACATTCCGAGGACGCCGTCGGGGGCCATGGAGAGGTAGGCGAGCAGGCTGTAGTCGGAGTGCGTCATGCCCGCGTCGCGCCGCAGCTGCCGGTTGAGGTAGTCGGCGAGCAGGGTGGAGAAGTCGACGTAGGCCAGCCAGGCCCGTCGTTCCTCGGCGTTGAGCCAGCGCGGCGTCGTGGACATGGTCACACTTTACCCAGATCACCCTTTGTTTGAAATATCAAATACAGGGACGAGCTCCTTGCCCGTGAGCGGGCCGTGGTGGACGGGGCGCGGCGGACCGTCCGGCCGGCCGACGCGCGGGGTCGGCCGGCCGGAGGATCGGCGTGTCAGGTGGTCGTGCAGGCGCTGCCGTTGAGGGTGAAGGCGGTCGGGACGGTGTTGGTGGTGCCCTTGGCGCCGATGAAGCCGACGGTGACCGAGCCGCCGACGGGGATGGTGGTCGTGTACGAGGCGGGGGCGACGGTCACCGAGCTGCCGCTCTGGGTCGGAGTCCCGCCCCACATGTTCGTCACCGTCTGCCCGTCGGCGAAGGCGAAGGCCAGCTTCCAGCCGTTGATCACGGCGGTGCCGGGGTTGCCCAGCACGATCTCGCCCTGGAAGCCGCCCGGCCATTCGCCCACGACGCGGTAGCGCACGGAGCAGGGGGTGGCGGGTGCGCTGCCCGTCGTGACGGCGACCGTGCCCGAGCGGGCGGAGCGGTTGCCGGCCGCGTCCCTGGCGTAGACCGCGAAGGTGTACGCCGTACTGGCGCTGAGGCCGGTGACGGTCACGCCGTTGGTGGTGGAGGCGGCCACGGCGGACTCGGTGCCGCCACTGACCCGGACGATGTCGTAGCCGGTCACGCCGACGTTGTCGGTCGCGGCCGTCCAGGTGAGCGTCGCGGAGGTGGCCGTCACGGCGGAGGCCGTCGGGGTGCCGGGGGTGGTCGGCGCCTGGCTGTCGGCCGGGGTGCCGCCGCCGTACACCGTGGCTTCCTTCGCGGTCTGGGCGATGCCGTTGACGCCGTTGAAGACACGCTGGCCCCAGGAGCTGAGCCGCGTGGGGTCGAAGGCGGTCGCCAGGTCGAGGACCGGGTCGGTGTTGCCGCTCCAGGACCAGGCCAGATAGCCCAGGTTCAGCTGCTGGGCGGTGGCCATCATGGTGTCCTCGTCCGGGTCGCCCCACTGGTCGGCCGGACCGCCGAACTCCCCGATCAGGATCGGCAGTTCGGCCGTGACGAAGGCGTTGAGGTAGTCGGTGATCTCCGCCGCGGTGTCGAAGACGCTGTACATGTGGATCGAGAAGATCAGGTTGCCGGTGGTGTCGGCGGCGTACACGGACTGGGCGTTGGCGCGCATGACGCCCTGCCAGTCCTGGCCCCAGTTGGGCGCGTCCACCATGATCGTGTGCTGGAATCCGGCGTCGCGCAGTTTCTTGACGGCGGCGATGGTCGGGGCGGTCCAGCCCTCGGGGTTCGTGTTGCCCCAGGGCTCGTTGCCGATGTTGATGACGACGTGGTTCTCCTGGCCGGCCAGGACGTCCTTCAGGCCGATCCAGTAGTCGGCGGCCTGGTCGAGGGTGCCGGCCGCGGAGTCCTCGCCGTAACCGGTGGTGTCGTGCACCTCCAGGACGCAGATGAGCCGGTTGGCCTTGCACTGGGCGATGACGTTCGCCACGTCCGAGGCGCTGTTCGCGCTCCAGCGGTGGCCGTCGGCGAGGACGACGCGGACGGTGTTGGCGCCGAGCGCCTTGATGTCGGCCAGCGACTGGAGTTGGCCGGGGTACCAGGTGTGGGCGTGGTTGACGCCGCGCATGACGAAGTCGTTCCCGTTGGCCTCGACCAGGCGGCCGTCGGCGATGTGCAGGCCGGTGGCGGCGAGGCGGTCGGGGCGGGCCTGGGCCTGGGCCGGGGCGAGGGCACCGAGGGCGACCAGGCCGAGGAGGACGACCAGCCTGGTCAGCAGGGCGGGCACGGAGCGCTTCCGTGACAGGCTGCCGGGCCTGCTCGGCGTCCTTCGCGTCGTGCCGTTCGTCGTGCTTCTTGTCGTTCTCACTGCGACTCCAGGAGTGAGGCCAAGAAGGCGGGGGTGGGTGGGCGTGCGGGTCTGCAGGAGCGTGGGAGCGCTCCCATCAAGCCACCGTGCCCCGTACACGTCAAGAGATCGCGCAGGGCTCCGCTACCGTTTCGCGAGAACCCTCACGCACGGACGGTCCCCAGTGCTTGCTGAACTCGCCCCGATCGTCGCCGCGACCACGCTGTGGCTGACGCGCGCCTTCCCCGCCTCCGGTGGCGCGCTCGCCGCGGCCCTGTGCGAGGCGCAGGCCCGTCAGGCGGTCACCGTCGCGGCCTGGCTGCGTTACCCGACGCCGACGGGCTCGGCGCCGGGCGGCTCGGCGGGGCTCGACCGGCTGAGCGGCGCCGGGGAGGACCCGGACGACCCGGCCTGGCGCTGCTGGGTCGACGAGGTCGTGGCGAGCTGGGCGGCCGGTCTCCTCACCGACCCGGACCTGGCCGCGCGTGCGGTGGCCCGCCTCACCAGGGGCGCCCGGACGCGCGGTACGCCGGTGGAGTACCGGCGCCTGCTCGCCCCCGACGACCACGACCGCCGGGCGGCGGTCCTGCTGCGCCACCCCGACCTGATCGGCCCCGTGGCGGCCCTCCATCACGAGCGACTGCTCGAACGGCTCGGCGCGGGGCGGGGGTTGACGGCCTGAGGCGCGGGCGGCCGGGCGGCACCGGTCGGGTGAGCAAGCGATTACGGAAGTGTTTGAAAGCCTGAGCACACGCGACGACTCGGCTAGCCTCGTTGCTCCCGCTCTAGAACGAACAGGCGTACGCCGAACATCACTTCGGGAGTTCCGTGACTCACCAGCGGCCGACCCCACCGACGGCCATGGCGGCCGAGGCCGCCGCACTGCGGCAGACCGGCGCCTCACCCCTGCGGGTCGGCGATCCGGGCCGTGTCGGCCCCTATGTGCCGCTGGCACTGCTCGGCAGCGGCGGGATGGGACGGGTGTATCTGGCCCGGGCCGCCGACGACGGGCCGGGGCTGTTCGCGGTGAAGGTGATCCGGCCGGAGTACGCCGAGGACGTCCGCTTCCAGCGCCGTTTCGAGCGTGAGGCGGCGGTGCACGCCCGGCTGGGCCCGCCGTACGCGCCCCGGCTGTGCGGTACAGGGTTCGAGGACGAACTGCTGTGGATGGCCACCGAGTACATCCCGGGGCTCGATCTGACGGAGGCCGTCCGCGGGGGCGGCGCGCTGCCCGCGGCCACCGTGTGGCGGCTGGTCGCCGATCTGGGGCGGGCGCTGGCCGCCCTGTCCGCCGCCGGGGTGGTCCACCGGGATCTCAAGCCGTCCAACGTCCTGTTGTCCGTGCAGGGCGCGCATCTGATCGACTTCGGGATCTCCAAGGCCGCGGACGCCAGTGCGCTCACCGGCACGGGAAACCGGGTGGGCACCCCGGCCTACATGTCGCCGGAGTACCTCAGGACGGGCCAGTGCGACGCCTCCTCGGACGTGTTCTCGCTGGCGGGGACCCTGGTGTACGCCGCCACCGGGCGGGCTCCGTTCGGGGACGGCACCGGGGTCGACGTGATGCATCGGGTGGCGTTCGAGGAGCCCGATCCTCAGGTGACCGGCGCCGTCGGCGCGGCCGACCCCGAGCTCGCCGCGCTGCTGGCCCAGTGCCTGGCCAAGGAGCCCGCACTGCGCCCCACCGCCGGTCAACTGGTCGCGCGGGGCACGGTGCACGCCGATGCGTTCGGCTGGCCCGAGCCGCTGCGGGGTGAGGTGCTGGCCCGGCAGGGGGCGTACGAGACGCTGCACCTGATCCCGGTGGAGCGAGGGGTCCAGCTCCTCCCCGCGGGCCGGCCCGCCTCGGCCCCCCGTACACCCGCCCCGGGCCCGGTGAGCCGCCCGGCACCCGCCGGCGTGGCCGCCGTACCGGCGGACCGGCTCGATGCCGCGCACGGGATGCCGTCCGACGTCGGCCGGGCCCCGCTGTCCTCGTCCGCGCCGTACGATGCCGCCGCCTCCTCTGCGCCGTACGATGCCGCCGGCTCCCCGGTGCCGTCCGGAGTCGATGCCGGGTCGGCGCCGTCTTCGGCTCCGTCCGGAGTCGCATTCGTGCCGGCGGCCTCGTCGGCGCCGTCCGGCGCCGGTACCGCGTCGGCGCTGTCGGCCGCCGGTTCCGGGTCGGCGCTGTCCGCTGCCGCTACCGAGTCCGCGCTGCCCCCCGCCGGTTCCGGATCAGCACTGCCCCCCGCCGGTAGCCGACCGGCTCCGTCCGCCACCGATGCCGAGTCGGCCCTGTCGGCCGCCGGTGCCGGGTCCGCGCTGCCCGGCGCCGGTACCGGATCAGCGCTGCCCCCCGCCGGTAGCCGACCGGCTCCGTCCGCCACCGATGCCGAGTCGGCCCTGTCGGCCGCCGGTGCCGGGTCCGCGCTGCCCGGCGCCGGTAGCGGGTCGGCCCTGTCCGGAGCCGGTGCCGGGTCGTTGGATCCGTATGCCCCGGTCGGCGCTCCCGCCGGGTCGGCCGACCCGTCGGCTCCGTCCTCGGCGCCGGGCGCGTCCGACCAAGCCGCCGCGCTCAACCATGACGTCGCCCCCCACCATGGCGTCACGCCCGGTCAAACCCCCGCGTCCGGGCAGGTCGCCGCGTCCGGTGTCTCCGGGGTGTGGTCCGGGGGCGGGGCCGCGGCCGGGCAACCGGCCCCGGACGCGCCCCGTGAAGCGGCGTCAGAAGTCTTACCGCCGAACGGATCCCGTCGGTGGACCCGTCGCAGGCGAGGGCTGGTCGTGGCGGCGGGGGTCGCGCTGTGTGCCGTCGCCGCCGGTGGGCTCGTCCTCATGCAGCCGGACGGCGGGACGACCGCGGCCCCTCCCGGGGACGTCGAGACGGCGAGCGGCGCCGTGCCCGGCGGTCGGCCCGGCAACGTCGCCCTGCCGGGGGTGTCCGGGGCGCCCGACCGGGCCTCGGTGGCGGGCTCCGCGGACGGGCGGGCCGATGACGACGGCAGCCGTGACCCGGCCCAGCCGGAGGCCTCCGGTGCGACGACCGCCGGCAGTACGCCCGGCGCCCCCGTCTCCACCAGCACCGCCGGAACGGGCACCGGTACCGGAACCGGTAGCGGCAGCTCCGCCGCTCCGAGCACGGATCCCACGACCCCGGCGGCCGAACCGCCCGCCTCGCAGCCGTGGAACACCGACTGCACCTACTACAACGGCAACGGAAAGACCGGTGAAGGAGACAGCGGCAAAAAGGTGCTGCAGGTGCAGTGCATGCTGACGAAACGCGGCTACGGCGTCGGAAGCGGCGGTGTGAACGGTGAGTTCGGCCCCGAGACGACGAGCGCCGTGCGGGCCTTCCAGGGCGACAAGGGCCTGTCGGCCGACGGTGTCGTGGCCCACGACACCTGGGTGGCGCTGCGCGGCAGCGACTGAGGGGCCCGCACCCCGAATGGCGTAAACCATCTCAAAAGGCGATGATGACAAGGAAGTCATGACCATCCGCGCACACCCGTCGTAGCGGACTTTCGGCCCGAGTAGGCCGAGGAGGCAGACCATGACGACGGAACTCCGCCCCCAGCGCGCCTCGGACTACCTCTCCCAGCTGACGCGCGCCGCCCGGCGCTACACGGACCGCACCGAGCGGCGCGACCGCAACAAGGCGGTGCTCGCCACCAGCGGTGTGCTGTACGCCGACGATCCCGAGCGGGTCGGGAAGCGGCTGGCCCGGCTCGGCGCCGACTGGTCGCTGGCCCGGGCGATCGAACGGACGCCGTCGGATCCGGCGGCCACGGCGGGAAGCACCCTGCTGCTGCCGCCGGACAGCTTCGGCCGCGACGCACTGGGCCTGGAGCGGCTCATCGGGCGCAACGACCTCACCCCCGTCGCGTTCCTGGAGGAGGGTGTCCTCGCCGCGCGCCCGGTCGGCCGGATCACCGTCAGAGGGCCGGGCGGCGGTCACGGCACCGGCTTCCTGGTCTCCCCCGCACTGCTGCTGACCAACCACCACGTGCTGGGCGACCCGGAGGAGGCGGCCCGCAGCGAGGTCGCGTTCGCCTTCCAGGACGGCGTCGGCGGCGGGCCGCTCGTACCGGCGGTGTTCGGGCTGGAGCCGCAGCGGTTCTTCGTCACCGACGAGCGGCTGGACTTCAGCCTGGTGGCGGTGGCGCCGCGCGGCACCCGCGGCGAGGCGTTGTCGTCGTTCGGCCGGCTCACGCTCAGCGAGGCGCAGGGCAAGGTCGTCATCGGGGAGTTCGTCAACATCGTCCAGCATCCACGGGGCGAGCCCAAGCAGTTGGCGCTGCGGGACAACCAAGTCGTGGATGTGCTCGACGACTTCCTGCACTACGAGTGCGACACCCAGCCGGGGTCCTCGGGTTCTCCGGTCTTCAACGACCAGTGGGAGGTCGTGGCCCTGCACCACTCGGCGGTGCCGAAGACCGACGAGCAGGGCAGGCCGCTGAGCGTGGACGGCACGGTCTGGCAGCCGGACATGGGCGAGGCGCGGCTGGCGTGGAAGGCGAACGAGGGGGTGCGGATCAGCCGGGTGCTGGGCGCCCTGCACACGATGAGCCCGGGTGGGGAGGCGGCAAGGCTGCGGGACGAGGTGTTCACCGCGGGGCCCGCCGTACCCGCCGTACCCGCCCTACCCACTGCCCCCGGGGCACCGCCCGAGAGTGCGCCGGCGGCACCGGCCGCCGCCAACGGGGCCGCGGCCGGGACCAACGGTTCCCGCGCGGCGTACGTCGCCGACGGCACCGCGCGGCTGACCGTCCCCCTGTGGGTCACCGTCGGCCTCGGTCCGTCAGGGTCCCCGCCGGTGGCCGTCGGCGTCGGCGGTGCGCAGCCCGTTCCCGCGTCCCCTCCCCCGCCGCCCGCGCCCCCGGCCGGTCCGCCGCCTCCCGTGGCGGCACCGGGCGCCGCCGCCCCCACCTTCGCCCCGTCGGACACGGCCTCGGCGGTCGGCAGGGATGTGACCGCCGCCCTGGTCAGCCTGCGGCTCGCGCAGGACCGGCCCTACTACGACCGGACCGCCGACCAGGCCGCCCGCGACGCCTACTACGCGGGCGTCGGGGACCTGAGCGGCGACGCGCTGCGCCGCGCGCTCACCGGTCTGCTGGAGCGGACCCACACGCCCCGGCCGAGGTACCAGCCGATCCGGCTGGTGTACCCGTGGGTCGACCTGCACCAGGACGGGCGGCTGCACAGCATCTACTCCGGGCGGGATTTCGCGCCGGAGGAGTTCATCCGGGCCGACGCCGTCGTCGCGGAGAGCCGGCTGACCCGCGTCCGGGAGCTGCTGCTGCACGAGAGCACGGCCGGCCCGGCGGAGTTCGAGGCCGAGTTCGACGCCCTGGAGGAGGCACTGCCGTTCAACTGCGAACACGTGGTGCCGCAGTCGTGGTTCGCCAAGCGGGAGCCCATGCGGGGCGATCTGCACCATCTGTTCGCGTGCGAGTCCGGATGCAACAGCTTCCGCGGCAACTTCCCCTACGTCGACTTCCCCGACGTCCAGGAGGCGCTCCGGGACGCCTGCGGAAGGCGTGAGCACGAGGGGTTCGAGCCGCAGCAGGGCAAGGGGACCGTCGCCCGGGCCACCCTGTACTTCCTGCTGCGCTACCCGGGACTGGTCGGCGACGCCCCGCAGGAGTTCCCCGCCGAACGGCTGCCCACCCTGCTGACCTGGCACGACGGCGATCCGGTGAGCGAGTACGAGCAGCACCGCAACGCGGCCGCCGCGGAGATCCAGGGCAACCGGAACCCGCTGATAGACCACCCCGACTGGGCGCACCGGATCGACTTCGCCGGCGTCTGGCACGCCTGAGGGGTCACTGCTGAGAGATCACTGCTGAGAGATCACCGCTGAGGGGTTCCCGCGGGGGATCCGTCCCGCCCCGTCCCCGAGGTGCGTACGGCGAGCAGGGCGGCGCCCAGGTCCGCCGTCGTACGGGGGTCGGCGAGGGAACGGCCGGTCAGTTCCTCGACGCGGCGCAGCCGGTAGCGGACGGTGTTGGGGTGGACGAAGAGGGTGCGGGCCGTGTCCGCGGCGGAGCCGGCGGCGGCGAACCAGTGCTCCAGGGTGGTCAGGAGCCGGGCCCGTTCCGCGGCGGGCAGCGCGAGCACCGGCCGCAGGACCACCTCCGTCAGGTGGGCCGCCTCGGCCGGCGCGGCGGCGACCAGCATGGCCAGCGGGTTGTCGTCGAAGCGGGCGACGCCGGGGCCGGTCCCGGGCAGTCCGGCCAGGGCCAGCCGGGCGAAGCGCAGGGCCTGCGGGGTGTCGCGCAGCGAGGGGAAGCCGGGGCTGACGCCGACCCGGGCGTGGGCGCGGCGCAGGGAGCGCAGGCAGGTGTCCTCGGCCCCGGGGCCGGCCAAGGCCACCACGCCGATCTGCTGGTGGGGCAGCAGCCGCCAGGCGGAGGGCAGATGGGCCTGGCGCAGTGCGGCCTCGATCCCACTGAGCGGCTCCTCGCCGGGCGCGCCCGCGGCCGCCGCGACGACCGCGAAGGGGCCCTGTTCGGGCAGGCCCAGCTCACGGGCGGCCTCCCACAGCGTGGTGCGGTCGGCGAGGACACCGGTGAACAGGGCCTCCACCAGCGCCGAACGTCGGGCCTCGCGCTGGAGGGTCAGTTCGGCGGCGGTCTCCCGGTGGGCCGCCGCCACGGCCTCCGCGTACCGGCCGAACAGCGCCCAGATCTCCGCCGACCGGGTGACCAGCTCGGCGTCGGTGACCTCGGGGTGGGTGCGGGACTCCTCGATGATCTCCGACCACAGGAGTTCGAAGCCGATCCGGTAGGCGTGCAGGGTGTCCGCGAGCGGCATGCCCTGCTCGGCGCGGACCCGGCCGGTCTCCCGGGCCGGGCGGGGATCGGGGGTGTCGGTGCGGTGGAAGTGGCTCAGGACGAGGTCGGCGTTGGCGGTGCAGGAGCGGCGCAGCGAGTCGAAGGGGATCAGTGACTCGTCCTGGTAGGCGGGGACGGCGGAGCGGATGCGCTGCGCCATCCGCTCGCCGAGTTCCGGCAGCCGCGCGTGGAGCGCCGATGTCACACCCGAGAGGTCCATTGCCGCAGCTTAGACGGGCCTTCTTGTCCCTGCGAACAAACCGGGTGCGCAGACGCTGTGCCGCCGCCCATAGGTGGTCGGCGGATGCGCCAGCACCATGTCGTGCACGTGAACGGCGGATTTCAGCGGTGAGATGCGTGGAGGCGGGCATGGCCAATCTGGCGGGCTTTCTGGTGGACACGGCGGAGCGGCAGCCGGACCGTCCCGCCCTGCGGCTGGGCGAGCGGGTCGTGACGTACGCGGAGCTGGACGGGGCCAGTGCCCGCGCCGCCGCCCTGTTGCGGGCGGAGGGGGTGCGCCCGGGCGACCGGGTGGCGCTGATGCTGCCCAACGTCCCCGAGTTCGTCGTCCTGTACTACGGCGTGCTGCGTGCCGGAGCCGTCGTCGTCCCGCTGAACCCGCTGCTGAAGGAGCGGGAGACGGCCTACCACCTGACGGACTCCGGGGCGAGCCTGCTGTTCGAGTGGCACCAGGCGCCGGGCGAGGGCGCGCAGGGCGCGGCGGCGGCCGGGGTGCGGCAGCTGGCCGTGGAGCCCGCCGCCTTCGCCGGGCTGCTGTCCGGGCACGAGCCGCTGCCGGACGTGGCGGAGACGGACGACGCGGACGTGGCCGTACTGCTGTACACGTCGGGCACCACGGGCCGCCCCAAGGGGGCCGTGCTCACCCATGGCGGGCTGCGCCACAACACCGAAGTCAACACGGTCCATGTGCAGCGGATGACCTCGGACGACGTGGTGGTGGGCTGTCTGCCGCTGTTCCACATCTTCGGCCAGATCTGCACCATGAGCGTGGCCGTCCGCGCCGGGGCCTCGCTCACGCTGGTGCCGCGCTTCGAGCCGCAGGCCGTGCTGGACGCGATCGCCCGCGACCGGGCCACGGTCTTCGAGGGCGTGCCCACCATGTACGCCGCGCTGCTCCAGCATCCCTCGGAGGCGGACGTGTCGACGCTGCGGCTGTGCGTCTCGGGCGGCGCCTCGCTGCCCGTGGAGATCCTGCACGGCTTCGAGCGGCGGTTCGGCTGCGCGATCCTGGAGGGCTTCGGCATGTCGGAGACGAGCCCGGTGGTGACGTTCAACCACCCCGACCGCCCCCGCAAGGCCGGGTCCATCGGCACCCCGATCCAGGACGTGGAGGTGCGGCTGCTGGACGAGAAGGGGCAGGACGTCCCGGCGGGCGAGGTCGGCGAGCTGGCCGTCCGGGGCCCGAACGTGATGAAGGGCTACTGGAACCGCCCCGAGGAGACGGCGGCGGCCGTTCCCGACGGCTGGCTGCGCAGCGGCGACCTGGCACGGCAGGACGAGGACGGCTACTTCTACATCGTCGACCGCAAGAAGGACATGATCATCCGGGGTGGCTACAACGTCTACCCGCGGGAGATCGAGGAGGTCCTCCACGAGCACCCGGCCGTCGCCCTGGCCGCCGTGGTGGGCGTCGGCCACGCCCACCTGGGCGAGGAGATCGCGGCGGCCGTCGTCCTGCGCCCGGGCGCCGGGGCGACCCCGGACGAGCTGCGCGAGTTCGTCAAGGAGCGGGTGGCGGCGTACAAGTACCCCCGCGAGATCTGGCTGATGGACCAGCTCCCGACCGGCCCGAGCGGCAAGATCCTCAAGCGGGAGATCACCGCCCCGGCCTGACCCGCGCCGCCCCTCCAGGTTTATTATTTGGTCTCAAACCAAATGGGATCACGCCTCTCCCGAGGGGGCGGGGGGAGAAGCCAGGTGCGCGCACTCGTCATCCAGCACGACCACGTCACGGAGCCGGGCCTGGTGGGCGCCCGGCTCCGGGAACGCGGGTACGGCCTCACCGCGGTGACGATCGTGCCCGAGGACCGGCATCACGCCCCGGACGTGGCCTTCGACTTCCCCGACCCCGCCGACTGGGACGTGATCGTGGCGCTCGGCGCCCCCTGGTCGGTGTACGACCGGACGGCGGTCGGCCGCTGGATCGACGGGGAGCTGGCGCTGCTGCGCAAGGCGCACCACCTCGGCATACCCGTGCTCGGCGTCTGCTTCGGCGCCCAGGCGCTGACGACGGCGCTCGGTGGCGCGGTCGAGGAGGCCCCGCGCCCCGAGATCGGCTGGGTCGAGGTCGACACCGACGAGCCCGCCCTGATCGGCCCCGGCCCCTGGTTCCAGTGGCACTACGACCGCTGCGTCCTGCCGCCGGACGCCGAGGAGCTGGCCCGTACCGCCGTGTGCGCGTAGGCCTTCCGGGTGGGGAGCAGCCTGGGGGTGCAGTTCCATCCGGAGATCACCGCCCGCATGGTGCGCGGCTGGCTCGACCTCGGGGGCGCCGAGCAGTGCCTGCGCCAGGGGGTGGACCCCGACGACCTGGCGGCCCGCACCCGCGCCCTGGAGCCCACGGCGCGGGCGAACACGGCCCGCCTGGTCGACGCCTTCCTGGACGGAACACCGGGCGCGCCTGAATAGGCGGTGCCTTCGTGCGTGCATTCGGGTGGTCCGCACCCCCCACCGCCCGCCGTGCGGCACTGTCGTGCGGGCCGGCTCGTACCCTCGGCGGAAACGGCGCCTGCCCGGCTGCGGACCACTGCGACCCAGGCCACATACCCGCGGGATTCCGGGATCTCACCGGCGTCGCCCATCGGCCCCGAGCCCCGCAGGGAGCAGCAGATGACGTCGTCGACCGCCGTCCCGAGGTTCTCCGTCTTCACCCCCAGCCACCGCCCGCGTTTCCTCGACGAGTGCCTGGCGACGCTGCAGGCGCAGACCTGTCCGGACTGGGAGTGGATCGTCCTGCTCAACAACGGCGCCCGCTGGCGGCCGGAGTACCCCGACGAGCGGATCCGGGTGGTGGTCGCGGACGATGTCTGCGGGGTCGGCGCCGCCAAGCGCCGGGCCTGTGAGCTGGCCCGCGGCGAGATCCTCGTCGAACTCGACCACGACGACCTGCTGGCGAAGGCGTGTCTGGCGGAGCTGGGCAAGGCGTTCGACGCGCATCCCGAGGCCGTGTTCGTGTACAGCAACACCGCGCAGATCACCGAGGACGGGGGGCGGGACGAGACGCGCTTCGACGAGACCTGCGGCTGGCAGTACGAGGACGTGAGGGTCGACGGCCGTACGCTGCTTCAGGTCGTCTCCATGGCGCCGACTCCGCACAACGTCGCCTACATCTGGTTCGCGCCCAACCATGTACGGGCCTTCCGCAGGAAGAGCTACGAGAAGGCCGGCGGGTACGACGCCACGCGTACCGTCCTGGACGACCAGGACCTGATGTGCCGTCTGTTCCACATCGGCGACTTCCACCACGTCAACCGCTGTCTGTACCTCCAGCGGATCCATCCCGCGAACACACAGAGCGAGCCCGAGATCAACGCACACATCCAGCGTGAGACCGTCGCCCTGTACGACAAGTACATCGAGGCCAACGCGCTCGCCTGGACCCTGCGGCACGGACTGATCGCGCTGGATCTCGGCGCGGCGGACCGGAAGCCGCCGGGGTACGTGGGGGTGGACCGGCGGTCGGGAGCGGGGGTCGACATCGTCGCGACCCTGCCGGAGAAGCTGGATCTGCCCGACGACTCGGTCGGTCTCGTACGCGCGGTGAACTTCCTGGAACACGTCCCGGCGAAGGTGCCCCTCATCAACGAGCTGTACCGTCTGCTCGCCCCCGGCGGAATGCTGCTCGTGAGCACGCCGAGCTCCGACGGCCGTGGCGCGTACCAGGACCCGGGTCACGTCGCCTACTACAACGAGAACTCGTTCTGGTACTACACCGACGACCAGTACCGGGCCTTCGTGCCCGACCTGGAGGCCCGGTTCCAGAGTTCACGGCTGGCCACCTACTTCCCCTCCGACTGGCACTCCGAGAAGAACATCTCGTACGTCGTGGCCAACCTCATCGCGATGAAGGAGGGTGCCGCACGCTGCGGTGGAAGGCTCCTGGTCTAGCCGGCCCCACCGCCTAGGACCCCGACCGGCTCTCCCAGGCCCAGGCGGCTTCGGGCGAGCCGCAGGTTCTGCACCACGCGTTCGCGGTGGTCGAGGGGCACCTTGCCGCTCTCCAGCAGGCGTTCACAGCAGTCCTTCGACTCCTCGTACTCCCCGACCCAGAAGGCGGACACCGCGAGTTCGTCGAGCGCCTGCCACTCGTGCCACCCGACTTCGACGAGGAGGGCGCCGGTCGGACACGGGATCCGGGCCGCCTGACGCGCGAACATATGGGCGAGAGGCCAGCGTTGGCCGCCGACCCGGCACAGCCGGGCCAGTTCGCCGAGCGCTTCGGCGCGCGAGGGTCTGCCCTCGTAGGCACGCAGATAGCGGTCCATCACCTCGGCCGGGGGCCGTTCGAGCCTCTCGGCGAGCCGCGCGGCCCAGAGGCGCGCGCAGTAGACCTCCTCCTCCCAGCCGCCCATCGCGGCCCGGCGGTCGTAGGCCTCGAGGGCCTTCTCGGGTTCTCCCGCGTCGCGCCAGCTCTGGGCGAGGTAGTAGGCGTAGCGGGGATTGTCCGGTTCCTCGGCCAGACCCGCCTGCAGGGTCTCGGCGTCGCGCAGGTACTTCGCCCGCACGCCCTCGGTCCTGTGCCGTCCCCCGCCTCCGACGATCACCATGTCGGCGCCGGTGAGCGCCCCGACGCTGTACGGCAGGCCGCAGTCGAGGTACTCGTGCAGGACGCCGACATACCGCCAGGGCAGGCGTGTCGACACCAGGGCGGGGCGCCAGTAGAGGACGGACCCGAAGCGGATGGTGACGTGGTAGGCCTCGTGGGTCAGCTCCGGCATGCGGAAGCCGGGCTCGGTCTCCATCACGTCGTCGGCGTCGATGAAGAACAGGTAGTCCGCGCGCTCGCGGGCGAGTTCGATCGCCTCCGTCCGGCTCCCGTCGTATCCCTTCCAGGGCCGCTCGTACAGTTCCCCGGGCAGATCGGCGTAGACCTCGCGGATGACGTCCTGTGTGCCGTCGGTCGAGCCGGTGTCCACGATGACCCATGTGTCGATCAAGGGGCGTACCGATTCGAGACAGCGCCGGATCACCGGGGCCTCGTCCTTGACGATCATGTTGAGGCAGACCGTTGGCTTCACTTCTTCTCCTGGGGGATCCATGCCGGCGGGGACACGCCGGACGGCGCCCGCGAAACCGAGGCTCCGGGGCGCCGTCGCTCACTTCACCGCGAGGTCACGGCGTCGTGTCGACGCAGATCACGTAGGCCGTGATCGTCTGGTTGGCGGTGGTGCTGACCGTCCACCCGGTGGCCGGCGGACCCCCGGTCGGGGCGTTGCTGCGCGCGGATCCCTGCTCGAGAACGAATCCGCCGCCGATGACGGTTTCGCCGGCCAGGCAGGACGCGGTCGCCGTCTGCGTGTTGCTCACGGTGTTGCTTCTGACGGTGATGGTGCCCACCGTGCCAGGGGCTCCGGTGGCGCCCTGAGCACCCGTGGCACCCTGAGCGCCCGTCGCCCCCTGGGCACCCGTCGCACCCTGGGCACCGGTGGCACCCTGAGCGCCCGTCGCACCCTGAGCGCCGGTCGCACCCTGAGCACCCGTCACACCCTGACCATCGGCGCCGGTGGCCCCCTGGGCACCTGTAGCACCCTGAGCACCCGTAGCACCCTGAGCACCCGTAGCACCCTGAGCGCCGGTCGCACCCTGGGCGCCGGTCGCACCCTGGGCGCCGGTCGCACCCTGAGTGCCCGTCGCACCCTGAGCACCCGTAGCTCCCTGCACTCCATCCGCACCCTGGGGTCCCGTCGCGCCCTGTGGGCCGGCCGGGCCCTGGGGGCCCGGCTTGCCGGGCCTGCCCTCGTGCCCCTTCGGGCCTTGCGGACCCCGCGGACCCTGAGGGCCGCGCGGCCCCCGCTGAACGTGCGGCTTGTGGGGGTCCCGGTCCCCGCTCGAGTGCGCGTCGCCATACGGGTGCACCGTCGCCTCACCCTGGGCCCCGGCCCGGCGGACGGCGTCGGCGACGGCAGCCTCGGAGACGGTCTCGGGGACCGTCATCACCGGGCGGCGCGCCTCCGGCCTCTGCACCGCGTCGGCGATGGCCTGCGCGGTCGGGGCCATGCTCAGCGCCACCGCTGCCGCGCTCGCCGTCACCAGAGTGGCTGACTTCAAGCGCGAGATTCGGATCGTTCTTCGGTTCAAGAGAACCTTCCTCACATAGGACAGGGATCAGACGGCGGCGCGGCACTGTGCGTGCGTCGGTCCGCCATGAACGACCTCATCCCTTCCACCGCTATGAAAAAATGACGAACGGACGACCCGTCTCGACCATGAGGATCACCCGAGCAGCGTCACAGACCTCCCCGGAATGCCACGCATTCCTCGAAGGACGGCAGCAGCCCCTGCCGCTCGGCCTCCGCCAGATTCGGCGCCGCCGCGTCCTTGTCGGAGAGGACGGGGGTGAGGTCGCCGGGCCAGGCGATCGCCAGGGCCGGGTCGAGCGGGTTGATCCCGAATTCACGGTCCGGTGCGTATCCCTGCGAACAGAGGTAGACGACGGTGGAGTTGTCCTCCAGAGCCATGAAGGCGTGGCCGAGCCCCTCCGAGAGATAGACGCAGCGGTGTGTCGTGTCGTCCAGGCGCACCGCCTCCCAGGTGCCGAAGGTCGGCGAACCCAGGCGGATGTCGACCACCACATCGAGGACCGCGCCACCGACGCACGTGACGTACTTCGCCTGGCCGGGCGGGACGGCCGCCGCGTGGACACCGCGGAGCGTGCCCCGCACGGAGCGGGAGCAGTTCGCCTGCTCGAACGTGAACCCGTGCCCGACGGCGGCACGGAAGGTCGCGCTCCTGAACCACTCGTGGAAGCGGCCCCGGTCGTCCGCGAACACCCGGGGCGTGTCCACCCACGCCCCTTCGATCCCGAGCGCTCTCATGTGCCCGCCTTTCCCGCGGCGCCGAGCCCCTGGTCCGACCGGGCCGTGACGAGGGGCCGGCCGTCCTCCAGCAGCCCCAGCAGATAGTGGCCGTATCCGCTCTTCAGCAGCGGCCGGGCGAGTTCGCGCAGCCGGTCGTCGTCGATCAGGCCGGCCCGCCAGACGGCCTCCTCGACACAGCCGACCTTGAGGCCCTGGCGTTCCTCGATGACGCGGACGAACTCCGAGGCCTGGACCATGGAGGCGAACGTCCCGGTGTCCAGCCAGGCGGTGCCCCGGTCGAGCCGGGTGACCTGGAGTTCGCCCGCGTCCAGATAGACGCGGTTGAGGTCGGTGATCTCCAACTCGCCCCGGGCGCTGGGCCGCAGGGTGCGGGCGATGCCGGCGGCGCGGTGGTCGTAGAAGTACAGGCCGGGGACGGCGTAGCGGGACCGGGGGCGGGCCGGTTTCTCCTCGATGGACACCGCCCGGCCGTGCGCGTCGAACTCCACCACGCCGTACGCCGAGGGGTTCGCGACCTGATGGGCGAACACCCGGCCGCCGACCGGATCCTCGTGCCGGGCCAGCCGGGTGCCGAGTCCGCTGCCGTGGAAGATGTTGTCGCCCAGAATGAGCGCGACGGATTCCCCGCCGATGAATTCGGCGCCCAGGACGAATGCGTGGGCAATGCCTTCCGGGCGTTTCTGTGCCAGATATTCCAGCCGCAGTCCGAGGTGGCCTCCGTCGCCGAGCAGGCGGCGGAACTGGCCCTGGTCCTCGGGGGTGGTGATGACGAGGATCTCCCGGACTCCGGCCATCACGAGCGTGGACAGCGGGTAATAGACCATGGGTTTGTCGAAGACCGGCAGCAGTTGTTTCGACACCGAACGGGTGAGGGGCCAAAGTCGCGAGCCGGTACCTCCGGCCAACAGGATTCCGCGCACGGGTTCACCCTAGGCCAGCTATCCGGAAGTACCGGCATTTAACACGATGTACGACATCAGCAGATGCGCGGCAGTTGCTCCCCGATCGGCAGGTCGACCACACGGGTGCCGCCCAGCCCGGTGCGCGCCACGACCATGCCGGGGTGGGCCTCGACGGCCTCGCCGACGACCACGGCGTCCGCGCCGAGCGGATGGGCCCGCATCGCCGCGAGGACCGCGTCGGCGTGCTCGCGCGGGACGAAGGCCACCAGTTTGCCCTCGTTGGCGATGTACATGGGGTCCAGGCCGAGGATGGCACAGGCGTTGGCCACGGGCGGTGGGACCGGGACGGCGCGTTCCGTGAGGACCACCCCGGTCCCGGAGGCCACCGCGATCTCGTTGAGCGCGGCGGCCAGACCGCCCCGGGTGGGGTCGCGCAGCACATGCAGATCCGGGGTCACGGCGAGCATGGCCTCGACCAGGCCGCCGAGCGGGGCGCAGTCGCTGGCGATCTCCACGCCGAACTCCAGGCCCTCGCGGACGCTCATGATCGCCACTCCGTGGACGCCGATGGCGCCGCTGACGATCACGACGTCCCCGGGGACGACCCGCTGCGGACGCAGGTCCACGCCCGCCGGGACGACCCCGATGCCGGCCGTGTTGACGAAGATGCCGTCGCCATGGCCGGCCTCCACCACCTTGGTGTCCCCGGTGGCCACCTCCACGCCGGCGGCGCGCGCGGCCGCGCCCATCGCCCGGGCGACCCGGGTGACGGTGTCGAGTTCGACGCCCTCCTCCAGGATGAACCCGCAGGAGAGGTACGCGGCACGGGCGCCGCTCATGGCGAGGTCGTTGACGGTGCCGTTGACCGCCAGGTCGCCGATGCTGCCGCCGGGGAAGAACAGCGGGCGCACCACGTAGGAGTCGGTGGAGAACGCCAGCCGGGCGCCGCCCAGGGAGAGGACGGCGGAGTCGCCGAGCTGGGCGAGCGCCTCGCCGCCGAAGGCCGGGGCGAAGATCTGCTGGACCAGTTCGGCGGAGAGGGCCCCGCCGCCGCCGTGGCCCATGACGACCCGGGGCCGGTCGCGCAGGGGTGCCGGGCAGGTCCACCCCTCGACGTCCAGGGCGGGGAGATCGGTGGTGTCAGACAACGGGGGTCGCCTCCCGGACCGCAGCGGTGGCCGGCAGGTCCAGCCGTCGGTAGAGGTAGTACGCCGCGCAGGCGCCCTCGCTGGAGACCATCGTGGCGCCCAGCGGGGTCCGCGGGGTGCACAGGGTGCCGAAGGCGGCGCACTCGTGCGGCTTGAGCAGGCCCTGGAGGACCTCTCCGCTGCGGCACTCGGCCGGTTCCCGCGTCCGGATGTCCTCCACGGAAAAGCGGTGCTCGGCGTCGTGGTCGCGGTACTTCGGGGACAGCCGCCAGCCGCTGCCGGGGATCACCCCGATGCCCCGCCAGGCGCGGTCGGTGACCTCGAAGACGTCCTCCAGCATGGCCCGCGCGGCCGGGTTGCCGTCCGCGCGGACGGCCCGGGCGTAGGCGTTGTCGACGGTGTGCTCGCCGCGCTCCAGCTGCCGTACGGTCCGGCGTACGCCTTCGAGGATGTCGAGCGGCTCGAAGCCCGTCACGACGATGGGCACCCGGAAGCGCTCCGCCAGCTCCGGGTACTCCCCCGTGCCCATCACACTGCACACGTGCCCGGCGGCGAGGAAGCCCTGCACCCGGCAGCTCGGCGAGGACATGATCGCCTCGATGGCGGGGGGCACCCGGACGTGCGAGACCAGCATGCTGAAGTTGCGGATGCCCTGCTTGCGGGCCTGGTGGACCGTCATGGCGTTGGGCGGCGCCGTCGTCTCGAACCCGATGCCGAAGAACACCACCTCGCGGTCCGGGTTCTGCTGTGCGATCCGCAGTGCGTCGAGCGGCGAGTAGACGACGCGTACGTCCCCGCCCTCGCCGCGCACCTGGAACAGGTCCCGGCCGGTGCCCGGCACCCGCAGCATGTCGCCGAAGGAGCAGAAGATCACCTCGGGGCGGGAGGCGATCGCCAGTGCCTTGTCGATGACCTCCAACGGGGTCACACAGACGGGGCAGCCCGGTCCGTGGATCAACTCAACCTGTTCGGGAAGGAGTTGGTCGATGCCGTGCCGGATGATGCTGTGGGTCTGGCCGCCGCAGACCTCCATCAGCGCCCAGGGCCGGGTGACCGTGGCGTGGATGTCGTCGAGGAGCCGGCGGGCCAGATCGGGGTCCTGGAACTCGTCGATGTACCTCACTGCCCCGCCTCCCGTACGACGTCCTGGCCCGCCTCGGCCGCCGCCATCTCCCAGGCGTCGCCGAACTCCTCCTGCAGCATGCCGAGTTCGGCGAAGAGTTCGAGGGTCTGCTGGGCCGACTCCTCGTCGAGCCGCTGCAGGGCGAACCCCACGTGGACGATGGCGTACTCGCCGACCCGGAGGTCGGGGAGGTACTCCAGGCACACCTCCTTGACCACGCCGCCGAAGTCGACGGTGGCCATCCGGGTGCCGTCGCGTTCCTCGATGTCGAGCACTCTGCCGGGTACCGCCAGGCACATGGGCCTCTCCTCGCTGTGGATGTGGTCAGTCGGTGTGCGTCGTCCGCGCGGCCACCATCAGCTGGCCCAGCGCCAGGCCGCCGTCGCCGGGCGGCACCAGACGGTGCCGCAGGACCGTGAAGCCGTCCTCGCGCAGGGCGGCCGAACAGGCCGTCGAGAGCAGCGTGTTGACGAACACGCCGCCGGTGAGGGCGACCGTGTCGAGACCGTGCCGTTCCCGGGCCAGCGCGCACATCCGGCGCACCAGGGCGGTCACGCCCCGGTGGAAGCGGGCCGCGACCGGGGCCGCCGGGTGCCCGGCGCGCAGATCGCGGACGACGGCCGCGAGAACGGGCGCGGGATCGGCCCGTACGGCCCCGTGCTCGCCCCGCTCGGGTACGTGCAGGGCGAAGTCGTAGGCGCTGGTGTCCCCGGCGGGCGCGCGCAGGGCGGCCGCCTCCAGTTCGACGGCGGCCTGTGCCTCGTACCCGGCCTCCTGGCACACACCGGCGAGGGAGGACACCGCGTCGAAGAGGCGGCCCATGCTGGAGGTGGGGACACAGTGCAGTCCGCGCTCCAACTGCCTTTCCAGGATGCGGAGTTCCTCAGGCGGGCAGACCGCAGTGCAGGGCAGGTCGGCCGACCGGTCGAGGCCTGCGGCCCGCAGATGGGACAGCGCCATGCGGTACGGGCGGCGCACCGCTGCGTCCGCGCCGGGCAGCGGGACGTACGCGAGGTGCCCGAAGCGGCTGAAGCCGTCGTAGTCGGCGAGCAGGAACTCCCCGCCCCACACCGCCCCGTCGTCACCGTGGCCGGTGCCGTCGAAGGCGACCCCGATCACCGGACGGGTGCCGTCGAGGCCGTGCTCGGCCATCGTCGCGGCGACATGGGCGTGATGGTGCTGGACCCGGGTCACGAGCCGGTCGCCGGCGTTGCGGGTGGCCCAGCCGGTGGAGCGGTAGCCGGGGTGCCGGTCGGCGGCCAGGAGTTCGGGCCGTACGCCCGTGATCGACTCCAACTGCCCCACCGCGCCCTCGAACACACCCTGGGTGCGCAGATCGTCCATGTCGCCGATGTGCGCCGACAGCCAGGCCCTGCGGCCCGCCCCGAGACAGAAGGCGTTCTTCAGGTCCCCGCCGACGGCGAGGGCGGGCCGGACGGGCAGGGGCAGGGCGACGGGCAGCGGCGCGTACCCGCGCGAGCGGCGGATCACCAGGGGTTCGCCGTCGCAGACGCGCACCACGGAGTCGTCGCAGGGCACCTGGATGGGCCGGTCGTGGACGAGCCAGGCGTCGGCCAGGTGTGCGAGCCGCTCCAGGGCCTCGATGTCGTCGGTGACGATCGGTTCCCCGGACACGTTGCCGCTGGTCATGACGAGCAGCCGGGGGCCGTCCGGATCGCCGGGCAGGCCCAGCAGCAGATGGTGCACGGGGGTGTACGGCAGCATCACGCCGAGGTCGGGACTGCCGGGCGCGACGGCGTCGGCGGGCCGCGGGTCCCCGGTCGCGTACGCCGGGTCGGGGCGTCGGCGCAGCAGGACGACGGGCCGGACGCCCCCTTCGAGCAGGCGCCGCTCCTCGGGGCCGAGCCGGACGAGGTGCTCGACGTCGGCCGTGCCGCGGGCCATGACGGCGAAGGGCTTGTCGCCGCGCGCCTTGCGACGGCGGAGCAGGGCGACGGCCGTCTCGTTCGTGGCGTCGCAGGCCAGGTGGTAGCCGCCCAGGCCCTTCACGGCGAGGATCGCGCCACCGCCGAGCAGGTCACGGGCCCCGGTGATCGGATCGCCTGGCGCGCCCGGGGCGATCAGCCGCAGCCGTGGCCCGCAGGCCGGGCAGGCGACGGGCTGGGCATGGAAGCGCCGGTCGGCCGGATCGCCGTACTCCCGGGCGCAGTCGGCGCACATCGGGAAGCCGGCCATGGTGGTGTGGGCCCGGTCGTAGGGAACGCCGGTGACGATGGTGAAGCGGGGGCCGCAGTGGGTGCAGTTGACGAAGGGGTGGCGGTGGCGCCGGTCGGCGGGGTCGGCCAGTTCGGCGAGACAGCCGGCGCAGGTGGCGGTGTCCGGGGAGACGAGGGTGCGGGCGGGGCCGCCGGTGCGGGAGGCGAGGATGGTGAACGCCTCGCCGCCCGTGAGGGGCACCTCCTGGTGATGGACGGACTCCACCACGGCCAGCGGGGGCGCCTGGACCGCGAGGCGTTCGCAGAACCGGGTCACGGCCGCGCCGCTGCCCTCGACCTCGGCGACGACGCCCTCCGGGGTGTTGGTGACATGTCCGACCAGGGCCAGTTCGGTGGCGAGTCCGTAGACGTAGGGCCGGAAGCCAACGCCCTGCACCACGCCCCGGACGACCACCCGGCGGCGCAGCGGCCCGTCGCCGGTGACGGCGGCCGGGGTGGACGGGGGAGCGCTCACGGGTGGGTGCGGGCCAGGGCGTCGGCGGCGTCGCCGTGCGGAGGAGCGCCGTCGTGGGAGTGGGAATGGGAATGGGAGTGGGAATGACCGTGTGCATGGCCGTGCCCATGGCCGTGCGTGTGCGTCTGACGGGCCATGACCGGCGTATGGACGGGTGCGCCCTCCGCCGCGGCCAGCGCCCGGTCCAGCAGCGCGCCGACGCCCTTGCCCCGGCGGGCCGAGGTCATCACGATCTCCACGCCCGGGTTGACCTGCTCCACGTGCGCCCGGAACGCGATCTCGTCGAACTCGACGGCCTCGGCGAGGTCGGTCTTGGTGACCACGACGAGCTGGGCGAGCCCGAAGGCGGTGGGGTACTTGAGGGGTTTGTCCTCGCCCTCGGTCACGGAGGCGAGGACGACCCTGAGGGTCTCCCCCAGGTCGTAGGAGGCCGGGCAGACCAGGTTGCCGACGTTCTCCACGAACAGCAGCCGGACGTCCTCGGGCAGCCAGCCGTCCAGGTGCCCGGCGAGCATGCCCGCTTCCAGATGGCACAGTCCGTCGGTCAGCACCTGTTTGACGGGAACGCCCGAACGGGCCAGCCGGGCCGCGTCGTTCTCGGTGGCGAGGTCGGCGGTCAGCGCGGCGACGGACACCGACCGCTCGCGGGCCCGCAGCAGTTCCTGCTCCAGCAGCGCGGTCTTGCCGCTGCCGGGGCTGGAGAGCAGGTTGACGACGGTGGTGCCGCCGGCGGTGAGACGCTCGCGCAGGGTGTGGGCGCTCGCGTCGTTCTTCGCGAGCACGGCCTGCCGCAGGTCGACGACACGGCACATGGTTCAGCACTCCTCGTGGATCGGTTCACCGGTGGGCACGGGGGCGGCGGTGCCGCCGTCGTCCCACTGGACGGAGGCGATCTGCAGGTCCCGTCCGGCACACAGGTCGGTCCGGGTGCCGCCGCAACCGGGACAGGTCAGCCGGGGTGGCATGCCGACGGCCCATTCGTGGGCGCAGGCGGTGCAGCGGGCCCGGCCCGGCACGGGCTCGGTGACGAGTTCGGCGCCCTCCAGCAGGGTCCCGGCGCAGGCCAGTTCGAAGCAGAAGGAGAGCGCGTCGGGGACGACCCCGGCGAGTTCGCCGACCCGGAGCCGGACCGAGCGGACCGCCGTGACGTCCCCGGCGCGCTCGGCGGCCTCGGTCACCTGGTCGACGACGGCCAGCGCGACGGACATCTCGTGCATCGGTCTCGGACCTCCCGGGCGTGGGCGTGCCCCCCCGCCGGCCTTCATTAGAGGCGGGGGCACCCGGGCGCACGGCCCGCCGCGCCGTCGCCGGTCGGCGGCTACGCCCGTTCGACGCAACCGCGCGGATCGGCGGGGCGTCCCGGGTCACATGCGGCGGATCCGCAGATAGCGCCGGAGGTCGGGGAACAGCTCGGCGGCGACGGCGGCGGTGGCGGCCATGGCGGCGACGGCGGCTCCACCGATGACGATCTTCTTCATCCGTCTCTCCTTCATCTCGCCGGCGGGGCCTCGGCGGCCCCGGCCGGTGCCGAGGACGGCACGCCGTCCCGCAGCAGCTCTTCGATCAGCCGTACGGCTTCGGGCACGGCGTCGGACACCGGCGCGCTGAGTCCGATGCCCTCCTCCACACAGGCCGGTTCGCAGCCGATGATCACGGTGCGCCGGGGCGGGTGTCCGCCGGTGCCCGCGCAGAGGGTGTCCAGCAGGGCCAGGACGGTGTCGGGGGTCATCCGGTGGCCGTCGATGGCGGGCACCACGCCGGGGTCGGCGCCGCGGCCGTCGTACTCGATCACGTAGAGCGTCCCCGGTGCCTCGCCGCGGGCCGTGGCGTCGACCAGAACGAGGGTGTCGTAGCCGTCGAGGAGCCGGTAGGCGAGGTGCACCCCGCGGACGCCGATGTCGGCGACCTCGACGTGCTCCGGCAGCCGGGCCCCGGCGAGCCGGCGGGCGGTCTCGACGCCGAAGCCGTCGTCGCCGAGGAAGATGTTGCCGATGCCGGCCACGAGGGTGCGGGTCATGGTCCGGCCTCCAGCGGTACGACCTCGTCCGGCTGGAAGTAGAGATAGCGGCCCTGTTCGCGGCGGATGTCGGCGCCGGGGTCGCCGTCGACGGTGACGGCGAGGTGCACGGTGCCGTCCACGTCGTGCAGCACGGCCTCGACGGTCGCCGCCCTGCCGTGCAGGAACAGGTCCTGGGCGTCGGTGTGCCGCAGACCGGGGCGCAGTTCGACGCGGCTGCCCTTGCCGACGGGCCGGTCGTCCACGACGACGGTGTCGTGGTCGGGGTCGAATCCGGCGTCGCTCGCCGGGTCCCACCACGGCGTGTCGGGGCGCGTCACCCCGTCCTCGTCGGGGAAGCCGGTCTCCCCGGTGACCTCGCGCAGGCCGCGCACGGCGCCGTGCAGGCGTTCCAGCACCTCGGCCGGCATCGAGTCCGCCAGGTCGATCACCGCGGCCGCCCGTGGGTCGGTTCCCCGGGCCTCGCGCTTCTCCTCGTCGGTGAGGGCGGCGGTGCGCAGGGCGAGGATCTCGTCGATCTCGGTGGCGTCGTAGAGCGCGCCGGGGCTCTCGGGAGCGATGGCCGGGTGGTCCTCCAGGATGATCGGGGAGGACAGCACGAGGTCGGCGCTGCCGGGTTCGCCGGCGAGGACGGGCCAGGTGTGCAGATTGCGGCAGGCGGCGACGGCGCCCCTGGCCCATTCCGGCGGATCGGTCATCGACAGGAACGATCCGGCGCTCAGGGCCATGAGGAGGTGGGTGGCCACCAGGGAGTGCGGCAGCGCCGCGTCCCGGTCGGCCGCCCGGCCCTGAGGGGGCACCCAGCCGCTGGTGTTCTCCACGACGGCGGTGAGCCGCACCGTCCGGTAGGGGCCGTCGAGTTCACGGGCGGACAGCCGGACGCTCCCGTGGATCTCCTCGGACCGCCGGAGCAGCCGGCCGACGGTACGGCCCGTCCCGTCCAGGACCGCCTCGGTGTCCTCGCGGGCCGGGAGCCGGAAGGGATGCGTGACGCCGTCGCCGAGCAACTCCTCGACCGGTACGACGAGTTCGACGCGTTCCTCGCCTCCCTCGTCCCAGGGCACCAGCACCCGGTCGTCGAGGCGGAGTTCGGCAACGGTGTCCCAGCCGCCGTCCGGGAGGGCCCGCTGGACGGTGCGCCGACGGGCGTGCAGGAAGCGCAGCTCGACGGAGAGCGTGGCGCCCTTCCTCGGTTCCATCAGGCACTCGGTGTGCTGGAAGTCGTGCTCCTCGCACCCGGCGCCCCAGGCGGGCGGCACGAGCACCCCGAACTGCCAGCGCAGCCGGTTCTTGGCGGCGGAGGCGCGGTACGGGTAGAGCACATAGCCCTCGAAGAGGACGGCGTCGGCCACCTGCCGGGCGAGGGCGAAGCGCTCCTCGGTCCCGGGGGCGAACGCGGTCACGGTCACGGGTCGGTCCTCCCGGTCAGGGCGGTGAGCGCGCGCAGCGGGTCGCGGCTCGCGGGCTGCTCCCGAGCGCCCCCGTCGAGCAGTGCCGCGACGGTCGCCTCCCAGGACGGCAGGGCGTGCCGGGAGCGGTAGGCGAGGAGGGCGTCCATGGTGGCGCGGGGCAGCCGGATCCAGCCGCAGCCGGGGAAGTGCTGCTCGACCATCTCCCGCCAGACGGCGACCGGCATCCGGAAGGGCGCCTCGCGGTCCCAGGGGACGGGTTCGACGCGGAAGCCGCCGGAACCGGTGAAGGCGGTGCCGGAGAACAGCATGAGCAGCGGGACCTCGCCGTCGGTGAGGGCGGCGAGATAGCGGGTGGCTGCGATGTCCAGGTCGTAGGTGCAGGGGACGACGAGGTCGGCCTCGGTCTCCCCGGTGAACGCGGTCACCATCAGCGGGACCTGGGCGAACTGCACCGGGTTGAGGGTGGTGCCCCAGCGGGAGCGCTCGCCGAACAGGTCCTTGATGCCGTCGGCCTCCCGGTCGTCGTAGCCGCGCCGGGCGGGTTCGATGCGGATCTGGCAGCGCAGCGCGAGGGCATGCACGGGGGTGTCGCCGGACGCGGTGACGCGCAGCCGGAAGACGAGCGTCGGCCCGGCCGCGTACCGGTCCGCGCGCACGCCGGTGCAGGTGAAGGAGAACTCCGTCATGGGCGGCCCGCCTCCTCCAGGGCCCGGGCGCGGCGCGCCACGTCCGTGAAGAACGCGTCCAGCGCGGCGCGCGCCTCCCGGCCGCCGTCGAAGCCCTGCCACAGCAGGCGCATCCGGCCGACGAGTTCGTAGCAGACGTCGATCGGGACGAGGTGGCAGTCGACACGGTCGTCGGTGCGGCGCAGCAGCAGTGCCTCCACGTCGGGTTCGAGGAGACCGGCGAGCCGGCTGCCGCCGAGGACCGCGGTCCAGGTGTCCGGGTCGAGTTCGCTCTCGGTGGCTCCGGCCGGGCTCGGGTAGAGGGCGACCAGCCGGTCGAGGGCGGCGTTGCGGAAGAAGAAGGCGACGCCGACCGGGATCCCGAGCCCCTCCCAGGCCCGCTCGTCGAGACGGTGGCCGGGGTCGGCGAGGTAGCGGGCCGGGACCGCGCGGAAGCGGCCCGCGGCGGCGCCGGGCTGTTCCATCAGCATCGCGCAGGCCGTGCACGCGCAGGCGAGGGACCGCCGCTCGGTGTCGACGAGATGGCGGTGGTCCCCGGGCACCACGGCCGCGCACAGTTCGCACCGCTCCGGCTGCGGCGGACGGTCGGTGAGGAACCTCCGCAGCCCGGGGGTGGTCGTGCTCATCGCGCCCCCGTCGGTGACGTGCCGATCTGCAGGAGGGTGGGTCCGGAGGGCGCGGTCTCCACGTCCACCGCCCTGACCTCGGGGGCGAGGCCGGCGAGGGCCGTCTCGGCGGCCCGCGCGGCGTCCGAGGCGGAGCCGCAGCCGCAGCCGCCGCCCGCCCGGGCGCGCAGTCGCAGGGTGCCGCTGTGCTCCTCGAAGCCCATCACCTCGAGGCGGTGGTCGCGGACCCCGTCGAGGGCGCGGGCGATCCGGGTGTCGCGGTCCTCGGGGTGCAGGTCGTGCAGGACGAGCAGGCTCGCCACGAGGTCGTCGTCGAGCAGCTCGGCGAGGGGATCGCCGGGGGCGGAGCCCACCAGTTCGACGACGCGGGCGAGGCCGGTGCCGTAGAGGTCCATGAGGGAGCGGACGAGTTCCTCGGCGGCGGCCGCGGCGGCGCCGTCGCCGCTCGCGGCCAGCCGGTCCAGGACCTCCTCGATCCGGCGCCCGGTCCGCTCCGCCGTGACGGGGGGCGCGGCGGTGGGCGCGCTCATCCGCCGAGTCCGCTCAGGCCGGTGGGCACGTGCATCGACTTCACGGTCTTCCCGCCGCCGACGTACATGTGGACGCCGCAGGGCAGACAGGGGTCGAAGCTGCGGACGGCGCGCATGATGTCGATGCCCTTGAAGTTCTCCGGGGGGTTCTCCTCGAAGATCGGCGTGTTCTGTACGGCGTCCTCGTACGGGCCGGGGGTGCCGTAGGAGTCGCGGACGCTGGCGTTCCAGGGGGTGGGCGGGTACGGGTGGTAGTTGGCGATCTTGCCGTCGCGGATCACCATGTGGTGGGAGAGGACACCGCGCACGGCCTCGGTGAAGCCGCAGCCGATGCTCTCGTCCGGGACCTCGAACTTCTCCCAGGTCTGGGTGCGTCCGGCGCGGACCTCCTCCAGGCCCTTCTCCGCGCAGTGCAGGGCGACGGCGGCGGCGTAGGCCTGGAAGTAGGTGCGGGCGCGGTTGCGTTCCAGGGCGTTGGACCACTTCGGGATCTTCCACTCGAAGGTGGTCTCCGGCTTGGTCAGGGTGCGCGGCAGGTTGATGACCACGCTCTGCCCGGTGGCCTTGACGTACCCGATGTCGACGAGCCCGGACAGGGCGGTGGACCACAGTCGGGCGAGGGGGCCGCCGCCGGTGTCCAGGGCGAGGTGGTCCTTGCCGTCGAACCAGCGCGGGGACATCACCCAGCTGTACTTGTCGTCGAAGTTCCGCTTCTGCGGGGCGGGGATGGTGTGCTGGTTCCACGGGTGGCGCGGGTCGACGGGGTTGCCGAGCGGGTCGTGGGTGACGAACTGCTCCTGGCCCTGCCAGTCCTCGTAGTAGGAGCTGCCCAGCAGGATGCGGATGCCGAGGTTGATCGCGGTGAGGTCGTTGGTGACGAGCTTGCCGTCCACGACGATGCCGGGGGTGACGAACATGCGCCGTCCCCAGTCCGTCATGTTGGCGTAGGTGAAGTCGCAGTGCTCGGGGTCGTTGAGGGCGCCCCAGCAGCCGAGCAGGACACGCCGGCGGCCGACCTCCTCGTAGCCGGGCAGGGCCTCGTAGAAGAAGTCGAACAGGTCGTCGTGGAGCGGGACGACGCGCTTCATGAACTCCACGTACCGCATGAGGCGGCTCAGGTAGTCGGTGAACAGCTGCACGGAGGCGACCGTGCCGACGCCGCCCGGGTAGAGCGTGGAGGGGTGCACATGGCGGCCCTCCATCAGGCAGAACATCTCGCGCGTGTACCGGCTGACCTGGAGGGCCTCGCGGTAGAACTCGCCCTCCAGCGGGTTGAGCGAGCGCATGATGTCGGCGATGGTGCGGTAGCCGTGCTCGGCGGCGTGCGGGGCCTCGGTGCGCTCGGCGAGTTCGAGGACGCCGGGGTTGGTCTCCTTGACCATCTTCTCGCAGTAGTCGACCCCGACCAGGTTCTCCTGGAAGATGTTGTGGTCGAACATGTACTCCGCGGACTCGCCGAGGTTGATGATCCACTCACCGAGGTGCGGGGGCTTCACGCCGTACGCCATGTTCTGCGCGTACACCGAGCAGGTGGCGTGGTTGTCGCCGCAGATGCCGCAGATGCGGCTGGTGATGAAGTGGGCGTCGCGGGGGTCCTTGCCGCGCATGAACACGCTGTAGCCGCGGAACACCGACGAGGTGCTGTAGCACTCCGCGACCCGCTTCTGCTTGAAGTCGATCTTCGTGTGGATGCCCAGGCTGCCCACGATCCGGGTGATCGGGTCCCAGGACATCTCCACCAGACCGGTGCCGTCTCCGGCCGCCTTCGTCCTTGCCATGGTCGTTGCCGTGCCCTTCGTTGCGCGGGGGGGGTTCGGGTGTGGGGGGTGCACGAAGCAGAAGCGGGTCACACGGGGTCAGCTGCGGGAGGGCGTCACCACGGCGGCCGGTAGCCGGTGGTGATCTTCTCGCCGCTCCGGCGCCACTTGGGTTCCTTGTCCACGGTCTTGGCGGTGATGTCGCGCAGCCGGCGGATCACGGCGCCGTACGCGCCGCTGGCGGTGCTGGAGACCTTGGCGCCGGGGGGTTCGTCCATGAACGGCATGAACTTGTCGGGGAAGCCGGGCATGGTGCAGGCGATGCAGATGCCGCCGACGTTCGGGCAGCCGCCGACGCCGTTCATCCAGCCGCGCTTGGGCACGTTGCACTTGACGACCGGGCCCCAGCAGCCGATCTTGACCAGGCACTTCGGCGAGTCGTACGTCGTCGCGAACTCGCCCTGCTCGTAGTAGCCGGCCCGGTCGCAGCCCTCGTGCACGGTGGCCCCGAAGAGCCAGGTCGGACGCAGCTTGTCGTCCAGCGGGATCATCGGCGCGGACCCGGCGGCCTGGTAGAGCAGGTAGGTGAGGGTCTCGGCGAAGTTGTCGGGCTGGATGGGGCAGCCCGGGACGCACACGATCGGGATGCCGGCCTGCGACTTCCAGTCCCAGCCCAGGTAGTCCGGCACGCCCATGGCGCCGGTCGGGTTGCCGGCCATCGCGTGGATGCCGCCGTACGTGGCGCAGGTGCCGATGGCGACGACGGCGAGGGCCTTGGGCGCGAGGCGGTCGATCCACTCGCTGGTGGTGATGGGCTGGCCGGTCTCCGGGTTGTCGCCGAAGCCGCACCAGTAGCCCTCGGGCTTGATCGCCTCGTTGGGGATGGAGCCCTCGACGACCAGCACGAACGGGTCGAGTTCGCCCCGCTCACCCTTGAAGAACCACTCGATGAACGTGTCGGCGCCGCCGACCGGACCGCACTCGAAGTCGATGAGCGGCCAGTGCACCTGGATCTTCGGCAGGCCGGGCAGCACACCGAGGACGATCTCCTCGATGCTGGGCTGCATGGCCGCGGTCAGCGCGACCGAGTCGCCGTCACAGCTCAGCCCGGCGTTGATCCACAGGACATGGATCGTGGGCGTCTCTTCGGCGGGCGCGCCTGTGGCGTCCGCAGCGCCGACCGTGTTCGGCGTCGCCTGGCTCATGGGGACCGCCTCCTGGGGAGGTAAGGGACGAAGGCCTGCATTTCGGCCATCAGGATTCTTCGTATCAGTGGTTCGGCCCGGACGAGACACCATCGGGGGCCATTCCGGTGACATCGGCCGCGGAGGGGATCGGCCCGGGTCGCGCAACCGGGGCGAGGTGCGGCGGGGTGCGGGCGGGGCGCTTCTTGTGCACGAACGCCCGGCGCAGGGCGTGGTAGGGGGCGTCCGGGTCGTCGAACGTCTCCCGCATCCGGGCGAGCTCCCGGTCCCGGAAGCCGGACAGCGGGGTCAGGCTCCGGAGCCGGTCCAGTTCCGCCTTCTTCGCGGTGATCCGGTCCGCCGTCGCGGGCAGGGCGGCCACGCGGGCGGCGAGTGCGGCGACCTCGGGGGCGAAGGCGTCCGGGGCGCGGTCGAGGACCCGGTCGACGAGCCCGAGGCGGCGGGCGGCGGCCGCGCTCACGGGGAGGGCCTCGCTCATGAGGCGGGCGGCCACGGCGCGGCCGACCCTGCGCGGGAGGGTGTGGGTCCAGTACTCCGAGCCGTACAGGCCCATCAGGCGGTAGTGGGGGTTGAGCACGGCGCCGGAGCGGCACCAGACCTCGTCGGCGGCGAGGGCGAGCATCACCCCGCCCGCGGCGGCGTTGCCCGCGACGGCCGCGACGGTCAGGCGGTCGGTGGTCGTCAGGACCGCTTCGACCAGGTCGTCGATGGCGTTGATGTTGGCCCAGGACTCGGCGGCCGGGTCGGCGGCGGCCTCGATGACGTTGAGGTGGATGCCGTTGGAGAAGAAGTCGCGCGCGCCGCCCAGCACCAGCACCGAGGTGGGCCGGTCGCAGGCCTCCCGGTAGGCGGCGAGCAGCCGCCGGCACTGCTCGGTGCTCATGGCGCCGCCGGGGAAGGAGAAGGACAGGAAACCCACCGTCCCCTCCTCCCGGTAGCGGATGTCCGTCCAGCCGGGCTCCCGGGCGTCGGGCAGCCGGGGCGGGGTGTGGTCGGGCAGCGGCGGCAGCCGGTCGCCGAGGGCGCGCACGGCGGGCAGTTTGAAGGTGGGCGGCGCGCCGCGCAGCCGCCGCAGTCTCAGCTCGGGGATCCACACGGCGCCGTCGGCGGTGGCCCGGCAGATCGCCCCGGCCCGGGTGGCCAGCAGGTCGCCGGGACGGCCGCGCAGCCGGTCCTCGGGGTGGCCGCCGTGCAGGTACCACTCCTCGCCGAACAGCACGTCCAGGACACCGGGCTGGGAGTCCGCCGCCCGCAGCTTGCGCAGCACGGTCCGGGTGGAGTCCTCGGCCCAGTCGATCCGCCGGACGCCCTGGTCGAGGTAGGGGCGCGTCCGCAGCCGGGGGTCGGGCGCGCCCGCCGGGTCCTGCCGGAGCGGTACGTACGTCCCCTCGGCGAAGCGGTCCACCGCGAGCAGGACGGCCCTGAGCGCGGCGTCGGCGATCTCGCCCCGGTACAGGTCGCTCTTGGCCACCTCGGGGACGGGGCAGGGCACGCAGGCCCAGACGTCCCCGGCGTCCATCTCCGCGTCGGCCCGCAGGACGGTGACGCCCCAGGTGTCGAAGCCCTCGTGGATGGCCCAGTCCAGGGAGGACGGTCCGCGGTCGCCGACGGGGCCGGGATGGACGACGAGACAGGGGTACGCCGTCCACACCTCCTCGGGGATCGCCGTGCGCAGCATCGGCGCGAGGATGAGGTGCGGTGCGTGGCGCCGTACGGCGTCCGGCAACGAGCCGTCGGGCAGGGCGAGTTCGACCGCCACCGTGTGGCCGCGGTCGCGCAGCTCGGCGTGGACGCGCTGGGTGAGGCTGTTGAACGCGCTGGCTACGAGCAGGATGTGCACGACTGCCTCCGGGCGGACGGGCGGCAGGCGGGGATGACCGCCGGGGGCGATCCTCCGTCAGGTCCGTCCGCCGTCCCCGGCGACAGACGGCCGGGTCATCCGAAAGCGGCCGCGGCTCGGCCGTCCGGGCTCACCGGGCGGACGGCCGTCACCCGGCCGCGCTCGGGTGACGCGTCGCCTGCGGGCCACGGCCGACGGAAGTCACCGCCCGCCGCAGGCGGGACGCGTCCTCGGCAGGCGCCGGACGAAGCCACCGCCGCACCGGCCGACCGCAGGCCGGACACCTCCTCGACAAGCGCCGGGCCAGACCACCGTCACACCGGCCGACCCCAGGCCGAACGCCTCCTCGACAAGCGCCGGGCCAGACCACCGCCACACCGGCCGCCGCTGGCCGGACACATCCTCGGCGGACGCCGGGCGAGGCCATCGCCACACCGGCCGACCACAGGCCGGACACCTCCACGGCAAGCGCCGGACGAGGCCACCGCCACACCGGCCGACCCCGGGCCGGACACCTCCTCGGCGGGTGTACACCGCGGTGGTGTCCGCCGTGCCCTGGGGTGATCGGTGCCGCCGGGCGGCAGGGCTCGGCGGGCGTCAGGGGCGGCGCAGGCCGCTGGTGATGCGCTGCCAGGGGGTGCGGGTGGCGCCGAAGTGGGTCTCGTGGTCCCAGACATAGGTGCACGACGGGCACTGGAGGTGGAGCAGGCTGCCGACGTTGGAGAGCAGATAGCGCCAGTGGGTGGCGCAGGTGCGGCGCTCCTCGCAGGTGGCGCAGCCCTGGTGGTCGTTGCAGCGCGGGCAGGCCACCCAGGCGCGGCGGCCGGGGTCGGCCTGCGGGTCAAGCGGCAGCATGCCCGTCTCCCCCGGACGGGAGCACCCCCGCCGCGACGAGTTCGTCGTGGATGCGCTGCTGTTCGGGGCTGAGTCCGGAGTAGAGCAGTGCGTACGCCGCCTCCTCGCCGCGCAGCGCCTCGACCGGGTCCCAGTCGGCGCCGAGGGCGTCCATGACATGGGCCCGCCGGAGCATTTCGTGCGCGCTCAGGTCGACCGACCAGTCGAACGGTGCGCCGGGAGGGGTGGGGCCGTGGTGGGACATGTCTTCGAACGTAGGGAAGCGTTCCTTGCGCGGGCAAGAGCAGGTGGGGGATGTCACAGCAGGTCGGAGCGGGTCACGGCGGTGCCGCTCCGCTTGCGGGGGTCCCTGGGGGCAGGCTAACGTACAACCAAATGGTTGTAGATGAGAGTGCCTCCGGCAGCCTCGACCGGCTCTTCCACGCCCTGGCGGACCCGACCCGCCGGGACATACTCCGGCGCTGCGCCGACGAAGGTCTGTCGGTGTCGCGGCTGGCCGCCGGCTACCCGATGAGCTTCGCCGCGGTGCAGAAGCACGTGGCGGTGCTGGAGCGGGCCGGACTGGTCGGCAAGCGGCGCCGCGGGCGGGAGCAGCTGGTGCGCACCGAGCCCGACGCGCTGGCCCGGGCCCGGCAGGTCCTCGACGACCTGGAGGCACTGTGGCGCGGCAGGGTGGAGCGGATGTCCGGCCTGCTGGCGCCGGAACCCGGTACGGAAGCGCACGATCACCAGGAAGGACCGAACCGATGACTGTGACCAGCGTGGACAAGGACTTCGACAGCCTCACCCTCACCGTGGTCGCCGACTTCGCCGCCCCCGTCGAGGCGGTGTGGCAGCTGTGGGCCGACCCCCGCCGGCTGGAGCGCTGGTGGGGACCGCCGACCTACCCGGCGACCGTCGAGACGCACGAGCTGACCCCCGGCGGCGAGGTCGCCTACTTCATGACGGGCCCGGAGGGCGACAAGCACCGCGGCTGGTGGCGGGTCACCTCCGTCGCCCCGCCCACGGCCCTGGAGTTCACCGACGGCTTCGCCGACGAGGAGGGGAAGCCGGACACCGCCCTGCCGACCACGAGCGTGCGGGTACGGCTGACCCCGCACGGGGACGGCACGCGCATGGAGATCCGGTCCGCGTTCGAGACCCGCGAGCAGATGGACCAGCTCGTGGAGATGGGGATGGACGAGGGCCTGCGGGCGGCGGTCGGCCAGATGGACGCGCTGCTCAGCGGCTGATGTCCTGCTCGGCCCAGATGATCTTCCCCTCGCCCGTGTACCTCGATCCCCACCGGTGGGCGAGCTGGGCCACCAGGAACAGGCCGCGGCCCCCCTCGTCCAGGCTGCGGGCGTGCCGGAGCCGGGGGGCGGTGCTGCTGGCGTCGGAGACCTCGCAGGTCAGCCGGGTGTCGCGGAGCAGCCGCAGGCGGATCGGCGGGGTCGCGTAGCGCACGGCGTTGGTGACCAGCTCGCTGACGATGAGCTCCGAGGTCATCGCCAGGTCCGCCAGCCCCCAGGCCTCGACCTGGCGGGTGGCCCGGGCCCGGACGTCGGCGACGGCGGCCGGGTCCGCGGGCACGTCGAAGGAGACGACCTGGTCGGGGCCCAGGCCGTGGGTGCGGGCGAGCAGCAGGGCGATGTCGTCGGGCTGCGGCACGGGCACCAGCCGCCGCACCGCCGAGGTGCACAGGGTGGCGAGGTCGGCGTCGGACCCGGAGAGCAGGGCGCCGAGCCGCTCCATGCCCCGCTCCATGTCCTGGTCGGTGCCCTCCACGAGGCCGTCGGTGTACAGGCCGATCAGGCTGTTCTCGGCGAGCTCGATCTCGGCCGCCTCGAACGCCATGCCGCCGAGGCCGAGCGGGGGGCCGGCCGGGGGCTCCGGGAAGGACACCTGCCCGTCGGGGGTGACGACGACGGGCGGCGGATGCCCGGCGCGGGCCATCCGGCAGCGCCGGGTGACGGGGTCGTAGACGGCGTAGAGACAGGTGGCGCCGAGGAACGCGGTCGTGCCCTGCGCGGGCGACGCGTCGTCGGTCCGGTCCGCGCTCAGCCGGAGCACCAGGTCGTCCAGGTGGGCCAGCAGTTCCTCAGGAGGCATGTCCATGTCGGCGAGGGTCTGCACCGCCGTGCGCAGCCGGCCCATGGTCGCCGCGGCGGCGATGCCGTGCCCCACCACGTCGCCGACGACGAGGCCCACCCGGGCCCCGGACAGCGGGATCACGTCGAACCAGTCGCCGCCCACCCCGTCGCTGGGGTCGGCCGGCAGATAGGAGGAGGCCACCTCCAGCGCGGTGCCGCCGGAGAGGGCGTCGGGCAGCAGACTGCGCTGGAGGGTGACGGCCGCGGTGTGCTCCCGGGTGTAGCGGCGGGCGTTGTCGACGCACAGCGCCGCCCGCGCGACCAGTTCCCGGGCGAGCAGGACGTCGTCGGGCCCGAACGACACGGGGTTGACCGAGCGGATGAACGTGGTGAGACCGAGGGCGGTGTGCCGGGCCCGCATCGGCACGGAGATGAGCGAGTGCAGTCCGAACGCGCGGATGGTCGCCGCCCGTGCGGGCTGCCGGCTGGTCCACAGCTCGTCGGTGGGGTCGAGGACGGGGATGAGGATCGGCTCGCCGTCGATGAGGAGGTGCGCGTCGTGCGGCGGAGGCAGGAAGTCCACCCGGTCGCCGACCTGGGCCACGGCCTCCGGGCAGCCTTCGCGGACCGAGCTCATCCCGGCGCGGCGCATCGCCGGCCGGGCGGGCGCCGGGCCGGCGTCCGTCAGCCAGGCGCCGTGGCCCTCGGTGCTGAGCACGGGCTCCAGGAGGTCGACGACGACGAAGTCCGCGAAGCGCGGCACGGCGAAGTCGGCGAGTTCCTGGGCCGTCCGCAGCACGTCGAGGGTGGTGCCGACCCGGGTGCCGGCCTCGTTGACCAGTGAGAGCAGCCGGCGGGCCGTCCACCGCTCGGTGACGTCCTGGACCATGTAGCAGACGCCGGTGACGGAGCCCTCGGCGTCGACCAGGGGGAAGAAGGACGTGGAGTAGGCGTGCCGGCGGTGCGGGTCGGCCCAGCTCCACCCCAGATACTCGTGGTCGGTGACCGGGACGCCGGTCTCCAGGACCTTGCGCATCAGGCCTTCGAGGGCGGTGGCCTGGAGGCCGGGCAGCAGCTCGCTGAGCCGGTGTCCGAGCCGCTGTTCCCGGGGCACCCCGCCGAAGCGTTCCAGCGTGTCGTTGAGCCACACGTAGCGCAGTTCGAGGTCCATCACCGCCATCCCGACCGGGGAGCGGGTGAGGAATCCGTCGAGGACGGACTGGTCGACCGTCCAGTGCGGGCTGTGCGGGCGGGCCGAGATCAGGAAGCACTCGTCCGCACCGATCCGGAAGGACGCGGAGACCCGCAGGTCCACCTCGAGCGAGCGGCCGTCGTGGTGCCGTACCGACAGCCGGCCGCTCCACCCCGTGCCCGCGCGGCAGTGGGCGGCGACGCCGGCCACCCGGGCCGGGTCCCCCGGGGTCGCCACGAGCCGCGCGGCGGAGCGGCCCACCACGTCCGCCGCCGGGCGGTCGAGCAGGGCCGCGGCACCCCGTGTCCAGCCGACCACGACACCGTCCGCCCGCACGACGGCCGCCGCGTCGGTCGACGCGTCGAGGAGGTCACGCGGCTGGGCCGGAGCGGTGCCGGGCGCGTCTCGCGCAGCGTCCATGGCTTCTCGCGCAGAGTCCATCGGGCCATCCTTTACACGACCCATGGTGCTGCCTGTCCGACGGATGCGCACGGTCGCGTGCCGCCCGGGCCCCCGGCGCTTTCCGGACGGCGCCGGCGGGGGCAGCATGGAGGGGAGGAGGTGGGCGATGACAGCGGAACCCTTCCCCTCCGAGCAGGACGTGTACGGCGCCGAGGCCGCTCAGGCACCCCCGCCCACCGGTCTGCTGGACATGCTGAGCGTCTCCGCGATGGTGCTGGACGCCGACGGACGGATCGTGTTCTGGACCCCTCAGGCGGAGGAGTTGTTCGGCTACACCGCCGAGGAGGCCCTCGGCAAGTACGCGGCGCGGCTGTTCATCCACTCCCAGCATCTGAAGGCCGTGGTACGGCTGTTCGCGGAGGTGCTGGAGACCGGCCGGAGCTGGGCCGGTACCTTCCCCATCCGGCACAAGGACGGCAGCAGCCGGCTGATGGAGTTCCGCAACATGCGGCTCCAGGACGACCTCGGGGACGTGTACGCCCTCGGCATCGCCGCCGACCACACCCTCCTGCAGCGGGTGGAGACCGACCTCGCGCTGTGCGAGCGGCTGATCGACCAGTCCCCGATCGGACTGGCGCTCCTCGACCCCGATCTGCGGTACCTGCTGGTCAATCCGGCGCTGGAGCGCATCGACGGCATTCCCGCCGAGGAGCACATCGGCCGGCGGCTGCGGGAGACGCTGCCGCTGCCCGACGTCGGGACCATCGAGTCCGCGCTGCGGCAGGTGCTCACGACCGGGACCCCGCTGCTCGACCAGTACCACGTGGGCCGGCCCCCCGCCGATCCGGACCGCGAGCACGCCTGGTCGCTCTCCTTCTACCGGCTGGAGGACCCCGGCGGGCGGGTGCTGGGCGCGGCGGCCTCGGTCGTCGACGTCACCGAACGGCACCGGGCGGCGGCCGAGGCCGACCGGGCCCGGCGGCGGCTCGCCCTGATCGCCGAGGCCTCGACCCGGGTCGGCACCACGCTGGAGGTGGAACAGACCGCCCGTGAGCTGGCCGAGATCGCCGTCCCCCAGCTCGCCGACGTGGTCGCCGTGGACGTCCTCGACTCCGCCCTGGCCTGCCGCCGCTCCCGCAGACCGGACGACGGCCCGGAACTGTTCCGCGCCCTCGCCCTGAAGGCGGCCCACCCGACCGTGGCGCTGCGGGCCGCCGACGCTCCCGGGAACGTGGCGGCGTACGACGGGGACCGGCTGGTCACCCTGTGCGTCCACACCGGCCGGCCGGTCCTGGTACGCCATGTCGGCACCGCCGACATCCCCCGCATCGCCCGGGACGCCGAGGCCGGCGCCCTGCTGGCACGGGCCGGTGTCCACTCGTATCTCGCGGTGCCGCTGATCGCCCACGGCGAGGTGCTGGGCGCCCTCGACCTCAAGCGCACCCGCAATCCGCTCCCCTTCGACGAGGACGATGTCGTCCTGGCCGGTGAGCTGGCCGGGCGGGCCGCCGTGGCCATCGACAACGCCCGCTGGTTCGAGAGCGTGCGCAACACCGCGCTCACGCTCCAGCGCAGCCTGCTGCCCGACCACCCGTCGCACCACGCGGGTCTCGACCTGGCCTCCCGCTACCAGCCTGCCCAGGCCACCAGCGAGGTGGGCGGCGACTGGTACGACGTCATCCCGCTGACCGACGACAAGACCGCGCTGGTCGTCGGGGACGTCATGGGCAACGGCATCGACGCGGCCGCCACGATGGGCCGGCTGCGCACCGCGACGTGCGCCTACGCGGATCTCGATCTCGATCCCGGCGAAGTGCTCCAGCACCTGGACAAGATCACCTGCGATCTGGAGCACTACATCGTGACCTGCCTGTACGCGGTGTACGACCCCCGCACCCGGCGGTGCCGGATCGCCAACGCGGGACACATGCCGCCCGCGCTGGCCGGTCCCGGCCACGCCCCCGTGCTGCTCGACCTGCCGCCCGGCGCCCCGCTCGGGGTCGGCGGGATCCCCTTCGGGACGACCACGACCGAGCTGGCGCCCGGCGACGCGCTCGTCCTGTACACGGACGGTCTGGTCGAGACCCGGCACCACTCCATCGACGACCGCCTCGAGGTGCTGCTGACCTTCCTGGACGAACCCGACCGGCCGCTGGAGGAGATCTGCGACCTCCTGCTGTACGGCCTGCGCCATCCCGACGACCACGACGACGTGGCGCTGCTCGTGGCTAGGGCGCTGTAGCCGGGGGCGGGGAGCCGAAGCAGTGGTGGGGCGGGGTCGGCGAGGTGTGCCGCAGCCAGCGGGCGTCGATCACCCGGCCGTTGCCGAGCCGGTGGCGCGGCGGCCCGTCGGCCGGGACGAAGCCCGCCCTGCTCAGGGCCTGCTCGCTCGCGGTGTTGGCGGGCTCGTACCCGGCCCGCACCACGTCGAGTCCGCGGTGGTCGTGGCCGAGCAGGGCGGCGGCCCGGAACAGCTCGGTGCCGAGTCCGAGGCCGCGGGCGTGCGGCGCCAGCCAGCCGCCGATCTCGCCGGTGCCGGGGGCCAGTTCGGTGCATCCGGCGTAGCGGCCGTCGTCGAGGCGGACGGCGACCAGGACGTCGGCCTGGTCCGGGCGGGGTTCGAAGGGCCGGGCCAGCAGCTGCGTGATCCCCGGGAGCGGAGGCCGCGCACCGGCGTCGGCGGGGCGCAGCCGGACCAGGGTCTCGCGGACGCGCTCGTCGGCCGGCACACCGAGGTCGTCCCAGCCGAGCCAGCGCTGGGCCTCGGGGTCGGCGCCGGCGGCCCGGCAGACCACGAGGTCCAGATGGGTCTCCGGGGTGTACAGCAGGAGGCGCTCGGTGCGCAGGGTGTGCCGGCGCTGTCCGCATCCACCGGGCAGCGGAAGCCTCGGCGCCGCCCGCCCGCGCCGCAGCCGTGACCAGATCATGGGTCCCCCTCGCTCGTCTTCCCCGCGGCAGGTCGCCGTCCCCGAGCCGTGTCGTCCGCCTGGGGACGCTCCGGCAGCCGTTCGGCCCCGCACGGCTGTCGCTGTGAGCGTAGGCCGCCGTGGCGGACCGTCAACGGGTGGCCGCTCGCGGGCGTGCGGCTGGGCTGCGGCCCGCACGGGGTCGGCCGACAATGGGTGGCGGGGCGCGTGTGCGGCCCGCCCGCGATGCCTCGGGGGCGTCGGCCCGAGAGGAACGTGCTCATGCGCGCTGAGGCTTCGCCGACCGCCCGGATCGGCACCCGCCCGGCCGACGCGGGGTGGTCGGGCATCCTGCACCGGTCGGTGCGGGTGACCGTGGCGTCGGCCACGGGCTTCTACCTCTTCCTGTACGGCCTCGACGAGCCGGTCCTGGCCCTGTACGCGCTGTTCGCGCCCATCGCCCTGGGGCTGCTGTCCGCCGTCCCGGGCTCCGGGCGCCAGCGCGCCGAGGTGATGCTGAAGGCGCTGCCGGTGGGCCTGGCGCTGGTGGCGCTGGGGACCGCGCTGGCGGTGCGGACCTGGGCGGCGGTGCTCGGGATGCTCGTCGTCGGCTTCCTCCTGGCGTTCGCCGCCGTCGCGGGGCCGCGTCCGGCCGGGGCGGCGCCGGGACTCCAGCTCTTCTACATCCTGGCCTGCTTCCCGCCGTACGCACCGCAGACCCTGGGGCTGCGGCTGGCGGGGCTCAGCACGGGGGTGGTGCTGCTGGCGCTGTGCGAGGTGGTCCTGCTGCCGCAGCCCGGGGGCCCGGCATACCGCTCGGGCGTCGCGAAGGCCGCGGCGATCGCGGGCGACACCCTCGCCGGCCGGATCCGGCTGCCGCCCGGGGCGCTGCGGGCCGAGGGCGAGCGGCTGCGGCTGTCGGCGTTCCCGCCCGCCGAGCGTCCCGCGGGCCCGGGCCGTGCGGTGCGGGGCCTCGCCCAGGCCGGTTCGGCGGCGCGCCGGCTGCTGGAACAGCTGGCCCGGCTGACGGAGACGGGGCAGCTGCACCATCTGCTCCGCAGCGGCGGCCCGTCCGGCGACCGGGCGTCGCGGTGGCTGCTGCCGCAGGTGGCGGCGCGGTGCGCCGAGAGCGCGGAGGCGCTGCGCACGGGACGCCTCGCCCCGGTACCGCGGCGGCTGGACGAGGCGATCGGCGCCTTCCAGCGGATGCGGATACGGCAGGGGGCGCGGACCGGCGCCGGGGCGCCGGGGACGGCGGCGGTACTGCGCCGGCAGGCCGCCCTGCTGGGCGTGGCCGAGTCGGTGCGGGCGCTGGAGATCTCCGTACGGGTCGGCCTCGACGGGCGGCGTACCGCGCCGATCGAGCCACGGGAGCTGTTCTGGTACACGAACGCGCCGACGGTGCGGCTGTGGGTGCGCCGGTTCGCCGGCAATCTGACGGTCCGCTCGGTGCAGTTCCACAACGCGCTGCGGATCGCCCTCGCCCTGGGCGCGGCCCGGCTGGTGGCCGGGTCGCTCGATCTGACCCACGGGTTCTGGGTGCTGCTGGCGGTGCTGACGCTGAGCCGGACGACCGTCGGGGAGACGTGGGCGGCCATGCGGCAGGCGGTGGCCGGGAATCTGGTGGGCGCCGTCGCGGCGGGCGCCCTGCTCATCGGCCTCGGCGAGCACACCGACGCCTATGCGGCGATCCTGGCGCCGGGCATGCTGATCGCGTTCTCGGTCGGGCCGCTGCTCGGCATCGCCTGGGCGCAGGCGCTGTTCACCCTGGTCGTGGCGTCGGCGTTCGCCCAGATCACCCCGGCCACCTGGCGGCTCGCGGAGGCACGGATCGTGGATGTGGTGACGGGCAGTCTCATCGGTCTGCTGTGCGCGCTGCTGGCCTGGCCGTCGGGTGCCCGGCGTGAGGTGCGGCGGACCATGGCCGCTCTGCTGCGCGAGTGCGCGTCGCTGATCCGGGCCACCGCCGCGGCGCTGGCGGCGGTGCCGCCGGGCTCCGCGCCGCCCCCGTCGACGTTCCACGCCCTGCACCGGATGCGGCTGGCCGAGTCGGCGTACGCGCAGTTCCGCAGTGAACCGGCCGCCCGGGCCGACCCGGGCGCCGACTGGCACGGGGTCCTCATCGCGACCCATCAGATCCTGCTCGGCGCCCACTGGCTGCCCCGCTTCGACCTGCCCGCGACCGGTCTGCCCCCGGACGCGGTGCGGCGGGCGTGGGCCGATGCCCGGGCGGCGGCCGGGACGGTCGACCGGCTCGCGGCCCGGTGCGACGGGAAGCGGCCGCCGCCGAAGGAGGCACGGCCCGCGCCCGCGCCGGCGCCGGCCCCGCCCCTGGTGCCCCTCGTCGACCTGGAGGTCTGGCTGCTGAGCCTGACCGCCCAGCTGTCCCGTGTCGAGGCGGGCCTGCCGGGCGCGGCCGGTCCGCACGAGCGCGGAAGGTAGGGGCGCGCCGTGTCCCGCGAGAGCCTCGACGCCGCGCTGCGGACGCCGTCCCCGCGGCGAGGGTGGGTGTGGTGGCTGCCGCTGATCGCGGTGGCCGTCGACGTCCTGCTGGAGGTGATCGTGCGGGGCCAGGAGCCGGTGAGCTTCATCCTGATCGCCGTGCCTCCGCTCGCCGCCGCGACGCGCGGCCCGCGCGGCACCGCGCTGTCGACGGTGGTCTGTCTGGGCCTGCAGATGTGGATGGCGGCCCGCCGTCCCGGCCACTTCGCCGAGCAGCACCATGTCGCCGTGTACGTCGGGACGTTCCTCATCGGTGTCGCCAGTGTCGCGCTGGCCTGGCAGCGGGAGCGGACCCGGCAGCATCTGATCCGGGCCCACTCGGTCGCGGAGGCCATGCAGCGGACCCTGCTGCGGCCGGTGCCACGCCGGCTCGGTCCCGTGCACGCCGCCGGGTTCTACGCGGCCGGGGAGGGCGGCACGCTGGTCGGCGGGGATCTGTACGACCTGTGCGAGACGCCGTTCGGGGTGCGGGCGATCATCGGTGACGTCCGGGGCAAGGGGCTGGGCGCGGTGCAGACGGTCGCGGCGGTGCTGGGCAGCTTCCGGGTGTCGGCCCACGAGTGGCGGAGCCTGAGCGGCCTGGCCGAGCGGCTGGAGCTGAGCATCGCCCGCAACGGTCCGGCCGGCGAGGACGGCGACCCCGAGCTGTTCGTGACCGCGCTGGTGCTGGAGTTCCCGCCGGGCGGCGGTGAGGTGCGGATCGTCGACCGCGGGCATCCGCCGCCGCTGGTGGTCGGCGCGCGGGCGGCCCGCCGGCTGGTCACCGACCCCGGGCTGCCGCTGGGCCTGGGGACCCTGGCGGCGGGCGGGGCCGCGACGACCGTGCATCGGCTCGCACCCGGCGAGGTGCTGCTCGTGCACACGGACGGGGTGAGCGAGGCGCGCGACGCGGACGGTGCCTTCTATCCGGTCCTGCGTCGGCTGGGCGAGCACTTCCGCGGGGAGTGCGCCCCTGATCCGGAGGCTGTCGTGACCTTCGTACGGTCCGACTCGGAACGCTGGTCCGCGAGCACCGACAACGACGACCGGGCCGTGCTCGCGCTCCGCCTGGACCCCACGGCAGCGGTTCCGGACCCTGAGGACCCGGCCCGCCGGGACGCGGCCGGCCACCCCTCACCCGGCTCGGCCCCCGGCCGCCGCCCACCGGATCGCCTCCAGTGAGCGCGCCACGTCCTCGTCCGTCGTCGACAGTTGCTCACGGAGATCCGCAGGACGTGCCGCCCCCGCCACCGGGAGCCGCTGATCCAGGTCGTGCCGTCGGCGAGCAGCCGGTCGGTCACCCGGTCGGTGCGTCGGTCGTCGCCGAACTCGGCGCAGACCTGGGTGAAGACGACGTCGTTGAGGACGCTCGCGCCGTCGATCGCGGCGATCCCGGCGGCGAACGCCGAGGCGTGCGCGCACAGCCGCTCGACGAGGGCGGCGACACCCGACCGGCCGAGGGAGCGGAGCGCGGCCCACACCGGGAATGCCCGCCCGCACCGGGAGAGCTCGGGAACCTTGTCGACGGGGTCGCCGCGCGCGTCGTGGATGAGGTAGTCGCCGCGCAGGCCCATCGCCGCCCGGAGCACCGCCGGGTCGCGTACGAGGGCGAGCCCGCAGTCGTAGGGGACGTTCAGGGTCTTGTGGGCGTCCGTCGCCCAGGAGTCGGCGTCGGCGCAGCCCGCCGTGAGGTGCGCGTACTCCGGGGAGGCGGCCGCCCACAGCCCGAAGGCCCCGTCGACATGCACCCAGGCACCGGCGTCACGGGCGGCCCGGATCGCCTCACCGAAGGGGTCGAAGGCGCCGGAATGGATGTCACCGGCCTGGAGGATCACGATCGCGGGACCGGGACCGCCGGTCGACAGGGCGCGGCGCAGGGCCGCGGGCTCGATGCGTCCCTGGTCGTCCGCGGGCACCAGGTCGGGTGTGCCGAGCCCGAGGTAGCGCAGCGCGAGGTCGACGGACAGGTGCCGGTCCGCGCCGGCGACGACGTGGACGGCGGGTCCGCCGGTGAGGCCGTCGCGGGCGGCGTCGTGCCCGGCGCGCCGCAGCGTCTCGTCGCGGGCGGCGGCGAGGCAGGTGAAGTTGGCCATCGTGGCGCCGGTGGTGAACCCGACCGCGCTTTCCCCCGGCAGGCCGAGCAGGTCGAGCAGCCAGGCCCCGGCGATCTCCTCCGCCGCCGCGTACGCCGGGGACACGGCACGCATCACACAGTTCTGGTCCCAGGCGCTGACCAGCCAGTCGGCGGCCAGGGCGGCCGGTTCGGTGCCGCCGACGACGAAGCCGAAGAAGCGGCCGCCGGGAAAGGCGGTGAGTCCCGGCTCGCACGCGGTGGCCAGCAGGTCGACGACCTCGGCGGGCGGGGCGGGGCCGTCGGGCAGCTCGGCGCCGAGCGCGCGCACGATCGCGTCGACCGAGGCGCGGGCGGGGACCGGACGGCCGGACAGGTCCGCCAGCCGGCGGACGGCGTGGTCGTGTGCCTGTCGCAGCGCCGCCTCGCGCGCGTCCATACCTCGGACTGTGGAACAGCGACCGGACCGGTGCAAGCCGCGCCCCGTCGCGCTCACGCCTTCGCGGGCACCGGGCGCCGCAGCAGATAGCCGGCCGCGACCGTGACGAGTACCGCCATGCACGCGATGAACACCAGCCCCGCGCCCTCCAGACCGAGGGGGACCGTCAGCACGCCCACCCCGATCACCGGCACCGAGATACCGGCGTAGGCCACCACGAACAGGGTGGAGATGACCGCCGCGCGCTGCTCCGCGGGCGACGCCCCGGCCACCGCGGACAGCGCCCCGCGGAAGGCAAGTCCCTGTCCGAACCCACCGACGACCGCGCTCAGCACGATCAGCGCCAGCAGGTCCCAGCGCAGGGCGCCCGCGAGCAGGGCCAGCCCGGCGAAGAGCACGGCGCAGCCGAGCGGCAGCGACCGTCCCGCCCCGACCCGGCCGACGGCCAGCTGTCCGGCGGTCGAGGCGAAGAAGGCCAGGGCGACGACCGCCCCGCTCACGGCGTGGTCATGGACGTCCAGGGACTCGGCGAGGAACGCCGGGCTGACCGAGGTGAAGACCCCGAAGAGAGCGAACCCGGCGAAGGAGGCGATCGCCGCGGGCACGAACACCGGCCGCACCCGCCGGGGCAGTCCGGGCCGCTGCGGTCGTACGGTGCTCAGGGGCCGTGGCTCGCGCACGGTCTCCGGCAGCCACATCAGCGCGACGGCCGAGGCGGCGACCAGGACGAGGTGCACGGCGAACGGCAGATAGAGGGGCCAGGACGCGTACTCGGCGAGCACTCCGGCGAGCAGGGGGCCACAGCCGAGCCCGCCCATGTTGGCGGCCGTCGCCACGAACGTGGCCCGTGAGGAGCCGCCGGGCGGTGCGAGGTCCATCACGTACGCCGTGGCCGCGCCGGTGAACAGTCCGGCGGAGAAGCCCGACAGCAGCCGCCCCGTGTACAGGGCGCCCAGCCCGCCGGCGAGCAGGAAGCACACCGCGCCGGCCGCCGCGCAGCCCAGCCCCGCCAGCAGGACCGGGCGTCTGCCGACGGTGTCGGAGGCGTTGCCCGTCAGCAGCAGCACGCCGATGACCCCGAAGGCGTACACGGCGTAGACGACGGTGACGGTCAGCTCCGAGAACCCGAACTTCTCCTGATAGAGCGGGTAGAGGGGGGTCGGCAGCGTGGTGCCGGCCATACAGACGGCGAACACCGCCCCGCTGAGCAGACACGGACCCCACCCTCGGCGATTACCGTCCACCCGCCGACGGTAACCCGGGGGGCCGCCCCGGCCCGGGCCGACGTGCCGGGGCGGCCCGGCCCCGCCCTCCGCACCATTGAATGTTTGATTCAACGACTCTAGCCTCATTCGGTGACTTCAATCACCTCACCTCCCCCACACCTCCCCGGACCCCGGTACCGGGGCCGTGCCCTTCTGCCGGCCCTGGCCCTGCTCCTGGCCGCCCTGCTCCCCGTGTCCCCGTCGGCCGCCGCCACCCCGGCACCCCAGATCTGGCCGACGCCCCGTCATCTCGAGGCGACCGGCCACCGGATCACCGTCCCCGACCGCGTGGTCGAGGTCGTCGGCCCGCGCACCGACCCCGCCGCCCGCAGGGTCGTCGAGGCCGCCCTGCGCGCCGCCGGGGCCGACCGGATCGTCACCGTCACCGCCGGAGACCGTCCGCCGCCCGCCGCCGGTCTGACCGTCGCCCTCGGCGGGCCGGGCGAGAACCCCGCCACCGCGGGGGTGCTGAAGAAGCTGGGCGTCGCCTCCCCGGCCGGGCTGCCCGCCGAGGGGTACGTCCTGGCCTCCGGCCGCCACGCCGGGCGCGCCCTGCTCGCCCTGTCCGGCGCCGACACCACCGGCACCTTCTACGCCGCCCAGACCCTCCGTCAGCTCCTGACCGGACCGCGGCTGCCCGAGGTGACGGTCCGGGACTGGCCGACGGCCCGGCTGCGCGGGGTCGTCGAGGGCTTCTACGGCACCCCCTGGTCGCACGAGGAGCGGCTGAGCCAGCTCGACTTCTACGGCCGCACCAAGCAGAACGTGTACGTCTACTCCCCCAAGGACGACGTGTACCTGCGGGAGCGCTGGCGGGACGCGTACCCGGCCGCTGAGCTGAACCGGCTGCGCGCCCTCGTCGACCGGGCCGGCGCGAACCACGTCCGCTTCACCTACGCCCTCTCCCCCGGTCTGTCGGTCTGCTACTCCTCGGCGTCCGACACCGCCGCGCTGGTCCAGAAGTTCGCCTCGCTGTACGACATCGGGGTGCGCTCCTTCGCGGTCCCGCTCGACGACATCAGCTACACGAAGTGGAACTGCCCCGAGGACGGGAAGGAGTTCGGCAGCGGGGGCGGCGCGGCCGGTGCCGCCCAGGCCCGGCTGCTGAACCGGGCCTGGCAGGACTTCTCGGCCGGCCGCACCGGACTCCGGCCGCTGGAGACGGTCCCCACCGAGTACTCCGACCTCGCCGACTCCCCGTACAAGAAGGCCCTGCGCGAGAAGCTGGACCCGGACGTGGTCGTGGAGTGGACGGGCGTCGGTGTGATCGCGCCGACGGTCACCGCGGCGCAGGTGCGGCAGGCCCGGGAGGTGTACGGCCACCCGATCCTGCTGTGGGACAACTACCCGGTCAACGACTACGTCACCAGCCGGCTGCTGCTCGGCCCCTACACGGGCAGGGAGGCGGACGTGGCGCGCGAGGCCGTCGGGGTCACGGCCAACCCGATGGTCCAGGGCGAGGCGAGCCGGCTCGCGCTGTTCACCTCGGCGGCCTACCTGTGGAACCCGGACGGCTACGATCCCCGGGCCGCCTTCCTCGCCTCGGTCCGCGACCTGGCGGGCCCGGCGTCCGGGGCCGCGCCCTGGCTGCGGATCCTCGCCGAGAACAACTACTCCTCCGCGCTGGACGCCACCGAGTCCCCGACCCTCGCCCGGCTCCTCGCCGCGTTCCGCACGGCGTACGGGACGGGCAGCGGACTGGGGCGCGCGACGGTCGCGCTGCGGTCCTACTTCACCGCGATGGCGGCGACACCGGCGCGGTTGCGCAACCGTCTCGCCAACCCGGGCTTCCTCAACGAGACATCGGCCTGGCTGGACAAACTGGGCGCGTACGGCACGGCCGGCCTGACCGCCGTGGACCTGCTGCTGGCCGACCGGCGCGGCGACACCGGGGCCGTGTCGGCGTACTGGAACCGGCTGCGCGACGAGCGCAGGGCGCTGGACGCGATCCCGCAGCAGGTGTCGCCCGGCGTGATGGACCGATTCCTCTACACGACGGCCGTCGAGAACGCCCCCGACCCCGGCGTGGACCCGTCCTTCTCGCCCGCCTCCGTCTCCCTGAAGCCCGGGGCCAGCACCACGGTCACCCTCGCCTTCACCGACAGCCGCTCCACCGCCGCGCGGTCCGTCGACTGGCGGCTCGCCCTGCCCGCCGGAGTGACCGCCTCCCCGGAGGGCGGCACGGTCCTTGTCCCGGCGGGCGGCGGCGCCACGGCCGACGTCACCCTCACGGCCGCCCCGGACGCCTCGGCGGGCGTCCGCTCGGTCGTGGTGTCGGGCGGCTCCGGGGTGCTCACCCGGGCGCTCCCCGTCCGGGTGGCCGACGGCACCGGGACCCCGCGGGCGCTGACGGCGAACTTCAGCGGCGCTTCGGTCAGTTCGGTGGATCCGGCGACCGGCGCGAGCACCCCGGTCAAGGTCGGCGCCAACCCCGGCGAGGTGGTGGTGAGCGCCGACGGCAGGACCGCGTACGCGGCGAACCAGGGGTCCGACACGGTCAGTGTGATCGATGTGCCGAGCGCGACGGTCACCGGCACGGTCGCGGTGGGCCGCGTCCCGTCCGGGCTCGCCCTCACGCCCGACGGCACCACGCTCTGGGTCGCGAACTACACGGACGGCACCGTGCAGCCGATCGACACCGCGAGCCTCGCCGCGGGCCCGGCCATCGCGGTGGGCGACGGCCCGGAGAACATGGCCGTCACGCCCGACGGACGCACCCTGTACGTGGCGGACATCCATGACGCCGCGGTCACCCCGGTCGATCTGACGACCCGTACGGCAGCGCCCGCGATCCCGGTCGGCCCGTCCCCGTTCAACGTGGTCGCGGCGCCCGACGGACGGACGGTGTACGTGTCGAACTCCGGTGGCTCGACGGTGACTCCGATCGACACCGCGACGAACGGCGCCGGGCCCACCCTGCTGGTCGACGGTCAGGCGTACGGCCTGGCGCTCTCCCCCGACGGCCGCACCCTGTGGGTCAGCCCGAGCAACGGCGACGCCGTGACGCCCGTCGACACCGTGACGGGAGCCCCGGGACAGCGGGTGACCGTGGGCAGGTCGGCCTTCGACATCGGCCTGGACTGGAGCGGCACCACGGCCTACGTCACCACGGCCGACGGCGACGCCCTCGTCCCGATCGACGTGGCGTCGGGGCGCACCGGAACCCCCCTCACCACCGGCGCCTATCCCCTGGCGGTGGCCCTGACCCCCTGAGCCGCGCCGGGACCGCGCCCGTCAGCTGGCGGTGCGCCGGATCCTTCCGGCGTACCGCTTCTCCAGTTCCAGGTTGCCCTCGAAGCCGCCGGGTACGTTGGCGGAGACGTAGACCGGGGGGCGGTCCCCGGAGGCGAGGAGGCGGGCCGCCGTCTCGGCGACGGTCTGCTGGACGAGGAGGACGCCGGTCAGGGTGGACAGGGCGCAGACCGCGCCGCCGCCGGGGAGTTCGAGGAGGGCGTCGCCGCGCGGGGCCGCGTTGTCGAGGACGACGTCGGCGAGGTCGGCGAGCTTGCGGCCGCTGGGGTGGGCGGCCGGTACGGACCGGCTGTGGGTGAGGGAGGTGACGGCCAGCAGCCGGTGGCCCCGCTCCTTGGCGTGCAGGGCCATCTCGACGACGACGTTGTTGACGCCGGAGTTGGAGATGACGACGAAGAGGTCCTGCGGACGGGGTGCGGCGAGTGCGTAGAGGCGGGCCGCGATGCCGGGTGCGCGTTCCAGCAGCGGGTCGTCCAGGACCGCGGGGTCCTCGCCGCCGTAGAGGACGAGGTCGGCCATGCTGAGCCGGTTGGTGGGCACGAGGCCCCCCGCGCGTCCGGCGAGTTCGAGGACCAGGGCCTGGGAGTGGCCGGTGCCGAAGGCGTGCACGACCCCGTCCTCGCGGACGCAGCCGGCGATCAGGGTGGCCGCGGCGGTCACCTCGGCGCGCGAGGACTCGGAGAGGCGGTGCAGGACGGCGAGGCTCTCGCGCGCGAAGGTCTCGGCGCTCACGGACTCGACGGACACGTCAGTCACACTCCCCACTGGTGGATTGAACCACCTCATACACAGATATCGGTGAATCAATAAATCATAGGGGGCAGGTCACGGGCAACGGGACCGCCCCCGGTCAGCCTTTCGATCCCGTATCCGGTCCTGGTATCCAAGGAACACCGGATCGGGTGGCTGATACCTTCTGAGCATGCCCTCGACCGATGTCACCACCCTGATCCGCACCGAACTGCCCCGGCTGGCCGGCTCCCTGCGGAAGGTCGGCGAGCTGATCCTGGAGGATCCGGCCGCCGTCACCCACTGCTCGGCCGCGGAACTGGGCCGCCGCACCGGGACCTCGCAGGCCACCGTCACCCGGTTCTGCCGCGCCATCGGCCTGGACTCCTACCAGCATCTGCTGATCGAACTCGCCCAGGAGCGCGGCCGGGGCGAGTCCTCGGACTGGGGCAGCGCCGAGATCGGCCCGGACATCTCCCCCGACGACAGCCTGGAGCGGGTCGTGCAGGTCGTCGGGACCGCCGATCTGCGGGCCGTCCAGCAGACCATCGACCGGATCGACCTGGACGCGATCGAGCGGGCGGCCCAGGCCGTGGCGCGCGCCCGGCGGATCGACGTGTACGGCGTCGGCGGCAGCGGCGCGGTCGCCCAGGAGACCGAGACCCGGCTGTTCCGCATCGGCTGCGCGGTGCGCGGCTGGACCGAGGTGCACGCGGCCACCACCTCGGCCGCCCTGCTCACCCCGGCGGACGTGGCGATCGGCATCTCCCACTCCGGCGCCACCCGGGAGACCATCGAGCCGTTCGAGCTGGCCAGGGAGCGCGGCGCCACCACCGTCGCACTGACCGCCGACCCCCGGTCCCCGCTGGCCCGCGCGGCCGACGTACGGCTGATCTCGTCGTCCTCGGAGACCAGTTTCCGCACCGGCAGCATCGGCGCCCGGCACTCGGTGCTGATGCTCATCGACTGCCTCTACGTCCGGGTCGGCCAGCTCTCCTACCAGCGGGCGAGCGCCTCCCTGGCACTGACCGACCACATCGCGGGGGCGCACGCGGTGAAGTCCCGGCGGGCCCGCTGAGCGGTCCCGAGCGGATCCCGAGCGATCCCGAGCGATCCCGAGCCGTCCGGGAATGCATGGATGAACCAACCAAGACAACAACAGATGGTTGATTGAACCACCCCGCGATGCCAGGATGGGGCTCCCCCGCGCACTCCTAGGAGCCCCATGCGTGTCATCTCCGTCGCGTCGACCGAGCTCTTCACCGGCACCGAGGACCGGCCGCACCAGGTGGTCGCCGTGGAGGTGGAGCACGAACCGGGGCGGCCGGTCCGGCTGGGCGTGAGCGGCCCGGACGTGCACGGCGTCGGTGAGAGTGTCGTGACCGCCGGCGAGGACGGCACCGTGCGCGCGGAGATACCCGTGGCCGCCGAGGGCCTCGCCCCCGGGGACCGCCGCGAGATCACCGTCACCGCCGAGGACGGGAACGAACGCGCCCGGCACACCGCGGAGTTCACGGCCGCCGAGCCCGGCTGGACCATGTTCATGGTCAGCCACTTCCACTACGACCCCGTCTGGTGGAACACCCAGGCCGCCTACACCGAGACCTGGGACGTCGCCGACGACCCGGCCGTCACCGGACTGCCCGCCCGCACCTTCGACTCGCGCGGCCAGTCCGGGATGAGCCTGGTGCGGGCCCACTGCGACCTGGCCCGGCGCGACCCGGCGTACACCTTCGTGCTCGCCGAGGTCGACTACCTCAAGCCCTACTGGGACGCCTTCCCCGAGGAACGCGCCTTCCTGCGTCAGCTGATCCGCACCGGCCGGGTCGAGATCATGGGCGGCACCTACAACGAGCCCAACACCAATCTCACCGGCGCCGAGGCCACCGTACGCAACGCGCTGTACGGCGACGGCTTCCAGCGCGGGATCATCGGGGCCGCGCCGGAGACGGCCTGGCAGCTCGACGCGTTCGGGCACGATCCGCAGTTCCCCGGGCTGATGGCGGACGCGGGGGTCACCTCCAGTTCCTGGGCGCGCGGGCCCTTCCACCAGTGGGGGCCGACCCTGTCCGTGTTCGGGGAGGAGCCGCGCGACCCGCGGCGGATGCAGTTCCCGGCGGAGTTCAGCTGGATCGCCCCCTCCGGGCGCGGGCTGCTGACCGCCTACATGGTCAACCACTACGGCGCCGGCTGGGCCATCGACAACGCGCCCACCCTCCCCGCGGCGGAGGCCGCCGCGCTGAGACTCTTCCAGGGGCTGAAGAGGGTCGCCCTCACCCGGAACGTCCTGCTGCCGGTCGGCGGCGACTACGCCCCGCCGTGCCGCTGGGTGATGGGCATCCACCGCGACTGGAACGCCCGGTACGTCTGGCCCCGGTTCGTCAGCGGGATCCCGCGCGACTTCTTCGCCGCCGTCCGCGCCGAGCTGGAACGCGAGGGCCGCACGGCGTCCCCGCAGACCCGGGACATGAACCCCGTCTACACCGGAAAGGACGTCTCCTACATCGACACCAAGCAGGCCCAGCGGTACGGCGAGACCCTGCTCGCCGACGCCGAGGCCTGGGCGACCCTCGCCTCGCTCGTCACCGGGCACCCCTACCCGGACGCCGCGCTCGACAAGGCGTGGCGGCAGCTGATCTACGGCGCCCACCACGACGCGATCACCGGCTCCGAGTCGGACCAGGTGTACATCGACCTGCTGACCGGCTGGCGCGAACTGCACGACCTGGCGCGGACCGTGCACGCCGACGCCACCGAGGCACTGGCCCGCCGGGTGGTCCCGCTGCCCGGAGGCGCCCCCGACCTGGTCGTGTTCAACGCCGCGACCTGGCAGCGGCGGGACGTGCTGACCGTGCCGGACCCGGGCCTGGTCCCCCTGGACGTCACCGGGCTGCCGCTGCCCGCGGTGCGCGAGGACGGCGAACTGCGGGTCGTCGTACCGGAGGTGCCCGGCATGGGCCTCAAGGCGCTCTCCCTCGCGGACGGGCGGGTGCCCGGCTGGACGGCCGGCGAGGGGACGACCATCCGCAACGCGTTCTACGAGGTGACGGTCGACCCCGCGCGCGGCGGCGGCGTCAGCAGTCTGCGCGCGCTCGCCGAGGGCGGCCGGGAGCTGCTGCGTCCCGGGGACATCGGCAACGAGCTGGTCGTGCAGGAGGAGTACCCGAGACATCCGCGCTTCGGCGAGGGCCCCTGGCATCTCACGCCGACCGGGACCACGGCCGCGAGGAGCCGTGACGTCACGGCTGACATCGATGTCGAGCACTCCCCGGCGGGCTCCCGCATCACGGTCCGCGCCGACCTCGGCCTGTTCCGGTACACCCAGCGGCTCACGCTGTGGGCGGGCGTCGACCGGCTGGACGTGACCACGACCGTCGACGGCTACGACGGCGCCGACCGGCTGATCCGGGTGCGCTGGCCCTCGGACGTGCGGGGCGGGCTGCCGGTGCACGAGGTGGCGGACGCGGTGATCGGACGGGGCTTCGGGTTCGTGGAGGTGGACAGCGAGCGGTTCCCGTGGACGCTGGACAACCCCGCGAACACCTGGTTCGGCCTCGGCTCCACGGCCCGGATCGCCGTGCACGACGGCTCCGGGGCGCTCCTCGGGCACCGCTCGATCGGGGTGGCCGAGCTGGTGTTCGCCGACTGGTGCGCCGCCGGTGAGCTCGGCACCCCGCTGGCCGCCGCGCTGGTACGGGCGGGCGTCACGGCCACCTCGACGATCGCGGGCGGCCCGCGCTACGGCGACCTGGAGGTCGACTCCAATCTGCCCGACGTACGGATCGCGGTCGGCGGGCCCGAGCGCAACGCGCTGGTCGCCGAAGCGCTCGGCTGGGATCCGGCGGCGGCCCGGGAACTGCGCCGGCAACTGGACGCGGACGGCCTGGCGGCCGTCTGGGTGGCGCCCCGGGCGTCGCTGCGCGAGGAGTGGGTGCCCGGTGCCGATCTGCGCGACCTGGAGCGGCTGCCGCTGCTCGTGGTAGCGGGCGCCGAGGACGACGCGAAGGCCGTCGACGCACTGGTCGCCGATCTGGACGACGCGACCGTACGGGCCACGGCGGCGGGCGGCGGCGAGGCGCTGCCGCCGGGGGACGCCTGGGACGGCCGGGGCCTGGCGATCCTCAACCGGGGCACCCCGGGCTGTGTGGTCACCTCCTCCGGCGACCTCTACCTGTCCCTGATGCGCTCGTGCACCGGCTGGCCCTCCGGCATCTGGGTCGACCCGCCCCGGCGCACCGCCCCGGACGGCTCCGCGTTCCAGTTGCAGCGCTGGTCGCACACGTTCGAGTACGCGGTCGTCGCGGGCGAGGGCGACTGGCGCGAGCTGGGCTGGCCGGCCGCCGGGCACGCCTTCAACCATCCGCTCACCGCACGGCTGCGCCCGTCCGGCGACACTCCGGGCGACCTGCCGAGGACGGCGGCGCTGCTCACGCTCCAGCCGGAGGGCCGGGTGCTGCTGGACGCGCTGAAGCCGGCCGGTTCCCCGCTGGCCCGGGGCGGCGCCGAGCCGGTGGACCCCGCCCGCGGGGTGGTCGTACGGGCGCACGAGGTGGACGGACGGCCGGTGCGGGCGCGGCTGGCGGGCCCGGCGGAGTGGGCGGCGGGTGTGCGGGCCGATGTCCTGGAGCGGCCCGGTGAGCCGGTGGCCCCGGGCCCGGACGGCGCGCTGGAGCTGGAGCTGACCGGCTTCGAGGTGGCCACCGTGCTGGCCTCGCCGTCGGCCGCGCGGGGGCCCTCGGGGCCCGGTGTCGCCGCGCACGAGCCCGCGCAGCCGGTGCACACCCGCTACTGGCTGCACAACTCCGGTCCCGCGCCGCGCGGAAACCTTCCGGTCGCCGTCTACCTCTCCCCGACGGTGCTGACGGCCGACGGCCCGGTCACCGTCACCGTGCGGGTCTCCTCCGAGCTGACCGACGCGCCCGTCTCGGGCACGGTGGCCCTGGAGGTGCCGCCCGGCTGGACCGCCGAGCCCGCCGAACTGCCGTACGCGCTCGGCCCGGGCGGCTTCATGCTCACCGAGATCACCGTCACTCCGCCGCCGGACCCCGTACCCGGCCGCCACCGGCTCGCCGCCCGGCTGGCGTACGGCGGACAGGTGTACGAGGACGTGGTCGCCCTGGACGTGCCGGGTGCGCCGGCGCAGGACGGGACCGACGGGCGGACCGGGCCGGGTCTGCTGCTGGACCTGGGCGTCGACCGGGTCCAGGTGCGCCGGGGAGAACGGGTGCGGGTGCCGGTGCGGGTGCGCAACACGACCCGGGGGCCGGTGCACGGGACGCTGTGGGCGGTGTCGTCCTGGGGCACCTGGGCCGGGGTCGCGCCGGGCTGCCAGGGGTTCGCCCTGCCGGGCGGGGAGGGCGCGGTGTACGAGGTGGAGGTGGACGGTTCGGCGGTGCCGCCGGGGTCGTACTGGCTGATGACGAAGGCCGGCTGGCACGGCTGTGTGGCCTACACGAAGGCGGTCGTGCTGGAGGTGACGGAGTGAGCGGGGTGAGTGAGGTGAGTGAGGTGAGTGAGATGAGCGGAACGGGCGGAGTCGGCGGGCACGCGACGGCCACAGGCGAGCACACGACGGTCGTGAGCGCGCACGCCGCAGCCGTGGGCGGGGACGCGAGGGCCATAGCCGGACACACGACCGCCGTGAGCGGCCACGCGGCAGCCGCAGGCGAGCACGCAGCCGCCGTAGGCGGGCACGCAGCCGCCGTGAGCGGGCACGCGGCAGCCGCAGGTGGGCCCACGACGGCCATGAGCGAGCACGCCGCAACCGTCGGCGGCCACACGACCGCCGTGGGCGGGCACACGGCCGCCACAGGCGGACACACGACCCCCGTGAGCGAGCACGCAGCCGCCACAGGCGGACACACGACCCCCGTGGGCGGGCATGCGGCCCCCGTGGGCGGGCGCGCGGCCGCCGTGGGTGGGGACGTGGTGTCGGTGGGGCGGGTGGACGCGCTGCTGGTCGCCGTGCCGGCCCGGGACCGGGAGATCCGGCCGGAGGCGCTGGCGCGGGCGGAGCGGCAGCGCAGACGGTGGGCCACACAGGTCGTGGTGGTCGACGAACTCGCCCGCCGGGCCTGCGCCGAGCGCGGTCTCGCGCCGCCGCCCCAGGTGTCCCCGGCGCGGGTGCTCGCGGTGTCCGGGACCGATGTGGCCGATCTCGGCAGCATCGTCGCCGTGGCGCTCGCCCACTCCCCCGCCGCACGTGCGCTGCTGTCCGCGCTGGAGGCCGAGCGGACGGTCCCGGAGCGGGCGGCCCGGGACTACTACGACCGCAACCAGGACCGCTTCCTCACCGCGGACGCGCTACGGCGCGGTGTCGACCCCTACTACGTCCTCCAGCCCTCCGATGTCCTGCCGTACGACGAGGTCCGCGACCAAGTGGTGCGGGAGCTGCGCAGGGCGCTCGGCCGACAGGCCTTCTTCGACTGGCTGGACGGTGCCCGGGCGGGCGTGGAGTACGCGCCGGGCCATGAGCACCCGGGCGATCCGGGCCACCCGGACCACGAGCACCGGCACTGAACGCCCCGGTAACCACACGGAACCGAAACGCAACACGGCAAGCCATTGACCTCCGATGAATTCTGGTCCACCTTTTCATCAATCGGAGTCGAAGTTGGTGATTTAAACCAACATTCAGGAGGCGACATGCGTGCGGGAAGACTGACCGGAACCATGGCGGGCGTCATCGCCCTGGCCCTGACCGCCGCCGGCTGCGGGCTGTCGGGCGGCTCCGACGGCGGGGACGCGACGGCCGGCGGCTGCAAGGTCGACCAGGGCAACGTCGGCTCCGGAAAGCTCACCGGCAAGGTCGAGGGAAAGATCACCTTCCAGACGACGAATCTGAAGAAAGACTTCGGTGATTTCTTCAACGGAGTGATCAAGGCCTTCGAGAAGGCCCACCCCGGCGCCTCGGTCAAGTGGATCGACGACCCGGGCGACAACACCTTCACCCAGCGCACCGTCGCCGACGCCCAGGCCTGTACGCTCCCCGACGTCGTCAACCTCAACTCGGAGACGGCGACCGCCCTCACCAAGGCGGGCTACCTGATGAACATCGGCGTCAAGGACCCGGACGCGGAGAAGCCGTTCGTCCCGGCGTTCTGGAACTCCAGCACCATGAAGGACGCCTCGGGCATGCCCGCCCACACCGTGCTGCCCTGGTACACGGGCGGCATCGTGCTGACGTACAACACGGATCTGCTGGAGGAGGCGGGCATCGACCCGGACAAGCCGCCGACGACCCTCTTCGGGCTGTTCGCCGACTACGAGAAGATCGCCAAGGCGTCGGACGGCAAGTTCTACGCGACGATGGCCAATCCGGTCTGGCGGATCCCGGCCGACTTCGACCAGATGAACATCAAGGTGCTGTCCGACAACGGGAAGACCGCCGTGTTCGGCGACGACCCGAGGACCACCCAGTGGGTCGAGTGGATGGCGAAGCTGTACAAGGAGGGCGCGATGCCGAAGGACTCGCTGTCCTCGAGCAACGACCCCTCCACGCTGTACAGCCAGGGCAAGGTGGCCTACGGCTCGACGAACCCGAGCTTCGTCCGCTTCGTGAAGCAGAACAGCCCGTCGGTGTACGCGAAGACCGGTGTCGGGCAGCAGCCGTTCGACGCGCTCGGCCACACCACCGGCGCCCCGCAGTACATGGGCGTCGCGGCGACCAGCAAGCACGCGCCCGCGGCGCTCGCCTTCGCCGAGTTCCTCACGAACGCCGAGAACCAGACGGCCTGGTGCAAGGACCCGAACGTGGTGATCTTCCCGACGACCACGGCCTCGCTGGACGACCCGTTCTTCCAGAAGGTGTCCGGTGACGACCCGTTCTCCGAGGCCCGCAAGCTGGTCGCCGAGCAGCTGAAGACGGCCACCGCCGACCAGACGAACCTCTCACCGGCGGTGCAGAACGCGATCGTGGCCCAGGTGCAGCTCGCCATGCAGGGCAAGAAGACCCCGGCGCAGGCCGTGCAGGACGCCCAGGCGAAGGCGAACGAGCTGCTGAAGCAGGCGGGTTGAGCGTGGCGACCCAGACCGTGAAGCCGGTGTCCGTGCCCGGCGCGGAGCGCGCCTCCGTGCCGGGCCCGGCCCCGTCCCGTCTGCGCCGCCTGGGCCGGGCCCTGCTACCCGGCCCCGCTCCCGGCGCCAACGGGGCCGCGCTGTACCGCCGTTGGTGGCTGCCCTGGCTGTGGACCGCGCCCGCGATCGGCTGCGCGGCGGTGTTCGGGGTGTTCCCGTTCCTCAACACCGTCCTGCTGTCGTTCACCGACGCCAAGCCGCTCGGCGGCGCCGCGGGCTTCGTGGGGCTGTCCAACTACACGCGGATGCTGGACGACCCGGACTTCTGGCTGGCGACCCGCAACAGTGTCCTGTACGCGCTGATCGTGGTCCCGCTGATGGTGCTGCTGCCGCTGCTGCTGGCCGTGCTGGTGGAGAGGAACCTGCCCGGCATCGGCTTCTTCCGCTCGGCGTTCTACACACCGGTGCTGGCCTCCAGCGTGGTGGTGGGGCTGAGCTGGCAGTGGCTGCTGGCCGACGACGGGCTGGTCAACACCTGGCTGGAGAAGGCCCATCTGATCAGGGGCGCCATCCCGTTCCTGTCGGACTCCTGGCTGATCCTGCTGTCCGCGATGGGCCTGACGCTGTGGAAGGGCCTCGGCTGGTACATGGTGTTCTATCTGGCCGCGCTCGGGAACGTGCCCAAGGAGCTGCACGAGGCCGCCGCGATGGACGGCGCCGGTGCCGCGCGCCGCTTCTGGCACATCACCGTGCCGGGCGTACGGCAGGCCATGATGCTGGTCGGCACGCTCACCGGCATCGGCTCGCTGCGGGTGTTCACGGAGATCTACATGCTGGGCGGCTCCACCGGCGGCCCCGGCGGCGCCGACCGCACCCTGCCGTTCTACATCAAGGACGTCGGCCTCGACCCGCTCACCGGCAACGCGGGGTACGGCTCGGCGGTCAGTGTCGCCCTGTTCGCGCTGACGCTGGGGCTGACCCTGCTGGCGCAGCGGCTGACCAAGGAGGACGCGTCATGACGACCGCCGTCGACAGGCCCCGCCGCGCGCTCCCGCGCTGGCGGGAGTACGGCCGCCCGCGCGAGCTGGTCGTCCGCTATCTGCTGCTCCTGCTGGTGCTCGGGCTCACCGTGGGACCACTGGTCTGGCAGTTCCTGGCCTCGCTGAAGAGCACGGGCGAGGACGTCTTCGGCTCGGACGCCACCCTGCTGCCGCGCCATCCGACGCTGCGGGCCTACCGCGAGGTGTTCAGCCAGGTGCCGGTCGCGACGTACATCCGCAACAGCCTGATCGTGGTCGTGCTGTCGGTCTCCAGCCAGCTGCTGTTCTCCACGACGGCCGGCTACATGCTCTCCAAGCCCGGCTGGAAGGGCCGCCGGGCGGTGTGGGTGGTGCTGGTGGCGTCCATGATGTTCCCCTTCGAATCGATCATGGTGTCGCTGTTCCTGAGCATCCGCGACCTGGGTCTGGTCGACAGCGTGGTGGGCGTGTGGCTGCCCGGGTTCGTCGGCGCCATCAACGTGCTGCTGATGCGCGGCGCGTTCCTCGCCGTACCGCGCGAGATCGAGGACTCGGGGATGCTCGACGGCGCGAACGAGTGGCAGCGCTTCCGCCATCTGTATCTGCCGTCCGCGTGGGGCGCGATCCTGGTGGTCACCGTGAACACCTTCATCAGCGCCTGGGACGACTTCCTCTGGCCGCTGATCGTGCTGCGCTCCGAGGACCACATGACGCTGACGCTGGGTCTGTCCCGGCTGACCAGTTCGTCGTTCGGCTACGACCAGCGGGTGGTGATGGCCGGTTCGGTGATCTCCGTGATCCCGGTGCTGGTGCTGTTCGTGATCACCCAGCGGTGGTTCTACAAGGGCGTCTCGTCCGGGGCCGTGAAGCTCTGATCGCTCCCCCCGTACACCAGCGGGACGACGGTGAGCGCCTCGCGCGCGGACGCGGCGATCCTGAGCTCCACCGCCTGCTCCGGTACGACCGTCTCCAGATCGGCGCCGACCAGCTCCAGTTGGTCGGCGCCGAGCCGTATCGCGACCGTGCGGCACTCCCCCGGCGCCAGCTCCACCCCTTCGAAGGCGCGCAGTTCGAGGGAGCGCGGCCACACGGGCGTGCGCAGCCGGCGGACGTAGAGCTGGACGACCGCGCGGCCGGGCCGGGTGCCCGTGTTGGTGACGTCGACCTCGACGGTGCGCCCGGTGAGCCGCGGCGGGCCGTGGTGGAAGGTCGTGTACGACAGCCCGTGCCCGAAGGAGTAGAGGGGGCCGGCGTCGCCGTCGGCGTAGCTGCCGTACTCGGTGTCCTTGTGGTTGTAGTGGACGGGGAGCCGGTCGGCCGAGCGGGGCACGGAGACGGGGAGACGGCCGGCGGGTTCGGTGAGCCCGAGGAGGACCTCGGCGATCGCCTCCCCTCCCCAGGGGCCGGGATACCAGGCGGTGAGCAGGGCGCCGGCCCGGTCCGCCGCCTCCGGGACGGCGTGCGGGCGGCCCTGGACGAGGACGACGGCCGTGGGGGTGCCGGTGGCGGTGACGGCGTCCAGGAGCGCGTGCTGGGCCGCGCCGAGCCGGAGTCCGGCGAGGTCGACGCCCTCGCCGCAGGTCATCTCGGACACGGCGGTCCGCGCGGCCCCGTTGGCGTGGAACGCGGTGTCGGGCGTACGGGCGCTGCTCCCGCCGAGTACCAGCACGGCCAGGTCGCAGACGGCGGCCGTGGCGACGGCCGCGGGGATACCGGTGCGGTCGTCGCCGGTGAGGGCGGCGCCCCGGGCGTGCCGGATCTCGGTGCCGGGCGGGGCGAGGCGGCGCAGCGCGTCGAGGACGCTCACGCCGGTGCCGGGGCGCTGCGGTGCGGTGTAGTCGCCGAGCTGGTGGGCGGCGGTGGCGGCGTGCGGGCCGAGGACCGCGATCCGGCGGACGGCGGGGCCGACCGGAAGCACCCCGTCGGTGTTGTGCAGAAGGGTGACGCAGGCGCGGGCGAGCGCGGTGCTCAGGGCGCGTCCGCCGTCGGGCATCGGTGTGCGCCGGGTGTACGGCCGCTCGAACAGGCCGAGGCGGAACTTCAGGCGCAGGACGCGGGCGACGGCGGTGTCCACGGCGGCCTCGCTCACCAGCCCCCGCTCGACGGCCTCCTCCAGATGGGTGAAGCCCTCGTCCCAGAGGCTGAGGTCGACCCCGGCGTCCAGGGCGAGCGCGCCCGCGGAGACCTTGTCGCCGGTGATGCGGGCGAGCCGGTCCACGGCCAGGCCGTCCGCCATGACCAGGCCCTGGAAGCCCCAGCGTTCCCGCAGGAGCCCGGTGAGCAGGGCGCGGTTGCCGGAGCAGGGCAGTCCGTCGACCTCGTTGTAGGCGGCCATCACGGCGGCGGCCCCGGCGCGGACGCCGGCCCGGGCGGCCGGGAGGTGGATCTCGTGGAGCTCGCGGGGGCCGAGTTCGGACTCGGCGGAGTTGCGGCCGCCGACCGTGGCGCCCTGACCGGCGAAGTGCTTGAGGACGACGGGTGCCCTGTCGTCGGCGAAGCAGGAGAGGTCGGCGGGGTGCTCGCCGGTGCCCTGCATGCCGCGCACGAGGGCTTCGGTCAGCCGGGCCGCGAGGCAGGGGTCCTCGCCGAAGCACTCCTCGGTGCGGCCCCAGCGCGGGTCCCGGGCGATGTCCAGGGCGCAGACGAGGGCGACATGGCCGCCCCGGGCGCGCAGTTCGGCGGCGGCGTGGGCGGCGGCCCGCTCGTACAGGGCGGGGTCCCAGGTGGCGCCGACGGCCAGGTTCACCGGCAGGACCGTGCCGTCGAGGGCCATGTGCCCGTGCGGCACCTCCTCGACGAACAGGGCCGGGATGCCCAGGCGGCTCGACTCCAGGACATGGCGCTGGACCAGGTCGGCGAGGTCGGCGCTGTCCGCGGCGCCGGGCCCGTCCCCGTGGCCGACGCCGGACCAGGCGTCGGCGCGCATCAGCCCGTACAGGGCGCCGAGCCCCGCGAAGCGCTCGGTCTCGGCCCGCAGCGCCTCGGTGATCCGGAAGTCCCCGTCCGGGGTGCGCCGGTAGGCGTGCCAGCCGTACATCCGCTGGTTGAGCTGGCCGGTCTTCTCCCGGAGGGTCATCCGGGAGAGGAGGTCGGCCACGCGGGTGTCGAGGGGGGCGGCCGGGTCGAGGTAGGGGTGCCGGTGCCGGGTGACCGGGTGGTGCGGGAGCGGCATGGGGCGTCCTTGTCGGCGTGCGTCAGGGTCTGGGGCCGGGCTCGAGGGCCGCGAGCCGGGCGAGGGCCACGGCGCCCGGGGAGCCGTCCGCCACGGGGGTGACCGTGAGGCCGAGGGGGGCCAGGGTTTCGGTCAGGGGGAGGAGCAGGGGGCCGTGCGGGGCGAGCAGGCCACCGGTGACCACGAGGGGTTCACCCGGGCGCGGCGTCAGCGCTGACACGGTCTCGGCCAGCCGTCGCGCGGCCTCCCGGAGGATCTCCGCGGCGACGGTGTCCTTCTCCTGCGCCGCCGCCACGACGAGGGGCGCGTGGTCGGCCAGCCGGACCGGCGGCCGGTCCGTCAGGGCGGGCAGGAGATGCGCGCGGTAGGCGGTGCGCAGGGTGGCGCTCCAGCGGACGGTGTCCGTGACGCCGTACCCCCGCGGGGGCAGGATGCCCGGTGGGAGTCCGAGTTCCCGGCCGACCGCCCGCACCAGGGCCGTGGGGGCGCCCCGGCCGTCGGTCGCGCGCAGGGCGGCCCGGACGGCGGCGCGGCCGATCCAGAAGCCGCTGCCGTCGTCGCCGAGGAGCCAGCCGTCGCCGCCGGAGGTCGCGGCGGGCACCCGTGCGGCGATCCGGGCGGCGACCGCGCCGGTGCCGGCGACGAGGACGAGACCGTCGGCGGGGTGGCCGGGGGCGGCGGCGAACGTGGTCTCGATGTCGCTGTGGACGTCGACGGTGCGGGCGGTGATGCCCAGCTGGGCAAGTGCGGTGGACAGGGCCGTGCGGGCCCGCACCCGGCCGGGCTCGTCGGTGCCCTGGGCCTGGTGGCCGGCCCCGGCGAAGCCGCCCGCGACCGCCGCGACCCGCGCGCGCAGGGGTGCGGGCACGGCCTGCGCGAGGGCCTCGGTGAGGTGGTCGGCGAGGTCCGGGCCGGGCACGGTCAGCGCGTTGCCGGGCCCTGACGCGCCCTCGCCCCGGGGGCGGCTGTCGCCGAGGTCCGCGAGGACGGCACGGGTGCGGGTGCCGCCGGCGTCGAGGCCGACCACGAAGGCCTGATTCAAATCACTATTCATTGCCCACCATGGTGGTTGATACATTCGTCACTGACAAGGTCCGGCTCCTGAGGAGGACGTCATCGACACGCCCGCGCTTCGCTTCGGGGTCAACTACACCCCACGCCGGGGCTGGTTCCACGCCTGGCACGACTTCGATCCCGGGCTCGCCCGCGAGGACCTGGCGCAGATCGCCGGACTGGGCCTGGACCATGTCCGCGTGTTCCCCCTGTGGCCCCTCCTGCAGCCCAACCGCGCCCTGGTCCGCCCGGCGGCCGTGGACCAGCTCGTGGGTCTGGTGGACCTGGCGGGCGAGTGCGGGCTGGACGTCCTCGTGGACGGCGTCCAGGGCCATCTGTCGAGCTTCGACTTCTATCCGGAGTGGACGCGCAGCTGGCACCACCGCAATGTGTTCACCGACCCCGGGGCCGTCGAGGCCCAGGCGCTGCTGCTGCGCACCCTGGGCCGCGCCCTGTCCGGCCATCCGCGGCTGATCGGCCTCCAGCTCGGCAACGAACTCAACAACCTCGTCGAGCACAACCCGGTGACCCCGGCCGAGGTGGACCACTACCTGGACACCCTGCTGGCCGCGGCGCGGGACGGGCTGGGCGCGGGCGGGGGGCTGGTCACGCACTCGGCGTACGACGCCGCCTGGTACGGCGACGACCACCCCTTCACCCCGCAGGCCTCGGCCCGCAAGGGCGATCTGACCACCGTCCACCCCTGGGTGTTCTCCGCCGACTGCGCCCGCCGCCACGGCCCGCGCTCGCCGCAGGTGCACCACCTCGCCGAGTACGGCACGGAACTCGCGGCGGCCTACGCCACCGACCCGCTCCGGCCGGTCTGGGTCCAGGAGACGGGCGCACCCGAACCCCACATCCCGGCGGCGGACGCCCCGGAGTTCGCCCGCGCGACCCTGCGCAACGCGGCCGGCTGCGCCCGGTTGTGGGGGGTCACCTGGTGGTGCTCGCACGACGTCGACCGCGCCCTGGCCGACTTTCCCGAACTGGAGTACACCCTCGGCCTGTTCGACTCCCTCGGCCGCCCGAAGCCGATCGCCGAGGCACTGGCCGCGACGGTGGCCGAGCTGCGCACCGCCCGGACGCCGCCCCCGCCCCGCGCGCAGGCCCTGGTCCTGGACTGCACCGCGTCCACCCGTTCGGTCTCCGGTCCGGGCGGGGCCTTCTTCGACGCGTGGATGCGGTGGCGCGCGGAGGGCGCCCGCCCGGCGGTGGTCCTGGCGGAACGGGCCGAGGACGAGGCGTACCTGGCGGCGCGGGGGATCACGGAGCTGATCGGGGCGGAGTGAGCGGGGACGGGCGCTCCGGGGCCGGCCGGGACTCCGGCCCCGGACCACGTCCGCGCGGGTCAGCCCGCCCGCCCCGTCAGCACCTCCGCGACGGCGCGCAGGTTGACCCGCCCCCGGCCGTACGCGCACACCGCGCCGCCCGGCTCCGGCAGCCCGGTGGAGACCAGCAGGGCGTCGGGCCGTACGCCCGTCAGCGCGTCCCTCACCCGCCCCTGCCAGGGATGCAGCTCGGCATCGCAGGTGGCGACGACCAGGGGCCGCCCGTCCGCACCGAGCAGCGCCTTGGCCACGACCGACGCGAGGGTCCGCTCGTCCTCCGGCTCCCCGGCGACGACCGTCCCGGTGGCCGCCGGGTCGAGGGCGCGCACCTCGCTCAGCAGGTCCTCGCCGCCCCAGTTGAGAGCGGGGTGGGGGGCCGGGAAGAGGTCGACGACATGCGCGCCCGGTACCGCCGCCGGCAGCGGCTCACCCCCGCGCACGGCCCGCCGTGCCGCCGTGAGCCCGGCCCCGCCGTCCCACGCGGCCACCGCTTCCGGCCGAGGGGGGACGGCGTACCGCCGGGCCAGCCGCCGTACCCGCTCCGCGGCCTCGGTGACCCGCTGCGCGGCCAGCTCGCCCGTGCCGAGGGCGTCGAGCACGGCGTCCCGGCAGGCGAGGGTGACCTCCAGGTCGGGTACGGCGACGATGACCTGGTCCGCTCCGGCGGCGAGCGCGAGACGCGCGCCGGCCGCCTCGCCGTAGCGGTCGGCGATGGCCTTCATCTCCAGCGCGTCGCTCACCAGGACGCCCTCGAAACCGAGTTCGCCGCGCAGCAGGTCGGAGAGGATGCGCGGGCTGAGGGTGGCGGGGCGCTCGGGGTCGAGGGCGGGGAAGACCACGTGGGCGCTCATCAGCAGGGGTACGCCCGCGTCGACGGCCGCCCGGAAGGGGGCGAGGTCGAGACGCTCGTACGGCCTCGGGTCGACGGCGAGTTCGTGGTGGCTGTCGGTGACGGTCCCGCCGTGCCCGGGGAAGTGCTTCGCGCAGCTCGCCACACCGCGTGCCTCGGTGGCCGCGATCCAGGCCCGCAGCTGCCGGGAGACCAGCTCCGGGTCGCCGCCGAAGGCACGGGTGCGCACGATCGGGTTCGCGGAGCGGCTCTGGACGTCGGCGACGGGGGCGTAGGAGGCGGTGATGCCGAGCGAGAGCAGATGCCCGGCGAGCGCGTCGGCGCACGCGGCGGTCAGCGCGGGGTCGTCGACGACCCCCAGCGCCCAGGACCCCGGCACCTCGGGTGCCCCCGCCGCCACCAGATGCCCGATCCCCCCGCCCTCGTTGTCGATGGCGACCACCAGATCGGGCCGCAACGCCCGCAGGCTGTCGGTGAGGTGCCGCACCTGCCCGGCGTCACGGACGTTCCGCGTGAAGAGGATGACTCCCCCCAGCCCGCGGTCGATCAGCCGCTTCAGCGGGTCGGGAACACCGGTCGTACCGTCGAACCCCGCGACCAGACAGCGGTGCGCCGCCTCGTCGAGGGCAGCGGGGAGTACCGGACCGGGGGCCCGGGAGGCAGAGGACGTCACCCTCGGATCCTCTGGCTCGCCGAGCCATAAGTCAACCTGTTCATGAATTGTTCAACCCGTCGGGCAGTCCCGGCGCCCGGCGAGCAGTCCGAGGAGTGCGACCGTGCCGACGACCAGGGCGACGGCGACCGACGACGAACCTCGTGCATCGGTTTGCGCGTGGTGTTGTCGATCGCCGCACCGGGGTGAACCACCCGATGATGTCCAGGGTCGGCACGAAGGCGGCCATTCCCCCCGGCTCTCGCCCATTCCTCACGGGCATCGGGGGGAGACTTCCTGAGGAGACGGTTGCACATCCCACCTTTCTGCCTGCCCCCCGGCGAGCGGCTGGGCCGCGTAGGTGATGCGGATGACGCCGTCGGGGTGGCGTTCCGTGGTGCCGCGGACGCCGAAGACGTCCTGGAGGACGTCCGGCGTCAGGACCTCCAGGACGGGGCCCGCGGCCACCACCTCGCCCCCGTGCAGCACGACGAGACGGTCGCAGAGTCGGGCGGCCAGGTCGAGGTCGTGCAGGACGGCGAGGGTGGTGATGCCGGTGCCGCGGATGAGATCGAGCAGTTCGAAGCGGGCGCGGATGTCGAGGTGGTTGGTGAGTTCGTCCAGGACGAGGAGCCGGGGACGCTGGGCGAGGGCACGGGCCAGCAGGACGCGCTGGCGTTCGCCGCCGGAGAGGGTGGCGTGCGCGCGGTGGGCGAAGGGGGCGACCCCGCAGCGGGCGACCGCGTCGGCCACCGCCTCGCGGTCCTCCGCCCCGTCGCGGCCCAGCAGCCCGTGGTGGGGCGTGCGGCCGAGGGCGACGATCTCGGTGACGCTGAGCCCCGTGGCGGCACCCGCGTCCTGGAGAACGGCCGCGGTACGCCGGGCGGCGGTGCGCGCGGACAGCTCCCACACGTCGTCGCCGCCCACCCGGACCACCCCGCCCGCGGGGCGCAGCGAGCGGTAGACCGTGCGCAGCAGGGTGGTCTTGCCGCTGCCGTTCGGGCCGACGAGCCCGACGACATCGCCCTTCTCCGCCTCCAGGGTGACCTCGCGCAGGATGGGCCTGCCGTCCAGGGTGACGCGGAGGTGATCGACCGTCAGTCTCATGCGGAGTCCATGCCTTTGTCGCGGCGCAGCAGCCACAGGAAGAAGGGGGCGCCGAGCAGGGCGGTGAGGATGCCCAGCGGCAGTTCGTTGGGGCGGTTGACGGTGCGGGAGAGCAGGTCCACGACCACCAGGTGGACCGCGCCGAGGAGGGCGGTGAGCGGCAGGAGTCTGCGGTGGTCGGCGCCGGTCGTGAGGCGCACGAGGTGGGGGATCATCAGGCCGACGAACCCGATGCCGCCCGCGACGGCGATGACGGTGCCGGTGAGCAGCGCGCTGATCACCAGCAGGACGGTGCGCAGCCGGTCGACGTCCACGCCGAGCGCGGTGGCGGACTCGTCGCCGGCGAGCAGGGCGTTGAGCCGTCGCCCGAACAGGGTCAGCAGGACGGTGCTGGTCAGGACGACCACCGTGACGGTGGGCAGCCGGCTCCACTGCGCGCCCGCGACACTGCCCAGCATCCAGAACATCACGGTCCGCAACTCCGTGGGTGTCGCGAGGAGTTGGACGAAGCTGGTCACGGACAGCAGGACATAGCCGACGGCGACCCCGGCCAGCACCAGCCGGGTCGGGGCCAGGCGTCCCCGCCGCTGTCCCAGGACGAAGACCAGCCCCCCGGCGGCGAGGGCGCCAACGAACGCCGCGCCCGAGACACCGAGTCCGCCGAGGGCGGCCCCGCCCAGGGTGATGACCAGCACGGCGCCGAGCGAGGCGCCGTAGGAGAAGCCGAGCACGACCGGGTCGGCGAGCGGGTTGGAGACGAGGGTCTGCAGGACGGCCCCGGTGACCGCGAGGCCCGCGCCGACGAGCGCGGCCAGCGCGACACGCGGGGCGCGGAAGGTCCAGACGATCTGGTCCAGGGCCGGGTCCCCGGTGGCGCCCCGGCCAGTGACGTGGTGCAGCAGGATCCGCCACACGTCGGCCACCGGGACGGTGACCGCACCGATGCTCACCGCCACCACCATGACGGCGGCCAGCACCACCAGCAGCCCGGCCACCGCGACCGGCAGCCGCAGCCGGCTCAGAACCGGTCCGGGTGCAGCGTCTCGGCGATCCTCGCCACGGCCAGGTCGTTGCTCGGGCCGAGGTACATCGAGTCCGACAGCGCCACGTACGTCTTGTTCTTCGCGGCCGGCCACTGGGGGAACTCCTTCAGCAGTTTCTCGGCGTAGGCCGCCGGGTCGGGGTCGTTGTAACCGATGACGACGAGCGCGTCGACGTCCGTGGCGGCCACCTTCTCCTTGCTCAGATCGGCGAAGGAGGTCTCGGAGGCGGACGCGAAGACGTTGCTGCCGCCGGCCTTGGCGAGGATGTCGTTGTAGATGCCCTGGGCGACGACGGAGCTGAAGTCGTTGCCGCCCATGGCCATGTTGGAGAACAGCACCATGACCTTGGGCCGCTTCTCGCCCTTCACCCCGGCCGAGACGGCCGCGATCTTCTTCTCGGAGGCGGCGATCAGCTGCTCCGCCTTCTCGCCGACGCCGAAGATCCTGCCCATGTCGCGCAGGAGCTGGTAGCTGTCGGCGATGGTCATGTGCGAGGTGTCCTGGTCGCAGCCCTGTGGCGAGACGTAGGAGTGGGCGCCGACCTGCTGGAGCTGCTCCCGGGTCGCGAACCCGTTCTTCTCGTCGAAGCCGTACGACGTCGTGGACAGCACCAGGTCCGGGCGCAGCCCGATCATCGCCTCGCGCGGGATGTCGTAGGCGTCGTTGAGTGTCACGTCACCGGTGGGCAGGGCCTTGATCGCGGCGGCGCGGCCGGCCACCTCGGACATGCCGTAGCTCTGCTGGTTGGCGACGATCCGGTCCCCGAGGCCGAGGGCGAGCAGGGTGGAGACCTCGGCGACCGAGGCGCCGTTCATGACGACGACCCGGCCGGGCGCCTCGGTGAACTTCTCCGACACCCCGCAGTTCTTCAGGGTCACCGGGTAGCCGGACTTCGCGGCGACGGCGGACGCCTCGTCACCGGAGGCGCCGCCGGTCAAGGAGCCGGCGCAGGCCGTGGTGACCAGACAGAGGGCGCCGGCCAGGGCGACGGCGGCCGGCCGTTTCTTGGACATGCGGATACTCCTTGGTTCGGGGTGCTGGGGTGCTGTTCCAGTAGTCGGAGGGCGGTGCCGACGAGTTCCCGGAAATTCCCAACTACCTTGCGGATGAGGGAAGTTGCTCATGACGTCCGGTAGGTGCGGGGAGCAGTCCGGTCGTCACGAGGCGGTCCAGGTAGCGGAAGACGAGGTCGCGGTCGACGGGCGGGAACGTGATGCCGCTGTCGCGCAGGCCGGCCGCGACGTGGTCGCAGCGGACCCGTCCCAGCCGTAGGTCGGTGCCCCCACCCGAGGTGTCGAGGGAGTCGAAGAAGGCGAGGATGGTGGCCGCGACGCCGGACGCGGGCGCGAGCCGGGAGCGCCACTCGGCGAGGGGCACCCGCCGCAGGGGGTAGCCGTACTCCCCCAGCCAGTCGTGGACGTCACTCAGCCGCACCGGGGCGCCCACGGTGTGGTGGTAGACGGCGGGCGCCCCCCGGTGCCGCAGGACGAGGTGCACGAGGGCCCCGGCGACCTGGTCGACCGGGGTCCAGGTCTCCTCCTCGAAGAGGTCGGGGACGACCCCGGCGGGAATCCCGGCGCGCAGCACGCTCCACAGGAAGTCGCGCTCGTCGACGTATCCGGTGGTGCGCGGTCCGACGACCCGGCCGAGCCGGTGCACGGTGACCGGCAGCCCCCGCTCGGCCGCCTGTTCCAGCAGCCGCTCCGCCGCCCACTTGGACTGCTGGTAGCCGTGACGCAGTCCGGCGTGGGGCGCGAGGAACGCCTCCGGCACCTCGGGCGCGAGGCCGAGCGGGGGCGCGACGGAGAGCGTCGAGACGAAGTGCAGGGGGATCGAGCGGCGGGCCGTCAGGCGGAGCAGTTCCCTGGTCGACTCGGTGTTGGCGGCGCGCAGGGTGGCGTAGTCGCGCAGGACGCTGACCGTGGCCGCACAGTGGAGGACCGCTCCGCAGGAGTCGGCCAGTCCGCCGAACTGCTCGTCGTCCAGGCCGAGTCGGGGACGGCTCAGGTCGGCCGGGAGGGCGGTGACGCGGGCCTGTGGGGGGAGGTGGATCCGGTGGGTGTGCAGCGCCTCGCGGAGCCGGGCGGTGGCTTCGGCGGGGCCCTGCGCGCGGACGGTGCAGACGATCTCCGCGTCGGTGCGCGCGACGAGTTCGGCCAGCAGGTGGACGCCGACGAAACCGGTCGCGCCGGTGAGCAGGATCCGGTCGGGGGCGCCGGCCGCCCGGGGTCCGGCGCCGGGGCGGATGTCCGGGTCGAGGACGGTGTCGGTGAGCAGGGTCGCCGGGAGGTCGCCGGTCACGGACGGCCGTGGCTGCCGTGCCAGCCGGTCCGCGAGTCCGGCCGGGGTGGGGTGCTGGAACAGCCAGGCGACCTTGACCTCCCGGCCCAGGGCGGTGCCGAGCCGGTTGGCGGCCTGGATGGCCTGGAGCGACTGGGCGCCCAGGTCGAACACGTCGTCCGACACGGAGACGGCCACCAGGCCGAGCACCTCGCGCCACACTCCGGCGACGACCTCGGCGACGCCCTCGACCGCCGTACCGGACGGCCCGGCGGGCGTCTGACACCGATCGACGGACGTGCCGGACGTATCGGCGGTCCCCCGAGCCCCCTCCGCGAACGCACCGGACGCACGGACGGGCCCCCGGCACCCCTCCGCGGACGCACCCGACGAACCAACGAGCCCCCGAGACCCCTCCGCGAACGCACCCGACGAACCAACGAGCCCCCGGGAGGGATCGGCGGGCGTTGCGCGCAGCGGCGTGGCGGCGAGTGCCCTGCGGTCGGTCTTCCCCGTGCCGGTCCTGGGCAGGGCGTCCAGGAACTCGATCGCCGAGGGGACCGTCGCCGCCGGCAGCGCCGCCCGCAGGCGCTCCCTGAGCAGGGCGGGGGCCGGGGCGGGCCCGTCCGGGACCAGGTAGGCGGCCAGGCGGCGCGTGCCGTCCGGCAGCACCTGTCCCACGACGGCGGCGTCCCGGATTCCCGGGAGGGCGAGGAGGGCGCACTCGACCTCGGCCGGGTGCACCCGATGTCCGCTGATCTTGAACTCGGTGTCCGTGCGGCCCAGATGGCGCAGTTGCCCGTCGTCGCCGACGCGGACCAGATCGCCGGTGCGGTAGGAGCGGGGCGCTCCGGGGAGTGCGGGCAGCGGTGCGAAGCGGGCGCCGTCGGGGTGGTCGCCACGGTAGCCGAAGGCCAGGTTGCCGCCGAGGAGATGGAGTTCGCCGTCCACCACCGCGGCGCGGGTGCCGGGCAGCGGCCGTCCGATGGGGACGTCTCCGGGGGCGAGGGCGGGGTCGTGGAGGTCGGCGACCGTGGCGACCACGGTAGCTTCCGTCGGGCCGTAGGTGTTCAGCAGCCGGACCGCCGTGCCGACCGTCCCGCGCCAGCGGTCGACCCGCTCGGGCAGGGCGGGCTCCCCGCCGATGACGACGGTGCGCACCCCGGCGGGGAGGGCGGCCGTGCCGGTCGAGACGGCGTGGGCGAGTTCGTGCCAGTAGGCCGTGGGCAGGTCGAGGAAGCTGATCCGCAGCCGGGCGCAGGCCGCCAGGAAGCCGGGGACCGAGTCGGTCATGTCGTCGGTGCGTAGGACCAGGGTGGCGCCCGCGCACAGGGTGAGGAAGATTTCCTCCACGCTGGTGTCGAAGTGCAGCGGGGCGAACTGCAGGACGCGGTCGGTGGGCCGGAGGCCGTAGCGGGGAGTCGCCCCGGCGACGAAGCGGGCCAGGGCGCGGTGGCCGATCTCCACGCCCTTGGGGCGGCCGGTGGAGCCCGAGGTGTGCAGGACGTAGGCGAGGCCGTCCGCGGCCGGTGCGGCGGGGCCGGGCTCCGATGGGGAAAGCCCCGTGTCGGTCAGGACGAGCCGGGGCCGTGCTCGCGCCAGGAGTTCCGCCCGGCGGGCGGCGGGTGCCGTCGGGTCGAGGGGGCAGTAGGCCGCCCCGGAGAGCAGGACGCCGAGAACCGCCGTGATCGCGTCGATGCCGCGCGGCAGGACGACGGCCACCAGGTCCCCGGCGCCCACGCCCCGATCCGTCAGCCGGCGCGCCAAGTCCGCGGCCTCGCGGAGGAGTTCCGCGTACGTCACCTCGCGGCCCCCGTGCTCGACGGCGACCGCGCCGCCCTCGCGCCCGGCCCGTTCGGCGATCAGGTCGAGGACCGGGCGCGCGGGGCCGGGCAGCGGACCACCGTCCAGGACGGGCACCGGCGCGGCGACGGCACCCGGGGTGGACGGGCGGTCGGCGAGGGCCCGGTCGGGGGCGGTGACGGCCCGGTCCAGCAGGTCGAGCAGCCCGTCGCGGAACGCGGTGACGTCGGCCTCGGCGTAGAGGCCGGGATGGGCGTCCACGGCGAGGCGCAGGCCCGTGCCCTCGGACCGGTCGTAGACGTTGACGGAGAGATCGTCCACGGGCCCGGCGGAGACGTTGTGCACGGTGCTGCGGTGTCCGGCGAACCGCAGATCGTAGGCGAAGGGCATGATGTTGACGCCGGGGCCGGACAGCCGGCGCCGTCCTCCGACGAGCCGGAGGTCGCGCCGCAGTCGTTCGTAGCGGTAGCGCTGGTGCGGCAGGGCGGCGCGCAGTTCGCAGGAGATCCGGCCGGCGAGGTCGCGTGGGCTGTCCCGGTCCGTGACGGGGACGCGCAGGGGCAGGATGTTGCGGACCATGCAGGGGACGCGCAGGGAGACGGAGCCGAGGCGGCCCATCGCCGGGAGGCTGAGGACGATCTCCGGTGCGCCGGTGGCGCGGTGCAGCCGGGCGGCGGTCACCGCGAGCAGGATCTCCGACCAGGTGACCTTCAGCTCCCGGGCGGCCGTGCGGAGGGCCTCCGTGCGCTCCGCGCCGAGGTCGGCGGTGCGCCGGTGGAAGGCGGGGGCGGGGAGGGCCGTACGGCCGGCGGGGGTCGCGACGGGCGGCCGGTCGGCGAACCGGCCGGTCCAGTAGGCGCGGTCGCGGGCGAAGGCCGCCGACTCCCGGTAGGCGCGCTCCTCCTCGCGGACCGAGGCCAGGGTGCCGAAGCCGCTGTCCCCCACCGGTGCGCCCGTCGCCAGGGCCGTGTAGACCTCGGCGACGCGGCGGGCGACCAGCGACAGGCCGTAGCCGTCGAGGGCGATGTGGTGCACGCGGTGGTACCAGAGGTACTCCTCGTGCGCGATCCGCAGGAGGGCGTGGCCGAAGAGCGGGCCGTGGGCGAGGTCGACGGGGCGGGCGAGGTCCTGGTGCATCCAGGCCAGGGCCGCCGCGCGGGGGTGGGGTGCGGTGGTGAGGTCGGCCGTGTGGAGCCGCCAGCCGTCGGCCGGGGCGGGTGTCTCCCAGGGGCGGCCCCGGGCGTCCGCGCCGTAGACGACGTTCAGGGCCTCGGTCTCGGCGACGACGTGGTGCAGGGCCGTGTCGAAGGCGGCGGTGTCCACCGGGCCGTACACGTGCAGGTACTCGGCGGTGTTGTAGGCGGGGCTGTCGGGGTCGAGCCGCTGGCCGGTCCAGACGGCCTCCTGGGCGGCCGGCAGCGGACGGCGCGGGGTCACGGGGTGTCCCCCCGCCGTGCCGCGAGCAGCTGCCACCACTGGGCGAAGGAGGTGCGTTCGGCGAGTTCGACGAAGGTGATCTCCACGCCGGTGGCGCGCCAGCGCTCCATGAGGGTGGTGATGCGCAGGGAGTCCAGCCCGGCATCGAGGGGGTTCTGGTCGAGGTCCACGTCGTCGGGGCTCTGGTACAGGTACTCCGCGAGGTCGGCGCGGAAGCCGTCCAGGGTGAGGGGAGCAGGCATGTCGTTCTCTCTCCGTGGGGGGGCGGTCAGTTGACCTTGCGGGCGGAGTCGCCCCAGAAGCGGTCGCGCAGGGCGCGGCGCAGGATCTTCCCGCTGGGGTTGCGGGGCACGCTGTCGAGGAACTCGTAGCGCGCGGGCAGCTTGAAGCTCGCCAGTCTCGGGACCAGGTGGGTGTGCAACTCCCTGGGGGTGGGAGGCTGTTCGGGGTCGTCGGGTACGACGAAGGCGTGTACGTACTCGCCCCAGCGCTCGTCGGGGGCGCCGACGACGACGGCCTCGGCGACGCCGGGGTGGCCCTCCAGGGCGTTCTCGATCTCGGCCGGGTAGACGTTCTCGCCGGCGACGAGGACGGCGTCCTTGATGCGGTCACGGATGAAGACATGACCGTGCTCGTCGAGGTGGCCGGCGTCTCCGGTGTGGATCCAGCCGTCGACGAGGGTCTCGGCGGTGCGGTCCGGCAGTCCCCAGTACCCGACCATTGCGGCCGGGGTGTGCAGGCAGACCTCCCCGACCGCGCCCGGCGGGAGTTCCCGTCCGTCGCCGTCGACCACCTTGACGCGTACGCCCGGATACGGCCGTCCCGCCGCCTGCATCAGCGGTCCGCCCGGGACGTGGGCGGCCGGGGGCAGGCAGACGGCGGTGTTGCCGGTCTCGGTGAGGCCGTAGATCTGGGCGAACTCGCAGTCCAGGACGGCGAGGCTCTCCTCCAGCAGGGCCTCGGAGATCGGGGAGCCGCCGTAGACGGTCTTGCGCAGGGTGGTGAAGTCCTCGGTGCGCACGCCGGGTTCGGTGAGCATCATGCGGAGCATGGCGGGGACCACACAGGCGGTGGTGACGCCCAGGTCGCGGATGAGGTCCACGGCCCGCCGGGCGTCGAAGGCGCGCATCGCCACGACCGTCGTCCCGGCGTCGAGGTTCTGGGTGGCCCACCACAGGCCGCCGATGTGGAAGCCGGGGATGCCGATCAGCGCGATGTCGCCGTCGCGCCAGTCGATCCAGTCCAGGCCCGCGTCCGCCAGGGCGTCGCGGATCGCGAAGAAGCTGCGGTGGGCGAGGACCACGCCCTTGGGCAGTCCGGTGGTGCCGCTGGTGTAGAGCTGGGCGACGGGGGTGTCGGGGGTGGCTTCGAACGCCGTGTCGTGGTGCGGGTGCGATGCCCGCCATCCCTCCAGGGAGCCCAGGTGTACGACGGTTTCGGGCTCCGACTCGACGGCCGACGCGAACTCCTCCTCCACGAACAGCAGCCGGGTGCCGGAGTCCCGCAGGATGTGGCTCACCTCGGGCGCGGTGAGCCGCCAGTTGACGGGGACGAGGACCGTGCCGCTCTTGGCGCAGCCGAAGAGGATCTCGTAGTAGTGCTCGGACTCCTTGCCCAGGTAGGCGACCCGGTCACCCGGGGCGAGCCCGGCGGCCCGGATCGCGTGGGCGACGCGGTTGCTCTCGCGGTGCAGTTGTCCGTAGGTCAGGGTGCGGCCCTCGCAGAGCACGGCCGCCTGGTCCGGTCGGTGCTCGGCGTGGTGGCGGGTGGTCCGGACGAGTGTCTTCATGGCGAACCCTTCGGCGGTCGGAGGAGGTTGACGAACGCGAGGGTCGCCTCGCCGTCGCAGCGGCCGTCACCGGCGTCCCGGTAGCGGAACGCGGTCTCGGCGTGCAGGAAGGGCGGGCCGCCGCCGGGGCCGCGCCGGGTGACGGAACGGAATTCCATCTCCCCGGAGAAGGACCGCGGATCGACGGGCCGCCGGAAGGCCGACGAGAAACGGGCGATGAGAATGTCCGGCAGCTGGTGCTGGAAGAAGTCGTCCAGCGTCCAGTCGGCGAACACCGGAATCAGCCCGTCCCGCACGGACACGGCGACGAGGTAATACATCATCTGGTTGTAGCAGATGTTCACCTCGACGGAGTTCAGATGGCCGGTGTCGTCGATGTAGCAGGACTCGGATATCGCGAAATCGCCCTGGACGGCGGTCGGTCCGTCGTCCCGCACGGTCACGTTCGCGGACCGCAGATAGCGGCAGTGGGCCTTGTAGGGCGCCAGCACCCGGGCGAGCAGGGCCGCGTCGGTCATGCCGCCCCGATCCCGTCGTGCAGCCGGCGCTCGTCGTGCACGGTGACGCGGTAGGAGACGGTCGGCTCGGGGGCGGTGGTGTGCCGGGCGCGGTGGACGAGGCTGCGGTTGTCCCAGACCAGCAGGTCGCCCTGTGCGAAGCTCTGCAGATGGATGCCGGGGTGCTCGAAGGTCTCGTCGAGCTGGCCGGTGGCCTCGAACAGCCGCTTGAGCAGCTCCTCGTCGAGCGGTGCGCCGTCCTCGTCCTCGATGCCGACGGTGAAGCCCTCACTGACGTAGAGGACCGGCTCCCCGGTCATCGGGTGGGTGAAGACGGTCGGCTGGACGACGGCCGGCGTCTTGCGCTCGACCTCGTCGAGGATCTCGGACAGGGGCCGGTAGACGTCGTGCGGCCGGATCTTGAAGTACTTGCGCACGGAATGCCGGCACCGTGTTCCGGCGATCTCCTTCTTCAGGTCGTCGGGCAGTTCCCGGTAGGCCTTTCCCATGTCGATGAAATAGGTGCCGCGGTTCTTCGCCGGAACGACCTGGGGGTGGATGAGGGTGATACCGAAGGGGTCCGGCATGAACTGGTAGTCGGCGTGCCAGAATTTCCCGGTCTTCGGCACGCCGATCTGCCGTCCGTTCTCGGGGACGTTGGAGGAGACGAATATCTCCGGGACCTCCGGGTGCCGGTACATCGGCTCGTAGTACGTCTCCGGGCGGCCCAGCCGCCTGCCGAGCGCGAGGAATTCCCGGGGGGAGAGGTCCTGGTCCTTCAGGACGGCGATCTTCTTCGTGTAGACGGTGTTCTTCAGGGCGGCCAGGTCGGCGTCCGAGGCCGTGCGGTGGTCGAAGCCCTCGACGGTCGCGCCGATCGCGCCGCCGGGCTGGTCCTTGATCTGCATGGGTGTGTTTCCTTCCGTGGGGTCGGGCCCGTGGGGTCGGACGGTGGTGGCTCGGCGGGAGTCGACGAGGGCGGCGAGGGCGCCGAGGGTGAGGTCCGGCCGGAGTTCGTCGTCGCCGACGTCCACACCGAGGTCGCGTTCGACGCGGATGCCGATCTCGACCGTGGTCAGCGAGTCGACGTCCAGCTCGCCGAGGGTCGCCTCGGGCCGCACGAGGGCGGGCGGGATGTCGTGCAGCGCGGTGAGGAGGTCGGCGAGTCGTTCATAGGTGTCGGTCATGGTGCGATCCGTTCCGGTAGGGGGAGTTCGGGCCAGGTCAGGAGGCAGGAGCCCCAGGTGAGGCCGCCTCCGAAGGCGGTGAGCAGAAGGCGGTGGCCGGGCCGGAGCGTCCCGGCGCGGGCCGCGTCGGCGAGGGCCAGCGGGATGGACGCGGCCCCCGTGTTGCCGACGGACTCGACGTGCGTGACGCACCGCTCGCGGGGCAGGGCGAGCGCGTCCGCCACCGAGTGCAGGATCCGCAGATTGGCCTGGTGCGGTACGAAGCGGTCGACGTCGTCGGTCCGCCAGCCGGCCCCGGACAGCGTGGCCCGCGCCGACGCGGCCATACGGGTCACCGCGTGCCGGTAGACCTCCCGGCCCCGCATGGCGAAGTGCCGCTCCTCGCGGCCGGGTTCGCCGGGCCGGGAGCGCTGCCGTGAGCCGCCGGCGGCGACCGTGATCAGGTCCTCGTGGGCGCCGTCGCTGCCGAGGTCGAAGTGGCCGACCGCGCCCGGCTCGTCGGGCCGGCCCGCGCGCAGGACGACGGCTCCGGCACCGTCGCCGAAGATGATCGCGTTGGCCCGGTCCAGCGGGTCCACGATCGTGGAGTAGGTGTCGGCGCCGATGAGCAGCACCCGTTCGGCGACCCCGGCCGCGATCAGTCCGGCGGCCGAGGCGAGCCCGTAGACGAAGCCGGTGCACACCGCGCCCACGTCGAAGGCGGCCGCTCCCGGCTGGCCGAGCCGTGCGGCGACCGCGGGTGCGGTGGCGGGGCAGGGGCGGTCCGGGGTCGTCGTGGCCACCAGCACGGCGTCGACCCGGTCCGCACCGGCCGAGGCCAGCGCCCGGCGGCCGGCCTCGACGGCCAGGTCGGAGGTCGCCTGCCCGGGCTCGACGACGTACCGCCGGCGGATCCCGGTCCGGGTGCGGATCCAGGTGTCGTCGGTGTCTAGCCGCCGGGCGAGGTGCCCGTTGGTCACCGCACGGGCGGGCAGCCGTCCGCCGAGCCCGCACAGCACGGCGGCCACGGGTGCGGAAGGACCGGCGGGGGTGGGGAACATGAGGGCTCCAGGGCATGACGGAGGACGGCCGGGCGGCCGGACACGGGGAAGGGGGGAGGCGGTGAGGAGGGGTGGGGTTACGGACTCGGGGTGCCGCGGCGGACGAGCAGCGCCAGTGCGCCGCAGCCGATACCGGCCGCCGTGGCGAGGACGGCCGTACGGATGCCGTCGAGCAGTCCGGGGCCGGAGGCGCTCTGCCCGACGCCCCCGGCGAGGGCGACCAGGACGGCGAGGCCGACCGCGCCGCCCACCTGGAGGGTGGTCGAGGCCAGACCGGAGGCGATGCCCTGGTCTCCCGGGGCCACCCCGGCGGACGCGGTGATCCACATCCCCGTCCAGGCGGCGCCCTGGCCCAGGCTCAGCAGGACGATCCCCGGCAGGAGTCCGGCGTACGAACCGTCGGGGGTGAGCGCCGGACCGAGGGCCGCCGCTCCGGCGGCGCCCAGCACCAGGCCTCCGACCAGCATCCGGCGCACGCCCACGACGGCGACGGCCCGTTCACCGGCCCGGGTGCCGGCGGCGACCACCACGGCCGGCACGAGGAACGCGAGGCCGGTGGCGACCGCGCTGTAGCCCTGGACGTTGCGGAAGTACAGGGTGAGGAAGTACGGCACCGAGCTGAACGTCGCGTTGAACAGGGCCGTCACCCCCATCGCGGCCGGCAGGCCGCGCCGGGCGAACAGCCGCACCGGGACGAGCGGGTCGCGGGAGCGCCGCTCCACGACGACGAAGAGGGTCAGCAGACCGGCGGACAGCGCGGCGCTCGTCAGGGCGGCCGGGGTCCCCCAGCCCTGGGCCGGGGCCCGCACCAGCAGGAACACCAGCAGGGTGACCCCGCCCGTCGCGGTCAGCGCGCCCGCGAGGTCGAAGCGGCGTGTGCGGTCGCGCGGTCCGTCCGCGGGGAAGAGGCGCCGTCCGGCCACGGCGAGGGCGCCCGCCACGGGCACGTTGACGAAGAACACGGACGGCCAGCCGGAGGCCTCCACCAGGACCCCGCCCAGCAGGGACCCCAGGCAGAGCCCGCCGGCCCCGGCCGCGCCCCACACCGCGAGGGCCCGGTTCCGTGCCGGTCCCTCCTCGTACAGGGTGTTGACCAGGGACAGCGTCGCCGGGAAGAGCAGGGCTCCGCCGACGCCCTGGACCGCCCGCACCGCGACCAGCACACCGGGGGTCTGGGCCAGACCGCCGACGAGGGACGAGCCCGCGTAGAGCAGGGCCGCGAGGACGAACATCCGGCGGCGGCCCAGCAGGTCGGCGGCCCGCCCGCCCAGCAGCAGGAAGCCGCCGCCGGCCACGACGTAGGCGCTCACCACCCACTGGAGGTCGTGGTCGTCGAATCCCAGCCCGGCGCCGATGTCGGGCAGGGCCACGTAGACGATGTTGTAGTCGAGGGAGATGACGAGCTGGGCCAGCGCCAGCACGAGCAGAGCCATGGTCCGTCGCCCCCCGCCGTCAGCTCTCGCCCAGCAGACGGCGGATCTCCGTGAACAGCGCGGTCAGCGCGCGCCGCTCCGGGAGCGTCGTCTCGGGGTGCCAGAGGTCGAGGAGCAGACAGGTCCTCGGGCGGGCGCCCTCGTTGCGCGCCTCGTGCTCGAAGGAGTAGTCGAAGAGCAGGCACCTCCCCTCCTCCCAGGACCGGGTCTCCCCCGCCACCGTGAGGCGGCAGCCGTCCGGGATGTCCACGGCGAGATGCAGGTTGATGCTGAAGTTCCACAGGTCGCAGTGGGGGGCGATCACCGCGCCCGGCAGCAGGGTGGAGAAGTGGCATTCCAGGAGCGGGCAGATCTTCTCCGTCTCCACGGCGGTCTCCCTGACCACCCGATGGGCGGTGGGCGCGAGCACCGCCGACTCCGCGACGAGCGCGCCGTCGCGGAAGAGATGGAGGGCCTGCCAGTCCTCCTGCCGGGTCAGATAGTGCTCGTAGTCCGAGAACGCCTCGCGGCGCGCGACCCAGGCGGCGTCCAGCTCCCGCTTGATCGCCTGATGGTTCGCTTCCAACGCGTGGACGACGGGGGCGAGTTCGGCGTGGGCGTACGGATCGTGCCAGGGCGTGGGCGAGAGCCCCGGCAGGATCCACTTGGCCGCTCTCCGCAACGGATGCCGATCCTTCCCGGCGCCCGGTTCCAGCATCCGTTCGACCCGCGCGAGCGATACGGCGCCGAACTCGGCGCGGATCGCCTCGAAGGCGGTCTCTGTCTCTGGTGTCACGAACCAGTAGTCGGTCGCGGACGCCGTCGAGTTCCCGACTTCTTCGCGTCAATTTCCTTATGTAGAAGGGGAGTTGACGACTGTCGCACATCAGTGCCCCATGTCGTCCATGCCGTCCATGCCGTCCATGCCGTCCGTGGCACCCATGTCCCCCGTCTGCGAGGACCCGGTCGGCACGGTCCCCGTGCTCACCCCGGGCGCGGGCGTCGCGGGCGCCTCGGGCCTCAGGGCGGAACCGGTGGCGTACGACACCGTGAACACCAGCGCGAGCAGCAGCGCGAAGCCGCAGAGAACGGGCAGGGGGGAAGTGCGGGACTCGTCCATCAACCGTCGCTCCAGGTCGGCTCGCACGGCGTCACCGGGTCGCGCCGCACCGATGCAGTAGTCGCAGCGGCCGGGGGCCGGGTTCCCGGGACGGCCCTGTGGTGCGCGTCACTCCCCGCTCCGTGCGGGCGGCGCGGTCGTCCCCCGTACCTCCAGGGTCGGCGTCGACAGGACGGTCCGCTTCGGGCGGGCCGGGTTCTCGATGCGGTCGAGGAGGTGCTGCGCGGCGCCGCGGCCGACGTCGTGGCCGGCGTTGTCCACCGTGGTGAGCCAGAGGTGGCGCAGCCGGGAGAGGTAGGTGTTGTCGTAGCCGACGAGGGAGAGGTCCCGGGGGACCTGGAGGCCCGACTCCTCGGCCGCCGACAGGGCGCCCACGCAGGCGATGTCGTTGAAGGCGAAGACGGCGGTCGGCCGCTCGGGGGTGCTGAGCAGCCGGACCATGGCCCGGTAGCCGCCCTCCTCGGTCAGGTCGCCCTGCTCCACCGTCGCGTCCGCCGCGAGCCCGTGCTCGCCCATGACCGTCTCGAAGCTGCGCCGGCGCAGTGCGCCGACGACGCCCTGCCCCGCGATGTGGGCGATACGGCGGTGGCCGAGGGCGATGAGGTGCTCGGTGGCCAGCCGCGCGCCGTGCTCGTCGTCGCCCGCGACGACGTCGACCCGGGGCAGATCCGGCTCGCGGGCGCCCGCCACCACGGTGGGGATGTGGGTGGCGGCGGCGCGCAGCGCCTCGGAGGGGGGCAGGGTGCCGACGGCGACGAGTCCGTCGACCCGCAGTTCGGTGAAGGTGCGGGTGAGATCCTCGCCGAGGCGGCGGTTGAGGTGGCCGTCGGCGAGCAGCATGCGCAGCCCGTTGTCGTGGAGGCGGGAGTTGAGACCGTCCAGCAGTTCCACGAACCAGGGGTTGCGCATGTCGTTCAGAAGGACGCCGACCGAGCGGGTGCGGCGCTCGCTCAGACTGCGCGCGGCGGCGTTGGGCCGGTAGCCGAGGTCCTCGACGGCGGCCAGCACGGCCTGCCGCTTCTCGGGGCGGACCTGTTCGGAGCCGCGCAGGACGAGGGAGACCAGGGACTTCGACACACCGGCGCGTTCGGCCACGTCGCGGATCGTCGGAGGTCTCATGGTGTGGACCGTTCCACAGGGTGACCGGCTTGTCAAAGGGTGGTCCTGGGGTTGACACCTGTGGATTCGAGCCCCAGGGTGAGGCAGGTCGCTGTGTGGAACGGTCCAAAACGAAGAGGTGTCATGGCAAGCACGCTCGGTGTCGCCGTCGTCGGGTTCGGCTGGATGGGACGGGTGCACACCCAGGCGTACGCCCGGATCGCGCACCACTATCCGCGGCTGGGCCTGCGCCCGGAGCTGATCCGGGTCGCGGAGGAGGTGCCGGGCCGGGCGGAGGAGGCGGCGGCGCAGTTCGGCTTCGCCTCGACCACCCGGGACTGGCGCGAGGTGGCCGCGGACCCGCGGGTGCGGGCGGTCAGCATCACCGCGCCGAACTTCCTGCACCGGGAGATCGGCGTCGCGATGGCCCGGGCCGGCAAGCACATCTGGATCGAGAAGCCGGTGGGTCTGACCGCCGAGGACGCCGGGGCGGTCGCCGACGCCGTCGCCGCGGCGGGGGTGCAGGGCGCGGTCGGCTTCAACTACCGCAACGCGCCCGCCGTGGAGGCCGCCCGCGAGCTGATCGCCTCCGGGGAGATCGGCACGGTCACCCATGTCCGCGTCCGGCTCTTCAGCGACTACGCGGCCCATCCCGAGGGCGCCCTGACCTGGCGCTACGAGCGGGCGCGCGGCGGCAGCGGGGTCCTGGGCGACCTCGCCTCGCACGGGGTCGACCTGGCCCGCTTCCTCCTCGGCGACATCGTCTCCCTCACCGCCGACACCGCGGTCTTCGTCTCCGAGCGGGCCCGTCCGACCGGCGCGACGGCCGGCCACAGCCGCGCCACCGGCGGTGAGCTGGGCCCGGTGGAGAACGAGGACTACGTCAACTGCCTGCTGCGCTTCGCCTCCGGCGCCCGGGGCGTCCTGGAGGCCTGCCGGGTCTCGGTCGGCGAGCAGAACAACTACGGCTTCGAGGTGCACGGCACGAAGGGCGCGGTGTTCTGGGACTTCCGCCGGATGAACGAGCTGGGCGTCAGCCGCGGTACGACGTACCAGGACCAGCCGGTGAGCACGGTGTACGTGGGCCCCGGCGCGGGCGAGTTCGGCGCGTTCCAGCCCGGCGCCGCCAACGGTATGGGCTACGACGATCTGAAGGTCGTGGAGGCGTACCGCTTCCTGCGCTCGATCGCCGAGGGCACGCCGTACGGCACGACGCTCACGGACGCGGTGCGCAGCGCCGTCGCACTGGAGGCGATGACCCGGTCCGCCGCGACGGGCACCTGGGTGGACCTGGCCTGAGCGACCTGCATGCCTGGGGCGTGGAGACATTCTGCGCCCCTCACGCCCGCGCCCCTCACGCCCGCGCCCGTCGCGTCCCGCCGCCCGCTGACGCCGGCGGCGGCGGCCTGGTGGCCTCGGCGGTGGCCGACCCCGTCGTCACGCCCCTGCGCGGCGGCGGCACGACCGTCGAGGTCCGGATCCCGGAGATCCGGGCGACGTCCGCGCCGTCCGTCCTCCCCACCGCCCTGCCCGAGCGCAGCCTTGCACCGCACCCGTCAAGGCTTCAGCGGTACCCGCCACACCAGTGACGTGCCGCCGTCGGCGGGCCCGGTCGGCTCGAAGGTGCCGCCGAGCTGTTCGGCGCGTTCGGCCATGTTGCGCAGCCCGCTGCGGCGCCCGCCGTCCGGGAGGCCCACGCCGTTGTCCGTGACCGACAGACGCACCTCACGGCCGTCGGTCGCCAGGACGACCTCGGCGCGGTCCGCGCGGGCATGGCGGGCGATGTTGGTGAGCGACTCGGAGAGGACGGCCACGACGTGGTCGGCGACCTCCTTCGGGACGTCGGTGTCGAGGAGTCCCTCCATCCGCACACTCGGGGCGAAGCCCAGGACGGGGGCCGCCTCGCCGACCACCCGGACCGCGCGGGCCCGCAGTCCGGTGCCGGCGGCCCCGTCCCGGGTGCGCAGGCCGAAGATCGTCGACCGGATGATCTTGATGGTCTCGTCGAGGTCGTCGACGGCCCGGGCGACGCGCTCGGAGGCCTCGGGATGCTCGATGAAACGGCCCGCGCTCTGGAGGGTCATCCCGGTGGCGAACAGCCGCTGGATCGCCAGGTCGTGCAGATCGCGGGCGATGCGGTCGCGGTCGGTGAGGACGGCGATCCGCTCGGCGTCCTGCCGGCGCTCCGCCAGCTCCATCGCGATCGCCGCCTGGCCCGCGAACACCTGGAGCGGCTCGGTCTCCTTCTCGGTGAAGGGGGTGTCCCCGGACGCCCTGACCAGCAGCACGACACCGCGTACGCCGCTGTCCCCGGTGCCCACCGGGACGGCCACCGCCGGGCCGAGCCCGGTGAGGCGCAGGGGCCCCGCCGGCATCCGCTCGTCCTCGGTGACGTCCGCGCTGATCACGGCGGCCACCGTGGAGAACGCCTCGCCGATGAGGTTCCCGCCGGCCGGCAGGACCAGGCCCCGCAGCGCCTCCGCCTCCGCGCCGAGGGCGAGTTCCACGGTGAGGGAGCCCGTCTCCTCCATGGGCATGGCGACCACGGCCAGCGCCGCCCCCGTGATCTCCCGGGCCCGCCCGGCGATCAGACCGAGCACCTCGGCCCGCTCGGCCCCCGACATCAGACTGTGGGTGATCTCCGCGTTCGCCCCCAGCCAGCGCTCCCGCAGCCGGGACTCCTCGTAGAGCCGGGCGTTGTCGATGGCCACACCGGCGGCCACGGCCAGGGTGAGCGTGACGGAGACGTCCTCCTCGTCGAACTGGCCGCCGCCCCGCTTCTCGGTCAGATAGAGGTTGCCGAACACCTGGTCGCGGACCCGGATCGGGACACCGAGGAAGGTGTTCATCGGCGGGTGGTGGGGCGGGAACCCGTACGACGAGGGATGCTCGGAGAGCTTCGCCAGCCGCAGCGGCTCGGGGTTGCGGATCAGCTCCCCCAGGATGCCGTGCCCCTCGGGGTACGGGCCGATGCGGGCGATCTCCTCCTCGGAGACCCCGACGGTGTGGAACGCGGACAGCCGTCTGCCGTCGGGGCCGATCACCCCGAGCGCCGCGTACTCGGCGTCCACCAGCACCGCCGCCGCCTCCACGATACTGCGCAGCGCCTGCTCCAGGTCCAGCTCCCGGCCGACCGAGAGCACCGCCTCCAGCAGGCTGTGCACCCGGTCCCGGGTGCCCCGGGCGGCGTCCAGCCGTGCCTGCAGTTCCTCCAGCAACTCGTCGAGCCTCAGTTGAGGCAGCCGTACCCGGGCCTCCTCGGGGCTTCCCACCTGCGCTCCTCCAGGTCCCCTGACCATGCCGGACACCCACCGGTCCGATCATGTGCCACGGTAGTGCCCGGCGCACCGGGGCGGAACCAGTGGGGTCCCGGTCCTCCGGTCCGGCCGGCCCCGAGGGCCGGGACGGCGTCCGGAGCGGGACGTTCGGCACCTGGGCAAAGGGAGCTTTCTGTACGACCCTGGGAAGCAGGAGCGGCACCGATCCCCCGCGGTGTCGCTCCGTCGCCGTGTCACCCGGCCGGGACCTCCGTCTCCGCGCGCCGGCCGATCCGGCGTCCGGTGACGGCGTACGGCTGGATCCGCACCCATACGTCACGCCGGCCGCCGGCCCACGGGGTGCTGTGGACCTGCCGTGCCAGGCGCTGCGCCTCGCCGAGGTCGGTCACCATGCGGGCGTGGCCGCGCACCAGCACGCTCCAGCCCTCGCTGAACACGTCGTCGATGCGGTCGACCTCGAAGGCGACGGGGCAGCCGACCGCCAGGGACGGCGTCGCGCCCCGCGCCGTCCTGAAGACGATCACGCCGTCGACGACGCTGTAGTTGACCGGCACGATCACCGGCGCCTGGGCGGTGGGCACCGCCAGCCTCCCGACGCCGTGCGTGGCGAGCAGATCGCCGCACTCGGTCCGGGTCAGCTCGGTGAACTCGGGCGTGTGCCCGGCCTGTCCGGCACCGGGCGGGAGGTCGGCGTCGCCGCCGGTGAGGGCCGACACCGTGGTCCCCAGCACACCCGCCAGGCTGAGCAGGGCGCCCCTGTTCGGGGCGGCTCCGGGGTGCCGCTCCAGATGGGCCAGGTAGCTGGGGGCCATGCCGGCCCGGTCGGCCGTCTCCCGCAGCGACAGTCCCAGCACGGCCCGCCGCGCGGCGAGCCGGCGGCCCAGATCGCCGGCGGGCGGCCCTTCCGAGACCTGCGTCGGTGTCTGTTCGGCCATGGCCGTCACGTCCTTTCGCGGCTGCTTGGGTGCGTGGGGTGCGCGGACGCGTCGAAACGTCCTACGAGCGGTTCAGTTCATGGGCGATCCCGTCCGCCCAGGTCTCGATCGCGGCGAAGTCCCGGAAGTCGCCGCCCTTGCCCGAGCGCAGGATCATCCCGGCCACCCGGCCCTTGGCGCCCTCTTCGAGGCATCCTCCGAACGTGATGTGCTCCCGGGCGTCCAGCCCCGTCATCGCCCGCCGCACGCCCCGTACGGGCGGGATGTCCTTCTCGGACGCCGAGGGGTCCAGCGGTCCGCTGCTGAAGAGCCAGACGGGGCGTCCGGCCAGCATCCGGCGGTGGCGCCGGACGAACCGGCGGGCGTCCTTGTGCCAGCGTCCGGCGTACAGCCCGCCGCCGACCACCACGGCGTCGTACGCGGCCACGCTCGCCACGTCGCGCGCCGGGCGCGCCTCGGCGGACAACCCGTCCTTGCGCAGTACGTCGGCCACCGCTTCGGCGATCTCCGCCGTCGAACCGTTGGTGGTCCCGTACGTGACCAGCACCTTGTCGGTCATGACGGTTCGCCTCCTCCGTGATCGGCTCCCGCGTCCGACGACACTCCGCGGGACCCTTCGATCCTCGCGCGCCGCGGCGGGCGCCGGCAGGGGCCGCTCGGCCCCATCCGGCGCCGATGGTCCCGCCGGTCCCGCCGGTCCGCCCCGGGGCGGGTAGCGTGACGTCCCATGGCCGGCAAGAAGGCGGCGGAGCTGCCGCGCAAGGTGTACGAGAAGGAACTGCTGCGTCTCCAGACGGAGTTGGTGAAACTCCAGGAGTGGGTGCGGGCGAACGGCGTCCGGCTGGTGGCGGTCTTCGAGGGGCGGGACGCGGCCGGCAAGGGTGGCACGATCAAACGGGTGGCCGAGCACCTCAACCCGCGGGTGGCCCGGATCGCCGCTTTGCCGAAGCCGACCGAGCGCGAGCGCACCCAGTGGTACTTCCAGCGGTACGTCGAGCATCTTCCGGCCGCCGGGGAGATCGTGCTGTTCGACCGGTCCTGGTACAACCGGGCCGGCGTCGAGCAGGTGATGGGTTTCTGCTCGAAGGAGGAGCACGAGCTGTTCCTGCGCCAGTGCCCGATCTTCGAGCGGATGCTGATCGAGGACGGCATCCTGCTGCGCAAGTACTGGTTCTCGGTGAGCGACACCGAGCAGCAGGAGCGGTTCCGGCGCCGGCTGGAGGACCCGCTGCGGCGCTGGAAGCTGTCGCCGATGGACCTGGAGTCGATCACCCGCTGGGAGGCGTACTCCCGGGCGAAGGACGAGATGATGGTGCACACCGACATCTCCGAAGCGCCCTGGTACGTCGTCGAGAGCGACGACAAGCGCACGGCCCGGCTGAACATGATCGCCCACCTGCTGTCCACGGTGCCGTACCGCGAGGTGCCGCCGCCGGTGCTGGAGCTGCCGCAGCGGCCGCCGTCGACCGGCTACCAGCGCTCGCCGCGCGATCTGCGGACGTACGTCCCCGATCACGCGGCGGATCTCTGAGCGCCCCCGCCCCTCACTCCGGCTCGGGCACCACGGCGACGGTGCAGTCCGCCCGGTGCAGCACCCCGTGGGCGACCCGGCCGAGCTGGAGCCCGAGGTGCCCGTGCGTGCGCCGCGCGCCGACCACCAGCAGGCCGGCGTCCCGGGAGGCGTCCAGCAGGACGTCACGGGGCGGGCCCTCGACGGTGCGGCGGCGCAGCTCGACATCGGCCGGGACGTCCGCCAGGGCCTCCTCCAGGGCCTCGGCGGCCCGCTCCTCGTGCAGGCGCGCGGGCTCGCCGGTCAGCAGGGGGTGGTCCGCGCTCTCCCTCGCCGGGCGGCGCCAGGCCCGTACGGCGTCCAGGGGCACCCCGCGCAGTCTCGCCTCCGCGGAGGCGAAGCGCACCGCCGCGGAGTCCTTGCCGTGCGCTCCGACGCCCACCACGACCGGGCCGTGCGGCTCCGTGCCGAAGCCGTCGCCGCGGACCACGATCACCGGGCAGTGCGCGTGCGCGGCCACGGTGAGGCTGACGGAGCCGAGGAGCATCTCGCGGACGCTGCCCCGGCCCCGGGTGCCCAGCACCAGCGCGCAGGCGTCGCGTCCCTCCCGCACCAGGACGTACTCGGGTTCCTCGGCCACCACCTCGGCCGAGACCGTCAGCTCCGGCCGGCGCTCGCGGGCCCGGCGGGCGGCCACCGCCACGATGTCGTCGGCGCGGACCTCCTCGTCGGGCTTGTGCTCCCCGGCGAGCGCCGTGCCCTCGTAGCGCTCCCAGAGGGAGGCGTACACCACCCGCAGCGGCGCCTGGCGCAGCGCGGCCTCGTCGGCGGCCCGGTCCACGGCGCGCAGGCTCGGCCCGGACCCGTCCACGCCGACGACCACCGGCCGTTCGTCGTCGGTCCTCACCGGCCCGCTCCGAGGTCGAAGACGATCCGGGCCTTGACCTGGCCGCGCAGCACGGCCTCGATCGACTCGTTGACGCTCTCCAGCGGGCGGGTCTCGTGGATGACCCGGGTGCGGCCGGCCGCGTGCAGCCGGAACACCTCGGCGAGGTCCTGGCGGGTGCCGACGATCGAGCCGATGACGGAGGTGCCGTTGAGGACCGTGTCGAAGATGGGGAGTTGGACCGTGCCGTGCGCGGGCAGGGCGACCATGACCAGCTTGCCGCCGCGCCGCAGACCCGCGTACACGGCGGAGAAGGCGGCCTCGTTCACGGCCAGCGCGATCGCCGCGTGGGCGCCGCCGTACCCCTTGAGCACCTGGCCGACGTCCTCCTTGCGGGCGTCGATGAGGATGTCGGCGCCGAGGTCGGCCGCCAGGTCGAGCTTCTCGTCGGTGACGTCGATCGCGGCGACGGTGGCGCCGGCGATCTTCGCGTACTGCACGGCGAGATGGCCGAGCCCGCCGACGCCGGAGATCGCGACGAGCTGCGCCGGCCGCACGTCGGCGACCTTGAGCGCCTTGTACGTCGTGACGCCCGCGCAGGTCAGCGGGGCGGCGTCGAAGGGGCTGACGCCGTCGGGCACCGGCTGGGCGAAGTCGGCCCGGGCGAGCATCTTCTCGGCGTACCCGCCGTCGCAGCCGTAGCCCGTGTTGACCTGCTGCTCGCACAGGGTCTCCCAGCCGGACAGACAGTGCTCGCAGCGTCCGCACGCCGTGCCCAGCCAGGGCACGGCGACCCGCTGTCCGAGGGCGAGGTGGGTGACGCCCTCGCCCAGCTTCTCGACCAGGCCGACGCCCTCGTGGCCCGGCACGAACGGCGGGCTCGGCTTCACGGGCCAGTCGCCGTGCGCGGCGTGGATGTCGGTGTGGCACAGCCCGGAGGCCTCCACCCGGACCCGGACCTGGCCCGGGCCGGGTTCGGGGTCGGGGCGCTCCTCGATGACCAGGGGCTCGCCGAACGCTCGGACGACCGCTGCCTTCATGGGGTGACTCCTGCGGATGACGGGTCAGTCGTGGGGGACCACGGCGACGGGGACGGTGGCGTGGTGCAGGACGGCGTGGGTGACATGGCCGATGTGGCTGCCCACCGGGTTGCGGCGGGCGCGCCGGCCGACGACGACCAGGGAGGCCTCGTGCGAGGCGTCCACCAGATGGACCGCGGGGCTGCCGTAGCGGGTGACCTCGACGGTCTCCACGCCCGGGAACCTGCTCCGCCAGGGGCTGAGCGCCTTGGCGAGCTCCTCGGCGGCGTTGAGGGCCAGTGCCTCGTGCAGCGCGGGGTTGGCGGGGGTGCCGTAGGCGTAGTAGGGCGGCGGGTTCCAGGCGTGGACGACCCGCAGCGAGGTCTGGCGGCGCAGGGCGGCGTCGAAGGCGAACGCGAGGAGCGACTCGTCGGGGTGCGCGGTGTCGAGGCCGAGGACCACCGGCCGGAAGGGGGTCGCGGCGGACGGGATGCCCACCGGGTCCGGCTCGTGCTCGTCCGCGGCCTGTTCCAGCGCCCGGACCAGCACGACGGGGCGCTCGGCGTGCGCGACGACCGACAGGCCGACCGAGCCGACCATGAACCCGCCGAGGCCACCGAGGCCGCGCGAGCCGAGGACGAGCAGTTCGGCGTCCTTCGCCGCCTCGGCGAGGACGTCGCCGGGGTGGCCGTAGAGCTGCTCGGTGATGACCTCGAGGCCGGGGTGGCGCAGCGTGATGCCCTCGGCGGCCTCGCGCGGGATCCGCTCGGTCCAGTGCTGCTGGGTCTCCGCGCCGAGGAGCGGGGCCTGGGCCATCGGCTCCGGCACCGGCTCCCAGACATGGACGAGCTTGAGCGGCAGGCTGCGCAGGGTCGACTCGCGGGCCGCCCACTCCGCGGCGGCCCGGCTCTCGGGCGAGCCGTCGAGGCCTGCGGTGACAGTGCGGAGCATGATCTCCACCTCCTGGGGCAAGGGATCGGATTCCAGCGTGGTTTCCCGGGGGCCCGGGCGGCAGGGGCCGGTGGTCCCGGGTGGGGTCCGACCGGCCCGGCCGGCGGGCCCGGGCGGGGTGCCGCCCTCAGTCGTGCGGTACCACCGCGACCGGTGCCGAGGCGTGCTGCAGGACGGCGTGCGTCACGGGGCCGATGCGGCCGCCGACCGGGGTGCGGCGCGGCGCGCGGCCCACGACGACCAGGGCGGCGTCCCGGGAGGCGTGCACGAGATGGCGGCCGGCGCCGCCCACGACCGCCTGTTCGTGGACCTCGACGCCGGGGAACTTGTCCCGCCAGGGCCGCAGGACCTCGCTCAGCCGGTGCCGTGCCTCCTCGGCCAGCTCGGCGTCGAGACCGGCGTCCAGGACGGCGCCGTAGCCGTAGACGGCCGCCGGGTTCCAGCCGTGCACGACCCGCAGCCCGCCGGCGCGGCGACGGGCCGCCTCGAAGGCGAACTCGAGGACGGCGGAGGCCGGGTTCGCGACGTCCAGGCCGAGCACGACGTCGCGGTACGGCGTGGTCTGCGAGGCGGCTCCGGCGGCGTCCGGCAGATGCTCGTCCTCCGCGCGTTCCCCGGCCCGGACGAGGACGACGGGCCGCTCGGAACGTGCCACGACGGCCAGGGCGACGGAGCCGACCAGGAACCCGGTGACCGTGCCGAGGCCGCGGGACCCCAGGACCAGCAGGTCGGCGTGTGCGGCGGCGTCCAGCAGGGCGGGCACCGCCTCCTGCCGGGTCTCCTCGGCGGTGATCCGCAGATCGGGGCGGCGCCGCGCGAGCCGGGACTCCGTCTCCCGGAGCAGGTGCGCGGCCCAGTCACGCTGCCCGGCGAGCACACCGGGCGCGGAGATGCCGCCGAGCGGCGCGTACAGGGGGACCACCGGTTCCTCGGCGTGGACGAGCCGCAGGAGCGCCTCCTGCTGGGCCGCCTCGCGGGCGGCCCAGTCCGCGGCGGCGAGACTCTCGGGCGAGCCGTCGAGACCGACGGTGATGACGGACATGTGCGGACCTCCTTGGGGGATGCACCGCAAGTCTCCGGTCCGGTGCCCCCGGGACGGCAGGGGCCTGAGGTCCTTACCGGGGGCCGAACGGCCCTACGGCCGATACTCCATGACGGTCCGTCAGCCGAGCCGTCGGCCGAGCCGTCAGGCGTGCAGAAGGCCGGCGAGGGAGTGCGGTTCGGGGAGGTGGATCCAGCCCTCGGTGCGCGCGGGTCCGGCGTCCTCGGCGGTGGGCCACGCGGTGCGCCCCAGGCCGATCGCGCGGGCGGTCAGCGAGGCGATGAGCGCGTCGTAGGCGTCCCGGTCGGCGGCGTACGTCTGCCGTGCCGGGCCGGTAAGGCGCAGCCAGGGTGCCGCGGCGGTCAGTTCGTCCACGGTGCCGAGGGACAGCCCCCATCGGTGCCGGGCGGCGGCCGGGTACACCTCGGCCACCCGGCCGGCCCCCGTGCGGTCCACCGGGTGGCCGAGCCGTGCCAGCCGCGCCTGGAGGCGGGCCCAGCGGGCGGCGACGGAGCCGAGCTTGTCGAAGGAGACCGACAGCGGGAAGCGCGGGGCGTGCCGGGCGACGAGCAGATCGGTGCGCCGGTAGCGCAGGGCACGGAGATCGTCGTCGCCCTCGGCGTCCCGGCCCGGCCAGCCGGGGTGCGGTGCGGCGTGGGCGGCCATCGCCTCGACGAACGCGACGGGCCAGCCGAACGGACAGTCCACGCCGGCCCGGTCCCCCTCCCCCAGCGCGGTGAGCAGCTCCAGCAGGCGTTCGTCCGTGCAGCGCAGGACCGGGGCGTGCACGACGGCCCGCTCCCCGGACCAGTCGATCACGGACACGGCGGTACGACGGGGGCGCGCGGAGAGGTCCACGCCGACGGTGCGCATGCCCTCAGCATGCCCTGTCCGGGGCCGGGGCCGACCGGCCGGGACCGGGTACCGGACGGCCCATGGCCCGCCGACGGGCGCCGGGAACATGCTGGACATGGCAGATCCCGCCGACCCGCCCGGAGGCACGCCATGATCGACATCCCTGCGCCCAGCATGCTGCGCGCCCTGCCCGCCGAGCACCGTGAGCGGCTCCTGCGCGTCGCCCGCGAGGTGTCCTTCCCGCAGGGGACGAGGCTGTTCGAGGAGGGCGGCCGGGCCGACCGGTTCTGGATCGTCCGTACCGGCACCGTCGACCTCGACATGCATGTGCCCGGCCGTCGCGCGGCCGTCATCGAGTCCCTGCGGCACAACGAACTCGTCGGCTGGTCCTGGCTGTTCACCCCCCACGTCTGGCATCTGGGCGCGGAGGCGGCGACACCGGTGCGGGCGTACGAGTTCGACGCCACGGCCGTCCGCATGATGTGCGAGGAGGACCCGGAACTGGGCCGGGCGGTCGGCCAGTGGGTCGGGGACGTCCTCGCCCACCGGCTGCGCTCCACCCGCACCCGGCTGCTCGACCTGTACGCCCCGTGGGGCGCCGACAGCGCCGTCTGATCCCGCACCGCACCCGGAGGGCCCCGCGACACTCATGTCGCGGGGCCCTCCGCCCCGTCCCGCTCCGTCCGGCGGTCCGTTTCGGCTGCCCAGAACAGGCCGTCCGGCCCTACCGGGACCCGACGGCACGTCCCACGATGGACGGATGGTTCAGAACGATGCCTTTCGCGTGCTCGACCGACAGGAGTGCCTGCGCCTGCTGGCGAAGGTGCCGGTCGGCCGTGTCGTGTACACCCGACACGCGCTGCCCGCGGTCCTCCCCGTGAACTTCACCCTCGACCCGGACGCCTCCGTCGTGCTGCGCACCTCGGCCGCCTCCGACCTGGTCCGTGCGATCGACGGCGTCGTGGTCGCCTTCGAGGCGGACGAGTGGCACGCGGCGACCCAGTCGGGCTGGAGCGTCGTCGTCACGGGGCAGGCCGCCGTGGTGACCGACCCGGCCGAGCACGACCGGCTGTCCGAGAGCGGTCCCACCTCGTGGATGCCGATCAGGGACGGCGTCTTCGTCCGGATCGAGCCCGGCATGGTCACCGGGCGCGAGGTGATCGGGGCCCGGGAGAGCGCCTGAACACAGCGGTACGGCAAGGGGCCATGGGTCCCTTGCCGTACCGGGCGGAACGGGTGCGCGGGCGCGGGCGCGCGGGGGCAGTGCCCCTTCTGCCTCAGTTCCCCTTCTGCCGGAGCCGGTCCTGGGCCTGGGTGGCGATGACGGCCGCCTGGATGCGCCGTTCCACGCCGAGCTTGGCGAGCAGCCGGGAGATGTGGTTCTTGACCGTCTTCTCGGCCAGGTACAGCCGCTGTCCGATCTGCCGGTTGGTCAGCCCCTCGCCGATCAGGGCCAGGATCTCGCGCTCCCGCTCCGTCAGGCCCGGCAGGGCGTCCGGCTCGGGCTCCGGCTCCTGGCCCTGACGCAGCCGGGCCATCAGCCGGGTGGTGGCGCTGGGGTCGAGCAGCGACTGCCCGGCGGCGACGGTGCGGACCGCGGACACCAGGTCCGTGCCCTGGATCTGCTTCAGCACATAGCCCGAGGCGCCGGCCATGATCGAGTCGAGCAGGGCCTCCTCGTCGTCGAACGAGGTCAGCATCAGACAGACCAGCTCCGGCATGCTCGACCGCAGCTCGCGGCAGACGGTCACGCCGTCGCCGTCCGGCAGCCGTACGTCGAGCACGGCCACCTGGGGGCGCAGCGCGGGCACCCGTACGAGGGCCTGCTCCACGGTGCCCGCCTCGCCGACCACGGTGATGTCCGGCTCGTCGTTCAGCAGGTCGCGCACCCCGCGCCGGACCACCTCGTGGTCGTCCAGCAGGAAGACCCGGATCGGGCTCTCGGGTTCGGGACGCTCGCCGTCCGCCATCGGATCGCTCCTCGTTCATGCCGTGGGACGCCTGGGCCGGCCCCGCCCCGTACGCGGGGGTGACCGGTCCTGGCCTTTATGGAGATCTTGCGCCATCCGGGACCGCAGGGCCAGGGCCTGTCGGCCCTACTGCGCCCGGTCCCCGGGCCGAAGGGCGGTCGTGTCCCGGCGTACGGCCCGGCGGCCGGGCCGCCCGCCGGGCCGATGTTCCCGGACTCCCGGGGCCATTGGTCCCCTTTTCGCCCTCGACGGCCGATCGGGCCCCGAATCCGGGATTTCGCCTGCTAGACAGAGGTGCGCCGCCCCGAACCGAAGCGGCGCCCACCCTTAGCTCACGCCCTGCCCGGGAGGCTCCATGCTGTCCGCAGAATCCGCCGCCGTGGTCCGTGCCACCCTGCCCGCGGTCGCCGGAGCGCTCGACGAGATCACCACACGGTTCTACGCCACGATGTTCGGCGACCGGCCCGAACTGCTGGACGGGATGTTCAACCGCGGCAACCAGGCGAGCGGCGCCCAGCGGCAGGCCCTCGCCGCCTCGATCGCCGGGTTCGCCACCGCGCTGCTGGACGCCCCGGACGCCCGTCCCGACCTGCTCCTGGACCGGATCGCGCACAAGCACGCGGCCGTCGGGGTCACCGACGACCAGTACACGATCGTCCACAAGTACCTGTTCGGCGCGATCGCCGAGGTGCTCGGCGACGCGGTCACCCCTCAGGTCGCGGCCGCCTGGGACGAGGTGTACTGGCTGATGGCGGGGGCCCTGATCGGGCGGGAGGCCCGGCTCTACCAGGACGCGGGGGTCGCGCCCGGCGAGGTGTGGCGGCCCTGGACGGTCGTCGAGCGCCGGGAGGAGACCGCGGACGTGGCGTCGTTCCTGCTGCGTCCCGCCGACGGCGCGCCGGCGCCGCACGCCCGGGCGGGCCAGTACGTGAGCGTGCGGGTCCGGATGCCCGACGGGGTGCGTCAGCTGCGGCAGTACAGCCTGTCCTGTGACCCGGGCGGCGAGCTGCGGCGGATCACGGTCAAGCGGGTCGCGGGGTCGGTGGACGGACCGGACGGGGAGGTCTCCACCCTGCTGCACGACCAGGTCCGGGCGGGGGACGAGCTGATGCTGTCCGCGCCGTTCGGCGACGTCTTCCTCGACGAGCCGGCCGACGCCGGCACACCGGTGGTCCTGGTCTCGGCGGGCATCGGCTGCACGCCCATGACCGGCATCCTGGCCCACCTCGCCGCCCTCGGCTCGACCCGCCCGGTGCTGGTCCTGCACGCCGACCGCTCCCCCGCCGAGCACGCGCTGCGGGCCGAGACCCGCGACCTCGTGGAGCGGCTGCCGGGCGCCCGTGCCACGTTCTGGTACGAGCGCCCCGGAGCGGAGGAGCCCGCCGCCCGGGCCGGTCTGATGGACCTCGACGGGATCGAACTGCCCGCGGACGCCACGGTGTTCCTGTGCGGACCGGTGCCCTTCATGCGGGAGGTGCGGGGCGCTCTGCTGCGCGCCGGCGTCCCGGCCCGGCGGATCCGGTACGAGGTGTTCGGCCCCGACCTGTGGCTGCCCGCCCCGACGGCGTGAGCCCGGCCCCTCCCGACGGCTCCGGCCGGGTTCACAGGTGGTGCACCCGGGCGGAGCCGTCGACCCAGTGCCAGTTCACCGGGGCGTACTCCTTCTTCCAGGCCGTCCGCCCGCGGGCGTAGCTCTTCAGCGCCGCCTCCACCGCGGCCGCGAGGCCGTCGAGGTCCTCCGGGACGGGCACGCGGAGCAGCAGGTGCTGTTTGCGGTGGGCGAGGAGGAGTTCACCGGCGGGTGTGGCCTCCAGGAGGGTGAAGTGGGTGAGCGCCTTGTACGGCTTGTCCTCGGTGGACATCCGCGCGCGCAGCCGGCCGTCGGCGCTCCAGGCGTACAGGCCGAAGCGGTTGAGGTGGAAGGCCCGGGCGCGGTACGGGTCGCCGACCACGGTGAAGCAGAAGCCGGTGAACGGGCTGTCCTCGTAGCGGTGGAGCCCTTCCAGGCGGCCCCGGACCGCGCCCCGGTCGTCGAGGAGCGCGAAGGTGAAGACCTGGCCCCGGTTGCCGGAGCGGTGGAGGCGTCCGAAGACGGGGACGACGAACAGGTCGTCGCCCAGCGCCGCCGGCCGTCCCAGCGTGCAGTCGTGGTAGTCGAAGGAGCGGGCGGAGTCCCGGGACACGATCTCCGTCAGCGACGGTGAGGGGCGGTTGTCGCGGCCCACCGGCGCGCCCCGGAAGCGGACGTGGGGGTACAGGTCGGCGTCGGTCTGGCGGTGGGTGCGTGCGTCGTGGGTGGCGAGGGCGCGGAGCGTGGCCTTGGAACCGGGGGCGAGCGGCTCGCCGGGCTCGGTGAGGGCGACGACGTTGGGGTGGGCGCCGGCGGAGTTGCTCAGCCCGTACTCGGGCGTCACGCACAGCAGCCGGCCCGAGGGCGTGACGGATATCGACGCGGCGTAGGGGTCGCCGTTGCGCTCCTTCTCCTCCTGCCAGCCCCAGGGCATCCGCCAGGAGGCCAGGACCCGGCTGAGGTCCGCGGAGATCAGATGGGTGCTGCCCGGCTTCGAGCTGACGGCCACGGTTCCGTCCGGGAGGACCGCCAGCGTCGGCTCGGTGCCCTCCTCGATCGCCGAGGGCGTGCCGTCCGGCCGCGGCTGTCCGTGGAGGGCGACGGCGACGGGCCGTCCGTCGGCGCCGTAGCGGGTGATGAGCTGACAGCGGAAGTTCCGTTCGGCGGGATCCGTCGTCCCCTCGGCCTCCCATCGATAGCGCCCCGCCCCGGACACCACGTAGGTGTCGCCCGCGGGCGTGGCCACGGCGTGATGGGTGACGAATCCCCATCCGTCGCCGGTGGGATCGACCCGGCGGGCGGCCGTCAGGGAAGCGGGCAGGGTCAGCGGCGAGGTCAGGGGCGACGTCATGATCGGCATCTTCCTCCGGACCACTGACAACGCCCGGGGCGGCACGGGTCAGGAGAAGATCCGCAGCTCCGGGTAGCGCTCCGGAAGGCGGTCGAACGCGCCCTCGTCGCCCCGGCGGCCGAGCCGGCGGTCGAAGAAGGCGGTGAGGCAGGCCCGTTGGGCGGTGATCGCCCGGTGCGGGGCGAGGGTGCCGATGTTCTCCTCGACGGTCGCGCGCGGCAAACCCAGCCGGTGCGCGATCCGGGGGACGAGCGGCTCCGCGTCGGTGTACGTCCCGTGCGCGGCGCCCCGCAGGATGAGGCCCTGGCGCGGACCGCGGCTGTGCCGACAGGGATCGCCAGGACGGCACCGTGCCGAGGTCGTTGCCGTCCTTGCCGAGGAGGAGGAAGGGGCGGTCGAGGCCGTCGGCTGCGACGGTGGAGGGATGACCGGTGGTGCCCTCCTCCTGGACGTGGGCGAGCACCCCGTCGAGGTTGGCCGCCGCCGCGAGACGCGGGTCGTCGTGCAGGGCCTGGAGGGCCGTGAACCCGCCCGCCGGACTGGGGCGCGAGCGTCCGGGAGGCAGGGCCGTGTCCTCGACGCGCTGCTGGGCCGGGCCGGGGCGGCAGTCCTGGACTGCTCCTGCGGGATCGGCACCCGGGCCGTCGGCCTCGCCCTGCGCGGGCACGAGGTCACCGGGACGGATCTCAGCCCCCGGGCCGCCCGGGAGGCCGCGCTCAGGGAGGTCCCGCTGCGCACGGCCGCCGCCGGCCTGCGCCGACTGCCCTTCGCGAAGGCCCGCTTCGACGCCGTCGTCTGCGCCGACAACTCCCTGCCGCGCCTCCTGACGGCCCGGGACGTGGACACCGCGCTGACGGAGACGCGCCGTGTCCTGTGTCCCGGCGGCCGGCTGCTGCTCAGCACCCGCCCCTACGACGACCTGCTGCGCGACCGACCCGCGTCGACACCTCCGCAGGTCCACCGGGCCACGGGCGGGGCGGAGCGGACCGTCTCCTTCCAGCACTGGCACTGGCACGAGGACGGCGAGGACTACGACCGGGACCGTCTGACCGCGCTGGTGACCGACGCGGGTTTCCTGGCCCCCGGGTGGCGGACGCCGGAGGAGTCAGGATTCCAACCGCTGCTCACCGCACGCGCGGCCCCGTAGGCGACCGCGGTGACCGCCCCTCATCGCTGCATCGCGCGGCGCAGCACCTCGAAGTCCGCCACGGCCAGCGGCAGCAGCCCGAAGCGCAGTCCGTAGCCCCAGGTGCGCTCCCGGGTCAGGAGCAGCTCGTGGGTGACGGTGTGCAGGCCGACGGCGTGCACCTGAGCGAAGTCCACGGTCCGCCGCCAGGGCCTCAGGATGCCTCTCGCGCCCATGTCCACCATCTCGTCGGCGAGATGGGGCTCACCGTCGGCGACGGTCCCCAGCGCCGTGAAGGCGCGCAGCTTCGCCCGGTCGCCCCTGCGCTCGGTGGGCGAGTAGATGACGAACCCGTCCCCCCGGCGCAGCCGGGCGAGGTTGCGGCGGTCGCCGTGGTTGAGCTGGATCCAGCCGTGCCGGCTCGCATGGCGGGCGTGCTCGGCCGACACCACACCGAGCCAGGCCCGCTCCGGCGGAACGGCTCCGTCGCGGGCTGCTTCCTCACACCCCAGGGGGATGACGGTCTGACGGCTGTGCACGGGGACTCCTCATGTCGGGGAACGTCGTCCTGGCCCGCCCATGCTTGCCGCCATACCTGTCATGTTCCGTCATGTTTTCCCGGCGGGCGCACGGACCGGCGGACGACCAGCTGGGTGCTGAGGATGACGTGGTCGTCGCCGGTCATGCGCTCGGTCCGCTCCAGCGCCAGCCGGACGGCCGTACGGCCCAGTTCCTCGTACGGCACCCGCACCGAGGTGAGCGACGGGATGAGGTCGGCGGCGAAGGGGACGTCGTCGAAGCCGACCACCGAGACGTCGCCGGGGACGTCCCGACCGGCGTCGCGCAGTGCGGCGAGCGCGCCGAGCGCGACCATGTCGGTGCCCGCGACGACCCCGGTGAACTCCACCCCCGACCTGAGCGCGTCCCGGGTGCGCTGGTAGCCGGAGACACGGGTGTAGAGACCGGGGACGTCCAGTTCCTCCTCGTACGGCAGCCCGTGCGCGCGCAGGGCGTGCAGATGGCCCTCCCGCCGCTGGATCCCGGTGCTCAGCCCGGGATCGCCGCCGAGCAGGAGGACGCGCCGGTGGCCCTGGGAGAGGAGATGGTCCGCGGCCTGGAAGGCCCCGCCCCGGTTGTCGTAGTCCACGACGGTGACCGGGAGGTCCGCCGGCAGCGGCGGGCGGCCCACCAGCACCAGCCGGGAGCCGGCGGCGTCCAGGGCACGCGCGTACTCGGCCATGCGCCGGAAGTACGCCTCGTCCTGCACGGCGCCGCCGACCAGCACGACCGCGGCCGCGTGCTGCTCGCGCATGAGCTGTACCAGGTCGTTCTCGCGCGCCGGGTCCCCGTGGGTCGCGCAGACCAGGCTCAGCCGGCCCCGCAGCGCCGCCTCCTGCTCCACCCCGGCGGCGACATGGGCGAGCGAGGGCCCGGTGATGTCCCGCAGCACCAGGGCGATGGGCCCGGCGACCTGCCCGGAGAGGGCCTTGGCGTGCACGTTGACGACATAGTGCAGCGACTCCACCGCGGCCATGACCCGTTTCCGGGTGGCGGCGGAGACCGGGTAGTTGCCGGCCAGCGTCCTGGAAACGGTTGCTACCGAGACCCCGGCCCGCTGGGCCACCTCACGGATCGTGCTCGGGCGGTCGCCGCCTGCGATGTTCTTCCGTCGACGCTTGGCATCCCTGGGCTCGGGGCCCGCGCCGGAGTCATTTCCCGTCAGCATCACACCGCGACGTTACTGCATCGGTCACTCACCTGAACCCTCGGAAGTCCTCGCCGACCCCTCGATTCCAGCAAACGGTTACTATCACTTCCTTCCCCTGCGCATCCCCGGATCCGGGGTCGAGCACGGTTCACCCGTCCCCGTGACTCCTCGGCTGAACGTTCACATAGGCCGGTTTTCCCGTTCCGGGCGCCTGACCTGCGCGTCTCATCGACGATGGAGGGGCCATGACCACCACTGCTCCGCGTATCTCCATCGTGCGCCCCCGTGATCTGACCGCCGCAGACCTCGACCACTGGAACGAGCTGCGGGCCGCGACCACGACCGCCGCCAACCCGTTCATGAGTGCCCAGTTCAGCCAGGCCGTCGGCCGGGTACGGCACGACACCCGGGTGGCGGTCCTGCGCCGCAACGGCCGTACGGTCGGCTACTTCCCGTACCAGCAGGGCCGTTGGGGCTGCGGCCGGGCCGTCGGCCTGGGCGTCTCCGACTGCCAGGGCGCCGTCCTGGACCCCGGCCTGCGCGTGGACCCGCACCACCTGATGCGGGCCTGCGCCCTGAACACCTGGGAGTTCAACCACCTCGAAAGCGGCCAGGACCTCTTCCTGCCGTACGCGACGGGCCAGTTCGCCTCCCCCGTCGTCGACCTCACCCAGGGGTTCGCGCACTACGAGCACCATCTGCGCGCCCACGCCCGTGGCTTCCTGAAGACGGCACGGGCCCAGGAACGCCGGATGACCCGGAACATCGGGCCGGTCCGCTTCGTCCACGACGACCGGAGCCCGGCGGCCCTGCGCACGCTCGTCGCCTGGAAGTCCGCCCACTACCGCCGCACCGGCCGGCGTGATCCCTTCGCCCAGCCGTGGATCGCCCGGCTGGTGGACGGCCTCGCCGCGACCGAGGCCCCGGACTGCTCGGGCACCCTCTCGGTGCTCTACGCGGCCGGCCGGCCCGTCGCCGCCCACTTCGGCCTGCGCTCGCGCACCGTCCTGTCCTGCTGGTTCCCCTCGTACGACCGGGCCCTCGCCACGTACTCACCGGGCCGCATCCTCTATCTGCGGATGATCGAGGCCGCCGCCGAGTCCGGCATCCGGCTCGTGGACTTCGGCCGGGGCGAGGCCCCGTACAAGAACTCCTTCAAGACGGGGGACCTCCTGGTCCACGAAGGAGCCCTGAGGACGGCGGACCCCGCCGCGGCCCTGCACTGGCTCCGCCACGAGCCCCTGCGCGCCGCCCACCGCGTGGTGCGCGGCCACCCCGCCCTGAAGAACGGGGCGGTCCGCGTCCTCAGGGCCGTCGGCACCCTGCGCCACCGGTGACCGGGCGCCGGTCCGGCAGGGCTCTGCGGAGGCGTCCTCGGAGACGTCGTGGCGGGCGATCTCGGCGCCGCCCGCCCGGTTGACGCCCCGGATGAACGCGTTGCGCACCTGGCCGAAGCTCTGCCCCCCGTTCTCCGCGTCATGGATGACGGCAGTGGGACGCCCGGGTCCCGGATGGGTAGAGAGCTTGCAGTGTTGCGCACATCTCAATGACCGGAGGGCCTTCATGCGGCGGATGCGTGAGGCCGACCTCCGGCTGGGGGCCGCGATGGCCGAGGTCGAGGGGCTCTACGCCGCGGTGCTGCGGGCCGGCACCTCCGGGCGCCGCCGCCGGCTCCAGGCGGAGCTGTCACGTGCCGCCGGCCGGCTCGCCGACCTCGCGGCTCCGCCGTCGGCCCCGCGGGCGCGGACCGCCGTACGGCGCTCACGCCGGGACCGGCGACGCGCCCTCGCCGAGCGGGGCGCCGAGCGGATCATCGCGCGGTACGGGAGGCGCGCGGGCTGACCGCGTTCCGCGGGGCGCGGGCGCGGCGATCGCGCTGGGTCTCGGCTCGGTGTCCAAGCCGGTGATCTCGCACCAGACGGACCCGCTGCCGCACCGGCTGGGCCTGCCCGCCGCGCTCAGTCACGGCGCGGCCTTCGCCGTGGCGATGATCGTGGTGGTGTTCCAGCACATGGTCGGCGAGATGGCCCCCGGGTCCTGGCCCATCGCCCACTCGGAGCGCTCGACGCGCTGAGCAACGCGCTCGTGCGGCTGTGCCCGGTGACCCCGGAGCGGCTCGGCCTGATCAGCAAGGACGACTCCGAGTTGATCACCAATGCGCCGACCGAGCCCCGGACGCGGCCGCGCCTTCGAGGAACTGCGGCGTCGGCGGGTCTCGCCGTTCGTGGTGCGGGAAGCGTCGGGACTGCTCACCGGTCCGGTCACGCTCGACGACCTGCCGGCCCGGCTGCCGCGGCCGCGGACGGTCCGAGTCCGCGGACCCGCTCACCTTCGCCGGGCGTCAGCCCGGGCGGCCGGAACAGAGCTTGCCGGAGGGGACGGGTGAACTGCCGAGCTTCTCCTGGACCTCGTCGAGGGCGTCCAGGAGCGGGGTGGGATCCGTCGTCGCGTCGGTGGCGTAGTCGAGGACGGCCCGGTAGAAGGCGGCCGACACGTCCGGGGTCATCGCGTCGGCGGCGCCGAAGCAGAGCGTGTGGCCGGAGCCGGGCCGCAGCAGCCCGGCGATCCGCCGCTGCACGCGGTCGCGGTAGGTGACCCGGCTGTCGGCGGAGAACGCGGCCCCCTCCCCCTGGTTCACCCAGGCCTGCTGGGCCTTGGTCCCCGCGAGATAGGCGATGAACGTCTCGGCGCTCGGGTTGTCGTCGGTGAACATGCCGACGAAGTCCGCCGAGACCTCCAGCCGACGCGTCGAGGAGTACGTCGTGTAGTCGTGGCTCTGCCCCTTCTTGAAGCCCATGGCGGACAGCGCGCCGTGGGTGAGGGAGCAGGTGGGGGGCTCCGCGGTCATCCCGGCGGCCGCCTCGGCGAAGTTGCGGACGGCCGCGTCCCCGGCACCGGTCCCGACGAGGTGCCGCCAGGTGGTCCAGGCCTCCTTGAGCGGGGCCGAGTTCCACGGCAGACGGCCCGTGAGCCACCGGGTGTAGGCGTCGCCGTTCCCCTGGGCGAGCAGCAGGTCGGCGATCCAGTCGGCGCCCGGCCAGCCGGAGGTGGGGCCGGACTCCAGTCCGAGGCACCACGTCCCGGACGTCCGCAGCACCGCCGGTGACGGCCGCTCGGTGACCGTCGGGTCGAACCAGACGAGACTCTTGACGTCCACCTTGGCCGGCACCGCGTAGACCCCGCCCCGCACCTCGGCCAGCCCGCGGAACGGCTCCAGATAGGTGCTCGTGGGGACGTGCAGCGGTCGCAGCTCCCGGTCCTCCTCCCGTTCCTCGTCCGCGTACCGGTAGATGGCTCCCAGGCTCGGGAGCATGGCGAGGTCGGGCGGCGCCCCGGCCGCCACCGCGGCGTCCAGCTGCTGGGTCAGGGCCCGGGTGACCTGGACGTCCACCTGGATGCCGGTGTCGTGCTCGAAGGACTCGACGACCGAGTAGAACGCCGTGAACTCGGCGCCGGACCAGGGAATCATGATCGTCACCCGGCCGTGCCGCGGCCCGCCGCCGCAGCCGGCCGCGGCGAGCAGCAGACCGAGCACGAGGACGCAGCGTGTGATCCGGGCCGTCAGGGCGGTCATGACCGCGGGAACCGGTACTCGGCGAGGCGGGGCCGGTAGCCCAGGTGGGCGAGCACCCCGGCGGCCGTGAGCAGCCCCAGGGCGAGGGCCGTCGTCGCCCAGTGTCCGACCAGGGGGTCCCGGGCGAGCGCCTGGGCGTCGTGCCGGCACAGCAGGCTCGTGGTGATGCCGACCCCGGCGGTGGCCTGCAGTGCGGCCGGCAGCGACGGGCCGACGCGGCGGCGGAAGTGACGGGCGATCACCCGGCGGGTCGCGAGGACGCACAGCAGCAGGGCGACCGCCGGTCCGACGAGCAGGGACCAGACGTGGACGGGGTCGAGCCAGTACGACCGGCGCTGGACGTCGAGGGCCTGGCGCTGCATCTCCTCCAGGTCGGAGAGCGAGGCGGTGAGGCCGCCCGTGCCGGGGATGGGCGCTCCGGTCCCCGGCTCCTTGGCGCGAGGGGCGGTGAGTGCCTGGCGGGCGGAGTCCAGGCCGGCCCGGCCGCTGCGGGCGTTGTCGCGCACGGCGGTGTTGGCGAGCTGCACACAGGTCGTCAACTGGCCCTGCACGAACTGGAACTGGGCCCGGCCCCGGCTGCCGGCCGCGTTGCCCTCGGCGGCCGAGGTGACGAGCGAGTTGACCCGCGCGGTGTCGTTGGCGAAATCCGTGCCCGTGCCGATCAGGGTGACCTGTCCGGTGTCGGCGGCCTTCGCGAGCGCCTCGTCGGCGGCGACGGCCGTCCGGCGGGCCCGGGCGATGTCCGCGATCGCGTCGCCGGTGCGCCGCGCGGCGGCCAGCTGGGCGTCGGCCCGGGTCGAGACCAGCAGGAACATCAGCGCGGTGGCCAGCACCATGGTGAGCGCGCCGGCCCGGAACCAGCGCAGCCGGCGCACCGGGTGGACGGCGCGGGCGCGGGTTCTCCAGCGGGTCGCCGTCTCCCGGAGCGGTCCGCGGGGGACGCCGGCCGACGCGCTCACGGGGCGTCCACGGACGTACCGCCCGTAGCCGCTTCGTCGAAGAGGCCGCCGCACTCCTCGCAGAACCTCGCGCCGCGGGCCGCCGTCGTCGCCCCGCACCGCGGGCAGCGGCGCGGGGCCGTGCCGTCGGCGGGCGGGAGGTCGGCGGCGTCGAGCGGTGGGACGGTGGTCCTGGTCGACCTCAGTCCGAGGCGCTGCATCTCGCCGCGCGAGGCGTCGCGGCGCACCCGCGGCCGGCCGTCCGGGCCGGTGACCGCCACCGAGCGCAGCAGCCGCAGACGCACGGTGTCCCTCAGGTCCTCGGCGAGTCCCAGGGCGAGGTGCAGTTCACGGTCCGCGCGGGCGAAGTCGCCCCGTTGCTGGGCGTCGGCGCACGCCCGCATCGCCATGCCCAGTTCGTGCTCGTTCTCGACCCGGGTGAGGTCGGCCGACGGCGGGATCCCGAATCCGGGGGTCGAGCGCCGCCGTACCACCATGGCCCGGGACTCCGAGCAGGGCGCGCGGGTCCCGTCGGGCTGTTCGGCGTAGAGCGTGAGGCGGGCGGCGCGCAGGTCCTCGTCGACGGTCAGCGTCTCGGGGTCGAAGCGCAGCGACACCTGGTACTGGCGGGTCTCCGGCGGCCAGGCGCCGAGCGGGACGTGGAGGGTGCCGTCCTGGTGCGGGCGGGCCGTCAGTTCCGCCTCCACGGGTCGGGTCTGGCGTACGAAGCCCAGCCGGAAGCGGTGGTTGAGGCGCAGACCGAGGTAGACGCGGGCCACGACGAGGCGCTGGGCCTGCCGCATGATGCGGGTGAAGTCCTCGGTGAGGTCGGAGACGGTGACGACCGCCTCGGCGCTGCCGTGCAGGGCCTGGGTGATCCGCAGCAGTTCGGCGTAGTTCCAGTCCTCGCCGAGGCCCCGCGCGTCGCACACGAAGCGGTCGGCGCAGGCCCGGAGCACGCCGTCGAGCTGCTCGGGCGTCTCGTGCTCGTCCTTGCCGTCCGTGTAGAGCACCGCGTGGCGCACGGTGCCGGGGGCCCTCACCTCGGTGAAGAGCCGGTCGGCGCAGGCCAGCCACTGTCCGATCGCCGTTCCGCCCTCGGCCAGTTGGCCGGCGATCCGGCTCTTGGCCTCCTGTCTGACCGCGGCGTCGACGGTGGCCAGGCCGCCGGTGGCCGGGTAGACCACGTGGGCCTTGTGGTTGCCCGCGACGACCCCGAGGAGGGTCCCGTCGCGCAGGGTGTCGACGGCGGCGCACATGGCGCGTTTCGCCTCGTCCAGCTTGCCGCGGCCCGCCATGGACAGCGACTTGTCCATGATGAGGACCTCGGCCGCCCGCGTCGGGGGCGGCGGCTGGGCGACGGGGTGCGCCCGGACGGTGACGAGGGCGTCCGCGCGGGTCCCGTCGTGGGCCAGGTCGGACGGGGCGTCCACGTCGACCTCGAAGCTGAGCCCTGTTAAGTGCGGCCTGTCCCCCACCGGCACTACCCGACCGTGTCCCGTGTGTCGCTGCGTGTCCCTGCGCGTCCTCTGTGTAGCGGACTAGGAGCGTAGCGTGTCGGGCTTCGCTCCGATACGGGAAGGACCGGTTCGGGCACGCCTGCGTGGCCATCTCCGCTCCAGCACCGGGCGCAGCCGGTTCGCCAGGTCCACCAGGGCCGTGTACTCCTGTTCGGTGGCGGCGTGCGCGCCGAGTTCCCGCACCGCTTCGGACAGCGCCAGCCCGTCGTGGGGGCCGCCATGGCTGCCGTCGTCGGCGCCGAGGAACGCCGCGTACTGGATCTCGGCGCGCAGGGCGGTGGTCACGGCGTCGTCGGCGTGCAGTCCGTCCAGGGCCGTGCGGGCCCGGGTGAGGTCGTCCTGGGCCGCCCGGACGGCGGGCGGTGCGCCGGGGACGGCGATGAGCAGCCGCACGGCGGCGACGCGCGCCTCGCGTTCGTAGCGGAACTCCTGGGTCAGCCGCTCGGCGGTGGCCACCGCCTGCGCGCGCCGTCCGGCGAGCAGGTGCACCCGGGCCAGTCCGAAGCCCGCCGCGCCGAGCGCGGGGGTGGTGTCGAAGACCGTGCCGTAGTGGGAGCGGGCGACCTCGAGGTCGTCCAGGACCTCGGCGCACAGTCCGAGCGCGAGCTGCGGGATCAGTTCGCCCGGCAGGCTCCGGCGCACCTCGGTGAAGTGGCGGACGGCTCGGGGCACGTCCGCGCGGGCCAGGGCGAGCAGACCGGAGTACCAGGCGTGCAGCCAGTGCCAGTCGGGCAGCCCGGAGCGGGCGAGGGCCCGGGCGGCCCGGGTCTCGTCGCCGCGGCGCAGGGCGAGCCGGCTCTCGGCCAGCGCGGTGCCGGCCGGGTCGCCGACGCGTGGATCGTCCGGGTCGGAGAGCGGGGTGGGGAGCGCGGCGGCGACGGCGCGCGGGCCGGGGCAGGAGAACGGTGCGGGCAGCGTCGGCCAGGTGTCGCCGAACGCCGCCCGGACCCAGTGGCCGAGCGGCCGGGCCGCCCCCAGCCCGCCGTGCAGCGGCTCGGTCATCGGGCCGAACAGCGCGGAGGGGCGGGCCACTTGGCGGGCGGTGGGCGGGGCCGCCACGATCTGCCGGACCACTCCGCTGAGCTGTTCGCCGAACTGTCGTGCCGAGACGAACCGCCGCTGGGGCACCGCCGTGTCCGTGGCGCGTTCGATCAGCAGCAGGAGGGAGTCGACGCCGGGGGCGGCGCGCTCGGTCCCGTACGGGCCGCACACCTCTTCCAGCGTCCGGCCGAGTCCGTACAGATCGAAGCCGGGGGTGGGGCCCAGGTGTTCCGGATCGCCCTCAGGGGGCGCGTACGCCTTGGTGTAGGCGACCACCGGGCCGGCTTCCTCCTGGGAGCGCACCGCGCCGAAGTCGATGAGGCGGACCCGGTCGAGGGGCCGGGCGGAGCCCGCGGACCCCTCCTCCCTGAACCGGATGATGTTCAGGGGTTTGACGTCGCAGTGCAGCAGGCCCCTGGCGTGGAGGTAGTCGAGGGCCTGGAGGATGCGCAGGCCGTGGCCGAGGAGGATCTCGAGCCGGTCGTCCTCCCGGGCGCAGAGGGGAGCGCCGGGGACGTACTCGAGGACGAGGTGCGGGCCTTCGGGTTCGTAGCCGAGGATCCGGACGATGCTGTCGTGCCGGAGCCCGACCAGGACGTCCCGCTCGTGCCGGGCCGTCCTGGCCACCGATCGGTGCAGGGCCTTGAGGACCACCCGGGTCTCGAGGTTCCGGTCGTGGACGAGGTACGCCGTCCCGTACGCCCCGGAGTCGAGGAGGCGCTCGACGTCGTAGCGGCCGGCGATGGTGAGGCCCTGGAGCTGGGCGAAGTCGAAGCGGGTGCCGCAGCGGGCGCAGAACCCGGAGGTCCGGCCCGGCTCTCCGTCGTGGCCCCGGCCGACGGGGCGGGCGCACACCGGGTTGAGGCAGAAGCGGTGCTCCTCGGCGACGGGGCCCGCCGGGGCGGGCCGTTCGTCCGGGGGGTCGGGGGCGTGGTCGGCGTCGATCAGGCCGAGGCCGTACCAGGGGTCGGGGCGGACCTGCGCCACGCCGACGCCGGCCCCGGGCGCGGGATCCGCCGCGGCGGGCCGGGGGGCGGGGCGGCCGGCCCGCAGGGGCCGGTGGTCGCACTCCGGGCAGAATCCGTCCTCGTCGATCTCGCCCCGGCCGCAGTCGGGGCGGTTGCACAGCGGCACGGCGTCACCCTTCTTCGATCCTGCGGTCGACCTCGTCGGTGTACTGCCTGACCAGCGTGCGGGCGGTGGTGAGGTCGATCGGCACGGTCTGCAGCGCACGGGCGGCGGGGGCGTGCAGCTCGGCGAGCCGGCGGTCCTCGTCGCCGAAGAACCGTGCGGCGCGCACGCGGTGCAGTTCCAGGGCCGCGCTGAGGTCCGCATGGGTCTCGACGAGCCGCCGCAGGGCACGGTCGAACCGGGCGACCTCGGCACGGGCGGTGAGGGCGCGGTCGTGGACCGCGGCGAGTTCGGGGTGGGGCTCGGTGGTCCGGGCCACGGCCAGCCGGACCCGTAAGCGGGGGGCGACGCTGTGCGGCAGTCGGGGGGCGGCGAAGAACTTCTCGCCCCAGCGGGTGCGCAGCAGCGCCGCCGCGTCCTCCTCGGCGGCGAGCCGCCCGACGGCCGTCTGCACCTCCGCCGAGGTCACGCGCCGGAGGGCGGAGCCGCCGATCGGCGCGGGGTCGAGGGAGACGTCGTGGACGAGACCGGCGGGGGGCCGGTCCTCGAAACCGAGGACGAGGCGCAGGCCCCGCGCGCGGGCGCGGCGGGCGAGCGGCCCGAGCAGGTCCCGCAGGAGTGCGTCGGGGTCCTCGGCCCGGTCGACGCGGCCGACCACCAGACAGGCGGGCGGGCGGCGGCGCACGAGCCGGCGCACGGCCTCACGGTCGTTGTCGGCGCGGAGCCCGAACCGGCCCAGCAGATAGTCGCGGACCTCGGCGACGGACCGGCCGCAGGCGTCGTAGGCGGCGTCGATGGAGCCGAGAGCGAGGACGGTGTCGCGGGGTGCTCCGGTCAGCTCGGCGTCGGACACGGTGGCCCGGGCCGCGGGGTCGGCGGTGCGGACGAGGCGCACCAGCCAGGAGGAGCCCGCGCCGACCGAGGCGTCGGTGCCGACGACGACGGTGCCGGACCAGTCGCCGTCGAGCAGCCGGGTGAGTTCCTGGGTGAGGGCCAGCCGCAGCGGGTCGCCCAGCACGTCCGTGGGCAACGCGGCGCCGGAGGGCCCCAGTTCGTCGGCGCGGTGGCCTTCGGTGAACTCGGCGATGCCCGGCAGGTACGTCAGGAGTGTCTCGGTCGGCAGGATCCAGGCCGCCCTGGAGTCGCCGTTGACGTGGTCGGCGACCACGACGCCGACGACCCTCCCCCGGTGCTCGCCGTCCAGCGCCACCGCCCCGGCGCCGGAATATCCCGGCTCGACCCATGGATCACCGGTGCGGATGCGCCTCAACTGCCCCCACTCGCCCCGGCGTCCGCCGGATCCCGCCAGTTCCGCCTCGGTCCAGATGCCGTACGGCTCGGCCGCCGGGAAGCCGTACATGCGCACCCTGCCGCCGGAGATGGGGGCCTTCCACAGGGCGGTCCTGGTCCCGCAGTCGACGGGGGCGTCGAGGGCGAGCAGCGCCACGTCGCCGCGCAGGGTGCCGGGCTCGTACACCCAGGTCCCCGGAACCACCCGCGCGGTACGCGTCCACTCCGGACCGCACGCCATGCTCCTGATCCGCACCCCGTCCGCGGGTCCCTGCGGCTCCGCACCGGCGAGCCGGACGACATGCGCGCAGGTCAGCACATGCAGATCGTCGAGCAGCACCCCGGCACCCCGCGGCTCTCCACGCTCGTCGTCCACTCTGACCCGCCAGGGGGCATCGCTGTGGTGATGCAGCGCCATCCCTCAACAGTATGGCAACTGCCTTTCCATGGACCCGACTTGGACCGGCCTCGCCTGCGGACCGTTCGGCCGCCGCCCGCATGACGGGAAGTCGAATCGCCCGTGTACGGGCGGCGACTGTGCCGAAAGAGCGCGCAAACTCTGGACACGCCCCGGGTAACCAGCGGTAACTTCCGCCATATTCAAGTCCGCAACCGCTTTCCCCCCCCCAGGAGACACACCCCATGCGCAGACTCCTCGCCAGCCTGGCGGCGACGGCCGCCGTTCTCGGCGGGCTCGCCGTGGCCGCCCCGCCCGCCGCGGCAGCCGACTCGGGCACCTTCAGCGTCCTCAGCTACAACGTGGCCGGACTGCCGGAGGCCCTCTCCAGCGCGCCGACGCCCCGCCAGTCCAGCACGACCACCATCGGCGAGCGGATCGCGCCGTACGACATCGTGCATGTGCAGGAGGACTTCAACTACCACGCCTACCTGTACGCGGCCGACACCGCGCACGCCTACCGCACCCCCACCAGCGGCGGCGCCGGGATCGGCAGCGGGCTCAACACGCTGTCGAAGATCTCCTACGACGCGGACGACTTCGAGCGGGTGGGCTGGAACTCCTGCCAGCTGGACTCGGGCGACTGTCTCACCCCGAAGGGCTTCACCTTCATGCGCGAGCGGCTCGCCGAGGGGGTGTACGTCGACTTCTACAACGTGCACACCAACGCCGGGACCAACGACGGCGACCTCGCCTCGCGCGCGGACAACCTGGCGCAGCTCACCACGTTCATCTCGACCCACTCCGCCGGGAACGCGGTCGTGGTGATGGGCGACACCAACACGCGCTACACCCGCTCCGGCGACACCATCGCCGAGTTCGCCGCCGCCAACGGGCTGACCGACGCCTGGGTCCAGCTGATCCGCGGCGGCTCGGCGCCCGCCAAGGGCAGTGACGCCCTGGTCTGCGACCAGTCCGGGGCGACCGTCCCCAACACCTGCGAGGTCGTCGACAAGGTCCTCTACCGGGGCAGCAGGCTCGTCTCGCTGAACGCCACCGCGTACAACAACGAGCACGCCAAGTTCCTCACCTCCGACGGGCTGATGCTCTCCGACCACGACCCGATCACCGTCGGCTTCAGCTGGTCGCGCAACTCCGCCTTCCAGCTGAGCGACCAGTTCGGCGGCCCGCACGGCGACTACTACAACGACATCAACAGCGTGCCGGCCGGCGCCCGCGCCTCCACCGTCGCGCTGCGGGCGGGTTCCCGGGTCGACCAGCTGAGCGTCACCCTGTCGAACGGCACCACCCTCGCCCACGGCGGGACCGGCGGCACCGCCTCCTCGCTGACGCTGGGCAGCGGTGAGTACGTGACGACGGCGTACCTGTGCCAGGCCGTGAAGGACGGTCACACCCGGATCTTCTACGCCAGGTTCACGACGAACCTCGGCCGCACCCTGGCCGGCGGCACCACGACCTCGGACTGTGTGACCCGCACCGCCCCCAGCGGCTGGCAGATCGCCGGGTTCCACGGGCGTTCCGGCGACGAGGTCGACAAGGTCGGGTTCATCTACACCCAGCGCTGACCCGAGCCCTCCCGGTTGCGCACCCCTCCCCACCCAAGATTAGGTTAGGCTAAGCTAATAAAATCTTGGGGTCAGTTCCGTGCGGTACGCCGCCAGGGGGAGGGATGCGCCCGTGGGTTCGCCGACCGTCGACGCCTACCCGACGCCCGACCGCTCCTCCCTCCCCGGCCCGCGCGTCCCGTGGCGGATCGATCCGGCGCGTGCTCGATGACCCTTGGGGAACGGCGCGACGCGTGACCACACCGGGACACCGCACAGGGGAGCGAACATGACCGCAGGGGCCGCAGACGTGACCACCGCCGTCGCGGAGCGCACGCACAGTCAGTTCTCGGCCGGTGGACTCCGGCCGCCCGAGGAGCTCCGGGGCAGCACGGTCGTCGTGAAGTACGGCGGCAACGCCATGGTGGACGGGAGCCTCCAGCGGGCCTTCGCCCAGGATGTGGTGGAGCTGTGGCACGCGGGTCTGCGCCCGGTCGTCGTGCACGGCGGGGGCCCGCAGATCAGCGCGATGCTCGACCGCCTCGGACTGGAGAGCCGCTTCGAGGCGGGCCTGAGGGTCACCACCCCCGAGACCATGGACGTGGTGCGCATGGTGCTGACCGGCAGGGTCCAGCGGGATCTGGTCGGGCACATCAACACCCACGGGCCGTTCGCCGTCGGGATCACCGGCGAGGACGCCCACACGATGACGGCCGTGCGCCGGCCGGCCCGGGTGGACGGCCGTCCGGTGGACATCGGCCTGGTCGGCGACATCGTCGACGTGAACCCGGGTGCCGTGCGGGCCCTCCTGGAGCAGGGGCACATCCCCGTGGTCTCCCCGGTGGCACGCGGCGAGGACGGAGAGGTCTACAACGTCAACGCGGACCTCGCGGCGTCCGCGCTGGCCGTGGCGCTCGGCGCCGCCCGGCTGGTCGTGCTCACCGACGTGGCGGGGCTGTACGCCGACTGGCCGCGCGGCACCGAGGTGATCGAGCGTCTTACCGCCGACGAACTCGATCTCCTGCTGCCGGAGTTGGCGACCGGGATGCTGCCGAAGATGGAGGCCTGTCTGCGGGCCGTCCGGGCCGGTGTGCACCGGGCCCGGGTGCTGGACGGGAGGGTGCCGCACGCGCTGCTGCGGGGCCTGCTGGGCGAGGAGAGGTCCGGGACGACCGTGGTCGCCGACGACCGTCTCCCCGAGCACCGGGGCGGGTGAGCTGCCGCACGGACGGCGGGAGCCCACCCGATGGCGGGCTCCTCTACACCGCCCGCCCCAGGACCCGGGCGTCACGCCGCGGGTCCAGGGAGCACACCCAGTCGCCCGTGCCGGACGGGGACCCGTCGGTGTGAAGCCGTGGCGCAGGAAGAGGCCGCCCCCGCCGGTCGTCGCCGTGAACAGGGCGGCCAGGGACAGGGTGCGGGCCCGGGCCAGGGCCGCCTCCAGCAGGCGCGCCCCGGTTCCGCAGCCCTGCCGGTGCCGGGCCACGCAGAAGTTGTAGAGGACGCCGGCCGGGCCGTGCTCGCCGTCCGGATGCACCCGCAGCCCCAGACACCCCTCGAGCGTGCCGTCGAGGGCCTCCACCACCAGGAAGTCGCCCGCGTGGGCGGCGTACAGCGAGAGGGGCCGCTCCCGCAGCGCCCCCGAGCGCACGAACGGACGGGAGAGCGCGGCGAGGGCGGCGGCGTCCTCGGGACACGCGGTGCGTACGAGCGGTGCCCCTAAGGGGTGCGCGTACGGCGGGACGGGGGGGGCGGCACAGCCGTGGTCAGAGTCACGAGAGATAAGGCTAGCCTTACCTAATCGCCTGATCCAAGGTGGCGGCGGTCACGCGTCCATGGACGCGGCGAGGGAACGCGGCCGCAGGTCGGTCCAGTTGGTCTCGATGTACTCCAGGCACGCTTCCCGGGTGGTCTCGTCGAGGGCGACCGTCCACCCTCCGGGCACCTCGGCGAAGGACGGCCAGAGCGAGTGCTGGCCCTCGTCGTTCACCAGGACCAGGAAACGGCCGTCGGCGTCGTCGAAGGGGTTGGTGCTCATGCTGAGTGCCTCCCGGAATGGTCAAGATTAGGTTAGCCTCGCCTAATTAGAATGAGCCTAACCTCTCCCCCACCCCCCTCACAAGGAGACGTTCATGCGGGGCCACCCGGCCGAAATGACAGACGGCTTCGCCGAGTTCGGGCTGCCCGGCACACCCGGCACCGACGCGTTCTGGGCGGCGGCGGGTGCGCCGGCGTCGATCCCCGCCGAGGACGGCGGCTGGCGCACCCTGTTCCTGTGGCGCGGGTCCGCGGCGAGCGTCGGTTTCGAGAGCTGGTCGCAGCCGGTGCCGCTGCGCCGGTGGGGCGTCTCGGACTGCTGGTACGCCGAGGTCCGCATGCCCGCGCGGCTGCGGGTGACGTATCAGTTCCTCGCGGGTGACGAGACGTACGCCGACCCCTTCAACCCGGTCGCCGCGGGCGGTGACCGGTCCATCGCCGCCACGCCGGACGCCCCCGCCCAGCCGCACTGGCCCGAGATCGGCGCGGACGGGGTCCTGCCCGTGCCGCTCGCCCGGATCCGCTGGTCCAGTGCCCGGCTCGGCGGGCGGCGGACCGTCCGGATCCACCCGGCGGGGGGCGGCGGACCGGTCGTCCTGCTGCTCGACGGGGACGACTGGCTGTATCTGCACCCGGCCATGACCGCGTTCGACTCGGCCGTCGCCGCCGGTGAACTGCCCCCCGTCACCCTCGTCTTCCTCCCGGCCCGGGACCGGGTCGCCGAGTTCACGGGCCGGCCCGGGCTGTGGCAGGCGGTCCGCGACGAACTGCTGCCGCTGGTCACGGAGTCCGGGGTGCCCGCCGACCCGGAGCGGCTGGTGGTCGCCGGACAGAGCCTCGGCGGGCTGAGCGCGCTGTACGCGGCCCTGGAGTTCCCGGAGCTGGTGTCCCGCGTCGCCTGCCAGTCGGGGTCGTTCTGGTGGTCGCCCGACGCCCTGGACCTCGCCGACCCGCTGGGCGGCCCGGTCGGCGGCGCCGTCGCCGACCGGCTGCGCGAGCGCCCCGATCTCTCCGGCCTGCGGATCGCGTTCGACGTCGGGGAGCACGAGCGGCGGATGCTGCCCCACTGCGAACTGACCGAGACCCTGACCCGGCAGGCCGGCGCCACCGTACGGGTCTCCCGGTCGGCGTCCGACCACGACCGCGCGGGGTGGCGCCACGCCCTGCTCAGGGATGTCGCCTGGACCCTCGGCTGACCCACCCGGCCACCCCGCCCGCGAGACCCTGACCCGGCAGGCCGGCGCCACCTACGGGCCTCCCGGTCGGCATCCCACCACGACCGCGCGGGGTGGCGCCACGCCCTGCTCAGGGATGTCGCCTGGACCCTCGGCTGACCCACCCGGCCACCTCGCCGCGGCGAGCCGGGCGGCCGTCCGCCCGTCGCGGTACGGCACCCCGCCCCCTGCCGCCGCGCCGCCTGTGCCGGCGTTTCACCGCCGACCGCGACGGCTGTGGCTCGCCCGCTTCCGCCGACCCGGGACGGCTCACCTGGCCACGGCCGCGCAGTACTCCTGATCCGTCGCCAGCAGGTTGCGGTGGGTGTCCTCGGCCGTGATGACGCCGTCGTCCAGGACGAGGACGCGGTCGGCGGCGTCCAGCAGGGCCGGGCTGCTGGTGATGACGAGCGTGGTACGGCCCCGGCGCAGCTGCGCGACGCCCCGCGCGATGAGCTGTTCGGTCACCGCGTCCACGGCCGTCGTCGGGTTGTGCAGCACCAGGACCTCGGTGTCGGCGGCCAGGGCGCGGGCCAGGGACAGCCGTTGGCGCTGCCCGCCGGAGAGGTTCGCGCCGCGGTCGCGGACGCCGTAGTCGAGTCCCTCGCGGTGGAGGGCCACGACATCGGTGAGCATGGACGCCTCGACGGCCTCGGGGACCAGCCGGCTGGTGCCCGACGGGTCGATGTTGGTGCGGAGGGTGCCCGCGAAGATCTCCCCGTCGTAGGGGTTCACCAGCAGGTGCGCGCGGAGCGCCTCGATCGACAGCTCCGCCAGCTCCTGCCCGCCGACCCGTACCACTCCCTCGTACGCCTGCGGCGGGACGTTGACGGCCAGGACCGACGCGAGATCGGCGGCCGTACGCGGCTGGTAGGCGGCGATCGCCACGAACTCACCGGCGGACACCTGGAGTTTCAGCCGGCGCAGGGACCCGTACCGCACACCGTCGATCTCCAGTCCCCCGCCCTCGGCCGGGAGCTCCGGCCCCGGGACCGTCACCGGCGGCGCGGCCAGCACCAGCGCCATCCGCTCGGCCGAGGCGCGGGCGATCATGACGTACTTGGGCATCTCCGAGAACAGCTTCAGCGGGTCCATGATGAACTGCGCCAGCCCCACGGCCATGACGAGTTCCCCGATGTCGATCCGGCCCTCGAAGGCCAGCCAGCCCGCCGTCAGGGTCACCGCGCCGGCGAGGACCGCGTTGAGGGCCAGCGCGGTGCCCGCGTAGGCGCCGTTGACCTTGGCGACGGTGACCGCCTGGCGCTTCGCCTCGGTGCTGACCGTCCGGTAGGAGCGGAACGCCGCGTGGTTGCCGCCGAAGCCGTGCAGCGGGCGCAGTCCGGTGATCAGATCGGCGACCTTCGCACCCGCCCGCGCCACCCGGGCCTGCTGTTCCTGGGTGCTGGAGCCGATCCGCCGGGACAGCACGCTCAGGATCGACATGATCGCGACGGTGCCCACGATCACCAGCAGACCGAGCCGCAGGTCGGCGAGGCCCAGCGCGACCGCCGCGACCACCACCGCGACCAGCGAGCTGATCAGCAGCGGCACCACCTCGATGATGTCGGCGGTCTGGTCGGCGTCCTCGGTGGCGATGGTCAGCACCTCGCCGGACTTGAGGTCGACGTCCCGGGCCACCGGCTGGAGTCCGCAGGCCGCGACCTGCACCCGCCAGCGGTGCGCCTCCGTGGTGTTGGCCTTCTGCAGGACGCGCATGCCGAACCGCCACGACAGCGACACCGTCGTGATGATCACGGCCAGTGCGGCGACGGACAGGCCGAGCGAGCCGAGGCTGCGGTGGCGCATGGTGTGCTCGACGATCAGGCCGAGCGCGATCGGGAACGCCGTCTCACCGGCCTGGTACAGGCCCATGAGGAGGGTGCCCCCGGCCATGGCGCCGAGGTTGCGGCGCAGGGCGGTGCGCAGGATGTCGGACCCCGTGCGGGGCCGCTGGGTGTCAGGAGTGGTCATCGAGGTGGCGGGCAATCGCTTCCGGGGTGCGCAGGGTGAACAGGTCTCGGATCGTGATGACGGGGCCGAACTCACGGCGGAGCAGCCCGTTCAGCCGTACCGCCAGCATGGAGTGCCCCCCGAGGGACACGAAGTCGCTCACCGCGCTCACCTCGTCGTCGTCCAGGTCCAGTGCCTCGGCGAAGAACTCGCACACCACGGTCTCGGTCTCGGTCGCGGGGCCCCGCTCCCCCGCCGTGGTCAGCGCGCCCAGCGGCCTGGCCTCCGGGAGTGCCTTCGTGTCAGCCTTCCCGTTCACGGTCAGCGGGATGCCGTCGACCTGGGCGTAGTGCGTCGGGCGCAGGAAGTCCGGCAGCCCGGCTCCGACCTCGGCGGCGACCGACGCCAGGTCCGCGCCGTCCAGCACGAGATAGGCGGCCAGCCGGTGTGCGCCGTCGACCTGCGGGTCCGGCTGGGCGACCGCGGCGACGAACCGCACCGCCGGGTGGGCCGCGAACACCGCCTCGACCTCGCCGAGTTCGACCCGGTGACCCCGGATCTTGACCTGCTGGTCGGTGCGGCCCAGGTACAGGAGGTTGCCGTCGGGCCGGCGGACCACCAGGTCGCCGGTGCGGTACATGCGCTCGCCGGGCTCGCCGAACGGGCAGGCGACGAACCGGTGCGCGGTCTGGGCGGGCTGTCCGAGATAGCCGCGCGCGATGCCGACGCCCGACACGTACAGCTCACCGGGGACCCCGTCCGGCAACGGCCGCAGCCAGGGGTCGAGGACGTACACGTCGGTGTTGTCGATGGCCACGCCGACCACCGGGTCCGCGCACTCGAAGGTGCCGACGCCGAGGGTGTTGATGGTGTACTCGGTGGGCCCGTACAGGTTGTAGCCGACCGTCCCGGGGGTCTCCGCGAGCCGCTGCCACAGGGTCGGGGTGACGGCCTCGCCGCCCAGCAGCACCAGCGCCGGGCGCCGGGCCGGGTGGTCGAGCAGTCCCTCGGCGACCAGCTGCTGGGCGTAGGTCGGCGTCACGTTGACGACATCGATGCCGTGCTCCAGGCAGTACGCGACCAGCCGGGGCGCGTCCCGGCGCAGTTCCTCGTCGCAGATGTGCACCTCGTGGCCGTCGGCGAGCCACAGCAGCTCCTCCCACGACATGTCGAAGGCGAACGACACGGTGTGCGCGATCCGGAGGACCCGGTGGCCGTGGTCCGCCAGCACCGGCTCGAAGATCCGGCGCTGATGGTTGATCAGCATGTTGGTGAGACCGGCGTACTCCGTCACCACGCCCTTGGGCTTCCCGGTCGAGCCGGAGGTGTAGATCGTGTACGCCGGGTGCCTCAGCCGGTCCGGGTCGCCGGGCGCGAACGTCCGGTACGGCTCGGCCGCGGGGAGCGGACGGTCCAGCTCGATCAGCTCGCCGGGCATGCCCGTCAGCCGGGGTGCCACCGAGCCGACGGTGAGGACGACCTCCGGGCGGGCGTCCGCGACGATCGCGGCGATCCGCTCGTCCGGGTGGTCCAGCTCCAGCGGCACATACGCGGCACCCGTGCGCAGGACGGCGAACAGGGCCACGATCGAGTCCAGGGAGCGCGGGATCGCGAGCCCCACGGTGGTCTCGGGGCCGATGCCGCGCCCGGCGAGCACCCCGGCCACCGCGCGGCTGCGGTCCCGGAGCCCCGCGAAGGTCAGGGTCGCGCCGTCGGCGACCAGCGCCACCCGACCGGGGTCGCGGTCGGCGGCCCGGTCGAACCGGTCGACGACGGTGTCCGTGCCGATGTCCGTGCGCGCCTCGCGCATGGGCTGCGCCCCGAGCCCGGGCAGCGCGCCGACCCGTCCGGTCGCCCCGGCCAGGTCGTCCAGTACGCGCAGATAGTCGTCGAGGAGCCGGCGGGCGCCCTCGGCGTCGCCGTCGCGGTACTCCAGCTTGACCGTGAGCCGGTCGCCCGGCGTGACGACCCAGGTGTACGGGTAGTGGGTGGAGTCGTCCGCCTTGACCGAGGTGATGCCGTGCCGGGCGTTCATCTCGGCGAAGGCGTCCAGGTCCAGGAAGTTCTGCAGCACGAACAGGTTATCGAACAGGGTGTCGTGCCCGCTGGCCCGCTGGATCTCGCCGAGCCCCAGGTGCTCGTGCTCCATCGCCTCGACCCGGGCCGCCTGCACGGCCGACAGGTAGGCGCGGACCGTGTCGTCCGGCCGGGCCCTGGTCCACATCGGCACGGTGTTGAGCAGCACGCCGACGACGTCCTCGAGTCCCTCGCCCTCGCGGCCGGAGACGGTCACGCCGAACACGGCGTCGCCGCGGCCCGTGCGGGCGCCCAGCAGCAGGCCGAACGCGCCGGTCAGCACGGAGTTCAGGGTGACGCCGTGCGTCCTGGCGGCCTCCGCCAGCAGCGCCGACTGCGCGGCGGTCAGGGTGTGCACCAGAGCGCGCGGCAGGTCGTCCGAGAACACCGGGGCCGGTCCGGCGAGCAGTGTCGGGCCGGGCAGTGCCGCCAGGTGCTCCGCCCAGAAGCGTTCCGCCGCGGCACCGTCCCTGGCGTCGAGTGCCCGGGCGTGGTCCTCGAAGCTCGGCACGGCCGGCACCGGGACCGGCGACTCGCCCGCGACGACGGACTCGTAGGCGTCGAACAGGTCGCGCAGCACGATCTCGCGGGACCAGCCGTCCCACAGCAGCAGGTGGTAGCTGAGCAGCAGGCCGTCGCGGCCGTCGGGCAGCCGGACCACGGTCAGCCGGATCAGCGGCGGCTCGGCCGGGTCGAAGCCCGTGTCGCGGTCGCGGTCGCGCAGCTCCTCGACCTCGGCGTCCGTGGCGAGTTCGAGGGTGCGGACCCCGACCCGGCGGCCCGCCCCGAGGACCTGCACCGGGTTGCCGTCGTCGTCGGTGGTGAAACCGGCGCCGACGACCGGGTGCCGGGCGATCACGTACGCCATCGCCTCGGCGAGCGCGTCCGGGTCCAGGCGCCGGTCGAAGGTGAACCAGCTCTGCGCGACGTAGTGCCCGGCCGATCCCGCGAGCTGCGCCTGGAAGTACAGGCCCCGCTGGAGGGGGGTGACCGGTGCCGTGCGCTCGGCCGTCGCGGAGACGTCGGCGAGATGCTCCAGGGCGTCGCGCCAGTGGCCGAGGATCTCGTCGGGGACGCCCTCGGCGAGGGTGAAGGCCGCGTGCAGGCTTCCGGTGGCGGCGTCGAGCCAGGCGTTCACCTCGACGGCGTACGGGCTGCTGCCCTCGTCGCCGCCGTTGATGTGCACCGCCTGGGACTCGCTGCCCCGGCCGAGGTAGTTGAACAGCACCTGCGGACGGGCGGTCAGCAGCGGGGCCGTCTGCGGGTCGAGGTACCTGAGCCGGCCGTAGCCGGCGTGCGCCCGCTCGTCGGGCCGGCGTTCGAGGAGTTCACGCGCCGCGGCGACCGGATCGGTATGCGCGGTGAGCCGTACGGGCGCGATGGCGGTGAACCAGCCGACCGTGCGGGTGTAGTCGTGGTGTTCCTGGACCGGGACCCGGCCGTGCCGCTCCAGCTCGATCGCCAGATCCGTGGGCTCGGGCTGGACGCGGGTGAGGGCGGCGCGCAGCGCGCCGCACAGCAGTTCGGTGAGGCCGATGCCGAGCGCGGTGGGCGCGAGACGGGTCAGCCGGTCGGTCGCATCGGGCGCGAGGACGACCGTGCTCGCGCGGAGCCCGTCGACGGCGGGGAGCAGCGGGGGCGCCTGGAGCGTGGTGATCCAGTGCCCGAGGTCGTCGGTCGTGCGGGCGGAGTCGAGGGCGAATGCCTCGGCGTACTCGGCGTACGAGGTGGTCGGCGGCGCCAGGGGCTCCGCGCGCAGGGCGGCCGCCAGATCGTCCAGCAGGATCAGCCAGGACACCGCGTCGACGGCGAGGTGGTGCACGGTGACCACCAGGGTCCGGTTCCGCTCCAGCCAGGAGAACGCGACGACCTCCCCCGTCTCGGGGTCGAGCCGTCCGGCGGCCTCGTTCGCCGCCGTCGTGGCGTCGGTCGTGTCCGGCCGTACGACGGTGATCTCGCCGGGGGGTTCGGTCCGCAGGGTCCAGACGCCGTGCTCGGTCCTCAGCCGGAGCCGGAGGGCCGGATGCGCGGCGACGACGGCGCGCGCGGCGCGCTCGGCGTCGGCGAACCCGGTGCCCTCGGGGGCCACCAGGGTCCGGGCCTGGGCGAACCGGGCGAGGGAGCCGCCGAGTTCGCGTCGGCGCAGGATGATCGGCGTCGGTGTCAGCGGGCCGTCCTCATGGCGGTCGGGCGCGGGGGCCGCCGTGACCTGCGGTGCCCTTGCCGTGAGTTGTGCGGCGAGCGCGCGCGGGGTCCGGTGCAGGAACACGTCGCGAGGTGCGATCGGCAGGCCGAGCGCCCTGGCGCGGTTGATCAGGGTGATGGCGACGATGCTGTCGCCTCCGGCGCGGAAGAAGTCGGTGTCGGCGTTCACCTCGGCGTCCTGCAGCGCCTCGGTGAAGACGGCGATCAACGCGGCGAGCGCGACGTCTTCGTGCGCGGGTGCGTCGTGGCCGGTCGCGCCCCGCGGCGGAGCCGCTGATGGACACAGCCCCGCGCCCCTGGGGGGCGCGGCGGCCGCGCCGGCCGCCAGGGCCTCGCGGTCCAGCTTGCCGTTCACCGTCAGCGGTAGGGCGTCCAGCGTCAGCACCCGGGCCGGCACCATGTGCGCGGGCAGTTTCGCCGACAGCAGGGCGGTGAGGTCGCCGGGCGCCCGGCCCACGACGTGCGCCACCAGGTGGTCGCCGTCGGCCGCGACCGTGACGGCCGCGTCGACCACCCCGTCCAGTTCCCGGACCGCTGTCTCCACCTCGCCCAACTCGATACGGAAACCCTTGAGTTGGACCTGGTCGTCGGCGCGGCCGGTGAACTCGAGCTCGCCGTCGAGGGTACGGCGGGCGAGGTCGCCCGTGTGGTACATGCGGGAGCCGTCGTCGGTGAACGGGTTCGCCACGAACCGGCCCGCCGTGAGCCCGGGACGGCCCAGATAGCCGAGCGACACCTGGTCGCCGGCCACGTAGATGGCGCCCACCTTCCCCGGCGGGACCGGCCGGAGCCGGTCGTCGAGGAGATAGGTGGCCAGGCCGGGGATCGGTCCGCCGATGGGGCTGACGTCGTCGCCCCCGGCGAAGTCCTCGTCGGTCAGCACCCGGTGGGTGACATGGACGGTGGTCTCGGTGATGCCGTACATGTTGACCAGTTCGGGCGTGGCGGTGCCGTGCCGTTCCACCCAGCCGCGCAGCCGTCCGAGGTCCAGCGCCTCACCGCCGAAGATGATCCGGCGCAGCGCGGGCAGCGGTTCGCCCGCGTGCCGGTCGGCCTCGATGAACTGGTAGAACGCCGACGGCGTCTGGTTGAGCACGGTCACCGCGCGCTCGCGGACCAGCCGGTGGAAGTCGACCGGGGAGCGAGTCAGCGCGTACTCCGGCACCAGCAGCTCACCGCCGTGCGCCAGCGCGCCCCACAGCTCCCAGACCGCGAAGTCGAAGGAGAAGGAGTGGAACTGGACCCACACGTCCCGTGGGCCGAAGTCCATGTCGGGCCGGGTGTTGCCGAGCAGGGCCACCACGCTGGAGTGCGGGACGACGACGCCCTTGGGCCGGCCGGTGGAGCCGGAGGTGTAGATCACGTACGCCGGATCGTGCCGACGGGCCTCGGGAACCGGCGCGGCGGTGGCCTGCTCCGGGTCCGGTGCGTCGCCCAGCACCAGCACCCGGGCCTGGATGTCCGCCCGGGCCAGCAACCCGGTGAAGCGGTCGCGCTGGTCGCGGTCCACGAGGACCACCTGGGGAGCGGCGTCCGCGAGGATGTACTCCAGCCGTTCGTCGGGGTACGCGAGGTCCAGCGGCACGTACGCGCCGCCCGCGCCGACGATCGCGACCAGGGCGACGACCTGCTCGACGGAGCGCGGGACGGCGACGGCGACCCGCCGGCCCGGCCCGACCCCGGCGGCGCGCAGTGTCGCGGCCAACCCGTCCTTCTCGGCGGCGAGTTCGCCGTAGGTCAGGGAGCGGGTGGCGCCGTCGAGGGCGCACTGGGTGACGGCGGTGGCGGCCGGGTCGCGGCGGGCGGCGGCGTCGAAGAGTCCGCCGAGGGTCAGCGGTGTGAGGGGCGCGGGAGGCCGGTCGTCCACCGGTGCGAGGTCGGTGACCAGGGCGTCCGGCCGGGTGAGCAGAGCGGTGAGGGTCCGGGCGAAGGCGTGCAGCAGCGACCGGGCGCTCGTCTCACGGATCAGCTCACCGTCGTGGATCAGGTTGAAGCGGGCGCGGCCGTCGGCGGTGCGCTCGACGACCAGCGTCAACGGGTAGTGCGGCGCCCCCTCGTTGACGATGCCGGTGACGGCCAGGGTGTCGCCGGGCCGTCGCAGGCCCGCCACGTCGGTGGCGACGTCGAACACCACCAGGGTGTCGAACAGGGAGCCGGCGCCGGCGAGCCGGCCGATCCTCGCCAGCGAGAGGTGCTGGTGCGCCAGCACCGCGCTCTGGTGTTCCCGCACGGAGGCGAGCAGCTCGTGCGCGGTGGTGGTCGCGGCCCAACGGGCCCGCACGGGGATCGTGTTGATGAACAGGCCGACCATGTCCTCGATGCCGGGCAGATCGAGGTCACGGCCGGACACCGTGGAGCCGAACACCACGTCGCTGCCGTGCAGGACGGAGCCCAGCGTCACCGCCCAGGCACTGTGCACGGCCACGCTGAGCGGCACCCCGGCCGACCGGGCGGCCGCGTCGATGTCGTCCTCCGGCTCCAGGACGGCGTCCGCGAACCGGTCGGAGGGGGTGTGCCCCTCGGCGACCAGGGAGGTGCCGGGCAGGTCGGTGAGCTGTTCGCGCCAGACGCGGTCGCTCTCGTCCTCGTCCTGTCCGGCGAGCCGGCGCACATGGTCGGGGAAGCCGCCGAGGGGGTACACGGTCCCCGGCGCGTGGTACTCGGCCAGCAGTGCGCGGAGCATCGGCGGCACCGACCAGCCGTCGGCGACGATGTGGTGCACGGTCTGCACCAGGACGTCACGGCCGGGGCCCCCGCGGACGAGGGTGTACCGCATCAGCGGGCCGGTCGCGAGGTCGAACCCGGCGCGGCGGTCCCGCTCGGCGAACTCGCGCAGGGCGGCGTCGGTGATGCCGGGGCGGTCCAGCGTGCGGAAGGGCGCCCGCACCCCGCTCTCCAGGACGGAGACCACCCGGCCGTCGGCGAGGGCCGTGAACCGGGCGGCCAGGTTGGGGTAGAGCGTGAGCAGCCGGGTGGCCGCCGCCTCCAGCCGGTCCGCGTCCACCTCGCCGTCGAGCGTGAGCAGTTGCTGCTCGACATAGGAGCCCGCCGAGTCGTCGTCGAAGACGGAGTGGAAGTAGAGGCCTTCCTGGAGCGGGGTCAGCGGCAGGACGTCCAGCAGCCGGGGGCCGTCGAGGGCGTCGACGTCGGCCTGGGTGAGCCGCACCAGGTCGAAGTCGCTGGGCGAGTGGCCGCCTTCGTCCAGCGCGGCGAGTCCGGCCAGGGCCGTCCGGTAGTACGCGCCGAGGGCGGTGATGTCGTCCTCGGTGAACATCCCCTCGGGCCAGGAGACGGTGGTGAGCAGTTCGTACGCGCCGTTCGCGGCGGGTTCCGCGATGGCGTTGAACTCCAGGGGGCGCGGCAGACGCATCTCCGGATCGCGCTTCTCGCCCAACTGGCCGGTCGTGTGCGCGAGTTGCCAGTCGCCGGGGGCGCCGGCGTCGAAGCGGCCCAGGTAGTTGAAGAGCACCTGGGGGGCGGGCGCGTCGAACTCGGCCTGGGCCAGGTACCGCAGGGCGCCGTAGGACACGCCGTTGTCGGGGACCCGGGCCAGGTCCTCCTTGACCGCCTTGAGCGCGGCGGCCAGATAGGAGGGCGCGGTGAAGTCGGCGGTGTCCCCGGGGTCGACGGTCACGGGGAACAGGGTGGTGAACCAGCCCACGGTCCGGGACAGTTCGGGCTCGAAGCCGGCGGAGGGCGCGACGAACGGGGCCTCGCGGCCGTGGCCCTCGAGTTCGATGTGCGCGAAGGTCTGCCGCTGCCCGAGGTCACGGCGCCACCGGGCGAGGGCGACGGCTAGTGCGGTCAGCAGCACGTCGTTGACGCCGGCGTGGAACTTCGCGGGGATCTCGCCCAGCAGCGCGGCCGTGGTCTCGGGGCCGACCGAGACGTTCCGCAGCCGCTCCTTGGCGACGGTGTCGGTCGCCGACAGGGCACGCCGGCCCACCGGCCGGTCCTCGCCCGGCAGGGGCCGCCGGTAGTACGCGCTGTCCGCGTCGAACGCGGCGCGTTCCAGGAGCTGGGTCCAGCGCCTGAAGGACGTGCCCCCACTGGGGAGTTCGGCCGGGGTGCCTTCGGTGTGCTGCCGCCATGCGGTGGCCAGGTCGTCCATCAGGATCCGCCAGGACACCCCGTCGATCACCACATGGTGGGCGACGAGGACCAGTTGGCGTGCCGCGCGGCGCCATACGGCCCGCAGCATCGCGCCGCCCGCCGGGTCGAGCGCGGCGGTGGCGAGGGCGACGCACGCGTCGAGCGGCCGGTCGCTCTCCTCCCATCCCGCGACGGCCCGGTCCGGCTCGGGGATCTCGAAGCCCCACCGCTCGCCACGCACCAGCCGGGCGCGCAGCATGTCGTGCCGGCGGACCACCGCGGTGAGGATCTCGTCGAGGGCGTCCGCGGTCAGGTCCGCGGGGGTGGTCAGCACCACCGACTGGACGAAGCCGTCGACGGCGTCGGTGGTCTCCCCGAGCCACTGCACGACGGGGGATCCCACGACGGAACCGGTGGCGACATCGCGGTGGTCGACGGCCGAGACGTCCTCACGGCTCGCCACCGCGGCCAGCGCGCCCACCGTGCCGTGGGTGAAGATCTGCCGTGCCGTGACATGCAGCCCGGCCTCGCGCAACGCGCTCAGCAGGGAGATCGCGAGGATGCTGTCTCCGCCGAGCTTGAAGAAGTTCTGGTCGACGCCGACCTCGTCGAGCCGCAGGACGGCCGCGACGGCCGCGCACACCGCGCGCTCGTCGTCGGTGGCGGGCCGCACGAGCGAGCCCGTGTCGAGCACGGGCTCGGGGAGCGCGGCCCGGTCGAGCTTGCCGTTGGCGGTGAGCGGGAACTCCGACAGGACGACGACATGGGCGGGCACCATGTACTCCACCATGTGCGCGGAGGCCCACACCTTCACGTCGTCCGCCCGCAGGTCCTCGCTCCCGGCGGCCGGGATGACGTACCCGACGAGGTAGGTGCCGCCCGCCGTGTTCTTCTTCGCGACGACGCAGGTGTGCCGGACGCCGGGGTGCTCCGCCAGCCCGGCCTCGACGTCCTCGATCTCCAGCCGCATGCCGCGGATCTTGATCTGGTTGTCGGCCCGGCCGAGGAAGTCCAGCGACCCGTCGGCGTTGAAGCGTGCCAGGTCACCGGTCCGGTACAGCCGGGAGCCGTCGGCGGCGAAGGGGTTCGCGACGAACCGGGAGGCGGTCAGGCCGGGCGCGTTGACGTATCCCCGCCCCAGGAGGAAGCCGCCCACGTACAGTTCGCCACCGGCGCCCACCGGGACCGGGCGCAGTTCGTCGTCCAGGACGTAGAGCTGGGTGTTCGGGTTGGCCCTGCCGATCGACGTCGTAAGGCGTTCGGCCGCGCCGCGGTAGATGACGTGCGAGACGCCGATGGTCGTCTCCGCGGGGCCGTAGCCGTGGTACATGGGGATGTCGAGCCTGGTGCGGAAGCGCTCGTACAGCTCCGGGGTCAGGACCTCGCCGCCGCACCACACGTGCCGCAGACTGTCCAGGCGCCCCGACTCGCCCGCGATCTCCAGCAGGACGTCCAGCATGGACGAGACGAGGTAGGTGAAGGTGACGCGCTGCTCGGCGATGACGCCCAGCAGATGGTGCGGGTCGCGTTCGCCGCCGGGCCGCAGCACGACCAGCCGGCCGCCGGACACCAGCGGCAGGAATATCTCGTTGATGGAGATGTCGAAGGACAGCGGCGCCTTGAACAGCGAGGCGTCGTCGTGGCCGAAGCGCAGGATCTCGTGCACCTGCCACAGCAGGCGCTCGCTGATCGCCTCGTGCCGGATCATCGCGCCCTTGGGCCGCCCCGTGGAACCGGACGTGAAGATGACGTAGGCCAGGGCCTCGCCGAGGACCGTGACGCCGGTCCCCCCGGTGGGGTGGGCGCCGAACCGCCAGTCGCCGAGGTCCACGGCCACGGCGTCCGGCTCGCCGGGGGCGGCCTCGCCCGAGGCGTCGAGCTGCAGGACGACCCGGGCGTCCTCGATGACGACGGCCCGGCGCGCGGCGGGCCACTGCGGGTCGAGCGGGACGAACGCGCCTCCCGCCTGGAGCACGGCGAGCAGGGCGACGACCATGTCGGCGGAGCGGCCGAGGGAGATGCCGACGACCTGCTCGGCGGTGAGGCCGCGTTCGATGAGATGGTGCGCCAACTGACTGGAGAGATCAGCAACCTGACGATAGGTCAGGGTTCGTTGTTCGTCCACGACGGCGACCGCGTCCGGGCGGGTGCGGGCCTGTTCGCGGAACATCTCCACGATGGTGGGGCGAAGGCGGTCGGCCCGGTTGTCGTTCCACTCGGCCAGGGTCGCGAGCCGCGCGGCCACGCCGGACGGGCCGATCGTGCCGAGGGGCCGGTCGGGGAAGTCGGCCAGGTCGTCCAGGGCGAGCTGGGCGTCGGCCCGGTGGACGCCGTCGGGGACGGTGATGCCGCGCCCGTCGGCGACGACCTCCCAACCGGTGGGCGCCGCACCGCCGTTGTCGACCCAGCCGAGGACGTCGGCGAAGAGCGTGCCGGGGGTGAGGTCGATGCCGTCAGGACTCAGGCCCGTCGCCCAGTACGACAGCCCGATGGCGCACGCTTCGGCGACGGTGCGGTCGCAGTAGTCGCCGATGCGCCGGCGTACGTCGGAAAGGCGATCGGTGGACAGCAGTACGAGACCAGCGCTCGATTCCATCGACGACTCAACGCCCCTTCTGAGCATGAAAGTTGCCTCACATAACGGAGGGCTGACCTGGCATGGGGCCGATCAACTGCCTTCTCGCCAGGCCCGCCACAGTCGTGCGTAGCGGCCGCCCACCGCCACCAGTTCGTCGTGTGTGCCCTGTTCGACCACGCGTCCCGCGTCCAGTACGGCGATCCGGTCGGCCGCCATGGCCTGGGTGAGCCGGTGCGCCACGAACAGGGTGGTCCGCCCGGAGCACGCGGCCAGGACGGCCCGCTCCAGTTCGGCGGCGCCCTCGCTGCCCGCCTCCGCGGTCGACTCGTCGAGCACGACCACCGGCGAGCGGGCCAGCACCAGCCGCGCCAGGGCGAGTTGGGCGACCTTGGTGACGTCCAGGCGCTCACCGCCCTCGCCGACGGCGGTGTTCAGCCCGTCGGGCAGCGCCTCCGCCCAGGCGCCCGCGCCGACCCGGCGCAGGGCGCCCGTCAGCTCGCCGTCGGTGGCCTGCGGGGCGGCCAGCCGCAGATCGTCGGCGAGCGGACCGGAGAACACATGGGTCTCCTGGGTCAGGATGCTCACCAGGGCCCGGGCCCCGGCCTCGTCCAGACCGGCGAGGTCGGTCGACCCGACGCGCACGGACCCGGACGTCGGGGTGCCGATGCCCGCGATCAGCGCGGCCAGGGTCGTCTTGCCGGCGCCGGTCGCGCCCACCAGGGCGAGCGAACCGCCGGCCGGGATCGTCAGGTCGACGTCCCTGAGGACGGGTTCGTCGGTGCCGGGGTAGCGGAAGGTCAGCCCCTTCACCGTCACCGGCAGCGGCGCGGGGTCCGCCGGGGCGACGGCCGGGTCGCCCACGAGCCGGCCCTCGGCGGCCTCCCCCAGTACACCGACCAGCCGGGTCAGGCTCGCGCCGGACTTCTGCGCCTCGTCGAAGGTGAACATGATGAGGCCCAGCGGGGTGAACAGCCGGTGGAACAGCAGCGGCGCCGCGGACACCTCGCCGAGGGTGGCGGCGTCCGCCTCCAGCAGGCCGTAGCCGACCAGGAGGATCAGGACCAGCCCGATGAACTCTGCGCGGTTCTCCCGGCCGACGAACCGGCCGAAGAACCGGAACACGTCGATGCCCAGGTTGCGCACCCGCCAGGACTCGGCGGTGACCTTCTCGCGGAAGGCGTCCTCGAGGCGGTAGGCCCGCACCGTGTCGATCCCGTTCAGGCCGCTGATCAGCGCCTGGGCGCGGTCGGCCTGGGCCGTCCGCTGCCGCTGGTAGAGGGGCGCGGAGCGCGGCAGGTACCAGCGCAGGGCCAGCGCGTACGCCGGCAGGGCCGCGGCGCCGGCCAGGCCCAGCCGCCAGTCCAGTCCGAACATGCCGGCCGTGGCGATGGTGACCAGCACCCCGGCGGAGAACACCGTGGGGACGGCCGTGCGGATGCCCTTGGAGATGACGGCCACGTCGTCACCGACCCGGGAGAGGACGTCTCCCCGGCCGACCTCCTCGATGCGTGCGCTCGGCATGCCGAGCACCGCGCGGACGGCGCCCTCCCGCAGCCGGGCGAGCAGGTCCGCGCCGAGCCGTCCGATCAGATAGGTCGACACCGCGGTGGCCGCCGCGCCGAGCAGCGCGGCGGCTCCGATCAGTACGCCGACGGTGACGAGGATCGAGCGGGACCCGCCCTCGACGACTCCGTCGACCACCCGGCCGAGCAGGAGCACGGGGAGCACCTGGAGCGCCGCCCCGGCCACCGTGGTGAGCACGGTGGCCGTGGTCAGCCAGGGCGCCTCGCGGCAGTGCGCCGTGACCCATCGGGTGGCCTCGCGTCCGGACGCGGTGCGCAGGGTCGCGGGGGCCACGCGCGTGTCGGTCGACATCTACTGGCCGGCCGCCGACTCGACGAGCTCGTCGATCGCGTACGGCATCGACAGCAGGGTGCCCTGGGAGATGGCCGCGCCGACCGCCGGGCCCTCGCTGTCCAGCAGGTAGGACACGTCGCCCTTCTTCACGGCGTCCAGGTTGGCGAACAGCTTGAACTTCTTCAGGGCGTCCGTGTCGGCCTTGTCGTTGATGACGAAGATGTGGTCGACGTCGACGAGGTCGACGCGCTCGGGCGAGAGCTTGGTGTAGAAGCTGCCGTCCGCGATCTTGTCGATCTCGGTCTGGTAGGTGAAGCCGATGCCGGTCACGAGCCGTCCGCGGACGTCGGTGGAGGTGAACGGCGCCACGGAGTTCTCGTACCAGGACAGCACCACGGCCTTCTGGTCGGCGAACTCGGGGTGCGCCTTCTTCGCCGCGTCGAGCTTGGCCTGGATGTCGTCGACCATCTTCTGGCCCTCGTCGGCCTTGCCGAGGGCCTTGGCGATCTGGAGGGCGTTGTCCTGCCAGGGCGCGCTGAACGGCTCCTTCTCGGTCTTGGTACGGCCCACCGTGGGAGCGATCTTGGAGAGCTTGTCGTAGGCGGCCTGGTCGACCTCGGAGTAGACCGCGATGATCAGGTCCGGGCGCAGGGCGGCGATCTTCTCGTAGTTGGGGCCGGAGTCACCGTTCTTCATGATGACCTCGGGCTTGGAGTCCCCCCACTTGTCCTTCACCCAGGGCCACTGGGTGTTGATGTCGGGGCTCTGGCCCGTGGGGTTCGGGTACTGGTCGACCATGCCGACGGGCTTGATGCCGAACGCCAGGACGGTCTGGTCGTCGGTGTAGCCGACGGTGACGACCCGCTCGGGGGCCTTCTTGACCGTCGTGCTGCCGAACGCGTGCTCCACGGTGACCGGGAAGGCTCCGGCCGCGGTGGTCGAGGTGGCGTCGCCCGCCTTGTCGGCCGTGTCCGTGTCCGAGCCGGAGCCGCACCCCGCGAGGAGGCCGACACCGAGGGCCGCGGCGGACAGGGTCGCCGCGAGCCGACGCCACGGCGTCCTGCGCGTCGTTCTGTGGAGGAGCATCCGTCATTCCCCTTGCTGTTCGCGCTGTCCAGTACGCCCCGGGTAAGGGCAGGCAAACCGTACCGCATTGAAGTAAGGTTAGCCTAGCCTAACTTACCCAACTTTGTTGGCGTCTAGTCCAGTTGGACGTGCGTACGCCCGATCGGGACGATGAGCGGCCGGTCTCCCACCGGGTCGTCGATCACCTGGGCACGCAGCCCGAACGCCTCGTGGAGCAGCTCGGCCGTGATGACGTCGCGGGGGTGGCCCTGCGCCAGGATCGCCCCGGAGCGCATCACGACGAGGTGGTCGCTGTAGCGGGCGGCCAGGTTGAGGTCGTGCAGCACCATGACCACGGTGCAGCCCGCGCCCTGGAGGTCGCTCACCAGGTCGAGCACGTCGATCGCGTGCGCCAGGTCCAGATAGGTGGTCGGCTCGTCGAGCAGCAGCAGGTCGGTGCCCTGGGCCAGGGTCATCGAGATCCAGACCCGCTGCCGCTGTCCGCCGGACAGGGTGTCCACCGCCCGGCCGGCCAGATCGGACACCCCGGTCATGGCGAGCGCGCGCTCCACCACGGCGGCGTCGTCCGAGGACCACTGCCGCAGCCAGCTCTGGTGCGGATGGCGGCCCCGGGCGACCAGGTCGGACACCGTCAGCCCCTCCGGCGCGACCGGCGCCTGCGGCAGCAGGCCGAGCTTCTTCGCCACGTCCCTGGTCCTGAGCCCGGCGATGTCCTCGCCGTCCAGCACGACGGTCCCGCCGGACGGTTTGAGCAGCCGTGCCAGGGTCCGCAACAGGGTCGACTTCCCGCAGCCGTTGGGGCCGATGATCGTGGTGATCACGCCGGGCGGTATCGCCACGTCGAGATCCTCGATCACGGTCCGCGCGCCGTACCCGACCGTGACACCCCGCGCTGCCAGCCTCGCGGCCGTATCGGTTGTATCGGTCCCGGTCTCGACGCCGGTGATGGACTGAGCGACCACAAGGCCCCCTTGTTCAGGCTTACCTAACGTAGTGTCAGCTATCTGCGGTTCGCCCGCACCAGCAGATGGACGAGGAAGGGGCCGCCGATCGCGGCGGTGACCACACCGACCGGGAGACTGACGGGCAGGGCCGTACGCGCGAGCAGGTCCGAGCCGGTCAGCAGCAGGGCGCCGACGACACCGGAGGCCGGCATCGGCGGGGTGGGGGACCGGGTCAGCCGCATCGCCGCCTGCGGGGCCACCAGGGCGACGAACGGGACCGGGCCCGCCGCGCTCACCGCCACGCCGGCCAGCAGGACCGCGCACAGCAGGAGGGCCGCCCGCACCGCCGAGTGACGGACCCCCAGGCCCGCCGCGACGTCGTCGCCGAGGTGCAGCGGCTTGAACTGGAACGACAGGCACGCCACCACGGCCAGGAGGGCGAGTGTGCCCCAGAGCGCCACATGGACCTCGCTCCAGGACCGGTTGTCCAGCGAGCCGACCAGCCAGGCCTGGGACTGGGCCACGTCCCTGATGTCGGCCGTGGCCAGCAGCCAGGTCGTGATCGCCTCCGCCACCGCGCTCACCGAGATGCCGATGAGGATCAGCCGGAAGCCGTCGATCCCGCGCCGCCAGGCCAGGAAGTACACCAGGAGCCCGGTGCCGAGACCGCCCACGAGCGCGGCCGCGGACACCCCCACGGAGTCGACGATCGCCGCGGTGGTGCCACCCGACACCGTCACCAGGAACACCGCGGTCGCCCCCGCGCCCCCGGTGATCCCGAGGATGTCCGGGCTGGCCAGCGGATTGCGTGCGACGGACTGGGTGATCGCCCCGGACACCCCGAGCGCGATCCCCACCACGATCCCGGCGAGGGCACGCGGCATCCGCAGATCCATGATCACGAACTCGTCGACCGGTTCGCCCCGGCCGAGGATCGTGGCGAAGACCCGGGGCAGGCCGATGGGGAAGTCCCCGACGCCGATGGACAGGCAGAACACCAGGAAGGTGCCCGCCGCCAGCAGCAGCGTGACCAGAACGAGCCAGGGCCGCCAGACGAACGACACCCCGCCGAGCCTGAGGCCCGGCGCCACCGAAGGCTTCACGTCCGTCCCGTTCATGCGTTCTTGAACTTTCCGAGCCACACCAGCCCCGCGAAGAACGGCGCGCCGAGCAGGGCGACGAGGACGCCCGCGTCCAGTTCCCCGGGGCGCACCACCAGCCGCCCCACGATGTCGCAGACCAGCAGGACGATGGCGCCGAGCAGTCCGGCGTAGGGCACCAGCCAGCGGTAGTCGGGTCCGGTGAGGTACCGGGCCACATGGGCCACCATGAGTCCGAGGAAGGCGATGGGACCGCAGGCCGCCGTCGCCGCGCCCGCCAGCAGGGTGATGGCGGCGATGCCGACCGTCCGGCTCAGCGCGATGTTCACGCCCAGCCCGCGCGCCACGTCCTCGCCGAGATTCAGCAGGTTGACGGTGGGCAGCGTGGTGAGCGCCAGCACGAGGCCGACCACGATGAACGCGGTCACCGGCCCGATGACGTCGAAGCCGATCCCGGCCACGGAGCCCGCGTTCCAGAACCGCAGGGCGTTCAGCGACTTCTGGTCGGACAGCGCGACCGCCGTGGTCATCGCCGCGAGGAACACCGTGACCCCCTGCCCGGCCAGGGCGAGGGTCAGGGGGTTGCCGGCGCCCCGGCCGATGCTGGCCAGGCCGAACACGACGACACCGGCGACCGCCGCGCCCAGGAAGGCGAACCAGACGTACTGGAAGGGGTGGGAGAACCCGAACACGGAGATCGCCGTGACGACGGCGAAGGACGCGCCGGAGTTCACCCCCAGCAGGCCCGTGTCGGCGATCGGGTTGCGGGTGTAGCCCTGGATCAGGGCGCCGCCCACGCCCAGGGCGATGCCCGCGACGATCGCGAGCACCGTCCGGGGCACCCGTACGGTCTGCACGATGAGCCGGATCTCGGTGAGCCGCCGGTCGGAGTCGGGCGCCGCGAACAGCCCGTGCCACACCTCGCCGGGACTCAACGCGCGCGCCCCCACCGCCAACGACACCACCCCCGCGGCGAGGAGAATCGCCAGCAGCATGCCGAGACCCACAACTCGCCTGCGACGGGCCTGTGTTGGGGCCTCGGACGTGGGTCGCTCCACTGCAGTCGTGCCCATGTCGACGTACGTTATCCCTTTGATCGGCCCGGCGTTGATCGGCCTAGCGCGCGGTGCTGCTGGTGCCGTCGGTGACCGCCCGCGCCCCGCCCGAGGGGACCGGCCCCCGGCCGACGAGCGAGTCGAGGATCTCGCCGACCCGGATGGCGGTGTTGGACAGCAGCGCCGAGGTGATGCCGTGCGTGTGCTCGGTGCCGCCCTGGAGGTAGATGCCGCAGCGCAGGCCCGGGTCGGTGGCGATGCGGTAGTCGCGCTCGACGCGGATCCGGCCCTCGTCGTCGCGCAGACAGCGGTCCGCGACCTCGCCGAGCAGGGCGACGGGGTCGGCGGGGCTGTAACCGGTGGCGAAGACCACGACGTCCGCGTCCAGGAGGATCTCCTCCCCGGTGACCAGGGAGGTGACGGTGGCCCGCACCTTGTCCTGCGCGTCCTTGACGTCGGTGAGCCGGGAGACGTTGAGGAAGCGCAGACGCTCGCTGCCGAGCACCTTCTCCTGGTACATCTGCCGGTACAGGTCGTCGATCAGGTCGATGTCCACCACGGAGTAGTTGGTGTTCCCGTGGTAGTCCATCAGCCGGCGCTTGACGTTCTCCGGCGCGGCGAAGAACTCGTCGACGGCCGCCGGGTCGAAGATCCGGTTGGCGAAGCTGCTGTCGTCGGCCGGACTGTAGCCGTAGCGGGAGAAGACGGCGCAGACCTCGGCCTCGGGGAAGCGCCGGTGGAGGTAGGCGACGTTCTCGGCGGCGCTCTGCCCGGCGCCCACGACGACGAAGCGGGAGGGCGAGCTGCCCGCCAACCCGTCGACTTTCGCCAGGAGTTCGGAGTTGTGCCAGACGCGCTCGGAGCGCTCCACGCCCTCCGGCATGAGGGGACGCAGACCGGTGCCGATGACCAGGTTGCGGGCGCGGTGGACCGCGAGCCCCTCCGCCGACCGGACCGTGACGTCCAGGTACTCCACCGCGCCGTCGCGGACGACGGGCATGACACCGACGACCTCATGGCCGTAGGAGACCATGTCGTCGACCTTGCGGGCGGCCCACTCGAAGTAGTCGTGGAACTCCACCCGCAGCGGGAAGAGGTTCTTGTGGTTGATGAAGTCGATCAGCCGGCCCTGGCTCTGGAGGTAGCACAGGAAGCTGTACTGGCTGGCCGGGTTCCGGAGCGTCACCAGGTCCTTGAGGAAGGACACCTGCATGGTCGCGTCGTCGATGAGCATGCCCCGGTGCCATCCGAAGCGCGGCTGCTGCTCGAAGAAGTGGGCGGTGACCGCTTCCTCGGGGACGACGCCTGCGTTGTGCTCGCTGAGCGCGATCGCCATGGCCACGTTGGACGGCCCGAAGCCGATACCTATGAGGTCGTGGATCAAAGGGGCGTCGCCAGGACGAGCCTGTGCCATGTCACTCCCATCGTGCGGGCGGCCGCCCTCGGGGAAGGCGGCCGTTGGTCGAGCATCGGGAAGTACGAGAAGGCGGGCACGCCGAAGAGCCGCGAGCCCGAACTTAGGTAAGGCTAAGCTGATCCCGTGGAGCCTGTCCATAGAACAAACCGGACAGTCGGAGAGTGACCGCCCGTCAACCCGTGCTTCCCTCGGCCCTGTTGACCACTTAGGTAAGCCTTGCTTTACTGGCCGGGCCCCATCCCTGGCCTGAGGAGGAACCCCATGCGGGTCGTCATGTTCGGTTACCAGACCTGGGGGCACCGCACCCTGCAAGCCCTCCTGGACTCCGAGCACGACGTGGTCCTCGTCGTGACCCACCCCAAGAGCGAGCACGCGTACGAGAAGATCTGGAGCGACTCGGTCGCCGACCTCGCCGAGGAGAACGGCGTACCGGTCGTCATCCGCAACCGCCCGGACGACGAGGAGCTGTTCGAGCGCCTGAAGGAGGCCGACCCGGACATCATCGTCGCCAACAACTGGCGCACGTGGATCCCGCCGCGCATCTTCGACCTGCCGCGCCGTGGCACGCTCAACGTGCACGACTCACTGCTCCCGAAGTACGCCGGCTTCTCCCCGCTGATCTGGGCGCTGATCAACGGCGAGCCCGAGGTGGGCGTCACCGCGCACATGATGAACGACGAGCTCGACGCCGGTGACATCGTGCGACAGGAGGCGGTGCCGGTCGGACCGGCGGACACCGCCACCGACCTCTTCCACAAGACCGTCGACCTCATCGCGCCGGTCACCATCGGCGCGCTCGACCTGATCGCCTCCGGGCAGACGGAGTTCACCCGGCAGGACCGCTCGCAGGCCAGCTTCTTCCACAAGCGGTCCATCGAGGACAGCCGTATCGACTGGAGCTGGCCCGCCGAGGACCTGGAGCGCCTGATCCGCGCCCAGTCCGAGCCGTACCCCAGCGCGTTCACCTTCCACCGGGGCAAGCGGCTGGAGGTCCTGGCCGCCGTAGTCTCCGAGGGCCGTTACGGCGGGACGCCCGGCCGCGTCTTCTACCGCGAGGGCGACGGTGTGGTGATCGTCGCCGGAGCCGACGCCCGCACCGGCCGCAACCACGGCCTGGCGATCACCCGCGTCCGCACCGAGGACGGCCGCGAGCTGCCCGCGGCCGAGTACTTCACCTCCATGGGCGGCTACCTGACCACCCGCCCCTGACCTCCGCCTCGCCCAGGTGTCCGTCACCGTCACGTTCCACGCGGCGGACCGGGGCCAGATCGTGGGCCACACCCTGACGAAGACCGGCACCGACACGCTCGCCCTGGAGGACGAGGGCAGCCAGGCAGCGGGCTCACCGTCCCGAGGCATTCGTGGAGCGCTACCGGGAGGCGGGGCTTCCGCTGCCCGCACGGCGGGTCGTGCACTCGGCCTGCGACACGGCGGTCGGCCGGGCGTGGCCAGATGACGCCCGGCGCTCCCGGGCTGGGCGCCGGTCAGGGCAGGGTCCAGAACCGGACCGTGACGAGATAGAAGACGGCGGCCCAGAAGGCCATCACCACCGCGATGACGCCGACGCCGCGGAGGTTGCTCCGCGCCGCCGGTTCGTCCGGCGGCGGCCGCAGCCAGCGCCCGAGGAGCGGGTTCACGTAGTAGGGCATGGTCAGGAAGCTCATCAGGAAACTCGACAGCAGGTTGCCGACGAGCAGACCGATCCAGAGCGGCAGGTGCAGCGGGAGCAGGGCGAGCGTCAGCAGGACGACGGTCGGGTACAGGCCGACCCAGACGGCGAGGGAGGTCCTGGTCTCGGAGGGCGGCGCCGATGCCACCTTGCCGTCGCCCTCGAAGGCGAACCAGCTGCCGAACGAGTTGTCGATCGTGCGCAGTCCGAAGTCGCTGAACTTCTCTCCCTCGGCCAGCATCTCCTGCCGTCGGCGTGACGTCAGCCAGGCGTCGAGGTGCTCGGCGCTGTCGTAGCGGTACAGCGTCGTCCATTCCTCCTGGAGCCCGGCGATGGGGCGGAAGAGCTCGGTCCCGCGGAACCCCTCGAACTTGCTCTCCTCCTGGACCATGCGCTGCTGCCAGTCGAGGAAGTCGTCGACGTGGTCCGGGTGGACCCGGTGGGTGACCACCACGGTGACCAGCGGATCCAGCGACCGGGTGCCGCTGCTGACGACCTGCTGGGTCGCCGGGCCGTCGAAGTACTGGGCGCCGACGTCGAGATACGTCTGCCGGGTCGCGCTGTTGGTCCACGCCTGCAGATGCGCCACCGAGTCGAACCGGTAGACGACGACCCAGTCGGGTTGCCGCGGTGTCGGCGGGGAGATCTCGGCGCCCAGGAAGCCTGGATAGCAGGCGGCCGCGGCGTTGAGGTCCTCCTGCCACGACTGGTACGCGCGCTCCATCCCGGGCAGGACCTTCTGACCGATGATCGCCGTCGCCGCGGCGGCTCCGTTATGCCCGTTCTGCCCAGTTTTCTCGGTTTTCCCGGTGTTCTCGGTGTTCTCGGTGTTCTCGGTGTTCATGGCGGCTCACCCCGTCGGCATCGACTGCTCCGCGGGGAGCCTGCCGTAGATGCGTTCGGGAGTCAGCGGAAGCGCCCGGTAGCGGACGCCCGTGGCGTCGTGCACCGCGTTGGCGAGCGCGGGGGCGACCGGGTTGATGCAGCACTCCGCCATCCCCTTCGCCCGCATCGGCCCCACCGAATCCGTCGAACCCACCAGGAGGACCTCGGTCCGGGGGATGTCGGCGTAGGCGGGGATGCGGTAGTTCCGGAAGTTCGGGTTGACCATGACGCCGCGGTCGTCGACATGGAAGTTCTCGGTCAGCACGAAGCCGATGCCCTGGGCCACGCCGCCCTCCACCTGTCCCCGCACCTGCGCCGGGTTGATGATCACCCCGGCGTCCGCCGCGTGCACGCTGTACAGAATGCGTATCTCCCCCGTGACGCGGTGCACGGCGACCCGGAATCCCTGGGTGTTGGAGGTGACGCTGCGGGGCGAGCCGTACGCCTTGCGCGCGGCGGTGAAACGGATCCCGCGTCTGCGGGCGAGTGCGATCAGCTCGGCGAGCGACACCCGCCGCTCCCCGCAGAGGACACCGTCGTCGTCCAGCGTGCACATCACGACATGGACGCCCGTGTACGCCGCGGCGAACTGGAGGATGCGGTCGCGCACCGCGTTGGCCGCTCTGAGGACCGCGTTGCCCGCCACGAACAGGCCCGCGCTGGCGAAGGCACCGGTGTCGAATCCCGTGCGGTCGGTGTCGGACTGCACCAGACGGATCCGCGACGGTGTCGTACCCAGTTGGCCGGCCGCGATCTGGACATGGGCCGTGGAGGTTCCCTCCCCGAACTCGACCGTTCCGACGGCCAGTTCGTAGATGAGGTCGTCACCCAGGGTGACCCAGGCCTCGGAAAGGTGGTCCGTCGGGGGCGCGGTCTCGTGCAGGGAGCTCGCCGTGCCGACACCGACGAGCCACCCGGGGCCCGGCGGCGGGCGGTCGGCCGTACGGGCCAGGGCGTCGTCCACCAGGTCGATGCACTCGGCGAGTCCGTCCTCGGTGAAGATCACGTCGTCGGGGCCGTCGTGCAGGGCGACCAGGGGCTCTCCCGGCCGCACGATGTTGCGCCGGCGCAGTTCCAGCGGGTCCAGGTGCAGGGCGCGGGCCAGTTCGTCCATCGCCGACTCCACGGCGAAGGCCGGCTGCGTCATGCCGTAACCGCGCAGGGCCCCGCTCGGCACGGTGTTCGTGTAGACGGAGTACGCGTCGTACCTCTTGTTGGGGCAGCGGTAGAGCATGACCGCGGCTCCGCCCGCGAACACGGTCTCGCCGCCGTGGTTGCCGTAGGCGCCCGTGTTGGACACGTTGCGCACCTGGACCGCGGTGAGCGTTCCGTCGGCCTTCGCGCCGAGTCGGACCGTCAGGGTCATCGGATGCCGCGGCGAGGCCGTGGTGAACTCCTCCTCGCGGGTGAACTCGAGGCAGGTGGGGCGCCCGGTGTCGAGGGTGGCGAGCGCGACCAGGTCCTCGGTGATCACCTCCTGCTTGCCGCCGAATCCGCCGCCGACGCGCCTGCAGAACACCCTGAGCCGGTCCGGACGCAGCGCGAACAGGTACCCCAGCTTGACCTTGGCGATCGACGGCGACTGCGAACTGGTGCGCACGTTCAGCCGGCCGTCCTGCATCCAGGCGATCGAGCCGTGCGTCTCCAGATGCGCGTGCTGGACCCGTGGTGAGGAGTACGTGCCTTCGTGGATCACGTCGGCCTCGGCGAATCCCGCGTCGACGTCGCCGATGTGCGAGTGGAGTTCGAGAAGGATGTTGTGGACGAGGTCGTGGGCGAAGGGGTCGTCGGGATCGTGCAGTTGGGGTGCCCCGTCCGCCATCGCGGCCTCCGGGTCGAACACCGCGGGCAGCACCTCGTAGTCGACGGTGAGACGACGGCAGCCCTCCTCTGCCGCCCCGACCGTGTCGGCCAGGACCGCGGCGACGCGCTGGCCGGCGAAGCGGACCGTGTCGTCGAGGACGCGGGTGTCGTCCGGGTCGACGAGGTGGTCGGTGTGGATCGCCGTGGTGAAGCGCCGGCGGGGTACGTCCTTCCAGGTGTAGACCCGGTGCACGCCGGGCACCGCGAGGGCGGCGCTCTTGTCGATCGAGCGGATCCGGGCGTGCGCGTGCGGCGAGTGCAGCACCTTGAGATGCAGCAGGCCGTCGAGCCGGGTGTCCAGGGTGAACTCGGCGTGCCCCGTCACCACGTCGTGGCCCGCGGGCGCGCCGACATTCGTGCCGACGGCCTTGCCCGGGGCCGCCGTCTCCACCGCGCCGACGCCCCGTACGGCGTCCTCGATCGCCCGGTATCCGGTACACCGGCAGAGGTTGCCCTTCAACGCCCTGGGCAGATCCGCCTTCTGCTCCTCGCTGAAGGCCGCCGACGTCATGATCATCCCGGCGGTGCAGAAACCGCACTGGAACCCCGGGGCCTCCTCGAACTGCCGCTGCACGGGATGCGGGGCGCCGGGCCGTCCGAGGCCCTCGATCGTGGTCACCCGGCGGCCCTCCGCACGGAAGGCGGGGGTGATGCAGCTGTGGACGGGTGCCCCGTCCAGCCACACCGTGCAGGCGCCGCAGTCGCCCGCGTCGCAGCCCTTCTTGACGCCGAAGTGGCCGAGTTCGCGCAGGAAGGTGCGCAGGCACTGGCCGGGGGCCGGCTCCCGGTCGAATTCCCCGCCGTTCACGAGGTAGTTCATGGCAGGTCCCCGTCCATGAGGTCGCGGCGTATCTCTTCGGCGAAGTGCCGGGTCAGATGACGGCGGTGGTCAGGGGTTCCGTTGGGGTCGTCGAACCAGACGCCGTCCGGTACGGCGTCGATGCTCTCCCGCAGCGTGCGGGCGTCGGGCAGCGAGTCGAAGACCATGCGGACCGGCCGTGTGGTGCCGGCGGTGAGGGTGAGCAACAGGTCGTCGGCTCCCGGCCGTTGCGTCCCGACGAGGAACACCGTCGACCGGCCCAGCCGGGTCAGGGAGAAGCGGCGGTGCGCGGTGCGTCCGCGCAGCGCGTGCTCGGGAACGGTGACGCGGCGCAGGATCTCCCCCGGGGCGAGCACGTTGCGGTGGTCGCCCGTGACGAAGTCGAGGGCGTCGATCCGGCGCACGGAGCCGTCGGGCGCCCACAGTTCGTACCGCGCCTCCAGCGCGACCGTCAGAGTGATCATCGGGCCGGCGGGCAGGGACATGCAGATGTTGCCGCCGACGGTCGCCGCGTTCCAGACCTTGAACGAGGACAGGAACGCCTCACAGCTCTCCCGGAAGAGCTGTCCGACGGGCCGGTCCTGCGGCCACGGGTACGCGTACAGGTCACGAATGGTGCAGGTGGCACCGATCTCCAGGCCCGCGTCCGTCGGGACGAGGGGGTCCCAGCGCAACGCCGTCAGATCGATCAGCCGTCGCAGGTCCGGCTGCTCCGTGGAGTAGAGCCACGTCCCGCCCGCGAGCCAGGCATCGCCCTCGCGCCAGTCCACACCCGGCCACTCGGACGGTCGCCGGACCACTTCGGTGATGGTGTTGAGGTCCATGGAGAACCCGCCTGCCCGACCAGCTTCCGGCCGCCATGCCCCACCGTCCGGGCGGCTGAGCCGTACGAGGGCGGCGAGCACGGACACGTTTGCCCCAGTTTATCGCGGCGGGCGGATGGCGTCCTTGCTCACGTTCCGGGGACCGGCAGTGTGACCGGGGCCGGCCGGAGCGCGGACACCGGCCGGGCCTCGTCGCCGGAGACAAGACACAGAACGGGCCGGGTGCCGTCGAGGGTGCGGGCAAGGACGGGCGCGGCCAGCGCGTGGGCGGCGCCGGAGAGGAGCCGCCCTCGGGCTTCCTCCCCCTGCTGTTCACCGCCCACGGCCTCGGACCGGCCGCCGTCGGTCTGGTCAAGGGCATCCAACCGGTCCGTGGCGGTGTCGCCCGGTTCCAGGGGCAGCGGCAGGACCGTGCCGCCGTCGCGGGCGGCGGCGAGGCCCTGCCGGGTCGCCGCGAGGTGGGAGGCGGCGGACCACAGGCGCCGTCGGGCGCGCGCCTCCTGGTCGGCGTCGGAGGTGGTGGCGTCAGGCCGGGCGGCGGGGACGACATGGGTGGCGTCGAGGTCGGAGAAGAAACGGGCCAGGGACAGCGGCACCCCGAGGAGCGCGACCGGGCCCTCGTCGCACACGCCCGCGTCGATGGTCGCCGTGTGCCGGAAGCGGTCGTCACGCGGGGAGTCGTCGGTGACGTACGGGCGGGCGGTCCGGGCGACCAGGCCGCCGAGCCCTTCCTCCATGTCCAGGCGCAGTTGCCGGAAGCGAGCGGCCACCGAGCCCGCGGTGACCCGCAGACAGGTGTCGCCGCGGTCCGGGTCGTTGAGGCTGAGGCAGGCGACGTCGGTGCCGGGCAGGGAGCGGGCACGCTGCGCGATCGCCCGCAGCACGGCGTCCGCGTCGCGCAGCCTCGCCACGATCGTGAGCCGTCTCGACCAGCGCCGACAGCCCGGCCTCCCGGCGGCGCCGGCCCTCCGGCTCGGCGCGCACGCGGCGCCGGCACTCTGGCCCGCTCCAGCGCCGCGACCTGCTCGGTCGGCCGTCCCTCGGCGCGGGCGAGCGACACCGGCCGCTCGTACGCCTCGGCGTCCGCGCTGCGGGCGAGCAGCTCGAGGAACGGCGCGTCGGCGGTGTCGAGGGCGGTCGCGCGCCTTCCGTGTGATCGCGGGACCGTGCCCAGGATCCCGCATGACCGGCTCGCTCGGTCAGCCCTGTGGACAACTCCGGCGGGTGGGCCGGCTCCGACGCCTCACTCGGCCGCCGTGGTCTCGAACCACGTGGGTTCGTCGGAGAGCGCCTGCTTGATGCGGAACACCTGGCGTTCGTGCATCGGCGGCAGCGCGTCCACCTCGAACCAGCCGACCTGGACGGACTCGTCGTCGTTGACCCGCGCCTCGCCGCCGGTCGCCCGGCAGCGGAAGGTGACGTCCATGAACTGGCACTGGTCGCCGTTGGGGTACTCGACCCGCCGCCCGGAACGGATCAGGACGATGCGTTCGGGCACGCAGTGCACGCCCGTCTCCTCCTCGACCTCCCGCACGGCGCAGTCCGCGGGCTGCTCGCCCGGGTCCGGGATGCCGGTGATCACGGTCCACTGGCGGTTGTCCGCGCGCTGTCCCAGCAGGACGCGTCCCCGGTCGTCGAAGACGACGGCGCTGACGCCGGGGAGCCACAGGAGCTGGTGGCCGGCGGAGGCCCGGATCTCGGTGATGAACTCAGGAGTCGGCATGGGACCGACCCTAACCGGACCGGTCCCCCGCCTGACTACGCCTGGGTGCCGACACCCCGCCGGGCGCGGACGCCCGCGGCGACCGCCCAGCCCAGACCGCCCGCGGCGACGAGCACGAGGGCGATCTCCGGGAGGATCCCGAGCCGGGTCGCGGGCGTCTCGGAGGACCGCAGCGGCACCTTCTGCACCAGGTTGTCCGCGACGAACATGCCGGTCTTCTGGGTGATCCTGCCGTCCGGCATGATGATCGCGCTGACGCCGCTGGTGACGGGCACGGTCACGGTGCGGCTGTGCTCGACGGCGCGGACGCGGGACATGGCGAGCTGCTGGTAGGTCATCTCGCTGCGGTCGAAGGTGGCGTTGTTGCTCGGCACGGAGATCAGCTGGGCGCCGTCGGTGACCTCGGAGCGCACCGCCCAGTCGAAGGCGGCCTCGTAGCAGGTGACCAGGCCCACCTTGGTGTCGTCCATGGTGAACACGCCCGGCTTGGTGCCCCGGCTGAAGTCCTGGCGGACCATCGAGGTCCACTCGCTGTTGATCGCGCCGATCAGGGAGCGCAGCGGGAGGTACTCGCCGAACGGCTGGATCTGCCGCTTGTCATAGGTCTGGGTGGGGCCCTTCTCGGGGTCCCAGAGGATCTGCTCGTTGTAGAGCTTGCCGTCGCGTTCGACGACTCCGCCGACCGAGATGGGCACCCCGACGGCCTTGGCGGCCTTGTCGATGACGGCGGCCGCGTCGGCGTAGGCGAAGGGGTCGATGTCGGAGGAGTTCTCGGGCCACAGCACGAAGTCGGGCTGCGGCTTCTTGCCCGCCCTGACCTCGGCGGCCAGCCGTTCCGTCTCGCGCGCGTGGTAGTCGAGGACGGCGCGGCGCTGGGAGTTGAAGTCCAGGCCGAGGCGGGGCACGTTGCCCTGGATGACGGCGACGGTCGCGGTGCCGTCCTCCGCCTTGTCGCTCACCAGGGCGCGCGAGGCCAGGGCGGCGCCGACGGGGACGGCCAGGCTGAGCAGGGCCACGGCGGCGGCGGACCTGCGGACCTCACCGGTGCGCCGGCGGTCCAGGACCAGCCGGACCGTCTCGTACAGACCGAAACCGCACAGGACGACGGCGAAACCGAGGACCGGGGTGCCGCCGAGCGCGGCGAGCGGCAGGAAGACACCGTCCGCCTGGCCGAAGGCGATCTTGCCCCAGGGGAAGCCGTTGAAGGGCGCACGCGCGCGTGCGGCCTCGCCCGCCGTCCAGAGGGCCGCCGCCCACACCGGCCAGGCCGGCAGCTTCGAGACCTTGGCGACTCCGACACCGACCAGGGCGATGAAGACCGCCTCGATGGCGACCAGGGCGAGCCAGGGGCCGGGGCCGACCTCGACGCCGGTCCACACGAGGAGCGGCAGCAGGAAGCCGAGGCCGAACAGGTAGCCGAGGCCGAGCGCCGCCTTCCAGGTACGGCCGCGCAGCACCCAGCCGAAGACCGCGAAGGCCGGCAGGGCCAGCCACCACAGGGTCCGGGGCGGGAAGCTGACGTAGAGCAGCACTCCGGCGAGCGCCGCCGCGGCGGCGGGCAGGAGGCGCAGCAGCCGCGCACGGCGGGAAACCGGCGTGGTCTGGGGCTCGAGCTGGTCGGGCTGGCCCACGGAAGTTGCGGTGACGGTCACTCCGGGAGTGTACGGCGGGTCACCTTTTGGCCGACAGCACGGTCCTCGGGGCGACCTGCGGACCGCTGTCGCGCACAACTCCGGCACAGCTCATCCACAAACCGCCCATCAGCCGTTACGGTGTGCCAGAACCCCGTTCGCACAGACGTCCGGGGGGGGCACTGGCCGGGGGGCGACCGGGTTCGGGGGGTCTGGTGGGGTCCACGGGTTCCACGGGGATGACATCGGCGGCGGCCGCGGACGCCGACGGGGAGAGACGCACCGTCTCCGACGCGGTCGGGGCGGCCGTGCTCGGGGCCTGTGCCGCGTGGTCGCTGGTCAGCGCGGCCGTGCACGGCGGCCGTCCGGAGGGCGTGCTGCTCGCGGTGCTGGCCGTCGCGGCCGGCTATGCCACGGGGCGGATCTGCGGGGTGCTGCTGCCGGTGGCCGCGCCGTGCGCCGCGGCCCTGGCCGGGCTCACCCTGACCGTGGCCCTGCCCCGGCTCGCGCCCGGACCGGAGATCGCCTCGCCCCTGGGCCACGCGGGTGCCACCGCCGCGGTGCTCTCGCTGTCGGCCGGTGCCGCGTGCTGCGCCGCCTGGGCGACGCCCGTGCCGCTGCTGCGGCTCGCCCTGCGGCTGGCGGCCTGCGGTGCGGTGGTGGCGGGGGCCGTACTGGGCTCGGTCGCGGCGGTCGTGACGTGCTGTGCCGTCCTGCTCTGCTCGCTGGCCGCGGGGCGGATGCGCCACCGGGGTCCGGCCCTCGCCGGTCTGGCCCTCGCCACGGCCGCGGTCACCGGTCTGACCTGGGCGGTCGCCGGGAAGGCACTGCCCGCGGACCTCGGCTCCTCGCTGGCCGACCAGCTCACACCGCACCGGGTCGCCCTCTGGCGGGACGCGCTGCACCTGGCGCACGACCACCCCGGGCTCGGTGTCGGGCCCGGCCGCTTCGGGGAGCTGAGCGCCACGGCGGCCCAGTCGACGCTCTCCGACGGCAAACCGCACTCGGCGCCCCTCCAGCTGGCGGCGGAACAGGGTGTCGTAGGGGTGCTGCTGCTCGCGGCGGCGTACTGCTGGGTGCTGTTCGCGCTGTGGCGCGCGCCCCGTCCGACGCCGGTCGTCCTCACGGCGGGCGCCGCGCTCACCGCCCTGGCGGCGCTCGCCGCCGTCGGCAACGCGCTGAGCTTCACGACGGTGTCGGTGGGTGCGGGCCTCCTGGCGGGCCTGGCGACGGCCCGGCCGCTGGCGGACGAGCCGGTGTCCGGGCCGCCGGCGGGCTCGCGCAGGGAACGCGACCGGCCTGTCGTCTGACGTCCGGGAGAGCCGGGGTCACAGCGCCGGGCCGGGCGTCCGCGACCGCAGCCTGTCCCTGATGGCCTCCACGGCGGACTCGGCGTCGTCCACGGTGATCGTGAACGTGTGCCCGTCCCACAGCCGCAGCACCACCCCCTCGCCACGGCGTACGACGACGGCGGTGCCCTTCTCGGGGCGCCAGCGGTAGCCCCAGCCGCCCCAGTGCCGCGGGGTGACACAGGGGTCGAAGTCGGCTCCGGCGACATGCGAGAGCGGGATCCGGCGGCGGGGCACGCCGACGTGGCCGCAGCGCACCTCCAGCGCGTCCTGGTCGAGCTTGAGGTCGACATGGACGAAGGCGAGGGTGCCGAAGAGAACCAGCAGTCCGGCGGCGATGCAGCCGACGACGGACATGACGAGGGGAACGGTGCCGGACGTCCAGGCGGAGTCGACGGCCAGCTCGATGCCGAGCGCCATGCAGGCGGCGCCGACCAGCGCGAGCAGCCACTGGAACCGGTTGGTGGCACGGCCGGTCCACACGTCGGCATGCGGGGTGTCCCCGCCCTCGCCCGGGGGGTGAACGTGGGAGTGGTCCCTCATATACATGAGGTTACTCAGGTTTCCCTGCGCGGGTAGGGCGTCGCACAGGGTGACTGCGCCGAGTGGGCGGCGCACGGGACCGGGGCTACGGGCGGTGACCGCCGGTCACGGGGCGGGAGTGACGGCCTGGAGCAGCCGGCCCTCCGCGTAGGCGAGGGCGGGCTGCGGGATGCCGCCCTCGCGGCCGCTGAGCAGCACGGTCACGGAGCCGAGGCCGGTCGTCCCGGGCTCGGGCGGGGCCCCGATGCGGCGCAGGGCCTGTGCGGCGACGGCACCGGCCGAGCCGTGCAGGACGAGGGGCGGCCGGCCGGGGCGCTGGACGGCGGCGCGGATGCGGTCGGCGACCAGCTCGTAATGGGTGCAGCCCAGGACGACGGTCGTCACATCCGCCGGGGTGAGGGCGGCCGCGGCCGCCACGGCGGAGGCGATCGCCGTCTCGTCCGCGTGTTCGACGGCCTCGGCGAGTCCCCAGCAGGGGACCTCGGCGACGGTGACACCGCCGGCGAACTCCTCGATCAGACCGCGCTGGTAGGGACTGCCGGTGGTGGCGGGGGTGGCCCAGATGGCGACCGGGCCGCCACCGGCCGCGGCCGGCTTGATCGCGGGGACGGTGCCGATGACCGGGATGCCCGGCTCGAGGCGGGCGCGCAGAGCGGGCAGGGCGTGCACGGTCGCGGTGTTGCAGCCGACGATCAGGGCGTCGGGGCGGTGGGCGGCGGCCGCCTCGGCGACGGCCACCGCGCGCGCGGTGAGGTCCTGCGGGGTACGCGGGCCCCAGGGCATGCCGTCGGGGTCGAGGGAGAGCACGAGATCGGCGTCGGGCCGCAGACGCCGTACCGCGGCGGTGGCCGCCAGCAGCCCGATTCCGGAGTCCATGAGCGCGATCTTCACCCGGCCACCATAGACGATGTGCTCCTGCGGACCGGCGGGGTGGGGCAGACTGCGCGGGTGAGCGCCGTCGTGTGGATCGCCGCCCTGTCCCTGGCCGCCTGGGTGCGGCTGTCGCTCTGTCAGGGCTTCTTCTGGCGCACGGACGTCAGGCTGCCGGCCCGGCGCGAACCGGAGGAGTGGCCGCCGGTGTGCGTGGTCGTCCCCGCGCGCGACGAGGCGGCGGTGCTGCCCGCGAGCCTGCCGTCGCTGCTCGCGCAGGACTACCCGGGGCGCGCCGAGGTGTTCCTCGTCGACGACGGCAGCTCGGACGGCACCGGGGACCTCGCGCGTGAGCTCGCGCGGCGGCACGGCGGGCTGCCGCTGACCGTCGGCTCGCCGGGCGAACCGCCCGCGGGCTGGACGGGGAAGCTGTGGGCGGTGCGGCACGGCATCGCGCTGGCACGCGCGCGTGGGCCCGAGTACCTGCTGCTGACGGACGCCGACATCGCGCACGCGCCGGACAGCCTGCGCGAGCTGGTCGCGGCGGCGCGCACCGGGGGCTTCGACGTCGTGTCGCAGATGGCGCGGCTGCGGGTGGAGAGCCGGTGGGAGCGGCTGGTCGTGCCGGCGTTCGTCTATTTCTTCGCCCAGCTGTATCCGTTCCGCCGGATCGCGCGGCGCGGGGCGCGGACGGCGGCGGCGGCGGGCGGCTGTGTGCTGCTGCGCGCCGAGGCAGCCGAGCGCGCGCGGATCCCGGACTCCATCCGGCACGCGGTCATCGACGACGTGGCGCTCGCGCGCGCGGTGAGGCGTTCGGGCGGCCACATCTGGCTGGGGCTGGCCGAACGGGTGGACAGTGTGCGCCCCTATCCGAGGCTGCACGACCTGTGGCGGATGGTCTCGCGCAGCGCCTACGCGCAACTGCGGCACAGTCCCCTGCTCCTGGCCGGTACGGTGCTCGGCCTGGCCCTGGTGTACCTGGTGCCGCCGCTGGCCCTGGTCACGGGGCTGGCCACCGGCGCCACGACCGTCGCGCTGCTCGGCGGACTGGCGTGGCTGGCGATGACGGGGACGTACGTGCCGATGCTCCGCTACTACCGGCAGCCGCTGTGGCTCGCGCCGCTGCTGCCGTTCACCGCCTTCCTGTACCTGCTGATGACGGTGGATTCCGCCGTCCAGCACCACCGGGGGCGGGGCGCGGCCTGGAAGGGCCGCACCTACGCCCGTCCGGACACCGTGACCGACGAGGGCTGACCCGCCGGGCAGGGGGCTATTTGCGGCCCGGTGTCCAGTTCATGCCCCAGTTGTAGACGCGGTCGACGGTCCGCTGCGGGCTGACCCCGCGGTCGGGCACGAGATAGCGGGCCTCGCGCTGGACGATCAGATCGTCTCCCTGCTGCGTGATCAGCGCGAGCGCGCACACGGTCGAGGGGACGGTGCACTCGTCGAGGGCGAAGTCGACCGGGGCGCCGAACTGGGGTTGCAGGGTGACCGTCGCGTGCAGGTCGGCGAAGGAGCGGGCTCCTTCGTAGATGGTGACGAAGACGAGGATGCGCCGGAAGTCGTTCCTGTGGTCGAGGTTGATGGTGAGGTTCTCGCCACTGGCGACGGCCCCGGTGCGGTCGTCGCCGTCGAGGTGGATGTACGGCGGCTGGTGCAGCGCTCCGAAGGCGTTGCCGAGGGCCTGGACGACGCCCTTGCGGCCGTCGGCGAGCTCGAACAGGGCGCACAGGTCGAGGTCGAGGTCGTTGTGGAGGGCGACGGCACGGCCGCGCTTGCTGCCCCAGCCCGAGAACTGCTTGCGCACCTCCCAGTTGAGGTTCACGCGCATGACCCCCGAGGTGCCGCCCTGTTTGGCGAGGGACACCGCGGGGGCGGCCTTGGTGAGCGTCACCTTGGTCAGCCGGACCGGGGCGGCGGGCGGGGCAGGCGGCGGGGGCGGCGCCGGGTGGACGGGCGGGGGCACGGTGACCGGCAGCGCGGGCATGGTCGGCTGGGCGGACGGGGGCGGCGGCGCCTGAACCGTGGGCGGCGGGGACTGGGGCTGCGGCGGGGCGGCGTGCTGCGGCTCGTCCACGGTGATGCCGAAGTCCGTGGCCAGTCCCTCCAGGCCGGTCGCGTACCCCTGCCCGACGGCACGGAACTTCCAGGCTCCCTGACGGCGGTAGAACTCGCCCAGCACGAAAGCGGTTTCGACCGTGGCGCCGGTGCTGTCGAACCGTGCGGCGACGGTGCCCTGCGCCGCGTCCCGCACCTCGATGTAGAGGTCGGGCACGCGCGCGAAGCTGCCGCCGTCGGCGGAGGCCGCCAGCACGACGGTCTCGACCGAGGGCTCCACGCGCGCGAGGTCGACGAGCAGCGTGTCGGTCACCCGGCCGCCCGCCGCGCTCTTGCCCTCGTGGCGGACCGCGCCCGAGGAGTGGGCCGGCTGGTTGTAGAAGACGAAGTCGGCGTCGGACCGCACCTTCCCGCCCACCAGCAGCAGCGCCGAGGCGTCCGCGTCGGGCACCCCGGGCCCCGAGCGCCAGCCCAGCTCGACCCGTAGCGCCGCGGTGGGCACCGGGGTGTTGGAACCCTTCGGCATCGACATGTCCGCCCCCTCGACTCTCGCTGCGCCGGGCCGCGTGCCGGCGCCTGTCGGTTGTCTACCCGGTCAACCTATTCCGCGGGATGGTCCAGGCCCAGGAAAGGCACAGGAACGACCCTTCCCGACCCGCCGGTAACCCGCCCGGAACTCGGCTTTTACACGATCAGGCCACTGTCCGACGCCCCTTTTCCCCACGTTCGCTCGCATTGGGGATCCGAGGGCACTGCCGACACGGAAATCAACCCTCTTATCGGTCTCCCCAACCAGCACATCGTGGGCTTAACTTATGTGCCATGACCTCCCCCCGCTCCACCTATGGCGGCTACTACTCCGCCTTCCCGGACACCCCGATCTACGACTCGCTCGTGGCTGAGCGAGGCACCCCGCAGATCGCCCCGATCCGGGTCCCCGCCGCCTACGACACGCCGAGCAGCAGCAACCTGCCCGCGCTGCCGTCGGCACTGCCCGCCCTTCCGGCGGGCCCGTCGCAGGCGTCGTACGGCTACCCGCAGGCGCAGCAGCCCTCGCCGCTGCAGCAGGCGCCCGCGGCGTACATCCCGCCGCAGGCCGCCGCGCCCCGCGGTTACCCGGGTCAGCAGATGCCGCAGATGGCCCAGCAGCCGCGCCCGGCGGCGCCCGGGATGGGGTACGAGGCCATGCGCCCCGCCGCTCCCCGGCCGGCCGCGCCGCAGTACCAGGACCCGTACAACAACCAGCAGTACCGCGGCTACTGATCCGCCCCGGGGTCGTCCCCGCCCACCTGGCAGGATGACCTCATGCGGAACGCGGAACTGCTGTCCATCCATCGCTATCCGGTCAAGGCGTGCCGGGGCCAGGCGCCCCGGGAGGCCGTCGTGGAGCCCTGGGGGCTGGCCGGAGACCGACGCTGGGCGCTGATCGACGACGGGGGAAAGGTCGTCACGCAACGCCAGCAGCCACGCCTGGCGCCGGTCGCGGTCGAGCTTCTGCCCGGCGGCGGCGTCCGGTTGTCCGCACCCGGGCTGGAGCCGCTGACCGTGGCGGTGCCCGAGCCGGTGGGGCCGGTCACGCTGGAGATCTTCCGGGACAAGGTGGAGGGGGTCCTCGCCGACGCCGAGGCGCATGCCTGGTGCAGCGCGTATCTCGGCGTCGACGTCCGCCTGGTCCACATGGACGATCCCGCGACCCGCCGGCCCGTCGACCCGGCGTACGCGCTGCCCGGCGAGACCGTCGGCTTCGCCGACGGCTATCCGCTGCTGCTCACCACGGTCGCCTCGCTCGACGCCCTCAACGCGCTGGTCGCCGACGGCGATCACGCCGCCGAGGGGCCGCTGCCGATGAACCGCTTCCGGCCGAACGTGGTCGTGGCGGGCACCGAACCCTGGGCCGAGGACGACTGGTCGCGGGTGGAGATCGGCGAGGTCGCCTTCCGGGTCGCCAAGCCCTGCGGACGGTGTGTCGTAACCACCACCGACCAGACCACCGCCGGGCGCGGCCGGGAACCCCTGCACACCCTCGGCCGGCACCGCCGGATCGACGGCAGGCTCGTCTTCGGCCAGAACCTGGTCCCCCTCCACCGCGGCACCGTCCGGATCGGCGACCCGGTCCGGGTGACCGGCTGAATCCGGCCGCGTTCCGCACCGCCTCGAGCGCGGGAACCTCCACCGGGTGCCCAAGCGTTGGGCTGTCGTGAGAAGTTCATGAAAGGCCCCGGGCGCGGGTGATTTCGCTCTCTCTTCGCCCGGGTTCCCGCGTGAACGGCTCCGGCGGGGGTTATCACGGAGCGGGAAGGGGGTGCGGGACGGTGCGAGCGATCGGTGGGATCTGGCGCTGGCGGCACAATCCGCTGCGCCGCGGGACGGATCTGGTCGAGGGTTGGGTGGCGCTGTCGGCGCTGCTGCTGATCCTCCTCGTCGCGCCCGTCGTGGGCTCCCTGACCGGCGCGGTCGCCCAGGACTCCCTGCAACAGGCGGTCCGTGAGCAGCGCCAGGCCCGGCACGAGATCACGGCCACCGTCGTGCGCAGGTCGGGCTCCTCGGCGCTGGAGGCCGATCCCGAGGCCGCCTCCGGGCGGGAGGCCCGCAGCCGGGTCGTCGCCGACTGGACCGCCCCGGACGGCACCGACCGGCACGGCACGGTGCTGGCCGCCCTCAAGACCCCCCACCGCGGCGACCACTTCGCGATATGGACGGACGCGCACGGCACGCTCGTGGCCCGTCCGCTGGACTCCGCCACCGCGACGACACACGCGGTGCTGGCCGGATTCGGCGCGGCCCTGCTGACCGCCGGGGCGGTCGAGGGCGGCAGACGGCTGATCGTCTGGCGCATGGTCCGCCGCCGGTACGCCCGCTGGGACCAGGCATGGGACCGGGCGGGCCCGGACTGGGGCCGTACAGGTACCGGTAGCTGACGTCGTTGGGTCAGTGGTCAACTCACCGCCCGCGCGCACGCTACGGTGGTCCGGCCGGATGATGCATGATTCGGCATCAAACCCGCGTACGACGAGGTGGGGGCACATCAACGCCATGGCACAGGGCACGGTCCAGGTGACGCACACCGGCACATCGAGGTGGCGCCGCCGCACGGGTGAGTACGCATCGCTCGCCGCCGCCCTGGAGGCCGCGGCCGAGGGCGATGTCCTCACCATCGCTCCCGGAACCTACCGGGAGAACCTCGTCGTGCAGCGGTCGGTGACCCTGCGCGGCCCCGAGGGCTCGCCCGGCTCCGTACGGATCGCTCCCGTCGACGGGGTGCCACTGACGGTGTGCGCGTCGGCGGTGGTGCAGGATCTGCATGTGGAGGGCCAGGACGCGGCCGCCCCGGCGGTCCTCGTCGAGGAGGGCACGCCCGAGCTGCTGGACCTGCGGATCGTCACACGGTCCGCCGCCGGCATCGAGGTGCGCGGCAACGCCCGTCCCACGGTGCGGCGGTGCACGGTCGACAACCCGGCGGGCATCGGGATCGCCGTGGTCGACGGCGGCGGTGGGGTCTTCGAGGAGTGCGAGGTCGTCGCGGCCGGACAGGCGGGCGTCCTGGTCCGCGGGGGCGCGCACCCCCGTCTCGAGCGCTCCCGGATTCATCACGCCTCCGGCACCGGGGTGAGCGTCACCGGCGACAACTCCGGCCTGGAAGCGGTGGGTTGCGAGATCTACGAGGTCCGGGGCAGCGGGGTGCAGATCACCGCGCGGGCCACCGCCCACCTCACCGACAGCGCCGTGCACCGCACCACCGCCGACGGGGTCACGCTCGACACGGACGCGGTGCTGACACTGGCCGACTGCCGTATCCACGACATCCCGGAGAACGCGATCGACCTCAGATCGCGCTCCGTGCTGACGCTGACGCGCACGACGGTGCGTCAGTTCGGCCGCAACGGGCTGTCGGTGTGGGACCCGGGCACCCGGGTCGACGCCAACCAGTGCGAGATCTTCGACAGCACCGGCGACTACCCGGCCGTATGGGTCAGCGACGGCGCGACCGCCGTCCTCGACTCCTGCCGGGTGCACGACGTGCCGGACGCGCTGTTCGTCCTCGACCGCGGCTCGCGCGCGGACGTCATCGACAGCGATCTGGCGCAGGTGCGCAACACGGCCGTGTCGGTGAGCGACGGCGCGACCGCCCAGCTCGACGACTGCCGGATCCGCGAGGCCGCGACCGGCGCCTGGTTCCGCGACCACGGCAGCGGCGGCACCCTCAACAACTGCACGGTGGACGGCGTCCAAACCGGGGTGATCGTCACCAAGGGCGCCGACCCCACGATCGAGCGCTGCACGGTCACCTCCCCCGCCGAGGCCGGTTTCTACGTCTCCGCCGGGGGCCGGGGCAGCTTCCTGAACTGCCGGGTCACCGACAGCGGGGGCTACGGCTTCCACGTGATAGACGGTTGCCGGGCGACCCTGCGCAGATGCCGCACGGAGCGCTGCGCCCGCGGGGGGTACGAGTTCGCGGAGACCGGGGCCGACGGGGCGCCCGGTGCGGGAGCCGTGGTCGAGGACTGCACCAGCGACGAGAGCGCCGGTCTGCGGACCGCGGCGAGCCGGGAGACGGCCGTGCAGACGACCCCTTCCGCGGTCGGTCTGCTCGGTCCGATCCCCGAGCAGCGGGTGACCGTGCCGGAGCCGCAGACGGCGTCGGCCGAGGCCGGGACGGAGGTGTCGGTGCGGACGTCGATCGACGTGCTGGGCGAACTCGACGCGCTGGTGGGTCTGGAGAGCGTCAAGCGCGAGGTGCGGGCGCTGACCGACATGATCGAGGTGGGCCGGCGCCGGCAGCGGGCGGGCCTGAAGGCGGCCTCGGTCAAGCGCCATCTGGTGTTCACGGGCTCCCCCGGCACCGGCAAGACGACGGTCGCGCGCCTGTACGGCGAGATCCTCGCCGCGCTGGAGGTGCTGGAGAAGGGCCATCTCGTCGAGGTCTCCCGGGTCGACCTCGTCGGCGAGCACATCGGCTCCACCGCCATCCGTACCCAGGAGGCGTTCCAGCGGGCGCACGGCGGGGTGCTGTTCATCGACGAGGCGTACGCGCTGTCGCCGGAGGACGCGGGCCGGGACTTCGGCAAGGAGGCCATCGACACGCTGGTGAAGCTGATGGAGGACCACCGGGACTCCGTGGTGGTGATCGTGGCGGGCTACACGGCCGAGATGGAGCGGTTCCTGACGGTCAACCCCGGGGTGGCGTCCCGTTTCTCACGGACCATCACCTTCGGCGACTACGGCCCGGACGAGCTGCTGCGGATCGTGGAGCAGCAGGCCGAGGAGCACGAGTACCGGCTGGCGCCGGGCAGCGCCGAGGCCCTGCAGAAGTACTTCACCGAGATCCCCAAGGGTGCCGCCTTCGGCAACGGACGTACGGCTCGCCAGACGTTCGAGGCGATGGTGGAGCGGCACGCGAGCCGGGTCGCGCAGCTCGCGGAGCCCAGCACGGACGATCTGACCCTGCTGTTCGTGGAGGACCTGCCCGAGCTGCCCTGACCCCGCTCAGGCGCGCTGCCCGGGCAGGTCCGGGCTCAGCCGGGCCAGCAGGCGGGCGCGTTCCTCCGCGAAGGCCGGGTCCGCCTGGTAGTCGGAGTGGCCGAGGACGGGCGCGGGCAGCGGGTGCTCGGCGGTGCGGCCGTACGCCAGGGGGTCCGCGAGGGGGGCGCGGTCCACCTCGGGGCCGCAGTCGTCGCCGGTCAGGCGCACCGGGCCGCCGATGGGGTCGGTGAGCCGGTACAGGTTGCGCCAGCAGTCGATGTCCCGGTGCAGGGCGGCGAGCGCGGCCGGGCCGAAGTGGGCGGGGAACCAGCGGCCGTAGAGGCGCTCGATCGGGGAGCCGTAGGTCAGCAGGGCGACCCGTCTGCGGTCGGACGGTTTCAGCTGCCAGGCGGCGGCCGCGGCGAGGACGCTGCCCTGGGAGTGCCCGGAGATGACGAGCCGGCCGCCGGTGGCCCGGGTCCAGCCGGTCATCCGCCAGGTGAGGTCGGGCACCGCGCGCTCGGCGTAGCAGGGCGGGGCGAAGGGGTGCGCGGCGCGCGGCCAGAAGGTGCCCACGTCCCAGAGGATGCCGATGGTGCGGCGTGCGGAGGCGTCCTTGTAGGCGCGCCGGCCCCAGGTGACGAACAGGATGAAGCCGAGGCCGATCAGCCAGGAGCCGAGGGCCTGCGCGGCCTGGGCGGCGCCCTGGACGAAGGGGCCGGCCGCCGCCGTCGCCCGGACCGGGGTCTCGCCGCTCGCGAAGGCTCCGACGAGGGCGCCCGCGCCGAGGAGCAGGGTCGAGCCGGCGGTCACGGCGACGAGGAGGGGGGCGCGGTCGGTGAGCGTGGCCATCGACCGGGTACGGGCGATACGGCCGGTACGGGCCGGGTCGCCGGGGTCGGCCCGGTACTCGCGGACCACCGCCGCCCGCTCGGCCCGGGTGAGCAGCCAGGTCCGCCGGCCGAGCAGCCCGCACAGCACCGCCAGGACGACGAGCAGCACGGGGATCACGGACGCCTGCCAGGTCAGCAGCACCGGCGGGCCGTCGATGGAGGTCCCGGTCCCGTCCAGCCAGTCCGAGACCCGCTGGGCCACCCCGCCGGACATCACCCCGCCCAGCGCACAGGCCAGCATCACGACGGCGGGCCCACCCAGCCCCCGCAACGCGGACCGCTCACCGCCCGCCGACCCGGCCCCGGCGGCCGGACCCACCGGATCCGGCCCCACCGCACTCCCGGCCGGGCCGTCCGACGCGCCCGTTTCGCCCGCACGCGGGACACCCGAGGCGAGGCGACCGGCCGGGGGTACGAGGGTACGGGCGGAGTGCGGGACGGGGTGAGCCGGGGATACGGCGAAGTCCGCCGCCGCTCCCCGCGGGGGCACGGCGGAGTCGGTCACCCCTCCCTGCGGCGGTACGCCAGAATCAGCCGCCCCTCCCTGCCGACGCAAGACAGCCTCGGCACCCCCTCCAGGGCCCGCGTCCCTCCCCCGTCCCGTGCCGGCCCTCGGGCCCCGGCGCAAGGCGTGGGCCACGGCTGCCAGGGCGAGGACGAGGGTGCCCTGGGCCACGGCGAGGGCCCCGAAGGTCGTGTCGCCCGCCAGGCGGCCGGAGGAGTGCCAGTCGGGGCGGCTCCAGGCGGCGTAGACGAGGGTGAGGGCGAGGACGGCGAGGGCGGTGAGGGGGAGGCGGTGGACCAGGTGGGCGTCGAGGGTGCGGTCGAGGCGGTGCTCGCTGCGGCCGCGCCGGCACACCACCCAGACCACGGCGAGCGCTCCGGCGGCCAGGGACACCTCCAGCAGCCGGCCGAGCACGTCCAGGACGGCCGGGCCACCGGGGCGGTGGTCCTCGCGGGCCGCCGCCGTACCGACCGCCGCCGCCACCGTGAACAGGCCCGCCGCGCTGTGGGCGGCGCGCAGTCGGGCGACGAGACGGCGGCCGTACCAGAAGCCGGGGCGGCTCAGCGCGGTGTGGGCGGGGCCGCGCTCCGGCTCGGGAGCGCGATCGAGGGGCTCCTGGGACTCGTACGCCCGCCAGGTGCGGTGGGAGAGGTACCAGAGGAGGCCGGTCAGGGCGGTCGGGACCAGGGCCGCGAGGGCGAGGCGGCGGCCCGGCGGGCTCCACCAGCCGCCGTGCGAGCCGCTGGGGGACAGAAAGCGCAGCCAGGAGTGGCGGACGGCGCACGCGCGGGTGCCGGCGCACTGCCAGGCGGTGAGGTCGAGGGCGACCTCGCAGGCCGCCGCGACGAGGAGGACCGTCAGGCTGAGGCCCGCGAGCCGGACGAGCAGGCCGTAGAGGCGGACCCCGCGGGTGCCCTCGCGGGCGGCCGGGCGCATCCAGTGGGCGAGGTTGACCACCATGAACGGCAACAGCAGCAGCCACAGTGCACGGGTGCCGTTGCCGGAGGTCAGGTTGGACCAGACGTACGCCTCCGGGACCGGACGCCCGACGTGATCGCCGGAGGGTGCGTTGGCGTCGGCCGCCGGGGCGTCCGCGTCGGCGTCCTCGGCGCGCCGGTAGACCGCCGCCGTCTCGTCGCCGGTGATCCGCACCGTGCGCGGATCGTTCAGCATCTTCTCGGGCGTGGCGCCACCGACGCCGTGGACCAGGAGTTCCAGGGCCGCTCCGCCCGTCGAAGAACATTCCACCGTTCGCACTTCCCCCATGACACGCCGCTTCCCTGTCCTCGTGCGGGCACAGGATCTCCGCTCCGGAGGGCGTCCACACCCCGGCACACCGAATCTCCCCGATCCGTGCGACACAGGAACATCACAGCCCCTGGCTGGCATGCACGCGTCGGGGTGCTGGCACGGTCGGGGTCCTGTCGTGCGAGGATGGGACGCCCGCGCACCCGGGAAGGGCGAGAATTCTCTCGTCGCAGCAGGTGAGCAGGCCTGTCGAGCCGTTCGAGGAAAGGACCGGAGCGTACGTGAGCGAGAATCAGAACCTCCTCGCGGAGCAGCGCCGCTCCCTGATCCTGGACGAGGTGCGCCGCCGGGGCGGCGTCCGTGTCAACGAGCTGACCCGCAAGCTCGGCGTGTCGGACATGACGGTCCGGCGTGACCTGGACGCGCTGGCCCGGCAGGGTGTGCTGGAGAAGGTGCACGGCGGCGCGGTGCCGGTGGTGGAGGCGAGCACGCACGAGCCCGGCTTCGAGGCGAAGTCGGGACTGGAGCTGACCGCCAAGGAGGACATCGCCCGGGCCGCAGCGGAGCTGGTCGCACCGGGGAGCGCGATCGCGCTGTCGGGCGGTACGACGACCTACGCGCTGGCGCACCAGCTGCTGGAGGTGCCGGACCTGACCGTGGTGACGAACTCGGTGCGGGTGGCCGATGTCTTCCACGTGGCGCAGCGCACCTCGGGTCCCCGGCAGGGCGCGGCGACGGTGGTGCTGACCGGTGGGGTGCGCACCCCGTCGGACTCGCTGGTGGGCCCGGTCGCCGACCAGGCCATCGCGGCGCTCCACTTCGATCTGCTGTTCCTCGGTGTGCACGGGATATCGACCGAGGCGGGGCTGTCCACGCCGAACCTGGCGGAGGCCGAGACCAACCGGCGTCTGGTGCAGTCGGCGCGCCGGGTCGTGGTGGTCGCTGACCACACCAAGTGGGGTGTGGTGGGCCTGAGTTCGTTCGCCGCCCTGGAGCAGGTCGACACCCTGGTCACGGACGCCGGGCTGCCGGGCGCGGCCCGTGCGGAGATCTCCGAGCATCTGCGGCGGCTGGTGGTGGCCGGCGAGAACGGTGCGGGGGAAGACATCTGACGGGGTGACGGCTAGGGTGGCGGGTCCGTCGACCGAGGGGGTCCGTGTCGCCATGGTCCGTCGTCTGCGTGCCGAGGGCCTCGACTTCGTCGGGGCCGCTCCCGTCCGGCTGGGTTTCACCCGTGACCTGTCCGCCGCGCCGGAGCGGGTCTTCCATGCGCTGGCCTCGGACGTCTCGGGCTGGGCCGTGTGGTTCCCGGCGGTCTCCTCGGCCGAGCCTCTCGACGAAGGGGCGGGGCGGGACGTACGGCTGCGGGGCGGCACACGGTTCCGGGAGACGGTCCTCGCGGCGAAGGAGCCGGAGCTGTACGCCTACCGGGTGGACGTCACCAACGCGCCGGGGGTGCGGGCACTGGTCGAGGAGTGGCGGCTCGCGCCGGCCGGGGCAGGGACCCGGGTGCGGTGGACGTTCGCCGCGGACGGGCCCGCGGTGGTGCGGGGTGCGCTGCGGCTGGCGGGGCCGGGGCTCGGACTGTCGTTCCGGGATGCGATGGGCCGGCTGGAACGACGGCTCGCGACGGGGTCGTAGGACGGCCCGCCCGGCTCATTCCGGCCAGACGCCGGTCGCCAGGAGCGACTCGATGGCCGCCGTGTAGGGCGCGATGTCCAGACCTTGTTCGGCCAGCCAGGCGTCGGAGTAGTACTTGTCGAGGTAGCGGTCGCCGGGGTCGCACAGCAGGGTGACCACGCTGCCGCGCCGGCCGTCGGCGACCATCTCGGCGACGATCTTGAGGGCGCTCCACAGCCCGGTGCCCGTGGAGCCGCCCGCCTTGCGGCCGATGGCCTGCTCCAGGGCCCGTACGGCGGCGACGCTGGCCGCGTCCGGGACCTTCATCATGCGGTCGATGGCACCCGGTACGAAGCTCGGCTCCATCCGGGGCCGGCCGATGCCCTCGATGCGGGAGCCGCAGTCGTAGGTGACGTCGGGATCGCCGGTGGTCCAGCCCTCGAAGAAACAGGAGTTCTCGGGGTCGGCGACGCAGATGCGGGTGTCGCGCTGGGTGTAGTGGACGTACCGGGCGATGGTCGCGGAGGTGCCGCCGGTGCCGGCCGTGGCGACGATCCAGGCGGGCTCCGGGAACCGCTCCGACTCCAGCTGACGGAAGACGGATTCGGCGATGTTGTTGTTCCCGCGCCAGTCGGTGGCCCGCTCGGCGTAGGTGAACTGGTCCATGTAGTGGCCGCCGGTGTCCGCCGCGAGGCGGGCCGACTCCTCGTACATGGTGCGCGGGTCGTCGACGAAGTGGCAGCCGCCGCCGTGGAACTCGATGAGGCGGATCTTCTCGGCGCTCGTGGTGCGGGGCATCACGGCGATGAACGGGACGCCGATCAGCTTGGCGAAGTACGCCTCGGACACGGCGGTGGAGCCGCTCGACGCCTCGATCACCGGGCGGTCCGGCCGGATCCAGCCATTGCACAGGCCGTAGAGGAACAGCGAGCGGGCGAGGCGGTGCTTGAGGCTGCCCGTGGGGTGGGTCGACTCGTCCTTGAGGTACAGGTCGACGCCCCAGCCGTCGGGGAGCGGGAAACGGAGCAGGTGGGTGTCGGCCGAGCGGTTGGCGTCCGCCTGGACCTTGCGGACGGCCTCTTTCAGCCAGTCGCGGTAGAAGGCGTCACTGTGGTCGACGTCGAGGGTGGCGCCGGTCCTGGTCTGCTGGGGGGTGGTCACGGCAGGAGCTCCTTACACACATCGCGCCGACGGACGCCCGAAGCGGCCGGCACACCGATCATAAGCACCTTCCGTACCGCTTCTCACCTGCATAAACATACCTTTGGGGGCCTCAAAGGCGGTCCTGGGGAGGCAGGGCGGGCGCACAGGGGGCGCATTCGCGCGAGTGCTCCTGAAGGCCGTGGTCGGCGGGTCGTACGCACTGGTGCTCGACGCCTGGCGCGGGCAGACTGCACCGGGCGGGACGCGGCTCCCGGTCGGGGCGTACGCCCCTGGGCGCGGCGCGGGTCCCGGACGGGGGCGCACACTGGATCACGGAGGCGACGAGTTCGCTCGCGCGAGGACGACCGCAAGGGGGCGGGAAGGCATGGCGGAGCCGGAGTTCACGGCGACGGGCGTGCGGATCGGGAAGAGACTGCGTTCGCTCACCCGGGCCGGGCAGGTCCGGATCAGCGGCGGCAGGCTGGAGCTGCTCACCAGCTACGGAAGTGAGATCGACAGTGCGCCGGTGCAGGCGGTCCGCGCCTCCCGGCCCTGGTTCGCCCCGGAGGACCGGGCGCTGGCGGACCTCAACGGCAACCGGTACCTGCTGACCCTGGGCGAGCACGACCCCGCGCCGGGTGAGCCGGGGCCGCCCGCGGCCCGCCGGTTCATCGAGGCCGTGCGGAAGGCGGCGGGTCACTCCCGCTGAGACGAGGCAGCCGAGCAGCCCCGGGCCGTGCGAGTTGCGCCGCGGGATCCCCTGAGTCACGCTGTTCTCACGTCACTCTGGGTTTACCGGCGATAACGCTGCGAACCAGCCCGCCGGCCACCGCAGCAGGCGGCCGCCTTGCGCAGCAGCTCTGCTCGATCGATCCGAACTCCGTGTTCTTCCGGACCTCAGTCGGGGAGTCGCAGCCGTGATCAGCAACCCAAGCAGGCACTGCACGGTGGAGCTCCAAGCCCTGCCGTCGCGGATCGGCCAGGTCCGCAGAATCGTATCGGCGCAGTTGCGCTACTGGCATCTGGATCCCCTCATAGACCGGGCCGCGCTCGGTGTGACGGAGCTGTTGACCAACGTCCACCTGCATGCCCGGCCCGACAAGACGTGTGTCGTGGAGATGGAGCTGCTGCTGGACCGGCTCACCGTCTCCGTCCGCGACCACGATCCGCGGCTGCCGGTCGCGGCGGAGGTCCCGGAGAGCGGGACCCTGACCACCTGCGGGCGCGGGCTCGCCATGGTGGCCGCGATGAGCGAGAGCTGGGGCGCGCGGCCGGACGGGGAGTCCGGCAAGGTCGTCTGGTTCACGCTGCCCGCGTCGGCCGTCGTGCCGGAGCGGTCGGCGCGTCCGCCGCGCCGTACGCCCCGCGAGCAGGTCGTGTCCCCGTTCCCCGAGGTGGTCGCGGTGGACGTCCACCGGGCCTCCCACGCTCCCGCCCGGTCCGCCGTCGTCGGCTGACCGGGCGGTGACCTGCCCGCACCGGGTGACCTCCCGCGAGGTCATTCGGTGGCGACGGCCCGCAGCACGTCCAGGCGGGCCGCGCGCCGGGCCGGGCGCAGTCCGGCGAGGGCCCCGGCGGCGAGGCCCACGAGGGCGACGACGGCGAGCCGGGCGGGCGGCAGCGCGAAGGCGAACGCGCTGTCGCTCGCCCCGTCGGCGGCCCGCACCAGCACCCAGCCGAGGAAGGTGCCGAGCGCCAGGCCGCCCGCCGTGCCGAAGGCGGCGACCAGGACCGACTCCCAGCGGACCATGGCCCGCAGCTGGGACCGGGTCTGGCCGACGGCCCGCAGCAGACCGAGTTCCCGGGTGCGTTCGTGGAGCGCCAGCGTCAGGGTGTTGGCGATGCCGAGGAGCGCGATCAGGACCGCGAGGGCCAGCAGGGCGTAGACGAGGGTGAGCATCATGTCGATGCCGCCGGCCGACGAGGCCGCGTACGCGTCGCGGGTCTGCACCTCGGGGTTGCCGTAGTGCGCGGCGACCTTCTCGACGGCCGCCCTGCCCCGCGCGCTGCTCACACCGTCCTTGAAGGAGACGGCGATCAGGGTGTCGGCGTCCTGGATGCGGTGCGGGGCCCAGGCGGCGCGGGTGATGACGTAGTCGCCGGCGAGTTCGGACTGCCCGTAGACCGCGCGGACGGTGAAAGTCCGCCGCTCCCCGTCGGTGAAGACGAGCCGGGCCGGGCCGCCGAGGCTCAGGCCCCGGCGGTCGGCTTCGGCGCGGGTGACGGCCAGTCCGTCGGTGCCGAGGGCGCGCAGATCGCCGCGTACGGTGCCGAGGTCGAAGGTGCGGGCCAGGGCCGCCGGGTCGGTCACGGTCAACGCCCGTCCCACGCCGTCGACTTCGGCGACTCCGCGGCCGAGCCCGACGGCGGTGTCGACCTCGGGCAGCGCGTCGATCGCGGGGGCCAGCCCCGGGCTCAGCCCGCTGCCGCCCGCACCGAAGGACGGGGTGCTGACGGCCACGTCGCCCGCGAAGGACCGGGAGACGGTCTGGTCCATGGTGGCCTTCAGCGAGGCCCCGAACACGGTGAACAGCGACACCACGGCCACGCCGATCATCAGGGCGCTCGCGGTGGCCGCCGTCCGCCCGGGACTGCGCAGGGCGTTGCGCCGGGCGAGGCCTCCGGTGACACCGCGCAGCCGGTCCAAGGGGCTGCCGAGGACGCGTACCGCCGTACCGGAGGCGGCGGGGCCGAGGACGACGAAGGCGACGAGCGCGAGGACGGCGCCGAGGCCGGCCGACCAGACGGAGGGGGAGACGAACACGCCGGTCAGGGTCGATGCGAGGGCCAGGACGAGCAGTCCGGCGCCGAGGACGGCACGCGGCCGGGAGGAGCCGGAGGTGTCGACGGCGCTCTCCCGGAGCGCGGCCAGCGGGGCGGTGCGTCCGGCGCGCACGGCGGGCAGCAGCGCCGAGCCCAGACAGACCAGGACGCCGAGGGCGAGGGGGATGCCCAGCGACAGGCCGCTGACCACCAGGTCGCCCTCGGGGAAGGGGAATCCGATGGCCGGGAACAGTGCCTGGAGTCCGGCCGCGATCCCGATGCCGCCGGCCAGTCCGGCCGCGGAGGCGGTCACCGCGACGGCGCCCGCCTCGGTGAGGGTGGCCGCGGCGACCTGGCGACGGGAGGCGCCGAGGGCGCGCAACAGGGCGTTCTCACGCGTGCGCTGGGCGACGACGATGGCGAAGGTGTTGTGGATGGAGAACGTCGCGACGAGCAGGGCGACTCCGGAGAACACCAGCAGGAACGTCGTGAAGACCGTGAGGAACCGGCTGGCGATCATGTCGGTGTTCTCACGCGCCGCCTCCTGCCCGGTGATGGCCTCGACTCCGCGGGGCAGGACGGGAGTCAGCCGGCGGACCAGCTCGGTCTGGCTCACTCCGGGGTCGGCGCGGACCACGATGCGCGTGGCCTCGCCGGGCCGCGCGGTGAGGTACTTCTCGGCGTCGGCCCGGGTCATGCCGGTGAAGGTCACCCGGGCCATGCCGTCCTCGCCGCCGAAGGTGGCGAGCCCGACGATCCTCACCCGCACCGGGTCGGGCGTGCGCAGGACGGTCGTGTCGCCGATCCTCAGGCCGCCCCTCTCGGCGGTACCGCGGTTGACGACGACCTCGCCGGACCGGGCGGGGACGCGGCCCTCGGCGAGCCGGTACGCATTGAGCCGCGGATCGGCGATCCAGTTGCCGGCGAGGGTGGGCGGGCCCTGGCCCCCGATCGGCCTGCCGTCGGCGCCGACGAGCTGGCCCGCGCCCTGGATGTCCGGGGCCGCGGCCGCCACGCCCGGCACCTTCTCCACCGCCGCGACGAGGGAGGTGCCGACCGGCCGCCGTACGCCCTGGCCCTCGCCGGGCGTGGTGATGGCGTCCGCGCCGCGGACGACGGCGTCGGTGCCGGCGGTGGCGCTGCCGAACATCGCGTCGAAGCTCGCGCGCAGGGTGTCGCCCATGACGAGGGTTCCGGCGAGGAAGGCCACACCGAGGAAGACCGCGAGGAAGGTGCCGGCGAACCGCCGCTTGTGGGCGCGCAGGGAGGTGCGGCTGAGACGCAGGGAGGCGTTCATGACGGCACCTCGAAGGCCTTCATGCGGTCCAGGACGCGGTCGGCGGTCGGGGACTGCATCCGGTCGACGAGCCGTCCGTCGGCGAGGAAGACCACCTCGTCGGCGTGGGCGGCGGCCACCGGGTCGTGGGTGACCATGACGACCGTACGGCCGGTGCGGCGCACGGTCCCGGCCAGCAGCCCGAGGACCTCTCCCCCGGTGCGGGAGTCGAGGTTGCCGGTGGGTTCGTCGGCGAAGACGACATCGGGACGGCCGGCGAACGCCCGGGCCACGGCGACCCGTTGCTGCTGCCCGCCGGAGAGCTGCGCGGGCCGGTGGTGCAGCCGGTCGCGCAGTCCGACGGTGTCGACCAGCGCGTCGATCCACCCGGCCTCGCCCGTCGCGCCCGCGAGATCCAGCGGCAGCCGGATGTTCTCCTCGACGGTCAGGGTGGGGACCAGGTTGAACGACTGGAACACGAAGCCGACCCGGTCACGGCGCAGGAGGGTGAGGCGGCGGTCGTCGAGGGTGCCCAGTTCGGTGCCGCCGATCCAGGCGGCGCCGGAGGTGAGCGTGTCCAGGCCCGCCGCGCAGTGCATCAGGGTGGACTTGCCCGAGCCCGACGGGCCCATGATCGCGGTGAAGCGTCCGGCCGGGAAGGACACGCTCACCCCGTCCAGGGCCCGTACGGCGGTGTCGCCGACGCCGTACACCTTCACGGCGTCGGTGACCCGGGCGGCCGTCGTGAGGGCGGTCGCGGTGGTCACAGCGCGCCCCCCTTCCGGCCGAACTGCTCGTCCAGGACGGACAGCCGGCGCCAGTACTCGTCCTCGTCGATCTCGCCCGAGGCGAAGCGCCGGCCGAGGACGGCCAGGGGCGAGTCGCCGGCGGGCCGGTCGACCGGGTGCCACGGGCCGCGCCGGCCGCGCCGGACCGTGCGGCGCAGCAGGGTGACGACACCGGCCACGACGGCCGCCCAGATCAGCGGGAGGAACAGGATCCAGGGGCCGGGGCCGCCGCCGTCCCAGTTCGCCAGGGTGTTCATCTCGGGTCATCTCCTCGGTGGGGTTCCTCGGTGCGCTTCCACGGCGCTGCGATGCCTCGAGAATCCCGCCGGGAGGGGGCCCGGGTCGTCGTGCGGCCGGCGGCAGTGCGGGTACCTCCCGGGGAGTACGCGCCGGGTCCCGGAGCTGCTCCGAGCCGAGTGCGCGGGTGGCCCGATCGTGTCGGTCCCTGTCCCGCCGGGGCGCTGTCGGCCGCCGTACGGTCCGCGAGCATGGCCGGTGACGGAGAGACCCGCGGGTGAGGAGTGGTGCGGTCATGGCCCTGGAGATGCGTGAGCGCTGCGAGCGCTGTACGACGGCCGCTCTGCCGCCCGAGGGGCCGGCGCTGATCTGCTCGTACGAATGCACGTTCTGCGGGCCGTGCGGCGAGGCCCTGCGGGGTGTCTGCCCCAACTGCGGCGGCGAGTTGGTGCCCCGGCCGCGCCGAGCCGCCAAGGTGTGACGGCTCGGGTCGCCGGCCCGGGGCGTTTCAGGCGGACGGCTTCTCGTCGAAGCTCGCGAAGTAGGCCGCCGCCATGTCCTCGTCGGCGTGACCCTGCGCGGCCGCCCGCTCCAGGCGTTCCGCGCTCGCGGCCGCCACGTCGAGGCGGACGCCGCCCGCGCGGCCGGCCTCGACGATCAGCCGGGCGTCCTTGGCCGCGGTGTCCACCGCGAACTGGGGCGGGGAGAGCCGGCCGTCGAGGATCATCGCGGCCTTGGCCCGCAGATAGACCATGTCCAGCGGGCCGCCCTCGATCAGCCCGAAGAACGCGGCCGGGTCGACCTCCAGCGACCGGGCCAGCGCCAGCACCTCGCCCGTCGCGGCGGTCGCGGCGATCACCCAGCTGTTGGCCACCAGCTTCAGCCGGGTGGCGCTGCCCGCGCCGCCGTCCTCGCCGGTCCACACGGTGCGCGCGCCGACCGCGTCGAAGACCGGGGCGACCGCGTCCCGGTGCGCGGCGGGACCGGCCGCGAGGACCGTCAGCTGCCCGGCCTCGGCGGGCTGGCGGGTGCCCAGCACCGGCGCGTCGAAGAAGACGAGCCCGTGCTCCCGGGCGAAGGCGGCCAGGTCGCCGATCGCCTCGATGCCGGCGGTGGTCGACTGCACCCAGGCGGCGCCGGGGCGCAGGGCGGGAGCGGCCGCGCGCAGGACGTCCAGGGCGGCGGGACCGTCGTAGAGCATGGTCAGGACGACGTCCGCGCCCCGGACGGCCTCGGCGGGCGTGTCGGTGACGGTGACGCCGTCGGCGGCCAGCGGCTCGGCCTTGGCGCGGGTGCGGTTCCAGGCGCGGACGGTGTGCCCGGCGCGGACGAGGTTGCGGGCCATGGCGGCGCCCATGATGCCGGTGCCGAGGACACTCACGGTGGTCTTGTCGGTCATGCCGTCAACCTACTGCGACGCGGCGCTCACGAGGCCGTCCAGCCAGGCCTGGTGACCGTTGAGCATCGGGTTGGGCCGCTCCTGCGCGAGCGCCGCGGCGGGCCGGCCGTGCTGGGTCTCCTGGGTGAGGACGCGGACCCGGCCGCCGGGCAGGTCCTCGACCAGCCAGGCGTGCAGGACGTCCAGCCGCTCCTCGGGTCCGCCGTCCTGCTTCGCGGTCCAGGAGAGCCGGCCGGGGACCCCGTCGCCGGGGGCCCAGAACTCGACGACGTGCGCGTCGAGGGGCGGGAAGCCGAAGGTGCCGAAGCGGAAGGCCAGGCCGTCCGTCAGCCGCGGGCCGCCGCCGTGGGGGAAGGAGATGTCGGCGACGTTGTCGTAGGAGCCCTCCCACTCGGAGGTGTCGGTCAGGAAGTGCCAGACCCGGGCGGCCGTGAGGCCCTGGACGATCACCTCGTTGGAGACGAAGTTGTCGCCGGTGCCGGGCAGGTACTGCTCGGGCCAGTCGATCGCGTGCTGCGTGGTCATCGGAGATCCTTGCGGAGTGCGGGTGCCGCCGGTCGGCGACATCCCCGACCCTAGGGAGGACATCCATCGGAAAACCAATAGGCAGATCGAGGTCTGCGATCGGGATGCCGATGTGTCCCTGCGGATAGGCTGGTCCGTATGACGAACCGCACGGCCGACCTCGTCGACACCCCGACCGGGGGCAGCCGACAGCTTCCGGCGCACACCGACCTGAACCTGCTGCGCACCTTCCTGGCCGTGTACCGCTCCGGCTCGTTCACGGCGGCGGCCCCGCAGCTGCGGCTGTCGCAGCCCACGGTGACCGCCCAGATCCGCACGCTGGAGCAGCAGGGCGGGCGTGAGCTGTTCACCCGGCTGCCCCGGGGCGTCGAGCCGACCCCGCTCGCGCACGAGCTGGCGGCGCGGGTGTCGACGCCGCTCGACGCGCTGGCCGCGCTGGAGGCCGGGGGCCCGTCGGCCGGGCGGACCGCGCCGGTGCACCTCGCGGGGCCGTCGGAGCTGCTGTGCGTACGGGTCCTGCCGGCGCTGGCGCCGCTCGTCGCGGGCGGGCTCCGGCTGCGGGTCGCGCAGGGGCTGACCGATCCGCTGCTGGAGGAGCTGCGGACCGGGCGGCACGACCTGGTGATCGCCACCCGCCGGCCGCGCGGCCGGGCGCTGGAGTCGGTGCCGCTGGCCGACGAGGAGTACGTCCTGGTGGCCTCCCCCACCTGGGCGGACCGCGTCGGCGCGGACGCCCGGGCCGGTGACCTGTGCGCCGCGCTGCGGGACGTGCCCCTGATCACCTACGCCGAGGACCTGCCGATCGCCCGCCGCTACTGGCGCACCGTCCTCGGCCGGCAGCTCACGGCGAGCGCGGCGGTCACCGTGCCCAATCTGTACGCGGTGCTGTCCGCGGTCAACGCGGGCGCCGGATACAGCGTCCTGCCGCACTCCCTGTGCCAGGAGCACCTGGACGCGGGCCGTCTCGTCCGGCTGCACGACCCCGAGGAGCCGCCGCTGAACACCCTGTTCCTGGTCCAGCGGCCCGGGGCCGACGCCGACCCGGAGGTGCTGCGGGTCCGCGACCGGCTGCGGGCCGCCGCCTCCGCCTGGTGACCGCCCGCGCGCCGGCTCAGACGACGGAGATGTCCACGGAGGGCCGCAGCCGGGCCGCCGCCGCCAGCGCCTCGTGCGCGGGATGGGTGTCGAAGGCCTTCACCAGCGCGCCGTCCGCCGGGAGTCCGGCGGCGGGGTAGGCGATCTGTTCGTAGGCCGCCTGGAAGCGCGGCCCCCAGCGGCGGGCGCCGAGCCGGGCCGTGCGCGAGCAGTTGTCGACCATGTACGCGACGTCCCGGGCGTGCATGTACGGCAGCAGGGAGTCCACGGCCTCGATGACGGACTCGTTGACGATCTCCGACCAGGGGTGCCCGCGGTCGGCGAACTCGTCGATCTGGGCGATCGTCGTCGCGACGAACACCCCGGCCGTGAACGGCTCGACGGGCAGCGGCCGTTCGCCCCGCCGGGCGTGGACGCGCGGGGCCACGGCCCACATCGGCGCACCGCCGATCCCGCTCATCGGGCGCCGCGCGAGCCGCCGTTCGGCCAGGACGACGCTGCGCAGCTCGGTGCCGTCGGCGACCTCGTCGTAGATCTCGGCGACGAGCTCGCGGGCCGGTGCGTACGTCGCCGTGTACGCGCGGTCGAAGACCTCCCGTCCGGCCGGGTCGAGGTCCTCGCGCACCGCCCGCAGCCCGGACCGGGAGATCGTGCGGGCGATCGGGCCGGTGACGTTCTCGCAGGACTTCTCGTACGCGGTGATCTCGTCGTCGCCCGCGAGCCGGTAACGGCCGTACAGGCTCTCGACGATGGCGTGCACCGCGCCGAGCAGCACGGCCCGTTCGCCGACCACGTCCGAGCGGTACTCGCTGCCGAGGGTGGTGCGGAAGGTGTACGGCGCCCCCAGCGCGACCGACCAGCCGAGCGCGAGGTCTCCCGCCCGGCCGTCGGGGTCGGCATGGACGGCGTGACTGCTGTTGATCCCGGCGCCGTTGGTCTCCACGCCCTGCCGGTAGAGGCGGCGCACGGAGTCACCCATGCCCTTGGGGCAGACGGCGATCACGGCGTGACCGGGCGGGAAGTCGCCGCCGCTCGCACGGAGATGGCCGAGCAGGAAGCCGTGGGACAGGCCGATGACGGCGCCGGGCTTCAGCGCCCGGAAGATCTCCTCGTGGTGGGCGGCGAGCGCGGCGTCGGCGATGAGGAGGATCACCAGGTCGGCCGCGGCGGCCACGGCGAGCCAGTCGCCGAGCGTGCCGTCCGCCTCGGTGAAGCCGTGGGCGCGGGCGTCCTCGGCCGAACGGGAGCCCGGGCGCAGTCCGACGGAGACGACGACGTCCGTGCCGGCGAGGGAGTCGCGCAGGTTGAGGGCCTGTGCCCGGCCCTGCGGCCCCCAGCCGAGCACGCCGATCCGGCGCACTCCGGCGAAGGCCCGCGGCAGCAGCGGGAAGAGGTGCCGGCCGCCGCGCAGGACCGTCTCGGTGCCGCCGGGCACGGCCATCGTCTCCAGGGGGAACACACGGGAGGTGAACGTCGTCGAGGTCATGGTCGAGTTGTAGGCTCCGGGCCGGTGTTGCGACAAGCGCAACTCCTGCAGCGGAGCGTTGCGCGAAGTGAAAGGTCGAGGTCATGCGGGACGACCATCGGGAGCTGCGGCTGTTCCTGCATCTGGCGCAGACGCTGAACTTCGGGCGGACGAGCCTGGACTGTCACGTCAGTCCGGCGACGCTGACCCGGACCGTGCAGCGGCTGGAGGCGGATCTCGGGCACCGGCTGCTGGACCGGGGGCCGCGCGGGGTGGCGCTCACGGCGGAGGGGCACCGGTTCCGCGCCTACGCGGTCCAGGCGCTGGAGTTGTGGCGCGCCTACCGTGAGGAGCACCCTGATCCGGCCGAACTCACCGGCCGACTGGCGGTGTTCGCGACGGTGACCGCCTGTCAGGCGCTGCTGCCGGACCTGTTGGCGCCGCTGCGGGCCGCGCATCCGCAGGTGCGGCTCGATCTGCGGACCGGGGACGCCGCGGCCGCGCTGGCCCGGCTGGACGAGGGCGAGGTCGACGTGGCGGTGGCGGGGATCCCGGCGCGGCTGCCGGAGGCGCTGGTGAGCCGGACGGTGGCGGTCACCGAGCTGGTGTTCGTGACCGCGCGGGAGCGGCCGGACGACGGGCTCGACGGGCCGTTCGTGCTGCCGCAGCGGGGGCTGGTGCGCGAGGCGGCCGACCGCTGGTTCCGGGCGCGCGGCCGCACCCCCGAGGTGGCCGGGGAACCGGACGGCCACGAGGGGCTGCTGGCACTCGTCGCCCTGGGCTGCGGCACCGGCGTGGTGCCCGCGCTGGTCCTGGAGCACAGCGCGGTGCGGGAGCGGCTGGCGGTGGTGCCGGCGGCCGGTCCGCCGCCGGAGCCGTTCCCGATCGGCCTGTGCGTGCGCCGGGCGGATCTGCGCCGCCCGGCGGTGGCGGCGCTGTGGAGCCTCACCGGTGTGTGAGGGAGACCGTGATTCAGGCCGCGCTCAGCGCCCCGAGGGGGTCGTCGAGCACCGGCTGCCAGGCCAGCTCGGCCGCTCCGACCAGGCTGTTGTGGTCGAGGGTGCAGGCGAGGATGGGGACGCCGCCGCTGCGGCCCCACAGGCTGCGGTCGGCGACGACGGCGCGCAGCCGGTCGGGGTCGGCGTCGAGGAGGGTGCGGTGCAGTCCGCCGAGGATGATCCGGTCGGGGTTGAGGATGTTCACCAGGCCCGCGAGTCCGAGGCCGAGCCGGTCGATGAGGGCCTCGGCGGCCGTGCGGACGACCGGGTCGCCGTACTCCTCGCGGATCAGCTCGTTGGCCTGGTGGAGCAGCGAGCCCTCGGGGCCGGGCTCGCGGCCGGCGGTCGTCAGCAGGGCCAGCGGGTCGGCCTCGACGTCGAGGCAGCCGCGGCCGCCGCAGTGGCAGGGGCGACCCTCGGGGTTGACGGTGAGGTGTCCGACTTCCAGGGCGAGTCCCGAACTGCCCGTGTGCAGACGGCCGTCGAGGACGAGCGCGCCGCCGACGCCCCGGTGCCCGGTGGCCACGCACAGCAGGTCGCGGGCGCCACGTCCGGCGCCGTGCCGGTGCTCGGCGAGGGCGGCGAGGTTGACGTCGTTGCCGACGAAGGCGGGGCCGGCGATCCCGGCGGCCCGGACACGCTCGGCGAAGACCTCCCGCACCGGCGCCCCCACCGGCCAGGCCAGGTGCAGGGGGTTGAGTGCCAGTCCCTCCGGTTCGGTGACGGCCGACGGCACGGCGAGCCCGGCGCCCACGCACCGGCGGCCGGTCCGCCGCAGCAGGTCGGCACCGGCGTCCATGGCGGCGCCGAGCACCTTCGCCGGATCGGCGTCCACGGCCTCGCAGCTGGGGGTGGTGGCGACGATCCGGCCGCCGAGGCCGACCAGCGCGGCCCGGAACCCGTCGGCGTGCACCTGGGCGGCCAGGGCGACCGGGCCCTCCTCGGCGAGTTCGAGCCGGTGCGAGGGCCGGCCCTGGGAACCGGCGGCGGCGCCGGGCCGTGCGTCGACCCGGATCAGCCCGAGCGCCTCCAGTTCGGCGGCGACCGCGCCGGCCGTGGCGCGGGTGACGCCGAGTTCCGCGGTGAGCACGGACCGGGTGGGCGCCCGCCCGGTGTGCACGAGCTCCAACGCGGGCCCGAGCGCACCGCGCCCCCGGTCCAACCGCGCCCTCGAGGTGGTTCCTTCCCCCGCCCGCCGGGGGTCCGCGTCGCCGCTCATGAGGGGGAGTCTCCCATGATCCGTTCGTCAGCCGCCGCCGGGGAAGCGGCCGGGTGCGTCGACCGGGTACGGGGGTGCGCCGGTGAAGCCGCTCACCCGCAGGGTGACGTTCAGCCGTCCCGTCAGGCCCAGCCCCGGCGGTGCCGTGCCCGGCAGGACGCGCGGCACTCCGTGGTGGGCGAGCCGGGACGCCCCGCCGAACACGAAGAGATCGCCGCTGCGCAGTTCCACGTCGGTCCAGGGCCGGGTGCGGGTCTCGGTGTTGCCGAAGCGGAAGACACAGGTGTCGCCGAGGCTCAGGGACACCACGGGCGCGTCGGACCGTTCGTCGGCGTCCCGGTGCAGACCCATGCGGGCGTCGCCGTCGTAGAAGTTGATCAGCGCGATGTCGTACGGCGCCGCGGTCGCCGCCCGGGGTCCCAGCGCGTCGGCCACCGCGCGCCGCCCCAGCTCGCCGAGCCAGTCCGGGAACGGCTTCACCGGCGTGCCGTCGCCGTCGACGACCGTGCGGGCGTAGGCGTACGGGTACCAGTGCCAGCCCAGACAGACCTGGCGGGCGGTCATCGTGCCGCCGCCGGGCGTGCGGACCGTGCGCAGGCCGGCCGGGGGTCGCGCCCACACGCGGCAGGCCGCGAGGAGGCCGGCCTGCCGGTCCGCGTCGAGCCAGTCGGGCACGTGCACCGCGCCCGGCGCGATCCGGGCCCGCTCCCGGGGAAACAGCTCGCCGTCCATGCAGCCATCCTCCCCCACCGCACCGACACCGGGTCTGAGCTGCGGCTGGGCTAGCCTTGGGGCACCATGAACGACCGTATGACGACGCCGTGGGGCGAGGTCGCCCTGGCCCGCTTCCCCGAGGATCCACGCGACCGGCTGCGTGCCTGGGACGCCTCCGACGCGTATCTGCTCCGGCATCTCGCGGAGCGGGACGTGTCCCTGTCCGGCACGGTCGTGGTGCTGGGCGACCGCTGGGGCGCGCTGGTCACGGCGCTCGCGGCACACCATCCGGTGCAGATCACCGACTCCTGGCTGGGGCAGGAGGCGACCCGGGCGAACCTCGCCCGGGCCGGTGCCGGACCCGGCGCGGTGCGGCTGCTCACCACCCAGGACCCGGTGCCCGAACGGATCGACCTGCTCCTGGTCCGGGTGCCGAAGAGCCTGGCGCTCCTGGAGGACCAGTTGCTGCGGCTCGCGCCCGCCGTCCACCCGGGCACGGTCGTGGTCGGCACCGGCATGGTCAAGGAGATCCACACCTCCACCCTGAACCTGTTCGAGCGGATCCTCGGCCCGACCAGGACCTCACTGGCCGAGCAGAAGGCGCGGCTGATCTTCTGCACCCCGGACGCGTCGCTGTCCCTCCCCGCGAACCCGTGGCCGTACCTCTACGACCTTCCCGGCGACGTCGGACCGCTGTCGGGCCGCCCGGTCGTCAACCACGCGGGGGTCTTCTGCGCCGACCGGCTCGACATCGGCACCCGGTTCTTCCTCGGGCACCTGCCGGAGACGGACGGCACGCGCCGGGTCGTGGACCTGGGCTGCGGCAACGGGATCGTGGGGACGGCGGTGGCGCTGGCCAACCCGCAGACCGAGGTGCTCTTCACCGACGAGTCGTTCCAGGCGGTGGCCTCGGCGGAGGCGACCTTCAAGGCCAACGGGGTGCCGGGGCACGCCGAGTTCCGGGTCGGGGACGGGCTGACCGGGGTGCCGGACGGCAGTGTGGACGTCGTCCTGAACAATCCGCCGTTCCACTCCCACCAGGCGACCACGGACGCGACGGCCCGGCGGATGTTCACGGGCGCCCGGCGGGTACTGCGGCCCGGCGGGGAGCTGTGGGTGGTGGGCAACCGCCATCTCGGCTACCACATGACGCTGAAGCGGCTGTTCGGGAACTGCGAACTGGTGGCCGGTGACCCGAAGTTCGTGGTCCTGAGGGCGGTCAGACGCGGATGAACAGCCGCAGGGTCCGCTCCACGGTGCGGGCCATCGCCTCCCGCCCCGCCGTCAGGTAGCGGCGCGGGTCGACGACGGCCGGTTCGGCGTCCAGGAACTCCCGGATCGCGCCCGTCAGGGCCTGGTTGAGCGCGGTGCCGATGTTGACCTTGGAGATCCCGCCCGCGACGGCCGCGGTGAGCTGGTCGTCGGGGACGCCGGACGAACCGTGCAGGACCAGCGGCACGTCGACGGCCTCGGCGAGCCGCGCCAGCAGGGCGTGGTCGAGGGTGGCCGTACGGGTGGTCATCGCGTGCACGCTGCCGACGGCGACGGCCAGGGCGTCCACGCCGGTGCCGTCGACGAAGGCGCGTGCCTCACCGGGGTCGGTGCGGGCCCCGGGCGTGTGCGCGCCCTTGCCGCCGATCTCCCCCAACTCGCCCTCGATCCACAGTCCTCGGGAGTGCGCCCAGCGGACGGCGGCGCCGGTCGCGGCGAGGTTCGCGGCGTACGGCAGGCGGGAGGCGTCGTACATCACCGAGCTGAACCCGGCGTCGGCGGCCTGGCGGAGCAGGGCGTCGCTCCGGACGTGGTCGAGGTGCAACGCGACCGGTACGGCGGCCTGTTCGGCGATGCCCAGGGCGGCCCGGGCCAGCGGCAGCAGTCGGTCCCGGCGGAACGTGACGGCGTTCTCGCTGACTTGGAGGACGACGGGCGCGCCGACGGCCTCGGCACCGGCGGCCACGGCCTCGACGTGCTCCAGGGTGATGATGTTGAAGGCGAGGACGGCGGTACCGGCCGCGCGGGCGCGGGCGACCAGCTCGCCGGTGGTGGTGAGGGGCACGGCAGCTCCCGGTCGGCCGGTCAGAGGATGACGGAGCGGGTGAGATGGCGGGGGCGGTCCGGGTCGAACCCGCGGGCGGCGGCGACGGCCACGGCGAGCCGCTGGGCGCGGACCAGTTCGGCGAGGGGGTCCAGGGCCCCCTGCACCCACAGTGTGCCGGTGTCGGCGGCCTGTCGGGCCAGCCCGTCGGGTGCCTCGCCGATCATCCAGGTGGCCGTGCCGGAGGTGCTGACGCTGATCGGGCCGTGCCGGTACTCCATGGCGGGGTACGCCTCCGCCCAGGCGCGTGCGGCCTCGCGCGTCTTCAGGGCCGCCTCGTGCGCCAGGCCGACGGTCCAGCCGCGCCCGAGGAAGGTGAACTGGCCGCATTCCAGGAGCCCTTCGGGCAGTGGCTCGGCGAGCGCGGTGCGGCAGTCGGGGACGGCGGTGTCGGGGTGCAGACCGAGGTGGGCGCGCAGGAGGGTGAGGGCGGTGGTCGCGAACCGGGTCTGCACGACGGAGCGTTCGTCGGCGTGGTCGAGGACGACGAGCCGGTCGGCCGTGTCGCCGACGGGGGTGTGCGGGTCCGCGGTGACGGCGGTGGTGGGCGTACGGCCCCGCAGTCGGGCGAGGAGGTCGAGCACCTCGGTGGTGGTGCCGGAGCGGGTGAGGGCGAGGACCCGGTCGTAGGGCCGGTGGTGGGGGAACTCGGAGGCGGCGAAGGCGTCCGTCTCGCCCTGCCCGGCGCCCTCCCGGAGGGCGGCGGCCGCCTGGGCCATGAAGAACGAGGTGCCGCAGCCGACGATCGCCACCCGCTCCCCCGGCCGGGGCAGCTCCCGCGCCCACCGGCCCGCTTCGGCCGCGGCCCGGGTCCAGCACTCCGGCTGGCTGCTCAGCTCGTCCTCGACGTGGGTCATGCCCCGCCTCCCGCCGACGGTGATTGTTCCTGCAAGATAGAGCCGGTTTTCGAACAACTTCAAGCATGCGAACGGAGACGGCCGATGTCACGCGACGCCCGCTGGAAGGCGCTGCTGGAGCTGCTGGTCGAGCGGGGCCGGCTGGACGTGGAGGAGGCGGCGGCCGAGCTCGGGGTGTCGGCGGCGACCGTCCGGCGGGACCTCGACCAGCTCGCCGAGCAGCAGATGCTGGTCCGTACGCGGGGCGGCGCGGTGGTGCACGGGGTGTCGTACGAGCTGCCGTTGCGCTACCAGACGGCCCGGCGCGCCACCGAGAAGCAGCGGATCGCGCGGGCGGTCGCGGATCTGGTCGGCTCGGGCGAGACGGTCGGGCTGACCGGGGGCACGACCACGACGGAGGTGGCGCGGGCACTGGCGGTGCGCGCCGATCTCGCGTCCGGCACCCCGGCGCTGACGGTGGTGACCAACGCCCTGAACATCGCGACCGAGCTGGCGGTGCGCCCCCAGTTCAAGATCGTGGTGACGGGCGGGGTGGCGCGGGCGCAGTCCTACGAGCTGGTCGGGCCGCTGGCGGACGGGGTGCTGGGGCAGATCACCCTGGATGTGGCGGTGCTCGGGGTGGTGGCCTTCGACGTGCGGGACGGTGCCGCCGCGCACGACGAGTCCGAGGCGGCCGTGAACCGGATGCTGTGCGAACGCGCCGGGCGGGTCGTGGTGGCCGCCGACTCCGGCAAGCTGGGGCGGCGGGCGTTCGCCCGGATCTGCGCGGCCGACGCGGTGGACACCCTGGTCACGGACACGGGAGCGGACGCGGAGACGGTCGGGCGGTGCGAGGAGGCGGGGATCCGGGTCGTCGTGGTGTGAGGCGGCCGGTGCGGACGTCTGTTGCGGGGCGGGGTGGCCGGGGCGGCCGGGCTGAAGGACCGGCACCCGAGTGGGGCGGATGCCGGTCCGCTCGTGAGGCGGCGCGGGGGCTACTCGCCCGCGTGGGCGAGTTCGATGTCGTGGTCGTCCACGTCACCGCCGCCGAGGCTGACCCCGGTCGCACGGGCCGGGTAGCCGGTCGCGATCACCGTGTACCGGCCGCCGTCCAGATCGCCGAACGCGTACGCGCCGTCGCTGCCGGTCGTCGTGGCGGCGACGACGTTCCCGGCGGCGTCCACCAGTGTCACCCGGGCGTCGCCGAGCGGGGCGCCCGCGCCGCGTACCGTGCCCCGGACCTGGGCGCCGAACCGCAGCTCGACGTCGACCCGGGTGAGACCGGTGGCGCCGATCTCCACGGGCAGCGCCAGGGGCGGGTGCTTGGGCGAGCCGACGGCTACGGTGACCGGTCCCGGCACCAGGTCCGCCACCGCGAACTCGCCCAAGCCGTCGGTCCGCACACTGGCCAGGACGTCCCCGCGCCTGTCCGTGACAATCACGACCGCCCCGGCGACCGGAGCGCCGCTCTCGGCCGAGCGCACCGCTCCGGCGAGTCCGCTGCTGCCGACGAGAAGGACGTCGTACGTCACCGGCGCCGCCCCCGCCAGGACGGTCGTCGCCTGCGGCTGGTGCCCCTCGGCGGCGGTGATCAGTACATAGCGGCCCTCCCCCGGCGCGTCGAGGGTGTAGGAGCCGTCGGCGGCGGTGACCGCGCGGCCCAGCTGCCGTCCGCCCAGCGAGATCAGGGTCAGCGCCGCCCCGGCGACCGGAGCGCCCTCCGCGCCCCGCACCCGCCCGCGCACGGGGTGCGCGCCGGCGCCCGGCTGCCCGTCGTCGAGCCCCGGCACCGTGGCGACCAGCTCGGCGACGGCGCGGGCCAGCGGGACGGCGACGGCCGCGCCGACGGCCCGCTCGTCCGGCCCCGCGGCCCGCGCCGTCACCGCGGCGGGCTCCTGCGCCGCGGGCCGCTGCCCGGGAAGGAACGCGGCGACCAGCAGCGCCAGCACCGCCGCCCCCGACCCCACCGCCATGACCACCTTGAAGCCGTTCTCGGAGGGCAGGGCGACCGTGCCGAAGGTGGTGGTCATCCGGGCCAGGATCACTCCGGCGACGGCGCTCGCGGTGGAGGTGCCGATGGAGCGCATCAGCGTGTTGAGGCTGTTCGCGGCGGCCGTCTCGGAAGGGTCCACCGCGCCCATGACGAGTGCGGGCATGGCGCCGTAGGCGAAGCCGATGCCGGCGCCGACGACGCAGGAGACCAGGACGAGCTGCCACACGGCGTCCATCAGCACGACGCCCAGTCCGTACCCGGCGGCCACGGTCACGGCCCCGATCATCAGGGTCGTCTTCGGGCCGCGCGCGCCGGACACCAGCGCGGACAGTGGCGCGGTGGCCATCATGACCAGGCCGGTGGGTGCCATGACGAGTCCGGCGGTCAGCAGCGACCTGCCCAGACCGTAGCCCGTCGCCTCAGGCAACTGGAGCAGCCGGGGAAGGACCAGGGACATCGCGAACATGGAGAAACCGAAGGCCAGGGAGGCGAGGTTGGTCACCAGCACCTGACGGCGGGCGGTGGTCCGCAGGTCCACCAGGGGCTGTCGGACGCGGAGTTCGAACAGGCCCCACAGGAGGAGCACCACGGCCGCCGCGCCGAACAGGGCCAGCGTGGTGGCGCTGCCCCAGCCCCAGTCCGCGCCCTTGGAGATGCCCAGCAGCAGACAGACCAGCCCGGCCGCCATGCCGAGGGCGCCCACGACGTCGAAGCGGCCGCCGGCGCGCACCGGCGACTCGGGCACGCACAGCGGGACGAGCACGGCGGCGACCACGCCCAGCGCGGCGGACGTCCAGAACAGCGCGTGCCAGTCGAAGTGGTCCGCGATCAGCGCGGCGGCGGGCAGCCCGAGGGCGCCGCCGACGCCCAGGGAGGCGCTCATCAGCGCGGTGGCCGAGCCGAGCCGCTCGGCGGGGAGTTCGTCGCGCATGATGCTGATGCCGAGCGGGATGACACCGGAGGCGAGGCCCTGGAGCGCCCGGCCGACGACCATCGGGGCGAGGGTGTCGCTGAGGGCGGCCGTGACGGATCCGGCGACCAGCATGACCAGGCCGACGAGCAGCATGCGCCGTTTGCCGTACATGTCGCCGAGCCGGCCCATGACGGGGGTGGCGACGGCGGCGGCGAGCAGGGTGGCGGTGACCGCCCAGGTCGCGTCCGAGGCCGACGCGTCCAGCAGCCGCGGCAGTTCGGGGACGATCGGGATGACCAGCGTCTGCATGAGCGAGACGACGATCCCGCCGAAGGCCAGCACCGCGACGACGAGACCCGGCCGCCGGGCGGCGGGCTCCCCCGTCTCCGCGGGTGTGGAGCCCCCCGCCGGGGCGGGCGTGGGATACGCGTGGGACATGGTGGGGGGCCTCCGTGGGGGGATGCGTTCCAGCACGAACTGCCCAGCATCGTAGGCCCAGTTGATTGACTCAACCAATCAGAATGTTCGGTGTGCGGGCGGTGAAGATTCCGGGCGGGGGCCGCCACGCCACCCCCGCCCAGAACTATGCGAAATCAACCGCAATCACCCGTCAACCGCTAGAGCGCGCGCTCCAGCCGTTCAGCGACGAGCTTCACGAACCGGCCGGGATCCGTCGGCCGGCCGCCCTCGGCGAGCACCGCGAGGCCGTGCAGCAGTTCGGCGGTCCCGGCGAGCCCGGAACGGTCCTCGCGCTCCTGGTAGGCCTGGTTCAGACCCTGCACCAGCCGGTGTCCGGGGTTGAGTTCGAGGATCCTCTGGGCCTTGGGCACCTCCTGACCCATCGCCCGGTACATGTTCTCCAGGGCCGGGGTGAGGTCACCGGTGTCGGAGACGAGGCAGGACGGGGAGACGGTGAGGCGCGAGGAGAGACGAACCTCCTTGATGTCGTCGCCCAGCTGCTCCTTCATCCAGCCGAGGAGAGCGGCGTACTCCTCGCCCTGCTTCTCCCGCTCCTCGTCGGCCTGTTCGCCGCTGTCGCCGTCGAGGTCGACCTCGCCCTTGGCGACGGACTTGAGCCGCTTGCCCTCGAACTCGCCCACCACGTCGACCCAGACCTCGTCGACGGCGTCGGTGAGCAGCAGGACCTCGATGCCCTTGGCGCGGAACGCCTCCATGTGCGGGGAGTTCTCGATGCTCTCGCGGGACTCGCCGGTGAGGTAGTAGATGTCCTCCTGGCCGTCCTTCATCCGCTCCGTGTACGCCGTGAGCGTGGTGAGCCCGTCCGCGGCGTGCGTGCTGGCGAACGACGCGGCGGCGAGCAGGGTCTCGCGGTTGTCGGAGTCGCTGAGCAGGCCCTCCTTGAGGACGGAGCCGAACTCCCGCCAGAACGTGGCGTACCGCTCCGGGGCGTTCTCCCGCATCTCCTTGACCGTGGACAGGAGCTTCTTGGTCAGCCGGCGCTGCATCATCCGGATGTGCCGGTCCTGCTGGAGGATCTCGCGGGAGACGTTCAGCGAGAGGTCCGCCGCGTCGACGACGCCCTTGACGAAGCGCAGGTAGGGCGGCAGCAGCGCCTCGCAGTCGTCCATGATGAAGACGCGCTTGACGTACAGCTGCACCCCGCGCTTGTAGCCCTGGGTGTAGAGGTCGTGCGGGGCGTGCGAGGGCACGAACAGCAGGGCCTGGTACTCGAAGGTGCCCTCCGCCTGGAGCCTGACGGTCTCCAGCGGCTCGCGCCAGTCGTGGCTGATGTGCTTGTACAGCTCGTGGTACTCGTCCTCGGACACCTCCTCGCGCGAGCGCGCCCACAGCGCCTTCATCGAGTTGAGCGTCTCGGCCTCGGGCGTGGCGCCGTCCTCGCCCGGCCGCGGGACGGTGCGGATCGGCCAGGTGATGAAGTCCGAGTACCGCTTGACGATGTCCTTGATCGTCCAGGCGGAGGTGTAGTCGTGCAGCTTGTCCTCGTCGTCGGCGGGCTTGAGGTGCAGGGTGACCGAGGTGCCCTGAGGCGCGTCGTCGACGGTCTCGAGGGTGTACGTCCCCTCGCCGCGCGAGGACCAGCGCGTGCCGTGGCTCTCGCCGACGTGCCGGGTCACGAGGGTCATCTCGTCGGCGACCATGAACCCGGAGTAGAAGCCGACGCCGAACTGGCCGATGAGCCCCTCGGCGCTGTCCGCGTCCTGGGCCTCGCGCAGTTCCTTGGCGAACTGGGCGGTGCCGGAGTGGGCGATGGTGCCGATGAGCCGGCCGACCTCGTCGTACGACATCCCGATCCCGTTGTCCCGCACGGTGAGCGTACGGGCCTCGGCGTCGGTGTCGATCTCGATGTGCAGGTCGGTGACGTCGGCGTCGAGCGCGTCGTCCCGCAGCTTGGCGAGGCGCAGCTTGTCCAGCGCGTCGGAGGCGTTGGAGACGAGTTCGCGCAGGAAGACGTCCTTGTTCGAGTAGACCGAGTGGATCATCAACTGGAGAAGCTGACGGGCCTCTACCTGGAACTCAAACGTTTCGGTCGTCATGATTCGGGTGTACCTCACGGGTTGCGGGGACTCCTGGACTGGTGAGGGCCACTTTACAAAGGGCAGGTCGGGCGGCGTTCAGTCTTGGCCGAGGTCGTCCGCCCGGGAGACCCGGATCTTCGACTGTCCGTGCGGGAGCGCCTCCCAGTCCGTCATGAAGCGGGCCCGCAGCCCGTGTCGCTCGGCGAGGGCGAGCAGGGTCTCGGTGCGGTAGTAGAAGTCCTCGCGCAGCACGTGGTGTTCCTCGCCCTCGGTGCGGTCGAAGGTGAAGTCGAACCAGCCGCCCGGCGCGAGGACCCGCCCGACGTGGGCGAGGCACTCCTCGATGACCGGCAGCGGCGAGTGCGAGAAGACGCTGTGCGCGTGGACGACGTCGAAGTGGGCGTCGGGCAGGAAGCGCAGGGTCAGGTCGCGCACCGGGGTCAGACACGGCAGCCGTTTCTCCAGGCCCATCTCCACGAGGGTGTCCTGGGCGGCGACGAGGATGTCGGGCGAGATGTCGATGCCGGTGTAGTGGCCGGGTTCCAGATGCCGGATGAAGCGCCAGCCGCCGCGCAGGTTGCCGCAGCCGATCTCCAGCATGCGGTGCTCGGGGCGCAGCCCGTGGCCGACCAGGTAGTCGAACTGGAGGGCGCCGAGGGCCAGCCAGCGCTCGCGGTTGCGGCTGCCGACCGCCGCGTCGGGGTCGGCGCGGGTGTCGGAGCGCATCACCGCGCGGTAGTAGGAGATGTGGTCCGGGTGGCGGTACCGCAGCCACAGATCGCGGGCGGCGCGGGCGAGATGCCGGGGGACCCGGTCGGGGTGGCGCAGGGCGTAGCCGACGCGGTGGCCGAGCGCGGCACGGTTGGCGGTGAGGTTCCTGGCGGGCACGGTTCGCTGCCTTTCCGAGGTGGCGTGGTGGTCCCTGCCAGCTTCGGCGCCCGGACGGCGGTTCCGTCCCGGCCGACCGGCTGCGGCGGCGGGGCGGTTCGGGCGAGGGCGATGTCAGCCGATCGGTTGATGCGTTCGTGTGCCGGGCGCGTTAGACACGGAGGATGAGACCCACCCCTGCGGAGGAGCGGCTGCTCGCGGCGGTCGTGCACGTCGCGTTCCTCCTGCTGCTCGGCTCGTCGTTCGTCCGCTTCCTGAGCCGCGACCGGGGCGGTCCGCGCACCGGGTGGGTGGTGGCGCTGTTCGCCGTCTTCTGCCTCCTGTACGTCCTGGGTGCGGTCCTCGCGCCGGCGCCCCGACCGGGCTCGGCGCCGACGGGGCGGCATCTGGTGTGGCTGGGCTCGGTGTCCGCGGTCTGGGTGATCCTGCTGGTGCTCGCGCCCAGCGCCACCTGGTGTGTGATGCCGCTGCTGTTCGCGGGGCTGCACGCGCTGCCGCCGCGGCTGTCGGTGCCGCTGGCCGCCGTACTCACCACGCTGGTCGTGGTCTCGGAGGTGCGGGTGGCCGAGGGCGCGCTCAACCCGAACATGGTCGTGGCCCCGCCCGCCGTCGCCGCGGTCGCCACCGCCGTCCTGGTGCATCTGCAGCGTCAGGGGGCCCGGCAGCGGGAGCTGATCGACGATCTGGTGCGCACCCGCCGGGATCTGGCGGCCACCGAGCGGCGGGCGGGCGTGCTGGCGGAGCGGCAGCGCCTGGCCACCGAGATCCACGACACCCTGGCACAGGGCCTGTCCAGCCAGCGGATGCTGCTCCAGGCCGCCGAGCGGGTCTGGGCGACCGACCCCGGGGCGGCCCGGGACCATCTCGGGAAGGCCGCCGCGATCACCTCCCGTTCGCTGGCCGAGGCCCGCCGTTTCGTCCACGACCTGACGCCCGCCGACCTCGACGGGCGCTCCCTGCCCGCGGCGCTCGGCGCGCTCGCCGAGCGGGAGAGCGGTCCGGGGCTGACCGTGGCGTTCCGTCTGGACGGCGAACCCGGTCCGCTGCCCGAGCGGGTGGCGGCGACCCTGCTGCGGATCGCCCAGGGCGCGCTGGCCAACGTCCGCGAGCACGCGGCCGCGACCCGGGCCGCGCTGACCCTGACCTGCCTGGACGACCGGATCTTCCTGGACGTCGCGGACAACGGCCGGGGTTTCGACGCCGGGACGGCCGTCCGGTCCGCCTCCGACGGGACGCGCGGGTACGGGTTGCCCGCCATGCGGATCCGGGCCCGGCAGTCCGGCGGCACGCTCACCGTGGAGTCCGCCCCGGGCGAGGGCACGGTGGTGTCCGTGGCGGTCCCGCTCGTCCTCGACGCGCCCAAGGAGCCCGTTCGGTGAATACGCCTGTACGTCTGCTGCTGTGCGACGACCACGCCGTCGTACGGGCCGGTCTGCGCGCGCTGCTGTCCAGCGCCGAGGGCATCGAGGTGGTCGGGGAGGCGGGCGGCGGCGAGGAGGCCCTCGCGCTGGCCGCGCGGCTGAAGCCCGACGTCGTCCTGATGGACCTCCAGCTCGGGCCGGGGACGGACGGGGTGACGGCCATCCGGCGGCTGACCGCCGAGGGCTCGTCGGGACCGCGCGTGCTGGTGCTGACCATGTTCGACACCGATGCCGACATCACCCGCGCCATCGAGGCGGGCGCCACCGGCTATCTCCTCAAGGCCGAGCGCCCCGAGGAGCTGTTCACGGCGATCCACCGCGCCGCGGCGGGTCGTACGGCGCTGTCGCCGCCGGTGGCCGACCGGCTGCTGGCCCGGATGCGCAGCCCGGCGCCCGCGCTCTCGGAGCGCGAGCACGAGATCCTCGGGCAGCTGGCCCGGGGTCTCGGCAACCGGGAGATCGCCCGGGCCCTGTTCATCAGCGAGGCGACGGTCAAGACCCATCTCGGTCGGATCTACGGCAAGTTGGGGGTGGAGACCCGGGCCGGGGCGGTGGCGGTGGCCAAGGAGCGGCGGCTGCTGCCCTGAGGACGACACCACCCGTCAACTGTCGACAGAATGGCCTCTTGGGGCGCTCACACCCCTTGACCCCCGCATACTGTCGACACTAAGAAGGAAGGGCGAGCCGCGCCGCGTCTCGTACGGACGTTGCGGGAAAGGGGTCCACGTGACCGGCAGGCTCTCCGGGAAAGTCGCTCTCGTCACCGGTGCGGGGGCCGGGATCGGGCAGGGCTGCGCCCTGCTCTTCGCGGAGCAGGGCGCGACCGTCGTCGGCTGTGACATCGACGCGGCCGCGGCCGAACGCACCCGCAAGGAGGCAGCCGACCGGGGACTGGGCGTCGAGGTGCTCGCCCCGTTCGACATGACGGACCCGGCCGACGCCCGGCGCTTCGCCGACGAGGCGTACGAACGGCACGGCCGGATCGACGTCCTGGTGACCGCCGGGGCGATCGCCCCGCACATGGCGACGACCGCCGAGATGGACTTCGGCGCGCAGTGGACGCCGACCATCCGCGGCGAGATCGATGTCGTCTTCCTGCCCGTGCAGGCCGCGTGGCCGCACCTGGCGGCCTCGGGCGGCGGCTCGATCGTCAACTTCGCGTCGGTGAACGCCTTCCGGGGCAGCGGGACCTTCGGGATGGTCGCGCACTGCGCGGGCAAGTCGGCGGTGCTCGGCCTGACCCGTCAACTCGCCGTCGAGGGCGGTCCGTCGGGCATCCGCGCGAACACGATCTCACCGGGCATGGTGCGCACCCCGGCCACGGAGTCCGCCGGCGCCCACGACGGCGCGGCCCGCGAGACCCTGCTCGCCCGGATCCCGCTGGGCCGGGTCGGGACCCCCCGGGACATCGCCTGGTGCGCGGTGTACCTGGCGTCGGACGAGTCGGCGTGGGTGACCGGCGGGAACTTCCCCGTGGACGGCGGAGTGCTCGCCAGGTGACGGGTCCCCACCGGCCGTCAGGAGGCCGTGCGCCGCCGCCGTGCGGGCCCCCGGCCGCGTCCCGACGCGTCCTGCTCCAGCTGCTCCTCCACCGCCCGCTGCGCCCGCACCGTCGCGCCCGCGATCAGCGCGGCGGCCAGCTCCCCGTCGCGCTCCTCGACGGCCTGGAGCAGCCGTTCCTGGTCGTCCACGCTGTAGGCGAGGCGGCCGGCGCGGGTGAGGCTGAGGTGCCGCAGCATCAGGGTGCGCAGCGCGAGGGAGTCCAGGATCTGCTTGAGCGTGGCGTTGCCGACGATCTCCGTCATCCGTTCCTGGAGCGTCACATGGCTCCAGAAGTACCCGTCCACGTCGCCGTCGTCGGCCAGTTTCCGCATCCGCTCGACCCGGGTGCGCAGCTCGGCGATCTCCTCGTCGCCCGCCCGCTCGACGAGCAGGCCCGCGAGCATCGACAGGAGGTTCTTGCGCACCTGGTAGATGTCCCGGATGTCCTGCGGGGAGGGTGCGGCGACCCGGGGCCTGCGGCGGGCCTTCATCTCGACCAGGCCCTCCTGCTCCAGGAGCATCAGCGCCTCGCGCACCGGGGTGCGGCTGGTGTCGAACCGGCGTGACAGTTCGACGCTGTTGAGGTCCTGCCCGGGTTCGAGCCGCCCCTCGATGATGCCCGCGCCGACCCATTCGGCGATCTGCGCGACCAGCGGCTCGCGCCGGTCCCGCAGCCGCAGGAGGCGCTCCAGCACGAGGTGCGTGTCCTGATCGGTCATGCGGCACTTCTCCCTGCCTGGTCCGGGCTCACAGCCGGTTCAACGGTGTCGACACTATCTCACCCCGCGTCGCGCCCGATACGGGATCCCCCGCTTCCTGTCGACTTCCAACATTCCTGTCAACACCCGACGCCCATCCACCGGAGGAAGAATGAAGCGCGTACGCATCCGCCCCTCGGGGCCCGGCAGACGGGCGGTGGTCGGCGGCGCCGCACTGGCCGCTCTCACGACGACCGGTGTCCCGCAGGGTACGGCCTCGGCGGGCGCCGCCGGGGAGTCGTCCGAGCCGTGGGAGCCCGTGCCGGTGCCCGCGCAGGTGCCGGTCACCGAGTACCGGGTTCCGGTCTCCGGCGGCGGCAGTCTGTGGTGCTGGGACACCGGGGGCGACGGGGAGGCCGTCGTGCTGCTGCATCCGGGCTCGGGCAGCGGCGAGAGCTGGCCGTACCAGCAGCCGGCGCTGGCCGGGGCCGGCTTCCGGGTGATCGGCTACTCGCGGCGCGGGGCCCACCTCTCGGTCGCCGGCACCAGGGCGGAGGCCGACACCGCCTCGGGCGACCTGGACACGGTGGCCGACCGGCTGGGCCTGGACCGCTTCCATCTGTCGGGCTCGGCGGCGGGCGGCCCGGTGGCGGTCGACTACGCCCTCTCCCACGAGGAACGGCTCCTCAGCCTCACGGTGTCGGGCAGCGTCATGGGCCTGCAGGACACCGTGTACCAGGAGCTGACCGCGGCGCTCCAGCCCGACCCGTTCGGTGACCTGCCGGTGGACTTCAAGGAGCTGGGCCCCTCCTACCGGGGCGGCGACCCGGACGGGGTCGCGGCCTGGCTCGCGATCCACGAACGGGCCCGCACCGCCGACGCGTTCGCCCAGTCCCTCACCCACACCCTCACCTGGGCGGCCCTGGAGACGCTCACGCTGCCGGTCCAGCTGATCACCGGGGACGCCGACCTGTACAGCCCGCCGTCGGTGATGCGCCTCAACGCCGGTCATCTGGCGGACGTGCGCACGCATGTCGTCCGGGAGGCGGGCCACAACCCGCACTGGGAGCAGCCGGCCGCCTGGAACCGCCTCCTGATCCGCTTCCTCCGGCGGCACGGCGGCTCCTAGCCGGGGGGCTGGACGTCCAGGGCGACCAGGAAGCGGGACACCATGTTGTACGCCGCGACGGTCGCCGTCAGTTCGACCAGTTCCGCGTCGGTGAAGTCGGCGCGCAGGGCGTCGAACAGCTCGTCGGGGACGTGGAGGTCGCGGGTCATCGCATCGGTGTAGGCGATGACCCGGGACGTCCGGCCGCCGAGCTCGGGCTTCTCCCGGCGCAGCTCGGCCAGTTCGGCGTCGCCGAGTCCGGCCCGCCGTGCCTCGGGTTCGTGGGCGATCCATTCGTACGGGGCGCGGTTGAGGACGGCGATCCTCAGGATCACCGACTCGCGCAGGTCCGCGCCGAGCCGGAGCCTGCCCCGGATGGCGCCCAGGAGGCTGTTCCAGCCGTCGGCGAGCTGGGGGCTGTGCAGCAGCATCCGGTCGAGGGGGCGCAGTGCGCCGCCCCGGCGGTCGCGGATGCGGGCGGCGATCTCACCGGTGCCTTCGGTGTCGGGAAGTCGTGCCATGGGGGGATCGGGGTCCTTTCACAGGGGGCGGGGGCAGCGGGCCAGCAGCCGCATCGCCTCGGGGCGTTCGACGCCTCCGAGGCCGACCCGCTCGCCGAAGACCATGACCTCGTCCCCGGTGAGGGCGGGCCAGGCGGGCAGCCCTCCGCCGTTGGGGTCGGCCGTCTCGACGAAGCGCGCCCAGGTGTCGGCCATGGTGCGGGCCAGTGCCCGGTCGGTCTCGGTCCAGGGCCAGGCGCGGCAGTCCAGGGTGTCGAGGGCGTAGGGGAGTTCGGCGGTGTGGTGGACGCCGTATCCCGGCAGGCCGTCCCGCGGAGGGGCGAGGACCAGGTCGTCGGGCAGCGGGGGCCTGCGCGTGAACCGGTACAGCCAGGTCGGCGCGGTCCGGCGGTGGGCGGTGGCCCAGTGCCAGACGGGGTAGGTGAAGCGGCTCTCCCCGGTGAACCGACGGGCCGTGCGGCGGGCCTCGTCCGTGTCCCGTACGGGGTACACCTCGTCGGTGCCCGGTTCCACGGGGAGCCGGCGCAGCACGTCCAGGGTCGTGTACACGGAGCCCTCGTCGGTGTTGCTGCCGACCAGGAGCGGTACCGGGTGCTGGCGTCCGGCCGCGAAGACCGTGTCGGTGGGCTCGATGAGGACCCGGCCGTCGACGACCGGTCCGAAGTGGCCCCGGAGGACCAGTTCCACCCCGTCCAGCCGCCGCAGTCCCGCGAGGTCGCGGTCGCCGAACGTCTCCGCCCAGCGCAGTCCCTGCTTCTGGGCCTCGCCGCGGTCGGTGAGGGGGCCTTCGGCGCGGCCGACGCCCGAGGCGCTCTGGCCGAGGGCGGCCCGGAACAGGGTCCGGGCCGACGGCGCCGCCATGAGGTGGCAGATGTGGGCGGCTCCGGCGGAGTTGCCGGCGAGGGTGACCCGGTCCGGGTCGCCGCCGAAGGCCGTGATGTTCTCCCGCACCCAGGTCAGCGCGGCGACGATGTCCAGCAGCCCGTAGTTGCCGGTGGCGTCCAGGTCGTCCTCGGCGGCCAGTTCGGGGTGGGCGAGGAAGCCGAGGGCGCCGAGCCGGTGGTTCGGGGTGACCACGACGAGGCCGCGGGCGGCCAGCGCGGCGCCGTCGTGGATCTCCTGGCCGCCGTGGCCGTAGCGGTTGCCGCCGCCGTGGATCCAGACCATCACCGGCAGTGCGGCGCCGGGCGCCGGGTCGGGGGTCCAGACGTTGAGGTAGAGGCAGTCCTCGCTCATCACCAGCGCCCGCCGGTCGGCGAAGTTGGTGTGGTACATGATCGAGTCGCGGGGCGGCTGCGGCTGGAGGGGGGCCGGGCCGAAGGCGTCCGCGCGCCGCTCGCCGTCCCAGCGTGCGGCGCGCCGGGGCGGTCGCCAGCGCAGGTCGCCGACGGGCGGCTCGGCGAACGGGATGCCCCGGAAGACGGCGACCCCGCCCTGCCACTCCCCCGTCAGCCGTCCGCCGTCCGTCCTGGTCCGGATCACGCGGGCGCCTTGTGGAGCCGGCCGTCCTTCATGATCGCCGTCAGCCGGTCGCGGTCCTGGAGGAGGGCGATGTCCGCCAGCGGATCGCCGTCGACGAGGACGAGGTCGGCGAGGAACCCGGGCCGCACGAGGCCGAGTTCGCTCTCCATGCCCATGATCTGCCCGCCGTACCGGGTAGCGGCGCGCAGGGCCTCGGCGGGGGTGAAGCCGAACCAGTCGACGAACAGTTCCAGGTCGCGCAGGTTGCGGCCGACCGGGTTCCAGGCGAAGCCGTAGTCGCCGCCGGGCAGGACCCGTACGCCCCGCCGCACCAGCTCCGGCACCACCTCGCGCACGGCCGCCGCCGTCGCCTCGACCTCCATGCCCGGCTCGGGTTCGCCGCCGGCCTCGTGGAGGTTGGCGTGGATGATGCCGGGGGTGGGGGCGACGAAGATCCGGTCGCGGGCGGCTTCGAGGAGGTCGAGGGCCTCCTCGTCGGCGAAGGTGCAGTGGTAGACGGCCCGGATGCCGTGCCGGACGGCCATCTTGACCGACTCGGCGGCATGGGCGTGCGCGGTGAGCCACACCCCGTGCTTGTCGGCGGTCGCGGCCGCGGCGGCCACCTCCTCGTCCGTGAACTGGACGATCCGTGAGGTGCCCTGGACGACCGCGCTCTCCCCGGAGAGGGACAACTTGACGATGTCGACGCCGCGTTCGGCCATGTCGCCGACGAAGCGGGCGACCGACGCCGGGTCGGAGGCGCGTCCGTCGACGCCCGGGAAGTCGTAGACACCGGGCTCGACCATGCCGGCCGTGCCCTCCCAGGAGGCGGCCTTCAGACGCGGTCCGGGCATCCAGCCCTCGGCGAAGGCCTTGCGGGCCGCGGTCTCGGTCCCGGGGAGCCGGTTGCCGCCGGAGTACGCGCTCGTGATGCCGTGGTCCAGGAGCACCCGGCCGGCGTGGGCGACGAGCAGCGCCTTCTCCTCGTCCGGCTCGTCGCGGCGGCGCGAGAGGTGTTCGACGGTGGAGCCGAAGCCGAGGTGGGCGTGGGCGTCGACGAGTCCGGGGAGCAGGGTGCCGCCGCCTCCCTCGATCACCCGGGCGTCGGTCCGCAGGTCGCGCGGGAGCCGGTCGGAGACCTCGGTGATCCGGCCGTCCTCGATCAGGACCTGGGCGGGGAAGGGGTCGCGTCCGGTGCCGTCGAAGACCTGGACGTCGGTGAAGAGGGTGCGGGTCATGCCGTCGTCGCCTTCCGGAAGCGGTGCCGCATCTCGCCGACTCCCCCGATACGGCTGACCAGTTCGTCGTCGGGCGTCAGGAACCGCCGGGGGGTGCGCCGGTTGCCGACGCCCGCCGGGGTGCCCGTGAAGATCAGGTCGCCGGGGAGCAGGGTGCAGAACTCGCTGAGGTACGAGACCAGTCGGGGGATCGGGAAGATCATGTGGGAGGTGCGGTCGTGCTGCACGGTGTCGCCGTTCAGCGCGCAGGTCAGTTCGAGGTCGTCGCGGTCGGGGACCTCGTCGAGGCTGACCAGCGCGGGCCCCACCGGCCCGAAGCCCGGATGCGACTTGGCGAGCGAGAACTGGGCCGGACGGCCCGCGAGTTGGGCGAGGCGCTCGGAGAGGTCCTGGCCCACGGTCAGCGCCACGACCGGCTCCCAGCCCTTCTCCACCGGCACCCGGTGCGCCTCCCGGCCGATGACCGCGACCAGTTCCAGCTCCCAGTCGACATGTCCGGGCGGCAGCTCGACCGTGGTGTACGGGCCGGTGAGACAGGTCGGGAACTTGGTGAAGACGAGGGGGACCTCGGGTTCCTCGTAGCCCGCCTCGGCGGTGTGGGGGCGGTAGTTGAGGGCGACGGCGAAGATCTGCCGGGGGGCGGGGACGGGCGTCTCCAGCTCCGACTCGTCGTAGGGGCGCCCCCCTGTGGCGTCCCTGGACCAGTCGAGCAGTTCGTCCCAGCGGTCGAAGAGCCGCCCCTCGAAGCCGGACGGGACGTCGAGGGCGCCGTCCTCGGTCAGCAGCACGGTACGGCCCGCGAGTCGTGCGATACGCATCGGCCACTCACACCCAGTTTTCCGCGGGCGGCTCTTCGGTGCCGTAGGCGTCGCGCCAGGAGATCACCTGGTTGCGCAGCACCCCGAGGCCCTCGATCTCCGCCTCGACCACGTCACCGGGCTTGAGGTAGTTGGCGAACGGGTCCTCGGTGCTCGCCGCGACGCCCGCGACGGTGCCCGTGGTGACGAGGTCGCCGGCGCTGTAGGTCTGCGGGGAGTGGTAGGCGACCAGTTGCGGGATCGACACCGACATCCGGGCGGTGTTGGACTTCTGCCGGACGTCGCCGTTGACCCTCAGCTCCATGTCGAGGTCGTGCGGGTCGCCGATCTCGTCGGCGGTGACGATGTACGGGCCGATCGGGCAGAACGTCTCGATCGCCTTGGAGAAGGAGAAGACCCCCGACTCCATCTCCTTGCGCTGGATGTCGCGGGCGGTGATGTCGTTGAAGACCAGATAGCCCGCGATGTGCTCGGTGGCCTGCTCGGCGGAGAAGAAGCGGCCCGGCTTGCCGATGACCACGGCGAGTTCGAGTTCGTAGTCGAGTTCGCGGGTCAGGTTCGCCGGGTACACGATCGGCTCGTCGGGGCCGATGATCGCATCGACGTTCTGGAAGAACACGATGCCCTTGTTGACGGGGTGGGACCAGTCGACGCGGACCAGGTCCTCGTGGTGCTCACGGAAGTTGCCGGCCGTGTGGAAGAACTTCCTGGGCACGATCGGCGCCCGCAGCCGTACGCCGTCCAGGGCGAACGTCCGCCCCGTCTCGCGGACCCGCCCCTCCCACTCGAAGAACACCCGGGTGGAGGGCACTTCCAGCTCCACCACGGTGTCCCCGTCGAGGCGGCCCACCAGAGCGGCCTCCGGTCCCGCGTCGAACGTCACCAGCTTCATCAGAACCTCCCTAACTGTCGACACTCAGCCTGCCGATCACACCGTAGACCGTCAAGAGGCGTGCAAAGTGTGGACACAAAAGCGGAGCGTGGCTTACGGTCCGGACATGCGGACAACGTGGGACTTCGCGGGTACCCGCGCCCTGATCGCCGGAGCCGGCGGGATCGGCGCGACGGTGGCCCGGGCACTGGCCGAGGCGTACGCGGACGTGGTCGTCCTCGACGTGGACAAGGACCGGCTCGACGAGATCGCCCAGGACGGGGTGACCGGCCTGGCGACCGACCTCACCTCGGCCGACGCCTGCCGGGCGGCGGTCGAGGAGGCGGCAGAACTCCTCGGCGGGCTGGACGTGTTCGTCCACGCGGTGGGCGTCAACGACCGCAGACCCGTCCTCGAGACACCGGACGAGGTCTGGGAACGGCTGCTCTCGGTCAATCTCAACAGCGCGTTCTGGCTGGGCCAGGCGGCCGGGGCGGTGATGGTGCCGCGCGGGTACGGGCGGATCGTCTACCTCTCCTCCGTCTCCGGGCTGCTCGCCCACCGCGACCACGCGCCGTACGCGGCCACCAAGGGCGGGGTGAACCAGCTGATGCGGGTGATGGCCCGGGAGTGGGCGGCCGACGGGGTCACCGTCAACGCGGTCGCCCCCGGCTACACCGAGACCGACCTCACCCGCGCGTACCTCGCCCGCCCCGGCGTCCGCGACTCCCTGGAGTCCCTGGTGCCCGCCGGGCGCCTCGGCCGCCCCGAGGACCTCACCGGGCCGGTGCTCTTCCTCGCCTCCGCCGAGTCCGCGTTCGTCACCGGACAGGTGCTCTACGCCGACGGCGGGCGGACCCTCGTATGAACTCCCCCGCGACAGCTCACCCCTCACGAACGGAGACCCCCATGAACCCCGTCCCCGAACGGTTCGCCGGCAAGACCGTCCTCGTCACCGGCGCGGGCACCGGATTCGGCGCCGAGATCGCCGTACGGGCCGCGAGGGAGGGCGCCGACATCGCCGTCCACTACCGCGGCTCGCGCGCGGGCGCGGAGGCGACGGCCGAGCGGGTCACGGCGCTGGGCCGCAAGGCGGTCCTCGTCCAGGCCGACATCGCCGAGCACGACCAGATCAAGCGTCTCGCCGACGAGGTGTGGGGGCACTTCGGGCGCCTCGACGTGGCGGTCAACAACGTCGGTGACGTGGCCCGTGAGCAGATGTCCTGGCGGGACATCACCGAGGAGTCCATCGACCACGTCCTCGCCGTGGACGTCAAGGGCACGCTGCTGTGCACCCATGAGTTCGGGGCACGGATGCTGGAGCAGGAGGGCGGCGGCGCCATCGTCAACATCGGCTCCACCGTCGTCGTCCGCGGCAGTGCGCGGGCTCCGCAGTACGCGGCCGCCAAGTACGGCATCATCGGGCTGACCAAGTCCTACGCGCACGCGTTCGCGCCGGCCGTGCGGGTGAACGTGTTCGCGCCGGGGTTCATCGAGACGGCCGCCACGCTGGGGCGCGAGGACTGGAAGGGCGGGCGGGGGGACGTCCTGCGCAACGCGACGCCGATGGGGCGCATTCCCGGGCCGGAGGAGCTTGCCGGAGCGGCGCTCTTCCTGGCGACCGAGGACGCCCAGCACATCACGGGTGGGTTCCTGGTGGCGGACGGGGGCTTCAACATGATCGGGGCGTAGCGCTCCGCGAGGGGGCTACGCCCCCCTCACAGACGCCGGCCCCCGGGAGATGGTTCGCATCCCGGGGGCCGGTTCCTTTGTGGTTACGCCACCGTCAGGGTGAGGGCGCCCGTGTACGTGGTGCCCGCCTTGAGGGTGGTGGTGGTGCCGTTGACCGCGAGGGTGACCGTCTTGCCGGAGGGGGCGGTGACGGTGGCGTCCGAGGCCAGGGTGAGGGCGCTCAGGTACGACGTCCCGGTGACCGTCCAGGTGGAGCCGGTGCCCAGGGTGACCAGGACGCCGTTGTTGACGACCGCGCTCGGGGTGTTGGTGACCTCGCTGATCTCGCGGTACTCGGCCGAGGTGATGGTGGAGACGCTGTGCTTGGCCGTGCTCGCGGAGATCACGCCCTCCACCGTCGAACGGGTGAAGGACAGGCTGAGGTTCTGGCCCTGGATGCTTCCGTTGCCGCCGCCCCAGACGGAGTTGTAGAAGTCGCCCGTCAGGTCGATGTCGGTGAAGGTGCCCTTGGAGTCGGTGGACTGCGACGACGTGGTCACCCAGCTGGAGGACCTGGTGGGCGAACCGGTGGGTTCGGTGTACGTACCGGTCGTCTCGGTGCTCCACGCCTTGCCGGAGACCGAGACGCTGCTCGGCCGGTCGGTGTCCATCAGCTGGAAGATGACGCCGTTGCCCGAGTTGATCGCTGCCCCGTCGGAGCCGTCGACGGTGACCGTCCCCGCGACCGCCTTGCTCATGAAGGTGGTCTCGCCGGTGTTGACCTGGGTGCCGCCGTCGATCGTGACCGAGCCCGCCGCGTACCACATGACCATGAAACGGCCGGCGTCGACGACGGTGGACTTGACCGGGAGGTCGGCCAGCTCGGCGCTGGTCAGGCCGAGTTCCAGGGACTCGTTGAGGGCGGCGACGGCTTCGGCGGTGCTGTCTCCGTAGTGGGCCGAGGCGCCCCAGTGGATGAGGGCGTAGTCGCCGACGTCGAAGGTGCAGCCCAGGAAGTGCTCGGTGACGTTGCCGATGGCGTACGAGCCGTAGCCCTGGCCTCCGGTGTTGGCGATGGTGCTGTTGATGGCGGTCAGGGTGCAGTAGCTGCCTCCGTCGACCGAGAGCGCGCCCCACTTCTCCGAGGAGATCGTGGAGTTGATGTAGGACGCCTTGGTGTTGGCGCCGAGCAGGTTGGTGGTGCGGACGTTGCCGGACAGGCCCAGCATCCACGGCACGGTGATCATGTACCGGGTGTCTCCGGTACCGGCCGTCGGGTACTCGTCGGGGACGACGCCGTCGGCGCAGTGCAGGGTGGAGTTCTTCACGATCACGTTGGCGGTCGCGTCGGCGATGACCGCGGTGCGGACCACGCCGACGTTGCTGATGGTCGCGCCGTCCAGGACGAGGGTGGTGCCCGCACCGGTGCCGACGACGGAGGCGCCGTACCCGATGAAGTCGCAGCGCCCGTTGCCGTCGAAGAGGATCTTCGGGTCGGTGAGGGTGTAGCTGCCGCCTCCGGTGACGTAGACGCCGTTGAACGCCTCGCCGTTGGAGGCGAGAGTGATGTCGCTCGCCCCGGTGTCGGTGACGGTGCCGCCGCTGACGTCGGAGGGGACCGACTTGGCCTCGTCCACGCCGTCCGCGTCCACGTAGATGGCCTGACGGAAGGGGAAGGTGAGGGTGCTGTAGGCGACTTCGGTGGCCTCGGCGACGGTGAGGACGATCGTCCCGCGGTAGGTGCCGGCCGCGATGGCGGTGGCCGCTCCGCCGTATCCGTCCGTCAGCGCGGCGAGTTCGCTGCCGGTCTCCACACCGTTGACGGTGAGGCTGAGGCTGTAGCCGTCGGGGACGGCGATGACGCCGCCCTCGGCGATGGTGAGCCGGGTGGCGGTGGTGGTCTCGGTCAGCGTCAGGGTCTCGCCGGAGGCCACGGTGATCCGCGTGCCGGCCTTGGTCGTCGCGGCCTGGGCGACGGCCGGCGCGGCGAGGGTGGGCGCGAAGGCGGCGGCCACCGCCACGAGCAGGGCGCGGGGGCGGTTCCGGTAGCTGATCTCGGGACCCTGCCTGCTGGTGGTGTGTGTCACGGTGAACTCCCTTGTTCTCGGTGTGCGGTCGGGGGTGCTGGGGGGTGTCCGGGGGATTCGGACGGGGATTCGTGCTGTTTTCGGGCATGCCGGACCGACGCGGGGCGTCGGCCGGTGGAGGGGGGTGGGTCTGTGGGGCTGCGCGCGGTGGGTCAGACCGCGCGGGGCGCCAGCTCGCTCTCGCCCCGGATCAACGCCAGGACGCGGGTGCGCAGTTCGGCGAAGCGGGGGTCGGAGCGGGTGGTGAGCTGGTCGCGGTCGGTGCCGAGGGGGATGGTGAGCGTGTCGAGCACGGCCGTGGGCTTCCCGCCGAGGACGACGACCCGGTCGCCGAGGTAGACCGCCTCGTCGATGTCATGGGTGACGACGACCACCGTGATGCCGAGCCTGCGGCGCAACTCCAGCGTGAGGTCCTCGAGTTCGAACCGGGACTGGGCGTCCACCGAGCCGAACGGCTCGTCCATGAGGAGCACGGGGGCGTCGTACGCCAGTCCGCGCGCGATCGCCACCCGCTGCTGCATCCCGCCGGAGAGCTGCCAGGGGTACTTGTCGCCGACGCCGGTCAGGCCGACGGCGTCCAGGCACTCCAGGGCGCGCCGCTTGCGGACGGCCTTCTTCACGCCCCGGCCCTGGAGCGGGAAGGCGACGTTGTCCCAGACGCGGAGCCAGGGCAGCAGGGAGCCGCGGTAGTCCTGGGAGACCACGGCGATGTCGGCGTGCGGCTCGGTCAGCGGCTGGTCGCCGTAGCGGACCCGGCCGGAGGTCGGCCTGGTGAGTCCGGCGAGGCAGCGCAGCAGGGTCGTCTTGCCCGCGCCGGACGGGCCGACCAGGCACACCGACTCCCCCGGGTCCACGCGCAGGGACAGTCCGTCGAGGACCCGGTGCGCTTGCGGTCCCTGGCCGAAGCACATGCCGAGGTCCTCGACGTGCAGGCTCGATCCGCGTGTCATACGACGACTCCGTTGCTCTTGACGCTGTCGGTGCTGTCGGTGGCCCCGGGCGGGACGGGGCGCGGTGAGCGCACTCGGGGAGCGCGCTGGTGGTACCAGCCCAGGAGGCGGTGCTCGACCAGCAGGAGCAGCACGCTCAGGCCGTAGCCGAGGACGCCGATCAGGACGGTGCCGGCCCAGGTCTCGGCGACGTGGAAGCTGGAGCCGCTCTGCAGGATGAAGTTGCCGAGGCCGATCGGGGAGCCGTAGATCTCGCTGACGACCATGAGGACGACGGCGACGGACAGGGCGACCCGGATGCCCGCGAGGATCTGCGGCAGCGCGCCGGGCAGGATGACGCGGCGCAGCCGGAGCGGCCAGGGGACGCGGTAGCTGCGTGCCGTCTCGTGGACGGCCGGGCCGATGGCCTGGACGCCGCTGACCGTGTTGAGCAGGATCGGCCAGACCGAGCCGAGGAAGATCAGGAAGATCTTCGGTCCGGAGCCGATGCCCAGGGTGAGGATGATGACGGGCACGAATCCGACGGTCGGGGTGGCGCGGGCGAAGTCGAGGAGCGGGGCGGTCGCCAGGCGCAGGGTGCGGATCTCGCCGATGACCAGCCCGGCGCCGACGCCGAGGACGGTGGCGAGCGCGAGACCGCAGAGGATGTTGCGGAGGCTGAACAGCAGGTCGTCGAGGAGGTCGCCGTGCACCAGCTCGCGCCACAGGGCGGCGAGGACCTCGGTGAGCGGGGGGAAGTAGAAGCTGGTGCTGCCGGCCGTCGACACGAGAAGGACGAGGAAGACCAGTGCCGGCAGCCAGAGTTGACGGAGGATCGGTTTCCAGGGCATGCGGCTCACTCCTCTCCGGCCCGGGTCGGCGGACGCCAGCGCAGCAGCCGGTGCTCGGCGAACTGCGCGAGCAGGGTGATCGTGTACCCGATGGCCCCTGCGGTGAGGATGTAGGCGTAGGCCCGGGCGGAGACGCCCGCCTGCTGCGACTCCATGATCATGTGGCCGATGCCGGGGAGCGTGGTGAGCACCTCGACGCCGATGGCGACCAGGACGGAGGTGGTCGCTGCCAGCCGCAGGCCCGTCGTGATGGACGGGACCGCGGCCGGCAGGACCACCCGGCGCAGCCGCAGCAGCCTCGGAATGCGGTAACTGCGCACGGTCTCGTGGACGGCCTGGCTCACCGCCCTCGCCCCGTACTGGGCCTGGAGCAGCACCGGGAAGACGCAGGCGAGGAAGACGACCGTGGCCTTCATCCCCGGGGTGGAGCCGAGGACCAGCAGGAACACCGGGAGCAGGGCGATCACGGGGAAGGACCGGAGGATCTCCAGGAGCAGCCGGGAGGACTCCTCGGCCGCCCGGTACACGCCGGTGAGCAGGCCGACCGGGATGCCCACGGCGATCGCCACGAGCAGTCCGGTGACCGCGCCGCGCAGGGTCTCCCCCACCGCCTGCCAGAAGCCGCCGCTGCCCAGGAGGTCCCCGAAGGCGACCAGGACGGCTCGCGGCCCCGGCAGCGCGGTCGAACTGACCACGCCGGCCGCGGTGACCAGCGCCCACAGCGCCAGCACGGCGGCGAGCGCGGCCAGTTGGAGCAGACGGACCTTGAGCACCGCTACTCCCCGGCCGAGGTCGGGGCCTGGTCCCAGTAGAGGGCGTCGTCCTTGGGCTCCTTGTCGAGCAGGTCGAACTCGTGCATCTTCGTGATCACCGTGCGCATCACGGTGGTGTTCAGGTTCTTGTCGTAGTGGTTGGTGTCGTGCTTGTCGATGAAGTCGGCGGGCACCTGGGTGTACTTCTTGTCGATGGCCTTGACGGCCTCGGGGTGCGCGTTGGCGTAGTCGATGGCCTTGGCGACGGCGTCGATGAACTTCTTGGCGGTGGCGGCGTTCTTGGCGAGGTACTCCTGGCTGGAGAACAGCAGGCCCTGGACCATGCCGGGCACGTCGTTCATGCCGTTGCCGATGGAGCGCAGTCCGCTGTCCTTGCCGGCGAAGTAGAACGGGCCGAAGGAGAAGATCGCGTCGGTCTTGCCGGAGGTGGCGGCGTCGGTCAGCGAAGTCGTCGGCAGGGCCACGAACTTGACCTTGGAGGGGTCGCCGCCGGCCTTCTGCACCAGGTACTCGCAGATGAACTGGATGGTGCCGCCGAGCGCGGAGATGCCGACGGTCTTGCCCTCCAGGTCCTTGAAGGACTCGATCTTGCTGTCCTTCTTGACCAGCAGTCCGTCGGTCGGGTCCGTCTTCGTGGTCGCGGACTGGAGTCCGGTGACGATCCGGATCGGCATGTCCTGGGCGGCGCCCTTGAGGAAGCCGGAGCTGTCCGTCATCGCGAACTGGGCCTCGCCGTTGAGGACGGACGGCGCGTTCTGCGAGGTGTCCTGGGCGCCGGCCTTGATCGTGACGTCGAGCCCCGCGGACGTGAAGTAGCCCTGCTGCTGGGCTATGTAGAGCGGCTCGAAGATGGCGCCGTTGGAGCGCAGGACGGTGACCTTGGCCTTGCCGTCGGCGGTGGTGTCACCGGCGGAGTCGCCCCCGCAGGCGGTGAGACCCAGGGAGGCGGTGACGGCGAGTGCGGACAGGACGATGAGACCACGACGCCGCGGGGTTCTCGAGGTTTCCATGAAACGGCTCTCCTTGATGACTCACGTACGAACCAGCCGGGTTCAGGTCGGCTGGTTGCCGGCTAGTGCGTCCGCGCGTGTCCCGCGGCGGCGTAGGCGGTGGTGGATTCCCCGGGGGTCATATAGGTGCGGAAGCGGCCCTCGGGGTCGTACACGGCCCGGATGTCCTCCAGGCGCGCGGCGTGGGCGGGGCTGAGCCCGTGGTCGAAGCGGTCGGCGAGGTTGTTGTCGGAGAACTGCAACCCGGCCGAGAGGTGCTGGAGTTCGGCGAGCCGCCCGTGCGCCCACCGTTCGTGGGCGAGGTCCTCGGCCGGGTCGGTCCAGCCCGCGTTGGGCGAGAGGTACAGCTTGGCCTGGCTGGACCAGCAGGCGTCCGGGCGCTCGGGGAAGCCGCCCCAGAGCATCCACAGGACATGGCTGGTGGTGTCGGGAATGGTGTCGAACAGCGGCCGGGCGGCCGCCAGGACCTTGTCCACGGGCTCGTCGGTCCAGATCCCGTCGAGCGCCCAGCGCATGCCGGGCGGGGTCAGCCGGTCGGCGTGCTCGTACAGCGCGGCCATGGTGGTCTCCCGCGCGACCAGCGCGCGGACCGCCCGGTCGCGGAAGGGGGCGTCCTCCAGCGGGGCGAGGGGATTGTCGTCGCCCTCGCAGAACGCGGTGGCGGTGACGGAGACCGTCTGCCGGTCGAGGCCGGGGGTGAAGCCCACCTTCGCGGAGAACTCCACCTCGGGGGCGAGGTGTTCCAGGGTGTCGTACGACCAGGTCAGTACCTGGTCGCGCAGCTCAAGCGGGTAGCTGTGCACGGTCCGCAGGAACCGCCGGGGCAGGTCGTGCGCGCTGAGGTGGAAGCGGGTGACCACGCCGAAGAAGCCGGGTCCGCTCCCCCGGGCCGCCCACAGCAGCTCGGGGTGGGTGGCGTCGGTGGCGTGCACGAGGGTGCCGTCGGCCAGGACGACGTCGACGGCGCGGATGCTCATGCAGGCGGGGCCGAGCCGACGGGAGTTCCAGCCGTAGCCGCCGCCGAGGAGGAAACCTCCGACGCCGACGGTGGGCGCGTGTCCCGTGGGGAAGAACAAGCCGTGTGGAGCGAGCTGTTCGAGCAGGGCCGGCCCCTTGACCGCGGGCTGGACCGAGGCCGTGCGCGCGACGGGGTCGACGGTGACGTCCTGGAGCCGGGAGAGGTCGAGCAGCATGCCGCCGTCCCGCACCCCGTTGCCCACCCAGCTGTGCCCGCCGGAGCGGATCCCGATGGCGAGCCCCTCGCTGCGGGCGAGTCGTACGGCGGCCACCACGTCCTGCTCGTCGGTGGCGAGCACGATGACCTCGGGGTACCGGTGGGGCTTGCGCTCGTTCCAGACGGCGTCGAGCCGGGCCTGTTCGTACGCGGCCTCGCCGCGCCTGAGCAGCCTGGCGGGGGGCGGCACAGCCATGGCGGTCCTCCTCTCAAGGGGTTCGAGTCGGGACACTACTGTCGACACTTTTGCCGTTCAAGGGAGGCGACAGGGAAAAACCTGTGGGTTTCTGCCGACACTATGAAACGGTCCGGTGCGCGGCGGGAAAGTCGAAGAGTTCCGCGGGGTTGTCGACCATCAGCCGCCGCAGATGGGCCGGGTCGGGCGCCAGGTGCTCGACGAGGTCGACGAGCAGCCCGTCGTCGGGGGCCTCGCCGGCGATGTTGACATGCGGATAGTCGGTGCCCCAGACGACCCGCTCCGGGGCGTACGCCACCAGGGAGGCGGCCAGCTCCACCGCGTCGGCGTACGGCGGCCCCTGCCGGGAGACCCGGTCGACGCCGCTGACCTTCACCCAGACGTTCCCGGTGTCGAGCAGGGCCCGCAGACTGCGCAGCGCCGGGCCGTCGCGGCCGGCCGCGAGGTCGACCCGTCCGATGTGGTCGACGACCACTCTGCCGGGGAGGGCCCGGACGAGGTCTTCGAGTACGGCGATCTCCTCGCCCCTGACGTGGAGTTGCGCGGCCCAGCCGAGGCCGTCCACCCGCTCCAGCACCCCGTCGATCTCGTCACGGGTGGGCGGGGTGCGCAGATGCGGCAGGAAGTTGAGCCGGAAGCCGCGCACACCGGCCCGGTGCAGCTCCTCGATCTCGGCCCGGGTGGTCCGCTCACCGATCAGCGCCACCCCGCGCAACCGCCCTTCGCCCGCCCGCAGGGCGTCCAGCAGCACGGCATGGTCCTGGCCGTGACAGGAGGACTGCACGACCACCGCCCGGTCGAGACCCAGGTGGGCGTGCAGGGCCCGCAGTTGCTCCTTGGGGGCGTCCAGGGGCGTGAAGGTGCGGTCCGGGGCGTAGGGGAAGACGTCGGCGGGCCCGAGGATGTGGCAGTGGGCGTCGCAGCTGTCCCTGGGCAGCGCCAGGGACGGGGTGCGCGGGGCGGGGTGCGGCGGGGGGCAGCCCGGGGACGGCACCAACTCCTGCTCGTGGACGGCGTGTTCAGTCACAGCGCGCCGTCATTCCACCGTCGACGACGATTTCGGTGCCGGTGACGAAGCGCGCCTCGGCGGAGGCGAGAAACAGCGCCGCGTACGCCGTGTCGCGGCCGTCGCCCATGAAGCCGAGCGGGATCCGGGCCTGCCGCTGGGCGAGCAGCTTCTCCACGTCGCCGCCCGCGCGCTGCCGGGCGAGCCGCGCCTCCACCATCGGGGTGTGCAGCTGTCCGGGCACGACGGTGTTCACCCGGATGTTGTCCGGCGCGAACTCCACGGCGGTGACCCGGGAGAGCTGGATGACCGCCGCCTTGGCCGCCGCGTAGCCGACCTGGGCCGCGCCGGTCCAGCGCAGACCGGAGGCCGAGGCGGTGTTGACGATGGCTCCGCCGCCCGCGCGCCGCATGGCGGGCACGGCGTACTTGCAGGCGAGGAAGGCGCTGGTGAGGTTGGTGCGCAACTGGCTCTCCCAGTCCGCCAGGCCGAGGTCGACCACGCCGCCGGCGCGCGAGCCGCCGACGTTGTTGACGAGGACGTCGATGCGTCCCGCGAGGCGCTCGCACTCGGCGAAGTAGTCCTGGACGGCCTCGGGTTCGGTCACGTCGAGGACCGCCGTGTGCGCGGTACCGCCCTCCTCGCGGATCTGCCGCGCGGTGACCTCCAGGGACTCCTTGTCCCGGTCGGCCAGGAAGACGGTGGCACCCTCACGGGCGAAGATCACCGCGGTGGCACGGCCGTTGCCCCAGCCCGGACCCACACTGCCGGCTCCGCCGATCACGGCGATCCGGCCCTCGAGACGGCCGAGCCGTGGTCCGGGCAGGTCGTCGGACAGGTCTTGAGTCATGGATGCTCCTCGCTCGAAGGGCTAAACTGTCGACAGTTCTAGCCAAGTGTCGACACGAAGTAAACATCCACGGCCGTTATGCGCAGGTAATGCTCATAGTGTCGACAGGTCATCTGCATGGCAGGGACAGGAATCCCTAAGGAGGCCCATGGACAAGCCAGCGGACCAGTCGGCGGACCGGCCAGTGGACAAGCCGGCGGACAAGCCACCCGTGTTCACCCCCGAGGAGATCGCCCGCTTCCGCGCGGAGCTGGCGGCGCGACGCACCCCCGGCGCCCACGAGCCCGGCCGCTGGTCGGTGAGCCCGCTCAACCGCCGACCGGACGTGGTGGGCCCCCTGCCCGCGTCGGTGCGGCTGCGGGACGCGACACTGCGCTCGGTGGAGACCCTGCCGGGGGTCGTGGCGACCGCCGGGGCGAAGGAGGCGTTCCTGCGCGGGCTCGTGGCCGGCGGGGTGGCCGAGGTCGTCACCGCGGGGCTCGGCGGCCGGACCGATGCCGCGCTCAAGGGCGAGGTGGAGCTGGTCAAGGGCACCGACGACGGGTGCCGGGTGATCTGCCCGCTGATGCGGTCCACGGAGGACATCGACCGCGCGGCCGCGGCCGGCTACGACGCCGTACAGGTGTGGGTGCAGGCGTTCGGCGAGGCGGCGCTGCTCTATCAGCCGCAGGCGTACGCCCGGGCCTGGAGCGGCGAGGAGTGGCGCACCGGGGACACCCCGCGCGACCGGGCCGCCGTGCTGGCCCGGGCCGCGCGGCTCGTGTCGTACGCCCGTGAGCGCGGTCTCGACGTCATCGTGCCGCTGCTGATGGTGTCGTACGCGACCGAGGAGAGCCACGAGGAGTCGGTCGCCGTACTCACCGCCGCCGGTGCGGGCGAACTCACCCTGTTCGACGGGCCGGGGGCGATGAGCCCGGAGGCGTACGCCCATCTGGTCCGGCTCACCCGCTCCCTCGCCCCCGAGGCCGAGGTGGGCCTCCATCCGCACAACACCTTCGGCCTGGCGGTCGCCTGCGCGGTCGCCGCCGTACGCGCGGGCGCCTGCGCCGTCGAACTCTCGGTCAACGGCTACTGCGGTGGCCCCGGCAACGCCGATCTGGCGGCCACGGCACTCGCCTTCGAGGCTCTGTACGGGGTGCGCACGGGAGTCAGGACGGAGCGGCTCACCGAACTGGCCCGGATGGGTGAGGAACTGACGGGCTATCACACCGCCTGGAATCACCCGATCACCGGCAGCCACGCCTTCTGCTGGGGCGGACTGGACTTCATCACCCAGGAGACGGAGGTCGACCCGCTCCTCCACAACTGCGTGGAACCCACCCTGGTCGGCAACGCCCGCCGGGTCCCCTTCACCCCCGACAGCGGCCCCTACACCCTCGTCGACAAGCTGGCCGCCCAGGCCGTCGACCTCGGCCGCGCCCAGGTGGACGACGTCCTCGACCGGGCCCGCGCACTGATGGCGCGCGAGGGCCGGTTGCCCACGGACGAGGAACTCGCCGCGCTGGCCGAGGAGGTGCGGTGAACCCGCGCCTGCGGCTGTTGCCTCCGGCCGAACTGGAGCCGGAGCAGAGGAAGTTGTACGAGGACATCACCGGCGGTCCGCGCGCCGCCGGTCCGCAGCACTTCGCGCTCACCGATGACGAGGGCTGCCTGCTGGGCCCGTTCAACGCCATGCTCCTCAGCCCCGCCCTCGGACGCTCGCTCCAGGAGCTGGGCGCCGCCATCCGCTACCGCACCGGGCTCACGGCCCGGGTCCGCGAGATCGCGATCCTCGTAGTGGCGCAGGCCTGGGACAGCGCCTTCGAACGGCACGCCCACGAGCGCGTCGGCGCCGCCGCGGGCCTGACCGAGGCCGAGCTGCTGGCCCTGCGGCAGGGGGCGGACCCGGAGCTGTCCGACCCTGCGGAACGGGCCGCCTGGACCTTCACCCGCGCACTGACCGACCGGTCCGGCGTCCTCGACGAGAAGCAGTACGCCGCCGCCCGCACCGCCCTGGGGGAACACACCCTCTTCGAACTGTCGACACTGACCGGCTACTACAGCACGCTCGCCCTCCAGCTGCGCGTCTTCGCCGTTCCGGCCCCGCCACCCCGAGAATCCCCACCTTGTCCGAAGCCCGGCGCGCCCCTAGCCTGAGTTTGTGCCGCCAATAAACAAACCCCGAACGCACAGTGCCGTGCCGGGCAACTCCCTCACCCGTCTCCGGATCGTCCTCACCGTCTTCTTCGCCCTCGACGGCTTCGTCTTCGCCGGGTGGGTCGTCCGTATCCCCGCCATCAAGGAACAGACCGACGCCACCGCCGGCACCCTCGGCCTCGCCCTGCTCGGGGTCTCCGCGGGGGCGGTCGTCACCATGACCCTGACCGGGCGGCTGTGCCGCCGGTACGGCAGCCATCCGGTCACGGTCGTGTGCGCCGTCCTGCTCTCCCTCGGCGTCATGCTGCCCCCGCTCACCCACTCCGCCCTCGCCCTCGGCCTCGTCCTCCTGGTGTTCGGCAGTGCGTACGGGGGGATCAACGTCGCCTTCAACAGTGCCGCCGTCGACCTGGTCGCGGCACTGCGCAGGCCGATCATGCCCACCTTCCACGCCGCGTTCAGCCTGGGCGGCATGCTGGGCGCGGGGCTCGGCGCGCTCGTCGCCGGGGCGCTGTCGCCCACCGTCCACCTGGTCGGCCTCGGGGTCGTCGCCCTGGCCGTGACGGCCGTCGCCGGACCGGCACTGCTGCGCCAGGCGCCGGCGCCGGCCTCGGGGTCCTCGACGGTGATCACCGTCAAGCCCACCTCGGCGGGACGCCCCACACAGGCCGGGGTGGCGGATGCGCCCGGGGATTCGCGGACACCGGCGGGACCGCCCGCCCCTGCGAAGCGGCCGCGCCCCACCGCGGAGCCGACCGCCCCGACAACGCTGTCACAGCCATCCGGGGAAGCAGCAGCAAGCACGACGCTCTCGCCGCCGCAGCCACCGTCCCCGACGCCGTCCCCGCAGGACGCCGACACCCCCACGACGGAACCGCAGCCCGCCCCTGCCCCGGCCGCCCCCGCAATGCCGCCGCGGCCCTCCCCGGACCCGGCCGCCCCCGTAACACCGCCGCAGCACACCCCGACTCCGACCGCCCCCGTAACACCGCCGCAGCCCACCCCAACACCGCTGCAGCCCACCCCGACTCCGACCACGTCCGTAACACTGCCGCGTCCCTCCCCCGCCCCGGCCGCCACCGCAACGCGGCGGCGATCCTCCCCCGCCCCGGTCGGCACCGCCACGCTGTCGCAGCCCTCCCCCGAGCCGGCGGCAGCCCCCCGCACCCGTCGGCTCGTTCTCGTCTTCGGGCTGATCGCCCTGTGCACGGCGTACGGCGAGGGCGCCCTGGCCGACTGGGGGGCGCTGCATCTGCGGCAGGACCTGGGCACCTCCGCCGGGGCCGCCGCGATCGGGTACTCGTGTTTCGCCCTGGCCATGACCATCGGCCGGCTGACCGGCACCACCCTCCTCGAACGGCTCGGCCGCACCCGCACCGTGGTGGCCGGCGGCTCCGTCGCCGCCGCCGGGATGCTGCTCGGCGCCCTCGCCCCCGCTCTGTGGGCGGCCCTCCTCGGCTATCTCATCGCGGGGCTCGGCCTCGCCAACCTCTTCCCGGTGGCCGTCGAACGCGCGGGCGCCCTGGCCGGCCCGAGCGGGGTCGCCACCGCCTCCACCCTCGGCTACGGCGGTATGCTCCTCGGCCCGCCCACCATCGGCTTCCTGGCCGAGTGGCTCTCCCTGTCCCTCGCCCTGACCAGCGTGGCCGCTCTCGCCGGACTGGCCGCACTGATCGGCCTCGGCACCCGGCGGGTGACCTGAACCCACGGACACCGGCCCCGGACCGCGCCGCGTCCGGCACACTCATCCCCATGGAGACTGCCGAGTTCATCAGCGCCCTCGACCAGGAGGGCCGTGCGCTGGCCGAAGCGGCGGCCGGGGCGGGCACCGGCGCCACGGTGCCCACCTGCCCAGGCTGGCGGGTCGGGGACCTGCTGCGGCACACGGGCATGGTGCACCGGTGGGCGCGGTCGTTCGTGGCGGAGGGCCGGACGGCGTACCACCCCGGCGAAGGCGAGCCGGACCTCGACGGACCCGAGCTGCTGGACTGGTTCCGCGAGGGCCACCTGAGGCTCGTCGAGACCTTGAGCAGCGCTCCGCCCGACATCGCGTGCTGGCATTTCCTGCCCGCTGCGTCACCGCTGGCGTTCTGGGCCCGACGGCAGGCGCACGAGACGGCCGTCCACCGCGTGGACGCCGACTCGGCGCTGGGCCGCACCCCGCAGGAGAGCGCGCGGAGTCTGCCCGCCGCCTTCGCCGCCGACGGCATCGACGAGTTGCTAAGCGGGTTCCACGCCCGCGACAGGAGCAGGGTGCGCACCGAGAAGCCCCGGGTGCTGCGGGTACGGGCGACGGATCTCGAGGAGGACGCCGTGTGGACCGTACGGCTGTCCCCCGAGCCGCCCGTGACGGAGCGCACCGCCGAAGGCGACGCGGACTGCGAGATCACCGGACCGGCGGCACTGCTCTATCTGGCGCTGTGGAACCGCCTGCCGTTCCCCGCCGTCACCGGCGACACGGAACTGACGACCCTGTGGCGGGAGACGTCCGCCGTCACGTGAAGCCAGGCCGGACACGACCTAGGGGGCGTCCGGCTGCGCCAGCATGCGGGTGAGCACTGCTCGCTGCACCGGCAGGACGTCGCCGTGCAGTGCCCGCCCCTTGCCCGTGAGCGCGACCCGGACGCCTCGTCGGTCCTCGGCGCACAGGCCGCGTTCGACGAGGCCGTCCTTCTCCAGCCGTGCGATCAGCCGGGACAGCGCGCTCTGGGTGAGATGGACGCGCTCGGCGATCTCCTGGACGCGGTAGCTGCACGCCGCGTTCGCGGTCGACTCGGCGAGGACGTCCAGCACCTCGAAGTCACTGGCGCACAGGCCGTGCCGGTGCAGCACCCGGTCGAGTTCGCACTGGGTCCGGGCGTGCAGGGCCAGCATGTCCCGCCACTGCTCGACCAGCGCCCGCTCGGCTCTGTCCACCTCGCCGTTCTTCGCCGCCATGGCCCGCACCGTAGCAGAGAAACGATTTTGTTGCATCGGAATTAAATGCACTTGCATTCGATGCATATGCATGTACTGTCTTCGATATGACCTCTCCGCTCACCTCACCCGTCCCCGGCGTGCCCGAGGGACGCTGGACCTCCCGGCTGTGGGGCACCCTGCTGGTGCTGTGCGCCGCGATGTTCCTGGACGCGCTCGATGTGTCGATGGTCGGCGTCGCCCTGCCGTCCATAGGCTCCGACCTGGGCCTCTCCACCTCGACGCTGCAATGGATCGTCAGCGGCTACATCCTCGGCTACGGCGGACTGCTGCTCCTGGGCGGCCGAGCCGCCGACCTGCTCGGCCGACGCCAGGTGTTCCTGGTCGCCCTCGGTGTCTTCGCGCTCGCCTCGCTGCTGGGCGGGCTCGTCGACTCGGGCCCGCTGCTGATCGCCAGCCGCTTCGTCAAGGGCCTGAGCGCGGCGTTCACCGCGCCGGCCGGACTGTCGATCATCACGACGACGTTCCCCGAGGGACCGCTGCGCAACCGGGCCCTGTCCATCTACACCACCTGCGCCGCCACCGGCTTCTCCATGGGCCTGGTCCTCTCCGGCCTGCTCACGGAGGCCAGTTGGCGTCTGACCATGCTGCTGCCCGCGCCGATCGCCCTGATCGCGCTGCTCGCGGGGATGCGGCTGCTGCCGCGCAGCGAGCGCGAACGGGAGCACAACGGGTACGACGTTCCCGGCGCCGTCCTCGGCACACTGTCGATGCTGCTGCTGGTGTTCACGGTCGTCCAGGCACCGGAGGCGGGCTGGGCGTCCGCGCGCACACTGCTCTCGTTCCTCGCGGTCGCCGCACTGCTGACGGTGTTCGTGCGGGTCGAGCAGCGCTCCGCCGGACCGCTCGTCCGGCTCGGTGTGCTGCGCTCCGGCAGCCAGATCCGCGCCCAGCTCGGCGCGATGGCCTTCTTCGGGTCGTACGTCGGCTTCCAGTTCCTGGCCACGCTCTACATGCAGTCGCTGCTCGGCTGGTCGGCGCTGCACACGGCGCTCGCGTTCCTGCCGGCGGGTGCGCTGGTGGCGGTGTCCTCGACCAAGGTCGGCGCGATCGTGGACCGGTTCGGCACGCCCCGGCTGATCGCGGCCGGCTTCGCCCTGATGGTCGCCGGGTACGCGCTGTTCCTGCGCGTCGACCTCGACCCGGTGTACGCGGCCGTGATCCTGCCGACCATGCTGCTGATCGGCGCGGCCTGCGCGCTGGTCTTCCCCTCGCTCAACATCCAGGCCACCAACGGGGTGGCGGACCATGAGCAGGGCATGGTGTCCGGTCTGCTCAACACGTCCGTGCAGCTCGGCGGCGCGATCTTCCTCGCCGTGGTGACGGCGGTGGTGACCGCGGGCGCCCCGGCCGACCCCACCCCGCAGGCCGTCCTGGACAGCTACCGCCCCGGCCTCGCGGTGGTGACCGCCATCGCCGCCGCGGGTCTCCTCATCACCCTTCCCGGTCTGCGCGCCCGCCGCGCCCGCGGCTCGGTCGTCGTCGCGGGCTCCACGGTGGAGACGGCGCCGGACCGCGTGCCGGTCGGCGACTGAGGGATTCACTTCGGGACCGAGGGTTTCCCTTCAAGCGTGCGCCCGGCGGGGGTGGTTGCCCCGCCGGGCGCACGGCGGCGAGAATCACGGGATGAGCGGTCACGGGGGACGGCGGAGCCGGGCGGAGCGGGATGCGATCACCGTGGAGATCGGATACGCGCTGTTCAGCGCCGCCTTCGCGGCGGCGGTCGCCTTCTGCGCGGTAGCCGGTCCGGTGCTGCTGTTCGAACTGCCGGAGTCCGTCGACCGGTTGCTGCCGGGCGCCGGGCTGGTGCTGGCCGCCGCGCTGTTCGTGGTCCGTGTGGTGAGCGTGCTGTGGCGGTTCTCCCGGGCGGCTCAACCCAGCCAGCCCGGTCGCACCAGGCCCGACTCGTAGGCCAGGACGACCAGTTGGGCGCGGTCCCGGACGCCCAGTTTCACCATGGTGCGGCTGACGTGGGTCTTGGCGGTGAGGGGGCTGACGACCAGGCGGCGGGCGATCTCCTCGTTGGACAGGCCGATGCCGACCAGCGCCATCACCTCCCGCTCGCGTTCCGTGAGCCGGCCCAGCTCCTCCGCCGCGGCGGGCTCCTTGGAGCGGGCGGCGAACTCGGCGATGAGCCGACGCGTCACACCGGGCGAGAGCAGCGCGTCACCGGCCACCACCGCCCGCACGGCGCGCAGGAGTTCCTCGGGTTCGGTGTCCTTGACCAGGAAGCCGGAGGCGCCCGAGCGGATCGCCTCAAAAACGTACTCGTCGAGTTCGAACGTGGTCAGCATGACCACCCTGACCCGCGCGAGCGCCTCGTCCCCGGTGATCCGGCGGGTGGCCGCGAGACCGTCCAGCCGGGGCATGCGGATGTCCATCAGGACCACGTCCGGGCCCAGTTCACCGACTTTGCGCACGGCCTCCTCGCCGTCGGCCGCCTCCGCGCACACCTCGATGTCCGGCTGCGCGTCGAGCAGCGCGCGGAATCCCGCACGGACCAGGGACTGGTCGTCAGCCAGCAGTACGCGGATCACCGCTCCTCCCCGCCTTCGCCCGTCGTCGCCCTCGCCGTCGCCTGCACCGGCAGCACGGCGAGCACACGGAAGCCTCCGTCGGCGCGCGGTCCCGCCTCGATGGTGCCGCCGAGCGCCGCGGCACGCTCCCGCATCCCGGCGAGACCGTTGCCGCTGCCGCCCGCGTCCGCGCCGGTCGCCGGACCGTCGTCGTCGACACGCAGCCTCAGCGTCGCACCGTCCTCGTCGAGCCGTACGCGCGCGTGCCGTGAACCGGAATGGCGTACGACATTGGTGAGGGCCTCCTGGAGGATCCGGCACGCGGCGAGATCGGTGCCGGGCGACAGCCGGGGCGGCTCCCCCGTCACCTCGACGGTGAGCCCCGCGCGTGCCGCCTGCTCGACCAGTTCGGGGTGCCGGTCCAGGCCGGGTGCCGGGGCGCGCGGCGCGTCTCCCCGGGTACGGAGGGTGTCGAGCACCTGGCGCACCTCGCCGAGCGCCTCCTTGCTGGCGGACTTGATGGTGGTGAGCGCGGTACGTGCCTGATCCGGGTCGGCGTCGAGGAGGGCGAGGCCGACGCCGGCCTGGACGTTGATGACGGAGAGGCTGTGCGCGAGGACGTCGTGCAGTTCACGGGCGATCCGCAGCCGCTCCTCGTCGGCGCGGCGCCGGGCGGCCTGTGCGCGCTCGGCCCGCTCCCGTGACCACTGCTCTCGCCGGGCCCGCGCCAGTTCCGCGACGGCCACGATCGCGACGACCCAGCCCGTGACCACGATCTCCTGCCCGAGGGACGCCGGCTCGTCCCCGGACGGCGGCAGCCACCGGTACAGCCCGTACGCGACCAGCAGATGTACGGCGCACAGCAGCCCCAGCGCGGTCCACGCGGCCCGCCGGTGTCCGGCGACCACGGCCGAGAAGCAGGCCACGGCCACCGTGAAGAACACCGGGCCGTACGGATAGCCCGCCCCCAGGTAGAGCGCGACCACGACCGCGGTGCCGAACACGACGGCCACCGGATACCGTCGCCGCCACAGCAGCAGCGCACAGGCGGCGAGCAGGAGGACGCGGGCGAAGGGGTCCAGCTCGGCCCGCTCGCCCTGCTGCACATGGGCGGCGAAGGTCGAACCGGCGAGGACGAAGGCGGTCAGCAGCAGGGTGGACCGCCAGGGCCGGCGGCCGCCGTCGCCGTCCGCGCCTTCCCCCGCCCACCCGCGCGGCCAGGGCGGCCGGTGCCCCCGCCACCACCCCGGGCCCCCGCCCCCGCGCTCCTGCTCTGCGTCCATGTCGGCCACGCTAGACGTCGGGAGCCGCGCCGGACGTCCACCGGGCGAGGTGATCAGCCGTACTCCCCTGGAAGTAGGACCGCTCCCGGTCCCCCGCGCGGACGGTCTCCTCAGCGGACCGCGAGCGCCGCTTCCACGTTGCCCGCCATCACGGACAGCACACGCACGGTCTCCGTGTACTGCTCGCCGCTCAGACCGGTGAGGAGGGTGGCCCGGGTGGCCTCGACACCGGCCCGCAGCCGCGTGTGCGCCGCGCGCGCCGCGTCCGTGAGGGCGAGGTGTCCATCCGCGTCGGCGTGGATCCAGTGGCGGGCGGTGAGCCGCGCGAGTACCTCGTCCAAGGTGGGGCCGCCCCCCGTCCGGAACGGGGCGAGGGCGTCGGTGAGCCCGGCCCGGCCGACGGGGCCGGCCGCGGCGAGGGTGTTGAGCATGTTGAGCACCTGCCACTCGCGACGGCTCACGCCGAGACCCGAGAGCGTGGCGTCGAAGTGCTGTTCCAGGAGGTTGTCGAGGTGCTTGAGCCAGTAGCCGATGGGGCGGTGGGCGGGGACGGCGGTGGACACGGAGACCTCCCGAAGAGAGCGCGCAGCCGATTTCCATGTAAGGTGACATGTGGTTGTCTTTTACTATGCGCGGGAGGGCTCGTGAGCTGCAAGCCCCTTCCGGCGGCGGGTCCGGAGACGGCGGCGATCGAGCGGGCCGTCGTGGCCCTGCGGCGGGCGCAGCGGCGCCGGAACCTGGCTCGGCTCGCGGAGCGGCGCGGCGAGCGCGGCGGCGAGCGCGGCACTCTGCCCGACGGCGTCTTCGATCTGCTGGACGCGGTCGAGTCCGCGACGGAGCGGGGCGAGACCCTGACGGTGACCGAGGCCGCGGCCGCACTGGGCGTCGACCAGCCCCGCGCCAGCCGCCTCGCCGCCCAGGCGCTGAAGAGCGGACTGCTGCGCCGTGAGGCCGATCAGCGCGACGGCCGTCGGTCCCTGCTGGCCCTCACCGCCGACGGGCGCACGGCCCTCGCCCGCGTTCACGACTTCCGGCACCGCGTCGTCGCCGAGACCGTCGCCGACTGGCCGGTCGAGGACCGCGAGGCGCTGGCCCGGCTGCTGACCCGGTTCGTCCGGGGCTTCACCCACCTCACCGAGCACCCCGAAGGGGACTAGCGCAGCCCCACCCCGTACGCCAGGCGTGTCACCGCATGCCGGAAGAAGGGCTCGCGCTCCTCCACCATCCGGTTGAACTGGCCGAACAGCTCGAAGCCGACCAGGCCGTACAGCTGTGCCCAGGCCGCGACCAGCGCCGCGACCGCTCCCGGGGGCAGATCGGGGGCGAAGTCGCCCGCCATGCGCACGGCCTCCGGGACGAGGTCGTCGGTGAGCAGCGGCACCTCCAGGGCCTGCAGCCGGTGCGCGTCCCGGACGACGCCGATGAGGAGCAGACCGACCCGGGACGCGGCCGGCACCGTGGTCCGCGGGGCGCTGTATCCGGGGACGGGCGTGCCGTAGATCAGCGCGTACTCGTGCGGATGCGCCTGCGCCCAGCCGCGCACCGCCTCGCACACCGCCACCCAGCGCCGCACCGGCTCCGCCGCGGCGACGGCGGCGTGCGCGGCCTCCGCCCGCTCGCCGAGCGAGTCGTACGCGTCGATGATGAGTGCGGTGAGCAGGTCGTCACGGCTCGGGAAGTACCGGTACAGCGCGGAGGAGACCATGCCCAGCTCACGCGCCACCGCCCGCAACGAGAGCTTGGCAGCGCCCTCGGCGGCCAGCTGTCTGCGCGCCTCCTCCTTGATGGCGGCGGTGACTTCGATCCGGGCGCGGGCGCGGGCCCCCTGGGCGGCGTTGGTGCTCATGCTCCTCAGTCTCCCATGCGATCAGATCAGTGCACACATTCGAGAGCAACGCAAAAATTCGAGAGCAGTGCTCTTGCATTGGATCGCCGATCTCCGGCACACTCGAAGCAAGCGAGAGCACCGCTCTCTCAAATGACTGGGGTCACCGATGTCGTCGCAGCCGTACTACCTCAAGGGCAGCCCGATCAACGTCCGCTTCAACAGGGTCATCGGCTGGCTGGCCCGGCACGGGCTGAGCCTCATGGGCTCGGCGGAGATGTCCGTGCGGGGCCGCAAGAGCGGGCAGATGCAGCGCATCCCCGTCAACCCGCACACCTACGAGGGTGCGCAGTTCCTGGTCTCGGCGCGCGGGCACTCCCAGTGGGTGCGCAACATGCGGGTGGCCGGCGGCGGGGAGCTGCGGGTGGGGCGCAAGGTGCGCACGTTCACCGCGGTGGAGGTCCTCGACGAGGAGAAGCCCGCGATCCTGCGGACCTACCTGGAGAAGTGGGGCTGGGAGGTCAACCAGTACTTCGACGGGGTGACGGCGAAGTCCACCGACGAGGAGATCGCGGCGGCGGCCCCCGACCACCCGGTGTTCCGGATCACGGTCGAGGGCTGACCACCGCCCGCCCCGGCTCAGGCCTCCTCGGGCTCCTCGGCCGGTGTCGCGGCCAGCTCCTGCCTGCGGTCCATCAGGGTCAGCGCGCGCTGGGCCATCGGATGCGAACGGACCAGCTCACCGAGGGTCGTCCGGCCCCGGGTGATGTCGGCGAACGCCCGCCACGCCGGGCGGAAGCCGGTGAGAGCGGCGTGGAAGAGGCCGGGACGGCGCTCGAAGGCCGCCAGCATCCGCTTGCCGACGGCCATCTCCACACCGAGGCCCGCCTTGATCGCGAACGCGTAGTTCAGGGCCTGGCGGCGGGTGTCCACCGCGTCGTGCGCCTCCGCGATACGCACCGCCCACTCGCCCGCGAGACGGCCCGAACGCAGCGCGAAGGAGATGCCTTCGCGGGTCCAGGGCTCCAGCAGGCCCGCCGCGTCCCCGCAGACCAGGACGCGCCCGCGGGAGAGCGGCGAGTCGTCGGCGCGGCAACGCGTGAGGTGGCCGGAGGAGATGCTCGGCTCGAAGCCGGCCAGGCCCAGCCGTCCGATGAAGTCCTCGAGGTACCGCTTGGTGGCGGCACCTTCGCCGCGCGCGGAGATCACACCGACCGTCAGCGTGTCGTCCTTGGGGAAGACCCAGCCGTAGCTGCCGGGCATCGGGCCCCAGTCGATGAGGACGCGGCCCCTCCAGTCCTCGGCGACCGTGTCCGGCACCGGGATCTCCGCCTCCAGGCCGAGGTCCACCTGGTCGAGCTTCACACCGACGTGCGCCCCTATGCGGCTGGCGCTGCCGTCCGCGCCCACCACCGCGCGCGCCAGCACGGTCTCGCCGCCCTGGAGGACGATCGCGACCGTGCGCCGGTCGGGGACCGCCGAGCCGTGCTGCTCGACGCGGGTGACCGTGACGCCCGTCCGCAGTTCGGCGCCCGCCTTCTGCGCGTGCTCGACCAGCTGCTGGTCGAACTCGGGCCGGTTGATCAGCCCGAACAGCATCTGCCGCGAGCGGCGGGTCCGGGTGAAGCGCCCGTTGTTGGAGAAGGTCACCGCGTGCACCCGGTCACGGAAGGGCAGGTCGAAACCGGGGGGCAGAGCGTCCCTCGAAGGACCGATGATGCCGCCGCCGCACGTCTTGTAGCGGGGCAGCTCCGCCTTCTCCAGCAACAGGACACGCCGTCCCGTGACCGCCGCCGCGTACGCGGCCGAAGCCCCTGCGGGTCCCGCGCCCACCACGACGACGTCCCACACCTGCCGCACGTCGTCCGCCGAAGAGTTCTCGCTGCTCACGATGGTCTACTGCTCCCGATCAAGCCGCCTGCCGCACCTGTCCCCCGCATCCTACGGCGGAGATCGTCACGGCCCGATGACAGTCCGCTGTGCGAAGATCGGCGAGGCGCGCGACCCCATCCCGGCAGCGCGTACGCTCGCACGGTCCCCGAACGGACCAGTTCCACCCCGTACAACGTCGCACCCACAAGGAGCGTGCCCATGTCGTCGAATCCGGTCGCCGAGACCGTCGCCTCGCTGATGCCCAGGGCGAAGGCGGAGCTCACCGAGCTGGTGGCCTTCAAGTCGGTGGCGGACTTCGACCAGTTCCCCCGCAGCGAGAGCGAGGCCGCCGCGAGCTGGATCACCGCCGTGCTGGGCGCCGAGGGCTTCGAGGACGTGGCCGTGCTCGACACCCCCGACGGCACACAGTCGGTCTACGGCCGGCTGCCGGGCCCGGAGGGCGCCCGGACGGTGCTGCTCTACGCGCACTACGACGTGCAGCCGCCGCTGGACGAGGCGGGTTGGACCACTCCGCCGTTCGAGCTGACCGAGCGCGAGGGCCGCTGGTACGGCCGCGGCACCGCCGACTGCAAAGGCGGCCTCGTCATGCATCTGCTCGCGCTGCGCGCCCTGAAGGCGAACGGCGGTGTCCCGGTGCATGTGAAGGTGATCGTGGAGGGCTCGGAGGAGCAGGGCACCGGCGGTCTGGAGCGGTACGCCGAGCAGCACCCGGAGCTGCTGGCCGCCGACGCGATCGTGATCGGCGACTCCGGCAACTTCCGGGTCGGCCTGCCCACGGCCACCTCCACCCTGCGCGGTATGACGATGCTGCGCGTGAAGATCGACACACTCGAGGGCAATCTGCACTCGGGCCAGTTCGGCGGCGCGGCCCCCGACGCGCTGGGCGCCCTGATCCGCGTACTGGACTCGCTGCGCGCCGAGGACGGGTCCACGACCGTCGACGGTCTGACCGGTGGCGCCCGGTGGCAGGGGCTGCAGTACGACGAGGAGCAGTTCCGCGGGGACGCCAAGGTGCTGGACGGCGTCGGGCTGATCGGCTCCGGTACGGTCGCGGACCGCATCTGGGCCCGGCCGGCCGTCACCGTCCTCGGCATCGACTGCCCGCCGGTGGTCGGCGCCACCCCGTCCGTGCAGGCGAGCGCCCGTGCCCTGATCAGCCTGCGGGTGCCGCCGGGCGTGGACGCGGCCGAGGCGACGAAGCTGCTCCAGGCGCATCTGGAGACGCACACGCCGTGGGGTGCGCGGGTGAGCACCGAGCAGATCGGCCAGGGCCAGCCGTTCAGCGCCGACACCACCAGCCCGGCGTACGCGGCGATGGCCGACGCGATGGCCGTCGCCTACCCGAGCCAGGAGATGCAGTACGCCGGCCAGGGCGGCTCCATCCCGCTGTGCAACACCCTCGCGGCCCTGTACCCGGCCGCGGAGATCCTCCTCATCGGTCTGAGTGAGCCCGAGGCCCAGATCCACGCGGTCAACGAGAGTGTGTCGCCCCAGGAGTTGGAGCGGCTGTCCGTGGCGGAAGCACTGTTCCTGCGGAACTACGCGGCCGGATGAGCGGACACGTGCCGCCGCGCTGACGGAAGAGGGGGCCATGCCGCGCAGCCGGATCGCCGCCCATCACGCCGTCGCCTCGTGCCTGGACCGGCTGGACGACGGTGAGATCACCGCTCTCCTGTCCGGTGGTGTGCCGCTCGGGACGGGGATCGGGGGGCAGGTCCTGCGGGTGGAGGTGGGCGGGCGGACCGTGTTCGTGAAGCGGGTCCGGTTGTCCGACGCCGAACTGCGGCCCGGGTGGCGGAAGTCCACGGCCGATCCGTTCGGGCTGCCGCCCGCCTGCCACTACGGCATCGGCAGCCCGGGGTTCGGCGGGTGGCGTGAGCTGGCCGTTCAGGTGATGACGACCCGCTGGGCGCTGTCCGGGCGGTTCGCCGGGTTCCCGCTGCTGCACCACTGGCGGGTGCTGCCCGACGAGCCGCGTCCGCTGCCGCCCGAACTGGCGGACGTGGAGCGGACGGTGGCGTACTGGGGCGGCGGCCGGGGTGTGCGCGAGCGGTTGGAGGGGCTGCGGACGGCGACGACGGCCCTGACGCTGTTCCTGGAGTACGTCCCGGACACCCTCCACGGCTGGCTGGGCGGGCGGATGCGCAGATCGGACGCTGCGGCGGACGCGGCGTGCGCGCTGGTGGAGCGGGAGCTGTCGGCCCTGACGTCCTTCCTCCGCGGGCGTCGGCTGCTCCACTTCGACGCGCACTTCCACAACCTCCTCACGGACGGACGGCGGCTCTACCTCACCGATCACGGACTCGCCGTCTCCGCCCGGTTCCCGCTCGGCCCCGGGGAACGGGACTTCCTCGCCGAACACCGGGACTACGACCGGGCCTACACCCACTGCTACCTGGTGAAGTGGCTGGTCACCGACGTGTACGGGTATGTCGGCGAGGAACGTGAGGCCTTCGTGCGCGCCTGTGCCGAGGGGCTGAGGCCGGAGGGGATCCCCGGGGGCGCGGCCGCGCTGCTGCGCCGCCACGCCCCGGTCGCCGTCGTGATGGAGGAGTTCCAGCACCGGCTGGTGGAGGAGAGCCGCTCGACCCCGTTCCCGGCGCGGGAGGTGCGGAGCGCGCTCGGCCGAGGTGCGCTCAGCCCACCGGAACCCCGGCCTCCAGGTACAGGGCGGCGCCACGCTCCCGCGCCCTCAGCGCCCAGCACAGCCGCTCATAGCGGACCGGCGGCAGGAGATCGGCCGCCTCCGCCTCGGTGACGAACCGCCAGCCGCGCAGTTCGGGGCCGGGCAGCAGCAGCCCCTCGACGGCCGCCGTGTCGAGGCGGCCGCCGTCGAAGAGCAGGCGCAGTCCGCCGTAGCCGGGGGGTGCGGGCCGCTCCCAGTCGACGACGAGCAGCCGGGGTACCTCGTCCAGGTGGACGCCGGTCTCCTCCTCGACCTCGCGCATCCCGGCGCGGGCGGGTGCCTCGCCGGGTTCCACGACCCCGCCGGGGAACTCCCAGCCGGGTTTGTAGGTCGGGTCGACGAGCAGCACCCGGTCGTGCTCGTCGAAGAGCAGCACCCCGGAGGCGAGGGTCTCACCGGTGGGTTCGGGGGTCTGGACGATGTCGCAGGCGGGCACGGCGCCCGTGCCGACCGCGTCGGCTATGCGGACGGCGGTCTCGTACGGGGTGAGGTGGCTGGTGTCGACGAGGTGGGCGTCGGCCGTGAGCCAGGACGCGAGGGCGGCGCGGTAGGGCTCGATGTGGTCGTAGGACCACTGGCGGACGCGGATCTCGCCCTCGGGGAGGTCGGGCGGGACCTCGCGGCCGGCTATACGCCCGCGCAGGATCGTTTCCGCCGGGGCGAGGAGGACATGGCGGACCGGTATCCGGCGGGCGGCGAGGGCGCCGAAGATCTCGTCGCGGTACTCCTGCCGCAGCAGGGTCATGGGGACGACGAGGGTGCCGCCGACCTCGGCGAGGAGCGCGGCGGCGGTGTCGATCACGAGGCGTCGCCAGATCGGCAGGTCCTGGTAGTCGCCGACCTCGGCGAGGCGCTTGGGCGGCAGCAGGTGCGGGAGCGCTCCGCCGATCACCTCGGGGTCGAAGAGCGTGCTGTTCGGGATCAGGTCGATCAGTTCCCGTGCGGTCGTGGTCTTGCCCGCACCGAACGCGCCGTTGATCCAAACGACGGTCACATTTCCCCCTCTTCTGGTGGCCCCCTGTGGCTTGCCCGCTCCACCCTGCCATGGAAACCACCTCCGCGAAGAGGGCGCACGAAGGCCGTGGCGCCGGTGCTCCCGCGAGGGGGCACCGGCGCCACGGCCCGATGCGTGCGGCGTGCCGCGCCCCGCCGTCAGTCGCTCTGGCCCAGGGCGTTGTCGTCGATCGCCAGGCTCTCGCTGGCGATGGTGTGGTCGAGGCTGCCGACGGTGTCGCGGACGTTCAGGTCGTCGAGGTCGTCGGCGCCCAGGCCGTGGGAGGGGGTGATGGCCGCGACGACGAACCCGGTGGCGAGGGAGGCGATGGCGAGCATGCTGCGCTTCTTCATGCCCACTCCAACGGCAGGACACGACAGAGGTCACGCGCCGACCGCTCTCACGTCCCGACGACGGCCCGTCCGGCCGACCCGCTCCACCGGGCCCGCCGGGCCCGCCCGAACGTTCCTGCGGAACTCGGAACTGGAACGACAGGCAGAGCAGCACCGCCAGTGCCCGGCGCCCGCTCAAGACACGGCACCGCTCCCAGCACGCACCGCCGCTCTCCACCCAGAGCCCCGCACTCGGAGCCGAGCGCCGAACTCACGGCGGAGCATCTCCCTCACGAGGGAGCACTGCCCCCTGGGCCGAGCAGCACCCTCAGGACAGGGCACCACTCCCGCTCGGCATCCGGCCAGCCCCGGTCGACCAGCGGACGACTCCGGTCGACTCGCAGACGACTCCCGTCGGCTCGCGGGTCGACTCCCGCTGGCTCGCGGACGGCTCCGGTCGGCTCTCGGACGGCATCCGGCGCTCCGGTCGACTCGCAGACGACTCCCGTCGACTCGCGGGTCGACTCCCGCTGGCTCGCCGACGGCTCCGGTCGGCTCTCGGACGGCATCCGGCGGTCCGGTCGGCTCGCAGACGGCTCCCACCGGGTCGCGGACGACTCCCGTCGACTCCCGTCGGGTCGCGGACGACTCCCACTGGCCCGCGGTCGGCTCGCGGACGGCATCCGGCGCTCCGGTCGACTCGCAGACGACCCCGGTCGGCTCGCGGACGGCTCCCGTCAGCTCGCGGACGACTCCCACCGGGTCGCGGACGGCTCCCACTGGCCCGCGGTCGGCTCGCGGACGGCATCCGGCGCTCCGGTCGACTCGCAGACGACCCCGGTCGACTCGCGGGTCGGCTCCCGTCGGGTCGCGTCCGCTTCCGTCCGCTCCCCGAGCGCCGTCTCACACCTGTACCGCCCCCGCCTTCGCCAGTGCCGCGGCGGCCGCCCCGACCAGTCCGGCGTCCGTTCCCATCTGGGCCGGGACCACCTTCAGGCGCTGGACGAAGGAGAGGGTGGCGTAGTCGGCGAGGGATCGGCGCAGGGGGGTGAAGAGGATGTCGCCGGCCTTGCCGACTCCCCCGCCGATCACCGCGATGTCGATCTCGACGAGGGTCGCGGTGGCCGCGATGCCGGCGGCGAGGGCCTGGGCGGCGCGGTCGAAGGAGGCGACGGCCACCGGGTCGCCCGCGCGGGCGGCGGCGGCCACGGCGGCCGCGGAGGTGTCGCCGTCGGGACCGGGCCGCCAGCCGTTCTCGAGGGCGCGCCGGGCGATGTTGGGGCCGCTGGCGATGCGTTCCACACAGCCGCGCGCGCCGCACGGGCAGGGATCGCCGTCGAGGTCGACGCTGATGTGGCCGATGTGACCGGCGTTGCCGGTGGGGCCCGGGTGCAGGCGCCCGCCGAGGACCAGGCCTCCGCCCACCCCGGTGGAGACCACCATGCACAGGGCGTTGTCGTGGCCGCGGGCGGCGCCCTGCCAGTGCTCGGCGGCCGTGATGGCCACGCCGTCGCCGATCAGCTCGACGGGCAGGCTGCCGGTCGCGGCACGGACGCGGTCGACGAGGGGGTAGTCGCGCCAGCCGGGCACGTTGACCGGGCTGACCGTGCCGGCGGAGGCGTCCACCGGGCCGGCGCTGCCGATGCCGACGGCGTACACGCGCGGCCACAGCGGGGAGGCGGTCAGCTCCTTGAGCACCTCCTCGACGGCGGCCATGACGGTGTCGCCGTCCTCCTGCGCGGGTGTGGGCCGCTGTGCGCGGACCAGGAGCGTGCCGTCGCCGTCCACCAGGGCTCCGGCGATCTTGGTGCCGCCCATGTCGAGCGCGGCCACGAGGTCGGTCTGCATCAAAGTCTCGGTTCTCCCCGTCAACCTTGTAAGAAAGGGGCCGGCCGGCCTGTGGTGGGGGACGTGGGCCGGAGTTTGTCGCTGGACAGTCTCTCCCGCATCTGACAACGTTGTCCAGGCTCTATGCTCGACGCCACATCCTCATACAAACCCAGGGACCCCTCCACCCCGTCGGCAACATCTCCGCTCGCCGCCGTGGCCGGAAGTCCCGTGGACGACAGGAACAGGACTCCGCATCGTGCCCGAGACGCCGCGCCGCCCCGACAGCCGTTACGGCAACCGTCCCACCATGAAGGACGTCGCGGCACGCGCCGGGGTCGGTCTCAAGACGGTCTCCCGGGTGGTCAACGGCGAGCCGGGGGTCACCCCCGAGACCGAGCGCCGGGTCCAGGAGGCCATCGACGCGCTGGGGTTCCGCCGCAACGACAGCGCCAGGGTGCTGCGCAAGGGGCGTACCGCGAGCATCGGTCTGGTCCTGGAGGATCTCGCGGACCCGTTCTACGGCCCGCTCAGCCGGGCGGTGGAGGAGGTGGCCCGGGCCCACGGGGCGCTGCTGATCAACGGTTCCAGCGCCGAGGACCCGGACCGGGAGCAGGAGCTGGCGCTGGCGCTGTGCGCCCGGCGGGTGGACGGTCTCGTGGTGATCCCGGCCGGTGACGACCACCGGTATCTGGAGCCGGAGGTCAAGGCGGGCGTGGCGACGGTGTTCGTGGACCGGCCGGCGGGGCAGATCGACGCCGACTGTGTGCTGTCGGACAACTTCGGCGGAGCCCGCGAGGGCGTGGCCCATCTCCTCGCGCACGGGCACCGGCGGATCGGTTTCATCGGCGACATGCCGCGCATCCACACCGCCGCGGAGCGGCTGCGCGGCTACCGGACGGCGATGGAGGACGCGGGGATAGAGGTCGCGGACGCCTGGGTCTCGCTGGGCACCACCGATCCGGACCGGGTGCGCCGGGCGGCCGAGGAGATGCTGTCCGCTCCGGAGCCGGTCACGGCGGTGTTCTCGGGCAACAACCGGGTGACGGTCACGGTGATCCGGGTCCTCGCGGAGCGGGCCCGCCAGGTGGCGCTGGTGGCCTTCGACGATCTGGAGCTGGCCGATCTGCTGGAGCCGGGGGTGACCGTCGTCGCGCAGGACGCGGCGGCGCTCGGCCGGACCGCCGCGGAGCGGCTGTTCCGGCAGCTGGAGGGCACGCTCGTCGTCCCGGAGCGGATCGAGCTGCCGACCCGGCTGATCACCCGCGGTTCGGGCGAGCTGCCGCCCGCGGACTGAGGCAGACTGGGCACAGATGGACGAACGCCGGGAACACCGCACGCTGGAGGCGCTGGGTCTGGCTCGTGCGCCGCGCGACCATCCGCTCGGCTACCCGGGTGTGTGGCCGGCCGAGTCGGGTCTGCTCACCGGTGATCTGCTGCTGCCCCTGGACCGCCTCACGCATCCCGGCCGCAGCCCGGTCCTGGCCGTCGGTTCCAACGCCTCCCCGGGGCAACTGCGGCACAAGATGGCCGTGTTGGGGGTCACCTCACCGATCCCGATGGTGCGGACCCGGGTGACGGGGGTCGATGTGGGTGTCTCGGCGCACGTCAGCCGTCTGGGGTACATGTCCGCCTCACCCGTCGACTCCCCCGGTACGGCACGGGAGTTGTTCGTCATCTGGCTGGACGACGAGCAGCTCGCCGCCGTCGACGCGAGCGAGCCGAACTACGACCGGGTCGTCCTGCCCGCCCCCCGGTTCAGGGTTGAGCTGGAGAGCGGCGAGACACTCGACGAGGTGTTCTCGTACGTGAATCGCCACGGCGTCCTGCACAACGGCCGCGGCTCCCCACGCAGTCACCCCGGCCAGCGCCCCGTCATCACCGAACTCCTCTCCGGGTCAGCGGCGTTGAGACGGCTCTTCGGGACGACGCCGGAGGAGTTCGTGGCCCGGGCCCGGTCCGACGTACGGCTCTGCGAGCGTGGCACGCGACTGCTGGCGGAGGAGGACCGGGTGACGCACTCCGGGCTGGAACACCTGCGATCGCCGTAGAGGCCGGCTCGCGTACAACCCTCTTCCCTCCTCGTGTGTCTCCCCTGTACCCCGCACCACAAGATCAACGGGGACCGGCCCCGGCCGGTCCCGTGCGCACGCAGGAGACGCATGTTCACGCGCAGGATGTCCCGTCCGCTCCGGCTCGCTCTCGCGACCGCCACCGCCGTGTCCCTCACGGGCGGCGGGCTGCTGTCCCTCTCCGGGACGGCGGTGGCCGCGCCCGCGAAGTACGCCGACGACTTCAACGGCGACGGCTACCGGGACTACGCCCAGGCCTCCCTCGGCGGTTCCTTCACCGTGACGTACGGGACGGCGACCGGTCCCGGCACCGTGACGAAGACGTTCACGCAGAACAGCTCGGGCGTTCCCGGGACCGCCGGGGACGCCGGCGGCTACGGGGACGCCTTCGGGGAGGACCTGGCGGCCGCCGATCTCGACCGCGACGGCTATGCCGATCTCGCGGTCACCGACTTCACCGAGAAGGTGAGCGGCAAGGCCGGCTCGGGGGCGGTCACCGTCATGTGGGGTGCGAAGTCCGGCCTCGGCACCAAGGCGACGCGGCTCCCCGTCGGCGCGGTCAAGCAGCGGGGCTTCGGCAAGGCCGTCGAGACCGGTGACTTCAACGGTGACGGCAAGGCGGACCTGGCGGTCGTGGACGCCCTCAACACCACCTATGTGTTCCGGGGCGGCTTCTCCAGGTCCGGGACGACCGGCAAGGTCACCAAGCACCGCCTGCCCGCGAGCTCGCCCGACATCCTCGAACCCGCCGGGCTGGTCGCCGGGAAGGTCACCAAGGACAAGGCCACCGACCTGTACGTCCTGGGTCAGGGCTACCGCAACGGCAAGATGACCCTGGACGCCTGGTTCCTGCGCGGCGGCACCACCGTCAAGCCCGCCGCCAAGGTCACGCCGATCGACAACGCGGGCCCCGACTACAGCCCCACGGGTGTCGTCGCGGACTTCGACAAGAACGGTTACGGCGATCTGGCGGTCGGCGACACCCGCTACGGCAACGGCGCCGGCTCGGTCGTCGTCGTACGCGGCGGAGCGTCCGGTCCCACCACCAAGTACCGCCTCTCCCAGTCCACTTCGGGCGTCGCCACGGCCGCCACCAAGAACGACGGCTTCGGCGACACGCTCTCCGCCGGTGACACCGACCGCGACGGCTACCCGGATCTCGCGGTGAGCTCGGAGGAGGAGAAGGTCGGTTCGGTCGCGTCGGCGGGTGGCGTCCACATCCTGCGCGGTGGGACGAAGGGCCTGACCGGCGCCGGTTCGCTGTGGTTCACCCGCGCCACGTCCGGCGTCCCCGGGGACCCCACGGCGTACGAGAGGTTCGGGCTGTACCTCCGGCTGCGCGACACCGACCGGGACGGCGACGCGGACTTGGTGATCGGCGACAACGACTACGAGCAGACGAGCCTGCTCCTCCCGGGCGGCCCCTCCGGCGTCACCACCACCGCCGTGACCCCGCTGGGGGTGTGGCCGACCTTCCCCCAGTGACCCTGGGCGCGGTCGCGGGCGGATCGGGGGCTCGCAGGCATCGAGGTGCCCGTGAGACTGCCGTGCGGAGGCATTCCGCACATGTCGGATCCGGCCGGGCACGGGATGGAGATCATCACGCGCCCGTACACGTTCTCCGGGCGGTGACCCCTGAGCGCCCGGCCGGGGCGCGGTCAGGGTGCCGAAGCCGTCGGATCGCCTCGCCCAGGGGCCGCGAAGCCCTCCAGGGCCGCCCGGGACAGCCCGGTCGCGTCGGTCACCTCGGCGAGGTCGAGGGCGCCGCAGTCCAGGCCGCGCAGCAGATAGCCGCTGAGGGCCTTGGCGGTGGCCGGTTCGTCCATCACATCGCCGCCGGCCCGCCTCGCGTAGCGGGCGAGGCGTTCGGCGGCCCGGTCGAACCCCTCGCGGTAGAAGGCGTAGACGGCCGCGTAGCGGGTGGGGATGTGGGCGGGGTGCATGTCCCAGCCCTGGTAGTAGGCGCGGGCCAGGGCGCGGCGGGTGAGGCCGTAGTGCAGTCGCCAGGCCTCGTGGACCTTGGTGGTCGGGCCGACGGGCAGGACGTTGGTGGAGCCGTCCGAGACGCGTACGCCGGTGCCGGCCGCGGCGACCTGCATGACCGCCTTGGCGTGGTCGGCGGCCGGGTGGTCGCTGGCCTGGTACGCGGCGGAGACGCCGAGGCAGGCGCTGTAGTCGAAGGTGCCGTAGTGCAGGCCGGTGGCGCGGCCCTCGGCGGCCTGGATCATCCGGGCGACGGTCGCGGTGCCGTCGGTGGCGAGGATGGCCTGGCTGGTCTCGATCTGGATCTCGAAGCCGAGCCGGCCGGGCGGGAGGGCGTGCGCGTTCTCGAAGGCCTCCAGGAGCCGCACCATGGCGGTGACCTGCTCGGGGTAGGTGACCTTCGGCAGGGTCAGCACCAGGCCCTCGGGGAGGCCGCCGGCCGTCAGCAGGCCGGTGAGGAAGATGTCGAGGGTGCGGATGCCGCGGTCGCGGACGGCGGCCTCCATGCATTTCATGCGGATGCCCATGTACGGGGCGGCCGTGCCCTTGGTGTAGGCCTCGGCGACGAGTCGGGCGGCGCGGGCGGCGGTCTCGTCCTCCTCGGGGTCGGGGCGGGGGCCGTAGCCGTCCTCGAAGTCGATGCGCAGGTCTTCCACCGGCTCGCGTTCCAGTTTGGCCCGCACGCGGGTGTGGACGGGTTCGGCGAGGTGGTCGGGCAGACCGAGGCAGGCGGCGAAGGAGGCGGCGTCGGGGGCGTGTGCGTCGAGGGCGGCGAGTGCGCGGTCGCCCCAGGAGCGGACGGTGTCGCTGGTGAAGGCGTCCGCGGGGACGTAGACGGTGTGGACGGGCTGGCGGGTGCCGGGGTCGCCGGGGTAGCGGCGGTCGAGTTCGGCGTCGACGGGGGCGAGGGAAGCGCTGATCTCCTCGGTGACGGCGCTCGCGAGGCTCGTCACGACCGTCTCCTGCTGGCCCTGGCCCATCCCGCAGCCTCCTGTTTCCGTACGACTGTTTCCGTATGGCTGCTTCCGCACAGCTGTTTCCGCATGGCGGAATCAACAATCCGTAGAGCGAAGCTATCCATGGATGTTCCGGTGGGTCAACACCCCGTCCACGCCCTGGTCACCTCGCCCACACCGCCGTCTTGTGTGATCACCGGGTCACCATCCTGTGTGATCACTTCCGCACCTTCTCCCTCTTCCGCACAGACCCGCACACCTTCATCCTGGCTCACGAGGCGAGAGGGGACACATGACAGGCACCACCGGGCCGACGCGACGGACGGGACTGAGAGCGATGGTCGCGGCAGCGGTCGCGGTTCCCGTGTTCGCCGCGGTCGGGGCGGCCGAGCCGCGCCGGTCGGCACCGGCCCGGAAGCCGGAACCCGTGCCGCCGCTGAGGATCATGACGTTCAACCTCCGGGTCCCGGTCGACCAGGACGGCAACAGCTGGGTCCACCGCCGCCCGGTGATGCGGGCGCTGTTACAGCGGACCGCGCCGCATGTCATGGGCACCCAGGAGGGGCAGTTCCAGCAGCTGCAGGCCGTTCTGGCCGACATGGGCCCGCACTACGACTGGATCGGCACCCCCGGCAGCGGTGACGAGGAGTCGGTCGCGATCTACTACGACGTCCGTCGGCTGGAACCACTCGACCACGAGGTCTTCCGGCTCTCCGACACGCCGGACGTAGCGGGCTCCAACACCTGGGGGGCGGCCTACCCCCGGCTCGTGACCCGGGTGCTCTTCCGCGACCGGCGGGACCCGGGACGGGAGTTCCACGTCCTCAACACGCATCTCGACCACCGGAGCGCCTACGCGCGCCTGCGGGCGGCCATGCTGATCGCCGAGCGGATCAGGGAACTCGGTCCCTCCCGCCCGGCCCTGCTGACCGGCGACTTCAACGCCGTCGCCCACACGGACCAGGCCTACGCCACTCTGCTGGACTCCGGTCTCGTCGACACCTGGGACACCGCGCACAAGAACGGTCCGCTGTTCGGGACGTTCACCGGGTGGAAGGCGCTCGAGCCCGACGGGGACCGCATCGACTGGATACTGTCGACCCCCGGTGCCACGGTCCACCGGGCGTGGGCCGACCCGTTCACGGTGAACGGCCGCTATCCGAGCGACCATCTGCCGGTGCTGGCGTCGGTGAGCCTGAAGTGAACGCCCGCGGCCCCCGTGACCGCTGGGGTCACGGGGGCCGCGGGCGACTGCGCCGGTCGGGTGATCAGCCCTTGCGGGTCTTGATCTCCTCGGTGAGCTGCGGGACGACGTCGAAGAGGTCGCCGACGATGCCGTAGTCGACCAGGTCGAAGATCGGGGCCTCGGCGTCCTTGTTGACGGCCACGATGGTCTTCGAGGTCTGCATGCCGGCGCGGTGCTGGATGGCGCCGGAGATGCCGTTGGCGATGTAGAGCTGCGGCGAGACGGACTTGCCGGTCTGGCCGACCTGGTTGGTGTGCGGGTACCAGCCGGCGTCCACCGCGGCGCGGGAGGCGCCGACGGCCGCGCCGAGGGAGTCGGCGAGGGCCTCGATGATCGCGAAGTTCTCGGCGCCGTTGACGCCGCGGCCGCCGGAGACGACGATCGCGGCCTCGGTCAGCTCCGGACGCCCGGTCGACTCGCGCGGGGTGCGGCCGGTGACCTTGGTGCCGGTCGCGGCGGCGGAGAAGGTGACCGCGAGGGCCTCGACCGCACCGGCGGCGGGGGCGGCCTCGACGGCGGCGCTGTTGGGCTTGACGGTGATGACCGGGGTGCCCTTGGCGATACGGGACTTGGTGGTGAAGGACGCGGCGAACACCGACTGGGTGGCCACTGGGCCCTCGTCGCCGGCCTCGAGGTCGACGGCGTCGGTGATGATGCCGGAGCCGATGCGCAGCGCCAGACGGGCGGCGATCTCCTTGCCCTCCGCGGAGGAGGGGACCAGCACGGCGGCCGGGGAGACGGCGGCGACGGCGGCCTGCAGCGCGTCCACCTTCGGTACGACGAGGTAGTCGGCGTACTCGGACGCGTCGTGGGTGAGGACCTTGACGGCGCCGTGCTCGGCGAGCGCGGCGGCGGTGTTCTCGGCGCCCGCGCCGAGCGCGACGGCGACGGGCTCGCCGATGCGGCGGGCCAGCGTCAGCAGCTCCAGGGTCGGCTTGCGGACGGCACCGTCCACGTGGTCGACGTAGACGAGGACTTCAGCCATGGGATTGCTCTCCTGCGAAACGAAGTTGAGGGGGCGGTCGGCGTGTCGAGCCTTAGATGAACTTCTGGCTCGCGAGGTACTCGGCGAGCTGCTTGCCGCCCTCGCCCTCGTCCTTGACGATCGTGCCGGCGGTGCGGGCCGGGCGCGCGGCCGCGGTCTCGACCTTGGTCCAGGCGCCCTCGAGGCCGACCTCGTCCGCCTCGATGTCGAGGTCGGACAGGTCCCAGGCCTGCACCGGCTTCTTCTTGGCCGCCATGATGCCCTTGAAGGACGGGTAACGGGCCTCGCCCGACTGGTCGGTGACCGACACGACCGCCGGGAGGGAGGCCTCGAGCTGCTCGGAGGCGGCGTCGCCGTCGCGGCGGCCCTTGACCGTGCCGTCGGCGACGGAGACCTCGGAGAGCAGGGTGACCTGCGGGACGCCCAGGCGCTCGGCGAGCAGGGCCGGGACGATGCCGGCGGTGCCGTCGGTGGAGGCCATGCCGGAGATCACCAGGTCGTAGCCGACCTTCTCGATGGCCTTGGCCAGCACCAGGGAGGTGCCGATGGCGTCGGTGCCGTGCAGGTCGTCGTCCTCGACGTGGATCGCCTTGTCGGCGCCCATCGACAGCGCCTTGCGCAGCGCGTCCTTGGCGTCCTCGGGGCCCACCGTGAGAACGGTGATCTCCACGTCGTCGTCGGAGTTCTCGGAGATCTGCAGCGCCTGCTCGACGGCGTACTCGTCGAGCTCGGAGAGCAGACCGTCCACGTCGTCCCGGTCGACGGTCAGGTCATCGGCGAAGTGCCGGTCGCCAGTGGCGTCGGGCACGTACTTCACAGTGACAACGATCCTCAAGCTCACGCCGGCTCTCCTACTGCATCGTCAGTTCTCGGCTGCCTTCTTTCAGGCAGCATAGGCGCCACAAGCGGCCGATCCCGATCGGGGCGGCCCGCGCTCCGAACGAAATATTACTCGTCAGTACACCCAGTTCCTGCCCGCTAAGCAAGCGCTTTGAACTGTGACCTCTGCAACGCAGCGTAACCGGAACTCGACGGCTTCGCAGGAGAGCCGGACAGTGATCAATCCCGCAGAGCGGTGAACCGGCCCTGGTGATAGAGCAACGGCCGCCCCGCGCCCGCCGGATCGCCGAGGACGACCTCGGCCAGCACGATCCGGTGGTCCCCGGCGGGGACGCGCGCGACGACGCGGCACACCAGCCAGGCGAGGACGCCGTCGAGGACGGGGACGCCCTCGGGGCCCTCGCGCCAGGCGGTGGGCGCGGCGAACCGGTCGGCGCCGCTGCGGGCGAAGGTGGCGGCCAGCTCCTGCTGGTCCTCGCCGAGCAGATGCACGCCCACGTGCTCCGCCCGGGATATCGCGGGCCAGCTGGAGGCGCCCGTGCCGACGCCGAAGGAGAGCATCGGGGGTTCGGCGGAGACGGAGGTGAGGGAGGTGGCGGTGAAACCGACGGGGCCTGAGGCGCCGGGAGCGGTGATCACGGCGACTCCCGCGGCGTGCCGACGGAAGACGGAGCGCAGGAGGTCGGGCGAGGCGAGCCGGGAGGTGCCGAGGTCGGGCGAGGCCGTCATGGAGTTGTCGTCCTTCTGGAGGGAGCGGCGGGAGGGTCCGGGGGCGGTCAACGGCCCGGACAGCGCGCGCTCGCGGTACGGACCAGGTCGACGTGGACCCGTCCGTGGAGAAGGAGTTCCTCTGGCATGGGGTCAGGCTGACGATAGGTGGCGTGCCCAGTCAAGTACGTTCCGCAATCCGAAATCTGCCTCACCCTCACCCGACGGCAGGTCACACGGCCTCCCCCAGGGCGGCGATGACGTCGGCCCGGCGGGGCTGTCCGGTGGCGCGCCGGACGATCCGGCCGTCGGCGTCGAGGACCAGGACGGTCGGGGTCTTGAGGATGTCGAGGTCGCGGACGAGGTCCAGGTGTGCCTCGGCGTCGATCTCGATGTGGGTGACGCCGGGCACCATCTCCGCCACTTCGCCGAGGACCCTGCGGGTGGCCCGGCAGGGGGCGCAGAAGGCGCTGGAGAACTGCACGAGGGTGGCCCGCTCCCCCAGTGCGCCGCCGAGCCGGTCGGCATCGAGCCGCTTTCCGTCGTCGCGCCCGCGCACCCGCACTCTCCCGCTCCGCCGCCGCTGCAGCACTCCGTAGGCGCTCGCCGCCGCGAGCACCGCCACGCACACCACCAGTCCGGTCACCAGCTGCTCCAGCGTTCATGAGACTGCAAAGATTCCCCGCACCAAGAATCGTTTCTTCTGAGGAATGCTCGATCCATGGACATCGATGTGAGGGGCCCGCGCTTCGGGGCCGCCGTCACGACCGTAGTACTGGCGGTCGTTCTGGTGACCGGCAGTGTGTGGCTGCTGGCCTGGCAGACGCTGGCGTTCGCCCTGGGCGCCGCGGGCGGGGTGGGGCGTTCGCCGTACGGCTGGGCGTTCCGCAGGATCGTACGGCCGCGGATCGGGCCGCCGACGGAGTTCGAGTCGCCGGAGCCGCCGCGGTTCGCGCAGGCGGTGGGGCTGGTCTTCGCCGGGGTGGGACTGGCGGGCCTGGCGCTGGGGCCCGGCTGGCTGGGGCTCGCGGCGACCGGTGCGGCGCTCGCGGCCGCCTTCCTCAATGCCGCTTTCGGGTACTGCCTGGGCTGCGAGTTGTACCTGCTCGTGCGGCGGGTGACGGTCCGCGCGCAGTAAAGGCGGCTTAAAAGACCGAGGTGGATCACGGGGCGGAGTGACGAGGATCTCGTCGTGATGGGGCACGGGGACTGGCCCCCCGGCCGTTCTTCGGGCACGATCTGCGAGATGCCGTAAACCTACGGCAGCGTAACTTTGCCCGAGGGGAACCCCTTCCCGGGCAGAAGGAAGGGTCCGCGCCGCCCATGGCAGAGCTTGTCTACCGTCCCGCCGTCGGCCTCGCCCTGACGTTGTTCAAGGCCTGGGATCTCAAGATCGACTGCAAGGGGTCGGAGAACATCCCGCGCTCGGGCGGTGCCGTGCTGGTGAGCAATCACATCAGCTACCTGGACTTCATCTTCGACGGCCTGGCCGCGCTCCCGCAGAAACGTCTCGTTCGTTTCATGGCGAAGGAGTCCGTCTTCCGCCACAAGATCTCCGGCCCGCTGATGCGCGGGATGAAGCACATCCCGGTGGACCGCAACCAGGGTGAGGCGGCCTACCAGCACGCGCTGGCCTCGCTGCGCTCGGGCGAGATCGTCGGGGTGTTCCCCGAGGCGACCATCTCCCAGTCGTTCACGCTGAAGAGCTTCAAGTCGGGTGCGGCGCGGCTCGCGCAGGAGGCGGGCGTCCCGCTGATCCCGATGGCCGTGTGGGGGACGCAGCGGCTGTGGACGAAGGGCCACCCGCGCAACTTCAAGCGCAGCCACACCCCGATCACCATCCGCGTCGGCGAGGCGATCGAGGCGTCCAAGGACAAGTACGCGGGCGCGATCACCCGCCAGCTGCGCGAGCGGGTCCAGGAGCTGCTGGAGGCCGCTCAGCGCGCCTACCCGGTCCGCCCGAAGGACGCGAACGACACCTGGTGGATGCCGGCGCATCTGGGTGGTACGGCGCCGACGCCGGAGCAGGTCCGGGAGGCCGAGGCGCACTGACGCCCACCGGGGGGGGGGACGTCTCAGGCCAGCCCGGCCGGGAGCGTCCGCCAGAGGTACGGCCGGTCCGGGGCGGCCCTGAGCGCGTCCAGGACCGCCGGGTGCGGAGCCGCGTACAGCGTCGGCCAGTCCAGCTCGCCCGCCTCCCCGTCCGGGAGGAAGGCGAGCTGTTCGCCGTTCAGGGAGAACTGCGCGTCCACCCCCGGTTTGTTGCCCCGCGGGTCCTGGCGGTGCCAGGCGCCGTGGAAGCGCACGGCGACCAGTCCGTGCACGCAGTGCCCCGCACCGTCGTCGTGCGCGAGGCGCTGGTAGCACAGCGCCGTGGGGATGTCCTCGGCCCGCAGCAGCGCGGTGAGCGCGTGGGCCTTGGCGTAGCAGATGCCCGTGCCCTGCTCCAGGACGTCGGAGGCGCGCCAGGTGACGCGCAGGTCGCCGGAGTCGGCGGAGTGGGGGATGGTGTCGCGCACGAAATCGAAGGCCAGGCGCGCATAGGCATACGAGTCCATGGCGTCCTTGGCGAGCCGTGCGGCGGTTTCCCTGACGAGCGGGTGATGGTGGTCGATGACCTCGTCGGCGGCCAGATAGGCGGACAGGTCGGGGTTCTCCTGGATCAGCTCCATGATCGGAGAGCATAGGAACGCGGCCACCCGACAGTCAATGACTTTTCAGGTGACCGCATACCTATGCATGAAGCCCTGCCGGGCCGGCGTCAGTGCGCCATCTCCTCCTTGACCGCCGCGACGAACGCGTCCACGTCCTCCTCGGTGGTGTCGAAGGCGCACATCCAGCGCACGTCGCCCGCGGCCTCGTCCCAGAAGTAGAAGCGGAACCGCTTCTGGAGCCGCACGCTCACCTCGTGCGGCAGCCGGGCGAACACGCCGTTGGCCTGGACCGGGTGGAGGATCTCCACACCGTGCACCGCGCGCACGCCCTCGGCGAGACGCTGGGCCATCTCGTTGGCGTGCCGGGCGTTGCGCAGCCACAGATCCTTGGCGAGCAGTGCTTCCAGTTGCACGGAGACGAACCGCATCTTGGAGGCGAGCTGCATGGACAGCTTGCGCAGATGCTTCATCCGGCGGACGGCGTCCTGGTTGATCACGACGACGGCCTCGCCGAACAGCGCGCCGTTCTTCGTCCCGCCGAGGGAGAGGATGTCGACGCCGACCGCGTTGGTGAAGGTCCGCATCGGGACGTCCAGGGAGGCGGCCGCGTTGGCTATGCGGGAGCCGTCCAGGTGCACCTTCATGCCGTGGGCGTGGGCGTGGACGCAGATCGCGCGGATCTCGTCCGGCGTGTAGAGGGTGCCGAGCTCCGTGCTCTGGGTGATCGAGACGACCTGCGGCATCGCGCGGTGCTCGTCCTCCCAGCCCCAGGCCTGCCGGTCGATCAGCTCCGGGGTGAGCTTGCCGTCGGGCGTGGGGACGGTGAGCAGCTTCAGACCGCCCATCCGCTCCGGAGCACCGCCCTCGTCCACGTTGATATGAGCGCTCTCGGCGCAGATCACCGCTCCCCAGCGGTCGGTGACCGCCTGGAGCGCGACGACGTTGGCGCCGGTGCCGTTGAAGACCGGGAACGCCTCGGCCGTGGCCCCGAAGTGGCCGCGGACGATCCGCTGGAGGTTCTCCGTGTAGTCGTCCTCGCCGTAGGCGACCTGATGGCCGCCGTTGGCCAGGGCCAGGGCGGTCATCACCTCCGGATGCGCCCCGGCGTAGTTGTCGCTGGCGAAGCCGCGGACCTCCGGGTCGTGATGGCGACGGGCGTCGGTCTTCGGAGGGTTCACGGCTTCTCGGTGAGCCACAGACGCTGTCCGTTCACTTCGGGGGCGGGCTTCTCCCAGACACCGGCGATCGCCTCGGCGAGGTCGCTGACGTCGGTGAAGCCGGCGAACTTCGCGTTGGGCCGGTCCGCGCGCATCGCGTCGTGCACCAGCGCCTTCACCACCAGGATGGCGGCCGCGGAGGTGGGGCCCGCGGCGCCTCCGGCCTTGTGGAAGGCGTCCGCGAGCGCGAGGGTCCAGGCCTCGGCGGCGGCCTTGGCGGCGGCGTAGGCGGCGTTGCCCGCGGTGGGATTCGATGCGCCGGCCGCGCTGATCAGCACATACCGCCCGTGCTCGCTGCGCTGCAGGCCCTCGAAGAACGCCAGTGACGTGTGCTGCACGGTCTTGACGAGCAGCAGTTCGAGGAAGTCCCAGTCGTCCAGGCTCGTCTTGACGAACGTCTCGCTGCCGCGCCAGCCGCCGACGAGATGGACCAGTCCGTCGATCCGGCCGAAGTCCTTCTCCACGCGGTTCGCCCAGTCCCGGGTGGAGTCCAGGTCGAGCAGGTCGACGGTGTCGCCGGTGACGGTGGCGCCGCCGGCCTCGTAGCGGGCGTGGTCGACGGCCTCCGCCAGGCGCTCGGGGTCGTTGTCCGAGCCGACGACGGTCGCGCCCGCGCGGGCGAGTCGGAGCAGTGCCGCGCGGCCCGCGGGTCCGCCCGCGCCGGCCACCGCGATCACCGCACCGTTGAGAGCGCCGTTCCCCATGCTTGCCTCCTGCTGAGCGGTGTCCTTACGGTCGCTCACGCGGCGACCTTCTCCGCGCTGTCCGCCGTGATGCCCTTGGTGGAGGCGATCACGTTCTTGAGCTTCTTGGACAGTGCCTCATAGAACATGCTCAGCGGAAACTCGTCGGGAAGCACGTCATCCACGAGTTTGCGCGGCGGCTGCGAAAGATCCAGCGCGTCGGGGCCCTTGGCCCAGCGGGAGCCCGGGTGCGGGGAGAGATAGGCGCAGACCAGCTCGTAGCCGGCGAACCAGTGGACCAGCTTGGGGCGGTCGATGCCGTCGCGGTACAGCTTCTCGATCTCGGCACACAGCTCGTTGGTGACCTGCGGGGCGCGCTGCCAGTCGATGTGCAGCTGGTTGTCGGTCCAGCGGACGACGTCGTGCCGGTGCAGGTAGGCGAAGAGGAGCTGGCCACCGAGGCCGTCGTAGTTGCGGACGCGCTCGCCGGTGACCGGGAAGCGGAACATCCGGTCGAAGAGGACCGCGTACTGCACGTCACGGGCCTGCGGGACGCCGTCGGCCTCGAGCTTCACGGCCTCCTTGAAGGCGGTGAGGTCACAGCGCAGCTCCTCTAGGCCGTACATCCAGAACGGCTGGCGCTGCTTGATCATGAAGGGGTCGAACGGCAGGTCGCCGTGGCTGTGCGTGCGGTCGTGGACCATGTCCCACAGGACGAAGGCCTCCTCGCAGCGCTTCTGGTCGTGGACCATGGCGGCGATGTCCTCGGGGAGCTCCAGACCCAGGATGCCGACGGCGGCGTCGGTGACCCGGCGGAAGCGGGCGGCCTCGCGGTCGCAGAAGATCCCACCCCAAGAGAAACGTTCCGGCGCCTCGCGGACGGCGATGGTCTCCGGGAAGAGCACGGCCGAGTTGGTGTCGTAGCCGGAGGTGAAGTCCTCGAACTTGATGCCGCAGAACAGCGGGTTGTCGTAGCGGGTGCGCTCCAGGTCGGCCAGCCAGTCGGGCCAGACCATGCGCAGCACGACCGCCTCGAGGTTGCGGTCCGGGTTGCCGTTCTGGGTGTACATCGGGAAGACGACCAGGTGCTGGAGGCCGTCGGCGCGGTTCGCGGCGGGCTGGAAGGCCAGCAGCGAGTCGAGGAAGTCCGGCACCTCGAAGCCGCCCTCGGCCCAGCGGCGCAGGTCCTTCACCAGGGCCCGGTGGTAGTCGGCGTCGTGCGGGAGCAGCGGGGTGAGCTGCTCGACCGCGTCGACCACGTCCCGCACGGCCCGCTCGGCCGCGGGGCGCTCGGGGGCGTCGACGGCGGTGAAGTCGACCGATCCGTCCTTGGACTGCCAGGGGCGGATCCGCTCCACGGCATCCTTGAGCACGGGCCACGCCGGGTGCTCCACCACCCTGGTGCCGGGAGGAACCTGCTCCCCCGTCGCCGCCTGCACAAGAATTTCCGTCATGTCCCATCCTCCACGGGAGAACCTCGCGTATGGACACCGTATGCATACGAGGTTTCCCTCAGCAAGTGGGGTCACCGGAAATTATCCTGCGCACACACGGGTTCACGTGAGTTTTTCCTGTCCGACATCCCAGGAGTGACTGGTTCCGCTCAGAGCGGGTACACGGTGCGACCAACGGCATCTACACGTGTCCATGACGAGCCGGTGCCGTTAGGCTGCGGATCTGCGCACCCGCTCGTCGACGGAAGCGAGTCCCGTCTTGAACTTCGTCACCATCGGTCATCGCGGTGTCATGGGTGTCGAGCCCGAGAACACCCTCCGCTCGTTCGTGGCCGCCGAGGAGGCCGGCCTCGATGCGATCGAACTCGATCTGCATCTGAGCAAGGACGGCGCCCTGGTGGTCATGCACGACCCGGATGTGGACCGTACGACCGACGGGACGGGCCCCATCGCCGATCAGACGCTGGCGGAGCTGAAGACCCTGGACGCGGGGCGCGGGGAGCGGGTGCCGGTGTTCGAGGAGGTCCTGGACGCCGTGACGCTGCCGCTGCAGGCCGAGATCAAGGACGTCCAGGCGGCACGGGCGCTGGCGCAGGTGCTGCGCGAGCGGGATCTGGTGGGCCGGGTGGAGGTGTCCTCGTTCCATGACGAGGCGGTGGCCGAGATGTCCCGGCTGGTGCCCGGCGTGCGCACCGCGCTGATCGGCAGCCGCTTCGGCCTCGACATCGTTTCCCGGGCCGCGGACGCCGGGGCCGCGACCGTGTGCCTGAACCTGCGGCGCCTCACCCTGGAGATCGTCGAGGAGGCCCGCAGACGGGATCTGCGGATCATCGGCTGGGTCGTCAACACCCAGTACCAGCTGCGGCTGGTGCGCGCGCTGGAGCTGGACGGCGCGACCACCGACTACCCGGAGATCAGACGCACCGGGCGGTTCACCGCGTGAGGGATGTCCGCACCGCCTGAGAGGTGTCAGGACAGCGGCTTGACCAGCAGCTCGAACTGGAGGTCGTCGCGCTGCGGGATCCCGAAGCGCTCGTCGCCGTAGGGGAAGGGCGTCATCCGTCCGGTACGGCGGTAGCCACGGCGCTCGTACCAGGCGATGAGGTCGTCGCGTACGGAGATCACCGTCATGTGCATCTCGGTGGCGCCCCAGACCTCACGGGCCTGGCGCTCGGCCTCGGCGAGGACGATCCTGCCGAGGCCGCCGCCCTGGGCCGTGGGGCTGACCGCAAACATGCCGAAGTAGGCGTGCTCGCCGCGGTGTTCGAGCTGGCAGCAGGCGACGACCCGACCGTCCCGCTCGACCGTGAGCACCCGTCCGCCGGCCGACCCGATGATCTCCCGGACCCCCTGGGGGTCGGTGCGCTGTCCCTGGAGGATGTCCGCCTCCGTGGTCCAGCCCGCCCGGCTGGACTCCCCGCGGTAGGCCGACTCGACCAGCGCGACCAGCGCCTCCACGTCGGCGTCGGTGGCGTCACGGAAGGTGGGGGCGGTGGCGGCGGTGTCCATGCGGGCGGTCTCCGGAGTGTGGCGCGGCTGGGACTCGGACGAGGGTATCCCCACACGCCCCGGGCCCGTCCGGCCGCTCGGCACGGCGACAGGCCCTAGGCTCCCGGCGCATGGTGCATGTACTCAGCAGTAGGGTCCTTCTCCGCCCCACCGACCCCGAGCGTTCGCGTGTGTTCTACGGCGAGCAGCTCGGCCTCGGGGTCTACCGCGAGTTCGGTACGGGGCCGGAGCGCGGGGTCGTCTACTTCCTCGGCGGCGGCTTCCTGGAGCTGTCGGGACGCTCGCAGACGCCGCCGGACCCCGCCGTACGGCTGTGGTTGCAGGTCGCGGACGTGACCGCGGCCTACGAGGAGCTGAGGGCGAAGGGGGTCGCTGTCGTGCGGGCGCCGGTGAGGGAGCCCTGGGGGCTGGTGGAGATGTGGATCGAGGACCCGGACGGGACGCCGATCGTGGTGGTGGAAGTACCGGCGGATCATCCGATCAGGTACCGGCCGGGGCTGTGAGGGCCGCCCAGCGACACGGTGGGGGCCGTCCGGGGCGCGTGTGCGGGTTGCGTTGCGGCCGGTCGCGCCCGCACGGCGGAGCCGCAGCACGACCGGGCCCCGCGCCCCTACGAGGTTGTCGGCGCCCCCTGTCGACAGCGTGAGCGGATGCCGGGGCGCGGAGGCGGGCTTAGCGTGCTGGAGGGGTCCCCTTTTCTGGAGTTCTCCGGGGGTTTTCTGGGGGTTTCCTGGAAGTTTTCTGGAAGGAGCGTCATGAAGCTCGACGCGCCGGTGCCCGGTGGGCCCTGCTGGGCCGAGCTGGGGACCAGTGATCCGGAGGCGGCGAAGCGGTTCTACGCGGAGCTGTTCGGCTGGCGTGCGGAGACGGATCCCCGGCAGGAGGCCGGCGGCTACACCGTCGCGCACCTCGGCGAGGCAGCCGTCGCCGCGCTGACCCCCCTGTACCAGAAGGCGCAGCCGTGCGCCTGGAACGTGTCCTTCGCGGTGACCGACGCCGATGTCAGCGCACGCCTGGTCACCGAGGCCGGCGGCAAGGTGCTGGTCGGCCCGATGGACGTCTTCGACGTGGGCCGTTTCGTGGTCGCCCTCGATCCGGGCGGGGCCGCGTTCCAGCTCTGGCAGGCGCGGGCCTTTCCGGGCGCGGGACTGTTCAACGCGCCCGGTTCGCTCGGCTGGGTCGAACTGCTGACCCGCGACCCGGACCGGGCGGAGACCTTCTACACCACCGTCTTCGGCTGGACCGTGAGCTCCTCGGAGAACTATCTGCAGTGGGGGGTCGGCGGCGCCGACTTCGGCGGCATGGTCAGGATGGACGAGAAGTTCCCGCCCGAGGTGCCGCCGCACTGGCTGCCGTACTTCGCGGTGGCCGACGTGGACGCCTCCGCCGCCACGGCGACGACGGCGGGCGGCACCGCGCTGATGGAGCCCACGTCGGTGCCCGACGGCCCGCGGATCGCCGTACTGCGGGATCCGCAGGGCGCGGTGTTCGGGGTGTACCGGGCGGGGGACGAGAGGTGAACTCAGGTGCCCTGAAGGCCGGTTGACGAATCGGCCTCAGGCCCGGACGGTCCGCATGTGCCCTTCCAGACGGCTCAGCAACTCGCCCAGCAGCCCGGCCAGTTCGCCCTGACGGTCGCCGTCGAGGGCGGACAGTACGGCCCGCTCGTAGGCGAGTTGCTCGGGGAGGACGGCGTCGACGAGGTCACGGCCGGCATCGGTCAGGCGCAGATGGGCGACGCGGCGGTCACGGGTGTCGCCCCGGCGTTCCACCAGGCCGCGCTCGGTGAGCTGCTTGAGGCGTTTGGTGACGGCGGCCCCCGAGGAGAAGGTCTCCCGGGCCAGGTCGCCGGGGGTCAGTTCATGACCGGTGCGGCGCAGCGCGCCGAGCAGGTCGAACTCGGGGCGGCTCAGGCCCGCCCGGCGCAGGGGCGCGTCCTCGGCCTGCTGGAGCAGGGCTGCGCAGCGGTTGACGCGGCCGATGATCTCCATCGGCCCGGTGTCGAGATCGGGCCGCACCGCCTGCCACTGCCCCACCACCGCCGCGACGGTGTCCCTCCCCGCCCCGTCCCCGGCCGCCGCTGGTCCCCGCGTCGCCGTCATCGCCGTACGCCCTCCGCTCTCGTGGTCGCGTCCCGGCCCGGGGGCAGGCCCCGGTGCCGTACCGTCGCGGCGAGCGTACGGTGTCCGGACCGCTCGGCCGCCATGACCCGCTCCTCGGGCAGGGCGCGTCGCCACCACTCGCCGGACGCGGTGTCGGCGGTCGCCCGCAGGTCCACCAGCGCGGCGGCGAGGGCGCGGCGGGCGGACTCCAGGGCGGCCGCGGGGGCGGGCTGCGGCTGCGCCAGGAGGTGCGCGGCGCGGTCCCGGGCCTCCGACACCGCCGTCAGGGACTGCTCCAGGCGGTCGCCCGAGCGGCGGTTGGTGACGGCGACCGCGGCGACGAAGCCGACGGTCGCGCCGACGAGCGTGTCCACCAGCCGCTCGGTGATCAGCCGGCCCGCGTCCTGGTAGTGGGCGAACTCGGTGATGAGCAGGGCCATCGGGGTCACACAGACGCTGCCGAGCCAGTAGTTGCGGCTGATCAGCGCCTCGGCGCCGAAGTTGAGGGCGAGGCAGACCAGGACCAGGGCCGCCTGGTGGAGGTGGGCGAGGGGGACGAGCGCGGCGAAGGCGAGGACGCCGACGAGATTGCCGACGACGCGCTGGACGGCGCGGTTCCAGGTGAGGGTGACGTTCGCCTGGTAGAGGGAGGCGGCGGTGACGAGGGCCCAGTAGGGGCGGCCGACTCCGAGGGCGAGGGAGGCGTATCCGGCGAGGGCACAGCCGAGGGCGGTGCGGGCCGCGATGGGGGCGAGCGGGCCCAGCCTGCGCCGCAACGACGGTTGACCGGAGGCCAGTTCGGCGTCGATACCGAGGAGTTCGTCGTCGTCGAGGACTTCGCCGTCGGGGAGGCCGCCGTCGGAGAGACCGTCGTCGGAGAGGCCGTCGTCGGAGAGGCCGTCGGGGCGAGGGACGGGGCCGGCGCCACGCAGGGCGCCGGCCCAGGTGCGCAGGCGTTCCGGGTCGGCGTCGGCGGGCGCGGCAAGGGCGGTCTCGGCGCGGACGAGGAGCCGCTCCAGGGCACGGTGGGTGTCCCGGCGGCGGCCGGCGGCGCGTGGGCCCGGAAGGCGGGCGACGAGCAGGGTCTGCCAGGCCGCGTGGACGGCGACGGCAGCGGCGGCGCGGGCACGGCTCTCGGCAGGGCCATGCGGCGGCGCGGCCTGCGGCTCCGCGGTTCGTGCCCCCGCGGTTCGTGCCCCCGCGGTTCGTGCCCTCGCGGTTCGTGCCCCCGCGGTGTACGTCCCCGCCGTGTGCGGCCCGGACGGGTGCAGTCCCGCCGGGTGCGGCCCGGACGGGCGCGGCCTCGCCGTATACGGCCCGGACGGGCGCGGCCCTGCCGGGTGCGGTCCCGCCGGGTGAGCGGCGACGTACGCGGCGGTCGTGCGCAGGGCGTGGGCGGTGGCCCGGCGTTCCGGGCCGTGCGGGCGCAGCAGCCCCGGTGCCATGCCGATCAGCCAGGCCCAGGCGCCCGCGGCCAGTGCCAGGCCCAGATGGCCGGGGACCTGGCCGAGGGTCTGCGGGGTGAACAGCGCGGCGGAGCTGACGAAGGTGAGGACGACATGGGCGGGCGGTCCGAGGCGGGTGGCGTCACAGAGCGCCTTCTGGGCCGCGGCCAGCAGCGCGCCGACGGTGACCAGGAGGACCGGGTCGGCGGTGAGCGAGGCCGCGAGGAGCGCGAGGGCCAGGCCGCCGGTCATGCCCAGGACCACCAGGGCGAGCACCCGGGCGCGGGCGGCATAGGGGCGGTTGTGGGCGTACAGGGCGCACAGGGACCCGGCCATCGTGTACGCCGCCAGGTCGAGCCGGCCGAGCGCCAGCAGGATCAGGTTCGGCGGGGCGACCGCGGCGACGACGCTCAGGGCGGGCTTGAACCAGATGTCGGAGGGACGGCCGAGGCGCAGCACGCCGGCCAGCGGGAGGCGGGATCCGGGCATGTTCATCAATTTGGCATGTGTTTTACTCGTGAATGATTTTTGTGCCATATGCGGCAGGCAAACGCTCACCCGGTGTGCTCCCTCGCATGCTCCCCGTGTACATCGTTGCGCCGCGTGCGCGCCGCGTGCCGTGGGCATCGCAACTCTCGACGCGACCGTCGAGCGGGGAGGTGCGCGTGCACGGACCGACTTCGCCCGGCTGGCTGCTGGTCACGCTGTGTGCGGCGACCGGTGCCTACTGTCTGCTGCGGATGCGCAGCCGTGTGGAGGAGCAGCGCAGAGCTGCCGGGGGCGAGGCGCTCATGGGGTTCGGGATGGCGGTGATGGCGGTGCCGCCGTCGGTGTTCACCCCGCCCCCGTGGGCCTGGCCCGCCCATGCGGCGGTGTTCGGCGCGGCCACGCTGAGGGCTCTGTGGGCGGCGCGTACGCACACCCACCATCTGCATCACCTGGTGGGCACCTCGGCCATGGTCTACATGGCGGTCGCGATGGCCCTCTCACCGCCCGGGGCGCATGCGCACGGCGCGGCCGCCTCGGGCGTCCCGCTGCTCACGGGCGTGCTGCTGCTGTACTTCGCCGGATACGTCCTGCTCTCGGGGGCGCGGCTGCTGCCGCTGACGGAGGCTGCCGTGACCGGCGGGACCGGCGGGGCGGGGAGAGTTCCCGTGCCCTCCGGGGGCGCCGTCGGCTGGAGCGACCGTCCCGAGCTGGCACGGGCGTGCCGGCTGTCGATGGGGATCGGGATGCTGGCGATGCTGCTGACCATGTGATGCCGCGCCGCGTCCAACTCGGCCGTGGCCTGCGTCACTTTGCCGGGACAAGCCGTACCCCCGAGCAGTGCGCCGCTCATAGGGTGCTGTCCATGATGGTCCCCGCGGTCCTGCTGCTGCTCGGCGCCCTGACCGCGGTCGGAGCGCCCCGGCTGCTCGCCCGGGCCGACTGGCCGGACCGCGAGCCGGTGGTCGCGCTGTGGGCGTGGCAGTGCGTGGTGGCGGCGGTCCTGCTGTGCTGTGCGCTGTCGATGACACTCAGCGCGGCGGCGGCCTGGCAGGCGGTACGCGGTCATGTCTTCGCTCCGGCGCCGCGCGCGGTCGTGGATGCCTACGCCCTGGGTTCGACCGGCCCCTGGGCGGCGGCCACCGCGGTGGCCCTGGCCTGCGCGGGGCTGTGGAGCGGGGCGATGCTCGTACGGGAGGTAGCGCGCGCCCGGGCCCGCAGCCGGGCGCGCCGGGCCGAACTGCGGCTGCGCGCACCGCTGTTGCCGGGCGAGGAGCTGACGGCGGGACGGCTCGTCGTCCTGGAGGGCGAGCGGCCCGACGCCTGGTGGCTGTCGGGTGCGGCGCCCCAACTCGTGGTCACCACGGCCGCGTTGCAGCGTCTGAAGGGGCGTCAGCTGGATGCGCTGCTCGCGCATGAGCAGGGGCACGCGCAGGCCCGTCACCACTGGCTGCTGCACTCGTCGTCCGCACTGGCCACCGGGTTTCCGCAGGTGCCGGTGTTCGCGGCGTTCCGCGACGAGATGCACCGGCTGGTGGAACTGGCCGCCGACGACATGGCGTCCCGCCGGTTCGGCCGGCTGACCACCGCGCTGGCGCTGGTCGAGCTCAACGAGGACCGCGGGGTGTTCGGCCCCTCCCCGACCCCGCAGGCCCATGTCCCGCAGCGGGTGCACCGCCTCCTCACCCCGGCGGACCGGCTCTCCCCGGCCCGCAGACTGCGCCTGACGGCGGCGGCCTCACTGGTGCCGGTGATCCCGGTGCTGGTGGCCCTGGTACCGGGACTGAGGGCATTGGGCTGAGAGCAGTGGGCTCAGGGCAGTGGGCTCAGGGCAGTGGGCTCAGGGCAGTGGGCTCAGGGCAGTGGGCTCAGGGCAGTGGGCTCAGGGCAGTGGGCTCAGGGCAGTGGGCTCAGGGCAGTGGGCTCAGGGCAGTGGGCTCAGGAGCAGCTGGGTGGGACGCGGGCGTGGGGTGAGCCCGAGGCGCGGACCGCGCGTGTCGGCCCGTACACCTCGATGTCACCTCGGGTGAACCCCCGGGCCCGGCTCCACGACGCCCCGGGTTGGCCTCCGACCCCACCGGTCGGCGAGGATCGCATCATGCACACCCGGTCCGTCGACTCCCCGCCCGTCCCGCCGGCCCGGCGCACGGCCACCCGCCTCACCGCGGTCCTCGGTCTGTGCTCGGTCGTCCTCCTCGTCCTGGTCGCAGCCGCGTGGCACCCGCTGACGTCCGTCGACGGCGACCTCTCCCGCACCACCCACCGCTGGGCGCTGGCCGACCCCGGCCTCACGCACGTCTGCCGCATCCTCACGGACTGGGTGTGGGATCCGGTGACGATGCGGCTGCTGGGGGCCGCGGTGGCGGTGTGGTTGGTGTGGCGGTACGCGGCCTGGTGGACGGCGGGCTGGCTGGTGGTCACCTCGGCGGTGGGCACACTGGTCCAGCAGGGCCTGAAGGCGGCGGTCGACCGGGACCGCCCGGTCTGGCCCGACCCCGTCGACTCCGCCCACTACCAGGCGTACCCCTCCGGCCACGCCCTGACCGCAACGGTGGTGCTGGGCCTCCTCCTGTGGCTCCTGCACCGCCACGGCGTGAGCCGCCCGGTGTGGCGTGCGGCTGTGTCGGTGGTGGTCGTCTCCGTGGTCGGTGTCGGCCTGACCCGCATCTGGCTGGGCGTCCACTGGCCGTCCGACGTCCTCGGCGGCTGGCTGCTGGGCGGGCTGCTGGTGACCCTGGCCATCAGAGCGCACCAGCGCTGGCGCCCATGAGCGTGCCGCCGTACGCCCACATCGGGCCGTACCCCTACGTCGGGCCCGAGGACATCCTGCGCGTCGTCCTACCGGGCGCCGAGGGGTACGCCGTGCGCGACCTCGCCGGCCTGACCGCGTTCGGGGCGCGGGACGGGGAGCCGTACACGTACGTCGTCGGGCTCGACGGATGGCTGCGCCTGGCCCCTCGGCGCAGCGAGCACGTGGCCTGCGCGGGCGGGAGGGCCGTGCTCGGCGCGGGTGAGGTCTCGTTCCGGCGCGCCGGGCGCGGCTGGGAGGTCCACGAGGTCAGCAACCAGTCCACCGGCTACTGCCCCGACCCCGACTGCTGGCCGGCGGTCGCGGCCGCCCTGGACCGGGCGGGGGTCGCGCGGCCCGACGCGTTCACGTACGCCCTGGTGTTCCGGCGCTGCGAGCGGTGCCGGGAGATCAACGTGGTGCGGGAAGGGGTGTACGTCTGTGTGTTCTGCGAGGACGAGCTGCCCCTCTTGTGGAACGTGGCCCCGCGAGATCCTCCGGGTTCCTAGGATCAACCGCATGACCGCCGTTCTGTTCGACTTCTCCGGGACCCTCTTCCGGATCGAGTCCGCCGAGGCCTGGGTGCGTGCCGTGCTGGAGGAGGCCGGGGCCGGACTGCCGGAGGACGAGACGGCCGCGACGGCGCGGGCGCTGGAGGCGGCCGGGGCGCTGCCGGGCGGGGCGGCTCCGGGGCGGGTGCCCGAGGAGGTGGCCGGGGTGTGGCGGGTGCGGGACGAGAGTGCCGCGGCCCACCGGGCTGCGTACACCGGGCTCTCCCGTCAGGTGGCGCTGCCGGACCCGGGCCTGCACGACGCGCTGTACGACCGGCATATGACTCCGGCGGCCTGGACGCCGTACCCCGACGCCCTCGACGTGCTGAGCGCGCTGCGGGAGTCGGGGGTCGGGGTGGGCGTGGTCAGCAACATCGGCTGGGATCTGCGGCCGGTGTTCCGTGCGCACGGGCTCGACCGGTTCGTCGACGCGTATGCGCTGTCGTACGAGCACGGGGTCCAGAAGCCGGATCCCCGGCTGTTCGCGGCGGCCTGTGAGGCGCTCGGGGCCGATCCGCGCGCGGCTCTGATGGTCGGGGACGACCGGCGGGCGGACGGCGGGGCGGCGGCGCTGGGCTGCGCGGTGCACTTCGTGGACCCTCTCCCGGCGGCCGAACGGCCGGACGGACTGCGCCCGGTCCTGGACCTGGTGGGCCGCGGCCGGGACACCGGTGAGCGGTAACCGGGTCGGGAAGCGGCGGCCCGGCCAGAGAGCGGCGGCCCGGTCGGGAAGCGATGGCCCGGCCAGAGAGCGGCGGCCCGGTCGGGAACCGGCGGCCCGGTCGGAGAGCGTCGGCCCGGTCGGGAAGCGATGGCCCGGTGGGGAAGCGGCGGCCTGGCGGGGAAGCGGCGGCCCGGTGGGGAAGCGGTGGCCGACCCACCGCGCCAGCACAGGTCAGTAGCCCGAGGCCACCATCGGGGCGGAGGTGCGCCCACTCTGGACGATCCCCCGCGTCGCCCAGAGCGGGCGGTAGCCCGGACCCGCTCCATGCGGAGCCGTCCGGGATGTCCTGAGTATAGTTGGCTGATAGCCAGTCAACGCAGGAGTTACAGGATGTCCCCGCGCAGCGCCTCGGTCAATGAAGAATTGCGGCGGCGTTCGCGGGAGCGGCTGTTGCAGGCGGCCCTGGAGCTGGTGAGCGAGCGCGGGTACGAGGCGACGACGCTCGGCGACATCGCGGACCGGGCGGGTTCGGCCCGGGGGCTGGTGTCCTACTACTTCCCCGGCAAGCGGCAGTTGGTGCAGTCGGCCGTGCACCGGCTGATGCACCGTACGCTCGAGGAGGCCCTGGAGCGGGAGCCGTGCACCGAGGACGGCCGGGAGCGGATGGCGCGGGCCATCGACGCGATCCTCGGACTGGCCCGGGACCGTACGGTGCTGATGCGCCAGCACATGGCCGGACTGCTCCAGGCCGAGGGGTTCGTGCGGTGTCCTGAGCAGCAGCGGCTGGCCGAGCTGCTGCGCGAGACATCGGTCCGGCACGGCTCGCAGGACGTCGACCACGACTATCCGATGCTGCGTTCCCAGCTCATGGGCGCCGTGTACGCGCTGGTGCTGCCCAACGTGCCGTTGCCGCTGACCACGTTGCGCGCCGAGCTGTTCGAACGCTACCGGCTGGACTGGGAGTCGGGCCTCCCGCCGGACGCCGAGGCGCCCGGCGGGAGGTGCGACGCGGACCTGTCGCGCTTCTTCGCGACCGAGCCGACCGCCGAGGCCGGCGGGGATCAGTCGAAGTAGTCCGGCTGGGTCTGGACGTTGAGCTCGCGCAGATGGATCCGCTTGGCCGGATCCGTACGCCGGTCACTGAGCTTCAGCACATCGAAGCCCTTGGCGATGTCGTTGGAGTAGATGTAGCCGTTGTAGTAGTACGCCGACCACGCGCCGCCGACCGACAGCGTCGTCGTGCTGATCGGGCCGCGCTCGAACCAGGCGATCTCCTTCGGGGCGGAGGAGTCGGTGAAGTCCCAGACCGAGACGCCGCCCTGGTACCAGGCCTGGACCATGATGTCCTTGCCCTTGACCGGGATCAGCGAGCCGTTGTGGGCGACGCAGTTCTCGGTGTCCGCCTGGTGGCGGGGGATCTTGTAGTAGCTGCGGAAGACGAGCTTGCGCTTGTCGCCCTTGCCAACGATGTCGTAGATGCCGTCGGCGCCGCGGTTCGGGCCGATCGCCGCGTTGCAGGTGGCCGCCCCGCCGCCGCCCAGTTCGTCGGTGAAGACGACCTTGTCCGCCTTCTGGTTGAAGGTCGCCGAGTGCCAGAACGCGAAGTTCACGTTGTCCTGCACCTGGTCGATGACCTTGGGGTTCTCCGGGTCCTTGATGGAGAAGAGGATGCCGTCGCCCATGCAGGCGCCGGCCGCGAGGTCCTTCTCCGGGAGCACCGTGATGTCGTGGCAGCCGGTGGTCTTGGAGACGCCCGGGTTGGTGGGCGAGCCGGGGTTGCCGCCGCCGTCCGGTCCCTCGCCCGGGAAGAGGACGGGGAAGTTCACGACCGCGGCCGTCTCGGGCGCCTTGCGCGGCACCTTGATGACGGAGATGCCGTCGTGCGGGGGCTGGCAGTCGGGGTAGGAGGCGCTCGGCGAGTACGACTGGACGTAGATGTAGACGTTCTTGCGCTTGGGCACCAGGGTGTGGGTGTGCGAGCCGCAGGCGGTCTCGACGGCGGCGACGTACTTCGGGTTCCTGATGTCGCTGATGTCGAAGACCTTCATGCCCTCCCAGGAGGACTTCTCGGTCGCGGGCTGGGTGGTGCTGTTGCAACTGCTGTCGCTGCGCGAGGAGTCGGTGGAGAGGAAGAGCAGGTCTCCGGAGACGGAGATGTCGTTCTGCGAGCCGGGGCAGAGCACCTGGGTGACGGTCTTCGGGGACTTCGGGTCGCTGATGTCGAAGACGCGGAAGCCGTCGTAGTTGCCGGCGAAGGCGTACTTGCCCTGGAAGGCCAAGTCCGAATTGATGCCGGCCAGCGCGTCCTTGGGGATGTTGGTGAGGTGCTCGACGTTGTCGGAGTGGACGATCTCGTCCTGTCCGGGTATCTCGCCGTCGGCGATCGCCGCGGCGGCCTCGGTCTGGGCGCTGCGGGAGATCTCGCGCTGCGCGGCCGGTGCGTCCCCGGGGTCGGGGGTGGCGGCCGCCGGGACCGCCGTGAGCAGCGCGGCCAGGAGCCCGGTACAGGCGGCGGCGACGGTCAGCCGTCTGCGCCGCGTTCGGGGATCGTTCAACAGGGTCACTGCGTCCTCCCTTTGCCGTTCCTGTGGAACGGTTCACGGTTCCCTGAAGTATCGTCTTCATCATGCACATATCAAAGGCTGGCAACGCAGACGTAATGAATCTCTCCGCTGGGTAGTGCGATCATTCAAACTCCCGTGCCCCAGGAGGTCGTTGTGCCCCACCGCCGCGCATCCCTCGCCGCCGTGGCCGCGCTGCTCGTGCTCGCCCTCGCGGGGTGCGACTCCGGTACGCAGGACAAGTCGGCCGCGGCGAGCGGCCCTTCGGTGATCGCGCCGGGCAAGCCGGGCGAGGGCAACCGGACGCTCTCCGCACAGGAGGCGGCCGAGCAGCGGGCCGAGGACGACTCCCCCAACTCGGCGGACGTGTCGTACGCCCGGATGATGATCCAGCACCATGCCCAGGCCCTGGAGATGACCGAACTCGTCCCGGAGCGGGCCGAGTCGGCGGACGTCGAGCGCCTCGCGCTGCGCATCGCGGCCGCGCAGGGGCCGGAGATCGAGGCGATGAGGGCCTGGCTCGGGTCGTACGACAAGGCCGAGACCGGCGGTGCGCACGACCACACCGCGATGCCCGGCATGGCGAGCGAGGCCCAGCTGAAGAAGCTGCGCGCGGCGCGCGGGAAGGCCTTCGACGCCCTCTTCCTCAGCCTGATGATCACGCATCACGAGGGCGCGATCACCATGGCCACCGAGGTCAAGGCACAGGGCAACAACCTGCGGATCGAGGAGATGGCGGACGACGTCGTGGCGCAGCAGACGAGCGAGATCACCCGGATGCGGCAGATGAGCTGACCGGGGCGGGTTCCCCGGCCCGCGCTCAGCGCTTCGCGTGACGCGGTGTCAGATGGCCCGCGTCCCGCGCCCGGGCGATCAGCCGCAGGGATCTGCGGCGGCTGTGCCCTGTCGCGCGCATCACGGCGAGGACGGGGTCCACTCCCTGCTGCTGGGCCGCGCGGTACTCCTGGGCGACCAGCCGGCACCCCTCGCCGCCGCGCGGCCAGGCCGGGCGGGCGCGGCGGGCACCGCCCGGCGAGGCGGGGTCCTCCTCGCCCTCCCCGTTCGCCGCCCCGGTACCGCCCGCGCAGCTGTCGAGGAGTGGGCCCTCGATCCAGTCCGCGAGCTCCGCCAGGTCGACGAGGGACAGGGGCGGCCGGGCGTGGACGTCCTCGAAGGACACGCAGCCCCCGGACACCACGGCCAGCAGGTCCACCCCGGCCCCGTCGGCGAAGGCGAGCCGGACGTCGAACCAGGTCGCGGCGGAGTCGCCGTTCTCCCGCAGCTCCCACGCCGGCCGCACGGACACGGTCCCGTCCTCGGCGGAACGATCAGAAAGATTAAGGAAAGATGCTTCTAGCACACACGCAACGTAACCGCATGATCACTTTCCATACGAACGGACACGCACGCGGCTCGCGGTGACGGCACCCTGTCAGCGGAGCATCCGTGGTGCGATGCTGGAGGCACCAGCGCTCTCCTCCGTCGCACGGGTGTCGTGCGGGTAAGGGGTCACGCCGTGCTGCGTGTCGCCGTGGTCGGTTCCGGGCCGAGCGGGGTCTACACCGCCCAGAGCCTCGTCCAGCAGGATCCCGGGGTGCGGGTCGACGTCCTGGACCGGCTGCCCTGTCCGTACGGCCTGGTGCGGTACGGCGTGGCGCCCGACCACGAGAAGATCAAGTCGCTCCAGCGGAACCTGCGCACGGTGCTGGAGCACGAGCGGGTGCGGTTCCTCGGCGGGGTCGAGGTCGGCGCGGGCGGGGTGCCCCTCGCCCGGCTGCGCGAGCTGTACCACGCGGTGGTGTACTGCGTGGGCGCGGCGGCCGACCGCCGGCTGGGCATCCCGGGCGAGGAGCTGCCGGGCAGCTGGTCGGCGACGGAGTTCGTCTCCTGGTACAGCGCGCATCCGGACGCGGCGGGCGAGGGCTTTCTGCGGGGCGTCCGCTCGGCGGTCGTGGTCGGCGTGGGGAACGTCGCGGTGGACGTCACCCGGATCCTGGCGCGCGGCGCGGCGGAGCTGAGCCCCACCGACATGCCCGAGGCCGCGCTCACCGCGCTGGCCGCGAGCGGGGTCACGGACATCCACATGGTGGGCCGGCGCGGCCCCTCCCAGGCCCGCTTCACCACCAAGGAGCTGCGGGAACTCGGCGCGCTGCCGGACACGGACGTGCTGGTGGACGCGGCGGAGCTGGCGCTGGACCCGGCGTACGGCGATCCGTCGGAGCTGCCCGCGGCACAGCGCCGCAATGTGGAGGTGCTGCGCGGCTGGGCGGCCCTGCCCCCACGGGAGGTACGGCGGCGGATCCGGCTCCGCTTCTTCCTGCGGCCGGTGGAACTGCTCGCCGCCGGGGGCCGGGTGGGCGGGGTGCGGTTCGAGCGGACCGCGCCCGACGGCCGGGGCGGGGTGACGGGCACCGGCCGCCACGAGGTCGTCGAGGCGCAGCTGGTGCTGCGGTCGGTGGGCTATCGCGGGGTGCCGCTGGAGGGGCTGCCGTTCGACGCCGTGCGGGGCACGGTGCCGCATACGGCCGGGCGGGTGGTGCGCGCGGGCGCGGCGGCGCCGGGCGAGTACGTGGCGGGCTGGATCAAGCGGGGGCCGACCGGGGTCATCGGCACCAACCGGCCGTGCGCGAAGGAGACGGTGGCCTCGCTGCTGGAGGACGCCCCCGTGCTCGTACGGAAACCGGTGCCGGAGGATGTGCTGCCGTCACTGCGGGCGGCGGGGGCCGAGCCGGTCGGATGGCGGGGGTGGCTGGCGATCGAGCGGGCCGAGGCGGAGCTGGGTGCCTCGCTGGGGCGGGGTGTGGTGAAACTGCCGGACTGGGCGGCGTTGCGGACGGCCGCGGGCCGGGCAGAGATCGCCGACGACTACACGCAGCGGCAACACCTCGGAAATCAACAATCTGTTTAAGCGCCGTACCGTCCTGTGCTGTTCGGATGTCGCCCCGCTCAGACGCCCCGCTCAGGAGTGCCCATGGCCACGACCGCACCCGTTCACCCCGTCGACGAGGTGCCCCCCGTACGGCAGTTGGCCGCCTTCGGTCTTCAGCACGTGCTCGCGATGTACGCCGGTGCGGTGGCCGTGCCGCTGATCGTGGGCGGGGCGATGAAGCTGTCGCCCGCCGATCTGGCGTATCTGATCACGGCCGATCTGCTGGTGTGCGGGATCGCCACGCTGATCCAGTGCGTCGGGTTCTGGCGTTTCGGCGTACGGCTGCCGATCATGCAGGGCTGTACGTTCGCCGCCGTGTCGCCGATGGTGCTGATCGGGACGACGGGCGGCGGACTGCCCGCGATCTACGGCTCGGTGATCGTGGCGGGGCTCGCGATCGTCCTGCTGGCCCCGGTGTTCGGCCGGCTGCTGCGGTTCTTCCCGCCCCTGGTCACCGGCACGGTGATCCTGATCATCGGTCTCTCGCTGCTGCCGGTCGCCGGCAACTGGGCGGCGGGCGGCGCCGGTTCGCCGGACTTCGGGGAGCCGAAGAACCTCGCGCTGGCCGCGTTCGTCCTCGCCGTGGTGCTGGGGGTGCAGCGGTTCGCGCCGGCGTTCCTGAGCCGGATCGCGGTACTGATCGGCATCGTGGTGGGGCTCCTGGTCGCGGTGCCGTTCGGGTTCACCGACTTCGGTGGGGTGCAGGACGCCGACTGGCTGGGGATCAGCACGCCGTTCCACTTCGGGGCACCCTCCTTCGAGGTCTCGGCGATCGTGTCGATGCTGGTGGTGGCACTGGTGACGATGACGGAGACGACGGGTGACCTGATCGCGGTCGGCGAGATGACCGGCCGCCGGGTCGAGCCGCGCTCGCTCGCCGACGGGCTGCGCGCCGACGGACTGTCCACCGTCCTGGGCGGTGTCTTCAACACCTTCCCCTACACGGCGTACGCGCAGAACGTCGGCCTGGTCGGGATGACCCGGGTGCGCAGCCGCTGGGTGGTGGCCACCGCGGGCGGCATCCTCGTCCTGCTCGGTCTGCTGCCCAAGCTGGGCGCGGTGGTGGCGGCCGTGCCCGCGCCGGTCCTTGGCGGTGCGGGGCTGGTGATGTTCGGGACGGTCGCCGCGAGCGGAGTGCGCACCCTGTCCCGGGTCGACTTCCATGACAACCACAACCTCACCGTGGTCGCCGTGTCGGTGGCCGTCGGCATGCTGCCGGTCGGGGTGCCGACGGTCTACGAGAAGTTCCCCGACTGGTTCCAGACGGTCATGAACAGCGGGATCAGCGCGGGCTGTCTGACGGCGATCGTGCTCAACCTGGTCTTCAACCACCTTCCGGCGAAGGGCGGTTCGGCCCCGCGGACGGCGACACCGCCCACCGGCGGCGGGGAGGCCCGGGGAGAGGCCGCGTAGGCCACCAGGGCTCTCCGCGCGGGACGACCGCCCCGCGCGGAGAGCCGGGTTCACCCGACGGTGGCCCTTCCGGGCCTCAACCCACCGTGCAGGCGGCCCCGTTGAGGGTGTAGGCACCCGGTGCCGCGCTGTTGCCCGTGTGGTTCGCCTGGTAGCCGATGCTGACGCTCGCGTTCGGGGCGATGGTGGCGTTGTACGACGCGTTCGTCGCCGTCACCGCCCCGGCGGCCGGGGTGTACGTGGCGCCCCAGCCGTTGGTGATGGTCTGGCCGGACGGCAGGGTGAAGGCGAGCTGCCAGCCGTTGACGGTGGTGGCGCCGGTGTTGGTGACGGTCACCGAGGCGGTCAGTCCGGTGTTCCAGGCATTGGTCGTGACGGTCACCTTGCAGCCGCCGGGCTGGGGCTGAGGTGCCGGGCCGCCGCTGTCGAGGCCGAAGAACGTGAGCACGCGGGCCGCCATCCCGTAGGTGTACAGGTTGTGGCCGACGCCCTGGAGACTGATCGCCTCCACCGGGGCCTGGTCACCGGTGCCGCCGTAGCGGGTGCGGGTCCAGCCGGACTGCGGTGCGTCCGTGGCGGCCGGGGTCTGCCCGACGCCCCGCACGTTCGTCCACTGCTTGATCTCCTCCCCGAAGTTGGGGTAGCGCAGGACGTCGTCCTCGGTGCCGTGCCAGAGCTGCATCCGGGGTCTGGCGCCGGTGTACCCGGGATGGGCGGCGCGGGCGATGTCGCCCCACTCCTGCGCGGTGCGGATCACCGTGCCGCCGGAGCAGGCGCTGTTCCACTCGGAGCCGTCGGTGGTGGCGAAGCAGCCGAACGGGACGCCCGAGAAGGCGGCGCCCGCCGCGAAGACGTCCGGGTAGTCGCCGAGCAGGACGTTGGTCATCATCGCGCCGGAGGAGATGCCGGTCGCGTAGACCCGGCCGGTGTCGGCGGCGTAGTTCGCGGTCACCCAGTCGACCATGGACTTGATGCCGACGGGATCGCTGCCGCCGCCGCGCTTGAGCGCCTGGGGCGAGGAGACGTCGAAGCACTTGCTGCTGCGGGTGACCGACGGGTAGACCACGATGTACCCGTACTGGTCGGCCAGCGTGTCGTACTCGGTGCCGTTGTACATGTCCGGACCGGAGCCGGTGCACCAGTGCACGGCGACCAGAACGGCCGGGTGCGCGGTGACGCTCGCCGGCACATAGACGTACATCCGCAGACCGCTGGGGTTGGCGCCGAAGTCGGTGACCTCGGTGAGGGTGGCGGCCGGGACGGGTGCCGCGGCCTGCGGGCGGGCCGCGGCGGCGGGGGCGGCGAGGAGGGCCGCGGCGAGCAGGAGCGCGAGGGCTCCCCCCAGGGAGCGCAGCGCTCTTCGTAAGAAGTCGGTCACGTGCTTGTCCCTTTCTGGTGGGGGCTCGGGGGACGTCGTACGTGGAGTCCGCCTCGCATGGTGGCATGCGCCCGCTTTCCATGGAAGCGCTCCCACGGCATTCGCGTACGGCGGCGCGTTCTGCGCAAAGCGTTGACTAGAAAGCGCTTGCCCTCTACGTTCCGTTCAGCAGTGTGACCGAGCCACTCCGTATGACCCCCCAAAGGTCGCACTGCTGGCATTCCTCTGTTCAGATACAAGAACTTCATTCATGAATGCGTTCTCCCCACTTCCCTGAAGGGACGCATCCGCATGCGCGCAGGCCCCCCACGTACACAGGCGCAAAGGTCCGCTCTCGTCGCGGCTGCCGCCGCCCTCGCCACGACGGCGGTGCTCGCCCTCCCCCAGCCGGCCGGTGCGGCCGACACCTCACCGGTCGGGTTCGGCGCCGGGACGACCGGCGGCGGGAGCGCCACGGCGGTCACCGTCTCGACGCTGGACGCCTTCAAGGCGGCGGTGACCGGCAGCACATCGAAGGTGGTCAAGGTCAACGGCCTGATCACGCTGAGCGGTCAGGTCGACATCGGCTCCCACACGACCGTCCTGGGCGTCGGTTCGTCGTCCGGGTTCACGGGCGGCGGGCTGCGGCTGAAGAAGGTGACGAACGTCGTCGTCCGCAATCTGAACATCAGCAAGCCGCTGAAGCCGGCCGACGGCATCGAGGTCCAGGCCTCGACCAAGGTGTGGATCGACCACAACTCCTTCTCGGCGGACCGCGATCACGACAAGGACTACTACGACGGCCTGCTGGACATCAACCACGCCTCGGACTACGTGACGGTGTCCTGGAACACCTTCAAGGACCACTTCAAGGGCTCGCTCGTCGGTCACAGCGACAACAACGCCAGCGAGGACACCGGGCACTTGAGGGTGACGTACCACCACAACCAGTTCAGCGACGTCTACTCGCGCATCCCGAGTCTGCGCTTCGGCACCGGGCACTTCTACGACAACTACGTCGTCGGCGCCGAGACGGCCGTCCATTCCCGCATGGGCGCCCAGATGCTGGTCGAGAACAACGTGTTCCGCTCGACCGTGGTCGCCGTGACCACCAGCCGGGACAGCGACGTGGACGGCTACGCCAACCTCACCGGCAACGACCTCGGCGGAGCCGCGACCGAGGTGTCGCAGGTGGGGACCTTCACCGAGCCGCCCTACAGCTACACCGCCGAGCCCGCCTCGACCGTCGTCGCCTCGGTGACGTCCGGCGCGGGCGCCGGAAAGCTCTGACCACCCCCCACTTCGACCACCCCCGACGAGGAAGAAGGAATCGGGACATGACTTCTTCGGCACGTCCGCGCACCTTCGTGCGCGCGCTGACCGGCATACTGGCCGCCCTCGGCCTCTCGGTTGGCATGATCACGACATTGGGCTCGGCGCCCGCGAACGCCGCCACCTGGCCCACCGCGACCGGCAGCCAGGCGGTCTCCTCCACCATCTCCGTGTCCGGGACCAAGGACTACGGGTACCTCCGTCTCTACGGCACCGGCGACCTGGGCAGCAGCAGCCAGGACGAGGACCAGGGGCCGATTCTGGAGCTGGCCGACGGCGCCGTCCTCAAGAACGTCATCATCGGCGCCCCGGCCGCGGACGGCGTCCACTGCAAGGGCAGCTGCACCCTGCAGAACGTGTGGTGGGAGGACGTCGGCGAGGACGCCGCCACCTTCAAGGGCACGTCCTCGTCGAGCGTCTACACCGTCTACGGCGGGGGCGCGAAGTCCGCCAGCGACAAGGTGTTCCAGTTCAACGGCGCGGGCAAGCTGGTCGTCTCCAAGTTCGCCGTGCAGAACTTCGGCACCTTCGTCCGGTCCTGCGGCAACTGCAAGACGCAGTACAAGCGGACGATCATCCTCAACACCGTCGAGGTCACCTACCCGGGCGGCCGCATCGCCGGCATCAACACCAACTACGGCGACAGCGTCGCGCTGCGCGCCATCACCGTGGTCGGCGACAGCAGCAAGAAGATCATTCCCTGCCAGAAGTACATCGGGAACAACACCGGTGCGGAGCCGACCACCAACGGCACCAGCGCCGACGGCACGTACTGCAACTACACGGCGGCCGACATCACCTACCAGTAGCCCGTCCGCACAGTCGTCCCCCCACGGTGAAGGCGGCCGTACGAAGCGTCCCCGCACGGCGCTTCGCACGGCCGCCGCTCCTATGTCCGGGCGCCGAGGGCGATCCCGGCGAGCGTGCGGCGGTGGTGCTCGTAGGCGGTCCGCAGCGCCGGGCCCGGCCAGTCGGCGGGCAGCAGCGCGGGCGGGAGCACCGGGTCGGCCAGCAGATGGCGTACGACGGCGGCCAGGGCCGTGAAGAGCTCGGCCGGCCCGGGCGAGCGCTCCACATGGGCCAGCAGGGCCCGCGCCGTGCCCGCCCACGCGTCGAGCGGCCACAGGCCCGCTGCCAGCTCGGGGGCGGGGGCCGCCGGCCGGGTGGTGAAGCGCTGCAGGACCTGGTCGAGATCCCCGGGCCAGGACCGGCCCAGGTTCGCGGGACGCAGCCAGACGCCCTCGCGGAGTTCGGCGAGCCTGAGGGCGGTCAACCGGCTGCGCAGGTCGACGCGTTCGGCGGGACCCCGGCCGGTCGCGGTGATCACGGCCATCTCCCAGTCGCCCTCCCACGCGCGCGTGTCGGGACTGACGGCGTCGTCCTGCCGGCGCTGCCGCTCCAGCAGCCGGTCGCTGAGCCGGTAGACCGTGTCCGCGCGCCGCAGATCACCGGCGGCCACCATCCTGCTGAGCGCGGCCCGCACGGTCGATCCGCCCACCCCGAAGGGCTCCACACCGCGCACCAGGTCCCGCGCGGGCAGCTCGGGCGGGTGCGCCCCCAGCAGCAGGCTCAGCACCACCGACCGGGCCGACAGCGGGCGCAGATCGACCCCTCCGGGTTCCGCCGAGACGTTCATCCGCATGGACACGTACTGTACGTCCCCCAGGATGTTGCACTCTTGCTGCGGCCGAAGAGGAAGTGCAACATGGGTCGCATGACCTCGACACTTCCGCAGACCCCGCCGTACGCCACGCACGACGTGGCCAATCAGCCTCCGCCACTGTCCCCCTACGACGCCTGCGACGACACCGCCCTGCTGGAGGGGTTGCGGCGGGAGGGCGCCGGCTGGGCGGAGCCGGACGTGCGCCGGCTCGGGCTGCTGGCCGGCGGGGCCGCGGCACAGGAGTGGAGCGAGCTGGCCAACCGGCACGAACCGGTGCTGCGCACGCACGACCGGTACGGCCACCGGGTCGACGAGGTCGACTTCCACCCGAGCTGGCACGAGCTGATGCGGGTGGCGGTCGCCGAGGGCCAGGCGGGCGCGCCGTGGGCGGACGAGCGGCCCGGCGCGCATGTCGCACGGACGGCGGGCGGGCTGGTGTGGGGGCACACCGACGCCGGGCACGGCTGCCCGACGTCGATGACGTACGCGGCCGTCCCCGCCCTGCGCCGGCAGCCGGAGCTGGCGAAGATGTACGAGCCGTTGCTGACGAGCCGGGAGTACGACCCGGGGCTGCGGGTGCCGACGCAGAAGCGCGGGCTGCTGGCCGGCATGGGGATGACCGAGAAGCAGGGCGGCTCGGACGTCCGGACGAACACCACGGCGGCCGCGCCGACGGCGGAGCCCGGGGTGTACACCCTGCGCGGGCACAAGTGGTTCACGTCGGCGCCGATGTGCGACCTGTTCCTGGTGCTGGCGCAGGCCCCGGGCGGGCTGTCCTGCTTCCTGGTGCCGCGCGTGCTGCCGGACGGCACCCGCAACACGTTCCGCATCCAGCGGCTGAAGGACAAGCTGGGCAACCGCTCCAACGCGTCCTCCGAACCCGAGTTCGACGGGACCGTGGCCTGGCTGGTGGGGCCGGAGGGACAGGGGGTGAAGACCATCATCGAGATGGTCAACTGCACCCGGCTGGACTGCGTGATGATGTCGGCGGCTTTGATGCGCAAGACGCTCGTCGAGGCGGGTCATCACGTACGGCACCGGAGCGCGTTCGGGGCCCGGCTGCTGGACCAGCCGCTGATGCGGAACGTCCTGGCCGATCTGGCGCTGGAGTCGGAGGCGGCGACCACGCTGACGCTGCGGCTGGCCGGGGCGGCCGACCGGGCGGTGCGCGGAGACGACGATCAGGGGGCCGAGCAGGCCTTCCGGCGGATCGCCACCGCCGTCGGCAAGTACTGGGTGACCAAGCGGGGTCCGGCCTTCACGGCGGAGGCGCTCGAGTGCCTGGGCGGGAACGGCTACGTGGAGGACTCCGGGATGCCCCGCCACTACCGCGAGGCACCGCTGCTGTCGATCTGGGAGGGCTCGGGGAACGTCAACGCCCTGGACGTCCTGCGCGCGTTGACGCGTGAACCGGGGACCGCGGAGGCGCTGTTCGGTGAACTCGCCCTGGCGCAGGGGGCGGACGCCCGGCTGGACGCGGCCGTCGCGCGGCTGCGGTCCGACCTCGGCACGGCGACGCCGTCCGGGGCCCGTCGGCTGGTGGAGCGGATGGCCCTCACCCTCCAGGCCTCGCTCCTGGTCCGGCACGCCCCGCCCGCCGTGGCGGACGCGTTCTGCGCGACCCGGCTCGGCGGCGACTGGGGTCACGCCTTCGGCACGCTTCCCGACGGGGCCGACGTCGCCGCGATCCTGGAGCGGAGCCTTCCCGCAAGCCTTCCCGCCGTGAACTGAGGCTCCCCACCTGTGAGTTGTCGTCGGATTCCGCTTCGTTGTCGGTGACGTGGTGCAGACTCGTGATCGGTTGGCACTTCCGACACTCCGTCCGGGGGAGGACAACGTGCTCACGGGGATCGACCGCGTCGACTGGGCAGCGCTGCACCATGCCCACGGCAGCGCGCAGGACGTGCCCGGGCTCCTCAGAGGACTCGTCTCCGAGGAGCCCGGGACACGGCACGGCGCGCTGGACGGGTTGTACGACGCGGTGCACGGCGAGGGCAGGGTGTACGACGCGACGCTCGCCTGCGTTCCGTTTCTGCTCGCGCTGGCCGCCGACGAGCGGGTGCCGGAGCGGGACGGTCTGGTGGAGTTGCTGGTCAGCATCGGGACGGCGACCACAGGAGCGGGCGCCGCCGTGGGGGCGGGCGGCGAGGTGTTCGCCAGGCTGGCCGGGGATCCGGACCCCGGGGTGCGGCGGGCGGCGGCGGGGGCGGTCGTCCGCTTCCTGGACGAACCGGCGCGGGTGCTGGAGCTGTTGCGGCGGCGGCTCGCGGTGGAGCGGGACGAGCGGCTGGTGATCTCGCTGATCGAGTCCCTCGGCGCGTTCGCGCGCCGGGACTGCGGCAGGAGCGGCGAGGCGGTGGAACTGCTGGCCGGGCTGAGCGCCGCGCCGCACGGGCCGGGGCCCCGGCTGGCCGCGCTGGGGCAGCTCGCCGCCCGCGCTCCCGGGCGGCTGCCGACCGATCTGGTGCCCACGGTTCTGGGTCTGCTGGAGGAGCGCGCCCGGGATCGCGCCCGCCACGCGCGCGTGGCGGCGAGCGGTGCGGCGTACTCGCTCGTCGACCGGCTGCGTCGGCTGACCCCCTCGGACGAGGAAGGTGCCCGGCTGCTGCGCACGCTGCACACCGGGCTCGACGACCGGCTGACCGACCGGGTCGCGCTGCTGCGCGGGCAGCTGGTCGGCCCGGTCCCGGCCGACCGGTGCACCGCGCTGCCGCTGGCCGCCGCGCTGTTCCGGGAGTGGCGCGGCGACCACGGCGCGACGGTGGCGCTCATCGGCGAGGGCCTGCGGAGCGCGGCGGACGGGGAGCGGGACCGGTGGCGCGACACCGCCGTGTCCGTCCTGGAGGGCCTGTTCGCACTGGCCGCACCGGCCGCCGACGGGCTCCACGCGCTGGTGGTCGCGCGGCCCGACCTGTGGGTACGGCGGTGGCCGCCCGAGGCGCCCGTGCTGGGGGCGCCGCTGCGGGCCCTGGCCCGGGCCGGGGATCCCCGCGCGGTCCCGGTCCTGGCCCGGCTGGCGGAGGAACCCGTCCTGCCCCGGGACCTGGGTTCCGTCGTCGTTCACCTGGGCGCCCGCGCGGCCCTGCTCGCACCGGCCCTGCGATGCGCGCTCACCGCCACACCGCCGGGTACCCCCGGGCAGGCTCTGCCGCTGGTGGCGGCGGTGGGGGCGCTGCGGGACAGGGAGGCCGTGCCGTCGCTGCTGCGGCTGCTGAAGGACGTACGGGAGTACCAGGAGGGCGAGCACGCGCTCGCCGTGGTGGACGCCCTGTGGTCGATCGAGGGCGACGCGGGGGCGGTGCTGCCCGTCCTGCTGCGGGAGGCGGCACACGGGGACTCCCGGTGCCGGGCGCGCGCCGCCTCCGCTCTGGGTCGGCTCGGCGGTGCCGCGCGTGCGGCCCTCCCCGCGCTGCACCGGATGGCGTCCCCGGGGCGTTCCGGCCCGGAACGGGCGGCCGCCGCCTGTGCGGTGGCCCGGATCACCGGGGAGGTGGAGCCGGCTGTCGCCGCGATCCTGCGCTCCGCCTGGGCCGGGCACCCGCACACGCGCGTGGAGACCGCCGCCTGCCTGACCGCCCTCGGCCGCGGCGCGGCGCCCCTGCGGGACCTGGCCGTGGCGGAGCTCGCCGCACCCCGCCGGCACACCGCCCGCCCGGACGGCCACGGCAGCCATGACATCCCGAGGGACGAGGAGCTGCTGCGGCTGTGCCGGGAGGTGGTGGGCGGCGTCTAGACCGGTACGGAGGGCCGGCCGCGCGGGTGCCGGTCAGCTCATCGGCCGGCCCCGCAGGGCGTCGAAGCGGGCCCAGTCGGTGTCCCACTGTTCGATGCGACGCTGCTCCAGGCGTCCGCGCAGGAGCCGGCCGCCCGCGAAGGGCAGCGCCGCCGCGGCCACCCCGGCCAGACCGCCCACCATGGAGGAGCGGAGCCGGGCCTGGGCGGGGGTGGCGGGCTTGGTGACCAGACGGCCCCGGCGGTCCGTCCAGACGGTGACCGGCGTACCGCTGGGGCTGCCGGTCGCGACCCGGACCTGACCGGTGTGCGAGGAGCCGTCCGGGCCGGTCCAGCCGACCTTCGCCCAGACCAGGTCGCCACCGGCCGAGCCGGACTGCCCGCCGGCCTTCCCGGGCGCCGCTTCGGTCAGCCGGGCCTCCAGGGGACGCCACTCGACGCGCTCTCTGGCCAGCCCGTGTTCGACGGACCCGGCGGCCCCCCATCCCGCCAGGACCCCGACGAGGACGGTCAGTGCCCAGGCACCGAGCACGACCCAGGCCTCCACCGCGTCGGCGCGACGCCTGAGCGGGTTGCGCCGCCAGCGCCACAGCCACACCTTCGGACCACGGAACGCCATCGAAGGCTTCCTCCTCATGAGCGCACGAACATCCTTGGACCGCCCTCCCATACGGGGCGGGCGGTCCGGATGCTCAGGGCGAGTCCCACGTCACGGGGGCCGCAGGCGTCCCGGCGCCCCCGCGAGGGTCCGTCCGAACCGGGCCGAGGACCTGCCGCCGGGACCGGCACGACCGCTGTGACCTGCGGTGACGGGCTGCCCGGAGGTGACTGTCAGTGGCGGGGTGCAGACTGGCCGGTGTCCGGGACAACGAGGTCGAGGACACAGCGGAGGAGAGCGGCATGACCGAGGTACTGCTCGCCGTGGGCACGCGCAAAGGCCTGTTCATCGGGCGCCGGCGCGGCAGCGCATGGGAGTTCGACGAATCCCCGTACTTCAACGCACAGGCGATCTATTCGGTCGCCATCGACACGCGGGGCGAGCGGCCGAGGCTGCTGGCCGGCGGTGACAGCGCGCACTGGGGCCCGTCGGTGTTCCACTCCGACGACCTCGGCCGGACCTGGACCGAACCGGCCACGCCCGCCGTCAAATTCCCGCAGGACACCGAGGCCTCCCTGGAGCGGGTGTGGCAGCTGCACCCGGCGGCGGCCGAGCCCGACGTGGTCTACGCGGGGACGGAACCGGCGGCGCTGTACCGCTCGGAGGACCGCGGGGAGACCTTCGAGCTGGTCCGCCCGCTGTGGGAGCACCCGACGCGCTCGAAGTGGGTGCCGGGCGGTGGCGGGGAGGGCCTGCACACCGTCCTGACCGACCGGCGCGACCCCGACGCGGTGACGGTGGCGGTGTCCACGGCCGGGGTCTTCCGCAGCACCGACGGCGGGGCGAACTGGGAGCCCTCCAACTCCGGTGTCTCGGCGGTGTTCCTGCCGGATCCGCACCCGGAGTTCGGCCAGTGCGTGCACAAGATCGCCCAGGACGCGGCCACCCCGGACCGGCTCTATCTGCAGAACCACTGGGGGGTGTACCGCAGCGACGACACCGGCCGGAGCTGGACGGACATCGGCGCGGGCCTGCCCTCCACGTTCGGCTTCGCGGCCGCCGCCCATCCCACACGCGGGGACACGGCGTACGTCTTCCCGATCAACGCCGACGCGGACCGGGTCCCGGCCGGCCACCGGTGCCGGGTGTTCCGTACGGCGGACGCGGGCGCGAGCTGGGAACCGCTCACGGCGGGCCTGCCGCAGGAGGACCACTACGGCACGGTGCTGCGCGACGCGCTGTGCACGGACGACGCGGACCCGGCGGGCGTGTACTTCGGCAACCGCAACGGCGAGGTGTTCGCCTCGGCCGACGACGGCGACAGCTGGCGGCAGTTGGCGTCCCATCTGCCGGACGTGCTCTGTGTGCGGGCCGCGGTGACCGGATGAGCCCGGTGGGGGGACCGCAGGGCGTTGGCCACCGGTTGATCATCGTCGTGTGTACGGCAGTAGGGTGACGCCCGTGGCACCACGACCCTTGCATGAAATCGTCGAAGCGGGCTGGGCGAAGGCCCTGGAACCGGTGGCCGGACAGATCGCCGTGATGGGTGACTTCCTGCGCGCGGAGATCGCCGCGGGACGCACCTATCTCCCGGCCGGACAGAACGTTCTGCGGGCCTTCCAGCAGCCCTTCGACGACGTCCGCGTCCTGATCGTCGGACAGGATCCCTACCCCACTCCGGGGCACGCGGTGGGACTGTCCTTCTCGGTCGCGGCGGACGTCCGCCCGCTGCCCGGCAGCCTGATCAACATCTACCGGGAGTTGAACTCCGACCTCGGCCTGCCCCAGCCCTCCAACGGCGATCTGACGCCGTGGACGCGGCAGGGCGTGCTCCTGCTCAACAGGGCGCTGACCACGGCCCCGCGCAAGCCCGGCGCACACCGCGACAAGGGCTGGGAGGCGGTCACCGAGCAGGCGATCCGCGCGCTGGCGGCGCGCGGGAAGCCGCTGGTGTCCATCCTGTGGGGCCGGGACGCCCGCAATCTGCGTCCGCTGCTGGGCGATCTGCCCTCGGTGGAGTCCGCGCACCCCTCCCCCATGTCGGCGGACCGCGGTTTCTTCGGCTCGCGGCCGTTCAGCCGGGCCAACGACCTGCTGGTCCGGCAGGGAGGGCAGCCGGTGGACTGGCAACTGCCGTGACCGCCCCCGCGGATCCGGATCGCGGCCACGGCCACGGCATCCTCGCCGTGGACTCGGGAGGCTCGGGTCTGCGGGTGGCCGTGGGAACCTCCGGGGCCGGCGCCCTGGCCGAGCGTTCCTCACCCGTTCCGGTGCGCACCGGGGAGCGGGGCGTCGATCCCGGGCATCTGATGGCGCAACTGGTGCCGATGGTGCGGGCGCTGGAAGCACAGACCGGGGTCGCGGGGCCGGCCACGGCCGTCGTGGGGGCGGCCGGACTGGCCACTCTGGGGGACGGACTGCGGGACGCGCTCCCGCTCTCCCTCGCGCGCGAGTTCGGCGTCCGCACGACCGCGCTGGCCGCCGACGCCGTGACCGCGTTCAGCGGCGCGCTCGGTACGCGGGCGGGAGCCGTGGTCGCCGCCGGGACCGGTCTGATCGCCATCGGCACGGATCTGACGGGCTGGCAGCGAGCGGACGGCTGGGGCCATCTGCTGGGCGACTGCGGCGGTGGCGCCTGGATCGGACGGGCGGGACTGGAGGCCGCACTGCGCGCCCACGACGGGCGACCGGGCGGATCGGCCCGGCTGCTGGCCCGCGCAGAGGCGCGGTTCGGGCCGATGCCCGGGCTGCCGGGCCGGCTCTACCCGCGGCCTGACCGGGCGGCCGTCCTCGCCTCCTTCGCGCCCGAGGTGGCCGGGTGCGCCGCGCACGACCCGGTGGCCTCGGACATCCTGCGGGCGGCGGCACGGCACATCGCCGAGTCGGCCGCCGCGGTCTGCCCGCCGGACGGGCACCCCCCGTTCGCCCTCACCGGAGGCCTGGTGGGACTGGGCGCGCCCCTCCTCGTACCTCTGGCGCAGGAGGTGGCCCGGCTGCTGCCGCACGCGCGGCGGGTGGCGGCCGAGGGGGATCCGCTGCACGGCGCGGTGCGGATCGCCGCCGATCTGGCCGAAGGCCGACTCGCGCTGCCGGTCGACGGAGTGCTCCTGTCGGTGTCGTCTCGCACGTAGACGTGTGGTCGGGGGTGTGCGTAGGGGACGTACGGAGTGAAACGTACGGGACGAGTCGTACAGCGTTACCCAAAAGAGGGATTGCTCTCTTCGAGGGCAAGTCGCCCGGAAAACACGCTGATCACTTCTGATCCGTACGTAACTCATCAGACAAAACCGGACGGATACCGCTCACCTGCACCCTCCCCGAACAGGGGAGCCCAGGAAACAAGTAACATGCGGCGCCATGAGCTCCCCCACTGGGCCCGCGTCCGGCCTGCCCGTACGAATGCCGCGCCCCCGCCAGCCCGGGCGGCACCGGCGACCCGAGCCGTTGGCGGCTCCCGAAGGCGCGCCCGCGCTCGTCCTCGCGGTGCCCGGCACCCCGAGCGCGGCCACCCGCGGCATCGCCGAGGAGATCGTGAGCATCGCCCGCTCCGAGCTCCCCGGCCTCGACGCACGCATCGGTTACCTGGACGGGGACGACGCCGAGTTCCCCGCCCTCCAGTCCGTCCTCGCGCACGCCGCCGAGGAGCGCACCGCCCGCTACGAGCAGGCCCGCGCCGCCGGTCACGACGTCAAGGAGCCGGACGGCCCCGTCGGCGTCGTCGTGCCGCTGCTGGCCGGCCCCGACAGCGCGCTGCTGCGCCAGCTCCGTCAGGCCGTGATGGAGAGCCGGGTCGCCGCCGATCTGACCGATGTGCTCGGCCCGCACCCGCTGCTCGCCGAGGCGCTGCACGTGCGGCTGTCCGAGGCCGGTCTGGCCCGTGCCGACCGGGCCCGGCTGTTCACCGTGGCGACCGCCGCGGACGGCATCATCCTGGCCTCCGTGGGCGGCGACGAGGCCGTGCAGGCCGCCGGGATCACCGGCATGCTGCTCGCCGCGCGTCTCGCCGTGCCGGTGATGGCCGCCGCGCTCGACCAGGAGGGCTCCATCGCCTCCGTGGCCGAGCAGCTGCGCTCCTCCGGCTCCCAGCAGCTGGCGCTCGCGCCGTACCTGATCGGCCCGGAGATCGACGCCGCGCTGATCGAGGAGGCCGCCAAGGAAGCGGACTGCGCCGCCGCCGAGGCGCTCGGCGCCTACCCGGCGATCGGCAAGCTCGCGCTGGCCAAGTACACGACCGCCCTGGGCATCGCCCCACCGCAGCCGCAGGGCGCGCCGGTCCGCTGACCGGCCGACCGCCGAGGACGCCGCACCACCGTCAAGGACGCCGCACGACGCGAAAGGGCCCGCTCCGACAGAGGAGCGGGCCCTTCGCCGTGCCGGCACCCCGGAGGGGGCGAACGCGGGTCAGGGCACGAGCTCAGCCAAGAACCACACGGGAGGCGGCCCACAACGCCAGGCCAGCACGCCCGCACGCCGGGGCAGAGGCCAAGGATGAACCAGACAAGCCCCGGACCCCCGCCGCGCCAGGGCGCCGAAGAAGGCGGGCAACGGACACAGCCCAGAGCCAGCCCAGAACCACACCGGAGGCGGCCCACAACGCCAGCACGCCGGGGCAGGCCGGGGGCGAGGGCAAGCGTGAAGCAGGTAAGCAGCGGCCCTTCGCCGTGCCGTCGGCTCCCGACAGGGCGGGCGACGGTCACGGCCCAGGGTCAGCCCAGGACCACGCAGGAAGCGGCCGGGAGCGGTAGCGAGCCCGCGTGGTGGGGCAGGCCGGTGGTGGGGTCGAGGGTGAACCAGGCGACGTCGCCGGAGCGCTCGTTGGCGACGTAGAGGACCTTGCCGCAGGCGGAGACGGCCAGGTCCCTCGGCCAGTGGCCCGCGCAGGGGACCGTGCCGGCCGGCCGCAGCGCGTCGCCCTCCCCCTCGACGGCGAACACGGACAGCACGTCCTCGCCGCGCGTGGCGGTCCACACGAACCGGCCGTCCGGCGCGACGGCGATGCCCGAGGGGTAGGCGTCCCCGTCGGGAGCGCCGGGCAGCACCGGCACTTCCGCCAGGGGCTTCAGGAAGCCGTCGAGGGCGTCCCAGCGGCACACCGTGACGGTCGGGGTGAGTTCGTTGACGACGTAGGCGTACGAGCCGTCGGGATGGAAGGCGAGGTGGCGCGGCCCCGAGCCGGGGCGCAGGGCGTGCTCGCGGTGCAGGACGGGCGTGCCGTCGTGCAGGGCGCACACCCGCACCGAGTCCGTCCCGAGGTCCACGCTGACCGCCCAGCGCCCGCTGGGGTCGGCCTGCACCTGGTGGGCGTGCGGCCCCTGCTGGCGGCGGGTGTGCGGGCCGGAGCCGGTGTGGTGCAGGACGCCGGAGGCGGTCCGGGCGAGGCCGCCGTCCGCGTGGACGGGGACGGCGGTGACGCTGCCGGAGCCGTAGTTCGCGGTCAGGACGTGCCCGTCGAACAGACCGAGATGGGTGGGGCCGCTGCCGCCGACCGGCACGGGCGCCCCGGCCGCCTCCGGCAGATCACCGGTGACACGGTACGCGGCCACCGCGCCCTCGGTCGTCTCGCTGACCGCGTAGAGCGTGCCGCCGTCGGGCGACAGGGCCAGGTAGGAGGGGTCGGGCAGCGCGTCGAGGCTGCTGAGGGCGGTGAGTGCCCCGCTGTCCGGGTCCACGGCGGCGGTCACGATGCCGGGCCCGCCGGCCGCCGTGAACGAGCCGATGAACGCACGCCGGGTCCGTCCGCCGAGGTCTGCCACCGCTGTCCCCTCTCGGTCGCTGCTGTTCGGGGTGACGGTAGCAGTTGATCAGCGCAGGTCTAGACCAGACCCGCGCCGAAACGTCACGCCGGGCATCATGCCCCGACCAACGGCGATCCCGGCGGGGTCCGCAGCGGCTGGGCCAGTTCCGCCAGGGCGCGCTCCAGACCATGCAGGTGGGCCAGGGCGGGCTCGGTGACCGGGAGCCGTTCCACGGGGGCCGCCGCCGCGCTCTCGCCGTCGGTCAGGGCCTCCACGGCCGCCTGGACGCGCCAGCAGGCCGCGGCCAGCCGGGCGTCGTGCGAGGCCTCGGGGTCGGCGGCGACAGCGGCCAGACCGCGGCTCTCCCGGGCGCAGGCGTCGAGCAGGGCCAGCACCCGGCGGGCGCGCCGCTTGCGGCCGAGCATCGGGTTCAGGGGGTGCACGAGCGGCGCGACGGCGAGCCGGACCCGGCCGAGCAGCTGCTCCAGCTCGGCGGCCCGCCCGGCGGGGTCGGCTGACGGGTCGCCCGCGAGGCGGGCGGCGGCCTCGGCGGTGCAGGCGTGGACACAGCGCAGGGCGCGCTGGATCCAGGCGTCGGTGATCGTGTGCGTGGTGACCGGGAGGACGAACAGCACGGCCAGTGCGGCGCCGAGCGCGCCCACCCCGGTCTCGGCGAGGCGCAGCGCCAGCAGGCCCGGGGTGAGGACGCCGAGAAGGCCGTAGAGCAGCTCGGCGAGCAGGGTCACCCACAGCATCATCCAGGTGTAGGAGACGGCGGCCGTGTAGAAGATCCCGAAGACCGAGACGGCGACCAGGGCGGCGGTGAGGGCCGGGGCGCCGTTCACGGGGACGGCCACCAGGAGTCCGAGTCCGATGCCGATCACCGTGCCGAGGACCCGGCGGAATCCGCGCACCAGGGTCTCGCCGCGCGAGGCGGTGTTGACGAAGATCCACCAGGTGGCGCCGACGGCCCAGTACCAGCGCTGCCCGGAGACGAGCTGGCCGAGGACGAGGGCGAAGCCCGCGCCGGCGGTCGCCTGGACGGCCTGGCGGGTGGTGCCCCGGGCCAGGCCCCGGCCGCCCGGCGGGGCGGGCGCCGGTGCCGGGGGCGTGCGGCGCTCGTAGCACCACGCCCCGAAGCGCACCGCCGCGGCGGCCGTCAGGGACAGCGCGAGGGAGGCGTACAGCTCGGGGAGCTGTCCGGTCGTGGCGTGCAGGAACTGGGCGACGAAGAACATCATGAACGCGAAGACGCCCAGGCTGTGTCCGCGCGGCCCCCAGCGGCGGGCGTACACGCCCGCGCCGACGACGGCGAGGAAGGTGAGGTCGCGGACCGCGGGATGGTCGTGCAGGACGGCCGCCGCGGTGAGGACGGGCAGGCCGACGGCGGGCAGCAGCGCGGTGGTGACCGCCTGGCCGCGCACGGAGGGGTCCGCGACGGTGAACAGGGCGAGCAGGGCCGCGAGCCCGCCGGTGACGGTCCCGGGGAGCGCATGCCCGGCGAGACCGCACGCGACGACGGCCAGGCCGATGCCCAGGACGGCCCGGGCGGCGAAGCGCAGCCGGGTCCGCCCCGGGTCCGCAGCCGTGAACACCCTCTTCAGCACTGATTCCCACCCCTGTCGGACGCCCGCACGAAAAAGGCGCCGCGGGGTCCGCAGCGCCATTGACGCGTCCATAGGAACATCCGGTCGGCAGATGGTTCAACCCGCGCCGGAATCACTGGGCCATTGGCGCAACAGCGGCTCTCCACGGTCGGCCGGCAGGGTGCCATCGGACCATCGGAGGCGGTGATTCACCGGTCGGCCGCCGCGCGCAGGGCGCGCAGCACATCGGCGTCGGTGAGCTGGTCGAAGTCGTCGTACCAGAGGCCGACGGCCATGAAGGCGGTCGGCCGGTGCAGGCAGATCACGTCGTCCGCCTCGGCCCGCAGCAGGGCGACCGCCTCCGGGGCGCCGACCGGTACGGCCAGGACGGTGCGCCGGGGCCCCTCGCGGCGCAGGGAGCGCAGGGCGGCGCGGGCCGTGGCCCCGGTCGCCAGGCCGTCGTCGACCACGATCGCGGTGCGTCCGCGCAGGTCGGGGGCGGGGCGGCCGTCGCGGTAGAGCCGCTCACGGCGGTGCAGCTCGGCGCGCTCGCGCTCCACCACCGGGGCGAGGTCGCGCTCGGTGAGGCCGAGTCCGTGCAGGGTGGCCTCGTCGAAGAGCGGCTCGGCGTCGCCGACGAGCGCGCCGACTCCGAGTTCCGGCTGGAAGGGCGCGCCGATCTTCCGTACGACGAGGACGTCGAGCGGCGCGTCCAGCACGCGGGCGACCTCCTCGGCCACGGCGACACCGCCCCGGGGCAGGGCGAGCACGACGGGGTCGGGCAGTTCTCCGTTCTCCTGCCGGGTGCGCAGCACCTCGGCGAGCACGCGTCCGGCCCGGGCGCGGTCAGGGAACTGCATGGCGACCGCCCTTTCCCTCGCGGCGGTCCCCTTCTGTCTCTGCCGGCTCTGTCTCTGTCGGCGACTGCCGCGGCAACTGATCGACGCACCACCGCTCGGCCGCCCCGGCGACCTGCTCCAGGGCCCCGGGCTCCTCGAACAGATGGGTGGCGCCCGGTACGACGTGGAGGGTGCACGGCCCCCGCAGCAGCCGGGCCGCCCGCTCGTTCAACCGCAGCACCTCCGGGTCCCGGCCGCCCACGATCAGCAGCACCGGCGCCCGTACGGCGTCCAGGGCGGCCTCGGCCAGGTCGGGCCGCCCGCCCCGGGAGACCACGGTCAGCACCCGGCGGGGCCGCTCGGCCGCGGCCGTCAGCGCCGCCGCCGCGCCGGTGCTGGCGCCGAACAGGACGACGGGGAGCGCCGCGGTGTCGTGCCGTGCGGCCAGCCAGTCGATCACGGCGACCAGGCGCCGGCCCAGCATCGGTATGTCGAAGCGGTGCTCGCCCGTGGAGGCGTCCGTGCGTTCCTCGGGCTCGGTGAGCAGGTCGATCAGCAGGGTGCCGAGGCCGGCGGTGCGCAGCTGGGCGGCGACGCCGCGGTTGCGCGGGCTGTGCCGGGAGCTGCCGCTGCCGTGGGCGAAGAGCACCACGGCCCGGGCGTGCGCCGGGACGAGGAGGTCCCCGGTGAGCGCCGCGCCGTCGACGGGTACCCGGACTTGCTGGGAGATCATCACCGTCATCTTCTTCCTCGGGACGGCGGCGCCGCCGCATGTGCCTCCCCGGCGCCCGCACGGGTCCCGTGTATCCAGCATGGCACCGGTCGAGCGGGGTTACCGTGGGGGCGTGGACGGCGGCGCGGTGACGCTGTTCCTGTGCGGTGACGTGATGCTCGGGCGCGGCGTCGATCAGGTCCTCGCGCATCCCGGCAGTCCTCGGCTGCGGGAGGACTGGGTCACGGACGCGCGGGAGTACGTGCGGCTCGCGGAGGCGGCGCACGGACCGGTCCCGGCGCCCGTGGATCCCTCCTGGCCCTGGGGCGAGGCGCTGCGGGTGCTGGAGCGGAGCGGCCCGCACGTGCGGGTGGTGAACCTGGAGACGTCGGTCACGCGCCATGACACCTTCGCGCCCGGCAAGGCGATCCACTACCGGATGCATCCGGCCAACCTGGGGGCGCTGACGGTGGCCCGGCCCGATGTCTGTGTGCTGGCCAACAACCATGTGCTGGACTTCGGGCGGCCGGGACTGGCGGAGACGCTCGGCTCGCTGGCCGGGGCGGGCCTGCGGACGGCGGGGGCGGGACAGGATCCCGACGAGGCCTACGCGCCCGCGGTGGTACCCGTACCGGGCGGCGGCCGGGTGCTGGTGTTCGCGCTGGGGGCGCGCTCCGGCGGGATCCCGCCGGACTGGGCGGCGAGCCCCACGGTGGCCGGGGTCGCCTATCTGCCCGAACTGTCGGCGGCCACGGCCGACGCGGTGGTCCGGCAGGTGCGGCGGACCCGGCGCACGGGGGACCTCGTGGTCGTGTCGGTGCACTGGGGCTCCAACTGGGGGTACCGCGTGCCCCGCGACCAGACCCGGTTCGCGCATGCGCTGGTCGACGGGGGTGTCGACCTGGTCCACGGGCACTCGTCCCACCATCCGCGCCCCGTCGAGGTCTACCGCGGCCACCTCGTCCTGCACGGCTGCGGGGACTTCATCGACGACTACGAGGGCATCACCGGCCATCCGGAGTACCGCGACGACCTGCGGATCGCCTTCCTCGTCCGGCTCGCCGCGGACACGGGCCGGCTGGCGGGGCTGCGGATGGTTCCGCTGCGGGCCCGTCGGCTGCGTCTGGAGCCGGCGCCCGCGGCGGACCGGGCCTGGCTGCGGGCGACCGTGGACCGGATCAGCCCGGGCGTCCGGGTCACGGGTGCCCCGGACGGCTCGTTCACCGTGGCGCACCCGTCCCTCGCGCACGGGCCGGCGGCGGGCTCGTGAGCCGTTCGACCGGGCCGTTGGTACAGTCGGCGAAGATCAGTCCCGTACGAGGAGGCCGGGCGTCATGGCCGTCGACGAACTGGACACCCGCATCCTGCGGCTGCTGCTCGACCAGCCGCGCACCAGCGTGCGGGAGTACGCCAGGATCCTCGGCGTCGCCCGCGGCACCCTCCAGGCGCGGCTGGACCGGCTGGAGCGGGACGGGGTGATCACCGGCACCGGTCCCTCGCTCTCCCCCGCCGCTCTCGGTCATCCGGTGCTCGCGTTCGTGCACATCGAGGTCACCCAGGGGCATCTCGACGACGTGGGCGACGCGCTGGCCGCCGTACCGGAGATCGTCGAGGCCTTCTCGATCACCGGTGGCGGGGATCTGCTGACCCGGGTGGTGGCGCGGGACAACGCCCATCTGGAGGACGTGATCCAGAAGCTGATCAGCCTCCCCGGAGTGGTCCGCACCCGGACCGAGGTGGCCTTGCGTGAGCGGGTACCGCACCGTCTGCTGCCGCTGGTGGAGTCGATCGGCCGTGCGGCCCGGAAGTGACTCTCTCAACTTTCGTTCGTGTCAGACCCGTTGACGCCCTCCCGTCCCCCTTCTAACGTCTGGTCGACCATCCGCACACTGTTCGCAATTTCGAACAAATGGTTTCGGCCATATGCCGGCTCGAAAGAGTGCGAACACACCCCCCTCGTGGATCCAGAGGAGCAGTACATGGCACCTCCCCTCAGCAGACGGACCCTCCTCCAGAGCGCGATCCTCGCCGCCGCCGTCCCCGGCGTCGGCGCGGCGGTGGCTCCGGCGGCCTCGGCGGCCACGCTTCCGCCGCCGGCCTCCTGGGCGCTCCAGCCCTTCGCGCTCGAGGACGTGGCCCTCGGCGGCGGGATCTTCGCCACCAAACGGAAGTTGATGCTCGATCACGCCCGCGGCTACGACGTCAACCGGCTGCTCCAGGTCTTCCGGGCCAACGCCGGACTCTCCACACTGGGCGCGGTCGCGCCGGGCGGCTGGGAGGGGCTCGACGGCGAGGCCAACGGCAATCTGCGCGGGCACTACACCGGGCACTTCCTGACCATGCTGGCGCAGGCGTACGCGAGCACCGGCGAGCAGGTGTTCGCCGACCGGATCGCGACCGCGGTCGGCGCGCTGACCGAGGTCCGCGCGGCCCTGCGCACGGACCCGAAGATGCTCGCCGTCACCGGGAAGTGGGGCGGTGCGCTGGAGCTGGTGCGCGGCTCCTCCCAGTACGTCGAGCTGCCCGCCACGGTGCTGAACGGCGCCTCCGCGATCACTCTGTCGACCTGGGTCAAGCCCACCCATGACGCCAACTGGCAGCGGGTCTTCGACTTCGGGAACAACACCACCCGGTACATGTACCTGGCGAGCCGCAACGCGAGCGGTGTGCCCCGGTTCGCCATCACGACCGGCGGCGCGGGCGGCGAGCAGGGCCTCAACGGCACGGCCGCACTGCCGCTGAACCAGTGGAGCCACCTGGCGGTGACCCTCTCGGGCAGCACCGGCACCCTGTACGTCAACGGCACGGCCGTCGCCACGAACACGGCGATGACCCTCACCCCGGCGACGCTCGGCACGCTCACCAACAACTGGCTGGGCCGCTCGAACTATGCGGGCGACCCGCTGTACGCCGGCTGCTACGACGAGTTCAACGTGTGGTCGCGGGTGCTCACCCAGGCCGAGATCACCTCGTTGCAGACCAACGAGGCCAAGCTCTCCTCGCCCGGCCTCGGCAACCTCGCGTCGTACTGGTTCCAGGCCACCTCCGGCGGCACCTTCTCGGACGCCTCGGGCCGGGGACTGACCGCCACCCTGAAGCGCACCTGGGGCGGGCCCAGCCACCCCGGGTTCCTGGCGGCCTACCCGGAGACCCAGTTCATCCTGCTGGAGTCGATGACCGGCAGCGACTACACCAAGGTCTGGGCGCCGTACTACACCGCGCACAAGATCCTGCGCGGCCTGCTGGACGCCTACATCGCCACCGACGACGCCCGCGCCCTCGACCTCGCCTCCGGCATGGGCGACTGGATGTACTCCCGGCTGTCGGTGCTCCCCGAGGCCACGCTCCAGCGGATGTGGGGGCTGTTCTCCAGCGGGGAGTTCGGCGGGATCGTCGAGGCGATCGTCGATCTGCACGCGTTCACCGGACAGGCCGAACACCTCGCGCTGGCCAAGCTGTTCGACCTCGACTCGCTGATCGACGCGTGCGCCGCGAACACCGACACGCTCGACGGGCTGCACGCCAACCAGCACATCCCGATCTTCACCGGACTGCTCAGGCTGTACGACGCGACGGGCGAGGCCCGCTACCTGACCGCCGCGAAGAACTTCTGGGGCATGGTCGTACCGCATCGGATGTACGGCATCGGCGGCACCAGCACCGGGGAGTTCTGGAAGGCGCGGGACAGCATCGCGGGCACGATCAGCGCCACGAACGCGGAGACCTGCTGCGCGTACAACCTGCTGAAACTGAGCCGGACGCTGTTCTTCCACGAGCAGACGCCCGCCTACATGGACTACTACGAGCGGACCCTGCTCAACCAGGTCCTCGGCTCCAAGCAGGACACCGCCGACGCGGAGAAGCCGCTCGTCACGTACTTCATCGGGCTCACCCCCGGCCATGTGCGGGACTACACCCCGAAGCAGGGCACCACCTGCTGCGAGGGCACCGGCATGGAGAGCGCCACCAAGTACCAGGACTCGGTGTACTTCAAGGCCGCCGACGGCAGCGCGCTGTACGTCAACCTCTACAGCCCGTCCACGCTGACCTGGGCGGAGAAGGGCGTCACGGTCACCCAGACCACCGCCTACCCGGTGGAACAGGGCACGACGCTCACCTTCGGCGGGAGCAGCGCGTCCTTCGCGCTCAGGCTGCGGGTGCCGTCCTGGGCGACCGCGGGCTTCCAGGTGACGGTCAACGGCAGCGCGGTGAGCGGCACTCCGGTCGCCGGGAGCTACTTCACCATGTCCCGCACCTGGCAGTCCGGTGACGTCGTGCGGGTCACCGTGCCGTTCCGGCTGCGCGTGGAGAAGGCCCTGGACGACGCGTCGTTGCAGACGCTGTTCTACGGCCCGGTCAACCTGGTCGCCCGCAACTCCTCGACCGGTTACCTGTCGTGCGGGCTGTACGCCAACGCGGCGCTCTCCGGCGATCTGCTGCCCACGCTGACGCCGGTGAGCGGCAAGTCCCTCCACTACACGCTGAACGGCACCGAGTTCGCCCCGTTCTTCGAGGGGACGGAGGACCCGACGCACGCCTACGTCCGGCGTTCGGAACCGAAGGCCGTCTTCGGGACCGTCGACTCGGGGGTCGCCAATCCGGCGACGTCGGACGGCACCACCCTGCTCGACGAGGTGTGGGCGGCGGCGCCGTTCGCCTCCAAGGCCGCCCTCGTCGCCCGGGTGCGGACGGTGGTGGACGCGTGGGTGGCCGCCGGTCTGCTCACGTCCGCGGACGGGCAGAAGGTGGTGAGCACCGCCGACGCGGCGAGTTACGTGGCCTGAGCGGACGGGCGCGGCGGCCGCGGCCGCGGGCGCCTCGGCACCAGGACCGGCGCCGAGGCGCTAGGACCGGCGGCGGGGCTTGCCGCCGCCGGTTCCGCGCCGGCCGCCGCCCTTCGTACCGCCGCCGCCCTTCGTACCACCGCCGCCCCGCGTGCCGCTGCCGCCCTTGGTACCGCCGGCGCCCTTCGCCGTGCCGCCGGTCCTCGTGCCGCCGCTGCGGCCGCGGGCGCCGTCGGCGCTTCCTGCCGTCCTGCGGGGCTCGCGCTGCTTCGGCGGGGTCGGCTGGGTCCTGCCCCGGGTGCTGTTGACCGTGCGGCCCCGGACGATGCCGATGAGGTCCTCGACCAGGTCGGTGGTCGCCTCCTCGGGCCAGGACAGGGCGACCGCCGACTGCGGGGCGTCCACCAGCGTGCGGTAGGTGAGGTCGCGGCGGTGATGGAGGCGGGCCAGCGACTGGGGCACGATCAGGACGCCGATGTTCGCCGCGACGAGCTCGATCGCGTCCTCCGTGGTCCGCGGGCGCTCGAAGGCGGGCTCGCCGGGCGGCTCGGACCAGCCGAGGACGTCGTCGAGGGGGTGGATCACCACCTCGTCGGCGAGATCGTCCAGGGTGATCTCCTCGGCGGCGGTGATCACATGGTCCTTGGGGACCACGACGACCGTCGTCTCGGTGTAGAGGGGGATCGCGCTGAACACCGTACGGTCGACCGGCAGCCGGACGAAGGCCGCGTCGGCGGCGCCGCCGCGCAGGGCGTCGGAGGCCTCGGCCGGGGACACCTGGAGCAGGGTGAGCGGGGTGTCGGGCAGGCGCTCCTCCCAGATCCGCACCCACTTGGCGGGCGTCACTCCGGGAACGTACGCGAGCCGGAACGAAGGGGAATCCGCCTGGTCGGTCATCCCGCCAGGTTACCGGCTGTGGTCGGAGCTCTCCGCGGCGGCCGATACCCTGGACCGTATGAAGTCGCAGCAGACCACCCAGACGATGAAGCCCGCCACGGCGGCGAAGAAGCTGGGTGTGTACCTCCCCGCCACGCCCGCCGAGTTCCAGGAGGGCGTCGTCTCGCGCGCCGAGCTGAACGAGCTCCAGGCGAACCCGCCCGCATGGCTGCGGACGCTGCGCGAGAACGGCCCGCACCCCCGTCCGGTGGTCGCGGCCAAGCTGGGCGTGTCCATCGCGGGCCTGGCCCGCGGCGGGGTGACGGAGGCGCTCACCACCGAGCAGATCGACGCCCTCAAGGACGCGAGGCCGGAGTGGCTGGAGAAGGAGCGCGGCACCCAGGCCGAGGTCCGCAAGGAGGCGGTCCGCCTGAAGAAGCGGGACGCCGAGCGCGCCGCCGAGGACTGACGCCCGGCGTTCGAGCAGCTCAGCGAGGTGCGCCGCGCGCGGTGGAGCCCGGGAGTCGCCTGGGGGCGGTCGGTTTGACTACGATCTGGGCAGGTTCACCGAAGTGGGTGTTTCGAGGTTGCTGGGGGTTGGGATGGTTGCTGGTCGTGTGGTGCGCTTCGACAGCCAGCGGGGCTACGGGTTCATCGCGCCCGACGACGGCGGGGAGGATGTCTTCCTGCATGTCAACGACATGCTGATGCCGGAGTCGCAGGTACGGCGGGGCATCCTCGTCGAGTTCGAGATCGAGGACGGCGAGCGCGGTCCGAAGGCGTCCGGGGTCCGGCTCGCGCGGGGCGAGGACGGCAAGCCGCTCGCGGCCGACGACGACGTGCTGTGCGATGTGCTCAGCACCGAGGAGTTCGTCCGGGACGTCACCGAGGCCCTGCTGAGCGCGGCGCCCTCGCTCACCGGGGAGCAGATCGTGCAGGTGCGCGGCGGTCTCGCGCAGTTCGCCAAGAACCACGGCTGGGTCGAGGGCTGATCCACGCCCGCGGACACCGGGACCCCCGTCGGCACCGACGGGGGTCCCGTCGTTTTCTCGCCTCCGGACCGGACCCGCAGACCCTGTTCTCGACGGGGTCATGACAGGAATCCGCGCAGGTCACCACCTGTTCCGCCGTCAGATCGGCGTCTGCCGGGACCCGTTGTCAGTGGCCTGTTCTACAGTTCCCGTCACTTGATCGATGCGGGTGCGGGAGGCACGTATGGGGTGGGTGTCGGCCGGCGACTACGAGGTCGCCCTCGACGACGGCAAGGTGGTGTGCCGCAACGCGGCGGGGCGGTTGTTGAAGTCCGTACCGCCCAAGATCTCCGACGATCCGGCGGTGGTGGGACTGCGCCAGCTCGTCGAGTGGCTGGAGCGGCACGAGCGGCAGTGTCTGACCGATGTGGAGCGCTGGATGGTGCGCTCGCTGCCGGTGCCGATCGCGGTCGTCGCCCGGGTGTGGCCCGACCCCGCCTGGCAGGCCGCGCTGCGTGACCTGGTGGTCACCGGCGCCGACGGCGAGGTGGCCGGGTTCCTGCGGGACGCCGACCCCGAGCGCGGCCTCGGGCTGGTCGACCTCGACGGCGACACCGTGCGCATCACCCCCGACCTGGTCCGGCTGCCGCACCCGGTCCTCCTCGACGATCTGGAGGACCTGCGGGAGTTCGCCGTGGAGCTCGGTGTGGAGCAGCGCGCCCAGCAGCTCTTCCGCGAGGTGTGGCACCGGCCGGCGACGCTGGACGCCGAGGGCACCTCGGTCGAGGAGTACGCGGGCGGCGCGTTCAAGGAGCAGCGGTTCCTGCACGGGCGGGTGACCCAGCTCGGCTACCGGGTGCGCGGCGGCAACGCCGTGCACTCCGTCCTGGAGGACGGGCGCACGGTCGAGGCGCGGGTGTGGGTGGGCGACTACGAGAGCTACGAGGAGTCCGAGACCGGCCCCCTGACGTTCACCGATCCGGCGGGCCGGGTGCTGAAGCTCGGTCAGGTGGGGCCGGTGGCCTGGTCGGAGGGCATGCGCATGGCGGCCGCACTGTACGCGGGGCGCGACATCGAGGACGAGGAGCGGGCGGCATGACGACCTACGACGAGAACACCGCGGGCACCCTGCTCGACGCGGGCGCGGTCCTGCCGCAGGGCAGCACGGACCGCGAGGACGCCGACACGCTCACCGTCCGCACGTACACCCACCCCGGTCTGGACGACCGGCGGATCGTCCGGCTGGTGCCGGGCACTCTCGGCGAGGCCGAGGACCTCGCCCTGGACTTCCTCGGTCTGGTGCGGGACGCGGAGGTCCCCGAGGTGGGGCAGGTGCGCCGGGTCACCCTGGGCTTCCCGGCCTGGGCGCTGGTCAACGACCCGGCCAACGGCCATCACGCGCTGGCGCTGGTCAGGGACGTCGAGCGGCTCGCCCGCCAGGCCAAGTCCCGGCCCGGCACCGCCAAGGACGGCTTCGAGGAACTCGGCACCCGGCTCGGCCGGGCCGTGCCGCACTTCCTGCCGACGTTCTACGAGCAGGCGGCGCGGGTCTTCCTCCAGCACGAGAACACGACGTACGCCGCCGCCTTCTTCGGCAAGGCGCGCGAGGCCGAGCGGGTGCACGCGCTGACGGTGGACGAGGAGCGGCAGCGCGCCGTGTTCCTGGAGTTCGCGTTCGCGGGCGCTCTCACCGTCAAGGCGCTCAAGGAGCATGTGAAGGCACTCGCCGCGCGGCTCAGCCCGGCTGACGCCTGGACGCAGTTCCGGCAGCTCACGGTGGAGCGGTGCGCGGCCGGCATGCCGCCCTACGCGTCGCTGCCGCAGGACGCGCGCGGGCTGATCAAGGCGGCGGGTCTCGACCGGGTCACCGAGGAGTGCGGGCTGGTCGGCGACCTGCTGGCGTCGCCCGCGGCCGTGCGGGCTCCGGCGTCCTTCTGGAACTCCTACCGGGCGACGCTCGTCGTGCTGGCCGAGCGGGAGCCGGAGGTGCGGCGCCGGCTGCTGGAGATCATGCCCGCCGGTCTCGGCCGGTCCGTCGGGGACGACGAGTTCTGGCTGGCGCTGCTCGTGGAGTGCGGGGCCGACCTGCTGCTGACCGGTGAGTCCGGTGCCCGGCCGGACGAGGCCGGCGCGGTCGACGCGGCGGACTGGCTGACCCGCTGGGCGCTGCATCGCAAGCACGGTGCCAACATCTGCGACCGTTCCGCGGCCACTCTCGCGCTCGTGGCGAGGATGGCCCCCCGGCTGCGGGCCCAGGGCAGGGCCGTCGACATCGTCACGGGACGCTGGCACGCAGGTGCCGACCTCGACCTGCTCGATCTCTGCCTGGCCGAGGGGATCCCGCTGGCGCCGCCCCCCGGGGACGAGGTCGTGTACCTCGGTCTTCAGCGCTGGCTGAGCGAGGACCGGGCCGGCCGGCGCGATCTGACGGCGACGGCGGCCGACGCACGCTTCCGGCGCCTGCTGTACACCGAGATCGGCACACAGAGCGGCAACCGCCCGGAGGCCGCACTGCTCCAGGGCATCGCCGCCCACCCGGTGCTCAGCGACGTCCTGCGCGAGTGGCTGCGGGACGCGGCCGGGGAGCTGACCGCCGCCGTCGGCCTGCCCGCCGCGCGGGCCGCGCTGGAGCGGATGCAGCCCTTCCGCGGTGTGGCCGCCGAGGTGGCCCCCGACGCCGTGGCGCGGGTCGCCGCGCACGAGGCCGCCCCGCTGCTCGGGCACACCCTGCGCGCCGGTCTCCTCGACGAGCTGGGCTGGCCCGCGCTCGACGAGGCGATGCGCCGGATCGAAGCCGAGACCAAGCCCCGGCGCGACCAGGACAAGACGGTGACGGTCCAGGAGGCCTGGCCGGCGCTGATCGTCCACCGGGGCCACAAGGTGTTCGTCGTCGGCCCCGAGGAGATCCTGCTGGAGCACGACCTGCGGCTGCCCGTGGAGCTGGGCCAGTGGAACCGTCCGTCGTTCCGCTACGCGGACGGCGAGCTGCTGGTGATGTGGCGGGAGGACGGCAGGCAGCAGGGCTACTGGTCCGCCCGCGCGGCCGATGTGTTCCCGCTCGGCGGCGAGGCGATCCCCTACTACTGGTACGGCTCCGGCCACGCGGGCGCCGCCTCGATCCCGCTGCCCGGCGGGGGCCGGGCCACCGGCGGGCGCACCCTGCACGCCGGCGACACCGTGCTGCCGGCGGGCCGCCGCATCCTGGGCGACGGCACCTCCTACTGGCGTCAGGGGCGGCAGGGCCGGCAGCAGGTGTGGCTGGAGTACGACCCGGCCACCGGCACGCACGGCCGCGCCTCGCTGCCCGGGTTCGTGCAGGGCGGTGTCCGGGAGGACGCCACGCTGAGCCCGCAGGACTGCGAGGTGCTGCCGCTCCAGCCCGGTCTGGAGCACAGCCCGTTCGGCACCGACGGCACGGTCCTCGGCCGCTGGGTGCGGACCGAGGGCGAGGGCGCCGAGGCGCGCACGGTGGTCGGCACACCGGACGGCCGGACCGTCGCCGTACCGCAGAGGGGCGGAGCGTCCGGCGTCCCGCTCGGCGCGCTGCGGCTGCCGGGCGGCGCCGAACCCGTCGTCGTGCGCAAGCAGCAGCACGTCGCGCTGTACGCGGGCGGCGACACCTCCGCCGCCGGTGAGCTGGGGTATGTGGCACCGATGCAGCACGGCAACGAGTTCGCCGCCGGCACCCGGTTCGTGCCGCCGGTCGAGTTCTGGCACGCGCTGCGCCCGCGCGACGAGCGGGCCTCCGCCGTGCTGCGCGCGCTGACCGACGAGCGCGTGGCCGAGGTGATGCGGGCTGGGGCCGAGGCACTGGCGGAGCGGCAGGCGCGGATAGCCGAAGCCGCGGCGGTCGACGGAACGGACGACGCCAAGGCGGTCGTCCCGGCGGCCGACGAGGTCCTGCGGACGGTGGTCTCGGCCGCCCTGCCCGACCTGGGCGACGAGCGGCTGGTCACCGGAGTGGCGGCGCTGGTGCGCGCGGCGCTGCGCTTCGACGAGTCGACCGCGGTGTACGTGAAGCCTCCGGCCGACCGGCCGAAGCAGGACCCCCGCCGCACCGAGGGCATGTTCGCGGACTACAGCCCGGAGTACGGCGACGACACCACGCTGAAGGAGGCGGTGAACGGCCTGGCGGGTCTGCACGGCTGGTGGGGCGGCACCCCGCGGTGGAGCGCGCTGCGGCAGATCCGCGCCGTGAACCATGTGCTGTCCGGCGAACCCGCCGACGGCAGGCCGCTGCCGAAGGCCCTGCGGACCACCGGGGCCCAGGACGGCTGGACCAGTGACGAGTTCACCGTCCCCGGCGACGGCGCGCAGTGGCTGTCCGTCCTGGACGAACTGCGCCCCCTCGCCTACCGGGCGGCGACCCCGGCGACGACCGAGACGCACCGGGCGGCGCTGCTCCTGCTGTTCGAGGCGATCGCGGAGGGGCCGCTGGCCGCTCCGGGCAAGCCGCTGCGGCAGGTCGTGCTGAGCGAGCCCCACGACAAGCAGCAGCGCGTCGGCCAGGTGCTGCGCCGGGCGGACCGCACGGTCGTCGTCATCGGCTCCCGCAACGTCGACGAGCACAACCGGATGCACTGGGTGGCCCTGGACCACGGCCCCGCCGACGACCGCGGCGCGATCGCCCACTTCACCCTGGAGCAGGAGCACGCGCATCCGGCGGTGTACCCCGCCGAGACGCTCGCCGCTGTCACCCGGCTCGTCCGGGACAAGGGCCCGGCCCCCTGGCAGCCGGAGGCGGTCGATGCGCTGATCACCGCGAGCCGGGGCGGACTGGGGCCCGTCCAGGCGGCCCTGCTGCTCGCGGGCCGGCCCTCGCAGCTCACCGACGAGGTGGTCGCGACGACCGGGCTGAAGCCCCGCCAGAAGGAGCTCGGCGACACCCTGCTGAACTCGCTGGAGCCGGGCAACTGGAAGCCGATGGTCGGCGCGCTGCTGCCCGAGAACCCCGCCGACCTGTGGACCAGCGGGCCTGACGCGGAGGCGGTGGGCCGCATCTGGAAGCGGTGCCTGGCCGACGTCGTCCGGCTGCCCGAGGACCTGGCCGCCGAGCTCTCCCTCGTCTTCCTGCCCCTCGGCTCCGCGTACGAGGTCCTCAACCCCCGGCACACCCCCTGGATCAGCCGCACCACCGTGCAGCGGGTCGACAAGGACGGCGCCCTGGTCGCGGAGGACCCGCAGGCGCTGCCCGGCCGGTACGGGTTCACGCAGGCCGTGCACGCCCTGGCCGGCCTCGCCTACGCGCTGCCGTACGGGCACCCGTTGCGGGCCGTGCTGCCGGAGAGCCTCGCCGCGCTGCGCCGCCGGGTCGCCGATCCGGGGCTGCTGCTCGACCTGGAGCTGGCCTGGACGGCGGACGCCGGACCGACCGCCGTCGCCCTGCGCAAGGCGTACGGGATGCCCGCCACCGGCGGCGCCGACCAGGACGGGTCGACCCGGGCGGGCGAGGCGCTCGTGTTGCGCCCCTGGTACGGGGACCAGGAGACGGTGCTGGTGCGGCCCGGCGCCCTCACCGGTGCCGACGACCCGGTGTTCGGACTGCTCGAAGGGATCGTCGGGCCCGGGCGCGGCCAGGCCATGGGAGCCCTGAAGACCCTCCTCGACGACGACCTCGCGCGCGCTCTCGCGGTCGGCGTCGACCCCGAGGGGCCCACGGGGCATGCGCAGGACCCGACGTTCAGCGTGCCCGCTCTGGTCGCCGAGGCCGCCGAGCGGCACGGTCTCGGCGCGGACGCCGCGGCGCTGTATCTGATGCTGCTCGCCCTGCCCGACCCGACGGACCGCAACTGCGCCCGCTGGACCGGTTGGAAGCCCGCGCGGATGAAGAAGGCCCGCGTCGAACTCGCGGCGACCGACCTGGTCGTGGAGGCCAAGCGGGCGCGCGCCGGACGCACCCTGTTCCTGCCGTGCGGCTGGCTGGACCTGAAGTCCAGGGGTGCGCTGCCGGTGGAGCTCTGGAAGCGGAGCCTCTACCCGCTCAGCGGATACGGACGCGCCGTACCGCTGCTGCCGGTGGCCGAGCTGTACGAGAGGGCCTGGGACCGGGTCCGCACGGGTGACGCCCCGGCGTACGAGGAGCTCACCACCCGCGCCACCCGCAAGGGCCGCCGCCGATGACCACCGTCCCGTCCCCCGCCGTCCCGTCCCACCTGGAAGAACGCACCGCGATGACCACCACCCCGTCCCCCGACACCGCCCGCCAGATCGTGCCTCCGGAGGAGCGGTACGCCGTCGAGCTGGCCTTCCTCGCCGCGTACGACGACGGTCCGCGCCCGCCCGCCTGGCGGCTCACCCCGCGCGCGGTCGTCACCTTCGTCATGGGCAGCGACGGCCGGGCCCTGAAGCTGCCCGACGACGCCGAGGCGCCCGCGGGGGTGCCGCGCCGGCTGGTCGTGGAGGGCAAGTTCGTCGGCGATCGCGCCCTGGTCGAGCGGTGTGTGGTCACGCTCGCCGGGGAGCGGGGTCTGCTGCTCGTCGGCGAGCCCGGCACCGCCAAGTCGATGCTGTCCGAGCTGCTGTCGGCCGCCGTGTGCGGGACCAGCGGACTGGTCGTGCAGGGCACCGCGGGCACCACCGAGGACCAGCTCAAGTACGGCTGGAACTACGCCCTGTTGCTGGCTCAGGGTCCCAGCCCGCAGGCGCTGGTGCCCTCGCCGGTGCTGACCGCGATGCGCCGGGGCGGTATCGCCCGGGTCGAGGAGGTCACCCGGTGTCTGCCGGAGGTGCAGGACTCGCTGGTGTCGCTGCTGTCGGAGCGGCGGATCGCGGTACCCGAACTGGCCGGCACGGACGACGCGTTGGCGCATTCGGCACCCGGCTTCAACCTCATCGCCACGGCCAACCTGCGGGACAAGGGCGTCTCGGAGATGTCCGCGGCCCTCAAGCGGCGCTTCAACTTCGAGACGGTCGGCCCGATCCCGGACCTCGACGCGGAGACCGCGCTGGTGCGCAGTCAGGCACGGGCCTCCGTGGAGCGGGCCGGGGCGCCGTTCCAGGTCGACGACGCGGTGCTGGAGGCGCTGGTCACGGCGTTCCGGGACCTCAGGGAGGGCCGGTCGGCGGAGGGCTGGGAGGTGGAGCGGCCGTCCACCGTGATGAGCACCGCGGAGGCGGTGTCCGTGGCGGGCGCGCTGGGGCTGGCCGCGGCGTACTTCCCGGGCGACCGTGATGTGCTCGGCCTGCTGCCGGGACATCTGCTCGGTGTGGTCCGCAAGGACGACCCGGCCGACGCGGCCCGGCTGCGCGGCTACTGGGACGGTCCCGTACGGCGCCGCGCCGAACAGGGCTCCGCCACCTGGCGGACCCTGTGGGACCTGCGCACGGTCCTGGAGGGCTGACGGCCGTGTCGCACTCCCAGGGGGTCGCCCCCGACACCGCGGCCGAGCCGGGCAGCGGGCCCGGCTCGCCCGACCGGGCGCTCGCCGCTCTCACCGGCCCCGGCGCGCCCTTCCTCATCGGGGTGCGGCACCACGCGCCGTCCCTGGCCGCGGCCGTGCCCGCGCTGCTCGACGCGGCGCGGCCGGACGTGGTGCTCGTCGAGCTGCCGGCCGAGATGCAGGAGTGGCTGCCCTGGCTCGGGCACGAGGAGACGCGGGCGCCGGTCGCCCTCGCCGCCGCGCCCGGGGACGGACGGGGCGGCTCCGGGCCGGCCTTCTATCCGTTCGCCGACTTCTCGCCCGAGCTGGCGGCCGTGCGGTGGGCGGCCCGGTGCGGTGTCCCGGTGGTCGCCTGCGATCTGCCGCTCGCACACCGGGCCTGGGGTGAAAGGCGTGGTGGCGTGGCGTCCGGGGAGTCCCTCGGGCTCACCTCCGCGCTGCGGTCCCGGCTGACGGGGCGCCCCGGGGACGATCTGTGGGACAGGCTCGTCGAGGCCACCGCGCCGGGGTCACCGCCGGAGGCACTGCGCCGGGCGGCCCTGCTGACGGGGTGGGCGCTGCGTGAGGATGCGGCCGCCGCGGGCGGGGTGCCGGAGCTGGATCTGCGGCGGGAGCGGTGGATGCGGGCCCGGATCGCCGAGGCCACCGCGGGCGGCCGGCGGGCCGCTGTGGTCGTCGGCGCCTTCCACGCACCGGCGCTGACGGAGCCGGGCGGCGGGGAGGGAGGGGAGGGAACGGAGATCGACGCGGGCATCTCCGGCGCTTCAGGTGCCGGTGCCCCAACTGCTCGCGCCTCCCGTGCCGGTGCCCTCACCCCCACCGACTCCCCCGGAAGCACCCCTTGGACCACCTCCCTCATCCCCTACACCTACGCCCTCCTGGACGAGCGCTCCGGGTATCCGGCCGGTATCCGCGACCCGGAGTGGCAGGACTTGGTGCTGCAGGCGGGCGGGGAGCCCGCCGCGCTGGAGGAGGCGCTGACGCGGGCGGCCGTGCGGGTGTGCGCGGAGCTGCGAGGGCTCGGGCATCCGTCCGGGCCCGCCGACGCCCGGGAGATCACCCGGCTCGCCTCGGACCTGGCCCGGCTGCGCGGACTCCCGGCGGCGGGCCGGGGCGAGCTGGTCGAGGCGGTGCAGACGGTGCTGGCCCAGGGGGAGCCGTACGGGCGGGGCCGGGCCGTGGCACGGGCGATGGAGCGGGTGCTGGTCGGCACCCGCACCGGACGTCCGGCCCCCGGCGCTCCGCGCAGCGGCCTCGCCCCGGCGGTGGAGGCCGAGGTGACGGAGCTGGGCCTGCCCGGGCCGGAGGGCGGTCCGGGCACGGCCGCCAAGGATCTGCGTCTGGACCCGCTGCGGTCCTACCTGGACCGGCGCCGTGAGCTGCTGCTGCGTCGGCTGACGGTGTGCGGGGTGCCGTACGGGGAGGCGAAGGAGGTCGCCGCGGCGGGCGGTGCCGAGGCGCTGACCTCGCGCTGGGAGGTGCGCTGGACGCCGGCCACCGCGGCCATGCTGACCGCGGCCGGGGTGCGCGGGGTGACCGCCGCCCAGGCCGCCGAGGGGGTGCTGCGGGAGCGGCGGCGCGCGGAGCGGGACGAGGGCGGGTCGACGGGCGCCCAGGTGCTCGACGGGCTGGCGCGGGCCGCGGAGTGCGGACTGCCGACGCTGGCGGACGAACGGCTCGACGATCTCGCCGAGACCCTGCCGCAGGCCGGCACGCTGCCCGAACTCCTCGCCGGGCTGGCCCTGCTGGACCGGGTCCGCGCCGGTCATGTGGCCGGGCTCGGCGCCGACGACGGCCGTACGGCGCGGGCGGCGGCCGTGGCCGAGCTGCTGACATCGGCCGCGGTGCGGCAGGTGGACGGTCTGACGGGTTCCGAGGAGACGGCCGACGCGCACGCCCTGCTCGAACTCGCCCATCGCGCGGACCTGCTGGGCGGGATCCGGCTCGCCGACGCCCTCGCCCGGCTGGCCGCCGAGGGCTCGCCGCTGATGCGCGGCGCCGCCGGGGCCGTACGGGTGCTGCTCGGGCAGGAGGACGCGCGGGCGTTCGGGGACCGGGTGGCCTCCTGGGTGGACGGTGCCGTGGACACCGACGCGCGCTCGGCGCTGGCCGCCCGGCTGATGGGGCTGCTGACGGCCGCGGGGCCGTTGCTGGAGGCGGCGGCCGACGCCCTGGATCCGCTGCTGGGCCGGGTGGCCGAGCTGTCCGACCGCGCGTTCCTGGACCGGCTCCCGGCGCTGCGGGGCGGTTTCGACACGCTGAGCCCGGCGGCCCGGGACCGGCTCCTGTCGGCCGTGGAGGAACGCCTCGGCACCGACCGGGTGGCCGACACCGGCGGGGTGGACCCGGCGGCGCTGGCCGCCTGGACCCAGGCCGATCTGGCGGCCCACGCCGCCCTGTGCTCCCTCGGCCTGCTGCCCGCTCCGGAGCACGGAACCGAGGAGGTCACCGAGGAGACCGCCCCGGTTCGCCGGTTCAAGGAAGGCGAGCGACAGCTGTCCCCCGCCGACCGCTGGCGGCTCGTCCTGGGCCGGCGCAAGGAGCGGCTCTCCGCCTCCGCCGCGCCGCTCGCGACCGCGCTCGACGAGCTGTACGGCAGCGGGCGCGGCGAGGGCAGCCGGGGCGATCTCACGGGTGCGGGCGCCGGGGGCGGCCGGGAGGCGCCGTATCCCGGGGTGCGGGAGTGGTCGGAGGAGCTGGCGGCGCTGTTCGGGCCGGGCATCCGGGAGGAGGTGCTGGCGGCGGCCGCGGCGGAGGGCCGCAAGGACGTGCTGACGGAGCTGGACGCGTCCGCCGTGCGGCCCTCGGTCGAGCTGCTGCGCACGGTGCTGAGCCATGCGGGCGGGCTGCCCGAGGCCCGGCTGGCCGCACTGCGTCCGCTCGTCCGGCGGCTGGTGGACGCGCTCACCCGGGAGCTGGCCACCCGGCTGCGGCCCGCGCTGCACGGAACGGTCCTGCCGCGGCCCAGCCGGCGGCCGGGCGGCGGGCTGGACCTGCCCCGCACGCTGCGGGCGAACCTGGCGACGGCCCGGCGCGGCCCGGACGGCACGGTCCGGGTCGTCCCGGAGCACCCGGTGTTCCGCACCCGGGCACGCCGGGCCGCCGACTGGCGGCTGATCCTGGTCACGGACGTGTCGGGGTCCATGGAGGCGTCGACCGTGTGGGCGGCGCTCACGGCGTCGGTGCTGGCGGGGGTGCCGACCCTGTCCACGCACTTCCTGGCCTTCTCCACGGAGGTCATGGATCTCACCGGGCATGTCGAGGACCCGCTGTCGCTGCTGCTGGAGGTGAGCGTCGGCGGTGGCACGCACATCGCGGCGGGGCTGCGGCACGCGCGCGAGCTGGTGTCGGTGCCCTCGCGCACCCTCGTCGTCGTGGTCAGCGACTTCGAGGAGGGCTATCCGCTCGGCGGGCTGCTGGCCGAGGTCCGCGCCCTGGTCGGCGCGGGATGTCATGTGCTGGGCTGCGCGAGCCTCGACGACACCGGGCGGCCGCGCTACTCCACGGGGGTGGCGGGTCAGCTCGTCTCGGCGGGCATGCCCGTGGCCGCCCTCAGTCCGCTCGAACTCGCCCGCTGGGTAGGGGAGAAGATCGCATGAGCACGAGTCCGCAGCTGCCTGCGGTCGTCCCGTCCGTGACCGCCGAACTCGTCGAGGCGCTGTCGCCCCGGCTGCGCAAGCGGCTGGACGCGGGCGTCGCCAAGCTGGCGGGGCGTCCGGTCGTCCGCGACGGGGACACCGTGCGGATCGCGATCGACGACGACACCGATCTCGTACTGCACGCCCCCGACAACACGGTGACCGGCGTGGACGCCGTCCGCTGCGGTTGTCTGCTCGCCCCGGACTGTCTGCACCGCGCGGCGGCGGTCTCGGCGGCGCCGGTGGCGGAGGAGGTCCAGGCGGCGGCCGGGGAGACCGCGCGGCAGCCGTCCCCAGCGGCTCCGCAGCCGGCGCCGGAGCCCGAGAGTCCCTCTCCCGGCCAACTCGACGCCGTCCGTGCCGTCTTCGAGGCGGCGGCCGCCGTGCTCGAGGCCGGTACGGACGGGGCGGGGGCCGTGCTCCAGGCGGAGCTGCTGCGGGCCGCGCACACCGCGCGGCTCGCCGGGCTCCCCCGGGCCGCCTCGGCGGCGGTCACGGTCGTGACCGGGGTGCGCGCGGCGCGCTCCGCGGACCCGGCCTACCGGCTGCCCGACCTGGCGGAGGCGCTGCGGACGGTCCTGGGCGTGGCGCACCGGCTGCCGGGGGCGGCCGGGGCCGAGCTGGTGGAGCTGCGCGGGACGGTACGGCAGCCGTACACGCCGGACGGTTCGCTGCGGCTGTACGGGCTGTTCTCCGAGCCGGTACTGACGGCGACCGGGTACGCGGGGGCGGTCACCTGGACCGCGGACGCGGAGGGCCGGCTGTACACCGTGTCCGACGTGGCGCCGGGCGGTGCGGGCCGGGCCGCCGGCGCCGCCGACCGGACCGTGCGGATCGGCGACACGGCCCTGACTCATCGTGAGCTGTCGCGCGCGGGGCTCGCCGTGTCCGGCGCGACGGTGTCGCCGACCGGACGCCTCGGCGCGGGAGCGGGGGTACGGGCGGTCCGCGCGTCCGGCGTGGACTGGCGAGGGGGGCCGCTGGAGCGGCTGTGGGCGGTGCCCGTGGCCGAGCAGGTGCGCCGCGCCCTCGCCGGCGGGCCGCACGACCTGCTCTTCCTCGAGGTCACGCTCGTCGGCACGGTCCGGGAGGCCACGGGTGACTGTCTGGTGGCGGACTGCGAGGGGCTGGCGCTGCGGCTGGCCGCGGCGCACGACGATCCGGCGCTCCCCCATCGGGAGAACCTTCGGCTGCTGGCGTCGGCCGTCGGCAGCCGGCTGCGGGTGATCGCCCGGCTGGCGCCGGGGCCTCTCCCGCGTGCGCTGCTGCTGGCCGCCGAGCACCCGTCCCAGCCGGGCGTGCGGGTCGATCTCGGTCTGGACCGGCTCCAGCGGGCCGACCTGCCCGCTGCGGCCGGACCTCCCGCCGCCGCTCCCGTGCCGGACGAGGCTCCGCTCCACCTGCTGCGGCGCCGGGTGCACCAGGCGGTGTCCGGGGGGCGCCGGGTGCTGGCCTTCCCCGGCGGTGCGGCGGGCGATCCGGCCCGGTTGCGCCGTTCCGGGTTCGCCACCGGGGCGGCCGTGCTCGACGAACTGCACGCGACGGCGGCGGACCGCACCCGGGACGCGTTCGGCCGGCTTCTCCCGGCCGACACCCCGCGCTTCGCCCGGGCCTGGCTGGCGGCGGCCTGCTACACGGGAGAGGTGGAGCGCGACTTGTGCGCGACGGCGTGGGGATCGGGAAATTAGGTCGGGATCTGACCTCGATGGCTCCTAACGTGGTACTCGACCGCGGAACCACACGGGAGAAGAGGACCATGACCGACTCCACCGCCACCCCCGCCCAGGCCACCACCGGCGAGCGCGCCGACCTGCTCAAGGAGCTGGCCGCCGCCCGGCACTTCCTGCGCTTCACCACCCGTGACCTCACGGACGAGCAGGCCGGGCAGCGGACCACGGCCAGCGAACTGTGTCTGGGCGGGCTGATCAAGCACGTGACCTCGACGGAGCGCGGCTGGACGGACTTCATCGTCGAGGGTCCGTCCGCGCTGGGCGACTTCGACGCGATGACCGAGGCGGACTTCGCCCGGCGGGCCGACGAGTTCCGGATGCTGCCGGGCGAGACGCTGGCGGGCGTGCTGAAGGAGTACGAGGAGGTGGGCCGCCGTACGGACGAGCTGGTCGTGTCCCTGCCCAGCCTGGACGTGGACCACCCGCTGCCCAAGGCGCCCTGGTTCGAGCCGGGCGCCCGCTGGTCGGCACGCCGGGCGCTGATCCACATCATCGCCGAGACGGCCCAGCACGCCGGTCACGCCGACATCATCCGGGAGTCCCTGGACGGGGCGAAGAGCATGGGCTGACCTCGAAGAGATGGGCCTGCCAGGGCTCCAGGGCGACGAACAGGCCCGGGTCGGACAGCTCGTCGCCCTCACGGTCGTACGACCGCGCGGTGAGCAGGTCGGTCAGACGGTGGGCGTGTCCGCGCAGCCCGTCCCAGGTCAGGGGGATCCTCGCCTGGGACGGGCGGTCCGAGTGGTTGACGACGACCAGGTGGCGGGCGTCGGGGGCCGTCCAGGTCCAGGCGAGCAGCCGGGTGTGGGTGTCGTTGTCGGGCCAGCCGGTCGGGGTGAGCCGCCGCCACTCGCCCCGGCGGACGCGGGCCGCGGCGGGCAGCAGTCGGGCGTAGAAGTCGCGGAGCGAGGCGTCGACCGGTTCCTCGGGCGCACGACGCAGGAACACGGGGAGCCGTACCGCCCGCCCCTCGAACTGGCCCTCGTGCCAGAGCGTGGCGCCGGGCAGGGTCGCCACGGACACGGCCGCCGCGCGTCCCCGGCCGCCGGGCAGGGCGATGGCGGCGCGTGGCTCGTCGTGGTTCTCCAGGAAGCGGACCAGGCCCCGCTGGTAGGCGAGTTCGGCGCCGAGATGCGCGCGGACCGGTCCGGCGTCCTCGTGGACGAGCCGGTCGTAGAGCCGTTTGTCGTAGCAGTGGTCGAAGCCCTGCTGCTGGAGGGCCCATTCGAGGTCCCAGTACGCCTCCGCGACGAGGAGCAGGCCGGGGTGGCGGGCGCGCACCCGGGGAAGGACGTACGGCCAGAAGTCCTCGGCGGGCGCGGATCCCGCCCGCTCGCCCCAGGTCTTGGCGAAGACGTCGTTCGTCATCAGCATCGCCATGTCGCAGCGCACACCGTCCGCCTGGTCGCCGATGGAGACGAGCGTGTCGACCGCGGCCGCGCGCAACTCCGCACTGAAGGCGTCGAGTTGGACGACGTCCGGCCACGGCGGGAAGTACGGGTCGCGCCCCCGGGCGAACACCCGTCCCGCCGCCTCCAGATACCCGTCGGGGTCGCGGGCCAGGTCGTCCGCCGTGCCCCGGATCAGGCGTTCGGGGTGCGCGGCGAGCCAGGGGTGGTCGGGGGCCACGTGGTTGGGCACGTAGTCCAGGATCAACCGGAGTCCCCGGGCGGCCAGTTGGGCGCGGGCCCCGGCCAGTCCCGCGGGGCCGCCGAGGGACGGGTCGACGACGTAGTCGCGGACGCAGTACGGGGATCCGGCGATGTCGTCCTCGGTGAGATCGGGCAGGGCCTCGCGGAACGACCTCAGGAGGTGCTCGTCGCGCAGGGCGATCCGCAGGCCGGCCGGACTGCGCTCCCAGACGCCCATCAGCCAGACGGTGTCGACGCCGGGCCGGGCGATCTCGTCCCAGATCTCGCCAGGCACCTCGCCCAGGGTCACCCGTCGGCCGAGACGGCGGCCCAGTGCGTCGAGCCACACCAGGGTGTTGATCTCATGGATCACGGTCATGACAGCGGCTCCCCTCGCTCGCCCGGCGGGGGTTCGAGCGACGCGCGGCCGCCGCGCCGCCAGTCGTCGGCGTCGATGGTGTGGAACAGGGTGGCGATCGCCGCGACCAGTCCGGTCCAGCCGGTCTGGTGGGAGGCGCCGAGGCCGGCGCCGTCGTCGCCGTGGAAGTACTCGTAGAACAGGATCAGGTCCTTCCAGTGCGGGTCCTTGGCGAACTTGGCCTGGGCGCCGTGCACGGGGCGGTGGCCGTCGGCGTCGCGCAGGAAGGTGGCGGTGAGCCGGTCGGAGATCTCGCGGGCGACCTCGTAGAGGTTCAGCGACCGGCCCGACCCGGTCGGGCACTCCACGGTGAAGGTGGGGCCGTGGTAGTCGTGCAGGTTCAGCAGGGCGCGGATGATCAGGACGTTGACGGGGAACCACACCGGGCCGCGCCAGTTGGAGTTGCCGCCGAACATGCCGGTGTCGGACTCGGCGGGCAGATAGCCGACGCCGTACGTCTGCCCGTGCACCTCGAAGGTGTACGGGTGCTCGGCATGGTGGCGGGAGAGGGAGCGGATGCCGTACGGCCCGAGGAACTCGTCCTCGTCGAGCATCCGGGCCAGGACGCGGCGCAGCCGGTCCTCGCCGAACAGCGCGAACAGGTACCGGCCGTCGGCTCCGGACCCGAGGTCGTGCTGCTCGACGACAGCCTCCACGGCCGGGTGTCGCCGGATGAACTCCCGAGCCCCCTCGACGAGTTGGGGAAACGCGCGATCGGCCCGGCCGCCGATCACGCTGGTCGCCGCCAGCGGTATCAAGCCGACCAGGGACCGCACCTTCAGCGGGGTGGCGCTGCCGTCGGGCAGCCGCAGCACGTCGTAGAAGAAGCCGTCCTCCTCGTCCCAGAGGCTGGCGTTGTCCCGGCCCATGCGGTTCATGGCGACGGCGATCCACGCGAAGTGCTCGAAGAGCATCTGCGCCTGCTCGACGTAGACCGGGTTGTCGACGGCGAGTTCGATGGCGATGTCGAGGAGGTTCTGGCAGTACAGCGCCATCCAGGCGGTGCCGTCGGCCTGGTCGAGGTGGCCGCCGGTGGGCAGGGGCGCGCTGCGGTCGAAGACACCGATGTTGTCGAGGCCGAGGAAGCCTCCCTGGAAGACGTTGTTGCCGTCGGTGTCCTTGCGGTTGAGCCACCAGGTGAAGTTCTTCGTCAGTTTCTGGAAGGCGTTCTCCAGGAAGGCGCGGTCGCCGTGGCCGGTGCGGCGCTTCTCCAGTTCGTACACGAAGAGGACGGCCCAGGCGTGCACGGGCGGGTTGACGTCCCCGAAGTTCCATTCGTACGCCGGGATCTGGCCGTTGGGGTGCAGCGAGAGGCGGCGCAGCAGCAGGGCGAGCTGGTCCTTGGCGAAGGCGATGTCGACCATGGCGAGGGCGAGGGTGTGGAAGGCGAGGTCCCAGGCCGCGAACCACGGGTACTCCCAGGTGTCCGGCATCGACATGATCTCGTCGTGGACCATGTGGTACCAGCCGCTGTTGCGGATCCGGGGGTCGGCAGCGAGGGGGTCGACACCGTGTTCGGCGAGCCAGCGCTCGACGTCCAGGTGGTAGTACTGCTTGGACCACAGCATTCCGGCGAGCGCCTGGCGGACCATACGGCGTTCGTCGTCGCCCATGGCCTCGGGGGTCAGGGCGTCGTAGAAGACGTCGGCCTCGGTGCGGCGCGCGTCCATGACCTCGGTGAAGTCCGCCCAGGGAGCGGGCAGTTCGATGTCGGTCAGGCGCAGGCGGACGGTGGCGCTCCCGCCGCCGGGGACGGTCAGGACGTGATGGACGGCGGCCTTGGTGCCGGTGCGGGCCGGGTTGACCGCGGTGGTGTCGCCGTGGACGACGCGGCGGCCGATGCCGTCCTTGACGTACGGAGTGGTGTTCGGGCTGCCGAAGATCCGCTCGTCGTCGGTCTCGTTGTCGGTGAAGAGCGGCTCGCCGCCCTGGTGGTGGAGCCAGCGCGGGCCCAGGTCCTCGTGGTCGGCGCGGACGACGCCGTCGCCGGTCGCGCGCAGGGCGGGGACGGCGGTGCCGCCGGCCCAGGACCAGGTGTGCCGGAACCAGAGGGTCGGCAGCAGGTGCAGGGTGGCCTCGTCGGGGCCCCGGTTGTGCGCGGTGATCCCGACCAGCAGATCCTCCGGGCCGGCCTTGGCGTACTCGACGACGACGTCGAAGTAGCGGTCCTCGTCGAAGACTCCGGTGTCGAGGAGTTCGTACTCGGCGTCGCGACGGCCACGCGCCCGGTTGGTGTCGACGAGGTCGGCGTAGGGGAACGCGTTCTGCGGGTACTTGTAGAGGTGCTTCATGTACGAGTGGGTGGGCGTGTTGTCGAGGTGGAACCAGTACTCCTTGACGTCCTCGCCGTGGTTGCCCTCGGCGTTGGTCAGGCCGAACATCCGTTCCTTGAGGATGGGGTCGCGGCCGTTCCACAGGGCCAGCGCGAAGCACAGCCGCTGCTTGTCGTCGCTGACCCCGGCGATGCCGTCCTCGCCCCAGCGGTAGGCGCGGGAGCGGGCCTGGTCATGGGTGAAGTACGACCACGCGTCGCCGTCCGCGCTGTAGTCCTCGCGGACCGTGCCCCACTGCCGCTCGCTCAGGTACGGGCCCCAGCGCCGCCAGGGCGCCGCGCCTGCGTCGGCCTCCGCGAGCCGCTGCCGCTCGGCGTCGGTCATCGTCCGTCCTCCTCACGCACCGGCACAGGTCTCCACAGTCGGACGCAGCGGACCGGGCCGCAATGACTCGGAGGCCGTCGGTGAGACGGAGTGGGCCGTACGGCTGACACCGGCCGACGGAAATGGTGTGGCGGGCCGTGGCGACGATCCGTACGATCATCGCGATGACTACTCCTTCTGTTCGCAGATGGGGGGACCCGTCCGCGCAAGGTGAGTGCTGATGCCCACTCACACCGCGAACGGGGATTCCCGGCTCTCCTTCTGGCGGCGCGTGCGCGAGTTCGCCGTCCCGCCCTCCATGATCGACGCGGCTACCGCCCGCCGGCTGACCGGTGACTGGGCGGGGGCCTGTGCCGCCGCGGGCATCGACGTCGACTTCACCCTGCGTTCCGTGGCGCGGACCCATGGCCGCCCGCTGGCCGCCCGGGTCCGGGCGGACCTGCGCCGGCTGGCTCCCGACCTGCTGCGCTGGCACATGCCGAGGATCGCGCCGGACGGACTGCTCCGCCCGGCGCTGACCCTCTCGCTGGTCCGGTACGACCCCGAGGGACCCGGCGGTGCGCGCCCGGTGCATCTCGTGGTGCGGACGGCGCCCGCCTGGGCGGACGCCGGGCAGCGGATGAGCCTCGGCCTGTGGGACGGCTCCCGTCCGTTGGACCGTGCCTGGCACCATCCGCATCCCTGCCCCGACCGGCGCTTCCGACTCGACCTGCACCGGCATCTGTGGGACGCGGAGCGGGCCGGTGAGCTGGGGGCGCGGGTGCTGGGCGCCGGACCGGAGCCCGGTGTGGACCCCGCGCTGGTGCCGCCCGGGTTCGGCTGTGCCGTGGGCCGTTGGGCCGACGAGGCACGGCTGCTGCTCGCCGCCGAGGGACGGCCGGACGGGACGGGCACGGTCCTCGTACGGCTCGGCGGGCGGCGTCGGCTGGCCCTGGAACCGGCCGCCCACGCGGTCGGCGGCGGGCCGAACGCGCTGCGGATCACCGGGGCGCCCACCGGCGGCGGTGTGTCCGCTCTGCCGGTCCTGCCCGACGCGGCCACCTGGACCCTTCCCGACCTTGAGCTGCTGCGCACCGGCGCGCTCGACGCCGGACTGCTGCATCCCCTGGTCGCCGCGGCGCTCGTACCGGATCGTTCACCGCCGTCCCCGCCGCGGAGCGACGATCCGGTGGGGCGGGCGCGGCTCGTGGAGTGCCGGGGCGCCCGGCATCGCATCGGGCTCGTCGACGGCGTGCTCGCCGCGCTGGACCACGACCCGGACGAGATCCGGCGCGAGGAGCTGCTGGCCGCGCTGACCGGCACTCCCCTGCCCTGTCTCCAGGCCATCGACCGGGCGCACCGGCACCCCGACTGTCTCGACGGCGTCCGCGAGCGTCTGGCCCACGGGGACATCGCCGGTGCGCTGGCCGTGGTCGAGGGCCTGCTCGGCCCCGGGGCGCCGCTGCGGGACGGCGCGTTGCGGGACGCCCTGGAGGAGGCCGCCCGGCGGCGGATCACCTACGGGCTGTTCCGGGCGGGTCTCACCGGGCCCGGGCCCACCCGGGTCCGCCCGCGGGACCGGCGCCCCCCGCACCTGCGTGCGCATCCGCGTCACACCACCACCCGCTGATCAGAAGACCTTCCCTGTCCCTCTCCCCCTCGGCTCACCCCGACCCAAAGGTGATCACACTCATGCCCACGAGCACCCCCTTCGCCCTGCCCTCCGCCGACCCGGCCCACGGCTCCCGGCTCGACGTGGCCGCCGACCTGCTGGCCCTGCTGCGCGAGGCCGGCACCGAACCGCGCCCCGACATCCAGCTGGAGGCCCTGACGCTCGCCGTGGCGGCCGACCTGCCCGTCCTGCTGTGGGGCGAGCCTGGCATCGGCAAGACCGCCGCCCTGACCCAGCTCGCCGCCTCCCTGGACCTGCCGCTGACCACGGTCATCGCGAGCGTGCACGAACCCTCCGACTTCTCCGGGCTGCCCGTCGTCGGGGACGACCCCGCCGAGCAGGGCGTCCCGCTGGCCCCGCCGGACTGGGCGGTGCGGCTGGTGCGGGCCGGCCGGGGGCTGCTGTTCCTCGACGAGCTGTCCACCGCCCCGCCGGCCGTCCAGGCCGCGCTGCTCCGGCTGGTGCTGGAGCGGCGGATCGGCGCCCTGCGGCTGCCGCCGGGCGTGCGGATCGTGGCCGCCGCCAACCCCCGGTCCTCCGCCGCCGACGGCTGGGAGCTGAGCCCTCCGCTGGCCAACCGGTTCGTGCACCTCCAGTGGCACCACGACCACGAGGTCGTCGTACGGGGCCTCGGCGGGACCTGGCCGGAGGCGACCCTGCCCCGGCTCGACCCGGGGAAGCTGCCGCAGGCCGTGGCGTACGCGCGGCGGGCGGTGTGCGCCTTCCTCACCGCGCGCCCGCCGCTCGTGCACCGGCTGCCCAGTGGCGAGACCCGCCGGGGCGGACCGTGGCCGTCGCCCCGGAGCTGGGAGATGACCCTGCAGCTGATCGCCTTCGTGACGGCGGCCGGTTCCTCGCGGGACGTGCTCTCCCTGCTGGTCCGGGGCACGGTGGGCGACGGTCCGGGGCTGGAGCTGCTGGCGAGCCTGGACCGGCTGGACCTCCCCGACCCCGAGATGTTGCTCGCCGACCCGGCGGGCGCCGAGCTGCCCGAGCGCGGGGATCTGCGGCAGGCCGTGCTCGACGGTGTGGTGGCCGCCGTCCGGGAACACCCCTCCAAGTCCCGCTGGGACGCGGCCTGGGCCCTGCTCGTACGGGCGGTGGAGACGGGGGCGCCGGATCTGGTGGTGGTCCCGGCGACGAGCCTCGCCGCGCTGCGCTGCCAGGAGTGGCAGGTGCCGGCCTCCATCGAACAGCTCGCCGGGGTCGTCTCGCTGTCCCGGCGGGCGGACCGGGCGGCGGCACGGGCGGCGGCGCCGGCGAAGGCATGAGGGGGACACGGCCGATGAGGGACGTGCATGACGTGGATGACGGAGTGGTCACACCGGCGCCCCTGGACCGCGAGAAGCTCTTCAGCGCCCGGCTGCACGCCGCACGGGCCCGTCCGTACCTGGCGACGGCGCTCTTCGCCCTGCATGTCGTCGAGTCCCGGCGGGTGCCGACGATGGGCGTCGACCGGCACTGGCGGTGCTATGTCTCGCCCGCGTTCGTGGCGCGGATGCCGGTGGAGGAGCTGGCGGCGGTCTGGGTGCACGAGGTGTCGCACCTGCTGCGCGACCACCACGGGCGCAGCGACCGGGTGGCCCGGGAGCGCGGTCTGACCGGCCCCGGGGAACGGCTGCGGATGAACATCGCGGCGGACTGCGAGATCAACGACGACGCCTACGGCGACGGGCTGGTCCGGCCCTCGGGCGCCGTCGACCCGGAGTTCCTGGGGCTGCCCGAGGGCAGGCTGATGGAGGACTATCTGCGCTGCTTCACCCTGGGGGCACGCACCCAGGACCTGGCCTGGCTGGACTGCGGCAGCGGCGCCGACGGGCTGGCGCGGGAGTGGGACCTCGGCCCCGGCGGCGCGCACGGGCTGAGCGACCAGGAACGGGACGCCGTCCGGTTCCGGGTGGCGCAGGGCATCAAGGGCCGTCCCGGGAACGCGCCCGAGCAGTGGCAGCGGTGGGCCGAGGAGGCCTTCCATCCGCCGCAGCCCTGGCGGGAGTTGCTGGGTGCGGCGGTCCGCTCGGCCGCGTCGGGCGCGGGCGGGGGTGAGGACTACTCGTACGGGAGGCCGTCGCGGCGCTCGTCCGGGGTGCCCGGTGTCGTCCTGCCGAGCCTGCGGCGGCGGCCGCCTCAGGTGTCCGTGATCATCGACACCTCGGGGTCGGTCAGCGACGCCGAACTGGGCAGCGCGCTGCTGGAGGTCGCCGCGATCTGCCGTGCCGTGGGCGGGCGGCGGGACCTGGTGACCGTGCTGCCGTGCGACGCGGACGCCCCGTTCACGCACTCGCTGTGCCGGAGTGAGGGGATTCCGCTGGTGGGCGGCGGGGGCACGGATCTGCGCACGGGCTTCGCGAGGGCGCTGCGGACCCGGCCCCGGCCCGATGTGGTCGTGGTGCTGACGGACGGACAGACACCGTGGCCCGAGGCGCGCCCGGCGTGCCGTACGGTCGTGGGGCTCTTCTCGCGGCCCGGGGGCTCCTGGCGGGAGAACGACCCCGACTACGTGCCGGACGCGCCGCCCGAGTGGGCGCGGGTGGTGGACATCGGGTGAACGTGGAGCTGGAGCCGGGGTACGTCGAGGACTCCGGTGACCACTCCCGGGGCAAGGCGCCTGGTCCGCATCAGGTGTGACGTGGGAGCGTCCGCGCCCAGTGCCCGCGGAACGCCTCCTCCAGCCACCAGGCGCCCCGGTCCGAGGACCTGGTCGATCCCGGCCGCGACCAGTGCCCGCCCCACGGCCTCGGCGACGTTCACGCCCGCTCCACCAGCGCCAGCACCCGCGCGGGCGCCCCGGACCCGGTGACGATGGGCAGCGGCCCGGCGACGACCACGCTCCCGGTGGGCGGGAGCACGGCGAGGTTCCGCAACTGGGTCAGCCCGTACTTGTCGCTGCCCATGAGGTAGGAGTGGCAGGGGAACGCCGGGTCGAAGGAGTGCCCGGCCCCGGCGTCGGTGCCCACGGTCTCCACGCCGAGGCCGATCACCGGTGACTCCCGCGCCACCCAGCGGGCGCAGTCGGGGGACAGGCCAGGGGTGTGCGGGCCCGTCCCGTCCCCGTTGAGGAACGCCTCCTGGGAGTCCGCGCGGGCGTCCCAGCCGGTGCGCAGCCGGCTCGCGGGCACGGACGCCACGTCGGCGAGGTCCTTGCCGGTCACCCAGTGGTTCGGGGCGTCGAAGTGGGTGCCGGTGTGCTCGCCGCTGCGGAAGTTGCTCCAGTACCAGGCCGGTCCGCGGTCGTCGTACCTGCTGATCTCCTCCAGTTCGAACACCGCGGTCTGGCCGAACGCGGGCGGGAGCCGGATCACCGGGGTGGCGGACGACAGCGGCGCGGTCAGGTCGACGACATCGATCGACCCGCCGCGCAACCCCGCCACCAGCGCGGCGAGAACGGACGGCTGGGGCATGGCGCCTCCTGGGGGAACGCGCAACCGCCGCGGCACTCGCGGCTCAACTCACGGCATGGCACCCTGATGTGACGCCCATTCAGCGATCGACACGCGGGGAGGGACGTCATGTTCGCCAGGGGGACGGCCGCGGGCGCGGCGGCGGTGTGCGCGGTGGGTGTCCTGTCGTTGACCGGCTGCTCCTTCGAGGACCGCGGCGAGGACACGGCCGGAGCGACGGCCACCGCGAGCACGCCCTCGGCGAGCACGTCCTCGGCGTCCCCTCCCGCTCCTCCCCCTTCCTCGTCGTCACCTCCCGGCTCTCCCTCCCCCTCGCCCTCCGCGACGGCGCCCGCGCGCCGCACTCCCGTGCCCGTCACCGGTCCCGACCAGAAGCTGGTGACCATGACGATCACCGGCGGTTTCGCCGGGGTGCACCAGGAGGTGATCCTGCGGGGCGACGGCACCGTCCGCGTCACCGACAAGGGCACGTCCCGGGTCCGGCGGACGACCGCCGCGCAGTTCCGGTCGCTGCGCCTGCTGCTCGGGGATCCGGCGCTGGACGACGTCCCCTCGTTCACGATGAGCATGGGGACGTACGACGCGTTCCAGTACACGCTGCGGTTCGGCGGCCGTACGGTCATGACGGACCGGTCCGGCGAGGAGCCCGCGCTCGACCGGCTCATCGACGCCCTGGACGACTGGCTGCCGAGGACGTGAGCGCCGATCCCGCCTAGGCTGGAAGCCTCGCCGGAGCGGGTCGGGACAGGGAGGCTGTCATGACCGATGCCGACCGCTATCTGCCGATCGCCGAGCACGGGCTGATCGGAGATCTACGCAGTGTGGCCCTGGTGGGGACGGACGGCACGATCGACTGGTACTGCTGTCCCGCGTTCGACTCGCCGAGCGTGTTCGGGTCGGTCCTGGACGCCGGGCGCGGCGGCTCGTTCGAGCTGGCGGCGGCGGTGCCGGGCCGTACGAAGCAGTTCTACTTCCCCGACACCAACGTCCTGATCACCCGGTTCTTCACCGGGGACGGGGTGGGTGAGGTGCAGGACTTCATGCCGGTGACCGGCGGGTCCGCGGAGGCCGAGCGGCACCGGCTGATCCGGCGCGTGCTGTGTGTGCGCGGCGCGGTGCCGTTCCGCACCCGGGTGGCGCCCCGGTTCGACTACGGCGCCAGTGCGCACACCGTGCGCCTGGTCGAGGGCATGGCGGTCTTCGAGTCGGAGAAGCTGGCGCTCTCCCTCACCTCGACGGTGCCCCTGGAGTGCGACGGGCCGGACGTGCGGGCGGACTTCAAGCTGTCCGAGGGCGAGTCGGCGGTGTTCGCCCTCGACCAGGTCGGCGGCGAGGTCAACCCGCGGCGGTGCGCGCGCACGGAGGCCGAGGAGCAGTTCGCGGCGACGGTGACGTACTGGCGGCGCTGGCTGTCCGCCTCCCGGTACCGGGGCCGCTGGCGGGAGATGGTGCACCGCTCCGCGCTCACCCTGAAGCTGCTCACCTACGCGCCCACGGGCGCGATCGTCGCCGCGCCGACCACGAGCCTGCCCGAGCAGCTGGGCGGCGAGCGCAACTGGGACTACCGCTACGTCTGGGTGCGCGACGCCGCGTTCTGTGTGTACGCCCTGCTGCGGCTGGGGTTCTCGGACGAGGCCGAGGCCTTCATGGAGTTCGTGACCCGGCACATCACCCCGGGCGACGGCAAGCCCTCCGGGCCGTTGCAGATCATGTACGGCATCGACGGGCGCACGGATCTGTCCGAGAGCGAACTCACGCATCTGGAGGGCCACCAGGGTTCGGCCCCGGTGCGGGTCGGCAACGCCGCCGCGGACCAGCTCCAGCTGGACATCTACGGCGCACTGATCGACTCGGTCTATCTGTACGACAAGTGGGCGCGGCCGGTCTCCAGCGACCAGTGGGACGATGTGTGCGCCCTGGCCGACTGGGTGTGCGCCCACTGGGACCAGCCGGACGAGGGCGTCTGGGAGACCCGGGGCGGCCGCAAGAACTTCCTGTACTCGCGGCTGATGTGCTGGGTGGCGATCGAGCGGGCGATCCGGATGGCGAACCGGCGCGGGCTGCCCGCCGACCTGCTCCGCTGGCAGGAGGCCCGCGACACGATCTACCGGCGCATCCACACCCGCGGCTGGTCGCCGCGGCGGCGGGCGTTCGTGCAGCACGAGGACGGGGACGTGCTGGACGCGGCGGTGCTGATGATGCCGCTGACCAAGTTCATCGCGCCGACCGACCCCAAGTGGCTGTCGACGCTGGACGCACTCACCGAGGACCTGGTCTCCGACTCCCTGGTCTACCGTTACGACCCGCTGGCCAGCCCCGACGGGCTGCGCGGCGACGAGGGAACGTTCTCCATCTGCTCGTTCTGGTACGTCGAGGCGCTGGTGCACGCCGGGCGGGTGGACGAGGCACGGCTGGCGTTCGAGAAGATGCTGACGTACGCCAACCATCTGGGCCTGTTCGCCGAGGAGATCAGCCAGACGGGTGAGCAGCAGGGGAACTTCCCGCAGGCGTTCACCCATCTGGCGCTGATCAGCGCGGCCTTCAACCTGGACCGGGCGCTGGGCTGACGCTCACTTCCCCCAGATGGTGCGGTACGCCTGCCGGTAGCCCGTCGGGTCCCAGGAGGTGGTGCCGGCGCTGTTGTCGGCGGTGGCGATGTGGACGGGTGCCGTGTAGCCGCTGGCGGGTGTCCCGGAGAACGCGCGGTTGAACTCGTCGACGATCTGCCAGCCCTGGAGGGACAGCGGTTCGGGCACGGTGGCGGCCTGGTACTGGCGGCTGTTGATGCGCTGGAAGGCGGAGGGGTCGCCGTCGCCCGCGCCGATGTTGTACGGCGGCCCGGAGCCCTTCTTCCCCGCGGCGCGGAAGGCGGGGGCCGCGTCGGCGAAGTACAGGTCGTTGATGGCGACGGAGTGGGTCCACCGGGCGCCGAAGCGGGCGAGGAGGGAGGAGATCTCGCGCGGGGTGCGGCTGCCGGCGTCCGGGATCGGGATGTTGGGGTAGGCGAGGAGTCTCACGCCCGGGCAGGTGGCGAGCTCCTTCCTGATCAGTTCGGACTTGTTCCTGGCGAAGGGGATCGAGGCGTCGGTGATCAGGACGACCCCGGCGCGGCCCTGGGAGTGGGCGATGACCCAGCGCGCGCTGATCTCGGCCACCTCCTCGACGCGGGTGGTGACATTGGTGAACAGCTCGGGCCGGCGGCTGGGGCCGGGGGCGGCGAGGGCGTGCCAGCCGACGAGCGGGATGCCGGCCCGGTTGGCCCGCGCCACCTGTCCCGAGGTCGAGTTGGGGTCGAAGCCGCCGATGACGATGCCGGAGGGCTTGAGGGCGACGGCCTCGCTCATCGCCGACTGGAGGCCCGCGGGGGTGCCGCCGCCGTCGATGACCCGGACGTTCCAGCCGATGACCCGCGCGGCGTCCCGTACGCCCTTCGCGACGCCCGCGACCCCGGGGTTGGTCATGGTCTGGGCGACGTAGACGAGGGTCTTGCGGGGCACGGCCCTCGGTCCCGTGGTCGGCCCGCCCCAGGGGACGTCGGTCTGCTCGGCCCTCAGGACCGAGGCCTGGGCCGTGGCGTGGACCTCGGGACAGCCGTCGGTGCCCGTGGGGGTCTCCCCCGAGGTGTCCGAGGAGCCGCGCTGGCAGCTGGCGAGGACGGTGACCGCCGCCAGCAGCAGCGCACAGGAGCCGGTCCGGGCGGTGCGGGCGCCGGGGGTGGCTCTGCGGTTGCCGTGCACGAGTACTCCTCGCGGGAGGGGAACAGGCGGGGAACTACGGGGAGGGTGCGGGGCCGGCCGGTGCGTCGCGGGCGGCGTGGACACCGCCGCTCAGCCGGCGGCGGGCGGCGTATCCGGCGAGGCCGACGGCGAGGAGCAGGGTGCCGCCGTAGAACAGCGGGACCGTCCAGAAGTCGGCGCCGAGCTGTCCGATGCCGGTGAGGCCGACGGCGAGGACGGTGACGGCGACCAGGGTGCCGAGGGCGTTGGGCCGGCCGGGCTTGATCGCCGTGGCCCCGAGGAGCGCGCCGGCGAAGGCGGGCAGCAGGTAGTCCAGGCCGACGCTGGGGTTGCCGAGCTGCTGCTGGGCCGCGAGCAGCACCCCGGCGATGCCGACGATCAGTCCCGACGCGGTGAAGGCGTAGACGGTGTATCTGCGGGTGGGGATGCCGAGGAGGTCGGCGGCGCGGGGGTTGGAGCCGACGACGTACAGGTACCGGCCGAGGGGCAGCCGTTCCAGGACCAGCCAGAGGGCGGCGGTGAGGGCGAGGACGTAGAAGGCCGGGACCGGGAGGCCGAGGAAGGTTGAATCGTAGAGGTCGGTGAAGGCTGGCGGGAGGCCCTCGGGGCCCGGGACGATCCGGCCGCCGTCGGTGACCCAGCCGGTCACGGCGTAGAGCATGCTGCCGGTGCCGAGGGTGGCGATGAAGGAGTCGATCCGCCCGTATTCGACGATCACCCCGTTGAGGACGCCCACGGCGGCCCCGCCGGCGATCACCGTGAGCGCGGCGAGCGGCCAGGGCCAGCCCTCGTTCACGATCAGCTCCATCACCATGACGTGGGCGAGGCCGAGCGCGTAGCCGAGGGAGAGGTCGAACGCGCCGGTCACGATGGGGATCGTGGCGGCGAGGGCGAGGATCGCCGGGATCGACTGGGTGGACAGGACCGAGTCGAGGGTGTCGAGGGTCGGGAACGTGCGGGGCAGGGCGAGGGAGAAGACCAGGACGAGCAGGACGGTGAGGGCGAGCAGTCCGTAGGCGCCGACGAGGTGCCCGCCCGGTCGGCGGGGGCGGGACGGGGCGGGGGCCGTCATGGGCCCGTTCCCGTCCGGGGCGGGGGCGCGGCGGAGGCGGAGCGGGTCAGCTCGGCGACCGTCAGGGCCGCGCCGCTCGGCTCGGCCGTCACCGCGCCCCGGACGAGGACCAGGGCGCGTCGGCACACACTGACGACCTCGTCGAAGTCGGTGGAGATCAGCAGGACCGCGAGGCCCGCGGCCAGTGCCTCGTCGAGCAGGTGGTGGACGGCGGCCTTGGCGCCGATGTCGACGCTCGCGGTCGGCTCCTCCAGGATCAGCAGCCGCAGGTCCGCGCGCAGCCAGCGGCCGATCATCACTTTCTGCTGGTTGCCGCCGGACAGGGTGGCGAGGGGGGCCTCGGTGTCCTGGGGGCGCACCGCGAACCGCTCGACGAGGGCTGCCGCCTCGGCGCGTTCCCGGCGGGGGCCGATCCAGCGGGGGGCCGGGCGGCCTCCGGCGGCGGGGTTGGCGAAGAGGTTCTCGCGCACGGTCAGCTCGGCGAGGCAGCCCTCACGCAGCCGGTCACCGGGCACGAGGCCGACGCCGTGCCGCACGGCGTCGGCGACCGTACGGGGGCGGTACGTCCGTCCGCCGAGCCGGGCCTCCCCGGCGAGCAGCGGCTGTACCCCGGCGAGTGCCCGACCGAGCTCGAGATGCCCGGCACCGGAGAGACCGACCAGAGCGAGGGCCTCCCCCGCCCGAAGCACGAGATCGACCGGGCCGACGCCGGCGGTCGACACGGCGTGGAGGGTGAGGAGGGCGGGGCCTGGGCGGGGGGACGGGCTGGGGGCCGGGCCGGGGGCCTGGCTGGGGGCTGGGCCGAGGGCCGGACCGGGGACCTGGCCGGGAGCCGGACCGGGGACCTGGCCGGGAACGGGACCGGGGGATGTACCGAGGGCCGGACCGGGAGCCGGACCGGGGGCTGGACCAGGAGCCTGGGGCGGAGCCTCTTCGGAGCCGGAGGCTTGGCCGGCCTGCTGCCCGCGCGGCTGGTCACCCGTTCGCTCGGCCTCCTGGACACCCGGTCCCTCAGCCCGCTGGACGCCCGGTCCCTCAGCCCGCTGGACGCCCGGTCCGTCGGCTCGCTGCTGGGCCAGATGGTCGACCGCGTGCTCGGTCGGCTGCTCGCCCCGTGGGTGGGCTGCGTGGTCGGTCGTACGGTCGGCCGGATCCGGGCCCACGATGTCCCGCACCAGGCGGGCCGGGCTGTGGTCCGCCAGGGGGCCGTGGCTGACGAGGCGGCCGTCGCGCAGGACGGCGAAGGTGTCGGCGACCTCGTAGACCTCGTCCAGGCGGTGGCTGACGTAGAGCACGGCGTGGCCGCGGTCGCGCAGGTCGTGCAGGACCCGGAAGAGCCGGGCGCAGTCCGGGGCGGGCAGACGGGCGGTCGGCTCGTCCAGGACGATGAGCCGGGCGCGGGCCGCGAGGGCCCGGGCGATGGCGACCAGGGACCGCTCGGCGGGCGCGAGCCGGGCGACCGGGGTGTCGGGATCGAGGTGGGCGGCGACGGTGCGCAGGGCGTCGGCGCACCGCTCGCGGGTGCGCCGCCAGGAGACCAGTCCGGCGCGGCGTGGATACCCGGTGCTCAGGGCGATGTTCTCGGCGACCGTCATCCACTCCACGAGGCCGAGGTCCTGGTGGATGAAGGACATGCGGTGGGCGGCGGCGTGGCTGCCGAGGGGATGCCCGTCCACCGTGATCCGTCCCGTGTCGGCGTGGTGGACGCCGGCGAGGATCTTGATGAGGGTGGACTTCCCGGCGCCGTTGGGCCCGAGGAGGGCGAGGACGCTGCCCGCGTGCACGTCGAGGTCGACCCCGGCCAGCGCGAGGGTCCCGCCGAACCGTTTGCCGAGCCCGCGGATGCGGACCAGGGGCTCCGACGCGAGGGGCGCGGCCGCCGGGGCGGACGGGTCGGAAGCGCACATGAGGCGATCCTATCCGGATCATTCACGCCATTTCAGACATTGGACTCTTCGACTCGGGCGGTGCGCCTCAGACGCCGTCGAGCGCGCACTCGGCCCAGATGACCTTGCCCTCCGGGAGGTAGCGCGTGCCCCAGGTCCGGGACAGCTGGGCGACGAGGAAGAGACCGCGTCCGCCCTCGTCGGTGCTGGCCGCCCGGCGCAGATGCGGGGCCGTGTTGCTGGCGTCGGAGACCTCGCAGATCAGGGAACGGTCGTGCAGCAGCCGTACCCGCACGGGCCCGGCGCCGTGCCGGATGGCGTTGGTGACCAGCTCGCTGAGGATCAGCTCGGCGGCGAAGGCGGCCTCGTCGAGTCCCCAGTCGGCCAGCTGCCTCATGGCCGCGGCGCGGACCTCGCCGACGCGGGCGGGGTCGGCGGGCAGCTCCCAGGTGGCGATCCGGTCGGGGTCCAGGGCGTGGGTGCGGGCGACCAGCAGGGCGATGTCGTCGCACGGGTGGGCGGGAGCCACGGCGTCCAGGATCGCCTGGCAGGTGTCCTCCGGGGTGCGCTCGGGATGGTGGGCCAGGGCCCCGCGCAGCTGGTCGAGGACCAGGTCGACGTCACGGTGCCGGTCCTCGATGAGCCCGTCGGTGTAGAGGACCAGCTGGCTGTCCTCGGGCAGGTCGATCTCCACGGCGTCGAAGGGCAGTCCGCCGAGGCCGAGCGGGGGTCCGGCGGGCAGGTCCGGGTAGGTCACGCTGCCGTCGGGGTGGACGAGCGCGGGCGGCGGGTGTCCGGCGCGGGCCATCACACAGCGCTGCGAGGTCGGGTCGTAGACGACGTACAGACAGGTCGCGCCGATGATGCCGACGCCCTCGCCCTCGGGGTCCTCGCGGTCGAGGCGGCCCACGAGGTTGTCGAGGTGGACGAGGACCTCGTCGGGCGGGAAGTCGAGTTCGGCGAAGCTGCGGGCGGCGGTGCGCAGCCGGCCCATGGTGGCGGCGGAGAGCATGCCGTGGCCGACGACGTCGCCGACCAGGAGGCCGATGCGCGCGCCGGAGAGCGGGATGACGTCGTACCAGTCGCCGCCCACGTCGGCCTCGGCGGGCAGATAGCGGTGGGCGACCTCGACGGTCTCCTGGTCGGGCAGTCCGTGCGGGAGCAGTCGGCGCTGGAGCGCCAGGACCATGGCGCGCTCGTGGGTGTAGCGCCGCGCGTTGTCGATGGACAGGGCGGCGCGGGTGGCGAGTTCCTGGGCCAGCGAACGGTCGTCGTCGCCGAAGGGGGCGGGTTCCTGGGCGCGGTAGAAGCTGACGACGCCCAGCACCACGCCGCGTGCCACCAGAGGGACGGCGATGAGCGAGTGCACATGCGTGAGCAGGGTCCCGGTGTGCTCGGGGTCCTGGGCGAGCCAGCCCGCGGCGCTCGCCAGATCCGGTTCCAGCACCGCCTGTCCGCCTGTCAGCGCGCGCCGCTGGGGCGCGGTCGGGCCGAAGTCGGTCCGCTTGCCGACGGGGGTGAAGGGGAGGTCGCCACGGAGGCCGTGGATCACCGTCCGGCGCAGGTCGCCGACCGGATCGGCGGACTCCTCGCCGCGCAGGACGGCGTCGGGCAGGTCGACGGTGACGTAGTCCGCCAGCCGGGGGACGGCCGTCTCGGCGAGTTCCTCCGCGGTGCGGCGGACGTCCAGCGTGGTGCCGATACGGGCGCTGGCCTCGGAGAGCAGCTCCAGTCGGCGGCGCGCCGCCAAGGCGTAGGCGCCGACCTGCGGCTCCCCGACCAGGACGAGCCTTCGGGCCGAGGGCGGCGGCTCGGGGGAACCGTCGGCGGCGACACCGGTGCCGTCGCCTCCGTCGCCGTCGGTTCCGGCCATGCCTCCTTCGACCCCGGCCCCGCCGACGGCGACCGCTCCGGCCCCGACCCCACCGACCGCGCCTCTTTCGGCTCCAACGCCGCCGACCGAGCCTCCTTCGGCTCCGACACCGGTGGCCGCGCCTCGTTCAGCCCCGACACCACCGACCGTGGCCCCTTCGGCTCCAACACCGCCAACCGAGCCTCCTTCGGCTCCGACACCAACGACGGTGGCTCCTTCGGCTCCGACACCGGTGGCCGTGCCGCGTTCGGCCCCGACACCACCGACCGTGGCCCCTTCGGCTCCAACGCCGCCAACCGTGGCCCCTTCGGCTCCGACGCCGGTGGCCGTGCCTCGTTCGGCTCCGGCACCGCCGACCGCGTCTCCTTCGGCTCCGGCACCGCCGACGGTGGCCGCTTCGGCTGCGGCGCCCGTGAGGGTGGCACCTTGGGCCCCGGTGCCGTCGGCGGTCACGCGCCCGGCTCCTGCGCCGTCGACCGCGTCGGCCTCGGCATCGAGCGCGGCGGCTTCGGCGCCCTCGGCCCCGACTCCGTCCAGGCCCGACGTGCGCCCCGCCGGTGGCGTGACGGAGAGCCGTGTGAGCCGCGAGACGGCGGCGACGACGGCCGGCTCGACGGGGAATCCGACGGGGCGCCCCGGCAGCCGCTCGGCGTCCCGGCCCGGTACGACGAGCGGCTCCCTGGAGGCGAGGCGCTCCCCGGGCGAGGAGCCGGGCAGCACCGCCTCGATGACGACGCCCTCCACGCCCGACGCGCTCCGCATCGGGCGGCTCACGAGGGTCACCCGGCGGCCGTCCGGCAGCGGCACGTCCACGGCGGCCCGCTGGGCACGGGAGATCAGCTCGGTGGCCTTCTCCATCAACAGTGCCCGGTCACCGGGGCGCAGCCGCAGGACCGGCGCACCCCCCTCGGGGCCGTCGGCCGTGTCCGCTTCGGCTTCTGCGGCCAGGTACGCCCGCAACAGCGCGCGCTCCCGGGCGGAACTCTGTCCCAGCAGCCGGCGTTCCATCGCGCGGGCCGCCTTGCGGATCACGCCGCCGAGCGCCGGGGTCTCGAATCCGCGCGGGTAGCCGAAGCACAGGACGCCCTCGATACCGCCGCTGAGCGGATCGCGCACGGGTAGCGCGACACAGGCGCTCGCCTGGGAACGCTCGGCGAAGTGCTCGGCGCCGTAGACACGGATGAGCCGGCGTTCGGCGAGGGCGAGACCGATGCCGTTGGTGCCGGCGACCCGCTCGGCGAACACGAAGCCCGGCACGCGCTGGATCGCCGGAAGGCTCTGGGCCATCGAGGCCTCGCCGAAGCGGCGCAACAGGACCGTCCCGTTCCCGTCGGCGACGGAGATATTGATCTTGCTGCCGGAGAACAGGGACTCCAGCCGGTCGAGCACCGGCACGGCCGCGCGGACGATACGGCCGTCCGCCTCGAAGTCGTCCCGGAAGGGGAGGTCGGCCTGGTCCGGCGAGAGCCCCAGGGTCCGGCAGCGCTGCCAGGAGTCCAGGATCGACAACCGTACGCCCCGCTCGACCGACTCGCCCTGCAGGAACCGCTCACGGAAGCGCGCGGGACCCCTGCCGTCCGTCGCACGCCCGACCGCAGCCTGTTCTCCTCCGGATCGAAACACGCCTCGCCTCACTCGCGCCCGCGTTCACTCGCCCTGTACCCCGCTCCCCCTTCAGTCAGCAGATGACCAGATCAGCAATTAATCCGATATTGAAGAGCATACGGACATACGAGGCGTGAGTCATGGGCCGCCCGCCCCTGGGGGCCCGGCCGACCACCAGGGCCCCTCACCTGCGGTGACGAGCGGATGGCGGGCCGTCACAGGACAGCGACGGGGGTGACGGGGGAACCCGTCCCGCCGGGGATGTGCAGCGGCGCGACGACAAGCAGGAAGGCGTACCGGCCTGCCCCGGCCGTCGCGGCCGACAGTGCCTCCAGGTCGAGGTTGTCCAGCAGCGGCACGCCCATCGCGGTGACGGCCAGGACATGCACGGGCGAGTGCACGTCCACGACGGGCGAAGGCCGTACATCGCTGTCGCCGTCCCCTCCCAGCAGGGCGACACCCCGCCCGGCCAGCAGCGGTATGGCGTCCACGTGGAAGCCCGCGCTCAGCGCGCCGGAGTCCCACGGTCCGCGTTCCGTACGGCGGCGGACATGCCCCGTGCGCAGCAGCACCGCGTCGCCCTCGCCGATCGTCACCCCGAGCGCCTCTTCCGCGGCAAGGACGTCGCGGGCGTGCACCGCCTGCCCCGGTTCCAGCCAGGGGACCCCGAGGACGGCGGGCAGATCGAGCAGCACCCCCCTCGTCACCAGGGGCCCCAGCGCCGACACCGCGCCGAAGCGGGCGCCACCGGCGTCGACGGCCTCGCGTGCCGGGCGGCCGCCGTAGAGCAGGCCCCGGTAGGCGATGTGGGAGAGCGCGTCGAGATGGGTGACGCCCCTGCCGTGGTAGTCGACGGCGATGAAGTCCTTGTGGGCGGCGGGCTCGGGGCTCTCCACATCGCCGAGGTCGGTCATGTGGTGGAGGGCCGGCTTGGGGTTGTCGGGGTCGGGCCGGGTGTTCCAGGGAAGGGCCATCGGGACGACGGTCCCGGACCGCGCCTCGGCCAGGGCCCGCCGCACCTGCTCGGCCGTCACCCGGTTCCAGGCCCCGCGGTCGGCCCGGTCCTCCCAGTCACCCCAGGTCCGCACCGTCTGGAAGAGCGCGTCGAACTCCGCGCGGGAGACGGCAGGCCCGGATGTCGGGGACATGCCTCCAGCTTGGCACCGGCGCACCGGCCTCGCAGGGCGGTCCCGTACGAAGCGATCCTCACTCGCGACAGGGCCGATCGGAGCCGCTCAGCACAAGCGCCGCGGTGAGGATCTGGGGCGGCTTCGTCGACATCAGCTGCTGCCGGTCGAGCAGCGCCAGACGCTTGCGCAGCCGTACCTCGAGCTCGTCAGCCTTGCGGTGGAGGCTCGCGGAGGACTCCTTGGGCTTCTCGCCCCTGTGTTCCTTCTCGGAGGCCGCCGCGGCATCGAGGCGCAGCCGCTCGCTCTCCGAGGTCAGGCGCCTGGTCACCAGCTCACGGGTCCTGGCCAACTCCGCCAGGCGGCGGGGCTGGACCTCGGCCAGGTACGCGGGCAGCCGGTTGGCGATGATCCAGCTGGTCGCCCTGGCCTCGGCGTCCGCGAGCCAGGGAAGCCCGCACGCGATGTCGACCGCTGCGCGGTCGGGCGCCTCGGAGCAGTCGAGGTAGGGCGCGGGGCCGGCCGGCCGCACCGTGCCGCGGCTGTCGACGTAGGCGTAGGCGAACCGTCGGGCCACCGACGCACCGGTGGCGTCCACGACCTCTTCGACCACCCCGACGAGAAGGTGCGGTTCCTCGAGGGCGGCCGAGACGAGGACGGCGCCCCGGTTGAGGGCGCCGCCGAAGTTCCGGACGGTTTCGGCCATCACGGCGTCGTGCAGCGGGTGGCCGGGAACGAGCAGGTCGGCATGGGCACGGTCGTCAGGCCGGACACGGCCGAGGTCGAAGGTGACGTGGTCGTACCGGGTGGCGATGGGCCCGTTGCCTGCCGCGCGGACGTGCTGCGGCACGTTGGCTATCTCGTAACGGCCCTGTTCGCGCTTGACGATCCGGCCGCCGAGCCGGGTGAAGGCGTCCTTGAAGGTCGACTCGATGTCGTGTGGCGCAAGACGTCGGGCGCGGGCTTCGTCCATCGCGGCACGCAGGGCGCGCAGGTCGGCGTCCGAGAAGTGCTCCACAGCGAGCGCACGTTCGTCCAGGAGACCCTTGAGGCCGTCTCCGACGGTGGTGTCGATGACCTCGTACATCCGGTCCTTCACCGCCGGCTGCTCACCGTACTGGATGGCGTCGAGGAGCAGGTCCCGCAGCGGGACCTCGGCGAACGCCTCTCCCAGAACGTCGAAGACCTTCCCCCCGTATGTCTGGCGCATCTGGTCGAGCTTCTCCAGCAGGCGCGTGAACACCTCGCCCTCGCGGGTGTTGGAGGCGACGAGGTTCCAGAGCCGGCAGACCTCCTCCTGGCCGATGCGGTGGATGCGGCCGAAGCGCTGCTCGATGCGGTTGGGGTTCCAGGGCAGGTCGTAGTTGACCATCAGGTGCGCGGCCTGAAGGTTGAGCCCCTCGCCGGCGGCGTCGGTGGCCAGCAGGATCCGAACGTCGCGGTTCCTGGTGAACTCCTCGGTGATCTGCCGCCGTTCCGCCCTGCGTACGCCGCCGTGAATGGCCTTGACCGCATCGGGCCTGCCCAGCAGCGACCCGATCCTGCCCTGCAGGTACTGAAGGGTGTCGCGGTGCTCGGTGAAGACGATGAGTTTCCGAGGCCGGCCGTGGGAGTCCATCTCCAGCGCGTGGTCCCGGAGGAGGGCGGACAGCTCGGTCCACTTGCGGTCCGTGCCCGCCTCTCGGACCCGCTGCGCCGTCTTCACCAACGCCCTCAGCTCGATGAGCTCGACCTCGAGTTCCTCGACCGTCTGCGCCGCCGTCGCGGCATCGAGCAGTTCCTCCTCGGCCTCCTCGATCTCTTCGGCATTGAGCTCGCCCTCGTCGAAGTCGGCGAGGTCGACGGCGGTCATCGTCTCGCGACTGGTGCCGTCGAGGATCTCCCGCTTCCTGCGCTCCAGGCGCTCGGTGCGCCGCACCAGGCTCTTGTAGATCGCCTCCGGGCTGGAGGCCAGCCGTCGCTGCAGCACGGTGAGCGCGAAACCGACGGTGTTCTTGCGCTTGCCCCCGATGCGGTCGGCGCGGTTCATCCCCTCGCGGACATAGTGGGTGACGTCCTCGTAGAGGTCGTACTCAAGTGCCGTGAGTTCGTAGGGGACGGTCTCCGCGATGCGCTCGGGGAAGAGCTTCCTGCCCTCGAAGGTGAGCAGATCCTCCTTGATCATGCGCCGCATGATCCCGCTGACGTCGGCGCTCCTCTTCTGCCTGCCCTCGAACCGGTCACGGTCCAGCAGGGTGAGGAAGAGCTGGAAGTCCTCCTCCTTTCCCGAGTGCGGGGTCGCCGTCATCAGGAGCAGATGGCGAGTGATCCCACCGAGGATCTCGCCGAGCTGGAACCGTTTGGTCTTCTCCACCTTGCCACCGAAGTAGTGGCCACCCATGCGGTGGGCCTCGTCCACGACGATCAGGTCCCACTCCGTCTCCTGGAGCTGCGCCTTCAGGTGCTCATGACGAGAGAGCTGGTCCATGCGGGCGATCAGAAGGGGATGGGTCTCGAAGACGTTGAGATGGAGCTGGGAGTCGGCCAGCTGGTTCGTGAGCAGGTCGAAGCGGAGGCCGAACTTGAAGAAGAGCTCGTCCTGCCACTGGTCGACCAGGCCTCCCGGAGCCACGACGAGGCACTGCTTGACGTCATCGCGCAGCAGGAGCTCCTTGATGTAGAGCCCGGCCATGATCGTCTTTCCCGCGCCGGGATCGTCGGCGAGCAGGAAGCGCAACGGTGTACGGGGCATCAGCTCGCCGTACACGGCGCGGATCTGGTGCGGGAGCGGCTGGACGTCGCTGGTCGCCACGGCGAGCATCGGGTCGAACAGGCCGGCCAGTGAGATGCGCTGGGCCTCGGCAGCCAGGGTGAAGTCACCGGCGGGCGCGTCGAAGGCGCGGCCGCCGCGCTGGGCGACGCTCAGCCCGTCCTCGTCCTTGCGGAAGACGACCCGCTGGTCGAGGCCGCCCGCGGCGGTCTTGTAGGTCAGCTCGACCGCGTTCGCACCGTGCCACTGGGCGGCGATGACCGTGACCGCTTCCGCCGGTGCGAGTCCGTCGATCCGCAGCCCCGGCTTGAGCTCCTCGAGCAGCACGTACACAACCTCCTGCTGGGCGGCCTGCGAACGCTACTCGGACGTTCCGGCGATTTCATGATCCCGTCGACTTCGTCAACCGGGGTCGCTAATCTTCCCAGAGGTCATGCGAGTCGGCGGGGGCAATGGAGCGCGAAGCACGTCAGCACCTGCGTGGTGTGGTGGAAGAGATCAGCGGGTGGCGCAAGCTCGCGGTGGGGATCACCGAAGGACGTGAGCGCGTCGAGACGGCGGCGGAGGACGCCGCCGGGCAGTTCCTCGGCCGCGTGACCTCGCTCGGGACCGGGACGACCACCGCTTGGCGCGTACTGCAGCTCACACCGTCCGACGCCGACCTGGTGACCTCCTTGGCCCGCCGTCGGGCCCTTCCGGCGCTCACCGCCCAGGCCCAACAGGGCATCCACCAGTTGACCGACGATGCCGGCCGGGCGCTGACCGCCGTCCGGGCGCTGTTCGGTGCCCGCCGCATCCTCTCGGGCAGGAGCCGCAAGGACGAAGCAGGGCAGGCTGCGGCCTACCTCGTCTCCCTTCACGAGCAGGCCGCGCGCACCCGACTCGTCACCGAGCTGGAGAGCCTGGCGGCTTGGGACAGGAGAGCCGTCCCGGCGGTCGGGCTCGGGGCCGTCCTCGATGACGCCGTCGGCTTCGGCCACCGCCTCGGCGCCCGAGCCGAACTCGTCGGACGGCATGAACTGGACGCCGCCAGGACCGCGCTCGGCGTGATCGATCGGGCCCTGCACCGCGAGAACGAGTTCAGAACGGCCGTCGACGCCGCCGGCAACGCCGTCCGGCAGGCCGAGGTGCGCAAGCTGGTCTCCGACATACCCGTCGAGCGGCTCAAGGACGCGACCAGCGGCCAACTGCGCATCACGGCGCTGCTCGACGCCGGAATCAGAAACGTGCAGCAGGTCCTCGACCAGAGATCACGGATTCGTTCGCTCCCCGGAGTCGGTGAGACGACGGGCAACCGGATGGTCGGCGCCGCGCAGACCATCTGGCAGACCACGCTGGACGAGATGCCGGTCCGCATCGACATCAAGAACCGGTCCCGCGCCACCACGGAGCTCCTCACGACGATGCGGGCCTGGGACGCGGCACGCTCGATCCGCGGTGCGACCGCGGACCTCGCCGCCGCCGACGCGGTACGACCGCTGCTCCAGAGTCTTGATCCCCGGACCTCCCACGTGGTTCTTGTCCCCCAGGCCCGGACCGTCGCCGAGTTGCGGGCCGCGCTGGCGGCCGTCGCGCGCCGCGGGGCGGTGCTCGACGGTGAGGCCGGCGTCGCGGGCGGTGATCCCTGGGAGGATTTCAGCGCCCGGCCGGCCGACTACTACGCGATGCTCGCGGAGCTCGGATTCCTGGCCGACAACGCCGAGAAGAGCCAGGGCGACCTGCCGGCCGAGATCGTCGACGCGGTCAGGGAACTCAAGCTCGACACCAGCCGTCTCAAGGCGTCCCTGCGCGGGTACCAGTCGTTCGGCGCCCGCTTCGCGCTCGTGCAGCGGAAGGTCGTCATCGGCGACGAGATGGGTCTGGGAAAGACGGTCGAGTCACTCGCCGTGCTCGCCCACCTGCGCGCCAAGGGCTCCTCCCATTTCCTGGTGGTGTGCCCCGCCGCCGTCGTGACCAACTGGGTGCGCGAAGTCCGGGCGAAGTCCGATCTGCACGCGTATCGCCTGCACGGGCAGGGTCGCGACGAGGCGCTGAAGTCCTGGGTCCGCAACGGTGGAGTCGCGGTCACCACCTACGACACCCTCGGCTGGATGGAAGGACGGATTCCCGAAGGCGCGCGACCCGCGTGCCTGGTGTTCGACGAGGCGCACTACATCAAGAACCCGGATGCCCAGCGAACCCGACGCTCCACGGCCCTCATCCACGCATCGGAGCGTGCGGTCCTCCTGACCGGCACCCCCCTGGAGAACCGGATCGAGGAATTCCGCAACCTCGTCGGCTACCTCCGGCCGGACCTGTCGATCAGTGCCTCGGAACTCGCACCCCGCCAGTTCCGGAAACAAGTGGCCCCTGCCTACCTGCGGCGCAATCAGGAAGACGTCCTGACCGAGCTCCCCGAGCGGTTCGAAGTCGACGAGTGGATGCCGATGTCCAGCGCCGACGAACAGCACTACCGTGCGGCTGTCGTCGAAGGCAACTTCATGGCCATGCGCCAGGCCGCTCTGCGCGCCGGCGCCAAGTCCGAGAAGATGCGGCGCCTCATCGACATCGTCCAGGAGGCAGAGGACAACGAGCGCAAGGTGCTGGTCTTCTCTTACTTCCGTGACGTCCTCGACGACGTGGCGTCGGCCCTTCCGGGAAAGGTGTTCGGGCCGCTCACCGGCTCCGTACCTGCCGCGAAGCGACAGAGCATGGTCGACGAGTTCTCCCAGGCCCGCCACGGGGCCGTCCTGGTCGCCCAGATCGTGGCAGGCGGCGTCGGTCTGAACATCCAGGCGGCATCGGTCGTCGTGATCTGCGAGCCGCAGCTCAAGCCGACGATCGAATGGCAGGCGATCGGCCGCTCCCACCGGATGGGGCAGCTGGATTCGGTACAGGTACACCGCCTGCTCTCCGAAGAAGGCGTCGACCAACGCATCGTCGACATCCTGGCGCGCAAGCATCAGCTCTTCGAGGAGTTCGCCCGCGTCTCCGAGACCGCCGACAGCGCCCCGGAAGCATTCGACATCACGGACGCCGAGCTGGCGCGGGAGATCGTGGCAGCCGAGCGCGAACGCCTGCTCACCGGCGGCTGACGGAGGAGAGACGTGCCCTTGCGGGGAGCACGCCTGTCACACCGCTACCCCAGGAACGACAAGCGCACCTGGCGCTCAGGATTGTCCTTGTTGGTGTCCACCAAACTCCGCAAAGACAACCCGCAGCTCAGCCGGGGCGCCTCCCATGATCGGAGGGCGGCCCACGCCGGCGGCATGACCCAGGCCGTCACCGATGCCGACGGTTGAGGCCACCGCAGATTCAGGCTCCGCCGGCACTGTACGTACTCGCGTCATGCGCCTGAAGGGACAGGACACAACGGCTGGGAGAAGCAGGGCAACTCCGCACTCGCCAGGCTCCCCGCCCCCTTCAAGATCGGCTTGAACCGCATTTCCGCCGCGCTTCACGCCCTCCTCGTGATCACACAAAAGTGATCTTCACTCGTAGAAGGGTAGATCGGAAGACCCCTGCTTTGGCCGGCCAAGCGGAAACGTAGGCACTTGCCGCTCGGTCCGTGGTTGCTGGACGGCCTTCCCGGCCCGGCGCCTACCTACAGGGAGCCATAAACCAGCCTAAAATGGAACAAATTATCCATCGATGATCGAGGGCAACGTGTCGACCAACGGTGTGGCGTCGAACTTGCACCCGTTCGGCGCCGCAAGTGTCGGCGAAGCGCCCGAGCGCGACGACGCGCTGGTCAGTGCCGTCGTCGGTGCCGTGGAGCTGACCGGAGCGCATACCGGAAGCGTGTTTCTGCTCTCCGGCGACCACCGCTCGCTCGTAGTGGCCGCGTCGTGCGGGACGCCGCCCTCCCTGCTCAGCGGGTGGCGTCGGATCCCGGTGAACAGCCGTCTACCGGTGGCGGAGGCCTACCGCTGCGGGCGCATGGTCCACCTGGCCGGCGCGAAGGAGACGATGCGGCGCTTCCCCCAGCTCTCGGTCGCCCTGCCCTACCCGTTCGGCTCTGCGTCGGTCCCTGTACGGGCGGGCGAGCGGACCTTCGGCAGCATGGCCGTGGTGTGGAGGGCCAGGCCGGACGGGAGAGGGCTGTCGAGGGCGCAGCGCCGGCGGCTGCGCTCCGCCGCCGACCGGCTGGGCACCACCCTCGCCGGACTGCGGGCCCGCGGCGCGTTCGGCGAGTACGACGAGCGGACACCCCCGGTAGTGGTCCCGCTGCCGTCCGCTCCGGTGATCCGGGTGGGCCTGTTCGACTGGAACCTCGACACCGGAGCCCTCACGGCCGACGACGAGCTGTGCGCGATCTTCGGAATGCCGCCCCGCGAGTTCGACGGACGGGCAGCCACCCTGGCGGCCATGATCGAGCCCGCGGATCTGCCCGGCTTCCGGTCCGCCGCCCGTGCCGCGGTCCAGGAACGCCACGTGCTGGCACACTGCCTGCGCATCCGGGACGGCCGCGGAGGCCACCACACCGTCGAGCTGTGGGGCCGGATGCCCGAGAGCCCTGACGGCCTGGAGGTCTCGGCCCGTCTGGTCGGCGCCGTACTCGACTCCGGGAGCCGCATGGCCGCCGTGGCGGCGATCGAGCGGCTCGCGGACGGCTTCTTCGCGCTCTCGCCCGACGGACGCCTCGCCTACGCCAACCACAGCGTGGAGAGTCTGTTGCGGATCCGTCTGGACGAACTGCTCGGCCGACGCCCCTGGGACGTCCTGCCCTGGCTGGCCGATCCCGTGTACGAGGACCGCTACCGGGCCGCCCTGGTCTCCCAGCAGCCGGTCTCCTTCCTGGTTCGCCGCCCACCGGACACATGGCTGGTCTTTTCCCTCCACCCGGGCGCTCAGGGCATGACGGGGTGGGTGGCACCGGTGCGACAGCCCGTACCGGCCGAGACCGGACCCGGGGCAATCCTCACGGAAGGGGGGCCGCCCGCCTCCTGGTCGGCCCCGCCCGCGGCCCCGCGCGTGGGTTCCCTCTACCGGGTGCTCACGCTGGGCAGCGCGCTCACCGAGGCGGTCACCGCGCACGAGGTGTTCGAGGCCGTCGCCGAGCAGCTGCTGCCCGCTTTCGGCGGCCAGAAGCTAGCGATCGCCGTGGTGGAGGAGCGGCGCCTGCGCCTGCTCGATCAGCGCGGCTACTCGAAGCGCTTTCTCGCCCGGTTCGAAGGCACTCCGCTGCATGCCCGGCTGCCCGTGACGGACGCACTGACCTCCGGGGCCCCGCTGTTCGTCGAGTCCCGTGAGGAGCTTCTCGGGACCTACCCCGGGATCATGGTCAGTCCATCCAACTCCTGGGCGTTCCTGCCCTTGATCGCCTCGAACCGCCCGGTCGGCGTCTGCCTGCTCGGCTTCGACGACGTCCACCGATTTCCCGACGAGGAGCGCGGAGTCCTCACCGCGCTGGGCGGCCTCATCGCCCAGGCCCTGGAACGTGCCAGGCTCTACGACGCCGAGTTCGCCCTCGCCCGCGGCCTGCAGAACGCGCTGCTGCCGCACCGGCTGCCCACACTGCCGGGCCTTGGTGTCACTGGGCGCTATCTTCCGGGCACCAGAGGGATGGACATCGGCGGCGACTGGTACGACGTCATCCCCACCGGCGACGAGGTCGCGCTGATCGTCGGGGACGTCGAGGGCCACAACGTCGCCGCCGCAGCCGCCATGGGCCAGCTGCGCAGCGCAGTACGGGCCTTCGCCACCGCCGGCCACCGGCCGAGCGACGTCGTCGCCAACACCAACCGGCTCCACATGGACCTCGACCCAGCGCTACTCGCAAGCTGCTGCTACGCCCGCCTCCATCCTCGCTCGGGGGTCGTGCGCATCGTCCGTGCCGGCCACCTCCCGCCCTTGCTGCGCCTGCCCGACGGGCAGGCCGAAATCCTGGATGTGCCCGGCGGCCCTCTGCTCGGCATCGACGCAGGGGCACACTTTCCGGAGTCGGAGCTGCGCCTCGTACCCGGGTCGGTCCTGGCTCTGTACACGGACGGACTGATCGAGAGGCGTGACTCGGACATCGGTTCCGACGTCGACCGGCTCCGCGCATCACTGGCCCGCATGGGCGGAGGCCGCCTGGAGGATCTGGCCGACGCGCTGCTGCGGGATGCCTGCCGGTCCGCCGACAGGGCGGACGACATCGCCCTTCTGCTCACCGAGTGCGCCCCGCCACCGCGGACGGCGACAACGCCGACGTCCGCACACGCCGGCTCCGGCCCGTCGCCGTGAGGCAGCAGGCTCTCCGACGCCGCTGTCACCTGCCCCAGATCTTCCGGTACGCCCCCTGGTAACCCGACGGGTCCCAGGTCCTGGCACTGCCCCTGTTGGCGGCCGTAGTGATGTGGAACGGGGCTACATATCCGCTGGCCGAACGGCCGGAGAAGGCTCGGTTGAACTCGTCCACGGTCTGCCGACCCTGCAGGGACAGCGGCTCGCGCAAGGTGGCCGCCTGGTGCTGCCCGCTGTACGCCGCCGAGGGCCAGGACGGCCGGGCCGTCGGCCGGGGGCCGTGGTGGGGCGGTGGTCAGCCGGTTCCTCGCCACTGATGTCGTGCACCATGCGGACAGGGGGTGGTCCGTCGGCGAGCCTTGGCCGACAAGGCTGACGAGGTGGCGCCACCAGGAGATCAGTCCGGCGCGGCGCGGATACCCGGTGCTCAGGGCGATGTTCTCGGCGACCGACACCAGCAACACCGCGCCACATCTGCGCCGAGCCCGCTCGCGCCGCTCCGGCGCGCCCGGGCCGTGGCCGTACCCGCCACCGCGCTGGCGGCCGGCGCCCGTGGCGGCCAGATCGAGGTGGGCGACAGCCATACCGGCGATGACGAACGGGACCCAGGTCAGGGCCGGACAGCCGCCCGTGAAAAACAGCGAGTCGAGGCCCTCTGCCTCGCCGACGACGGGGAACGAGGGGCCGCAGGCCTCCGGCTGCAGCAGGTTCGTTCGGGACGGAGAGGCCGTGGGTTCACATCCCGCCCCCATCGGTCGAGAGCAAGCAGGCGTCGGCGCGGCCTGTATCGTCAAGTCAAGTCGCCTTGCGAACAGTCAACTTGGGAACACCGGGCAAAACAGCAGCACCCCCACCCATGCAATCCACGTTCACCGCATCACTCGATGTCAGCTGCGGGCGGACTGCAGAGGCCAGACTCGTTTGGCGCGGCCGGACTTGAGACCTGCAGTCGGCACCCTCGTCACGCAAGGAACGACAACCGCACCTGCCGACGAGGATTGTCCTTGTTCGTGTCCACCAGGCACACCGACTGCCAGGTGCCCAGCTCCAGCCGCCCGGCCACGACGGGCAGGGTCGCGTGGGGCGGGACGAAGGCCGGGAGGACGTGGTCGCGGCCGTGGCCGGGACTGCCGTGGCGGTGCTGCCAGCGGTCGTCGGCGGGCAGGAGGGTGTGCAGGGCGGCGAGGAGGTCGTCGTCGCTGCCTGCGCCCGTCTCGATCACGGCGATCCCGGCGGTGGCGTGCGGGACGAAGATGTTCAGCAGGCCGTCCCGGTCGCCCGCGGCCTCCCGCAGGAAGGCCTCGCAGTCCTGGGTGAGATCGACGACCCGCTCCCGGGTCCCGGAGGCGATGTGCAGTACTCGGGTGGTGAACGCGTCTGACATGCCACCATCCTGACCCACGGACCGGTCGGGGGAAGATCCGCCCGGCCCGCACTGTTGGTTGAGGTGTGAACGACATACATGAGGTCGACGTCGTGGTGGTCGGCGCGGGCCAGGCGGGACTGGCCGCGGCATATCACCTGCGGCGCACCGGGTTCGAGCCGGAGCGTGACTTCGTGGTGCTGGACCATGCGCCCGGTCCGGGCGGCGCCTGGCAGTTCCGGTGGCCCTCACTGACGTACGGCAAGGTGCACGGGATGCACGCGCTGCCGGGCATGGAGCTGACGGGGGCCGATCCGGCGCGGGCGTCGTCGGAGGTGATCTCCGCGTACTTCGCCGCCTACGAGCGGACCTTCGATCTTCGGGTACGGCGTCCGGTGGACGTACGGGCCGTGCGCGAGGGGCTGGATGGGCGGCTGCTCGTCGAGACCTCGGACGGCGCCTGGTCGGCACGGGCCCTGATCAACGCGACCGGCACCTGGGACCGGCCGTTCTGGCCGCGCTATCCGGGCCAGGAGACCTTCCGCGGGCGGCAGGTGCACACGGCCGGATACCCGGGGCCCGAGGCGTTCGCCGGACAGCGGGTGGTCGTGGTGGGCGGCGGGGCCTCCGGGACCCAGCATCTGCTGGAGATCGCCCCGTACGCCGCCGCCACGACCTGGGTGACGCGGAGGCCGCCGGTGTTCCGCGAGGGACCGTTCGACGAGGATGCGGGCCGGGCGGCGGTCGCGCTCGTGGAGGAGCGGGTGCGGCAGGGGCTGCCGCCGAAGAGCGTGGTGTCGGTGACCGGACTGCCGTTGAACGACGCGATCCGGCAGGGGCTGGCGGACGGGGTCCTGGACCGGCTCCCCATGTTCGACCGGATCACTCCCCAGGGCGTGGAGTGGGACGACGGCCGCCAGGTGGACGCCGACGTCATCCTCTGGGCGACGGGTTTCCGGGCCGCCATCGACCATCTCGCGCCGCTCAGGCTGCGTGGTCCGGGCGGCGGGATCCGGCTGGAGGGCACCCGTGTGGCCGCCGATCCGCGGATCCACCTGGTCGGCTACGGGCCTTCGGCCAGCACCATCGGCGCGAACCGGGCGGGCCGGGCAGCCGTACGGGACATCGGACGGCTGTTGTCCGAGAGGGCCGGGGAGCCCAGGCCGGAGCCGGAGGCGGCCGCCGCCTGACGTCCTGTCGTGCCGCCTTGTCACCTTGTCGCCCTGCCACCTTGTCACCTTGTCGCCTTGGCCGACGCGCTCTGCCGGTTCCGGTTGAACTCGGCCACATTGCGCACGTGCTCCTGGTAGTTCGCGGTGAAACGGGTGTCGCCGGGCTTGACCGTGACGAAGTACAGCCAGTCGCCCGGGGTGGGGCTGACGGCGGCGTGCATGGCCTCCTCGCCGGGGTTGTCGATCGGCGTCGGCGGCAGCCCCATGCGCTGGTAGGAGTTGTAGGGGCTCTCGATCCGGGTGTCGCTCTCGGTGGTCCGCACCGTGGACCGGTTCAGGGCGTAGTTGATGGTGGAGTCCATCTGCAACGGCATGCCGCGCTCCAGCCGATTGAAGACGACCCGGGCCACCTTCCCCATGTCCGCCTTGGTGGCGGCCTCCGCCTGCACCAGACTGGCGATCGTGACGGCCTGGTAGACGTTCATCGCGTTGCGCTGGGCGCCCGCGGTGACCGGTGCCCCGTTGAACCGCTTGTTCGCCGTGTCGACCATGTAGGCCAGCAGCGACTGCGGCGTCGTCTTCCCGTCCAGCGGGTACGTCGCCGGGAAGAGGTAGCCCTCCGGGTTGCCGTCGGCGTCGTCCGGCAGCTTCAGACCGGCCTGGGGCAGGGACTTCCGGGTCGTGCCGGCGGGCAGGGCGAGGGCCTTGTCGACGGCTTCGTAGACCTGACTCGCGCGCCAGCCCTCCGGGATGACGAGGGCGGTGGGCTTCTTCGGCGCCTCCGGCGCCTTGTGCTCCGTGCTCAGCAGCGGCACCGCCACGGCGGTACCGGCCACGACGGCTCCGGTCGCGATGAGGGCGAGCCGGCCCCGGCGCGTCAGTCGAATCGTGCTCCGTGGCGGAGTGTTCATCTGCATGCGGGCACGGTAACCCTCATATCGTCATAAACCCGGCATAACCTGTCATAGGCTTGACTGTTGTCAGCTTGTCGGCTCCAGGCTGGCGTCCCGGCGCACCAGGGCCGCGTACCGCCCGTCCCGCTCCAGCAGTTCCTCGTGCGTCCCCCGTTCGACCAGCCGGCCCGCGTCGAGGACCACGATCTGGTCGGCACCGCGGATGGTGGACAGCCGGTGGGCGATCGTGAGCGTGGTGCGGTTGGCGGAGAGCGCGTCGATGGCCTCCTGGACGGCGCGCTCCGTGCGGGTGTCCAGGGCGCTCGTCGCCTCGTCGAGGACCAGCACCGGCGGATCGCGCAGGATGGTGCGGGCTATCGCCAGACGCTGCTTCTCACCGCCGGAGAAGCGGTGGCCGCGCTCGCCGACGACCGTGTCGTACCCGTCGGGCAGCGCGGCGATGTGGTCGTGGATCTGCGCCGCGCTCGCGGCGGCGTACAGCTCCTCGTCGGTGGCGTCGGGCTTGGCGAAGCGCAGGTTGTCGGCGACCGTCGCGTGGAAGAGGTACGTCTCCTGCGAGACGACGCCGACCGCGCGCGCGAGGGTGTCGAAGTCGAGGTCGCGGACGTCGACCCCGTCGAGGGTGACCCGGCCGCCGGTCACGTCGTACAGCCGCGGCACCAGATGGCCCAGGGTGGACTTGCCGGCGCCGGTCGGGCCGACGACGGCGAGACTTCCGCCCGCGGGAACGGTGACGTCGATGCCGTCGAGGACGGGTCCGCCCTTGTCGTCGTAGGCGAACGCGACCTTCTCGAAGCGGACTTCGCCCTTGACCTGGTCGAGGTGGACCGGGTCGGTGCGCTCGGTGATGTCGATCGGGAGGTCGAGGTACTCGAAGATGCGCTGGAAGAGCGCGAGGGAGGTCTGGATCTGCACGCCGGTGGCGAGCAGGCTGACGGCGGGGCGGAACAGGCCCTGCTGGAGCGAGACGAAGGCGACGATCGTGCCGAGGGAGACGTCGGGGCCGCCGAACCGGAGGGCCACCCCGGCCGTCCAGTAGATGACCGCCGGCATCGCGGCCATCACGATGGTGATCACGGCCATGCGCCAGCGGCCGGCCATGTTCGACCTCACTTCCAGGTCGACCAGCCGCTCGGACTCGTCGGCGAAGGACCGGGTGAGGGAGTCGGCGCGGCCCATGGTGCGGCCGAGCAGGATGCCGCTGACCGACAGCGACTCGGTGACGGTGGCGGCCATGGCGGCCATCTGCTTCTGGCGCTGGGTGGTGATCTTCTTGCGTTCGTTGCCGACGCGGCGGCTGATCCAGACGAAGACCGGCAGCAGGAGAAGGGAGACGACGGTCAGCCGCCAGTCGAGGGCGATCATCGCGATGATCGTGGCGACCACGCTGGTGAAGTTGGAGACCAGGGAGGTGGCCGTGGAGGTGACGGTGGCCTGCATGCCGCCGATGTCGTTGGCGATGCGGGACTGCACCTCGCCGGTACGCGTACGCGTGAAGAACGCCAGGGACATGCGCTGGAGCCGGCCGAACACGGCGGTGCGCAGGTCGTGCATGACGCGCTGGCCGACGGTGGTGGAGATCAGGGTCTGCAGGACGCCGAAGACGCTGCTGAGCACGGCGCTGAGGATCATGCCGAGGGCGAGCAGGCTCAGCAGCCCGGTGCGGCCCTCGGGGATGGCTACGTCGAGGGTCTCCTTCAGCAGGAAGGGAGTGGCGACGGAGACCAGCGACGAGGCGCCGACGAGGACGCCGACGACGGCGAGCCGGCCGCGGTAGGGACGGAAGAGGCCGACGATACGGCGGACCTGCCGGGGCTGGGCCTCGGTGTCGGCGGACGGGATCCAGGAGTCTGGTTTGTCGGGGTGCATGGGCTCCTACGGGAGGTGAGCGGGCGGATTCGGGCTGACCATAGCTCATTGTTACCTATACTCACAATGAACGGCATCCTGATATTGTTCCCGCATGACCACCCCCGATTCCGACAGCGTGCTCGCCGAGCAACTGCTGCGGTTCACCCGCCGTGTGCACCGGATCCAGAAGCGGCACATCGAGCAGTGCGGCCTCGGCGTGACCCCGGCCCAGTCCCGGCTGCTGCGCACCCTGGCGTGCTACGGCTCGCCGCCGCGCATGGCCGATCTCGCCGAGCGCCTGGAGGTGGTCCCCCGCGCGGTGACGACGCTGGTCGACGGACTGGAGGCGGGCGGCAAGGTGCGGCGGGTGCCGGATCCCACGAACCGCCGGGTGATCCGGATCGAGCTCACCGACGACGGCCGGGAGGCACTGCGCAAACTGCGGGGCGCCCGGCGGTCGGCGGCCGAGGAGATTCTGGCTCCGCTGTCGGGGGCGCAGCGGGAGGTGTTGGGCGACTTGCTGGACACGCTCGTGGACGGGGTGCCGGAGGGGCGCTACGGGTAGGGGCGGCGACGGTTCGTCGGCGGCCGCGGGTGCGTGGGGGTTGATCGCGCAGTTCCCCGCGCCCCTTTTAAGGCCGGACCGGTGGTCCGGCCTTTCAGGGGCGCGGGGAACTGCGCGATCGGCCACGAAGCACCCGCAGCCGCCCGCGAAACAGCACCACCCGGGCTATGGGGCGACCGGCGCCGACTCCTCCGGCACCGAGGCCTCCTCCTCGGCCGAACTCTCCCCGTCCAGCACCCTCTTCGCCCGTCCCAGATCCAGCGCCCCCTCCCAGCGGGACACCGCGAAGACCGCGACGCAGTTGCCGAGGAGGTTGGTGACGACCCGCATCGAGTCCATGATCCGGTCGACCCCGAGCAGCAGGGCGACCGCGCCGGCCGGAATCGCGCCCAGCGAGGACGCCGTCGCGGACAGGGCGAGGAAGGCCGACCCGGGAATGCCCGCCATGCCCTTGCTGGTCAGCATCAGCACCAGGATCACGGTGATCTGCTGCCCGAGGCTCAGATCGACGTCCACCGCCTGGGCGATGAACAGCGTGCCGATGGACAGGTACAGCGAGGCGCCGTCGAGGTTGAAGGAGTACCCGGTGGGCAGCACGAGACCCACCGCGTCGTCGCGGGCGCCCGCCTTGCGCAGCTTCTGCATCACGCGCGGCATGACGGCCTCGGTGGACGCGGTGCCGAGCGCGAGCAGCATCTCCTCACGGATGTAGCGCAGGAACTTCCAGAGGCTGAGCCCGGTCACCAGGCGCAGGGCCACGGCCAGCAGCGCGACGAAGAACGCCGCCGCCGCGTAACAGAGGACGATCAGCTTGGCGTAGGTCTCGATGACGCCGAGTCCGTAGTTGCCGATCAGCACGGCCATCGCACCGAACACCGCGATCGGCGCCAGTCGCATGACGAAGCCGACGATCGCGAAGATGATCTCCTGAGCCTGCTCGATCGCGGGCAGCACCTGCGGCACCCTGGTGTGCCCGAGGTGCAGCAGTGCGGCGCCCACCAGACACGCCAGGATGAGCACCTGGAGCAGGGAGTTCTCGGCGAAGGCGCCGATGAAACTGGTGGGCAGGGCGTTCACGACGAACTCGGTCGTCGAGGGCAGCGAGCCGCCGCCCGTCTTGGCGTCGACCGCCGAGGTGTCCAGGGTGGCCGGGTCGACGTGCATGCCCGAGCCGGGCTGGACGACGTTGGCGGCGAGCAGCCCGATGATCAGGGCGAGCGTGCTGGCGACCTCGAACCAGATCAGGGCCTTGAGCCCGATCCGGCCGAACGCCTTGAGGTCACCGGCCTTGGCGATGCCGACGACGACCACGCAGAACACCAGCGGCGAGATGATCGTCTTGATGAGCCGGGTGAAACCGTCGCCGAGCGGCTGGAGGTCCGTGGCCACACCGGGCCACAGCTTTCCGACGACGATGCCGAGCACGAGCGCGCAGGCGACCTGCGCGAAGAGTGAGGTACGCAGTATGCGTGCGACGCGTCGCGGCAGGGACGGGACGGACGGCGGCACGGGCACTCCTTGTGGGGGACGGCTTGTGGGGGACGACGGCATCGCGGAAGCCCCTGGGGACAAGGGACTTCTGCGATGCGGAAAGCGGCTTCCGTTGCGATCACTGTGAAGGTGTCGTTGATCGCGCACAAGACCGCCGTGTTTCGGCCGTGTAAATCCCGTCACGCGTGACGCGTCGCACGCCGCTCGGCTCAGCAGCCGTCGCGATCCTCCGTCAACACCCCCTGGACCGTGGTGAGTCGGCGGTCGTGGCAGCCGCCCGGGCCGCGGAGCCGGTAGTGCTCGCTCGTCGTGCCGACCGCGTGCCGCTGGTCGCGGGGCACGCCGACGGTGTACGTGGCGTCGCCGGTGTAGGTGTCGTCGAGCCGCGACCAGGCCGCGCGCCGGCCGTTCCGGGTCGTCACGGCGTCGGCCCGGTCGCCGAGCGTCAGCACGGTCCGCAGCCGGTCGTCCGCGCCGAGGGTGGTCGTGCCGTCCATCGTGTAGGTGCGGTGGGTCCGGGTGGTGACGGTCCGTCCGTGGCCGGCGACCGTGACCTTCTCGTCGTCCGTCCAGCTCGCGTCGAGGCCGTCCAGGCTCTCGCCGTCGGTCCAGCGGTGCGCGGAGGAGTGGGCCAGGGAGCGGGTGACGGTGGTCCGCACCCGGCCGTGCGAGGTGTCGAGGTACCCGGCGACGGTCAGCCGGTGACCTCCCTCGGTGTCGAGGCGGTGTTCCGTGCCGGGCGTGTAGACGGTGGAATCGGTCAGGTCGCCGGCCTCGCCGGTGAGCAGTTTCCCGGGGACGACCGCCCTGCCGTGGTCCCGCCAGACCAGCACGTTCACCGGTGTGCTCCAGCCGCTCTGCCCCTCGGGCACGCCGACGACGGACGTCTCGACGCGGTGCGGGCGCCCGTCGTTGAGGATTCCGGCGAACGGGGTCAGGTCGTATTCGATCGGCCTGATGTCGAAGGCGCGGGGGCCCGGGATCACGTACCAGAGGAAGGGGTTGGACCAGCCGCCGGTCCACACGGTCGGGAACGGGGTGGCGATTCCGGCCAGTTGCCCGTCGACCCTGACCTGTACCTCACGGTAGGGGCCGTCGTCGGCATGGCAGGAGTACGGCGCCTGCGCGGGCACCGTCAGATACCAGTACTCCTCGCAGCCTCCGCCCGAGCCGGTCGCGTACACCTCGGCGACGACGCGTTCGCTGTTGCGGGGCGTGGTGAGGGTCGCGCCGTCGGTCAGGGTGAGGACGCGGTCGGGGGTCGCGGCCGGTTCCTTTCCGGCGTAGAAGGTCAGTGTGACCTTGACGTCGAGCACGCCGGTGTAGGTGTCGTCGACGACGTTCCCGATGAGCATCTCGACGTCCTGGCCCCGGCGGAAGGTGTCGCTGTACCGGGTGACGTCCTTCTCCACGGACCAGGCGATGCCGTCGGGCGAGGGCTCCGGGGTCGACGTACGGAAGATCTCGACCCCGCCGACATGGAGATAACCGAGCCGGTCGAACTGCCGCCCCTTGACCTTGCCGTCGAGGCGCAGCACCACCTTGCTCCAGCGGTCTCCGCAGCCGTCCGGCGGGGTGTAGGTGCCCCGGTACGGGGTGAAGTCCCGGAACTGCGCCTCGGCGACGGTGACTTGGCAGTACCTGCCGGCAGGTCTGTCGACGGGGGGCGCCGCGGTCACCGGGTCGTGCCAGTTGCTGCCGAACTCGGCCGGGACATCGGCCGATCGGGCCGGAGCCGCCCCGAGGAGGGTGCTCACCAGGAGGGTCGCCCCGGTGAGCATGGACATGATTAACCGTCTCTTCATGGCCGGTGTTCTACGGGGAGTCGGCCCGCGCCCGCAATGACGCCTCCCCCGCCGGACCTACGCCTTCAGCGCGTCCCTGTCCCCCATCACCACCACGGGCTCCCGCTCCGGGTCCAGCGAGAGCAGCAGGTACTCCATCGCCTCCTTGGAGAGGCTGACACAGGCGGACGTACCGTTGCCATGGTCCAGATGCAGCCAGATCCCGCCGCCCTTCTCCTCCCCCAGCGGCTGCTCCCCGTCGTCGGGCGGTGTGCCCGGGACGCGGTTGTAGTCGATGGCGATGACGTAGTCGAAATCGTGCCAGTGCGATTCGTCCCACCAGCGCGGCGCCGCATAGTCCTCCGAGTGCGTGTACGGCAGCCTGGTCCCGGGATCGGCCAGGACCCCGCCCGCGGCGGTGAGCGTGAAGACGCCGACGGGGCTGCGGTTGTCGCCCAGGCGGTGGTCGGGGGTCCAGCCCTTCTTGCCGTTGTGCGCGGGCCAGCTGCGCACACGCTCCCAGACCCGGCCCCGTCTGGCGTACAGCACGGCGACGGACTCCACGGAGTCCGCCCCGTCGCCGTACACCGCCAGAACCTGGCCGGAAGTGGCCGGAATACGCTGGTGCAGCCGGTCGCCGACGTCCGGGATACGGGTGAGGGCGGGCGCCCTCGAGGGGGCACCACTCGCCGGGGCGGCGCTGCCCCCGGGACCCGCCGCCGCTCTACTGCCGCCACTCCGTCCCGTGTCCGCGCCGCCGCACGCGGACAGGGCCGCGAGGAGGAGAACTCCGGCCACCACCGCGGCCACCCGGGACCGCACACCGCCATGTCGCATCCGCCCATGCTTGCATCACTTTCTCGGCATATGTGTCAGATTCCGGACACCGGGGCCGTGTCGGACCGCTGCCGGAACCCTGCGCCCGCACCGGAAAACCAGTTGATTCCGACCACGCTCCGACGCGAACCTTTCACGGTTTGCTGCCGCGCCTCGCGGGTCCTTCCCCCACCCCTGACACGAGCCACTGGGACGTCATGCAGATCCAAGACCTTCCGTATCCCGACCCGGGTGTGCCGGACGCGCGCTCGGGACCCCGCTTCCTGTGGTGGCTCGGCCGCAACCAACTGGGCGGCCAGCTCAAGTCCCTGGCCTGGGGACTGCTGCACTTCGTCGCCGTCTCGGCACAGCCGTTCTGCGTCGGGTTCGCCATCGAGGCCGTGGTCGACCGCTCCGGCAGCCGCCTCGCCCTGGCCGGTGGGCTGATGGCCCTGTTCGGGGCGGCCACCGCGATCGGGGACACCTTCCTGCACCGCACCGCCGTCACCAACTGGATCACCGCCGCGGCCCGGGTGCAGCAACTGCTGGCCCGCCAGGCCGCCCAGCTGGGATCGGCGCTGACCCGGCGGGTCGCGGCCGGCGAGGTCGTGGCCGTGTCCACCGGTGACGTCGAGAAGATCGGCTGGTTCGTCGAGGCCGTCTCCCGCTTCACCGCCGCGGCCCTGACCGTCGTGCTGGTCTGTGTCGGCCTGGTCGTCTACCAGCCGGCCCTCGGCATCGTGGTCGCCGTCGGCCTGCCCGTCCTCGCGATCGCGGTGCTGCCGCTGCTGCCGCGCGCGACGCGCCGGGCCGACGACCAGCGCGAGAAGGCGGGACGCGCCACCGAACTGGCCTCGGACACCGTGGCCGGCCTGCGGGTGCTGCGCGGCATCGGCGGTGAGGACCTCTTCCTCGACCGCTACCGCCGCGCCTCCCAGGAGGTCCGGCACGCGGCCGTGCGCAGCGCCCGCATGTGGGCCCTGATCACCGCCATCCAGGTGCTGCTGCCCGGCCTGCTAATGATCGCGGTCGTCTGCTACGGCGTCCGTCTCGTCCACGAGGGCCGCATCTCCGTCGGTGAACTGGTCGCGGTCTACAGCTCCGTCATGGTCCTGACGTATCCTCTCCGGCACTTCGAGGAGATCGCGATGGCCTACTCCTTCTCGCGTCCCTCGGCCAAGCGCGCCGCCCGCGTGCTGTCGCTGGAGCGGGCCACGGACATCGGCGGATCGCGCACGGGGGACGTGCCCTCCGGCGACCTGTACGACCCGGCGACCGGACTGCTCGCCCCGGCCGGGCGGCTCACCGCGGTGGTCTGCGGCGACCCGGACGCGGCCGGACGGCTCGCGGAACGGCTGGGCGGCCACCCTCCGGAGGACGGTCCGTCGGTCCTGCTGGGCGGTGTCCCGCTGGACGAGCTCCCGCTGGAGGCCGCGCGCACGGCCGTCCTCGTCCAGGACAAGGACCCGGTGCTGCTGTCCGGTTCACTGCGCGAGCTGCTCGACGTGCCCGCCTCCGGTGAGGTGGAGGCGCCGGCCGCGCTGGCCGCCGCCCAGTGCGAGGACGTCCTGGAGGCCCTGGTGCAGGGCTCCCTGGACGCCGACGACCCGATGGACGCCCGGATCACCGAACGCGGCCGCTCCCTGTCCGGCGGCCAGCGCCAGCGGCTCGCCCTGGCCCGGTCACTGCTCACCGACCCGGAGGTGCTCGTCCTCGACGAACCCACCTCGGCCGTCGACTCGCACACCGAGGCCCGGATCGCCGAGGGCGTGCGGGGGCTGCGCACCGGCCGCACGACCGTGGTGTTCACCTCCTCCCCGCTGCTGCTCGACCGGGCCGACCGGGTCGCCCTGGTGCACGAGGGCGAGGTCGTCGCCGTCGGTGAGCACCGCGCGCTGCTGCACACCGAACCCCGGTACCGGGCCGTGGTCACCCGCGAGACCGACGAGGAGACGGCCGCCGGCCACACGCTCGCTCGGCCGGACGGCACCGAGCTCGACAAGACCGAACTGGACAAGACCGAGCTGGACAAGACCGAACTGGACAAACTGAACGAACTGGATGAACTGCAAGAGATCGAGGAGACCGCATGATCGGCGTGCCGCCACCCGCGTTCGACCCGGCGGCACCGACGACGGCGAACACGCTGCCCGTCGGCGCCCCGGCGACCGTCCGCGCCTACGTGGCCGAACTCCTGCGCCGGCACCGCCGCGCCTTCCTGCTCCTGCTGCTCGTCAACACCGTCGCCACCGTCGCCTCGATGGTGGGCCCCTGGCTCCTCGGCGACGTCGTGGAGCGGCTCTCCGCCGGGGACGAGGAACTCCATCTGGGGCTCGTCGCCGCGCTGTTCGTGTCCGCCCTGGTCGTCCAGGCCGCGTTCGTCCGTCAGGTCCGGCTGCGCGGCGCCATGCTCGGCGAGCGGATGCTGGCCGATCTGCGCGAGGACTTCCTCGTACGGTCGGTCCGGCTGCCGCCGGGCGTACTGGAGCGGGCCGGGACCGGCGATCTGCTGTCCCGCATCACCACGGACATCGACCGGCTCGGCAACGCCATGCGCGAGGCCGTGCCCCAGCTGACCATCGGCGTGCTGTGGGCCGCCCTGCTGCTCGGCGGACTCGTCGTCATGGCGCCGCCCCTCGCACCGGCCGTGCTGATCGCGGTGCCGCTGCTGGTGGTGGGCTGCCGCTGGTACTTCAAGCGGGCGCCGTCGGGCTACCGCTCGGAGGCCGCCGGGTACGCCGCCGTGGCCGCCGCGCTCGCCGAGACCGTGGACGCCGGCCACACCGTCGAGGCCCACCGTCTCGGGGAGCGCCGGATCGAGCTGTCGAAGCTGCGGATCCGGCAGTGGACCGCCTGGGAGCGCTACACCATGTGGCTGCGCTCGGTGCTGTTCCCGGTCATCAACCTGGTGCACGTCACCGTGCTGGGCTCGGTGCTCATGCTCGGCGGGGTGTTCGTCCTGCGGGGCTGGATCGGAGTGGGCCAGCTGACCACCGGCGCGCTGCTGGCGCAGATGCTCGTCGACCCGGTCAACCTCATCCTGCGCTGGTACGACGAGCTGCAGGTCGCGCAGGTGTCGCTGGCCCGCCTCGTCGGGGTGCGGGACATCGAGCCGGACGCCGGTGAGACCGGGCTGGCACCGGACGGGCGGGACGTGCTCGCCGAGGGGGTCCACTTCGGCTACCGCGACGGCGTCGACGTGCTGCGCAAGGTGTCCCTCGAGGTCGCTCCCGGCACCCGGCTGGCCCTCGTCGGCCCGTCGGGCGCGGGCAAGTCCACGCTGGGCCGGCTCCTGGCCGGCATCTACGCGCCGCGCGACGGCCGGATCACCCTCGGCGGCGCCGAGCTGTCCCGGATGACCGCCGAACGCGTCCGCTCCCACGTGGCACTCGTCAACCAGGAGCACCATGTCTTCGTCGGCTCCCTGCGGGACAACCTGCGCCTGGCCAGGACCGGTGCCGAGGACCACGAGCTGTGGGCGGCGCTGGGCTCGGTCGACGCGGAGGGCTGGGCGCGGGCCCTGGACCACGGGCTGGACACCGAGGTCGGCTCGGGCGGCGTCGCGCTCACCCCGGCCCAGGCCCAGCAGATCGCCCTGGCCCGGCTGGTGCTGGCCGATCCGCACACCCTGGTCCTGGACGAGGCGACCTCGCTGCTGGACCCGCGTGCCGCCCGCCACCTGGAGCGGTCCCTCGCCCGCGTCCTGGACGGCCGCACCGTCGTCGCCATCGCCCACCGCCTCCACACCGCCCACGACGCCGACCTCATCGCCGTCGTCGAGAACGGCCGCATCAGCGAACTGGGCAGCCACACGGAGCTGGTCACCGCGGACGGGGCCTACGCGGCACTGTGGCGCTCCTGGCACGGCTGAGACGGGCCAGGGGCGGGGGCTGCGCCTGCGACAGGGGCCGGGAAGAAGCCTTGACCGAGGGTCCCGGGCCGGTCCGAGGCCGGAGCCGGGTCGGTGGCCGCATCCGGGTCCGGGGCCAGGTCCGAGGCCGGGGCCGGAGCCTGGTCCGAGGCCGCATCCGGAGCCAGGTCCGAGGCCGCAGCCGGAACTGGAGCCGGGTCCGAGGCCGCATCCGGGTCCGAGGCCGGAGCCGGGTCGGTGGGCCGGGTGAGGGACAGGGCCCGGGAGGACGGCGCGGCAGCCCGGTGACGACCGCTTCGGGTCGTGGCACGGCCCGGGGCCCGTCGCCCCGTGCGGCCAGGGGGTCGGGGGCCCGGCGATCGTCTCAGGTGTGGCGCCCGGGGCTTCGGACCCGGCGGCCCCGTCTCCGTTTCGAGGTCGCTCTGGCGTTGCGCGGTGCCGAAGCGGGATGGAACGCTGGATACCGGCACCCGCGTGGGAATCGGCCCGGATCCGTCCGGTGCACGCCGGGCCAGGCCGGTGCCCCGTGCGGCGGTGCCCCACCGCCGACCGCGGTGAGAACGGGCCGGTCACCCCCTGGAGGTACCCGTGAAAAGCGTCGACGGATGGGGGGACGACGTCTACCAGCCCGACGCCTCCGACATCCAGGAGGACTCCGGACTGCTCGACACGGAGGACACACTCGTGGACGACGGTGTCTCGGACCCCCTCGACCGCGGCTGGTCCCCGCCCGAGCGGCCCTGGGCGGTGGAGCACAACGGGGTGACGGCCGCCGAGCGCCAGCAGGGCGAGACCCTGGACCAGCGGCTCGCCGAGGAGCTGCCCGACCTCCCCGTGCCCGACGGGGACGGCCTCGGCGACTGCGACGGCACCGACGGGGAACTCCTCGACAACGAGGTCGGCGCGGCCCGCTCGGGCCGGCTCGTCGCACCGGACGAAGGCGCCCACGAGGACGAGGAGAGCGCCATGGTCGCCAGCGACGTCGGCATCGACGGCGCGGCCGCGTCCGCGGAGGAGGCGGCCATGCACATCGTCGACGAGGACAGCCTGTCCGGCTGACCCGCCGCCCGAAAACGACGAGGACGAGGACGAGGAGCATCCATGCAGCAGGACAAGCAGCCCGGCTACCACCAGGTCGTCTTCCGCGACCGCGCCGCCGGCTACGCCTTCCTCACCCGGTCCACCGCCTCCAGCGACCAGACCATCGAGTGGGACGACGGCGAGACGTACCCCGTGGTGGACGTGGAGATCTCCTCGGAGAGCCACCCCTTCTACACGGGCAAGGCCCGCACGGTGGACACGGAGGGCCGCGTCGCCCGCTTCGAGCGCCGCTACGGCGAGGGCCGAACCGGCTGAGCCGTCGCCCCCGCCCGCGGCCCGCCTCAGAAGACGTTGAGCGCGGCCGCGGCGCCGACTCCACCGAGCAGCATGAACACCGGCATCAGCACCTTCAGCTCGACCCAGCTGCCCGCCCGGAACCGCATCGCCTTCGGCGGACCCAACGGGTACCAGCGCTTGCGCCCGATCGGGATGGGCCACAGGACCGGGCAGCCGGAGACGGTCAGCGCGTCGCCGATGTCGTGCACCAGGGCGCCCAGCACGATCGGCAGCCCCAGCCACAGGTACTCCTGGCCCGGGTCCGTGAACAGCCAGTCCGCGCCGTTGCCCGGCTTGTCCAGGACACCGGCGAGGATCCACGCGCTGGTCGCGGCCAGCAGCCACACCAGCACATCGCTGCTGGAGCCCCGCGCCGCCCGCCACAGCAGGCCCTCGATCGCCAGCACCATGTGCACGAAGAGGATCGCCAGGACCGCCCAGCGGCCACCGGCGATCGCCAGCGCCGAGGCGCCCGCGCCGATCATGACGGCCCACAGCCAGGTGTGGGTGAGGGTGCGGTGCCCGCCGGAGCGGCGCGGGTCGCCCTGCTTCCTCGTGGCCTTGTAGACGGCGTACGAGAGCTTGTCGACGATCTCGCACAGCCACCGGGAGACCGGGCCGAAGGAGCGGGAGATGGTGGCGGCCTTGTGGTCGAGGTCCGGTGCGAGCGCCGCACCGGCGCAGATCAGCGCACCGGAGAGGAGGACCGGCCAGGGCATGGTGTGCCCCGCCGCGGCGGCGGCCGCGCCGACGCCTAGCCAGGCGGCGGCGCCCGACAGTGAGTGTGCTGGTCCCATCATGGCCGTTGCCCGCCCTATTCCTCGTGTGCCGCTGTCCAGTTGACCGGGTGCGATGACGCTCCGTCGGCGACACAGCGTAGCGGCCGTGATCTTCGGGCCGGCAGCCGATTCCCCCATCGGGCTCGCGGGCAGGCAAGATGGGGTCGTGACCCTCATCGATCAGTTGCCGCCGACCGCAGATCCCGATGCCCTGTACGAAGCCTTCGAGTCCTGGGCCCAGGAGCGCGGTCTGACGCTCTACCCGCACCAGGAGGAGGCGCTGATCGAGGTCGTCTCCGGGGCGAACGTGATCGTGTCGACGCCGACCGGCTCCGGCAAGAGCATGATCGCCGCGGCCGCGCACTTCGCGGCGCTGGCCCGGGACGAGGTCACCTTCTACACCGCGCCGATCAAGGCGCTGGTGTCGGAGAAGTTCTTCGAGCTGTGCAAGATCTTCGGCACCGAGAACGTGGGCATGCTGACGGGCGACGCGTCCGTCAACTCCGACGCCCCGGTCATCTGCTGCACCGCCGAGGTGCTCGCCTCGATCGCCCTGCGCGACGGCAGGCACGCGGACGTGGGCCAGGTCGTGATGGACGAGTTCCACTTCTACGCCGAGGGCGACCGTGGCTGGGCCTGGCAGATCCCCATCCTGGAGCTGCCGCAGGCGCAGTTCGTCCTCATGTCGGCGACCCTCGGCGACGTGTCGTTCTTCGAGAAGGATCTCACCCGCCGCACCGGCCGCCCCACCGCGGTGGTCCGCTCGGCGACCCGGCCGGTACCGCTGTCGTACGAGTACCGCTACACCCCGCTGACGGAGACGCTCACCGATCTGCTGGACACGCGGCAGGCCCCCGTCTACATCGTGCACTTCACCCAGGCGCAGGCGGTGGAGCGGGCGCAGGCGCTGATGAGCATCAACATGTGCTCGAAGGAGGAGAAGGAGCAGATCGCCGATCTGATCGGCAACTTCCGCTTCACCACCAAGTTCGGCCAGAACCTCTCCCGGTACGTGCGGCACGGCATCGGCGTCCACCACGCCGGCATGCTGCCCAAGTACCGGCGTCTGGTGGAGAAGCTCGCCCAGGCCGGTCTGCTGAAGGTCATCTGCGGTACGGACACGCTGGGCGTCGGCGTCAACGTGCCGATCCGCACCGTGCTCTTCACCGCGCTGACCAAGTACGACGGCAACCGGGTGCGGACCCTGCGGGCGCGTGAGTTCCACCAGATCGCCGGCCGGGCCGGGCGGGCCGGCTTCGACACGGCGGGCTTCGTGGTGGCGCAGGCCCCCGAGCACGTCATCGAGAACGAGAAGGCGCTGGCCAAGGCGGGCGACGACCCGAAGAAGCGCCGCAAGGTGGTCCGCAAGAAGGCGCCGGAGGGCTTCGTCGGCTGGACGGAGAACACGTTCGACAAACTGATCGAGTCGGAGCCGGAGCCGCTGACCTCCCGCTTCCGGGTGACGCACACGATGCTGCTGTCGGTGATCGCCCGGCCGGGCAACGCCTTCGAGGCGATGCGTCATCTGCTGGAGGACAACCACGAGCCGCGGCGCCAACAGCTGCGGCACATCCGGCGCGCGATCGCGATCTACCGTTCGCTGCTGGACGGCGGGATCGTCGAGAAGCTCGACGAGCCGGACGCCACCGGCCGGATCGTCCGCCTCACCGTGGACCTCCAGCAGGACTTCGCGCTGAACCAGCCGCTGTCCACGTTCGCGCTGGCCGCGTTCGAACTCCTCGACCCCGAGTCGCCGTCGTACGCCCTGGACATGGTCTCCGTGGTGGAGTCCACCCTGGACGACCCCCGGCAGATCCTGGCCGCCCAGCAGAACAAGGCGCGCGGCGAGGCCGTCGCCCTGATGAAGGCCGACGGTGTCGAGTACGAGGAGCGCATGGAACGGCTCCAGGACATCACGTACCCGAAGCCCCTCGAGGAACTGCTGTTCCACGCCTACAACACGTACCGCAAGAGCCATCCGTGGGTCGGCGACCACCCGCTGTCGCCGAAGTCCGTCATTCGTGACATGTACGAGCGGGCCCAGTCCTTCACGGAGCTGGTGTCCCACTACGAGCTGGCCCGCACCGAGGGCATCGTGCTGCGCTACCTGGCGAGCGCCTACAAGGCCCTCGACCACACCGTCCCCGACGATCTCAAGTCGGAGGACCTGCAGGATCTGATCGCCTGGCTGGGCGAGATGGTGCGCCAGGTCGACTCCAGTCTGCTGGACGAGTGGGAGCAGCTCGCCAACCCGGAGGAGATGACCGCGGAGGAGGCCCAGGAGAAGGCCGACGAGGTCAAGCCGGTCACCGCCAACGCGCGGGCCTTCCGGGTGCTCGTACGCAACGCCCTGTTCCGTCGGGTCGAGCTGGCGGCCCTCGACCACGTCGTGGAGCTGGGCGAGATGGACGCCGAGTCCGGGTGGGACGCCGATGCGTGGGGCGAGGCGATGGACAAGTACTGGGACGAGTACGACGACCTGGGCACCGGCCCGGACGCGCGCGGTCCCAAGCTGCTGGTGATCCAGGAGGAGCCGCAGAACGCTCTGTGGCGGGTCCGCCAGATCTTCGACGACCCGAACGACGACCACGACTGGGGCATCAGCGCGGAGATCGACCTCACGGCCTCCGACGCGGAGGGCCGGGCGGTCGTGCGGGTCACGGACGTGGGCCAGCTGTGAGACCAGCGCGAGGCACAGGAGAAGCGCACCGATGACGAACCCCGCCGAGAGACTCGTCGACCTGCTCGACCTGGAGCAGATCGAGGTCAACATCTTCCGCGGTCGAAGCCCGCAGGAGTCCCTGCAGCGGGTCTTCGGCGGGCAGGTGGCCGGCCAGGCGCTGGTCGCGGCCGGCCGGACCACCGACGGCGACCGGCCCGTGCACTCGCTGCACGCGTACTTCCTGCGCCCGGGACGGCCGGGTGTGCCGATCGTGTACCAGGTCGAGAGGGTGCGGGACGGGCGGTCCTTCACCACGCGCCGGGTCACCGCCGTGCAGCAGGGCCGCACGATCTTCAATCTCACCGCCTCCTTTCACAAGCCTGAGGAAGGACCCTTCGAGCACCAGCTGCCGCCGGCCCGTGAGGTCCCGGACCCGGAGTCGCTGCCGACGGTCACGGAGGAGATCCGGCAGCATCTGGGCGCGCTGCCCGAGCAGTTGGAGCGGATGGCGCGCCGCCAGCCCTTCGACATCCGGTACGCGGACCGGCTGCGCTGGAGCGCCGAGGACGTCAAGGACGCCGAGCCGCGCAGCGCGGTGTGGATGCGCGCGGTCGGGCCGCTGGGCGACGATCCGCTGGTGCACACCTGCGCGCTGACGTACGCCAGCGACATGACGCTCCTGGACGCCGTCCGGTTGCCGGTGGAACCCCTGTGGGGGCAGCGGAACTTCGACATGGCGTCGCTGGACCACGCGATGTGGTTCCACCGGCCATTCCGCGCGGACGAGTGGTTCCTGTACGACCAGGAGTCACCGATCGCCACCGGCGGGCGCGGTCTGGCCCGCGGGCGGATCTACGACCTTCAGGGGCGCCTGCTGGTGTCGGTCGTCCAGGAAGGGCTGTTCCGCAAGCTGTAGCGGGTGGCTGTCACCTGTCAGGAGCCTCTGCGGCGCAGGAGGCTCAGCAGGCCGCGCCGGGGGCGCCGTGGCGTCCGTGGTTCCGCCGCGGGGCGTGGGGGCGGTGGTTCCTCGGCAGGGCGTGGGGGTGCCGGGCGCGGCGCGGGCCGGTGTGTGCGGGCTTCGTCCAGGGTGCGGTCCAGATCGGCCCGGAGCCAGGCGATCTCGTCCGGGTCGTCGGCCGTGACGATCTTCTCGACGAGGTGTGCGGCCGGGCTGCCCGGGGCGCCGTGGGCGGGTGGTCCGGGCCGGAACCGGTTCAGGTGGGTGCGCTCGTAGGGGTCCTCGAGGATCTCCGCGATCTGGAGCGGGTCGAGGAACGCGGCCAGGGCTCCGGCCCGTTGCCAGGGGTCGTCGCACTGCTGGAGCAGGAAGCCCAGGTGGCGCCCTCGCCAGTTCCGGGCCCTGAGATCGCAGCCGGCCGCCAGGTGGGCCCGCAGCGGCTCGGGGGTGCGGCCCTTGAGCAGGAAGGCGTTGTGCTCGTCGGCGGTGAACTGCTCCAGCTCTCGGGCCAGATACAGCCAGACGACGGCCCGATAGCGGTTCAGATAGAACTTCACCGGCACGACGAGTCCCACCCGGGCGAGGCGGGTGAACCGGGAGGCCGGTACCCGCATGAGGGCGGCCGCCTCGCCGGTGCCGACGACCCGCACGTGTTCCCGCAGGTCCTGCGTGGCTCCGAGCAACCGGTCGAGTTCCGAGCGGGGCACGACACGGCGGCCCCCTCCGCCTTCGTCGGGGACGGTCCTGATCCGCCCCAGGTGCACTGCGAGGTCGAACTCGCTTCGTTTCAGACCGAGTTCCCGCGCCGCGCGGCTCGCGGTGCACGACGGTGCCTGCTGTGGGACGACGGTGTTTCCGGACATGTTCGGTCTCCCCCGTGGAGTACGGCGGCCCCGCACGGTCCGCGGTGGCCTCGGAAAAACCGTAGCCGGAAGCGCGGATCTCGTGGCGGGCCTGTGGATAACTCCACGGGGGTCGAGAAAAAGGCAGGTCAGAGGTCTTCCAGCGGGGCCCGGTCGGGCTGCCGGGCGTCCACCGTGAGGTGCTCGCCGACCCGGCTGACGAGCAGCGTCATCTCGTACGCGATCTGGCCCATGTCGGCCTGCGCTCCGCTGAGCACGCACAGACAGCTGCCGGAGCCGGCCGCGGTGACGAAGAGCAGTGCCTCATCGAACTCGATCATGGTCTGGCGTACCTGGCCGGCGCCGAAGTGGCGTCCCGACCCCTTGGCCAGGCTGTGCAGTCCGGACGAGACCGCGGCGAGGTGCTCCGCGTCCTCGCGGCGCAGTCCGGTGCTCGCGCCCGCCACCAGTCCGTCGTTGGACAGGACCAGCGCATGGCGGACGTGGTCGACGCGCTCGGTCAGGTCGTCCAGCAGCCAGCCCAGCCCCTGGTTCTGCGCCATGTCTCCGTCTCCCCGCGTGTCGTTCCCCGTGAGATTCCCCCGTGTCCCCTCCGCCTCGCCGGAGGAAACGCCCGCCAGCCTTCCCCAGGAACGGGCGCCGGAGCAAGGAGGATTGCGGCATGGCGCAGAAGATGACCGACGACGAGTGGCGGGCGTTCGTCTCGAACGGCACCCGCACCGGAAAACTGTGCACGGTCCGGTCCGACGGCAGTCCGCACGTGGCACCCGTGTGGTTCCTGCTCGACGGGGACGACGTGGTGTTCAACACCGGCAAGGAGACGGTGAAGGGGCGCAATCTGGCGCGGGACGGCCGGATCGCCCTGTGCGTGGACGACGACCGGCCGCCGTTCGACTTCGTGGTGCTCCAGGGCCGGGCCCGGATCTCGGAGGAGCTCGACGAGGTCCGGTATTGGGCGGCCCGCATCGGGGCCCGGTACATGGGCGAGGAGCGTGCCGAGGAGTTCGGCGCCCGCAACGGCGTACCCGGTGAACTGCTGGTGCGGGTCGCGATCGAGAAGGTGCTGGCACGGAAGTCGATCGCCGGCTGACGGGTACCGCCTCAGCTCACCGAGTCGAGCAGCCGGGCGGTGTGCATCCGTCCGGCGTACTCGACGAGCCGGATCAGCACCTCCTTCCCCGAGGCGCGGTCCCGTGCGTCGCACAGCACGACGGGGGTTCCGCCGTCGAGGTCGAGGGCGCGCGAGACGTCCTGGGCTCCGTAGGTCCGGGCGCCGGTGAAGCAGTTGACGGCGACGACGAAGGGGATGTGCCGGTGCTCGAAGTAGTCGACGGCGGGGAAACAGTCCTCGAGGCGCCGGGTGTCGGCCAGGACGACCGCGCCCAGCGCGCCTTGTGACAACTCGTCCCACAGGAACCAGAAGCGGTCCTGGCCGGGAGTGCCGAAGAGGTACAGGGAGAGGCCGGAGCGGATGGTGATCCGGCCGAAGTCCATGGCGACGGTCGTGGTGACCTTGTGGTCCACGCCGTCGGTGTCGTCCACCCACTGGCCGGCTTCGCTCAGCAGTTCCTCGGTGCGCAGCGGTTTGATCTCGCTGACCGCGCCCACCAGGGTGGTCTTGCCGACGCCGAACCCGCCGGCGACCAGAATCTTCAACGCCAGGGGGGCCGTATCGCCACCTGTGGCATCGGAGTGCTCGGAGACCATGGATCACTTCTCTCGGGAGAGGACGGCTGCGGTGCAGGTGTGCGAAGTCAGCATCATGACAACTGAGGCCCCTTTCCGAGGGGTTCGACCGTAATCTGCCCGATCTGACCGCGCGGTGCGCGTTCGCGGTCGGAAGGTGTGCGTGAGCCTGTGCCAGGCGGGTCGGTTCCACGTCCGGGTCGGCTCGGGTGTGCGTCCGCAGGGGCTACAGGGCCCTCAGCCCCTCGATCACCTCGCGGAGGATGCGTTCGTCGGGCAGATGCGCGGGCGGGACCGGCCGGCTGACGGTGACGAGGCCGAGCTCCAGGAGGTCGCCGAGGAGGACCCGGACCACCCCCACGGGCAGGTCCGCGCCCGCCGCGAGTTCGGCGACCGACTGCGTCTCGGTGCGGCACAGGTCGATGAGCGCATGGTGCTCGGGTCCGAGTGCCGGGCCGTCCGCGTCGGGCGCCTCCGGGTCCAGGGTGACCAGGGCGATCAGATCGAAGCGCACTCCGGTGGGGCCCGGCTTGGTGCGGCCGCCTGTCATGGCGTACGGGCGCACCAGGGGTCCGGCCTCGTTGTCGTACCACTGGCTGCCCGGCTCGTGCGGGACGCCGGTCATGTCCTCGGTCATGTCGGCCGGTCGCTCTCTCGTCTCATCCGGCGGCGGGCGGCCGCGCGCCCGTGCGCGGGCCGGTGAAGAGGTGCTCGCCGACCCGTTTGACCAGCCGCGCCATCTCGTAGGCGACCAGGCCGATGTCGGCGGTGACGGCGGTGAGGAGGGCGAGGCAGGAGCCGTCTCCGGCGGCGGCCACGAACAGGAAGCCGTCGTCCATCTCCACCATGGTCTGCCGGACGCCGCCGGCGCCGAAGTGACGGCCGGCGCCCTTGGCGAGGCTGTGGAAGCCGGAGGCGACGGCCGCGAGGTGTTCGGCGTCCTCACGGCTGAGGCCGGTGGAGGCGCCGACGGCGAGGCCGTCGTTGGACAGCACCACGGCGTGCCGTACCGCGCTGACGCGCATCACCAAGTCGTCCAGCAGCCAGTCGAGTTCACCGGACCTCTGGGCCGGCCTCGTGCTCGGGTCCTGGATCATGCGGGGTCTCCTTCGCTGCTGTCGCTGCCGGGTGCGGGATGCGGGGCTCCGCCCCGGCCGGGTTGCCTGCCGCCGCCGCGTGCCCAGCCGGCCCGGTAGGCGGCCATCCGGTCGCGCACCAGTTCGGGGGTGCGCCCGTCGTCGCGCGGGCGGGTCTCCCGAGGCGGTTCCTCGGCGGGCGACCTGCGCAGTTGGGGGGCGAGGTGCGCCTGCCGGACCCGGCGCGGGAGGTCGTCCGATCCCTCGGCGTCGTCCGGCGGGCGATGCAGACGCAAGGCGGTGACTCCAGGAGGCGGGGGGTCGGCGACGGCCGGCTCGGCGGCGGCGCGGACGGGGGCGACCAGGGCGGGCCGGTCGGCGGGCGCGGATACGGCCTCCGGTCCGGGGACGGCCTCCGGCCCGGGCATCGGCCGGTCGGGGACGGGCACGCGCGCGTACTCGCGTGCCGTGGACTCCTCGGCCTCCGCCGCCTCCAGGGCGGAACGTTCCGGCTTCCCGCCGTGCAGCAGGGCCGTCGGCAGCAGGACGACCGCGGTGGTGCCGCCGTAGGGCGAGGTCCGCAGATGCACCTTGACGCCGTGGCGGGCGGAGAGCCTGCTGACGACGAACAGCCCGAGCCGGTCGCTGTCGAACAGGTCGAGCGCCTCGGACTGCGCGATGCGCCGGTTGGCCTCCGCGAGGGTCTCCTTGCCCATGCCGAGCCCGCGGTCCTCCACCTCGACGGCGTAGCCGTTGCCGACGGGTTCGCCCGTGACGCGCACGCGCGTGTGCGGCGGGGAGAACTGGGCGGCGTTCTCGACGAGTTCGGCGAGCAGATGGGTGAGGTCCGCAACGGCGGCGCCTACGACGGAGGTCTCGGGAAGCTGCCGTACCTCCACGCGCGCGTAGTCCTCGACCTCGGAGACCGCGGCGCGGACCACGTTGGTCAGGGAGACCGGCATACGCCAGGCGCGGCCCGGGGCCGCTCCCGAGAGGATGATCAGGCTCTCGGCATGGCGCCGCATGCGGGTGGTGAGATGGTCGAGCCGGAAGAGGTCGCTCAGCTCATCGGGGTCGTCGGAGCGGCGCTCCATGCTGTCCAGGAGGCTCAGCTGGCGGTGGACGAGGACCTGGCTGCGGCGGGCGAGGTTGACGAAGACCCCGGAGATGCCGCTGGCGAGTTCGGCACGCTCCACCGCCGCCCGCAGCGCGGCCCGGTGCACGGTGGTCAGGGCCTCGGCCACCTGGCCGGTCTCGTCCTCGGCGGCCGGTCCGGGCGGCGCCTCCGCGCGGATGTCGATCTCGTCCCCGGCGCGGAGTCGGCGCATGGCCTCGGGAAGTTTGCGCCGGGCGATCTCCAGGGCGCTGTTGCGCAGGCTGACGAGTTCCACGACGAGTCCGCGTCCGATGCGTACGGAGATCACGAGCGACGCGACGACGGCGGCGAGACCGAAGAGGACCGCGGCGCCCGCGGGGGTGAGCGCTCCCCGGGTGAACGGGTCGGCGCGGTCCGCGACGTCGCGTCCGGCGGCCGACTCGATTCCGCGCAGGTCGTCCCGCACGCGCGCGTGGGCCTTGTCCCAGGTGGCCCCCGAAGCGGCCGAAAGCGCTTTCGCGCCCGATCCGCCCGCCAGCACGCGGTCCTCGGTGGCGGCCAGAGCGGTGTAGGCGCTGCCCGCGGCGAGGCGCTGCCAGGCGGTGCGTTCGGGTCCGCGCAGGTCGGCGGCGGCCGACTCGGCCAAGGTACGGCGGGTGGCGACGGCGCCGGTGAACAGCCGCAGGCGCTCGCCGTCCAGGCGGCCGGTCAGACGGGCGCTCGCGAGGACGGTGTCCTCCTGGGCGAGGGCCTCGCCCGCGCGGGAGAATTCGAGCAGCACGCGCGCGTCGGAGCCGAGTTCGGCGTCCTGGATGCCGGAGAGCGCGCCGTCGACCTGGAACGCCGCCGAGAGGGTGGCGGTGTACCGGTCGTAGGCGTCCCGCCAGTCGGCGTCGCCGTCGAGCACGGCGGTCCGCAGCGGGTGCAGGGCCTCGGCGCCGGAGACGAAGGTCTCGAGCCGCCGGGCGACTCCGGCGGGCAGGTCCTGGCCGTCGGCGACGGTGCTGTGGTCGCCGAGGCGGAGCCGGGCCACGGCCGCGTCCGTGCGCTCCGCGAGCCGCCCGAGGTCGTCGTCCTGCCCGGCCGCGGGTTCGGTCGCGTACCGTACGGCGGCCGCCCGCTCGTTCTGCAGGGCGGCCACCGCCGCCGCGACGGGCGTACGGACCTGGGAGTCCACGCGCTGCAGCTGGCGCAGCCGGGAGATGTCCTGGGCGGTGCTGACGGTGGCGTACGCCCACAGGGCCAGCAGGGAGACGACCGGCACCATCAGCAGGCAGATGATCTTGGCCCGTACGGTGCGCGGCCGCAGGTGCCGACGTCCCGCGCGCGGGGGTGTCGCGTCGGCCGGCGCGCCCGGCTGTTCGTCCGGGCCCTCGTCGGCGGGGGGCCCGGCGTGGGCGCGCCGCCCGCGCACCGGGGGCGGCGTCTCGGCGCCGGCGGTGGGGGTCCTACGGGGTGTACGCATGGCCTCCTCGCTCGGAAGAAGTTCGGGGGACGCGCCGTCCGGAACGGATCGGGGCGTGCGGTCCGGCCCGGTCACACGGTCCGGGCCGGACCGCGGACGGCACCGCTCTCCAGCGGCTGCTGGGCCGAGGCTGATGCCTCGCGCTCGCCCGTGGTGGGCGACAGCGCGACGAAGGCCGAGGTCAGGAAGAGATAGGACCCGAGGCCGACGGCGAGGGGGAAGATGAACTGCATCGCCGTGGCCCCGGGCAGCACCGCTCCGGAAGGTGTGACGTGCACGTTCACCGCGAACATGCCGGTGTAGTGCATGCTGCTGACCGCCGCGCCCATGACCAGCGAGGCGACGGTGACCGCGATCGGCGACTTGATGTTGAGCGCCGCCCACAGGGCCGCGGTCGCGGCGACGACGGCGATCAGGACGGAGAGGGCGACGCGCGTCGGATCGTAGGAGACGTCGCCGTGCAGTCGGACCGCGGCCATGCCCAGGTAGTGCATGCTCGCCACGCCGACCCCGGTGGTGAGCCCGCCGATCAGCAACGCGCGCGTGCGGTCACGGCCGTATCCGACGGCGAAGACACCGGCGCAGACGACGACCATGGCGACGAGAAGGCTGAGCACGGTCAGCGGAACGTCGTAGCGGATGTCGGTGCCGCCGACGGCGAAGCCGAGCATGGCCACGAAGTGCATGGTCCAGATGCCGGTGCCGAGCGCGGAGGCGGCGGTGATCAGCCAGTTGCGCCGTGAGCGCCCGGTGGCGCCGAGGGCGCGCACGGTGCAGCGCAGCCCGAGGGCGGCGCCTATGCACGCCATCACGTACGACAGTACGGGGGTCAGCCAGCCGAAGGCGGCGTGGTCCAGGTGTCCCATGGCCAGGGGACGCTAGTGGGGGCACGGGTGCACAAAGGGGGCGCATTTCGAAAGGTGATGGAATGTGACACATAAGTGCGCCGACCTGATCGTCACGCGCTCGAACCTGCGCACAGCGACATCCTCCCTGACGGTGAGGGATCATGCGGACCATGAGCGACGACCACACACATGTCCAGGAGTTCTTCGGCGCGCGGGCGGCGGACTGGGACACCCGCTTCCCCGACGACGGCCCCGTCTACGCGGCGGCCGTCGACGAGCTCGGACTGCGGGAGGGCAGCCGCGTGCTGGACGCCGGCTGCGGCACCGGACGGGCCCTGCCGCCGCTGCGGACGGCCGTGGGGCCCTCGGGAGTGGTCGTCGGGGCCGATCTGACCCCGGCCATGCTCCAGGCCGCCGTACGGGCCGGACGTGACCGCGCGGGGCGGCTGCTGCTCGCCGACGTCGCCGCGCTCCCCCTGCGGGACGAGTCGCTCGACGCGGTGTTCGCGGCGGGGCTGATCGCCCATCTCCCCCGGCCGGCGGAGAACCTGCGGGAGCTGGCCCGGGTGGTGCGCCCCGGCGGCGTCCTGGCGCTGTTCCATCCGATCGGACGGGCCGCCCTCGCCGCACGCCAGGGACGGCAGCTCACGCCGGAGGACCTGCGCGCGGAGCCGAACCTGCGCCCCCTGCTGGCCGGTTCCGGCTGGCGCATGACCTCGTACGTCGACGAGGACACCCGATTCCTCGCCCTGGCCGTCCGGGACGGCTGACGGCTCACACGGCCGCGGCGACCTCCCGGGCGAGCACACCACTGCGTTCGCCATGGAGAGGGACATGGTCGGCGTCGACGAAGACTTGACGACCATCCGCCACGCGCACAGACAGTGCCGGGCCCGGGAAGTCGAAGCGGCCGACGAGACGACGCGGCAGCGCTCCGCACGCGGCCGGGAGCAGCCGCCTGCCACGGCTGAAGTGGGCATGCCCTTCTCGCATGCTTGTCGGTCGAGGTCACACCATGTACTTCTCCGCCCACACGAAGAAGAGCCCGATGAGGCCGGTGCCGATGCCGTAGCAGGCCCCGCGCAGGAGATGGGTGAGCGCGGTGCGCCGGCGGCGGGCGAGCCAGGCCAGGGCGGAGGTCCGCCGTTTCCTGCCGGTGAGGGGTGGGTGGGGGCTGGGGCTCATGGGAGACGTCCCTTTCCGTTGGCGTCGTGGTGGGGAGTCCGTCCGGCCGGTGGCCTTGGAACCGGTGGCCGGGAGGGGACTCCCCGTTTGCTTGTGGCGCCGGGCCGGGTCAGCGGCTGGCGGTGAACTCCTGGAGGCTGTCGACCAGTTGCTGGTCGGGCCGGGCGACGATGACGGAGGCGTCGGGTGTGCGTGCGGCGAGGCGGTCGACTTCGTTCTCCAGACGGCCGGTCGGGGGCAGGGCACGGGAGCCGTTGATGCGGACGTAGCGGGCGAAGATCTCCAGGCCTTCGAGGAAGGTGGCGTCGGGCGGTGTGGTGTCGGCCATGGAGTGGGTGAGCTGGTGGAACCAGTGCCAGGAGCGCTTGGACTCCCCTAGGGCCAGGTGGTGCAGGTGCAGGCAGTAGGCGGCGGCACGGCTTCCGGCGCCGGCGGCGAGCTGCCACCAGAACTGGGCGGATTCGGCATGGCCGGTGAGGTAGAGCAGGCAGGCGAAGACGAGGGCGCCGTCGACGTCCATATGGGCCTCGGTGAGCGGCCCGCGGTCGGGGTCTTCGGCGATCTTGGCGACATGGTCGGCGGCAGCGGGTTCGTTGAGGACCCACCGGCACACGATGCCCAGGCGCTGACCGGCCTGGGCCGCGCGGGCGATCTCGGTGGTGGGGGTGGAGCGGGAGGCGTCGGCGGCGAGGCGGCGCAGGCCCGCGGCGACGTCGAAGCGGCGCGGGGCGGTGACCGGCAGGCGGGCGTCGTCCAGGAGGGTGTCGAGGGTGGTCACGGTCCTTCTCCCTTTCGCTTGGGCCTCTTGCGTTCGTCGGGCAGGCCGAGCTTGATGCGCAGGCGTTCCTTGCCGCGGCGCAGGTGGTGGCCGACGGTGCGTTCGTCGATGCCGACGTACCAGGCGACCTTGGCGGTGGGGTAGCCGAGGATGTAGCGCAGGACGATGACCTCGAACTGGCGGTTGGGCAGCTCGGCGATCGCCTCGTACAGGCCGCTGCTGGACTCCATCCTCTGCAGCTTGTCCCGGGCGGTGACCAGGGCCTTGTCCATGGCCTGGGTGATGGGGCCGTTGATGACGAAGGCCGGCGCGCGCCCTTCCAGTTCGAGGCGGTCGTGCACGGCCCGCCGCACGATCGCCCAGGCCCCCTGCTCGAGGTTGCCCGCGCTCAGCAGTTCGGTCCACCCGGCGTGAATCTTGAGGAACACCTCGTGGATGACGTCTTCGGCGGCTTCGCGGGTACCGAAGTGGACCTCGGCGTAGGCGTGGAACACCTCCTGGTGGCCGAGGTAGAAGGCCTCGAAGTCCAGCGGCAGGTCCAGCGGCAGGTACATGGACTGCGCCAGCCCGGCCCCCTGAGCGGGGGGCGGCGCTCCCTCCGCGGCGTCGTCGTGGCTCATGCGGGCCTCCCGTCGGCACGGCACATGGTCAGGCTGTTCCTCTCCATCGTGGGTCGGCTGAGGCCGGTGCCAACTGGTGTGCACCGGCAGCCCGTTGGGCCTGACACCTACCTAAGTGATTCGGCGGACGGATCACTCATGGCCGCCTCAAAAAATCACCGAGCGTCCCGATCCACCGGTACAGTGCAGGCTTCAACAAGCACCGCTAGTTACCCTCTGTAGCCCTCTGACCAGCCCTAACCCGTCCGGGTGACGTTGCGAACACTTCTGCCCATACCTGCCGTGTTCTGTGTCACACCAGGACTTTCATGGGGCGCACGCCCCGCGCGCGCACCCCGACCCACCCCCAAAGCATCACCCAGGGTGATCACGGTCCGTTGACGGCGAGAATCCAGGAACCGGACGGTGCGTGACGGCACAGTCGTGGCCAAGCCGGTTGGCCTCCGAGGCGGCTCCGGTCGGCGGTGGGCCAGGGCGATGGCCACGGAACCCATGCTGTGGGCGACGAGTTCCGCACCGCTCACCCGTGCCGCGTCCAGGGCGGCCGCCAAGGCGTCGGCGTGCTCCTCGGGGGTGTACCCGAAGTCCTCGGGACGGTCGCTGATGCCGTGCCCGGGAAGGCCGACGAGCGCGAGCACAACATCACCGACGAAATCCGCTGGTGCACGGACCTCACCTTCCTGCGGTGCCGGGACGACCCCGCCGCGCAGGCCACGGTGACGGTGACCGGCCCCTGCGCGCCGAGGAACTCGACGACCCGTTCCGGCGGGGTGTGCTGACCATCGCCCCGGCCACCTCGGCGGCCGAGATCAGTCGGCTGCGCGAGACCCTGGACTCACTCGGCGGCCGACTCGCCCCTGGCATGCCGTACCGGACAGCCGCGCAGCCCGGGTACCGGGCGGGTGCCCAGATCCTCCAGGCGGTAGCCGTTCGGATAGCCCTTGATCTCCCAGTTCTGCCGCGCGTAGTGGGGGCCGCGGCGGGGCGGGAGCAGTCGCACCGCCCGTCCACGCGCGCGTACGGCCCCGCGGACCAGCGCGCGGACGGCCGGGCTCGGTGGGCTGTAGCGGAAGGCCGTGAGGAGCGGCTCGTCGAGCAGGGCGAGGGTGGCGGTGCGCAGGACGGGGGCGAGCACCCGTGGATACCAGGAGGCCATCAGGTCCAGCGTGGCGTCGGAGACCCGGCGCGCCTGCTCGTCCCAGGCGAAGTGGGCCTTCTCGTAGGCGTCGAGACAGTCCTCGAACTCCTCGTAGGTCTCGGGGATGCCCCGGATCCCCATGAGGCGGCCGAGCGTGCCGTAGTGGACGGTGGAGGCCACGATCTCGTGGCGGGACATCCGCCGCCAACCGTAGGCGTCGGTCCACCGTTTGGGCATGACGACGAACGTGCAGAGCACGTACCGCAGGTCGTCGTTGCCGATGTCGTAGCTGCGGTGCATCTGGTTGATGCGACGCACCGCCGTCCGGCCCCGCTCGCTGTCGAATCCGTGCTCGATGACGGCGTCCAGGAGCAGGGACGTGTCGTCGTAGCGCTTCTGGGAGCGGTCGGTGAGCTCCGCCGTCTCGGCCAGCAGCCGGCCGATGCCGGGCACCGCGTAGGTGCGGTAGAGGGCGAGTTCGAGGGCGCGGGTGAAGTCCCAGGGGAACTCGTACGCCGCGGAGAGCCGGTAGATCTCGTAGGCGTCCCGGTACGGGTCCATGCGCCGAATCTGCTCGAGCCGCTCGAATCGCTTCACCGTAGGGTTCCCTTTCTGTCGCCGTGACTCTAACCAGATCCGTTCCGCCCGGCTCTCCCTTCCGGGATTCACCCCGTGTTCTCGGGCCTCTCCAGGGCGGACCCCGGTGTCCGCTGCGCGAGGAGACCCGCCTGCGCGGCCAAGAACCGGGTCAGCGGTTCGGGCGCCGAGTAGAACGGCGAGTGGTCGCAGTCGAGTTCGAGGCGTGCGGTGGCGCGCGCGGCGCAGCTGCGCTGGGCGTCCGGCCGGACCGCCCGGTCGCCGGTGCACACGACGTAGGCGCTGGGGACGGTCAGCCACGCGGGGTCGTCGAGGGGGGTGTCGGGCACCCGGCTGCGCATGGGCCGCCAGAGTGCCGCCGCGCGTTCGGCGTGCTGCGCGGGCGTGGCGGAGTAGAGCGACTCGCGGGCGCGCGGCAGCAGGGTGACCGTGCCGTCGGGAGCTGTCCGCAGTGCCTGGCGGAAGGCCGGGTCGTTCCATCGAGGCGTCGACCGGGCCGGTGACTCGCCGGGCAGCGGCATCCGCGCGGCGATGTAGGCCAGGCGGGCCGCCGCGTGGCCGCCGGCCGAGACCGGCAGGCCGGCGTAGCTGTGGGCGACGAGCAGGACGGGGCCGTGCCGTGCCCTGGACCGGACCGCGTCGCGCACCGCTTCGGTGTCGTCGGTGAAGGAGGTGAGCGGGAGGTCGACGGCATGGCTGCGCAGGCCCGCCAGGTGCAGCCGCTCGGTGACTTCTTGCCAGCACCAGGAGCCGTGGTGGGCGCCGTGGACGAGCAGGACGAAGGGCTCGCGCCTCGATGACCGGCTCACGGCAGGCTCCCGGGGTGCGGGTCGGGTGCGACGGGCTGGTTGTTCAGGTCGACGGAGAGGAAGATGTCGTTCGCGACCGGATGCCGCATCTCTTCGGCGAGTTGGCCGATCAGCCCTGCCGTGCGGGCCAGCAGCGCGAAGCCGCGCAGCAGCGGGATGGGCAGGTCGAGGTCGGCCAGTGCGGCTCCGCACACCCCGGCGCCGTTCAGCGGCAGGGTCTTGCCCAGGACCTGAGGGTGCGTCCGGCCGATCGCGGCGAACAGGGACAGATGGGGGCCGAACTGATTCTCCTCTGCGGCGATCTCCAGGAGGCGGGGGGTGCGCGGGTCGCCGTCCTTGTGGACGTGATGGCCCAGGCCCGGCACGAAGCGTCCGGCCGCCCGCTGTGCCCGGACCGTTTCGAGGGCGAGCGCGTCCCATTCCGCCTCGTCGCACGGCAGAGGGCCGGTGTGGCGTTCCAGCACGTCGTGCAGGAAGGTCCCGGTGTCCTCGGTGACCCCGAGGAAGCGGGAGCCACCGCCCAGCAGCCCGGCGGCCAGCGCGCCCTGTACCGAGTCCGGCGCCGACAGATAGGTGAGGCGGGTGACGATCGCGGTGGGGGTGAAGCCGTGATCGGCGAGCGCGGCCAGTACGGCCTCGAACACCCGTACCTGGCCGCGGGTGGGGCGGCGCTGGGTGGCGAGCCAGTAGGCGAGTTCACCGAAGCCGACCTCGCCCATGACGTCGCGGGCGAGATCCTGGCCGAGCAGCGTGATCGAGGTGCGGGAGGAGGCGCCCAGTGCCGTGGGGTAGGAAGCGGGCTCGTCAGCCATGGAGGCCATGGACGCCCTCCTGTGCCGTCTGCGCGGCTTGTGGTGTCGCCAGCCACTTGCGCAGTTCGGGTCCGTGCTCGTCGAGTTCGGGAGGCGGCAGCTCGTAGCGGGCCGGGGTCGTCGAGAACGTGATGGGGTGACGTGCCATGGGTACGGCCCGCTCGCCCTCGCCCACCTCGACGACCGGGTCGAGTCCGAAGCGCTCCGCCTGGGCGAATCCCCCGTCGATGGTGTTGATCGGCGCGGCCGGCACCCCCGCCGCGACGAGCGCGTCGAACCATTCGGCCGCGCCGCGCGTGGCCAGCCGTTCCACCAGCAGCGGACGTAGTTCCGCACGGCGGGCGGTGCGGTCCTTGTTGCGCGCGAATCTGGGGTCGTCGGCCGTCCCGGGAATGCCGAGGACCTCGCACAGGCGCCGGAACTGCCCGTCGTTGGCGGCGGCGACGATCAGGTCGCGGTCCGCGGTGGCAAAGGGCTCGTAGGGGAAGACGCTCGGGTGGGCGTTGCCCATCCGGTAGGGCACGGTGCCGCCGGCCACGTAGGCGGAACTGTGGTTGACCAGGCCGGACAGTGCCGAGGACAGCAGGTTGACCTCGACGTGCTGACCCCGGCCGGTCGCGTCACGGTGCCGCAGTGCCGCGAGGATGCCGATGGCGGCGTGGTTGCCGGCCATCACGTCGAAGACGGAGATGCCGGCCCGGTAGGGCTCGCCGTCCGGATCCCCCGTGAGACTCATCAGGCCCGATATCGCCTGGACCATCAGGTCGTAGCCGGGCACGTGACGCCCGGCTCCGGAGCCGAAGCCGCTGATCGAGGCGTAGACCACCCCGGGGTTCGCGGCCGCGACGGCACCGAAGTCCAGGCCGTACTTGGCGAGCGTGCCCGGCTTGAAGTTCTCGATCACGACGTCCGCCCGGTGCGCGAGCTCACGGGCCGCCGCGGCGTCGTCCCCCGCGCGCAGGTCGAGCGCGATGGAGCGCTTGTTGCGGTTGACGCCGAGGTAGTACGTCGACGTCTCGCCCCGGGTCGGCGGCATCCACGTCCTGGTCTCGTCTCCGCCGGGCGACTCGACCTTGACCACCTCGGCACCGAGGTCCGCCAGGAGCATGGTCGCGTACGGGCCTGCCAGCACCCGGGAGAAGTCGGCGACCAGCAGTCCCGACAGTGGCCCGGGGCCCTGGCCCGATACCCCCGATCGAGCGGGCATCTTCATGACATCATCCCTCCGACCGCACAGCGGACACTTGTCCGCCAAATCGGAAGTGTGGCATGCCGACCCCCTAGCGGCACAGGGCACAGAGCAACTTCACGGCCGGCGCAGGGTCGCTCGGGGCAGCGGGGAAGGGTCAGGGCCGAGGGGTGGCCATCGCGTGCGGGACGGCGGCCAGCCGGGCGAAGTCACAGCTGATGTCACCCGCCACCTGCAGAACGAGCGGCAGGTGGTCGTCCAGGAGGGTGCGCACCGAGGTCTCGGCGGCATGGACGTTGACGTTCACCGCCGCGATCACCCGGCCCTCCCCGTCGCGCAGGGGCACGGCGACGGAGCGGATGCCCAGCGCCAGATCCTCGTCGGCCAGGGCCCAGCCGCGGGCCCGCACCTCGCGCAGGGCCGCGTTCCGCTCGTCCGGGCCGGGCCGCCACCGCGGGACGAGCCCGGAACGGGTCGGGATCGCCAGCGTCCTCTCCAGTTCCTCCGGCTCCAGCGCCGCCAGCAGCACCTTGCCCAACGAGGTCTGCAGCGCCGGGAAGCGGGTGCCGATCTGTACCGCGAGCGTCACGATCTTCGGAACGGCGACGCGCGCGACGTAGACGATGTCGCTGCCGTCGAGCTGCGCGACCGAGCAGGACTCGCCCGTGCGGGCCACCAGACGCTCCATGTGCGGCCGGGCCACGTCCCACAGTCCGAGCGAGCCGATGTACGCCGCGCCGAGGTCGAGCACACGAGGGGTGAGCGCAAAGCCCTTGTCCGAGCTCCGCACGTAGCCGAGTTCCTCGAGCGTCAGCAGGATTCGCCGGGCCGTCGGCCGGGCGAGACCGGTCGTCGCCGCCACCTCGGACAGCGACATCACCGGCCGCTGCGGGGCGAAGGCGGCGATGACCTCCAGCCCTCTGGCCAGCGCTTCGATGAAATCAGGCCCGGTGCCCGTACGCGGCATCTGCTGCGCCCCTCGGTCGCTCCACTGATGGGTGTCCAGGTTACTGCCGTCTGTCCGCACTCCGGCCCCTCCTCCGGCAGCGGGCCGCCCTGGGCGCGATCAGCCCTCCCCAAGGCTTGACGCCGGGAGCCTCAGGGCAGAAGGTATCGACCAGTGACCGCACAGCGGACAGATGTCCGCCACATGAATCCTCTCCCCGGCGACCTTCGCGTCCAGGGAACTCAAAGGAGAGTCGACGATGACTCAGGTTTCCTCCGCCTCCGCCTCCTCCGCCTCCTCCTCTGAAGTCGCCGCCGCGGCGCTGCCGTCGCGGCTGCACCACAACGCCTACGTCACGCGCGACCAGGAGGCGACCCGGGCCTTCTACGAGGACCTCATCGGCCTGCCCCTCATCGCGACCTGGAAGGAGGCGGACGAACTCTTCGGCGCGGTCCGCACGTACTGCCACACCTTCTACGGCCTCGGCGACGGCAGCGCCCTCGCCTTCTTCCAGTTCGCCGACCCCGAGGACCAGAGGCAGTTCGGTCCCGAGATGCCCCACTCGCCGTTCCAGCACATCGCGCTCAAGGTCACCGAGGAGGTGCAGAACGCGATCGCCGAACGGCTGGAGACGGCCCGCTGGCGGCCCGACGAGACCTACGTCCTGGAGCACGGCTACTGCCGCTCCCTCTACACGAGCGACCCCAACGGCCTGCTCCTCGAATTCACCCACGACGCCCCCGGGATCCACGAGAGCGACGCGGACCGCCGGCGCACCGCCCACGCCGACCTCGCGTCCTGGCTCAAGGGCGAGCACACCAGCAACAACACCTACCGCTGACCCCGCCTGTCGATCAGAACCACTCGGGCCGGCAGTCCCCCGCGGTCAGGTCCAGGCTGTCCAGCAGGTCGAACTGCGGTCCGGTCCGCGGGAGTTCCACGCGGAAGAAATACCGGGCCGCCTGCCGCTTGCCCTGGTGGAAGCCATCCGTCCTGTCCCCCAGCGCGAGGAACTGCTCCAGCCAGATCCAGGCCAGCACCACATGACCGACGGCTTCGAGGTATACGGAGGCGTTGGCCAGCGCGGTCGCGGGGTCTCCGGTGGACCACAGCGTGGCGGTGGTCCGCGCGACACGGCCCGCGGCCCGTTCCAGGTGGGCGGCCAGCTCGGCCGCCTCACCACCGGCCGCCGTGGCTCGGGCGACGGTCGCCGCGAGGGTCTCCAGGAGGAGCTTCAGCCCCGCGCCGCCGTTCATGACGGCCTTGCGGCCGAGCAGGTCCAGTCCCTGGATCCCGTGCGTGCCCTCATGGATGGGGTTGAGACGGTTGTCCCGGTAGAACTGCTCGACGTTGTACTCACGGGTGTAGCCGTAGCCGCCGTGCACCTGGATGGCGAGGTCGTTGGCGGCCAGGCACCACTGCGCCGGCCAGCTCTTGGCGATGGGCGTCAGGATGTCGAGCAGCAGTCGGGCACGGGCCCGCTCGGGCTCCCGCTCGGCGGTGCGCTCCTCGTCGAGGAGGCGGCTGCAGTACAGGCTGAGCGCGAGGGCGCCCTCCGCGTAGCTCTTCTGGGCCAGCAGCATCCTGCGGACGTCGGCGTGTTCGATGATGGGTGTCTGCGGGGCGTTCGCGTCCTTGCCCGTCAGCGGGCGGCCCTGAGGGCGGGTGCGGGCGTAGTCGAGGGCGTGCAGGTAGCCGGTGTAGCCGAGTGCGGTGGCGCCGATCCCGACGCCGATACGGGCCTCGTTCATCATGTGGAACATGTACGCGAGCCCGTGGTGGGCCTCGCCGACCAGGTGGCCCACCGCGCCCGGAGCACCGCCCGGGGTGTACCGGCCTTCACCGAAGTTGAGCAGGGTGTTGGTGGTGCCGCGGTAGCCCATCTTGTGGTTGAGGCCGGCCAGCACGACGTCGTTGCGCTCCCCCGCCTCGCCGTCCGCCCCGACGAGGAACTTCGGCACGACGAACAGCGAGATGCCCTTCACGCCCGCCGGTCCGCCGGGGATCTTGGCGAGCACCAGATGGACGATGTTCTCGCTGAGTTCGTGGTCGCCGGCGGAGATCCACATCTTGGTGCCGGTGATCCGGTACGTCCCGTCGTCCTGCGGCACGGCCCGGGTGGTGATGTCGGCCAGCGAGGAGCCGGCCTGCGGCTCGGAGAGGCACATGGTGCCGAAGAAACGGCCCTCGACCATGGGCCGCACATAGGCGTCGATCTGCTCCTTGCTCCCGTGCGCCTGGAGCAGGTTGGCGTTGCCGATGGTGAGGAACGGATACGCGGCGGTGCCGACGTTGGCGGCCTGGAACCAGGCCATGCAGGCGTTGGCGACCACGGTGGGCAGTTGCTGCCCACCGACCTCGTAGTCCATGGCGGCGCCGGTGAGCCCGGCCTCGGCGAAGACGCGCAGGGCTTCCTTCACCTCCGGGATGATGTGCACCCGCTCCCCGTCGAAGCGGGGCTCCTCCGCGTCGTTCTTCTTGTTGTGCGGGGCGAAGTGCCGGGTCGCGATGGCCTCGCTGAGGTCCAGCACGGCGTCGAAGGTGTCCCGGTCGTGGTCGGCGTAACGGGACCGGCGGGTCAGGGCCGTGACGTCCAGCCAGTCATGGAGCAGGAAGTCCAGGTCGCGGCGGGAGAGCAGCAGGGAGTCCATGGGGCGTATCCGATCGGGGACGGCATTCGGGCATGCTGCGCAAGCCAGCACCGGTCACAGACTAAGCAGTCGCTTAGTTCACGTCAACCAGAAGTCCGCTCAGCGGATCACCGGCCGGGCACGGTCCGCGGCAGACACGTCCTGCTCCAGGTTGGGTAAAGGGAGGTGAAAGGACCGGTGCAAAGGCGTACCGCCATCTCGGGGAAGGTCGTCACCATGTTCGACAGGATCCGCAAGGCCGGTGCGAGGCTCTTCGGAGCGCGGAGCACACCGTCGCCCGACGGCCCCGGCAGGTCACGGCCCGCCTCCGGGAAGGGTTCCGCCGCCGCGAAACGCCCGCACAATCTGTTCGAGGCGGCCGCGGTGTACGTCTCCGCCCGCGCGGAGGACGATCAGGACCGGATCGAGGAGGCGGCGGGCTGGGTGTCGCCGGAGGCGCTGTCCTTCGGGGTCAATGAACTCGCCTGCCGTGCCGTCGTCGCCCTCGCGCGGGAGCGCGACCAGTCACCCGGGACCGTGGCGCGGGCGCTGCTGGGGCTCCCCGGCGTGTGACAGATCGGTGAAGGGTGGCCGTTTCGCCCCGTCAGGCCGGAAAACAGCAGCTCCGGGTATGCCGGGGAGTCGTGACAAGCCCCTTCCCGCCGCACTAGGGTGCGCGCCGTTGGACCAACGGATGGGGAGGCTGGGATGGCCGGGACGGACGAGGACACCGTCGCCGCCGCGGACGACGCGCTCTATGTGCTCACGGCGGCGCTGCTGACGCCGGCGAAGTTCCCGGCGGCGCTCGGGGACGACTACCCGGAGGCCTGCGCGGCGCTCGACCTCGCGCCGCTGGCCGAAGGCTACGGCCTGGTGCTGGGCCAGGACGGCGAGGGCGCGCGATGGACGGTCGTCATCGACGACGTGTCGCTCGTGGCGGTCGCGATCGCGTCGTGGGACTGCGGCATGGAGCACGAGCTGTCGCCCGACGAGCGGACGGTGGTCGCGGCGCTGCCCGGGTGGCCCTTGGACGTCGCCGTCGCGGCGCCCGGTGTGCCCGCACCGCACGATCCCGCCCCGGAGATCACCGACGGGCCCGCGCTGACCCCGCCGGACACCTCCGTGTGGGGTCCGGCCACGCGGCGCCTGGGGGCCGACGAGATCGCGGTCCAGTGGACCCTGTGGCGGGACCGGATAGACGACGCCGACTTCGTCACGGAGGCCGACACGGCGGGGCGCGCCGAGGGCTCCGGCCCGGTGGACGCCGAGGCCGGGGCGGACGCGGCGGAGCAGGACGGCGGCCCGAACACGGAAGGCGGCAGCGACCGGGACGCGGACGGGACCGAGGCCGGGCAGACCCCGCCGACAAAACACGGCGACATCCGGCGGGTGCTGGCCGAGGCCCGTGCCTATGTGGAGACTCCACCGCCACCGGGTCGCGTACGGTCGTCGTTCGCGCCCGGCGATGCCCGCACCCTGCGCGCCGACGGCCCCGGCTGGTCGCTCGTGGCTCGGACCGACGACATCGCGTTCCTCCTGTTGGACACGCGGCCCGGCGAGGTGCTCCCGGTCGGCCGGGGACCGGAACTGCCGGGACTCCTGAAAGCGCTGGACGACATGGCCGTACGCCCGTTCTGAGGCGGTGCGAGAGCCGCGGTGAGGCGCTCTGCGGGGGCGTCACGCCCCGCCCGTCCCACCGGGACGCGCGCCCACCGCGGTCCTCGCACCCGGTGGCTCCCTCGTCGGCTCTCCGGCCCGGCTCTGCCAACAGCCCTGTCAGCGACCGAGCTCCTTGCGGGTGACGCGGCGCAGCCTGCGCCGCTGTGCGGGATCCAGCGTGAGGTAGGCCGCCGCCGGAACCCCCAGGACGATCAGCAGAGCCGCCCACCAGGGCAGCCAGATCAACAGCAGAATCCCGACCGCCACACCTCCGGCGGCGATCTTCGCGTTCCTCGACATGTGCGTCGCCTCCTTCGCGGCCCCTGCCGCTCTCTGTCATGAAAACGGGTCCGCGCCGCGCGCGGTTCCGGAACCGACCCTGAAACGTCCCTGACCTCCACCCCGAGGCAGCCCTGAGGCGGCTCTGAGGCGGCCCTGGGAATGCTGTACCCTCGGCGACCCCGACCCGGCTAGTCAAACTTGAGAAGTGCACTCACCGCTGCGCAGAGGGTTCCCGTGGAAACAGTGTCCGAGATCTCCGAACTGGCCGGGTGCCAAGCCGTGTTCGTGCCCGCCGTCCCGGCGCGCACCGGCGCCGTCGCGTTCTGGCGACCCGACCGGGGCCGGCTCCCTTCCCGTCTCTCCCCGGCCTCGGCGGCCGTCGAGGATCTGCCGGTCGTCCGGCCCGCCGATGTCGGCGTGACCCTCACCCGCGTGCGTGCCGTCCGGATACCGGTGCGGGAGGCCCTGCCGGTTCTCGCACACGCGCGTGTCGCCCAGGAAGGGCACCGGGCGACTGTGTTCTGGGGCGCGGCATCGCTGCTGGCGCTGCGGTTCGTGGCGCGGGGGCAGCTGCTGCCCGGCCTTTCCCCGGACGACCACGACGCCTGGCGGATCGGCCCCCTCGGCCCGGACGACGTCGAGGCCGTCCGCCGACTGGCCGCCTCCATGCCGCCCGAGGCGCACGCCGTGCCCGTGGACGCCGCCGCGCCGCTGCGGCTGCCGGATCCGGAACGGCTGCTGCGGGCCTTCCTGGACGCGGTCGCCGACGCGCTGCCCCGCTCCCCCGCGGCGCCGCTCGTGACCGGCGGACCGGCCTACGCGGCACCTGAGCCACGCCGGCTGCCGGAACTGCGTGCCTGGGCCGACGATGTCGCCGCGGGCCACGACGCGGGCGTCCGGCTCTCGCTGCGCGTCGAGGTGTCCGGGATCGAGCCCGGAGAGTCGGAGCCGATGCCCGACGCGTCTGAGGCACGGTTCCGGGCCGTGCCCCAGATGCACAGCGTCAGCGATCCCGCGCTCGTCGTGGAGGCCGCCGAGATCTGGGGTGAAGCGGGGGCCGTGCAGGGTCGCTTCGGTCCACGCGCGCGCAGGGACGCACTGCTCGCGCTGCGCCGCGCGGCCCGGGCCTGGCCCGCGCTCACACCGCTGCTGTCCGCCGCCGTGCCGGACGCCGTCGGTCTCCTCGAGGAGGAGATCGCCGAACTGCTCGGGGAGGGCTCGCGGGCGCTGGCGGCCGCGGGGGTCGAGGTGCACTGGCCGAGGGAGCTCGCCCCGGCCCTGACCGCCCGCGCGGTGGTCGGCCCACCGGAGGACGGCACGGAGGGAAACGGCACGGAGGGAGTCGGCACGGACGGAAACGGCTTCGGCCCGGACACCCCGTCGTTCCTGTCGGCGGACGCCCTGCTGTCATTCACCTGGTGGTTCGCGTTGGGCGACCAGCGGCTCACGCGCGAGGAGCTGGACCGGCTTGCCGAGGCCAACCGGCCCCTCGTCCGGCTGCGCGACCGGTGGGTCCTGATCGACCCGGAGGAAGCGCGCCGGGCCCGCGCGCACCAGGACGGCAAGGTGACGCCTGTCGAGGCGCTGGGCGCCGCGCTGGCCGGGTCCACCGAGGTGGACGGCCAGGTGGTCGAGGTACAGCCCACGGGGTGGCTCGCGGGCCTGCGGGAGCGGTTGACGGACCCCGGGGCGCAGGAGCCGCTCGACCAGCCCCCCGCGCTGGACGCGACCCTGCGCGACTACCAGCGGCGCGGCCTGGACTGGCTGGCGCGGAACACCTCGCTGGGGCTCGGCTGCTGTCTGGCCGACGACATGGGGCTGGGCAAGACCATCACGCTGATCAGCCTTCATCTGCACCGCCAGTCGGACGCCGCGGCGGCCGGTCCGACTCTGGTGGTCTGCCCGACGTCCCTGATGGGCAACTGGCAGCGGGAGATCGAGCGGTTCGCCCCGGGCACTCCGGTGCGCCGGTTCCACGGACCGCGGCGTGCGCTGGACGCCCTGGCGGACGGGGAGTTCGTGCTGACGACCTACGGCACCCTGAGGCTGGATGCGGACCGGCTCGGCGAGGTGCCCTGGGGTCTGGTCGTCGCGGACGAGGCGCAGCATGTGAAGAACCCTTACTCGGCGACCGCACGCGCCCTGCGCACCCTCGGGGCACGCGCGCGTGTGGCGCTGACGGGCACACCGGTGGAGAACAACCTGTCGGAACTGTGGGCGATCCTGGACTGGACGACACCGGGTCTGCTGGGCCGGCTGGGCACCTTCCGCAGACGGTACGCGCGCGAGGTGGAGGGCGGCGGGGATCCGGCCGCGGCGGAGCGGCTGTCCCGGCTCGTGGCGCCGTTCCTGCTGCGTCGGCGCAAGTCGGACCCGGGGATCGCGCCGGAGCTGCCGCCCAAGACCGAGACCGACCGACCGGTGTCGCTCAGCACGGAGCAGACCGGCCTGTACGAGGCGGTGGTGCGCGAGACGCTGGCGGCGATCGCCGGGGCCGACGACATGGCGCGGCGCGGGCTGATCGTGAAACTGCTGACCGGCCTCAAGCAGATCTGCAACCATCCGGCGCAGTACCTCAAGGAGGATCGGCCGGGGGCTGCCGGGCGCTCCGGGAAGCTGGAACTGCTGGACGAGCTCCTGGACACGATCCTCGCCGAGGGGGCGGGCGTCCTGGTGTTCACGCAGTACGTGCGCATGGGGCGGCTGTTGGAGCGGCATCTGGCGGCACGCGGTGTGCCGACGCAGTTCCTGCACGGCGGGACTCCCGTGGCCGAGCGCGAGGCGATGGTGGGGCGGTTCCAGGACGGGGAGGTGCCCGTGTTCCTGCTGTCGTTGAAGGCGGCCGGGACCGGCCTCAACCTCACGCGCGCGGAGCACGTCGTGCACTACGACCGCTGGTGGAACCCGGCTGTGGAGGCGCAGGCGACCGACCGGGCGTACCGCATCGGGCAGACCCGGCCGGTGCAGGTCCACCGGCTGATCGCCGAGGGCACGATCGAGGACCGGATCGCGGACATGCTGCGCCGCAAGCAGGGACTGGCCGACGCCGTGCTGGGGTCCGGCGAGGCGGCGTTCACGGAGCTGACGGACAGCGAACTGGCGGAACTGGTCGAGCTGCGTGGGGGCGTGCGATGAAGGCACACGAAGGCGATCCGGAGCGTACGTTCGCGGCGTTGCCTCCCGCGCGCGGGAAGGGCTTCGCGCAGAGCTGGTGGGGCCGGGCGTGGCTGGCCGCGCTGGAGGACGGCGCGCTGGTCTCGGAGAGCGTGCGGTCGGGGCGCCGGCTGGCGCGGGCGGGTGCCGTGGGGGCGGTGTCGGTGCGGCCGGGGCGCATCACGGCCGTCGTACGGGAGCGCGACCGCACGGCGCATCGGGCCGATGTGATGCTGGAGGAGCTCTCCGACCCGGAGTGGGACCGGTTCCTGGACCTGGCGGCGGAGCGGTCGGGGCATGTGGCCGCGCTCCTCGACCGCGAGATGCCGCCACATCTGGTGGAGGACGCGGAGACGGCGGGGGTCGCCCTGCTGCCGGGGCTCGGCGAGCTGGAGGCCGAGTGCGACTGCGGGGCCTGGGACCACTGCGGTCACACCGCGGCACTCTGTTACCAGGTGGCGCGGCTGCTCGACCAGGATCCGTTCCTCCTGCTGCTGATCAGGGGACGCGCCGAGCGGGCCGTACTGGACGCGCTCCAGGCCCGTGGCGCGGCCGCTCCCGCAGCGGCGGAGCCCGCTCGGCCGGACGGGGTGGACGCGGCCGAGGCGTATGCGGCGGGGGACGTCCTGCCGCCGTTGCCCGCCCTGCCCGAGGTTCCCTCGGAGCCGGGTGTTCCGCCCTCGTGGGACACGGACGTCCCGGCGCCGCCCGGGGTGGAGCCGGCGGCTCTGCGGATCCTGGCCGCCCGGACGGCCGCAGCCGCCCGTCTGCGGCTCGCGGAGGCCCTGCGCGAGGGAGCGGGCGCACTTCCCCCGGCGGAGCGGCTGACGGCCGCTCAGGACGCGGTGCGGCTGGCCGCGGGCGAGTCCGGCGAGACGGGGGCCGACGCGGTGGGCGAACGGCTCGGCGCCGGGTCGGGGCGCGGCCGGGAGCAGTTGGCGCGGGCCGTACAGGCCTGGCGGCACGGCGGTGCGGCGGCCCTGTCGGTGCTGGAGGAGGAGTGGACGGTGGAGGGCGAGGCGCTGGCACGCGCGCGTGCGGCGCTGGAGTCGGCCTGGGAGGAGGACGAACGACCGGTGCTGCGGGCGCGGGGCAACCGGTGGACGGTGGTCGGCGAGTCCGGTCAGGTGCGGCTCGGGCGGGACGGTCGCTGGTGGCCGTACCGCAAGGAGGGCGGGCGCTGGGTTCCGGCCGGGATCGCGGCACGGGACCCGGCGACGGCCCTGGCTGCGGCCCGGTCGGACGAGGAGGGGGAAAGAGGCGAAGGGGACGAAGGGGGCGGGGAAGCGCTTTCCCTAGCTCGGAAGGGGTGAGGCGGCGGTCCGTCGGGCGGCGGACGCCCCGCGTTCACCGGAACGTCGTGTCCCGTTCGGCGGGTGCGCCAACTCTGGCCGCTGTCACCGAACTTGCCCTTCAGGAGGCTTGATGTCCCCGCACCCCGTCGGCCGGCGCCGCGTCCACCGTTCCCTCGCGGCGGGCGTGCCGCTCGCCGTGCTGGCCGCTCTCGCCCTGGCCGGTCCGGCGACCGCGGGCACCGCGGCCGGGCAGGCGCGTGTGACGCGGACCGCCACGCTGGGCGACCTCCCGCTCGGGACGTTCAGCAACGGTTTGCTGCCGGGCACGGTGGACGACGACCGGGGCGTGGACCTCGGCGGGATCGGCAGCGACATCTACCCGACGGGCCGCAAGGGCGAGTTCTGGACGATCACGGACCGCGGGCCCAACGGCCAGATCAAGATCGACGGGAAGAAGCGCCGTACGTTTCCGGTCCCCGGCTTCGATCCCGCGATCGTGCGGATCCGCGTGAGCGGTGACACGGTGAAGGTGCTGGAGGCCATCCCGATCACCACGTCGTCCGGGAAGCCCGTCACCGGTCTGTCGAACCAGGAGGGCCGCGACGAGGCGCCGTACTCCTACGACGCGCGGACGCCCCTGTCGTACCACCTGAACGGGCTGGACACCGAGGGCATCGTGCGGGCCGCGGACGGGAGTTTCTGGCTCGCCGACGAGTACGGCCCCTCGCTGGTGCACGTCTCCGCGCGCGGGAAGGTGCTGACCCGCTATGTGCCCAAGGGGCTGAACCTCACGGGCGCGGACTACCCGGTGGTGGAGGCGCTGCCCTCGGTGCTGCTGCACCGCAAGATCAACCGGGGCTTCGAGGGCCTCGCCCAGCTTCCCGGCGGGGACCTGGTGCTGGCCGTACAGAGTCCTCTGTCGCTGCCCGACACGGACGCCGGGGAGGCCTCGCTCACCACCCGGCTGGTGCGTTTCTCGCCCCGGAAGAAAGCGGTCACCGCCGAGTACGCGTACCGCTTCGACCCGGTGGACGTGGTCGACCCGGGCGAGGACGACACCTCCGAGCTGAAGATCTCCTCCGTGGTCGCGGTGGGCGGCGACCGGCTGCTGGTCGAGGAGCGGACGGACAGGGCCGCGCGGTTGCAGGTGGTGCGTCTGACGCGGGGCGCGGACATCCTGGGCGGCCGGTGGGACGACGACACGACCTCACCGTCGCTGGAGCAGCTCGCCGACCCGGCGGCCTCGGGTGTCCCGGTGCTCGCCAAGCGGCTGGTGGTCGACCTGGGCAAGGTCGCGGGAGTGCCCGGGAAGATCGAGGGCGTCGCGCGCGTGGACCACGACACGCTGGCCCTGATCAACGACAACGACTTCGGGATGACGGACGGCGCGGGCGCGTTCGACGCACAGGGCCGGCTGGTGGACAGCGGCATCGAGACGACCGTGACCTACATGCGGCTGCCGCGGGGCATCTGACGCCGTACGCGCGCGTGGAGGCTCGTGTGCCTCCACGCGCGCGTACGGGCTAGGGCAACAGCGCCGTCAGGGACGGCAGCAGCGAGTCCAGGTCGCTCGGCAGCTCCGTCGGCAGAGTGCTCGGGAGCTGGGACGGCAGCTCGCTCGGCAGGGTGCCGGGCAGTTCCGTCGGCAGGCTGATCGAGGGAGCGGGCGTGGTGCCGGTCCCGCCGGTCGGCTTGTCGTCCGGGGAGTCGTCGCCGGACGAGGCCATCAGGACGACGACGAACACGGCAGCGGCGGCGACGAGCAGCACGAGCACCGCGACGAGCGGGTTCCGGCGCCGTCGGGGGCCGCCGGGGCCGTAGCCGGGGGCGGGCGGTCCGAAGCCGCCGTGCGGCGGTGTGTCGCCCGGCGGGCCGGGCGGGTGAGGCGGAACGGGTGGCGTGGCCATACGTCCAGCGTCCCCGCGAACAGGGCCGGGAACGACCTCCGCACGGAAGTTGATACCGGCTCATGCCGTGGAGGGCATGATTCCGGCGTATTCCGTACGGAGGCCCGGTCCGGGGTCCGGCCCAGGAGTCCGACTGAGGAGTCCGGCTGAGGAGTCCGGTCAGGAGTCCGGACCGGAGTCCGGACCGGAGCGGGTCAGCCGCGGGCGCCCAGGAGGTGGTCCATGGCGAGCTGGTCGAGGCGCTCGAAGGCCATGCCGCGGGCGGCGGCCGCGTCGGCGTCGAAGTCCTCGAACGCGGTCCGGTCGGCGAGCAGGCCCTGCAGACCGTCGGCGGCGGTCGCCTGGGCCAGCTCGTCCAGGCGGGAGGCGCGCAGGGCCTCCTGGACCTCCGGGTCGGCGCGGAAGGCGGCCGCGCGCTCCTTGAGGATCAGGTAGTTGCGCATGCAGCCCGCTGCCGAGGCCCACACGCCGTCGAGGTCCTCGGTGCGCGGCGGCTTGAAGTCGAAGTGCTTCGGGCCCGCGTAGCCGGCGCTCTCCAGCAGGTCGACCAGCCAGAACGCGGAGCGCAGGTCGCCGGCGCCGAAGCGCAGGTCCTGGTCGTACTTGATGCCGGACTGACCGTTGAGGTCGATGTGGAAGAGCTTGCCCGCCCACAGCGCCTGCGCGATGCCGTGCGGGAAGTTCAGGCCCGCCATCTGCTCGTGGCCGACCTCCGGGTTGACGCCGTACAGCTCCGGGCGCTCCAGGCGGTCGATGAACGCGAGCGCGTGGCCGACGGTGGGCAGAAGGATGTCGCCGCGCGGCTCGTTCGGCTTGGGCTCGAGGGCGAAGCGCAGGTCGTAGCCCTGGGAGGTGACGTACTCGCCGAGGAGGTCGAACGCCTCCTTCATGCGGTCGAGGGCGACGCGCACGTCCTTGGCGGCACCGGACTCCGCGCCCTCACGGCCACCCCAGGCGACGTAGATCTTCGCGCCGAGCTCGGCGGCCAGGTCGATGTTGCGGATCGTCTTGCGCAGGGCGTAGCGGCGCACGTCGCGGTCGTTCGCGGTGAACGCGCCGTCCTTGAAGACGGGGTGCGTGAAGAGGTTGGTGGTGGCCATCGGCACGGTCATGCCGGTGGTGTCCAGGGCCTGACGGAAGCGCTTGATGTGCTCCTCGCGCTCGCTGTCGGAGGACCCGAACGGGATCAGGTCGTCGTCGTGGAAGGTCACGCCGTAGGCGCCCAGCTCGGCCAGGCGCGTCACCGTCTCGACCGGGTCGAGGGCACGCCGCGTGGCGTCGCCGAACGGGTCCCTTCCCTGCCAGCCGACGGTCCACAGGCCGAAGGTGAACCTGTCCTCAGGGGTGGGCTGGTAGCTCATTGCCGCGGCTCCTTGTTGTGCAGAGGGGTTGTGCAGAGGGTCGTGCGATCGGTGGCGATCAGTTGGCGATCGGTGGCGAACTATTTCGTCATGGCCGTTTACAAATTAGTATGCGAACGCATCTCTGGGAAGACAGATCCCGCGGAGCCGCGGAAAAACTTGAGGGAGAACCCGATGTCAGCAGCCGAGGGTCCGCTCGTCGTCGGGGTGGACTCGTCCACCCAGTCCACCAAGGCGCTGGTCGTCGACGCGGGCACCGGCGAGATCGTCGCGAGTGGCCAGGCGCCGCACGCGGTCTCCACCGGGGCCGGCCGGGAGAGCGACCCGCGCCGGTGGTGGGACGCGCTGCACGAGGCGCTGCGCCAGTGCGGTGAGCCGGCACGCGAGGCCGCCGCGGTGTCGATCGGCGGGCAGCAGCACGGCCTGGTGACGCTGGACGGGCACGGTGAGCCGGTGCGGCCCGCGCTGCTGTGGAACGACGTGCGCTCGGCCCCCCAGGCCCGGCGGCTGACCGAGGAGCTGGGCGGGGCGAAGTTCTGGGCGGAGCGCACCGGATCCGTCCCGGCCGCGTCCTTCACGGTCACCAAGTGGGCGTGGCTCGCCGAGAACGAGCCGGACGCGCTGCGTGCCACGAAGGCGGTACGGCTCCCGCACGACTACCTGACCGAGCGCCTCACCGGTGAGGGCACCACCGACCGCGGCGACGCCTCCGGCACCGGCTGGTGGGCGTCGGCGACGGAAGGGTACGACGAGGGGATCCTCGCGCGCGTGGGGCTCGACCCGGCGCTGCTGCCCCGCGTGGTGCGGCCCGGCGAGATCGCGGGCACCGTGCGCGACAGCCATGACCTGCCGTTCGCCAAGGGCACGCTGGTCGCCGCGGGCACCGGCGACAACGCGGCGGCCGCGCTGGGCCTCGGGCTGCGTGCGGGCACCCCGGTGCTCAGCCTCGGCACGTCCGGCACGGTGTACGCGGTGTCGAAGCACCGGCCGGCCGACCCCACCGGCACCGTGGCGGGCTTCGCGGACGCCCACGGCGACTGGCTGCCGCTGGCCTGCACGCTGAACTGCACGCTCGCCGTGGACCGCCTCGCGGCCCTGCTGGGCCTGGACCGAGAGGCCGTGGAGCCCACCTCGGACCTCACGCTGCTGCCCTACCTGGACGGCGAGCGCACCCCGAACCTGCCGAACGCCTCGGGTCTGCTGCACGGCCTGCGCCACGACACCACCGCCGGGCAGCTGCTGCAGGCCGCCTACGACGGTGCCGTGCACTCGCTGCTCGGCGCGCTGGACCTGGTCCTCGACGAGGACGCGGACCCGTCGGCTCCGCTGCTGCTGATCGGTGGCGGCGCGCGGGGCACGGCCTGGCAGCAGACCGTACGGCGGCTGTCGGGGCGGCCGGTGCAGATCCCCGAGGCCAAGGAGCTCGTCGCGCTGGGCGCGGCGGCCCAGGCGGCCGGGCTGCTGACCGGCGAGGACCCGGCCGCGGTCGCCCGCCGCTGGAACACCGCGCGCGGCCCGGTCCTCGACGCCGTGGAGCGGGACGACGCGACGCTGACCAGGATCGCCGGGGTACTCTCCGACGCGGCCCCGCTGCTGGAGCGGAGCACGCACACCGGCTGAGCCGCGACCTATCGGCTCATCAATGAATCGACGAAGCAACGAATCGACGGAGGCATGACCGCACCGCTGCACGAGGCCCGCGCCACCGGCCCGGGGCGCGCGCTGCCCGACACCCAGCAGGGCATGCGCCGCCGCAACCTGGCGCGGGTGATGCACACCGTGAGCGCCGAGGGGCCGCTGTCCCGGGCGGCGGTCGCCTCACGCATCGGTCTGACCCGTGCGGCGGTGTCGACCCTCGTCGACGAGCTGATACGCACCGGACTGCTGGAGGAGCTCGGCCCGGAGCGGCCCGGCCGGGTGGGCCGGCCCGGGTCGGCGCTGGCGGTCAGCGGGCGCGGCCCGGCCGGGCTGGGCGCCGAGGTCGGCGTCGACCATCTCGCGGTGTACGTCGTCGATCTGCGGGGCGAGGTACGCGCGCGTGCCGTGCGGCACGGTACGAACCGGGGCCGTTCCCCCGAGCCGGTGATCGAGGAACTCACCGGGCTGCTGCGCGAGGCCGTCGCGGAGGCGGAGGGCGCGGGGCTGTGGCCGGCCGGGCTGGCCGTGGCCGTCCCCGGCCTGATCGCCCGCGACGCCCGGACCGTCGTACGCGCCCCGAACCTCGGCTGGCACGACACCGATCTCGGCGCCCTGCTGCCCGCCGACTGGCCGCTGACGGTGGACAACGAGGCCAACTTCGGCGGACTGGCCGAGCTCTGGCTCGGCGAGGACACCCCGCAGGACTTCCTGCACGTGTCGGCGGAGATCGGCATCGGTGCCGCGGTCGTCGTGGACGGCAGTCTGCTGCGCGGCACCCGCGGCTTCGCGGGCGAGCTGGGGCATGTGCCGGTCCACCCCGACGGGCCGCGGTGCGGCTGCGGCGGCCGGGGGTGTCTGGAGCAGTACGCCGGCGAGGAGGCGGTTCTGCGCGCGGCCGGGCTGGAGCCGGGCGGCGACCGGGTCGGCCTCCTCGCGGGCCGGGCCGCGGACGGCGACCCCGAGGTACGGCGCGCCTTGCACGAGGCGGGCGAGGCCCTCGGTATCGCCCTGACCGGTGCGCTCAACCTGCTGGACCCCGAGAGCGTCGTGCTCGGCGGCGCGCTGGCCGGGCTCGCACCGTGGCTGCTGCCGTCGCTGGAGTCCGAACTCGCCCGGCGGACGGCGGGCCCCGCCCGCCCCGTCTCCGTCTCCCGGCTGGGCCCCGAGGGGCCGTTGCTGGGGGCGGCGCACTCCGTTGTCCGGGCCGTGCTGGACGATCCGGCGGCGGTGGCGAGGGACGGCTCCTGACCCCGTCTGCAACCGGAACTACGCGTTCGAGTGAGCGAGTTGTCCCCATGCAGCCTCCTGTCCACCGAACCGCCCGACGTCCCACGGCCCGACCGGTGATCGCCGTAATGTGATCGACGCGGGGGCAGCCGTCGGCCTCCGCGGAACGGAGAGCCAGCCATGACCCCGCACGTGTCCCTTCCCACCCGGCGGCGGCTGCTGCGGGGCGCCCTGCTCGCGGCCGTCCCCTACTCCCTGCTCCCGGACCCGCCGGCCGGTGCGCAGACCCAGGCCGTCGACTACCGCCCCGCCGAATGGCAGCCGGCGACCACGGCCAACTACACGGCGGCCGACCGCCCCACGTCCCATCCGGTCGACCGGGTCGTCATCCATGTCACCCAGACCGAGTTCGCCAAGACCGTGACCGTCTTCCAGAACCCGAGGAAGAGAGTGTCGGCGCACTATGTCGTGCGGTCCGCCGACGGGCATGTGGCGCAGTGCGTACGGGAGTCCGACATCGCCTGGCACGCCGGGAACTGGGAGGTCAACACCCGCAGCGTCGGCATCGAGCACGAGGGCTGGGTGGACCGCCCCGCCTATTTCACCGACGCGCTCTACGAGCGTTCCGCCCGGCTCACGGCGTCGGTCTGCGAGCGGTACGGCATCCCCCGGGACCGTGCGCACATCATCGGCCACTACGAGGTCCCGGGCACCGACCACACCGATCCCGGCCCGAACTGGGACTGGGCGCGCTACCTGAGACTCGTCAACGGCATCTGACGGGCGAAGGGCGTCCGACGGGCGGCGCTTCCCGGTCCGGACCGGGAACCGGATGCGCAGCTTCGGACGATCCGCGTCCAAATGGTTGTCGCTCCGCACACCCGGAGTGACGATGTCCCCAGCCGATATCCCCTGCCGATGCCGCCTGGCGACGTCCCCAGCGGATGCCGCCGGCCGATGTCCCAGCCGTGTCGTCCCCCGGGAGGGCGAGTTGTCGAGCGATCCATGGGTGGCCCTGGAACCGGGGGCCGACCCTGCCGAGCGGGCACGGATCCTGCGCCGGGCGTACCAGACGTTCACCGAGGCGGGGACCGTCCCGAGACCGGTGCGGTCGGTCGTGGCCGACTCGTGGCGGCGGTCGGCGCGGGCCGGTGTCGGTCCCGACGGCACCGCGAGTGTGGAGCTGACCGACGGCGATCTCGGCAGCTACCGGTCCGAGCATCCGCTGGCGCGGGTGATGCCGCTGTTCCGGGAACTCATGGGCACGTTCGCCGCCGACGGGGAGCATCTGCTCGCGGTGTGCGACGCGCACGGCAGGCTGCTGTGGGTCGAGGGCCACGCGGCGACCCGCAAGCAGGCCGGGACGATGAACTTCGTGCCGGGGGCGCGGTGGGCGGAGAGCGCCGTCGGGACGAACGCGCCGGGCACGGCGGTCGCCCTGGACCGGCCGGTGCAGGTGTTCGCCGCCGAGCACTTCATCCGGCAGGTGCAGCCGTGGACGTGCGCGGCCGCGCCGGTGCACGATCCGCGGACCGGACGGGTGCTGGGGGCGGTGGACATCACCGGCGGGAACGGGCTGGCCCATCCGCACAGCCTGGGATTCGTCCAGGCGGTCGCTCGGGCCGCGGAGTCCCAGCTCGCCCTGCTCGCCCCCGAGTTGCCGCAGCCCGACGCACTGGAGCTGACCGTGCTCGGCCGGGACGAGGCGCGGCTGGTCGCCGGTGGCCGCAGTGTCCGGCTCAGCCGCCGGCACAGCGAGATCCTGGTGCTGCTGGCCCGTCATCCGGAGGGCCTGACCGGCGACGAGTTGCTGTGCGCGCTGTACGAGGACGAGACGGTGACGCCGGTGACCCTGCGGGCGGAGCTCGCCCGGCTGCGCGGGGTGCTCGGCCCCGGGCTGCTGGCCTCGCGCCCGTACCGGCTCACGGTTCCCCTGGAGTCGGACGTGGCGATCTTCGAACGGCGCCTGGCGTCGGGTGCGTTGACGGCCGCCGCAGCGGGGTACTCCGGGCCGCTGCTGCCGGCGTCGCAGGCCCCGGCGGTCGTAAGGCTGCGACAGCGCCTCGCCGACGGGCTGCGTGCCGCGCTGATCGCCGGCCAGGATCCCGACCTCCTGGCGGACTGGGCGCACGCGCCGTGGGGCGAGGAGGATCTGGACGTCTGGCGGGCGCTGGCGGCGGCCCGCCCGACGGCGGCGACACGGGCACGGCTGGCGGCGCTGGAAGCGGAACTGAGGGCGCCGGACGGCTGGGTCCGCCCCGGGCCGGGTGCCGAGGGGATCACCGCAACGTTGCTGCAACGTCCGGGTCCCTAGCCTGCCGCGCAGAGCCGCCCAACGGCGGGCGGCCCTGCTGAGGGAGGCACACCGGCATGACCCGTTACGCGGCGCCCGGCACCGAGGGCGCGATCGTCTCCTACCAGGCGCGCTACGACCACTTCATCGGCGGCGAGTACGTGCCGCCGGCCCGCGGGCAGTACTTCGAGAACCCGTCTCCCGTCAACGGGCAGCCCTTCACCGAGGTGGCCCGCGGCACGGCGGAGGACGTGGAGCGGGCGCTCGACGCGGCACACGCGGCCGCGCCGGGGTGGGGGCGTACGTCGGCGACCGAGCGGTCGGACATCCTGCTGAAGATCGCGGACCGTATGGAGGCCTATCTGGAGCCTCTCGCGGTCGCGGAGAGCTGGGAGAACGGCAAGCCGGTCCGGGAGACGCTGGCGGCGGACATCCCGCTGGCCATCGACCACTTCCGCTACTTCGCGGGGGCGGTGCGCGCGCAGGAGGGTTCGCTCAGCGAGGTCGACGACGACACGGTGGCGTACCACTTCCACGAGCCGCTCGGGGTCGTCGCGCAGATCATCCCGTGGAACTTCCCGATCCTGATGGCCACATGGAAGCTGGCGCCGGCGCTCGCGGCGGGCAACGCGGTGGTCATCAAGCCGGCCGAGCAGACCCCGGTCTCCCTGCACTACTGGATGAGCCTGGTCGCGGACCTGCTGCCGCCGGGCGTGGTGAACATCGTCAACGGCTTCGGCCCGGAGGCGGGCAAGCCGCTCGCGTCCAGCCCCCGGGTGGCGAAGGTGGCGTTCACCGGCGAGACCTCCACGGGCCGGCTGATCATGCAGTACGCCGCGGAGAACCTGAAGCCCGTCACGCTGGAACTGGGCGGCAAGTCGCCGAACATCTTCTTCGACGACGTGTGGGACAAGGACGACGACCTGCGCGACAAGGCCCTCGAAGGGTTCACGATGTTCGCGCTGAACCAGGGCGAGGTGTGCACCTGTCCGTCGCGCGGTCTGATCCAGCGCGGGAACTACGGCGACTTCCTCCAGGCGGCCGTCGCCCGCACCGAGCTGATCAAGCCGGGCAACCCGCTCGACACCGACACGATGATCGGCGCGCAGGCGTCCAACGAGCAGCTGTCGAAGATCCTGTCCTACATCGACATCGGTCGCCAAGAGGGTGCCAAGGTGCTCACCGGCGGTGAACGCGCCGAGTACGACGGCGAGTTGAAGGGCGGCTACTACGTCCAGCCGACGATCTTCGAGGGCGACAACCGGATGCGTGTCTTCCAGGAGGAGATCTTCGGACCGGTCGTCTCGGTGGCCTCCTTCGACGACTTCGACGACGCCATCAAGATCGCCAACGACACCCTGTACGGCCTCGGGGCCGGCGTGTGGACCCGCGACATCAACACGGCGTACCGCGCGGGCCGGGCGATCCAGGCGGGCCGCGTCTGGACCAACTGCTACCACGCCTACCCGGCGCACGCCGCCTTCGGCGGGTACAAGCAGTCGGGGATCGGCCGGGAGACGCACAAGATGATGCTGGAGCACTACCAGCAGACGAAGAACCTCCTGGTGTCGTACTCCCCGAAGAAGCTGGGCTTCTTCTAGGAGTAGAAAAAGGGCGCCTGACCTGGGCAGATGCCCGTCAGGCGCCCTCCTCGGCGCGCATCCAGGCGGCGAATCGAAACACGCCCTCACTCCCGATATCTCCCGCCCGTATCCCCGCTCTGACCAGCAGTTCCGGGGCATTTCCGGGCCAAGGTCCCGCTAAGGCGCTCTCCGTTTCGTCTTCGTCCGTCGCCTCCTCCCCTCACCGCATCGAGTCTTCGAGCCGCAGGTCCCGATGCAGCCCGAACCGCATTACGTCGATCGCCAAAGCCGTCCTCGCCCTGGAGCGGCACAGCTGAAGAAGCTCATGGTTTCGCTCCAGCGAGTGGATGATCCAGCGGCTGTGGGGAGGGGCCGTCGTCGGGTCGTTCGACGAGGCGGCCGCGTTCGAAGCGAGTTCCGGCGCGGACGAGGGCGACGAGGTGAGGAGCGTTCACGGCCCGCCACCGCTGCTGGGCGGACTTCGGGAAGGCGGGTCTCGGGGAACACCTCGGCCAGGGCCGTCCGGAAACCGAGCGCACCGTCGCCGACCGCCAGGACGGGGGCGTGCATCCCGCGCCGCTGGCAGTCGCGCAGCAGGTCGGCCCAGGAATCGGCTGACTCGCGGTAGCCGTCGCTCATGGCGATCAGTTCCTTGGTGCCGTCCGCGCGCATGCCCATCAGCACGAGCACGCACGACTTCGCCTCCCGTAGGCGGATGCGCAGGTGGATGCCGTCGCCCCCTACGTAGACGTAGTCGCCGGCGGACAGGTCGCGCTCGCCGAACGCCCGGTGGTCGGCCTGCCACTGCTGGGTGAGCCGGGTGATGGTCGCCGGTGACGGACCCGCCGAGCTGCCCAGGAACTGCTCCAGGACGGGCACGAAGTCGCCGGTGGACAGACCGTGCAGGTAGAGCAGCGGCAGCACCTCACTGATCTTCGGGGACTTGCGGCACCACGGCGGCAGGATCGCGGAGGCGAACCGCTTGCGCTCCCCCGTGGCCTCGTCGACGCGCTTGTCGTTGACCCGTGGCGCCGCCATCTCGACCATACCGGCCGCGGTGGTGACCTTCCTCGGCTGGTGGTAGCCGTTGCGCACCGCCGGACGGCGCCCGTCGTCGTCGCACTCGTCGGTCAACTCGGCTATGCAGGCGTTGACTTCAGCCTCCAGCGCGGCGGCCCGCATCCGCCTCGCGCCCTCCCGGACCATCTCGTCGATCAAGGAGGAGCTGTTTGGGTGGCGCCGTCGTCGTTCACTACGCCGAGCACGGGCGTGCCTGCCCGACCCGCGCGGCAACGCGGGCCTACTCGAAACCAGTCGATCGACCGCTCGGGAAGGTACGCCTTCCCGAACTGATCGACGGGATCTGAGCGTTGCTCCGCCGGAGGAACCCTGTCGTGCGTTTGTCCATAGCGCCGGACCCTGGGCGACGAGAACACAGCCCACGCACAAGGAAGTTGAAAGCTTTCCCATCGGTTCACCGACGCGACTGCGGCATCTGCGACCGCTCGCCAGAGGCACGCCCCGAGCCAATTCTATACAAACTCTTGACGTTACTTCGTTGAGATGTAGATTCTGGCGCACTGCCTCTCACCCGTGCCCACTCAGGAGCTGCCATGGGTGCTGTCTCTCTCATCCCTCTCACCAGAACCGTCGCCGCACTGGCCGTGGCCGCTCTGGCGCTGTCAGGCTGCGGATCGAGCATCGACCAGTCGGGCGGCGCCGGTTCCGCCTCCGGCACACCCTCCGAAAACGTCAGGATCGGACTGCTGGTCCCTCTGTCAGGGGTCTACGCCCCCCTCGGCGAGGACATGCGCAGCGGTTTCCAGCTCTACCTCGACCAGCACGACGGCAAGCTCGGCGGGCGCAAGGTCAAGCTCGTGACGGCCGACGAGGGGGAGGGCCCGCAGACCGGTGTCCCCGCCGCGCAGAAACTCGTCACCCAGGACCAGGTCACCGCCGTCGCGGGTGTGGTCAACTCGGCCACGGCCCTGGGCCTGCGCGACTTCTTCGACGAGTCCAGGAAGCCGCTGCTGATCGCCAACGCCGGAGCCGACGACATCACCGGAGCCCGCAAGTCCGACTACGTGTGGCGGACGAGCTTCAGCAACGGCAAGGTGTCCGCCGCCCTCGGACCGACCGTCGCCAAGAAGGTCAAGGGCAAGGTGTACCTCATCGCCTCCGACTACGCGGCCGGCAAGGAGATGGTCGCCGGGTTCCGCAAGAGCTTCGAGGCCGCGGGTGGGAAGGTCGCGGGCGAGAAGTACACGCCGTTCGGCAAGACCCAGGACTTCCAGCCCTATCTCTCGGCGATCCGCGAGTCCGGAGCCAAGGCCGTCTACAGCTTCTACGCCGGCGCCGAGGCCGTGAACTTCGTCAAGCAGTACCAGCAGTTCGGGCTCGCCAAGAAGACACCCCTGTACGGCACCGGCTTCCTCACCGAGGGCGGTGTGCTCGCGGCACAGGGCAAGGCCGCCCTCGGAGTGCAGACCTCGCTCCACTACTCCACCGAGCTGGACAACCCGCGCAACAAGGCGTTCGTGAAGGCCTACAGCGAGAAGACGGACAAGCCGCCGACGGTCTACGCCATGCAGGCCTACGACACCGCGGCCGTCCTCGACAAGGCGCTGGCGAAGGCCAGGAGCGACAGCGGCGAGGACCTGGTGGCGGCGCTCGGCGGCATCGGAACGGTCGACAGTCCCCGAGGGACGTGGACCTTCGACGCCGACCACAACGTGCAGCAGAAGTACTACCTGCGCGAGGTCCGGTCCAGCGCGGGGACGATCGTCAACGCGGTCGTCGGCGAACTCGGCTGAGCGGGGCCGGGATGGCGATCTATCTGGTGAGCGTCCTCAACGGACTGGCGATGGGGTCCCTGCTGTTCGGGATCGCCCTGGGGCTCTCCCTGGTGTTCGGCATGATGGACGTCCTGAATCTCGCCCACGGGGCCGTCTACCTGGTCGGGGCCTATGTCCCGGTGGCGCTCGTCGCGGACAGCGGGAGCGTGCTGGCCTTCGTCCTGGCGGTGCTGGCCGCCGCCATGGCGGGTGCCGTGCTCGGCGGTCTGCTGGCGGCCCTGACCCGGGCGACCGCACACCATCTCGACCAGGCCCTGCTCACGCTCGGCGTCGCCCTGGTCGTCGCCGAACTGCTGGCCCTGGCCTTCGGCAACGACGTGCACTCCATCGCCGCCCCCGCGCCGGTCGGCGGCGCTGTCACGGTGCTCGGCGAGACGTACCCCGTCTACCGGCTGCTCGTCATCGGGTTCGGTGTGGTGCTGGCCGTGGCCGTGTACGTCCTGGTGGAGCGCAGCCCGCTGGGCTCGGTGATCCGGGCCACGGTCGCCGACCGCGCCATGGTGGCCGCACTCGGCATCAACACCGGCCGGGTGCTGGTCGGGGTCTTCGCCGCGGGCGCGGCACTGGCCTCGGTCGGCGGGGTGCTGGCCGGCCCGATCCTGGGCGCCCAGCCCGGCCTCGACGAGAAGGTGCTGCTGCTCGCGCTGGTCGTGGTGGTCGTAGGCGGCCTGGGTTCGGTGCGCGGCGCTCTGCTGGGCGCCGTGCTGATCGGGCAGGTACAGACGCTGGGCACCGCGCTGCTGCCGCAGTACGCGTCGTTCCTCGTCTTCGCCGCGATGGCGCTGGTGCTGCTGGTGAGGCCTGCGGGCCTGCTGCCCGCAGGAAGGGCGGTGCACCCGTGAAAGCGGTCGACGCGGTGCAGGCCGGCACACACGTCCCAGAGGGCCCGCTCACCGATGAGGGGCCCTGCCGGACCCGAAGCGGAACCGGCGGCGGCACACGCCGGCCCGGCCGGTGGGCCGCCGTCACGACGGCCGTGCTGCTGCTGGCGGTGGCTCCGCTGGCACTCAGCCCTTATCCGGTGTCCGCGATGACCCGGATGCTGGCGTTCGCCGTGCTGGTGATCGGCGTCGACCTGCTGACCGGGATCACGGGGCTGCCGTCGCTCGGTCAGGCGGCCTACTTCGGCGTCGGCGCCTACACGGCCGTCCTCGTCGGGGTGCACATCACCCCGGACGCGATGGTGCAGACGCTGGCGGGCCTGGTCATGGGCCTGGTCGCCGCTGCGGTCACCGGATGGGTCGCCGTACGCGCCCGCGGCATCGTGTTTCTCATGCTGACGCTCGCGATCGGCGAGTCGGTGCACCAGATCGCCGACGGCTGGCCGGCCGTGGGCGGCAGCAACGGACTCGCCGGGATGCCCCCGATCACCCTGCTCGGCGGGCCCCCGCTGCTCGCCGCGGGGTTCGTCTACTGGTGGGTGCTCACCATGGCGGTGCTGGTGTTCGCGGCGGTCGCGCTGATCGTCCGCTCCCCCTACGGAAGGACCCTGCGGGGCATCCGCGACAACGAGGCCCGGATGCGGGCGCTGGGCTACCGCCCTGCGCTGGCCCGGTACGGCGTCTTCTGTCTGGCGGGGGCCGTCGCGGGAGTGGGCGGTGCGCTGTGGGCAGCACAGGCAAGGTTCGTCTCGCCCGGAGACCTGGGCTTCGAGGTCGCGGCGCTGGCTCTGCTCAGCGTGGTCATCGGCGGCCCCGGCAGCCTGTGGGGGCCTTGCCTGGGAGCCGCGCTCGTCCTGTTCGTCCGGGACAACCTCTCCGCGTCGATCGGCGGCCACGGCCCATTGGTGCTGGGCGCGGTGTTCGTCGCCGTGGTCCTGCTGATGCCGCACGGCCTCGCGGGCCTCACCAGTGCACGCTCGAGGGTGCTCGGCCGTGTTCGCCGCCGGAAGGAGAGCGCCTCGTGACGGCCCAGCTCGAACTGCGCGGACTGACCCGCTCCTACGGTTCGCTCACCGCTGTCGACAGCGTGGAGCTGACGGTCGCCCGGGGCGAGCGGCATGCGCTGATCGGTCCCAACGGCGCCGGAAAGTCGACCTTGTTCGCGACCGTCGCCGGGACGCTGCGCGCGTCGAGCGGCAGCGTGCTACTGGCCGGGCAGGACGTCACTTCGTTGACGGAGGCGGACCGTGTCCGGCGCGGCATGGTCCGCACGTACCAGCACTCCAGTCTGTTCCTCGACTGCTCGGTGCTGGACAACGTCGCCCTCGCCGCGCAGCGCGTGCACCGCGTGGCCCATCGCTTCGACCGGGCGGCCCGGCACTTCCGGCGCACCGAGTCCGACGCGCTGCGCCATCTGGACTCGGCCGGGCTCTCCGGGCGGGGCCGGGACAAGGCGTCCGCCCTGTCCCATGGTGAGCGGCGGCAGTTGGAGGTGGCGATGGTGCTCGCCACCGAACCCTCCCTGGTGATGTTCGACGAGCCCACGGCCGGGATGTCGGCCGCCGAGACCGAGCGGTTCGTCGCCCTGCTGGAGCGTCTCCCCGGGGATCTGACCGTGGTCGTCGTCGAGCACGATCTGGACGTGGTGTTCCGCCTGGCCGACCGGATCACCGTGCTGCACCTGGGCCGGGTCCTCGCCTCCGGGCCACCGGAGGCGATCCGGGCCGACGAGGCCGTGCGGCGGGCGTATCTCGGTTCCGCCAGGACCGAGGACCTGTTCACCGATGCCGGAGGATCTCGATGACCGATCTGCTGAGCGTGCGCGATCTGCGCGCGGGACACGCGGGCACCACCGTGCTCGACGGTGTCGACCTCACCGTCCCGGCCGGTGCCGTGGTGGCGCTGCTCGGCCGCAACGGCGTCGGCAAGACCACCTTCGTCCACACCGTGATGGGGATGCTCAGGCCGTACTCCGGCAGCATCCGCGTCGGCGGACGCGAACTCGCCGGGGCGGCGGCGCACACCGTCGCACGCCACGGCGTCGCGATCGTGCCCCAGGGCCGCCGTGTGTTCGCACCGCTCACGGTGGAGGAGAACCTGACCATCGCGGCCCGGGCGTCCAGAGACCGCCCCGGCTCCTGGACCACGAGGCGCGTCTACGAGCTGATGCCCCGCCTCGCCGAGCGGCGCGCCAACAGGGGCGACCAGCTTTCCGGCGGGGAGCAGCAGATGCTGGCCATCGGCCGGGCGCTGCTGAGGAACCCTCGGCTACTGCTCCTGGACGAGCCCTCGGACGGCCTCGCGCCCGCGGTCGTCGACCGGATCGCCGAGGTGCTGGAGGGGCTGCGCGGCGAGGGCATCGCGGTCGTGCTGGTGGAGCAGGACCTGCATCTGGCCTTCCGGCTCGCCGACGAGGTGGCCGTCATGCAGAAGGGCCACATCGTGCACCGCGGTTCCACCGCCGAGTTCCGTCAGAACCGGCAACGCGCCCACAGCCTCCTCGGCGTGGGCTGATCCGTACAGGGGCCTTGTGCCACACCACGCGAACTGCACCTCACGGGAAAGGAAAAGAGCTGATGCACCCCCCACGTTCCACTGCTCGTTCCTGGTCGGCCGCGCTCACCGGCCTCGCCCTGGCCATCGGTCTGACGGTGGTGGCTCCTGCGAGCCGGGCGGCCTCCCCTCCCGTCGGTGAGCCGGTCAGAAGCTGCGCCAGCCTGACCGGGCTGACCTTCACCGACGGCACCCGCGTCACCAGCGCCGCGGAGGGTTCCGGGACCCCCGCGATCTGCCAGGTCCGCCTGACGGTTCCCGAGAGCGTCACCATCGCGGTGTCCCTGCCGACGCACGGCTGGAACGGGCGTTTCCAGGGCGTCGGAGGCGGCGGTTACGCCGGCGTCCTCGCGCCTCCCGACGACGCCGCGAAGGCGGGCTACGCCGCGGCGGCCACGGACACCGGCCACAGCGGATCACCGGCCTCCGGCGCCTGGGCGTGGTCGCCGACCGGGATGAAGCAGAACCTCATCACCGACTTCGCCAACCGATCCGTCCACGAGATGACCGTCAAGGGCAAGGCGGTCACCGAGGCCTACTACGGCCGCGAACCGGCCCGTTCCTACTGGAACGGCTGTTCCACCGGCGGCCGGCAGGGCCTGATGGAGGCCCAGCGCCATCCCGAGGACTACGACGGCGTTCTCTCCGCCGCCCCCGCCATCAACTGGGACCGGTTCATCCCGTCGGAGCTGTGGCCGCAGATCGTGATGCGGGAGAGCGGCCATGTGGTCAGCTCCTGCGCCTTCGAGGCGGTCAACCGGGCGGTGGTCGCCGCCTGCGACGGCAGAGACGGTCTGACGGACGGGGTCGTCGACCCCCGGACCTGTCCCTTCGACCCGTCGACACTGATCGGCAGGAAGACCCCCTGCGGCACCATCACCGCGAAGGACGCGGCCGTGGTCCAGAAGATCTGGCAGGGGCCGCGCCGCCGCGACGGCTCCTTCCTCTGGTACGGGCTGGCGCCGGGCGCCGCGTTCGACGGACTCGCCGGCAGTACCCCCGCCGGGGAGGCCGCGCCGTTCCCGATCACCACCGACTGGTTCACGTACTGGCTGGCCAAGAACCCGGACTTCGACTGGCGCACCATCGGCACGGCGGGGTTCGCCGACTGGTTCGACCGTTCCCGGGCCGAGTACCACGATGTCCTGGGCACCGACGACGCCGACCTCCGCGCCTTCCGCGACGGGGGCGGCAAGCTGCTCATGTGGCACGGCTGGGCCGACCAGCTGATCTTCCCTCAGGGCACGATCGACTACTTCCAGCGGGTGACCGCGAGGATGGGCGGACTGCAGCGCACCGAGCGGTTCGCGCGGCTGTTCATGGCCCCGGGCGTGGCGCACTGCGCTGGCGGCCCCGGCGCCGCTCCGGCCGATCCGCTCGCCGCGCTGGTGAAGTGGGTGGAGAAGGGCGACGCCCCGAAGACCCTCCTGGGCCGTAACGGGGACCTCACACGCCCGCTGTGCCGCTGGCCCGCCGTTGCGCGCTACACGGGCGGCGACACGGACGACGCCGCCGACTTCCGCTGCTCCGCGACGTACAGCCGGTGACGCGGCGGACCACCCCCTTCAATGTTCTACAGAAGCTTGACGCATTTCGTTTCTTCTGTAGAAGATTAACCCAACGGTATCCGTGCTAGCGCGAGGAGGCGCTCGTCATGGTGGTGGTGTCCTTCGACCGGAGTCCGGACGCGTACCGGCACTGGAAGCTCCGTACGGACGGTCCGGTCGCATGGCTGGAGATGGACGTCGACGAGCAGGGCGGACTGGTGCCCGGCTACGAGCTGAAGCTCAACTCCTACGACCTGGGCGTGGACATCGAGCTGTACGACGCGCTGCAGCGGCTGCGGTTCGAGCACCCCGAAGTGCGGTCGGTGGTGGTGACCAGTGCCAAGGAGAAGGTGTTCTGCGCCGGGGCCAACATCCGCATGCTCGCGGCATCTCCGCACCACTGGAAGGTGAATTTCTGCAAGTTCACCAACGAGACCCGCAACGGCATGGAGGACGCTTCGGAGCACTCGGGGCTGACCTTCATCGCGGCGGTCAACGGCGCCTGCGCCGGGGGCGGTTACGAACTCGCCCTGGCATGCGACCGCATCCTGCTGATCGACGACAACTCCTCGGCGGTGGCCCTGCCCGAGGTCCCCCTGCTGGGTGTGCTGCCCGGCACCGGCGGACTGACCCGGGTCACCGACAAGCGCCGTGTGCGCAAGGATCTGGCCGACCTGTTCGCCACGCGCAGTGACGGCGTCAAGGGAAAGACCGCAGTGGACTGGCGGCTGGTCGACGAGGTCGTACCCCGCCGGGACTTCCGCACGATCGTCGAGCAGCGCGCCCTGAAAGCGGCCGAGCACAGCTCCCGCCCCTCCGGCGCGCAGGGGATCGCGCTGACCCCACTGCGCCGGGAGGTCACCGAAGAAGGCATCTCCTACCAGCACGTACACGCCCGGTACGACCGCTCGCTCGGCCTGGTGAACATCACGGTGCGGGGCCCCGAAGGGGACGCCCCTGCCGATGCCGCCGCCCTCCACGCGCAGGGCGCCGCCGGCTGGCTGCTGGCCCTCACCCGCGAACTCGACGACCTGATCCTGCGGCTGCGGACCAACGAGATCGAGCTGGGCACGTGGGTGCTGCGCACGGAGGGCGACGCAGGCCTCGCCCTCGCGCACGAGCAGGTGGTGTTGGGCGCGGCGGCCGACGGTGACTGGCTCGCGGGCGAGATCCTGCACTACTACAAGCGCACCCTGAAGCGCCTCGACGTCACCAGCCGCAGCCTGATCGCGCTGATCGAGCCAGGCAGTTGCTTCGCCGGGCTGCTGCTGGAGCTGGCCCTGGCCTGCGATCTGCAGTACATGCTGGACGGCCCGCCGATCGACGACCCCGACAGCGACGAGCGCGCCCGGCTCACTCTTTCCGAAGCCAACTTCGGCCCCTTCCCCATGGGCAACGGCCTGACGCGTCTCCAGTCCCGCTTCTACCAGGAAACCGATCACCTCGACTGGCTGCGCCGCGAGGCCGGACAGCCCCTGAGCCCCGCCCAGGCCCGCGAACTCGGTCTCGTCACCGACGCGCCCGACGACATCGACTGGGAGGACGAGGTCCGTATCGTCCTGGAGGGCCGGGCGGCCCTGAGTCCCGACGCGCTGACCGGGATGGAGGCCAACCACCGGTTCGTCGGCCCGGAGACCGTCGAGACCAAGATCTTCGGCCGGCTCACCGCCTGGCAGAACTGGATCTTCATACGCCCCAACGCCTCCGGCCCCGAGGGCGCACTGCGCCGCTACGGCACCGGTCAGAAGGCGGTCTTCGACCGGAAGCGAGTGTGACCCCGATGCCCACGAACATCGACTACGACTCCAGGATCCCCAACAACGTCGCCCTCGCCGACGACCGCCGGCTCCAGCGTGCACTGGAAGGCTGGCAGCCCAAGTTCCTCAACTGGTGGGGCGAAATGGGCCCCACCCTGGAGAACCACGGCGTCTACCTGCGCACCGCCGTCTCGGTGGGGCGCGACGGCTGGGCCCACTTCGACCATGTCAACGTGCCCGACTACCGCTGGGGCATCTTCCTGGCCGAGCCCACCGCGGACCGCCGGATCGCCTTCGGCGAGCACAAGGGGCAGCCGGTCTGGCAGCAGGTGCCCGGCGAGTACCGCGCCGACCTGCAACGCCTGATCGTCATCCAGGGTGACACCGAACCCGCCTCCGTGGAGCAGCAACGCCTGCTGGGCCTGACCGCGCCGAGCCTGTACGACCTGCGCAACCTCTTCCAGGTCAACGTGGAGGAGGGCCGGCACCTCTGGGCCATGGTGTACCTGCTGCACGCCTACTTCGGCCGGGAGGGCCGCGAGGAGGCCGAGGCACTGCTGTACCGCAACTCCGGCAGCCCCGACTCGCCGCGCATCCTGGGCGCGTTCAACGAGGAGACCGCCGACTGGCTGGCCTTCTACATGTTCACGTACTTCACCGACCGGGACGGCAAGTACCAGCTCGGCTCGCTCAAGGAGTCCGCCTTCGACCCGCTGTCGCGGACCTGCTCCTTCATGCTCAAGGAGGAGGCGCACCACATGATGGTCGGCACCACCGGCGTCGACCGCGTGGTGACCCGCAGCGCCGAACTGGTCCGCGAGCACGACACCCTGGACATCGCCGCCTGCGGCGGCATCCCGCTCGACATCATCCAGAAGTACATCAACTTCCACTACACCGTCTCTCTCGACCTCTTCGGCAGCGAGACCTCCACCAACGCGGCCAACTACTACACCGCGGGGCTCAAGGGCCGCTGGCAGGAAGAGCGCCGCAAGGACGACCACAGGCTCACCGACGACAGTGCCTTCCTCGACAAGCCGGAGACCCACGGCACCTGGACCCAGGACGAGGTTCCCGCGCTCCTCGCCCTCAACCTGGATCTGCGGGACGAGTACATCGCCGACTGCGAGAACGGCCTGAAGCGCTGGAACCGCATCCTGGAGGATCACGGCATCGCCTTCCGGCTGAAACTGCCCCACCCTGGTTTCAACCGGGCCGTCGGCCTCGCCGCCGGCCACCATGTCACGCCCGACGGCACGATCGTCGACGAGCAGACCTGGGAGATGAGCCGCCATCACTGGCTGCCCACCGCCGAGGACCTGGCGTTCGTCCGGTCGCTGATGCAGCCTGTGTACGAACGCGGCAAGATCGCCCACTGGGTCGCGCCGCCGGTCAACGGCATCAACGGCAAACCGTTCGACTACGCATACGTGCGACTGGTGTGAGGTGAGCGGAATGCCCGAGGTGTTCAACACGACGGACCACCTGGTCGACCGGCACCTGCGGGAGGGCAACGGCGCCCGCACGGCCGTCGTCACTCCTACCCGGACCCTGACCTACGAGGAACTGGCCGGCGAGGTCCGCCGGGTGGCCGCCGGTCTGAGGGCCCTCGGCGTACGTCCGGAAGAGCGCGTCCTGATGTGCATGGCGGACGACATCGAACTCTTCACCGGCATTCTCGCCGCCTTCCGTATCGGCGCCGTGGCCGTCCCCGCCTCGACCATGCTCACGGGTGGCGAGCTGGCCAAGCTGATGGCCGACTCACGTTGCCGGGTGGTGCTGGGCTCCGCCGAGTTCGCCCCGGTGGTGAAGGCCGCGCTCAGGGACGCGCCCGAGGTCGAGTACGCCGTCCTGACCGGTGACGACCGTGGTGGACTGCCGGCCCGGGTACAGGGCAGGAGTTGGCAGGAGCTGCTCAACGCGGGCACGGACGACGGGCCGTACACCACCTGGCCGGACTCGCCCGCTCTGTGGCTGTACACCTCGGGCACCACGGGCACCCCCAAAGCGGCGATGCACCGTCACCTCGACATCAAGGTCGTCGCCGAGAACTACGGGCGACAGGTGCTGGGCATCGGCGCCGAGGACCGCTGCCTGTCCGTCGCCAAGCTCTTCTTCGCCTACGGCATCGGCAATTCGCTCTTCTTCCCTCTCGCGGCGGGCGCCACGGCCCTGCTGGAACCCTCCAGACCCTCCCCGGCGCTGTTCGCCAAGCGTGCGGCCGGCGACCGGGCCACCATCCTGTTCGGCGTGCCCGGCTTCTACGGGCCGCTGCTCGCCAGCGCCGACATCCCCGACGACGCCTTCGCCACGGTTCGTGTGGGCGTCTCGGCAGGCGAGGCGCTGCCCGCGCGGATGTTCGACGCCATGCTGAAGCGGTTCGGCGTGGAGGTGCTCGACGGCATCGGTTCCACCGAGATGCTGCACATCTTCGTCTCCAACCGCTCGGGCCGCGTCCACCCGGGCTCCTCCGGCGAACCCGTTCCGGGGTACACCGTGGAGCTGCGTGACGTCGAGGGCAACGTGGTGGAGGGCGACGGCACCCCCGGCGAGCTCTACGTCCGCGGGGAGTCGGCCGCCACCGGCTACTGGTGCCGCGCCGAGACCACCCGGCAGGTCTTCCTCGGTGACTGGGTGCGCACCGGCGACACCTACCTCCGCAACGTCGACGGCACCTACACCTGCATGGGCCGCACCAACGACCTCCTCAAGGCCGGCGGCATCTGGGTCTCACCGGCCGAGGTGGAGGAACGGCTGCTCGCCCATCCGGACGTGGCCGAGGTCGCCGTGGTCGGCGCGCCGGACGCTGACGGGCTGGAAAAGCCCGTCGCGTGTGTGGTGCCCAAGCCGGGCCACGAGGTCGATCCGGACGCCCTCGTGGCGTGGTGCCGAGAGGGCCTCGCCGCCTTCAAACGCCCGCGCGAAGTGATCGGGCTGCCCGAGCTGCCCCGCACGCCCACCGGCAAGATCCGCCGCAACGTCCTGCGTGCCATGGTCCGTGACGGTTCCTGGGCGGAGACGCCTTCAAGCTGAGGGCCTCCCCGCCCGCTCCTCGTCAAGGAGGACACATATGTCCCCCCAACCGGCTGCCCACAGCACCGACCTGCTCATCGTCGGTGCCGGCCCGACCGGTCTCTTCGCCGCCTACTACGCAGGGTTCCGGGGTCTGTCCGTCACCGTCCTGGACTCGCTGCCCGAGCCCGGCGGCCAGATCAACGCCATGTACCCGGAGAAGCAGATCCTCGACATCGCCGGCTTCCCGGCGATACGCGGTCGCGAGCTGGTCGACCGGCTCCTGGAGCAGGCGGCACCGTACGCACCGCGTTACCTGCTCGGCCACCGGGCGGAGACACTGGAACGGACCGCCGAGGGCGCCTTCGCCGTGACCACGCGCCAGGGCACGGCGGTCCGGGCCAAGGCCCTGCTCGTCACCGGTGGCATCGGCACGTTCACCCCGCGCCCGTTGCCGGCCGCCGCCACGTACGAGGGGGCCGGACTGGCCTACTTCGTGCGCCGGCCCGACGACTACGCCGGCCGGGACGTCGTGATCGTCGGGGGCGGCGACAGCGCCTTCGACTGGGCCCTCGCCCTCCATCCGATCGCCGCCTCCGTCACCCTGGTCCACCGTCGCGACTCCTTCCGCGCGCACCCCGCCACCGTGGCCGCCGTCCGGGCGTCGGGCGTGGAGATCATCACCGAGGCCGAGCTGACCAAGGTCATCGACGACGGGCGCGGCATGGACGCGGTGGAGATCACCCGTCGTGACGGACAGACCCATCTCCTGCCCTGCGGCGGGATCATCGCCGCCCTCGGCTTCACCGCCAACCTCGGCCCGCTGCTCGGCTGGGGCATCGACATCACCCACCGGCGGCACGTCCCGGTCGACTCCGCCATGCGCACCTCCGTGCCGGGGATCTACGCAGCCGGGGACATCAACGACTACCCCGGCAAGGTGCGGCTCATCGCGGTCGGCTTCGGGGAGGCGGCGACCGCCGTCAACAACGCCGCACACCACATCGACCCCGAGCAGCCGGTGTTCCCCGGCCACTCCACCGACGTACCGGCGGCGTCCCCGGCCGCCGCGTAGCCCGAACCCGCGCCCAGGAGGACCGAGCACCATGCCCTACGTCATCGCAGAGCCGTGCATCGACATCATGGACCGCTCCTGCATGGAGGAGTGCCCCGTCGACTGCATCTACGAAGGCGACCGCAAGCTCTACATCAACCCGCTGGAATGCATCGACTGCGGCAACTGCGAGCCCGTCTGCCCGGTCCAGGCGATCTCCCAGGACCGCCGCGTGCCGCCGGAACTCAAGGACTTCGTCGCCGACAACAAGCGGTTCTTCACCGAGCCGCTGCCGGGCCGCGACGCGCCGATCGGCGCACCGGGCGGCGCCGCGGGCCACGGCCCGACCGGCACGGACACCGAACTCGTCACGGCCTACGACCCCCGCGGCTGAACAACCGGGGACCTGACGAGGACTGAGTCCGATCCCGCTCCGCGGCCGGGCGGGTCCGCGTCCTCACTCGGCGTCGTAGCGGCTGCGGGCGTCCTGGATCTGCGCGTGGTGGTCCGTGACCCAGTGGGCCAGCGCGCGGACCGTGCCACGCAGACTTTCACCGAGGGGGGTGAGCCGGTACTCGACGCGCGGGGGAGGGTGAGCAGGCGCTGGGAGATGCCCGGGCTCCCATCCCTACGGGTGGGGTTACGCACTCATCGTGACCGGGCGAGGTAGCTGTACGTCTTCGACGTTTCCCACCATCGCCGTCGTCGGCGCGGGGCCGGGCCTGGGCCGCGCGATCGCCCGCCGCTTCGGCGCCGCCGGACACCCGGTCGCCCTGGTCTCCCGAGACGCCGGCAAGCTGCAGAGCATCGCCGACTCCCTGACGGCCGAGGGCGTCACCGCCCGCGTCCACCCGGCCGACATCACCGACGTCACCGACGACACCGACAACAAGGCGCTGACCGGCGCACTTGAGGCGGCCGTCGCCGACCTGGGGAGGATCGGCGTCCTCGCCCCCCACCTTCCCGAGCGAGGCCGGACAGGTGCCCGACCTCAAGGCGCTGGGAATCACCCCGGCCGTCGAGACCACCCGGGACTCCGTGCGCCCCATGTTCGACATGTTCGTCGGCGGCGCTCCGACAGGCGGCCTCCGCGGTCCTGCCGGCGATGCGTGAGGCACGTGACGGCGCCCTGCCGTTGACCACCGGCACCACCGCCATCGTCCCCATCCCGGGCATGAGCAACTCCGGTATCGCCCTGGCCTGGCAGCGTTCCTGGGCCCAGGGCCCGCACCACGATCTTGCCGGCGAGGGCGTCCACGTCGGCCACCTGTCCATCGGCGTGCCGATCATCCCCGGCTCCGGCGAGGGCGACCCCGGTGGCCTCGCCGACCGTTGGCACCGGCTCGCCCAGGAACGCCGTACCTTCGAGACCACCGTCGGATTCTGACCGCGGCTCACGCCGCACCCGGCCGGCTCAGTTCCCGCCGTGCCCTTCGGTCAGTTCGTCCCAGCGCCGCAGCGCCGTGGAGCTCCAATCGGCGTGTCGGCTGTGGAAGAGACCGGCCGCCTTGGCACCGCTCCAGCCCGCGGGCAGCAGCTTCTCCGGCAGGCGCGGGTCGAGGAAAGGGAAGCGGCGCCACTCGTGCACCAGCATGGTCTGCGCGTGCAGCACGGCGTCGTCGTCGGCCGGACTCAGACCGGTGAACTGGTCGATGAACGCCTCATAGCGCTCCTCCACCTCACTGAGATCCCAGGCACGGGCCACCATCGCCGCCTCGCTCCCGATGGTCCCGTACCTGGCGGTGAAGGACATGGCTCCGTCGGCGAGACCGAGTTCCTTCAGCACACCCAGAGCCTCCGTCTCCCGGTCGGCGCGCGGTGTGATCCACACACCGGGCTCCGGGGAGCCGAACCCGGCCCAGGTGAGCCGGGTTCGCACCTTGTGCCGGAGATCCCGCTTGGTCTCCGGCACCGAGACCAGGACCACCAGCCAGGTACCGTCCCAAGTGCCTTGCCCGCTGCCGAAGTCGTAGATGCGCTGCGCGCCTTCGGTCAGCAGCCGCCGCCCCGGCGGGGTGAGCTCCCAGCGCACCCGGCGGCCCGCCCGCTCCGAGACCAGCCAGCCCTCGGCGGCGGTGCGGGCGAGCGACTGGCGGGCCGACTTCTCCTCCACACCGAACACCGCCAGCGCCTCCACCAGCGCCGATGTCCACACCGGGCGGCCCTTCGGGAGAACGTATTCACCGAGCATGGTCATCAGCAGCGACCGCGCGCTGACGTCGCCCACCTCCCGGCGCCGACTGACCACGGGCCGGGTGTTGCCCGCCGCGCTCCGGCTGACACGTGTCCTGCGCGCCGGTCCGCGCGATACGCCCTCCACCATGGTCCTTCACTTCCCTCATCCGCGGCCGTTCCGATGTGTCACGCGGTCGCTGTGTCACGCGGTCGCTGTGTCACGCGGTCGCGCCGGACAGACCCCTCAGCCTATCCGGGTGTCCTGGCCCGGCCGCGCAGACCCGCACGTTCTTTCACATTATATTGTCGTTCCGGAAAATATCAGTAGAGTATTGCTCGTCGGTCGACGACCGACCGGCAGAGATGAGCGAGGTGGCAGCCATGCCGGTCTACGCCCTCGGCCCCGATGAGCCGGACATCGACCCCAGCGCCTTCGTCCACCCGGACGCCGTGGTGATCGGGCGGGTGTCCATCGGCGCGGAGGCCAGCGTCTGGCCCGGCGCCGTACTCCGCGGCGACCTCGGCGGACGCATCGAGGTAGGTGCCCGTACCAGCGTCCAGGACGGCTCCGTGCTGCACACCACCGAACAGTGGCCGACCGTGATCGGCCCGGACTGCGTGGTCGGCCACCTCGCCCATCTGGAGGGCTGCACGGTGGAACGCCGCTGTCTCATCGGGTCCGGCTCCATCGTCCTGAACCGGGCCGTCGTGCGCGAGGGCGCCGTCGTCGGCGCCGCCGCGTTGGTACCCGAGGGCTTCGAGGTCCCGCCCGAGACCATGGCCCTCGGCGTCCCGGTACGGCTGCGCGGGACGAAAGTGGACTCCTCCTGGGTGGAATACGCCGTACGCACCTACCGGGACGCCGGGCTGCGGTACCGCGGCGGCCTCCGGCGTGTCGACAACTGAACCCCGAGCAGCGAACCGTGTTTCCCCGAACCGAAAGGCGGACCGTCCGTGGCCGCGAAACTGCGAAGCTACCTGGCCGGTGGCTGGTACGAGGCTCCCGACGAAGGCCGCCCCCTGCTCAACGCGACGACGGGCGTCGAGGTGGCCCGGCTCTCGCAGCGGGCCGTCGACGGCACGGCCGTGCTGCGTCATGCCAGGCAGGTGGGCGGACCCGCGCTGCGCGAGATGGGCTTCCACCAGCGCGCGGGGCTGCTCAAGGCGCTGGGCGGACATCTGAGCGCGTACACGGACGAGTTCCACTCGCTGTCGACCCGCACCGGGGCGACCCGTCGCGACTCGGTCCTCGACATCGACGGCGGCATCGGAGTGCTCTTCGTCTACGGCTCCAAGGGCGTCAAGGAACTGCCCGACGGCCATGTCCTGCCCGACGGCGAGATGGAACCGGTCGGCAGGCGGGGCACCTTCGCCGTGCGTCATCTCCATGTGCCGCGGCAGGGCGCGGCCGTACAGATCAACGCGTTCAACTTCCCCGTGTGGGGCATGCTGGAGAAGCTCGCGCCGGCCCTGCTGGCGGGTATGCCGTCCGTGGTGAAACCGGCGGGGCAGACCGCCTATCTGACCGAGCTGGTGTTCCGCCGGATCATCGAGTCCGGCATCCTCCCGGAAGGCGCAGTGCAGTTGGTCTGCGCACCGCCGGACGGCCTGCTCGACGCGCTCAGCGGGCAGGACGTGCTCAGCGTCACCGGGTCGGCGGCCACCGCCCGCACCCTGCGCGGCCATCCGGCGGTCGCCGAGCGTGCCGTCCGGTTCAACGCCGAGGCCGACTCCCTCAACTGCGCCGTTCTCGGCCCCGACGCGACCCCCGGCACCGAGGAATTCGATCTGTTCATCCGGGCTCTGGTCACCGAGATGACGGTCAAGGCCGGGCAGAAGTGCACCGCGATCCGCCGCGTGCTGGTCCCCGCCGGCCTCATCGACTCCGTGCAGCAGGCGGCGTGCGCCGAACTGGACGAGGTGTGCGTCGGCAACCCCTTGGACCCCACGGTCACCATGGGTCCGCTCGCCGGGCTCGGACAGCGGGAGGAGGTGTTGCGCGCGCTCAAGGCACTCACGTCGGCCGCCCGTGTCGTCCACGGCGACCCCGACCGCTTCGAGGTCCTGGACGCCGACCGGACCCGCGGAGCCTTCCTTCCCCCGCTGCTGCTGCGCTGCGACGACTCCGACCGGGCCGAGCCGCACGAGATCGAGGCCTTCGGTCCGGTCGCCACCCTGCTGCCGTACGACGGAACCCCCGCCCACGCGGTCGCCCTCGCGGCGCGTGGCGCGGGCAGCCTCGTCGGCTCGGTCGTCACCCATGACCCCGGCTTCGCCCGAGAAACCCTACTCGGGGCCGCCCCCTGGCACGGCCGACTGCTCCTGCTCGACCGTACGGACGCCGCCGAGTCCACCGGTCATGGCTCGCCCCTCCCCCACACCGTGCACGGCGGCCCCGGCCGGGCGGGCGGCGGAGAGGAACTCGGCGGTGTCCGGGGCGTGCTCCACCACATGCAGCGCACAGCCGTCCAGGGCCCGCCCGGCGTCCTGTCCCTGCTCACCGAACCGGCCACCGGGCAACGCCCGTGAAACAGCTCGCTCCCAGCCCGGTGTCACGGCACCGGAGTGGGGGCGAGCGACAGACGTCGACGTCGGGGTTCCCAGGACCTGTCGGTCGGCACGGCCGCCGTCGGCGCACCGTCCGATACGCGTCCGGCAGCGACTCCGTCACCGTGTTGCCCGCCTGGTCGACCAGCGTGGTCTTGAGGCCGACCGCGGCGGGCGCGGCGGGGTGCGTGAGTGTCACCGAGCGCTTGCCGTCGGCCGCGGTGGCCACCTTCGCCGGCTTCCAGGTGCGGCCGCCGTCGTACGACACCGCCACCGTCAGCGACTTCACGGCGCCCTGTTTCGCCGCCGGGCCCTGAAAGCCGATCGGCACGGTGAGCTTCGTGCCCGTCTTCGCCGTGCTGGCCAGGGAGAGAGCCGGGGTCGACCGGCTCGCCCAGGCTGCCATGGGCCGCCTGGGCCCCGATGATGTCGACGCCGCGGGCGAAGATGTCGGGCTGCAACGCCGTGTCGGCGTCGGGGCCTCGGCTGGAGAAGTCGGCGAGGTGGTCACCGGAGTCCGCGGCCGCCACGGTGAGCGCGGCGGCGGCGACACCGGGGGACTCGACCGTCCCAGGCTCCGGGCCCGAGTTGCCCGCGGCGATGACGAACAGAGCTCCGGAGGACGCCGAGAGGTCGTTCACCGCGATTCCGGCCCTCGGCCGCGGCACCGGGCAACGACACCCCCTTGGCCCGCACCTGACGGTGAGGAAGGGGAAACGGTGCGGTGCTCGCCATGCGGGTGGGCGCGCCACGCCCACGAGCAATCCACCACCCAGCAAAGACCAAGATCCGGACCATACCCGGGCCAAGACCTCCGCCGAGCCGTCCGTGGGCGCCATGTACGCAGGTCAGCGACACGTTGCCGCTGTACCACCAGCAGACGAAGAACCTCCTCGTGTCGTATTCGCCGAAGAAGCCGGGCTTCTTCCAGCCCCAGAGACAAGGGCGCCTGACCTCGGCGGTTACCCGTCAGGCGCCGTCGTCGGCACGCATCTGAGCGGCGCGTCGAAACGCGCCCCTGCTCCCGATGTCTCCCACCAGAACAAGAAGCCAGCGTGCCTCGGGTCGTAGGGACGCTTCGCCGACTCGAGGGCGTGCTCGTCGAGCGTAAGGACTGGACCTCGGCGGCAGAGCGGACCTGGCCGAACGTGGAGCCCGTCGGCGGCGCCGCGGACGACGAGCGTGGGCCGCTGCGCGAGCCACAGCCGGACCGGTTGCGGCAGGGTGAGCGGATGTTGGCGTCCCTGGGGATCGTGAGCGGCTCGGCCCCGTCGTCGCCCTGCAGCAGCAGGAACAGGTACGGCTTCCTGGAGGTGGCGCTTCGGATGCCGTCGGCCGACATCCGGATGTGCCAGTCGCCGATCACCCGCTCACTCGCGGGCGCGGCCACCGACCGGATCTCGTGGGCCGCGCAGACCTCGATGACGCCGCCGAAAGCCATGGAGGCGAGGACGCCGATGACCTGACAGAGGCAGGGGTCGCGGAGCAGATGGCTCCCGAAGCCCCGCTACGCCGCCAGACACAGCATCGCGCCGGCCACTACGCCGGTCACGGCCAGGAGCACTTGCCCTCGGCCCACCGCCAGCGGAACCACGCCGACGAGGGTGAGCGCAACGCCCAGCGCACGGCAGGTTCCCGGCCTGTTCCGGCCGCCGCTCCAGGGCAGCGCCATGGGGGACGGGCGGTCGGCCAGGCCCGCGACGGCGAACAGCATCGACACGATCAGCCCGAGCCTGCGGTTCAGCGATGCGATCACCCCGGCGCCCGTCTGGTGTCACCGCCGTACGACCCAGCTCACGCGGACCCCGCCCGACGCCCGACCTGGAGGGAAGCAGGACACCAGCCGGAACGCCGTGAGCAGCCTCAGCAGGGGCCGACCCGATGACCCGCATCGCCCTGGGCATCGCTCGCAGCCGGCGGCGCGCAGCGTCCGGATGCCAGGTGCCCTGCGGATCGCCGAAGGCAGCCGGTGCGAAGGCGTCCAGGAGGTGCTCCGCGATGTGATCGTCGGTGGGGAACCGCCCGGCGTCGAGGAGGTCCGCGGGATCGCGGCGCCGGTCCCCGTACACGGTGCGGGCCAGGGCCACCATCAGCGGTGAGCCCAGGACCTCGGACAGCGGTGCGGCGGGAGCCGCCAGAACCGGCGTCCAGACGGTGGAGCCGTCGTCGCGTGAGGGTGTCGTGCACTCCAGAAAGGCACGCACGGTCGTGAAGTCCAGCGGACGCAGTTCCACGACCTCGGCGGCGGTCACCACGTCGCCGCCGTGCACGGCTCGGGCACAGTCGGTGGTGCGGCAGGTGAGCAGGACGGGCAACCGGTCGTCGAGTTCGGCGCTCAGGCGCCGGCACGCACCCCCCGCCGCCGTTGCCCAGCGGCCGGTACTCCGCGGCCAGCCGTTCGGCCAGCCACTCGCGCAGCCCGGCGGAGCACGGGTCCCAGCTCGCGAGGGCGAACAGCACCGGCACGCGGTCGCCCGGCCGCCGCGCGGCGAGCGTGCCCAGCAGGAACTGCTTGGCGAGGGCGGTCTCCCCGCCCCCGGACCGCCCAGAACGACCAGTCGGCGGGAGGGAACGCTCCTGAACGTCTCGACGATCCGCTCGAGACACTGGTCGCCCTCGCGCGGCTCGGGCAGCACAAGCCCGCGCCGCACGTTCCGCCGGTGGTCCGCGAGCGGTGGGCCCGGGCGGGACCAGCGGACGCTCAGCGGCTCCGGGTCCTGCAGCCGCCGTAGCCGGGCCTCGGCCGCCCACTGGGCCCGAACCGCCTCGGCGAGTTCATCGGCTCTCCGCCGCCGTTCGCGCCGTGTGCCGTCACCCGCGGGGATCCGCAGCAGGTCGGCCACGAAGGCGCAGGCCGAGACGAACGCCGAGATCGCGGAGATCCACATCGACGCCTGGTCACTGTCGCCGTCCCCGCTCGCCAGTACCGCGGTGAGCGCGACGAGTGCCGCCGCGCGGTTGCACTGCCCCGCCGAGTACCGGTGCGGAACGAGGCGCACGGAAGCACCACCAGCCCACTCGTCACATAGAGTGCGCATGCGCTCCCTTTAAGTTACTGTCTGATTGGTTGTCGACGGGAGGAATGCCATGAGCTACACACTGTTGCGCGGCTTGTTCGTCATCCGCTATCCCGACCTTCCGCGGCAGGGGCCGGAGCCCGACGGCGACACGGTCAAGTTCAAGCCGGACACACCCGCCCTGGTCGAGGGCCTGCCCCGGCCGTCGGGTACGCCGCCGGACATCAACGCCCGGGGCATCTCGGTGCGGCTGGAGGCGATCGACGCGCTGGAGACGCACTTCGGCGAGACCCACCAGGAACTGGACGGCGCCAACCAGGCCCGTGACAGGCTGCTGCAGCTCCTCGGGTTCACCCACGTCACCTTCTTCGAGGACCTTCCGAACAAGGTCAAGTCGGCCGACCAGGACAGCATCCGCGGATACGTGCTCTCCAACGGGATCGACGCCGACGGCCGCATGATCGGGTTCGTCTACCCGGGCGACCCGACGGAGCCCGACGGAACGGACGTATTCCTGGACGAGGCCAGGGTGGACCAGTCCGCGAACGCGACACTGCTCACCGAGGGCCTGGCCTACCCTGCGTTCTACGCGACCCTGCCCGCTTCGCTCCGTACCCACCTGACGACGGCATCCCGGGCGGCGCGGACAGCGGGGGCGGGGGTGTGGCCCCGCTCCAAGGCCGACCCGAACGGCAAGGCCAACGTCCCGGATCTCGACGCGCTGCAGCGGTTGGTGATGTGGCCCAAGCTGTTCCGGCGGATCGTGCCCTACCTCGCGTCGGGAGCCACCGACTTCAACGGCTTCGACGCCTGGCTGCGGAGCGACCCGGTCCACCGCGACGATCCCCTCTTCCTCCTGGACCGGGGCGAGTACGGCAACCTGCACGACGTGATCGAAGCCGCGGGCCAGGACATTCAACTCACGGTCTGGCCGGAGGACTTCATCATCACCCCCGACCCGGCACCGCCGGGGGCGACCACCCACCCCTAGAAGCAGCGGTCGTCACTGGAAGCCTGGATGTGCCGGGTGAGGACGAACGCGACGAGCGTCAGAGCTCCGAGGAAGACCAGGCCGCCGGTGGCCGATCCGGTGGATCCCTTGGCCCAGCCGATGGCGTACGGGCCGAAGAGGCCTCGCCGGTTGCCCCCGGAGTTGCCGAAGGCGGCGACGACGTACGGGAAGGCACTGAGTGAACCCGATCGACGTGTTGCTAGCGTTCGGCGCATGACGGAGAGACGGGCGGAACAGCAGGCGCAACGGCTGGAGCAGCGGCCGAGGGAGCGGCGCGCGATCCTCGGCGGTTCGACGTTCGAGGAGCGGATCGGCTACGCCCGGGCCGTGGTGGACGGCGACTGGGTGCACGTCTCCGGGACGACCGGTTTCGACTACGCCGCCATGACGATCTCCGACGACGTGGTGGAGCAGGCCGAACAGTGCCTGCGCACCATCGAGGCGGCACTGGCCGAGGCGGGCTGCACCCTCGCCGACGTGGTGAGGGTGCGGTACATGTTCCCCGACCGGGAGGACTTCGAGCCGTGCTGGCCCACCCTGCGCCGCGCCTTCGGCGGGATCCGCCCGGCCGCGACCATGCTGGTGTGCGGCCTCGCCGACCCCCGGATGAAGATCGAGATCGAGGCGTACGCCCGGCGGGCGCCGACCATGTGACGGCCCGCGTGACCGGCAGAACCCCCGCGCGTGGCGAGGCTGATCGACGACCATCACCCCTGTCCGTGTCCACCGGCCGGTGGCTCCCCTCCTCCAGCGAGGCCTGCGTCACCGAGGTGACGCCCCTCGGAGTCCCGCTGGTCCGGCTGCTCGGCGGCTCCCGGCTGAGGGTGCCCACGGACGTACGTCCTGGCGTCGGCACGGTGGACACCGTGAGCACGGCGGCGCGGAGCCGGGTCGCGGAGGGATTCGCCGTGCTGAAGGTCAAGGCCGGCACGGACGCGGCCGCGGACGTCGACCGCGTGACGGCGGACCGCCGGGCGGTCGGTCCCGAGGCGAGGATCCGTCTCGACGCCAACCAGGGGTGCACGCCCCACGAGGCAGTGCGGGTCATCCGCTCGCCGGAGGACGCCGGCGCGCGGCCGACCTGGTCGACGTCGAGCCGGCGAAGAGCGGCGGACCCGGCGCCGCGCGCACCCTCCTCGAACTGGCACGGGCCCAGGGCACGGGCACCCTCCTCGGCTGCATACCGGAGAGCGAGATCGGCACCGGCGCCGCGACCGGCCTGGCAGCCGTCCATCCGCCTACGCAAGCGCCGCGGTCGTGCCGCCCGACGCACCGGGGCTGGGTGTCTCCGGCCCGGTCGCCGCAGCGGACCGGGAAGCCGGTACGCCCCCTTGTCACTCCCACCGCATAAACCTAGACTCTGGAGCTCTGACATGAACTGAAGTTAGTTCAGCCGCTGCGGAGTTTCGTTTCGGCGGAAGGGAGCGGGCGGTGGACGGTTCCCTGGAGGGACGGGTCGCTCTGGTCACCGGCGCGGGCCAGGGCATCGGCCGGGCCATCGCGGTGGAGCTGGCCCGGCAGGGGGCCTCGGCCGTGACGGTCGCCGACCTGAGGGAGACGGCCGTCGGCGAGACCGCCGAACTGGTGCGCGCCGAGGGGGCGAAGGCCGAGGCGGTCGTGTGCGATCTGCGGGTGCGGGACGACATCGAGGCCATGGTGACGCGGACGGCACAGCGCTTCGGCGGACTGGATGTGCTGGTCAACAACGCCGGAGTGATCGACACCGCGTTCACGGCCGACCAGGACCACGGGGTCGGTTCGCTCCCCGAGGAGGTCTGGGACGCCGTCTACGAGGTCAACCTCAAGGCCGTCTGGCTGACCACCAAGTTCGCGGCGCCCCATCTGCGGCGTTCCACCCGTGGCCCGGCCATCGTGAACAACGCCTCCGTCTCCGGCCTCGTAGGCTTCCCCAACTGCCCCGCCTACGGCGTCACCAAGGCCGGTGTCATCCACCTGACCAAGGTCACCGCGATCGACCTGGCCCCGGTGCGCTGCAACTGTCTCTGCCCCGGCGTCATCGACACCCAGCTGACGCGGGACTACTTCGCGGCCGCCGAGGATCGCGAGGCGATGGCACGGGAACTGGTGGCCCCGCAGTTGGTGGACCGGCTGGGGCGCCCGGAGGAGGTGGCCCGGCTCGCCTGCTTCCTGGCCTCGGACAGCGCGGCGTTCATCACCGGCGCCGCCCATGTGATCGACGGCGGCGCGCTGGCCTGGCGCGGCGTCAAGGGCTGAGGGAGGGACGGGTGTGACCCAGGCGAGACTGAGCGGCCGGGTGGCCCTGGTGACCGGCGCGACCGGAGGCATCGGCGACGCCGTCGTACGGCGGCTCGCGGCCGAGGGCGCCACGGTGGTGGTGACCGACGTCGACGCGGAGCGCTGCGAGAAGCTCGCCGACGAGGTCGGAGGCGGGGCACTCGGGCTGGCGCTGGACGTCACCGACGAGTCGGCCTGGCAGGCGGTCGTCGACCGGGTGACCGGCCGGCTCGGCTCCCTGTCCGTGCTCGTGAACAACGCCGGCATCGCCGCGATGCGTACCGTCGAGACGGAGACCCGGGAATCCTGGGACCAGGTGATCGCGGTCACCCAGACCGGCGTCTGGCTCGGCATGAAGCACGCCGGTGCCGCCATCGAGGGTTCGGGGGGCGGCTCGATCGTCAACGTCGCGTCGATCTTCGGGACGGTCGGCGGCTTCGGCTCCCAGTTCTCGTACCACGCGGCCAAGGGCGCCGTCCGTCTGATGACGAAGAACGCCGCGCTGCACTGGGCGAGGCGCGGGGTCCGGGTCAACTCCCTGCATCCCGGTTTCATCGGGACGCCCCGCTCCCGTGAACTGTGGCGGGACACACCGCGGCTGGCGGCCATGCTCGACGGCACACCCCTCGGCCGGCTCGGTACGCCGGAGGAGGTCGCGGCGGCCGTGGCGTTCCTCGCCTCCGACGACGCGAGCTTCATGACCGGCTCGGAGGTGTACGTCGACGGAGGCTGGACGGCACGCTAGCCGGCGGGCGCGGTGTAGTGGTCGACGCCGTCGCCCGACCGTGTGCGCCGGACGTGACCGCGGGCGGCCAGCACGTCGAGGTGGGCCGCGGTCTCGTTGACCGCGAGCATCTGGTTGAAGGCGTTCAGGTCGGCGAAGGCGACCTTGCGCCGCGTCCACCCCAACTCCCCTGCCACGTCGTGGGCGTTGAGCGTACGGTCGCCGAGGACCGCCAGGGTCCGGGCGAGCCGGTCGTCGTGATGGGCCAGCAACTCGCCGACCCGGGTGTGCACGCTGTCGCCCACCGGACCGTGCGCGGGCAGCAGCCGGGCGTCGGTGAGCGTCGTCATCATCCGCAGCGAGTCGAGATAGTCCCCCAACGGCAGGTCGGACGGGCCGAGTTCGAAGCCGATGGACGGGGTGATGTGCGGCAGGACGTGGTCCCCGGAGAACAGCAGGCCTCGGGCCTGGTCCAGGTAGACGACATGTCCCCGGGTGTGCCCCGGGGTCGGGACGACCTGCAGCCTCGCCTCGCCGAAGCGGAGTTCCTCCGCCTCCAGCCAGCGATCGGGAGCCTCCCACACGCTCGGGTCGAAGGCGCCGTGGTCCATCGCGGCCACCCGCGCGGCGAGTTCGCCCGCACCGGCACGGGTCAGCGTCTGCAGCGAACCGGCCGGCCGCGTCGTACGCAGTGATCCGAGCAGTTCCAGGCCTCGGCGTTCGCCGGCGCCCAGGTAGACCCGGGAACCGAGCAGCCTGCGCAGGGCGACGGCCTGGGTGTAGTGGTCGCGGTGGATGTGGGTGACCAGGATGTGGCCGATCTCGCCGAGGTCGTGGCCGAGGTCGGCGAGCGCGTCCTCCAGCGCCTTGCGGGACTCGGGGACCGACCAGCCCCCGTCGATCAGGACCAGCCCCTCCGTGAGGCCTTCCAGTACATAGACGTTGACCGCCCGCAGCCCGTCGTCCGGCAGCGGGAGCGGGATGCGGTGGACCCCGGGCCGTACGGTCTCGGCTCCCGCTCGCGACCACCGGCCGCGGTCGAAGCGGGGGGCACGGGTCGCGGGGCCGGTCATGCGTCTCCTTGCCGGTGCGGTTGCCGGGCCGCCGGTTCCGGGGCGAGCCGGGCGTGCAGTGCGTGTCCGAGCCTGCGGGCTCCGGAGCGGTCGAGCTTGCCCACGGTGGTCTGGGGCAACTCGGCCACGGTGAAGGCGTATTCGGGCCACTTGGCCTTGGACAGGCCGGTGCGGTCGAGGTGTGCGGTGATGTCGTCGAGGCCGATGCCGTCATGGCCGTCCTCCGTGACCACGAGCACGGCCGCCCGTTCGCCGAGCAGCGGATCCGGCACGGGCACCACACACGCCCGGGCGACACCCGGGTGGGCGGCGACGGCGCGTTCGATCTCGGTGATGTCGAGGTTGCGGCCGCCCCGGATGATGACGTCCTTCTCCCGGCCCATGACGGTGACCGTGCCGTCGTCACCGGTCACCAGCAGGTCCCCGGTGGGGAAGAAGCCGTCCGGGGTGAGGGCGGGCGGCTCGACCTTCCCGTCCCGGGCGTACCCCAGGAACAGGGAAGGGCCGCGGACCTCGGCACGGCCCGTCAGACCGGGGCCGAGGACGGTGCCGTCGGCGGCGACGGCGCGCAGCTCGGTGCCGGGGAAGGGGCGTCCGTCCCGGCCCAGCCGGATCTCCTCGGGATCGTCCGGCCGTGGGGAGGTGTGCCCGAGGCACTCGGACATGCCGAAGACACGCAGGATCCTGGTCCCCAGCGAGCGTTCGGCCCGGGCGAGGGCGCCGCGGTCCATGGGCCCCCCGCCGACGGTGAGGGAGCGGACGCCCGCGAGGACCCGTGATCCGGCGGCCGCCGAGCCCATCTGAAGGGCCATGGTGGGCACGCACATGCTCCATCGCACATCGTTGGCGGACATCCGCGCCGACGCCTCCTCGCGGTCCCACCGGCCGCTCAGGACGAGAGGACCGCCGAGCATCAGGGCCATGCAGACGCCGAAGCAGTACGCGGCGGTCGAGGAGAGGGGCACGACGGCGGCCACCGCGTCACCGTCTCCCAGCCCGTTGATCTCCGCGGTGCGGACGCACGCGTAGCGCAGGGCGCTCTCGGACTGGACCACCCCTTTGGGCCGCCCCGTGGAGCCGGACGTGAGGCCGATGAGCGTGCCGCCGGACCAGCGGGAGACATCGCGCGGGCCGTGGCCGACGAGGACCTGCCAGCCGTCGAGGGCCTCGGCCGTCCGCGCACCCGAAACACCCTCCCCGGCACGCACAACGCCCTCCCGCGCACCCGAAACGGCCTCCCGCACCTGCCATCCCTCGGCCGCGGACGGTTCGGCGATGACGACGTCGGGGCGGATGTCCTCCAGGGCCACCGCGAACTCGGCCGGGGTCGTATGCCGGTTGACCAGCGCCAGCACACCGCCGGTCAGCCCCACGGCGAGGGTCGCGGCGACGGTGCGCCAGGAGTTGTCGGCCTGGAGCAGGACGGTCCCGGCCGGTGATCCGCCCGGTGATCCGCCCGGTGCCATGGCGTCGGCCAGTTCGGCCGCGCGCGCCAGCATCTCGCGCGCGCCGTGCCGGCCCGTGTCGTCGACGACGGCTGTGAAGTCGGCGCTCTCCGCGCGTTCGTGGAACTCCCGCACTGTCTGTCGCATCCGCTGCTTCCTCGCCTCTTCGCGCGAAAGGTGGTGGTGACTGTCCGTCCCGGACGGGCGTGATCAGCCCGGGTGCATCTCCCTCTCGCCGCCCATGACGGCGATCCGCCGGCCCCGCATGTCCCCGACCTGGGCGACCGCGGCCGCCCACTCGGGGCTGTCCAGTGCCGTGCGCAGGTCCTCGGCGGTGTCGAAGCCCAGCACGGAGACCCCGTCCCAGCCCTCGGAGCGCGGTTCGAGGGCCGCGTCGACGTCGGTATGCCGCCAGGACCGCAGGCCGGGCAGGGCGCGGGTGAGTGCGGCGTGTTCGCCGCGCCACCAGCCGATGAACCTCTCGTGCGTCCACTCGGGCGGGCGGGCGGCCAGCAGGACCAGGGTGTACATCGTGCCCTCCTCGGGGTCTCAGGTGAACAGCACCTCGGGCGAGCGTCCGATCATCAGCCGACGCAGCCGGCCGGCGCCGTCGAGCCGGGCGCCCGCCACGAAGGTCGCCTCCGGCACCCCGGAGCGCCGTACCTCGCCGAGGAACAGCTCGTCCCGGCCGACGGCGCCCGCCGTGAGCAGGTGGTGCGTACGGACGCCCACCGCGCGCTGGGCGAGATAGCCCTCCAGCTCGGCCCGGCCGCCGTGGAAGTCGGTCGCGCCGCCGCCACCGGTCGAGAACAGGATGGAGAACCGGAAGTCGTCGCTGATCAGGTCCAGGACGCGGTCGGCGTCCTCGCTGTCGAGGAGGGCGAACCACCGGGTCAGGAACGCCGCGGTGGACGGCGCGGCCGGGGCGGTCACGGCCGGTCCACGAGGTCGAAGCCGGTGGTGAAGAAGGACTGGTAGCGGGCCATCAGCCCGTCGGGCGAGACCTGTACGGCGGACAGGAACGCCCCCGTGGTCACGCCCTTCTCCACGACGAAGCCGTACGCCGTCTCGACGTCGCCGTCGACCGCGTACCTCTTGATGTCATGAACCCGGTCCACGGCCGCGCGACCGGCGATGTACGCGGCGAACTCCTCGCGCGACGTCCCGCTCCGCTCACCGCCGGGAAGGGCGATGAGGAAACGGAATCCGGGCTCCACCAACTCCAGGGCCTTCTCGGGGTCCCGGCCGTCCATGCGGGCCATGTACTCGCGAAGCACCATTGCCGATCCCTCTCCCTCACACCCCTCGAAACAAGCTGAGTTCAGTTCAGTTTGACCCCAAGGCGACTGCCCCGACAAGAGGCGGGACGGAGCCGGGGGTCATTCGGCGACCATGCGCACCACACAGCCCTCGATCATCTCGCTGATCTCGGTCAGGGGGATCGCCCCGGTCGGGCGGTACCAGCGCCAGACGCTGACGATCATGCCGAGCACGGCCAGGCCGAGCGTGTGCGCGTCCCGCAGCGGGAAGGCGCCCTTGGACATGCCCCTCATCAGCAGGTTCGTCCAGTCCCGTTCGACCATCTGCACCAGCTGGCGGGCCGCGATCCGCTCGGTCTCCTCCCGCTTGGACTTGCGCGGGTTGGCCAGCAGGGACATGTTCGCCTGCAGGATGCGCATCTGGCGGATCTCCTGCTCGGTGACCGCGAAGGCGGAGCGTACGGCCGCGCGCACCTCCTCGACCGGCTCCGTCACGTCCTTCGTGGCCTCGACGAACTGGTCGTGGGATCGCTGGAGCTCCAGACGCATGATGGTGAGCAGGCAGTGGGCCTTCGACTCGAAGTAGTGGTAGAGCGCGGTCTGCCCGATGCCGACCCGGTCGGCCACCTCGGACCACTTGGTGCTCTCGTAGCCGTCCTCCCCGAACCGCTCCACCGCGGCCACCAGGATGGCCGCACGCTTCGACCTGGGCCCCTCCTCCGGATCCACGATCCGTGCCCTTGCCATCGTCTCTCCCTCTGTTCCACGGCCGGTTCCGATCACCGTCCGGTCGTCCGAGAGTAGACCCAAGTTCAGGTTGGCTCCGAATCACCGGGACGCGAGGTCGTGGGCACCGCCGCTCGTCACCGTGTCGCCGCACGCGTGAAGTCCGCCCGCCGCCCGCCGAGGAACGCGGCCAGGCCCTCGCGCCCCTCCCCGGACACCGCGGCCGTGGCCAGTCGGCGGGCCTCCGCGTCGAGGTGTTCGTCCAGTCCGGCCGCGTACGCGCCGGCGACCAGCCGCCGTGTCACGCCGTACGCCCCGGTGGCCCCGCGCGCCAGTGTCCTCGCGGCAGCCGCGGCCTCCTCACGGAGCCGCTCCGGTGCGACGACCCTGCTCACCAGCCCGATCTCCAGGGCTTCCCCGGCGGGCACCCGCCGGTTGGTCAGCAGCAGGTCCAGCGCCCGTCGGGGCCCGACGAGACGGGGCAGCCGCCAGCTCACCCCGGCGTCCGGCGAGTACCCGATCGCGGTGTACGCCGCCGTGAAGTGGGCGTCCGCCGCGGCGAACCCCAGGTCGGCGGCCAGGGCGAGCCCGAGTCCGGCCCCGGCGACGGCCCCCTGCACGGCCGCCACCAGCGGTGCGTCGAGACCGGCGAGGATCCGCAGCGCCCCGTGCAGCGCGTCGGTGACGTCGGTGAGGTGCCCGCCCAGCCGCCCCGCGGGCAGGGCACCGAACTCCTTCAGGTCGCCGCCCACGCAGAAGGAGCGCCCCCGCCCGGTGAGCAGCACCGCCCGCACCCGGGCCGCCTCGCACTCCCGCGCCGCCGCCAGCAGCCCTCGGGCCGTCGCGAGGTCGATCACGTTGCCCGCACCCCGGCACAGCTCGACGCGGGCCACCCCGTCGTCGTCGATCCCGGTCGTGACCCTCTCGGTCGTGATCACCGTGCCGTCCACCCGCCGTCCACCGTGAGCACCTGGCCGGTGCAGTACGAGGACGCGTCCGAGGCCAGGTAGAGCAGCGCTCCGTCGAGCTCGCCCGGTGCGCCGCCGCGCCCGAGCATCGTGCCCCGCTCCACCCACCGCCGGGACCGCTCGTCGGCGAACAGCCCGTCGGTCATCTCGGAGCGGAACCAGCCGGGGGCGAGGGCGTTCACCCGGACCCCCGTCCGTCCCCACTGCCCGGCCAGCTCACGTGTCAGCCCGAGGAGTCCGGCCTTGGAGGCGGCGTAGGCGGCCCCTCCGAGCGGGGCGCCGGAGACCAGTCCGAGGACGGACGAGACATTCACCACCGATCTCGTACGGTCGTGATCGCGCCGTGCCTCGGCGAGCAGCCGGGCCAGGTGGAACGGTGCCACGAGGTTGACGGCCAGGACTCCCTCGAACGCGCCGGGGCTCTCGTCCTGCGCGCGAACCGCGCCCGGCGCTCCCGCGTTGTTGACCAGGATGTCCAGCCCGCCGCCGTACGCGAGGGCGGTCTCGGTCAGCCGAACGCGGTCCGCTTCTCTCGCCACATCGCAGACGACCGGGTGAATGCGCGGGTCCTCGCCGGCGAGTTCCTGCAGCCGGTCCGGCCGTCGGGCCGCCGCGAACACCGTGGCCCCGGCTGCCGCGAGCACCGTGGCGAAGCGTGCGCCCAGCCCCGACGAGGCGCCGGTGACCACGGCCGTCCGGCCTTCCAGCGAGAACAGGTCCACGGTCGCGCCGGTCACCCTTCCACCCCGATCGGCAGCACGGTCGCCCCGCCGTCCAGGACGAGCGTCTGCCCCGTCATCCAGGACGAGGCCCCGGACGCGAGGAACACCGCCGCGTGCGCCACGTCCTCGACCGTGCCCAGCCTGCGCAGCGGCAGTCTCGCGGTCAGGATCGGCTCCCTCGGCTCCCAGACGGCCCGCGCCAGTTCGGTCTTGATCAGGCCGGGCGCGATCGCGTTGACGCGGGCGTGCGGCCCGAGTTCGTAGGCGAGTTGCCGGGTCAGATGGAGCATCGCCGCTTTGGTGGCGTTGTACCAGCCGATGTACGGATCGACGACAAGCCCGCCGACGGAGGCGATGTTGACGACCGCTCCCCCGTGTTCGCGCATCCACGCCCGCCAGGCGTACCGGGTCCAGGCGACCAGGCCGTACTGGTTGACCTCCACGGTCTTCTGCGCACGAGGCGGGTCGAGGTCGAGGAGAGGGCCCATGTACGGGTTGGTGGCCGCGTTGTTGACCAGGACGTCGAGTCTGCCGAACCGTCCCATGGTCTCCTCGACGCACCGCTCGGCGTCCTCCGGCCGGCCCGCGTGGGCGGTCACCCCGTACACCTCGCCGTCGCCCTCGACCCGCAGCAACTCCGCGCGGGCGGCGGCCAGTCCGTCCGGCTTCCGGGCGGCGATCACCACATGGGCGCCCGCCTCCCGGTACGCCTTCGCGATACCGAGTCCGATCCCCCGGGAGCCGCCGGTGATCACGGCCACCCGTCCGTCCAGCGCCTGTCCGTCCCGTGCCCGGCCGTCCCGTGCCTGTGCGTTCATGCCGACTCCCCGGGATATCCGGCCAGTTCGCGCCGGGCGACGGTGCGCAGGTGCACCTCGTCCGGGCCGTCCGCGATCCGCAGCGCCCGCGTGATGGCGTACAGCCGCGCCAGCACGGTGTCGTCGCTGACCCCGGCCGCCCCGTGCGCCTGGACCGCCCGGTCGACGACCCGGTGGGCCACCTCCAACGCGGCCACCTTGATCGCGGCGACTTCGGTGCGGGCGGCGGCGTTGCCCGAGGTGTCCATCAGCCAGGCCGACTTCAGGACCAGCAGGCGCAGTTGCTCGATCTCGATCCGGCTGCGGGCGATCCACTCGCGCACCACGCCCTGCTCGGCGAGCGGCCCGCCGAACGCGGTACGGGTCAGCGCGCGCCGGCACATCAACTCCAGGGCGCGTTCGGCGAATCCGACCGCGCGCATGGCGTAGTGCATACGGCCGGGCCCCAGCCGCCCCTGGGCCAGTGCGAACCCCTCGCCCTCGCCGCCGAGCAGCGCGGACACCGGCACCCGTACGTCCTCGAAGAGCACGTCGCCGTGGCCGCAGCGGTCGGTGTAGCCGAACATCGGCAGATCGCGCAGCACGGTGATACCGGGGGTGTCGCGCGGGATCAGCAGCATGCTCTGCCGGCGGTACGCGGGCGCGTCCGGGTCGGTGACCCCCATCAGGATGATCAGCCGGCAGTCCGGGTCGAGGATTCCGGACGTGTACCACTTGTGTCCGTTGACCACGTACGCGTCGCCGTCCCGGGTGATGCGGGTGCGGATGTTGCGTGCGTCGGAGCTGGCCACCTCGGGCTCGGTCATGGCGAAGCAGGAACGGATCCCGGCGGTCAGGAGCGGTCGCAGCCAGCGGTCCTGCTGTTCGGGTGTGCCGAAGAGGGCGAGCAGTTCCATGTTGCCGGTGTCGGGGGCCGAGCAGTTGAACACCTCGGGCCCGATGACGGAGCGTCCGGCCAGTTCGGCGAGCGGGGCGTATTCGAGGTTGGTGAGGCCCGCGCCCCATGCGTCATGGGCGAGGAAGAGGTTCCACAGTCCCTCGGCGCGTGCCTTCTCCTGCAACTCCCGCATGATCGGCGGAAGTCGGTGCGGGTCGTCCGCCTCGGCGAGCTGGCGGTCGTAGACGGGTTCGGCGGGCAGGACGTACTCCGCCATGAACGCGGCCATCCGCGAACGGAGTTCGTCGGCCCTCGGCGAGAGTCCGAAATCCATGGTGCGGCTCCTTCAGGACCGTCGGGACCGTGGGGCGAGGATGCCGGTGGCCGTGCGGATCATCGCCGCGATGGTCGGGGGCAGCCGTTCCTGGTCGGGGTCGTGGTGTGTGCCCTCGCGGTGCCTGCGCAGGTTGTGACCCATGATCGCGGCCATCTTGGTGCGGGCCAGGGCGCGGAACCAGTCGAGGGCGGGAGGTCCGGGGCGGCCGTCGAGGTAGGCGGCCAGCAGCTCTTCCTCGGTGGGCAGACCGGGCACGGCGCGGCCGAGGCGGGGGAAGTTGCGGTGGTCGGCGAAGAGGAGGAACCACGCGAGGTCGATGCGCGGATCGCCGTACCCCCAGATCTCCCAGTCGACGACGGCCGTCGGCCGCTCCCCGCGGCACAGCACGTTGCCGAGGCGGAAGTCGCCGTGGGTGAGGGTGGGGGCCGCGCTGTCGGGAATGCGGGCGGCCAGTGCCGTCAGCAGGTCCTCGGCACCGGGGCGGAGTTCGCGCGGGACCGCCCGCATGGTGCGGCTCCACCGCTCCAGCTCACCGGCCGGATCGAGAGCGGGGGAAACCTCCACGCTCGCCGTCCCGTGCAGCTCCCGCAGCACATCGGCCAGGGCCAGCATGCGGGCCCGGCACAGTCCGGGATCGAGGCGGTGCGTGTCGAGCACCGGCTCGACGGCCTCGCCGTGCACGAACTCCATGGCGAACCAGGCGGGTTCGGTCTCGTCCACGGCGACGACGGCCGGAACGGGCACGGGTGACCCGGCGAGGGCGCGCAGGATCCGGGCCTGCCGGAGCACGTCGTTGCGGCCGACGGCACGCTGTCCGGGCGGTACGGCCTTCACGACGTACGAGACCTCGCCCGCCGTGAGGGAGTAGGTGAGGCCCGAGTGCCCGCCGGGCAGGGTGCGCAGCTCGCCCGGCGGTTCGCCCGGGTGCCGGTCGGCGAGCCGTTCACGGACCCGCCGCCCGAGTTCGGCCACTTCGGTCGTCGTACTCAACTCCGCTCCCCCTTGGGTTCCTTGGGCAACCGGAGCACGCGCTCCGCCAGGATGTTGCGCTGGATCTCGTCGCTGCCGCCGGCGATGCGGTAGCCGGGAGCGCCGAGCAGATGCTCGGTCCAGGCGAAGGTGCCCCACTCCCCCGTGTCGGCGGCCAGTCGCGGTCCAAGGAGTTGCTGCACGAGGTCGGTGGTGGCGCGCATGGTCGCGGTGGCGTGGAGTTTGCCGACCGAGGCCTCGGCGCCCGGCTCGCGGCCGGCCGCCAGGGCCGCCGTCACGCGGAGTCCGGTGAGCTGTTGGACGAGGCCGCGGACGTACAGCTCGGCCGCCTGCCGCTGTTCCGTGCCGGTGAGCGGGCGGGGCAGCTGCCGGGCGAGGTCGAGGGCGCGCTCGGCGTTGTCCAGGCCGAGGCCGCCGGAGTCGAGGCGTTCGGCGGCGAGCACGGTGAGGGTGACCCGCCAGCCCTCGCCGACCGGACCGAGCCGGTCGGTGTCGGGCACATGGACGTCGTCCAAGTAGACCTCGTTGAAGCTGGAGCCGCCGGTCATCTGCCGGATGGGCCGTACCGTCACGCCCGGCGCGTCCAGACGGACCAGGAAGACCGTGATGCCCGCGTGCCGGGGTACCTCGGGATCGGTACGGCAGACGGCGACACCCCAGGTGGCGACGCGGGCACCGGACGTCCAGACCTTGTGGCCGCGCAGGACCCAGCCGTCGCCCTCCCGTACGGCGCGGGTACGGACGGCGGCGAGGTCGGAGCCCGCTTCCGTCTCCGAGAAGAGCTGGCAGGCGAGTTCGTCGGTGCGCAGCAGGGCGCGCAGCCAGCGGCGCTTCTGCTCCGCCGTACCCCAGACGCGGATGGCGGGGGCGACGAGCTGCTGGGTGACCGGGAAGATCTCGGTACGCCGGGGCACGTCGAAGGCGGCCTCCTCGGAACGGTACAACTGCTCGTAGTACGCGGGCAGTTCCCGGCCGCCGTACTCCGGCGGCCAGTCGAACGCGCCCCAGCCCTGGTCGTACCGGGTGCGCTCCCAGGCCCGGATGCGGTCGGTGTGCGCGCGTTCCTCGGCCTCGGTCCAGTTCTCGAAGACGGCCACCGAGTCGTCGCCCTGGCCCCATTGCCGGTGTGCGGCGCGCTCTTTCGTCACGCCGGCCAGCCAGTCGCGGGCCTGGGCGCGGAACTCGTCCGGGCCGGGTATGCCGTCCATGGTCCTCCCGTCAGCGGGTCAGTACGGTGCAGGCGCTGACGCCCGGTGCTCCGTACACATGGGTGAAGCCGGCCGCCGGATCACCCGGCACCTGGCGCTCGCCCGCCCGGCCGCGCAGCTGCTGCACGACCTCGTGGACCTGGCGCAGCCCGGAGGCGCCGACGGGTTCGCCGTTGGCGATGCAGCCGCCGTCGGTGTTGACCGGCAGGGAGCCGTCGATCGCGGTCGCCCCGAACGGGATGAGCGACTCCTGTTCGCCGTGTGCGCAGAACCCGCACTCGGCCAGGTGCATCACCTCGGCGCCGCTCTCGGTGTCCTGGAGCTGGCACACGTCGATGTCACGGGGGCCCAAGCCGGCTTCCTCGAAGGCGCGGTGTGCGGCGTCGGCGCTCACACTGGTCGGGGTTCCGGGCGGCGCCCAGGGGCTGAACACCTCGAAGGAGCCGAACGGGCGGGTCCGTACGACGGCCGCCCGCAGTGTGACCGGCGTGCCGCCGAGTTCGCGGGCCACGGCGCGGCCGCACAGGACCAGGGCGACCGCGCCCTGGCCGGGTGAGCAGAACATGTACCGGGTCAGGGGGTCGTTGACCATGCCGGACGCGAGGATCTCGTCGGCCTTGAGCGGCTTGCGGCGCCAGGCGTGCGGGGTGAGCGCGCCGTTGGCGTACGCCTTCTCGGCGACCAGGGCGAGGGTGCGGGGGCTGATGCCGTGGTCGTGCAGGTACCGCTGGATCTTCAGGGCGAAGAACTGTGTGGTGACCATCAGCCCGTCGCGGCCGTAGGACTCGTCGAGTCCCCAGTCGGCGGGCCGTGGGGCGAAGGCGCCGCGCGGGTGCTTGTCGAAGCCGACGGCGAGGGCCACGTCCGCCGCTCCCGACCGGATCGCGTGGACGGCCGACACGAGAGCGCTGCCGCCCGTCGCGCAGCCGTTGCGGACGTTGGTGAACGGCAGTCCGGTCAGGCCGAGTTCGGAGACCAGGGTGTCGGCGTTGCCGGCGGCCTCGCTGCCGCCGTACGCGGCCCGCACCCGCGACCACGGCAGTCCGGCGTCGTGGAGGGCCGCCCGTACGGCCTGCACGGCCAGCTCCCGGCCGGTCGCCTCCGTCCGTGCGAAGGAGGTGATCCCGGCGCCGCAGACGAGAACGTCCTCCGCGCTCATACGGCGGCCCCCGTGGCCCTCGGCACACCGTCCCCCGCCGTGATCGTGACCGGCATGCCGATCTCCGCGTCCTCGGGCCGGACGTCGAGGACGGCCAGCACCCGTACGCCTTCGGGGAGTTCGACGTATCCGACGGTGAACGGGGTGAACCCGGAGGGGGGCGGGACGTACGGCGGTGACTTGGGCGCGTACCGCTGCACGGTCCAGGTCCACAGCGTGCCCGTGGCGGAGAGCAGGACCGGTTCGGCCGGTCCCCCGCAGCGGGGGCACCCGGGTTGGGCCGGGTAGGCGGCCACGGCGCAGTCGGCGCACCGGGAGCCGTGCAGTCGGCGGCTCCCGGTGCGGGCCGCGGGGCTCAGCGGCCCTTCCACTGCGGCTCCCGCTTCTCCAGGAAGGCCGCCACGCCCTCCGCCGCGTCCTCGGAGTTGAGCATCACCCCGACGGCGAGGTGTTCCATGACCATCAGGGACTGGATGTCCGCGTCGAGACTCCGGTCGATGGTCATCTTGGTGATCCACATGGTGAACGGACTCTTGTCGACCAGCTGGTCGGCGAACTCCTCGACGGTGGCGTCGAGTTTGTCGGCGGGCGCGGAGGCGTTGATGAGCCCGAACTCGGCGGCCTCGACCCCGGTGAGCAGCTTGCCGGTGAGCATCAGCTCCTTGGTCTTGCGGACGCCGATCATGCGCGGCACCCGGTAGATCGGCCCCGCTCCGCCGAACAGGGCGCGGCGGATGTGGAAGTCGCCGATCAGGGCGTCGTCCGCGGCGATCGCGAAGTCGCAGGAGATCATCAGCTCGAAGCCGCCGGCGGTGACATGCCCTTCGAGGACGGCGATCGACGGAGTCTTCATCGAGTACAGCCGGTCGCAGACCCTGGCCGACAGCACGGCGACGTCGATCGCGTTGGACCGTCCGACGTAGTCGGCCTTGAGGCTGTCCAGGTCGAACCCGGAGCAGAAGGTGTTGCCGCGCCCGCGCAGGACCAGCACGCGCAGCTCGGGGTCCGCGTCGACCTCGGTGATGATCCCGTCGAGGCGGTTGAGGATCGGCACGGTCACACAGTTCTTCTTGTGCGGGCGGTTCAGCCAGACCCGCGCCACATGCCCGTCCCGCTCGAACTGGATCTCGTCTTCGACTGCCATGAGTCCTCCAAACTGAACTGAATTGAGTTCGATACTGCGGGCGGTGGATGCCCCTGTCAATGGTCGGGAAGATCGACGGCGGGCGAGTGGTCAGTCGCCCTGGCCGGTCAGGCCGAGCTGACCGGCGAGACGCAGGCCGTGGTCGTCAGCCGTGCCGAACAGTGCTTCGTCGGCCCTGGCGCGGCGCAGGTAGAGGTGGGCCGGATGCTCCCAGGTGAAGCCGATCCCGCCGTGGAGCTGGACATATTCGGTGGTGGCGAGCCGGTACGCCCAGGTGCAGGCGACCGCCGCGGCACTCGCGGCGACGGGCAGCTCCGGCCGTCGCGCGGCCAGGCAGGCGGACGCGTACGACGATGCGGATCGGGCGCCCTCGACCGCGACGAGGAGGTCGGCCAGCCGGTGCTTGATCGCCTGGAACGAGCCGATGACACGACCGAACTGAGTTCGGTGGGATACATGGTCCAGGGTGGCGTCCAAGGCGTGCGCGCTGCCTCCGACATGCTCGGCGGCCAGTGCCGCCCGTCCGGCGTCCCGTACCGCGGCGGCGATCGCCGGGGCCTGCCCCGGCTCGCCGACGGGCTCGGCGGCGGCGCCCGCGAGGCGCAGGTGCGCCTGACGCCGGGTGGGGTCGAGTACGCGCCGGGCGGTACGTCGGCAGGTCGCGGTGTCCGGGGCGCAGGCGAACAGGCGCGCGCCGTCCGGGGCACGGGCGGCGACCAGCAGCAGCTCGGCGCCCTCGCCGTCGGGCACGAAGTCCGCCGCGCCGCGCAGCACCCAGCCGTCGGGGCCGCGCTCGGCCGTCACCTGGGCCGGGTGCAGCACTCCGGCGACGGTGGCCGTGCGGGCACCGGAGGCGACACCGGGCAGCCAGCGGGCACAGGCCCGCCGGTCACCGCTCGCCAGCAGGGCCTCCCCGGCCAGCACGACGGTCGGCAGCAGCGGCGCGGGACACAGGACGCGCCCCGTCTCCTCCAGGGCGACGGCGAGTTCGGCGAAGGTGTACCCGGCGCCGCCGTACTCCTCGGGAACGGCGAGGCCGTGCACGCCGATCTCGCCGGCGAGCCTGTCCCACAGCGCCCGGTCGAATCCGCGCGGACTCCCGGCCTGGTCGCGGACCTGCCCGGGCCCGCAGGCATCCGTGAGCACATCCCGTAGAACCGCCCGTAGCTGGCGCTGCTCCTCGGTCTCCAGAAGCAACCCGGGGTCGACATCGAGCCTGGCCATCCGAACCTCCCTCACACCGTGAACCGGCCACCGTTGGCCAGCAGGACCGCGCCCACGAGATTCGCCGCGTCCTCGCTCGCCAGGAACAGCGCGATGTCGGCGATCTCCTCCGGCGTCGCGTAGGGGCGGACCCGCGGGTCGGCCAGGCCCCGCCGGAGCGGCGCGGGCGTGCGCGCCGCCATGCCCGTCTCCGTCGGCCCCGGCGCGACCGTGTTGACGCGGACGCCGAACGCGATCGCCTCCTTGGCGACGGCCTGGCTCAGCGCGTGCGCGCCCGCCTTCGACGCCGCGTAGTGCGGATAGCCGGCCACCGTGTCGAAGGCCGAGGAGGAGCCGATCGTGACGACCGCGCCGGACCTGCGGGGCACCATGACGCGCAGGGCGGCGCGCAGCACATGGAAGGTGCCGTCGAGATTGACCCGCAGCACCCGCCGCCAGGCGTCGTCCCCCAGTCGCGCGGTCACCTCGGGCGGCCGGTCGTCGAGCAGCGCCCCGGCGATCCACTCCTTGGCGACGGGGTCGTCGACACCGGCCGCGTGCACCACCACGTCCAGCCGCCCGTGCGCCGCGGCCGCTTCCGTGAACGCCCGGTCGACCTGTGCGGGGTCGGCGACGTCCATGGCCAGCGCGCGGGCGCCGGGCAGTTCCCCGGCCACGGCCGCGACGGCGGTGCCGTCGATGTCGGCGGCGAGGACCTCCGCGCCCTGGTCCGCGAGTCGCCGGGCCGCCGCCGCCCCGATCCCGGAGCCCGCACCGGTGACCAGAGCGACGCGTCCGCCGAAGCGTCCCGCCCTCCCGGCACCGAGTTCGCCCTGCATACCGGCCACCTCACTCCCACTCTACTGAACTGACTTCATTTTTGTTAGCGTCTCGACCATGTCAACAGGCAGGACAAGAGCGGTCCGGCTGACGCGCTGGGGCGGGCCACCCGTCCTCACCGAGCTGCCGCGACCTGTACCCACGGGCGAGGAGGTGCTGGTACGGGTCGAGGCGGCCGGGCTGTGCCGGTCGGATCTCCATGTCGTCGACAGCGCTCCGGGCGGCCTCCCCTACCGCGTGCCGTTCACCCTCGGCCACGAGGTCGCCGGCCGGGTGCTGGAGCGGGGCCCGCGGGCCACCGGTCCGGCCGTCGGCGAACGGGTGGTCGTGTACGGGCCATGGGGCTGCGGGCGGTGCGCGCACTGCGCCACGGGCGCGGAGAACTACTGCGACCGACGCACGGCTCTCGACCGGGAACGGACCGGCACCGGGGCGGGACTGGGCCGGGACGGCGGCATGGCCGACACACTGCTCGTGCCGTCCGGCCGGTTGCTGGTCCCGGTGGGCGACCTGGACGCGGTCCAGGCGGCGCCGCTGACCGACGCCGGGCTCACCGCCCACCACGCCGTCACCGCCGCAGGGCACGCGCTCGCCGACGGCGCGGGGGTGGTCGTCCTCGGCGTCGGCGGCCTGGGGCACCTCGCCGTCCAGATCCTGCGGGCGACGACGTCCACGCAGGTGCTGGCCGTGGACGTACGACAGGAGGCGCTGGCCCTGGCCGACGCGTGCGGCGCGCACTTCGCGACGCTCCTGCGGCCCGACACCGCCCGGGTCCTGCGGGCCAGGACGGGCGGGGCCGGGGCGGCGGTCGTGCTCGACTTCGTCGGCAGCCGCTCCAGCCTGGCACTCGCCGTCGCGGCAGTGCGGGCGGGCGGGGAGCTGGTCGTGGTCGGCAGCGGGGGCGGTGAACTGACGGTCCGCAAGCCCGGGGCGCTCCCGCCGGGAACGCGGATCTCGCTGCCCTTCTGGGGAACCGTTCCCGAGCTCGAACGGGTCGTCGCCCTGGCCCGCGAGGGCTCCCTGCGCGTGGAGGTCGAGCGGTACGCGCTGTCGAGCGCCCTGGAAGCGTTCGAGAGGCTGCGCGCGGGCGCGGTGCGGGGGCGCGCGGTCGTCGTCCCCGACTGACCGACCACCGCGCCGGCCCGGCCGAAACCGTACCGCCGCAGCACACCCACACCAACCTCTCGACTGCAGAAGTGAGTTCAATTAGCGTCTTGTCCCACTCAGTGACGCAAAGGCGGTGGACTGCCCATGGGCGCGGACACAGTGGATCTGCTGGTGATCGGCGGCGGCATGGCCGGACTCTCGGCCGCCGCCCGGGTGGCGGCCGAGGGCGGCTCGGTGGTGCTGGTGGAGAAGGCGGAGCGCACCGGCGGGTCGGCACGCTTCGCCGGCTTCATCTGGACCGCCCCGACGACCGGGGAGTTGCGCCGGGTCAATCCGGAGGGCGACCCGGAGCTGGGCGCCGCCCTGGTCGACGGGTTCGCCGACGGCGTGTCCTGGGTCCGGTCGCTCGGTGTGGAGTGCAGGCCGCCGGTGCCCGTTCTCGGCTTCGGCCGCGGGCACCAGGTGGACACCCACCATTACCTCGACACCTGCGAACGGCTGGTCCGGGACCGGGGCCAGGAGGTGCTGACCGGCACGTGGACCCGGGCTCTGCTGACGCAGAACGGCAGGGTGACGGGGGCCGAGTGCCTCCTGCCGGACGGCTCGGTCCGCCGGATCGAGGCCACCTGGACCCTGCTCTCGACCGGCGGCTTCCAGGGTGATCCCGGCCTGCGCGCCCAGCACCTCCACCCGCAGGCCGCGGACATCGGCCTGCGGGCCAACCCGCACAGCCGCGGGGACGGACTCGCCCTCGGCCGGGCGGCGGGTGCGGAGTTCGGCAAGAAGGACGCCGGCTTCTACGGCCATCTGATGCCGGCGGGCGTCTCCCTGGCCGACCCGGCGCGCTTCGTCGACCTCGCGCTCTACTACAGCGAGCACGCCCTGCTGTTCGACACGACGGGTGAGCGCTTCGTCGACGAGACGATCGGCGACCACCTCACCGCCATGGCCCTGCTGGACCGGCCGCGGGCCCGCGGTCTGCTCGTCGCGGACGCGCGCGTGCACCGGGAGTGGATCAGCGCCTCGTACGTCGAGGGCATCCCGGGCGTCGACAAGTTCCAGCTGTGCCATCGCGCCGGGGCCCGCTGCGCGGTGGCGGACGATCTGGAGGACTTCGCGGCGATGCCCGAGGAGTGGGGCTATCCCGGCGCCGTGATCCGCGACCGTGTCGAGGAGTTCAACGCCACCGCGGGAGCGGGCCGCGCCCCGGCGCCCGGCCGTCTGCTGGACCCTCGCCCCCTGGACGAACCGCCGTACTACGTCATCGAGGCCGTCCCGGCGGTCACGTTCACCTTCGGCGGCCTGCTGATCGACGCCGAGGCCCGGGTCCTGTCCGGGCAAGGGGACACGGGCGCCGCCGGGTGCCGTCCGGTCCCCGGACTGCTCGCGGCCGGCGCGGACGCGGGCGGGCTGTACCGGCGCGCCTACGCGGGCGGCCTCGCCCCCGCCCTGGTCTTCGGGCTGGCGGCGGCTCGTACCGCGCTCGCCGGGAAACCCACGGCCGACGGCCGCTGAGACCGCCCGGGGCGACCCTGAACGGCCCCGGGCGGCCCTCGGCAGCCCTCGGCGGTCCACAAATCCCGTGCACGAGTCTTGCCCGCCCGACGCCCCCCTGCCTAGCGTACTGAATTGAGTTCACTTTGATTTAGCGCCGCCCACGGTACCCATGCATCCGGCACGCGTGGCGCGAAACGCGCTCTTCCCCGAGGGAGGGACTGTGAGTCAGTTCCTGCTTGTCCTGGTCAGCGGTGTGGCGAGTGGAGCCGTGTACGGCCTCATGGGCCTCGGGCTGGTCATCATCTACCGGGCCACGGATGTCGTGAACTTCGCGATGGCGTCGCTCGCGACCCTGGGCCTGTACGTGGCGGTCTCGCTCCACGACCGCGGGGTGGCGACGGTGCTCGGCCTCCTCGCCGCCATCACGGTCACCGTCGCGGCGGGCCTGCTGGTGCGCGAGACCGTGATCCGGCCGCTGGGTCAGGGACAGCTGTTCTCCGCGCTCGTCGTGACCATGGGCGTCTCGCTGATCGCCGAGAACCTGGCGGGATCGGTGTGGGGCGAACAGCCCAGGGACTTCCCCAACCTGGTGGACAGTACCGTGCGGTGGTCGGGCGCGGCACTGCCGGTGCAGAGTCTGGTGACGATCGGCGTCGCCGCGGTGGCGATGGCACTGGTGGGCTATCTGTTCTCGCGCACCACGCTCGGCTCGGCCATGCGGGCCGTGGCCGAGTCGGCCGAGACGGCCCGGGTCGTCGGCCTCGGCGCCCAGCGTCTCGCCCGGATCTCCTGGGCCCTCGGCCTCGGTCTGGCCGCGCTGGCCGCCTGCCTGTACGCGCCGCGCTCCGGGCTGGCCACCACGGCGCTCACCGCACCGCTGTTCCGGGCCTTCGCCGGGATCTTCCTGGGCGGTCTGACCAGCATGTACGGCGCCGTCGTCGGCGGGCTGGCGATCGGCGTCCTGGACAACCTGGCGGCGAACTACGTCTCCGCCAGCTTCCGCGACACGTTCGTGTTCTCGTTCACCGTGCTGGTGCTGCTGATCCGCCCCCAGGGGCTGTTCGGCGCCCGCACCTTCCAGCGCGTCTGAGGGGTCGCATCCATGGTCTTCAACCGTTCCGTCCTGGCGCGGGCCGCCCTGGGACCGGCCGCCGGCGCGGTGCTCATGATGTTCATGGCGGCCGGCGCGATCCCGGCGTACCAGATGTACTCGGTGGCACTGGCGGCCGTGTACACGATCGTCGTCCTGTCGGTCGGCCTGCTCGCGGGCTGGTCCGGCATCTGGTCGGTGGGCCACCCCGCGTTCTTCGCCATCGGCGCCTACTTCGCCGCGTACGGCAGCGCGCACGGCTGGGCCCTGGAGACGGCCGCCCTGGGGGCGGTCGCCGCCGGCGCCGCCCTGGGCGCCTTCCTCGGCTACGCGGGCGCCCGGTTCTCGGTGCTCTACATCGCCCTGCTGACCCTCGCCTTCACCACGGTGACGCTGGAACTGGTCAACAGGTGGAGCAGCGTGACCGGCGGCGACCAGGGAGTCCCGGTGCTCGACCTGCGCAGCGCCCTGGGCCTGGGCACGTTCGCGGCCGGCGGCACACAGCCCCAGTACCTCGCCGTCGGCGCGGCGGCCCTGGTGCTCGCCCTCGCCGTGCCCGCCCGTGCCTCGGCCCTGCGGATGCGGCTGGTGGCCGCCAAGTCCCATCCCCTGGCAGCCCGTACGGTCGGAATCGCGCCGGAGGCGCAGTCCTCGCTGTCGTTCGCGGTGAGCGGCGCGTGCACGAGCCTCGCGGGCGTGCTGCTCGGCCTGATCACCGGGTTCGTCAGCCCGGACCCGTTCTCGCTCTCCTTCGGCATCTCACTCATCGCGGCGTGCGTCCTCGGCGGGGTCGGCTCGGTCCTCGGGGCCGTGGCCGGCGGCGTCTATCTGACGTGGAGCCCCTCGCTCTCGTCGGCCGTGGGGACGCCCCAGCCGGTGGTACAGGGCATCGTGCTGATCGCGGTCCTCCTCTTCCTGCCCGGCGGAGTCGTACCGTCCCTCGCCGCGCCCGCGCGAGGCGTCCTGCGGCGCATACCGCGACGGCCGGGGGCCGGACACCCGCCCTCCCCCGGACGCCCGGCAGCGCTCCCGCCGGTCGATCCCTCGTCCGGGACGGCGGGCGAGGGTCCTGCCCTCCTCCGCCTGGAGCACGTGTCCGTCTCGTACGGCGGGCTCAAGGCCCTGGAGGACGCCTCGCTGTCCGTGCGGCAGGACGAGATCCTGGCCGTCATCGGTCCCAACGGGGCGGGAAAGACGACGCTGTTGAACGTCCTGTCCGGACTGACCGGCACGGGACGCGTGAGCGGGACGGCCGACTTCGCCGGCCGGCCGCTGCTCAGGGCCAGGGCCACCGCGCGCCGACGGCTGGGAATCGGCCGTACCTTCCAGCACGCGGAGGTCTTCTCCGAACTCACCGTCGCCGAGAACGTGTTGTGCACCCGTCGCCGTATCAGGGCCCGTGACCGCGACGCCGTGGCGCGGCTGCTGCACTCCGTGGGCCTCGCGGACGTGGCCGACCGTCGCCCCACGGAGCTGCCCTTCGGCCTGCAGAAGCGCCTCGACCTCGCGCGGGCGATGGCCGAGAGGCCGCGGCTGCTGATCCTGGACGAACCCTTCGGCGGGCTCGACGCGGGTGAACGGGAGCTGCTGGCCGAGCACATCAGGAGGCTCAACGCCGACGGCACCGCCGTGATCGTCATCGACCACGTCCTCGACGACCTCTTCTCCGTCGCCCACCGGGTGCTCGCGTTCGACTTCGGACGCACCATCGGCGACGGCACCCCGGACACCGTGCTCCAGGACCCGAAGGTGCGGTCGTCCTACCTGGGGACGGTCGGCGACCGGGCCCGACTGCCCGCCGCCGTGGGCGAACGGAGCCTGATCCGGCTGCGCGGGGCCGGTCACTCGTACGGCGGCGTGGTCGCCCTGCGGGACGTCGATCTCGATGTCCGCGAAGGAAGCGTGCTCGGTGTCGCGGGGGCGAACGGCGCGGGCAAGAGCACCCTCGCCGGCATCCTGCACGGCTCGCTCCGGCCCGGCCACGGCGCACGGGAGCCGGTCGGCGCCGTCCGTACGAGTCTGGCTCCCGAGGGCCGCGGACTGTTCAGGACGCTGTCGCTGCGCGAGAACCTGGAGGTCGCCGCGTACGCGGCCGGCATCACCGGCTCGGCGCTGCGCGAACAGCTGGAGCAGACCGTCCAGTGGCTGCCGGTCCGGCTGCGTGACCGGATGTCCGCGCCGGCCGCCGGACTGTCGGGCGGCGAACAGCAGATGCTCGCCATCGCCCGCGCGCTGATCGTCCGGCCGGACGTCCTGATCGTGGACGAACCGGCCCTCGGGCTGGCCCCCGCCCTGGTGGACGAGGTCTACGACCGGCTGGTCGGGCTGACCCACGACGGTCTGACGGTGGTGCTGCTGGAGCAGTCGCTCAGCCGGGCCATGGCCGTCTGCCACGAGGTGGCCGTCCTGCACGAGGGGGTCGTCGCCGCTCAGGGACGGCCGGGCGACCCGCAGTTCGCGGCCCTCGCGGAATCGGCGTACTTCAGCGGCGGCCCGGTGGCCGCTGCGACCGCGGCGGCCCCCGCCCGGCCCTCCCAAGTGAAGTGAACCCCGTTGTAACCGTTTTGACCGTTGTGAACGAGGTGGACCATGTTCCGGACAAACAGTAGATTCCGTCGCGCGGCGGGAGCGACGGCCGTTCTCGCCGCGATGGCGTTGACCGCGAGCGCGTGCGCCGGTCAGGACTCGGCGTCGGCAGGCGGCGGCAGCGGCTCCTCCAAGATCCACATTGGCGCGTGGCTGCCCCTCACGGGCTCCACCGCCACGTACGGAGTGGCCGAGAAGGCCGGCGCCGACGCGTACTTCAGGATGCTCAACGCGCAAGGGGGCATCAACGGCCGCAAGGTCGAGTGGACCGTCAAGGACAACGCGGCCGATCCGCAGCAGACCGTGCAGATCGCGCGTGAACTGGTCGGCCAGGACAAGGTCGTGGCCATCGTCAACGCCAACGGCACCTCCCAGGCGGAGGCAGCCTTCCCGTTCGTCCTCAACCAGTCCAAGGTGCCGGTCCTCAACGAGGTGGGCGGCGCCGAGAACTGGTACAAGCCGCCGCGCGCCGGCCTGTTCGGCACCCAGACCCTGTACGAGGACCAGGCCGCGGCGGTCGCCGCGTGGGCGGTGCAGGACGGCGCGAGGAAGATCCTCGTCGTGCACAGTGACCCGGCCGCGTTCGTGAACGTGGCCGAGCAGGTGGCGCCGGTGGCGAAGAAGGTGGATCCCTCGGTCGAGGTCGACCGGCTGCCGGTCAAGTACCAGACCACCGACTACACACCGGTGATCAGCAAGGTGAAGTCGGCGAAGCCGCAGGCGGTCGTCCTGATCCTCACCTCCCCCGAGGCGGCCGCCTTCCTCAAGGAGGCCGAGCTGCAGGGCCTCTCGCTGCCCACCTATGCCTACGCCCCGGTGGCGGCGGAGTCGACGATCGCCCTGGCCAAGGGTGCCGCCGAGGGCGTCAAGGCCGTCCAGCTGGTCAAGGCGCCCTCGGACGACGACCCCGCGGTGCAGGAGTTCCGGACCGCGATGGCCGAGTACGAGCCCGGCCAGACCGCGGGTTTCCTCGCCCTGTGGGGCTGGAGCAACGCCAAGGTGTTCGCCGAGATCGCGAAGACCGTGAAGGGGCAGGTCACGGCCCAGTCCCTCACCGCCGGTTACCAGAAGGCGACCAAGGTGGACCCGGGGGTGTCGCCGGTCATGAGCTTCAGCGCGGGCAATCACCTGGGTACGCGCAGTGTGCAGAAAGTGGAGGTGAAGAACGGCGTCTGGACGTCCGTCGGCGACTTCTACACGCCCCCGGCACGCGACTGACCACCTGTCCCGACGCGGTGGTGCGGCCCGAGGCGACCGGGCACGCCGCACCACCGCGCATGACGGCCGGAGCGGTGCCCGCCGGTGCGATCCGCCCCTGGGCCCTGGCCTTCCGGTGGCACGGGAGCGGCTCCGTTCGCCCTGGCGATCTTGCCAGCTCAGGCTCGTCCCGCTGAACCCGCTCCGTCGTCTACTGGACGCCGAGCGCACCGATGAAGGTGATGGCACCGGCCAATCCGGTTGCCCCAAGAGCGGCCCCCGTGACGGCCGTCCACAAGCGACCTGTACCCAGGCGAGCGTAGTAGACACCCGCGGCGCCGAAGGTGACGGAGAGGGCGCCGGCAAGGATCGACCACGGGAACACGGCGAACACGAACGCCGGCCATGCCCCCACTGCAGAGATGGCCCCGAGCATCAGCGCCGTGGGCCCCAAGGCGACGGCGGGTGTGTCACTTCGGTCGGGGGTGGCGGACTCGGGCACGCAATCCTCACTTTGAACGTGTTCAAATCGGAGCCTGATCGTAGCAGGCACGGCACGCCGGTCGCTACGGAGACATGACAAAGCCCTGTCGGCACAGACAGGTGGCTCATGATCGTCGGCCGACGATGCCGGTGCCGAGGCGGGTGAGCAGCCAGAAGGTGACAGCCGTGCCTGTGCCGTAGGCGACGTGCGCGCCGAGATCCCAGGCCACGATCTTGATGTCGTACTGCCAGATCGGCTTGTAGAGCCCAGCGATCGGCAAGGTGACGTAGTCACCGGCGAAGACCGCGGCGCCGAAAGGCACGCCGTACACGGGGTGGGGCCTGGGCAGTGATCCGGCCACGATGCCGTACGCAGCGCCCGCCGATGATCCGTAGGCCCAGTGCGCGACGGTGCTCGTGAGCCAGGCGGACCCATCAGGAAGCCGGCGCCGGGTGAAGCCCTCGATCAGCCGCTTCGCCACCTGGCCCGGATCAGGGGCCTCCTGCCATGTCTCGACCGGTGCGAATTCCCAGGCGAGCGGGCGGTCGCTGCCGCCTGCGCGACGGTACTTCAGGTAGTGGACGGCATCCAGACACACCGTTCCCACCGCCCCGGCCAACAGGCCGGCCGTCACCGCGGCGAGGGGGGTCAGCGGGTTCCTTCGGGAGCGCATGACAAGATCCCCTCCTCGTCGGTCGGGGCCGGGAAGGCCGATGCTCCTCAGCGCCCGTACCGCGGTTGGCGGGCATGGGGCCCGCATCGAGTATCCGGCGGCCCGGGCACGCGCGCATGGGGAGCGCTGAGCGGTACGGGACCCACAGCGGTGCGGCCACTCTGAGTAACTTCGTCCGGACGCCGGGGATCCACGTTGGCTTCGGCGTCACGCGGTTTCGGCAGGGCGCCCCTGCTTCCGCGTCGGCGCTGCCCCGTCCGTCCACTGTGCGGGCACCTGACCCTCGACGGTCAGCATCCCTGTCGCCAGCACCCGCAAGGCCCCGGCGAAGAGCGCCGGGCTGCGCAGGAACTCCATGTGCATGCCGGGGAACTCCACCCACGGCACACCGATCCGGCGGGCGATCTCGATGGACGGCCGCGCGTAGTACGCACCCCGGTCGGCGGCTCCGGCACCCAGCACGACCGGGAAGGGCACGGCCCGCAGCGCCGCCGCATCGGGCCGGAAACCGGCGAAGCCCGGCCACTCCGTGCCGAACAGATGGTCCCGGTTGTCCAGGAACCGCTTCCACAGGTCCTCCGGCCAGCGGTACGTCCCCTCGCCGCGCGTGGTCGCGGCGAACCGGCGTCCCGCAGCCGCCGCGCCGCCCTCGGCATACAGCCCGGCCATGTCGTCGAAGAAGCTCCGATCCGGATCGCCGTCGGGCAGGACGTTCACGGCGGGCGGCTCGTGCGCGACCAGACCGGCCAGCACCTGAGGGTGCAACGCGGCCAGCGTGAGGCCGATGATCGCGCCCGCGCTGTTGCCGAACACGAGAGCCCGTCCGCCCGCCACCGACTCGATCAGCCGGCGGGCGTCGGCCGCCTGCTGAGACAGGTCCGCCGCCGAGGCGGATCGGCCGGTACTGCGGGAGTTGCCCCGCCGGTCGTAGGTGATCACGGTGAAGGCGTCGGCCAGATCCTCGGCGACCGCCGTGTAGTACCCGGCGTCCCCTCCCGCACCGCTGATCATCAACAAGGCGGGCCCGTTGCCGCGCACCTCGTGGTACAGGCGCGCTCCGTCGGTCTCCAGCACATCACTGCGCACCGCAAGGCTCCGTCCCTGGTTGGAGGCGTCGATCGCGTTTCCCGAAGGCGGTCCGTCCACCGCACGGCCCCGGATCTCGTGTCGCTTGACGAGAGCACCGGCGCCCGGTGACCGCCCCGCCGGTGTCAAGACCGGGCAAGGCGGGGGAAGAGGAGCTCGGCGTTGCCCCGGTTGACGGCGTCAAGCTGCCCGGCATCCCAGTGGGCGTACTCCTCCAGCCCGCGGTCGAAGCCGAGGGCCCATTCCTCGGGAAGCATGGGGAAGTCGCTGCCGTACAGGACATGTCCGGGTGCGGCGAAGGCGAGCAGTGAGGGCAGGGCCGCCGGGCCGGCGGACAGGGCGGTGTCGAAGTAGAAGCGCCGGAGCTCGCCGAGGAGGCCGACGGTGGTGAAGCCGGGGCTGAGCCGTGCGGCGACCGCGAAGCGCTCCGCGGCGTACGGCAGGAACCCGCCGGCATGGGGAAGGATCATCCTGATCCCGGGATACCGACCCGGCACGCCGTTCAGCGCCATGTGCACGGCCGTACGGGCCGTGTCGTAGGGGAAGTCCACCAGTGGGCCGGGCAGACCGGGGACGGGGGCGACCGGGGGCGCGGTGGGATGGACCAGGACGACGGCGGCACGCGCGTCCAACTCGGCCCACAACGGCTCGAACACCGCATCGCCGAGGTAACGGCCCTGCTCGTTGGAGAGGACCATCACCCCGTCGGCGTTCAACTCGTCCAGGGCATGCGCGGCCTCGGCCACCGCGGCGTCCACGTCCGCCAGCGGCACCACGGCGAAATGCCCGAAGCGGTCCGGCCGGTCCTTCACCACCTCAGCGGTGTACTCGTTCACCCTCCGCGCACCGGCACCCGCCCCGGCGGCGTCGTCCGCAGCCGTGACCGGGGCGGGAAACGACAGGATGCCCGTGGCGATCGACCTGCGATCCATCATGGCGACCGCGCTGCGCACGTCCCATGCGGGAGCGGGCCACCCCAGGGCCACGGCCCGGCGCCTCATCGTCTCGCCGAACTCCGGTGGAATCAGGTGTTGGTGCACATCGATGCGCGCGGGGTCCGGCGACATGGCCGTCCGAGCCTCCTCGGGTAGCGGGGGACAGGAGCGAAGACCGCGTGGGCACGGCCCGCCACCATGAGACAGCCCCCGGCGAACAGCTGCGGGCAGACCGGCCGACCCCGCCCCCGGACAGCGGACGCGTGCGGCCCGGAAACAACTCGAACAGGCCAGTCCAACGCGGCCACCCCGGCGACACCTGGCCGTCGACGGCGTCCTCGCGGCGGAAACCCGTGCGCTCCGGATTTCCTGGGCGGGGCGGTTCGGCGGCGAGCACCCTGCCCGTGTTCTTCGGGCGAGACCGGGGAGCGGGTCGGTCCCCCGGCGGCTTCAGGTGGTCCGTGAGGCAGGCGAGGTGGAGGGCGAGCGTGGTGTGGTGGACGCGCAGGGCGGCTGCGGTGCGGACCAGGCTGTGGCCGCTCTCGCTCCAGGCGGCCGCTGCCGCTCCAGGCGGGCAAGGGCCGCGGAACGTAGCGGACCACGGCTGATACCGACACGCGCCGTCGGCCGCCCGTTCGCCCGGCATGGGCGGACCCGTGACGTCAACGTCGGACCCTGGACCGCCGGATGGCTTCCCTCGCGGTGGACAGGCCGGGGCGCCAGGGCGGGTTCGCGGGCCCGAGGCGCCGGGGGGGAAAGGTGGGGGAAGTGTGCGCCAGGGTGTCCTCGTGGCCCCTCGACATCGGCGCTCGCCGGTGGGGCCCGTGTGATGGTGGATGCGGTGGCCGTGGGCGAGGTGGCCGCGGCGCCACTCGGTCCGTCCTCCTCCACCGCGCTCTGAAGAATGTGCGGACGACGTGAGTCATGGCCGCGTTCGCTCAGCTCAGCTCAGCTCAGCTGGGAGCGTTGGTCCAGGTCACCGGCGTGGCGCCATGACGAGGGGGCCAGGCCACTGGGGGCCGGGGTGCGCGTGCGGGTCGTGCCTGCGGTGTGAGAGGGCAGGCCGTCCGGGACGGCCTCGTGGTCGCCGAGGTCAGGGGTCTCCTCCGGGGACCACCCGCCCGGCGTCGTCGGTTCGGACCAGGTCAGGCCCGCGGCGCGCTGGAGCCGGGTGACCGCCACGACGGCGAGAGCCGCACGCAGGGTGCACAGACCGCGCAGCCCGTCGAGGCGCTGGCCGGTGAGCATGCCGATCCGCTGGAGGCGTCGGTCCAGCGTGTTGCGGTGGACGCCCAGCCGCTCGCAGGCACGGTGACGGACCCCGTCGGCGGCGATCAGGGCGGTCAAGGTGTCCCAGAGGACGGGGTGTTCGTTCAGCGGGGCGACCATTTTGAGAAGCCGCTCGGACACGGCCGGGGTCTCCGTCGCGCCGTACTCCACCAGGACGTCGTCGAGTCCGTACACCCCGGGCGGACATTCGAGGGCGAGGAGCGTGGCACAGATGCCGTCGGCGACCGACACCCCGCCTCCCTCCGGCACCGCCCGTCCGCCCGGTGTGCCGGGGCCGGGGTCCTGCCAGTGGACGGCGATCCAGACATCGCCGGGAAGGTCCTTGTGGGCTTCCCGGGCGAGGGAGACGGCCTCCTCCTGGTCGGCGGCCCACAGCAGGACGTGGGCTCCGTCCTCGGACGTCGGCACCACGGCCGCGGCCAGACCCCGGAAGACCCGGTCGATGTCGGCGATCGTGCAGGACAGGGCACGTACGGCCAGCACCGCGCGTGCCTCGTCGGACGTCTGCCGGGTGCGCGGCGCGGCGACCTGGCGGGGAGGCTCGGGGGCGCCCTCACCGCCGATCCCCACTTCGAAGAAACCGCAGTTGAGTTCACGGCCCACCAGCCTGCCGGCGTCACCGAGCCGCAGCACCATCACCTCGTGCGTCATGGCGTCCTGGTCATGGGCGCCGACGGTGCAGCGGTTGATGAGCTGGCGGGTCATACCGCCCACCATGGCGAGCAGTTCGTCGAGGGACCGGCCCCGTCGCGCCCAAGCCCGGCCCTCCGCGCGGATGCGAGCGGCACTCTGCCAGCTCCAGTCGCCCTGGCCGGACACCACCTCGGTCAGGGCCGAGAAGATCTCCCACCGGACTCTGCGGCGTACTTCGTCGACAACCTCGATCCCCTCCGACGCGAAGAGTGGGTGAAGGTCGGGTATCGGCTCCGCGTGTGTGGTCATGTCAGGACAGGAAAGTCCACGAACTTCAGAGATACATCAAAGTCCGCTCAGAGCACGATCGGAATACGATCCGATGGATCATCCCTGTGCCATCATGACAACGACAGCCCTGATCCCGTCTTCCTCGATTCCGCGGGCAGATCTCGACAACAATGGGTTCTTACCGACTTCATGGTGCGCACACGATGATCCAGAGCGACACGTCCTCGAAAACGACCGTGCTCGTCGTGGAGGACGAGTCCAGCATCGCCTCCATGCTCACCATGGCGTTGCAGTTCCTCGGATTCGAGGTGGTCACCGCCGACCGGGGAAGCAAAGCGCTCGCCCTGGCGACCAGCCGTGCCCCCGACGTCGTTCTGCTCGACGTCGTCCTGCCCGACATGGACGGGTTCGAGGTCTGCCGCGGCCTGCGGGGCGCGGGCGTCAACGCTCCCGTCCTGTTCGTGACCGCCCGGGACGCGGTGGCGGACAAGGTCCGCGGACTCGAACTCGCCGACGACTACGTCACCAAGCCGTTCGACCTCAATGAGGTGGTGGCCAGGATCCGGGCCGTCATGCGCCGCGGACGTGAGCTGACTCCGGCCAACGGCCGCAGGCTGCGCGCCGGTTGGGTGGAGCTGGACCAGGACACACGCGAGGTCTGGAGACACGGCCGGCCCGTGCAGCTGTCGTCGACGGAATTCGCGTTACTGCGTTATCTCCTGGAGAACGCCGACCAGGTGATCTCCAAGGCCCAGATGCTCGACAACGTCTGGAGCTACGACTTCCGGGGTGAGTCCGGAATCGTCGAGACCTACATCTACTATCTGCGGCGGAAACTGGGCGACACCGACCAGACTCTCATCCACACCGTGCGCGGGGCGGGCTATCTGGTGCGCTCGGCCCCTCCCGGACACCTCACGGAGGACTGAGGATGTCCACCCCCGCGTGCCTCTCCCCAAGCCGTCGAAAGGACCGGGGGGCCCGCTCCCGTCCGGCCCCCTCCAAGTCCTTGGCACGCAGGCTCGCCTGGGGTTTCCTCGTCATCGCCGCGGTCGGCGTGCTCGGTGCCGACGTCTACTGCGTGAGCACGCTGTCGTACCGCCTCCGGGAACGCACGGACCAGCAGATCGTCCAGAGCCACCGCTTCCGGATGGAGGCACTGCGCGCCGGGCGGAGCTGGTACCCGGCACAGGGCGAGTCCGCGTCCGTGGTGACCGACGACCGCGGCATCGTGCGCCTGCCGACCGAGGCCACGTCCCTGCTCGGCAGGCTTCCGATGCCGGCGGCGCTGTTGCGGGAGCGGGCCGGGACGGAGCAGCCCCAGCCGGTGCCGGGCCGAGCCGCACGAGCCGTGGTGGACCGTCTGCCGGACGGCGGCTATCTGGTGACCGCCCGGTCGACGGCCTCCGACGAGGCGACCGTACGGACGCTCATGGGTATCGAGACGGCCACCGGCGTCCCGCTGATCGTCGCGCTGGCCGTGGGGGCCGTGTGGAGCACTCGTCGGGCGTTCGCCTCCCTGCGGGAGATGTCGGCCGACGCCCGGCGTATCGCGGAAGGCAGCGAGGAACCCACGGAGCGTGTCCCGGTCACGACGCAGCCGCCCAGGGAGCTGCGGAGCACCGCCGACACGTACAACTACCTGCTGCGGCGCATCCAGGAGGCAGCCCTGCGCCGCCGGCAGGAGGAGAACAGGCTGTGCGATCTCGTCGAGGCCGCCAGTCATGAACTGCGCACCCCCCTCACCACCATCACCGGATACACCCAACTGGCCCTGATCCGGGCGCTGGACGACCCGCGCCGACTGGACGAGGCCATGGGGCACGTCCAGAAGGAGACCCGGCGTCTGATCAGCCTGGTCGAGGACATGCTGCTGCTGGCCCGGCTGGGGCACGGCGGCATGCTCGAACAGCGTCCGGTGGACCTGGCCCAGGTCTGCCTCCAGGCGGTGGACCGGGCCCAGGCCCCCGGAACTCCACGCACGCTGCGCTGTGTGGTCGAGTCCTTCCCGCACTGGGTGGAGGGCGACCGGCAACGGCTGGAGCAGGCCATCGACAACCTGCTCTCCAACGTGCTGGCCCACACCCCCGAGGAGACCTCGGCCCAGGTCCGGCTGGGGCTGGACGGTGACCGCCATGTCATCGACGTCATCGACGACGGGCCCGGGATCGCGGGAAGCGTGCGGGACCGGATCTTCGAGCCGTTCTTCCGCGCGTCGAGCTCCTCTCCCCCGGATCCGGACCTGCCCCGACGCCCTGGCCGCGGGCTGGGGTTGAGCGTGGCGGCGGCGGTGGTCACCGCGCACGGCGGCTCGATCGATCTCGAACCCTCCGAACGGGGCGCGTGGTTCCGGGTCAGCCTGCCCGCCGGCGCGGGACGCCGCCTCGACCCCGCGTCACATCAGGCACTGCCCTGAACCGCAACGACGCCCCACGGAGCGGCAGATGGGCCACCGGTGCCGCCCGCACCACGGAGGCGGCCGTACTCCCCCCTCACGGCCGACACATGCGGTCGTACCGGCCCGTCCAGCGGTGATCGCACGACGGCACGCAACGGCACGCCACGACGGGGGACACGACCCGTCCGGGCCCGACGCGGGGCGTACCGAGGACCTTCCGCGCGGCCACCGTCCGTGCCGATCAGATGGCGCTCGGCACAGGCACCCGACCCGTGTCGCGCACCTCCGCGAAAACCAGGGATTCCCCTAGATTCACGGGGCGGGAGTTCGTCACGACCGGATGCGCTCCTTGTTCCCCGGCTGGGGCGCCGAGCCGGAGGGCGGGTGGCCGCGCACCTGGACGCTTCCGTGCCCTACGACACCCATTGATCAGTGCTTTTCCCACGGTGCCCGGAGCCGCCGCAGCCGACGGCGGGGCCCGCCCGGTCGGCCGGGACGCCGACCCGGCTCCCCGTCCGGGCCTCGGAGGCGGCGGCGCCGCGACTCGGCGGCGCATCGGCCGCCGGTCCTCCTCCAGCCCTTCCCACCTGGTACGACCATCCTGTCGACATCGATAGCGCGTGGTAACAACCTCGTCACGCGGAGACTTGCCGACCGGAGAGGGCCCTTGGGTATCGTGCCGCCAAGCAAGGCTTGTTTTCGTCGCGTTGGCGCAGGGCACCCTGATCGGGCGGTGAGGTGTATCTTCGAGAGACCCACGAGGAGACCGCGGTGTCGGTGCCTCGCCCCCTGAACACAGCGTGGACCCTGCACGGTGGTGCGGCGGTCGGCGCCCTCTCTCTCATGGTGCTCCTTCTCGTCCTGTCCGTCGGGCCGATGCGGGACGCAGGGCCGCCACCGCCGGTCAGGCCGGCCACGACGAACGCGACGGCCCTCCACACGGTCGCCGCCGGTGGCGGACGCGAACGGGTGGCCGTGATCCGCAGCGGCGAACACAGCATGGGGGTCATGGGCCCGACGGCGTCCCTGCGCACCCCCGGCTCACGGGCGCTGCTCAAGCTGGCCTTGCTCCTCCTGCCGCTGTTGGCGGCGGTGGGGCTCGGCACTCAACTGCACCGGGACCGCGGACAGCGCCGCAAGGCCGAGCAGCGCATCATGGCGTTCGTGGCGACCGCGTGCCACGAGTTGCGCACTCCGCTCACCGCCATCTCCGGCTACGTCCAGTTGGCCCGGCTGGGCGGCCTGGCCGATCTGGAGAAGTTCGACCTGGTCATGGACCGTATGAGCGACGAGACGCGCCGTATGTCCGCGCTCCTGGACGAGTTGATGCTCCTCGCCAGGCTGGACCTCGGCCAGCCGCTGCGCAGCGAGCCGGTCAACCTCGCGCAGCTGTGCCGGGAGGCGGTGGCCGACGCCCAGGCCTGTTCCGCGCACCATCCCATCCGGCTCACGATCCTGCCGGGCACCCACGCGGTCATCGGCGACCGGGACCGGCTCTACCAGGCGGTCGCCAACCTGCTGGCGAACGTGCGGCATCACACGCCCGGCGGCACACGCACCGCGCTGGGGCTGGGCACCGAGGACGGTTTCCGGGTCATCGAGGTGATCGACGACGGGCCCGGCATCCCCGTCGAGTTGCGGCACTCGGCCTTCGAGCGGTTCGTCCACGGCGGTCGGGCGTCGACGCGCGCACCGGTCGCGGACACGGGCGGCGGGAACGGTCTGGGGCTGAGCGTCGTGGCGGCCATCGTCACCGCGCACGGCGGGACCGTGTCGTTGGAACCCGGCCGCCGGGGAGCGTGGTTCCGCATCCGGCTGCCCGTCTGAGCCGGCCCGCCGCACGGCTCCCCCACCGAGAAGGCGTCGCGCACGAGAAGAAAGACCCCCGGGACGGCCCGGCCGCTCACGGGAATTGCCGCGCGGGCGATGCCGCAAGGCTATCCACCGGCGCTATTGACTTGAATTCCAGGTGATTCACTAGTCTCGTTCCATTCACACCCGCTCCACATCGACGCGAATTGGATGAACCGGACGCAATACGCACCTCAGCAGGCACTTCTGGCCTTTCCCGGGCGCCGCCGCAGCGCCCGGCCGGGCATTCCGCTCACTGCGCCCTTCACATCACACACATGTCGACAGTGTGTATCGGCTACAATCCACAGCGTTGTGTGTGTACCAACTGTGAACCGAGAAGAGAGCGCTGAAAACCGCTTACAAAGCGGTGAACGCGCCCGCCCTTCACCCCTTGGGCGACCTCGAGTTCCGCCCTCCCCGTGCCGTTGTGCCGCCCCCCGCGGCCCGGCTCCCCTTTTCCCCGCGTCTCCTCACAAAGCCCATCAAGTGTCCGTCCCCCACAGAACATTCGGTGGCCCCGTGAACCTCACCTCGGCCTTACCGGCCCCTCGATCACCGCTCACGAGTGACACCCCGGCCGAACCCCTGGTGGGCAGATCCACCTTGCTCTCGGCACTCATCCGCCGTATCCCCGGGACCGAATCCGGACCCTCCCCCGGCGTGATGCTGACCGGACCGGCCGGAGTCGGCCGCAGCGCGCTGCTGCGGGCCTTCTGCGACCTGGTGGGGCCCTGGGCGTCCGTGCTGCGCGCCGGCCCGCCTGACGGCACCTGGTACGACGCGGCCGGGGCCGTACACGGTGAAGCGGCCCGAGCCCGATCCCCGCTCGACGAGACCCCTTTGACGTGTCATCAGCTCCACGAGACGGTGCTGGAGCTCTGCCGGCGCGGGCCCGTGGTCCTCGCCATGGACGACGCGCACCTGCCCCGCCCCCGGTCGCTGCGCGCACTCGACTACGTCCTGCGCAGGTCCGTCGGCCTGCCCCTGCTGCCGGTGATCACGGTGCCCCCCGTCGCCGAGCCACCGGCCCTCGCCGCCCTGCTCACCCACCACCCCTGGACCGTACGGGAGTTGAGCCCCCTCAACGGCACCGAGATCTCCGAACTGCTCTTCCGGAGACTGGGGCACGAACCCTCCACGGCCCTGCTGCGCGGGTGCGAGGAGCGGTCCGAGGGCATCCCCTCGGCCGTCCACGCGTTCGTCGACCGGCACACCGGCACAGGCGACGCGACGGGCGGGGCGACAGGAGGAGACCGCACGACGCCGCAGGGCGCCGGTCAACTGCCCTCCTCGGCCTCCGCCGTCCTGTCCGCGGTGGCCGTACTCGGCTGCGCCGAACCGGAGTTGGTCAGCGAACTGATCCGGATGCCGCTGCCGACCGTGCGCCGGGCTCTGGACCAACTCGCCGACCGCCGGATCCTGCCGCTCGACGGTGCGCGAGCCGGATCCCACGATCCCGCCGACGACGTACCGGCCGGCCTCTCGAGCGACGACCTCATTCCGCTGTACGCCCGCGCCGCCCGGCTGCTGGAGGACGCGGGCCGCCCCCCGACCCAGGTGGCGCAGGTACTCCTGCGGATCCGGTTCGGGGCCGAACCGTGGATGCTGGAGGCCCTCTACAGCGCGGCCCTGGCCACCGACTCCCCGAAGACCGCCGTACGGTACCTCTCCCACGCCCTGGACATCGGCGCCGGGGAGAACACCCGCACCCTCCGCCGGATCAGGGCGCTGCTGGCCGACACCCTCAGGACCGTCGCACCGGATCTGGCCGTCCACCATCTGAGCATGCTCCTCGCGAGCAGCACCGACGGACACGAACTCGCCGAGCTCGCCCTGCGGTACACCGACACGCTCGTCCCCCTCGGCCGCGGTGACGAGGCGGCCCGGCTGCTCGCCGGCATGCTGGACCGCCGGCCCGGATCGTGGCAGGCCGTCGTGCCGCAGGAGTGCCGGGCGGCTCTGGAGTCCGCCCTGCTGCTCAGCGGAGCACTGGAACCGGGGACCGTGCGCTGGGTCAAGGAGCGCCTTCGGACATCGAGCGAGCCCTGCGACGACGGCCCCGGCAACCGTCGGCTGCGGCTGGCCCGCGCCGCTCTGTCGGTGCTCAGCGGCCGCCCGGTGCCCGAGCACCCCGGCCTGACCGCCGTCGGCATCCCCGGCACCCCCGGCACTCCGCTGGACGATCTGTCGATGATCGCCTCCGCCGTCGTCGCGAACCTCAGCGACGACAACACCACGGCACTCGCCACGCTCGACCGGCTCCTGCTCCACCCGCTCCGCGGAGAACTCGACCCCAGCCGGATCCAGGCCTTCACGGTCCGGGCCCTGGTGCTGAGCGCGACGGGCGACCTGCCCGCGGCCGAGCGGGACAGCCGACGGGCCCTGGAGCTCGAGCGCCGACGCGACGACGGACCCGCCGTCACGTCCGCCGTCGTCTTCGCCTACGTCCTCGCCCAGCGCGGCGCCTTCGCCGCCGCAGCGGCCGTCCTCTCCGACGTCGGCTGCGCCGACCTGCGCCGGCTGTCGCACATGCACCCCCTGTACTGGTGGGCGACGGCGGCCGTGCGACGCGCCCACGGCGACCTGGGCGGCGCCTTGGTGGCCCTGCGCGCCGGCGGCCGTTCCCTCGGTCCGCAGAGTGCCGAGTCCCCGCTGGTGCTGCCGTGGTGGCTGGAGACGGCGGGCCTGCTGACGGAGCTGGGCCGACCGGCCGAGGCACGGCAGGTGGCGGCCCAGGGCGCCGCGCACGTCGGCCGTGGCGACACCCCGCGCAGCGCCGGACTGACGCTGCTGGCCCGCGGGCTGGCCACTCCGGGCCGGGCCGGACACCGGCTCCTCGACGACGCCTGCGCCCGTCTGGCCGAATCCCCGGCGCGGTTGTTGCGGGCCCGCGCCGAGTACGCGCTGGGGGCCGCCCTGCTGGACGCCGGCGACCCGCTGGCCGCCCGGCCCCGGCTACGGACCGCGCTCGACCTGACGATCGGGTGCGGGGCCGGCAACGCCGCGACAGGCATCCGGCTCCGGCTCGCCGAGGCGGGCGGGCGGCCCCGCCAGCTCAGCGGCCGCCCGGACGACGCCTTGACGGCACGGGAGCGCAGAGTCGCCGCCCTGGCGATGGCCGGCCGTTCCAACCGGGAGATAGCCGAGACGCTGTACATCACCCGGCGTACGGTCGAACTGCATCTGACCCACGCCTATCAGAAACTCGGCGTGAGCGGCCGGGAGGATCTGGTGGGCGTCCTGCGGGCCACCGGGACCTGCGCGTCCCCGTCGGATGACGGAGACCGATGAGTGCCGCACCGGACGGCCGGACGGCGCCCTCCACTCCGTTCCCGCTCAAGCCGCCCTCCCTGGACGGCTTCACACCGCTGTACGGGCGCGAGGCCGAACAAGCGGTGCTGTTGCACATGATGAACCGGCTCGCCGCCGGGCATCCCGGCGTGACGGTGATCCACGGCGGCCCGGGCGCCGGACGCAGCCGCCTGCTGCGGCGTGGCACGGCCTTCGCCCGGGCCGCCGGTGTCCAGGTGCTGACCGCGGTGGGCACGGCGCCGTCCTCGCCCGCCCCGTACTCCTTCGTACGACAGCTGCGGCCGGGCCGGTCCCCGGTGGGCGGTGCGGTCCTCGGCGGTGAACCGTCCGCGAAGGACTCCGTGCAGGGGTGGTGCCGCTCCCTCCTGGCCGCCGCGCACCGGCCGACGCTCGTCGCCCTGGACGACGTCCAGTGGGCGGACCCGGAATCGGTGCAGGTCGTCGCCGGACTGCTGAGGAGGCTGTCCGCGGCGCCGCTCGGGGTGCTGCTGACCGTCACCAGCGCCCACGGCGAGTTCCCCGACGCCTGCGCCGGGCTCCTCGACCAGGCGGCCGCCTCCCCCGACAACCGGGGACTGCTGCTGGAACTCGGCCCGCTCGGCGTGCCCGAGGTCCATGCGATGTGCACCGCCTCGGGGCTGCCCGTCCCGCCGGCGTCCGACGACGTCTGGTGGGCGGACGTCAGCCGCCTCACCGGCGGCAGTCCCTGGGTGATGCTGCGGTCCGTGGACAAGGTCCGCCGTGATCCCGCGCTGGTGTCCTCCGTGGGACTGCGGACGGCGCTCTCCCAGGAGATCGAGGCCGCGCACCGGGACCGGGCGAACGAGTCGGCCGCACAGCTGGTGGCGGGTCCGCTCGCGCTGCTCCGCGGGCTGGCGGTCTGCCGGGAGCTGTTGCCGGTGGAGCGGGTCGCCGCTCTGGTGAAGCTGGACGAGGCCGAACTGCCAGGCGCCCTGCGGACGTTGCGGGTACAGGGCCTGATCGGCGACGGCGATCCACCGCGGCTGCGGATGACGGGCTGCACGGCCGGTCTGCTGACCGGCCTGGAGAGCGACGAGCGCAAGCGGCTGTACGCGCAGGCGGCCCGCGCGGCGCACCGCTGTGACGCCGACGAGGAGGCGCTGGCCGTTCTGCTGCTGACCACGGTGCCGCTGGGCGAGCCCTGGGTGCCGTCCGTGCTGCGCCGTACCGCCCGCACCCTGCTCACGCGCGGCCGTCACGCCGAAGCGGCCGTCCTGCTGGAGCGCGCGCTGCGCGAACCGCTGAACGCCGAGGAGCGCGCGGAAGTGCTCCTGGAGGCCGCCGAGTCGTACACGATGACCGCGCCCGAGGCCGCGGACCGCAGGATCGCGGAACTGCTGTCCGGATCGCAGGCGCGTCCGCAGGTGCGCGCCGCCGCCGAGGACCTCCTGGTCCGCCGCGGCCCCCATGCCCTGCTGACGGTGTCGCACGGGACGTACGGCGCGGGCCCCGCGGAGATCCTCGAGGCGGGCGCCGAGCATCCCGGGCCGTCCGGGGGATCCAGGGCCCGGCCGACCGCACACGACGCGTCCGGTTCTCCTCCCGGTCCGACCCCGCTCGCCGCGCAGGCGTGGCGCCAGACGGTGCGCGGCCACGACGCGGCCGCGGTGCGCGAGCTCTGCCGGCAGGCCCTGCGGGCGCCGCTCGACGAAGCGCTGCTCCCCCGGTTCTCCGCCTGCTGCGCCCTGTCCGTCGCGGACGCCCACGACGCCGCACGTGATGCCCTGGACGTCGCCCTCGCCGAGGCCGGACGCCGCCGCAGCCCCGCACTGGTGGTGTGGGGGCGGTTGCTGCGGGCGCAGCTCAACCTTCAGGCCGGTGCCCCCGACACCGCCGTGCACGACCTCGCCTCCTGCCGGTCCCTGGCGCCGGCGGAGGTGTGGGATCCCACCCGGCTCACCCTGCTGCGGTCGCTGGAGATCCGTCTCCTGGTGGCGCGGGAGCGGTACGCGGAGGCGGACCGGCTGGCCCGTGAGGAGCTGACGCCCGGGGCCGACGAGAGCGACGCCTCGATCCATCTGCTCTACGCCCGCGCCCAGTTGTACCTCTGTCAGGGGCGTCCCCGGCAGGCGCTGGCGGAGGCCGAGGAGTGCGGCCGGCGCATGGCTGCCCGGGGGTGGGCCAACCCGGGGCTGGTGGCCTGGCGCTCGCTGGCGGCGTTGGCCCACCTGGGCTGCGGGGCGAACGACCGGGCGGCGGAGCTGTTCGCCGAGGAGTCGCGGCTGGCCAGCCGGTGGGGCACCGACTCCGCCCTGGCCTGGACCGACCTGCGCCGTGGCCTCGGCTCACCGGCGCCGCAGGCCGCGCGGCTGACCGAACACGCGCTGCGCCGACTGGGCCACACCCCCGCGTCCCGGCGATTCGTCCAGAGCGTGGTCGCCCGGGAGGCCGCCGGAGCGCGCTGCGGGGTACGGTCGGGCACCGCGTCGGCCGGACCGGGGAACCAGGACGGCGGGATGTCGATGGGCCCTTGACGCCGCGCACTCCATGTACCTCGCATCCACCCCCTCACGCTCCATCACACCGCGCAAGGAGGCCGCTGGCATGTTGCTCGAGCGGCAGAACGAACTGAAAGTGGCGGCCGAGGCCCTCCGGCTCGCCGCACACGGCAACGGATCCATGGTCGTGATCAGCGGGCCGCCCGGAATCGGCAAGTCGGCCGTCCTGTCGGAGATCGGCGAACTCGCCGTGCGCCTGACCACCGGCCCGACGGCCGGGTCGGCGGCGCTTCCCCGGCCCCTGGTGATGCGTGCCTACGCCGCCCCCGCGGAACGCTCCTTCGCTCTCGGTGTCACCCGGCAACTGCTGGAGCCGGTGATCAAGTCGGGTACGTTCGTGGGCCGATGGTGCGCCGGCCCCGCGCGGCCCGCGCTCGGCTTCCTCCAGGGCGACCCTGAGTCGCCCCGGCAGCACACCGCGACGACGGTGCGGGCCCTGCTGTCCCTGGTGGAGAACATGAGCCAGGACCGCACTCCGGTACTTCTCATCGACGATCTGCACTGGGCGGACGAGGGCACCCTGGACTGGCTGGACCAGCTCGTGCAGCAGGTGCCCCACCGGGGAATCCTGGTCGCGGCGACGGTCTGCGAGGGAGAGCCCGCGGCGGAGCCGCCCTCGGTCCGTCCGGTCGCCGCCGCGGAGCACACACTGTTTCCGGCCCCGCTGGGCACGGCGTCGGTCGACGCCCTGATCCTGCAGCGCCTGGGCGTACCGCCCGACGCGGAGTTCACGGCCGCGTGCCACCACGCCACACGCGGGAATCCGCTGCACCTCGTGTCGCTGCTCCAGGAATGCCGGTCCCGCGGCATCGCCCCGGTGGCGGCCGAGGCGGCCGAGGCGGCCACGCTGGTGCCGCCCGCGCTGCGTCGGCGGCTGATGCTGGGGCTTCAGGAACAGCCGCCCTCCGTCCTGGCCGCGGCGCGTGCGCTGCAGGTCCTCGGGGACGGTGCCGACCCGCACGTGGTGGGCGAACTGGCCGGACTGGACCGGGTGGACCGGGAGGCGGGTCTGTGGCGGCTGCGCAGGCTGACGCTGGTCGTCCGTGAGGGCACCGGTCTACGGCTGGCGCATCAGGCGGTGCACGAGGTGATCGAGGACGGCATGCCGCCGGGCGAACGCAACCGCCTGCACCTGAGAGCCGCCGCGCTGCTGCGTTACCGGGGCAGCACGCCCGAGCGGGTGGCCGGTCATCTCCTCGCCAGTACCGCCCCGTTGGACGACGAGTCGGTGGCGGCGCTGCGTCACGCCGCCGACGCCGCGGTGCGGCGCGGCGCCCCGGAAGCGGCGGCCCGCTATCTGCGCCGGGCGCTGCTCGACGTCCCCCCGCACAGCGAGGCGCGGGCCGTGTTGCTGGTCGAACTGGCGACCGTGGAGCGCAGTTTCGCACCGTCGGTGGCCGTCCGGCACATCACCCAGGCGCTCCCGCTGCTGTCCGGTGCGCGGGCCCGCGCCGAGGCGCTGCTGACACTCACCCCGGTGGCGACCGGCGCCACACTGCTGTCGCTGGGCGACGCGATGCGGCAGGCGGCACGGGAACTGACCGCCGCGGAGGTGCGGCCGGCCGACCGCCGACTGCTGGAGCTGCGTCTGGAGGCCCGGCTCCACCACCTCTGCGATCTCGATCCGTCGGTGCTCGCGTCGGCCGCGGACCGGCTGGCCGGGCTGGGCGGGCGACCGGAGATGACGCATCCGGGGCAGCGGGAGTTGCTGGTGGCGCTCACGTACACCGCGACGGTCTCCGCCGCGCTGCCCGCCGCGCGGGTCAGTGCGCTCGCGGGCCGGGTCCTGGAACACGAGCCGGCGCGCGCGGCCCATGTGCACACCGTGCTGCCGCTGGTGGTACCGGTCGCGGTCACCGCGGACTCGGTCGGCGGACTGATGTCCTGGCTGGACACGGCACTGGCCGACGCGGAACGCCGGGGCGGACGGCTGGAGCAGTCGGTGGTGCTCAGCGAACAGGCGCTGGTCCTGCTCGCCCAGGGCAGGCTGACCGCCGCGCGGGACCGGGCGGTGCGGGCCCTGTCGGTGTCCGGCCCCGAGGAGGCGAGCACGCTCTCGGTCATCGCCTCGGTCATGGTGGCGCTGCGGACCCGCGAGCCGGACCTGGTCGAGGCGCTGCCGGAGCGGATCCGCGGCGTGCACGAGAACTGTGTGCTGGCCGGACTGCTCGTCATGGTGCGGGGGATGCAGGCGGAGTGGCGGCATGAGCCGGGCATGGCCGTGGAGCACTTCCTCGACGCGGAGTACGGCCTGGACCGGGCGGGGTGGCGCAACCCCGTCCTGGCTCCGTCGGCGTACTGGGCGGCGCGTACGTTGCACCGCATGGGCGACTCCGAGCGTGCCGAGCAGCTGGCCGAGCGGCATCTGGAACAGGCGAGGGCCTGGGGCGCCCCGTCGGGCCTGGGGCGCGCGCTGGCCCTGCAGGCCACCGTGACGGGCGGGTCCTCGGCGCCGAAACTGCTGCGGGAGGCCGCCGGGGTGCTGGAGGCGTCCGGCGACCTGCTCACCCGGGCGTCGGTCCTGCTGCGGCTCGCGGAGGCGGTGGCACCTCGTCATGCGGCGGAGGCGGAGGCGGCGTTGCGCACGTCGTACGAGCTGGCGGTGGAGTGCGGAGCCACGCGGATCGCGGTCCGGGCGCAGGAGTTGCTGGGACCGGCGGCGGCCGGCGTCCCGACGCGGGGGCGGCTGACGTCGACCGAGCGGATGGTGGCGCGGATGGCGGTGGAGGGTCTGACGAACCAGGCCATCGCCGACGCTCTCGGGGTCTCCCGGCGGGCCGTGGAGAAGCATCTGACGAACTGCTACCGCAAGATGTCGACGTCCGGCCGTTCCGGGCTGGCGAGCGCGCTCGAGGACGCGGGCCTGTTCGAGGCGCCGGGCACGTCGGCTCCGCCCGCCGAAACGATCCGCCCGCAGGGAGCGGCCTGACCGCGGGCCGGGTTCGGGACGGCCGGCGGCCGCGCGGACCGGCATCCCCGGTCAGGTGGCCCGCGGTGCGGTCCGCGCGGTGAAGTGCTCCTCGAGCAGCTTCAGCACCTCTGCGGCACGGCTGTTGAGGTAGAAGTGGCCGCCGGGCAGGATGCGCAGGTCGAAGTCCGCGGTGGTGTGCTTCTCCCAGTCCCGGGCCTCGTCGATCGACGTCTTGGGGTCGCTGTCGCCGACGAGCGCGGTGACCGGGCAGTCCACGGTGGCGCCCGGAGCGGACCGGTAGGTCTCCACGGCCCGGTAGTCGCCGCGCAGCGCGGGCAGGATCATGCGGATCAGTTCCTCGTCGCCCAGCAGCCGGTCGTCGGTGCCGCTCATCGACTTGATCTCGGCGATGATGCCGTCGTCGTCGCGGCGGTGGACGTTCTCGTCGCGGTAGCGGGAGGGGGCACGCCGGCCCGAGGCGAAGAGCCGTACCGGACCGCCGCCCTCCCGCTCGAACCGCCGGGCCACCTCGAAGGCGACGAGCGCGCCCATGCTGTGACCGAAGAAGGTCAGCGGGCGGTCGTCCCAACCGCGCAGCACCTCGTGCACCTGGTCCGCGAGCGTGCCGATGTCGTCGATCAGCGGCTCGTTGCGCCGGTCCTGACGGCCGGGGTACTGCACGGCGACGACGTCGACGCGCGGACTGAGCGCGGTGGCGACGGGGAGGTAGTAGCTGGCCGAGCCGCCGGCGTGGGGGAAGCAGACCAGGCGGTGGGCGGCGTCGGGGGCCGGGTCGAACCGTCGGCACCACAGTCCGTCGTCTGCGGGGGAAACACTCACGCTGTTCGTCCGTCCTGTGTCAGCGGATTTCGGTGGGCTGGATCACTGGCGTGCTCCTGAAGGTGTGCCGCCACTATCCGGCACCGCCCGGGCCGGACGGCCTCGGCTCCCCGAAGTCTGGGCGTTTCCCCTGTCCTTGGAGCCGGGGGGCGGCTGCCCGTTGTGCGGCGGGACGGCACGGTGGCATAAAGCTGAGCGCCGGACGCGTATCCGAGGCTCCGGCCCCCCAGCGAGGAGTTCCCATGCCCACCACCACGGTTCCACGGCCCGTCCCGGGCGCGGCGCGGAAGCGGTGAGCCCCGTCCCGGGCGGCAGGCTCTTCGCGGTCAGTGACCTGCATGTCGCCTACGAGCAGAACCGCGCCGTGGTGCGGCGGCTGCGCCCGTCCGATCCCTCCGACTGGCTGATCGTCGCCGGTGACATCGGGGAGCTGACGGCGGACGTCGAGTGGGTGCTGCGGCTGCTCGCCGAGCGGTTCGCGACCGTGGTGTGGGTGCCGGGCAACCACGAGCTGTGGACGCATCCCGACGATCCGGTGCCGCTGCGCGGTGCGGCCCGCTACCGCGGGCTGGTCGAACTGTGCCGGTCACTGGGGGTGCTGACCCCGGAGGACCCCTATGTCCAGTGGCCGGGGCCGGACGGGCCGGTGGTGATCGCGCCGCTGTTCCTGCTGTACGACTACTCGTTCCTGCCGCCGGGTGCCACCGGCACCGCCGATGCGCTGGCCCGGGCGGAGAAGGCCGGGGTGGTGGCCACCGACGAGTTCCTCCTGCACAGCGACCCCTACCCGGACCGGGCGGCCTGGTGCCGGGCCCGGCTGGAGTACACCCGCGAGCGGCTGGACGCCTGCCCGTCCGATCTGCCGACCGTGCTGGTGAACCACTTCCCGCTGGTGCGCGAACCCACCCGCATCCTCCGGTACCCGGAGTTCGCCCTGTGGTGCGGGACCACCGCGACCCACGACTGGCACCGGCGCTACCGGGCGGCAACCGTCGTCTACGGCCATCTGCACATCCCGCGCACCACCTGGCACGACGGGGTACCGCATCGCGAGGTGTCGCTGGGCTACCCGCGCGAGTGGCAGGCCCGCGGCATGCCCGATCCGCTGCTGCGCGAGATCCTGCCCCGGCGAGGTGCCCGGTGACGCCGCTGATGCGCCGCCTGCTCCCGGAGGCGGTCGAAGTGACCGAGGTGCGCGGTGAGTTGACGGGTCCGCCGCTGTTCCCGGAGGAGGAGGCGGTGGTCGCGCGGGCGGTGGACAAGCGCCGCCGCGAGTTCGCCACCGGCCGGCGGTGCGCCCGTCTGTCGCTGGCCGCGCTGGGGCTTCCCGCCGTACCGCTGCTGTCCGGTCCCCGGGGAGAACCCCGCTGGCCCGCCGGGGTGGTCGGTACGGTGTCCCACTGCGACGGCTACCGGGTGGCGGCGGTCGCCCGCGCCACCGATCTGGCGGCGCTCGGCGTCGACGCCGAGACGGCGGCCCCGCTGCCGGACGGTGTCCTGGAGGCGGTGTCGCTGCCCGAGGAGCGCGCCGATCTCGCCCGGCTGCGGCGAGCGGCACCGCACGTGCCCTGGGACCGGCTGCTGTTCAGCGCGAAGGAGTCGGTCTACAAGACGTGGTTCCCGCTCGCCCGCCGACCGCTCGGTTTCGAGGAGGCCCGGCTGCGCTTCACCCGGGAGCGGGACCCCGCCGGTGCGGCGCGCGGCACGTTCGACGTCACGCTGCTCGTGCCGCTGCCCCCCGGGTTCGCCGGTCGGGTGGGCGGTGCGGAGCTCACCGGCCGATGGCTCGTGGACGGGGGGCTGGTGCTGACCGCGCTGGCACCCGTCGTACACCGCCCGGGCGGGGCCGTGTCCGGCGCACCGCTCACGCGGTCGTCCGCACCCGGGGCGACGGCCTTCCCCGACGCCTCCCGCCCACCGCGGTAGGCCGATCCCCATGGGCCGCACCGGCTGCCGTGGGGCGTCTCGAACCGATGACGATCCGATGGAGAGGCAGCGATGCCCCAGCTCAACACGACCGGACCCGAGTCCGACAGCGAGGCGCTCCTGGCCGCGCGGCTGGCCGTCTCCGCGACGGCCGAGGGCGGCGAGGTGATGTCCGACGTCGCGTTCTTCGACTGGTTCGACCAGCGCCGCCGCCGGCACAGCCAGGTGGTCCGCCGCACCACCTTCGGTGAGATGGCGGGGTGGGACTTCGTCGCGGGCAGCGGCGATCTGGCGCATCGCAGCGGGAAGTTCTTCACCGTGCGCGGTGTGCGGGTGCGCACCGACTCCGGTCCCGTGCCGGAGTGGACCCAGCCGATCATCAGGCAACCGGAGATAGGCATCCTCGGTCTCGCGGTGCGCGAGTTCAACGGGGTGCTCCACTGTCTGATGCAGGCGAAGTCCGAGCCGGGCAATGTCAACGGGGTGCAGCTGTCCCCGACCGTGCAGGCGACCAAGAGCAACTACACCCGGGTGCACGGCGGTGCGTCGGTGCCCTATCTGGACTGCTTCCGGGAGCCGGAGGCCCGCGGCCACCGGGTGCTGGCCGATGTGCTCCAGTCGGAACAGGGCTCGTGGTTCTTCTGCAAGCGCAACCGCAACATGATCGTCGAGGTCGGTCCGGAGGTGGAGGCGGGCGAGGACTTCTGCTGGTTGACACTGCGGCAGGTCAACGCGCTGCTGCACTACGAGAATCTGGTGAACATGGACGCGCGCACGGTGCTCTCCTGTCTCCCCGACTGGCACTACGGGACCGGCCCGGCCGCCGGCATCCACCCGGACGTGGCGATCCGCAGCTGGATCACCACCCAGCAGAGCGAACGGGACGTCAGCGCCGCCCTGTTGCCCCTGAGCGAGGTGGAGGGGCGGGACTGGTTCCGCACCGAGGACCGCATCTCCCACCGGGGAGGCCTGTTCTTCAGCATCGTGCCGGTGGACGTCCTGTCCAACCGGCGTGAGGTGACGTCCTGGTCGCAGCCGCTGCTCGAACCGCACGGCATCGGGATCTCGGCGATGCTGGTCCGCCGGGTCGACGGGGTGCCGCACTGTCTGGTGCAGGCGCGGGTCGAGCCGGGCTATCTGGACGTCGTCGAGCTCGGCCCGACCGTGCAGTGCACCCCGGAGAACTACGCCCATCTGCCCGCGTCGGACCGCCCCCGCTTCCTCGACCTGGTGACCGGGGCCCGCCCGGAGCAGGTGCTGTTCGACACGGTGCTGTCCGAGGAGGGCGGCCGCTTCCTGAACGCGCAGAACCGGTACCTGATCATCGAGGCGAAGGACGACGTCCCCGCCGAGATCCCCGCGGACTACCGGTGGGTGACGCTGCGTCAGCTCGGTGAGCTGCTGAAGTACAGCCACTATGTCAACGTGCAGGCACGGACGCTGGTCGCGGCCTTGCGCAGCGTCACCGGACTCCCCTCCGGCCTGCCCGCGGCAGGAGTCCGCGGTACCGGGGCCGTCGCCCCGGGCAGGGGAGGCAGCCGTGCGGATCATCGGTGACGGATTCCTGGCCCGCAATCTGGCCGAGGCGTTCGGGGACCGCTTCCCCGGGGTGACCACGATCGCCTCCGGGGTCTCCAGCACGGCCACCACGGCCGTGTCGGAGTACGACCGTGAGGCCCGGCTCCTCTACGAGGTCCTGGACGCGTGCCGGCGGGACGGCCGACGGCTCCTGTTCCTCTCCACCGCCTCGTTCTCCCTGTACGGCTGCACGGACGACGAGGTGAGCGAGACGGGTCCGCTCCGGCCGCCGACGGCGTACGGACGGCACAAGCTGGCCCTGGAGAGCGTGGTGCGCTCCTCGGGCGTCGAGCACCTGATCCTGCGGGTGAGTCACGCCGTGGGCCATCACCAGCGGCCGCACCAGTTGCTGCCCACCCTTGTGCGGCACGTCTCACAGGGCGAGGTGACGGTCCATCAGGGAGCGCACCGGGACCTGCTGGACGTGCGGGATCTGGTGCACGCGGTCGGCAGACTCCTCGAGGACGACGTCCACGGCGAGGTGGTGAACGTCGCCTCGGGGGTCCCGCAACCGGTGGAGGCGATCGTGACCGCCGTCGAGGAGCGTCTGGGCGTCACGGCCCGGCGCGTACACCGTCCCGGCCCGACCGCCGTCACCCGCGCGTCCGTGCGACGACTGCGGCGGCTGGTGCCGGACTTCCGCGCCGCGACCCCCGATGCTGCCTATCTGGGAGCGCTGCTGGACGCGTATCTGCCGTACTACACCGCCCAGCCGCGGGATCTGACGGGGCTGCCCTCCCGGTGACCGCGCCGCAAAACTGGGGGAACCCTTAGACATGTCCTCCTGGGCACGGGCTGGAAGCGGTGGCTCCGCCTAGCGTGGAGGCATGATCGAGCTTGCGGGAGTGACCAAACAGTACGGCGAGAAGGTGGTGGTCGACGACCTCACCTTCAGCGTCCGGCCGGGCTGCGTCACCGGATTCCTCGGCCCCAACGGAGCGGGCAAGTCCACCACGATGCGGATGATGCTCGGTCTGGACCGTCCCACGGCGGGCCGCGTCCTCATCGACGGCGAACCCTACGCCCGGCTCAGGGAACCGCTGCGCCGCATCGGCGCGCTGCTGGACGCGAAGGCGATGCACGGCGGGCGCAGCGCGTACGACAACCTCCGGTGCCTCGCCCTCAGCAACCGGATACCGCTGCCGCGGGTCGACGAGGTGCTCCAGGAGGTCGGTCTGAGCGAGGTCGCCAGGAAGCGGCCCAGGGGCTTCTCGCTCGGCATGGGGCAACGGCTCGGCATCGCCGCGGCGCTGCTCGGCGACCCGGAGATCGTGATGCTGGACGAGCCGGTCAACGGTCTCGACCCGGAGGGCATCCACTGGATCCGCACGCTGATGAAGCGGCTGGCGGCGGAGGGCCGCACGGTGTTCGTCTCCAGCCATCTGATGAGCGAGATGGCGCTGACGGCGGACCATTTGGTCGTCATCGGCCGCGGCAGGCTGCTCGCCGACACCGGTATGCAGGAGTTCATCGACCGCAACTCCCGTTCGTCCGTGCGGATCCGCACCCCGGAACCGGAGAAGCTGCGGGACGCCCTCGCGGCGGCCGGCATCACCGCCGCCGAGAGCGCCCCGGGGGTGTTCGAGGTGACCGAGGCGCCGGTGGAGCGACTCGGCGAACTGGCCCTGGAGCACCGCGTCCTGCTGCACGAGCTGAGCCCGCAGCACGCCTCCCTGGAAGAGGCGTTCATCGCTCTGACGGGTGAGGCGGCCGAGTACCGCACGGGGGCGTTCGCCCCCGCCCCCGACGCCGCGTCGAGCGTCGGTACGAACGCGCCGCAGACCACCGGAACGGAGTCCTGACCCATGTCCGCACCCACAGCGACCCTGCGCTCCGAGTGGGCCAAACTCACCACGGTCCGCTCCACGGGGTGGACCCTGTTCGCCGCCTTCGCCGTCACCGTGGCCTTCGGCACGCTCGTGAGCGCCCTGTCCAACTCCGACTACGACAGCCTCTCGGAGCAGGAGAAGCTCTCCTTCGACGCCGCCGGGACCAGCTTCACCGGCGGTCTCCTCGGCCAGTTGGCGATGATCGCGTTCGGTGTCATGGTGATCGGCTCCGAGTACAGCACCGGCGCGATCCGCAGCTCCCTCGCGGCGGTCCCCCGGCGCGGGGTCTTCTATCTCAGCAAGGTGGCGGTGGCGACCGGTGCGGCCTTGGCCGTCAGTCTCGCCACCACGTTCGTGACCTTCTTCGCGGGGCAGGCCGCACTCGGATCGCACAGCACCACGCTCGGCGCGCACAACGTCCTTCGGGCCACGTTCGGCGCGGCGCTCTACATGACGCTGATGGCCGTGTTCTCGATGGGCGTGGCCACCATGCTGCGCAGTTCGATGCTGTCCATGGGCATCCTGATGCCGTTCTTCTTCCTCGTCACACAGATCCTGGCCTCCGTGCCGGGCGCCAAGAAGGTGGCGGAGTACCTTCCCGACCAGGCCGGTGCGGCGATGGTGCGGGTGGTGCCCAAGTCGGACCTGCCGTACGGGGCGGGGGGCGGGCTCGCCATCATGCTGGCGTGGGTGGCCGCGGCCCTGCTCGGCGGGTATCTCGTGCTGCGCAACCGGGACGCGTGAGCCCCGGGCCCGGCCGCGGAAAGGACCCGGCGCCACGGGACGTGGTGCCGGGTCCGGCGTTCTCCGGGCCGCTGCCGTGGGCACGGGGCCAGGGGCCTCAGGGCCGGGCCCAGTCCGGGATCTCCAGGATGGTGAGCACGGCCGAGGTCGAGACCCAGCCGGCCGCCGACGTCGTCATCAGGACATTGTCGCCGGGGGACACCAGCCCGTTGGTGAGCAGGTGGTTCAGGGAGACCGCCATGTCGCAGGCGCCCATGTGACCGTATTCCTTGCCGAAGTGGGCGGTGGAGCGCGACATCGGCAGACCCAGCGGCTGCATCTTCGTCTGCTCGACCATGAGGGAGTCGCTGTTCGCGGCGACCACCCAGCGCAGGTCCGACGCGTTCAGCCCCGCGTCCACCAGCGAGCGGTGCACCAGGTCCAGCTCGAAGTCGCGGATCATCTCCATGCACTTGTCGAGCGGCATCACGTGCTGGTTGAAGTACATCAGCAGGTCCATCGTGCCGGAGGCCTTGCGTTCCTCCCCGCGGAACGGCAGCAGCGACTCCTGCCCGCGGTGCCACTGCTCCAGCTCCGGCATGGTCGCGGAGTTCACGGCCCGCAGCGCCGCGAATCCGCCCTCGCCGCTGAGCAGGACGGCGGCGCCCCCGTCGCTGGCGGTGAACCCGGTGCCGAAGCCGCGCCACCGGTCGATGAGCGGGCTGGTGAAGTTCTCCGCCGCCGTCACCAGCGCGGTCTCGGCACCCGCGGCTCCCGTCAGCTGTCCCACGGCGACCTCGATCCCGGCGAGCAGCCCGTTGGAGTGCTGGCGCACGTCCGTGCTCGCCACCCCGCTCGCACCCAGCTCGCGCAGCACGTAACCGGGCGGGTAGAACCCCTCGGGGCCGTGCTGCACGGCGGTGCAGTGGACGTGGAAGTCGAGGTCGTCGATCTCGTTGCCCGAGCGCCGGAACGCGTGCCGGGCGGCGAGCACGGCCATGTCGAGCGCGGGCAGGTCGCCCGCGATGTAGGCGGCGGTGAGCCCGGTCGCGTACTGGATGGAGAACTCGTCGTAGAGCCCCTGCTCGACGGCCTCCTCGACGGTCACCCGCTGCTCCGGGATGTAGACCCCGACCGTGTCGACGTAGACGCCGTTCGTCTTCATCTGTGGCTGTTCTCCTTGAGTGTCGTGTCGTGTCGTTCGGGATGTGGTGTCGGAGGTCGGCCGGCCGACGGGCGGGGACGCCCGTGTCACCCGCGCAGCAGCTCTTCCCTGAGGCGCTTCACCAGCAGGACGGGGGTGTCGGCCTCGAACAGCAGGGCGGCGGGCAGCCGCAGCCCCGTGGTCTCACGCAGCCGGTTGCGCAGGGCGAAGGCGGTGAGCGAGTTGAGACCGATGTCCCGGAAGGCCCGGGTGTCCTCGACGGCTGCGGGCGAGGGGTAGTCGAGCACCGCCGCCACGTCGGTGCGCACGAGGTCCATGAGAACGGCGTCGCGTTCGGCGTCGCCGAGACCTGCGAGGCGGCGCCGGAGCATACTGAGCGCACCCGCGGATCCCGGCCGGCCCGCCCGGCGCCGGGCCGGTACGCCGGCCAGGTCGCGCAGGGGGGCCGGCAGGCTAGCGTCGCCCGCGCGGCCGAGGAGCGTCCCGGTGTCCGGGCGCAGCAGAACGGCGGTGGGCGCGTCCTGGGCACAGGCCGCGTCGAAGAGGTCCCGGCACGCGGTCCGGGGCAGCCGCCCGACTCCCGGGGGCAACGCGCTCCCGGCCCGGTCCTCGCCCTCCCAGGGGCCCCACGCCACCGACAGCCCGGGGAGCCCCGCGGCACGGCGGCGGAGCGCCAGGGCGTCGAGGAAGGCGCCCAGGGCGGCCTCGTCGCCGTGTCCGGCGGCTCCCAGCGTGCCGGCCGCGGACGAGAGGAGGACCAGGGGCACCGCGGCGGATCCGGGCCGCTCCGGTGTCGTCAGCTCGGCGAGGTGCAGGGCCGCGAGCAGTTCCCCGTGCAGCCGGTCTCCCCCCGCGGCCGCCGCGCCGTCGGTCTCCGGGCGCCGCGGCGCCCCGGCCGCGTGCACGACAGCCGTCAGCGGGTGTGCCGTCGGCACCGAGCCCAGGAGCGCGGCCAGTGCCGCGCGGTCGGCCGGGTCGCACGCGGCGAGGGTCACCTCGGTGCCCGGTTCGGCCAGTTCGTCCCGCAGCAGCCTCTGCGCCTCGCCGGGTGCCGGGGCGACGAGCAGCAGCCGGCGCACGTCCGGCCGGCCTGCCAGGTGCCGGGCGATCTCGGCGCCGGCCGGCCGGTCTGCGCCGGTGACCAGGACGGTCCCCTCGGGTCCGGCCGGCAGGCCCGCTCCGTCGGCGATGGCGGTCGCGGCGGTCACGGCGGTCAGCCGTGGGACGCGTACCGCCCCCTGGACCAGGGCCAGTTGCGGCTCGGGAAGGGTCAGTGCCGCCGGCAGGGCGCGCCAGGAGGCACGCTTGCCGTCCAGGTCGGCCAGCACCAGCCGGCCCGGATCGGCCAGTTGGGCGGAGCGGATCAGGCCCCACACCGCGGCGACGGCCGGGTCCGGCGCCCGGGTGCCGTCGGCGGCGAGTGAGCCGCAGGTCAGGACGGCCAGCCGGGTGTCGGCGAAGCGGTCGTCGGAGAGCCACTCCCCGGTCAGCGCGGCGATGTGCCGCACCGCGGCGGCACCGGTGGGGTCCCCGAGGGCGGGCACACAGCCGGCCAGGACCGCCTCGGGCACGGCCGCGCCGGAGTCCAGTGCCCCGGCGAGCGCGGCCAGGCCGTCGTACGCCTCGGTGTAGACGCCCGCCCTCATCAGGGCCGCGCGGGCCCCGAGCGGATCGGGTCCGACGAGTGCCCAGCGGGGTTTGTCCGTGGGCGCCGGGCACTCGGTTGCGGGCCATTCCAGCCGGAACAGCGGACCGTGGTGTGCGGTGCGGGCGCCGGTGAGCCGTGCCGGATCGGCGGCACCGAGCCGTATCTCGCCGATCGACACGACGGGCAGCCCCGTGTCGTCGGCGGCCTCCACGGCGACGGTGTCGCTCCCGGTACGCGTCAGGCGGACGCGCAGCGCCGAGGCGCCGACGGCGTACAGCTCCGTCCGGTGCCAGGAGCCGGGCAGGGCCGGTCCGCCGGTGCCGGCGGTCTCCCGGGTGCCCGCGAGGGTGCTCAGGGCAGTGTCCAGCAGCGCCGGATGCAGGCAGTACGAGGCTCCCCGCGGCCGCTGTCCGTCGGTGAGGGCGACCTCGGCGAACAGGTCGTCGCCACGCCGCCACAGGCCCCGAAGGCTGCCGTCGGCCGTCCCGGGCAGTCCGGTGAGGTCGGCGGGCTCGGCGTCGGCGGGCGGCCAGAGTTCGAGGTCGAAGGAGGCCGGTCCGGCTGCGGGGCACAGCACCGCCCGGGCGTGACACGTCCAGGGTGTACCGGGCAGGGCGCCCACGCGCCGGGAGTGGACGCGCAGGACGCGTTCCCCCGCGGCATCCGCCTCGCCGACCGTGACGCGCAGCGCGACCTCGTCCCGCTCGGGCAGGACCAGCGGATCCTGGGACGTCAGTTCGAGGACGTGGTCGCAACCGACCCGTTCGCCGGCCTGGACGGCGAGTTCGACCAGCACCGACCCGGGCACGGCCCCGGTGCCGGAGTCGGCGGCGGGCCACAGTGCGGCGCGGGACAGCGCGCCGGTCAGCAGCAGCCCGCCCGGCTCGGGCAGTTCGACGGCCGAGTCCAGCAGCGGGTGCCGGCCCGCCGGGCCGGTGGCGGGGGCGCCGGCGCCGGGATGCGGGGCGGGGGCCATCCAGTAGTGGCGGCGGTGGAAGGCGTATGTCGGCAGCGGGGTCCGACGTGCCCCGGACGGCGCGAGCAGGGTGCTCCAGTGGATGTCGACGCCCCGGACGTACAGCTGCGCGAGGAGGGTCACGAGGCCGGGTCCGTCCGGTCCGGTGAGCGGCAGCAGGTCGACGTGCGCGTCCGGCGGGGTCCCGTCGTGGGCCTGCTCTCCGCCCCGGTCCGGGGCGCCGAGGACGACCAGCGTGCGGTGGCCGCTGTCCAGCAGCGCCCGCAGCGCGTGCCCGGGCCGTGCGGAATCGCCCGCGAGGCCCGCGGCCCACGGGGCGGCCTCGGTCTCGTCCCCGTCGAGCCAGCCACCGGTCGCGGCCGAGCAGAACGGCGTGTCGGCGGGCCCGAAGCGGACCGGGGGCAGGTCCTCCCGCGTGGTTCGGCTGTGGTGCACGGCGAGCCGGGCGCCGGTCTCCAGCGGGAGCAGCCCGGCGGCACAGGCCGCCGCGATCTCGCCGAGCCCCTGGCCCGTCACCGCCGCGGGCTCGATGCCGTGCGCACGCAGCAGCGCGGTCACCGCGACGGCCACCGCCCAGCCGAGCGGTCCGGCGATCTCGGGACGGTCCGGCCAGTCGGGGGCGGTGCGTCCGGCCAGTACGTCGGCGGGTGTCCAGCCGACCAGCCCGGACAGGGCCCGTCCGCAGGCCGCGAGGGTCTCGGCGAACACCGGGGCGGCGTCGGCCAGCGGTGCGGCACCCGCCGTCCACCGGGCGTCGGCGGCCGGGAAGACGAACACGACGGGGGGTGCGGCGCGGCCGGTGGGGGCGGTGCCGCTGACGACGGCGGCGCCGGGCGCGGTTCCGTCCGCCAGGGCCTTCAGGGCGCCCAGCGCGCTGTCGCGGTCGGGGACGGTGAGCACCGCCCGGTGTTCCAGGGCGGAGCGGCCGGTGGCGAGCGACAGGGCCACGTCCGCCAGCCCGGGCGCCGGCTCCTCCGTCAGGAAGGCGTGCAGACGGGCCGCCTGGCCGCGCAGCGCCTCGGCGCTGCGTGCGGACAACGGCAGCGGCAGCGGCAGCGGCAGCGGGATGCCGTCGGCGGCGGGGGCATCGGCAGCGGTGTCGTCGCCGTCGGCGTGTTCCCCGTCCCCGGGCGGTTCTTCGAGGATGACGTGGGCGTTGGTGCCGCTGATGCCGAAGGAGGACACACCGGCCCTGCGGGGGCGGTCACCGGGCGGCCAGGCCACGTCCGTCCGCAGCAGTTCCACGGCGCCCGCCGACCAGTCGACATGGGGGGAGGGCGGGTCGGTGTGCGGGGTGCGGGGCAGGACGCCATGGCGCATCGCCATGATCATTTTGATGACGCCGCCCGCGCCCGAGGCCGCCTGGGTGTGACCGATGTTCGCCTTCATCGAGCCCAGCCACAACGGCCGTTCCCGGTCCTGCCCGTAGGTGGCGAGGACCGCCTGCGCCTCGATCGGGTCGCCGAGCGGGGTGCCCGTGCCGTGGGCCTCGACGGCGTCCACGTCGGCGGCGCGCAGTCCGGCGGAGCGCAGCACCTGGCGGATCAGCCGCTGCTGGGCGGGGCCGCTGGGGGCGGTCAGTCCGTTGGAGGCACCGTCCTGGTTGATGCCGCTTCCGGCGATCCTGGCGAGGACCGGGTGACCGCGCCGACGGGCGTCGGAGAGCCGCTCCAGCAGCAACAGGCCCACCCCCTCGGCCCAGTTGGTGCCGTCGGCGGCGGCCGAGAACGGCTTGCACCGGCCGTCGGCGGCGAGGGTGCGCTCCCTGCTGAAGGCCACGTACGGGTCCGGCTGCGACATGACCGCCACCCCTCCGGCCAGCGCCAGGTCGCACTCCCCCGCGCGCAGCGCCTGAGCCGCCAGGTGCAGGGCGACCAGGGAGGAGGAGCAGGCCGTGTCCACGGCCACCGAGGGGCCCTCGAGCCCGAAGGCGTACGACACCCGGCCCGCGGCCACGTTTCCGGCCGTGCCCATCTGCATCCCGGAGGCGTAGTCGTGATACGTCACGCCCGCGAACACGCCGGTACGGCTGCCCTTGAGGGAGGCGGGTGCGATCCCGGCCCGCTCGAGGACTTCCCACGAGGTCTCCAGCAGCAGCCTCTGCTGGGGGTCCATGGTGAGGGCCTCGCGCGGAGAGATGCCGAAGAGCTCGGCGTCGAACTCGCCCGAGTCGTACAGGAACCCGGCCTCGCGGACATAGGTGGTGCCGGGGCGGTCGGAGTCCGGGTGGTACAGCGCGTCGAGGTCCCAGCCGCGGTCGGCCGGGAACGGGCCCAGTCCCTCGGCTCCCGCGGCGACCAGGCGCCACAGCGCTTCGGGGGAGTCCGCTCCGCCGGGGTAGCGGCAGGCCATGCCGACGACCACCACCGGGTCGTCGTCGGGTACGGCGTGGTCGGGGCGGTCGGGGGTGTCGTCGCCGTCGGGCCGTCCCCCGTCCAGGCCCAGTTCCGCGGCCAGGTGCCTGATCAGGGCTCCGGAGGTGGGGTGGTCGTAGACGAGGGTGGCGGGCAGGCGCAGTCCGGTCTCCTGGCCGAGCCGGTTGCGCAGGTTCACGGCGGCGAGCGAGTCGAAGCCCAGCTCCTTGAACGGCTTGTCGGGGCCGACGAGGTCGGTGCTGTCGTAGCCGAGGAGCGCGGCGACCTGGCCGGTGACGAGGTCGGCCACCGCGCGGTGCCGCCGGGCCCGGGGCAGTGCGGCGAGCCGCCGGGCGAATCCGCCGCCCTCGCCGGACGCGCCGGACGCGCCGCGCCGGACGGTGACGCGCAGCAGTCCGCGCAGCATCGGGGGGAGTTCCCCGGCCTCGGCGCGTGACCGCAGGGCGCGCGCGTCGAGACGCATCGCGAGCAGCAGCGCCCGGTCGGCGGCGGTGCCGGCGTCGAACAGGCTCAGGCCCCGCTCGGCGGAGAGGGGAACGACTCCCTGGGCGGCCGTCCTCGCGGTGTGGGTGGGGTCCAGGGCGGCCGTCATGCCCGCGAACCGCTCCCACGGCCCCCAGGCCAGTGAGGTCGCCGGCAGTCCTGCCGCGCGACGGTGCCGGGCGAGGGCGTCGAGGAAGGTGTTGGCGGCGGCGTAGGTGGCCTGGCCGGGATTGCCGAGAAGACCCGCCGCCGAGGAGAACACCACGAAGGCGGACAGGTTCGCGTCCCGGGTCAGCTCGTGCAGATGGGCGGCGGCGGTCGCCTTGGCGTCGAAGACCGTTGCGAGGCGCTCGGGCGTGAGGGAGGTGAGCAGGCCGTCGTCGAGGACACCTGCGGTGTGCACCACCGCGCTGACCGGGTGTTCGGCCGGTACGGCGGCGAGCAGGGCGCTCAGCGCGGGACGGTCGGAGACGTCGCACGCCTCGACCGTCACCTCGGCGCCGAGCGCGGTGAGCGCGTCGCGCAGCGCGGCCGCGCCCGGTGCCGCGGGCCCGGACCTGCTGACCAGCAGCAGCCGCCGTACGCCGTGCTCGGCCACCAGATGGCGGGCGGTCAGGGCGCCCAGTCCGCCGGTGCCGCCGGTGATCAGCACCGTGCCGTCGGGGCCGAACCCGGGCGGCGCCGCTTCGGCGGGGCGAGGCGCGCGCACGACCCTGGGCGCGAGCAACGCTTCGTCACGGACGGCGAGTTGGGGTTCCTCGCCCTGCAGGGCGGACAGCGGGAGCGAGTCGGGCGTGTCACGGTCGACGAGCAGGAAGCGGCCGGGGTGCTCCGACTGAGCCGTGCGGACCAGTCCCCAGACGGGGGCGTGGGCGAGGTCGGGCACCCGGTCGTCCGGGGCGGCGGCCACGGCGTGGTGGGTGAGCACCGCCAGCCGGGATCCGTCGAGGCGCTCGTCGGCCAGCCATTCCTGGAGGGTGGCCAGGACGGCCTCGGTGGCGTCCTGGGCCGCGGCGGCGAGGCTCGTGCCGTCGTCGGAGCGGTCGGCGGAGGCGACCGGCAGCAGCACGGTCGTGGGCGCGGCGGTGCCCTCGTCCAGGGCGGCCCGCAGCGCGGCGAGGTCGTGGTGGACGCGGACGACGACACCCCGCTCGGCGAGACGGGCGGCGAGCGCCGCGCCGTCCTGGGCGAGGACTGCCCAGCCGCCGTCCCCGCGGGCGGGGAGTCCCGTCTCGGGGGCCTGCCCGGACGTCGGCGCCCACTCCAGCGCGTACAGTCCGTCGACCTGCGGATCGGTGACCAGCGCGTCGACGGCGGGGTAGGACAGGGAGACGGAGTCGACGGTGGCCAGCGCCCTTCCGTGGGCGTCCGCGAAGGTGAGCGAAACGCGGTCGGTGCCCGCGCCCGTGACCCGCAGCCGGGCGGTGGCCGCTCCGCTCGCGTGCACGGTCACGCCGTGCCAGCCCTGTGGCAGCGCCACGCGGCCCTCGCCCGCCTCGGGCGCGGCCCACAGGGCGGTCTGCGCCGCGGCGTCGAGCAGCACGGGATGAAGGCCGAAGGCGGCGGCACCCGCCTCGCGCGGCTCGTCCGGTACGGCGAGTTCGGCGAAGAGCTCGCCGCCTCGGCGCCACAGGGACCGCACGGCGCGGAAGGCCGGGCCGCAGGAGTGTCCGCGCAGCGACAGCTCGTCGTACAGATCGTCCACGTCGACGGGTTCGGCCTGCTCGGGCGGCCAGACGTCGGTCCCGGACGCGTTCTCGGCGAACTGGGCGCCGGCGCTGTCGGTGATGGCGGCCAGGGTGCCCTCGGCGTGGCAGCGCCAGGGCCGGTCGCCCTCGTCGTCGTCCGGCCGGGAGTGGACCGTCACCGTGCGCCGTCCCGTGTCGTCGGCGGCTCCGACCAGGATCTGCATCCGGACCCCGCCCCGTGGGGGCAGCGGCAGCGGGTCCCGCAGGGTCAGCGTCTCCAGGGCGGTGCAGCCGGCCTCGTCTCCCGCCCGCACGGCCAGCTCGACGAGGACGGACTCGGGTAGCAGGGCGCTGCCCGCGGTCTCCCGTTCGGCGAGCCAGGCGTGGGAGCGCGCGGACAGCCGGCCGGTGAGGAGGACGCCCCCGGCGTGGGCGAGTTCGACGGTGGCGCCGAGCAGCGGGTGGCGCGCGGCTCCGAGACCCGCGGCCCGGATCCCGGCGGCGCCGGACGGTGCGGCGGGCAGCCAGGCACGGCGCCGCTGGAAGGCGTACGTCGGCAGCGGCTCGGGGGGCTCGGCGGGCGCGCCCGTGTCCGTACCCGTACCCGTGCCGGTGCTCGGGCCCGCACCGGTGAGGAGGCCGGTCCAGTCGACGGCGGCGCCCCGGGTGTGCAGGGCGGCGAGGGCGGTCTCGAAGGCCCCGGGTCCGGGCTGGTCCTTGTGCTGGGCCGGAACGGCGAGCACCTCGTCCTCGGCCGGCAGGTTCTGCGCCGCCAGGGCGGACAGGGTGCCGTCGGGCCCCAGTTCCAGGCAGCGGGTGACGCCGAGACCGGCCAGGGTACGGACGCCGTCGGCGAAGCGGACCGCGTGCCGCACGTGCCGCACCCAGTACTCGGGGGCGGTCAGGTCGTCGGGGTCGGCGGGGCGACCGGTGAGGTCGGAGACGACGGTCAGACGTGGCGGGTGGAACTCCACCGACTCGGCGACCCGCCGGAAGTCACGCAGCATCGGTTCCATCAGCGGCGAGTGGAAGGCGTGACTCACGCGGAGCGCGGTGGCGCGATGGCCGTTCGCCCTGGCCTGTTCCGCGATCTCCCCGACCTCGGCGGCGACGCCGGCGATCACCGTTGCGCGGGAGGCGTTGACGGCGGCGATGCCGACCCGGTCGGTGCGTCCTTCCAGCAGGGCCAGCACCTCGGGTTCGGGGAGCTGGAGGGAGAGCATGGCGCCGCCCTCGGGGAGCGCCTGCATCAGCCGTCCGCGGGCCGCCACCAGGCGGCAGGCGTCGGCGAGCGACCACACCCCCGCCACGTGCGCGGCGGCCAGCTCGCCGATGGAGTGGCCGAGGACGACGTCGGGACGTACGCCGAAGGACTCGGCGAGCCGGAACAGGGCGACTTCCAGGGCGAACAGGGCGGGCTGCGCGTACTCGGTACGGTTCAGCAGGTCGGCGTCCGTGCCGAACACCACGTCCTGGAGGGGGTGTTCGAGGACGCTGTCGACCTCGGCACACACCTCGTCGAAGGCGTCCGCGAACACCTCGTACGTCGCGTGGAGTTCACGCCCCATGCCGGGGCGCTGAGAACCCTGCCCGGCGAAGAGGAAGGCGGTCCTGCCGCTTCCGGAGGCGGAGCCGGTGACGAGGCCGGGCCGGGCGTGACCGGCCGCCAGGGCGTCCAGGCCACGCAGCAGGTCCTCGCGGTCGGTGCCGAGCACCACGGCTCGTTCTTCGAAGACGGACCGGGTGGTCAGCAGCGCGGCGGCGGTGCGCGCCGGATCGGCGGCCGGGCCCGAACGTACGAAGTCGGCGAGCCGACGGGCCTGCTCGCGCAGGGCGGCCGGGGTTCGGCCGGTGACCAGCCAGGGCACCGCCGCGGACGGCAGCCGCAAAGCCTGCGGGGCGGGAGGAGGCGTGCCGGGGTCCGCGGCGGGCTCCTGAGGGGGCTCCTGAGGGGCCTGCTCCAGTACGACGTGGGCATTGGTGCCGGAGACGCCGAAGGCGGAGACGCCCGCCCGGCGTGGACGGTCCGCCTCCTGCGGCCAGTCGGTGTTCCCCTGGAGCAGCCGGACGGCACCGGCCGTCCAGTCCACCTGGGAGGTGGGCTCGTCGGCGTGCAGGGTGCGCGGCAGCACACCGTGCCGCATCGCCAGCACCATCTTGATCACACCGGCGACACCGGCAGCGGCCTGGGTGTGCCCGATGTTCGACTTCACCGACCCAAGCCACAAAGGCCGTTCACGATTCCGGCCGTACGTCGCCAGCAGCGCCTGCGCCTCGATCGGGTCACCCAGGGCCGTGCCGGTGCCGTGGGCTTCCACCGCGTCCACGTCCGCCGTTTCCAGCCCACCGGCCGCCAGCGCCGCCCGGATCACCCGCTGCTGCGACGGACCATTGGGTGCGGTCAGGCCGTTGGACGCGCCGTCCTGGTTGACCGCGCTGCCCCGCACCACCGCCAGCACCCGATGCCCCAGGCGCCGCGCATCCGACAACCGCTCCACCACCAGCACACCGACACCCTCACCCCACCCCGTACCGTCCGCACCCTCCGCGAACGCCTTGCACCGCCCGTCCACCGCAAGCCCCCGCTGGCGCGAGAACTCCACGAACGCACCCGGCGTCGACATCACCGTCACCCCGCCGGCCAACGCCAGATCACACTCACCACCCCGCAACGCCTGCACCGCCAGATGCAACGCCACCAACGACGAGGAGCAGGCGGTGTCCACCGTCACCGCCGGACCCTCCAGACCCAGCACGTACGACACCCGCCCCGACAACACCGACGCCGTGATGCCGGTGGTCAGGTGGCCGTCGGACTCCTCCGGCCGGTCGAGCATGAGCGCGAGGTAGTCCTGGCCGTTGGTGCCGGTGAACACGCCGGTGCGGCTGCCGCGCAGCGCGGCGGGGTCGATGCCGGAGCGTTCCAGCGCCTCCCAGGAGGTCTCCAGCAGCAGCCGCTGCTGGGGGTCCATGGTCGTGGCCTCGCGAGGCGATATGTCGAAGAAGGTGGAGTCGAACAGCGGTGCGTCGTAGAGGAAGGCTCCCTGGCGGGCGTACGTGGTGCCGACGCCGCCTGCCGCGTCGAAGACGCCGTCGAGGTCCCAGCCGCGGTCGGCGGGGAAGCCGGCGACGGTGTCACGCCCCTCGGCGAGCAGCCGCCAGAACTCCTCCGGTGTGTCGGCTCCTCCGGGGAAGCGGCAGCCGAGGCCGACGATCGCGACGGGCTCCTGGCGGCCCGTCTCGGCGTCATGAAGACGCTTGCGGGTCTGGCGGAGGTCCGCCGTCACCCTTTTCAGGTAGTCCCGCAGCTTCTCTTCATTGCTCGCCATCGTGCTCCACTCCTCGCGCAAAAGCCGTGAACGGACCCGTCGCACGGGCCGGGTGGTCAGATCCCGAGTTCCTTGTCGATCAGGTCGAACATCTCGTCGTCCGTCGCCCCGTCCAGCTCCGCGATCGCGTCGTCCGACTCGTCGGCGGCGTCGGCGCCGGTCCACAGCGCCAGCAGTCCCCGCAGCTTCGCGGTGATCTCCGGGCCGGTCTCGCCGCCGGCCCCGGCCTGGGCCGCGAGGGCCCCCGCCAGCCGGTCGATCTCGGCGACCAGCCCGGACCCCGCACCCGGGTCACCGTCCGGGCCGACGAGTTCGCCCTCCAGGTACCGGGCGATGTCCACCGGGGCCGGGTAGTCGAACACCAGGGTCGCCGGCAGCCGGAGTCCGGTGACCGCGCCGAGCCGGTTGCGCAGCTCCACCGCGGTCAGCGAGTCGAATCCGGCCTCGCGGAACGCGCGGCTCGGGTCGACCGCCTCGGACCTGGCGTGTCCGAGGACCACGGCGGCCTGTTCCCGCACCACCTGGACGAGGGCCGCCGACCGTTCGTCGCCGCCCAGTCCCGCAAGCCGCTGCCGCAGCGCGTCGGCGTCCGCCCCGGAGGCGGCGTCCCGCAGCGCGGCGTCGGCCTCCGGGATCTCCCCCAGCAGGGCGGTACCCCGCCCGGCGGTGAAGGCGGGGGCGAAGCGCGTCCAGTCGACCCGTGCCACGACGGCGACGGGATCGCCGGAGCCCACCAGTCGCTCCATCGCCGCCAGGGCGGGCTCGGGGTCCAGCCCGGTCAGACCCCGGCGGCGCAGATACTCCTCGACACCGCCGTCGGCCGCCATGCCGTCCTGCGCCCACGGTCCCCACGCCACGGACGTGGCGGGAAGCCCGGCCGCCCTGCGCCGCTCGGCGAGGCTGTCCAGGTAGGCGTTGGCGGCGGCGTAGTTGCCCTGGCCCGGCGAGCCCACGGCGCCCGCGAAGGAGGAGAAGAGCACGAACGCCGACAACTCCCGGTCCCGGGTCAGCAGGTCGAGGTTGCGGGCGGCGACCGCCTTGGAGCGCAGGACGGCCGCGAAGCGCTCCGGGGTGAGCGCCTCCACGAGCCCGTCGTCGAGGACACCCGCGGTGTGCACCACCGCGTCCACGGGGTGCTCGGCCAGCAGGGCGGCCAGGGCGTCCCGGTCCGCCGCGTCGCAGGCGGTCACGGTCACCCGTACGCCCGAGGCGGCGAGTTCGTCGCGCAGACCCGGCGCGCCGGGCGCGTCGAGGCCGCGCCGGCTGGCCAGGACGAGGTGCTCGGCTCCCCGCGCGACGGCCCAGCGGGCCACCCGGGCGCCGAGCGCACCCGTACCGCCCGTGATCAGCACGGTGCCCGAGGGACGCCAGCCCGCGCCGAGCTCACCGGGTGCCGCACGGCCGAGCCTCCGGCCGAGGACACCGGTCGCGCGGATCGCCACCTGGTCCTCTCCCGAGCGGCCCAGGAGCACGCCGACGAGGCGGCCCACCGTGCGCCGGTCGACGAGCTGGGGAAGGTCGACCAGACCGCCCCAGCCCTCCGGGTGTTCCAGCGCGGCGACCCGGCCCACTCCCCAGACCGCTCCCTGTGCCGGGTCGGGCGGCAGGTCGGACCGGTTCACCGAGACAGCGCCTCTGGTCAGGGCCCACAGCGGACCGGCGATACCGGCGTCCCCCATGGCCTGGACCAGTGCGGCGGTGGCGGCGGGGCCGGCCGGAACATCGCCGGCGTCCTCGTCGTACGGCTCGGACAGTGCCAGGAAGGACAGGACACCGGCGACCGGCCCGTCCGCCGCCGCCACGGTCAGGAGCGTGGCGAGCGCGGCCCGGTCGGCGCCGGGCTCCCGCACGACCTGTACGAGCTCGGCCCCGTACGCCGCAAGCCCCTCCAGTACCGCGGCGCCCCACGCGTCGTCGCGCAGCGAGGCGGGGAGCACGGCCAGCCAGCGGCCGGGGAGCCCGCCACCGGACACCGCGCCGAGCGGTTTCCAGTTCATGGAGTAGAGCCAGTCGTCGACCCTGGACTGCTCCTGCTGCCCCCGCCACCACGACGACAGGGCCGGCAGCAGCCCGTCCAGCGCGTCCGGGGCCACACCGAGCGAGTCGGCCAGCGTACCGGCGTCGCCCCGCTCGACGGCGGTCCAGAACGCGGCGTCCGCGCAGTCGGAGGTGCCCGTCGCGGACGGACCGCCCAACCTGGCGCCGTCGGGCCAGAAACGCTCGCGTTCGAAGGCGTAGGTAGGCAGGTCCACCACGGTCGCCCCGGCCGGAGCGTAGACGGCGGCCCAGTCCACCTGCCCGCCGTGCAGATGCAGCCCCACGACCGCCGAGAGGAGTGAGTGGGCCTCGGCGCGGTCCTTGCGCAGGGCCGGGGTCAGCAGAAGCCCCCGGTCCTCACTGTCGAGAACACCCTGAGCCAGCGCGGTCAGCGTTCCGTCCGCACCCAGCTCCACGAACCGCGACACACCCTGCTCGGCCAACCGCCGCACCGCACCGGCAAACCGCACCGGCCGACGAACATGCTCCACCCAGTACTCCGGCGAAGCCAGCTCCTCGACCGTGGCCACCTCCCCGGTGACGGTCGAGACGATCGGGACCCGCGGCCGCCCATACGACAGACCCTCGGCCACCACCCGGAAATCCTCAAGCACCGGCTCCATCAACGGCGAGTGGAACGCATGACCCACCCGCAACGCCGTCACCTTGCGGCCCCGGCCACGGAAACCCTCCGCGATCCCCTCCACCGCCTCCGCCGCACCCGAAACCACCACCGACTGCGGCCCGTTGACCACCGCGATACCCACCTCGTCACCGAGCAGCGGCAGCACCTCGTCCTCCGTGGCCTGCAGCGCGACCATCGCACCGCCCTCGGGCAGCGCCTGCATCAGCCGACCGCGCGCCACCACCAGACGGCACGCGTCCGCCAGCGACCACACCCCCGCCACATACGCGGCGGCGATCTCACCGATGGAGTGCCCGGCGAGAACGTCGGGACGCACACCCCACGACTCCAGCAGCCGGAACAGCGCCACCTCGAGAGCGAACAGGGCGGGCTGGGTGAACTCCGTACGGTTCAGCAGCTCGGCATCCTCGCCGAACACCACCTCCCGCAGGCTGAAAGGCAGTTCCGCATCCACGGCGTCGAAGGCCTCGGCGAAGACAGGGTAGGAGTCGTGCAACTCCCGCCCCATACCGAGCCGTTGCGAGCCCTGCCCGGCGAACAGGAAGGCGAGCCGCCGGCCCGAGCGGCCGGGTGTGCCGGTGAGGACGGAGGGATCCTGCTCGCCGACCGCCAGTGCGCGCAGTCCACGCAGCAGTTCGGCGCGGTCGGCGGCGAGGACCGTTGCGCGGTGCTCCAGCCAGGGGCGGAGGGACGTCGAGAGACCCAGGTCGCTCGGGCGGAGTCCGGGGTCGGCGTCGACCTGGGCCCACAGCCGTTCGGCCTGGCCGCGCAGGGCGCCCTCGGACGCGGCGGACAGTGCGATCGGCGTGAGCGGCAACTCGTCCGCCGCGGTGCCCGGTTCGGAGCTGTCGGGCGCCGTGGGGAGGGGGTCGGGGGACTGCTCGATGATGACGTGGGCGTTGGTGCCGCTGATACCGAAGGACGACACGCCCGCGCGCCGCGGACGGCCCTGGGGCTCCGGCCACTCCGCGTTCTCCGTCAGCAGGGTGATGTCGCCGGCCGTCCAGTCGACGAACGGCGACGGCTCCTCGGCGTGCAGGGTGCGCGGCAGGACGCCGTGCCGCATCGCCATCACCATCTTGATCACACCACCGACACCGGCCGCCGCCTGCGTGTGACCGATGTTCGACTTCAACGAACCCAGGAGCAGGGGATGTTCGCGGTCCTGGCCGTAGGTCGCCAGCAGCGCCTGCGCCTCGATCGGGTCACCCAGCGGGGTGCCCGTGCCGTGCGCCTCGACCGCGTCCACGTCGGCGGGCGCGAGCCCGGCACCGGCCAGCGCCTGCCGGATCACCCGCTCCTGCGACGGACCGTTCGGCGCCGTCAGGCCGTTGGAGGCGCCGTCCTGGTTGACGGCGGAGCCGGCCACCACCGCGAGGACCCGGTGACCGTTGCGGCGCGCGTCCGAGAGCCGTTCCAGCACGAGCATGCCGATGCCCTCCGACCAGGCCGTGCCGTCGGCTCCGGCCCCGAAGGACTTGCAGCGGCCGTCGGAGGCGAGGCCGCGCTGCTGGCTGAAGTCGACGAAGGTGTCCGGCGTGGACATCACCATGACGCCGCCGGTCAGGGCGAGATCGCACTCGGCGGCCCGTAGCGACTGGGCGGCCAGGTGAAGGGTGACCAGCGAGGAGGAGCACGCCGTGTCCACCGTCATCGCCGGGCCCTCCAGGCCGAAGGTGTAGGCGATACGGCCGGAGTGGACACTGCTGGTGTTACCGGTGAGCAGGTAGCCGTCGGAGTCGTGCTCGCCCTCGCGCAGGCAGGAGTTGTAGTCCTGCCCCATGACACCGGCGAACACCCCGGTGCGGCTGCCGCGCAGCGCGGTCGGGTCGACGCCCGCCCGTTCCAGGACCTCCCAGGACACTTCCAGCAGCAGCCGCTGCTGCGGGTCCATCGCCAGCGCCTCACGCGGCGAGATCCCGAAGAGTCCGGCGTCGAAGGACGCGGCGTCGTAGAGGAAGCCGCCCCGGCGGACATAGGTCCTGCCGAGCCGGCCGGGCTCGGGGTCGTACAGCGCCTCCAGGTCCCAGCCGCGGTCCGTCGGGAAGTCACCGATCGCGTCGCCGCCCTCGCTGACCAGTCGCCAGAGGTCCTCGGGCGATTCGACGCCGCCGGGGAAACGGCATGCCATGCCCACGATGACCACCGGGTCGTCGTCCACTCCCTTCCAAACGGGCAGTCCCCCGCCCCGGGCCTCGGGGGAGTCGCCGCCGAGAGCGGCCAGCAGATGCCGGGCGAGCGCGACGGGCGAAGGGTGGTCGAAGACGAGGGTGGCGGGCAGCCGCAGCCCGGTCGCCGCGTTGACGCGGTTGCGCAGTTCGACCGAGGTCAGTGAGTCGAAGCCGAGTGTCCTGAAGGCCTGGCCGGGTTCCACGTCGGCGGCGGAGGCGTGGCCGAGTACCTGGGCCACCAGACCGGCGACCTGCTCCAGCAGGAACGGTTCGCGTTCGGCGGAGGGGAGGGCCAGCAGCCGGTTCCGCAGTGCGGCGCCGCCGGTGCCGTGGCCGCCGGTGTGCGCGGTGCGCCGGGCCGGGCCGCGCACCAGGTGCCGCAACAGGGCGGGGACTTCGGGCAGTTCGCGCAGTGCACGCAGGTCGAGTTCGACCGGGAGCAGGAAGGAGGGCTCGGCGTCCTCGAGGACGGCGTCGAGGACGGCGTCAAGGACGGCGAGGCCCTTCTCGACGGCGAGCGGCCTGACGCCTCCGCGCGCCATGCGGTTCAGCTCCGCTTCGGAGAGCTCCGCGGTCATGCCCCTCCCCGGTGCCCAGGGGCCCCAGGCGAGCGAGACCGCGGGCAGACCGAGGTTCCGGCGGCACCGGGCGATGGCGTCCATGTAGGCGTTGGCGGCGGCATAGTTGGCCTGTCCGGCGCCGCCGAAGGTGGCGGAGACCGAGGAGAACAGGACGAACGCGGCCAGGTCCAGGTCGCGGGTGAGCGCGTCGAGATGTTCGGTCGCGTCCGCCTTGGGACGCAGCACCGTGAGCAGCCGTTCCCCGGTGAGGGACGTCAGCACACCGTCGTCGACGACACCGGCGGTGTGGATCACTCCGGTCAGCGGACGGTCGGCCGGGACCGACGCCAGCAGGCTCTCGAGTGCCTGCCGGTCGGCCACGTCGCAGGCCGCGACGGTGACGTCGGCGCCCAGATGAGTGAGTTCGGCGGTGAGTTCGGCCGCGCCCGGTGCCCCGGGTCCGCGCCGGCCCGCCAGCAGCAGGTGGCGTACGCCGTGCTCGGTGACCAAGTGACGTGCGATCAGGGAGCCCAGTCCGCCGATGCCTCCGGTGACGAGGACGGTGCCGTCCGCGAGGCGCACGGTGCTGTCCGCGAGGCGCACGGTGTTGTCCTCGCCGGCGAGGTGGGCACCGTCGGTGGCGGGGGCGGGCAGGGGGGCGGGGACCAGCCTCGGAACGAGTACCTCGTCCCCGCGGACGGCCAGCTCGGTCTCGGCGGCAGGGAGATCCGGTCCGGCGAGCAGGGCGACCAGGGTGTCCCAGGCTCCGGGGGTGCCGTCCAGGTCGGCCAGTGCGAAACGGCCGGGGTTCTCCGTACGGGCCGAGCGCACCAGGCCCCACACAGCGGCCAGCACCGGATCCGGCTGCTCCTCCGGCCGTACCGCCACGGCACCTCGGGTGACGACGACGAGCCGGGCCTCGGCGAGTTCGTCGGCCGCCAGCCAGTCCTGTACGAAGGCGAGCGCGGCCGCGGTGACGCCGTGGGCCACGGCGGAGGAACCGGCCGGCGAGGTGCCCGCGGGGCCGCTCCACGGCAGCAGCACGGTCCGGGGGACGGGACCGCCGTCGTGCACGGCCCTCGTCAGCTCCGCCCAGGTACGGGTGAGCGTGGCGGGGCGCACGGCGGCCGGGTGGTCGTCCGGGGCCGCGTGGTCCGTCAGCAGCACCGTACGGCCGTCCCCGGGCGCCGCCGCATCGGCGGGGTCCGGAGCCGGGGCCGTGAAGGGCAGCGCGGTCCAGTCGATCCGGTACGTCCCGGTGGGGGCGGCCGGGCCCGAACCGCCCGCCCCTTCGGTGGGCGCCTCCCGCAGCGCCAGCGATTCGACGGCGGCGACCAGGCCGCCGGACGGGTCGGCGACGTACAGGGACACCTCGTCGGGTCCGGCGGGTACCACCCGTACCCGCAGGGCACGCGCCCCGCCCGCGTACAACGACAGCCCGCGCCACGCGAACGGCAACCGTCCGGGGCCCGTGTCGCCGAGGGGACCGAACAGGACGGCGTGCAGGGCGGAGTCGAGCAGGGCGGGATGCACTCCGAAACGGCCCGCGAGTGCCTCGTGCTCCTCCGGCAGGACGACTTCGGCGAACACCTCCTCGCCGCGTCGCCACACCCGCCGCAACCCCTGGAACACCGGGCCGTACACCAGCCCGGCAGCCGCGAACCGGTCGTACACGTCGGTCACGGGGCGGGGCTCCGCGCCCGGCGGAGGCCACTCGGCGAGGGCGGACGCCGCGTCGTGGTGTGTTTCCGCCGCCGTGTGCGCGGCGAGCACGCCGTCGGCGTGCAGCACCCACGGGGTGTCGTCCGAGGCGTCCTCGGGGCGTGCGTGCATCTCCACGGTGCGGCGTCCCGCGTCGTCGGCCACGCCGACGGTGACCCGCAGGCGGACCATGCCCGGTTCCGGCACCAGCAGCGGCACCGCGATCGTCAGCTCCTCGACCCGCGTGCACCCCACCTGGTCGCCGGCGCGCAGCGCCAGCTCGGCCCAGCCCGTACCCGGGAAGACGACCGCGCCCAGGACGTCGTGGTCCCGCAGCCACGGGTGTGACCTCAGCGCGAGGCGCCCGGTCAGCACCGCTCCCCCGTCGGCGAGTTCCACGGCGGCGCCCAGCAGCGGGTGCGCGGCCACGTCGAGCCCGGCGGCGGCCAGGTCGCCCGGGTTCTGCGACGGCTGTGGCCAGAACCGCTTCCGCTGGAAGGCGTACGTCGGCAGCTCGACGAGGCGGGGGCCGTCGGCCGGGAGGACGGCACGCCAGTCCACATCGGCGCCCGCGGTGAACAGGGTGGCGAGGGCGGTGAGGGCGGACGGTGTCTCAGGCCGGTCCTTGCGCAGCACCGGCGCCAGCACCGTGGCCTCGGTGTCGTCGAGGGAGGCCTGGGCGAGGGCGGTGAGGGTGCCGTCCGGGCCGAGTTCCACAAAGCGGCCGGCGCCCTGCCCGGCGAGTGTTTGGACGGCGTCGGCGAAACGCACCGGGCGGCGCACATGGGCGACCCAGTAGTCCGCCGACATCAGCTCGTCCGAAGTGGCGCTCTCACCGGTCACCGTGGAGACCAGGGGCAGCTTCGGACGCTCGTACGACAGACTCTCCGCGACCTTGCGGAAGTCCGCCAGCATCGGCTCCATCAAAGGTGAGTGGAAGGCGTGACTGACCCGCAGCGCGGTGACCTTGCGGTCCTGGACGCGGAAGCGGTCGGCGACCTCCTCGACAGCTTGCCTCGTACCGGCGATCACCAGCGCCTGAGGGCCGTTGACCGCCGCGATACCCACCTCGTCACCAAGGAGAGGCAGCACCTCGTCCTCGCCGGCCTGCAGGGCGACCATCGCGCCGCCGGACGGCAGGGCCTGCATCAGCCTGCCCCGCGCCACCACCAGACGGCACGCGTCCGCCAGCGACCACACCCCCGCCACATAAGCCGCCGCGATCTCACCGATGGAGTGCCCGGCCAGCACGTCCGGCCGCACACCCCACGACTCCAGCAGCCGGAACAGCGCCACCTCGAGAGCGAACAGGGCCGGCTGCGCGAACTCCGTACGGTTCAGCAGCTCGGCATCCTCACCGAACACCACCTCCCGCAGACCGAAAGGCAGTTCCGCATCCACGGCATCGAAGGCGTCCGCGAAAACGGGATAGGTGTCATACAACTCCCGCCCCATGCCGAGCCGTTGCGAGCCCTGCCCGGCGAAGAGCAGTGCCGTCTTCCCTGCACGTGTCTGCCGACCGCGGATGAGACCCGGTGCGTCATCCCCCTCCGCCAGCGCGCGCAGGCCCGTCAGCAGGTGGTGGTGGTCGGCGGCCAGGACCACCGCACGCTGTTCCAGGACGGTCCTGGTGGTGACGAGCGCCCGGGCGGTGCCGGGGAGGGAGAGGTCGGGGTGTGCCTCCACGAAGGCCGCCAGATTCCCGGCCTGAGCCGGCAGACCGCCGCCGGCCGCCGACAGCACCCACGGCAGCACCGACACCTCGTCGCTTTCGGTGCTCTGCGCAGCCACCCCCATGTCGGGAGCCTGTTCGAGGATGACGTGGGCGTTGGTACCGCTGATACCGAAGGACGAGACACCGGCCCTGCGCGCACGGTCCGTCTCAGGCCATGCCCGCTGCTCCGTCAGCAGCTCGACCGAACCAGCGGTCCAGTCGACATGGGAGGACGGCTCCTCGGCGTGCAGGGTCCGCGGCAGCACACCGTGCCGCATCGCCATCACCATCTTGATCACACCACCGACACCGGCGGCCGCCTGCGTGTGACCGATGTTCGACTTCAACGAACCCAGCAGAAGCGGGTGTTCGCGGTCCTGACCGTAGGTAGCCAGCAGCGCCTGCGCCTCGATCGGGTCCCCCAACGGGGTGCCCGTGCCATGCGCCTCCACCGCGTCCACGTCGGCAGGCGCGAGCCCGGCACCGGCCAGCGCCTGCCGGATCACCCGCTGCTGCGACGGACCGTTCGGCGCGGTCAGTCCGTTGGAGGCGCCGTCCTGGTTGACGGCAGAGCCGGCCACCACCGCCAGCACCCGGTGACCGTTGCGGCGCGCGTCCGAGAGCCGCTCCACCAGCAGCAGGCCCACACCCTCCGACCACGCCGTGCCGTCCGCACCGTCCGAGAACGCCTTGCACCGGCCGTCCACCGCCAGCCCCCGCTGCCGCGAGAACTCCACGAACATCTCCGGCCCCGCCATCACCGTCACCCCACCGGCCAGCGCCAGATCACACTCACCCGACCGCAACGCCTGCACCGCCAGATGCAACGCCACCAACGACGACGAACACGCCGTATCCACCGTCACCGCCGGACCCTCAAACCCGAACGTGTACGCGATACGCCCCGACGCCACACTGCCCGTCGAACCGGTCAGCAGATAGCCGTCGGAGTCGTGCTCCCCGGCGCGCATGCAGGAGCCGTAATCCTGTGTGATCGCGCCGGCGAAGACGCCGGTGCGGCTGCCGCGCAGGGTCGCCGGGTCGATACCCGCCCGCTCCAAAACCTCCCACGACGTCTCCAGCAGCAACCGCTGCTGCGGATCCATCGCCAACGCCTCACGCGGCGAGATCCCGAACAACGAGGAATCGAACAGAGCCGCGTCGTACAGGAACCCGCCCTCACGGACATAGGTACGACCAGGCGTCCCCGGCTCCGGATCATAGAGACCATCCAGATCCCAGCCACGGTCGGACGGGAAACCACCGATGGCGTCACCGCCCCCGCTGACCAGCCCCCACAGATCCTCCGGCGAACCCACCCCACCAGGGAACCGGCACGCCATCCCGACGATCACCACCGGATCGTCACCCACACTCGTCAGCGCGGGCAGCGCCGGCGCCATGTCGACGGTTTCCCGTTCGTCCGACAACTCGGACAGGAGGTGCCGTGCCAGGGCGGCCGGGGTCGGGTAGTCGAAGACCAGAGTGGCCGGGAGCCTCATGCCGGTCGCCGTGCTCACACGGTTGCGGAGCTCCACCGAAGTCAGGGAATCGAAGCCGAGGGCCTTGAAGGCTTGGTCGGCCTCCAGATCGGCGGGGGACGCGTGGCCGAGGACTGAGGCGGCCTGCCCGCGCACGAGGTCCAGCAGGAACTTCTCGCGCTCGGCCTCGGGAAGCCCCCTGACCCGTCGACCGATGTCGGCCACTCCTCCGACCACGGCCTGGGCCTCCGCGGCCCGACGTGCGGGCGCGCGCACCAGAGCCCGCAGCAGACCGGGTACCGGTCCTCCCCTGCGGAGCGCCGCGAGGTCGAGGTTGATCGGCAGCACCGCCGCCCTTTCGAGCGCCGGGCCGATCTCCAGGGCAGCGTCGAACAGTTCGAGGCCTTGCTCGGGGGCAAGCGGCCGCATGCCCTCCCGCGCCATGCGCCGCAGGTCTGCCTCGGTCAGTTCGGCGGTCATGCCCGCACCGGGCGCCCACGGGCCCCAGGCAAGGGACACCGCCGGGAGACCCGACGCACGGCGGCGGGCGGCGAACGCGTCCAGGAAGGCGTTCGCGGCCGCGTAGTTGGCCTGGCCCGCGCTGCCGAACGTCCCCGCGACGGAGGAGAAGACCACGAAGGCGGACAGGTCGGCGTCCCCGGTCAGCTCGTGCAGATGCGTGACCGCGTCCGCCTTCGGCCGCATCACCGCGGCGAGTCGCTCCTCGGTCAGGGAGGACACCACACCGTCGTCGACGATGCCTGCCGTGTGCACCACGGCAGTCAGCTGACGTCCAGCCAGCACGGCGGCCAACTGGTCACGGTCGGCCACGTCCAGTGCCGCCACCTCAACCTCGGCACCCAAGTCACTGAGCTCCGCCACGAGTTCGGGGGCACCCGGGGCGTCGAGTCCACGGCGGCCGGCCAGCAGCAGATGCCGTACACCGTGCTCGGTCACCAGGTGGCGGGCCACCAGCGCACCCAGACCACCCGTGCCACCGGTCACCAGGACGGTCCTGTCCGGATCCAGGGATGCCGGGACGGTCAGCACGACCTTGCCCACATGGCGGGCCTGCGACAGATAACGGAACGCCTCCGGAGCCCTGCGCACATCCCAGCACGTCAACGGAAGCGGCTTGAGCACCCCCGCCTCGAACAGAGCCACCAGCTCGGCCAGCATCCGGCCGATCCGCTCCGGCTCCACGTCCATCAGGTCGAACGCCCGGTACATCACACCGGCGTGCTCAGCGGCCACCGTCTGCGGATCACGGACATCGGTCTTGCCCATCTCCAGGAACCGGCCGCCCCGCGGCAGCAGACGCAACGACGCGTCCACGAACTCACCCGCCAGCGAGTCCAGTACGACATCCACACCGCGACCACCAGTAGCCGCCAGGAAAGCCGACTCGAACTCGGTGTCCCGCGACGAAGCGATATGCCCCTCGTCCAGACCCAGCTCCCGCAGGGCATCCCACTTGCCCGCACTCGCCGTACCGAACACCTCCGCACCCAGATGCCGCGCCAACTGCACAGCAGCCATCCCCACACCGCCCGCAGCCGCGTGCACCAGCACCGACTCACCGGACTGCACAGCCCCCAGATCGGCCAGCGCGTAATACGCCGTCAGGAACACCACCGGCACCGACGCCGCCTCAGCGAACGACCAGCCCTCCGGCACCCGCGCCACCGTCCGCGCATCCGCCACCGCCACCGGCCCGAACGCACCCGAGAACATCCCGAACACCCGGTCACCCACCGCCAGCCCCGACACCCCAGGACCGACCTCGGTCACCACACCCGCACCCTCCAGACCGAAGTCCTTCGCATCACCGGGATACATACCGAGCGTGTTGAGGACGTCCCGGAAGTTGACACCCGCCGCACGCACGGCGATACGCACCTGCTGATCCGCCAACTCCTCGGAAGAAACACCGCGCAGGGCCAGCCCCTCCAGCGTGCCCTTCTCCACGATGTCCAGCCGCCACCCGGACTCCCCCGCCGGAACCGCCAGCACCCCACCGGACACCGCACGCACCAACCTCGGCACGAAAACGGACCCGGCGCGCACCGCGAACTCGGCCTCACCAGAGGCCAGCGCACCGCCCACCACAGCCCAGGACTCCTCCGTGCCGTCCACGTCGACCAGCACGAACCGCCCCGGATTCTCCGCCCGTGCCGCCCGCACCAGACCCCACACCGCCGACAGCGCCGGATCCGCAACCCCACCGTCCCACGCGACCGCACCCTCGGTGACGACCACCAGACGCGCACCCTCGAACCGCTCCTCCGCCAGCCACTCCGTGAGGAGGCCGAGGACCCGTGTGGTCAGCGCGTGGGTGGCCTCGGCGGTGTCGGCGGCGGCCGGGCACTCGACCCGGAGGAGCACATCGGCGGGCAGGCTCTCGTCGGGTTCCGGCAGAGCGGTGTGGGCGGCCGCCGGGGCGGGCCCCGGGCTCGCGGGGACCTTCACCCAGTCGGTCTGGAAGAGGCTGTCGACGTGACGGGTGTCCGCGTTCGCCAGCTCGCCGGACGCCTCCCGAAGCACGAGCGACTCCACCGACGCCACCAACCCACCAGCCGGATCGGCAAGTTCCAACGCCACCGCGTCCGACCCCAGCACTACCATCCGCACACGCACCGCACGCGCACCCGACGCCCACAACGACACCCCGGACCACGAGAACGGCAACCGCGCCCGCCCCTCACCGAACACCGACGTGAACATCACCGCGTGCAACGCCGCATCCACCAACGCCGGATGCGCCCCGAACCGCTCCGCCCCTTCCTCGTGCCCCTCCGGCAGAGCGACATCCGCGAAGACCTCGTCGCCGCGCCGCCACACACCGCGCAAGCCCTGGAACACCGAACCGTACGACAACCCCAACCCGGCGAAACGCTCGTACACCCCCTCCACCGGCTCCGGCACCGCGTCCCGCGGCGGCCACACACCGAAATCGAAACGGTCGGCGGGCGGCACGTCCGAGGACGCGGACAGCGCACCGGTCGCATGGAGCGTCCACGGATCGGAGTCGAGAGCGTCCTCGGCCAGGGAGTGGATCTCCAGGCTGCGGCGGCCTGCGCCGTCCACTGCACCCACCCGCACCTGGACCCGGACCCCACCCCGCTCCGGCACCACCAACGGCACCGCGACCGTCAGATCCTCCACCCGGTCACAACCCGCCGACTCACCCGCCCGCAACCCCAACTCCAGGAAACCCGTCCCCGGAAACACCACCACACCCGCCACCACATGATCCCGCAACCACTCCTGAACGCCGCACGACAAACGCCCCGTCAGCAGCAGACCATCACCACCCGCCAACTCCACCGCCGCACCCAACAACGGATGCCCCGCCGCACCCAACCCCACCGCACCCAGATCCCCGAGCGTCGAGCCCGTGTCCCGGGACCAGAAGCGGCGCCGCTGGAACGCGTAGGTGGGCAGGGGCACTTGCTCCTGGTCGGGAGCGGTGGGCTCCTCCTGGGGGAACGCCGTCCGCCAGCGGACCGGAAGACCGCCGACGTGGAGCTGGGCCAGGGCCTCGAGCAGGGTCTCGGGCTCCGGGCGGTCCTTGCGCAGGACGGTGGCGAAGACTTCGGAGCCGCCGTCCAGGCAGCTCTGGGCCAGGGCGGTCAACTGGCCGTCGGGGCCCAGTTCCAGGAGTCGGCCGGCCTTGCGTTCCGCCAGTGCCCGTACGCCGTCGGCGAAGCGGACCGGTTGGCGGACGTGCCGCACCCAGTAGTCGGGAGAGGTGAGTTCGTCGCGTTCGGCCGGGCGGCCGGTGACGTTGGAGACCACGGCGATGCGCGGGGCACTGTAGGTGAGCGTCTCGGCCACGGCCCGGAAGTCGTCGAGCATCGGTTCCATCAACGGCGAGTGGAAGGCGTGGCTGACCCGCAGCGCGGTGACCTTGCGGTCCTGGGCGCGGAAGTGGTCCGCGATCTCCTCGACCGCCTCCGCCGCACCCGAGATCACCACCGACTGCGGGCCGTTGACCGCCGCGACACCCACCTCGTCACCGAGGAAGGGCAGCACCTCGTCCTCCGTGGCCTGCAGCGCGACCATCGCCCCGCCCTCGGGCAGCGCCTGCATCAGCCGACCGCGCGCCACCACCAGACGGCACGCGTCCGCCAGCGACCACACCCCCGCCACATACGCCGCCGCGATCTCACCGATGGAGTGCCCGGCCAGTACGTCCGGACGGACGCCCCACGACTCCAGCAGCCGGAACAGCGCCACCTCGAGGGCGAACAGCGCCGGCTGTGCGAACTCGGTTCGGTCCAGCCGGTCGGCGTCCTCGCCGAACACCACCTCCCGCAGGGCGAAGGGAAGTTCCGCGTCCACGGCGTCGAAGGCGTCGGCGAAGACGGGGTACGCCTCGTACAACTCCCGTCCCATGCCGAGCCGTTGTGAGCCCTGGCCGGTGAACAGGACGGCCAGTCGTCCACCGGGCCGGACGGTTCCCGTGATGGTGTGGGGATGGGGCTCGCCGGCGGCGAGGGCGGTGAGGCCGGTGCGGAAGTCGTCGAGGGTTCTGCCGGTGAGTACGGCCCGGTGTTCGAAGGTGGAGCGGGTCGTGACCAGGGCGTGGCCGATGCGGGCCGGGTCGGGGTGGGGTCCGTCGTCGAGGTGGGCGAGCAGGCGTGCGGCCTGGGCGTGCAGTGCGGCGCGGCTGCGGGCGGAGAGCACCCAGGGCAGGAGGTGGTCGCCGGTCGGCTGCTTCGGGGCGGCGGGGGAAGCGGCGTGCGAGGGTGCCGGTTCCGCCTGGCCGGTTCCGTCGAGGGGCTCCGGCGCGGGCGCCTCTTCGACGATCATGTGGGCGTTGGTGCCGCTGATACCGAAGGAGGAGACGGCCGCGCGGCGGGGTCGGTCGTCGTGGCGGGGCCAGGCCTGTTCGAGGGTGAGCAGGCGCAGGTCGGCGGCGGTCCAGTCGATGTGCCGGGACGGCTCGTCGGCGTGCAGGGTGCGGGGAAGCAGGCCGTGGCGCATGGCCAGGACGAGCTTGATGACCCCGGCGACGCCGGCTGCGGCCTGCGTGTGTCCGATGTTGGACTTCACCGAGCCGAGCCACAGGGGGCGGTCCTCGGGGCGTGCGGCGCCGTAGGTGGCCAGCAGCGCTTCCGCCTCGATGGGGTCGCCGAGGGGGGTGCCGGTGCCGTGGGCCTCGATGGCCTCGACGTCGTCCGCGGACAGGCCGGCGTCGGCGAGGGCGGCGCGGATGACCCGTTCCTGAGCCGGGCCGTTGGGGGCGGTCAGGCCGTTGGACGCGCCGTCCTGGTTGACCGCGCTGCCGCGGATCACGCCGAGGACGGGGTGCCCGTTGCGGCGGGCGTCGGAGAGGCGTTCCAGGAGCAGCATGCCGACGCCCTCGGCGGGCCCGAAGCCGTTGGCGGCGGCGGAGAACGCCTTGCAGCGGCCGTCGGCGGCGAGCGCGCGCTGCCGTCCGAAGTCGACGAACATCTCGGGACCGGACATGACGGTCACACCGCCGCCGAGCGCCAGGTCGCACTCGCCTGAGCGCAGGGACCGTACGGCGAGGTGGAGGGCCACCAGCGAGGACGAGCAGGCCGTGTCGACGGTGACGGCGGGTCCCTCCAGGCCGAAGGAGTAGGCGATACGGCCGGAGGCGACGCTGATGGTGCTGCCGGTGAGCAGATGGCCGCCGAGGTCGGCCTGGGAGTCGTGGGAGCGCGGCAGGTAGTCCTGGGCGATGGCGCCGACGAACACTCCGGTGGCCGAGCCGCGCAGGGAGGCCGGGAGGATGCCCGCGCGTTCCACGGTCTCCCAGGAGGTCTCCAGGAGGAGCCGTTGCTGCGGGTCCATGGCCTGGGCCTCGCGGGGCGAGATCTCGAAGAACTCCGCGTCGAACAAGGGCGCTTCGTGCAGGAAGCCGCCTTCGCGGACGTAGGAGGTTCCGGGGCTGTCGGGGTCCGGGTCGTACAGCGCGTCGAGGTCCCAGCCGCGGTCGGCCGGGAAGGGGGTGACGGCGTCGGTGCCGGAGGCCAGGAGCCGCCACAGGGCCTCGGGGCTGTCTGCCCCGTCGGGGAAGCGGCAGCCCATGGCGACGATCGCGACGGGTTCCTGCTGCTGTTCCTCCAGGTCCTGCAGACGTTTGCGTGTCTGACGAAGGTCGGCCGTGACCAGTTTGAGGTAGTCCCGCAGCTTCTCTTCGTTGCTCGCCATTCGATGCCACTTCCTTGGAGGAGCCCCCGAGGGGATCCGGAGACGTCGGGTCCTGAGCGGTCCGGGGTCGGTCGGGGTCAGGAAATGCCCAGCTCTTTGTTGATGAGGTCGAACATCTCGTCGTCCGTCGCGGATTCGAGTCCGGTGACGGCCGTCGTGGTGCCACCCGTGCCACCCGTGCCACCCGTGTCGCCCGTGCTGCTCGTCCACCGGGTCAGCAGTTCCCGCAGGCGGGCGGTCACCTTGTCATTCAGCTCGGCGTCGTCCGTGCCGTCGGCCGCGGGGTGCGTGCCGGCCATGACGGACTCGAGCCTGTCGAGTTCGGCGAGCAGGACGTCGGCCGGTCGTTCGTCCTGGGGGGCGCACCGGTCCAGCAGATGGCGGGCGAGGACCGCGGGGGTCGGGTAGCTGAACACCAGCGTGGCCCGCAGGGTGAGTCCGGTGGCCGTGCCGAGCCGGTTGCGCATCTCGACCGCGGTGAGCGAGTCGAAGCCCAGCGACTTGAACGGCCGGTCGGCGTCGACGGCTTCGGGGTCGGAGTGCCCGAGGACCGCCGCGGTGTGGGTGCGGACGAGGTCGAGGGCGGCCCGTTCCCGTTCCTCGGCGGGCAGCGGCCGCAGCCGCTCCGTGAACGACACCGGCGTACCGTGCCCGTCGTCCTGGCCGTCGGCCGGGGTGCCGGTGGTGTCGGCCGCCGCCCGCCGGACCGGGGTCCGGGCCAGCGCCTTGAGCAGCGCGGGCGGTTCGGTGCCGCGGCGTTCCGGCCCGGCCGGGTCGAGTCGGGTGGGCAGCAGCAGGGCCTGGTCGGCGGCGAGGGCCGCGTCGAACAGGGCCAGGCCCTCGTCCGCCGGGAGCGGGGCGAGACCCATCCGGCCGATGCGCCGCAGGTCGGCGGCACCGAGGGTGCCCGCCATGCCGTCGTCGGTGTCCCACAGGCCCCAGGCCAGGGAGAGCGCGGGCAGTCCCCGTGCCCTGCGGTGCTGGGCCAGGGCGTCGAGGAAGGCGTTGGCGGCGGCGTAGTTGGCCTGTCCCTGGCTGCCGAAGGTGGCGGCCACGGAGGAGAAGAGGACGAACGCCGACAGGGGCAGGTCGTAGGTCAGCTCGTGCAGGTTCCATGCGGCCTGTGCCTTCGGGCGCAGGACGCGGTCGACGCGTTCGGATGTCAGGGCGTCCAGGATGCCGTCGTCGAGGATGCCGGCCGCGTGGACGACGGCGGTCAGCGGACGCTCGGCGGGGATCTCGGCGAGCAGTCCGGCCAGGGCGTCGCGGTCGGCCATGTCGCAGGCGGCGACGGTGACGGTGGCGCCCAGCCCGGTCAGTTCCGCGGCGAGTCCGGCGGCGCCGGGGGCGTCGGGGCCGCTGCGGCTGGTGAGCAGCAGATGGCGGACCCCGTGCCGGGTCACCAGGTGCCGGGCGAACAGTCCACCGAGGGTGCCGGTGCCGCCGGTGACCAGGACGGTGCCGTGGGGGCGGTGCGGGGCGCGTCCGTCGCGGGTGTGCTCCGCGGTGTGTACGGGGTGCGCGTCCTGCACGGTGTGGGCCAGGTCGACGGGCAGCTCGGGGACGGTGAGGACGATCTTGCCGGTGTGCCGTGCCTGGCTGAGGTACCGGAACGCCTCCGGGGCCCGCCGTACGTCCCACGTGGTGACCGGGAGGGGACGCAGTGCCCGCTGTTCGAACAGCGCGAGTACGGCCGTCAGCATGGCGGCGGTGTGGTCGGGGTCGACGTCCCGCAGGTCGAACGCCCGGTAGACCACGCCCGGATGCTCGGCGGCGACGGTCGGGGCGTCCCGCAGGTCGGTCTTGCCCATCTCGACGAAGCGGCCGCCGCGCGGCAGCAGCCGGAACGACGCGTCGATCAGTTCCCTGGCCAGGGAGTTGAGGACGACGTCCATACCGCGGCCTTCGGTGACCCGCAGGAACTTCTCCTCGAAGTCCGTGTCGCGCGAGGAGGCGATGTGGTCGTCGTCCAGGCCCATGGCCCGCAGCGTGTCCCACTTGGCGGGGGCGGCGGTGGCGAAGACCTCGGCACCCAGGTGCCGGGCGAGCTGGACGGCGGCCATGCCGACGCCGCCGGTGCCCGCGTGGACGAGGACGGCTTCGCCGGGACGCAGATCCGCCAGGTCCACCAGGCCGTGGTAGGCGCTGAGGAAGACGATGGGCGCCGCGGCGGCCTCGGTGAAGGACCAGTCGTCCGGCTGCCGGGTGAGCAGACGGTGATCGGTCACCGCGACCGGGCCGTACGCCCCGGAGAAGAGGCCGAGCACCCGGTCACCGGGGGCGAGCCCGGTGACACCCGGGCCGGTCTCCAGGACCACGCCCGCGCCCTCGCGGCCGGGCACCTCGCGGTCGAGCATTCCCAGGCAGACCAGGACGTCACGGAAGTTGACGCCGGTGGCCCGCATCGCCACCCGCACCTCGCGGGGGGCGAGCGGTCCGGTGACCTCGGGGCAGCCGACGAGGGCCAGGCTGTCGAGGGTGCCGGGCGTGGTGACGTCCAACCGCCACACGGACTCACCGGACGGCGGAAGCAGCGCGCCGCCGGTGTCCGCCGGGGCCAGCCGGGGCACGAGTACGACCCCTGCGCGCAGGGCGAGTTGGGGTTCGCCGGAGGCGAGTGCGGGGGCGGGGTCAGCCGGCCGGTCGGTGGAGCCGGCATCGCTGCTCTCCTGCCGGGCGGCAGCGGCAACGTGATCGGGGGCGACGGGTGTGTCAGGGGCGAGGTCGAGCAGGACCAGGCGTCCGGGGTGCTCCGACTGCGCGGAGCGGACGAGACCCCAGACGGAGGCGGCCACCGGGTCGGTGAGCGCCCGGTCGCCGTCGGCGGGGACCGCGCCCCGCGTCACCAGCACCAGTCTGGCGGCGCCGAGGCGGTCGTCCGCCAGCCAGTTCTGCACCAGGGCGAGGACGTCGTGCAGCACCGCCTTGGTGACATCCACCGTCGAAGCCGGCAGCGCCGGTGTCCCGGTCGCGGACGGGTCGCAGGCGACGAGTACCGCGCCCGGCGTCGGTGTTCCCGCGGCGACCGCCTCGGCCAGGGCCGTGACGTCGGCGTAGTGACCGGCCGGCGCGTCCGGGAGCCCGGCGATCTCCGGTCCGACGACGGCCCACCGTCCGTCCTGGTCGGGGAGGGGACCGGACGGCGCGGGCAGCGCGCTCCAGTCCACCCGGAAGAGTGTGTCCTGCCGCGCCGACGGGCCGGCGGCGGGGGCCAGGGCCTCCCCGCTCAGCTCACGGAGGGTGAGGGCGTCGACGCGGGCCACGCTCCGGCCCTCGGCGTCGGCGACGGCGAGCGTGATCGTGTCCTCGTCCACCGGCGCCAGCCGCACCCGCACGGCGGACGCGCCGACCGCGGTCAGCGAGGCGCCGCTCCATGCGAACGGCAGCCGCACTCCGCCGTCGGCGGGTGCCTCGCCGGAGGCGTCCGTCGGCGCCCGTCCCGCGGCGAGCCAGGCGTGCAGCGCGGCGTCCAGCAGGGCCGGGTGCAGACCGTGGCGCCCTGCCTCGTCCTGCTGCCGGCCGGCGGGCAGCCCGACCTCGGCGTAGACGTCCTCACCCTGCCGCCAGACGGCACGCAGGCCCTGGAACACCGGGCCGTAGGCATACCCCTCGTCCGCGAGACGGTCGTAGAAGCCGTGCAGCGGGACGGGGGTCGCGGCTGTGGGCGGCCAGTCCTCGAAGGGGCCGGCGCCGTCCGTCTCGTCGGTGACGTCGGCGTCGAGGACGCCACCGGCGTGACGTACCCATCCCCCGGCTGTGGCCTCGGCGGAGTCGGCACGGGAGTGGACGGACACGGTCCGCCGTCCCGACGCGTCCGGACCGCCCACGGCGACCTGGATCCGTACGGCGCCGTGCTCGGTGAGCACGAGCGGCGTTTCGAGCGTCAGGTCCGCCAGACGTACGCAGCCCACGCGGAGACCGGCCTGGAAAGCCAGTTCCAGGAAGCCGGTGCCCGGGAAGAGGACCGTGCCCCCCACCGCGTGGTCCCGCAGCCAGGGATGGGTCGTGAGGGAGAGCCTGCCGGTGAGCAGGGCTCCACCGCCTTCCGCCAGCGCGACCTCGGCGCCGAGCAGCGGGTGCCCGGCGAAGGTCAGTCCGAGACCGGTCGCGTCACCGGCCGTGGCGCCCGGGGCGTCCGGCCAGAAGCGCTGCCGCTGGAAGGCGTACGTCGGCAGCTCGGCCCGGAAGGCGTCGCCGCCCTCGAACACGGCAGGCCAGCGCGGTTCGGCACCACGGACGTACAGCTCGGCCAGGGCGGTCAGCAGTGCGGCGCGTTCGTCGCGGTCCTTGCGCAACGCGGGTACGAGGAGGATCTCCTCCGCGGGGTCGGCGTGCACCACTTCGCGCGCCAGCGCGGTGAGCGTGCCGTCCGGTCCCAACTCGAGCCAGCAGGACGCTCCTTCGGTGCTCACCCGGCCCACGGCGGCGGCGAAGCGTACGGCGTGGCGGACATGCCGCACCCAGTAGTCGGGCGTCATCAGGTCGTCGGCGTCGGCGAGGTCGCCGGTGAGCGCCGAGACGACGGTCAGCTGCGGACGTGCGTACGCCAGGCCTTCCGCGACCGTACGGAACTCGGCGAGCATGGGTTCCATCAACGGCGAGTGGAACGCGTGGCTGACCCGCAGCCGGGTGGCCTTGCGGTCGAGGCCCCGGAAGTGCGCGGCGATCGCCTCGACGGCTGCCTCGGTGCCCGCCACCACGGTCGCCTCCGGTCCGTTGACGGCGGCGATGCCTGCCTCGCTCTCCCGGCCCGCCAGCAGCGGCAGGACCTCGTCCTCCGATGCCTCGAGCGACACCATCGCCCCACCGGCCGGAAGCGCCTGCATCAGCCGCCCCCGCGCCACCACCAGACGGCACGCGTCGGCCAGGGACCACACCCCCGCCACATGCGCGGCCGCCAACTCACCGATCGAATGACCGAGCACCACGTCCGGCCGCACACCCCACGACTCCAACAGCCGGAACAGCGCCACTTCCAGCGCGAACAGCGCGGGCTGCGCGTACTCCGTCCGGTTCAGTACGTCCGCCTCGTCGCCGAACACCACCTCCCGCAGCCGGAACGGCAACTCGGCGTCCACGGCGTCGAAGGCGTCGGCGAAGACGGGGTAGGTGTCGTACAACTCCCGCCCCATGCCGAGCCGTTGCGAGCCCTGCCCGGCGAACAGGAAGGCCGTGCGGCCGTTGGTCTGCGCGGAGTTCCGTATGACGTTGGGCTCCGTACGCCCCTCGGCGAGCGCGCGAAGTGCTTGGAGCAGCTCGTCGCGGTCGGCGGCCAGGACCACCGCCCGGTGTTCCAGGGCGGTCCTGGTGGTGACGAGCGCCCGGGCGGTGCCGGGGAGGGAGAGGTCGGGGTGTGCCCCCACGAAGGCCGCCAGATTCCCGGCCTGAGCCGGCAGACCACCGCCGGCCGCCGACAGCACCCACGGCAGCACCGACGTCTCGTCGTTTTCGGTGCTCTGCGCAGCCACCGCCGTGTCGGGAGCCTGTTCGAGGATGACGTGGGCGTTGGTACCGCTGATACCGAAGGAGGACACGCCCGCGCGCCGTGCACGGCCCGTCTCGGGCCATGCACGCTCTTCGGCGAGCAGCTCGATGTCGCCGGCCGTCCAGTCGACATGGGAGGACGGCTCCTCGGCGTGCAGGGTCCGCGGCAGCACACCGTGCCGCATCGCCATCACCATCTTGATCACACCGCCCACACCGGCGGCCGCCTGCGTGTGACCGATGTTCGACTTCAACGAACCGAGGAGCAGGGGGTGTTCGCGGTCCTGGCCGTAGGTCGCCAGCAGCGCCTGCGCCTCGATCGGGTCACCCAACGGGGTGCCCGTGCCATGCGCCTCCACCGCGTCCACGTCGGCGGGCCTGAGCCCGGCACCGGCCAACGCCTGCCGGATCACCCGCTGCTGCGAGGGACCGTTCGGCGCGGTCAGTCCGTTGGAGGCGCCGTCCTGGTTGACGGCGGAGCCCGCGACCACCGCGAGGACATCGTGGCCGTTGCGGCGTGCGTCGGAGAGCCGTTCCACCAGCAGCAGGCCCACACCCTCCGACCACGCCGTACCGTCCGCACCGTCCGAGAACGCCTTGCACCGGCCGTCCACCGCGAGCCCCCGCTGCCGCGAGAACTCCACGAAGGTGTCCGGCGTGGACATCACCGTGACACCACCGGCCAGCGCCAGATCACACTCACCCGACCGCAACGCCTGCACCGCCAGATGCAAGGCCACCAACGACGACGAACACGCCGTGTCCACCGTCACCGCCGGACCCTCAAACCCGAACGTGTACGCGATACGACCCGACGCCACACTGCCGGTGTTCCCGGTCATGAGGTAACCGCCCGCGTCGAGCTCGCCCAACCGGAGGAAGGAACCGTAGTCCTGGGCCATGGCTCCGGCGAAGACACCGGTACGGCTGCCGCGCAGGGTCGCCGGGTCGATGCCCGCCCGCTCCAGGACCTCCCACGACGTCTCCAGCAGCAACCGCTGCTGCGGATCCATCGCCAACGCCTCACGCGGCGAGATCCCGAACAACGAGGAATCGAACAGAGCCGCGTCGTACAGGAACCCGCCCTCACGGACATAGGTACGACCAGGCGTCCCCGGCTCCGGATCATAGAGACCATCCAGATCCCAGCCACGGTCGGACGGGAAACCACCGATCGCGTCACCACCCCCGCTGACCAGCCCCCACAGATCCTCCGGCGAACCCACCCCACCAGGGAACCGGCACGCCATCCCGACGATCACCACCGGATCGTCACCCACACTCGTCAGCGCGGGCAGCGCCGGCGCCATGTCGACGGTTTCCCGTTCGTCCGACAACTCGGACAGGAGGTGCCGTGCCACGTCAGCCGGGGTCGGGTAGTCGAAGACCAGAGTGGCGGGGAACCTTGTGCCGGTCGCCGCGTTCAGCCGGTTGCGCAGCTCGACCGAGGTGAGCGAGTCGAAACCGAGGTCCTTGAACGTATGGTCGGCGTCGACCTGTTGCGTCGACCCGTGCCCGAGCACCGAGGCGGCCTGCGTCGAGACGAAGCCCCGGAGGAAGCGCCCACGCTCGCCGGCCGGGAGCGCGAGCAACTGCTGTCGCAGGGTCGTGGCCTCGCCCGCCGTCCCGATCCCGGCCTTGCGGCGGCCATGGCCGCGCACCAGGGCCCGCAGCAGCGGGGCCACGTCCTCCGGTGCCCGTCGGCGGAGCGCCGCGATGTCCATGTGGACCGGCAGCACGCAGGGCCGTTCCAGACCCATGCCCAGGTCCATCACGGTGTCCAGCAGTCCGAGGCCCTGGGCGGGCGTGAGCGGGAGCATCCCGTTCCGCGTCAGACGCCGTTGGTCCGCCTCGGTCAGTTCGGCGGTCATGCCCGCACCGGGCACCCAGGGGCCCCACGCGAGCGCGGTGGCGGGCAGGCCGGCGGAGCGGCGGCGGGCGGCGAAGGCGTCCAGGAAGGCGTTGGCGGCCGCGTAGTTGGCCTGACCCGCGCCGCCGAACGTCCCCGCGACCGAGGAGAAGACCACGAACGCGGAGAGGTCGGCGTCCCGGGTCAGCTCGTGCAGATGCGTCACCGCGTCCGCCTTCGGCCGCATCACCGTCGCGAACCGCTCAGGAGTCAGGGCGGAGACCACACCGTCATCCAGAACGCCCGCCGCATGCACCACGGCGGTCAGCGCATGCCCCTCCAGCACGGCGGCCAGCTGGTCTCGGTCGGCCACGTCCAGGGCCGCCACCTCGACCGAGGCACCCAAGCCGCCCAGTTCCGCGACGAGTTCGCGAGCGCCAGGGGCGTCGAGTCCACGGCGGCCGGCCAGCAGCAGATGCCGCACACCGTGCTCGGTCACCAGGTGGCGGGCCACCAGTGCGCCCAGACCACCCGTGCCACCGGTCACCAGGACGGTCCTGTCCGGATCCAGGGATGCCGGGACGGTCAGCACGACCTTGCCCACATGGCGGGCCTGCGACAGATAACGGAACGCCTCCGGAGCCCTGCGCACATCCCAGCACGTCACCGGAAGCGGCTTGAGCACCCCCGACTCGAACAGAGCCACCAGCTCCGCCAGCATCCGGCCGATCCGCTCCGGCTCCACGTCCATCAAGTCGAACGCCCGATACATCACACCGGCGTGCTCAGCGGCCACCGTCTGCGGATCACGGACATCGGTCTTGCCCATCTCCAGGAACCGGCCACCGCGCGGCAGCAGCCTCAGTGACGCGTCCACGAACTCACCCGCCAGCGAGTCCAGCACGACATCCACACCGCGACCACCAGTAGCCGCCAGGAAAGCCGACTCGAACTCGGTGTCCCGCGACGAAGCGATATGCCCCTCGTCCAGACCCAGCCCCCGCAGGGCATCCCACTTGCCCGCACTCGCCGTACCGAACACCTCCGCACCCAGATGCCGCGCCAACTGCACAGCAGCCATCCCCACACCGCCCGCAGCCGCGTGCACCAGCACCGACTCCCCCGGCCGCACAGCCCCCAGATCGGCCAGCGCGTAATACGCCGTCAGGAACACCACCGGCACCGACGCCGCCTCAGCGAACGACCAACCCTCCGGCACCCGCGCCACCTTGCGCGCGTCCGCCACCGCCACCGGCCCGAACGAGCCGGAGAACAGACCCATGACCCGGTCACCGACCGCCAGCCCCGACACGCCAGGACCGACCTCGGTCACCACACCCGCACCCTCCAGACCGAAGTCCTTCGCATCACCGGGATACATACCGAGCGTGTTGAGGACGTCCCGGAAGTTGACACCCGCCGCACGCACGGCGATACGCACCTGCTGATCCGCCAACTCCACAGACGCAACACCACGCAGGGCCAGCCCCTCCAGCGTGCCCTTCTCCGCGATGTCCAGCCGCCATTCCGGCTGCCCTGCGGGGACGGTCAGAGCCCCACCGGACGCGGCGCGGACGAGCCGGGGCGCGTAGGCCGTGCCACCGCGCAGCGCCAGCTCCGGCTCGCCGGAGGCGAGCGCGGCGGACACCAGGGTCCAGGACGCGTCGGTGCCCTCCACATCCAGCAGTGCGAACCTGTCCGGTGCCTCGGCGCGTGCCGCGCGGACCAGGCCCCACACCGCCGCCAGGGCCGGATCGGCGGACGACGCGTCGATCGTGACGGCCCCTTCGGTGACGAGCACCAGACGTGCGCCCTCGAATCGCTCCTCCGCCAGCCAGGCCTGGACCTGGGCAAGTACCTGAGCCGTGACCTCGTGCGCGGCCTCGACCGCGCCGCCGACCGGCCGCCGCACCCGCACCAGGACGTCCGTCCCGGGCTCCACAGCAGCGTCGGGGAGACCGACGGGGAGGGCGCGGGCATACGTCGGGCCAGCGACGGACGGGTCAAGCGGAACGGGGGCCCAGTCGGTCTGGAAGAGGCTGTCGACGTGACGGGTGTCCGCGTTCGCCAGCTCGCCGGACGCCTCCCGAAGCACGAGCGACTCCACCGACGCCACCAACCCACCAGCCGGATCGGCAAGTTCCAACGCCACCGCGTCCGACCCCAGCACCACCATCCGCACACGCACCGCACGCGCACCCGACGCCCACAACGACACCCCGGACCACGAGAACGGCAACCGCGCCCGCCCCTCACCGAACACCGACGTGAACATCACCGCGTGCAACGCCGCATCCACCAACGCCGGATGCGCCCCGAACCGCTCCGCCCCTTCCTCATGTCCCTCCGGCAGAGCGACGTCCGCGAAGATCTCGTCGCCGCGCCGCCACACACCGCGCAAGCCCTGGAACACCGGACCGTACGACAACCCCAACCCGGCGAAACGCTCGTACACCCCCTCCACCGGCTCCGGCACCGCGTCCCGCGGCGGCCACACAGCGAAACCGGGGGAAGCGGCGGACGGGGCCTCCGCAAGGGCGGCCAGTACACCCGTCGCGTGCAAGGTCCAGGGCAGATCGTCCGGCAGCTCTTCGAGACGGGAGTGGATCTCCAGCGTGCGGCGGCCGGCATCATCCGCCGCACCCACCCGCACCTGGACCCGGACCCCACCCCGCTCCGGCACCACCAACGGCACCGCGACCGTCAGATCCTCCACCCGGTCACAACCCGCCAGCTCACCCGCCCGCAACCCCAACTCCAGGAAACCCGTCCCCGGAAACACCACCACACCCGCCACCACATGATCCCGCAACCACTCCTGAACGCTGCACGACAAACGCCCCGTCAGCAGCAGACCATCACCACCCGCCAACTCCACCGCCGCACCCAACAACGGATGCCCCGCCGCACCCAACCCCACCGCACCCAGATCCCGGGTGTGCTGGGCCGAGGCAGCGGGCCAGAAGCGGCGCCGCTGGAACACGTACGTCGGCAGGTCGACGGGCGTCGCAGCAGCAGCCGTACCGGTGAAGACGGCGCTCCAGTCGAGCGCGGTGCCCCGTGCGAACAGTTCCCCTGCCGTCGAGAGGAGTGAGTGGGCCTCGGCGCGGTCCTTGCGCAGGGCCGGGGTCAGCAGAAGGCCCCGGTCCTCACTGTCGAGAACGCCCTGAGCCAGCGCGGTCAGCGTTCCGTCCGCACCCAGCTCCACGAACCGCGACACACCCTGCTCGTCCAACCGCCGCACCGCACCGGCGAACCGCACCGGCCAACGAACATGCTCCACCCAGTACTCCGGCGAAGCCAGCTCCTCGACCGTGGCCACCTCCCCGGTCACGGTCGAGACGATCGGGACCCGCGGCCGCCCGTACGACAGACCCTCGGCCACCACCCGGAAATCCTCAAGCACCGGCTCCATCAACGGCGAGTGGAACGCATGACTCACCCGCAACGCCGTCACCTTGCGGCCCCGGCCACGGAAACCCTCCGCGATCCCCTCCACCGCCTCCGCCGCACCCGAAACCACCACCGACTGCGGCCCGTTGACCGCCGCGATACCCACCTCGTCACCGAGCAGCGGCAGCACCTCGTCCTCCGTGGCCTGCAGCGCGACCATCGCACCGCCGGACGGCAGGGCCTGCATCAGCCGGCCGCGCGCAACCACCAGACGGCACGCGTCGGCCAGGGACCACAGCCCCGCGACGTGCGCGGCCGCGATCTCACCGATGGAGTGCCCAGCCAGCACGTCCGGCCGCACACCCCAGGACTCCAGCAGCCGGAACAGCGCCACCTCGAGAGCGAACAGGGCGGGCTGGGTGAACTCCGTACGGTTCAGGCGTTCGGCGTCCTCGCCGAACACCACCTCCCGCAGGCTGAAAGGCAGTTCCGCATCCACGGCGTCGAAAGCCTCGGCGAAGACAGGGTAGGAGTCGTACAACTCCCGCCCCATACCCAGCCGTTGCGAGCCCTGCCCGGCGAACAGGAAGGCCGTACGGCCGTTGGTCTGCGCGGAGTTCCGTATGACGTTGGGCTCCGTACGACCCTCGGCGAGCGCGCGGAGCGCTTGGAGCAGCTCGTCGCGGTCGGCGGCCAGGACCACCGCCCGGTGCTCCAGGACGGTCCTGGTGGTGACGAGCGCCCGGGCGGTGCCGGGGAGGGAGAGGTCGGGGTGTGCCTCCAGGAAGCCCGCCAGATTCCCGGCCTGGTCCGGCAGGCCACCGCCGGCCGCCGACAGCACCCACGGCAGCACCGACGCCGTGCCCTCTCCGGCTTCCTCCGGGCTGGCCGCCGTGTCGGGAGCCTGTTCGAGGATGACGTGGGCGTTGGTACCACTGATACCGAAGGACGAGACACCGGCCCTCCGCGCACGGTCCGTCTCAGGCCATGCCCGCTCCTCCGTCAGCAGCTCGACCGAACCAGCGGTCCAGTCGACATGGGAGGACGGCTCCTCGGCGTGCAAGGTCCGCGGCAGCACACCGTGCCGCATCGCCATCACCATCTTGATCACACCACCGACACCGGCGGCCGCCTGCGTGTGACCGATGTTCGACTTCAACGAACCCAGCAGAAGCGGGTGTTCGCGGTCCTGACCGTAGGTCGCCAGCAACGCCTGCGCCTCGATCGGGTCCCCCAACGGAGTGCCCGTACCGTGCGCCTCGACCGCGTCCACGTCGGCGGGCCTGAGCCCGGCACCGGCCAGTGCCTGGCGGATCACCCGCTGCTGCGACGGACCGTTCGGCGCCGTCAGACCATTCGACGCACCGTCCTGGTTGACGGCAGAGCCGGCCACCACCGCCAGCACCCGGTGACCGTTGCGGCGCGCGTCCGAGAGCCGCTCCACCAGCAGCAGGCCCACACCCTCCGACCACGCCGTGCCGTCCGCACCGTCCGAGAACGCCTTGCACCGGCCGTCCACCGCCAGCCCCCGCTGCCGCGAGAACTCCACGAAGGTGTCCGGCGTGGACATCACCGTCACCCCACCGGCCAGCGCCAGATCACACTCACCCGACCGCAACGCCTGCACCGCCAGATGCAACGCCACCAACGACGACGAACACGCCGTGTCCACCGTCACCGCAGGACCCTCAAAACCGAACGTGTACGCGATACGACCCGACGCCACACTGCCGGTGTTCCCGGTCAGCAGGTAGCCGTCGGCGCCTTCGGAAGTGCCGCGCAGCGACGAGCTGTAGTCCTGGGCCATGGCGCCGGCGAAGACGCCGGTGCGGCTGCCGCGCAGGGTCGCCGGGTCGATGCCCGCCCGTTCCAGGACCTCCCACGACGTCTCCAGCAGCAACCGCTGCTGCGGATCCATCGCCAACGCCTCACGCGGCGAGATCCCGAACAACGAGGAATCGAACAGAGCCGCGTCGTACAGGAACCCGCCCTCACGGACATAGGTACGACCAGGCGTCCCCGGCTCCGGATCATAGAGACCATCCAGGTCCCAGCCACGGTCGGACGGGAAACCACCGATCGCGTCACCACCCCCGCTGACCAGCCCCCACAGATCCTCCGGCGAACCCACCCCACCAGGGAACCGGCACGCCATCCCGACGATCACCACCGGATCGTCACCCACACTCGTCAGCGCGGGCAGCGCGGCAGTGGCTGCTTGCTCGTCTCCTCCCACCAGCTCCGTTCCGATGTACCGGATCAAGGCAGCAGGGGTGGGGTAGTCGAAGATCAGGGTGGCGGGGAGCCTCATGCCGGTCGCGGCATTCACGCGGTTGCGGAGCTCCACCGAGGTCAGGGAATCGAAACCCAGTTCCTTGAAGGTGTGGTCCACCTCGATGTCGGCGGTGGAGGCGTGGCCGAGCACGGCGGCCGCAGCACCCTGGACCAGGTCGGAGACGAGCCGGTCCCGGTCTGCCGACGGAATCGCCGCCAGCTGTGCCTTGAGGTCCTGGTGCCGCGTTCCGCTTCCCGTTCCGGCCTCGGCCTTGCGACGGGCACGGACCCGGACCAGGGCACGCAGCACGGCGGGCACTTCCTCCGCCGGTCGCCGACGCAGCCCCGCGAGATCGAGGTCGATGGGCAGTACCGCCGCCCGCTCCAGCCCTGGGCCCTGCTCGAGTGCCGCGTCCAGCAAACTGAGGCCTCGCTCAGGAGCCAGCGGCCGCATGCCCTCGCGTGCCATGCGCCGCAGATCCGCCTCGCTCAACTCGGCCGTCATGCCGGCCCCCGGGGCCCACGGACCCCAGCCCAGGGAGACCACGGGCAGCCCCTCCTTCCGACGGAAGGAGGCGAAGGCGTCGAGGAAGGCGTTGGCGGCCGAGTAGTTGGCCTGTCCCGCACCTCCGAAGGTGCCCATGACCGAAGAGAAGACGACGAACGCGGACAGGTCGGCGTCCCGGGTCAGCTCGTGCAGATGCGTCACCGCGTCCGCCTTCGGCCGCATCACCGCGGCGAGTCGCTCCTCGGTCAGGGAGGACACCACACCGTCATCGACGATGCCTGCCGTGTGCACCACGGCGGTCAGCTCATGCCCGTCCAGCGCGGCGGCCAGCTGGTCACGATCGGCCACATCCACCGCCACGACATCCACTTCGGCGCCCAACGCGGTGAGCTCCGCGAGGAGTTCACCGGCTCCTGGCGCATCAGGGCCACGCCGGCTGGCCAGCAGCAGATGCCGTACGCCGTGCTCGGTCACCAGGTGGCGGGCCACCAGCGCGCCGAGACCACCCGTGCCACCGGTCACCAGGACGGTCCTGTCCGGATCCAGCGGCACCGGGACGGTCAGCACGACCTTGCCCACATGGCGGGCCTGCGACAGATAACGGAACGCCTCCGGAGCCCTGCGCACATCCCAGCACGTCAACGGAAGCGGCTTGAGCACCCCCGACTCAAACAGAGCCACCAGCTCGGCCAGCATCCGGCCGATCCGCTCCGGCTCCACGTCCATCAAGTCGAACGCCCGGTACATCACACCGGCGTGCTCAGCGGCCACCGTCTGCGGATCACGGACATCGGTCTTGCCCATCTCCAGGAACCGGCCGCCCCGCGGCAGCAGCCTCAGTGACGCGTCCACGAACTCACCCGCCAGCGAGTCCAGTACGACATCCACACCGCGACCACCAGTAGCCGCCAGGAAAGCCGACTCGAACTCGGTGTCCCGCGACGAAGCGATATGCCCCTCGTCCAGACCCAGCCCCCGCAGGGCATCCCACTTGCCGGCACTCGCCGTACCGAACACCTCCGCACCCAGATGCCGCGCCAACTGCACAGCAGCCATCCCCACACCGCCCGCAGCCGCGTGCACCAGCACCGACTCCCCCGGCCGCACAGACCCCAGATCGGCCAGCGCGTAATACGCCGTCAGGAACACCACCGGCACCGACGCCGCCTCGGCGAACGACCAGCCCTCCGGCACCCGCGCCACCGTCCGCGCATCCGCCACCGCCACCGGCCCGAACGCACCCGAGAACATCCCGAACACCCGGTCACCCACCGCCAGCCCCGACACCCCAGGACCGACCTCGGTCACCACACCCGAACCCTCCAGACCGAAGTCCTTCGCATCACCGGGATACATACCGAGCGCGTTGAGGACGTCCCGGAAGTTGACACCCGCCGCACGCACGGCGATACGCACCTGCTGATCCGCCAACTCCTCGGAAGAAACACCGCGCAGGGCCAGCCCCTCCAGCGTGCCCTTCTCCACGATGTCCAGCCGCCACCCGGACTCCCCCGCCGGAACCGCCAGCACCCCACCGGACACCGCACGCACCAACCTCGGCACGAACACCGTGCCACCACGCACCGCCACTTCCGGCTCGCCGGACGTCAACGCCGCCGCCACGACGGCCCACGACTCCTCCGTGCCGTCCACGTCGACCAGCACGAACCGCCCCGGATTCTCCGCCCGCGCCGCCCGCACCAGACCCCACACCGCCGACAGCGCCGGATCCGCAACCCCACCGTCCCACGCGACCGCACCCTCGGTCACGACCACCAGACGCGCACCCTCGAACCGCTCCTCCGCCAGCCAGACGCGCACCGTTTCGAGCGCGGTGCGGGCGACGGAGTGGGCGGCTGCCGGCTGATCGCCGGCAGGACGATCGAACCGCACCAGCACGTCGCCGGCCACGGCCTCACCCGGTTCGGGCAGCCCGGTCCTCACCTGCGGGGCGGGTCCGGTGGCCGCCGGGATCCGTACCCAGTCGAGTTGGAACAGGCCGTCCCGTCCACCGTCGACCGAGGCGATTCCCCCGGCCACCTCCCGCAGGACCAGTGAGTCCACCGAGGCCACCGCGGTGCCGGCCGTGTCCGCGAGGTCGAGCGTCACGGCGTCCGGGCCCGCAGGGGCCACGCGCACCCTCAGCTCACGCGCACCCGCCGCCCACAGCGACACGCCGCTCCAAGAGAACGGCAGTCTCAGCGAGCTCTCGGCGCCGAAGGTTCCGAGCAGGACGGCGTGCAGCACGGCGTCCAGGAGTGCAGGATGCATCCCGAACCGGTCCGCGGGTGCCCCCGGTGCCTCGGGGAGGGCGACTTCGGCGAACACCTCGTCGCCGCGCCGCCACATCGCGCGCAGGCCTCGGAACGCCGGGCCGTACGACAGCCCCAGCCCGGCAAGCGCCTCGTACGCGCCCCCGACCGGCTCCGCCACCGCGTCCCGCGGCGGCCACACCGTGAAACCGGCGTCGAGGGAGCGGTCCGGGTACGGAGTCTCGGTCCGGTCGCTCACCACGCCTGTGGCGTGGAGGGTCCACGCCTCGTCCTCAGCCGCGCCGTCCGCCCGCGAGAAGACGCCGACTCCCCGACGGCCCGAGTCGTCCGGGCCGTCGACCAGCACCTGGACCCGCGCACCACCGTGCTCGGGGAGTGCCAGCGGGACGGAGATCGTCAGTTCCTCCACCCGGTCGCAGCCCACCTGCTCGGCGCCGCGGAGGACCAGTTCCAGGAAGCCGGTGCCGGGGAAGAGCGCCACTCCGGAGACGACGTGGTCCCGTAGCCAGGGGTGGCTCCGAAGCGAGAGAACACCGGTGAGGACCACCCGGTCCGAGTCGGCCGGTGCCAGCGCCGCTCCGAGCAGGGGGTGATCGGCGGCCGAGAGGCCGAGTCCTGAGAGGTCACCGTCGAACCTTTCCCGGGCCTTGGTGGGCCAGTAGGTCTTGCGTTGGAAGGCGTACGTGGGCAGTTCGACCGAACGGGTCCCGGTCCGTGCGACGACCGCGCGCCAGTCCACGTCATCGCCACAGGCGAACAGGGCGGCGACCGCGGCCAGTACCGTTTCGGCCTCAGGGCGGTCCTTGCGCAGGGCGGGCTGCAGCAGCGGCACGTCCCCCTCGCCGTCCAGGCACGCCTGCGCGAGCGCGGTCAGCGTGCCGTCGGGACCGATTTCCACGAACCGCGCGACGCCCTGTCCCGCGAGTGTGCGCACGGCGTCGCCGTAGCGGACGGCCTGGCGCACATGCCGTACCCAGTAGTCGGGGGTCATGAGCTGCGCGGGTTCCGCGGTGGTACCGGTGAGCGCGGAGACGAGGGCCAGACGCGGTTCGCCGAAGGTCAGCGTCTCGGCCACCGCCCGGAAGTCGTCCAGCATCGGTTCCATCAGCGGCGAATGGAACGCGTGGCTCACCCGCAAGGCCGTCACCCTGCGCCCCTCGCCCCTGAAGTGCGCGGCGATCTTCTCCGCCGCCTCCGCGGTACCGGCGATCACGACCGCCCGTGGGCCGTTGACCGCTGCGAGACCGACCTCAGCGCCGAGCAGGGGCAGCACCTCGTCCTCGGAGGCCTGCAGCGCGACCATGGCACCGCCGGACGGCAGGGCCTGCATCAGCCTGCCGCGCGCCACCACCAGACGGCACGCGTCCGCCAGCGACCACACCCCTGCCACATAAGCCGCCGCGATCTCACCGATGGAGTGCCCGGCCAGCACGTCCGGCCGCACACCCCAGGACTCCAGCAGCCGGAACAGCGCCACCTCGAGAGCGAACAGGGCGGGCTGGGTGAACTCCGTACGGTTCAGGCGTTCGGCGTCCTCGCCGAACACCACCTCCCGCAGACCGAAGGGAAGTTCCGCATCGACGGCGTCGAAGACCTCGGCGAAGACGGGGTAGGTGTCGTACAACTCCCGGCCCATGCCGAGCCGTTGGGAACCCTGACCCGCGAAGAGCAGTGCCGTCTTGCCCGCACGTGTCTGCCCCCCGCGGATGAGACCCGGTGCGTCGCCGTCCTCCGCCAGCGCGCGCAGACCTCGTAGCAGGCCGTCCCGGTCGGCGGCCAGGACCACCGCACGCTGTTCCAGGACGGTCCTGGTGGTGACGAGCGCCCGGGCGGTGCCGGGGAGGGAGAGGTCGGGGTGTGCCTCCACGAAGGCCGCCAGATTCCCGGCCTGAGCCGGCAGACCGCCGCCGGCCGCCGACAGCACCCACGGCAGCACCGACACCTCGTCGCTTTCGGTGCTCTGCGCAGCCACCGCCGTGTCGGGAGCCTGTTCGAGGATGACGTGGGCGTTGGTACCACTGATACCGAAGGACGAGACACCGGCCCTCCGCGCACGGTCCGTCTCAGGCCATGCCCGCTGCTCCGTCAGCAGCTCGACCGAACCAGCGGTCCAGTCGACATGGGAGGACGGCTCCTCGGCGTGCAAGGTCCGCGGCAGCACACCGTGCCGCATCGCCATCACCATCTTGATCACACCGCCCACACCGGCCGCCGCCTGCGTGTGACCAATGTTCGACTTCAACGAACCCAGCAGAAGCGGGTGTTCGCGGTCCTGACCGTAGGTCGCCAGCAACGCCTGCGCCTCGATCGGGTCCCCCAACGGAGTGCCCGTGCCATGCGCCTCCACCGCGTCCACGTCGGCGGGCGCGAGCCCGGCACCGGCCAACGCCTGCCGGATCACCCGCTGCTGCGACGGACCATTCGGCGCCGTCAGACCATTCGACGCACCGTCCTGGTTGACGGCAGAGCCGGCCACCACCGCCAGCACCCGGTGACCGTTGCGGCGCGCGTCCGAGAGCCGCTCCACCAGCAGCAGGCCCACACCCTCCGACCACGCCGTACCGTCCGCACCGTCCGAGAACGCCTTGCACCGGCCGTCCACCGCCAGCCCCCGCTGCCGCGAGAACTCCACGAACATCTCCGGCCCCGCCATCACCGTCACCCCACCGGCCAGCGCCAGATCACACTCACCCGACCGCAACGCCTGCACCGCCAGATGCAACGCCACCAACGACGACGAACACGCCGTGTCCACCGTCACCGCCGGACCCTCAAACCCGAACGTGTACGCGATACGACCCGACGCCACACTGAGGGTCGTGCCGGTGAGGACATAGCCGTCCGACTCCTCGGCGGCGGCGCGCAGGCAGGCTCCATAGCCCTGTTCCACGAGCCCGGCGAAGACACCGGTACGGCTGCCGCGCAGGGTCGCCGGGTCGATACCCGCCCGTTCCAGGACCTCCCACGACGTCTCCAGCAACAGCCGCTGCTGCGGGTCCATCGCCAACGCCTCACGCGGCGAGATCCCGAACAGTCCGGCGTCGAAGGACGCGGCGTCGTGGAGGAAGCCGCCCTCGCGGACGTAGACGCGGCCCGGAGTGCCCGGCTCAGCGTCGTACAACCCGTCGAGGTCCCAGCCACGGTCGGTCGGGAAGCCACCGATGGCGTCACCGCCCCCGCTGACCAGCCCCCACAGATCCTCCGGCGAACCCACCCCACCGGGGAACCGGCACGCCATCCCGACGATCACCACCGGATCGTCGGCCACGTGCGCCGGTGCGGACGGGAGTGGTTCGGAGGCGGCTACGCCCGAGAGGCGCCCGTCGAGGTATCCGGCCACGGCGTCCGGGGTCGGGAAGTCGAACAGCAGGGAGGCGGGCAGGGGCAGGCCGGTCGCGGCCTTGAGCCGGTTGCGCAGGTCGACGGAGGTGAGGGAGTCGAAGCCGAGGTCCTTGAACGTGCGGCGGGGCTCGACCTGGTCCGCCGACTCGTGGTCGAGGATGGTCGATGCGTGAACGCGCACCAGGTCCAGCAGGGCCCCGTGCCGGTCCCGCGGGGAGAGGCCGGCCAGGTCGTCGTGCAACGGCGAGACCACGTCGTCGATGTCCTGGGCTGCGGCGGCGGTCATGTCCTCGGCGTCTTCCGGAGCCGCCACGGACGTCACGGACGTCACGGACGTCGGGGTCCTGTCTGCGGCGGCATCGGGCAGCCAGTAGCGGCGGCGCTGGAAGGCGTAGGTCGGCAGTGCGGTGGGCCGGGCCCGGCGCACGGCGAAGAGGGGGGTCCAGTCGACGGGGAGGCCACGGGTGTGCAGGCCGGCGAGGGCCGCGAGGAAGGCCGTCGCCTCCGGGCGGTCCTTGCGAACGGCGGGAACGGCGAACGTCTCGTCGTCCTGCAGGCTCTGCTCGGCGAGGGCCGTCAGGGTGCCGTCCGGGCCGAGTTCCAGGAAGCGGCGGGCGCCCTGCTCCTCCAGTGTCCGGATGCCGTCGGCGAACCGTACGGGCTGCCGGACGTGCTGCGTCCAGTAGTCGGGGGACGCCAGCTCCTCGGCCGTCGCGAGGCGGCCGGTGACATCGGAGACGATCGGGAGGGTGGGCTGCCCGTAGGTGAGGCCGGCGAGGACGGCGCGGAACTCGTCCAGCATCGGTTCCATGAGCGGGGAGTGGAAGGCGTGACTGACGCGCAGGGCCGTCACCTTGCGGTCGCGGGCCCGGAAGTGCGCGCCGACCTGCTCGAGGGCTTCGGCCGTGCCCGACACGACGACCGCGCGGGGGCCGTTGACCGCCGCGATGCCCGCCTGGTCGTTCAGCAGGGGAAGCACCTCGTCCTCGGTCGCTTCGACGGCGACCATCGCGCCGCCTGCGGGGAGGGCCTGCATCAGGCGTCCCCGGGCGAGGACGACACGGCAGGCGTCGGCCAGCGACCAGAGGCCGGCCACGTGCGCCGCCGCGATCTCGCCGACGGAGTGGCCGAGCACGACGTCGGGGCGTACGCCGAAGGACTCGGCGAGGCGGTAGAGGGCGACTTCGAGGGCGAAGAGGGCGGGCTGGGTGTACTCCGTCCGGTTCACTACGTCCGCCTCGTCGCCGAACACGATCTCCCGCAGCGGGAACGGCAATTCGGCGTCCACGGCGTCGAAGGCCGCGGCGAAGACGGGATGGGTGTCGTACAACTCGCGTCCCATGCCCGGCCGCTGGGAGCCCTGGCCGGCGAAGAGGAAGGCGGTGCGGGCGGGTGCGGCTGGGGCGGCGGTGGCGTCGGAGGCGGTCGGGGGCGTCGTCGGGGTGGGCTGGGAGACACCGGTGACGACGTCGTTCGACGGGGTGCCCGCCACGAGGGCGGTCAGGCCGCGGAGCAGTTCGTCGCGGTGCCCGCCCACGACGACGGCACGGTGTTCGAAGCGGGTCCTGGTCTCGGCCAGGGAGTAGGCGATGTCGGCCGGGTCGGCGTCGGGGTCGTTCTCCAGGCGGGTGAGCAGTCGGCGGGCCTGGCCGCGCAGCGCCTTGCGGGTGCGGGCGGAGACGATCCAGGGGAGCGGTGAAGGGGTGTCGCCTGGCTCGGCCGCTTCCGAACCGGCGTGGGTTGCCGGCGTCACAGAGTGCGGTGTCCCGGCGTCGGCGGGCGCCGGGGCGGGCCATTCCTCCAGCACGACGTGGCAGTTGGTGCCGCCCATCCCGAAGGAGCTGACGCCGGCCCGGCGTGGGCCGTCCTGGTCGGGCCACGGCTGGGACTCGGCGGCGACGCGCAGGTTGAGGGCGTCGAGGGGGATGGCGGGGTTCGGCTTCTGGAAGTTGAGGCTCGCGGGGATCCGCCGGTGGCGGAGGGCGAGGACGGTCTTGACGAGCCCGGCGACGCCGGCCGCGCCTTCCAGGTGACCGATGTTGGTCTTGACCGAGCCGACGAGCACGGGGGTGCCGTCGGGGCGGGCGCCGCCGACGACCGTGCCGAGGGCGGCGGCCTCGATGGGGTCGCCGAGCCGGGTGCCGGTGCCGTGCAGTTCGACGTACTGGACGTCGGCGGGGTTCACGGCGGCCTGGCGGTAGGCGAGGCGCAGCACGTCCTCCTGCGCCTCGCGCAGGGGTGCGGTCAGGCCGTCGCCGCCACCGTCGTTGTTGGTGGCGCTGCCACGGATGACGCAGTGGATGCGATCGCCGTCGGCGAGGGCCCGGGCGAGGGGTTTGAGGAGGACCAGGGCGCCGCCTTCGCCGCGTACGTAGCCGTTGGCGCGGGCGTCGAAGGTGTAGCAGTGGCCGTCCGGGGAGAGCGCTCCGAAACCGGCGGAGGCGAGGGCGCTGTCGGGGGCGAGGGTGAGGTTGACACCGCCGGCCAGGGCGAGGTCGGACTCGCCGCGCCGCAGGCTCTCGCAGGCCAGGTGGACGGCGACCAGGGAGGAGGACTGGCCGGCGTCCACCGTCAGGCTGGGGCCGCGCAGGCCGAGGACGTAGGAGAGGCGGTTGGCGATGATGCCCCGGTTGAGGCCGCTGAGGGTGTACCGGCCGACGGTCTCGGGGCCGAGGCGGCGGGCGAGGGTGGCGTAGTCGTCCCAGATGGCGCCGACGAAGACCCCGGTGCGGCTGCCGCGCAGCCGTGCGGGGACGACGGCTGCTTCTTCCAGGGCCTCCCAGCCGAGTTCGAGGACCAGGCGCTGCTGGGGGTCCATGGCCGCGGCCTCGCGCGGCGAGATGCCGAAGAAGCCGGGGTCGAAGCGGTCGACGTGGTCGAGGTGGCCGCCGCGGCGTACGGTTCCGGAGGTGGCCGGGCCGGATGCGGCCGACGTGTCCCGGCGGCTGTCGGGGGTTTCGGTGACGGCGCTCCCGCCCTCGGTGAGGAGGCGCCAGAAGGCGGCGGGATCGGGTGCCTGGGGGAAACGGCAGGACACGCCCACGACCGCCACGGCGTTGTGGAGCGCCGTCGCGTTGCGGGGTTCCGACGAGATACGGGGGTCCGACGAGATACAGGCCGTCTCCTCCGGCAGGAATGCGGGCCTTCGAAGAGAGGCCTCTTCCTGATGGTTCTCGGGTCCCTGAAGGGATTCCGACGCGTTTTCCCGTGCCTGTGCGTCTTCTGGCAACACGGCCACTGCCTCCGCCCTACGGATCCGGCTCTGCTTCCGGCCGCGTGTTCCGGCCGGATCCGACTCCCGCGCGACCTGCGGGACGATCGATGGTTGCGATGCGATCGGTGGTTCCGGTGTTCGTCATCCTGGCGGCTGCCGCGGGGATCAGTCCCGCGCGCACACCGCGATCTAGGGAGACTTCTACTTCTTCCGCCCTGGTCAGCGGCGTTCAGCGCCTGCGGCGGGCGACCATCTCGAGGCCGCCGCGGGGCTGCAGGGTGATGTCGCTGGCGACCCGGACGGGCCCCTTGTCGACGGGCTCGAACTCCCAGTGGCGGCTGAGGGTCGCCAGTGCCATGACGCCTTCCATCTGAGCGAAGACGTTCCCGATGCACTGCCGGGGTCCGGCGCCGAAGGGGAGGTACGCCAGCCTGGGGCGGCCCGCCGCCTTGGCGTGACCCGCCAGCGGGTCGGACGGGTCGGGCTCGGGCAGGAACCGCTGGGGCGCGAACCGCTCGGGCTCGGGCCACCAGGTGGGGTCGCGGTGCAGGACGTAGGGGCTGCAGATGACCACGCTGTTGCGGGGGATGTGGTAGCCGTTGGCCGTGTAGTCCTCCAGTGAGCGCCTGACGAGGTTCCAGGCCGGGGGATACAGACGCAGCGCCTCGGAGTACACGGCGTCGGTGTACTTCAGGTCGGGCAGGTCCTCGACGGTGGGCAGCCTGTCCCCGAGCACCTCGTCGACCTCCGCGTGCAGCCGCTCGCGTGTCTCGGGGTTGGTGCCGAGGAGCTGGTACGCCCAGGTCAGGGCGCCGGAGGAGGTCTCGTGTCCGGCCATGAGCAGGGTGACGGCCTCGTCGCGCACCTCCAGGTCGGTGAGGTGCTCGCCGGTGTCGGCGTCGGTGACGGTCAGCAGGACGGACAGCAGGTCCGCACCGTCCCCGGACCCCTGGCGCCGTTCCTCGATCATGGCGTAGACGATGTCGTCGATGTTCCGCAGGCCGCGCTTGAGCTGGCGGTTGGCGGGCAGCGGGAGGCGCAGCAGGATCTTGCCGAAGGGGCTCAGCTCCCAGCGCAGCGGGCCGCCTTCGCGGGGGAAGGCGGTGCGGATGCTTTCGGCGGCCTCGCTTTCGAGCGAGACGTCGAAGAGGGTGCGGGTGACCATGCCGAGAGCGAGTTCGTACATGGACTCGTGGAAGTTGAACTTCTCGCCGTCGGTGAACTTCTCGGAGGCCTCTTCGGCGATGGCGGCGAAACTGGAGCCGTATCCGGCGATGCGCTTGCGGTGGAAGACGGGCTGGATGAGCCGTCGCTGCCGGCGGTGGTAGGTGCCGACGCTGGTCACCAGGCCCTTGCCGAGGACGTTGCGGCCCAGGATGGTCTCAAGGTTGGCGCCCCAGTCGTCGGGGCCGGGGCCGGTCTTCTTGGTGTCCTTGTCGAAGCGGCGGCTGGACGCGACGATGACGTCCTGGACGACGTCGAAATCGCTGAGGAGGAAGACCTCGTCCTTGCCCATCGGAATGCGGACGACCGGGCCGTGCTTGTCGCGCAGGCGGGACATGTAGCCCGGGATGTTTCGGATGACCTCGCGCATCTCCTTCAGCCCCAGGGAGTCCGGTGTGGGGATGGACTCGGTCGGCGCAGCCGACTCGGGAGTCGTTTGAACGTCGGTCACGGATGTCTCCTGGTCTGCGGAGGCTGAAGGGCTCGGTGCGCCGGGCGGCGGTGGGCGGATCGGACGTCCTGCGGCCACGGCGAAAAGGACATATCCGCCCGGTGGAGCTGGCGCCCGACGCTAGCACCGAGGAGGCGGCAGGCCGTCAAGTGCCGCTGAGTTCTAGGGAATTCCAGCGTGTTGGCACGATGCGGTGGGTGCCGGCGGGACCGTGGCGGGGGTCGCCCGTACGCTGTGCGTGTGCCGGACCGCCTCGGCAAGAGGGCGACCCGGCTCGTGTTCCGTACCGCCCCCATCGGACGGAGAACTCATGACCAGCGGCCACATCCCCCACCCGGAACAGCACCCGCGCACCGCGTCCGGGCCACCCCTGCTGCTGACCGTCCTGGTGGACCTCGGCATTCCCATCGGGTTGTACTACGGGCTGACGGCGGCCGGTGTGAGCGATGTGCTCGCGCTGACCGCCGGGGCCGTGGTGCCGGGGGCGGCGACGCTGGTGCGGTTCGCGAGGACGCGGCGGGTGGACGTGCTCGGCGCGTTCGTGACGACGATGCTGGTGCTCAGCATCGTCGTGTCGCTGGCCGGGGGGAGCGCGCGGCTGCTGCTGGTGCGCGACGGCTGGCTGACGGCGGTGGCCGGGCTCGGCTTCCTGGTGTCCCTGCGCGGCAGGCGGCCGCTCGCGTTCGGTTTCTCCCGCCGGCTGCTGGAGCGGCGTACCTCCGGTGGCCGGGACTGGGACGAACTGTGGGAGGAGGAGTCCGGCTTCCGGCGGATCTGGCGGGTCACCACGGTGATCTGGGGCGTCGGGCTGCTGGTGGACTCCGGAATCCGGACGCTGATGGCGTACACGCTGCCGGTGCATGTGGTGCCCGCGCTCAACGGCGCCCAGTACGGCGTCTTCACGCTGCTGATGCTGGTGATCGTCAACATCTACCACGCGCGTGCCGGTCTGTGGCCCCTCCTGTCGCCGCAGCCCGGCATCTCCACGGCCGGCGGCCCGGACACCGGGGCCGGCCCTCACTCACGAGGATGACCACGTGTTGCACACTCAGCTGGGCCGGACGGGTCTGCGCGTCAGCAGGCTGGTCCTCGGTACGGTGAACTTCGGTGGCCGGGTGGAGGAGCCCGAGGCGCACCGTCTGATGGATCACGCCCTGGCCGAGGGCATCAACTTCGTCGACACGGCCAACACCTATGGCTGGCGGGTGTACAAGGGGCACACGGAGGAAGTCATCGGCAGATGGCTGGCCAGGCGGCCCGCCCGGCGTGACGAGGTGGTCGTCGCCACCAAGGTCGGGGACCCGATGGGCGACGGTCTCAACGCGCACGGGCTGTCGGTGCGCAACATCGTCTCCGCCTGTGAGGCGTCGCTGAGGCGGCTGGGCACGGACTGGATCGACCTCTACCAGATGCACCACGTCGACCGGACGGTGGGCTGGGACGAGGTGTGGCAGGCGATGGACCTTCTCGTCGCCCAGGGCAAGGTGCGCTACGTCGGCTCGTCGAACTTCGCCGGCTGGGACATCGCGTCCGCGCAGGAGGCGGCGCGGCGTCGCGACACCCTCGGTCTGGTGTCCGAGCAGTGCGTGTACAACCTCGTCACCCGGCACGCCGAGCTGGAGGTCATCCCCGCGGCGCAGGCCTACGGCCTCGGCGTACTGGTGTGGTCCCCGCTGCACGGCGGTCTGCTCAGCGGTGTCCTGCGGAAGTTGCGGGAGAACGACGCGGTGAAGTCGGCCCAGGGTCGTGCCGCGGAGGCCCTCGACCAGTACCGCGACACCATCGAAGCCTACGAGAAGCTCTGCGCCGACCACGGTCTCGATCCCGCGGAGGCGGGGCTGGCCTGGACGCTGTCGCGCCCCGGTGTGACGGGCGCGGTGATCGGTCCGCGGACGGAGCGGCATGTCGACGGGGCGCTCGCCGCGCTCCGTTCCCCTCTGCCGGAGTCCTTCGTGGCGGGGCTCGAGAACCTCTTCCCGCCCATCGGCCGCGGCGGCCCGGCCCCGGACGCCTGGCTGTCCTGACGGGCCGCGTGCACCGTGCGGTCGGCCTGGGCACGCCGTCCGTCCCGCGGCGGGCCCAACGGCCCGGCCCGGCCCGCCACTCGGTCGAGGGCCGGGCCTTCGTCCGTGACGGGCTCCGGGATCCTGGCAGGTCAGGTCCCCTGACGGGCCCGTGACGGGCCCGGGCCGCCAGGCGATGTCCGGTGGATCTCGCCGGCGTCGCAGGGCCCGGGTCGGCCGGAGGCCGCTGTTCCTCCGGCCGGCCCGATCCACGGACACGCTCTAGCCCGCCGGGGCCTCCGTGGGCATCCCCGTCCACACGGTCTCGTTCTCGACCAGGGGCCGGAGTTGCTGGACGGCGCGTGGCAGGTTGACCGCGACGGCACCGCGGACCCGGTCCTGGACGCAGTAGACCGCGGTGAATTTCCGCTCGGCGGGGCTGCCTTCGACGAGGTGGCAGCGGTCGGTGCCGGCGATCTCCCCGAACACCTGGATCCTCAGGTCGTGTTGGTCGGTCCAGAAGTACGGCGGCGTCGCGACGGGCCGGGCCCCGGCGCCGGCGAGCAGGTTGCGGGCGACCGCGAGCGCCTGGTCGGTGGCGTGCGTACGGTGCTCCCACCGTCGGCGCCGTCCCGTGCGCGGGTCGGGCCGGTTGGCGACGTCGCCCGCGGCCCACACCCCGGGCCGGGCCGCGCCCAGGTCGTCGCAGAGGACTCCGTCCCCGACCTGGACCCCGCTGCCCGCCAGCCACTCGGTGTGGGGGAGGGAACCCGTCGCGACCAGGACCACGTCCGCCGGCAGGTGCGTTCCGTCGGCCAGCAGGACTCCGGTGGCCATGCCGCCCGCGCTCACCACCGCGCGCACCCTTCCGCGCCGAAAGCGCAGCCCGAGATCGCGGTGCACGGCGGCGACCAGTCCGGCCGCCTGCGGTCCGAGGAGGTCGAGCAGCGGTACCGGGTCGCCGCCGACCAGCGTGACGTCCGCCCCCAGGCCGCGGGCGGCGACGGCCGCCTCCGTGCCGAGCAGACCGGCCCCGGCCACGACCAGGCGGCGCCCTGCGCCCAGGGCCGCGCGCAGGGCGAGGGCGTCGTCGAGGGTGCGCAGGACGTGGACACCGGTCACTCCCTCGGTGCCGGGCAGTGTCCGGGGCCGTACGCCGGTCGCGATCACCACGGCGTCGGCGTGCAGCCGACCGCCGTCGGCGAGTTCGACGGCGCGGTCGGCCGGGTCCAGGCGGGCGGCGGCGGTCCCCAGGCGCAGGTCGATGCCGAGGCGGTCGTAGACCTCGGGCCCGCGCAGTCGGACGCGGTCGGGCTCCCACCGGCCGGCGAGGATCTGCTTGGACAGCGGCGGCCGGTCGTACGGCGGATGGGGTTCGCCACCGACGAGGGTGAGGCGGCCCTCGTACCCCTGGCGTCTGAGGGTCTCGGCGGTGGTGGCGCCGGCGGCGCCCGCGCCGACGACCACGATCTCGTCCAGGCTGCTCAACGGGTCATCTCCACGGTCTGTTTCAGCGGCTCCCACCAGGACCGGTTCTCGCGGTACCAGGCGACGGTCTCGGCCAGGCCGGTGGCGAAGTCCTTGCGCGGCCGGTAGCCGAGCTCGTCGCGGATCTTGGACCAGTCGACGCAGTAGCGGCGGTCGTGGCCCTTGCGGTCCGCGACGTACTCGACGCGGTCCGGTCCGGCGCCGCACGCGTCGAGGAGGAGGTCGGTCAGGCGGCGGTTGGTGAGCTCGGTCCCGCCGCCGATGTTGTAGACCTCGCCGGGGCGGCCGCCGGTGCGGACGAGTTCGATGCCCTGGACGTGGTCGTCGATGTGCAGCCAGTCGCGTATGTTGCCGCCGTCCCCGTACAGCGGCACCTTGCGGCCGTCCAGGAGGTGGGTGACGAACAGCGGGACGACCTTCTCCGGGTACTGGTGGTGACCGTAGTTGTTGGAGCACCGGGTCACCCGTACGTCCAGGCCGTGGGTGCGGTGGTGGGCCAGGGCGAGCAGGTCGGAGGAGGCCTTGGAGGCGGAGTAGGGGGAGTTGGGCAGCAGCGGGCTCTCCTCGGTCCAGGCGCCGGTGTCGAGGGAGCCGTACACCTCGTCGGTGGAGACGTGCACGAAGGTGCGGACGCCGTGGCGCAGCGCCGCGTCGAGCAGGGTCTGCGTGCCCAGGACGTTGGTGCGGACGAACTCGGCGGGATGGAGGATCGAGCGGTCGACGTGGGACTCGGCGGCGAAGTGCACCACCTCGTCGTGGCCGGCCATGAGGTCGTCGACGAGTTCCCGGTCGCCGATGTCGCCCTTGACGAAGGAGAACGCGGGATGGTCGCGCACCGGGTCGAGGTTGGCGGGGTTGCCGGCGTAGGTGAGGTTGTCCAGGACGGTGACGGTGACGCCGGCCGGGCCGCCGGGTCCGAGCAGGGTCCGCACATGGTGGGACCCGATGAAGCCGGCGCCGCCGGTCACCAGGATGCGGGCGGTGCCGGTGAGGCCGGCGGGCGGGGCGGGACGCGGGCGGGTCATGAGGAGATCTGCACCCGCCCGTGGTCGCCGATCACCAGCCGGTGGGTGGCGGGCACGCGGGGGCCCAGGGAGACCCGTACGTTGCGTCCGACGAGGGAGCCCTCCACCCGGCGGATGCTGTCGAACCGGGACTCCCGCAGGATGATCGAGAACTCGATCTCGCTGTCGCGGATGACGCAGTCCTCCGCGATGGACGTCGACGGGCCGATGTAGGAGTTCTCGACCACGGTGCCGGGACCGATGACGGCGGGCCCCACGATGCGTGAACCGCGGATGACGGCTCCCGCGTCGATGCGCACCCGGCCGACGATCTCGCTGGTGTCGTCGACGTCCCCGTCGACGCGGTACTCCAGCAGGTCCAGCAGTCTGCGGTTGACGTCGAGGATGTCCGCGGCGTTGCCGGTGTCCTTCCAGTAGCCGGTGATCACGGTGGTGCGGACGTCGTGGTCGCGCTCCAGCAGCCACTGGACGGCGTCGGTGATCTCCAGCTCACCGCGTGGGGAGGGGCGGATGGCGCGCACCGCCTCGTGGATCGCGGGCCCGAAGAGGTACACGCCGACCAGCGCGAGGTCGCTGCGGGGCTGCGCGGGTTTCTCCTCCAGACGCACCAGGCGTCCGAGGTCGTCGAGTTCGGCGACGCCGAAGGCGGACGGGTCGGGCACCCGGGTGAGCAGGAGCTGGGCGTCCGGGCGCTCCTTGCGGAAGGCGTCCACGGAGTCGGTGATGCCTCCGAAGACGAAGTTGTCGCCGAGGAACATCACGAAGTCGTCGTCGCCGAGGAAGTCCCGGGCGATCAGGACGGCGTGGGACAGGCCCAGCGGGGCCTCCTGGCGCAGGTAGGTGACGTCGAGGCCGAAGCCGGAACCGTCGCCGACGGCCTGCCGGATCTCGTTCTCGGTGTCGCCGACGACGATCGCGACCTCGGTGATCCCGGCGTCCGCGATCGCTTCCAGGCCGTAGAAGAGGATGGGCTTGTTGGCGACCGGCACCAACTGCTTGGCGGAGGTGTGGGTGATCGGCCGCAGCCGGGTGCCCGCACCGCCCGAGAGCACGAGAGCCTTCACGGATTGATCCCGTCTGACTGGTGTCGTGGGTGAGGGGGAGGGCCGTCAGGACTGCAGCTCGATCGCGCCCGAGGGGCAGATCAGCTCCGCTTCGGTCACGGCCTCGCGCAGGTCCTGCTCCGGCTCGGGCCGGAGCAGCTCCACGAGGCCGTCCTCGCGGTTCTGCTCGAACACGGCGGGGGCGGCCAGCACGCACTGACCGGCTCCGACGCAGCGCTCACGGTCCACGTTGATCTTCATGGGGATTGTCCTGTTCTTTCGTTCTTTCGTCGGGTTCGGTTCTCGGTGCGGCACCGGGCCGGCGGGGCGCTCAGCGCGCTTCCGCCAGGCGCTCCAGGGCGGGCACCAGGTCGTGCGGGCTCGGCATCGCCTCGGCCTCGGTGCGCAGCCGCCGGGCCGCCTCCCGGGGCTCCGGCTCGCCGACGAGCCGCCGTACCCCGTCGCGGACCTTCTCCACGGTGGCGTCGCCGTGGCGCAGGTACACGCCCGCTCCCCCGCGTTCGAGCGCCCCGCCGCGCTGCTCGTGGTCGGCGATCAGGGTGGAGAGCATCATCTGGGGCACTCCGGCGACCATGGCGGTGGCGAAGGTGCCGTAGCCGCCGTGGTGGATGACGGCCGAGCAGCTCGGCAGGAGCGTGCTCAGGGCGACCGAGTGGACGGCCCGGGCGTTGTCGGGGACGGTGCCGAGCTGCTCCAGCTGGGCGGGCAGCAGGGCGGCCACCACCTCCACGTCCTCGTCGGCGAGGGCGTCGAGGATCCGCGGTACGGAGACGTAGTCGCCGCCGTAGTCCTCGGTGTTGGAGGTACCGAGGCTGAGGCAGACCCGAGGCCGTTTGGGCGCCTCCCGCAACCAGTCCCACACCACGGCACGGCCGTTGTAGGGGACGTACCGCAGGGGCAGTTCGGGGGACGCGGACGGGATCGACAGGGAGGGGGGCAGGGTGCTGATGGTGGCCTGACCGTGCAGCAGTTCCTCGTCGCAGGAGAACCCGAAGGGCTCCGACCTCGCGGCCATCCAGTCGGCGAGCGGGTCGGCCCGTTCCGCCTCGGGCTGCTCCCGCATCAGCTCCAGATACGTCTGCCGGGTGCGGCCCCACACGTCGGAGCACCACATCAGGCGGGCGTGGGCGGCCCCGCTGATCCGGGCGGCGAGGGCACCGGCGTACGCCAGCGGGTCCCGGATCACCAGGTCGGGCCGCCAGCCCTGGGCGAACGCGGCCAGGTCGTCGATCATGGAGTCGTTGTAGGGGGCGAACGCGTAGGGGACGCTCAGGGCGAAGCGCTCCTTCAGCTCCGCCCAGTCGACCTGGTCGCGCTCGCAGCGGCTCCAGTTCGCGGTCGCGTAGTCCTGTGACTCCCGGTAGGCCGACATGTCCCGGTGGACACCGTGGTCGGTGCCGACGGGGACGGCGGTGAGGCCGGCGCGGGTGATGGTCTCGACCGCCAGGGGATGGCTGGCCACCCGGACGTCGTGCCCGGCCGCGGTGAGCGCCCACGCCAGCGGGGTCATCAGATAGATGTGGGATTTCTCGGACAGGCTGACGAACAGGACCCGCATCATGCTCCCTCGGTCGGTCGGGCCGGTTCGCGGCCCGCGGTGTGCGATGGCAGTGCCGTGGCGATCCAGTCGGCGAGGGCGCCCGCCGTGGTGGCGGCGTGGGACTCCATCATCGTGAAGTGGTTGCCGGGGACCTCCAGGACGCTGTCCGCGCCGTCCCAGGAGCTCTGCCACTCCCCCGGCGCGAGCGGCGCCTGTCCGGCCACGGCGACGGGCGGTTCGGCGGGCCGCACCAGCAGCACCGGCACCGGCAGCTCGCCCGGGTCCCACTCGCCGATCATCCGGATGTACCAGCTCATGGCCGAGAGCCGGTCGGTGTCCATGGCGGCGAACATCGACTCCCGGTCGAACATCCCGCCCAGCATCTCGGCCGAGAAGCGGGTGAACGGCGAGTCGGCGCGCGGCATGTAGGTGTCGAGCAGGGCCACACCCAGCGGCGGATGCCCCGACCGTTCCAGCCGGCGGGCGGCCGCGAGGGCCAGGATGCCGCCGGACGACGACCCGGTCAGGACGAACGGCCTGCCGTTCGCGCAGCGCAGCACCCACTCGGCCTGCGTCCTGGCCACCACGTCCAGCGTGGCGGGCAGCGGCTCGCCGCGCCCGAAGCCGGGGGTGGGGAGCGCCCACACGTCCTGCCGGCCGCGGAACGCGGAGGCGAACCGCGCGTACTGGTGGACACCGGCCAGCGCCACGTAGGAACTGAAGCAGATCACCGCCGGGCCGTCGTCGCCGGCGGCCAGCCGCAGTCCGGCGGCGGACGGGCCGGTGAGAGCGGACGGGGACTCGAAGACCGGGCGCAGCTCGGCGACCGCCTGCAGCAGGGCGAAGCCGTCGTCGATACGGCCCTGCCGGCAGGCGGTGCGGAACAGCGCGCCCACGGTGTCCTCCGGGCGGGCGGCGGGCCGGGCCGTGCCGTCGTCGCCCCGGGACGCGCCGGGGTCGTCCGGCCCGGCGGAGTCCGCCTCCCCGAGCCGTTCGGCCAGTTCGGCGGCGAGCGCGTGCGGGGTGTCGTGGTCGAAGACGAGGGTCGGAGGCAGCCGGAGTCCCGTGAGGGCCGCGATCCTGTTGCGCAGTTCGACGGCGGTCAGCGAGTCGAAGCCGAGTTCCGCGAAGTGCCGGTCGGGGAGCACCTCGTCCGTCGAGTCGTGCCCGAGGACGGCGGCGACCTGGTCGCGGACCGTGTCCAGCAGCGCGGCGAGCCGCTGCGGACCGGAGAGACCCGCGAGCCGCCCGGACAGCGCCCGTCCGCCGTCCGCCGGCGCGCCGGAGGCCGCGGTGCGCCGCGCCACCGTACGGGACACGGGTTCCGTGGACCGGCTCGCGACGGCGACCAGGGCCGCGTCGGGAGCGGCGACGGCGGCGTCGAAGAGGGCGAGGCCGGCGTCGGCGGTCAGGGGCAGCATGCCGTTCCTGGCCATCCGCTCGCGGTCGGCGGCGCCGAGTCGTGTGGTCATGCCGCTCTCGGCCGCCCACAGTCCCCAGGCGATGGAGGTGGCGGGCAGTCCGTGCGCCCGGCGGTGCCGGGCGAGTCCGTCGAGAAAGGCGTTGGCCGCGGCGTAGGCGCCCTGTCCGGCGGCGCCGAAGGTGCCGGCCGCGGAGGAGAAGACCACGAACGCGGCCAGATCCCGGTCCTGCGTCAACCGGTGCAGATGCCAGGCCGCGTCGGCCTTGGGCCGCAGGACCGCGTCCGCCTGGGCGTCGGTCAGCGAGGTCAGGGTCGCGTCCCGCACGACACCGGCGACGTGCACGACGGCGGTCAGCGGGTGCTCGTCGGGTACGCGGGCGAGCAGCTCCGCCAGCCGGTCGGGGTCGGCGACATCGCAGGCGACGAGCGTCGTCTCGGCGCCCTGCGCGGCCAGCTCGGCGAGCAGGGCGTCGGCCCCCGGCGCGTCCGCTCCCCGCCGGGACACCAGCAGCAGCCGACGTGCTCCGTGCGCGGTGACCAGGTGCCGTGCCACCAGGGTGCCGAGGGCTCCGGTGGCGCCGGTGACGAGGACGGTGCCCCCGGACGCGAAGGGGGCCGTGGGCCCGGTGGCGTCGTCGGGCGCCGGAACCGGTGCGGTGAGGTGGGGCACCAGCAGTGCTCCGGCCCGTACGGCGGCCTGCGGGAGGGCGGCGGCGATCGCGGCCGCGACGGCGCCGGGTGAGCCGTCGTCGTGCGCCGTGGTGGACGGGGCGAGGTCGAGGAGCCGCACGCGGTCGGGGTGCTCCAGCTGGGCGGACCGGGCGAGTCCCCACAGCCCGGCGGCGGCGAGGTCGCCGACGTCCTCGGCCTCGGTGGTGGCGAGGGCTCCGCGGGTGACGAGGACCAGCCGGGAGTCGGCGAACCGGTCGTCGCCGACCCAGTGCCGGACGAGACCGACGGCCCTGGCCAGCAGTTCCCGCGTGGCCTCGGGGGCAGGTCCGGCGGAGGCGGTGCAGGCGGTGAGGACGACCTTGGGCGCGGTGGTGCCGGTGTCGACGGCCGCCGCGAGCGAGGCGAGGTCGGCGTAGCACTCCAGGTGCACCCCGGCCGCGTCGAGTGTCTCGGCGAGGCCGCCGTCGCCCTGCCCGATCAGCGCCCAGCGCACGGTCTCGGGGGCCGGGGCGGCGGGCTGCGGATCGGCGCGCCGCCAGCGCTGCACGAGCAGGGGCTGGACAGCGGGAGCTGTCGCGCCCTCGGGGGCCTCGCGGAGCCGGCCGGCGTCGATCCCGCGCAGCAGCAGTCCGTCCGCCGTGGCCACCGGCCGGCCGTCGGGGTCGGCGACGGCCACCGTGTACTCGTCCGGGCGGCCGGTGGGCGCCAGATGGACGCGCAGCGTGCTCGCTCCGGTCGCGTGCAGGGAGAAGCCGCTCCAGGCGAACGGCAGGGTCGCCGCCGCCTCCTGGTCGCCCGGGGCGTCCAGTGCCCTGACGAGCAGGGTCTGTACGGCGGCGTCCAGCAAGGCAGGGTGCAGCCCGTACTGGGCCGCCTCGGCACGGTGGGACTCCGGCAGCGCCACCTCGGCGAACAGGTCCCGGTCCCGCCGCCACACACGGCCGAGCCCTTGGAACGCGGGCCCGTAGTCGAACCCTCCGGCGGCGAACAGGTCGTACCAGTCGCCCTCCCCCGCCGTGTCCGGTACGACCGGGACGGCATCCGGCGGCGGCCAGGAACCGGCGTCCCACGGCACCGGCTCGGACTGCTCGGCGAGCAGCCCCTGAGCATGACGGGTCCATGCCCCGTCGGCGTCAGCGGCCCTGGAGTGCACGCTGAACGGCCGCCGCCCGTCCTCGGTCTGTCCGCCGAGGGCGAGTTGGAGCTGCACGGCACCGCGCTCGGGCAGCACCAGCGGGGTCTCCAGGGTCAGTTCGGCGACCTGCCCGAGGCCGACGTGGTCACCGGCGTGCACGGCGAGTTCGAGGTAGGCGGTGGCGGGCAGGATGGCACGGCCCAGCACACAGTGGTCGGCGAGCCATGTGTGCCCCCGGGCCGACAGCCGCCCGCTGAGGACGAGTCCGCCGGTGTCGGCGACCCTGACGGCGGCCGAGAGCATCGGGTGCCCGGCGCGCTCCAGCCCGGCCGCGGTGACATCACCGGTGTGGTCGGCGGCGTCCAGCCAGTAACGGCGGCGCTGGAAGGCGTAGGTCGGGAGCAACACCATTGCGGTGGAGCGGAGTTGAGCTGCCCAGTCGAGGTGGGCCCCGTCGGTGAACAGGGCGGCGAGGGCGCCGAGGAGTGATGCGGTCTCGGGTCGGTCCTTGCGCAGCACCGGCGCCAGCACCGTGGCCTCGGTGTCGTCGAGGGAGGCCTGGGCGAGGGCGGTGAGGGTGCCGTCCGGACCGAGTTCCACAAAGCGGCCGACGCCCTGCCCGGCGAGCGTTTGGACGGCGTCGGCGAAACGCACCGGGCGGCGCACATGGGCGACCCAGTAGTCCGCCGACATCAGCTCATCCGAAGTCGCGCTCTCACCGGTCACCGTGGAGACCAGGGGCAGCGTCGGACGCTCGTACGACAGACTCTCCGCGACCTTGCGGAAGTCCGCCAGCATCGGCTCCATCAAAGGTGAGTGGAAGGCGTGACTGACCCGCAGCGCGGTGACCTTGCGGTCCTGGACGCGGAAGCGGTCGGCGACCTCCTCGACAGCTTGCACGGCACCCGCGATCACCAGCGCCCGGGGGCCGTTGACCGCCGCGATACCCACCTCGTCACCAAGGAGAGGCAGCACCTCGTCCTCGCCGGCCTGCAGGGCGACCATCGCACCGCCGGACGGCAGGGCCTGCATCAGCCTGCCCCGCGCCACCACCAGACGGCACGCGTCCGCCAGCGACCACACCCCCGCCACGTGCGCGGCGGCGATCTCACCGATGGAGTGCCCGGCCAGCACGTCGGGGCGCAGGCCCCAGGACTCCAGCAGCCGGAACAGCGCCACCTCGAGAGCGAACAGGGCGGGCTGGGTGAACTCCGTGCGGTTCAGCAGCTCGGCATCCTCACCGAACACCACCTCCCGCAGACCGAAAGGCAGTTCCGCATCCACAGCATCGAAAGCGTCCGCGAAAACGGGATAGGTGTCATACAACTCCCGCCCCATGCCGAGTCGTTGCGAGCCCTGACTGGCGAACAGGAACGCGGTGCGTGCGTCACGGCGTGCGGTGCCGGTCGCGGCGTTGGGTGCTTCCTCACCGGAAGCGACCGCCTCCAGCGCCCGCAGCAGCTGCGCACGGTCCGAACCCCAGACCACCGCCCGATGCTCGAACAACGACCGCGACCGCACCAGCGCCCCACCGACCTCGACGACACCCAACGTCTCGTCATCGGTCACGAACTGCGCCAGCCGACCCGCCTGGGCCCGCAGCGCCCCACCCGTACGGCCCGACACCACCCACGGCACCACACCACCATCAACCCGCTCGGGCCCCTGCTCCACCACGACCGGCGGCTCCTCCAGCACCACATGCGCGTTCGTGCCACTCAGCCCGAACGACGACACACCGGCACGCCGCGTCCTTCCCTCCACACGCGGCCAGTCGGCACGATCGGTGAGCAGCTCCACCGCCCCCGCCGACCAGTCCACATGCGACGACGGCTCATCCACGTGCAAGGTCCGCGGCAGCACACCGTGCTGCAGAGCCAGCACCATCTTGATCACACCAGCCGCACCCGCCGCCGCCTGCGTGTGACCGATGTTCGACTTCACCGACCCCAGCCACAACGGCCGTTCACGATCCTGACCGTACGCCGCCAGGATCGCCTGCGCCTCGATCGGATCCCCCAGAGCCGTGCCCGTCCCGTGCGCCTCCACCACGTCCACATCGCAAGACACCAGCCCGGCACCGGCCAGCGCCTGCCGGATCACCCGCTGCTGCGACGGACCGTTCGGCGCCGTCAGACCATTCGACGCACCGTCCTGGTTCACCGCACTGCCCCGCACCACCGCCAGCACCGGGTGACCGTTGCGCCGCGCATCCGACAACCGCTCCACCAGCACCAGACCCGCACCCTCGGAGAACCCGGCCCCATCAGCCCCGTCCGAGAACGCCTTGCACCGACCGTCCGCAGCAAGACCCCGCTGCCGACTGAAATCCAGGAACAACCCCGGCGTCGACATCACCGTCACACCACCGGCCAACGCCAGATCACACTCACCCGCACGCACCGCCTGCACCGCCAGATGCAACGCCACCAGCGCCGACGAACACGCCGTGTCCACCGTCACCGCCGGACCCTCCAGACCGAGGGTGAACGACACCCGCCCGGACATCACGCTCGCGGTGTTGCCCGTCCCCAGGTGGCCCGCGACCTCCTCGGCCGTGGCGGGGTCGAGGGGGCGGGAGGCGTAGTCCTGGTAGTTGGTGCCGGCGAAGACGCCGGTGCGGGAGCCGCGCAGGGTCGTCGGGTCGATCCCGGCCCGCTCGAACGCTTCCCACGCCAGCTCCAGCAGCAACCGCTGCTGCGGATCCATCGCCAGCGCCTCCCGCGGCGAGATCCCGAAGAAGCCGGGGTCGAAGTCGGCGACGCGATCGAGGAATCCGCCACCGCGGGTGCTGGCGCGGCCGGGGACGCCGGGCTCGGGGTCGTAGAGGGCGTCGACGTCCCAGCCGCGGTCGTCGGGCCAGGCGGTGATGGCGTCGGTGCCGTCGGCGAGCAGCCGCCAGTACTCCTCGGGTGTGTCGGCCCCGCCGGGGAAACGGCAGCTCATCGCGGTGATGACGATCGGGTCGTCGTCGGTGGCGCGCGGCAGGGGGAGGGCGGCGTGCGGTGTGTTCCCGGTGGCCGGGGCGAGGGCGGCGCGGAGGTGTGCGGCGAGGGCGGTGGGGGTGGGGTAGTCGAAGACCAGGGTGGCGGGCAGGGGGCGGCCGACGGCGGCGCTGAGGGCGTTGCGGAGTTCCACCGCCGTGAGCGAGTCGAAGCCGAGTTCGCGGAAGGAGCGGGTCGGTTCGACGTCCTGCGGGCCGGCGTGGTTGAGGACGACGGCGGCGTGGGCGCGGACGAGCTCTTCGAAGGCGGCGCGTTGTTCGGTTTCGGGGAGTGCGGCGAGTCGCCGCATGAGGTCGCCGGTGTCGTGGGGGTCGCCGTCGGAGGTGTGCCGGGGGTCGTGGTCGGGTCCGTGCCGGGAGGTCAGGGCGCGCCGGGCGTCGGGCAGGTCGTCGAGGAAGGGACGGGGCCGGGCGGTGGTGTAGGCGTGGGCGAACAGGTCCCAGTCGATGTCGGTGACGGCGAGGGTGGTGTCCTCGTGGTCGAGGGCCTGTTGCAGGGCGCCGAGGGCGAGGTCGGGGTTCATGGGGTGTACGCCGTGCCGCTGGAGGCGTTCGCCGACGGAGCCCTCGGCCATGCCGCCGTGGGCCCAGGGTCCCCAGGCGATGGCGGTGGCGGGCAGTCCGCGGGAGCGGCGTTGCTGGGCGAGGGCGTCGAGGAGGGCGTTGCCGGGTGCGTAGTTGGCGTGGCCGGGGGCGCCGATCGTGCCCGCGGTCGAGGAGAAGAGGACGAACGCGGAGAGGTCGAGCCCGGTGGTGAGGGCGTCGAGGTTGCGGGCGCCGCCGACCTTCACGCGCAGCACTTCGGCGAGCTGGTCGGGGGTGAGGGTGGTGACGACGCCGTCCCGCAGGACGGCGGCGGTGTGGAAGACGGCGGTGAGGGGCCGTTCGGCGGGGACGGCGGCCAGCAGGGCGGCGAGCTGGTCGTGGTCGGCGATGTCGCAGGCGGCGATGTCGACGTGTCCGGCGCCGAGTGCGGTGAGTTCGCTGCGGAGTTCGGCGGCGCCGGGGGCGTCGGCGCCGGTGCGGCTGACCAGGAGGAGGCCGGGGGCGCCCTGGCGGGCGAGTCTGCGGGCGACCTGGCGGCCGAGGGCGCCGGTGCCGCCGGTGACGAGGACGGTGCCGGTGGGTGTCCAGTCCCGGCCGTTGCCGAGGCCGCCCGTCGCGGCGCGGGTGAGGCGGCGGGCGAGGAGGCCGGTGTCGCGGATCGCGAGCTGGTCCTCCAGGCCGACTCCGGCGAGGGCGGCGGTGAGGCGTTCGGCGCCGACGGGGTCGAGGGTGGGGGGCAGGTCGATCAGGCCGCCCCAGCGCTGGGGCTGTTCGAGGGCGACGACGCGGCCGAAGCCCCAGACGAGGGCCTGTTCCGGGGTGTCGACGGTCTCGGTCGCGCCGGTGGCGACGGCGCCGCGGGTGGCGAACCAGACGGGTGCCTCCTGGCCGAGGTCGTCGAGCGCCTGGACGAGGGAGACGGTGGCGGCGAAGCCGCGGGGCAGGCCGGGCAGGCCGTCGTACTCCTCCTCCTCGAGGGCGAGCAGCGACAGGACGGCCTGTGGCCGGTCCGGGCCGGTGGCCTGCAGGGCTTCGGCGATGCGGTCGCGGCCGTCGTGGGGGGCGACGGCGACGGTGACCGGGTCGGCTCCCGCGCGGGCGAGGGCGTCGACGACGGCGGCGGCGAGGGGGTGGCCGGGGTGGTCCGGGTCCTGGTGGGCCGCGGGCAGGGCGACGAGCCAGCTGCCGCGCAGGACGGGTGCCGGGGTGGCGGGCAGGGGTTTCCAGGTGACGCGGTACCGCCAGGCGTCCACGGTGGCGTTCTCGCGGCTGCGTCTGCGGTAGTCGCTCAGGGCGGGCAGGACCGTGGCGAGGGTGTCCTGGTCGAGGTGGAGTGCGGCGGCCAGGGGGGCGGTCTCGCCGTTCTCGACGGTCTCCCAGAAGCGGGCGTCGAGGTCCGTGCCGGCGGCCGTCGCGGGATCGGCGAGCTGGGCGGGGGTGGGCCAGTAGGTGCGGCGCTGGAAGGCGTAGGTGGGCAGGTCGACGCGGGTGCCGGGGGCGATCGGGGCCGTGTGGTCGGCGGGGGTGGCGCCGCGGACGCTCAGCTCGGCGAGGGAGGTGAGGAAGCGGCGGGGTCCGCCTTCGCCGCGGCGCAGGGTCCCGGTGACGACGGTGCCGGTGCGGTCGTCCTGGTCGAGGGTGTCGCGGACGGCCGCGGTGAGCACGGGGTGCGGGCTGGACTCGACGAAGGCGCGGAAGTCCTGGGCGGCGAGGGCCCGTACGGCGTCGGCGAAGCGGACGGTGCGGCGCAGGTTGTCGTACCAGTAGGTGGCGTCGAGGCGCTCGGTGTCGAGCCAGTCGCAGCTGACGGTGGAGAAGAACGGCACGTCGGCGGTGCGTGGCCGGACGGCGGCGAGGTCGGCGAGGAGCCGCTCGTGGATCTCCTCGACCTGTGCGGAGTGGGAGGCGTAGTCGACGGGGATCTGCCGTGCCTGTGCGCCGGCGGCGGTGAGATCGGCGCACAGGTCGCGTACGGCGTCGGCGTCGCCGGAGACGACCACGGCCGCGGGTCCGTTGACGGCGGCGACCGACAGCCGGCCCTCCCAGCGTGCCAGCCGTTCCCGGACGTCGGTGACCGGCAGCAGCACCGAGGCCATGCCGCCGCGTCCGGCGAGGGCGGTGATGGCCCTGCTGCGCAGGACGACCACGCGGGCCGCGTCGTCCAGGGTGAGGCCGCCGGCGACGCAGGCGGCCGCGATCTCGCCCTGGCTGTGGCCGACGACGGCGTCGGGGCGCACACCGCGGGACTGCCACAGCCGGGCCAGCGACACCATGGTCACGAACAGCAGGGGCTGGACGACGTCCACGCGGTCGAGGGTGGGGGCGTCGTCTGCGCCGCGCAGGACGGCTTCGACGGACCAGTCGACGTGGCGTTCGACGGCAGTCGCGCAGGCGGTGAAGTGGTCGCGGAACTCCGGGTCGGCGTCGAGGAGTTCGGTGGCCATGCCGGGCCATTGAGGGCCCTGGCCGGGGAAGACGAAGACGGTGCGGCCGTCGACGTCGGCCACGCCCTGGACGAGACCGGCCGCCGGGGAGCCCGCCGCCAGCGCCTCCAGGCCGCGCAGCAGTTCGGCGCGGTCGTCGGCGAGCAGGACCGCGCGGTGTTCGAACGCGGACCGGGTGGCCGCGAGCGACCGGGCGAGGTCGTGCGGGGCCACCGTCTCGTCGGTGCGCAGCCGGGCGTGCAGGGCGGCGGCCTGGGCCCGCAGGGCGGTGGCGCTGCGGCCGGAGACGGCGTAGGGAAGCGTGCGCGACGGCGCGGGGGGTGCTTCGGCGGGGGTCGCCGGGGCGGCCGGTTCGGGGACGGGTTGTTCGAGGATGACGTGCGCGTTGGTGCCGCTGACGCCGAAGGAGGACACGGCGGCCAGGCGCGGCCGGTCGGCGGCGGGCCAGGGGCGTGCCTCGGTGAGGAGTTCGACGCGGCCCGCCGTCCAGTCGACGTGGGTGGTGGGCCGGTCGACGTGGAGGGTGCGGGGCAGCAGTCCGTGCCGCATGGCGAGGACCATCTTCATGACTCCGGCGACGCCGGCGGCGGCCTGGGTGTGGCCGATGTTGGACTTCACCGAGCCGAGCCACAGGGGCTGTTCGCGGTCCTGCCCGTAGGTGGCGAGCAGGGCCTGGGCCTCGATCGGGTCGCCCAGCGTCGTCCCGGTGCCGTGCGCCTCCACGGCGTCCACGTCGGCGGTGGTCAGCTGCGCGTCGGCGAGGGCCTGCCAGATGACGCGTTGCTGGGAGGGGCCGTTGGGGGCGGTCAGTCCGTTGGAGGCGCCGTCCTGGTTGACGGCGCTGCCCCGGACGACGGCGAGCACCGGGTGCCCGAGGCGGCGGGCGTCGGCCAGCCGTTCCACCAGCAGCATGCCGGCGCCCTCGGCCCAGCCGGTGCCGTCGGCGGCCTCGGCGAAGGCCTTGCACCGGCCGTCGGGGGCGAGGCCCCGCTGTCTGCTGAACTCCAGGAAGAGGCCGGGTGTCGACAGTACGGTGACGCCGCCGGCGAGGGCCAGGTCGCACTCGCGCGACCTGAGCGCCCGTACGGCGAGGTGCAGGGCGACCAGGGAGGAGGAGCAGGCGGTGTCGACGGTGACGGCGGGGCCCTCCAGGCCGAGGGTGTAGGAGATGCGGCCGGAGACGACGCTGGCGGCGTTGCCCGTGCCGACGTGGCCCTCCAGGCTCTCCCGGGAGGCCAGCAGCAGCGCCGGGTAGTCCTGGCCGTTGGTGCCGGCGAAGACGCCCGTGCGCGAGCCGCGCAGGGTCGTGGGGTCGAGGCCCGCCCGCTCGAACGCCTCCCAGGAGATCTCCAGGAGCAGCCGCTGCTGCGGGTCCATCGCCATCGCCTCGCGCGGCGAGATGCCGAAGAAGGAGGCGTCGAAGTCGCCGGCTCCGGCGAGGGCGCCGCCGGACGTGCTGTACGTCTTCCCGGGGCGGCCGGGTTCGGGGTCGTAGTGGTCGGCGAGGTTCCAGCCCCGGTCGGTGGGCCACTCGGTGACGGCGTCGCCGCCGGCGGCGAGCAGCCGCCACAGTTCCTCGGGCGAGTCGGCGCCGCCGGGGAAGCGGCAGCTCATCGCGACGATGGCGACCGGTTCGCGGGAGGCGGACTCGGCCTCCCGCAGCCGCCTGCGGGTCTCGTGCAGGTCTCCGGTGACCTTCTTGAGGTAGCTGAGGAGCTTTTCCTGCTCGTTCACGCGTACTCCCCCAGCGGGCAGGTCGGGTCGGTCGTGGCGGTGGCCGTGCTGGTGGTGCCGGTCATGACAGGCCCAGGTCGTTGTCGATGAGGGCGAAGATCTCCTCGGCGCCGGCGGACTCGATCCGGTCCTGGAGGTCGCCGCCGTCGTCGTCCGTCGGCTCGGCGGGCGGTTCGCCCTGGCCGTTCCAGCGGGTGGCGAGCGCCAGCAGGCGGGAGGCGATGCGGTCGCGCCCGGCGTCGTCCTCGGCGAGCCCGGCGAGCGCGGCCTCCAGCCGGTCGAGGGCGTCCAGCGCGGGCGCGCCGCCGCCTTCGGCCGCGGTCAGGGATCGCAGGTGGCGGGCGAGGACGCGCGGGGTGGGCTGGTCGAAGAGGAGGGTGGCGGGCAGCTGGAGCCCGGCCGCGACACCGAGCCGGTTGCGCAGTTCCACCGCCATCAGCGAGTCGAAGCCGAGTTCGCTGAAGGCCCGGTCGGCGTCGACGGCCTCGGCGGAGGCGTGTCCGAGCACGGTGGCGACCTGGCCGCGGACCAGGTGGATCAGCAGCCGTTCCTGCTCGGCGTCGCCGAGCCCGGCCAGCCGGGTCCGCAGGGCGTCGCTCTCCGTCCCGGCACCGCCGTCCCGTTCCCGTGTCTGCCGGGACAGGGCCTGGGCTTCGGGCAGTTCGGCCAGGAGCGGGGCGGGGCGCACGGCGGTGAAGGCGGGCACGAAGCGGTCCCAGGTCAGCTCGGCGACGGTCGGGGCGGCGTCCTCGCCGGCCACCGCCCGGTCGAGGGCGGCCAGCGCGGTGTCCGGGTCGAGCGGGACGATCCCGCCGCCCCGCAGGCGTGCCTCCGCGTCGGGGCCGCCGGCGGCCATTCCGCCGCCGGCCCACGGGCCCCAGGCCACGGAGGTGGCGGTCAGGCCCTCGGCGCGGCGCCGGGCGGCGAGGGCGTCGAGGTAGGCGTTGGCGGCGGCGTAGTTGCCCTGGCCCGCCGAGCCGACCGTGCCGGCGAAGGAGGAGAACAGGACGAACGCCGACAGGGCGCGGTCGCGGGTGAGCAGGTCGAGGTTGCGGGCGGCGGCCAGCTTCGGCCGCAGCACCGCCTCCAGCCGCTCGGGGGTGAGCGTCTGGAGCAGTCCGTCGTCGAGGACTCCGGCGGCGTGCACCACGGCGTCGACCGGGTGTGCGGCCAGCAGGGCGGCCAGGGCGTCGGGGTCCGCGGCGTCGCAGGCGGCCGTCGTCACGGTCGTACCGTGGGCGGCGAGTCCGGCGCGCAGTGCCTCGGCCCCTTCGGCGTCGGGGCCGCGGCGGCCGACCAGCACCAGGTGCCGGGCGCCGCGTTCGGCGAGCCGGCGGGCGACCCGGGCGCCGAGTGCTCCGGTGCCGCCGGTGATCAGCACGGTCTCGCCGGCGCAGTTCCACTCGGGTGCGTCGGTGGCGGTGTCGGCGGGTCGGGCGTGCGCGAGGCGGCGGGCGAGGACTCCGGCGGCCCGTACGGCGGTCTGGTCCTCTCCCGTGGTGCCGGAGAGCAGGGCCGCGAGCCGTTCGGCGGTCCGCCCGTCGAGGGTGGCGGGGAGGTCGACGAGACCGCCCCAGCGTTGCGGTTGTTCCAGCGCGGCGACCCGGCCCAGGCCCCAGGTGGCGGCCTGGGTGGGCGAGGTCACGCTCTCCCGGTCGGTGGCGGCGACCGCGCCGACGGTGGCGGCCCACAGCGGGGCGCCGATCTCCAGGTCGCCGAGCGCCTGGGTGAGGGCGAGCAGCGCGGCCAGGCCGGCGGGGGTGACCGCGCGGTCCGTGGTGGCCACCGGCTCCTCGTCGAGTGCCAGCAGCGACAACACGCCTTGTACGGCGTCCGGTTCGGGGAGCTTGCGCAGCTGGTCGGCGAGGGCGGTCCGGTCGGTGAGCGCGCAGTCCACGACCAGCGGCACGACCTTTGCGCCGTGCGCGGTCAGGCCCTCGGCGAGGGTGTCGGTGAAGGGGTCGTCGGCGCGGGAGGCGGGCAGGGCCAGCAGCCAGGTGCCCGACAGCACCGGCGGCGGGCCGTCCGGCACCGGACGCCAGAGCACCGTGTAGGCGTGGGAGTCGAGCGTGGCACGCTCACGGCGGCGCCGCCGCCAGGTCGACAGCGCGGGCAGCAGTTCGCCGAGCGGGGTGTCGTCGCCGAGGTCGGGGCGTTCGGTCAGCCCACCGAGGTCGCCGCGCTCCACGGCGGCCCAGAACTCGTCGTCGACGCGGTCGCCGTCGCCCGGCGCCCCGGTCGCGGCGGGCCGGGCGGCCGCGAGCCAGTAGTGGTCGCGCTGGAAGGCGTACGTCGGGAGGTCCACGGTGTGGGCCGGACCGGTCGGTCCGGTCGGCGCGGTGGCGAGCCCGCGCACGTGCAGGGTGCCCGCGGCCAGCAGGGCGGCGACCGGCTCCGGCCGGCCCCGGCGCAGCACGGGCACGGCGACGGCCGCAGCGGCCGGCTCCTGCGGGTCGTGGTGCGCGGACTCCGCCAGGCTGTCGAGGGTCATCGCGGTCAGTGAGCCGTCCGGCCCGAGTTCCACGAAGGTGTCGACGCCGTCCTGGCGCAGGCGGCGCACGCCGTCCGCGTAGCGCACGGTCTGCCGCACATGCCGCACCCAGTGGTCCGGCGAGGTCAGTTCGGCCTCGGTGGCCCGGTCGCCCGTCACGTTGGAGACGATCGGGATCGCGGGCGCGGCGTAGCGCACGCCGCGTGCGACCTCTTCGAACTCCGCAAGCATCGCGTCCATATGCGCCGAGTGAAACGCATGGCTGACCCGCAAACGCCTAGTCTTTCGGCCCAGCGCGGCGAAATGCCCCTCGATGTCACGGACGGCGTCCTCGTCACCGGAGACCACCACCGACGCGGGGCCGTTGACGGCGGCGACCGCGATGTGCCGGTCCCGTCCGGCGAGCAGCGGCGCCACCTCGTCCTCGGACGCCTGTACGGCGGTCATGGCGCCGCCCTCGGGCAGCGCCTCCATCAGCCGGCCGCGGGCCGCGACCAGGGCGCACGCGTCGGGCAGCGACAGCACTCCGGAGACATGGGCGGCGGACAGTTCGCCGATGGAGTGCCCCATCAGCGCGTCCGGCGCGACCCCCCAGGAGCGCACCAGTGCGTGGAGCGCCACGTGGACGGCGAACAGGGCGGGCTGGGTGTAGGCGGTGCGGTCCAGCAGGCCGGCCCGCTCCGTGCCCTCGGGGGCGAGGACGACGTCGGCCAGCGGTACGTCGAGGTGCGGGGCGAACGCGGCGCAGACGCGGTGGAAGGCCTCGGCGTACACCGGGAAGTGTGCGAGGAGTTCCCGGCCCGTGCCGGGCCGCTGGGAGCCCTGGCCGCTGAACAGGAACGCCGTGCGGCCCCCCGGTCCGGTGCGCCCGCGGACGACCGCGGCGGTGTCCTCGCCGCGGCCGAGCGCGGCCAGCGCGGCCAGGAGCGCGTCCCGGTCCTCGGCGACCACCACGGCCCGGTGTTCGAAGGTCGCGCGGCCGGTGGCGAGGGAGTGCGCCACGTCGGCGGGGGTCGGTTCGGGGTCGGCGGTCAGGCGGGCGCGCAGCCGCTCGGCCTGCCCGCGCAGGGCGGCGGCCGACCGTCCGCTCAGCGTCCAGGCGACCGGTCCGGCGGTCCGCGGTTCGAGGGGCTGCGGCTCCCCGGGGAGGTGTTCCCCGATGCCCTCCTCCAGGACGACATGGGCGTTGGTGCCGCTGATGCCGAACGAGGAGACCGCGGCGCGCCGCGGGTGTCCGGTGTCCGGCCAGGCCACCGGTTCGGCGAGCAGTTCGATCCGGCCGGCCGTCCAGTCGACGTGGGTGGTGGGCCGGCTGAGGTGCAGGGTGCGCGGCAGGGTTCCGTGCCGCATCGCCAGCACGGTCTTGATGACGCCGGCGACACCGGCGGCGGCCTGGGTGTGGCCGATGTTGGACTTCACCGACCCGAGCCACAGGGGCTGTTCGCGGTCCTGCCCGTAGGTGGCGAGCAGGGCCTGGGCCTCGATCGGGTCGCCGAGCGCGGTGCCGGTGCCGTGCGCCTCCACGGCGTCGACCTCGGCGGGGGTGAGCCCGCCTGCCGCCAGCGCGGCGCGGATGACGCGCTGCTGCGAGGGCCCGTTGGGCGCGGTGAGTCCGTTGCTGGCGCCGTCCGAGTTGACGGCGCTGCCGCGGACCACGGCGAGCACCGGGTGGCCGTTGCGGCGGGCGTCGGAGAGCCGCTCCAGCAGGAGGATGCCGGCGCCCTCGCCCCAGCCGGTGCCGTCGGCGTCGTCCGAGAAGGCCTTGCAGCGGTGGTCGCCGGCGAGCCCGCCCTGCCGGTCGAACTCGGCGAACGCGCCCGGCGTCGCCATCACCGTCACCCCGCCGGCGAGCGCCAGGTCGCACTCGCCGGACCGCAGCGACTGGGCCGCCCAGTGCAGGGCCACGAGGGAGGACGAGCAGGCGGTGTCCACGGTGACCGCCGGGCCCTCCAGGCCCAGCACATAGGCGACGCGGCCGGAGGCCACGCTGGCGGCGTGCCCGGTCAGGAGCTGTCCCCGCGCGTCCTCGGGGACGTCGTGCGCGGCGGATCCGTACCCCTGGTAGTTCGTGCCGACGAACACTCCGGTACGGGATCCGTGCAGGCCGCGCGGGTCGATCGCGGCCCGCTCCAGCGCCTCCCAGGAGATCTCCAGCAGGAGTCGCTGCTGGGGGTCCATGGACACCGCCTCGCGCGGCGAGATCCCGAAGAAGTCCGCGTCGAACTCGGCGGCGTCGTAGAGGAATCCGCCCTGGACGCCGTCCGTGTGCCAGCCGCGGTCGGCGGGCGGTGCCCCGATCGCGTCCACGCCGTCGGCGAGCAGCCGCCAGAAGTCCTCCGGTCCGCGTACGCCACCGGGGAAGCGGCAGCCGATGCCGACGATCGCGATCCGCGCGTCGTCGTCGGCCGGGTCGGCGGCACGGACGGTCGCGGGCGCGCCGACGGTCGCGGCCGGCGGTTCGGTGTCGAGGAGTCCGGCGCCGATGTGGCGCGCGAGCGCCTGCGGCGAGGGGTAGTCGAACACCAGCGTCGCCGGCAGTCGCAGTCCGGTCGCCGCGTTGAGGCGGTTGCGCAGTTCGACGGCGGTCAGTGAGTCGATGCCGAGGCCGCGGAAGTCCCGGCCGGGCTCCACGGTGTCCGGGCCGGCGTGGCCCAGCACCAGGGCCGTCTGGGTCCGTACGAGGTCCAGGACCGCCGTCTCCCGTTCGGGCCGGCCGAGCGCCGCGAGTCGGGTCCTGAAGCTCGGCCCGGCGTCGGAACCGGCCGCCGTGGCCGCCGTGCGGCGCGCCGGGGTGACGGCCAGGCCGCGCAGCATGGCGGGCAGGGCCGCCACCGCCTGCCGGTCCCGCAGCACGCGCCGGTCGAGCGCGAGGGCCACGAGGACGGGTTCGGTCCGTCGCAGGGCCGCGTCCAGGGCGCCGAGGCCCTGGGCGGGGGCGAGCGGCCGCATACCGCCGCGGGCCATGCGCCGCAGGTCCGCCTCGGTCAGCTCGGCGGTCATGCCCGCGCCGGGCGCCCAGGGGCCCCACGCGAGGGACACCGCGGGCAGACCGGCGGAGCGGCGGCGGGCGGCGAAGGCGTCCAGGAAGGCGTTGGCGGCCGCGTAGTTGGCCTGACCCGCGCCGCCGAACGTCCCCGCGACCGAGGAGAAGACCACGAACGCGGAGAGGTCGGCGTCCCGGGTCAGCTCGTGCAGATGCGCCACCGCGTCCGCCTTCGGCCGCATCACCGTCGCGAACCGCTCAGGAGTCAGGGCGGAGACCACACCGTCGTCCAGGACACCCGCCGCATGCACCACGGCGGTCAGGGAGCGCCCAGCCAGCACCGCGGCCAACTGGTCTCGGTCCGCCACGTCCAGGGCCGCCACCTCGACCGCGGCACCCAAGCCGCCCAGCTCCGCCACGAGTTCGCGAGCGCCAGGGGCGTCGAGTCCACGGCGGCCGGCCAGCAGCAGATGCCGTACACCGTGCTCGGTGACCAGGTGGCGGGCCACCAGCGCGCCCAGGCCGCCGGTGCCACCGGTCACCAGGACGGTCCCCTGCGGGTCGAGCGGCGCCGGGACGGTGAGGACCACCTTGCCCACGTGCCGCGCCTGGGACAGGTGGCGGAACGCCTCGGGGGCCTGCCGTACGTCCCAGCAGGTGACCGGAAGGGGTTCGAGCACCCCCTCCTCGAACAGGGCGACCAGGTCGGACAGCATGTGGCCGATCCGCTCCGGACCGGCGTCCCACAGGTCGAAGGCGCGGTACGTCACGCCCGGGTGCTCGGCGGCGACGGTCTCCGCGTCACGGATGTCGGTCTTGCCCATCTCCAGGAAGCGGCCGCCGCGGGGCAGCAGCCTCAGCGACGCGTCGACGAACTCCCCGGCCAGGGAGTCCAGGACGACGTCCATGCCGCGGCCGCCGGTCGCGGTGCGGAAGGCCGACTCGAAATCGGTCTCGCGGGAGGAGGCGATGTGCGCGTCGTCCAGTCCGAGACCGCGCAGCGTGTCCCGTTTGGCGGCGCTCGCCGTGCCGAACACCTCGGCGCCCCGGTGCCGGGCCAGTTGGAGGGCGGCCATGCCCACGCCGCCGGTCGCCGCGTGCACCAGGACCGACTCGCCGGCCCGCAGGTCCGCGAGGTCGTGGAGGGCGTAGTGCGCGGTCAGGAACACGAGCGGCACCGACGCGGCCTGCGCGAACGTCCAGCCGGCCGGGATCCGGGCCACCGTGCGGGCGTCCGCCACGGCCACCGGTCCGAACGAGCCGGAGAACAGTCCCATCACGCGGTCGCCGACAGCCAGCCCGGTGACCCCGGGACCGGTCTCGGTCACCAGTCCGGCGCCCTCCAGACCGAAGTCCTTCGCGTCGCCGGGATACATGCCGAGCGCGTTGAGCACGTCACGGAAGTTGACACCGGCGGCCCGCACCGCGACGCGGACGTGACCGGGCGCCAGTTCCGCTTCCGCCTCCAGGGCGGGCCGCAGGGCCAGTCCTTCCAGGGTTCCCTGCTCCGCGATGGCCAGCCGCCAGGCCGACTCGCCCGCGGGAGGCGTGAGGTCGCGGCCGGTCGCGGCCGGGGCCAGTCGCGGGGTGAAGACGGTGCCGACTCGTATGGCGGCCTCGGCCTCACCTGAGGCGAGCGCGGCCGGGACGACCGCCCAGGACTCGTCGGCACCGTCCACGTCGATGAGCGCGAACCGCCCCGGGTGCTCCGCCCGTGCCGCCCGCACCAGACCCCACACCGCGGCCAGGGCGGGATCGGGGGCCGGCGCGTCGAGCGTGACCGCGCCTTCGGTGACCACCACCAGCCGGGCGCCCTCGAAGCGCTCCTGCGCCAGCCAGGCGCGCACCAGCTCCAGCACGTGCGCGGTGGCCGTGTGCGCCGCCTCCCCGGGGTCACCGGCCGGGGGTGCCACGCTGATCAGCACGTCCTCTCCCGCGTCGGCTCCGGTCGTCGGCAGAGTGGTCGGGAGGGATGACGGCAGGGGTGCCGACGACACCGCGGAGGGTCCGTCCAGCGGGAGCGGCGTCCAGTCCACCTGGTGCAGCAGTTCGCCGTGAGGGGTTTCCACGGTCTCGCCGGCCGGTGCGGTGAGGGCGCGCAGGGTGAGGGATCCGATGGTGGCGACGGGTGCGCCGGACGGATCGGCCAGGTCGAGGGCGACCGAGCCGCTGCCGGTGGTCCGCAGCCGGGCGTGGAGCCGTGACGCGCCGGTGGCGTGCAGGGTGACGCCGGTCCACGAGAAGGGAAGGCCCGGGGCGGGCTCCCCTGCCGCCGTGCCGCCGGGGGCCGGCGGGGCGGCTCCAAGGGCGTGCAGCACCGAGTCCAGCAGGGCGGGGTGGATGCCGTAGCGGCGGGCGTCCGGGGCGGCCTCGTCGGGCAGGCCCACCTCGGCGAACAGGTCGTCACCGTGCCGCCGGAGGGAGGTCAGTCCGCGGAACAGCGGCCCGTACGACAGACCGGTCCCCGCCAGCTTCTCGTAGAGGGCGTCCGTGGGGATCCCGACGGCGTCGGCGGGCGGTCGCGCGCCCGCTTCCGCAGCCGGTACGGCGGGCTCGGGCAGCAGGGTGCCGCTCGCGTGCCGGATCCACGGCTCGTCGTCGGGTCCGTCGGCGTCGGAGCCGTCCGCGGGGCGGGAGTACACGCCGATCTCGCGCCGCCCGGCGGGATCGGGGGCGCCGACGGTGACCTGGAGCTGGGCGGCTCCCTGGGCGGGCAGCACCAGCGGTGTGTGCAGCGTGAGTTCCTCCACCTGGGCGCAGCCGACGCGGTCCGCGGTGTGGAGGGCGAGTTCCAGGAAGGCGGTGCCGGGCAGCAGTACGGAACCGGCGACGACGTGGTCGGCCAGCCACGGCTGGAGCCCGGTGGACAGCCGTCCGGTGAAGAGCGCGGCCCCGCTGTCGGCGAGGGTGACGGCGGCGCCGAGCAGCGGGTGACCGGCGGCGGACAGACCGGCCGAGCGCAGGTCGCCGACGTGTCCGCCGGCCGGGCGCGGCCAGTGGCGGCCGTGCTGGAAGGCGTAGGTGGGCAGCTCGGCGGGGCGCTCGGCGGGGAAGAACGCGGACCAGGTGACCTCGGCGCCGTCCGCGAAGAGGGTCGCGGCCGCCACGAGCAGGGTCGCGGGCTCGGGGCGGTCGGGGCGCAGGGCCGGGACCGCGACCGGTTCTCCGTCGGTGAGCGAGGCGTGGGCCAGTGCGGTGAGGGTGCCGTCGGGGCCCAGCTCCAGGAACCGGGTGACGCCCTCGGACTCCAGGGCGGCCACCGCGTCGGCGAAGCGGACCGGCCGGCGGACGTGACGGACCCAGTAGTCGGGGGAGCACAGCTCCTCGGCCGTGGCGGGCTCGCCGGTGACCGTCGAGACGAGGGGCAGGTGGGGACGCTCGTACGTCAGGCTTTCCGCGACCTCGCGGAAGCCGGCCAGCATGGGCTCCATCAGCGGTGAGTGGAAGGCGTGGCTCACCCGCAGCGCCGTGACCTTGCGGTCCTGGGCACGGAAGCGGTCCGCGACCTCCGCCACTGCTTCGGCGTCTCCGGCGACGACCACCGCCCGGGGGCCGTTGACCGCGGCGATCCCGACCCGTGTATCGTCCAGGAACGGCAGGACCTCCTCCTCGGTGGCCTGGAGGGCCACCATCGCCCCGTCCTCCGGCAGCGCCTGCATCAGCCGGCCGCGCGCCACCACCAGCCGGCACGCGTCCGCCAGCGACCACACCCCCGCCACATGCGCGGCCGCGATCTCACCGATGGAGTGTCCGGCCAGTACGTCGGGACGGACGCCCCACGACTCCAGCAGCCGGAACAGCGCCACTTCCAGCGCGAACAGGGCGGGCTGGGTGAACTCGGTGCGGCCGAGCGCCTCCGTGTCGTCCCCGAGGACGATCTCCCGCAGCGGGCGCGGCAGTTCCGCGTCGACCTGTGCGCACACGGCGTCGAAGGCGTCCGCGAACACCGGGTACGTCTCGTACAACTCCCTTCCCATGCCAGGACGTTGGGCGCCCTGGCCCGCGAAGAGGAACGCCGTACGGCCGTCGGGCCGGGCGCGGCCGGTGACGCCGCCGAAGCCGGGCTCGCCCCGGACCAGGGACGTGAGGGCGGCCAGCAGTCCGGCCCGGTCGGCGCCCAGCAGGACGGCACGGTTCCCGAGCCCGGTACGGGTGGTGGCGAGGGCGAGGCCGAGGCCCGCGGCGGTGAGGCCGGGCCGGGCCTCGACGTGGGCGAGGAGCCGTTCGGCCTGCTCGCGCAGGGCGTTCTCGGACGCGCCGGAGATCACCCAGGGCAGCGGGCGTCCGGCCCCGGCCTCCTGCCGCGCGGCGTCACGCGGCTGGTCGTCGGCCGGCGACCGGTGTTCGTCCCCGGGCTGTTCGACGATGACGTGGGCGTTGGTGCCGGAGACGCCGAAGGCGGAGATTCCGGCGCGGCGCGGCCGGTCGCCGCCGGACCAGGGCGTGCTCTCGGCGAGCAGTTCCACGGCGCCCGCCGACCAGTCGACATGGGTGCTGGGGGCTTCGGCGTGCAAGGTGAGCGGCAGCACGCCGTGCCGCATGGCCATGACCATCTTGATGATGCCGGCGACACCGGCGGCGGCCTGGGTGTGGCCGATGTTGGACTTCAACGAGCCCAGCCACAGGGGCTGTTCGCGGTCCTGACCGTAGGCGGCCAGCAGCGCCTGGGCCTCGATCGGGTCGCCCAGGGTCGTCCCGGTGCCGTGCGCCTCCACCGCGTCCACCTCGGCCGGGGTGAGGCCGGCGTCGGCCAGGGCGGCGCGGATGACCCGCTGCTGGGCCGGTCCGTTGGGGGCGGTCAGGCCGTTGCTGGCGCCGTCCTGGTTGACGGCGGAACCGGCGACCACCGCGAGGACCGGGTGCCCGTTGCGGCGGGCGTCGGAGAGCCGCTCCACGACGAGCACGCCCACGCCCTCGGCCCAGCCGGTGCCGTCGGCGTCGTCGGAGAACGCCTTGCACCGGCCGTCCGCCGCCAGCCCGCGCTGCCGGCTGAACTCCAGGAAGGCGCCCGGGGTCGACATGACGGTGACACCGCCGGCGAGGGCGAGGTCGCACTCGCCCGCCCGCAGCGCCTGCACCGCGAGGTGGAGGGCGACGAGCGAGGACGAGCAGGCGGTGTCGACGGTGAGGGTCGGTCCTTCGAGGCCGAGGACGTAGGCGATCCGGCCGGAGACCACGGCGGCGGCGTTGCCGGTGCCGAGGTAGCCGTCCCCGGCGTCGGGTGTGCTGAGCAGCAGGGCGGGATAGTCCTGGCCGTTGGAGCCCATGAACACGCCGGTACGGCTGCCGCGCAGGCCGCCGGGGGCGATGGCGGCGCGTTCCAGCGCCTCCCACGAGGTCTCCAGCAGCAGCCGCTGCTGTGGATCCATGGCGACGGCCTCGCGCGGCGAGATGCCGAAGAAGTCGGGGTCGAAGTCGGCGACTCCGGTGAGGAAGCCACCGTGCCGGGTGTAGCTGGTGCCGGGGCGGCCCGGTTCGGGGTGGTAGAGCGCGTCGAGGTCCCAGCCGCGGTCGGTGGGGAACCGGGTGATCGCGTCCCGTCCGGTGGCGACGAGGTCCCACAGCTCGTCGGGCCCGGTCACGTCGCCGGGCAGACGGCAGCCCATGCCGACGACGACGACCGGGTCGTCGGCCGCGCGCTCCGCGCGTGCCGCGCCACCCGTGCCGTCGGGGTGTGCGGGCCTGGTGTCGTCGAACAGCTCGCCGTGCACGAACGCGGCGAGGTCGACGGGGGTGGGGTGGTCGAAGACGAGCGTGGCGGGCAGGGCCAGGCCGGTCTCGGCGGCGAGGCGGTTGCGCAGTTCGACGGCGGTCAGGGAGTCGAAGCCGGAGTCGCGGAAGGCGCGCCGGGTCTCCAGCAGCCCCGCGTCGGCGTGGCCGAGGACGGCGGCGGCGTGGGTGCGGATCAGCTCCAGGAGGGCGCGGGTGCGTTCGGCGGCCGGGCGGCCCGCCAGGCGTCCGCGCAGGGCCGCGGCGGCTCCGCCGTCGTCCGGGTCGGTCCGCCCGGTGCGCAGCGCGTCCCGTGCCTCGGGCAGGTCGGCGAGGAGCGGGCTGGGACGGGCGCTGGTGAAGCCGGGGGCGAACCGTGACCAGTCGACGTCGGCGACGACCTGGCCGGTGGCGCCCTGCTGGAGGACGCGGCGGAGCGCGGCGAGGGCCGTGTCCGGGTCGAGGGCGGCGAGGCCGCGTCGGCGCAGATACTCCTCGGCCCCGTCCTCGGCGGCCATGCCGCCGTCGGCCCAGGGTCCCCAGGCGATGGAGGTGGCGGTGGCGCCGCGGGCGCGCCGCTGTTCGGCCAGGCCGTCGAGGTAGGCGTTGGCGGCGGCGTAGGCGGTCTGGCCTCCGCTGCCCCACACGCCGGCGATGGAGGAGAACAGCACGAACGCGTCGAGCGGGCGGTCGCCCTGGGCCCGCAGCACCGCGTCGAGGTGGGCGGCGCCGTGCGCCTTGGCGGCGAGGACCGGGCGAAGGCGGTCGGCGTCGGCCTCGGGCAGCGGCAGGGTGTCGGTGACGCCGGCGGCGTGGACGACGGCGTCGACGGTGTGGCGGGTCAGCAGGTCCTCGACGGCCGCGCGGTCGGCGATGTCGCAGGCCTCGATGGTCACGCGGGCGCCGAGCGCGGTGAGCGCGGCCGTCAGATCGGCGGCGCCGGGTGCGTCGGGGCCGCGTCGGCCGGTCAGGACGAGGTGCTCGGCGCCCTGTTCGGCGGCCCAGCGGGCGACCCGGGCACCCAGCGCGCCGGTGCCGCCGGTGATCAGGACGGTGCCGCGCGGCTGCCAGCCGTCCGCGCCGGTGTGCGGGGCAGCCGGGTCCTCGGCGTGCAGCAGACGGCGTACGAAAACGCCGGAGGCGCGGACGGCGAGCTGGTCCTCGTCGCCGGGCCGGGCCAGCACCGCGGCGAGCCGTGCCGCGGCCCGCCGGTCGACGGTGGGCGGCAGGTCGACGAGGCCGCCCCACCGGCCGGCCAGCTCCAGTGCGGCCACCCGGCCCAGGCCCCACAGCGCGGCCTGCGCCGGCTCGGGGGCGTCGTCGGAGCGGGCGGTGGCCACCGCGCCGCGGGTGGCGAGCCACAGCGGTGCGGTCACCTCGGCGTCGCCGAGGGCCTGCACCAGCCGGAGCGTGCGCAGCAGTGTGTCGGCCGGTGACGCCTGATCGCCCTCGACGGGCAGGGCGAGGACGCCGGCCCAGGGGCCGAGGCCGGTGAGCCGGGCGGCGAGTTCGGCGCGTTCCTCGTCGGGGGCGTACTCCCGGAGCACGGCTTCGGCCCCGCCGGTCGTCAGGGCGTCGGTCACGGCTCCGGCCGGGGGGCCGTCGCCCGTTCCGGCGGGGGCGAGGACGAGCCAGCGTCCGGTGAGCGTGCCGCCGGCGGCCGGATCGAGGGGGTGCCAGGCGACGCGGTACCGCAGCCGGTCGACCCGGCCGAGCTCCCGTCGTCCGCGCCACCACGACGACAGGGCGGGCACGAGGGGCCGTACGAGCCCTTCGTCGACGTCCAGGGTGTCGGCCAGAGCGGCGATGTCCTCGTCGGCGACGGCCGTCCAGAAGCCCGTGTCCCCGGCGCCGGTGTCGCCCGGGTGGCCGACGGCGGCGGACGGCGGAGTGGGCTCCAGCCAGAAGCGTTCCCTGCGGAAGGCGTACGTCGGCAGGTCCACGTCCCGGGCGCCGGTCCCCGCGAACACGGCCGGCCAGTCGACGGGCGTGCCATGGGCGAAGGCGCCTGCGACCGCCGCCATCAGCGCGGCGGGCTCCGGCCGGTCCTTGCGCAACGTGGGTACGGCGGCCGGCGCCTCGCCCTCGAAGCAGCCCTGCGCGAGGGCGGTGAGGGTGCCGTCGGGGCCCAGTTCGACGAAGCGGGCCACCCGGCGCTTGGCCAGCAGCCGTATCCCGTCGGCGAACCGGACGGGCTCGCGGACGTGCCGGACCCAGTAGTCAGGTGAGCACAGGTCGGCGGGGCGGGCGGTCTCGCCGGTCACGTCGGAGACGATCGTCAGCCGGGGCGGATGGTAGGTGAGGGTCTCGGCGACCGCCCGGAACTCCTGGAGCATGGGCTCCATCAGCGGGGAGTGGAAGCCGTGGCTGACCCGCAGGGCCGTCACCTTGCGTCCCTGGGAACGCATGTGCGCGGCCGCCTCCTCCACGGCGTCGGCGGCACCGGAGATCACCACCGCGCCGGGCCCGTTGACGGCGGCGATGCCGACCCGGTCGTCGAGCAGGGGCAGCACCTCCTCCTCGGTGGCCTGGAGCGCGGCCATCGCACCGCCCGCGGGCAGGGCCTGCATCAGCCGGCCGCGCGCCACCACGAGTCGGCAGGCGTCCGCCAGCGACCACACCCCGGCCACATGCGCGGCCGCCAGCTCGCCGACGGAGTGGCCCAGCAGGAACTTCGCGGTGACGCCCCAGGACTCCAGCAGACGATGAAGGGCGACTTCGAGGGCGAAGAGCGCGGGCTGCGCGTACTCGGTGCGGTTCAGCCGGTCCGCGTCCTCGCCGAAGACGATCTCCCGCAGGCTGAAGGGCAGTTCGGCGTCCACGGCGTCGAACGCCGCGGCGAAGACCGGATGGGTGGCGTACAACTCACGGCCCATGCCGAGCCGTTGGGATCCCTGACCGGCGAACAGGAAAGCGGTGGCGCCGCGCACGGTGCGGCCCCGGACGGTCGCGGTGCCGGCGGAACCGTCGGCGAGCGCGGTCAGTTCGCGTACCGCGGTGTCGTGGTCGGCGGCCAGGACGATCGCGCGGTGTTCCAGAGCGGCCCGGGTGGTGGCGAGCGCGTGGCCGACGTCCAGCGGGCGCGGCGGCTCGCCCTGGTCCCGCAGCCGGTCCAGCAGCCGGGCGGCCTGTGCCCGCAGGGCCTCCTCGCTGCGCGCGGACACCGGCCACGGCACGACGGGCAGGGTCCGGGGCTCGGCGGCGGGGGTCGGCGGCTCCGCGGCGGGCGCGGCGGGCTCGTCCGGTCCGGCGGCGGGAGCCTGCTCGATGACGGCGTGCGCGTTGGTGCCGCTGATACCGAAGGAGGACACACCGGCGCGGCGCGGGCGGCCCGCCTCCGGCCAGTCGACGGGCTCGGTGAGCAGGCGCACGGCCCCGGCCGACCAGTCGACGTGCCGGGACGGCTCGGAGACGTGCAGGGTGCGCGGCAGCACGCCGTGCCGCATCGCCTCGACCATCTTGATGATGCTGCCGACGCCGGCGGCCGACTGGGTGTGCCCGATGTTGGACTTCAGGGATCCCAGCCACAGCGGCTGTGCACGGTCCTGGCCGTAGGCGGCGAGCAGGGCCTGCGCCTCGATCGGGTCACCGAGCGAGGTGCCGGTGCCGTGCGCGTCGACGGCGTCCACGTCGGCGGGGGCGAGTCCCGCGTTGGCCAGGGCCGCGCGGATGACCCGCTGCTGGGACGGGCCGTTGGGGGCGGTCAGGCCGTTGGAGGCGCCGTCGGAGTTGACCGCGGTGCCGCGGACGACGGCCAGGACCGGGTGGCCCAGGCGGCGGGCGTCCGAGAGCCGCTCCACGAGCAGCATGCCGGCGCCCTCCGCCCAGCCGGTGCCGTCGGCGTCGTCGGAGAACGCCTTGCAGCGGCCGTCGGCGGCCAGACCGCGCTGGCGGCTGAACTCGTAGAACATCGCCGGGGTGGCCATCACGGCGACACCGCCCGCGAGCGCCAGGTCGCATTCGCCGCGGCGCAGCGCCTGGCACGCCCAGTGCAGGGCGACGAGCGAGGACGAGCAGGCCGTGTCGACGGTGACGGTGGGCCCCTCCAGGCCCAGGGTGTAGGCGATGCGGCCGGAGGCGACCGAGGTGGCGTTGCCCGCCAGCAGCAGGCCCTGCACCCCGTCCGGGAACTCGCTCACGCCGGCCCCGTAGCCGGAGGTGGCGGCGCCGACGAAGACGCCGGTGCTGCTGCCGCGCACCGAGGCCGGGGCGATCCCGGCCCGCTCGAACGCCTCCCAGGAGATCTCCAGCAGCAGCCGCTGCTGCGGGTCCATCGCCAGCGCCTCACGCGGCGAGATCCCGAAGAAGTCCGCGTCGAAACGGGACGCCTCGTGCAGGAAGCCGCCGCCGAGCGCGTAGAAGGTGCCGGGGTTGTCGGGGTCGGGGTCGTAGCCCGCCTCGACGTCCCAGCCGCGGTCGGCGGGGAAGCCGGAGATGGCGTCCCCGCCCTCGTCGACGAGCCGCCACAGCTCCTCCGGGCTCTCCACCCCGCCGGGGTAGCGGCAGCTCATCGCCACGATCGCGACCGGTTCCCGGTCGCGTTCCTCCACCTCCCGCAACTGCCTTCGTGTCTGCCGCAGTTCGGCGGTCAACCGCTTGAGGTACTCGACGTACTTGTCGTCCGTCTTGCCGTCTTCAGCCACCAACGCCACATCCCTGAGCCGATGCCGACGGTTTCCCGCGGCTGATCACGACATCCCGAGTTCTTTGTCGATCAGGTCGAACAGCTCGTCCGCCGTCTCGACGGAGTCCAGTCCCCCGTCGTCGACGTCGGCGAGTGCCGCTCCGGAACCCCCGGAGCCGGTGCCGTTGTCGTGTCCGGCACCGCCGCCCTTCGTTGCGCTCTCCTGCCACTTCGCCGTCAGCCGCTGGAGCCGGGAAGTGATCGTCGCGTGGTCGTCCCCGCCGACCGCGGCGGCGCCGAGCGCCGCCTCCAGCCGGTCCAGTTCGACCAGGAGCGGCGCCGCCGGCACGGCCGCGCCCGGGCCCTCGCCCGCACCCGTGCCGGACGCCTCCGGCACGGTGATCCCCTCCAGCAGATGCGCCGCCAGCGCCGTCGGCGTCGGGTGGTCGAACACCGACGTCGCCGGAAGCCGCAGCCGGGTGACCGCGTTGAGCCGGTTGCGCAGTTCGACGGCGGTGAGCGAGTCGAAGCCCAGCTCCTTGAACGCCTGGTCCGGTTCGATCTCGTCCGCCGAGGCGTGGCCGAGGGTCGCCGCCGCCTGGGCACAGACGAGATCGACGAGGTACTGCTCCCGGTCGGCCGGCGCGAGCGCCGCCAGACGGGCCTGGAGATCCTCCCGCTCCGCGCCGACCCCGGCCGCCGTCCGCGCGGCCCGCCGCGCCGGGGCCCGCACCAGGCCGCGCAGCAACGGCGGTACGGCCTCGGCGTGCGCCCGCAGCGCCTGGAGGTCAAGGTTCACCGGCAGCAGCAGAGCCCGGTGGGCGGGGGCCGTGAAGGCCGTGAGCCCTGCGGAGTCGAGGAGTGCGAGCCCCTGTTCGGCGGTGAGCGGCCGCATACCGCCGCGGGCCATGCGGCGCAGGTCCGCCTCGGTCAGATCGGCGGTCATGCCCGCACCGGGCGCCCACGCACCCCACGCGAGGGACACCGCCGGGAGACCCGACGCACGGCGGCGGGCGGCGAACGCGTCCAGGAAGGCGTTCGCGGCCGCGTAGTTGGCCTGACCCGCGCTGCCGAACGTTCCGGCGACGGAGGAGAAGACCACGAAGGCGGACAGGTCGGCGTCGCGGGTCAGCTCGTGCAGATGCGTGACCGCGTCCGCCTTCGGCCGCATCACCGCGGCGAGTCGCTCCTCGGTCAGGGAGGACACCACACCGTCGTCGACGATGCCTGCCGTGTGCACCACGGCAGTCAGCTGACGTCCAGCCAGCACGACGGCCAACTGGTCACGATCGGCCACATCCAGGGCCGCCACCTCAACCTCGGCACCCAAGTCACTGAGCTCCGCCACGAGTTCGGGGGCACCCGGGGCGTCGAGTCCACGGCGGCCGGCCAGCAGCAGATGCCGTACACCGTGCTCGGTCACCAGATGACGGGCCACCAGCGCACCCAGACCACCCGTGCCACCGGTCACCAGGACGGTCCCCTGCGGGTCGAGCGGCGCCGGGACGGTGAGGACCACCTTGCCCACGTGCCGCGCCTGCGACAGGTGGCGGAACGCCTCGGGGGCCTGCCGTACGTCCCAGCAGGTGACCGGAAGGGGTTCGAGCACCCCCTCCTCGAACAGGGCGACCAGGTCGGACAGCATGTGCCCGATCCGCTCCGGACCGGCCTCCCACAGGTCGAAGGCCCGGTACATCACACCGGAATGCCCGGCCGCCACCGCCTCCGGGTCACGGACATCGGTCTTGCCCATCTCCAGGAACCGGCCGCCCCGCGGCAGCAGACGCAACGACGCGTCCACGAACTCACCCGCCAGCGAGTCCAGTACGACATCCACGCCCCTGCCGCCGGTCGCCGCGAGGAACGCACCCTCGAAAGCCAGGTCACGCGAGGAGGCGATGTGCCCCTCGTCCAGACCCAGCTCCCGCAGGGTGTCCCACTTGCCGGCACTCGCCGTACCGAACACCTCCGCACCCAGATGCCGCGCCAACTGCACGGCAGCCATCCCCACACCGCCCGCGGCCGCGTGCACCAGCACCGATTCGCCGGACCGCACAGCCCCCAGGTCGGTGAGCGCGTAGTACGCGGTCAGGAACACGATCGGCACCGACGCCGCCTCGGCGAACGACCAGCCCCGAGGCACCCGGGCCACCGTCCGCGCGTCCGCCACCGCCACCGGCCCGAAGGAACCGGGGAACATGCCGAACACCCGGTCACCGACGGCCAGCCCCGACACACCAGGACCGACCTCGGTCACCACACCCGCACCCTCGCCGCCCAGCAGGCCGGCTTCGCCCGGATACATACCGAGCGCGTTGAGGACGTCGCGGAAGTTGACGCCCGCCGCGCGTACGGCGATACGGACCTGTCCCTCCGTCAACTCCGCCGCGGCCTCGGGGAAGGGGATCAGGGCCAGGCTGTCCAGGGTGCCCTTCTCCACACTGTCCAGGTGCCAGGCCGGTGCAGCCGCCGGGAGCGGGAGTCCCTCCCCGGCCGGGACGCGGCCGAGGCGGGGCGCGTGCGGCACGCCGTCCCGCAGCGCGAGCTCCGGTTCGCCGGTGCCGAGGGCCTGGGCGAGCGCTGCGCGAGACGCTTCCGTACCGTCGGTGTCGAGCAGGGCGAACCGGTCGGGTGCCTCGGCGCGCGCGGCCCGCAGCAGGCCCCACACCGCGGCCAGGGCCGGATCGGGAGCCGTTCCGTCGAGGGCGACCGCCCCCTCGGTGACGATCACCAGGCGTGACTCCTCGAACCGCTCGTCGGCGAGCCAGGACCGTACGGCGTCCAGGACGCGACCGGTGACGGCACGGGCGGCGACCGCCGTGTCACCGTCCGCGCCGCTCAGGCCGCTGCCTGCGGCGAACAGCACGGTCGCGGGGACGGCGGCAGGCAGTTCGGCCAGGGTCGGATACGACGCCGCGCCGGGTACGGGACCGACGGCGCCCACCGCCGCGAGGGCGCCCGCCGGGGACGCGTCCCGCTCGGGCGGCGACACCTTCGTCCAGTCCACCTGGAAGAGGCCGTCGCGGTGACCGTCGGCCTCGGCGCGAGCGGCGAGGTCGCCGGAGACCTGGCGCAGCAGCAGCGACTCGACGTCGGCGACCCTGCCGCCCGCCGGGTCGGCCAGCTGCAGGGCGACGGCTTCCGGACCGGCCTGCACCATCCGGACGCGCAGGGCCCGCGCGCCGGACGCACGCAACGACACCCCGTTCCAGGAGAACGGCAGCCTGCCCTGGCCGGCGTCGGCCAGTGACACGAACATCATCGCGTGCAGGGCGGAGTCCAGGAGCGCCGGGTGGAGACCGAAGTCGCCTGCGAGCCGATCGTGCTCGTCGGGCAGCCCGACCTCGGCGAAGACCTCCTCACCGCGCCGCCAGACCGCGCGCAGCCCCTGGAAGACCGCCCCGTAGGCGAATCCCGCCTCGGCGAAGCGGTCGTAGAAGCCCTCCATGGGGACGGCCTCGGCGTTCGGCGGGGGCCAGGCGGTCAGATCGGGGTCCGCGGTGTCGGGCGCCGGGTCGGCGGCCAGCGAGCCGCTGGCGTTCAGTGTCCACGGATCGGTGTCGAGGGCGTCCTCGGCGCGCGAGTACACCTCCACGGTGCGCGTGTCCGACTCGTCGGGCGCGCCCACCCTGACCTGGACGAGCCGTCCGGTGCGCTCGGGCACGATCAGCGGGGCGGCGATGGTCAGTTCGTCGACGCGGTCGTAGCCGAGCCGTCCGGCGGCGCACAGGGCGAGTTCGAGGAATCCGGTGCCCGGGAAGAGGACCGTGCCGGACACGGCGTGGTCGCGCAGCCACGGATGCGACCGGAGGGAGAGCCGCCCGGTGAACAGCGCCTCCTCGCTGCCGGCCACGCGCACGGCGGCGCCGAGCAGCGGGTGTTCGGCCGAGCCGACGCCCGCCGAACCGAGATCGCCGAGGGTGACGCCGGTGAAGTCCGGCCAGTGACGGCGGCGTTGGAAGGCGTACGTCGGCAGGTTCGGGGTCGGGCCCCGGTCGGCGCCCGTGAAGGTGCCCCAGTCGGCGTGGGCGCCGTGCACGAACAGGGTGGCGAGGGCGGTGAGGGCGGACGGTGTCTCGGGCCGGTCCTTGCGCAGCACCGGCACGAGCACCGTGGCCTCGGTGTCGTCGAGGGAGGCCTGGGCGAGGGCGGTGAGGGTGCCGTCCGGGCCGAGTTCCACAAAGCGGCCGGCGCCCTGCCCGGCGAGTGTTTGGACGGCGTCGGCGAAACGCACCGGACGGCGCACATGGGCGACCCAGTAGTCCGCCGACATCAGCTCGTCCGAAGTCGCGCTCTCACCGGTCACCGTGGAGACCAGGGGCAGCTTCGGACGCTCGTACGACAGACTCTCCGCGACCTTGCGGAAGTCCGCCAGCATCGGCTCCATGAGCGGTGAGTGGAAGGCGTGACTGACCCGCAGTGGGGTGACCTTGCGGTCCTGGACGCGGAAGCGGTCGGCGACCTCCTCGACAGCTTGCACGGCACCGGCGATCACCAGCGCCCGGGGGCCGTTGACCGCCGCGATACCCACCTCGTCACCGAGGAGAGGCAGCACCTCGTCCTCGCCGGCCTGCAGGGCGACCATCGCGCCGCCGGACGGCAGGGCCTGCATCAGCCTGCCCCGCGCGACCACCAGACGGCACGCGTCCGCCAGCGACCACACCCCCGCCACATACGCGGCGGCGATCTCACCGATGGAGTGCCCGGCCAGCACGTCGGGGCGCAGGCCCCAGGACTCCAGCAGCCGGAACAGCGCCACTTCGAGAGCGAACAGGGCGGGCTGTGCGAACTCCGTGCGGTTCAGCAGCTCGGCATCCTCACCGAACACCACCTCCCGCAGACCGAAAGGCAGTTCCGCATCCACGGCATCGAAAGCGTCCGCGAAAACGGGATAGGAGTCATACAACTCCCGCCCCATGCCCAGGCGTTGCGAGCCCTGCCCGGCGAACAAAAACGCGGTGCGAGCGTCACGGCGTGCGGTGCCGGTCGCGGCGTTGGGTGCTTCCTCACCGGAAGCGACCGCCTCCAGCGCCCGCAGCAGCTGCGCACGGTCCGAACCCCAGACCACCGCCCGATGCTCGAACAACGACCGCGACCGCACCAGCGCCCCACCGACCTCGACGACACCCAACGTCTCGTCACCAGTCACGAACTGCGCCAGCCGACCCGCCTGGGCCCGCAGCGCCCCACCCGTACGGCCCGACACCACCCACGGCACCACACCACCATCAACCCGCTCGGGCCCCTGCTCCACCACAACCGGCGGCTCCTCCAGCACCACATGCGCATTCGTGCCACTCAGCCCGAACGACGACACACCGGCACGCCGCGTCCTTCCCTCCACACGCGGCCAGTCGGCACGATCGGTGAGCAGCTCCACCGCCCCCGCCGACCAGTCCACATGCGACGACGGCTCATCCACGTGCAAGGTCCGCGGCAGCACACCGTGCTGCAGAGCCAGCACCATCTTGATCACACCAGCCGCACCCGCCGCCGCCTGCGTGTGACCGATGTTCGACTTCACCGACCCCAGCCACAACGGCCGTTCACGATCCTGACCGTACGCCGCCAGGATCGCCTGCGCCTCGATCGGATCCCCCAGAGCCGTACCCGTCCCGTGCGCCTCCACCACGTCCACATCGCAAGACACCAGCCCGGCACCGGCCAGCGCCTGCCGGATCACCCGCTGCTGCGACGGACCGTTCGGCGCCGTCAGACCATTCGACGCACCATCCTGGTTCACCGCCGAACCGGCGACCACCGCCAACACCGGCCGCCCCGCAGCCCGCGCGTCCGACAACCGCTCCACCAGCACCAGACCCGCACCCTCGGAGAACCCGGCCCCATCAGCCCCGTCCGAGAACGCCTTGCACCGGCCATCCGCAGCAAGACCCCGCTGCCGACTGAAGTCCAGGAACAACCCCGGCGTCGACATCACCGTCACACCACCGGCCAACGCCAGATCACACTCACCCGCACGCAGGGCCTGCACCGCCAGATGCAGGGCGACCAGGGCGGCTGAACACGCCGTGTCCACCGTCACGGCGGGGCCCTCCAGGCCGAGCGTGTAGGACACCCGGCCGGAGACGATGCTCGCCGCGTTGCCGGTGCCGAGGTGGCCCCCGACGTCCTCGCCGGAGGCGACGAGGAGAGGGGTGTAGTCGTTGCCGTTGGTGCCGGCGAAGACGCCGGTGCGGGAGCCGCGCAGGGTCGTCGGGTCGATCCCGGCCCGCTCGAACGCCTCCCACGCCAGCTCCAGCAGCAACCGCTGCTGCGGATCCATCGCCAGCGCCTCCCGCGGCGAGATCCCGAAGAAGCCGGGGTCGAACGCGGCCATGTCCCGAAGGAATCCGCCTTCGCGGGCGGTGCAGGTGCCGGGGTGGTCGGGGTCGGGGTGGTAGAGGCCGTCGACGTCCCAGCCGCGGTCGGCCGGGAACGGTGCGATGGCGTCGGCGCCGTCGGCGAGCAGCCGCCAGTACTCCTCGGGCGTGTCGGCCCCGCCGGGGAAACGGCAGCTCATCGCGGTGATGACGATCGGGTCGTCGTCGGTGGCGGGCCGGGTGGCGGCTGACAGGCGGTCGTCCGCGGATCCCGTGCCGTCGGATGCCGTACCGAGTTCGCCGAGCAGCATCCGCGCCAGTTCGGCGCAGTTCGGGAAGTCGAAGACCAGTGTGGCCGGCAGCCGCAGCCCGGTGATCTTGTTCATGCCGTTGCGGAGTTCGACGGCGCTGAGCGAGTCGAAGCCGAGGTCGCTGAAGGCGCGGGTCGGCTCGACCGCCTCGGGCCCGGGGTAGCCGAGCACGGTGGCCACATAGCCGCGGACGACGTCGAGGACGGCGTCCGCCCGTTCGTCGGCGGGGAGGCCGGCGAGGTGGCGGCGGAGCGGGGGCTGGTCGGCGCCTCCGGCGTCGCCGCCGAAGGGCTCGCCCGCCGTCGGGCCGGAGGCGGTGGCGCGGGCCGGTGCGAGAACGCGCCGGGCGTCGGGCAGGTCGCGCAGGAGCGCGCTGGGCCGGGAGCCGGTGAAGGCGGGCGCGAACCGTTCCCAGCCGATGTCGGTCACCGCGAGGTAGGTCTCGCCGTGGTCGAGTGCCTGCTGGAGGGCCTGGCAGGCCAGTTCGGGCCGCATGTCGTACACGCCGTAGCGGCGCAGGCGGTCGCCGACCGCGCCGTCGCCCATGCCGCCGTCGGCCCAGTGTCCCCAGGCGACGGCCGTGGCGGGCAGGCCGAGGGAGCGGCGCTGCTGGGCGAGGGCGTCGAGGAAGGCGTTGCCGGGGGCGTAGTTGCCGAGGCCGGGTCCGCTGATCGTGCCGGAGGTGGAGGAGAACAGGACGAAGGCGGACAGGTCGAGCCCGGCGGTCAGTTCGTGCAGGTTGACCGCGGCGGTGGCCTTGGTACGCAGCACCGGATGCATACGGCCGGGGTCGAGTGCGTCGATGACACCGTCGTCGAGGGAGCCGGCGATGTGCAGCACGGCGTCGAGCGGGTGTTCCTCGGGGATCGAGCCGAGCAGCTCGCTCAGGGCGTCGCGGTCGGCGACGTCGCAGGCGGCGAGGGTGACGCGGCCGGCGCCGAGCGCGGTCAGTTCCGCGGACAGTTCGGCGGCGCCGGGCGCGTCGGCGCCCCGGCGGCTGGTGAGCAGCAGGTGGTCGGCGCCGAGGGAGGCGAGCCAGCGGGAGATGTGTCCGCCGACCGCGCCGGTGCCACCGGTGATCAGGACGGTGCCGCGGGGCCGCCAGGTCTCGCCGGGCGGTGTGGCGCCGTCGAGCGGGGCGCGCAGCAGGCGGCGGCCGTAGGTGCCGGAGGCGCGGACGGCGGTCTGGTCCTCGCCGTCGGGCCGGGCCAGCAGGGCGCACAGCCGGTCGCCCGCCCGGCGGTCCAGGGTGGCGGGCAGGTCGATCAGGCCGCCCCAGCGGTCGGAGTGCTCGAGGGCGGCGACCCTGCCGAAGCCCCAGACGAGGGCCTGTGGTGCGCTCAGCACGGTCTCGGAGGCGGTGAGGGCGACGGCGCCCCGGGTGGCGCACCACAGGGGTGCGCCGATGCCGAGGTCGCCGAGGGCCTGTACGAGTGTGAGCGTGCCGGCGAGCCCGGTGGGCACCGACGGGTGGTCGGGGCGCGGGGTCTCGTCCAGGGCGAGGAGCGAGAGCACTCCGCCGAGGTCGGCCGGTTCCAGGGCGGGTTCGTCGTCGGTGGCGTCGAGCGCGGCGGTCAGCAGGCCGGCCAGTCCCTCGCGGTCGGCGTCGGGTGCCGCGCCGTCGACGGTCACGGCCCGGACGGTGACGCCGTGGCCGGTCAGCGTCCGCCGGGTGGCGTCCGCCAGGGCGTGGCCGGTGGCGGGCAGGACGAGGAGCCAGGTGCCGGACGGGGGCGCGGCGGCGGTGTCCTGGGTGAGCGGGGTCCAGCCGACGGTGTAGCGCCAGCTGTCGACGGTGGACTGCTCCTTGCTGCTGCGCCGCCAGGCGGACAGCGCGGGCAGCACCTCGCGCAGCGGGGTGTCGCCGCCGAGGTCGAGGGTGGCGGCGAGGGAGGCGAGGTCCTCTTCCTCCACCGTCCGCCAGAAGCGGCTCTCCACCTCGTCGGAGGCCTGCGTGCCGTCCTCGGCGGCGGGCTCCGCGTCCCGCAGTTCGGGCCAGAACCGCAGCCGCTGGAAGGCGTAGGTCGGCAGGTCGACGCGGTCGGCGCCGGTTCCGGCGAAGACGCTGTGCCAGTCGACGGGGACGCCCTGGACGTGGGCTTCGGCGAGGGAGGTCAGGAAGCGGTCCAGGCCGCCCTGGTCGCGGCGGAGCGTGCCGAGCACGACGGCGTCGGCGCCGGTGTCGTCGATGGTGTCACGGAGGCCGAAGGCGACGACGGGGTGCGGTCCGACCTCGATGAAGGCGCGGTGTCCGGCGGCGAGCAGGCCGCGGATCGCGTCCTCGAAGCGGACGGTCTCCCGCAGGTTGGTGTACCAGTAGGCGGCGTCCGGGACGGTGTCCTCGTCCAGCCAGTCGCCGGTCACCGAGGAGCGGAACGGGATCTCGGCGGGCGTCGGCCGCAGTGCCGCGAGGACGTCGAGGACCTGCTCGCGGACGGGTTCGACGTGCGCGGAGTGGCTGCCGTAGTCCACGGCGACCTTGCGGGCCTGCACCCCGTCACCGGTCAGTGCGGTGAACAGGTCGTCCAGGGCGTCGGCGGCGCCGGAGACGACGACCGAGCCGGGGCCGTTGACGGCGGCCACGGCGAGCCGGTCGCCGTACGGTTCGAGCCGGGTGCGGACCTCGTCGGCGGGGAGCGGGACGGACATCATGCCGCCGTCGCCCGCGATGGCGGTGATGGCCTTGCTGCGCAGGGCGGCGACGCGGGCGCCGTCCTCCAGGGACAGGGCGCCGGCGACGACGGCCGCGGCGATCTCGCCCTGGCTGTGGCCGACGACGGCGGCGGGCTCGACGCCGTAGGAGCGCCAGAGATGGGCGAGGGAGACCATGACGGCCCACAGGACGGGCTGGACGACGTCCACCCGGTCGAGGTCGGGGGCGTCCGGGCCGCCGCGCAGGGCGGCCGTCAGCGACCAGTCGACGTAGGGCGCGAGCGCCTGCTCGCACTCGGCGATGCGGCGGGCGAACTCGGGTGCGGTGTCGAGGAGTTCGCGGCCCATGCCGGGCCACTGGGCGCCCTGGCCGGGGAAGACCAGCACGGGCCCGGTGCCGCGCCGGTCGACGCCGCGGACGGCCTCGCTGAGCATGCCGTCCTCGGCGAGGCCGCGCAGTCCGCGCACCAGGCCCTCTTCGTCGCCGGCGAGCACGACCGCCCGCTGTTCGAAGGCGGTGCGGGTGGTGGCCAGGGACAGGCCCAGGTCGGCGAGGCCGAGTCCGGGGTGCTCGCGCAGATGGGCGAGGAGCCGGCCGGCCTGGGCGCGGAGTCCGTCGGTGGTGCGGGCGGACAGGGGGACGGGGACCGCGACGGGGGCGGTCGTGTCCTCCTGCGGCGTCGCTGGCGTGTCGTGCTCCGCCACGTCGTCGGGGGCCTGCTCGATGATGACGTGCGCGTTGGTGCCGCTCATGCCGAACGAGGAGACGCCCGCGCGGCGCGGCCGGTCGGTCCGCGGCCACGGCACCGGGTCGTTGAGCAGCCGTACGGCGCCCGCGGACCAGTCGACCTCGGGGGTCGGGGTGTCGGCGTGCAGGGTCGCCGGGAGCAGGCCGTTGCGGAGGGCCATGACCATCTTGATCACGCCGCCGACGCCGGCCGCGGCCTGGGAGTGGCCGATGTTGGACTTCAGCGAGCCCAGCCACAGGGGGTGGTCCTCGGCGCGGTCCTGGCCGTAGACGGCGATCAGCGCCTGGGCCTCGATCGGGTCGCCCAGCGTCGTTCCGGTGCCGTGCGCCTCCACGGCGTCGATGTCGGCCGGAGCGAGCCCGCCGCCGGCCAGCGCGGCACGGATGACGCGTTGCTGCGAGGGCCCGTTGGGCGCGGTCAGTCCGTTGGAGGCGCCGTCCTGGTTGAGGGCGCTGCCCTGGACGACGGCGAGGACGGGGTGTCCGCCCCGCCGGGCGTCGGACAGCCGTTCGAGTACGACCATGCCGACGCCTTCGGCCCAGCTCGCTCCGTCGGCGTCCGCGGAGAACGGCTTGCAGCGGCCGTCCTCGGCGAGCGCCCGTTGCCGGCTGAACTCGATGAGGGAGCCCGGCGTCGACATGACGGTCACACCGCCGGCCAGGGCGAGATCGCACTCGCCCTGCCGCAGCGACTGCACCGCGAGGTGGAGGGCCACCAGGGACGAGGAGCAGGCGGTGTCGACGGACAGCGCCGGGCCCTCCAGGCCGAGGGCGTAGGCGATGCGGCCGGACAGGACGCTCGGCGAGTTGCCGGTGCCGATGTAGCCCTCGAAGCTCTCCTTGGCGGCGCCGAGGATGCCGATGTAGTCCTGGTAGGTGACGCCGGCGAAGACACCGGTGAGGCTGCCGCGCCGGGACGCCGGGTCGATGCCCGCCCGCTCCAGTGCCTCCCACGACGTCTCCAGCAGCAGCCGCTGCTGGGGGTCCATGGCCAGCGCCTCGCGCGGGGAGATGCCGAAGAAGCCGGGGTCGAACTGGCTGGCGTTGTGCAGGAAGCCGCCCTCGCGGGCGTAGCAGGTGCCCGGGTGGTCCGGGTCCGGGTGGTAGAGCGCGGCGAGGTCCCAGCCCCGGTCTGCCGGGAGCGGGGAGATGCCGTCACCGCGGTGCGCGACGAGGTCCCACAGTTCCTCGGGGCTGGTGATGCCGCCCGGGTAGCGGCAGGCCATGCCGACGACCACGATCGGATCGTCGTCGAGCCGGGTCCGCGAGGCCGCGGGCGCGGCCGCGTCCGCCCGGGTGCCGAACAGTTCCTCGTCGAGATGTGCGGCGAGCGCGAGCGGGGTCGGGTGGTCGAAGACCAGGGTGGCCGGCAGCAGGACGCCCAGATCCGCGCTGAGCCGGTTGCGCAGTTCCACCGCGGTGACGGAGGCGAAGCCGAGGTCCTTGAAGACGCGGGAGGGCTCCACCTCGTCGAGGTCGACGTAGTCGAGCACGGCGGCCACCTTGCGGCGCACCAGGTCCAGCAGCACGCGCCGGCGCTCGGCGGCGGACCGCCCGGCCAGCCGGTCCAGCAGGCTCGCCTCCCCGGCCTCGTCACCGGGGTCGGCGGCGCGACGGCGTCCGGGCCGCGCCGGGGCGGCGGGACGTGCGGGATCGGCGGCGTCACCGGCACCCGTGTGCGTACGGTCTCCCACGACGGCGGTGTCCGCACGGTCCCCCGCGGCCTCGGTCGCGGCCTCGGTCGCGGTGGCCGGGCCGGAGGCGGCGGGACGCAGCCGCAGCGACTCGACGGTGAGCACCGGCTGCCCGGAGGCGTCGGCGGCCCGGAGGGTCACCGCGTCCTCGCCGCACCGGGCCAGCCGGACGCGCAGGGTGGCGGCTCCTTCGGCGAGCAGGGACGCCCGCTGCCAGGCGAAGAGCAGGAGCCCCTCCCCCAGTCCTTCCGGCAGGCCGAGACCGAGCGGATGCAGCGCCGCGTCGAGCAGGGCCGGGTGCAGCCCGAAGCTCCGCGCCTGTTCGCGGGTCTCCGCGTCGAGGGCGACCTCGGCGTACACGTCGTCCCCGTGCCGCCATACGGCGGTGAGGGCGCGGAACGCCGGGCCGTACTCCAGACCGGCGTCGACCGCCAGCCGTTCGTACAGGTCGCCGACGGCGACCGGTTCAGCCCCGGCCGGGGGCCAGACGGCGAAGTCGGCTTCCCGGCCCGCCTGGGCGTCCCGCGGAGCGGCAGCGGAGCCGGCCGGGGCGAGCAGGCCGGCCGCGTGGCGGGTCCAGCCGGGACCGTCGGACTCCGGGGCGTCGGACCGTGGGTCGTCGGGTCGCGAGTAGACGGCGAGGGCACGGGTGCCCCGGGCATCCGGCTCTTCGATACGGACCTGGAGCCGGACCGCGCCCTGCTCGGGCACCGTCAGGGGCGCCTCCAGGGCGAGTTCGCGCACCTCGTCGCAGCCGACCTGGTCGCCCGCGCGGACGGCGAGTTCCAGGAAGGCGGCGCTGGGCATCACGGCGGCCCCGGCGAGTCGGTGGTCGGCCAGCCACGGGTGCGAGCGCAGCGACAGCCGTCCGGTCAGGACGACCGCGTCGCTGCCCGCGACCGGTACCACGGCGGCGAGCAGCGGATGACCGGTGGCGGCCAGCCCCAGCGCGGAGGCGTCGCCCGCGGCGACCGGCACCTCCAGCCAGTAGCGCCTGCGCTGGAAGGCGTAGGTGGGCAGAGAGACCCGCCGCGCCCCGGACAACGTCGGCAGGGCCTGCGTCCAGTCGACGTCGACGCCCTGGGTGAACAGGGCGGAGACGGCCGTGAGCAGGGTGTGCGGCTCGGGACGGTCGTGCCGCAGCACGGGCACCTGCGGACCGTCCGTGGTGGGCAGGCAGGACTGGGCGAGCGTGGTCAGGGTGCTGTCGGGGCCGAGTTCCACCCAGCGGGTGACGTTCAGCCCGGCGAGGGTGCGGACGCCGTCGGCGAAGCGGACCGCGTCGCGCACGTGCCGCACCCAGTACTCCGGGGAGGTGACCTCCTCGGCGGTGGCGGGGGCGCCGGTGACGTCGGAGACGAGGAGGATGTCCGGCGCGGCGTAGGTGACGCTCTCGGCGACGGCGCGGAAGCCGGCGAGCATCGGTTCCATCAGCGGGGAGTGGAAGGCGTGGCTGACCCGCAGCCGCCGGGTGCGCTTGCCGAGCGCCTCGACGGCCGCGGCGATCTCGCTCACCGCGTCCTCGGTGCCGGAGACCACCACGGACAGCGGTCCGTTGACGGCGGCGATACCTGCCTCGCCCTCCCGGCCCGCCAGCAGCGGCAGCACCTCAGCCTCCGACGCCTGGAGCGACACCATCGCCCCACCGGCCGGAAGCGCCTGCATCAGCCGACCGCGCGCCACCACCAGACGGCACGCGTCGGCCAGGGACCACACCCCCGCCACATGCGCGGCCGCCAACTCACCGATCGAATGACCGAGCACCACGTCCGGCCGCACACCCCACGACTCCAACAACCGGAACAGCGCCACTTCCAGCGCGAACAGCGCGGGCTGCGCGTACTCCGTCCGGTTCAGTACGTCCGTCTCGTCGCCGAACACGATCTCCCGCAACGGACGCGGGAGTTCGGTGTCCAGGTGCGCGCACACGGCGTCGAAGGCATCCGCGAACACCGGATACCCGTCGTACACCTCACGCCCCATGCCCAGGCGTTGCGATCCCTGACCGGCGAACAGGAACGCCGTACGGCCGTCCTGGAGCACGGAGCCGGTGACGGGGCCGGGGCCGGGGCCGGGGCCGGAACCCTCGGCCGGCTCACCGTCCGCGACCGTCCGCAGTGCGCGCAGCAGGTCCTCGCGGTCCCTGCCCCACACCACGGCCCGGTGCTCGAACGCCTCGCGGGAGCGGACGAGGGCAGCGGCCACCTCGACCGCCGTCGCCCCGGGACGGCCGGCGACATGGTCGGCCAGCCGCGAGGCCTGGGCCCGCAACGCGGCCCTGCTGCGACCGGAGACCACCCAGGGCAGCAGGGCGGCGGGCTCGGGCCGGGCACCGTTCACGTCGTCGTCGGTCGCGGCGGAGGGCTCCACGGGAGCCCGTCCCGCAAGGGCGAGTTGCTCCGGGGCGGGCTGTTCCAGGACGACGTGCGCGTTGGTTCCGGACACGCCGAACGCCGACACGCCGGCTCGCCGCGGCCGTCCCTCGGTCTGCGGCCACTCGGTGTTCTCGGTCAGCAGCCGCACCTTGCCCGCCGACCAGTCGACGTGGCTCGACGGCCGGTCGGCGTGCAGGGTGCGCGGCAGCAGGCCGTGGTTCATGGCCAGGACCGTCTTGATGACGCCGGCGACGCCCGCGGCGGCCTGGGTGTGGCCGATGTTGGACTTCAACGAGCCGAGCCACAGCGGCTGTTCGCGGTCCTGGCCATAGGCGGCGAGGAGGGCCTGGGCCTCGATCGGGTCGCCCAGTCTCGTGCCCGTGCCGTGCGCCTCCACGGCGTCGACATCGGCGGGCCGCAGCCCGGCTCCGGCCAGCGCCTGGCGGATGACCCGCTGCTGGGCGGGCCCGTTGGGGGCGGTCAGGCCGTTGCTTGCGCCGTCCTGGTTGACGGCGGAACCGGCCACCACGGCCAGCACCTGGTGCCCGTTGCGGCGGGCGTCGGAGAGCCGCTCCACGACGAGCACGCCCACGCCCTCGGCCCAGCCGGTGCCGTCGGCCTCGTCGGAGAACGCCTTGCACCGGCCGTCCGCCGCCAGCCCGCCCTGGGAACTGAACTCGACGAACGCCCCGGGGTCGGCCAGCACGGTCACACCGCCGACCAGCGCCAGGTCGCACTCGGCGGAGCGCAGCGACTGCGCCGCCAGGTGCAGCGCCACGAGGGAGGACGAGCAGGCGGTGTCCACGGTCACGGCGGGGCCCTCGAAGCCGAAGGTGTACGCGACGCGGCCGGAGACCACGCTGCCGGCGACACCCGTCAGCAGCTGTCCGCCGAGCCCCTCGGGCACCTCGCGGAGTCCGGCGCCGTAGCCGGAGCTGCCGGCGCCGACGAACACGCCGGTACGGCTGCCGTGCAGCGAGCCGGGCCTGATGTCCGCGTGTTCGAGGGCTTCCCAGGACGTCTCCAGCAGCAGCCGTTGCTGCGGGTCGACGGCGAGGGCCTCGCGGGGCGAGATGCCGAAGAAGGAGGGGTCGAACTGTCCGGCGTCGTAGAGGAATCCGCCCGCACGGGTGTGGCTGCGGCTCGGGCCGCCGTCCGGGGAGGAGGCGTTCAGGGCATCGAGGTCCCAGCCGCGGTCGGTGGGGAACGCGGAGATCGCGTCGGCGCCCTGGGTGACCAGCCGCCACAGGTCGTCCGGGCCCTCGACCTCGCCGGGCAGCCGGCAGGCCATGCCGACGATGACGACCGGGTCGTCCGTCGTGACCGCCAGGGCGGGCACGGGCGACAGCGCGTCGGTTCCGCGGTCGGCGGCGCCGTCGGCGAACAGTTCCTCTCGCAGGAGCCGTACCAGAGCCGTCGGCGTCGGATGATCGAAGACGAGGGTGCTGGGGAGCTTCAGGCCGGTCTCGGCGGCGAGCCGGTTGCGCAGCTCGACGGCCGTGAGGGAGTCGAAGCCCAGGTCCCGGAAGGACCGTGTGGCCTCCACCGCAGCGGCGTCGGCGTGGCCGAGCACCGCGGCGACAGCGGCGAGGACCGATTCCAGCAGGGCACGGTCGCGTTCGGCCGCGGGCAGTCCGGCGAGGCGGTCGCGCAGCCCCGAGCCGGCCGCTTCACCGGTGACGGCCGCGGGTGTGGTGAGGGTGGTGTGTGCCTCGGGGAGCCCGGCCAGCAGCGCGCTCGGGCGCACACTCGTGAACGCGGGAGCGAACCGCCCCCACTCCACATCCGCCACGACCACGACCGCGTCGTCGCCCCCCACGACCTGCCCCAGCGCCCGCACCGCCCGCTGCGGATCCAGCGCCACCAGACCCCGCCGCCGCAACGCCTCCACCGCACCCTCATCCGCAGCCATCCCCCCACCGGCCCACGGACCCCACGCCACCGACGTCCCCACCAACCCACGCGACCGACGCGCCTGCACCAACCCGTCCAACGCCGCATTCGCCGCCGCATACCCCGCCTGCCCCCCACTCCCCCACACCCCCGCGATCGAGGAGAACACCACAAACGCATCCAGCACACGATCGGCCAGCACCGCGTCCAGATGCACCGCACCCGCGACCTTGCCCGCCCACACCTCCGCCAGATCCCCCACCGACACCTCAGCCAACGGCACATTCACCACCGCACCCGCCGCATGCACCACCGCATCCACCGCACACCCGGCCAGCAACGCCTCCACCGCCCCACGATCAGCCACATCACACGCCTCCACACTCACCCGCGCCCCCGAAGCGATGAGCTCATCCCGCAGCTCCACCGCACCCGGCGCCCCAAGACCCCGACGACTCACCAGCACCACACGCTCAGCACCCTGAGCCACCACCCACCGCGCCACCCGCGCACCCAACGCACCCGTACCACCCGTCACCAACACCGTCCCCCGCGGACGCCACACCGACCCCCCACCACCCACAGCAGCACGCACCCGCTCCAAACGACGCCCGAACACCCCCGACGCCCGCACCGCCACCTGATCCTCAACACCCACACCCGCCACAACAGCCACCAGTCGGCCTGCGGTACGGCGGTCGATCGTGGCAGGGAGGTCGATCAGACCGCCCCATCGGCCGGAGGCCTCCAGGGCCGCCACCCGGCCCAGACCCCAGACCGCGCCTTGTGTAGCGTCCACGGCGCCGTCGGAACGGCCCACCGCCACCGCTCCCCGGGTCAGCGTCCACAGCGGAGCGCTCACCCCCGCGTCGCCCAGAGCCTGGACCAGCGCCAGCGAACCCGACACCCCGACCGGCACTCCGTCCTCGGAGACGTCTTCAGAGAGGGCGAGCAAGGACACCACTCCGCCGACCGGCGCCGTGCCTTCCAGCCTCGCGGCGAGCCGGGCCCGGTCCATGGTGGCCTCGTGGGCGACCCGCTCCACCTCGGCACCATGGGCCGACAGCGCGTCGAGCACCGACTGCGCCCAGGGGTCCACGGCGAGTCCGGCCGGCTCCACCACCAGCCAACGGCCCGACAGCCTCCCCGTGCCGGGGACGTCGGCCAGCGGCCGCCATCCGACCCGGTACCGGGAGCGGTCGACCTCGGCCTGTTCCTGGCTCTGCCGCCGCCAGGAGGTCAGCGCCGGCAGCACCGCCCCCACGACCTCCTCCCCCAGCTCCAACTCCCCCGCCAGAGCCCCCAGATCCTCCCGCTCGACCGCCTCCCAGAAACGGGCGTCGATCTCACCGCCCGTACCGGAGGTCTGTTCCGGACGCACGACATCCGGCCAGTACCGCCCGTGCTGGAAGGCATACGTCGGCAGCTCCACCCGGCCACCGGCAGGCACCAGGGCAGACCAGTCCACCTCCGCACCACCGGTGAAGGCAGCCGCCACGGCGGCCACCACCGCACCGGCCTCCACCCCGTTCCTGCGCAACACCGACACGAACACACGATCTCCGTCGGCAACACAGTCCTGGGCCAGCGTGGCGAGCGTGCCGTCGGGACCGAGTTCGAGGAAGCGGGTGACGGTCTGCTCGGCGAGGGTGGCCACGGCGTCCGCGAAGCGGACCGTGTGGCGGACGTGTTCCACCCAGTACTCCGGGGACATCAGCTCGTCGGCAACGGTCGCGCCGGTCACCGTGGAGACGACGGGAAGCTGCGGACGCCCGTAGGAGAGCTCTTCCGCGACCGCCCGGAAGTCGTCGAGCATCGGCTCCATCAGCGGGGAGTGGAAGGCGTGGCTCACCCGCAGCGCCGTGACCTTGCGGCCCTGATCACGGAAGTGCCCGGCGATCTCCTCGACCCACTCGACGGCACCCGAAACCACCACCGATTGCGGGCCGTTCACCGCCGCGATGCCCACCTCGTCACCGAGCAGCGGCAGCACCTCGTCCTCGGACGCCTGCACCGCGACCATGGCGCCCGCCTCGGGCAGCGCCTGCATCAGCCGGCCCCGCGCCACCACCAGACGGCACGCGTCGGCCAGGGACCACACTCCCGCCACATACGCCGCCGCGATCTCGCCGATCGAATGCCCGGCGAGCACGTCGGGGCGTACGCCCCACGACTCCAGCAGCCGGAACAACGCCACCTCAAGGGCGAAGAGCGCGGGCTGCGCGTACTCCGTACGATTCAGAAGCTCCGCATCCTGCCCGAACACAAGCTCGTACAGCGGCACTTCGAGTTCCGCGTCCACATGGGCGCACACGGCGTCGAAGGCATCCGCGAACACCGGATACTGCTCATACAACTCACGGCCCATACCCAGCCGTTGGGATCCCTGACCGGCGAACAGGAAAGCCGTACGGCCGCCTTCACCCACCTCGCCCGTCACCACCCCGGCAGCCGGCTCACCGGCCGCCACCGCACCCAGACCCGCCAGCAACTCCCCACGGTCCGCACCCCACACCACGGCCCGGTGCTCGAACACCGACCGCGACCGGACCAAAGACCCACCGACCCCCGCGACATCCAACACACCGGCACCGGCCACGAACTCCGCCAGCCGACCGGCCTGCGCCCGCAACGCGGCCCGACTACGCCCCGACACCACCCACGGAACCACCGGCGACACCGGCTCCTCGGTGCCGGGCGAGGCAGGAACCTCCTCAGCGACCGGCTGCTCCAGGACGACGTGCGCATTCGTACCGGACACACCGAACGCCGACACGCCTGCCCGTCGGGCACGCCCCGCCTCGGGCCACTCCCGCTCCTGCGTCAGCAGCTCCACCGCACCCGCCGACCAGTCCACGTGCGACGACGGCTCATCCACATGCAACGTGCGCGGCAGCACACCATGCTGCATCGCCAACACCATCTTGATCACACCCGCCACACCCGCAGCCGCCTGCGTGTGCCCGATGTTCGACTTCACCGACCCCAGCCACAACGGACGCTCACGACCCTGGCCATAGGTCGCGAGGAGCGCCTGCGCCTCGATCGGATCACCCAGAGCCGTGCCGGTGCCGTGGGCTTCCACCGCGTCCACATCCGCCGCCGACAACCCCGCACCCGCCAGCGCCGCCCGGATCACCCGCTGCTGCGACGGACCATTCGGCGCCGTCAGACCATTCGACGCACCATCCTGATTGACCGCACTGCCCCGCACCACCGCCAGCACCCGATGCCCGTTGCGCCGGGCATCCGACAACCGCTCCACCACCAGCACACCCACACCCTCACCCCAGCCGGTGCCGTCGGCCTCGTCGGAGAACGCCTTGCACCGACCGTCCACCGCAAGCCCCCGCTGCCGCGAGAACTCCACAAACGCACCCGGCGTCGACATCACCGTCACCCCACCGGCCAACGCCAGATCACACTCACCCGCACGCAACGCCTGTGCAGCCAGATGCAACGCCACCAACGACGACGAACACGCCGTATCCACCGTCACCGCCGGACCCTCCAGACCCAGCACATACGACACCCGCCCCGACAACACCGACGCCGCGTTGCCCGTGCCCACATGGCCCTCGAAATCCTCACCCGAAGCCAGCAGCAGACCCGTGTAATCCTGACCGTTCGTCCCCGCGAACACCCCCGTCCGACTCCCCCGCAACCCACCCGGAGCAATCCCCGCCCGCTCCAACGCCTCCCACGACGTCTCCAGCAGCAACCGCTGCTGCGGATCCGTCGCCAACGCCTCCCGCGGACTCATCCCGAAGAACCCCGCGTCGAACCCACCCACACCCTCCAGAAACGCACCCACGTCGACCAACGTGGTTCCGGGGCGCTCGCCCTCCGGGTCGAACAGGGTGGCCAGATCCCAACCCCGGTCGGCGGGGAACGGGCCCACCGCGTCGGCGCCCCCGGACAGCAGCCGCCACAGCCCCTCCGGATCCCGCACACCCCCCGGGAACCGGCACGCCATCCCGACGATCACCACCGGATCCTCGGCGACCACCACACCCCCTGCCGCCGGCACCACGGCCTCCGCACCGGGCGCATCGCCCAGCAACTGCTCCCGCACGTGCCGTGCGAGTGCCAGCGGCGTCGGATAGTCGAACACCGCCGTCGCGGCCAGGCCGGTGACACCCGTGAGGGCGGAGAGGCCGTTGCGGAGTTCGACCGCGGTGAGGGAGTCGACGCCCAGGTCACGGAAGGCACGCTCGGCCGGGACGGCGGCCGCCCCCGCGTAACCGAGCACGGCGGCGGCGCAGGACTGCACCGTCTCCAGCAGGACGCGGTCCTGTTCGGTGTGGGTGAGCCCGGCCAGCCGGCCGAGCAGCCCGGCCCGGTCGTCGATCGCGGTGCGCCCGGTGCCGGTGGCGGCGGCTTCCAGGGCCGCGTGTGCCTCGGGGAGCGAGGCGAGCAGCGGGTTCGGGCGGGTCAGGGTGAGAGCGGGGGCGAACTCCGCCCAGTCGAGGTCGGCGACGACGACGGCGGGTGTGTCGGACGCGACCGCGCGAGCGAGGACGTTCGTGGCGGCCTCGGCGTCCAGGGGGAGGACGCCGCCCCGGCGCATCCGTGCGGCGGAACGGGTCTCGTCCGCCATGCCGCCGTCGGCCCACGGACCCCAGGCGATCGACGTACCCGGGAGTCCGGCCGCCCGGCGTCGCTGGGCGAGCGTGTCGAGGAAGGCGTTGGCCGCGGCGTAGTTGCCCTGGCCCGCCGCTCCGATGCTTCCCGCGAAGGACGAGAAGAGGACGAAGGCGTCGAGGTCGCGGTCACGGGTCAGTTCGTCCAGATGCAACGCGCCCAGCGCCTTCGCCCGCAACACCGCCGCGAACCGCTCCGGCGTCAACGCGTCGATCACACCGTCGTCCAGCACACCCGCCGTATGCACCACCGCATCCACCGGATACTCCGCCAACACCCCCGCCAACGCCCCCCGATCGGACGCATCACACGCCACGACCGACACCCCCACCCCACCCGCGGCCAACTCGTCCCGCAACCCCACCGCACCCGGAGCGTCAAGACCCCGACGACTCACCAGCACCACACGCTCAGCACCCTGAGCCGCCACCCACCGCGCCACCCGCGCACCCAACGCACCCGTACCACCCGTCACCAACACCGTCCCCCGCGGACGCCACACCGACCCCCCACCACCCACAGCAGCACGCACCCGCTCCAAACGACGCCCGAACACCCCCGACGCGCGCACCGCCACCTGATCCTCGTCGGCGAGTCCGCCGGCGAGGACCGCGGCGAACCGGCCGGCCGCGCGGCGGTCCAGGACCTCGGGCAGGTCGATCAGACCACCCCACCGATCCGGATACTCCAGCGCCGCCACCCGGCCCAGACCCCACACCGCACCCTGCACCGGATCGGCCGGACCGTCCGAACGGCCCACCGACACACCCCCACGCGTCAGCACCCACACCCGGCCACCCACACCCGCGTCACCCACCGCCTGCACCACCGTGGCCACCACGCCGCACGCCTGTGCCGCGTCCGCGGCGGCGCCGGTGTGGAGGACGATCCCGGAGACTTCATCGGCGGAGAACGACGCCAACCGCGCTGCCACGGCGGCACGTTCGGGCGCGGCGGGCAGGTCGACCACGACGGGGTCCGCGCCGCGCGCGGCGAGCTCCGCCGTGATGGTGCCGGAGCCGGTGTCGGTGTCGGTGTCGTGTCCGGCGGCTTCGGGCCGGAGTACGAGCCAGCGGCCGGCGAGCGGCGTGGCGGTCGACGGCTCAAGCGGCTTCCAGTGTGCCCGGTAGAACCACCGGTCCGTGCGCGAGCGTTCCAGGCGACGCCGCCGCCAGGACGACAGGGCCGGGACGAGCCCGTTCAGGGACTCCTCGGCGAGGCCCAGTGAGTCGGCCAGGGAGCCGAGGTCACCCCGCTCGACGGCGTTCCAGAACTCCGTATCGGCGGCGCCACCGGTGCGCTGTTCGCCCTCGGCGCCGCTGGCTGCGACCGGGCGGCCCTGGTCGGCCAGCCAGTAACGCTGGTGCTGGAAGGCGTACGTGGGCAGTTCCACCCGGCTGCCGCCGGGCAGGACGGCATCCCAGGCGACCGTGGCGCCGTGGGCGTGGAGACGGGCGAGCGCCGTGACCGCTTCGGCGGCCTCGTCCCGGTCCCTGCGCAGGAGGGGTGTGAACAGGACGCCACCGGTGTCTCCGGCGGCGAGCGCCTCCGGGCAGTCCTGGGCCAGCGCGGTGAGGGTGCCGTCGGGGCCGACCTCGAGGTAACGGGTCGTGCCACGCGCGGCGAGGACGCGCACGGCGTCGGCGAAGCGGACCGCCTGGCGGACATGCCGCACCCAGTGGTCCGGGGAGCGCAGTTCCTCGGCGGTGGCGACCGTGCCCGTGAGGGTGGAGACGATGGGGAGGTTCGCTTCCGCGTACGCGAGGCCCTCGGCAACGGCGCGGAAGTCGTCGAGCATCGGCTCCATCAGCGGGGAGTGGAAGGCATGGCTCACCCGCAGCGCCGTGACCTTACGGCCCTGATCACGGAAGTGCCTGGCGATCTCCTCGACCGGCTCGGCGGCACCCGAAACCACCACGGACCGCGGCCCGTTGACCGCCGCGATGCCCACCTCGTCACCGAGCAGGGGCAGCACCTCGTCCTCGGACGCCTGCAGCGCGACCATCACGCCACCCGACGGCAGTGACTGCATCAGCCGGCCCCGCGCCACCACCAGACGGCACGCGTCCGCCAGCGACCACACCCCCGCCACATACGCCGCCGCGATCTCACCGATCGAATGACCGGAGAGAACGTCCGCGCGCACCCCCCACGACTCCAGCAGCCGGAACAACGCCACCTCAAGGGCGAAGAGCGCGGGCTGCGCGTACTCCGTACGGTTCAGCAGTTCCGCGTCCGCACCGAACACGATCTCGCGCAGACCGAACGGCAGCTCCGCGTCGACCGCGTCGAAGGCTTCGGCGAAGGCCGGGTACTCGTCGTAGAGTTCACGTCCCATGCCGAGCCGTTGGGAGCCCTGTCCCGCAAAAAGGAAGGCCGTACGGCCGTCCGGCTGGGCGGTGCCGGTGACGATGCCCTCGGATCGGTCACCGGCGGCGAAGGCGGTGAGCGCGTCGGCGAGCCGGGCGTGGTCGGAACCGATGACGGCGGCCCGGTACGGCAGTGCCGATCGGTGCGCGGCGAGCGACCAGGCGATGTCGAGGGGCTCGGCGCCGGGGTGTTCCCTCAGGTGCGCGAGGAGACGGGTGGCCTGGGCGGGCAGGGCTTCGGGGGTACGGGCGGACAGGACCCAGGGCAGCACCCGGGGGGCCTGGTGCGGCAGCGCGCGGGAAGCGGCGGCTACGGTGTCGCCGTCGGCGGGTGCTTCCAGGTTCTCGGGAGCTGCCAGGTTCTCGGGAGTTTCCTCCCGGGGTGCCTCCTCGAGGATGGCGTGGGCGTTGGTGCCGCTCACACCGAAGGCGGAGACTGCGGCGCGGCGCGGCCGGTCCTCTTCCCCGGCCCACTCCCGCTCCTGCGTCAGCAGCTCCACCGCACCGGACGACCAGTCCACGTGCGAGGACGGCTCATCCACATGCAACGTGCGCGGCAGCACACCATGCTGCATCGCCAACACCATCTTGATCACACCCGCCACACCCGCAGCCGCCTGCGTGTGCCCGATGTTCGACTTCACCGACCCCAGCCACAACGGACGCTCACGACCCTGGCCGTACGTCGCCAGCAGCGCCTGCGCCTCGATCGGATCACCCAGAGCCGTGCCCGTGCCGTGGGCTTCCACCGCGTCCACATCCGCCGCCGACAACCCCGCACCCGCCAACGCCGCCCGGATCACCCGCTGCTGCGACGGACCATTCGGCGCCGTCAGACCATTCGACGCACCATCCTGATTGACCGCACTGCCCCGCACCACCGCCAGCACCCGGTGACCATTGCGCCGGGCATCCGACAGCCGCTCCACCAGCAGCATGCCCACACCCTCGGACCACCCCGTACCGTCCGCACCCTCAGCAAACGCCTTGCACCGCCCATCCACCGCAAGCCCCCGCTGCCGCGAGAACTCCACGAACACCCCCGGCGTCGACATCACCGTCACCCCACCGGCCAACGCCAGATCACACTCACCCGCACGCAACGCCTGTGCAGCCAGATGCAACGCCACCAACGACGACGAACAGGCCGTATCAACCGTCACCGCGGGACCTTCGAGGCCGAGCACGTACGAGACGCGTCCGGAGACCACGGAGGTGGAGTTGCCGGTCAGCAGGTGGCCTCGTACGTCGTCGGGGATGTCGCCGAGGCCCGCGCCGTACTCCTGGTTGCTGCATCCGACGAAGACGCCGGCGCGGCCGCCCCGCGCGGACTCGGGGTCCACGCCCGCATGTTCGAACGCCTCCCAGGACGCCTCCAGCAGCAACCGCTGCTGGGGGTCCATGGCGACGGCCTCGCGCGGCGAGATCCCGAAGAACGCCGGGTCGAAGTCGCCGGCGTCGAGGACGAAGCCGCCTTCACGGGCGTAGCTGCCGTCCACCCGCCGGGCTTCCGGGTCGTACAGCGCCTCCGTGTCCCAACCGCGGTCCGTGGGCCATGGGGAGATGGCGTCGGCCCCGTCGGCCAGGAGCTGCCAGTAGTCCTCGGGGGACCGCACCCCGCCGGGGAACCGGCAGCTCATGCCGACGATCGCGATGGGCTCGTCCTCGCGGGCCTCCAGCTCCTGGAGCCGCCGACGTGTCTCGGCCAGGTCGGCGGTGACCCACTTGAGGTAGTCCCGGAGCTTGTCTTCATTCGCCATTGGAACTTGCCCCATACGTCGTATCGGTAGGAACGGTTCGGCCTGCTGTGACACGGGCGCTCAGGACCGGCCGAGTTCCCGGTTGATGAAGTCGAAGATCTCGTCGTCCGAGGCCGCCTCGAGGTGCTGGGAGACGGAGGCCCTGGGATCGCCCTCGCCCTGATCACCCAGCTCGGTCAGCATGCTGCGCAGGCGTGCCTTCGCGAGAGTCCTGGCGCTGTTATCTGGGGAAAGCCTTGAAATCGTGGAGGCCAGCCGGTCGAGTTCGGCGGCAAGGACGGTCTCGGGGTCCGTTTCGTCGGAGCCGAACAGCTCGGCGTCGAGGAAGGCCGCCAGATGGCGCGGGGTCGGGTAGTCGAAGACGAGGGTGCTGGGCAGCTTCAGCCCGGTCTCGGCGGCGAGCCGGTTGCGCAGCTCGACGGCGGTCAGTGAGTCGACGCCGAGTTCCCTGAAGGCCTGTCCCGGTCCCACCTCGCCGGTGTCGCCGTGTCCCAGTACCTCGGCCGCCCGCCTGCGGACCAGGTCCAGCAGTGCCTGGCCTCGCTCGTCCGCGGACTGCCCGCCCAGCTTCTCCCGCAGCCCGGGGTCCCGTTCGCCCTCCCTCCCGGTGACGGGCTCGGAGGGGGTGGTGTGTGCCTCGGGGAGCCCGGCCAGCAGCGCGCTCGGGCGCACACTCGTGAACGCGGGAGCGAACCGCCCCCACTCCACATCCGCCACGACCACGACCGCGTCGTCGCCCCCCACGACCTGCCCCAGCGCCCGCACCGCCCGCTGCGGATCCAGCGCCACCAGACCCCGCCGCCGCAACGCCTCCACCGCACCCTCATCCGCAGCCATCCCCCCACCGGCCCACGGACCCCACGCCACCGACGTCCCCACCAACCCACGCGACCGACGCGCCTGCACCAACCCGTCCAACGCCGCATTCGCCGCCGCATACCCCGCCTGCCCCCCACTCCCCCACACCCCCGCAATCGAGGAGAACACCACAAACGCATCCAGCACACGATCGGCCAGCACCGCGTCCAGATGCACCGCACCCGCGACCTTGCCCGCCCACACCTCCGCCAGATCCCCCACCGACACCTCAGCCAACGGCACATTCACCACCGCACCCGCCGCATGCACCACCGCATCCACCGCACACCCGGCCAGCAACGCCTCCACCGCCCCACGATCAGCCACATCACACGCCTCCACACTCACCCGCGTCCCCGAAGCGATGAGCTCGTCCCGCAGCTCCACCGCACCCGGAGCGTCAAGACCCCGACGGCTCACCAGCACCACACGCTCAGCACCCTGAGCCACCACCCACCGCGCCACCCGCGCACCCAACGCACCCGTACCACCCGTCACCAACACCGTCCCCCGCGGACGCCACACCGACCCCCCACCACCCACAGCAGCACGCACCCGCTCCAAACGACGCCCGAACACCCCCGACGCCCGCACCGCCACCTGATCCTCAACACCCACACCCGCCACAACAGCCACCAGGGCGTTCCCCGCGGTGTCGTCGAGGTCGGCCGGAAGGTCGATCAGGCCGCCCCATCGGCCGGAGGCCTCCAGGGCCGCCACCCGGCCCAGACCCCAGACCGCGCCTTGTGTAGCGTCCACGGCGCCGTCGGAACGGCCCACCGCCACCGCTCCCCGGGTCAGCGTCCACAGCGGAGCGCTCACCCCCGCGTCGCCCAGAGCCTGGACCAGCGCCAGCGATCCCGACACGCCCACCGGTACGCCGTCCCCGGTCACCCCGTCCGAAGTGGCGAGCAAGGACACCACTCCCGCCACCGGCGGTACGTCCTTCAGCCGGGCGGCGAGCTGCGCACGGTCCGCACACGGATCGCACGTCCAGCACTCGACGTCGGCGCCCGCCGCGGCGAGGGCCTCCCGGACCGAGACGATCCAGGGGTCCGCCTCGAGGCCGTCCGGTACGACAGCCAGCCAACGGCCCGTCAGTGCCGCATCACGGGGGACGCCGGCCACCGGCTCCCACCGCACCCGGTATCGGGAGCGGTCGGCCTCGGCCTGTTCCTGGCTCTGCCGCCGCCAGGAGGTCAGCGCCGGCAGCACCGCCCCCACGACCTCCTCCCCCAGCTCCAACTCCCCCGCCAGAGCCCCCAGATCCTCCCGCTCGACCGCCTCCCAGAAACGGGCGTCGATCTCACCGCCCACACCCACGACCGGCTCCGGACGCGAGGCATCCGGCCAGTACCGCCGGTGCTGGAAGGCATACGTCGGCAGCTCCGCCCAGCCATCGGCAGGCACGAGGACGGACCAGTCCACCTCCGCACCACCGGTGAAGGCAGCCGCCACGGCGGCCACCACCGCACCGGCCTCCGCCCCGTTCCTGCGCAACACCGACACGAACACACGATCTCCGTCGGCAACACAGTCCTGGGCCAGCGTGGCGAGCGTGCCGTCGGGACCGAGTTCGAGGAAGCGGCGGACGTTGTCCTGTCCGTCCAGGGTGCGTACGGCGGCGGCGAAGCACACCGTCGCGCGGACGTGCTCCACCCAGTACTCCGGCGAGGTCAGCTCCTCGGCTGTGGCAGCGGCTCCTGTGACGGTGGAGACGATCGGTGTCCGCGGCGGCTCGTACGCGAGGCCCTCGGCGACGGCGCGGAAGTCGTCGAGCATCGGCTCCATCAGCGGGGAGTGGAAGGCATGGCTCACCCGCAGCGCCGTGACCTTGCGGCCCTGATCACGGAAGTGCCCGGCGATCTCCTCGACCGGCTCGGCGGCACCCGAAACCACCACGGACCGCGGCCCGTTGACCGCCGCGATGCCCACCTCGTCACCGAGCAGGGGCAGCACCTCCTCCTCGGACGCCTGTACCGCGACCATCACGCCACCCGACGGCAGTGACTGCATCAGCCGGCCCCGCGCCACCACCAGACGGCACGCGTCCGCCAGCGACCACACCCCCGCCACATACGCCGCCGCGATCTCACCGATCGAATGACCGGCAAGCACGTCGGGGCGTACGCCCCACGACTCCAGCAGCCGGAACAACGCGACCTCAAGGGCGAAGAGCGCGGGCTGCGCGTACTCCGTACGGTTCAGTACGTCGGCGTCGTCACCGAAGACCACCTCGCGCAACGGACGCGGCAGTTCGGTGTCCAGGTGGGCGCACACGGCGTCGAAGGCATCCGCGAACTCCGGATACTGCTCATACAACTCACGGCCCATACCCAGCCGTTGGGATCCCTGACCGGCGAACAGGAAAGCCGTACGGCCGCCTTCACCCACCTCGCCCGTCACCACCCCGGCAGCCGGCTCACCGGCCGCCACCGCACCCAGACCCGCCAGCAACTCCCCACGATCCGCACCCCACACCACGGCCCGATGCTCGAACACCGACCGCGACCGAACCAAAGACCCACCAACCCCCGCGACATCCAACACACCGGCACCGGCCACGAACTCCGCCAGCCGACCGGCCTGCGCCCGCAACGCGGCCCGACTACGCCCCGACACCACCCACGGAACCACCGGCGACACCGGCCCGTCGACACGGACGGCCGGGCGTTCCTCGACGACGGGCTGTTCGAGCACGACGTGGGCGTTGGTGCCGCTCACACCGAAGGCGGAGACTGCGGCGCGGCGCGGCCGGTCCTCTTCCCCGGCCCACTCCCGCTCCTGCGTCAGCAGCTCCACCGCACCCGCCGACCAGTCCACGTGCGACGACGGCTCGTCCACATGCAACGTGCGCGGCAGCACACCATGCTGCATCGCCAACACCATCTTGATCACACCCGCCACACCCGCAGCCGCCTGCGTGTGCCCGATGTTCGACTTCACCGACCCCAGCCACAGAGGCCGCTCACGACCCTGGCCGTACGTCGCCAGCAGCGCCTGCGCCTCGATCGGATCACCCAGAGCCGTGCCCGTGCCGTGCGCCTCCACCGCATCCACCTCGGCCGCTTCCAGCCCACCGGCCGCCAACGCCGCCCGGATCACCCGCTGCTGCGACGGACCATTCGGCGCCGTCAGACCATTCGACGCACCATCCTGATTGACGGCGCTGCCCCGCACCACCGCCAGCACCCGATGCCCGTTGCGCCGGGCATCCGACAACCGCTCCACCACCAGCACACCCACACCCTCACCCCACCCCGTACCGTCCGCACCCTCAGCAAACGCCTTGCACCGCCCATCCACCGCAAGCCCCCGCTGCCGCGAGAACTCCACAAACGCACCCGGCGTCGACATCACCGTCACCCCACCGGCCAACGCCAGATCACACTCACCCGCACGCAACGCCTGCACCGCCAGATGCAACGCCACCAACGACGACGAACACGCCGTATCCACCGTCACCGCCGGACCCTCCAGACCCAGCACATACGACACCCGCCCCGACAACACCGACGCCGCGTTGCCCGTGCCCACATGGCCCTCGAAATCCTCACCCGAAGCCAGCAGCAGACCCGTGTAATCCTGACCGTTCGTCCCCGCGAACACCCCCGTCCGACTCCCCCGCAACCCACCCGGAGCGATCCCCGCCCGCTCCAACGCCTCCCACGACGTCTCCAGCAGCAACCGCTGCTGCGGATCCGTCGCCAACGCCTCCCGCGGACTCATCCCGAAGAACCCCGCGTCGAACCCACCCACACCCTCCAGGAACGCACCCACGTCCACATAACTCGTGCCCCTGTGTTCGGCGTCGGGGTCGTACAGGGCCGTGAGGTCCCAGCCCCGGTCGGCCGGGAACGGGCCTATCGCGTCGCCGCCCTCGGACAGCAGCCGCCACAGCCCCTCCGGATCCCGCACACCCCCCGGGAACCGGCACGCCATCCCGACGATCACCACCGGATCCTCGGCGACGACCGCACCCCCTGCCGCCGGCACCACGGCCTCCGCACCGGGCGCATCGCCCAGCAGCTGCTCCCGCAGGTGGCGGGTGAGCAGAACCGGCGTCGGGTAGTCGAACACCAGGGTTGCGGCCAGGGGGACACCGGTCGCCATGGCGAGTGTGCCGCGGAGTTCGACCGCGGTGAGGGAGTCGACGCCCAGGTCACGGAAGGCACGCTCGGCCGGGACGGCGGCCGCCCCCGCGTAACCGAGGACGCCGGCGGCGCAGAAGCGGACGACTTCGAGGAGCACGCGTTCCTGTTCCGCGGGGGTGAGCCCGATGAGCTGGTCGCGCAGGACGGAGCCGTCGCCGCGCCCGAAGCGTTCGGAGGCGGCCCCGGCGTGCTCGACGGCCGCGCGCGCCTCGGGCAGCGACTCGATCAGCGGGCTGGGACGAGTGACGGTGAAGACGGGGGCGAACTCGGCCCAGTGGATGTCCGCGACCATGACGACCGGCCTGGACTCGCCGACGGCGCGATGCAGCGCCAGGACGCCGAGGGCGGGCTGGAGGGGCAGCACGCCGCCGCGGTGCATGCGCCAGTGCACGACCTCCTCGTCGGCCATGCCGCCGTCGGCCCAGGGCCCCCACACGATCGAGGTGGCGGGCAGTCCGGCCGCCCGGCGTCGCTGGGCGAGCGTGTCGAGGAAGGCGTTGGCGGAGGCGTAGTTGCCCTGGCCCGTGGTGCCGAGGGTGCCGGAGATCGACGAGAAGAGGACGAAGGCGTCGAGGTCGCGGTCACGGGTCAGTTCGTCCAGATGCAACGCGCCCAGCGCCTTCGCCCGCAACACCGCCCCGAACCGCTCCGGCGTCAACGCGTCGATCACACCGTCGTCCAGCACACCCGCCGTATGCACCACCGCATCCACCGGATACTCCGCCAACACCCCCGCCAACGCCCCCCGATCGGACGCATCACACGCCACGACCGACACCCCCACCCCACCCGCAGCCAACTCGTCCCGCAACCCCACCGCACCCGGAGCGTCAAGACCCCGACGACTCACCAGCACCACACGCTCAGCCCCCTGAGCCACCACCCACCGCGCCACCCTCGCACCCAACGCACCCGTACCACCCGTCACCAACACCGTCCCCCGCGGACGCCACACCGACCCCCCACCACCCACAGCAGCACGCACCCGCTCCAAACGACGCCCGAGGACGCCGGAGGGCCGGAGCGCCACCTGATCCTCCGTGCCGCCGCCGAACAGCACGCCCAGGAGACGCGTGACGGCGCGGCGGTCCAGGTCCTCGGGCAGGTCGATCAGACCACCCCATCGATCCGGATACTCCAGCGCCGCCACCCGCCCCAGACCCCACACCGCACCCTGCACCGGATCGGCCGGACCGTCCGAACGGCCCACCGACACACCCCCACGCGTCAGCACCCACACCCGGCCACCCACACCCGCGTCACCCACCGCCTGCACCACCGTGGCCACCGCAGAGGGGCCGAGGGGCAGCCCGTCGGGGTCGGCTCCGGCGAGTGCCGCGAAGGCCAGGACACCCGCGACGGGGTGGCCCGCCGTGGCGTCACGCAGTCGGCCGGCGAGTGCGGCGCGGTCGGCGGCGGCCGTGGCGACGACGGTGGTGACGCGGTCGGGGCCGCCCAGGGCCGTGGTGAGGGCGGTGACCGCCGGGTCGTCGCCGTGGGGTCCGGCCGGGAGGACCAGCAGCCAGCGGGCGTCGGGGGTGTCCGGGGCGGTGGCCGGTTCGATGGTGGCGGGCTTCCACACCACCTCGTAGGAGAGGGCTTCGACGGCGGTCTCCTGCTGCTGCCGCTTCCGCCAGGAGGCCAGCGCCGGGACGACCGCGCCGATCTCCTCGGCCGGGAGCCCCAGGGTCTGTGTCAGTGCGTCGACGTCCTCGCACTCGACCGCTTCCCAGAACCGGTCGTCGGTGGTGTCCGCCGCGGTCCGGGCGGATTCCCCGGTCCCGACCGTGGCGGCCGTGCCGTGGTCGAGCCAGTAGCGTTCGTGCTGGAAGGCGTAGGTCGGCAGGTCCGCGGCCCGGGTGGTGGGGGCGGCGCCGAGCGCCGGGGACCAGTCGACGTCGACGCCGTGGACGTGGAGCCGGGCCAGGGCGCCGTACAGACCGGCGACCTCGGGGCGGTCCTTGCGCAGCGCGGGGACGAGCAGCGAGCCGGTACCCGTGGACGGGTCGTCGGAGAGGCAGGTGCGGGCGAGGGCGGTGAGGGTGCCGTCGGCGCCGATTTCGAGGTAGCGGGTGACACCCTGCTCGCGCAGGCGTCGTACGTCGTCCGCGAAGCGTACGGGCTGGCGGACATGCGCCGCCCAGTATCCGGCCGCGCAGAGTTCGCCGGGGTCGGCGAGGGTGCCGGTGACGTCGGAGACGACGGGGATCTGCGGGCGGTGGTAGGTGAGGCCTTCCGCGACGCTCAGGAAGTCCCGCAGCATCGGTTCCATCAGGGGCGAGTGGAAGGCGTGGCTGACCCGCAACGGGGTGGTCCTGCGCCCGAGGGCCCGGAAGTGTGCGGCGATCCCCGACACACGGTCCTCGCCGCCGGAGATCACGACGGACTGCGGTCCGTTGACGGCGGCGATGCCCACCTCGTCACCGAGCAGGGGCAGCACCTCCTCCTCCGAGGCCTGCAGGGCGACCATGGCGCCGCCCTCGGGCAGCGCCTGCATCAGTCGGCCACGGGCCGCGACCAGGAGGCAGGCGTCGTCCAGGGACCAGACTCCCGCGACGTAGGCCGCGGCCAGTTCGCCGATGGAGTGGCCGGCGAGCACGTCGGGGCGGACACCCCATGACTCCAGGAGCCGGAACAGCGCCACTTCGAAGGCGAAGAGGGCGGGTTGGGTGAACTCGGTGCGGTTCAGGGCCGCTTCGTCGTCACCGAAGACGATCTCCTTGAGCGACCGCCCGAGTTCGTTGTCCAGGTGGGCGCAGACGGAGTCGAACGCCTCCGCGAACGCCGGGAAGGTTCCGTAGAGTTCACGGCCCATGCCGAGCCGTTGGGAGCCCTGTCCCGCGAAGAGGAAGGCGAGGCCGCCCTCGGGGCCGGCCGTGCCGACGGCCGCGACGGGCGAGGGCTCGCCCCGGCCGACGGCCCTGAGGGCGGCGAGGAGGTCGTCGCGGTCCGCACCGACCACGGTGGCGCGGTGCTCGAACGCGGACCGGGAGGTGGCGAGCGCGTGGGCGACCACGGCGGGGGTCAGCTCGGGGCGGGACTCGAGGTGCTCGGCCAGCCGGGTGGCCTGGGCGCGCAACGCCTCGTCGCTGCGGCCGGAGATCAGCCAGGGCACCGTGGCAGACGGGGGGTTCGGGGCGGGCGTGAGTTCCGGGGGCCCGGCGGGGAGCGGTTCCTCCAGGACGACATGGGCGTTGGTGCCGCTGAGCCCGAAGGCGGAGACTGCGGCGCGGCGCGGCCGGTCCTCTTCCCCGGCCCACTCCCGCTCCTGCGTCAGCAGCTCCACAGCACCCGCCGACCAGTCCACGTGCGAGGACGGCTCATCCACATGCAACGTGCGCGGCAGCACACCATGCTGCATCGCCAACACCATCTTGATCACACCCGCCACACCCGCAGCCGCCTGCGTGTGCCCGATGTTCGACTTCACCGACCCCAGCCACAACGGACGCTCACGACCCTGGCCATACGTCGCCAGCAGCGCCTGCGCCTCGATCGGATCACCCAACGTGGTCCCCGTACCGTGCGCCTCCACCGCGTCCACATCCGCCGCCGACAGCCCCGCACCCGCCAACGCCGCCCGGATCACCCGCTGCTGCGACGGACCGTTCGGCGCCGTCAGACCATTCGACGCACCATCCTGGTTGACCGCACTGCCCCGCACCACCGCCAGCACCCGGTGCCCGTTGCGCCGGGCATCCGACAACCGCTCCACCAGCAGCATGCCCACACCCTCGGACCACCCCGTACCGTCCGCACCCTCAGCAAACGCCTTGCACCGACCATCCACCGCAAGCCCCCGCTGCCGCGAGAACTCCACGAACACCCCCGGCGTCGACATCACCGTCACCCCACCGGCCAACGCCAGATCACACTCACCCGCACGCAACGCCTGTGCAGCCAGATGCAACGCCACCAGGGAGGAGGAGCAGGCGGTGTCGAGGGTGACGGCGGGGCCCTCCAGGCCGAGCGCGTACGCCACCCGGCCCGAGGCCAGACTCGCCGCGCTGCCGGTGAGGAGGTGGCCTCGTACGTCGTCCGGGACCTCGCCGGACGTCGCGCCGTAACCCTGGTGGCCGCAGCCGACGAAGAGACCGGTGCGGCTGCCGTGCAGTGAGCGCGGGTCGAGCCCGGCCCGCTCGACGGTCTCCCAGGAGACCTCCAGGAGCAGCCGCTGCTGGGGGTCGATGGCGACGGCCTCGCGCGGCGAGATCCCGAAGAAGGCGGCGTCGAAGGCGTCGGCGCCGGACAGGAAACCGCCCTCGTTGACGTAACTGGTGCCGGGGCGTGATGAGTCGGGGTCGTACAGCGCGTCGAGGTCCCAGCCGCGGTCGGCGGGGAAGGAGCCGACGGCGTCGCCTCCTCGGGCCAGGAGGTCCCACAGTTCCTCCGGCGAGGTGATGCGGCCGGGGAGCCGGCAGGCCATGGCGACGATGGCGATCGGTTCGTCGTCGCCGTGGCCGCCTGCCGGGAGCAGGTCCGTGCCGGGCGCGCGGTGGGCGGACGCCAGGGTGCCGTCGTCGAGTTCCCGCACCAGGTGTTCGGCGAGGGCGAGGGGTGACGGGTGGTCGAACACCAGGGTCGTCGGCAGGGTGAGCCCGGTGGCGGTGGCCAGGAGGTTGCGCAGTTCGACGGCGGTGAGCGAGTCGAAGCCGCAGTCCTGGAAGGCGCGGGCGGGCTGGATGCTCTCCGGGGTCGGATGGCCGAGCGCGGTGGCCGCGCTGTGGCGTACCAGCTTGAGCAGCAGCTGCCGGCGTTCTACGGCACCCAGCGGGGCGAGTTCGGCGCGCAGGCCGCCGCCCTGCCCGACCGTCGCGTCGTGGGCCGCCGCCATGCCGTGGACGGCTTCCGGGATACGGCTCAGCAGGGCGCCGCCCGGCAGTCCCCGGCGCCCGGCGGCGATCCTGGCCCAGTCGACGTCGCAGACCAGCGCCCAGGTGTCGTCGTGGGCCAGGAGGCTGCCGAGGGCGGTGAGCGCGGGTTCGGCCTCCATCGGGGTCAGGCCCGCGCGCCGCAGCCGGTTGAGTACCGCGGGGTCGTCGGCCATGCCGCCGCCGGCCCAGGGCCCCCACGCGACGGAGAGGGCCGGGAGCCCGGCGGCGCGGCGCCGCCGGGCGAGGGCGTCGAGGTGGGCGTTGCCCGCCGCGTACCCGGCCTGTCCCGCCGAACCGAGCGCACCGGCGATGGAGGAGAACAGGACGAACGCGGTGAGGGGGGTGTCCAGGTCCCGGGTGGCCTCGTCCAGGTTGTCGGCCGCGCGCAGCTTGGCGCGCAGGACGGTGGCGTACCGCTCGGGGTCCATCGCGCTGAGCGGCGCGTCGTCGAGGACGCCGGCGACGTGCAGCACCGAGGTCAGCGGCCGGTCGGCCGGGACGGTGGCGAGCAGCGCCCGCAGCGCGGACCGGTCGGCGGGGTCGCAGGCGGCGACGGTGACCCCGGTGCCCGTCTGCTCGAGTTCGCGGCGCAGCTCCTCCGCGCCGGGAGCCGCCGGGCCTCTGCGGCTGACGAGCAGGAGATGCTCGGCGCCCTCCCGGGCCAGGTGGCGTGCCACATGGGCGCCGATGATTCCGGTGCCGCCGGTGACGAGCGTCGTTCCGGTGAACCGCGGTGCGGGACGGGCCTCGGCGCCGTCGCGGGTGACACGGGTCAGTCGGCGGGCGAAGACGGCCGAGTCGCGGACGGCGAGCTCGTTGTCGTTCCCCGGCTGCGCGACGAGCGCCACCAGCCGGGCGAGCGCCCGCGGCTCCGGCCGCTCCGGCAGGTCGAGGAGGCCGGCCCACAGGTCGGAGTGTTCGACGGCCGCGGTCCGGCCGAGGCCCCAGGTGGTGGCCTGCGTCGGCCGGGTGAGCCGGTCGGCGGCGCCGACGGACACCGCCGACCGGGTGGCCGCCCACAGCCGTGCGCGGATGCCGGTCTCGGCCAGCGCCTGCACCAGCAGGGTGTTGAGGTGCAGCCCCAGAGGTACGTCGGGGTGGGCGGTGTGAGGGGTCTCGGTGAGGGCGAGCAGTGACAGGAGCTGGAGCGGACCGCCGTGGCCCGCCGCGGCCCGGGTGAGCGTCTCCATGAGCCGGGTGCGGTCGGCTTCGGCGGTGACGGGGAAGGGGTGGGCGTCCGCGCCGGCCGTGGTGAACGCCTCCGCCAGGGCGTCGGCGGTCGCGGCGGCGTCCGGGTCCCCGGTGCAGAAGGGCACCAGCCAGACGCCGGCCGGGGAGCCTGTGGGGGACGGAAGGGGTGTCCACGTCTCCCGGTACTGCCAGGAGTCGGCGGTGGCGCGCCGCATGCTGTCGTGGTGCCAGGAGGTGAGGGCGGGGAGCACGGGTGCCAGGACGTCCGGGTCGAGTGCCAGCCGTTCCGCCAGGTCGCGGACGTCGCCCCGGCGGACGGCGGACCAGAACGCCGAGTCGACGGCATGCGTGGGGCGCCCCTCCTGGTCGGAGGCCGTGTCGGCCGGCCAGTACCGGACGGGCTGGAAGGCGTAGGTGGGCAGGTCGACGTGGCGTGCTCCGGGGCACAGCGCGGACCAGTCCGGGCTGTGCCCGTGGGCGTGCAGCGCGGCGACGGCGTGCAGCAGCGTCACCGCTTCCGGCCCGTCCTTGCGCAGCGCGGGCGCCAGAACGCTCTGCTCGTCGTCGAGGAACGTACGGGCGAGCGCGGTGAGGGTGCCGTCCGGCCCGAGTTCGAGGCAGCGGGTGACGTTCTGGTCGGCGAGGGCGCGGACGGCGTCGGCGTACCGGACCGTGCCGCGGACGTGCCGCACCCAGTGGTCCGGGGACATCAGTTCCTCGGCGCTCGCGGTCTCTCCGGTGAGCGTGGAGACGACGGGCAGCCTGGGACGCTCGTACGTCAGGCTTTCGGCGACCTCGCGGAAGCCGGCCAGCATCGGCTCCATCAGCGGGGAGTGGAAGGCATGACTGACCCGCAGCGCCGTGACCTTGCGGTCCTGGGCACGGAAGTGCCCGGCGATCTCCTCCACCGCGTCGCCGTCCCCTGCGATCACCACGGATCGAGGGCCGTTGACCGCGGCGATGCCCACCGTGTCGTCCAGCAGCGGCAGGACCTCCTCCTCCGCCGCCTCGATCGCGGCCATCGCCCCGCCGGCGGGCAGCGCCTGCATCAGCCGGCCCCGCGCCACCACCAGACGGCACGCATCGGCCAGCGACCACACGCCTGCCACGTGCGCGGCGGCGATCTCACCGATCGAATGACCGGCCAGTACGTCCGGGCGCACACCCCACGACTCCAGCAACCGGAACAGCGCCACTTCCAGGGCGAACAGCGCGGGCTGCGCGAACTCCGTACGGTTCAGACGCTCCGCGTCCTCACCGAACACCACCTCCCTTATACCGAAGGGCAGTTCGGCGTCCACGGCGTCGAAAGCCGCCGCGAAGACGGGATACCTCTCGTACAACTCCCGCCCCATGCCCAGGCGCTGGGAACCCTGCCCCGCGAACAGGAACGCCGTACGCCCCCGCAGCGCACCACCCCGCACCACCCGCGCATCCGCCTCACCCGCCGCCAACGCGGCCAGCCCCGACCGCAGTTCGTCAAACCCGGCGCCGACGACCACCGCACGGTCCTCCCACACCGACCGCGTCACCGCCAACGACCACCCCACATCCACAGCGGAACCCTCCACCGCCTCCAGCAGCCTCGCCGCCTGCGCCCGCAGCGCCCCCTCACCACGCGCCGACACCGGCCACAACACCACCCCACCATCACCCGCACCCGGCCGAGCGGCCTCCTCCACCACCTCCGCCTCCGCCTCCTCCAGCACCACATGCGCATTGGTGCCGGAGATACCGAAGGAGGACACACCGGCGCGGCGCGGGCGGTCCTCGGTCCGGGGCCAGTCCCGTGATCGGTCCAGGAGGCGCACGTCGCCCGCCGACCAGTCGACGTGGGTGGACGGCGTGTCGGCGTGCAGGGTGCGCGGCAGCAGGCCGTGGCGCAGTGCCAGCACCATCTTCATGACGCCCGCCACCCCGGCGGCGGCCTGGGTGTGTCCGATGTTGGACTTCACCGACCCCAGCCACAGAGGCTGTTCGCGGTCCTGGCCGTAGGTGGCGAGCAGGGCCTGTGCCTCGATGGGGTCGCCCAGTGTGGTGCCGGTGCCGTGGGCCTCCACCGCGTCCACGTCGGCGGCCGTCAGCCCCGCGCTCGCCAGGGCGGCCCGGATCACCCGCTGCTGCGAGGGCCCGTTGGGGGCGGTGAGGCCGTTGGAGGCGCCGTCCTGGTTGACCGCGCTGCCCCGGATCACGGCCAGCACCCGGTGACCGTTGCGCCGCGCGTCCGACAGCCGCTCCAGCAGCAGGAGGCCCGCGCCCTCGCCCCAGCCGGTGCCGTCCGCCGCGTCCGCGAAGGGCTTGCAGCGGCCGTCGCCGGCCATGCCGCCCTGGCGGCTGAACTCGACGAAGGCGCCGGGGGTGGACATGACGGCGACACCGCCCGCCAGGGCCAGTGAGCACTCCCCGGCCCGCAGGGCGTGTGCCGCCAGGTGCAGGGCGACCAGGGAGGAGGAGCAGGCCGTGTCCACCGTGACGGCGGGGCCCTCCAGGCCCAGGGTGTAGGCGACCCGTCCGGAGACGACGCTGCCGGTGTTGCCGGTGAGGATGTGGCCCTCGACGCCGTCGGGGACGTCGCGCAGTACGGAGCCGTACTCCTGGTTGCTGGCGCCGACGAAGACGCCGGTGCTGCTGCCGCGCAGGGCGGCGGGGGCGATGCCCGCGCGTTCCACCGTCTCCCAGGCGACCTCCAGCAGCAGTCGCTGCTGCGGGTCCATGGCGAGGGCCTCGCGCGGTGAGATGCCGAAGAAGTCGGCGTCGAAGCGGTCGGCGCCGTCGACGAAGCCGCCCTGGGCGGCGGCGCTGCCGGCGCCGGTGCTTTCGGGTCCGAGAAGTGCGTCGAGGTCCCAGCCGCGGTCGGTGGGGAAGCCCGTCATGGCGTCCGTGCCGTCCGCGAGGAGCCGCCAGAAGTCCTCCGGGGTGTCGGCTCCGCCCGGCCAGCGGCAGGCCATGGAGACGATGGCGACCGGCTCGGTCATCGCCTCCTGCAACCGCTGGTTGTGCTTGCGCAGCCGTTCGTTCTCCCGGAGCGAGGCACGGAGGGCTTCGACGACTTTTTCGGAGGACATGCTCAGCTCCACACTTCGCGCTTCGATGAAGACAGATGAAGACAGGGGTCCGGTCGGGGCCGGACGGATCGGGACGGGGGGCGCGGACGCTCAGTCGCCGGCGCCCAGGGCCATCCGGACGAGGTCGTCCACGTCCATGTCGTCGACGTCCACGTCGGTGCCGTCGGCCGGGGTCGGCGGCTCCTGGCCGGGTCGGGCGGCGGCGGATTCCGACGCGAGATCCATGAGCGCGTCCAGCAGCCCGGACTCGCGGAACCTGGTGATCGGGATGGACGTCAGCAGCTTGCGGAGGGCCGCCTCGTCGGGTTCGCCCGGCCGGGGGGTGGCCGTGCCCGGCGCGCTGGGGGCCGGGTCCGTTCCGGCCGCGAAGTGCTCCCGCCCCAGATGGTCGGCGAGCGCGGCCGGGGTGGGGTAGTCGAAGACCAGGGTGGCGGGCAGCAGCACTCCGGTGGCCGCGTTGAGCCGGTTGCGCAGTTCGACGGCGGTGAGGGAGTCGAAGCCGAGTTCCTTGAAGGACTGCTCCGGGTCGATCCGGGTGGCGGAGGCGTGGCCGAGGACGGCGGCGACCTGGCGGCACACCTCCTCGGCCAGCCTGCGGTGCCGGTCGGTGGCGTGGAGCCGGGTCAGTTCGGCGGCGAGGTCCCCGGCGGCGCCCGGCCCGGCGGCGGGGGTCCGCCCCGCGACGGTGCGTCGGGTCCGGGCCAGGCCGGCCAGCAGGGGCGGTACCGGGCCTTCGGCCCCGAGGCGCGTCGTGTCCACCGCCATCGGCAGGCACACCGCCGCGGGCTGGTCCAGGGCTTCGGTGAAGAGGGCCAGGCCCTCCTTGGGGGCGAGCGGCGGCAGTCCGGCGCGTTCCATGCGGCGGACGTCGGCGTCGCCGAGGCCACTGGTCATGCCGGTGGCCTGGGACCAGGGCCCCCAGGGCAGGGACAGGGCGGGCAGGGCCAGGGCGCGCCGGTGTTCGGCGAGGGCGTCGAGGAAGGCGTTGGCCGCGGCGTAGTTGGCCTGGCCGGGGGCGCCCAGGGTGCCGGCGACCGAGGAGAACAGGACGAAGGCGCTCAGGTCGAGGGGGCGGGTGAGCTCGTGGAGGTGGACCGCGGCGTCGAGCTTGGGGCACAGTACGGCGTCCAGCCGCTCGGGGGTGAGGTGGTCCACGACGGTGTCGTCGAGGACACCGGCGGCGTGGACGACGGCGGTCAGCGGATGCCCGTCGGGTACCGAGGCGAGCAGGGCGGCGACCTGGTCCCGGTCGGCGACGTCCGCGGCTCGCACGTGTACCTCGGCGCCGAGCTCCTCCAGTTCCGTGACGAGCGGGGCGGCCTCGGGGGCGGCGGCTCCACGGCGGGAGGCGAGCAGCAGGTGACGTACCCCGTGCTCGGTGACCAGGTGGCGGGCGAGCAGGGCGCCCAGGCCGCCCGTGCCGCCGGTGACCAGGACCGTGCCGTGCGGGTCGAGCGGTGCGGGGACGGTGAGGACGACCTTGCCGATGTGGCGGGCCTGCGCCATGTGGCGGAAGGCTTCCGGTGCGCGGCGCACGTCCCACGGGGTGACCGGCAGCGGGGTCAGCGCTCCGGTCTCGAACAGGCCGACCAGGGCGGTGAGCATCTCGCCGATGCGGTCGGGTCCGGCCTCGACGAGGTCGAACGCCCGGTAGTGGACGCCGGGATGGCGGGCGGCGACGTCGTCGGGGTCGCGGACGTCCGTCTTGCCCATCTCCAGGAACCGTCCGCCGGGGGTCAGCAGCCGCAGGGAGGCGTCGACGAACTCGCCCGCCAGGGAGTCCAGGACGAGGTCGACGCCGCGGTCGCCGGTCGCGGCGCGGAAGGCGGTCTCGAAGGACAGGTCGCGGGAGGAGGCGATGTGCTTCTCGTCCAGTCCGGCGGCGCGCAGGGCATCCCATTTGCCGGGGCCGGCGGTGGCGTACACCTCGGCGCCGAGGTGGCGGGCGAGCTGGGTGGCGGCCATGCCGACGCCGCCGGCCGCCGCGTGCACGAGGACGGTGTGGCCCTCGGTCACGCCGCCGAGGTCGACGAGGGCGTAGTAGGCGGTGAGGAAGACGATCGGTACGGTCGCCGCCTGGGCGAAGGTCCAGCCGTCCGGGACACGGGCGACGGTGCGGGCGTCGGCCACCGCCACGGGTCCGTAGGCGGCGGGGAACATGCCCATGACGCGGTCGCCGACGGCGAGGCCGGTGACACCGGGGCCGGCCTCGGTGACCACTCCGGCTCCCTCCAGACCGAAGTCGCGGGCCGGACCGGGGTACATGCCGAGGGCGTTGAGCACGTCCCGGAAGTTGACGCCGGCGGCGCGGACGGCGATCCGTATCTCGCCGTCGGCGAGGGCGCGTTCGGCGTCCGGGGCGGCGACGAGGTCCAGGCCGTCGAGGGTGCCCTTGCGGACCATGTCCAGCCGCCAGGCGGTGCCCGGGGTGGCGTGCGGGGGGCGCAGGGCGGCGGCCGGGTCGGTGCGGGCGATGCGCGGGAGGTGCACGGTCCCTTCGCGCAGGGCCAGTTGGGCGTCGGTGCGGGCCAGCGCGGTGGGCAGGGCGGCGAGTGAGTCGGCCGCGGTGTCGGTGTCGAGGAGGACGAACCGGCCGGGGTGCTCGGACTGCGCCGAGCGGACCAGGCCCCAGGCCGCTGCCGCCGCCGGGTGGCGCACCCCTGGTCCGGCGGGTCCGTCCGGCAGGAGCGCCTCGCGGGTCACCAGCACGAGTCGGGTGGCGTCCAGCCGTCGTTCGGCGGACAGGTGACGGACGAGGGCGAGGGCGTGGCGTGCCGCGGCGTGTCCCGCGCGGTCCAGCGGGCCGTCGTCGTGGGGCAGGACGGCGAGGAGGGTGCCGGGCGCGGGGTCGGCTCCGGCCGCCGCCAGGGCGGCGAGGTCGGCGGCCTCGGTGACGTCGGCGGGGACTCCGGCGGCGGCGAGCAGGGCGGCGAACTCCCGGCCGGCGGCGTCGCCGAGGACGGTGAGCGGGTCCTGGTGCGGCCGGTCGCCGGTGGCGGGCTGCGGCTGCCAGTCGAGGCGGAACAGGTCGCCCGCGCCCCGGTCGGGCCGGGCGCGCAGCCGTTCGGGGTCGATCTCGCGCAGGGTGAGGGATCCGACGGAGGCGACGGGCCGCCCGGTGGCGTCGGCCACGTCGAGGGCGACGGTGTCCTCGCCGCGCAGGGTGAGCCGGACGCGTACGGCGGTGGCGCCGGTGGCGTGCAGGGTGACGTCCCGCCAGGAGAACGGCAGCCGGCCGGGCGTGGAATCGTCGAGCGGCAGGAAGGCGGTGGCGTGCAGGGCGGCGTCGAGCAGCGCGGGGTGCAGACCGTAGTGGGGGGCGTCGGCGTGTGCCTGCTCGGGCAGGGCGATCTCGGCGTACACGTCGCCGTCGAGCCGCCAGGCGGCGCGCAGCCCCTGGAACACGGGTCCGTAGTCGAACCCCGCGGCGGCGAGGCGGTCGTAGGTGTCGTCGACGGGCAGTTCCTCGGCTCCCGCGGGCGGCCAGTCGGCGAGCGGGGCACCGTCGGGTTCCGGACCGGCGCCGGGGGCGAGGATGCCGTCGGCGTGCAGGGTCCAGGGCCGGTCGGCGGGGGCGTCGACGGGCCGGGAGTGCACACCGAGCGGGCGGTTGCCGTCCGTGTCGGGGGCGCCGACCCTCAGGTGCAGGGTGACTGCCTGCCCGTCGGTGAGCAACAGCGGTTCGACCAGGGTGAGTTCGGTGATGCGGTCGCATCCCGCGCGTTCGGCGGCGAGCAGCGCCAGGTCGAGGTGGGCGGTGCCGGGCAGGACGGTGGTGCCGCCGACGGCGTGATCGGCGAGCCACGGCTGGTCGGTCACGGAGAGCCGGCTGGTGAAGACGTGGCCCTCGGCGTCGGCGAGGTCGACGCGGGCGCCGAGCAGCGGGTGTCCGGCGTCGGCGAGGCCCGCCGCGGCCAGGTCTCCCGTGCTCCGGCCGGCCGAGGCGGGCCAGTAGCGCTCGCGTTGGAAGGCGTAGGTGGGCAGGTCGACGGTCCCGCCGGTGCCGCCGGTGGCGGCGCTCCAGTCGACGTCGACGCCGTGGGCGTGGGCGCGCGCGAGGCCGGCGAGCAGGGCGGCGGTCTCGTCCTGGCCGGGGCGCAGCAGGGCGACGGCGGCCGTGCCGGCGGGGTCGGTGACGGCATCGGCGACCAGGGCGGTGAGCGTGCCGTCGGGGCCGATCTCCAGACAGCGTCGGACGCCGGCCTGCTGGAGGGTGCGCACGCCGTCGTGGAAGCGGACGGCCTGGCGCACATGCCGGACCCAGTAGTCGGGCGAGGCGAGTTCGTCGTGTCCGGCCGCCCGGCCGGTGACGTCGGAGACCACGGGGATGAGCGGCTCGTGGTACTCCAGCGTGGCGGCCACCTCGCGGAAGTCCTGGAGCATGGGCTCCATGAGGGGCGAGTGGAAGGCGTGGCTGACGCGCAGCCGCTTGGTGCGCCGGCCCAGCTCCTCGATACGGGCGGCGACCTCCCGTACGGCGTCCTCCTCGCCGGAGACCACCACCGAGCGGGGTCCGTTGACCGCGGCCAGGCCCACCCGGTGCTCGCGGCCCTCCAGCAGGGGCAGCACCTCCTCCTCGGTGGCCTGGAGGGCGACCATGGCGCCGCCGGCCGGGAGGGCGTCCATCAGCCGGCCGCGGGCCGCGACCAGGGCGCAGGCGTCGCCGAGGGTGAGGACTCCGGCGGCGTGCGCGGCGGCCAGGGAGCCGATGGAGTGGCCGAACAGGTGGTCCGGGGTCACGCCGAGGCCGCGGACGAGCCGGTACAGGGCGACCTCCAGCGCGAACAGGGCGGGCTGCGCGTATCCGGTGCGGTCCAGCAGCGCTCCGGCGTCGCCGAGGACGGCGTCGCGCAGCGCGGTGCCGAGGACGTCGGCGCCGAAGTGGGCGCACACCTCGTCGAAGGCGTCGGCGAAGACCGGGAAGGCGGCGTACAGGCCGGCGCCCATCCCGGGGCGTTGGGCGCCCTGCCCGGTGAAGAGGAAGGCGGTGCGCCCGCCGCGCGCGGCGGTGCCGGCCGCGTCGGACGGGGTCGTGCCGGAGGCGAGCCGGGTCAGCCCGGCGAGCAGGTCGTCGCGTCCGGTGCCGAGCAGCACCGCGCGGTGTTCGAAGGCGGGGCGGGTGGTGGCCAGGGAGTGGCCTAGGTCGGCGGCGGACAGTTCGGGGTGCCGGACGGCGTGGTCGAGCAGCTTCCCGGCCTGGGCGCGCAGCGCCTCGGGGGTGCGGGCGGACAGCGGCCAGGCGGTCGTCGTGTGGGTGACCGGCCGTGCGGGGGTCTGCGCGCCGGGGCCGGGTGCGGCCGGGTGCGACGGGGCCTCTTCCAGGATGACGTGGGCGTTGGTGCCGCTGAATCCGAAGGACGAGACGCCCGCGCGCCGGGGGCGGCCCTCCTCGCGCTGCCAGGGCCGGGCTTCGGTCAGCAGGTGGACGGCGCCGGAGGCCCAGTCGACCCGGCTGGAGGGCCGGTCGGCGTGCAGGGTGCGGGGCAGTTCGCCGTGGTGCAGCGCCAGCACCGTCTTGATGACGCCGGCGACGCCGGCGGCGGCCTGGGTGTGGCCGAGGTTGGACTTCACCGAGCCGAGCCACAGGGGCCGGTCGTCGGGCCGGTCCCGGCCGTAGGTGGCGAGGAGCGCCTGGGCCTCGATGGGGTCGCCGAGGACGGTGCCGGTGCCGTGTCCCTCTACGGCGTCGACATCGGCGGGGGTGAGCCCGGCGTCGGCCAGCGCGGCCCGGATCACCCGTTCCTGCGAGGGACCGTTCGGCGCCGTCAGGCCGTTGCTGGCGCCGTCGGAGTTGACGGCGCTGCCGCGCACCACGGCCAGGACCCGGTGTCCGTTGCGCCGGGCGTCGGACAGCCGCTCCACCAGCAGCATTCCGGCGCCCTCGCCCCACCCGGTCCCGTCGGCGTCGTCGCCGTAGGCCTTGCAGCGTCCGTCGGGAGCGAGACCGCGCTGGCGGCTGAACTCCAGGAACGCGGCGGGGGTCGACATCACGGTGACGCCTCCGGCGAACGCCAGGTCGCACTCCCCCGCGCGCAGTGCCCGGGCCGCCCAGTGCAGGGCGACCAGGGAGGAGGAGCAGGCGGTGTCGAGGGTGACGGCGGGGCCCTCCAGGCCGAGGGTGTAGGAGATGCGGCCGGAGACGACGCTGGCGGCGTTGCCGGTGCCGACGTGGCCGTCGACGTCGTCCGCGGACGTGCGCAGCAGCGTCGGGTAGTCCTGGCCGTTGGTGCCGGCGAAGACGCCGGTGCGGGAGCCGCGCAGGGTCGTGGGGTCGAGGCCCGCGCGCTCGACGGCCTCCCAGCACACTTCGAGGAGCAGCCGCTGCTGCGGGTCCATGGCCAGGGCCTCGCGCGGTGAGATGCCGAAGAAGGCGGGGTCGAACCGGTCGACGCCGGGCAGGAAGCCGCCGGTGCGGGTGTAGCTGGTGCCCTCGTGGTCGGGGTCCGGGTGGTACAGCGAGGTGAGGTCCCAGCCGCGGTCGTCGGGGAATCCGGTCAGGCCGTCGCCGCCGGAGGCGAGCAGGTCCCAGAGCCGCTCGGGCGTGTCGGCGCCGCCGGGGAGGCGGCAGGCCATGCCGACGACGGCGATGGGTTCGTCGCCGGCGCCGTGCGCGGGGCGGGGCGTGGTGGTGGCGGGCCGGGCGGATCCTTCATCGGGCGACAGCGAGCGCAGCAGGTGCTCGGCGAGTGCGGCCGGGGTGGGGTGGTCGAAGGCGGCGCTGGGCGCGAGCCGCAGGCCGGTGCGGCGTTGCAGCGCGTTGCGCAGGTCAACGGCGGTCAGCGAGTCGAATCCGAGGTCGCGGAAGGCCCGTTCGGGGTCGGCGGCGGGGGCGTCGGGGGCGTGGCCGAGGACGGTGGCGATCTCCGTCTGCAGGAGGCGGAGGACGGCGCCGGGCCGCTCGGCCACCGGCAGCGCGGTGAGGGTACGGGCGAGGCGTCCGCCCGAGGTGGCGGCTCGGGCCGTACGGCGCACGGAGGCGGCGGGGTCGCGCAGCAGGGCCGGGGTGGGGGTGGTGGCGGCCCGCGCCGCGGCCAGGTCCAGCCGGATCGGCAGCAGCACCGGGCGGTCCTGTGCCGACGCGAGGTCGAGCAGGCGCAGGGCGTCGGCGGTGGGCAGCGGTGCGATGCCCGCACGGGCCATCCGGGTGCGGTCGGTGTCGCCGAGGCCGGCCGTCATGCCGCTCTCCTCGGCCCACAGGCCCCAGCCGAGGGCGAGCGCGGGTCGTCCCTGCGCCCGCAGGGTGGCGGCCAGCGCCTCCAGGAAGGCGTTGGCGGCGGCGTAGTTGCCCTGTCCGGGTCCGCCGAAGGTGGCGGCGGCGGACGAGAACAGCACGAACGCCGACAGGTCCAGGTCCCGGGTCAGCCGCTCCAGATGCACGGCGGCGTCCGCCTTGGGCCGCAGCACGGCCGACAGCCGGCCCGGGGTCAGGGCGGGGACGACCCCGTCGTCGATCACCCCGGCGGCGTGGAAGACCGCACCGAGGGGATGTGGTGCGGGTACGGCGTCCAGGAGCGCCGCCAGCGCGGCCGGGTCGGCCACGTCGCAGGCGGCCAGCGTCACCTCGGCTCCGGCCTGTTCGAGGTCGGCGCGCAGCTCCGCGGCTCCGGGCGCGTCGGGGCCGCGGCGGCTCGCCAGCAGCAGGTGCCGTGCTCCGTGCGCGGTGACCAGGTGCCGGGCGACGGCCGCGGCGACGGTGCCGCCCGCGCCGGTGATCAGCACGGTCCGCTCCGGATCGAGGAGCGGCCTCGCGGCGGTGTCCGGGTGGTGCCGGACCAGGCGGGCGGCGTGGGCGCGGCCGGCCCGCAGGGCGATCTCCGTCTCCCCGGTGCGCGCCGCGTCGCGGACGGCGGCGAGGAGCGTCTCCGGGTCGGTGGCGGAGTCGGTGTCCACGAGCAGGAAGGACCCCGGGTTCTCCGACTGTGCCGAACGCACCAGACCGCGTACGGCGGCGGCGGCCAGGTCGTCGACCGGCTCGCCGGGCCGGACGGCCACCGCGTTCCGGGTGAGCAGGACCAGCCGGGCGCCGGCCGTGCGCTCCTCGGCCTGCCAGCGCTGGAGGAGTTCCAGGGCCGCGGCGGCCGACTCGTGCACGGCGGCGGGCGGTTCCGCGTCACCGCTTGGCCAGGACACGAGGACCAGGTCCGGCACGGGCGCGCCGGAATCGTCGAGGGCGGTGAAGAAGGCGTCCGGGTCAGGGTGGGGGTCGGCGTCCGCCGGGGCGGGTCCGGCGCCCACGAAGGCCGCCGTCGGCTGGGGCGCGGGCGCGGCGGGCGCGGGCAGTACGGTCCAGTCGACGGCGAACAGGTCGTCACCGGCCGGGGACGTGGCGGGCGGGGGCAGTTCGTCCAGGGGGGTGAGGGCGACCGCCCCGACGGTGGCGACCGGGGTGCCGGACTCGTCCGCGAGGTCGAGTCGCAGGGTGCCGTCGGAGCGGGGCCGGAGCGCGACCCGCAGCGTCTCCGCGCCGGCCGCGTACAGGGCGCAGTCCCGCCAGGTCACGGCGAAGCCGCCGGGGTGGCCGAGGGCGGGCGCCGTGTGCAGGGCCGCGTCGAGGAGCGCCGGATGCAGCGCGGCCCGCAGGGCGTCCGCCCGGAACTCCTCCGGTACGGCGACCTCGGCGTACGTCCGGTCCCCGGCCCGCCACACCGCGGTGAGCCCGCGGAAGGCGGGGCCGTGGTCGAGGCCGAGGTCGCGCCACGCCTCGTGGATCTCCTCGATCTCGTCGGCGGTCAGGGCCTGGGCGCCCGGCGGCGGCCAGGCGTCGTCCGGTGCGGCCCAGGGCCGCTCCGGCGTGGTGGCGGACTGTGCGAGGGCACCGCGTGCGTGGCGGGTCCAGGGCCGGTCGGCCGCGTGCGCGTCGTCCTGCGTCCGGTCGGCGGCCGGGACGGGCCGGGAGTGGCAGGAGAACGCCCTGACGCCGTTCTCGTCCGGGCTGTCGAGGACGACCTGGATCTCCACGGGCCGGTGGCCGTCGAGAACGAGCGGTCGCTCCTGTTCGAGCTCGACGAGGTGCTGCCGGTCGGCGATCGCGCCGAGATGCAGGGCGAAGTCGACGTAGGCGGCGCTGGGCAGCACGGTGGCGCCCGCGGCGGTGTGGTCGGCCAGCCAGGGGTGTGTGCGGGTGGAGAGCACGGTGGTGGACAGCACGGACGAGGAGTCCGCCAGGGTCACGGCGGCACCGAGCAGCGGATGACCGCCGGCGCGCCGTCCGGTGCCGGGCATCGGGTCGAGCCAGAGGCGTCGCTGCTGGAAGGCGTAGGTGGGGAGGTCGACCGTCCGGCCGGCGGGGAACAGCGCGGACCAGTCCGGGCTGTGCCCGTGGGCGTGCAGCGCTGCGACAGCACGGAGCAGCGTCACCGGCTCCGGGGCTTCCTTGCGCAGCGCGGGCGCCAGAACGCCCTGGTCGTCGTCGAGGAACGTACGGGCGAGCGCGGTGAGGGTGCCGTCGGGCCCGAGTTCGACGAAGCGCGTGGCCTTGTTCCGTACGAGGGTGCGGACGGCGTCGGCGTACCGGACGGTGCGGCGGACATGGCCCACCCAGTGGTCCGGGGACATCAGTTCCTCGGCGCTCGCGGTCTCTCCGGTGAGCGTGGAGACGACGGGCAGCCTGGGACGCTCGTACGTCAGGCTTTCGGCGACCTCGCGGAAGCCGGCCAGCATCGGCTCCATCAGCGGGGAGTGGAAGGCATGACTGACCCGCAGCGCCGTGACCTTGCGGTCCTGGGCACGGAAGTGCCCGGCGATCTCCTCCACGGCCTCCGCCGCACCCGAAATCACCACCGCCTGCGGCCCGTTGACCGCCGCGATGCCCACCTCGGCACCGAGCAGGGGCAGCACCTCGTCCTCGGACGCCTCGATCGCGGCCATCGCCCCGCCGGAGGGCAGCGCCTGCATCAGCCGGCCCCGCGCCACCACCAGACGGCACGCATCGGCCAGCGACCACACCCCCGCCACGTGCGCGGCGGCGATCTCACCGATCGAATGACCGGCCAGGACGTCCGGGCGCACACCCCATGACTCCAGCAACCGGAACAGCGCCACTTCCAGGGCGAACAGCGCGGGCTGCGCGAACTCGGTGCGGTCCAGCCGGTCGGCGTCCTCACCGAAGACGATCTCCCGTATACCGAAGGGCAGTTCGGCGTCCACGGCGTCGATAGCCGCCGCGAAGACGGGATACCTCTCGTACAACTCCCGCCCCATGCCCAGGCGCTGGGACCCCTGCCCCGCGAACAGGAACGCCGTGCGCCCCCGCAGCGCACCACCCCGCACCACCCGCGCATCCGCCTCACCCGCCGCCAACGCGGCCAGCCCCGAGCGCAGTTCGTCAAACCCGGCGCCGACGACCACCGCACGGTCCTCGAACACCGACCGCGTCACCGCCAGCGACCACCCCACATCGACAGCGGAACCCGCCACCGCCTCCAGCAGCCTCGCCGCCTGTGCCCGCAGCGCCCCCTCACCACGCGCCGACACCGGCCACAACACCACCCCACCATCACCCGCACCCGCACCCGCACCCGCACCCGGCCGAGCGGCCTCCTCCACCGCCTCCGCCTCCTCCAGCACCACATGCGCATTGGTGCCGGAGACCCCGAAGGCGGACACGCCCGCGCGGCGCGGCTGACCGCCTTCGGTCCGCGGCCACTGCTGAGCGTCGGCCAGAAGACTCACCCGGCCCGCCGACCAGTCGACGTGGTGGGAGGGGGCGTCGACGTGGAGCGTGCGCGGCAGCAGCCCGTGCTGCATGGCCATGACCATCTTGATGACGCCGCCCACACCGGCGGCGGCCTGGGTGTGCCCGATGTTCGACTTCAACGAGCCGAGCCAGAGCGGTCGTTCACGGTCACGTCCGTAGGTGGCGAGCAGGGCCTGTGCCTCGATGGGGTCGCCCAGTGTGGTTCCCGTACCGTGGGCCTCCACCGCGTCCACGTCCGCCGTCGAGAGCCCCGCGCTCGCCAGGGCCGCCCGGATCACCCGCTGCTGCGAGGGCCCGTTCGGAGCGGTCAGTCCGCTGCTGGCGCCGTCCTGGTTGACCGCGCTGCCCCGGATCACGGCCAGCACCCGGTGACCGTTGCGCCGCGCGTCCGACAGCCGCTCCAGCAGCACAAGGCCCGCGCCCTCGCCCCACCCGGTGCCGTCCGCCGCGTCCGCGAAGGACTTGCAGCGGCCGTCGGGGGAGAGTCCGCGCTGGCGGCTGAACTCGGTGAAGGTGACCGGCGTGGACATCACCGCGACACCGCCCGCCAGGGCCAGTGAGCACTCGCCCGCCCGTAGCGCCCGGCACGCCAGGTGCAGGGCGACCAGGGAGGAGGAGCAGGCCGTGTCCACCGTGACGGCGGGGCCCTCCAGGCCCAGGGTGTAGGCGACGCGGCCGGAGGCGATGCTGCCGGCGCTGCCGTTGCCGAGGAAGCCCTCGAGACCGGGCGGGGGGACGTCGAACCGGGAGCCGTAGTCGTTGTACATGACACCGACGAAGACGCCGGTGGGACTGCCGCGCAGGGTGCCGGGGTCGAGTCCGGCCCGCTCCAGGGCCTCCCAGGAGATCTGCAGCAGGAGCCGCTGCTGCGGGTCGGTGCCGAGGGCCTCGCGCGGCGACATGCCGAAGAAGTCGGGGTCGAAGTCGGCGGCGTCGTGCAGGAAGCCGCCTTCGCGGGTGTAGCAGGTGCCCGGGTGCTCGGGGTCGGGGTGGTAGAGGGACGCCACGTCCCAGCCGCGGTCCTCCGGGAAGGGTGTGACGGCGTCGGTGCCGTCGTCGACCAGGCGCCACAGGTCCTCGGGGGTGCGTACGTCGCCCGGGTAGCGGCAGGCCATGGAGACGATCGCGATGGGCTCGCGGTCCTTGGTCTCCAGCTCGCGCAGACGGCTGGTGGTGCGGTGCAGGTCGGCGGTGACCCGCTTCAGGTAGTCCCGCAGGCGGTCTTCGCTCACAGCTCGGCCCCCAGACCCGGGTCGCGCACCACGGCGGAGAGCGGTGGCAGGCCCGCTGCGCTCGGAACGGTAGACAGCACCGGAATCTCCTCAGGCTCGGACACCCACGCTCACGGCATGGCTCCTCGAACACCTCGAACGCGGCCCAGTCTGGGGGCGGCCGGGCGGTCCACGGCCGCTTGACCTCCGACTCTGAAAAATCCCCTAGTTGCCCACGGCACCGGCCCGGTGCCGGCCGGACCCGCGCCCGGCACCACTCGGCACCGCCGGGCACCGCCCGGCACCGGCAAATCCCTAGAGTTGCGCGGCTCTTCTGGCCTTCGTTCGGCCCGGCGTGCTGCGCTGAGGCCGCTCCCGGCCCGCCTCCTGTGCGGCCCGCCCTATGAGAGGGGTTCCCGATGACAGCCGTGCCCGCTCCTGCCGGCCCCGAGGTGGCCGCGCCGCCCGAGGTCGGTCTCGACGGCGGTGCGACCCTGCTGGCCTGGCTGCGGCGGATGCGCGACGAGCAGCCGGTGTGGCGCGATCCGGAGGGCCGCTACCACGTCTTCCGCCACGAGGACGTCCAGCGGATCACGGCCGATCCCGCGGCCTTCTCCTCGGACACGGTGACCCGGCTGTCCGGCGGTGAGCGCCAACCGCCGGGCGGAACGCTGCTGTTGCTGGACCCGCCGCGGCACGGCAAGCTGCGGCGGCTGGTGAGCAAGGTCTTCACCGCGAAGATGATCAACGAGCTGACCCCGCGCATCACCGAGGTGGCCACCGGGTTGCTCGACGGCCTGGACGGCGGCGACCGCTTCGACCTGATCGAGGCGTTCGCCAACCCGCTGCCGGTCATCGTGATCTCCTCGATGCTCGGGGTCCCGCCGTCCGACCGCCCGCTGTTCCAGGTGTGGGCGGACAACCTGCTCACCGTGGACTGGGAGACGCCCGAGGGCGCCGAGGTCATGGGCAGGACCGTGCAGGAGCTGGACGCCTATCTGCGCCAGCACGTCGCCGAGCGGCGGGCCCGCGAGTACGACGACCTGATGAGCCTGCTGGTCCGCGCCGAGGTCGACGGGGAGAGCCTGAACGACGACGACGTGGTGAGCTTCGCCGCGCTGCTGCTGCTCGCCGGCCATGTCACCACCGCCGTGCTGCTCGGCAACATGCTGCTGACCCTGGATCTGGAAGAGGGTCTGCTCGCCGAGTTGCGCGCCGACCGGTCGAGGATCACACCGTTCACCGAAGAGGTCCTGCGCTGCCGGCCGCCGTTCCTGAAGGTCGAGCGGGTGCCCACGGCTCCGGTGGAGATCGCCGGGGAGAAGGTGCCCGAGAACGCGATGGTGTACCTCTGGCTGCTGTCCGCCAATCGCGACGAGCGGATCTTCCCCGACCCGGACCGGTTCCTGCCCGGCCGGTCCAACGCCAGGCAGCTCGCCTTCGGGCACGGCATCCACTACTGCCTGGGCGCCCCGCTGGCCCGTATGGAGGGGCAGATCGCGCTCAACCTGATGCTCGACCGCTACACCGACATCCGGGTCGACCGTGACGCACCGCTGTCCTACTTCGACAACCGTGTCAACGTCTTCGGTCTTCGGCGGCTGCCCCTCACGGTCCGCCGTGCCTGAGCGGCGCATCCGGGCGGACGGAACCCACCAGACGGAGGACTCATGGCCTACGAGCCGAAACCACCGGTGATACCCACCGATCGCACCTGCCCCTTCGACCCCGATCCGGAGTACCGCCGGCTGCGCGAGGAGGAACCGATCAGCCCGGTCAGGTTCGACATCGCGCCGGGCCGCGACGACGGCTGGCTGGTCACCCGGCACGACCATGTGCGGGCCATCATGACCGACCCCCGGTTCAGTCACCGCGCCGAGCTGCTGGCGCTGGTGGCGTCACCGCCGTTCGAGGTGGAGAAGTACGAGCCGCAGCCGTCGGGGCCGGGTTCGTTCGTCCGGATGGACGCCCCCGACCACACGCACTACCGGCGGCTGCTGACCGGCTTCTTCACGGTCCGCAAGATCCAGGAGTACGAGCCGACGCTGGCCGGCATCATCGACGACGTGCTCGAGGAGATGGCCGGCCTCCAGCCGCCGGTGGACCTGCTGCCGGCGTTCGTGCAGAAGGTCGTGTACCGGTCGGTGCACTCGGTGATGGGTGTGCCGGAGGAGGACATCGCCGAGCTCGACCGGCACTTCTCGGCGATCATGCGGATCGACTACACGCTCGAGGAGTTCATCGAGCACAACACGGCGCTGGATCAGACCCTGGCCCGGGTCGTCAAGGACCTGTTCGCCGAGCCGAACGACAAGCTGCTCGGCAAGCTGGTCAAGACCGGGGAGCTGACCGAGGAGGAGCTGGCGAACATCGCCTGGATCACCATCGGCGGCGCCCTGGACACCACGCCGAACATGCTGGGCCTCGGCACGTTCGCCCTGCTGGAGCATCCGGAGCAGCTGGCGAAGGTCCGCGAGCGGCCCGAGCTGATGGAGCGGGCCGTGGAGGAGCTGCTGCGCTATCTGACGATCTCCCACATGGGCGCGAGCCGGGTGGCGCTGGAGGACGTGGAGATCGGCGGACGGACCGTCGAGGCCGGGCAGACCGTGGTGCTGTCCCTGCCGGCCGCCAACCGGGACCCGGAGCAGTTCGAGGACCCGGAGGTCTTCGACGTCACCCGTCCGTCCCGTCGCCACCTGGCGTTCGGCTTCGGCATCCACCAGTGTCTGGGGCAGCATCTGGCCCGGGCGACCCTGCGCATCGGTTTCCAGAAGCTCTTCGACCGTTTCCCGGACCTCCGGCTGGCGGTCGAGCCGCGGGAGGTCCCGCTGCGGGACAAGGCGATGCACTACGGCGTGTACGCGCTGCCCGTGACCTGGGGGTGAGCGCGCCCCGGACACGGACCGCGGGCCGTCCCGGGAACGGGGCGGCCCGCGGTTCCCGCTGTGGCGCCCGGACGGGCCGCGGGGGCGGCCGGGCAGGCGCTCAGCTCAGGTGGGACATACGGGGCCAGGTGGTGCGCCAGGGCCGGCGCAGTCCCTCGCAGACCCAGATGGGGGTGCCCCAGTTGAGGTTGTGCACCCGGTCGGCGTTGGTGACCGTGCCGCGCCTGCGCACGCTGGTGAAGAACCGCCGCAGGGAGCGGGCGTCCCCGCCGACGAAGACCACGGTCGCGGTGTCGTCGGCCGGGCGGCGCAGGTACCAGTAGCCGCGGTGGCCGCTGTAGGGCCGCGGCAGGCCGAGCGCGGGGCCGTACCGGTCGAGGGCGCCGGCCTGGTCGTACCGGTCGGTGACCAGCAGGGCCCGGCGGCGCCGGTCGGCGGGCAGGCCGCGGTGGACGCGGGCCACGGCGGCGGCCAGGTCGGGCCAGCCGACGCTCTCCATCGCCAGCCGGTCGGCGGAGGAGCGGGTGAGCCGCTGGACCGGGTAGACCGGCAGTACCTGGACCACCAGGACCGCCGAGACCAGGTAGACCACGGCCGTCGACCAGACGCGCGGGCGGGTGGCGCGCAGGCGCTGCAGTGCCGTGGCGCCCGCCGCCCACAGCACGGCGAACAGTCCGGCGACGTAGTAGGGCCGTCCCTGGACGACGAGGTAGCAGGCGCACAGCCCGGCGAAGGTCAGCCCGAGGAACCGGTAGGGGCGCGCCCGGCGGGCGATCAGCAGCCAGGCCAGGCCGCAGCACAGGAGGAGGGCGCCGGCCAGTCCGGCGGCCGAGAGGACGGTGGGCAGGAACACGGCCCGGCCGCCCTCCTCGGCGGCGACCTCCCGGGCGATGACGCCGGTCATGGCCAGTTGGGGCCAGCCGGCGCGGGCCTGCCACAGCAGGCCGGGCACCGCGGTGAGCAGGGCTCCCGCCGCCGAGACCCACAGCAGCGGGCGGCGCAGCAGCTCCCGGGGGCCGACGAGGAGCAGCGCCACCAGCAGCACGGCCCAGAGACCGACGCTGAGGAACTTGACCTGGAGGGAGACGGCGGCGGTCAGGCCGAGCAGGGGCAGCAGCCGGTCGCGCCGGGTGCGGACCCAGCGCACCAGCAGCCAGACGCCGACCGTCGTCAGGAAGATGTCCAGGGTGGCGGTGATGAGCAGATGGCCCATCTGGAGCATGACCGGTGAGACGGCGTACGCACCGGCGGTGGCGAGCTGGGCGGCCCGTCTGCCGCCCAGCTCACGGGCGGTCAGGGCGGCGGTCAGCACCCCGAGCGCGGTGAGGGCCACGGCCGGTGCGCGCAGCACCACCAGTGAGCCGGGCGCCAGGGCGTCGAGGGCGTGGGTCAGCAGGGGCAGCAGCGGGGGCTGGTCGGCGTAGCCCCACGCGGGGCTGCGGCCGGCGGCGAGGAAGTACAGCTCGTCGCTGAAGTAGCCGAAGCGGTCGGCGGTGAGCAGCAGCAGGGCCGCGGTGACGCAGGCGACGGCGCACACCGGCAGCAGGGCCAGGGGTGGGAGCGAGGCCGCCGGCGGGGCGGCGGCGGGGGTGCGGGCACGGGGGGTGGCCCCGGGAGGTCGGTACCCGCCGCGGTGGTGGGTGTCCTCGTCCCGGGCTGTGGGGGGCATCGTCGCTTCCTCGTTCCTGTCGGGTTCGCGATGGGAGCACCGCGCGGGCTTGCGCTGCGAACCTACGGTCGGGGACCGATGCCGGAACGGCGTGTTCCCTTTTCCGGGGCCGGGAGTAGGGGCGATTCCCTAGTCTTCGGCGCCCTTGGTGGCCGTGGCTGTCGCGGCTGTGCTGGTGTGGGGTTTCCGGACCGCCCGGGGGCCCACGCGCCCCGTGGCGGTTCGGCCCCCTTCCCGGCCGACCTGCGGTGGACGCGTTCCCAGCGCCCTGTCACTCCCACGGCCCGGCCTCGATCCCTCAACCGATCACGGAGAGACGACAGTCGAGTGATGGACCTTCAGTTCATGTGCGGCGGGGCCGGTTCACGGCCCCGCACGGTCAGGGCGTGCGCGTCATGACGGCGGCGATCGTCGCGGACGGCGTCCGCAAGCGGTACGGGGACATCCAGGCCGTCGACGGAGTCTCGCTGCACATCGAGGCGGGCGAGTTCTACGGCATCCTGGGTCCCAACGGCGCGGGCAAGACGACCACTCTGGAGATTCTGGAGGGCGTCCGCGAGCCCGACGAGGGCCGGATCGAGCTGTTCGGCGAGAGCCCGTGGCCGCGCAATCCCAAACTGCTGAAACGGATCGGCGTGCAGTTCCAGGCGTCGTCGTTCTTCGACAAACTCACCACGCGCGAGACGATCTGCCTGTTCGCCTCCTTCTACCGGGTCGGCGTCCGGCAGGCCGACGCGATGCTGGAGCGGGTCGGCCTCACCGAGTTCGGCGCCGTACCGGCCGACAAGCTCTCCGGCGGGCAGGCGCAGCGGCTGTCGATCGCCTGCGGTCTGGTGCACGACCCGGAGATCGTCTTCCTGGACGAGCCCACGGCGGGTCTTGATCCGCAGGCCCGCCGCAATCTCTGGGATCTGCTGCGGGACGTCAACGACGAGGGCCGCACCCTGGTCCTCACCACGCACTACCTGGACGAGGCCGAGATGCTCTGCGACCGGGTGTCGGTGATGGAGAAGGGCCGGGTGCTCAAGACGGGCGCGCCGGCGGCCCTGGTCCGGGAGCTCGACGACATGGTGCGGGTCAGTGTGGAGTCGGGGCTGGTCAAGGCGGACGCGCTCCGCGGCCGGCTGGCGTCGGCCGGGGTGGAGAACGCGGTGGTGGAGGACGACGGGATCACGCTGTCGATCGCCACCCACTCCCCGGGGCCGGTGCTGTCGATCCTGGCGGACCACCGGGCGCTGCGCAGCCTTCAGGTGCGCGGCGCCACGCTGGAGGACGTGTTCCTCCAGCTGACCGGACGGGAGTACCGCGCGTGAGCATCGACGAGACGTCCTCCCGTTCCGCCGGGACGGCCGCGAAGGCCTCGGCGGAGCCGGAGAAGGCGACGGTCACGGCCGGTCCGGGGCGCGAGGGCCCCGTCAAGGACAGGCGGCTGAACCCGGTCCGCGAGCTGGCGCGGGCGATGATCCTGAGCGTCCTGCGGGACAAGGGCACGATCTTCTTCCTGATGATCTTCCCCATCCTGTTCCTGATGTTGTTCGGCACGCTGTTCAAGAGCGACGGGACCTCGCACATCAAGGTGGCGCAGGTCGGCGAGGTGCAGGTGCTCGACTCCCTCACCGGGGCACAGCGCGACCAGCTCTCCAAGGCCGCCACGATCACCAAGGTGACGAGCGAGTCGGCCGCGCTGGCGAAGGTGCGCGAGGGGGACTACGACGCGCTGGTCGAGCAGGACGGGGACACCGTCGTGCTGCGCTACAGCGTCTCCGACTCGGTCAAGGGGGCCTCGGCCCGTGCGACGCTGAACGCGGTGCTGGAGCAGGCCAACCTGGCCGCCACCGGCATGCCCGCCAAGTACACGCTGAAGGCCAGTCAGGTCGAGGACGAGTCGGTCAAGCCCATCCAGTATCTGACCCCCGGTCTGCTGGGCTTCGCCATCGCCACCAGCTCGGTGTTCAGCACCGCCCTGACACTGGTGACGCTGCGGCGCAAGAAGATCCTCCAGCGGATGCAGCTGTCGCCCATCCGGCCCTGGGAGGTGGTGGCCGCCCGTATCTCCATGACCATGCTGATGGCGTTGACGCAGACGGCCCTGTTCCTGGCGGTGGCGACCCTGCCGTACTTCGGTCTGCGGCTCACCGGGAACTGGTGGCTGGTGGTGCCGCTCGTGGTGTGCGGGACACTGGCCCTGATGTCGCTGGGTCTGCTCATCGGCTCGCTCACGAAGACGGAGGAGTCCGCGGGCGGTCTGGCCCAGCTGCTGGTGCTGCCGATGTCCCTGCTGTCGGGGTCGTTCTTCTCGCTGGACAGCGCCCCGGAGTGGGTCAGGGCGGTCTCGTACGTCATGCCGCTGCACTACCTGGTGGAGGGCGGCGAGTCGGTGCTCAGCCGGGGCGGCGGTGTCCTGGACGTCCTGCCCACGATGGGCGGCATGCTGGCCTTCGCCGCCGTGGTGACGGGGTTGACGCTGCGGTTCTTCAAGTGGAACGAAGGATGAGCCGGCGCTGACGGACGACGTCCGGGGCCCTCCGCCGCATCTCGGCGGAGGGCCCCGGACACGTTTTCAACCCCCAGGGGGCGTCAGGCGCGGTCGCCGCCCTGCCAGCCGTCGTGGTGCAGGACCTCGTCGAGGGGCCGCCGCGGCCCCGGGCGGAAGGCGGTGCGCAGCGGATACGCCGTCGGCAGCAGCGCGCCCTGGCGGACGGTGGGCGGCAGGCCCAGCAGCTCGGCCATCTCCCGCTCGCGGTCGAGATGGACGGCAGTCCAGGCGGTGACCAGGCCCCGGCTGCGGGCGGCCAGCGCATAGCTCCAGGCAGCGGGCAGCAGTGATCCCCAGACACCGGCCTGGTTGCCCTCCGGCAGCCGGCCGTCGGGCAGTTCGAGGCACGGGACGACGAGCACGGGCACCCGGTGCAGCCGCTCGGCCAGCACCCGGGCGCCGCTGAGCACGGAGCGGGTTCCCGCGGGCTGCTCGTCCAGCCGTCGCAGGGCGGCGCCATTGCGGTCGTGGAAGGCGGCCCGGTACACCTCGGCGACGCGGGCGCGGATCCGTGGATCGGTGAGCAGCAGCCAGTGCCATCGCTGGCGGTTGTTGCCGTTGGGGGCCTGCAACGCGATGCGCAGGCAGTCCTTGACCAGCTCCGGGTCCACGGGGCGCTCCAGGTCGAGGCCTCGCCGCACGGAGCGGGTCGTGGTCAGCAGCTCCTCGCCCGACAGGGAAGGCGGAGTGGTCACGGCAGCAGCACCGCCCGGACGGCCAGGGCGAGGTAGGTGGTCACGACGAACCCCATCGCGGTGAGCAGGGGCCAGCCTCCTCGGCGCGCGGTCAGGAACCGCCGGGCGCCCCAGGCCGGCAGAACCACCGTCAGACAGGGAAGCAGCCCGAGGACGCCGTCGGGCGCGAACAGGACGACCTGGCAGCCGACCGCCCCGGCCGCGAACGCGGTGGTGACGGCGGCGCTGCCCCTTGGGCCGAGGTCGGCCGAGTACAGGCGGGCGCCCGGCTCCGCCTCCCAGGCGGTCTTGCGGGCGAACTCGAAGTGCAGGAAGACACCTGCGCACAGGGCGAGCAGCAGTGCTCCGCGCCGGTCGGCGGTGACGGTCCCGGCGGCGGCCAGCGATCCGTACACATAGACGCCGAGCAGCACCTGCACCGGGTAGGTGACCGCGAGGTTGAGCAGTTGCCGGTCGCGGACGGCCGCCGAGAGGTGTTCCAGGACGGCGAGGAACACGCCGTAGCCGAGGGCTGCCAGGATCAGCAGGACGGCCGTGGCGGACAGCGCCGCGTTCAGGCCGGCCACCACGGCGGTGAGGGCGGCCATCGCGCCGCGCAGTTCGGCGACGGTGATCGCGCCGGTGACCAGGGGCCGGTCCGGGTGGTGCACCCGGTCGTACGCGAGGTCCTTCTGCTCGTCCAGCATCCTCAGGAACAGCAGCGCGAGGACGACGCTGAGGACCCGCACCCAGGTGGCGCCGGTCGGCCGCCATGCGGTGCCGGTGAGGGCCACCGCGGAGCCCTCCAGGGCCAGGACCCACAGCAGGCCGTAGGTGGCGTAGACGTGGGGCCGGAACATGCGCAGCACGAACCGGCCCAGCCGGCCGGGGATGCGGGGCACGGCGACGGTGCTCACTGAGGGGTGTCCCCTGTCTCGGGTGCGGGTTCTGATGGGGTGCGTCATCGGGCGGTTCAGCGGTTCAGCGGTTCAGCGGTTCAGCGGTGCGCGTGGGACGGCGGGCCCGCGAGCGCGCCGGCCAGGCCGACCGTGGTCCGCTCGGCGAACCCGACACGGGCCTCGGCGACCAGGGCTCCGGGCTGGTGCAGGGTGCACTCGATGTCGGCGCCGGGCACCACGGGAGCGGTCCGGCACTGAAGGGGCAGGTCCATCTCGGCGAAGCAGCGGAACCGGGCCCGCAGGCGGACCGGCAGCGCCATGGGCGCGCGCACCGCGCCCTCGTCCACGGCGGCGATCAGGGCCAGTTGCCGGAAGGCCTCCAGTTCCAGCATGCCGGGAACGTGGTCGACCCAGTGGTCGTAGAGGGTGGGGTGCGTGGTCTCGGCGACCAGCCGGGCGGTGCGGACGCCGTCGGGCGAGGTGTGCGGTGGTGTGATCACCGCGTTGGCCCGGTCGCGCCGGCCGACCCGGCCGGGGTCGACGGGCTGTCCGGGCAGCGCGACGGGCGGATCGCACAGGCCGAGGTCCCGGCGCTGCCCGGCCCGCAGCCGGGTCCACTCCTGCGGTGGCATCCACGAGTAGTCGATGCGGGCCAGCAGGGCCTTGCGTGCGCCGATGGCCGCGGTGAAGCGCAGCCGCAGGCCCGTCACGCCGGTCCGGTTGCGGATCCGGTGCTCGACACGGACGCCGATGACCACTTCGGCGGGGGTGTCCCCGCAGACCAGGGCGTCCGGATCGGGCACCTCGTACTCGACCGTCCGTAACAGGAACTTGTGGCCCAGGGGTACGTCGAGGTAGCGGTGGGCGACCACGAAGATGCCCTGGCGGCAGGCCTCCAGCAGCAGCAGGGGGTCGTGGTGGCTGCGGAGGGCGAGCGCGTCGCCGTAGAAGGGGTGGCGGCGGGGAAGCTGCGCGGCCAGCCGCACCTCGTCCTCGCTGAGGCGCTCCGCGTCGGTCAGGAAGACCTCCGCGATCGCTGCCCGGTGCACCAGCTCCTTCGGGAGTGTCCGGGCGAACTGCATGGCTGCTCCTCGTTCAGATCAGGGCGCCCCGGACGGTGTCCAGGTGGTGACGCCACTCGTCGGCGCCGGCCCCGTCGAGCACCGGGGCGCGACCGGGCTGGCGCATCGGGAGCACCGCGGATCCGACGATGACCGCGTCCCAGGGGTCGATGTCGATGCCGTGCTCCCAGGCGTGTTCCAGGAGGTGACGCGGGGTGGCGTCGGGGTCGAGGCCGGGCCGGCCGGAGAGCGCGGCGCGCAGTCGTTCGGCGGCGGGCTCGAAGTCGAGGTCGCGGGGCTTGGTGGCGGCGTACAGCCGGTCGGCCAGGTCGCGGGCGTGCCCGGCGCGGTCCTCGTCGGCCAGCGCGGAGCGGAAGAGCCGGTCGCGCTCCGCGTGGTCGAAGTGCACGGCCAGCTCGCGCAGCACGTCGGCGGGTTCGTCGGGGGTGTGCACGAGGTTGAGCAGGTAGCTGTAGCGGCCGAGCAGGTGGCGGAGCTGGCCGGGCACCCGGGCTTCGGGGTCGGTGGGGCCCTTCAGCCCGGTGAGGTGGACCGAGGCCGGGATGTCGCTGTCGCGGCCGGGGCGGACGAGCAGGACGAGGGCGTCCGCGTCCTCCAGGAAGAGCGCGGCCAGGCGCCTGCGGTGGGGGGTGGCGAGGTTCCACTGGAAGTACCACAGGGAGCGGATCATGGTCCGGGTCAGCCGGGTGGTCGCCGCGCCCACGATCCGGTAGTCCTGCTCGGCCAGCCACTCCAGGGCCGCGTCCAGCCTCCGGGCCACCACGGCGTCGGGTTTCAGCAGCAGTGCGGCGTGGCGGTGGGCGAAGCCGGTGACGTCGTCGGTGAGGGCGGCGAGCTGTTCGTGGCTCTCCTGGTAGTAGGTGTCCGCGCCGTACAGCCGCTGTTTCTCGGGGTGGCAGGTGAGCAGCGGTGAGACCGGGATGCCGTGGACCGGCTCGGGGTGGGCGGTGTGGTCGGTGTGGGTCGTCACGGGGTGCTCCCGTCCGTCGGGTTCGCGGCCGGCTCGCGGGGCGGAGGCGCGCCAAGGTAGCCGACCTTGAGGCAGTGGTCGAGGAGGCGGCGCAGGTAGGGGCGTCCGCTCAGGGGCACCCGGCGGCCGCTGAAGGCGGCGGCTCGGCTGTCGTCGAAGCGGATGCGCCGCTGGAGGTAGGTGTCGTAGAGGGAGACGACTCGGTCGTAGTAGGGGCGTTCGCGGTCGGGCAGGGCCGACGCGGAGAACGTGGTCGGCGGGACGAACCGCGTCACCTGGAAGGACGGGTACTCGGCGAGGACGTCGGAGAAGTCGCGCAGGGTCAGCAGGTGGCCGACCGCGTGCAGGGTGAGGCCTTCGGCGTCCTCGAAGCGGGTGGTGACCTCAGTGACCAGGTCGGCGACGTGGTCGACCGGCACCAGGTCCAGCGCGGCGTCGTAGTGGCCGGGCATGGTGCGCACCAGCCCCCGGGTCATGATCTTGAGTATGGGATAGACGGTCTTGAAGTCGCGGCAACGGCCCGTGCGGGAGGCCCCGGTGACGATGCTGGGACGGACCACGGCCACCGGCAGGCCGTCCGCGGCGGCCTTGCGGACCATGGTCTCCGCGGCCAGTTTGCTCTTCTCGTAGACGTTGCCGAACCGCTGTCCGACGTCGAGTTCGTCCTCCAGGGCCACGCCGTCGCGGACCCCGCACACATAGGCCGTGCTGACCTGCACCAGTGGGGTGCGGTGGGCCAGGGCGAGGTCCAGGACGTGCCGTGTGCCGTTGACGTTGATGCTCTCGTACCGCTCGTCGGGCAGTCCGAAGTCGGTGACGGCGGCGCAGTGCACGATCCGGTCGGCGGTCGCGGCGAGCCTGCGGTCGTCCTCGTTCAGCCCGAGGCCGGGACGGGTGACGTCACCGGTGATGGGGGTGAGGGTGCCGGGCCCGGGGGCGAGTTTCCTGCCGTCGTTGCGGAGGATGTCGCCGTTGCGGTGCATCAGGGTGAGTACGGTGTGGCCCGCGCCGGTGAGCCGGGCGGCCACCTCCGCGCCCACGAAGCCGCTCGCGCCGGTGACCAGCACCGTCATCGTGTCAGCCATCGGTCATTCCTCCGTGAGGGGGCGGGGGATCAGGCGGCCTGGTGGGGCTGGGCACCGTTGCTGGCGACCAGGTCGCGGGCTTCCTCGAGGGGGAGTTCCGCGTCGAGGTGGGCGCCGATGCGCACCCAGTCGTAGCTGAGCTCCAGCGTGGCCCGCCAGGTGTCCGCCGAGTCGAAGGAGAGGGGGAAGGCGTCGGCGCCCGCGGTGCCGCGCACCTGGGCGATGTAGTCGCGCAGATCGGCGAGGAGGTCGTCACCGTGCTCCACCGAGGCGACGGTGCGGCGCAGCAGTTCCTCGGCGCGCGTCCGGATCGCGAGGGTGGCGGGCGGCAGCAGGTCGATACGGCGGACCAGATCGGTGTCGGCGGGCAGCGGGTTGACGCCGTACGCGCTGAACAGGCCGCGCAGCGCGGCGTGCACGGCGCGGCGCGCGGTGAGTTCGGCGACCCGCCACTGACCTCGCTGGAGCGCGCCGGTCAGGTCCTCGACGGCGTTCTCGACGACGACGTTGGACCACACCAGGGCCATGGTGGCGGCGGCGAACCGTTCGGCGGGCAGCGGCACCAGGTCGACGGCCCCGGGGCCGCTGACGGCCGCGCCCCGCACCGACAGCAGGGGCCGTGCGGTGGACGGCGGCGGGGTGACGGGGCCGGGCGGCGCGGCGAGCGGCAGCGCCGGGGTGACGGTGCCGCCGCCCTTCCAGGCCAGCCGGATCAGTCCGTAGCGCACGAACGTGGCCAGGAGCCTGCCCGGTTCGGCGACACCGGTGTCCGAGGCGGCGGCCAGCACCTGGGGCAGCGGCCGGCCCAGGACCAGGGAGCGCCAGACCGCTCCGGCGTGCTCGCCGAGGGCGAACACCTCGCGCCGCGCGCGGACGACGTGCACGCGCGCGTCGGTCTGCCAGGTGGTCACTCCGGCCACGCGTTCCACGGTGAGCCGCTCGGGACGCGCGCAGACACCGGTGAGGCCGAGTTCCCCGGCGAAGGCGAGGCAGGCGGTCAGGCAGGCGCGGGCGGCGTCGGCGTCGCCGGGTGCGGGGACGGTGGTCTCCAGCTCCCAGTACCTGTCGCGTACGGAGGGTTGGTCGGCTCGGTCGAGCTGCATGGACAGCCACTTGGGTTCGAGGTAGGTCTCGCCCTGTCCGGCCGCCCAGAACTTGATCGTCTGGACGAGTCCGGCGCGGGTCCAGTCGACCGCCTCGTCCGGCTCGCCGAGGCAGAGCAGCGCCGTCGCGTGCCGCAGGGACTGCCGGGCCCGGTGCGCCCACCAGTCGGCGGCGATCCGGGCGAACCGCTCCCTCGGCATCAGGGCCTTGACCCGGTCGACCAGGGCGTGCCCGCGCAGCGGGTGGCTGTTCAGCAGCCGCTGGCACCGGTTGAGCAGATCCTCGGAGAGCCGGCCGGGGCGGCCGGCGCCCTTCTCCAGGGCGCGGAACTGGTCGGTGAGCTGGCGCACCGACCGGGTGCGGATCTCCACCCTGCGGCCGTCGACGAAGAGCAGCGACGGCATGGTGGGCAGGTCGTCCTCGGACGGGGCGATGAGCAGGAAGTCGATGTCGGAGGAGGGGTTGCCGAAGCCCTCCGCGATGGAGCCCTCGAGCACCACGGCCCAGTCTGCGCCCGGGGGGAGTTCGGCGAGCGACTTGTCGAGCAGGTCCTGCAGTTGGTCCTCGGTGAGGATCACGGATGTGTCTCCGTCCTGGGAGTGTCCGGGTTCTCGGCGAACGCGCCGCCGTCGGGCGGGTCGGCGAGTACGGTGACCGTGCCGGCGGCGCCGTCGACGCGCAGGAGGGTGCCGGTGCGGATCTCGGTGGTGACGTTCCTGACCTGCACCACCGTCGGGATGCCCAACTCCCGGGCGACGACGGCGACATGGGTCAGCGGGCTGCCGCGTTCGATGACCAGCGCGGCGGCCGAGGGCAGGGCGGCCACCCAGCCGGGGTCGGTGCGGTAGGTGAGCAGGATGCCGCCGCCGATGTCGCGGGGCGTGTCGGTGACCACCGCGGGTCCTTCGACGACTCCGGGGCAGCAGGGGGTGCCGCGCAGTTCGCGGGCGCCGCTGCGGGCGGCGGGCCCGCTGCTCCAGCCGGCCCGTTCCAGGTTGCCCGACCAGTAGGGGGCGCCCCGGGTGGTGAAGCGGGCCGGGGCGTGCAGGGCCGCGTCCGCCGCGAGCCGGGTGCGCCGCAGGGCGGCCAGGTCCTTCAGCTCGGTGTGGGCGATCATGCCCTCGTAGGCGCCCCGGACCTCCTCCAGGCGCAGCATGAACACGTCGTCCCAGGACGTGAGCGCGCCGGCGCGGGCGAGGTCGCGGCCCAGGGCGCGCAGCATGCGTTTGGCGGCGCCGAAGGCGCGGGTGCGGCAGAACCGGAGCCGTTCGCGGTCGGTGAGGGCGGCGCGGGCCTTGCGCCGTACCCGCTCGTACACCCAGCGGCGGGGGCCGCGCAGCTGCCGGTCGAGGTAGGCGTCGGCCTCGCCCAGGTGCTCGCCCGCGCCGCCGCCCCGGTTCTCCGGCAGGGCGTCGCGCAGCAGGGTGAACAGCCCGGCGGGGTTCTCGTACAGGTCGGGGACCTCGAGCTTGAGTTCGTCGGGGCTGCGGTAGCCGTAGGAGGCGACGTAGGCGTCGACGGCGGCGACGATGCCGGTGTGTCCGGCCTCGACCAGCGCCTGGTAGGCGTCGGTGTCGGGGGTGTGCTCCAGCAGGTGCCGCGCCGCGTCGTCGGCACGCACCGTCGTGGCCAGTTCGGCGAGCGCCCAGGCCGGTTCGGCGGACTCGACGTCGCCGCCGGGAGCGGCCGCGGCCCAGGTGAACCACTCGGGGGCGTCGGGCAGCCAGCGGCGGGTGAGCAGGGCCAGCAGGCCGACCGAGAGCAGGATCGTGGCGTCCAGGGCCTGCAAGGGGCCCCATTTCTCGATGAGTTCCTTCTGCAGCCGGCGGAAGCGGCGGTAGGTCTCGTCCCCGGGCAGCGCGTCGTAGTCGACGTTGTTGAAGACCTCGTACGCCCGGTAGAAGTCGCGGTGGAAGGTCTCCACCGACTTGCCGATGGTCAGGAAGCGCCGGGCGAAGACGGCCGTTCGGGCCAGGTGGGAGAGGCGGCCGCGCAGCCCGGGCCGGGGGGTGAAGGGGTGCAGCCGGTCGGCGGTCTCGTCGGAGATGCTCTCCGCGACGCCCAGCGATTTCTCCAGGACCCGGCGGTTGAGCGGATACAGCGGTGCCAGGCGCACCATCCGGTACCAGTGGTACAGGTTGTAGTAGACGCGTCCGTGGACATAGCCGAGCAGGTGCGGGGTCCACTCCTGGACCTCGCGGAGCCGGTCGCCCCGGACGCCCAGCGCGCGGGCGTAGCTGTCGTACACCTTGGCGTAGGTGTCGGCGGCGAAGCTGTAGGTGAGCGGGGAGACGACGCCGCTGAAGCTTTCGATGATGTTGGAGTTGTCCCAGATCCGCAGCTCCCCCTCGGGTTCCGGCTCGGTGCCGGGACGGGGGCCGAGGGTGGTGACGGGGCGGCTCTGCAGGAGCCACAGGGTGCCGTCGGCGATGGCCCATTCGATGTCCTGCGGGGCGCCGTAGTGTGCGGTGGCGCGCACCCCGGCGGCGTGCAGCAGGGCCAGGTCGTCGGCGGTCAGGGCGGGCGCCTCGCGGTCCGCGTCGGTGACCGGCGACACGGTGCAACCCGCTCCGGTGCCGGCGTCGTAGCGTTCCTGCTTGTCGCCGATGACCGTGCTGAGCGGTTCGCCCGTGGTGGCGTCGAGGACGACGGTGTCGGCGTCGACCGCGCCGGAGACCAGCCCCTCGCCCAGCCCGTGGACGGCGCTGACCACGTGGCGGTCCGTGCGGCCTGCGGTCGGGTCGGCGGTGAACAGCACGCCGCTGCGCTCCGCGGGCACCATGCGCTGGACGACGACGGCGACGCCGCCGGTGCCGGGTGGCAGTCCGCGCTGCGCGCGGTAGCGCAGGGACCGTTCGGAGAATCCGGAGGCCCAGCACCGGCGGACATGGGCGGTGACCTGGTCGAGGCCGCTGACGTTGAGGAAGCTGTCGAACTGGCCGGCGAAGGAGTGCTCGGTGCCGTCCTCCTCCTGTCCGGACGAGCGCACGGCCACCAGGTGGCCGCCGGCCTGCCGGTAGGCCAGGGCGACGGCCGAGGCGGTGTGCGGGTCGAGGGGGGTCTCCTCGATCAGGGCGGCGATCCCGGCGGCGACCTGATCGGCCGTGGTGTCCCAGCCGTCGGCGAGCAGCCGGGACAGACGCTCCTCCAGTCCGCTTCTGCGGGAGAAGCCGGCGAAGACGTCCAGGCCGATCACCGACCAGTCCGGCACCTGGAAGCCGGCCGCGGTGAGCGTGTGCAGGTTTCTGCCCTTTCCACCGGCGTACCGGGTGATCAGGGACTCCTCGCTGGAGGGCGACAGAACGCCGAGGGACTGGTGTTCGGATTCCGTGGTGAGCGACAACGTGCTTCCTCCGCATGGCTCGCGCTGGACCTCACCGGAAGTCTCACGGCGGGACCGGGCGAGACCTTTCGAGTCGGGCGCCGCAGCGACTTCGCCGGAAAACGCCGGTCGTTCGGTTCAGGTCAGGACGACCGGCAGGCTGTGGTGGCCGCGCAGGACGAGCCGGTCACGGCGGACCGGCCCGTCCCCGGGGGCCGGGCGCAGGGCGGGGAACCGCGCGAGCAGCCGGCCGAAGGCGGTGACCGCCTCCAGCCGGGCCAGCATGGCGCCGAGACAGTGGTGCGCTCCCCCGCCGAAGCTGAGCGGCTGGACGTCCTTGCGACGGGGTTCGAAGCGGTCCGGGTCCTCGTAGCGGGCCGGATCGCGGTGGGCGGCGCCCAGCAGCAGCACCACATGGCTGCCGGCGGGCACCGGTACGCCCGCGATCGAGACCCCGTCGGTCAGCACGGCCCGGTTGCTCAGCTGCACGGGTGAGTCGTACCGCAGCGCCTCTTCGACGAACTGCTCCACCGCGAGGGTTCCGTCCCGCAGGTCGGCCGCCGTCGCGGGATGGTCGAACAGAAGCTGCAGGCCGTTGCCGAGGAGGTAGGTGGTGGTCTCGAAACCGGCCAGCAGCAGGCTGGCGAGGTTGGCGACGAGTTCCTCGTCGTCCCGCAGGGTCCCCTCGTCGCGTGCCCGCACCATGGCGGTGACCAGGTCGTCACGCGGGTCGGCCCGTCGTGCCCCGGCCAGCTCGGTGAAGTACCGGCCGACCTCGACCGCCGCCCGGTCGGCGGCCTCGAGGCCAAAGGGGTCGGCGAGCAGTTCCAGCGTGGCCATCAGATCGGCGGCGTAGCCCCGGAAGCGGAGCCGGTCCTCGACGGGGACCCCGAGCAGGTCGCAGATGACATGGGCGGGCAGCGGGAACGCGAAGGCGTCCATGAAGTCCACCGGGGAGGAACCGGCCTCGGCGAGGGTGTCGAGCAGGGCGTCGGTGACACCGGCGATCCCGGCTTCCAGGGCCGCCACCCGTCGGGCGGTGAACACCTGGGACATCGCCGAACGCAGCCGCCCGTGGTGGGGCGGGTTCGCGACCAGGAGGGACCGGCTCAGCAGGGCCAGCGACGGGTGTACGGCCGGGTCGGCGCCCCAGGTCACCAGGTTGATGTCGGCTCCCAGGCCGGGACTGCGCAGCGCCTGCCGGCAGGCGTCGTAGCCGCTGACCAGCAGCAGACCGTCCCCGGCCGGAACGGCGGGTCCCAGTTCGAGGGCGCGCCGGTACAGCGGGTAGGGATCGGCTCGTCCCTCGGGCGTCAGCAACTGGGCGACGATCGACTGCGCGTCCAACGGTCCTCCTGGTGGCCTGGTTCCGGGGCTTCGGGCGTCGCTCGGCGGCCCTGCGGTCAGGGCGTGCCGGCCTCGGTCCCGGCGGAGGCGGCCGCGGGTTCCGGCGACGCCGTCGGGGGCGGGGCCAGGTGGGGCCAGACCAGGGCCATCGACCCCCAGGTGAGGCCGCCGCCGAAACCGGCCAGCACCACCCTGTGCCCGGGGCGCAGCTCCCCGGAGACGACCCCGTCGGCCAGGGCCAGGGGAATCGAGGCGGCGACCGTGTTGCCGCGCGTCTCGATGTTGGAGAGGAACCGCTCCGGAGGCAGGACGAGTCGCCGGGCGACCGCTTCCAGGATCCGGGCGTTGGCCTGGTGCAGCACGAAGGCGTCGATCTCCGCCGGGTCCCATCCGGTCCGCCGGGCGGTCTCCTTCACCGACTCCGCCATCCGCCGCACCGCCTGCGCGTAGACGGCCTGCCCCTGCATGGTGAAGTAGGTGTCCTCGGTCTTGGCCGGCAGCCCCGTGGAGCGCTGCCGCGACCCGCCGGCCGGCACCTCGATCAGATCGCTGAGGCTGCCGTCACTGCCGAGGTTCAGCCCGGTGAGCGCCCCGGGTTCGGTGGGCGACCCGGCGCGCAGCACCACCGCGCCGCCGCCGTCCCCGAAGATCACCCGGGTCGCGCGGTCGTCCGGGGCGAGGAGCGTGGAGAACGCGTCCGCGCCCACCACCAGCACGGTCTCGGCGGCGCCGAGGGCGACCATGCCGGCGCCCGTCGCGAGGGCGTACACGAAACCGGTGCACACCGCCGCCACGTCGAACGCCGGGACCGGCCCGAGTCCGAGCCGGGTGGCCACCTCGGGCGCGGTCGCGGGGCAGTGCCGGTCCGGGGAGCTGGTGGCGAGGACGACCGCGTCCACGCCCTCCAGCCCGGCGGAGGCCAGCGCCCGCCGCCCGGCCTCCACGGCCAGGTCGCCGGTGGACTGCCCCGGTGAGACCCAGCGGCGCTCCCGGATGCCGGTACGGCGGCGGATCCACTCGTCGCTGGTGTCGAGGACCTCCGCCAGTTGGTCGTTGCTGACGACGGTCGGAGGTACCCAGCCGCCGAGTCCGGCGAGGACTGCCGCTCGTTCCATGGCCTCCAGCTCCTTTCACAGCCCGATGGCCGCCCCGGGACCGAAGGGCGGCCCCGGGGCAACGATTCACCGAACACCACCTGCCATGGGCCGATCGCGGCCTCTGTTAGGTGAAGTCCTATATCTGGCAGCTCAATTGACGCTCCGTCAGGGGTGACGTGCGGGTGTCCGAGGGAGCCGCACGCCACCGCTCACGCGGACCCGAACTGCTGGTCGATGAAGTCGAAGAGGTCGTCGTCGCTGGCCGCGTCGATCCGCTCCTCGACCGCCGCCTGCGGGGACCCGCCGTGACCGCCGGGACCGGCCCCGCCGGAGGGGACCGTGGTCCCGGCGGCCGCGGCCGTGTCCAGCGTGGACAGCAGACCGCGCAACCGCCCGGCCAGCGCGGAGCGCACCTCCTCGTCCCCGGCGATCTCGGCCAACGCGCCCTCCAGCCGGTCGAGTTCCGCCAGCATCGGCCGCACGGCCGCCGCGGCGCCCGGCGCGGTCTCCGCCCGCAGGTGGCGGGCCAGCCCGAGGGGCGTCGGGTAGTCGAACAGCAGCGTGGCGGGCAGCCTGAGCCCGGTCGCGGTGGTGAGCCGGTTGCGCAGCTCGACGGCGGTCAGCGAGTCGAAGCCCATCTCCAGGAAGCCGCGTTCGGGGTCCACCGCCTCGGAGTCGGCGTAGCCCAGCACGGCCGCCGCATGGTCGCGGACGAGGTCCGCCAGCACCGCGAGGCGCGCCTCGGCGTCCAGTTCCGCGAGCCTGCGGCGCAGCCGCTCGGCGGGCGCGCCCCCGTCGGCCCCGGCGGCGGCGCGGCGGCCGGGCGCGGGCTTGACGAGGGACCGCAGCAGGGCCGGAACCTCCCCGTCGGGCGTCCGCAGCCCGGCCGTGTCGAAACGGGCCGGGACCAGCACCGCCCGGTCGGCCGCCACGGCGGCGTCGAAGAGGCCGAGGGCCTGCTCGGACGGCATCGGGACGACACCGCCGCGCGCCATCCGCACCAGGTCGGCCCGGTCCAGCTTGCCGGTCATCGCCGACCGCTCCTCCCACAGGCCCCACGCCAGTGACTGGGCGGGCAGTCCGTGGGCGCGCCGCTGCCGGGCGAGGGCGTCGAGGAAGGCGTTGGCCGCCGCGTAGTTGCCCTGCCCGGAGCCGCCGAGGACGCCGGCCAGCGAGGAGTAGAGCACGAAGGCGCGCAGCTCGCTGTCCCGGGTCAGTTCGTGCAGGTGCAGCGCGGTGTCGGCCTTGGCGGCGAGCACCGTGTCGAGCCGTTCCTGGGTGAGGGTGCCGATGACACCGTCGTCGAGGACGCCCGCGGTGTGCACCACGGCGGTCAGCGGGTGCCGCGCGGGGACCGTGGCGAGCAGCGCGGCCAGCGCCTCCCGGTCGGAGGTGTCGCAGGCGACGAGTTCGGCCCGGGCACCGAGCGCGGTCAGGTCGTCGAGGAGTTCCCGGGCGCCCGGCGCGTCGGGGCCGCGGCGGCCGACGAGCAGCAGGTGCCGGGCCCCGTGCCGGCCGGCCAGATGCCGGGCGACGAGGCCGCCGAGCGCGCCGGTGGCCCCGGTGACCAGGACGGTGCCGTCCGGGTCGAGCAGCGCGCCGGTGTCGCCGTCGGCCTGCTGGGTCGGCCGGGCACGGACCAGCCTCGGCACCCGCAGCTCGCCCTTGCGGAGGGTGACCTGCGGTTCCTCGTGGCGGGCCGCGGCGGGCAGCGCCCGGTACGACTCCTCGGCGCCGTCCCAGTCGAGGAGCAGGAACCGGTCCGGGTTCTCGGTCTGCGCGGTGCGCACCAGGCCCCATACCGCCGCGGCCACCGGGTCGGGCGCCCGGTCGCCGTCGTGGACGGTCACGGCGTGCCGGGTGACCAGCACCAGGCGGGTGGCGTTGAAGGTGTCGTCGGCGAGCCAGTCCTGGAGCAGCCGCAGCACCTGACCGGTCACCCGGCGCACGGCGGCGGCCGTGTCGGCGCCGTCCGGCAGCCCCGCCTCGGCGTCACCGAGGCCGGGCACGGCGGCCAGCACCGTCCCGGGCGCCGGGAGGTCGCCGACGGCGACGGCGCGGGCGAGGCCGTCCAGGCCGGGGTGGGGTGCGGCGGCGAGCCCGACGGCCGTCAGGGCCTCCCCGAGGGAGGGGTCCATGTCGCAGTCCAGGACGGCGAAGCCGTCGGAGACGGGCCGGGCGGGGGCGGCGCTGGCGCCGGTGGTGTGCGGGGTCAGCCACTCCAGTTCGTACAGATGCCGGGCGGCGGTGCGGGCGTCGCCCCCGAGGTGCCCGGCGGGCAGGGGTCGCAGGGTCAGTCCGCTCACCGTGACCACGGGACCGCCCGCGGGATCGGTGACGGTCAGCGCGACCGTGTCGGGGCCGGCCGGGACGAGGCGCACCCGCAGCGCGCCGGCTCCCGGCGTGTGCAGCCGTACGCCGGTCCAGCTGAACGGCATGAGCGCGGGACCGGACGCGGCGCCCGGGGTCAGTCCGACGGTCTGCAGGGCGGCGTCCAGCAGGGCCGGGTGCAGTCCGTAGCCACCGGCGTCGGCGGCGATCCCGGTGGGCGGCTCGACCTCGGCGTACACGTCCTCGCCGAGCCTCCAGGCGGCGGTCAGCCCCTGGAACGCGGGTCCGTAGCCGAAACCGCTCGCGGCGAAGCGGTCGTGGAGCCCGTCGAGGGCGATCTCCTCGGCGCCCTGCGGCGGCCACGGCCCGAGCGGGGACTCGTCGGCCGGGTGTGCCGTGGCGCTGAGCTGACCGAGCGCATGGCGGGTCCACGGCTCGCCGTCCGCCGCGTCGTCCGGTCGGGAGTGCACGGTCACGGCGCGCACTCCCTGCTCGCCGGGCTCGCCGACGGTGACCTGGAGGTGGACGGCGCCCTGCTCGGGCAGCACGAGCGGTGCCTCCAGGGTGAGTTCGTCGACGGCGGTGCCGCCGACCCGGTCGGCGGCCAGCAGGGCCAGTTCCAGGAAGGCGGTGCCGGGCAGGATGGCGGTGCCGGAGACCGCGTGGTCGGCGAGCCAGGGGTGGCTGCTGAGTGAGAGCCGTCCGGTGAGGAGGTAGCCGTCGCCGCCCGCGAGGGCCGTGCCCGCGGCGAGCAGCGGATGCTCCCCGGCGGAGAGCCCGGCGGCGGCGAGGTCCGGGACGCCGGGGTCGGCGTCGAGCCAGTAGCGGGCGTGCTGGAAGGCGTACGTCGGCAGCTCGGCCCGGCGCACCGGACGACCGGCGAAGTACCGGGCCCAGTCGGGGCTCGCGCCGTGCACGTGGAGCGTGGCGAGGGCGGTCGTGACCGCGGTCTCCTCGGGCCGGTCGCGGCGCAGCAGCGGGGTGACGACGGCGGCCTGCGGGTCGGCGAGACAGTCGCGGGTCATGGCGGTGAGCACCGCGTCGGGACCCAGTTCGAGGTAGGCGGTGACGCCCTGCCGCTCCAGGGTGGCGACGGCGTCGGCCCACCGGACCGTGCCGCGCACATGGCCCACCCAGTAGTCGGCGCCCTCCAGCTGCCCGGAGTCGGCGAGTTCGCCGGTGAGGTCGCAGACGACGGGCACGCTCGGGGGGGTGTACGTCGTCGCGCGGGCGACGGCCGCGAAGCCGGCCTGCATCGGTTCCATGCGCGGCGAGTGGAAGGCGTGCGACACCGTCAGCCGCTTGGTGCGCAGCCCCGCCTCGCGCCATGCCTCGGCCAGCTCCTGCACGGCGTCCTCGTCACCGGAGACGACCACGGACGCCGGGCCGTTGACGGCGGCGACGGACACCCGGTCCTCGTAGTCGCGCAGGGCTTCCACGACCTCCGTCTCGCCCGCCTGCACGGCCAGCATGGCGCCGCCGTCGGGCAGTCGCTGCATCAGCCGGCCCCGGGCGGCGACCAGACGGCAGGCGCCGGCGAGGTCGAACACGCCGGCGACATGGGCGGCGGCGAGTTCGCCGATGGAGTGGCCGACCACGATGTCCGGCCGCAGCCCCCAGTGTTCCAGCAGCCGGAACTGGGCGACCTCCAGAGCGAACAGCGCGGCCTGGGTGTAGGCGGTGCGGTCCAGCAGCTCGGCGTCGGGGGTGCCGGCAGGGGCGAACAGCACTTCCTTCAAAGGCCGTTCGAGCTCCCGGTCGAGTTCGGCGCACACGGCGTCGAGGGCGTCGGCGAAGACCGGGTGGGCGGCGTACAGGTCACGGCCCGCGCCCGGCCGCTGGCTGCCCTGACCGCTGAAGAGGAACGCGGTGCGGCCGCCTCGGCGCCGCTCCCCGCGCACCAGTCCGGGAGCCTCCCGTTCCTCGGCCAACGCCCTGACACAGGAGATGAGTTCGTCCTGGTCGCGGCCGACGGCGGCCGCGCGGTGGTCGAAGCCGGTGCGCCCGAGGGCGAGGGTGTGCGCGATGTCGAGGGGCGGGGCGGTGCGCTCCGGGTCCTCCACGTGCGCGAGCAGCCGCACGGCCTGGGCGCGCAGGGCGTCGGCGCTCCGTGCGGAGAGCACCCAGGGGACCACACCACCGTGGACCGGAGGTTCGGGAGCCTCGGCGGACGGCTGCGGGGACCGGGCCGGCGGCCGGGGCGACTCGGCGGGCGGCTGCTCCAGGATCACATGGGCGTTGGTGCCGCTGATGCCGAAGGCCGACACGCCGGCCCGGCGCGGACGTCCCGCGCTCTCCGGCCACTCGACCGCCTCCGTCAGGAGCGCCACCGCCCCCTCGGTCCAGTCGATGCGGGTCGAGGGCCGGTCGGCGTGCAGGGTGCGCGGCAGCACACCGTGCCGCATCGCCAGCACCATCTTGATCACACCGCCGACACCGGCGGCGGCCTGGGTGTGCCCGATGTTGGACTTCAGGGCGCCGAGCAGCAGCGGCCGGTCCTCGGGCCGGTCCTGACCGTACGTCGCCATCAGCGCCTGCGCCTCGATGGGGTCGCCGAGCCGGGTGCCGGTGCCGTGGGACTCGACGGCGTCGACATCGGCCGGGGAGAGCCCGGCGGCGGCCAGCGCCTGACGGATGACGCGCTGCTGTGCCGGTCCGCTCGGCGCGGTGAGGCCGTTGCTGGCGCCGTCCTGGTTGACCGCCGAACCGGCGAGCACCGCGAGAACGGGGTGGCCGCCCCGCCGGGCGTCGGAGAGCCGCTCCAGCAGCACCACGCCGACGCCCTCGGCCCAGCCCGCGCCGTCGGCGTCGTCGGAGAACGCCTTGCAGCGGCCGTCCGCGGACAGGGCGCGCTGTCGGCTGAACTCGACGAACGTGTCCAGCGAGGAGATCACCGTGACCCCGCCGGCCAGCGCCATGGTGCACTCACCGGAGCGCAGTGCCTGCGCGGCCATGTGCAGGGCCACCAGGGACGAGGAGCAGGCGGTGTCGACGGTGACGGCCGGGCCCTCCAGACCGAAGGTGTAGGAGATCCGTCCCGAGGCCACGCTGCCGGCGCTTCCGGTGGCCAGGTAGCCCTCGAAGCCCTTCGGGGCGTGCTGAACCCGGGAGCCGTAGTCGTGGTAGTTGGAGCCGACGAACACCCCGGTGGCGCTGCCGCGCAGCGTCCTGGGATCGATGCCGGCCCGCTCGAACGCCTCCCACGACGTCTCGAGCAGCAGCCGTTGCTGCGGGTCCACGGCCAGCGCCTCGCGCGGGCTCATGCCGAAGAACTCGGGGTCGAAGTGGTGCGCGTCGTACAGGAATCCGCCGCCGCGGGCGTAGAAGGTGCCCGGACGGTCCGGGTCGGGGTCGTAGGCGCCCTCGAGGTCCCAGCCGCGATCCTCGGGGAAGGCGGACACGGCGTCACCGCCCTGTGCGAGCAGCCGCCACAGGTCCTCCGGGCCGTCCACCCCACCGGGGTAGCGGCAGCCCATCGACACGATCACCACGGGGTCGTCGTCCGTCGCGACGGGCCGGAGCGAGCCGGCCGGTGCCGGGTCGGCCTGAGCCTGGTCGGCGGGCATGCCTGCCGTGCCGAACAGGTCCTCGTGCAGCTTCGCCGCGAGCGCGAGGGAGGTCGGGTGGTCGAAGACCAGGGTGACCGGCAGCCGGAGTCCGGTGCTCTCGGCGAGGGTGTTGCGCAGGGCCACCGCGGTGAGCGAGTCGAAGCCGAGGTCGCGGAAGGCCCGCTCCTCGTCGACCTGGTCGGCGCCCGCGTACCCGAGCGCCGCGGCCGCCAACGTCCGCACCAGAGCGAGGAGTTCACGCCGCTGGTCGTCGTACGCAAGGCCTGCCAGGCGCCCCGTGAGCGCGTTGGCGTCGCCGCCGTCCGCCACGGGCGCGCCGCGCGCCGCCAGGGCCGCCCGAACCTCGGGCAGGTCTGCGAGGACCCGCGGGGCGCGGTCGGAGTGGGCGAACGCGTACGTCTCCCACCGTACGTCGGCCAGCGCCAGCACGGGTTCACCGGCGGACACGGCCTGCTGAAGCCCCGTCAGGGCCGACTCGGGCTCCATGGCCGGCATACCCGCCCTGGCCAGCCGCTCACCGGTCTCCCCTGCGGCCAGTCCTCCGCCGCCCCAGGCACCCCAGGCGACCGACGTGGCGGGCAGCCCGTCGGCGTGCCGCTGCCGGGCGAGCGCGTCGAGGAAGGCGTTGGCGGCCGCGTAACTGCCCTGGCCGGGGCCGCCGAGCGTGCCCGCGAGCGAGGAGAACAGCACGAACGCGTCCAGTTCCAGGTCCCGGGTCAGCTCGTGCAGGTGCAGCGCCGCCGCCACCTTGGGCCGCAGCACCGTCTCGGCACGCTCGGGAGTGAGGCCGTCCAGCACGCCGTCGTCGAGCACCCCGGCCGCGTGCACGACCGCAGTGAGCGGCTGGTCGCCGGGTACGGCAGCCAGCAGCGCGGCCAGCTGATCCCGGTCGGCGGCGTCGCACGCGGCGAGCGTGACGCGGGCGCCGAGTCCGGTCAGCTCCGCCTCCAGCTCCGCCGCGCCGGGCGCGTCCGGGCCCCGGCGTCCGACCAGCAGCAGATGGCCGACGCCGTTGCGGGCCAGCCGACGGGCGACCTGAGCCCCCACACCCCCGGTTCCGCCCGTCACCAGCACGGTGCCGGTCGGCGTCCAGAGGGCGGGCGCGGGATCGGGCAGCGCGGCCCGCTCCAGCCGCCGCGCGAACAGCCCGGAACCCCGTACGGCCACCTGGTCCTCCTGCGCGGCCCCGGACAGGGCCGCCACCAGCCGGACGAGGGCACGGTCGTCCAGCTCCGGCGGCAGGTCCACCAGCCCGCCGAAACGCTGCGGGTACTCCAGAGCGGCGATCCGGCCGAGCCCCCACGCCTGCGCCTGGACGGGGGCGGCCGGCCGGTCGGCACGGCCGGTGGACACCGCGCCGCGGGTGGCGATCCACAGCGGCGCGGCCACGCCCGCGTCACCGAGGGCCTGCACCAGGGCCGTGGTGAGGGCGAGCCCGTTGTCGAGGGCGGTGCCGGGAGCGTACGGCGACTCGTCCAGCGCGAGCAGCGACAGCACCCCTGCCGGCCGCAGGGCACCGCCGTCGTCACTCACGACCGTACCGAGCAGCGCGGTGAGCCGCTCCCGGCCGACACCGGCGGCCACCTCCAGGGTGGTCACCTCGGCCCCGTGGGCGGCCAGACCGTCGGACAGGGCGGTGACGAGTGCGGTGTCGGGGTGTCCCTGCGGGACGACGAGCAGCCAGGCGCCGGTCAGGGCCACGTCCCGGATGTCCCGGCCGACCGGCTTCCAGACCACCTTGTACCGCCAGCCGTCCACCACCGACCGCGTCGCCTGCTCCCGGCGCCAGCCCGACAACGCGGGAAGGACCCCGGCCAGCGACTCCCTGTCGGACACGCACAACGTCTCCGCCAGCGCCTCCAGGTCCTCGCGCTCGACCGCCTCCCAGAAACGGGCGTCCACCGCCTCCTGCCCCGAGGCCGAAACCGCCAGGGGAGCCGTCTTCTCGAGCCAGTAGCGGCGGTGTTGGAAGGCGTAGGTGGGCAGCGGGACCGTCCGCGCATCCTGGCCCGCCAGAACAGCCGTCCAGTCCACCGGGATACCCCGTACCCAGGCCTCGGCCAGCGAGGTCAGGACACGATGAGCATCACCCTTGTCACGGCGCAGCGTTCCCACCACGACCGCGTCCGGCGCCGCCTCCTGCACCGCCATCCCCAGCACCGGATGCGAACTCACCTCCACGAACGCCCCATACCCCTGCTCCACCAGACCCTGAACGGCCTCCGCGAAACACACCCGCCGACGCAGATTCCGGTACCAGTAACCCCCGTCCAGACGGGCCGTGTCGACGACCTCCGCCTCGGTCGTGGAGAAGAACGGCACCTCACCCGAACGGGGCTCGACCGCCGCCAGCACCCGGGCCAGCTCGTCCTCGATCGCCTCGACGTGCCAGGTGTGGGAGGCGTAATCCACCGGAACACGACGAGCCCGGATCTCCTCCGCCCCGCAATGCGCCATCAACTCATCCAGCGCGTCCGCGTCCCCGGCCACGACCACCGAAGCCGGACCATTCACCGCCGCCACATCAACCCGCCCCGACCACGACGTCAGCAACTCCTCCACCTCGGCAAGCGGAAGAGGAACCGACACCATGCCCCCACGCCCCGCGATCGCACGGATCGCCCGCGAACGCAACGCCACCACCCGCGCCCCGTCCTCCAACGACAGACCACCCGCCACCACCGCAGCCGCGATCTCCCCCTGCGAATGACCCACCACCACCGACGGCACCACACCACACGCAGCCCACACCGCAGCCAACGACACCATCACCGCCCACGACACCGGCTGCACCACATCCACATCCACCAACTCACCCCCACCCCGCACCACCTCACTCAACGACCACCCCACAAAAGGAGCCAACGCCCGCTCACACGCCTCCATCGACGCCGCGAACACCGGCGAGACACCCCACAACTCCCGCCCCATCCCCACCCACTGCGCCCCCTGACCCGGAAACACGAACACCACCCGATCAGCACCACCACCCGCCACCGCACCCCGCACCACACCGGAGCCGACCACCCCACCAGCAGCCAACACATGCAGCCCGCCGACGAGTTCCGCAGACCCACCACCCAGGACCACAGCCCGGTTCTCAAACGCCGAACGCGTGGCGGCCAGTGACCACGCCACATCCACCGGCCGCACCTCACCCACGACCGACGCCAGACGGCCCGCCTGACCCGCCAGCCCCTCCCCACCACGACCCGACACCACCCACGGCACCACACCACCACCCACGAACACCGGTGCCACATCCACATGGCCGGAGCCGGCCTCCGACAGAACCGGAGCCTCCTCCACCACCACATGCGCGTTGGTGCCGCTCACTCCGAAGGACGACACACCGGCGCGGCGCGGACGGCCTTCGGCCTGCGGCCACTCCACGGCCTCCGTGAGCAACGACACCGCCCCCGTCGACCAGTCGACATGCGGAGTCGGCTCGTCGACGTGCAGTGTCGGCGGAAGGAGCCCGTGCTGCAGCGCCAGCACCATCTTCATCACCCCGCCGACACCGGAGGCTGCCTGGGTGTGACCGATGTTGGACTTCAACGAGCCCAGCCACAGCGGTCGTTCCGGGTCCCTGCCCTGGCCGTAGGTCGCCAGGAGCGCCTGTGCCTCGATCGGGTCGCCCAGCGTGGTCCCCGTGCCGTGCGCCTCCACCGCGTCCACGTCAGCCGCCGACAGCCCGGCCTTGGCGAGGGCCGCCCGGATCACCTGCTGCTGGGCGGGGCCGCTGGGGGCGCTGAGGCCGTTGCTCGCACCGTCCTGGTTGAGGGCGGTGGAGCGGACCACGGCCAGCACGGGATGGCCGTTGCGGCGGGCGTCCGAGAGCCGCTCGAGGAGCACCATGCCCGCTCCCTCGGCGAGCCCCATGCCGTCGGCGGCCTTGGCGAACGCCTTCGACCGGCCGTCCTTGGCGACGCCACGGGTCCGGGCGAAGCCGATGAAGCCGATGGGTTCGACCATCACGGCGACGCCGCCCGCCAGAGCCATGGAGCACTCTCCGGAGCGCAGCGCCTGGACCGCCATGTGGAGGGCGACCAGAGAGGAGGAGCAGGCGGTGTCGATGGTCACCGCGCTGCCCTCCAGGCCGAGGGTGTAGGCGATCCGGCCGGACAGCACGCTGGTGGCGCTGCCGGTGACGATGTGTCCTTCGACGCCCTCGGGCAGGTTGTCCAGGCCGCCGAAGCCCTGGTTGGCGGCGCCCACGAACACGCCTACGGGAGTGCCGCGCAGCTCCTCGGGCACGAGCCCGGCCCGTTCCAGCACCTCCCAGGAGGTCTCCAGCAGCAACCGCTGCTGGGGGTCCATGGCGACGGCCTCGCGCGGCGAGATCCCGAAGAAGCCGGGGTCGAAGTCGCCCGCGTCGTAGACGAAGCCGCCCTCGCGTGCGTAGCAGGTGCCCTCGCGGTCCGGGTCCGGGTCGTACAGGGCCTCGAGGTCCCAGGCGCGGTCGTCGGGGAAGGCGTCGATGACGTCGCGGCCCTCGGCGAGGATCCGCCACAGTTCCTCGGGGCTGTCGGCGCCGCCCGGGTAGCGGCAGCTCATGGAGACGATGACGATCGGGTCGTCGTCCGCGGCGGCCCCACGGTCGGGGGCCATGGGCGTGGCCGGCACGGGAAGGGCCGCCGGGTCTCCGAGCAGTTCCTCGCGGACGTGCCGGGCCAGGGCGGTGACCGTGGGCCGGTCGAAGATCACGGTGACGGGCAGACGCAGGCCGGTGGCGGCGTTCAGCCGGTTCCGCAGCTCAACCGAGGTCAGCGAGTCGAAGCCCAGCTCGCGGAATGCCCGGCCCACTTCCACGCTGTTCGGGCTGCTGTGCCCGAGCACTCCGGCGACCTGGGCACGTACCAAATCCAGTACGGCCTGCTGCTGTTCGTCGGGGACCATGCCGCGCAGCCGGTCGACGAGACCGGAGCCCGCCGCGGCCGATGTGTCCTGGCGGGTTCGTTCTTCCTCGGCGCGCAGCAGCTCGGCGACCTCGGGCACCTCGGTGAGGAGGGGGCGGGGGCGGGCAGCGGTGAAGACGGGGACGAAACGCTCCCAGTCGATGTCGGCGACGGCGACGAAGCACTCGTCGCGGTCCAGGACCTGCTGCATGCCCCTGACCGCGAGGGCGGGGTCCATGAAGGGGATGCCGCGCCAGCGCAGTTGCTCCTGGACGATGTCGAGGGCCATGCCGCCGCCCTCGTCGCTCCAGATGCCCCACGCGATGGAGGTACCGGCCAGGCCGCGGGCCCGCCGGTGCTCGGCGACCGCGTCGGCGTAGGCGTTGGCCGCCGCGTACGCTCCGTGGTCGCCGCTGCCCCAGACTCCGGCGACGGAGGAGAACACGACGAACGCGTCGAGCCGGTCGTCGGGGAAGAGCGCGTCGAGATGCGCGACGCCCGACAGCTTGGCCTCGGCCCCGTCGGCGAACTCCTGGAGGGTGGTGGTGGCCAGCGGGATGAGGATGCCGACGCCGGCGGTGTGCACGACGGTGCGGATGGGCGGCCCGTCGGCCTCCACCCGCTCGACGAGCGCGGCCAGGGCGTCCCGGTCGGCGATGTCGCAGGAGGCGAGGGTGACGCGGGCGCCCAGCTCCCGCAGCTCGGCCTCCAGTTCGGCGGCGCCCGGGGCGTCCGCTCCACGGCGGCTGACCAGGACCAGGTGCTCGGTTCCGTTGCTCGCGAGCCAGCGGGCCGTGTGGCCGCCGAGGCCACCGGTGCCGCCGGTGATCAACGCGGTGCCGCGCGAGGTCCACGTACCGTGACCGCCGTCCGACACCCCGGCGGGGACCCGGGTCAGCCGGCGGATCAGGACGCCGGTGCGCCGGACGGCCACCTGGTCCTCGGCACGGGAGCCGGAGTCGGCGAGGATCCCGCACAGCCGGGTGGCGGTGCGCTCATCGGGCTGCTCCGGGAGATCGACGAGGCCACCCCAGAACTCGGGGTGCTCCAGTGCGGCGACCCTGCCCATGCCCCAGGTGCCGTTCTGTACGGGGTTGCGCAGGGGGTCGCTGTCGCCCGTGGTGACGGCCCCGCTGGTGGCCAGCCACAGCGGGGCACGCACACCGAGGTCACCGCACGCCTGGATCAGCGCCAGCCCGGCCACCAGACCGGACGCGAGTCCCGGCTGTCCGGGGTACGGGTGCTCATCGAGCCCGAGGAAGGAGAGCACACCGTCGAACCGGACGGAGTCCACGCCATGGTGCTGTGCCGTCTCGGTCAGCAGGGCCGCCAGCCGCTCGCGGTCGGTGTCGGAGGAGTCGACGAACAGGGGGACGGTCTGAGCCCCGTGCGCGGCGAGCCCCTCCAGGCAGACCCGGACGAGTTCGGTGCCCGCGTGGCTCGCGGGAACGACGACCAGCCAAGTCCCTTCCAGTGTGGTGGACGTGGAATCGGCCGTCGGCCGCCAGGCGAGGCGGTAGCGCCAGGAGTCGAGGGTGGACGCGGCTCGGCGGCCCCGGCGCCAGGCCGACAGCACGGGCAGCGCCTGGGCCAGCGCCTCCTGCCCGGTGTCCCCTGCGACTTCGAGGACGCCGGTCAGCGCTTCGACGTCCTGCTCCTCGACAGCCGCCCAGAATTCGGCGTCCGCCGGGTCCTGAACACCGCCGGTGGCGGCGACCGGGTGCGGGCGGTCGGGGTCGAACCAGTAGGGGCGGTGCTGGAAGGCATACGTCGGCAGCGCCACCGTCCGGGCCCCGTGGCCGGCCAGGACCGCCGTCCAGTCCACCGGGATCCCCCGTACCCAGGCCTCGGCCAGCGAGGTCAGGACACGATGAGCGTCACCCTTGTCACGGCGCAGGGTTCCCACCACGACCGCGTCCGGCGCCGCCTCCTGCACCGCCATCCCCAGCACCGGATGCGAACTCACCTCCACGAACGCCCCGTAACCCTGCTCCACCAGACCCTGGACGGCATCCGCGAAACGCACCCGCCGACGCAGGTTGCGGTACCAGTAAGCTCCGTCGAGGCGGGCGGTGTCGACGATCTCCGCCTCGGTCGTGGAGAAGAACGGCACCTGACCGGTTCGCGGTTCGACGGCCGCCAGCACCCGCGCCAGCTCGTCCTCGATCGCCTCGACGTGCCAGGTGTGGGAGGCGTAATCCACCGGAACACGACGAGCCCTTACGTCACTGCTCTCGCAGTACGCCATCAGCTCGTCCAGCGCGTCCGCGTCCCCGGCCACGACCACCGAAGCCGGACCGTTCACCGCCGCCACATCAACCCGCCCCGACCACGACGTCAGCAACTCCTCGACGTCGGCGAGCGGAAGCGGGACAGAGACCATGCCGCCGCGCCCGGCGATCGCACGGATCGCCCGCGAACGCAACGCCACCACCCGCGCCCCGTCCTCCAACGACAGACCACCCGCCACCACCGCAGCCGCGATCTCCCCCTGCGAATGCCCCACCACCACCGACGGCACCACACCACACGCAGCCCACACCGCAGCCAACGACACCATCACCGCCCACGACACCGGCTGCACCACATCCACATCCACCAACTCACCCCCACCCCGCACCACCTCACTCAACGACCACCCCACAAAAGGAGCCAACGCCCGCTCACAAGCCTCCATCGACGCCGCGAACACCGGCGAGACACCCCACAACTCCCGCCCCATCCCCACCCACTGCGCCCCCTGACCCGGAAACACGAACACCGTGCCGTCGGGAACCACGTCGAAGCTGCCGGTCACCGCTCCGGGAGCCACACCGGCGTTGGCCGCCAAGTCCCCGAGTCCTGAGATGAGTTCATTTCGCTCCGTACCGAGGAGGACCGCCCTGTTCTCGAACGCGGCTCGGGTCGCGGCCAGTGACCACGCCACATCCACCGGTCGCACCTCGTCACCGGCGGACTCCACAGACGACGCCAGGCGACCGGCCTGGCCCGCCAGCCCCTCCCCACCACGACCCGACACCATCCACGGCACCACACCACCAGCCGCGAACACCGGTGCCGTGGTGTCGTCGACGGTCTCCGGTTCCCTCACCTCGGGGTCGGACTCCGGCGCCTGTTCGAGGATCACATGGGCGTTGGTGCCGCTCCCGCCGAAGGAGGAGACGCCCGCGCGACGGGGCCGACCGGTCTCGGGCCACGCCTCGTTCTCGGTGAGGAGTTCGACCGCGCCGGACGACCAGTCGACGTGCGGGGTGGGCTCGTCCAGGTGCAGCAGCTTCGGGAGGACGCCGTGATGCATGGCGAGCACCATCTTGATGATGCCGGCGACACCCGAACTGGCCTGCAGATGGCCGATGTTGGACTTCAGGGAGCCCATCCGCAACGGTGCCTCGCGGTCCTGCCCGTAGGTCGCCAGGAGCGCCTGTGCCTCGATCGGGTCGCCCAGTGTGGTCCCCGTGCCGTGCGCCTCCACCGCGTCCACCAGATCGGCGCCCAGCCGTGCGTTGGCGAGGGCCGCCCGGATCACCCGCTCCTGCGCGGGACCGTTGGGCGCCGTCAGACCATTGCTCGCCCCGTCCTGGTTCACCGCCGAACCACGCACCACCGCCAGCACCGGATGACCGTTGCGACGAGCGTCCGACAGCCGCTCCAGCAACAACACCCCCACACCCTCACCCCAGCCGGTACCGTCCGCCCCCGCCGCGAACGGCTTGCACCGACCGTCCGGCGCAAGCCCCCGCTGCCGACTGAACTCCACGAAGTTCCGGGGGCCGGCCATGACGGTGGCTCCGGCGGCCAGGGCGAGGCGGCACTCGTCCTGGCGCAGGGCCTGGACGGCGAGGTGCAGCGCCACCAGCGACGAGGAACACATGGTGTCGACGGTGACGGCGGGACCCTCGAAGCCGAGGGTGTAGGCGATGCGGCCGGACAGCACCGCGCCGGAGCCGCCCGTCAGCATGTGTCCCTCGACGCGGTCCCGGGCCCGGGCGGCAGCCGCCCCGTACCCCTGGTCGCTGCTGCCGACGAACACGCCGGCCTTCTCGCCGCGCAGGGTGCCGGGGTCGATCCCGGCCCGCTCCAGCGCCTCCCACGAGGTCTCCAGCAGCAGCCGCTGCTGCGGGTCCATCATCGTCGCCTCGCGCGGCGATATACCGAAGAACGCGGGGTCGAAGTCGGCCGCGTCGTAGAGGAACGAGCCGGAACGGGTATAGCTGGTGCCCTGGTGTTCCGGGTCGGGGTGGTACAGGTTCTCCAGGTCCCAGCCGCGGTTCGCGGGCAGCTCGGAGACGGTGTCGGCGCCTGCCACCAGCATGGCCCAGAAGTCCTCGGGAGTGTGCGCGTTGCCGGGGAAGCGGCAGCTCATCGAGACGATGGCGATGGGCTCCTGCTGCCGGGCCTCGACCTCCTGAAGGCGACGGCGGGTCTGCCGAAGGTCGGTGGTGACCAGCTTGAGGTAGTCGCGGAGCTTGTCCTCGTTAACCATGAGCGTCATCAGTCCCTAGAGGATGGGGCGGTGGGGCAGTGCGGTGGGGTGGTGCGGTGGGGAGGGGGGCAGCCGGACGGGGCGACCAGGGGGAGTACGCCGCCCCGCCGGCGGTCTAGTTGAGGCCGAGTTCCTTGTCGATCAGATCGAACATCTCGTCGTCCGAGACGGCCTCGAGCAGTGTGTCGTCGGGGTCCCCGCCGACCGGCGTCTCCGTCGCACCGTCCGACAGACGCCACAGCAGCGCTTGCAGCCGGGTGGTGATCCTGGTGCGGGAGACGTCATCGCCGGGGTCGAGCACGGCGACGGCCGCCTCCAACGCGTCGAGCGGTGAGAGATCCCCCGCGTCCGTCCCCGACGTCTGCGGGGCGAGTTCGGACAGCAGCCGTTCGCCGAGGGCGGCCGGGGTGGGATGGTCGAAGACCAGGGTGGCGGGCAGGCCGAGACCTGTGGCCTCCTTCAGCCGGTTGCGCAGCTCCACCGCGGTCAGGGAGTCGAACCCCAGGTCACGGAACGCATGCCCGGGGCCGATGGCACCGGTCCCGTCATGGCCGAGAACCGCCGCGACCTGTGTCCGCACGAGTTGGAGTACGGTCCGTTCCCGCTCGGCCCGGCTCACGCCGGCCAGCCGGTCGGCGAACGACCGCGCCGGACCGGGCAAGGCCCCGGCGTCTGCCTCGGCCGCCCGGTCGGCGACCTGCGCGGCGTCGAGGAGCCGGGCCTCCGGGATCTCGTCGAAGAGGCGCCGTCGGCGGGCTGCCGAGTAGGTCGACGCGAACCGTTCCCAGATCACGTCGGCGACGACCAGGACGGTCTCGTCGTGGGCGAGGGCCTGCTGTACGGCGCCCACGGCCACCTCGGGGTCCATCATGGGTACGCCGTAGCGGCGCAGCCGGTCGCCCTCGGCCGCGTGCACCATGCCGCCGCCGGCCCAGGCGCCCCACGCGAGGGAGGTGGCCGTCCGGCCTCGGCCGCGGCGCCACTCGGCGAACGCGTCGAGGTAGGCGTTGGCCGCCGCGTAACCGGAGTGGCCTCCGTCGCCCCAGATGCCCGCGCCCGACGAGAACAGGACGAAGGCCTCCAGCGGACGGTCGCCGAGCAGCGCGTCGAGGTGCAGGGCGCCCGCGATCTTCGCGCGCATCACCTCGTGCAGGGCGTCGAGGTCCGTGTCCCCGATCGCGACGGCCGGCGGCTCGGCGCCCGCCGCGTGCACCACGGCGGTGACCGGTGCGTCCTCCGGCACTCCCGACAGCAACTCGGCCAGGTCCTCCCGGTCGGTGATGTCGCAGGCGGCGATGGTGACACGGGCGCCGAGCGCGGTGAGTTCCCGCTCCAGTCCGTCCGCGCCGGGAGCGTCCGGCCCGCGGCGGCTGACGAGCAGCAGATGCCCGGCACCGGTGGCGGCCAGCCGTCGGGCCAGGTGTGCGCCGAGGGCTCCGGTGCCGCCGGTGATGAGCGTGGTCCCGGTGAAGCCGACGGTGCGCCGCTCGCCCGCCTCGGTGTCGACCGGCTTGCGGACCATGCGGCGTACGTACAGACCGTCCTCGCGCACGGCGAACTGGTCCTCGTCCTCGTCGCCCGCGAGAGCGGTGAGGAACCGGTCCCGGGCGCGGGCGCCGAGTCCCACGACGACGTCACCGGGCGCGTGCTCCTCGCCAGGAGGTGCGGGGAGGTCGATGAGGCCGCCCCAGCGGCGGGGATGGTCGAGCCCGTAGACCCGGCCGAGACCCCAGACGGCCGCCTGCTCGGGCAGCGGAGAGGCGGCCTGCGGCGCGGCGGGGCCGAGCACGCCCACCGCCCCCCGGGTAACCGTCCACAGCGGTACGTCGGCCTTCGTGTCCGCGAGGGCCTGCATGAGCAGGAAGGTGGACGTGACGGCCTCGGGCACGCCGGAGGGGCACGGCTCCGCGGAGGGGCGGTCACCCCGAGGCGCCAGGGGAAGCAGATTGAGTACGCCGCCGATGAGCGGGTTCCGTTCGAAGGCCTCGTGGAGACGGTCCGCCAGAACTGCCCGGTCGGCCCGCGTCACGTCGAGGGCGACCGTGACGACGTCGTCGACCTCCCCGTGCCCGCGCAGCCCCTCCACCAGTTCCTGAGCGGTGTCCTCGGCGGTGGCGTCGTCGCCGGGCAGCACGACCAGCCAGTGCGATGCCAACGGGCCGGGCCCAGCCACCGATGCACCGGCCGGCCGCCATGTCACCGCGTACCGCCAGGAGTCCAGCGCGGCGCTCTCCCGCCTGCGTCGGCGCCACTCCGCCAGAACGGGCAGCACCGGTTCCACCGTGTCGAGCGTGTCGCGCCGTTCCGGCGCCAGGTCGAGGGTGTCGACGAGGGCTTCCAGGTCCTCGCGTTCGACCGCCTCCCAGAAACGGGCGTCCACCTCGTCGACGGAGTGGCTGCCGGGGGCGGGTTCGGGGGTCTCGAGCCAGTAGCGCCGGTGCTGGAAGGCGTACGTCGGCAGCGCCACCGTCCGGGCATCCTGCCCTGCCAGAACAGCCGTCCAGTCCACCGGGATCCCCCGTACCCAGGCCTCGGCCAGCGAGGTCAGGACACGATGAGCATCACCCTTGTCACGGCGCAGAGTTCCCACCACGACCGCGTCCGGCGCCGCCTCCTGCACCGCCATCCCCAGCACCGGATGCGAACTCACCTCCACGAACGCCCCGTACCCCTGCTCCACCAGACCCTGAACGGCATCCGCGAAACACACCCGCCGACGCAGGTTGCGGTACCAGTAACCTCCGTCGAGGCGGGCGGTGTCGACGACCTCCGCCTCCGTCGTGGAGAAGAACGGCACCTCACCCGAACGGGGCTCGACGGCCGCCAGCACCCGCGCCAGCTCGTCCTCGATGGCTTCCACGTGCCAGGTGTGGGAGGCGTAATCCACCGGAACACGACGGGCCCGGATCTCCTCCGCCCCGCAATGCGCCATCAGCTCGTCCAGCGCGTCCGCGTCCCCGGCCACGACCACCGAAGCCGGACCGTTCACCGCCGCCACATCGACCCGCCCCGACCACGACGTCAGCAACTCCTCCACCTCGGCAAGCGGAAGAGGGACAGAGACCATGCCGCCGCGCCCGGCGATCGCACGGATCGCCCGCGAACGCAACGCCACCACCCGCGCCCCGTCCTCCAACGACAGACCACCCGCCACCACCGCAGCCGCGATCTCCCCCTGCGAATGACCCACCACCACCGACGGCACCACACCACACGCAGCCCACACCGCCGCCAACGACACCATCACCGCCCACGACACCGGCTGCACCACATCCACATCCACCAACTCACCCCCACCCCGCACCACCTCACTCAACGACCACCCCACAAAAGGAGCCAACGCCCGCTCACACGCCTCCATCGACGCCGCGAACACCGGCGAAACACCCCACAACTCCCGCCCCATCCCCACCCACTGCGCCCCCTGACCCGGAAACACGAACACCACCCGATCACCACCACCCACCACCGCACCCCGCACCACGCCGGAGCCGACCACCCCACCCGCAGCCAACACATGCAGCCCGCCGACGAGTTCAGCGGACTCACCACCCAGGACCACAGCCCGGTTCTCAAACGCCGTACGCGTGGCGGCCAGTGACCACGCCACATCCACCTGCCGCGCCTCACCCACGACCGACGCCAGACGACCGGCCTGACCCGCCAGTCCCTCCCCACCACGACCCGACACCACCCACGGCACCACACCACCACCCACGAACACCGGTGCCACATCCACATGGCCGGAGCCGGCCTCCGACAGAACCGGAGCCTCCTCCACCACCACATGCGCGTTCGTCCCACTGATCCCGAACGACGACACACCGGCACGACGAGGACGCCCCTCGCCCGACGGCCACTCCACCGCCTCCGTGAGCAACGACACCGCCCCCGCCGACCAGTCGACATGCGAGGAGGGCGCGTCGACGTGCAGGGTGCCGGGCACGAGGCCGTGCCGCATGGCGAGCACCATCTTCATCACGCCCGCCATACCGGAGGCGGTCTGGGTGTGGCCGATGTTCGACTTGAGCGAACCGATGAACAGCGGCCGGTCGGCGGGCCGGTCCTGACCGTACGTCGCCAGCAGGGCCTGCGCCTCGATCGGATCGCCCAGCCGCGTGCCCGTGCCGTGCGCCTCGACGACATCCACCTCGGGGGCGGTGAGGCGGGCATCCGTGAGGGCTGCACGGATCACTCGTTGCTGCGCGGGACCGTTGGGCGCGGTCAGGCCGTTGCTCGCCCCGTCCTGGTTGATCGCCGAACCTCGCACCACGGCCAGCACCGGATGACCGTTGCGACGGGCGTCCGAGAGCCGCTCCAGCAGGATCACCCCCACGCCCTCGGCGAGGGAGAAGCCGTCGGCGGCTTCGGCGAAGGGCTTGCACCGGCCGTCGGGGGCGAGGCCCCGCTGCCGGCTGAAGCCGACGAACGGCGCCGGATCGGCCATGACCATCGCGGCACCCGCCAGCGCCATCGAGCACTCGCCGGACCGCAGGGCCCGTACCCCGAGATGCAGCGCGACCAGCGACGACGAGCACGCGGTGTCCACGGTCACCGCAGGTCCCTCCAGACCGAGGACGTAGGAGACGCGGCCCGATGCGACGGCGGTCGAGGCGCCGGTGACGAGATAGCCCTCGGTGCCGTCGGCGCCGCGGCCGAGCAGGGTGCCGTAGTTCTGGTCCGTGAGGCCCGTGAAGACGCCGGTGCTGCTGCCGCGCAGGGTCCTCGGGTCGATGCCGGCCTGCTCGAAGGCCTCCCACGACGTCTCCAGGAGCAGTCGCTGCTGCGGGTCCATGGCCGCCGCCTCGCGCGGCGAGATCCCGAAGAAGGCCGCGTCGAACTCCCCGGCGTCGTGAAGGAACCCTCCCTGCCGGACGTAGCTGGTGCCGTTCCGGTCGGGGTCGGGGTCGTAGAGCCGGGTCGTGTCCCATCCCCGGTCCGTGGGGAAGCCGGTGATCACGTCCTCGCCGTCGACGACGACGCGCCAGAGGTCGTCGGGGGACGCGATGCCGCCCGGATAGCGGCATCCCATGCCGACGACGGCGATGAGGTCGTCGTCGGGGAGAGGCGTATGGGACGCGGCCACGGAGGCGAGCGACTCCGAGTCCTGCCGCGGTACGGCGTGGTCCCCGACGGCGAGAAGGCGGAGGTGGGAGGCGAGGGCGAGCGGAGTGGGGTGGTCGAAGACGACGGTCGTCGGGATCCTCAGACCCGTACGGGAGATGAGGCGGTTGCGCAGTTCGACGGCGCTGACCGAGTCGAAGCCCAGCTCTTTGAAGGCGTAGGCGGCGTCGACGGCGTCCGCCGAGTCATGACCGAGCACGGCGGCCGCCTCGGACCGGACGAGGTCCTGTACGAAGCGGTCGTGGTCGACGGCGGGCAGCGCTCCGAGCCGCTGCGCCAGGGTCGAGGCCGCCGGGTCCGTGCCGTGTCCGTCCCGTTGCCCGGCACGGGTCCCCTCGCCGTCGGCGGTCTCGTCCTTCGGTGCCAGTGCGGCGATGAGCGGGGCGGGTCGGGCGGCGCTGAAGACGGGGACGAAACGGCCCCAGTCGACGTCGGCGACGGCCACGACCGTGTCACCGTGGTCGAGCGCTTCCTGCAGGGCCACCATCGCGGGTTCCGCGGCGATGACGGGGATGCCTCGGCGGCGCAGCGGATCGCGCATGTCCTCGGCGATCATGCCGCCACCGTCCCAGGGCCCCCAGGCCACCGAGAGCGCCGGGAGCCCACGGGTGCGGCGTACCTGCTCGGCGAGGGCGTCCAGACAGGCGTTGGCGGCGGCGTAGGCCGCGTGGTCGGCGACGCCCCAGACGCCGGAGATCGAGGAGAAGAAGATCAGCGCGTCGGTCTCGGCCGGGTCCAGGGCCTCGGTGAGGTGCCGTGCCCCGGCGACCTTGCCGGCGGCGACCTCGGCGAACTCCGCCAGGCTGAGGTCGGCTAGCGTTCCGAGGGTGCCGACACCGGCGGCGTGCACCACCGTACGAACCGTACGTCCGTCGGCGCGCAGGGAGCTCAGCAGCTCCCCCAGCGCGGCGCTGTCGGCCACATCACAGGCCGCGACGGTCAACCGGGCTCCCAGATCTGCGAGTTCGGCCTCCAACTCCGTCAGGGCCGTGTCGTCGGACCGGTCTCGTCGGCCGACCAGTACCACGTCCTCGGCACCGCCACGCGCCAGCCACCGGGCGACATGCGCACCGAGCGCACCGGTCCCGCCGGTCACGAGGGCCGTACCGCGGGGCGTCCAGTGCCGCCGCCCGGCTCCCGGGTTCCCGCTTGCCGAAAGCGAGGCCGGAACCAGTCGCCGTACGAAGGTGCCGTGGGCGCGCAGCGCCACCTGGTCCTCGGCGCTGTCGCCACGTGAGGCCAGGACGGCGCACAGGGCACCGGTTTCCCGACCGTCGAGCCGCTCGGGAAGGTCGACCAATCCGCCCCAGCGTTCCGGGCATTCGAGGGCCGCGACCCTGCCCAGCCCCCATACGGCCGCCTGTGCCGGCCGGGCGACCGGTTCCTGGTCCCCGACGGCCACGGCGCCTTGCGTGACACACCACAAGGGCGCGCCCACCCCGGCCCGGCCGAGCGCCTGGAGGAGGGAGACGGTGAGTGCGGCCCCGGTGGACAGCACAGGGTGATCGGGCAACGGGTCCTCGTCCAGCCCGAGCAACGACAGCACACCGCTGAACGGCACCGCCAGGTCGGCCGACGCCTCATCGAGCGCGGACGTCAGGGCCTCGGACTCCGCATGTCGCGCGGTGAGTTCGAGGAGACGCACCTCGGCGCCGTGGGCGGCCAGACCGTCGGACAGGGCGGTGACGAGTGCGGTGTCGGGGTGTCCCTGCGGGACGACGAGCAGCCAGACACCGCTCAGACCCGCCGACCGTATGTCCCGGCCGACCGGCTGCCACGCCACCTTGTACCGCCAGCCGTCCACCGCCGACCGCACCGCCTGCTCGCGGCGCCACCCCGACAACACGGGAAGCACACCCGCCAGCGCCCCACTGTCCGACACACGCAACGTCCCGGCGAGGGCCTCCAGGTCCTCGCGTTCGACCGCCTCCCAGAAACGGGCGTCCAACTCGTCGACGGAGTGGCTGCCGAGGGCGGGGTCGGGGGTCTCGAGCCAGTAGCGCCGGTGCTGGAAGGCGTACGTCGGCAGCGCCACCGTCCGGGCCCCATGGCCGGCCAGGACCGCTGTCCAGTCCACCGGGATCCCCCGCACCCAGGCCTCGGCCAGCGAGGTCAGGACACGATGAGCATCACCCTTGTCACGACGCAGAGTTCCCACCACGACCGCGTCCGGCGCCGCCTCCTGCACCGCCATCCCCAGCACCGGATGCGAACTCACCTCCACGAACGCCCCGTACCCCTGCTCCACCAGACCCTGGACGGCCTCCGCGAAACGCACCCGCCGACGCAGGTTGCGGTACCAGTAACCCCCGTCCAGGCGGGCGGTGTCGACGAACTCCGCCTCCGTCGTCGAAAAGAACGGCACCTGACCGGTTCGCGGTTCGACCGCCGCCAGCACCCGCGCCAGCTCCTCCTCGATCGCCTCCACGTGCCAGGTGTGGGAGGCGTAATCCACCGGAACACGACGAGCCCTTACGTCACCGCTCTCGCAGTACGCCATCAACTCATCCAGCGCGTCCGCGTCCCCGGCCACGACCACCGAAGCCGGACCGTTCACCGCCGCCACATCAACCCGCCCCGACCACGACCTCAGCAACTCCTCCACCTCGGCAAGCGGAAGAGGAACCGACACCATGCCCCCACGCCCCGCAATCGCACGGATCGCCCGCGACCGCAACGCCACCACCCGCGCCCCGTCCTCCAACGACAGACCACCCGCCACCACCGCAGCCGCGATCTCCCCCTGCGAATGACCCACCACCACCGACGGCACCACACCACACGCAGCCCACACCGCAGCCAACGACACCATCACCGCCCACGACACCGGCTGCACCACATCCACATCCACCAACTCACCCCCACCCCGCACCACCTCACTCAACGACCACCCCACAAAAGGAGCCAACGCCCGCTCACACGCCTCCATCGACGCCGCGAACACCGGCGAGACACCCCACAACTCCCGCCCCATCCCCACCCACTGCGCACCCTGACCCGGAAACACGAACACCACGTCACCAGCGGCACGAGCGGTCCGCCCGCGGACCACGGACGACGGGCTCGCACCGTCGTCCGCCATGAGCCCCTTGACCGCGAGGATCAGATCGTCCGGTTCAGCGCCCAGGACCACAGCCCGGTTCTCAAACGCCGTACGCGTAGCGGCCAGTGACCACCCCACATCCACCGGCCGCACCTCGTCACCGGCAGACTCCACGAACGACGCCAGACGACCGGCCTGGCCCGCCAGCCCTTCCCCACCACGACCCGACACCACCCACGGCACCACACCACCACCCACGAACACCGGTGCCACATCCGCATGGCCGGAGCCGGCCTCCGACAGAACCGGAGCCTCCTCCAGCACCACATGCGCGTTCGTCCCACTGATCCCGAACGACGACACACCGGCACGACGAGGACGCCCCTCGCCCGACGGCCACTCCACCGCCTCCGTGAGCAACGACACCGCCCCCGCCGACCAGTCGACATGCGGAGTCGGCTCGTCGACGTGCAGCGTCCGCGGAAGGACCCCGTTCCGCATGGCGAGGACCATCTTCATCACACCGACCACGCCGGCGGCAGCCTGGGTGTGACCGATGTTGGACTTCAACGAACCCAGCCAGAGCGGTCGTTCCGGGTCCCTGCCCTGGCCGTAGGTCGCCAGGAGCGCCTGTGCCTCGATCGGGTCGCCGAGCATGGTCCCCGTGCCGTGCGCCTCCACCGCGTCCACGTCAGCCGCCGACAGCCCGGCCTTGCCGAGGGCCGCCCGGATCACCCGCTCCTGCGCGGGACCGTTGGGCGCCGTCAGACCATTGCTCGCCCCGTCCTGGTTCACCGCCGAACCACGCACCACCGCCAACACCGGATGACCGTTGCGACGAGCATCCGACAGCCGCTCCAGCAACAACACCCCCACACCCTCACCCCAGCCGGTACCGTCCGCCCCTGCCGCGAACGGCTTGCACCGACCGTCCGGCGCAAGCCCCCGCTGCCGACTGAACTCCACGAAGATGCCGGGCTCGGCCATCACCGTCGCACCCCCGGCGAGCGCGAACGAGCACTCGCCGGCACGCAGCGCCTGGACCGCCAGATGCAGGGCCACCAGCGACGACGAACACGCGGTGTCCACGGTCACCGCCTGTCCGCGTAGCCCGAGGACATAGGCGATCCGCCCGCTGGCCACGCTGGAGGACGTGCCGGTGAGGAGATAGCCGTCGACGGAATCGGGGGCGCGGTGCAGTCCGGGACCGTACTCCTGCTGCATGATTCCCACGAACACTCCGCCGTCGCGCTCCCGGAGCGTCTCCGGGTCGATCCCGGCCCGCTCCAGCGCCTCCCACGAGGCTTCCAGCAGCAACCGCTGCTGCGGATCCATGGCGACGGCCTCGCGCGGCGAGATGCCGAAGAAGCCGGGGTCGAAGTCACCGGCCCCGTACAGGAACGAACCCGAGCGCGCGTACGTCGTCCCGTGCTGCTCCGGGTCGGGGTCGTACAGGTGGCCCAGGTCCCACCCACGGTCGGTGGGAAAGCCGGAGACGGTGTCGCCACCGGCGGAGAGGAGTTCCCACAGCTCTTCCGGTGTGCGGATGCCACCGGGCAGACGGCAGCCCATGGCCACGATGGCGATGGGCTCGTCCTCAGTGGCGGGCGTCGGGTTCACGGAGGCCTCGAGGGCCGGGGCGCTGCCGCCGTCGAGCAGCCCGCGCAGGTGAAGGGCCAGTGCCTGCGGGGTGGGGTGATCGAACAGAACGGAGGCCGGCAGGGAGAGCCCTGTGTCCCCCACCAGCCGGTTCCGTAGTTCGACCGAGGTCGCGGAATCGAAGCCCAGCGCCTTGAAGGTAAGGGTCGAGTCGACGTCACCTGCTGCGGTATGCCCCAGAACGGCGGCGGCATGGGCCCGGACCCGCTGCACCCAGTCGTTGCGCCGCTCCGGCACCGGAACGACGTCGGCTTCGAGCGCAAGACCACGGGTTGCGCCGCCATCGAACCAATGGCGCCGTCGTTGGAAGGCATACGTCGGCAGCGCCACCGTCCGCGCATCCTGGCCCGCCAGAACAGCCGTCCAGTCCACCGGGATACCCCGCACCCAGGCCTCGGCCAGCGAGGTCAGGACACGATGAGCATCACCCTTGTCACGGCGCAGAGTTCCCACCACGACCGCGTCCGGCGCCGCCTCCTGCACCGCCATCCCCAGCACCGGATGCGAACTCACCTCCACGAACGCCCCATACCCCTGCTCCACCAGACCCTGAACGGCATCCGCGAAACACACCCGCCGACGCAGATTCCGGTACCAGTACCCCCCGTCCAGACGGGCCGTGTCGACGACCTCCGCCTCCGTCGTCGAAAAGAACGGCACCTGACCGGTTCGCGGTTCGACCGCCGCCAGCACCCGCGCCAGCTCCTCCTCGATCGCCTCCACATGCCAGGTGTGGGAGGCGTAATCCACCGGAACACGACGAGCCCGGATCTCCTCCGCCCCGCAATGCGCCATCAACTCGTCCAGCGCGTCCGCGTCCCCGGCCACGACCACCGAAGCCGGACCGTTCACCGCCGCCACATCGACCCGCCCCGACCACGACGTCAGCAACTCCTCCACCTCGGCAAGCGGAAGAGGGACAGAGACCATGCCGCCGCGCCCGGCGATCGCACGGATCGCCCGCGAACGCAACGCCACCACCCGCGCCCCGTCCTCCAACGACAGACCACCCGCCACCACCGCAGCCGCGATCTCCCCCTGCGAATGACCCACCACCACCGACGGCACCACACCACACGCAGCCCACACCGCCGCCAACGACACCATCACCGCCCACGACACCGGCTGCACCACATCCACATCCACCAACTCACCCCCACCCCGCACCACCTCACTCAACGACCACCCCACAAAAGGAGCCAACGCCCGCTCACACGCCTCCATCGACGCCGCGAACACCGGCGAAACACCCCACAACTCCCGCCCCATCCCCACCCACTGCGCCCCCTGACCCGGAAACACGAACACCACCCGATCACCACCACCCACCACCGCACCCCGCACCACGCCGGAGCCGACCACCCCACCCGCAGCCAACACATGCAGCCCGCCGACGAGTTCAGCGGACTCACCACCCAGGACCACAGCCCGGTTCTCAAACGCCGTACGCGTGGCGGCCAGTGACCACGCCACATCCACCTGCCGCGCCTCACCCACGACCGACGCCAGACGACCGGCCTGACCCGCCAGTCCCTCCCCACCACGACCCGACACCACCCACGGCACCACACCACCACCCACGAACACCGGTGCCACATCCACATGGCCGGAGCCGGCCTCCGACAGAACCGGAGCCTCCTCCACCACCACATGCGCGTTCGTTCCGCCCATGCCGAAGGCGCTCACCCCGGCGATGAGGGGCGCGGCGGGGCGTGGCCAGGGGCTGCTGGTGTTCTGGACGCGGAGACGGAGGGCGTCGAGAGGGATGTCGGGGTGAGGTGTCAGGTAGTTGAGGCTGGGCGGAAGTTCTCGGTGCTGGAGCGCCAGGACCGTCTTGACGAGGCCGGCGATTCCGGCCGCGCCCTCGAGGTGGCCCACGTTGGTCTTGAGGGAGCCCACGCGCAGGGGCTCGTCGGAGGGCCTTCCCTCGCCCAGGGCCGCGCCGAGGGCGGCCGCCTCGACCGGGTCGCCGACCGGTGTCCCGGTTCCGTGGAGTTCGACGTACTGGATGTCGTGGGGGGCCGTCCCGGCGTTGCGCAGGGCCCGGCGGATCACGTCTTCCTGGGCGCGCGGGTCGGGAGCGGTGAGCGTGTCACCACCGCCGTCGTTGTTGACGGCGCTGCCACGGATGACGGCGCGGACGGGGTCGCCGTCGGCGAGGGCCCGGTCGAGCGGCTTCAGGAGGACGAGGCCGCCGCCCTCGCCGCGCACGAACCCGTTGGCGCGGGCGTCGAAGGTGTAGCAACGGCCGTCGGGCGAGAGCGCGCCGAAGCGGTGGGGGTAGAGGCTGCTCTCCGGGGCGAGGTGCAGGTTCACGCCACCCGCGAGGGCGATGTCGCTGTCGCCGCTGCGCAGGCTTTCGCAGGCGAGGTGGACGGCTACGAGCGAGGACGACTGCGCCGAGTCGAGGGTGAGGCTGGGGCCGCGCAGGCCGAGCAGGTAGGAGAGCCTGTTGGCGACGAGGGCGCGGTGCGTGCCGGTGAAGGACTGGTGGGTGACCGCCTCCGGTCCGAGCGCGTGGAGCAGGGTGGCGTAGTCGTCGTGGGCGGCACCGATGAACACGCCCGCGCTGGTGGAGCGGAGGCGTTCGGGCAGGATGCGGGCGTCCTCCAGGGCTTCCCAGGCGAGTTCGAGCACGAGACGCTGCTGGGGGTCCATGGCGTCCGCCTCGCGTGGCGAGACACCGAAGAAGCCGGCGTCGAAGCGGTCGACCTCGTCGAGGAGTCCGCCCCAGCGGGGTACGCCGCCCTCGGACCCGTCCTCTGCCGAGGCCGCGGCGGACCGGGGGCGGTCGGCGGGAGCCGGGCGCACGGCGCTGTCACCGTCGCGCAGGAGGCGCCACAAGCCGTCGGGGTCGGGCGCTCCGGGCAGGCGGCAGGCCAGGCCGACGACGGCGATGGCCCGCTGGGGGGCGGCGTTGAGCCCGTACCGTGTGCGTTCTGACTCGCTCATTCCACTCCACCAGCTTGTTGGCCCAGCCCGTGTGGACCGCAGACGTCGGGTACGGCGTACGGCGCACGGCGTAGTCGGCGGCCCGCACCGGCCCGCCAGGGGTCGGGCAGCGGATCGCGGACCGCCGGGCTACTCACGCTAGGGGCGCATGGACTAGGGCGGCCCCTAGATTCATGGCGGGTGGCGGGGTGCGGGGGCCGCCCCGGGGCGGTGTGTTTCGGGAAACGCCCAGACATGGCCCGGGGCCCGGTGCCGGGTGTTGCGCTCGTCCCGGTTCTCCCGTCTGAATGATCTGAATGAGGCGACACCGCCCCCGGGGGTGCGGCGGTGATGTGTCCGGGTCTGGGGTCGGCGTGCGCGACGGCGCTTCGGCCGGTCCGGAGGAGACGGAGGAAGGCCATGACGAACGCGGAACTCGCAGACATGCGCGGTGCCCTGGTCAGGCTGCGGTGCAGCCTGGAGTCACTGCGGCTGGCGGACGGTGACTCGCCGTACGTCCGCAGACTGATGAACGATCTCGACCGCTTCCAGCTGGACATGGAGGACGTCTCCGGTGCCGGAGTCCGCTCGTCGGCGCTGTGCGGGAGCAGGCGTGGACGGGAGGTCGTACGGATCAGCGACGGGCCGTACCAGCATCTGCCGTGGCAGGACGCCGACGACGAGGGCATCGGGGGTCACCGTCGCTGAGGGTGCGGGGTCCGGTCCCGGTGACGTCGCCGGGACCGCGGACTTCACCGGGGATCGCCGTGGAAAAGGGCCGGACTCCCCAGGCAGGCCTGGGGAGTCCGGTGGCGGCACACGGTGCCGCGGGGTCACTTCACGTACTCGGGCACGGCACGGGGCGGCCAACTGCCGACCGTGAGGACACCCATCGAGTAGGCGCGGGAGACGAGCGCGGCACGGTTGGGGGCCTTGAACCGGCGCAGCATCAGACCGACGTGGTACTCCACGCCCTGTCGGCTGAGGTAGAGGCGCGAGGCGAGTTGGATGGTCGAGGCGCCGGTGGCCACGCCCTCCAGGATGCGGGCGTCCAGGGCGGTGAGCACCGGCGTCGGTTTGGCGGGGCGCTCCGCCGCCTCGGCCGGCTCGTCCTCGGGGCTCATCAGGACGACGACACCTGACAGGTCGTCGCCCTCTCCCTTGACGGCTATGCCGGTGATCTCCGCGGAGAAGACACGGTCGTGCCCGCGCATGGCGACCACTCGCTCGACGAAGCGGCTGCCGTGGCCGTTCGAGAGGTGGGTGAAGTGCTTGGGCAGGATGTTGCGGGCGCTCGGATGCAGGACGTCGTAGATGCTGCGTCCGCAGATCTCCGTCGAGGGCCGGGCGACATGGCGGAAGAAGTCGGCGTTGGCCGCTTCTATCTTGAGACCGGAGTCCAGACTCGCCATGCAGGTGACGTGGTGCGGGGCGCTGTGCCGCCGGTCTCCACGGCGGGCATTGCGCGATGCTTCGGGAAGGCCACTGACCATTGCCGACCTGTCGGCGTAGGGGAGCATGGAATTCCTCTCCTGAACGTCAACGCGGAACTTTTACTTCGCCAGCGGAAGGCAGAGCAGAAAGCCGCTGCGACGAATATTCCCATTCTTTTTCTGCACCGCTGTCGGCGACAGTAGGTGGGCCGTGTGCGAGGAGTCAACGACGGTCGGGGCCGGCGGGGAAATACTGCGGTGCCCCCGTGCGGCGGGTTCGGTCATCGCGCGTAGCTTCGTTCGGTGGGCCGGTTCGGTACGGTCACACATGCACAGCGCGGCGCAGTACGCACACCCGGAGGCCGTGTTGCGCCGGCGTGGCGGGGATGTGTCCCGGACGGGCCCGGAAAGGCCGGCGCAACACTCCCGTCTGCGCTTTCCGTCGAAGATCGGACAACCGTAACGCGAGCACCCACATGCGGCAACGCCGCCCTCACTGTCCACCGAAGGCCCGATGTCACGATCCGATAACGACATGGCGATCACGGTTTGAACGCGGAGAAACAGGGGCTCTCGTCGTCTCCCGCAGGCGGGAGACTCGGCCTCCACCCCGCCTCATGGCCATTCCGGGAAGCGAAGAAGTACACCGTCGGGGAGGCGTTCCATTCCGTTCTCACATGCGGTGCGTCGAAAGATTTCACGGCAGGGATAAACCGCGCGGATATGAGGGGACGCGCGGCACCCGGGCTTTTTCGCCACGTCCCCCCGCCCCGTCGGCCGCGTCATGCCCCCTCAGCGACCCTGCCTCTCGAGGTGCAGCGCCGATACGGCGGGAGTTGTACACACCGTCGGGCTACCGCGTGGGGTCCATCCGGAGTTCCACCCGGGGCGGGACGCAGTTCCGCACCGCTGTCCCTACCGTCGTGGCACAGCGCATCGCTGGTCGTCATCGACGAAGGGACAGAGCAGAGCATGGAAGGCATTGCCAAGCACCACAGCCGGATACAAGCCGCGTTCGCGGTGTGCGCCGTCATGGCCACCGTCGTACTGAGCGCGGATCCGGCGCAGGCGAGCGGGACCTACAGCGGTCGCGCCTACATCTACGGCGGTGGCGACTGGGTGGGCGACTGGGGCGACGAAGGAGACCTGTCGACCGGCACGAACACGTACTCCAACGCCACCTGTCTCTGGCAGACGATCCTGTCGGCCGATGGGTATCTCTCCGTCTCGGACGTCGACGGCATCTTCGGCTCCAAGACCAAGGCGGCGACCAAGTTGTGGCAGGACTGGAAGAATCTGGACAACGACGGCGTCGCCGGCAAGAACACCTTCGACAAGGCCGACGACAAGCTCGAGTACTTCGACTCGCCCGACGACACGCTCAGGTTCTACTACAACGGCAAGTACTGGCAGCCGACCATCATCCGTGAGGCCAGCGGCAACTACGGCTTCTACGACGCCGCCGGGACCTACCGGCTGGCCGGCTACAACTACCGGACCTGCAGCTGACATCGAGGCCGTCGTTCATTCGCCCGGGGTCACGAGCCCCGTCTCGTAGGCGACCACGACGGCCTGGGCGCGGCTGTCCAGGCCGAGCTTGGTCATCGTTCGGTTCAGATGGGTCTTGACGGTGGCCTCGCTGATGCCGAGGCGACCGGCGATGTCCGCGTTGGACAGACCCCGGGCGGTCCATCGGAGGACCTCGGCCTCGCGTGAGGTCAGTAAGGCCAGGCCTGGCGGCACGCCGGGGAGGGCGGGCTTCGGTGGCCGGGCGAAGGCCTCGATCAGACGGCGGGTGACGCTGGGCGCGAAGAGGGCGTCACCGCCGTCGACCGCGGTCACCGCGGCGAGCAGCCGTTCGGGGCCGGAGTCCTTCAGCAGGAACCCGCCGGCACCGGCGCGCAGGGCCCCGTACACGTACTCGTCGAGGTCGAAGGTGGTCAGCACGAGGATGCGGGGCGGTATGCCGGAAGCCTCGGCGAGGATGCGCTCAGTGGCCTCGATGCCGTTGGTCCCGGGCATCTGAATGTCCATGAGAATGACGTCCGGTGCGGTCTCGGCTGCCAGCCGTACCGCTTCGGAGCCGTCTGCGGCCACTCCCACGACCTCGAATCCCGGTGCCGCCTCCAGCAGTGCGGCCAGGCCGGCGCGGATGAGGAACTGGTCATCGACGACAAGCACTCTGATCATGTTCTGCGCTGGTCCCCTTGCCGCATGGTCGACGCCGAGGTCGGCAGGGCAAGCTCTACGGCGAAGCCTCCCCCGGCACGAGGGCCGAGGCTGATTGTCCCACCGTAGAGCTTGGCGCGCTCGCGCATGCCGATCAGACCATGTCCGACGCCGGCCGCCGGGCGCGGGCCGGGAGTCACCCCTTCTCCGTCATCGAGGACACGGACCGTCAACTCCTCATGCTCATAACAGAGTTCAACACGGGCCTGAGCCGGCCCGGCATGCTTGATGACGTTGGTGAGGGCCTCCTGGACGATGCGGTAGGCGCACAGCTCCACACCGGGGGCGAGTGGGCGTGGCGTACCTTCGACCACCAGCTCCGCCTCGACTCCGCCGGCTCGGACCCGTTCCACCAGCTCTGCCAGCCCGGCCAGGGCGGGCATCGGGGCTCCTTCGAGGCCGTCCGGTCCCTCGTCCCTCAACACCTTGAGCATGCGCCTGAGTTCCTCCAGCGCCTCGCTGGTGACGTCCGCGATGGTGCCCAGCGCGCCGCGTGCCTTGTCCGGGTCGGAGGCGAACACGAACCGGGCCAAGCCGGCCTGCACGGATATCACCGACATGTGATGGGCGACCACGTCGTGCAGCTCCCGCGCGATCCGCCCGCGCTCCTCGGCGACCGCCCGTCGGGCCCGCTCCGCCTGCTCCTCGCCCAACCGGCGGGCGAGTTCGGCGGACCGACGGGTCAAGGTACCGAACCAGAGCAGCACGGAGCAGTAGAGCACCGCCTGAGTCAGGACGGCAGCCGTCGAGGGACTGTTGCCGGCCCATCCGCCGTACCCCCAGACGGCCACCGTGCACAGCCCGCAGACGACGCCGGTCCGCGGCGAGCAGTGGGCGGCAATCGTGTAGAGGGCCAGCATCGGGCCGAACACACAGGCGACGGGCCAGTAGCCGAAAGAGACATAGACGACCGCGGCAGCCTGCACGACCACGAAAACGACGACCGGCCACCGGCCTCGCAGGGCGACCGGCACATGCGCGAGGGCGATCAGGGCATGGGCGCGCCCGTCAGGTTCGGGCCACGTCTGGGCGGCTCGCGAGACATGCGCGAGCAGCACGGCCACCCCGCCGAGCGCGAACGCCATCAGCGCGTCTACGACCGCCGTCTCATCGGCGTACGGGCGGAACATCCTCCAACGCATCGCCGCAGCCTAGTACTCCCGCAGCGTTTCACTGTATGGCCTGGTCGCGGGCATCGCCGGGGGTGTGGGCCGCCTTCATGACCGACTGGGGCCGCACCGTGCCGCTCTCGCCGCGTTCCTGACGTTTGTGCTCGGACCGGTGAGGAAATCTCTCCCCCACGCGTCCGGTTTCGCGAGATCGCGAAACAGGGAGGACGCCGAAGGAGGCAGTCATGCGCCGTATCCGTGTGAAGAGCAGGACCTTGAAGACGGACACTCGGCGCATCCGTGAGGAGGCCGACGAACGTCCCGTCGAACGCCCCGAGGTGCGTAAGGACATCGCACGCACCTGGTGGCCCTGAGCGACCGGGCTGCCCACGCGGGCGTGACGGGCCGTGGGGTGTGGTCGCTGCCGATGCCCGAAGAACCCAGGTGGACACCGGGGTCGGCGCGGTGAGGGTGACGCCGGCTCGGCTCAGGTGAGGGCGAAGTGCCTGGTCGGGGACGATGCTGGTCGCCGTTCCGCCGTGCGTGACGATCCCCTGGACAGGGGAGCCCTCGGCCGGGTTGCCGGTGGCGTGGGCGGTGCGGCCCCGGAAGGCGACCCGGTACTGCTCCTGGGCGGTCAGCGGCGCCCGCACCCAGTCGTGGACGCCAGGATGGAACATCAGCGCGGCGCCCAGGCCGACGGCGATCAGGTTGTGCCCGCAGGCGTGTCCGGGGCCGGGCAGGGCGTCGCACTCCTGCAGCGGCGCGAGGCCCCGCGAAGGCGGTCTCGGGGTCACCGGAACCGCGCGGGGGCCGGGAGCCGGTGCCGATCGTCCTGATCATGATCGTGGTGGCGCCGGTCGCGGTCGGACTGATCCGCATGGTGGTGATCCTCATCGCGTGACGCCGTCAAACCCGAGCGCCCACGGGAGTCACGGTCCCGTTGCGGTTCTGACGGATCCATGAATTGCAAAATTTTGCAACTCCATACATGCTAAGACAGCTGAGCCCGTTCCCGCGGGCAGACGGGCGTATGGGGCAAGGAGGCCGAGGGACCGTGTCCGTTCCGCTGTACCAAGCCAAAGCCGAGTTCTTCCGGATGCTGGGGCATCCCGTACGGATCCGGGTGCTGGAGCTGCTCCAGGAGGGACCGAAACCGGTGCGGGAGCTGCTGGCCGCCATCGAGGTGGAGCCGTCGAGCCTGTCGCAGCAGCTGGCGGTGTTGCGCCGCTCCGGGATCGTCACCGCGACCCGGGAAGGCTCGACCGTCGTCTACGAGCTGGCCGGCGGGGACGTCGCCGACCTGATGCAGGCCGCGCGCCGGATCCTCACCGAGATGCTCGCCGGGCAGGGCGAGCTGCTGGCCGAGCTGCGGGAGAACGAGGTCCCCGCGCGATGACCCTGCCGATCGGCCGGGCAGCGGCCCGGCTCACCGCACTTCTGCCCACCCGTGCCGACCTGGCGGACATGCGACGCGATCCCCGACGGGACCTGCTCGCCGGCCTCACCGTGGCCATCGTGGCCCTGCCGCTCGCGCTCGGATTCGGCGTCTCCTCCGGCCTCGGCGCGCAGGCGGGACTGGCGACCGCCGTGGTCGCCGGCGCGCTCGCGGCGCTGTTCGGCGGGTCCAATCTCCAGGTTTCGGGGCCCACCGGGGCCATGACCGTGGTACTGGTGCCGATCGTCGGCACGTACGGTCCGACGGGCGTACTGACCGTCGGACTGATGGCGGGCGTCATGCTCGTGGCGCTGGCCGCGCTACGGGCCGGCAAGTACATGCAGTATGTGCCCGCGCCGGTGGTCGAGGGCTTCACGCTGGGGATCGCCTGCGTGATCGGACTGCAGCAGATCCCGGCCGCGCTGGGCGTGCCCAGGCCCGAGGGCGACCGTGTGCTCGTCGTCGCCTGGCGGGCCGTCGGGGAGTTCGCGCGGCATCCGAACTGGACGGCGACCGGATGCGCGGTGTCGGTGGCCGCGGTCATGCTGATCGGCGCCCGACGGCGGCCGACCGTCCCGTTCTCCCTCCTCGCGGTCGTCGCGGCCACGGTCGTCGCCCGGGTCACGGACCTGGACGCGGCGACGCCCATCGGTGACCTGCCGTCCGGGCTCCCCGCGCCCTCGTTCGGTTTCCTGGACCTCGGCTCGCTCGGCACCCTGCTGGCCCCGGCCGTGGCGGTGGCGGCGCTGGCGGCCCTGGAGTCCCTGCTGTCCGCCTCGGTCGCGGACGGCATGACCGTGGGGCAGAAGCACGACCCCGACCGCGAGCTGTTCGGCCAGGGACTGGCCAACATCGCCGCCCCGCTGTTCGGCGGAGTGCCCGCGACCGGCGCGATCGCCCGGACCGCGGTCAACGTCCGCACGGGCGCCGGCTCCCGGCTGGCGTCCCTCACCCACGCCGCGATCCTCGCGGTGATCGTCTTCGCCGCGGCGCCCCTGGTCTCGACGATCCCGCTCGCCGCCCTCGCGGGCGTGCTGCTGGCCACCGCGGTCCGCATGGTCGAGGTCGGCTCGCTGAAGGCCATGGCGAAGGCCACCCGGTCCGACGCGCTGATCCTGGTCCTCACCGCGGCGGCCACCCTCGCCCTCGACCTCGTGTACGCGGTGGTCATCGGCCTGGCCGTGGCCGGCGCCCTCGCCCTGCGCGCCGTGGCCAAGCAGGCCCGATTCGACCAAGTGCCGCTCGACCGGGGCGACCACAGCGCCGAGGAACACGCGCTGCTGGCCGAGCACATCGTGGCGTACCGCATCGACGGTCCGGTCTTCTTCGCCGCCGCGCACCGCTTCCTGCTGGAGCTGACCGACGTGGCCGACGTACGGGTCGTCATCCTGCGCATGTCGCGGGTGTCGACCATGGACGCCACCGGCGCGCTGGTCCTCAAGGACGCCGTCGAGAAGCTGAACCGGCGCGGCATCCTCGTCCTGGCCTCCGGAATACGCACCGGCCAGCGCCAGGTCCTGGACTCCGTCGGCGCTCTGGAACTGCTGCGGCACCACGGCCGGGACTACGCCACCACCCCGGAGGCGATCCAGGGCGCCCGCCACCACTTGGAGCTGGCGGGGGTGCTGCCCGCGAGGGCCGCCCAGCGGCAGAAGCCGGTCGCGAACCCCGCCACCGGCCCCGAGTTCAGCAAGGAGTCCGGGCGATGAGCCCAATCTATGAGACTCATTGACTCACAACGCGACTTCGGTACATGATGTCTCACAGATCCGGGAAACAGTCACCGAAGGAGCCAGGTCATGTCCGCCACCGAGAACGCCGTCGCCCTCCGCTTCACCGACCGCGCCGCCGCCGACCGCGCCTTCGACGACCTCATGCGCCTCGCGCCCGCCCGCACCGAAGTACGGGGTGCGGTCCTGATCGAGCGCCTGGAGGACGGCACCGTCCATGTCCCCGCGGTTCTGGAGACCGCCCCGGGGCCCGACGCGACGGCCGACGGACTGGTCGGCTCACTGATGGGACTCCTCGGCGGGCCCCTCGGCGTGGCGATGGGGTGGGGCATCAGCGCGGCGATCGCCGGGGGGCGCCACGACCGGCGGGCCGAGGGCGCCCTCGGTGTCTTCGCACCGCACTTCCCGCGCGGCGGAGTGGCCATCCTCGCCGAGGCCGCCGAGCACGACCAGGAGGCCCTGAACCTGCTGGCCATGACCTACGACGCCGTACTGGAGCGCCGCCCGGCGGACACCGTACGGATCGAGCTGAACGCGATGCAGAAGGAGGCCGAGCTGATCCGCGAACGGCAGCGTGAGGCCGCGGGCGTGCCGCTGCGGAAGCTCGCCGCGTGATCGCCGCGAGCCCCGGGGCGGCCGAAGCCGCTGCCGACCCCCGCGCCCGGCGTAGCCGCGTCGCAGCCCTGGCGGCCGCCACGGAGCTTCTCGTCGAGGCCGGCCCCGAAGGCGTCACGCACGCCGCCGTGGCCGAGCGCGCCGGCATCGGGCGGGCCACCGTCTACCGCCACTGGCCCGATCTGCAGTCCCTGCTCCTGGACACGCTGGCCACCGACGTCCGTCCCCCGCTCCGGCTCGGCGACGGCCCGATCCGCGACGAACTGATCAGCGGACTCCGGCAGCAGATCGAGTGGCTCAACCAGCCCGTCGCCGCCTCGGTCATCGCCGCCGTCGTCGAGCGCTCCGCACGGGACGAGGGCGTACGGTCCATCCGCGAGGAGATGTTCGGCCGTGCCGACGAACACCTCACCGCCGTCCTCGACGCCGCCGTCGACCGCGGCGAGCTCCGCCCCGGCATCCGGCACGACGCACGCGAACTCGTCTCCCGCATCGTCGGCCCGCTCCTCTTCCAGCGCTTCATGCTCGGCATGCGACCCGACGCCGGGACGGCGGTCCGCACGGTCGACTCGGCACTCGCACCCTGGCTGCCGCACGGCTGACGACGGCGCCGGCGCCGGCGCCGCTGCCGCTGCCGGGGAGCCATGACTACCCGGGATCCCGACCGGGCGGTCGGCCCCGGTCCGTCGCGGCCAGCTCCGTGCCGTGCGCGAGCATCCGCTCGCGGTCCGGTTCCCGCCCGGTGAAGAGCCGGAAGGCGTCGGCGGCCTGGAAGACGAGCATGCCGACACCGTTCAGCGCGACGCAGCCGCGGGCGCGCGCGGCGCGCAGCAGCTCGGTCTCCAGGGGCCGGTACACGATGTCGACGACCCACAGACCCGGATGCAGCAGGTCGGCCCGGAGGGGAAGTCCGGGGTGGGTGGCCATGCCCGTCGGGGTGGCGTGGACCAGGCCGTCGGCCCGGGACATCAGCGGCGCCAGGCCGTCCGGGGTGGAGGTGCCGGCCCGGCCGTCGCCGAAGCGCCGGTTGAGAGAGCCGGCGAGTGCCCGGGCACGGTCCGTCAGCGGGTCGACCACGGTGAGGTGTCCGCTGCCGGCGCGGAGCAGGGCGTGCGCGACGGCCGCCCCGGCTCCCCCGGCACCCAGCAGCACCACACGGTCCCGCGGGGCGTCGGGGAGTTCGCGGTCGAGGAAGGCGGCGAAGCCGGTGACGTCGGTGTTGTGTCCCACGGCCCGGCCGGCGCCGTCCCCGCTCTCGAAGACCACGGTGTTGACGGCGCCGATCTCCTCGGCCGGTGCGCTGAGCGCGTCCAGATGGCCGAGGACGAGTTGTTTGCAGGGGTGGGTGATGTTGAGACCGCGGTAGCCCATGCCGCGCGCCGCCCGCAGCAGTTCACCGACCTTCTCGGGTCCGGCGCCGATGCGGTCGAGGTCGATCAGCCGGTAGAGGTGGCGCAGGCCGTGCCGGTCCGCCTCCCGTTCGTGGAGCCGGGGGCTGAACGAGCCGCCGATGCCGGAGCCGACCAGACCGACGAGACACGAGTCCCGGGCCTCGTGCGCGGGCGGCCCGTTCACAGGCCCAGGTAGATCTGGCGGACCCGCGTGTCACGGCTCAGCTCCTCGGAGGTGCCCTGCATGGCCACGCTGCCGTTCTCCATGACGAGGCAGTGACTGGTCGCCCCGAACGTGAGCTTGGCGTTCTGCTCGACCAGCAGGAGGCTCAGGCCCTCCGCCCGCAGCCGCCGCAGGGTGTCGAGGATGAAGCCGACGAGTTTGGGCGACAGCCCCATCGACGGTTCGTCGAGGAGGAGGATCCGGGGTCTGGCCATCAGGGCGCGGCCGATCGCGAGCATCTGCTGCTGTCCGCCCGAGAGGGCTCCGGCGAGGCGTCCGCTCATCTCCCGCAGTACCGGGAAGAGTTCGTACACCGTGTCGAGGGCCGCGTGGGTCTCGTCGTCCCAGCGTCGCGCGTAGGCACCGAGCAGCAGGTTCTTCTCCACGGACAGGCCGGGGAAGACGTGCCGGCCCTCGGGTACGTAGCCGATGCCGTGGCGCACCATGTCGCGGGCCTTGACCCGGGTGAGGTCGCGCTCGCCGAGCAGGACGCGTCCGCCGCTGCGCGGCACCAGGCCCATCAGCGCCTTGAGCGTGGAGGTCTTGCCCGCGCCGTTGGCGCCGATGATGCCGATCGAGGCGCCCGGCTCCACGCTGAAGCCGATCGAGCGGACCGCGCACACCCCGCCGTAGTGCACGGACAGGTCCTCGACGGTGAGTGCGGCGGCGGTCGCGGCCCGGGGGGTGGGGGTCGTCGTCACCGGCTTGCCTCCTTCGGAGCGGGGGCCGACGCCGGGCCCGGCCGGGGGAGGTCCGCAGGCTCGGAGTCCCCCAGATAGGCCTCGACGACCTCGGGTGCGGCGACCACCTCGGCGGGCGTGCCCTCGGCGATGACCGCACCCCCGGAGAGCACCGTGACCCGCTCGCACAGGGACATGACCAGCCCCATGTGGTGTTCGATGAGCACCACGGTCACGCCGCTGTCGCGGATGGAGCGCACGAGGCCGGCGAGCTGGCGCACCTCTTCGCCGTTCAGTCCGGCGGCCGGTTCGTCGAGCAGCAGCAGCCGCGGCCGTACGGCCATCGCGCGGGCGATCTCGATACGGCGCTGGATGCCGTACGGGAGCGAGCCCGGCGCGCTCTCGGCGTAGTCGGTGAGCCCGAAGCGTTCCAGGAGTTCCGCGGCCTGGCGGCGCAGTCGTCGCTCTCTGCGCACGACGCCGGGCTGCCACACCACGTACTCCCAGATGGTGTGCGTGCGGGTGCGGTCGAGCGCGACGAGGATGTTCTCCCGGACCGTCAACTGGCCGAACAGGCGCAGGTTCTGGAAGGTGCGGGCCATGCCCAGGAGGGACAGGGTGTACGGCCGGGCGGTCGTCGTGTCGCGGCCGGCGAACCGCACCTGTCCGGAACTCGCCCGGTAGAAGCCGCTGATGACGTTGAACAGGGTGGTCTTGCCCGAGCCGTTGGGACCGACGATGCCGCGGATCTCACCGGCGGCGACCGTGAGGGAGACCTCGTCCAGGGCGCGCAGGCCTCGGAAGTCCTTGGTGACGGAGCGGATGTCGAGGAGGGGTCCGTCCGTGGACACGGGCGGATCGACCGCCTCGTAGGGCTGGAAGGGGCGCAGTTCGGCCCGGTCCGTGCCGCTGCCGCGCCTGCGGTCCCGGAACTCCACGAGCCGGGACGGCACTCCGGCGAGTCCGGTGGGCGCGAAGACGACCATGAGGACGACCACCACGCCGTATCCGAGCTGCGCGTAGGCCGAGAAGTCGGAGAGCCACTCCCGGACGAGGGTCAGGCCTATCGCGCCGACCACGCACCCGACCAGGGAGCGACGGCCGCCGATGATGACCATCGCCAGCAGGATGAACATGTTGCCGATGGAGAAGGTCTCCGGGGCGACGTAGCGGATGAGTCCCGCATACAGGATTCCGGCCAGGCCGCCGTACACGCTGGCGAGGACGAAGGCGGTCATCCGCAGGAGCGGGATCTCGGCGCCCATCGCGCCCGCGGCCAGGGAGTCGTCGCGCATCGCGCGCAGCCGCCGCCCCAGGGACGTACGGACGACGAAGAGTCCGAAGCCCAGGCCGACCGCGCAGACGACCAACTCCAGGTAGTAGTAGAGGTATTCGCTGGAGAGGTCGATGCCGGGCAGGGTGGGGAGCGGGATGCCGGAGATGCCGTCGGCGCCACCGGAGACCGAGGCGTTGGTGATCCAGTTGACGAAGCCGAGCGCCAGGCCGAGGGTGACGATGCCCAGGTAGTGGGACTGCATGCGCAGCGCGGGGACGCCGACCAGGAGACCCGTGGCGGTCGTCGCGAGCAGCGCGAGCACGGCCGCCGTCCAGAATCCGTACCCGGAGTGGGTGGTGAGGATGGCGAGGGTGTAGGCGCCGACGCCGAAGAACGCGACCTGGGCGAGGTTGATCTGCCCGGAGACGCCCATCGCCAGGCCCATGCCGATCGCCAACAGGGCGTAGATCAAGGCGATGTCGACGACGTGGATGGAGTAGCCGCCCAGCCCGTACGGCAGCAGCCAGCAGGCCACGGCCAGGGTGCCGAGGGCGGCGATGCGGACCTTCACGCGCGGCTCACCGTCCTCTCCCCGAAGACGCCCGTCGGGCGGATCATGATGGCCACGGTGAAGATCAGGAAGGTCACGAGCACCGAGTAGCCCTGGAAGTGGCCGGCCGCGTAGGAGTCGAGGACACCGATCGCGAGTCCGCCGACGACGGCTCCGGGAATGGAGCCGAAGCCGCCGAGCATCGCGGCGGCGAAGCCCTTGATGCCGAGGGCGCCGCCGAGGGAGGCGTCGACGTAGAGCATCGGGCCCACGAGCCCGCCGGCCAGGGCCGCGAGGCCGGCGCCGATGGAGAAGGCGAGGGCGTTGCTGCGGCCGACGTCGATGCCGACGGCGGTGGCCGCCTCGTGGTCCATGGCGACGGCCTGCATGGCCGTGCCGCGCTTGGTGCGTGCCAGGAACCAGGCGAGGCCGACCACGGCGAGCGCGGCGACGCCCATGACCAGCAGGTCGTAGGTGCGCACACGCACGCCGAACACGTCGAGCGGAGCCGACCGGACGGGTGAGGGGACCGCCCGTCCGGTGGTGCCCCAGATGAGGATCGCGACGGCCTGCAGGACGATGCCGAAGCCGATGGTGCCGATCAGCATCAGGTCGAAGTCCTTGTTCTCCAGCGGGCGCAGGACCCGCTCGATGACCAGACCGATGGCCGCGGTGACGACGATCGCCACGGCCATCGCGACGGCGAAGGGCAGCTTGGACGTCAGATAGAAGGTGGAGGCCGTGTACGCGCCGATCATGGCGATGTCGGCGTGTGCGAAGTTGACCAGGCCCATGGTGCGGTAGACGAGGGAGAATCCCATGGCGACCAGGGCGTAGACGGCCCCCAGGCTGAGGCCTCCGACGAGTGTCTGCAGTGTCTCCTGCACGGTGTGCTCCCGATGCCTACGGCTGCGCCACGAGCTTGCCGTCGCGGATGACGCCGATGCTGGTCCGGGTGATGCCGACGCCGGTGTCGTCGTAGGCGAAGTCGCCGAGCAGGCCCTGGTACGCGGTGGCGCGGATGGCGTCCGCGAGGTCCTTGCCGGTCGCGCCCTTGCTGGTCTTGAGGGCGGTGAGCAGGATGTTCGTCCCGTCGTACGCCTTGGCTCCGTGCAGTTCGGCCTCCTTTCCGTAGGCGGCCTGGTAGGCGGCGGCGAACGTCTTCGAGGCCTCGCTCGTGTCGTTGCCGAGGTAGGGCGAGCTGACGATGGTGCCCTCGACGGCGGCCTTGCCCGCGGTGTCGATGAAGACGGGGGTGCCCTGGGGCGCGGCTCCGGCGAAGGGGGCGGTGATGCCGAGGTCGCGGGCCTGCTTGACGATCAGCCCGGCCTCGACCTCCTCCGAGCCGATGAAGACGACGTCGGGTTTCGTGGAGCGGATCTTCGTCAGCGCGGCGCTGAAGTCCTTCTGGTCGGTGGTGACGACCTGGTCCGTGGTCGGTGAGACGCCCAGGTTTTCGGCCGCTTTGAGGAAGGCGTCGTGTTCGCCCTTCCCGAAGGATCCGTTGTTGGTGATCATGGCGATCTTCTGGTGGCCCTTGTCCTTGATCAGGTACTGGGCGAGGGTCGAGTCGTAGGTGGTGCTGGTCGGCCCGTTGAGGAAGAGGTACGGGCTCTTCAGTGCGACCAGGCCGTCGGACTGTCCGGAGGTGATGTTGGGGATCTTCGCCTGCTGGAGCACGGGCGCCATGGCGATGGTCACCGCGCTCTCCGCCGTACCGATCATGGCGACGTACTTCTCGTCGGCCAGCTTGCGGGCGATGTTGGTGCCGGTGGTCGGGTCGCCCTGGTCGTCGAAGAGCTTGAGCTGGATCTTGCGGCCGTCGATGCCGCCCTTCTTGTTCCACTCGTCGACGGCGAGCTTGGCGCCCTTGTACTCCCAGTCGCCGAGCGAGCTGAGCTGTCCGCTCTGCGCGTCGACGACGGCGATCTTGATGGGTCCGGAGGAGTCCTCGCTGTCGTTGCCGGAGTCGCCGGGCGCGCTGCACGCGGCGAGGGCCAGGGTCAGTACGGCGGCCGTGCACACGGCGGCACCGGGCGCGGCGGGCAGTCTGGGGATGCGGCTCATGAAGGTCACCTCGTGTCGTGAGGAGTGAGGAGGCGTCGGGATCTCGGTCCTGATCTCAGTCCGCGAAGGAGCCGCGGTAGATGTCCTTGATGTTCCAGTGACCCGGCGTCGGCACGGGTTCGTTGACCATCGGTACGTCGATGACGGCGGGCCTGCGTCGGGCGACCGCGTCGGCGAGCGCCTTGGACAGGTCGGCGGCACAGGTGACGCGGTATCCGTCGGCGCCGCAGGACTGTCCGAGGGCGGCGAAGTCCGGGCTGTACGGCTGCCCTTCGGCGTCCGTGAACGCACAGCCGTAGGACCGCCCGAACGACGCGTTCTGGAGGTCGGCGATGGTGCCGTGGGCCCGGTTGTTCATCACCACGAACACGACGGGCAGCCCTCGCTCGACGGCCATCGGCAGGGCGGGCAGCTGCGCGCTCATCCCGCCGTCGCCGATCAGCGCGACCACCACGCGCTCCGGCAGGGCGATCTGCACACCGACCGCCGCGGCGGGGCCGAAGCCCATGGTGGAGGCTCCGCCCGGGGTGATGAGCCGCCCGCCTTCGGGGAGTTCGTAGCACTGGGCGACGCCGTTCTTGTTCCAGCCGACGTCGGTGACGAGCACCGCGTCGTCGGGGACCGCGTCGCGCAGGTCGGCGAGGATGCGCTGGGGGCGCAGCGGGAAGTCGTCGGAGCGGCCGGCCTCGCGGGCGGCGGCGAAGACGGTCCGGCGGGCGGCGGCGATGCCCTCCCGCAGGCCCGGCCTGGCCAGGGGCTCGGGCCGGGCCGAGCGCACGGCCGCGCCGATGGCCCGCAGCGCGTCCCCGGCGTCGGCGACGGCGCCTGTCTCGACCGGGTAGTTGCGGCCGATCTCGGCGGGGTCGATGTCGATCTGGATCAGTCTGCTGGGCGGGAAGTTCCACGTGTACGCGGGATCCCACGAGCTGGCGTCGGTCTCCGCGAACCGGGTCGCCAGGGCCAGGACCACGTCGGCGCCCTTGGTGTGTTCGTGGGTGGTGGCAAGGCCCCAGAAGCCGGGCATGCCGAGCAGCAGCGGGTGGCTGTCGGGCACTGTGCCCTTGCCCATCAGGGAGTGCGCGAGGGGGATGTCGAGGTGCTCGGCGAGGTCCAGCAGGGCCTGCCGGGCGGCCGGTTCGCGCAGTCCGCCGCCGAAGTAGATCAGCGGGCGTTCGGCGCCGAGCAGCGCCTCGGCGATGCGCTCGGCGGTGGTGCGGTCGATCGCCGGCAGCGCGGAGTCGCCGGGCAGGGGATGGTGTCCGGTGTACGGCTCGACCTGCCGGTTGAAGAGGTCCATCGGTACGTTGACGAGCACGGCGCCCGGCCGCCCGGAGGTCGCGGTCCAGAACGCCCGTTCCGTGGTGCGGGCCAGGTCCTGGACCCGGTGCACGTTCCAGGCGCGCTTGGTGAAGGGCCGGTAGATCGCGGTCTGGTCGGCGTCCGCGTGGAGGTTGACCTCCTGGTGCGGGTGACGGCCGGAGTAGTAGGAGGGGATGTCGCCGGAGACGACGACCAGCGGGATCGAGTCGAGGGCGGCGGTGGCCACGCCGGTGACCGCGTTCATCATGCCGGGGCCGACGTGGGTGAGCAGCACTCCGGGCTTTCCCGAGGCGCGGGCGTAGCCGTCGGCGGCGTGCGCGGCCGCCTGTTCGTGGCGGGCGATCACGAACTCGATCGGGCTGGGGCCGAGTGCGTCCAGCAGGGCGATGTTGGTGTGGCCGCAGGTGCCGAAGACGTACTCGACTCCGTAGGACTCCAGTTGGGTGACCATTGCCTGGGCGGCGCTGACGGTCATGCCTCGCTCCCCTCGGCCGCCTCGTCCGGGGTGGTCGTATCGCCCCACACGGACAGGCCGCGCAGCATGAGGGTCTTGACGACCGTGTAGTCCTCGATCATCGAGCGGGGGGTCTCGCGGCCGAACCCGGAGTCCTTGACCCCGCCGAACGGGACGTGGTCCAGGCGGTAGTTGGAGCTGCCGCCGACGATCAGCGCGCCGGTCTCCAGCTCGCGCCAGGCGGTGATGACGCGCCCCAGGTCGCGGGTGAACAGGCCCGCCTGGAGGCCGTACCGACTGGCGTTGCAGGCGTCGAGGACCGCGCCGAAGTCGTCGTACGGGAGCACTGCGACCAGCGCCCCGAACACCTCGTGGACGACGACCGACGCGGACTCGGGCGGGCCGGCGACCAGGGTGGGCGCGGCGGTGGCGCCGTCCCGGGTGCCGCCGCGCAGCACGCGGGCGCCGTCGGCGGCGGCCTCGGCGGACCAGCGCACCACGCGTTCGGCGGCGTCCTCGTCGACCATCGAGCCCACGTCGGTGTCCGGGTCGAGCGGGTCGCCGACCTTCAGGGTGTCGACGGCGGCGGAGAAGGCGTCGAGGAACTCCTCGTAGCGGGAGCGGTGGACGTACACGCGCTGGACGGAGATGCAGCTCTGTCCGGAGTTGCTGTATCCGGTGCGCACGCACTCCTTGGCGGCGGAGGCGATGTCGGCGTCCTCGCAGACGATCGTGGCCGCGTTCCCGCCGAGTTCGAGGACCAGTCGCTTCGCCCCGGCGGCCTGTGCCACGGCCCGGCCGCTCGCCGCGCTGCCGGTGAAGCTGATGACGGCGACCTCGTCGGCGGCGCACAGTAACGCGCCGACCTCGGCTCCGCCGTGCAGCAGTTGCACGGCCTGCGGGGGCATTCCGCACTCCAGGAGCAGCGCCACGATCGCGGCGGTCGCGGCCGGTGCCTGGGGCGGGGCCTTGACGAGGGTGGTGTTGCCCGCGGCGAAGGACGCGCCCAGCTTGTGGGCGAGGAGGTTGGCGGGCGCGTTGAACGGTGTGATGGCCAGGGCCACCCCGGCCGGCGCGCGGTAGGTGAGGGCGGTGTTGCCGACGCCCCGTGCCCAGCCCGCGACGGGCAGCTGCTCGCCGCCGATGTGCCGGGCTTCCGACGCGCACACCGCCAAGGTGTCGGCGACCCGGTCGATCTCCCCGCGTCCGTCCTTGAGCGGTTTGCCCAGTTCCAGGGCGAGCAGCCGGGCCAGTTCCTCGCGTCGGGCCGAGGCCGCGCGCGAGGCCCGGTCCAGGATGTCGGCCCGTGCCGCGGGGGCGAGCCGGGCCACGGTGCGGGCGGAGGCACGGGCGTAGGTGAGGGCGCGGGAGACCTCCTCGCCCGTCGCCGTGGTCGTACGGCTGACGACGCGGCGCAGATAGGGGCCCGTCCGGGCGGCCGAGGGGCCTTCGCCGCCCCACCGACCCGCGATGTACCCGGGCGCCTCGGCGACTCCCGCGTCCGCGCCGGCCTTCAGGAGTGAATCCAGCATGAAGCCTCCAGGAAACCGCTGAGTGGTACCGGTGGACTGCTGTGTGGTTCGGCGTGTAACGTACGGGCGCCAACTCTCGGTGACAAGAGGGCAGTTCGAGGAAGTTTCCGAGGCCTGTCCATGGGACGGGCCCGGCACGGAGGGAGAGGGCGCGTGGACGGGACCGAGCGGGAGCAGCAGGAACCGGCGGAGGCGACCGGGGTACGCAGTGTGCGCAGGGCACTGGACATCCTGGGGTTGCTGACCGAGGACCGGCCGACGGCCACCCTGAGGGAGATCGTCGACGCCACCGGTCTGGCCAAGACCACGGTGGTCCGGCTGGTGCAGACCCTGGAACAGTGCGGGCTGTTGTGGGACACCCCGGCCGGCTACACCGCGGGTCCCGGGTTGTGGCGCTGGGCCCATCTGGCGCACGCCAGCTGGGAACTGCCCCGTGAGACCCGCAAGTTGATGCGCGAGCTGGCCGAGGAGCAGCAGGAGACGGTGAACCTCTTCATGCTGCGGGGCCTGGCCCGCGTCTGTGTCGCGCAGCAGGAGAGCCCGCAGCCGCTGCGCCATGTGGTGCGGGTCGGCGACGCGCTCCCGCTGTGGGCCGGCGCCTCGTCCAAGATCCTGCTGCGCACGGCGCCCGACGGTCTGCTGCGGCGGATCGCCCTGGACTCCCCGCACGGCGAGGGCCACGCCCGGCAGTTGCGGGTGTGGGCGGACCTGGCGGCGGAGCGCGGATTCGCCGTCAGCCGGGGCGAGCGTGACGAGGGCCTGACGGCCGTGGCCGTGCCGGTCGTCGGGCGCACCGGGGCCGTCGTCGCCGCGCTGTCGCTGAGCGGACCCAGCCAGCGCTTCCCCGAGAGCGCCGTCCAGCGCTTCGCCGCCGCGCTGACCGCCGTCTCCCGGCAGATGTCCGAGCAGGGCTTCGACCACCCGCTCAGCCCCACGCGATAGCCGCCGAGACCGCCGACGAGACCGCCGACGAGACCGTCCTGCCCCGCCCGAGGAAGCCGCCGTACCAGTGAATTCCGCTGAAGTTCCGCTGAGTTCCGCCCACGGACCGCCGAAGAAGGAGCCGGTGCATGCCCGAACGACCGCTCTCAGGAATCCGCGTACTCGATCTCACCAATGTGCTCGCAGGACCGTACTGCAGTTATCACCTCATGCTGCTCGGCGCCGAGATCGTCAAGGTCGAACAGCCGGGCCGGGGCGATCTCGCCCGGAGCCTGGGTCCCGACCCGGAGCTCAACCGGGCCGGCATCGGCGCCTCCTTCCTCGCCCAGAACGCCGGCAAGAAATCCCTCGCCCTGGATCTCAAAAACCCTGACGACCGGGCCGACTTCGAGGACCTGGTGCGCGGCGCGGACGTCCTGCTGGACAACTTCCGGGCCGGGGTCCTGACCCGGATGGGGTACGGGGCCGACCGGCTCGGGGAGTTGAATCCGCGGCTGGTGAGCTGTTCGATCAGCGGTTTCGGGCAGTCGGGGCCGATGAGCGCGGCGCCGGCCTACGACCAGATCATCCAGGGCCTGTCCGGGATGATGAGCATCACCGGCACCACCGACACCGCGCCGCTCAGGGTGGGGTTCCCGGTCTGCGACTCGCTCGGCGGGCTCGGCTCGGCCCTCGCGATCAGCGCGGCACTGCTCGGGCGGGAGCGGACCGGACGAGGGGTCCGGCTGGACGTCTCCATGCTGGAGGTCTCCCTCTCCGCGATGGGCTGGGCCGTCTCCAACTACCTGGTCAGCGGGGTGGATCCGGAGCCGATGGGCGACCAGAACGCCACCGCCGCACCGTCGGGAACCTTCGAGACCGCCGACGGGGGGCTGAACATCGCGGCCAACCGGCAGGAGCAGTTCGTCACGCTGTGCCGTCTCGTCGGGCTGCCCGGTCTGCTCGACGACGAGCGGTTCGCCGAGCGGGAGGCACGCAAGCGGCACCGGCGGGAGCTGAACACCGAACTGAACGCGGCGCTGCGCCGAAGGACCGCCCGGGAGTGGGAGGAGATCCTGTCGGCGGCCGGAGTGCCGGCCGCCCGGGTGCTGACCGTTCCGGAGGCCGTCGAGCTCGAACAGCTCGGGCACCGCGGCTTCTTCACCGACCTGCCCTATCCCGACGGCTCCGGCCGCTCCCTGCGGGTCAGCGGCAACGGCGTGCTCGTGGACGGCGAGCCCCTCCCCCCGACCTCCCCGCCGCCGCTGCTGGACCAGCACGGCGCGGAACGCGCGACGCTCGTCGCCGACTGGCGGGCGCGGGGGCGTGCCACCGCCGAGGCTCCGGCCTCATGACCGCGGGCCCTCAGGACGGCCTGGTCGCCCAGTGGTGGGCCACCGCCGTCAGCAGGATCGAACCCGGCGTCATCGAGCTGCGTGAACATCCCGTCCAGGACCTCATCGGCACCACGACCTTCGTCGAGACGATCTGGCTGCTGCTGCGCGGCGAACTCCCCCGCCCCGAGCAGGCCGCGCTCCTGGAGGCCGCCCTGGTGGCGGGCGTCGACCACGGTCCCCAGGCACCCTCGATCGCCGCCGCCCGGATGGCCGCCACCTGCGGTGTCGGGCTCAACAGCGCGATGGCCACCGGGGTGAACATGCTCGGGGACGTGCACGGCGGAGCCGGTCAGCAATGTGTACGGCTGCTGGGCGAGATCGGCGAACGGCACGCGCGGGTCAACGAGTTCGACCGCGCCGTGGCGGAGGTCGTCGGCGAGTGGCGGGCCCGCTCCCCCTATCTGCCGGGGTACGGCCACCGCTTCCATCCCCGCGACCCACGCCGGGATCCGCTGCTCGCCCTGGTGGACCGCGCGGTGGCGGACGGCGTCGTCCGGGGCGCTCATCTGCGGGCGGCCCGGGCCGTCGAGACGTACCTCAACCGAGGGCGCGAGGGACGGAAGCCGGTACCCATGAACATCGACGGCGCCACCGCCGTCATCTACGCCGAGCTGGGCTTCGAAGCGCCCCTGGCCCGCGGCCTGTTCGTGCTCAGCCGCAGTGTCGGCATCCTCGCCCACGCCTGGGAGGAGACGGGGCAGGGCCGGCGCAACAAGAGCCCCATGCCGCCCACCATGGTCCCGGTCCACCTGACGGCACCAACTTCCCTCGATTAGCCGTCGGTTGGGAAGAGCGTCACACGAACCTCCTGCCATACGTCTTGCCTTGGGGCGCCGCCGTCCCTAACGTGGCGCCCCATCACGCCAACCCATTCCACGGGTTGAGCGAACCATCTGGTGGACCTTGATCGAATCGAGGGGACTCAACGATGGAAAGACGCTCCTTCCTCCTCACGGCCGCAGCGGGCGGCGCGGCCACGGTCGCCTCCCTGACCTCCGGCGGCGAGGCGGCCGCAGAGGGCGCCCGCCTCGCGCTGCCCGTGCCGCCGCAGTCCGCCGCGCTCGGCACCGCGGGCTCCGACTGGCCCAAGGTCGGCGGCAATTACGGGAACCAGAACCACTCCACGCTCCGCGGCATCACCCCGAAGAACGTCAGGAAGCTCGGTGGGGCCTGGCACGTCAACCTGGAGGGCGGCTCGACCTCGGCCTACCAGCAGTGCACCGTCGTCGTGCAGGACGGGGTGCTGTACGTCGAGACCACCCAGCAGAACGTCTTCGCCGTCGACGGCAGGACGGGCGAGGTGATCTGGAGGACCAGCCTCGGCACCGAGACCACGAACATGCGCGGGGTCGCGGTCGCCGAAGGCAAGGTCTTCAGCATCTCGGGCGCCAACATCGTCTACGCCCTCGACCGGCGGACCGGCGCGGTCGTCTGGCAGAAGCCCCTGATCGTGGACGACAACGGCGGGGACGACGGCTGCTCCAACGACAGCGGCCAGTGCGGCGGCAACAGCGGTGGACTCGCCGGCGCGGTCGTCCACTTCGACGGCCTGATCTACGTCGGCACCGAGGGCTCCACGGCCGGGGCGCGGGGCCGGGGCTACGCCCTGGACGCCGCGACCGGTGACGTCGTGTGGACGTTCTGGGGACCGCCGGGCCCCGGTGAGTTCGGGCACGACACCTGGGAGGGCGACTCCTGGAAGACCGGCGGCGCGGTCCCCTGGATCCACCCGGCGGTGGACCCCGAACTGGGCCTGGTCTACTGGACGTTCGGCAACCCGTACCCCCGTACGGACGGCTCCTCGCGCGGTGGCGACAACCTCTTCGCCAACTCGATCGTCGCCATCGACGCCAAGACCGGCAAGCGGCGCTGGCACTTCCAGTCCGTGCACCACGACATCTGGGACGCCGACAACGTCATGGCGCCGGTCCTGGCCGACCTGCTCGTCGACGGCAGGAAGCGCAAGGTCGTCGTCTACGGCTCCAAGACCTGCATGTTCTACATCCTGGACCGGCGCACCGGTGAGGCGATCCACGGCGTGCAGGAGCGCGCGGTCCCCCAGCACGCCGACCAGAAGACCTCGCCGACCCAGCCGTTCCCCGGCGGGGAGCCGTTCACCGACCCGTACCCGCGCTTCGACAAGACGACCAGGCCCGTGCCGTTCTACCCGGCCGGCGGTCTCTACACGGTCTTCTGGGACCGGGCCACGATCATCTTCCCCGGCGCGGGCGGCGGCGGGGACTGGGGCTTCCCCTCCTTCAGCCCGAAGACCGGATACGTCTACATCGGCTACGGCCTGGTCAACTCCTCCTACTCCAACACCCACGGCGGCCGGGTCAACACCGCACGTCCGCTGGGCGAGTTGTTCGGCGGCGGTCTGGTCGCCATGGACCCGCGCACCAACACGGTCGCCTGGCGCAAGGAGGGCGACTGGTCCCTCGCGCACGGCAACGGCATCCTCACCACCGCGGGCCGGGTCCTCTTCCAGGGCCGCCCGGACGGCGTCCTCGAAGCGATGGACGACACCGACGGTACGACCCTGTGGACCTGGCAGTGCGGCGCCGGGGTCAACACCATCCCCGTGTCGTACGAGATCGACGGCAAACAGTACGTGGCCGTGCTCGCCGGGGGCAACGGCCTGCCCTTCCCCGACATCCCCAAGGGCGACCACCTGTGGGCCTTCAGGCTCGGCGGGACGCTGGCCGAGGCTCCGGCGCCGACTCCGCCGTCCCGCCGCAACCAGATCCGCACGACGGCGGTGACCGGCGAGCGCGCGAGGAACACGGTCACGCTCGGCCGGATCTGGGACACCGGGACCGGCGCTCCCGGCACCACCGAGAACACCGTCGCCCAGACCGCCATGGCGCCCCAGCACCTCACCGTCCCCGTCGGCACCGAGGTCACCTTCGTCAACCCGGCCGACAACAAGCAGCCGCACGGCGCGGCGGCGTTCTTCGACGCCGAGTTCGACACCGGGCTGCTCATGCCGGGCCAGTCGGCCACGCACACCTTCGCGAAGGCCGGCGAGTACTTCTACAACGATCCGGCCTTCCCGCAGTCCACCGGCAAGATCGTCGTACGGTGAGAGGAGCGACCCTCATGACGGCAAGAACCCGCACCCCGCTGGCCGTAGCGCTGGCCGTCGCCCTCGTCGCCCTGGCCGCCTTCTTCGGCGGCCGGTACGAGGCCTCCGCCCAGGCGCGGGCCGCCGGCGCCCAGGAACTCGGCGACCCCGACTACGGCGTCTGCCGCGGCACCAGCCCCCGCTGCTACCACGACTGGGGCAACTTCACCCCGGCCACCGACGGCTACCGGGTACTGCTCTACACCCGCACCGCCGGCCCGCGCCACGCCAACCTGGGACCGGCGCTCGGGACCGGCCTCGACCCGGCGCTCAGTGCCGCCAACGTCGTACAGAACGCGGTCGTCAAGCTCGGCCAGGACAACGGTTTCACCGTCGACTGGACCGAGGACGTGTCCCAACTCGCCTCTCCCGCACAGCTGTTCAAGTACAACGCGGTCGTCTTCTACTCCACCAGCCGTGACACCCTCGACGACGCGGCGCAGACCTCCCTACGCCAGTACATCCGGGGTGGCGGAGGCTTCGCGGGCATCCACAACGCCTTCGGTACGGAGTACAACTGGCCTTGGTACGAGGGTCTGTTGGGCGGCGCCAACTACTACGACCACGGTCCGGAACAGACCGGCACCGTCGTCGTCCAGGACCGCCGTGACTCCTCCACCGCGGGGCTCCCGGCGCGCTGGACCTTCAGCGACGAGTGGTACAACCTGGTCCCCGCGCCCTCCCGGGTCCGTGTCCTGGCCACCGTCGACGAGTCCACCCTGGCCAAGGGTGTCACCGGCAGCATGGGCCACCCCGGGCACGGCGGGGCCCACCCGGTGGCCTGGTGCCAGTACTACGACGGCGGCCGGGCCTGGCTCACCACCCTCGGCCACGACGCCAAGGACTTCGCCACCGACGGCTCCTTCCCCGGCGCCGAGGAGTACCAGCGGCTCATCCTCGGCGGCATCGAGTCCGCGATGGGCAAGGAGCCGTTCTGCCGCTCCCGTTGAGACACGGATGAAGGAGGCGTGGTCACGCCCCAACGGCTCACGGCTTCGTACGGGCGCCGGACTCTCTCATCGCACCAATAGAGAGCATACCCCGCTATTAGGGCGTTACGGTGGTTTGGTTCACTTCATCCGCACCCTCTCGACCGAGGGGAGGCCAGGGCCGTGACCGTCGCTCTGTCCCGGACGGGGAACCTGCCCTGGGCATTCACCACGTTCGTCGGCCGGCGGCGCGAGGTCGCGGATGTCTGTCGGCTGCTCGGGGCGACACGGCTGCTGACGCTCACCGGGATGGCCGGCATAGGCAAGACGCGGCTCGCCCTGGAGGCCGCCGTCGCGTCGGCGGAGTCGTTCCCGGACGGGGTCTGGCTCGTCGACCTGGCACCCGTGAGGGAGCCGTCGGCGGTGGCGAGCGCCGCCGCGACGGCTCTCGGCGTACCGGACCAGGACCCCAGGCCCGTCATGGAACAGCTCGCGGTACGGCTCGCCGGGCGGCGGGCACTGATCGTGGCAGACAACTGCGAACACCTGATCGACGCCTCGGGTGAGCTGATCAAAGGGATCCTGTCGGCCGCCCCCGAGGTACGTGTGCTGGCGACGAGCCGGCAGAGCCTGGGCATCGTCGGTGAGCACATCCATACCGTTCCGCCTCTGCTGGAGCAGGACGCGGTCGAACTGCTGCGGGACCGGACGACCGCGGTCCGGCCGGAGTTCCGGATCACCGAGAGGACCAGCGGCGCGGTTTCCCGGCTGTGCACCGATCTGGACAGGGTTCCGCTGGCGATCGAACTCGCCGCGTCACGGCTGCGTGTCCTCACCGTCGACCAGATGCTGGAGCGGCTGAAGGACCGGTTCGAGTTGCTGACCAGCGGCAGCCGCACCGCCACGCCGCGTCAGCGCACACTGCGGGCGGCGATCGAATGGAGCTACGAGCTGTGCTCCCCGGCGGAGCGGCTCCTGTGGAACCGGCTGTCGGTCTTCCCGGAGAGTTTCACGCTGGAGGCGGCCGAGGGAATCTGCACGGGCGACGGCCTCGAAGCGCACGAGGTGCTGGATCTTCTGGACCGGCTCGTCGCCCAGTCCGTCGTCCTCCCGGTCGAGAGCGAGGGCCAGGCCCGCTATCGGCTGCTGGACACCATCCGCGAGTACGGCGGGGCGCGGCTCGCCGAGTCCGGCCGAGCGGGGTGCCTGCGGCTGCGGCACCGCGACTACTATGTCGCCCTCGCCCAGCGCATCGCCTCCTCCTGGTACGGGCCCGGCCAGGTGGAGGCCCTGGTCCTGCTGCGTGCCGAGCACAGCGATCTGCTGACGGCCCTGGACTGTCCCGGTGACCCGCAGATCACGCTGGCGCTGGCCGCCGCGCTGCGCTATCACTGGTGCCTCGGCGGCTTCCTCGGCGAGGGGTGCCGCAGACTCGAGCAGGCCCTGGCCGCCGCGCCCGAACCCACCCCGGTCCGGGTCGAGGGGCTGTGGGTCACGGCCTGGGCGACGGGGCAGTACGGCGACTACGCGGCCTGCACGCGGTGGCTGGACGAGGCCGATGAACTGGCCGAACGACTGGCCGTCCCGTTGGCCTCCGCACACGTCCGGGGCCTGCGCGGCATTCTCGCCCTGTTCCAGGGGCGCACCCTTGAGGCGCTGGACCGGTTCGAGGAAGCGGTCGCCCTCCACAGGACACGGACCGACGGATCCGAAGTCGTGCCCGCCCTGGTCGCGTTGGCCAACGCCCAGACCGTCGTGCGGAATCCGCGCGCGGGCGAGACCGCCGCGCAGGCACTCGCCGTCGCCGAGGCACTCGGTGACCGGTGGGGCCGCGCGCACGCGATGTGGGCACACGGCGCCAACGCCTTCGAGCAGGGAGAACTGGCGGCAGCCATCGAATGGACCCGCGCCGCGTTGCAGCTCGAGCGGGGTTTCAACGAGTGCACCCTGACCGCGGTCATGATCGAACACCTCGCCTGGATGACCGCCGCGGCCGGCGACCATGAGCAGGCGGCACGGCAGCTGGGCGCCGCCGCCACCCTGTGGCGGGACCTCGGTACCGCCGACTTCGCCCCGTACCCGCCGCTGGCCGCGGGCCACGCCCAGTGCGAGGAAGATGTCGTACAGGCCCTGGGGCGCACCGCGTACGAGCGGGCGGTCGCGGTCGGCGCCATGGCCGACGGCCCCCTCCAGGCCATCGCGGTCGCCTTGGACGACGACGCCGCAGGAGCGGCGCCCGCCCCGCCGCCGCCGTCGTCCGAGGCGAGCCGGCTCACCCCCCGGGAACGCGAAGTGGCGGCCCTGGTGGCCGAAGGCATGAGCAACCGGCAGATCGGCACCGCGCTGAAGCGGTCACCGCGCACGGTGGACGGCCACATAGAGAACATCCTGAGCAAACTCGGTTTCGGCAGCCGTGCGCAGATCGCCGCCTGGTGGGCGAGAAACCAGTCGGCATCCTGACCTCCACGGGCTCTCGGCGCTACCCCGTAGAACTACCCATGGCCCCGCCCCTGCCCCGTGTTGATCCTTTTCTCATGGAACACACAGCGAGGCGACCGGCGGCGGATCCGCATCCCGGTCCGCCTTGTCGGGAGAGGGTGAGAATGAGACCAGCCACAAGATCCAGACGTCTCGCCGGAGCGCTGATCGGGGCCTCCGTCATGGCGGTCCCCCTGATCAGTCCCGTCTCCTCGTGGGCGGCCGACACACCGGCGCCGAGGACGACGTCGTCCGACGCGCGCCACGTACGTCCGAGCCAGTCCCAGTGGGTGCAACTCGACAAGGTCTCCAAGAAGCACGCCGCCCTCGGCGTCTTCGGCGCCGAGGGCGAATACGCGCCGGTACTGACCCTGCCCGCGGGCACCACCGCCGACCAGAAGGCCAAGGCCGCCGCGGATGTCCCGGACGGGCTCAAGGTCTCCATCCGCACCAGCAGGTTCACCAAGGCCCAGGTGGACAAGGTCCAGAAGGAGGTCATGGCCGGCAAGTGGCACAAGGACGGGAGCACGTACGACCTCGGCTCGTTCTATGACGGCGAGCTGGACAAGATCGTGGTCAACACGGACGCGCCCCGGTCCGTGGTCTCCGCGCTGAAGAGCGCCTACGGCGACAAGGTCGAAGTGGTCCCGTCGCGCTTCGAGCAGCAGGCGGACCGGTTCAACGACCAGGAGCCCTTCTACGGAGGCGCCTCACTCCTCGCGAACAACAGTCTGTGCACGGCCGGTTGGAAGATTCACATGGTCAATCCCGAGACCAACCAGCAGGCCTACTTCCTCACCACGGCCGGGCACTGCTACCACATGCACGACCTCGTCAAGAACAGGGGCAACAGCGCCTGGATGGGCTGGATCAAGAAGGTCGGGCCGTCCGACATCGAGGCGATGGTCGGCTACCAGTACGACAACCAGATCTGGACAGGCGGCTACACCACGAGCCAGGCGAGACTGACCTACACCGGCCTCGGGGGCATGGTGATGGGCAGCCAGGTCTGCGTGAGCGGGCAGACGACGTTCAACCACTGCGGCCACCCCATCAGCAGTACGTCGTACTCCTTCAGCTGGAAAAACGGGCAACAGTCGGGTGTCACTCCCGCGCAGTACGGCTTCACCTACAGCAGGGGAGGAACCAACGCCGCCCGCAACAACGGCACGATCACCCAGGGCGGCGACTCGGGTGCGCCCGTCTACATCCTCGGCGGCAACGCGTGGGCGGTCGGCTCCCACGCGGGCATCGTCGACTGGCTCGACACCGCGCCGAACGGCTGCCACTGCTACCAGTGGCGGATGTACGGAGTGAAGATGCAGGCGATCTACAGCCAGTGGCATGGCGTCCTGTCACAGGAGTAACAGGACCAGCAGGACCAGCAGGACCAGCAGGGCCGAGGGCACCACGACCGGATGGACATAGGGCGGGCCGGCCGCGCCGCCGAGCGCGGCCGGATCCCCGCCCCCCGGGCCCGCCCCTCCCGCATCGCACGCCACCGCACCGCAACACACCTGGAGCCCGACCATGTCTCCCACCACTTCAGCCTCTCCGGCCCCGATGGACCAGAACGCCGAGCCGGGTGCCCGCGCCCTCACCCGATTCGGCCGATGGCTGAGCGCCGGAACCGGCCAGCTGGCCGTCCTGACCGCGCTCGGCGGCCTGCTGGTCACCCTCGCCTACGCCATCGACGGCTGGCAGCTCAACACCTCCTCGGTGAGTGTCGTGGGTCAGAACTTCTCCTGGCTGCGGCCCGCCAGCTGGGTCATGTCCATGTTGCAGAGCGGCAATCTCGTCCTGGACATCCTGGGCCTGGCCGTCGCCCTGTACACCGCCTACGGGATAGCCGGCCGGCCGACCCTGGCCCCCGCCTTCGCGGGCGGTCTGACCGCGGTGACCCTGAACACCGGCTGGCTCGGGGGACTCACCGCCGGCGTACTCGCCGGCGTCGTCACACGAGGGCTCCGGAAAGTCACCGTTCCGGATCGGTGGCGCCCCCTCATGGTCAACGCGGTCATCCCGCTGCTGACCACCATCGTCACCGCGATCGTGTTCTTCTCCGCGATCGTCGCGCCCCAGATCGCCCGATTCGACTCGTGGCTGTACGGGAAGCTGGTCACGCTGGAGCTTTCGGGCCACCACCTCGCACTCGGTGTCGTGCTCGGGCTGATCGCCTGCTTCGACTTCGACGGAATCCTCTACAAGACCGCCTACGGTTTCGGTCTCGGGGGCATCCAGTCGTATCAACCCACCCCGGACCACCTGACCTTCATGGCCGTGGTCGCGGCGGTCGGTATGGCACCGTCGGTGGGCCTGTCGCTTGCCACGCTGGTCCGCGGCAGGCTGTTCACCGAAGCCGAGCGGCACTACGGCAAGGTGGCCTGGCTGCTCGGTCTGGGCGGTGTCACGGCGGGTCCGGTCCCCTTCGCGCTGCGCGACCCCCTGCGGGTGATCCCAGCCTGTCTGGCCGGAGGCGCCGTCACCGGAGTGCTGACCATGACCTTCGGCGCGGGCATGGGTGTCCCCCACGGCGGGCTCTTCGCGGCCGGCCGGATCGACAAGCCCCTGCTGCTCGTCGCAGCCGTCGCGGCCGGCGGCCTCGTCACCGCAGCGGTCACCGTCGGCCTCAAGAGCATGCGCAGGGAACCGGCCCCGGCACCCGCGCGCACCGCGAAGGGCGCCCGCACCAGGGTGGCCGCGGCCCGCTGACCCCTCGCGCACCGTGCGCGTGGTCCACCAACGAACAGGAAAGAAGGATGTGGCACATGCGAAGAATCAAGTCCAGGACACTGCTGGTGAGCGCGATCCTGTCCGTGTCGCTCGCCTGGGGCGCCGCCGCCCCGTCGTACGCGCAGATGGCCCCGTCGGACGCGGGGATCAGCGACGCGGACTGGGCGCTGATGGTGGAGATCGCCGAATACAACAACGCCTACACCGAGTATGTGAGCGACTCGGGTGAGGCCACCTTCGTGATGACAGGGGGCACCGCCGCCAACGACCTGGAGTGGCCGTCCGACTTCACCGGGTTCTCCGACCCGAATCTGCTCATCTACCTGGAGTACAGCCAGTTCTCCACCAACGACGAGATCAACGCGATCCTGGACGACACCGTCACACAGATACAGAACGCCGGCTACTCCGCCGCCGCGGTGTACGACGAGGACACGGACAAGGTGGACGTGACCACCCTCGCCCCGTCGTCGGTCACCGGCCCGCTCGTCAGCACCTACGACACCAAGATCAACATCATCGCCGCCGATCCGACCTCCCAGGATGCCCCCGGTGGCACCGCACACGGCTCCACGAAGAAGCACGGCACGAAGAAGCACGACGCCAAGAAGCACACCGCCAAGAAGAAGGTGACGAAGAAGAAGGTGACGAAGAAGAAGGCCTCCGCGAAGGAGACGGCCGGTTCCACCACCACCCCGCAGTTGGTCAAGGTCGCCGTCACACCGCCCACCAAGTGACGCGTTCACGCTGCGCCTGACACCCAGCCGTCGGCGGCCCGGTTCGCACGGGCCGCCGACAGACGGCCTGCGGCACCCCCTCGATCGCAGGCCGGCTGCGTGCGTGAGGCCGCTCCTCGTCAGGCCGGTGTCACCTCGACCGGCAGCTTCTTGATGCCGTTGACGAAGTTGGAGCGGACCCGCGGCACGTCCCCGGTCAGTCTGATGTCCGCGATCCGCGGGATCAGCTCCTCGAACATGATCCGGATCTCGGTGCGGGCGAGCAGATTGCCCAGGCACAGGTGCGGGCTGCCCTTGCCGAAGGTGACGTGGTCGTTGTGCTGCCGGGCGACGTCGAAGTCGTACGGGTTGCCGAAGACCTCCTCGTCACGGTTGCCGGAGGCGTACCACATGACGACCTTGTCGCCCTCCCTGATGTTCTTGCCGCCGAGCTCCACGTCCCGGGTCGCGGTGCGGCGGAAGTGGTAGACGGGGGAGGCCCAGCGCAGGAACTCCTCCACCGCCGTCGGGATCAGGGAGGGGTCCTTCTGGAGACGGGCGAGCTGCTCGGGGTGCTGGAGGAGGGCCAGCATGGAGTGCGAGATGGTGTGGCGGGTGGTCTCGTTGCCGGCGACGACCAGCAGCAGGAAGTAGTTGTCGAAGTCCTGCGGGGAGAGCGGCACCCCGTCCTTCGGGGTGGTGTTGACCAGCTTCGACACCAGGTCGGAGCCGTCCTTGCCGCGCCGCTGCCGGGCCAGCTCACGGCCGTACTCGAAGACCTCCAGCGACGCCGGCGAGCGGAAGGGAAGATCCCGGAATCGCTCGCTCTCGGCGCTGTGCAGCAGCACATCGGCGTAGTCGGGGTCGGTGTTGCCGATGATCCGGTTGCCCCAGTCGATGAGCTGCTGGTTGTCCTCCGGCGGCACGTCCAGGAGGCGGGCGAGGACGTTGATGGGGAAGTCCGCGGAGACCTCCTTGACGAAGTCGAAGCTTCCCTTCGCCAGCGCCGCGTCCAGCGTGGAGGCGGTCAGTCCGCGCAGGAAGTCGGTGTAGCCGTTGATGACGTTCGCGCCGAACTGGCGCTGGATCAGGCTGCGCAGGACGCGGTGGCGGACGCCGTCCAGCTCCAGGATGGAGGCCCGCTTCTTGATCTGGTCGTCGTCGACCTCCTCGAGGTTGACGAACCTCGTCGAGGTGAAGGTCTCCGCGTCCCGGTCGACGCGGGCGATGTCGGCGTGCCGGGTCACCGCCCAGAAGCCCTTGTTCGGGGCCTCCTCGGGCTGCCAGTGGACCGGGTCCTCATGGCGCAGGGTGTGGAACATGCGCCACGGGGTGACCCCGTCCGTGAAGTTGTCGAGGTTCGCGAGGTCGACGTCGGCGAGCGGCATGGGCTCGACGGCGGCCGGAAGAGCAGTGGTCACGTGATGGCTCCCAGACGTCACAGGTGGTAGGCGTACTCGGTGAACTCCCAGTCGGTGACGTGCCGTTGGAAGCGTTCGGTCTCGTTGCGCTTGTAGCTGAGGTAGGAGGCGGTGAAGTCCTTGCCGAGGACCTCGGCCAGGGCGGTGTCCGCCTCCAGCTCGTCGAGGGCGGCGGGCAGGCTCATCGGCAGCACGGCCGCGCGGGCGGTGTCGTAGCCGTAGCCCTCCAGCGGGGCGGGCGGCTCCTCACCGGCCTGGACGCCGAGCAGGGCGGCGGCGATCGTTCCGGCGATCAGCAGGTACGGGTTGGCGCCGGCGTCGCCGAGCCGCAGCTCCAGGCGGGCGCCGCCGCCGCGCTCGGGCGGGATGCGGACCATCGCGCTGCGGTTGTCGAGGCCCCAGTCGATCAGCCAGGGGGCGAGGGTGTCCGGGCCGAAGCGCTTGTACGAGTTCACGGTCGGGTTGGCGAGCGCGGCGAGTGCCGGGGCGTGCGCGAGGACACCGGCGATCGCGTGGCGGGCGGTGGCCGAGAGGCCGTACGCGCCCGTCGGGTCGTCGAAGGCGTTGCGGGCACCTTCTTCGTCGGAGGCCTCGCAGGAAAGATGGAGGTGGAAGCCGGAGCCGCCCGCGTCGTTGAACGGCTTGGCCATGAAGGTGGCGAGCCGTCCTTCCTTGCGCGCGACCTCCTTGACGGCGGCCTTGAAGAGGAAGGCGCGGTCGGCGGCCGACAGGGCCTCGGAGTGGGTCAGGTTGATCTCGAACTGGCCGCCGTCGAACTCGTGGTTGCCGTTGGTGACGCCGATGCGCAGGTCGCGCAGCAGGCGCAGGGTGCGCAGCAGGTGGTTGTCGGGGTCGCCGCGCAGACCCGCCGTGTAGACGACACCGGTCGCTCCCGAGTAGCGCTTCCAGCCGCTCGCGGACGCGGGGTCCTCGTCGCACAGGAAGTACTCGAGTTCGGGTCCGACCACCGGGCGCAGCCCCTGTTCGGAGCACCGGGCGAGTACGGAACGCAGCAGGTCGCGGGGGGACTCGGCGGCGGGTGCGCCGGTCGCCGGGTCGATGGCTTCACCGAGACAGGCGGCGACGCCGGGCTCCCAGGGCAGGGCGACCAGGGTGTCGAGGTCCGGGCGTACGTGGATGTCGGGCAGGCCCGCGTCCAGACCGCCGGCCACGGGGACCACGTCCCCCTGGGGCGAGGTGTGGTAGACCGCCCGGCAGAAGGCCAGCCCGTGCCCGCAGGCCGTCGGCAGCTGGTCGAGCAGGACGTCACGCGCGCGGTCGGTGCCGATGAGATCGGGATAGGTCACCCGGACCACGTCGACGCCCTGGGCGGCGAGCCGCTCCTGATGCTGACGGATGTCCGGTGTTTCGGATGCGCTCACCGTTGTCTCCTCGGCGGCTGGTGGGGAAGTGCCCCCGGGCGGCGAGAACCTCGACCGGGTTGTTTGACGTCAAACGATAAGAACGCCTTCACCGGCCCGCAAGAGGCCGGCCCGAAATAATTATCCACCTGGACAGGTATTGACCAGCACTGGGCGACTCCCTATGTTATTTGAAGCCAAACGAGTTGGGGGTCCCGGTGCTCGGACCTCCTGGCTGGGGCCCGGCCGCACCCGGGCCGGGCCCCTCTTCCCCCCTCTGCCCCGACGCCCTCACCTCCAGGAGGACCGGCCATGAAGGTCGTCGTCGACATGAACAAGTGCCAGGACCACGGCCAGTGCGTCTTCGCGGCTCCCGACGTCTTCCAGCTCGACGACAACGGCCGGCTGGCCTACGTCAGCGACCCCGACGACGCGCTGCGCGACGAGGTCGAGGAAGCCGCCGACGTCTGTCCGCTCCAGGCCATCCGGATCGAGGCCCGACCGTGACGTCGAAGCATGCACGCATCGTCGTGGCCGGCGCCTCCATGGCAGGCCTGCGCGCCGCCGAGCAGCTGCGCTCGGCCGGCTGGACCGACGCGATCACGCTCGTCGGCGACGAGCCCCACATGCCGTACAACCGGCCCCCGCTCTCCAAGGAGGTGCTGGCCGGCAAGGCTCCCTTCGAGTCGCTGGCCTTCCGCCCCCGCGCGAGCGTCGCCGACGTCGAATGGCGCCTCGGCACGAAGCTCGTCGCCTCCCGCCTCGCCGAGCGGATCGTCGAGTTCGACGACGGCGAGGCGCTCTCCTACGACGGACTCGTCGTCGCCACCGGTATGCGCCCCCGGCGCCTGCGCTGCCCCGGTCCGCTCGCCGGCCGCCACACGGTCCGCACCATCGACGACGCCCAGGGCCTGAAGGACGAGCTGAGCCGGCCGGGCGTGCGGGTGGTCGTGGTCGGCGCCGGGTTCATCGGCTGCGAGGTCGCCGCCACCGCCGTGGGCCTCGGGGTCCGCGAGGTGACCGTCGTCGACCCGCTGCCGCTGCCCATGGTCGGCCCGCTCGGCGAACTGCTCGGCAGGGCGCTGCTGAAGCGGCACGAGGAGCGCGGGGTGCGGTTCGCGCTCGGCACCGGGGTCGACGGGTTCGAGGGCGACGACCGGGTGACCGGGGTCGTCCTGAGCGACGGCACCGTACTGCCCGCCGACGTGGTGGTCGAGTCGGTCGGTTCGCTCGCCAACACCGAGTGGCTGGAGGGCAACGGCCTCGACCTGACCGACGGCGTGCTCACCTGCGAGCGGCTGCGGGTCGGCGGGCGGCCCGAGGTCGTCGCGGTCGGGGACGTGGCCCGCTTCCCCAACGCCCGCTACGACGGCGTCCCGCGCCGCGTCGAGCACTGGTGCATCCCCACCGACACCGCCAAGCACGCGGCGAAGTCGCTGGTCGCCCATCTCACGGACGCCGAGGACGAGTGGGCGCCGTTCGCGCCGCTGCCCACCTTCTGGAGCGACCAGCACGAGTTCCGGCTGCAGTCCTTCGGCGCCCCGGTCCTCGGCAAGGAGGACATCCGGGTCCTGGACGGCGACCCCGACGGCGACGTCCTGGTCGGCTACCACACCGGCGGCCGGCTGGTCGGTGTGGTCGCGCTCGGCGGGCCCTCCGCCGTGTCCGCAGCCGCCCGCTACCGCGCCGACCTGCTCAAGCAGCCCGCCCTCACCGCGTAAGGAACCTGCCATGTCCGCTGTCCGTGGTTACTTCTCCCCCAAGACCGCGACGGGAGCCTCGTCGCTGATTCCGTCGCCGCCGTGGCGTTACTCGGGCGACCTGCTCACCGTCGAGTACCGCACCGATCCCGCGCGGGTGCGCGAACTCCTGCCCGAGCCGCTGGAGCCTGCGGACGAGGACCCGGGCGCGGTGGCACTGATCTGGGCCGACTGGCAGTCGTGTTCCGGGTCGGGAGGCGAGCTGCTGGATCCGGTGCTGTCGCAGTACAAGGAGGCGTTCGCCGTCGTCCGCTGCACGTACAAGGGACAGACCTACAGCCGCTGCGTCTACATCTGGGTCGACAAGGACTTCGCCATCGCCCGCGGCCTGCACCAGGGCTACCCGAAAAAGCTGGGGTCGATCCACCAGACCCGCCCCCACCCGTACGGCCCCGCGCCCCGCATCGAGGCCGGCGCCCGCTTCGGCGCCACCCTCGCGGCCGCCGACCGACGGCTCGCCCAGGCCGTCGTCACCCTGCGCGAACCGTCGGAGACCAACGGCTTCGTCAACGGCCACCCCATGGCCCACCACCGCTGGCTGCCGTCGATCGAGAACGGCAAGGGGCTCGCCCTCGACGAGCTGATCGAGTCCGGCGCGGCCTCCGGCGAGGGCGGACAGGCCTGGGTCGGGGACGCCGAGCTGGAGCTGTTCGAGGCGCCCACCGAGGAGCTGGCCCGGCTGGAGATCCGGGAGCCGATCGCCGCGTACTACCGCCAGGTCGGCGTGGTCTGGGACGGCGGGCGGCTGCTGGAGTCCGGCACGTCCGGTGCCGAGTGACCCCCCTACGCATCGAAGGACTTGGAGACCGGACATGACCGAGCACACACTGACGGTGGCCGGGGTCGCCGTCGACACCCGGCACTGGATCGGCGGCGAACGCGTCGCCTCCACCGAGACGTTCACCGATGTCTCGCCGATCGACGGCAGCGTCATCGGTGAGATCTCCCGCGGTACGGCGATGGAGGCCGCGGCCGCCGTCGCCGCCGCGAAGGCCGCGTTCCCCGCGTGGGCCGCCACCTCCCGCGCCGAGCGCGCCCGCATCCTGCACGCCGTCGCCGACGGGGTCGAGAAGCGGATCGAAGAGCTCGCCATCGTCGAGACCACCGACAACGGCGCCCTGCTGCGCTCGCACCGCCGCGGTGTCATGCCTCGCGTCGCGCACAACTTCCGCTTCTTCGCGGACTGGCTGCTGACGCTCGACCACGAGGACTTCGAGACCCGCGGTCACACCAACCAGGTGTCGTGGGACCCGGCGGGCCCGTCCGTGCTGATCACACCGTGGAACGCGCCGCTGATGCTGTCGACGTGGAAGGTCGCCCCGGCGCTCGCCGCGGGCAACACCGTGATCCTCAAGCCCGCCGAATGGACCCCGCTGACCGCGTCCCTCCTCGCCGACATCGCCGCCGAGGCGGGCCTGCCGGCCGGGGTGCTGAACGTGGTCCAGGGCTACGGCTCCGAGATCGGCGACGCCCTCACCTCGCACCCGGACGTGCGCCGGATCAGTTTCACGGGCTCGGTGCCCACCGCCCAGCGCATCTCCGGGTCGGCCTCGGGCAACCTCACCCCGCTCAGCCTCGAACTCGGCGGGAAGTCGCCCCTGTTGGTGTTCGCCGACGCCGATCTCGACCTTGCCGTGGACCTCGCGGTCGAGCAGTACGACAACGCCGGACAGGTGTGTCTCGCCGCCACCCGGTTCCTCGTCGAGGAGTCGGTGGCGGAGGAGTTCACTCAGCGGTTCGTGGCGAAGGCCGCGGCCCTCAAGCAGGGTGACCCCCGCGAGGAGACCACCGACATCGGGCCCAACATCCATCCGCGTCAGCTGGAGAAGATCGACGGCTTCGTGCAGCGGGCGCTCGCCTCCGGAGCCCGTGCGGTCATCGGCGGTCACCGGGGGGACGGCCAGTACTACGCGCCGACCCTGCTCACCGATGTCGCCCAGGACAGCGAGATCGTGCAGGAGGAGGTCTTCGGGCCGGTCCTGACCCTGCAGACCTTCCGCGACGAGGAGGAAGCCGTCCGGCTCGCCAACGACACCCGCTTCGGGCTCGCCGCCACCGTCGCCACCGGCGATCCCGAGCGTGCCGCACGCGTGACCGCGCAGCTGGTGGCCGGCACGGTCTGGGTCAACTGCTTCTTCGTCCGCGACCTTCAGGCGCCCTTCGGCGGCTCCCGCCACTCCGGCGTCGGGCGCGAGGGCGGCACCTGGAGCTTCGACTTCTACTGCGATGTGAAGAACACCGTCACCGCGCCCACCGGTTGGAGGAACCATGGGTGAGATCGTCGGGGCCGGGCTGCTCGCCCACGTCCCCACCATCGTGCTCCCGGAGGCCGACCGGCTGGAGCTCAACGAGGGCAAGGAGATCACCCTCGTCACCGGCCTGAGGGAACTGCGCCGGGAGGTGTTCGAGCGCGACGACTACGACACCGTCGTCGTCCTCGACTCCCACTGGGCCACGACGGTCGAGTTCGTCGTCACCGCACAGCAGCGCCGGGCGGGGCTGTTCACCTCCGAGGAGCTGCCGCGGGGGATGTGCCGGATGCCGTACGACTTCCCGGGCGATCCCGAACTCGCCCGTAACGTCGAGAAGTTCGCGGACAAGCACGGGACCTGGATCACCGCGATCGAGGACGCGTACCTGCCGATCTACTACGCCACCATCAACCTCTGGAAGTTCCTCGGCGAGGGACTGCCGGACAAGCGGTGGGTGACCATAGGTGTCTGCCAGACCGGCGACATGGAGGACCATCTGCGCCTGGGCCGGGCACTCGCCGACGGCATCGCGGCCACCCCGGGCCGTCGTGTCCTGCTCATCGCCTCCGGTGCGCTGTCGCACACCTTCTGGCCGCTGCGCGAACTGCGCGACCACGAGGCCGGCGACCCGGTGCACATCTTCACGCCCGAGGCGCGGGAAGCCGACCACGAGCGCATCGCCTGGTTCAAGGAGGGCCGGCACGACAAGGTCCTCGACACCATGGACGCGTTCTGGAAGTACAAGCCCGAGGCGAAGTTCTTCCACTACCTGATGATGGCCGGCGCCCTGGGCGAGCGGGCCTGCGTCGCCAAGGGCCGCCAGTACGGGGAGTACGAGAACTCCATCGGCACCGGTCAGGCGCATCTCTGGTTCGACCGCCCGGCCGACGGCTGGACCGGCACCGGCCTGCCCACCCCGAGCAACCCTCACAGCCGTCTCTAGGAGCCCCGCCATGCCCGAATACCGCCGTATCCTCCTGGACGGCGCCGCCGTCCAGGTCACCGTCGAAGGGGACGAACTCGTCGCCGGGGACGGCCGCCGCGTCAAGACCGAGGAGGCGCAGCACCTGCCCCCGGTCGTGCCGTCCAAGGTGATCGCCGTCCACCTCAACCACCGCAGCCGGGTCGACGAGTTCATGATCGACCTCCCGGACACGCCCACCTACTTCCACAAGCCGACCTCGGCCCTCAACTCCCACAAGGGCGCCGTCGTGCGCCCCGAGGGCTGCAAGTGGCTCAACTACGAGGGCGAGGTCGCCATCGTCATCGGGAGGACCGCGCGGAACATCTCCCCGGCCGAGGCCGGTGAGTACATCGCCGGCTACACGATCGCCAACGACTACGGCCTGCACGACTTCCGTGACACCGACGCCGGTTCCATGCTCCGGGTCAAGGGCTCGGACACCCTGTGCCCGCTCGGCCCGGGCCTGGTCACCGACTGGGACTTCCATGGCAAGAGCCTGAAGACATACGTCAACGGCGAGGTCGTCCAGGACGGTTCGACCGACGAGATGAAGTGGGACATGCACTACCTCGTCGCCGACATCGCCCGCACCATCACCCTGTACCCGGGCGACGTCCTGCTCTCCGGCACCCCGGCCAACTCCCGGCCGGTGCAGCCGGGCGATGTCGTCGAGGTCGAGGTCGAGGGACTCGGCAGGCTGACGAACCACGTCGTCACCGGCCCGACGCCCGTCCGCACCGACGTCGGCGCCCAGCCCACCGAGTCCGAGGAGGTCCTCTCCACGGCCCTCGGCGGCGACTGGGAGTTCCGCGGCATCCGCCCGCCCAGGCGCTGACACCGGCCGCGAGACGACCCCCGGAGCATCGGTCCCCGGGGGTCGTCCCTTGACGAGTCGCCGCACCCGCCTCGTCGCGGCCCGGCGTACGGCTCCTGACATGCGTTCGGCACCCGGGCATCGAGCGGCAGCGGCCCGCCCGCGCATGCGACAGGTACTGTCAACCTCATGACCGACTCCGCCGAGACCCCCCAGGACACCCGCACCCGCCGCAAGAGGCTGGGCTACGGAGAAGGCCGGGAGGCCCTGCTCAACGCCGCCGTACGCGTCGTGGCGCGAGGAGGCCTGCGCAAGCTCACCTACCGGGCGGTCGCCGAGGAGGCGGGTGTCACCCATGGTCTGGTGGTGCACCACTTCGGCTCCCGTGACGCGCTGATCGAGGAGACCCTCGCCCACACGATCCGCACCTCGCTCAGCACCAGCGCACTCGAACCGGGCACCGGCAAGGTCGCGGACTTCTCGGTCGGGCTCTCCGAGATGGTCACGGCCGATCCCGCCACCCAGGCGTTCCAGTACGAGCTGCTGCTCGAGTCGCGCCGCCGTCCGGAGCTGCTCCCCCAGATCCGCGCCCTGTACGACGAGTACTTCGACGCCACCGGCCGCGAGCTGCGGCGCATACTTCCCGACGGCGCCGACCCGGCGCTGACCCGGCTGGTCTTCGCCGCCCTCGACGGCCTCGTCCTGCACCAGCTCGTGCTGGGCGAACCGGAGGTCACCGATGCCGCTCTGGAACAGCTTCGTTCCCTTCTGCGGCTTCTCCACGCCGACGGCGAGAGCACCGGCGAATAGCTCCTGACCTGCCCTTTCCAAGGCCCCGGACGCCCAGCGTCCGGGGCCTCGTTTGATTCCGTACGGGTAAAGAGTCGATGACGAGTTCCTGAAGCATTGACGTAGCTGTCCGAATGGATAATTCTCGGCTCATGGGACCGACCCGTTCGAGGTCGCCATGTATCCCGTTCCCGAGGAGATCCCATGACCACCGAGGCGCCCGCCGTCGACCTGCTCCCGTTCCGCGCCCCCGAGTACCGCGCGGACCCCACCCCGTACTACGCCCGGCTCCGCCAGGAGGCCCCGGTCTACCGGCACCCGATGGGGGTGTACGTGGTCTCCCGCTACCAGGACGTCGCGAAGCTGATCCGCAACCCCACCCTCAGCGTCCGCAGACTCGACTTCGGCGTGGCCGAGCCGCTGCACGACACGGTGCTGGGCCAGGACGCCCCCGACCACACGCGGCTGCGCCGCATCACCAACCGCTGGTTCACACCCAAGGCCGTCGAGGGCTGGGCGAAGGTGATGCAGGCCTCCGTGGACGCCGTACTCGACGAGGTGGCCAAGGGGGACGGCACCCTCGACGCGGTGAACGACCTCGCCCTGCGCTCCACCTTCGACACCATCTGCCACATCTTCGGCGTCGAGCCCGCCAGGATGCTGGAGATCCAGAAGGCCACCTACGACATCGGCCTGAGCCTCGGCCCGGGCTCCGACGAGGAGGACTGGCGGATCACCGGCGAGGCCTTCGAGTGGTACGAGGAGCACATCCGCGAACTCGTCGCCCACAAGCGCGCCAACCCCGGCGAGGGCCTGATCGACGCGTTCCTCGCCGAACAGGACGCCGGGAACATGAGCGAGAAGGAGGTCGTCTTCTCGATCCTGCTCTTCTTCGCCGTCGGCCACCTCGACATCAAGCACCTGATCGTCCAGGGCATCCGGCAGATGGCCGAACACCCCGAGTACATCGACGTCTACCGCCACCGGCCCGACGCCCGGCCCGGCTTCATCAACGAGGTGCTGCGCATCGAGACGCCCGAGCAGATGGTCGCGCGGCTCACCACCCAGGACACGCCCATCGGCGACGTCACCGTGCCGGCCGACGAGGTCCTGATCCTGCTGATCGGATCGGCCAACCGCGACCCGGAGACCTTCCCGGACCCGGACCGCTTCGACCACACCCGCCCGGCGGCCGCCAGCCAGCACCTCGCCTTCGGCTCGGGCCAGCACGGCTGTGCCGGCCAGGTGCTCGCCCGCGCCCAGGCCGACATCGTCTTCACCACCCTGGTCGACCGCTTCGGCTCGATCGAACTCGCCGGCGAGCCCGCCTTCACCCACACCGAGTTCCTGCGCAGCATCGCCCGGCTGCCGATCCGCCTGAGCTGACCACACCCCGCAACACCGGCAAGGAGCACACCATGCGTGTCGAAGTCGACCTCAACAAGTGCCAGGACCACGGCCAGTGCGTCTACGCCGCCCCCGACCTCTTCGCCCTCGACGAGCAGGGCCGCCTGACCCTGCGCACCCGGGCCTCCGACGTGTACACGGCCGAGGTCGACGAGGCGAGCGCCGAGGAGATCCAGGAGGCCGCCGACGTCTGCCCGCTCCAGGCCATCACCGTCCACGAGTAGACCGGCTCCGAAGGGCCACCGCTGTCCGGCAGACCGCCGGACCGACACCGGGCGCACCGGCGGACACGCCGCACTGTTACATGCTGGTAAGAAGCGCGGAAGCGGCCGAAGAATCATGGCCCACCCCCTTGCCATGTGGATAGTTCCGCCTCAGTATGAGGCAACTCGTTTGGCTCAAAACAACCTCCTCTTCCCTTTCCCTTGGCAGGTGATCCGCGTGGACAGTCAAACGGTCCCGAGAAACCAGACCGTGCAGGACGAGCCCACCGCAGGCCGACTCAAGCCCAACTCGCTCGGCGTTCTGGGCATCCTCTTCTTCGTCCTCTCCGCGCAGGCACCGCTGACGGGCATCGCCGGGGCCGTGCCCATCGCCGTGGCCATCGGCAACGGGTCCGGCGCTCCCGCCGCCTATCTCGCGGTCGGCGTCGTGATCCTGCTGTTCTCCGTCGGCTTCGTCGCGATGGGGCGCCATGTCGTGGACGCCGGCGCCTTCTACGCGTACATCGGCAAGGGGCTCGGCCGTGCGACCGGCTCCGGCAGTGCCGGTGTCGCCCTCTTCTCCTACTGTGCCGTCCAGGCCGCGATGTACGGGCTCTACGGCGCGACCGTGAGCGGACTCGTCGAGCACTACACCGGCCTGCACGCCGCATGGTGGGTCTGGGCCCTGATCACCATGGTGATCGTCCAGATCCTCGGTGCGACCGGCATCGAGATGGGCGCCAAGGTGCTGGCCGTGTTCGTCCTCGCGGAGTTCAGCATCCTGATCGTCTTCGCCCTGGTCACCCTCTTCAACGGCGGCGGGCCCGAGGGACTCGGCATCGGCGACAGCTTCTCGCCGCACGCCGCGCTCCAGGGCGCTCCCGGTGTGGCCCTGATGTTCGCCGTGGCGTCGATGTTCGGCTTCGAGGCCACCGCCATCTACGGCGAGGAGGCCAGGGAGCCCAAGAAGACGGTGCCGCGCGCCACCTACCTGTCGGTCACGGTGATCACCGGCTTCTTCGCCTTCGTCTCGTGGATGCTCGTCTCCGCGCACGGCGCCTCCCAGGCCACGGCCGACGCGGGCAAGGCGCTGGCGAGCGGTGACGCCACGAGCTGGGTCTTCGCCCCGATCACCAGCCAGTTCGGCGGCTGGGTCGGCGACGCCCTGCCGATCCTGCTCGCGACCTCCCTCTTCGCCGGCATCCTCGCCTTCCACAACTCCGCCAACCGCTATCTGTTCTCCCTCGGCCGCGACGGCCTGCTGCCCCACGGTCTGACCGCGATCAACCGCCGCCACTCCCCCTGGGTCGCCGGTACCGTCCAGACCGTGATCTCGCTGGCCCTGGTCATGCCCTTCGCCCTGGCGGGCAAGGACCCGGTGCTGACGCTGTTCTCCTGGTTCAGCGGGGTCGCCGTGCTCGGGATCATGCTCCTGTACTTCCTGACCTCCGCCTCGGTGGTCGTCTTCTTCCGCCGCTCCCAGGCCGACACCCGGCCCTGGAACACCCTGATCGCCCCCGTCCTCGGTGCGCTCGGCATCGCCGGCGCGATCTGGCTGATCCTCGACAACTTCACCACCCTCATCGGCGGCGACTCCGCCACGGCGGCCTGGCTGGAGATCACCGTCCCCGCGGTGCTGATCCTCGGTGTCCTCACCGCCCGCGTGACGCGCGGCAAGGCGAGAACCGACGTCTGACGAGGCCCCGCCCGACGGGTGGCCGGTCCCGCTCCTCCGTGGCCCGGGACCGGCCGCACCCGCTCCCCACCGGCCGACGGAGAGTTCACATGAGTACCGGGTACGTCCGGCACGAGCTGTTCGGCTGGGCCTACGGCGGAAGCGGCGCCTGCACGAACTCGTCGCCGTCTCCGGAGGAGCTCCTTCGGGTCCGCACACCCGAGCACGTCACCCGGAGGCTACGTCCACCAGGACGGCTGCTTCCCGCACGACTCGGGGCACATCACCGAGCGCGGCGGACCCTCGGCCCCGGCCAGCGCGATCAACATCCCGCTGCCGCCCGGCACCGGCGACTTCGGTCACCTCCCGCCGGCAGCCGCTGCAGGTCGCCGCGCCGGTGCCGCCGCACGACCTTGCTATCGTTTGAGCCCAAAACATATCCCTGGAGGTCCCGTATGCCGGCCATCACCCACGAGGAGTGGCAGCGTCGCGCCAAGTCCCTGGATCTGTCCGGCCCGCATCACATCGACGGCGCCGACGAGGGCGGTGCGGGAGCCGCCTTCGCCGCCGTGTCACCCCGCGACGGCCAGGTGCTGACCCAGGTCGCGGACGGGGGGACGGCAGAAGTGGACGCGGCCGTGGCCGCCGCCCGCCGCGCCTTCGACTCCGGCCCCTGGCCCCGGCTGGCGCCCGCCGAGCGGGGCCGCGTGCTGGCGCGGATCGCCGATCTGCTCGAAGAACGACGTGCGGAACTGGCGCTCACCATCAGCCTGGAGATGGGCAAGCCCGTCACCGACGCCTACGAGATCGAACTGCGCGCCCTCATCACCACGTTCCGCTGGTACGGCCAGTTGGCGGACAAGCTCACCGACGAGTCGCCGCACACGTCGGCGCAGGCCCTGGCCCTGGTCACCCGGGAGCCGGCCGGCGTCGTGGGAGCCGTCGTCCCGTGGAACTTCCCGCTGACGCTGGCGGGCTGGAAGGTCGCCCCGGCCCTCGCGGTCGGCTGCACCGTCGTGCTGAAGCCCTCGGAGAACTCCCCGCTGTCCGCCCTCCTGCTCGGCCGCATCGCGACCGAGGCCGGTCTGCCGCCGGGCGTCCTCAACGTTGTGAACGGCAACGGCCCTGTCGCGGGGCGGGCGTTGGGCCTCCACCCCGACGTGGACGTCCTCGCCTTCACCGGCTCCACCGCCGTCGGGCGCCACTTCCTCCGCTACTCCGCCGACTCCAACCTCAAGCGCGTCTGGCTGGAGCTGGGCGGCAAGTCGCCGAACATCGTCCTTCCCGACGCCCCCGACCTGGAGAAGGCCGCCGCGACCGCCGCCTGGGGCATCTTCTTCAACCAGGGCGAGATGTGCACCGCGCCCTCCCGGCTCCTGGTGCACTCCTCGATCGCGGAGCAGATCACCGAGGCGATCATCGCCCGGGCCCGGGAACTGCGCGTCGGTGACCCGCTCGACCCGGCCACCGAGATGGGCGCCCTGGTCGGCGAGGCCCATCTGGAACGCGTCCTGGACCACGTCGGCACCGGCCTCGACGAGGGCGCCCGGCTGCGCGTCGGCGGCGGGCGCACGCTGGCCGGGACCGGCGGCAGCTATCTGCGGCCCACCGTCTTCGACCGGGTGGACCCCGGGATGCGGCTGGCCCGCGAGGAGATCTTCGGTCCGGTGCTGTCCGTGCTCACCTTCGACGACCTCGACGAGGCGGTACGGCTGGCCAACGCCACCGAGTACGGCCTCGCCGCCGGCCTGTGGACCTCCGACCTGTCCACCGCCCACAAGGTCTCCCGCGCCCTCAAGGCCGGCACGGTCTGGGTCAACTGCTACGAGGAGGGCGACCTCACCGTCCCCTTCGGCGGCATGAAGCAGTCCGGCAACGGCCGCGACAAGTCCGTCCACGCCATCGAGAAGTACACCGAACTGAAGACCACCTGGATCCAGCTGTGACCCGGCCCCTCATCGCGATCCCCGCCCGCTTCTCCGCCACCACCTCCGCGCTGCGGTACGCCGCCGAGGTCAACGCCCGCGCCCTGATCGAGGCCGTGTGGCGGGCGGGCGGCGAGCCGACGAGCATCCACCCCGCCGCCGAGGACACGGCCGAGCGCCTGGCCCGCTTCGACGGGGTGCTGCTGCCCGGCGGCGGGGATCTGTCCCCGCACCGGTACGGCGCCGCCGAGGCCCACTCCGCCGTCTACGACGTCGACGAGCTCCAGGACGTCTTCGACCTGGAAGTCGCCCGGCAGGCGCTCGACCTGGGCCTCCCCCTGCTGGCGATCTGCCGCGGCCTCCAGGTCGTCAACGTGGCCCTCGGCGGCACCCTGGAACAGGACATGGGCGGCCCCGACCGCGAACACCGGCACGTCGTGCACCCGGTGGCGATCCAGCGGGGCACCCTGCTGGAGCAGGCCACCGGCGCGCAGACGGTCGAGGCGTCCTGCTACCACCACCAGCGGGTGGAACGGGCCGGCGTGGGACTCACGGTCACCGCGCGCGCCGCCGACGGCACCGTGGAGGGGCTCGAACTCCCCGGGGTCCACGGCTGGTTCACCGCCGTCCAGTGGCATCCGGAGGACACCGCCCACGAGGACCCCGCCCAGCAGTCTCTCTTCGACGCCCTCGTCCGAGCCGCCCGCGACAGACACTGAGCCCGCCATGGCACTCTTCGGAAAGAGGAAAGGGCCCCGCCTGGCCCCGGAGCTCGACGACACCGCGCTCGGCCGCGTCCTGCGCGGCGTCGTCTCCTCCCGGGGCCCCGGCCCGCAGGACCTCGCCATCGCCCAGGTCGAGCAGCTGCTGAAGGAAACCGGGGACGACTGGGACCGCCGCTGTCACCGCGTCGCCGTACTCGCACGGTCCGCTCCCGCGCTGGCCCGCGGCTGGCGGGCGAGACGACCGGGCAACCCGGACGCGCTCGTCCTGCACGCCTGGTCGGAACTGGCCACCGATCCATGGGCGGCGCTGGCGACGTGCCGTCTCGCCGCCGCGGCCCACCCGGCCGACCCCACTCCCTGGGTCGCGGCGCTGGCCGCCATGCGGTCGCTGGGACGGCCCCGGACGGAACTGGCGTCCCTGTGGGAGGAGATCAGGGCCCGTGACTCCTGGCACCGGACGGCCCACCTGCAGATCCTCGGGTATCTCTCCCCGGAGGAGCAGGGCAGCCAGGCCGCGGTACGGGAGTTCCTGGACGACATCATCGCCGTCATGCCGCCCGGCACGCCGACCGCCGGTCTGCCGCTCACGGCGGCCGTACGGCAGTACCACCGCGACCTGGACGGCGGCGGCATCCAGGCGCTGGGGGCGAACCACTACTGGTCCCAGCCGCACGTGACCGTCCTGCTCGACCAGGCGCTGGCGCAGTGGCTGCCTCCCGGACGCCTTCGTCACGCCGATGCCGTGGCGGACCTGGGGTTGCTCGCCTACGCCCTGGCCAGGGCGGTGCGGCGCACCGACGCGGCCGCCGTCTTCGCGGCGACGGACGGGCTGGTCACCTCCTGGCCGTGGGAGCACGACGGCGATCCCGTCGAGCGCTACGCCTACTGGAGCCGCGTGTAGGCGTGCGTACGGCTGGGCGGCCCCGGGCCGGGACCCGCGCTGATGGAGCGGGAGCCACGGGGCCAGTCCCGTCACCGGGCCGATCGCTGTCCTGGTCGGCCCGGAGGCGGCGATGACGGTGTCAGCCGCGTTCGGCGGCTTCCACGATGTTGGTGAGCAGCATGGCCCGGGTCATCGGCCCCACACCGCCCACCGGAGGGGCCAGCGTGCCGGCGACCCGGTCCACGTCCGGGTGGACGTCCCCGAGGATGCCCTCCACGGTCCGGGTGATGCCCACCGACAGGACGGTGGCCCCCGGCTTGATCCAGTCGGGCTTGACGAGGTGGGCCACGCCGGCCGCGGCCACCACCACGTCGGCGACGCGGGTGTGGGCCGCGACGTCCTGGGTCGCCTCGTGGCACAGGGTCACGGTGGCGTGCTCGGTGCTGCGGGTCAGCATCAGGCCGAGCGGACGGCCCACCGTGATCCCGCAGCCGATGACGCAGAACTGCCGTCCCGTGATGGGCACCTGGTGGCGGCGCAGCAGGTCGATGATGCCGCGCGGTGTGCACGGCAGCGGTCCCGGGATGCCCAGGACGAGGCGCCCCAGGCTCGTGGGGTGGAGCCCGTCGGCGTCCTTGGCGGGGTCGACGAGCTCCAGGACGGCGTGGGTGTCGATGTGGGCCGGCAGCGGGAGCTGGACGATGAAGCCGGTGCAGGCGGGGTCCGCGTTGAGTCCGAGCACCGCGACCTCGACGTCGGCCTGGGTGGCCGCGGCGGGCAGTTCGACACGGATCGACGCGATGCCGACCTGGGCGCAGTCGCGGTGCTTGCCGCCCACGTAGGAGTGGCTGGCGGGGTCGTCGCCGACCAGGATGGTACCGAGGCCGGGGGTGATCCCCTGGGCCTTCAACTCCTCGACCCGGACGGTGAGTTCACGCTTGATGGCGGCTGCGGCGGCCTTGCCGTCGAGCAGCGTCGCGGTGGTCATGGTCGTACGTACCTCCCGGATCAGGCGAAGACGACGGTGCGCGAGCCGGTCAGGACGACCCGGTCCTCGGCGTGCAGCCGCACGGCCCGGGCGAGCACGATCCGTTCGACGTCACGGCCGATGGCGACCAGTTCCGGCGCCGTGTGGCGGTGTGCCACGCGGACCACGTCCTGCTCGATGATCGGGCCCTCGTCCAGGTCGGCGGTGACGAAGTGGGCGGTGGCGCCGATGAGCTTGACCCCTCGCTCGTGGGCCTGGTGGTAGGGCTTGGCGCCCTTGAAGCCCGGCAGGAAGGAGTGGTGGATGTTGATGACCCGGCCGGACAGCCTGCGGCACAGGTCGTCGGAGAGGACCTGCATGTAGCGGGCGAGGACGACGAAGTCGACCTCGTGCTCGGCGACCAGGCGCAGCAGTTCCGCCTCGGCCTCGGGCTTGGTGTCGCGGGTGACCGGGAGGTGGACGAGCGGGATGCCGTAGCGCTCGGCGATCGGGGCGAGATCGGGGTGGTTGGAGACGATGAGCGGGATGTCGACGGGCAGTTCGCCCAGGTTCCACCGGTAGAGCAGGTCGACCAGACAGTGGTCGAACTTCGACACCATGAGCAGGGCCCGGCGGCGCTGCTCCTCCGGCCGCAGGGTCAGCACGGGGTCGAACCGGGACAGCCGCAGGGAGAGTTCGTCACGCAGGCCCTCGGGGTCGGCCCCGGGCGTCTCCAGGAGCACCCGGATGGTGAAGGTGCCGGTGCCGGGGTCGGAGAACTGGGCGCTCTCCAGGATGTTGCCCTTGGCCTCGGCGACGGCTCCGGACAGGGCGTGGACGATGCCCGGCTGGTCGGGGCAGGACAGGGTCAGGATGTGGCGCTGCATGGCTGCGGTGTCCTTCTTCTGCTCAGGCCCGCACACGGGCGCGCTCGGGGTCGTACACGGGCGTGGGCCGGACGGTGGCGTCGGCCTTGGAGCCGTCGGCGGACACCGCGGTCAGGGCGGTGCCGGACTTCACCGCGTCGCGGTGCACCCGGGCGAGCCCCAGCGTGGCGCCGTCGAGCGCGGGCGAGGGCACGGCCATGGTGATGTGGCCGATGTCCCGGCCGTCCAGCTCCAGACGGGCGCCCTCGGCGCTCTCGGGAGCGGCGTCCACGACGACGCTGACGACGCGCCCCGTCGCGCCGTCCTTCTTGGCGAGCAGCGCGTCCCGGCCCTGGAACGGGCCCTTGTCGAAGTCGACGGCCCAGCCCATCCGGCACTCGAAGGGGGTGACGGTGTGGTCGTACTCCAGCTCCCCCATGATCATTCCGGCCTCGGTACGGCAGGTCAGGAGGGCGGCGGCGCCGAAGGGCTTGACGCCGAGGTCCGCACCGGCCTCCAGGACCGCGTCCCACAGGTGCAGCGCCGACTCGCGCGGCACCTGGATCTCGTAGCCGAGCTCGGCGGTGAATCCGAGTCGGCCGACCTGCGCGGCGACGCCCGCGACGAGCGTGTTCTGGAGAAGCGCGTAGTAGGGGAAGGCCTCAGGGGAGACGTCGGCGTGGGTGAGGCGCGCGAGGACCTCGCGACTGCGCGGCCCCTGCAGGGTCAGCACCGCGACCTCGTCACGGCGCTCGGTGACGGTGGTGCCGGCGGGGGCGTGCGCGGCCAGCGCCTCCTGGGTGGCGGGGTTGCCGCCGGTGACGACCACGTGGTCGGGCGCGAGCACGCCCACGGTCACGTCGTCGAGCATGAACCCGTCGGCATCGACGACGACCCCGTACGCGATGCGCCCGGTGGCGATGGAGCGGACACTGCGCGAGAAGACCGCGTCGGCCGTCGCGACCGCGCCCTCGCCCTCGACATGCCACTTGTAGAGCATCGAGTACTCCGAGGCGCCGGCCGCCGTGCGGATGGCCTCGTACTCCTCGGCCGGATCACCGATGGCCAGCGGCACCGCGTGGCCGTAGACGTCGATCCACTCCTCGACACGGTCTTCGTAGCGCGGGGCGAACGGGGTGCTGCGCAGTCCTTCGGGCACGGCCATGGGAACTCCAGGGAGGCGGAGGAAGTGAGGCGCGACCGAGCATCTATCCAAACGGATAACTTGTCAATAGGATAGATTCGCCCTGGCAGTACGGACCCGAACCGACAGGGGGGCGCATGACAGCCGTGACCAAGGCCGCGCATCAGGCCGCTCAGGATGCCCGGCCCGGGTACGGAAAGGGGCGGGACGCACTGCTGGAGGCGGCCGTCAGGGTCGTGGCCCGTGGGGGCCTGCGCAAGCTGACGTACCGGTCCGTCGCCGCCGAGGCCGGAGTGACCCACGGGCTGGTCGTCCACCATTTCGGTTCGCGCGACGCCCTGCTCGAGGAGGCCCTCGGCTGGGCCGTCACACGCAGTATCGAGACGTCGTCGCTGGTCCCGGCCAGCGGGCGGCTGGAGGACTTCGCCGCCACACTGCCCGCATTCGTCGGCGCAGACCCGGATCTGCAGGCCTTTCAGTACGAACTGAAACTCGAAGCCGGACGCACACCCGAACTGCGGCGGCACGTCGACGCCCTCTACGACGCCTACCGCACGGCCGTCAGCGAGGCGCTGACCCGCTTCGGCGTCTCGCAGGACCTGGTGGAAATCGTCTTCGCCGCCCTGGAGGGCCTCGTCTTCCACCAGGTCACCTCGGGCGATCCACGGCGCACCGAGGAAGGCACCGCGGCCCTGCGCCGGCTTCTCGCGGCGCACCGCGAACAGACGCCGTCCGCGCCGTCCGGCAGCACATCGAACTGATCGGGACCCCCATCCACCTCGGCACGGCCGTCGGGAGGGAGTTCGGCACACCGCTGGAGGAATCCGGCGCGGCACTGCTGCCGGTCCGCGTGCACCTCCCCGCGCCGCCGACGGCTCAGGCCCGGTGGGGGCCGACGCCCGCTGCGACGTGGTGTCGCAGGGGCGCCGTCGAGGAGGGTCGGACCCCGGTGAGCGTGCCCTTGGAGTACTCAGAAGGGGTAGTGCGGCTGCTCCGTGGAGACGGTGACCCAACGCGTGTTGGAGAAGGACTCGATGCCCCACCGCCCGCCGAACCGGCCGTAACCGGAGGCCGCGAAACCACCGAAGGGGGCTTGGGGTTCGTCCCCGACCGACTGGTCGCCGACATGGACGATGCCGGTGCGGATACGACGGGCCACCTTCAGGCCATGGGTGGCGTTCTCGGTGATGACGCCGCAGCTGAGACCGTGCTCGGTGTCGTTGGCCAGCGCCACGGCTTCGTCGTCGTCCTCGAACGACCTGATGACGACCACGGGGCCGAAGGCCTCCGTGTGGTGCAGTGCCGCGTCCTCGGGGACATCGGTCAGGACCGTCGCCGGATACAGGGCGCCCTCGGGCGCACCGCCTCCGGTGAGCACCCGCGCGCCTCGTGCCCTCGCGTCCGCGACGAGGCCGGCGACGCGTTGCGCGGCCGCCTGGTCGACGAGCGGGCCGACGACGGTGGCGGGCAGACCCGGGTCGCCGCTCGGCAGGGCGGCGACCTTCGCGGTGAACCGCCGGGTGAACTCCTCGGCCAGGGAGGCGTGCACCAGGATGCGGTCGGCGCACATGCAGATCTGGCCGGAGTTCATGAACGCGGCGAACGCGGCGGCGTTCACGGCGTGGTCGAGGTCGGCATCCTCCAGCACGACCACGGAGTTCTTCCCGCCGAGTTCGAGCACGGCCGGCTTGAGGTGGCGGGCGGCGAGGGTGCCGATGATCCGTCCGACGCCGGTCGAGCCGGTGAAGTTGACGGCGCGCACGCGCGGGTCGGCTATCAGCGTCTCGGCGATCTCGGCGGCGTCCGCCTTGTCGTTGGTGATGACGTTGAGGACCCCGTCGGGCAGCCCGGCCTCGCGCAGTACGTCGGCGACGAGCAGGGCGCAGGCGATCGGGGCGTCCTCGCTGGCCTTGACCACGACGGTGTTGCCCGCGGCGAGCGCGGCGGCGACCGCGCGGGTGCCGAGGATGACCGGTGCGTTCCATGGCGCGAACGCGGCGACGACGCCGAGCGGTTCACGGACGGCCAGGCTCAGCCCGCCCGCCTCCTGGGTGGTGAGCACGTCCCCGCGCGGGGCGGTGATCGCCGCGGCGGCCTCGCGCAGGAAGTTCGCGGCGACCATGACGTTGAACATCGACCACAGCCGGGTCCCGCCGGCCTCGCCGGCCATCGCCTCCACGGCGAGTTCGACGCGCTGCTCCATGAGCGTGGCGGCGTCCGCGAAGATCTTCCGCCGGGCGAAGGGCGCGAGCGCGGCCCACTCGGCGAAGGCGGCGTCCGCCGCGTCCACCGCGGCGCGGACGTCCTCCGGACCGGCGGCGGCGACGCTGGCGAACACCTCGCCCGTCCAGGGGTTGGGATCGGCGGTGGTCCGGCCGGACGCGGCGGGGATCTCCTTGCCACCGATCAGGAGACTGCGATTGATCGTCATGGTGTCATCTGCCTTCGTCAAAAAAAGGGGGGTTGTCCCGTTGCCCGGTCGTCAGGCGCCGATCATGTTGAATCCGCCGTCGGCGTTCAGATAGGCGCCGGTCATGTGGGAAGCGTCGTCGGTGGCCAGGAAGAGGGCCGTGCCGGCCAGCTCGGCGGGACCGGGGATGCGGCCCAGCGGCGTCTTGGAGATCAACTCCTCCCGGCGGCCGGACTTCCAGTCCTGCCGGGTGAGGGTGGCCTCGGTCTCGATGAATCCGGGCGCGAACGTGTTGACCCGCACCGCGGGGGCGAACGCCTGCGCGTAGGACTTGGTGATGCCGAGCAGGCCGTACTTGGCGGCGGCGTACTGCGGGGCCCGCGCGCTGCCGCGGACGATGACGGTGGAGCCGATGTTGACGATCGCGCCGTGGCCCTGGTCCAGCATCCGGGCGCCGAACTCGTGCACGCAGAGCATGGTGCCCTTGATGTCGACGGCGAGGACGTGGTCGATGGACTCCTCGGTCACGTCGCGCCAGGACATCTGCTCGCGGGCCACGTCTCCGACGTTGTTGACCAGGACGTCCAGGCCGCCGAAGCGGGTGAACACCTCGTCGGCCATCCGCTGGATATCCTGGTGGCCGGTGATGTCCGCCTGCACGGTGAAGGCGTCCTCGCCGATCTCCTTGACGCGGGCGACGGTCTTCTCCGCACCGGCTGCCGAGCTGCGGTAGTGGACGGCCACCCGCGCTCCTTCCTGCGCGGCCCGTACGGCGATCTCGGCGCCGAAGCCGGTGCCCGCCCCGGTGACGAGGACGGTTCGGCCCTCGAAGCGGCGGGGCATGCTCTGCTGGGTCATGGTGTGTCCCTTCAAGGGTGTACGGCGGTGAAGTGCTGGCGGATCTCGCCGATGCCCTCGATCCGGGTGACCAGTTCATCGCCCTCGGTGAGGTAGCGGGGCGGGGTGCGGCGGTTTCCCACGCCGGCGGGAGTGCCGGCGAAGACGAGGTCGCCCGGGAGCAGAGGGACGACGGCGGACAGGCGCGCGACGAGTTCGGGGACCGGGAAGATCATGGACTTGGTCCGGTCGTGCTGGACGACCTCACCGTTGAGCAGAGCGGTGATCTCCAGGTCGTCCGGGTCGTCGAACTCGTCCGGGGTGACGAGGACCGGGCCGGTCGGACCGAAGCCGGGAAACGACTTCCCGAGGCTGAACTGAGCCGGTTTTCCCTGGAGTTGAGAGACCCGCTCGGACAGGTCCTGGCCGATGGTGAGCCCGGCGACCGCCTCCCAGGCCCGTTCCCCGGACACCCGATGGGCGTGCCGGCCGATCACCGCGACCAGTTCGGCCTCCCAGTCGACCTTGCCCTCGGGCAGCTCGACGGTGGTGCGCGGGCCGGTCAGACAGGTCGGGAACTTGGTGAACACCAAGGGCTCGTCGGGCGGGGTGAAGCCGGCCTCGGCGGCGTGCGGCGGGTAGTTGAGGGCGACCGCGAACACCTGCCGGGGACGCGGCACGGGGGCCCCGAGAGCATCCGGGTCGACCTCGATGTCGTACGCCTCGTCGGACAGGCTCGCCTCCAGCACCCGCAGCATGTCCCACTGCTCCAGCAACTCCATCGGGTCGGAGGGCAGCCGTCCCCTGGAGGCCACGCGGACACCCGCGGCGCGGTCGCCGCGGATCAGGACCGCGCGGCCGTCGAGAACTCCGAGCCTCACCAGTCCACCTTCTCCGGTACGGGCGTGCCGTGGCCCTCGGTCCAGCTGACGATGCGGTTGCGCAGCACGCCGAGGCGCTCCACCTCGGCCTCGATGACGTCACCGGGCTTGAGGTACATCTCCGGGTCGCCGCTGAAGCCCGCGACGCCCTGGACGGTGCCGGTGGTGATCAGGTCGCCGGCGCTGTAGCCCTGCGGGGAGTGGTAGGCGACCAGGTGCGGGATGGAGACCGACATCCGGCTGGTGTTGGACTTCTGCCGCACCACACCGTTGACCCGCAGCTCCATGTCGAGGTTCTGGGCGTCGGGGATCTCGTCGGCGGTCACGATGTACGGACCGACGGGGCAGAAGGTGTCGATGGCCTTGCAGAAGGAGAAGACCCCGGACTCCATCTCCTTGCGCTGGATGTCGCGGGCGGTGATGTCGTTGAAGACGACGTATCCGGCGATGTGGTCGGGGGCGTCGTCCACGCCGAAGAACTTCCCCGGCTTGCCGATGACGACGGCGATCTCCAGCTCGTAGTCCAGCTCGCTCGTGAGGTGTTCGGGGTGGATGACGGGCTCGTCGGGGCCGACGATCGCGTCCACGTTCTGGAAGAAGACGATGCCCTTGTGCATGGGGTGGGACCAGTCGACGTTCTTCGACTCGTCCTCGTGCTCACGGAAGTTGCCCGAGGTGTGGAAGAACTTCTTCGGCACGATCGGCGCCCGCAGGCGGACGTCGTCCAGGGCGAGGCGCTCGCCGGTCTCCCCGACCTGTCCGTCGCGCTCGAAGTACTCGCGGGTCGAGGCGGTCTCCAGGGGGAGCACGAGGCGCTCCTCCAGTTCCAGCCTGCCGACGCGTCCGTCGTCGAAGGTGACCAGTTTCATGATGTCCCGCTTTCGGAGTGGAGTGAGAGGTGGGTGACGGCCCCGGGCCGGCCGGCGGGAGGTCCTTCCCCGGCGAACACCCGCAACTGGAGGGCCAGGAGGGCGTAGTAGCCGACCAGCGTGGTGAGTTCGAACAGGCCGCGCTCTCCCCAGGCGGCCACCGTGTCGTAGTACTCCCGGTCGCTCAGGGTGCCGGCCCGGGTCAGCGCGACGGCCGCCCTGAGGGCCGTACGCTCGTCCGGGTCGGCAAGATCCGGCAGCCGGCCGGCGCGCAGGGCGCCCATCTCGGCTTCGGTGAGGCCGCAGTTGCGGCCGACCGCCTCATGGGCCTCGCGTTCGAAGGCGCTCCCCCACTCGGCGGCGACGGCCAGGATCGCCAGTTCGCGCAGGCGGTCGGGCAGGACCGACTCGTAGCGCACCGCCGCCCCGACCGCCTGGACGGCGTGTCCCAGGGGCGGGCTGAGCAGCATGGCGTTGAACGGGCCCCGCAGCCGGCCCTCGTCGTCGGTCAGGGCGAACGCCTGGGGTCCGGCCGCGCGGGGTCCGCCGGTGATGGCCCGGTAGACCTCGGCCTGCTCGTCGTTCAGCTCTCCGGGCGGCAACCCGGCCAGTCTGACGGTCATACGCGTGTTCCTTCCGGTGAGCAGGGCGTCAGACGAGCGTGCGGCCGCCGTCTACGTAGAGGACCTGCCCGGTGACGAAGGACGCCCGGGCGGAGGCGAGGAACAGCACGGCACCCGCCACGTCCTCGGGGGTGCCGAGCCGCCCGGCGGGGACGAGGCCGGTCATCTGCTCGCGCATGCCGGGCTTGGCCAGGTAGGCGCTGGTCAGTTCGGTCTCGGTGTAGCCGGGGGCCACCGCGTTGACCGTGACGCCGTCGGCGGCCCACTCGCGGGCCATGACCTTCATCAGCTGGTCCAGGCCGCCCTTGGAGGCCGCGTACGGGGCGTGGTGGAGGTGGGCGAGGCGGGAGGAGACGGACGAGAAGAAGACCATGCTGCCGCCGGACTCCCGCATCAGCCGGCCCGCGGCCCGCCCGGTCCAGAACGCGCTGGACAGGTTCAGGGTGACGATCCGTTCCCACACCTCGTCCGGTGTGTCCACCACGGGGCGGCGGTCGTTCGTGCCCACGGCGTGCACCAGGACGTCCAGTCCGCCCAGTTCGGCGTGCGCCGTGGTGACCGCCCGCTCGCACTCCTCGGAGGTGGTCAGATCCGCGGCGAGGGTCCGTATCCCGGCGTCCGCCAGGACCGGGTCCTCGCACAGGTGCTTCAGCCGGGCCTCGTCGGCGTCGACGACCACGAGCCGTGCCCCGGCCTCCGCGAGTGCCTGGATGCAGGCGGTGCCCAGTCCTCCGGCTCCCATGACGAGGGTGCGCCGTTCCTCAAGCCCGAGCCATCCCATGGCGGGCCTCCGTTCCTTGGTGGTTGAGTGACATGGACATCAGGCGAGTTCGATCCCGGCTCCGGTGGCCGCGCGCGCGTAGTCGGCGGCCGCGTCCCGCAGGCCCAGGCCGAGCAACGTGTCCACCTGGGCGTTTCCGGTGTCGCTGAGCGCCCCGTCGTGAATGGACAGCGCCTGGCGGGGTGCGACCTCGCGGACGTAGTCGATGAGTTCGCCGATCTTGGACCACGGTCCGTGGACAGGCAGCAGGAGCGTGTCCACCGGACGCGCGGGCACGGTGAACGCGTCGCCCGGGTGGAAGACCGTCCCGTCCACGAGGAAGCCGACGTTGGTGACCTGCGGGAGGTCCGGATGGGTGGGCGCGTGGAGTTCGCCGTGCGCCTCGACCCTCACGCCCTCGATGTCGAAGGTGTCCCCGTCCCCGACCACGGTCACCCGTCCGCCCAGCCCGTCGAGCCGGCCCGCCACGGACCGGTTGGCCCAGATCCGCAGCCTGGGATCCGCGTCGGCCGCCGCGCGCAGGGCGGGCTCGTAGAAGTGGTCCACGTGCTCATGGGTCACGAGCACCGCGTGGGCGCCGTCGAAGACGTCCGGGTCGGTGTAGTTGCCGGGGTCCACGACGATGACCACACCGTCCCGCTCCAGCCGTACACACGCGTGTCCGCACCTGGTGAGTCGCATGGCAGGTCTCACTTCCGCAGTTCACTGTCGGGGACCCAGGTGCCGTGGAAGCCGTACCGGAGCCGGAAGGGGATCTTCACCGTGGCGACGGGGCCGGCGGCGATGTCGAGGGCGTCGAGGACGACCAGGTCGTGGCGGGACTGGTCGCGTCGGCCGACCAGCACCAGCAGGTAGCCCTCGCCCTCGCCGGAGTCGGCCGACTTCGGCACGAACACCGGCTCCTCGGGGGCGGAGTGCTCGCTGGGCGCCCAGAAGGCCGTCGCGCCCGTGGCGTCGTCCCGGTGGATGACGGAGTTGAAGGGCGGGCCCATCGGTCCGAGTTCGCCCTTCGGCAGGTCGGGGTGGAAGCCGCCCACCCAGGCGTGCCGGTTCTTCTCCATCAGCACGCGGGGGTCGACGCGGGGCATGTCGCCGGGCGAGGCGAGGAGCTGCTCACTGCGGTAGGTGTCCACCGCGTCGTCCCAGTGGGCGGCGCCCTGGGTGAGGTCGAAGGTCCAGCGGTGCAGGAACGGGGGCTGCTCGGGCAGCAGGCCGACGGTCGTCTTCGGGAACTGGGAGAACCAGCCCGACTTGGTGGTGAAGTGGTCGGCCACCAGGGTGTCGCCGTCGGTCCAGGCGTTGAGCGAGTGCGTCTCCATGAGCTGCTCGCTGCGGAACCACTTGATGCCGCTCACGCCCTCGTCGCGGGGGATGATCGCGACGTAGGTCTCCTTGTTCGGGTCCCAGACGAAGTACTGGGCCTCGTTCCGCAGTTGCTCCGGGTCGGCGACCATGGGCGAGATGGTGAAGACGAAGTGGTCCCGGGTCACCAGCCAGTCGTGGACCATCGAGGAGTACGGCACCTCGAAGGTCTGGGAGCGGGTGACCTTGCCCTCGGCGGAGATCTCGTAGATATGGATCTGCTTGTCGGGCAGGCCGCTGGCGTTGTACGCGAAGGCGATCAGCTCGCCGGTGCGCGGGTCGTGCTTGGGGTGGGCGGTGAAGGTACGCCCGGGGATCTGGCCGGAGAAGTCGTGGATGCCGCGCGTCTGCAGGGTCACCGGGTCCAGTTCGTACGGGAGCGCCGCCTCCTTGAGCGCGAGCAGCTTGCCCGCGTGCCAGATGATCGAGGTGTTGGCGTTGCCGTCGTCGATGCCGGCCACGGACGGGTCGTCGGTGTAGGGATTGCGGTAGGCGCCGAACAGCGCCTGGCGGGCCTGGCGTTCGAGCTCGAAGCGCTGGGTGCGGACGTACCGGGTCTTCAGGTCGGCGTGCCCGTTCTCGAACCGCACCATGTGGATCATGCCGTCGCCGTTGATGTACACGTCGTTCGGGAACCGCGGCGGGTACTGGGTGTCGGCGGCGGCGCGGTAGAAGGCGCCGGACAGCTCCGGGGGTATACGGCCCTCGACCTCCAGGTCGTACACGTCCGCCTCGATCCGCGACGGGGCGAAGAACCCGCGGAACTTCGGTGTGTCCGGGAACTGCATGGTCTCCGGGGGCGGCTGGGTTCCCACGGGCTCCCGGCCGGGCGTGCCGTCGGGCTGCGTCGTTGCAGTGGCCATGGTTCTCTCCCCTATGGCAAGGTTGGATCAAACGAAGAATGTGATGGATGAGCGCCGAGGATCCCCTTCCCGCGCGGGATTCAGACCCCGAGGGGGCGGCTCTTACCAGCCATACTGCTCTTCCTTCGCTCGCAACGTCCAACACTGAAACATGCATGAAATGATCGGAGTCTTCGATGGATCTGCGGCAGATGGAGTACGCGGTGGCCATCGCGGACGAGCTCAACTTCACCCGTGCCGCGACGCGCTGCCGGATCGGCCAGTCCGGGCTCAGCCATCAGATCTCCCAGCTGGAACGCGAGGTCGGGACGCTGCTGTTCGAGCGCACGAGCCGCAGTGTGCGGCTGACACCCGCCGGCCAGACGTTCGTCGCCTGCGCCCGGCGGGTGCTCACCGCGGTGCAGGAGATGCACGCCGAGATCGCCTCGTTCGACGGACCCGTGCGGGGACGGCTGCGCTTCGGCGCGGTGACGCTCACGGCCGGCAATCTCGACCAGCTCGGCCTGCTGCGCGAGTACCAGGAGTCGTTTCCCGCGGTCGAGTTCACGCTCTTCGACGTCGACGGGGCGGAGGCGGGCACCCAGTTGCTCACCGGCGACATCGACGTCGCCCTCGTCGCCCTGCACGAGCACCAGCTGCCGCCGGGGATCGCGTACCACCTGCTGCGCCTGGTGCCCCTCGTGGCCGTCGTGGGGCGGCAGCACCGCCTGCGCGGGACCGGCGCCGCCGGCCTGGGACAGCTGGCGGACGAGCGCTTCCTGGAGTGCTTTCCGGACACCGGTCTGCGCATGCAGGTCGATGCCGCGTTCAACCGGGCGCGGGCCCGGCGCCGGGGCGTGTGCGCGCTGCGCAACGCGGGAGACCTCGCCTCGCTGGCCCTCGAGGGGATCGGGGTGACCGTCGTGCCGCGTCCGGTGGCGGACGCCGTCGTTCCCGCCGACCACGCCGACTGTGTCGTAAGCCTCGAAGACCCGCAGGCACTCGCCCCGCTGGCGCTCGCCCACCGCGACCCGGCGCCGACCTCGCCCGCCGCCCAGGCCTTTCTGCGCCTGGCTCTCGCCCGGCTTCCGGGCAGTGGACCGCATCCCCTCGACGACACTCCCTCGTGACGCCGGGGGCCGTCTCCTCGGCATGCACGCCGGCCTTGTCCACGAATTCGGTCCCTTCCACCGGACGAAACGGACTCGAAAGCGCCCCTGGAATGCGCTGGCTTGTTCTTCCGAATCGCGATGTGTCTAATCTGACCCACATCAGATAATCCGGGAAATGAATTCTCTGCATACCAGTCATTCACTGCCTGAATAAGGCCGCCATACGGCGGGCCGCGGAGGGCCGGTAGCTGCTCTGCGGTGTGCGGGTCTCAGCCAGCCTGCGATGCGTGCCGCGCGCTGGTGCGGCGCGGTCCGGCCGTCCGGAGCGACGCGGTGGCCGCGCGCGTCATGGAACCCCCCTACGAGGCGCCACCGCTCCGGGAGGCGACGGCCTCCTCGGGTAGGCTCGCCGGGCGGTGGTCCCGGAGCCGAGTGTGGACCCCGTCGTTCCGTCTGCCGTGGAGGGGTGCTCCGGCGAGGCGACGGGCCGTCCGCGTGAAGGGAGTGGCTTGGAGGACTCGCGCTTCGATCTGCGGCGGTTCGATCTGAACCTGCTCGTGATCCTCGACGCACTGCTGACCGAGCGTCATGTCACGCGTGCGGGACAGCAGTTGCATCTGACCCAGTCCGCGACCAGCGCCGCGCTGCGCCGGCTGCGACGGGCCTTCGACGACCCGCTGCTCGTCGCGCACGGGCGCGAACTGCAACTGACGCCACTGGGCCTGAGCCTCGTCCGGCCGGTCCGCGAGGTCCTGGCCGACATCCACCATCTCATCAGGGAACCGGTCCTGCCGGACGCCGGGCTGCGCGACCGCACGTTCGTCATCCAGGCCAGCGAATACGTCGGCATGGTGCTGCTGCGTCCGCTGCTGGAGGTGCTCGCCGAACGGGCTCCCGGCACCACGCTGCGGATCGAGACGATGGACGACACCTACGAGGACCGTCTCCAGCACAACGACGTCGACCTGCTCATCGCCCCGATGCACACGATCATCGCGCACCGGATCCGGCACTTCCCGCACGAAGGACTCTTCCCCGACGAGCTGGTCGCCGCCGTGTGGAAGGACCATCCGACCGTCGGTGACCGGATCACCAAGGAGGACCTGAGGTCCCTGCCCCATCTGCAGCACGCCATCCGCAGCGGTGACCAGGTCGGTTCCATGCTCGCCCAGGAACTGGCCGCCCACGACATCTCGCACACCGTGCAGGCCACGACATCCAGCTACACGCTGCTGCCGCTCCTGCTCCAGGAGACCCGGATGGTCGCGTTCCTCCCCCGGCTGCTCGCCGAGGCGCTGGAGAGCTCGGCACAGCTGCGGATCCTGCCCTCCCCCGTGCCGCTGCCCGCCCCCGTGGAGACGATGTACTGGCACCCTGACCGCGACCGCGGCGACCCGGCGCACGTCTGGCTGCGCCGCCAACTGCGCACGCTCGCCGCCACGTTCGCCCGGGAACCCGGCGACCGGATCTGAGAGCCGCCTCCCGCGCGACATGACCGGCGGCACGGGGTCGGCACGGCCTGGCCGGCGCTCCGTACTCGGGCGCGGGCCAGGTCCCGTTGCCTCGGGGCCGGCCTCGGCGGAGCCGGTGCGGTTGCCCCTGGGGGACGGTCACCGGTGAGGATCCGCAAGTCGGGGAGTGATCAGCAGGTCACACCGGTTCCGCATGCGTTCTCCGCCTATCGGACCGCCGCCTCCACAGGTGCTCCGGTGACGGCCCGGAGATCGTCGAGACCGACGCCCGGGGCGAGTCGGTGCGCAACCAGTCCGCCGGCGGTGACGTCGAGGACGGCGAGATCGGTGATGACCCGGTGCACCACGCCCAGTCCGGTGAGGGGCAACGTGCACTCCGACACGATCTTCGGCGAGCCGTCCTTCGCCACGTGATCGGTGAGCACGACCACCCGGCGGGTGCCGGCCACCAGGTCCATGGCGCCGCCCATACCCTTGACGAAGCTGCCCGGGACCGTCCAGTTGGCGAGATCCCCGGTGGCGGACACCTGGAGCGCGCCCAGGATCGCGATGTCCACATGACCGCCCCGGATCATCGCGAAGCTGGTGGCGGAGTCGAAGACCGATGCCCCGGGCACGGCGGTGACCGTCTGCTTCCCGGCGTTGATCAGGTCCGCGTCCTCCTCGCCGTCGTACGGGAAGGGCCCCATGCCGAGCAGACCGTTCTCACTCTGCAGCAGCACGTTCACGCCCTCGGGGAGGTGGTTGGCCACCAGTGTCGGAATACCGATGCCCAGGTTGACGTAGTCACCGTCCCTGAGTTCGCCCGCGGCGACGGCTGCCATCTCGTCTCTGTTCCAGGGCATGTCAGACCTCCTGTCCGACGGAAGCAGGCTGCCTCACCGTGCGTCGCTCGATCTCCTTGGGCCGGTCGGCGGCCCGGACCAGGTGATCGACGTAGATGCCGGGAGTCATCACGTCGTCCGGGTCCAGGTACCCGTCGATCACCACTTCGGCCTCGACCACCGTGACCCGCCCGGCCGTCGCCACCAGCGGGTTGAAATTGCGGGCTGTGCGGCGGTAGCGCAGGTTGCCCGCCGCGTCGGCGGTGTGCGCGTGGACGAGCGCGAGGTCCGCGACGATGCCTCGTTCCAGGACATGGGTCCGGCCGTCGAACTCCGCATGGGGCTTGCCCTGCGACACCGACGTGCCGACACCGGTACGGGTGTAGAAACCGGCGATCCCCGCGCCGCCGGCCCGCAGCCGCTCGGCCAGCGTGCCCTGGGGGCAGAACTCGACCTCCAGCGTCTCGTCCAGGTACTGCTGGGCGAACAGCTTGTTCTCCCCGACGTACGAGGCGACGACCTTGGACACCTGCTTGTTCTCCAGGAGCAGCCCGAGGCCCTTCCCGTCGATCCCCATGTTGTTCGAGACGATCGTCAGGTCGCGTACGCCCGAGTCGCGCACGGCCTCGATGAGATCGAAGGGGTTGCCGGAGAGCCCGAAGCCGCCCACCGCGATGGTGATCCCGTCGCGGAGCGTTCCCGCCAGGGCGTCCTCCGCACTGGCTCGCACCATGGTCATGGCCGCCTACCCTTCACAAGATGGTCAAGGACTGTCCGTTCAGTGGGCATTCCTCTTTATGACAAAAGAGCTGGTGAATGGTCAACGAGTGAGGTCAAACCTCCCACTCGGTAGACTGTTCAGTGGTGATCCGTCCACTGAGTGGACGCGAGGGAGAGCAAGGACGAGGACAGCGAGGCAAGATTCATGGGCCCCATGAGTGAATCGCCGAGTGTCGTGGCGCGCGTGGCGGCACTGCTGCGGGCACTGTCCCGCCGCACCGCGTCGGGTGCCACGACGACCCAGGTCGCCGAGGAGACCGGCCTGCCGCGCGCCACGGCGCACCGGCTGCTCGAATCTCTGGCGACAGAAGGGCTGGTGGACCGCGACGCACGTTCGGGACGCTGGTTCCTCGGTCCGGAGACCTATGTGCTCGGCATGGCGTCGGCGGCACGCTACGACCTCACCGAAAAGGCCCGTGGCAGCCTGCTCCGGCTTGCGCGGGAGACCGGTGAGAGCGCGTTCTTCTCGGTCCGCCGCGGTGACGAGACGGTGGTACTCCTGAGGGAGGACGGCGATTTCCCGATCCGCTCCTACGTCCTCCACGAGGGCGCCCGCTTCCCGCTGGGTGTCGCCTCGGCCGGTATCGCGATCCTGGCCTACCTCCCGGACGGCGAAGTGGACGACTACCTGCCGAAGGCGGACCTGGCCCGGGAGTGGGGCGACGCGTATGTGGATGCGCGGATCAGGGAGCGGCTGGCGGCGACCCGCGCACACGGCTGGGCACTCAACCCCGGGTTGATCGTCGAGGGGTCGTGGGGCATGGCGGCCGCGGTGTTCGACAGCACAGGGGCCCCGGGCTGGGCGCTGACGCTCACCGGAATCGAGCCGCGTTTCCGCCCCGACCGTCAGGAGATACTGGGCCGCCTGCTGCTGGAGGAGGCCCACCGGCTCACGAAGTACGCGAACTGAAGGACCCTCGCCCGTGCCCGGTACCGACGGCACTCCTGGCCGAGAGAGCGTCGCGCGGCTCCGTCGACGCCGGATCCGCCACAATGGAACGGTCCGCCACATGGTTCCGATGGAATCGATCGGTCAGAGAGATCAGATGGACCTTCGCCACTTGAGGTACTTCCTCGCCGTCGCCGAGACGCGCAACTTCACGCAGGCCGCGGCGAACTGTTACGTCGCCCAGTCCGCCCTGAGCCAGCAGGTCGCCCGCCTGGAGAAGGAGGTCGGCTCCCAGCTGTTCAGCCGGACCAGCCGTTCCGTACGCCTGACAGCCGCCGGTGAGCTCCTCGAACCCCTCGCCCGACGCATCCTCGCCGACGTCGACAACGCCCAGGCCGCCCTCGACGCCCTCTCCGGGCTGCGGCGCGGCCGGCTGCGTCTGGGGCTCATCCAGACCCGCGCCTCCCTCGTCGACCTCGTCGAGGTGATGGCCGACTACCACGCCCGGTATCCCGGCATCGACTTGCAGGTGACCACCTCGGCCAGTTCCGCGATGGCCGCGGCAGTCCTTGCCGGGGACCTCGACATCGCCGTCGTCGGCCTCACCCCGCAGCAGATCCCCGACGGCCTCGACCACCGCGTCCTCGCCAACGACCCGCTCGTCCTCGTCGTGCCCGCCGGCCACTCCCTGGCCGACCGCGAGGTGATCGGTCTGGCCGACCTGCCGGACAGCCACCAGCTCATCCAGTTCACCAAGGGCACAGGACTGCACCGCCAGGTCGAGGCGGCCTTCGCCCGCGCCGGGGTGGAACCCGGACAGCACTTCCAGGTCGGTCAGATCTACGACATGATCCGGCTGGCCGCGCGGGGCATCGGCGTGACGGTCGTACCCCGCTCCTCCGTCTTCGGCCCGGGCTCCCTCCTGGGCCCGAACCCCGGCGACACCCTGCCGTACGGCGCCCACGCGCTCCGCCTGGCCGACCCGGCGGCGGTGCACACCATCTGCGCGGTCCACGACAGCAAGCGGCTCGCACCATCCGCCGCCGCGTTCCTCCAGGTGGTCGGGCAGCACGCCGTGACGGAATAATCGGCAGGACCGATCGCTGCGCCCGCATCCACATGTTGGACGGAACGATCCCGCGGCAGGAGGCTGGAGACCGGTTCCCGGAAGGAACCACTCCACTCTCCCCCCTGCGGATCGGAGCACCACCATGCCTGCCGCGCCACGGGACGCCTGGACGCCCCCTCGTCCCCGACCTGAGGGACCGCCACGGCCTGCTCCCTCCACTCGACGTCCTTCGCAGCAACCCGGCCCTGCCGCTGTCGGCAGCGGCCACGGTCACCGCATGCGAGCTCACCCGCTCCGACGCGGCGTGGACGTACCCCCCATGACCCGCGAAAGGCCCGCCCACCAGCGCACCCTCCACTCCGCCCTGCTCGAGTTCGCCCTCACGGCGCTCATGATGTTCGTCGTGGTCACCACGACCCGCTGGCTGCTGGGCACCCTCGACACCACCGGGGGCGGCTGGTGGAACACCCCCGAGGGCCGGTTCCTCGTAGTCGCTCCCGTCTCCGGCGGCACCGTCACCGCGGTCATGCTCTCGCCATGGGGCAGGGTGACCGGAGGCCACGTCAACCCGGCCGTCACTCTCGCGATGTGGCGCTACGGCCGCACACCGGGCCGTGACGTCGCCCCTTTCATCGCCGCCCAACTGCTCGGTTCGGTGCTGGGTGTCGCGCTCGCCGGCCTGGCCTGGGGACCGGTGATCGCCTCGCCGGCCGTGAACCACGCCGTCGTCCGGCCCGCATCCGGCGTGCCCTGGCCCGCCATCGCCGCGGTCGAGGCCGCCACGATGTTCGTCATCGTCGTCGTCGCGGGAATCGGCATGGCCGGCACCCGCTCGGGCCCGCTGGTCCCCTGGGCCGTCGGGACCCTGATCACCGCCCAGATCATGGCCTTCGGCACGACCACCGGCGGAGTCGCCAACCCCGCCCGCGCGTTCGGCCCCGCGCTCCTCGCCGGCGACCTCTCGCTTCTGCCCGTGTACATGCTCGCGCCGCTGGTCGGGGCCCTGGCCGCGACGGCCGCGGTACGACACGCCGGCGCACGCGGCCGAACCACCGTGACCTGAGTGGATCCTGCGCCTTGGCAAGCCCCTCGTCCCCCGCTCGACCCCGGGTGCCCTTGCGCAATTGACGATCCAGCAGCCTTCGGAGGCCGTGCCGCCCCGCGGCTGTACGCCTCGACAAGGGGAGGTTGCCCGGCACGACCAGCAGCGACCAGTCACCGGAACCTTCTGTGTCCAGGTCGGCTTCGCCTGGCGCACCCGGGTCACCGCCCTGCAGACGGAGCATCACAGCAAGGCCGAGACCAGCGACGACGGACCTGGATTCCCGCGGCATGCCCGCGCCACGAATGCCGTTCGCCCCGGCCGCGGCGGCCGGACGCACAGCGGGACCCGGTCCGGCGGGCCGGAGCCAGCAGCTCGGGCACCGCCGCGACCGGGTCCGGCCCGGCAAGGTCACCGTCGGCCACACCGGTGCTCGTGAACCAGATCCAGGACTCCGTCCCCAGGCACCGGTCAACACCGACGCCCCCAAGTCCGTCATGGAATCAAGGGAGCGGCGTCCGGTGCGTGGGTACGTGCTCTCGGCGTGCCGGGCATGTGTCCCGGTACGGGGCGTACCTGGGCTCACGCGCGGCGCGGCGAGTGGGGGTCCCCCCTCTGGGGGAGCGTGCCGGGCGTCGCGAGCCCTAGGGCGTGTTGCGAAAGTCCCGCCTGCCGCCCTCCGGGCGGACGACGGGACTTTCGCAACACGCCCTAGACCCCGGCCTCAGGCACGGGCGTACCACGATCCTCGTCCCGGCCGACGACAGGCGTACGCGCCGCTTTGCGCTGATGCGCCAGGAGTCCGAAGAACGCGGCGGCGAAACCGCTGATGAGACCACTCACGGCGTGATGGGCCGCGTTGGCCGCCGCGCTGTTGGGCACACCGACGAGCAGGTAGTTGATGAGAGCGCTCACCACCGCCCCGATCACTCCCGCCATGAGGCCGGACCTCAGCGAGGAGCGCACGACGGACGGTGACGCGATCCTGGGTTTCGGGGTGGAGGGCGTGGTCATCGTCGGCTCTTCCTTTCCATCCGGTCAAGGCGTGACGAAGCCGGCAGTCGGCCGACCGCACGCTGGACGCCGCGCGCGACGAGGCCACCGCACCGGCACTGACGTGGTCACCGGGAAACCGATGACGACGGACGCCGACCGCGCCCGCCGCGTCCTCACCGCCGGTGACCCCGGCGAGGTCGGCTCCGTGCCCGTCGAGCGGAAGTGCTCCCGAGCGGCGGAGGCGATGGGCAGGTCCACCGCGCGCGGGAGGGAGCCCGAAGGCCGGTCCCCGGACAGCGCTCGGCTGCCGCGAGACCGGCCCTACAGGCTTCCCGGGGCGCGTTCAGGGACGGACGCCGAACTCGCCGTAGAGGTCGGCGAGGAACGTCGACAGGTGGGTGAACTCGCTCTGGAGGTGGACGAACAGTTCGTAGGCAATGCCGTGGCCGAACGCCCGGCCCGCCTCGTCATCGGCGTCTATGCCGGGGCCGCCGCGGTCGAAGATGAAGCGGCTGCGGACCTCGAAGCCGTCGTCGGTGTCGCGAGCCAGGTGGATCATGACACCCCCCTCGATGGCCGCGCACGCGTAGGCGTGGTACCCGGCCTCCTTGAAACGGCTGGTGTCCAGGCCCAGTTCGGCCGGGTCCACGAAGTTCGCGACCAGCTCCATACGCTGCGAGCCGAGGTACTCGACGATGTCGTGGGTGTTGCCGACGATGCGTTCGAAGTCGGTGAGGCCGGGCTGGGTCAGCACGTCCTGGTTCCGGGGAACGGCCTGCACGTGACAGTAGGGGTGCCACAGGGAGTAGCGCTCGGACTCGACGGAGTGCCACCACATCCACCAGGTGAACATCTCCGCGGTGCAGCCCGGGAAGCGGTTCAGGCCGGCGACGTAGGGGTGGCCGGACTCGGTCAGGCCGAACCCCATCTCCCGTCGGTGGTATCCGGGGTCGAGGAGCGTGTTGAGGTCCTCCGGTCCGGAGGACAGTGTGTCCGCCGGGTCCAGGGCCTCTTTCAGGTACGGCAGGACTTCCTCGCGGAGCCGCATGTCGCCGCTGAAGTACTTCGCGTAGGGCTTGTCCTTGATCCGTTCGGCGTTCGACCGGAACAGCTCCTGCGTGACGACCGGGTAGTAGGTGACCGGATACGGCGGCGGCGTCTTCGGTGCGGACATGTGCGTCACCTTTTCCTGAAGGGGAGGGGGTGGGTTTCGAACCCTGCTCCATCACGATAACATGAACCCGAATTTGGATTCAACTTTTTCGGAGGTGCCAGAATGCACGGTGTGACCAGTGAGAACGTGCCGCGCCCCCCGCAGCAGAAGCGAAGCCGCGCCGCCATGGAGCGCATCCTGCAAGCCGCGCAGACGCTGATTGCCGAGCGCGGCACCAGCGCCCTGACCCTCGCCGACGTCGCGGAACGCGCCGGTGTCTCGGTCGGCAGCATCTACAGCCGCTTCTCCGGCAAGGAAGCGCTCATCGCCGCGACGCAGGAACAGTGGCTGGACCACGTCACCGCGTACCAACAAGCCCTGTACGCCGACGCGGCGGCGCGGTCGGACGACTTCGAGGACTTCGTCACCGGACATCTCACCGCGATGACCGCCGCGTTCCGACGCGACGCGGACCTCATCCGGGAATTCGCCGTCCGCGCCATCGGCCAGTCAGGCACCAGCGACACGGCCCGGCGCAGGCTCCAGGACGCTTTCGACCAGGGATGCGACGCGATACTCGCCCACCCCGGCAGGCCCCCGCACGTCAGCCACGTCCAGGTGTCGTTGGCCTTGCGAGCGGTACAGGCGATCCTCGAGTGGCGGGTGACGACGCCGACCGCCGACGCTCCCGACAACGACTGGGATCTCCTCACCGCGGAACTGCCGAACCTCGCGCTGTCCTATCTGCGCAAGGCACCCTCGTAGGTCCGCCGAGGGAGGGCGGGCAGTCGTGGTGCCCGCCCTGACCCGAGCGCCCTCACCGACGCTTCGAACGGCTCACACCCACTCCTGCTTCTCGACGAGATCACGCAAGGAGAGCAACGCCTCCACGCACTCCTCCTCGCGCCCGTGGAAGCGCTGGGCGGGCATGGGAACGCTGACCGCCATCATCTGACCCGCGACCCTGACGGCCACGCCGACCGCGCAGATTCCGTCGCTCTGCTCCTCGTAGTCGTAGGCGACGGCGCTCTCGCGCACCTCCGTCAGCTGTTCGAGCAGCTCGGGAAGCCGGGTGATCGTGCGCGACGTGAGAGACGGGAGCCTCGCGGGGAGGAGTTCGCGCATGCGGCTCGGCGGAAGCGCGGCGAGGATCGCCTTGCCCGGAGCGCAGGAGTGCAGGGGGAAGCTCTCCCCCACCGCACTCGCGGCGCGCAGCCGGTGCGGCGCGTCCACCTGGTCGATGAACCTGATCTCGCCTCCGTCCAGCACCGACAGATCGACCGTCTCCGTCAGACGGGCCGAGAGGTCGGCCAGGAAGGGGTGGACGAGCCTGACGACGTCCCGGGTACCCGCTTCGGCGAGGCGCAGGATCTCCGGCCCCAGCCGGTAGCGTCCGCGAGGGCCCGGCCCCGACGTGACGAGTCCCTCGTCCTCCAGGGCACTCAGGATCCGGTGGATCGTGCTCCGGGGAAGGCCGAGCCGCTCGGCCAGTTCGGACTGGGTCAGTCCGCCCGGCGACTCACGGATCGCACGCAGCATCTGACCCGCCCGCGCGATCACCTGGATGCCGCCGGCCTGACGCGCGCTCGTCTCGTCGGATGGTGTAGTCATGCCTCTATCCTGCCGTCCTTCGGGGACCGGCCGGGATGTGCCGGCCCGCCCGGCGCCCGCACCGCCCGCGGCGTGGTGCCGCTGTGCGGGGAGGGCGGCACGGGCTCATGGGCGCCGCGGCAGCCCCAGCAGGGCCTCGGTCTCGGCGACCGAGGCGATCTGCAGGTCCAGGCCGCGCGCGAGCTGGACCGTCCGGGCCACCAGCGGCTCGTTGCCCTGGGTGAGCTCGCCCTTGCGGAGGTAGAGCGTGTCCTCCATCCCCGCACGGGCGTTTCCGCCCAGGGACAGCGCCATGGCCGTCAGGTTCAGGTTCTCCCTGCCGATGGCGATGATCTGCCAGATCGCGCCCTCGGGAAGGCGGCGCACCAGGGTGAGGAGGTTGTCCGCGGTGGCGGCCGCCCCGCCGGCGACCCCGAGCACGATGCTGAACTGCAGGGGGCCGTCGAGGAGTCCCTCGTCGCGCAGGCGCAGACAGGCGTCCACGTGCCCGGTGTCGTAGATCTCCAGTTCCGGTTTGACGCCCAGCTCCTGCATCCGGGCCGCGAGCCGCCGGACCCCGTCGGGCGGATTGCGGAACTCGCCGGCTCCGAAACTCATGCTGCAGGGGTTCAGGGTCGCCATCCGGGGACGCAGCTCCACGAGCTTCTCCCGCTCCTCGAACGGCACCTCCAGCCCCACGCCCGTGGAGAGCTGGATGAGGATCGGGCACCGCTCCGCGATGAGATCCATGGCGCGCCGGGCGATGCCGAGATCGGCGGTGGGGCGGTCCTGCTCGTCGCGTACGTGGATGTGGGCGACGGAGGCACCGAGGCGGTACGCCTTCTCCACGGCCTCGGCGATCTCGTGCGGCTGGGTGGGCAGCGAGGGGTTGTCGCTGCGCCGGGCGATCGGCCCGGTGGGGGCGACGGTGAGGACGACACTCATGGCCTGCCTCCGGGGGTCGGATGGGCGATGACGACGAGCAGACGGGCGCCGGCACCGGTTCGGTTCTCCAGAGACCGCACGGTGCCGCGGGGCAGGTGGACGGAGTCGCCCGCGCCCAGCGTCTCGGCGGTGCCGTCCTCGACGGTGAGCGTGAGTTCGCCGTCGAGGACGTAGTAGACCGTCTCCTCGGCGGTCGGCGAACTCTGCGCGGCACCGCCCGGGTGGTAGTAGGACTCCCCCAGCCAGAAACGGCCGGTCGGTCCTGCCTCGTGGCCCTGGAGCCGTCGGGCGTCGACTCCGTCGTGCAGGGGCGGGAAGTAGGCGGGGGCGGACTCCCCCCGGATGATGCGAGCAGCCACGGGCCCCTCAGCCCCTCTCGATGCGGTAGGTCCCCGTGGGGTCCGCGATCGCCACGAGACGGACGATGCAGCCGTCGCCGCCCACCCAGCGCCAGGGGAAGGCCGCGAAGGTGAGCCGCTTGCCGGTCACCTTGTCGAGGTCGCCGCCGATGTTCTCGAAGCCGTAGATGCCGGCGTTGAGGATCGCGTTGTGGCAGGGCTCCCAGTACGGGAAGTCCTCCTTGACCGACCGGCCCGTCTCCTCCTCGTACTCACGCACCGCCCACGGGAGCAGGCCGCCGGTCTCCTCACTGGGACCGTGCGGGCCGATGGCCGTGCCCAGCGGGTGGTCGAGCGCCTGGCAGTCGGAGCCGACCGCCTTGACCTGGCGTTCCACGAACCACTCGCCGGCCTCCTTGTAGAAGCCGGGTGAGTACGCGTAGTACTCGGCGCTGTCGGCGTACCTGCGGTGCCAGCCGGTATTGACGATGACGAAGTCGCCCGGCCGGACCTCGGTGACCGACGCGGCCTTCTCCAGGTCGTCGGCGGTGACGACCTCCCACTTCTGCTTGGGGATGTCGAGCACCACGCCGGTGCCGAAGAAGTTCCGCAGCGGGATCTCGTGGAGGAGCGGAGTGCCCTCGATGACGTGCCCCGGCGCGTCGATGTGCGTGCCCGAGTGCATGACCGTGGTGATCTTCTGGGTCAGCACCCGGCTCTTGGCCATGCCGTGGAGCCGCTCGATCTTCACGTCCTCGAAGTACGGCCAGGCGGGCACGCCGTGTCCCCAGGGGTGCGAGAGGTCATAGAACTGGAGGTCCTGCTCGTTGGGGCCTTCCGCCCAGGTGTACGTCATGGTCTGTCTCCTTCGTGATGTCCGGGTACGGGGTACGGGGTGCGGGGTTCAGGAGTGTCGTGCGGCGAGTTCCGACGCGACATGGGCGGCGAGCGCGGCGCCGGCCGCCTGCCGGGCCCCCGGGGGCCAGACGAAGAGGCCCTGACCGGTCTTCGCGCCCAGGTGGCCCGCGCGGATGAGGTCGTCGAGTGCGGGGTGGGGCGTGACCGAGCGGTCCAGGACGGGGAAGACGGCCTCGTGGATGGCCCGGGTGAGGTCCAGTCCCACGTAGTCGGCGTTCGTCAGCGGGCCCATCTCGCCCAGCCGCAGGCCGATGGTGTCGCGGACCACCAGGTCGACGGTTTCGGCATCGGCGACGCCCTCGGCGACCAGCGCGATCGCCTCACGCCACAGGGCGTGCTGGAGGCGGTTGCCGACGAAGCCCGGAACGTCCCTGCGCACCCAGACCGGCCGCTTGCCGAGGTGGTTCAACAGGGCCATCACGTCCGCGACGACGCCGAGGCTCGTGCTCTCGCCCTGGACGACCTCGACGATCGGGATGAGGTCCGGGGGATTCCACCAGTGGGTGCCGACGGCCCTGCTCGGATCGTCGATGCCCGCGGAGATCGCCGAGATGGGGAGGACGGAGGAGTTCGAGGCGAGCACGGCGGTCTCCGTGAGCCCGGCCATCCGTGCGAACAGCGCGCGCTTGAGGTCGAGGTTCTCGGCCACGGCCTCGGTGACCAGGTCCGCTCCGTCGAGGGCCTCCTCCAGACGTACGGTGGTCCGGACCTCGCCAGGGTGGTCGCCCCGTGTGCGCGCCAGGTGCTGTGCCTCGCGGCCGGCTTCGGGAAGGACCGACGGGTCCGTGTCCGTGAGGGTGACTGCGAGCCCTCCCGACGCCAGGACCCCGGCGAGGCGCCGTCCCATCAGACCGGCCCCCACGACGGCGACCGAACGGAAGCGGGAGTGGTCCCCGGCGGGAAGCGTCGCGGGTGTGGCGTCCGGGCCGGGGGGCGGCGAGGTCAGCATGAGGTGTAGCCGCCGTCCAGATACAGGACCTGACCGGTGAGGAACGCCGAGGCGTCGCTGAGCAGGTAGACGAGCGCGCCGGAGAAGTCGTCCGGCTCGGCGAGCCTGCCCAGCGGGATGCGGCTGAGCATGGTCTCGCGCGTCGCCGTGCCCTTGTCGTCGTCGGCGTACATCCACGCGGTCAGTTCCGACCGGAACACGGTGGGGGCCAGGGCGTTGACCCTGATCCCGTCCTTGCCCCACTCCGCGGCCAGGCTCTTGGCGAGGAGGTCGACAGCGGCCTTGGACGGGGAGTAGGCGCTGTAGCCGGCGGGATGCCCGAGCCTGCCGCGGGTCGACGAGACCAGCACGACGCTCCCGCCCTCTCCCTGCGCGAGCAGTTGGCGGCCGACGGCCTGACACGTCAGCCACGCGCCGCGGACGTTGGCGTCCATGACGGTGTCGAAGTCGGCGACGGGCATGTCGACGATGGGGGCGACCTTGTTGACTCCGGCCGAGGCCAGCACGCCGTCGAGACGCCCGAACGCCTCGACCGCGCGGGCCACCATCGCCTCGGCGTCGGCGGGGCTGTCGGGACGCCGGTGGACGGTGGCCACCCGCTCCTTCGGCAGTTCGCCGGCCAGGAGCTCCAGTGCGTCCGCGTTACCACCGGCCAGCACCACGTTGGCGCCGGCTGCGGTGAGGGCGCGCGCAGCCGCACTGCCCAGGGCGCCGGAGGCTCCGGTGATCAGAACCGTCCTGCCTTCGACATCGAACAGATGGAGGGGGGATACGACGCTCATCACTTCCTACTTCCACGATGCGGGTCGTTTCGACCGCGTTACGGGACATTAAGTCGACGGCTGGGGCAGGGTCAAGGGACGACGCGAGAGACGGACACCACTCCCCGGAGAGCGGCGAAGCCCGGGACGGCCGGTCGGGCAAGGGGAGGCCGGCGTTCACGGCGGACCTGTCACCGTCCGGGCGCCGGGGGGGGAGACCCTGAGATCCGTGGACGATCGGGTCGGTTTGAGCGACATCCTGCCATAGACAGTCTGTTCTCCCCGGGGTGTGCTGATGCGTGGGATCAGCCGGTCACGAACACGAGGAGCCACGGTCATGGCCGAGGAACACATCACCTACGAACTCGACGGCAACGTGGCGTTGATCGGGATCAACCGCCCGGAGAAACGCAACGCCCTGACGGAGGGCATGCATGCCGAACTCGGCCGCCTGGCGGAGCGGGCCGGTCAGGAGGCGAAGGCCGCCGTCGTCTTCGGCGTGGGCGCCCACTTCTCCGCCGGCCTCGATCTGGCCGAGCTCATGAAGGAACTCCACAGCGGTCGGGGGCCGCAGCCGGCCCTGGGCCGGCACATCCCGCACGTCGCCTTCGACCACATCGCCCGCGGACGGATCCCCTTCATCGCGGCACTGAGCGGTGCGGTGGTCGGGGCGGGGCTGGAGGTGGCGGCGTCGGCGCACATCCGGGTCGCCGACGACACCGCCTTCTTCGGACTGCCCGAGGCACAGCGCGGCATCTTCGTCGGCGCCGGCGGCTCCGTTCGCATCCAGCGGCTGATCGGCAACGCCAGGATGACGGACATGATGCTCACCGGCCGCGTCCTCGACGCCGACGAGGCCCTCGCCCAGAACCTGGTGCAGTACCGGGTGGGGGCTGGTGACGCCCTCGACAGGGCCCGTGAGATCGCCAGGGCCGTCGCCGGCAACACCGCCCAGTCCAACTGGGCGATCACCCAGGGCCTGAGCCGCGTCAACGACATGTCCTACGACGACGCCCTGTTCGTGGAGACCCTCGTGGCCCGCAACTCCGTCTCCGCCGGCTCGGACGACCGGCTGCGCGACTTCGTCGAGAAGCGCGCCAAGCCGCTCGACCGGCCTGCCACCCCCAAGCGCTGACACCCGGAAGAGGAAGCCTTCGATGAGGAAGCCTTCAATGACGAAGTCCTCGACGCGTGCAGGTCTTTCGGCCGCCGGAGACCCGGGGCCGGTCGCCAGGGTGCTCGCCCCCCGGTCCGTCGCGATCGTCGGGGTGTCCGCGAAGCCGGGGTCCCCCGGCCGCCGTCTCCTCGACGCCTTCGTGCGCGACGAGTTCCGCGGTGACATCTACCTGGTCGGACGCTCGGGCGGGCAGGTCGCCGGGCAGGTCGTGCTGCCCCGTGTGGACGACCTGCCCAAGGGCGTGGACCTCGCCCTGATCGTCCTGCCCGCGACCGGCGTCAGGGAAGCGGTGGAAGCCTGCGTCCGCAGGAGCGTGGGCGCGGCCATGGTGTACGCCGCCGGCTTCGCCGAGTTCGGCGACACGGGGCGCGCCGAGCAGGCAGAGATCACGCGGGTGGCCCGCGAGGGCGGCATGCCCCTGGTCGGCCCCAACTGCGTCGGCAACACCAACTACGTGGACCGGCTCAGCACGGTGTTCCTGCCTCAGCCGCCCACCGAGCGGCTCCCCGAAGGGACGACCGGCGCGATCGCCGTGCTGTCCCAGAGCGGCGGCCTGATGGGCATGATGAGCCAGGGCCTGCAGACCCGGGGGCTCCCCATGTCGTATCGGATCTCGACCGGGAACGAGGCCACGCTCACCCTCGCCGACTACCTCGACCATCTCGCGGACGACCCCGCGACCGGCGGCTTCGTGATCTACGCCGAGGACATTCGCGATCCGCAGGGTTTCCTGCGTGCGGTGCGCAAGGCGCGGTCGCACGGCAAGTCGGTCGTCCTGACCCACGCGGGCCGCAGCGAGCGCGGGCAGCGGGCGGCGGCCTCCCACACCGGGGCGCTCGCCGCGGACTACGGCGTGATGAGGACCCTCGCCACCCAGGCAGGTGCCTGTGTGGTCGAGTCCTTGGAGGAGCTGCTCGACGTCACGGAGATCCTCGCCCGCTATCCGCAGCCGCCGACCGGCGGCATCGGGGTCGCCACGACCTCGGGGGCGTTCTGCGCGATCGCCCTGGACGCCCTCGGACCGCACGGCATCGACGTGCCGGAGTTGTCCCCGCGCACGACGAAGGCCCTGACCGAGCGGCTGCCCTCCTATCTGAAGCCGGACAACCCGCTGGACCTCGGCACGGAGCCGGCCACCGACGTCGAGCTGTGCAACGACGCCCTTGTCACCCTGCTGGCCGACGAGCGCATCGGCTCGGTCGTGCTCGCCCTCCCGTTCGTCGCCGCCCGTACCAACCAGGCCGTGCTGGAGCAGGTCGCCCGGGCCGCGCCCGGACAGCCCAAGCCGGTCGTCACCACGTTCTTCGGCGATGTCGCGCCGATACCCGAGGACTTCCGGGGCTATGCCGTCGAGCACGCGATGATCGTCTCGACCTCGCCGGAGCGCATGATGCGCGCGATGGCCACCGCCACCCGCTACGGCCGGTCACTCGCCAGGATCGCCGACGAACACGGCACGGACCGACCCCCGCAGGGCCTGCCGGAGCTGATGCCCGGCCCGCAGCCGGAGTGGCTGGGCAAGCGGCTTGCGGCCGCGGCCGGCGTGCCCGTCCCGGACGGCGCACTGGCCACAACGGTCGAGGAGGCGGTCGCCGTGGCCGCGAAGGTGGGCTACCCGGTCGCGGCGAAGGCCCAGGCGGCCGAGCTGCGGCACAAGACGGAAGCGGGCGCTCTGGTGCTCGGCATCAGGGACGAAGTCGAACTGCGCGCCGCCTGGGAGCGACTGACCGCGCGGGCCGCGGCCGCGGGTGTGCGGACCCTCGACGGCGTTCTCGTCGAGGCCATGGCCTCGGGAGGCGTCGAGCTGATGGTCGGGGCCAGACGGCACCCGGCATGGGGGCCGGTCGTGATGGTCGGTCTCGGCGGTGTGTGGGTGGAGGCCATCGGGGACGTACGGCTGATCCCGCCGGGGCTCTGCGAAGAGGACATCGTGACGGAGCTGCGCGCGCTGCGGTCGGCGAAACTGCTGGACGGTTTCCGCGGCGCTCCCCCGGCCGACCTCTCCGCCGTGGCCCGAGTCGTGGCCACGGTCGGGCAGCTGATGACAGCGCACCCGGAGATCCTCGAACTCGACATCAACCCGCTGCTCGCGGCGCCCGACGCCGCCACCGCACTCGACGTGCTGGTCGTGTGCGCATCCGAGGAAGAGCCGAACGGACAGGCGGTGGACGGGACATGAGCCGGAACGAAGAGACGACAGGGGCCCCCGCCGGGGAGGCGGAGGTCCTGGAGTACGTGCGGCGGGCGCACCGACTGGCCGGGCTCCTCCCGGGCCTGCCCGAGGTGGGCGAGCACTGGCGGCCGGGCCGGGCCGCGGTGGTGGGCGCCGGCACCATGGGCGGCGGGATCGCGGTGGCGCTGGCCAACGCGGGCATCCCCGTCGTGCTCGTCGACCGAAGCGGCGAGGACGTGCGGCGGGGACTGGCGAAGATCGAGGACACCTATGCGGTGAGCGTGCGCCGGGGACGCCTGGAACAGGCCGTGGCCGACGAACGCACCGCCCTGATCACCGCGGCCGACGACCTGGCCGCGGTGGCGGACGCCGACATGATCGTCGAGGCCGTCTTCGAGGACCTGCCGCTGAAGCTGGAGGTGTTCGCGGGCCTCGACCGGTACGCGAAGCAGGACGCGGTCCTCGGCACCAACACCTCGGCGCTCGACATCGACGCCATCGCCGCCGCGACCAGCCGGCCCGAACAGGTCATCGGCACGCACTTCTTCAGCCCCGCGAACGTCATGCGCCTGCTCGAGGTCATCCCCGGCACGAAGACGGCACCACTGACCGAGGCCCGCGTGATGGCCCTCGGCCGGCTGCTGGGCAAGGTGCCGGTCCGGGCCGGCAACCAGTACGGGTTCATCGGCAACGCGATGCTGATCGACTACCTGCGCGAGGCGGACTTCCTGGTGGAGGAGGGTGCCTTCCCCAGCGAGGTCGACCGCGTCCTGAAGGAGTTCGGCCTCGCGATGGGCCCGTACACCATGGGTGACATGTCGGGACTCGCCGTCCTCGCGGACGTCAAGCGCAAGGAAGCCGCGGCGCGGGCGCAGGACCGTCGGCACAGCGATCTCGCCCTGCTCCCGGTCGGCCTCGGCCGGCTCGGGCAGAAGACGGGCGCCGGCTGGTACCGGTACGAGGAGAACGACCGGACACCGCACCGGGACCCCGAGATGGACCGGCGGATCGTCGAGTACTCGGAGCGGATCGGGGTGGAGCGCCGGGTGATCGGCGACGAGGAGATCCTCAAGCGCTGCCTGTACGCCCTGGTCAACCGGGCGGCACACCTGCTGGAACAGCGGGTCGCGACCCGTCCCGGCGACGTCGACCTGGTCTGGGTCACCGGTTACGGCTTCCCTGCCGACAAGGGCGGCCCGCTGTACTGGGCCGACAGGATCGGGCCGGCGGAGGTGCTGGCCGATGTGCAGCGCCTGCACGAGGAGCACGGCGCGTGGTGGGAACCGGCCCCGCTGCTGGTGCGGCTCGGCCGCACGGGCGCCACGTTCGCCTCCCTGGACCCGCTGAACTCCCCGGACTCCCCGGACTCCCCGGCCGCGAGCGCGGACGGAGCGTCGTCATGACCGCCTACCGGCCCGCGATCGACCTCGGCGCGATCACGGCGCTCGACATGCACACCCACGTTCACGCCTCCGTGAAAGCGCCCGAGGACGAGCCGGACGCGGAACGCACGGCCATGGCCTCGTACTTCAAGACCGGCCAGTCGCTGGCCGGGACGCTGCCGGGCCTCGCCTCCTACTACCGCGACCGGGGCATCGCGGCCGTCACCTTCACCGTCGACCGGGGCCCGGCCAGGCCCGAGCCCACACTGACCAGCGACGAGATCGTCGAACTGGCGGCGGCCAACAACGACATCGTGATCCCGTTCGCCAGCGTGCACCCCGACCGCGGCGAGGAGGGCGCCCGCCTCGCGGAGCGCTTCATCGTCGAGGGCGGGGTCCGCGGGTTCAAGTTCCATCCGAACGGACAGGCCTTCTTCCCCAACGACCGCAAGGCGTACGCCCTGTACGAGGTCCTCAACGCCCATCGTGTTCCCGCGCTGTTCCACACCGGGCAGAGCGGGGCCGGAGCGGGCGCCCCGGGCGGTGGCGGCTTCCGGCTCAAGTACTCCAACCCGCTGCACCTGGACGACGTCGCGGCCGACTTCCCCGACATGCCGATCGTGCTGGCGCACCCCTCCTTCCCCTGGCAGGAGGAGGCGCTGGCGGTCGCCGTGCACAAACCGCAGGTGTACATCGAGCTGTCCGGCTGGTCACCGAAGTACTTCCCGCCGATCCTCGTCCAGTACGCCAACACGCTGCTGCGCGACAAGGTCCTCTTCGGCAGCGACTTCCCGCTGATCACCCCGGAGCGCTGGCTGGCGGACCTGGAGAAGACCGACATCAGGGACGAGGTCAAGCCCGCACTGCTCAAGGACAACGCCGTACGGCTCCTGGGACTGTGAGCCGACGCCCCTCCTCTTCCTCCCCCGTCCCCCGCCAACACCCTGAGAGGGCCGCAATGATCGACTTCTCGCTCTCCGAAGAGGAGCGTGCCGTACGCGACACGATCCGGCAGTTCGTCGACCGCGAGCTGAAGCCGTTGGAGGAGACCATGCTGCGCAACGAGCGGCAGGGCCTCCCGTCGCTCGAGGCCGGTGTCCTCGCCGACATCCAGCAGAAGGCCCGTGTCGCGGGCTACTGGGGACTGGCCGTCCCCGAGGAGTACGGCGGCATGGAACTCGGTGCCGTCATGCACGCCATCGTCGAGATGGAACTGGGGCGCACCTTCGTCCCGTTCGAGTTCGGCGGGAACGCCGACAACATCCTCTTCGCCTGCACCGAGGAGCAGGCGGAGACCTATCTGCTGCCGGTCGTCGCGGGCGAACGCCGTGCCTGTTTCGCCATCACCGAGCCGGGGGCGGGCTCCGACGCCCGCAACATCCGCACCTCGGCCCGCCGCGACGGCGGCGACTGGGTGATCAACGGTGAGAAGACCTTCATCACCGACGGCTCCGAGGCGGACTTCTGCATCCTGTTCGCCCGCACCGAGGACGGCGTCACGGCCTTCCTGGTGGACCGGGGTCTGGGCTGGACGTCCTCGCCGATCCCGCTGATGGGCGACTGGCCGGCCGCATCGCTGTCCTTCGAGGACGTACGGGTGCCGGCCGGGAACGTGCTGGGCGAGGTCGGGGGCGGCCTCGAACTCGCGCTGTCCTGGATCGGGCAGAAGAGGTACCTCATCCCCGCCCGTGCGGTGGGCGCCTCGGAGCGGCTGCTGGGGATGGCCGTCGAGCACGCGCGCATACGTGAGTCGATGGGCCGGCCGATCGCGGACTACCAGGCCATCCAGTGGCAGATCGCCGACAGCCAGGTGGAGATCGAGTCCGCGAAGTGGCTCACCCTGCACGCGGCCTGGCGGGCTCAGCAGGGCCTGGACGCCCGGCACGCGACCGCGATCGCCAAGCTCCACGGATCGGTGATCGCCAACCAGGTCGTCGACCGGGTGCTGCAGATCCACGGCGGCATGGGCTACACCAAGGAGCTGCCCGTGGAGCGCTGGTACCGCAACCTGCGGGTCATGCGGATCTTCGAGGGCACGGACGAGATCCAGCGCCGTACCATCGCCCGCAACCTGCTGAAGGGACACGTCTCTCTGGGCACCATCGGCGAGTGAGCCCGCCCCCTGACCGTCTGCGTATCGCCGAGGACGAAGCCGGACTGCCGCACTGCCGGGCGGTCGTCCGGCCGGCCCGGCGTAGCCGGTCACCGCGTACGGGAAGTGCCCGGCCGGGGTGGCGTACCCGACCACGGGACCGTGGGCGCGGAGCCTCGCTCGTGTGTCCCGAGGGCAGGTGGCCCCTCGGGAGGACGGCGCCGTCAGCCCCGCCGCGGGTCCGCCAGGCCGCAGGCAGGCGTCGGCGTACGCCTTCGCGGCGGCGGGTTCAGCCGACGCCGCCGCGTTCGGACCGGCACCGGGAGCGGTACTCGCGCGGCGCGCACGTCAACGCGGCACCGAACGCCCGGCGGAACGCTGCCTCGCTGCGGTAGCCGACCGCCGCGGCGATCCGGTCGACCGGGGTTGCGGTGGTGGCGAGCAGATTCGCCGCGGTCGCCATGCGCCAGTCGCCGAGGTAGGACAGCGGCGTCTGGCCGACGGCCGTGGCGAAGCGGGCCGCGAACGCCGAGCGGGACAGTCCGCAGACGGCCGCGAGGGAGGCGACCGTCCAGGCCCCACCGGGGTCGGCGTGCATGGCCTTGATGGCGGGGGCGACCAGCGGGTCGCCCAGGGCGCGCATCCCGGGCCGCCCGGACAAGTCGTGCGCCTGCTCGCGGAGGACCAGAATGAGCAGGATCTCCGAGAGCCGGCTGATCACGCGGGTGCTCGCGGGCCCCGGTGCCGCGCTCTCCGCGATCATCATGTCGGCGACCCGTCCGAGCTGACTGGTGCCGGCAGAGTCCGCGGCCGGGATGTGGATCAACGGCGGCAGGTTGTCGAGGAGCCGTCCCCGTGGTGCGTCGCCCAGTCGCATCATGCAGCACACGAACGAGGTGACGGGATCCCCATGGCTCAGCCGCAACGGGGCCGGTGCCGCCGCGACGTCGGGCGGGAGCCTGAACTTCCAGGTGGGGGTGGCGGGATGAGACCCGTCGTGCAGGTAGCCGCCGACGTCGCGCAGGTAGACGACCAGGTCGCCGGGTCCCAGAACCACCTCCTCGCCGTCCGGGTGCTGTGGCACGAGATGGCTGCGCCCGGAGGCCTGGACGAGGATCGCGAGCAGTCCACTGGACTCTCCGTCCACCCGCCACGGCGGTGTCAGGTCGACCCGTCCGGCGACGACGGTCCGCAGCCGGTGCACGTCCAGCAGTGAGGCCAGGACGTCGACGCTGTCGGAGTCGGTCATGCGGGGCCTTCCCGTACCGGATGCCCTTCCGTGTCGAACACGCAGGGACCCATGGACGCCGAGGTCTGTTATGGCTTCATTCTGTCATGGATAGTCCACTCTCCTGGGCTGCGCGACGGATCTCCCGCTTGAGGATCTTGCCTGTGCCGGACTTCGGCAGGGGCTCGGTGCGCACGTCCACGGACTTGGGCACCTTGTAGCGGGCGATGCGCTCACGCAGGTGGTCGATCAGCTCGGCCTCCGTCAGGCCGGACCCGGCGTCGGTGACGACCACGGCGTGCACGCGCTCGCCCCAGCGCTCGTCCGGGACACCGACGACGGCGACCTCCTGCACCTGCGGGTGGGCGTCCAGCACGCGCTCCACCTCCAGGGAGTACACGTTCTCCCCACCGGTGATGATCATGTCCTTGATCCGGTCGACGAGGTACACATAGCCGTCCTCGTCGCAGTATCCGCCGTCGCCGGTGCGGTACCAGCCGTCCACCAGGACGCGGCCGGTCTCCTCGGGGAGGTTGTGGTAGCCGAGCATGACGTTCGGGCCCCGGACCCAGACCTCGCCGACGGTGCCGTCCGGGACCGGGCGGGCCTCCGCGTCCCGGATCTCCAGTTGCACGCCGGGCAGCGCGTACCCGACCGAGCCCAGCCGCTCCGGGTGGTCCCCGTCCAGCGCCTGGCGGTGGTCCTGGGGCGAGAGGACGGTGAGCCCCGGGCTGGTCTCCGACGTTCCGTATCCCTGGACGAGTTCGCAGCCCAGTGCGGTGATCGCCCGGCGCAGCTGCTTCTCCGACATGGGGGAGGCGCCGTAGTGCAGCAGGCGCAGGCTGCCGAGGTCCGCGGGACGGGCGTCGAGGTGGTCGAGGACCATGTGGATCATGGTGGGTACCAGGAACGCGACGGTGGCCCGGTGCCTGGCCACGTCCTCCACATAGCCCCCGGGAGTGAACCGGGGCGTCAGCACATGGGTGCCGCCGACCCAGGTGACCGCGTGGATCATCTGTGCGCCGGCCGCGTGGAAGAACGGCGGGGCGTGCAGGACGACGTCGTCGCGGGTGAACCCGTCCTGGTGCCAGAGCGCCTTGCAGTTGGCCAGGATGTTGGCGTGGCTGAGCATCACGCCCTTGGAGCGTCCGGTCGTGCCTCCGGTGTACAGGAGGACGGCGAGGGAGTCGGAGTCGAGTTCGGGCGGTGCCACCCCCTCGGCGGCCAGGAGCGACTCGTAGGGCGCACAGTCGTCCGGGCAGGCGCCGTCGCCGACATACAGCAGGCGTTTGAGCCCGAGAACGCGCTCGCGTACGGCGCGGCCCGCATCGAGGTTCAGCGCGTCCACGATCAGGGTCTCGGCGCCGCAGTCCTCCAGCATGGCGGCCAGCTCCGGTACGGCCAGGCGGGTGTTGAGGCTGGTGAACACGCGCCCGTACGCGGGCACCGCCAGCCAGGCCTCCATGTGTTCCAGGGTGTTCGCGAGCAGCACCGCGACGACCGCGCCGGGTGCGATGCCCGCCTCGTCGAGGCCGGCCCCGAAACGCCGGACGCGCTGGTGCAGTTCGTGGTAGGTGAGGCGCCGCTCCCCCTCGATGACGGCCGTCCGTGCGCCGTGGGAGCGGGCCGCGCTCTCCAGCGGCCAGGCCAGTGTTCCCTGCATTCTGCGATCTCCTTCGACAGCAGAGGCGTCCAGCGCGCTGGGCCTTCTGACGTGTTGTCCATGAACAGTGCAGTGGTCGGGTCGTGGGGTGGTCGGGTACTGGAGCACCTGTGAGCGGCACTTGAACCGCTCAGGACCGCTCAGGACCGCTCAGGACCGCTTCTCCGCGAGGTAGCGGTTGCGCAGGGCGCCGATGCCCTCGACGCGTGCCTCGAACTCGTCGCCGTCACCCAGCAGTCGGGGCGGCCGCCGGACGACACCGACCCCGGACGGGGTGCCGGTGAGGATCAGGTCACCGGGCTCCAGGGTGAGGAACGTCGAGAGGTACGTGACCAGTTCGGTGACCCCGAAGACCATGCTGCTGGTGCGGTCGTCCTGCATGACCTCGCCGTTGAGCGCTCCGGTGATCCGCAGGTCGGGGCGTACTCCTCCGAGCCGCTCCGCGGGGACGACGACCGGCCCGAGCGGGGTGAGTCCGTCCCACGCCTTCCCGGCGGTACGGCCCCGGGTGTGGGCCTGGTAGTCGCGTACGGAACCGTCGTTGGCGACGGTGTAGCCGAACACGACGTCGGCCACCTGCCCGGCGGGCACACGGCGGCAGCGTCTGCCGATCACGACGGCGAGTTCGCTCTCGAAGTCGACCTGGTCCGACTCCGGTGGCAGGGCGAGCTCGGCGCGGGGGCCGGCCAGCGCGTTGTCCCACTTGGGGAACAGGTCCGGGTAGGGCGGGGCGGCGGCGTTGCCCGTCTCGCCGATGTGGGCCGGGTAGTTCTGCCCGACACAGATGATCTTGCGCGGGCGGCCGACGGGGCTCAGCAGACCGGTCTCGGCCAGCGCGACCGCCTCGCCCGGTTCGATGCGGGCGGCGTCGCCCGCGGCGGCCTCCAGCAGCGGGGGCAGATCGGCGAAGGCCGCCCCGTCGACCGTGGCGAGATGCGCCGAGTCGGCCCCCGGCCGGTACAGCACCATGGCGGCGCCGTCCGGCAGGTCCGCTCGGCCCAGGCCGACGCCGTCGGCCCATGCGCGTTCCGTCATGACCACTCTCCTCGTACCCGGCCGGTGTCCGCCCGGGCATCGGTGCCCACGGCCGTCCCGGCGTCGGTCGGTTCCTCAGGGGCTCCGCACCCTGCCCGCCGCACCCGGAGCCACCTGCCCGCTTTCAGCCCCGCAGGACGTCCATGGCGTGGGCGAGGGCCGCGATCTGGTCGTCGGGAGTGCCGCCGACGATGCGGTTGCCCAGGCCGAGATGGGTCGCGCCGGCCTTGGACCATGCGTCCAGGACATCGCGCCACTTGTCCTCGGGCACCACCTGGGTGAGCAGCCTGGCCTCGACGCCGACCGCGTCCGCGGGCCGTCCCGCTTCCCGTACGTACCCGCGCAGCCGGTCCACGGTCTCGTGCGCCTTCTCCGGGTGCAGGCCGAGCGGAGCGATCATCTTGTAGCCGTCGGCGAGCCGCGCGATGCGGCGCAGGGCCCGGTCGGTGGGAACGCCGTCCGTGGGCGCACCGCGCGCGAACCCGCCCGCACCCATCCACACCGGGATACGCCGGTTCGGCCGAGGGTGGACGGCGACCCCGGTCAGCCGGTGGAACCGGCCCGTGTAGGTCACGTCGGGCCCGGCCCACAGCAGGCGCATCACCTCGACCTGTTCCTCCAGTCGCGCGCCACGCTCGCGGGGGTTCTGACCGAGGGCGGTCACCTCGCGCTCGTTCCAGCCGACGGACACGCCGAGGCGCAGCCGCCCGCCCGACAACAGGTCGACCTCGGCGGCCTGCTTGGCGGCGAGCACCGTGGGGCGCAGGGGCAGCAGCATCATCGAGGTGGTGATCTCGATGCGGCTGGTGACGGCGGCGACGTAGGCGGCGAAGGTCATGGCCTCGTGCCAGGGGTCGTCGTGGGAGAAGCCGGGCGGCAGCGGCGTGTCGGTGGTCACCGCCACGTGCTCGGAGAAGCACAGGCTGTCGTAGCCCAGTTCCTCCGCCGCCTGGGCGACGTCCCGGATGGCCTCCGGTGCGCCGAAGTACGCCAGGTCACAGCTGAGTCCGACGGTCAAGGGGCACTCCTGGACGGGTCGTGGTGCACGGCGGGGGGCGTCGCGTCGGGAGCGGCGGTCGGCACGGCGTGCGTGCCGAACGCCCGGCGGTGGTAGGTGAGGGGTGCGGTGTCCCGGCAGGCGGCGGAACTGACCGTGCCGAGGGCCACGAGGTGGTCGCCCCCTTCGACGAAACGGGTCACCTCGCAGGCGAGCCAGCCGATGACGCCCCCCAGCCGGGGCAGCCCGCAGTCCTCCCACCAGGCGATCCCGGCGAACCTGTCGGCTCCCTTGCCCGCGAAGTTCAGCGCCAGGTCACCCTGGTCGGCACTCAGGACGTTGAGGCCGAACCTGCGGGTGTGCTCCAGGATCGACAACAGCGCGGAACCGCCGTCCAGCGCGAGCATGACCATCGGCGGGTCGAGGGAGAGCGCCGAGAAGGCGCTGACCGTGGTGCCGTGCGGCCGGCCCTCGGTGACGGCCGTCGCGACGGCGACGGGGGTGCACACCGATCCCATGACGCGTCGGAAGAGGTCGGCGGGCACACCGCCACGGGCCGGAGGCGCGGGCTGCGAAGGAGCGGTGGTTCTCATGGGGACCGCCTTCTCGGACGTGGCGTGAACGGTACGTCGGGCGACCTCTACAGCGTGGTGCTGATGTGTCACCTAGGTCAAGCTGATGTTTCATATTTTCGTCCGACGGAAGGACGAGCCGAGACGGAGAGGCCGTGTCCGACCTGTTGACGCCGCCCACGCCGCAAACCTAGCTTGTGAAATATCAGGCGAGATTCTCTGCCACAGCAGAAGCCGCGTGACGCGGCAGCCCTCCGGCTCCTACGCCGGTGTCTCCTCTTCCGAAGGGGTTCCCGCATGCAGGTCGAGCTCTTCTCTCCCGTCAGGTACTACGGCAAGCTCGAAACACCGGAGCACTGGCCCCTGCGGCCCCGGTGGTACGACAGCGAACAGGGCACGAGGTCCGTCCGGCTCGGCCTCGAACAGATGGAGGCCGCCCACGAGGCCGGGTTCGACCAGCTCAACGTGGCCGAGCACCACTACACGGCGCAGCTCACGCCGGTTCCGCACCTGTTCGCCGCCGCGATCGGTGAGCGGCTGCCCGACGCCAGGATCGGCGTCATGGGCACGGACCTCCCCCTGCACAACCCGGTCCTGGTCGCCGAGCAGTACGCCACGCTCGACACCATGCTGGGGGGCCGGCTGCGGTTCGCCCTGCTGCGCGGCACCCCGAACGAGTACATGACGTACGGCACCAACCCCTGGGAGTCCCGGGAGCAGTTCGAGGAAGCCGTCGAGCTGGTCATCCGGGCCCTGACGGAGCCCGAGCCGTTCGGCTGGGAGGGCAGGTACTACCGCTACCGGAACATCGCCCTGTTCCCCCAGCCGGTGCAGAAGCCCCACCCGAGGATCCTGCTGTCGGCCAACAGTCTCGCGTCCGCCCGGTTCGCCGGACGCATGCGCTGCGACGCCGGTTTCAGCTTCATGGCGGCGGAGGAGGCCGTCCCTCTCGTGGCCGCGTATCGCGAGGCCGCCGAGGAGGCCGGGTGGACGCCGACGGCGGACAACATCCTCTACCGGCAGGGCGCCTACGTCGCCGAGACCGACGAGCAGGCCCGGCTCGACACCGGCGACCGGTGGCCGTGGGGAGCGGGGATCGCGTCCACCGACAACCTCGAGGTCTTCCTCACCGTGGCCACGGCGGGGGCGGCGATGGCCGGGGCCCCCAAGGGGGCGCCGCTGGACCCTTCGATGGCGCCGCAGTTCGGGCCGTCCTTCCTGGGCGGCCCGGAGACCGTGCTCGAACAGATCCGGGAGGTGGAGCGGCACGTCGGCATGGGGCGCGTGGAGCTCGTCCTCGTGGATCCCAGCGGTTCGCTCGACCATGACCAGGTGATGCGCTCCATCAAGCTCATCGGCCGGGAGCTGATCCCCGCCCTGCACGCCGACGCCCCGACCACCGTCTGACCGCTCAGGAGCCGCAGATGACAACCGCGACAACCACCGAGCCCGGCACGGGCTTCACCACGCACTCGGTCGAGGCCGACGGCTTCACCGTCCGGTACCACGAGGCCGGAGAGGGCGTCCCGCTGGTCGTGCTGCACGGCGCGGGCGGACCGGCGTTGTCCTTCGCGCTGGATCTGCTCGCCGAGCGTTTCCGGGTGCTCCTCCTCGAAATGCCCGGCTTCGGCGAACAGCCCAACGACCGTCATCGGTCGCTCGCCGAGATGGCCGCGACCGTCGACGCGGTCACGGCGGCTCTCGGCCTGGACGCCTACCACCTGCTGGGCACCTCGTTCGGAGGCGCCGTCGCCACCTTCCTCGCGCTGGAGCACCCGCAGCGGCTGGTCTCCCTGGTGCTGGAGGCCCCGGCGACCTTCCGGGAGGGCGAGACCCGGCCCTCCCCCGACCTGCCCCCGGACGAGATGCGCCGCATGTTCCGCCGGAACCCCGAGCGCGTCCCTGCCTGGCGGCCCCCCGACCCGGCCGGCATGGCCCGCTCCTGGCCGCTGGTCGGACGGTTGCTGGGTGCGCTGCCGCACCGTGACGAGCGGGTGGTGGCCCGTCTCGCGGAGTGTCAGGTGCGCACGCTCGTCGTGTACGGCGACTGCGACGGGGTGATCCCGCCGGAGAACGGGCGCACGTTCAAGGCCGCCATGCCGAACTGCAACTTCGTCCTCATCCACCGGGCGGCTCACGACGCCCAGGCGGACCGGCCCGAGGCCTTCGCGGACCTGGTCGGGGACTTCCTCAGCCGGGGCTGGGCGTTCCTGCTGCCCGAGGAGTCCACTCTGATCAACCCGTGAACCGGGGCACCGCCCCATGATCCCGCGGCGGCCGGTCGCGGCGGCGGACGACGGACGGACGTACCGTGTCCCGCCCCGCGGCCGGCCGCCGCGCCGTCACGCGCCGACGGCGGCCGGGGCTCCGGGGGCGTGCCGCCACCCGGAGCCGGTCACGCGTGCCCTCGCGTGCCCTCATTCGTCCGCGACGCTGGACCGCAGCCGCGTGTCCAGGTGGTGCCCCGTGGTGCGCTCCCGCTCGTAGTGGTCGGCGAGCAGGTCGTGGCCGAGGTCGTTGCGGTAGTCCCGCCACATGGAGTGGACGTGGTTGCCGTTGTCGATGGCGTTGTCGAACTCGACCAGCAGGGACGCCCCTTGGATGCGGAAGTAGTGGGGCGTGCCGGGTTCCTGTCCCCCGGCCCAGCAGAAGTAGAGGTTGTCCAGGCCCTCCCGCTCGACCCGGGCGAGCTGCTTGAGCGCCAGTTCGTCGGGCATCCGGCGCAGGAAGGTCGCGACGAGCGCCACGAGCGCGTCGCCCTGTCCGCCGCCGAGGTCGCTCCCGCACACGCCCTTCGGGTCGTCCTTGCTGAACTTCAGGGCCTCACGGTCCTCGTCGGTGATGCGGTACCAGGGAATGCCCAGGTCCTCGTGGTCGGGATACTCCACCTTGCCGATGAACGGCACCTGCCGGGTGACGTAGTCGGCGGGCGCCACCGTGTGGATGACCGTCCGCTCCCGCTGCGCCGGAGTGAGCGAGCGCAGCAGCGCGAAGGCCTGGTCCTCCTCGTGCGCCAGCGGGGCGAGGACACCGGCGCGCGCGGGCTGGGCGCCCAGGTTGCACGGGGTGACGGTGAGCCAGCGCTGGCCGACGACGGTGTAGCTCAGGGAGACATGGTGCCCGAGGAAGCGCCAGCCCCAGGTGTCCTCGAAGCCGGGCCGGCCGTAGAAGGCAAGGAAGTACTGGTCGCTGTTGCGGAAGTCGCCCGTGGGCGCGCCCAGCGCCTGCTGCTCACGCTCGCGCAGGATGTTCTCCATCGCCATGACCTGCAGTACCTGGGTGTAGCCCTGCTCGCTCAGCGAGGCCGCCAGGAGGCTGTGCACGAGGGTGCGCTGATGGGGGTTCAGCCGGGCGAGCGGTATGCCCTGGCGGTCCGGCTTGGGGATGAAGTCCCAGTCGGTGCGGCCCGGATGGTCCATCGGGAACTCGCACTCGCGACGCTGGGAGCCGTCCAGGCTGTACAGCAGTGCCCAGGTGGTCACGAGCATCCGGCGGATGGTCTCCGGGGCTTCGTACGTCTGCGTCGCGGTGTGGGCCTCGATCGTCATGTCAGACCGTTCCTGGCCGGCTGCCGCGGTGGCCGTGGGGCGGGGAACCGTGCGGCAGCGGCCCGTGTCAGGGCCGCGGACGTGATCCGGCGGCCACGGTGAATGCCTTCTGACGCCGCGGGGAGTGGGCGTGCGCCCGGATGCGGCCCCGCCCGCGGAGATCCACACGGAGGTACACGACTCGCCCCTCCTTGTGATATGTCAGACATTAGGTCTGACATATCAGAGTGTCAAGACTCCTGCCGCTCCGGTGGCCTGCCCAGCGGAACGACCTCGGTCGCGATCACGGACGGCCAGCGGGCGAGGGTACGCAGGACCCGGTTGTGGGACTGCTCGATGTGCTGCCGCATGGACTCCGCGGCCCGGTCCCCGTCGCGGTGCAGAAAGATGTCCTTCCACGTGTCCAGATGGAGGAGCGGATCGCCGTAGTCCAGGAGTTCGGAGTCGATGACCAGGGTCCACACCCGCGAGAGCTCTCCGGACAGCCGGGCGCCCGTGGCCGTCAGGTACTCGTTCCCGGTCGCCGCGGCCAGCACGGTGAACATCTCGTCGGTGAGCTCGACCGTGCGCTGGACCACCTCGCGGGAGTGGCCCCGCTCCCTGGTGAGTGCCACCATCTCCTCGCTGAGGGCGATCATCCGGTCGAGCTGTCCGGCGGTGGCTCCGGCCACACCACGGCGGCCCACCTCCGGGCCGATGAGGGACCAGAAGTCGAAGAGGTCGTCGACCGCCTTGATGGTGAGCGGCTTGACCTGGTAGCCCTTCCTCGGCAGGGTGCGCACCAGCCCCTCGTGGTCGAGGCGGGTCAGCGCGTCCCGGACCGGTGAGATCCCGAATCCCGTGTCGGCGGCCAGCCGCCGTTCGGTGAGCCGCGCGCCCGGAGCGAGCCGGCAGCTGATGATGTCACCCCGGATCCGCAGATAGGCGGACTCCCCCAGGGGCACGGCATCGGGTCGGGGTTCGCTCACGGGTCCTGGTCCCTCCTCACGCCTGCACGGGCTGCGGCGCTCGCCGCGACGCAGCCTACCGGATGCATCGCACAAGGGACTCTGTGACATATCAGGAGGCGGGCCCACCCCCGGCGCTCTTCGGGCCACGGGCGACGAACGCGTCGACCAGCGTCTTGGCCTCGGTTCCCCCGACCGCCCGGGCGATCACCCTGGCCTCCTCCCGGCCCGTCTCCTCCCGGGTCGGATGCTGGGAGCGCAGCAGGAGCCGGGTCTGTCCGAGGGCGTGAGCCGGTCCCGCGGCGAGCCGTTCGGCGAGCCGTACGGCCCGTGCGTCGGCGGACTCGTCGTCCACGACCTCGCTGACCAGCCCCCAGTCGGCGGCCTCCGCCGCCGTGAGCACCCGGCCGGTGAGGGCGAGTTCGAGTGCGCGCTGCTGTCCTATGGCCCGCGGCAGGAGGTGGGAGACCCCGCAGTCGGGTGTCAGCCCGATGTCCGCGTACGCCATGACGAACTTCGTCGAGGCGCCCGACACGATCACGTCGCAGCTGAGCATCAGCGCCAGGCCCGCGCCCGCCACAGCCCCCCTGACCCCCGCCACGACCGGCTTGGGCAGGGCGGCCAGCCTGCGCAGGACCTCGTCGAACTCCGTGGCCAGCCGCTCCAGGTACGCGGGCCGGTCGGGCGCGGCGGCCATCGCCGCCACATCGCCGCCGGCGCAGAACCTCCGGCCCTCCCCCAGGACGACGACGGCGCGCACATCGTCGCGGGCCGCCCGGTCGACCGCCGCACCGAAGGCGCGTGCGGTCGCCAGATCGACGGCGTTGGCCCTCTCCGGCCTGGCGAGAACGATCCGGACCACTCCCTCCTCGTACTCACAGCGGACGGGATCGGTCATGGGGCACTCACTCCTTCCTCGGATGTGCCGGGGTGGGTCACACACGGCGGAACAGGGCCGCGAGGGCCTGTCCACCGCCGATGCACAGGGTGACCACGCCCAGTTCCAGGTCGCGACGGACCAGGTCCTTCGCGACGCGCAGGGTGAGGATCGCCCCGGTGGCGCCCACCGGGTGGCCCAGGGCGATGGCACCCCCGTACGGGTTGACCTTCTCCGGATCCAGCCCGGCGTCCCGGATCACGGCGACGGCCTGCGCGGCGAAGGCCTCGTTCAGCTCGACCGTGTCGATGTCGGAGGGAGAGGTGCCGGTCCGCTCGAACAGCTTCCGCAGTGCGAGCACCGGTGCGTAGCCCATCAGTTCGGGTTCCATCGCGGCGGTCGCCACCGCCTCCAGGGACACCAGCGCGGGCAGGTCCCGCTCGGCCGCCACGGACTGTCCGGCCAGCACCAGGGCGGCGCCCGCGTCGTTGATGCCGGAGGAGTTCCCGGCGGTCACCGTGCCGCCGGGCTGGAACGCCGGGCGCAGACCGGCCAGGATCTCGACCGTGGTGTCCGGACGCGGGTGTTCGTCCGCGTCCACCGTCCGTGGCGCGCGGCCGCCGACCTCGACCGGGACGATCTCCTCGGCGAAGGCGGCGCGGGCCGCCTCGGAGGCGGCCCGCCGCTGGGACAGGGCCGCGAACTCGTCCTGCTCCCGGCGGGAGACGCCGTACTTGGCGGCGACGTTCTCCGCGGTGACGCCCATGTGGACGCCGTGGAAGGGGTCGGTCAGCATCAGCACCGTGCCGTCGTGGAGCGTCCGGTCGCCCAGGCGGTAGCCGGAGCGGGCGCCGAAGTCGTAGAACGGCATGCGGCTCATGTTCTCGTCGCCGCCGGCCAGCGCGATGTCCACCCCGCCCCAGCGCAGCTGCATCGCCGCCGACCAGACGGCCTGGAGGCCGCTGCCGCACAGCCGGTTGACGGTGTACGCCGGGGTGGCGACGTCCAGACCGGCCGCCAGGGCGACACGGCGGGCGTTGTACGCGTCCGGCCCGGCCTGGCCGATGCACCCCATCACGACCTCGTCGACCTCGCCGGGCGCGACGCCCGCCCGGGTCAGCGCCTCGCGTGCCGCGGCGGCGCCGAGTTCGTGTGCGGGAACGCCGGCGAACGCGCCTCCGAAACCGCCAATGGGCGTGCGCGCCCCGTCGAGGACGAGGATCTTCTCCTGCTCCGTCACGGGTTGTCCTTCCGTTGCCTACGGCTCTGCGGCCCGTCGTGTCGCAGGGCCGACGGGCCCCTTCAGGTACTGCGATGTCCCATGCCCGCGCGGGCTCCGACATCCGTGCTGTCGCGGTGGTCGTTGACGCTCTTCAGGAACCGGGCCCGGTTGCGGGCGGCGAGCGCCTTGAGGATGCGCTCGTGCTGGGCGACCGTCTGCCGGCGGTGCTCCCGTGTCGCGTAGTCGATCGCGATGAACGCGTCCGCCAGCATCCACAGCCGCCGTACCTCGTCCAGCACCAGTCCGAGGGGAGAGAGCCCGAAGATCCGCAGGTGGAACGCGTGGTTGAGGGCCACCATCTCGACCCACTCGGGCCGGTCCACCAGCCGTGCCATGTCCTCGTTGAGCGACCGCAGTTCCGCGATCACCTCGTCCGAGGGCCATACGACGGTGCGCGCCAGCTCGTTCTCGAGGAGCGCGAGCATGAGGCCGATCTGGGCGAGTTCCTCCGGAGAGCGCTTGGTGACGAAGTACCCCTGGTGGGGGCGGTGCGTCAGCTGCCCCTCGCTGGCCAGCACACTGAGCGCCTCGCGGACCGGGACCCGGCTGATCCGGAGCTGCTCCGCGATCTCCTCCTGCCGGATCTGCTCGCCGGGCAGGAGCCGGCCCTGGAGAATCTGGTTCCGCAGTTCACGCACCGCCCGCTCGGCGCTGGCGCCTTCCTTGGCCAGAGTGCGCCGATGGGTTTCCGTCACGCGATCACTCCTGGAGGTTGAATCCAATTTTGCAGGCAGTATAAGGATCACCACATCCACGGCCTCGTCTACGGCAGCAGCGTTCGCGCGTTGTCCTTCAGCCATTCCCGCAGGGTGAGCGGTCTGCGCCCGAGCGTGCGCTCGACGAAGTCGTTGCGGGCCCAGACGACCTCGTTCTCCTCCTCGTAGGTGAAGAAGTCCCAGAGCTCCGACGACGGGCGCACGCCGAACCAGTCGTACGCCTTCAGAAAGCCGTCCCTGCTGCCGTCGTGCGTGATCTCCTCGCCGAAGACCTCGCTCATGAGCTCGGCGACATCGCTGTAGCGCTTGAGGTCGTGGCCGTTGTTCAGGGTGTGGAACTGGCCGATGTGCCGGTGGTCGTCCGAGAGGAACAGGCGCCCGGCGACCTCCGCCACGTCCCCGGGGTGGATCCACGGGATGAGGCGGTCGTGCCAGACGAGCTTGCGCTCACGCCGCAGACCCTCCTTCGTGCGCATGAGGTTGTCCATGAACGTGGCGCCGATGTTCAGGTACGTCACGGGCAGACCGCTCTCGTCGAGGATCCGCTTCGCGAGGGGGTGCTGGGTGGGCAGTCCGGTTCCCAGGTCCCGTATGTGCTGCGGGAGACGGTGCGGGTTGGCCTCCGGCTGCATGCCGAGCACACGCAGGACGTGTACGGCCGTACCCGCTGCCCCGACCGCGCCGACCAGGTTCGTCATGGCGGTCTGCTCGTCCGTCCCGGTCGGGGCGATGACGAAGACGCCCTCCATCCCCTGTGCGGCCACCTCCAGCGAGGCGAGGTCGGCGTAGTCGGCGTGGACGGCTTCGGCGTACGGGAAGGCGCTCTGGAGCGCTTCGACGCGCTCCCGGTCGCTGGTCGCCACACGCAGCCGGATCCGCGGTGCCTCCTGGTGCAGGAACTCCACCAGTGGCCTGCCGATCCGGCCGGACGCGCCGAAGACGAGGACGCTGCGCGGAACGGGTTTCCTGTTGCTGTCGCGGGACATCGGAACTCCTCTCTCAGGGGGTGTCCGCCGAGGGCGCCGTCAGTGGCCGGAGCGGTCCCGGGTCTGGAGCGTGTGGTAGCCGGCCGCGGCGCGGGCCTCGGTCAGCGAGGTGCCCTGCTCCACCTCGGCCCGGATCCGGTTCTCCGCGTCCCTGATCCGCCCGGCCGCGGCGATCACCTCCTCGGCCCGCGCCACCGGGACGGCCACGACACCGTCGGCGTCGCCGAGCAGCAGGTCACCCGGTTCCACCCGGACACCGCCGACGCTCACCGGCACCTGGTAGCCGTCGACCCGGACCCGGTCCTTGCCCGTGCGCATCCAGCGGCCCCGGCTGTAGACGGGGTAGCCGAGTTCGAAGGCCCGGTCGGAGTCGCGGCAGACGCCGTCGACGACGGTGCCGCCGAGCCCACGCCGGGAGGCGGTGGCGGTCAGCAGGTCGCCCCACACCGTGACGTCCAGGCGGCCCGCGTTGTCGAGGACGACCACGGTGCCCGGGTCCAGGTCGTCGATGTAGTCGCCGACGGTGCCGGGGTCGGTGCCGACGGGACCGTAGCGCACGGTGAAGGCCGGTCCGGCCAGGCGGAAGGCACGGTCGAGGGGCATGACGCCCAGGCACTGCCCGGCGATGCCCAGCCGGTCCAGGGCGTCGCTGACATGGCTGGTGTCGAGGTCGCGGAGCGCCTTCACCAGGGACTGCGTCGTGTCCGTCGTCTCCGTCATCGTGACGCTCCTCCGTCCAGCATGGTTTCGTAGTCGGCGGACATCACCTCGGCCAGGGCGTGACCGGCCCGGACCCGCGCGACCATGGCGCGTTCCCTCGCCGTGATCGCCTCGGCGGTGGCGAGCACCTCCTCGGCGTGCGCGACCGGGACGAAGACGACCCCGCTGGCGTCGGCGATGACCAGGTCGCCGGGGTACACGGGTACGTCGGCGATGTCGACGGGGACGTTCCAGGCGCGTTCCACGACCCGGCCCCGGGCGGTGACCGGCACGCCCGTGGTCGCGTAGAGGGGCAGGTCGAGTGCGCGGGCCTCGTCCACGTCACGGCAGGCGCCGTGCACGACGACGCCCTCCACGCCGTTGCGTTTGGCGCCCGCGGAGAGCACGCCTCCCCAGCCGGCCGCGTAGGTCCTGCCGTGGTGGGCGACGACGATGACGTCGCCGGGACCCGACGCGTCGACGGCCGCGGTGCCGAGGTGGCGCCCGGCGGTCACCGCGCCGGGGCGGTCGTCGACCAGGTGCACGGTGACCGCGCGTCCGGCGATGCGGCGCGGCGCGGCCAGCGCGCTCAGGCCCAGGGCCGCACCCGGCAGCCCCAGCTTGTCGAGCGCGTCGGAGACGGCGCAGGCGTCCAGCCGGGCCAGCCGCGTCACCGCCTCGTCCGTGGCCTTGTCCCTGGCTTCGTCCCTGGCTTCGGCCCCGGCCGGGGCCGGACGTGCCGCGCCGGTCATGCCCACAGTCCGAAGGCCAGGCCGACGCCGGTGCCGGCGGGGGTGCGGTAGGCGGGCAGGTAGTCGACCCACTTGGTGGCCAGGTGGGCGCCCGCGCCCGCCGCGGTGATCCAGTTGCGGATCTCCGAGGTGCCCGAGTCCATCCGGTGGGCGGGCAGCCCTCGGAGAGCGGCGGCGTCGTGCTCGGACATGGCGTCGAGCAGCGCGCGGTCCAGTTCGGCGTCCACCACGAAGTGGCTGAGTCCGCCGGAGGCGACGACGGCCACCCGGGCGTCGCCGGGAAGGGCCTCGACGGCCTTGCGCAGCGCCGCGCCGAGGTCGTAACACCGGGCGGGGGTGGGCTGGTTGGGTTTGAAGTAGGTGTTGAGGAGGATCGGCACGGACGGGATCGTGTGCCCCTTCAGGAGCCGTCCCGCGACCCAGGCGAAGGCGTGCCCGAATCCGGTGTCCGGGGCGGTGGAGTCGCTGGAGGAGATGTCGAAGCCCTGGTCGACCAGGCTCTCGATGATGTGGCGGCCCAGCTTCGCGTCGGCCGGGTAGGTCTCGCCGTCCATGCCGAGGCGGCGCTGCACCTCGATGATCTGGGGTCCGAGGCCCATCTCGACGGGGTGGTGGGTGGTCATCTCCTCGCCGTGGTAGACGGCGATGGAGGGCAGGTTCTGGTGGGAGAAGAGCTCGTCCTGGTCGTCGCCGACGATGACGACGGCGTCCAGGTCGAGCGAGACGAGGTCCTCGGCCAGCCGCTTGATGTCGGCCTGCGCCTGGCCGAACTTCCGGTCCCAGATCTCGGGCGACAGTTCGCCCAGATAGCGGTCGCCCGCACGCTCGGCGATCTCGTCGTACGGCCGGATCACGCCGTCGGTGTCGTACAACTCGGTGTTGGACTTGTCGTGTTCGGCCCGCAGGGCCCACATCTTCGCCGGCTCCATGCCGAGCATGGGGCTGTGCGAAGTGCCGGCCACGGCAACGATGTTCGCCATTGTCGGACTTCTCCCTTCAGCCGTTCAGCCGCGTGTAGACGTGCCGGGCGTTGCCCTCGAACACCGCGCGCCGCTCGTCGTCGGACAGTGTGGGGATCTTCTCGATGACGGGCTTGAGGTCCTCCAGGCTGCCGCCGCTGCCCGGGCGTTCGGTGCCGAACAGGACGCGGTCCGCGCCGACGACGGCGATGAGCAGTTCCAGGGCTTCCTGCGTGTAGAGGCAGGTGTCGAACCAGAACCGCTTCAGGGTCTCGACGAAGGTCTCGCGGTCGCCCGTGCGGTCGCTGAGGATGCCGCGGTCGTGGGCGATCCACCGGCCGAGCTGGTAGGGGACCGAGCCGCCGCCGTGCGGGACGACGATCTTCAGGTCGGGGAAGTCCCGGAAGACCCCGGACCGGATCATGCTGTTGATCGCGAGGCTCTCCTCGGTGATGAAGTGCTCGCTGTAGCTCTCGCGGCCGTAGCAGGCCGCGGGGTGCAGCAGGGCCGGGACATCGCGTTCGACGAGGCGCTCGTACAGGGGGTACCAGTACGCGTCGCCCATCACCGGCGTGGTTCCGGCGCCCTCGCTGGGGTCGGGGTTGAGCAGGACGCCGACGAACCCGCGCTCCAGGTTGCGGTCCAGTTCGTCGAAGACCGTGGTGATCGGTTCACCGGCGACCTGCGGCAGGGCGCAGACGCCGCGCAGCCGGTCGGGGAAGGCGGCGACCTGGGTCGCGATGGCGTCGTTGTTCGCCTCGATCCACCAGTGCACGGTCTGCGCGGAGCGGGCCGAGTGCTTCAGCAGGAACGGACGCGGCGAGGTCAGCTGGATGTCGGTGCCGACCTCGTCCATCAGCGTGATCTGCCGACGGGCGGAGGTGAGCAGGTCCTCCTCCGTGGCCTTGGAGGGAAGGCGTCCGTGGTAGGTGCCGGCCGCCTCCAGGAACGTCCACAGACCGTAGAAGGAGTCCGGAGCCACCAGATGGGCGTGGCTGTCGATGATCACGAGTGCTCCTCGGGGAGTCGGGTGGGCAGGACGGCGGTGATTTCGCACTGGATCAGCAGCGGGGGCTGGAGCGCCGAGGGCACGGTGTGGCGCACCGGCCGGTCGTCCGGGTCGGGGAACATCGCCACCCACTGGGCGTTCAGCGGCTCGCGGGACTGGCCCTCGCCGAGGAGGACGGTGACCTTGGCGATGTCGCCGGTGCCGGCTCCGGCGGCGTCCAGGATCCGGCGGATGTTGGCGAACACCCCGGCGGTCTGTGCCTCCAGTCCGTCGGGGACCTTCCCGGTCCCGGGGTCCATGCCGTGCACGGCGCTGGAGACCAGGAGGTTGTCGATCCGGACGGCGAGCGGGAAAGGGGCTCCGCCGTGGTGCACTCCGGGTACTTCGATCGGCTGCCTGCGGCTTGCGGTCATCGGTCGTCGCTCCTGTCTCAGTGCCAGCCGTAGAGGTCGAGGGTCCGCTCGCCCGCACGGATACGGCGCATCAGCTCGGCCTCCTTGGCGTCGCGCTCGGCGCCGGCCTTCACCACGGCCTCGGCGTCCGCCCCGGGAATCACCACCACGCCGTCCGCGTCGCCGACCACCAGGTCGCCCCGCTCGACGAACACGTCGCCGATGCGCACGGACGCGCCCAGGGAACCGGTGGCGTCGAAGTCCTTGCCGGTGCCGCGGATGCACAGTCCGGCGGAGAACACCGGAAGGCCGAGGTCCGCCAGGGCCTCCCGGTCCCGCACCCCGCCGTTGATGACGAGGCCGGCCAGCTCCCGGGCCAGGGCGGCGGTGCTCAGGATCTCGCCCCAGTAGCCGAACTCGGTTCCGCCGCCGACATCGACGACGAGTACGTCGCCCGGCTCGGCGGCGTACACGGCGCGGTGGATCCAGAGGTTGTCGCCCGGCGGGGAGGCGACCGGGAAGGCCGGGCCCGCGACGCGCGCCCCGGCGAAGACGGGACGGATGACGGACGGCAGCGCTCCGATCCGGCCCGCCGCCTCGTGCAGCGTCGCCGAGGACAGAGTGGCGGCTGTGGTGCTCCGCATGGCGGTGTCCCGTCCTTCCTTGGTCCGGGGATGCCGCCCACCGTAGACGGATGCAAGATTGAATTCAATCTCTCGCTCCATTTTGGCTTCACTATTGCATTCAATCTTTCGGCGGCTCTACCTTCTGTCCAGACGCACCAGTCCGCCTGGCAAGGGAGCCGACGTGATGAGCAGTCCCCCCCACCACGAGCCGGAAGTCCTGATCGTCGGAGGCGGCCCGGCCGGACTCGGCGCGGCCGTCCTGCTCGGCCTCAAAGGGGTCGACGTCCTGCTGGTGGAACGGCATCCGCAGGCCTCGTCGCTGCCCCGCGCGCATCTGCTGAACCAGCGCACGATGGAGGTCTTCACCGAGATGGGGGTGGCCGACACGGTCTACGCCCTCTCCCCTCCGGAAGACCGATGGCACCAGGTGGCCTGGCACACCACGCTCGCCGGACCGGTCGCGCCCTTCGGACAGATGATCGGGGCGCTGCCCGCCTGGGGCGGCGGAGCGGACGCCGAGCGCTACGCGCGGGCCAGCCCCTGCCGGTACGCCAACGTGCCCCAGATGCGCCTCGACCGGCTGCTGCGGGCTCGCGCCGAGGAGGTGTGCGGAGCCGAGAACATCCGCTTCCACCACGAGCTGACCGCCCTCGCCCCCGACCCGGACGGCGGTGGGCAGGGGGCGAGGGCCACCGTGCGGGACCGGGACAGCGGCACGCCGTACGAGGTGCGCGCCCGCTACGTCGTCGCGGCGGACGGGGGACGCACCTGCGCGGACCTGCTCGGCATCGAGCTGGACGGCCCCACCGGGCTGGTCGACATGGTCACCGCGCACGCCACCATCGACCTGTCACCGTGGATCCAGGACAACGAGACCCTGCTCCATTACTTCGTCAACCCGGACGGCCGCGGCTCCTTCGCGGGGGTCCTGTGCGCGATGGGCCCCGACACCTGGGGCCGTGACTCCGCCGAGTGGGCCGTGCACACCGCCTTCCGCACCGACGATCCGGCGCGGTACGACCGGGAGGCGGTCCTCGCCCGCTTCCGCCGGATGCTCGGTGTGCCGGACCTGGACATCGAGGTGCACGCCGTCAGCCACTGGGAGCTGGAGGGCGTGGTCGCCCGGCGCCAGCGGCTGGGCCCCGTCTTCCTGGTCGGCAACGCGGCCCATCGGCACCCCCCGACCGGCGGCCTCGGACTCAACACCGCGGTCCAGGACGTGCACAACCTCGCCTGGAAGCTCGCCGCCGTACTGTCCGGCGAGGCCTCCGACGCGCTCCTCGACAGCTACGAGAGCGAGCGGCGCCCGGTCGGCGCGTTCAACGTCGACCACTCCCTCAACAACGCCGGTGGCCACGCCCGGATCGCGGCGGCCCTGGGCCTGCGGGCCGAGCAGCCCGAGGAGGAGGGCTGGGCGGCCATCGGCTCCTGGCTCGCCGAGGGGCCGGACGGCGAGACCCGGCGCGCGGTCGCCGAAGCGGTGGCGAGCAACGCGGACGACTACAGCCAGCTCGGGGTGGAGCTGGGCTACCACTACGAGTCCGGCGCGCTCGTCCCCGACGGCACCCCGGCGCCCGAGGGCAAGGACCCGCTGCGCGACTACGTGCCCAGCACCCGCCCGGGCCACCACCTCCCCCATGTCTGGCTCGACCGGGACGGCGTCCGGGAGTCGGTGCACGGCACGGTCGCCCCGCGGGGCCTGACCCTGCTCGTCGACGCCGCCCACGCCGGCCCCTGGGCCGAGGCCGTCCGGGAGCTGGCCGACACCGGAGCCGCCGTCCGGCTGCGCGCCATCGGTACGGGCTCCGCATGGACCGACCCGGACGGCGCATGGGCGGAGGTCCGCGGGATCGGCGCGCGGGGCGCCCTGCTCGTACGCCCGGACCTGCACGTGGCCTGGCGGTCGGCCGACCGGTCCGCCGACAGCCCCGCCGAACTCCGCCGGGCCGTGTGCTCGGTGCTCGCCCTCCAGCCGTCGCACACCCCCACCACGGCCACGCCCTGACCGACAAGGAGCGACATGTTCAACGACGAACTCAGCCGACGGATCGCCCGGGTCCGCAGCGCGTCTCTGGGCGACCTGCTGAGCCGCTCGGCGGCCCGGGTCCCGGACCGTACCGCGGTCGTCCACCGCGATCTGCGGCAGACGTACGCGGCATTGGACGAGACCGTCAACCGCACGGCGAACGCGCTCGCCGCCCGCGGTGTCACGAGGGGCGACCGGATCGCCCTGTTCAGCCACAACAACCACGCCTACGTCGTGCTCTACTTCGCTCTCGCCCGACTGGGCGCGGTGTCCGTGCCGGTCAACTTCATGCTGACGGCGGGCGAGGTCGGCTACGTCCTCGGCCACTCCGGCGCGACGGGTCTGGTCGTCGAGGACGCCCTGCTGCCGGTGGCGGAAAAGGCCCTGCGGGAGGACGACGCCCTCGCCGCCGCGGTCACGGTCCGCGGGGTGATCGCCGACAGCGGGACGCCGGCACCGGCGGGCTGGGAGTCCGTCGAGAGCTGGACGGCGTACGACGACCCCACCGCTCCGGACGTCTTCGTGGGCGACGACGACCTGGCGCAGCTGATCTACACCAGCGGCACCGAGTCCCGCCCCAAGGGCGCGATGCTCTCCGCGCGAAGTCTCCTGGCGCAGTACGTCACCTGTGTCGTGGACGGTGAGATGAGCGGGGACGACATCGAGATCCACGCCATGCCGCTGTTCCACTGCGCGCAACTGCACTGCTTCCTCACCCCGGGCATCTACCTCGGCGCCACCAACATCGTGCTGCCGGGGGCGGACGCCGAGACGATCCTGCGGACGGTGGAGGAGGAGCGGGCGACCAAGCTGTTCTGTCCGCCGACCGTCTGGATCGCGCTGCTGCGCCACCCCGACTTCGACAAGCGGGACCTGTCCTCGCTGCGCAAGGGCTACTACGGCGCTTCCATCATGCCGGTGGAGGTCCTGAAGGAGATCGGCGAACGACTGCCGGAGGTCCGGCTGTTCAACTTCTACGGGCAGACCGAGATGTCCCCGGTGGCCACGATCCTCAAGCCGCAGGACCAGGTCCGCAAGGCCGGCTCGGCGGGACGGCCCGGCCTCAACGTCGAGACGATCGTCGTCGACGACGACAACCGCCAGGTGCCGCCCGGCCGGATCGGCGAGATCGTGCACCGCAGTCCGCACGCCATGCTCGGCTACTGGAACGACCCCGAGCGGACCGACGACGCCTTCGCGGGCGGCTGGTTCCACAGCGGCGACCTCGGCGTGGTGGACGCCGAGGGCTACCTCACGGTCGTCGACCGGAAGAAGGACATGATCAAGAGCGGTGGAGAGAACGTCGCCAGCCGCGAGGTCGAGGAAATCCTCTACCAGCACCCCGCCGTCGCCGAAACGGCCGTCTTCGGCCTTCCGCATCCTCAGTGGATCGAGGCGGTCACCGCCGTCGTCGTCCTGAGGCAGGGCGAGACGGCGACCGCCGAGGAACTCGTCGAGCACTGCCGCAAGAGCCTGGCCGGCTTCAAATCCCCCAAGCACATCGAGTTCGCCGAGCAGCTGCCGAAGAACGCCAGCGGCAAGATCCTCAAGCGCGAACTGCGTACCGGGGCACGGGCCCCCTGGATGTCCGTGGACTGAGGCCCCTGCGGACACCGGCAGGGGAACGGGCCGTCCCGCGGTGCGGGACGGCCCGGCCTCGGATCCCCTGCCCTCTCAGGAGAGCGTGATGTTGTCGAGTTCGGCGTACCCGGTGCCTCCCGAGTAGCCGGGTGATCCCTTCGCGAGGCGGATCATGTTGTAGCCGGCGTTGAGGTTGACGTTGACGCTGACGGTGCCCGTCGGGTTGCCCCAGCCGGAACCGGTCGCCGGGTAGGTGACACTGGACCAGGCGCCGCCGTTGTAGGCGAGGCCCTGGGTGGAGTTGGCCCCGGTCGCGTTCGCGTACTTGATGGTCATCGTGTACGAGCGTGCCGTGGGGACGTTGACGAGGAAGTCCACGAAGCTGTCGTTGCGCATGTCGGTCTTGTTGTCGATCTGACCGACGTAGCCGCCGTTCGAGGCGCTGGAGGAGCTCAGCCGGTTGGCGTTGACGACCGTCGCGTTCTCCGCCTCGTAGGTCTGCTGCCAGGTCGGCGTGCCCGACGTCGGCGTGATGAGCAGCTGGTACGCCTTCACGGCGTCCATACCGCTGACCGGGACGCTGATGCTGCCGTCCGAACCGACCGTGTAGGTCGCGGTCGAGACGGTCACCGGGGCGGCTTGGTTCGTGGTGCGGCCCGTGTTCTCGGTGCGCGAGAGAGTCACGCTGACCTGGGAACCCAGGACGCCGAGGCCGTTCACCTTCACCGTGTTGGCGCCGCTGTCGCCGCCGAAGACCACGTTGACCTGCTTGCGGCTGGCATCGTAGGAGGCGACACCGTCGAGGTACGACTGGGGAACCGTCTCGACGATGTTGCCGGACTGGTCGCCGTACCACTTGTACGCCCAGTAGGACGCCGTCGGCTGGTTGTTGTAGAGGAGGCCGTTCATCGTGCCCGCCTCGTACCAGTAGGCGCGTTCGGCGTCGTGGATGCCGGCCCGCTCCAGCGAGGCCATGTAGTGCACGCCGATGCTCGGCTGGTCGACCTGGCTCGGGGACGCGTACTCGTTGATCGAGATGGGCCGGTGCGAGAGGCCCAGCGAGGTCTCGATGGCGCGGAAGTCGTCGACGTGTGCCTGGATGTTCTGGTAGCCCAGGTTCCCGAGCTCGTGCCACACCGCGACCGTCGGAACCGTGTTGGTGTTCTTGGCGTTCTGCATGAAGTCGAGCATCCAGGCGTGGTTGTAGCTGCTCTCGCCCGGCCCGACGATCGGCGTGCTCGTGTCGATGGCCCGGATGTCCGCGTAGGTGCGCGTCCACGCGTCGTTGAACGCGCCCGCGTTACCGCCTGTGCTGGTCGTCCAGTTCAGGTCCGGCTCGTTCCAGATCTCGTAGCCCGCGATGTTCGTGGTGCCGGTGGCGTTCATCCGGGCCTGCACCATCGTGCGGACCTTCGACTCCCAGTCGTCCCAGCTCACCCAGTTGTAAGGGAAGCTGCTGAAGATGTCGGGCAGGCGGACGTACTGCTGGCCGCCCGCATTGATGATCTTGCTCCCGACCAGGAGCGCGTCACAGCACGGCGATGTCGCCCCGTTGCCCAGCTGCTGGGTGCCCGGTGGGGGCTGGGTGAAGCTGTTGACGTGCAGCGGATACAGCTGGCTCAGCGGCGGGGTGGTGCCGGTGTCGACACCGTAGAGCCCGCCCGCCGCCACATGGGTGACGGGCCGCACCACCGTGCCGACGTTGACCGTGAGCGTGTTGCCGGAGGCGTGGGCCGGGGCCGCCGTGAAGAGGCCGAGCAGCGCCGTCAGCGACGCCATCGCGGCGGTGACCGCCGTGCGGCGCTTCGGGCCACCGCGTTGCACGGGTGACGGTGGGGTCCTGCGCGAGAGCGACGACGCCGGTCTGGGGCGTCGCGTCATGGAGGTGTACCGGAGCACAGAGGGTCCTTCCCTTGCAAGAAATACGCCAAGTGCGGGATTTTGAGGAAGCGCTTCCTCATTGCTGTCCGCCTTGCCGGCGATGCAGCGCGGGGGGAGATCACAGCCTCACAGAGGGTCACTCGGGGGCTGGGGCTTCAGAATGGCCAGATCACCGTGGACTCTGGAGGAGCCGATGTTGCGGCGATATTTCCGCAAGGTGAGAGCGCTGTCAAGAGAGTCGGACCCCCACATACCGTCGACGGGGGCACGTGATGAGGTAACGCTTCCTCACATGACCGCAGGGCCCTGCGCGCCTACGCGGGGCAACGGCGTCAACGAGGCGTCAACAGGGCGTGGTCGACTCCCGCACCACCAAGGTGCAGGCGTGCAGCCTCACACCGCCCCCGACCGGCTCACCGTCGATCATGCCGAAGAGGTCGCGCACGGCCGCCGCGCCGAGCGTCTGCAGGTTCAGGTCGACCGTCGTCAACGGCGGATCCGTCTCCAGGGCGAAGACCGGCCAGTTGTCGTATCCGGTGATCACGACGTCGTCGGGCACGCTCCGGCCGGAGGCCCACACGGCCTCCGCCGCCCCCGCGGCAAGCTGATCGGAACCACAGATGATCGCGTCGACGTCCGCAACCCGCGTCAGCAGTTGCTCGGCGGCGGCCCGCCCCGACCGTTGCGACCACCGCGTGTGCAGGACACCGTGCGCCAGCTCGAGCCGACGCGCCCGCAGAGCGGCGTGAACGCCCTTCATACGTTCGACGACGGCTCGCCCGGACTCCGGGCCGGTGATCACCGCCACCCGGCGGCGGCCCAGGTCGAGGACGTGCTCCGTCACGGCCCGGGCGCCGGCCAGGTCGTCCGGCACATGCACCACATCGTTTCCGCCGGTCTCCCCGTACACATAGGCAACCGGTGGGTCGATCCGGCCGATCCTCGGTGTGGGCGCGTTGTTGTCCCCGACGACGAGTACCCCGTCGACCTTGCGCTGATGGAAGCGGTCGACGATCTGCAGGAGCCGCGCCTCGTCACCGCGGGCATCGCTGATGATCATGCTGAGATCGATCTCGCTGAGCGCCTCCTCCGCACCGAGCAGGATCGGCAGGGCGAACCGCTGCGCCAGGCTGTCCACCACCACGAGCCCGACCGTCCCGCTGCGCCCGGTGATCAGACTGCGCGCTATGCGGTTGGGCGTGTAGGAGAGTTCACGGGCGGCTTTGAGTACGCGGTGACGCGTCTCGTCGGAGACCCTTGCCTGACCGTTGATGGCTTTGGACGCGGTCGTCAGTGACACGCCCGCTCGGCGCGCCACCTCGGTAAGGGTCACTGCCCGGGCTGACTGCATGCGCTGATTGTGGCAGGTCAGGGGCGGGACCGGCACGGGGCCGCGGGCAATCCGTCCGCAGCGCGCCGGCCGTCGCCGGGCGGTCGGCCGATGCGAAACCGCCGCGCGCCCTCAGTCCCAGCACTTGTTCAATCTATCGAATCTCGATAGGTTTCCATCGCAACTCGATGGAAGGACGAGCCGTGGGAAAGCTGACGGTGTATGCGCTGCGTGGTGTGCTCGTGGTGGTGCTCGCCGGCACCGTGTGCGTACAGGCGTTGATGATGTGGGTGCTGGTCAGCGGGAACGACCCGGAGGACGGATCGCTCCCCCTGACCCCGCTGCGCGTGATCACGGTCCTGGGCATGGCGACGGCCCAGGTCGCCCTGGTCTGCGTCTGGCGACTGGTGACGATGGTGCGGCGCGGAACCGTGTTCTCCCACGCCGCCTTCCGGTACGTGGACGGTGTGATCGGCGCGATCGTGGCGGCCGCCGTCCTGTGGTTCGCGGTCACGGCCGTCAACGCGCCGGGCCAGCGCGACGATCCGGGCGTCACCGTCATCATGGGCGGGATCGGCGTGGCCATCCTGGGAGTCGCGCTCATCGTGCTCGTACTGCGGATGCTGCTGACCCAGGCCGTCGCACGGGACGGCGAAGCGGCGCGGATGCAGGCCGAGCTGGACGAGGTGATCTGATGCCGATCGCCGTCGACATCGACGTCATGCTGGCCCGGCGGAAGATGTCCGTGGGCGAGCTCGCGGACCGCGTGGGGATCACACCCGCCAACCTGGCGGTCCTCAAGAACGGCCGCGCCAAGGCGGTGCGCTTCGCGACGCTCGCCGCGCTCTGCGAGGTGCTCGAGTGCCAGCCGGGCGACCTGCTGCGCTGGGAGGCCGAGGACACCGTGGGCTGACGGCATGCCCCGGGCGGGCGGGAAGACACCTGACCCGACCGGCCTGTGCCGCGACCCGCGCACGCACCCTCCCCACCGCGAACCCCGTCCTTCCCGCACGGAAGGACGGGGTTCGTCGCGTCCGGGTGCCGATCCGATGAGAGTGCTGTCGATCAGTCCACGAGAAAAGGCTTTCTCTACCGGCGGCCGAGACCACGCCGGTCGCCATGCGGGGGCGTTGCGACACCGCAGACCGGATCCCTTGGTGTGACGCGCATCACTCCCTCCCCTGTCCGCCCAGCCCAAGTGCCCATTTGCCTGGCGCGCACGAGACGCCGGAATCGATCACCCCGGATGAGGTCACCCAGGGGGTTTACGTAGAGGTCTCGATAAGTCAGGATGACGCAGCGAAAGTGAGCAAACATTTTCTCAACGATGTCGCAGACGCGCACCCCTGCCGAGCCTGGCGCGACTCTCCATGAGCGGCAGCCACTGTCCGGCGCCCATCTCGACGACCATTGATCGATATTCCGAACAACGTGGATTCATTCGCCCAGACCTTTCGAGAGCGTGAAGGACGGCCGGTGCAGGCAGAACACGACGAATCGACGAGTCTCCCTCCCTGTGTCATCGGGGTCGACTTCGGCACCCTTTCGGGACGGGCCCTGGTGGTCCGGGTCAGTGACGGCGCGGAGCTGGGGGTGGCGGAGCACCCGTACCGGCACGCCGTCCTCGACCGGCACCTGCCGGACGGCACGCCGCTGCCGCCCGACTGGGCGCTGCAGGTGCCCGCCGACTACATCGACGTCCTGCGCCATGCCGTGCCCGAGGCGTTGGAGCAGGCAGGCGTACGTCCGGACCAGGTGATCGGTCTGGGGACGGACTTCACCGCCTGCACGATGCTTCCGGTCCTGGCCGACGGCACGCCGCTGTGTGAACTGCCCGAGTACGCCGCGCGCCCGCACGCCTACGTCAAGCTGTGGCGCCACCATGCCGCCCAGGGGCAGGCCGACCGGATCAACGCACGCGCCGCCGAGCGCAAGGAGCCGTGGCTGGAACGCTACGGCGGCAAGATCTCCTCGGAGTGGGAGTTCGCCAAGGCGCTGCAGCTCCTGGAGGAGGATCCGGAGGTCTACCACCGGACCGAGCGCTGGGTGGAGGCGGCCGACTGGATCGTGTGGCGGCTGTGCGGGACGTACCTGCGCAACGCCTGCACGGCCGGCTACAAGGGCCAGTACCAGGACGGCGCCTACCCCTCCCGGGACTATCTGGCGGCCCTGCATCCCGACTTCGCCGGCTTCGTCGCCGACAAGCTCGACCAGCCGATCGGCCGACTCGGTGCTCCGGCCGGGCGGCTGACGGCCGAGGCCGCCGCCTGGACCGGACTGCCGGAGGGCATCACGGTCTGCGTGGGCAACGTCGACGCCCATGTCACCGCCCCGGCGGCAGCCGCTGTGGAACCGGGCCGGATGGTCGCCATCATGGGCACCTCCACCTGCCACGTGATGAACTCCGACCGGCTCGGCACCGTGCCCGGCATGTGCGGAGTCGTCGACGGCGGCATCCTGCCCGGGCTGTGGGGCTACGAGGCCGGTCAGAGCGGCGTCGGTGACATCTTCGGCTGGTTCGTCCGGAGCGGAGTGCCCGCCGGGTACACGGAGCGGGCCATGGGTCTCGGGCGAACGGTGCACGAGCATCTCACCGCCCTCGCGGCGGAGCAGGAGGTGGGCGAGCACGGCCTGATCGCTCTCGACTGGCACAGCGGCAACCGCTCCGTCCTGGTCGACCACGACCTCAGCGGTGTGCTGGTGGGCCTGACGCTGACGACCCGCCCGGAGGACGTCTACCGCGCCCTGCTGGAGGCGACCGCCTTCGGCACGCGCACCATCATCGAGGCCTTCGAGGAAGCCGGCGTGCCGGTGGGAGAACTGGTCATCGCCGGTGGGCTGACGAAGAACGCACTGCTCATGCAGATCTACGCCGACGTCACCCGCCGCCCGCTGAGCGTCATCGGCTCCTCGCAGGGCCCGGCACTCGGGGCCGCGATGCACGCCGCGGTCGCCGCCGGGGCATATCCCGACATCCGGGTCGCGGCCGAAGCCATGGGCAAGGTACGCCGGAACGTCCATCTGCCCGATCCCGAGCGCGCCGCGGCCTACGACCGTCTGTTCGCCGAATACCGGCTGCTCCACGACTACTTCGGCCGTGGGACGAACGAGGTCATGCACCGGCTGCGCCGCATCCGCGCCCAGGCGTCGTCCCGGCCGGCAGCCGAGGTGACTCCGCTCCCCGATTCCGCTTGACGTGAAAGGCAGAACCCCGACATGACGACACCGGTCACGACCTACGACAGCCAGGAGATCTGGTTTCTCACCGGCAGCCAGGGCCTGTACGGCGACGACACCCTGGCTCAGGTGGCACAGCAGTCGCAGCGGATCAGCGAGCGACTCGGCGCGGCGGAGGAGATTCCGTTGCGGATCGTGTGGAAGCCGGTCCTCACGGACGCGGAGTCGATCCGGCGGATGTGTCAGGAGGCCACCGTCTCCGACCGTTGCGTCGGGGTGATCGTGTGGATGCACACCTTCTCCCCGGCGAAGATGTGGATCGCGGGTCTGAGCGCGCTGGACCGGCCCGTCCTGCATCTGCACACCCAGTACAACCTGTCCCTTCCCTGGTCGTCCATCGACATGGACTTCATGAACCTCAACCAGGCAGCGCACGGGGACCGCGAGTTCGCGCACATCGAGGCACGCCTGGGCATCCACCGCAAGGTGGTCGCCGGGCACGCCACGGACGCGAGGGTCGTGGGCCGCGTCGGAGCGTGGGCGCGGGCCGCGGTCGGCCGGCACGCCGCGCGCACACTGCGCCTGGCCCGCTTCGGCGACAACATGCGTGATGTCGCGGTGACCGAGGGCGACAAGGTCGAGGCACAGATGCGGTTCGGGTTCTCCGTGAACACGTACGGAGTGAACGACCTGGTCGCCGTGGTCGACGCGGTCAAGGACAAGGAGAGCGCCGAACTCGCCGCGGAGTATGTCGAGTCGTACGACATGGCTCCCGCGCTACGGCCGGGCGGCATCCGCCACGACTCCCTGCTCTACGCGGCCCGGCTGGAGCTCGGCCTGCGGGCCTTTCTCACCGAGGGCGGCTTCACCGCCTTCACCACCAACTTCGAGGACCTGGGCGGGCTGCGCCAGCTGCCCGGACTGGCCGTGCAACGGCTGATGGCCGACGGCTACGGATTCGGCGGCGAAGGCGACTGGAAGACCTCCGCCCTGCTCCGCACGATGAAGGTGATGGGGCTGGGTCAGAGCGGTGGCACCTCCTTCATGGAGGACTACACCTACCACCTCGGCCCGGGCACCCCGCGCGTCCTGGGCGCCCACATGCTGGAGGTCTGCCCGTCGATCGCCGCGTCCCGCCCGAAGTGCGAGATCCATCCGCTGTCCATCGGCAGCCGTGAGGATCCCGTCCGGCTGGTGTTCGACGCCGCTCCCGGCCCCGCCCTGGTGGTCGGCCTGTCCGACCTGGGCGAACGGTTCAGACTGACCGCCAACACCGTCGACGTCATCGCCCCCGGCCAACCGCTGCGCAGCCTGCCGGTGGCCCGTGCGGTGTGGCAGCCGCGCCCGTCCTTCGCCGAGTCGGCCGAGAGCTGGCTGATGGCCGGCGCCCCGCACCACACCGTGCTCAGCTCCGCCGTCGGCATCGAGACGCTGAGCGACTTCGCCGCCATGACCGGTGTGGAACTGCTGACCATCGACGAGCACACCACGTCCCAGCAGTTCGCCAGGGAAATCCGCTGGAACGCCGCCTACCACCGCCTCGCCCAGGCCCTGTGACCACCATGACCGCCACGACCGAAACGACCGGCACGACCGGCACAGAAGGAGCGCAGCAGCGATGACCACGACCGTCCCGGACGGCCTGCGGCAGGAGGTCCTGGAGGCCAACCTCGCCATCCCCCGAGTCGGCCTGGCGACCCTGACCTGGGGCAACGTCAGCGGTGTCGACCGGGAGGCAGGGGTGTTCGTCATCAAGCCGTCCGGAGTTCCCTATGCGGACCTCACGGTGGAGGATCTGGTGACGGTACGGCTGTCCGACGGCGAGGTCGTCGGCGGCGACCTGCGCCCCTCCACCGACACCGAGACCCATCGCTGCCTGTATCTGGCGTTCCCGTCCATCGGCGGGGTCACTCACACCCATTCCACCCACGCCGTGGCCTTCGCCCAGGCCCGCCGGGACATCCCCGTCCTGGGCACCACCCACGCGGACACCTTCAACGGCCCCGTCCCCTGCACCCCCGACCTCAGCGCGGAGCAGTGCGCGCGGGACTACGAGTACAACACCGGCCGTGTCATCGTGGACATGCTCGAAAGCGACGATCAGAAGGCCATCGAGATCCCCGCCGCCCTCGTCGCGGGCCACGGCCCGTTCACCTGGGGCCCGGACGCCCGCAGGTCGCTGGAACACGCCATCATCTGCGAGGCCGTGGCCGACATCGCCCTCCACACCCTCGCCCTGGGACCCGCGGGACCGCCGCCCCAGCACCTGCTCGACCGTCACTACACGCGCAAACACGGCCCCGACGCCTACTACGGCAATCCGGAGCCCGGGGTGACCGCGGCGGTGTGACCAGCGGCATCCTCGGCCCCCTGGGGCGGCCCCACCGACGTCCCAGGGGCGACGGGGCCGCCCCTTCCCCGCTGCCGAGTCATCGAGAGCGCGGGCGGTACAGGGGCGACGGGGCCGGCCTCTCCGGCGGGCACGCCCCACGGGGCAGCCGTGCGGTTTTCGCCGGCGTCACACATCGCGGGCAGTCGATCGGTTCGGCGCCCGGGCGCGCCTCGTGTCTCCCCACAGGGCCAGGCCTGTCAGGACGGTGGACGCGGGCCGGGACACGGCCACCCGCCCCCGACCGGAACGGGACGAGCACCGCGGGCAGCTGATTCCGGCGTGTCCGGCACCCTCCGACCCGCGCGACCCTCGCGACCGCTCAGGTGGAGTCGCGGACGACGAGGCGACAGGGAACCGTGTGCAGGCCGGGCGACGGCTTCGAGCCGATGGCGTCCAGCAGCAGCAGGGCGGCCCGGCGGCCGATCTCGGGGAGGTCCGTGTCGATCGTGGTGAGCGGCGGACGGGAGGCCAGAGCCATGATGTCCCAGTTGTCGTAGCCCACGACCGCCACCCTGCTGGGGACGTCCAGGCCGTTCTCGCGCAGGGTGTCGGCGACGCCACGGGCGATCTGGTCGTTGCCGCAGAAGAAGGCGTCCGTGTCCGGCGCGGTGCGCAGCACCGCTTCGGCCGCGCGGCGCCCCCATGCCTCGCTCCACTCCCCGAAGTGGACCCGGCCGGTGGCGAGCTCCAGCGAGGAGCGCTCGAGCAGCTCGACGGTGTGGCGGGCGCGGTCGCCGGCGGCCGCGTGGTGTGCCGGGCCGGTGATGTGCGCGATCCGGGTGCGGCCGGTGGCCAGGAGATGCTCGACGGCCAGCCGGGCTCCGCTCCGGTCGTCGGACACGACGGACATGTCGTCCGGGTCGGTGGACGGTGAGAGGGCGTAGACCGTCGGTACCGGCTCGACACCCTTCAGGGGCGGACGCGGGTCGGTCCTCCGGCCGGTCACGATGATGCCGTCCACCCGGCGGTCCATCAGATTGCGCAGATGGTGCTGCTCGCGAATGGCATCGCCACGGGTGTCGCACAGCAGCACGGAGATCTTTCCGGCTCCGAGCGCGTCCTCGGCTCCGAGGAGCACGGGAGTGCTGAAGCGGCCGATGCCGTCGGTCGTCATCAGCCCGACGGTCCAGCTACGGCCGGTGTGCAGGCTCTGCGCATGCTGATTGGGCCGGAAGTCGAGCTCCTCGACGGCGTCCAGAACCCGCTGCCGGGTCTCCGGCCGCATCCTCCCGCTGCCGTTCAGTGCCTTGGAGGCCGTCCCGACACTGACGCCGGCCAGTCTGGCGACGTCCGCGAGCTTCGCCCGCCCGGCAGGTGGAGGGCCTGGAACGACGGTCACGCGCAATCCTTTTCCTGGACGATGTCGACAGGGGGCATCCTGACACTGTTGGCGGCTGCTGGCCAGCCCCGACGAGGGGGCAGGAAATTCTTGCGCGTACCCCTTGACGCGCACTCGCCTGCCTTTCTACCTTTCCCGGCAGAAAAACGTTTTCCCTGTCGGGCCCCAGAGGCGGAGCACCGCCTGTCATCTCCAGGACGCCGCAACGCCCCCCGCGCACCGGGTCCCCGACCCCGCTTCCCACCTACCTCTTCGGAGAGCCATGCCCCGCCCACGTTCCCTCGCGCCCTCCGCCCTCTCCTCGGCCTCGCCCGAACAGGGCGGCACCTCGACGGGGCCGGTCCGCCTCGGACCGGGAGCCAAGGCCGCACTGGCCACCGCCACCGTCGAGGTGCGCGCCGGCTTCTGGAGCACCCGCCGCGAGGTGAACGCGCGTACCTCCATCCCGCAGGGCCCCGGTCTGCTGGAGAGAGCGGGGAATCTGCACAACCTGCGGGTGGTGGCGGGCGCCGCCGAGGGTGAGTTCGAGGGCGCGTACCCGTTCGTGGACTCGGACGTCTACAAATGGCTGGAGGCCGCGTCCTGGCAGCTCGCCCAGCCGGCGCACGAGGACCTCCAGGGCTCCCTCGCGGACGACGTGGAACGCATCGTCTCCCTCGTCGCCGACGCACAGCAGCCCGACGGCTACCTGAACACGTGGTTCCAGCTGCTCAAGGGGGGCGAGCGCTACCAGGACCTGCGCTGGGGCCACGAGCTGTACTGCGCCGGGCACCTGATCCAGGCCGCGGTGGCCCATCACCGGGCCACCGGACGTACCGAGCTCCTCGACGTGGCCGTGAAGTTCGCCGATCACATCGATTCCGTCTTCGGCCCACCGAGCAGCGGCAAGCCCATCGACGGCATCGACGGTCACCCCGAGGTCGAAACCGCCCTGGTCGAGCTGTACCGGGAGACCGGCGAACGCCGCTACCTGGACCTGGCCGGCTACTTCGTCGACCGTTTCGGCCACGGCCTCCTCGGCGGCGAGGCGTACTGCCAGGACCGCGTCCCGCTGCGCGAGGCGGACAACGTCGAGGGGCACGCCGTGCGCCAGCTGTACCTGCTGGCGGCCGCCGCCGACCTGGCCACCGAGACCGGGGACGCCGGACTCCGGTCGGCGGGCGAGAGACTGTGGCGGGCGATGGCCGCCACCAAGACCCATCTCACCGGCGGGCTCGGCGCCCACCACGACGAGGAGGACTTCGGCGACCCGTACGAGCTGCCCAACGAGCGTGCCTACTGCGAGACCTGCGCCGCCATCGCCTCCATCCAGTGGAGCTGGCGCATGGCCCTGCTCACCGGCGAGGCCCGCTACTCCGATCTCATCGAACGCACCCTCTACAACGGCTTCCTGGCCGGGGTGTCGCTGGACGGCGAGGGCTGGTTGTACGTCAACCCGCTCCAGGTCCGCGACGGTCACACCGACACCGGCGGGGACCAGTCGGCCCGCCGCACCCGCTGGTTCCGCTGCGCCTGCTGCCCGCCGAACGTGATGCGGCTGCTGGCCTCCCTGGAGCACTACCTCGCCTCCGGCGACGGGGACGGCCTGCAGATCCACCAGTACGTCACCGGGAGGTACTCCGCCGACGGGATCACCGTGCGCGCCGAGACCGACTACCCCTGGCAGGGCACGATCGCGTTCACCGTCGAGGAGAGCCCGACGGACCGGCCCTGGACGCTGTCGCTGCGCATCCCGCAGTGGTGCCGCGACTTCCGGGTGCGGTGCGGGGAGAAGACGTACGACTCCGCCGTGGACGACGGCTGGCTGCGCCTGGAGCGCACCTGGTCGCCGGGCGACCAGGTCGTCCTCGACCTCTCCATGGAACCGCGCCTCACCGTCGCCGACCCGCGCGTGGACGCCGTCCGCGGCTGCGTGGCCATCGAGCGCGGCCCCCTCGTCCACTGTCTGGAGGGGGTCGATCACCCCGGCGGCGGCCTCGACGACATCGTCATCGACATCACCCGCCCGCTCGCCGTGAAACACCGCCCGGACCTGCTGGGCGGTGTGACCACGGTGGTGGCGGCCGGACACCGCCGCGGTGTCGCCGCCCCGGGCTGGTGGCCGTACACCGCCGCCGACAGCGAGGCACCGGAGACAGACGGTGCCCCGGTCGAGCTCATCGCCATCCCCTACTACGCGTGGGCCAACCGCCAGGACGGCAGCATGCGCGTCTGGCTCCCCACCTCCTGAGTCCTCCGAACCCGCCGAACCACCTGTTTCCCCCGCCAACGAGCCACACCAAGACAACGAGGTCACCGTGAGAAACACCCGCCGCACCCTCATCACCGCCATCGCCGCCATCGGCGCGCTCACCTCCGTCGCCGCCTGCGGCGGCGGTTCCGACTCCTCCGCCTCCGGCTCCGGCAGCACCGGCGGGACGTACACCTTCTGGGACCCGTACCCGCAGTTCGACGCCTCCTCGGCGTGGGGCAAGCTCGTCGGCAAGTGCGGCACCGACGCCGGGGTCAAGATCAAGCGCACCGGCATGGACACCACGGACCTGGGCAACAAGGCGCTGCTGGCCGCTCAGCAGGGCAACGCCCCCGACGTGATGCTCGTGGACAACCCGGTCGTGTCCACGCTGGTGGAGGCGGGGATCCTCAACAAGACCGACGACCTCGGCCTGGACACGTCGGCCATCCAGAAGAACATCCTCGGCGCGGGCACCATCGACAACGCGGCCTACGGGGTGCCGATCGGCGCCAACACGCTCGCGCTCTACTACAACAAGAAGGTCCTGACGGCGGCCGGCGTCGACCCCGCGTCCATCAAGGACTGGGACTCGCTCACGGCGGCCCTGAAGAAGGTGAAGTCGGCCGGGAAGAAGGGCATCACCTTCTCCGCGATCAACACGGAGGAGGGCAGCTTCCAGTTCCTGCCCTGGTTCTGGGGCGCGGACGGCGACCTCACCAAGCTCAACTCGGCGAACGGTGTCGCCGCCCTGTCCCTGTGGAAGCAGTGGGTCGACGAGGGCTACGCGCCCAAGGACGTCCTGCAGAACACCCAGACCACCAGCTGGCAGGAGTTCGCCACCGGTGACTACGCGTTCAGCGAGAACGGCACCTGGCAGCTCGGCAACGCGGACAAGGCCGGATTCGAGTACGGCGTCATCAGCATCCCGGGGCGGAGCGGCGGTGCGGCGCCGGTGCCGACCGGCGGTGAGTTCGTCACCGTGCCGGTGCAGAAGGACACCTCCCGCTACGACGTCACCAAGAAGATCGTCGCCTGTCTGACCAGCTCCGCGAACCTCCTGTCCACGGACACGACCCTGGCGTACGTGGCACCCACCGCCGAGGTGCAGGCCCAGCAGGTGCAGCAGAACCCCGAGCTGAAGCCGTGGATCGGCGCGGTGGCCGCGGCGCGTGGGCGTACCAGCGGCGGTCTGGGCACCAAGTACCCGACCATCTCCCAGCCGATGTGGACCGCGGTGCAGTCCGCCCTGTCCGGTGGCCAGAGCCCGCAGGCGGCCCTCGACGCCGCTCAGAAGGCCGCGGACAAGGGCAAGAGCTGACACCCGGCCCCGCCCGCCCCTCCGAAGGAACGCCCCGCGACCGCGGGCACGCCACCGGCCCGGACCCGCCACCCGCATCCAGGAGTACGCATGACCATCGCCCGTGTCGACCGCCGCTCCCAGCGGTCCCCGGCCAGGTCCGGGGCGACCGGCACCGAACAGCGGACGGACGCGTCGGCACTGCGGCGCCGTGAGCGCCGCAGGAGCCGGCTGACCGCGCTGGCCTTCCTCGCCCCGCTGGTCGTCTACCTCGCCGCCTTCTACCTCTATCCCCTCTACCGCAACCTCGACCTGAGCCTGCGCAACTACACCGTCCGGTCGTTCGTGGCGGGCGACGCGCCGTTCTCCGGGCTCGACAACTTCAGGACCGTCCTCGACGATCCCACCTTCGGCCCGGCGATGCGCCACACCATGATCTTCACCCTGGTGTCGATCGTGTTCCAGTACGCGGCCGGGCTCGCCCTCGCCGTCTTCTTCAACCGGCACTTCCGGCTGGCCGGCACCCTGCGGGCGCTGTTCCTGATCCCCTGGCTGCTGCCGCTGATCGTGTCGGCCTCGACCTGGTCGTGGATGTTCAACAGCGAGTCCGGTGTCATCAACTACGCCCTGCACCTCGCGGGCGTGGCCCCGGTCGACTGGCTCAACTCCCCGGACTGGGCGCTGACCTCGGTCATCATCGCCAACGTCTGGATCGGTATCCCGTTCAACCTGGTCATCCTCTACAGCGGTCTGCAGAACATCCCGGCCGAGCTGTACGAGGCCGCGTCCCTGGACGGGGCCGGCGCCTGGCAGCAGTTCCGGCGCATCACCTTCCCGCTGCTGCGCCCGGTCTCCGCGATCACCCTGCTGCTCGGGCTGGTCTACACGCTGAAGGTGTTCGACCTGATCTGGATCATGACCAAGGGCGGTCCCGGAGACGCCTCCTCCACCCTCGCCACCTGGTCCTACCAGCTCGGCTTCGGCACCCTGCTGCCCAAGTTCGGCCCCGGCGCCGCCGTCGGCAACATCCTCATCCTCATCGCCCTCGTCTTCGGCCTGCTGTACATCCGCGTCCAGAGGAGGCAGGAAGCATGAAGTCCCCCAGGGGAAAGCGCCGTTACACCGTCATCGGCGTCCTGCTCACCGCCGTGATGCTGTTCCCGGTGTACTGGATGCTCAACGTGTCCCTCACCCCGCAGCAGGACATGCGCAAGAGCCCACCCGACCTGCTGCCTCTGCACCCCACCTTCGAGGGCTACCGCGCCGTCCTGAACGACCAGATGCCCTACCTCGGCACCAGCCTGCTCATCGGTCTGGGCACGGTCGTCCTCACCCTGCTCCTCGCCGCCCCGGCCGGCTTCGCGCTGGCCAAGCTCCGGCCCCTCGGCGGAGGAGTCCTCGGCCTCGCCCTGCTGGTCGCCCAGATGATCCCCGGCATCGTCATGGCGATGGGCTTCTACGGCGTCTTCCTCGACCTCGGCCTGCTCAACTCCTGGTGGGGCCTGATCATCGCGGACTCCACCATCGCCGTGCCCTTCGGCGTCATGATCTTCACCGCGTTCATGTCGGGCATCCCCGGCGAGCTGATCGCCGCCTCCCGCATCGACGGCGCGGGCACCCTGCGCACCTTCTGGTCGATCGTCCTGCCGGTGAGCCGCAACGCTCTCGTCACCGTGTCGCTCTTCAGCTTCCTGTGGGCCTGGTCCGACTTCGTCTTCGCCACCACCCTCGACGGCGGCGGCGAGCTGAGGCCGATCACCCTCGGCATCTACCACTACATCGGCAACAACAACCAGGAATGGAACGCGATCATGGCCACCGCCGTCGTCGCGTCGATCCCCGCCGCCGTGCTCCTCGTCCTCGCCCAGCGCTATGTGGCAGCAGGCGTGACCGCGGGCGCGGTCAAGGACTGAACCGCGATACCCGCCGCCCATGCGGCACTGGACGACACCGGCTCCCGGGACCATCGCCGAGATGGTCCCGGGAGCCGGTCCGTTTCCTCCTCCCGGCCCTCGGAGGGTGTCATTGACCTCGTTCATGTGTGCCATCGACAGGTTTCGTTTCCCCGACGGCCATCGGATTCCTACGGTGGCACGAACGGACGTGGTCCGGTTCGCCGTAGGTTCGCCGGGCGACCTCGGGTCCTTCTCCGAAGACGCACCATCTCCGTAACCTGATCACCGGCTGGGACGGCCGGTGACTCGTCGTTGACGAAGGCGGTTCACTTGACAACCACTCCTGACCGGTTCGCCGCTGCTCCGGTCCGCTTCCCCGACACGATCGTGTACCGCGGCTACTTCGCTCCCTCCCGGATCGAGGCCGACGTCTACGACCTGGAGGTCGAGGGCGAGATCCCGCGGGACCTGGACGGGGCGTTCCTGCGCAACGCCGCCGACGCCCAGTACCCGCCGAACCACCCCCTGGACATCTTCCTCAACGGCGACGGCATGGTGACCAAGATCCGCATCAAGGACGGTCACGCGGACCTGCAGACCCGGTTCGTGCGCACCGAGCGGTTCGTCGCCGAGCGCAAGGCCCGGCGGTCCCTGGTCGGCGCCTACCGGAACTGGTACACCGACGACCCGTCGGTCGCCGGCATCCAGGCGGACAACAACGCCAACACCGCCATCGTCTGGCACGCCGGCAAGATGCTCGCTCTCAAGGAGGCCGGTCTCCCCTACGAGCTCGACCCGCACACACTGGAGACGAAGGGGATCTACGACTTCAACGGGCAGATCACCGGGAAGACCTTCACGGCCCACCCCAAGATCGACCCCCGTACGGGGCAGATGATCGCCTTCTCGTACTTCCCCAGCGGCCGGCCGGACAACGACATCATGCTGTTCGAGATCGACCCGAAGGGTCAGGTCACCAGGACCGAGCAGTTCATCGCCCCCTACTCCTCGTCCGTACACGACTGGATCGTCACCCGCGACCATCTGATCTTCACCTTCGGGCCGTTCATCGCCGACGCCGAGCGGCTGAAGACCGAGCCGCAGTACTTCATGTGGGACCCGCGGGAACGCTCGCACATCGCGGTCATCCCCCGGGAGGAGGGCGTCGCCGGCATCAAGTGGTTCGGCGTGGACGAGGTCATCATGGAGGGCCACACCATCAACGGCTGGTCCAACGACGACGGCACCATCACCCTGGAGCACTCCGTCGCGGCCAGCGGATGGTTCTCGCAGTTCCCCAAGACGGCGACCGGCGAGGAGATCCCGGAGGCCCCGCCGTTCATGGAGCGGTGGGTCCTCGACCTCAGGCACGGCAGCGACAGCCCCGTCATGGACGGCGGCAACCAGCACACCGCCAGCCGGCTCTGGCAGTTCCCCGCCGACTTCCCCCGCATCGACCCCCGGGCCATCATGTCGAAGCACCGGCACACCTGGCTCGGCACGTTCAACCCCACGCTGGGCCCGCTGCCCGAGTTCGGGCCGATGGGGCCGCCGTTCAACAGCATCGTCCACCTGGACTCCGAGACCGGTAAGCAGACCAGCTACTACCCCGGCGAGAACTCGGCGCCCGAGGAGTCGGTGTTCGTCCCCAGGAACGACGACGCGGACGAGGGCGAGGGCTACCTCATGGCGCTGGTCAGCCGCCGGAACGAGATGCGCACCGACTTCGTCATCCTGGACGCGCAGGACGTCGGTGCCGGGCCGATCGCCACCGTCCGGATTCCCTTCCGGCTCCGCTACGGCTTCCACGGCACCTGGATCCCGGGCGCCGAACTCGAACCGAGCTGACCCGATCGTGTCATGAGCTGCGAGCCGTGCGTCGTGAGACCGGCTCGTCCTCACGCGGGCCCGAGCGGACGCCGGCGGTTCCGGAGCCGGCGTCCGCGACGGCCCCCCTCAGATCCCGTCTCGCGTGGCGTCCCGGCGCCACGCGCAACCCCGAGAGGTGCAGTCAATGACGACATGCCTCCGTATGGATCGCTCTTCGCCGGCTGTGCGCCGCGCTGACCCGGGCCGGTCGCGCCTTGGGCGCCTCAGGGGAGGCTGCCGACGATGACCGAACCGAACGCCGCGCTTCCCACCCGCAAGCCGCCGTCCGCCGTGCGCATCGCACTGAGACCAGGTCTGGTCGGTGGAATCGTCGGGGCGGTGCTGAGCGGTCTCATCAACTACGTGTTCATCGGTGTCCCGAGTGGCGCGGCACAAAACGCGGTCAACCATGCCGTGAGCGGCCTCATCAGCGGTTTCACCGCAGGGTTCTTCGGCCTGCTGGGCTACCGGCGCAAGGCGGCCGCGGCGGTGGAGAACCCACGGGAGGCTCCGGTCCGGTCGGGCCGGGTCGACGGCCCCGAGACGGTCGACCTGCCCTGACGTCCGATTCCCCCCTGTCCACGGCCCGCCACCATCTCCGGAGGAACCGCACATGTCTGTGTACGCGAACAACAAGCCCGTCCCCCGCAGCATTCTCGTCTTCGGCGCGAACGGAAAGACCGGCAGGGTACTGACCGACTTCCTGCACCGTGAGGCGCCGCAGATCGAGCTGCGGCTGGCGAGCACCAAGGCGGCCGGAGTCGACGCTCTGCGCAAGGACTTCCCGTACGCCGAGGCGGTCGAGGCGGACTACTTCGACCTTCCCTCGCTGGAGACCGCCGTGGAGGGAATGGAGGGAGTCTTCGTCATCGCCACCGGCGGCACGGACGAGAAGACCGCCATGACGAACCTCGTGTCCGCCCTCAAGAAGGCGGCCTGCGCGGTGCACGTCCTGCGCCTGCTGGGAATGCAGCCGGAGGCCAACGCACGGCGCATCCCGAAGTCCATGCGGGAAGCGGGGGTCGGCCTGCCCGTGCAGCATCCGATGGCCAAGCGGATCCTCGACGAGAGCGATCTGCCGGTGACGTATCTCAACATCGGTGCCGCCTTCACCGACAATTTCCTGTGGATGAGGGAGGGCCTGCGCCGCGAGCGCAAGCTCATCTGGAACGACCGGCTGGTTCCGTTCATCGACCGGCGGGACATCGCCGAGGTCGCGGGGCGCCTGTTCCTCTCGGACAACCACCGTCACATCGGGCAGTTCCACACGCTGAACAACGGTCATGACCTGCTCCGCCACAGCGATGTCGCCGAACTGATGACCGAGGTGTTCGGCGAGAAGATCACGCACGACGGCAGCGAGGAAGGCTTCTACGAGGCGTATCCCCCACTGAAGGCCCTCAGGCTCTGGGACTTCTTCGAGTACGAGCAGGAGAACGAGGTGGTCTGGGCCCGTAACGACTTCGTCGAGCGCACCCTCGGACGCAAGCCGATCACCGTGCGCGACTGGCTGGAGGAGAACAGGCACGCGCTCCTGGGGTGACCGGACGAGCGGAGCTGCACCTGGCAGCGCCGGGGATGTTCGGAACACTCCTGGCACCTGTCGGGTCAGCTCACGTCTGACGGCTGTCAAGAAAGTTCGTCACGTCTTTCACCAGGAGAATCCGGAAAGTGGCGCCCGAGCCGGGGGCCGAGTCGACCTCCACGCGCCCCCCGTGGGCGGCGATCAGGGAATCGACGATGGACAGGCCGAGCCCGGCGCCGCCGGTGGCACGGGTGCGGGAGGTGTCGGCACGGTAGAACCGCTCGAAGATACGGCCGCGCTGTTCCTCGGTGAGACCCGGCCCCTGGTCGGCGACCTCGAGGACGGCGTGGTCCCCGACCGTTCCGACGCCGATCCGCACGGGAGTGCCGGGCTTGGTGTGGGTGACCGCGTTGCCGACGAGGTTGCTGACGACCTGGCGCAACCGTGCCTCGTCGGCGAGGGCGGGCGCGGGTGCGGGCGGTCCGGCGCCGTCGGGCCCGGTGAGCGTGACGGTGCGGGACGGGTCCAGGGCCCGTACGTCGTGGAGCGCTTCGGCAGCGAGGGTGCGCAGGTCGGCGGGGGCCACGTCGAGGTCCGGCGGGGCACCGGGCGCCCCGGGTCCCGGCGACCGGCCCGCGGTTCTCAGCGTGTGCTCGTCCAGGCGGGCCAGCTGCAGCATGTCCTCGACGAGCCGGGCGAGCCGTTCGGACTCGCGGGCGATGCGGTCCATCGTGGCGTCGACGTCCGAGCGGTCGGGGAGCGCCCCCATGCGGTGGAGGTCGGTCAGCCCTTTGATGCCGGCGAGGGGAGTGCGCAGTTCATGGCTGGCGTCCGCGACGAACCGGCTCATCCGCGCCTCGGACTCGGCACGCGCGGCGAAGGCGGACTCCACCTGCCCGAACATGCCGTTGAGCGCCGCCGCCAGTCGGCCCAACTCGGTTCTCGGGCCCGCCAGTTCCGGCACCCTGCGCGAAAGGTCCCCAGCCGCGAAGCCGGCGGCGGTCTGCTCGATGCGGGACAGCGGACGCAACCCTGAGCGGACCGCGAACCAGCCCGCCCCGGCCAGCGCGACGAGCAGGGCGAGTCCGGTGCTCTCGTAGATCCGCCACATCCGGTCGACCGTGCCGTCCACCTTGGACATCGTCGTCGCCACCAGCACACTGCCGGACGGGGAGGCGGCCGTCGCGTTGACGCCCGGCACACGGGCAACGGTGACCTGCGGCACGGCGATCACCCGCCAGCGGGTGTCCCCGGTCCGGCTGCCCACGGTGAACGGACGGCCGCCGTGGGCGGTGACCGCGGCGCGGTCCATCCGGGGCAGCTCCGGACCTCGCGCACGGTCGGTGCGGCCGGTGCCGCCGAGGGAGTCCACACTGGTCTCGACGTCACCGGAAGCCGTGACGTACGTGATGACGGGGTTGCCGAGGACATCGGTACTGAAGTCGGCGAGCCCGGCCGGGGGTGTGCGGGTGGCGCCGCTCTCCGCCGCCGCCTGCGGCAGCAGGGCGAACACCTGTGCGGCGGCCCGGAGTTGGGCGTCGACGCGGTCCTCCATATAGCCACGCAGCGCGTTTCCGGTCACCAGGCTGAACGCCGTGAAGCCGACCGTCAGCAGGGCGACGGCCGGCAGGAGCACCCGGCTGCGCAACGATGCCCTCGCCCACACACCGGGCAGCCGGGGCCCGGTCATGATCTCGAACCCCGCAGCACGTATCCGACACCGTGCACGGTGTGGATGAGCTTGGGACCGCCGTTGTCGATCTTTCGGCGCAGATAGCTGATGTAGGTGTCGACGATGCCGGTGTCACCGTTGAAGTCGTAGTCCCACACCCGTTGACGGATCTGCGCCTTCGAGACCGTGCGCCCGGCGTTGGTCATCAGGTAGTGCAGCAGCCGGAACTCGGTGGGGGACAGTCTGAGCGGCTCCCCCGACCGGGCCGCCTGGACGCCGTCGGGGTCCAGCTCGAGATCGGCCACCCGCAGCACGGCGGTCGGGTCGCCGCTGGTGCGGCGCAGCACCGCGCGCACCCGGGCGATCAGTTCCTGGAGGTCGAACGGCTTCGTCACATAGTCGTCGCCGCCCAGCACCAGCCCCTCGATCTTGTCCTGGGTGGCGTCCCGGGCGGTGAGGAACACCACGGGGACATGTCCGGTGCGGGACACGGAGGCGGGGCGGCTCTGCCCGCGCAGCCGCCGGATCACCTCGAAGCCGTCCAGGTCGGGCAGCATCACGTCCAGCAGGACCAGATCCACCGGCGCCTCCCTGGCCCGGTCCAGCGCCTCCTGGCCCGTCCCGGCCGCGGCGACCGTGAAGCCGGCATGCCGCAGGGCCGCGCACAGCAGTTCCCGCACGGTCGGCTCGTCCTCCACGACCAGCAGGGTCACCTCGCCGACGGCCGTCCTGCCGAAGTCTCCTCCGGCACCGGGCGGCACGGCATGTCCAACGGGCTTCAACAGGGCCTCCAGGCGGCCGGGAACATCTGCGCAGGATACGGACGGGGGCTGTCTTCAGCGCGTAAGGGACGGGGTCGCTCCGGTGCGTCCGGAACGTCCGCGGGCCGCCGCCAGCAGGCTTCCGCCGAAGCCGGCCAGGGCGCCGAGGAGCAGTCCGAAAAGGATCGTTCGCAGGACGCTGCCGGTCAGCTCGGCCCGGGTGCCGCCCATCTCGCTGCCGAACATGCTGATCCCGAAGTGGCCGGATGCCGAGACCAGCCAGGCGGTCACACCGAGGAGGAGCGCCGTGACGATGCCGAACCGCTGCGCCAGGCCGATGTGGCCGGCCAGCGGACCCCGGTAGGGGTGCAGCGGAACCCGGTGGGCAGGGTGCGTGACACGGGCCGTACGGTAGGCGCAGCCGACCAGGACGAGACCGGTCACCGCGAGGGCGACCGGCCACAACGGCCAGCCGCCCACCGAGAGCGAGCCCAGGTGCTCGGTACGGTCGGTTTGCAGAGCGCCGCCCGTGGTGCCCGGATTCTGTCCCATACCGCCCAGCAGAGCCGCCAGCGGGTTGCCGCCGCTGTCGCTCCGCGCCGGATGCACCGCGGCGGTCCAGGACGATCCGACGCCCAGGGTCAGGAACACCGCGACCGCGTTCGGGGCCAGCAGCAGGGCGGCGCCGGCGGCCGTTCCGACCCGGCCGCCGGCCACCGCCCCGGCGGCCGTCAGGACCACCAGTGGTACCGCCGCCAGGACGACGACCGTACGCACGACGGTCGACGCGCTCCGCCCCCACCCGGTGCGCAGCCCGTCCAGCGCCCCGCCCAGCGGCAGGCGTGCCCGTCGGCTGACGAGGAGTCCCAGACCGAGGACGACGGCCACCCACAGCACCCCGCCGAAGCCGGTCGACCCCACGCCCACGTGGTACGCCACGGTCGGCTCGGTCCCTGATCCGCCGCCCAGCAACTCGCCCAGGCCACCGCCGCCGAACCCCTGCGCGGAGCCGGCATCGCCCATCCCGCCCATCCCGCTCGTCGCGGACTCCGGCATGGTGGCCGACCCCTTGGCGAGTCCGGCCACGATCAGGAGGGTGCTGCATGCCGCGGTCGCCGCTCCCGCCGCCCGGACGGCCAGTTCACCGGAGGTGAGGGATCGCCGCTCCCCCTGCCGCAGCCGCCGGGAGAAGGCGAACCACAGCACGACGGAGCCGACGAGCGTCACGCCGAGCGGCACGACATCGGCCGCACCGCTCATCGACGGGCTCAGGCCGCCCCCGCCACCGAAGAGGGAGGCCAGGCCGCCCATCGAACCGGTGTCCCCGGAGGCGTCGGAACCCGCGGTGACCGAGCCTCCGACAGCCATGGACGTCAGGGCCATGGTCAGTGACCAGACCGACCCGAGGGAGCCGGCGTCGAGGAGGAGCAGCGCGAGCGCGCACACGACGGCCATGGCGACCAGCGCGCACAGCGCGGCCGCCGCGCCTTCCAGGGCGTTCCGCCACGGGCCGATCCGGACGGGCTCGGTGCGGCGTGGGGGCCGGGACGTGGTCCGGGCCCGGGGGTGGTTCGTGGTGGCAGTCATACAGGCGACTCCGCTTGACTCGTACGGGGCGCGCGGCGCCGGGAGGGGAGCCTTCCGGCGTCGCGCCTGCGGGACCCGCACACAGTGGCGGTCGCGTGGAGGACTTTCGCGAGAGGTTCTGGGAGAGTTCTGAGAGGCGGGCCAGGAACGGCGCAGGTCACCGGCTGTGCAGGAGCGGGACTCCGGCCGGGTTCTCAGAAAGTTCCCAGAACCGCGGCCCTCACCATCGACTGCGACTGCGACTGCGACCGCGACCGGCCTCGCCGGAGTCGGCCCGGGTCATCCCAGAGGATGACCGGCGGAGCCGGTGCGGCGGTACCCCGGTACCACCCGCCCATCGAAGTGTCCCCTGTGGTCCCACGGAGCCGACCGCTGTCGCTCGTAACGTCGAACACACGCAGTCCGGCCCGCATCAGCGGCAGGGGCAGAGGCGAGAGAAGGACCCCATCCCATGATCGAAACGCGTGAGCTGACCAAGCGGTACGGCGACAAGACCGTCGTCGACAACTTGAGCTTCACCGTCAAGCCGGGTGAGGTGACCGGCTTCCTGGGGCCCAACGGCGCGGGCAAGTCCACGACCATGCGCATGATCGTCGGACTGGACTCCCCCACCGCGGGTTCGGTCACCGTCAACGGACGCGCCTACGCCAGGCACAGCGCGCCGTTGCAGGAGATCGGCACCCTGCTGGAGGCCAAGTCCGTCCACCCCGGCCGGACCGCGGTCAACCACCTCATGGCCCTCGCGTACACCCATGGCATCCCGCGGCGCCGGGTGGACGAGGTCATCGAACTGGCCGGACTGACGAGCGTGGCCGGCAAGCGGGTGGGCGCCTTCTCGCTCGGTATGGGCCAGCGGCTGGGCATCGCCGCCGCGCTGCTCGGCGACCCGGCGATCGTCATGCTCGACGAACCGGTCAACGGCCTCGACCCCGAGGGTGTGCTGTGGGTGCGCAACCTGCTGCGCTCCCTGGCCGACGAGGGCCGGGCCGTGATGCTGTCCTCGCATCTGATGAGCGAGACCGCGCTGATCGCCGACCACCTCGTCATCATCGGGCGCGGCAGGCTGCTCGCCGACACCACCGTCGACGACTTCACCCAGGAGGCCGGTGGCGGAGGTGTGCGGGTCGTCACCGGTGACGCCACCAGGTTGCGCGCGCTGCTGGCCGGGCCGGACGTCACGATCAGTTCCTCCTCCGCCGAGGAGCTGCTGGTCTCCGGGCGCGAGGCTCGCGAGATCGGGACGATCGCCGCCCAGCACGGGGTGGCGCTGTACGAACTGACCCCGCAGGCCGTCTCGTTGGAGGAGGCGTTCATGCAACTCACCCACGACGCCGTCGAGTACCACAGTGCTCCGGCCGAGACCACCCGAAAGGCCGCCTGATGACCACCACCACGCCTGCCGCGGTCCCCGAATTCCAGGCCCCCGCCAAGACCTCCTACAAGGTGACCGGGCTGCGGGTGCTGCGCTCGGAGTGGGCCAAGTTCTGGTCCCTGCGCTCCAGTTGGATCACCCTCGCCGTCGCGGTCGTGCTGCTCGTCGCACTCGGCGCCATCGCCTCCGCGACGTACAGCCCCGACGCCGTCGTCCCGCAGAACGGCCCGGGCTCCGGCACCCAGGACGCGGTCAGCCTCGCCCTGCTCGGCGTGACCTTCGCGTCCCTGGCCGTGGGTGTGCTCGGGGTGCTGCTGTCCGCCGGCGAGTACTCCACGGGCATGATCCGCTCCACCCTCGCCGCCGTACCCCGGCGCCTGCCCGTCCTGTGGTCCAAGGCCGCCGTGATCGGCCCCATCGCCCTGGTCCTCACGACCATCGGCGCGCTGGCCGCGTTCCAGTTGGGCACCCTCGGCCTGGACGGCGAGAAGATCGCGCTCTCCCTGAGCGACGACGGCGTGCTGCGCAGCCTGGTCGGCGCCGGTGTCTACCTCGGTCTGGTGGCCGTGTTCGGCGTGGCTCTGGGAGTCCTGCTGCGCTCCTCCGCCGGGGCCATCGCGGTCCTGGTCGGCGTTCTGCTCATCCTCCCCGGTCTGGCCCAGCTGCTGCCCGACTCCGTGTACGACAACATCAACCCCTACTTCCCCAGCAACGCCGGCTCCGCGATCTACGCCCTGCACCAGTCCTCCGACGCCCTCTCGCCGGGGGCGGGCCTGGCGGTCTTCGCCGGCTGGGTGGCCCTCACGCTCGCCGGGGCGGCCTTCCGCCTGGTCCGCGACGACGCCTGAGAGCGCACACCACGACGATGGAGACCATGAGCCCACCCTGCGCGGCAGGCTCCGCAGAACCTGCCCGGGGGACGGCGTCCGAGCCGTCCCCCGGGCTGGACGCGGACTGGGCACACCCGTTGCTCGGCCGGATGGTGCGGGGCCAGAACCACCGGCGCGAACTGGACCGACGGCATCCGTGGGTGCGCGACACCGCGGTCGTGCTCGTCGTCGCCCTGGTCAGCCTGCCCGACCTCCTGTCCCACGCGAGTCACGGACCGTTCGGGGAGGCGGGCAACCGGCATCTGCCGACCGCGGTCCTGTTCCTCTTCGCCGCGGGACAGATCCTGCCGCTGTGGTGGCGCCGCAGGGCACCGGCCGTCACCTACTTCGTGATCGCGGCGGTGGCGCTCGTCCAGTGGTCGCTGGACGTCTGGCAGCAGGCCGGCATCAGCGCCCTCGTCGCCCTCTACGGCCTGGCCCTTCGCGGCTCCCTGCGGGCCCTGAAGTGGGCGGGCGCTCTGACGGTGGCCCAACTCGCCCTGGCGGTCTGCCTTCTGTCGCCGCTCGAACATCCGCTGCTCGGTCTGTTCTTCCTGCTGGGAACGGCCTGCGCCGCGATCGCCACCGGTCTGACGCTCCGTATCCGCCGCCTCTACCTGGCGGCGCTGGAAGACCGCGCGACCCGCCTGGAGATCGAACGCGACCAGCGGGTCCGGCTCACGGCGGCCGCCGAGCGCTCCCGGGTCGCCCGCGAGATGCACGACATCATCGGTCACAACCTCTCGGTCATGGTCAGCGTCGCCGACGGCGCGGCCACCCTCGCGGCCCACAACGGGGAGAAGTCCGCCGAGGCCCTGCGCATCCTCGGCGACACCGGCCGTCAGGCCATGAGCGAGCTCCGCCGCGTCCTGGGCGTCCTGCGCGAGGACAAGGACGAGGAGCGGATGCTCAGCCCGCAACCCGGCGTCCGGGACCTCGACTCCCTCATGGAGCGGGTCCGCGCGGCCGGCCTCGCGGTGCGGTACCGGACGACGGGCGATCTCAGCCCGCTGGGCGACGGCGTACAGCTCACCGTCTACCGCATCGTCCAGGAAGCTCTGACGAACTCGCTCAGACACGCGGGGACCGGTACCTCCGCCGAGGTCGTGATCAGCGCCGAGTCCGGCACGGTGCGGATCCGGATCACCGACACCGGCACACCCCCGGGAGCGCCCGAGCCGACGAGGTCCCCCGCACAGGACGGCGAGCAGGGACACGGACTGGTCGGCATCCGTCAACGAGCGGCCATGTACGGCGGCACCGTCACCATCGGACCGCTCGTCACCGGCCACGGCTGGCTCGTGGACGTGGCGCTCGACGTACCCCCGGGAGAGCAGACGCGATGACCACCGTGCTGATCGTCGACGACCAGCCCCTGCAGCGCATGGGTGTCCGCATGCTCATCGAGGGCACCCCCGGTCTGGAGGCCGTCGGTGAGGCCGCGCACGGCGCCGAGGCGGTCCGCCTGGCCGCCGAGCTCCGCCCCGACGTGGTCCTCATGGACATCCGGATGCCCGGCATGGACGGCATCGAGGCCACCCGGCGCATCACCGCCACCGGCGCACGCACCCGCATCCTCATCGTGACCACCTTCGACCTCGACGAGTACGCCTACGAAGGCCTGCGGGCCGGAGCCAGCGGATTCCTCCTCAAGGACGCGCGTCCGGAGGAACTCGTCGTGGGCATCCACGCGGTCGCCACCGGCGACGCCGTGGTGGCCCCCCGTCTCACTCGCCGCCTGCTGGACGCCTACACCCACCGGGCCCTCGCACCGTCCGGCGGCCCCGCCCCCGAGGACCCGCGCCTGCGCGCCCTGACGGACCGCGAACGCGAAGTGCTCGTCGCCATCGGCCAGGGCTGGACCAACACCGAGATCGCCGAACGCCTCGTCCTCACCGAGTCCACCGTCAAGAAACACGTCGGACGCGTCCTCGCCAAGATCGGCGCCCGCGACCGCATCCAGGCCGTGATCACGGCGTACGACGCCGGCCTGGTCAGGGCGAGGTCGTAGCCCCCGGCCCGACGCCCGTTCCCTTTGTTCTTCTTGTTCTTCACCTCAGGAGCACGTTGTGAACGACCCGACCCCGGCGGAGGCGCCGAAGGAGCCGGACTCCTTCAGCATTCCGCACAACTTCGGCCTCATCTTCTCCGCCCTCATGGCCGCCATGCTGCTCTCCTCCCTGGACCAGACGATCGTCAGCACCGCGCTGCCGACCGTCGTCGGAGAACTGCACGGTGTGAACCACATGGCCTGGGTGACCACCGCGTACATCCTCGCGGCCACCATCGCCATGCCCGTCTACGGCCGTCTCGGCGACCTGATCGGCCGCAAGGCCCTGTTCCTCGCCGGCATCGGCGTCTTCCTCGCCGGTTCCGTGGTGGCGGGCTCGGCCCAGGACATGACGATGCTGATCGTCGGCCGTGCCATCCAGGGGCTCGGCGGCGGCGGGCTGATGATCACCTCGCAGGCCATCATCGCCGACCTGGTGCCGCCCCGGCAGCGCGCGAAGTACATGGCGCCCATCGGCGCCGTCTTCGGTCTCTCCTCGGTCGCCGGGCCGCTGCTCGGGGGCTGGTTCACCGACAGCGTCGGCTGGCGCTGGGCCTTCTGGATCAACCTCCCGATCGGCGCGCTGGCCCTGGCGGTGGGCGCGTTCGCGCTGCGGCTGCCGCGCCGGGCCGTCAAGGTGGCCTTCGACTACACCGGCTTCGCGCTCATGGCGTCGGCCGTGGCCTGCACGGTGCTGGTCGCCGAGTGGGGCGGTACCGACTACGGCTGGTCGAGCCCGGTCATCCTCGGCATGATCGCCGGCGGTGTGCTGGCCTGGGTGCTGTTCTTCCTCTCCCAGCGGCGCGCCCCGGAGCCGATCATCCCCCTGTGGCTGTTCCACAGCAGGATCTTCAACACCGCCACCCTCATCGGGCTCCTGGTCATCGGCATCGGCATGTTCGCGATCATCGGCTACCTGCCGACGTATCTGCAGATGGTCTACGGCGTCAGCGCCACCGAGTCCGGTCTCCTGCTCATCCCCATGGTGGTCGGCATCATGGCGACCGCCATCCCGTCCGGCCGACTGATGAGCAGCACCGGGCGCTACAAGCCCCTCCCGATCGCCGGCACCGTCGCCGTGGCCACGGCCGCGCTCCTGATGTCCACCCTCGACACGGAGACCTCGCTCGTCCTGGTCTGTGTCTACGTGTTCGTCCTGGGCGCCGGCCTCGGTCTGACGATGCAGCCGCTGGTCCTGGCCGTGCAGAACGACTTTCCCCCCTCCGACGTGGGCACCGCGACCTCCGCCAACAACTTCTTCCGCGAGATCGGCGCGACGCTCGGCACCGCGGCTGTCGGCTCGGTGTTCACCCACCGCCTCACCGAGCAGCTCGCCGCACGGCTGCCCGCCGATGCCACGGGCGCGGTGGGCGACGCCCACTCGCTCACCCCGGCCCTGGTCCACTCGCTCCCCCAGAGGATCCAGGACGCGGTGATCCTGTCCTACCAGCACGCTCTGACGCCCGTGTTCCGCTACCTGGCCCCGGTGTTCGCCCTCGGCCTCGTGCTCGCCCTGCTCCTCCCCGACAAGCAACTCGCCGACGGCAGCGATCCCGCTCCGGAGGACGCGCTGACGCCCCCCGGGGAGACGGGACCGGAGAGCACCGGCAGGGCGGCCCTGACGGGCAGCTGACCGAGCGTCCCACGGAGAGGGCGGGGGCGGGCCCGGATGGGGTACGTCCCCGCCCTCTCGGGCGCTGTGCCGGTCCGGTACGACGAGGTGTGGTCGCGGCTGACGGCCGGGTTCACTCCCGCGGTTGGCGCCCCGTCGCGAGAAGCCCGCTGACCACGAGTTCGGCGAGCCGGTCCGCCCTCGCGGTGAGCCCGTGCGGCGCGGCACGGGTCTGCCACGACGCTCCGTCCGAGGAGCGCGCTCCCGGCACCCGAGCACAGCGTTGCGGAGACGGAACCCGGCCCTGACGGCGACGGAATGCTGCCGCGCGGGTTCGCCGACGGCGGCGTCAGGGCGTCAGGCGCCAGTTCTGGATGTAGCCCACGTCGATCGACGCGTGGTCCTGGACTCGCAGCTTCCAGGTGCCGGTGAGCGGCTGGGCCGAGGCGTTGACCGTGAAGGTCTGGTCGATGCCGTCGGTGTTGTCGCCGCTGACGGTGCGCAGCGAGTAGACCGTGCCGTTCGGGCCGACGAGGTCCACGCTCAGGTCACCGCGGTACGTGTGGACGATGTTGACGTACACCGAGGTGGTGGCGGAGGCGTTGCCGTCGCGGCCGGTGATGGTGATCGGGGATTCCACGGCGGGGCCGTTGTCGGGGATGTCGACGTGGGCGGTGCTGCCGTAGGTGTTGCCGATCTGCCAGGTGAAGGTGTCCGAGGCGGAGGCACCGGTGCTGTCGGTGACCGTGACGGTGACATCACCCGCGCCGGCCTCGGTGGGCGTACCCGTGACGAGGCCGGTCGGGCTCATGCTCAGCCCGGCGGGCAGTCCGGCCGCCTCGTAGGTGAGGGCGGCGTCGGAGTTGGTGCTGTAGGCCCCCACCTGGACGCTGACGGGTTGACCGATGCCGGTGACCTGGTCGGCCACGGGTGCGATGTTGACACCCGGAGCCATCCGGCTGCCGACGTTGACGGCGGCCCAGGCGTTCGCCACGGCACGGTAGGCGGGGCTGTAGAGGCCGAACAGGTCGGTGGCGGCCGACAGGGTGGCGGTGCGGGCGCCGGCGTAGTTGGTCGCCGAGGTCATGTACGTGGTCAGGGCGCGGTACCAGACGGCGGCGGCGTTCTCCGTGCCGATTCCGGTGACGGGCAGGCCGTCGTAGGTCGGACTGTCGTAGGCGACACCGTTGACCGTCTTGGCGCCGCTGCCCTCGGCGAGCAGATAGAAGAAGTGGTTCGCGGGGCCCGAGGAGTAGTGGACGTCGAGGTTGCCCAGGTAGACGTCCCAGAAGTCCCGGGAGGAGCCGTCCTTGGAAGGCTTGTCCATGAAGCGCAGCGGGGTGCCGTTGCCGCGGATGTCGATCTTCTCGCCGACGAGGTAGTCACCGGGGTCGGCGGCGAGGTTCTCGTGGAACTCGACCGCGGCGGCGAAGATGTCGGAGGTCGCCTCGTTGAGGCCGCCGGGCTCACCGCCGTAGACGAGGTCGGCGGTGGCGGAGGTGACGCCGTGGCTCATCTCGTGGGCGGCCACGTCGAGGGCGGTCAGAGGCTTGGTGTTGCCCGAGCCGTCGCCGTACGTCATGCAGAAGCAGCTGTCGTCCCAGAAGGCGTTGACGTAGCCGTTGCCGTAGTGCGCGCGACTGTAGGCGGCGACCCCGTCGTTGCGGATGCCGTTGCGGCCGTGGACCTCCTTGAAGTAGTCCCAGGTGGCGGCGGCGCCGAACGCCACGTCGACACCGGCCGACTGACGGTCGGCGCTGGTGCCGTCGCCCCACACGTCGTCGCCGTCGGTGAAGAGCGTGCCGGTGCCGACGGTCCCCTGGTTCAGGTCGTACGTCCGGTGCCCGGCGCGGTCGCCGTCGACGAGCTGGTACGTCGATCCGGACCGGGTCGTGCCGAGCGGGACCGTGCCGCTGTACTGGCCGGTTCCCGTACCGGTCTCCACCTGCTGGGCGGCCAGGAGCTGCTTGCCCGTGGTGGCGTCGGTGACGACCTGGAGCCTGCTCGGGGTGCCGTCCTCCTGAACGCCCCCGACGACCGTGTCCCATGCCAGCACGGGCCGGCCGCCGCCGGCCCAGACGACCAGCCGGGGCTCCTTCTCGGCCCTGGAGCCCTCCACCTCGGCCTTCCTCGAAGCGGCGAGGGCCCTGCCCGTGGCCTTCGCCGCCGTCAGCTTCGCGGTGCGGGACGGGATCTCGAGCGTCGCCTCGCTGCCCTTCGTCACGGTTGTCCGACCGTCCCGGTCGTGCACGACCATGTCGCCGCCGAGGACGGGCAGCCCGCCGTAGGTGCGCTCGTAGCGCGTGTGCGTGGTGCCGTCGGCGTCCGTGATGACGTCCTTGGCGAGGAGTTTCTCCTGGGCGCCGAGCCCCAGCTCTTCGGCCGTCGCACCTGACCGGGACTGCGCGCTCTTGATCAGCGCGGCACGACGGTCGGGAGACAGGGGCGTCTGGAAGGCGCCTGCCCGGGGTGTGGCCAGGATCCTGGCGGGACCGGGACCGGGACCGGCCGGTGCGGTGTCGGCTGCTGCCGGGAGGGCGCCCAACGCCACCAGGGCACCGACGGTGGTGAGAGCGAGAACGGCCGTACCCCTGTACCCGGGGACGGGGCGATGCCGTCGGGACAACGGGGTCTCCTCTGCGCTGGCCGGCCCTGAACTCGCCGAGCAGAGTGTCAGCCCACCCACATATTTGTCATGGGCGCGACGAAAGTTCGGCCGGAAACGACCGCGCCGCGCTCGGAATCCGGGGCTTACTTGACACACGTCAGATTCACGCTAATCTGACATGTGTCAGGAGGTTCTCCGTGGTCAAGGAGACGGCATCCACCGCCACTCCATGCCGGACCGGACGGTTCCTCCACCGCGCATGCCTCGATCGTTTCCCTTGCTTGGAGTTCCGACATGTCCCAGATCACAACCGAGCCGCCGAGCGGGGCCACTGAGAGCACCCCGCCCGCCGCTGGTGCGTCGCGTCATCGCTGGTGGATCCTGACCGTGATCGGCGTGGCCCAGCTGATGGTGGTGCTGGACGCCACCATCGTGAACATCGCCCTTCCCTCCGCCCAGACCGACCTCGGCTTCTCCGACGGGGACCGCCAGTGGGTCGTCACCGCCTACGCCCTCGCCTTCGGCAGCCTCCTGCTGCTCGGCGGCCGCATCGCCGACCTCTTCGGCCGCAAGATGACCTTCCTCGTCGGACTCGTCGGCTTCGCCGGCGCCTCCGCGATCGGCGGCGCAGCCCAGAACTTCGAGATGCTGGTCACCGCCCGAGCCGTCCAGGGCCTGTTCGGCGCCCTTCTCGCGCCCGCCGCCCTGTCCCTGCTCACCGTGACCTTCACCGACGCCAAGGAGCGCGCCAAGGCCTTCGGCGTCTACGGCGCCATCGCCGGTGCCGGCGGAGCCGTCGGTCTCCTCCTCGGCGGCGTCCTGACCGAGTACCTCGACTGGCGCTGGACCCTCTACGTCAACCTCGCCTTCGCCGCGGTCGCCTTCGTCGGCGGCGCCCTCCTGCTCCAGCGCACCACCCGCGACAAGAGCGCGAAGATCGACATCCCCGGCGCGCTCCTCGTCGGCAGCGGCCTCTTCTGCCTCGTCTACGGCTTCTCCAACGCCGAGAGCCACGACTGGAGTTCCGTACAGACGTGGGGTTTCCTGGTCGCCGGTGCCGTCCTGCTCGCCGCCTTCACCGTGTGGCAGACCAAGGCCACGCACCCCCTGCTCCCCCTGCGTGTCCTGCTCGACCGCAACCGCGGAGCCTCCTTCGTCTCCGTCCTCATCATCGGGGCGGGCATGTTCGGAGTCTTCCTCTTCCTGACCTACTACCTGCAGCAGAGCCTCGGCTACACCCCCGTCAAGACCGGCCTCGCCTTCCTCCCCATGGTCGCCGGGCTGATGCTCACCTCCACCCTGTCCTCCACCGTCCTCATCCCCCGCTTCGGCCCCAAGCCGGTGGTCCCGCTGGGCATGGGCATCTCCGCCGCCGCCATGATCTGGCTCACCAACCTCGACCTCACCAGCGGCTACGCCGCCGACATCATGCCCCCGCTGATCGTCGCCGGCCTCGGCTTCGGCCTCGTCATGGCGCCGGCGATGTCCCTCGCCACCGACGGCGTGCGCACCGAGGACGCCGGCGTCGCCTCGGCCGCGGTCAACACCATGCAGCAGGTCGGCGGCTCCCTCGGCACCGCACTGCTCAACACCCTCTTCGCCAGCGCCGTCACCAACTACCTCGACGGCAGGAACCCCAAGGACCCGATGGTCCTGGCCCACGCGAGCCTGGAGGGCTACTCCACCGCGTACTGGTGGTCCGCCGCCTTCTTCGCCGCGGGCCTCGTCATCAGCGTCCTCCTGTACCGGCGCGGCGCCCCCGTCCACAACCCCGACGCCGCACCCGTCGTCCACATGTGAGACGGAGCAGGCAGTCCACCTCCCGAGCGGCGGCCCTCACCGGGCCGCCGCTCGGCCCGTTTCACCGACCGAACCCCCTTACTTGACACCCGTCAGATTCGGAGTAATCTGACAGTCGTCAGAGGCTCTCGGGCGGCACATGCCAGGCCTGCCCCCGCGATCCCCTCGGGGTCCGCCCGCACGGATCCCGTCCGATCGCGACACCCCACTTCGCGGCATCCGACGACACCTCGCGCCGACGGCCACCGCACCATCCCGGACAGGAGAGAGAGACATGACCGCATCCCCCACATCCCCCGCATCCACTGAGCCGACGGCCGGCCCGGAGGCACCACACCGTCGGCCCGGTCCTCGGAGGGAGCAGATCGCACGCCTGCTCACGGCGGGAGATCCCCTCGCCGACGCGGTCACAGCCGAGTTGGACCGCTACGGCACGGCAGCACGCCAAGCTCTGGAGACCGGTCTGAGGCGAGGCCTGGCGAGTCTGCCCGAGCGGCCTCCTGAGGCTGTCGCCGCCCTGCTCGAAGAGGTGGAGCGTGTCCCCTCCCAGGGAGACCCGCTGAAGCTTCGCCGGGGCGATGTCGTCAGCATGTCCGTGCCTCCTCTGTGGTTCGGACTCTGCTCGGTCACCGGCGCGCTCGCTCAGACCTACTCCTCCCCGGCCACCGCCCGCGTGGCGGCCCGGTCCGGCGTGTCGACGCCCGACGCCACGCGTCGCCTCGCCGGCATGGGGGTGTGGGCCCGGCAGGTCGTACGACCTGGAGGCCTGTTGCGCGGCGCCCCCGGTTACGTGGCCACCGTCGGACTCCGGCTGCGCCAGGCGCGTATGCGGGCCGCGTCCCTCACCGAATGGAACGAAGGCGCGTCCGGTCTGCCGGTCGGTCAGCTGGACCTGGCGCGGACCTGGCTCGGCTTCACCTGCACGTCCTTGCGGGCGCTGGCGGCGGTCGGCGTCGCGATCAGCACGGAGCAGGAGCACGACCTCTACGAGCACTGGTCGTACGTCGCCCGGTTGCTGGGCATCGACCAGAGCCTCCACACGGACGTGCGCGACCACGCCGACGCCTGCCGACTGCGGGACCTGCTGTGCGCCACGACAGCCGGCCCCGACGCGAACTCGACGGCGCTGACCAGTGCGCTCGTCGACGCGCAGGCCCGCGCGACGGCGGCGGCACCGGGCACGATCCTGACCGAGGCGGCCCTGCGGGACGTGCTCCATGGCGTGCTCCGACGGGCCCTCGGAGACGACACCGCGAACCGCCTGAACATCTCCGCGCCCTCGGTGTCGCGCCTGATGCCCTTGGTCAGCACCCTCGACCGACAGGCGCGTCACTGGCAGACAACGGCCCCCGTCTGCGGCCCCGGTGACGGTCCGTCTCCGCGGGAGGCCGGCTCAGGGCGGGCCGCCGTGGTCGCGCTGCCGCTCGACGTCGCCCCCGGGCCGGGCGCGAACGCCACACGCTGCGGCGTCCCGGCGGCCTGACCCCGTGTCGCCGCCCTGTGCGCCACGGTCCCGTGCCGGGTCACCGCCGGCCTCGTCGTCCACGGCCTCCGACCTTCTCGGCTCCGCCGCCTCACCCGGACCGATGTCCCCCGTGCAGGAGTACGACGATGCGTAACGCCACCCGCGCAGCCATCGGCATGACGTTCACGGTCGGCATCGGGGTCGCGCTGCTCGGGGCATCCGTCCTGCCCACCGCGGAGAGCCCGGCCCGGGACGATTTCAGGATCTGCTCCGTCGCGAACCGGGATGTCCTCGGCGCCGTGCGTCCCGCAGCCGATCCGGCCCCCGCCGGGAAGGCACTGGTCACAGTCATCCGTTGACGGCGGCGACCGCCCCGGACGGCAGGCCCCCGCGAGCTGTCGTCCTGCTGCTGGTCGCCTTCGGCGCCCCGTGGCCGTCGTGATCCGCATCGGCGACGGTGGGGCCGCTCCCCCTTGCCGGCCCCACCGGGCGCTCGGCCCGTGCCGTGCTCACCCTCTCCGGTGTCCGGACTCAGCAGCTGGCGAGCCACTTGTGGGACAGCACCTTGAGGCCGGGGCCGCCGCTGACGCCCGGGCCCTTCACGCCCTGCCCTATGCAGCCGAGATACCCCGAGTAGCCCGCTCCGGAATAGAGGCCGACCCCCTCGTACGAGGAAGAAGTCCCGTGGTTGTAGACCGACTTGACGTTGCGGTCGTCGGCCCATGAACACGTCACGGTCCCGCTGGTCCAGTCACTGTCGGCGTTGCTCCAACTGCAGCGGTTTCCCGTGTAGTTGATTTGGTCCCAGACGCACAGGCTGCCGGAAGGGCAGTCACTCGCGGCGGCTTCGGCCGAACTCGGTGCGAACAGGCCCAGAGCCGCCACCGTGGCGGCGACGACGGTCGCGCTCAGAGTCCTGCGGACGGTGCGTGTTGTGACGTTCATTCATGGTCCTTTCCCGTGAGTGATCCTTCCGGCGGAGAACACGTCTCGGGCCGGCCCCTCGGCGGTGCGTGCACGGATCGTGGAATACCGACCTTGTCCCGACCTGGCCGAAACCTTGTCCGACCGGTACGCGCCTGCTGCGCCGAATCCGCACCCCAGGTGATGAAGCCCGCGCCGTAAGCATCGCTCACCTACCGACTCAGACCACCGCACAACTTGACGCACGTCAGATTACGAGTAATCTGACGTGCGTCAGATCATCACCGGGAACCGGTCGCCGCCCGGCGCACCGCCCCCGGGACCGGTGCACCCTAACCGCCCGACCCGCGTCGAAGGCGCCGTCGTACGGCCGCAGTCGCCCTCCGCGCCGCGCGAGGGACTGCCACCGACAACCGGGCCATCACCTCGGCCACCCGCCCTGCCCGTACCCAGGAGGAGCCCCATGAACGACGTCAAGACCACCGCCCTCAGGGCGTGGAGCGAGCTCATCGGCGACAAGGACCCCTCCGCCGTCGACCGCTGGATAGCTCCCGACTACATCCAGCACAGCCCCACCGCCGGCCCGGGCCCCGAGCCTCTGCGCCAGCTCATCGCCGGCATCCCGGACGGCTTCCGCCACGAAGCCCACCGTGTCCTCGCCGACGGCAACCTCGTGGCCATCCACGGCACTTACCACGGCGTCGGCCCCGTACCGCTCGTCGCCTTCGACGTCTTTCGCTTCAACGCGGACGGCCAGGCCGCCGAGCACTGGGACGCGCTCGCTCCCCGGTCGCCCGCCACGGTCTCCGGCCGCACCCAGACCGACGGTCCCACCGAGATCACCGACCTCGACAGGACCGAGGCCAATCGCGACCTCGTCACCGCCTTCGTCAATGCCGTCCTCATCGGCGACGACCCCACCACCGCCGCCGACTACATCTCCACCGACACCTTCCACCAGCACAGCCCCGACATCGCCGACGGGCTCGACGGACTGACCGCCGCCGTCGCGAAGTGGACGGCGGAAGGCAGGACGGCCCGTTACCGCAAGCTCCATCTGGTCGTCGCCGAGGGCAACTTCGTCGTCACCCTGTCCGAGGTCGACTTCGGCGAGCCCGCCGCCTGCTACGACCTCTTCCGCGTCGCCGACGGCAAGATCGTCGAACACTGGGACGTCGTCATGCCGGTCCCGGCCCAACTCCCCCACGACAACGGCCTGTTCTGACCGGACGGCACCGCCCCCCTCGGTGTCGAGGTCCTCGCCGTCAGCGAGGACCTGGTCGCACGCGTCGCCCTCCGTCTCGACGACTCGCGCCGGTTCGTGCGTGAACGCGGAGGTGGGAGGCGACTGGTTCGACGTGGTCCCGCCGCCCGGCTCACGGGTCGGGCTGGTCGTCGGAGATGTCGTGGGGCACTGCATCCCTGTACGCCGTCTACGCCCCGGTGACCGGCACATGCACACGGGCCCCCGCGGGACACCCGCCGCCGGTCCTGCTCACCCCCGACGGAATCGCGCAGGTGGTCGACGCACCGGTCGGACCTCCGCTCGGCTACGAGCAGCTCGTCGACGGGAAGCGGCTGTCTGATGAGACAGGCCGCGACGGAGTTGACCAGTGATTCAACCTGTCTCATACACTGCTTTGGAGGACATGGACGAAAGAGGTACGACGATGCCCCCGGCCCAGGACGACCCCCGAGCCCGCCGCAGCCGCGCGGCGGCCCTGACTGCCGCCACGGAACTCCTTGTCGAGGGCGGACCCGAGGGAGTCACGCACGCCGCCGTGGCCACCCGTGCCGGTATCGGTCGGGCCACCGTCTACCGTCACTGGCCCGACCTGCAGTCCCTGCTCCTGGACACCCTGGCCGCCGACGCCCGCCCTCCGCTCAGGCTCGGCGACGGCCCGTTCCGCGACGAGCTGATCACCGGACTCCAGCAGCAGATCGAGTGGCTCAACCAGCCCGTCGCCGCCTCGGTCATCGCCGCCGTCATCGAACGCTCCGAACGGGACAAGGACGCGCGACGCATGCGCGAGGAGATGTTCGGCCGCGCCGACGAGCACCTCGTCACCCTCCTCGAAGCGGCCGTCGACCGCGGCGAACTACGGACCGGCATCCAGGACGACGCGCGCGAACTGATCTCCCGCGTCATGGGCCCGCTCCTCTTCCAGCGCTTCATGCTCGGCGCCCGACTCGACGAAGACATGACCATCCGCACGGTCGACGCGGCGCTCGCACCCTGGTTGCCGGACCCGCGAGCCCAGGGCGTCCGAGCAGGCAGTTGAGGAACATCCGCTCCACGGACCCGCTGATCAACAGGAGGGCCGACGTGCCGTGCGGGACGGAGAACGGATCAAAGCGCCCCGAGGCGTCCGGCGAGTTCCTTGGCTTCTGCGGCGGCATCCTCGAAAGCCCTCGCACGCGACTCCTCGGCGAGCGGAATCAGGTGCCGGAAGTCAGGAATGAGCGCGGCCCCGGTCAGATCCACGACGATGAATCGGGGATCCATCTCGAGGATCACCGAGAGCACTGATTCCAGGTAGTTCAGCACGTACTCGTGCGGTTCCATCGGGGTGCCCGGAGCATAGGAGCCGCCACGGCTGGACACCACGACAACGCGGACGCCCTTCACCTTCGAGTCCTGGGAGCGCGCCGTGCGCCCCATGAGAATCACGTTGTCCAACCACGCCTTGAGGGCCGAGGGGATCCCGAAGTTGTACATCGGCGCGCCGATCAGTACCGCGTCGGCGCTTTCCAGCTCCTCGACGAGCTGCAGGCGCTTCGCGAAGGCAGCGGCCTGCGCCTCGGTGTGCTCGGCCGGATCCAGCCCGCCCGCCTTGTAGGCGTCGGCGGTGATGTGCGGGATCGGATCGGCGGCGAGGTCGCGGTAGATCACCGTGCCTGTGGGGTGCTGTTCCTCCCAGGCCAGGCGGAACGCGTCGGTCACGGCACGAGAGGCGGAGGCCTCTCCCGAGAAAGCAGAGGAATCGAGGTGCAGCAAGGTCGCCATGGGTGGTCTCCGTACCGAGCGGTAAAAGCACTTCCGCCGACGACGCTAGCGCCCTGGTTACAGTAGGTACCTATAGGAAAGTAATGGCGAAGGAGGGGTGTGTGGCACAGGACACACAGCAGGCGGTGACTCGGCCGAAGACGGACGCACCCCCGGAGAACGCATGCCCCATCACTCCCGTCGTGGAGGTGCTGTTCAGCCGCTGGACGGCTCCGATCCTGTGGATGCTCCACACATTCGGACGGCAGCGTTTCAGCGAACTCGAAAGCCGCATCGCCGTGATCACTCCGAAGGTACTGACCCAGCGACTCCGGCAGTTGGAGCGTGACGGCCTCATCACCCGCACCTACCACGCCGAAGTCCCGCCGCGGGTGGAGTACGAGATCAGTGCACTGGGGCTCAGCCTGGGGAGCCTGTTCATGCACCTGAACGAGTGGGGAACCGCGCATCTGCGCGAAGTGGAGGACGCGCGCGGGCGCTACGACGCGGCCCTGCCCGGCAACCGCTGACCGCAGCTGATCCCGGTTGAGCCTTCAGAACATCCGGGGAATCCACTCACGCGGTCCCCGGGATCAGTTCGGTGCGCTCGAACTCCATGACGGGAAGGCCCTGTTCAGGAGTGGCGACGGCCCGTACGACCGTCACCCGCGCTCCGACGGCCAGCATCAGCGGCGAGACGCCGGTGAACTCGCAGAGCACGTTGAAGCCCTCCTGCATCGTCACGGACACCGTGTTCCGATGAGCCGGACCGTACAGGCGGACGACGACCCCCACGCCGGTACTGCGTTCCGTGGTGAATTCCGCGGAACCGCAGGTCCGGCAGAACGAGCGGCGGTAGGACGCCGTGCCGCACCAGAGGCAACGCTCGAACAGGAGGCCACGGCAGTCGGAGGGGTTGGGCGTCGCGCGTTCACCGGCGGAGATCATGCCGGTCGTGGCTCCCCGTGCCGCCCCTCGCCCAGGTCGACGACGAACTTGCCGAGCGCGGTGCGCTTCTCGACGGCACGGAGCGTATCCGCCACGTCGGTGAGCGAGCAGGTCGCCTGGACGACCGGTCGGAACTCTCCCGAGACGATGTACGGCAGCATCTGCGCCCACTGTTCGGCGAGGTGGCCGGGGTTCAGCCGTACGTACTCCGCCCATGCCACGCCGAGCACACCGGAGTTGCCGAGCAGGAGCCGGTTGGTGCGCACGGTGGCGATGTCACCGGAGGCGAAGCCGAGCACCAGGAGTCTGCCCTCCGGTGCGAGGGACCGGACCGAGTCGGTGAACCTGTCTCCGCCGACCGGGTCGACGACCAGGTCGACGCCGTGCCCCCCGGTCAGTGTCCGGACGGCCTCGCGGAAGCCGTCCGGGGACACGACCTCGTCGGCGCCGCAGCGACGGGCGAGTTCGGCCTTGGCGTCGCTGGAGGCGACTGCGATGACCCGGGCTCCCCCCGCCCGGGCGACCTGCACCGCGGCGGTCCCGAGCCCGCCGGCGGCGCCGTGGACCAGCACCGTCTGTCCCGGCCGCAGTCCACCGCGCCGGCCGAGTGCGAAGTGCGCCGTGCAGTGGTTGACGACGAGCGCGGCGCCGGTCACGAAGTCGGTCCCGTCCGGGAGCGGCACGACATGGGCCGGGTCGACGGAGACGACCTCGGCGAAGCCGCCGAAGGTGAGGAAGGCCGCGACCCGGTCTCCGGGGCGGAAGGCGGAGCCGGCCGGGGCGTCGAGCACGACGCCCGCCACCTCCAGGCCGGGGGCGAAGGGCAGTTCGGGCTTGACCTGGTAGAGCCCTCGGGTGACGAGGAGGTCGGGGAAGGTGACGCCGGCGGCCCGTACCGAGATACGCACCGCATCCGCGTCGTACGGGGGTTCGTCGACCTCCCGTACGACCAGTGCGTCGGGGCCTTCGTACGCCGTGACCAGCGCCGCGCGCATGGTCCGGGCGGGTGCGCTCATCGGGCGGTCTCCTCTCGCCGGAGTTCGAGTTCCTTGATGCGGGCGCGCTCGGCGCGCCGCTTGCGCTTCCTGGCCGTCCACGAGGACAGCCCCACGGCGATGAAGAGCACGGCGCCGTTGAACACCGGCTCGACCCACAGCGCCACGCCGATCTGCTGGAGGCCGGCCACGGCGACCCCGACGACGTACACCGCGACCAGGGTGCCGACGATGTTGAAGCGTCCCGGGGTGATCGCCGTGGCGCCGAGGAAGGCACCGGCGAAGGCCGGGATGAGCAGGGCGTTGCCGGTGTCGGGGGTGGCGGCCCCGATGCTCGCGCCGAGGAGGACCCCGCCCACCCCCGCGAGCAGGGACACGCCGACGAAGGTCAGCATGATGTACCGGCCTGCCGGGATGCCGGAGAGTTCGGCGGCCCGCCGGTTGCTGCCCGTGGCGTAGAGGCGACGGCCCAGCGGCATCCGGTTCATGACGACCGCGAGCGCCAAGACGGTCACCGCCGCGTAGACCACCGGCAGTTTGAGTCCGAGGAGTTCGCTGCGCGAGAGGTCGGTGAGTGCCGTGGGGGCGGCGCCGTAGACGCTCTCACCCTTGGAATAGGCCAGTGTGGCACCGCTGACGATGCTTCCACTGGCCAGTGTGGCGATGAAGGAGTTGATGCCGAACCGGGTGATCGCGATTCCGTTGGCGAGGCCGACGAGGGCCGACATCACCAGGGCCGCCGCGATCGCCGCCACGACCGGTACGCCGTGCTGGAGCACCAGGCCGACCGTCAGCATCTGCGAGAAGCCGAACGTCGACGCCACCGAGAGGTCGAACTCGCCGACGACCAGCGGCAGGGTGACGGCCATCGCCAGGAAGACGACGGTGACCTGGTTGTTGAGCACGGCCCGGAAGTTGTCGAGCGTTCCGAACGAGTCGGGTCGCGCCACGGAGAAGCCGACGAGCATGACGACGAGCACGCCGACGAGCGAGTACGCGCCCAGTCCGTCGGGGCCCGTCAGGCGGCGCCGCGGAGCCGGCGCCTCGCCCGGGGGAGGGTCTGCGGGGGCGGGGGACGCGGAGGGCGTGGAGGAGGACATGGCATGCTGGGTCGTCATCGTGGCTGTCCTTCGCGTGAGCCGTTCGTCAGGGCGGTGAGCTCGTCGAGGGTGAGGTCGTCGCACCGGCGCTCGGCGACGACCTCGCCGTAGCGCATCACGAGGACCCGGTCGCTGAGCTTCAGCGTCTCCTCCAGGTCCGAGCTGGTCAGAAGCACCGACATGCCGGTGTCGCGGGCCGCGCGGACGCGGGTGTAGAGGTCCTCGCGGGCGCCGATGTCGACGCCGACGGTCGGCTCGGCCAGGACGAGCAGCCGGGGTTCGGTCGCCAGCCACTTGGCCAGCAGCACCTTCTGCATGTTGCCGCCGCTCAGTGTCGACAGTGTGGTCTCCGGGTCGGCGGGGCGGACTCCGCTCTCCGTCAGCAGGGCTGCGGCGTGCCGTGCTTCCGCCTTGCGGCCGAGCCGCTCGTTGGACACCGGTGTGCGTCCGTCGAGGTAGAGGTTCTCGCGTGCGGTGAGGTCGACGGCGAGCCCGTCGCGCACCCGGTCCGGTGGGACGTAGGCCACCCGGTCCGAGCGGTAGCGGGGCCGGGCCGCCGGGCGGTAGGGCGATCCGTCGAGGAGCAGTTCGCCCCCGTCGGCGCCGGCGGCGCCCGCGACGATCTCGCCCACCAGCAGATGCCCGGAGTCGGGCAGACCTGTCACTCCGACGACCTCGCCGGGTGCGACGTCGAACGTCAGGGGGACGAGCCGTTCGTGGCGGATGCCGCGGACGCGCAGGCGTGGGGTGGTGGAGGCCGGGAGTTCGGGCCGGTCGTGCCGGTCGGTGGTGACGTCCTGTCCGACGACCAGCGCGGCCAGTTCTCGGCCGGTCAGGCCGGCCGCCGGGCGGCTGGCGACGACGGCGCCGTCACGCAGGACCGTGACGTGGTCACAGATCGCCAGGCACTCGTCGAGGGCGTGGCTGATCAGGACGCAGGCGACGCCCTGGGCGGCGAGGCCGCGGATCCGGTCGTAGAGGAGCCGCGCGTCGACCGCGCCGAGGTTCGCCGTCGGCTCGTCGAGGATCAGCACGCTCGCGCGCTGGGCGAGCGCCCGGGCGATCGCCACGAGGGTCTGCTCGGCGATCGGCAGATCGGAGACGAGGGTGCCGACGTCGGTGCGCAGACCGACGCGGTCGAGGGAGGACTGCGCGAGCTCGCGCAGCGCGGCCTGGTCGATGAGGCGGCGCCGCCGTGGGAAGCCCACGACGAGCGCGATGTTCTCGGCGATGGTGAGGCCCGGGCACAGGGCGCGGTCCTGGTGGATGATCGCCAGTCCGAGTGCCGCGGCGGCGGCCGGCCGGTGGTGGGGCGGCAGTGTCACCCCGCCGATCGTGACGGTGCCGGCGTCCTGGGGTACGGCGCCTGAGACGATCTTGACCAGGGTCGACTTGCCCGCGCCGTTGGCCCCGAGCAGTCCGTGGACCTCCCCGCGGCCGACCCGGAGGTCCGCGTCGGCCAGGGCGACCTCGCCGCCGTAGACCTTGGTCACTCCGGTCACCTGCAGCGCGGGGGCGGCGGCGTCTCCCATCTCAGGAGACCCCCCAGATCTTCCTGTACTCGGCGGCGAAGTCGACGATGCCGCTCCACTTGTCGATGTCGGTGTCGGCCGGAACGGTCGCCTTGTCGAAGGTCACCACACCGAGACCGGTCTTGTCCCCGGCGAGATACGGCTGCTTGGCCAGCCCGCGCACGACCTGGTCGACGGCCGCCCAGCCCGCCCAGGCCGGGGAGGCTCCGGCGTTGTAGAGGATCTGACCGCTCTTGAGCGCGTCGAGCCCGGCGGAGTCGGCGTCCTTGACGAGGATCTTGACCTGGTCCGACTTGCCCGCCGAGGCGACCGCCTGCACGACCGCCGGCAGCCCGACGGAGTAGGGGACCGTCAGGGTCGTCGCGGTCGGGTTCTTGGCCAGGGCCCCCGCGATGATCGCGTTGACCTTGGTGGGGTCCGCCGCATCGGTGATCTTCCAGCTCACGTCGGTGGTCCGGCATCCCGAGCAGGTCGCCATGACCTTCTTGTACTGGCCCATCGCCTCGATGAGCGAGGGCGCGGACGGATCGGTGAGCACGATCGAGTTGGCCTTGCCGTCGGTGCGTGCGATCTCCGCGTACGCCAGCAGCGACTCCATCAGCGGCATCCGGAACGACACGTACGCGTCGTACAGCTCGCCGGACTTGGGCTGGGTGTCGCCGTTGACGACCGTGACGATCCCCTTGGATCTGGCCTCGGCGAGCTTGTCGCCGACCGCGAGGGTCGGGACCGCTATGCCGATGATCGCGTCGGGCTTGCGGCTCATGGCGGTGTCGAACGCCTGGGAGTATCCCTGGGGTGTGCCGCCGCCGTCGATGATGTCGGCGGTCCAGCCGAGGGCCTTGGCCGCCGCGACGACGCCGTTGGCGGAGGCGACGCAGGCGGCGGCTCCCTTGGTGCAGACGATGACCTGGATGTCGGCCTTGGCGGCCGGCTTCGGCGCGGTCTTCGGCCCGTTCCAGGTGGTGTAGGGGGTGATCTGGTCGGGCGCGGTCGGGAAATCGCCGGCGCTGTAGGAGAACTTGCCCATGGTGCTCGTGACGAGGTCCGCCGCCTTCTTCGCCAGGCTGCTGGTCGCGGACTTGTCGAGGTCGGTGGACGTGCTCGTGCTCGATCCCGAGGAGCAGGCGGTGAGCAGGACGGCCGCCGCGGAAACGACGCCGCCGAGAACCAGGCGGCCGGTACGTCGGGCGGTGTGCCGTCGGGGCAGGGATGGTGCGTTCATGCGATCTCCTCCTTGAGATCCACAAAAGACGAACCGCGGTGAGCGATATCTCCGGATGGATTTCCGACCGATCTCAGCCATTTACGAACAGCGGTTAGCCTGCGTTGTGGAGGCTAGGTGTGGGTCAAATCACCTGTCAAGGACCATGCAGGGAAAACCTGACCCCGCTGTTTTCGGTCATCCCTCGAACGATGGTTCGTCCTGCGACGACAGCCCGATGCCGCGCCACTCGAAGTCGTCCGGGTTCACGCGTCGGGTCATCGCGAAGTAGTCGACGATGCGCCACGGCGAGGCGGCCACGACACGGCCCGCGGCGTTGCGGTACCAGTTCGTCATCTTGGGATGCACCCACACGAGCTGGGCGTGGGCCGCGTCGACGGCCGCGTTGTACGTCTCGTACACCCCGGGCCGGCACTCCACGGTCCTCGCCCCCTTCGCCTGCAGCAGTTCCAGGGCCTCGACGACGTAGCGCACCTGCCACTCGACGATGGTGAAGAAGCTGCCGCCGTGCCCGAGCCCGGTGTTGGGGCCCGACAGCACGAACAGATTGGGGAAGTCCGGCACGGTCATCCCCAGATAGGCGCGCGCGTCATGGTCGCCCCACACATCGGTGAGCAGCCGCCCGGACCGGCCTCGCACGGACATCGGGTGGAGATAGCGGGTGCTCTCGAACCCCGTGGCGAGCACCACCACGTCCGCCTCGTGATGCCGCCCCGCGGTGTCGACCAGCCCTGTCGGCGTGAAGGCGCCGACGCCCTCGGTGACGAGGTGGACATCGTCCCGGCGCAGGGCCGCGTACCATCCGTTGTCCAGCAGCATGCGTTTACCGAACGGCGGGTAGTCCGGGACGCACTTCTCCAGCAGATCCGGCCGGCCGCGCAGCTGTTCCTCCATGTAGCGCGTGTAGAAGCGGCGGTGACCGTCGTTGACGGCGTTGACGGACCGGCCGCCGGTGTCCCAGTCCGGGTCGATCCGGAGCGTGGGGTGCACGCGGTCGTTGAAGATCCACCCGAGCTTCGCCCGGTACCAGCGCGCGTAGCGGGGGACGTTCTCCATGAGCCAGTGGACGCCCGGTTCCACGGGGCGGAAGTAGTCGGCGTTGGGCGCGATCCACTGGGGCGAGCGCTGGAAGACGGTCAGCGAGCGCGGCCTTCCGGCCACGGCCGGCACGATCTGCATCGCACTGGCACCGGCACCGACCACGGCGACCCGGCGTCCGGCGAGGTCGATGTCGTCCGGCCAGCGCGCGGAGTGGAAGAGCTCGCCGCCGAAGTCGGCCATGCCGGGCAGGTCGGGCACCTTCGGACGGTTCAGCACCCCGACGGCCGAGATCACCGCGTCCGCCCGCAGGGTGGTGACCGTGCCGTCGGCCGCGCGCAGGGTCGCCGTCCAGCCGCCGTCGGTCCCGTCGTGCTCGAGCCCGGTGACCTCGGTGCCGAAGACGATGCCGCGCCGCAGGTCGTGCTCGTCCGCGAACGCCTCCAGATAGGCCTGGACCTCGTCGCGCTTGCCGAAGTACGTGCTCCAGCGGTGCGGCCGGAACGAGTACGAGTAGAGGAAGCTGGGCGTGTCCACGCCGCACCCGGGATAGGTGTTCTCCCACCAGCCGCCGCCGACCTGCAGGTTCTTCTCGACGACCGTGTGCTCGATACCGGCCTCCCGCAGCCGCAGGCTCGACAGCAGCCCGGCCACTCCGGCTCCGACGACCAGGACCTTCGTCCGCCGGGCCCGCGGGCGGGGCGGCGACGTCACCGGTGACACGGTCGGGCGGTGGCCGAGGAACTCGGCCATCATCGGTTCGAACTCGCGCGGTACGTCCTCGCCGTTGACGAAGGTGAGCAGCTCCGTCAGCAGGGCGCCCGAAGGGCTCGGCACCGCGACGGGAGCTCCTCGGCTCCAGGCGGTGACGGCGGCGGCGGCACCGCGCCGCACCTCTTCCTGGACCTCCTCCGGGAGGCCGCCGGTGGCGTTCTCGTCCATTCCGGCACTGCGCGTGGGCCGGTAGCGCGAGGACAGCCAGACGCGGTCTCCCGTGAGCTGGAAGGTCACCGCCAGGAGCACCGGGATGTTCGCGAACCGCAGCGCGGAGTCGAGCTGTGCCGGGTCGAGGACACGCGACTCGGGGGGCAGGGTATGGGTCATGCCGGCCGATACTAACGACGGATAGTCTCGGTTCACCAGAGGCGTTCACCGATGAGCGCCCTTCCGGCGAAAAAACCGGTGAAAAGCCGCGATGTTCGACGGCAAGACGGTTGACATGGGACGGAAGACGTACGCAGGATGCCCCTCGACAGACTAACGCCGGTCAGTTCCGGCTTGGCTGGACCGAAGGGTGAGATCATGGACCTGATCGAGGCGATGGTCAGCACCGGGACCTGCCGCTACTACAGCGACCGGCCCGTACCGGACGAAGCGCTCTACACGGCGTTCGAGGCGGCGCGCTGCGCGCCGCAGGGCGGCAACCGCCAGCCCGTGCGTTTCGTCGTGATCCGTGACCAGGACACCAAGCGGGCGCTCGCGGAGCTCTACCAGCCGATGTGGCGCGCCTACTACGACGGGATCCACTCCGGCGACGTCCAGGTCACCGCCGTACCGAAGACCGTGGAGGCGGCCGACCATTTCGCCCGCAACCTGGCGAACCACCCCGTGCTCGTGGTGGTCTGCGCCGAGATCGGCAGTCTGCACGCCACCGACGCGGGGCTCGACAGGATCGGCGTGGTCGGCGGGGCCTCGATCTACCCGTTGGTGCAGAACTTCTGCCTGGCCCTGCGCAACCAGGGCATCGCGTCGGCGCTCACGACGCTGCTGTGCTCCGTCGAGCCGGATGTCACCAAGCTGCTCGACATCCCGGACGGCTTCCTCACGGCCGCCCATCTCGCCGTCGGCTACCCCGCCAGGCCCTTCCCCCGCAAGCTGACCCGGACGCCGGTCGAGGAGTTCGTCTACCTCGACAGATTCGGCTCGCCGCTCTTCCGGTCCTGATCCCTGCGACTCCCCGGAGGCCCTGATGACCGATCTCCCCCCGGTCCATCGCTCACCCCTCGGCCGCGCCACGATCGGCGACCAGCTGCGCCGCCACGCCCGCAACCAGCCGGCCAAGACCGCCGTCGTGTCGTACGGCCCGGCCGGTGAACGGCTGGACACCACGTACGCCGCACTCGACCGGTGGGCCAACCGCCTCGCCCACGCCTTCCTCGCCCACGGCGTGGGCCGCGGCGACCGCGTCGCCGTGATGTCGCGCAACCGCGTCGAGGTGATCGTCGCCTACTACGCGGCGCTCAGGATCGGCGCCAGCTTCACCGGCATCAACACGATGTTCCGCCCCGACGAGGTGCTGCAGCAGCTCGTGCACGCCGAGCCCGCGGTGCTGGTCGTGGCAGCCGAACTGCTCCCCGTCGTGGACCCGGTGCTGGACGAGGCGCCCCCGGCTCTCGCGGTGGTCCTCGGCGCGACCGGGAACGAGACCGGAAACCAGGCCGAGAGCCAGGCCGAGAACCAGGCCGGCGGACGCTGGATCTCCTGGGCGGCCCTGGAACAGGGCCGGCCGGAGACCGAGCCCGACACGGACGTCGACGAGCACGACCTCGCGCTGATCGTCTACACCAGCGGCACCGAATCCGCCCCCAAGGGCGTCATGATCCCGCACCGCAACTACATGGTCTCGACGACGCCGTCGTGGACCTGGGGACTGCGCGTGACCCCGGACGACGTCTGGCTGTTCGCCATGCCGTTCCACACGATCGCCGGCATCGGCAGCCTGACCTCCCTCACGCTCATCGGCGCCACGGTCGTCCTGCCGAGCACACTGGAGCCCGGCGCGACGCTCGCGACGATCCGTGACGAGGGGATCAACGTCGTGGCGCAGACACCGACCCTCTTCCTCTCCCTGTGCCGCCACCCCGACTTCGGTCCCGGCACGGTCGGCCGGGTCCAGCGCTGTCTGACCTACGGCGGCACGTTGTCACCGTTCGCCACCGACGCCTGGGGGACGGCCGCGCCCGACATGGTCTGGGGGACGTACTGGGGCCAGGGCGAGCTGACCCAGCTGGGATCGGTCGGGTTCTTCAAGTCCCTCGCCGAGGTGCCCGGCCAGGACCCGACCTGGATCGGGAAGGCGGTCCCGCACCTGGAGACACGGGTCGTCGGCGCCGACGGCGAGGACGCGGAGATCGGCGAACTGTGGTGCCGTTCGCCCTCGGTGATGCTGGGCTACTACAAGGACCCGGAACGCACCGCCGCGGTGATGGCCGACGGCTGGGTCCACACCGGGGACATCGTCCGCGTCGACGCCGACCGCAACCTGTTCTTCTACGATCGCAGCAAGGACGTCATCAAGACCGGGGGGATGAACGTGTCCTCGCAGGAGGTGGAGCGGGTCCTGCAGAAGCACCCGTCCGTCCTGCGGGCCGCGGTGGTCGGTCTGCCGGACGACTACTGGTCCGAGGCCGTCACGGCGTTCGTCATCCTGAGCGACGCCTTCCCCGCCGGGGAGGCCGACCTGATCGCCCATTGCAAGGCGTCGATGGCGTCGTACAAGGCCCCCAAGGCGATCCGGATCGTCGAGGAGTTCCCCACCGACGCGCAGGGCAAAGTGCTCAAGCGCGAGCTGCGCAAGATCCGTCCGACGGAGGAAGCCCGATGACCGCGCCCGAGAGAGCTCGCAAACTCAATTCCCTGGAATCGGTGAAGCCGGCCGCGCCGGCCGGGAAGCCGACCCGCCGCGACGAGATCGTGACGGCGGCGGCCAGTTTCTTCGCCGAGAGCGGCTACCACACCGCCGGCATGCGTGACGTCGCCGAGGCCGTCGGCATGCGGGGGGCCAGCCTCTACAACCACTTCGGGTCCAAGGAGGAGATCCTCTACCAGATCGCGCTGCTGGTGGTCCGCAGCTCGGTCGAGGGCTATATGACCGTCCTCGACGAACCCGGCACCCCGGCGGAGCGCCTCGCGGCACTGAGCCGCGGCCATGTCATCCATGTCGCCTCGCGTCGCGTCGAGTACCGGGTCGTGTGGACCGAGGTCAAGGCGCTCAGCCCGGAGCACCGCCAGACCGTGGACGACTACATGCGCTACTACCAGCGGCGGGTCCGCGACGTCGTCATGGCGGGGGCGAGGAAGGGCGAGTTCAAGGTCGTCAACCCGCGTCGCGCGTCGGTGGCGCTGATGGACATGCTCAACGGCATCAGCGGCTGGTTCACCCCGTCGATGGACTGCGACGAACTGGCCGGCGACTACATCCGCTTCGGCATCGGCGGGGTGCTGCACTACGAGGGCGACATCGACGTCCTGTGCGCCACCGCGAAAGAGATGACCGACTCGCTGGGCTTCGTGGCCCTCCCCCCGGTCTCATGAACGGCGGTCCGCTGACCGGCCTGCGGGTCGTGGAGTTCGCCGGCATCGGCCCCGGTCCCCATGCCGCGATGCTCCTGGCAGACCTCGGTGCGGAGGTCGTACGGCTCGAAAGGCCCGGCAAGAGCGCGGAGCCCGACCAAGTCGTCGGCCAGGACACCATCGTCAGGCGCGGACGTCTGACCGTGCCCACCGACCTGAAGAACCCCGAGCGTCTGGCGTGTGTGCGCCGGCTGCTGTCCGTGTCGGACGTCGCCATCGAGGGGTATCGCCCCGGAGTGATGGAACGCCTCGGGCTCGACCCCGCCGGCCTCGTCGCCGAGAACCCCCGCCTCGTCGTGGCCCGGCTGACCGGCTGGGGCCAGGACGGCCCCGAGGCACAAGTCGCCGGGCACGACCTCAACTACCTGGCGGCGACCGGGGTGCTGGACGCCATCGGCCGCCCGGGCCGGCTTCCGGTGCCCCCGCTCAATCTCGTCGCGGACTTCGGCGGGGGCTCCATGTTCGCTCTCCTGGGCATCCTGTCGGCGATCGTCGAGCGTGAGCGCTCGGGGCGCGGACAGGTCGTCGACGTCTCCATGACGGAGGGGACGCTCACCCTCTCGGCGATGATCTGGTCCTGGCGTGCGGCGGGCCGCTGGCCCGGCGGCCGAGGCACCAACATCCTCGACGGCGGCGCGCCGTTCTACGACACCTACGCCTGCGCCGACGGGCGGCTGGTGGCCATCGGGGCGCTGGAGCCCAAGTTCTACGCACTGGCGCTCAAGGGGCTGGGGCTCGACCCGCAGTCCCTGCCCCGGCAGTACGACCGCACGGGGTGGCCGCAGCTGCGCCGCGCGATCGCGGCGGCCTTCGCGCGCCGGACGCAGGCGGAGTGGGCCGAGACGTTCGAGGGCTCCGACGCGTGCGTCACGCCGGTGCTGAGCTTCGACGAGGCGGTCCGCCACCCCCATCTCGCGCACCGGTCCGCGTTCGTGTCCGTGGACGGCCTGACCCAGCCGGCGTCCTCACCGCGCTTCTCCCGGACCCAGCCCGCACCGCCCGCGCCGGAGACCTTCGGCGCGCTGGAGGACATCCTCGGCCGCTGGGAGACGGCCGGCGTCCCGGCGGCGGACGCGAGGACGGCATGACGAGCCTCGCGGCCTTCCTGGAGGACACGGCGGCTCGGCACGGCGGCCGGACGGCCGTCGTGGCGGGCGGCGAGAGGATGACGTACGACGTCCTGGACCTGCGCGCCTCGCAGTTCGCGACCCTCCTGAGGGACAAGGGCGTGCGGCCCGGGGACCGGGTGGCCCTGTCGTGCACGAACGTGCCGTTCTTCCCTGTCGCGTACTACGGCATCCTCAAGGCGGGCGCCGTCGTCGTACCGCTGAACGTGCTGCTGAAGGGCGGTGAGGTCGCCTATCACCTCCGGGATTCGGGGGCGGTGGCCGTGGCCTGTGTCGGCGGGGACGCGTCCCTGCCCGTCCACACGACCGTGCGGGAAGGGTTCGAGGCCGTCGAGGAGTGCCGGGAACTCATCCTGATGGATCCCCCGGCCGAAGGCCGCCCGTCGCGGTTCCTCGCCGGTCTCGACGACCGGGACGGGAGCCCGCGCGCGGTGGAACGCGCCGACGACGACACCGCGGTCATCCTCTACACCAGCGGGACGACCGGCCGGCCGAAGGGCGCCGAGCTGACCCACGCCAACCTCCGCGGCAACGCCGCGATCTCCGCCCCGCTGTTCGGGGCGGACGAGGACCGGCCCGACACCTACCTGTGCGTCCTGCCGCTCTACCACTCCTTCGGGCAGACGGTGGTGATGAACTCCGCCGTACGCTTCGGCGGCACGGTCGTCACGCTGCCGCGCTTCGAGCCGAAGGCGGCACTCGACGCCCTCGCCGAACACGACGTCACCTTCTTCGCCGGTGTGCCCACGATGTACTGGGGCATGCTGCGGGCGCTGGCGGAGCGGCCGGGCGACGGACCGCCCGCCCCCGCCCTGCGGGTGGCGCTGGCCGGGGGCTCGTCGATGCCGGTGGAGCTGGCGCGGGAGTTCCACGCGCGGTTCGGGCTACGGGTGCGCGAGGGTTACGGCCTGTCGGAGACGTCACCCGTGGCGTCCTTCGCGCCCCCGGACGCGGTCCCGCGCCCGGGCTCGATCGGTCTGCCCGTCCCCGGCGTGCGGATGGCGCTGATCGCCGACGACTGGACGCGCGTCGAGGGGCCGGACACGGTCGGCGAGATCGTCATCAGCGGCCCCAACGTGATGAAGGGCTACCACGGACGTCCGGACGCGACCGCCGAGGTGATCCGGGACGGCTGGTTCCGCTCCGGCGATCTCGCGCGCCGTGACCGGGACGGCTACTACTACGTCGTCGATCGCGTCAAGGACATGATCATCCGAGGTGGGTTCAACGTGTACCCGAGGGAGATCGAGGAGGTCCTGATGGCACATCCCTCGATCTCCCTCGCCGCGGTCGTCGGCGTCCCGGACGCCCGGCACGGCGAGGAGGTCAAGGCGTACGTCATCCCGCACAAGGGTGCGGCGCTCACCCCGGACGACGTGGTGGCGTGGTGCCGCGAACAGCTGGCCGCCTACAAGTACCCCCGTCTCGTGGAGTTCCGTGACGATCTGCCGATGACGTCGACCGGCAAGATCCTCAAGCGGGAGCTGCGGTGACGGCGCCCCTGCCCCGGCCCTGGGTGCTGGGCGACTTCGAGGTGGGACAGGTGTTCGTGACCCAGGGACGCACCGTCACCGAGGCGGACATCGTGTCGTTCGCCGCCACCACCTGGGACACCAACGAGGTGCACACCGACGCCGCGCGCGCCGCGGAGGGCCGCTTCGGGGAGCGGATCGCCCACGGGCTGCTCGGTATGTCGATGGCGATGGGACTGGTGTCGCGGCTCGGCGTCTTCGAGGGGTCCTCCGTCGCGCTGCTCTCGGTCGAGGACTGGCGCTTCCTGGCGCCGATCCGCATCGGTGACACCCTGACCTGCCGGCTGGAGATCCTCGGTGTGCGGCGCACCCGCTCGGGGGACACCGGGGTCCTGGACCGACGGCTGACGCTGCTCCGCACGGACGGGACCGTCGTCCAGCAGGGACGCATCCCCTTGCTGGTCAAGGTGTGAGGGCGCGGTTCTCCCGGCATCCCGCCGAGTCGTGCTCCGGGCGCTCCGGATCCGGCTCGCGGGAGAGGCGGAGCGCAGGGGCGTGCACGAACAGGAAGCGTGACGCGCAGTCGAGTCCCTCACCGACGGTGTCGCAGTTGCCGACCACCAGGGCCAGGGGACCCGGCATCGACATGTTCTGACAGGCCGCCAGACGCACCGTGTCCCCGCGTGCCCCGTAGGTCCCCGGCCAACTGCGGGCCGGGGACCTACGGGTGCTGGTTCGCCGTGCGGGCCGGGCTTCACACGGCCGGCCGGGACAGGGTGCCGCCCGCCGCGGCCCGTGCGGCCTCGACCGCTTCCCACTGCTCGGTGCCGAGGTGGGCCAGCGCGGCCGGGAAGACGCCGTCCTGTTCCTTGAGGATGTGGTTCCGCAGCAGGGCCATCGCCTCCATCAGGCGGTCCGGCCAGGTCGGATCGGTCAGGAACGCGCCGTTCGCCTCGTCCAGCACCGCCTCGACGGTGCGGTGCTCCGCCTCCAGAGCGGCGATCTGGTCGGGGAAGTCACCGGCCAGAGCGGGAAACAGGCCCCGCTCCTCGACCTGGGTGTGCGGGCCGAGCACCTTCGCGATGTCCCTGGCGATCTCCGCGATCCGGATCACACCGCCTTCCCGGTGGGCGGGGCCGAGGTGGCTGATGAGGCGCACCACCTCATCGTGCTCCCGGGTCAGTTCGTCGATCGTCTCCAGCGCCTGGCAGCCGCAGTACTCGCACACCGGTGGTTCTCCTTCGTCCGTCCGTCGCCGTCCGTGGTCGCTCACACCGTGGTGTGGGCGGTGCGGTGCCGCTGCCCTCCGCCGGGGCGCGGAGCCCGGCCGCCGCCCTGGACGGCGGCGCGGACGGCGGTGAGGGTGTAGGCCAGGGCCGCGGCGGCCACGATCGCGAGCAGGGCGAGACCGGCGGCGTAGGTTTCGTACGCGCCGTAGAGCGAGCCCATCACCAGCGGGGGCAGGAAGCCGCCGAGCCCGCCCGCGGCGCCGACCACGCCCGTGACGGAGCCGACCCGCTCGGCGGGGGTCAGCAGGGCCACCAGGGCGAAGGTCGCGCCGCTGCCCGCGCCGAGGGCGGCGGCCATGGCCAGGAAGGCGATCGTGCCCGCCGGCGCCAGCGCCGGGGTGAACGACTGCGCCACGGCCCCGGCCACGACCACGGCCAGCGAACCGGCCAGCACCCGGACCGGACCCAGCCGGTCCGACAGCCAGCCGCCCATCGGCCGCATCGCCACCGCGAGGAGCACGAACCCCGCCATCCGGTTCGCGGCGTCCGCCTGGGTCAGGCCGTAACCGGTCTTGAGGTAGGTGGGCAGGTAGACGGAGAAGGCCACATAGCCGCCGAACGCCACCGCGTACAGCGCGGAAGCCTGCCAGGTGATCCCCAGCCGGAACGTGGCCGCCAGCCGGCGTCCCAGCGGCTCGGCCGGCACCGTCCGGCCCGGCGCGTCGCGCAGCAGCAGCGCCGCGGCCACGGCGTAGGCGGCGAGCGTCGCGGCGGTGATCAGGAACGGGGTCGCCATGCTGTGCGCGTCGACCAGCTTCACCGTGGTCAGGGCACTGATCGCGGTGCCGCCCATGCCGGCGCCGAAGACCCCGATGGCCAGACCACGCCGCTGCGGCGGGAACCAGGCGTTGACGAAGGGGACGCCGACGGCGAACGCCGTGCCGCCGATGCCGAGGAAGAACCCGCCGATCAGCAGAGCGGTGAGCGAGGAGTGCCCGGCCAGACCGAGGTAGAGCACCGGGACGATGGTGACCGCCGTCACGATCGGGAACATGACCCGGCCGCCGAACCGGTCCGTCAGCGCACCCACCGGGATACGGCCCAGGGAGCCGACCACCACCGGCACCGCCACCAGCAGCGACTGCTGGAACGACGACAGATCCAGACTCTCCTTGAACCGCGGACCCAACGGGCTCAGCAGCGCCCACGCCCAGAAGTTGACCGCGAAACCCATCGTGGCCAGCGCGAGCATCAGCCACGCCCGACCGGGCACCGACGGCCCTGACGGGGAGACCCCGTCCCTCGGCTTCGACTGCTCGACCATGTCGTCCGCCCTTTCCTCCGCGCGGTGTCCGCGCCACGGGGAGCGCTCGCGCATCGCAGGCCTCCTGGCCACGAAGCGGCGTCCCCTCACCACTCTCGTCATCGGGGCTCACCGAAGGCATGGGCCATCAGTCCCTGCCGACGGACGGACGGTCCCCGGGGCCGGAACCGACCGTCCCTCCCGGCCGTCCCTCCCGGCCGCCCCTCGACGGCCGGGAGGGACGGAGCGGATCAGCCGAAGAACACCCCGAACTCGTCGTACAGCGGCAGATCCACCGTCTTGTTGCCCGCCCCGGGCTCCGGCAGCGCGGTGCGGACGATCCGCGTCCCGCGCAGAGCCACCATCGTGCCGAAGTCCCCTTCCCGGACCGCGTCCACGGCGTGCAGCCCGAAGCGGGTGGCCAGCCACCGGTCGAAGGCGCTCGGGGTGCCGCCGCGCTGGACATGGCCGAGGACCGTGGTGCGGGCGTCCGTGCCCGTGCGCTGGGAGATCTCCCGGGCCAGCCACTCTCCGACGCCAGACAGCCGTACATGGCCGTACTCGTCCAGGGACCGGTCCTTGAGGATCTCCCGCCCCTCCCTGGGCAGGGCTCCCTCGGCGGCGACCACGATGGGCGCATAGTTGATCCTGAATCGGCTCCGCACCCACGCACAGACCTGGTCGATGTCGAACGGCCGCTCCGGGATGAGGATGACGTTGGCGCCGCCCGCGACTCCGGCGTGCAGCGCGATCCAGCCGGAATGCCGGCCCATCACCTCCACCACCAGGGTGCGCATGTGCGACTCGGCGGTGGTGTGGAGGCGGTCGATGGCCTCGGTCGCGATCCCGACGGCCGTGTCGAAGCCGAAGGTGTAGTCGGTGCCGACCACGTCGTTGTCGATCGTCTTCGGCACGCCGACCAGCCGGATCCCCTGCCGGCTCAGCTCGGCGGCGGCACCCAGCGTGTCCTCGCCGCCGATCACCACGAGCGCGTCGACCTCGTGCGCGGCGAGGGTGTCCTGGACGCGCCCCACCCCGTCCTCGTGCTTGAACGGGTTCGTGCGGGAGGAACCGAGGATGGTTCCGCCGCGCGGGAGGATCCCCCGCACGTGGGAGACGTCCAGCGGCACCACCTTGCCCTGGAGCGCGCCCAGCCAGCCGTCGCGCAGGCCGACGAAATCGAAGCCGTACTCCTGGACGCCCTTGCGTACGACGCTGCGGATGACGGCGTTGAGACCGGGACAGTCCCCGCCACCGGTCAGGACCCCGACCCTCATGGCGTCCTCCCTTCCATGGCGTCCTCCCGTCCATGGCGTCCGCCCTTCGCCGCTCCGGCATCAGTGAGTGATGTCGTCGTCAGTGAGCGATGTCGAGCACCTGCGACACGTCCCGGCGTGGGGTGCCGGGGCCCTTGGGGCCGTAGCCCAGACGGAGCACGACCTGGGTGGAGCCCGTTCCGGTCGCCGGATCGCGCAGGGGCCAGCGCAGATCCGTCCATTCGAGGGGCTGGGTGGCGAAGGAGGCGGACAGGCCGTGCAGGGTGGCCAGGAGCAGGACGCGTTCCATGGCCTGGCCGGCCCGGAGCCAGTCCTCGCGGCGGTCGTGGACCGTGCTGACGAGGGCCAGTTGAGGGCTCTGTTCGAAGTCCGCGACTTCCCGTCCCGCCGTCGGGCGGGACCCGGCGAAGTCGCGCATGGGGGCCCGGCCGCCGCGCATGCGCGGCCCGTAGGCGTAGCGCGGAACTCCCTCGCCGGCGCTGCCCACCGACACCGCGTCGCCGCCGGTCCACCGGGTCAGGTCCTGGTCGCTGCCGCGGTCGGTGCGGTTGCGGGCCTCCGCCTCCTGGAAGAGGTCCAGCACCTCCCGCAGATGCCATCCGGTGGGGAACGTCAGCGTCGCGCCCTCGGCCCGCGCGGCGGCGGCGAGCGCCTCCCGTACGGCTTCCGGGATCTCCCTCTCCTCGAACGGGTGACGGCTGGTGTGCCGCTGGTGGATCGCCGGATGCAGCGCGCCGAGGTCCCGTTCGCCGTCGTCCGCGTCGGTCAGCCGCACACTCGCGAGGAGTGCGCGGTCGGCGAGGTCGGGCAGCAGCAGGGTCTCGGGGCGCAGGCCCTCGTGGACGACCGCCACCCTCAGGTTCAGCAGGGCGGCGGCGCAGCCGAGATGCAGGGCCCGGGTGTCGGGGTCGGCGTGCGGCATGGTGCGCTCGAAGTCCGCGCGCAGCTCGAAGGTGCGGCTGTGCCGGAGATAGCGGAAGCGCCAGGGCTGCGCGTTGTGCATGGACGGTGCGGCAGCCGCGTCATGGACCAGGGCGGCCACCCGGTCGTCGGAGAGTGCTTGCCGGTTCACGGGGAACCTCCCTCACTGGACGCCTACGGCTCTTCTGCGGTGATCCTGCGGCCGGTGAGGCTCGTGGGCCGGATGGACACCCACATCTCGCGTGCACCGCCCGCCCAGGGCGGGGTGTGGGCGTGCTCGACGAGGCCGCGCACCGCCTCCGGCTCCGTGACGACGCTCGCGCGGCCTACGGCGAGCACGCTCCACCCCCGGCTCAGGGCGTCGTCCACGTGGTCGACCTCGAAGGCGACCTCGGTGCCGACGGCCGCCGCGGGCAGCGAGTCGGGGGCGGTCCGGAAGGCGATGGTGTCGCCGATGATCTCGTAGTTGACCGGTACGACCGCGGGCCGGCCGTCGGACGAGGTCACCGCGACGCGTCCCACGCCGTGGGTGGACAGCAGCACACGGCATGCGCCCTCGTCGAGATCCTCGAGGCGGGGGTGCAGCAGCGCGTGCGCCTGGCCGGGTGGCAGCCCGGTTCCGCCGCCGCGCAGCGCCGTGACGGTGGTGCCCAGGGCGTCGGCCAGCCGGATGAGAGCCGCCACGCTCGGATCGGCGGGGTGCTCCTCCAGGTACGACAGGTAGCCGGGCGACATACGGGCGCGGCGGGCCGTCTCCTCCAGGCCGAGTCCTCGTCTGCGGCGTTCGGCGGCCACGCGCCGGCCGAGGTCGCCGGGATCGGCCGCACCGGGCGACGGGACCTCTCCATGTTGTTCCAGATGTTGTTCCAGCCGGCCTTCCGGCTGGTGTTCCGGATGATGTTCCAGCTGGTGTTCCAGATGGTGAACGTGCGCGTCGGGCCCGGGGAACACGAGCGTCACCTCGTCCGTGTCCGACCAGCGCACGTCGTACGGCGGTGTGCCGTCCTCATGACGAAGTCCGACGATCTCGCCGTCGCGCCGGGGGGCGCCCGACGTCGTGCTCTCGATGACGAGCTGGTCGCCGAGGTGGGCTCGCATGGTGACCACCCCTCCTTCGGATGGTTCCGTGTCCGGACGTGTGTCGGCGAGCCGGGCCGCTTCACAGGAGCCAGCCGGCGGGCTGGTGTGTGCCCCGCCGCGGTGCGCCCTTCTCCTCGATGTCCCGCTCGGCGGCCTGCAGCAGTTTGCGGGCGAGGTCGTTCATCGCCCGGCCCGCCGCGAGCTCGTCGCCGATCTCCGGCACGTCACCGTCCGCCGGATGGCAGTGCGCGGTTCCGTGGCCGGTGAGTGCCGTGGTGCCGGTGTCCAGCACCAGATGCGCCTTCGTCGTTCCCTCGTCGTCCTCGAAGATATGGAGACGGGCCTTCCATTCCGCGGTGTGCGACATCGCCATCCTCCTCATCCGGCACGGACCGCGAGTGCCGTCGCGCCTCACCGTCCCCAGGGGCGGAACACCTGCGCGGGACCGGGTGCCGTGACGTTCACCGACGACAGCTTCCTCACCGGCCGGCCGTCGTACTCCACCATTTTGTACGCGGAGTCCCGGTACGGCGCGTCGGCCGAGTCGCCGGTCGCTCCCCCCTCCCGGTCCACCGTCGAACACCGGCGGGCTCCGGTCACCGGGCCGAAGGTCCCTCGTGGGCCGACTTCCGGCCCCGATACCCGTCTTTCTCTCCTCACCCAGCGTCCACATGCGCGGCGGAGGGGAATGGGGTACTCCTCGATAGGGGAGAAACGGAGGCCGCCGCCATGCAACCCGTCGTCACCGTGGGCCTGGACGGCTCACCCGAGAGCCTCGCCGCCGCCCGCTGGGCCGCCGACGAGGCCGAGCAGCGGGGGCTCACCCTGCGACTGCTGCACGCGTGGCCGCTGCTGGCGCCGGAACCGGCCCGGGTCGCCTCCGAAGTCGACCAGAACTACTGGGCGAAACGTCTCGTCCACACCGCGCAGGCCGAACTCCAGGCACACCATCCGGGGCTGACCGTCCTCGGGACCCTGGCCCCCGAGGACGCCCAGGAGGCCCTCGTCAGAGCCGCCGCGGAGTCCGAGATGCTCGTGCTCGGCTCCCGCGGACTGGAGTCCGTCGAGAGCTACTTCATGGGCGACATCAGCATGCCGGTCGTGGCGCGGGCCGGTCGGCCCGTCGTCCTGGTCCGCGCCGGGCAGGCCGACCGGGGACCGGCCACCGGACCCCCGAGCCGCGTGGTCGTGGCGCTGAAACTGCACACGCCGGGCGACGAGCTGCTCGACTTCGCGTTCCACTCCGCCGCGGCCCGGGGCGTGCCCCTGCTCGCCGTCCACGGCCACAGCGTGCCGCTCCACGCCCGCATGCCCTGGGGGACGGACCACACCGTCACCGAGGAGATCACGAAGAAGGCACGCAAGGAGCTGGGCAAGGCGCTGCGCCCCTGGCACGAGAAGTACCCGCAGGTGGAGGTGGTCGACAGCGTCCGTCTGGCGAGCCCGGCCAGGGCCGTCGTCCAGGCCGCCGAGGGCGCCGCGCTGCTGGTCGTCGGGCGGCGGGCGCACCGGCACGGGGTGGCACCGCATCTGGGGCCCGTCGCCCACGCCGCCCTGCACCACGGGCGCTGCCCGGTGGCCGTCGTCCCCCATGACTGATCGCGGTCACCCGGTGGGTCCGCCGCCCCGTGCGGAGGTGTGCGAGACCCACACCGCGATCCTGTTCTTCGCCGGCGACCGCGCCTACAAGGTCAAGAAGCCGGTGGATCTGGGGTTTCTGGACTACAGCTCGCCCGCGGCCCGCCGGACGGCCTGCGCACGCGAGGTGGCGCTCAACCGCCGCTTCGCACCGGACGTGTACCTGGGCCTCGGCGAATTCACCGGTCCCGACGCCGAGGTCGCGGAGCCTCTCGTGGTGATGCGCCGCATGCCGACGGACCGACGCCTCTCCCGGCTCGTGCGCACGGGCGCGACGCTCGACGACGTGCTGCGGGCCGTGGCCCGTCGGCTCGCCGCCTGGCACGCGGAGGCGCCCCGCGGCCGGGAGGTGGACGAACAGGGCACGCGGGACGCGTTGGCGGCGCGGTGGGAGGCGAGCTTCGCGCAGATCCACGCCTCGGCCGACGACGGCTCCCTGCCCGAAGGAGTGCCCGAGGGGATGCCCGAGGTCGAGCGGCTGGTGCGCCGCTATCTCGCCGGCCGCGAGCGGCTGTTCGACTCCCGCATCGCCCAGCGGCGGGTGGTGGACGGCCACGGTGACCTGCTCGCCGAGGACGTCTTCTGCCTCGACGACGGCCCCCGCGTCCTGGACTGCCTGGAGTTCGACGACCGGCTCCGGTACGTCGACGGTCTGGACGACGCCGCCTTCCTCGCCATGGACCTGGAACAGCTCGGCGCCCCGGAGGCGGCGGCATACTTCCTCGCCCGGTACAGCGAGTACTCCGGCGACCCCGCACCCCCGTCCCTGTGGCACCACTACGTCGCCTACCGCGCGTTCGTCCGCGCCAAGGTGTCGCTCATCCAGGCGGGCCAGGGAGCGCCGGGCGCGGAGTCGGCGGCACGGCGGCTGGTCTCGACGACCCTGCGTCATCTGCGCACCGCCGCCGTCGGCCTCACCCTCGTCGGCGGACTGCCGGGCAGCGGGAAGTCCACCCTCTCCGGTGCGCTCGCCGGTCGGCTGGAGGCCACGCTCCTCAGCAGCGACCGGCTCCGCAAGGAGCTCGCGGGCATCCCGCCGGAGCGGTCGGCCGCGGCGGCCTACGGCGAGGGTCTGTACACGTCCGAGTGGACGGCCAGGACCTACGCCACCCTGCTCGACCGCGCGGCCGCCCTGCTGTCGTCCGGCGAGTCCGTCGTCCTGGACGCCACCTGGTCCGCCGCCGAGCAGCGCACGGCGGCCCTGCGGATGGCCGAGCGCACCGGCGCTGACCTGACGGCCCTGCACTGCCGGGTCCCCGGCGAGGTCTCGGCGGCCCGTCTGAGCACCCGTGCCGCCGGTACGTCCGACGCCGGGACCGAGGTCGCCGCCGCCATGGCGGCCACGGAGCCGCCGTGGCCCGAGGCCGTCGCCGTCGACACCGGCGGACCGCTGGAGTCCGCCGTCGCCCAGGCGCTTGCGGCCGTACGACCGTGGGGCGCCGGCCAGGCCCCGGTCTTCCGCCGCCCGTACATGGAACCGGACTAGGCGTGTGGCGAGGACCGGACAGGGAACCGGAGGGCTGCCGCGGTGCGGCGAACCGCGGGACCGGTGGGCGCGCGCTCGCGGAGCGAGTCGGTCGTCGCCCCGCCGCCCGCCCGACGCCGACGGGGAGAAGCCGACGTGGAGAAGCCGCGTGCCACGCCCCCCGAACGCCTTCGTGGAGAGGCCGTCATGCCACGCCGCCTACGCCTCCCGATGCGCTGCCCGAGGCCCCGGACGACGACGGCCGGCGGGATGGGTGCGGGCAGGCCGGTTGGGGCCGACCGGCCCATGCGGCGTCCGCCGGTCAGGCGGAGAGTGGGGGGGGAGGAGGGGCCGCACACGACACGAGGAGGCGGGAACCATGGGGCACCGGATGGTGAGCGACCTCATGACCACATCGGTCGTCAGCGTGCGCCGGGACGCCGGCTTCAAGGAGATCGCCAAGCTGCTCGCCGAGCACGACATCACCGCCGTACCGGTCGTGGACGACGACGAACGCGTCGTCGGGGTGGTCTCCGAGGCGGATCTGCTGCGCAAGGAGGCGGGCCTGCTGGATCCGGCCGGCCTCTCGCCGGTACCGCGGACTGAGCCCGGCGACCGTGCGAAGGCCGCGGCCACGACCGCCGAAGGACTGATGAACAGCCCGGCCGTGACGGCCAGGCCGCAGTGGACGGCGGTGGAGGCGGCCCAGGTCATGGAGCGTCACCACGTCAAACGGATGCCGGTGGTCGACGAGGCCGACGGACTGGTCGGTCTGGTCAGCAGGGCCGATCTGCTGCGCGTCTTCCTCCGGGGCGACAGCGCCATCCGGGAGGAGATATCCGGGGAGGTGCTGGTACGCACCCTCGGTATCACCCCCGGCACCGTCACGGTGCGCGTCGTCGACGGGCGGGTGTCGCTGAAGGGCACCGTCGAGCGGAGGTCCCTCGTGCCGGTCCTCGTGCGTCTGTGCCAAGGCGTGGACGGGGTGGTCGACGTCTCCGCGGAGCTGCACCACCGGGTGGACGACACCGCGTCCGGCCTGCCGGAACCCGAGAGGTCACGCCGCGCCGGACTGGCCACCTGAGCGTCCCCCCGAGCGGGGCGTGAAGCCGCGCGTCCTGGTCGCCGCCGGCACGGGCCGTCAGGGCGGCCGGGAGCAAACGGGCCCGGCCGCCCGTGCCGATCACGCCGGGCCGGGCCGACCCGCGCGGCGCGCTCCGCCACGGATCCGCGACCGGCGCGGGCCGGTGCCCGACCGTGGCCCGGTCCCGTCGGCGGCGCCGGTGGCGGAGCAAGGGCTCCGGATCACCGGGAGGCGCTGCACCTGGCGTCGGGGCCCCGTGCCTCGGCCGTCTCGGGGGTGGGCCACGGCCGCCCGGTGAGGCGGAAGCGGAGCGGCAGTCGGTTCGGGATGTCGACCATGCCGTACTCCCAGGTCCAGCCGATGTCAGGTTTCGGCGGCCTTCCGTGGGCCGACCGGCCCTCTGGAGGGGACCGACAGCACCTGCCCTTCCGTCCGCGGCGGCCGGAGGCTGGAGACGTACCCCAGCTCGAAAGCCCCCAGCCCACAGTCCCGCAGCCCGACGGAGGAGACCCGCGTCATGGTCCGTTACGTGTACGACTTCGCAGAGGGCGGCCGTGACCTGGCCGGCCTGCTAGGCGGCAAGGGAGCCAATCTCGCCGAGATGACCCGGCTGGGCCTGCCGGTCCCGCCGGGCTTCACCGTGACCACGGAGGCGTGCCGGGCCTACCTCGCCACCGGCACCGAGCCGGCCGGTCTGGTCCGGGAGATCTCCGACCGTCTCACGGTGCTGGAGGACGCGGCGGGACGGCGGCTGGGACAGGCCGACGACCCGCTGCTGGTGTCCGTCCGCTCCGGGGCGCGGTTCTCCATGCCCGGCATGATGGAGACGATCCTCGACGTCGGGCTCAACGACGCGTCCGTGCTCGGCCTGGCGAAGGCCTCCGGCGACGAGCGCTTCGCCTGGGACTCCTACCGGCGTCTCGTGCAGATGTTCGGCAGCACGGTCATGGGTGTCGACGGCGCCCTGTTCGAGGGTGTCCTGGACGACCTGAAGCAGGCACGGGGCGCGGCGAGCGATCTGGACCTGACCGCCGCGGACCTGGCCGGGCTCGTCGAGTCGTACCAGGACCTCGTCCGCCGCGAGACCGGCGAGGACTTCCCGCAGTCCCCGGCCGAGCAGCTGGGCCGGGCGGTCTTCGCCGTCTTCCGGTCGTGGAACGGCGAGCGCGCCCGCGTCTACCGGCGCCGCGAGCACATCCCGGACGACCTGGGCACCGCGGTGAACGTGCAGACCATGGTCTTCGGCAACCTCGGCGCCGACTCCGGCAGCGGCGTCGCCTTCACCCGCGACCCGGCCACGGGCCGCCCCGGGCTGTACGGCGACTACCTGGCGAACGCGCAGGGCGAGGACGTCGTCGCGGGCATCCGCAACACCGTCCCGCTGACCGCCCTGGCCGAGCTGAATCCGGTGGCGTACGCGCAACTCCGCTCCCACATGGAGGCGTTGGAGACCCACTACCGGGATCTGTGCGACATCGAGTTCACCATCGAGCGCGGCCGGCTGTGGATGCTGCAGACCCGGGTCGGCAAGCGCACCGCCGAGGCCGCGTTCGCCATCGCCGCGGAGCTGGCGGACGAGGGCCTGATCACCCCGGACGAGGGTCTGGCCCGCGTCGACGGGGAGGGTCTCGCCCGGTTGATGTTCCCCCGGTTCGACACCTCGGCCGTAGGGGAGCCGCTCGCGCACGGGCTGCCGGCCTCGCCGGGCGCGGCCGTGGGCGCCGCCGTGTTCGACTCGGCGGAGGCGGTCCGCCGGGCCGCGGCCGGCGAGAAGGTCGTCCTCGTGCGTCAGGAGACCGCCCCGGACGATCTGCCCGGGATGATCGCCGCGCAGGCGGTGCTGACCAGCCGCGGCGGCAGGACCAGTCACGCGGCCGTGGTGGCCCGCGGCATGGGCACCGTCTGTGTGTGCGGCGCCGAGGCGATCGCCGTGGACACCGGGGCGCGCCGCTTCACGGTGGGCGACACCGTCGTCGAGGAGGGCACGGTCGTCTCCGTCGACGGCTCCGAGGGCACCGTGTACCTGGGCGCCGCTCCCCTGGTGGACTCCGCCGTGATGCGGTGGTTCGAGACGGGCGAGCGGTCCGGCGCGGTCGTCGATGCCGTGGCCCGCACCATGGAACGGGCCGACGGCGTACGGCGGCTCCAGGTGCGGGCCAACGCCGACACCCCCGAGGACGCGGCCCGCGCCCGGCGGTTCGGCGCCCAGGGCATCGGCCTGTGCCGCACCGAGCACATGTTCCTCGGCGAGCGCCGCAGGCTGGTCGAGGCGATGATCCTGGCCCGCGACGAGACGGAACGCGAGAAGGCGCTCGGTGCGCTGCTGCCGCTCCAGCGGCAGGACTTCACCGGCATCCTGGAGGCGATGGACGGCCTGCCGGTCACCATCCGGCTCATCGACCCGCCCCTGCACGAGTTCCTGCCCGACCGCACCGACCTCGCGGTGCGCATCGCCGCCGCCGAGGCCCGGGGCGAGCGGCCGGACCCGTACGACACCGCGCTGCTCGAAGCGGTGAACCGGATGCACGAGGAGAACCCGATGCTCGGGCTGCGCGGCGTGCGGCTGGGCCTGGTGGTGCCGGGGCTGGTCGCCATGCAGGTCCGGGCGATCGCCGAGGCGGTCGTGGCCCGGACGAGGGCCGGGGGCTCTCCCGAGGCGGAGATCATGGTGCCGCTGGTCGGCGCGGTCGAGGAACTGCGCATCGAGCGGGCCGAGGTGGAACGCGTCCTCGCCGAGGTCTCCGAGGAGTCCGGCATCCCGGTGCGCTGCCCGGTCGGCACGATGATCGAGCTGCCCCGCGCCGCGCTGACGGCCGGCCGGATCGCCGAGGAGGCGGAGTTCTTCTCCTTCGGCACCAACGACCTCACCCAGACCGTCTGGGGCTTCTCCCGGGACGACGTCGAGGCGGCCTTCTTCTCCGCCTATCTCGACAAGGGCATCTTCGCCACGTCACCGTTCGAGACCCTCGACCGCGACGGGGTGGGCCGGCTGGTCCGCCTCGCGGTCGACGAAGGCCGCGCCGCGCGCCCCGGTCTGACGATCGGCGTCTGCGGCGAGCACGGCGGCGACCCCGACTCCGTCCACTTCTTCCACGCGGCCGGACTGGACTACGTCTCCTGCTCGCCGTACCGCGTCCCCGTGGCGCGGCTGGAGGCCGGACGGGCCGCGCTCCCGCGGACCGGGACCAGTGACAGCAGGTGAGAAGGAGGTGGGGCGCATGGCCCGCATCGTCGGTGAGGTGATGACCCGTGAGGTCGTCCAGGCCCGCCGGGAGACCCCGTTCAAGGACGTCGTACGGCTGCTGGACCGGCATCGGATCAGCGGGATGCCCGTCGTGGACGAGGACGACAAGGTCGTCGGAGTGATCTCCGGAACGGATCTGATCCGCCATCAGGCGGGCCGGACCCCGGACGGCCGCCCCGTCACGGCCCGGCAGCTGATGTCGACGCCCGCGATCACCGTGCACCCGGAGCAGCGGATCGCCGACGCCGCACGCGTGATGGAGCGGCGCGGCGTCGAGCGGCTGCCGGTGGTGGACGAGGAGGACCGGTTGATCGGCATCGCCACGCGGCGTGACCTGCTGCGGGTGTTCCTGCGGACCGACGACGAGATCCGCCGGGAGGTCCTCGACGACGTGCTGCCCCGCGTCCTCGGCCGGACCGCCCCCGAGGTGACCGTCTCGGTGAGGGACGGCGTGGTCACGCTGCGCGGCCCCTGGGAGCACGGCGGAGACCTGACGCTGGCGCTCCGGCTGGCGTACCGGGTCGACGGGGTGGTCGGCGTCGTCAACAGGCTTGCACAGCCGCGCACTTCGGGGCCGTTCGGCCCGGTGCAGGGACCAACGGGACCTGCACCGGGACACCGCTGACGGGAGAGGCTGCCGGTGAGGCGGTACCGGTGCGCCGGCCCCGGCAGCACCGCTCCCGCCCCGCCCCGCCACCCGGACGAACGGCCCCTGACCCGACCACGGAGGCTCGCCCCCATGACCCGCCACGAACACCGCACCGAGGCCCCCGACGCCGTCGGCGCGCCGTCCGACATCACCCTCGCGGTGGACCGCCTGGTGGAGAACGGGCTCAAGGCGCTCACCGACTACGAGGCGCTCGACCAGGAACAGGTCGACCACATCGTGAAGAAGGCCTCGGTCGCCGCCCTGGACCGGCACACCGCGCTGGCCCGGCTCGCGGTGGAGGAGACCGGGCGCGGTGTCTTCGAGGACAAGGCCGCCAAGAACATGTTCGCCTGCGAGTACGTCACGCACAGCATGGGCCCGATGAAGACGGTCGGCGTCATCGCCCGCGACGACATCGACGACATGACCGAGGTGGCCGAGCCCGTCGGGGTGGTGTGCGCGGTCACGCCCGTCACCAACCCCACCTCGACCACGGTGTTCAAGGCGCTGATGGCGCTGAAGACCCGCAACCCGATCGTGTTCGCCTTCCACCCCTCCGCCCAGCGCTGCAGCGCCGAGGCCGCCCGCGTCGTGCGCGACGCGGCCGTCGCGGCGGGGGCGCCGGAACACTGCGTGCAGTGGATCGAGACGCCGTCGGTGGAGGCCACCGGCACGCTGATGCGCCACCCCGGTGTCTCGCTCGTCCTCGCCACGGGCGGCAACGCCATGGTCAAGGCCGCCTACTCGGCGGGCAAGCCCGCGCTCGGCGTCGGCGCCGGCAACGTCCCCGCGTATGTGCACCGCAGTGCCGAACTGCGGCGCGCCGTCAACGACCTCGTGCTGTCCAAGTCGTTCGACAACGGCATGATCTGCGCCTCCGAACAGGCCGTCGTCCTCGACGACGAGATCTACGACGACGCGCTCGCGGAGTTCCGCACGCTCCACGCGCATCTGGCGACCGCGGAGGAGAAGGCGAGGCTGGAGGCGTTCCTGTTCCCGGCGGGCACCGCGGGCGGGGGCTGCGAGCCCAAGGTCAACGCGGCCGCCGTAGGGCAGAGCCCCGAGTGGATCGCGGAACGGGCGGGGTTCCACGTGCCGGCCGGGACCTCGCTCATCCTGGTCGAGGCCGATCGGGTGGGCCCCGACGAGCCGCTCACCCGCGAGAAGCTCTGCCCGGTGCTCGCGGTGCTGCGCGCCCGCTCGGCGGAGCAGGGCTTCGACCTGGCCGCCGACATGGTCGCCTTCCAGGGCCAGGGGCACACGGCCGTGATCCACACCGGCGACCCCGCGCTGGCGGAGGCGTACGGCCGGCGGATGAAGACCGTGCGGATCATCGTCAACGCCCCGTCCTCACAGGGCGCCATCGGCGGCATCTACACCAGTCTACTGCCGTCGCTGACCCTGGGCTGCGGCTCCTGGGGCAGCACGTCGGTGTCCGACAACGTGTCCGCCGCCCACCTGCTGAACATCAAGAAGGTCTCGGTGCGCCGCAACAACCTGCAGTGGTTCAAGGTCCCGCCGAAGATCTACTTCGAGCCCCAGTCCCTCCGCTACCTCGCCTCGATGCCGGACGTCCACCGCGTCACGATCGTCACGGACGCGACGATGACCCGACTCGGACTCGTCGACCGCGTCGAGCGGGTGCTGCGCCGCCGCCGGGAACCGGTCACCGTCCAGGTCATCGACAACGTCGAGCCCGAGCCCAGCATCGACTCCGTGCGACGCGGCGCCCGCCTCATGGGCGACTTCGGCCCGGACACCATCATCGCCCTGGGCGGCGGCTCCCCCATGGACGCGGCCAAGGTGATGTGGCTGCTGTACGAGCAGCAGGCCGAGGGCAAGGACGTCGACTTCGCCGACATGCGGCACAAGTTCTCCGACATCCGCAAGCGGGCCTTCCGCTTCCCGGTCCTCGGAAAACTCGCCCGGCTCGTGTGCGTCCCGACGACCTCGGGCACCGGCGCCGAGGTCACCCCGTTCGCGGTCATCTCCGACCCCGCCACCGGCAAGAAGTACCCGTTGGCCGACTACGCGCTCACCCCCAGTGTGGCCATCGTCGACCCGCTGCTGACCACCGCGCTGCCCCGCGGTCTCGCCGCCGACAGCGGGTTCGACGCCCTCACCCACGCCATCGAGTCCTATGTGTCCGTCTACGCCAACGACTTCACCGACGGCCTCGCCCTGCACGCGATCCGGATGATCTTCGAGAACATCGAGGCGGCGGTCAACGACCGCGCGGCGAGCGAACGGGCGCGGGAGAAGATGCACAACGCCGGCACGATCGCGGGCATGGCGTTCGGCAACGCCTTCCTCGGCATCGTCCACGCCATGTCCCACACCCTGGGCGCCACCTTCCACATCGCGCACGGCCGCACCAACGCCGTGCTGCTGCCGCACGTCATCCGCTACAACGGCACCGTCCCGACCAAGCTCACGGGCTGGCCCAAGTACGAGAACTACCGTGCCCCCGAACGCTTCCAGGACATCGCCCGCACCCTCGGTCTGCCCGCCGCCACCCCCGCCGAGGGCGTCGAGTCCCTCGCGGCCGCCGTGGAGCGGCTCCGGGACTCCGTCGGCATCGAGCCGTCGTTCCGGGCCCTCGGCGTCGACGAGCGCGCCTTCCTCGACGCCCTTTCCCAGCAGGCGCTCAACGCCTTCGAGGACCAGTGCGCGCCGGCCAACCCGCGGATGCCGATGCTCGACGACATGCGCGCGCTGATGCGCACGGCCTACTACGGCGGTGACGTCCCCGACGCCGCCGTCCCGGCCGCCTGAGCGACACCGCGCCCTCCCCCGCCCTCCCCTCCCCTCCCTCATCTGTTTCGTTCCGATGGAAGGATCCCCATGACCACCGACAGCACACGGCTGACCCCGCCGGTCCGGCTGCGCTCCGACGGCGCCGTGGACGAGGCGACCCTGGCGTACGCCCGTACGAAGATCGACGCGATCGTCGGCCGGCCGGGACTGCCCTCCGTCACCGGCGAGGTGCGCATCGCACGGGCCTCCGCCCATCACGCCGGCCACCCGTGGTCGGCCACGGCCGACCTGCGCATCGGCGGTCGTCAGGTGGTCGCGGTGGCCGAGGAGGCCACAGGGACGGAGGTCGTCGACCGGCTCCAGGACCGGCTGCGCCGCCAGACCGACAAGGCGGCCCACGTCCAGGACGACGGCCGGGGCACGACGGCCCCGCCGTGGCGCGGCGGAAGCGGGCCCTCGCGTCCCGCGGCCGAGCCCGGCAACGCGGCACGGGACTGAGGGGCGGTCATGGCGAAGGCATACCTGGTGGGCGGCGGCATCGCTGCACTGGCCGCGGCCGCCTTCCTGATCCGCGACGGCGGCTTCGAGGGGTCCGACATCCATCTCTTCGAGGAGCAGCGGACCCTCGGCGGCAGCCTGGACGCGGGCGGCACGCCGGAGGCCGGCTACACCATGCGCGGCGGGCGGATGTTCGAGGCCGAGTTCCGCTGCACGTACGACCTGCTGTCCGGCATCCCCACCCTCGACGACCCCGCCGTCTCCGTGACCGAGGAGATCCTCGCCGGGCACGAGGACTTCGCCTGGGACGACATCGCGAGGCTCGTCGACGGCGACGGGAAGATCGTCGACACCTCGTCCATGGGCTTCTCCGAGCGCGACCGGCTGGAGCTGGTCCGCTGTCTGGCCACACCCGAGCGGCACCTGGACGACCGGCGCATCACCGACTGCTTCGGCGAGCACTTCTTCACCACGAACTTCTGGTTCATGTGGTGCACCACGTTCGCCTTCCAGCCCTGGCACAGCGCGATCGAGTTCCGCCGCTACCTGCGGCGCTTCATCCATCTCTTCCCCGAGTTCGCGTCGATGTCCGGCATCCACCGCACCCGCTACAACCAGTACGACTCGATCGTGCGGCCCTTGGCCGCGTGGCTGCGCGAGCGCGGCGTCACCGTCCACCCGGGCTGCCGGGTCACCGACCTCGGGTTCACCCCCGGCGTCCGCAGCGGCACGGTCGAGTCCCTGCACCTGAGCCGCGACGGTCACGACGAGACGATCCCGGTCGCGCCCGAGGACCTGGTCCTCGTCACCAACGGCTCGATGACGGACGCCTCCAGCCTCGGTTCGCACACCTCCGCGCCCCCGCCCGCTCCGGAGCGCTCCGACGCGTGGCTGCTGTGGCACCGGCTGGCCCGGGGACGCGAGAACTTCGGGAACCCCGGCGCCTTCGACAAGCGGGTCGAGGAGTCGCGCTGGGAGTCGTTCACGGTCACCACGAAGGAGCCCGCCTTCCTTCGGGCCCTGGAGGAGTTCAGCGGCCGCCCGACGGGCAAGGGCGGGCTGATGACCTTCACCGCCTCCCCCTGGCTGCTCACCGTCGTCGCCAACCGTCAGCCCGTCTACCGCGACCAGCCCGAGGGGGTCGCCGTCTGGTGGGGGTACGGCCTGTTCCCCGGCCGCGCCGGCGACCTCGTCCGCAAGCCGATGACGCAGTGCACCGGCCGGGAGATCCTCGAAGAGGTCCTGCACCACCTCCCGTTCGACGAGCGGACGACGGCGCGGATCCTGGCGGGCTCCACGGTGGTGCCCTGCGTGATGCCGTACATCACCAGCCAGTTCCTGGCACGCCGCGACGGCGACCGGCCGCGCGTGGTCCCGGAGGGGTCCGTCAACCTCGCCTTCATCGGGCAGTTCGCCGAGGTGCCGGACGACGTCGTCTTCACCGTCGAGTACTCGGTGCGCACCGCGTGGACCGCGGTGGCCCGGCTCCTGAAGCTGGACAGGCAGCCGCCGGACGTCCACAAGGGCCACCACGACCCCCACGTGCTGGCGGCGGCCCTGGAGACCATGCACCGCGGCTAGGCCACCGGAACGGTGCCCTCGTCGTACGGCCGTCCGCCCCGCCTCGTGGGTTCCCCGACGGCCGGATCCGGGCACCGATCCGCTGGGGTGGAACCGTGTGACCCGCTGCGCCGGAAGGGCCGACCGTGACGGAAGAAGTGATCCTTGCGTGTTCCGAGCGGTCGGCTCGCGGCGGTTCCGCGGCCGGCTGGGCCGAAGGCGAGGCCCGGCTGCGCGGTCTGCCGATGCGAGCGGTCTCCGGTCCCCCCGCGGACCCGATCCGGGCCAGGATGATCGTGTGCGAGGCCCCTCACCGGGCCGACGCCACGGGGCGGCCACCGGACTCCCGCGTGCTGTCGGCTGTCGTCTCCTCGGACCGGCCGCTCGTGCTCGTTCCGGACGGCTCCCTTTCCCCGCACGGCTCCGGGAAGGTCCTGCTCGGCGTGGATGCGCGCGCCCCTTCCGACGGTGCGATCGGCTTCGCCTTCGACAGCGCCCGGGTACACGGGGCACGTCTGCACGTCGTGCACGCCTGGTCGTTTCCGCCCTGCGCCGCCGCCTGGCCCTTGGGTGTGCCGGAGAAGGGGCGCGCTCAGTGGGAGGACCACGAGGGCGCGGGAGGTACCCGGAGGTACCGGTGCTCGAGGACGTGCTCCTCTTCGCTCCGGCGGCCGCCGGTCCCTCTTGGGTCGGGGGCGGCCTCCTTGATGTTGTACGCCAGCTTCAGCGCCTCTTCCAGCTTCGGTCGGGTCTTGCCCGGGTGCTGATCTTCTCGTGGAACTTCGTCGGACGGTCGCAGGAGGGGATCGAATAGGCTCGCGCGCGCCGGAAACGACCGGCCGGATCTGGGCCGAGGACCCACACACCGGAAAACGCCGCGATCTGGGACTCGAGGACGAACGCGCGTTTTGGACCTGGGCGGTGGTCGACATCCTGCGGGCCACCGGCATTCGCATCGAGGAGCTGCTGGACCTCAGCCACCACAGCCTGGTCCAATAGCGGCTGCCCACGACCGGTGAACTCGTTCCCCTCCTTCAGATCGTTCGGTCCAAGACGGACACCGAGCGGCTCCTGCTGGTCAGCCCCGAGCTCGCCGACGTCCTCAGCACGATCATCTGCCGAGTCCGGAACACCAGGCGCATCTGCGGCGAAGACCGGGTGTTCACCGACGAAACCGTCCGCACCATGCTGGACCAGGCGCTCATCGACACCGGACTGGCCGACGCCACGGGCGCCCCGCTCCGCTGCACACCGCACGACTTCCGACGGCTGTTCATCACCGATGCCGTGCTCAACGGGCTGCCGCCGCACATCGCCCAGGTGATCGCCGGGCACCAGGACATCAAGGTGACTCTCGGCTACAAGGCCGTCTATCCCGAGGATCCAGGCGCACCGGCTTTCCTGGCCCGCCGCCGGTCCCTCCGCCCCAGCGAGGAATACCGCGTCCCGTCCGACGATGAATGGCAGGAGTTCCTCGGCCACTTCGAGCGACGCAAGGTCTCCATCGGCGCATGCGGCCGTGCTTTCGGCACTCCCCGCATCCACGAGCACGCCTGTGTCCGCTGCCCGATGCTCTGGCCCGACCCCGCCCAGCGTGACCGACTCGTCGAGATCCGCGACAACCTCCTCGCCCGCATCGCCGAAGCCGACCGCGAAGGATGGCTCGGCGAGGCGGAAGGGCTACAGGTGAGCCTTGCCGGAGCACAGGAGAAACTCGCCCAGCTCGACCGACGCCCCGCCGGCCACAGCGTTGTCGACCTTGGCATCCCCACGATCACCACCCCCGCCGCCGTTCCATCAACGTGCTGGCCCTGACCACGGGTTCAGAGAGTCAACGGCGCGGCGGCAACTCCTGGTCCATCATTGCCGTCATGGACCTTGCTGGAATCGCGGCGATCCTTGCTCTCGCGGGAATACCGGTGAGTGTGCTTCTGGGAGGTGAACCACCGGAGCGCGTTAGAGCTGGCCCGCCACGGAGCTGAGGCTGAACGTGATCGGTGGCTGCTGAAAGCCCGACGTGCCGAGTATCGATACTTTCAGAACGCGTTGGGGCAACTCCGACGAGCACTGTCGTCGCAAGCCACTACCGAAGACGAACTGCGAGCAGCTTACGACGAGGTCCACGACAGCAGTCACCGCATCGCAGAGCTCGGCCCGGACGCGGTCGACGACATCGTCAGGGTCATTCGCCGCCAGTGCTACACGATTCCGATCTCATGGCGAGGCCCGGTGGAGCAGCGGAGGGAACTGTGGACAGAGACCGTCGCGCCTCTCCGCGTCGAACTCGATGCGGCCATACGTGCCGCCGTGGGCAGCCCGAGTCCGCCGGTCCAGGGCGACACTTTGCACCTACGTCGTCCTTGAAGCGGACTCCGAAAGCCTCGTCATCGACGAGACACAGGTTCTGCATGGGTTGTTGTAGATCTGCCGCTTACCGTATCCGGCACGTACACCCAGAACTGGCCCTGGTCAGATCAACCCCTCAGCTGTCAGGGGGCTCTTGGTCAACGCGCGATCGACTCCGAGCCACAGCGCACCGGCCATCTCCATGATCTTGGGCTGACCCATGATGTGTTGACTTATTGTCGTGAGGTCGCGCAAGTGGCGCTCTATGGGGCAGCGGCGGTAGATCGACGCGCTGCCTACCGTGTCCGCCAGGAGGCGCACTGCGTCGAGGCAGCTCCGGATCGTGTGCATGTACGCGCCGACGAGCGCCGCCCGTAGACGCAGCGACGGCTCGTCGCCCTTTTCCAGGACCGACCAGAGTTCGTCCAGGACGCCGTAGGTGTAGCTGCGAGCCGAGCCCACCATGGCATGGGCCTCGGCGACACCGGCCCGCACCCGCGGATCTTCCCGCGCGGGCCGCATCTCGGGCATGGTGAGCTTCGTGGCCAGGATGTCCTCGGCGTCCTCCAGGGCGGCGCGCGCGATGCCGAGCGGCACCCCGGGCACGTTCGCGAAGAACATGCCGGTCCAGCGGTAGAGCACGCCCTCACGGCGGCGCTCCCGCAGATCGCGAAGCCGGAAGGTCTGCTCGGCGGGAACGAAGGTCCCCTCGGTGCGGTAGTCGTGGCTCCCGCTGCCCGCCAGCCCGGTCGTATCCCAGGTGTCGAGGATCTCGAACTCTGCGGCCGGAAGCATGGCCACCCGCGTCTCCGGCCGGCCCTCCTCGGTCATCACCGGCTTCCCGTCCTCGTACACCACCGCGCCGCCGATGATCACATCCGCGTGGCTGCACCCGCTGCCGAACTGCCATTGCCCGCGCAGCCGGTACCCGCCGTCGATGCGGTGCAGCTTTCCCGCCGGAACGATCCAGCCGGCTGTGATCGCATCGAGGTCGGGATACAGCTTGCGGGCCACCTCGTCGTCGATCGCGGAGGTGTAGAAGCCCCCGTCCGAACCGATCATGGCGCACCAACCGGCAGCTCCGTCGGCTGCCGACAGTTCCTCCACGATCTCTGTCTGGGTCCGGATGTCGACCTCCGGGCCACCCCACGCCCGCGGCATCGGCATACGGAACACACCTGTCGAGCGCAGCGCCTCGACGGCCCGGTCCGTCAGCCGACGGCACCGCTCGCTCTCCGCGGCCTCCTGGCGCAGGATGGGTGCGACAGCGCGGGCGTTGGACAGAATCGTCCGGCCGTCCAGCGAGCCGGCGTCACTTGTCGAAGTCATGATCGACACCTTCTGTCAGGCCGGAACGGCTTCTATGACATGGAAGTCGGAGCGGGCGACGGCCACCGCGCGGTTCAGCTTGAAACCGGCGGCTTCGAGCAGACGCCGATACTCGTGCTCTGTTCGCTCCTGACCACCGGTCACCACCATCATGTGGAGGTCGAGCAGGAACGAGGTCGCGTCGCTGCGGCTTCCGGGGGTGACCTGTTGCGGCAGGACACGCTCCAGGACGAACACCCGGCCGTCGTCGGGGATGACGGTGCGGATGTTACGGAGGATGGTGGCGGACTCGTCGTCGTCCCAGTCGTGGAGGACCTGCTTGAGCAGATAGGCGTCGGCGTCGGCCGGGACCGATCTGAAGAAGTCGCCGCTCACCAGTCGGCACCGGGGCAGGACACCGGCGGCCGAGAGCGTGGTGGCCGCGGTCTCCAGTCCGGAGGGCATGTCGAAAACCATGCCCGTCAGGCCGGGGTGCTCGCGCAGGACATGCGCCATGAGGGTGCCGTCACCACCGCCGATGTCCACCACGGACCGGGACCGGGACAGATCGGCGGCCGCCAGGATTCCGGGCACCAGGTCACGAGTGTTCTCGGACATGGCCAGGTTGAACAGTCTGGAGGATTCCGGGTTGCTCGCGTAGTACTCGGCCCAGTCGAGGCCGTAAACCAGCTCCCAGGCCGTCTCGCCGGTCCGCACGCCGGTGGTCAACTCTCCCCAGCTCCGCCAGACTTCGGTGCCGCACATGGTGGATATCAGCCCGTGGACCGAGTCGGGAGCATCCGTCCTGAGCGGCTGCCCGAGGTCGGCGAGCGCGAAGCGCTCCGAGTCGACCGGGGTCACCAGCCCCAGTCCTGCCAGGGCTAGCAACAGCCGGTGCAGAGACGGCCCGTCGACACCGGTCCGCTCGGCAAGCTCGCCGCTCGTCAGCGGCTGTTCCGCGAGGACGTCGGCCAGGCCCAGCTCAGCCGCCGCATGGACGGACTTCGCGGCCATGGCCTGCACGACCATCCCCATCAGGTGGAGCGAGGCAGGTGGTGTCGGCCGGCTGGTCCGCTGTTTCCCCGCACCGCCGGGCTCAGCGCCGTCCGGGGCGGAATCGTCGGCGGAGTCGATCTCATCCGCTCTGCGCATGGTTCAGCCCCCCACGACCTCGACCGAACGCGTCTTCAACGCAGCGACATCGGCCGCGATTCTCCTCATCGTCACCTTCCGGTGGAAGTAGTGGTAGCTGCGGGAGATCGCGTAGTCGACGTGCTCTTCGCTGTCCGTCATGAAATACGTCACGTAATCGCATACGCTCTCGTCGCCCAAGAGGTGAAGAGGAGCGTGCCGGACAGGTATCGTACCGAAGTCCGTGAACAGCGAGAGGATTTCATGTCGGATCAGACCGGCGACGAAGTCGTACCCCTTCACGTGTGACAGGAGAGCGCAGTTCTTCATGATGATCCCCAGGAGGAGATCTCCCTTGTAGGACTGCTCGACAGCCACGTTGTTCACTTCGAGTATCTTTTTCCCGGAGGCTCCGGGTATCACTCGATGGAAAGCGGAGTCGCGAGCCGTCGGCGTCAGCCGGAAGATGGCCACGAGCTGCCCCCGGAACGAGACCCTGTAGCATTCCGAGGATGGTCGAGGCAGGAAATCCTCACTGAATAACCCCAGCGGCTTGAGGGCGTTTTCCAGGAACTCGCTGTACTCTCGGAGCTCGTTCACGCTCCCGATTTCCGATATCTGATACTTCCGCACTTCCTGAAGGACTTCCTCATCCTTCGGTGAAGCCGCGTACGTGATCGGCGATGCCATATCCAGATTGGCCAGTACGTCCTTGACGGTGAGTTGCACGACCCCTCCACTTGCCATTGTTCCGCACAGGAGTCGCCGGACTACGCCGCAGCAGCGAGGACATCCTTAAACATCTGGCTGTAGTAATGGATCGTCATCCGGCGTCCCTGGATGACCTCGTCCAGGTCGGTGTCCTTGATCAGGAAATCATTGACGGCTCTCTTGACGTCCTCGATGTGCTTCGCGTCGAAACCGGCGTGACTGTGGATGAATGTCACCTGGTTGCGCGCCATGCCGTATGTGTCCTTGAGTATCTCGGCCATCGATCCGCCCAGCTCGGCGCCAAGCCCTTCCGTAAGGCTGGCCACCCCGAGAATGCCCAGCGGACTGCCGTAGGTTGCCATGTAGTAGTTCTGTGAGACGAGACCCCAGGAGCCGGGCTTCGGCGGCACGGCGAGAACGGTCTCCGGGTCCTCACCGAGTTGCGTGAGATCCTTGATGCAGAACAGGTCGTGGTTGTTCTCCTCGTTGACCTGCTCGAAGAACCAGTCACGCAGTTTGCGGTAGTCGTCATCGAGCCTGGCGCCGGCCAGGGACAGCATCCGGGAGGTATGCCGCACCATGTGGTACGTCTCCCGCAGGTACGCGATGTAATGCTCCCGCTTCATCTTCCCGGTCGCCACGACTTCGATCAGCGGGTTCTGTTCGATCTCGGCCTTGAACTCCTTCTCCGTCGCGGTGAGGAGCTTTTCAAAGTTGTTCACGATCAACACACCTTTCGTCTGGAACGGGACAGGGGCATGGTTGTACCGTGAGCCGAGTATCAAGAACCGGCAGGTCAGATCCCCGTCGAGATTTTTTTCTCACTCTTCGGGAACGGGAAGAGGCGGAAGCTGCCGACCGAACGAGCAAGCAACCGGCCCTCGGCGTCCGTGAGTTTGGCCTCCAGGAACGCCGACTTCCCGTTCATGGAAGCGACGCACCCTTCACCGAATACATCGCCAGGAGCGATGGGCCTGATGAAGTCGGTGGTCATGGAGATGGTGACCGGTAGAAATTCAGCCTCGGTCAGTCCGACGATCGCCGACCCCATGCACTCGTCCAGCATGGCGTTGATGAAACCGCCGTGGACCGTTCCGCCGGGATTCGTGAAGTTGTCGGCCGCAGTAAAGCGCAGATGAATAGAGCGAGCGTCCTTGTCGAGTCTCAGCAACGTCCAGTTGATCATCGCCGCGACGGGCGGTCGATCACCAAGGTGATCGTATACCGTTCCTTCTTCTTTGAGGTATGTCTCGGACAAGGGGGTGGCGCTCCCGTCTCATTGCCGGCATCGAACGACAATCAACGCTTGCAGCCCGGCAATCGCGCGTCAAGTGCCCTGCACACCCCGACCCCTGTCTTTGAGGTGGCTGTGCGAAATGTATCCCATGCAGGCGACCGACCCGACGAATAAGCATATGCACATTCAATCCGAGTCGCCTGGGAGTGTCACTCGACCCGCACCGAACCGGCCAGATGGCGTGAATCGACCATTGCTCCGAAGTGGTTGCGGCGCCTAGCATCACACGACTCGGGACCGATCCATCGCCTGGTATCACTGCACAAGATTTTCTATGCCCCAGCTGTGAGCATACCGCCCGCTCCCGGAGGTTAGTCAGCAGTGAGTTCCTTCGACTTCTACATTTCGCCCGTTCCGAAAGAGATCTGGAACGTTCCCATGGCGGGTGATGCCCGATTCACCTGGGAATACGACGACGGTCGCGACCGGCTGCTGAACCTGTACCAAAAGGGCAAAGACAAGCAGTGGGACGCTCAATCGCGCATCGACTGGGACCTGGCGGTCGACCCGGACGACGTGGCGGGCCTGCCGGAACAGTTCAATCCACTGTTCGGCTCCGACATCTGGGACCGGATGACGCAGAAGGAGCGCAGCTCCTTCACACGCCACCAGGGGGCATGGCTGTTCAGCCAGTTCCTCCACGGCGAGCAGGGCGCGCTGAACGTGGCAGCCCGCATCGTGGAATCGGCTCCGGACATGGACTCCAAGTTCTACGCCGCGACCCAGACCATGGACGAGGCGCGGCACGTCGAGCTCTATTCGCGGTTCCTCCGCGAGAAGGTCGGCATGTACTACCCGATCAACCAGGACTTGGCCAAGTTGCTCGCCGAGTCCCTGGAGGACTCGCGGTGGGATCTTCCGTACCTCGGCATGCAGGTCCTCATCGAGGGCCTGGCTCTCGCCGCCTTCGGTCTGTTTCGGGACATCTCGACCACTCCGCTGGTCAAGCAGCTTCTCGCTTACGTCATGCAGGACGAAGCGCGCCATGTCGCCTTCGGGCGGCTTGCGTTGAAGGACTACTACAGCCAGCTGACCTCCAGGGAACGCGCCGAGCGCGAGGAATTCGTCGTGGAGGGCTGCTACCTGCTACGCGACCGTTTCAAGGGCAAGGAGGTCTACGAACAGCTTGGCCTGCCACTCGACGCGTGTATGGACTTCGTAGAGAACTCCGAGATGTACCAGCTGTACCAGTCGTTGCTGTTCAGCCGAGTCGTGCCGTGCGTGAAGGACATCGGCCTCTGGGGCGAAAAGGTTCAAACCGCCTATGCCGGGATGGGCATCCTCGACAACGCCAAGGGCGACCTCGAAGCTCTCATGAAGCAAGACGAGGACATCGCGGAGGCGCTGGACCGGCAGCGCTACGAAAGCGAACTGGCCGACCGCAAACAAGAGGTGGACGAAGCAATCACCCTTGGCAGGGATGAGCCCGAGTCCGAATGAGCGACGGTGCCCCACCCGGGGCGGACGAGGTGTGGGGTGCGCTGACTCCGGAGCGCCGGGTGGCGGTGTTCGAACCAGGACAGCTGGCTGACGCCGCCGTCTGGCACGAGTTGGCTGCGTGGGGGCAGTCACCCGCTGGGAGGTTCCAGCTGGGCTTCGAGGTCGGCGACACGTCGGTCCTGGAACCGCGGGTCCGGCCGGCGGCGGCCGGACCCGCTTCCGTCGGGGGACGCGAGGGGCGTCAGTCGTGCGTCACCAGGGCCGTCAGGTCCAGGAGTCGGTTGGTGTAGCCCCATTCGTTGTCGTACCAGCCGAAGACCTTGGCCAGGGTGCCGTTGGCCTGGGTCAGGGCCGGGTCGAAGACACAGGAGGAGGGGTCGCCGATGACGTCGCGGGAGACGATCGGGGCCCGGGAGACGCGCAGGATGCCGTTCAGGGGTCCGTTCGCCGCCGCTTCGAACGCGGCGTTGATCTCCTCCGCACTCGCCTCCCGGCCGAGGACGACGGCGAGGTCGGTCAGCGAGCCGTCCTCCACGGGCACCCGGACCGCGATCCCGTCGAGCGCCCCGGCCAGCTCCGGCACCACCAGGCCGACCGCGCGGGCGGCTCCGGTGCTGGTGGGGATGATGCTGAGGGCGGCCGAGCGGGCCCGGCGCAGGTCCTTGTGGGGGCCGTCGAGGAGCGACTGGTCGTTGGTGTAGCCGTGGATGGTCGTCATGACGCCGCGCTCGATGCCGAACGCGTCGTCGAGCACCTTGACCATCGGGGCGACGCAGTTGGTGGTGCAGGAGGCGGCGGAGACGATGCGGTCGCGGTGCCGGTCGTAGCTCCGGTCGTTGACGCCCATCACGATGGTGGCGTCCACCCCCTTGCCGGGCGCGGAGAGCAGTACGGTGCGGGCGCCGCCCTTGAGGTGCAGGGCGGCGGAGTCGCGGTCGCGGAAGCGGCCGGTGGACTCGACGACGACGTCGACGCCGTACGCGGACCAGCGCAGGGCCGCCGGGTCGCGCTCGGCGGTGACGGCGATCCGCCGCCCGTCCACGGTGATCGAGTCGTCGTCGTGCTCGACGTCCCGTCCCATGCGGCCGAACGTCGAGTCGTACTCCAGCAGGTGGGCCAGGGTGGCGGGTGAGGTGAGGTCGTTGACGGCGACGACCTCGAGGTCCTGGGTGCCTTGCTCGACGCGGTCGAGCGCGGCTCGCAGATACGTGCGGCCGATGCGGCCGAAGCCGTTGATTCCGACGCGGACGGTCATGGCGGGGGTTCCCTTCCGAAGGGGGTTCAGATGGTCCAGGTCCAGTCGGCGACCTCGGGCAGGTCGGTGCCGTGTTCGCGGATCCAGTCGTGGTGACGGGCTCGGGCGTCGGCCATCTCCTGCCGTACGGCCGCCGCGCGCACCGCGAGCCCGGGGACCCGGTCGATGACGTCCATGACCAGCCGGTAGCGGTCGAGGTCGTTGCGGACGACCATGTCGAACGGTGTGGTCGTCGTCCCCGACTCCTTGTAGCCCCGGACATGGAGAGCGCGGTGCCCGGTGCGGCGGTAGGCGAGGCGGTGGATCAGCCACGGGTAGCCGTGGTAGGCGAAGATCACCGGTTTGTCGGTGGTGAACAGTCCGTCGTACTCGAAGTCGCTCATGCCGTGCGGGTGTTCCTCGCGCGGCATGAGCCGGGTCATGTCGACGACGTTCACGACGCGCACGGCGAGCTGCGGGAGGTGGCGGCGCAGCAGCTGGGCGGCGGCCAGGACCTCCTGGGTGGGCACGTCGCCGGCGCAGGCGAGGACGACGTCCGGCTCCCGACCGGCGTTCTCGGTGCCGGCCCAGTCCCAGATCCCGGCGCCGCGTGCGCAGTGGGCGCGGGCCTGGTCCAGGGTGAGCCAGTCGAAGCAGGGCTGTTTCCCGGCCACGACGACGTTGACGTGGTCACGGCTGCGCAGGACGTGGTCCGCGACCGACAGCAGGGTGTTGGCGTCCGGCGGGAGGTAGACGCGTACGACTTCGGGGCTCTTGTTGAGGACGTGGTCGACGAAACCGGGGTCCTGGTGGGAGAAGCCGTTGTGGTCCTGGCGCCACACGTGCGAGGTGAGCAGGTAGGTGAGGGAGGCGACGGGCGCGCGCCACGGCAGTTCCCGGGAGGTCTTCAACCACTTGATGTGCTGGTTGACCATGGAGTCGACGATGTGCACGAACGCCTCGTAGCAGGAGAACAGGCCGTGACGGCCCGTCAGGAGGTAGCCCTCCAGCCAGCCCTGGCAGGTGTGTTCGGAGAGGATCTCCAGCACCCGGCCGTGGTGCTCCAGGTGTTCGTCCACCGGGAGGTGCAGGGCCTGCCAGGCCTTGCCGCTGACGTCGAGGACGGCCTGGAGCCGGTTGGAGGCGGTCTCGTCGGGACCCACGAGCCGGAAGTCCCGGCGTCCGCCGGTGTCGTGCATCAGCCGGGCGAGGAGGCCGCCGAGGACGCGGGTGGGTTCGTGCAGGGTGGTGCCCGGCTTGTCGACCGGCACCGCGAACTCCTCCAGTGGTGCGACGGGCAGGTCGCGGACGAGCAGGCCGCCGTTGGCGTACGGGGTGGCGCCGAGCCTGCGCCGGCCGTCGGGAATCGGAGCGAGGACGTCGTCGGCGGGCCGGCCGTCGGGGCCGAAGAGTTCCCGCGGCCGGTACGAACGCAGCCAGGCCTCCAGCTGACGCAGGTGCGCGGGGTTCTCGCGGACGCCGGCCAGCGGCACCTGATGAGCGCGCCAGGTGCCCTCGACCGGCTCGCCGTCCACCTCGGCGGGGCCGGTCCAGCCCTTCGGGGTACGCAGCACGATCACCGGCCAGTGCACGCGTCCGGTGACGCCGTCCTCGCGGGCGGTCCGCTGCATGACGGCGATGCGGTCGAGCGCGTCGTCCATCGCCGCGGCCATGGCCCGGTGGACCTGGAGAGGGTCGTCGCCGGTCACATGGATCGGGTCGTGACCGTAACCGCGCAGCAGAGCGTCGAGTTCGGGCTCGGGGAGCCGGGCGAGCACGGCCGGGTTGGCGATCTTGTAGCCGTTGAGGTGGAGGATCGGCAGGACGGCGCCGTCGTGGACGGGGTCGAGGAACTTGTTGGAGTGCCAGGACGCGGCCAGCGGCCCGGTCTCGGCCTCGCCGTCACCGATGACGCAGGCGACGAGCAGGTCCGGGTGGTCGAAGGCGGCGCCGTAGGCGTGCGCGAGCGAGTAGCCGAGTTCGCCGCCCTCGTGGATCGAGCCCGGGGTCTCGGGGGCCACATGGCTGGGGACCCCGCCGGGGAAGGAGAACTGCCGGAACAGCCGCGCCATGCCCGCGCCGTCCCGCGGCACGTCGGGGTACTTCTCGCTGTAGCTGCCCTCCAGCCAGGAGTTGGCGAGCACGGACGGGCCGCCGTGCCCCGGACCCCACACGCACAGCGCGTCGATCCCGCGGGCCTTGATGACCCGGTTGAGGTGGGTGTACACGAGGTTGAGGCCGGGCGAGGTGCCCCAGTGGCCGAGCAGCCGGGGCTTGATGTGCTCGGGTTTCAGAGGCTCGGTGAGCAGCGGGTTGGCCATCAGGTAGATCTGCCCGGCCGCGAGGTAGTTGGCGGCGCGCCAGTGGGCGTCGAGCGTGCGCAGTTCGTCGTCGGAGAGGGCGGGGGCGTGCGGCTGTTCGGCCAGGGACATGGGAGGCGCTCCGGGAGTCGTCTGCGGGGAGGTCGGTGGACCGTTGCTCAGCGCAGCCAGCTGTGGTCGCGGACGAAGGGCAGCTTGGCCCAGAGCCGGCCCGCGCCCAGGGTGTCGCCCGCGGCGGTGGCGGCCAGGACGATCAGGGCGAGGGCGTAGACCAGGTGGTAGTCGGCGAACGGGTTGGTCGACATGCTCGCCGAGCCGTCGGAGAGGTGCTTGGCGGGCGGCCATTCGGCGATCCACATCAGCGCCATCATCGCGGCGCCGGCGACGGCGGCGAGCCGCAGCGCGACCCCGGCGACGAGGGCGAGGCCGATGCCGAGCAGACCGAGCATGAACAGCCAGTTCGCCCAGGGGTCGCCGGCCCAGGAGTGGAAGGTGGACTCCATCGGTCCGGCGGCGACGGAGCCGAGGAAGCCCTTCGTCGGCGAGCCGCCGTCGATCCAGCCCTTGCCGGAGGGGGTGGCGTAGCCGAGGCCGAAGGTCTTGTCGAGGAAGGCCCACAGGAAGACGAACCCAGTGAGCAGGCGCAGGGCGGCGAGTGCGTAGGCCGGGGCGGTGGCCGCCGCCACGGCGGACCCGGCCCCGGACGCGGACGCGGTCCGGTGCCTGCGGAACGAGGGCAGGTGGAGGCCGGGGCTGCGGTGGGGGTGCTCGTGCACGGCCATGGTGGTGGTTCCCTTCGGGACGGTCGGGTCGGCGTTCCCTGACGCCTCCCACTCTCGTGCCGTTCGCCGTCCGGCACCCGATGCCGAAGGTCTGCCTCCATGGGGCCGAACGTCCTTGTGTGCAAGGCCCGTTGGGAGCGAGGTGCGGCTCACACGGCGCGCAGACCGTGCTGCCTGAACCGGTCACGGACCCGCTCGACGAGGTCCCGGTCCGGTGTCGGGGTGTCCGCCAGCGGGAAGGGGATGCCGAGGGCGTCGTACTTGTGGGCGCCGAGCTTGTGGAAGGGCAGGACGTCGACCCGCTGCACGGTGTTCAGTCCCGCGAGGAAGGCGCCCAGGCCGTCCACGGCCGCGTCGTCGTCGGTCCAGCCGGGCACGAGGACGTAGCGGACCCACATGGGCAGGCCGAGCCGGTCCAGGCGGGTGGCGAAGTTCAGGGTGGGGGCGAGGGCGCCGCCGGTCAGTTTCCGGTAGGCGCGGATGTCGAAGGACTTGACGTCCAGCAGGACCAGGTCCGTGTCGGCGAGGAGCGCGTCGTCGGCGCGGGCGCCGAGGAAGCCGGAGGTGTCGAGGGCGGTGTGCAGTCCGGCCGCCTTGCAGCGGCGCAGGATCTCGCCGGTGAAGGCGGACTGGAGCAGGGGTTCGCCGCCGGTGACGGTCACCCCTCCCCCGGCCGCGCCGATGAAGGGCCGGTACTTCTCGATCTCCGCCATCACCTCGTCGACCGTGGTCTCCCGGCCGTCGCGCATGTGCCAGGTGTCGGGGTTGGCGCAGTACAGACAGCGCAGCGGACAGCCGGAGACGAAGAGCACGAACCGGGTCCCGGGACCGTCCACGCCGGTGGACAGGTCCCAGGAGTGGATCCGGCCGGTCGTCGGCACCGTCCCCGTCACCGTGCTCACAGCGATCCGTGGAAGGTGCGGCTGATGACGTCGAGCTGCTGCTCACGGGTCAGCCGGACGAAGTTGACGGCGTATCCGGAGACCCGGATCGTGAGCTCCGGGTACTTCTCCGGGTGCTCCATGGCGTCCTCCAGCACGGCCCGGTCCAGGACGTTGACGTTCATGTGGAAGCCGCCGACCGCCATGTAGGCGTCGAGGATGCCGACCAGGTGGCCGGCCCGCTCGGCCGGGTCGTGCCCCAACCCCTCGGGGGTGATCGTCGTGGTGAGCGAGATGCCGTCCCGTGCCTGCTCGTACGGCAGCTTGGCGACCGACAGCGCGGAGGCGGCCACCCCGTGCCGGTCCCGGCCGTTCATCGGGTTGGCACCGGGGGCGAAGGGAGCGCCCGCGCGCCGGCCGTCCGGGGTGTTGCCGGTGTGCTTGCCGTAGACGACGTTCGAGGTGATCGTCAGCACCGACTGGGTGTGCTCGGCGTCACGGTACGTCGGATGGCGGCGCACCTTGGCCATGAAGGACTCCACGAGCCCGACGGCGAGGGTGTCGGCCCGGTCGTCGTTGTTGCCGTAGGCCGGGAAGTCACCCTCGGTGCGGAAGTCGACGGCGAGCCCGGTCGCGTCCCGGAACACCTTCACCCGTGCGTGCTTCACGGCCGACAGGCTGTCCGCCGCGACCGACAGCCCCGCGATGCCGCAGGCCATGAAACGGTGCACGGGGTGGTCGTGCAGCGCCATCTCCAGGCGCTCGTAGGCGTACTTGTCGTGCATGTAGTGGATGACGTTGAGGGTGTCGACGTACGTCCCGGCCAGCCAGTCCAGTACGCGGTCGTACGCCGCCGACAGTTCGTCGTAGTCCAGGTACTCGCCCGTCAGCGGGGGCATCGCGGGGGTGACCTGCTCGCCGGTCATCTCGTCCCGGCCGCCGTTGACGGCGTACAGCAGCGCCTTCGCCAGGTTGACCCGGGCGCCGAAGAACTGCATCTCCTTGCCGACCGTCATGGCGGAGACACAGCACGCGATCGCGGTGTCGTCGCCGCCCCGGGGCCGCAGCAGTTCGTCGGACTCGTACTGGACGGCGCTGGTGTCGATGGAGACCTGCGCGCAGAACTCCTTGAAGCCGGCGGGCAGTCGGGGCGACCAGAGCACGGTGAGGTTGGGTTCGGGGGCGGGGCCGAGGTTGTTCAGGGTCTGCAGGAAGCGGAAGGAGGTGCGGGTGACCAGCGGGCGGCCGTCCGTGCCGATGCCGCCGATCGACTCGGTGACCCAGGTGGGGTCGCCGGAGAACAGGGCGTCGTACTCCGGGGTGCGCAGGAAGCGCACGATCCGCAGCTTGATCACGAAGTCGTCGATCAGCTCCTGGGCGCGCCGCTCGTCGATGGTCCCCTCGTCCAGGTCGCGCTGGAGGTAGACGTCGAGGAACGTCGAGGTGCGGCCCAGCGACATCGCGGCGCCGTTCTGTTCCTTCACGGCGGCGAGGTAGCCGAGGTAGAGCCACTGCACGGCCTCGTGCGCGCCGGTCGCGGGGCGGGAGACGTCACAGCCGTAGGACGCCGCCATACGGGTCAGTTCGCCCAACGCCTTGATCTGTTCGGCGAGTTCCTCGCGGTCGCGGATCACCTCCGCGGTCGACGGCCCGGCGTCCAGCCGGGCGCGCTCGGCCCGCTTGGCCTCGATCAGCCGGTCGGTGCCGTACAGGGCCACCCGCCGGTAGTCACCGATGATCCGGCCGCGGCCGTAGGCGTCCGGCAGCCCGGTGATGATGCCGACCTTGCGGGCGGTGCGCATCTCGGGCGTGTAGGCGTCGAAGACACCGTCGTTGTGGGTCTTGCGGTAGGTGCCGAAGACCTTCGTCACGAACGGGTCGGGTGCGTAGCCGTACGCCCTGAGGCTGTTCTCCACCATGCGCAGGCCGCCGTTGGGCATGATCGCGCGCTTGAGCGGGGCGTCCGTCTGGAGGCCGACGATGAGTTCGCGGTCCCGGTCGATCCAGCCGGGCGCGTGCGAGGTGATGGTCGAGGGGGTCGTCGCGTCGACGTCGAGGACGCCCCGCGCCCGCTCCTCGGGGAACAGCGCGGCGACCTTCTCCCAGACGGCGCGCGTGCGGTCCGTCGGGCCGGTCAGGAACGACGCGTCGCCCTCGTACGGCGTGTAGTTGGCCTGGATGAAGTCCCGCACGTCGATCAGCTCGCGCCAGCGTGCCCCGGCGAAGCCACGCCAGGCGGCCGGAGTGACCCGTTCGGCGGCTGTCACGGTCGCGGTCATCGCGGTTCCTCTCCTCGGTCCGTGTTCTGGGGTCTCGCGCTTCGATGCTCGTCGGCCGTGATCGCCACGGGGAGTGCCGGACAGCGCCCTCGGCCGGGCCGTTGGACCCCTTCCGGCCGGGCCGGACGGCCCGCGGCTCCCCCCTCCCGGCCGTCCGGGCCGGCCGGAAGGGGTCCAACGGCCCGGCCGGCCCCGGCTCGGGACCGGACGGCCCATGGCCGTCGCGGGGCCGCGGGCACAGGCTGGACCCGGCCGTTTCCCGCACCGTCCTACGACCCCCTCGGCCGGCCACCGGACGACGAACCCCGAAGGAGTGTCCATGCACGGCACCCCGCACATCGTCAGCGATGTCATGACCCACACGGTCGCCGCGGTCGGCCGCGAGGCGGCGTTCAAGGACATCGTGCGGATGATGCAGGACTGGAAGGTCAGCGCCCTGCCCGTGATCGAGGGCGAGGGCCGCGTCGTCGGCGTCGTCTCGGAGGCGGATCTGCTGCCCAAGGAGGAGTTCCGCGACAGCGACCCGGACCGGCACACGCAGCTGCGGCGCCTGAAGGACCTGGCCAAGGCGGGCGCCGTGACGGCGGGCGAGCTCATGACCTCCCCCGCGCTCACCGTCCACGCGGACGCCACCCTGGCCCAGGCCGCCCGGACCATGGCCCGGGAGAAGGTCAAGCGGCTCCCGGTGGTCGATGCCGTGGGCCTGCTCCAGGGGGTCGTCAGCCGCGCCGACCTGCTCAAGGTCTTCCTCCGCCCCGACGAGGAGATCGCCGAGGAGGTACGGCGCGAGGTCGTGTCCTACCTGTTCCCGCTGCCCGGCTCCCGCGTGCGGGTGACCGTGCGGGACGGCGTGGTCAGGCTCGGCGGCCGGGTCCGGGACACCTCACTGGTACCGGTGGCGGCGCGGCTGATCCGCGCCGTCGAGGGCGTCGTGGACGTGGACTTCGACCTCTCCCGCGACACGGAGCCGGACGGGACCTAGTCGGAGGACCGGCTCGTGGAACAGGGCCCCCGTCCCAGGTCATCGACGCCATATCGCGGGCGTATCGAGAAGCGCATACGCCGCCGCAACCGATGCCCGTGTCCCATGAGGGCATGAACCCCGACGCGTCCCCAACGGCACCGGCCCGCCGCATCCGCGGGATCGTGCTCCCCGGCCTCGCGGTCCTCGGCCTGGCGGGCGCCGTGTTCGCCGTGCGGCGGCCGCTCATGATGTCCGCTCCGAGGTGTGCGGCCGGGCGGTGGCACGGGTGCTTCGACACGTTCAACGGTGTGGTGCTCATGACGTTGGTGACGCTGCCGTTGGCCGCGCTGGTGGTGTGGGCGCTGGCGCGCGGCCGGCGGGCCGCCGGTGTCACGGCGGCGGGGGCCTGGCGCAGGTCCCTGGCGGAGGTGGGCATGGTGCACGGGACGGTGCCGTTCCTGTGGCTGACCATGATGCCGGGCGGCGGGCCCGGCGTCGCTCCGCGTCGGGTGAGCCTGGTGCCGCTGCGGGACCTGGTCGCCATGGGGCCGCTCGGCATCGCCGGCAACCTGCTGGTCTTCGCGACGCTGGGGTTCTTCGCCCCGGTGCGGTGGGCGGCACTGGCGTCCGTACCGCGGATCCTGGCGCTCGGCGCGGGCTGCTCGGTCCTGGTCGAGACCGCGCAGTACGTCCTGTGGCTGGACCGGGTGTCCTCCGTGGACGACGTCCTGGTCAATGCCACCGGGGCCGTGCTGGCCGGGCTGGCGTCGCGCCGCTGGTGGCGTACCGGGGCGGAGGTGCCGTGTGCGGTGGGCGCACGTCGGCGCGATGCGTCGGCATGATACGTCGGCGATACGGTGTGCTGCCTACGCTTCGGACATGCGTGTACTGATCGTGGAGGACGAGCCCTACCTCGCCGAAGCCGTCCGTGACGGTCTGCGGCTGGAGGCGATAGCCGCCGACATCGCCGCCGACGGCGACACCGCCCTGGAACTGCTCGGCGTCAACTCCTACGACCTCGCCGTCCTCGACCGCGACATCCCCGGGCCCTCCGGCGACGAGGTCGCCCGGCACATCGTCGCCTCCGGCAGCGGCATCCCGATCCTCCTGCTCACCGCCGCCGACCGGATCGACGACAAGGCCTCCGGGTTCGCGCTGGGCGCCGACGACTACCTCACCAAACCGTTCGAGCTGCGGGAGCTGGTCCTGCGACTGAGGGCGCTCGACCGCAGACGCGCGTACGCCCGGCCCCCGGTCCATGAGATCGCGGGCCTCAGGCTCGACCCGTTCCGCCGGGAGGTGTTCCGCGACGGGCGCCATGTCGCGCTCACCCGCAAGCAGTTCGCCGTACTGGAGGTCCTCGTCGCCGCCGGGGGAGGTGTCGTCAGCGCCGAGGAGCTGCTGGAGCGGGCCTGGGACAACAACGCCGACCCCTTCACCAACGCCGTCCGGATCACCGTCTCCGCCCTGCGCAAGCGGCTCGGGGAACCCTGGCTCATCACCACGGTGCCCGGTGTCGGCTACCGGATCGGCACCGGCGGCGACACCCCGTACCCCGGCGGCCCTCGTGCCTAGACGCACGGGGCTCAGCGCCCGGCTGAGACTCACCCTCAGTTACGCCGGTTTCCTCCTCCTCGCCGGTGTCCTCCTGCTGGCCGTGGTGTGGGTGTTCGTGCTGCGCTGGCTGCCGGAGGACGACGCGCCCACCCTCCGCAAGACGTTCCACGGCGTGATCATCGTCGGGCCCAACCGCTCCGAGCTCCTGCGCGGCTTCGCCCCGGCCGCGGCCCTGGCACTGGCCTTCCTCCTCGTGTTCGGCCTCCTGGGAGGCTGGATCCTCGCCGGACGGATGCTCGCGCCCCTCACCCGGATCGCCGCCGCGGCCCGGACGGCCGCGAGCGGATCGCTGTCGCACCGGATCCGTCTGACGGGACCCGAGGACGAGTTCCGCGAACTCGCCGACGCCTTCGACGCCATGCTCGAACAGCTGGAATCCCGGGTCGCCGAACAGCAGAGGTTCGCCGCGAACGCCTCCCACGAACTGCGCACCCCGCTGGCGATCTCCCGGACCCTCCTCGAAGCCGCCCGCAGCGACCCCGCGCGGGAGCGGGACGAACTCCTCGAACGCCTCCACACCGTCAACACGCGGGCGATCGACCTCACCGAAGCCCTCCTGCTGCTCAGCCGCGCCGACCGCGGCACCTTCACCCGTGAGCGCGTCGACCTCTCCCTCCTCGCCGAGGAAGCCGCCGAAACCCTGCTTCCCCTCGCGGAGAAGCACCGGATCACCCTCGACGTCACCGGCGGGACGACCTGGACCGTCGGCTCGGCGGCGCTCCTGCTGCGGATGGTGACGAACCTCGTCCAGAACGCCGTCGTCCACAACCTCCCCACCGGCGGCACCGTGACGGTCCGCACCGAACAGCGGCACGGCACGAGCGTGCTGCGGGTCGAGAACACGGGTCCTGCGCTCCCGGCGGAGCTGGTACCGACCCTGACCGAACCCTTCCGCCGCGGCACCGAGCGCATCCGCACCGCCGAGCACGCGGGCGTCGGCCTAGGGCTGGCCCTCGTGCACAGCATCGTCCGCGCCCACGACGGCGCCCTCGGCCTCACCCCCCGCCCCACCGGCGGCCTCCTCGTCACGGTTCGCCTCCCCGCCCCGCCGCGGACTCCGCTGCCGAGCGGGGCCCCGTAGGCCGCCGACCGCGAGCGGGGCCTCAGGCGTCGCGGCGGCGCAGCACCGTCGCGCCGAGGAGGAGCGCGCCCGCTGCCCACAGGGCGAGTACGCCGAGGCCCGCCCAGGGCCCGATGGGGAGCCGGCCCAGGTCCGTCGTGGCCTGGACGGCCAGCCCCGCGGGCATCGGGCCGATCCGCGCGAGGTGCCGGCGCAGGTCCGGGTCGGTGACCAGGTGGCCGAGGAGGGGGAAGAGATACAGCAGTGCGAGGACGACGCCCGTCGCGACCGCAGCGTCCCGGACCGCCGTGGCGACGCCGAGGGCGAGCAGGGCGACCAGGACCAGATAGAGCGCGGAGCCCGCGACGGCCCGCAGGGTGGGGCCGTCGGTGAGGGAGAGGGTGGCGTGGCCGTGGGCGGGCGTGAAGCCGTTGCCCGGCAGCAGGAGGCGTCCGGTGAGGGCGGAGGCGAGGACGGCGGGCGTCGACGCGGCACCCACCGCCCCGCTCACGACCACGGCCTTGGCGGCCAGGACGGTGGTGCGGCGCGGTACCGCCGCGAGGGTGGTGTGGATCAGGCCGGTGCCGTACTCCTGTCCGACCGCCAGCACGGCCACGATCACGGCGAGCGTCTGGCCGAGCGTCACCCCCGTCAGGCTGAGGGCGACCTGGTCCTGGCCGCAGTCGGCCGCCGGACAGCGGGCCGTCGCGGCCACCGCCGCGCTCACGGACACGGTCACGGCGACGAGGCTCAGCAGCGCCCACGCGTGGCCCGGGTCGGTGCGCAGTTTGGTCCACTCGGACCGGACCGCCCGGCGCAGCGTGGTGGTGTCCCACCGGACCGCCCGGCGCGGCGCGGTGGCGTTCATACGTCCCTCCGGCGCAGGAGCAGGGCGGCGGACGCGAGCGCGAGTGCGGTCCAGCCCGCGAGGACCGCGTACCCGGTCCACGGGCCGAGGGGGAAGTAGCCGAAGGGCGGGGTGTAGACGCTGAGGACGTGGGAGTGGTGCGGCACCGTCTGCTGGACGGCGAAACCCGCCGCCGGGGTGACGCGGAGCAGCCAGCGTGCGGGCGAGGGGGGCAGCGCGCCGCTGATCGCGAGGAGGTAGGGCAGCACCGTCGTGACGACGACGGCGGTGATCGCCGGGGCGCTGCGCCGCAGCAGTGTGCCGAGCGCCAGCGCGAGCACGGCGGCGGTGGCCAGCAGGAGCCCGGTGCCGAGGATCGCGCGCAGTTCCACGGTGTGCGGCACGGTGAACACCACGAAGTGGGTGGCGTGGGCGCGTCGCCGGCCGAGCGGGACGCTGATCGCGGCGGCCAGGAGGCCGACGACGAGGGCGACGGCGGCCACCACGGCGGTCTTGGCGGCCAGCAGCCGGCCGCGCCGTGGTGTCGCGGCGAGTGTGGTGCCGATCAGCCCCCGGCGGTACTCGCCGGTGACGAACTGGACGGCCACGACCGTCAGGACGATCAGCGCGGCGAACGTACCGACGAGGAAGTTCTCGACGGTGTAGGCCGGGCCGAGCGAGGGCCCGCCGACCACCGGGGCGATGTCGCCGGCCCCCGTGACGGTGAAGCCGCCGCCGGTCCGGGTGAAGCCGCCCGAGATGCCCTCCGGGTAGCTGCCGGAGGTGCCCGCGTCGCCGCCCAGCTGCGCGCCCCGCCAGCCCTGCCGCGGGTCGCCGCCGCTCCAGGCACCGCCGAGTGTCACCCGGCCGAACACCGCGGTGGCGACGGCGGGGCGCGAACCCCCCAGGGAGCCGCTCGGCTCCACGGCCGCCGGGCAGGCGGTGAACAGGCCCACCTGCACGGTGCCGCCCGCTCGGGCCAGGTGCGCGCGGCCGACCTCGTGCCAGTGGACGCCGTCCGTCGAGTCGTAGCCGGTGACCGTCGCCCCGGTGCGGACCAGCCGCAGCCAGCGCGGCGCGGCCGCGGAGGGGCGGCCCGGCAGACCGGCCCGGTCGTGGGTGAAGTCGTACTGCATCCGGACGCCGTGCGCGCCGGTGACCATCATCGCGGCGTACGACGAGCCCGGTGCGAGGCTCTGCTTGACGAGGATCCCCGCCTTGGCCCACGGGGTGAGCCCGGGCACGGTCCGTCCCGGGCTGCGGGCCAGTTCGCCCGTCAGTGCGGTCACCGGCACGGTGATGCTGCCGTCGCCGGTCAGGGCCCGGCGCAGGAGGTAGGCGTTGTCGTTGACGGCCTCGCCCGTGGAGTCGGTCGGCAGGGTGGGGACGTCCTGGGCGTGCCCGTTCGAGGCGGTCGTGCCGGCCAGCAGGAGCAGGACGAAGACCAGGGCCGAGGCGGCCGTGGCGAGGACCCAGCCGCGTACGGTGCGGAACTTGGTCCACTCCGCGCGCAGGACCCGGAGCCGGCTCATCGCGCGGCCTCCTCGGCGTCCGTGCCGCGGTACTGCACGTCGTCGCGGGTGAGTTCCAGGTACGCCTCCTCCAGGGTGACGCGCTGCGCGGCCAGTTCCGCGAACGGGACCCCGCCCGTGGTCAGCGCGGTCACGATGTCCTCGCCCGTCAGCCCGCGCACGCCGAGCGTGTCCGTCCCCGCGGCCCGCACGTCCGCGCCGGCCCGGACGAGCGCCGCCTCCGCCGCGGCGGGGGCGGAGGTGCGCAGCGTGACCCGGCCCCGGGACAGCCGCGCGAGCAGTTCCCCCACGTCCGTGTCGGCGATCACCCGGCCGCGGCCGACGACGAGGAGATGGTCCGCGACGTCCTGCAGCTCGCCCATCAGATGGCTGGACACCAGCACGGTGCGGCCCTGTGCCGCCAGCGAGGTCAGCAGGGAGCGGATCCACCGGATCCCCTCGGGGTCCAGCCCGTTGAACGGCTCGTCCAGCATCAGCGCGGGCGGATCCCCGAGGAGCGCCGCGGCGATGCCGAGCCGCTGCCGCATCCCCAGCGAGAAGCCGCCCGTCCGGCGCCGCGCCGCCTCGACGAGCCCCACCCGGTCGAGGACCCGGTCCACCCGGTGGGCCGGGAGCCCCTGTGTGCGGGCCAGCCACAGCAGGTGGTTGCGGGCGGTCCGGCCGGGCTGGAGCGCCCCGGCGTCCAGCAGGGAGCCGAGCCGGCACAGCGGGCGGTCCAGGGTGCGGTACGGCCGTCCGCCGACCAGCGCCGTCCCCGCGTCGGGCCGGTCCAGGCCGAGGACCACGCGCAGGGTGGTGGACTTGCCCGCGCCGTTGGGCCCCACGAAGCCGGTCACCCGGCCCGGCCGGACGGTGAAGGTCATGCCGTCGAGGGCCTGGGTCGCGCCGAAGCGTTTGCGCAGGCCCTCCACCTCGATCCGGTGAGCGTCCGTCATGTTCGCCGTTCCGCCTCTCGCTCGCATCCGCTGGGGAGGCGCCCAGGCTGCGCCGGGGGCCGTAACGCGGGCGGAACGGCCGCTGTCATGCCGTTGTTAGGCCGGCTCGCCTAGCCTGGGGCCGGCAGCGCGGCACACCAGCAGAAGGGGGAGGGCCGATGGCGGCGGAACTGGGGCTTCCGGGACGGTCGGCGCACCGCCGTGGCATCCGCTGGCGTTTCACCACCTTGTACGCCGGGCTGTTCCTGGCCTCGGCCGTGGTGCTGCTGACGGTGGTCGGTCTGGTGGCCGGCGGTGACCACCGGGCGGCCCCGGCGCCGGGCAGCGGGCTCGGCGCGGTCCCCTCCGCGGCGCAGGAGCGGATCGCGAGTCTGGAGCACCAGCTCGCCGAGGCGCACGGCCGGCAGATGGACCAGCTGCTGCTCGGTTCGGCGGTGGGCCTGGCGGTGATGGGGCTGCTGTCGGTCGGGCTGGGCTGGTTCGCCGCCGGGCGGGTGCTGCGTCCGCTGCGCGCGATGACGGCGGCGACACGCCGGATCTCCGCCGACAGCCTCCACGAACGCCTCGCCGTCCCCGGCCCGCACGACGAACTCAGAAGGCTCGGCGACACCATCGACGACCTGCTGGAACGTCTGGAGCAGGCGTTCGCCGCGCAGCGGCGCTTCGTCGCCGACGCCTCGCACGAGCTGCGCACCCCGCTGGCGACCATGCGGGCCTCGGTCGACGTGGCGCTCGCCAAGCCGGGCCCGGTGCCCGAGCAGACCCGCACCGTGGCGCACCGGGTCAGGGCCGAACTGGATCAGGTGGACCGGCTGCTCGACGGGCTTCTGGCGCTGGCCCGCGCCCAGCACGGAGTGCCGCTGCCCGACGCCGAGCCGGTCCGTCTGGACGCGCTCGCCGGGGCCGCGCTCGCCGAGCGGGCCGCCGCGGCCTCCGGGAGACAGCTCGCGGTGGAGGCCGAGGGCTCCGCCGACGGGGCGGGCGCGTGGGTGTGCGGCGACCGGACGCTGTTGCGCAGGATGGTGGACAACCTCGTGGACAACGCGATCGGGCACAACCGGCCCGGCGGCTGGATCCGCATCGCCACCCGTGCCGAGGACACCGATGTGTGCCTGATCGTGGAGAACGGGGGACCGTCCCTGACGCAGGATCAAGTCGCCGACCTGGCACGCCCGTTCCGTCGGCTCGGGGCCGAGCGGACAGGCGGGGGCGGCGGCGCGGGGGCGGGGCTCGGACTCTCGATCGTCGCGGCGGTCGCCGAGGCGCACGGCGGCAGGCTCGACCTGAGGGCGCGCGCGGAGGGCGGACTGCGGGCCACGGTCACCCTGTCCCGGGCCGCCCGGAGCGAGGCCGCGCGATGAGGGTGCTCGTGGTGGAGGACGCCCGGTCGCTCGCCGATGTGCTGATGGAGGGGCTGCGCGACCAGGGGATGGCGGTCGACGTGGCGTACGACGGACTGGAGGCCGCGGCCAAGCTGGACGCCACCGCGTACGACACGGTCGTCCTGGACCGGGACCTGCCGGGAATCCACGGGGACACGCTGTGCCGGATGGTCACCGACCGGGACGACCGCCCCATGGTGCTGATGCTGACCGCCGCGGACGCTCCGGCCGATCGGGTCGGCGGGCTGAGTCTGGGCGCCGACGACTACCTGGTCAAGCCCTTCCACTTCCCCGAACTCGTGCTCCGGCTGCGGTCCTTGGTCCGTCGGCGCCCCTATGCCCGGGCCCGCACCCTGCGCGCCGCGGGCATCGCACTCGACCCCGTGCACCGCACGGCGCTGCGGGACGGGCGCCGGCTCGACCTCTCGGTCAAGGAGTTCGAGGTCCTGGCCGCGCTGCTGCGGGCCAGTCCCGCCGCCCTCAGCGCGGAGGCGCTGCTGGAACAGGTGTGGGACGAGAACGCCGACCCGTTCACGAACACCGTCGCCGTGACCGTCGGCAGACTCCGGCGCAAGCTCGGCGGCCCGCCCGTGATCACCACGACCCCGACGATCGGCTACCGGATCGCCGATCCGGAGAAGTGACCGCGGCGGGCGATGCCCCGCTTCTTCCGCACGACGTCGTCCCGGCCGGGAGCCGGTTCGCCGCCGGGCCATCCCCTCCTCGCTACCGGTCCTCGTGGCCGGGGCCGCCGGGCGGTCCGGTGAGTCTGCCGAGCAGGGGGCGGAGCCGGAGCGCGGCGCACCTGGTGCGGCGGCCGTCCCCACCCGGTGCGCGTTCGGTGCGGGCGACGGCGGTCGCGCAGCGCTCGACGGTGCGGCGGGTGCGGTGGGCGGCCCGATCGACGACGTGGACGAGTGCCAGGCCGACGACGACGAGGAGGGCGAGGCAGAGAAGGCCGGCGGCGGCGAGCGTCGAGAGCCCCACCGCGTCAGGATGATCGGGGCAGAAGTGGCGGGGTTCGCAGCTGGTCATCGGTCCTCGTCTTTCAGGGCGGGCGGGCAGAACGTGGTTGCCGTACACCGGTGTTGAGGGCTCGTGCGGCCGGATGCTTACGCCGACTCCCCTGTTACCTCCGTCACTTCTCGCTACGCTGTGCACGGAGCTGCCAAGTGGGGTCGGATCAGCAGGAGTTGAGTTGAGCGAGCCGCCGGAGTCGACGACCGTCGTGGTGATCGGTGCGGGTCCGGCCGGGCTGACCGTGGCCACGCTGCTGCGCAGATGCGGCATCGACTGCGTCGTCCTGGAGCGCCGCAGCCGCGCGTACGTGGCGCAGCGGCAGCGGGCCGGGATCGTGGAGAGCCGTGCCGTACGGATGTTCGCGTCCTGGGGGCTGGCCGATCTGGTGCTGGGCGGCCCGCCGCACGACGGCATCCTGGAGTTCAGGGTGGACGGCGAGAGCCATCTCGTCGACGACCGCGACGGTTCCGAGGGCCCCGGGGCGCGGCTGTGTCCTCAGCAGGTCCTGGTCCAGAAGCTCACCGCCGCCTGTCTCGCCGACGGCGGTGACCTGCGCTACGAGGCGGCCGAGGTCTCCGTGCACGACCCGGCCGGCGACCGCCCCACCGTCCGCTACCGCTCCGCCGACGGCACCCCGCACACGATCACCTGCGACTTCGTCGCGGGCTGCGACGGTGATCACGGCGTCACCCGCACCGCGGTCCCCGACGGCGTCCTCACCGCCCACGCCCATGACCACGGCATCGGCTGGCTCACCGTCCTCGCGGACGCCCCGCCCCCCGCCCACCCGCTGCTCGCCGTCAGCCCGCAGGGCTTCGCCGCGCACTTTCCCCGCGGTCCGCACAGCAGCCGTTACTACCTCCAGTGCCCGCCCGACGACCGCCCCGACGCCTGGCCCGACGACCGCGTCTGGGACGCGCTGCGCACCAGGCTCGGCGACCCCGCCCTCGTCGCGGGCCCGATCACCGACCGCGAGACCTTCCGGCTGCGCAGCCTCGTCCACGACCCGATGCAGTACGGCCGGCTGTTCCTCGTCGGGGACGCCGCCCACATCGTGTCGCCGATGGGCGGCAAGGGCATGAACCTCGCCCTGTACGACGCCGATCTCTTCGCCCGCGCGGTGCGGGACCACGTCCTCGAACACGACGACAGCGGGCTGCGCAGCTACTCCCGGCGCTGCCTGCGGCGCGTCTGGAACGACCAGGAGTTCTCCCACTGGCTGACCCGGACGGTCCATGACGCCGGGGACGACACCCGCTCCGGCCCGTTCCTGCGCGAACTGGCCCGCGCCCGCCTCGACCGGCTGTTCACCTCCCCGACGGCCGCGCGGGCCTTCGCGGAACTGATGACCGGTCTGGACCCGGCCTGACGCCCCGGCGGTCCGGGACGACGACGGGTGGCGGGTGCCGCTGACGCCGTCTCCTTCGCCTTCAGGACGGCGATGCCCGCCTCCACCTGGTCCGTCGTGAGATCCAGCCGGGCCGGATCGCCTCGCCGCGCGGATCAGCGGCCCCGGGGCGCACGGGCCGTCAGGGCCTCCAGGAGGAGGTCGACGGCCTGTTCGAAGGAGCTGTCCCCCATGGCGGGCAGTTCGTCGCGGACGGTCGTCAGGGCGGGATGGGTGGCCGGGTCCAGGCCCTGGTAGACCTCGCTCCAGGCCCGGTGGTCGGCCTCGCGCTGGCCGCGCGGGAGGGCCAGGAACGCGGCGTCCATGGCCGCGTGGCCGAGCACGGTGTCGATGAAGGTCAGATAGAGGCGGGTCGCGTCGGCGGGGCCGAAGCCCGCGGCGAGGAGCAGGCCGATACCGGTCTCCACGGCGCGGATCTCGTTCGCGCGCCGGGTCACCCGGTAGGAGGCGAAGGCGGCCGCGCGGGGATGGGCGAGGTATCCGGCGCGCACCCTGCGGGCCATCTCGCGCAGGGCGGCCACCCAGTCCTCGCCGGGGACGAACCCCTCCATGGCGTCGCCGATGATCCGGTCCGCGATGGCGAGCACCAGGTCGTCGGTGTCGTGGAAGTAGCGGTAGAGGGCGGTCGGGTCACAGCCGAGGGCCGTGCCCAGCCGCCGTACGCTCAGCGCCTCGGGGCCGTGCTCGCCGATCAGCCGCAGCGCGGTCGCCACGATCAGCTCCTCCGACAGCAGGACCCCCGAGCGGGTGGGACGGCGGCGTCTGCGTTCCTGCGGGACTCGGGTGGTCATGGCGGCGCTCCTCGGGACTCGTGACGCGTAACGGCAGTGAAAGGGGCCGTACGCCTTATGTCAACAGCATTGACGCAATGCGGAGGCCCGGTGTTCCATCACAGTCCCGCGCGGCTCGTCCCGCGTCTCCTTCATCTCCCTCGTCTCCCTCGTCCCCTCCCCACGAGGAGTCCTGCATGTCCTCCACACCCTTGCGTCGCTCGCTCGGTGTCGTCGACGGTGTCGCCATCGCCGCCTCCAGCACCGCCGCCACGACCAGCATCGGGATCGGCATGGGCACGATCGCCACGATCGTGGGGCTCCGGGCCCCGGCACTGCTGCTGCTCGCCTTCCTGCCGGTGCTCGGGATCGCCACCGCCTACGCCCGTCTCAACCGCTCCGAACCCAACTGCGGCAACGGATACACCTGGGTCGGCAAGACCCTCGGCCCGTGGCCCGGCTTCCTGACCGGCTGGGTCACCCTGGTCGGCTCGGTCGTGTTCTGCGCCTACACCAGCGCGGTCATGGGCTCGGTGGTGCTGATCTTCGCCAACCGGGCCGGCCTGCACTCCCTCGCGGGCATCGCCCTGGATCCGACGTCCACCGGCGTCAGCACGGCCGTGGGGCTGCTGCTCCTGGTCGCCTTCACCGCGCTCGCCGTCACCGGGACGCGCAGCACCACGCGCTTCCAGTTCGCCCTGCTGGTCTTCGAGTACGCGGTGCTGCTGGGCTTCTGCGGCTGGGCCCTGGTCACCGGCGACCAGTCCTTCTCCCTGTCCTGGTTCAACCCCTTCGCCATCTCCTCCGGCACCGCCTTCGCCCAGGGCCTGGTGCTCGCGGTGTTCTTCTTCTGGGGCTGGGACGCGGCGTTCAGCGTCACCGAGGAGACGAGGGACCCCGACGACGCCGCCCGCGGCGGTCTGATCGCGCTGTTCGCGATGCTCGGCCTGTTCCTCTTCGCCTCGGTCGCCTTCCAGCGCGAGATGAGCCTGACCGAGCTGGTCCGCAACGGACCGCAGGCCCTGCCGTACCTCGGGCAGAAGCTGGCCGGGGAGCCCTGGGCCACCCTGCCGCTGGTCGCCCTGATGTTCTCGGCCGCCGCCTCCGTGCAGTCCACGCTGATCCCCACCGCGCGCGGGCTGCTCGCGATGGGCCGGGACCGGACCATGGGGCCGGTGTGGACCCGGGTGCACCCGCGGTACGGCACCCCCGCCGCAGGGACGGTCGTGGTGCTGGCGCTCGCCACCGTGATCGCCCTGCTGGCGGTCGCCATCCCCCGGCTGAGCGACATGCTGCTGGCCGCCGTCAACGCCATCGGACTGCTCGTCGCCCTCTACTACGGTCTCACCGCGCTCGCCTGTGCCGTCCGCTTCCGCTCCGCCCTCCGTGAGGGGCTGCGGTCCGCGCTGTTCGCCGTGTGGGTGCCCGCCGTGTCCAGTCTGGTACTGCTGGGGCTCGGCTGTTATCTCGGATACTCGTATCTGACCATGAGCGACCACTTCGAACTGAGCCCGGACAACGGCTGGTTCATGTTCTCCCTGCCCGCCGTCATCGTCCTCGCCGGCCTCGGCATGGCCGCGGTTGCCAAGTACGTCCGCCGGTCCCCGTACTTCGCCACCGGGCGCGGCACCGACGCCGACGCGGTCACGCTGCCCATGGACGGCGCGGCGGTCTGAGACCCCCGCCCGTTCCCGTCCCCCTACCGTCTCCAGGGAGTTCGTCCCCCATGTCGCAGTTCCAGGCCGAGGGCCCCGCCGATCTCGTCCTCACCGGCGGGCCCGTCCACACCGTCGATCCCGCGCGCAGCCGGGCCACCGCCGTGGCCGTGCACGACGGACGGATCACCGCCGTGGGCCATGACGAGGTGCACGCGCTGATCGGTCCCGGTACCGAGGTCGTCGACCTCGCCGGAAAGCTGCTGCTGCCCGGCTTCCAGGACGCCCATGTGCATCCGCAGGGCGCGGGCCTGGAACTCGGCCAGTGCCATCTGGCCGACACCGTCGATCCCGCCGAGTACCTGCGGCGGATCCGAGAGTACGCCGACCGCACCCCGGACGCCGAGTGGATCACCGGCGGCGGCTGGTCCCTGGAGGCGTTCCCCGGCGGCGCCCCGACCGCTGCGGCGCTCGACGCGATCGTCCCCGACCGGCCGGTCTTCCTGCCGAACCGGGACCACCACGGGGCCTGGGTGAACAGCGTGGCCCTGGCGCGCGCCGGCATCGACGCCCGTACCCCCGACCCCGCCGACGGCCGGATCGAGCGGGACGCCGACGGCAATCCGACGGGGATGCTCCAGGAGGGCGCCGTCCATCTCGTGGGCCGGCTGGTGCCCGACCCCACCGCCGAGGAGCAACTGGCCGCGCTGCTGCGGGCCCAGGCGGTGCTGCACGCGCACGGGGTCACCGCCTGGCAGGACGCGATCGTCGGCGCGTACGCCAACCTGACCGATCCGGCGCCCTCCTACCGCACGGCGCGGGAACGCGGTCTGCTCACCGCCCGGGTGGTGGGCGCGCTGTGGTGGGACCGGGAGCGCGGCGCCGAGCAGATCCCGGAACTCGTCGCCCGGCGGGAGGAGTTGAGCGGGGGACGGTTCCGGGCCGGCGCGGTGAAGATCATGCAGGACGGCATCGCCGAGAACCACACCGCCGCGATGCTCGACCCCTATCTCACCGGCTGCGGCTGTGCGTCCGGCACCAGCGGCATCAGCTTCGTGGAACCCGGCGATCTGAAGAAGTACGTCACGGAGCTCGACGCGCTCGGTTTCCAGGTGCATTTCCACGCCCTCGGAGACCGTGCGGTGCGTGAGGCGCTGGACGCGGTGGAGGCCGCCCGCACCGCCAACGGCTTCCGTGACACCCGCCACCACCTGGCCCATCTCCAGGTCGTCCACCCGGACGACGTTCGCCGGTTCCGGCCGCTCGGCGCGACCGCGAACCTGCAGATGCTGTGGGCCGCCCACGAGCCGCAGATGGACGAGCTGACCCTGCCGTTCCTGGGCCCCGAACGCGGCGCCCGGCAGTATCCGTTCGGCGATCTGCTGCGGGCGGGGGCGACGCTCGCCGCGGGCAGCGACTGGCCGGTGAGCAGCCCCGACCCGCTCCAGGCCGTCCATGTCGCGGTCAACCGGGTCTCCCCCGACGCCCCCGAGGGCACCCCCGAGTTCCTGCCCGGACAGCGTCTCGACCTCGGCGCCGCCCTCGCCGCGTACACGGCGGGCAGCGCCCATGTGAACGGCCTCGACGGCCTCACCGGCAGCATCGCCGTCGGCAAGGCGGCCGACCTCGTCGTCCTGGACCGGGACCCGTTCACGGGCCCGCCCGGGGAGATCGCGAGCACCCGGGTCCTTCAGACCTTCGTGGACGGGCGGCGGGTCCACGCGGCGCCCGACGCCTGATCCGGCTCAGGAGACCGGGGCCGGTTCGCGCGAGGGGGTCCAGCGCAGATGGACGCCCTGGTCGGCGGGGTCGGAGCGGAGCAGCGACAGCCGGGGGCGCACGGCGTCGGTGCGTGAGGACGGCGGCTTGCGGCGGCCCGCCGCGAACGGCTGCGGCCAGTCGGCACCCGGCCCCCGGTACTCCTGCTCGGCCGCCGCGTGCAGCGTCCAGTGCGGGTCGTACAGATGGGTGCGTCCTACGGCGCACAGGTCGGCGCGGCCCGCGAGCAGGATCGAGTTGACGTCGTCGTAGGAGGCGATGGCGCCGACCGCGATGACGGCCGTACCGGTGGCGGCGGCGACCTCGTGCCGGATGCGGTCGGCGAACGGGGTCTGGTAGGAGCGGCCGAAGGCGGGCCGCTCGTCCCGGGTGACCTGGCCGGAGGAGACGTCGATGGCGTCGGCGCCGTGCGCGATGAAGGCGCGGGCGATCTCCACGGCGTCGTGCTCGGTGTTCCCGTCGGGCACCCAGTCACTGGCGGAGATGCGCACGATCACCGGGCGTCCGGCCGGCCATGCGGCGCGCACGGCGTCGAAGACCTCCAGCGGGAAGCGCAGCCGGTTCGCGAGCGGGCCGCCGTACTCGTCGGTGCGGCGGTTGGCGACCGGGGAGAGGAAGGAGGACAGCAAGTAGCCGTGGGCGCAGTGGAGTTCGAGCAGGTCGAAGTCCGCCTCGGCGCCCCGGCGGGCGGCCGCGGTGAAGTCCGCGACGATCCGGTCCAGGTCGGCGCGGGTGAGTTCGCGCGGCACCGGGGAGTCCTCGCCGTACGGCAGCGGGGACGGACCGACCGTCTCCCAGTTGCCCTCGGGCAGCGGGGCGTCCATGCCCTCCCACATCAGCCGGGTGGAGCCCTTGCGGCCGGAGTGGCCGAGCTGGAGACCGATCCGGGCGGTGCTGCGCTCGTGGACGTACGCCACGATCCGCGCCCAGGACGCGCGCTGTTCGTCGTTCCACAGGCCGGTGCAGCCGGGGGTGATGCGGGCCTCGGGCGAGACGCAGACCATCTCCGTCATCACCAGTCCGGCGCCGCCCATCGCCTTGGATCCGAGGTGGACGAGATGGAAGTCGCCGGGCACCCCGTCCACGGCGGAGTACATGTCCATCGGGGACACGATCACCCGGTTCTTCAGCTCCAACTGCCCTATCCGGTACGGCTGGAACATCGCGGGGGCGGTGCCGTCGAGGCCCTGGGCCCGGGCGAAGGCGGTGTCCACCCGGTCGGCGAACTCCTCGTCCCGGGTGCGCAGATTGTCGTAGGTGATGCGGCGGGAGCGGGTGAGGAGGTTGAAGCAGAACTGGGTGGACTCCTGGTGGACGTACATACCGATGTTCTCGAACCATTCCAGGGACGCCTGCGCGGCCCGCTGGGTGGACTCCACGACGGGGCGCCGCTCGGTCTCGTACGCCGTCAACGCGGCCTCGGTGTCGGGGTGTTCGTGCAGACAGGCGGCGAGGGCGAGGGCGTCCTCCATGGCCAGTTTGGTGCCCGAGCCGATGGAGAAGTGCGCGGTGTGGGCGGCGTCGCCGATCAGGACCAGATTGCCGTGGTGCCAGCGTTCGTTGCGCACGGTGGTGAAGTTCAGCCACTTGGAGTTGTTGGCGAACACCTGGTGGCCGTCGAGGGCGTCGGCGAACAGCTCCCGGACACGGGCCACCGCCGCGTCGTCGGAGACGCCCGGCGGGAAGGCGACGTCCTCGGTGGCGTCGAAGCCGGCCCGCCGCCAGACGTCCTCGTGCATCTCGACGATGAAGGTGGAGCCGGTGGCGGAGTAGGGGTAGCCGTGGACCTGCATGACGCCCCACGGCGTCTGCTCGACGAAGAACTGGAAGGCCTCGAAGACCCGGTCCGTGCCGAGCCACATGTATTTGTTGGGGCGGCGGTCCAGGGAGGGCCGGAAGACGTCGGCATGGGCGGCCCGGACGGCGGAGTTGACGCCGTCGGCGCCCACCACCAGGTCGTGGGCGGCGCGCAGTTGGGCGGTGTCGGGGGCGGGGGTCGAGAAGTGCAGGGTGACGCCGAGGGCCCGGCAGCGCTCCTGGAGGAGGCGCAGGAGTTCCTTGCGGCTCATGGCGGCGAAGCCCTGGCCGCCCACGGTGTGGCTCTCGCCCCGGTGGTGGATGTCGATGTCGGTCCAGCGGGCGAAGCGGCGGGACATGGCCTCGGCGATGTCGGTGTCGGCGTTCCCGATGCCGCCGAGGGTCTCGTCGGAGAAGACGACGCCGAAGCCGAAGGTGTCGTCGGGGGCGTTGCGTTCCCAGACGGTGATGTCGTGGGCGGGGTCGAGCTGTTTCATCAGGGCCGCGAGGTAGAGACCTCCCGGGCCACCGCCGATGATCGCGATTTTCAAGGGAGTTCCTCTCACCTCTCGCCGGCCTGTTCGGCCTCGACGATCCTGCGGAGTGCGAACCGCTGGAGTTTTCCGCTGGTGTTGCGCGGCAGCGCGCCGTGGAAGCGCACGTCACGCGGGTACTTGTAGGGCGCGAGGACCTGCTTGACGTGGTCCTGGATCTCCTTGGCCTTCGCCTCGTCGCCCTGGACGCCGTCCCGCAGCACGACGAACGCGCAGACGACCGAGCCGCGTTCGGGATCGGGCCGGGGCACGACCGCCGATTCGACGACGTCCGGGTGGGTGTCGATGGCGGCCTCCACCTCGGGGCCGCCGATGTTGTAGCCGGAGGAGACGATCATGCTGTCGCTGCGGGCGTGGTAGTGGAAGTAGCCGTCCTCGTCCCGGTGGAAGACGTCCCCGGTGATGTTCCAGCCGTCGAGGACGTAGTCCTCCTGGCGGGGGTCGTCGAGGTAGCGGCAGCCGACCGGGCCGATCACCCCGAGCCGGCCCGGCTCGCCCGGGCCGAGTTCCGTGCCGTCCACGTCCAGGACGGCGGCCCGGTAGCCGGGGACCGCACGGCCGGTGGCGCCGGGGCGGATGTCGTCGCCGGCGGCGGAGATGAAGATGTGCAGCAGTTCGGTGGCGCCGATGCCGTCGACGACCTTCAGACCGATCCGCCGGTGCAGGTCGTCCCAGGTGGAGCGGGGGATGTGCTCGCCCGCCGAGACGCCGACGCGCAGTCCGGTCAGGTCGCTCTCCGCTCCCTCGCGCAGGATGGCCCGGTAGGCGGTGGGCGCGGTCGCGAGGACGGTGACGCCGTGCTCGCGCACGAGACGGGCGAGCTGGAGCGGGGTGGCGGACTCGGTGAGCAGGGCGCAGGCGCCGGCCCGCAGCGGGAAGACGACCAGCATGCCGAGGCCGAAGGTGAAGGCGAGGGGGGCGGTGCAGGCGACCAGGTCGCCCGGGACCAGGCCGAGGGTGTGGCGGCCGAAGGTGTTGTCGATGGACAGGATGTCCCGGTGGAAGTGCATGGTGATCTTGGGGACGCCGGTGGAACCGGACGTGGGGCCGAGCAGCGCCACGTCGTCGGCGGCCGTGTCCACGGCGGTGAACACGCCGGACTTGGCGGCGGCCCGGGCGAGGAGGTCCCCGGGGCCGGTGCCGCCGTACTCCACGACGGTCAGCGAGGGGAGCACGGTGTCGCGCAGGGTGTGGACGTCCTCGGCGAAGCGGTGGTCGACCAGGGCGAGGGAGGGGCGGGTGCGTTCGGCGACCGGGGCGAGTTCACGGACGCCCAGGGCGGCCATGGTGGTGACGACGACTCCGCCGGCCTTGAGGACGCCGAGCCAGCAGGCCACCGTCCAGGGGGTGTTGGGCGAGCGGAGCAGGACGCGTCCGCCCGGTGTCAGGCCGAGGTCCTCGGTGAGGACCTGGGCGACCTGGTTGGCGCGGGTGCGCAGCTCGCCGTACGTCCAGAGGTCTCCGGCCGGGGTGCGCAGGGCGGGGCGGTCGGGGCCGTACCGGGAGACGGGGATGTCGATGAGTTCGGTCGCCGCGTTGAGGCGGTCCGGGTAGCGCAGTTCCGGGGTGGTGAACTCGACCGTCGGCCACAGGTGTGCGGGCGGCAGATGGTCGCGGGTGAAGGTGTCGACGTGGGCCGACGGCGAGAGGGGGCGTGGGAGGGTCAACGGAAGTGTCCTTCCGGGATCCCGCCGCGGGGGGCGGGTCAGGCGGGGCGGATCATGCCCTCCTGGACGACGGTGGCCAGGTGGCGGTGGTCGCGGGTGAAGAAGCGGCCCGTGCCGAGACCGCGGCCCGCGTCGGCGGCCGCCGCCTCCTGGACGTAGAGGAGCCAGTCGCCCATGGGGGCCGGGCGGTGGAACCACATGGCGTGGTCGAGGCTCGCGGTGACCAGTCCGGGGCGCGACCAGGGCAGGTCGAGGACCCGCAGGACGGGTTCGAGGATGGTGTAGTCGCAGACGTACGCCAGGGCGGCCAGGTCCCGCCCGGCGTCGGTGAGTCCGTCGACGGGGCGGAGCGGGTCGTACGGCTTGACCCAGACGGCCTGGTGCGGGAGGCGGTCCCCTTCGACGGTGAGGTAGACCGGGCCGGGGACGTGCCGCATGTCGAAGCCGCGGCCACCGGACCAGTAGCTCCTGACCTCCTCGGACAGGGGCGCGTCGGCGTGCCGGGCGAGGTACTCGGCCGAGGTGGGCAGGCCTTCGGGGCCGGGTACCTCCTCGTCCTCGGGGAGGGTGGCCTGGAAGGTCGAACCCGCCTCGCCCGCGGCGAAGTTGGCGAGGCAGACGTAGAGCGGCCTGCCGTTCTGGTAGCCGCGCACCTGGCGGGTGCTGTATCCGCGGCCGTCGCGGAGCACCTCCACCTCGTAGCGGACCTCGGCGCCGATGTCGGCCGGGCGCAGGAAGTAACTGTGCATCGAGTGCAGGGACTTGCCGTCGGTGACCGACCGCATGGCGGCGGCGGCCGCCTGGGCGACCAGGTCGCCGCCGTAGGCCTTGGGCCAGGGGCAGGGCTGGGTGACGGCGGTGAAGGCGAGGTCGAAGTGCTCGGGCTCGGCGGGCTTCAGGGTGACGGCGGCGGTGAAGACGGCCGAGGTCGGCGCCGGGCCGGTCATCGGTCCAGCCAGTCGCGCAGCTCGGCGTCGGCGATGTCGGGCAGGTTGACGACGATGTTCTCCGGGGTGCGGGTCGTCATCCAGGTCAGGGGCTTGGTGCGGGAGAGGTTGCACTCGACGTGCGGCATGAAGGGCGGCACGAAGACCCAGTCGCCCTCCTCCATGTCCACGTAGTCCTCGAACTTCTCGCCGAAGTAGATCCGCGCCCGGCCGGAGAGGACGTAGCCACCGGTCTCGGCCTCGCCGTGGTGGTGGGAGACGGAGCGGTAGCCGGGCTCGTTGCTGACCTTGCCGAACCACAGGCGGGTGGCGGGGGTGTGCTGGATGCTCACACCGGAGACCCGGACCGCGCCGCCCGAGTCGGCGGTGTCCGCGTTCTCCAGTCCGCCGCGGGTGACGACGGGGGCGACGATGCCGCTGGGCAGGCGGTACATCGCGTTGTCGCCCTCCAGCCGGTACTTGCTCAGGTCGGGCTCCATGGCACGGGCTCCGTTCGGTCGGGGCGGTCGGGTCCGGGATCCGATGTCTCGTATTTTTCACTGTCGTCAATTAAAGTCAATACATGCGGTCCGGTCGCGGGCCCGGTCAGCTCCTGTCAGCCCTGCCAGCCCTGTCAGCACCCGACGCTCCGGAGGCCGTATGTCCCCCGTCCCCGTGAACCCCGACTCGCTCCCCCGACCCAGCGGCTACTCGCACGGCACGCTGGCGGGGAACACGCTGTACCTGGGCGGACAGACCGCGCTGGACGCCGAGATGAAGATCGTTCCGGGCGGTGTCGTGGAGCAGTTCCGGCAGGCGTTCGGCAATCTGCTCACCACGCTGCGGGCGGCGGGCGGCGAACCCGGGGACCTGGTCAGCGTGACGCTGTACCTCACCGACATCCCCGACTACCAGGCGCACGGCAAGGAGATCGGCAAGGTGTGGCGCGAGCTCGCCGGGCCGGTCTACCCGGCGATGGCCGGCATCGGCTGCACCGCGCTGTGGCAGCCCGAGGCCGTGATCGAGATCCTTGGGGTCGCCGTGATCCCGGACGGCCGGCTCGTCGCCCCGCGGCCGTAGGGGCCCGGCATGAGACTCGCCTCCTTCACCCTGGACGGCGTACGGCGGGCGGGCGCCGTGCACCTGCCCGAGCGGACGGTCACCCTGCTGCCGGCGGAGATCGGCACGGTGGACGACATCGTGCGCGGCGGCCCCGAGGCCCTCGACGCGGCCCGCGCCGCACGCGGAGCGTCCCTGCCGCTCGCGGACGTCCCCCTGGAGTCCCCGCTGCAGCGCTTCCGCCGCGACATCCTGTGCACCGGCTGGAACTACCTCGACCACTTCGAGGAGTCACGCGGCAAGCGCGAGGGCCAGGACCCGGTGAGCCTGCCCGAGCACCCGGCCTTCTTCACCAAGGGCCCCGACACCGTCATCGGCCCGTACGACCCCGTCGCCTACGACCCCGGCCTCTCCGCGCAATGGGACTACGAGGCCGAGATCGCCCTCGTCATCGGCCGCGACGGACGCTCCGTCCCCGAGGAGAAGGCACTGGACCACGTCTTCGGCTACCTCGTCGCCAACGACGTCTCCCAGCGCGACCTCCAGCGGGCCCACGGCGGCCAGTGGCTCAAGGGCAAGAGCATCGACGCCACCATGCCTCTCGGCCCCTGGCTCACCACCGCCGACGAGATCGACGACCTCACCGCCCTGCGGGTCCAGTGCGAGGTCAACGGCCGCCTCCTGCAGAACGCGACCAGCGGCCAGATGGCCTTCTCCATCCCCCGGATCATCGCCGAACTCAGCCACGGCATGACCCTGCGCGCCGGGGACGTCGTCCTCACCGGCACCCCCAGTGGCATCGGCGGCGCGCGCGAACCGCAGATCTTCCTGCGGGACGGCGATGTCGTCGTCACCCGGGTCGGCGGTCTCGGCGAGCTGCGCAACACGGTGACGCGCACCCGGCTGACCTAGGCTGCCGGGAATGACCGCGCGGACGACCTCGGCGAGCGCCCCGGCAGGTGAGCGCGAGTCCCGCCACGCCCCGCTCATCCTCACGCTGTTCGGGCTCTACGCCCGGGACGGGCGCTCCTGGCTGTCGGTCGCGTCGCTGATCGCCCTGATGGCGGACCTCGGGGTGGAGAGCCGGGCCGTACGGTCCTCCGTGTCGCGGATGAAGCGCCGCGAGGTGCTGCGCGCCGAGCGGCTGGACGGGGTCGCCGGGTACGCGCCGGCCGACGCGACCCTCCAGACGCTCGCCGAGGGAGACGTGCGCATCTTCCGGCGGACCCGGGCCTGCCGCGAGGACGGCTGGGTGCTGGTGGTGTTCTCGGTGCCCGAGTCCGAGCGCGAGAAGCGGCACGAGCTGCGCACGGTCCTGACCCGGCTCGGCTTCGGCACGGCGGCCTCGGGGGTGTGGGTCGCCCCCGGGAACCTGGCGGCGGAGACACGGCGCACCCTGGAACGCCGCGAACTGTCCACGTACGTCGACCTGTTCACGGGTGATCACCTCGCGTTCGGGGACCCGCGGGAGAAGATCCGCTCCTGGTGGGACCTCGACGAACTCACCGGGCCGTACGCGGACAAACGGGATGAATTGCATCAGATGCAACACTCTGTGAGGCGGAAACAAGGCCGTTTCCGCTGGTCGGCGAGGCGGGCCCCGAAGGGGGCCGCCGAGCGGATCAAGCCCTGACCTGCACGTTAGCACATAGATTCATCATTGTTGCGTTTGATACAACAGGCTTGTGAGCACGCAAGCACCCGGTTCAGCGCACCTTGTCCTGGCCCGCAACGTCATCCATCTCGACCCCGCGCCGGCGGTGTTCGACGCGATGAAGGAGGGCTGGGCGAGGCAGCAGTCGGCCCGGTTCCTGAAGTCCTCGACGATCGACCCGCGGGTGCGTCTGATCGAGAGGCTGGAGGAGTTCACCGGTCAGTACCCCTGGCAATGGACCCCGGCGGACGGCGAGGCGTTCATCGCCCACCTGCGAAGCGGCAGCAAGCCGATCCAGATGTCGACGGCTCGCAGCTACGAGGTGACGATCGGCCTGTTCCTGGAGTACCTCCTCGACTCCCGATACGGCTGGATGCACGCGTGCTCGGAGCGGTTCGGCGAGGTTCCGCAGCAGGTCTTCCACGAGGGCAACTCGGTCCTGCACACCGTCGAGTACGAGGGCGACCCGCGCCGTCGGCCACTGGACTACGACGAGATCCAGGCTCTCTTCGACGCCGCCGATGCCCGGCCCGGCAAGATCCGTGGCCAGGGCCGTAAGGGCGCCCTGTCTGCTCTGCGGGACGCCGCCGTGCTCAAGACGATCTACGCCTACGGGACGCGCCGCACCGAGTCCTCCAGGCTTGACCTGGTCGACCTGCGGCGCAACCGGAAGGCCCCGCAGTTCCGCGGTTACGGCAGCGCGATGGTCCGCTTCGGCAAGTCCCAGAAGGGCTCGCCGCCCAAGCGGCGGACGGTGCTCACCGTCCCGGAGATGGACTGGTGCGTCGACGTGCTGGACCAGTGGGTGACCGAGATACGCCCGCAGTTCTCGCCCGGACGCCACCCCGCGCTCTGGGTGACGGAACGGTGCGGGCGCCTGTCGCCCCGATCGATCAACGAGGCTTTCGTCGCCGCCCGCGAGGCCGCCGGCCTCGACGAGGACCTAGACCTCCACTGCCTGCGCCACAGCTACATCACACACCTGACCGAGTTCGGCTATCCGGCCCGGTTCGTTCAGGAACAGGTCGGACACTCGCACGCGTCCACCACGGCGATCTACATGGGGGTCTCGAACGAGTACCGCAACAAGCTGTTGGAGGCTTCTCTCAAGGACCGGCTGGGCGACGACTGGGACGTGACGACATGATCAAGAAGATGGGCTACCAGTGGCGGCTGCGGCAGTTGATGGCCGAGAAGGAAATGTTCCAGACCTCTGACCTGGTGCCACTGCTGGCCGAACGAGGCGTCACCCTCTCGCGCGAACAGGTTTACCGGCTGGTGACTCAGCCGCCTCAGCGGATGAGCATGGACACCCTCGTCGCACTCTGCGACATCCTGCAGTGCACTCCGAACGACCTGATCAAGCCGGAGGTCGTCAACACCCAGTTCCGCAAGGTCGTCGGCGACGCCGACCCGACCCCGATCACACCGCGTCGAGCCGTCGTTCGCCGGCCCGGGAAGCCGTGAACCAGAAGCAGAGAAATCAGCGGGACCTCGCGGAGGCCAGGGCCAGCAACATCGGCCACGTCCGGCGCAGGATTCCGGAGCTGACCGAGCAGGGGGCCCAGGCCGTCCTCGAGCGAGCGAAGGCATGGGGCCCGATACCCGCACGCGAGCTGGCCCGGCACTTCGCCGAACGCGGTGACGCGCTCACCGCCCCGTCGCCCCACTGCCCGGTCGCACTGGTCCGGCTCTTGCGTCAGCTGGAAGCCGACGGCTTTGGGGAGGCAGTCACCCAGTTGTCCTGCGCCATGTGCGGCCGCAGCGACCGGGAGCTTCCCCGCCCGACTCCCCAGGGCCGCTGCTGCATGTGGTGTGTGTACCGAACCGAGCTGCGGAAGTGCGCCCGCTGCGGACAGGACGGCCTCATCGCCCGCCGACTCGAGGAGGGGCCGATCTGCAGACTCTGCTACAGCAGGGACTCCTCCCTCTCCTGGGAGGAGTGCGCGGGCTGCGGGCAGCGCAAGCTGCCAAAGAGCCGGCGTGAGGACGGCAAAGCACTGTGCCAGTCCTGTACTCCGAGGCCGGAGCGGAAGTGCAGCCGATGCGGAAAACTTCGACCAGCCCACGCCAACACCGACGACGGACCCGTCTGCAACAGCTGCTACGAGCCCCCGCCCCGACTCTGCGGAGGCTGCGGCAACCTCCGACGGATCAGAGTCCGTGCCGCCGACGGACAGCCCGAGCTCTGCCAGAACTGCAACACGGGGCCGCTTGGGGTGTGCAGCGTCTGCGACCGGCAGACGCGTGTCTACCGCGTGAGGGAGCGAGGAGGCGCCCTCCACTGTGACCGCTGCCGGCCTCGCACACTTGCGCAGTGCGCCGACTGCGGCCGTGAGCGTGACGTGCGGGCCAACTGGCCCATCGGCCCGGTCTGCGACACCTGCTTCAATCGGCGCCGGCGGAACCCCGCGTCTTGCTCGCGATGCCAGACTACCCAGGTCCTGATCGGCCGCGCTGACGACGGAGGCGATCTCTGCGGGCCCTGCTGCGGCACGGACATCACCTACAGCTGCAGCCGCTGCGGCTTTCCCGGCGACATCTATGACGCCGGACTCTGCACCCGATGCGCGGTCGGTGACCGCGTGCGCCAACTCCTCACGCAAGGGGACGGCCCCGTCCCGCCGGCACTCCGTCCGCTGGGCGTCTCTGGACGCCCTGTCCCAGGACTACAACTCGACCCATCACTTCCGGAAGCTCTTGGTGGCGACCGGCGTCCTGCCGGAGCGAAACGAGAACCTCGCCCGTCTGGAACTGTGGTCTGCCGATGTCCTGGCACGACTTCCGCAGCATCAGATGAAGATCATCCGTCCCTTTGCCGAGTGGCACATCATCCGCGACGCACGACGCCGGTCGTCCCGCGGCCGGTACACCACCAACGCCGCCACCAGCGATCGCAGGGACATCCGCGCCGCGATCGACTTCCTGAACTGGCTCGATGAGAAGCAGCTCGACCTGGCCGCAGCCGGCCAGGAGGACCTGGACCTCTGGCTCACCACTCATGCCACACGCCGAAGGTCGATCGGAGCCTTCATCCGATGGGCCAAGGCCCGACGACTCAACAGCACGATGGCCCTCACGGCAGAGCGAACCGGTCTCCCAACCCAGTTCATCACCGAAACTGCGTTGAACGAACAACTAAAACGCTGCCTGAACGACGACCAACTCCCCCTCGACGTTCGCATCGCGGGCGCTTTGATCGGGCTCTACGCCCTGCCCGTCGTCCGCCTGGTCGAACTGACCACTGACAGGTTCGAACGCACTGGGGACAACGCCTACCTCACCATCGAACGCAACCCCGTCCTCCTGCCGCCCAAACTGGCACTGCTCATCGAGCAACAGATCGCACGACCGACGGTCCGCTCCATGCTCCGGCCGCCACAGGACGGCCGCCCTACCTACTTGCTTCCCGGCGTGCCAGCTCACCGCCCGATCACGGCGCAGAGGATCGTGAACAAGCTCCGAAAGCACGGCCTGGAAGTCATCAGCGCCCGCAACACCGCCATGCTCGAAGCCGTTGCCGACCTGCCTCCCATCGTGATCAGTGACCTCTTCGGCGTCAGCGCAGGCAGCGCCCACAGGTGGGCTAGGTTCGCCCAGGACAGCTGGACCGACTACGTCGCTGCCTGCAAGAACGACGACGCGCAGCCGCCTGAGAGATCTTGAAGGACCAGTGACGGGACCATCCGCGAGAAATGCTGCGACACCTCGATGTGGCAGGCCCGACAATCGTTCGATGACTGCCAAGAAGCGTTGCCTCACCCTCCATGTTGTCGTTCCTGATCTTCCGCAGAGGGGCGCAAGCGTGGAGGTCCGACCGCTGGTCGACAGTGAGGACATCTTGGCTGAGGTGTTCACAGAAGGGCCGGGCGAAGATCCCAAGTACCTCTTGCTGCCGGACGGCCCTCTCACGGCTGGTCCTGAGCCGCACGAGGTGCGGCTGGCCGAGGCAACGTGTACCGAAGGGTGCTGCGGCGCTCTCTACGTGACCATCCGGCGCGACGGCGACCACGTGATCTGGAGCGAGTGGCGCAACCCCGACGAGGACAACGTTGACCTGCCTGAGTTCTGGTTCGATGCTCAGGAGTACCAGACAGAGGTAGAGCGAGCCGTTGCGGACCACAGTTGGGAGTGGCCAGCACGCACCGTTGCCCGGCTGCTGGAGCTGGACCTCAGAGAGCGCGCCGGCTGGCTTGCACGGTGGGAATGTGAACTCGGCGGCGTGTCCGCCTGGCTTTGGGAGCCCGACCAGATCAACCTCTTCCTCTTCCATCCGGGCCGCTCGGCCATCGGGGAAGACCGCCCATGGCTGCAGTTCCGGATGGTGCTTGACGTCTCCAATGACGACCCTGAAAGTCAGGCCGAGAGACTTGCTGAGCAACTCGTGGCGGGTGACCCACGTCAGACAGCCGAGGTCTGCGGCGGATCTCCGGAGTACGCCAGACAGCTTGGTTACCCGTGGCCGCAGCGGCGGAGGACCTGAACGCGAGGAACACCGCGCTCCGACAGGAACAGTGCAGGGTTGGAACACTGCCTCTTCACCAGTCTTCCTGCGCCGGTACGGCCCCGTCCTGGACGTGGCGCTGGAGCGCGCGCCGGAGCCCCTGGAGGCGTTCCGGACCTATGTGCCGATGCTGACCCAGTGGCGTCGGCTGCCCTACCGGGACCCTGGCCTCCCCCTCGACCTGCTGCCGCCGGACTGGAAGGGGGTGGCCGCCGCCGGCCTGTTCGAGCGGCTCGACGCCCTGCTGAGACCCGCCGCCGCGAGCCACGCGGCCGCGGTGGTCAGAGCGTGAGCAGCTCCTCGTAGAACCCGCCGAAGCCGTGCACGCGGTCGACGAGGTGGATCTCGAGGATCCAGTGGCAGCGGCGGCCCGCCTTGTCGGTGCGGCGCAGCGGGGTGTCGTTGGCGGGGGTGATGTACGACTCGACGTCCGCGCCGTCGATCCACTCGTGCGGGAACTCGCCGACCAGATGCCCGGCGTGCCAGCCGCCCAGCTCCCAGCCCGCCTCGGCGGCCAGCCGCTCGACCTCGGCGTACAGCCGCTTGCCCGTGATGTCGGGGTCGCTCTCGAAGAAGCGGCGGCCGGCGGCGAAGACCTTCGGCAGGTCGTCGCGCAGCCGGTGCTTGACCGGGTCGTCGCCGAGGACGAAGGTCCGGCCGAAGTCGGCCTCGTACTCCTCGAAGATCGGCCCGAAGTCGGCGAACACGATGTCGTCCGCGCCGATCGGCCGGTCCGGCGGGTTCTCCTTGTACGGCATCAGCGTGTTCGGGCCCGAGCGCACGATCCGCTTGTGCCAGTGCCGGGTCGTGCCGAACAGCTCGTTCGCCAGGTCACGGATCCGGTCGCTGACCGCCCGCTCCCCCTCCCCCGGCGCGACGAGCCCGCGCTCCTCGATCTCCGCGAAGAGCCGCACAGCCTTCGCCTGGGCGTCCGACAGCCGTGCGGCGCGGGTGGCTTCGTCATCCGTCATACCCGGGAGGGTACAAGTCCGAAGATCACGCCGCGTACGCTCCTCGAGCCCGGACGAGGTGAACGCGGACCTGGTGGAGTTCCTCACCTCGCTGGGCTGAGCCCGGCGCGGTCAGGGCCCCGGGGGCGCGGGGCGGACGAGGCCGGTCTGGTAGGCGATGACGACGAGCTGGGCGCGGTCGCGGGCGCCGAGTTTGGTCAGGGAACGCTGGATGTGGCTGCGTACGGTCAGGACGCTCAGGACCAGTTCCTCGGCGATCTCGTCGTTGGACCTGCCCCGGGCGGCGAGTGTGGTGACCTCGCGTTCCCGCGGGGTGAGGGCGGCCAGGCGCTCCGGTGACGCCAGGAGTGCGCCGGGGGCCGGGGCGGCGAGGAAGCGGGTGATGAGGGCGCGGGTGGCGCCGGGCGACAGGAGCGCCTCGCCTGCGGCGACGGTGCGGATGCCGGCGAGGAGGGTGTCGGTGGTGACGTACTTGCCGAGGAAGCCGCTCGCGCCGACCCGCAGCGCCCTGGCGACGTACTCGTCCGTCTCGAACATGGTGAGGACGAGCACCCGGGTGCCGGTCAGGTCGGGGTCCTCGCAGATGGCGGCGGTGGCGGCGAGGCCGTCCGTGCCGGGCATCCGGATGTCCATCAGGACGAGGTCGGGGCGCAGGGCGCGGGCGCGGTCGACGGCCTCGGCGCCGTTCGCGGCCTCGCCGACCACCTCCAGGTCCTCGCAGGAGTCGATGAGCAGCCGGAACGTGCCCCTCAGCAGGGCCTGGTCGTCGGCCAGCAGGACGCGCACGGTCATCGGACCGCCCCGCTCTCCGGCGCGGTGTGTTCCGGCGCCCCCTGTTCTTCTTCCGGGGCGAGGGAGTGCAGCGGCAGGGCGGTGGCGACCTCGAAGCCGCCTCCGGGGCGCGGACCGGCCCGCAGGTCTCCGCCCACCGCGTGGGCGCGTTCGCGCATGCCCATCAGGCCGAAGCCGCCGCCCGGCACGGCCGAGGGCGTGGCGTCCTCGTTGGTGACCGAGATGAGCAGCCGGGACCCGGAGTACGTGAGGCACACCCGGGCGCCCCGGTCCGAGCCGTGCTTGGTCGCATTGGTGAGCGCCTCCTGGACGATCCGGTACGCCGTCAGGTCCACGCCCGGGGACAGCGGGCGGGGTTCGCCCTCCGTGACGACGGTGACGTCGAGGCCGGCGGCCTCGCAGGCGGCGATCAGCTCGGGGAGACGGGACAGTCCCGGCGAGGGTTCCAGGGATTCGGCGTCGGGGTCGCCGCTCTGCCGCAGCACCCCCACCGTGGCGCGCAGTTCGAGCAGCGCGGAGGACGTGGTGGTGGTCAGCTCGTCGAGCAGCCGCCGGGCCTGCTCGGGGCGGGTGGCCGCGAGATGGCGGGCGGTGCCGGCCTGGGCGTTGGCGACGGCCATGTGATGGGCGACGACGTCGTGGAGGTCGCGGGCGATCCGCATGCGCTCCTCGGCGACCCGCAACCGGGCCTCCTCCTCCCGGGTGCGCTCGGCGTGCGCCGCGCGGGCCTGCACCGATTCCACGTAGGCGGTGCGCAGACGGGCGTTGCCGCCGCCGACGATCGGCAGCAGCAGCCACAGGACGGGGCCGACGGTGCGCAGCGTCAGCATGTCGGTGTCGGGGCGGTCCAGTACGGCGGTGAGCACCACCATCGCCATGATGACCAGCCCGTATCCCCGGGTGGTCCGGCGGTCGGTGCCGGCCGCCAGCCAGTAGAGGGCCAGCATGAGGGGGGCCAGCAGCAGGGGGGTGAGCAGATAGCCCAGGGAGCCGGTGGCCACGGTGCAGGCGGTGACGACGGCGACGGCGGTGCGCGGGTGGCTGCGGGCCTTGAGCAGGGCGAGGCAGGAGACGGCCGCGAGGAGCATGCCGGGCCAGGTCTGGTCCGGCCGGCTGATCCCGGGGACGCGGATCGAGGCGCCGAAGGCCGCGCAGCCGAGCAGGGCCATGGCGGTGACCACGTCCATGGCACGGCGGTGGCGCCCCCTGGGGCGTTCCGGACTGCTGGTGGTCATGGGTTTCTCCGGGTGCAGAGCGTGCCTCCATGGTGGACGACCCGCGGGACGCGCTGTCCCGCGGGTCGTCCGCCGAGCGCCGGGGCGGGCCCGGCGGTCCCTCGGGCCGCAGGGTCAGGCGCGGGCCTCGGCCGGCCGGTCCGGGGTGGCGTCGGAGGCGGGGGCGGGGGTGGCGGCCGTGGGGGCGGTGCGATGGCGGGTGAGGGTCTCGCCCTCCACGTCGACCCGGGGCAGCAGCCGGTCCAGTGGGCGCGGCAGCCACCAGGCCCGGTCGCCGAGCAGCGCGAGGACGGCGGGCACGAGCGCCATCCGGACCACGAAGGCGTCGAGGAGCACGGCGGTGGCCATGCCGAAGCCGATCATCTTGATCATGGACTCGCCCTCGCCGATGAACCCGGCGAACACCGCGATCATGATGAGCGCCGCCGCCACGACGACCCGGGCGCTGTGCCGGAACCCGGAGACGACCGCCTCTCCGGCCGGCTCGCCGTGGACGTACGCCTCCCGCATCCGGGAGACGAGGAAGACCTCGTAGTCCATGGCCAGTCCGAAGACGATGCCCACCAGGAAGATCGGCATCAGGCTCATGATCGGGCCGGTCTGCTCCACCCCGAACAGGGTGGCGGCGTGACCCTGCTGGAAGACCAGGACGACCGCGCCGAGCGCCGCGAGCACCGACAGGAGGAAGCCGAGCGCCGCCTTGAGGGGGACGAGCAGGGAGCGGAAGACCACCAGCAGGAGCAGTGCGGCGAGGCCGACGACGGTGACGAGGTACGGGACCAGCGCGGCCTGGACCTTGGCCGCCACGTCGATGTTGAGGGCGGTGGTCCCGGTGACCTCGTAGGACGCGCCGGCCGCCGACTCGATGGCGGGACGCTCCTCGCGGACGGTCTTGACGAGGGTCTTCGTCCGCTCGTCCGTCGGGCTGGTGGACGGTGTGGCGGTGAACACCGCGGTGTCCCCGGCGGCGTTGAAGCGGGGCCGGGTGACGGAGACGATTCCGTCGGTGGCGGCGATCCGTTCGCCGATGGCCGTCACGGCGGTCTCGGCGTCGGTGGTGCCCCGGGCGTCGACGACGATGGTCAGCGGTCCGTTGAAGCCGGGTCCGAAGCCCTGGGCGAGGGCGTCGTAGGCGCGGCGCTCGGTGGTGGAGGTGGACTTGGCCTCGTCGCCGGGCATGCCCAGCTGCAACTGCGTCATGGGGATCGCGAGGGCGCCGAGGCCCAGGACGCCGAGCACCAGCACCGGCACCGGGCGGCGCAGCACGAGACGGGCCCACCGGGTCCCGCGGTTGTCACCGCCCTGTGGTGCGTCGTCCCGCGTCGTCCGGCGCCCGAACCGCGGCAGGCGACCGCGCCCGGCTCCCGCCCGCACCGCCTCCGGCCAGAATCCGAGCAGGGCCGGGACCACGGTCAGCGCGACGACTACGGCGACCACGACCGCGCCCGCCGCCGCCAGCCCCATCCTGGTCAGCATCGGGATGCCCACCACCGCCAGGCCGGCCAGCGCGATCACCACGGTCAGGCCCGCGAAGACGACCGCCGAGCCCGCCGTGCCGACGGCCAGACCGGCCGCCTCCTCGGCGCTGTGGCCCCGGTCGCGCTCCTCCCGGTAGCGGGAGACCACGAACAGGGCGTAGTCGATGCCGACGGCCAGGCCCAGCATCATCGCCAGGGTGCCGGTACTGGTGGACAGGCCCAGGGGGTCGGCCAGCAGGGTGAGCGTGAACATGCTCAGGCCGACGCCGAGGACCGCGGTCAGCAGCGGCAGCCCGGCGGCGGCCATCGAGCCGAAGGTGACCAGCAGGACGAGGGCCGCCACCGTGATGCCGACGATCTCGGCGACGCCGCCCGGTCCCCCGCCGGAGTCCATCGCGGACCCGCCGGCCTCGACGGTGAGCCCGGCCTCCCGCGCCCGGTCGGCCGCCTTCTCCAGCGCCGTCCGGCTGGCGTCGGTGACCTCGGCGGACGGCACCTTGTAGGTGACGGTCGCGTAGGCCGTGGAGCCGTCGGCGCCGACCGCCTTCGTCGCGAAGGGGTCCGCGACGGCGGCGACCTGGGCACCGCCGGCCAGGGCGTGCACGGTGTCCTCGATGGCGGCCCGCTCCTGCGAGGCGGTCACCTTGCGCCCGTCCGGGGCGACGAACACGACGCGGGCGGTGGCCCCGTCGGCGGCGGAGCCGGGGAAGCGCTCGCCCAGCAGGTCGAACGCCTTCTGGGACTCGATGCCCGGCGCCGAGAACTCCTCGTCGGAGGCTCCCGGCGCCTGTGCCGCCCCCAGTCCCACGGCGGCCAGGACGACCGCCCACAGCAGGGCGACGTACCAGCGCCGCCGGAAGGCCAGCCGGCCCAGTCGATAGAGAAAAACAGCCACGTCAGCGAACTCCCGGTCCGATCTCACTCGTCCGCCCACACTCCCCCGGCGGGGGGCGCCGCGTCGTCGTGCGGCTAGGGGCACTGCGGGCTGCTGAAATCGGAGGACGTCCTACAGAAACCGCAGTACGTCCCGGGTCGCGCTCTCCTCCTCCGGTACGACGCCCGGCGCCGGCCGGCTATGGACGGCGGTCGAGGGCCGCGCGGGTCATCAGGCCGGCCAGGGCCGAGCGGGACGGCACCGAGGTCTTGCGGTAGATGGCCGACAGGTGGGTCTCGACGGTGCGGCGGCTGAGGAACAGCTTGGTGGCGATGGCCTGGTTGCCGAGGCCTTCGGCGACGAGTTCGGCGATCTGCCGTTCGCGTGCGGTGAGGTGGTCGAGTTCGGTGGGGGCGGGCGGGGGTTCCTCGGTGCGGGGGCGGATCAGTGCGGCGAGGTCGGTGAGGAGGCGGGCGCCGCCTGTGTCGGCGAGGCGGGCGGCCCGTTCCCACAGCGCGGTGGCGTGCGGGTGGTCGCCCGTCGCCTGTGCCTGGACGGAGGCCAGCAGCAGGGAGTAGGCCTCCCAGAGGGTGGCGCCGGAGGGGGCGTAGGCGTGGGCGGCTTCCTCGAGGAGGCGGGCGGCGGTGGCGGGGTCGCCGTGGTGCTGGGCGAGGGCCGCCCGGGCCCGCAGGGCCGCTCCGCGCTGGCCGTTCAGCCCGATGCGGTCGGCCTCCTCGGCGGCCCGGGCTGCCCAGCGCGCGGCCTGTTCGGGGTCGCCGGTGGCGAGGGCGGTGGCGACGAGGGTGTCGAGCTGGCCGGGGCGGGTGGAGGGTTGCAGGCCGTGCAGGTCGGGGCCGCCGGCGCGCAGGATGGCCTCCTGGGCGCGGTGCGGGTCGCCGCCGACCAGGGCGATGTGGCCGAGGACGCAGCCGGCCAGGGAGGCCCACCAGTGGCGGCTGGCGCCGGCGGCGGCCACGGCCTCCTCGGCCGTGGCGAGCGCCTGGGGGTCGCCGAGCGGGCGGCGCAGCAGGAGGATCAGCGACTTGAAGCTCAGGGTGAAGGCGAGCAGGTCGCCGCTGGCGACGGCGCGGGCGACGGATTCCGCCTCCTCGGCCGCGGCGAGGGCGCTGGGCAGCCGGCAGGTGGTCAGATGGAGGAAGGCGCGGGCGGTGAGCAGATGGGGCAGGACGTGGACCTGGCCGCTGCGGCGGGCGATGTCCAGCCCTCGGTCGGTGTGGCGTTCGGCGTCGGCGTGGCGTTCGAGCAGGGCCTCGGCCCAGGCCAGCCAGACCAGCGCCTCGGAGAGTTCGGTGAGGTCGGGGTCGGTCGTCGCGTCGGCGAGGGCGGCCGCGGCCCGGACCGACCGGGTCGCCGCCGCCGTGTCGCCCTCGTAGGCCTCGCCCAGCGCGGCCAGCGCCAGCGCGCCCAGTTCTCCCATCGGGTCGTCGTGGGAACGGGCCACCGCGAGCGTGCGGGCGAGGTCCTCGCGGACGGCCGGGTAGCTGACGGTGTTCAGCGCGGCCATGCCGAGCGCGAGACCCAGGGAGACCGCCTGGCGCGGGCCGGGGCCGGGTTCGCGGGTCAGCTCCCGCTGGAGCAGGGCGGTCGCCTCCGGGGAGTGCCCCAGGTGCCGTTCCATCATGGCGCACAGCGCCGTCGCGTCCCCGCGCAGCACGGCGTCCTCGGGCCCGCAGCGGCTGATCAGCGCGTGGAGCAGGTCCCGGCTCTCGCGCAGGCTGCCACCGACCGCGAGCGCCCGGGCGCGGGCCAGTGTCAGCTCGTCCCGGCGGGCCGTGTGGGCGGGGGTGTCCGGCATCAGCCGCAGGACGACGTCCAGCAGATGGGCGGCGGTCGCGGGTGCGGTGTGGGCGTACCCGGCGGCCGCCTCGGTGAGCACGGCCGCCGACACCGGGTTCCAGCCCGTCAGCGACCGTTCGACATGGTGGGCGCGCTCGGCGGCGCGGGCGCCGGTGCGGGCCAGTTCCTCCGCGACGGCGCGGTGGAGCTCGGTGCGGCGCGGCGCGGGGGTGTGCTCGTAGACCAGGGCGCGCAGCAGCGGATGACGCAGCACCCAGCGGCCGTCGGACGCCGTGCGCAGCAGATCCCGCCGCACCGCCGCGCCGGTACGGGTCTCCAGCTCCTGCGCCGTGGGGTTGCCGGTGACCAGCCGCAGCAGGGCGGGCGTGGCCTGCTCGCCGAGGACCGCCACCGCCTCGACCGTACGGCGTTCCTCCTCGCTCAGGGCCGTGAGTTCCTCCAGGAGCAGCGCCGCCAGTCCGTCCGGCACCCCGGCGGCGGTGATCCCGCGGGCCGGGGGCAGGGGCCCTCCCCTGCGGTGGGCGTGCAGCAGGCACCGCAGGTAGAGGGGGTTGCCCTCGCCTGACGTGTAGACCCGTCGCGCGTCCCGCGGCGGCAGATCGGGGGCGTACGCCTCGATCCACTCCCGCTCGGGCAGCGGCCCCAGCGGCACCCGGAGCACGGTCCCCCGGTCCACGCCCCGGGTGAGCGCGGCGGCGAGCGGGCGCGGGGTCTGCCGTTCCCGCCGGGCGACGACCAGCGCCACCCGCCCGCGCACCGGATGCCGGACGAGCTGGTCGAGGAGTTCCAGGGACGCCGGGTCCGCCCAGTGCAGATCGTCCAGCGCCAGCACCACTCCGCCCTGTTCGGCGAGACCGCTCAGCACCTCCGCCACCGCGCGGTAGAGCCCGAACCGGTCACGGCCCTCGCCCCGCGCCGGCGCCTCACGCACCCCGTACAGCACCGCGGCCGCCGCCTCGGGTACGGCGCCGGAGGCGAGGAAGGCGGGATCGGCATCGGCGAAGGCGTCGGTGAACGGCTGGAACGGGGTGTGCCGTTCGAACTCGGTGGCCGTCCCCCGCAGCACGGTCAGCCCGTGTCGCCGGGCCCGCGTGCCGAGTTCGCCCAGCAGCCGGCTCTTGCCCATGCCGGCGTCCGCGGAGAGGTCGACCACGGCGGGAACGCCGTCCCGCCCGAGACCGCCGATCACCTCGTCGAGGCGCGCGAGTTCCTCGGTCCTGCCGACCAGCCGTATCGCCGTCTCGTCCCACTCCGGCACCGGTTCATCTCCGTCCGTCCGTGTCGTACCGCTTGCGGCCATCATGCCCGGAACGGCATCCGGCCTGGTCCGGCAACCGTTGGGGCCGCCGTCGTCGTCCCTGCCCCCGAGCTCCGGTGATCGCCGCCGGGCGCCCCGGAAGTGGAGGACGGTGGATGTTCGCCCTGCTCGTGGTGCGACTGACGGGACTGGACGCGGGATCCGTGTTCGCGGTTCCCGCGGTGCTCTTCCCGTACGGCGCCGCGCTGAGCGTTCTGCTGCTGGTGGCGGTGCTCGCCGTGCCCGCCCTGCGCTCCCGCCGGACGGTGGCCGTGGTCGCGCTGCTGGCGGTCGCACAGGTCGCCGTGCTGGTGCCCCGCTTCCTGCCCGATGAGCGGCATGTCCCGGCCGGGGCGGCCGAGTTGCGGGTGGCCACGCTCAACGCGCATGTCGGCGGGGCCGATCCGCGGGCGGTGCTGCGACTGGTGCGGGCCGAGCGGATCGACGTACTGGCCGTGCAGGAGCTGACCCGGGACGGGGTCGCGGCGTTCGCCGAGGCGGGACTGGGCCGGCTGCTGCCCCACCAGGAACTCCACCCCGAGAACGACTCCTCGCTCTACTCACGGCTGCCGCTGACCCATGCCGGCCCGCTGGACGCCGGCACCACCTGGCCGCAGACCACCGCGGAGGTGACCGTGGGCGGCCGGACCGTCCGTCTGGTGGCCGTCCACACGTACTACCCGCTCGGCGACGCCGGCCGCTGGACACGGGACTTCACCGCCCTCACCTCCGTCGCCCGGGACAGCGGCCCGGACACCGTCCTCCTGGGCGACTTCAACGCCTCCCTCGACCAATCGCCGATGCGCTCCCTGCTCGCGGCGGGACTCACGGACACGCACGCCGAACCGGGCCACGGCTGGGCCCGCACCTGGCCCGCCGACAGGGCGCCGCTCCCGCCCCTGGTCCAGCTCGACCACGTGCTGCACGGCCCGGGCCTGACGGGGGTCGCGGTCGGCGAACGGACGCTCCCGGGCACGGACCACCGGGCGGTGGTCGCGGTGCTGGCGGTACGGCCCGCCGGATGAGGGGTCCGCCCGGCAGGCGCTCGCAGTCCGTCTCGTACCAAAGGTCCCGACAGGCTCCCCGGGAGACGGTTTGCCGTTCTCCCGACCTGTTTTCGGCGATTCGTAGCCGAATTCGCCAAACAGTTGAGCGATTGTCGTCCGCTCTTCACTCTTTCCCTGTCAAGTGCCCGGCGGCCAGGCCTCGGGCCCCCCGCTGCGGAAGCGAGTCGAGCATGGTGCGTGTCCGTGCGTCCCTGTCCCGGTTGCCCGCCTACGTCCCGGGCCGCAAGCTGCCCGGGGCCGTGGTGCTGGCCAGCAACGAATCCCCGCACGGGCTGCTGCCGGGGGTGGCGGCGACCCTCGTGGAGTCCGCCGCCGGTGTGTCGCGGTACCCGGATCTGCACGCCTCCTCGCTGATCGGGGCGCTGGCCGCGCACCACGGGGTCGAGCCGGACCGGATCGCGGTGGGCGCGGGATCCTCCGAGGTGTGCGGGCAGTTGCTGCACACGGTCGTCGGTCCGGGCGACGAGGTGGTCTTCGGCTGGCGGTCCTTCGAGGCGTACCCGATCCTCACCGCGGTCGCGGGCGGTACCGCGGTGCGGGTGCCGCTGCGGGACGAGGCACTGGACCTCGACGCGATGGCGGCGGCGGTCACCGCCCGGACCCGGCTGGTGTTCGTGTGCAACCCGAACAACCCGACCTCCACGGCGATCGGCGCGCGGGCGCTGACCGCGTTCGCCGACCGGGTGCCGCGGGACGTGCTGATCGTGGTCGACGAGGCCTACCGGGAGTACGCCGATCCGGCGCGGGTCCCCGACGGGCTGGCGCTGCTCGGCGACCGGCCGAACGTGGCCGTGCTGCGGACCTTCTCGAAGGCGTACGGCCTGGCGGGCCTGCGGGTCGGCTACTGCGTCGCGCCGCCCGGGATCGCCGGGCACGTACGGCGGGCGCAGGTGCCGTTCAGCGTCAGCGGGCTCGCCCAGCGGGCCGCCGTGGTGGCGCTCGGCGAGCGGGCGGAGGTCGCCCGGCGGGCCGCCCTCACGGTCGCCGAACGCGACCGGGTCGCCGGGCGGCTGCGGGAACTCGGCCACGACGTGCCGGACTCCGAGGCCAACTTCGTCTGGCTGCCGCTCGGCGCGGACAGCGGCGACTTCGCCCTGCACTGCGCGGACGGGAAGGTCATGGTCCGCCCGTTCCCCGGCGAGGGCGTGCGGGTCACGATCGGGCTGCCGGAGGAGAACGACGCCCTGCTCGCGCTCGCGGCGAGCTGGAGAGGCTGACGGCCGTGCGCCCCGGTCCCTACGAACGCCACCGCGAGCTGCTGCACGGCATGGTCCGCGCACTGGCGGCCGGTGAGTGCAGGCGCCCCTTCACGGAGGCGACCGGCCAGGACGCGGCCGACGCGGGCATGAGGTCGACCCGCACCGCGGGCAAGGTGTTCCACTCGCTGCTGGGGCGGCCCTTCGAGCTGGGGCAGCCCGGCGAGGCCGGACGGGTGCGCACGGAGTCCTCGCCGTACGGCGTCGGGCCGGCCGTCTCCTATCCGCGCTGCGAGCCCGCCGAGCTGGTCACGGCGGCCGGGCGGGCGGCGGCCGACTGGCGGGCCGCCGGGCCGGGCAGGCGCGCGGAGCTCGCCGTGGAGATCCTGCGCCTGCTCAACACCCGCAGCCACGAGCTGGCCCTGGCGGTGCACCACACGACCGGCCAGACCCTCCAGGCGGCGTTCCGCGCCGCCGGACCGCGCGCCCAGGACCGGGCCCTGGAGGCGGTGGCCCGGGCCTTCGCCGAGTGCGAGCGCGTCCCGGCGGATCTGCGCTGGGAGAGCGCCGTACGGGGCGGTCGGCCGCGTGCGCTGCGGGGCACCTGCACCCTGGTGCCCCGGGGGCTGTCGCTGCTGGTCGGCTGTCCCGACTTCCCGCTCTGGAACGGCTGGCCGGGCCTGTTCGCGAGCCTGGTGACCGGCAACCCGGTGATCGTGGCCCCGCATCCGCGCGCGGTGCTGCCGCTGGCGATCACGGTGCGGGTCGCCCGTCAGGTGCTGGCACAGGCCGGGCACTCCCCGGACCTGGTGAGCCTGGCGGTGGCGGAGCCGGAGCGGCGGGTGCACCGGCGGCTGGCCACGGACCCGGCGGTGCGCATCGTCGACTTCACCGGCTCGGGGCGCTTCGCGGACTGGCTGGAGCGGCACGCCCGGCAGGCGGTGGTGTTCGCCGACCGGACGGGGCTGAACACCGTGCTCGTGGACTCCACCGACGACTACCGGGGACTGGTGCGCGGGCTCGCCCTGGCCGCGTGTCTGTGTCCGGGCACGGTGCGCACCACCCCGCAGAACATCCTGGTCCCGGAGCGCGGCTTCGCCACCGACGAGGGGCACCGGACGCTGCGCGACCTCGGGGCCGACCTCGGTGACGCCGTGGACCGGCTGCTCGGGCATCCCGCCCGGGCGGCGCGGCTGCTGGGGGCGGCCTCCGGCGAGGAGGTCCGGGCCGCCCTGGCGGAGGCCGCCCGCTGCGGGCCGGTCCTGCACGCCTCCGCCCCCGTGGCCCACCCGGACCATCCGCGGGCCGAGCTGCGCGGCCCGCTGCTGGTGCGGCTGCGCGCCGCGGACGAGCGGGTCTACACCCGCGAGTGGCCCGGTCCCGTCACCTTCCTGGTGGGCACGGAGTCGGCCTCGCACGGTCTGGACCTGCTGCGCCGCACGGTGGGGCGGCACGGCGCGCGGTACGCCTCGGTGCACTCCACCGATCCGCTGGTGCTGGCGGCGGCCGAGACGGCGGCGCTGGACGCGGGGGTGCATCTGGTGGAGAACCTCGACGACCTGCCCGCCGACCCGTCCTCGGCCTTCGCCGACCTGCCGGGATCGGGCGCCGACTTCATCACCGGGCGGTTCCGGGTGGTGCGCTCGCGGCGGCACGCGCCGCCGACGGTGCCGGCCCGCCTCGGCGTCGCCGCCGAGCTGGTCGACGTATGACCGCCGTGGGGGTCAGTCGGTCCAGGTGGCGCCGCGCCCGCGCACCTCGTCGAAGACCAGCCAGGTGCGGGTGGAGCGCACCCCGGGCACCGCGTGGATGCTCTCCAGGACCACCTTGCGCAGGGTCAGGTTGTCGGGGGCGCGCACCAGCACCAGGGCGTCGAAGTCGCCCGTGACCAGGGCCACATGCTCGACGAAGGGGATCGCGCGCAGTGCGCGGGAGATGTCCCGCCAGGCGTTCTGCTCGATGCTCATCGTGACGTAGGCGCTGGTGCCGAGGCCGGCCCGCTGGGGGTTGAGCTGCGCGGTGAAGCCGGTGATGACGTCCTCGGCGACGAGCCGGCCGATCCGGGTGTAGGCGTTGGCCCGGGAGATGTGCACCTGTTCGGCGAGCGCGCGGACCGAGATACGGCCGTCCTCGAGGAGGCGGCTCAGGATCTGCCGGTCGATGTCGTCGAGCGGGACGGCAGTTCGTCCGGCCATCGACACCGGCGGCGAGGTTTCTTCGGACACATTGTCCTCCCAGGCGCTTCGATCCGGCAGTTCATCGCCGGTTCGACCGAGCTATTGAACACATATTCCGCGATGCCCACCATTCTCCTGTCAAGTGTCCAGAGCAAGAGTGTCCAGAGAAAGCGAGTGCCCTCCATGTCCGTGAAGAGCCTCCGCCAGACGGTGCAGGGCCTGCTGCCGTCGCCGGCACCGGTGCGGTTCGTGGCCGAGGACGGCACCCCCGTCGCCAGGCCGCCCGCCGACTACCCGGAGCCTGCGCTCGAGACCCTGCGCGAGGCCTGGCGGCGGATGGTCCTGGGCCGCCGCTTCGACACCCAGGCGACCGCGCTGACCAAGCAGGGCCGCCTCGCCGTGTATCCCTCCAGCCGGGGCCAGGAGGCCTGTCAGGTCGGCGCGGTGCTGGCGCTGCGCCCGGACGACTGGCTGTTCCCGACCTACCGCGACTCGGTCGCCCTGGTGACCCGCGGCATCGAGCCGGTCGAGGTGCTGACCCTGCTGCGCGGCGACTGGCACTGCGGCTACGACCCCGCCGCCACCCGGGTCGCCCCGCAGTGCACCCCGCTGGCCACCCAGGTGCTGCACGCGACCGGCATGGCCGAGTCCCTGCGCCGCAGGGGCGCGGACGGGGTCGCGATGGCGCTGATCGGCGACGGCGCCACCAGTGAGGGCGACTTCCACGAGGCGCTGAACTTCGCCGCCGTGTTCCGCGCGCCGGTCGTGTTCCTCGTGCAGAACAACCGGTACGCGATCTCGGTGCCGCTGGCCCGGCAGACCGCGGCGCCCGCGCTGGCGTACAAGGGCATCGGCCACGGGGTGCGCTCCGAGCAGGTCGACGGCAACGACGCGGTCGCGGTGCTGGCGGTACTGGGCGCGGCCGTCGCGCACGCCCGCGCCGGGCGGGGCCCCGTCCTCGTCGAGGCCCACACCTACCGCATGGACGCGCACACCAACGCCGACGACGCGACCCGCTACCGCGAGGACGAGGAGGTGGAGCGGTGGCGGGCCGCCGACCCGGTCGACCGCCTGGAGAGGTATCTGCGCTCACGCGGCGCGCTCACCGACGCCGAGGTGGCGGCGCTGCGGGAGGAGGCCGAGGAACTGGCGGCGCGCCTTCGGGACGGCATGAACGCGGACTCCGTGCTCGACCCGCTGGAGCTGTTCGACCACGTCTACGCCGAACCCACCCCGCAACTGCGCGAACAGCGCGACCGGCTGGCGGCCGAGCTCGCCGCAGCCGCCCAGGACCAGGAGGACTGACGACCATGGCCAAGGTCACGATGGCGCAGGCGCTCAACACCGCCCTGCGCGACGCGCTCGGCGAGGACGAACGGGTCCTCGTCTTCGGGGAGGACGTCGGCACGCTCGGCGGGGTCTTCCGGATCACCGACGGGCTGACCCGCGACTTCGGCGAGGAGCGCTGCTTCGACACCCCGCTCGCGGAGGCCGGCATCGTCGGGCTGGCAGTCGGCATGGCGATGGGCGGGTTCCGGCCCGTGGTCGAGATGCAGTTCGACGCCTTCGCCTACCCGGCCTTCGAGCAGATCGCCTCGCATGTCGCCAAGACCCGCAACCGCACCCGGGGCCGGATCGGTCTGCCGATGGTGATCCGCATCCCGTACGCGGGCGGGATCGGCGGGGTGGAGCACCACTGCGACTCCAGCGAGGCGTACTACGCGCACACCCCGGGCCTGAAGGTGGTCACCCCGGCCACCGCCGAGGACGCGTACTGGCTGCTGCGGGACGCGATCGCGGACCCCGATCCGGTGGTCTTCCTGGAGCCGAAGAAGCTGTACTGGTCGCGCGAGGAGGCCGGTCTGGAGACCCGCGGCGCGCCGCCGTTCGGGCGGGCGGCGGTCCGGCGGGCGGGCCGGGACGCCACGCTCGTCGCCTACGGCCCGTCGGTCCCGGTGGCGCTGGCCGCGGCGGAGGCCGCCGCCGAGGACGGCATCGAGCTGGAGGTCGTGGACCTGCGCACGCTGGTGCCCTTCGACGACGGGACCGTCGTGGAGTCGGTGCGCCGGACCGGGCGCTGTGTGGTCGTCCAGGAGGCCCAGGGCTTCGCCGGGGTCGGCGCGGAGATCGCCGCTCGCGTGCAGGAGCGCTGCTTCCACTCGCTCGCCGCGCCCGTGCTGCGGGTGACCGGCTTCGACATCCCGTATCCGCCGCCGAAGCTGGAGCACGCGCATCTGCCGGGCGTCGACCGCGTCCTCGACACGGTCGACCGCCTCCAGTTCACCGACGAGCCCGACACCCGGCATCTGCCGAAGGAGGTGGCCGCATGACCACCGCGACGCTGCAGGAACAGCAGTTCAGACTGCCCGACCTCGGGGAGGGGCTGACCGAGGCGGAGATCGTCGAATGGAAGGTCGCCGTCGGCGACACCGTCACGATCGACCAGGTCGTGGTCGAGGTGGAGACCGCGAAGGCCGCCGTCGAGGTACCGGTGCCGTACGCCGGGACGGTACTGCGTCTGCACGCCGAGGCGGGGACGGCCCTGGCGGTGGGGGCGGTGCTGATCACGGTGGGCCCCGCGGCACCCGCACCGGGCGGGGCCGCCGCCGAGCGCCGTCGCGAGGAGGAGCGGGCCGGATCCGGCAACGTCCTGATCGGGTACGGCACCGGGCACGACCCGGCACCACGCCGTCGCCGCCGCCGCGTCGGCGCTACGGCGATCAGCGCACCGTCGGCCGGGAGCGCACCGTCGGCCTGCTCGGCGCCCGTCGCCGGCACGGCGCCCGAGGCCGGCTCGGCGCAGGCGGTCGGCACGGCACCCGTCGCCGGCACGGCACCCGTCGCCGGCACGGCGCCCGAGGCCGGCTCGGCGCAGGCGGTCGGCACGGCACCCGTCGCCGGCACGGCGCCCGAGGCCGACTCGGCGCAGGTGGTCGGCACGGCGCAGGCGGTCGGCACGGCGCCGGTGGCCGGTCCCGCGTCCCCGAGCGAGCCGCACGCCCCCCGCGTCATCTCCCCGCTCGTGCGGAGGCTCGCCCGGGACCACGGCGTCGACCTCACCGCGCTGGTGCCGTCCGGCCCCGCCGGAGTCGTCCTGCGGCGGGACGTGGAACAGGCCCTGGCCGAGCGGGTGCCGGTGCCCGCGGTGGAGCAGCCCTCCGGAGGGCCCACCCGTATCCCGCTCCGGGGCGTGCGCAAGGCCGTCGCCGACAAGCTCTCCCGCAGCCGCGCCGAGATCCCCGACGCCACCACCTGGGTCGACGTGGACGCGACCGGGCTGCTCCAGGCCAAGAAGGCGCTGGAGAACGCCGAACCCGGCCGCCGGGTGAGTCTGTTGGCCCTGCTGGCCCGGATCTGTGTCGCCGGTCTGAGCCGCCACCCGGAACTCAACTCGGCGGTGGACACCGAGCGTCGGGAGATCCTGCGGTACGACGAGGTGCACCTGGGCTTCGCCGCCCAGACCGAACGCGGGCTCGTCGTCCCGGTCGTCCGTGACGCCCACCGGCTGACGACGGTCCAACTCTCCCAGGAGCTGGCCCGGTTGACCGAACTGGCGCGGGCCGGGACCCTGCCGCCCGACCGCCTGACCGGGGGCACCTTCACCCTGAACAACTACGGCGTGTTCGGGGTCGACGGCTCCACGCCGATCATCAACCATCCCGAGGCGGCGCTCCTCGGCGTGGGCCGGATCATCGACAAGCCCTGGGTGGTGGACGGCGAGCTGACCGTCCGCAAGGTCACCCAGCTCTCGCTCAGCTTCGACCACCGGGTCTGCGACGGCGGCACCGCCGGCGGCTTCCTTCGGTTCGTGGCCGACTGCGTGGAACGCCCGGCGATCCTGCTCGCCGACGTCTGACTCCTTCCCGCCTCCCGTCCCGATCCGCATCCCGACTTCACATGAGGAGAACGCCGATGTCCGCCGAGGTGTATCTGATCGACGGGGCCCGTACCCCACAGGGCCGCTACGGCGGTGCGCTGGCCTCCGTACGCCCCGACGACCTGGCCGCTCTCGTCGTCGGCGAGGCCGTACGGCGGGCCGGGATCCCCGGCGAGGCCGTGGACGAGGTGGTCCTCGGTGCCGCGAACCAGGCCGGTGAGGACAACCGGGACGTGGCGCGGATGGCCGCCCTGCTGGCCGGGCTGCCGCACACCGTGCCCGGGTACACCGTGAACCGGCTGTGCGCCTCCGGACTCACGGCGGTCGCGTCCGCCGCGCAGTCCGTCCGGGCCGGTGAGGCGGACCTGGTGGTGGCGGGCGGGGTCGAGTCGATGACCCGGGCGCCCTGGGTCATGGCCAAGCCGGGCACGCCCTGGGCGCGGCCGGGCGAGGTCCACGACACCTCGCTGGGCTGGCGGTTCACCAACCCCCGTTTCCCCGCCACGACGACGCTGTCGATGGGGGAGACCGCGGAGGAGGTCGCCGACCTGGAGGGCGTCACCCGGCTGGAGGCGGACTCCTTCGCGCTGCGCAGCCACCGGCGCGCGGTGGCCGCGCGGCAGGCGGGCCGGTTCACCGCGGAGATCGTCCCGGTGCCGGTGGCGGAGGGGGAGGTGACCGAGGACGAGGGGCCGCGCCCGGCGACCACGCTGGAGCGACTGGGCGCGCTGCGCCCGGTCTTCCGCGCGGGCGGGATCGTCACCGCGGGCAACTCCTCGCCCCTGTCCGACGGGGCCGCCGCCCTGGTGGTGGCGAGCGCGGCGGCGGTGGAGCGGTACGGGCTCACGCCCCGGGCCCGGGTGGTCACCGCCGCCTCTGCCGGGGTGGAGCCGCGGCTCATGGGGCTCGGTCCGGTTCCGGCGACCGCCCTGGCGCTGGAGCGGGCCAGCTGGACGACCGGCGACCTGGACGCGATCGAGCTGAACGAGGCGTTCGCCGCGCAGGCCCTCGCGGTCGTACGGCGGCTGAAGCTGGACCCGGAGCTGGTCAACGCCGACGGCGGCGCGATCGCCCTCGGCCATCCCCTGGGTTGCTCGGGCACCCGCATCCTGCTGACCCTGCTCGGCCGGCTGGAGCGGGAGGGCGGCCGGCGGGGCCTGGCGACGCTGTGCGTCGGGGTCGGGCAGGGTGTGGCGATGCTCGTGGAGCGCGTATGAGCACCGGGGAGGACACGGCGTACGGGACGCTGGTGGTCGAGGAGCGGGCGGACCGGGTGGTGGTCACCCTGAGCCGGCCGGACGCCCGGAACGCCATCAGCGGCCGGATGATCGCCGAACTGCACCGGGTGTGCGAGGAGGTGGAGCGCACGCCGAAGCTGCTGCTGCTCACCGGGCACGGCGGGGTGTTCGCGGGCGGCGCCGACATCGCGGAGCTGCGGCGACGCGGCCGGGACGAGGCGCTGCAGGGCATCAACAGCCGGCTGTTCGAGCGGGTGCGCCGACTGCCCCTGCCGACCGTGGCCGCCGTGCCGGGCTGGGCGCTGGGCGGCGGCGCCGAGCTGGCGTACGCCTGCGACCTCAGGATCGCCGGTCCGGACGCGGTGTTCGGCAACCCCGAGCCGGGCCTCGGCATCCTCGCCGCGGCCGGGGCGTGCTGGCGGCTGCGTGAGCTGGTGGGCGAGTCGGTGGCCAAGCAGGTGCTGCTCGCCGGCCGCACCCTCGACGCCCGGGCGGCGCTCGGCTGCGGGCTGGTGCTGGACGTCGTACCGGCGGACCGGCTGCTCGACGAGGCGCATGCGCTGCTGGACCGGATGGCGCGTTCCTCGGCGCTCGCGCTGCGGCTCACCAAGCTCGTGACCGATGCCTCGGGGGCGCATCCCGTGGCAGACGACCTGGCGCAGGCGGTGCTGTTCGAGAGCCCCGGCAAGCGGGAGCGCATGACGCGGTTCCTGGAGAAGAAGGGAGGCCGGGCATGACCTCGGCTCCGACTCCGCCCCCGGTGGTGGGGGTGATCGGCGGCGGCCGGATGGGCGCCGGTGTGGCACAGTCCTTCGCGGCCGCCGGTTCCCGCGTGGTCGTCGTGGAACGCGACGGCGGCGCGGCGGCGGCCGCGCTGGAGCGGATCGCGCGGGGCCTCGGGAAGGCGGCCGAGCGCGGGGCGCCCGCCGTCGCGCCGGATCTCGGTGTGCCGGACCGGGTCACGGTGGTGTCCGCGGTCTCCGGGCTGCCCCACGGCTGCGACCTGGTCGTCGAGGCGGTCCCCGAGGACGCCGCGCTCAAGGCGGAGGTGCTCGCCGCCGCCGAGCGGGTGGTGCACGACGGCTGTGTGCTGGCGAGCAACACCAGCTCGCTGTCGGTCACCGAGCTCGCGGCGGTGCTGAAGCACCCCGGGCGCTTCCTCGGGATGCACTTCTTCAATCCCGTGCCCGTGTCCGCCCTCGTCGAACTGGTCCTCGCGCCCGGCACCGGCGCCGGGACACTCGACGCGGCGATCGGCTGGACGCACGCCCTCGGCAAACAGGACGTCGTGGTGCGGGACTCCCCCGGTTTCGCCAGCAGCCGGCTCGGGCTCGCCCTCGGTCTGGAGGCGATCCGCATGGTCGAGGAGGGGGTCGCCGACCCGGAGGCCATCGACACGGCCATGCGGCTCGGCTACCGGCATCCGATGGGGCCGTTGCGCCTGACCGACGTGGTGGGCCTCGACGTACGGCTCGCCATCGCCGAGCATCTGCACGCCACGCTCGGCGAACGCTTCGCACCGCCGCGGCTGCTGCGCGAGAAGGTCGCCCGCGGCGAACTGGGCCGCAAGAGCGGCCGGGGCTTCCACCGCTGGTGAACACCGGACGCCTTCTGCCGGTCAGAGGCCGAGGTGCCGGAGGGCGCGGGCCGTGTGACCGCGCAGGGAGCGGGACCAGCCCGGGACGCTGCCGGGGACCTCGGCGGCGTCGGCGTGGACGAGGATCGTCAGGGCCTCGTCCGGCAACAGCGCCGTCGGGTGGCGGCGGGCCGTCGCGACGGCCGCGGTGAGGCGGACCGGTGTGTCCGGGGAGTCCAGGCACCCGGTCAGCGTGGCGCGTTCGGCGGGGGTGAGGGGGCCGGGGAGGTGGGCCAGGGCGAGGTTGGCGGACGCCCTGGCGGGGGTGTGGTCGTGGGGGACGGCGGTGAGCGCCTCGGGCAGGCCGGGCAGCTGCGGGTACCAGACCGCCAGGGCCGCCGCGTGGGCCGTCACGGCGGGGTCGGGGTCGCAGAGCAGGGCGAGAAGGGATCCCGCACGGCGTTCGACCGCCCGGTAGGCGTCGGCGGCCCAGCGCAGGGCCACGGCGTCGGCCACGTCGGCGACGGAGTCGGGGTCCGGGTCGTCCTCCTCGTACAGGACGCGGATCACCGCCCGTTCGTCCTCGGGCCCGATCCGGTCGGCCTCGGCGAAGGCCTGCGCGGGGTCGAAGGGGAGCCGGTCGTCGGGCAGATCGCCGACGGCGACGGCGTGCAGGAGCCGCAGGACGGTGACCCGGTCCGGTGTTCCGGGGGTGTCGAGGAGAGTGACCAGGGGGGCGACGACATGGGCGCTCGCGGGCCAACGGGTGCCCTGGTGGTACACGTTGCCGCCGAGGGCCGACACGGCCGCGTGGCGGACCGCGGGATCGGGGTCCGCCAGCGCGGCCAGTTGCCCGGGGACGTCCGTCGCGCGGCCGTGGGCGTGGTGGAGGCGGCTCCAGTCGGGCGGGGGCGGGATGCTCACGGGGCCGGAGCCTACGCGCCCCTCAGGTGACGGGCAGTCCGTAGGCCCGGTCGAAGTGCTGGGCCACGAGGTGTCCGGCCCCGTCGCAGGAGAGCTGCCAGTCGTTGACGCCGGTCTCGCGGCCGTCGGTGAAGTTCCACAGCAGCCGGCCGGAGGCGGTGTCGATGGCGTAGAAGCCGTCCTTGTTCTCGTACGCCGGGACGTAGACGGCGTGCGCGCCGACCGCGATCGGGTGGGAGACGTTGAGGCGGGGCGTCTCGCAGAACCAGCGCCGGGTGCCGTTCGCCGCGTTGAAGGCGTGGACGCCGTACGGGTCGGTGCCGGTGGCGTAGACCGTGTTGCCGCCCGCCCCGAGGGAGGCGAACATGCCGCGCTCCGCCTTGGCCTGCCAGCGGATCTTCCCGCTGGGCAGGTCCAGGGCGATGAACTCGGAGCCGATGGCGAACACGGTCCGGCCGAGCACCGCCAGCCCGGGCCTGAGGTCGTAGCCGACATGGTGCCGCCAGCGCAGGGTGCCGCCGTCGGTGTTGCGCACCGCGACGTTGCGCAGTCCGTCGGCGTAGACGAAGTATTCGGAGGTGATGACGGGCTGCAGGGGGATGCCGACGTCCTCGGGGTCGATGGGGATGACGAGGGCCTGGCGGGTCCTCAGGTCGACGCCGAAGACGGTGCTGGTGGAGGTCGCCACGCCCTGCTCGCCGGACCGGCGGTGCAGACTGGCGCCGAGGACCGAGACGGCGTAGTCGTCGTAGCTGCCCAGCAGCTGGTCGAACTGGTAGTCCTCGCCGAAGTCGAGGGTGAACTTCTCGGTGCCGCTGGCCGGGTCGACGCCGATCAGGGTCGACCCCGTCCCGCCGAGCGCGACCGCGGCGTCGTACGTCAGCATGACGGGCGTGGGCGAGAGGCTGATGCCCTGGTAGACCCACTTGGGCCGGGCGCCGTTCGTCACGTCGAGGCAGATCATCGTGCCGGGACGGGTCTTGAGCAGGGCCAGGCCGTTCTGGAAGACGGCCGGCGCCTGGAGCAGCGGGCCGCCCCGGAAGACCCAGGCCGGTTCGGGGGCCGGGCCGGCCGGACCCACCACCGGTCCGTCCGGCTCTCTTCGCGCGGCCACGACGGCGGCGCCCCCGATGAGGGCCGTGCCGACCGTCGCCGCCGCGGCGAGGAGGGTGCGCCGGGAGACCCGGGAGCGGGTGCGGGCGCGGTGCGGGGTGGGGGTGGCGGAACGTTCCGGCGCGGGGGTGTCCGCCCCTCCCCGTGATCCTGCCCGCACCGGGTCGAACGCCGTCGTCCGGCCCGGCCGCTCCTGCGGTCGCCGTCCGGGGCCGCGGGGTTCCGCCTCCCGCGGCTCGGTGGCGAGGGCTCCGGCGCCGTCCGCGCGGTCGGCCCCGTCGCGCGGCTCCCCCAGGCCGGCGGGACCGGGTGTGCCGCTCCCGCCGTGGCCGGCACCGGCGGCAGCGCCGCCCTGCTCACCGGCGACGGCGGTGTCGTACGCCGACCAGCCCACCGTCGCATAGGCCGATCCGCGCCGGCCGGACGCGTAGGACTCCGGCTCGGGCACGTCGGCGGAGGCGGCCGGTTCCGCGGCCCCCGCTCCGTCGGGCTCGCCCGCACCACGGGCCAGGTCCGTCGCGATCGCCCGGCGCTCCGCGAGTGCCGCGGCCGCCCGGCGTGCGGCGATCATGTCGGCCACCGACCGCGGCAACCACCCCTCGGTCAGCACCTGCTCGGCGCCGCCGGGCGCGCAGGCGGCGGAGAGCCGGTCGGGGTCGATCCGCAGGGCCGGGTCCTTGGCGTGACAGAGGCTGATGATCTTGTCGAGCGGCTCGGGCACCTGGGTCAGATCGGCCGAGCTGTGCACCACCTGGTAGAGCAGCGCGGCTCCGGCGGCCCCACCGAAGGGCGGGTGGCCGGACGCGGCGAACGCGAGCACCGAGCCGAGACAGAAGACGTCCCCCTCCGGTCCCATCTGCTCCCCGGTGGCCTGCTCGGGGCACATGTAGTCGAGCGAGCCGAACAGGGAGCCGTCGCCGGTGAGTTCATAGCCGTCCCGGGCGCGGACGATGCCGAAGTCGATGACGCGCGGGCCGTCGGCGGCCAGCAGCACGTTGGACGGTTTGAGGTCGCGGTGCACCAGCCCCTCGGCGTGCACCGCGATGAGCGCCTCGGCGATCCCGGCGCCCAGCGCGAGGACCGTCTCCACCGGCAGCGGCCCGTGTTCGGCGACCGCCTCGGCGACGGTGGGGCCGGCCACGTAGGCGGTGGCGAGCCAGGGCGTCTCGGCGTCCGGCGCGGCGTCCAGCACCGGTGCCGTGTAGACACCGCCGACCGCCGCCGCGGCGGCCACCTCACGGCGGAAGCGGATGCGGAAGTTCCTGTCCTCGGCCATCTCGGGCCGGATGACCTTGACCGCGACGGTACGGCCGTCCGCGGATCGCGCCAGATAGACCCGGCCCATGCCGCCCGAGCCCAGCCGCGCCAAAAGGCGGTAGGGCCCTAGCTGCTCGGGGTCTTCTGGGCGCAGTGATCTCATGCCCTCGGCCGCCTGTTCTGATGATGGCGGGCGGGTGTCCCGCCCACGCTGCGGGGGAAGGCCCTGTGGGGGGTCTGGCACCAGACTAGAGGCAGGAGAGGCGGACGGGAGCGACTCGTTCCGCTGTCCGCCGCCTGCCCGGAGGCAGGAGCGAGCCCGGTCCGCCGCTTCCCGAAAGCAATATGACGCAACGTCAGAGGTCGGGTGACACGTGCTTGCGCTGCGGGAACAGTGCGCGATGAGCAACAAGTGCAGCATGAAGCCACTTGCTCCGGCATAGACGTCGGATGTGTTGAAGGTCACCTTGGCGCAGACTCACCCACCGGGCCGCCGCACGGAAGGGCGCCGCCGTCATCCGCGGGGCCAGAAATCCCGCCGCACCCCCTTGCCAAACGGATAGCAGCCGCCCACGATGGGGCAACTCGTTTGACCCAAAACGAACTCCCATCCCTCCCCGTCCCCCGACAGGTGATCCGAGTGGACAGTCAGACGGCGGTCGCCCCGCACTCCGCGCACGATTCCTCCACCGCAGGCAGGCTCAAGCCCGACTCGCTCGGCGTCCTGGGCATCCTGTTCTTCGTCCTCTCCGCCCAGGCACCGCTGACCGGCATCGCCGGCGCGGTCCCCATCGCCATCGCCATCGGCAACGGGGCCGGCGCCCCCGCCGCGTATGTCGCGGCCGGTGTCGTGGTCCTGCTCTTCTCCATCGGCTTCGTCGCCATGGGCCGCCATGTCGTGGACGCCGGCGCCTTCTACACCTACATCGGCAGGGGCCTCGGCCGCACGACCGGCTCCGGCAGCGCCGGGGTGGCCCTCTTCGCCTACTGCGCGGTCCAGGCCGCCATGTACGGGCTCTACGGCGCCACCGTGAGCGCCCTGGTCGACCACTACGCCGACGTCCACGTCGACTGGTGGGTGTGGACGCTGGTCACCATGGTGATCGTCCAGTTCCTCGGCGCCTGCGGCATCGAGATGGGCGCCAAGGTGCTCACCGTGTTCGTCCTCGCCGAGTTCAGCATCCTCATCGCCTTCGCGCTGGTCACCCTGTTCAAGGGCGGCGGCCCCGAGGGGCTCGGCATCGGCGACAGCTTCTCCGCGCACGCCGCGCTCCAGGGCGCTCCCGGCGTGGCGCTGATGTTCGCCGTGGCGTCGATGTTCGGTTTCGAGGCCACCGCCATCTACGGCGAGGAGGCGCGGGAGCCGAAGAAGACCGTCCCGCGCGCCACCTATCTCTCGGTCGCCGTGGTCACCGGCTTCTTCGCCTTCACCTCGTGGATGCTGGTCTCCGCGCACGGCGCGTCCAAGGTCACCGACGAGGCGGGCAAGGCGCTGTCTTCCGGCGACGCCACCTCCTTCGTCTTCGCCCCCATCACCGCCCAGTTCGGGTCCTGGGTCGGCGACGTGCTGCCCGTCCTGCTGGCGACCTCGCTGTTCGCGGGCATCCTCGCCTTCCACAACTCCGCCAACCGCTATCTGTTCTCGCTGGGCCGCGAGGGTCTGCTGCCGCACGGGCTGACCGCGCTCAACCGGCGCCACTCCCCTTGGGCGGCCGGCATCGTCCAGACGGTGATCGCGGCGGCGCTGGTGATGCCGTTCGCGGTCCTCGGCAAGGACCCGGTGCTGACGCTCTTCTCCTGGTTCAGCGGGGTCGCCGTGCTGGCCGCGATGCTGCTGTACTTCCTGACCTCGGTCGCCGTGATCGTCTTCTTCCGCCGCTCGGGTGCCGACACCCGGCTCTGGAACACGGTGATCGCCCCGGTGCTGGGCGCGCTCGGCGTCGCCGGGACGATCTGGCTGATCGTCCAGAACTTCAGCACGCTCATCGGCGGCGACCCGGCCACGGCCCTCTGGCTCCAGCTCACCGTCCCGGCCGTGCTCGTCCTGGGCGTGCTCCTGGCCCGGCTGACCCGGCGTCCGCCCGCCGCGGCAACCGCGCCCGTGACCGGTCCGGGCACCCCCGATTCCGGCGACCAGGAGGAGAACGGCTGATGACGGCCCCGCCCACGACGAGTTGCCACGTCGCCCCAAGGACCTGACCCCGTTCCCCCGGCACCACGTCGACGGGCGGGTAGGAGCCGGGCGGCGGGTCCACGTTCACCGCCGTCCCGCCCCGCGACGGCCAAGTACCGGCCGAGGTCGCGAACGCCCAACAGACCAAGCTGGACCTGACCGTAGCCGCGACCCGCCCCGCGACGGCCAAGTACCTACCAAGGTCGCGGACGCCCAGCAGACCAAGGTGGGCTTGGCCGTGGCCACGGCCCGCCCCGCGACGGCCCACTGCCGACCAAGGTCGCGAACGCCCACCAGACCAAGCTGGACCTGGCCGTGGCCACGGCCCGCCCCGCGACGGCCCACTGCCGACCAAGGTCGCGAACGCCCACCAGACCAAGCTGGACCTGGCCGTGGCCACGGCCCGCCCCGCGACGGCCCACTGCCGACCAAGGTCGCGAACGCCCCGCAGAACAAGCTGGACCTGACCGTAGCCACAACCCGCCCCGCGACGGCCCACTGCCGACCAAGGTCGCGGACGCCCCGCAGGCCGAGGTGGACCTGGCCGTGGCCGTGGCCCGCCGCGCCTCGCGCCTGTCGGCCGCGGCCGGATCCTGCCGCGCATCGTCGGCGCTCGCCGCGGAGAAGGCCGAGGCGTCCTGCCACCACCAGCGGGTGGACGGCACCGTTGCGGGACTCACGGTCGCCCCAGGACACCGCCCACCAGAACGCACCCGGGACGACCGGTCAGCCGTCGAGTCCCCCGCGGCTCACCAGCTGGCTCGTGATGACATTGCGCTGGATCTCGTTGGTGCCCTCACCGACGATCATCAACGGCGCGTCACGGAAGTAGCGTTCGACGTCGAACTCGGTCGAGTAGCCGTAACCCCCGTGGATACGGACGGCGTTGAGAGCGATCTGCATCGCCGTCTCGGAGGCGAACAGCTTGGCCATGCCCGCCTCCATGTCGACCCGTCGGCCGGCCTCGGCCTCCCGGGCCGCGTACAGGGTGAGCTGACGGGCGGCGGTGAGGGAAGTGGCCATGTCGGCCAGGTAGTTGCCGATCGACTGGTGCCGCCAGATCGGCTTGCCGAACGACTCGCGTTCCCGGGCGTAGGCGAGCGCGTCCTCCAGAGCCGCCCGGCCGACGCCCAGGGCGCGGGCGGCGACCTGGAGACGGCCGGTCTCCAGGCCCTTCATCATCTGGGCGAATCCCTGGCCCTCGACGCCGCCGAGCAGGGCGTCGGCCGGGGTCCGGTAGTCCTCGAAGGACAGCTCGCAGCTCTCCACGCCCTTGTAGCCGAGCTTGGGCAGGTCGCGGGAGACGGTCAGGCCGGGGCCGTGCTCGGCGAGCAGGACGGAGATGCCCCGGTGCGCGGGGGTGGCATCGGGGTCGGTCTTGCACAGCAGGGCGATCAGGCCCGAGCGCCGGGAGTTGGTGATCCAGGTCTTCGCCCCGTTGACCACGTACCCGTCCGCGTCCCGGCGGGCCACGGTGGTCATCGCCTGGAGGTCGGAGCCTCCGCCCGGTTCGGTCAGCGCCATCGTCGCGCGCAGCTCGCCGGTGGCCATCCTCGGCAGATACCGCCGCCGCTGCTCCTCGGTGCCGAACCGCAGCAGCAGCTTGGCGACCACCGTGTGACCGCCCATCGCCCCGGCCAGGCTCATCCAGCCGCGCGCCAGCTCCTCGGTGACCAGTACATAGCAGGGGACGGAGACGGGTGTGCCGCCGTACTCCTCGGGCACCGCGAGACCGAAGACGCCGAGGTGTTTCATCCGCTCGATCAGGGCCTCGGGGTAGGTGTTCGTGTGCTCCAGCTCCCGGACGACCGGTTTCACGTCCTTGTCCACGAAGTCGCGCACGGTGCGGACGACGAACCGCTCGTCCTCGGACAGGATGTCCAGGGTGCTCATACGGTGCCGCTCCTTGCCGGGGGGAGGCCGAGTTCGGCCAGGATGGCGTCGGTGTGCTCGCCCGCGGCCGGGACCGCGTCCATCCGGGGGGCCACCCCGGTCAGGTCCACGGGCGGGACGAGGGAGGGGATCTCGGCTCCGCCGGGGAGCCTCACCGGCCGCCAGCGGTCCCGGTCGGCGAGCACGGGGTGGGCGAGGAAGGCGTGGACGTCGTTGACGTCGGCGTTGGCGATGCCCGCCGCGTCCAGCAGGTCCCGCACCTCCCGGCTGTCCGACACGGCGAACCGCTCGGCGACGATGGTGTTCAGTTCGTCGCGGTGGGCGACCCGGTCCGGACCGGTGGCGAAGCGGGGGTCGTCGGTGAGAGAGGGGTCCCCGAGGAACCGCTCGCACAGGGCGGCCCATTCGCGTTCGTTCTGGATGGAGAACAGGACGTCCTTGCCGTCGGCGGCCGTGTAGGCGCCGTAGGGGGCGATGGTGGCGTGCTGCGTGCCGACGCGCGGGGGCTGGGTGCCGCCGAAGCGGGTGTAGTGGGCGGGCTGGCCCATCCACTCGGCGAGCGCCTCGAACAGCGAGACCTCGACGGCCCGGGCGACACCGGTGGTGGCCCGGGTGAACAGGGCGGTGAGGATGCCCGAGTAGGCGTACATGCCGGCGGCGATGTCGGCGACGGAGATGCCGACCCGGGCGGGTTCCGCGGGGCCCCCGGTGAGCGAGACCAGACCGGTCTGGCACTGCACCAGCAGGTCGTACGCCTTGCGGTCGGCCCAGGGGCCGTCGGAGCCGTAGCCCGTGATGGAGCAGGGGATGAGTGAGGGGAAGCGGGCGCGCAGCGCGTCCGCCCCGAGGCCCATCCGGGCGGCCGCCCCCGGGGCCAGGTTCTGGACGAACACGTCGGCCCGGCCCAGGAGCCGCTCCAGCGCCTCCCGGCCGTCCGCCGTCTTGAGGTCGAGGGTCAGGGACTCCTTGGACCGGTTGAGCCACACGAAATAGCTGGACTCCCCGTGCACGGTCGTGTCGTAGCGACGGGCGAAGTCACCGCCCCCGGGGCGCTCCACCTTGATCACACGGGCGCCCAGGTCGGCCAGCTGACGGGTGGCGTAAGGGGCGGCGACGGCCTGTTCGACGCTGACGACGGTGATACCGGCGAGCGGCAGCGGGGCTTCGGACGGCTCGGTCATGCGCTGACCTCCGGGCTTCTTCGATGCTTCCGACATCATGAGCGGTCATGGCACGTGCGGTGAAATAGTAGTTCCTGATGACACCATGCCGGGTGGGGATGACCGGGTGGGATGACCGGCGGGGACGACGGGAGAACGATGGACCTCAAACAGCTCAAGGCGCTCGTCACGGTCGCCGAGGTGGGCAGCGTCACCCGCGCCGCCGAGCTGCTGCATCTGGTGCAGCCGGCCGTGACCCGGCAGATCCGCACCCTGGAGGAGGAACTCGGCGTCCCGCTCTTCGAGCGGACCCGGCAGGGCATGCGGCCCACCGAGGCCGGGACGGTGATGGTGGAGCGCGCCCGGCGGGCACTGCACGAGCTGGAGCGGGCCCGCGCCGAGGTGCAGCCCGCACCGGGCGCGGTGACCGGGATCGTCACCGCCGGTCTGCTGGAGAGCACGGCGGACCTGCTCGCCGAACCCCTGGTGTCGGCGCTGGCCCAGGAGCATCCGGGCGTCGAACTGCGGCTGATGACCGGCTACTCCGGGCATCTCCAGCGCTGGCTGGACGACGGCGACCTGGATCTGACGCTGCTCTACAACCTGGACAGCACGCCCTCGCTCAACGCCCGTCCGCTGGTGCGGGAGCGGCTGTGGGTGGTCGCTCCCCCGGCGGCCGGGCTGCGGGCCGACCGTCCGGTGCCGTTCGCCGAGGTGGCGGCCCGTCCGCTGGTCATGCCCGCGTCCGGTCATGCGCTGCGGGCGCTGATCGACGGCGCGGCGGGGCGGGCCCGGACCGCCATGGACGTGGCCGTGCAGACCAACTCGATGCGGGTGCAGAAGCAGCTGGTCCTCGCGGGACACGGCTGGACGGTGCTGCCGGGTGTCGGTATCGCCGAGGACGTGGCGCGCGGCACGCTGAGCGCCGCGCCGCTGTGCGAGCCCGAGGTCTGGCGCTCGATCGTGCTCGCCACTCCCCGGGCGGGCCGGACCCCGCCCGCGGTCCGGGTCGTCGCCCGGGAGCTGGTCCGGCAGATCGAGGCGGCGGTCGGGCGCGGCAGCTGGCCGTCCGCCCGGCCGGCCCATGCGGGCTGAACATACGGGCTGAACATACGGGCTGAGCATGACGGGATCAGGATTTTCTATTGTTCACGCCTTGTCATCACCGCCCATGATGAGGGGCATGAGCCAGATCCACTCCCCCGCACCGCCCTCCTGGCAGGAGGACGTCTTCACCGCGCTGAAGAAGTACGACGTCCGGCAGATCGCCCACGTCCCCGACGCCGGACACTCCCACACCCTCCGCGAGGCCCGGCGCGATCCGGCGATCCACGATGTGGTGCTGACCACCGAGGAGGAGGGCGTCGCGGTGACCGCCGGCGCCTGGCTGGGCGGGCAGCGGGCCGTGCTGCTGATGCAGAGCAGCGGTGTCGGCAACTGCGTCAACATGCTGTCCCTGCCGGCGATGTGCCGGTTCCCCTTCCTGACACTGGTGACGATGCGGGGCGAGTACGCCGAGTTCAACCCCTGGCAGGGCCCCATGGGCCGCACCACCCGGCAGGCGCTGGAGCTGATGGGCGTCAGCGTGCTGCGGGCCGACCGCCCCGAGGAGGTCGCGGAGACCGTCGAGGCGGCGCTGGAATCGGTGTTCGGGGCGGGCGAGCGGGTCGCCGTCCTGCTCGGACAGAAGCTGATCGGCCGCAAGAAGTGGGAGCGCGACTGATGACCACCGCCCTGCCGCGGCTCGACCGCCGCCGTTTCGTGGCCGACCTGGTCGGCCGGCTGCCCGAGGACACCCTCGTCGTCACCGGCCTCGGATCCCCCGGCTACGACGTGTTCGCCGCCGGGGACCGGCCCGGGACCTTCTATCTGTGGGGCGCGATGGGCGCCGCCGCCCCGGTCGCCCTCGGACTCGCCCTCGCCCGGCCCGACCGCCCGGTCGTGGCGGTCACCGGGGACGGCGAACACCTCATGGGCATCGGCACCCTCGCCACCATCGGCGCTCTGCTCCCGCCGAACCTCACGCTCGTCGTCCTCGACAACGCCCACTTCGGCGAGACCGGGATGCAGCCCAGCCACACCGGTCTGGGCACCGACCTGGTCGCCGTGGCGCGCGGCTTCGGCATCCGGGACGCCGTACGGATCAGCGACCCCGCACAGGCCGAGGACCTCGCCGGCCGGATCGCGGCGCGCTCCGGGACGACGTACGCCCAGGTCCTCATCACCGCCGACGCACCGCCGCGCGCCCTGCCGCCCCGTGACGGTGTCGCCAACAAGAACTCCTTCCGCGCCGCACTCGGCCTGCCCACCTTCTGAGAGGGCCGGCCCTCCGACAGGAAAGGCACACCGCATGTCCCTCGCCTCCCATGTGGAGTCCTGGCGTCCCGGGCCGGTCACGGACGAGGACGCCCTGCCGCCCGGTCCGGCCGCCGCGCTGTCGGCCCTGCTGGACCTGCCCGGACCCGCCGCGGCCCTGGGCGAGCCGCTGCCGCCGCTGTGGCAGTGGCTGTACTTCCTGCACTGGCCGCCGCAGCGGGCCCTCGGCCCGGACGGGCATCTGCGCGACGCCCGCTTCCTGCCGCCGATCCCGGGCCGGCGACGGATGTTCGCGGGGGGCCGCTGCGAGATCCACGAGCCGCTGCGGCTCGGTGAACCGGCCGAACGCGTCAGCAGCCTGGCCGCGGTGACGCCCAAGCGGGGCCGCAGCGGCGAACTGCTGTTCGTCACCGAACGCCAGGAGTTCCGCCAGCGCGGACGGCTCCGCCTGGTCGAGGAACAGGACATCGTCTACCGGTCGGGGGACGGCCCGCCGCCGAGCCTCCTGGCCGGCGTCGACGGCACGGCCGTACCGGAGCCGGAGGGACCGTGGCGGGCACGGCTGCGCCCGGAGGAGACCCTGCTGTTCCGGTTCAGCGCGCTGACCGCCAACGCCCATCGCATCCATTACGACACCCCGTACTGCCGTGATGTCGAGGGTTACCCCGCTCCGGTCGTGCACGGGCCGCTGCTGGCGCTGCTCATGCTGGAACTGGTGCGCCGCGAGGCCCCCGAGCGGCCGGTGCGGTCGCTGTCGTACCGGCTGCACCGGCCGGCGTTCGCGGGCGAGCACCTGCTCGCCGACGGCACCCCGGGCGACGAAGGTGCCCGGCTGCGCCTCGCGACCCACCGTGAGGCCCGTCATGCCACGGCCGAGGTGACCTTCGACCGGGGAAGCCCGTCCTCGCCGCCCTCGTGATCCGGTCAAGGGGCGGCGGGCGGCGAGGTGGGCGTCACGATGAGCGAGTCGCTGTCGCGGAGGCCCGGGCCCGTGGCCTGGGCGGTGCGGACCGCGGCCGGGGCCGCCGAGAAGTCCGCGCGGCACTCTCCCGAGGCCGCCGAGGGCCCCTCGGCGCTGCGCACGGCCAGCCGCTCGGCGGAGGCGTGCCGTGCCGCGAGCTGGTGCACCGGGGGGGGTGGCCCTGGACGGTGTCCTGCGGGCCGTGTGGACCTCCCACGTCCACACGTACGAACGTCACTCCGGCGGGGTGGGCGTGTCGTGCGTGCGGTACATCGCCTGGACGTCCAGCTCCAGTTGGACGGTCGGGCCGACGACCGCGATGCCCCGGGCCAGCATGGAACGCCAGTTGAGGGTGTAGTCCTCGCGGTGCAGCTCCGCCTTGGCCAGGGCGGCGCAGCGCAGCTCCTCGCCGTAGCCGCCGTTGACCATGCCCAGGTAGGTGGTGTCCAGGGCCACGGACCGGCTCACACCGTGCATGGTCAGGGTGCCCTGGAGCGTCCACTTGCTGCCGCCCTTGTAGGCGAAGCGGGTGCTGCGGAAGTCGATGTACGGGAAGTGGTCGACGTCGAGGAAGTCGGCCGAGCGCAGATGGGTGTCGCGGGTGTGGTTGCCGGTGGTGATGCTGGACGCGTCGATCCGGACGTGGACGCGGGAGTCGGAGACGTCCTGGGCGACCTGGATACCGCCCTCGAAGCGTTCGAAGCGGCCGTGCACATGGGCCATGCCGACATGCTTGGCGATGAAGCGGATCGCGGTGTGCGGCGGGTCGAAGAGCCAGGTGCCGGGGACCGGGAGTTCGGCCTGCCGGGCCGGCTGGAGCCACACGCGCCGGGTGGCCAGTCCGGCCTCGGCGACGACCTCGACGGTCTCCCGGTGCGGTTCGAGCCCCTCGGCGACGATCAGCACGCTGTAGCCGCCGGGCGGCAGGACGGCCGTGAACAGGCCGTACGGGTCGGTGGTGCCACGGGCGACGACCTGGTGGCCGCGGAGTTCGGTGACGGTCACCTCGGCGGCGCCCAGGGGCTGGTTCACCGGGTCCAGGACCTCGCGGACGACGGCGCCCGCTCCGGCCGGGAGCGGGAACAGGCGGGCCGGAGCGTCCCCGGCGGCTTTCTTCGGGCGCCGCCGGAGCAGTCCGAGGGGCATGGGTTCACCTTTCGGTCTCGTGGGTCAGGATGCGCTGTCCGGCGCGTCGCCGACGAGGGCCGCGCGCAGGACGCCGAGGACGCCCGCCTCGGTGACGGGCCGCGGGTTGGGGTACGTCCCCGAGGCCGCCGCGGCCGCCGCACCGGGCAGGTCGGCCTCGGTGAGGCCGAGCGCGGCCAGGGAGCGGGGTGCGCCGAGCCGTCCGGAGAGGTCCCGCAGGGCGTTCGGGACGTCGTCGGTGTCCAGGGCGCGGCCGAGCGCGGTCATGGCCTCGGGTGCGGCGGGCGCGTTGTGGGCGAGGACGTACGGCAGGAGCACGGTGTGGGTCTCGGCGTGCGGCAGGCCGAAGGTGCCGCCGAGGACGTGGCACAGCTTGTGGTGCAGGCCCATGGTGGTGGCGCCGAGGACGGCGCCGCAGAGCCAGGCCCCGTAGAGGGCGCGGCCCCGGGCGTCGGGGTCCCGGGGGTCCGCCGCGAGGTCGGGCAGGGCGCCGGTCATGGCCCGGGCGCCCTCCTCGGCGGTCAGCGCCACCAGGGGTGAGGTGTCCGGCGCGTACAGGGCCTCGGCGGCGTGGGCGACGGCGTTGACACCGCTGGTCACGGTGAGGGGCAGCGGGAGGGACAGGGTGAGTTCGGGGTCGTAGACGACGGCGCGCGGCAGGACGGCCGGGTCGCGGCCGGTGCGCTTGGCGCCGTGCTCGGTCAGGCCCCAGACGGGGGTCATCTCGGATCCGGAGTAGGTGGAGGGCACGGCGATCAGGGGCAGGTGGGTGCGCAGGGCGATCACCTTGCCGAGGCCGATGGCGGAACCGCCGCCGACGGCGACGCAGCCGTCGGCGCCGGCCGCGCGGGCCGCCTCGACGGCCCGGTCGGCGACCTCGGCCGGGACGTGCATCCGGGCCTCGGCGTGCAGTCCGGCGCAGGCGGCGCCCAGGGCGTCGGCGACCGCCCGGGCCGTCTGCGCCCCCCGGGGTCCGCAGACCACCAGCAGCCTGCGCAGGCCGAGCCGCTCGGCCTCGCCGGGGGTCGCGGTGAGCGCGGCCCCGGAGCGCAGCACGACCCGCATGGGCGGGGTCTCGTGGGTGAACTCCTTCATGACCGGGCCGGGTTCAGCACGAGGTCGAAGCGGGCGTGCCGGAACGGGTTCGGGACGCCGAACTCCCGGGCCAGGGCCGGGTCGTCGGTCTCGGCGAAGTCCTGGACGAGGCTCTCCTTCACGGCGAACACGGCGTCGGAGTCGAGATGGTCGCCGCCCGCGACGAAGAGGTGCGTGGTGACCGGGGTGTGCCCCTCGGCGGAGGCGATGAAGTGGATGTGGGCCGGGCGGTAGGGGTGGCGTCCGGTGGCCTTCAGCAGCGCGCCCACGGGGCCGTCGGTGGGGATCGGGTAGGGGCTCGGCACACAGGTGCGGAACCAGAAGCGGCCCTCGTCGTCCGCCGTGAACAGTCCGCGCCCGTTGCCGGCCGGCTGGACGCCGGGCTGCTGGACGTCGTAGTAGCCCTCGGGGTTCGCCTGCCAGACGTCCAGGACCGCGCCGGGCAGCGGGGCGCCGTCCGGGGCCAGCACCCGCCCGCTGACCACGCAGGGTTCGCCGCCGCCGACCAGGTCGATGTCGGCGCCGAGCGCGCGGACGGGGGACTCGGTCATGTGGAAGGGGCCGAGGACCGTCGACTCGGTGACGTCCTCCTGGCCGCCGCTGTTGAGGGTCTCGACGAGCATGGACACGCCGAGCACATCCGACAGCAGGACGAACTCCTGCCGGGTGTCGGTGCAGGTCTGCCCGGTCGCCGTGAGGAAGCCGATCGCCTTCTCCCACTCCGTCATGGTCGGCCGTGTCTCGCGGACGAAGGCGTGCAGATGGCGGGTGAGGGCGGCGAGCAGGTCCCGCAGCCGCGGGTCGGCGGTGCCGTCGAGGCTGTCGACGACGGCCTCGGTGAGATGGGTGGCGTAGGCCGTGGTGGAGGGGGTGGTGGAGGGGGTGGTCATGTCCGGGGTCCTTCCCGCTCAGGCATGCCCGAGGATGCGCCGCACCGCGGCCGTGAGCAACCGCTCGGCGTCCTCGGCCGCGTCGGCGTGGCGGAAGGCCACGTACCCGTCGGGGCGCACCAGCAGCGCTCCCCCGTCGGCGATCCCGCTGAGCCGCGCCCAGTCCCCGTAGGGGTCCTCGTACTCCTGGCCGGGCCCGATCACGACGGTGGCGATCTCCAGGTCCTGCGCGGCGGCCGCGCGCAGCCAGCCGGTGCCGCCGATACCGGTGAGCAGGGTGAAGCGGCCCTGTCCGACCGTGTCGAGGGTGGAGAGAGTGCGGGTGCCCGCGGTGATCCAGGCGTGCGGGAGCTTGGCGCCGGGGCGGGTGGTGGGCTGGTGGTACAGCTCGGGGTCGCGGTCGAAGCCGGGGTCGGGGGTGCCGTCGGAGACGATCGCGGTGGAGTCGTCGGGGCTGTAGCGCTGGTTGAGGTCGACGCCGTGGGCGTTGAACTCGTACACCTTGTGGGCGATCGCCTCGCGCAGTCGTGCCCGCTGCTGCCGGGCCGCCTCGGTGTCGTCCTTGCGGGCGGCGATGTTGGCCCAGAGCTGCTCGGGGGTCTGCGGGGAGAGACCGTCGAGGGCCTCGAAGACGGGGGCGGTCTCGCCGATGGACTTGTTGGCGCGGGTGACGATCTGGCGGCCGATCGGGGCGCGCTCGGCGGTGTAGGTGTCCAGGAGTCCCGGGGAGGCGGTGCCGTCGAGGACGAGCTTGAGCTTCCAGGCCAGGTTGTAGGCGTCCTGGACGGAGGTGTTGGAGCCGAGGCCGTTGGACGGCGGGTGGCGGTGCGTGGCGTCCCCGGCGCAGAAGACACGGCCGTGGGAGTAGGTCTCGGCATACATCTCGTTGACGGTCCAGGCCGAGGACGACTTGACGGTGACCGGGATCTCGTCGTCGCCGACCAGCTTGCGGACGATGCTCTCGGCGTACTCGGTGGTCAGGTCGGGGGCGCCGGCCGTGACGTCGTACCCCCAGACGATCAGCCACTCGTTCCAGGGGCGGACGCAGCGCACCAGGCCGGCGCCGATGCCGCCGACGGTCGCGCCGGGCGCCAGCACCCAGTAGAGGGTGGAGGGGCGGTGCGCGGTGTACTTCGTGAGGTCGGCGTCGAAGACGATGTTGATGCTGCCGGCCACGCCCATCTGGCCGCCCATCGGCAGTCCGGCGTCCTCGGCGACCTGGGAGCGGCCGCCGTCGGCGCCGATGAGGTAGCGGGCGCGGATGGTGTACTCGTCGCCGCGCAGCCGGTCCTCGACGGTGACCGTCACCCCGTCGGCGTCCTGGACGAAGGACCTGTAGACGGTGCTGAAGCGCAGGTTCGTGCCGCGGGCCACCGCCGCGTCGACGAGGACGGGCTCCATGAGGTGCTGAGGCATGTCGCACATCCGGGTGGGGCTGGCCAGCTCGTGCGCGGCCTGGACCAGCGGGTCGTTGCCCCAGGAGCGGACCCGGCCCAGTTCTTCGCCGGCGAGGGCGGTGCAGAAGGTCGTGTCGCCCATCAGGTGCTGCGGGGTGGCCTTGGCGACGACCTCGCGCTCCACGCCGAGGTCGCGCAGGACCTCCATGGTGCGCTGGTTGGTGATGTGCGCCCGAGGAGTGTCGGCGAGGCTCGCGTGGCGGGTGACGACGATGTTCGGTACGCCGTAGGTGCTCAGCGCGAGCGCGGCGGACGCGCCCGCGGGTCCGCTGCCGACGATCAGTACGTCGGTCACGACATCGGGCTCGGCGGTGTGCACGGGCATGCTCCAGACAGTGAGGACAGCTACCGACCGTCCAAGATCATGTAGCGGGGAGCAGGGGTGCGGGTGTCTCAATACGAGACAGCACCGCAGAGTTGTTGCGTGTTCAACCGTTCCGGGTAGGGTGATCGCCGCCGTGACCACCACAGAGCACCCTCCCGCGGACCCTGCCCGCACCTCGCTGCGCAGGGCCCGCGAGCTGTTCCTGAGGGGACGTCAACTCCCGGACGGAGTACCGGAGGAGGTCCTCGCCGGATGGAAGCGCGCCCGGTTCCACGGGGTACGGCACGACGCGGCCGGCCCCTCGCTTCCCGTACGGCCGTCCGACTCCCCCTTGCTGACCGCCGCCCGGCCGGTCCTGGAGCGCGTCGCCGCGGCACTGGACGCCGACCGGACGGCCCTGCTGCTCACCGACGAGCGGCCGCGGGTGCTGTGGGAACACGGCTGCGCGCCGGAGCTGCTCCGCCCCGACCTCTCCGAGCAGCTCGTCGGCCACAACAGCGCGGCTCTCGCCCTGCGCACCGGCCGCCGGTCCGAGGTGCACGGACCGGAGCACTTCCTGGACGTCTGGCAGGAGGTGTCCGCGGTCAGCGTGCCGGTCCGGGCGCCCGGGACGGGGCGCCCCCTGGGCACGGTCACCGTGACCGCGCGGCTGTGCGCGGAGTGCGCCCCGCATCCCGGAGCCCCGCTGGCCGAGGCGGCCGCGAGCGCCGTCGAGGCCGGGCTGCTCGCCCAGGCGCGGGCGCCGGAACGGGTGCTGCTGGACGCCTATCTGCGGGCCCTGCGGGAGCGGGGCGGCGCCGTCGTCGCCCTCGACGGACGCAACCGGCTCATGAGCGAGGCGGCGGAACGGCTGCTGTCGCCCGAAGGACTGGCGGCGCTGGAACGGGACGCGGTCACGCTGATCCGGCGGGCGGACGGCACGACCGCTCCCGGTGCGGACCTCACCCCCGTGACCCACCTGGGCGAGGTCGTCGGGGCGGTGGCCGTGCTGCGGCCGACCGGAAGCGCCCCGGCACCCGCCCCGGCCGTGCGGGCCGCCGTCGGGCTGGCCGGGCGGTCGGTGCCCTGGCGGCACGCGGTGGGGCGGGCGTCGGAGCTCACCAGGTATCCCGAGCCGCTGCTGCTGGTCGGCGAGCGAGGCACCGGGAAGACCTCCCTCGCCCGGCGACTGATGCCGGCCCCGGCGACGACCCTGGACGCGGCGGAGGACGAACTCGGCTCGGACGTGGGCGAGTTGCTGACCGGGCGCCCGCTTCTCATCCGGCATGTCGAGCGGCTGGCGCAGTCGGGCACCGCGGCGCTCAACTCACTGCTCGAGGACCGGCCCGGCGTCCCCCTGCTGATCACCTACACCCCGGGCGCGCCCCCGGGGCCCTGTCTCCAGCGGCTCCTGGACACCCTGGCCGCCCGCTCGGTCACACTCCCGGCGCTGCGCGAACGCCCGGAGGACATCCGGGAGTTGGTCACCGCCCTGGCGCCCCGGCCCACGCCGGGGCAGCCCCCGCTGACCTGGACGCTGGACGCCCTGCACGCCCTGGAGCGGCACCCGTGGCCCGGGAACGTCACCGAACTCGCCCATCTGGTGCGGGCGTTGGCCGAGCACCGGCGGGCGACCGGTCCGGTCCGGCGGGCCGAGCTGCCGGACCCCGTACGGGAGGGTCCGGCGGACCGGCCGCTCAGCCCGATGGAGCACGCGGAGCGCGCCGCCATCCTGGAGGCCCTGCACACCCACGGCGGCAACAAGGCCCGGACGGCGGCGGCCCTGGGCATCGCCCGCGCCACGCTGTACCGGAAGCTGCGGGGCTACCGGGTCTGAGGAACCCGGTGGCGCACGCCCGCCCGGCGCGGCTGCTCAGCCCAGTCCGGCGAGGAACGGCGCGAGGGTGCGGGTGAGCGTGTTGTGCGGCGGTGCGGCGAACAGCGGATCGAGGTGGTTCATCCCTTCGTCGCTCGCGTAGGCGGCGTACGGGACCCGGGAGTCGGCCACCACCCGGCGGGCGGACGACACGATCGTGCCCCGGGCGTAGCTCGTCTCGAAGGCGTACAGCGGGACGTCCAGACCCGTGCCGTGCCGCAGCCGCAGTCCGAGCGAGCGGGCCAGGTCGGTCTCGGCGTAGACGTCGCTGACGTCGAGGTCCACCGACAGCCGGGCCGGCCAGTACCACTCCCACACGCCCGGCGCGGGCCCGCCCGCGTAGGCCTCCGCGACCCGGGCGAGCGGTGTGATGCCCTCGTCGGCCCAGCCGCGCACCGCACCGCTGCCGGTGAGGTGGCCGGAGTGCACACTGATGTCGTTCGGCCAGCCGAAGCCCGCGTCCACCAGGGTGCCCAGCAGGGCGGCGTTGGTGACCGGGACCGAGGGGCGCAGGGCCTCGGGCATCCGGGGCTGCAGGACCGAGCGCCCTTCGGGGTCGTGGTGCGCGTACCAGCCGGCGAGCTGGTACCAGATCTGGGTGGACTCGGCGCGGGCGCCCAGTCCGACCCCGCTGAGGGTCAGGTCGAAGACGGCGCCGCCGTCGATCGCCGCGAGCCGCCGGGACACCTCGTCGGGCGAGTCGGCCACGGGAGCCCCCGTGCCGTCGAACGCGCCGCGCACCCCGCCGTCGGCCAGCACCAGGCCCGCGAGGCCCCGGTGCCCCGGGCGGCCGTCGAAGTCCCAGGCCGCGTACGCCATCGCCGTCGTCGCGCCCCAGGAGTGACCGCCCAGCACCACCCGGCGCCGGCCGCCGCGGGCGGCGGCCCGGACGACGGTGTCCAGATCCTCCAGGGTGCGGGCCAGACCCCAGTGCGCGGCGAAGGCGGAGGTGGCGGGGTCCTGCGCGCGGTAGCGGCCGTCCAGGTAGTACGCGGCCGGGTCCGCGCCCGTGAACCCGGAGCGGTCGGCCAGGTTCTCCTCGCGCCGGTCGAACGCCCACACCTGGACCCCGGGCACGGCGGTGACGAGATCGCGGGCGAGCAGCCGGAAGTCGTTCGCCGCGCCGAACATGCCCGGGACCATGACCAGCACCAGGGGCGCGGTGTCGGAGCCGACCTTGAGCACCCGCACCCGGTCCGTCCCGGCCGGGCCGCCCCCGGCGCCGACGGCGAACGGGACGTACGGCTCCCGGGCGCCGGGCGGGACGTACGGCTGGGCGGCGGCCCGACCGGCGACGACCGGTGCCAGGGCGAGCCCGCCGGCCGCCCCGCCCAGCAGCGCCCTGCGCGAGATGCCCCGGCTCATGCGGCACACCCGCCCACGCGCCGGGTGCTCAGCGCCACGTCGTCCATGCGGAGGTCGTACGACGTGGGGGTGGGGTCGGCCTGGTAGAGCTGCCAGCCCAGCTCGAGCCGGTCGAAGGAGGGGAAGACGAAGTCGTCGGCCGTGCCGCCGTGCTCGTCGGTCGAGACGGTCAGCTCGGGCCGTTCGACGCCGTCCAGGTAGACGGTGACGCGGTTGTCGGTGGCGTCGAGATGGAATTCCACGCAACTCCAGCGGCCGGCGGCGGCCGGGGCGGAGGTCTGCCAGGCGGTCCAGTCCCCGGTCGGTCCGAGGTCGGAGCCGACCCCCCAGAAATTGGCCTTCTCGGTGGGGACGTACTGGCCGCCCAGGGGGCGTACGAGGGTGGGGGCGTCGGAGCCGGAGGCCTCCGCGAGGGTCCAGTGGGCCCAGTCGGGGGCGGTGGGGAAGGAGTCCACGCGCAGCCGCAGTCTGGCCCAGAAGCTGTTGCCGGCGGGGGCGAGGTCGTCCACGACGAGGAAGGCGCGGCCGTTGCCCTCCGTGTGGAGCCGCAGTTCGCGGCCGGGTCCGGTGGCGCTCGGTTCGACGGTGAGCGAGCCGTGGGAGGTGTCGGTGGTCCAGCCCCGGCCGGCGGTGACCGGGCCGAGGGGGAGGCGGTCGAAGCTCTCCCGGAAGAGGGGGCGGTGGGGGGTGGGGGTGGCCGAGGCGGTGGGGGGTGTCGCAAGCAGCGCGGCCGCTGTCGCTAACAGCGCGGCTGCAAACTTCCTCATGCGTATCATGCGCCCAGTCTGCAACACCCGTCACAGCGGTCACACAGCGGGGACCCTCGCTGGTCACACCGGACGGTCGCCCAACACCAGCCCTCCGCAGGCGGGTTGGGGAACAACCGGAGCCTCGGCGGCCGGTTTGCGGAGGAGCAGCAGCGCCGCGTCGTCGTGCAGCCGGCCGCCCACGTGCGCGAGCAGTTCGTCCTGGAGGGCGTCGAGGGTGCGGGCGGGCTCGTCGGTGACATGGCGGCCCAGCCCCTCGACGAGCGGATAGAACTCCCGCCCGTGGTCGCGGGCCTCGGTCACCCCGTCGGTGTAGAGCAGCAACTGGTCGCCGTCGCCGAAGGGGAGCACCTGGAGGGCGGGGGTCTCGCCGGCGAGGGCGCGCAGCCCCAGCGGCGGTGCGGGATGCGTGGGCTCGACCGGGGTGACGGTCCCGGCGGCGCCGACCAGCAGCGGCGGGGCGTGTCCGCAGTTCACCACCTCCAGCTCGCCGTCGCGCGGATGGCCGGCGACCACGGCGGTCACGAAGTCGTCGGGGCCGAGGTTGCGCGCGAGGCTCCGCTCGATCCGGTCGACGACGGCGAGGAGGTCGGGCTCGTCGTGGGCGGCCTCGCGGAAGACGCCGAGCACCAGCGCGGCCGTCCCCACGGCCGGCAGCCCCTTGCCGCGCACGTCACCGACGAGCAGCCGGACCCCGTACGGCGTGGAGACCAGGGCGTACAGGTCCCCGCCGATCCGGGCCTCCGCGGCGGCGGCGCTGTAGCGGACGGCCACCTGGAACGGGCCGACGATCTCCGGCACGGGCAGCAGCAGCGCGTGCTGGGCGGCCTCCGCGACCGAGCGGACGGCCGCGAGGACGCGCTCCCGGCGCCCGCGCAGGGCACTGGCCAGCCCACTCGCCAGGGTGACGGCCGCGAGGGCGGACAGGACGGCGACGAGTTCCCGGGCCGGGACGGCGTTGCGGACGCCGAGCACCGCGCCGAGCACACCGGCGAGCAGTCCGACGTACAGGACACCGCGCGGGCCGTTGGTGGTGGCGGCCAGCGCGGGGCCGGCCGCGAGCAGGGGCAGCCAGGTCAGCCCGGCACCGCCGACGAGGTCGACCAGGATCACGCCGAGAACGATCAGCACGGGCAGGACGGGTCCCGCCACCACGTGCCTGAACAGGTGCGTCGGCTCGTGGCCGGCGCCACGGTGTCGGGCCTGGTTCATGTCGCGTCCGCAGTCCTCGTCTGTAGTCGGCGTCGTGGTCTGTGTTCCGGAATGTCCGTTTGATATAGGAAAACGGGTTCGACACCGGTGTCACAAGGTGCGGGATTTCAGATAGTGAGCGACAGGCCCCTGGTCACGCGGTTCGCCGTGGGGATCAGCCGGTCGCGGATCTCCCGGAGCCGCGGCAGCCGGTCGGCGGGCAGGGACACGCCGAGCGAGCCGAGGACGTCGCCGCTGTAGACGGGGACGGCGACGCAGACGGTGCCGAGGGCGTACTCCTCCAGGTCCGTGACCGCCGGGGCCACGGGTGAGGCGTCGAGCCGGCGCAGCAGCTCCGGGGTGCTGGTGATCGTCCGCGGGGTGAGATCGGCGAGGTGGTGGCGGGAGAGGTAGTCGTTGCGGGCCTCCTCGTCCATCTCCCGCAGCACGGACTTGCCCAGCGCCGTCGCGTGTCCGGCGTCCTCGAAGCCCACCCAGAGGTCGACGCGGGGGGTCCGGGGGCCGTCGACGATCTCGGCGACGCGGATCTCGCCCTCCTCGTAGAAGGTGAGGTAGGCGGCGCCGGCGAGCTCGTCCCGCAGCGCGGCGAGGGTGGGCCGGACCCGGCTGAGCAGGGCCTGTCCCCGGCCCGAGGTGTGCAGCGTGCGCAGCTTTTCGCCCAGGACGAAGCCGCCGTCCTGAAGTTTGCGCACGTATCCGTCGTGGACCAGCGTGCGCAGCAGGTGGTAGGCGGTGGCCAGGGGCAGCCCCGTCTCCCGCGCCAGCTGTTTCGCCGGCGCGCCGTTCTCGTGCGCGCCCACCGCCTCCAGCAGCCGGAAGGCCCGCTGCACGGACGTGATGAGCGTGGGCCCGTCCTGCCCAGCCATAGGACCAGCGTGCGCCGGGCACGGGCGACAGGCAAGGCGTGCGCCCCGCGCCGCTACGGCACGACGGTGGGCCGTCCGGTGCGGGCCGCCTCCAGCGCGGCCGCCGCCCGGCGGGCGTCCGCGGCGAGGTGGGGGGAGCGCCAGGCCTCGGCGGTACGGGCGGCGAGGGCGTAGTGCTCGGCGGCCGACCGGTCCTCGCCGAGCAGCCGGTGGAGATCGCCGAGGGCGTGGGCGACGGGACGGCTCGCGTACGCCGTGCCGGCCGCGCCCGCGAGCTGGTCCCGGAAGGGCAGCATCCGTTCGATCAGCGCGGCCGCGGTGGTGTGGTCGGCCCGCAGGACGGCGAGCTGGGCGCGGAAGTCCAGCTCGATGCCGTAGAGGTGGTCGGCCACCGGTTCCGCCGGGAAGCGCACCTCGCTCGCCTCGTCGGCCCTGCCGAGGCGGGTCAGGACGAGGGCGAGCAGAACCCCCACGGACGGGCCCGCGAAGTCGTACACCGAGCGGATCATCCGCTCGACCTCGGTGAACCGGCCCTGTGCGCACCGGACGGTGATCAGGCCGAGCGTGCGCAGTCCCGTGGCGTGGTGTGCGCCGACCCGCTGGAGCAGGCCGTCGGCCTCGGCGTAGCCCGCCTCGGCGGCGTCGAAGCGACCGGCGACGTTCGCCAGCATCGCCGAGGCCGCGGCGCCCAGGCCCTGGGCCCAGAGCATGCCGTAGCGGCGGGCGAGGGCCAGCCCGTCGGCGGTGCGGCGGCGGACCGTCTCGGGATCGTTGAGGGCGGCGGCGGTCATACCGTCGAGATGCTCGCAGATCCAGCGGTAGGCGGGCAGGTCGTGGGCGCGGGCCAGCTCGCGCAGCTCGGCGACGAGCGGGCCGCGGGCGGCGCCCTGGAGCTCGTTCGGCAGCAGCCGGGCGGAGGTCATCAGCGCGGCGGCGAGGAGCCGGGGGTCGTCTCCCTCGCGGGCGAGCCGGAGCTGGGTGCGGGCCGCCTCCAGGGCCCGCGGCGGGTCCTCGGCGGCCACCGCGTCGACCAGGACGTGCAGGACACGGCCCCGGGTCGCGTCGTCCAGACCGGGGTCGGCCGCGAGCCGCTCCAGCCGGGCCAGCGAGGTGCGGTCGTACGGGCCCTCCAGCCTGCTGCGCCACCCGGAGGGCTCGGTCCAGGCGCCGTAGACCGCGGCGACCAGGTCGCCCCGGTCGGCCTGCTCGGCCAGCTCGACGGCCCGCTGCCGGGTGCGCCGGGCCGCGTCCGTGGAACCGGCCCGGATCTGCGCCCCGAGCAGCCGCACCAGCAGTCCCACGGTGCGTTCGAGCCGCCCGTGCGGGTCGCGTACGGCGGTGGTGTGCACGTCGATCGCCTGCTGGAGCAGGTCGACGGCGATGTCATGGGCGTAGCGCCGCTCGGCGACCTCGGCGGCGCGCAGGGCGTAGTCGACGGCGAGGGGAGCGTCGGCGGGGCTGCCGGAGCGGGCGAAGTGGTGGGCGAGGGCGGCGAGGTCGTCGGGGCGGTGCCGGCGCAGGACGCGGGCGATACGGCCGTGCAGCCGGGCGCGCCGGACCCCGGACAGGTCGGTGTAGACGGTGTCGCGGACCAGCGCGTGCACGAACCGCACCCGGCCGGGTCCCGGCTCGGTGAGCAGGTCGGCGGCGAGGGCGGCGTCGAGCCCCTCCAGCACCGCGTCCTCGTCGGCGTCGGCCGCGTCGAGCAGCAGCGCCAGCTCGGCCTCCAGGCCGACGGCCGCGGTGAGCCGTACGGCGGCGCGGGCGCCCTCGGGCAGCAGGGCCAGCCGTCGGCGCAGCACGTCGCGGACGCCCTGCGGCACCTCCGACACGGCGACCAGTGCGCCCTCGTCGGCGAGCAGCCGGGCGCTCTCCAGGACGTAGAAGGGGTTGCCGCCGGTGCGCTCGGCGAGGGCGGCCACCGTCCTCGCGTCGACGGGTTCGCCGCAGACGGCGTGGACCACGGTGGCGACGTCCGCCGGGGGCAGCCCGCGCAGCACGACCCGGTGCGGGGCGCCCGGGGCGAGCTGGGCGAGGGTCTTGACCAGGTGTTCCCCCACCTCGGCGGGGCGGTAGCTGGCGACGGTCAGCAGCGGGACGCCGGTGACGGCGGCCGCGGCTTCGAGCAGGGCGAGGGTCTCGCCGTCGGCGCGGTGCAGGTCCTCCAGGACGACGGCGAGCGGGGCGGCCCCGGCGGCGGCCCGCAGCCAGGCGGCGAACGCGCGGTGCATACGGAAGCGTCCGGCGGTCGCCTCGTCGCGGGTCGCGGCGGCGGTGCGGGCCGGCTCGCGCAGCAGCACGTCGAGCTCGGCGGGCCGGGCCGGGGGCAGGTCCCGGGCCAGCGCGCCCAGCGCCTCGACCCAGGCCCAGGCGGGCGGCGCGCCCTCGTACTCGGGGCACCGCCCGACGACGACCGCCCACCCGCCGGCCCGCAACCCCCGGACGAACCGCTCCAGCAACGCCGACTTCCCGGCCCCGGCCTCCCCACTCACCAGCACCACCCCTCCCCCGTACCGGGCACTCCCCGCCGCCGCGTCCAGGGCGAGCAGTTCCCGGGTACGACCGACGAAGGGGGCGCTTCCGGGGCGGAGGTCGGGGGAGTTCGGGGGCGGGGCGGGAACGGGGGCGGACTGGGTTCGTCTCGTCGTCGTGTGGCCGACCGGCGCCGCGCCGGGCGTGGGTGGTGTCATCGGTGGCGGTGCCGCCTCGTGGAGGAGGTCCAAGCGCTGGGCCAGGACGGCCCGTTCCAGTCGGGTGAGGGCCGGGCCCGGGTCGCAGCCCAGTTCCTCGCGGAGGACGTGGGACGCGCGGCGCAGGGTGGCGAGGGCGTCGGCCTGGCGGCCCAGGGCCCAGTGGGCGAGGGCGAGCAGCCGCCAGCCCTCCTCGCGCAACGGGTTCTCGCGGACGAGGACTTCGGCCGCCGGAACCGTCTCGGGGGCCCGGCCGGTGCGCAGGTCGGCCGCGGCGGCGAGCTCGCGGGCCTCGGTGCGCAGTTCCGTCAGGCGCGCGACCTCCGCCGCGGCCCAGCTCTCGTCCGCGTGCTCGGCGTAGGCGGGCCCCTGCCACCAGCCGAGGGCCTCGGCGAGCAGCGCGCGGGCCTCCTCGGCCGGCGCCCGCCGGGCCCGGCGCACCGAGGCCTCGAAGTGCCAGGCGTCCACGGCGTCCTGGGGCAGCCGCAGGGCGTAGCCGGGCGGGGCGGTGACGAGGACGGTCGCCCGGGTGCGGGGCGGCCGCCCGGGCTCCAGGGTGCGCCGCAGATGGGAGACGTAGGTGTGCAGGGACACGATGGCCTTGGCGGGCGGTTCGCCGCGCCACAGGGCGTCGGTCATGCGGTCCACCGGTACGACGCTGCCCCGGGCCGCCGTCAGCAGCGCCAGCACGGCCCGCTGCCGGGGCGCGCCCAGCCCGACCGGTGTGCCCCCGACCTCGGCACCCAGCGAACCCAGGACTCGAATACGCAGCACGCCGCGGGAATCTACCCGAGCCGCCGCGCGATCCGGTCAACGGACGATAAACGCGCCAAGCGGACGCCAAGCAGACGCCAAGCGGCGGCGGGAGCCTGGGAGGCCGTTGCCGGTACCTGAGCGTTGGAGCCCCCGAGCGTGTCCCCCAGCAGTACGACTGACGAACTTCCCACGGCCGAGCGGCCGTACACCCACGAGATGGTCGTGGTCCACCGTGTCTTCCGCCGCGAGTCGGCGCTGCTGCCCCGGCTGGTGCGGGCGGTGCCGGACGGCGGCACGGCCCGCGCGGCACAGGTCGCCGGGCATCTGCGCGAGTACGTGGACGGCCTGCACCACCATCACGCGCTGGAGGACGAGCTGGTCTGGCCGTTGCTGCAGGCCCGCGCCGCGCACGACGCCGAGCTGGTCGACCGGATGGAGGAGCAGCACCGGCGGATCGACCACACGCTCGAGGCGGTGGCCCAGTGGGCGCCCCTCTGGGAGCGGGCGGCGGACCCCATCGCGGGTGAGGAACTCGCCCTGGCGCTCGACGCACACCGCACGGCCCTGCTCGAACACCTCGACGACGAGGAGCAGTTGGTGCTCCCGCTGATCGCCGAGCACCTGACCGTCCCGGAGTGGGATCTGGTCGGCACGCGCGGTCTGGAGCGCATACCGAAGAACAAGCTGTTCATCGCCCTCGGCGCGCTGCTGGAGGAGGCGACGCCCGAGGAGCGGCGGTTCTTCCTCGGCAAGGCCCCGCTGCTCGGCCGGCTGCTGTGGGCGGCGGTCGGCAGACGCCAGTACGCCGCCGCCGTCCGCGCGATCCGCGGTCCGCTGGAAGGGCGGTAGGGACATGGCCGTACTCGACTCCGCCCCGCTCGACGTCCTGGACGCCTACCGCACCTGCGAGTTCGTCACGCTCGGCAAGGACGGCACGCCGCTGGTCTGGCCGACGGCGGTCCAGCGGCGCCCGGACGGGACGCTGCTGCTGTCCACGTCCCTGGCGTTCGCGCAGAAGGCGCTGAACATCCGACGTGACGGGCGGGTGGCGCTGCTCTTCTCCGACCCGACCGGCAGCGGACTGGACGTCGCCCCGGAGGTGTTCGTCGGGGGCCGGGCCGAGTGCCCGGACGAGATCAGGACGGGTCCGCAGGGCGCCGAGGACTACTGGCGGATGCTCTTCGAACGGCAGCCGCACAGCCGCGCGTACGTGTCGGTGCCGTTGCGCCGGATGATGGCCTGGTACTACCTGCGGCTGCTGATCACGGTCACGCCGGACCAGGTGGTCGTACGGGAGCCGTTCGTGCCACCGCCGGCGGCGGGCGCGCCGGCGCCCGGCGCTCTGCCGGGCGCCGATCGGCTCGCCCGGTACGCGAGCGCGGTACTGGCCGCGCGGGACGCCTCGGGGGCGCCGGTGCTGGCGCGGACCCGGCCCGTCCCGGCGGACGGCGGTTTCGCCGTCGCGGTCCCCGCCGACTGCGCCGCCGCCCCCGGTCCGGCCTCGCTGCTGGTGCACCGGCACGACGAGAAGATCAACCACATGCAGAACGCCTTGGTGCGGGGCGAGTTGAGGAGGGCCGGGGAGTCCTGGCTGCTGGTGCCGGAGCGGGTGGTGGAGCCGATGGGTTCGGGGCGGCCCACCGACGCGTTCAAGGTCCTCGGCCACACCCGGCGGGCCACCGCCCGCTATCTGGAGCGCCGCGGGCTGGCGCAACCGCCCGTCCAATGGGCGGAGTTCAAGGCGCTGGTGGCGCAGGTCAAGGCCCGCTGACCCGCACCAGCCCGGCGACATGGGCGGTGACCATGTCGAGGACGTCCGTCCCGGCGGCCGCCTCACCGAGGACCAGGTAGTTGAGGGTCAGCCCGTCGGTCATCGCGGCCAGATAGCGGGCCAGGACCGGCACGGGGACGCCGAGTTCGAGGTCCATGCCCCGGCACAGCTCCCCGATGAGCTCGGCGTAGGCCTCCTCGTAGAGCTCGTACTGCCGGCGTGCCAGGTGGGCGAAGCCGGGCTCGCGCAGGGCGTACTGGGTGAGTTCGTAGGTCAGCATGTGCTCGTCGGGGTGGGCGCGGACGTGGTCCCAGTACGCCTGGAACCCGGCCCGGACCGTCTCCCCGAGGCCGGCCCTGGGCAGGAGCGCCTCCTTCACGACGCTCACCGAGTGGGCGGTGAGCGTCGTGATGACGGACTCGACGAGGGCCTGCTTGGAGTCGAAGCAGTAGTGGAAGACGCTGAGGGACACCCCGGCCTCGGCGGCGATGGACCGGGTGGTCGTCCTCGGGACGCCGTCCCGGGCCATCGCTCTGATCGCCGCTTCCGTCAGCTGTCTGCGCCGCTGCGCCGACGGCATCCGTGCCATGCGTGTCCCCCGTTGTCGTACGTCAGGCGCTGTGGACGCCCACCTCGTACAGCGAGTATCCCCAGTCGGTGCCGCGGTCCAGGCCGTGGACCCGGACGTAGCGGGCGGGGGTGCCGGTGAACTTGGCCGTGTCCAGGCCTCCGTCGCCGGAGGTGGTGGACCAGGCGGTCGTCCAGGTGGTGCCGTCCGTGGAGAGCTCGATGCGGTACGACTTTCCGTAGGCGCGCTCCCAGTCGAGGGTGACGCGGGAGACCAGGTTGGTGGAGCCCAGGTCGACCTGCCAGTACTGGTCGTCGCTCCAGTCGCTGGCCCAGCGGGTGGAGTCGTCGCCGTCCACGGCCCGGCCCGGCTGGTAGCTGGTGAGCGGGTTGGACTCGGACGAACTGGCCGTGGCCGTCTGCCCCTTGGCGAGGTTGACGGAGGCCTGGTGCTGCTCGGTGGCCCCCCAGGTGTCGAGGTAGGTCTCGGTGCCCCGGAAGAGGTCGTCGACCACGTCCTGTCCGCCGACCTTGCGGATGTCCTCGATCCAGTCGGGGATCATGCCGACCTGGGCGGCGCCGTCGGTGTTGAAGTCGAAGGTGCGGGAGCCGGTGGTCTGCTTGTCGATGACCGAGCCGCCGTCGACGCTCTTGAAGGGGTACGTCACCTTGTTGGCGGCGTCGGCGCCGCGCGGGGCGGGGTGGTCGCCGATGCCGTTGAAGTCGGTGCCGAAGCCGTACCCGACGCCGTACTCGTCGCGCAGCGCCTCGGTGCGCTTGGCCTCGGTGACGAAGTCCGTGGAGCCGTGCATGTACTGGGCGACGAAACCGCCGAGGGAGTAGACCCGCTCGGTCCAGTTGAGGTCCATCCAGCTGTGCGAGGAGAGGACGCCCGGGTAGCCGGCGGCCTCGAAGATGTCCAGGGCCTGGCCGGTGGCCTTGACGCTCATGTGGTCGATCTCGAGCATCATCTTGCGCTTCATCATCCCGCGCACGGCGTACTCGCCGAGGGAGGTGAGTCCGCGGGTGTTGCACTGGGCGTTCTCGTCGTACTCGGGGACCTCGGTGCCCGCCGGCAGGTCGGCCTCGGCGTCGGAGGAGGCGGTGCCGATGGGGTTGTCGTGCATGGCGGTGGTGCACTTCTCGGTCTGCCAGAAGGTGCCGGTCGACAGGAACTGCCCGACGTTGATGGCCGTACCGAGGCCGCCCTCGTCGAAGCGGACGCCGCACAGCGCGTTGTCGAACTTGTGGCACAGGAACATGCTGCGCACGCCGAGGGAGTACAGCTCGTCGAGGCCCTTGTCGATGTCGGCCTTGCTGCACTGGGCGATGTCGAAGATCTGCTTGCAGCCGAACGGCTCGGAGGTCTCCACGCCCAGGATCACGGCCAGCTTGCCCGCCTTGATGACCTCACGGGCCTGCGCGCTGTCGGTGACGATCCGGAACCAGCCCTTGCCGGTGCCGCCGTACATCGTGTCGATGTAGGCCTGGAGGTCGTACGTCAGCTTCGCCTGGAGCCGGATCGAGGTCATCTCGTCGCAGCTGCGGTCCTTGAAGGGGTAGACGGAGCAGATCATGCCGTTGGTGACGAGGTCGTTGACCAGCACCCGCTGTCCGCCGCGCCAGGCGCGCTCCACCCAGGCGTAGTAGTTCGCCTGGTGGGTCATGGAGTCGTACGCCGGCCAGTCCGCGAAGGTCGGCCAGCCGACCGGGTCGTGCTTGCCGTCACCGCCGTGGGTGATGTAGTCGAAGAGCGCGAGGGTGCCGTCGGGGTAGTGCTCGGGACAGTCCTTGAGCGCGTCGGCGACACCGGACGCGGAGAACACCTTGCCGCAGATCAGCCGGCCGCCGAAGGCCTCGTTGGAGAACAGGTGGTTGTGCGCGTCGACGAACCCGCGCACCTCCCCGGCGGAGTTGGTGCCGGTGAAGGGCTCACCGGTCACGTTGATCTGGGAGTCGGGGGACGGCCGGGAGGTGGGCGTCCACCAGTCGGTCCCGGCCGCAGAACTCTGCGCGGGGCCGAGGATCGAGGCCAGTACGAGAAGGAGCAGCGAGACGACGGTGACGTCGCGGCGTCTGCGGTACGGGCGTCCGGTCATGGTCACAGCCCACGTCCCTCGGTCGGCGGGTCGCGCGGTCGACGAGGACGCTTTGAACGCCCTTGGGGTTGTCATGACCGACGCAAGATAGTGGGTCGAGAATGCGGACTGACGCCTTTCCGAGTCAAGAGTCCGGGACGCTTGACCTGATGCGCGGGGAGAAGTGGCGGCAGAGAGGAACTCCGCGACGATGGACAACAGTTGAACAATCGGACGGTGATTCCCTTCCTTCCGGAACATTCCTGAACGAAGGACGGAAACCCATGACGCTCAAGCGAATCGTCCGACGAGCCGCCGTACCCGCGGCGATGACGGCCGCCCTGGTCGGTGCCACGCTGGCCGCGGCCCCCTCGGCGAGCGCCGCCGAGAGCGACTGCCCCGCGGCGATGGTGTGCGTCTTCCAGGACATCTACTTCCAGGGACGCATGGTCGGCCAGACCGATCCGTACCGGTCGAACATCGGCGACTACATGAACGACCGGACCAGCTCCATCGTCAACCGGACCGACCGGGACATCTGCTTCTACCAGAACATCGACTACCAGGGGGACATGCTGATGTGGGTCCCCGCCCGCTCCGCCGCCGGTGTCCTGGTGGAGGGCGCCAACGACCGCATCAGCTCCTTCAAGCCCTGCTGGTAGCCCATCCGGCAGCGATTTTGAACGCGTTCAAAACAGAGTAGGCTCCCTGGCACACGGTGAGGGGAGTCCGCTCGTGAAGTTCGTGGTGCCCGGAGGGACCGGGCAGGTCGGAAAGGTGGTGCGGCGGGCCCTGACGGCGGCCGGGCACGAGGTCGTCGTGCTGAGCCGGCGGCCGTCCGGGCCGGGCGAGGTCGCGTGGGACGGGCGGACCCCGGGGGCCTGGTTCGAGGAGGTCGACGGCAGTGACGTCGTGATCGGTCTGGCCGGGCGAAGCGTGAGCTGCCGCTACACCCCGGAGAACCTGAAAGCCATGATGGATTCCCGGGTGGACTCGGCACGCGTCGTGGGCGAGGCGATCGCCGCCGCCGCGCGGCCGCCGGGGGTGTGGCTCCAGATGAGCACCGCGACGATCTACGCCCACCGCTACGACGCGGCCAACGACGAGGACACCGGGGTGCTCGGCGGCCACGAGAGCGGTGTGCCGGGGTACTGGGGCTACAGCGTCGACATCGCCACCGCCTGGGAGCGGGAGCTGGCGGCGGCCGGCACCCCGCACACCCGTAAGGTCGCGCTGCGCTCCGCCATGGTCATGAGCCCGGACCGGGGTGGGGTGTTCGACGTCATGTCCTGGCTGGCCCGGCTGGGTCTGGGCGGACCGGTGGCGGGCGGCGCGCAGTACGTGTCCTGGATCCACGACCGGGACTTCGTGCGCGCGGTGGAGTTCCTCGTCCAGCGCGACGACCTCGCCGGACCGGTGAACCTGGCCGCCCCCGCGCCCCTGCCGCAGCGCGCCTTCATGCGGGAGCTGCGCTCCGCGTGGGGCGTCCCGGTGGGGCTGCCGGCGACGAAGTGGATGGCGGAGCTGGGCGCTGTCGCCCTGCGCTCGGACACCGAACTGCTCCTGAAGAGCCGGCGTGTCGTCCCCGGCCGTCTGCAGGCCGCGGGCTTCACCTTCGACCACCCGCACTGGCCGGGGGCCGCCGAGGATCTCGTACGACGTCGCAGACACCGCCCGCCAACGCCATGACGCGGGTCACGTACCGGCGAACGTCAGTGTTCTGACGGGGAGTCGTCAGGTCGCTGCGGTTGCATGACCGGGGACGTTCCCGTACGGCACGATGTTCCGCCGCGTGCCCGGCCTGCGGGTCGCGGCGAAGCCGGCGGAGATCCCCTTCAAGGACGACGGGATCGTGTACGGCGTCCATCAGCTGCCGGTGCGCTGGTGGCGCACCGGGTCCGGCAGCCCGGGACCGCGCGGACGTGCACAGGGGGCGTCGTCCGCGCGGTGTTTCGGGAGAGCGTCAGCTCGTGGCGCGCACCGCGTCACGGATCAGCTCGGCGACCTCCTTGGGGCGCGAGACGGCGACCGCGTGCGAGGCGCCCTCCAGCTCCACCACGGTCGCCCCGGCCCGCTGGGCGCCGAACCGCTCCACCTCGGGGTTGATGGCCTCGTCGGCGGCGGCGATCAGCGCCCAGGACGGCTTGGTGTGCCAGGCTGCCGCGGCGGCCTTCTCCTCGAACACGGCGGCGGCCAGCGGGCGCTGGGCCGCGGCGAGCACCTTGGTGACGTCCGCGGGGACGTCGGCGGCGAACACACCGGGGAAGGCGTCCTCGGCGATGGTGACCTCGACGGCGGTCTCCCCGCTCGGAGTGGGGTACGTCCACTCCTTGAGGTTGCTGACCAGCGGGGCCAGCGGGAAGCGGCCCTGGAGCTCCCCGAGGCTCTCGCCCTCCTCCAGGACGTAGGCGGCGACGTAGACGAGCCCGACGACGTTCTCCGTGACACCGGCGACCGTGATCAGGGCGCCGCCGTAGGAGTGGCCGACGAGCACGACGGGGCCGTCGATCTGGGCGGCGACGGAGGCGACGTAGGCCGCGTCGGAGGCGAGGCCGCGCAGGGGGTTGGGCGGGGCGATCACGGGGATCCCGTGGCCCTGGAGTTCGGTGATGACGCCGGACCAGCTGGTGGCGTCGGCGAACGCGCCGTGGACGAGGACGACGGTGGGGGTGGTGGACATGGTGATGCTCTCCTGGGATCAGACGTGCAGCGCGTCGCGCAGGGTGCCGACGGCGAGGGTGATGGCCGCCTCGGCGGCGTGGGTCGGGCGCAGGGCGTTGAGCATCACGAAGTCGTGGATGATGCCCTGGAAGCGGACGGCGGTGACGGGGACACCGGCCTCGCGCAGCTTGTTCGCGTACGCCTCACCCTCGTCCCGCAGGACATCCGCCTCACCCGTGATGACCAGCGCCGGAGGCAGGTCCTTCAGCTGCTCCACCGTCGCCCGCAGCGGGGACGCGGTGATCTGCGCCCGCTCACCCGCATCGGTCGTGTACTGGTCCCAGAACCACTGCATCCCGTCCCGCCGCAGGAAGTACCCCTCCGCGAACTGGCGGTAGGACGCGGTGTCGAAGGAGGCGTCGGTCACCGGGTAGAACAGCACCTGCCGCACCAGCGGGACACCGCCCCGCTCCTTCGCCATCAACGTCAGCGCCGCCGCCATGTTCCCGCCGACGGAGTCACCCGCCACCGCGATCCGCGCACCGTCCAGGCCCTTCGACGCACCCTCCTGCACCACCCACCGCGCCACCGCGAAGTTCTGCTCGATCGCCACCGGATACCGCACCTCCGGCGACAGGTCGTACTCCGGGAACACCACCGCGGCCTCGGCGCCGACGGCCAGCTCGCGTACCAGCCGGTCATGGGTGTGCGCGTCACCGAACACCCAGCCCGCACCATGGATGTAGAAGATCACCGGCAGCGCACCCCCGGCACCGGCCGGGCGCACGATCCGCGCCCGCACACTCCCCGTCGGACCACCCTCGACGGTGATCCACTCCTCGTCCACCGCCGGCTTGGCGATATCACCGGACTGCACCTCGTCGACCGCCTTCCGGCCCTCCGCCGGAGGCAGGTCGAACAGGTACGGCGGGTTCGCGGTCGCCTCGGCGAACGCCGCGGCCTCGGGCTCGAGCACCGGCACGACCGGCTCTACGACGTCGGACATGGCATCTCCTGCTGTGTCTAGATGTGCGTTGTTCTCCTCACGGACGCTAGTTCCGCCGGGTCGCCGCGCCTTGCCCGCGAGTGCACCGGCGTTGTCCTCACCGTGCACGGCGGCGGTCGGCGCGGCCCGCGGTGTCGCGCCATTCGCTGGGGGACATGCCGTAGGCGGCCCGGAAGACGCGGCTGAAGTGGGGGGCGCTCAGAAAGCCCCACCGGGCGGCCACCGCCGCGATGGTACGGCTGCCGCGGCCGTGGCGCATCAGGTCGCGCCGGCATTCGTCGAGCCGGCGGCGCAGGATCCAGCGGCCCACCGAGGTGCCCTCGTCCTTGAACAGCTTGTGCAGATGGCGCACGGAGACGTGGTGCGCCCGGGCGATCACCTCCGGTGACAACTCCGGTTCGGTCAGGTGCAGTTCGACGTACTCCAGGACCCGGGTCAGCACCGGTGAACGGGGGGATGCCGGGTCGGGGGTGCGGGCGCCGAGCTGCTCGACGGCCAGGGTCGACAGGAGGTTCACCGCGTTCCAGGCGAGCATCTCGCCGACCTGAGGGCGTGCCTCGGCCGCCGCGCGGGCGAGGTCGGACAGGAGCGGGGAGAGCAGAGTGCCGAGGCGCGAGGCGCGGGCGACCGGGGTGCGCGTGACGCGCCCGGCGTCGGCCTCGGTGAGCCCCAGCAGGTCGGTCGGCACGAGGAACACGGTGGCCCGGAACCGCTCGGGGAAGTCCAGGACGGGGGCGTGGCGGATGTCGTAGAAGCAGATGTCCCCGGGGGTGAGAGGGAGGGTGAGGGGCTGGGGGGCGGGCTCCGCCGTGCCGCCCCGCAGGCCCACGAAGAGGTATTCGCCGGTGGTCCGGGCCCGGAGCCGGTGCGCGGGGTGCGGGCGGCCCTCGGCGGGCAGCGGCCTGCGGGGCTGCTCCCCGTGTTCCTGGGTGAGGATCTCGACGCCCAGAGGCGTACGGACGGTGATGATGGTGGTCACGTGCCCGGACGGTAGGTCCGCGGTTGTGCAAAAAGAGTGACAGTGGAGTGCGGGCGCTGTCACGAACCGAGTTCGGTGGCCAGGGCCCGCAGCAGGTCGTGCAGGGTGTAGCGGCCGGGCGCGGGCTCGGCGAGGAGGTGGGCTTCGGCGAGGAGGCCGAGGAGGCGGCGGGTGGTGCGGGGCGGCAGCCCGGTGAGGGCGGCGGCCGTCGCCGGGGTGATGGGGGGTGCGGGGTGGCGGGACAGCGCCCGGAAGAGCCGCGCGCCGTCGTCCGGCAGCCGGTGGTGGGAGGCGAGGAGGGCGGGGCGCAGGGCGGACAGGGCGTCGAGGCCGCCGTGCGCGGCTCGCAGTTCGGCGGCGACGGCGGCGAGGGAGAGGTGCGGGTGGCCGGTGAGGCGGGCGGCGACGACCGTGAGGGCCAGCGGCAGCCGGCCGCAGTGGGCGAGGATCTCGGCGGCGGCCGCCGGTTCGGCGGCCGTCCGTGCGGGGCCGGCACGGCGGGCGAGGATCGCGTGGGCGTCCGCGGTGGACGGCGGTTCGAGCCGGAGCGGGCGGGCACCCGCGGCGACCAGGCCGGGCAGGGCGTTGCGGCTGGTGACGAGGGTGAGACACCCCGGTGCGGCGGGCAGCAGCGGGCGCAGCTGCTCGGTGCCGAGGGCGTCGTCGAGCACGACCAGGGCGCGGCGCTCCGCCAGCAGGGTGCGGTACAGCCCGGCCCGGGCGGCCGGACCGTCCGGCATGCGCCGCTCGGTCACCCCGAGGGCGGTCAGCAACTCCCGCAGCGCGTCGACCGGTTCGAGCGCGGGCCGGCCGGGGTCGGACCCGCGCAGGTTCACCTCCAGCCGGCCGTCCGGGTACCGGGCTGCCGCCCGGTGCGCCCAGTGCGCGGCGAGGGCGCTCTTGCCCACCCCGGGCATCCCCCCGACGAGCACCACGCCCGAGGCCCGCGCCAGTTCCGTCAGCCGCGCGGACTCGTCCTCCCGCCCCACGAAGAGGCCCGTGCGGGAGGGCGGCGCGGTTCCGCGCGGTGCTCCCCCGTGTCCCGCGGCTCCCGAGCGGCGCACCTCCTGCCGCAGGACCCGGGTGTGGGCGGCCGTCAGTTCCGGGCCGGGGGTGAGGGAGAGGTCGGTGGCGAGACGGCGGCGGATGTCGTCGTACGTTCCGAGCGCCTCCGCCTGGAGGCCGCAGGCGGCCAGGGCGAGCACGAGACGGGCGTGCAGGGGTTCGTCGAGGGGTTCCTGCGCGGCGGCCTCGCGCAGGGCGGGGAGGACCTGGTCGGCGTGGCCGGAGAGCAGGGCGGCGTCGGCCGCGAGACGGGCGGTGTCGAGGAGTTCACGGTGCACGGCCGTGAACCGGACGTGGGCACGGACGGGTTCGGGGATGCCCATCGCCAGCGGGCCGCGCCACTCCCCCAGCGCCCGGATGAAGCGGCGGGCCGCCGTCTCGGCCCGTCCGGTGGCCGCGGCCCGTTTGCCCTGCCGGGTGAGTTCACGGAACCGCAGGAGGTCGACCTCGTCCGGCTCCGCCACGAGGACGTAGCCGCCGGTGCGGCGCAGCAGACGGCTGCCGGGGGCGCGGGGCGGCAGTCCGGGTTCCAGGAGGCGGCGCAGGGCGGCGGCGTAGCGGCGTACGACGTTCGGCGCGCTGGCGGGCGGCCGTTCGGCCCACAGGGTGTCGAGGATCTCGGCGGTCGGCACGGTCCGGCCGGCGTGCAGCAGGAGCAGGGCGAGCAGGGCGCGCTGCTGGGGGAAGCCGAGGTCGAGTTCCTGAGCGCCGCGCCGGACCCGGACGGGCCCGAGGACCTGGAACCGGGTCGGTTCAGCAGGCACCGGCCCGCCCCTCCCCACCCCTCAGCCGCGTCTCGACCGCGTCCGCGTCGGGGTGGCCGAGCCCCCGGAGCAGGGCCAGTGCCCGGGTCCACGCCTCGTGGGCCGACGGCTCGTCGCCCATGGCGAGATGGGTGTCCCCGGCGCGGGTCAGGATGTCGGCCTCCAGGTACGGCACGCCGAGGTCCCGCAGCAGGGCGAGGGCGTTGCGGTAGCCGAGGAGGGCGTGCGGGTGGCGGCCGAGGTGGTGGTGGGCGTAGGCGATGCTGTCCCAGGTGGCGGCCTGGCCGTACCGGTCGCCGAGGTCCTGGAGCATGCGCAGCGCTTCGTGGCAGTGTGTCAGCGCCGGCCGGTACTCGCCGAGCAGGGCGTGGTACCAGCCCACCGAGTTCAGGACGCTCGCCTGGGCCGCGCGGTCGTCGAGGGCGCGGAACAGGGCGAGGGCGAGCCGGTTGTGGCGCAGGGCTCCGGGCAGGTCACCCAGCTGGTCGGACTCCCAGCCGAGGCTGCGGTGGGTGTGGGCGCGGCCGGTGTCGTCGCCCAGTTCGGTGAAGAGGTCCAGGGCCTGTTCGAGGCGGGGGACGGCTCGGGTGTGCAGGCCGAGGCGGCCCTCGATCCGGGCCAGTCCGCGCAGGCCGCGGGCGAGAAGGACGGGGTCGGCGAGCCGCCGGGCGGTGTCGAGTGCGGTGCGCTGTGCGCCGAGCGCGTCGTGCCAGTGGCCGCGTCGGTCGAAGAACGGCTCCAGGGACCAGGCCAGTTGGCAGGCGAGGCGTTCGCGCGCGGGCCGGCCGGAGGCGGCGGCCGTGGTGACGACGGCGAGCAGGACGGCGTGTTCGGCGGTGAGCCAGGCCAGGGCGCGGTGGTCGTCGGTGAGCGGTTGGGGCCGGGCGCCCTCGGGCGCGGGCGGTGGGGGCAGCGGGTCGGAGGTGGGGGCGAGGAGGCGGTCGGCGGTGTGCGCGGTGTGCAGATAGTGGTGGTGGAGCCGGTCGAGGGCGGTCTCCCGCGCGGTCGCGGTCTCCCGCTCGTGGAGGAGTTCGCCGGCGTGGGCGCGCAGCAGGTCGTGGAGGGAGTAGCGGGCAGGGCTGTGCTCGGCGACGAGATGCAGGCCGGTCAGCTCGGCGAGCAGTCGGCGGGTGCGGCGCTCCGGGAGGCCCGCGAGGGCGGTCGCGGCCGGAAGGGAGAGGTCGGGGCCGGGGTGCAGGGCCAGAAGCCGGAACAGGCGGGCGGCGTCGGGGGACACGGCGTCCGTGGACCAGGAGAAGACCGTGCTCACGTCGGCGGAGGCGTCGGCGCGGGCGAAGGCGTCGAGGCTGCCGTGGGCCTCGCGCAGTTCGCCGGCGATGTCGGCGAGCCGGAAGTGGGGGTGGGCGGCGGCGCGGGCGGCGACGCAGGCGAGGGCGAGGGGCAGCCCCGCGCACAGGGCGCCGATCTCGTCGGCGGCCCGTGGCTCACCGGCCACCCGTGCCGCGCCGAGCCGGCGGACGAGGAAGGCGCGGGTCCGGTCCGTGTCGAAGGGGTGCAGGACCAGGGAGCGGGCCCCGTGGGCGGCGACCAGGCCGGGCAGTTCGTCGCGACTGGTGACGAGCGTGAGACAGCCGGGCGAGCCGGGCAGCAGCGGTTGCACGTGCTCCGTGTCGCGGGCGTTGTCGAGCACGACGAGGACGCGCCGGCCCGCCAGGGTGCTGCGGTAGAGGGCGCTCTGCGCGGCCGTCCCGTGCGGGACGCGTTCGGGGGGTACGCCGAGGGCGTCCAGGAATCCGCGGACGGCCTCTCCCGGTTCCATGACCGCGCCGGACGGGTCGAAGCCGCGCAGGTTCACATAGAGCTGTCCGTCGGGGAACCGGTCGGCGATCCGGTGCGCCCAGTGCACGGCGAGGGTGGTCTTGCCGACGCCCGCCATACCGCCGACTGCGCCGATCACCACGGTGCCGGGACGGGGCTGCTCCGCGTCGAACAGGGCGAGCACCTCGTCCAGTTCGGCCTCGCGGCCGGCGAACAGGGGCTGGTCGTACGGCAGTTGCGACGGGGTGACGTGAGGGAGGGTGCCGGTCGCGGCGGGGGCGCCGGGAAGTGCGTCGTGGGCGTCCCTCAGTTCGGGGCCCGGGTCGATCCCCAGTTCCTCGGCGAGCCGGGTCCGTACCGTCTCGTACACGGTGAGCGCCTCGGCGCGGTGACCGGCCGCGGCGAGCAGCCGGAGCAGGCCGGCGTGGACGGGTTCGTCGAGCGGATGGTCGGCGGCGGCCCGGCGCAGGGGCGGCAGGGCCCGCTCCGGCAGTCCGGCGCGCAGGGCCGCGTCGGCCAGCTCCCGGGCGGCCGCCAGCCGTTCCTTCTCGATCGCGTCGAACAGAGGGTGGCTGCGGGCGGGCGCGGGGATGCCGTCGCCGATCGGGCCGTGCCACAACCCCAGGGCCTCGGTGAGGAGTTCGGCGGCCCGGGCGGGTGCGGTGTCCGTGTCGTGCCGGGCGATCTCGCGCAGTGCGCGGAACCGCGGGAGGTCGGCCTGGTCACCGTCGGTGACGAGCCGGTAGCCGCCGGCGTCGCGGACCAGCCGGCTGCCCTCGGCGCGGGCGGGGAGCCCGGGTTCCAGGAGGCGGCGCAGCGAACCCACGTGCCGCCGGACGACGTTGACCGCGCTGCGCGGCGGTTCGGCTCCCCACAGCACGTCCACGATCTCGCTCATGGCGACCGGTTGTCCCGGCTTGGCCAGCAGCAGCGCCAGGAAGGCGCGCTCCTGCGGCCCGCCCGCGTCCAGCTCCGTCTCCCCGCGGTACACCCGCACGGCGCCCAGCACCATGAACCGCACCGGCTCCGGCGGCACGCGATCCCCTCCCCTTCCTGTCCTGCCCCCGCTTCGACCTTACGTCACCGGCGGAGTCACCCAGAGTTACGAACCGGACGTCCGCCCTGTTCACCGGGGTCGCGGTCGGCCGGGACTGCGCCGTGTGCCTGACTTCCGGGTGTCGTCCGGCACGGCGCCTCGGTGTGCGCGGCCGGCGCGGTGACAGTGGGCGTCTCCCCCGCCGTGCGCTCCGCCGGCCTTCCGCGACGCAAGGAGATCTCATTGCGCCTGTCACCTCTCGGGGCCGCCGTGGCGGCGGTCGTGCTGCTGGCCCCGCCCGCGCGGGCCGGCGCCACGTCCCTGCCGCCCCTCGCCGACCCGGCCCGCTACGTCAACCCCTTCGTCGGCACGAAGCCGGGCGGGGCGGACTGGGGCCACGGAGGCGGCGGCGGAAACACCTTCCCCGGTGCGTCGGCGCCGCTGGGCGGCATCCAGTGGAGCCCGGACACGGTCACCCGCCAGTTCGGCGGCTATGCCTACACCGACGACCGCATCCGCGGCTTCAGCCTCACCCACCTGTCCGGCGCGGGCTGCGGCGACTACGGGAACGTACCGTTCATGCCGCTCACGGGCCGTCCCGCGGCCGACCCGGAGGCGCGGTACGCGACGTTCTCCCATGCCGCCGAGCAGGCGTCGCCCGGCAGTTACCGGGTCGACTTCGACAACGGGATCCGCACCGAGCTCGCCGCCACCCGGCGGTCCGGGGTCGCCCGGCTGACCTTCCCGGCGGACGCCCGGGAGCCGGCCGGGCTGACCGTCGACGCCGGGCGGGCCTGGAACAAGGCCACCGGCGCGGTCACCGTCGGCGCCCGGACCCTGTCCGGCTTCACGGACAGCGGCGGCTTCTGCGGTACGTCCGTGCGCTACCGCCTCTACTTCCACGCGGAGTTCGACCGGCCCTTCGCGTACAGCGAGCCGCTGGACGGGCGGACGTCCGGGGCGTACGTGTCGTTCGCGCCCGGCACCCGCGAGGTGACCGTGCGGGTCGGCATCTCGTTCGTCAGCGAGGACGCGGCCCGCCGCAACACCCTCGTGGAGCAGCGCGGCCGCTCGCTCGACAAGGTACGGCGGGCCGCCCGCCGGGAGTGGAACGGCTGGCTGGGCCGGATCACCGTGGCCGGTGGCAGCGAGGCGCGGCGCCGGATGTTCTACACCGCGCTGTACCACTCCCTGCTGCACCCCGGCGCCTTCAGCGACGCCGACGGCCGCTACCGGGGCTTCGACGGTCTGGTCCACCGCACCCGGCCCGGGCATGTGCAGTACGCGAACTTCTCCGGCTGGGACGTGTACCGCTCCCAGATCCAGCTGCTGGCGCTGCTCGCCCCGCGCGAGGCGTCGGACGTCGCCCAGTCCATCCTCGAACAGGGCCGTCAGGGAGGCTACTTCGACCGCTGGACGCTCGCCAACGGCGGCACCGGGGTGATGGTCGGCGACCCGTTGCCCGCGATGGCGGCCTCCGTCCACGCTTTCGGCGGCACCGACTTCGAGGCGGGCGAGCTGCTGCGCACGGCCGTCGCCGGCCGCCAGGACGACCGGCAGCGCCCCGGACACACGTACTACGACACGCTCGGCTACATCCCCGCCGGGACGAAGGGCGTCTGGGGCGCGGCGGCCACCACCCTGGAGTACGCGGTGTCCGACGCCGCCCTGGCCCGGCTGGCCGGCCGGCTCGGCGACACGGAGACCCGGGCGGTGCTGGAGCGCGCCTCGGGCAACTGGCGCAACCTGCTCCATCCCGACAGCCGTTACCTCCAGCCCCGCCGCGCCGACGGCACCTGGCCGGCGTTCAGGCCGACGCAGCGCCGGGACTACGTCGAGGGCAACGCGGCGCAGTACACCTGGATGGTGCCGCACGACCTGCCCGGCCTGTTCACGGCGATGGGCGGCGACGCGGCCGTCACCGCCCGCCTCGACACGTTCTTCACCGAGTACAACGCGGGCGCCGACCTGCCGTACGCCTACCTCGGCAACGAACCGTCCTTCAACACCCCCTGGGCCTACGACTACCTGGGCCGCCCCGACCGCACCCAGGACACCGTGCGGTCCATCCTCACCACGCTCTTCGGGGACGGTCCGGACGGCCTGGTCGGCAACGACGACCTCGGCGCCATGTCCTCCTGGGCCGTCTGGGCCGCCCTCGGTATGTACCCCCAGATCCCGGGCAGCTCCCAACTGGCCCTGGCCAGCCCGCTCTTCCCGCTCACCCAGATCCGCCGGGGCAACGGCGTGACCATCACCGTCGTCGCCCCGCAGGCCTCGGACACGCACTCCCGCGTCCGCGAGGTCCGTCTCGACGGGCGTCCCACGGACCCCCGTTGGCTGCCCGACTCCTTCCCCGCGAAGGGCGGAGCGCTGACCTTCGGCCTCTCGGCCCCGTGAGGGCCGGCTCACCGGTGCAGTGCGTCCCGCAGGGTGCCGACGGCGAGGGTGATGGCCGCCTCGGCGGCATGCGTCTCGCGCAGGGCGTTGAGCATCACGAAGTCGTGGATGATGCCCTGGAAGCGGACGGCGGTGACGGGGACACCGGCCTCGCGCAGCTTGTTCGCGTACGCCTCACCCTCGTCCCGCAGGACATCCGCCTCACCCGTGATGACCAGCGCCGGAGGCAGGTCCTTCAGCTGCTCCACCGTCGCCCGCAGCGGGGACGCGGTGATCTGCGCCCGCTCACCCGCATCGGTCGTGTACTGGTCCCAGAACCACTGCATCCCGTCCCGCCGCAGGAAGTACCCCTCCGCGAACTGGCGGTAGGACGCGGTGTCGAAGGACGCGTCCGTCACCGGGTAGAACAGCACCTGCCGCACCAGCGGGACACCGCCCCGCTCCTTCGCCATCAGGGTGAGCGCCGCCGCCATGTTCCCGCCGACGGAGTCACCCGCCACCGCGATCCGCGCACCGTCCAGGCCCTTCGACGCACCCTCCTGCACCACCCACCGCGCCACCGCGAAGTTCTGCTCGATCGCCACCGGATACCGCACCTCCGGCGACAGGTCGTACTCCGGGAACACCACCGCCGCCTCGGCACCCACCGCCAGCTCACGCACCAGCCGGTCATGCGTGTGCGCGTCACCGAACACCCACCCCGCACCATGAATGTAGAAGATCACCGGCAGCGCACCCCCGGCACCGGCCGGGCGCACGATCCGCGCCCGCACACTCCCCGTCGGACCACCCTCGACAGTGATCCACTCCTCGTCCACCGCCGGCTTGGCGATATCACCGGACTGCACCTCGTCGACCGCCTTCCGGCCCTCCGCCGGAGGCAGGTCGAACAGGTACGGCGGGTTCGCGGTCGCCGCGGCGAAGGACTGGGCGGCGGGTTCGAGAACGGGGCGCTGAGCGGCTGTGTCGGTCATGGCGACCTCCTCGGTCGGGGTGCCGCGGGCAGTTCCCGACGGTAGTCCCGGTCGGGAGAGGCGGCACATCCAGAACGGTAGCGCACGATTAAGTCGTGCACAACTAATGAGCCCTCGATCAATTGGTGGGAGATAGGATCGAGAGGACTTCAATGAGAGGGCGATGCCGCCATGACCATGCTCCTGGACGACCAGCTCTGCTTCGCCCTGTACGCCGCGTCCCGTGCCGTCACGGCCCGTTACCGTCCGCTCCTGGACGAGCTGGGCCTGACCTACCCGCAGTACCTCGTGATGCTGGCGCTGTGGGAGCGGGACGCGATCTCCGTCCGCGACCTGGGCGCCGCGCTCCAGCTGGAGTCCAGCACCCTCTCCCCCCTCCTCAAGCGCCTGGAGGCGCAGGGCCTGCTGCGGCGCGAGCGCCGCCCCGACGACGAGCGCTCGGTCGCCCTGCGGCTCACCGAGGCCGGCGCGAGCCTGCGCGAGCGCGCGACGGGCGTCCCGCTCGCCATCGGCGACGCCATGGGCCTCACCCCGGAACAGGACGCCCTCGCCAAGCAGCTCCTCCGCCTGGTGACGGCGAACGTCACGAACGGCTGAACCCGAAAACGGCCTGTCGGTGCCTCTTCCTCCCCCGATAGACTGACAAATCAGAGCTACGCGGGTGCAGTTGACGGGGGAGGCCGCCATGTCCGGGGACCAGTACGGCAGATACGACCAGGGGTTCGTCATGCCGCCGATGCCGGTGGCGCCGCCGCCCGCACCGGCGGACGGGGTGCGGGCGGTGGCCGTGGCGGTGCTCAACCTCAGCGGGCTCGGCCTCGGTTACGCGCTGGTGCGCCGCTGGGTGCTGATGCTGGCGTGTCTGGCCGCGACCGCCGTACTGCTGTTCGTGGCGCTGCCGGCCGACCCGGACGGGGTGCCGGTTTTCGCGCTGGTGCTGTACGTCCTGTTCCTCGTCGCGGTGGCGGCGCACGGCGCCGTCGTGGGCCTGCGGACCCGGCTCGCCTGGCCGCCGTCCGCGCCGCTGGCGCTCGCGCTGGGACTGGTGCTGCTGGTCGCACCGGCCGGGGGCGTCGTGGCGTACGACGGGGCGCGGGACGAGGCGACGCAGCAGATGCTCCTCGACCGGCTGGACGAGGCCGACCGGCAGGTGGAGGCGGCCGGCGAGCGGGCGTTCTCCTCGGCGCAGTCCGACTACCGCGAGGCGCTGCAGGTCTACGAGAGCCTGAGCGCCGACCACCCGGACTCCCGGGCGGCCGCGAAGGTGCCGGCGCGGATGAAGACGTACTACGCGACCGTCGGCGCGGTCTACGAGAAGGGCGACTACTGCGAGGCGATCGCCCCGCTCGACTATCTGCGGTCGGTTCCGAAGAAGATGCCCGAGACCGACCTGAGCGAGCTGAAGACCTGGCCCGACGAGCGGCTGGCCACCTCGCTCTACGAGTGCGCCTCGGACGGTCTCACGAGCGGGCAGTCCACCTGGGCCTCGCAGTTCGGCGAGCTGCTCACCACCTTCCCCGACTCGGCGCAGGCCGCGAAGGTCGAGCCGGCCGTGGGCTCGGCCGTCTCCGCGAAGGTCAAGGGGCTCAGCGGCAGCGACCCGTGCACGGCGGTCGAGCAGCTCAAGACGCTCAGCGGCCAGATCCAGACCATCTCGGCCGAGGACGGGAGCGTCACCGGGGCGCTGGCCAAGGACGCCGACCGGGCCTCCGGCAGCGCCGACTCGGGCACGTACAACTGCGGCGTCGACCAGTACAAGGACGGGGACTTCGACAAGGCGCAGACGACCATGGAGGAGTACGCCTCCGCCCACAAGAGCGCCAAGAACGCGGCCCTGGCGAAGAAGATCGCGATCGCCGCGGAGGTCGCCCAGACGGTTCCGGCGGCCGGCAAGAAGCTGCCCACGACCCGCTCGGGCGGCAGCATCTCGGTGACCGTCCAGAACGACAGCCCCGACGACATCACGGTCATGTACACGGGACCGGTGACCGGCAGCTTCAAGCTCAAGGGCTGCGGCAGCTGCAAGGCGTACACCTTCACCGACACGCTCTCGATCGGCTTCAAGCCCTGCAACGCGAACAAGAACTACCCGGAGCGCACCATCAGCCTGCCGGCCGGCACGACGTACTTCGTGCACAAGCCGAACGGCGACAGCCTCGCCTCGCCGGCCTCGGACACGGCCAAGCTGCAGCCCGGGTACATCTACACGGAGTGCGCCTACACCACCACGAGCCTGTCGTAGGACAGAAAGCGGAATTCCCCCACTTTCGGGTAAAGCGCGTGCAACCATCGGGCCAACCAGACTGTCTCCCCTGATACCAGACACTCACACTCTTGGGGGAACAAGATGGTACGAAGCAAGACCGTCTGGGCGACCGCTCTCCTGCTGACCGCCACGCTGGGCGCGGCCGCGGTTCCGGCCGTGGCCGCCCCGGCCGCCGCTCCCCGGGCGGCGGCCGCCTGCCCGACCGGCTGGGGCAGCCTCGACAAGACGAACTGGGCCGGCACGTCCGAGTCCATCACCGATGTCAGGACCGGCCGCCACGACTGCTACGACCGGTTCGTCGTGGACGTCCCGGGCGCCACCGCCGCCCACCTCGGATACACCGTGCACTACGTCGACCAGCTCATCGGGGACCCGTCGGGCGAGCCCATCCCGGTGGGCGGCGGCGCCATCCTGGAGGTCGTCGTGCGGGCGCCCGCCTACGACCCGGACACCGGTGCGTCCACCTACCCGGCCCGGACCGGGCAGCATCTGCCGGGTGTGGACCTCACCGGCTACCGCACCTTCCGGGACACCCGGTTCGGCGGCAGCTTCGAGGGGCAGACCCAGTTCGGCCTCGGCGTGCGGGCCCGGCTGCCCTTCCGGGTGCTCCAGCTCGACGGCCATCTCGTGGTGGACGTCGCGCACACCTGGTAGACCGAACGCCCGGACACCTCTTGACGGCCCCCATGTGACCGGTAACAATCCCGTCATGCATGTGACCGGTCACACCGGGCGGCCCGCCAGTATCCGGGATGTCGCCACCGCCGCCGGAGTCTCCTACCAGACGGTCTCCCGGGTGATCAACGATCACCCACGGGTGAGCCCGGACACCCGTGAGCGGGTGCTCGCCGCCGTCGAGGCGCTGGGCTTCCGCCGCAACCCCACCGCGTTCGCGCTGGCCAGCGGGCGGCGCAGAGCGGTCACCGTGCTGACCTCGAACACCACCCACTACGGATACGCCTCCGTGCTGCGGGGGGTCGAGGAGGCCGCCCGCGCCGCCTCCTACTCCGTCGGGATCGGGGTCCTGGAGTCGGCGGAGGAGACCGTCGTGGCCGCCGAGGTGCGGCGGGCGGCGGACAACGGCGGCGGACTGATCGTGATCGCCTACGACCCCGCCGGGGTACGGGCGCTGGACTGCCTCCCGCCCGGACTGCCGTTCGTCGCCGTGGTCGAGACACCCGCGAGCCCGCCCCGCGACGGCCGTCCCTGGGTGTGGACCGACGACCGCCGCGCGGCCTACGAGGCGACCCGCCATCTGCTCTCCCTCGGCCATGAGACCGTCCACTACGTCGCGCTCCCCTCCGGCGCCCGCCGCACCGGCCCGCGCACCAGCGGCTGGCGGCAGGCCCTGCGGGACGCGGGAGCGCCGCAGCCCCGTCCCCTGCACGGGGGGTGGGGGCCGGAGGCCGGGCATACGGCGGGTCTCCGGCTGGCGCGGGACCCGGCCGTCACCGCGGTCCTGTGCGGCAACGACGACCTCGCGCTCGGGGTGCTGCGCGCCCTGCACGAGAGCGGTCGCGCGGTACCCGGCGAGGTCAGCGTGGCCGGGTTCGACGACGCCCCGCACGCCGCGTTCCTGACCCCGGAACTGACCACCGTACGGCTGGACTTCGCCGGTCTGGGGCGGGCGGCCTTCGCCCGGCTGCACACGGCGCTGGAGGAGTCGGCGCCGACGCCCGGGGAGCCGGTGCCGCCGCACTCGTATCCCGTCCACGAGCCGCGGCTGCTGGTACGGGAGAGCTCCGGTCCCCCGCCCGCGCCCGCCGCCGTCCGGCACCGCCTGACCGTCGACCTGGCCGCGTCCGAGGGCCCGGTGCTGCACGGCGCGAACGGCGCGCTGTACGGGCTCAGCGACGACGGGGTCCCCGGCGACGCCGTGCTCGCCCCGCTCAGGATCAGCGGCGTCTCGCAGAAACCGGAAGGCGGCGCCCAGCACCCCAACGGGGACGCGCTCACCGTCGCGGAGTCCTTCTTCCGCAACGGCGGCGGCGAGATCACCGTGCTGCTCCAGGACTCCTATGCCCAGTGGCCGTACGAGGACCTGGGGATCGACGATCATCTGGCCCGGGTGGACGGGATCGTCCGGGAGATCGCGGCCCGCCCGGACCGGGACCGGTTCGTCTACGTCCCGTTCAACGAACCCGACCAGATCTGGTACCGCCTCGACGCCGCCGACCCGGCGGAGTACGAGGCCGGCCGGGACCGGTTCCTGCGGGACTGGCGGACGGTGTACCGGCGCATCCGGGCGCTCCACCCGGGAGCCCGGATCGCCGGGCCGAACGAAGCCGCCTACCACGCACGCCTGTTGACCGACTTCCTCGCCTTCGCACGGCGCGAGGACGTGCTGCCGCAGGTGATGACCTGGCACGAGCTGGACTCCTCCTCACTGCGGGACTTCCAGGCCCATTACGACGAGTACCGCGCGATCGAGCAGGAGTTGGGCATTCCTGCGCTGACCGTCAGCATCGACGAGTACGCCAACCGCCGCGACCTGTCCGTGCCGGGCCAGCTCGTGCAGTGGGTAGCGATGTTCGAGCGCAACAAGGTGTACGCCCAGCAGGCCTACTGGGACGCCGCGGGCGATCTCAGCGGCAACGTGGTGCGCATGAACATCCCGAACGGCGGCTGGTGGTTCTTCCGCTGGTACGCGGGGCTGACCGGTGACACCGTCCGGGTGACACCGCCCGAGCCGCACACCGTCGACACCCTCCAGGGTCTCGCCTCCCTCGACACCGGGCGCCGCCAGGCCCAGGTCCTGCTCGGCGGCTCGACGGGGGACGCCGACGTCGTCGTACAGAACGTCCCGGGGGCCGTCTTCGGCCGTACGCTCGTCGCGACCGTCGCCGAGGCCGGCTGGTCCGGGTACGAGGGACCGCACCCGGCGCCGCGCGTACTCGCGCGGACCAGGGTGCGGGTGGCCGCGGACGGCTCGGCGACCGTGCCGCTGCGCGGTCTGCGCCGGATGTCCGCCTACCGGATCGTCCTCACCCCGGCCGGCCGGGGCACCCCGGCCCCCGCCCACGTCCCCTGGTCTGCGTCGTACGAGGCCGAGGACGCGGCCGTCACCGGCGGGCGGGTCCGCACCCACGGCACGGTGAGCGACGCCAACGGCTACGCGGCCTCCGGGACCCGGAACGTCGAGTCGCTCGGCTCCCCCGGCGACAGGGTGGACTTCACGGTGACGGTCCCCGCCGACGGCGGCTACGACCTGGCGATCCTGTACGGCAACGGGTCCGGCGGCCCCGCCACCCAGCATCTGTCGGTCGACGGCGGCGCCCCGGTCACGGTGACGTACCCGTCCACCCAGAACGCGGCCCACGGCGGCCGCAGGGAGATCCGGGCGGAGCTGGCGGCGGGGACCCACGTCCTCACGCTGGCCGCGGGCGACGGCGAGGTGACCCTGGACCGCCTGGATCTGACCGCCCGCTCCGGTCCCCCGTCCACCGCGTACGAGGCGACGCTGGCGGAGGCCGTCGGCACGCCGTCGTACGACTGCTCCTCCTCGGCCGGGACCGGCACCGGCGCGCTCGTGCTGGGCGCGGGCGACGCGGCGGTCTTCGACGTGTACGCCCCGCGCGACGGCTACTTCACACTCGTCACACGGGCCTCGGCGGAGGTCGAACTCACCCTGCACGGCACGACGGTGACGGCGGCGCCCGACCGGCCGCTGCGGCTGTACCTCGCGGTCGGCAACAACCGTGTCACCGCCACGGGGCAGGCCGCGCTGCGCGCCCTGGAGGTCTCCGGCGACGGCGACGAGGCCGGAGTCCTGGTCCTCGGGGCCGACACCGCCGTCCTCGCGGGCGGGGCCCGGACGGTCGACTGCGCCCACGCCCCCGGCGGTCTGCGGATCACCGGGCTCGGCGGCGACGGCGCCGGGACGGCCCGGTTCCCCGTGGAGGTGTCCCGGCCGGGCCGTCATCTGCTGGTCGTGCACTACGCCCACGACGACCGGCGCGACAACGGCCACGCCTACAACACGGACATCGTCTCGCGGACGGCGGACCTCTCGGTGGGCGGCGGCGCCCCGGTCCGGGCGGCCTTCAAGAACACCTGGAGCGGGGACGACTTCTGGACGCTGGCCGTCCCCGTCGACCTGGTGGCGGGCGGGAACACCGTGACGTTCGCGGGCGCGGACGGGCCGGCCCCGGACATCGCGCGGATCGAACTGGGCCGGATCGTCGGCTGACGTCGTCGGCTGACGTCGTCGCCCGGTCCGTCAGCCCGCGTACCGGCGGACCGCCTCCAGCAGACCGTCCACGTCGGCCTCCGTCGTCGCGAAGGACGTGACGAAGCGGGCCACCCCCGGCTCCCAGCGGTCGTGGTAGAAGACGTACCCCTCGCCGAGGAGCCCCTCGGTGATCCGCCGGGACAGCCGGCAGAAGACGATGTTCGCGTCCGCGACCCCGAGCAGGCCCACCTCGGGCAACGCCTTGAACCCGTCCTGGAGGCGGGCCGCCATGGCGTTGGCGTGGCCCGCGTTGCGCAGCCACAGGCCGTCGGCGAGATAGGCGTCCACCTGGGCCGCCTGGAAACGCGTCTTGGCGGCGAGCTGGCCGGCACGCTTGGCGCGGAAGGAGAGTTCGGGGGTGAGGGAGCGGTCGAAGACGACGATCGCGTCGGCGGTCATCGTGCCGTTCTTGGTCGCGCCGAACGACAGCAGGTCCACGCCCGCCCGCCAGGTCAGCTCGGCGGGGGTGCGGCCGAGCGCGGCGACGGCTCCGGCGAACCGGGCCCCGTCCATGTGCAGCCGCAGACCGGCCTCCCGGGCGAGCGATCCCAGGGTGCCGATCTCGTCGAGGGTGTACACGGCGCCGGTCTCGGTGGCCTGGGTCAGGCTCACCACCGAGGGCTCCACGCTGTGCACGTCCCCGGCCTTGTGCCGGACGGCCGCCCGCAGCTCCCCGGCGTCGATCTTGGCGTCCTCGCCGCCGAGCGGGACCAGCTTCGCGCCCGCCGTGTAGAACTCGGGCGCCCCGCACTCGTCGTTGTTGATGTGGCTGTCGCGGTGGCAGAGCACGCTGCCCCAGGGCGGGGTGAGCGCGGCGAGGGAGAGGGCGTTGGCGGCGGTGCCGGAGGAGACGAGCAGCACGTCGACCTCGCGCTCGAATATCTCGCCCAGCCGGCGCCGGACGCCGACGGTGAGGTCGTCCGCGCCGTAGGGCCGGGCCTGGCCGGCGGCGGCCCGGGTCACGGCCTCGACGATCTCCGGGGAGGCGCCGGCGGTGTTGTCGCTGCTGAAGATGCGGGCGGGGGTGGTCATGGAGGTCCTCAGGGGGTGTCGGCGGCAGCCGGGGTCGGGTCGGCGGCCCTGATCAGCCGGCGCAGGGCGCCGTAGTAGACGTCGTGCCCGGTCACCGCGGGCACGATCGCGGTCAGATGGCCCGTCAGCGCCGGGAACTCCTCGGGGTCGAGGGCGGCGAGCGCACCGCGGGTGAGTGCCTGGGCGGAACGGGGGTCGCGGTGGTCGACGAAGCTCGCGCTGCCGAGGGTCAGCAGATACATCCCGCGGTAGGCGGCGATCGCCTCCTCGGCGGTCATCCCGGCGGCGAGGCTGTCGGCGAGCTGCGGCTCGACCAGCCGGGCCAGCAGGTTCTCACCGAGCCAGGGACGGGAGCCGCGCAGCACGAGCAGCCCCGGGTGGGCCACCAGCAGCCGGTACAGCGCGGTGAACCGGTCCTCGGTGGCCTTCGCCCAGTCGCCGCCGGGCGCGGGCTCCGGCAGCCGGGCGGCGAGGTGGTCGAGGCACAGGTCGAGCAGCCCGGACAGATCGGTGCAGCGGCGCTGGAGGGAGGCCAGCGAGATGTCGAGCCGGGCGGCGAGGGCGCGGAACGTCAGCGCCTCGGGGCCGTCCTCGTCCATCAGGAGGAGGGCGGTCCCGGCGATCCGGTCCGGTGTCGCCCGGTCCAGGGCGGGGGTACGACGAGGCATGCGAGTCACCGTACGGTACAACGTATCGAAAAGCCAGGGACGTCCCATCGGACCGCCTCCGATGGCCCCCGGGGCACGGGGGGACACACCTGCGGGCAGACCCGCGTCGGCCACCCGATCGGACGATCAATTCCGGTAAGGTGCGCCGAAGTTCACCGCACAGGGCCCCCACAAGAAAGACCTGCACCTTCATGAGTGACATGACCACGCAGACCGCCGCCGACCACTTCGAGCCCGGCGGCCGGCGCCGGCACCGCAAGCCCCGCCAGCACGGCACCGGCATGCGGCGGGCGCTCGTGCTCGCCATGGCCGTGCCCGTCGCCTCGGTGGCTCTGTCGGGGCCCTCGGCGTTCGCGGCCGGCAAGGACACCGGCGCCACGGCCAAGACCGCGACGCTGGACGCCGACGACCAGCAGATGGTCGCCAACCTCGAGACCCGAGTCGTCGACACGCGCCTGGGCTCCAACGTCAGCGGCGTGGTCCTGGACGCGGAGTCGGACGCCACCGTCTGGGACCACAACGGCGCCACCGCGCTGATGCCCGCGTCCAACGTCAAGCTCGCCACGGCGACCGGCGCCCTCACGATCCTCGGCCCGGACCACCGCTTCACCACGAACGTCGTCTACGGCGACGGCACGCTGACCCTCGTCGGCGGCGGCGACCGGACCCTGACCACCGCCGACCTCGCCGAGCTGGCGAAGACCGCGGTGGACGGGCTGAAGGCGGCGGGCCTGACCTCCGTGAAGGTCGCCGTGGACGACAGCCTCTTCCCCGAGCCGAGCCTGGCCAACGGCTGGAACACCGGCTACTACCCCGACTCGGTCGCCCCGGTGCGCGCGCTCGTGGTCGACGGGCACGGCGTGGACGACACCTCGCTGGACGCCGGACAGGTCTTCGCCCGGCAGCTCGCCGCGAACGGCGTCACCGTCGACGGGACCGTCACCCGCGCCACCGCGAGCGAGCACGACGTACCGGTGGCCCGGCACACGTCGGCTCCGCTGTCGGACATCGTCCACACGATGCTCAAGAAGAGCGACAACAACATCGCCGAGACGCTCCTGCGGATGACCGCGCTCGGCGCGGGCCGTTCGGCCACCTTCACGGACGGCGCCGAGGTGGTGCGCCAGGTCCTGAGCGAGCGGTACGGCGTGTCCCTCACCGGCTTCGAGATGTACGACGGCAGCGGCCTCTCCCGGGCCGACCGCATCCCCGCGGCCACCCTCGCGGAGATCCTGGAGCTGCTGACGCAGGACCGCTACACCCAGACCCTGGGCTCGATCCTGGACGGCCTGCCCGTGTCCGGCGAGGCCGGCAGCACCCTCGGCCCGGAGTGGGGCCGCTTCGACGACGTGAACTCCCAGTGCGCCGTCGGCAAGGTGCGCGCCAAGACCGGCACCCTGACCGGGGCGATCGCGCTGAGCGGCCTCACCCAGGGCAAGGACGGCAAGTGGAAGGTGTTCTCCTTCATCGAGAACGGCTCCACCGCCAACGCGAGCGACATCAAGGACGCCATGGACGGCCTCGCCGCGACCGTGAACGGCTGCTGGGCCTGAACGACCGGCACCCGCACATGATGCGGCCGGTCATCCGCTCCGGCCTGAACGGCCTCATCGTCGCCCTGGCATGCCGATCACGCCGCGTGGCATCCTCACCGGCACTCCGGCGGCCGGGGCGGCACGCGGGACCCCGTGCGTGCCGCCCCGGCCGCGACGCCCTGCGATGCTGTCGCGAGCACCCCACCCAGGGGTGATGCCGAAGGCGTCCGCAGAAGGAGTTCCATGTCGCACGCCCCGTCGAGGTTCCGCCCGCTGCCCGGCCTCGCGGTCCTGGCCGGATACCGCCGTGCGTGGCTGCGCGGCGACCTGATCGCCGGAGTGACGGTCGCGGCCTATCTGGTGCCACAGGTGATGGCGTACGCGGGCGTGGCCGGGCTGCCGCCGGTGGCCGGGCTGTGGGCGATCCTGCCGGCGCTCGGTCTGTACGCGCTGTTCGGCTCCTCGCGGCTGCTGTCGGTGGGCCCGGAGTCGACGACCGCGCTGATGACGGCCACGGTGGTGGCCCCGCTGGCCGCCGGCGATCCGGGGCGCTACGCCGTGCTGGCGGCCGCGCTGGCCGTCACGGTGGGCCTGCTGTGTCTGGCGGCGTGGGCGCTGCGGCTGGGCTTCGTCGCGGATCTGCTGTCCCGGCCGGTCCTGATCGGCTATCTGGCGGGCGTGGCGCTGATCATGATCGTGGACCAGCTGCCCAAGCTGACCGGGGTGGAGACCACGGGGTCGAGGTTCTTCCCGCAGATGTGGTCGTTCCTGACGAACCTGGGGGAGCTCCATCTCCCCACGCTGCTGTTCTCGGCCGGCATCCTCGCCCTGCTGTTCGCGGTGGCCCGCTGGTTCCCCAGGCTTCCGGGCCCGCTGCTGGCGGTGGTCCTGTCCACCTCGGCGGTGGCCCTGTTCGACCTGGACGGGCGCTACGACCTGAAGGTGATCGGCGAGATCCCCTCGGGTCTGCCGAGCCTGTCCTTCCCGGACCTGACGGACCTGCCGAAGCTCGTCCTGCCCGCGGTGGGCGTGCTGCTGGTGGCGTACACCGACTTCGTGCTCACGGCGCGTGCGTTCGCCGACCCCGGCACGGAGGGCCCGGAGCTCGACGCCGACCAGGAGTTCCTGGCGCTGGGCACGGCCAACCTGGGGGCGGGGGTGCTGCACGGCTTCCCGGTGAGCAGCAGCGCGAGCCGCACGGCGCTCGCCTCCTCGGCGGGCGCCCGCAGCCAGGCGTACTCCCTGTGCGCGGGGGCGGTGGTACTCGCGGTGCTGCTCTTCATGGGGCCGCTGCTGGCCGACACCCCGTCGGCGGTGCTCGGGGCGCTCGTGGTCTACGCCGCCCTGCGCATGATCGACCTGGCGGGCTTCCGCCGGCTGGCCTCCTTCCGCCGCCGTGAACTGCTGCTCGCCCTCGGCTGTCTGGCCGGAGTACTGCTTCTGGACATCCTCTACGGCGTGCTGGTCGCCGTCGGCCTGTCGGTGGCGGAGCTGCTGACCCGGGTGGCGCGTCCGCACGACGCGGTGGAGGGGCTGGTGCCCGGTCTGGCCGGGATGCACGACATCGACGACTATCCGCAGGCCACCACGGTGCCGGGGCTGCTGGTGTACCGCTACGACTCCCCGCTGTTCTTCGCCAACGCGGAGAACTTCCGGCACCGGGCCCTCGCCGCGGTGGACGAGCAGCGGGATCCGGTGCGGTGGTTCGTGCTGAACACCGAGGCCAATGTGGAGGTGGACATCACCGCGCTGGACGCGGTCGACGAGCTGCGCCGCGAACTCACCCGGCGTGACGTGGTGTTCGCGCTGGCGCGGGTGAAACAGGACCTGCGGAGCGATCTGGACGCGTACGGTCTGACGGAGTCCGTCGGCGAGGAGCTGATCTTCCCGACGCTGCCGACCGCGGTGACCGCCTACCGGCAGTGGCAGGCCGGCCGTCCGGAGCCGTCCTGAGATCGGCCGGAAGCAGCCCCCGGCCGCCGCCAACTCGGCACGGGACCTCGTAACTTGACGCTTCATCATATAGTGGCCGACTACGCGTGGTGATCCGTTGTCCCCGCCACGCGGCCGCCCCACCCGAAAGGCACGACCCTGCGGAACGACCCGCACAGCCGCGGCTCCGACTCGTTCGACCCCCTGTCCTCCCCCCGCCGGTCGGTGTTCTCCCCCGCGGCCGACGTCATCGGCTCCGAACTCGATCTGCGGCTGACCGGCAGCCATGTCGTGCACGCGCTGACACCCGGATTCTGCGAAGCGGCCTCACTGTTCGTGCTGGAGCGCTGGCGACGCGAGGAGGACGCGCCACCGGCCTCGGACACCGCGCGCGTCGAGGCGCGCCGGCTGGCGCTGCGGGTGGGACCCGGGGCCGCCGAGGACTGGGAGGGCGTGCTGCCGATCGGCGAGATGGTGTCCTTCCCGCGCGACACGCCGTACGGGCAGGCCCTCATGGCCGGGCACGCCCAGGTGCTGGAGCGGGTGGACCCGTACATGGCCGAGCGGCTGACGGCCGCCGGGGACGGCGAGGCGCGCCGCGGCGATCTGCTGCGGGTGGGGTCCTTCCTGGTCGTCCCGCTGCGGCTGCGGGGCGTCCCGATCGGCTTCATGACCTGCACGCGCGGTGCGGGGCGGGCGCCGTTCCGGCCCGCCGACGTGGCCGCCGTGGAGGCCCTGGCCGCCCGGGCCTGTGTGGCCCTGGACAACGCGCGCCGCTACGAGCGCGAGCGCCGTACCGCCCTGGCGATCCGGGACAGCCTGCCGCCGGGTCCGGCGCAGAAGCTGGAGGGGTGCCGGATAGCGCACGGCTGTCTGCCCGCCGGGAAGGGCAGTGTGGTCGGCGGCGACTGGTACGACGTGCTGCGGCGGCCGGGCGACCGGGTCGGGCTGATCGTCGGGGACGCCATGGGGCACGGTCCGGAGTCGGCCGTGGCGATGATCCAGCTGCGGACGGCCCTGCGCACGCTGGCGGGTCTGGACATCCCGGCCGCGGAGGTCATCCGCCGGCTCGACGCGCTCGCCAGCGAGACGCCCGGGGCCTCGTTCGCGACCTGTGTGTACGCCGAGTGGGACGCGCGGGAGCGCACCTGTTCCCTGGTGGGGGCGGGGCATCCCCCGCCGCTGCTGCGCGGTCCGGACGGGCGCACCTCCCCGGTGGCGCTGACCGGGGCGGGCCTGCCGCTCGGTCTCGGCTCGGGCAGCTACGAACCGACGGTGCTGACCGTGCCGGAGCCCGCCCTGCTCGCGCTCTACAGCGACGGTCTGGTCGAGTCCCGGGAGGCCGACATAGACCAGGAGATCGGCCGACTGGCACGCGCGCTGGACGAGGCCGTGGCCGAGCCCGCCGACACCGGTGACCCCGGCGCGCTGCCCGCCCTGTGCGAGCGGCTCCTTCAGCTGCCCTCGGGCACCCCTGGCGCCGACGACCGCACCCTGCTGCTGGCCGAACTGACCCCGGCCGCGGGCTGATTCCCGTCCCCGGACACCCTCCATCTTGACGTGTTCATTACTGTCGCTGAGCATACCTGAGACCGATCGCTTCTGGTCGATTCTGTCTCTCTCTGTAGGGAGTTCCGTGACCCGACGGCAGCGCATGATCCGGGCGACGGCGTCGGCCGTGCCCCTGGTGCTCGGCGCAGGTCTCCTCACCGTCTCCGCCCCCGCCGCCGTCGCGGACACTCCGGCGGCGGCGACGAGCGCGGTGACCGTGCGGATCGATCCGTCGTACCGGCAGCAGGAGTTCGAGGGCTGGGGGACGAGCCTCGTCTGGTTCGCCAACGCCACCGGCGGCTACCCGGAGCCCGTCCGGCGGCGTCTCGTCGACCTCCTCTTCGGCGAGGACGGGCTGCGTCTGAACATCGCGCGCTACAACATCGGCGGCGGCAACGCCCCCGACGTCCGCACGGACTACATGAAGACCGGCGCGACCATGGAGGGCTTCTGGAAGGCCCCCGCGGGGACCACCCGGCAGGACGTCGACTGGTGGGACCCGAACGACCCGGACGACTGGAACTGGGACGCCGACGCGGGCCAGCGCTGGTGGGTGGACCAGATCAGGGACAAGGTCACCCGGTGGGAGGCGTTCAGCAACTCCCCGCCCTGGTTCCAGACGGTCAGCGGCTATGTCTCCGGGGGCTTCGACGCGAGCACCGACCAGATCCGCGCGGACCGCGTCGACGACTTCGCCGCCTACCTGGTCCGGGTGACCGAGCGGCTGGAGCAGGAGCACGGCATCCGCTTCGACACGATCGACCCGCTCAACGAACCCAACACCTCTTACTGGGGAACCCAGCTGGGCTCCGACGGCCGGCCGACCGGCGGCCGCCAGGAAGGCGCCCACGCCGGTCCCGCCCTCCAGCAGAAGGTGGTGCTCGCCCTCGACGAGGCCCTGCGCGGCGCCTCGACCGACGCCCGGGTCTCGGCGATGGACGAGACCAACCCCACGCTCTTCACCCAGAACTGGAACGCCTACGACTCCTCCGCCCGCGCCGCGGTCGGCCGGCTCAACGTCCACACCTACGGCACCGGTATGCGCACCAGCGCCCGCGACATCGCCAAGGGCGCCGGCAAGCCGCTGTGGATGAGCGAGGTCGAGGGCACCTGGGGTACCGGCACCGACTACACCGGTATGGATCCGGGGCTCGGCATCGCCACCCGGATGGTCGACGACATGCGTGAACTGGAGCCTTCCGCCTGGGTGTTCTGGCAGCCCATCGAGGACGCGATCCCGCAGGCCGCCGCCGGCAAGAACTGGGGCAGCATCCACGTCCCCTTCACGTGCACCGCCGCCGACACCCTGGAGACCTGCCCGGTCCGCACCAACTCCAAGTTCCACACCATCCGGAACTTCACCCACTACATCCGGCCCGGCGACCACTTCGTGAAGGTCGACGACACCTCCAGCGTGGCCGCGGTCGCCCGCTCGGGCCGCGCGGCGACCGTCGTGCACGTCAACGGCTCCACGACCGACCGCGCCGTGACCCTCGACCTGTCCCGCTTCGGACGGGTCGCACCGGGGGCCACCGTCACCCCGGTGGTGACGAGCGCGCAGGGCGCGCTGGTCCGGGGCGCCCCGGTGGCCGTCACCGGCCGGTCGGCCACCCTCACCGTCCCCGCGAGGTCCGTCACGACCTTCCTGGTCTCGGGTGTCGGCGGAGTGGCCGAGGACGCCGCACTCGTCCGGAAGGGGCACGTCTACCGCCTCCAGGGCACCCAGAGCGGGAGGTCGCTCACCCCGTCGGACGACGGCGACGCGCCCGTGATCCGTACGAACGACCCGGCCGCGGCCCGACAGCTGTGGTCCGTGGCGAAGGTGACGCGAGGCGTCGGCAACCGTGAGCGCTACACCGTCGCGAGCGCCGCCACCGGCAGGCGGCTCGCCGTGCGGGACGGCCGGGCCGTCCTGGAGGAGCCGGCCGACGGCACGCCCGACACCGCCGCGCAGTGGATCCTGTCCACCACCGGCGACGGCACCTGGACCCTCGTCAACGCCGCCACCGGCCGCCTCCTGGACGTCACCGGGCAGTCCACGGCGGACGGCGCCCCGGTGTCGGCGTACACCCCGACCTCGGCGGCGAACCAGCGCTGGACCGTGACGGACGAGACCGTGCTGCGCACCGAACGGGCCGAGGTGTTCACCACCCCCGGCCGGACACCGGAACTCCCCGCGACGGTCGTCCCGGTGTACCGGGACGGCGCCCGCGGCGCTCTCCCCGTGCAGTGGCGACTCCCGTCGGACCGGGCCTGGCGCGAGCCCGGCACGGTCCGGGTCACCGGGCGGGCCACCGATCCGCTCGGCCGGGAGATCCCCGCGCGGGCCGTCGTCACCGTGGACACCGTCGCCGCCACGCTCCCCGGCCGTGCCAAGACCTACGTCGGCGGCAGCCCGCGGCTGCCCGCCACGGTCGTCGGCGTGGGCACGCACGGCGGCCGGACCGAACTGCCGGTGACCTGGGACCCGGCGCCCGAGGACGCGTTCACGGCGACCGGGGTCGTGACCCTGCACGGCACCGCGCGGATCGTCGACGGCGGTACGGCGGCCGCGACCGTCCGGGTGCAGATCACCGAGCCGGCCGAGACCGATCTCGCACCCGACCCCGGGGTCTCCGTCGCCGCCACCTTCACCGAGACCGGCTACTCCGCCGAGCGCCTGCGCAACGGCGACACCTCCGAGAAGGCCTGGTCCAACTGGAAGCCGGGGACCACCAAGAACCCCTCCGACACGATCACCTTCACCCTGCCGGCGACCCGCGATCTCACCCGGCTCGTGGCGCACTTCTACCGGGACGGGAGCAACCTCTCCTTCCCGGCGGCCCTGAAGGCGCAGGTGCGTGACCCGGCCGGTGTCTGGACCGACGCGAGCGACGAGATCGCGGTCGGGACCGAGGGCACGCCGGTGGTGGACGTACCGCTGAGGGCGGGTCCGGCGACCGGGGTGCGGCTGGTGATGACGGCACGGGCCGGGGGGTACATCACGATGAGCGAGATCGAGGTGTACGCCCGGACGGCCGGGGTCTCCTCCGACGCGGCGGCCGGGTCGATCGAGGTGGCCGGTGTCCCGGTCGCGGCCTTCGACCCCGCGACGACGGACTACCGCGCGGTGACCGCCGACCCGGCCCGCGCCGTGGTCACGGCGACCGCCCGGGACCCGTACGCGACGGTCACCGTCACGAAGACGCGCGTGTCCGGCCGGACCCTGGCCGTCGTCGCCGTGACCGCCGAGGACGGGTCACGGACGACGACGTACCGGATCGAGCTGGTACGGCGCTGACGGGCTCCGGCGGCCCTCAGCGCCGCAGGTTCGCCCGGACCGCGGCGGCGACCACCGCGTCCCGTTCGGCCCGGGTGAGGCGGCCCTCGGCCAGCCAGCCGTCGGCGAGCGCCCGCACCGCGTCCAGGAAACGGGCCTGCGACGCGAAGGGCGCCCCCGCCCAGAGGACGTCGAGGAAGGTCAGCCCGTCCCCGCGGGCCCGGTTGGGGACGCCGGAGTCGGCCGTGCCGAACACCACGACGGGTTCGGAGCGCCGGAAGTAGGCGTGGTAGGGGGTGGAGTCCGCGACGAAGAACGGGGCGAGGGTCAGACCGTGGGTGGTGAAGTACTGCGGCCGGCCCTCGGGCCTGATCGCGGCGGTGAGATCGCCCTGGAGGGTGAAGTCCTTGTAGAAGGAGAACGCCCGGAACCCCTGGGCCGGGCTCTGGGCGACCAGCAGGACCGGCCCGTGGAACACCGACTGGACGGTGGGATCGTCCGGGGTCCGTTCGATCCGCAGGCGGTAGGGGGTGGAGATCTCCACCCGGTCGCCGGGCCGCCAGGTCCGGCTGACGGAGAGATGCGTGCCCGGTACGGCCGGGGCCGGGTGCGGGACCCCGTTGACGGTGACGGTCACCCCGGTCGTCGCCCAGGACGGGATCCGCAGCCGCAGATCGAGCGGTCCGGCGCCCTCCCGGAACGTCAGGGTGCGCACCCCCTCCGCCGGAAAGGCGCTGCTCTGCTCGACGACGAACCCGCGCTCGGGCCAGCGCAGGGTGGCGGCGAGGGGGAGGTCGACGTACAGGGTGCCGCCGTCGGCGGAGCGGAAGTAGACCGAGTCCTGGTACTTGGTGTGGTTCTCCATGCCGGTGCCGCCGCAGCAGGTCCCGGTGTTGTCGTACTCCCGCACCACCCCCGGGCCCATCCCCACGAAGTAGGTGACCTCCGGGCTGCTCGTGCTGCGGGCGTCACCGCGTGAGGCGAGGATGTGGTTGGTCAGGCCGCGTTCGTAGTGGTCCATGTAGGCCGGGTCCGGTTCGCGGAAGAACAGCTGCCGGCTCAGCTTCAGCAGGTTGTACGTCGCGCAGGTCTCGGCGTTGTTGTCGCCCAGGGTGGCCGCGACGGCGTTCCGGGCGCGGAACATCTCGCCCTGGCCCGTGCCGCCCAGGCTGTACGTCCGGGGCCCCACGACCATCCGCCAGAAGTGCCGGGCCGCTTCGGCGTACCGGGCCTCTCCCGTGTGGTCGAACATCCTCAGGTAGCCCGTGAACTGGGGGATGTGCTGGTTGGCGTGGCGGCCGTCGAGGAGGTCGCGGTCCTCGGCGCAGGCGTCCAGCAGCGCGGTGTTGTCGAAGCAGCGGGCGGCGGTGAGGTGTTCGGCCCGGCCGGTGAGGGCGTACAGGTCCGCCAGCACCTCGTTCATCCCGCCGTACTCCCCGGCGATGTAGATCGACCACATCCGTTCCAGTTGTGCCGTGGGCAGCCGGGCGAGCCTGCTGTGCACCCAGTCGCCCAGCCCCGAGGCGAGGGTGAGCGCCTGGGCGTTCCCGGCCAGGGTGTGGGCGTCGAGCAGCCCGCGCAGGATCTTGTGGCAGGTGTAGTACGGCGCCCAGATGGTGGGGTAGGTCGTGTAGCTCTCCAGCAGGACGAACTGGGTCTCCGGGTACGCCGCCAGATAGCCGGGGTGGCTGGGCCCGGGCGAGCCGTGCTCGGCGAAGGCCTGCCGGCAGGCCTCCAGCGCGCCGATCAGGTGGTCGAGCTTGGACTTGAGCGCGGCCTCCCGGGTGTCGGCGTACGCCTGGGCGAGGAGGGTGAGGAAGTGGCCCGCGAAGTGGCCGCGCAGATTGCCGTCGGAGGTCTCCCAGCCGCCGGGCGGCCGGGCGCCGCGGGTGTCGAGACCGGCGTTGGCCCGGAAGACGGCCAGGATGCGGTCGGCGGGGTAGGAGCGGGCGTATTCGAGCATGAGGTCGCGCTTGCGGCGGAACACCCCGTCGCCGAGCGCGACCTGGTCCAGCGGGAAGGGCTGCACGGCCCAGGTGGCCGGTGCGGGAGCGGATGCCGTGGCCGCGGCGGCTCCGGGGGCGGGGGTCGCCAGGGAGACGAGGGGGGCGGCCGCGGCCGTGCCGGCGGCGATGCCCAACAGGCGTCGGCGTGTGGGGGGTCGGGACATGGGGGGCTCCGATCGGGTCCGACGGTCGGCTGGGGTCAGGGGGCGCTCGGCAGCCACACGCGCATGGTCGAGGGACCGCGGTTCGCCCAGGAGTGGTAGGGGACGAGGACGATTCCGGTGCGCTCGGCGGCGGGGGGTTCGGCGGGCGCGTCGAGCGGCGCGTACGGCCAGGTCCCGTCCACCGGGCTGGTGGTCGCTCCGTCGGCCACGACGGTGTCGCCCCCGCCGTCCCGGGGCGGGACGGACGGGTCCACCCGGATCGCGTCGACGTCCTGATCACCCGTCAGGTCGACGGACTCCGCGCAGTACACCCGCGGCCCGCGCTGCACGGCGACCGTGCCGCGGATCGCGTCCACGCGCGCGTCGCCCACGATCCAGCGGGGTCGGACGGGCAGGTCGAGCCGTATCTCGTCGCCGGGGCGGAAGAGCCGGGTCACCCGGGCCGTTCCCGGGGCGACCTCGCGAGCGGCGCCGTCCGGGTCGACCAGCCGGGCCGTGTCGCCGTGCGCCCAGTCGGGCACCCGCAGCGACAGGGTCCACGGGTGGTCGGGGGCCCGGTCGATCCGTACGGTGACGCCGCCGTCCGAGGGGTAGCCGGTGCGGATCCGCAGCCCTACGCCGCCGGTGGAGATCTCCGCGTCGGCGTACTGGTGGAGCTGGAGGCCGCGGTCGTCGGTCGTGGCCAGATAGGCGGGCAGCGCGGCCAGGGTGCGGGACACGTTCGTCGGGCAGCAGGACACCGCGAACCAGGGGGCCCTGAGGCTCGACTCGGCGCGCGGGCTCTCGGCGTCCTTCGCCGGTGCGGTGCCCCGGCGGCGCCGGTGCAGGGTGTTGGCGTAGAAGAAGGCCCGGCCGTCCTCGGCGGGGCAGGTGGCGACGACGTTGTACAGGGTCCGCTCCGCCAGGTCGGCGAACCGGGGCTCCCCGGTGGCGAGCAGCAGCCGCCAGCTCAGCTGGACGGAGGCCACCCCGGCGCAGGTCTCCGAGTAGGCGCGGTCGGGCGGCAGGACGAAGTCGTCGCCGAAGGACTCGTCGCGGTGGTGGGAACCCATCCCGCCGGTGAGGTACGTGCGCCGGGCGACGGTGGCCTCCCACTGCCGTACGACGGCGGCGAGCAGGTCGTCGTCCCCGGTCTCCACGGCCACGTCGACCGCTCCGGCGGCGAGGTACAGGGCGCGCACGGCATGGCCGCGCAGCACACGGGCCTCCCGCACCGGCAGGTCGTCCTGGCAGTAGGCGCGGCCGAACTCGCCGTCGGCGAGGGTGCCGTGGCCCCTGCGGTCGACGAACAGGGCGGCCTGGTCGAGATAGCGCTGCTCGCCGGTGAGCCTGGCCAGTTCGACCAGGGCGGTCTCGATCACCGGGTGTCCGCAGACCCGTTCGACGCCGCCCCTGCCGAAGGTGGCGCAGACGTGGTCGGCGGCCCGGCGGGCGGTCTTCGCCAGCTCGCCCTCGCCCCTCGCCCGGGTCTGGGCCACGCCTGCCTGGATCAAGTGCCCGTAGCAGTACAGCTCGTGGCCCCATTCGAGGTCGCTGTAGCGGGGCTGCTGGCCGGGGCGGCCGAAGGCGGTGTTGAGATAGCCGTCCGGTTCCTGGGCGGCGGCGATCGCCGCTTCGAGGGCCGGGTCGCCCTGGTGGGCCGTCTCCCAGGACATGGCTTCGAGGAGCTTGTAGACGTCGGAGTCGGCGAACTCCCGGCCGCGCCGGTCCCGGTGGAGCCGGCCCTCGACGGCGGCGGTGAAGTTGCCGGTCCAGCCGACGCGTTCCATCCAGTCCCGGCAGTGGTCCAGGGTGGCGGTGGCGTTGACGTGCCGGCGCCGGGCCCAGAATCCGCCGGTGATCCGGACCTCGTCGAGGCCGAGCGGCCGCAGCCGTCCCCGGCTCGGCGCCACCGGCAGGACGGCGGACCCCTTGGTGTTCTCCTTCACGCCATCATCCCTTCAGCGCGCCCGACATGAAGCCCCGTACGTAGTGGCGTTGCAGCAGCAGGAAGAGCAGCAGACAGGGGACGGCGAGGACCACCACGCCCGCCTCGGTGGCCCCGTAGTCGACGGCGCCCATGCTCTGCTGGCGCAGGGTGGCGACGGCCAGCGGCAGGGGCGCCTTCGCGCTGTCCGAGATGAGGATCAGCGGTGCGATGAAGTCGTTCCAGGCCGCGAGGAACGCGAAGAGCCCCACGGTGATCAGGCCCGGTCGCACCGCCGGGAGCAGCACCCGGCGCAGCGCGCCCGCGGTGCCGCAGCCGTCGACGAGCGCGGACTCCTCCAGTTCGCGCGGGACCGCCTCGAAGGAGATCCGCATCATGAAGGTGGCGAACGGCAGTTGGAACAGGGTGAGGACCAGGCTGAGCCCGATCAGCGAGTTCTGCAGATGGAGTCGGCCGAGCAGCACGTAGAGCGGGATGAGCAGGGTGGCGTACGGGACCATGAGGACGGCCAGGGTCAGCAGGAACAGCAGGTTCCTGCCGGGGAAGGTGAAGCGGGCGAAGGCGTAGCCGCCCAGCAGGGAGACGCTCACGGTCAGGGCGACGGTGAGGGCGGAGACGACCGTGCTGTTGAGGAGGTACCGCCCGAGGCCGGCGTCGTACTCCAGCAGGGTGCGGTAGTTGCCGAGGCCGTGGCCGGACTCCTGGGCCGTGCCGGGCTGGGGGCTGACCGAGGCCCAGGCGTTCCACAGCAGGGGGAAGAGGAAGACGACGGCGAGACCTCCGGCGAGGACGTGGTGGGGCATCCGGCCGAGGGCGCGGGTGGGCACCGGGGGGTACCTCCTCAGGTTTCGTCGGTGTGGCGCAGACCGCGGAACTGCAGGGCGTTGAGCAGGAGCAGCGCGCCGAGCACGAGGATCGAGAGGGCGGCCGCGGTGCCGAGGTCCATCCGCTGGAAGGCCTCCCGGTAGATCAGCTGCACGACGGTGACGGTGCTGTTGTCCGGTCCGCCCTTGGTGAGGACGAAGAACTGGTCGAAGGCGAGCAGGGATCCGGTGACACAGAGCAGGAGGGACAGCGCGAGGGACGGGCGCAGGAGAGGCAGGGTGATCGAGCGGAAGGTCTGGGCCCGGCTCGCCCCGTCCATGCGGGCGGCCTCGTACACCTCGTGGGGGATGCGCTGGAGGCCCACGAGCAGGATCAGCATGTAGAAGCCGGCGAACTTCCAGACGACGAGGAACACCGTGGACAGCAGGGCGGAGGTGGGGGTGCCGAGGAAGGACACCGGGTCGTCGGCGAGTCCGAGGTGCTGCGGGAGGCGGCTGAGGGGTCCGGTGGTGGGGCTGTACAGGCCCCAGAAGAGGAGGGAGGCGGAGGCCAGGCCCAGGGCGCCGGGGAGGAAGTAGACCGTGCGGTAGAAGCCGGCGCCGGGGCGGGACTCCTGGACGAGGAGGGCGAGGAGGAGGGCGAGGCCGAGGAGGACGACGGTGACGAGGGCGGTGTAGAGGAGGGTGAAGCGGACGGCGGGCCAGAAGAGGGTGCCGTCGGTGACGTCGGTGTAGTTCTCGGGGGCGTTGGTGCCCCGGTCGCCGGCGAGGAGCGGCCAGTCGCTGAGGGACATCTGTCCCACGAGCAGCAGGGGCAGCAGGAAGAAGACGGTGACGAACAGGGCGGTGGGGGCCGCGTAGCCGAGTCCCTGGAGGGTGCGGGACCTCTGCATGCTGTCCTCCGGGTCGGTCGGCGACGGTCAGTCGGCCAGCGAGGCGGTGACGGCCTCGTTGTCCTTCTCGAGGGATCCGCCGTCGCCGAACACGGCGTCGCGCATGAGGGTCAGCCAGGGCCCGTTGGGGTCGTTGAAGGTCTGGCCGAACTTCAGCGCGTAGGGGGTGCGGCCGTCGGCGACGAGCTGGTTGACGGTGACCTGGCGGGGGTCGGCGGAGGAGTACTTGTTGGCGGCGAGGTCGGTGCGGGCGACCACGTCCTTGTGGGCGGCGACCACGTCGACCTGGGCCTCCTCGCCGAGGGACCAGGCGAGGAAGTTCCAGGCCTGGTCGGCCTTGTCGCTGGTGGCGGAGATGCCGACGGCGTCGCCGCCGACGAAGGTGGACTTCCCGCCGTCGGGTCCGGGGATGGGGGCGACGCCGAGGTCGAGGCCCTTGGGCATCAGGCCCAGGGTGGTGGACGGCATGGGCATGATGCCGACCTTTCCCTTGGGGAAGACGCCGGTCCAGGTGGTGCCGGTCTCGTCCTTGGCGCCGGGGGCGACGATGTCGTCGCGGACCCAGCCCCGGTAGGTGTCGTAGACCTTCCGCGCGGTGGCGGAGTCGAGGTCGGCCGCGGTGCCGTCCTTGTCGAGGACCTCCGCACCGGCCGCCCAGATCGATGGCCACCAGGTGAAGACGCCGCAGCCGCCGCAGTTGCCCCCGAAGAACGTGCCGTCGACGCCTGAGCCGAGGGCGTCCACGGCCCGTGCCTGCGCGTCCCACTCGGCGAGCGTGGTGGGCGGCTTCTCCGGGTCGAGCTTCGCCTTGCGGTAGAGGTCCTTGTTGTAGAACAGCACCGACAGATCGAGGGTGTGGGGGACGACGTACTTCTTGCCGTCGTACGTCCCGGCCTTGATGTGCGACTGGGCCAGCTGATCGGCGAAGGGCAGCGCGTCGATGCGGTCGGTGAGGTCGGCGAAGAGTCCGCTGGAGGTGTAGTTGGGGACGAACACCACGTCGGAGGCGAACAGGTCGGGTAGGTCGTGGGAGCCGGCCGCGGCGCCGACCTTGGCCTGGTAGTCGTCGGTGGGGACGACGGTCAGCTCGATCTTGTTCCGGTGGCCCGCGTTGTAGGCCTCGACCAGCGCCTCGCTCTGCGGCCGGGTCGCGGCCCGGGTCCACATCGTCAGCTTGCTGCCGTCGTCGAGGCCCTTGGCGTCGGCCGTCCCGTTGCCGCGGGAGCCGTTGCCGTCCCCCGAGCCGCACGCCGTGACCAGGCTCGTGGCGGCGAGGAGCGCGAGGGCACCGGTGACGAGCCGGCTCGTCCGTCCACGTGATCGGGTCGTACTCCCCATGACGTTCCCCCTCGACGGATCCGCGACAGATGCGCGACAGATGCGCGACAGAAATGAACCGAAAAGGCTTTCTGAAAGCTAGAACCGGGCTGACGTGTCGTCAATCCCCCCGTCCGCAACGGGTTTCGGGGTCGCGCCGAAACTTCTCGCGTACCGTTTACGCATGACACCGGCTGCCGGCTCCGCCCGTTCGCATCCCGCCACCCTGAGCGATGTCGCCCGGCTGGCGGGCGTCTCCGTCGCCACCGCGTCCAAGGCCCTCAACGGCCGCAGCCAGGTGCGCGCCGAGACCCGGCAGCGGGTGATCGAGGCGGCCGAGCGGCTGTCGTTCCGGCCCAACCAGCTCGCCCGCGGACTGCTCGTGGGACGCTCCGGCACGGTCGGTCTGCTCACCAGCGACCTGGAGGGCCGGTTCAGCATCCCGATCCTGATGGGCGCGGAGGACGCCTTCGGCGCGGGCGAGGTCGCGGTGTTCCTCTGTGACGCCCGCGGCGACGCGATCCGTGAGCAGCACCATGTCCGGGCGCTGCTCGGACGGCGGGTCGACGGGCTGATCGTGGTGGGCAGCCGGACCGATCCCCGCCCCTCGCTCGGCCGCGAGCTGCCCGTTCCGGTGGTCTACGCGTACGCGCCGTCGGACGACCCGCAGGATCTGTCGATCGTCCCGGACAACGTGGACGCCGGGCGGATCGCGGTGGAGCATCTGCTGGCCTGCGGCCGGACCCGGATCGCGCACATCACCGGCGACCCCGGGTACGCCGCGGCCCACGACCGGGCCGAGGGCGCCGCGGCGGCGCTCGCCGGCGCCGGTCTCGCCCTCGTCGGCGAGGCACGCTTCGGCGCCTGGTCGGAGGGGTGGGGGCGGGCGGCCACCGCGCTGCTGCTGGACCGGCACCCCGAGGTCGACGCGGTGCTGTGCGGCAGTGACCAGATAGCGCGGGGCGTGATGGACGTGCTGCGGGAGCGCGGGCACCGGGTGCCGGAGGACGTGGCGGTCATGGGCTTCGACGACTGGCAGGTCCTGACCGCCGCCTCCCGTCCGCCGCTGACGAGCGTCGACATGAACCTGGAGCAGGTCGGGCGGGCCGCCGCGCAGGCCCTGTCGGGGGCGATCGGCGGGGCCCGGCGCTCCGGGGTGGAGACGCTGCGCTGCCGGGTGGTCATCCGTGGCTCCACGGCCCCGCTGTCCTGAACCGCGCCGTCCCCCGACCGCCGCCGCACCGCACTGTCTTGACATGCCCTCAGCACGCTCCTACGGTGCCCGAAAACCTTTCAGGTCCCTTTTCCGTGCCTCTCGTCACCCCGCCCAGGGAGCCTTCGATGAGAAGACCGCACGCCCTGCTCGTCGCTCTGTTACTGACCTTCTGTTCGCTTCTCGTCGCTCCGTCGGCGCATGCCGCGCAGACCATCGGGTTCCCCACCTTCAGCGGGCCCGCGATCCCCGCCCCGCCCGTGGCGTACACCCCGGGCGACATGATGCGGAGCATCTACGACGCGGAGAGCTCCGGCACCGACTTCTGGATGGACCGGCTGCTGGCCCGCAGCGGTGACGACCCGGCCGGGCCCTGGCTGATGAGCCGGGGGCGTGCGCTGTTCATGAAGACCCACGACCCCTCGGTGCTGGGCTTCGGCGGCCATGTCGCCTACTGGGAGAGCATCAGCGACAACAACGCCTACACCGTCGCGATCACCCCGGGCACCTTCACCGAGCAGGTCGCGCAGCGCCGCCAGGCACCCAGCAACTGGCAGAGCGTGCACACCAGCGGCTCGGTCGCGGTCACCCAGACCAAGTTCATCACCGAGAACAACGTGGCCGTGACCAACCTGTCGATCAAGAACAACGGCAGCGCCTCCACCACGCTCCAACTGCGGGCGACCTCGCCGTACGCCACGTCGGGCTCGGGGAGCGAACTGACCGGGCAGGTGAACGCGTACAACAACCTCACCACGATCCGCCCCCGGCTGACCGGCGACGGGTTCACGGTGTCCAGCGGCGGCCTGAACCGCTCCGTCACCGTCGCCGCCGGGGCCACCGTCACCGCCAAGCTGGTGATGGGCTTCGTCACCGACGAGATCCCGCAGTCACTCACGGAGTACAACGCCTACGCGGGCTACTCGGCCGCGACCGCCTTCGCCACCCATGTGCGGGCCTACAACCTGTGGTGGGCGAAGAACGTGCCCTACATCGACGTACCGGAACCGGCGATCAAGAAGAACATCTACTACCGCTGGTGGCTGATGCGCTTCAACAACCTCGACGCCGACATCCCCGGGCAGACCTTCCAGTTCCCGACCTCCACCGAGGGCGTCCTCGGCTACAACAACGCGATCGCGCTGACCCAGCCGATGCACATCGACGACCTGAAGTACCTGCGCGATCCGTCCTACGCGTACGGGGACTGGCTGAGCGTCGGCCAGGTCTCCAAGGGCGGACGGTTCCTCGACAACCCGGGCGACCCGGAGAACTGGTCCAACAGCTACACCCAGTACATCGCCGAGGCGGCCTGGCGCAGCTACCAGATCCACGGCGGCCAGCCGGCCGTCGCGGGCAGTCTGGCCCACTACGCCGAGGGGGACGTCAAGGGGCAGCTGGCGTACTACGACCACGACGACAACAAGCTCATCGAGTACGACTGGGGCGCGCTGACCGGCAACGACGCCGACGCCGTCTCCTTCCACTGGAAGCCCGGGAACATGGACCGCGCCGAGTCCGCCTACCAGTACAGCGGGGCGCTCGCCGCCGCCCAGGCCTACGACGCGGCCGGCAACACGGCCAAGGCGACCGAGATGCGCACGCTCGCGGGCCAGATCAAGGACGCGATCGTCAACGTCCTGTGGAACCCGAACCGCCAGCTGTTCGAGCACCGGCTCAAGTCGACCAATGAATGGGTGCCCTGGAAGGAGATCAACAACTACTACCCGTTCTCGGTCGGCGCGGTCCCCAACACGGCCACCTACCGGCAGGCGCTGCGGCTGTACGACGACCCGGCCCAGTACCCGGTGTTCCCCTTCTACACCGCCAACCAGGTCGACAAGAAGGCGGCGGCCGACGCGGGCGAACCCGGTTCCAACAACTTCTCCACCATCAACTCCACGGTCCAGTTCCGGCTGTACTCCTCGGTGCTGCGCAACTACCCCAACTCCTGGATGACGGCGACCGACTACAAGAAGCTGCTGTACTGGAACACCTGGGCGCAGTACGTCGGCGGCAACACCGCCTGGCCGGACGCCAACGAGTTCTGGGCCGACTGGAACGGCAGCGCGATCACCTACCGCTCCTGGATCCACCACAACATCCTGGGCAGCAGCAACTGGACGGTGATCGAGGACGCGGCGGGGCTCCGGCCGCGCAACGACGCGAAGGTGGAGCTCTCCCCGATCGACATCGGCTGGAGCCACTTCACGGTCAACAACCTGCGCTACCGCAACGCCGATCTGTCGATCGTCTGGGACGACCCCTCCGACGGCATCGTGCGCTACCCCGGCGTCCCGGAGGGTTACTCCATCTACGTCAACGGCAGCCGGGCGGCGACCGTGAACTCCCTGGTGCCGTTCACCTGGGACCCGGCCACGGGTGAGGTGACGACGAGCGGCACGGTCTCCTTCCACACCGCCGTCCCCGGCCTCCAGGCGCCCAACCAGGTCGTGCAGGACAGCGCCCGGATGACCGACATGCTCGCCAAGGCGGGCGTCGACCTGACCGGCGATCCCGCCAACCTGGCGGCCGGGGCGACCGTCTCCGCCTCCTCCACCGGCTCCGGCGCCACCGCCTCCGGAGCGGTCGACGGCTATCCGACCAACGAGCCCTTCTGGGGCGCGGGCGGCTCGGCCGCCCAGGACTGGTACGAGGTGAGCCTCGGCACCGCACGCCGGCTCAACGAGGTCCGGCTGTACTTCAAGGACAGCCGCCCGGCGAGTACGACCTACCGGGCGCCCTCCGCGTACACCATCCAGTACGACAACGGCGGTTCCTGGACGGACGTGCCGAGCCAGACCAGGAGTCCGGCGGCCCCCCGGGGCAACTACAACCTGGTGACGTTCCCGGCGGTCACCGCCCAGCGGATCAGGGTCCTCGCCACCCACGCCTCCGGGGCGCGAACGGGGCTCACCGAGGTCAAGGTGTTCGACCGGGGCGGGGTCCAGCCACCCGCCAACCAGGCCACGTCCGCGACCGCCTCGGCGTCGTACACCTCGCCCTGGGAGACCGTGACGGCCGTCAACGACGGCATCGACCCGCCCTCCTCCAACGACACCGCCAACCCGCGCTGGGGCACCTGGCCGGAGACGGGACAGCAGTGGGCCGAACTGACCTGGCCGACCGCCAGGACCGTCAACCGGGCCGAGGTGTACTTCTTCGACGACGACCAGGGAATCGACATGCCGGCCTCCTGGAAACTCCAGTACTGGAACGGCAGTTCGTACGTCGACGTGCCCGGCGCGAGCGGCTATCCGCTGGCGAGGAACCAGTACGACAGCGTCACCTTCACCGCCACCAGCACCACGCGCCTACGGGTGCTGCTCACGAGCAACGGCTCCAACTCCGTCGGCCTCCTCGAAGCGAAGGTGTACAGCCCGTGACCCGGTCCAGATGCCTGTGCGCGCTGCTCGCGCTGTTCACCCTGGCGGTGGCCTTCCTCGTGGCGCCGCCCGCGTCCGCCGCCGTCTCCTTCACCTCGACGGGGGTCAACCAGAACGGCGGCAACTGCCTCGATCTGCCCGGTGGTTCGACGACCGCGGGAGCCCAGCTGCGGGCCTTCGCCTGTTCCTCGGGCGCCGACCAGAACTTCGGCTACACACCGGTGGCCGGGACGAGCGACACATACACGGTCACCACCCGGTCTGGTCAGTGCGTGGACGTCTACGGGGCGTCCACCGCGGACAACGCGGCGATCATCCAGTGGCCCTGCCACGGCGCGACGAACCAGCAGTGGCGGCTCGTCCCCGTCACCGTCTCCGGGACGGACAGGACCTTCAACCTGGTCTCCGTCGGCTCCGGCAAGTGCGTGGCGCCGAGCGGCGGTTCGTCCGCGTCGAACACCAACCTCGTGCAGCTGCCGTGCTCGTCCACGGGCGGCAGGGTGTGGCGGCTGCCCGGCTTCACCTCCGGCGGCACGAGCGCGGGGACCTACACCAACCCGCTCTCCCAGCACGGGCCCGACCCCTGGCTGACGTACTACGACGGCTTCTACTACCTGGCCACGACCACCTGGAACTCCACGGTGACCATGCGCAAGGCCAGCACCCTGGCGGGCCTCGCCACCGCCACCGACCAGGTGATCTTCACTCTCACCCGGCCCAACGGGGCGGGCACGATGTGGGCGCCGGAGTTCCATCTGCTCGACGGGCCGAACGGCAAGCGCTGGTACTTCTACTACACGGCCGGACGGGAGCCGTACGACCTCGGCACCCAGCGGATCCATGTGCTGGAGAGCGCCGGGCTCGACCCGATGGGGCCCTACAGCTTCAAGGCCGATCTGCTCGACCCCACCCAGGACAACACCTGGGAGCTGGACCCGAGCATCCTCCAGCTGAACGGGAACCTCTATCTGCTCGGCACCTTCTACAACGGCTCGCAGCCGATGTTCATCCGGCCGCTGTCGAACCCGTGGACCGCGAGCGGCACCCGCCGGGTGCTGTCCACCCCGACCTACGGCTGGGAGACGGTCGGCGGCGCGGTCAACGAGGGGGCGGAGGTCCTCCAGCACGGCGGGAAGACCTTCATCGTGTACTCGGCGAGCCACTGCTCCACCCCCGACTACAAGCTGGGCATGCTCACCTACAACGGCGGCGACCCGCTCAGCTCCTCGTCCTGGGTCAAGTCGCCGAATCCGGTCTTCCAGCGGTCCAACGCCAACGGAGTGTACGGCCCCGGCCACAACGGCTTCTTCAAGTCGCCCGACGGGACCGAGGACTGGATGGTCTACCACGCCAACTCCTCGGCGAGCGGCGGCTGCGACATGAACCGGACGACCCGGGCGCAGAAGTTCACCTGGAACGCCGACGGCACGCCGGACTTCGGCACGCCGGTGGCCCTCGGCGTCTCCCTGCCGGCGCCCTCGGGCGAGTAGACCGGCTCAGGGCTCCGAGGCCGTAGGGCCGCTCAGGGCTCCGAGGTCTCGGACTCCAGGGCGGCCCTGGTCGCCTTCCCGTAGACGCCCGACTCGTCCGTGAGGACGAGCCGGGCGAGCTGGTAGCTGCGGACGGCGCTCTCGACCTCGCTGCCGTACCGGCCGTCGGCGTCACCGTCGTAGAAACCGGCCTGGGTCAGCCGGAGCTGGAGTTCGGTGACCTCGGGTCCGCTGTCGCCGGGGCGGAGCACGGGGGCCTGCCCGCCGGACGGGCTGGGCGCGGGGGCCGCGGTGGAGGTGGCGCCGGTGCCGGTCGGGGACACCGTCGGCTCGGCGGACCCGGAGGGGGCGGAGGCGCTCTCGGAGGCGGTCTCGCCCGGTGACGCGGTCGGGCTCGCGGAGGTCTGCGTGGGGGACGCCGTGGCGGACGGTCCGGCGGTGGCCGTACCGGTCACGGTGGCTCCGGCCGGGACGCTCGCCCGGATGTCGTCGGGGCCCGCGTCCTTGCGTGCGGGGCTCTGGTAGCTGAACAGCGCGGCGATCGCGCCGCCCGTCACCAGCACCGCGGCGGCCGCCCCGACCCCGCTGAGCTGCACCAGCCGCCGGGGCCGCCACCGCTCTCCGGCCGCCGCTTCCACCCCTTCAGCCTCTTCAGCCTCCTCATCCTCTTCCGTCGCCTCGGTCTCTTCCGCCACGGGCTCGGGTGCGGTGCCGGCGCCGGCCGGGGTGATCGGCCCGGCTAAGTCCCCGGTGCCCTCCGCCGCGACCGCCGGTTCCGCGAAGGGACGTATCCGCAGGGGGTCGAAGTCCTCGGCGGCCGCCGCCTCCGCCGCCCGGGTCTCCAGGTGGGCCTCGGCAGCGCGGCGGGCGCAGGAGCAGGACGGACTGCCGTCCGCCGCCCTCGGCGCACCGCATTCGGGGCAGACCAGACCAGTCGGTTCACTCACGCGCCGTTCCTCTCCCTGATAACTACAGAATTCAACCAAACTTTCTGCACCGAATCCCCGGCGGACCGACGGGAAACGGCCAGCGCGCATCCGCCCCATCCACCGCAGATAAATATTCTGTATGTGCGGTAAGTGCTTGATCGTCCTATTCTGATCTCGTGAGGACTCGGGGCAATCTACGGCCGGTCCTGAGGCCGGCGGGAATCGAGCTGCTATGGCTGAGCGGCTGAAAAGATCGGCACTGGTCGGCGAGGTGTCGGCCGAATTCGCCGGAACCATGGTTCTCATCCTCTTCGGCTGCGGCGTGGTGGCCCAGGTCGTGGCCGGCGGAGGACTGACGACACCCCCGGGCGGGCTGGGCAACCACGACAGCATCGCCTGGGCATGGGGCATCGGCGTCACCATGGGCGTCTACGTCGCCGGACGGCTGAGCGGCGCGCATCTCAACCCCGCGGTGACGGTCGCCCTCGCCACGTTCAAAGGGTTCCCCTGGAAGAAGGTGGCGCCCTACGTCGTGGCCCAGACGGCCGGCGCGTTCGTCGCGGCCCTCATCGTGCGCTGGAACTACACCGACGCGCTCGCGAAGTACGACCCGGGCCACACCATCAAGTCCCAGGGCGTGTTCTCCACCCTCCCGGCCAACGGCAACCCCAATCTGCCGGTCCACGAGTGGGGCGCGTTCCGCGACCAGGTCATCGGCACCGCCATTCTGCTGCTGCTGATCCTGGCCGTCACGGACCTGCTGAACAATCCCCCCGGCGCCAATCTGGCCCCGTTCATCGTCGGCCTCGTCGTCGTGGGCATCGGCATGGCGTGGGGCACCCTCGCGGGGTACGCGATCAACCCGGCACGTGACTTCGGCCCCAGACTCGCGAGCTTCATCACGGGGTACGGCACAGCCTGGAGAGATCAGTACGACAACTTGTACTTCTGGGTGCCGATCGTCGGTCCGCTGATCGGCGGTCTGCTCGGCGCGTTCCTGTACAAGGTCTTCGTCGGCCGGTTCCTGCCCACGGCCGAGGCGGAGCCTCCCGGTCGTATCCCGGCCCCCGAGGACTGACACCCCCGACGAAAGAGGCGGCATCCCATGGCGGACTTCGTGGGAGCGGTGGACCAAGGCACCACCAGTTCCCGTTTCATGATCTTCGACCACAACGGCAACGAGGTGGCGAAGCACCAGCTGGAGCACGAACAGATCCTCCCCAAGGCGGGATGGGTCGAGCACGACCCGGTGGAGATCTGGGAGCGCACCAACTCCGTGATCCAGAACGCCCTGCGGCACGGGAACCTGTCCCCGACCGACCTGGCGGCGATCGGCATCACCAACCAGCGCGAGACCACCGTGGTGTGGGACCCGCGCAACGGACGGCCGTACTACAACGCCATCGTCTGGCAGGACACCCGCACCGACTCCATCGCCGCCGCCCTGGAACGCGAGGGCAAGGGCGACGTCATCCGCCGCAAGGCGGGGCTGCCGCCGGCGACGTACTTCTCCGGCGGGAAGATCCAGTGGATCCTGGAGAACGTCGACGGCGTGCGTGAGGCGGCCGAGCAGGGCAACGCCATCTTCGGCAACACCGACGCCTGGGTCCTGTGGAACCTGACCGGCGGTCCCGACGGCGGCATCCACGCCACCGATGTGACCAATGCCAGCCGGACCATGCTGATGGACCTCGAGACCCTCGACTGGGACGACGAACTGCTCGGGTTCTTCAACATCCCCCGGGCGATGCTGCCGAAGATCAATCCCTCCTCGCACGCGGAGGCGTTCGGGACCACCCGGACCTCCCGTCCGCTGCGCGAGGCCATCCCCATCGCCGGTGTGCTCGGCGACCAGCAGGCGGCCACCGTCGGCCAGGTCTGCTACGCGCCGGGCGAGGCGAAGAACACCTACGGCACCGGCAACTTCCTGGTGCTCAACACCGGTACCGAGCTGGTGCGTTCGCAGAACGGACTGCTCACCACGGTGGCCTACCAGTTCCAGGACAGCCCGGCGATCTACGCCCTGGAGGGCTCGATCGCGGTGACCGGTTCCGCGGTGCAGTGGCTGCGCGACCAGATGAAGATCATCGCCAGCGCGCCGGAGAGCGAGACGCTGGCCCGGGCCGTCGAGGACAACGGCGGCATGTACTTCGTCCCCGCGTTCTCCGGTCTGTTCGCGCCGTACTGGCGCTCCGACGCCCGCGGCGCGATCGTCGGGCTCGCCCGCTACAACACCAACGAGCATCTGGCCCGGGCGACCCTGGAGGCCATCTGCTACCAGAGCCGCGATGTCGTCGAGGCCATGGAGCAGGACTCCGGGGTCCATCTCGACGTCCTGAAGGTGGACGGCGGGATCACGGCGAACGACCTGTGCATGCAGATCCAGGCCGATGTGCTCGGCGTGCCCGTGAGCCGTCCGGTGGTCGCCGAGACCACCGCGCTCGGCGCCGCCTACGCGGCGGGCCTCGCCACCGGTTTCTGGCAGAGCCAGGACGAACTGCGCACCCACTGGCAGGAGTCCAAGCGCTGGGAGCCGCGGTGGTCGGAGGAACAGCGCGCGGAGGGCTACGAGGGCTGGAAGCGGGCGGTGGAGCGCACGCTCGACTGGGTCAAGGTCGAGTAGCCCCGGCCCCGGCCCCCGCACGGCTCCCGGCCACCCCGGCCGGGAGCCGCCTTCGTGCCGTCAGCGCACGTACTCGACGATCTGCATCATGCCCTCGTCCTCGTGCTGGGACTGGTGGCAGTGCACCATCGCGCGGCCGGTGAAGTCCTCGGCGCGCAGCCGGAAGGTGATCGACCCGTGCGGCGGGAGACCCACGGTGTCGTGCCAGACGGGGGTGGCCAGCGGGCGGTGGTTGATCTCGGTGACGAGGAAGTGGTTGGTGTGCAGATGGAGGGGGTGGTGGGCGTGGCGGTGGGAGTCGTTGGAGACGGTCCACTCCTCGACCTGGCCGAGGCGCACACGGTGATTGACGTAGTCGGGCCGGAAGCGGCCCCACTGGGGGTCGGTCCGCGCGGCCCGGAGGTCGCTGGGCGGGGTCTCCCCGTCGCCCAGGATGCGGTAGGCGTTGCGGAAGTCCCCGGAGAAGACGTTCTCGTAGCTGCGGAAGATCAGTGAGCGCCTGCGGGTGGGTTCCGGCAGGCTGGTGGGCCGGCCGGGCAGCCGGCTGGGCAGGGCCATCGTGCGGGGGGTGCCGGTGACCTTGAGGGTCATCAGCGGCTGGCGCACCCCGCCCGCGGTGAGCCGGTAGGTGCCGGGCTCGCCGCCGCGGACCAGCAGGTCGGCCCGGCCGCCGACCGGGAGCTGGAGGGCGGTGACGGGGACGGGCTTGGTGAAGGTGATGCCGTCGGCGGCGATCTGGTGCGTCTGCTGGCCGTCCAGGGTCAGATAGAGCGTGGTGAGCGCCCCGGCGTTGACGATCCGCCAGCGCTGGACCTCGCCCGGGGCGATGGTCAGGGTGGGGTTGGCCGCGCCGTTGACGAGGAAGGTCGAGGCGATGTCCTCGTAGGTGGTCTGCGCGGTCAGGTCGGGCACCTTGCCGCCGGACACCTTCAGTTCGTTGATGCAGACGACGATGTCCTTGGCCGCCGCGACCTCGGGCACCGCGTCGATGTCGCCCTCCACGATGATCACTCCGGCCAGGCCGTTCAGCAGCTGGGTCGCGGTGGAACCGTGGTGGTGCGGGTGGTACCAGAACGTGCCGGCCGGGTGGTTGAGGGGGATGTCGACGACGCTGCGCCAGCTGGTGGCGGCCTTCTGGGAGGTGGCGGCGGGCTCGAAGGAGCGGAAGACGTTGTCCGCCTCGCCCGTGGGGGCGACATGCATGCCGTGCAGATGCAGGTTGAAGGTGTTGAAGCCGTGCGGGACGTTCATGCCGGAGTCGTGGTGGGCCGGCGCGGGGTTCGGCGGGAGCGCGTTGACGTGCGTGATGTGCAGGGAGTCGCCGGGGCGCACCCGCAGGGTCGGTCCCGGCAGGGAGCCGTCGTAGGTGCGGGTGAGCACGGTGCCGACGCCGGGCAGCCGCTGCTCGGTGAACCCGACCGTCAGCCGGGTCTCCAGCCGGCGCGGGCGGGGCCGGACGGTCCGGGTCGCGGGCTGCGGAAAGGGGGTTCCGGCGGCCGTACGCGTCGTGGGGAGGGCGTCGGCGTGTGCGCCCGTCGCCCTCCCCGCGATGGCCGCCCCGGCCGCGAGCGGCAGGCCCTTCAGTACTCCACGACGCGGCACAGATGCCATGAATCGCCTCCAGGGCGGCAGCGGTCAGACCATCGATTCGGACACACCACACCCCTGTCATCACGGAGTGTGATGATAGTGTACGAGGAGTAGCCACCGGTGCACGGGTGGCGCGGCCGATCGGGGCACCGCCGTCCTCCGACCGCCACGGGTGCCCTCAGCCGCCGTCGGGGATGCCGGAGAGCGCTGCCGTGTCGGCGCGCCCGGCTCGATCCGCCCGGAAATCCGTTCGCCGCCCGCCGAGTTGTCCGGGAACTCCCCCGGAATTGTCCGTGATCCGTAACGAAGGGATCCCGCGGCCCCCGCTCCTCGTCCTGCCAGGTGATCGGAACGCGGCCGAGGGTCGCCGGGGAACTGCGGGAAAGTGGGCGGACATGGCGCGGCACAGCGGGCGGGGCTGGTACGGCAAGGTGCTGGGGGCGGCGCTCGGGGTGACGGTGCTGGCCACCGGCGTCTCGGTGTGGACCGCGCAGGCCGGTGCCGCGGGTGCCGGGTCCTCCCGGGCGGAGAGCTCCGCCAAGCCGGGCACCGCCGTCAAGCCGGTGGACGTGACCATCGCGCACGCCTCGGACAAGGGGGCGCGGGGCGTCAACATCACCATCGACGACGGGCCCGACCCCGAGTGGACCCCGCAGGTCCTCGACGTGCTGAAGGAGTACGGGGTGAAGGCCACGTTCTGCATGGTGGGCACGCAGGCGCAGGCCCACCCGGACCTGGTGAAGGAGGTGGTCGCGGCCGGGCACCGGCTGTGCGACCACTCGGTGTCGCACGACACCACCATGGACAAGAAGTCCGAGGCCTACCAGTCGCAGCAGATACTCGACGCCGAGCGGATGATCACCAAGGCGTCCGGGGGCGTCCGGCCGATGTACTACCGGGCGCCCGGCGGGGCCTTCACCCCGTACAGTCGGGGGCTCGCCGCCTCCCGCGGCATGCGCCCGCTGGGCTGGAACGTGGACTCCAAGGACTTCGAGCGCCCCGGAGCCGACGCCATCGTCACCACCGTCGAGCAGGAGCTGCCCAACGGGCCGACCATCCTCTTCCACGACGCGGGCGGCGACCGCTCCCAGACCGTCGAGGCGCTGCGCCGGATCCTGCCCTGGCTCCAGGAGCAGGGCTACTCCTTCGGCTTCCCGGTGCGCTGAGGCCGGCACAGGCCGGCCTACTAGCGCAGGCCCGGCGCGAGGTACGCCAGCAGGGCGCCTGCGCGGGCGGGGGTCCAGGAGCGGGCGTAGGCCGGTGGCGTCGCGCCCGGTGGTACGAGGGTCGCGACGGGCCGGCTCCGGGCGGCCCGGCCGATGGCCGCCGCGGTGGTGTTGGCGTCGTGGCCGCGGGTGGCGGCGGACGCGCAGCCCGCGTAGTAGGCGAGCGGGACGTAGTCGTGTCCGGTGAGCAGGCAGGGCGGACGGACGCCCAGACGGTGCAGCGCGGCCGCGGTGCGGGCCCACTCGCGGTGGGCGGCGGTGGTGCGCCGCACGGTGTGGTCCAGCACCACGAACTGCACGGTCAGATGCACGGCCAGGGCGAGCGTCACCAGAGCCGCCGTCAGCCGCCGCCGGGTCCGCCCCGGCACCCGGACGGCGTGCACCAGCAGATCGGCGACCGGCACCGCGAGCAGAGCGTAGGCGGGCAGCAGGAACCGGGGCGCGGCGTAGCCGATCAGGAAGAGGTAGGGAAAGGCCGCCGAGGCGGCGCAGGCCAGCGGTACCAGGGTGAGCGCCGGGCGCCGGGCCCGCACGGCGACGACGGCCGCGCCGACGGCGAGCAGCGGCAGCGCCCACCACCACAGGGTGAGCACGACGGGGGGCAGGTCTCCGGTGCACGGGCGGCACAGCGTACGGCCCGACAGGGCGCGCGCCTGGTCCACGACGGCGGGGTTCCAGCCGAGGCCGCCCTGGATGCGGGACGCGTCGGACAGGCGCCGCACCGGTCCGCCGTAGGAGAGCCAGGCCTCGATCACCCACTCGGCGGCTCCGAGGGCGAGCCCGCCGACCAGTGCCGACAGCGGCGCCGGGCGCCGCCACCGCCGTACCCCCACCAGGAGGACGAGCAGCGGCAGGGTCGCCCAGACCGCGTCCGTGGGGCGCATCCAGGCCATGAGCGCGGCACTGAGGGCCAGACCCCACAGGGCGGGCCGGGACCGGGGGCGCAGGAAGCAGCCCGTGGCGGCCAGGGCGCCGACGGCGACCCAGTAGTTGGGCATGGCCTGCGGTCCGTAGAACAGCGTCACCCACAGGGAGGCGAACAGGGCGCCCGCGACCGTGAGCACCCGGGGCGGGAAGACCCCGCGCCAGGCGCGCAGGGCGAGGAGGAGCCCCAGCCCGGACAGGACGGCCAGATAGACCCTCAGCGGCACGACGGACGACGACCAGAGCGCGACCGGCGCCACCAGCAGCGGGACGCCGCGGGCGCGCGGGGCGCTGAAGAACGCGGCCGGGGCGTGCGAGGAGACCTGGCTGACATAGACCGACTCGTCCCAGCCGAGCCCCATTCCCGGCCGTACGAACAGGAGTTGGGCCAGGGTGAACGCGCCGGCCACGGCGAGCGGCCCGACGTCCGGCCCGGACCGCCACGGGGCGCGGCCCGTCCTCGGGGAGCCGGGGCCGCGCGCACCGGTCAGCATGGCCTGCTGGCTGTCGCTCACCCGGCCAACGTCCCAGCCGGGACCGGAGCGGGCCTGCGGGACGCGGCCGAACGGCCCAACGGCTCCGCGGGCGGCGGCCGGTGAACGGCATCACATTCTGGGGGAGGGAAACGTCACAGCCGTGCCCTCTGCTGCCCCTTTGCGCCTCTGGCCTACCATCCGAGCATGACGGTCCTGCCTGACGACGGGCTTGAGCTGGCCGCCGAGTTCCCTGACTCCACCCACGAGCAGTGGCAGCGCCTCGTCGCGGGCGTGCTGCGCAAGTCGGGCAAGGACGTCGAGGGAGCTCAGGCCGAGGAAGCCCTGTCCACCGCGCTCGAGGACGGGCTGCGCACCCGTCCTCTGTACACCGCGCACGACATCGCGCCCGAGCCGGGTTTCCCCGGATTCGCCCCCTTCGTCCGGTCCGGTCGGCCGGAAGGGAACACGCTCGGGGGGTGGGACGTACGGCAGCGGCACCAGATGGCCGACAACGGTGCGGTGCTCACGGACCTGGAGAACGGCGTCACCTCCCTGTGGCTGGTCGTCGGCGAGGCGGGCATCCCGGTGTCGTCGCTCGCCACGGTCCTCGACGGGGTCTATCTCGACCTGGCGCCGGTCGTCCTGGACGCGGGTGCCGATGCCGAGCCCGCCGCGCGGGAGCTGCTGCGGCTGTACGCGGACCGGGGCGTCGCCAAGGACGCGGTGCGCGGCTCTCTGGGCGCGGACCCGCTCGGGCACGAGGCCCGTACCGGGCAGACCGCGGACTTCGCGCCGGCCGCCGCGCTGGCGCGGCTGTGCGCCGCGGAGTACCCGGGGCTGCGGGCGCTGACGGTGGACGCGCTGCCGTACCACGAGGCGGGCGGCTCGGCCGCCCAGGAGCTGGGTGCGTCGCTGGCGACGGGTGTCGCGTATCTGCGGGCGCTGACCGAGGCCGGGCTGAGCGTCGAACAGGCCTGTGCTCAGCTGGAGTTCCGTTACGCGGCCACCGCCGACCAGTTCCTGACGATCGCCAAGCTGCGCGCCGCGCGCCGGCTGTGGGCCCGGGTGGCCGAGGTGTGCGGGGCGCCCGCCGCGGGTGCGCAGGTGCAGCACGCGGTGACCTCGCCGGTGATGATGTCGCGGCGTGATCCGTGGGTGAACATGCTGCGCGCGACGGTGGCCACGCTGGCCGCCGGGGCGGGCGGGGCCGATGCGGTCACCGTGCTGCCGTTCGACGACGCGGCCGGGCTGCCGGACGCGTTCGCCCGCCGGATCGCCCGCAACACCTCGACGATCCTCATCGAGGAGTCCCATCTCGCCCGGGTCATCGACCCGGCGGGCGGCTCCTGGTACGTGGAGCGGCTCACGGACGAACTCGCCCGCGCGGGCTGGGAGTTCTTCCGCACGATCGAGCGCGACGGCGGCCAGGCGGCCGTGCTGCGCTCGGGCCGTCTGCGCACCGACCTGGCGACGACCTGGGCGGAGCGCTCCAAGCGGCTCGCCAAGCGCCGCGAACCCGTCACGGGGGTCAGCGAGTTCCCGTTCCTCGCCGAGAAGCCGGTCGTCCGGGAGAGCGCGCCCGCGCCCCGCTCCGGCGGTCTGCCGCGGGTGCGCCGCGACGAGGCGTTCGAGGAGCTGCGGGCCCGTTCGGACGCCCACCTCGCCGCGACCGGATCCCGGCCGCGGGTGTTCCTGGCGGCGCTCGGCCCGGCCGCCGCGCACACCGCGCGGCTGACCTTCGCCGCCAACCTCTTCCAGGCGGGCGGCATCGAGCCGGTCACCGAGGGCACGTTCGAGGAGAGCGGAGCCGGCGAGGCCTGTCTGTGCTCCAGCGACGCGCTGTACGAGGAGCGGGCCGGCGCGGAGGCGGCGCGGCTGAAGGCCGCAGGTGCCGCGCAGGTGTTCCTCGCCGGGCGTCCCGGGCAGTACCCGGATGTCGACGCGTACGTCTTCGCGGGCTGTGACGCGGTCGCCGTTCTGTCCGCCACCCTCGACCGCATGGGAGTGTCCTGATGACCGCCCCTTCTGGCCCCTCCGTCCCCGACTTCTCCGGGATCGAGCTGGGGACCCCGGTCGCCGACGGCGGTGCCGACGAGTGGCGTACGGCCGTGAAGAAGGCGGCCGGCGGGGACGATCTGCTCTGGGAGACGCCGGAGGGCATCGCGGTCAAGCCGCTGTACACGGGGCAGGATCTGGAGGGCCTGGACTTCCTGGGCACCCACCCGGGCATCGCCCCGTATCTGCGCGGCCCCTACCCGACGATGTACGTCAACCAGCCCTGGACGATCCGTCAGTACGCGGGCTTCTCCACGGCCGAGGAGTCCAACGCCTTCTACCGCCGCAACCTCGCGGCCGGCCAGAAGGGCCTGTCGGTCGCCTTCGACCTGCCCACGCACCGCGGCTACGACAGCGACCACCCGCGGGTGACCGGTGACGTCGGCATGGCGGGCGTGGCGATCGACTCGATTCTCGACATGCGGCAGCTGTTCGACGGGATCCCCCTCGACAGGATGACGGTGTCGATGACGATGAACGGCGCCGTGCTGCCGGTGCTGGCGCTGTACATCGTGGCGGCGGAGGAGCAGGGCGTACCGCCCGAGAAGCTGGCCGGGACCATCCAGAACGACATCCTCAAGGAGTTCATGGTCCGCAACACCTACATCTATCCGCCGAAGCCGTCGATGCGGATCATCTCCGACATCTTCGCGTACACCTCGCAGCGGATGCCCCGCTACAACTCCATCTCCATCTCCGGCTACCACATCCAGGAGGCCGGTGCGACGGCGGACCTGGAGCTGGCGTACACGCTCGCGGACGGTGTGGAGTACATCCGGGCGGGCCGGGAGGCGGGCCTGGACGTGGACGCGTTCGCGCCCCGGCTGTCGTTCTTCTGGGCGATCGGCATGAACTTCTTCATGGAGGTCGCCAAGCTGCGGGCGGCGCGCCTGCTGTGGGCGAAGCTGGTGAAGCAGTTCGACCCGAAGAACACCAAGTCGCTGTCGCTGCGCACCCATTCGCAGACCTCCGGCTGGTCGCTGACCGCGCAGGACGTCTTCAACAACGTCACGCGGACCTGTGTCGAGGCGATGGCGGCGACCCAGGGCCACACCCAGTCGCTGCACACCAACGCCCTCGACGAGGCCCTCGCGCTGCCCACCGACTTCTCCGCGCGCATCGCCCGCAACACCCAGCTGCTGATCCAGCAGGAGTCCGGCACCACCCGGGTGATCGACCCCTGGGGCGGCAGCGCGTACGTGGAGAAGCTGACGTACGACCTCGCCCGCCGGGCCTGGCAGCACATCCAGGAGGTGGAGGCGGCGGGCGGCATGGCCAGGGCGATCGACGCCGGCATCCCCAAGCTGCGCATCGAGGAGGCCGCGGCCCGCACCCAGGCCCGGATCGACTCCGGGCGCCAGCCCGTCATCGGCGTCAACAAGTACCGCGTGGCCAGCGACGAGGCGATCGAGGTCCTCAAGGTCGACAACTCCTCGGTGCGCGCCCAGCAGATCGAGAAGCTGCGGCGGCTGCGCGCGGAGCGGGACGAGCGGGCCTGCCAGGCCGCGCTGGACGCGCTGACGCGCGCCGCCGGCGGTGAGGGCAACCTGCTGGAGCTGGCGGTGGACGCGGCCCGCGCCAAGGCGACCGTCGGCGAGATCTCGGACGCCCTGGAGAAGGTGTACGGGCGGCACGCGAGCCAGATCCGTACGATCTCCGGCGTGTACCGCACCGAAGCAGGAGACTCCCCGTCCGTGGAGCGCACCCGCGCCCTGGTGGACGCGTTCGCGGAGGCCGAGGGCCGCCGTCCGCGCATCCTGGTCGCCAAGATGGGCCAGGACGGCCACGACCGCGGCCAGAAGGTGATCGCCACCGCGTTCGCCGACCTCGGCTTCGACGTGGACGTCGGCCCGCTGTTCCAGACCCCGGCCGAGGTGGCCCGCCAGGCGGTCGAGGCGGACGTGCACATCGTCGGGGTGTCCTCCCTGGCCGCCGGACACCTCACCCTCGTCCCGGCGCTGCGCGAGGCGCTCGCCGAGGAGGGGCGCGAGGACATCGTGATCGTGGTGGGCGGGGTCATCCCGCCGCAGGACGTCCCGACGCTCCTCGAGATGGGCGCGGCGGCCGTCTTCCCGCCGGGCACGGTCATCCCGGACGCGGCGCACGACCTGGTGGCGAGGCTGGGTGCCGACCTCGGGCACGAGCTGTGATCGATGTCGACGCGTATGTGAAGGGGGTGCTCGACGGGAAGCGGGCGCTGATCGCCCGCGCCATCACCCTCGTCGAGTCCACCCGGCCCCAGCACCGGGCGCTGGCCCAGGAGTTGCTGACCGCGCTGCTGCCGCACAGCGGCCGGGCGCGGCGGATCGGGATCAGCGGGGTGCCGGGGGTCGGCAAGTCGACGTTCATCGACGCCTTCGGCACGCTGCTGACCTCGCTGGGCCACCGGGTGGCGGTGCTGGCCGTCGACCCGTCCTCGACGCGTACGGGCGGCTCCATCCTGGGCGACAAGACCCGGATGGAGCGCCTCGCGGTCGACCCGGCGGCCTTCGTACGGCCCTCCCCCAGCGCGGGCACCCTCGGCGGGGTCGCCAAGGCGACCCGGGAGTCGATGGTGGTGATGGAGGCGGCCGGCTACGACGTGATCCTGGTGGAGACGGTCGGCGTCGGGCAGTCCGAGACCGCGGTGGCCGACATGGTCGACTCCTTCCTGCTGCTCACCCTCGCCCGTACCGGCGACCAGCTCCAGGGCATCAAGAAGGGCGTCCTGGAGCTGGCGGACGTGATCGCCGTGAACAAGGCGGACGGCCCGCACGAACGTGACGCGAAGGCCGCGGCGCGCGAACTCACCGGCGCCCTGCGGCTGATGCACGGCCCCGACCCGGTCTGGACCCCGCCGGTGCTCAGTTGCAGCGCCCGGGAGTCGACCGGCCTGGACACCGTCCGGGAGCGTCTCGAACAGCATCGCGCGCTGCTGGACTCCACCGGCCGGCTCACCGCCAAGCGCCGGGACCAGCAGGTCGGCTGGACCTGGAGCATGGTCCGCGACGAACTCCTGGGCCGGCTGCACGCCGATCCCGCGGTACGAGCCCTGGCGCCGGCCCTCGAACAGCGGGTCAGGGACGGCGAGTTGACGGCGACTCTGGCCGCCGAGCGGATCCTCGGGGCGTTCGGGGGGCCGGTTCAGTCCCCGGTCGGGGACTGACCCCGGTCCGCGGACGAGCGCACCGCCATCAGCAGCCCGCTGGCCCAGGCCAGCCGGACGCAGCGGAAGTCCTCGCGCGCCTCCAGCTCGGCCAGCAGCCGTTCCACGGACGCCTGGTGGCCCTCGGGCCAGCCGGGCTGCGGGTCGAGGTCGTCGATCAGATAGGTCCCACCCGGCGCGACCAGGTCCAGCGCCCGGTCGAGACGGTTGAACTTGCCCGGCCAGGTGTCCGCGAAGACCAGGTCGAAGGGCGCGCCGTCGTAGGCGTCCAGCCACGCCCCGCCGTCCCCCTCCACGAAGGTCACCCGTGTGTCGGCGGACAGCTCCTCGCGGGCGACGGCCTGGTGGGCGGGTTCGAGCTCCACGGTGACCAGGCGGGCGGCGGGGCCCATCCCGCTGAGGAGCCAGGCGGTCCCCTCCCCCGTCCCGGTGCCGAGTTCGAGGACGCGTCCCTCGGGACGGGCGGCCGCGAGGACGGCCAGGAGGCTTCCGGTGCGGTCCTCGCAGGACATGGTGAAACCGGCGGCGCGGGTACGGGCGCGCAGGGCGGGCAGGGTGTCGGGGAAACGGCTCGGGGTGTCGTCCATCAGAGGATGGTGCACGAACACCACGGGATGGTGCCCGGAATTTGACTCTCGGCCTGGGGGATGCGCGGCGTATGGGCGTTTCGATGATCGATGTGATCGTGGTGGGCGGCGGGCCGACCGGTCTGATGTTGGCCGCCGAGTTGCGGCTGCACGGCGTGGGGGTGGTCGTGCTGGAGCGGCTGACCGAGCCGACCCCGCAGTCCCGGGGACAGGGCCTGCACGCGCGCAGCGTCGAGATCATGGACCAGCGCGGGCTGCTGGAGCGGTTCCTCGCGGTCAGCGAGAAGTTCTCGGTCGGGGGCCTGTTCGGCGGCATCGTGAAGCCGTGGCCGGACCGGCTGGACACGGCGCACGCGTACGGCCTGGCCACCCCTCAGCCGGTCACCGAGCGGCTGCTGAACGAGTGGGCCGTGGAGGTGGGCGCCGAGATCCGGCGCGGCTGTGACGTGGTCGGGGTGAGCCAGGACGACGAGGGGGTCACCGCCGAGCTGGCGGACGGGACGCGGCTGCGCTCCCGCTACCTCGTCGGCTGCGACGGCGGCCGCAGTCTGGTGCGCGGGCAGCTCGGGGTCGCCTTCCCCGGTGAGCCCGCCACCGTGGAGACGCTCCTGGGTGAGATGGAGCTGGCCGAGGACCCGGCGAGGATCGCCGCCGTGGTGGAGGAGGTCCGCAGGACCCAGCTGCGCTTCGGCGCGGCGCCCGTCGCCGAGGGGGCGTACCGGGTCATCGTGCCCGCCGACGGGGTGAGCGAGGACCGGACGACGCCGCCGACGCTGGAGGAGTTCAGGCGGCAGCTCCGGGCCTTCGCGGGCACCGACTTCGGGGCTCACTCGCCGCGCTGGCTGTCCCGGTTCGGCGACGCCACCCGGCAGGCCGAGCGCTACCGGGTCGGGCGGGTGCTGCTGGCCGGCGACGCGGCGCACATCCACCCGCCGACCGGCGGGCAGGGGCTCAACCTGGGCGTCCAGGACGCGTTCAACCTGGGCTGGAAGCTGGCCGCCGAGATCGCCGGCTGGGCCCCCGACGGGCTGCTGGACAGCTATCACACCGAGCGCCACCCGGTGGGCGCCCGGGTACTGGACAACACCCGGGCGGCGATCACGCTGCTGGGGGCGGAACCGGGTCCGACCGCACTGCGGGAGCTGTTCTCGAGGCTGATGGACATCGAGGAGGTGAACCGGTACGTGACCGGGATGATCACCGCGGTCGAGGTCCGCTACGACGTCGGCGAGGGCCACGAGCTGCTCGGCCGGCGGCTGCGGGACGTGGCGCTGAAGGAGCGGGGGCGTCTGTACCCGCTCCTGCACGGCGGGCGCGGGCTGCTGCTCGACCGGACCGGGCGGCTGTCGGTGACGGGCTGGGCGGACCGGGTCGACCATGTCGTCGACGTCAGCGAGGAGCTGGACGTGCCCGCGGTGCTGCTGCGGCCGGACGGGCATGTGGTGTGGGTCGGCGAGGACCAGGGGGAGCTGGCCGGGAGGCTGTCGGCGTGGTTCGGCGCCGCGGTCGGCTGAGCACTGGACCGCCGATCGGCGCACCGCGCAGAATGTGAGCGCTCCCAGCACCCCGTGCCGACGACCGGAAGCGAGCCGACGCATGCAGAGCCTGACCAAACGCCGGTTGTCCGCCGAGGAGTTGGACGTCCTGATGCGCGAGGCGACGGGTGTCGGGTGCCGGCTGGAGACGGAGCTGACCGACGGCTGGTTCAACACCGCCTACCGGGTGCGGTTCGACGACGGCCGTACGGCGGTGGTGAAGCTCGCGCCGCCCGCCGGCACGCCCGTCCTGCGCTACGAGCGGGGCATCATGGCGACCGAGGCGGCGATGTACCGGCGGCTCGCGTCCCCGGCGGGTGGCGGGGTGCCCACCCCCGATCTGCTGTACGCGGGCGAGGACTTCCTCGCGGTGTCCGTGCTGGACGGCAGCCCGTGGGACAAGGTGGCCGACCGGCTGCCCGCCGCGGCCGAGGGCGCGCTGCGGCGCGAGCTCGGCGGGATCACCGCCCGGTTGCACACGCTGGTCGCCGAGGACGGACGGTTCGGCTACCCGGCCCCCGAGTCCGGGCTGTCCGCCCCCGACTGGCGGACGGCGTTCACCGCCATGGTGGAGGCGCTGCTGGCGGACGCGGAGCACTGGGGCTCCGACCTCGGCGCGTCGCACGCGGAGATCAGGGCCTTGGTGGCGGCCGGCGGGACCGCCCTGGACGAGGTCACCCGGCCGTGTCTGGTCCACTTCGACCTGTGGCCGGGGAACATCTTCGTCAGCGTCTCCGATGCGGCGGGGGCCGAGGGCTCCGTCGGCTCCGCCCCCAGGATCACCGGTCTCATCGACCACGAGCGTGCCTTCTGGGGCGACCCCGCGGCCGAGCTGGTCTCCCTGGAGCTCGGCGGGGACGTGGGGCCGGACAGCGACCTCGTCGCCGGATACCGGGAGGCCGGGGGCCGGCTCGACTTCACCCCCGCCCTCCGGCACCGCCTGGCGCTCTACGGCCTCTACCTGGGACTGCTGGTGGTGGTGGAGTGCGGTCCGCGCGGCTACGAGGACAGCGACCACCTCACCTGGTGCCGGACCTACCTGACGGAACGCCTGACGACACTACGCACACTCGACTAGCCAACCGATCCGACCTCAGGGAGAAGCCCCGGCTCAGGGGGATGTCCCCGGCTCAGGAGGATGCCCCCCCACTCAGGGAAACGGTCCGCGACTGAGGGGACGGAGACGGTTCAGGCAAGCGATACCGGCTCAGGGAGACGGCCGGAGGCTGCGGGGAGACGGTCCGCGGCTCATGGGGACGGCGTCGGCTCTGGGCGGCGGTCCGGCTCTGGGCGGTGGTCCGGCCCGGGGCCGTGGTCCAGCCCGGGGCCGTGAGCCGGCCCGGTGGGGTGAGCCGGCTTGGTCGGGTGGAGCCCGCGGGTGCGGCGTTCGACGGTCTGGCCCCAGTAGGTGCCGGTGACGATCAGCGTGGCTCCGAGGGCGGAGAGCGCGGTGAGGTGTTCGCCGCCGAAGCCGATGCCGACCAGCAGGGCCCAGACCGGTTCGGTGCCCAGCAGCAGACTCGCGCGGGTCGCCGAGGTGCGCTGCACCGCCCAGGTCTGCGCCAGGAAGGCGAACAGCCCGCAGAACAGGGCCAGATAGGCGAGCTGGGCCCAGGTGGCGGCGTCGATGCGGGCCAGCTCCGGCAGCCCGGTCGCCGCGCAGGGCAGGAACAGGACCGTGCCGACGACGACCTGCACGGTCGTCAGGTGCAGCGGTCGTATCGCCCGGCCCGTGGTGAGCCGTCCGACGAGCACCACATGGCCCGCCCGGACCACCGCCGCCGCGAGCATCAGCAGATCACCGGCGCCGGGAGCGCGCAGACCGGTGCCCGACACGAGCAGGCCCACGCCCGCGACACAGACACCGGCGGCGAGGAAGAACGCCGGCGGCGGTCCGCCGGGGCGCCCGGCACGGTCCAGCACCGGCGTGAGGACCAGGGTGAGGCTGATGATCAGGCCCGCGTTGGCGGCACTGGTGTGGGCGACGCCGTACGTCTCCAGGACGAGGACGGCGGCCTGGGTGACCCCGAGCAGACAGCCGCGCACCGCCTCGTCCCGGGTGAGCGGGCCGGACCTCGCGCGCAGGGCGGTGACCACGGCGACACAGGCGGCGGCGGAGAGGGCGTAGCGCAGGAAGAGGACGAGGAGGACCGGGGTGGTGGCCGTGGCCGTCTTCGCCGACAGATAGCTGGAACCCCAGACGACGGCGACGGCCAGCAGCACCACGTCCGTGCGGCGGGTGGCTGGCATGGGATCCACCCTCGCGGACCTGTATGTTGAAGTAAACGACGACTTGCTCAAACAACGCTTAAGCGAAGCTACACTCACGGCATGGACGAGAGGCAGCTGCGGGTGCTGCGGGAACTGGGCGAGCTGGGCAGCGTCACCGCGGCCGCCGAGGCGCTGCGGGTGACGCCCTCGGCGATCTCGCAGCAGCTGCGGCTGCTTCAGCGGTCGATCCCGGTGCCGCTCACCGAGCGCGACGGCCGTCGGCTGGTCCTCACCGCCGCCGGTCAGGCGCTGGCCGACGCGGCGATCGGGGTGGAGACGGCGCTGGCCCGGGCGCGCCACGCCGTGGACGAGTTCGTGGAACGGCCCGACGGCGCGGTGTCGGTGGCGGCCTTCCACAGCGGGGCCGCCGCGTTCTTCCCGCTCCTGCTGCGGGGCCTCGGCACACCCGGATCGCCGCGCGTCTCCCTGCACGACGCGGACGTGGCGCAGGACGACTTCCCGCCGCTGACCCGCGACTACGACCTCGTCCTCGCCCACCGGCTCGACCACGCGCCGCCCTGGCCGCGCACCGCGACGGCCACGCCGCTGCTGCGGGAGCCCCTGGACATCGCCCTGCCCGCCGACCATCCGCTGGCCGCGAAGCCCGCGCTGACGCCCCAGGAGGTCGCCGATCAGCCCTGGATCACCGTGCACGACGGCTTTCCCCTGATGGCCACCGTCGAGGCCGTCTCGGCCGCCGCCGGCCGCAGGGTGGAGATCGTCCATCGCATCAACGAGATCGCGGTGGTCGCGGAGGTGGTGGCCGCGGGCGGCGGCGTCGCCCTGATGCCGCGCTGGACCTCCCGCCCCCACCCGGCCGTGGTCCTGCGCCCGCTCAGCGGTATCCGCGCCGCCCGCCACATCGACGTACTGCACCGCCCCGAACGCGCGGCCCGCAGAGCCGTCCGCACCGTCCTCGCCGAACTGCGGCGAGCGGCACGGACGGTACAGGGCCGGGGCGACGATCCGGCCCCGGACGCCTAGGCCGCCGACGTTGACATCACCCCGGCCGCCGCTCTGACCGCGACCGCCCTCGCGGGAGCCCAGTTCGCGGCCGGCTGCTCCAGCGGCTCCGGCGGGAAGAAGGCCGGGGAGAGCGCGAACGGAGCGTCCGCGGGCGCGGTCGCCCCCCGGCGGGTGTGTGCGAGTTCCTGGTCTTCGTACTCGGCGGGGGTCAGGGAACGGCGGGGCCGGTGATCTCCCTGCCGTCGTCGTCGTAGGGCCAGACGTTGGGGACGCAGCCGTCCATGCCCTTGATCTGCTGCATCATCGCGGGGGCCGACTTCCCGGCGCCGGGGCAGCCGACGTGGCCGTGGCCGAGGTAGTGGCCGACCTCGTGGTTGATGATCAGCGCCCGGTAGGAGGGGATGTCCTGGGCGTAGACGGGGGTGGCCAGTTCCCAGCGCTCCAGGTTGACCATGACCTTGTCGAAGACGTTGCAGTTGAAGTCGCCGTGGGTGTCCAGCCCGCCCTCCAGGCAGACCTTGTCGACGGTGCCGGGGGTGGCCACCTTGACGACGAAGTCGGCGGTCTTGCCGGAGACCCGCTGGAAGGCGAGGGCGCCGTCGGCGGTCCAGCCGCGCGGGTCGGCCAGGACGGCGTCCACCTGCCGCGCCACGTCCGCGGTGGAGAGCCGCAGGCCCGTCTCGACCTCGACCCGGTAGCGCAGGGGCTTCTTCCCCTTGCCGACCGGATCGCCGCCGCCGGAGGCGGTGACGAAGGTGCCCGGGCCGGTGCTCGGGAGGGGGACGGTGGTCCCGGAGGGGCTCGGCGAGGAGCTCTCCGTCGTCGCACCGGACGAGCCGGAGGAGGACGCGCCGGGGCTCGGGGTGGTACGGCCGGGGGCCGGCCCGGCCGAGCCGGAGACCCCCGGTTCGGAGGCACCCGCCCCACCGGCACCCGACCCGACGGAGCCGGACCCGCCGACGCCCGACCCGACGGAGCCCGCCCCGGAGGCGCCGGACCCGGCGGCGCTCGACCGCGAGGCGCCGGGCTCGGCGCTCTCGGCGCCTCCCGCCCTCGACAGCACGTCCTTGCCGGCCGGCAGCGCCCAGCCCACGGCGGCGAAGCCGGCGACCCCGAGGGCGGTGGTCGCGGCGAGCCCTGTCCACAGCAGGCCCTTCCCGCGGCGCCGCCCCGAGGCGTGCGCGGGGCCACTCCGGCGGCGGCCGGTGGTGGAGGACTGTGCTTTGTGCTCGCTCATGGTCAGCCAGACTGTGAAGTTGATGTGATCGACTCAGGGTCAGACAATAACGGAACCGTAACGGGTGATCATCCGGTCTATGTGATCATCCGGTAACAGAGGCCCGTCCCAGGGCCGGCGGTCCCGATACTGAGCCCATGCCACGTGTTCTGCTGATCGAAGACGACCCCGCCGTCCGGGAAGGGGTCGCGCTGGGGCTGCGCCGCCAGAACCATGAGGTCGCCGCCGTCCCGACCGGGGAGGAGGGCATGGAACGGCTGCGGTCCTTCCGGCCCGATGTCGTCGTCCTCGATCTGATGCTGCCCGGCATGAGCGGCCTGGACGTGTGCCGTGCCGTCCGCTCCGTCGACCAGACCCTGCCGATCATCATGGCGACCGCGCGGGGGGATGACGTGGACATCGTTGTCGGTCTGGAGGCGGGCGCGGACGACTACGTCGTCAAGCCGGTGCAGGCGCGGGTGCTGGACGCGCGGATCCGTGCCGTGCTGCGCCGGGCGGGCGGAGGGGCCCCGGGCGACGGCGGACTGCCGAAGATCGACACGTACGGGGAGCTGGCCGTCGACCGGGCCGGGCTGTCCGTCACCGTGCGGGGCGCCCCGGTCCAGCTCGCCCCGTCCGAGCTGCGGCTGCTGCTGACGCTGTCCGCCTCGCCGGGGCAGGTGTTCAGCCGGCAGCAGCTGCTGGAGGCGGTCTGGGAGCACAGCTACCACGGCGACGCGCGGCTGGTGGACGCCTGCGTCAAACGGCTGCGCGCCAAGATGGGCGACCCGCCGCGCGAACCGCGGTACATCCAGACGGTCCGCGGTTTCGGCTACCGGTTCGCGTCGCGGTGAGTCGCGCGGTGCGGGCGAGGACCCGCGGCAGAGGGACCGGGAGCGCGCCCGCCCCCGAGGAGCAACCGCCCCCGCCTCCGCACGGGGTGAGCACCCCGGTGAAGGTGAAGGGGGCGCGCGCTCCGTCCCGGGTGGTGCTGCGGGGGCTGCGGGTACGGCTGGTGGTGGCGTTCGGGCTGGTCGCCGCCCTGGCCACCACCACGACCGGTGCGCTGACCTTCCGCGAGGCGCGCAACGGGGTGCTCCAGCAGAGCCAGGACACCGTCATCCGGACACTGCGTACCCAGGTCAGCCGGCTCTCCACGGGCGTCGGCTACCCGCCGACCGAGGAGGTGCTCCGGCGGTTCGCGGCCGACGTGGCGCTCGCCGAACCGTCCGGCACCTGGCGCGTCCTCGTCACCTACGACGGGATGAGCGTGACCTCGATGCCCGGCTACGGCTTCGACGAGGTGACGCCCGCCGTGCGCGAGGCCGTCGACGCCAGTTCGGCGACCGTGTTCCAGCGGGTGCGCAAGGACGGACGGACCTCCCTCGTCGTCGGCATGTCGGTCGTCTTCGCCTCCGCCGAGGGCGGCCGCATACCCACCGGGATCCGGGTCTTCCTGACCGTGCCCCAGACCGACGAACAGCGGTCCGTCGACGCGCTGGTCACGGCCATCGAACGGGCGACCGCGTCGGCGCTCGGCGTCGCCGTGCTGCTCGCCCTGTTCGCGGCGCGCGGGGTGCTGCGTCCGGTCCGGGCGCTGCGCCGGGCGACCCGCAGCATCGCCGAGGGCCGGCTCGACACCCGGCTGGACGTCAACGGCTCCGACGAACTCGCCGATCTGTCCCACACCTTCAACGAGACCGCGGCGGCGCTGGAACAGTCCGTCGCCGAGCTGCGCGGCATGGAGGCGCGGGCCCGCCGTTTCGCCTCCGACGTCTCGCACGAGCTGCGCACCCCGCTGGCCGCGATGTCGGCGGTCACCGACGTGCTGGACGAGGAGGCCGCGCACCTCGATCCGGACACGGCGACCGCGGTACGGCTGATCAGCGAGGAGACCGTGAAGCTGGCCCGGCTGGTGGAGGACCTGATGGAGATCTCCCGCTTCGACGCGGGGGCGGCGGAACTGCACCTGGACGAGGTCGACCTCGCCGAGTCCGTACGGCGCACGATCTCCTCCCGGGGCTGGTCGGACGCGGTCGAGGCCCGGCTGCCGGGGCCCGACCAGCTGCGCGGCCGGGTCGATCCGCGCCGGCTGGACGTGGTGGTGGCCAACCTGGTCGGCAACGCCCTGCGGCACGGCGGCCGGCCGGTGCGCCTCACGCTGTCCGAGGGCGGGCCGCACGTCACGCTGCGGCACGCGGTCCTCGAGGTGGCCGACAGCGGGCCGGGCATCCCCGAGGACGTGCTGCCGTACGTCTTCGACCGCTTCTACAAGTCCGACAGCGCGCGCACCCGCACCGAGGGCAGCGGGCTGGGCCTGGCGATCACCGAGGAGAACGTACGGATGCACGGCGGTACCGTCCGCGCGGCCAACCGTCCGGGCGGCGGTGCCGTCTTCACGGTCGAACTCCCGCTGCGGCGGGACGAGTCGGCGTGGGAGAACCTGTGACGAGACCGGCCTGCCGTGCGGCGCTGCTGACCGTCGGCGCGGCGCTCGCGCTCTGCTCGTGCGGCATCCCCTCGTCGGGTGTGGTCGAGGCGGGCGGTCCGGCGAGCGGGATCACCGCGACGACCCCGCTCTACTTCGTCCAGGACGGCGCGCTGTTCGCCGTACGCCGTGCGGTCCCCGAGGCCGGGGACGCCGCGGTGGCCATCGAGCAGATGCTGGAGGGCCCGGACGTGGTGGAGCGGTCCCAGGGGGTGACCACACGGGTGGCCCGGGCGTCGGGGCCGGAGTCCCTCCTCCCGACCGAGGACGCCTCGCAGACCGTGGACGACCTCATCGACGCGGCCCGGCGGGCCGCCTCGGCGGTCCCCTCCGCGTCCGAGGCCGCCGAGAGGCCCGTACGGGCCGAGAGGGAGGACCACCGGTTGTCGGTCTTCCTGCCGCCGGACGTGAAAATGGAGAGGTCCGCCCTGGCCGAGCGGCAGCTCATCTGTACGGCGGGCCGGGCTCTGCGCGTCTCCCTGCGGGACGGCAAGACGGTGACGGTGACCGTCACCGCCGCCGACGGCACACACACGGAGGGCACCGACGAGGACTGCCCTGACCCGTAGAACGGGCGGGGCCCGGTGCTGATCCTGCCTGGGCCGGGGACGGGGCCGGGACGGGGACGGGGACAATGGTGTGCATGAGCGCGCCGCGCGCGGCAGCCGCCGCCGACACCGCCCGGGGGACGGCCCTCCCCTCGTCCCCCGGGCTGGACGACGCCTGGGCGCATCCGCTGCTGGGGCGGCTGCTGCGCGACCAGAGCCGCAGACAACGGCTGGACCGGCGGCATCCGTGGCTGCTGGACACCGCGGTCGTGCTGTTCGTCGTGGCGATCACCCTGCCGGACCTGCTCCAGGGCGGGCGCACCTCGCCGTTCGGCGAGACCGACGCACGCGACCAGGTGGCGAACGGTGTCCTGTACCTGCTCGTCGCCGCCCTCGTCGTACCGCTGTGGTGGCGGCGCCGGGCCCCGGCCGTCACGTTCTTCGTGATCGCGGCGGTGTCGGTGGTCCAGTGGGCGCTGGGCGTCTGGCTGCCGACCGGGATGGCCGCGCTGATCGCCCTGTACACCCTGGCCCGCCGGGGGTCCCTGCGGATGCTGGGCTGGGCCGTCGCGGTGACGGTGGCGGAGCTGCTGGTGGCGGTCTTCGTCCTGGTGCCCATGGAGCACCCGGTGTTCGGCGCGTTCTTCCTGCTGGGCACGGCGACCGCAGCCGTCGCGGTCGGGCTGACCCTGCGGATCCGGCGGATGTACCTGGAGGCGCTGGAGGACCGGGCCCGGCGGCTGGAGATCGAGCAGGAGCAGCGGCTGCGGCTCACGGCGGCCGCCGAGCGGTCCCGGGTGGCGCGCGAGATGCACGACATCGTCGGCCACAACCTCTCCGTCATGGTGAGTGTGGCCGACGGCGCCGCGGTCCTCGCGGGCAACCGGGGCGAGCGCTCGCAGGAGGCGCTGCGCATCCTCGGGGACACCGGCCGCCAGGCGATGAGCGAACTGCGCCGGGTGCTGGGCGTGCTGCGCGAGGAGCAGCGGGACGAGGTGCGGATGCTCGGGCCGCAGCCCGGCGTCGGGGACCTGGACGCGCTGCTGGGCCGGGTCCGTGCGGCGGGTGTGGGGGTGACGTACCGGACGGTGGGCGATCCCGGTTCGCTGGGCGGCGGGGTCCAGCTCACCGTGTACCGGGTGGTCCAGGAGGCGCTGACCAACACGCTCAAGCACGCGGGAGCGGGGTCCTCGGCCGAGGTCGGCGTCACCGTGGACGCCGGGGAGGTGCGGATCAGGGTGGCCGACACCGGCGTACCGTCCGGGGCGCCGCCGCGTACCTGGCCGGACGGGGACGACGACGGACCCGGGCACGGGCTGGTGGGCATCCGGCAGCGGGCCGCCATGTACGGGGGTACCGTCGTCGCCGGGCCGCGCGAGGCGGGGCACGGCTGGCTGGTGGACGTGGTCCTGAACGCTCCCCCCGCGCCGGCTCCTTCGGCTCCTTCGGCTCCTTCGGCTCCTTCGGCTCAGGGAGACCATCTGTCATGACCACCGTGCTGATCGCCGACGACCAGCCCTTGCAGCGCATGGGCTTCCGCATGCTGATCGAGGGCACCCCGGGCCTGGAGCCGGTCGGTGAGGCGGCGCACGGCGCCGAGGCCGTCCGGCTGGCCGCGCAGCTGCGCCCCGACGTCGTCCTGATGGACGTCCGGATGCCGGGCATGGACGGCCTGGAGGCCACCCGTCGGATCGTCGCGGGCGGCGGCCGCACCCGTGTCCTGATCGTCACCACCTTCGACCTCGACGAGTACGCGTACGACGGCCTGCGGGCCGGTGCCAGCGGCTTCCTCCTCAAGGACGCGCGCCCCGAGGAGCTCGTCGCGGGCATCCACGCGGTGGCCACCGGGGACGCCGTCGTCGCCCCGCGCCTGACCCGGCGGCTGCTGGACGCGTACGCCCATCAGGTCCTCGCGCCCGGCGGAGCCCCCGTGGCGGAGGATCCCCGGCTGCGGACGCTCACCGAGCGCGAGCGCGAGGTCCTCGTCGCCATCGGGCAGGGCTGGACCAACACCGAGATCGCCGAACGGCTCGTCCTCACCGAGTCCACCGTGAAGAAGCACGTCGGCCGCGTCCTCGCCAAGATCGGCGCCCGCGACCGCATCCAGGCGGTGATCACGGCGTACGACGCGGGGCTGGTCAGGGCGAGGTCGTAGTACGGGTGAGCCATGTGGCTGCGCGACGTCCCCTCGTACACGGGTCCCAGCCGTGGGAGCGCGCTTCCGGCTCGTCGGGCTCAGGGGTGATCGCGTGCCGTGGCTGAAGGGTCACCCCTTGATCAACCGGGTCGGCCTCTCAGAAGCGCGCCGGGCGGACGAGCGAGCGGGCGGCGATCCGGAACTGGTCGAGGGTGTCGACGATCGTCCGGCCCACCGGGGTGTGGCCCCAGACGCTGATGCCCTGGTGGGTGGAGGGCTCCCAGGTGCGCTCGTCGACGACGAGGGGGTTCCAGCCGACCTCCCACTCGAAGCCCGAGGGGGTGCGGGCGTAGTAGGAGAGTTCCCTGTCGTTGGTGTGCCGGCCGACGGACAGGGCCATGTCGAAGCCGAGTTCGTGGACGCGCTCGTAGCTGCGGGCCAGGTCGTCGAGGGAGGCGGCCTGGATGTTGAGGTGCTGGACGCGGGTGCGGACGGGGTCGATCGGCAGGCCCCGGACGGCGGCGATCGCGATCGAGTGATGGCGTTCGTTGACGCGCAGGAAGCGGATCCTGAGCTTGACGCCGCTGATCGTCTCGTCGATGGAGTCGGTGAGCCGGGCGTCGAAGACGGTGTGGAAGTAGCCGCGCGTCAGGGCGGGCCTGGCCGAGGTGAGCGCGACATGGCCCATGCCCGCGTCGCCGGTGACCCAGCCGGAGGCGAGCATCCTCAGAGGTTCGGGCGACCGGGCCGGGGTGGTGCAGATCTCCTGGGTGATGCCCTTGGGGCCGGGAAGACGCAACAGGCGTTCGACGCCGCGCAGCCGCGCCTCCTCCGCGCTGCCCTCGGCGACGGGGAGGCCCTGGGCCCGGACGCGGGCCTCGATCCGCTCGAAGGTGGTGTGGTCGTCGACGTGCCAGCCGATGGCGACGACGTCCTCGGCGGGTCCGCGCCGCAGCAGGAAGCGGCACGCGTGGTCGTCGAGGCGGAAGCGGAGCAGACCGGCGTCGAGGTCGTCGTGGTGCATGCCGATGGCGTCGGTGCCGAAGCGGCGCCAGTCGGTGAAGCGCTCGGTCTCGACGACGAGGTGACCGAGGCGGACCGCGCCGAAGACGGAGGCGGTGTCGTGCGGGGTCATCGCCGGCCCGCCAGGAAGTCGGCGCAGAGCCGGTTGAAGAGCTCGGCGCGCTCGAACTGCACCCAGTGGCCGGTGTTGGCGACCTCGTACAGGTCGCAGTTGGGCATACGGCGGGCCAGCATCCGGCCGCCCGAGGGGCGGTTGACCTTGTCCGCGGCGCCCCACAGCACCAGGGTGGGCACGGGCAGCCGGGACAGCCGGTCGTCGCGGGTGAGGTCCATCCTCCACAGCGTGCGCAGCGCGTGCGGCCCGGACGGACGGCGCAGCGGCGGGGCCGCGATCACCTCCGGGTCGATGCTCGCCTCGTACCGGGCGTCGATCACCGAGTCGGGGACGTCCGCGGCGTTGAAGACGAGATGGTTGCGGATGAACCGCTCCAGTTTCGGCCGCGAAGGGCCGTCCCCGGAGTAGTAGTCGAGCAGACTGGTGAGGCCGGGGGTGGGCAGGGCACGGGTGGTGCCGATGCCGCCGGGGCCCATCAGGACCATGCGGTCGACACGGTCGGGGGTGTCCAGGGCGAGCCGCAGCGCACCGGCCCCGCCGTAGGAGTTGCCCACCAAGTGGGCCTTTTCCAGGCCGAGTTGGTCGAGCAGTCCGCGGATGCCGGCGGCGAGGTCACCGAAGGGGTCCGTCCCGTCCACGCCCTTGCTGCTGCGGCCGTAGCCGGGCAGATCGGGCACGACGACCCGGTGGTCCTTGGCCAACTCGGCGATGTTGCGGGTGTAGTTGGAGACGCCGGAGGCGCCGGGGCCGCCGCCGTGCAGCAGCAGGACGGGCGGGCCGTCGCCGGTCTCCGCGACGAAGATCTGCCGGCCGCCGACGTCGAGCAGCGACTCCTGCATCGGCGGCGGTGCGGTGGGTGCGGGTGTGCGCATGACGGTCCTCACGGGGTGGTCGGGGCGGTCGGGGCGGTCGGGGCGGGCGGGGCGGGCGGGGCGGTCGGGATCGTCCGGTACGGGGTGGGGGCGAAGCCGGCCGGTGGGGGCGGGAGCGGGGCGCCCGGGCCGGCGGCGGCGTAGACGTAGGCGTCGGGGCGCAGGGCGAGGGTGGCGGCCCGGTGTGCGGTGAGCCAGGACAGCAGGACGCCGTCGCGGTCGACGACCGCCCCCTCGGCGGGGTGCGATCCGGCCGGGAGGACGGCCAGCGAGGGCACTCCGCGGCGGTCCCAGGCGGGCTGCGGGCGGGGCGGGCCGAGGTGCAGCAGCAGCCAGCGGCCGTCGAGCACGTCGTCCAGCCGGACCCGGCCGCCGTCGGCGCCGGTCACCCAGGGCTGGGGGATCTGGCGCCCGGAGGCCCTGGTGCGCGGACCGGCCAGAAAGCCCTTCGCGTAGTGGGCGACGGGGATCCAGTGGGAGTCGACAAGGCGGGAGCCGACGCCCGCCACACGGTGTACCGCGCGCAGGGCGGTGTCGCGGACCCGGGCCACGGGGAGCCGGCGTTCGGTGATGATCCGCCCGACGAGCACGGCCCGCCGGGTCACCTCCTTGACGTGCGGCTTGCGTTCGGTCTCGTAGGAGTCGAGGACGGTGTCGGGCAGTTCGCCGCGCAGCACGGCGGCGAGTTTCCAGCACAGGTTGGCCGCGTCGCGGACGCCCGCGGCCATGCCCTGGCCGATCCACGGCGGCATCGCGTGGGCGGCGTCGCCCGCGAGGAAGACCCTGCCCACCCGGAAGCGGGCGGCGAAGCGGACGTGGTGGCTGTAGACGGTGGCCCGCAGGATCCTGATCCGGTCGCGGCCGATCCCGTACCGGGAGACCATCGCGTGGATCGCGTCGTCGGTGGTGAGCCGCCGCTCGTCGTCGCCGGGCAGGACCGGGAACTCCCAGCGGTGGTGGCCGAGCGGGGTGGGGCAGTCCACCGCCGGGCGGGCCGGGTCGCAGCGGAAGCGCAGCCGGTCGTGGTCCGGCCAGGGCCTCAGCATCTCGGCGTCGACGACGACCCAGCGGTCCTCGTACGTCCGTCCCTCGTAGCCCACGTTGAGCTGGGCGCGGGTGAGGCTGGAGCCGCCGTCGGCCGCGATGACGTACCGCGCGCGCAGCCGTCGTACGGAGTCGTCGGCGGTCCCGACCACCGTGAGTTCCACTCCGGTGGCGTCCTGGCCGAGCCGCAGACACTCGTGGCGCAGCAGGATCTCCACGTTCGGGTAGCGGTCGACGCCCTCGCGCAGGACCTGCTCCAGGGCCGGCTGGTAGAGGAACATCTGCGGCGGATGGCCGTGTCCGCGCGGGGCGGGGCGCGCGCTGAGGAAGGTGCGGCCGCCCGCGTCGACGAAGTCGAGGGGGCGCTCGGCCAGCATGTCCCGCTTGAGCCGGTCGGCCAGGCCGATCCGCTGCCAGATGCGGATGACCTCCTCGTCGGTGGAGATGGCCCGCGCCCGGGAGTAGATCTCGGCGGCCCGCTCCACCACGACCACACGGAGGCCCATGCCGCCGAGCAGGTTCGCCGCGGTGACGCCGGTCGGCCCGTAACCGATCACCGCCACGTCGTACACGCGGTCCTCGGTGCCGCCCTCGGCTCTCTCCTCGGCTCTCTCCTCGGCGCTCTCCTCGGCGCTCTCCTCGGCACTGATCGCACTCACCGGGCCACCTCGCTGTCGTCCCTGGAACCGCATCGGCTCTTGCTGTAGTGGTCATTCCAATTGGAGTAGCCGCTACGGTAAGGTGGGCGCACCGAGGGGTCAAGTGCCGGGAACGACGGAAGGGCGCACGCCATGAGCAGGGCGGAGTCGACGCGCAGGAAGCGCGCGAACGGTGTGGAGTCGCGGCAGCGCATCCTGGACGCGACGATCGAGATCGCCGGCGAGCGCGGCTACGAGGGCACCTCGATCGCCGCGGTCAGCGCCAAGTGCGGACTGCCCGCGAGCTCGATCTACTGGCACTTCAAGGACAAGGACGATCTGATCGCGGCGGTCATCGAGCGCAGTTTCGAGACCTGGCTCGCGGCCGTCGTCCTGCCCGGCGAGGAGGCCGGCACCCCGCAGGAGCGGATCGCCCTGATGGCGGCGAACGTGGCGAAGTCGCTGGTCGACGCCCCGGACTTCCTGCGCCTCGGTCTGATGCTCGCCCTGGAACGGCGACCCACCGAGCCACGCGGGCGGACCGTCTTCCTCCAGGTCCGCGAGATCGCCGGACGCAAGATCGCCGAGGTGGTGGGGACCCTCGTGCCCGAGCTGGACGAGGAGGCCGTGCGCACCCTCACCACGTACGCCGTCGCCGGCGCCGACGGGCTGTTCATCCAGCGGGAGATCCACGGCGACGCGGTCGACCTGCCCGCGATGTTCCAGCTGCACGCGCGGCTGCTCTTCGAGACGGCCCGGCGCCTGGCGTCGGAGGGCGCGGGATGACCCTGACCGCCGGGCAGCGCGAGGAGGCGGCATGGCTGCTGCGCAGGGCCGAGCACCGGGTGCGCCCGAGCGACCCGCTGTCGGCACTGCTGCCCGGTCTGGACCCGGCCGACGCGTACGCCGTCCAGCAGTCCGGCCTCGCCCGCAGGCCGACCGACGGCGCCTCGGTCGTCCGCCACGAGGTCGGCCTCACCTCGGCCGCGATGCGCCGGCTCCTCGGGGTCGACGAGCCCGACCACGGCCGTCTGCCGGACGACATGACCCACTGCGACGGCGCCACCGTCCTCGCCGCACGCTACCGCGCGCCCCGCGTCGAGCCGGAGACCTGCTTCCGGCCCGCCCGCCCGCCGCGCGGCCCCGGCGTCACCGTCGCGGACGTCCTCGACGCCACCGAGGCCGTCGCGCCCGCCCGGGAGATCGCCGACAGCCGTGTCCGCGACTGCCGGATCACCCCGGCCGACACCATCGCCGACAACGCCGGCTCGGCCGGCCTGGTCCGCGGGCCCTGGACGCCGCCGCGGCACGCGCCCGACCTGGCCTCCGTCACCGCCGACCTGTTCCTCGACGGCGAGCGGGTCGCCTCGGGCGCCGGACACGAGGTGCTCGGCGGACCCGCCCGGGCCGTCCCGCCACCGCGGTGGCCCGGCCGGCCGACACCCTCGCCGCTCCCGGTACGCCCCTGCGGACCGGCCGGCCGGTCCTGCCCGGCGCCCTGACCACCGCCCCCTCCGTCGGCGCCGGCCAGAAGGCCGAGGCACGGTGCAGCGGCCCGGGGGCCGTATCGGTGATCTTCGTCTGAACGTCCCTTCCGGAAAGCCGAGAGCCACGCCCCATGACGACCGCACCCCGCCGTATCGACGTCCACCAGCACCTCGTCCCGGACCTCTACCGCGACGCCCTCACCCGGGCGGGCATCACCGAGGCGGGCGGCCGCGCCCTGCCCGACTGGAGCCCCGAGGCCGCCCTGGAGCTGATGGACCTGCTCCGGACCGAGACCGCGATCCTGTCCGTCTCCACCCCCGGCACCGGCTTCCTGAGCGACCCCGCCGAGGCCGCCGGCCTGGCGCGCCGCCTCAACGACCACTGCGCCGAGGTCACCGCCGCACATCCCGGCCGGTTCGGCTGGTTCGCCACCCTGCCGATGCCCGATGTCGCCGCCTCGGCACGGGAGGCCGAGCGCGCCCTCGGTGAGCTGGGTGCCGACGGGGTCACCCTGCTCGCCAACAACCAGGGCGTCTACCTCGGCACCGAGAGCCAGGACGCCCTGTGGCGGGTCCTGGACGCACACGGCGCCGTCGCCCTCGTGCACCCCGCCGAACTGCCCGGCCCCGCCGTCGACGGCATCCCCCCGTTCGCCGCCGACTTCCTCCTCGACACCGCCCGGGCCGCCTATCTCCTCGTACGGGACCGTGTCCCCCGGCGTCACCCGAACATCCGGTTCATCCTCAGCCACGCCGGCGGTTTCGTCCCGTACGCCTCCCACCGCATGGCCGTCGCCCTCGCCGCCGACACCGGACGCAGCCCCCTCGACAGCCTGGACGACCTGCGCGGCTTCTACTACGACACCGCGCTCTCGGCCGGCCCCGCCGCGCTGCCCACGCTGCTCGCCTTCGCCCGTCCCGGGCATGTGCTGTTCGGCAGCGACTGGCCCTTCGCCCCCACCCCGGCCGGCCAGTACTTCACCAACGGCCTCGACGACGGCGTGGACCCCGGCACGCTCGCCGCGATCAACCGCACCAACGCCGAGGCCCTCTTCCCCCGGCTGGCCGCACACCCGCCCGCCCCGGCCCCGGCCCGGTCGTTGCCGGTCCGGCTGCGGCACTCCGCCCGGCGCGCCGGAGCCCGCCTGTTCTACCGGATGGTCCAGCCGGGAACCCACTGATCCGGAAGACCGGCCCTATCGTGGCCTGATGTGCTGGAGTGCGACGGCCGATCTCGTGGCGGGCACCGGTGTCGCGGCCGTCGGGGTGGCCTCGGTGGCGCGGGTGCGCGCCCCACGGGACCTGCCGCTCGCCGCGCTGCCGCTCCTGCTCGGGGCCCATCAGATCGTCGAGTCGGCCGTCTGGCACCGGGGCGGGGGCGGCGGGGCCGCCACCGTCGTCTGGGCCGTCATCGCCCTGCCGCTGCTGGCGGTGTGGGTGCCCGCGGGGGTGTGGTGCGCGGCCGCGCCGCCCGCCCGTCCCCGGCTGACCGGGCCACTGGCGGTGGGCGTCGCGACCGCGGCGGCCCTCGGGTACGGGCTGGCCACCGGCCCGGTGACGGCCGAGATCCACGGCCGTACCGTCGGCTACACCTTCGGCCTCCCCCACCCGTTGGTCCTCGTCACGGGCTATCTGCTGGCCACCGTGGGTTCCCTGCTGCTGTCCGGCGACCGCCGGCTGACACTGCTGGGCGTGCTCGTCGCCGTGGGGGCGCTGGTGTGCTGGGCGCTGTGGCGGCTGGAGTTCGTCTCGACCTGGTGTGCGCTGGCGGCCGTGTGCTCGGTCGTGCTGTACGACTGGGCGCGCACCCGGCCGCCCGCCAGGACGCCCCTCGATCAGGTCAGGTGAGTCCCGGCGTGCGCGGTGCCGTGGCCCGGTGGAGGCTGGGCGGCATGGCGGGCAGGCGCGGACACGAGGGCGGGACGGAAGACGTGGAAGCACTGCTCGACGGCCTCTACACCACCCCGCCGTCCGGTTTCGTGGCGCGCCGTGAGGAGCTGGCCCTGGCCGCCAGGACGGCGGGCCGGACGGAGGACGCCCGCCGGATCCACGGGGCCCGCCGGCCCACCCTCGCCGCCTGGGCCGCGAATCTGCTCCTGCGGTCACGGCCGGAGGAGAGCCGCCGGTTCCTGGAGCTGGGGCAGGCGCTGCGCAGGGCCCACCGGGACCTGGACCCGGCCGCGGTCCGGGAGCTGTCCGACCAGCGCCGCAGGATCGTCGCCGCGCTGACCCGTCGGACGGCCGACCTCGCGCTCGACGCCGGGCAGCGGCTGTCGGCCGCCGTGCTGACCGAGGTCACCGCCACCTTGCAGGCCGTGCTCGCCGACGCCGACGCGGCGGACCGGTGGGCCACGGGCCACCTGGACAGCGCCCTCGTCCCGCCCTCGGGTTTCCCGGCGCGCGCCGCCCCGGAGCGCGCGGTCCATCGCAACCCGCCGCACCCTCCTCGTACGGCCCCTCCTCGTACGGACGAACTCGCCCGGCGGCGCCGGGAGCGCCTCGCCCGGGCCCGTGCGGTGGCCGACGCCACCGCGCGGGAGCGGGACGAGCGGCGCGCGGAGCACACCGACGCCGAGGCGGCCGTACAGCGGGCGCGGGACCACCACGGACGGGCCCGGCGGGAGGCGGAGGACGCGGAGGAGGCGCTGCGCCGGGCCCGGGAGGCACTCCGGTCGGCGGCAGAGGAGGAGCGGCGGGCCGAGGAGCGGTCCCGCACCACCGCCGCCGCGTCGGCCCGTGCGGAGCGGGAGGCCCGGCGGACCGCCCGCGAGGCGCACCGGCTCGAACCGTCTGCCGAGGACGGCCGTCCACCCGTCCGACCCTGAGCCTTGGCAGCGTCCAGACCCGCCCGTGTGCGCTCAACGATCATGTCTCGCTCAAGCTCAGCAAAGGCAACCATCATCGTGAGGAAGAACTTGCCCTCACCCTTCGGCGAGTAGCTACCAGCCAGCGTGCCCGTCAGAATCCGCAGCGCGATCCTCCGGGCGTGCAGATCCTCAGCGATCGTGAGCACGTCCTTGGTGGAACGGCCCAAACGGTCCAGCTTCCACACGGCAAGAGTGTCGCTCTCCCGCATGTAGTCGAGAGCAGCGAGCAGCCCGGCACGGACGGCGTTCTTGCCGGACGCCGCCGCTCTGGTGCAGAAACCGACGGGCGCTCTGCATCGGTGCCCCGAGCGCCCTCCCGATCAAGCTGAACGATTGCCCCTCGCGCCACCGTCTCCAGATCTCATCCTGCTGAGCCGGTGAAAACCCGTAGTCACGCACCTGTGCCTCCACGATCACGTGATCATCCGTGGGTGGTGCGTTGATCACTTGAGGGTGCCATCGTTTGATAGACGCTCAAGAGGACGTCCAGTTGGAGTACGCCAGGACGGCCGGTATCCGTCAGCGAGGGTCTGAACCCCCAGTCAGCCTCTGACGATGCAGAAGGGGTGCCCAGCCGGATCGGTGAGAACTCGCGCCTTGACCCCATGGGGCTGGTGATCCGGCTTGCCCGCGCCCAGCTCCAGCAGCCGGGCCTCGGCTTCCCCCAAGTCCTCCTCGACCTTGAAGCAGATGTGAAGCTGCTGGGGAACGGTCTGGTCAGGCCAGCGCGGAGCCCGGTAGCCGTCGACCCGTTGAAAACCGATGGAGAGCCCGTCCTCACGGTCGAGAGCCGCGAAGTCGGTGTCCGACTTCGGGTGGGGTTCGAGGCCGGTGGCCTGCTGATAGAACGCCGCCAGAGCCAACGGATCAGGGCAGTCGAGTGTTATCGCGCTCAACTTCATCTGCAGGGGCATGACACCTCCGGACGATCAGTGGACTTCCCTGATGCACACTCTAGAGACGACTACCTAACGAAGCGCGGGATTATGCGCCTACATGACCGCTGAGCTGCGGTTTTCCCACCAGTTTCGACTATTTCCCGGGCGCGCGCACGGCGGGTAGGGCGGGGGTGCCCGGGAGCGAGCTGGAAAAGTTCCAGACCCCCCTTCCTTCCCGCCAGCGACCGTCAGTCGTCCAGCGCCACGCCCCGCCAACCCTCGTATCCGGCCAGCTTCCGGCGCGCACCAAAACGACTGTCCATCGCGGCGAACAGCGCCCGCTTACCCCCAGTGGTGCCCAGCGAGCGAGCAAGCACCGGCTCAGCGGCACAGAACGCCTCCCAAACGGCAGACGTGCGCAGTTTTCAGCGCGAACGGAGCCGGGGGAGTGGTGATGGCGGCAGCGGCATGGCGCAGAGATGCAGCTTCCTGATGCAGGAGCGCCCGTGCTTCCGCTTCGGCGAGCAGTACGTTGGTCTCGATGGCGCCTGCCTGACGCTCCAACTCTGCGCGCCGCTCTCCGGCCTCAATGGCAGGGGCGTAGTACCAGCGAAGTCCGGCGGCCACGTCCGCCAGCCAGTCCCCCACGCCCTTGCGGATCAGCGGAAGATCCCGCCACTCCCCGCCGGGCGTCGCCCAACTTGCCCCCGTCCATACGAATGGCAGTGGGTCGCGAGCCTTGTCGGCATGCTGGGCGGCAGTCTCCAGCGCGCGACGGGCGGCCACGTCGTCTATGTACTTCCTCAAGATCCGACTCTCTGTAGTTGCGTCCGAGCCTTGCCTTTCCGCTGTCCCCAAGATCGCGAAGCGGCGGAGGACCCGCAGGTGACCGGAGATGGACCAAAGGTCAACCGTTAGGTGACTCCATGGACCCACAAAACGCCAGTTCAACAGCGGAATAGGTGAAAGGAGAGACCAATATGAACATCTACCGCTGTAGGGCAAACCGGGAACGGTGTCACCATCGTCATTCGTCACCGGCCGACACCATCCACAGGGCCACAATGCCCGCAGGAACGCCCACGGCCCGCCGCCGGAGGGGGATTCCAGCAACGGGCCGTGAACGGCGCGCTCAGGCGCCTACTTGACTGGCGCCTCTGCCCAGTGCACAGTCACCCGATCCTCCGTGTTCGCGTTCCGGCCACGGCCGATGGACTTGGCAATGGTGATGCGGTCGACGAAGAACGCCAAGAAGCTACGCCGGTCCTCCAGGCCCCAACTGCCCCACGTCGAGTCCGGCCCCAGCGGGTCACCCTCCGGGTCCGTCCATTCCGAGGGGATCGCCACCGTGCCAGCCTCGGCGGTCCCCAGTTCTTCCACGCGTCCGGCCGTTCGCGCTTCGTGCGCCGTCAACCGCTCCACGGACTCACGGAACATCTGGTCACCGACGGCACCCGCGTACAAGCCGGCCTGCCGGTCGACATACAGCGTGCGGAGCGCTTCCCGTACGTGCTCCAACTCGGCGCGTGCGGCTGCTAGTTCGGCCTGCCGCTCGCCCGTGTCCGCTTGCGCTGCAAACCGGCGTGCGGCCTCGGCGAGCCATTCGAGATCTTCGGAGTCTTCGGGGTCCAGCGCTGACAGGCGGGACCACACCGTACGGGCCACCACGTCGTCGGCGGCGTCCATGTTGATGGCCAGACCACCGTGTCCCGGTACGGCGCCGGACTGGGCCCGGTTGCACCGATAGAGCTGCTTGCCCTCCCTCCGGTCGGTCACCATGGACGACCCGCAGACGCCGCAGAAGAGCATCCCGGCGCCACCCAGCAGAGACGGCACCGAGCGGCCACCCTGACGGACCACCTGGGGCGCACGGCCGTCGAGTACCTCTTGAAGGCGCCACCAGTCATCCGGCGGAATGATCGGCTCATGCGCAGCCAGCGGGGCCCCTGAGTCGTCGCGCAGGATGACGCGCTTGGCCCCCTGGCGTTCGGCGGCGTAGCCAGCAAGGCGCGGGTCACGGAGGATGCGGAGCACAGTGGACGACACCCACGTCGTACGCTCCAGCGGCTGGCTGATGCCTCGGGCCCGGCGGGCGGTCACACGCGCCGACATGTCCGCTGCTTTGGTCGGTACGCGCTCAGTGTTCAGCTTGCGAGCCATGGCCGATGCGGTCATGCCGCCCAGCGCCCAGGTCACCATGTCGCGCACGTACGGGGCCTCAGCGGGATCGGGGACCAGCCTGACCACCACCAGTTCCCCGCGCGGTTCACGCGTCGACTGGAAGCCGTACGGGGCCATGCCGGACACGTGGCTACCTGCTGCCCTCAGCGTCTCTTTCGTCGCCGTGATGTACGCCGACTTCATGTCGGACTCTTGCTGGGCCAGCGCGGCGATAAGGCCGAAGATCGCGACGCCCATGGGGGTGGACGTATCCAGGTAGGGCTCTTCCACGCTGACGAGCAGCACGCCGTGTTCGGCCAACTCCTCATTGATCAGCATGGCCTCAAGGGCACCCTGTCGAGTGAGGCGGGACAGCGAGAACACGACCACTGCGTCTACGTGCCCGGCACGAACGGCGGACATCATCTCCTCGAACTCCGGCCGGACAACCTTGGGGTCCCAGCCGGATTTGCCGACGTCGGCGAAGTGGCCCGCGTTGTCCCAGCCTTTGGCCGTGATCAGCGCCTCGCACTTGGTCCGCTGCGCTTCGGGGGACGACGCGGAGTCGTCCTCACGCTTCCTTGACTGTCGGATGTAGGACACTGCGCGCACATGGTCCAGATCAGGGGTCCAGTCGGGGCCCCGTTTGACGAGAGGTGTCATGTGCCTAGCGTAGTAAAAATCAACGTACTGACCGTCCCGGCCGAGCAGCGGGAGACCCTCGAGAAGCGGTTCGCCGCGCGGGCGCATGCCGTGGAGAACTCGGACGGGTTCGAGTGGTTCGAGCTGCTCCGCCCGGTCGAGGGCACCGACACCTACCTCGTCTACACGCGCTGGCGGGACGAGGAGTCGTTCCAGGCGTGGATGGAGGGCCCGATGAAGTCCGCGCACCGGGGCGGCGCCGAGGGCGAGCAGGCCCGGCCCGCCGCCTCGGCCTCGACCCTGTGGTCCTTCGAGGTGGTGCAGCAGGCGGCCCCGAAGGGCGCGTAGCCGGTCGTGCCGGTGGGCGGGCGGGGTGCCGTCCGCCCACCGGTCGCGGGTCATCCGTCGTACACGGCGATCTCGGTCATCGTCGGGGTGTACTGCTCGGTGGCGATCTTCCCGGTGAGTGCCACCCGCAGCCGGGAGGTCGTGACGCTCCCGAAGCCGGTCACGGTGAGGTCATGGCCGATGCCGGTGTCCCGGCTCGCGAACGTCACCCAGGTCCCGGTGGCGGTGTCCCAGCGCTGCAACGCGAAGGTCCGCACCCTCGGATTGGTGCCGGAGTCGGTGTACTCGTCCAGATAGACCTGGTCGAAGGTGGTGGCGGTGCCGAAGTCGATGTCGAGGGTGACCGGGTAGGCCGCGTCGTCGGCCGCCGCCCAGCGAGTGGTGAGGCTGCCGTCGGTGAGCTTGTCCGCGGTGAGGGTGCCGTTCGCCCCGGGGTGGGTGGAGCTGGCGGTGACCGGTTTGCCGAGCGCGAGGTCGACGCGCTGGTCGGTCTCCTCCTCGACGGGGTCGTCGTCGACGGGGTTCTCCACCCGGGTGCCGACGGCTCGCTCGGCGATGCCGATGTCCGGGGCGGTGCCGTAGTAGAGGTGGGTGCCGAGGAAGTCCTCGGTGCCGAGGTGCGGGTTGTACCGGCCGGCGTCGATCAGCGGCGAGTCGTCGCGGAGCGCGAAGTGCGCCGCCGCCTCCCGGATCCGGTCCACGCCGAGGCCGGTGAGGTAGTCGTCGGGGTCGCCGTCGAAGCGCGGGTCGGCCCGCAGCCCTCGTGGGTCGGCGGGCTCCTGGGTGGAGTGGGTCCCGCCCGCCTCGTAGTAGTCGTTGTTCGAGAACACCGCCTGCCGCAGCGCACCCGTGCGCCGGTACCAGGGGGTCGCGGTCGTCGTCGAGGTGTTGTGGAAGACGTTGTTGAGGAAGTAGACACGGCTCAGGAACGTCTCGTCGTGGACGTAGTCGAGGTCCGCGCCGTCGTAGACGAAGGTGTTGTTGGTGAAGTACGTCGGTGAGTAGTTCGTCGACAGCATGTTCTTCACCAGGACGCCGTTGTCGTTGACGCTGAGGTTGTAACGGGCCACGGAGTTCGCGCTGTTGCCCATGTAGGCCATCCAGCCCGCCGCGTTGTCGTGCGAGTAGTTGAACTGGTACGTGACGTTGAAGTTGGTGTACTCGAGATCGAAGGGCGTGCCGTCGTACTCGTTGTCCGGGCCGCCGTAGACCTCGTTGTACTGCATCACCGAGTCGGCGCCCGCCCACAGGTACAGGGCGCAGGACACCGCGTCGTAGCGTTTCAGGAAGCCGTTGACCTCGTTGTACTCGACCGTCATGTTCTTGGTGTCGGCGAGCTGGATCGCGCCCTGGCCGATGCTCTCGGCGTAGTTGTGGCCGATGTACACGTCACGGCTGTAGAGGTCGCGGGTGCGGACCCACAACTGCTCCCAGCCCTCGTGCCACTTGCCGTTCTCGTCGTACTGCCCGGCGTCCGTGCCGTCGGCGGCGAACCAGTTGAACGCGAACTGGACGGCGTGCAGTTCGACGTTCTCGAAGGTGTTGTTCTCGATCCGGACGTCCTTGAAGTAGTAGCCGCCGGTGCCGTACTCCTTGTAGCTCTTGCTGCCGAAGACCTGGAAGTCGACCGCTCCGTAGTGGATTTTCTGCCAGGAGCTGGGGCCGTCCAGGTGGTGGACGTGGACGTTCGAGATCCGGAAGTGGTCCATGACGCTGTCCGCGCCGCTCGCCAGCAGATCGGCGTTGACGGAGACCATGATGCCGTCGCGGACGTACGTCCCCGAGGTGATGTCCGTGGCGAAGTCGTCGTCGTTGGACAGCTCGACGTTGTCGATGTCCCAGTACTGCTGGTTGCGCAGCACGATGGCGCCGGTCAGTCCGACCGTGGCCGGGTTCTTGGTGCCGTCGGACCTGAAGGGGCTGGGGACCTTGCCGTTGGTCGCGATGTAGGGGCGGCGGGCGTCGGGGTCGCCGTACGCCGAGATGGTGATCGGCTTGCCCGCGCTGCCGGAGCCCTTGGGCCACAGCTGCTGGTCCGGCCACTGCTCGCCGGCCTTGAGCAGGATGCGGTCGCCGGGGGCGAAGGTGGTCGCGGTGGCCTTGGCGAGGGTGCGCCAGGCGGTCGCCGGGGAGGTGCCGGCTGCGGTGTCGCGGCCGAGGGTGGCGTCGAGGTAGTAGTCCTTGCCGCCGGTGGTGTTGGGGCTGTTGCCGGGCCAGGCGGTCCGCAGGGCGGCGCGGGCGGGGGTGTCGTGGGGGGTGGTGGTGGCGTGGGCCGCCGGGACGAGCGCTCCGACGAGCAGGGCGGCGAGCAGGGCGACGAAGCCCGCGTACCGCGTCCGTGGGCGGCGGGGCGGTCCGGTGTCGACGGGTCTCATGACTGCACTTCCTCCGCGTTGATGGCGTCCACCGCCGAGGTGTCGACATCGATGTCGCTCCTGTCGACACGGCGCTGGAGGTACTGGTCGAACTTGTCCTCGACGAGCGAGAGACGGATCCGCCGGGAGTACGTGGCGAACGCCTTGTCCTCGTCGACCTTCTTGCCGTCGAGCTCGTAGTAGGTGATCTGTCCGGTGCCCTGGACGGGGGCCGAGATCCCGCCCGGCGCGAGCCTGCCGAGCACGGCCGCGAGGTCCTGGTCATGGGCGTTCAGGCCGCCCGAGGCGCCCGGCTCGTACGTTCCTGTCGTCAGCCGCGCGCCGGGGGCCGTGCCGGCGACGGCGGCGAGGCTCCCGGCCGTGCGCACCGTCCGGCGCAACGCCTCGGCGGTCGTCGGGCCGCCCACCGGCACGACGAGCCGGGAGTACGTGTAGGTGGTGGCGTCGGCGCTCCAGTCGTCGCGGTCGGCGTCGAAGGCGCGGCGGACCTCGGCGTCGGTGACCTTCAGGGGTGCGTCGGCGCCCTTGGCGAGCCGCTGTTCGAGGGCCGTGGTGAGGGCGGTGAGGCGGTGCGTGTAGTACTCCTCGGCGGTGAACCGCCCGACGCCGTACACGGTCCGGCCCGCCGCCATGGCCTGGGCCCGGGAGTCGTTCTCGTCGGCCAGGTCGGCGAGGAGGGCCCGGTGGTCGACGGAGTCGACGAGGCCCTGTTCCTTCGCCAGGACGAGGAGGGTCTTGTCGTGCCGGATCTCCTTCAGCGCCCGGTCCTCCAGCCACTGGAGCGCGCTCCGGCCGCCGGCCTCGGCGGTCCAGCTCGGGGTGCCCACCAGGCTGTAGCGGGTGCGCAGTTCGTTCTGCACGGTCGGCGCCAACCGACGCATGTGGAAGAGGAGTTCGTCCCGGGTCACCGGATGTCCGTCCACGGTGGCCACGTCGTCGGAGGGGTCGTGGCCGAGGGTGACGACCAAGGTGACCAGCAGCGCGGCGACGAGCGCGCAGGCGCCGGTGGTCCAGACGGCCAGGCGCTTCACGACGCCGCTCCGATCGCCGCGACCCGGTCGAGGACGGGCGTGTCCCGGCTCTCCGGTATCTCCACGGTCACCGCGTCCACCTCCACCGGCGCGAAGGGGAGAATGCGCCGGTGGCCGACCGCGTGCGCCTCGGCGAGGGTGGTCCAGCGGCCGTCCCGGTGCCGGCCCCGGACCACGAGGTGCTCGATGCGCTGGCCGTGGGCGATGTCCTCGCCCACGACGACCGCTTCGACATACCGGGGTCCCGTGAACGACAAGGTGGCGGCGGGGAGCGGATCCGCCGCGTCGGGCCGCCACCGGGGCGTGGGTCCGTCCGCCGTGCCGGACGACACGGTCATGGTCGCCTCGACGCGGCGGGCCTCGAAGTCGGCTATGCGCCGCCCGAGTTGTTCCAGAACGCGTACGTCGGCGTCCCGGAGCCGGCCGTCCCGGGCGGGCGGAACGTTCAGCAGGAAGCAGGAGTTGCCGCCGACGGTGCGGAGGTAGATGCCGAAGAGTTCAGCCGCGGAGCGGACTTGGGAGTCCTCGGCGGGGTGGTGGAACCAGCCGGGTCGGATCGAGGTGTTGACCTCGGCCGGGTACCAGACCAGGTCGTCCTCGTGTCCGGCGAGCGCGGCCCGGCTGCCGAGGTCACGGTCGTCGCTGCGGACCAGCCGGGCGAAGGTGCCGTCGTCGGCGTGCTGGGAGCGGTCGGCGGTGCGTTCGGCGTCCTGGAGGGCGCGCGGGACGACGCTCCACTCGTCGGGGCGGGTCTCGCCCGCCTCGTTGCCGCACCAGCGGACGTCCGGGCCGCACACGCTGATCACCGCGTCAGGCTGGAGTTCGCGGACGACCGCGTAGTACCGGTCCCAGTCGTAGAGCTGCCGTTTGCCGTTCGGGCCCTCGCCGTTGGCGCCGTCGAGCCAGACCGAGAACAACGGCCCGTAGCGGGTGAGGAGTTCGGTGAGCTGGGCGACATAGAAGTCGTCGTACGCGGTGCCGGAGCCGTAGCTGGCCTCGGTGCGGTCCCAGGGTGAGAGGTAGATCCCGAACCGCAGGCCGTGCCGGCGCGCCGCCCGCGCGACCTCCGCGACCACGTCGCCCTGTCCGCCGCGCCATGGGGAGGCGGCCACCGAGTAGCCGGTGACATCGCTCGGCCAGAGACAGAAGCCGTCGTGGTGCTTGCAGGTGAGGATGACGCCGGTCATCCCGGCGCTCCTGAGGGCCCGGATCCAGGAGTCGGCGTCTAGAGCGGAGGGGTCGAAGAGGGCCGGGTCGTCATGGCCCTCGCCCCACTCCCGGTCCGTCATCGTGTTCATCCCGAAGTGCAGGAAGCCGTAGAACTCCATGGCCTGCCAGGCGAGTTGGCGTGGGCTGGGCCGGACGGCGGCCAGTGCGCGGCCGGTCGGCCCGCTCATCGGAACCGCCGGTTGTAGACGGTGAGGAGGGTCAGCAGACCGGCCAGTCCGGCGAGCATCACCAGGAGATGGCCCCACCCGACGGTGGTACGGGCGGTGACCACGAGCGCGACACAGGCCGCCGCGACGAGCGTACGGGCGGCGACCAGGAGCGCCGTACGCATCGATTCCCTCATGTCGGTCATGTCGGTGTTCCTTCCGCTGGTGGCGCGCGGGCCGGGGTCAGCCCTTCACCCCGCCGGAGGCGATGCCCTCGACGAGACGGCGCTGGATGAGCGCGTAGACGAGGAGGACCGGCACGATGACGATGACCATGCCGGCGTAGAGGCGTCCGTAGTCGGCCGCCGCCTTCTGCGCGGTGAACAGATTGAGCAGGCCGACCTGGAGCGTCCTGTTGTCGCCCGGGAGCAGGGTGAGCGAGAGGATGAAGTCGTTCCAGTAGGCGAGGAAGTCGAACAGGATGACGGTGGTGACGGCCGGGCGGGCCATCGGGAGCATGATCCGGGTCATGATCCGCAGGCGGGAGGCGCCGTCCAGGGCGGCGGCCTCCTCGTACTCGACGGGGATCGACCGGAAGTAGGCGGTCAGCAGGTAGACGGTGAAGGGGATCGAGGTGGCGGCGTAGACGAGGGACAGGATCGCCGGGTTGTCGAGGAAGAAGCCGCCGGGGAAGACGTCGATCAGTGCGCGGTCCCAGTCCACGAGCATCAGGAAGATCGGTACGACGATGTAGTTGACGTTGACGAAGAGGCCGGCCATCAGCACGGTCTCGACGACCCGGCGGCCGCGGAACTCGTAGCGGGCGACGACGTACGCCGCCGGGACCGAGACGGCGAGGACGAGGACCAGGCCGAGCAGGGTGACGAGCACCGAGGTCAGGAAGTAGCGGCCCATGTGGGCGCCGAGGAACGCGTCGCCGTAGTTGCGCAGATGCAGGCTCTCCGGCAGGGTCCACGGGCTGCCGAAGAACTCGCTCTTCCGTTTGAGGGAGGCGAGCAGCACCCAGCCGACCGGCACCGCGACGGCGAGCGCGAGGGCGGCGACGAGGGCATGGGTGAGCAGCCGGGCGGCGCGGGGGCGGTGGGCGGCTGGCGTGGTCATGGGAAGGTCCTCAGAACTGGAGGGGCTCGCGGCGGGTCGCCCGGCTCACCAGGAGCGACACGAGGAACGAGAACGCGAAGACGACGACGCCGATCGCCATGCCGTAGCCGTACGACGAGTTCGTGTACGCCTGCTTGTACATGTAGTCGAGCAGCACCTCGGAGGAGCCGTCGGGGCCGCCGCCGGTCATCGCCCGGACGAGGACGAAGCTGAGGTTGACGGAGCTCATGATGAAGAAGGTCAGGGTGGTGCGCAGGCTCTGCCAGATCAGCGGCAGGGTGAGGTCGAAGAACTGGCGGACGGCGGAGGCCCCGTCGAGCGCGCTCGCCTCGTAGAGCTCCTCGGGGATGCTCGCCATGGCGGCCATGTAGAGGACCATGTAGTAGCCGAGCGACTGCCAGACCATGGCGATCGCGACGGAGTAGAGCACGATCTGCTGGTCGCCGAGCCAGATCTGCTGCCAGCTGTCCAGCGAGAGCAGCCGGAGGGTTCCGTTGAGCAGGCCGTTGTTCTGGTCGTAGACGGCGGAGAAGATCGCCGCGATCACGACCACCGAGAGCACGTTGGGGATGTAGAGGACGAACCGGTAGAGGCTCCGGCCGCGCAGCCGCTGCCGGGTCATGACGGCGGCGAGGAACAGGCCGGAGACCGTCGTCACGACGGTCACCACGACGAGCAGCGCGACCGTGTTCTGGAAGGCCCGCACGAACTGGTCGTCGTCCAGGAGGCGTTGGAAGTTGTCCCAGCCCACGAAGCGCTTCCGCGGGGAGAAGCCGCTCCAGGTGTAGAAGGACATCCGGAACACGTTCACGGTCGGGACCGCCATGAAGACCGTGAACAGGACCAGCGCGGGCAGCAGACAGGCCCAGACGAAGCCGGTGTTCCCGCGGCCCCGGGCCGCCGCCCGCCGGGGAGGTGCGGGCGGCGGGGTCCGCTTGCCCGGCGGGCGGTCGGTGGCGCCGGGTGGTGGGGTGGAGAGCGTGGTCACCGCGTCAGTCGCCCGCCGCGCGCAGTTTCTCGCTGGCCTCGTTCAGGGCGGCCTGCCACTTGTCCTCGGTGGTGTCGCCGCTGATGATGCTGTTCGCGGTGTCGAACAGGGTCGCCTTGATGTCGACGCCCTCGACGGGCGCGGTGCCGGCGAACCCGCCGACCAGCGCGGACACGTCCGGGTCCGCGTAGACCTGGTAGAAGGCGGCGTTCTCACCGGTCAGACTGCTCGCGATGCCCTCGATGGGCTGGACGGCGTTCGACTTGGCGAAGATCTTCGCGGCCTCGTCGGAGTAGAGGTAGGCGATGAAGTCCTTCGCCGCGTCCTTGTGCCGCGCCGCCGTCGGGATCCACACCGATTCGACCGAGGTGGTGATGTACCGCTTGCCGCCCGCCGTGACCGCCGGCAGCGGGGTCAGCGCCCACCGGAAGCCCTTCGTACGCGGCGCGTCCGCCATCTCCCCCACGATCCAGGTGCCGTTGGGCATGAACAGCGCCTTGTCGTCGAGGACGAGCTGCTGGTTCTTGGTGAAGTCCTGCTCGTTGGCGTACCCGACGGTGGCCGGCGCGGCATAGCCGAGCAGCCGGGTGGTGAGGTCGAGGGCCTTGCGGGCGTTCGCGGTCTTCCAGACGTCCTTCTTGTACGTCATGACGTCCTGGTAGAACTGCTCGCCGCCGATGTCGGCGAGGAGCGCGAAGAAGTACGAGTCGAGGTAGCCGGCCGTCGGGTACGTGAACAGGGGGATGCCCTGCTTCTTGGCGGTGTCGCCCAGGGCGAACATCTCGTCCCAGGTGGCCGGGACCTTCCAGCCCTTCTCCTGGAACAGGGCCTCGTTGTGGAAGAGGCCGGTCGGGGCGTAGTACATCGGCAGCAGATACGTCTTGTCGTCGCCGTAGGGGTTGGTGTTGAGGTTGCCGACGATGCCCTGGGTGAGCTTCTCGCCCACGGTCTTCGACTCGCCGGGGACCTTCTGCTTCAGGACCGGGGTGAGGTCCTGAAGGGCCTTGTCCTTGACGAGGGTCTCGGTGAGGGCGGCCTTGCGGCCCTGGCCGAGCACCACGACGTCCGGGTAGCGGCCCGCCTTCATACTGGGGGTGATCTCGTCCTCGATGCTCTTCGAGATCTTCAGCCGGACGTCGATGTCGGGGTGGGCGCTCTCGTACGCCGTGATGACCTGGGTGTACATGTCCCGGCCGTAGCCGCCTTCGAGGGCGGCGACCTCCAGGGTCGTCCTTCCGGAGTCCGTACCGCTCCCGTCCCCGGCCGAGCAGCCGGTGAGCAGTCCGAGCACCGTGATCGCGGCGCCCGCGAGGACGAGCGATCTCCTCATGGGGTCCTCCCTGTTACGGTGGCACCGATAACATGAGGCCATACGGTGGCATCGATCAGGGGGCGGCGCAAGGGGCCGAAGCGAGGCGGCTGCGTGTCCGTCAGGAGCGGCGCGGCGGTGCCGTGGAGGCGCGCACCGACAGCGACGCCGTGGCCGCCGGCTCCTCGGCGCCGGCCTCGTCGCCGCCCAGCAGCAGGGCGACGGCCGCGGCGCCGTAGCGGTAGAAGTCCTGGCGGACGGTCGTCAGGGGCGGGGCGCAGTAGGCGGCGAGGGCGATGTCGTCGACGCTGACGATGGACACGTCCTCGGGCACCGAGCGGCCGCGTTCGCGCAGGGCGCGGATGACGCCGAAGGCCATCTCGTCGCTGGCCACGAAGACCGCGGTCACCTCGGGGATCATGGCGACGACCTGTCCCAGCCGGTGCCCCGAGTCCGGTGACCAGTCGCCCTCCAGGGGCGGCGGCGCCTCGATACCGGCCTCGGCCAGGCACTCCTGCCAGCCCTGTCGGCGGCGGCGCGCCTCGATCCATTCGTCGGGGCCGGAGATGTGCCAGACCTGCCGGTGGCCCAGGTCGAGCAGATGCCGGGTGGCGACCCGGCCCGCCTCGCGCTGGTCGATGCCGAGCACCCGGGCGCCCGCCGTGCGCGAGCCGTCGAGGGTGACGGTCGGGATGTCGCGGGTGATGTCCTCCATCTTCGGCGTCACCGAGATGAGCGGGACGGCGATCACGAAGCCGTCCACGCCCTGGTCGGCGAGCCGGGCCAGGGCACGCTCCATGAGACCGGTGTCGAGCGCGGCGATGGTCGCGATGTTCACCGCGTACCCGGCCGCGCCCGCGGCGGCCTCGACCCCGGCGGTCACCGCCGAGCGCGAGTAGTAGCCGCCGGAGGCCAGCAGGACGAGCCCGAGGGTGTGACTGCGCCCGGAGGACAGCGCGCGGGCGGCGCTGTTGAACCGGTAGCCGGTCTGCTCCACGGCGGCCAGCACCCGCCGCCGGGTCTGCGGGTTGACGTTCGGCGAGCCGCGCAGCGCGCGGGAGACGGTCTGCGCCGACACCCCGGCGGTCCGGGCCACGTCGGCCATGCTCGGCTGCCTGGGCCGCGCGGTGCCCTCGCTCATGGCACTCCCTCCCGTGTTCTCACCGATCCTAGCGTTCTTGTTACGCATGGCATCGATAACATACGCTCGCCCGGTGACCGAGCCGAGCGTGACTCCCAGCTGTCCGGCCCACACCACGACCACGACCGACACGGCGAGCGCGGCCCTCACCTGGGACGGGGGCCGCCTGTACCGCTACGGCGTCCCCCATCGCGTCCTCTCCGGGTCGCTGCACTACTTCCGGGTCCATCCCGGGCTCTGGCGGGACCGGATCCGCCGGCTCGCCGACCTCGGGCTCAACACCGTCGACACCTATGTGCCGTGGAACTTCCACCAGCCCCGCGAGGACGAGGAGCCGCGCTTCGACGGCTGGCGGGACGTGGAGGGGTTCCTGCGCACGGTGGCCGAGGAGGGGCTCGACGCCGTGGTCCGGCCGGGCCCGTACATCTGCGCGGAGTGGTCCAACGGAGGGCTGCCGAGCTGGCTCACCGCCCGCGAGCCGGCCCTGCGCAGTGCGGATCCCGCGTTCCTCGCCCCCGTGGGCCGCTGGTTCGACCGGCTGATCCCGCGCCTCGCCGCGCTCCAGGCCTGCGCGGGCGGGCCGGTGGTGGCGGTGCAGGTGGAGAACGAGTTCGGCAGCTACGGCGACGACCACGCGTATCTGCGCCGGCTGCGGCGGGGGCTGACCGAACGGGGCGTGCGCGAGCTGCTGTTCACCGCCGACGGGCCCACCGACCTCATGCTGGACGGGGGCACCCTGCCCGGCACCCTGACGGCCGTCACCCTGGGCTCCCGGCCCGAGGCGGCCCGGCGTCTGCTCGCGGCCCGCCGCCCCGACGAGCCCTTCGTGGTCGCCGAGTTCTGGAACGGCTGGTTCGACCACTGGGACGGACGGCACCACGTCCGGGAGGTGGAGAGCGCGGTCGGCACCCTCCGGGGGATCCTCGCCGACGGCGGCAGCGTGAGCCTCTACATGGCGCACGGCGGCACCAACTTCGGGCTCTGGGCGGGCGCCAACGAGGAGGGGGGCCGGCTGCGGCCCGTGGTGACGAGCTACGACTCCGACGCGCCGATCGCCGAGGACGGCACGCTCACCGCCAAGTTCTTCGCGCTGCGCGAGGCGCTCGGCGCCCGTGGTCCCCTCCGCTCGGAGGTCCGGCCGCCCAGGCTCCCGGCGGCCCGGCTGCCGCTGGTCCACCGGGCGGACCTGCTGGCCGGGCTGCGGGCCGTGGCGGGCCCGGTCGGCACCGGTCCGCGTCCCGCCTCGTTCGAGCGGCTCGGACTGGACGCGGGCATGGTCCGGTACACCGCGCACCCCCGGATCCCGGCCGGTGAGCACCGGCTGGTCCTCCAGGACGTACGGGACCGGGCGCTGGTCCTCGTCGACGGCACCCTGCTCGGGGTGGCCGACCCCGGCTCCCCGGAGCTGCCGCTGCGCGGCACCGGTGCGGTCGTACGGCTGGACGTGCTGGTCGAGAACCTGGGGCGGGTGAACTACGGGCCCGGGATCGGCGGGCACAAGGGCCTGCTCGGTCCGGTCCTCGTCGACCGGCGTCTGGTCCAGGGCTGGGACAGCGTCCCGGTCGCCCTCCAGGAATGGACCTCCGCCGAGCTGGCCGACGCGGTCGCGGCCGGTCCCGCCCACACCCGGGCGGGGTTCGCCACGGCCGTGTTCTCCGTCGGCGCTCCCGCGGACACCTTCCTGGCGCTGCCGGGATCGAGCCGTGGTCTGGTCTGGGTGAACGGCTTCCTGCTCGGCCGCTACCGGGAGACCGGCCCCCAGCTGACCCTGTACTGCCCGGCCCCGCTGCTGCGGACGGGCGACAACACGGTCACCGTGCTGGAACTGGAACGCCTGGGCACGGCACTGGAGTTGCGGGAACAGGCGGAACTGGGGCCGCCCGAGGAGTACGTGGAGGAGTTCGACTGACCGGTGGCTCGCCGAGGCGCCTGCGGGCCACCCGCAGCCCCCGTGCCTTCGTCATATCGCCCATGACCGCTGCGCCGCCGGCGGCCGCCGGGACGCGCGCTGTGCCGCGATGGTGCTCACCGTGGCGACGGGGGACGCCTCGGCCGGTGGCGCGACCCGCTCACCGACCGTGGCCCAGCGGAGCAGGAAGCGCCGGATGGCCGAGGTCTCGAAGCGGATCAGGGCCGCGCCCTCCGAAGCGCGCAGCTCCAGGGTGGTGTGCACCGGTCCGTGCGGGCGGACCCGCACGCTGCCCCCGTCGGCCGGACCGTCCAGCCCCTGTTCCAGAAGGGCGCGCGCCACGACCCAGGTGACCTCCTCGCCGTCCAGGGCGGCGCAGGCGGGGAACACCAGCCGTACGGCGAGGGGGTCGTCGGAGGTGCAGCGGAGGCTGACCGGCACGGCCAGCTCCCGCTGGTCATGGGTGAGCAGGCAGGCGCCCATGGGCTGGTCGAGGCTGATGTACACGGCGGTCTCCGAAGGGGGCGGGGCGGCGGCAGGTTCCGCGGACTCACCCTGGAGAGCGAGGGGAGGCCGGGTCATTACGCCACTCCGGAGAACCGCGATATGAGGTGCGTCACAAGAGGTCGTGGCACACACCCCTGGGCGGGCCGGATTGCGCCGGCCCGCCCAGGGTTCCGGGTCGGGGTCAGGGGTCAGGGGTCGGGGGTCAGGGCAGCTTGATCAGGGTGTAGTCGTCGCAGTACCCGGCCGCCGAACCCGCGTTCTTGTAGCAGTAGACGCCGGCGGAGGTCGCGGTGGCGCCGGTCGTGAAGAAGATCGGCTGCTGGGCGTAGGAGGTGGTGGAGGTGCGCAGATACGTCTCCGTGCCGCCGAAGCTCTTCACACCGACCGCGACCTCCTCACCGGCGGTGGCCGCCTTGGCCCACCCCGCCAGCAGATAGGTGCCGCTGGAGGTCAGTCCGCTCACCGTCTGGATCGCGCCGCTGGCGCTGGCGCCGGTCTGCAGGGCGTAGGTGCCGGTGCGGGCGTTGGAGGCGACGACCGCGGACGCCGTACCGGTGCTCTGGGCCCAGGGGGTGAGGGCGCCGGTCTCGAAGCCGGGGTTGGTGAGCGCGTTGGTCGCGGAGGACAGGGGTTCCACCGCGAGGTCGTCGCAGTAGCCCGCGCCACTGCCGCCCGCGTTCTTCCAGCAGTAGATCAGGGCCGAGGTGTTCGAGGAGCCGGTGGTGAACACCACCGCCGCCTGGGTGTACGAGGTGGTGGCGAGGTTGGTGTAGGTCTCGGTGCCGCCGAAGTTCTTCACACCGACGGCGAGGGTCTCACCCGCGTTGGCCACCTTCGCCCAACCGGTCAGCAGATAGGTGGTGTTGGGGCTCAGACCGGTCAGGGTCTGGTTGGCGCCGCTGCCGCTCGCCGCGGTGGTCAGCGCGTAGCCGCCGGTGCGGGCGTTGGCCCCGCTGACGGAGGAGGCGTTGCCGCTGGCCTGGGTCCACGGGCTCAGCGAACCCGTCTCGAAGCCCGCGTTGGAGACCAGGTTCCCGCCGGTGCCGTTGTAGGCGCCGATGTTGGGGGCGGCCGTGGCGGAGACGGTGTTGCCGAAGGCGTCCTTGCCGCCGTTGGAGCTGATCACCGTACCGGCGCGGAGCACGGGCGAGGACGGGTGCACCTGGTAGGCGTTCTTGCCGGTGTAGGAGGAGGAGCTGTTGGCGTTGCCCGGGTTGCGGAACTGCGGGTCGGCCGTCACCTTCGCCGCGTCGGTGGGCTCGGAGGAAGGGTGGTTGCCGTAGAAGAGGTTGTTGGAGTAGACGGAGCCGGAGCTGGTGGTGAAGTAGCCGCCGGTGCCGTAGTTGAAGACGGCGTTGTTCTGGAAGGACAGGGTGCCGGTGACGCTGGATCCGCGCCGGGAGTACAGGATCGGGGTGTTCAGGCCGCTCTTGTTGACGTAGACGCTGTTGTTGTAGATGAGCGGGACGGCAGCCGAACTACCGCTCTGGTTGGGGATGTTGCCCACGAAGTGGAAGACGCCGGTGCCATGGGTGGGGGTGCCGGAGGCGGGGCAGCCGGCATTGGTGCCGTCGTTCTCGCTGATGTTGTAGCGGATCACCGTGCCGTCACTGGGAACGGTGGAGGTGGGCTCGTTGGCGATGGTGAAGGGCGGCATCACCAGCATGAAGCCACCGAGGTTCTGGTGGCTGTAGTTGTACTGGAACGTGGTGTTGTGGTTGCCCCAGTCCACGTCGTAGCCGGTGCCGTCGGCGCCGTTGACGTGGCAGTACACCTCGTTGTTCTGCACGACGGTGTTGGAGCTGCCGGACATCCAGATGCCGGCGGAGGCGCCGTTGCAGTACTGGCCGGAGGGCGGGCAGGTGTTCTTCGCGCCGCCGTAGCCCGCCTTGTTGCCGTCGATGAGGGCGCCGTCGTTCTTGACGACGAGGATGTCGTCCGCGCCGTCGTAGGTCATGGTGTTGTTGCGGATGACGGTGCCGGTGGTCAGTCCGGTGCCCTGGCCGTCCCCGTCCGGGGTGACGGCGACGGCGATGCGGTCGACGTGGTCGAAGGTGTTGTTCTCGACCACGATGTCGTCCCAGGTGGAGACGGGGGTGGTGTGGTCGGTCTGGACGCCGACGCCCGCGTTGGTGGCGTACCAGCCGCCGCCGTAGCCGGTGATGTCGTGGATGTCCATGTCGTGCACCCGGATGTGGTGCAGGATGCCGCCGGAGCTGTTCTCGGCGAGGACGCCGGAGCGGTAGTTCGGGGAGGTGGCCGCGTTGGTCAGCTCCAGGCCGCCGATCTCCCAGTACTGCTGGTTGAGGAGATGGATGACCGGGCCGGTGGCGCCCTGGGCGTCGATGACCGGCTTGGCGCCGGTGCCGTACGCGCCCAGGGTGATGGGGCTGCCGGAGGTGCCGGAGCCGCCGGGGGTGAGCTGGCCGGTGCAGGTGGTGCCGGCGGCGAACAGGATGCTGTCGCCGGCGGCGAACGTGGTGCCGTTGACGCTGCTCACCGAGTTCCAGGGGCTGGCCTGGGTGCCGCTGCCGTTGGTGGCGGCCGAGCAGTTCACGTAGTAGGTCGTGCTGGCGGCGAGGGCGGTGTGGGCGGGGAGGAGGAGGGCGCCCGCCAGGGTGGCGAGCAGGGTGAGGACGCGGGAGGCCCTCAGGCCCGGGCGGTCCGTTCTGCGGCGCTTCATCGCGACGCTCCTTGGTGGGTGAAGGGTTCTCCGCGCCGCGGGATGCGACACGGCTCTTCGGGCACCGGGCGGGGCGGGGGAACCGGACCCCGCCCGGAGTTCATGCGTCGCCTCGGCCCGCGGGCAGGGCGGCCGGCAGGGGCGTCTCTAGGACGGAGGCGTGCCGCATGCCCGGGGGAAGGGCGAGGGGGACCGGCTCCCAGGCCACGCCGTCCTTGCTGCGGGCCGCCCCGTATCTCCCTTCGAGGAAGTGGTCGAAGATCATGACCATCTCGTCGCCGCGCCGGAAGATCGACGGGCCCTCCACCACGGAGGGGGTGACCGGTCCCACGGAGGAGGTCCACGGTCCGCCGGGGCGGTCGAAGGTGGTCAGATGGATGTCCTTGTGGGCGGTGCCGAGGTCGTTGGTGCCGCGTTCGTCCTTGTACGCCATGAGGAAGCCGCCGCCCTCCAGCTCCCGCACGGTGGCGTCGATGACCGAGTGGCCGGGGTCGAAGAAGATGTCGGGGTCCGAGAACGTGCGGAAGTCCTCGGTGGTGCAGTGCCAGATGCGGTGGTTCTGCGTGTGGTGTTCGAAGTCCCGGCCCTCGGCGCTGGTGCCGGCCTCGACGACCGACGACCAGATGAGGTGGTAGACGCCGGTCGCGGGCTCCAGGAAGAACTCCGGCGCCCAGGCGTTGTGGGCGCCGTCCACCTCGGCCATCACCGGGAGGAGCTCCTGGTCGGACCAGGTGAGCAGGTCGGCCGAGGTGGCGTGCACGATGTACGGACTCGTCCAGCCGTCCGTGGCCAGCAGATGGAACAGCCCGTCGGGGCCCACCCCGATGAACGGGTCCCGCAGTCTGCCGGTGCCGACCGTGCCCCGCAGGACGGGCTGCCCGCCGTTGACGGGCACGAACTCATGGCCGTCGTGGCTGTAGGCCAGGTACAGCGCCTCTTCGGCGTCGGTGAAGTAGGAGACCACGTACATCGGTGGCGGGTCCTTCCGGTACGTCGGGGGCATGGGGGCACCCCTGGACGGTGGGGGTCGTGGTGGGGCCGGGGGCGCGCAGCGGCACACGGCGGAGCAGCACGCGGCGGCGCCGGACCGGCGCGCGGCAGGGGCGGCGGTCGGCTACTTGACCGCGCCGGCGGACATGCCGGCGACCACCTGGCGCTGGAAGAAGACGAAGAGGATCAGCAGCGGCAGCACGCCGAGGAGGGCGGCCGGGAAGAGGGTCGTCGGCTGCACGGTGTGCGGGTCGATGAACGAGTACGCGTTCACCATGACGGTCCGCTTGTCGGGGTCCTGCAGGAAGACCAGCGGGACCAGCAGGTCGTTCCAGATCTGGAGGGAGACGAAGGTCAGCAGGGTGCTGGTGACCGGCCGCAGCAGCGGCAGGATGATCGTGAAGAACGTGCGGAACGCGCCGCAGCCGTCGAGTGCCGCCGCCTCCTCCAGGTCGGTGGGGACGGAGCGGATGAAGCTGGTGTAGAAGAACACGGCGACCGGGAGGTTGAGGGCCGTGTAGATGAGGACCACGCCCGCGTAGCTGTCCAGCAGGTTCAGGTCGCGCATCAGCAGGTACAGCGGTGCCGCCACCACGAACACCGGGATCGAGGTGCCGAGGATGAACAGCCGGTACACGGCGGTGGACCAGTGCTGGGTGATCCGGGCGAGCGGATAGGCGGCGAGTGAGCCGATCACGGTGATCGCCACACAGGAAAGGCCGGTGATGAGGAGGGTGTTGAGGGTGCTGCGCCCGTAGTGGATCTGGCTGAAGGCCGCGGAGAAGTTCTTCAGGGTCAGCGAGTGCGGGATGCCCAGCGGGGAGCGCGCCACATCGGCGGCGGTGCGCAGCGAGGTGGCGACCGTGAAGAGGAACGGCAGAACGAACAGCAGGGTGCCGAGGCAGAGCAGGACGGTGCCGAGGCCGCCGGTCAGCCGGCGCAGCGGGCTGCGGGGCGGTCCGGACGCCGCAGCGGGGCGGGTGGGGGCCGGGGGCCGGCCGGCGCGGGACGGGCGGGGGCCGGCCGGCGGCGAGGTGAGATGTGAGGTCATGGTGGCGGTCCGTCCGCTTCCGTCGGGTTCCATCAGATGCGTCGCTCGCGCAGCCGGAGCAGGGAGGAGGTGGCGCTGGACAGGACGACCACGGTCACGAGGAGGACGACCGACAGCGCGACGCCGTAGGCGAACTTCCCGCCGCCGAAGACGTTCCGGTAGACCAGCAGGGTCAGGGTGTCCGTGGCTCCGGCGGGGCCGCCGTTGGTCAGCACGAGGGGGAACTCGAAGACCTTCAGCGAACCGATCAGGCTGAGCGTCACGTTGACGGTGAGCGCCGGGGCGAGCAGCGGCCATTCGACGCTGAGGAAGCGCCGCCAGCCGCTCGCGCCGTCCAGGGCCGCCGCCTCCAGGAGTTCGGCCGGCAGGCTCATGTAGCTGGCGAGGAAGATCGCGCAGGAGTAGCCGGTGAACATCCAGATGTTGACGGCGGCCACCGAGTACAGCGCGGTGGAGGTGTCGCCGAGCCAGACGTGGTTCAGACCGTGCAGGCCGACCAGGTCGAGGAGGGCGTTGATGCCGCCGGTCGGGGCGAACAGGTACGACCAGATGAAGGCGGCCATCACGGGGGAGATCAGCGTCGGCGTGAGCAGGACGACGTTGAGCGTCTTCCGGACCCGGGGGCGGCGGAACAGCATGCTCGCGAAGAGCAGCCCGAGGCCGTTCTGCACGACCACGACGACGACCGCGTAGAGCACGGTGTGCCAGAGGGCGGCGGTGACGGCCGGGTCGTCGGCCATGGCCCGGTACTGCTGGGTGCCGACGAAGTGGGCGATCGGGCCGCCGAGGCTGTCGGTCATGCTCAGATAGACGCCGCGGGCCAGCGGATACAGCATGAACACGCCGTAGACGACGATGGCCGGCAGCAGGAAGGCGGCCATGGTGGCGCGCCGTCGGTGGAACACGGGGGGGTCCTCCTCTTGCCCGGATCCTCTTGCCCGGGCCCTCGATGCCCGGCGCTTCTTGCCCAGGCCCTCGACACCCGGGCCTTCGACACCCGGAGCCTCGACGCCCGGTGCCTCTTGCCCGGGGTTCTCGACACCCGGAGCCTCTTGCCCGGGTCCTGGTGCCCGGAGCCTCTTGCCCAGGCCCTTGGCACCCGGGCCTTCGACGCCCGGAGCCTCGACACCCGGGGCCTCTTGCCCGAGGTCCTCGACACCCGGAGCCTCTTGCCCGGGTCCTGGTGCCCGGAGCCTCTTGCCCAGGCCCTTGGCACCCGGGCCTTCGACGCCCGGAGCCTCGACACCCGGGGCCTCTTGCCCGAGGTCCTCGACACCCGGAGCCTCTTGCCCGGGTCCTGGTGCCCGGAGCCTCTTGCCCAGGCCCTTGGCACCCGGGCCTTCGACGCCCGGAGCCTCGACACCCGGGGCCTCTTGCCCGAGGTCCTCGACACCCGGAGCCTCTTGCCCGGGTCCTGGTGCCCGGAGCCTCTTGCCCAGGCCCTTGGCACCCGGGCCTTCGACGCCCGGAGCCTCGACACCCGGGGCCTCTTGCCCGAGGTCCTCGACACCCGGAGCCTCTTGCCCGGGTCCTGGTGCCCGGAGCCTCTTGCCCAGGCCCTTGGCACCCGGGCCTTCGACGCCCGGAGCCTCGACACCCGGGGCCTCTTGCCCGAGGTCCTCGACACCCGGAGCCTCTTGGCCGGGTCCTGGTGCCCGGGGCCTCGTGCCCAGGGCCTCGACGCCCGGCGCCTCTTGCCCGGGTCCTGGTGCCGGGGCCCTGGTGCCCAGGCGCTCGACGCCCGGGCCTCTTGCCCGGTCTTCGGCACCCGGAGCCTCGTGCCCAAGGCCTCGACGCCCGGCGCCTCTTGCCCGGCGCCTGGTGCCAGGGCCCTGGTGCCCAGGCGCTCGACGCCCGGAGCCTCGTGCCCAAGGCCTCGACACCCGGCGCCTCTTGCCCGGCTCCTGGTGCCAGGACCCTGGTGCCCGGAGCCCGTGCCCAAGGCCTCGACACCCGGCGCTTCTTGCCCAGGCCCTCGGCACCCGGGCCCTCGACGCCCGGAGCCTCCAGCCCAGGTTCTGGTGCCATGCCCGGGGCCTCGTGCCCAAGGCCTCGTAGCCAGGGCTCCGTAGCCAGGGCCCCGTAGCCAGGGCTCCGTAGCCAGGGCCCCGTAGCCAGGGCCCCGTGCCTGGAAGGGGGCCGTGGCGGGGGCGGTCAGGAGCCGATTCCTCGTGCCTCCGCCACGGCCGGCTGGGGTGGGTTACTTGGCGGACGCCGCGGTCTGGATGTCCTTGAGGGTCTGCGCGGCGGACGCCTTGCCCAGCAGATAGGCCTGGATCTTGGAGCCGGTCGCCGTCTCGGAGGCCGCGCCGTACCAGGAGTTGGACGGGAGGATCCGGTAACGGCTGTCCTTGAAGGCGTCGGTGAAGGCCGTGGTCTCGGTGCTCTCGGGGGTCAGCCCGCCGATGAAGGGCGACTCCGCGTGCTCGGCCTCGAGGTACTTGGCGAGGTTCTGGTTCTGCGACCAGAACTTGACGTACTCCCGAGCGGCGTCGCCCTGCTGTGACTGGGAGTTGACGGCCCACATGGTGCCGGAGAAGAGCATGCCGTTGGGCTTGGTGCCGGCGGCGCCGCCCGGCCAGGGCGCGAAGGAGACGGGGAACCCGGCCTTCTTGACGTTGGAGACCTGCCAGGCGCCCTGGTACCAGAAGGCGCTCTTGCCGGCGCTGAAGTCCTGCGGGCCCTGGGCCCATTCGTCGACGCCGAGCTCGTTCTTCCAGCTGACGTACCCCTTGTCCTCCAGGGTCTTCAGCTGCTCCAGCGACTCCTTCCAGTCGGGGTCGAAGGAGGCGTTGCCGGCCAGGAAGTCGGCGTCCCACTTCTTGTTCTTGTCGTAGACGAGGGTCGATCCGGCGGCCTGGAAGACGGAGCTGCCGGTCCAGGCGGACTTGTCGGGCAGCGCGATCGGGGTGATGCCGGCCTTCTTGACCTTGGCGAGGTCGGCGAGGAACGTCGGCCAGTCGGCGGGGACTTCGGTGATGCCCGCCTTCTTCAGCAGGTCCATGTTGGCGTACAGGCCGATGCCGATCAGCTCCATCGGCATCGCGAGGGTCTTGCCGTCGGTCTGGGCGAACGGCTTGGCGTCCGGGGCTATCCGGCTCACCCACGTCTCCCCGGACAGATCGGCGAGGTAGCCGGAGGCGCCCCACTTCTTCATCTTGTCCGTGTCGACCATGATGACGTCGCCGGCCTTGCCGCCCAGCAGTTCGGGCTGGAGCTTCTGGACGTAGGTGTCGTTCGCGGTGATGTACTCGAAGTCGACCTTGATCTTCGGGTTGGCCTTCTCGAACGCCTTGTTGATCTCGGCGACGTTCGCCGGCTCCGCACCGCCGCCCTTCCATGCCTGCACATGGAGGGTCACCGTGCCGTCGGCGGAGGCGCCGGACGAGTCACCGCCGCACGCGGCCAGCGACATCGCCAGGGCGGCGACCGTGGTGGCGACCGCGAGACATCTCCCAGAGCGCTTCATTGCATACCTCACCCATCGTCGGTACGGACCGACTTGTCATGTCTGAAGGGGGTTGTGGATCGTTCCGGCCGCACCGGGTGGGGTCGACCCGAGATGCGGCGAACGTTACGTGCCGATGGCCGGGAACTGTAACGCAAAACTTAGGCGACATCTATACGTAACTTTCCGTGGTCACCCAGCCCGGAAGTCGTAGCCTCGACCGGCCGCGCACGCCCCAGGAAATGGCGACACATGCCCTGTTCGCAGAGTCGAACTCGGCTCCCATCAGGAGCTTCATTGACGCCCCCTGCAACTTATCGTTAAAGTTTCCCCGGATATGCGGCACAGGCGAGACGACACAGGCTCTAAAGTCTTCGCGAGCCGGGCGGCACGGGCAGAAGGAGTCGGAGTGGCAGGGCGGGTGACCATCGCACAGGTGGCCGGCGAGGCCGGCGTCTCCGCGATGACCGTGTCCAACGTCATGAACGGCAAGCCGGGCGCCTCCGAGGAGACCCGGCGCCGTGTCCTGGAGGTGGCCGCGCGGCTCGGCTACCGGCCGAACGTCTCGGCCCGCAACCTCAAGGCCGGGCGCAGTGGACTCATCGGTCTCATCGCCCTGGATCTGACCAGCCAGTACGGGCTGGAGATCCTGCGCGGTGTCGCCGACGAGCTGGCCGACGCCGAGCAGGAACTGCTGGTGAACGCCTCGTACCACGACGCGGCGCGGGAGAAGGACCGGATCGAGTTCCTGGGCCGCGGCCTGGTGGACGGCGTCCTGCTGATCGCGCCCGTGCTGGAGAACGAGACGGTCGAGCTGCTGCGCCGGCAGAAGCTGCCGTGCGTCATCATCGACCCGCGCCGCCTGGACGTGCCCCTGCCCCGGCTGACCGTGGACAACTACCACGGGATGCGCCAGGGCACCCAGCACCTGATCGACCTGGGACACACCAGGATCGGCTACCTCCGCGGCGAGGAGGACCTGGAGAGCACCTCCATCCGCTTCCAGGGCTTCGAGGACGCGATGCGGCTCGCCGGCCTGAAAGTCGAGGAGCAACTGGTCGCCTCCTGCGACTTCTCCTACGCCAGCGGCTTCCGCGCCGCCTCCCGGCTGATCGCCGAACACCGCCCCACGGCCCTCGTCGCCGGCGCCGACCTGATGGCGCTGGGCGCCGTCGACGCCGCGCGGGCCCGCGGGCTCACCGTGCCCGTCGACTTCTCCGTCGTCGGCTTCGACGATCTGCCGCAGGCGGCGCAGAGCTTCCCCGGTCTGACGACCGTGCGCCAGCCGTTGCACGACATGGGCCAGAAGGCGGCCCGTGCGCTGCTGTCCCTGATCGAGGGCCAGCGGCTGCTCATGGAGCACATGGAGGTCGGCACCCAGCTCGTGGTCCGCAGCTCGACGGCACCGCCGTCCCAGGGCTGACCCACCGGTCCGCGGCCCGCGGAGCGTAGGCTGAAGGTGTCGGGCACTCCCCCGCGATGCCGCCCCGCCCGTCCTCCCCCCCCTTGATTTTGCTGTGCATTACCTGTGACTGACCCGACCTTTGCCTGCCGGTGTCCGCCGTTCGCCTGGCCTTCACGCGGGGCAGGCCCGGGGCCCCTAGGGTTGCGGCGCCGCTCCCCCCGAACGTCCGTCGCTTCTGTCCCGGAGGACAGTCATGGCCGCCGTCAAGGCTCCCCAGCGCAACCGACGTCCCCTCGCCGCACTCGCCGGCGCCGTCGCCCTCACCGCCGCCTCGATCGGTGTCTGGGCCGCCACGGCCACCACCGCCCAGGCCGCGGCGCTCCCGACCCCCGACCACGTCGTCGTCGTGGTGATGGAGAACCACGCCTACTCGCAGGTCATCGGCAGCTCCAGCGCCCCCTACCTCAACAACACGATCAAGGCGGGCGGGGCGAACCTCACCCAGTCCTACGGTCTGACCCACCCCAGCGAGCCGAACTACTACATGCTCTTCTCGGGCTCCAACCAGGGCCGCACCGACGACAGTTGTGTCTCCGTCGGTTCGATCTCCGCCCCCAACCTGGCCTCCGAGCTGATCGCCGCGGGCAAGACCTGGGCGAGCTACAACGAGTCGCTGCCGAGCCAGGGTTCGACGACCTGCAGCAGCGGCAAGTACGCGCAGAAGCACAACCCGTGGTTCGGGTTCTCCAACGTGCCGACCAGCACCGCGAAGACCTTCGCCCAGTTCCCGACCGACTACACGACCCTGCCGAAGGTGTCCTTCGTCGTGCCGAACCTGTGCAGCGACATGCACGACTGCTCGGTCTCCACCGGCGACACCTGGATCCAGAACAACCTGGGCGCGTACGCCGCCTGGGCCAAGACCCACAACAGCGTCCTCGCCGTGACCTTCGACGAGGACAACAAGCTCTCCGGCAACCGCATCCCCACCCTGTTCTACGGGGAGCACGTCACGGCCGGCAGCTCCAGCGCCACCACCTACAACCACTACAACGTGCTGCGCACGATCGAGGACCTGGCGGGCCTGTCCGCGCACGCGGGCAACGCCGCCTCGGCCTCCGACATCACCGGCATCTGGAACTGACGCCGGTGTACCTCGCGGACTCCCGCGGCACCGGGCCCGCCGTCGCCCAGGACATCCGTCCCGGGCGGCGGCCGGCCGCCGTGCCCTCCACCGTGCTGGCCCTCGGCGCGGTCAGCCTGATCACGGACGTCTCCTCCGAGATGGTCACCGCCGTCCTGCCGCTCTACGTCGTCGCGGGCCTCGGTCTCTCACCGCTCGGCTTCGGACTCCTCGACGGCATCAACAACGGGGTCGGGGCGCTCGTACGGCTGGCGGGCGGGCATCTCGCCGACCGAGGGGGCCGCCGGCACAAGGCGGTCGCGGGCCTCGGCTACGGTCTGTCGGCGCTGTGCAAGCCGCTGCTGCTGTTCGCCCACACCCTGCCGATGATCAGCGGCGTGCTCGCGGCCGACCGCACCGGCAAGGGGCTGCGCACCGCGCCCCGGGACGCGATGATCTCACTGGCCACCGAGCCCGAGCGCCGGGGGCGCGCCTTCGGGGTGCACCGGGCCATGGACACCACCGGCGCGCTGCTCGGCCCCCTCGTCGCCTTCGCCGTGCTGCGCGCCACCGTCGACGGCTATGACGCGGTGTTCGCCGTCAGCGGCTGTGTGGCCGTGCTCGGGGTCCTGGTGCTGGTGCTGTTCGTGCCCGCCCGCATCACCCCCGCGGGGGCCGTACGACCGTCCGAGGCGGCCCGGCCGACGCTGCCGGAGGCGTTCGCGCTGCTGCGCCGCCCCGCACTGCGCCGGCTGACCGTGTGCGCGGCGCTGCTGGGTCTGACCACGGTCAGCGACTCCTTCCTCTATCTGCTGCTCCAGCGCGCAGGACGGCTGCCCGCCGACCTGTTCCCGCTGCTGCCGCTGGGCACCGCCGCCGTCTTCCTGCTGCTCGCCGTCCCGCTCGGGGCGCTCGCCGACAGGGTCAGCCGCCGCCGGCTCTTCCTCGCCGGTCACGGGGTCCTACTGCTCGGGTACGGACTGGTGCTCTCCCCGTGGCACGGCGTCCCCGCCGTGATCGCCGTCCTCGTCCTGCACGGCACCTTCTACGCCGCCACCGACGGGGTCCTCGCCGCCGCCACCGCCGGTGCCGTCCCGGACCGGCACCAGGGCGCCGGGCAGGCCCTGGTCGGCACCGGTCAGGCGCTGGCCCGGTTCCTCTGCTCGCTGGCCTTCGGCGCGGCCTGGAGCCTGTGGGGCGGGCGGACCGCGCTCGCGGCCACCGCCTGCGCCCTGGCCGTCAGCGCCCTGGTCGCCGCGTACGTCCTGCGACCCGCCGCCGCGCCCGAGGAGGTGGTCGCCGTATGACCCGGACCGGTCGTCTGGTGGTCCTGCTGGTGGCGGTCCTGCTGCTGGGGAGCGTGGGGGCCGGGGCGGTGCTGTACGCGGCGCACCGGTCGGGCATGCGGGACGAGCAGCAGGCCGACGGTCCGACCGTGCGGTCCGGCAGCGTCTCCCTGCGGCCGGCGTCCGGCCGCCGGCTGCTGGTGCGCAACCTGGCCTGGGGGCCGCACCGCGACGAGATCGCCGCCGTGCCCGCCGACGATCCGCAGGGGCCGCGCACCGTGTCGGGCGTCAAGTGCCTGCGCTTCCACGCGGCGGCGGGCACCGGCATCTGCCTCCAGGCCGTGCACGGGGCGCTGCGGGACACCTACCGGGCGGTGGTGCTCGACGCGAGCCTGCACGAGCTGCGCCACTTCGCGGTGCCGGGCATCCCCACCCGGGCCCGGGTCTCCCCCTCCGGGCATCTGGTCGCCTGGACGGTCTTCGTCAGCGGGGACTCGTACGCCGGTACGAACTTCTCCACCCGGACGGCGATCGTCGACACCCGCACCTGGACGGTCGACGACAATCTGGAGACCTTCCGTATCGTCAAGGACGGGCACGTCCACCACGCGGCCGACACCAACGTCTGGGGTGTCACCTTCGCCGACGACCACCGCTTCTACGCCACCCTGGCGACGGGCGGGAAGACCTATCTCGTCCGGGGCGATGTCACGGCCCGTACCCTCACCACCGTGCACCGCAACGTCGAATGCCCGTCCCTGTCGCCCGACGGGACCCGGATCGCGTACAAGAAGCGGGTGAAGGGGGCCTCGCCGGACGCGCCCTGGCGGCTGTACGTGCTCGATCTGCGGACGATGAAGGAGACCCCGACCGCCGAGAGCCGCACCATCGACGACCAGGCGCTGTGGGCCGACGACGACACGCTCGTCTACGCCCTCCCCGGCGACTACGGCTCCGATCTGTGGACCGTGTCCGCCGACGGCGGCGGTACGGCCCGCCGGCTGATGGACTCCGCCGTCGCCCCGGCCTATCTGGGCTGACCGTGTTCTTGGCATGGTCCTGATGGAACCGGAAGGACGGAACGGGCGTTTTCCCCTGTGAGCGGGAGGGGACCCGCCGGCCGATCCAGAGGAACGAGGGCGACGTGCCGAGTGACAAGGCCCGAAGACTGTTCGAGGCGCTCGACCTCGATCAGGACGGGACCCTGACCCGGGCGGAGGTGATCACCGCCCTGCGGACCAGGGGTCCGTCGCTCGCCGCGTCGGGGGTGCTGCCGTTCTGGGGCCTCGGGGACGCCGACGCCTCCTCCGCCCTGTTCGACGCGGCCGATCAGAACGGGGACGCGGTGCTGTCCCTGGAGGAGTTCGCGGCGGTGGTGGACCGGCGCTTCGGCTGGAACTGATCCCCGACGCGCCGGGATCCGCGGCCCGTCAGCCGGAGTTCCAGCGCTACCGCCACGGCCTGGGCGGCGGCTACGCGGAGGTCGCGGCGGGCGAACGCGCGATCCCTGCCGGACGGCTGCCCGAGCGGCCCTTCGTCCGGGTCGGCCGGCAGTACCTGGCCGACCCGAGCCGTGCGCGGGGCGACCTCCACCCGGTCTGGACGTACGCGCATTCCGCGAGCGGATCCTCGACCGGTCGGTCCGCACCCCGGCCGGGCACCTCTGCCCAGTTCCTGATCGACCCGCGGTCGACACATCCGTCGGCCGGCACATCCGCGCGACCGTGGGCACCGAATACCCCTACGGGGAAGCACCGACGGGCTCCCGGCACCCCGGGAGCCCGTCACCCCCGGGGTCCGCCGGCTGCCGCCGTGGGCGCGGGCGCGAGGGACACGCACTCCGGGTTAGTGTGGAGATCAACCGATTCGCCGGACATGCGAGGTGGTGGTCCGCGCATGCACAGGCTCCGCACGACAGGAGCCGGGACGGCCGCCGCCGAACAGGCGGCGTCGGCGGGGGCCGGATGTCCGGTGCCGGGGGACGAGGAGACGGAGACTCTCACGCAGACGCTGCACCTGGCCCTCCGGCAGGCGACGACGTGTCTGGGCGGCCTCGGCTCCCTGCTGCACCGACGCGATCCCGGCACCGGGAGGCTGAGCCTGACCGCGAGCGACGGGCTCCCGCAGGCGAGCCTCGCGGCCTGGGCGGAACTGGGCGAGGAGCGGGACGTGGCGCCCGTACGGGCCGTGCGGGACGGCGCGTTCGCCTGGGTGCCCGGGGACGGCCTGGGCATCGGGGCGGACGGCACGGCGGCGGTGCCGCTGCTCGGCCCCGACGGGCCGGTCGGCGTGCTGTCCGTGCTCACGGCGGGGCCCGGAGAGCCGGACGGGACACAGCGGTCGTTTCTGCGCGCGGTGGCGGCCTGGGCCGCGGCACACCTGGCGAACACGCCCGGCGGGCCCGCCGGGTCCGAGCGGACCGTGCGCATGAACGAGCTGACCGTCGCGCTCGCCGAGGCCGTCACCTCGCAGGACGTCGTCCGGACCGTCGCCCGGCACGTGGTGCCCCCGTTCGGCGCCGACGGCCTGCTGGTCGACGTGCTCGAGAGCGGCCGGATCCATGTGGTGGACTCCGCCGGATACCCGGACTCCTTCCTCCGGCTGCTCAACGGGATGCCGTACGCCGAGCATCCCGTGATCACCGACATGCTGCGGACCCACACCCCCCTGTTCTTCGAGTCGCCCGAGGAGTTCCTCCGGGCCTATCCGATCCTCGGGGAGATGATCGAGGCGTCCCCGATGCAGTCCTGGGCGTTCCTGCCGATGGTCGCCTCAGGGCGCAACATCGGCGGCCTCACCCTGTCCTTCCACCGGCGGCGCTCCTTCAGCGACGAGGAGCGCACGCTGCTCACCACGCTGAGCGGTCTGGTCGGCCAGGCGCTGGAACGGGCCCGGCTCTACGACGCGGAGCACACCCGCGCCCAGGAACTCCAGCGCGGACTGCTGCCCAGGACGCTCCCCCGGCTGCCGGCCGTGCACGCCGCCGCCCGCTATCTGCCCGCGGGCCGGGGCGAGAGCGTGGGCGGCGACTGGTACGACCTGATCCCGCTCTCCGCCGACCGGGCCGCCATCGTGATCGGCGACGTCATGGGCCATGGCATCAGCGAGGCTGCCACCATGGGCCGGCTGCGCACCGCGGTGCGCACCCTCGCCGACCTGGACATGGCCCCGGACGAGCTGCTCGGGCATCTCAACGACGTGGTCAGCGAACTCGGCGACGACTTCTACGCGACCTGTCTGTACGCCGTGTTCGACCCGGTCACCCGGCTGTGCTCGTTCTCGCTGGCCGGTCATCCCCCGCCGGTCGTCGTGCACCCCGACGGCAGCGTCCACTTCCCCGAGCTGGCCGGCGATCCGCCGCTCGGCGCCGCCGACCCGCCCTTCGAGATCCATGAGCTGCGGCTGCCCGAGGACTGTCTGCTGGTCCTGTGGACCGACGGTCTCGTGGAATCCTCCGGCCGGGACTTCGACGAGGGGCTGGACCAGCTGAAGCGGGTCCTGGCCGAGGCCGCGGCCGGCGACCCCCGGTTCCGGCCGGGGCGCCCGGAGCACGGCGCACCGCGGCTGGACGACCTGTGCGACCTGGTCACCTCGGCGCTGCTGCCCGACCGCGACCGGACCCCCGACGACGCGGCCCTGCTCATCGCCCACACCCATGGCACCTCGGCCGAGGACATCGCCGCCTTCGACCTGCCCTACGACCCCCGGGCGGCCGGGCAGGCCCGCGCGCACATCCGGGGACAGCTCGCCGCCTGGGGGCTGGACGACCTCGTCGTCAGCACCGAACTCCTGGTCAGCGAGCTCGTCGGCAACGCCGTGCGGCACGCCCGGGGCCCCCTCGGGCTGCGGCTGCTGCGCTCCCGCTCCCTGATCTGCGAGGTCTACGACGGCAGCCTGACCACCCCGCGCATCCGCCGCACCTCGTACACCGACGAGGGGGGCCGCGGTCTGCAGCTCGTCTCCGCGCTCTCCCGGCGCTGGGGCGCGCGGTATCTCCGGGACGGCAAGTGCATCTGGACCGAGCAGGAGCTCGAACCGACCCCGGCCGAGCGGGGCGGGTAGCCGGAGGGCCGACGCGGGGGCCCGTCGTCGTCAGCGGGTGGGGACCCGTCGTCGTACGCGGGCGGCGACGGTCGCGTCGACCGCCAGCGGCACCCGCCGGGGGCCGTGCACCAGGTCCGTCGCCCCGTCCGCGTCGACCTGCCCCGGGCCGCTCACGGCCGTTCCCGGGTACGGCGGCGGGCCAAGGGCAGCGGACGGGGTTCCACGCCGGCGACGACGGTGTTGGAGACGGTGCCGACGCCCTCCACGGTGAGCGTCACGGTGTCGCCGGGGACGAGCGGCGGCGGGTCCTGTCTGCCGCGGACGCCCCACAGCTCGGCGAGGCAGCCCCCGTTGCCGCAGGTGCCCGAGCCGAGGACGTCACCGGGGCGCACCCAGGTGCCGCGTGAGGCGTAGGCGACCATCTCCTCGAAGGTCCAGCTCATGTGGGACAGCAGGTCCGTGCCGACGGTCTCGCCGTTGACGGCGGCGGTCAGGGCCAGCCGAAGGAAGCCCTCGGCGTCCCGGTACGGCTCCAGCTCGTCGGCGGTGACCAGGTAGGGCCCGAGGGTGGTCGCGGTGTCCTTGCCCTTGCAGGGGCCGAGGCGGACCTGCATCTCGCGGGACTGGAGATCGCGCGCGGACCAGTCGTTGAAGACCGTGTAGCCGAGGATGTGGTCGCGGGCCTCGGCGGGGGTGAGGTCGCGTCCGGCGCGGCCGACGACGGCGGCGACCTCCAGTTCGAAGTCGAGCACGGCGCTGCCCGGGGGGACCGGGACGTCGTCGTGGGCGCCGATCATCGCGTAGGGGTTGGTGAAGTAGAAGGTCGGAGCGTCGTACCAGGCCTCGGGCACTCCCCCGGCGCCGTCCACGGACCGCCGTACGCCCTCGACGTGCTCCTCGAAGGTGACGAAGTCCCGCACTGTGGGCGGCTCCAGCGGCGGCAGCAGCCGCACCTCGGAGACATGCGGGCCCGCCGGTGCGTCGAGGGCCGTGGCGCCGACGCGCAGCAGGGCGTCGAGACCGTCGCCGGAGCCGATCAGCTCGGTGAGCGACCGTGCCCCGGGCACCGGGAAGAGGGTCCCGTCCTCCTCGACCACGGCGACCCGGCGCCGGTGCTGGTGCTGGTGCCGGTGTTCATAGGTGGCGAAACGCATGGACGGCTCCGGGGTGGTTTCCTTGGCGTCGCCCCATCTCACGCCACCCCGCTCGAATCTGGGAAATCGATTCTCGTTATGCCGCGCATCCACGGAACGGATAGGGGTGGCCGGGGGTCGGCGGGCGCCCGGAAATGCGTCGCGCCCCGTGAGCGGGGCCAGCTAGCCTCCGCGTGGACATGACGAGGAGGCGGGCGACCGCGAGAGGGGCCACGCATGGGGACGGACCGTCTGGGTCTGCTGCTCGACCAGTTCGACTGCGCCAGGGAGAGGGCCCAGGTACGGCTGACCGGGCTCGGGGACGAGGAGTACCTCTGGGAGCCGGTGGCGGACTGCTGGTCGATCCGGCGGCGGGGGGGGGAGGCGAGGACTCCCCGGGCGTTCGGGCCGGGCGACTGGGTGCTGGATCAGGGCGCCCCGGACATCCCGCCGAGCGAGTACGCCGAGGTCGCCCGGCAGGCCGCGGACGGGATGTCCGTCGCCAAGATCGCGGAGGACTGGAGCGTGAGCGTCCGGCGGGTCGAGGAGGTCCTCGCCCACACCGGCCCGGTGCTGCCCGACCGGACGCCGGTCACCACGATCGCCTGGCGGCTGGGACATCTCCACTACGGCTTCGCGGGCGGCTGGGAGTGGGCCTTCGGCGAACGGCGCCGGGATCCGAAGCTGATGGTCGACTTCACCCCTGACGCCGCCCTCGCCCTCGAACGGTTCTGGGCCACGATCGACCGCTGGCGCGAGGCCGTCGCCACGGTCACCGACGCGCAGCTCGACACCGTCGGATTCTCCCAGTACCCCTACGGCTCCGACCCCGACGATCCCTTCGCGGACGTGCTCTGGGGCGGCAACCTGGAGTTCATCCACCACATGTCGGAGATCTCCCTGCTCCGCGACCTCTGGCAGCACCGGGCCTGACGGCGGCCGGACCGATCGCCGTGGCCGCGCCGGTCAATGCACCGTCCGGTCCGGCAAACCGGGATGACGTCCCGTGCTCCGCTCCGCCCGTAGAGGGGGAGCCGTCCGCCGCGCCCGCGGAGTCGGCTTTAATTCGGTACGTCGTCACGTCGAGCGGGAGAGCACCCATGCCACGACCGCCGGGCCATGGACCGGGCTTCGAGATCAGACGCCAGAAGATCATCGATGTCGCGGCAGCGCTGTTCGCCCGGCAGGGATACGCGGCGACGCCGATCAACGACCTGGGCCGGGCCGTGGGGCTCGCCAAGGGCGCGCTGTACTACTACATCGGCTCGAAGGAGAACCTCCTCGTCGAGATCCAGTCCCGGGTGATGGGGCCGCTGCTGTCCCGGGCCCGGCAGATCGCGGACCTCGAGGCCACCCCGTTGCTGCGGCTGCGGCTGCTGTCCGAGTCGCTGCTGACCATCATCTTCCGCCGGCTGGACCACATCTGGGTCTACGAGCACGACTACCGCTCGCTGGGCGGTGCGGAGCTGAAGACGCTGCTGGAGCAGCGTTCGGACTTCGAGCAGCTGATCTCCGCGCTGCTCGCGGAGGCCATGGAGCAGAGCACCTTCCGCACGATGGAACCGCGCCTGGGCACCCTGCAGTTCCTCAACCTCCACAACCACACCTATCAGTGGGTCAACCCGGACGGACAGTGGGACGCGGCGTTCCTGGCCCGCGAGTACTGCACGACGCTCTTCCGCGGCTTCGGCGCCCCCGACCACGCCCTGCCGAGGATCGAGGAACAGGCCGAGGCCTTCAAACGCGACCACCCCGGGCTGTCCCTGGACCCGGAGGCGGGGTGGCAGCCGACCGCGCAGGGAGCCGACGACGCCCCGTGACGGGGTGAATCGCCGCGCGCGGCGGGCGGTCGCCCCGCTCGCCGCATCCCGTTGCCACCCGCGCACCCCCATGCTCGAACTGCCGTTCACCCGGCCCTGACCCGCAACGTCCGGGCGTCCGGCGAGTTCTCAGGTCACGGTGTCGTCTGCCGCGTACGGTAGGCCCGCTGCCCGCCTCACCCTGTGCGGTGGAGCGGATACGGACAGCGAGGGAACGGGCAAGTGGGAAAGGAAACGGGCGAGGATGACCGAGGCCACGGCGAGCGAGCCGGACGAGCGGGTACTGGGGCGCCGGTGGACGGTGCGGCTGGACCCTGCCGGCCGTGGCAGCACGGCGGTACGCGTCTCCTGCAGCCGCCCCGCCTGTGCCGAGCAGCGACTGCCGTCCGCGGCCGCCGGCCGTGCGGCCGCGGTCGAACACCTGAAGTCCCACCTGCGGGCGGTCGCGGGGCCCCGGACCGGCGCGTACTGCGCGTGCCGGGCCGAAAGCTGCCGTACGCACCTCTCTCCCGCCGACCGGCAGCCGGGCGGCCAGCCCTGGCGGTGCGGCGGGGCGGTCGTCCTGGCCGTGCTGGGCGACCGGCAGGGCCGCTGGTGGCAGGCGATGGAGTGCTGCGCACGCTGCGCGGCCGCGACACCCGGCGCGAAGGTCGTCACCACCACCCCGCCCCCCTGCGGACCGGCCGCCGACCGCCCGTCGACCGCGCCGGCCGGAGCGCCGCGGTTCTCCGACACTTCCCCGCCCGCGGCCGGACCGCGGAGCGTGCCCGCGCCCCGCTCCTCGCCCGCGCCGCGCACCCGTCCGCACGGGAAGATCGCCCAGCGGATCGTCCCGCACGATCTGCGGCCCGCCATCCTGCGGGACGAACTCGTCGAACTCGGTGACCTGTTCCGCGCGTACCAGAAGCAGGCCGAGCCCGATCTGGCGCTGCTCGCCGACCTCCATGAACGCAAGGCGCACGCCTTCACCACCTGGGCCGAGGTCACCGGTGACAGCACGCTGCGGCGGGAGGCGGTGCGTGCCGAGCAGGCCGCCGCCGCGGCCCGCTCCCAGCACCTTCAGCGCACCGGCCTCGGCGCGGACGCCGACGGGCCGGGCGTCAGCCGTGTGCTGAACGCGCCGGTGCAGTGGGAACACGTACGCTCCGTCCTCGCCCATGTGGCCGACCACAACCCGCTGCCGGGACCCGACGCCCGGCTGCTCGTCCTGATGCTGACCCTGCGTACGGCGCACACCGGCACCGGCAACGTCGTCGGCCAGGACGTCACCGCGCTGGGTCTGACGGACCCGCAGGAGCTGGTCGAGCAGCTGACCGACTGCGGATGGCTGGTGGTCCCCGGCACCGCGGAGGAACTGCTGGCCTCCCGGCCGGAGAGCCCCACCGCCGTCATCGTGCCTTCCCTGGCACCCGGCGAGGACGGTTCGGGACCGTTCACGTTCAGCAGGAAGACACGGCCCAGGCTCAGCGGCTGGGCCCAGAAGATCGTCTCGGACAGGAAACTCCGCAAGGCCAAGGCCACCGCCGGCACCCGCCTGCTCGCCCTGACCCTGGCCACCCGCACCAACGGCTCGGGCCGCCTCGGCCCCGACGGCCAGGGCATCGCCCTGAGCTCCCTCACCGCCGCGATCCCGGTGGATCCCGGCGAGTTGCGGCACCTGGTGGACCAGCTCACCGCGGCGGACTGGCTCACCGAAGCCGCCCTGACCGACACCCACCTCACCGGACGACTCACGGAACGCGTCCTCCCCCTCACCTGCCCCCTGCCGGAGTCGGACCCGACGGACCAGACCGGGTAGCGTTCCGCCCCGTGACCGGAGCGCCTGACGGTCCGTACGGGTGTCGTTCCGGCGCAGGGGAGCTCAGAGCAGGGAACGGATCGCGGTCTCGAAATGCTCCACATGCTCGGCGGCCAGGGCCGCGGCGCGGTCCCCGTCCCCCGCCAGGACCGCGCGTACGAGCGGACCGTGCTCGCCCACATGGCCGGCCAGCCCGGGAAGGCGGTCGAGGAACAGACACCAGATCCGCGTGGCCAGGTTGTCGTAGCGCACGAGCGTGTCCTGGAGGAAGGGGTTCGCCGTGGCGGTGTACAGGGCCCGGTGCAGCCGGAGGTCCAGTGCGAGGAGTTCGCCGACCTCCCGTCCGGCGGCCGCGTCCACCTCCTCCAGCAGTCGGCCCAGGACCGCCCGGTCCGCCGCGCCGGCCCGGCGCGCGGCGCAGTCGGCCGCCAGCGGCTCCAGCCGGAGGCGCACCTCGGTGAGGTGACCGAGGTCGGTGATCTGCACCTCGGAGGCGAACGTGCCGCGCCGCGGGTAGGAGACCACGAGCCGGTCGACCTCCAGGCGCTTGAGCGCCTCGCGCACCGGTGTGCGTCCGACCCCCAGCTCCGCCGCCACCTGCTCGTCGTTGATGGGTGTGCCGGGCGCGATCTGCAGCGTCACCAGGCGGTCGCACAGGGCCCGATAGGCCCGCTCGGCCAGGGTGAGCCCGCTCTCCGCCACCGCGACCGACATGCGCGCCCTCCTCGCCGAGACTCGTTCCTCTCACGCTAGCACGATTGATATATCAGTCTGGCGGAAGGACTGTGCGACGACTCCTTGACGACTGACCTGAACTACACCTACAACTGATATATCAGACGTACGCCTCTCGTCTTCCAAGGGGACCGCATGAGCTTCTTCGCGCCGGTGGCGGCGCTGCAGACCCAGGGCTCGGTCCTGACCGACAAGTACGCCGAGGGCTACCCCGAGAAGCGCTACTACGACGGCTGCGCGCACGTCGACACGATCGAGCAGCTGGCGATCGACCGGGGCACCGCGCTGCTGCTAACCGGCGGCACGGAGGTCCATCTCGTCCTGGTGGACCTGCGCGACAGCTCCCTCGACGGCCGGCAGGCCGAGGACCGGCTGCACGCGGTCGGCATCACCGTCCACCGCAACGCCGTCCCCTTCGACCCGCGCCCGCCCATGGTGTCGTCCGGGCTGCGGATCGGCACCCCCGCCCTGGCCACCCGTGGCTTCGGCGAGGCCGAGTTCCGCGAGGTCGCCGACATCATCGCCCACACCCTCAAGCCCGAGCAGCTCCCCGCCGAACAGGCCGGGGCGCTGCGCGGCCGGGTGGCGAGGCTCGCCGCCGCGTTCCCCCTGTACCCCGAGCTGAACGGAGCCGCGGCATGACCGGCACGCCGCTTCCGGACCACCCGGACTTCCTCTGGCGCAACCCCGACCCCAAGCGCTCGTACGACGTGGTGATCGTCGGCGGCGGCGGGCACGGCCTGGCCACCGCCTACTACCTGGCCAAGAACCACGGGATCACCAATGTCGCGGTGCTGGAGAAGGGGTGGCTGGCCGGCGGGAACATGGCCCGCAACACCACCATCATCCGCTCCAACTACCTGTGGGACGAGAGCTCCGGCATCTACGAGCACTCCCTGAAGCTGTGGGAGACCCTCGAGGAGGACCTCGACTACCCCATCCTGTTCAGCCAGCGCGGGGTGCTGAACCTCGCGCACACCCTCCAGGACATCCGGGACAGCAAGCGCCGGGTCCATGCCAACCGGCTCAACGGCATCGACGCCGAGTGGCTGGAGCCGGACGAGGTCGCCAAGGTCTGCCCGATCGTCAACATCGACCCGGACGTGCGCTATCCGGTGCTCGGCGCCACGTACCAGCCACGCGCCGGTATCGCCAAGCACGACTACGTCGCCTGGGGCTTCGCGCGGCGGGCCGACGCGTACGGCATCGACCTGATCCAGAACTGCGAAGTCACGGGCATCGACGTGACCGACGGCCGGGTGACGGGCGTACGGACCACGCGCGGCGACATCGCGGCCGGCAAGGTGGCGCTCGCCGGTGCGGGACACACCTCGGTGCTGGCCGAGATGGTGGGCCTGCGGCTGCCGTTGCAGAGCCACCCGCTCCAGGCACTCGTCTCCGAGCTGCTGGAGCCGGTGCACCCGACGGTCGTGATGTCCAACGCCGTCCATGTGTACGTCTCCCAGGCGCACAAGGGCGAGCTCGTCATGGGCGCCGGCATCGACAGCTACAACGGCTACGGCCAGCGGGGCGCGTTCCACATCATCGAGCGTCAGATGGCCGCCGCCCTGGAGCTGTTCCCGGTGTTCGCCCGCGCCCACATGCTGCGCACCTGGGCCGGCATCGTCGACACCACCCCGGACGCCTCCCCCATCGTCGGCCTCACCCCGGTCGAGGACCTGTACCTCAACTGCGGCTGGGGGACGGGCGGGTTCAAGGCCACCCCCGGCGTCGGCTGGTGCTACGCCCACACCATCGCCACCGGCGAACCCCACCCGTACAACGCGCCCTTCGCCCTGTCCAGGTTCGTCACCGGCGCGCTGGTCGACGAGCACGGCGCGGCCGCCGTCGCCCACTGACCCCTCCCGGAGACTCCGATGCAACTCATCGTCTGCCCCTGGTGCGGCGCGCGCGAGGAAGCCGAGTTCCACTACGGCGGACAGGCGCACGTCCCCTACCCCGCGACCCCCGCCGACCTCGACGACGAGCAGTGGGCCCAGTACGTCTTCTTCCGCGACAACCCCAAGGGCCCGTTCGCGGAGCGGTGGATGCACGCCGCCGGCTGCCGCCGCTGGTTCAACGCCCTGCGCGACACCGCCACCCACCAGTTCCTGTCCGTCCACCGCATGGGTGAGGAGCCCCGCACATGAGCAACGCGTTCCGTGTCGACGCCCTCGGCTCCGTGGACCGCGACAAGTCGCTGTCCTTCACCTTCGACGGCCGCGAGTACACCGGCCACCCGGGCGACACCCTCGCCTCGGCCCTGCTGGCCAACGGGGTCCACCATGTGGCCACCAGCATCAGGTACGGACGGCCGCGCGGCATCATGACCGCGGGCGTCGAGGAGCCCAACGCCCTCGTACAGATCGAGTTCCCTTTCCCCGAGCCCATGCTCACGGCCACGACCGTCGAGTTGTACGACGGGCTCGTCGCCCGGGGATTGTCGGGCCAGGGGCGGCTGAGCACCGAGCCCGACACCGCCCGGTACGACACCGTGCACGCACACTGTGACGTGCTGGTCGTCGGCGCCGGTCCGGCCGGACTGGCCGCCGCCCTGACCGCCTCGCGGGCCGGTGCTCGGGTTGTCGTGGTCGATGAACTTCCTTCCTTCGGGGGCTCGTTGGCGAGCACGGCAGCCGCTTCCGAGTGGGTCGCCGACGTCACGGACGAGCTCTCTGCGAACGCCGATGTCCGGCTCCTCCGGCGGACCACGGCGATCGGTTGCCACGACGACGGTCTCGTCCTCGCCCTGGAGAAGCGCACCGACCATCTCGGCGCGGCCGCGCCCGCCCATGTCTCCCGTCAGCGCGTCTGGCGGATCCGGGCCAGGCAGGTCGTGTTCGCCACCGGCGCCTACGAGCGGCCGATCGCGTTCGACGACAACGACCGTCCCGGCATCATGCTCGCGGGGTCGGCCCGTACGTATCTGGGCCGTTTCGGCGTACTCGCGGGCCGTGAGGTCGTCGTGTTCACCACGAACGACAGCGCCTACCTCGCGGCGACCGAACTGGCCGACGCCGGTGCGCGCGTGCGCACGGTGATCGACGCCCGCAGCGAGGTGCCGGGCCGCTGGCTGGACGCCTGTGCCGCGCGGGGGATCGAGGTGCGGGCCGGGCAGGTGGTGTCCGGGACGAGCGGTGCCGAGCGGATCACCGGGGTGCGGGTCGGGGACGAGGAGATCGGCTGCGATCTGCTGCTGGTGTCGGGGGGGTGGAATCCGGCGGTGGCGCTGTTCAGCCAGGCTCGGGGGACGCTTCGGTACGACAGCGTGCTCGGTGGCTTCGTTCCGGCGGGCGCGCTGGACACCGTACGAACCGCTGGTGCCGCCCGTGGGGTTCTCGGGTCGGCCGAGGTTCTGTCGGACGGTGTGGAGGCGGCCCTCGGTGCGCTGGCGGCGCTCGGAAGGACCGCAGGACGGCCCGTGGCTCTGCCGGCCGTCGGCGACGAGCCCGCGGGCGCACCGGGCGCGGTGCTCTGGCAGGTTCCCGGCTCCGACGACGCCCAGTTCGTCGACCTCCAGCGCGACCAGACCGTCGCGCACGTCCTCCGGGCCACCGGGGCGGGCCTGACCTCGGTGGAGCACGTCAAGCGGTACACCACCATCGGGACCGCCCACGACCAGGGCCGTACGTCGGGGGTGTTGACCTCGGGCATCATCGCCGCGGCGCTGGGCGTCGACATCGCCGAGCTGGGCACCCCCCGGCTCCGGCCGCCCACGCTGCCGGTGGCGTTCGCCGCGTTCGCCGGACGCAACCGCGGTGAGCTGTTCGACCCGGTCCGGGTGACGTCCCTGCACGGGTGGCACGTCGAGCACGGCGCGCTCTTCGAGAACGTCGGCCAGTGGAAGCGGCCGTGGTACTACCCCGTCGGCGGGGAGAGCATCGAGGAGGCCGTGCTGCGGGAGTGCCGGGCGACCCGTGCGGGCGTCGGCATGATGGACGGCTCCACCCTCGGCAAGATCAGCGTCCAGGGCCCGGACGCCGGCGAACTGCTGGACCGGCTCTACACCAACGTGATGAGCTCGCTGAAGGTCGGCCGGGTCCGCTACGGCGTGATGTGCGGTGTCGACGGCATGGCACTCGACGACGGAACCGTCCTGCGCCTGGCCGAGCGGGAGTTCCTGGTCACGACGACCACCGGCAACGCCGCCAAGGTGCTGGACTGGATGGAGGAGTGGCTCCAGACGGAGTGGCCCGAGCTGCGGGTCCATCTCACCTCCGTCACCGAGCACTGGGCGACGATCCCGCTGGTCGGGCCGCGCTCGCGCGACGTCCTGGCCCTGGTGGCGCCCACCCTCGACGTGAGCAACGCCGCCTTCGGGTTCATGACCTGGCAGGACACCGTCGTGGCGGACGTGCCCGCCCGGGTGGCCCGGATCAGCTTCTCCGGTGAACTCGCCTACGAGGTCAACGTCCCCGCCTGGTACGCGCGCACGGTGTGGGAGGCGCTGTACACGGCGGGCGGCCCCTTCGGCATCACGCCGTACGGCACGGAGACCATGCATGTGCTGCGCGCGGAGAAGGCGTACCCGATCATCGGGCAGGACACCGACGGCACGATCACCCCGCAGGACCTCGGCATGTCCTGGGTGGTGTCCAGGAAGAAGGAGGAGTTCGTCGGCAGGCGGTCCTTCGACCGGGCCGAGAACCGGCGCACCGACCGCAAGCAACTGGTGGGACTGCTGCCCGTCGACGAACGCACCCTGCTGCCGGAGGGCGCGCAGATCATCGCGACCGAGACCGTGCCGGCGCCGCCGGTGCCCATGCTCGGGCACGTCACCTCCAGCTACCGCAGTGACGCCCTGGGCCGCACCTTCGCGCTCGCCCTGCTGCGCGGCGGCACCCGGCGCGTCGGCGAGACCCTCTACGTCCCGCTGGAGGACCGCACCGTCGCGGTGACCGTGACCGACCCCGTGCTCTACGACAAGGAGGGAACCCGCCGTGACGGTTGACGCCCCCGCCCGTTTCAGCCCGCTCGCCGACTGGCAGGAGGCCTTCGGCGCGCTGCCCGACGGCTTCCAGGTCCGGGAGCTGCCCTGCCTCACCCAGCTCACCCTGCGGGTGACCGCGGACAGCCCCGCGGCGAAGGCAGTCGAGTCGGTGCTCGGCATCCGGCTGCCGTCCGCCTCGCGCGCGGAGATGTCCGGCGAGGTGAAGGCCCTGTGGCTGGGCCCCGACGAATGGCTGCTGGTCGCACCGGCCGACACCGGTGAGGAGCTGATCGGGCGGCTGAGGTCGGCGATCGGCGAGGAGTTCGCCACCGTCACCGACGTCTCCGCGCAGCGCACGGTGCTGTCCCTGCGGGGCGGCCTCACCCGCGAGATCCTGGCGCAGGGCTGTGCGATCGACCTGGATCCCCGGGTGGCCCCGGTCGGGTCCTGCTACACCACCCTGCTCGCGCAGACGGGGATCACGCTGGTCGTCCGGGCCGAGGCCGCCACCAGCGTGTGGCTGCTGGTCCGTTCCTCCTTCGCCCCGTACGCGGCGGCGTGGCTGGTCGACGCGGCCACCGAGTACACCGGAGGGACCCAATGACCGCCATGAGCAACCGGTTCGTCCTGACCCTGAGCTGCCCCGAGCGCTCCGGCATCGTCAACGCCGTGACGGGCTTCCTCGTCCGGCACAGCTGTGACATCACCGAGCACCAGCAGTTCGACGACCCCGACCACGGCCAGGTCTTCCTGCGCACCGGCTTCACGAGCATCGACGGGACGATCACCCTGGACGGGCTGAAGGAGGAGTTCGCGTCGATCGCGGACACCTACGGGATGCAGTGGGAGCTGCGGGACGCCACAGCGAAGGTCCGTGTCCTGGTGATGGTGTCGAAGTTCGACCACTGCCTGGCGGATCTGCTCTACCGCTGGCGCAGCGGCACGCTCGACGCCGACCTCGCGCTCGTCGTCTCCAACCACCCCGATCTGAAGCCCCTGGCGGACGCGGCCGGCCTCCCCTTCGCGCACATCCCGGTCACCGCCGCGACCAAGCAGCGGGCGGAGGCCCGGCTGCTGGAACTCGTGGACACGCACGACATCGACCTGGTGGTGCTGGCCCGCTACATGCAGATCCTCTCGGACGACCTGTGCAAGGCCCTCGAAGGCCGGGCGATCAACATCCACCACTCGTTCCTGCCGAGCTTCGTGGGCGCCAAGCCCTACCACCAGGCGTACCAGCGCGGGGTGAAGCACGTGGGCGCGACGGCCCACTACGTCACGGCCGACCTGGACGAGGGGCCGATCATCGAGCAGGAGGTGATCCGCGTCGACCACCGGCTCTCCGCGGACCAGCTCGTCCTGGTCGGCCGGGACGCCGAACGAACCGCCCTGGCCCGGGCGGTCAACTGGCACTGCCAGAACCGCATCCTGCTGCACGGCAACCGCACGGTCATCTTCAGCTGACACGGAAGGCGTCCACCATGTCCACCGCGACCGTACTCTCCGGCTCCGCAGTCGCCGCGGAGATCAAGCGTGAACTCGCCGACCGGGTCGCCGCCCTGCGGGACCGCGGCATCGTCCCCGGCCTGGGCACGATCCTCGTCGGCGACGACCCCGCCAGCCACGCGTACGTGGGCGGCAAGCACCGGGACTGTGCCGAGGTCGGCATCGCCTCGCTCCGGGTCGACCTGCCGGCCTCCGCCACCCAGGCCGACGTCGAGGCCGCCGTCCTGCGGCTCAACGCCGACCCGGCGTGCACGGGCTTCATCGTGCAGCTGCCGCTGCCCGCCCCTCTCGACATGCACGCCGTGCTGGAACTCGTCGACCCCGACAAGGACGCCGACGGTCTCCATCCGACGAACCTCGGCCGGCTGGTGCTGGGCGTCCCCGCGCCCCTGCCGTGCACGCCCCGGGGCATCCTGGATCTGCTGCGGCGGCATCAGGTCCCCATCACCGGTGCCCAGTTCTGTGTGATCGGGTGTGGTGTGACCGTGGGCCGGCCCCTCGGGCTGATGCTCACCCGGCGCACCGAACACGCCACGGTCACCCTCTGCCACGAGGCGACCCGTGACATCGCCGCGCACACCCGTGAGGCGGATGTCGTCGTCGCCGCGGCAGGCGTGGCGCATCTGGTCCAGCCCCACTGGATCAAGCCCGGCGCGACGGTGCTGTCCGTCGGGCTCACCCGGACCGTGGAGGGCATCCTCGGCGATGTGCACCCCGACGTCGACCGGGTGGCCGGCACCCTCACCCGGCCGGTCGGCGGCGTGGGACCGATGACCCGCGCCATGCTGCTCACGAACATCGTCGAAGCGGCGGAGCGCCGGGCCGCGCCGGACGAAGGGTGATCCAGGCTGTGTGCCGCACCCGTCGGACTACCTAGAATGAGGGCACTGCGGCATGGGGGGGGACTGATGACCACGCTGGGCGAGGCGAGTTCGGGGGCCGTGAACGGACCGATGCCGTTGAGTGAAGAACGGCTCAGGCATCTGGAGTTCCTGCAGGCGGTCATCACGCGGCTGTCGAACCATTCGTTCCTGGTCAAGGGATGGGCTCTGACTCTGGCGGCCGGATTCTTCGCCGTCTCCTCCGGCCAGCAGAGCTGGCAGGTGGCGGCGAGCGGGCTCGTGCCCCTGGGCTGCTTCTGGTTCCTGGACGGGCTGTTTCTCCGCCAGGAGCGCCTCTACCGGTTACTGTACGACGACGTGCGGCGCCCCGCGGTCGAGGTGGAGCCGCTGTCCATGAACGTGGGACCGTACCTGGGGCGGATCAGCTGGTTCGAGGCGACGTTCTCCTGGACCCTCCGGCTCTTCTACGGTGCGTTGCTGCTCGCCGACGTGGCGCTCGTCGCCCTCACCCTGTGACGAGCTGGTCCGCCGCCACTCCCCCTGCCGCGTCCCGGATTTCGGACACCGCGCTCCTGATGTAGTCGACCAGGTCCGGCAGGTCGCTCTCCCCGCCCTCCGGTTCCACGATGTAGACGGTCGCCTGGGACAGGAAGTCGGGAACGAACTCCTTACCGTGTTCGGGGAAGGACACCACGAGTATGCGCTCGTACCATTTACGGCGCTTGATCCGCTCATCGAGGATGAAGTCGGCCTCGTAGGCCACACCGTCGCCCTTGCCCGGTTCCTCCTCGTGCTCGGCGCGGCGCTTGTAGGCCGGTGAGGCAACCGTCACCACGAAGTCCGCTTCCTTGAACTCCTTGCGCATCCACCGCCCCCAGTGCTGAGGTCCCTTGCGGTGCGCCTCCGTGTCCAGCCGCGCGTCGATCCCCTCGGCCTGCAGCCGGTCGTGCAACGCCCTGACCCTGTTCTTGTGGAAGTCGCCGTCCTCTTCATGGGCATAGGAGATGAACACGCGCGGCCTGCCGGGGGCCTCGGTCACCGTCTTGCGCTGCCCGGGCAAGGAAGCGACCACAGGGGTCACGCCGCGCGGGAACGGCGTTTCCAATGGGGGCAGTTCGGCGACGGAGACCGCGGGCGGGCTGCTTTCGCGTCCGGCGCAGACGGCGGCGGCGATGGCGTCGACAGCCTTGCGGTACGCCTCGGAGCTCGGGCGCTCCTCGCTGAGAATGCCGTAGACGCCCTTGCAGGCGTAGCTGTCCGTGACCTCTCCGCTGAGAATGGGAGCGAAGGGGACGTTCGACGAGGGATCGGGCGGCCGCCAGCGGACCAGGACGAGGGCGGGCGGCGGGGAGGGGCGGAACTGAGCCGGCACCAGGTGCAGCCGGTACGCGAACACCGCCCAGTCGGATCCGCACCCCGTGTCGTCGCCATAGGCCGGTGAGCACAGGGCGACGAAGACCCGGGTCCCGGCGATCAGCGGACTGTTGGCGGCACCCTGGCCGCCGGGGCACATGGCCGCTTCGACCGCACGGCCCGTCCGCCGGGCCACCGCCTCGGCCAGGTCCGTGTGGAATCGCGCCGCATAGCCTTGATGCTCCGCGGCGGCGAAACTCGTGATGAAGTCGTTGACCATGTGCAACCCTTCACTGCCCTGGCCCCACGACAGCCGTGGTCACGCCAAATTGGGTCTGACGTTGGCCAGTTGGCCGCTCATGGGACACCGGTCGTTCCTCGTACGCTGAGCAGGGGGACACACACCGCCACGCCGTCCGCCGCTCCGGCGTGGTACCGAGCCGACCCCCGGGCGAGGAACGGGGGTCGGATGCAGGTAACTTCGCCGCGCCTTGAGACTACGACATCGACGGCCGTCGGTAACAGGCGTCAGGGGCCCACTTGGGACGACTCCACACCACCCCTGGATCATTGGCCACACCCATTGATTTCCGTCACTGAAGACGGTCGGACAACTCTCCGGGCCTTCGATCAATTCATCGTCAAACTGTGCAGCCGGTGCAATCTCTCGTGCGACTACTGCTACGTCTATGAATTGCGCGACTCCGGATGGCGGGAGCGGCCCCGGATCATGCCCGCGCCAGTCCGCGAACGGCTCGTCGCCCGCATCGTGGAGCATGTCCGAAGGCACCGTCCGGACCGGGTCCGTGTGCTCCTGCACGGCGGGGAACCGCTGCTCGCGGGCCCCGAGGTGATCGCCGAGTTCACCACGACGGTCCGCCGGGCCGTACGCGACACCGGGGCCGAGGTGGACCTGGCCCTGCAGACCAACGGCGTTCTGCTCACCGAGTCGCTCCTGGACCTGTTGCTGGAACTCGACGTGCGGGTGGGGGTCAGCCTGGACGGCTATGCCGAGACACACGACCGGCACCGGCATCGGTCCGGGGCGGGTCCCGGCACCGGCAGGGGCAGTCATGCCCGGGTGACGGCCGCACTCGCTCTGCTGGGCCGGGCACGCTACCGCCCCTTGTTCGGCGGCCTGCTGTGCACGATCGACCCGGCGAGCGACCCGGCGCGCACCTTCGACGCCCTGGCCGCCCACGGCCCGCCCGCGGCCGATTTCCTTCTGCCGCACGGAACCTGGGACCATCCACCGGCCGGTGCGGGGGGTGACGAGGCGCTGTACGGGAGGTGGCTGTGCACCGTCCACGACCGATGGCAGGAAGCCGGGCGGCCGATGCGGGTCCGGCTCTTCGAATCGGTCGACTCGCTGTCCCGGTACGGCGGTGGAAGCAGCAGCGAGGTGCTGGGCACCGTACCGGCGGCCGCCGTGGCGATCGAGACGGACGGTACGGTCGTGTGGACCGAGTCGCTCAACGCCGTCGCCGAGGGAGCGGCGAACACGGGCGGCACGATATTCAGCCACTCGTTCGACGATCTCCTGAGTCTTGCCTGTGCGCCGGAGTACGGCGTGGGCTCCCTGTGCCAGGAGTGCCGTGAGTGCCCTCTGGTGCGCGTTTGCGGTGGTGGACTGCGTGCCCACCGCTTCGGGCGCGGCCGGGGATTCGCCAATCCCTCCGTCTACTGCAAGGACATCTCCCTGCTCATCCGGCACATCGGCCCACGAGCGGATCAATGACCGGGTTTTCCCGGAACGCACCGCCGAAGAACACCGCCCACCAGCGCGCATGTACGACTCCGCGTGCCCTTTCGGACGGGAGAATGGGCCATGTCGGGTTTTCGGGGACGCCCAGCGGGCAAAGCCCATAACATGGAGGCCAATTGGTGTGGGGCGACGCACAACTGAAACCTACCTGCCGCAGTCCACGTCGATGTGGGTCCATGGACAACGACCAAACCGTGGTTGCAGCAGGAGGCAGGCCCTTGGGGGGATGCGATGGGGCCGTTGTTCTTTACCAGCTACGCCGGCGCGACCGGCGACAGAGGAGCGGTCCAGCGGTTCCACATCGATGTCCAGAACGAGATCTACAGCGTGCTGGGGCGCGCTCCCTCCGCCGAGGGTCGGCTGAAGCACCCTGAGCCCAGCTCGGGACCCGATCCCGCGGTTCTGGACTGCGGTGCTCTCCTGGTCCTCTACTCGGCGGAGTACGTGGACGACCCGCAGTGCGCCACGGAGTGGTCCGTCTTCGCCGAGCGCATGGACCGCCGCATGCGACGCACCGGGGAACAACCCGACTCCCTCGTCGGCGTCGTGTGGCGCCCGCAGGCACTGGTGCTTCCCCGTCCCGTGACCGCCGTTCAGCACATCGTCGACGAGGAGTACCAGGGGCCGGGTCTGCTGGGCCTCCAGCAGGACCCGCGCGGTCGCGGCCGCTACCACGGGATCGTGCGCCGGGTGGCCGTGCGGCTCTTACGCGCGGCCGAGTCACCGCCGCCGGTGATGTCCGGGCCGGAGAGCCGCGCAGTCACCCCACGGTTCGGTCCGGGTCGCGTGCCCCCCTGCGGGCGCCACGACGTGGTCGAGCCGACCGCCGTCCCTCCCGGGGCCCCGGCTCCGGCTGTCCAGCGCGACGAACGGTCCATGGTGCTCCTCCTGGTGGCCGGAACCGGGGACCGGATGCGGCACCTGCGCGGCCACCTCGACAGCTACGGGGAGTCCGCCGAGGAATGGCGCCCCTTTCACCCGCACAGCGAGGAGAACGTGGCCTCCACGGTCCGCTGGGCGGCACGGGCCTGCGGGGTCGGTCGGCTGGACGTCGTCGCAGCCGGCCCGGACGATCCGTTCCCCGACGCCATCGACGAGTCGGCGACGGTTCTCGTCGTGGTCGACCCCTGGCTGACGGGTGACCCGGGGTTCCGCGCCTTGTGGGAACGGATCGCGCGGTCCCGGGCGCGCGTTGCCGCGGTGGTCGTCGTGCTGCCCCGTACGGACGAGGAGAGCGCCGCCCACGCGAACCGGCTGCGCGAGTCGGTCTCCCGGACCCCGACACGGATGCTCGACGCGGCGCACCACGAGGCGGGCAGCCGGGAAGCGCTCGCGCACACCGTGGTCGCCGTCCTGGCCGACTCCTTCACCCGCCCCGACGACGACCCGGAAGGCACACGGGCCGCGACCGGCGAGCTGAGAATCGAAAGTCCCGCGGAACGGCGGGTCCGCAGGCAGCGGGAGCGCGTCGGCTGGCTGAGGCCCGACGCGAACCCGTGGCCTCCGGTACTGAGCAGAGCGCCCGGCAACGCGCCGGGCCCGGGCTGAACGTATGAGGCGGGGGATGAGAACCACAGGTTCGGCAAGGGCGGCGGGTTCGGCGAAGATCGTCACGTTCTACTCGTTCAAGGGCGGAGCCGGGCGCACGATGGCCTTGGCCAACACCGCCTGGATCATCGCCAGTCAAGGCAAGTCGGTGCTGGTCGTCGACTGGGATCTGGAGGCGCCCGACCTCCATCTCTATTACGGCGCGTTCCTGCCCGTCTCCGACCTCAGCTACTCCGACGGCGTGCTGGACATGTTCTCCGCCTTCGCCGGCGCGGCCGCCGCCGTCGGGGACGACGACTTACGGGCCCTGCACCCGCAGCACACCGACTTCGAGCGCTACCAGGTCGACCTGGACCATGCCTTTCCGAACGGCGGCCGGCTCCACTACATGGGCCCCGGGCGCTTGGACGACCAGTACGCCGACCGGCTGGCGGCCTTCAACTGGGCCGGGTTCCACACCAGCGACGACGGCCAGGACTTCCTGGAGGCGCTGCGGGAGCGTCTGCACGACAGCGACTACGACTACATCCTGATCGACAGCCGTACCGGTCTCTCCGACGGCGCCAGAATCTGCACGCTGGCCCTGCCCGACAAGGTCGTCATCGCCCTCACCATGAACCCGCAGGCCATCCAGGGCGCCCGCAGGATAGCCGAGCTCATCCAACGGCACCGGCAGGGTACCGAGCTGCACTTCGTGCAGATGCGGGTCGACCAGAACGAACGGGACCGGCTGGACCAGCGCTTCACCGAGGCACGCCAGGCCCTCGACCCGTATCTGCCCCTCACGGACGAGGACGCGCTCGCCACCTACTGGGGGCGGATGAGGGTGCCGTACGTGCCCTACTACACCTACGGCGAGGAACTCGCCGTGATGCGGGAGGATCCCCGGAACAGCGGCAGCATCGTGGCCGCCTATGTGGAGCTCGCCGAACGGATCACGGACGGTGGTGTCCGGGCCCACCAGCCCCCGTCGCCGTCCGACTACCGCGCCTATCGCCGACTCCTGGCGCAGCGCGAGCGACTCGACGCCGAGCAGGAGGCCAAGCCCTGCACGGCCACGCTGCTGCACGCCCCGGAAGACCAGCTGTGGGCCGACTGGATCGGCGAGGTGTTGCGGCCGACCCGGATCCACATCGTCCCGCCGGGCGACAAACCAGCTGACCTCCTGCCCGAGACCACCTACGTCCTCGCTCTGCTCTCCCCGCACCTCGCGAGGACGCATGCCGGTGAGACCGTCGCGCGTCTGAGCACCGGCGCACCCGTGGGCAGTGGACCCGGCGATCAGCGGATCATCGGCGTGCAGGTGGGCGTCGCACGGCTGGCACCGCACTTCGAGTTCGGCCGTCAGAACACCATCACGCTGGACGGCCAGAGCGAGGACACGGCCCGCCAGGAACTGCTGGGCCACTTCGGTCTGCCCGTCGATGCCGAGCCGGGGGCCGCCTGGACCGGGCCGCGCTTTCCCGGTCTGCGCCCGGCGGTGTGGAACCTGTCGATGCGCAACGCCGGGTTCGTCGGGCGCACCGACCAACTCGACGCACTTCGCCGAGGGTTCGACCTCTCCGGCGCGGACTACTCCCCGCCCCAGGTGCTGTGCGGCCTGACGGGCGTCGGCAAGTGGGAGATCGCCTCGGAGTACGCCCACCGGTTCGCCTCGCAGTACGACCTCGTGTGGTCGGTGCCGGCCGCGACCGCCGAGGGCATCCAGGACTCCCTCACCCGCCTGGCTCGCAAGATCAACGGAAGGAGCGCCGGCCGGCGCAGCAGCGAGGACTGGCAGACGCTGCTCGACGACCTGCGCCAGGGACGGCATCCGGAGCTGCGCCGATGGCTGCTCGTCTTCGACGGCGCCGTGGACCAGCAGGCGATCCAGGACTACATCCCCACCGGCGGCACGGGCCACGTACTGATCACCTCGACCCATATGGAGTGGGCGTCCCAGTACACGAGGCACCTCGTCGCCCCCTTCACTCCGGAGGAGAGCCTGGCGCTGCTCAGCCAGCGGCTGCACGGCCCCTCCGACGAGGAACTCCTGCGGCTCGCCGAGCGGCTGGGGCATCTGCCGATCGCGGAAGTGGCGGCTGCCGCGGTGCTGCGGACCTGCCCCCAGGACATCGACCCGTACATCGAGGTGCTCGACAGCGGACAGACGGCGTCCCAGGAAGCGGTCCTGCCCGAGTACCGGGACTTCGTCCATGTGTGCCGACTGGCCTATGACGACCTGCGTGAGCAGTGCCCGGCCGCAGCCCGGCTCCTGGACCTGTGCGCCTTCCTGTCGCCGAACGGTGTGGGGATGAACGTCGTCCAGTCGGACTGGATGGTCTCGCTGCTGAAGCCCTTCGATCCCGAGCTCGGCGACTCCGCCTTCACCCTGTACCGCCATCTCAATCTCCTCGGCAAGCAGGCGCTCGCCGTACAGGACCTCCCGTCCCAGACGCTCAGGATCCACCGCGTCGTCCAGGATCTGGTCCGCGGCTGGATGTCCGAGGAGGAACAGGTCTCCACCCGCGCCAAGGCGCTGGAGATCCTTGCCTCGATGGTGCCGAACGACCTCGAACGCCATCTGCCCAAGCACCACGACACCTTCACGGAGCTCGACAAGCACGTCCTGGTCTCCGGGGCCGTGGACAGTCCTGATCCGGAAGTCCACCGCTGGCTGGTGAGCCAGGTGTACCACCGCTGGATGTCGAACGACTGGAAGGGCGCCCGTGAGCTGGGCGAACGCGTCCTGGAACGCTGGCGGCAGAACCTGGGGCCGGAACACCTCATGGTGCTGCGCATGGAGTCCCAGCTCGGCGCTGCCTGCCGGCTCCTCGGCGACCACGGCACGGCGCTGGCGCTGACCACCCACGCCACGGCCACCCTGCGCAGGACCGGGAGCAGTGAGGCCGACGCCCTGCTGGCCCGCCGCGGCTACGCGGCCGATCTGCGTGCCGCGGGAAGGTTCCAGGAGGCGTTCGACGAGGACCGGGGGACCTTCTCGGGACTGCAGAACGCGATCGGTGAGAACGCCAACGGAACACTGGCCGCCTCCCACAACCTCGCCCTGTCCAAGTTCTACATGGAGTCGGTGGAGGCCGCCGTCCGGCAGGAGCAACAGGCACACGAGCGACGCGAACAGAGTGCGTCCGACAAGGAACCCGACCCCAAGCAGTGGATGTCGTACGCGCACCTCGGTACCTACTACCGGGAGTTGGGTGAGCTGGACCTCTCCGAGCGGTATCTGACCGAGGCCCGCAACCACCTGAACAAACTGCTCGATCCCCACTCGCACCACACACTCGGTGCCGTCGCCAGCCTGGGCATGACCATGGTGCGCCAGGGCGACGTCCTGCACGGCCTGCCCTTGCTGAAGGACGCGTACGTCGCCTACCGCGACCGGTGGGGCGAGGAGCATCCCCGCACGATGTCCTGCCGGATGTCTCTCGCCATCGGTCTGCACGCCCAGGGCCGGAACGCGGACGCCGTGGCCTATACCCAGGACGTACTGGACCACTACGCGGGCATGTACGGTGACGACCACCCCTTCACCGGCATCTGCCGCAGCAATCTCGCGATGTACCTGCTGGCCTGCGGAGCGGCGGAGGAGGCACATGAGCACGCGGGCAAGGCGGTGCTCCAGCTCAAGAGCACGTTCGATCGCAGGCACCGCTACACGCTGGTCGCGCGGATGAACCAGAACAACTGCGAGGCCGCACTCGGTCGTCTGTCCGTGGAACTGGCCCACGAGGACCAGGACATCCATGACGCCTGCAGGAAACGGGCCGCGTGGGGCGAGAGCCACCCGGTCACGCTGACCGCCATGGCGAACATGCTCGCCTCGCGCCCGTCGCCCGACGCCGAACTCGCGGCCGGCCTGGAGCGCAAGGTCGCCGAATCCTTCCCGAAGAACCACGGGCTCGCCGTGGCACTGCTGGCCGAGCCGTATCAGAGAATCGGCGCCGATCTGGAGGTGCAGGGTGTCTGACCCTTCCCACGCCCCCGCGTACCCCCCGGCGCACGAACTGGACGGAGTGAATCAGCGCATGGACGAAATCGACTTACAGCTCCAGCGGATACTGCAGTCATGGGGTCTGACACAGCTCGCATTCTACGATCGTGACCGGGCGAGAGTATTCACGACCGAAAGTCCGCGGACACCGCCGGAATTCCCGGCCGAGTCGGCATCCCGCCGTCTTGAACGAGCGGGAAGGCAGCTCTTCTACATCCTTGAGGAACTCGCTCCGGATTTCGCGGAACTACGCACCGGCGCACTCATACGCACGGTCGTGCGCGTTCCGACCGGAGCGCTTCTGTACCAGTCCCTCGACGCCGGACTTCACCTGTGCTGCGCCACGCCCCGAAACCGGGTCACCGAGCTGATCACCCGTATGACGGAGGGCATCGACGACCTCGGACCCGCCATCCGCTACAGCATGTCGCCGCGCCGCTCGTACCTGAACCGGTACTCCGCCACGGCTGCCGCTTCGATACGGCGGTCCGCCCTCGCGCACGTCCCCGAGGCCGACGACGTCTCCGAGGTCAGCCCTTACACGGTGGACTCCGCCCCGGACACGGCCGCAGGAGTCACCGGCCTGCTGCGCGCGGCCCTCGGCGTGGAGGGCCTGCACTACCTGGCCTACTACGCCGCCGGCGTGCCCAGCTGCACGGTCGACATCCTCCGCCACCCCGCCCTGCACACCTACTTCGGCGGGTTCACCACCCCCCAGCGGCGTCGGGACAGGTACAGCCTGCTGGGACAGCTCCTGCCGGGCGTCACCGGCCGGATGAACAGTTCCCTGGACGCCCTTCTGGAGGGCCAGATCCACCAGATCGTCCTGACCATGGAGCAGGGAGCCGTCTACTTCCAGCATCTCGGGGACCGTCACTACCTGCTCGGCATCTCCCTGGACCACTCGCGGCCGGCGGAGGCGGATCTCCACATCGAGCGGCTGGGGAGCGAACTGACGAGCGAGTAGCGCGCCGCGGCCCGCTGGGCCCGGTCTTCTCGGTGCCGGTCAGCGGGCCCTGCGCCGCGGCCTCAGTGCCACCGTGGGCAGCTCGGGAGCCGGCAGTGGTGCGCCGTCGTACCCCTCCACCTCACCGAACCGGGGCCCGCCGAGCTCGGCCATCCAGTCGGCGCGGGCCCTGACGACCTCGTCGTGGGTGCGGCAGACGAAGTTCCACCACATGACGATCTCCTCGTCGAACGGCGGGCCGCCCAGGAGGACCACCCGGGCCGGGGCGGTGTCCGAGTCGTTGGTGAGGGTGAGGTGGTCGGGGCCGGGGTCGGCGCAGCCCAGTTCGGCGGGCTTCAGGGGGGTGCCGGCGAAGCGGACCGTGCCCGTGTCGACGAGGAGGCCGTGTTCGAAGGCGGGGTCGACGGGGAGGGTGAGGTCCGCTCCCGGGTCGAGGAGCAGTTCCGCGCCGAGGAGGGGGGTGAAGGTGCGGACTGGGGAGGTGGCTCCGGCGAGGGCGCCGAGGAAGACCCGCAAGGTGGCGCCGGGGAGGTGGACGGGCTCCGGTTCGTGGTGCTGGAAGTCGCGCGGGGCGTCGCGGTGGGCGTCGGGGAGTGCCACCCAGAGCTGGACGCCGTGCAGAACCGTGGTGCGCGGGGTGGAGACCTCGGTGTGGGCGATGCCGTGCCCGCCGGTCATGAGGTTGAGCTCGCCGGGACGGACGAAGGCATGGCTGCCGAGGCTGTCGCGGTGTTCGATCTCGCCGCTGAACAGCCAGCTGACGGTCTGCAGCCCGGTGTGCGGATGCGGGGCGACGTCCATGCCGCCGGTCGCGGCGACGTCGTCGGGGCCGTAGTGGTCGGCGAAGCACCAGGCGCCGATCAGGCTGCGCTGCCGTTGCGGGAGCGTACGGCGGACGGTCATGGCCCGGGGTCCGCCCAGGGGCACGTCACGCGGCGTGAGAACCTCCACCTTGCTCGGCTCGCTCACCACTGGGCCCCCTTCATGAATGGTTTGATATTCAACTATGGATTCACCTACGACTCGTCGGATCTTCATAGACAAGCAGAGCCCCAAGGCCTATCACGCGCTGGTGCAGACCTCCGAGGCCGTCCGGGCGACCGCCGCCGACGCGGGCCTGGAACGGTCCCTCGTGGAGCTCGTCAACCTGCGGGTCTCGCAGCTCAACGGCTGCGCCTTCTGCCTGGACGTGCACACCAGGGCGGCCGTGCGGGCCGGCGTGGAGACCCGGCGGCTCGGCGTGCTCGCCGCCTGGCGGGACACCGAGCTGTTCTCCCCGCCGGAGCGCGCGGCCCTGGCACTCGCCGAGGCGACCACCCACCCCACCGACGCCGGCGCCCAGGACGCCGCGTACGCCGAGGCCCGGGAGGTGCTCACCGACGACCAGATCTCCGCCGTCGTCTGGGTCGCCGTCACCATCAACGCCTTCAACCGGGTGTCCATCCTCAGCAAGCACCCCGTGCGCTGACCCCCGTGCGCCGACCCCGTCCGGTCAGCGCAGCCCCGCGAGCGCCGGTTCCACCGCGCGGTGGAACGTCGGGTACGTGTAGATCATGTGCCGCAGCCGCTCCACCGGGACCTCCGCGTGCACGGCGACGTTCAGGCCGTACAGCAGCTCACCGCCCGCGGGGCCGGCCGAGGTCGCGCCGACCAGGACGCCCCGGTCGGCGTCCTCGACCAGCTTGAGGAAGCCCTCGCCGCCCGGTCCGTGGATCCAGCCGCGGGTCGAGGCGGAGAGCGGGACCGACGACGTCCGCACTCGCAGACCCCGCTCACGGGCCTGGCGCTCGGTGAGGCCCACGGCCGCGATCTCCGGGTCGGTGAAGGTGACCCGGGGCAGGGCGCGGTAGTCGGCCTCGGGACCCGGCTCACCGAGGATGTCGCGGACGGCGATCTGCGCCTGGTACATGGAGACATGGGTGAAGGCCCCGCGTCCGGTGAGGTCGCCGACCGCCCAGAGGCCGTCCGCCGCCCGCATCCGTCCGTCCGTCGGAACCGCCGCGGCCGCGGGGTCGAGCCCGACCGTCTCCACGCCGAGGCCGCCGAGATCGGCGTACCGGCCGGCCGCCACCAGCAGGCGCTCGGCGGACAGCACCTCGTCCGCGACGTGTACGCCGAAACCGTCCTCGTCGTGGGTGATCCGACGGGCCCTCACCCCGGTCAGGACCGTCACGCCGTCCGCCCTCAGCGCCTTCGCCGCCAGCTCTCCCGCCTCCGGCTCCTCGTGCGACAGCAGCCGCTCCCGCCCCTCCAGCACCGTGACCCGGCAGCCGAACCGGGCGAAGACCTGGGCCACTTCGACGCCCACCGCGCCCCCGCCCAGCACGATCATCGAGGCGGGCAGCTCCTTGGCGGCCATCGCGTCCCGGTTGGTCCAGTACGGGGTCCCGGCCAGCCCCGGCACCGAGGGGATCCGGGGGCGGCCACCGGTGGCGAGCACCACCCCCCGGCGGGCCTCGAAGGTGCGGTCCCCGACCGTCACCCGGCGCTCCCCGGCGAGGCGTCCGGTGCCCCGGACCAGCCGGCCGCCCCTGCCCTCCAGCCGCTCGGCCGCCACCTGGTCGTTCCAGTCGTCGGTGGCCTCGCGCCGGATGCGGTCGGCGACCCTCGACCAGTGGGGCGTCGCGCTCGCCGGGCCCGCCAGCGCGGGCGTCCGGCACACCTCGGCGACCAGGTTCGCGGCCCGGATCATCATCTTGCTGGGCACACAGCCCCAGTACGGGCACTCCCCGCCCACCAGCTCCGCCTCGACGCCCACGACGTCCAGACCCGCCTCGGCCAGGGTGCCCGCGACATGCTCGCCGCCCGGCCCCAGGCCCACGACGACCACGTCCACCTGCTCGTCCATGCCCCTGCCCTTCCTGTGCCCACGCCTTCGCGCGTACGGCCGCACGTCCGGCCGCCCGGCCCGCCGCGCCCCGACGCTAGAGCCGCCGGGGGCACCGCTCGTGTCCCTGCGTGCACGGGCACCGGCCTGTACGCGCACGCCGCGCTCCCGGGACCGCCCGAGGCCGCCGGGTGATTGCCGGTCCGCGGGCCCGGTAAGAATCGCCGGGTCCGCCGACCGTCACACCCCTTGGAGGCCCGCCGATGCCCGAGCCCGTCCCGCCCACCGGCCCCGAGTCCGTCAACGCCGAGGCCTGGCAGGCGTACGCGGTCCACCATCTGCGGCGCGGCACCGTCCTGGCGGAGGCGGAGCGGATCGACTGGGGGTTCCCGGGCGCCGGGCCGGACGAGGCGTTCCTCGGGGAGCTGACCGGGCGGCGTGTGCTGGATCTCGGCTGTGGCACGGGACGGCACGCCGCCCGGCTGGTGCGCGCGTACGGCGCGCAGGTGGACGCGGTGGACTCCGCGCCGGGCCAGATCGAGCGGGCCCGCGCCCGGTACGGCTCGCTGCCCGGACTGCGCCTGGTCCACGCGGACGCCGTCGCCCATCTGCGGGACTGCGAGCCGTACGACGTGATCTACGCCGTCAACTCCGTGCCGTACGTCGATCCCCGCAGGCTGCTGCCCGCGCTGGCGACCGCCCTGACACCCGGCGGGACGCTGTGCTTCAGCGTGCTGCACACCAACTCCGCCGGGGAGGAGCCGAGTTCGGGGTTCGCCTCGCGCCCCGAGATGCTGCGGTTCGCGGGCGGCGGGGAGGCGACGGTGCGGATGTGGGTGCTCGGCACCGACGTCTGGGAGGACCTGCTCACCGGCCACGGTCTGCGCGTCGAGCGGGTGGAGACGGTCACCGCGCCCGACCCGGCCGTCACCCACGCCTCCTACCGTGTCTTCCGGGCCCGCCGCCCGCCGCGGATCTCCGCCCGCCCCCGCACCGCGCTCCCGCCCGTCGCCCACGCGGCCCTCGGGGTGGGCGCCATCCTGTACGGCCCCCGGGGACTGCTCCTCGGCCGCCACCGTCGGGGCACCTGGGAGCTGCCCGGGGGCACGGTGGAGCCCGGGGAGTCCCTGGAGGAGACGGTCGTGCGGGAGCTGCGCGAGGAGACGGGGCTGCGCGCGGACCCGGCGGACGTACGGCTCCTCGGCACCAGCCTGGACCGGGTCGGGGGCGTGGTGCGGATGACGGTCGGCGCCGTCGTCGAGCGGTGGACCGGCGACGCGGCCGACCAGCCGGGCGAGAGCGTCGGCGACTGGCGCTGGTATCCGCTGGACCGGCTGCCGCCGTCCCTGTTCGAGTGCAGCGCCCAGTCCCTGACCGCCTGGCGCCCGGACCTGCCGATCGACCACGCCCCGGCCCGCTTCACGCCCTACGCGGCCCCCGTCACCCCTCCCCCGTCCGCGGGCTGACCAGCCCCGTCTCGTACGCCACCACCACCGCCTGGGCCCGGTCGCGCAGCCCGAGCTTGGTGAGGACCCGGGAGACATGCGTCTTGACGGTCGCCTCGGAGAGATGGAGCCGCTCGGCGAGTTCCCCGTTGCTCAGGCCCCGGGCGAGGAGTCGCAGGACGTCGAGTTCCCGGGGCGTCAGTGCGGCCAGGTCGCGGTGGAGGGCGGCGGTCCCGGCGCCGGTGCGGGCGAAGCGTTCGACGAGCCGGCGGGTGATGGCGGGGGCGAGCAGCGCGTCGCCCGCGCGGACCGTGCGGACGGCGGCGGTGAGGTGTTCGGGAGTGACGTCCTTCAGCAGGAAGCCGCTGGCTCCGGCGGACAGGGCCGCGTAGACGTAGTGGTCGAGGTCGAAGGTGGTGAGCATGACCACGCGGGGTGCGTCGGGCGCGAGCGCGTCCGGTGCGCCGGCCAGGATCCGGCGGGTGGCCTCCAGGCCGTCCGTGCCCGGCATCCGGATGTCCATCAGCACCACGTCGGGCCGGGTGCGCCGGACCGCGTCCACGGCCTCGGCCCCGTCGGCGGCCTCGGCGACCACCTCGATGCCGTCGGCGCCGAGGATGAGCCGGAAGCCGGTGCGTACCAGGGCCTGGTCGTCGACGACCACGACCCGCGGCGTTGGGTTCACGGCTGCTCCAGGGGGATCGGGGGTCCGGCCGGCACCGGGGGCGGCGGCTGGGCGGGCATCGGGGGAAAGGCGGGCTCCAGGGGGATGAGGGCCCGGACGCGGTAGCCGCCGAGGGGACGGGTGCCGGTGTGCAGGGTGCCGCCGTAGACGGCGAGTCGTTCCCGCAGGCCGAGCAGGCCCCGGCCGTTGCCCGCAGCGGCGGCCGGGTCCGGTGTGCCCCCGGTGTCGGTGACCTCGATGCGCAGGGCGTCGGGCGCCCGGGTCACCGTCACGGCGGCCCGGGCACCGCTCGCGTGCTTCACGGTGTTGGTGAGCGCCTCCTGCACCACGCGGTACGCGGCGAGCTCCACCCCGGGGCCGAGGGGCCGCCCGGCCTCGCCGGAGAAGGCCAGCTCGACGGGTGTCCCGGCCGCCCTCATCCGGTCGACCAGCCCCGCCAACTGGCCCAGTCCCGGCTGCGGTTCGAGACTCTCCGCGCCCTCGGCCGAAGCGGTGTCCGGGGTCAGCAGGCCCATCACATGGCGGAGTTCGCCCATCGCCGCCCGGCCGCCCGCCTCCACCGCGAGCAGCGCCTCGCGCGCCTGGCCCGGTGAGGACTCCATGATCTTGCGGGCGGCCCCGGCCTGGATGACCATCACGCTGACGTTGTGCGTGACGACGTCGTGCAACTCCCGTGCGATCCGGGCCCGTTCGTGGTCGACGGCCCGGCGCAGCGCCTCGGCCTGCTCCCGCTCCACCGCCGCGAGCCGCGCCGCGCTCTCGGCGGCCCGCAGTTTCCAGCTCCGCAGTCCCACGGCCGCGATCACGACCGGTACCGCCACCAGCACCGGCGCCCACTTGAGCGGCACGGTGGGATCCGCGCCGGAGAAGCTCCCCATCGGGACGTCGCCGACGCCCCGCCCGAGCAACGGCAGGGCCAGCGGCAGGCTCGCGAGGGTCGCCGCCCGGTAGGGGCTGTAGGCGGCGGCGGAGTACGCCGCGATGACACAGCCGTAGAAGGTGGCCCGGGTGGCGCCGTCCGGGGTCAGCGCGGTCGCGGCCAGCACGATCCACAGCACCGCCAGCGGGAACCGGCGGCGCAACGCCAGCGGCAGCGAGGCCAGGACGGCCAGCACCACCACCGGAGCCCGCGCGGGCGTCGGCACCGGGACGGGTGCGGGCCCCGCGCCCGGCACGAGATAGGGGGGCGGATCGCCTCCGAGGTCCTGGACGACGTACGACACGAGGCTCGCGCACACCACCAGGGCCAGCAGGGCGTCGAAGAGCAGGTTCGCGCGTCCGGGCCGCGGCACCGGTCCGGTGGGACGGACGAGGGCGGCGGCGATCCGGCGCAGGCCCTCCGCGGTCCCCGGGCTCTCCCCCACGAGCGGCTTCGTCACCCGGCCCATTCTTCCGGCCCCGCGGCCCGCCCGGCATCCCTCCCGCGGACAACCCGTGCGGTCCGGGTACATCCGTCGACTACATCCGGAGGATGACCCGGCGGGCCATGGGCCGTGCGCGGTACGGGGTTTACCCCGGCAGGCCGTCGTGGGAGGCGGTGCCCCGTCCCTACCGTCGGGGCATCCGTCCAGAACCCCGAGGGAGAGAGCCGCCCATGGACCGACCACCGGCCCCCACCGCCCCGTTGATCGCACTGCGGGACGTCGTCCGCCGTTACGACAGCGGGCCGCCAGCGCTGTCCGACGCCTCGCTGACCGTGCGGCCGGGCGAGGCCGTCGCCGTGCTCGGCCCCTCGGGCAGCGGGAAGTCGACACTGCTGAACCTGATCGCCGGCCTGGACCGGCCCGACGCGGGCGAGGTCACCGTGGCGGGGGTGCGGGTCGACCGGCTGGGCGAGGCGGGGGCGGCCCGCTACCGTCGGGCGACGATCGGCATGGTCTTCCAGTTCTTCCATCTGCTGGACGATCTGACGGTCGCCGAGAACGTGGTGCTGCCCGCCCGGCTGGCGGGCCTGGGCCGGCGCGAGGCCCTCCGCCGGGCGGGCACCCTGCTGGAGTCGCTGGGCATCGCCCGGCACGCCGCGACGCATCCGGCGCTGCTCTCGGGCGGCGAGCGGCAGCGGGTGGCCGTGGCACGGGCGCTGATGAACCGTCCGCCGCTGCTCCTGGCCGACGAGCCGACCGGGGCGCTGGACTCGGCGGCCGGGGACGAGGTCGGCCGGCTGCTGAGGGAGCTGAACGACGAGGGCCAGACCCTGCTGGTCGTCACCCATGACGAGGCCCTGGCCCGGGCCTGCACCCATCGCACGATCCGCCTCGCGGACGGCCGGATCACCTCGGACGTCGACTCCCGTGCGGAGCCCGTCCGATGAGCGCGCTCGGGCGTTTCGTGCGGGCCGGTGCGGCGCGGCGGCGGGTGCAGTCGCTGGTGGTCGGCCTGGCGACGCTGCTGGCGGTGACCTCGTCGGTGCTGGGCGGGGCGCTGCTGGTGGCGTCGGACGCGCCCTTCGACCAGGCGTTCGCACGGCAGCACGGGGCCCATCTCACCGCGCAGTTCGCGGCCGGCCGTCTCACGCGGGCCCGGCTGCGGGACACCGCGCGGACGGACGGGATCACGGCGGCCTCCGGCCCGTTCGGGGTCGTGTCCGCCGCGCCGAGCCTCGGGGGCCGGACCATGCCCCCGCTGACGGTCGTCGGCCGGGCCGATCCGGACGGACCGGTCGACGCGCTCGCCCTCACCGGGGGCCGCTGGGTGCGCGCCCCCGGCGAGATCGTCCTGGCGGACGGCGGCGACGGTCCTCCGGTACGGCTCGGTCTGCGCCTGGAGTTCCCCGGTCTTCCCGGCAGCCCGACGCTGAGGGTGGTGGGCACGGCGCGTTCGGTGGGCCGCAGCGCCGACGCCTGGGTGGTTCCGTCCCAGGTGGCGGCGCTGACCGGGACGGGCCGGGCGGCCGACGCGCAGATGCTGTACCGGTTCGCCGAGGCGGGCAGCGCGGCCGAGGTGGCCCGCGGCCGGGCGGCGGTCACGGCCGGGCTGCCCTCCGGGGCCCTGGCGGGCGCCCGCTCCTGGCTCGCCGTCAAGAAGGAGGCGACGCGGGACACCTCGCTGTTCGTGCCGTTCCTGGTGGCGTTCGGTGTGCTGGGTCTGTTCATGTCGGTGCTGGTCGTCGGCAGTGTGGTGGCGGGCGCCGTCGGTACGGGGCTGCGGCGGATCGGTGTGCTGAAGGCGGTCGGCTGCACCCCGGCGCAGGTGGTGCGGGCGTACGCGGCCCAGGCGCTGCTGCCCGCGGCGGTCGCCACGGCCCTGGGCCTGGTGGCCGGTCATCTGCTGGCCGTGCCGCTGCTGGCCGACACGGAACAGGTGTACGGCAGCGCGGGCCTCGGGGTCACGGCGGGGACGGACGTGGTGGTGGCCGGGGGGATGCTGGGCCTCGTCGCGCTGACGGCGGCGGCTGCCGCGTGGCGGGCGGGGCGGCTGCGGTCGGTGGACGCGCTCTCGGTGGGGCGGGCCCCGGCGGCGGGCCGGGGGCGCCGGGCGGCCGCCCTGGCGGCCCGGCTGCCGCTGCCCCGCCCCGTGGGGCTCGGCCTGGCACGGCCGTTCGCCCGTCCGGCCCGTACGGCGGCGACGGCCGCGGCGGTGGTGTTCGGCACCGCCGCCGTCACCTTCGGGGTCGGGCTGAGCACGTCCCTCGGCGAGGTGGTGGCCGCCAAGAACCACAACGCCGCCGATGTCACCGTGGGGGTGCAGGGACCGGCGGCGCGCGGACCCGGCGCGCCGACCGTGAACGCGCGGACGGCCGCGGCGGTCACGCGCGCGGTCGCCGCACAGCCCGGCACCCGCAGACAGTACGGCACCGCCCTCACCGAGGCCGCCGTCGCCGGGGCGAGCGGCGGGGTGCCGGTGCTGGCCTACGACGGGGACGCGTCCTGGGGCGGCTTCCGGATGGTGGCGGGCCGCTGGATGCGCGCCGACGGCGAGGCGGTGGCCGCCACCCCGTTCCTGACCGCGGCCGGCGCCGGGGTCGGCGACACGGTCACGCTGACCGTGCGGGGCACGTCGGTGCGCGTGCGGATCGTCGGGGAGGTCCTGGACACCACGGAGGACGGCATGCGCGTCTTCACCGACGTGTCGACCCTGCGGGCCGCCGCCCCGGACCTCACGGTGAGCAGTTGGGCCGTGGAGCTGAAGCCGGGCACGGACGCGGACGCCTATGCCCGCGCCCTCGACCGCGAGCTGGAGCCGCTCGGTCTCGACGCGACGAGCACCACGTACGTCAACGGCAGCGACATGGCGCGGGTGATGGACGCGATGACGGCCCTGCTGACGCTGATGCTGGTCTGCGTCGCCGGTCTCGGGGTGCTCGGCGCGGTCGTCCTGGACACCCATGAGCGGATCCGTGAACTGGGCGTCCACAAGGCGCTCGGCATGACTCCCCGGCAGACCGTCGTCCTGGTCCTGGCGTCGGTGGTGCCGGCCGGGCTCATGGGTGCGGCCGTCGGGGTGCCGCTCGGGATGTCCGTGCACGGGGTGGTCACCCGCGCGATGGGCCGCACCGCCGGGCTGCGGCTGCCGGAGTCGGTGCTCTCCGTCTACGGCGCGCCGCTGCTCGTCCTCCTCGCCCTCGCCGGGACGGCCGTCGCCGTGCTGGGCGCGCTGCTGCCGGCCGGCTGGGCCGCACGGGTCCGGACGGCGACCGCGCTGCGGACCGAGTAGCACGTACCGCGCGGCGGCACGCCCGAATGCCGCGGGAAGCCACCCGGATTCGTGGTTCTGTCACCCGTTCTCGTGGTGTTGCCCGCTTGCCTTCTGGCGGTCGGTCCCCTGGCCCGTGAGAAGGTTGCGGCCCCATCCAGTCAGGGGATTTCATGACAAGACGTCATAACTGGTCCAGGGCACGGCGGACGACGGCGACGCTGCTCACCGCGCTCGGCACGCTGGCCGGCGCGGCCCTCGTGGGGGCCGCGCCGGCCGGTGCGGCGGGCTGGACCCCCGTGGCGCCGGGCGTGACCTACCGGCAGTACGACGTGTCGGCCGCCGCCGGGGTCGCCCGCGTCCATGTGCTCGACGTGGACCTCGCCGACAGCCGGGTGCGGCTGGGGCTGCTGTACCCGGGGAAGGTCGCCTCCCGTGCCGCCGTCTCCTCGATGGCCGACGCCCAGCGGGCCGTGGGCGGGGTCAACGGCGACTTCTTCAACGTCTCCGAGACCCAGCACCCCGGTGTGCCGGTGACGGGGGCGAGCGTGGGTCCGGCGATCGCGGACGGCAGGGAGCTGAAGTCGGCGGTGCCGAACGGCCAGCGGTTCGGGCCCGCGCTGCCACGGGGCACCAGCACCCGGGCGGTCCTCGGGGTCGGCGCGGACGGCCGGGCCCGGCTGGACACGCTGACGCTCGACGGCACGGTCACCGCGGCGCCGGGGCAGCTCAGGCTGGCCGGGCTCAACCAGTACGCGCTGCCGGAGAACTCCGTCGGCGCGTTCACGCCGGACTGGGGCAGCGCCTCGCGCAAACGGGCCACCTGCGGCACCGACTCCAGCCGGGGCGCGCCGTGCAGTACGCGCACCTACGAGGTGACGGTCCGGGACGACCGGGTGGTGGCGGTCTCCACGGCGCCCGGCAGCGGGGCCGTCGCGGCGGGTACCACGGTCCTCGTCGGCCGGGAGACGGGCGCGCAGCAGCTCAAGGCGCTGAAGGTGGGCGACCGGGTGACGGTGCGCTACGGGCTCACGTCCGGCTCGCGGACGGCGTACCGCTTCGCCATCGGCGGGCAGCCGCTGCTGACGGGCGGTCAGCCACTGGCGGGGCTGGACACGCGCACCTCGGCCGTGCGGACGGCGGTGGGCATCGGCGACGGCGGCCGACGGGTGTTCCTGCTCGCCCTGGACGGCGGGAGCGCCTACCGCAGGGGGCTGACGATCGCCGAGGTCGCCGCCGCCCTGAGGAACCTCGGGGCCACCGAGGGCTTCGGGCTGGACGGCGGCGGCTCCTCGACGCTGGTGTCCCGCCCCACCGGCTCGACCAGGGCCGGCGTCCGCAATCATCCGTCGGACGGGGTGGAGCGGTCGGTGGCCAACGGCATCGGGGTGTTCACCCAGTAGGGCCGGTCCCCCACCGGGGCCGCAGCGGCCTCACGGGCGAAGGCTGCCGACGAGGTCGGCGGTCGCCGTGAGGCCGCTGTGGATGGTGGGGGCCATGCTGGTGCCGGCCAGGAAGAAGCCGAGCAGCAGACAGGTCAGGGCATGCGAGATCTTCAGTCCGCTGTTGCGCATGAAGACCACTGCGAGGATCAACAGCAACAGCACCACGGAAATGGAAATGGCCATCGTCAACCTCCTCCATCACGTCCGCTTTCGCGGCGTTCGGCCGCAAGTGTGGCGTAACGGAGGGTTCGTCCGGGCGGCTGACCTGTCGTCCGAACGGGTGGTGTCCGGACGCCGGGCTACCGGTGTGCGTCGAGGAAGGCCTCCAGGCCGACCAGGTCGTCGGTGTTGAGGTAGTCGACGCCGGCCGCGAGGAGCTCCGTCCACAGGGCGTCGCGCTCGGGTCCGGCCACGTCGGGGGTGGCCCAGAAGCGGACCTGCTGTCCGCGGGCGTGGGCCGTGTCCACGATCGTGCGCAGCCTGGTCCGTTCGGCCTCGGGGAAGGCGCCGGCGCCGAGCCAGGTGAAGTTGAGGGCCCAGTTGTCGCTGATCAGGGAGGCGAAGGAGGCCTCGCTGGTGCCGAGGTCGGTGAGCCGGCCGTCGTAGAAGGCGCGGCGGACGGTCTGCGCCGCCAGGGGGACGCGGGCGGCCCGGTCGCCGGAGATGACGGCCGTGACGGGGCCGCGCCGGATCTTGCCGTGGGAGTACGTGGTGAACAGGTGCCGGTAGCGCTTGAGCAGCTCGTCGAGCGCGAGGTACGTGGTGGATCCCTCGGTCTTGATGTCGATGAGGAGCTGCAACGGCTGCCGGTGACCCCGGTACACGGAACCGTGGTTGGCCCTGACGCGGGCGGCGAGCGGGGCGAGGTAGAGGCCTTCGAGGGTGCGGGTGGGGTCGAGCTGGTCGGCCGAGTGGGCGATGAGGAGTGCGCCGTCGACGAGGAAGATGTCGGCCTCGACGCTGCCGAAGCGGTGGTCGAGCGCGTCGAGGAGGGGGCGGGGGTGCTCGTAGTCGTTGTGGGCGTGGGCGCGCCACAGCGGGCGGGGGCCGTGGTGCCGGCCGTCGGCGAACGCGCTGCCGGCGGGCGGTGCGAGGACCGCGGCGGTGGTCGCGGCGAGACCGGTGAGCACTCTGCGGCGGGTGACGTGGGCCATGGTGTTCCTCCCTGTGGGGCGGGTCCGGACCACAGGGAGTATGGAGCCGTGCGACCCCCAAGGACCCTGTACCTGCCAGGAGTTGGCCGGACCGCCTCGGTCCGTTCACTCCTTCCGCCCAGCCGCACGGAAAAGCCCGCCCCAGGTGGGGCGGGCTTCACCGGGGGACGGCGACGGGGGTCAGGGGGCCTGGAGATCGACCAGTTCGGCCACGGCGCTCCGGTGGGCGCCGGCCGTGCCGTAGGCGATCGCGTCGGACTTGGCCCGCTTGAGGTACAGGTGGATCGGGTGTTCCCAGGTCATCCCGATCCCGGCGTGCAGTTGGAGCGCCTCCTCGGCGGTGTGTACGGCGACACCCGCCGCGTAGGCCTGGGCGACGGCCACCGTGAGATCGACGTCCTCCCCGGTGGTGAGGGCGTCGGCGGCGCCGCGGGCGGCGGCGCGGAGGTTGACGACCTCCAGCCACAACTGGGCGAGCCGGTGCTTGAGCGCCTGGAAGCCGCCGACGGGCCGGTTGAACTGCTTGCGCTCCTTGAGGTAGCGCACGGTTTCGGTCAACAGCCAGTCGGAGAGACCCAGTTGCTCGGAGGCGAGCAGTCCTGCACCGGCGCGCAGGGCGCGGCGCACGGCGGGTCCGGCGGCGCCGACACGGCGGCCGGGGGCACCGGAGAGGGTGACGGTGGCGAGGGGACGGGTGAGGTCGAAGGCGATCTGCGGGGTGACGGTCACCGCGTCGGTGTCCGTGACGGAGACGGCGTAGAGGCCGCCGTCCTCGGCGGGCACGAGGAGCACATCGGCGGCCACGGCGTCCGCGATGCCGGTCAGCTCCCCGTGCAGAAGGCCCTCTTCGACGCGTACGGCGGCGAAGGCGGCGCCGGGAGCGAGGTGCAGCCCGACGGTGAGCGCGCCGATCGTGCGGCCGGACGCCAGCCTGCCGAGCAACTCCTCGTCGCCGCAGGCCAGCAGCGCCTCGGTGGCGACCACGGCACTGGTCAGATAGGGCACGGGGGCGACCGCGCGACCCAGCTCCTCCAGGACGACGGCGACTTCGCGGTGGGTGGCGCCCTGGCCGCCCAGCCGCTCGGGGATCAGCAGACCCGCGAGACCCATCCCGTCGGTGAGCGCCTTCCAGGCCGCCAGGTCGTGCGGGGCGTCGGACTCGGTGCGGGCGATCACGCCCGGCGCGTCGCAGTGGTCGGCGAGCAGGTCCCGTACGGCTGCCCTGAGCGCCTCTTCCTCCTCCGAGTACAGCAGGTCGGGCGCTTTCGTCATCGGGCGAGGTCCTTCCACGCGACGTCCTTGTCGGTGCGCGGCTCGGCGGGGAGGCCCAGGACGCGCTCGGCGACGATGTTCAGCAGGACCTCGCTGGTCCCGCCCTCGATGCTGTTGCCCTTGGAGCGGAGGTAGCGGTATCCGGCGTCCCGTCCGGTGAAGTCCACCAGCTCCGGGCGGCGCATGGTCCAGTCGTCGTACAACAGGCCTTCCTCGCCGCGGAGTTCGACCTCGAGGCCGCTGATCTCCTGGTTGAGGCGGGCGAAGGCGAGTTTCATGCCGGCCCCCTCGGGGCCGGGCTGTCCGGCGACGAGCTGCTGGCGCAGCCGCTCGGCGGTGAGACGGGCGACCTCGGACTCCACCCACAGCGTGAGCAGCCGCTGGTGGAGGTCGTGGGTGCGCAGCCCGGGGCGCTCGCGCCAGGTCTTCGCGACCGGGCCGATCATGCCGCCCTCGCGGGGCAGCCGCATACCGCCGATGGCGACCCGTTCGTTGTTGAGGGTGGTCTGCGCGACGCGCCAGCCGTCGCCGGTCTCGCCGAGGCGGCGGGAGTCGGGGATGCGGACGTCGGTGAGGAAGACCTCGTTGAACTCGGCCTCGCCGGTGATCTGCCGCAGCGGGCGGACGTCGACACCGGGGTCGGTCATGTCACAGAGGAAGTAGGTGATGCCGGCGTGCTTGGGCACGTCCGGGTCGGTGCGGGCGATGAGGATGGCCCAGCGCGCGTTGTGCGCCCCGGACGTCCACACCTTCTGCCCGTTGACCACCCATTCGTCGCCCTCCCGGACGGCCCGGGTGCCGAGGGCGGCCAGGTCGGAGCCGGCGCCGGGCTCGCTGAAGAGCTGGCACCAGACCTCCTCGCCGATCCACAGGGGCCGCAGATAGCGCTGCTTCTGCTCCTCGGTGCCGTACCGGAGGATGGTCGGGGCGGCCATGCCGAGCCCGATGCCGTTGCGGCGCGCGTCGTTGTCGGGGGCGCCGGCCGCCTCCAGTGCCGCGTCCACGACGCTCTGGAGGGAGCGCGGGACGCCGAGTCCGCCGAGACCCTCCGGGTAGTGCACCCAGGCCAGTCCCGCGTCGAAGCGGGCCTTGAGGAAGTCGAGCCGGTCGGTGTCGGCGGGCGGGTACGCGGCCAGCAACTCGGCCGTCCGGTGCGCGAGTTCGGCTGCGTCGGTCATGCCGCGGCTCCGTTCTCCGGAGTCGGGACGACGGTGACCCGGCCGGTGGTGACCCCGTCGCCGACCCGCTGCACGGCGGCCGCCGCCCCGGCCAGCGGCACGCGCTCGCTCACCAGCGGCTTGATCGCGCCCCGGGCGGCGAGGTCGGTGAGCTGCTCGTGGCAGTGCTGGACCAGCTTCGGGTTCCTGGTGTTGTACAGGCCCCAGTGCAGACCGAGGATCGAGTAGTTCTTCACCAGGGCGTGGTTGAGGCCGGGGCTGGGGATGGTGCCGCTCGCGAAGCCGACGACCACGATCCGGCCCTCGAAGGCGACGACCTTGGTGGACTGGGTGTAGGCGTCGCCGCCGACCGGGTCGTAGATCACGTCGGCGCCCCGGCCGCCGGTGGCCTCCTTCACGGCGGCGACGACGTCCTCGGCGCGCCGGTCGACGACCACGTCACAGCCCAGCTCCCGGGCGACGGCGGCCTTGTCCGCGCCGCCCACGACACCGATGACCCTCGCGCCGGCCGCCTTGCCGAGCTGCACGGCCGCGCTGCCGACCCCTCCTGCGGCAGCGTGGACGAGCAGGGTCTCACCGGCTTCGAGCCCGGCCCGGCGGTGCAGTCCGAACCAGCCCGTCTGGTAGCCGATGTGCAGGGCGGCGGCCTCGGCGTCGTCGAGTGCGTCCGGGGCGGGCAGCAGGGCGGCGGCGTCCGCGACGGCGTACTCGGCGAAACCGCCGTACGGCAGGGCCGGGTTGGCGATCACACGGCGGCCGTCCTCGGTCTCGCCGCAGATCTCCACGCCCGGTGTGAACGGCAGCGGCGGGCGCACCTGGTAGTGGCCCCGGCACATCAGCACATCGGGGAAGTTGATGTTGGCGGCACGCACCTTGAGCAGCACCTGGCCGTCGCCGGGCGTGGGCCGCTCCACCTCGTGGAGTCGCATCGCCTCGCTCGGCTCGCCGTTCTCGTGCACTTGCCATGCCTGCATGCGGTGCCTCCACAGACTGCTTCGTCGGGGTCCACCGCATACTAAGCGGTCGCTTGCCGCCGAGGGAACCGTGTCCGGGGTAAAGGCGTCACGCCTTCCCGCGGGGCTTCGCCCGTACGTGCATCCGCTCGCCCTGCGGACCGAACAGGCTGAGGAACTCCACCGGCCCCTCCCCCGTCGACCCGAACCAGTGCGGCACGCGCGTGTCGAACTCGGCGGCCTCCCCCGCCGCCAGCACCACGTCGTGCTCCCCGATCACCATCCGCAGCCGCCCGGACAGCACGTACAGCCACTCGTAGCCCTCGTGGGTGCGCGGCTCCGGCTCCTCGACGCCCTGCGGCACCAGCACCTTGAACGCCTGGAGGCCGCCGGGCTGCCGGGTCAGCGGCCAGAAGGTGCGCCCGTGCCGGACCAGCGGCCTGGCCCGCACCCGGGGGTCGGCCGCCGGGGGCGCGCCGACCAGCTCGTCCAGCGGCACCTGATGGGCCTGGGCGATCGGCAGCAGCAGCTCCAGGCTGGGCTTGCGCAGCCCGGACTCCAGCCGGGACAGCGTGCTCACCGAGATCCCGGTCGCCTCGGACAGGGCCGCCAGGGTCACCTCCCGCTCCTTCCGGATCCGGCGCAGCCGGGGGCCCACTTCCGCGAGAACGTCTTCGGCACTCATACCCCGTATTGCAGAATCGGCAAAGCCGTTTGTCAATCCGGTGCGGTCCGGGTCACCTTCTCGGTGGAGGTGGTCACCATGACCGACACGACCGGTACGTATGAAGTGATCGTCGTCGGCGGCGGTGCCGCGGGCCTGTCCGCGGCACTCGTCCTGGGCCGGGCCCGGCGCCGCACGCTGGTCGTCGACGCGGGCGAGCCCCGCAACGCGCCCGCCGCCCATCTGCAGGGCTATCTGACCCGGGACGGCATGCCGCCCGCCGAGTTCCTCGCGCGGGGGCGCAAGGAGATCGCCCGGTACGGCGTGGAGCTGGTCCGGGACCGGGCGGAGGCGGCCGCCCGGAGGCAGGGGGGTTTCGCCGTGGAGCTGGCGTCCGGCCGGACCGTGCGCGCCCGGCAGCTGGTCCTCGCGACCGGGCTGAAGGACGAGCTGCCCCCGGTGGAGGGACTCGCGGAGCGCTTCGGCCGGGATGTGCTGCACTGCCCGTACTGCCATGGCTGGGAGGTCCGCGACCAGGCGTTCGGCGTGCTCGCCACCAGCGCGATGAGCGCGCACCAGGCGCTGATGGTCACCCAGTGGTCCAAGGACGTGACGCTCTTCCTGCACCAGGTCGCCGAGGAGGAGCTGACCGACGACGACCTGCGCCGGCTGGCCGCCGCCGGGGTCCGGGTGGTGCCGGGCGAGGTGGCGGGGCTGCGGATCGAGGACGACCGGCTGACCGGGGTACGGCTCGCGGACGGGAGCACGCACGGGCGGGAGACCCTGTTCGTCGCCCCCCGCCCGGTCCCGCGCAACGACCTGCTGCTCCAGCTGGGCGCCGAGCTGAAGGAGACGCCCTTCGGCGCCTACCCGGTGATCGACGAGCGGGGCCTGACGACCGTGCCGGGTCTGTGGGCCGCGGGCAACGCCAGCGGGTTCGCCGAGCAGGTGGTGAACGCGGCGAGCCGCGGCTACCGGGCCGGGGCGGCGATCAACGGCGAGCTGCTCTTCGCGGACCTGGACGCGGCCGGGGTGTAGTCCGGGGGCCGCCGTTGCACCATGGCTGCATGCTGCTGACCCGGCTCGCCGCTGTGTCCCGGGAGGTCGCGGCCGCCTCGGCGCGCTCCCGCAAGATCGCTCTGCTCGCCGGGCTGTTCCGGGAGACGGAGCCGGACGACGTCCCCGTCGTCATCCCCTATCTGGCCGGACGGCTTCCGCAGGGCCGGCTCGGCGTCGGCTGGAAGGTGCTGAGCCACCCGGTGGAGCCGGCCGCCGCCCCGGCGCTCACGGTGCGCCAGGTCGACGCGCTGCTCACCGCTCTCGGCAAGGTGTCCGGGCCCGGGTCCCAGGCCGAACGGCTGCGGCTGGTGGGCGAGTTGATGGGCGCGGCCACGGCGGACGAGCAGCGGTTCCTGCTCGGGCTGCTCACCGGCGAGGTCCGCCAGGGCGCCCTGGACGCGGTGGCGGTGGAGGGCCTGGCGCAGGCGACCGGGGCACCCCCGGCGGACGTACGGCGGGCGGTGATGCTCGCGGGGTCCCTCCAGGCGGTCGCCGGGTCCCTGCTCCGGGACGGCCCCGCGGCGCTGGAGGCGTTCCGGCTGACCGTCGGCCGCCCGGTCCTGCCGATGCTGGCGCACTCCGCGTCCTCCGTCGCCGAGGCGGTCGGCAAGCTGGGCGGCTGCGCGGTGGAGGAGAAGCTGGACGGCATCCGGGTCCAGGTGCACCGGGACGGCGCGCAGGTCCGGCTCTACACCCGCACGCTGGACGACATCACCGACCGGCTGCCCGAAGTGACCTCGGCGGCACGGGAGTTGGCGGGCGAGCGGTTCGTCCTGGACGGCGAGGTCCTCGCCTTCGACGCGGACGGCCGGCCCCGCTCCTTCCAGGAGACGGCCGGGCGGGTCGGTTCCCGGGTGGACGTGGCGGCGGCCGCCGAGGCCGTCCCCGTCTCCCCGGTCTTCTTCGACGCGCTGTCCGTGGCGGACCGGGACCTGCTGAACCTGCCCTTCGCCGAACGGCACGCGGAGCTGGCCCGGCTGGTGCCGGAGCCGATGCGGGTACGGCGGACGGTGGTGGACGGTCCCGAGGGCCTCGCGGCGGCCGAGGAGTTCCTCGCGCAGACGCTCCGCCGCGGTCACGAGGGTGTGGTCGTGAAGGCCCTCGACGCCCCCTACAGCGCGGGCCGGCGCGGGGCCTCCTGGCTGAAGGTCAAGCCCGTGCACACCCTCGATCTGGTGGTCCTGGCCGCCGAGTGGGGCCACGGCCGCCGCACCGGCAGGCTCTCCAACCTCCACCTCGGCGCCCGCACCGCCGACGGCGGCTTCGCCATGCTGGGCAAGACCTTCAAGGGCATGACCGACGCGCTGCTCGACTGGCAGACGGAACGCCTGCGGCGGCTCGCCGTGCGGGACGACGGCCGGGTGGTGGCCGTACGCCCCGAGCTCGTCGTAGAGATCGCCTACGACGGCCTCCAGCGCTCCACCCGCTACCCGGCCGGAGTCACCCTGCGCTTCGCCCGTGTGGTCCGCTACCGCGAGGACAAACGGGCCGCGGACGCCGATACCGTGGAGACCCTGTTCGCCGCTCACCCGGAGGTGCGTCCGTGACGCAGAAGCGCAGCGCGGGCCTGTTGCTGTTCCGGCACACCGCGGACGGCACCGAGGTGCTGCTCGGCCACATGGGCGGCCCCTACTTCGCGAAGAAGGACGCCGGCGCCTGGTCCGTCCCCAAGGGCGAGTACGAGCCCGACGAGCCCGCCTGGGACGCGGCCCGCCGCGAGTTCCGCGAGGAGCTGGGGCTGGAGCCGCCCGACGGCGCGGCGATCCCCCTCGGGGAGGTCCGGCAGACCAACGGCAAGATCGTCACCGTCTGGGCGATCGAGGCGGACCTGGATCCGGCGACGGCCGTGCCGGGCACCTTCCGCATGGAGTGGCCGCCGCGCTCCGGGCGGATCGAGGAGTTCCCGGAGCTGGACCGGGTGGCCTGGTACACCCTGGCGCGCGCCCGTGAACTGATCGTCCCGGCCCAGGCGGCGTTCCTCGACCGTCTGCCGGGGCACTCGCCCTGACGTGCACGCGTTGCGCGGTCCGGTGCGGCGCGGGAAGGTCGAAGCAGGCAGCTCTCCAGGAGGTCGGTCATGCCCATCGCGACGGTGAACCCGGCGGACGGCGAGACGCTCAAGACGTACGAGCCCATGGGCGAGGAGGAGCTGGAACGCCGGCTCCAGCTCGCCGAGGCCACGTTCCGTACGTACCGGCTGAGCAGCTTCACCGACCGCTCACGTCTGCTGCTCCAGGCGGCGAACCTGCTGGAGGAGGACCAGCGGGACATCGCACGGGTGATGACCACCGAGATGGGCAAGCCGATCCGGCAGGCGCGCGCCGAGGCCGCGAAGTGCGCCAAGGCGATGCGCTGGTACGCCGAGCGCGCGGAGGGACTGCTCGCCGACGAGCGCCCCGACGACGCCGACGTGGCGGACTCCGGCGGCACCCGGGCCCTGGTCCGCTACCGGCCGCTGGGCCCGGTGCTGGCCGTGATGCCGTGGAACTTCCCGCTGTGGCAGGTGATCCGGTTCGCCGCGCCCGCGCTGATGGCGGGCAACGTGGGCCTGCTCAAGCACGCCTCCAACGTCCCCCAGACCGCGCTGTACCTGGAGGACCTCTTCCACCGCGCGGGCTTCACCGAGGGCTGCTTCCAGACCCTGCTGGTCGGGTCCGGCGCGGTGGACGAGATCCTGCGCGACGAACGGGTGAAGGCCGCGACGCTGACCGGCAGCGAACCGGCCGGCCGGGCCGTCGCCGCCACCTCCGGGGCGATGGTCAAGAAGACGGTCCTGGAGCTGGGCGGCAGCGACCCGTTCGTCGTCATGCCCTCCGCCGACCTCGACCGGGCCGCGCGGGTCGCGGTGACGGCGCGCGTCCAGAACAACGGTCAGTCCTGTATCGCCGCCAAGCGGTTCATCGTCCACTCGGACGTGTACGACGTGTTCGCCGAGCGCTTCACCGAAGGGATGAAGGCGCTGAAGGTCGGCGACCCGCTGGAGGAGGACACCGACGTCGGCCCGCTGGCGAGCGAACGGGGCCGGGCCGATCTGGAGGAACTGGTCGACGACGCGCGGCGGGCCGGCGCCGGGGTGCTGTGCGGTGGCGAACGTCCCGACGGGCCCGGCTGGTACTACCCGCCCACCGTCCTGACGGGCCTCACCCGTGAGATGCGCATCCACCGCGAGGAGGCGTTCGGCCCGGTCGCGACGCTGTACCGGGTGGCCGACCTGGACGAGGCGGTGCTCCTCGCCAACGACTCGCCGTTCGGTCTGAGTTCGAACGTGTGGACGCAGGACGAGGCCGAAGTGGACCGTTTCGCCCGGGACTTGGAGGTCGGCGGTGTGTTCGTGAACGGCATGACCGCGTCCCATCCGGCGTTCCCGTTCGGCGGGGTGAAGCGGTCCGGGTACGGACGTGAGCTGTCCGGGCACGGAATCCGCGAGTTCTGCAACATCACCACGGTTTGGCACGGCGCCTGAGCGCGGCGCGGTTACGATCCCGGGTGTGAACCGCGAAGTGACCCTGCCCCTGATCGTCGACGACCGCGGGACCCTGCAGGTGGCTGCCGCCGATGTGAGCAAGCTGCTCCGCACGCTGGGCGGGAGGTGGCTGCACCTCGTCGAGGCGGGGGCGGAGGATCTCGACGAGGACACGGTCGCCGCCCTGACGATCGAACTGGCGAAGCTGGCCGATCGCATCGACGTGGCGTGCATCGCGCACAGCAGTGGGGGGACCTCCTAGCCGACGGGGCCGGGTCCGGCCCGAAGGGGCGCGGGGAACTGCGCGAACAACCCCCACGCGCCCGCGGTCGCCGTACTACCGGATGGACATCCCGGAGAGCGTCCGGGCGATCACCAGGCGCTGGATCTCACTCGTCCCCTCGAAGATCGTGTAGATCGCCGCATCGCGGTGCATCCGCTCCACCGGGTACTCCCGGGTGTACCCGTTGCCCCCGAGGATCTGCACGGCCTGCGCCGTGACCTTCTTCGCCGTCTCACTTGCGAACAGCTTCGACATCGAGCCCTCGGCCGCGGTGAACGGCTTCCCGCTGATCGCCATCCAGGAGGCCCGCCACACCAGCAGCCGCGCCGCGTCGATCTGCGTCCGCATGTCGGCGAGCTGGAAGGCGACGCCCTGGTTGTCGATGATCGGACGCCCGAACTGCTCCCGGGTCATGGCGTAGTCGAGGGCGACCTCGTACGCGGCACGGGCGGTGCCCACGGCCATCGCGCCGACCGCCGGGCGCGAGGCCTCGAACGTGGCCATCGCCGCGTTCTTCACGCGCTCGCCGCCCGCCTTCGCCCGCTCCCGGGCCCGGGCGAGCCGCTCGTCCAGCTTCTCCTTGCCGCCGAGCAGACAGGAGCCGGGGACACGCACGTCGTCGAGGACGACCTCGGCGGTGTGCGAGGCGCGGATGCCGTGCTTCTTGAACTTCTGGCCCTGGGCGAGACCGGGCGTGCCCGCCGGGACGATGAAGGAGGCATGACCCTTGGAACCCAGCTCCGGGTCGACGACGGCCACCACGACATGGACGTTGGCGATGCCGCCGTTGGTCGCCCAGGTCTTCGTGCCGTTGATCACCCACTCGTCCTTGGCCTCGTCGTACACGGCACGCGTACGCATCGAGGCGACGTCGGAGCCGGCGTCGGGCTCGGACGAGCAGAACGCGGCGACCTTGACGTCGTTCGCGTCGCCGTACATCTGGGGGATCCAGGTGCCGATCTGTTCCTCGGTTCCGTTCGCGAGGACTCCCACGGCGGCCAGACCCGTGCCTACGATCGACAGGGCGATGCCCGCGTCGCCCCAGAACAGCTCCTCCATGGCCATCGGGATACCGAGCCCGGTGGGGTCGAAGTACTGCTGCGCGTAGAAGTCGAGGGAGTAGATGCCGACCTTCGCGGCCTCCTGGATGACCGGCCAGGGAGTCTCCTCACGCTCGTCCCATTCGGCGGCCGCGGGACGGATCACGTCTGCGGCGAAACCGTGCAGCCAGTCCCGGACCTCCTTCTGTTCGTCGTTGAGCTCCATGGTGAACTCGGCCATGTCCCCTCCAGCGGCGGGCGTGCGTGTTACTAGCGGTAACCCCGAGTCTGTTACTCACGGGTAGGAAAAGTCAACTCCTGACGACGGCCAAGGAGCTCTCAGGCCCGTTCGCTGTCAGGCTGCTGTCAGGTGTTAGTTTGCGCAGGCGTCACCGAAACATCACGGGTGGGGAGAGCACATGGACACCACGCAGCGGACCGAACAGCAGAGGTCGGCCGACCGCCGACGGCGCGAGTTGCTGGAAGCCGCGGACCGGGTGGTGCTCCGGGACGGGCCCCAGGCGTCGATGAACGCGATCGCCGCGGAGGCCGGCATCACCAAGCCGATCCTCTACCGGCACTTCGGCGACAAGGGCGGACTGTACGCGGCCCTGGCCAAGCGGCACACGGACGCGCTGCTGGACTCCCTGCGGGCCGCGCTGGACGCGCCCGCGGAGCGGCGCGAGCGGGTGGAGGCGACCCTCGACACCTACCTCGCCGCCATCGAGGCACGGCCCCAGGTGTACCGGTTCCTGATGCATCCCTCCGAGGGCGGACAGGGCGCCGACCAGGGGTTCGACGTGGGCAAGCACAGCGCGCCGCTGCTCCGCAGGATGGGCGAGGAGCTGGCCCAGGTGATCGAGGACCGGCTGGATCTCGGGCCGGAGAGTCAGCGGGTGGCCCGGGTGTGGGGGCACGGGATCGTCGGGATGATGCATGCGGCGGGGGACTGGTGGCTGGGGGAACGGCCGTGCTCCCGGGCGGAGCTGGTGCGGAGTCTGGCCGACTTGCTGTGGGGTCGTCTTGCCGCCGCGGGGGACAAGATCGGGGGTCCGGGGTTCTGAGGGTCGTGGGGCGGGTGCGGGCCGGTCGTGGCCGGTCGCGCAGTTCCCCGCGCCCCTAGGTGGGCAAGCCCTCCCGGTGCCAGGAAGCCCGGGTCACCTGGCGCATCAGCCTTCGCTTGCGCCAGCCGCTCACCCGGTCCGCGTACACCGTGCCCTCCAGGTGGTCGCACTCGTGCTGCAAGCATCTGGCAAAGAATCCCGTGCCGTGGACGGTGATCGGCTCGCCGGTCACCGTGAAGCCCTCGACGACCGCGTGGTCGTAGCGCTCCGTGCCCGCCTCCAGGCCCGGGAGGGACAGGCAGCCCTCCGGGCCGCGCAGGACGATCCCGTCCGCCTCCACCAGCCTCGGGTTCACGACATGGCCCAGATGGCGGACGTCCTCGTCGTCGGGACAGTCGTAGACGAAGACCCGCAGGGGTTCGCCGACCTGGTTGGCGGCGAGGCCGACGCCCTGGGCCTCGTACATCGTGGCGAACATGTCCTCGACGAGCCGGGCGAGTTCGGGACCGAAGTCGCTGACCTCCCGGCACGGCTGTGCCAGGACGGGATCACCGAGGAGCGTGAGGGGCCGGACGCGTCCGTGCGCGCCCTGGATGGAGCCGTGTCGCATGGCGGCAAGGGTACGGTCCCTTCTGACACGCGCATGCCGTACGGGTGTCAGGTGGGTGCCAGGATTCGGGCCTGTGAATGGATCTCGATAGGCTGACCCCCTACCACGTTGCCGTACGGCAGAGGCGCGGCGCGTACGCAAGGAGGATCGAGAACTGATGGCAGGCAACTCGGACCCGCTCACGCCGCGGGCCAAGATCGCCGTGACCGCGGGCAAGGCGGTCGCTGCGGCATCGCGCGCGGCCGGACGCGGCAGCGGATCGGTGATCGGTGGCCGGGTGGCACTCAAACTCGACCCCGATCTCCTCGCCCGGCTCGCCCAGAACCTGGACGTCATCCTGGTGTCGGCGACCAACGGCAAGACCACCACGACCCGGCTCATCGCCGAGGCCCTGCGGGCCGCGGGGCCGGTCGTGTCCAACGCACTCGGCGCCAACATGCCGGCCGGCATCACCTCGGCGCTCGCGGGCGGCTCGGACTCCAAGTACGGCGTCATCGAGGTCGACGAGAAGTACCTCGCCGGCGTCGCCCGGGACACCGCCCCGAAGTGCATCGCGCTGCTGAACCTCTCCCGCGACCAGCTGGACCGCGCCGCCGAGACCCGGATGCTCGCGGAGAACTGGCGCGAGGGGCTCGCCGGTTCCAAGGCCGTCGTCGTCGCCAACGCCGACGACCCGCTGGTGGTGTGGGCCGCGTCCTCCTCCCCCAACGTGGTCTGGGTCGCCGCCGGGCAGATGTGGAAGGACGACGCCTGGTCGTGCCCGTCCTGCGGCGGTGTCATGCAGCGCCCCGGCGACGACTGGTTCTGCGGCGAGTGCGGGTTCCGCCGGCCGCAGCCGAGCTGGGCGCTGTCCGGGGACCACGTCCTCGACCCGCACGGCTCCGCCTGGCCCATCCACCTCCAGCTCCCCGGACGGGCCAACAAGGCCAACGCCGCCTCCTCGGCCGCCGTCGCCGCCGTGTTCGGCGTGCCGCCGCAGGTCGCGCTGGAGCGCATGTACCAGGTGCAGGCCGTCGCCGGACGCTACGACGTCGTCCAGTTCCAGGGCCGTGACCTGCGGTTGCTGCTCGCCAAGAACCCGGCGGGCTGGCTCGAGACGTTCAGCCTGATCGATCCTGCGCCCGCCCCGGTGATCCTCTCGGTGAACGCGCGCGGCGCGGACGGCACCGACACCTCCTGGCTCTGGGACGTCGACTACACGCGGCTGACCGGCCATCCGATCTTCGTCATCGGTGACCGCAAGCTGGACCTCGCGGTGCGCCTCGAGGTGGCGAACCAGCACTTCCAGGTGTGCGACAGCGTCGACCAGGCCGTGCAGCAGTGCCCGCCGGGCCGGATCGAGGTCATCGCGAACTACACCGCGTTCCAGGACCTGCGCCGCCGCGTCGGCAACTGACCACGAAGGACGACCAGTTCATGAGCGACAATCAACTGCGGATCGTCTGGGTCTACCCGGACCTGCTGAGCACCTACGGCGACCAGGGCAACGTCCTGGTCGTGGAGCGCCGGGCCCGCCAGCGCGGCCTCGACGTGGCCCGCCTCGACGTGCGCAGCGACCAGCCGATCCCCACCTCCGGCGACATCTACCTCATCGGCGGCGGCGAGGACCGGCCCCAGCGGCTCGCGGCGGAGCGGCTGCTGCGCGACGGGCACCTGTTCCAGGCGGTGAACAACGGCGCGATCGTGTTCGCGGTCTGCGCCGGGTACCAGATCCTCGGGCACGAGTTCGTCAACGACGTCGGCCAGCGCCAGCCGGGCCTCGGCCTCCTCGACGTCACCACGGTGCGCGGCGAGGGCGAGCGGTGCGTCGGCGACGTCCTCGCCGACATCGACCCCCGGCTCGGGCTGCCGGCCCTGACCGGGTTCGAGAACCACCAGGGCGTCACCCACCTCGGCCCGACCGCCCGCCCGTTCGCCCGCGTCCAGCTCGGCAAGGGCAACGGCACCGGCGACGGGACGGAGGGGGCGTACAACGACACCGTGTTCGGCACGTACATGCACGGGCCGGTGCTCGCCCGCAACCCGCTCATCGCGGACCTGCTGCTGAAGCTGGCGCTCGATGTGAACGCGCTGCCGCCGACGGACGACCGCTGGTACGAGGCTCTGCGGGGCGAGCGCATCGCGTCGGCACAGCAGCCTGCGTGAGTTTTCCGTTCACCTGCTTTTCGGAGCACCGTCAGCAGCCCGTCTGACGGTGCATCCGCACAGGTGAGCAGGCACGTCCAGCAGGCGGACGCATGCTTCGGTCCCGCCCCCTCCTGCCGCTAGGGTGGCGGGGATCGAGCCGGACGACGGGGTCCGGATCCGGCCCTCGTGGAGAAGGTTTTTCGGGCTATGCGCATTGGTGTCCTCACGTCCGGCGGCGACTGCCCCGGCCTGAACGCCGTCATCCGGTCCGTCGTGCACCGCGCCGTCGCCGACCACGGCGACGAGGTCATCGGCTTCCGGGACGGCTGGAAGGGCCTCCTGGAGTGCGACTACCTCAAGCTCGACCTCGACGCGGTGGCCGGCATCCTGGCCCGCGGCGGCACCATCCTCGGCTCCTCCCGGGTCCAGCCCTCGCATCTGCGGGACGGCGTGGAGCGGGCGAAGGGCCACGTCCAGGAGCTCGGGCTCGACGCGATCATCCCCATCGGCGGTGAGGGCACCCTCAAGGCGGCGCGGCTGATGTCCGACGCCGGACTGCCGATCGTCGGCGTGCCGAAGACCATCGACAACGACATCGCCGGCACCGACGTCACCTTCGGCTTCGACACGGCCGTCGGGGTGGCGACCGAGGCGCTCGACCGGCTGAAGACCACCGCCGAGTCCCACCAGCGGGTACTGGTCGTCGAGGTCATGGGGCGGCACACCGGCTGGATAGCGCTTCAGTCGGGCATGGCGGCGGGCGCCCACGCCATCGTCGTACCGGAGCGGCCCTTCGACATCGAGGAGCTGGCCCGGCGGGTCGGCGAGCGGTTCGAGGCGGGGAAGCGGTTCGCGATCGTCGTCGCCGCGGAGGGCGCGAAGCCCCGCGCCGGGACCATGGACTTCGACGAGGGCGGCAAGGACATCTACGGGCACGAGCGGTTCGCCGGGATCGCCCGTCAGCTGTCCATCGAGCTGGAGGACCGGCTCGGCAAGGAGGCCCGTCCGGTGATCCTCGGGCATGTGCAGCGGGGTGGTACGCCCACCGCGTACGACCGTGTGCTCGCCACCCGGTTCGGGTGGCACGCGGTGGAGGCGGCGCATCGCGGGGAGTTCGGTCAGATGACGGCGCTTCGGGGGACCGACATCGTGATGGTGCCGTTGGCCGAGGCCGTCGAGACGCTCAAGACGGTTCCCCCGGCGCGGTACGCGGAAGCGGAGTGCGTGCTGTAGCCGCGCCCCTTCCAGGTGGGACCAGTGGCCCCCGGTGACAGAGATCGCCGGGGGCTTCTCTACTCTTGTGGGCGGTCGGAAACGTACAACCCCCCACGAATCAGGAGCCGCCCACCATGGAACACAGCGGGCACGGCGCGCATATGGATCTACTGCCGTTCACGCTGGGGCGGGGGCTTCAGTGGTCGGCGGATCCGTTCTTCCTGGTGGCCACTCTGACCGGGCTGGGGCTGTACGGGTGGGGTGTGGTGCGGCTGCGGCGGCGGGGGGACGCCTGGTCGGCCGGGCGGACCGTGTCGTTCGTCCTCGGGGTGCTCACGATCATGCTGGTGATGTGCACCCGGCTGAACGACTACGGGATGGTCATGTTCAGCGTGCACATGGTGCAGCACATGGTCATCAGCATGCTGTCGCCCATCCTGATCCTGCTGGGGGCGCCCATGACGCTGGCGCTGCGGGCGCTGCCGGCGGCCGGCGGGGGGCGCAAGGGGCCGCGGGAGCTGCTGCTGATGCTGCTGCACAGCCGGTACATGCGGATCATCACACATCCGGCGTTCACCATCCCGATGTTCATCGCCTCGCTGTACGCGCTGTACTTCAGCCCCCTCTTCGACTTCCTGATGGGCTCGAAGGTCGGGCACATCGCGATGATGGTGCACTTCCTCGCGGTGGGGGTGGTGTTCTTCTGGCCGATCATCGGGGTGGACCCGGGGCCGCGGCGGCCCGGGCATCTGATGCGGATGCTGGAGCTGTTCGCCGGGATGCCGTTCCACGCGTTCTTCGGGATCGCGCTGATGATGGCGTCGGAGCCGATGGTCGACACGTTCCGCAGCCCGCCGGCCTCGCTCGGGATCGACGCGCTGTCCGACCAGAGCGCCGCGGGCGGCATCGCGTGGGCGTTCAGTGAGATCCCGTCCGTGCTGGTGCTGATCGCGCTGCTGTTCCAGTGGTACGGCTCCGAGCAGCGGCAGGCCAAGCGCAAGGACCGCGCCGCCGACCGGGACGGCGACAAGGAGCTGGAGGCGTACAACGCCTATCTCGCCTCGCTGAACACCCGGGGACGCTGAGGCGGGGCACTATGGAGGTGGACGCGCCCGGTGGCGGGCGGCCCTGAGGAGGGTGTCGCGATGGCAGGTTCCACGGACAGTTCCACGAGGACCATGGGGGTGCTCACCGTCGGCGCGCTGGTCGCGGTGACCGCCTACACGGTGGCGCTCGGCAGCAACGGCTGGCTGTGGTTCGGCTGGGTAGTGCTCGGGCTGATCACGCTGGCGATGATCGTGCTGAAGACCGGCTGATCAGCCGGGGCCGAGACGGGCCGCCGAGTGGACGCCCGGCTGGTACTTCGGCAGCCGGGCGGTGATCTTCATGCCCGCCCCTACGGCCGTCTCGATGACGAGGCCGTAGTCGTCGCCGTACACCTGGCGCAGCCGGTCGTCCACGTTGGACAGGCCGATGCCGCCGGAGGGGCTGACCCCGTCGGCCAGGATGCGGCGCAGCAGGGCGGGGTCCATGCCGGCGCCGTCGTCCTCGATGACGACCAGGGCCTCGGCGCCGGCGTCCTGGGCGGTGATCTGGATGTGGCACTTGTCCGTCTTGCCCTCCAGGCCGTGCTTGACGGCGTTCTCCACCAGGGGCTGGAGGCAGAGGAAGGGCAGGGCGACGGGGAGGACCTCGGGGGCGATCTGGAGGGTGACGGCGAGGCGGTCGCCGAAGCGCGCGCGGACCAGGGCCAGGTAGTGGTCGATGGCGTGGAGCTCGTCGGCGAGGGTGGTGAAGTCGCCGTGCCGGCGGAACGAGTAGCGGGTGAAGTCGGCGAACTCCAGGAGCAGCTCGCGGGCGCGTTCGGGGTCGGTGCGGACGAAGGACGCGATCACGGCGAGCGAGTTGAAGACGAAGTGCGGGGAGATCTGGGCGCGCAGGGCCTTGATCTCCGCCTCGATCAGTTTCGTACGGGACTGGTCGAGATCGGCGAGTTCCAGCTGGACGCTGACCCAGCGGGCCACCTCGCCCGCGGCGCGGACGAGGACCGCCGACTCGCGGGGCGCGCAGGCGACGAGGGCGCCGTGCACCCGGTCGTCGACGGTGAGGGGGGCGACCACGGCCCAGCGGACGGGGCAGTCGGCGTGGTCGCAGGTGAGGCGGAAGGCCTCGCCCCGGCCGCTGTCCAGGGGGCCGGCCAGGCGTTCCATGATCTCGGTGCGGTGGTGTGCGCCCACCCCGTCCCAGGCCAGGACCTGCTCGCGGTCGGCCAGGCAGAGCGCGTCCGTGCCGAGCAGGGTGCGCAGTCGGCGGGCGGACTTGCGGGCCGTCTCCTCGGTGAGGCCCGCCCGCAGCGGGGGTGCGGCGAGCGAGGCGGTGTGCAGGGTCTGGAAGGTGGCGTGCTCGACGGGGGTGCCGAGGCCGGCCTGGCGGTCGGGGCGGGCGGTGCGGCGGCCGAGCCAGAACCCGAGGGCGAGGAAGGGCAGGATCGCGATGCACACGCCGGCCAGAAACCCACTCACCCCCTGGCCTCCGGCACCGAACGCACGTCGGGCACCCTGCGCTCCTCGGGCACCCTTTGGCCCTCGGGCACCCTGTGATTGTCGGGCGCGCCCTGCTCCTTCGGCGTCGCGCGCTCTTGCGGCGCGCCGCGCTCCACCGGAACCCTCCGCTCCTCCCGCACCCGGCGTTCCTCCGCCCTCCCGCGCTCCTCCGGCACCCCCCGCTCCTCGGGCACCCTGCGCTTGTCGGGCGCGCCCTGCTCCTTCGGCGTCGCGCGCTCTTGCGGCGCGCCGCGCTCCACCGGAACCCTCCGCTCCTCCCGCACCCGGCGTTCCTCCGCCCTCCCGCGCTCCCCCGGCACCCCCCGCTCCTCGGGCACCCTGCGCTTGTCGCGCGCGCCCTGCTCCTTCGGCGTCGCGCGCTCTTCCGGCGCGCCGCGCTCCACCGGAACCCGGCGTTCCTGCGGCCTGCAGCGCTCCTCCGGCTTCCCCCGCTCCTCCGGCACCACCCGCTCGTCCGGCCTCCCGCGCTCCTCCGGTGTCCGCCGCTCCCCCAACGCCCCCCGCTCCTCCCGCACCCGGCGTTCCTCCGGCCTCCCGCGCTCCTGCGGCGCCCTCCGCTCCTCCGGCACCACCCGCTCGTCCGGCTTCCCGCGCTCGTCCGGCTTCCCGCGCTCCTCCGGCACCCTCTGCTCCTCCGGCATCCGCCGCTCCCCCAACACCCCCCGCTCCTCCGGCATCCGCCGCTCCCCCAACACCCCCCGCTCCTCCGGCACCCTCTGCTCCTCCGGCACCTCCCGCTCTTCCGGCACCCCCCGCTCCTCCAGCATCCGCCGCTCCTCCGGCACCCCCCGCTCCTCCAGCATCCGCCGCTCCTCCGGCACCCCCCGCTCCCCCGGTGGCCTCCATTCCTCCGGCGTCGGGCGTTCCTCCGGCCTTCCGCGTTCCTCTGTGCGTAGTTCCTCCGGGAGGTGGAAGCGGGCCAGGATCGCCGCTGTGCCGGGTGGGACGCGGCCCGGGGTGGACAGGGAGACCAGGATCATGGTGAGGAAGCCCAGCGGCACCGACCACAGTGCCGGCCAGGCGAGCAGCGCGTGCAGCCCGCCCGTGGCCGGCAGGCCCGCCATGGTGACGGCGACCGCGAGGAACGCCGATCCGCCGCCGACCACCATCCCGGCCACCGCCCCGGGCGGGGTCAGCCGACGCCACCAGATGCCGAGGACGAGCAGGGGGCAGAAGGAGGACGCCGACACCGCGAAGGCGAGACCCACCGCGTCGGCCACCGGCAGCCCGCCCACCAGCAGGCTCCCGGCGAGCGGTACGGCCATGGCCAGCCCGGTGCCCAGCCGGAAGTGCCGTACGCCCCGGGTCGGCAGCACGTCCTGGGTGAGGACGCCCGCGACGGCCATGGTCAGCCCGGACGCCGTGGACAGGAACGCGGCGAAGGCGCCCCCGGCGACCAGCGCGCCCAGCAGATCGCCGCCGACGCCGCCGATCATCCGGTCCGGCAGCAGCAGGACGGCCGCGTCGGCGTCGCCGGTGAGGGCGAGTTCGGGGGCGTAGAGGCGGCCGAGCGCGCCGTAGAGGGGCGGGAGCAGGTAGAAGACGCCGATCAGGGCGAGGACGGCGACCGTGGTGCGGCGGGCGGCGACCCCGTGCGGGCTGGTGTAGAAGCGGACGACGACGTGCGGCAGGCCCATCGTGCCGAGGAAGGTGGCGAGGATCAGGCCGTACGTGGCGTACAGCGGGCGTTCCTGGCGGCCCGCGGCGAGGGAGGTGGACATGCCGCCGGTGCTGCCGCGCTCGGCGGTGGGGACGGGGCTGCCCTGGGCGAAGGTGAGGCGGGTGCCGCGTTCGATGCGGTGGGTGCCAGCGGCCAGGCGCAGGGCGGTGTCCGCGTGGCGGCGGCCGTCGACCGTGCCGTCGACCGTCACGGTCAGCGGGCGGCCGAGCTTGAGGTCGAGGGTGTCGTCGACCCGGACCGTGCGCTGTTCGCGGAAGGCGGCCGGTTCCGCGAAGGCGTGCCGGGGGCTGCCGTCGCCCTGCCAGGCGAGCACCAGGAAGAGGGCGGGAACGAGCAGGGCGGTGAGCTTGAGCCAGTACTGGAAGGCCTGCACGAAGGTGATGCTGCGCATCCCGCCCGCGGCGACGGTCGCGGCGACGACGACCGCGACGATCAGTCCGCCGAGCGAGTCCGGCGCACCGGTGAGCACCGTCAGCGTCAGCCCGGCGCCCTGGAGCTGGGGCAGGAGGTACAGCCAGCCGACACCGACGACGAGGGTGCCCGCGACCCGGCGGACGGTGTGCGAGGCGAGCCGGGCCTCGGCGAAGTCGGGCAGCGTGTAGGCGCCCGAGCGGCGCAGCGGGGCCGCGACGAAGAGCAGCAGGACGAGGTAGCCGGCGGTGTAGCCGACCGGGTACCAGAGCATGTCCGGGCCCTGGACCAGGACCAGCCCGGCGATGCCGAGGAAGGAGGCGGCGGAGAGGTACTCGCCGCTGATGGCGGCGGCGTTGAGGCGGGGGCCGACGGTGCGCGAGGCGACGTAGAAGTCGGAGGTGGTGCGGGAGATCCTGAGGCCGAAGGCGCCGACCAGGACGGTCGCGACCACCACCAGCGCGACGGCGGGCACGGCGTACGCCGAGTTCATCTGTCCGGCCCCTATCGGTCTTCGACCAGCCGGACGAAGTCCCGTTCGTTGCGTTCGGCGCGGCGGACGTACCAGCGGGCCAGCAGGACGAGCGGGAGGTAGAGGCAGAAGCCGAGGACGGCCCATTGGAGGCGGTGGGCGTCGGGCAGCGCCGCGAAGAGCAGCGGCAGCGGGCCGACGAGGAGGGCGAGGACGGCGAACACCACGAGGGCGGCGCGCAGTTGGGAGCGCATGAGGGAGCGGACGTAGGTGTGGCCGAGGGTGGTCTGTTCGTCGATCTCGGTGCGCGGGCGGTAGTAGCCGGAGTCGCGGAGGGTGCGGCGGGTGCTGCGGGGCGGGCCGGTGACGACGACGCGCCGCTCGGCGGGGTCCTGCGGCATGCTCACGGCCTCCTCATCAGCAGGTCCCGCAGTTCGCGGGCGTGGCGGCGGCTGACCTGGAGTTCCTCGCCGCCGACCAGGACGCTGACCGTGCCGGCGTCCAGGCGGAGTTCGCCTATGTGGCGCAGGGCGACGAGATGGCGGCGGTGGATGCGGACGAATCCGCGGGCGCGCCAGCGTTCCTCCAGGGTGGACAGGGGGATGCGGACGAGGTGGTTGCCGCGGTCGGTGTGCAGCCGGGCGTAGTCGCCGTGGGCCTCGGCGTGGGTGATGTCGTCCACGGCGACGAACCGGGTCACCCCGCCGAGCTCGACGGGTATGTGGTCGGGGTCGGGCTCGTGGACGGGGATGCGGGGGGTGGTGCCGCGCAGTTCGGCGGCGCGGCGGACGGCCTCGGCGAGGCGTTCCTTGCGGACGGGCTTGAGGACGTAGTCGACGGCCTTGAGGTCGAAGGCCTGGACGGCGAAGTCCTCGTGCGCGGTGACGAACACGACCAGCGGCGGGCGGGCGAAGCCGGTCAGCAGACGGGCCAGGTCGAGGCCGTCGAGGCCGGGCATCTGGATGTCGAGGAAGACGACGTCGATGGCCTCGGGGCCGTGCGGGCCGGACTCCAGGGCGCGGTTGATGCGGCGCAGCGCCTCGGTCGCGTCGCCGGCGCCCTCCACGCTGCCGATGCGGGGATCGGCGTTGAGCAGGTACAGCAGTTCCTCGAGCGAGGGGCGTTCGTCGTCGACGGCGAGGGCGCGCAGCATGAACGTGGAGTGTAGGGGCGATCGGCACGGCTGGACATGTGCCGGGGTGTGGACGTATCCGCTGGATACAGTGCCCGCATGAACAGCGGCACTGCCCCTTTCGACGATCTCGACCGGAAGATCGTCACCGCTCTGATGGCGAACGCCCGGACGAGTTTCGCGGAGATCGGCTCGGCGGTCGGACTGTCGGCGACGGCCGTCAAACGCCGGGTGGACCGGATGCGGGACACCGGGGTGATCACGGGGTTCACGGCCACGGTGAAGCCCGCGGCGCTGGGCTGGCGCACGGAGGCGTACGTGGAGGTGTACTGCGAGGGCGCGGCCCCGCCGCGGCGGCTCGCGGAGGTGGTGCGCAACCATCCGGAGATCACGGCGGCGATGACGGTGACGGGCGGGGCGGACGCGTTGCTGCATGTGCGGGCGCGGGACGTGGAGCACTTCGAGGAGGTGCTGGAGCGGATCCGGGTGGAGCCGTTCATCCGCAAGACGATCAGTGTGATGGTGCTGTCGCACCTGCTGCCGGACAGTCCGGAGGCGGGAGCCACACAAGTGGCCCCGGATGACGCAGGGAACGTGCGCTGAGCAGGATGAATACGCAGCAATGCTGCGTGAGCACGCAGTGTTCTCTTCTTGTAGCACTCCGCTGTCGGTTCTTACCTTGGGGACATGCCCGACAGTGTGACCACCGGCCGCAGGCCGAGCGCCCGGCGTTTTCTCGTCTGTGAACCCAGACATTTCGCCGTGCAGTACGCGATCAATCCCTGGATGCGTCCCGACACTCCCGTGGACGTGGACCTGGCCCAGGAGCAGTGGCAGACGCTGATCCGCGCCTACCGCTCCCACGGGCACACCGTCGACACCCTGGATCCGGCGCCCGGACTGCCGGACATGGTGTTCGCCGCGAACTCCGCGGTCGTCGTGGCCGGCCGGGTGTTCGGCTCGCTGTTCCACGCGCCGGAGCGGCGTCCCGAGTCCGCGCTCTACGACACCTGGTTCAAGACCGCCGGCTACGACGTGTACCGCCCCGAGCACGTCTGCGAGGGCGAGGGCGATCTGGTGTGGACCGGCCGGTACGTCCTGGCCGGCACCGGGTTCCGTACGACGCGTGAGGCGCACCGCGAGGTGCAGGAGTTCTTCGGTCATCCGGTGATCAGCCTGACGCTGGTGGACCCGCACTTCTACCACCTGGACACGGCGCTGTTCGTGCTGGACGACGACAACATCTCGTACTACCCGGAGGCGTTCTCGCCGGGCAGTCGTGAGGTGCTGGCCCGGCTGTACCCGGACGCCGTGCTCGCCACCCGCGACGACGCGATGGCGTTCGGTCTGAACTCGGTCTCCGACGGCCGCCATGTGTTCATCGCGCCCCGGGCCGAGGCCCTCGCCGCCCGGCTGACCGAGCGCGGCTATGTCCCCGTCCCCGTCGACCTGTCGGAGTTCCAGAAGGCCGGCGGTGGCATCAAGTGCTGCACTCAGGAGATCCGTTCATGACCGCACCCGTCGTTCCCGCGCGTTCGCCCGAGGCGGTTGCCGCCGGTCCGTCCGAGACCGCCCCCGCGCGGTCCTCCGCCGAGCTGATCCGCGCCGAGGAGCCCGTCCTCGCGCACAACTACCATCCGCTGCCCGTGGTCGTCGCGCGTGCGGAGGGCGTCTGGGTGGAGGACGTCGAGGGCCGCCGCTACCTCGACATGCTGGCCGGCTACTCGGCCCTCAACTTCGGCCACCGGCACCCCTTGTTGATCGAGGCGGCGCACCGCCAGCTCGACCGGCTCACCCTCACCTCCCGGGCCTTCCACAACGACCGGCTCGCCGGATTCGCCGAGCGGCTGGCGGAGTTGACCGGCCTGGACATGGTGCTGCCGATGAACACCGGCGCGGAGGCGGTGGAGAGCGGCATCAAGGTGGCCCGCAAGTGGGCCTACGAGGTGAAGGGCGTCCCCGCCGACCGGGCGACGATCGTGGTCGCGGCGGAGAACTTCCACGGCCGTACGACGACGATCGTGAGCTTCTCCACGGACGAGACGGCCCGGACGGGCTTCGGCCCGTTCACCCCGGGCTTCCGGATCGTGCCGTACAACGACCTGGCGGCGCTGGAGGCGGCGGTCGACGAGACCACGGCCGCGGTGCTGATCGAGCCGATCCAGGGCGAGGCCGGAGTGATCATCCCCGACGACGGCTATCTGGCCGGGGTACGGGAGCTGACCCGGCGCACGAACACCCTCTTCATCGCGGACGAGATCCAGTCCGGGCTGGGGCGCACCGGCCGGACGCTGGCCGTGGAGCACGAGGGGGTCGTCCCGGACGTCGTGCTGCTCGGCAAGGCGCTCGGCGGCGGGATCGTACCGGTGTCGGCGGTGGTCGGGCGGCGCGAGGTGCTGTCGGTGCTGCGGCCGGGTGAGCACGGGTCGACGTTCGGCGGCAATCCGCTGGCGGCGGCGGTCGGCACGGCGGTGGTGGAGCTGCTGGAGACCGGCGAGTTCCAGCGGCGGGCGACGGAGCTGGGGACCGTGCTGCGGGACGGTCTGACCGGTCTGGTCGGCAAGGGTGTCGTGGGTTTCCGGGCCCGGGGCCTGTGGGCGGGCATCGACATCGATCCGGCCCTCGGCACCGGCCGCGAGGTCAGCGAGCGGCTGATGCGGGAGGGGGTGCTGGTCAAGGACACCCATGGCTCCACCGTCCGGCTGGCGCCGCCGCTGACGATCACGGGCGAGGAACTGGGGTCGGCGCTGGCGGCGTTGGAGCGGGTGCTGACCCGGGGGGTCTGAGGCCTCCGGGCTCCCGGGTGGCCCGCCCGGTGTCGTGCGGGCAGGGTGAAGATTGGGTCAGGAGGTGGTAGACCACTCTCAGCGACAGAGAGGTCGACCGTGGGCACACACGACGAGGACGGCGTTGCCCGCCGGCGGTTCGACGTGGCGGACGCCGCGCCCCTGCTGCTCGACGGGCGGGGCGTGGTGACGAGTTGGACCAGGGACGCCGCACGGCTGCTGGGCTATACGGCGGCGGACGCGGTGGGCCGGGACCTGGCCGGGCTGCTGACCCACGGGGACGCCGGCCGGGTGGCGGAGATCCTCGAGCGGTGCCGTCGCGACGGCGGCTGGAGCGGGCTGCTGTCCGCCCGGCGCGGGGACGGCCGGCCGGTTCCGGTGATGGCCCGCATCACCTGTGCGGACGAGCCGGGCGGCGCCGACCGCAGGCTCGTCCTGCTGAGCGAGATGGGGGACGCCCCCGGCTGGACGATGAGCCGGTCGGTCCTGGAGCGGATGGTGTCCGACTCGCCGATCGGGATCGCCATCGTGGACACCGATCTGCGGTTCGTGTGGTCCAACGACGCGCTCGCCCGGTTCGGCGGCGGCCGGCCCGAGGAGCGGCTGGGGCTGCGGCTCGGGGATGTGCAGCCGGGGCTGGACGCCGAGGCGGCGGAGGCGCAGATGCGGCGGGTGCTGGCCGACGGTGCGACCGTGGTCGGCTACGAGCATGTGGGGCGGCTGCGGACGGCGCCGCACCGGGAGACGGCGCAGGTGCTGTCGTTCACCCGGTTGGAGGACGACCACGGGAACCCGGTGGGCGTCTACTACACGGTCGTCGACATCACCGACGCCCATCGCGCCCGGCAGCGGCTCGCCCTGCTGGACCGTGCGGGCCGCTGCATCGGCAGCAGCCTGGACATCGCCCGCACCGCCCAGGAACTGGCCGACGTGGTCGTCCCCGGCTTCGCCGACGCGGTCGCCGTGGACCTGCCGGCCCCGGTCCTGCACGGCGCGGAGCCCACCCCGGACCCCACCGGCTCGGTCCCCCTGCACCGCGCGGGCGTACGCATTGCCGAGGAGACCGGACCACCCGGCACCACCTCCCCTCCACCCTCCACGCGCGCCCCCGCCGTCACCGTCGTCCATCCCGCCGACTCACCCCCCGTCCGCTGTCTGCTCACCGGTCGGCCCTGGCGTGGGGAGCGGCTCGACGCGGCGGCGGAGCCATGGCTGCGGAACCTGCCCGTGGCCCCCGCCCCGGGTGAGTCGGTCAGCGTGCTGGTCGTCCCGGTGCGGGCCCGGGGCGCCACCCTCGGGGTGACCACGTTCCTCCGGCGCGGGCCGCGGGAACCCTTCGACGCCGATGATCTGGCGCTCGCCGAGGACCTGGTCTCACGGGCGGCGGTGTGCGTGGACAACGCCCGCCGGTACACACGGGAGCGCGACGCGGCCCTGGTGCTCCAGCGCAATCTGCTCCCCCACCGGCTGCCCGAGCAGGACGCCGTCGAGGTGGCCGCCTGCTACCGGCCCGCCGACGAGCTGACCGGCCTCGGCGGCGACTGGTACGACCTGATCCCGCTGTCGGCGGCACGGGTGGCGCTGGTGGTGGGCGAGGTGCCCGGGCACGGCATCGACGCCGCCGCGGCCATGGGACGCGTGCGGACCGCCGTACGCACGCTCGCCGCCCTGGATCTGCCGCCGGAGGAGGTCCTCGCCCATCTGGACGACCTGGTCGCCCGCATGGCCCACGAGGAGGGGCTGGACGCGGGCACGCAGGCGCAGGGGGCGGGGTGCGTGTACGTCGTGTACGACCCCGTGGACGGCCGGTGCACGATGGCCGCCGCCGGGCATCCCGCCCCGGCGGTCGTGCTGCCCGACGGGGAGGTCACCTTCGTGGACCTGCCGCAGGGGTCCGCGCTGGGCCTGGGCGGGCCGCCGTTCGAGTCGGCGCAGCTGACCCTGCCGGAGGGCAGCACGCTCGCGCTGCACACCGACGGCCTGCTCGCCCAGGGCGCCGAGTGGGCGCTGGACACCGACCGCACCCGGCTGCGGCGGGCCCTGGAGCGGCGGGCGGCCGACCTGGACGTGACCTGCCGGACCGTGGTCGACGCGCTCGTCCCGGCGCGTCCGTACGACGACGTGGCCCTGCTGATGGCCCGTACCCGCCGGCTGTCGGCGGACCGGGTCGCCGACTGGGAGCTGCCCGCCGACCCGGCCGTGGTCGCCGAGGCGCGCCGGACCGCGAGCCGACGGCTGGCGGAGTGGGGTCTGCCGGAGCTGTCGTTCACGACCGAGCTGGTGGTCAGCGAGCTGGTGACCAACGCCATCCGGTACGCCGCCGGCCCGATCCGGCTGCGGCTGATCCGTGAGCGCTCCCTGGTCTGCGAGGTCTTCGACGGCGGCGCCACCGCCCCGCATCTGCGCCATCCGCGCACCACGGACGAGGGTGGCCGCGGGCTGCTGCTGGTCTCCCAGGTCACCGAGCGCTGGGGCACCCGTTTCCTCGGCGAGGGGAAGATCATCTGGGCCGAGCAGTCGCTCACCGACCTGGGCGTGTGACGCCCGCCCCCCATCCGCCACACTCCATGCGAAAATAACCCAAACCGGCGGATGGGGCACGAGCCATGAACGACACGGCGATCGACTACGCGGCGGTGTTCCAGTCCCTGCCCGGCATGGTGGCGCTGCTGACGCCCGAACTGGTGTACGCGGACGTCAACGAGGATTTCCTGCGCGTGGCGGGCCGAAGACGCGAGCAGCTGATCGGCCGCCATCTTTTCGAGGTGTTCCCGGACAACCCGAACGACCCGGGCGCGAGCGGGGCCCGCAATCTGGAGGCCTCGCTGCGCCGGGTGCTGGCCGGCGGCGAGCGCGACACGATGGCCCTCCAGCGCTACGACGTACAGGACCCCGAGCGGCCCGGCGAGTGGGACGAGCGGTACTGGAGCCCGGTCAACGCGCCCGTGCTCGGCCCGGACGGTTCGGTGGTGCTCATCGTGCACCGCGTCGAGGAGGTCACCGAGCTGATCCGGGCCCGCGGGTCGCGGGGCACGGGAAATCCCGGCAGCCGCACCCGGGTGCTGGAGGCCGAGCTGTACACCCGCGCCCGTGAGCTCCAGGAGGTCAACGAGCGGCTGCGGCAGTCGCACGCCCGGGAGCGCCAGGTGGCCCTCGCGCTGCAGGAGGCGATGCTGCCCGCCGGTCGTCAGGTCGGCCACCATCACGCGGCGGTGCGCTACCGCCCGGCGGTCGGCTCGCTGAACGTGTGCGGGGACTGGTACGACCTGGTCGACCTGGTCGGCGGCAACCGGATCGGCGTGTCGGTCGGGGACGTCGTGGGGCACGGCTTGGAGGCCGCCGGGGTGATGGGCCAGCTGCGCAGCGCGCTCAGCGCCGCCTCCCGGGTCGCGGAGGGTCCGGCCGAGGCCCTCAACGTGCTGGGGCGGTACGCGCACGTCGTGGACGGCGCCGAATCGGCCACCGCCGTCACCACGTTCATCGACTTCGACCGGCACACCATCACCTACAGCAGCGCCGGCCATCCCCCGCCCGCGCTGGTCCACCCCGGCGGCCGGGTGGAGTTCCTCGACCGGGCCACCGACCCGCCGCTGGACGCCCGCCCGACCCCGGTGCCCCGGCCCCAGGAGTGCGCCGCCTACGACCACGGCGCCACCCTGGTGCTGTACACGGACGGGCTGGTGGAGCGGCGGAAGGAGGACATCGACACCGGTCTGCAGCGGCTCGCCGAGGCGCTGGCCCGGCACCGGGACGCGGACCCGGAGGCCCTCGCCGACTCCGTCCTGCTCGAACTGCTGCCGCCGGGCGGCGCGACCGACGACACGGCCCTGGTCGTCGTACGGCTGTGAGGGACCGGCGACAACGCCCGCCGCGGACTTGCTGAGCAGCCCTCGACGGCAGGAACCTGGTGCCGCGGCCGACCGTCGCGGATCCACCGGAGTGAGGAGCTACCCCTTGTTCTACTACGTGCTCAAGTACGTTTTGCTGGGCCCGTTGTTGAAGCTGGCCTTCCGCCCGCGCATCGAGGGCCTGGAGCACGTACCGGAGTCGGGGGCGGCGATCGTCGCCGGCAACCACCTGTCGTTCTCGGACCACTTCCTGATGCCGGCGGTCCTCAAGCGGCGCATCACCTTCCTCGCGAAGGCCGAGTACTTCACCGGGCCGGGCCTCAAGGGCAGACTCACGGCCTTCTTCTTCCGCAGCGCGGGCCAGATCCCGGTGGACCGTTCGGGCAAGGAGGCGGGCCAGGCGGCGATCCGTGAGGGCCTCGGGGTGCTGGGCAAGGACGAGTTGCTGGGCATCTACCCGGAGGGCACCCGGTCGCACGACGGGCGTCTGTACAAGGGCAAGGTCGGGGTCGCGGTGATGGCGCTGCGGGCCGGGGTGCCGGTGATCCCGTGCGCGATGATCGGTACCTTCGAGGCGCAGCCGCCCGGCAAGATCGTCCCCAATCTCCACCCGGTGGTGATCCGCTTCGGCAAGCCGCTGGACTTCTCCCGCTATGCCGGCATGGAGAACGAGAAGGCGATCCTGCGCGCGATCACCGACGAGATCATGTACGCGATCCTGACGCTGTCCGAGCAGGAGTACGTCGACGAGTACGCGGCGGTGGTCAAGGCGCAGCAGGCCGCGGCGACGGAGAAGCAGCGCAGGTTCCCCCGGATACCGCTGAGCTGACAGGACGCCACAGCGCGCCGCGACAAGCCGAAGGGGCGGCCGGAGGTTCCGGCCGCCCCTCGCTGTCAGCCGGTGACTACGGCTTCGGCGTGGCGTGCGGGGCGCAGGTCACGTCCTTGGCGTCCAGCTTCCCGGTGAGCAGGTAGCTCTCCACCCGGGGGTTGATGCAGGAGTTGACGAGGTTCGTCACCCCGTGGGAGCCGGCGTCCTTCTCGGTGATCAGACGGGAGCCCTTGAACCGCTTGTGCAGGGAGACGGCACCGTCGTACGGGGTGGCCGCGTCCCGCTCGGACTGCACGATCAGCACGCCCGGCAGACCCTTGTGGGTCGTGACCTCGACCGGGGTCTGCTGCTTGACCGACCAGTAGGCGCACGGCAGGTTCATCCAGGCGTTGGCCCAGGTCAGGAACGGGTAGTCCTTGTTGAGCCGGGTGTTGTCGGCGTTCCACTTGCGCCAGCTGGTGGGCCACTTGGCGTCGGTGCACTCGACGGCGGTGTAGACCGCGTTGCCGTTCTCCGCGGTGATGTTGCCGGCCGTGTCGGTCAGGTCCGGGGCGGCCGCGTCGACGAGGGCCTGGGTGTCCCCGGCGAAGTACTTGCTGAAGACCGTCGCCACCGGGATCCACGAGGAGTCGTAGTACGGGGCGCCCTGGAAGAAGGAGATCAGCTCGGCCGGGCCGACCAGTCCGCCGATGGGGTGCTTCTTGGCGGTGGCGCGCAGCTCCAGCCACTTGGCCTGGACGGCGGCGCGGGTGGTGCCGAGATGGAAGGTCGCGTCGTTGGCGGCGACCCAGTCCTGCCAGTCCTTCCAGCGGCCCTCGAACGCGACGTCCTGGTCGAGGTTGGCCTCGTACCAGATCTTCTCGCGGGAGGGGTTGACCACGCTGTCGACCACCATGCGGCGGACGTGGCCCGGGAAGAGGGTGCCGTAGACGGCGCCGATGTAGGTGCCGTAGGAGACGCCCACGTAGTTGAGCTTCTTCTCGCCGAGGGCGGCGCGGATGACGTCCAGGTCGCGCACGGTGTTCGGCGTGGTCATGTACGGCAGCATCTCGCCGCTGCGCTCGTAGCAGCCGTCGGCGTACTCACGGGCGAGCTTGATCTGGGCGAGCTTGTCGGCCTCGTTGTCCGGGACCGGGTCGGCCTTGGGCGCCTTGACGAACTCCTGGGGGTCGGCGCAGGAGATGGGCGCGGAGTGGCCGACGCCGCGCGGGTCGAAGCCCACGAAGTCGTAGGCCTTCGCGGCGCCCGCCCAGATGGCGTTCTTGGTGGTGACGCGGCGCGGGAAGCGCATGCCGGAGCCGCCGGGGCCGCCCGGGTTGTAGACGAGGGCGCCCTGGCGCTCCTGCGGCGTGCCCGTGTTGCCGATGCGGTCGACGGCGATCTTGATCTTCTTGCCGTTCGGGCGGGCGTAGTCGAGCGGCACCGTGACCCAGCCGCACTGGATCGGCTTCTCCAGGCCCCAGTCGGCCGGGCAGTCCTGCCAGTCGATGCCGGCCTTGGCGGCGCGCTCCGCGGCGATCGCCGCACCCCGCTGCTCCCTGTCCTGCCCCGAACGGCCGCTCGCCGCGCTCGCGGTCGGCGCCGTGACCGCGCCGGCCATCAGCGTGGCGGCGACGAGCGCGCCGGCCGAACCGAGCACTGCGGTCCTTCTGTTCGGTCGTATGTCCCTCAAGTGGGCTTCTCCCCTACCTTGTTTATGGCGGTACGGCGGTACAGCGATACGGCGGTACGGGGATCCTCTCGGCTGTGAGGTGCCTGAGAACAGGTGTGGTTGACCTTCTTTGCCAATCCGATAACCGGAGAGGAAAGGTCCGCTCAGCGGAGGCGCAGGACGGTCAGCGCCTCGTCCAGCACCCGCCGCAGCCGCAGCCCGTCCGGCGCGACGGCGCTCACCAGCGCGGCGGGCCCGGCGAGCGGCACCAGGGCGGCGTGCTCGCCGAGGACCTGCGCGCCGACCGGATGCGTCGCGAACTCCGGTTCTACCACGACGAGTTGGCCTACGGCGCGATGTCCGGCGAGTACGGCGGGGCCGTCCCAGCCGCCGGGGGCGCCGGGTCCGCAGGCCAGTTCCTGGTCGAGGACGGCCCGGCCGCCCACCCGGACCACGAGCCGGCTGGTGAGCCGCCCGGGCTCCTCCCCCACCCGGCCGAGGACCTGCTCCTCGCGCAGCACCAGACGGGCGCCGGGCGCGAGGTCGGCACGGGTGGTGACGTACAGGTCGCTGCCGCGCGCGGAGATCAACGGCTCGGGGAGCCAGTGCAGTTCGCCCTCGTCGGCGACGTCGAGCCGGACGTCGTAGTGGGCGGCGTCCTTGATCTGGCCGGGCAGGGCGATGGTGGCCGCGGCCGAGCCCACCCGCAGCCGGGCCCCGCTCCCGACCTGTGCCTCGACCGCGAAGCGGTCCCCGCCGAGGGGGCCGCTCATCGCGCCCACGAGCATCACCCGGGCCTCGTCGCCGCCGGCCCGGGTGCGGCGCAGCGCGAGCGGGCCGTCACTCTCCAGGACGGGCAGGGCGGTTCCCCCGCGGCCGTCCGCCGTCGCCCGGATCCGGGCGACGGCCCGCACTCCGCTCATCTCACGCCGTCCAGGCGCCGAGCTGCGCCCGCACCCAGGCGGCGACGTCCGCGACCCCGCTCCCGGCGCGCAGCGACTGGAACACCACGGGCAGTTCGGCGCGCTGTGCCTTGGCGTCGGCGGCCATCCGGGCGAGGTCGGAGCCGACGTACGGGGCGAGGTCCGTCTTGTTGACGACGAGCAGGTCGGCGGTGGTGACGCCCGGGCCGCCCTTCCTCGGGATGTCGTCGCCGCCCGCGACGTCGATGACGAAGATCTGCGCGTCGACGAGCCCCTTGGAGAAGGTGGCGGTGAGGTTGTCCCCACCGGACTCGACGAGCACGAGGTCCAGCGGCCCGACGGCGTCCTCCAGGTCCTCCACGGCCTCGAGGTTGGCGGAGATGTCGTCCCGGATCGCGGTGTGCGGGCAGGCGCCCGTCTCCACGGCCGTGATCCGCTCGGGCGGCAGCACGGCCTCCCGCAGCAGGAACTCGGCGTCCTCGCGGGTGTAGATGTCGTTGGTGACGACGGCGAGGGACAGCTCGTCGCGCAGCGCCCGGCAGAGCGCGGCGACGGTGGCGGTCTTGCCCGATCCGACGGGTCCGCCGAGCCCGATCCTGAGGGCCCGCCGGGCCCCGTCGGGCCGACGGGCGTCGGCGCTGACGGCGGCCGGGCCGGAGTGGGAGTGGTCGAGGTGCATGGGGCGGCTCCTTTTCAAGGTACGTGCCATTTCAGCCCGTCCGGCGATTGAGGGCGAGGCCCGTTCAGGGCCGAAGCGGGGGTCCAGGGGGCGGCAGCCCCCCCCTGGACCCGTCGAGCAAGACCTACGAGGCGAACAGGCGCACCGGCCACGCCGCGTGCGCCTCCGCGCCGATCTCCAGCAGGGGCGCGGACGCCGCCGGCAGGGTGTCGACGCCGGCCGTCGGGACGGCGGCGCCGGCCACCGTCGCCCGGTCGACGACCCGGTCGAGCTCCGGCGCCAGCCGGGCCAGGACCGCCGTCGCCTCGAACGGGTCCAGGCTGAGCAGCCGTACGACGGCCGTCGCCGGGCCGCTTACGCTCTCGTACGCCGCGCAGTACGCCGCGTCCTCGGGCCCCAGTCCGGCCGCGCGTGCCGTCAGTCCCAGCACCACCGGCTGGTGGGCGCCCTTGGGGAACTCCCCTGCCAGGGCGTCCAGTTCGGGGCCGGGCCAGGTCGCGCGGGCGGCCCGCAGCAGCTGGCGGCCCAGTCTGCGCGCTGCTAGCCGCAGCGCCGGGGACGGGGTGCGGGCGTCCGCCGCCGCATCCAGCCCGACCGGGTCGGCCCCGGCCGCCGCGGCGGCGGCGAGGGCGGCCGCGACGAGTCCGGCCGTGTGCAGCCGGCCCCGGCAGAAGGCCTCCAGGTCCGCCGCGCCGGTGATCCGGCCCGCCTTGACCGCCTCCTCCGCCCCGCCGGAGTGCGCGTGCCCTCCGGCGGGGAAGCGGCCGTCGGCCAGGACGAGCAGCGCTGCCCTGCCCATCAGTTGCCACCCATCAGTAGCCGCCCATCAGTAGCCGCCCATCAGAACAGGAAATAGCGCTGGGCCATGGGCAGCTCGGCCGCCGGGGTCGCCTCGACCAGTTCGCCGTCGATGTGCACGGCGAAGCTGTCGGGGTCGACCTGGACGCGCGGCCGGGCGTCGTTCTCCCGCATGTCCGCCTTGGTGACCCCACGGGTCGACTCGATCGCGACGAACCGCTTGCCGAGCTGGAGCCGCTCCGGCAGCCCGTCCTCGATCGCGAGCGGTGCCACGAAGTTGAAGGAGTTCGAGGCCGGGGCGCGGCCGATCGCCCCGTACATCGGACGCGGCAGGATCGGCTGCGGGGTCGGGATGGACGCGTTGGCATCACCCATCTGGGCGTACGCGATCTGGCCCCCCTTGAGGACGAGGTGCGGTTTGACACCGAAGAACGCCGGCTCCCACAGGACGAGGTCGGCGAGCTTGCCCGTCTCGACGGACCCGACCTCCCTGGCCAGCCCCTGGGCGAGCGCCGGGTTGATCGTGTACTTGGCGACATAGCGCCGTACGCGATGGTTGTCGGCGCACCCGTCGCCGGGCAGGGCGCCCCGGCGGCGCTTCATCACATGGGCCGTCTGCCAGGTCCGCAGGATCACCTCGCCGACCCGGCCCATGGCCTGGGCGTCGGAGGAGATGATCGAGATGGCCCCGAGGTCGTGCAGTATGTCCTCGGCGCCGATGGTGGACGGCCGGATCCGGGACTCGGCGAAGGCCAGGTCCTCGGGGACCGCCGGGTTGAGGTGGTGACACACCATGAGCATGTCGAGGTGTTCCTCGGCGGTGTTCACCGTGTACGGGCGGGTCGGGTTGGTGGAGCTGGGCAGGACGTGCGGCTCGGAGACCACCGTCATGATGTCCGGCGCGTGTCCGCCGCCCGCACCCTCGGTGTGGTAGGCGTGGATGCCCCGCCCGGCGATCGCGGCGAGCGTGTCGCCGACGAACCCGGCCTCGTTCAGGGTGTCCGTGTGGATGGCGACCTGGATGCCGGTGCGCTCCGCGACGGTCAGGGAGGCGTCGATGACGGCCGGGGTCGAGCCCCAGTCCTCGTGCAGCTTCAGGCCCAGCGCGCCGCCCCGGATCTGGGAGAGCATCGCCTCCTGCGAGACGGTGTTGCCCTTGCCGAGGAATCCGATGTTGAGCGGGTACTGCTCCATCGCCTCCAGCATGCGGGCGAGGTGCCAGGGCCCCGGGGTCACGGTGGTGGCCTTGGAGCCCTCGGCGGGTCCGGTGCCGCCGCCGACCAGGGTGGTGACGCCCGCCGACAGGGCCTCGTCGGCGATCTGCGGGCAGATGAAGTGGACGTGCGCGTCGACCGCGCCGGCCGTGAGGATGCGTCCGTTGCCCGCGATGACCTCGGTCTCGGGACCGAGCACCAGGTCGGGGTGGACGCCGTCCATGGTGTCGGGGTTGCCCGCCTTGCCGAGCGCCGTGATGCGCCCGTCGCGGATGCCGACGTCGGCCTTGACGATGCCCCAGTGGTCGACGACGACGGCGCCGGTGATGACGGTGTCGGGGGTGCCGTCTGCGCGCGTAGCGCGCGACTGGCCCATGGACTCCCGGATGACCTTGCCGCCGCCGAAGACGGCCTCGTCACCGGCGAGCCCGGGGCCGCCGGAGCGGTCCTCCTCGATCTCGATCAGCAGATCCGTGTCGGCGAGGCGGATCCGGTCCCCGGTGGTCGGGCCGAACAGGTCGGCGTACGCGGCGCGTGAGATCTCAGGCATCGAGGGCACCTCCGGTCTCCCCGCGCAGTCCGGGCACCACCCGGGCACCGGCCAGCGGGACGAGTTCCACCTCGACGGGGATGCCGGGCTCGAAGCGCACGGCGGTGCCGGCGGCGACGTTCAGCCGCAGTCCGCGGGCGGCCGCGCGGTCGAAGTCCAGGCCGGGGTTGGCCTCGGCGAAGTGGTAGTGGGAACCGACCTGGACGGGCCGGTCGGCGGCGTTGAGAACGGTGAGCCGGGTGACCTCGCGGCCCTCGTTGCAGACGATCGGGTCCTCGGCGAAGAGGATCTCTCCGGGAATCATGGCGGCCTCCCCCTCAGACGATCGGGTCGTGGACGGTGACGAGCTTGGTGCCGTCGGGGAAGGTGGCCTCGACCTGGACGTCGTGGATCATCTCGGGGATGCCCTCCATGACGTCGTCCCGGGTGAGCAGCTTGCGTCCGGAGGCCATCAGCTCGGCGACCGTGCGTCCGTCCCGCGCGCCCTCGAGGATGTGCGCGGTGATGAGGGCGACGGCCTCGGGGTGATTGAGCTTCAGTCCGCGGGCCCGGCGTTTCTCGGCGACGTCGGCCGCGACATGGATCAGCAGCCTCTCCTGCTCGTGCGGGGTCAGTTGCACGTCCCACCTCACATCCTCGCTCCGGACCGTGCGGGGCCCGGTTGCCGCAGCCACGAGGAAAAGCCCTGGTGGCGTGGAGGGGCAGGCTAGTTGGGGTGCATTTCGAGCACGTTAACCGAGCTGTGACCCACTCAGCGGCCCGGTGCCGGCTCCGGCACGCTCATGAGGGCGCGCAGCCCGTCGCCGAGCACCTCCACGGGCGTCGGCCCGAACAGCGACTGCTGGGCGATGAAGCCCAGCACGGACGCGATCATGGTGCGGGCCACATGGTCGGGGTCCACGTCCGCGCGCATCGTCCCGGCGGCCTGGTACGCCTCGACGATCCGCATCCATGCCTCGCGCACCGCGCCGTAGCCCTCGCTCAGGACGGCCGAGAGCTCCTCGTTGCGCAGGGTCTCCGTCCAGACCTGGACGACGAGCCGGGGGAAGGCCGGCCTTCCGTCGACGGTCAGGGAGGCCTTGGCGGCCAGGGTGCGGCCGAGCACCTCGCCGACCAGGACGTCCGGGGGCGGCGGCGGGTCGGTCCGGGACGCCTCCTCGAAGGAGGCGCGGACCTGGCCGAGCACCTCGGAGACGATCGCGGCGATCAGCTCCTCCTTGCCGCTGAAGTAGCGGTACACCGCCCCGGCCGACAGATCGACCTCCTTCAGCACGTCCTGCATGGAGGTGGCGTGGAAGCCGTTGCGGGCGAAGCAGACGGCGGCGCCGTCGAGGATCTGCCGGCGGCGGGCGTCGAGGTGGGCCTGGGATACGCGTGCCATGCGGCAAACGTAAAACGAACATTCCTTCTTGACAAGCGAGGACCCGGCGGCGCACGGTGGGGACACAAGTAAAACGAACGATCCTTCTTTTTTAGTCCGAGCCCGCCGCGTCCCCAGGGGAAGCCATGTCCGCCACCCGGCGTCTGATCGCCGTCGTCCTGCTCGTCCCGACCCTCGCCGCCGTCGCGCTGTGGGCCTTCGCCTGGCCCGCCGCCCGCACCGCGCCCCGCGACCTGCCGCTCGGCGTGGCGGGCCCGGCCGCCGCGACGGCACAGATGGAGAAGCAGCTCGCCCAGCACGAGGGCGCCTTCGAGATCCACCGCTACGCCGACGAGGCCGCCGCCCGCGACGCCGTCGAGGACCGGACCGTATACGGCGCGGTGGTCGTCACCGCCCAGGGTCCCGAGCTGCTGACCGCCTCGGCCGCGAGCCCGGTCGTGGCCCAGCTGCTCCAGCAGGCGGTGGCTCAGCAGTCGGCCGCCGAGGGCATCCGGGTGAAGACGGTGGACGTCGTCCCGGCCCCGGCGGCCGACCCGCGCGGCGCCGCCCTGAGCGCGAGTGTGCTGCCGCTGGCGCTGGCCGGGATCGTCGCGGGCGCGGTCGTGACGTTCCTGGGGCTGCGCGGGGGCCGCGCGGTGCTCGCGCTGGTCGGTTCGGCCGTCCTGGTCGGCCTGGTCGCGGCGGCCGTGGCGGACAGCTGGCTGGGCGTGCTCACCGGCGACTGGTGGGCGGAGGCCTCGGTGTTCGGGCTGTCGACGCTCGCGGTGGCCGCGGCGGTGGCCGGCTGCGCGGCCCTGGTCGGCCCGGCGGGCATCGGTGCCGCGTCGTTCCTGGTGATGTTCCTCGGCAACCCGTTCTCCGGGGCGGCCTCGGCCCCGCGGATGCTGCCCGAGCCGGCCGGGGTGATCGGTCAGTGGCTGCCGCCGGGCGCGGGCACCACCCTGCTGCGCTCGGTGTCGTTCTTCGACGGCGCGGCGGCGACCGGCCCCGCCCTCACCCTGGTGTGGTGGGCCGCCCTGGGCCTCGGCGCGGTCCTGCTGGGCGCCCAGCTGAAGGCACGGAAGACCCCGGCCGGGCCGGCCGCCGAGCAGCGGGAGCCCGCACTCGTTGCCTGACCGGCCCCCCCTCCGCCCCCTCGAAGGCCGTGCACCCGGATGGTGCGCGGCCTTCGGCGTGTCTACGACGGGTTCGGCCCCCGGTGTTCTGCGGCCGCCCCGCCCCGGTGCTCCGCCGCGATGCCGAACCGGTGCCGTTCGCGGGGAGCGGAACCGACCTCGCGCACGGCGGCGACCGAGCTGATCACCTGCTCCTCCACGGGCCGGTCCAGTTCGTCGAGTCGCTCCAGGTCGGCGGCGGAGACGAGGGCGACGAGGGGCTTGCCGTGGCGTGTCACGACGACGCGCTCACCGCCGTACACCACCCGGTTGATCAGGTCGGCGAGTTCAGCCCTGGCTTGCGTCACCGGAATCTCGTAGGCCATGCCCCTAGCTTACGGGTCGTCCGTGACGTCCATCAGTTCCAGGGAGAAGAGGAAAAGACCAGGTCAGAAGCATTTCGGCTGTCGTCTCACACAAGCTCCGTGAGAAATGCGTGAGACGACAGCCGGGCCGGCCAGTACGCCCGTACGCAGGACGAATCCTCACCCCGCGGGCGGTGGCCTGGTACCTGTTGTCCGATGACCCAGGCGATCGGCCTGGGTACCACCACTGCGGTCGGAAGCCGGTAGAACTCGCTGACGTCCATGGCCAGGGGATCGAAGTCGGTGCGCATGTCTATCACTGTCCCGCGCCGAGCCGCAGACCATATCACCAGGTCAGCGGCATCCACCGCCGCCGACCTGTCCCTGTGGGACGGCTTCGAGGTCCCCGTGCAGGCCCGACGCGGCCGGATAACCCTGAGCCTGCACGACCACCTCGCCACCTCCGTCCCCAAGCGCCCAGCGGCTTACCCGCGCATGTCCTCCGACCGATTCGGTCTGGAGGCCGGCGTGGACCGCCAGCAGGAGGACACCAACGACACTCGCAAACGACTGCGGTGGCCAGCGTTCGTCAAGGTCTGTCCTTGCCGTCCGCGTCGGCGGCCGCCGAGGTCCGACCGCTGGGCCACCGTTGACGTCGACACGCTCGAGGGCGCGGACGTGCGGCTGTCCGTCAACGAACAGGACCTGCGGCACGTGACCAAGGGACGCCACGAGGTGGCCGCCTCGCTCTCGCTCCCGGGCGGCGTCAACAAGGTGACGGTGACCAGCGGTTCGGGTGCCACGCTCACCCCGCTGTCGCCGGTAACCGCCGGGACGGCGATCAACAGGACAAGGCCGACCTGTACGCGCTGCGCATCCGCTAATCCAACCCGGAAAAGTCGGAGGCAACGCACTACCACCCAAACCCGCAGGGCGCGGTGACCACAGTGCGCGCGCCTTCCCGGCCCCACCGCCACAGGATGTCGCCGGTCGGACGGACGTCCTGGCGGGCGGGCCTACAGGTCGCGGGTGCGCTCGCGGGCGAGGCCGATGGCGGCGGTGTAGGTGGAGGTGTTGTTGTCGTCGGCGAGTTCGAAGACCTCGGTGAGGGTGTCGCCGATGCGGGCACAGTCCTCGAGGACGCGGTTGCGGTCGTAGCCGTCCAGGAGGGCGGCGTTGTTGATCAGGCCGCCGCCGTTGGCGATGAAGTCGGGGGCGTAGAGGATGCCGGCCTCGCGCAGCAGGTCGGCGACCGCGGGTGCGGACAGCTGGTTGTTGGCGGCGCCGGCGACGACTTTGGCCTTGAAGTGGGGCACGTTGGCGGTGGTGAGGACGTCGCCCAGGGCGCAGGGGGCGACGACGTCCACGGGCTGCGTGAGGATGTCGTCTCCGGCGACGGCACGGGCGCCGTACCGCGTGACGACGTGCTCCACGGCCTCGGGCCGGATGTCGGCGACGAGCAGGTCGGCGCCGGCGTCGGCAAGCATCGAGCACAGGAAGGAGCCGACCTTACCCAGGCCCTGGACGGCGACGCTGCGGCCGGAGAGGTCGGGCGTGCCCCACACCCGCTGTGCGGCAGAGCGGATGGCGGCCAGGACGCCGGCGGCGGCGGGTTCGTCGGAGTCGACGCCTTCGCCGCCCAGGACGTGGTCGGTGGACTCGCGCATCAGGGCGACGTCGTCGATGGCGATGCCGACGTCCTCTCCGGTGACGAACCGGCCGCCCAGGTCGTCGACCGCCTGGCCCATGGCGCGCAGCAGTGCGGCGCTCTTGTCGCGCCCGGGGTCGCCGAAGATGACGGCCTTGCCGCCGCCGAAGGGCAGTCCGGCCAGCGCGGACTTGTAGGTCATGGCCTGGGACAGGCGCAGCGCGTCGGCGATGCCGTCCGTCTCGGTGGCGTACTGCCACATGCGGGTGCCGCCCATGGCGTTGCGGGGGCCGGTGCGGTGTACGGCGATCACGGCGCGCAGACCGGAGCGGGGGTCGCGGGCGAACAGCACGCGCTCGTGGTCGTCGTAGGCCGGGTGGTCGAACAGGGCCACGGGGTCTCCTCGGTTCGGCGGGATCAGCGGGTCGGCACACCGTAGGGATGCGGACGTGTTCGGGAACCGGTCCAAGTCGCGGCCGGAGAACCGGACCGTGCCCGGCGCCGCGATTTGGTGCGGACTTCCCGCTCGCCCTTGGTCCGGGCCCCCGGCCGGGGTGCTGCCTAGCTTCGGAGGACCACCTGATCCCACCTGATCCCCTCCCGCTCACGCGGCGTTCACAGGAGTCGCCCCATGTCCGAAGCGGCAACCGACCGCCAGCCCCTGCTCGGCTACCACCATCTGCGCTACCACGTCGGCAATGCCAAGCAGGCGGCCCACTACTACCGCACCGCCTTCGGGTTCACCCCCATCGCCTACTCCGGGCCGGAGACCGGCAACCGGGAGAGCACCTCGTGGGTGATGGCCCAGGGCGACGTGCGGCTGGTGCTGACCGCCGGGCTGCTGCCCGGCCACCAGGTCACCGACCAGCACCACCGGCACGGCGACGGAGTGCGCGACATCTCCTTCGCCGTGCCCGACGTCGACGCCGCGTTCGCGTACGCGCTGGCCGGCGGCGCCAAGCCGGTCACCGAGCCGCACGAGATCAGCGACGACCACGGCACGGCCCGGATGGCGGCCATCGCCTCCTACGGCGACACCGTCCACACCTTCGTCGACGCCTCCGGCTACACCGGGCCCTTCCTGCCCGGCTTCCGCGCGGTCGGCGACACGGGCAAGCTCGGTGGCCTCAAGCCCCTGTGGACCGTCCCCGAGGGGCAGAGCATCGGCATCACCGGCATCGACCACATCGTCTGCAACGTGCCGCTGCACGAGATGGACCTGTGGACCGAGTTCTACCAGCGTGTCCTCGGACTGACCCAGCTGGTCCACTACGACGACGAGACCGTCGGCACCCAGTACACCTCCATGATGAGCAAGGTCGTCTGGGACGGCACCGGCAAGATCAAACTGAACGTCAACGAGCCCGCGCAGGGCAAGTCCCTCTCCCAGATCCAGGAGTACCTGAACTACTACGGCACCTCCGGGGTCCAGCACATCGCCTTCGCCACCGACGACATCGCCACGACCGTGGCCCGGATGCGCGAGGGCGGCGTGCGGTTCATGCGCGTACCGGAGACCTACTACGACGAGGTACGCGCCCGCGCCGACGTCGACGCCCTGGGGCTGGACCTGGTGAGGCTCGCCGAGCTGGACGTCCTCTTCGACCAGGACGAGGACGGCCACCTGCTCCAGCTGTTCACCGAGCCCGCCCAGGACCGGCCCACCCTCTTCTACGAGATCATCGAGCGGCACGGCACCCGTGGCTTCGGGATCAACAACTTCAAGGCCCTCTTCCAGGCCATCGAGCGCGAGCAGGCGGCCCGCGGCAACCTGTAGACCCGGCGGCGGTCCGGTACCGGCTCTCCCCGGCGGGAAGCGTGAAGGAATTGTTCACGAAGGGGTTGTTAATGTCCCTTATGGCCTTCGATCAGACCGCACGGGGATCCGAACTGCTGCTGTCCATGGACCCCGCCGGCAGCACCCCCATGCACACCCAACTGGAGAAGGCCCTGCGGGAGGCCATCCGCAGCGGCCGGTTCACGCACGGCACCCGGCTGCCCGCCTCCCGGACGCTGGCCGCCGAGCTCGGCTGCTCACGCTGGGTGGTCGTCGAGGCGTACCAGCAGCTCGCCGCCGAGGGCTTCCTGCGCACCCGGGCCGGCGGCGGCACGGTGGTCGTCGTGCCGCGGGCCGAGCCCGGCGGCACGCCACCGGCGCACACCGAACCGGCGCCTTTCCCGCTTGTGGCCGACTTCGAACCCGGGCTGCCGGACCTCGCCGCGTTCCCCCGCAGCACCTGGCTGCGCGCCCTTCAGGACACCGTGCGCAGCCTGCCGCCCCACCATCTCGACTACGGGGCCGACGCGGGCGTACCCCAGCTGTGCCAGGTCCTGGCCGAGCACCTGGCACGCACCCGCGGCGTACGCACGAGCCCGGACGGCGTGATCGTGAGTACCGGCGTCACCCACGGCCTGACCCTGTTGTGCGAGGTCCTGCGCGACCAGGGCCACCGCCAGGTCGCCGTCGAGAACCCGGGCTGGCCCCGCCTCGGCCTGGCCGCACGCCGGGCCGGGCTGGAACCGGTCCGGGTGCCCGTCGACGACGAAGGGCTCGACGTCGACGCACTGAGCCGGACCACGGCCCGCGCGGTCCTCGTTTCGCCCGCGCACCAGTTCCCGGCCGGCGTGGTGCTCTCCCCGGCCCGACGCTCCGCCCTGCTGGACTGGGCCGACGCGTACGACGGAGTGATCCTGGAGGACGACTACGACGCCGAATACCGCTACGACCGCAGACCCGTGGCCGCGCTCCAGAGCCAGGCGCCCGACCGCGTCGCCTACCTGGGCACGGTCAGCAAGACCCTGGGACCCGGAGTCCGGCTCGGCTGGCTGGTCGCCCCACCCGCGCTGAGACGCGGCGTACTGCGGCTGCGCGAGTACGGCGACCCCGTCCCGGCGACCGTCGATCAGCTGGCCCTGGCCCACCTCATCGACTCCGGCGCCCTGGACCGGCACCTGCGTCGCACCCGCGTCGACTACCTCGCACGCCTGACCGCCCTGCGCATCGCCCTGGCCGAGCACCTGCCCGACGCCCGCATCCAGGGCGTGGACGCCGGCCTGCATCTCACCGTCCACCTGCCCGAGGACACCGACGAAGCGGCGCTGGTCCGGCGAGCACGCGGCCACGGCGTGCTGATCACCGCCCTGGGCGACTACCACAGCGGCCCGACCGCCCAGCCAGGACTGGTCATCGGCTACGGCAAGGCCCGCCCGAGGCAGATCGCCCCAGGCATCGCCGCGCTCGCGCAAGCCTACGAAGCCATCCACCGCACACAGCCCTGACATCGGCACCGCCGCTCCGTCGCGGGTGGCAGAGCTGACCCGGCCCGGATACCGCACACACCCCACGCCCCACGGACCAGAAGGCCTCCTCACGACGGAACACCCCGTGACAGCCGGCTACACGATCCGGACGGCCAGAGGAGACATGATCCTCAGTGCCCGCTGGTGCGGCGACGGCCCCGCAGACGACCTCGACGCTCCTGGCCTGACGGTCTCGTCACAGACGATCGATGCGGTCCGCCGCGACACCCAGGGCAGCCTTCGGGAGAACTCCTGCTGTCCGACCGGTACGTGGCCGCACGCGAGCCGGCCGAAGCACGGCGCTCGGACTGCGGCCTCATCGTGGACCTCACAGTCCAGGGCCTCGGCCCCTCACCCTCGTTGTCCGCGCGCGGCCGACGAAGCGGGACTCGCCGTGGTCACAGCCGTCGGCCGGTACGTCGCCGGCTCCCTCACCCCCGCCCAGCGAGAACTCGCCGCCGACGCCCTCGCCGACGAGTGGACGGATGCGGCCGAGGACGGCATCGACGGCTGCGCCGTCGGGGTCGTCGGAGAAATCGGTGTGAGCGCTGCGGGCAGTCGGCCCGTCTCGGGCACCGGCTTGCTGCCTCGACGGTCCGGGAGACCCTGAACACGGCGGGCGCCGACCCGGCGCTGGGCCGTTGTGGCTCGACCCGGCACGAATTCCTCACCGCGCAGGCCGACAGCGTCACCACGACAGACTTCTTCCACCCCAACAGCGTGCTCGCCGGCGCGGACAGCACGGAGCCAACCGCCCTGCTGCGCTCCCCGCACAGCCGCCGGGCCGGCAACCGACGCCCCCGTGTCGGGTAGCGGACTCGCGCCAGGCCCGCTCTGGAGCCGGGCACGCCGACGCCGTACACGTGCTCCTCGGCCGAGAGCCGCGCCCGCAGATCCTGACGGAGCCGTAATGGTCCGGTCCGCCGGTCGTGGTTTGGTCAGGCCCGTGCGCCCTGTCGGTGCCTAGCCTCACAGCGGCACGGCATTCCCCCGCACTTCATCCCATCCGATCCGTACGTCCTCTGGAGAACACCATGACCTCGAAGCCGCAGGCGATCAGCGCACCCGAACTGGCCTCCGCCCCAGCTGCCCGCTTCTTCTACAACCACGGCGTCCTGCACGGCCGGCAGCTGTGGGTCTCCGGCCAGGTGTCCATGGACGCGGGCGGCGCGGTCGTGGGAGCGGGCGACATCACCCGGCAGGCCGAGCAGGTCTTCGACAACCTCGCCGCCGTACTGCGCGCCGCAGGCGGTGACCTGTCCCACGTGGTGTCCACCACCACCTACGTCACCGACCGCGACCTGCTGCTGCCCGTCAACGAGGTCCGCGGCCGCTACCTGACCTCTGCCCCCGCGCCCACCAGCACCCTGCTGGTCGTGGCCGGCCTGGCCCGGCCCGACTTCCTGCTGGAGATCAGCGCGGTCGCCGTCCTGCCCGAATAGCGCGACCGACCGCCCCGCCCCTTCGCCCCGGCCCACCTCCCGACGAGCAGGAGTCCCCATGAGCAAGACCTTCGCGTCCGCCGGCGACCTGTCCGAGAAGAAGCAGACCCTGGAAGTCCTCGCCGACGGCGTCTACGCCCTGACCGCCGAGGGCGACCCGAACGTCGGCGCCATCGAGGGCGAGGACTTCGTCGTCTGCTTCGAGGCCCTCGCCACCCCGGTCGCGGCCCGCGAGTGGCTGGCCCGGCTGCGCGAGCACACCGACAAGCCGGTCAAGTACCTCATCCTCTCCCACTACCACGCCGTACGGGTTCTGGGCGCGAGCGCCTTCGACGCGCAGGTGATCATCGCCCACGACCGCACCCGCGACCTGATCGCCGAACGCGGCCGGCAGGACTGGGAGTCCGAGTACGGGCGCATGCCGCGCCTGTTCAAGGAGCCCGACTCGATTCCCGGGCTCACCCGGCCCACGCAGACCTTCCGCGACCGGGTGACCATCGACCTCGGCGGCGACCGCGGCGACCTGGTCCTGGAGCACGTGGGGCGCGGCCACACCGAGGGCGACATCGTCGCCTGGCTGCCCCAGCAGAAGATCCTGTTCGCCGGTGACCTCGTCGAGGCTCAGGCCGCGCTCTACACCGGCGACGCCTTCCACCGCGAATGGTCCACCGACACCCTCGACTGCGTCGCCGACTACGGCGCGGAACTCCTCGTCGGCGGCCGGGGCGCGGTGGCCCGCGGGCGCAAGGAGGTCGAGGCCGCCATCGCCCAGACCCGGCACTTCCTGACGGTCATGCTCACCGAGGTCGGCGCCGTCCAGCAGCGCGGCGGCACGCTCAGGGAAGCCTTCCAGGCCACCCACGCCGCGCTCGTCGACCGCTACGGCGGCTGGCCCATTTTCGAGCACTGCCTGCCCTTCGACGTCTCCCGCGTCTGGGACGAACTCGCCGGCATCGAACGCCCGGTGATCTGGACGGCCGAACGCGACCGCGAGGTCTGGGCCGCCCTCCAGGACTGACCGCCCCGGACCAACCAGGACAACACCATGGCGTACTACCAGCAGGTGGGCGACGTCCCGCCCAAGCGGCACACACAGCACCGACGCCCCGACGGCGGGCTGTACTACGAAGAACTGATGGGCGAGGAGGGCTTCTCCTCGGACTCCTCCCTCCTCTACCACCGGCACATCCCCTCCGCGGTCGTGGACGCCGCCCCGTGGCCCCTGCCCGAGCAGACCACGACCGCCAACCATCCCCTCAAGCCCCGGCACCTGAAGCTGCACACGCTCTTCGCGGACGCCGGATGGACGGACCACGACGTGGTGACGGGCCGCAGGCTCGTCCTGGGCAACGCGGACGTGCGCCTGTCCTACGTCGTCGCCGGGGCGCCGTCCCCGCTGTACCGCAACGCGATCGGCGACGAGTGCCTGTACGTCGAGGCGGGTGAGGGCACCGTGGAGACGGTGTTCGGGACGCTGCCCGTGCGGCACGGTGACTACGTGCTCCTGCCGCGCGGCACCACGCACCGCTGGCTGCCGGGTGGGGACCAGCCCCTGCGCGTGTACTGCATCGAGGCGAACTCCCACATCACCCCCGCCCGGCGGTACCTGTCCCGCTTCGGCCAACTTCTGGAGCACGCCCCGTTCTGCGAACGCGACCTGCACGGGCCCACCGAGCCGCTCCTGGCCGAGGGCTCGGACGTGGAGGTGCTCGTCAAGCACCGTACAGGGAGCACCGTCGCGGGCACCCGCATGATCTACGCCGACCACCCCTTCGACGTGATCGGCTGGGACGGCTGCCTGTACCCCTACACCTTCAGCATCCACGACTTCGAGCCGATCACCGGACGGATTCACCAGCCGCCACCCGCGCACCAGGTCTTCGAAGGGCACAACTTCGTCGTCTGCAACTTCGTCCCGCGCAAGGTCGACTACCATCCGCTGGCTGTCCCCGTGCCCTATTACCACTCCAACGTCGACTCCGACGAGATCATGTTCTACTGCGGCGGCGACTACGAGGCCCGCAAGGGATCCGGCATCGGACCCGGATCCGTCTCCGTCCACCCGGGCGGGCACGCACACGGACCGCAGCCGGGCGCCTACGAGCGCAGCATCGGGGCGGAGTCCTTCGACGAACTCGCCGTCATGGTCGACACCTTCCGCCCACTCGACCTCGGCGAGGGGGCACTGGCCTGCGAGGACCCGGGGTACGCCTGGAGCTGGGCGGGCCGGGGGCCGCAGTCGTGAACCGGCTGCCGACGATCCTGCGCGGCCTGTGCGAGGACGCGGCGGTGTTCCCGCCGGGACAGCTTCCCCTGTCCGACGCGGTCACCGCGCACTTCGGACACAAGAAGACCCGCTACGCCGGCCTGGTCGGGCCTCTCGTCGTCCCCGCCCACGCGCTGGAAGAGCTGCGCGGGCTGCTGCCCGACGGCCCCTCGACCGGCCATCGGCTCCCGCTCGCCGTCACGGTGCCCGGGCCCGCCCCGATCGGCGGCGTCCTGGACGCCGTGCGCAGGCTGCCTGCCGTCCTGCGTGCGCTGGAGGTCGCCGTGCCGGACGGATCGACCGCCCGCGATCTGCTCGCGGAGCTGGACGCGGCCTGCGCGCAAGCGCCGGCAACCAAGGTGTTCGTCGAAGTGCCCCGGGACGAGCGCCGTCCCGCCGTTCTCTCGGCGCTCTCCGGCACCCGCTACCGTGCGAAGTTCCGCACCGGCGGGGTGAAGGCCGAGCTCCACCCCGACGAGGCGGAACTGGCCGATGCCGTGGCCGCCGCGATCGCAGCCGGTGTGCCGTTCAAGGCGACCGCCGGCCTGCACCACGCCATCCGCAACACCGACCCTGCCACAGGGTTCGAGCAGCACGGCTTCCTCAACCTGCTGCTGGCCACGGACGCCGCGCTGCACGGCGCCCGCCCGAAAGAACTCGCGACACTGCTCGCCCAGCGCGATCCCGCCGTGATCGTCGGCCAGGTCGCCGCCCTGGACGAGACGCGGGCCTCCGCCGCCCGCTCGGTGTTCGTCTCCTTCGGCACCTGCAGCATCACCGACCCGCTCATGGAACTGATCGACCTCGGCCTGGTCCCCGCCTCGCTGACCAGCACCATCGGAGAAGCCGTATGACCCGCGTGGAGATCCCCGAAGCCTCGCTCTTCGGACTGGACAACCTGCCCTACGGAGTCTTCTCAGCCCCCGACCGCGCTCCTCGCGTCGGCGTGCGAGCCGGCGAGCAGGTGATCGACCTCGCCCGTCTGCTCGACGACGACGTGTTCGCCACACCGTCGCTCAACGCGTTCATGGCCCAGGGACATGGCCGGTGGGTCGCGGTACGTGAACGGCTCACCGAACTTCTGCGTCAGGACGTGCCGAACGCCGCAGTCCTCCCGGTGGCCGAGGTGACGCTGCACATGCCGTTCGAAGTCGGCGACTACGCCGACTTCTACGCGTCGGAGCACCACGCCACCAACCTCGGCCGACTCTTCCGCCCCGGCTCCACCCCGCTCATGCCCAACTGGAAGCACCTTCCCGTCGGATACCACGGTCGGGCGGGGACCATCGTGGCCTCCGGAACCGCCATCGTCCGCCCTCGTGGGCAGCGCAAGGCCCCCGGCGACGTGGCCCCGGCCTTCGGCCCGAGCCGCCGCCTGGACATCGAGGCCGAACTCGGCTTCGTCGTCGGCACCGGATCCCCGCTCGGGCACCCCCTGTCCACCACGGACTTCGCCACCCACGTGTTCGGCGTCGTCCTGGTCAACGACTGGTCGGCACGCGACATCCAAGCGTGGGAGTACGTGCCGCTCGGCCCGTTCCTCGGCAAGAGCTTCGCCACCTCCATCTCCCCCTGGGTCGTCCCGCTCCTCGCGCTGGAGGCCGCCCGCACACCCACCCCGCCCCAGGATCCGCAGCCGCTGCCCTACCTCAGGGAGGACCAGCCATGGGGCCTGGACATCGACCTGGCCGTCGAGTGGAACGGGCAGGAGGTCTCCCGCCCGCCCTACCGCGAGATGTACTGGTCACCCGCGCAGATGCTGGCGCACATGACCGCGAACGGCGCCTCCACCCGCACCGGCGACCTGTACGCGTCGGGAACCATCTCCGGCCCGGACAGGGACCAGCGCGGCGCGTTCATCGAACTCACCTGGGGCGGCCGGGAACCGATCCTGGTCAAGGGCGAGGAACGGACCTTCCTCCAGGACGGCGACGAGGTCACCATCACCGCGACCGCACCCGGGAACTCCGGCGGACGCATCGGCCTCGGACACGTCCGCAACCGCATCCTGCCCGCGCGCGAACAGGACTGACGAGCATCTGACGGCGGCCGGGCGCCCTCGCACGGGACAACGGACCCCGCCATGAGTGAATCCGCCGACACCTCGGGCAGCCGGCGGACACGCAGCCGCCTGGCCTACGGAGAAGGACGCAAAGCCCTGCTGGCCGCCGCTGTGCGCGTGGTGGCCCGAGGGGGCCCGGCAGGCACTGAACCGCCTGCTGCCGGCGGGAGCCAGCGGCGCGCAGACTCGTCTCGTCCTCGCCGCCTTGGACGGCCTCGCCCTCCACCGACTCCTCCTCAGTGAGCCCGAGGCCAGCGGTGGCGCCCTGGACGAGCTCAACTCTCCGCTGTGTCTCCTTCGTTCCGTCGGCGAGACCACGGGCGAACGCGTCCAAGGGATTGGAGCAAGGGAAACTGTCGCGCCGCGGTCGTCACCTGTCCCGTACGGCCGCGAACACACCGCCGTCGACGAGGATGTCGATGCCGTTGAGGAAGCTCGCGTCGTCCGACAGCAGGAAAGCGACGACGGCGGCGACCTCCTCCGGGCGGCCGGTCCGGCCGAGCGGGGTCGCGTCGATGAGCTTCTGCATCCCCGCGTGCTCGGCAGCCTCCTGCCGGCTCTGCGGGGTGTCGACGATGCCCGGCGCGAGGGAACACACCCTGGCCCCGACCGGTCCGAGCCGCACCGCCTCCTTCCGCGCGAACCGGGCCACACCGTGCTTGGCCCACGGATAGGCCAGCGTCGACTGCTCCAGGGACGGACCGACGGCTTCCCGGATCCTGTCGAGGAAGTCCTCCCGCAACGGGTCGTCCAGGATCTCGGCCACGGCCGGTTCCGGGTCGATCCGTGCGAGCAGCGGGGACATCGAGGAGAAGTAGACACTCGCGGTGCCCTCGGTCGCCAGAGGACGCAGCGCCTCCGCGAGCAGTGCGGTGCCGATGAGGTCGACCTCGAAGACGCGACGCCAGTCGGCCATGGTCGGCGAGATGCCGGCCGCGTGCGCGACGGCACGCAGCGTGCCGCGTTCGGCGACCCGGTCCGCGAGCCGCGCCAGGCCCTCGCGGTCGGTGACGTCGAGCGCGAACGGCTCGGCGTCGGCCCTGTGGCCCGCGTCCGTCAGGTCCTTGGCGACCGCCTCCGCACCCGCGGCGTCCCGGTCGACGAGCAGCAGCACGTCCACCGTGTCGGCGAGCCGCCGCGCACAGGCCTCCCCCATACCGCGCCCGGCGCCGGTCACTATCCCTACGGTCGTCATACGTTGCTCCTTCGTCAGGTGGCGTCCCTTGTTCGACACCCCCCGCATGCAAACCCGCCCACCTGACATCTCCCGGACAACTTCCCGACAACTTGCGGACGTGACGGTCGTCACAGCCGGCGGGCGTGACGGCTCGTAGCTCAGGTCTGGGTCCGCCCGAGCCAGTAGCCGAAGCCCCGGCGGGTGTGGATCAGTTCGGGTTCCCCCTGGTCCACCTTGCGCCGTAGGCGGGAGACGAGTTTCTCGATGGCCTCGGTGGCGCGGAACTCGCCCCAGACGTGCCGGCCGATCTGCTCCTTCGACAGCACGTGCTCGGCGTTGGTGACCAGATGACGCAGAAGCCGGTACTCCGCGGGGCTCAGGCCGAGCGCCCGGGCTCCGCGCCAGGCCTGGCAGCCGGCGTCGTCCAGGACCAGGTCGCCGTAGCCGGTCTCCCCCACGAGTCCCCCTGGACGCCGATCCCGCAGCAGGACCTGGGCGCGGGCCAGGACTTCGGTGGTTCGGAAGGGCCGGGTGACGTAGTCCTCCCGCCCTCGGCCGAGCACGGGCAGCAGCGTATGGAGATAGTCGCAGGTGATCAGGTAGAGCAGCGGCGGGCGATCCTCGGGCGCGAGCCTGTGACCCCGGGCCAGTTCTCTCAGATCCGGCAGCATGGCGTCCCAGATCACCAGGTCGAACCGGTACTTCATGATCCGCTCGAGCCCCTCGAATCCGGTCGCCTCCCTGCCCGTGACGCTGTAGCCGGCCAGCCCCAGTGCCGTGGTCAGCAGATCCGTCTCCGCGGAGTCGCCGCCGACGATCAGGACGTCCCGCCCACCGCTGCCGGGCGCCGCCGGCCGGCCCTTGACGTTTCCTCGCATGACAGTCCCTTCGTGATGGCGTGGGCGTACGACAACATTAGCCAGTATTTGCCTAACTCAAGCAATGCCGTGGTTCACGGTGGTGGCCGTCGGTGCCCGGCTGCTGCCCGAGACGGTGCCGCTCCGGCGGATCGCGGGCGCCGAGCGGGAGGTGACCGCCCGGTGGACCGGTGTGAAGATCCCTGAGGTGTACCAGCCCCTGACCGGGACGATGCGCCGGCGGATCCGCAAGGCCAGGCACAGTTGACCGCCCGGGTGGAGGAGCTGGCCGCGACCCGCGCCGACGCGATCACCGCGCACGGCGCCGAGCTTCGCCGTATCGAACGCGACGCTCAGCACGCTCGCCGCCGTCTCGGTCTTCTCCTCCACGTCGCCCCCGTACCGGCGGGTGCGGGGCGCGTCCTCGGAAGCGAATCCGCGGGTGAACTCGTGGAGCGCGCCCAGCGCGAGGGGCCCTGACGGCCGGCGGGCTTCGGGGCGCTGTCGTCGTCACGGGTCACGCCGAGGCGACGGCGAGCGTGCCGGAGGCGAGGAGGAGGCCGACGAGGAGGATTCGGGGTGTGCGAAGGCTGAGTGCGACCCTGGCGATCGTGGATGAAAGGGACGTGAATGAAAGGGACTTGGAGAGGTGGCCGCCACCGGGGGGGTGAGGCGGCCACCGGTTCAAGCCGATCCGTGACTGAACGCGGGCTCTTCCTTCGCGGGAGCGGAAGGCACGGCGCCGTGACGCCTGCTGAGCTTCTCGCCCTCCACGTCGATGTTCGGCAGCACCCGGTCCAGCCGGCGCGGCAGCGCCCAGGCCCTGTGGCCGAGCAGCGCGAGGATCGCCGGGACGATCGCCATGCGGACCACGAACGCGTCGAAGAGGACCGCCGCCGCGAGCCCGAAGCCGATCATCTTGATCATGGACTCGCCCGCGCCGATGAAGCCGGAGAAGACCGCGATCATGATCAGCGCGGCCGCCACGACCACCCGCGCGCTGTGCCGGAACCCGGAGACGACGGCCTGCTTGGGGGCGTCCCCGTGGACGTACGCCTCGCGGACGCGGGAGACCAGGAACACCTCGTAGTCCACCCGACGGCACCCAGCACCCCCACCCACAGAACGACGACGAACCAACGCCACCGGAAGGCCGCACGGCCCAGGTGATAGAGGAAAGTTGCCATGGCGGGGAAGCCTCCACATCAGCGGTTCACACACGTAAGGAGGACACGAACCGCCTCTGTGGGGGATGTTCGCCCTGGTCGAGGCGGGGGCGGGGAGGTGTCCGTCTCCAAACCCCCACCCTTCCGTGGGGCACCGGGCGCCACGAGAGAGCGCGCACCCGGTCCCATGGCGGAGCGGGCTACACCATGGGACCGACGCCGATCGCGGCGAACATGGCGATCGTGCCCCGGGCGGTGACGACCTCGACCTGGTCGTCGTAGCGGTGCGCAGCGACACAAGGCCGAGGCGGCTCAGGGTGGCCTTGTCGTTGAGAGCGGCGGTGGAGCAGCGGTGGAGCGGCGGCAGGTCTCCCAGAGGTTCCGGGCCGTGAGCCGGACCGCGGTGTCACCACCGTCGCCGATTGTCCCGCTGAGTGGGACTCGGATCGGGGACGCAGCGCAGACATCCCACCCATCCGTGACGGCAAAGCCGCAGGTCACAGGGGTAGAAGGAGATCAAGCACGAGGCCCGGAAGTCCCCGGATCCGATTTTCTGCGCACCTCATTGATTGTACCGACCGTTGGGTCTATCTTTCCGGCAGCCGCATCGAAGCTCCCCGCAGACATCACACATGCCCGGACCAGAGCCGCCCTCCGGTCCTCCGCTCCCCCATGGAAGGCCCGCGATGTCCCAGACACCCACCGCCGCTCCGCCGGCCCAGGAGGGCTCGCTCTCCACCTCACGCAACGTCCTCGTCGTCATCGCACTGATGTGGACCGTCCAACTCCTCGCTCTGATGGCCGCGTTGTCCGGCATCTCCCAGGCCGACGTCGCGATCCACTTCCAGACCAGGGAAATCGCGTGGTTCACGTTGATGACCCTGCTGACCGGCACCTTCTTCCTGCCGTTCGCGGTCAAGGCCGCGGCCATGTTCGGCAAGAAGCGGGTCCTGCTCGTCGCCATCGGACTCGGCTTCGTCGGCGACCTGATCGCCGCTCTGGCCACCGACTACCGCACTCTGCTGATCGGCCGGGCCGTCGCGGGCATCTACGCGGCGACCGCACCACTGGCCTACGCGATCACCCGCGATGTGTTCCCGCGCCGCGTGGTCGGACTCGCCAGCGGCATCCTCGCCGGCGGTGTCGGCCTCGTCGCCTTCGGCGGGCCGTTCCTGTCCGGCTGGCTCCTGGACGGTTACGGGTTCCGCGGCGTGCTGTGGTTCATGGCCATCAGCACCGCCGCGAGCTTCGTACTCGTTGCCGCCTTCGTGCCCGAGAGCCCGGTCCGCGAAGGGCGCGGCCGGATGGACTGGACCGGGGGGCTCCTCCTCGGCGGCGGCATCACCGCGGTCGTCTACGCCGTCGGCCAGGGCTCGCACTGGGGCTGGAGCAGCGGCAGGTTCACGCTCTTCATCGCCGGTGCGCTGCTCGCCCTGGTCGTCTTCGTGCTGGTCGAACGACGGGTCGCCGAGCCCCTGTTCCCGCTGAGCATGACCCGCAGACGCCCGGTGTGGACCGTCCTGCTGGCCACCTCCGTCGCCGCGGGCTCGCTGAACGCCGTCGGCGTAGTGGTCCAGATGCTGATCCTGATGCCGAACATCCCGAACGTCTCCGAGGGCCTCGGCTGGTCCGGCACCCACAACGCCATCGTCACCAGCCCGATCAGCGCCATGATCATCGTCGCGGCCGTCGGCACGGGCTGGCTCGCCCGCCGGGTGGACGCGCGCGTCCTGCTGGGCATCGGCTCCACGCTCGCGGTCGTGGGTTACGGCATCGGCACCCAACTGCACCACAACGCCGCGCAGATCGTCGAGATGGGCCTGATCGCGGGCGCCGGCACCGGCATGGTCCTGGCCGTCGTCCCCATCATGATCATCGGGGTGGTCGCCCCCGAGGAGCAGGCGCTGGCCAACGGTGCCCAGACCCTCGGTCAGGGCGTCGCGCAGATCGTCGTCTCCCAGCTGGCCTTCGTGGTGATGGCCCAGCACGGAGCCGTCATGCACGGCACCCAGTTCTACCTCGACACCGGCTTCACGAACGGCCTGTGGCTGGTGGTCGGCTGCGTCGCCGTGGGCGCGCTGCTCGTCCTCCTCATCCCCAGGAGCAAGCGCCTCGACGAGGTCGAGGCCAAGGTCGGGGTCGAGGTCGGCCAGCCGGCCTGACCGCGCGTCCGCGGCATCCACCGCACGGGACCGGCTCCGCTCGTCCGCGCTCCTCGGCTCCACCGCCGGGACGGACGGCACACGGAGCGGGTCCTGTGCTGTTCCCAGCGGCCCCGGCAGGGCCGTTCCGCCGCGCCCTCGCGCCTCCCGTTACCGTTTTCGTGGCTCCGCAACGGGGCCTCCGGGTCCGGCATGACTTCCCTCTCCTGTCGTTGATGATCTGGGGGGGTGGTGTCACCGGGCCCGGAGGCATCGACGGACCTGGTGACGAGGGGCTTGAGCACCGGCCTCACCCGGGCCGGGAGAAAGGCCTTCGACGAGCGCCTGCCCAACGGCGGCCCGGGCACACAGGGCCGGCGGGACTCGGTGAAACAACGCGAGGGCCGGGGGCCGGGCAGAATGCCCGGCCCCCGGCCCTCGGTCCACCACGGCGGTGGGGCGACACGGTCCCTCGGCGTGTCGCCCTGTGCCTACGCGTTCTCGGAGTCCGCGGCCGGCCCGAACTGGTGCCGCAGGAACGCGCCCGTCCAGGCCATCAGGTCGGAGGGCACGTAGTAGCCCTTCTCGTCGTTGATGGTGTCCCAGTTCGCCGCCACGTCCTCGACGGTGGCCGGGCCGCCCTGGTGGGCGTAGCCCTCGGTGGAGGCGATGAAGAAGCGCGCGAAGCGGCCGGCGCCCGCCGTGTAGATCTCCCCGCTGACCGGGCAGCTCTCGTGGGCGAGATACGCCACCATCGGCGCCACCGCGTCCGACGGCATGTACGGCTGACCGGGCACCGCTTCCGTGGGCTCCTCCTCGGGGCCGCCGCCCATCCGGGTCATGGCCGCCGGGGCGATCAGGTTGACCTTGATGTCGTGCGGCTCGCCCGCGAGCTTCGCGCTGCGGGCGAGTCCGATCGTGCCGCCCTTGGCCGCCGCGTACGACAGGTTGTCGGGCAGGCCGAGCACACCGCTCGACGTCGTCAGCACGACCCGGCCGTAGTTCTGCTCCACGAAGTGCGGCCAGGCGGCGCGCAGCGTGTTGAACGAGCCGTGCAGATGCACCGCCAGGTGGCGTTCGAGGTTGTCGGCGTCGACCTCCGGCAGACCGGCCCACCGGATGATGCCGGCGTTGTTCACGAGGATGTCGATCCGGCCGAAGCTCTCGATCGCGGTGTCGACGATGTCCTGGCCGCCGGCCGGGGTGGAGACGTCGTGGGTGTCGGCGACGGCCTGGCCGCCCGCTGCGACGATCTCGTCGACGACCTTCTGCGCGGGGCCGGCGTCCGAGCCGTCGCCCTCCATGGACCCGCCCAGGTCGTTGACGACGACCTTCGCCCCGCGCTCCGCCAGGAGGCGGGCATGGGCCCGGCCGATACCCCGGCCCGCGCCGGTGACGACCGCGACCCGTCCTTCGAAGCTCAACTCACTCATGCCTGACTCCTGTTGTACTGCGGTTGCGGATGCGATGGCCGGTCCCGCCCTGGTGGGTGGAACCGGCCGGCCGGCGCCGGGGCACCGGAAGGTGGTGCGCTACCAGGTCACCGGCAGCTCTCCGATGCCGAAGGCGAGCGCGTCGGCGGGCCGGAAGTCGAGCTGGTCCCGGTCGACCGCGAGACGGAGGGTCGGGACACGCCGGTAGAGGGTGCCGTAGACGACCTGGAGCTCGATACGGGCGAGCTGCTGGCCCAGACACTGGTGGATCCCCCAGCCGAAGGCGTGGTGGTGGCTCGCCTTGCGGGTGAGGTCGAGGTTCTCCGGCTCGGGAAACGCCTTCGGGTCCCAGTTGCCGGCGGGCAGCGGGACGACGATGCCGTCCCCGGCCTTGATCCGTACGCCCTCGAACTCGAAGTCCTCGGCGGCGATTCGCCGCTGCCCGAAGGTCGCGACGGTCAGATAGCGCAGGATCTCCTCGACCGCGCCCGCGGCCTCGCGGGTGTCCTCGATCTCGCGCAGGCGGGCGATCTCCTCGGGGTTCTCCAGCAACAGGGCCGTGCCCAGCGTGATCATGTTGGCGCTGGTCTCGTGACCGGCGATCAGCAGGATCATGGAGAGCAGCGTCGCCTCGGGAAGGGTGAGGTCACCTTCCTTGATGCGGGTGGCGAAGTCCGAGAGCACGTCCTCGGCCGGATCGTCCATCTTCTTCTGCAGCAGTCCGGCCAGATAGCCGCCGAGCGCCTGGTTGGCCGCGTTCTGCTGCTCGGCCGTCTTGTCGCTGCGGGTGGCGAAGGAGGCGTGCTCCTGGAAGAAGTCGTGGTCCTCGTAGGGCACCCCCAGCAGCGCGCAGATCATCAGCGAGGGCAGCGGCAGGGACAGCGCCGTCACCAGGTCCACCGGCTTCGGGCCGGCGAGCATCTTGTCGATGAGCTCGTCGGTGAACCGCTGGATGTCCGGCCGCAGCGCCTCCATCCGGGGGCGGGTGAACGGACGGGTCATCATGCGACGGATCCGCGTGTGGTCGGCGCCGTCGGCGTTGAAGATCGTCAGCGGGTGGTGGTGGGCGGTCTCCGCCATGGCCTTGTTCGGGTACGGGAAACCCGAGCGCTTGTCGTCCGAGCTCACCCGGGGGTCGGACAGTATGGCCCGCTGCGCCGCGTGGCCGGTGACCAGCCACGGTGTACTGCCGTCCCAGATCCGGGCCCGGGTCACGGGGCCCTTCTCGTTCAGGGCACGCAGCCCCGGCGGCGGGGCGAACGGGCACCTCGCGTCCCGGTCGTCCTGGTAGAAGTACGTCGCCTCGTCCGACGCGTGCCGGATGTCTGCCTCGGCCATGGTTCTCCTCCGTTGAGGGTTGTGGGGGGAAGGGGTGAGGTTCGGGGCTATTCCTCGATGCGGATGGCCAGGGCGGGGCACACCGCGGCGGCGTTGCGGACGTCGTCGGCCAGCTCGGCCGGCGGGTTCTCGTCGAGCAGGACGACGATGCCGTCGTCCTCACGCTGGTCGAACACGTCCATGGCGGCGGCCACGCACTGTCCGGCGGCCACGCACTTCTCCTCGTCGATGACGACCTTCATGGGAACTCTCCTGATCGTTCAGTGGGTGGGGCTGGGGGTGTCGAGACCATCGACGATCTCCTGCCGCCGCAGGCGGGCCTGCTTGGGCATGTTCCAGCCGAGGACGCCGGTGACGCGGCCCTCGCTGCGGTACCGGGCGACGAAGCGACGTGCCGTCAGGTCGCCCTCGACGACGTCCACTGCGGCGTCGGCGGGCAGGAAGCCGTGGACCTGGAGCTTGGCGTCGAACTGGTCGGTCCAGAAGTAGGGCACCGGCGCGTACGCCTGGTCGGCGCCCAGGATGTTGGCCGCGACGACCGCCGCCTGCTCCGTGACGTTGGTCCGGTTCTCCAGGCGGAGGAGACGGCCGAGGTGCTCGTGGTGCCAGCGGGCCACGTCGCCCACGGCGTAGATCCCCTCCTCGGCACGGCAGCGGGAGTCGCAGACCACGCCGTTGTCGAGCTCCAGGCCGCTGTCCGCGAGCCACTCGGTGGCCGGGACGGCGCCGATGGCGACGACCACGACGTCGGCGGGCAGCTCCTCGCCGGTGGCCAGCCGCACGCCGGTGGCCCTCCCCCCGTCGGAGGTGAAGCCCTCGACGCCGGTGCCCAGCCGCAGCCGTACCCCGCGCTCGTTGTGCAGCTCCCCCAGCACACCGGAGACCAACGGGCCCACCTGGAGCGCCATCGGGGCCTGCAGCGGGCCGGTGAGGGTGACGTCCAGGCCCAGAGTGCGGGCGGTGGCGGCGATCTCGGAGCCGAGGACGCCCTCGCCGACGACCACGACGCGGGAGGCGTCGAGCAGTTCCTTGCGCAGGGCGAGGGAGTCGTCGAGGGTGCGCAGGACGTGCACCCCGGTCAGGTCCTGCCCGCCGGGCAGGGTACGTGGCCGCACACCGGTGGCGATCACGAGCGCGTCGGCCCGCAGCTCGCGCCCGGAGCCGGTCCGCACCGTCCGGGTCGCCGCGTCCAGGGAGACCGCCCGGTCACCGAGGACGAACTCGGCGTCCAGGCCGTCGAGCATGTCCTGGCTGCGCAGCGCGGCCCGCTCCGGCTCCCAAGCGCCGGAGAGCACCTGCTTGGACAGCGGCGGCCGGTCGTAGGGGGCGTGCGGCTCGTCGCCGAGCACGGTGATCCGGCCCTCGTAGCCCTTGCGGCGCAGGGCCTCCGCGGTGGTCAGTCCGGACGCGGAGGCGCCCACCACCAGGACGTGGGCAGGGGCCCTGACGTCGTCCTCGTTGCTCATTTCTCGGCTCCAGTACAGCGTTGGTGCGGTGGTCGGTGGGGAACGGGGACGGATCAGTAGACGTAGCGCCCGCCGTTGACGCCGAACGTCTGGCCGGTGACGTAGCCCGCCTCCTCCGAGGCGAGGTAGGCGACCGCGTGCGCCACGTCCTCGGGCGTGCCGGCCCGCTTCATCGGCATCGTGGCCGCGGCGGCCTCGACGTCGATGGGGCCCTGGCGCACCAGGGGCGTGTCGATGAACCCGGGCGGAACGTGGTTGACGGTGATCCCCTGCGCGATGTACTCGACGGCCAGCGCCCTGGTCAGGGCGATGACGCCGCCCTTGGAGGAGGCGTAGTGCGCCATGGCCGGCGCGCCGGTCTGGGCGGACGACGAGGAGATGTTGACGATGCGGCCCCAGCCCGCCTCGACCATGTCGGGGATCAGCGCCTGCGTGACCAGGAACGGGCCCTTGAGGTTGATCCCGATCATCCGGTCCCAGGCCGCCTCACTGATGCTCGTGAACGGCTCGTAGGCGGTGGTCCCCGCGTTGTTGACCAGGATGGCGACCGGACCGAGCTCCGCACGGGTGCGCGCCGCGGAGCGGGCGACGGCCTCGGCGTCGGCGGCGTCACCGCCCACCGCGACGGCCCTGCCGCCCGCGGCCTGGATCTCGGCGGCGGTCTTCTCGGCGCCCTCGGTGTTCAGGTCCCAGACCGCCACGGCGGCGCCCTTGGACGCGAGAACGGTCGCTATCCCGCGTCCGATTCCGCGCGCGCCGCCCGTGACGACCGCGACCTTTCCCTGCAGTGACATGTGTGCTCCTCTTGCGCTGTGGTGTGGAAGTGCCGGAGACTCTCGCCTCCCGGGCGGGTGGCGGTGTCAGCCCTCCAACGCCTCACGGGCGGCGGTGCGGGCGGCGACGGCCCGCGGGAAACCGGTGTAACCACTGGAGTGGTAGATGACCTCGGCGATCTCGTCCTCGGACAGACCGTTCGTCAGCGCGATGCGGACGTGGGTCCTGAGCTCGGTCTCCGCCCCGAGGGCGATGAGGATGCCGAGCGTGACCAGGCTGCGATCCCGGGGGGCGAGCCCCTCACGGCCCCACAGGGCTCCCCAGACGCTGGTCAGGCCGATGTCGACGAGTTCCTCCCCGAGGCGGCCGTCGCGCAGGTCGATGTCGCCCTCGGGGAACACGCCGGGCAGGGCGGCCCGCATGGCCTTCCAGCCGGCGGCTCGCAGGTCGGTGGTCTCTTCGACGTTCTTGTCACTCATGACTGACTCCCGTTGCGCTGCTTCGCGTCCCTGAGCGAAAGTTAGACCAGACGGTCGGTACAATCAATCTCCCAGGCGAGATTCACATCCATTGAACGAATCCGCCCCCTCCTCTAGTCTCACCTCAATATTCGACCGACCGGTCGCCATATGAATCAAGGCTCACGCGGGAGAGCACATGAGCGAAACGACGAAGACGAGCCCGGCGGACCTGGGCTTCGTGGACGTACTGGTCATCGGCGCCGGTGTCACCGGCATCTACCAGCTGTACCGGGCCCAGGACGCCGGATTCTCAGCGAAGCTGCTGGAGGCCGGCAGCGGTGTGGGCGGCACCTGGTACTGGAACCGCTACCCCGAGGCGCGGTTCGACTCCGAGAGCTACACCTACGGCTACCTCTTCTCGAAGGAGCTGTGGGAGGAGTGGGAGTGGTCGGAGCACTTCGCCGGCCAGCCGGAGATCGAGCGGTACTTCAACTACGTGGTCGACCGCTTCGACCTGCGCCGGCACATCTCCTTCGGCACGAAGGTGACCGCGGCCGTCTGGGACGAGACGTCCGGCACCTGGACGGTGCGTACCGACAACGGCGCCGAGCACCGGGCGCGCCACGTCGTCGCGGCGACCGGCATCCTGTCCGTGCCGTTCGTCCCCGGCATCGAGGGCCGCGAGGACTTCCGTGGTGAGCAGCACCACACCGGCCTCTGGCCCAAGACCCCGGTGGACTTCACCGGCAAGCGGGTGGCGCAGATCGGCACCGGCTCCAGCGGTGTGCAGATCGTGCCCGCGATCGCCGACGAGGTCGCACGGCTGACCGTGTACCAGAAGGTCGCCGACTGGCTCACCCCGCTGAACAACCGGCCGATCACAGCCGAGGAACAGGACGAGCTCAAGGGCGGCTTCGAGTCCATCCGGGACACCCTGAACACCTCGCCCAGCGGCTTCCTGCACCAGATCACCATGCGGTCGGGCCTGGAGGACACTCCGGAGCAACGCCAGGAGTTCTACGAGCAGAAGTGGAACAGCCCGGGCTTCACCAAGCTCTCCGAGCACTACTACGACATGACCACGAACGCCACGGTCAACGAGGAGTTCTGCGAGTTCATCGCAGACAAGATCCGCTCCATCGTCAAGGACCCGGCGACGGCCGAGAAGCTGATCCCCAAGGGGCACGGCTACGGCGGCCGCCGGCCCCCGTTCGGCACCGGCTACTACGAGGCGTACAACAAGCCGACCGTGGAGCTCGTCGACATCAACGAGACGCCGATCGTGCGCATCACCGAGACCGGGATCGAGACCTCCGAGGGGCACCAGGAGTTCGACATCATCATCTGGGCGACCGGCTACGACTTCGGCACCGGCGCCCTCAACCGCCTGGGCGTGGTCGGCCGAGCGGGCCTGCCGCTGAAGGAGTACTGGGCGGACGGTCCGTCCACCTACCTCGGCGTCACGACCGCCGGCTTCCCCAACTTCTACTTCCCCGGCGGCCCGCACGGCGCCCTCGGCAACAACCCGCGCTACTCCGGCGACCAGGTGGACTACGTGATGGACCTGCTCGTCCACGCGCGCGAGCACGGCCATGACGTCGTCGCGGTCACGGACGCCGCCGAGCAGGAGTGGACGGACCTGGTCAACGACAGCGCGGGCCAGTCGTCCTTCCTGAAGAGCAGCTACTTCTACGGCGCCAACATCCCCGGCAAGCCGGTCAAGCAGCTGCTGAACCCGACCGGACGCTGGAAGCTGCAGGAGCTGATCAGGGAGTCCGTCGCGGGCGACTTCCCGGCCTTCGCGTTCTCCAAGACGGCGGAATCGAAGGTCTGAACACGGGAAACGCCCGTGCCACCCGATCGGCAGGTGGCACGGGCGTCCGGGTTGCGGCGCAGCGCTAGGGCAGGAAGGTCGTGACCCGCTTGCTGAACTTCCACACACCGTCGACGTGGACCAGCGTGTCCTCGTAGCTGCCGACGAGCTGTACGGCCCAGCCCTCCTCGCCGCGCGCGAAGAACACCAGGTTGCTGCTGGCCGTCACCTTCTCGCCGGGCGGCGAGGTGAGGACGGTGTTGCCGACGAGGTGCAGCTGCGGCGCCTGCGGGACGAAGGCGCCGTAGGCCTTGGCGATCGCCTCCCGGCCCTCGAAGGTGCCCTGGCCGACGATCTCGGCGACGCCGTCCTCGGTGAACAGCTCGGGGATCACCTCGGTTCGGCCGGCGTCCAGTGCGTGGGTGTAGGCGGCGATGGTGTTCTGCACACCGGCCAGGGCTTCCGCGGCGGTTACGGTCATCGTTCCTTCTCCTTGGTGGGGGGGTGGATCAGGCCTGGTAGGTCGAAACGCGCCGCTGGAGCAGCCAGGCGCCGTCGACCCGGCGCAGCGTGTCGTCGTAGTGTCCGACGACCTGCACCGCCCAACCCGACTCACCGCGCTGCAGGAAGACCACGTCGCTCACCGCGGTCGCCTCGTCGGCTCCGGTGGAGGAGACGACCGTGTTGCTGACCAGGTGCAGCTGGGGCTGGGTCGGCTCCCAGCCCTTGAAGGCGGCGCGCAGCGCGTCGTGCCCCTGGAGGGGAGCCGTGCCGGGAAGCTCCAGGACGCCGTCGGGCGTGTACAGCGCGACGATCTCGTCGGTGCGGCCGGCGTCCTGGGCCTGCGTGTGCGCCCCGATCACGGCGCGCACACCCGCCGCGACCCACGCCTGTGTGGATTCGCTCATTACCCCTCCAAGGGATAGACGTTTCGACCAGTCAGTCTATTACTGCCACAGGAGCAATATGAACCCCCGGGAACAGGCAAATTCGCTTGTTGACCGAGCGGTCCAATGCAAATAGCATGCGGGTGGCTGTCAACGGGGACTGTCGCCTTGAGGAGGCATTTATCATGACGAAGCGCTGGAAGCAGCGGCCCCCCGGCTCGACGTGGGGCGACTTCGGCGACGACGACGAGCTGGGGCGTATCAACCTGCTCACCGCCGAGAAGGTCCTGCAGGGAGTCCGTGAGGTCGAGCACGGGGTCACGTTCAGTCTGAGCCTGCCGCTCGACTATCCCGGCGGCACGTCGCTGAACCAGCGCCGCTACCCGCCGATCCTGCGGCCCACGGAGGACCTCCAGCACAAGCAGGACGTCTTCTACAACATCAGGGCGAGCGAGCACTTCTCGCCCGACCTGATCGACGTGTGGTCGGACGACGTGGTCACCCTCTGGCTGCAGTACTCGACCCAGTGGGACGCCCTCGCCCACCAGGGTGCCGAGTTCGACGCCGACGGCGACGGGGTCGCCGAGCCGGTCTACTACAACGGCTACCGGCCGGACACCGACCTCGTCGGCCCCCGGGACGACGCCAAGGAGGACGGCAGCGGCAGCCTCAGCTTCGCGCGCCACCTCGGCCTGGAGCACATGGCGCGGCACGGCGTCCAGGGCCGCGGTGTCCTCGTCGACATCGCCCACCACCTGGGCACCGGATACCAGCCGGTCGGCTTCCAGCAGCTCCAGGAGATCATGGCGGCCGACAACGTCGTCGTCGAGCCCGGTGACATCCTGCTCCTGCACACGGGCTTCGCCACCCAGGTCCTGGCCTGGGAGAAGAACCCCGACCCGGTCGCCATCCACCGGACCGCGGCCTACCTCGACGCGGACGACCCCAAGCTGCTGGAGTGGGTCGCCGAGTCCCGGATCTCCGCGATCGCCTCGGACAACTACGCGATCGAAGGCGTGGGCGTCACCCAGGCCCAGGGTCCGCACACCCTGCTTCCGCTCCATCACCTGTGCCTGTTCAAGCTGGGCGTCCCGATGGGCGAGCTGTGGTACCTGCACGACCTCGCCGCCTGGCTGCGCGAGCACAACCGCAGCCGCTTCCTCCTCACCGCTCCCCCGCTCAACCTGCCCGGCACGCAGGGCAGCCCGCTGACTCCGGTCGCGACCGTCTGACACGGCCACGGCCGGATCCGCCGCCGGCCCTCGACCTGTCCTGCCGACTTGGCCGGGCCGGCGGCGGAGACAACGGACGAACGACGGACGGAACGCGACGACAAGGGGATGGCCCCGGGACCTCGTCCCGGGGCCATCCCCTTGTCGTCGCGTTCCCGCGGTTCACACCGCCGCGATGCGTCGCAGCGTGTCGGCGATGGTGTCCCGCGAGGGCAGCCACAGCCGCTCCAGCGACGGGGCGTACGGGGCCGGCAACGGAGGCGGCGCCACCCGGGTGACGGGCGCGTCCAGATGCCAGAAGCCCTCGTCCACCGCGAGCGCGGACAGTTCGGCACCGACCCCGAAGTCCCGTACCGCCTCGTGGGCGATGACCAGGCGGTTGGTCTTGGCCAGGGAGGCGAGGACCGTCCCACGGTCCAGCGGGGCGATGGTGCGCAGGTCGATGACCTCCACGCTCACGCCCTCCGCGGCCAGCGACTCCGCGGCGGCCAGGGCATCCTGGACCATGCGGGACCAGGAGACGAGCGTGATGTCGCTGCCCTCACGGACGACACGCGCCTTGCCCAACGGGATCAGGTGATCGGCCGGCGGCTTCGGGCCCTTGAGACCGTACTGGAGCCGGTTCTCGACGAACACCACCGGGTTGGGGTCCTGGATGGCCGCCCGCAGCAGGCCGTAGGTGTCGGCGGGATTGGACGGCATGACCACGGTCAGTCCGGGGATGTGCGCGAGCAGCGCCTCCAGGCTCTGCGAGTGCTGACTGCCGGAGGAGCGGCCGGCGCCGAACTGGGTGCGCACGACGAGGGGCATCGAGGCCCGGCCGCCGGTCATGAAGCGCAGCTTGGCGGCCTGGTTGAGCAGCATGTCCAGGCAGACCCCGATGAAGTCCATGTACATGATCTCCACGACCGGCTTCATGCCGGCCATGGCCGCGCCCACCGCCGTACCGAGGATCGCGCTCTCGCTGATCGGCGTGTCACGGACCCGGCCGGGGAACGCCTGGGCCAGTCCCCGGGTGAGCCCGAAGACGTTGCCGCCCGCGCCGACGTCGATACCGGCGACGAAGACGGCCGGATCGGCCGTCAGCTCGTGCTCCAGTGCCAGGCGTACGGCGTCCATGGACCGGAAGACCTCCCCCTGGGCCGGGGCGGGCTCCGGTATCGCCGTGCGGGGGGCCGAGACGAAGTCGTGCAGCGTCTCCGGAGCCGGCTGGGGCAGGCTCCTGGCCCACTCCACGGCCGCCTCGATCTCCTTGTCGATCTCCTCGTCGATGTCGTCCGCGAGGGCGGCCGGGACGCCCGCCGCGGCCAGATGCCGGCGGGCGATCAGCAGCGGGTCGCGCTCCCTGGCGGCGGCGACCTCCTCGGGGCTGCGGTACCGCTCGGGGTCGCCCTCGTAGTGGCCGTGCCAGCGGTAGGTCTCCGCCTCGACCAGGACCGGGCCGCCCCCGGCCCGCAGCCGTGCCACGACGTCGGTCATCATCCCGGCCACCGCGAGGACGTCGTTGCCGTCGACGTGCGCGTACCCGATCCCGTACCCCGCCGCGCGGGCGGAGAGCGGGGCGCGGTGCTGCTCGGCGGCCGGCGAGAACTCCGAGTAGTGGTTGTTCTCGCACAGGAAGACGACGGGCAGGTCCCATACGGCGGCCAGGTTGACGGCCTCGTGGAACATGCCCTGCGCGACCGCGCCGTCCCCGAAGAACGCCACCACCACGTCGCCGGACTCCCGCAGTTTGGCCGCGGTCGCCACCCCGGTGGCGATCGGGAGGCCCGCGCCGACGATGCCGTTGGCCCCGAAGATGCCGAGGCCGGGGTCGGCGATGTGCATCGAGCCGCCTCGGCCGCGGCAGGTGCCGGCGTCCTTGCCCATCAGCTCGGCCATCATCGACGCCGATTCCAGGCCCTTGGCCAGGACATGACCGTGGCCACGGTGCGTGGAGGTGATGCCGTCACTCGGGCGCAGCGGCCAGCAGGCCCCCACGGCGCCGGCCTCCTGGCCGATCGACAGATGCAGGAAGCCGGGAATCTCCGTCGCCTTGTACAGCTCGGACGCCCGTTCCTCGAAACGCCGGACACGGCGCATCCGGCGGTACATCTCCAGGAGCTGATCCGCGTGCGCGGATGTGGTCGAAGTCTGCTGCGGAGCCTCAGTCGTCATGCGCGTCCTCGCAATACTCGCCCCGGCGGCACGAGGCCGCACCGCCTGAGTCCTACTTTTAATGTACCGTCTGGTCTAGCAAACTACGTCAAGCGCATCAGATGCCCTGGGCCCCCTTCCCCCCGGATCCGCCGGAGGCCGTCCGGACGGGGGACCTGGGCATGTCGCACCGACACGTCGACCACATCAGGTGGGGAGAAGAGCAATGCCCAGACCACCGGGCCACGGACCGGGTTACGAGGTCAGACGACAGAAGATCATCGACACCGCCGCCGAGCTGTTCGCCCGGCAGGGCTACGCGGCGACCTCCGTCAACGACCTGGGCCGCGCGGTCGGGCTCGCCAAGGGCGCGCTGTACTACTACATCAACTCCAAGGAAAACCTGCTGATCGAGATCCAGTCCCGGGTGATGAACCCGCTGCTGGCCCGCGCCCGGCAGATCACGGGGCTCGACGCGGACCCGCTCGTGCGGCTGCGTCTGCTGTCCGAGTCGCTGCTCACGATCATCTTCCGCAGGCTCGACCACATCTGGGTCTACGAGCACGACTACCGATGCCTGACCGGCGACCATCTGGACACCCTGCTGAGCCAGCGCGCGGAGTTCGAGCGGCTGGTCGGAAGACTCCTCACGGAGGCCGTCGCGCAGGGGCGCTTCCGCGAGGTCGACCCGCGTCTGGCCACCCTGCAGTTCCTCAACCTGCACAACCACACCTACCAGTGGGCGAAGCCGGACGGCCGCTGGAACGCAGCGCGCCTGTCCGCCGAGTACTGCGACACCCTGCTGCGCGGGTTCGGCGCGCCCGGGGCCGCGCTGCCGGACGTGGAGGAGGCGGCGGAGGCGTTCAAACGCGACCGGCCCGATCTGCCGCTCGATCCCGAGGCCGAGTGGCAGACTCCCGCACTGGCGGGTTGATCCGGGGCCCGCGGCGCATACCGCGGGCCCCTTCGGTTCTCACGCCTGCTTCACCAGCGCCCGCGCGATGACATCGCGCTGGATCTCGTTCGTACCCTCGCCGATCTCGAGGATCTTGGCGTCGGCGTAGAAACGGGAGACCTCCGACTCCCGCACATAGCCGTACCCGCCGTGGATCTGTACCGCCTGCGACGCGGCCCGGTTGGCGACCTCGGAGGCGTACAGCTTCGCCATCGCGGCCTCCATGCTGTACGGCCGCCCCTGGTCGGCGAGCCAGGCGGCGCGGTAGACCATCCACCGGGCGGCCTCGAACTCGGTGCCGATGTCGGCGATCTTGTGCGCGACGGCCTGGAACGCGGACAGCGGCCGGCCGAACTGGTGCCGTTCCGTGGCGTGCCTGACCGCCAGCGCGAGCGCCGCCTTGGCCAGGGAGAGACCCAGCGCGGCGACGCTGATCCGGCCCTTGTCGAGGACGGAGAGGAACTGGCGCAGCCCGCCGCCCTCCTCACCGATGAGATGGCCGTCCGGGATCCAGCAGTCGTCGAAGACAAGTTCCCGGGTGTCCATGGCGTGCCAGCCGAGCTTCTTCAGCTTGGCGCCACAGGAGTAGCCCGGGGTGCCGGTCGGGACGTAGAAGGTGGCGAACCGTTTCCGACCGTCCTCGTCCCGGCCGGTGGTGGCCAGCAGGGTGACGCCCTGGCTGATGTCGGTGCCGGCGTTGGTGATGAACATCTTGGTGCCGTTGATCACCCAGCCGCCGTCCCTGCGCTGGGCGGTGGTGGTGATGCCGGCCGCGTCGGACCCGGCGCCGGGCTCGGTCAGGCCGAACGCGCCGATGGCCTCTCCCTTGGCCAGGGGGGCCAGCCAGCGCCGCTTCTGCTCCTCGGTGCCGTAGGCCAGCAGCGGCAGGGTGGCGATGGTGGAGTGCGCGTTCCAGGACGAGGCCACCGACTGGTCGGCGGCGCCGAGTTCCTCCATGACGGCGACATAGGAGACGGTGTCGGAGCCGGCGCCTCCGTACTCCTCCGGCACCAGCATGCCCATCAGGCCGAGTTCACCGAGCTTGGTGAAGACGTGCGTCGGGAACTGCTCGTTCTCCGACCACTCGGCCGCGTTCGGGGTGATCTCCTTGGCCGCGAACTCGCGCACCATGTCCTGAAGATCCCGCGTCTCCTCCGGCAGGTCGAAATCCATGTCACTCATCCCTTCGGGGTCAGCAGCACCTTCAGGTGCTGTGCACGGTCGGCGGCCAGGTCCGCGAAGACCCCGGCTCCTTCCGAGAGCGGGAAACGTCCGGTGATCAGGGGCGAGGCGTCCAGGCGCCCGGTGCTCATCAGGTCGATCACACGGGGGATGTCGAAGGCGTAGCCGAGCGTGCCGAGCACGGACCGTTCGTAGAAGACGAGTTGGCCCATGTCGAACTCGACGCTGCCGTGCCCGACGCCCGCGAGCACGACCTTGCCGCCGCGCCGCACGGTGGTCACGGCCTGCGCGGCGAGCGCGGGGACGCCGGTCGCGTCGATGACGACGTCCGGGCCGATGCGGCCGGTCTTCAGGAACAGCTCACGGCGTACGTCGGTCTCGCGCGGGTCGTAGGCCTCGGTGACCCCGAGGCCGAGCAGCTTCTCCCGGCGTTCCTTCAGCGGCTCGCTGACGTAGAGACCGGCGGCGCCCGCGAGCCGGGCTGCCAGGACGACGGCGAAGCCGATGGGGCCACCGCCGACGACCAGGACGTTGTCACCGGGCCGGACACCGGCCCGGGTGACGGCGTGCAGGCCCACCGCGAGCGGTTCGGCGACGGCCGCCATCTCGTCGCTCACGTTGTCGGGCAGCCGGGTGAGCCCGGCGATCGGGACGGTGACGCGATCGGCGAACGCGCCGGGCGAGGCGAGCCCGACCGAGCCGCTCCTGGGACAGATGTGGTATTCGCCGCGCACGCACCAGAAGCAGACCCCGCAGCGCCAGACGGGGTCGGCGGTCACCCGGTCACCGATCGCGATACCCGGCACCGCCCTGCCCAACGCGACCACGGTGCCGCTCAGTTCGTGACCGAGCGCGAGCGGCGGACTGGCCCCCGTGAAGGGGTGCGGACCATTGCGGATCATGTGCGGTCCTTCGAGGAACTCGTGCAGGTCGGTCCCGCACACTCCGCACCAGGCGACCTCCACCACGGCCTCGTGCGGCCCCGGTTCGGGCGGGGCCGGCACCTCTTCCAGCCGCAGATCGCGTGCGCCGTGCCAGCGCAGTGCCTTCATGCCCTCCACCCCTTTCATGTCGTACGACGCTCGCGGCGCGTCTGGTTGTCGCGCGCCGGCCCGTCGAAGTGCGCCTTGCCGGGACCGTGTTCCAGGAACGACTGGATGCCGGTGGCGGCGTCGGCCGTGCCGAACACGCTCGTGAACAGGGACCGTTCCAGGGCGAGGCCGGCGGACAGGCCGCTGTCGGCGCCGTGGTCCACCGCTTCCTTGACCGCCTCCAGGGCCGCGGCGGGGCCCTGGGCGAGCCGACGGGCGTAGTGCAGGGCGGTGCCGTACACCTCCGCCGCCGGGACGACCTCGTCCACGAGTCCGAGGCGCAGGGCCTCCTCCGCAGCGACGCGGCGGCCGGTCATCAGCAGGTTCTTGGCCCGTGACGGCCCGATCAGCCTGGTCAGCCGCTGGGTGCCGCCCGAGCCCGGAATGATCCCGAGCTGTACCTCCGGCTGGCCGAGGAGCGCGTCGTCGGCCGCCACCCGGTAGTCGGCGGCGAGGGCCAGTTCAAGGCCGCCACCGAGGGCGTATCCCGTGATCGCCGCGACGACGGGCACGGGCAGCCGGGCGACCTCGTCGAAGGTGCGCTGCAGGGCCCGGTTCCAGCCCCGCACCTCCTCGGGGTCCATCAGGGCCAGCGCCTTGACGTCCGCCCCGGCGGCGAACAGCCGCTCACCGCCGTAGAGCACCACGGCCCGCGCATCGCGGCTGTCGGCCAGCGCGCGCACATGGGCGGCCAGCTCCTCGCGCTGCGCGGTGTCGAAGGCGTTCATCGGCGGGTGGTCGAGACGGACCGTGACTACGGGTCCGTCGGTGTCGAGGCGGATGCATGGCGGCACGGGGGCCTCCTCGTCGGCGGAAGCGGCTCGAAACGCGGGCGCCGGGACGGTTGTCGCTGCGTACGCGTCGTCGTACAGTTCGGAGCACAAGTTTTATAGACCAAGAGGTACACTAAATCTTGGGAGCGGGCAACCGACCGGTCGGAATCCACCCCTCCCCCTGAGCCGTGGCGGGCCGCATTCGCCACACGGAAACAGAGCGAGAGAGAGCCGTGCACAATTTCTCGAGCATCCTCGATTACCACCTCACCCAGCGGCCCGACGCCGTGGCCGTGACGCAGGACGACGTCCGCCTGACGGTGCGCCGATTCCACGAGCGGGTCGAGCAGCTGGCCGTCGGTCTCACGGACCTGGGTGTCGGGCGCGGCGACGTCGTGGGCCTGCTCCTCTACAACCGGCCGGAATTCCTGGAACTGGTCTACGCGGCCAACCGGATCGGCGCGGTCTTCCTGCCGCTCAACTACCGCCTGTCCGAAGAGGAATGGGCCTACATCCTGGGCCACGCGCAGGCGAAGGTGATCGTGACCGAGGCGGAGTTCGTGCGCCCCGCGGAGCGCATCGCGGCGAAGGTCGCCGACCTGGAGCACCGCGTCCTGGTGGGCGACGGACCGGCGCCCGGGTGGACGGGCTACGAGTCACTGCTCGACGGGAACGAGGGGAAGCACTTCGCCCCCGTGGACGTCGGCCCGGACGACCTCCAGCGCCTGATGTACACCTCCGGGACCACCTCACGCCCCAAGGGCGTGCGCATCACCTACGGCAACCTCGAGGCCAAGAACCTGGCCCACATCGTCCACTTCGGCCTGACCGCGGCCGACATCACGCTGGTCTGCGGCCCGCTCTACCACGTGGGCGGACTGGACATGCCGGCCCTCGGAGTCCTGTACGCGGGCGGCGGCGTGGTCCTGCAGCGGAAGTTCGATCCCGAGGGCGCGCTGCGCGCGATCCAGGAACACGGGGTCACCAACGTGTGGCTGGCGCCGGCCATGGTCAACGCGGTCCTGGAGGTCCCGGACCGGGAGAAGTACGACACCAGCTCGGTCCGTTTCATCCTGGGCGGCGGTGAGAAGACCCCCGAGCCGGTGCTGCGGCGCATCATGAACGCCTTCCCCAACGCCTGGTTCGCCGACGCCTACGGACTGACCGAGACCGTCTCCGGCGACACCTTTCTCGACCGCGAGCACGCCCTGTCCAAACTGGGCTCGGTCGGCCGACCCGTGCCGCACACGCGCGTGCGGATCGTCGACGACTGCGGCGACGAGGTCCCGGCCGGCGAGCTGGGGGAGATCACCCTGCGCGGCCCGAAGGTCTTCGCCGGCTACTGGCGCGACGAGAAGGCCACGGCCGCGGCGCTCCGGGACGGCTGGTTCCACACCGGCGACATCGGGCACGTCGACGAGGACGGCTTCCTCTACATCGACGACCGCAAGAAGGACATGATCGTCTCCGGCGGCGAGAACATCGCCACCCCCGAGGTCGAACGCGTCCTGTACGAACACCCCGCCGTCCTGGAGGCCGCCGTGGTCGGCCTCACCCACCCCCGCTGGGGCGAGGTCCCCCGCGCCTTCGTGGTGTTCCGCCCCCACACGAACGCCGACGCGGAGGAACTGCGGGAGTTCTGCCGGGCCCGTCTGGCCAAGTTCAAGGTGCCGGTCCGCTTCGACGTCGTCGACGAGCTGCCGCGCACCCCTTCCGGCAAGGTCCTCAAGCGGACCCTGCGCGACCTCCCCACCAAGGACTGAGCCATGACCGACGTGAACACCGACCTGCGCCTCGACGGCAGGACCGCCTGGGTGACCGGCGCCGGAAAGGGCCTCGGCCGGGCCATGGCGATCGCCCTCTCGCAGGCGGGCGCCACGGTGGCGGTGACGGCGCGGACCGCCGCCGACCTGGAGAGCCTGGAGGCCGAACTCGCCCCGCACGGCGGCAAGGTGCTCGTGCTGCCGGCCTCCGTCGCAGACTCCGCCGCCGTGCGCACCACGGTCGAGCGGATCACCGGGACCACCGGACGGCTCGACGCCGTGGTCAACTGCGCGGGCATCAGCCCGCACTTCACCCGCAGCGAGTTCGTCACCGACGAGGACTGGCGGCGGGTGCTCGACATCAATCTCCAGGGCACTTTTTACTGTTGCCGCGAGGCCGGCAAGGTCATGCTGGACCAGGGCTCGGGCTCGATCGTCAACGTCTCCTCGGTGCACGCGAGCACCGGCTTCGAGCGGATCGCCGCCTATGCCGCGAGCAAGGGCGCCGTCGAGGCGCTCACCAAGGCGCTCGCCGTCGAGTGGGCACCCCGCGGTGTGCGCGTCAACGCCCTGGCGCCCGGTTACTTCCGCACCGACCTCAGCTCCGGCCTGCTGGACAGCAAGTGGGGGCAGCGGATCATCGGGGGCACGCCCCTGGGCCGGGTGGGCGACGCGGAGGAGCTGGGCGGCGCGGCGGTGTTCCTCGCCTCGGACGCGTCCCGCTTCGTCACGGGTACGACCGTCACGGTGGACGGAGGCTGGACGGCCTGGTGAGCAAGGCCGGGCCGGAAGGGGCCGTGCGCGGGTCGCCCGCACGCGGCCCCTCGCCGTTTCCCACGGCCGCCCTCGGAGAGCGGGTGCGGCGCGCCCCTCAGCCGACCGGGACCGGCACGTCCGGACGGTCCGCCCGGGGGATCCCGAAGAGTTCGTCCGAGACGGCCTGCACGGCGTTGACCACCAGGGGGGCCACCAGTTCCAGGGAGGAGCAGCCGTCGCCGACCACGGAGATCGCCGCCACCGGACCTTCCGGTCCGCGCAGCGCGAGGCCGACGCAGCCGAGGGCGGGGAAGCACTCCCCACGGTCGATCGCCAGTCCGCCCCGGCGGCGGACCAGGCCCAACTCGCGGTGCAGTTGGTCGAGACGGCCGATGCTGCAGTCGGTGCGGCGCTCGATGACCTGGGCGTACCGCGCGTCGATCTCCTCGGGGCTCAGCCAGGCGAGCATCGCCTTGCCGAGCCCGGTGCAGTGCGCGACCGCCCGGCCCCCGACTCTCGACGGGATGTGTGCCGCCGCCGAGCCGCCCACCTTGTCCAGGTAGTAGATCTCCGGCCCGTCCAGCACGGCGAGGTGGACGACCATCCTGGTCCGCACGGCCAGGTCCAGCAGGTGCGGCGCGGCGGCGGACCGCAGCGCGCCGTGTCCTGTCTCCCGTCCTCCCAGGCCGAGCGCCCGCCGCCCCAGTACATATCCGGCCACCGTGTGCCGCAGCCAGTCCAGCCGGACCAACTGGTCCAGTATCCGGTGGGTGGTCGAGCGGGGAAGACGGGTCCGGCGGGAGACCGTTTCAAGCGTCAGATGGGTCTGCGGTCGTTCGAACAGATCCATGATCAGCGTCACACGCTCCATCATCGACGGAGGCAACGCGTGCCCGTCGGCCTCGGAGGATCGCGAGCTCAGGCGAAGGACAGACGTCATCGTCGGTGCCTCTCTGATCAAACTGAAATCAATTCTAGTTCGGCGCCGGCGTCAAGGTACCAACGCCTCAGACGGAAAAGAAAGAGCCGTGCACCGGTTTATTGGGGCATACGGTCCATTCTTTTGGAACACAAAAGAGCGCACCGCTCCCCGGGAGATCCTTTCCGGAGAGCGGTACGTTGTGGCGGCGTCAGCCGCGGGTGAGATCCAGGGCGATGTCCACGATCATGTCCTCCTGCCCGCCGACCAGGCCACGTCTGCCGACCTCCTGCAGGATGGTGCGGGCGTCGAGGCCGTACTGCTCCGCCGCGGTCTCCGCATGGCGCAGGAAACTGGAGTAGGCGCCGGCGTAGCCGAGAGTGAGGGTCTCCCGGTCCACACGCACGGGCCGGTCCTGGAGCGGGCGGACCAGGTCCTCGGCGGCGTCCTGGAGCGCGAACAGGTCGCAGTCGTGCTTCCACCCGTACAGGTTGGCCACGGCGACGAACGGTTCGATCGGGCAGTTCCCGGCACCCGCGCCCTGCCCCGCGAGCGAGGCGTCCACCCGGGTCACGCCCTCCTCCACCGCCACCACCGAGTTGGCGACCGCGAGGGAGAGGTTCTCGTGTGCGTGGATGCCGATCTGGGTTTCCGGTTCGAGCACGTCCCGGTAGGCCCGGATGCGGTCGCGGACCCCGTCCATGGTCAGGCGGCCACCCGAGTCGGTGACGTAGACGCAGTGGGCGCCGTAGCTCTCCATCAGCCTGGCCTGCCGGGCGAGGGCCTCCGGGGGCGCCATGTGGGCCATCATCAGGAACCCGGAGACGTCCATGCCGAGTTCGCGGGCGATCGAGATGTGCTGGGCTGCGACATCGGCCTCGGTGCAGTGGGTGGCGATGCGCACCGAGCGGACACCGAGGGCGTAGGCCCGCTTGAGCTCCTCGACGGTGCCGATGCCCGGCAGGAGCAGGGAGGTCAGGACCGCGCGGTCGATGGCGTCCGCGGCCGCCTCGATCCACTCCCAGTCGGTGTTGCTGCCCGGCCCGTAGTTGAGGCTGCCGCCGGCCAGTCCGTCGCCGTGCGCGACCTCGATCGCGTCCACGCCGGCCTGGTCGAGCGCTGCGGAGATCCTGGACACGAACGCGGGGGTGATCCGGTGCCGGACGGCGTGCATGCCGTCCCGGAGGGTGACGTCCTGCACATAGAGCCTGGGAGTGGCGGTCACGTGGTCACCTCGGGGGAGATCCGCTGGGCGATGCGCTCGGCGACCCGCAGGGCGGCCGAGGTCATGATGTCGAGGTTGCCGGCGTAGGCGGGCAGGTAGTGCGCGGCGCCCTCCACTTCGAGGAAGACGGACACCTTGGTGGTCGCCGCGCAGGTGCCGCCGTCCGGCAGCAGGGTGTGGACCGGGTCGCCGGCGGGCACCGGGGTGAACTGGACGCGCTGCTTGAGCCGGTAGCCGGGCACGTACTCGGCGACCGCGGCCACCATCTCCTCCACGGAGGCCCGGATCGCGTCGTGGTCCGCGTCACCGATCAGGCAGTACACCGTGTCCCGCATGATCAGCGGCGGTTCGGCCGGGTTGAGGACGATGATCGCCTTGCCGCGCCGGGCGCCCCCCACCCTCTCGATGGCGCCGGAGGTGGTCTCCGTGAACTCGTCGATGTTGGCGCGGGTGCCCGGTCCCGCGGACTTCGAGGCGATCGAGGCGACGATCTCGGCGTAGGGCACCGGGGTGATCCGGCTGACCGCGTGGACGATCGGGATGGTCGCCTGGCCGCCGCAGGTGACCAGGTTGAGGTTGTCGGCGCCGCCCGCGAGGTGCTCGTCCAGGTTGACCGGGGGCACCACATACGGCCCGATGGCCGCGGGGGTGAGGTCGATCAGGCGCTTGCCGTGAGGGGCGAGCCGCCTGGCGTTCTCGACGTGGGCCTTCGCCGACGTGGCGTCGAAGACGACGGCGATGTCGTCGAAGCCGTCCATGCGGATCAGCCCCTCCACTCCCTCGTGGGTGGTGGGAACCTTCAGCCGGGCGGCGCGCGCCAGACCGTCGGAGTCCGGGTCGATGCCCACCATGGCGGCCATCTCCAGGGTGTCGGACAGGCGCAGAACCTTGATCATCAGGTCGGTGCCGATGTTGCCGGAGCCGATAACGGCCACTTTTGTCTTCTTCATCCTTCTTGTTCCTCGGGTGAGAAGGTCGCGGTCACCGATCCGAGGCCCGACATCTCGGCCCGAACGGTGATGCCTGGCGGGGTGGGGACGAGCGGACCCAGGGCGCCGGAGAGCACGACCTGCCCGGCGCGCAACGGATCGCCGAACTCCCGGGCCGTGCGCGCCAGCCACAGCAGCGCGGACAGCGGATCACCCAGGCAGGCGGCGCCGTCGCCCTCGGAGGCGAGCTCGCCGTCGGCGTACAGCCGCATGGTCACGTCGCGGGGGGTGAACTCCCCCAGCCCGACACGCTCCGGACCGAGTACGAACAGGCCGCTGGAGGCGTTGTCGGCGACCGTGTCCGTGATCGCGATGTCCCAGTCCGTGACCCGGCTGTCCACGATCTCCAGTGCGGCCACCGCATGTCCGACCGCCGACCGTACCCGTGCCAGATCGAGCGTCTCCTCGTCGAGGTCCTCGGCGAGCACGAACGCGATCTCCGCCTCCACCCTGGGCTGCAACAGGCGCCCGCTGGGCACGGCCGGCAGTCCGGTCACGTCCATGTCGTCCAACAGGACGCCGAAGTCGGGCCGGTCGACGCCCACTTGGCGCTGCACCGACTCGGACGTCAGCCCGATCTTGCGGCCGACGACGCGTGCTCCGGCGGCGATCCGCTCACCGATGACGCGTCGCTGGACGGCGTAGGCGAGGCTGACGTCCCGTGGCCCGAGCAGATCCCGTACGGGTGCGCAGGGCTGGTGGTCATGGGCGGCGCGGGTGAGCCGTGCCGTGGCCTCGGCCACGGCGGTCTCACGGTCCGCGACGACTGTCGGTTCCCAAACGTCCGTCATGCGCATCCTCTGCTCGTGCGTGTCCCCAAGCCTGAGCGGGTGCGAGGTACGGCGGCGTCGAGCGTTCCGCTCACCGGGACCGGAGCCGACCCGGGGCGGTCTCGCTGAGCGAGATGAACGGACGGCGCGGCGGGCGCCGCTCGTTACCTTCGTCGGGCGAACTGCTGAACGGCCGGTGGCGAGACGCCGTGGCCGGCGGGACCCGGGACGTCCCGACCGGCCAGTCACCGTGGCCGATGTGTGCCGCGCCGGAGCCGTGTCGGGCGAGCTCCGCGATGTCCGCCTCTGCCCGATGTCCCCCACCTGTGGCCGCGTCCCTCACACCCCCCACCCCATACGTCGGCACTCATGAGGAGGTTCGGATGGGCATCAACGAGGATGTCTACGACGTGATCGTCGTAGGGTCCGGCGGAGGTCTGGTCGGGGCGTACGTGGCGGCCTCGCGCGGCCTGCGCACGCTCGTCGTCGAGAAGACCGACCGGGTCGGCGGCACCGTGGCGTACTCCGGCGCGGGCCTGTGGTTCCCGGGCTCGGCCCCGCTGAGCCGGGCCGGTCTCGGGGACGACGTCGAGGACGCACGCGCGTATCTGCGCAGTGCCGTCGACGACCCGTCCCGGGAAGGGCTCCAGGACGCCTATCTGGCGGCCGGAATCCGGCTGATCGACGAGTTGGAGCAGAACCCCTGGTTCCAGTCCTTCGTCCACGGGCCGGTACCGGACTACTACCCGTCGTGCCCGGGCGCCTCGCCCACCGGGCACACCGTCTTTCCGCCCCCGCTGGAGGTCTCGGACCTCAAGGAGCGCCGGGCGCTGCTGCGGGACTCCCTTCCCACCGAACGGTTCGGCTTCGACGAGGGCCCGGTGCTGGTCGGCGGCCGTGCCCTCGTCGGCCGGGCGCTGTCGGCGTTCCTGGAGACGGGCAACGGCGAACTGCGGCTGAACACCGCGCTGGAGAGCCTGCTCGTCGAGGACGGCCGGGTCGTCGGCGTCGAGGTCGTCAGCGACGGCGAGCGGGTCCGGATCCGGGCCGCGCGGGGCGTGCTCCTCGCGGCCGGGGGCTTCGAACGCGACCGGGAGCTCCGGGAGGAGCACCAGGCCCCGCTGACCGGGGAGTGGTCCGAGGGAGCCCCGGCCAACACCGGTGACGCGCTGCGGGCGGGCATCGCGGTGGGCGCGGACACCGACCTGCTCGAGGAGGCCTGGTTCGTGCCGGGACTCGTCCACCCGGACGGGCTGCCGGTCTTCCACACCGGCACCCGGGGCGGGATCTGGGTCAACGGCGCGGGCGAACGCTTCGTCAACGAGACCCGGCCCTACGACCAGGCCGCGCACGAGATCGTGCGCCTGCACGCCACCACCGGCGTCAGCCACGTCCCGGCCCACTGGATCTTCGATCAGCGGCACCTGGACCGGGACGGCATCGGCTTCCCGCCGGCCACCCCGGGGCCCGAGGAGTGGCTGAAGTCCGGCGCGCTGCGCAAGGCCGACACCCTGGAGGAACTGGCGCGGCTGATCGACGTCCCGTTCGAGGCACTGAGGCGGACCGTGGAGGAGTTCAACGGGTACGCGCGAAGCGGCGTGGACGAGCGGTTCCACCGCGGTGAGACCCCGTGGGACCAGATGTTCCACCACTTCGTCCCGTTCCCGGCGGACCCCCGGCAGAACTTCCCGGCACAGCCGGAGACCGAGTACCCGAACCCGCTGCTCGCACCCATCGAGACCGGGCCGTTCTACGTGGCGACCATCGTCCCGTCCGACATCGGCACCAAGGGCGGGCTGCGCATCGACCCCCGGGCGCGTGTGCTGCGGGCGGACGGCCGGCCGATCGAGGGACTGTACGCGACCGGGAACACCGCGGCCGCCATGTCGGGCCGGGTGTATCCGGGTGCGGGCACCCCGATCGGGTCGAGCCTCGCGTTCGGGTACCTGGCGGTGCTGGACATGGCGGAGGCGAAGGACTGACCTGACGCGACGGTGCCCGGGACGGCGGTGGGTGTCCCGGGCACCGTGCCGTGCGCTACGACGCGGCGATCAGCCGCGCGGCCAGCCGCAGGTCCGCCTCGCCCTGCTCGGCCGGGATCTCCTCCGTCAGCACGGCCACGAACAGCCCCCACCAGCCGTAGACGAGCAGGCGCACCCTGCTGCGCTCGGTCTCCGCGTCCGCACGGCCCCCGAGCAGCCGCAGGAGCCTTTGTCCCAGGGCTGTCTCGACGATGTCGATCTCGGTCGGGACGGTGCTCGCGTACTCCGTGAACGACGACAGCGCGACGGCCGAGGCGAGCAGCGGACTGCCCAGCAGTTTCCCGCTCAGCGCGACGAGCGTCTCCGCCACCTCGGTCGCGGGGTCCGCCGTACCACCGTCGCGGCCGCCGAGGAACTGCTCGATGTGCCATTCCAGGACCGCGAGGAACAGGTAGGGCTTGGACGGGAAGTAGCGGTACAGGGTGGCGATCGCGACGTCGGCCTCCTTGGCCACGTCGAGCATCTGCACGTTCACCAGCCCTTCCCGCGCGCCGAGTTCGGATGCGGCACGCAGGATGCGGACCCGGCGGGCGGCCTGCCGGCTCGATGCCGGGGCGGCGGGGCGCCGGGGTTTCGCGGGCCCTGCCGCGGCGTGGCCCCTCGGCACTCAGCCGGTCTCAGGGCGGGTGAGGAAGGCCAGCACCGTGCTCTCCCAGGCCTCCTTCTGCTCGATCATCGCCCAGTGTCCGCAGTCGGGCAGCACATGCAGCTCGGCCCGGGGGATCGTCCGCAGGGGCAGCAGCGCGTTGTCCAGCGGGGTGACCCGGTCGTCCCGGCCCCAGGTGAGCAGCGTGGGCGCCGTGACCTTGTGGAGCGCGGCCCAGACGGGCTGGTCGGACTGGGACTGGGCGGCCTGGATCGCGGCCATCGCCTGTCGGCCGTAGATCCTGCGGGACGCCTGAAGCGTCTCCGGGTCGGTGGCGCTCGTCCAGCGGTCCTCGATCAGTTCCTCGGTGAGCAGGGCCGGGTCGTGGACCATCGAGCGCAGCCACTGGACGAGGTTGTCCCGGGTGGGGTTCTCGGCGAACTCCACGAGCAGGTTGAGGCCTTCGCTGGGCGCCGGGGAGAGGATGTTGCGGCCGACGCCGCCGATGGTCACGATCCGGCGGAACAGGTTCTGGTGGGCGACGGCGAGCCCGACGGCGACGAACCCGCCCATGGAGTTGCCGATGACGTCGACGCGGTCGAGGCCGAGGCCGTCGAGCAGGCGCAGGACGGCCTTGGGCGCCGCCGCCATCGGGCTCTCGGCGGTGGGGTCGCTCACCCCGAAGCCGGGGAACTCCAGGGCGAGGCAGCGGAAGTGCTTCGCGAACACGGGCAGGTTGCTCCGGTAGTTGCGCCAGCCGGTGACTCCCGGTCCCGATCCGTGCAGCAGGAGCAGTGGCGGTCCGTCGCCGGCCTCGTGGTAGCGCAGGGTGCCGTCGGGGGTGTCCAGTTCGCGCAGGGTGTCGTCGTGGCTGAGTGTCATGACGGTCACCGTGGCACCCGCGCGGGGGCCGTCGCCGCGCGTCTCCCGATCAGTGGGACGGTCCCGGCGGAGCGGGTGCGCGCCTGTCTACCGTCACGGACGTACCGATTGCCCGGGAGACCCGACGGTTCGCCCGGGACCTGACCAATTGTGAGGGGAGGGCCTGATGGGTGTTCGCTCACTCGGGTACCTGCGTCTGGAGTCCAACGACCTCGACAAGTGGAAGGCTTTCGGAGCCGACTTCCTCGGCCTGATGCCCGTCGGGGGCGACGACTCCGAGTCGTTGTCCTTCAGGATGGACGACTACCCGGCCCGGATCGTGGTCGCTCCGGGCGCCCAGCCCGCGATGACGGCGCTGGGCTTCGAGGTCCTCGACGAGCGGGAGCTGGCGCGGCTGGTCGCGGACGTCGAGAAGGCCGGCATCAAGGTGACCGCCGGCACCGAGGCCGAGGCCGCGGAGCGGAAGGTCACGGGCTTCGTCAAGTTCAACGACCCGGGCGGCAACCCGGTCGAGCTGTTCCACGGCACCGTCCTGGACCATGTGCCCGTGCACACCCCGCTGGTGTCCGGGTTCGTCACCGGCGACATGGGATTCGGGCACGCCATCATCTCCGCCGAGGACGCGCGGGCCACGTTCGACTTCTACGTCGACGTCCTCGGCTTCATCGAGCGGAACACCATGCGCTCGCCCGGCGGCACGACCTGGTTCATGGGCTGCAACCCCCGCCACCACACCCTCGGCGTCACGCCCATGCCGGGCCCCGGGCGGCTGCTGCACTTCATGGTCGAGGCGGCGACCCTGGACGACGTCGGCCGCGCCCTGGACCGGGCCGGCAGGTACGAGGTGCCGATGATGCACTCGCTCGGCAAGCACACCAACGACCACATGGTGTCGTTCTACGTGTGGTCGCCGGAGAACTACGCCGTGGAGTTCGGCTGGAACGGCCTGAAGGTGCCCGAGCCCGTCCCCGTCTACGAGATCACGGACGGCGCGTTCTGGGGCCACCACTTCACGCCGCCGCCGCAGCCGGCCGGCTGAACGAGTCCGACATGGCCGAGCCCCACGGCCCGATGCCGTGGGGCTCGGCCATGTGTCACTCGACGGTGATCGCCCGTTCAGGACAGGCCAGTTCCCCGTCGCGGGCCGCTCCTTCGAGGTCGTGCGGCACCTCTCCTTCGAAGGGCAGCGCGTAGCCGTCGTCGTCCAGCCGGAAGAGGTGCGGTGCCGCGGCCGCGCACCGTGCGTGGCCGGAGCAGGATGCCGTGTCAATGGTGATCTTCATGGAGAGGCTCCGTTTCCGAGGGTGACGGGCAATCGAGCCGTATCGGCCCGCCGCGGGCGACGGCCGGCAGCATCGACAGGTCGGCTCCGGCCTCCGCGGCGATGTCCTCGCAGGCCTGCACGTCCTTGCGCAGATACGGCGTGACCGTCGCCGTGAAGGAGTCGGCCCCGCCCCGGGCGGTGATGTACCGGCCGGCGGTCGAACCACCGCTGCTGACGGCGAGGACGTCCAGCAGGGCGCTCTCCTCGATGCCGAGCGCCCTGCCGGCTTCCACTGCGCCCAGGGTGAGCTGGGAGATCGCGGCGAACAGCAGGTTGTTGAGGAGCTTGACGCGCAGGGCGGATCCGCGCCCGCCCGTGGTGATCACGGGTGCGGCGTACGCGCCGACGACCCGGCGGGCCACGGCGACGTGCTCGGGTTCGCCTCCCAGGTAGACCACCAGCCGGCCGGCGCGCACCGCGTCGGCCGTTCCGCTGAAGGCCGCGTCCACGACGGCCGCCACGCCGCCGGGCGCGTGCGCGGCCAGGCGGTCGAGCGTGCCCGGTCTGCCGGTCGTGTGGGAGACGAGCACCGTGCCTGCGTCCATGGCCGCGACGACCCCGGGCAGTACGTCGAGCATCTGCGCGTCGTCGTAGAGGCAGCTGACGACCACGTCCGAGTCGGCCACCTCGACCGGATCCGCCACCAGGTGCGCGGCCGGGAGGCGCTCGCGCACCTGGGCCCGCCGTGCGTACAGGCGGACCGGGTGACCGGCCGCGAGCAGCCGCTCGACCATGGGAGCGCCGATCTGCCCGGCACCGATGAACCCGACCGTCGGCATCCTCATCCGGCCTCCTTGAGCCTACGGCTTGTTGGTCGATCCGGCGTCCACGGTGAACTGGAGTCCCGTGACGTACCGCGCCTCGTCGGAGGCGAGGAACAGAACCGCGTTCGACACGTCCCGCGGCTCGACGCAGGGGGCGAGCGGGTTCATCGCGGCGAGCGCGAACAGCGGCTCCCGCTCCGCCAGTTCCTCCACGGGCACGCCGACGGTGATGCCGGTGCCGCTCACTCCGGTCGGGTGGACGGTGTTGACCCGGATGCGGTGCGGGGCGAGTTCGTTGGACAGGGCCTTCATCAGCCCGACCACGCCGTGCTTGGCGGCCACGTAGTGGGCGTACGGCACATGCCCGCGGATGCCGGCGGCCGAGCTGGTGATGACGATCGAACCGCCCTCGCCCGCCTCGATCATCCAGGGGATCGCGGCCCGCGCCGTGTTCCAGGCGCCCTTGAGGTTGACGTCGACGACGACGTCCCATACCTCCTCGGACAGTTCCCAGGCGGCACCGGAGCTCATGACACCGGCGTTCGCCACGACCACGTCGAGGCGCCCGAACTCCGCTCGCGCCGCGTCCACCGCGGCCCGCATCTCGGCGACCGACCGCACGTCGGCCTGGACGGCGACACACCCCCGGCCCGTCGCCCGGACCAGTTCCGCTGTCTCCTGCAGCTGTTCCCCGGTCGCGAGCGAGTACGGCAGCTCGTCGCTGATGTCATGGCAGACGTCGGTGACGACCACGTCCGCGCCCTCCTCGGCCAGTCTCACCGCATGGGAGCGCCCCTGCCCGCGCGCCGCCCCCGTGATGAGCGCGACCTTGCCCTCCACACGCCCCATCTCAGTCCTTTCCCGAGTGATCGATCAGGTCCTCGGCGGCCTCACGGAGGGCGCGCAACCGGGACCGGAGGAGTTCACGCTCGGCCGCGTCGGCCTCACCGAGTCCGGCCAGGCGTACGTCCGTCTCGGCGATCTCCGTGAGAAGCCGGCCGTGGGCCTCCTCGCGGGTGAGCAGGTCCAGGTCGGTCCAGTCGGAGCGCTCGGACTCCGGGCGCCGGCTCATGCGGGGAGGTTGTAGAGGCGGCGGGTGTTCAGCTCGACGATCCGGTGGACCTCGTCGTCCGGCACGTCGGCCAGTACCTCCGCCGCGTAGGCGCGGGACTTGGGCCAGTAGGAGTCGGAGTGCGGGTAGTCGCACTCCCAGGTGATCTTGTCGATGCCGACGTGGTGGCGGACCTCGACGCCGAACCGGTCGTCGATGAAGCAGCCGTGGAAGTGCCTGTGGAACAGCTCCGAGGGCCGCACGCTCTGGTTGACGTTCTGGTAGAAGCGGTGCCGCTCCCAGGTGCCGTCGGCGCGTTCCAGCAGATACGGGATCCAGCCGATGCCGCCCTCGGACAGGCCGATCTTCAGCCCCGGGTGCTTGTGGAGCACCGGGGAGAAGAGCAGGTCGGCGGTGGCGAACATGGCGTTGCAGCCGAACAGGGTGATCGTCACGGCGAAGGGGGCTTCCTCTGCCGTTCTCGGCGGCTTGCCCGAGGTACCGAAGTGCAGGCACAGGGGCATGTCGGTTTCCTCGGCCGCCGAGAACATGGGGTCCCAGTAGTCGGTGTGGAAGGACGGCAGGCCACGCGGGGCCGGGTTCTCCGGGAAGGAGATCGCCTTGGCGCCCTTGGCGGCGGTCCGATGGATCTCGGCGACACAGGCGTCGACGTCCCACAGCGGCATGATGACCAGCGGGATGAGCCGGCCCGGCGCGGTGGCGCACCACTCGTCGAGGACGAAGTCGTTCCACGCCCGCACGCACAGCAGCGACAGTTCACGGTCCTTGCCGTCCAGGAAGACATGGCCGGAGAACCCGGGGAACGACGGGAAGCACAGCGCGCCCCAGACCCCGTCCAGGTCCATGTCGCGGATGCGGGCCTCGGGGTCGTAGCAGCCCGGGATCATCTCGTCGTAGCGCGTCGGTTCGAGGCCGAACTCCTCGGGCGACTTTCCCGCGACGGCGTTCAGGCCAATGTAGGGATGGACCCGGTCCTCGTAGACCCACACCTCGGCGGGCGCCCGTCCCTCGCCCCGGGGCCGTTCCACGATCCGCGGACCCGCCTCCCGGTACCTGGCGGGCAGACGGTCCGACCAGAGCCGGGGCGGCTCGATCAGATGGTCGTCGGTCGACAGCAACTTCATCCACGGCTGCAACGGCATCCTGGCGCTCCCTCGGTCTCGTGAACTCTCTACCAGCTGGCACATTGTGTGCACTGAACAGATCCCACTCAGCGGAAACCCTCATCAACAGTGCTTGTATTGCCGCGATCATTAGGAACCCGCCAGCTCCTGGCGTCAATATTCAGGCTACTCTTTTATCCGAGGGAAGGAGACCCCATGGGTCGAGTGCAGGACAAGGTCGTCTTCATCACCGGGGCCGCGCGCGGCCAGGGCCGGGCCCACGCGGTACGGCTCGCCGCGGAAGGGGCCGACATCATCGCCGTGGACCTGTGCGAGGACATCGCCACCAACGGCTACCCCCTGGCCACCGAGGCCGATCTCGACGAGACCGTCCGGGAGGTCGAGAAGTCCGGGCGGCGCATCGTCGCCCGCAAGGCCGACGTGCGTGATCCGGCCGCGCTCAAGGCCGCTGTCGCCGAGGGGGTCGCCGAGCTGGGGCGGCTCGACGCCGTCGTCGCCCAGGCCGGGATCTGCCCGCTGGGACCCGGGCAGACCGCGCAGGCCTTCCTCGACGCGATCACCGTCGACTTCAACGGCGTGGTGCACGCCGTCGACGCGGCCCTGCCCCACCTCCCCGACGGCGCCTCCATCGTGGCGACGGGATCGATCGCGGGGCTGATCCCGGCGACCGTCGACAACCCGGCCAACGGGCCCGGCGGGCTCGGCTATTCGTTCGCCAAACGTCAGGTGGCGTCCTTCGTGCACGACCTGGCGACCGTGCTGGCCCCACGGCAGATCAGGGTCAACGCCCTGCACCCCACGAACGTCAACACCGCCATGCTCAACAGCGACCTGATGTACCGGTCGTTCCGGCCCGACCTCAAGAACCCGACCCGCGAGGACGCGCTGCCCTCCTTCCCCGCGACCACCGGGTTCGGCGTCCCCTACGTCGAGCCGGAGAACATCGCCGACACGGTGCTGTTCCTGGTGTCGGACGAGTCCCGGTTCGTCACCGGCATGCAGATGCGGGTGGACGCCGGCGGCTACGTCAAGCGGCGTCCGCAACTGCCCACGTTCTGAACGGAGTTCACGCTCCGGCGGTCATGTCGATGACCACCTTGCCGGTGGTGCGCCGCTCCGCCACGTCGGTCAGGGCGGCCGCCACCCCGGCGAGGGGGTGGACACGGGAGACGAGCGGACGCATCCCGTCCCGGACCAACCCGGCGAGCGCCCGGTCACCCGCGGCCACCGCGTCCGGCGCGTACTGGCGGAGCATGCGGATCTCGAAGCCCCGTACGACCACGTCCTTGAGCAACACCAGGTTCAGCGGGATCCGGGGGATCTTCCCGTCGGCGTAGCCGACCGTGACGAACCGGCCGCCCCGCCGCAGGGCGCGCAGGGCCGCCTCCGCGTGGTCGCCGCCCACCGGGTCGACGACGAGGTGGACGCCGTCGCCGCCGGCCGCCGCACGGATCCGCGTCTTCAGGTCCTCGCGGACGTAGTCGACGCCTGCCGTCGCGCCGAGCTTGCGGGCGACGGCGAGCCGTTCCTCGCTCGACGCCGCCGCGACCACACGCAGCCCGAGCCGGGTCGCGATGTCCACGGCCGCCGAGCCGACCCCGCCCGCGGCACCGAGCACCGCCACCCACTCCCCCGCCGTGCCCTGCCCCACGGTGACCAGGGCGTGGTAGGCGGTCGCGTACGTGACGTGGAAGGCGGCCGCGTGGACCATGTCGAGCCCCTCGGGCACGGAACGCAGCCCCGCCACCGGCACCACGACCTGCTCGGCGAACGCGCCCGTCAGCACCGCCCCGGCCACGGGCGTGCCCACCGGCGGGCCGCACACCCCCGGGCCGAGCGCGGTCACGACGCCGGCGAACTCGCTGCCCGGTGTGAACGGCAGGGGCGCGGGCACCTGGTAGCGGTTCGCCACGAGCAGCACGTCCGGGAAGTTGACCGCAGCGGCGTACACCTGGACCAGGACCTCCCCCGGGCCGGGTTCGAGGTCGTCCAGCCGGACGACCTCCAGGCCGGCCGGTGGCCCGTACCGCGTACAGCGTGCGGCTCTCAAGGTGTCCTCCCGGTGGTCGGCATCGCCGGGTCCCGGGGCAGACCCAGGACCTGTTCGGCGATGGTGTTGCGCTGGATCTCGGCCGTGCCGGCCCCGATCGTGGAGGCCCGGGTGCGCAGGAAGCCCCACACCCAGCGGCCGCGCTGCACGGCGTGCGGATCGCGCCGGCCGAGGATGCCGTACGGTCCGAGCAACTCCAGCGCGAACTCGTGCAGTTCCTGCTCGAAGGTGACGATGAAGAGGCGCGAGGTCGAGGAGGCCGGGCCCGGCTCGCCCTTGGCCAGGATGTCGGCGATGGTCCGCATCCCGGTCAGGCGCATGATCGTCACCCGGATCTCGAAGTCCGCGAGCCGGTCGCGCACCAGCGGGTCGGCGGTCGCCCCGCGTTCGTGTGCCAGCTCGATCAGCTCGTCGAGGACGCGCCGGTACAGGGCCGCCTGGTTCATCGCCCCGGCGGCCCGCTCGTGGCCGAGGCTCGTGCGGACCAGCGGCCAGCCGCCGTTCTCCGGGCCGATCCGGTTCGCGACCGGCACGCGGACGTCGTCGAAGAAGATCTCGCAGAAGTGCGCGTCCCCGGTGAGGTCCCGCAGCGGGCGCACGGTCACGCCCGGGGCGTGGGCGTCGATCAGGAGGTAACTGATGCCGTCCTGGCGGGAGTCGGGGGGCCCGGTGCGGACGAGGGTGAAGAGGATGTCGGCGATGTCGGCCGCGCTGTTCCACACCTTCTGCCCGTTGACGACGTACTCCTCGCCCGCACGGCGTGCCGTCGTGCGCAGCGCGGGGAGGTCCGAGCCCGCCTCCGGTTCGGAGTAGCCCTGCGCCCAGACCCGGTCGCCGCGCAGCATGGGGCGCAGGAAGCGCTCCTTCTGCTCGGTCGTTCCGTACCTGATGAGGGTGGGCGCGGCGATGCCGGGTCCGGTGCCCAGCGGGCCGGGGACCCGGGCTCGCGCGTACTCCTCCTGGTAGACGACCTGGCGGGCGAAGGACAGCGCCATGCCGCCGTACTCGCGCGGCCAGCTCGGGCCGGCGTATCCGCCGTCGTACAGCGTGGCCAGCCACTTCTTCTGCCAGGCGAGGCGCTCGGCGGGGTCCTTGGGGCGACGGCCGGGGTGCCGCTCCGCCAGGAAGGCCCGCAGACGTGTGCGGAACTGCTCGTCGGTCTCCGCGTCCGTCATCGCGGTGCCATGCGGATGGCGCCGTCGAGACGGACGGTCTGGCCGTTGAGATAGGGGTTCTCCAGCATCTCCACGGCGAGGCGGCCGAAGTCGTCGGGTTCGCCGAGGCGCTTGGGGTGCGGCACGGTCGCGGCGAGGCCCTCACGGATGTCGGCGCGCAGCCGGCCGAGCATGGGGGTGTCCATGATGCCGGGGGCGATCGTGTTCACCCGGATCTGCCAGCTGGCCAGGTCCCGGGCGGCGACCAGGGTCATGCCGTGCACGCCCGCCTTGGCGGCGGTGTAGGAGGTCTGGCCGATCTGTCCGTCGAAGGCGGCGACCGAGGCGGTCAGGACGATGGCACCGCGGTCGCCGTCGACGACCTCGTTGCCGGAGAGGCGGGCGGCGGCCAGGCGCAGCACGTTGTAGGTGCCGACCAGGTTGACGCGTATCACCTCGGCGAAGGTGTCGAGTTCGCCGGGGCTGCGGTCGCGGTCGATGATGCGGGTGCGGTCGCCGCCGCGCCCGGCGCAGTGCACGACGAAGCGCAGCGGGCCGACTTGCCCGGCGGCGTCGAGAGCGGCCGTGACCGAGGCCTCGTCGGTGACGTCGGCGCGGACGAAGCGGGCCGCGTCGCCGAGGTCGGCGACCGCCTTGACGCCCTGCTCCTCGGAGACGTCGGCCAGGACGACCCGGCCGCCGCGGTCGACGATGCGGCGCGCGGTGGCGAGGCCCAGTCCGGAGGCGCCTCCCGTGACCAGTGCCGATGAACCGTCGATGTTCACTTCGGTCTCCTCACAGGCCCAGGGACTTGCCGATGATGGTCTTCAGGACCTCGCTGGTCCCGCCGTAGATGCGGGTCACCCGCGCGTCGGCGTACAGCCGGGCGATCGGGGACTCCGTGATGTAGCCGTAGCCGCCGTGCAGTTGCAGACAGCGGTCGACCACGCGGCCTTGCGTCTCGGTGCAGAACAGCTTGGTCTTCGCGGCGTCCGCCGGGCTCAGTCCGCCGTCGGCGAGCGCGATGACCGCCGTGTCCAGCAGGGTCTGGGCGGCCTCCAGTTCGGTGGCCATGGAAGCGAGTTCGAACTTCGTGTTCTGGAAGCCCGACAGGGGCTTGCCGAATATCCGGCGGTCACGGACGTGGGCGACGGTCAGGTCGATCGCCGCCCTGCTCTGGGCGACCGCGCCGACCGCGATGGCGAGCCGTTCCTGGGCCAGGTTGCGGCCGAGGTGCGTGAAGGCCGCACCCTCCTCGCCCAGGAGGTTGGCGGCCGGGACCCGCACGCCGTCGAAGGCGAGCTCCACCGTGTCCTGGACGGTGAGGCCGATCTTGTCCAGCGTGCGTCCCACGGTGAAGCCGGGCAGGTCCTTCTCCACCACGAGCAGGGACAGGCCGGCCCGCCGGTCGTCGGGGTCGGTTGCGGTGCGGGCCACGACGATCACCAGGTCGGCGTGGTGGCCGCCGGTGATGAAGGTCTTGGCACCGTCGAGGACGAAGTGGCCGCCGTCGCGCCGTGCCCGGGTGGTGACACCGGCCAGGTCGGAACCCGTACCCGGCTCGCTCATGGCGATCGCGGTGTACAGCTCACCCGAGGCCAGCCCCGGGAACCAGCGGGAGCGCTGCTCGGCGTTCGCCAGCCCGATGAAGTAGGGGACGACCACGTCCAGATGGGTCCGCAGACCCCCCAGGGTGACGCCCGCGCGGGCGCACTCCTCCTGGATGACGACGTTGAAACGGTAGTCGTCCTGGCCGCCCCCGCCGTACTCCTCGGGGACCGCCGTCCCAAGGATCCCGAGCTTGCCCATCGAGGTGAACAGTTCGCGGGGTACGAGTGCGGCGCGCCGCCAGTCCTCGTACACCGGGAGCACCTCGCGGGCGATGAAGTCACGGACCAGCAGACGGAAATCGTCATGGTCCTGTTCGAACAGGGTCCGGCGCATCGGATCTCCTTCGACTCGACGCTATTCAGTATACGTAATTACCACCTCCAAGACAGTAGTCACCACAGCAGAACGCCCCATAGTGCGGGAGCACCCATGGGGCGTCTGGAATGAGTGTCAGTAAATCAGTGCCACCAGGGGATGAGCGCGTCCAGGTGACGGCGCATCCGGTGACGGGCCACACCCGCGTCGCCCTGCACGACGGCGTCCAGGATGCGCTGGTGGACGTGCTGGACCTCGTCGGCCGCCGTGTCGCCGGGCAGCGGCCGGTCGTGCACGGAGGCGTGCCGCCGGAACAGCTCGGTGATGATGGAGAGGAACAGCGACAGCACCGGGTTGCCCGACAGGGCCGCCATCTCGGAGTGGAACAGGTCGGCCTTGCGCGCCTCGCCGGACGGACCCTCCGTCGTCCAGCGCACGGCCCTGGTGAGGCGTTCGGCGACCTCGGTGTCACCCGCGGTGTGCCGGGCGGTCACCCGGGCGACGACGCCGAGTTCAATGGCGTTGCGGACGATCCGCAGGTCGTCGGCCGTGACGCCCTGGTGCTCCAGGAACAGCGCCATCGTGTCGATGCTGGCCTGCGGTTCGGGCTCGGTGACGACCAGCCCGCCGCCGGGGCCACGCCGCATCCGGGCGACCGAGTGGTACTCCAGGAGCCGCACGGCCTCTCGCAGGACGGCCCGGCTGATCTCGTAGCGGGCCAGCAGGTCCGTCTCCGACCCGAGCACCATGCCGATCTGCCAGCCCCGTGCGGCGATGTCGTCGTGGATCCGGGCGGCCACCACCTCGGCGAGCTTGGCCCGCGGGCCTTCGACCAGCTCCGGCTCGACCACGCTCCCCGAGATCCGCTGCCCGCGGCGGACCCGGTGCTTCTCGATCCAGGCCGCCACCGACTCCAGATGAGCGGTCAGCTCGGTCTGCGCGCGGGCGCCGTCGTCGGCGATCACCGCCTCGACCACGGCGCGGTGCTCGCGGTGCGAGACCTCCTTCGCCGCGTGCATCTCCGCCCTGGAGATCCGGCGCGAGGTGTGCGCGTACCGGGCCGTGAGGCGGGTGAGGACGTCGATGAACAGGTGCAGCACCGGATTGCCGGACAACCGGCCGAGCACCGGGTGCAGCGGGTCCTGCGAGTGGACCGACGGGTCGTCCCAGTGACCGAGTTCGGATTCGAGCACGGCCCGGAGCGTGGCGATGCCCTCTTCGGTGATCCGCTCGGCGGCCAGGCCCGCCGCGATCGGTTCGAGGAGCTGACGGGCCTCCAGCAGGTCGGTGACGCTGGTTCCGACGTACTCCAGGTAGATCACCATGGCCCGGGTCGCCGGCCCGGCGTCGGGGGCGCAGACGATCAGGCCGCCGCCGGGGCCGCGCCGCATCCGGGCGACCTGGTGGTGCTCCACCAGCCGCACCGCCTCCCGCAGCACCGCACGGCTCACGCCCAGCCGCTCCCGCAGATCCGACTCGGAGCCCAGCGACTCGCCCACGGGCCAGCCCTGGCGGATCACGGACGTCTCGATGCGCTGCGCGGTCTGCGCGGCCAGCTTGCCGACCTGGGCGCCGGTCTCACCGTCGGCGGGCTCGCGGTCGACGGCAGTCGCCATGGTCCAACTCCTCTGAGGGGTCATTTCGGATCCCCAGTCTATTCATCGGGGATCCCTGGCACTGACGGACGGGCCAACCCCGAAGTTAAAGTATACTCATTTTCGCCACAGCCTTCTGCCCGCGGCCGTATGACGACAAGGAGCCGGCAGCGATGCGACTGGAGCCCGCACCCGAACTCGAAGCGTTCCGCAGGAAGGTGCGCGCCTTCGTCACGGAGCACGCGCCCGGCATCAGGACGCACTCCGGGGTACGCGCACCCGAGCCGGCACTGATGCCGGCGATCAGGGAATGGACGGCCAAACTGTACGAGGCCGGCCTCCTCGGCATCGACTGGCCGACCGAGTACGGCGGCCGGCCCGACGCCCATCCCCTGGAACCGTCCGTCGTCGCCGAGGAGATCGCCCGCGCCCGCACCTGGCCGCCCGTCGGCGCGGCCTCGCTGGCCGCGGGGGCCCTCCTCGACTTCGGCACCGACGAGCAGCGGGCCCGCTTCCTGCCCCGTATCCGCGGCTGCGCGGACGTGTGGTGCCAGCTGTTCAGCGAGCCGGAGGCGGGCAGTGACCTGGCGGCGCTGCGCACCCGGGCACGCCAGGAGGGCGAGGGGGACGACGCGGTGTTCGTCATCGACGGCCAGAAGGTGTGGACGACCAACGGCCAGCACGCCGACATGGGGTACCTCCTCGCACGCACCGACGCCGACGCCCCGAAGCACAGGGGCATCACGGCGTTCGCGCTGGACATGCGCAGCCCTGGGGTGGACGTGCGGCCACTGCGTGAGATCACCGGGACCGCCGACTTCAACGAGGTCTTCCTCGACGGCGTCCGCGTCCCCGCCGCGAACGTGATCGGCGAGGTGAACGGCGGATGGCGGGTGGCGATGAGCAGCCTCGGCCGGGAGCGTTCCGGCGTGGCCGCGCGCGGAGTGGAGCTTTTCGCCGTACTGGAGGATCTGCTGCGGCTGGCGGAGGAAACCCCGGGCACGCTCGAAGACTCCGCCGCCCGGCAGGCGATCGGCGAGCTGGCCGCACGGGTCCAGGTGAACGCCGCGATGATCGCCCTGGCCCAGTCCGGGATGCTGCACGGCTCGGAGCGGGCGGCCGACGCGCCCGTCGGCAAGATCTTCTTCAGTGAACTCAACCACGACCTGGTCGATTTCGGCCTGCGCCTGCAGGGCACGGACGGACTGTTCGTCGAGGAGGAGGCCACGGCGGGCGGCTGGTGGCAGGACGCCCATCTCTACTCGCGTGCCTACACGATCGCGGGCGGGGCGAACGAGGTGCTGCGCACACAGATCGCCGAGCGCGGTCTGGGGCTGCCGCGGGAGTGATCCCGACTCGCTCCTTCAGCGCCCACGCCCGGACCATTGATTGTACCGACCGGTCGGCGTAATCTTCCGCCGACGCTACGAGAAGGCGAGGAAGCCATGGCCGAGCACGTGTCTGCCCAGGAACTGCCGGAGTTCCCCTCCCCCCGGTCGAGCCAGTGCCCGTTCGCGCCGCCGCCGGGCCTGCTCGAACTGCACGCTGCGGACAAGCCGGTCATGCGGACCCGGACCTGGGACGGCACCACCCCGTGGCTCGTCACCTCCCATGCCGCCCAGCGTCAGCTGATGACCGACCCGCGGCTCAGCGCGAACATCGGCGCGCCCGGCTACCCGCACACCACCGAGGCCATGAAGGCCCACGCGGCCGGGATGAAGCCGATGATCAACAACACCGACGGGGCCGAGCACACCCGGTGGCGCCGGATGCTGACGAACTCCTTCACCCGGCGTCGGATGGAGTTGCTCCGCCCGGAGATCCAGCGGATCACCGACGACCTGATCGACCAGATGCTGGCGGGCCCCAACCCGGTCGACCTCAACGAGGCCTTCTCGCTGCCGCTGCCCTCGCTGATGATCTGCGCCCTGCTCGGGGTGCCGTACGAGGACCACGACTTCTTCCAGGAGCACGCGGGCGTCACCAACGCACGTTTCCACACGCCCGAGGAAGCCGCTCGGTCGAACGAGGAACTGCGCCGTTACATCACCGGTCTGATCGAGGCCAAGATGGCCGATCCCGGCGAGGACGTCCTCTCCGACCTCGGTGCCAAGATCCAGGAGGGCGTGCTCTCCATGCCCGACGCCGCCGCGCTCGGGCACATCCTGCTGGTGGCCGGCCACGACACCAGCGCCAACATGATCACGCTGGGCACCGCGCTGCTGCTGGAGAACCCCGCCCAGCTCGCGGAGCTGCGGACGCACGACGACGACCCGAAGTACGTGCAGAACTCTGTCGAGGAACTCCTGCGCTACCTCACCATCCCGCATCTGCTGGCCCGGCGGGCGGTGCTGGACGACATCGAGATCGAGGGGGAGACCATCCGCGCGGGCGAGGGGATCATCGCGTCGCTGCCGGCGGCCAACTGGGACCCGCAGGCCTTCCCCGAGCCCGAGAAGCTCGATCTGACCCGTGCCGCGGCGCACCACCACGCGTTCGGCTGGGGCCCGCACCAGTGCGTCGGACAGCAGCTGGCCCGCGTCGAACTGCACGTCGTCTTCAGCACCCTGTTCCGCCGGATACCGACCCTGCGGCTCGCGGCGGACCTCTCGGAGCTGAAGTTCAAGGAGGACTCACAGGCGTACGGCATCTACGAGCTGCCGGTCGCCTGGTAGCCGTCCCTCCAGGTCGCGGAGATCGAGCGCCCTCTTCGTCCGGTCTTCTGAGCGGCCGCTACCGCGCCCTTCTCAGCAGCATCGCCCCCGACGGCACTCCCCCGCCGGCGGTCACCACGGCCACCCGGGCGTCCCGCACCTGGCGCCCGGGGGCGTCGCCGCGCAGTTGCAGCATGGCCTCGCGGACGAACCCGTAGCCGTGCAGACGGCCCGCGGAGAGCTGGCCGCCGTGGGGGTTCAGGGGGAGGTCGCCGTCGAGGGCGATGGTCTTGCCGCCGGCGATGAAGTCGGTCGCCTCGCCCGGGCCGCAGAAGCCGAGGCCCTCGATCCAGGACAGGGCGTTGAAGGTGAACCCGTCGTAGAGGAGGGCCACGTCGACGTCCGAGGGGGTGAGGTCGGTGCGGGTCCACAGATGGGCGGAGGGGCCCTTCGACTGGGGTGTGTGGGTCAGGGTGTCCTGGTCCCAGCTGAGGCGTTCGAGGACGGCCGTGCCGACGGAGTCGACCAGGACGGGCGGGCGGGGGCGGTCGTACGCCGTCTCGATCGCCGACACCACCACGGCCACCGCTCCGTCGCAGGGGACGTCGCAGTCGTAGAGGCCGAACGGCGTCGAGATCATCCGGGCGCCGAAGTAGTCGTCGAGCGTCAGCGGGTCCCTGTGCACGGCCTCGGGGTTGCGGGCCGCGCCCGCCCGCGCGGTGACGGCGATCGCGCCGAGGGCCTCTCGGCCCACGCCGTAACGGTGCATGTAGTGCGAGGCGTTGCAGCCGATCCACTGGGCGGCCGACAGGGCTCCGAAGGGAGCGCGGAACTCGAACATGCCGGTGGCGCGGCCGCCGGACGGCTGCCATCGACCGGAGCGGACCAGGGCGGCGTGGGAGGACTCCCAGACCGTACGGAAGCACAGCACATGACGGCACAGGCCGGCCGCGACCGCCAGCATGCCGGCGGTGATCGAGCCGATCTGGCCCGGGACCTCAGCCGCCCCGTTGACCCACGTGGGACGTAGTTGCAGGGCCTCGGAGAGGGCGGTGACACCTCCCTCGCTCATGCCGTCGGGGCGTGGGCCGGGGTAGGTGGACAGGCCGTCGATGTCGTCGAGGTCGAGGCCCGCGTCCGATACGGCGGCCAGGCAGGCGTCGACGGTGAGGGAAAGGGGGTCGACCATCAGCCGGCGGCCCACGCGGGACTGTCCCACACCGGTCAGGGCGACCCGGTCCTCGTACTTCCGCGGGGAGGCCCCGGGGCGGGTACGCACCGCGCGTGGTTCGGGCAGGGGACCGTCCGCGGTCTCCGGGTCGGGTTCGAACAGAGGGACGTACACGTCCTCTTCGAGTTGCTCGAAGCGCACCCGGACGGACATGCCGACGCGCACCCCGTCCGGCGCGCAGCCCACGATGTTGGTGGTCAGGCGGGCCCGGTCGTCCTCGGCGAGGGCGACCACGGCGACGACGTACGGCGGCGGGAACCTCGGCAGCCAGGTCTGGTGGTTGACGCTGAAGCCCACGACGACCGCCCTGCCCGAGACGGGCGCGAGGGCCACCGCGCGGCTGCGGCAGGAGGGGCAGACGGGGAGCGGCGGGTGGAAGGAGCGATCGCACTCCGCGCAGTGCGGGATCCGCAGCACGCCGTCCGCCCCGGAGCGCCAGAACTCGGCGCTGGCGAGGGTGGGTTGGGGCAGCGGACGTTCGACGGCGGTCACAGCAGCTCGATGATCGTGGCGTTGGCGGTGCCGCCGCCCTCACACATGGTCTGCAGGCCGTAGCGCAGGTTCTCGCTCCGCATCCGGGCCAGCAGCCGGGTCATCAGGATGGCGCCGGAGCCGCCGAGCGGGTGGCCGACGGCGATCGCGCCGCCCAGCGGGTTGAGCCGCCCGGGATCGGCGCCGATGTCGGCCAGCCAGGCCAGCGGGACGGGCGCGAAGGCCTCGTTGACCTCGTAGGCCCCGATGTCGGCGATGGACAGCCCGGAGCGGCGCAGCACCTTCTCGGTCGCGGGGACCGGGCCGAGCAGCATGGTGATCGGGTCCGCGCCGCTGACCGCTCCGCAGTGGTAGCGGGCGATCGGGGTGAGGCCGAGTTCACGGGCGCGCTGCGGGGTGGTGACCAGCAGGGCGGCTGCGCCGTCGGAGATCTGGGAGGAGTTCCCGGCGTGGATCACGCCGTCCTCCTTGAACGACGGCTTGAGGCCGGCGAGTTTCCCGACCGAGGTGCCGCGCCGCAGCCCCTCGTCCACGGTGAACTTGGTGCCCTCGACCTCGATCGGCACGATGTGGTCGTCGAAGACGCCCGCGTCGATCGCCGCGGCCGCCCTCGCGTGCGACTCGGCGGCGAACTCGTCGAGGCGGGTGCGGCTCAGTCCGTAGCGTTCGGCGATCAGTTCGGCACCGATGCCCTGGCTGAACCCGACCCCGCCGTAGCGGGTCAGCGCGCCGGGTCCGTAGGGCTGTCCGGTGGTGCGGTGCGAGCCGAGCGGCACCCGGCTCATCGTCTCGACGCCGCCCGCGACGACGAGGTCGTACTGGCCGCACATCACGGCGTGCGCGGCCTGGTCGACCGCCTGCTGGCTGGAGCCGCAGGCCCGGTTGACGGTGACGGCCGGGACGTGTTCGGGCCAGCCGGCGGAGAGGACCGCGAAGCGGCCGACGTTGCTGGACTGGTCGCCGATCTGGGTCACACAGCCCCAGATCACGTCGTCGACGGTGCCGGGTTCCACGCCGGTGCGCTCGACGAGGGCGTTCAGCACCTTCGCCGAGAGATCCGCCGCGTGCACCGGGGCCAGCGTGCCGTTGCGCTTGCCGATGGGGGTGCGCACGGCGTCGACGATGACGGCGTCTGGCATGAAGGCTCCTTGGGTTCAGTCGGGGATCCGCACGGCCGGGTCGACGCCCCAGTCCCGGAACACCGCCCGGGTGTCGGCGCCGACGGGTGGTGCAGTGCGGCCGGGGCTCGACGGGGTGACGGAGAAGCGGGGGGCGGCGGCCGGCTGGACCACTCCGTCGCGGGTGAACAGGCTCGCGCGCGCGGCGAGATGAGGATGTGCGGCGGCCTCGGTGAGGCTCAGGACCGGTGCCACGCAGGCGTCGGTGCCCTCGAACAGCTCCGCCCACTCGTCCCTGGTGCGCTCGGCGAACCGCTCCGTCAGCAGCCGCCGCAGTTCGGGCCAGGTCGACCGGTCGTGCTGCCGGCCGGGGTCCACGGCCAGGCCGAGCAGGTCGACCAGGCTCCGGTAGAACGTGCGCTCCAGCGCGCCGACGGCCACATGGCGGCCGTCCTTCGTCTCGTAGACGGCGTAGAAGGGCCAGCCGCCGTCGAAGCGGTTGACGCCGCGCTCGTCGCTCCACTCGTCGCGGGCGAGTTTGGCGAAGGTGCTGGCGAGGAGGTGGGCGGTGCCGTCGACGACGGCCGCGTCGACGACCTGGCCTCGGCCGGTGCGGGCGGCGGCGTGCAGGGCTGCCAGCACACCGATCACCAGATAGCAGCCGCCGCCCCCGAAGTCGCCGACGAGGTTCAGCGGGATCTGCGGCGGACCCGCGGAATCCCCGATGGCACCGAGGGCGCCGGTCAGCGCGATGTAGGTGATGTCGTGTCCGGCGGCGCGGGCGAGCGGTCCGTCCTGGCCCCAGCCCGTCATGCGGCCGTAGACCAGGCGGGGGTTGCGGGCCAGGCAGTCGTGCGGTCCGATGCCGAGCCGTTCAGTGACGCCGGGACGGAAGCCCTCGATCAACACGTCGGCACGCTCGACGAGTTCGAGGAGGGCGGCGATGGCGGCCGGGTCCTTCAGATCGAGTACGACCGACCTCTTGCCCCGGTTCAGCACGTCCGCCGGTCCGCCCGCATCCGGTTCGTCCGCCCGGCCGGGCCGGTCCACGCGGACCACCTCCGCCCCAAGGTCGGCCAGGAGCATCCCGGCGAACGGCCCCGGCCCGATGCCGCCGAGTTCGACGACCCGGCACCCGGCGAGTGGTCCTTCTCCCATGGTCAGCGGCCCTTCCAGACCGGCGACCGCTTCTCGGCGAAGGCCGCCGCGCCTTCCCTCGCGTCCTGCGACCGGAACACCGGCTCGGCGATGTCGAACTGCTTGCCCCACGCCTCCTCGAGCGTCCAGTCGGCGGTGGAGCGGGCGATCTCCTTGGTCGCCGCGACCGCCAGCGGGCCGTTCGCGGCGATGATCTCGGCTAGTTCCAGGGCTCCTTCGAGCGCGCCGCCCTCGTCGGTGAGCCGGTTCACCAGGCCGTACGCGGCGGCCCGTTCGGCGTCGATCGCCTGGCCCGTGAGCAGCAGTTCCAGGGCGATCGCGTACGGGATCCGGCGGGGCAGGTGGAGGGCGGCGCCCGCGCGGGCGACCAGCGACCGGGTCACCTCGGGCACGCCGAACCGCGCGGTGCGGGCGGCGACGACGAGGTCGCAGGCCAGCAGCAGTTCGAAGCCACCGGCCAGGGCCCAGCCCTCGACCGCGCCGATCAGCGGCTTGCGCGGCGGCGTCAGGCTGATCCCGCACAGGCCTCGGCCCTCGATCGCGGGGGTCTCACCGCGCAGCCACGCCTTGAGGTCCATCCCCGCCGAGAAGGTCCCGCCCGCCCCGGTGAGGACGCCCACCCGCAGCTCGTCCGACGCGTCGAGTTCGTCGACCGCCGCCGCCACCTTGGCGGCCACCGCGGCGTTCAGCGCGTTCTTCTTCTCCGGGCGGTTGATCGTGATGACCTGGACCGCGCCACGGCGCTCCACCAGCACTTCGTCCGACACGCCTACCTCCTCGAATCGTGCGTGTGATCGCCGGTCACGGCGAACCGGGCCAGTTCATGGGCGACCATGCCGTCGAGGTCCGCGGCGGGCGGTGCCGGGAGCTCGACGGCGCGCTCCCGGGTCGGCAGCAGGACGACGGCCGTGCCAGGGGTGGTGATCTCACCGCGCTGGTTCTCGCAGCGCACCTCGATGTGCACCTCGGCCCGCCCGTCGGTGAGCTGTTTGCCGACGACGGTGCCGCGCACCCAGGTGACGTCACCGAGGTAGTTGAACCTGCGGTGCTCGCAGCGCAGCTTCCACAGCCAGCCGTCGTCGCCGATCCAGTCGGTGAGCAGATGGCACAGCCAGGTCTCGCGCATGCCGCCGTAGTCGTAGGGGTTCGGCAGGCCCAGTTCCCGGGCCCGCTCGGGCTCCCAGTGCAGTCGCTGCACGGTGTCGGGGACGTTCAGCGGGTTCGGCGGGTAGAGGCCAGGTGCCTTGCGGCGGACCTTCGCGGCGATCCCGAACACACCGGGCGGTGTGAGCTGCATGCCCCACCCGAGATGCCAGACGACCACGTCCGTGACGGTCAACGGCCCCTTCACCCGGGGCTGGAGCTCCTCGCCGATCTCGACGTCCTCCCAGTGGCGGGGGGTGGCGCCGCGCCGGGTCTCGGCCGCGTAGGCCGCGTCGATCCCGGCGAGCTGCCCGGCGCTGTAGGGCTCCTGGACGAGCTGTTCCTTGGCCCGCTTCCTCGACGTGTGCCGCTCTGCGTTGATCCACGTGCCGCGTCTGAGGGCGTGCGGCTCGCCGCGCCCGTTGGCGTAGAGGTAGTCGCGGACGACGTGTGCGGTGCGGCCGCCGAAGCTGCTGGGCTTCAGGTGGACGCCCACCTGGGTCTGCAGCACCCGGCAGCGGTCCCCGAGGCGCAGCGGGCGCCACCACTCGAACTCCATCACCGCCTGGTAGGAACCGAGGCCCGCGAAGGGGTCGCCCTTGAGCAGGGCCCTGGTCTCGGCGTCCGGCGTCGGCGCGGCGTCCTCCCCCATCGTGTACAGGAAGGTGGGAGGTGCGACGAGCGAGCCCCAGCGGCTGGCGGACGCGTGGTCCGGGTCGCAGTAGAGGGGGTTGTCGTCGCCGTAGCCGTACGCGAAGTGGCGTACGCCGTCCCAGGTCACCTCGTAGTTGTGCGGGGGGTTGCGCTGGGGCTGGGGAACGCCGAGGCGCAGACGGGATCGCTCGACCGCCTCGTCGGTGAGCACGCCGTACCGCTCGGTGGTGGTCAACTCCGGTCCTCCTGTGCGATCCGGGTGCGGACGAGGTCCAGCAACTCGATCCTGCTGACCTTGCTCGACGGGGTCCGGGGCAGGGCGTCGAGGACGACGATGTGCGCCGGGACCTCGTACGGGGTGAGCCGGGCACGGCACAGGGCGGCAAGGGCGACGGGGTCCGGCACGGCATGGCCGGGTCGGGGCTCGACCGCCGCGACCGGCACCTCGCCGAGCCGGGCGTCCGGCAGCCCCGCCACGGCGGCCTCCCGCACGGCCGGGTGGCTCTCCAGCACCCGTTTGACGGTCTCCGGCTGCACCTTGAAGCCTCCGCGGACGATGGCGTCGTCGACGCGTCCCTCGATCCACACGAACCGGTCGGCGTCGATCCGGGCGAGGTCGCTGGTGCGCACCCAGGTCCGGCCGCCCCGGGTGCTCTGCTCGGTGCGGACCTCCAGGCGACCGGTCCGGCCGACGGGGAGTTCGGCTCCGTCCTCGCCGGTCACCCGCAGTTCGACACCGTCGAAGGCGCGCCCGGCGCTGCCCGCCTTGTGCGGCCACCACCGCTCGTGCAGCGGCAGTGTCCAGCCGACGACCGCACCGGCGAACTCCGTGGCCCCGTAGGTCATCAGGACGGGGATGCCGTAGGTACGGAAGAACGCGTCGGCGAGTTCGGCCGGGCAGGGCGCGGTACCCGAGGTGACGACCTGCAGGCTGGCCAGCCGTTCCTTCGGTACGCCCGCGTCGAGCACGGCACGGAGGGCCGCCGGCACCAGGCTCACCGCCCGCAGCCGATGGCGCTCCACGGCGCTCGCCCAGGGTTCGACGGCGAACTTGGGCAGCAGCAGCATCCGGCGTCCGGTCGCGAGACAGGCGAGCGCCCGCCACAGTCCGCCGATGTGCACGAGTGGTGCGGCCACGAGCGCCGCCGACCGCGACAGGAGCCGGTCGGTCCTGGGGATCTGCCCGCCGGAGACGAGGGCCTGGTCGAGCTGGCCGATGCGCAGGTCGACGCGTTTGGGAGGGCCGGTGGTGCCGGAGGTGAGCATCTCCACGGCGACGCCGGGGCCGGCCGCCGCGTCGGCGGGGGCCCGACCGCCCACGGGCCGCAGAGTGCCGTCCGTGCCCAGCTCCAGGGCCGCGCCGTGCGCGGTCACCGCGTCCAGGACGCCCTCGCGGGCCAGGGGTTCGGCACCGGAGACGACGACGGGCGGCCTGCAGCCCGCGATGTCGGCCGCGAGCCGCGCGGCGGGCTGCAGCGGGCTGAGCATCACCAGGCAGCGCCCGGAGGCGATCACCGCGGCGATCACCGCGACATGCTCGGGCCGGTTCTCCAGGACGACGCCGACACGGGCGCCGGACCCCAGGCCTGCCGCGTCCAGTGCCTCGACGACACTGCGCGCGGTCTGCCGGACCTGCCCCCAGGTCCACCACCGGCCGTCGTGCTCGATCGCCTCGGCGTCGGCGGCGGCGTCGGCCAGCAGCCGGGACAGACGGTCGCGAATTCCCACGTCAGGAGCCTTTCGTCGGCCGGGGAGCGGAGATTCCGACCAGGTCGGCCAGCCGCCCCCGGTGGGTCGCCGGACTGCCGAAGAGCTGCTCGGACGACTTCGCGCGCTTGAGGTGGAGGTGTGCCTCGTGCTCCCACGTGCAGCCGATCCCGCCGTGGACCTGGATGTTGTCCTTGGCCGCGTGGGTGTAGGCCTCCGCGCAGTACGAGGCGGCGAGCGCGGCGGCCGTCGGCAGCGCGCCCGTGTCCGCTCCGGCGTTCTCGGCCGCCGTGGCCATCGCGTGGTACGCCGACGAGCGGGCGGCCTCGATCCGCAGCAGCATGTCGGCGAGGCGGTGCTTGACGGCCTGGAAGGACCCGATGGGCCGGCCGAACTGCACCCGGGCCTTGGCGTACTCCACCGCCGCGTCCAGGCAGGCCCGCGCGCCGCCCACCTGTTCGGCGGCGAGCGCCACCACGGCGAGGTCGAGCACGGCGCGCAGACGGCCGGTGGCGTCCCCTTCCGGGCCGACGCCGACCGCCTCGGCACGGTCGAGGTCGACGCGGGCCAGCCGACGGGTCGGGTCGAGGGTCTCCAGGCGGGTCCGGGTCACTCCGGCCGCGTCACCGGCCACGGCGAACAGCGCGGGGCCGGTGTCCGAGCGGGCCACGACCAGGAGCAGTTCGGCGCTGTGGCCGTCGATCACGAACATCTTCGTGCCCGACAGCCGCCAGCCGGTGCCGTCGCGTACGGCCGTGGCGGTCACGTCCTCGAGGCGCCAGGAGCCGCTCCGCTCGGCCAGGGCCAGCGTGCCGGTCAGGGTGCCGTCGGCGATCGCGGGCAGCCAGCGTGCCTGCGCCGTGGCGTCGCCGGACGCGGCGAGTGCCTGTCCGGCGAGTGCCACGGTGGCGAAGTACGGCGAGGGCAGCAGGACCCGGCCAAGCTCCTCCAGGACGATGCCCAGTTCGACGGGGCCGCCGCCGAAGCCGCCGTACTCCTGGGGCAACGCCATGCCGTGCAGGCCGAGTTGGTCCGCCATCTGCCGCCACAGCGCCGGGTCGTGGCCCTGTTCGGACTCCATGGAGCGACGGATCGCCTCACTCGGCGCCTTGTCCGCCAGGAAGCGGCGCAGCGTCGAACGGAGTGCCTCGTGCTCCTCGGTGAAGGTGAGGGTGAAGGTGGGTGCCACGTGTGTGTCGTCCTCGGCTGTCACTGGGGGGTCTTCGAGCGGAGGTAGGCGGCGAAGTCGGGCATCCGGGCACGGTCCACGATCTCGATCCGCACACCGGAGGGGGCCAGGTGGTAGGCGAAGACCGACGGGTTTCCGTCGACGAGCGCGCAGGCCTCCAGGGCGAAGCCGGCTTCTTCCAGTCGTTCGGAGGTCGTGGTGATGTCGTCGCAGAAGTAGCCGAGGTGGTGGGTGGCGATGCGGTCGGCACCCGTCCACGGGGTCCCGGGGATCTCCTGGACGAGTTCGATGTGCGGGGCGTCGAGCGAGTACGTGTAGCGCAGGTTCAGCACACGGTCGCCGTCGGCAAGCCGGACCGACAGGTCCGCGGACATGGTCGCGGTCCACCGGTGGCCGGCGACCTCGCTCATGCGGGCCTTCCAGGCGTCGACGTCGGGCACGACGATCCCGGTGTGATAGAGGTCCGCGGCGCTGAGGGGAGGTGCCATCGCCGTTCCCTCACCACTCCAGGCGCAGCGACGTGATGCCGTACATGTTGCCGTGTGCCCAGAGGTCCTGGCCGGGTGCGATCCGGTAGTCGGGGATGCGCTGGTGCCACTCCTCCATCGCCACGTTGAGTTCGAGGCGGGCCAGGTGGGAGCCGAGACAGCGGTGCGGGCCCGAGCCGAACGCGATGTGGTTGGTGGTCCTGCGGCGCAGGTCAACCTCCAGCGGCTCCTCGTAGCGTCCCGGGTCGCGGTTGGTGACCGCCAGGGGGAGCATCACCATCTCGCCCGCCCTGACCGGGCAGCCGCCGACCTCGACGTTCCTGGTCGCCTTGCGCGCCGGGACGACGAACGAGTAGACGCGGAGGATCTCCTCCACCCCGGTGGGGACGAGCGACGGATCGGCGAGGATCTCGCGGCGCTGCCCGGGGTGGGTGGCGAAGTGGTAGAGCGCCCAGCCGATCGAGATCGGGACGGTGTCGAAGCCGGCCTGGAACATCAGGACGCAGAAGGCGTGCATGTCGCGGTCGCTGATCGGCTCGCCCTCGATCGTCCACGCCAACGCGTGGGAGAGAAGGTCGTCTCGCGGGCTCTCGCGGCGCATCGCGATCTGTTCCTCGAAGTACGCCGACACCTCCCGCATGGCCGCCATCTGCCGGGCGCCGTCCGGGTCCTCCCCGTGGGAGAGGTGCAGCAGATCGTGGGTCCAGGCCAGGAAGGTGGCCAGGTCCTCCTCGGGCAGGCCCATCAGCCGCATGAAGATCAGGGTCGGAAAGCGGCGCGCGAACTTGTCGAGCACGTCGGCGCCGCCGCCCTCCTTCAGCTCGTCGATCATCTTTGCCGCGACCTGGCGGACCTCCGGCTCACGGGCGGCGACGCTGCCGGGAGAGAAGTAGCGGCCCAGCAGCCGGCGCCACACGTTGTGCACCGGCGGGTCGAGCATCTCGGGGATCCACAGGAACGTCGGGTCCGGTTCGAGCGCCGTCACCGACTTGTTGGAGAAGGTCCGCCAGTCCTGGAGTGCCTTCTGCACCTCCGGGCCGTCCGTGACGACCCAGTAGCCGCGGGCGACGGTGCTGCGGAACCCGGAGTGGGTGCCGGCGAGCTCGTCCCAGCGCTCCTGGTGGCTGAGGACCGGGCCGCCGAGGCGGTTGTCGAAGTGGTAGGCGGGCATCCCGTCGTGGGTTCCCTCGGGTTCGAGCGTGGTACTCATCACGGCTCCTCTCGTCGTACGGCCGTCAGGTCGCCGCGCCGTCGATCTTGAGCGCGATCAGCTCCTCGTCGCCCAGACCGAGTTCGCGCAGCACCTCGTCGGTGTGTTCCGCGAACTGGGGCGCCCGGGTGAGGCTGACCGGGGTCTCGTCGAACTGGACGGGGTTCGCGACCAGTTCGCGGTGGACGCCGTCGGCGTCCACGACGGGGGCGATGAGACCGTTGGCGCGCAGGGCGGGGTCCTGGCCCACCTCCCAGGCGTTCTGAACGGACGCCCACTGTCCCTCGCCGCGGGAGAGGATCTCGGTCCACTGCGCGAAGGGACGGGACGCGATCAGCCCGGCGACGATGTCGGCGGCCTCGGCGGCGTGCGCCATCAGCTTCTCGGTGCTGTCGAAGCGTTCGTCGGCACCCAGTTCCTCGCGGCCGGCCAGCTTGCAGAACTCCGCCCAGTAGCGGCCGGGTTGCAGCATCGCCAGTTCGATCCAGCGGCCGTCCGAGGTGCGGTAGGCGCCGATGAGCGGGTTGGTGGCCGAGCCGTGCCGGGGCGGGGTGTTCGACGGGAGCGGGCCGCCGGTCATCAGCGCGAGGTTGACCGTGAACTGTGTCGCCCAGGCGCCCACGCCGACCAGGGACACGTCCACGACGGACGGTTGCCCGGTCGCGGCCCGGGAGTACAGGGCCGCGGCGACGCCTCCGGCGATCGTCATGCCGCCCATCGAGTCTCCGTAGGCGCCGGCGGGCATCCGGGTCATACGGTCGGCGCCGGGCGGGGTGACACCGGCGGCGCTGCCGCCTCGCGCCCAGAAGGCCGTGCTGTCGAAGCCGCCCTTGCCCGCCTCCTCGCCACGGGCGCCGAAGCCGCTGCCGCGGACGTAGACGATGTCGGGGTTGACCGCCCGGACGTCCTCCACGTCGATCCGCAGTCTCGCCCGCGCCTCGGGCAGGAAGTTGGTGAGGAACACATCGCTGTTCCGGATCAGTTCCTCCAGCACCGGGCGTGCGGACGGCTTCTCCAGGGCGAGGCCCACACTGCGTTTGCCACGGTTGGGCCCCTCCATGATCGGGAGGAACGAGGACCCCGCGCTGGCGGCCTCGTAGCCGAGCACGCGGACCAGCCCGCGCTGGGCGTCGCCGTGTTCGGCGTGCTCGATCTTGATCACGTCGGCGCCCCAGTCGGCGAGCACGGCACCCGCCGCCGGCACGAAGGTGAACTGGGCGACCTCGAGTACCCGCACACCCTCCATCGGCCTCTGCATCGGACCAACCCCTCCGCAGCTCATCGCTATTGCGCATACCCAATGCGCCCATTCCGCCCTCGAGTATGGACCGAGGGCGCTAAAAAGTATACTGTTTTCGTCATGCTGGATTTCACGATCGATCCTGAGTTCCAGGCCGGACTGGACTGGGCGGCGGCCTTCGTGCGCGAGCAGGTCGAGCCGCTCGACCTGCTGTTCCCGCACGGCGGCGACCCGTATGACACCCGCAACGAGAAGGCCCGCGCGATCCTCGGGCCGCTTCAGGAGCAGGTCCGGGCGCAGGGTCTGTGGGCCTGTCATCTGGGCCCCGAACTGGGCGGACAGGGCTACGGGCAGGTGCGGCTCGCGCTGCTCAACGAGATCCTCGGCCGCTCCTACTGGGCCCCGACGGTGTTCGGCACCGCCGCCCCGGACACCGGCAACGCCGAGATCCTCGCGATGTTCGGCACCGAGCAGCAGAAGGCGCGCCACCTCCGGCCGCTGCTCGACGGGGAGATCGTCTCCACTTTCTCGATGACCGAGCCTCAGGCGGGCGCGGACCCCAAGGAGTTCGTGTGCAGGGCCTCGCGCGACGGCGACCACTGGGTGATCGACGGGGAGAAGTGGTTCTCCTCCAACGCCCGGTACGCGGCCTTCCTCATCGTCATGGCCGTCACCGACCCCGACGCGCCGCCGCACCGGCGGATGTCGATGTTCATCGTGCCGTCCGAGACACCCGGCATCGAGATCAAGCGCAACGTCGGCACCATGGACGAGCGCGAGAACCTCGACGAGGGCATCCACGCCTACATCCGTTACCACCAGGTCCGCGTCCCGCTCGACGCGATGCTCGGCGGCCCCGGTGAGGGGTTCGAGGTCGCCCAGGCCCGCCTCGGCGGCGGCCGCGTGCATCACGCGATGCGCACGGTCGGCAAGTGCGCCCGCGCCTTCGACATGATGTGCGAGCGGGCACTGTCCCGCCGTACGCAGGGCACCCTGCTGGCCGAGAAGCAGGCGGTGCAGCAGTTCATCGCCGACTCCTGGGTGGAGCTGCAGCAGTTCCGGCTGCTCGTGCTGCACACCGCCTGGATCATCGACACACAGCCGCACGGCGCCGCCCGCACCCAGATCGCCATGTGCAAGGTGCAGACGGCCAAGGTGCTGCACGACATCATCCAGCGGGCGGTCCATCTGCACGGCTCGCTCGGTACGACCGGCGAACTCCCGCTCGCCAGGTGGTGGATGGCCGCCCCCAACCTCGCCCTCGCCGACGGCCCCACCGAGGTGCACCGCGCCACGATCGCCAGGCAGCTGCTGAAGAACCACCGGCCGGCCGAGGGGATGTTCCCCAGCGAGCACATCCCGCCCAAGCTGGAAGCCGCCCGCAAGCGGTACGCGCACATCATCGACGACGACAGTCTCAGCGGCCGGGTGGACGCATGACCCACGGGCACGACACGCACGGTCGCGACACCGGGTCCATCGCCCCGGCCGACCTGTTCGACCTGTCCGGCAAGGTCGCCCTCGTCACCGGCGGCAGTCGGGGTCTGGGCCGGGAGATGGTACGCGCCTTCGCCACCGCGGGCGCCGACGTGGTGATCGCCAGCCGCAAGCTCGACGCGTGCGAGACGGCGGCGGCGGAGGTTCGGGACCTGGGCCGGCGCGCTCTGCCGGTCGCCGCGCACGTGGGTCACTGGGACGACCTGGCCCGGCTCACGGATGCCGCGTACGAGACGTTCGGCCACGTCGACGTGCTGGTCAACAACGCCGGGATGTCGCCGCTCGCACCGTCGTCGGCCGAGACCAGCGAGGAGCTCTTCGACAAGGTGATCGGGGTCAACTTCAAGGGCCCGTTCCGGCTCGCCTCGCTGATCGGGCAGCGGATGTCGCAGGGGGACGGCGGCTCGATCATCAACGTCTCCTCCTCGGGAGCGCTGTTCCCGCAGCCGCGGTTCGGCCCGTACGCCGGCGCCAAGGCGGCGCTCAACACGCTGACCACGGTCTTCGCCCTGGAGTACGGCCCCAGGGTGCGGGTCAACACCATCTCCGCCGGCCCGTTCCTCACCGACATCTCCAAGGCGTGGTCGCAGGAGAAGCGCCGGACCACCCGCAGCGCGGCCGGCCGGCCGGGGCGGCCGGAGGAGATCATCAGTACGGCGCTGTACCTCGCGAGCGACGCGTCCGGTTACACGACCGGATCCCTGATCCGGGTGGACGGCGGGCTGTACTGAGCTGCGGACGGACGCTCAACCACGGCGGCCGAGCAGCTCCATCGCCTCCCCCAGCAGCACCGGCAGCGCGGGCCGCATACGCCGGTGCATGTCGGTGAGACGGCCCGCCTTCCGGCCGCGCTTGACCAACAGGGCCGTGGCGGCGGACTCCTTGTACTTCGTCAGCGCCTCGAACCAGGGCAGGTCCGGCAGTGCTCCGCCCCGCTCCTCCTGGTAGGCGTCGATCAGTTCCGCCTTGGAGGGCATGCCGGTCGGTTCGTGGGACGGGGACGCCGGGTGGCGGGCCTCGTCGGTGAAGAAGGTCAGCCAGGTGATGTCGACCCGCGGATCGCCGAGTGACCAGATCTCCCAGTCGATGACAGCGCCGACCGAGCTCCCCTCGCACAGGGTGTTGCCGAGCCGGTAGTCGCCGTGCGTGATCACCGGCATCATCGCGGCGGGCATGGTCGCGCGCAGCCGTGCCTCGACCGCCTCGTATCCGGTGCGCAGATCCTCGGGCACGGTCGTGAACGCCCGGGTCCAGCGGTCGATCTCGGCGCCGGGCGTGACGACCGGCTCCACTGCCAGGGCGGTGCGCTTGGGGTCCACGCGGTGCAGGTGGGCGAGCATCCGGGCCGCGTCGAGCGCGCGGGCCCGTACCTGCCCGGCCGGCACGGTCCCCCGGGGCACGAGCACCGGCTCCACGCACTCTCCGGGCACGAGCTCCATGGCGACGAAGGGCTGGCGGGCCGTGGGCGCGCCCTTGTCGCTGAAAAGCACCTTGGGCACCCGCACGCCGGCCACGTCGCCGAGCAGGCGCATAAGACGGCCCTGCCGCAGCACATCGCGGTTGCGGACCGGTTCCAGGCCTGGCGGGGCCACTTTGAGCACCACCCGCTCGTAGCCGTCGGGGGCACCCGACAGCACGGCGACGTAGGTGAGGCTGGACGTGCCTCCGGCCAGCGGCTCGACCGACTCCACGGTGGCGTCCGGGGCCCAGCCGCGCAGCGCGGCGCCCGCCCGCTGCGCCAGCTCCGCCGTCGGATCGGCGCTGTCCGCGACGACGCTCATGTCCTCATCCCTGTCGGCCGGCGGCCTGCCGGCTTTCGCTGGTCAGTGCCTTGACGACGTCGCGGCGCAGGAGTTTGCCCGTGGGGGTGCGGGGCAGCTCGGGCCAGCGTGAGATGCGTTCCGGTGTCTTCGAGCCACGCAGTGTGCCCCGCACCTGCGCTCGCAGGTCGTCGCCGTCGACGGCCACCCCGTCGCGCAGGACGACCACCGCCTCGATCCGCTGGCCCCACTCCTCGTCCGGGACGCCCACGACGACCGCGTCGAGCACGTCCGGGTGGGCCATCAGGACGTCCTCGATCTCGGTCGGCGCTATGTTCTCGGCGCCTCGGATGATCGTGTCGTCGGCCCTGCCCTCGATGTACAGGTAACCGTCGGCGTCGAGATGCCCCTGGTCCCGGGTGTGGAAGAAGCCCCGTTCGTCGACCGAGGATCCCTGTCCCGCGTACTCGCCCGAGACCTGCTCGCCACGCACCCAGATCTGGCCGGTCTCCCCCGGGGCCATGAGCCCGCCGAGCGGGTCACGGACCTCCAGTTCGACCCCCGGTACCGGCAGCCCGGCGGAGCCGAGCCGGGCCCGCACCACGGGATCGTCGCTCGCGACGGCCGTCCGGTGTTCCCGCGGCCCGAGGACGGTGATCGTGGACGAGGTCTCCGTCAGCCCGTAGGCGTTCACGAAGTCCACGTGCGGCCACGCGCTCAGGGCGGCCTCGATGACCCGGACCGGCATCCGGGCCCCGCCGTAGGCGAGCGCGCGCAGCGAGGGCACCGACCGGTCCAGCCCCTCGGCGTGCATGATGCGGGCGAGCATCGTCGGCACCACCATCGCGTTGGTGATCCGCTGCTCCCGCACCAGGCCGAGCCAGCCGTCCGGAGTGAACTGCTCCAGGGTCAGGGCCCGGCGTCCGGCGTACAGATTCGTCAGCACGCCTGAGACGCCGGCGATGTGGTACGGCGGAACGCTCACCAGGGCCGCCTCGGCGGGGGCGGCGCCGGCGAACTCCACGGTGCCGAGCACGTACGACACCAGGTTGCGGTGGCGCAGGACCACGCCCTTGGGCGCCGAGGTCGTCCCGCTCGTGTAGATGAGGACGGCGGGCGCGTCGGGTGGGGCCGGATCGTCGGCGGCGGGGCGGGTGCGGTGCTCCGCGGTCCGCGCGAGCCACTCGTCCGGCGTACGGACCGACACCCCCACGCGGCGCAGCGCCTCGCCGTGCTCCCGGTCGGCGATGCCGATCGCGCGGGGATGGTTGGCCAGGATCGCGTCCAACTGCGCATCGCCCAGGCGATAGTTGACCGGCACCAGCGGTACTCCGGTGCGGGCCGCCGCGAACAGCGCGACGGGCAGGGCCGGGCCGTTCACCGCGAGGTACACGATCGCGTCGGCGTCGGCGGCCCGCACCAGGTCGGCCCCGCCCGCGGCCAGTTCACGCAGGCGTCCGGCGGTCAGCCCGCTCTCCGCGCGCCCGATGACGACCCGGTCGCCGAAACCCTCGGCGGCCATGTCCAGCAGCATCGATATGTTCATGGGCCGCCCCGCCCGTCAGTCCGAGGCGGGGAGCGGCTTGGCGCTCTTCATCGGCAGCCGCACGCCGTTGACCGCCAGCGAGCCCGGTCCCGGCTTGGTGCAGAGCAGCTCGACGCCGAGGTCCTCGTCGGCGTACCGCTTGCCGAGCAGTGAACCGCCCAGCGGATCGGGGGCGGGCGTACCGGTGAGGGCCGCTGGTCCGTTCCCCTCGACCATGGCGGCCCCGCCGCACGTGATCTCCAGCTCGTCGTCCGGGCACCGCACGACGATCACCGCCGTCGTGTCGACCGTACTGGCGAGCATCTGCCCCACGCGTGGCCTCATCGCAGTGTCCTCCGCGGCTCTCGTGGTGCCGATCCAACGACACCGAGTAACCAGAGAAAAGTATACTACTTTCGCTGATCTCGTCGAGAACGGAGCCGCTGAATGGAACTCGAGACCGTGCTGTACGAGGTGACCGACCACGTCGCCACGATCACGCTCAATCGACCTCAGGCCATGAACGGCTTCAACCAGCGGATGCTGGAGGAGTTCGCCGCCCTCTGGCGCACCGTCAGAACCGACGACGACGTGCGCGTCGTCGTGCTGCGTGGCGCCGGCGACCGGGCGTTCTGCACCGGCATGGACGTCAAGGAGGGGATCGACCGCCACCCCAACGTCTGGTCGCAGACCGATCCCGGCGAGTACCTCTCGCCGAAGCTGAACCAGGTGTGGAAACCCCTGGTGTGCGCGGTGCGCGGCATGGCCGCCGGCGGCGCCTTCTACTGGCTCAACGAAGCCGACATCATGATCTGCTCGGAGGACGCCACGTTCTTCGACCCCCATGTCAGCTATGGCCTCACCGCGGCCCTGGAGCCGATCGGCCTGGCCCGGCGCATTCCGCTCGGCGAGGCGCTGCGCATCGCCCTGCTCGGCCTGGACGAGCGCGTGTCGGCCGCGCGCGCCCTGCAGATCGGCCTGGTCAGCGAGGTTCTCCCGGGTGAGCGACTGTGGGACCGGGCCGACGAGATCGCCCGGATCATCGCCGCCAAACCCCCCGCCGCCGTCCAGGGCACCGTCCGCGCGATCTGGGAGTCGCTGGACTCGACGCGCAGCCAGGCGCTGCGCACCGGCCTGTCGTACACGCAGATCGGAAACCCCCTCGGCAAGGCCGAGGTCGACCGCTCCGCGGTACGCGGGGGACAGTGGAGGCTGCGCTGACCTTCCCCACCCTCCCCTGAAATAAGTGTACCTTTTTAGGGAAGGAATCCACCTTCAGGGTAATCACTGGGAGGCTCTCATGCGGTTCGGCATGCCCTGGCCCGGCCGGGACGTCGGACGGGAGGCGGAGCAGGCGGGTGTCGGCGTCTTCTGCGCCGGGGAGTTCGTCGATCACGACGCCTACCTCACGGTGGCCGACATCGTGGCGAACACAGAACGGGCCATGGCGGGACCTGCCATCGCCTACGCGTTCGCCCGCACCCCCTACGCACACGCCACCGCCCTGCGCCAGCTGCACGCCCGGGCTCCGGGCCGGCTGTTCCTCGGCCTGGGCAGCGCGGCGTTCCGCATCAACCGGGACTGGCTGGGTGTGCCCGCCGATCGCCCCGTGGGCCGGATCGCCGAGACCGTCGCCGCGGTGCGGGCCTGGCTGCACGCGGAGAACGGCGAGAAGGTCCACTACTCCGGCGAGTTCTACACACTCGACGCCGATGTCCGCGCTCCGGTGCTGGGCCGGCTGGACATCCCCGTCCTGCTCGCCGCGTTCAACACCCGCATGGCGACGACGGCGGGCAGGGTCGCCGACGGGGTGATCGGGCACGGTCTGTTCACCGGCGACTGGTGGAACAAGGTCGTACGGCCCTCGGCCGAGCGCGGCGCGGCCGAGGGCGAGGGTGGCCGAACCGGTGCACGTCCGATCGAACACGGCTGGATCATCACCGCGGTCGACGACTCGGCACCACAACGCGCCATCGCCGACGCCCGGCGCATGATCGCCTTCTACCTCACCGTCAAGACCTACGACCCCTACGTCGCCCACCACGGCTGGGAGGAACCCGTGGCGCGGATCCGTGCGGCGTTCCGGGCGGGCGACACCGACGGGATGGCGCGGGCGGTCACCGACGAGATGCTCACCGGGATCGCGGTCTGCGGATCGACCGCCGACGCGAAGGACGCCCTGGCCCGCCGTGCCGGATCACTGCCACGCGACGTCGGCTACCTGGCGCCTCCGAGCTTCATGGTGAGCCGTCGGCGACGGGCCGCGTACGCCTCGGCCGCCCTCGACCTGATCGGCGCCGTACCGGACCGCGACTGAGCGCCGGACACGGGTCGGCCCCGGAGCGAGAGCGCTCCGGGGCCGACCCGCAAATCGATCGCGGTTCAGGCGTTCTCAGGGGCGGGGGCGAGCTTCTGGCTCTTGTCGAAGTGCACGACGTCGGCCAGCGTGCCGCCCAGGATCGCCGCGCGGTCCTCGTCGGAGACCGTGTCGTCGAAGTTGAACGCGACGCAGTCCGCGCTGCTGCGGAAGGTGCCCTCGGCGTGCGGGTAGTCGTTGCCCCACATGATCGTGGACACACCGGTGATGTGGCGGGCCCTGACCGCCGTGGGGTCGTCCGCGAACTGGACGTGGATCTGACGCTGGATGTACTCGCTGGGCTTGAGCGGGTAGGGCCACTTCTCGTTGATGGTGAACAGCCGTCCCATGGCCGGCTGGTCCTTCGGCGAGCGGTCGTCGTCCCAGAAGCCGAGCCACCAGTCGGCGTCCTGGCCGATGCCGGTCCGGAAGGACTTGTCCATGAAGCCCATGTAGGAGACCAGCCAGCCGGCGCTGAACTCGATCAGGTTGAAGTGCAGGTTCGGGAACCGCTCGCAGACACCCCCGCCGACGAGGTCGGCGATGATGCGCTGCGGGCTGGAGAACCCCGCGGCCGAGTTCTGCAGCCGGCCCGACACCATGTCGTCGGTCAGCTGGCCCTTGCCCATGTTGACGGCCATCATCATCTGACGGACCGTCGTCGCCGTCTCCGAGGCGTGCTCCTTCGTCTTCACCCCGCCGGTGGCGACGTGGATGAACACCGGCATCCCGTGCGTCTGGGCGGCGGCCCACAGCGGGTCGTAGATCCGGGACGCGTACGGCACCGGCGGGGTCTCCGGGATCAGGATCGCGCCAAGCCCGAGGCGCGCGCACCGTCCGACCTCGGCGACGGCCTCCGGGATGTCCGTGACGGGGATGGCCGCGGTCGGACGCAGCCGGTCCTTGTGCTGGAGGAACCGCTCGGCGATGTAGTCGTTCCACACGCGCGCGTGCGCCATCGAGAGCTCATGGTCGTCGGTGAACAGCACGAACAGCGACAGGTTGGGGAACATCACCGAGGCGTCGACGCCGTCGAGGTTCATGTCCCGCAGGATGTGGTCCGGCTCCCCGTCCGGGGTGGCCCCGCCGAACTGGCGGTACTTGGAGATGGTCCAGCCGTCGTAGCCGATGGTGTGGAGCTTCTTGAACTCGGTGTGCCCGCCCTCGACGATCGGCTCGTCCAGCGTGAACTCCTCTTCCCACAGAGCCCGCTCCCGAAGCTGCCTGGGCAACCGGGTCTTGAAGAGATCGACCGGCTCGATGATGTGCGAGTCGCCGGACACGACAAATTCCTTGAACACAAACGGTACCTCTTTCGAACCTCGTCGTTCAGAGGGGAACCCAACCCGCAGTGGAGCCGAAGTTAGCTGTACCGACCGGTCCAGTCAATAATTCGGCATACGGAATGACGGAACCCTCCCAGGTCAGAGGCTGACATTTCCCTGACACGGAGCCGACAACCGCGCACCCCTTCCCTGGATGCATTAATTCAGTACACTCAAATTGCCCATCGAGAGGTGACCAGGAGACGGCATATGACGGCGGTGCACTCGTTCTCTTCGCGGCTCTACATCGACGGACGACGGACCGAGGGCCGGACGGACACCCGTCTCCTCGTCCGCAATCCGGCGACCGAGGAGACGGTCGCGGAGGTCCCCGACGCGTCACCGGCGGATGTGCGCCAGGCCGTCGAGGCGGCCCGGCGGGCCTTCGACGAGGGACCCTGGCCACGGATGCGGCCCGCCGAACGGGCCGCCGTCCTGCTGCGCATGGCCGAGGAGATGGAGCGCCGGCTACCGGAACTCGTGACGGTCAACATGGCCGAGGCCGGCTCGGTCCGCGCGCTGGCCGAGACCCTCCAGACCCGGGTCCCGGTCGCACATCTGCGGGACATGGCCGAGCGGGTGATGCCCTCCTTCGGGTGGGAGCACCCGATGGCCCCGACGATCGCGCCGGGCATCGGCATCTGCCAAGGGGTGCTGCGCCGCGAGGCGTTCGGCGTGTGCGCACTGATCTCCGCCTACAACTTCCCCTTCTTCCTCAGCATGATGAAGGTGATACCGGCCCTCGCCGCGGGCTGTACCGCCGTACTGAAGCCGGCGCCGGCCACCCCCCTGGAATCCCTGCTGATCGGCGACTTCGCCGACGCCGCCGGGCTGCCGCCGGGCGTGCTCAACATCGTGACCGGCGACATCGCGGCCGGCCGTGAGCTCACCACCCACCCGATGGTGGACCTGGTGAGCTTCACCGGCTCCGACACGGTGGGCCGTACGGTCCACACCCAGGCAGCCGCCTCGCTGAAGAAGGTCGTCCTCGAACTCGGCGGCAAGTCCGCCAACATCGTCCGCGCCGACGGCGACCTCGACGGCGCCGTCCGTTCCGCGCTCGCGGGCATCACCACCCATGCCGGACAGGGCTGCTCCCTGCTGACCCGCACACTCGTGCACGAGTCCGTCCACGACGAACTGGTCGACCGGCTGAGGGCCGCCCTCACCGCGGTCAGGGTCGGCGACCCCGCCGACCCCGCCACCACCATGGGCCCGCTGATCAGCGCGGCGCAGCGGGACAAGGTCGAGAAGCTCATCCGGAGCGGCGAGGAGGAGGGGGCGCGTCTCGTCCACGGCGGCAGGCGTCCCACCGGTCTGGACCGGGGCTACTTCGTGGAACCCACCCTCTTCACCGGCGTCGACAACGACATGACCATCGCGCGCACGGAGTTCTTCGGGCCGGTCGGGGTCGTCATCCCGTTCCGCACGGACGAGGAGGCGGTACGCATCGCGAACGACAGTCCCTACGGCCTCGCCGGCGCCGTCTGGAGCGCCGACACCACGACCGCGTACGAGATGGCCTCCCGCATCCGGGCCGGCGGTGTCACGATCAACGGGGGCAGCGCCGGGGTGAACCCGCGGGCCGCGTTCGGCGGCTACAAACAGAGCGGACTGGGGCGTGAGTGGGGCGAGTTCGGGCTGGACGAGTATCTGCAGACCAAGACGGTCAGCTGGGCCGCGCGCTGAGCGGCCCGGCCACCGCCCGCCCTGCTTGATGCTCACCTTCACACCGGCTATGCGCTCACCGCATGCGGGTGCGCTCCTGTCGGTGCGCAGCGCCGCCATCAGCTCCTCCCGGCTCGCGGCGCAGCCCGCCTTCTCCAGCCCGTGAAGGAGCAGGTCGGCACTGAGCCAGCCGGCCGCCTCCCGTCCTGCGGGAACGGCAGCGGCAGGCGGCGGGGACGCTGTCGGGCGGCGAGCAGCAGATGCTCTCCCTCGCCCGGGCCCTGATGGTCGACCCCCGGCTCGTGATCGCCGACGAGCTCTCGCTCGGACTCTCGCCGAAGATGGTCGACGTGGTCTTCGAGGGCCTGCGGCGGGCCAGGGCCGCCGGGGTGGCCGTGATCATGATCGAGCAGTTCGCGAGCCGGGCGCTCCACATCGCCGACCGCTGTCTGGTCCTGCGGCGCGGCTCGATCGCGTGGGCGGGCGACGCGGACCGGGCCGGGCCGGAACTGCTGCGCCGCTACCTCGGGCAGGCCACGGCGGCCTGACGGTCCCACGCTCCCGCGCTTCGGTCCCAGGCACCTCGCTGCGACGGTCCGCACCCGCTATGGCCCGTGCTCGTCCGGTCCGCGAACCGTCGCGCCACATCAGCCAGGTCAGGACGCCGGTGTGCTCGCCCGCACCTCCAGCGCCGGGGCGTGGATGAGACCGGCCCCTCACCATCGACAAGCAGGACGGACCACACCGCGACGGTTTCACCCCGCTACGACCCGCTCGTCCGCCCAGCGGCCTCGCCGCACCAGGACGCCGGCGCGGTTTCACCCGTCCCCTCCAGCGCGAGGGCGAGGGCGAGGCTGGTGTCCTCACCGTCCGCGAGAGTGCCGGCTCCAGTGCCCCGTGCAGCAGAGGCCGTTGTCACGCCGAGCACCGGTGTGCGGGACGCCCGCACCACCTCCGCAGGGTCTCTACGTGCCCCCGTGGAGAGCCGGTGCCAGTGGTGATCCAGGCCCTCGGCTCCGGCTTCGGCCACGGCCGTTCAGACCGTGACGACCATGGCCGAGCCCATGCCTCCGCCCGCGCACATGGCGGCGACGGCGGTACCACCGCCCCGGCGGCGCAACTCGTGTGCCAGGGTCACGACCATCCGCGTGCCCGTGGTGGCGATCGGGTGGCCGAGGCTGCACCCGCTGCCGAACGGGTTGACCCGCTCGGGGTCGAGCCCCAGTTCCCGGGTGGTGGCGACGGCCACCGCGGCGAAGGCCTCGTTGACCTCGAACAGGTCCACGTCGTCGATGCCGAGCCCGGCCCGGTCCAGGGCCTTGCGGATCGCGGCGACCGGCGCGAGCCCCGTCTCGACGGGGTCGACCCCCACACTCGCCCAGGACCGTACGGTCGCGATCGGGGTGAGGCCGTGCGCGGCGGCCAGGGCGGCGTCGGCGACGACGACCGCGGCCGCGCCGTCATTGACGCCGCTGGAGTTGCCGGCCGTGATGGAGAAGCCCTCGATCTCCGGGTGCAGCGCCTTGAGCGCGGCCAGTTTCTCGATGCTGGTGTCGCGCCGTGGATGCTCGTCGGTGTCGAACACCGAAGCCGTACCGTCCCGGTCGGTGACCTTCACGGGCACGATCTCGTCGGTGAACCGGCCTTCGTCGACGGCCCGTACGGCGCGCTCGTGGGATCTCAGGGCCCAGGCGTCCATCTCGGCACGGGTGAGCCCGGTCAGCCGGGCGGTGTTCCAGCCTACGAGGACCCCCATGTCGTCGTTGGGCGCCTCGGGCGTCGGGACATGGGTCGGGGCCATCCAGGGGTCCTGCCAGTCGTCGGTGCCGGGTTTGCGCCGCCGGGCGACCGGCGCGGTCGACGACGAATGGGTTCCGCCCGCGATCACCGCGCGGTCCATCCCGGCCCGCACACTCGCGGCGGCGGTCGCCACGCTCGCCAGACCGGAGGCACAGTGCCGGTTGTGCGCCAGGCCCGGGACATGGGTGAGCCCCGCCCGGAGCGCCGCGTAGCGGGCGATGTCGCCGCCGCCGGCGAGGGATTCGCCGAGGACGACGTCGTCGATCGCGCCGAGTGGCAGGCCACTGCGGTGCGCGGCCTCGCGGACGACGACGGTGGCGAGTTCGAAGGCGTCGGTGTCCCGCAGGGTTCCTCGGCGGGCGGTTCCGATCGCGGTGCGGCACGCGGAGAGAAGAACGGCATCAACCATGGAATTAAGAGTACTTAAATGTGAGAGCCACTAAGAGGTGGGGGGAGAAATCCGGCCGAGATCTCGACCACGCAGCCAATAAAGGATACCTTGCTGAGTGTGAACTTCGAGCTCAGTGCGGAACAGATCCTGCTCCGCGAGGCCTCGCGCGACCTGCTGTCGGACCGAGCCCCGATCGAGCGCGTACGGGCGTGGGCGGATCGAGAGGAGGACGTCGACCCGGAGGTGTGGCGGCTGACCGCCGACCTCGGCTGGCCCGGCCTGGCCCTGCCCGAGGAGTACGGCGGTTCCGGCCAGGGTCTGGTGGAACTCGCCCTCGTCGCCGAGGAGGTCGGACACGCCCTCGGGCGGGGCCCCTTCGCACCCACCGCGGTCGTCGGCAGGGCGCTGGCCGCCGCCGGGCCGCCCGAGCTGCGGGCCGAGGCGCTGCCGGCGCTGGCCGCGGGAGACGGCTGGGCCACCTGGGCCTTCGCCGAACCGCGGCTTCCCTGGTCCCTCGACGGTGTCCGCGCCACCGCCCGGACCGAGGGGGACGTCATCGTCCTCGACGGGGTCAAGACAGCGGTGCAGGACGCGGGCGGCGCCCGATGGCTGCTCGTGACCGCGCTCCACGACGGCGTTCCGGCATCGTTCCTGATCGACCGGACGGCCCCTGGCGTCAGCGTCCGCCGGCAGCGGGTCCTGGACCTGACCCGTTCGTTCCACGAGGTCCGGTTCGAGGGTGTACGCGTCGCGCGCGGGCGCCGCCTCACCGCCGGGCCCGACGAGATCCAGCGGCTGCTCGACGAGGCGTCGGTGCTGCGGTGCGCCGACGCGCTGGGGGTGATGGAGCGCATGCTGAAGCTCACCGTCGAACACGTCAGGTCCCGGGTTCAGTTCGGGCGGCCGATCGGAACGTTCCAGGCCGTCAAGCACGCGTGCGCCGACATGGCTCTCCTGGTGCACGGCGCCCGGGCCGCCACCTCGTACGCGGCGATGGCCGCCGACGCCGGTGCCGAGGGCGCCGGCCGGGCGGCCTGTGCCGCGGCCTCGTACGTCGCGGCCGGCTCCGGTGAGGTCTCGGCCCGGGCCCTGCAGCTGCACGGCGGCATCGGCTTCACCTGGGAGCACGACCTCCACCTCCACCTGCGCCGGGCCCGCGCCGACAGCGTGCTGTACGGGGACGCCGCGGTCCACCGGGACCGGCTGTGCACCCTCCTGCGACGGGCTTCCGTGCCGGCCTGAGCGCAGGCCCCCTCCGAGCGAACGATCCGAAAGGTTCCCGATGGAGATCAAGGGCAAGAAGGTCGTGGTGTTCGGCGGCGCCTCCGGCATGGGCCGGGCCACCGCCGAGCTGCTCGCGGCCCGCGGCGCGGACGTCGCCGTACTCGACCGCCCGGCGTCGGCGGGCGAGGAGGTGGCCGCCGCGTTCGGTGGGAGCTTCCACCCCGTCGACGTGACCGACTTCGAGGCCACCGCGAGCGCGCTGGACGCGGCCGTCGACGGACTGGGCGGCCTGCATGTGTCGGTGACCACGGCGGGCGGCGGCAGCGTGCGGCGCACCCTGGGCAGGGACGGTCCGCACGATCTGGAGAGCTTCCGCCGGGTGCTCGACCTGAACGCCGTCGCCACCTTCAACATCAGCAGGCTGGCCGCCGCGCACATAAGCCGCAATGAACCCGAGGAGCCCGACGGCGAGCGGGGCGTCATCGTCAACACGTCGTCGATCGCCGCCTTCGAGGGGCAGATCGGCCAGGTCGCCTACTCGGCCGCCAAGGCGGCGATCGCCGGGATGAGCCTCACCATGGCCCGCGACCTCGGCTCGCTCGGCATCCGCGTCGTCGCCATCGCGCCCAGCCTGTTCGAGACGGGCGCCACCGAGAAGATCCCCGCCGAGACCCGGGCGGCGCTGGTGAGGGACGCCGCGTTCCCCCGGCGCCTGGGCCGCCCCGAGGAGTACGCCAGGCTCGCGCTCGCCGTCGTCGACAACCCGATGCTCAACGGCCAGTGCCTGCGGCTGGACGCCGGCCAGCGGTTCGGCCCGAAGTGATCCCGAAGTGATCCCGAAGTGATCCCGACATGAGGACGTGCTGATGGAACACGACGGCAAAGTGGCACTGATCACCGGCGGCGGCCGCGGCTTCGGCAAGGCGTTCGGTGAGTCGCTGTCCGCCCTGGGCGCGCACGTCGTGCTCGCCGACATCGACGGCGGGGCGGCGGCCGGGGCCGCGGCGGAACTCACCGCGAAGGGCCTGGGCGCGACCGGAATCGCCTGTGACGTGGCCGACGAGGCCGAGGTCGGCGCGGTCGTGAGCCAGATCGTCGAACGCCACGGCGGACTCGACATCCTGGTCAACAACGCCGGTCTGCACGCCGCCTACAACAAGCCGTTCACCGAACTGGGCCTGGCCGGGGTACGGCGGGTGCTCGACGTCAACGTCATGGGCACCGTCATCTGCTCGCTCGCGGCCCACGAGGCCATGCGGGGACGGCCCGGCGCCTGCATCGTCAACATCTCCTCGTCGGCGGCCTACGCGAACCGCAGCGTCTACGGTGTCTCCAAGCTCGCCGTGCGGGGGCTGACGGTGTCCTTCGCGCGCGAATTCGCCGCCGACGGCATCCGGGTCAACGCCATCGCGCCGGGCCTGATCCTCACGGACGCCGTACGGGCCCAGCTGTCCCCGGCCGAGGCGGACCGCGTCCTCGGGGAGCAGATCCTGCGGCAGGAGGGCCGGGAGCAGGACATCGTCGACGCGCTGCTGTATCTGGTGTCGTCCAGGGCGTCCTTCGTCACCGGCGAAACCCTGCGTGTGACGGGCGGGTTCGCGCTCTCCGTCTAGAAGGTCCGTGGCTCCTCACACGTCTGTGGCCCCGCGAGGACTGTCGCGGGGCCACCACGGTCTCGGCTGTGCTACACGGTCACCGGTTCGTCAGCCGGCTTGTCGGCCAGCTCCTTCTCCTCGCGCGTGATCGCCTTCAACAGCACGTACGGCGTGGCGATCTTCCAGAAGACGTACGCGATCGAGGGGATCAGGTACGCCAGGAGTCCGTTCCAGGCGAGCGGTCCGGTCTGGTTCAGGAAGACGAAGGCGCCCGGGACGAGCAGCACTCCGAGCACCATGCTGAGCCAGCCGTACCAGCGCGGGAAGATCGGCTTCCGGCGGGTGTGGTCGATGAACGCGGCGTAGCCGATCGACCAGACCTGGAGGACGAAGATGCAGGCGTTGCCCACGAACATGAGCCAGAAGGTGTCGGTCATCGCGGACAGGACGTCGGCAGAGTGGTTCTGAGGCCGGTAGGCCGCCGCGGCGAGAATCGCCAGCGGGAAGAAGAACCCGAGCGGGGCCACCACACCCGTGGTGAGCTGGATCATGGAGAGCATGCCCCAGCCGCCCTCGACCCGGCGCAGCTGCAGGCTCGTCACGATGACGTACGGGTATTCGAACGGGACGAGCAGAACCATGAGGGCCACGCAGGTGAGGATCCCGGTGCGGTGGTCCTTGAGGAAGGTGACGATGTCCTCGGGGCTCTCGGTCGGACTCATCGGCGGGGTGAGGTGACCCACCGCGAAGGCGGCGAAGAACCCCACGAAGAGGATGACGCCGCACCACGCCGACACGCGCTGCAATCTTATGTACAGGTCTTTCTTCATCTGCGGCTCCCTTTGTGTGCCCACCGGTGTCCACCGGTGGCTACCGACCGATCTCGTCCCAGCCGACGAGCCTGTCCAGCAGCAGCGCCGCGTTCGACAGATAGTCGCCGTATCCGCCCCGGAAGAACAGCAACGGGGTCTTCATCGACTCGACGCGCAGGTCCCGTACCCGCCCGACGACCAGCAGGTGATCTCCGATCTCTACGACCTGCTCCACCGCGCAGTCGACCCACGCGACGATGCCGTCCAGCACCGGACTGCCGAGCGGTGACGCCCGCCAGGCCGTGTTGGCGAACCGCTCGGGCGCCGGGCCCGTCGCCATCCGTCGGGACAGCCGTTCCTGGTTGCCCGCGAGGGCGTTGGCGCAGAAGCGGCCCGCGGTTCTGATCGTCCGCAGGGTCGTGGAGGAGCGGTCCGCGAGAAAGGACACCAGCGGCGGGTCGAGCGACACGGACGTGAAGGTGCCGACGATCATGCCGTGCGGCCGTTCCCCGGCGTCCGTGGTGGTGATCGCGACCACGCTCGTGGGGAAGTTGCCGAGGACGTCGCGGAACCGCCGCCCGTCGATCGCGTCCTCCGTCCGGGAGGGTGTCACGCCCTCGCTCATATCAGGATGCGCATCGGCTCGGGCAGCTCGATGCCCATCGCGGCCAGCGCGTTCGCGTGGTACGCGGAGCCCGGCACATGGATCATGTGCTGGAGTCCGACGTGCGCGTCGCGCCAGTACCGCTGCATCGGGTTGCCCCTGCGGATGGCGTTGCCGCCGGAGCGGGCGAAGATCTCGTCCAGTGCGGCGACGGCCCGCCACGCACAACGCACCTGGTTGCGCCGGACGTTCGCCCGGTCCTCCACGGTGATCGGCTTACCGGCCTCCACCTGGTCGTACAACCTGCTGATGCCGTCCATGAGCTGGACCCGCGAGGCAGCGATCTCGGCAGCGGCCTCACCGGCGGCGTACAGGACGTACGGGTCGTCGCGCACCTGGACGCCGGTCACGGCGACCCGGTCCTTCTGCTGGGCCAGGTGGACGGCGAGGGCGCCCTCGCAGATGCCGATCACCGCGGCGGTGATCCCGAGCGGGAACATCGAGCTGAACGGCAGCTTGTACAGGGTGTCGGTCAGCCCGACCGCCTCGGCGGCCCTGCCCTCCTGGACGACTTCCTGCCTGATGGTGCGGTACTCGGGGATGAACGCCTTGTCGACGACGACGTCCTTGCTGCCGGTGCCGGACAGGCCGACCACGTCCCAGGTACCGTCGATGATCTCGTAGTCCGAGCGGGGCAGCACGACGTGCATCACGGTGATCGGCCCCGCGGGCCTGCCCTTGCCGTCGCCGAGGAGCGCGCCGAGGAAGTCCCACTCGCAGTGGTCGCTGCCCGAGGAGAAGGGCCAGCGGCCGCTGAGGACATAGCCGCCGTCCACCGGGTCGGCGATCCCGCCCGGCATGTAGGGCGAGGCGATCCAGGTGTCCGGGTTCTCGTCCCATACCTCGTGGGCGAGCCTGGGGTCCATCTGGGCCAGCTCCCACGGGTGCACTCCGACGACGCCGCACACCCAGCCGGCGGCCCCGTCGTGCCGGGCGACGGCCATCACGGCCTCCGCGAAGTCCCGGGGATGAGCGCCGAATCCGCCGAACTCCTTGGGCTGGAGCAGCCGGATGACCCCGGCGGAACGGAGCAGTTCGACAGTCCGTTCGCTCAGCTTGCCGAGTGACTCGTTCTCGTCGGCGAGTCCGGTCAGTTCGGCACCCAGTTCCTCGACACGGCCGACCACTTCATGCGTCACTCCGCCCACCTCCTGGTGACTGATCCATCGCATGCGCCGCACGTCCTTGGCGGCGGGATGGCCTCAGTGTCGGGGCGTGGAACCGGCTTTCGCCGGTCGCTTTCCGCTGACCGGGACTGAGCCGCCGCGGCGCGTGACACGGGGGCGCAGCGCGGCGGTGGAGCGGCCCTCGATCGCGGAGAACCACACCCCGGCGCCGTACGCGAGGTCGTCGAGACGGCGGGCGATGCCGTAGCGGAGGGGGTCGGGACTGGCCTGATCACGTCGGTACTCGAGCGCGATGTCGGCCAGGGCGGCGACCGCCGTGGCCCGGCGCATCCGGCGGGAGACCGCACAGCCGATCGCCGTGAGCGGCCACCAGTGGCGCGTCAGCAGCGCGGAGGTCTGGGTCAGGGTGCCCAGCGCGCCGTTGGCGGTGAGCCGCACGGCCGGCCGGTAGGGGTGCCGGACGCCGTCGAGCTTGCGGGCGACGCGTACGGTGACGATACCGAGGACGGCTCCCGCGACCGGAACCGACCAGCGGCGCTGGGCGAGCAGCGCGGCGGCGAACACCGCGCTCCACGGGGCGAACACGGCGGGTGCGATGTGCTCGGGGTGCCGACGGGCCAGGGGCTGGGCTCCGCTGCCGTACACCGCCTTGCGCAGCAGCCACTCCCCCGCCCGTACCCGATGTTCGTGGGCGGCCCGGACGGCGGGCTCGTACCGGACCCGTCGGCCGGCGTCGATCAGCCGCCAGCACAGGTCGACGTCCTCGCCGACCCGCATGCCCTCGTCGAAGCCCTCCGCCAGCCCGTCCACCCGGGCCACGACGCAGGCCGAGGACGCCCAGGAGACGGGGGTGCCGGGGCGTACCGAGGCCGGGTGGGCACCCAGGTCGAGGGAGGAGCGGGCGTTCTCGTACCGTTCGATCCAGGTCGTGGCATGGGTGGTCAGCCCGGTGATGCGGGGTACGGCCATGGCGACCCGCGGGTCGGCGAAGTGCCTCAGCAGGGTCGGGACCGTGTCCCGGTCGAGCACGATGTCGGAGTCGGCGAACACCACGTACGGGGTGGTGACCAGGCGCAGCCCGGCGTTGCGGGCGCCGGCGGGGCCGACGTTGGCGGGCAGGGCGAGCAGCCGGGCACCGTGCTCGGCGGCTACGGCGGCCACGGCCGCCGGGTGCCGTGAGGCATCGTCGACCACGATCACCTCGGTGCCCCCGCCGATGCTGCGCAGCAGTCGGCCGAGTTGGCGTGGGCGGTCACGGACGGGTACGACGACCGTGTACCGCGGGTCGGCGGGCGCCGGCAGCGCCGCGGCGACGGGGTGGGCCATGCCCGTGTCGAGCAGCCGGTCGGCGAGCAGCGCACTCGCCGCGTCCCGGACGGGGAGGGTCCTTCCGACGAGCAGCTTCCGCGCCCTCGGAGTCAGCCTCAGCAGCCGGGTGGGGAAGCCGCCGAGCAGAGCCCGGCCGCCGTCCACCACCCGGGTGTGCCGGTCGAGTTCGACGACGAAACCGAGGGGAAGGGTCATCGGCGCACGGCTCCCCGTCGGACAGGATCGATGAGGCGGCCCCGCGCGTCGCAGGTCCAGGCGCCGATCCGGCGGACTATGGCGGCCACCATCGCGTCCAGCGTCCGACGGCCCTCCTCGGCCGAGGCCCCGGCGGGGTCGCCGAGCACGCCGGAGGGTGAGACCGCGCGGACGCCGTGGGTGATCAGGTCCGGCAGGAGGGCGGCGAGCGGCCTTGTGTCGCCGGCGGTCGCGGCGTCGAACCGTACCCGCTCGGGTGCCAGGTGCAGCAGCAGCGAGGTCTCCGTGCGACCGGCGTGCGCGTCGCCGCCCGGCATCTCGCAACCGGCCCAGGCGACGTCGTGGCCCTCCGCGCGCAGCAGACACAGGGCCGTGTCGAGGGGGGCCGTGTTGCCGCCGTGGCCGTTGACGAACACGACCCGGCCCGCCCACAAAGTCAGCGAGCGGGTCAGTTCCACGAGCACCGCCCGCAGTGCCTCGTGCCCGATGGAGGCGGTCCCGGGGAAGTCGGCGTGTTCGCCGCTCGCGCCGTACGCGACCGGCGGTGCCACCAGCGGTGGCCCGTACGGTCCGGCGGCGAGGGAGTCCGCCGTGCGCCGGGCCACGGCGTGGGCGACGACGGTGTCGGTGTCGAGCGGCAGATGCGGGCCATGCTGCTCGGTGGAGCCGACCGGCACCAGGACGAGCGCGCCGGACGGCACGGCCGGCCAGACGGTGTCGGCCAGGACCGGCGACGTGGCGTCCCCCGGCATGGTCAGGCGACCGGTGACTCGACGTCGGCCGGCGGCCTCGCGGGCGCCATCGGTACGTCCGCGCCGCCGAGGGTCAGGGAGAAGCCCGGAGGTATCACCAGGTCCTCGGGCGCCAACTCGTGGACGCAGGAGTGCCCGAGGCCCAGGACGGCCGAGTCGAGCCCACCGCGCAGGATGTCCAGCACGTTCTCGACGCCGGCCTGTCCGTTCGCCGCGAGGCCCCAGAGGTGGGCACGGCCGATCAGGACCGCGCGGGCGCCCAGGGCCAATGCCTTCGCCACGTCGCCGCCGCGGCGCACGCCCCCGTCGAGGAGGACTTCCACCTGGTCGCCGACGGCCTCCGCGATGGCGGGGAGCACGCGGACGGTGGCCGGGGTGGTGTCCAGGTTGTTGCCTCCGTGGTTGGACACGGACAGCGCCGGCACACCGGCGTCGACGGCCCGCCTGGCGTCGTCCACCCGGGTCACGCCCTTGAGGAGGAAGGGGCCGCCCCACTCCTCACGCAGCCACTTCACGTCGTCCCAGGTGGGCGGCGCGGTCTGCATCCACTCGCCGTAGGCCCCGAAGAACGTGGGGGCCTCGCCGCCGGGGGCCCGCAGGTTGGGCACGGTCAGGTCGGGGAGGCGGCCGGACCGGGCGAACCTCCACAGCCAGCCGGGCCTGGGCAGCACGTCGGGGGCGAACCGCAGCATGGTCCTCAGGTCGAGCGTGTCGGGGATGGCGGGGCTGCCCCAGTCACGGCCGTGCGAGAAGGACCAGTCGAGGGTGACGACGAGCGCCTTGGCACCGGCGGCCCGGGCACGCTCCATCCGCTGCACCATGGTTTCGCGGGTACCGCTCCAGTACAGCTGGAAGAAGACGTCGGCCCCGGTGGCGGCCACGTCCTCGACACTGCGGCTCGCGAACGAGCTGAGGCCCATGATGACGCCCCGGCTCGCGGCGGCGCGGGCGACGGCGACCTCCCCCTCGGGGTCGACGGCCTGCACGCCGGTCGGCGAGATGAGCACAGGCAGGGCGGTGGGCACACCGAGCACGGTCGTGGACAGGTCCCGTGTCGCCTGGTGGCCCACGACCCGGGGGGCGAAGCCGAGATCGGCGAAGCCGGCCAGGTTGGCGCGGAGCGTCCGGCCGCGCTCCGAGCCGGCGACGAGCGCGCCGTACACGGAACCGGGCAGCCGTCGGCGAGCCCGGCGCTGGGCCTCGGCGACCGTCTCGAACCAGGGGTTCCTAGGCATGTGCCGTGTCCTTCGTTCCCGTAGGGATGAGGTCCGGTCCGGCCAGCGGGTTCTCGTCGCAGTCGCTCGTCGGGGGGCGCGGGGTGAGGACGAGATCCACGGGGCCGCGCCGGGAGTGGTCACCGGAGGGTCTGGGCAACCGGGTCCGGTCCCGGCGGGCCAGTTCCTGCTCGCCGTGGCCCTGGACGCACTCGGGGTCGGGGCCGTCCAGCGGGAGGCCGGTGAAGAACTTGGCGGCCATGCAGCCGCCCTTGCAGGTGTCGTAGAACGCGCAGGACGCGCAGGCGCCGCCGTGTTGCGGGGCGCGCAGCCGCTCGAACAGCTCGGAGCCGCGCCAGACGCCCTGGAAGCCGCCCGTCTCGCGGACGTTCCCGGCGAGGAACTCGTCGTGGAGGGCGAACGGACAGGCGTAGACGTCGCCGACGGGATCGATGAGGCAGACCACGCGCCCGGCGCCGCAGAGGTTGAGGCCGGGCAGGGACTGGCCGTAGGCGGAGAGGTGGAAGAAGGAATCACCGGTCAGCACGTTCTCTCCGTGCGCCAACAGCCAGTCGTACAGCTCGCGTTGCTGCGCGGCCGTCGGATGCAGATCGTCCCAGACGTCGGCCCCGCGTCCGGAGGGGCGCAGCCGGGTCAGGCGGAGCTGGGCGCCGTAGCGGTCGGCGAGGGCCTTGAAGGCGTCGAGCTGGGGGATGTTGTGGCGGGTGCAGACCACGGAGATCTTGAAGTTCTCCGTCCCGGAGGCGGCCAGGTTCTCCAGGGCTCGCAGCGCCGTAGCGTACGAACCGGCCCCGCGTACGGCGTCGTTGACCTCGGCGGTGGCGCCGTCGAGGGAGATCTGGACGTCGACGTAGTCGTTGCGGGCGAGGCGTTCGGCGTTCTCGGGGGTGATACGGACGCCGTTGGTGGAGAACTTGACGCCGACGTGGTGGTCGGTGGCGTGGTCGAGAAGTTCCCAGAAGTCGGCGCGGACGGTGGGCTCGCCGCCGCCGATGTTGACGTAGAAGACCTGCATGGCCTCCAGTTCGTCGATGACGGCCTTGGCCTCGGCGGTGCTGAGTTCGCGGGGGTCGCGGCGGCCGGAGCTGGACAGGCAGTGGGTGCAGGCGAGGTTGCAGGCGTAGGTGAGTTCCCAGGTGAGGCAGATCGGCGCGTCGAGTCCGTGCTCGAAGAGGTCGACCAGCCGGGGCGTGGTGGACATGCGGTCGCTCATGGGGTCCTTCCGACGACCATCGACGCCTGTTCCAGTGCGGCGAGGGCCCGGCCGTAGCGGGGGAGTTCGTCCTCTGCGACGCCCGCTGTCCGGCAGGCGGCGCGCGCGGTGGACTCGTGGGCGAGGGCCTGGACGACGGTCAGGAGCCGCCGGTCCTTGAGGAACGTGAGCCTGCGGGTACCGAAGTGGTAGAGCAGCGCGCCGAACGGTTCCGGCCGCACCGAGACCTGCGGATGCAGGTCCCAGGCGCGGTCGAGGTCCATCTCGGTCATACGGCGTCCCCGTCCGTCATACGGCGGCGCCTAGTAGACGCCGCACATGCCGTCGATGGAGATCTCCTCCAGGAGATCCTCGGCTTCGATCAGCGGGGCCGTGGCCGCGAACTGGTCGGCCTCGGTTCCGGTCTCGGTACCGGTACTGGTGCCGGTCGTGGTGACGGCCTCTTCGGACGGGGCTGAGCGGAGCTCGTTCATACGACTCTCCCTGGGCATCTGCGGCGCCGACTCGTCGGGGACCGAGGCTAGCCAGCAGCGACACCGAGTACGTGGGACAGTTCCGGTCACCGGGACAGGCCGTCGCACGGGCCGATCACCGCGTGTTGAATCCCTGGCCCATGAAGCGGACCGAGCACCGCCACGGGTGGGCCGCACCGGACGTCATCGTCGTGGGCGCCGGAGGCAGCGGTGCCGTCCTCGCGGCACGTCTCAGTGAGGACCCCGGCCGCACGGTGCTGGTCCTGGAGGCGGGCGCGGTGCCGCCTCACCCGTCGGCGTTCGCACCCGAGTTGCTGGACGCGCGGCTCGTCCCCGGCGCGTGGCCGGGACACCCGGCCGTGCGGCCGTACGACGTGAACCTCGCTCCGACGCGGCCGTACACGGTCGTCCGGGGGCACGGGCTCGGCGGTTCGACGACCGTCAACGGCGGGTACTTCGTCCGTGCGCGGCGCGACGACTTCGACCGCTGGTCGGCCGTGGGCGGCGCGGCCTGGTCGTACGAGCGGGTGCTGCCGTTCCTGCGCGCCATGGAGACCGACCTCGACCACGGGAGCGACCCGCTGCACGGTGATCGCGGGCCGATACGCGTGCGTCGCGCAGGGCTCCGTCATCCCGCCGCCGTCGCGTTCCGGGCGGCCGCCCGCAGGCTGGGCTTTCCGGAGGAACCGGACAAGAACGCCCAGGAGCCGCCCGGGTTCGGCCCGGTGCCGTGCAACGCCGTGGACGGCGTGCGCCTCAACACCGGGATCAGCTGTCTGCTGCCCGCCCTCGGCCGTCCCAACCTCCGGGTGGAAGGCGGCAGTACGGTCCTCAGGGTCGTCGTCGAGCAGGGCCGGGCCACCGGCGTGGAGGTCGGTCGGCACGGGCGCCGCCGGATCGTGCGCGGCGGCGAAGTCGTGCTCTGCGCGGGGGCGTTCCGCTCTCCGCACCTGCTGCATCTGTCGGGAATCGGCCCGCGCCGGGCGCTGGAGGCCGCGGGTGTCCCCGTCGTCCGGCACGCTCCCGCCGTCGGAGCCCGGTTCGGCGACCACCCTCAGGTGGTCCTGGAGTGGATGCCCCGGCATCCTCTGCCCGAGCCCTCCGGCTCGTGGCTGGGCGGCGCCCTGCACCTGTCCTCATCGGCCGGGGACCACCCGGGCGACCTGGAGATACTGCAGTCACTCGTCCCCATGGCCGGACTGACGGGCGGCAAGGTGTCCGTGCCCGGCGCACCCCTGGCGTTCCTCGTCTCCGTCCAGACGCCGCGGCTGAGCGGCCGGATGCGCACCCGCCGCGCCGATCCCGCCACGCCGCCGAGCCTCGACTACGGCTACCTGTCGACCGCCGAGGACCGGCGGCGCATACGCGAAGCGGTCCGTGTCACCGCCGCGTTGGTCGCCACGAGTGACTTCGGGGAGGTCTCCGCCGGGCTCGTGGAACCGATGGCGGAGGTACTGGACGACGACCGTCTGCTCGACCGGTGGATCCTCGGGCGTCTCGGCACGTCCCACCACACGTGTGGCACCGTACCCATGGGCCGGGCCGACGATCCCCGGGCTGCCGTCGACCACCGTGGAAGAGTGCACGGTGTCGAGGGTCTGCGGGTCGCGGACACGTCGATCCTGCCGACGCCCCCTTTGCGGGGTCCGGCGGCTACCGCCGTTCTCATCGGCGAACTCGTCGCCGACGCCATGCGGCGGGGCCCGGTGTGAGGCTGCCGGGGACGCACCACCCGCCGGGGGCCAGGTTCTCGTATCCCGCCGCCAACGGCCGAAGGCCGAGGTCGAGCAGGCCGCTCAGGTCGGCGTCCTCGTCCCTCAGCCATGGCTCGTGGGCGGTGACGGAGGCGGCCGGGACGGTACTGCCGATCCGCAGCAGCAGGTCGGAAACCGGCCGGTCCAGGCGCCGCGCGGCGAACTCCGTGACGAGGGCCCGCCAGGACGCGTGGCGCACGGCCGAGTCCGCCTGAAGCGTCGGCACCCGCAGGATGAGGGACATGCGCCGGCGGTGCCAGGCACCACAGCCGGGTCGAACCGGTTGACGTCGACGACCGCGTTGCGCCGGTCGTTCTTGGAGGCGAAGTACCGGTCGTTCTTGGAGGCGACGTAGCGGAAGAAGGTGCGCAGGCCGATACCCGCCGCGGCGGCGATGTCGCCGACCGCCGGGTCGTCGAACCCCTGCCGTGCGCACACCTCGAAGCCGAGGCGTTCGAGTACGGCACATGACGTCACACGGAGGCGGCCCGTTCGCGCCACGGCTCCCGTGCAGACCGCCCCCGGCCCCGGAGCGGCTCCCTCCGCGGTCCCCTCCTCACACGGGCGCCGGGGCCGGGGAGGAAGGGGGTCAGCGCGACGCCGCCCAGTCGGCCACGCTCGTCACGTCCGCCTGCTGGGGAAACACCTTCTCCGTGAGCACCCGGTGCACCTCCGGGTCGGCGTCCAGGCACCCGTCGGACAGGACGGTGAGGCCGAAGTCCAGATCGGCCGCCTGGCGCAGGGTGGACAGCACGACGCCACTCGTGGCGATGCCGGTGAGGACGAGGTGCTCGATGCCGCCGGCCCGCAGGATCATGTCGAGGTCACTGCCGGCGAAGGCGCTGACACGTCGCTTGGTGACCACGGTGTCGCCGGGATGAGGGGCCACATCAGGGTGGACCCGCGTGGCCCGGTCGTCGCCGGCCGCAGCGGCCGGGGTGCGCGCGAGCCCTCCGAACATCTTGTTGCGCGCGCTCACCTCCGGGTACCCGGGGCGGAACCCGACGACCACGTAGATCACGGGGACTCCGCCCGCACGGGCGGCCTCGATCGCCTTGCGCAGGCGCGGCAGATAGTCGGGGTCGGGATAACGGTCGACCACGACTTGCTGGACATCCATGACGAGAAGCGCTTGCTGGGGCACTGTCACTGTTCCTTCCGTGCCGCACCATAAGTCATCAAGTGATTACTTGATACCGTAGGCCCAGCGTCGCCATGTCAACGAGTGATTACTTCTCGGCCGGGTGGTTTGGGCGTTGCCGGCAGGACGACGTACGGGAAGGGTTCTTGGTGGTGACGACGACGACAGAAACCGGTGTCCCTCCGGACGACGTGGCCGCTTCGCCCGGCCAGGCCGATACCCGCCCCGCCGACGGACCTCGGCGACGGGACGCGGCGGCCACCCGGCAGGCGCTGCTCCGGGCCGCCCACGGCCGGTTCACCCGACTGGGGTACGACCGCACAACACTGCGGGACGTCGCCGCGGACGCGGGAGTGAACCTGGCGCTCATCAAGCGGTACTTCGGCTCCAAAGAGGGTCTGTTCAAAGCGGCCTTGGCCTCGACACCCCGGTTCCTGGGAGGCGAAGGGGAGCACCCTCGCGACCGGACCGCCCTGGCCGAGGCGCTCAGCCGCCAGTTGGCGGCCGGGGCCTGGGCGGAGTTCGGCGAGCATCCCGTGCTGATGCTGTTGCGCGACTCCGGCGACGAGCAGGTCGACGACCTGCGCCGGCACGCCCTCGAGGACTTCAGCCGACAGGTGCTCGAAGCCTCGGGAGCACGGTCGGCACCGGACGACGATCGCCTCCTGAGGGCGGAGCTCCTGGTCGCACTGGGCGTCGGGGTCGCCGTCCTACGGTCCGCCGTGGGCCTGCAGCCCTTGGGCGACGCGACGTCCGACGATCTCCTCGGCCCACTCCGTGACATCGTCGACGGCCTGCTCACACCTCCGCGGTGACCACCCCGGCGCCACCCCGGACCGCCCCACGGCCCCCACCTCCTACCGGCGGAGCCCGGCGCTCGACCTGCGGTTGGCCGTCGGCCGGCGGTCCCGGATCCCTGGGCCGTGGTGCAGCGCACCACACCGCCCCGCGACCGCTCCCCACCGTTCCCGGCCCGGCCCGGCCGGTTCCGGGCACCACCAGCCCCGTCGCCCCCACTCCGTGCCGACGGGCGGGTGGGAAACCCTGTGCGGAGTCTCGTGCTCGACGACTGGCACGACGCCGACGCGGGGCGGATCGGAGCCGAGGCCGCCCGGTTAACCGACTCCCTGCCCCTGACGGCGCCCTGAGTCAGTGCCGAGGCACGGGAACTGGTACCCGTCGACGATCCGTCGTCCTCGTTCGGCGAACTGGCACAGCTCGTCGAACGCCGACCCCGGGCAAGCCTGGCTCCGGGGCAGTCGCTGCGGCAGACGGGGAAGGGCCGTAGCCCTCGAAGTGCGCGGGGGTCCCGGTGCGGACCACCTCGGCCTGATGATGCAGGTAGAGCTCGTGGTCGATATCAGGGGCCCCTCGGTGACGTCCCGCCCCACCAGCTGTTCCTCGGCACGTCCCACCTCACGGCCGGCCGCGGCGTAGAAGCGCAGAATGCGGCCCTCGGTGTCGAAGGCCGACAGTGCTACCGACGCCTGCTGGTCGTCGCACCCCCGCCGTCTCGAAGAGGACAGGCTCGCAAGGCCGGCTCACAGATGTGCCCGTCGCTGTGCCGCACGCCGAGTCGACATGCACCACAAGGCACATGATGAGCCGCTTCCCCTACCGCATCAACCGGTGGGCGCAGTCGCGTACAGGCGCGTCGCGGCCTGCCTGACGAAGAACTCCGGCGATCTCCGTCACCTCGTGAGGCCCGCACGGGAGGCGCGAGAGACCCTGGGCGCTCCGGCTCCCCCGTTGACGTAGCGTTTGGTCCAGCGAACTCAACGATGTCCTGGACTCCGCTTCCCCCGGATCTGCCGAAAGCCGTCCGACGCGGTTCCGGACGTCGGTTTCAATCGACACGTCGTCACGTCAAGCGGGGAGAGAACCCATGCCACGACCGCCGGGCCACGGACCGGGCTTCGAGGTCAGACGCCAGAAGATCATCGACATCGCGGCGGGCCTGTTCGCCCAGCAGGGATACGCAGCGACGTCCATCAACGACCTGGGCCAGGCGGTCGGGCTTGCCAAGGGAGCGCTGTACTACTACATCGGCTCGAAGGAGAACCTGCTCCTGGAGATCCAGTCGCGGGTGATGGGGCCGTTGCTGTCCCGCACCCGGCAGATCACGGAGCTCGACGTCGATCCCCTGCTGCGACTGCGCCTGCTCTCGGAGTCGCTGCTGACGATCATCTTCCGCAGGCTCGATCACATCTGGGTCTACGAGCACGACTACCGCAGCCTCGGTGGCGCGGAGCTGAAGGCCCTCCTGGGGCAGCGTTCCGACTTCGAGCAATTGATCTCGGGGCTGCTCACGGAGGCCGTTGACCAGGGCACCTTCCGTGCGATGCCGCCGCGGCTGGCCACCCTGCAGTTCCTCAACCTGCACAACCACACCTACCAATGGGTCGATCCGGACGGTCAGTGGGACGCGACGTTCCTGGCCCGTGAGTACTGCGCGACCCTGTTCCGGGGATTCGGTGCGCCCGACCATGCCCTCCCGAGGGTCGAAGAGCAGGCCGCGGCCTTCAAGCGCGACCGGCCGGACCAGCCACTCGACCCCGAGGCGGAGTGGAGTCCCCTGACCGCCCGCGGCTGACGACCGCCGACGAGGCCCGCACGTCCCACCGGTCCCCGCACCGCTGCTCTCAGCCGGTCCCGGGCCGAAGGTGTGCTCCTCCGGTCCGGTCGCGGCCGCCCTCGACCGGACCGGGCGACACACGCGAGCCGATACTCCCCGCCGCTTCCACGCAGCTCCCCCCGTACATGCCCCTGCGGTCGTGGCCCTGATTCGCCTGCCACTCCGACGACGTATGGAGGGAAGCCGACACCCGTGGCCGCGACGGACGGCTCTCCGAGGCAGCCTGCCGACGCCGACACCGGGTCGCTATCCTCCCGCCCGGGAACCCGCGGACGATCCGGCCGCGCCCCGGCCGGCGCCTCACCTTCTCGACAGGTCGCAGACCGCGGCACCTTCGGGAGGGCCGGACGCCGCCGACCGCGAGAGACTCGTCCTGTGACGAGTGTCTCCAGTGAGGAGTGACGCATGACCACGGTAGGTATTGCCACCGGTGCCGGAACCGGGACAGGGCAGGCATGCGCTCGTCGCCTCGCCGACATGGTGGACGTGCTGTTGCTCGTCGACCGGGACGAAGCCGCGGTGGCCGCGGCCGCGAAGGACTTGTCCGGCCGTGGCACGAGGGCCGCCGCCGAGCCGTTCGCCGCGGATGCCACCGACCCGGAGGACCTCGCCCGGCTGGCCGTGCAGATCGGAGAGCTCGGCACGCTGCGGGCCCTCGCACATGCCGAGAGCGTCGCGCCCGAGGAGGCCGACTGGCGCAGGATCATGGAAGTCGACTTCGTCGAGACCGTGCTTCTGGCCGAGGCGCTCCGCCCGCTGGCCACCGCCGGGACGGCCTTCGTGTACTGCGCCTCGTTGTCCCCGTCGATCGCTCATATCGACCCCGCCCCGGCCGTCGCCGCCGTGCTGGACGACCCGGCGGAGGAGGGATTCCTCGACCGTCTCAGGGACGCGATCGGTCCGGCCCTGGAGGATCCCGCGTGGGCGTACCCGTGGGCCACGTACGGCGTGCGCCGCTTCGCCCGCGCCGAGGCGGTGCGGCTCGGGCCGGTGGGCGCACGCGTGTGCTCCCTGTCGCCCGGCGCGATCGACACCCCGCAGACGCGGATGGAGGTGGCACGGCACGAGTCGGTACGGCAGCTCATCGAACGTACGCCCTTGGGCCGCACCGGCCGGTGCGAGGAGGTCGCCGCCGTTGCCGCGTTCCTCCTCTCGGACGAGGCGAGCTTCGTGAACGGTGTCGACATCGTCGTCGACGGTGGTCTGTGGGCCGCCATACAGGACGAGTGACGTCGCAGGGCGGCGTCTTCAGCCGATACGGACGGCGGGTGCGCACGGTCCGCGTCGACCGCCCCGCGACCGCGCGGATCACACGGATGACGCCCCGGGCGCAGCCGCCGGTCGAGTTCCTTCCCGTTCGGGAACAGTCGCCCACCTCAGGCCGATCACCCCGTGCTTGGAGGCGTGGTACGACGCTCGACCGGGCAGGCCGACCAAGCCGCCGAGGGAGGAACCGTTGACGATGGCGCCGCTGCCCTGGGCGCGCATGTGCCGCAACTCGTGCTTCATACAGGCCCACACCCCGCGGAGGTTGACGGCGTTGACCCGGTCGAACCGCTCGGCGGGCTCGTCGGCGGCGTCACTCGACGGGATCTGGATGCCGGCGTTGTTGTAGGCCATGTCGAGGCGGCCGAAGGTCTCGTCCGTCCGGTCGACCGCGGCGGCGACCTGGTCCTCGTCGCTGACATCGCGGGTGAGGGCGAGCGCCTGGTGCCCGGCGCCGGTGAGTTCCTTGACGGCCGCGCCCGGGGCGGCCTCGTCGAGGTCGGTGAGGGCGACGGCGGCCCCTGCCTCGGCGAAGGCGCGGGCGGTCGCCAGACCCGTGCCGGAACCGGCGCCGCTGACGAAGGCGACCTGGCCTGTGAAGTCGTAGACGGGGTTCATGGTCTTCTCTGGTGGGTTGCGGGCCTGGTCAGGGCGCGGTGTCGAGGGTGACCTCGGTGGCGGTGACGAGGCGTTCGCTGACGCCGTTCACCCGGCCGAGGATGATCAGGCCGGTGTCGCTGGAGCCGCTGCCTCGGTAGAAGAGGGCGAGGTTGCCCCAGGGCGCGTAGTACGCAAGGTCACCGGGCTCGGCTTCGGCGGCGTCCGGCGCGCCGGAAGTGGAGAGCCGACGGGGCAGGTCGGCGATCCGTTCCTTCCCGTGGAAGTCGCTCAGGTTCAGGGTGAGCGGGAGCAGGGCGGCGAAGTCCGCCGCCGTGGGGCTGTCGTTCAGGGTGGCGTCGGCCTGGTGGCCGTCAATGGTGAGCCGAAGGTTCATGGCGGGTTTCTTGTCGTCGGACGGTGAAACGGGCGCTGTGGGAGTCGGTGTGCGTTCTGACGTGAAGGCGGAAGACGCGGCGGGTGGTGGCGCCTCACCCGTACAGGCGGTCGCCGCGAGGAGCAAGGCGGTCGGGAGTGCGCGGACAAGGCCGGAACGGGTGGTTGTGGTCACGGCATCTCCGGGGAGGTCAGTCGGGCAGGGGCTCGGCGTAATGGCGGAAGCCGTCCCGCTCGAGGTGGATGTCGTACGGACGCCGGGCCAGGACCTCGGGGCTGCTGTGCTCGGCGTCGGGCCGGATGGCCGGGGTGGAGGCGCACGGCGCTGCCGCCGTTGACGAACAGGAGCGTGCCGCGGCCGAGTGCGCGCATGCCGGGCAGCACGGCGTTGACCGCGGTGACCGGGCCCTTGACGGAGAAGGCGAGGGGCGCGTCGAGGTCGTCGGCGCTCGTGTCGAGGACCGGCTTCATGAAGTCGGCTCGGGGCACCGGGCTGTATCGAAGGATTTCCATCGGCCCCAGCGTCTTCGCCGCCGCGTACGGCGCCGCGTCCAGGGACTCGATGTCGAGCACGTCGGCGGTGAAGCCGTGTGCCTGGATGCCGTCGCGGGTGAGGTCGGCGATCAGGAATTCCAGCTTCCCCGCGTTGCGCGAGATCAGGGCGACGGTGTGGCCTGCGTTCCCGAAGCGGCGAGCGGTGGCGAGTCCCAGGCCGGCGCCGGCGCCGACAAGGGCGAAGGTCGTCATGATGAGTCCCAACAGGCGGGAGGGGGCCGGACCGGGGGCGGGTGCGCGCGGCGCGGTCGGCCTCGTGACGAGCGTGCCAGGTGCGTCGTACACGAAAAAGGGAGAGCCTCTTCCCAGGCGCGCGGCGCGTAGGAGGAAAGGCTCCCCCTTTGAAGGGAACACCCGGGGACGGTCAGGCGGAGCTGCTGGTCGAGCGGCTGGGGTCGGCCGCCCAGGAGGCCAGCAGGCGCAGGCTGTCGTGGGTCGGGGTGCCGGACTCCGCGGTCCAGACGATGATCTGGAGGTCGGGGTCGGCGGCCCAGGTGACGGCGTTCCAGTCGAGGTGCAGGTCCCCGACGACGGGGTGGCGCAGATGCTTGCTCCCGGTGTCCCGCACGGCGACGTGGTGGGCACCCCACCACTGCCGGAACTGCTCGTCGCGGACGGAGAGTTCGCCCACGATCGCGGCGAGCTGCGGGTCCCCCGGGTTGTTCGTGTTGTGCATGCGCATCTGGGCGATGGCCAGCCGGGTGACGCCCTCCCAGTCCGCGTACAGCTCGCGCATCGCGGGGTCGGTGATGAGCAGCCTGATGTAGTAGCGCTGCTTCTCGGGAATCTTTCCGAAGTCGGTGATCAGGGCGGCGCCCATGGCGTTCCAGGCGACGATCTCGGTGCGCGGCCCGATCACGAAGGCCGGGGTGTGCGCCATGTCGTCCAGCATGCGCTGCAGCTGCGGCTGCGTCCTGGGGCGCGGCCGGCGGCGGGGCGGCCGGAACTCCTCCTTGGCCGTGAGCTCGTACAGATAGGCGCGCTGGTCGTCGTCCAGGTGCAGGACCCGGGCCAGGGACTCCAGCACCGACGGCGAGGGCTGGATCCGGCCCTGTTCGAGCCGGGCGTAGTAGTCGGTGCTGATGGCCGCCAGTACGGCGACCTCCTCACGGCGCAGCCCCGCGACACGCCGAGAACCGCCGTCGGGCAAGCCGACGGCGGCCGGGTCCAGCTCGGCGCGGCGCGCCTTGAGGAAGTCCCCCAGATCATGGCGGTGAGGATCGCGGTTCATGCCCTCACCCTGGCACCGGAGAGCGGTCTTGTCAGGGGGAGAGATCTGTCCCTGGAAAGCACTCACCGTCGAGAGGACGCACACGGTCGGCCTCTCCCAGCCGTCGGTTCAGCGGATACGGGTCCACTTCCCCGCGAGCTGGACGAACTCGCCGCTCACGACGGAGCGGGCCAGGGATGTCCCGGCCTCGTAGTCCTGGACGTGGGTGACGATGTCGCCGGAGAGGGGTAGGTGATCTCCGCCGCGAAGGGGCCGAGCTCCGCCAGCCAGGTCTGGCCCACACTGGGGAGAGTCGCGTTGGTCTCCATCGGTGCTGCCTCTTTCTGTGCCGGTACTCGGCTTCCCCGAGGGTCAGCGGACGCGGGTCCACTTCCCGTGAAGCTGGACGAACTCGCCGCCGATGACGGAGCTGGCCATGCAGGTGCCCTCGGTGTAGTCCTCGATGTGGGTGACGTGGTCACCGGCGTCGGGCTCTGTCCAGCGCACGACGAACAGGCCGTCGCGGAGCTGGCTGGTGGTGTACTCCATCGTCTGCTTGCGGCCCTTGATGGCGCCGCCCGTCACCTCGAAGCTGACCTGGGTCGCCGAGTCGAAGGTGATCTCCACCGTGAAATGGCCGAGCGGGGTGTCCGGGCCGAGGTCGGCCTCCCAGGTCTGGCCCACGCTGGGGAGGGTGGCGTTGCCGTCCATGGGTACTACCTGCTTTCTGTGACGGCGGCGGGTGTCAGGCGAGGGCCTTGACGACTTCCCGGGCGAGCGGGACGGCCGAGGCGGGGTTCTGGCCGGTGAGGAGGGTGCGGTCCACCTCCAGGTGGGGGGCGAAGTTCTCCTCGCCCTTGCGGTAGTCCGCGCCCACATCTGAGACGAGACGGTCCTGAAGGAGCCACTTCGCACGGTCGGCGAGGCCGTTCTGGATCTCCTCGGCGTTGGACAGGCCCGTCAGGCGGTAGCCGGCGAACGGGGACCTGCCGTCGGCGTCCACCGTGGACAGCAGCGCGGCCGGACCGTGGCACACCAGTGAGACGATCTTGCCGGAGGCCAGCCAGTCGCTGAGCAGCCGGCCGGCCGCAGGGTCGTCGGAGAGGTCCTCCATCGGGCCCCAGCCGCCGGGCACGAACACCGCGTCGTAGTCGTCGATGTCCACGTCCTCGATGCGGATCGGGTCGGCCAGCTCGGTGGCCTCCTTCAGCGCCGTCCGCATCTGCTCCGCGCCCTCCTCGCCGCCGTTGAAGTCGGGGGTGAGGCTGAGCGGGTCGGCGGTCGGGGGGACACCGCCCGGGGTGGCCGCGGCGATCTCGTGGCCGGCCTCCTTGAAGACGCCGTACGGGCCGATGGCCTCCTCGGCCCAGAAACCGGCGGGCTGCTCGAACCCGTCGGCCAGGGCCCAGTGGTCCGCGGCGGTGATGAGGAAGAGGATCTTCGCCATGGGTCTTCTCTCTGAGAGGCGTTGGTCGAGGGTGTTCAGTTGTCGTTCGCGGCCAGCTGGACGACCTGGCTGTCGGCCGCCTGGATCAGGTGCGTGAGCTTGTCGCCGCTCACCGTCCACAGGTGGATGAAGCGGGCGTCGGACTCAACGCCGGACTTGGCCACCGCGTGGTAGTGGCCGCGGACGAAGACGTGGTCACCGGCGTCGTAGAACTCCTCGGCCACCGCGCCGAAGGAGGTGAAGCGAGGCGCGAGCCGGCCGAAGAAGTCGGCGCCCGCGCTCGCCCAGGTCCTGTAGACGCCGCCGTAGGGGAAGCCGGGGGTGATGTCCCAGACGATGTCGGGGTCGATGACCTCGGCGACCACGTCCGGGGCCATGCCGGAGTCGTAGAGGCGACGGACGAGAGCGAGGTTCGGGGAGTCGGACATGACGCTGCTCCTTGGATGTGTGTGAAGGGCGGTCCGACTCAGGCCGCGAGGGCGGTACGGCCGGCCAGGAAATACGCGGTCTGCCGCGCGACACGGGCACCGAGGCCCTCAGCCGTGGCGATGTCGGACTTGTGCACAGCCTCGGGGCCGGCATCGACCGGAGTCTGGGCGCCCGCACCGACGAAGTAGCCCAGACGGTTGACGTCGTCCTCGCTGCCCTCGGTGGAGGCCCAGCCCGGCTGCACGCCGAGGCTGATCCAGTGCATGCCGTGCTGGGCGGCCATCGTGAAGAAGTAGCCCAGGGTCGAGGACTTGTCGCCGTTCTTGGCACCCGAGTTGGTGAAACCGGCGGCGATCTTGTCGGCCCAGGTCTGGGTGTACCAGCGCTTGCTGCTGGCCTCGGCGAAGGTGTGGAAGGCGGCGGAGGCGGTGCCCATGTAGGTGGGCGCGCCGAAGACGATCGCGTCGGCGGCGTCCAGCCGCGCCCACTGCTCGTCGGTGATCGTGTCCACGGGGATGGAGACCACCTCGGCGCCTGCTTCCGCGGCGCCGCGCGCCACGGCCTCGGCTATGACAGCGGTGTGACCGTAGCCGGAATGGAAAGCGACGGCGACCGTGGGGCGGGGGGTGGAGGACATGAGGGTATTGCTCCTCTAAAAGGATTGCGTGAATCGTTCTCCGGAAGCATGACACGGAATTCAACGGCAAAGGTAGGAAGGATTTGTCCCTGGTCGGGAACTGTTCCCGGCCTGACGGAAGATATTGCGCAGGAAGGCGTGCCGGAAAGCACAGCACCTCAGTTACGCCGGCCCCTCTCGCCTTTTCCTTACTATGAGCTTTTCCCGCAACTGTCCGTCCCGGCGCCGTCCTGCCGGGCCGCCGACCAAGACGAAAGGAAGCGCAACGCTTCATAGCTGCGCGAGCCGGGTTCGGCGCTCCAGACGACCAGTCGCTGGTCGGGGTCGGACACACAGGTGAGGACATCCCAGGCGAGGGTGAGTTCACCGGCGACCGGATGGTCGAACACCTTGACACCTCCGCCGCGGGGCACCACTTGGCGGCCTCCCCACCACTTCCGGAAGTGGTCGTCGCTCACGGACAGATCACCGACGAGATCGGTCAGACCACGGTCGCCGGGGCAGGCTGTGGCCTGCTGCCGCAGCACAGCCACGGCGTTGCGGGCGGATTCCTCCCAGTCGGCGTACAGCGTTCTCATGGCCGGGTCGGTGAAGAGCTGCCGGATGTAGTTGGGGCGCGCTGTGGGGGCCGTGAAACCGGTGCCGAACAAGGCCGCGGCCATCGGGTTCCACGCCAGGATGTCCAGGTACCGGCCCATGATCACGCCGGGGGCCACGTTGAGCTCGTTCAGCACGGTGCGCAGCCGGGGGTGCGCCTTCTGCGGAGCCCGCCGCCGCGCCGCGCCGGCTTCCCGTCCGGCCAACTCGAACAGGCGGTCCCGCTGGTCGTCACTCAGGTGCAGGACCCGGACAAGCTCGGACAGCAGACACGCGGAGGGGGTCGTGCGCCCTTGCTCCAGGCGGGTGTAGTGGTGGGTGCTGATGGCGGCGAGCACGGCGACCTCGTCCCTGCGCAGGCCGGTCACACGCCTTCTCCGGTCGCTTTCGGGCAGGCCGACCGTGCGGGGGCTGAGTTCGGCCCGGCGGGCCTTCAGGAATTGGCCCAGCTCCTTACGGTGTGCACTGCTGTTCATACTGGTCAGTGTGCGCTGCCCGCCACTCGGCTGGGTAGGAGGGTTTTGTCCCTGGATGTGTCCCGCCTGGGGTGGAATTCTCCTCTGCACGGGCCCCGCGGGTGGTGACAGAGTCGAGGACGGGAATTTTTCATACGGGCCGCTGACGCTTCTGCATACCTGTTGGCCATCGTCGGGGAATCCGGCATGTCCGCGTGTCGCGGCTGTCCCGGCGCCGGCGCCTCAACAACGAACGATGAAAATCACGAGGGTATTCCTGAAGCGGCTGTCGGCCGGCAAGGGCCTCCAGCAGGAAGACCCCACCCGAGCCCGAGCCACCCCCACCCGAGAAACGCAGCAGGAGAAAAGACATGCGAGCGACCGTGATCCACGCCCCCGGTGACATCCGGGTGGAGAACGTCCCCGAGCCGGAGATCGTCAAGCCGACGGACGCGATCATCCGCACGGTGGCCACCTGTGTGTGCGGCTCGGACCTGTGGCCGTACCGCGGTCTGGAGCCTGTCGGTGACCCGCACCCGATGGGCCACGAGTACGTCGGCATCGTCGAGGAGACCGGCAGCGAGGTCACCCATGTCAAGCCGGGCCAGTTCGTGGTCGGCTCCTTCGCGACCTCCGACAACACCTGCGCCAACTGCCGGAAGGGCTGGCAGTCGAGCTGCCTGAACCGCGAGTTCATGAGCACCTGCCAGGCCGAGTACGTACGTGTCCCCAACGCCCACGGCACGTTGGTCGCCACCGACGAACACCCCTCCGCCGAACTCGTGCCCGGCCTGCTCGCCGTCTCCGACGTGATGGGCACCGGCTGGTGGGCCGCGCTGGCCGCCGAGGTGAAGCCCGGTTCGACGGCCGTGGTGGTCGGTGACGGGGCGGTCGGCCTGTGCGGTGTCATCGCCGCGAAGGAACTCGGTGCCGAACGGATCATCGCGATGTCCCGGCACGCGTCGCGGCAGAAGCTCGCCCTGGAGTTCGGCGCCACCGACATCGTCGGCGAACGCGGCGAGGAAGGCATCGCCCGCATCAAGGAGCTGACCGGCGGCATCGGCGCCGACTCCGTCCTGGAGTGCGTCGGCACGGCCCAGTCCATGAGCCAGGCCCTGCACTCCGCACGCCCCGGCGGCAACGTCGGCTTCGTCGGCGTGCCGCACGAGGTGGCCGTCGACGGCCAGGAGCTGTTCTTCTCCCAGGTCGGCCTGCGCGGCGGCCCGGCCCCGGTGCGCCGCTACCTGCCCGACCTGATCGACCGCGTCCTGTCCGGCCACATCGACCCGGGCAAGGTCTTCGACCTCACCCTGCCCCTGGACCAGGTCGCCGAGGGCTACAAGGCGATGGACGAACGCCGCGCCATCAAGACCCTCCTCACCCCTTGACCCTGTCGCCTCGTGGGCGTGCGCTGCGTCGGCCGCGCGCACGCCCACGAGGGCACACCCCGCCACGCGGTCGCAGCCGCGTGAAGGAGGCAAGCCCGTGACGACCTGGACGAACGACGAGCTGAGCGGCCCGGGCCAGCTACCAAGGCCACATCCTCTCCGGCGGCGTCGCCAGGGACGTCACCCTCGCCGAGGTCACCGACCCCGCGTCAACGACCGAATCGACGCCGCCTACCACACCAAGTACGGCCGCTACGGCGCGCGTTACGTCGATCCGATGGTGGCCTCGCGTGACACCACCCTGCGGCTCCTCCCCCGCTGATCCACAGCCCTTTCCTGCTCCAGGAGAAACACCTTGCTCGGTCTCGAACTGGTCGTGGTCCTGGGCGTGGCCGTGCTGGTCGGCAACGTGCTGGGACAGCGGCTCGGCATCGCCCCGCCCGTCGTCCTGCTCGTGACCGGCGTACTCCTGGGGTTCGTCCCGGCGGTACGGGAAGCTCAACTTCCCCCGGAAGTCGTGCTGTTGCTGTTCCTCCCGGTCCTGCTGTACTGGGAGAGCCTGACCACCTCGCTACGGGAGATCCGCACCAACCTGCGCGGCATCCTGCAGCTGAGCACCGTCCTCGTCATCCTGACCGCCTGGGCCGTGGCCGCAACGGGGCATGCCCTCGGGCTGCCGTGGGGGCCGGCGTGGGTGCTCGGCGCTGCCCTGGCGCCCACCGACGCGACGGCGGTCGGTGTCCTGGCCCGGGCGCTGCCGCGCCGCCAGGTCACCGTCCTGCGCGCGGAGAGTCTGGTCAACGACGGCACGGCCCTGGTCGTCTACGGCCTCGCCGTCGGCATCACGGTCGGTGAGGAACACCTGAGCGTCCCGCACGTCGGTGGACTGTTCCTGCTCGCCTACGGCGGCGGCGCGGCCGTGGGCGTGGCGGTCGCGTGGGTCAACATGAACCTGCGGCGCCGTCTGGCCGATCCCCTGCTGGGCAACCTGGTCATGATCCTGGCGCCTTTCACGGCGTATCTGCTCGCGGAACTGGTGGAGGCCTCCGGTGTCCTCGCGGTGGTCGTCAGCGGCCTGATCATGTCCCAGGTGGCCCCGCGCATCATCCAGGCCGAGCACCGCACACAGGCGCTGGCGTTCTGGCCACTGGCCACCTTCATCATCAACGGCGCGCTGTTCGTCCTCGTGGGCGTGGAACTTCAGTACGCCGTCCGTGACCTCGGCCACGCCGACCTCCAGGACGCGCTGATCGCGGTCGGCGTCATCTGCGTGGTGCTCGTCGCCGTGCGTTTCGCGTTCCTGTACGCCTCCACCTACCTGGTCCGCGCACTCGACCGCCGTCCCCGACAGCGCACGCTTCGGGTCGGTCACCGAACCCGGGTGGTCAGCGGCCTGGCCGGGTTCCGGGGCGCGGTCTCCCTCGCCATGGTGCTCTCGGTACCGCAGACCCTCGACTCGGGCGAGCCGTTCCCCGACCGCAGCTTCATCGTCTTCGTCACCTCCGGCGTCATCCTCGTGACCCTGGTCGTACAGGGGCTGCTGCTGCCGTTGGCGGTGCGCTGGGCGAACCTGCCACCCGATACCTCGGTCGACGAGGAGCACCACCTGGCCGAGACCGCCGCCATCGAGGAGGCCATCAAGGCGATGCCCCGACTCGCCACCGATCTGCGGTCTGAACCGAAGATCGTCGAATGGCTGCGCCAGGAGTACGAAGCTCACCTGGCGTCCGTGCGGGCCATGAGCGCAGGCGCCCACGACGCCCCCGCGGTGCTCCAGCACCAGGACTACCTCGCACTGCGCCTCGCCCTCATCGCCAACAAGCGCGCCACCGTCGTCCGGCTCCGCGACGAACGCCGGATCGACGACACCGTACTGCGCCGCCTGCAAGCCGCCCTCGACAGCGAAGAGATGCGCCTGGCCGGAGGCACTGCGGCCGAATGACCCATGTCTCCGAGGAGCGGGGCGAGCCCCACGTCGTCCGGGGCCACACCGCGTCCGTCCTCCGCTGTCCGGTTGGTGGGCGGGGCCGGAGGTCGAGCGCTTCCACGCGGTAGGGGTCGCCCCGGTAGGAGAACGGCTGGTCCGACCAGGCGCCGCGCAGCGGGGGGATCGAAAGGCGGTCCGGTCCGGTCGTAGTCGGAGCGCGTCCAGCCAGACCCGGACCTGCCACGCGAACTGCTGCCCGCACGCCGGCACCTGCCGTCCGCCTTCGCCTGCCCGACAGCCGGGACGACCGCCAGCCTCCTTCGTGAGGTGATCTCGACGGCCATCGGAGCACAGCACGGCACCACCAGGCATGCGGGTCCAGATGGTCTCCAGGCCGTTGTCCGGTCAGCCGGCCGTCTCTGTCCGCAGGACCTCACGATGGGCCCGGGCCGTGATGATCGCCGCGTCGAGCGAGTCCCGCGTGCGGACGAGGTCGTCGATGTGCCGGCTCAGCCGGTCTCGCTCCTGTTCCCACCGTTCCGGCGCGGCCTCCGAGTTCCTCTCACTCGGCGCTTCGACGCAGGGCAGCAGTTCCACTATGGTCCGGCTGGACAGTCCGGCACCGAACAGACGCTGGACGAACGCGACCCGCTCCGCGTCGGTGTCCGTGTAGTGCCGCTGCCCACTGGCGCGAACAGTAGCACCGGGAGGCTGTAGGCGACCTGCGCTCCCCTCCGTTTCAGCGCCCTCCTTCCGAAGCCCGTTTCCCAGGTGACCGGTGTTCTGACGCGGCTCCCACCGGGGTCCACCCCAGTCCGTGGCGGCCGTCGGTGGGTGCGTCCCGCTGGGGTGACGCCCCGGTGCGAACGCTGCTCACGCGGTGCTGTCCTGACGTGGTCGGCGATCACGGTGTGCGCGGCCAGGAGCACTGGGGCCGTCGGCAGCCATCCCGAGGGAGGGACCATGACATTGATGCCGGTGGCCGGTATCCGCACAGGTGCTCCGGCGCAGCCCGCGGATCTTGTCCTGCGCCATGCGAAGATCTTCACGGGCGACCCGAAGCGGCCGGCCGCGACCGCGCTCGCCGTGCGGAACGGTTCGGTGACCGTCGTCGGCGGGGACCGGGCGGTCGCCGCGCTGGTCGGTCCGCGGACTCGGGTGATCGATGCCTTGGGGCACCGCGTTGTGCCGGGCCTGAACGACTCGCGCCACCACGTCGTCCGCGGCGGCCCGCATGTCGTCCTCGAACTCCGGTGGGACGGCGTGCGGACTCTGCGGCAGGGGCTGGCGACGGTGCGGGAGCAGGCCGCGCGGACTCCGCCCGGCCGGTGGCTCCGGGTCACGGGCGGCTGGAGCGTCGCATCGGTGGCGGAGCACCGCATGCCGACGCCGACGGAACTCAACGCCGCCGCGCCTGACACCCCGGTCGTCATCACCCACCTCTCTCAGGCCGCGCTCTTGAATCGCGCCGCGCTGCACGCCGCCGGGATCACCCGTGACAGCCCCGACCCCGTGGGCGGCCAGCTCGTCAACCGGTTCGGGTCGACGTCGCTGATCGACGCCGCCGACGGATTCCAGGACTTCCCGTCCGGCTACCGAGCGGTCACCGACCTCCAACGACGAGTGGCTACGGCTCAACGGCGCGAGGGAGAACCTGACGTGGGCCGCGGCGGACTTGGAGAACTTCGCACAGCCTTGTCCGGAACTGGGCCCGTACGAGCCGGAGTTCGAGAAGGAGGAGAGCCTGGCACAGCCGCATGGACCGGGCCGAAGCCCTCGCCTCGTACACCACCGGCGGTGCCCGGCTGACGGGCGAACAGGACGTCAAGGGCATCCTCAAGATCGGATCCCCGGGATCGATGCGCTGCTCACGGTCGTGGGCGGTCGGGTCGTCCACGCCGTCGACTTCTTCGAAGGCCTGACGCCGCCCGTGCCCCCCGTCCAGCCGGACTGGAGTCCGATCGCGCACCTGGGCGGCCATCAGGCGGGCCACAGCTCCGATCGTTCCGGGCTGCGCCGGGCCGAGTGCGTCCAGGACGCCGCCGCCGAATCCGCCGAACACCTCCGTCGGCGACAGCGGACCGGCCGGGCCGGCGACGGTCACCGGCCACTCGACACCTTCGATCCCTGCTTCAGCTGAACATCCCTGTTCCCGAACCGAAAGGCGACCAGATTCCCATGCCTCCCGAACTCCTGCCTCCGACCGGCCGCCGCGGATTCCTCAAGGGCGCTGCCGGCGCCCTCGCCGTCCCTGCCGCCGCCACGCTCGTCGGCGCGCTGGCCGAGCCCGCCCACGCCGACGAGGGCGGGCTGCCCGACTACGCGCCGATCCCGGCTGGCTCGGTCGGACCCACGCCGAACGCGGACGGCTACCACGTGGGCCGGATCGCCGGAAACCTCTACTGGGTCACGGACTCCTACTACCAGTCCATGTTCCTGACGACCACGCGGGGCGTCGTCCTCGTCGACGCACCGCCGACCATCGGGCGCAATCTGCTCCGCGCGATCGACGACGTCACCCGGGCCAACGGCCGGCCGAGCAAGGTCACACATCTGGTGTACTCGCACTCGCACGCCGACCACATCGGCGCCGCCGGTCTGTTCGGAAAGGACGTCGTCCGGATCTCGCACGCCGCGACGGCCGGACTGCTGGCCCGTGCGGCGGACCCCAACCGTCCGCTGCCGACGGTCACGTTCCAGGACAAGTACCAGCTCAACGTCGGCGGAGAATGCCTGCGCCTGGCGTACCACGGGCCCAACCACTCCCCCGACAACATCTTCATCCACGCGCCCGAGTACGCCACCCTGATGCTGGTCGACGTCCTGTACCCGGGCTGGGTGCCGTTCAAGAACCTCGCGGTCTCCCAGGACATCCCCGCCTGGATCAAGGCGCAGGGCATCGCGATGGACTACCCGTGGCAGACGTTCGTCGGCGGCCATCTCGGGCGGCTCGGAGTCCGCGCGGACGGCGCCCTGCAGATCCGGTACATGGACGATCTGGAGGCCAGCACCCGGTCCGCGGTCGCCTCCGTCGACCCGAGCCCGTTCTTCGCCAAGTACGGCGCGCAGGGCAACTCGTGGGCGATCTTCAAGACCTTCCTCGACGCGGTCGCGGACGCCGCCGCCGCTCCCGTGGCCGCGAAGTACACCGGAGTCCTCGCCGCCGCCGACGTCTTCACACGGGACAACGCGTGGACGCTGCTGGAGTCCCTGCGGATCGACGCGGGTGTCCTCGGGCCGTTCGGCGTCCACCCGTGAACCACTGGGGTGCCTCCCCGGTGCGAGGGCACCGGGTTCCCGGTTTCGTGTGTATGCCGGGTCAGGACACCCACTCAAGAGAGGCCCCGCCATGACCGTCCCCCTTCCCGTGGTCTTCATCCACGGGCTCTGGCTGCACAGCACCTCCTGGCAGCCGTGGATCGACCTGTTCCGCGACGAGGGCTACGCCCCGTCCGCGCCCGGGTGGCCCGGTGACCCCGACACCGTCGAGGAAGCGCGCCAGAACCCCGAGAGCGTCGCCGGTTACGGCATCGACGACGTCGTCGAGCACTACGCGGCCCTGATCGCGGCCCTGCCCGTGCGGCCCATCGTGATCGGTCACTCGTTCGGCGGGATGATCGCGCAGAAGCTGCTCGGCCAGGACCGCGCCGCCGCGGCGGTCGCGATCGACGCCGCACAGATCAAGGGCGTTCTGCCCCTGCCGCTGTCCGCGCTGAAGGCGACGTTCCCGGTCTTCAAGAACCCGACCAACAAGCGCCGGTCGGTCTCCCTGACCGCGGAGCAGTTCCGGTTCGCGTTCGGCAACGCCGTTGCCGAGGAGGAATCGGCAGCCCTGTACGAGCGCTGGACCGTCCCCGCGCCGGGCAAGCCGCTGTACGAGGCCGCCTCCGCCAACTTCAACCCCCACTCGCCGGCGAAGGTCGACACGGACAACAGCGGACGCGGGCCGCTGCTGCTCATCTCCGGCGGCAAGGATCACACGGTGCCCGAGGTCGTCACCCGGGCCACCCTCAAGCAGTACCGGCACTCCGAGGCCGTCACCGACATCACCAACTTCCCCGACCGCGGGCACTCCCTGACGATCGACAGCGGCTGGCGCGAGGTCGCGGACACCGTTCTCACCTGGCTGCGGCAGCAGAGTCTGGAGGCCGGGCGATGAACTCCCCTCCCCAGACCGCCGGAACGTCCGGTGCCGACGCGGGCCTGGCCGGACGGACCGTCGTGGTCACCGGCGCCGGGCGCGGCATCGGGCTGGCCGTCGTCGAGGCCTTCCTCGCGGCCGGCTCCCGCGTCGTCGCGGGATCGAGGGAACGCACCGAAGCCCTCGACGAGCACGTGAAACAGGGCGCCGAACTCACCGTCGTGGAGGTCGACCTCGCGACGCCCGACGGTCCGGCCGCGCTGGTCGCCGAGGCCGTCGCGGTCCATGGCGGTGTCGATGTCCTGGTGAACAACGTCGGGGCGGTGCGGCCGCGGGTGGACGGCTTCCTGGGCGTGACGGACGAGGACTGGGACTGGACTTTCACGGTCAACTTCATGGCCGCCGTCCGCGCCACCCGGGCCGCCCTGCCGCACCTGCTCGCCACCGGCGAGGGACGGATCGTCACCGTCTCCTCGGTCAACGCCCGGCTGCCGGACCCGCTGGTCATCGACTACGGCGCGGCGAAGGCGGCGCTGACCAACTTCTGCAAGGCCCTGTCCAAGGAGGTGGGGCCACGCGGCGTGCGCGTGAACACCATCGGTCCCGGCCCGGTGGAGACGGCGCTGTGGCAGGGTGCCGGCGGTGTCGCCGCCACGGTCGGCCAGTCCCGGGGCGTCGACCCCGGAGAGGTGGCCCGCGGCGCGGCGGACCAGTCGGTGACCGGCCGCTTCACCCGCCCGTCCGAGGTCGCCGATCTCGTGCTCTACCTCGCCGGTCCCCGGGCGGCGAACATCACCGGCGCCGACTTCGTCATCGACGGCGGCCTCGTCGAATCCCTCTGACCGGCCGTCACGGCACGGCGGGCACCGAGCCCGCCGCGCCTCGCTTCCCCCTCACATCCCTTGGAGAGATCAGTGAGATTCCGCCTGCCCGGATCCCGCCGCCTGGTGGCCGCGGTCTTCGCCCTGGCCCTCGGCCTCGGCTCGGCCACCCTGACGGCCTCGGCCTCCGACAAGCCGGCATCGCCGGCCGGCGAGCAGATGCCCGCCGGCTTCAGCGAACACAAGACCCAGGTCGCCGGGATCGGCATCAACTACGTGATCGGCGGCCACGGCCCGACCCTGGTCCTGATCCACGGCTACCCCCAGACCTGGTACGAGTGGCGCGGCATCATGCCCGAGCTCGCCAAGCACTACACCGTCATCGCGCCGGACCTGCCCGGCGCGGGCCGGAGCGACGCCCCGGCGTCCGGCTACGACAAGAAGACCATGGCCGCCAAGCTGCACGCACTCCTGGTGTCGCTCGGCAAGGACCAGGACGTGAATGTCGTCGGCCACGACATCGGCACGATGGTCGCCTACTCCTACGCCGCGCAGTACCCGCGCAGCGTCAAGAAGCTCGTGCTCAGCGAGGCCCCGATCCCGGACCAGAGCGTCTACGCGTTCCCGGCGCTGACGGACAAGGGGCCCGGGGTGTGGAACTTCGGCTTCTTCTCCTTGCAGACCGGCCTCCCGGAGAGCCTGATCCGCGGCCGCGAGGAGACCTGGACGTCGGGCTTCATGCGGGGCATCGCGGTGCACAAGGACGCCCTGAGCACGGAGGACCTCGCGGTCTTCGCCTCCTACCTGCGCGACTACGCGCACCTGGAGGCGAGCTTCGAGTGGTTCCGGACGTTCCCGCAGGACATCGCCGACAACGCGCGGTTCCAGAAGAAGCCCCTGACCATGCCGGTCCTGGCGATCGGCGCCTCCGGCAGCCTCGCGGAGTCGGTCCCGAACCAGGTGCGCCAGTACGCCACCCACGTCACCCCGGCCGTCGTCCCCGACTCCGGCCACTGGATCTACGAGGAGCACCCGAAAGAGATGACCGACCTGCTGCTGAAGTTCCTGGGCGGCCGACGATGACGTCAGGAGCGGACATGACCCGGTTCTTCCCGACCTTCGGCCCGACGGCCGAACGCGAACCCTTCTGGTTCCTCGGCGGCCAGGCCAGGATTCTGCTTCCCGGCACCGCGACCGACAACCGGCTCAGTCTGATGGAGTTCGCCGACCCGGCGGGCCACGCACCCCCGCACCACGTCCACGAGGACGAGGAGGAGGTCTGGTTCGTCCTCGACGGCGAGGTGACGTTCTTCGTCGGCGACCAGCGCCACGACCTGGTGCCCGGGCAGGTCGCGTACGGGCCGCGCGGGGTTCCGCACAGCTATCTGGTGCGCTCGCCCGAGGGTGCGCGGATAGCGGCGCTGTTCAGCCCGGCCTGCATCGAGGAGTACTTCAGGGCCAACGGCACCCCGGTGGCCGAGGCCGGGGACCTGCCACCGGAGTTCGATCTCGCGGCGGTCGTGGCCTCCGCCGAGGCCTTCCACCTGCGCGTCACCAGACCGCCGCCGTCCTTGTGAGCCCACCCCGAAAGAGCAGGTAAGACGAGGAGAACAGAGATGGCTAGCATCGAACCCGTGCGATTCCGCGAGGGTGGGAAACGCCGCAGAAAGCTCATGCTCACGGCGCTGGCGATCGGGACGCTGCTCACGGTCCCGGCGCTGTCCGCCGCCACGCCCGCCGGGTCGGCGTCCGCCGCGAACGCCACGACGGCGTCGGCCACACCGAGCACACCGAGGCCGACCGTGGTCCTGGTCCACGGTGCGTTCGCGGACTCGTCGAGCTGGGACGCGGTGACATCGCGGCTCCAGCGCCGGGGGTACCCCGTGATCGGCGTCGCGAACCCGCTCCGTGGCCTGGCCGGCGACTCGGCCTACGTGTCCAGTGTCCTGGACACCATTCCCGGGCCGGTCATCCTGGTCGGCCACTCCTACGGCGGCGCCGTCATCACCGACGCCGCGGTGGGCCACGCCAACGTCAAGGCCTTGGTGTACATCGCCGCGTTCGCTCCCGACCAGGGCGAGTCCGGTCTGGCGATCCTCGGAGAATACCCGGGCAGCCGGCTCCCGCCGGCGCTGACGGTCCGGCCGTTCCCGGGCGGGCAGGACGCCTACGTCAACCCCGCGGATTTCCGGCAGGTCTTCGCCGCCGACGTGCCGGCCGGCAAGGCCCGGCTGATGGCGGCCGGGCAACGGCCGGTGGCGCTGGCCGCGTTCGCCGAACCCAGCAGCACACCGGCGTGGAAGACCATTCCCTCCTGGTTCCTGGTCGCAGGCGCCGACCGCGCCATCCCACCGGCTGCCGAGCAGGCCATGGCGCTTCGTGCGGGTTCCCACACCGAGGTGATCCGAGGCGCCTCGCACGCGATCCTCGTCTCGCATCCCGACGCCACCGCACGCGTCATCGAGGCCGCCGCCCGCGCCACCTCCTGACCCGGCATCATCCGCGACGGCTGTGGCTCCAGTTGAGTGATACCCCGTGACCAGGGCGAACAGCGATGACTTCGGCCCACGTCAGCCGGAGTGGATCAAGGGCCCACCGGCAGAACGCCTGAGCGTCACTCATCTCGAGCCACACCCGTCCGCGGCACCCCGGCGCCGCCGCCGCGCGCCGATCCACCAAGCCCACGAAGGGAAACCGACATGCCGTACATCACCGTCGGCCAGGAGAACTCCGCCGACATCGAGCTGTACTACGAGGACCACGGGAGCGGGCAGCCCGTCGTGCTGATCCACGGCTACCCGCTGGACGGCCATTCGTGGGAGAAACAGCTCCCGGCCCTGCTCGACGCGGGCCACCGGGTCATCACCTACGACCGGCGCGGCTTCGGCCGGTCGTCGCAGCCGACCACGGGCTACGACTACGACAGTTTCGCCGCCGATCTCGACACGGTACTGACCGAGCTGGACCTCACCGACGCGGTACTCGTCGGGTTCTCGATGGGCACGGGGGAAGTCGGCCGCTACCTGGGTACGTACGGCTCGCGGCGCGTCGCCAAGGCCGCCTTCCTGGCCTCCCTCGAACCCTTTCTGCTCAAGACCGACGACAACCCGGGCGGCGTCGACCAGTCCGTCTTCGACGGCATCCTGGATGCGGTCACGAAGGACCGCTACGCCTACTTCACCGGCTTCTACGAGGCGTTCTACAACCTCGACGAGACGCTCGGCAGCCGGATCAGCGAAGAGGCCGTGCGGGCCAGTTGGAACGTGGCGGCGGGCGCGTCGGCGTACGCGTCGGTGGCCTGCGTGCCCACCTGGATCACCGACTTCCGCGCCGACGTCGCCAAGATCGACGTGCCGACACTGATCCTGCACGGCACGGCCGACCGGATCCTGCCCGTCGACGCCACCGGGCGGCCCTTCCACGCGCTGCTGCCCTCGGCCGAGTACGTCGAGATCGAGGGCGCCCCGCACGGCCTGCTGTGGACGCACGCCGAGGAGGTCAACGCCGCGCTGCTGGCCTTCCTGGCCAAGTAATCGCTCAGCTCGGCCACGCACCGAGTGCCTGGTCCGTGGCCCGGTGCAGGTACTCGCGACTCGCCCCGCCGATGGCCTGTGCAGCTACGCCTCCTTGTTGCCGTGGGTGGCGTAGCTGCCGCGCATCCTGATGCCCACGGCCTCGGACAGCTCCACGACAGAGGCGCCCTCGCGACTCCCGGCGCGGAACAGACGCACAGAGGACCACGCCATGCCCAGCGGAATCACCGCGGCCGGGGCCAACGGAACCGCTCTGTCCCAGCGCCACGCCGCCGTCGGCGAACCGGTACTCGGCACTGACAGCCGCGGCCCCGAAACGGTACGGCGGCCGGTAGCCGTCACCGGCCCCGGCCTGACCCCGGCGGGAACCTGCTCCCACCACGCCCCGTCACCCCTCCGAGCCGGCTCTCCACTCACTCGGTGAGGTGCCGTACGCCGCCCGAAACGCCCGGCTGAAATGGGCGGCGTTCGTGAAGCCCCAGCGGCGTGCCACCGCGGCGACGGTGGGGGTGACCGGGGAACGGCGGGACAGTTCGCCACGGCATGCGTCCAGGCGGCGGCGCTGGATCCAGCGGGCGGCTGTGGTGGACTCGCTCTCGAAGAGCCTGTGGAGGTAGCGGACCGAGATGCGGTGTTCGCGGGCGATGAGGGCGAGGGTCAGATCGGGGTTCGCGAGGTGACGGTCGATGAACGCCTTGATACGGAGCAGGAGTGCGAGGCTACCGCCGGGGGTGTCCTGGGTATCGCGGCCGAGCCGCTCGGCGAGGAGCGTTCCGACGAGGTCCACGGCACTGGCCGCCAGCCGTTCGGCTGCCGTGGGGGCGATGTCGGGGGCGTGGTCGGCCAGGCCCTGCAGGAAGGGCAGGACCACCTGGCCCAGCCCGTCGTCGTGGGGCAGCGCTGTCGCCGTGACACGCTGAAGGTCTCCCTCGGACTGCGGCAGCAGGGGGCGTGGCACCTGCAGCGCCTGCATCCGGAATCGCTGCGGGAAGCGCAGGGAGTAGGGCCGGGTCGTGTCGTACAACGCCACGTTGCCCGGGCGTAGTTCGGCGCTCCGGGCATCCTGGTCCACGTGGGCGAGGCCGTTGCGTTGCAGGCCGACGTACACGTAGTCGGCGCTGTCCCGGGCGATCAGCTGCGGCGTGCGGTCGACCCGGCCACGATCGCAGTCGATGGTGGTCGCCAGGAGCGGACCGAGCAGGTCGGTGCTGATCGTCCCGTTGAAGGGCTCGCCCTTGGGGAGGGTGATCCGCAGCGGGACGAAGGTACGGAAAACCTCTTCCTGCCAGTGCTCCAGAGGCTCACTGCCGGGCGTCGACCGCACCGAGAACACCACGCTCATGTCCACTTCCCCAGGCTTCACGACGCAAGCATCGACAAGCGACGCCCAGCACCAGGACGTCCGGAGCCCCACGAAGCCCTGGCATGAAGTATCACCTTTCCTGAAGCGCGAACGCTGAAGTTCCGGTGCGGTCACCCGAGGCGAGTGCACGATGCGCACAGCACCGGTGCACGTTGGGCAAAGGCCGCCGCCGCCCGGCCTCCTACAGTGCGATGCGTCGCAGCCCGACGCGCGGGCCCCGAACCGGGAGAATCGCCCATGCCGTCGTACACCGCATCGCAAGGGATCGTGCTGGAGCCGGTGGTCGAGGCGTTCGCCCAGTCCGCCTCCCCCGTCGAACGGGACGTGCTCGGTGGCCGCAGAGCCGTCGAGCGGGCGCAGTCCGGCAAGGTCGCCCTACCGGAGACCGACGAGGAGTGGGTGACGGTCCCGGGCGGCCCGACCGGTGGCGTGCCGGTGCGGATCGTCCGCCCGCGCGGCACCACCGCCGTACTGCCCGTCGTCCTGTATCTGCACGGGCCCGGCTGGGTGTTCGGCGGCGCCGGCACGCACGACCGGCTGGTGCGTGAACTGGCGGTGGGTGCCGACGCCGCCGTGGTCTTCCCCGAGTACACGCGCTCGCCCGAGGCCCGCTACCCGGTCGCCATCGAGCAGGCCTACGCGGTTGCCCGGTGGCTGGCCGGCGAGGACGGACCGCGCGGGCTCGACGGTACCCGGATGGCCGTCGCGGGGGACTCGGCCGGGGGAAACCTGGCCGCGGCGCTGACTCTGCTGGCCAAGGAACGCGGCGACGTCCACTTCGCTTGCCAGGTGCTCTTCTGCCCGGTCACCGACACGGGCTGCGACAGCGGTTCGTACGACCAGTTCGCCTCCGGCTACCACGTGCACCGCGACACCATGCGGTGGTGCTGGGAGCAGTACGCACCCGACGCGGTCGAGCGTGCGCACAGCACGGTCTCGCCGCTGCGTGCCCGACTCGACGAGTTGGCCGGACTGCCGCCGGGCCTCGTCATCACCGCCGAGGCGGACGTGGTGCGCGACGAGGGCGAGGCGTACGCGGCCAGACTCCGGGCGGCCGGTGTGCCGGTCACCGCCGTCCGTTACCTCGGAGTCATCCACGACTTCGTCATGCTCGACGCCCTGCGCGGCTCCCAGGCCGCCGCGTCGGCCATCGCCCTGGCCGCCGACACCCTCCACAGCGCCCTGCACGACGCCCTGCCGACGGCTTCCCCTTCGTAGGCCCCTGCACCGGGCCTCGCCCTGATGGACCACACCTCGCCGTAGGAGCCAGACGTGCTCACCCCACTCGTCCTCGTCACCCTCGACCACGGCTCACGGATACCACCGTCCCGTCGGCAGAGGCGGATCGAACTGCTCGAAGAGGCCGGTCACGCGGCGTCGACGGGCGCCGCCGTGATGCGGCGCCCGGTTCTGCCTTGCGCACCGGGCTGTCGGCTCCCGCCTCTCCCCGATCTTCTCCGGACTCGGCGTCGTCTCCTGTGACGCCCGCTTGCCTATGGGGGCGCGCCTGCGTCTGAGCTGGTCGGAACATTGCGAAGGGGAATCTCATGGTGTGGTCTGGCGCTCATGAGGCGGCCGGGCCGCCGATGGTCGGTCGGCAGGCGGAGCGCGCGGCGATCGGACATCTGCTCGAATCGGTCCGTGGCGGCTTCAGCGGAGTCCTGGTGCTCACCGGCGACGCGGGGGTCGGCAAATCCCGGCTTCTGGAGTACGCCGCCGAGGCCGCCCAGGACCTGACAGTCGTCAGGCTGGTCGGTGTGGAGGCCGAGACCCGACTGGGCTACAGCGCTCTGCACCGGCTCCTGCGGCCCTACCTCGGCCGGCTGTCGGCTCTGCCGCAGCGCCAGCGTGAGGCCCTGAGCGCCGCGTTCGGGCTGACCGATGCCGCGCCGTCCGACCGCCATCTGGTCGGGTTGGCCGCGCTGACGTTGCTCTCGGACGCGGCCACGGCGGCGCCGATGCTCTGCCTGGTCGACGATGTGCAGTGGCTGGACCGCGAGTCGGCGGAGACCCTGGCGTTCGTGGGCCGACGCCTGTACGCGGACTGCCTCGGGCTGCTGTTCGCCGCCCGTGACGGGACCGGCGACCACGATGTCTTCGGCGCCCTGCCCGCACTCCGGCTGGAGGGACTCGCGGACGTGGAGGCCAGGGCCCTGCTGACCGCCGGCGTGACCGGACACCTGGACCAGGCGGTCGCCGAGCAGCTCGTCGTCGGCACCGGAGGCAACCCGCTCGCGCTCCTGGAACTGGCGGTGAACCTGGGCTCGGAACAGTTGGCCGGGGTCACACCACTGCCCGAGCCGTTGCCGGTGAACCAGCAGTTGGAAGAACACTTCCGGCGGGCGGCGGCACTGCTGCCCGCCGACACCCAGACCCTGCTGCTGCTCATGGCCATGACACCGACGGACGACCAGGCGACGCTGTGGCGCGCCGCCCGTGCCCTGGGGCTGTCCGTCCGGTCTGCCACACCCGCGGTCGCCGCGGGGATACTGACCCGCGGGACCACCGCCGGATTCCGTCACCCGCTGATCCGGTCGGCGGTCCATTCGGCCGCGTCCGCCGAGGAGCGACGCGGTGTCCAGGCGGCGCTCGCCGCCACGAGCGCCCCCGAGCGCCGGGCCTGGCATCTCGCCGAGGCGACCGACGGTCCGGACGACAGTGTGGCCGCGGAGCTGGAAGCAGCCTCCGAACGAGCGCAGGCGCGTGGCGGATACTCCGAACAGGCTCTGGTCCTCACCCGGGCTGCGGAGATGACCACGCATCCGGGCAAGCGGGCCGAGCGGTATCTCCACGCGGCGGCGGCACACCTCGCCTCCGGCAATCTGCCGGCGGCCCAAGCGCTGCTCGATCTCGCCACTCCCGACCTGACCGGGCCGGCCGCCCGAGCCCACGCGACTCGGCTGAGGGCGTCTGTCGAGATACTCTACGCCCGCCCCCGCGAGGTGCCCGCGATACTGCTGGACGCGGTGGCCGACCTCGGCACCGCCGATCCCGTGGCGAGCTGGGAACTGCTGCGCGAGGCGATGTACGCCACGATCAACGGCGGCCGGATGATCACGGGGACGACGCCCCACGAGGTGGCCAAGGCGGCCGCCGACGCCTGGTGTGAACCGGCGTTGCCGGCCTGGAGCCCCGATCCGCTGATGGCGGCACTGGCGCGCTCGATCGCCCATGGCTACGCCGCGGGAGCCCCGGCCCTGACCGCGGCCCTGGCCCGGTTGCGCACCGCCGACGACATCCAGGGGCAGAACGCGTTCAGCGTCATGGTCAGCCTCGCGGGCGACGAGCTGTGGGACATCGAGGCCAAGCGGGAGATCCTCGGGAAACTGGTGACGGCGGAACGGGGCCGTGGAGCGCTGCTCGGACTGAGCATTGCGCTGCTGGCTCTCACCACCGTGGAGATCTGGGACGGCCGGTTCGCCGCCGCCGAGAGCCTTTTCGCCGAAGCGGACGACTACATGACCGCGACCGGATTCCACGGGTCTGGAGACTTCAACAGGGTCCTGCTGTACGCCTGGACCGGTCGGGAGGCCGAGCTGCGGGCCGCCGTCGCGACTCTGAACGCCATGGCCGAGAACCTGGGAATCGGACTGACGTACCGGTGGACCGGCCAGGCCCTGAGCGTCTTCGAGCTCGGTCGCGGGCGGTACCGGGAGGCGCTCGACGCGCTGCTCGTGGTGTTCGGCGAGCGCTCGGTGGTCCTCGGTGACCTCAATCTCGCCGGAATGGTCGAGGCCGGGCTGCGGGCCGGGGACCGGAAGGCCGCCGCCATGGCCATGGAGCGCCTGGAAGAACACGCTCCGCTGGCGGGAACCCCATACGCGTTGGGGCTGCTCGCACGCTGCCGGGCCCTGATGACCGACGACGACGGAGCAGAACAGCTGTACCTGGAATCGATCGCGCAGCTCGGGAAGGTCCCGGTGGCCGTGGAGCTGGCATGGTCGCGCCTGCTGTTCGGCGAGTGGCTCCGCCGGCGCAGGCGTCGTGCCGATGCCAGGGTCCAGCTGCGGGCCGCGTACGAGTCCTTCGAGTCCTGGGGAGCCGCGCCCTTCGCCGAGCGGGCCAGGGTGGAGCTGCTGGCCACCGGCGAGACGGCACGCAAACGAACCGTCGACACCCAGTTCGACCTCACCCCGCAGGAACGTCATGTGGCCACACTGGCCGCGTCGGGGCTGACCAACCCGGAGATCGCCACCCAGCTGTTCGTCACCACCTCGACCATCGAGTTCCATTTGAGCAGGGTGTTCCGCAAGCTCGGTATCACGTCGCGCAAGCAGATCGGGCGCAGGCTGCGTGAAACCGAGAGCGGCGACTGACAGCGGGTCGTCGACCGGCGTGCCCCGCCCGGCTCAGTCGGGTTGCCCGGCTGGGCCGGGCTGCTCGGTGGCGGTCGGCGCGCCCTGGAACCGGGGTGACTCCCCAGTGCGAGCGGAACGTCGACCGGTGTGGAATACGACCGATCGGCCCCTTGGTGCCGGCGGGAACCGGTGACGAGGAGGCGGCGATGACGGGATCCGGAGCACTGAGGATGACGGATCACACCGGCGTCCCGCTCACCCACGGCCGGCCACGGGTCAACGGGGTTGAGCTGCACTGTGCGACGGGCGGCACTGGCGACCCGGTCGTCCTGATCCACGGTGTGCCGAAGACCGTGTTCTTCTGGCGCCACGTCATCCCACTGCTCACACCGCACTACACGGTCGTCGCGGTGGATCTGCGCGGATTCGGCGGCTCCGGACGTCCGACGACCGGGTACGACACGCAGACCCTGGCCGCCGACATCGCCGCGCTCATGGCAACGCTGGGACACGACCGGTACCGCGTGGTGGGCGAGGACCGGGGTGCGGCCGTCGCCTACGCCGTGGCGGCCTTCCACCGCCCGAAGGTCGTCCAACTCGTCTTCCAGGAGACGAGACTGCCCGGCCTCCCGGTCCCCGACCCCGGGCCGCTCGCCGCCGAGGATCCCCGCACCGGCTGGCATCGCTCATTGTTCGGCCTGCCGCACTACCCCGAACTGCTGATCGCCGGCCGGGAGCGAGCCTTCTGGACGTACTTCATGCGGCGGATCATGTGGAACCCGAGCGCGTACACGGATGTCGACGAGGACGAATACACCCGAGGGCTCGAAGAACCGGGCGGCAACCACGCGGTGTTCGAGCGGGCGGGGCACAACATCCCGTTGGAGGCACCCGTCGAACTCGGGCGCTGCTACCTCGATTTCTTCGCGACGTCGAAAGAATGACAGCGCCGGATCCGTGCCCGGTGCCCGAAGACCAATGGAATCAGCCGGTTATGCGTTTTCAGATCCTTGGACCCGTCCGGGTCTGGCAGGGCACCACCGACGTGAAGCCGGGCCCGCCCAAACAGCGGGCTCTGCTGGCCCTGCTCCTGGCGCACGCGGGCCAGCCCGTCCCCCTGCACGGGATCGTGGACGCGCTGTGGCACGATGATCCACCGTCCACCGCGGTGAACGTGATCCACCGCCACGTCGCAGCGCTGCGCCGGCTGCTCGAACCCGGCCTGCTCTCCGGCACCGCCTCGCGCCGCCTGGTCCGCGATTCCGGTGGCTACCGCGTCGACGTGGCACCGCACGAACTGGACCTGCTGCGCTTCAGAACGCTGCGCCAGGACGCGCGCCGTTCGGCACAGCGGGGCGACCGGGCGAAGGCCGTGGAGTTGCTGGTCGAAGCACTGGATCTGTGGCGGGGTCCGGCGGGATCCGGCATTCCGCCCGAGGTCCGGGCTCTCCCGGTCTTCACCGCCGTGGACGACGAGCATGTCGCCGCCGTCAAGGAGGCGGCCGGATACGTGCCCACCGCGGGTGCCGTCCTCACCGAGCACGTCCTTGTCACTCTCCGCCAAGCCGCCTCCCACCACCCGCTCGACGAAAGTCTGCAGGCCCGGCTCATCGAGGTGCTCGCCGCCGCGGGCCGTCAGGCCGAGGCCCTGGAGACCTACCAGGTCGTACGGGCGCGGATCGCCGACGAGATCGGCCTCGACCCCGGTCCCGAGCTGCGGGAGGCACAACTCACCGCGCTGAACCAGCCCCGGCAGCCCCCTGCGCAGGCACCCGCGGAGCCCGGCCCTGACCCGGCGGCCACCGGCGCCCCGAGTCCCGCGCAACTGCCACGGGACCTGGGCGCCTTCACCGGCCGCAGCAGCGAACTCGGCCTCTTGGACACGCTGGTGCCCGAACCCGAGGATCCTGCCCAGGCCGTCGTCATCAGCGGTATGGCCGGGGTCGGCAAGACCACCCTGGCCGTGCACTGGGCGAACCGGCTCGCCGACCGCTTCCCCGACGGACAGCTCTACGTCGACCTTCGGGGCTTCCACCTGACAGGGCCTGCCCTGAGCGGCCCCGAGGCGATGCGTGCGCTGCTCGACGCCTTCGGCGTGCCGGTGAGCCGCATCCCGGCGGGGCCGCAGGCACAGACCGCGCTGTATCGCAGCCTCCTGGCCGGCCGCCGGGTCATGGTCGTCCTGGACAACGCCCGCGACTCCGAACAGGTGCGTCCCCTGCTTCCCGCCGCGCCCGGCTGTCTCGCCATCGTCACCAGCCGCCACCAGTTGCAGGGGCTCATGACCGTCGAGGATGCGCATGCGGTCACCTTGAGTCCGCTCGGCGACGACGAGGCCCTCGCCCTCCTCTCCCGTCGGCTCGGCAGCGCGAGGGTCACCCGGGAGGCCTCAACGGCAGCCGACATCGTCGCCCTGTGCGGGCGGCTTCCGCTGGCACTGGCCATCGTCAGTGCGCGGGCCGCACTCAACCCCGGCTACCCGCTGGCCGCCATCGCCGACGAACTGCGGGCGAGCCACGGCAGCCTCGACGCCTTCATGGGCGAGCCTCCCTTCGCCGACGCACGCTGCGTCTTCTCCTGGTCCTACCGGGCACTGACACCACGGGCGGCCGAGCTGTTCCGGCTGCTCGCCCTGCACCCGGGCCCCCACTGCTCCTCGGCCGCCGCGGCAAGCCTGGCGGCCATCAGCACCAGGGAGATCCGGTCCTGCCTCGCGGAGCTGGTCAGGGCTCATCTGCTCTTCGAGAACGAGCCCGGCCGCTTCACCTCGCACAGTCTGCTCCGGGCCTACGCAGCGGAGCTGGTCGGCGAGTTCGAGACCACGCACGATGTGGAGGCGGCCACCACTCGCGTACTCGACCACTACCTGCACAGCGCCCACGCCGCGGAAGCCGTCCTCGCCCCCCACCGCGAACGGATCGCCCTGCGCCGCCCGGCCGCACACACCCTGCCCGAGCGGTTTTCCGACCAGCGCGGCGCGGCCGACTGGTTCGAGCGTGAACGGCCCGTGCTGCTGGCCGCCGTCGCGCAGGACGGCCGGCACGGTGCCGGCGCCTTCAGCTGGCAGCTGGCCTCCGTGCTCGAGCTGTACCTGGACCGCAACGGGCGCTGGCAGCAACAGCAGACGGTGCAGAGCACAGCCATCACTGCGGCGCAGCGGGAAGGCGACCTCCTCGGGCAGGCGCACGGGCACCGCGCCCTGGGCTTCGCCCTGAGCCGGCTCGGGCAGTGGGAAGGCGCCCACGAACACCTCGAGCGCGCCCTGCGGTTGTTCGGGGAACTCGGCGACCTGCGCGGCCAGGCGCGCGTCCGTCGCTACGAAGCCTTCGTCGCCAACCGGCACGGCCGCCATACCGAGGCGTTGGAGCACTACCGCCTCGCCGGTGAACTGTACCGAGCGGCCGGACACCTCAACGGCGAGGCGAGCGTGCACAACGAAGTGGGGTGGACGTACCTGCTGCTCGGCGCGTACGACAAGGCCGTCGACGAGTGCAGCCGCTCCCTCGCGATCCACCGGGAGACCGGTGACCGCAACGGCGAGGCCGCGGCGTGGGACAGCCTGGGGGTCGCCTACCGGCAACTGGGCCGTCACGACCAGGCTCTCGACAGCTTCCGCCGCGCTCTCGGCATGTATCGGCAGCTCCGCGACTCCTATCTGGTGGCGGACACCCTGATCCACATCGCGGACACACACCTCGCCGCGGACCGGACGGACACAGCGGCAGAGGCGCTGCGGCAGGCGCTGGACATTCTTGACGACATCGGTCACCCCGACGCCGAGGGTGTCCGCGCGAGACTTCTCAGGACCGACTGAACCCCGGAGCGGCGCAGGACCGTGTATCGCGCAGGGGCCGACCGCCGCTGTGGCATGCCCTCCGTCAGAATCTCGTCAGATTTTGGGCTTCGGTGCCTGCCTACGATCCCCGAACGCGTTGCTTCCGACGGGAACTTCGCGAAGCAGGCACGAAATGCGTCGTGCCCGTCGGCCGTCGGCTGAACACCCGGCCCGGCCGGCGTACCGCCTTGCCCGTCCTTCGGCGATCACGCGAACCGTCCGTGCGAGCAGCGTCGACGGGCACAACCCGGCCTGAATGGGATCGAGATGACTTGCGCAGCTGTACCGAGTGAGTCTGTGGCCGCACGCTGCGGGCACCTTCTGCGGATACTGGCAACCGACCACGCCAGACCACTCCTCGCCTACGTCGAACGCATACTGGGCGACCGCCACATGGCAGAGGACATCGTGCAGGAGACCCTGATACGCGCCTGGCACCACTCCGACCGGCTCTGCGCCAACGACGGCTCCGTACGCGGCTGGCTGCTCACCGTCGCCCGCAACCTCGCCATCGACCGCATACGCAGCGCCTACTCCCGCCACGAGTCCCCAGGCACCGACCACCCGGGCACGCTCCAGAACGACCACGCCGACCCCGTGGCAACCTCGGTCGACACCATGGCCCTGCTGCGGCACCTGTCACCGGAGCACCAGGAAGTCCTCGTGCACACCTACCTGCACGACAGAACCGTGCAGGAAACCGCCCGGATCCTCGGCATCCCCCCAGGCACCGTCAAATCCCGGCAGCACTACGCACTGCGCCAGCTCCGCAACCGCATCCACACCCGCACGACAGCCGAGACGGCAACCGCCTGAACCAGTTGCCTGTTCAGTCCTCGTTCACCGGGCCCGGTTCGCCGATCGCGGGAGGGATCTGCTTCCGGGAGGTGACGCCGAGCTTGCGGAACACCTTGTTCAGATGGAACTCGACGGTCGAGGCGGTGACGAACAACCGCGTCGCGATCTCCCCGTTGGTCAGCCCCGAGACGGCCATGGAGGCCACCTGGCGTTCCCGCGGTGTGAGATCGGACCTGGTCTCCTCGGTCCGCCTGCGGGCTTTCTCGCCGGTGGCCAGCAGCTCGATCCGGGCCCGCTCGGCGTACGGCACCGCGCCGAAGGCGTCGAAGCTCTCGTACGCGGCGCGCAACTGCTTCCTGGCATCGGAACGCCGCTTGCGGCGGCGCAGCCACTCGCCGAACAGCAACCGGGACCGGGCCTGTTCCAGGGCCAGCGGCCCCTGCCCCAGCAGGTCGGCCGACTCCTGGTAGAACTTTTCCGCGTCGTCGCCGTCGGCCGTCAGCGCCCGGCCCAGGGCCAGGGTGCCCAGGGCCCAGGGGGTACCGGCGAGCGGCGCGCGCTCCTCCAGCCGGGACAGGGCCCGGTCCACGCCGTCGCGGTCACCGGTGCGGACACCGGCCTCGATGAGCAGCGGCAGAACGAGGTTGCCGCAGGTCGGAGGGTCTTCCTCGAAAACCGCCCGTGCGTGCTTCATCGCCTGCCGATAGTGGCCCTGCCCCAGCTCGAACGAGGCCAGCGCATGCTGCGCCATCAGGTGGTGCAAGCCCAGGCCTATGCTCCTCATCTCCGCGGTCCGCCCCACCGCCGTTCGCAGCTCGGCCTCCCGGCCGGTCAGGGCGAACAGGTGGAGCCTGTTGATGTCTCCGCCGCCGGGGAACCCGGTGGCAGTCACGATGTCGTCGAACTCGGCGTAGCGGACCTCCGCCTCCGTGAACCGTCCGTCCAGGAGTTCGTACCGCGCCTCGACGAGCAGCGTGATGCTCAGCGCGTGCAGCGCGCCGGCGTCGCGCTCCGCCGCCGTCAGGCGGCTGGTGAGTTCACGCGCGGCGTGGACGTCCCACAGATCATCGCAGGCCATCAACAGCAACACCGCGAACGGACTGTTCGAGTCCCCGATCCCACCGCCGCCCAGCAACTCGTCCAGGGCGGTACGGACCACGGGCACGCCGTGCTCGTAGCCCTCGGCCACGCGACGGGCCAGACCCTCCATCAGCAGCTCCCGGCCGCGTACTGGGGAGTCCGGGGCGTGCTGCGCGGCGACGACGGCCGCCGCGACCTCGGTCAGCGACGTGCCCCGCGTACAGTCGTGGGCGACCAGTGCGGCGTGCAGCGCCTCGCAGAGCAGCTCCCAGGTCAGCCGCGGGTCCTGTGGGCCGAGCCTGGTCACGGCGTCCATCAGCATCGCCGGGACGTCGCCGATGACGATCTTGAACATCTGCGCGGTCGCCCGCATCCGCAGCTCGCGCGCGCGCATCACCGGGCCACGGATGTCGGCGCCGGCCAGGTCCAGCGCGGTCCCTGCCGCCGGCGCGTCACCGGACATCAGATGCGCCTGGGCCGCGTCGATCAGCCGCTCGGCCCGTTTGTCCGGGTTGCCGGTGAAATCGGCGGCGCGCGACAGGAACAGGGCCTGCTGGGAGTAGCCGCCGCGGGAGCGGGCTCGCTCGGAGGCGGCCTCCAGGTCGTCGGCGACGCCTTCGTCCACGCCCTCGGCGGCCTCGGCCCGGTGCCAGGCGCGGCGGTCAGCATCGCGTACGGGGTCGCAGACGGCGGCCAGTGCCGCGTGCGCCCGGCGGCGCTCGCCGGGTTCGGCTCCGGCGTAGACCGTCGAGCGGATCAGGGGATGCCGGAACGCCGTCGGCGTGTCTCGGTCGAGGATGCCCGCGGCAACCGCCGGCTGGACGGCGCGGGCGGACAGGCCCAGCCGCCCGGCGGCCCGCCACATCATTCCCGTGTCGTCCGTGGGGGCCGCCGCGAGCAGCAGCAACAGGGTTCCGGTCTCCGGCGGCAGGGCTCTGACCAAGCGCTGGAAGTGGCCCTCGAGCAGCCGGCTCACCGGCAGCGGATCGGGCAACGGCGCGATACCGGACAGTTGTTCGGCGGCCAGGGCGTCGGCCAGCTCCAGCAGCGCGAGCGGATTGCCGCCGGTGCCGACGACGATCCGGTCGGCCACGTCCGGGTCCATTCGCCGGGGGGGCGGAGGAGAGCAGGGCCTTGGCCTCCGGCTCGGGCAGCCCGGTCACGGTGTGCACGGTCAGTGCGTCGAACAGGCCGCTGTCCCCGAGCCCGTCGCGGACAGCGATGATCAGGCCCAGGGAGTCGGCATGCAGTCGGCGGGCGGTGAACGCGAGCGCCTCCGCCGATTCCCGGTCCAGCCACTGCGCGTCGTCCAGCAGGAACAGCAGCGGCTGATCGGCGGCGGCCTCGGACAGCAGTGTCAGCGTCGCAAGGCCGACCAGATAGCGGTCCGCGGGCAGCCCCGGCACGAGGCCCAGGGCCGCGTCCAGCGCGGCCCGCTGCGGGCCGGGCAACCGGCCCGTCCGGTTGAGGAACGGCCGCAGCAACCGGTGCAGGGCGCCGAAGCCGAGACCGGTCTCGGGCTCGACCGCGGTCAGCCGGACCACGCGCAGTTCCGCGGCCCGGGCCGCGGCGTACTCCAGCAGTCGGGTCTTGCCGATCCCGGGTTCGCCGGTCAGGACGAGTGCTCCGCCGAGGCCGTCGCGCACCGCCTCGAGCAGTCGTCCGATGGCTTCGCGTTCGGCGTGGCGGCCGACCATCGGCGGCCCGGATGCGTGCTGGACGCCGTTCCACACCATGGGACCGCTCCCCTCTTGTCGATGTCCTGACATGGGGAACGCTAGGAGCGCCGTGCGGGCGGAAGCGAGCGTCATGTGACGGTGGTCAACGCAGTGCGCCGACCACCGTGCGCAGCTCGGCGCGCGAGACCACGCCCAGCTTGGGGAAGATCCGGTGAAGATGCGAGCTGACGGTACGGTGCGACAGGTAGAGCCGCTGGCCTATCTCGCGGTTGGTCAGCCCGTCGGCGGCGAGGGCCACGATCTGGAGTTCGTGGGCCGTCAGCTGGTCCCGGGCGTCCGGGGCCCGGCGGCGGCTGGTCTCGCCCGCGGCGCGCAGTTCCCGGCGGGCCCTCTCGCCCCAGGGGATCGCACCGAGCGCGTCGAACATGTCGCGGGCGGCACGCAGGTGGTCGCGGGACTCGACACTGCGCCGCCGACGCCGGAGCCATTCGCCGTAGGCCAGGTGGGTACGGGCCCGGATCAGCGGCCAGGCGCTGAGGTCGGCGCCCAACGCGAGCGCGAAGAGCGGGTCGGCGTCCTCGTCGGCGGCCAGCAGCGCCCGGACCAGACGCAGTTCGGCGTGCAGCACCGGCGCGGAGGTCACCGTGGCGACCTCCTCCAGCTCCGTCACGACCGGGAGCGCGGCCTCCGGCCGCCCGCAGTGCGTCGCCGCGTCGACGAGGTCACCGACGGCCGTGAGCCGCAGGGCGACCTGGAACGCGGGATCCGCCGGATCGTGCAGCCGGCGGAAATGGCCGAGGGCCTCCTCGAACCGCCCCGCGCCCGACGCGGCCAGTCCGCGTGCCATCGACGCGGTGGCCAGCACCGGACGTGCCCCGGCCGGCAGCCCGATCTCCTCCGCCTCCTCGGCCAGCTCCAGAACGGAGTCCGTCTCACCGCGCAACGCGGCCAGCTTGGCCGCGGTGGCGGTCATCAACGCGTACATCATCGTCTGGCTGGTCTCGCGCGCCAGCCTTCGTGACTCCTCGGTCGCGGCGATCGCCGCGCCGAGGTCGCCGACCACGAGAGCGCTCCACGCGTCCGCGCCGACCGTCCGGGCCAGCAGCCCCAAGCGTCCCTGGGCACGCAGCGGCGCGCCACCGGCCGCCGAGAACGCCCGCGCCAGGTCGAATCCGCCGACGAGGAGCGAGGCGGTGCTGAGCATGCGGTAGGCACGGCCGTCGTCGCCCTCCTTCAGGGCGACGTGCCGGGCACGCTCCAGGACGAAGGTGCCACGGTCGACCGGTGCGACGTAGGCACAGATGGCCAGCCGCCACGGATCGAGTTCGTCCAGCTCCATCCGCTCCACGGCCTGCAGGACCCTGCGCCGGCCCTCCGGGCCCGGTTCGGACCAGAAGCACAACTGCGCGGCGCTCCACAGGATCCGCAACGCCAGCCCACGGTCCTCCGCGGCCATCTCCTCGGCGAGTGCCGTCAGGGAGTTGGCTCCTGACGAGTGGCTGTGCAGTCCCTCGTCGAAGCGGCCGCGCAGCCAGACGACCGTGGCATGCTGCCGCCGCGACAGCGGCCCGGTGAGCGCCTGGTCCAGCAGCCGGGTCACGGTCTCGGGCCGGCCGAGCTCGACGGCGAAGTCGGCGGCACGCAACAGCCGTTCCGCTCGTCGGTCGGCGTCCTCGCTGAGCGCGGCGGCCTGTTCGAGGGCTGTGACGGCCGCCGCGATGCCGCCGCGGCGGGCGGCCCGGTGAGCGGCGTCCTCCAACGCGGTGGCGACCGACTCCTCCGGGTCGTCGGCCGCGGCGGCCCGGTGACGCAGCTGCCGGTCCGGATGTTCGTCGAGCACGGCCGCGAGTGCGGCGTGCGCGGCGTGGCGGACGCCGGTGGGCATGGTCTGGTGGATCGCCGACCGCATCAGCGGATGCCCGAACCGTAGTTCGCTGCCGACGACTTGGACGAGCCGGGCGCGCACCGCCGGATCGAGTTCCGCGGTTCCGGCCGTCGCGCCGGTGAGCTGCCGGGTCGCGCGGTAGATCTCGGTGAGCGACGAGCTGTCGTCGAGGGCCGCGATCCGCAGCAGACTGCGGGTGATGTCGGGCAGGGTCTCCAGACGGTCGGTGAAGGCCCGTTCGAGCCGCTCGGTGAGGGGCAGTCGGGCGATGTGCGGATCGGCCGACGCGCCGAGCGTGCGGGAGAGCTCGGTCAGGGCCAGGGGGTTCCCGGCAGCCTCGGCCAGCAGTCGGCGATGCGCGGTCGGCCGCAGATCCGGGGCGTGGTCCGCCAGGAGTTCCGCGGCCTGGCCGTCCGTGAGCGGGCCCAGAGGCAGGGAGGTGAGTTCGTCGGAGTTCAGACGCGACCGGTAGCCGTCGCGTGCGGCTCCCACGATGACCACCGGCTCGGTGTCGACCCTGCGCGCCACGAAGGCCAGGACACTGGCGGTGGCGTCGTCCAGCCACTGGGCGTCGTCGACCAGGACCAGCACCGGCGCGACCGCGGCCGCGTCGGCCAGGAGGTTGAGCACCGCCAGACCGACCAGGAAGACGTCGGGGACGCCGGCGTCGGCGAGTCCGAGAGCGGTGTCCAGGGCCTGCCGGTGCGGGGCGGCGAGCTCAGCGGCCCCTGCGGCCAAAGGGCGGAGGACGAGCTGCAGACCCGCGTAGGGGATGTCGCTCTCGGCCTCGACACCGCTGGTGCGCAGGACCCGGTAACCGAGACCCTCGGCGAGGGCGGCGGTCTCGGCGAGCAACGCCGTCTTCCCGATGCCGGGCGCCCCGCGGACCAGCACCGCGCTCCCGTGGCTCCGCGGCTCGGCCAGCAGCCGGCGCAACAGATCCAGCTGATCATCCCGACCGATGAGCTCCACGTTCCCCCCATCAGCCGGGTCCCCGGACTCGGTCTGTCTGGAGGTCAGGGTACTGCGCCGCGGCCGACGGCCCCAACGGGAGACCGGGATGCGACGGGCGCTCGCTTCACCTCGGCCCCAGGACCAGGCGGTGTCCGCCGGCTCTTCCGCCCGACCGCCAGGGAGCAGCCGCCCAGCAGCCCGGCGACGGAATCCAACCGCGCGGCGTCGTCGGCGTGTTGCGGCAGCAGTCCGCCGGCCGGCGCGGGACTCCCTGCCCGGCCGGACCGACCGGTCCGCCCGGTCGGCCGGACTGCGCGAGGCAGGGCTGCTGCTGTCGCTCCGGCCCGCGCAGGAGGACGCGCCCTGCGAGGACACGGATCGGCCGAAACGATGTCCGAGGAGGCGCCCTTGTGACCTCAGGAAACGCAAGTCGCCCGCGGGAGCGCATGACGCTCCGGGATGTTGCGCCCACCAGTGAGCGGTGTCAGCGCACCGCCTTCTGTCCCGTAGGACCGACAGCGAACCACTTGCCGTCGAGGCCCTGCCCGTTCAGGTCACCGGCCCCGGCGTCGCCGGAGAAGCGGTAGACGGGCCAGCCCCCCACCGTGACCTGGACCTGGCCGTCCTGCCTGCGGATGGCCCCGACCTCCTTCGGGTTCACACCCGCCAGGTAGACGTTGCCGCCCTCCTTGATGATCACCGGCGGCCACTTCGAGGCGCAGGCGTCATTGCAGTTCGACTGGGAAGGAGCGGCGGTGTCGCCGTCGAAGCGGTAGAGCGCCGCCTGGTTGATGTTGATCAGGTGGGCCACCGGCAGCTGCGGCGAGGTCACCGCCGACAGCTGCACCCACTTGGGCGGAGTCTCCTGCACCGCCGCGCCGACCACCGTGCCGCCGGTGCCGCCCAGGCCCGCGTCCCGCGCCGTGGAGTCCACCACCTGCAGCGCCGAGTTGTCGGCGCCGCCCTGGCCGGGCGCGGCAGTCGTGGGGGCCGCCGAGGACGTGGCTGGGGCGGGGGCCGGGGTGGACGGATCCTTGCTGTCACCGATCTGGATCGTCTTGCCGCAGGCGGTCAGGCTCGCCACACCGCACACCGCGAGGACGGTGGCGACGGTGGCACGGTGCTTGGCGGCGCCGGGGGACAGCAGGCCGCTGAGAAACGAGGTCATGCGAGAGACACGACACAGCAGCCGCCGAGGGTTCAATGCCGTGCCCGGATCGCCTCGCGCCCGGCCCGGTTGAACGATCCGGCCCGGTGGCCTCGTGTCCCTCGCAGAGACGGATGGCCAGCGCACAGGAACGGATCCGGCAGTGACAGACATCCACATCCCCGATGACGCACTCACGGACGGCGCGAAGAGAATGCGCCTCGTGCAGGACAACATCGACATCGGACGCACCACGTTCGACTTCGATGCCGCCTTCGGACGCGAGCTGTCCAGCGGCGCCGCACAGAACTTCGAGGACCGGTGGAACGACGGCAAGCACCAGCTGCAGAAGCAGGTGGGGGGCATCATCGACGCCATCACCCAGATCTCCGACGCCTTCGCCGAGGCGGACCGGCGCTCGGCGGCGAGTCTCGACGACGGCCAGGGCAAGTGACCTCCCCGACGGACACGGTGAAGGGTGACCGATGAGCACGGCACAGCGATTCCTGCTGGAGATCCCCGACGGGTGGGGCCAGGTCGATCTGAGCGGCGAGGAGATGGCGCGGGTCCGCGCACAAGCTCTCGCCGCGACCGGCGACCCGCGGCAGAAGGCCGAGATCAACGACATGTTCCGGCAGGGCCGTGAGGTGACCCGCGCCGCTCGCCGCTACGGAGCGCTGCTGGCCTCGGGCACGGCGACCATGTACCCGGACGGACTCTTCATGGCGTACGGCATGGTCTTCGCCGTCACCACTCCCGAAGGCCAGGAGCTGACGCTGCCCGTGCTGTCCGCGCAGCTGGGTGTCTCCTCCGGCACCGGTGCGGCACCGAAGGACCGCGTGATCACCTCGGTGGAGGTGCCCCATGTCGGCCCGGCGGCGCGCGTGACCGGCACCGAGGTGACACGGGTGACCGCGGACATCTCCGTCAAGCTGCTGACGATGCACACGATGATGCCGGTGCCCGGCACCACCCGGGACTTCCTCGCGGTCTCCCTCGCCAGCCCCAACCTGCCGTTGAAGGACGAGGTGTACGACCTCTTCGACGCCATCACGAGCACGTTCCGGTTCATCACCGACGACGGAGTCCAGGTCCCCGCGGGAGCGAGCAGCACCGGCGAGATCCCCTCCGGCTGAATCCCCGGAAGGGCCCTGTACGTCACTGCGGGGGGACCGTCGTACGGACGGCCGCCCCGCAGTGGACGTGAGGATGCACCCCCGCCCTCTACCGGTCCGACTCCAGGTAGGGCACCTGCACGGTCCTCAGCACCCCGTCGCCCAGGTGCAGCAGACCACGCCCCGGCTGCGGGGCCTGGCCGACGACACCGCGGCTCAGCTTCACACCGATGACCTCGCCGTCGCTCAGTCCCTGCGGGGAGAGGAGCATGCCGGTGCGGTTGCGCTTCACCTGGCCCATCCATCCGGCCAGGCTCAGCGACAGCGACTCGGCGTTGCCGGCCGCGAGCACGCCCCAGCCGGTTCCGGCGCCGCCGCGGGCGAGCAGCGCGAGGTCGGAGTCGATCTCGGCGCCCATGAAGAGTTCGGCGTCGTCGACGACGATCACGCCGTACTCCTGCGAGACGTTGTTGAGTGCCTGCCGGAAGTCACCCACCGGCACCTCCGCGTCGGTGACGACGGTGACCACGCCCGGCCGTCCCTGCAGATCGCGCAGAGGTGAGCGCCGCGGGGCCAGCACGATCAGGCCGGTGCCGGCCGCCAGCAGCGACTCCGCCGCCGTGAGCAGGGTGGTGCTGCGTCCGGTGCGCGGCGGCCCGGCGATCACGAAGGTCGGCACGTCCGTGAGGTCGGGACCGAGCGAGGTGAGGGTGTCCCCGCCGACTGCCACCAGTGGGCGCATCGGACCCCCCGCGGTGTGTAGGGCGAGGGCGTCGGCGTACGTGATCCGGTCGGGCAGGACGTCCAGCCGGAGCGCGCGGCGGGCGTCGGGGACCGCTGCCTCACGCTCGGTCAGCTGTCGGCCCAGCGCGGCCAGGACATCGGCCTGCGCGGTGCCCGCGAGGTCCTCGCCGAGCACGGCGATCTGGGCCTCGCTGAGGTCCTGGGGGCGGATGCCCCGGCCGGGCGCGGGGTCGGACGGCGCGGACTTGGTGGGGATTCCGACGCCGGAGTAGTCCTGGCGGTCGTTGAGCCTGAGGACGATCTTGTCCTCGGTGGTGCCGGAGAAGCGGCTGCTGCCGAGCACCCGGTCTCCGGCCAGTACGACGTGGATGCCCACGCCCGCACCGTCGCGCAGCAGACGCAGCATGCGCTCCATGTAGCTGCCGTTGTCGTACGAGGTGAACTCGCGCTCGAAGACCTCGAACCGGTCGACCAGCAGCACGATGTGCGCGAGCCGCTCGTGCACCGGCTGGCTGCTGCGCAGTTCGGTCAGGTCCGCCGTGCCGCGCGCGCCCAGAATGCTCTGGCGCCCGGTGAGTTCGGCAGCGAGGCGGTCCAGCAGCCGGCCCAGCCGCTCGATCTGGGTGCGGTCGACGACGGCACCGCAGTGCGGCAGTTCGGTGAGCACGTTGAGCGCGCCGTTGCCGCAGTCGATGCCGTACAGGTGCACGTCGTCGGCCCCGTGGGCCTGGCCGAGCGCCGCGGCCAGGGTGCGCAGGGTCTGGGAGCGCCCGCTGCGGGGCGAGCCGATGATGTGCAGATGGCCCGTCCGGTCGAGGTCGAACGTCAGCGGCGCCCGGCTCTGCTGGGCGGGCAGGTCGACCATGCCGTACGCGACCGGCAACAGCGCGGCCTCGCGTTCGGCTGCGGGCTTCGGCGCGGGCGCTGCCGTCCACGGCAGCAGGGCGGGCAGGGGCGGCAGCCACGGGCTGGGCCGGCGCGGCACCCCGGCGAGCGTGGCGGCCTCTGCGACGGCTACGACGAGCACGGCGAGGTCGGTGACGGCCTCGGTCTGCGCCGCGGAGGAGCCGCCGCGTGCGCGCGGATTCGGCAGCGGGCCCCCGAGAGCGTTCCAGGACACCGGCGTCGCGCTGACGGCCACCTCCGTCCCCGCGGCGGGCAGGCCGCCCGGACGGCGGCCGCCGACGCGCCCGGACTGGAACGGCAGCAGCGCCGAGGGACCCAGCCGGGCATAGGCACGGCCGGGGTTGGCCGGGGAGATGTCACCGGAGTCGGGAGCGTCGATGATGTCCCGGCTCTCGCCGGTGTCGGTGGTGCGCAGCGCGATCCGCAGGTTGGTGTTGGCACGGATGTCAGGGGTGACCGCGCCGCCGGGCCGCTGGGTGGCCAGCACCAGATGGATGCCCAGGGACCGGCCGCGCTGCGCGATGTTCACCAGGCCCGAGATGAAGTCGGGCAGTTCGCGCACCATGGAGGCGAACTCGTCGATGACGAGCAGCAGTCGGGGCAGGGGTGGCAGGACGTTGCCGCCCCGCGAGCGCTTGTCGAGGTAGTCCTCGATGTCCTTGGCGCCCGCCTGGGCCAGCTGCGTCTCACGGCGGCGCAGTTCGGCACCGAGCGAGACCAGGGCCCGCTCCACCAGCCGGGTGTCCAGGTCGGTCACCAGACCGACGGTGTGCGGCAGGTCGGCACATTCGGCGAATGCGCTGCCGCCCTTGTAGTCGACGAGGACGAACGTCATCTCGTCGGGCCGGTTGACCACGGCGAGGGTGGCGACGAGGGTCTGCAGCAGCTCGGACTTGCCGGAGCCGGTGGTGCCGGCGATGAGGGCGTGCGGGCCGTCGCGCACCAGGTCGACGGCGAACTCCCCGTCATAGCCGACGCCGAGGACCGCCTTCGTGGACCGGCCGCCCAGGGACCAGCCCGCCGCCAGTGCCTGTGCGGTGGGCGGCTCGATCTGCAGCAGGTCCAGCAGCCGTACGGATCCGGGCAGCGCGCTCTCGTCGCTGTCGCCCACACCTCGCAACGGGGCGAGCGCCCGCGCGAAGTCCTCGTACCAGGCGGGCTCCGGGGAGTCGCCGCGCACGTTCTCCAGCGCTGCGGCGGAACCGGTGCGCACCTTGGCGGTGCCCGTGCCGGCCTCGGTGACGACGACGGCGCCGCACTCCTCGGGCAGCAGCCGCTCCTCCCGGTCGATGCAGACGGTGTGGACTCCCACCGCCGGCCCGTCGCGCAGCAGGGCGATCACGCCGGGCAGTGAACGGGCCCGGCGCGCCTCCTCCAGGACGACGAGGATGTCGGGGTAGCCGTTGGCACCGCCCCGCGTGATGTCCGGTCCGGCCGCGCCACGGGCGGCGACGATCTGGCCGAGTTCACCGACGCGGCGGGCCAGCGAATCCGCGGTGCTGCCGATCAGGGCGTAGGCGTCCTCGCCCTGCGCCTGGGTGTGCGGCAGCCAGCGGGTCCAGGACCAGTCGCGTTCGCCGGACGGCCCGGCGAGGACGACGATGCGCAGGTCGGTGGGGCTGTGCAGGGCGGCGGCCTGAGCGGTCAGCCATCCCGCCAGCCGGGTCGCGCCCGGTCCGGCGACACCCGCGACACCGACCCGGCGCAGGGGAAGGGCCACCGGCACCTGGTACAGCCACGGCACGGTGTTGCGGCGGTGCTCGTCCTGCTCCGGGTCGTCGACGCCGACCGACGACGGCAGATCGGCGGTGCCCGCGCGCACGGACAGGAAGTCCGGGTCCTGCCAGCGGCGTTCCCACAGCCGTTCCGACGGCTGGATCGCCATCTGCAGCAGTGCGGCCGGATCGGGCAGGGAGAGACGGAGGTTGTGCTGTTCGTCCAGAACGGCGGCGTCGATGTCCGCGCGGACGCCGGCCACCGCCCGGTCGTACTCCTCCTTCTTCTCCAGGTACTTCAGCATCGCCTGCTTGCGCCCGCCGAACTGGGTGACCAGGGCGGCGATCGGCGAGAGCAGGGCGATGAAGACGAACGACCACCGGTGCGTGACGAAGATGGCGATCGCGGCGCTGCCGGCCGGCAGCAGCAGGATCGGCAGCAGCGGGATGGGCCGCTTGTCGGGCTTGACGGGAGGCGTGGGCAGCCGGAACTTCGCCCCCGCCGCGGGCGGCAGGAACCTCGGCGGCCGGTTGAACTCCAGGCCGAGCCCGTCCTCCGCCGCGACCAGCGGTGCGCGCGCCGTTCGCCTGGAGGTGAGCTCGAGCAGGATGGTGCCGACGGCGAGCTGGCTGCCCTCGCGCCAGGGGGACCGAGGGCGCGGGGGCTTGCCGTCGAGCAGAGCGTTTTCGGTCTCGAGAAGATCGGCGCGGCCGTCGAGGTGGACGCGTACCCGTGCCGCGAGCGCCGGGGCGCCCTCGGTCAGGCGGATACGGCAGCCCGGGGCGGTGCCGATGTCGTAGTCGCCGGGGACCAGGCGGTAGGTGACGCCCGCGCCAGGCCCGGAGACGATACGGACCTCGGTGCGGCCCTCGGGCTCGGCCTCCCCGGGAACGGGAGCGCCGAGCCCCAGGTCCATGCCGTCCCGCACGCCCGCCACCTGCAGAGTGCTGCGCGGGTCGACGGGCGTCGAGCCGATGTACAGGGCCGGCTCCGGCGGCGCGGTGCCGTCGGCCCCCGCGTACCCGACGGCGCGTGCCAGTTCGGACGCGAACCTGCCCGCGGTGGCGGTGGGTTCGGTCTGCACGGAGACGGTGGTGGACGCCTCCTCGGCCCGCGGGTCACGAACGCTGACGGTCAGTCGCACTGCTCATCGTCCTTCTCGAGTAGCGGTGGGTCGGCCCCGCACGCCGAGGCGGCGAGCCGGGCCGGATGGGTCAGGACAGGGCGGAACCGAGCTGGCTGTCGGTCTGGTCGAAGGCCTCACCGACGGTCTTCACGTACTGGCCGATGCCCTGCAGGCCCTGGTTGACCTGCTCGAAGCCCTTGGCGAACTCGTCGAAGAACGGCGAGAACTTCTGCTGGGCGGCCGGGGTGCTGTAACCGTCGGCGAGCAGGTTGGTGATCTTGCCCCTGACCTCGTTCAGCTTGTCCTGGAGCTGGGAGAAGTCGTTGAGCAGAGCCTGCGAAGTCGACGCGGTGGTGTCGGAGTTGACGCTGTAGTTGGGCACGGAAGTACTCCTTGCTGGTGATTAATGCCGTCCATCCGTTCAGGGATGGAGAACTGGAGGTGCGTGGGACCTAGCCGCCTTGGCCGTCGGCCGGGGGCACGACGGGCCGCGCCGCGGACGCACCGTCCGGGACGGTGGGCGACGGCGGCAGCGGGACGTCGACAGGGTTCACCGGCACCGGGGTTGCGGGCCGCGGGTCGGCCGGAGACGGAGGAGAAGCCACCGGACTCCCAGGCCGCCCATCCACCGGAGACCCCGGAGGAACCACCGGACTCACAGGCCGCGTGTCCGCCGGAGGCGGCGTCGCAGGCCGCGGGCCTGTCGGGGATGCCGGCGGGGTGACGTCCGGCGGCGGCGCCGCAGGCGTGGCATCCGGTCGGGGACGTCCCTTGAAGGGGATCTTGTCGGTGATGCTGTCGATGCCACGGCCCAGGCCGGCTTTGCCGAGCGCGCCCACAGCGAGTTTCGAGGCGCCATTGGCGATCTCCCCGGCCGCGACCTCCTTGGGATCGCCGCCCTGAGCAACACCGACCCCGATCTTCGTACCGACGCTGGCGCCCTCCTCGAGGAAGCCGCCCAGCTGGTCGGACACCTTCTTGCCGAGGGAATCGCCCACCGCGGGCGCCGTCGTGTTGCCGAACCGGCCACTCTGGCCTTCTTCCACCGACGGGACGCCTCGGCCTTTGCCGATGGCGCCCACCCCGCCCTTGAAGAGGGCTCCGGCAACAGCACCGGCTGCGGCTCCGCCGAGCACGCTGGCAAACGTGAGCTCGTCGCCGTTGGCTTTCTTGGCGGCCGCCTCGATGCCGGCGTTGACGGCGAATTTCTTGCCGGCGTCGGCGAGGGCATCGCCGATGAACTTGCCGACGGGGTTGCCGAGGAAGCCCCCGACAACCTTGTTGTCGGTGAGCGACTTGCCGATGTCGCCGATGCTGCCCGTGGCCTTTTTGATCAAGGGGAGGTTCTTCACTGTGGCGGCAAGGGCGGGACTGATGGCCTCCGCGAGCCGGCCGCCGAACTTGAGGAGCGCGCCGCCGGGGATGATGCCCAGCAGGCCGGTGACGAAGTCACCGGCCTTGATTCCGCCTGTCTGACTTGCGACTACTTGGTTGAAGACGAACAACAGGCCGCCGAGCAGGGCTCCGACCACGGGGAAGAAGACCGCGAGAATCGCCACGAAGGCGGCGACCAGGACCTGCACGAACGGAAACTCCTTGAAGAAGTCGGCGATCTTCTGGAAGATGTTCCGCTCCGGGATCGCCTCCTCCGCCGCCTTGTCCAGCACCTGGACCAGCCGGCGCTGCGCGCTCTCCCGCAGCGTCCTCGCCTGCTCCGCCAGACTCCGGGCCGCACCCATCTCGGCCTGGCCCGCGTCGATGGAATCCTGGGTCGAACGCGCCTGCGCCCGCTGCTCGTCGGTCGCATCGGCGCCCAACTGCCGCACAGTCCGGTTCGCCTGCGGCGCGGCGGCTCGCGCCCGGTCCACGGCCTGGTCGAAGACGCCCTGCGCCTCCTCCAGCCGGGGAACGTACTCGCTGTACGCCTGAGCCGCGTCGTGGTACGACGTCTTGGTCTTGGTCAGCTTGTCCGGCAGGTCGTCGCCGACCTTCGCTCTGAGGGCGTCCATCGCGTCACCGGTGCCCTCGGAGATCGCCCCGTCCCGCTTGACGATGTTGAGCGCCCGCTCCGCGTCGTCGCCGACGCTCTGGTAGCGCTGCACGATCTTCAAGATGATGTCGGGGTCGCCCGGTGTCGGGTCCGAGTCCATCCCAAGAAGCTCGAAGTCCTCGGGGCTCGAGTGCCGGCGTGCCATTGCGATTCCCCCCGGTCCGGTCCGGTGCGTTGACGTGCGATCGCGAGGTACACGGGGCCGGGCTCGCGGAAGGTTCAACAAATTCCGCGTCAGGTTCGAACTTTTCGGCCGGGTGGTCCCGTGTAGTCGGTGCAACGCAACACCGGACGACATGGGTGGACACGATGAGCAACGGCGCGGGCCAGGTGCCCGACCATCGGCCGAGAACCGTCACGGCACACCGCATCCCGCAGGCTCTGCTGTACGCCTTGACAACTCTGTTGGCGGCTCTGTTGGCGGCGTTCCTGGTGGCGATCGGCACAGCCGGTTCCGCCGAGGCGGCAGCCCCCGGCGACGATCTGATCAAGGTGTTCGTGGTCCAGGACCCGGCGCAGACCGGCGGGCAGCTCGCCACTTTGCAGTCGATCGCCGCGGCCACACTGGGAGACGCGGCGCGGGCCGACGAGATCTTCGACCTCAACCGCGGTCTGACGCAGAAGGACGGAAGTGCCCTCAGCGGTCCCGGCGAGCAGCTGCACCCGGGCTGGATACTGCGACTGCCGACAGACGCCTCAGGAGCCGGGGTGCAACTGGCCAGGGACACCGGAGGCCAGAGCAGTGCCTCCGCTCCCCCGGCCTCCGGGTCGTCGGCTCCGCCGGGCGCGGGCGACGAGCAGTCCACCATGCTCACCATCCCTCTGGCCACCGCGATCGCGCTGCTCGGCACGATCCTGCTCGCCCTGGTCACCGCAGGCATCGTGGGCCGGCGGAAGGTGCGTGCCGGGTACGTCGTCGTCCGCCGGGGCGTTCACAGGCTGGGCGAGCCCGCACGCCGGCGCCGCAGGCTGGCGCATCGGCAGGCGACCAGCCGCTGGTTCGCCGCAGACCTCGACGCGGTGCGGCGTGCCTACGGCACCCTCGGCGAGTTCGCCGCCACGGACCGGGAGCCCGAGAGGCCGGTGCACGCGCTGAGCGTCGATGACACCGGCGTGACGGTGTGGCTGTCCGCGTCCGATGCGGCCGGTGCGCCATGGACGAGCATCGACAGCACGCGCTGGCGTCGTCCCGCTGCCGCGCCGGGCTGGCAGGTCCCGGGGGACGGCGGCGTGACCTCACCCGCTGTTCCCACCACGGCCTGTCTGGTACGGGCAGGCACGGACACCGACGGCCGGCCCGTGTTCGTAGACCTCAGCCGCCTGGACGGCGTCCTCAGCGTGACCGGCGAGAAGGCGGTGGCCCGTGACGTCGTGCAGAACCTGCTGGCGGAGATCGCCCGTACCCGCCCCGGCACCCCGGTGACCGTGCTGCGGGGAACGGCCGATGCTCCGCCGCTCGCCGTTCCGCCGAGCCTCCAGCAGCTGCCGCAGGTCCCCGCTCCGGCCGTGGCCGTTCCGGTCCGGGCACCAGCCACGGTACGCGGCGCCGCCTCGCGCCGGCCGCTCAAGGGACTGGTCGTGGTGGCGGGTACGCCGGGCTCGCGAGAGTCCGCCGAACTGGCAGCCTTGTGCGGCCCGGGCGGTGCGGGCTGGACCGGACTCGTCTATGGGGATGCCCAGGACGCGCACTGGCGCTGGTACACCGACGGTGACGGGCGCGTCGACATCCCGGCACTGGACCTGAAGCTCACGGTTCCGGCCTGAGTGCCGTCCGGCCCGTCACCGATGGACGTCGTGATCTTCCGGAATCCGAGATGTCTCCTACAGAGCGGCACTGGACCACATTCGACACCCGGAATGCCCGGACATGCCGCATGGGTAGTGGACACAAACGACGAAACCCACAGCCCGGATTCGACCCGGATTCGCCCCCTGTTCGAGATGGAGTCGCCCCACGTTCGACATCCATCAACCATCCGGGCGCGACACGCCGGGCAAGTCGGCCCCAACCCGTCCGCCTCGCGTCACGACACCGCCCATGGCCACGAGCGAACGAGCGTCCGGCTTCGGTCATGCAGACCCTCGCGTGGTCCGCCCGGCAATCCAAACGAAGGTTCGTAGAGAGAGTTGTGAGATATCCGCCCTCGGCGAACGGCCGAAATGGCCTCTGACCTGGGCATTTGATGTGATCACTAGAATCCGACCCCCTTCTCGCGTCACGTACGTCCTGTACATTTTTTACAGATGCGCCAGACGCCCGAGGAGGGGTTCCCGATGACCCGACCGTCCGCCCGACATGTCCTGCCCGAGTTCACGGAACGCACGAGCCACGGACACCGCACGATGGATCCGTACAGCAAGCTGCTGGAGGAGCGGATCGTCTTCCTCGGCACACCGATCGACGACATCGCGGCGAACGACGTGATGGCCCAGCTCATGTACCTGGAGCACAAGGACCCGGACCGGGACATCGCGCTGTACATCAACTCCCCCGGCGGCTCGTTCGGCGCGATGACCGCGATCTACGACACCGTCCGGTACGTCACCTGTGACGTGGCGACGACCTGCCTGGGCCAGGCCGGCCCCTCGGCGGCGGTACTGCTGGCGGCGGGCGCGCCGGGCAAGCGGTTCGCGCTGCCGGGCGCCCGGGTGGTGATCCGGCAGCCCGCGCTGCCCGAGCCCGTCGAGGGCCAGGCCAGTGACCTGGCGATCCAGGCCGAGGAGCTGGCGCGCACCCGGGACCTGATGGAGGAGATGCTGGTACGGCACACCGGGCGCAGTCCCGAACAGGTGACCGAGGACATTGAGCGGGACCTGATCCTGACCGCGCCGCAGGCCATGGCGTACGGGCTGGTGGACGGGGTCGTCCCCAGCCGGCGCGACCTCTCCGGGGCGAGGTGAGCAGCGATGGTGCCCGACCTGCCGCCGCTGCCGGCGCTCACCCGCGCCGAGGCCGAGCTGATCGACCGTTATCTGGACGTGGTGGATCTGCTCGGGCGGATCAATCCCGCGCACGACGGTGACACCTACCGGGGCCTCAGGGCCGCCCAGGCGCTGGTGGCGAGGGCGGCGGAGCTGCGCGACGCCCTGACGCTGATGCACCAGCGGGGCGAGAGCGAGCTGCATGCGCCGACCCTCGCGCGGGCGCTGCGCGTCCTGGACGGGGAGCGCCGCACGGCGCGCGTCACGGTGCCTCCGCTCTCCGACAGTTGACCGACCGGCGTCCGGCCCGCCGCGCCGTCCTCGTGACCGCGACGTCCGGGCCGGACTTGAAACGGACCAGTCGAGTTACCCCCGTTCGGCGTAGCCGGGGCTCTTCTTGCGGACGAGCGCACTGCGCCGAAGGCGCCGTTTCACGGGGCGGCACAAGGGGTAGCGGCCCAGGTCGGGAGGCCTTTTGCGGTCTTGACACCTGATAACCCATCAGGGTGTTCACCCGAACAGGTGAATGGTGAGTAACCCCACAAATCACCGGTTCCATTGGGAATTTCGGTCAACGGTGAGTCAAGATCCGTGTCTGACGACAAGTCCCCGCCACAAGCGGCGGGGCGGTCCGGGCGGACGCCGAGTCCTGCCGCTGCCCGGATTGACCCGTCGACAGGAGTGCATCGGCAGGAGTGGAGGACCCAAGCACGACGGGTCGCCGGAACGGTCACGCCATGACCGGGTCGAGCAGCCCTTGGGGTGAAGCCGCGTGAGCGGCCGGGCACCTTTGTCAGCCCGAATCCGACAGGTCATCCTTCACAGGCGGTTGACGAAGGGTTGCGCATGACTGCGCTCAATCGTGTCCCGTCGCTCATGGCCCGGGCCGGTACGGCCTCCGCGTTCGCCATCGCCGCCGTGGGCGGCTCGATCGTGATCCCCGGGGTGGCCGCCGACGCGGCAGCCGCCACGCCGGCGACGAAGGCGCTCCAGGTCGCGGCCTCCAAGAAGGGTGCACCGTACAAGTACGGAGCCGCCGGACCCAAGAGGTTCGACTGCTCAGGTCTCACGATGTACTCGTTCAAGAAGGCGGGCAAGACGCTGCCGCGCACGGCGGCGCAGCAGTACAACAAGACGCGCCACATCTCGGCCTCCAGCCGCAAGGCCGGCGACCTGGTGTTCTTCCACTCCGGATCGAGCGTCTACCACGTCGGGATCTACGCCGGGCACGGCAAGATCTGGCACTCGCCGAAGACCGGCAGCTGGGTCAAGCTGGAGAAGATCTGGACCAAGAGCGTCTGGTACGGCCGGGTCCGCTAGGGCCGGGGAGCACCGCTTCCCGGGGTGGTGACGGCGTCCCCCTGACGCGTCCTCACCGCCCCGGGAGCTCGCCCGGCCGCGGGAGCCCCGCGGCGCGGGCCGCCGGCTCCGCCGGGACGGCCCACGGCAGCTCGACCGTGACCGTCTTGCCGCCCTCCCGTGTGGGGCGCACCCTGAGCCTGCCGCCGCGTTCGGCGGTCAGCCAGCGAATGATCACCATGCCTCGGCCGTTGTCCTGCTGGACGGCGGCCGGCAGTCGTTTGGGGAAGCGCGGGTGGCTGTCGGTGACGCCGATGCACAGCCGTTCGTCGCGGTCGAGCACCAGGTCCACCGTGAAGGTGGGGGACTGACCGAAGGTGTGCTGCACGGCGTTGGTGGCGAGTTCGGAGACGATCAGCCGGATGGCGTCGGCCGTCTCCGTGTCCGCCGGCAGTCCCCATTCGTCCAGCGTGCCGGCCACGAATCCGCGGGCCGTGGAGACCGAGGCGGCTTCGCTCGGCAGAGTGACGGATGCTTCCAGATGGTCTGCCATGGCGACCTCGTCCCTTTCCCACGGGACCGGAGTCCGACACGCTGCGGATGGTTCGATTACGGTCCCGGACTGGTGCTACTTCGCCAGACTGCCATCAGCGCGCCCGTCACGGGTGGCGATCCACCAAGATATGCATATATCTGTCGCTCAATGCGGTGAACTCTGCCACGGCAGAGCGTTTCTGGACGACCCATAAGGAGTAAGGAGGAGCCCATGCAACACGGTCCCGCGGTACGCCGCCGGAAGCTGGGCGCCGAACTGCGCAGCCTGCGCGCCCGGGCGGGGCTCACGAGCGGCGAGGCGGCCCGGCTCGTCGGCTGGCACCAGTCCAAGGTGAGCCGCATCGAGACAGGCACCAGTGGTACGAAACCGGCCGATGTGCGGTTACTTCTCGACGTCTACGGCGTGACCGATCCGCAACTGCGGGAGCTGATGACGGCGTTGGCCGGCTCGGAGGAGAGCGGCGGGCGCGACCACTGGTGGCACGCCTACCGCGGGGTCCTCCCCGCCGCCTACCGGGACTTCATCAGCCTGGAGTCACAGGCCGGCGCGATGCGCACGCTGGAGACGACGGTGGTACCCGGGCTGCTCCAGACGGCCGAGTACGCCCGCGCGGTGACCCGGGCCGCGGTGGAGGGGGCGGACGAGGACCAGTTGGACACCCTGGTGGAGGTGCGGATCGCCCGCCAGGACGTACTGCGCAGACAACCACCGCTCCGGCTGAGCGCGGTGCTGGACGAGGCGGTGCTGAGGCGGGAGGTGGGCGGCCCCGAGGTGATGGAGCGCCAGCTCGTCCGGCTGATGGAGGCGGCGCGGCTTCCCCAAGTGCGTTTGCAGGTACTGCCGTTCGCGGCCGGTGCCCATATCGGTGTCACCGGACCTTTCGTTATCTTCTCTTTTTCGAGCGCCCCTGATCTGGATGTGGTTGTTCTCGACCACTTGACGAGTAGCCTCTATCTCGAACGGAAAGAAGACCTCGAGGCCTACACCGAGGCCTTCAACGCCCTTCGGGCACATGCGCTTTCGCCCGGGGAATCACTGGAATACATCGCCGCGACAGCTGACGGCGCGTAGGGAGGCACCATGACTGCTCTGCCTCGGAACGTACCTCGGAACGTACCTCGCAGCACCGATCCCCACGCTCTCCCCCAGATGCGGTGGCTGCGCAGCAGCTTCAGCACGGGAGCGAACAACTGCGTGGAGACGGCCCGGCCGGCCCTCGGGCCCTTCGCCGGGCTGCTCGCCGTACGCGACTCCAAGGACCCGGAGGGTCCCGCCCTGCTCTTCTCCCCCGAGAGCTGGTCGGGTTTCACCGCCGCGTTCCACTGATCAGCAGGGGCGACCCACGGCCGTGTCACGCCGACTCATGGTCGTGTCTCCCCGATGACCCGTACAGCGCGATCCAGCTCGGCCCCGGAGAGGTCGGCGCGGGCGGTCAGCCGCAGGCGTGAGATGCCGTCGGGCACGGAGGGAGGACGGAAACAGCCCACGGCGAGGCCTGCCGAGCGGCAGTCCGCCGCCCACTGCACGGCCTCCTCCGGGGAGGGCGCACGCACGGAGACGACCGCGGCGTCCGGACGTACCGCTTCCAGGCCTGCGGCCGTCAGCCGGTCGTGCAGTTCCGAGGCCACCGCACGCGCGCGTGCGGCCCGCTCGGGCTCCCGGCGCAGCAGCCGCAGCGCCGCGAGGGCCGCACCCGCCGCAGCGGGGGCGAGGCCCGTGTCGAAGATGAAGGTGCGGGCCGCGTTGACCAGATGGTCGATCACCCGCGCCGGCCCCAGCACGGCCCCGCCCTGGCTGCCGAGGGACTTCGACAGCGTCACCGTGACGACCACGTCCTCGGCGCCGGCCAGCCCGACCGCGTACGGGGCGCCCCGCCCGCCGTTCCCGAGGACGCCGAGGCCGTGCGCGTCGTCCACCACCAGCCCGGCGCCGTGCTCCCGGCAGGCGGCGGCCAGTCCGGCCAGCGGGGCCGCGTCGCCGTCGACCGAGAAGACCGTGTCGGAGACGGCCACCGCCGGGCCGTCGTGGGTGCCGAGCGCCTTCCGTACGGCGTCCGGGTCCGCGTGCGCCACCACCTGGGTGGTCCCCCGGGCCAGCCGGCAGCCGTCGATCAGCGAGGCGTGGTTGCCCGCGTCGGAGACGATCAGCGAGCCGTGCGGGGCCAGCGCGGTGACCGCGGCCAGGTTCGCGGCGTACCCGGAGGAGAAGACGAGCGCCGCCTCGAAGCCGCAGAACTCCGCCAGCTCCCGCTCCAGCTCGGTGTGCAGCTCGGTGGTGCCGGTGACCAGCCGGGAGCCGGTCGAGCCGCCGCCCCAGGTCCGCGCGGCCGCCGCGGCGCCCTCGGCGACCTCCGGGTGCCGGGACAGGCCCAGGTAGTCGTTGCTCGCGAGATCGAGCAGCGGCGAGTCGGCCGGACGGGGCCGCAGCGTCCGGACGAGTCCGGCCCGGCGCCGCGCCCGCGCCTGTTCGTCGATCCAGCCGAACGCCATGGCTCCTCCGGGGCTTTTGTAGGTAGCGGACAGACCCTAGCGTCACGGACCGCTACCCACGGTGTGGCAATACCCACACGTCGATCCGGGTGTGTTGTGTGATCCCTACCTTGGCCCGGGGCGGTCCCGTAGGACAGGATCGGCTCTCATGGACCTGCTGAACACGCTGGTGGACAAGGGGCTTCGGCGCGAGCTGCCGACCCGCGAGGAGGCGCTCGCCGTCCTCGCCACTTCCGACGACGACGTGCTGGACGTGGTGGCCGCGGCCGGGAAGGTGCGCCGGCACTGGTTCGGCCGGCGGGTGAAACTCAACTATCTCGTCAACCTCAAGTCGGGCCTGTGCCCCGAGGACTGCTCGTACTGCTCCCAGCGGCTCGGCTCCACGACCGGCATCCTGAAGTACAGCTGGCTCAAGCCCGACGAGGCTTCCAAGGCCGCCGCGGCGGGGCTCGCGGGCGGGGCCAAGCGGGTCTGTCTGGTGGCGTCCGGGCGCGGTCCGACCGACCGGGACGTGGACCGGGTCTCCGAGACCATCAAGGCGATCAAGGACCAGAACGAGGGCGTCGAGGTGTGCGCCTGTCTGGGGCTGCTCTCCGACGGCCAGGCAGAGCGGCTGCGCGAGGCGGGCGCGGACGCCTACAACCACAACCTCAACACCTCCGAGGCGACCTACGGGGACATCACCACCACCCACACGTACGCCGACCGGGTGGACACCGTCTCCAAGGCGCACGCGGCGGGTCTGTCGGCCTGCTCCGGGCTGATCGCCGGCATGGGCGAGAGCGACGAGGACCTGGTCGACGTGGTCTTCTCGCTGCGCGAGCTGGACCCGGACTCGGTGCCGGTCAACTTCCTCATCCCGGTCGAGGGCACCCCGCTGGGCAAGGAGTGGAACCTCACCCCGCAGCGCTGTCTGCGGATCCTCGCGATGGTCCGGTTCGTCTGCCCCGACGTCGAGGTCCGTATCGCGGGCGGCCGCGAGGTCCATCTGCGCACCCAGCAGCCGCTCGCGCTGCACCTGGCCAACTCGATCTTCCTCGGCGACTACCTCACCACCGAGGGCCAGGCAGGCAAGGCCGACCTGGAGATGATCGCGGACGCGGGCTTCGAGGTGGAGGGCGCGGGCGAGGTCACCCTGCCCGAGCACCGGGCGGCGACGGCCGGCGGCTGCGGCTCCCACGCCGAGGCCGGCTGCGGATCGCACGCCGAGGCGGGCTGCGGTTCCGGCTGCGGGTCGCACGAGGGCGGCTCGGTGTGCGGTACGGCCGCTGCCGCCGCCCCGGCCGGTGAGCCCCGTACGGACCTGGTCGCCGTGCGCCGCCGAGGCGCCGGCACCGACCTCGCGCCCAATGCCTGAGCAGCCCGCACTGCCCGTCGCCGAGCTGCTGGAACTGGACCGGCGGCACGTCTGGCACCCGTACGGTCCGATGCCCGGCCGGGTGGACCCGCTCGTCGTGGAGTCGGCGAGCGGGGTGCGGCTGCGCCTCGCGGACGGCTCGGGCGAGCTGGTCGACGGCATGTCGTCCTGGTGGTCGGCGATCCACGGCTACAACCACCCGGTGCTCAACGAGGCCGCGCGCGAGCAGCTCGGCCGGATGAGCCACGTCATGTTCGGCGGGCTCACGCACGAGCCCGCCGTCCGGCTGGCGAAGCTCCTTGTCGACATGTCGCCCGACGGCCTCGAACACGTCTTCCTCGCCGACTCCGGCTCGGTGTCGGTCGAGGTCGCGGTCAAGATGTGCCTCCAGTACTGGCGTTCGCTCGACCGCCCCGCCAAGCAGCGCCTGCTGACCTGGCGCGGCGGCTACCACGGCGACACCTGGCAGCCGATGTCGGTGTGCGACCCCGAGGGCGGGATGCACGAGCTGTGGACCGGGGTGCTGCCCCGTCAGGTCTTCGTGGACCCGCCGCCGGCCGCGTACGAGGAGGCGTACGCCGAGCAGCTGCGCGCCGCGATCGAGCGGCACGCGGACGAACTGGCCGCGGTGATCGTGGAGCCGGTGGTGCAGGGCGCGGGCGGGATGCGCTTCCACTCCCCCGCCTATCTGCGGGTGCTGCGCGAGGCGTGCGACGCGCACGACGTGCTGCTGGTGTTCGACGAGATCGCGACCGGGTTCGGGCGCACGGGCACGCTGTTCGCGGCGGACCACGCGGCGGTGACGCCGGATGTGATGTGCGTGGGCAAGGCGCTGACCGGGGGTTATCTGACGCTGGCGGCGACGCTGTGCACCTCCCGGGTGGCCGACGGCATCTCGCGCGGCGAGGTGCCCGTCCTCGCCCACGGCCCGACGTTCATGGGCAATCCGCTCGCCGCGTCCGTCGCCTGTGCCTCGATCGGGCTGCTGCTCGGTCAGGACTGGCTCGCGGAGGTCAAACGGATCGAGTCGGGCCTCAGGGACGGGCTGGCGGAGGCCGCCGGGCTCCCCGGGGTGCGCGACGTCCGGGTCCTCGGCGCCATCGGGGTGGTCCAGCTGGACCACCCGGTGGACATGAAGGCGGCCACCGCGGCGGCCGTGCGGGAGGGCGTCTGGCTGCGGCCGTTCCGCGACCTGGTCTACACGATGCCGCCGTACGTCACCGGCGACACGGACCTGGCACGGATCGCGCGCGCGGTGTGCGCCGCGGCGCGGGAGGGATGAGCATGCCGATCCTGGTGATCACGGGGACGGGCACGGAGGTCGGCAAGACCGTCACGACGGCCGCCGTCGCGGCCTCCGCGCTCGCGGCGGGCCGCACGGTGGCGGTCCTGAAGGCCGCGCAGACGGGTGTACGGCCCGACGAGCGCGGGGACGCCGAGGAGATCGCGCGCCTCGCGGGACCGGTCACGACCGCCGAGTGCGCCCGCTACCCCGAGCCGCTGGCCCCGGCCACGGCGGCCCGGCGGGCGGGACTGCCCCCGGTGCGGCCGTACGACGTGGTGGAGGCGGCGCAGAAGCTGGCCGCGGAGCACGACCTGGTACTGGTCGAGGGGGCGGGCGGGCTGCTCGTCCGCTTCGACGAGGCGGGCGGCACCCTGGCCGACGTGGCCCAGGCACTGCGGGCCCCGGTCCTGGTGGTGGCCTCGGCGGGCCTGGGCACCCTGAACACCACGGAACTGACGTCCCGCGAACTGCGCGCACGGGGCGTGGAACTGCTGGGCGTGGTGATCGGCGGCTGGCCCGCGACCCCGGACCTGGCGATGCGCTGCAACGTCACGGACCTGCCGGACGTGGCCGGGGCACCGTTGCTGGGCGCGCTGCCGATGGGCGTGGGCGCCCTTTCACCGACCGAGTTCCGCAGGGCGGCCCCGACCTGGCTGGCGTCGCGCTTGGACGGGACATGGGAGGCATCGACTTTTCGAGAAGGGGCACTGGCAGCGCCCCGATAGGGGCGCGGGGAACTGCGCGACCAGCCCCCACCCGCCCGCACGCTCATTCGACCTCCGAAAGCAGCCGGACCAGCTCGATCCGGGAGCGAATCCCCAGCCGCGTGAAAACCCCCCGCAGATGATGGTCGATGGTCCGGGGGCTGAGCGCGAGCCGCGAGGCGATCTCCCGGTTCGTGGCACCCTCCGCGGCCATCCGGGCGACCAGGAGCTGCTGAGCGGTCAGCCGTACGACGGGCGGCTCGGTGCCCTGAGGCGGGGTGGCGGGCGCGCCGAGGGCGCGCAGCTCCGCACGGGCCGCCTCCGCGCAGTGCGGCGCGCCGAAGGAGTCGAACGCCTCGCGCGCGCTGTGCAGCCGGTCGCGGGCCTCCGCGCGGCGCCGCAGCCGGCGCAGGGCGCTGCCGAACAGCAGTTCCGTGCGGGCCCGTTCGAAGGCACGAGTGCCCTCGGCATGCAGATCGAGGGCCGTGCGGTAGTGGTCGAGGGCTTCGGCGCCGGGGGTGAGCAGCGCCCGGCAGCGGGCGCTCAGCGCGAGGTCGTCGGGGCTGCGGACGGCGCGGGCCCAGCGGTCGTAGTCGGCGTGCGCGGCGCGCGCGATCCGGGTGTCGCCCGCGCGGGCGGCGGCCTCGACGTAGTGCGGGGTGGCCAGATGGCGGACGGCCCGGTGGCCGTGGCCCGGGCCGAAGGCGGCGAGGGCGCGCAGCCGGGCGGCGGCGGCGCCGTAGCGTCCGGAGCCGAGGTCGAGGAAGGCGAGCGCCCACTGGGCGAGGGCGGCGGGCAGGCCGAGACCGTGGGCGAGGGCGTAGGAGCGGGCCGCCGCGGCCCGCTCGCGGCACAGGTCGCCGTCGCCGGTGAGCGCGGCGAACATCGCGAGGGCGGCCTGGAGATGGCAGGCGCCGTTGTCCTGTCCGGTGGCGTACGACTGCCGTAGGGCGTCCAGCGCGGCGGCCTCGGCGGCGCGCGGGCGCCCGGTCCAGAAGTCGGCGTAGGCGCGGAACTCCATCGCCTGGGAGACGACCGCGGTCAGGCCCCGGGCGCGGGCCGCGGTGGCCGCGCGGACGGTGGCGGTGGCGGCGCGGGTGTGGTCGCCGAGCATCAGGGCGGCGATGCCGGCGTGCAGGAGCCGGCTAGGGTCGCCGCCCGGCCCGCACCGTCCTGCGGTCGCCTCCAGCAGGTCACGGGCGTCCTCGTACCGTCCGTCGGCCGCGGCGGCGAGGGCCGGGAGCACGCCCGGCGGCCGGACGCCGAGCCGCCGCGCGGCGACCACGGCCTCTGTACATCGGCGCAGGTCACCGGTGTAGATGGCGGCTTCGGTGGCGCGGGCGAGGAGCGGGACGGGTTCGGTGCCGAGGGCGGCCCCCGCGATCAGCGCGTCGAACGCCTCCCCCGCCTGGCCGGTGCGCAGCGCGAGGACGCCGGTGAGGGCGTCGGTGTGGGTGCGGGCCGCGAGGGTACGGGCGTGGTCGGCGTCCCCGGAGTGCCAGGCGTCGGCCGCCGCGCGGGCGAGGAGACGGGGCTGTTCACGGGGATCGGTGCCGAGCGCGGCGGCGCGTTCGGTGAGGGCGGCGGCGAGGGCGGGGTCGGCGGCCCGGCGGGCCCGGTCGGCGGCGGCCGTCAGCTCGGCCGCGAGCCGTCCGCTGGGGCCGAGCGCGGCCGCGCCCCGGTGCCAGGAGCGGCGGGGCAGTTCGGTGTCGTCGTGCAGGACGCGGGCGAGCAGCCGATGGGCCTCGCGGCGGTCGGCGGGGGTGGCCGTCTCATAGGCGGCGATCCGGGTCCAGGCGTCGCGGAAGCCGACCCCGCCCGCCGTGGCATGGGCGATCCCGGCGCTCTCGGCGGCCTCCAGCGGGCGGGTGTCGAGGCGGGCGGCGGCCACGGCGCGCAGGAAGGCGTGGGTGGCGACGGGGTACTGGTCGGCGGCGGCCAGGAGCAGCAGCAGCCGGGTGTCCTCGGGCAGGGCGCGGATCTCCCGGCGGTAGCCGTGCAGCAGGCCGGGGGCGAGGTCGGCGGGGTCGGTGGGCAGGGGGTCCAGGCCGGCCGCCTGACGGTCGGTGAGCCGCGCCGCGAGTTCGGCGGCGGCGCGCTGATCGCCGTACACCAGACGCAGCACGCGCACCCGGACGCCCTCGGGGAGGGACATCACAGGGCGCCGCCACGCGGCCGGGGCCGGGGGCGGCGGTGGCGAAGTGCCGTCGAGACGTGGGGGGTTTACAGGAGTCACCACCCGATTGACGTTACTGGCGGGTTACTTGAACAGTAAAGACCGGCGATTTCACCGATGCGGCGCGCGTAGACCCGACCGGACACTCCTGGCAACCCCACCCGTTTCAGGAGGCATCATGCAGCGCTCCAGGCGTCGCATCGCCACGGCCCTTACGGCCGTGGTCTCTTCGCTCCTTCTGTCACTCTCGCTCTCCGCCCCCTCCGCCCGGGCGGCGACCCACAACCCCATCGTCTTCGTGCACGGCATCAGCAGTTCGTCGAGCAGCTGGGACGACTGGGTCGCCGACTTCAAGGCCGACGGCTACACGTCCGCCGAGCTGGACGCGTGGACGTACAGCTGGTCCCAGTCGAACGCCACCACGGCCTCCCAGCTGGCCACCGAGATCAAGAACGTGCTGGCGAGAACCGGCGCGAGCAAGGTCGACGTGGTGGTCCACTCGATGGGCGCCCTCAGCTCCCGCTACTACCTCAAGAACCTCGGCGGCACGTCCTACGTGGACGACTTCGTCTCGGTCGCGGGCGTCAACCACGGTACGTCGGTGGCCTCCTGGTGCAGCTGGCTGTACACCTCGTGCGCCGAGATGGTCACCGGCAGCTCGTTCCTCACCGCGCTCAACTCCGGTGACGAGACGCCGGGCAGCGTGACCTACGGGACGTACTGGTCGAACTGCGACGCGGCCATCGACCCCGACTCCTCGGCGCTGCTGAGCGGGGCCACCAACGTCGGCGTCGGGTGCATCTCGCACAACGACATGAACAACGACTACGGCGTATACGAGCAGGTGCGCGACTTCATCCAGTGACCCCTGGGTGACCGGGCACGCCTGTGTGAAGGACAGCGGGGGTGCGACGGCTCCCCACGGGGGAGAATCCGGGTAGGCCCGTCCTGCCCGGGAGGTCGTCATGCCGATACGGTCCGCCGGCTCCGGCCGGGTGCCCGGTGACCCCGTCCACCACCCGCTGTTCGCCCGCTGCTACGCCGCGCTCGGTTCGGCTGCGGAGACCCGGGCCGGTCTCGCCGGTGTGCGGGGCCGGCTGCTCGCCGGGCTCTCCGGCCGGGTCATCGAGATCGGCGCGGGCAACGGACTGAACTTCGCGCACTATCCGGCGGCCGTCTCGGAGGTCGTCGCGATCGAACCGGAGCGCCGGATGCGGACCCTGGCGCTGGAGGCGGCGCTGCGCGCCGGGGTGCCGGTGGACGTCGTCCCCGGTGCGGCGGAGGCGCTGCCGGTCAAGAGCGAGGCGTTCGACGCGGCGGTGGTCTCGCTGGTGCTGTGCAGTGTGCGGGACGTGCCCCGTGCGCTGGCCGAGCTGCGGCGCGTGCTGCGGCCCGGCGGCGAACTGCGCTTCCTCGAACACGGCCCCGGCGGCGGCCGGGCGATGCGGGCCACCCAGCGCGCCCTGGACCGCACGGTCTGGCCCTCCCTCGCGGGCGGCTGCCATCTGACCCGGGACACGGTCGGCGCGCTGCGCGAGGCCGGGTTCGAACTCGGCCCGTACCGGCGGATGTTCCTGCCGGAGAAGGGGCCGAGGTTCCCCTTCTCCTACGCCGTGCTCGGCACGGCCCGCAGGCCCGCCTGAGCGGCGCTCACAGGCTCCACTCGCGCAGTTCCTGCGCGATGTCGGCGACCGACGCCTCACCGGTCTTGACCAGGCGGGCCAGATCCCGCACCTGTTCGGGCGAGGTGGCCACCTTCAGACCGCTGGCGACGAGATAGGCGTAGGCGACCGCACAGGCGAACAGCGCGTTGGAGCGCTCCAGCGCGGGGACGTGGATGAGGAGTTGGAGCAGCGCGGCCGCGCGGGCCGGCGGGTCGGTGTACACGGGGACGTCGAATATCTCGGCCTGATGGCGTGCCACGGCGGCGATCAGGGCGCCCCAGTCGGTGACCTGGGGGTCGCCCGGGGTCTGCTGCTCGGCGAGCATGAGGAGCCAGGCGAGATCGATACGGAGATCGCTCAAGGGATCAGCGGCGGCCTTCCGGCACGGTGCCCTCGCGGTCCGCGCCGAATTCCTCGGCGAAGACGTTCTCGTACTGCTTCATGAAGTCGGCGGCGGCCTCCACGAAGGTGTGGCCCACCTCGCCGGCGTCCTGTCTGACCAGCTCCTCGATATAGCGGTTGACGCTCATGCCGCGCGCCGTGGCGCGCTCGCGGGCGGCCTGGGCCGTGCCCTCGTCGACGCGTACGTTCAGCTGGGTCTTCGCCATGCTGTCGACGCTAGCGCGAGGGTGCTAGCGCGGCAAGGGCGCGCCGGAACCGAAAAGAGATACCGGCTGTGCGCCGGGTCACACTAGTCTCGGCACGACGACGCGAGCGAGGAGGCAGTCTTGTCCACAGCGGCCTTGTCCACCCCCGACGGGATCGCGGCCCGTGCCCACGGTCTGACCAAGGCGTACGGCTCCGGCGAGACGACGGTGCTGGCCCTGGACTCCGTGGACGTGAGCATCGGGCGGGGCCGCTTCACCGCGGTCATGGGGCCCTCGGGGTCCGGGAAGTCCACACTGATGCACTGTCTGGCCGGGCTCGACACCGTCTCGGCCGGTCAGGTCTGGCTCGGCGACACGGAGATCACGGGACTGAAGGATCGCGAGCTGACCCGGCTCCGGCGGGACCGGATCGGGTTCATGTTCCAGTCGTTCAACCTGATCCCGACGCTGAACGCGGCCGAGAACATCACGCTGCCCATGGACATCGCGGGCCACAAACCCGACGAGAAGTGGCTGGACCAGGTCGTCGACACGCTCGGGCTGCGGGAGCGCCTGAAGCACCGGCCGTCCCAGCTGTCCGGCGGTCAGCAGCAGCGGGTGGCCTGCGCCCGGGCGCTGGTCTCCCGGCCCGAGCTGATCTTCGCGGACGAACCGACCGGCAACCTGGACTCGCGGGCCGGTCTGGAGGTGCTCGCGTTCCTGCGCCAGGCGGTGGACGAACTCGGCCAGACGGTCGTCATGGTCACCCACGACCCGGGCGCCGCCGCCCACTCCGACCTGGTCCTCTTCCTGGCGGACGGCCGGATAGTGGACGAGATGGAGCGGCCTACGGCCGATGCGGTGCTCGAACGCATGAAACGGTTCGACGTCGGCCGCGCATCCGTCGCGGACGGCGCTCCAGAGGAGGACTGACCCGGTGCTGAAGGCGACCCTCAGGAGTTTCCTGGCGCACAAGGGACGGCTGCTGCTGTCGGCCCTCGCCGTCGTGCTGTCCGTAGCGTTCGTCTCGGGCAGTCTGATCTTCTCGGACACGGTGACCCGCACCTTCGACCGGCTGTTCGCCTCCACCGCGGCGGATGTGACCGTGGAGCCGAAGGACGACCTGAACTCCAATGTGCCGAGCGGCGCGGTGCAGACGGTTCCGGCCGCCCTCGCCGGACAGGTCGCGCGGGTCGACGGGGTCGCCTCCGCGCACGCGGACGTCAGCGTCGAGAACATCACCGTGGTCGACAGCGACCACAAGTCCGTCGGGCCCACCACCGGCGCCCCCACCATCGCCACCGACTGGTACGTCACCCACCGCAGCCCGGTGAAGCTGACCTCCGGCCACGCCCCGCGGGGCGCCGGCCAGGCCATGCTGGACGCCGACACCGCCGACAAGAAGCATGTGGAGATCGGCGACACGCTCACCGTGATGGCCCAGCCGGGTTCCTTCGACGTCGAGATCGTCGGCATCGCCACCTTCACCACCACCAATCCGGGCGCGGCCCTGGTCTTCCTGGACCCCGAGGTGGCCGCGACCGAGCTGCTGGGCTCGGCGGGCAAGGCCACCAGCATCTCGGTCGACGCGGCGCCGGGCGTCTCCGACGCCGTGCTCAAGGACCGGGTCTCGGCCGCGCTGGGCTCCGGGCCGTACGACGTGAGGACCGCCGACGAGCAGGCCGAGTCCTCGGCCGCGTCGCTGGGCGGCTTCCTCGACGTGATCAAGTACGTGATGCTCGGGTTCGCCGGCATCGCCGTCCTGGTCGGGGTGTTCCTGATCGTCAACACGTTCTCGATGCTGATCGCCCAGCGCACCCGTGAGCTGGGCCTGCTGCGCGCGCTCGGCGCCGACCGCCGTCAGGTACGCCGGTCGGTGCTGACCGAGGCGGTGCTGCTCGGGCTCGTGGGCTCCACCCTGGGTCTCGCGGCCGGTATCGGTCTGGCGGCCGGGCTGATCAAACTGATGAGCGCGTTCGGCATGAACCTCAAGACCACGGAGATGGTCGTCGGCTGGGGGACTCCGGTGGCGGCGTACGTCGTCGGCGTGGGCGTCACCTTCGTGGCCGCCTACCTCCCGGCCCGGCGCGCCGCCACCGTCTCGCCCATGGCTGCCCTCGCGGACGCGGACATCGCCGGGGTGGGCCGGCCGCTGAAGGTGCGCGCGATCGTCGGGGCGGTCGTCGGGGCGCTGGGCGCGGCCGCGCTGCTGGGCTGTGCGACCGCCTCGAAGACGGCGTCCGCGGCCTCCCTCCTGGGCCTCGGCGTGGTCCTGACGCTGATCGCCACCGTGATCGCGGGACCGCTGCTGGTCCGCCCGGTGATCCGGGTCCTCGGCGGCGCCTTCCCGGCCCTGTTCGGCCCGGTGGGGCGGATGAGCCAGCGCAACGCCCTGCGCAACCCGCGCCGCACGGGCGCCACCGCCGCCGCGCTGATGGTGGGCCTGGCACTGGTCGGCGGTATGTCGGTGGCGAGCGCCTCGATGTCGAAGTCCTTCGACGAGCAGATCGACAAGACGCTCGGCGCGGACTACGTGATCCAGAACGCCAACTTCACGCCCTTCCCCCAGGAGGTGACCGACGCGGTCCGCGCCACCGACGGCGTCGGCCTCGTCGTACGGCAGCGGTTCGCGCCCCTCGCCGTGCGGCTGCCGGACGGCAAGCGGGTCGAGACGACGGCCTCCGGGTACGACGACCGGCTCGACGACGTCGCCCATGTCACGTACGCCCAGGGCGACTCGGCGGCGGCGCTGGCGGACGGCGCGATCGGCATGGACGTGGATTTCGCGAAGGACCACGGGGTGAAGCTGGGCAGTGTGCTCCCGGTGGAGTTCCCCGGCGACCGCACGACCTCGCTGAAGGTGGGCGCGCTCACCGACCAGGACGCCTCCGAGGGGTTCGGCATGGAGGGCGGGCTGTTCCTCGGGATGGGGACCGTCGAGAAGTACGTGCCCGGCGGCCAGGACTCCGCGCTGTACGTGAACACGGCCCCCGGCACGAGCGCCGAGCAGCTGCGGCCCCGGCTGGAGAAGACGCTCGACGCGTATCCGCAGGTCCAGGTGCGCGACCAGGCCGACTACAAGAAGCTGGTCCACGACCAGATCTCCGTCCTGCTCTACCTCGTGTACGCCCTCCTCGGCCTCGCGATCGTCATCGCGGTGCTCGGCGTGGTCAACACCCTGGCGCTGTCGGTGGTGGAGCGGACCCGGGAGATCGGGCTGCTGCGCGCCATCGGCCTGGGCCGCCGTCAGCTCCGGCGGATGATCCGGCTGGAGTCGGTGGTGATCGCGGTCTTCGGCGCGGTCCTGGGCCTGGCGCTCGGCCTGATCTGGGGCGTCTGCATGCAGCAGGTCCTCGCCCTCCAGGGCATGAAGGCCCTCGCCGTCCCGTGGGGCACGATCGTCGCGGTCGTCATCGGCTCGGCGGTGGTCGGGGTCGTCGCCGCCCTGCTGCCCGCCCTCCGGGCCTCCCGGATGAACGTCCTGGCGGCCATCGCCCACGAATGAGGGCCCCGCTGACGTAACCGTTTACCGATCACCGGACACGGGCCCGACCACGAGGAAAGCGGGCCCAACCAGCACGAATCGCCTCCCTTGCACTCACCTCGCCCCTTTCCTGTGAGTCGGATCCCGCCCCTGCACGACCGTTGACCGACCGAGCCGCAGCTCATTAGCGTGGAAAACGCTTACTGAGCCGTCGGTCGAGAGGAACGTCCTGTCGTGTCCGCATTCCTTCCGCGCAGATCTCTCCTGAAGTTGGCCGCCGGGACCGCGACCGCGGGCCGGCTCTGGCAGGGCGGCACCGCCGTCGCCGCGGAATCCGTCGAGGCGCGGTCCGGGTTCCGCCGCCCCCTGGACACCCTCGTCCTGGGGGACAGCGCGTCGGAGTCCGCACACGGCCTGTCCGCCGCCCGTTCCGATGTCGTCACCGGCGGCCTCGGCCAGGCGGCCCGCGTGCTCGGCGCCCCGGAGACCGCCGGCTTCTGGGGCGGCACCCTGGCCGCGACCATGGCCTGCAGACCCCAAGGCGTCACCTACGTCACGATCAAACTGTGGGGCTCGGAGAGCGGCGCGGAACTCGGCCGGCTCCAGCTCTTCGCCGAGGGCGAGCAGGTCGGCCACTACCACCTCGGCGCGGTGGACCCCCTGGACATCGCGAGCGACGACCCCCGCTCGCCGGAACGATTCTTCTTCCACACCCTGCCCCTCCCGGCCGGCCTCACCGCCGGCCGGACCTCGGTGCACCTGGAAGTACGGTCCATGGGCCGGATCGCCGGGTACGCGGCCACGGCCGACGCCTACTACAAGGCCATGGAAGGCCCGAGCCGCACCATCTACCGCCTCTACACCCACGACGAGCCCTACTTCGACACCACCGACGACGACATCACCGGCGCCCTGCCGGCGCCCGTCGTGCGCACCTCCCCGGGAAGCGAGATCGTCGACACGATCGACGCCCGGGTCCGCGCCCAGGCCGCGAACGAAGCGGCCCGCACCACCGCCCAGACCGAGCTGTGGTACCTGGACTTCCTCGCCCGCGCGTACGCCATGCCGTCGACCGCCGCGTACCGGAACATCGCCGTCCCCCCGCAGATCGCCCGCAGCCTGGACGCCGTCCACGCCAAGTACGTCGCCGACCCCGCCGTGATGACCGGCTCCAGCCAGCAGTGGATGGGGCTGGGCCGCGCCGGTCTCGTCATGCTCGCCCTCGCCGACGACCTCGAGCCGCTGCTCGACGAGCCGGTGCTCGGGACGCCGTACGGTCTGAGCAATCCGGGATTCGAGTTCGGCACGACGGGCTGGAGGTCCAGCATCTGGTCCGGCAGCGGCACCGCCTCCCGCGACACCACCGTGTACCGCACCGGCCACGCCTCGGCGAAGGTGACGATCCCCGCCTCCGGCACGGTCGGCTACACCACCTCGGCCAGACTCCCGGTGGACCAGGGCGACTACACCTACGGGGTCTGGATCAGGACGGACGGCGTCGGCAGCGGCGGCGCCTACCTGGACATCCTCTTCTACGACGCGAGCGGCGCCCTGGTGGGCACGGACCACAAGTTCCCCGCCTCGCCCGGCACCCACGACTGGGAGCAGGTGACGGCCTCGCTCACCACCCCGGGCAACGCCACCCACGTCACCATCGGCATCCGGCTGTCGGGCGCCGGGACCGCCTGGTTCGACGACCTGACGATGACCGAGCCGGCCGGCTCGTCGTACACGCCGGTGCCGCGCCGGGCCGCCTGGGCGCGGATGCTGCTGGACAGCCGCGAGTACTGGCGGCAGAACATCCCGCAGTACACCAACCAGGCGATCATCTGCGCCCTCGGCCTCTATCTCGCCGACCGCGGTCTGACCTGGCTGGGCTCGGACCGGGCCTGGGGCGAGGAGAAGGCCCGGGGCTACCTCCACCAGTCCGTCGGCCTGGTCCCCTGGCTGGGCCCGGAGACCGAGGACGGCACCCCGACCAGGCCGCTGGGCGGCTCGTACTACCAGGTCACGAAGAAGGGCATCTCCAAGGAGCTGGGCTACGCGGGCAGTTACGGCGAGCTCCAGGAGTGGCTGTCGTTCGTGTACGACGCGGTGACGGTCGTCGGCGGCGTCGAGGACGACCTCCTGCGCGACCACCTCGTCAAGATGGCCAAGGCCCGTGCCGTCTTCCGCCACCCCTCCCTGGACCGCGACGGCTGTACGACGATGCGGCTGGAGACCCTCGTCGGCTGGCGCGACACCGAGTACCCGGGCAAGGTCGCCTACGACCAGGACGCCAAGTGGGACGGCCACGCCCTGAAGACGGCCGCGCAGCTCAAGGACCCGGACCTCGTCGCGTACGCCCGCCAGTCCCTCGCCGACGGCCAGGCCTTCCAGTCCCTGAAGGACTCGCACGAGGCGACGGTCTCCGCCCGGACCCACCTCAACCTGCTCAGCACCGCGGGCGACTACGCGTACGTCAGCCGGGCCGCCGGCAGCGGCGCGAAGCTCCCCATGACGCCCGGGGAGCCCGACTTCGTCTTCACCGACGAGGAGAACGGGCTGGTCGCCGTCAGACACGACGACGAGATCCTGTTCGCCTCCCTGTACTGGCGGGCCCGCTGGGGCGTCAACGGGCTCGCCCGCGTCCACCACATCACCGCCGCGGGCGTGGAGCGCTCCGCCACCGTCCGGCAGCACGTGAGATACCTCGCGGACGGCCGGACCTTCACCGAGCCCGACTGGGTCAACTGGGAGTTCACGGTCAACGACCTCGCCGTCCCCGACGGCGGTTTCGCCCCGCCCGGCGACCCCCTCCGTCAGGCGTACGCGGGGCAGGTGCTGCCGCTGGCCAAGGCCCCGGACGACGTACCAGAGCGCGCCCCCGGCGTCGAGAGCCCGTACGCCGGGCGCGCCTCCTTCTACCGGTGCGTGTACGGCCCGTATCTGATTGCCATGAACACCACCGAGGACCGCGGTCACACCTTCACCACCAAGGGCTTCGGCGCCGCCACGAACCTGGTGACGGGCGCGCGGGTGGGCGGGAACGCCGAGCTGTGCGTGAAGCCGGGCAGCACGGTGGTGCTGCGCAGGCGCTGAGCGTGCTCAGTCCCGTGCGGGCGGCGGCTCCAGGACGATCAGGGCCGCCGATCCCTCCGCCGGGAGAAGCGCCCGCAGGGTACGGGCGTTCGGGTCCCAGTCGAGCGCCGTCCCTTCGCCCGGCTTCCCCCGCGCCTCGAACAGCACCCTGGGCCGGTCGCCGGGCCCGGTCCAGGGCAGCGGGACCGTCACCGCGGCGGGCGCCCCGGTCCGGCGCCACAGGGCCAGGAGGGTCGTACCGTCCTCGGCCGCCAGGGCGAGGGCCGGCGTGCCGTCGCGCCAGCCGGGCAGGCCCAGCGGCCAGTGCGGGCGCGCGGTCGGCAGCAGATGCCGGTACCCCTTGTACGTCTGCATGGCTTCCCGCACGCGCGCGTGCTGCTCGTCGCTCAGCAGGTCGGGCCGGCCGCTGAGGTGGACGCGGCCGAGCAGCGCCGACACCAGCACGGTGGAGAGGTCGGCGGCGGTGTGCTCGGGCTGCGGGTACGCCCAGATCGCGCCCTGCTCCGGGGTGACGGCCGTGGGCGCGGCGGCGGCGATGGCGGGCAGCAGCCGGAAGTCCTGCTGGTCGGTGACGGAGTGGATGGACAGCCGGGAGAGGATCGCGTGGTCCGTCCGGCTGCCGCCGGCCGCACAGCTCTCCAGGGTCAGCCCGGGATGGCGGTCGAGGACACCGTCGAGCCAGTCCAGGTAGGCGCGGTTGTGGCCGAGCAGCCCGTCGCCGGGGCCGTCGGCAGCGTGGCCATCGGTGACCGTGGCGCCGGTGGCCGGGAGGCCCGTGGCCGGGAGGCCCGTGGCCGGGAGGCCCGTGGCCGGGAGGCCCGTGGCCGGGAGGCCCGTGGCCGGGAGGCCCGTGGCCGGGAGGCCCGTGGCCGGGAGGCCCGTGGCCGGGAGGCCCGTGGCCGGGAGGCCCGTGGCCGGGAGGCCCGTGGCCGGGAGGCCCGTGGCCGGGAGGCCCGTGGCCGGGAGGCCCGTGGCCGGGAGGCCCGTGGCCGGGAGGCCCGTGGCCGGGAGGCCCGTGGCCGGGAGGCCCGTGGCCGGGAGGCCGTCCGTGCCCGCGCCGATGTCGATGTTGTAGTCGAGTTTGAGGTAGCCCACCCCGTAGTCGCGCACCAGCCGGTCCACCACCGTGTCGAGGTGGGCGCGGGCGGCCGGGTGCCGCAGGTCCAGCTGGTGACGGCCCCATTCCACGACCCGGACCCCGTTCCGGCGGAAGAACGCCTCGTCGGGCAGCGCGGCCGCGACGGGGCTGCGCACGCCGACCACCTCCGGCTCCAGCCACAGGCCCGGCACCATGCCCGTCTCCCGGATCCGGTCCATCACCTCGCCGAGACCGCCGGGGAAGCGGGTCGCGGACTCCCGCCACTCCCCCACGGCGTCCCACCAGCCGGGCACCCCGCCCGGACCGGCGGTGCCGGGCGGCTCGGGGTCGAACCAGCCGGCGTCGACGCAGAAGACCTCGGCACCCGCCCGCGCCGCCGCGTCCACCAGCGGGAGCAGCGCTTGGGTGCTGGGCTCCCCCATCAGGCTGTTCATGAAGTCGTTGAAGACCACCGGCAGCCCGTCCAGGTCGGGGTGCGGTCGGCGGGTGGCCCGGCGGTGGCCGGTCAGCGCGGCGACCGCGGCCGGGAAGCCGCCCGAGGGGACGAGGGCCACCGCGACGGGGACGCTGCGGAAGGTTTCCCGGGGAGCCAGTCGGCGGCGCCACTGGTGTTCGCGGTCCGTCGGTCCGGACAGCGTCAGGTACAGGTCGTCGAAGCGGTCGGCGAGTTCGGCGTGCCAGGAGCCGTTGTGCTCGATCTGCCAGGCCAGCGCACGGCCGGTGTCCGGCTCCTCCAGGCAGCCCATCGGCAGGTGTTCGGAGGAGGACCAGGAGCCGGTGCTCGTCACGGCGATCCGGTTCTTCGAGCCGGTCTGGCCGTACGCCACCATGCCCACGTCGATCAGGCCGCGCTCGGCGAGCGTCGCCCGTGACCAGCGGAACTCGCCGCTCCAGGGGTTGGCGGCGAGCCACAGCGCGAGCCCGTCCTCCCAGCGCCGGCCGGGCGGCAGGGTGCGGGCCAGGTTGGACAGCGCGAACGAGGACACGTATTCGAGGGTCACCGGGGTGTCGCCCGTGTTCTCCACCCGTGCCTCGGCGTGCAGCACCGGTATCCCTTCGCGCAGCCGGTACTCGGCGGTGACCCGCAGCCCGGTCGTGTCGTCGGCCATCCGGACCCGCAGGGTGCGCAGACCCGAGGCCTCCTCCCCCTCGTGACCGGTTTCGTGACTGGTTTCGTGACTGGTTTCGTGACCGGTGCAGCGCAGGGCGCGGGAGAGCGCGCCGTCGACATGCCGCTTGCCGGAGGTGCCGAGGCGTCCGCCGTCCGTGGTCTGCACCTCGACCAGCGGCAGGGCGCGGCGGGCGAGGGCGGCGCATCGCTCGGGCTCGCGGTCCGGGTCGGGGAGGGAGGCCGCCTCACCGGCGGCCAGCAGCCGCGCGGGGCCGGCCGGATCCAGGGCGAGGAGCAGGGAGAGCTCGGCGGTCCCCCAGCGCAGATGGGTGATGGTCATGAGGGCGGCTCCGGTCCCAGAAAACGTTTACCATCCGCACGGTACCCACCGGCTCGCGCCCCTCTCAAGTGACCGTCCGGATCGTGGAATTCGCCGCCCGGCCCGCGCGCCCGTGATGGGATCGCCGCATGTCTGATCTGCGCATACGGGCCGCGACGCCCGACGACCTGGACACCGTTCTCGCCTTCTGGAGGACCGCCGCCGAGGGGACGAGCATCAGCGACGACCGCGCCGGCGTGGAGCGGCTGGTCACCCGGGACCCCGAGGCGCTGCTGCTGGCCGAGCGGGGCGGCGAACTGGTGGGCACGGTGATCGCCGGGTTCGACGGGTGGCGGTGCCATCTGTACCGGCTGGCGGTGCATCCGGAGCGGCGCCGTCAGGGCATCGGCTCGGCGCTGCTGGCCGCCGCCGAGGAGCGGTTCGTACGGCTCGGCGGGCGGCGCGGGGACGCGATGGTGCTCAACCGGAACGAGACGGCGCACCATGCGTGGCGCGCGGCGGGGTACACGCCGGAGGAGACGTGGCGGCGCTGGGTGAAGCCGTTGCAGGCACCCGGGGCCGGGGAACTTTGCTGATCCTTTACCATTGGGGGACCGTGCGACAGCGTGCGGTCCCCTGTGACCCCTCTGCGACTCCTCGAAAGGTGTGAGCGTCCGCCCATGGGCGAGCCTCCCAGTAGCCGTGCGCGACATCGCGCGATCCTCCCTGCCCTGCCGGACCATGGGACGGAGGTGAACCGATGACGGAAGTGCTCCTGCTGCTGGTCGCGATCCTGCTGTCCCTCGCGTGCGGCGCCTTCGTGGCCGCCGAGTTCTCGCTGACCACGGTCGAGCGCAGCGAGCTGGAACGGGCGGCGGAGCGCGGTGAGCGCGGCGCCTCCGGCGCGCTCAAGGCCGTACGGAACCTCACCTTCCAGCTCTCCGGCGCCCAGCTCGGCATCACCGTGACCAACCTGGTCGTCGGCATGCTCGCCGAGCCGTCGGTCGCCGCCCTGATCGCGGGACCGCTGGAGTCGGCGGGCCTGTCGGGCTCGACGGCGAGTTCGGTGGCGCTGGTGCTGGGCACGGCGCTCTCGACGGTCTTCCTGATGGTCGTCGGCGAGCTGGTGCCGAAGAACTGGGCGATCTCCTCGCCGCTGCCCGTGGCCAAGACCGTGGGCAACGGGCAGCGCTGGTTCAGCTCCGCCTTCCGGCCCTTCATCACCCATCTCAACAACACCGCCAACCACGTCGTGCGCCGCTTCGGCGTGGAGCCGACCGAGGAGCTCGCCGCCGCGCGGGGCCCCCAGGAGCTGGCGGCCCTGGCCCGGCACTCGGCCCGCGAGGGCGCGCTGGAGGCGGACACCGCCGAGCTGTTCGTGCGCACCCTGAACCTGGCCGACCTGACCGCGGAGAACGTGATGACCCCGCGCGTCCAGGTCATCTCCCTGGACGCCCTGGCGACCTGCGAGGACGTGGCGAACGCGACCCGGGCGACGGGCCTGTCCCGCTTCCCCGTCCACCGCGGCGGCCTGGACGCGGTCGTCGGCACCGTGCACATCAAGGACGCCCTGGCGATCCCCGCCGAGCGGCGGCTGCACGTCCCCGTCTCGGAGATCATGCGCGAGCCGCTGCTGGTCCCGGAGTCGCTGACCGTGGACCGGCTGCTGGACCGGCTGTCCGGCAAGCGGACGATGGCCGTGATCATCGACGAGTACGGCGGCACGGCGGGCGTGGCGACCCTGGAGGACATCGTCGAGGAGGTCGTCGGCGAGGTCCGCGACGAGCACGACCCGCACGAGACGCCCGACCTGGCCCCCGCGGGCACCGACGACGACGGCCGCGCGCTGTACTCGGCCGACGGCGCCGCGCGGATGGACCAGCTCGCGCGCGTGGGCCTGCAGGTGCCCGAGGGGCCGTACGAGACGCTCGCCGGCCTCGTCGCCACCGAGCTGGGCCGGATACCGGCCGTCGGTGACGGCGTCGAGGTCGCCGGCTGGCGCATGGACGTGGTCGACGCGTCCGGCCGCCGCGCCGCACGCGTGCTGCTGCACGCCCCGCTCGCCGAGGACCACGTGGAAGGGGCGGACCAGTGACCGCCGTACAGCTGCTGATCGCCCTGGCGACCCTCGTCGTCAACGCCTTCTTCGTCGGCGCGGAGTTCGCGCTGATCTCCGTCCGCCGCGCGCAGATCGAGCCGTACGCCGAGCAGGGCGACCGGCGCGCCAAGAGCGTGCTGTGGGGCCTGCAGCACGTGTCCGCGCTGATGGCGGCGGCACAGCTCGGCATCACCCTGTGCACGCTGATCCTCGGTGTGGTCGCCGAACCGGCGATCGCGCATCTGCTGGAACCGGTGTTCCACGCGATCGGTGTGCCCGAGGGCGCGGGGCACGCCGTGTCCTTCGTGATCGCGCTGGTGGTGGCCACGTATCTGCACATGCTGCTCGGCGAGATGGTGCCGAAGAACATCGCGCTCGCGGAGCCGGTGCGCAGCGCGCTGGTGCTCGGTCCGCCGCTGGTCACGCTGTCACGGGCGCTGCGGCCGGTGATCTTCGCGATCAACGCGTTCGCCAACGCCCTGCTGAAGCTGCTGCGGATCGAGACCAAGGACGAGGTCGCGGCGGCCTTCTCGGACGCCCAGCTCGCCCAGATCGTCAAGGACGCGGGCGCGGCGGGGCTCATCGACGGCCGTGCCCAGGAGCGTCTGCACGACGCCCTGGAGCTGGGCCGCCGTCCGGTGCGGGATGTCGTCATGCCGCTGGAGCGGGTCGTCCACGCGCGCGTGGGCGTCACGCCGGAGGAGCTGGAGGGACTGGCCGCCGAGTCGGGGTTCTCCCGGTTCCCGGTGGTGGACGAGGGGCGCCGGATCATCGGCTATCTGCATGTGAAGGACGCGCTGGACGCCTCGCCCCGGGACGAGCCGTTCCGGCTGCGGGACATGCGGCCCATCGCACGCGTGCGGGAGGCGACCCCCCTGGACGACGTGCTCACCGCGATGCGGGGCAGCCGGACGCATCTGGCGGCCGTGCTCGGCGCGGACGGACGGCTGGCCGGGCTGGTGACGATGGAGGACGTGCTGCGCGAGCTGTTCGGACAGCCGGCGTGAGCCGGGGGCGCCCGGGGCCGCGAACCGGACCGGGGTGACCGACCGCCGGGTATGGGACTGGGGCTACCATCTATGTCGCCATGCAGACGAACCCCACACACACCAGCCTGGTCGCGGTCGGCGACTCCTTCACCGAGGGCATGTCTGACCTGCTGCCCGACGGCTCCTACCGGGGCTGGGCCGACGTCCTGGCGGGCCGGATGGCGGCCCGCACACCCGGCTTCCGGTACGCCAATCTGGCGGTGCGCGGCAAGCTGATCCGGCAGATCGTCGAGGAGCAGGTGGACGTGGCGGCCGCGATGGACGCCGATGTGATCACCCTGGTCGGCGGTCTCAACGACACCCTGCGCCCCAAGTGCGACATGGGCATGGTCAAGGGGCTGCTCACGGAGGCGGTGGAGCGGCTCGCCCCGGCCTGCAAGCAGCTGGTGCTGATGCGCAGCCCGGGGCGCCAGGGTCCCGTCCTGGAGCGGTTCCGGCCCCGCATGGAGGAGCTGTTCGTCTGTGTCGACGAGCTCGCCGAGCGGCACGGCGCGCTGGTCGTCGACCTGTACGGCGCCCCCTCGCTCTCCGATCCCCGGTTGTGGGACGTCGACCGGCTGCACCTGACGCCCGAGGGACACCGCCGGGTCGCCGAGGCGGTCTGGCAGACCCTCGGCTACACCCCCGAGGACACCGAGTGGCGCACACCGGTGCCGGCGACCGTGCCGCCCGGCTGGGCCGCCCGCCGGGCCGCCGACGCCCGTTTCGCCAAGCAGCACCTGATCCCCTGGATCGGCCGCCGCCTGACCGGCCGCTCCTCCGGCGACGGCCGCCCGGCGAAGCGCCCCGAGCTGCTGCCGTACGAGGGTCCCGCGTAGGAAAGCCCCGGACGCGACCCGGTCCGCGCTCGCCGACACCCCCGGGTGACGCCCGTCTCGTAGGATCCGCCGAACGGGACCGTGGCGCTGGCCTGCACGAATCGCCAGTAGAATCCGTACACGTGACTTCTGCGCCCGCCAAGCCCCGCATCCCGAACGTCCTCGCCGGACGGTACGCCTCCGCCGAGCTCGCCACGCTCTGGTCGCCCGAGCAGAAGGTGAAACTGGAGCGTCAGCTCTGGCTCGCCGTGCTGCGGGCCCAGAAGGACCTCGGGATCGAGGTGCCGGACGGGGCGATCGCCGACTACGAGCGTGTCCTGGACACCGTCGACCTGGCCTCCATCGCCGACCGCGAGAAGGTCACGCGGCACGACGTGAAGGCGCGGATCGAGGAGTTCAACGACCTCGCCGGGCACGAGCAGGTCCACAAGGGCATGACGTCCCGCGACCTCACGGAGAACGTCGAGCAGCTCCAGATCCGTCTCTCGCTGGAGCTGGTCCGCGACCGCACGGTGGCGGTGCTGGCCCGTCTGGGCAAGCTGGCCGGCGAGTACGGCGAGCTGGTCATGGCCGGCCGCTCGCACAACGTGGCCGCGCAGGCCACCACCCTCGGCAAGCGCTTCGCGACGGCCGCCGACGAGCTGCTCGTGGCGTACGGCCGGGTCGAGGAGCTGCTCGGCCGCTACCCGCTGCGCGGGATCAAGGGCCCGGTCGGGACGGCGCAGGACATGCTGGACCTGCTGGGCGGTGACGCGGCCAAGCTCGCCGAGCTGGAGGACCGGATCGCCGGTCACCTGGGCTTCTCCCAGGCCTTCACCTCCGTGGGCCAGGTCTACCCGCGCTCGCTGGACTACGAGGTCGTGACCGCGCTGGTGCAGCTCGCCGCCGCGCCCTCCTCGCTCGCCAAGACGATCCGGCTGATGGCGGGCCACGAGCTGGTGACCGAGGGCTTCAAGCCGGGCCAGGTCGGCTCCTCGGCGATGCCGCACAAGATGAACACCCGCTCCTGCGAGCGCGTCAACGGCCTGATGGTCATCCTGCGGGGTTACGCGTCGATGACCGGTGAGCTGGCGGGCGACCAGTGGAACGAGGGCGACGTGTCCTGCTCGGTGGTGCGCCGGGTGGCTCTGCCGGACGCGTTCTTCGCGCTGGACGGTCTGCTGGAGACGTTCCTGACGGTGCTCGACGAGTTCGGCGCCTTCCCGGCGGTCGTGGCCCGGGAGCTGGACCGCTACCTGCCGTTCCTCGCCACCACCAAGGTGCTGATGGGCGCGGTGCGCGCGGGGGTGGGCCGTGAGCTCGCGCACGAGGCGATCAAGGAGAACGCCGTCGCCTCCGCCCTCGCGATGCGCGAGCAGGGCGCGGAGCGCAACGAGCTGCTGGACAAGCTGGCCGCCGACGAGCGTCTTCCGCTCGACCGCGCCGAGCTGGACGCCCTGATGGCCGACAAGCTGTCCTTCACGGGCGCGGCGGCCGCACAGGTGGCCGTGGTCGTCGGCCGGATCGAGGAGATCGTCAAGCAGCGGCCCGAGGCGGCCGGTTACACCCCCGGGGCGATCCTCTGACACCCTCGCCCCGCTTCACCCAGGCGGAGCTGGAGGCCGCCCGCGACCGTCTCGTACCGGACGTCGTCGCGGGCGGTCTGCGTGTGCTGTTCTGCGGGATCAACCCGGGGCTGATGACCGCCGCGACCGGTCACCACTTCGCCCGTCCGGGCAATCGCTTCTGGCCGGTGCTGCACCTGTCCGGGTTCACACCGAGGCTGATGAAGCCGGCCGAGCAGGCGGAACTGTTGGCGTACGGCCTCGGGATCACGAACGTGGTGGCGCGGGCGACCGCACGGGCCGACGAGCTGAGCGCCGAGGAGTACCGCGAGGGCGGGCGGCTGCTGACGGAGAAGGTGACCCGCCTGGCGCCCCGCTGGCTGGCGGTGGTCGGGGTGACCGCCTACCGGGCCGCCTTCGAGGACCGGAAGGCCTCGGTGGGGCCGCAGGAGCGGGTGATCGGGCGGACGCGGGTGTGGGTGCTGCCGAACCCCAGCGGACTCAACGCCCACTGGACGGCGACGACGATGGCGGAGGAGTTCGCCCGGCTGCGGCTGGCGGCGGAGAACTGAGCGGCACAGACCCGGCGGCACGAGACGGCACAGACCCGGCGGCACGAGACGGCACAGACCCGGCGGCACGAGACGGCACAGACCCGGCGGCACGAGACGGCACAGACCCGGCGGCACGAGACGGCACAGACCCGGCGGCACGAGACGGCACAGACCCGGCGGCACGAGACGGGTGTTGTCGTCAGGGTGGGTCGGTTTCGGTGGCGACGAGGAGGAGTTCTATCTCGTCGTCCGGGTCGAGGTCGGCGACGCCCAGGGCGATCCAGCGGCCGTGGTCCGCGGCCTGCCAGAGGTACACGTCCGCGACCCGCAGGCTCAACTCGGCCCAGGGCTCGGGTATCTCCTCGGTCGCGGTCCGCAGCCGTACCGTCTGCAGGCCGAGGTGCTCCGGCTCGCCCCATCTGCGCGTCAGTTCCCCTGCCAGGTCCTCCCTCTCCTCGTGGAACCGCGCCGCCTCCGCGACCCGCACCGCGGCGTCCGCCGCCCTGAGACCATGGCTGGTCGCTAAGGCGGCGGTGCGGTCGCCGGGACCGGCGAGCAACCTCTCGATGTCCATGGGTCCAGTAAACCGGCCGCCACTGACAATTGGCGGCGCGTCAGCGGGCCCCTTCGTTCAGGCGTCCCGGCGGTGGAGCCGCCACGCGCCCGCGGTGACCGCCGCCAGCGCCCAGAGCGCGGCCACCGCGAGCCCCGTCCAGGGGCCGAGCGCGCCGTCCCACGTGCTGTGGAGCACCACCTGACCGGCCCGGTCGGGCAGGAAGTCCGCCGGGTTGCCGGACAGGTCGCCCAGGACGAAGGACACGACGAGGAGAAAGGGGATCAGGATGCTCAGCGTGGCCGTTCCCCTGCGCAGGACGGTCGTGAGACCGGCGGCGAGCAGGGCCATGAGCGTCAGGTGGACGGCACAGCCCACGGCTCCCCGCAGACCCTCCGCCGGGCCCGGACCGGTCGGCGCCAGGGCGCCCGCCAGCGACGCCGTCAGCAGGCCGGTCAGCAGTCCGACGACGAGCACGGGCAAAGCGACCGCCGTCAGCTTGGCGGCGAACCAGCGGCCCCGGCGGGGCACCGAGGCCAGCGACAGGCGCAGGGCGCCGCCCCGGAACTCGCCGGAGACGGCGGTCGTGGCGAAGGCGATGGCCGCGATCTGCCCGAAGCTCACGCCGAAGAACGCGGAGAAGAGCGGGTCGGAGTCCGTGCCGTCGGTGCCCCACGCGGCCAGTGCGGAGAACACGACGGTGGTGAGCGGAATCGCGCAGAGGGCGCCGATCTGCGACCGGAGCGTACGCGTCTTGATCCACTCGGCGCGAAGTGCGGGCGTGAAGTCCGACAAGGTCATGGTCAGGCCTCCTGGTGCTCACGGGACTGCGGAGCCGCGAACTCCACCTCGGCGGCGGTCAGACCGAGGTAGGCCTGCTCCAGCGTGCCTTCCTCCGTGGCCAGTTCGAGCAGGGGGACGCCGGCCGCGCAGAGCAGCGGGCCGATGTCGTCCACGCGCGCGTGGGACACGGTCCAGTGGCCCTCGGGGTGTTCCACGGCCTCGTGGCCGTGCCGGGCCAGTGCGGTCCGCAGGGTGGCGGGGGCCGTCGTACGGATGCGGACGCGGGGGTGCACGCGTGCGTCGATGAAGTCCCGCATCGGGGTGTCGGCCAGCAGACGGCCCCGGCCGAGGACGACGAGGTGGTCGGCGAAGGACGCGGTCTCGTTCATGAGGTGACTGGAGACCAGCACCGTGCGGCCCTCGGCGGCCAGAGCGCGCAGCAGTCCGCGGATCCAGACGATGCCCTCGGGGTCCAGGCCGTTGGACGGTTCGTCGAGCAGGACCACTTCGGGGTCGCCGAGCAGGGCGGCGGCGATGCCGAGGCGCTGGCGCATACCGAGGGAGTACGTCCGCACCCGTCGGCGGGCGGCCGGAGCGAGGCCGGTCTCCGCCAGGACCTCGTCCGCCCGGCGGGCCGGGATGCGATTGCTCGCCGCCAGCGCGAGGAGGTGGTCGCGGCCGGTGCGCGAGCCGTGCGGGGCCTGGGCGTCGAGCAGGGCGCCGACCCGGCGCAGGGGGTCCGGGAGGGTGACGTAGGGGCGGCCGCCGACGGTGGCGGTGCCGGAGGTCGCCCGGTCGAGGCCGAGGACGAGGCGCAGGGTGGTGGACTTGCCGGCGCCGTTGGGGCCGAGGAAGCCCGTGACCCGGCCGGGCAGGACCCGGAAGGTGAGGCGGTCGACGGCGCGCCGGGTGCCGTACTCCTTGGTGAGGTCGTGGACGTCGATGCTGGTCATGACCACGACTCTGGCGGCCGGCCGGGGTGCGGGGCCTCCCCCGGCCGGGGAGAGCGTCTCCCCCGCTCGGGGGAGGTCCGTTGTCGGTGGGGCCTGGCAGGCTTGTCCGCATGGGCCGCTGGCTGCGCCCGCTGTTGCGGGGGACGACGTACACACGACTGCTGCACCTGTGGGTGCCGATGCTGGTCGTGAGCCTCTGGATGTTCATCGACCCGTCCCGGCCGTGGGTGCCCGCGCTGGTCCTCGTCCCTGTGGGGCTGATCCCGGGGGTGCGCAGGGGCGAGGGTGTGCAGGCCCGGCTGCTGCTCCTGGCCGGGGAGGCCGACTCCGGACTCTCCGTGGCCGCGGCCGCGACCTGGCGCGACCGGCTGCGCACCGTGGTGTGGCTCGAAGTGCGCATGCTGCTGGGCGCGGTGACGACGTTCGTGTGCGTCTGGCTGCCCGTCCTCTGCTACGAGCTGGTCCGCGCCGCCCTCGGACGTCCGGGCGGCGACATACCGCTCGTGCGGGACGCCCCCGGGCACTGGGCCTGGGCGCTCCTCGCTCCCCTGCCGCTGTGTGTGCTGTACGGCGTGGTGGTCGGCCTCGGCCGGGTGGTCACCGCGGCCGCCCGGGCCCTGCTCGGTCCCTCCGCGGCCGAGCGGCTCGCCGCCCTGGAGGAGCGGACCGATCAGTTGCTGGAGCGCACCCGTATCGCGCGCGAGCTGCACGACTCCCTCGGGCATGCGCTGACGGTGGCGGTGGTGCAGGCGGGCGCGGCCCGGGCGGCCGGCGACGCGGAGTTCACCGACCGGGCGCTGGCGGCGATCGAGGACACGGGGCGGTCGGCCCTCGCGGATCTGGAGCGGGTGCTCGGGGTGTTGCGCGAGGCGGAGCGTCCGGTGAGCGGCAGACCCACGCTCGCCGAGGCCGACCGGCTCCTGGAGTCGGCGCGGGTGTCCGGCGCGAAGGTCGACGCCGAGCTGAGCGGCCCGCTGGACACGGTGCCGGGGCCGGTGTCCCGGGAGGGCTACCGGATCCTTCAGGAGGCGCTGACCAATGTGCTGCGGCACGCGGGGGCCGTCCCGGTGCGGGTGCGCGTGGGCGTCGTGGCGGACACCCTGCGTCTGGAGGTGCGCAATCCGCTGCCGGCCGGCCTGCCGGGCCCCGGGCGGGGCAGCGGGCTGCGCGGGATCCGTGAGCGGGCGGCCCTGCTCGGCGGACATGCCCGGATCGGGCCGGAGGCGGGCGACTGGGAGGTGCGTGCGGAGCTGCCGCTGCGCTGATCTACGCTGGCCGGATGCCGGTGACCGTGCTCCTCGTGGACGACGAACCCCTGGTCCGTGCGGGTCTGCGGGCCGTGCTGGAGGCGCAGGGCGACATCGAGGTCGTGGGCGAGGCGGCGGACGGGGCCTCGGTGATCCCGCTGGTGCGGCGACTGCGGCCCGACGTGGTCGCCATGGATGTCCGGATGCCGCTGATGGACGGCATCGAGGCCACCCGGGCGGTGCTGCGGACGGTGGACCGGCCGCCGAAGATCCTGGTCGTGACGACCTTCGAGAACGACGAGTACGTGTACGAGGCGCTGCGGGCGGGCGCGGACGGGTTCCTCCTGAAGCGGGCCCGGCCCGCCGAGATCGTGCACGCGGTGCGGCTGGTCGCCGAGGGCGAGTCGCTGCTGTTCCCATCGTCCGTACGGCGGCTGGCCGCCGAGTACGGCGGGCCGGGCGGCAACCGCGCGGCCCGGGACACCCTGGAGCGGGCCCGGCTGACCGAGCGGGAGGCCGAGGTGCTGCGGCTGATGACGCGCGGACTGTCCAACGCGGAGATCGCCGGGCAGCTGGTGGTGGGCACCGAGACGGTGAAGTCGCATGTGAGCGCGGTGCTGGCGAAGTTGGGGGCGCGGGACCGCGTGCAGGCGGTGATCACGGCGTACGAGTCGGGCTTCGTGGCGCCGGGTTGAGACGGTGTGTGACGGCATCGGTACGGATTCCGCACTCGCCCGGCTCGTCCCCGCCGAGTACGATCCGCCCAACACGCGCACGAGCTGGAGGACAGACGTTGGGGCGGCTGACCGGCGGGGATCCCTCGCTGTTGCGCAGGATCAACTCCGCGGTGGTGCTGCACGCGCTGCGTGCCACGGACTGCGCGACGCTCACGGAGATCACCCGTGTGACCGGGCTGTCCCGGCCGACCGTCGAGGGGGTCGTCGAGGATCTCATCGGGGCCGGGCTCGTCGTGGAGAAGGCGGCCGACGAGAGTGTCGCCCGGCGGCAGGGGCGGCCCGCGCGGCGGTTCCGGTTCCGCGCCGAGGCCGGGCATCTGCTGGGCCTGGAGATCGGCCCGCACCGGGTGGCGGCGCTGCTGGCCGATCTGGACGGGCGGCTGCTGGGCTCGCAGGCCAAGGACGTCGACGAGACGGCGACCGCGGACGAGCGGCTGGAGCGGCTGCGCGCCGCGGTCGCCGAGCTGCTGCGTCGGGCGGGCGTGCCACGGGACTCCCTGCGGGCGGTCGGGGTCGCCACGCCCGGCATAGTCGAGGCGGACGGGACCGTGCGGCTGGGCACGGCGCTGCCCGAGTGGACGGGACTGCGGCTGGGCGACCGGCTGGGTCGTTCCTTCAAGTGTCCGGTGCTGGTGGAGAACGACGCCAACGCGGCGGCCGTCGCCGAGCACTGGAAGGGCTCGGCCACCGAGTCCGACGACGTGGTGTTCGTGCTGGCCGGGCTGAGCCCGGGCGCGGGGTCGCTGATCGGCGGACGGCTGCACCGGGGGTACGGCGGGGCGGCCGGGGAGATCGGGGCGCTGCATCTGCTGGGGCGTGAGGTGACGCCGGAGACGCTGCTGTCCACGACGGGCGAGCCGCTGCATCCGCTGGACGAGCAGGCGGTGGCCAAGGTGTTCGCCCGGGCCCGTGAGGGCGACGAGCAGGCGCGGGCGGCCGTGGACCGGTTCATCCAGCGGCTCGTCCACGATGTGGCGGCGCTGGTGCTCGCCCTCGATCCGGAGCTGGTCGTCGTCGGCGGCTGGGCGGCCGGGACCGACGGCGTACTGGAGCCGCTGCGGCGGGAGTTGGCGCGCTACTGTCTGCGGCCGCCCCGGGTGGCGCTGTCGATCCTGGGTGAGGCGGCGGTGGCGATGGGGGCGCTGCGGCTGGCGTTGGACCATGTCGAGGAGCAGCTGTTCGCCGTGGAGGGGACGGTGACGGCCCGCAGGTGAGGGCGTCGGCGGCGGGAACCCGGCGAACCGGCGCCGCCCTGAGAAAGGGAACGCGCCGCGCCCCGGAGGGAGTTCCGGGGCGTGGCGCGCGGGCGTCAGGAGGCCTGGCGTTCCGGTTCCGGGCCGTGGTGTATCTCCACGCCGCCCGAGGCGCCGAACGTCAGGCGGCACGTGTCAGCGCGGTACGTGGCGACGGAGAGGGCGGCGGTACGGCCCCCCGCGAAGAAGCGGGTGGTGACGACGAGGACGGGGGCGCCGGGCAGCCGGTCGAGCTCCCTGGCGTCGTCCGCGCGGGCCGAGCCCAGCTCCACGGCGCGGTCCTGGCCCTGGAGTTCCAGGTGCTGGAGTTCGCGCAGCACCGCACGCGCGCGGGCCGCCTCGGACGGGGTGTCGATCGCGGTCAGGTCGGGCACCGAGGCCGCCGGGACGTAGAGCAGTTCGGCGGCGACCGGCTGGCCGTGGGAGACGCGCGAGCGGCGCACCACGTGCACCGCCCGCTCGCGCGGGGTCTCCAGGGCGGTGGCGACGGCGGCGGGCGGGACCGCGAGGGCGCAGTCGACGCAGCTCCAGGCGTCGTCCCCGCTGCCCGGCCAGCCCTGGCGCTCCGAGCCGACGGCGACACCCATCCGGGGCGGTGCGACGGTCGTGCCGACGCCGCGACGGCGCTGGAGCCGGCCTTCCAGTTCGAGCTGCTCCAGGGCCTGGCGCAGCGTCGCACGGGCGACACCGAAGCGGGCGGCCAGGTCGCGCTCGTTCGGCAGGATCTCGCCGACGGAGAACTCGGAGTCGAGTGCCTCGCTGAGCACGGTCTTGAGATGCCAGTACTTCGGTTCCGGCACCGATTCCAGTTGCGTGGTCCCCACCCTGTCCTCCGCAATCGCCGTGGTCCGGCGGCGTATTTCGCGCCCTTGTTTATTAAAGGTTGTTGTACTTCTCTGCGACCATAGGGCGGCCCCCATCCTTGGTCAAGACCAATCAGCGCGGTGCTGTCCGGGCGGAATCCGGGCTCCCGGCACACAATGACCGAGTCGGCAGTGGTCCGGAAACGGGAGGTCGCCATGCGGTACGGGGTGCTGGGCACGGGGCAGGTCGGTCGTACGCTCGGCGGGAAACTGGTGGCACTGGGCCACGAGGTGACCCTGGGTTCGCGTACGAAGGACAACCCGGTGGGCCGGGAGTGGGCCGCGACGACGGGCGCCGCCGCCGGGACGTTCGCCGAGGCCGCGGCGGGCGCCGAGCTGGTCGTGAACGCGGTGGCGGGGCAGGTGGCGCTCGCCGCGCTGGAGGCGGCCGGGGCGGAGAGCCTCGCGGGGAAGGTCGTGGTGGACGTCTCCAATCCGCTGTCGTTCGAGGGCGGCGAGGTGCGTCTGTCGCCGGTGGAGTCGGACAGCGTGGGCGAGCAGATCCAGCGGGCGTTCCCGCACGCACGGGTGGTGAAGTCCCTGAACACGGTCAACTGCGAGGTGATGGTCGATCCCGGGCGGGTGCCGGGGCGGCACCAGATCTTTGTGTGCGGGGAGGACGCCGAGGCGAAGGCGCAGGTCACGGAGTTGCTGGGGGAGTTCGGGTGGCCGGCGGACCGGGTGCTCGACTTGGGCGGCATCCAGGCGTCACGGAGTGTGGAGATGTGGCTGCCGCTGTGGCTGAACCTCATGCGCCACTTCGGGCACGCGGACTTCAATCTGGAACTGCACACGCCCCGTTGAACCGGTCCGGGTCGACGGCACCCTTGAGGGCTACCCGTCGGTAGCAATTGCTGACAAGCTGTCTATGACGTTCGCCGGTCCGCCCAGACGAGGAGCTCCCCCATGCCCGCCACCGTCTCCTTCCCGGTCACCACGCCCAGTGGCCCGCAGCCGGTCTCCGTCTCCTACGAGCGGACGGGCCGCGGCGAACCGCTTCTGCTGCTGCACGGGATCGGCCATCACCGGCAGGCCTGGGACCCGGTGGTGGACCTCCTGGCCGCCGAGCGCGACGTCATCGCCGTGGACCTCCCGGGCTTCGGCGTCTCCCCCGCGCTGCCGGAGGGGCTCGCCTACGACCTGCCGACCACGACCGCCGTGTTCGCCGCCTTCTGCGAGGCGCTGGAACTCGAACGGCCGCATGTGGCGGGCAATTCCCTCGGCGGACTGCTCGCCCTGGAGCTCGGTCGCGAGAAGCTCGTACGGTCCGTCACCGCGCTGTCCCCCGCCGGGTTCTGGTCGGAGGCCGAGCGGCGGTACGCCTTCGGCGTCCTGCTCACCATGCGTCACATCTCCCGTCGGCTGCCGCTGCCCCTGGTCGAGCGACTGTCCCGTACGGCGGCCGGACGCACGGCGCTGACCAGCACGATCTACGCCCGTCCCGGTCGGCGTGCGCCCGAGGCCGTGGTCGCCGAGACGCTCGCGCTGGCCCAGGCCACCGGCTTCGACCAGACCCTGCGGGCGGGCACCACCGTGCAGTTCACCGACGACATCCCCGGGATTCCGGTCACCGTCGGCTGGGGCACCCGCGACTGGCTGCTCGTGCGCCGCCAGGGCGTCCGCGCGAAGCAGATCATCCCCGCCGCCCGTCTGGTCCGCCTCCCGGGCTGTGGCCACTGCCCGATGAACGACGACCCGGCCCTGGTCGCCCGCGTCATCCTGGACGCGAGCAACTGAGGTGGGGCCGGTCGGGTGAGGTGACACGCGGGACGCTCGAACCGGACACGAGAGGCTGAGCCGACATGCCGGGCTGAGGGCGGCCGAGGTTGAGCGTTCAATCGGCCGGGGGTGGCCCGAAACAGCGGCGGGGGCTGCCAGCCCAGGGGGCAGGCCACCGGGCGGGCCAGGGCAGGTGGAGGTGCATCGCCGGGCGAGCCCGGACGGGCGAGGGCGCACCGCCGGGCGGGCCCGGACGGGCAAGGCCGCCGGGCGGGCCCGGACGGGCGAGGGCAAGGCCGCCGGATGGGCCCGGGCAGGCGAGGGCGCACCGCCCGGACGGGCCGAGCCCAGGGCGCGGCCCGGCGCGGGGGTGGGCAAGACCGAGGGGCGGGCGCAGACGCGGGCTGGACAAAGCAACGGACAACGGAACGAGCCGAACACGGAATCGGGCGGCGTACGGGGCCGTGCCGCACATGTGGGCGAGCCGGGACACCGGGCCGTGCCGAACGTGTGGGCGAGCCGGGACACCGGGCCGTGCCGCGCATGTGGGCGAGCCGGGACACCGGGCCGTGCCGCACATGTGGGCGAGCCGGGACACCGGGCCGTGCCGCACATGTGGGCGAGCCGGGACACCGGGCCGTGCCGCACATGTGGGCAGAGTCCCCATGCGGCCTGTCCGTCACCCGCTCCGATGTCGCCACCGGTGGCCTCGGCCAGGCGGTCCGCGAGCCGGCACGAACACCGGCCGGGAACCAGGACGAGCCCAGCAGGGCAGCGGGCCGGCGGGCTTGGCGACAGACTGCCGCGGGATTCGGCCCGCCGGGGGCAGGGGACAGCGTGGGGACGGTCGCCCCGTGGGCCGCGGAGGACGGCAGCACCGGTAGGCCCCGGAGGACCACACAGCCCGCGCCGCACTCACGGGCCTCCCAGGCGTCGGTGGGGTGACTCCCCTCCGTGTGCTGGGAGTTGTTCACTTGGGGTTTGCGTGGGCGCTGTCGTGTCCCCGTAGTTGTGGCGGTGCACACCGGCCGGATCCCGTCCCTGGAGGCCCTCCCATGTCCCACCTTCATCTGCCCGGGCGCCGCAGTGTCCTGCGCGGCTCGCTCGCCGCGTCCGCGGCTCTGACCCTGCCCGTCGCGGCCGGCGCGGCACCGGCGCTGGCCCTGTCCGGACGGCCCCGGGCCGACTGGGGCGTGCAGACCGGGGACGTGACCTCGGACTCCGGTCTGGTGTGGGTGCGCGCGGACCGTCCGGCCCGGATGATCGTCGAGACGGCCGCCACCGAGTCCTTCCGGCACGCGCGGCGCCGGCACGGCCCCCTCCTGGGCGCCGGCACCGACTTCACCGGCACGACCCGGCTGCACGGCCTGCCCGCGGGCGAGCAGATCCACTACCGCGTGCTGCTGGCCGACCCGGACGACCCGCGCCGTACCGGCGAGCCGGTCACCGGCACCTTCCGCACCGTGCCCGCCGGCCGCCGGCGCGGGGTGCGCTTCCTGTGGTCCGGGGACCTGGCCGGCCAGGGCTGGGGCATCAACCCCGAGCTCGGCGGCTACCGCATCTACGACGCCATGGCCAAGCTCGACCCCGACTTCTTCCTCTGCAGCGGCGACAACATCTACGCCGACGGCCCGATCACCGCGACCCAGGCGCTGCCCGACGGCTCCCTCTGGCGGAACATCGTCACCGAGGAGAAGTCAAAGGTCGCCGAGTCCCTCGGCGAGTTCCGCGGCAACTTCCGCTACAACCTGCTGGACGAGAACCTGCGCCGGTTCAACGCCCAGGTGCCCTCGATCATCCAGTGGGACGACCACGAGGTCCGCAACAACTGGTACCCCGGCGAGGTGATCGCCGCCTCCGACACCCGCTACACCGAGAAGAGCGTCGACGTCCTCGCGGCACGCGCCCGCCGGGCGTTCGGCGAGTACTTCCCGATCTCGACGCTCCAGCCGGGTCGCGAGCAAGGCCGGGTCCACCGCGTGCTGCGGCACGGTCCGCTGCTGGACGTGTTCGTGCTGGACATGCGGACGTACCGCAACGCCAACTCGCCCGACGACCAGACGGTGGACCCGCAGGGCATCCTCGGCCGGGAGCAGGTGGAGTGGCTGAAGCGGGAGCTGACGCGTTCGCGCGCGGTGTGGAAGGTGATCGCCGCCGACATGCCGCTCGGCCTGGTCGTGCCGGACACCACGGAGGGGAAGGCGAACATCGAGGCGGTGGCGCAGGGCGACCCGGGTGCGCCGCTCGGCCGTGAGCTGCAGATCGCCGAGCTGCTGCGGTTCGTCAAGCACCGCAGGATCACCGGCACGGTGTGGCTGACGGCCGATGTGCACCACACCTCGGCCCAGCACTACCAGCCCGCGCGGGCCGCGTTCACCGACTTCGAGCCGTTCTGGGAGTTCGTGTCCGGTCCGCTCAACGCGGGCGCCTTCCCGGCCAACGCGCTCGACGGCACCTTCGGTCCGGAGCGGGTGTTCGTGAAGGCCCCGACCGCGTCCAACGTGTCCCCGGCCGGCGGCTACCAGTTCTTCGGCGAGGTCGACATCGACGGCGACAGCGGGGAGCTGACGGTCCGGCTGCGCGAGCAGGACGGCACCGTGCTGTTCACCCAGGTGCTCCAGCCGGGGCGCGTGGGACAGTGAGGGCGCGGCAGGAGCCGTAGAAGAATTAACAAAACGGGCATTAGCGGCCTTTACCCGTCAGTCACAATCCGTTCGTGATCACGCAACACCGTTCCTCCACAGTGGCTGCATGAGTCGAGACCTGTCTGACGTGAACTGCACCAAGATCGCCGCGCTCTCCGCGTTCTTCAAGGCCCCGTGGCGGGCACGACGCCACGAGGACCCGCCGCCCACGAGCGATACCGGTGCCCGGCCGTCCTCCCCGGAGGAGCAGGCCGGGCCCGGAGCCGTCGGCGGGGAGAGCACGCTGTGGCGGATGCGGACCACCGTAAAGGACGCGCCGGGATCCCTCGCCGCGCTCTGCGCCGCGCTGGCGGGGCACCGGGTGGACATCCTCAGCCTCCAGACGCACCCCCTGGGTGCGGACACCGTCGACGAGTTCCTGCTGCGCGCCCCGGCCGCGCTGGCCTCCGCCGACATCACCGGCGCCGTCGCCGGGGCGGGCGGCTCGGGCACCTGGATCGAGCGGGCCGACGCCCACGATCTGGTGGACGTGCCGACCCGGGTCCTCGGGCTCGCCACCCGCACCGCGCTCGACGCCGCCGAACTGCCGCTCGCGCTGCGGCAGCTCCTCGGCCGGTGCACGATCCGCTCGCTGCCCGCCGCACCCGTGGGCGGCGGCCGGGGACCGGCCGACGTGCCCGTCGAAGGCGTGCTGGAGGACACCGTGATGCGCCTGCGGGCGCCGGAAGGCGGAGTGATCACCGTGGAGCGGCCGTATCTGCCGTTCACCCCGACCGAGTTCGCCCGTGCGCGGGCCCTGGTCGAGCTGGACGCCCGGCTCGGTCCGCGGATCCCGCGCAGCCAGGACGTGCTGACGCTGCCCGAGGGCAACGACATCACCGTACGGCGGGCCGACACCGGAGATCTGGAGGCGGCCAGGGCGATGCACGAGCGGTGCTCGCCGCGGACGCTCGGCCGGCGGTACCACGGACCGGTGGGCGACGCCGACCGCTACCTCAACCACCTGCTCAGCCCCCGGTTCGGGCGGACCCTCGCGGTGTGGACGCCGTCCGGGCGGATCGTCGGGCTGGGTCACCTGCTGTGGGACGGGGACGAGACCGAGGTGGCGCTGCTCGTGGAGGACCAGTGGCAGCGCCGCGGGGTGGGGCGTGAGCTGCTCGAACGGCTGGTGGCGATGGCCGTCGAGGCGGGGTGCGCGAGTGTGTACGCCGTGACGCAGTCCTCCAACACCGGGATGGTCGCCGCGATGCGTGGTCTCGGGCTGCCCCTGGACTACCAGATCGAGGAAGGGACCCTGGTGATCACGGCTCGGCTGGACGCCGTGGGCGTGGTCGCGGAGCGCGGGGAGGCCGGCTCTCAGCGCGCCCGCGGATAGCCGGTGACAGCGACTCCGCCCCGCCGGTCCCGTGCGGTACGTCGGCCAAGTGGGCGAGGAGGCCGGGCGATCGGCATGGTGCGGGAAGGCGGAGGGGGTCGCGGTCGGAGACTGGTGGGCCGGAGCCAGGCAGGGAGAGCGCATGGACGACCGCAGCCGTGCGGATGCCCAGGGGGCCGTGGCCACCGGTGCGGATCCCGGCGGACGGGCCGGGGTGCTGGGCACCGCGCTGGCCGGTGTGCTCGCCTTCGCGCTCGCCTCGGGCTCATGGCAGTGGTTCTCCACCTACCTCGGCGTCACCCTGCTCGCGGTGGTCTTCTCCTTCACCCGTCCGCCGGCCCCCGCGCCCGGCGGACGCTCCGTGTACCTGCGGAACCTGACGGCCTACTCGCTGGTCGTCGGCCTGTGCGCGGCCCTCGCGGTGGCCCCCGCCATGCAGCGCTGGGCCTGGTTCTTCCCGATGCCGGGCACCCGTGCCGACTGCGCCCGCCTGGGCAGCTACGCCTCGCTCCAGGCCCAGGCCGCGCTGAGCGGCCTCGGCGGCCGGGACGGCGCCGCGCTGGCGTCCGCGCAACGCGACCTGAGCCGGCACGCCGTCGACGACTGCCTGGCGTCCACGACGACGCTCTGGCTGCCGGTGTACGCGTTCGCGGCAGCCCTTCTCGCGGCGTTCGGCGCCTGGTCGATCAGCAGGGCCGGCGGACGGCGGGGGGCGGCCGGGGAGCCGTGACCCGCGGCTGAGCGGTGCCACGGCGCGGCAGCCGCTCGCGGACGGGCGCTCGCCCTCCCGGGAGCGGACGGCCGGTCAGGAGGCGGCGGCAGGGGATGTCCTGGCACAGGACGTCCGCGGCGGAGCGTCCCCCAGCGCCTCGTCCAGGTCGGTCCACAGGTCCTCCGTGTCCTCCAGACCCACCGACAGACGCAGCAGGCGGTCGCTCACCCCGGCGCCTCTGCGGTCGTCCGCGTCGACAATGCGGTGGCTGATGGACGCCGGGTGCTGGATGAGGGTGTCGACGCTGCCGAGGCTCACCGCGGGGGTGATCAGGCGGACGCCCGCGATCACCTCGTGCGGATCGCCGTGGACCTCGAAGGCGATCATCGCGCCGCCGAGCCGCGGGTAGTGGACGCGGGCGACGCGCGGGTCGAGGGCGAGCCGGCGGGCCAGTTCGGCGGCGGTTCCGGAGGCCGCCCGCACCCGGACCGGGAGGGTCGACAGTCCGCGCAGCAGGAGGTAGCCGGCCAGGGGGTGCAGGACGCCGCCGGTGGCGAAGCGGATCTGCCGGAGCAGCCCCGCGAACTCCGCGTCGCAGGCGACCACGCCGCCCAGGACGTCCCCGTGTCCGCCGAGGTACTTGGTGGCGCTGTGCAGGACGAGCCGGGCGCCCTGTTCGGCGGGGCGCTGGAGCACCGGGGTGGCGAAGGTGTTGTCGGCGAGCAGCGGGACCGAGCCGCAGGCGTGGGCGACGGCCCGCAGGTCGACCTCGGCGAGGGTCGGGTTGGCCGGGGACTCGACCATGACCAGTCCGGTGTCGGGGCGCAGCGCGTCCGTGATGCCGGCCGGGTCGGTCCAGGTGACCTCGGAGCCGAGGAGTCCGGCGGTCAGGAGGTGGTCGCTGCACCCGTAGAGGGGGCGTACGGCGACGACGTGCCGCAGGCCCAGGGAGGCGCGGGCGAGCAGGACCGCGCTCAGGGCGGCCATCCCGCTGGCGAAGGCGACCGCGCTCCCGGTGCCCTCCAGCCGGGCGAGGGCGGTCTCGAAGCGGGCGACGGTCGGGTTGCCGAGCCGTCCGTAGACCGGCGGCCCCTCCGGCTCGGCGCCGGTCGCGGCGAACGCGTCGATCCGGGCCGCCTCGGCGCGGCTGTCGTAGGAGGGGTAGGTGGTGGACAGGTCGATCGGCGGGGCGTGCAGGCCCTGCCGGGCCAGGTCGTCCCGCCCGGCGTGCACGGCCTCGGTGGCCAGGGCGCGGGGTGCTGCGGACCGTCGTATCTCGGGGGACGCGTGCGTGCTCGCTGCGGCTGAGTCCATGGACCGCAGAGTGAACAACGCACGGGCCATCGGATTCGAACACCGTGCTACGTTCGGCCGATGGCCGAATCTGTCGTACTGGACCCGGTGGACCTGCATCTGCTGCGGTTGCTGCAGAACGACGCCCGGACCACCTATCGCGATCTCGCGGCGCAGGTCGGGGTGGCGCCGTCGACGTGTCTGGACCGGGTGACGCGGCTGCGCCGCTCGGGCGTGATCCTCGGGCATCAGCTGCGGCTGGATCCGGCCAAGCTGGGGCGGGGGCTCCAGGCGCTGCTGTCGGTGCAGGTCAGGCCGCATCGGCGGGAGCTGGTGGGGCCGTTCGTGGAGCGGATCCGGGCGCTGCCGGAGGCGCTGACCGTCTTCCATCTCACCGGGCCGGACGACTACCTGGTGCATGTGGCGGTCGCCGACATGGCGGATCTCCAGCGGCTGGTCCTGGACGAGTTCACGGCCCGGCGGGAGGTGGCACGGGTCGAGACCCGGCTGATCTTCCAGCAGTGGGACTGCGGACCACTGCTGCCGCCGGGCTAGGGCGTGTCCGCGACGTCCCTCCTCCAGAGGGGGTGCCCCCAGCCCCGCGAGGGCGCGGTTCCGCTCGGCTCAAACCCCTCGGCACCGTCCTACGCCCACAGCTCAAACGCCGTGACGTGCGCTTCCCTCCGTACGAGGATGGTGTGCATGTCACAGACCAACCACCCGCTTCCCCGTGCGGTCGCCGACGCCTATGTCGACGACCTCATCGCCCTCGACCCGGTCACCGGTACCTATCTAGGCGTGGCGGAGAGTTCGAGCCGTCTGCCCGACTTCTCGCCCGCGGGTCTTCAGGCCCGGGCGCGACTGGCCCGGGACACGCTGGGCCGGCTCGACGAGGCGGAGCGGCGACCGGGCGCGGACAGTGACATCGAGCGCCGGTGCGCGCGCCTGCTGCGCGAGCGCCTGACCGCGGAGCTCGCCGTGCACGAGGCCGAGGAGGGGTTGCGCGCGGTCGGCAACCTGGGCATGCCGGCGCACCATGTGCGTGAGGTGTTCACCGTGACGCCCACGAAGACCGCGGAGGACTGGGCGGCGATCGCCGAGCGGCTGCGGGCCGTGCCGGCGGCCCTCGGCGGCTACCGCGAGTCCCTGGCGCTGGGGCTCGAACGCAAGCTGTACGGCCCGCCGCGCCCGACGGCCACCTTCGTCGACCAGCTCACCGAGTGGTCGGACACGGACGGCAGCGGCCGCGGCTGGTTCGAGGACTTCGTGGCCACCGGCACCGCGTCGCTGCCGGAGGCGCTGCGCGCGGAGCTCCAGGAGGCGGCCGGGGCCGCGACGGCGGCGGTCGTGGAGCTGCGGGACTGGATGCGCGACGTGTACGCGCCGGCGATCGAGGGCGCGCCGGACACGGTGGGCCGGGAGCGGTACGCCCGCTGGTCGCGCTACTACAACGGCACCGACCTGGACCTGGACGAGGCGTACGCGTACGGCTGGGCGGAGTACCACCGGCTCCTCGGCGAGATGAAGAAGGAGGCCGAGCGGATCCTGCCAGGGGCGGCCACGCCCTGGGTGGCCCTCGCGCACCTCGACGAGCACGGCAAGCACATCGAGGGCGTCGACGAGGTCCGCGACTGGCTCCAGGGCCTGATGGACCAGGCGATCGAGGCGCTGGACGGCACCCACTTCGAACTCGCCGAGCGGGTACGGCGGGTGGAGTCGCGGATCGCCCCGGCGGGCGGCGCCGCGGCCCCGTACTACACGCCGCCGACCGAGGACTTCTCACGGCCGGGCCGCACCTGGCTGCCGACGATGGGCCAGACCCGCTTCCCGGTGTACGACCTGGTGTCCACCTGGTACCACGAGGGTGTGCCGGGCCACCATCTGCAGCTGGCGCAGTGGGCGCACGTCGCCGGTGACCTCTCCCGGTACCAGGCCGTGGTCGGCATGGTCAGCGCCAACGCCGAGGGCTGGGCGCTGTACGCGGAGCGGCTGATGGACGAGCTGGGCTTCCTCACCGATCCGGAGCACCGGCTCGGCTATCTGGACGCGCAGATGATGCGGGCGGCGCGGGTCATCGTGGACATCGGCATGCATCTGGAGCTGGAGATCCCGGCGGACTCGCCGTTCCACCCGGGCGAGCGCTGGACCCCCGAGCTGGCGCAGGAGTTCTTCGGGGCGCACAGCAGCCGCCCGGCGGACTTCGTGGAGAGCGAGCTGACCCGCTATCTGACGATCCCGGGCCAGGCGATCGGCTACAAGCTCGGAGAGCGGGCCTGGCTGCTGGGCCGCGAGCGGGCGCGCGAGCGCCGGGGCGACGCCTTCGACCTCAAGTCCTGGCACATGGCGGCCCTTTCGCAGGGGTCGCTGGGGCTCGACGACCTGGTGGACGAGCTGGCGCGGCTCTGAGCCGACGTGTGGGCGGGCCCCGGGAAATTCACTGTTCCCGGGGCCCGCTCGTACGGCAGCCTCGTCTCCCATGACCATCAGCCGGACCCTGTTCCTCTCTCCGCGCGTCACCGCGACCGGCCACGCCCTCGCGGACGCGGCACGGCGGCGCGGGGCGCACGTGGAGACGCTGTGCGACTGGCGGGTGCCCGAGGGGTACCGCCGGGAGCCGGGTGCCTCGCTGTACGCCGGTCCGCTGTTCGCGGACGCGGTCGCGGGCGGGCTGGGGATCGGGCTGCTGGAGGCGCCGGAGGACTGGCTGGCCCGGCTGCCGTACGAACTCACCCTGCGGGACGTGGAGTTCACCACGATCGCCGAGGCGTGGCGGCTGCGGCGCCCGGCGTTCGTGAAGCCGCCGAATGACAAGAGCTTCCCGGCCCGGGTCTACCCCGACGGAAGTGGGCTGCCGGGGCCGGACGCGGTCGACGGCACGGAACCGGTGCTGGTCAGCGACATCGTGGCGTTCACCGTGGAGTACCGGCTGTTCCTGCTGGACGGCGAGGTGCGCACGGGCAGCCGGTACGCGACCCGGGGCGCCCTGGACGTCGCCCCGCTGGCCGAGGACCCGCGCCGCGCCGAGGTGCTCGCGTTCGCCGGGCTGCTGGCCGGGACGGGGCTGCCGAGCGCGATCGTGGTGGACGTGGGCCTGATCGACGGGGCGGGCTGGGCGGTGGTGGAGGCCAACGCCGCCTGGGCCAGCGGGCATTACGCGTGCGACGCGGAGGCCGCGCTGGACGTGGTGCTGCGGGCGGCCCGCCCCGAGGGGGAGTTCGGGGCGGCGGACCGCCGTTTCCTGCGGCCCGTCCCGGACGTCGTACGCGACTGAGCGCCGGGTCGGCGGTCAGCAGCCGCAGTCCTCCGCGTCGACGGGGGCCGTGAGCGGGTCGGCGTCGCGGTGCTCGCGGCCCTCCCAGGTCTCGTAGGCGAAGCCCTCGCGCACCCAGTACTCGAAGCCGCCGAGCATCTCCTTGACCTGGTAGCCGAGTTCGGCGAGCGCGAGGGCGGCGCGGGTGGCGCCGTTGCAGCCGGGGCCCCAGCAGTACGTCACCACGGGCACGTCCCGGTCGAGGAGTCGCCCGGCCTGTTCGGCGATGAGGGCGGTGGGCAGGTGGACGGCGCCGGGGATGTGGCCCTGGTCCCAGGCCTCGGTGGAGCGGGAGTCGAGGACGACGAACCCGTGCTCGCCCCCGGCGGCGAGCACGGCGGCGACGTCGGAGACGTCGGCGTGGAAGACGAGGCTCGCGCGGAAGTAGGCGGCGGCCTCGGCCGGGGCGGCGGGGGCGACGCGCAGGACGGGGTTCGCGGTGCTGGTCGTGACGGTCATCGCAGGGCCTCTCTGTGGCGGGTTCCCGATGACCTGAAATCTACGGCCGGTGATCACCTTCCTGAAGGGGGATTCCCCGGCGTGCAGGCCGCGCCGCCGGGGAATCCCCCGTCCTGTGTGAGCGCGACCCGGCATTCCCCGGGCGGTGCGGTCAGTGCCCGGGGGAGGCGGCTCGGCCCCGCTGCCGCACCTGCGAACCGGACCTCCCCTTCACGACCTCCAGCTGGGCGTGGACGCGTCGGCGCAGGTCGGCGACATGGCTGACGATGCCGACGCTGCGGTCGCGTTCCCGCAGGGAGTCCAGGACGTCGAGGACCTCGTCGAGGGTCTGGTCGTCGAGGCTGCCGAAGCCCTCGTCGATGAAGAGGGTGTCCAGCCGGACCCCGCCCGCCTCGTCGGTCACCACGTCGGCGAGGCCGAGCGCGAGGGCGAGCGAGGCGAAGAAGGTCTCGCCGCCGGAGAGCGTGGCGGTGTCCCGCTCCCGTCCGGTCCAGGCGTCGACGACATGCAGTCCGAGCCCGCTGCGGCCCCGTCCGGCCCGGTCGTCGGAGTGGACGAGGGTGTAGCGCCCGGCGGACATCTGCCGCAGCCGCGCGGTCGCGGCGGCGGCCACCTGTTCCAGCCGGGCCGCGAGGACGTACGCCTCCAGGCGCATCTTGCGTTCATTGTCGGCCGAGGTGCCCGCGGTCAGTCCGGCCATGCGGGCCACCCGGTCGTACTCCTCGCGCAGCGGCGCGAGCCGCCGTACCCCCTCGGCCGAACGGGCCGAGAGGCGGTCCAGGTCCGTGCAGCGCCGGGCGGCGGCGTCGCGCGCGGAGGCGGCGTCGCGCAGGCGCCGGGCGGCGGTGGCCGCCGTGTCCTGCGCCGATGCGAGGTCGGCGGGCGGCTGCTGGGCGGCGGCCGCGGTGTCGGTCTCGGCGAGGACCGCGCGGACCGCGGCCTCCTCGGACTGCCAGGCGTCCAGCCGCCGTTGCAGCTCGCGGTGGGCGCCGGTGTCGAGCAGGGCGTCGGCGGCGGCCTGCGGGGTGTCGAATCCGGCCCGGAACGCGGCGTCGGCGAGCCGGGCGTCGGCGTCCTTGAGCCGCTGGGCGCTGTCCTCGGCGGCCCGCGCCGCGTCCGCGGCCTCGGTGAGCAGCGCGGCCCGCCGCTCCAGCTCGGCGGCACGGGCGGCCACGGTGCCGGCCGCGCCCCGCGCCTGCGTCAACTCCGCTTCCAGTGAGGCGCGTTCACTGTCCAGGGCGTCCCGGCGGGCGACCCGCGCGGCGGCGCGTACGGCGGCCTCCTGCTGGGCGGAGACCCTCCGGTCCCGTTCCCGCTCGGCCTGCCGCAGCCGCTCCTGCGTGGGGTGCAGCGCCGAGGCACCGCTCCGGGCCCGGGCGTACTCCTGCTCCACCTCGTCGGCGAGGGAGGCGAGTTGTGCGGTGGGCGCATCACCGGCCTCACCCTCGGCGGCGGCCAGCTCCCGCTGGAGCAGCCCGAGGCGCTGTTCGGCCTCGGCCCGCTCCTCGTCGGCCCGCTGGACCACGGCCAGCGCCCGGTCCTCGGTCTCCCGGCCGACGTGCCCGGCGTCCTTGCGGGCGGGTGCCGGATGGTCGACGGCGCCGCAGACCGCGCAGGGCTCGCCGGCACTGAGCCGTGCGGCGAGTTCGGCGGCGATGCCGTTCAGCCGCCGCTCCTTGACGTCCAGCCAGCCGGCGCGCGCCTGCTGGGCCGTCTCGGTCGCGGCCAGCATCTGGCGGTGCGCCTCGTCCGTCTCCCGCGCGAGCCGGTCCCGCATACGGGCGGCGGCGAGGCGCCTGCGGGCGGGTTCCCGCTGCACTGCGAGCCGTTCGGCCCGGGTGGCGGCCTCCTGGGCGGACTCCACGGCGCCCAGCAGGCCGGTACGGGTCTCGTCCCAGCCTGCCAGCCAGGCCTCCGCCTCCTGGAGGACGTCCGCGTCGGCCCGCTCCTGGCGGTCCAACCCGGCGCGCTCCGTGAGGAGTTCGGTCAGCCGCCGCTCGGCGCGGCGGGCCGCCTCCAGACCGCCCAGCTCCTCGGCCGCTCGCCGGGCGGCGGCGGCGAGTCCGGCGCCGCCCGCGTCGGCCAGCCCGCCGGGGTGTCCGCCGTCGACGGCGGTGCGCACCAGCTCACGCGCGCGGGCCTCCGCCCGGGCGGCCCTGTGGCGGTCCGACTCGGCGGACTCCCGCAGCCCCAGCGCGGGCGCGACCGCCTCGGCCTTGCGGCCCCGCTCCATCCGGGCCCGGTCCTCGTGGTGCGCCCCGGCACGCTCCTCCAGCCGCCCGGCCCGTTCCCGCGCCTCGGCGAACCGCCGCTGCAACCGGTGCCGTTCGCGTACGTCCGTCAGCGCGCGCTCGGCGCCCGCCTGGGCGGACTCGGCGGCGGCCAGACGGCAGTGGGCGATGGTCAGCTGCTCACGGGCGGTGCTGCGGGCCACCGCGGCGGCGGTGACGACGGCCTCGGCGAGACCCGGCTCGCCCGGCTGGAGCTCCGGCAGCTCCATCGCTCCCCCGGCGGCCTGCTGCATCCGGTGGGCGTCGGCGACCAGCCCGGCGTCGCCCTCCCGTACCCGTGCCTCCGCCTCCCGGCGCCGCTCGGCGAGCCGTTTCTCCACCTCGGCGAACCTGCGGGTGTCGAAGAGACGGCCCAGCAGCCGCCCGCGCGCCTCGGCGTCGGCGCGCAGGAAGCGCGCGAAGTCGCCCTGGGGCAGCAGCACGACCTGACAGAACTGTTCCCGGCTCATGCCGAGCAGCTGGGTGATCTCCTCGCCGATCTCCTGGTGGGAGCGGCTGAGGTCCTTCCAGACGGCGCCGACGGGGTCGTACTCGCGCAGCCAGGTCTGGGCCTTCTCGACGGTCGTGCCGGTGCCGCGCTTCTTGGCGCGCTCGTGGGGCGGCTGCCGGGTGATCTCCAACCGGCGTCCGGCGACGGTGAGTTCGAGGGCGACCTCGGTGCGGGTGCCGGGGGCGGCGTGGTCGCTGCGCAGGGTGAGGCCCTGGCCCTGGACGGACTGGCGGGCGCCCGGGACGGAGCCGTAGAGCGCGTAGCAGACGGCGTCGAGGACGGAGGTCTTGCCCGCGCCGGTCGGCCCGTGCAGCAGGAAGAGCCCGGCGGCGGACAGATCGTCGAAGTCCACGCTCTGCGCGTCGCCGAAGGGCCCGAAGGCCGTCAGGTCGAGCCGGTGCAGCCTCATCGGGCCACCTCCCGTACGACGTCGTCCGTGCGGACCGCGTCGAAGGCGTCCCGCAGCACACCCCGTTCCCGGGCGTCCGGCCCGGCGCGGCGCACATGGGCGACGAAGTCCTCGGCGATCTCCTGGTCGCTGCGGCCGGCGAGGCGGCGGGCGTAGGTCGCGTCCGGGTCGTCCGGGCCGCGTTCGGGGGCGAAGACCAGGCTGAGGGTGTGCGGGAACCGCTCGGTGAGCCGGGCCATGGGCTCGGCGGGGCGGACGGCGTCGGTGAGCGTGGCCTCCACCCATGCCTCCTCGTGCCGGGCGAGCGCGGGGTCGGCGAGCAGCTCCTCCAGGGTGCCGGAGATCCGGGCCAGCGCGCGCGGCACCGGGCAGTCGATCCGCTCGGCGGTGAGGGCGCCGTCCGCGCCGAGGTCGACCAGCCACATGGTCTTGCGGTGGTCGGTCTCGGAGAAGGAGTACGGCAGCGGGGAGCCGGAGTAGCGGACGCGCTCCGTGAGGGTCTGGGAGCCGTGCAGATGCCCGAGTGCCACGTAGTCGACGCCGTCGAAGACACCGGCGGGCACGGAGGCGACCCCGCCGACGGTGATGTCCCGTTCACTGTCGCTGGGTTCGCCGCCGGTGACGAAGGCATGGGCGAGGACGACGGAACGGGTGCCGGGCGCGCGGGTCGCGAGGTCGGCGCGGACCCGGTCCATGGCGGCGGCGAGCACGCTCTCGTGCCCGGCCTTCTCCACGCCGAACTCCTCCTTCACCAGGGCGGGTTCGAGATAGGGCAGGCCGTAGAAGGCGACGTCGCCCTGGGCGTCGGCGAGCACCACGGGGGTGCCGGCGGCCGCGGGGTCGGTGCGCAGGTGGATGCCCGCCCGGCCGATCAGCGCGGCCCCCACGCCGAGCCGGCGGGCCGAGTCGTGGTTGCCGGAGATCATCACGGTCGGCACCCCGAGGTCCGCGAGACGGTGCAGGGCCTCGTCGAACAGCTCGACCGCGGCGAGCGGCGGCACCGCGCGGTCGTACACGTCCCCCGACACGAGCACCGCGTCGACCTCGCGCTCGCGCACGGTCGCGACGAGCCGCGCGATGAACGCGGACTGGGCCTGGAGCATGTTCACGCGGTGGAACGACCGGCCGAGGTGCCAGTCGGACGTGTGCAGCAATCTCAAGAAACCGCTCCGACGTACAGAAACCGACCGTGAACACCGACCACGCTAACGCCTCCGGCACCTGATCTCTCACCGACCTCCACCTTTCACCCCAAAACCGTTGGACAACTCGTCCACGCCTCGGGATCGTTGACGGAATGGATCAGGAGCAGATCTGGGACGCGGACGCCGCCGGACGCTACGACACCCCCGGCACGGGGATGTTCGCGCCCGAGGTGCTCGGACCGACCGTGGAGCGGCTGGCCGCGCTGGCGGAGGGCGGGGCGGCGCTGGAGTTCGCGATCGGCACGGGTCGGGTGGCCGTACCGCTCGCCGCCCGCGGCGTACCCGTGACCGGCATCGAGCTGTCCCGTCCGATGATCGGGCAGCTGCGGACGAAGGCGGACGAAACGGCGATCCCCGTGATCGTCGGCGACATGGCGGCCACCCGGGCGCCGGGCCCGTACACGCTCGTCTATCTGGTCTTCAACACGATCTCCAATCTGCTCACCCAGGCCGAGCAGGTCGCCTGCTTCCGCAACGCCGCCCGGCATCTGGCGCCCGGCGGACGGTTCGTGATCGAGCTGTGGGTGCCCGAGCTGCGCAAGCTGCCCCCGGGGGCACCGGCGACGGTCTGGCACTCCGAGCCCGGGTACATCGGTCTGGACACCTACGACGTCCTGCGCCAGCACGTCGTCTCGCACCACTTCCGGTTCGACGAGGAGGGCCGCGAGGCCCGGCTGGACCGCAGCCCGCACCGCTACATCTGGCCGGCCGAGCTCGACCTCATGGCGCAACTGGCCGGGTTCGGGCTGGAGAGCCGGCACGCGGACTGGTCGGGAGCCGAGTTCACCGCCGCGTCGCGGTCCCATGTGTCGGTGTACCGGCTGCCCGAGTAGTCCGGCCCGTCAGGCGTCCCCGTACGCCTCGCCGCCCAGCTCCAGCAGTGCCGTCCCGGACGTCGCGTCCGCGAGCCAGGCGCGAAAGGCGTCCACGTCGGCGTCGGGGAGGCCGATCTCGAGGGTGACCGCCTCGCCGTAGCGGACGTCCCGGACCTCGCGGCCGGTGGCGCGCAGATCGTTCTGGACCTTGCCCGCGCGCTGGTGGTCGACGGTGACGGTGGCGAGGCGGAAGCGGCGGCGGGTGAGGGTGCCGAGGGTGTCGAGCGCCTCGCCGACCGCGCCGCCGTAGGCCCGGATCAGTCCGCCGGCGCCGAGCTTGACGCCACCGTAGTAGCGGGTGACGACGGCGACGACGTACCGCATGTCGCGGCGCAGCAGCATCTGGAGCATCGGGACGCCCGCGGTGCCGCCGGGTTCGCCGTCGTCACTGGCCTTCTGCACGGCGGCGTCGGCGCCGATCACGTAGGCCCAGCAGTTGTGGGTGGCGTCGGCGTGCTCCTTGCGCACGGACGCGATGAACGCCTGCGCCTCCTGCTCGGTCGCCGCCGGGGCGAGGGCGCACAGGAAGCGGGAGCGGTTGACCTCGGTCTCGTGCACGCCCTGCCGGGCCACCGTGCGGTACTCGTCCTGCATCCGGCCACCCTATGCGCCGGCCGGGCACGCGCTCAGCCGGCCTTCTTCCCCCGGGGCACGATCATCGAGGTCAGCAGCGCGGTGCCGGGGCTCAGCGCGCGCCAGTCGGGTCCGTGCCAGGCCAGCACGGCGATCGCCGAGGTGGGGAACTTCAGCCGCACCTCGTCCAGCGCATGGTCGAGGTCGTCCCCGGCGAGCTCCAGGACCAGCTCCTCCAGGCCCGGGTTGTGGGCGACGAGCAGCAGCGTCCCGATCCCGGCCGGGGTCTCCCGCACGACGTCCAGCAGCTCCGGCACCTCGGCCGCGTACAGGCGCGGGTCGTGGCGGACCGGGGGCGGGGCGTCCCACTCCGCGGCGGCGAGCTGCCAGGTCTGGCGGGCGCGCACGGCGGTGGAGACCAGCGCGAGGTCGGGCACACAGCCGGTCTCGGCGAGGGCGCGCCCGGCGGCGGGGGCGTCACGGCGGCCGCGGGCGGCCAGGGGCCGCTCATGGTCGGGGACGCCGTCCGGCCAGTCCGACTTGGCGTGCCGCAGCACCACCAGCCTGCGCGGTGGTCCGTCCTGTGCGCTCATAGCGGGGCTCCCAGATCGCGGGTGAGGTCGAGGCCGAGGAGGCGGTCGGCGTAGGCGTACGTCTCGAAGCGGGCGCCGTGCGGCAGCTCCGGCCCGGCGTCCTCCACCCACCGCAGCACCGTCAGCACCCCGGGTACGTCCAGGTCGTCCTCCCAGGCGGCTCGGAGCCGTCCGCGCACCGCGTCCGGGACCGGCCGCGAGGGCCGCCTCGCCCAGTCGGCGACGGCTCTCCGCCAGCGTACGAGGGTCTCGCCGGCCTCGCCCAGCGCCGCCGCGTCCAGAGCGACGGGCTCGGTGCGGGGCCGGGACAGCAGCGCGAGGCGCAGCACGGCCGGATCGTCCGGGACGGCGCCCTCGACCCCGGCCACGGCAATCCGCACCCCGTCCGGCTCCGGCCCGCCCTCCCCGACCACGTGCAGGATCTGCGCCTCACCCACCCCGGAGCCCAGGCCCTGGCCGTCCTCGAAGGGGTGCATGCCGAGCGCGGTGGCGCCGGACCGCAGCTCCGCCTGCTCGCGCTCGCCGGTGAGCAGCGCCCACACGGGCGTCCCGCCGAGCTCCAGCGCCCGCACCAGCACATCGGCGGTGAGCAGGACCCGCAGCGATCCCGCCCCGTACCCGGAGGCATGCGCCTGGACCCGGGTCAGACCACGGCGGACGGGGGCGGCGACGACGGCTTCGCCGGTTCGGGCGTCGGTGATGCGCAGCACGAGGCGAGCCTAGGGGGACGGCCCGGGGTTCGCTGGCAGGGGGGGTGGAATCAGGGGTACTCGTGGCGCGTTGGAGTGCCTGACAGGTATGGTGCGCGACCCCACGGGAGGCCGACGGTGTACGGCGACGAGGCGACGATCCGGAAGATTCTCACCGGGCTCGGTGACACCTGGGCGGTGGTGGGGCTGTCGACGAACCGGCGGCGCGCGGCGTACGGCGTCGCGGAGGTGCTGCAGCGTTACGGCAAGCGGGTCGTGCCGGTCCATCCGAAGGCGGAGACGGTGCACGGGGAGCAGGGCTACGCCTCCCTCGCGGACATCCCCTTCGAGGTGGACGTCGTGGACGTGTTCGTCAACAGCGACCTCGCCGGCGCCGTCGCGGACGAGGCGGTCGCGAAGGGCGCGAAGGCGGTGTGGTTCCAGCTGGACGTCGTCGACGAGGCGGCGTACGAGCGGACGCGCGCGGCGGGTCTGGAGATGGTGATGGACCGCTGCCCGGCGATCGAGATCCCGCGGCTGGGCTGACGCCGGACGGGCCGCTCCGGTCCCACAGGTTCCCCGGGCATGCTGGGCGCTCGTATGCCTGAGATCGAGAACGACGACGCCTTCGGTGCGCCCGCCCGCTGCTGCATGCCCTCCACGGGCGGCTCCGCCCGGCCCGAGCGGCCGCCGGCCCCGCCGTCGGCCCGGGCCGGCGCGGACGGCATGGTGGAGCTGCCCGGCGGTGCGTTCCTGATGGGCGCGGAGGACGCGGAGGGCTTTCCGGCGGACGGGGAGGGGCCGGTGCGGGCCGTTCGGGTGGCCCCCTTCCGGATCGACGCGTACGCCGTCAGCAACGACCGGTTCGCCGAGTTCGTCGCGGACACCGGGTACGTGACGGACGCCGAGCGGCTGGGCTGGTCGTACGTGTTCGCCGGGTTCCTGCCGGGCGTGCTGCGCCGCGAGTCGCCGCGCCCCGAGCGGACGCCCTGGTGGTGCGCGGTCTCCGGGGCGGCCTGGATGCGGCCGGAGGGGCCCGGCAGCTCGCTTCGGGAGCGCGGGGACCATCCCGTCGTGCATGTGTCGTGGTGCGACGCGGCCGCCTACGCCGCGTGGGCCGGACGGCGGCTGCCCACCGAGGCCGAGTGGGAGTACGCGGCCCGGGGCGGGCTGGAGCGCAGGCGCTACCCCTGGGGCGACGAGCTGGATCCCGGCGGCGAGTTCCGCTGCAACATCTGGCGGGGCACCTTCCCGACGAAGAACACCGCCGCCGACGGATACCGGGGGACCGCGCCCGTCGACGCGTTCGCGCCGAACGGCTTCGGGCTGTACAACGTGTCGGGGAACGTCTGGGAGTGGTGCGCGGACGCCTGGTCCGCGGGGAGTGCGGAGAAGGTGATCCGGGGCGGCTCGCACCTGTGCCACGCCTCCTACTGCAATCGCTACCGCGTGGCGGCCCGCAGCGCCAACACCCCCGACAGCACCAGCGGACATGCCGGTTTCCGCTGCGCCCAGGACGTCCCGGGAGCGGCGGACCGGTCGATAATGACGGGGTGACCACCAACTCCCCCTCGTTCCAGCGCACTCAGGTCGTCATCGTCGGCGCGGGCCCCGCCGGCCTCACGGTCGGGAACATCCTGCGGGCCGCGTCCGTCGACTGCGTCGTCCTGGAGACGGAGAGCCGTGCGTTCATCGAGCAGCGGCCGCGGGCCGGCGTCATCGAGGAGTGGGCCGTCAACGAGCTGCGCCGACGGGGCCTTGCCGACTATCTGCTGGCGCGCGCCCAGCGCCACACCGCCTGCGAGTTCCGCTTCGGCGGCGAGCGGTACCGCTTCTCCTACGGTGATCTGACGGGTCGTCATCACTGGGTGTACCCGCAGCCGTTGCTGGTGACCGACCTGGTCCGGGAGTACGTGGACGTACGGGGCGGGGATGTCCGGTTCTCGGTGCGCGACGTCGAGCTGCGCGACCTGGACAGCGGGCACCCGTCCGTGTCGTACACCTGCGGGGACAGCGGTGAACGGCGGATGCTCGCCTGTGAGTTCGTGGTCGGCGCCGACGGTGCGCGCGGGGTCAGCAGGGCCGCGATGCCGCCGGGGCACGCCCGCACCGCCCGGCACGACTACGGCGTCGCCTGGCTGGCGCTGCTCGCCGAGGCGCCGCCGTCCTCCGACTGCGTGCTGTTCGGCGTGCACGAGAACGGGTTCGCCGGGCACATGGCCCGCAGCCCCGAGGTGACCCGCTACTACCTCCAGTGCCCGCCCGGCGACGACCCGGAGAACTGGCCCGACGACCGGATCTGGTCCGAGCTGCACGTCCGGCTCGCGGGCGGTGCGGGCGCCCAGGCGCTCACCGAGGGCCCGCTGACCGAGAAACGGGTGCTCGCGATGCACGACTACGTGGTCGAGCCGATGACGTACGGGCGGCTCTTCCTGGCCGGTGACGCGGCCCATCTGGTGGCCCCGATCGCCGCGAAGGGCATGAACCTCGCCCTGCACGACGCGTTCCTGCTCGGCGACGCGCTGGTGGCGTATCTCGACGGCGGCGACGGCGAGGGCCTGGACGGCTACTCCCAGGCATGTCTGCGGCGGGTGTGGGACTACCAGGAGTTCTCGCAGTGGCTGTCGGAGGTGTACCACGGGACGGCCGCCAGGGATCCCTTCCGGGCGGGCACGACCTTCGCCCGGCTGCGCCGCCTCTTCACCTCGCCGGTGGCGGCCACGGCCTTCGCCGAGCAGTACCTCGGGACCGCCGAGCACTACTGACTAGGCCGGACACGGCCTAGTCGTGCACCGGGGTGTCCCCGAGCCGGTGGTCGGCCACGTTCAGGGCCTCGGCCACCAGGCGGCGCAGATGGCCGTCGGAGAGCGAGTAGATCACCCGGCGGCCCTCCTTGCGGGTGTGCACGAGCCCGGCCAGCCGCAGCCGGGCCAGATGCTGGCTGACCGCCGGCCGGGCCGCCCCGCACACCTCCGTCAGCGTGGTCACATCGGCCTCGCCCGAGGTCAGCGCGTGCAGCAGGGTGAGCCGGGTGCGGTCGCCGAGCAGGGCGAGCAGCTCGGCGGCGAGCGCGACCTGCTCCTCGCCGGGGGTGCGCGGATGCGCATGGTGCGCAGGTGATAGGTGCATGCGTGCGCTCATACGCACATAATGGCGGGGTGGGCGCACGCGCGTCCACCCCGGCGCAGCGGAAGGGACCGATGTGAGCGAGCAGCACGACCACGGGCACGAGCACCACCACGGACACGCGCACGAGCATCCTCATCCGCACCCCCACTCCCACTCCCACTCCCGCTCCCACTCCCCCGCGGCGCCCTCCCTCCGTCACCGGCTCTCCCACCTCCTCACCCCGCACTCCCACGAGAGCGCCGACAAGCTCGACCCGGCCCTGGAGTCCTCGGCCCGGGGCATGCGCGCGCTGTGGGTCTCGCTGGCGGTGCTGGGCGTCACGGCGGTCGTCCAGGCGGTCGTGGTGGTGCTCTCGGGGTCGGTGGCGCTGCTCGGCGACACGGTGCACAACGCGGCGGACGCGCTGACCGCCGTACCGCTGGGCATCGCGTTCGTGGTGGGCCGGCGGGCGGCCACCCGTCGCTTCACCTACGGCTACGGGCGCGCGGAGGACCTGGCGGGCCTCGCGATCGTGCTGACGATCGCCGCGTCGGCGGCCTTCGCCGGGTGGACGGCGGTCGAGCGGCTGCTGGACCCCCGGCCGGTCGAGCACGTCGGCGCGGTCGCGGTGGCGGCACTCGCCGGTTTCGCGGGCAACGAGTGGGTGGCCCGGTACCGCATCCGCGTCGGCCGCTCGATCGGCTCGGCGGCTCTGGTGGCGGACGGGCTGCACGCGCGCACGGACGGTTTCACCTCACTGGCCGTGCTGCTCGGGGCGGGCGGTTCGGCGCTGGGGTGGCGGCTCGCCGACCCGCTGGTGGGGCTGGCGATCACGGCGGCGATCGCGCTGGTGCTGCGGGACGCGGCGCGGGAGGTGTTCCGGAGGGTGCTGGACGCGGTCGACCCGGCGCTGGTCGACCGGGCCGAGCGGGCCCTGCTGGAGGTCGAAGGGGTGCGCGGGGTGGGCGAGTTGCGGCTGCGCTGGATCGGGCACCGGCTGCGCGCCGAGGTGGCGGTCGTCGTGGACGGCGAGGCGACCGTACGCCGGGCGCACACGATCGCCGTGCACGCCGAGCACGCGCTGCTGCACGCCGTCCCCCGGCTCACCGCGGCCCTGGTGCACGCGGATCCGGCACCGGTACCGGGCGAGGCCGATCCGCATCTGGCCCTCGCCCACCACACGGCGGCCTGAGGACCGTCAGGCTCCCAGGGGCCACCCGACGCTTCCCGCCTGCCCGCGACGCCGGGCACGCTCCCCCGGAGGGACGGGAAGGGTCAGGCAGCCCCCAGCCCGTCCAGCACCACCGTGCCGGGGAGTTCGGCGAACGCCTTGCCCGGGACGAGGAGCTTGCCGCGTCGGCGTCCGCTGCCCACCAGCACCCACGGCAGGTCGACGACGGCGGAGTCCACCAGGACCGGCCAGGCGGCGGGGAGCCCGATCGGGGTGATCCCGCCGTACTCCATGCCGGTCTCCCCCACCGCCGTGTCCATCGCCGCGAAGGACGCCTTGCGGGCGCCCAGCTGCCGGCGGACCACTCCGTTGACGTCGACGCGGGTGGTGGACAGCACGACACAGGCGGCGAGGGTGGTGTCCCCGCCGCGCTTGCCGGCGACGACGACGCAGTTCGCGGACGTCTCCAGCAGGTCCCGGCCGTAGTGCTCGACGAAGACGGCCGTGTCGGCCCACTGCGGGTCGGTGTCGACGTAGAGGACCTGGTCGGCGGGCACGCTGCCGCCCCAGTGGCGTACGGCGTCGGCGACCGGGCCGGTCAGCTCGCCGAGGCAGTCGGGGGCGGGGGTGGCGGTGTCGAAGTCTCCGATGGGTGCGCGCATGCCCGCACGCTAACAAGATCCGCGCGGCCCGGGCGCCGGCGTCTCAGCGCACGGGCGGGACCGAGACGGCCAGCACCCACTCCGCCGGGACGTCGCCGCGATTGCCGTAGGTGTGCGGGGCGTTGGCCTCGAAGGTGACGCTCGCGCCGGCCGGAACGCGGTAGTCCTCGCCCTCGACGGTGAGGGTGAGCACGCCCGCGACGACATGGATGATCTCGAACGTGCCCGCGGGGTGCGGATCCGAGGAGCTGCCCTCACCCGGCATCAGCTTCCACTCCCACATCTCCAGCGGGCCGGGAGCCTCGGTGCCGGCGAGCAGTCTGCTGTAGCTGCCCGCCTCGGTGTGCCACAGCCGTACGACCTGGTCGGCCGGGACGACCCGCACCTGCGGTCCCTGCGCGTAGTCGAGCAGGGTGGTGACGCTGATGCCGAGCGCGTCACCGATCTTGACGACCGTCCCGATGCTCGGGTTGGTGCGGGCCTGCTCGATCTGGATGAGCATGCCCCGGCTGACCCCCGCGCGGGCCGCGAGCACGTCCAGGGTGAAGCCGCGCACCGCACGCCAGTGCTTGACGTTGCGCGCCAGGGACTGGGTCAGCAGGTCGAGGTCCGCCACATTCCGTCCACTATGCCGAAGTCCAATATCCTGAATGACAGAGTTCACCCTGTTGCACTACGGTGGGTGCACCCGATGGTGCATCGAACTGTACTGCGAGGAACCGTGACCGCACTCTTCGCCCTGGCCACCAGCCTGCTCTGGGGTCTGGCCGACTTCGGCGGCGGGCTGCTGACCCGACGGGCCCCGGCGCTCACGGTCGTCATGGTGTCCCAGTCGATCGCGACCGTCGTCCTCGGCGTGATCGTCATCGCCACCGGCGGCTGGAGCGAGGCCGGCCCCCGGCTCTGGTTCGCGGTCGCCGCCGGGCTGGTGGGCCCGGTGGCCCTGCTCTCCTTCTACCAGGCCCTGGCCCTCGGCCCGATGGGCGTGGTCTCCCCGCTGGCCACCCTGAGTGTGGCCGTCCCCGTCTCGGTCGGCCTGTTCCTCGGCGAGCGCCCCGGCCTCCTGCAGATCGCGGGCATCGCGGTCGCCGTCCTGGGCGTGGTCCTGGCGGGCGGTCCGCAGCTGCGCGGCGCGCCGGTGCAGCGGCGCGCCGTCCTGCTGACGCTGGTCGCCGCGCTCGGCTTCGGCACCGTGTTCGTGCTGATCACCGAGGCGTCGACGACCCCCACCGGCCTGTTCCTCGCCCTGTTCGTGCAACGCCTGACCAATGTGGCGGCGGGCGGGGCCGCCCTGTACGCCACCGTCCGGCGCGGCGCCCCGGCGCTCCCCGAGGGCGGACTGCGGCTGTCCGCACTGCCCGTGTACGGCTTCGTCGGGCTCGCCGACGTCGCCGCCAACGGCACCTACGCGGTCGCCGCCCAGCACGGCCCGGTCACGGTGGCCGCCGTGCTCGCCTCGCTCTACCCCGTGGTGACGGCCCTCGCCGCCCGCGGCTTCCTGCGCGAGCGGCTGCGCGCGGTGCAGGCGGCCGGCGCGGGACTGGCCCTGCTCGGCACCCTGCTGCTGGCGACCGGCTGAGTCAGCTCCCGGGCTCCAGTTGCGCGAGCCGCTCCACCGTCTCCTCGTCCAGTTCCGACAGCGCGACCAGCTGGTCCGAGGTGACCCCGTCCGGGATCGGGACCGGCGCGGGCGTGCGCAACGGCGGCTGCCAGCCCTCGACGGGAGTCCAGCGTCGTACGACCTTGGCGGGCGCGCCCGCGACGACGGCGTGGTCGGGCACGGTCCCGCGCACCACGGCCCCCGCCGCGACGACGACGTTCCGCCCGATCTTCGCCCCCGGCAGGATCACCGCGCCGGTGCCGATCCAGCAGCCGGGCCCGATCCGCACCGGCTCCATACGCGGCCACTGCTTGCCGATGGGTTCGTGCGGGTCGTCGTACGAGTGATTGGTGGACGTCACGTAGACGTACGGGCCGAAGTAGCAGTCGCTGCCGATGGTGACCGTCGTGTCGGCGATGACATGGCTGCCGCGGCCGAGGACGACACCGTCGCCGATGCGCAGGATCGGGTCGGGCCCGAGGTCGAGGTCGGGCATCAGACCGGCCGTCAGGGTGACCTGCTCGCCGACGATGCAGTGCGAGCCGATGTGGATCCAGGGTTCACCGAAGACCGTGCCGAGCGGGAAGGCGAGCCGGGTCGCCGGGCCGATCGAGCCGAAGCGCAGCCGACCGGGACGCTCGGCGGTCACGGAGCCGGTCCGCTGCACCCACGCCCAGCCCGCGTGGACGGCGCGCTGCGTGAGGCGGCCCCGCCAGGATGAGAACGTGTTCTTGCTTTTCGGCACCCGCTCACCGTACTCAGCGCGCCCTGCCGGGATACGGCCCGAGGCCTGTGATCTTCGCCCCACCGGGGGTGGCGTACGGTGCGACGGTACGACGGACACGAGGAGACGGTGATGACGCACAAGGCGCTGATCGTGGGCATCGGCGGCAGGGAACCGAAGGTCGACGCGGAGGCGTTCGTGGCGCCCACGGCCTCGGTCGTCGGAGAGGTGACGCTGGAGGCGGGCGCGAGCGTCTGGTACGGGGCGGTCGTGCGCGGGGACGTCGAGCGGATCACCGTCCGCCGCGACGCCAACATCCAGGACAACGTGACCCTGCACGCGGACCCCGGCTTCCCCGTGACGGTCGGCGAGCGCGTCTCCGTCGGCCACAACGCGGTCGTCCACGGCGCGACCGTCGGCGACGACTGCCTGATCGGCATGGGCGCGACGGTCCTCAACGGCGCGGTGATCGGCGCGGGTTCCCTGGTCGCGGCCCAGGCCCTGGTCCCCCAGGGGATGGAGGTCCCGCCGGGCTCCCTGGTGGCGGGCGTCCCGGCGAAGGTCAAGCGGGAGCTGACGGAGGAGGAGCGGCAGGGCGTCACGCTGAACGGCACGCTGTACGCGGACCTGGCCAAGGCCCACAAGGAGGTTCATGAGTGAGGGGGCGGCCGAGGGGGGCGGCCGGAGGGCGCGGTGCGGCCGGGGTGCGGCTCAGTCCCCGGCGGGTACCGGTTCCGCCTCCCGCTCCGCCGCCGCCTGCGCCTTCCTGGCCTTGCGCTTGATGACCAGGAACGACGTCAGCCCGATCAGCACGGCCGCCACCAGCCCCAGATACGAGAACCTCTTCAGCCAGGACTCCGCGACCACGCCCACGTAGTAGATGACCGCCGTGGTCCCGCCCGCCCAGACGATCCCGCCCAGCACATTGGCGATGAGGAACTTCCAGTACGGCATGTGCAGCACACCGGCGAGCGGCCCGGCGAAGATCCGCAGCAGGGCGATGAAGCGGCCGAAGAACACGGCCCACATGCCCCACTTCTCGAAGGACCGCTCGGCCGTGGCGATATGGCCCTCGCCGAAGTGCTTCGGGAACTTCCTGCCCAGCCAGGCCAGCAGCGGGCGCCCGCCCTTGCGGCCGATGGCATAGCCGATGGAGTCACCGATCACCGCGCCGGCGGAGGCGACCGCCCCGAGGACGACCGGGTTGACACCCGCGTGCTGGGAGGACAGCAGCGCGGCCGAGACCAGGATGATCTCGCCGGGCAGCGGGATGCCGAGGCTCTCCAGCCCGATGACCAGGCCGACCACGGCGTAGACGGCCGCCGCGGGCACCGTGTCGAGCCACTCCTGGACGTGCACCGGCGGGCCTCCCCTTCGACATTCCCTTTGACATTCCTTGAACATCGCCTGCTGCCGGGAAGCCTACCGGTTCGGCCCGGCCCGGCCGGGCCCGTGGTGGAGCGGGCTACACCGTCGAACGGGGAGCAGGGCCCCTCGTGACGGCGCCCCGTGCACGTGATCGTGGTCGGTGAGGACACCACCGCGATCCGCGCCGTGAAGAAGGGACCCTCCCATGCCCGTTCCCCCGCCCGTTCCCCCGCCCGCGCCCCGTCGGCCCGGCCGGCCCCGCCGCCGTACCGCCGTCCTCGCCTCCGCCGTCGCGGCCCTCGCGCTGACCACCGGCCTGCTCACCGGCTGCGAGTTCGGTGACACCGTCGACTGTCTGTCGAACGCCGACGACATCACGGACAGCATCACGGCGATCAACAAGGCGGGCGCGGACGCGATCGAGGACCCCTCGAAGACGGAGGACTCCATCGCCACGATCGAGAAGAACCTCGACCGGATCGACGACAGGTCGGACGACGGCAAGGTCGACAAGGCGGTGGACAGGCTCAACCGGGCGATCGAGGACTACAACCGCGACATCCTCGACGGCCGCACCCCGGACTCCTCCGCGATCGACGAGGCGTCGGCAGAGCTGAAGGACGTCTGCACCTCCTAGACCGGGCGGACGCCGACCAGGCGGACACCCCGACCCCCACCAGCCGCCGACCTGTGCCGGGGGTCCGGTCGTGGCGCCCGGTGTCCCGGTAGGGCAGGGCGCGGGCGGCGACCCGTACGGCATCCGCCCCCGCACGGGCTGGTCGAGCCGGTCGTCCGTCCGGTTACCCGGCCGCGTTCCCCGGCAGCCCGGCGGGGTGCACCAGCCCGACCGAGCCCGGCAACCCGGAGACCCGCAGGCCCACCTCGAGCGAGCGGCCGTCGTGGTGAAGCGTCGCGGCAAGCCCCGGCAGACGGGATGTCCCAGGGCTCCCGCAGCACTCCACCTGGGCGGCCCTCTTCTCGAACTCCCCCGTGGATGGGGCAGGTTGGGGCGCGGGCGGCGCGGCATCACGTGGTGCGGGCGGCGGCGTCGGCCCGGTGTCGCGGGACAGGGGCGGGTCGGCACGCGGGGCCGGCGGTCTCGCCGACGCCCCCTCCCCCGGCGCCGCCGCCTCGAACTCCCACCGCTGCCCCGCCGAGCCGTCCCGCTCCGTGACGACGGCCTTCGTAGCGGCCTTCCCGGTGCCGGGGGCGACGAGCAGGCCGCCGTCGCGGCGCAGCAGGAGTTCGCCGCGCACGGTCAGGTCGAAGAAGACCTCGCCGGAGTGGACCACACAGCCGGCCAGCGCGACCGACGCGTGGCCGGGGTCGGCGGCCAGACAGAGCCCCGGGGCGGCGGCGCTGCGCAGCAGCCCGTCGTCCTGGTACGACCACTGCTGGGAGGCGGCCGAGGAGCACACCGCCAGGACGGCCGCCGCCCCGGACTCGGCCCTGCCGCCCGCGACGTCGAGACAGCGTCCGGTCACCTGGCTGAGCAGCCGGCCGTGGGAGGGCGCGGCGGAGCGGGCGGCGGAGGCGGCCGAGGGGGAGCCTGAGGACGAGGGATCCTCGTCGCCGGGCGGGCGGACGCCCGGAGAGCCGGGGGTGCCGGTGCCGCCGGCCGGGGCGCCCCAGGTGGCGCGAGGCCCGGGAACACCGTTGTCGTCGGACCAGCTCTTGGCCACGAGGACGGTCGCCAGCAGGGCGAGGGAGGTGAGGCCGACGCCGACCAGGACGGCCTTGGGGCGCCGGCCCGGCAGATCGAGCAGGCCGTTCGGTGCGATGCGGTGACGGCCCGTCGGACGGGCCGTCGGGCGGGTCGTCGGGCGGGTCGCGGCGGTGGGCCGGGCCGGACGGGCGCCGGACGCGAGACGCGCGGGGCGCGCATCGAGATAGCGGTGCGCGCCCCAGGAGAGCACGGTCTCGGCGAGCAGGGTGTCCAGTCCGCCGTCGAAGTGGCTGAGCTGTTCGGCGGCGTGCCGGCAGTGGCGGCACTGCGCGAGGTGCCGGCGGACATCGGGCAGCAGGGTTCCGCCGCGGCGCAGGGGAACGTCGAGGAGGCGGTGGTAGAAACGGCATTCGGCGGTGGGCGCGAGTTCCCGGTGGGCGCGGACACAGCCCGCCCGGAATTGCTCGCGCGCCTGTTCCAGTCCGGCCGTCGCGGTGAGCTCGTCGACGCCCAGCAGACCGGCCGGTACGGATAGCGGTTCCGCTTCCACCTCGACGTGCCACAACAGACATTGGGAGGCGGCGGGAAGCAAGGAGAAAGCGCGCTCGGCGAGTTGCCGCCTTTCAGGGGTGACCGGCCGGGCGACGCGCAGTCCGCGGCCGCCGACGGTTTTGCGCAACTCCGGCAGGACGGCGGCAAGTCCTTCGGCCCCGGCCCATTCCCGGACCGTGTTCCGTACGGCGACCAGGAGTTGGGGCCGCAGGGCGCCGCCGCTGTGCCCCTTGGCGAGCCGGCCGAACACCGTGTGGAACGCGGCGGCGGCCACGAGCCGCGCCGAGTCACCGGAGTCGGCCAGGCAGACGACCGCGTAGTCATGGGTGGCCGGCCAGTGCCGGGCGAGCAGCAGGGCGACCGCACGGCCGTCGTCGCCCCGGGCCAGCCGGGACGCGAGATGGGGGTCGGAATCGCCGGGAGGCCAGCCGGGGCGGGGCGGGTAGGGGGGTCGCGGGGGGTTCGGGGATTGCACGGAACCAATTCCTTCCAAGCCGACGGACCGCCCGCGAATAGCGCGGCCGCCGGAAAGCAGGTGCCTGATTGGTGCGTACCTTCGGACCGGCCAGGTGGGGGAACTGATCCGGTCCGCGTAAGGGGAGGCTCACCTTCGCACACACGTCTCACAGGAAACAAGGAGTTCGATCGACCACAGTTCAAAGCGAGCTAATTTCAGAAAAGTTACCGACGGTATCCGTACCCGCATTTACCATTCGGCCCGGACGCGCCGACTCAACTTGTGTACGCGCAAAGGTCATTGGCTCACAAAATCTTCAACTTCCCGACGACAGCCGATTCCCGGCCGGGACCGGGCGCCGCACAGGAATCTCCCAGGGGACTCCCGGGGTTCTCCCATCCCCTTCGTCCACCCTGATCCCCATGAGTACCCCCCACTCCGCACCCACGGTCCGCAAGGCGGTCGTCCCGGCGGCGGGCCTCGGCACCCGCTTCCTGCCCGCGACGAAGGCGACCCCGAAGGAGATGCTCCCGGTCGTCGACAAGCCGGCCATCCAGTACGTCGTCGAGGAGGCCGCCGCGGCCGGTCTGGACGACGTACTGATGGTCACCGGCCGCCACAAGCGGGCCATCGAGGACCACTTCGACCACGCCTTCGAGCTGGAGCAGGCCCTCGCGGCCAAGGGCGACACCGTACGGCTGGACGCCGTGCGCGACCCGGCCCGGCTGGCCGACATCCACCACATCCGGCAGGGCGACCCGCTCGGCCTCGGACACGCGGTGCTGTGCGCCCGCCACCATGTCGGCGACCAGCCCTTCGCCGTCCTCCTCGGCGACGACCTGATCGACCCGCGCGAGACCCTGCTCAGCCGGATGCTGGAGGTCCGCGACCGGTACGCGGGCAGTGTCGTCGCCCTCATGGAGGTCCCGCCGGAGCAGGTGCACCTCTACGGCTGCGCGGCGGTCGAACCGTCCGGCGAGGACGGCGTCGTACGGGTCACGGGACTGGTGGAGAAGCCCTCACGGGAGGCGGCGCCGAGCCGGTACGCGGTCATCGGGCGCTATGTCCTCGACCCGGCGGTCTTCGACGTCCTGGAGCGCACCGGGCCCGGACGCGGCGGCGAGATCCAGCTCACCGACGCGCTCCAGGAACTCGCCGCGGACGGCACGGTGCACGGCGTGGTCTTCTCCGGCCGCCGCTACGACACCGGCGACAAAGCCGACTACCTGCGCACGGTGGTCCGGCTGGCCTGCGACCGACCCGACCTGGGACCGGAGTTCGTGTCCTGGCTGAAGGGGTTCGTAGCGGCCCTGGACGACACGGGCACGGCGGCCACGCCCGGCCAGTACGGCGGGGAGACGGAGACCGGCGGGGAGAGGGAGAACCGCGGGGAGAGGGGAAGCGGCGGGGAAGGCACGCCGAGCGGGAACGGCGAGGGCGGCTCCGGCCGGGAGCGGCTGGCGGCCTGAGCCGACACCGCGACCGCCGCGACCTTCTCGGCCTCCGCGACCCCGCGACCTTCTCGGCCTCCGCGACTCCACGGCCTCCAGGCCCCCGCGGCCATCGCCGCCCGCAGCCACCGCCGCCCGCGATCGGCGAAGGCCCGGGATCGACGAGCGCCCGGAATCAACGAAGGCCCGGGGACGGCGCCGTACACCACGAGCCGTACGCCGCCGCACCCCGGGCCCGTCACCCGCACCCACCCCAACCCGCACCCTGCCCCCATCCGCGCCGCTCAGCCGTTGGGCCGCAGGGTCCAAACGACGATCATCTCACCGGTGACCGCGCCGTCGGCGCGGCGGATCTCGATCGTCACCGGGAACTCGGGGCGCTCCCCGGCGTCCAGCTCGGCGACGACCTCGGCGGCCGGGCGGCCCAGGGTGGCCGTCGCGGTGACCGCGCCCATCGCGAGCTTCCGGTAGGCGATCTCGGCGCGGACGGCGAGCGGCACGGCGCGCGCGAGCTGGTCCCCGAACGCGGCCAGCACGATCGCACCGCTGGCGGACTCGCCGAGCGTGAACATCGCACCGGCATGCGGGCCGCCCACGTGGTTGTGGAAGTCGCCCTGGTCCGGCAGGGCGACCACGGCCCGGTCCCGGCCGGTCTCCACGAACTCCAGGTTGAGGGTCCGGGCCATGGGCACGGTGGCGGCGAGCATCTCGCCGATGGACATCTGGTCTGCGCTCATACCGCGATGTTACCCACGAGTAGCCTCACTGACCAGGACCGGTGTGATGATCGCCGTATGCTTGCCGCCCATCTGGCCAGGAGAGCAACCGCCGGCCGGCGGACCCGGCGGACCCGCACAGCCGAACCCGTACACACAGCCCCGCCACCAACAGCCGAACCCCTGCGCGCAGCCCGGCCCGCCGGGGCGGCAGCCGGTCTGGAACACACCGGCCGGGTCCACGGCACCCCCGCCCTCCGGCGCCTCCTGGACGAAGGCGGTGGCGGCCGCCGCGACCGGCGCGGTGCTGGTGGCCCCCGTCGTGACGGGGGCCGTCCTGCTGGCCGGCGGGAGCGACGAGCCCGGCCCCGCCCCCTCCGCCTCGGCGGACCCGGGGGCCGACGCCACGCCGACGAGTTGGGTGTCGTACGTCGCGGAGGACGACGATCCGGAGGACACCCCGCTCGTCGGGATGAAGGCCCCGGCCGTGCTCCGGGAAGGTCACGACCGGCCCGGTGACGTCCTTCACCACCGCCCCGGGACTCCGACGGCAAGGCCACCACCTTCGCCTTCAAGACGTCGGACGGGGACCTGGGCTCGTGGTCGTTCGTCGGTGCGAGCGGAGTTGACGAGGAGGTTCCGGACGCCACCATCCGGAAGATCATGGGCACCGTGCGCGTCTTCGAACCGTCCGGCTCCTGATGCGGTACGGCCCCGTTGAGGCACTAGGGTTTCAGGCCATGTGGCCAGGAAACCAGCCGCCCGGGGGAGAGCAGAACCCGCAGGCGCAGAACAATCCGTACCAGCAGCCGGGATACCAGCAGCCGAATCCGTACCAGCAGCCCGGCTATCAGCAGACCGGGCAGCCGAACCCCTATGCGCAGCAACCCCCGTGGGGTGCCCCGACGGCCGTGGGCGGACCCCAGCCCCCGCCCGGCGGCGGGGGCGGCAACCGCACGAAGCTGGTCGCGATCATCGCCGCCACGGCCGTGGTCGTGGCCGCCGGTGTCACCGGCTATCTGGTGCTGGGCGCCAAGGACGACGGCAAGGGCGAGGTGGCCAAGGGCAGCGAGAGTCCCTCGGCGTCCGCGTCCACCTCCGCCTCCGCATCCACCGGCACCGACGACAACCCTCGTGACAACGAGGAGGAGAAGGCGACGATCTCGGGCTGGAAGGTCGTGGTGAACCCCAAGTGGGGCCTCGCCTTCGACGTACCGGCGGACTGGGAGGTCGAGAAGCCGGGCGTCGGCCGCGGCTTCGAGTGGGAGGACAAGAAGGAGCCCAGCGGCTACGGCTCGATCCTGATGTCGGGGGTGGCCGAGTACAAGTCCAAGTGGTGCGGCACGGACAGCGACAAGGACGGCAAGACCGACTACACGTCACTGGCGATGGTCGGCACCAAGGGCGCCGAGGGCGCCAAGAACACCGACGAGATCGCCGTCAACACCCCGGCGTGGTGGGTCTTCGGCGGCTACACCGAGCCGGACAAGAAGAGCCTCACCTTCGACGAGAAGGCGACGCCGTTCACCACCGCCTCCGGCATCGAGGGCAGCTACGCCTGGGCCCAGTCGACGAACACGCCCCAGAAGGGCAAGTGCGACAGCGACGGCAAGGCGATCACGTTCGGTTTCAAGAACTCCAAGGGCGACTACGTGTCGTGGAACTGGTTCGGCGCCAAGGGCGTCAAGGACGAGGTCCCGAAGGCGACGGTCATGCAGATCCTGAGCACCGTGCGCTGGCACGGGGAGCCGACGGCGAACTGAGCGGACGACCGGCGACCGGACCCTCCGGGGTGCGTCTGACGGACAATCCGTTTGGCGCACCGGGGGCCGGGCGGGGATAGTCGGCCGGTGACCCCATCCGCCGACACCCCCCGCCGCCTGCGCAAACCCGCCTGGGCTGGCCGCAACTACAGCTTGCTGACCGCCGCCGCGTTCGTGACGAACCTGGGCAGCCACGGCGCGCTCATCGCCGCCGCGTTCGCCGTCCTGGAGTCGGGCGGCGACGGCGGTGACGTGGGGCTGGTGGCCGCCGCCCGCACCCTGCCGCTGGTGCTGTTCCTGCTGATCGGCGGCGCGGTCGCCGACCGGCTGCCCCGGCACCGGGTGATGGTCGCCGCCAACGCCCTGAACGGTCTCTCGCAGGGCGCCTTCGCGGCCCTCGTGCTGCTCGGCGAGCCCCGGCTCTGGCAGATGATGCTGCTGACCGCGCTGGGCGGAACCGGCCAGGCGTTCTTCTCGCCCGCGGCCGAGGGCATGCTGCTCTCCTCCGTCCGGGGCGAGCAGGCCGGGCGGGCGTTCGCGGTGTTCCGCATGGCGATGCAGGGCGCGGGCCTCGGCGGCGCCGCCCTCGGTGGCGCGCTGGTCGCCGTGGTCGGCCCCGGCTGGGTCCTCGCGGCGGACGCGGCCGCCTTCGCGCTCGCGGGCTCGCTGCGCTCCCTCCTCGACGTACGGGACCTTCCCGCGCGCGAGGCGGGCGGCGGGATGCTCGCCGACCTTCGGGAGGGCTGGCAGGAGTTCCGGAGCCGGCCCTGGCTGTGGGGCATCGTCCTGCAGTTCTCCCTCGCGAACGCCGTCGTGGGCGCGGCGGACGCGGTCTACGGCCCCCTCGTCGCCCGGGACCACCTGGGCGGGGCGGGCCCCTGGGGGCTGGCCCTGGGCTGCTTCGGCGCCGGCACGGTGGTCGGAGCCTTCCTGATGACCCGCTGGAAACCCCACCGCCTCCTCCTCGTCGGCACCCTCTGCGTCTTCCCCCTGGCCCTCCCCTCCGCGGCCCTCGCCGTCCCGGTACCGATCGGCGCCCTGTGCGCGGTGATGTTCGCCACCGGGGTGACGCTGGAGGTGTTCGGGGTGTCCTGGATGACCGCGCTGCACCAGGAGATCCCCGAGGACAAGCTCTCCCGTGTCTGTGCCTACGACTGGTTCGGCTCGGTGGCGATGGTTCCGGTCGCTACGGCGCTCGCGGGACCGGCCGAGTCCGCCTTCGGCCGTACGGCCGCCCTGTGGGGGTGTGCCGCCCTGGTCGTCGTGGTCACGGCGGCGGTGCTGTGTGTGCCGGACGTGCGGAACCTGACCCGACGGGGAGCGAGGCCGGTGACGGGTGGGAGCGCGGCCGTGGACAGCGAACCGGGGGGCGACCGGAGTCCGGTGCGCTGAGGCCGGCCCGGCTCAGCCGATGCCGAACGCGCCGTCCGGCGGCTCGGGGGACGGTACGGCGTCCTCGTCCCGCACCGGGCGGGCGTCGCCGATGAACCGCCGTACTCCGGGCCCGTGCTCCACCCGGGCCGGGAACGCGTCCGAGGCGGTGCGGCGGGCCAGGGCGGTCACGTCGACGGGGTGGTGCGCGGCGACGAGGACCGCGTTGCCGAACCGGCGGCCCCGCAGCACGGCCGGCTCGGCGATGAGCACGAGTTCCTCGAACACGGCGGCGAAGTTCGCCAGTTGGGAGCGGAGGAAGCCGAAGGGCGCCGCATCGGCGAGGTTGGCGAGGTAGACGCCGTCCTCGCGCAGGACCCGGCCGGCCTCCCGGGCGTAGGCCAGGGAGGTCAGGTGCGCGGGGACCCGGGAGCCGCCGAAGACGTCCGCCACCAGCGCGTCGGCCGAGTCCCCGGGCGCCGCCTCCAGCCAGGCGCGGGCGTCGGCCGGGTGCAGCGCGACGCCGGAGCCGGCCGGGAGCGGCATCTGCTCGACGACCAGCTCCAGCAGCCCCCGGTCGGCCTCGACGACGTCCTGCCGGGAGCCCGGCCGGGTGGCGGCCACGTACCGGGGCAGGGTGAGCGCCCCGCCGCCGAGGTGCAGCACGTCCAGGGGCCGTCCGGGCTCCGCCATGACGTCGAGCACATGCCCGAGCCGCCGCGCGTACTCGAACTCGAGGTGCTCCGGCTCGTCGAGGTCGACGTACGACTGCGGCGCCCCGTCGACCGTCAGCAGCCAGGCCCGCTCCCGGTCGACGTCGGGCATGAGCTTGGCGGTGCCGTGGTCGACGGCGCGGCTGACGGGTAGGGACTCCACCCGTTCATTGTGCCTGGCGGGCAGAGCCCCCGAACGGGCCCGGGCGTCAGGCTCCGCTCACAGCACGGCCGTCACCGTGCCCGCCCCCACGGTCCGTCCGCCCTCCCGGATCGCGAAACCCAGCCCGGGCTCCAGGGGCACCTCGCGCCCCAGCTCGACGGTCATGTCGATCCGCTCCCCCGGCCGCGCGACCCCCGCCGCCCCCAGATCCACGTCCCCCACGACGTCCGCCGTGCGGATGTAGAACTGCGGCCGGTAGCCGGTGGCGATCGCCGTCGTACGGCCCCCCTCGCGGGCGGAGAGCACGTACACCTGCGCGGAGAACCGCCGTCGCGGCACGACGCTGCCCGGTGCCGCCACCACGTGCCCGCGCCGTACGGCGTCCCGTGGCACGCCCCGCAGCAGCAGCGCCACGTTGTCCCCGGCCTGGGCCTCCTCCATCGGCTTGCCGAAGGTCTCCAGGCCGGTGACGACGGACTCCAGCCCGGCGCCGAGCACATCGATCCGGTCGCCCACCCGGACCGTGCCCCGCTCGACGGCTCCGGTGACGACGGTCCCGCGCCCGGTGATGGTGAGCACGTTCTCCACGGACAGCAGGAACGGCGCGTCCAGATACCGCTCGGGCATCGGCACGTACGTGTCCACCGCGTCGAGCAGCGCGTCGACCGAGGCCGTCCAGCGCGGGTCGCCCTCCAGGGCCTTCAGCCCAGACAACCGTACGACGGGGGCGGCGTCGCCTCCGTAGCCGTGTGCGGTGAGCAGGTCGCGGACCTCCAGCTCGACGAGCTCGGCCAGTTCGTCGTCGGCCCGGTCGGCCATCGTCAGCGCGACGACGATGTGGTCGACGCCCACCTGGCGGGCGAGCAGCACGTGTTCGGCGGTCTGCGGCATGATCCCGTCGAGCGCGGAGACGACGAGGATCGCCCCGTCGAGCTGCGCGGCGCCGGTGACCATGTTCTTGACGTAGTCGGCGTGGCCCGGCATGTCGACGTGCGCGTAGTGCCGGGTGTCGGTCTCGTACTCGACGTGCGCGATGTTGATGGTGATGCCGCGGGCGGCCTCCTCGGGGGCGCGGTCGATGCGGTCGAAGGAAACGTATTCGGTGGCGCTGCCGGCGCCGCGGTCGGCGAGGACCTTGGTGATGGCGGCGGTCAGGGTGGTCTTACCGTGGTCGACGTGGCCCATGGTGCCGATGTTGAGATGCGGCTTGGTGCGTACGTACGCGGTCTTGGACATGGCGGTACCTCGAAGCGTCTGCGTGGAAGATCTCCGATGGGAGAGGGGACCCCGGGGGAACCGGCCGACCCTCCCCCTGCGGGGTCCGCCGGACGATCCGGGGAGGGTCAGCTTCGGGCGCCGTCGAAAGCGGCCGGGTACAGCGGAACGGCAGCCTTCGGAGCATCCGCGACGGCGAATGCTGCGACGACGAAGGCGTACCGGAACATGGTCCCGATCCTCGCCGATGGTTCGTTCGGCGTCGAATGGTTTTCGGGCGGGGGAACTCGGGTGGGAACGGCTGCCGGAGGAGGCACGGGCCAGGGCCGACGCCTTGATCCTGAGGGACTCTCGCCTCCAGGCGGTACGACCAGCGCGGCAACCAGGTCGTCAGGCCTCCCCCGTCGTCGCTCCCGACCCCGAGGCGCTCGCGGCTCGGGCCGCCGCGCTTCCCGGGCGGGTGGAAGCGTGCTTCTTCCACCCGTTCGAGGACGGCAACGCCCGGTCCGCCTTCCTGACCCTCGTCTTCGTCCTCGCCCGTGAGGGCATCGCGCTCGACCATGTCGCCCTGCTCCGCCGTGTCTCCTTCCACGCCGACGCCCCGCAGGACGGACTGATCCTCGCCCGCTACATCGACAGCCACCTCACCGAGACCCGTCAAGGCGCGGCGGGGCACACGGGCTAGGCCGGGTCCGTGGCGCCGATGTTCCTCAGTGCCTCACGGACCGTCAGCGGGGCGAAGCGGCCCCGCTCACGGGCGAGGAAGGCGCGGACGGCCTCCGGGTCGGTCTTGGCGTACTCGCGCAGGCACCAGCCGATCGCCTTGCGGATGAAGAAGTCCGGGTGGCCGGACTGGCGCAGGCAGTAGGCGAAGAGGCGCTCGGCGTCGGTGCGGTCCTTGGAGCGGAGCTGGTGGAGCAGGGCCGTGCGGGCGACCCAGAGGTCGTCGTCGGCGATCCAGTCGTCCATGGTGGCGGTGAGCCGGGGGTCGGCCTCGACGAGGGCGCCGACGACATGCGCGGCGAGCAGGTCGACCGTGTCCCACCACGAGGTCGTGGTGATCAGCCGGCGGGCGACGGGGAGGAACGCCGACGAGCAGCGTCCGGCGTGCCGGCGCAGATAGTCGACGGCGAAGTAGTGGTACTCGCGCTCCGGCAGGGCCCAGCAGCGCAGGGCGACGGCCGTGCAGTCGGCCTCGGTGGGCCGGGGCGTGCCCGCGAGGACGGTCCGGGACAGGGCGCGGCGCTCGGGGGTGGGCAGGCCCAGGAAGGGGGCCACGTCCTTCATGTACGCCCGCATGGCGGCGGCCCGGGCGGGGTCGGCCGCGCCCGCGTACACGGCGGTGAGGCGTTCCAGCACGGTGTCGGCGAGGGCGCTGTGCGGTACGCCGGTGGCGCCCGGGCCGGTGGCGGTCATGAGACGAACCATACGGCGATCACACATGTCCGTCGGTTACTGTCGCGGGATGCTCGATGCCACCACCCGCTCTGGGGGCACCGCCACGGCCACTCCCCGGGCCGCCGCCACGGAGCTCCTCGTTCCCGTGCCCCTCGTCACCGCCACCGCGCCCGTTCGTCCCCTGGCGCGCCTCGGCAGAGTGCTGCTGTCGCCCTGGTCCCGGTTCTCGCTGCTGGTCGCCCTGCTCGCGCTGGCCGGTTCGAGCGTGCTGCTGTTCGAGCCCCAGAGACTCCTCGCGGACGGCTGGCCGCCGCAGGTGGGCGGGGTGACGGCCGCCGTGGTGTTCGCGGTGGCGTACGGGCTGTGCACGGTGGCGTTCGTGCCGCGGCCGTTGCTGAACCTGGCGGCGGGGGCGGTGTTCGGCTCGGCCGTCGGGCTCGGCGCGGCGCTGGCGGGCACCGTGCTGGGCGCGGGGCTCGCGTTCGGCCTGGGCCGGGTGCTGGGGCAGGACGCGCTACGGCCCCTGCTGCGCGGCCGGTTGCTGAAGGCGGCGGACGGTCAGCTGAGCCGGCACGGGATGCGGTCGATGCTGGGGGCGCGGCTGTTCCCGGGGCTGCCGTTCTGGGGCGTGAACTACGCGGCGGCCGTCTCGAGGATGCGCTGGACGCCGTACCTGGTCGCGACCGCGCTGGGCTCGATCCCGAACACGGCCGCGTACGTCGTCGCCGGCGCCCGGGCCTCGACCCCGACGTCCCCGGTCTTCCTGATCGCGCTGGCCTCGATCGCCCTGCCGACGGTGGCGGGCGCGGTGATGGCCTGGCGCAAGCGCCACCACCTGCGCCGCCGGTAGGCCCGGCGGTCGCGCCCGCCGGTGGGCCGTTACACCGCTTCCAGGATCATGGCGTTGGCCAGTCCGCCGGCCTCGCACATCGTCTGGAGGCCGTAGCGGGCGCCCCGTTGGCGCAGGGCGTGGACGAGGGTCGTGGTCAGGCGGGTGCCGCTGGCGCCGAGCGGGTGGCCGAGGGCGATCGCGCCGCCGTGGACGTTGACCTTGGCGAGGTCGGCGCCGGTCTCCTGACGCCAGGCCAGGACCACGGCGGCGAAGGCCTCGTTGACCTCGAAGAGGTCGATGTCGTCGAGGCGCAGTCCGGCGCGGCGCAGCACCTTGTCGGTCGCCGGGATCACGCCGGTGAGCATCAGCAGCGGGTCGGAGCCGGTGACGGCGAAGCTGTGCAGCCGGGCGAGCGGGCGCAGGCCGAGGCGGGCGGCGGTCTCGGAGGACGTGATGAGCACGGCGGAGGCGCCGTCGTTGACGGGACTGGCGTTGCCCGCAGTGACGTTCCACTCGATCTGCGGGAAGCGGGCGGCGAACGCCGGGTCGTGGTAGGCCGACTTGAGTCCGGCGAGGATCTCGGGGGTGGTGCCGGGCCGTACGCTCTCGTCGCGCGCGACGCCGTCGAGGGGGGCGACCTCGGCGTCGAAGAGGCCCCGCTGCCAGGCGTCGGCGGCCCGGTGGTGGGAGGTCGCGGCGAAGGTGTCCATCTGGTCGCGGGTGATCGACCACTTGGCGGCGATGAGTTCGGCGCTGATGCCCTGCGGGACGAGGCCGTCGGGGTAGCGCTCGGCGATCCCGGGGCCGAAGGGGTCCTTGCCGGGCGGCACGTTGGACCACATCGGCACCCGGCTCATCGACTCGACCCCGCAGGCGACGACGAGGTCGTAGGCGCCGGCCAGCACGCCTTGCGCGGCGAAGTGCACGGCCTGCTGGGAGGAGCCGCACTGGCGGTCCACGGTGGTCGCGGGGACCGTCTCCGGGAAGCCCGCCGAGAGGGCGGCGTAGCGGGTGGTGTTCATGGCCTGCTCGCCGACCTGGTCGACGGTGCCGCCGATGACGTCGTCGATCAGCGCGGGGTCGACGCCGGAGCGCTCGACGAGGGTGCGCAGGGTGTGGGCGAGGAGTTCGACGGGGTGGACGTGCGCGAGGGAACCGTTCGGCTTTCCCTTGCCGATCGGGGTGCGTACGGCTTCGACGACGACTGCGTCACGCATGGGCGGGCCTCCGCGACTACTGGTGAGTAGGAAATCCGGACCCACCCTAGCTCGGTGAGTTTGGAAATCCAACTCACTTGGGTCTGCTTTTCCAACCCTCCCCTAGACTGATCGGCATGGCCGCCTCCCCCAGCTCCAGCAGCTCCAGAGACCCGCGCCCCTGCTCGATCGCGGACGCCCTCGCCCTCGTCGGCGAGAAGTACTCGCTGCTCGTGCTGCGGGAGGTCTGCCTGGGCAACGGCCGCTTCGACCAGCTGGTCCGCAACATCGGCGCCCCGCGCGACGTCCTGGCCACCCGGCTGCGCCGGCTCGTCGACGCCGGGATCCTCACCAAGCAGGCCTACAGCGAGCGTCCGCAGCGCTTCGAGTACCGGCCCACACAGGCGGGGCTGGAGCTGGAGCCGGTCCTGATGACCCTGATGGCCTGGGGCGACCGGCATCTCCGCGAGGACGCCGGCCGTCCGATGGTGATCGAGCACGTCTGCGGCCATGAACTGCTCCCCGTGGTCACCTGCCCGGCCTGCGGCGACGTGGTGCGCCACGAGGACCTCACCGCCCATCCGCAGGCACCGGGATGGACGGTGACGGGCCCGACGGCGGCATAGCGTCCGGCGGGCCGCGTCACGGGTGCGCGTGGCAGAACGCGCGCACGGCCCGGTTGAAGCGCTCCGGCGTCTCCAGGTTGGCGAGATGGCCCGCGCCCGGGAGCACCACCAGTTCGCTGTCGGGCAGGGCCTCCTGGAAGGCACGGGCGACTCCCAGGGGTGAGCGCGCGTCGCGTTCGCCCCACACGAGCAGCACCGGCACGCCGATCGCGGGCAGCAGGTCGCGCTGGTCGGCCTCCGCCATCAGGGGGAGCTGTGCGCGGAGCGTCGCCGGCCGGACGTCCCGCGCCATCGCGTCGAGCAGCGGTACGAAGGCGGCGGGCGGGTCACCGGCGAACAGCCCCGGCATCGTCGGATCGAACCGCTCCGGCGGCACCGCGAGCATCCGCCGGACGCCCTCGACGCGGGCCGCCACCTCCTCGGGCGGCAGCGACCCCTTCCAGCCCGCGTAGGTGTCGGCCAGGATCAGCGCGCCGACCAGGTCCGGATGGTGCCGGTACAGCTCCAGGACGACCGTGCCGCCCCAGGAGAGCCCCGCGACCGCGGCCGGGCCGAGCCCCAGATCCTGGATCAGCGCGGCGAGGCAGTGCGCGAAGTCCGCGAGCCCGAAACCGGCCGGCAGCTCCGAGGAGCGCCCCGCGCCCGGTTCGTCCCAGGCGACCACCGTGAACGCGTCGGCGAGGGCGTCGAGTTGCGGCCGCCACATCCGCCCGTCGAGCCCCGCCCCGTGGACGAACACGAGCGGCGGCCCATACCCCCGCCGCGCATAGGCCACCTCGACGCCATCGACCAGCACCGCCGCCATGGCACCAGGCTAGGACCCGGCCCCGGGCGATGCCTCCGGGAAACGGACCCCCCTCCGACACAGACCCGCCTCCGGAGAAGGCCCGCCTCCGGCGAGCCCCGCCTCCGGGGCAGCCTCACGCCCGCGTGGCGCTCTCCGCGAGGTCGAAGGCCGTGTCGCACTCGGTGCACGTCACCCGGCCGAACAGTCGGGACACCCACTCGGCCACCGCGTCCTGCCCGGCCCGGAGGGCCATCGCGTGCAGCCGGGCGCCGATGCCGGTCAGTGCGGCGGGGCCGGCCGGATGGAACACGGCCGTGCAGTCGTCCGGGTACTCCCCCACGATGACCTCGGTGAGGGCCTCGCACTCCGGGCACTCGGCCTCGAACTCCTCCAGCAGCCGCTCCAGTTCCGCTCCCCAGAAGGGCACCCCCTCGAAGGCCAGCAGGAACTGCAGGAAGTGAACGAACTCCTTCGGGTCGTCGGCCGGAACCCGCGCCGTGCACGCCCGGCACACCGTGATCAGCTCGGCGATCTCGTCCTCGAACCGGCGCCGGTCCTCCGGCTCGGCCTCGCCCACGATGAACCCGGCCGGCGACACCGCGTCGACGCGGTCCCCGGCCGACCGCCCCGTGGCCACGTCCGCGGGCCCGGAGGCGTGGCTGAGCGTCGACCAGTCGGTCGTGGGACGACACATGGCCGACATGGTGCACCGGCGAGATGACATCAGCCCTGCGGGTACACGTCCAACCGACCGCACATCCCGAACTTCCCGTGCCGGGAGGGCTGTTCGGCCCGTACGACGGCGTCGGCGAGGTGGGTGGCGTCACCCCGCGCCAGCCGCTCGAGCTGCTCCCCCGTGGCCTCGGCCGCCGCCCGCGCACCGCGCCGCCAGCGTTCGCGCCACTCCTCGATGCGGGGCCGTACGAGCGCGGCGGCGGCCCGGTGGAAGGCGGCCAGCCCCTCGGGGGCCTCCCGCAGCGCGCGGTACCCCTCCAGGGCGAGGTCGCGCCGGGCCAGGGCGATCCGGGCCTGCTCCTCCTCGGAGGCGTCGGCCGGGATCGTGGTCGCGGCGGCGTACACCCGCGGATCGGCCAGGTACTCCGGGGGCAGGGTGAGGACCGCGTCGCCCGCCTCCGGGAGGCCGCTGTTCTGCATCAGCACGGTGATGCGCAGATCGCCCTCGTTGACCAGCCGGTGGATCGTGCCCGGCGTGAACCAGGCGACGGTGCCGGGCGCGAGGGGCGTGACCTCGTACCCCGACACGGTCAGCGTCTGGACCGCGCCCCGGCCGCCCGTGACGACGTACCCCTCCGAACAGGCCAGGTGCAGATGGGGGGTGCCGCCGCGCAGACCGTCGGCGGCCGGCCAGTCGTACACGCACAGGTGCGAGAGCGCGACCCCGCCGGGCAGCCCGCCGTACGGGATCACCACGGGTGGGTGTCCAGGTACTTGGCGATCTCCTCCCGCTCCCAGGCGCCGTCGGCCACGACCACGCGATAGCGGCGGGTGAGGGTGTCGCCCGGGGCGAGTTCCAGCTCGTCGAAGAAGGACCAGGACGGGGCGATGCCCGCGAAGGGCTCGTTACGGACGAACCAGTGCGCGGGGTGGGCGCCGTGCGCGCCCGCGTGGTCGTTCTCGGGGGCGTGCGCGAAGACGACGGTGGCGTGGCCGTCGGTGCCGTCGTGCTCGCCGGAGAGGGCGAGCCAGGTGCTCTGCGAGGCCATGAGGCCGGGGCCCTCGCCGTCGGGGCCGATGATCCGGCCGTCGCGGAAGGCGCGCGGCCCGCGCCAGAACAGGCCGGTGTAGCCGGCCAGCTCGCGTCCGGCGGTGGTCGGGCTGCCGAAGCGCAGCGGCTCCTCGCGCCGGTTGCTGATCGCGCTGGTCCAGGTCAGCGCCCAGGATCCGGACTCGGCGTCCACGTCGTGGATCTCGATCCGCCGGCTCTCCTCGGCCCACAGCTCGCCGCTGTACGGGTGCCAGGTCAGCCGCTCGGCGATCACGGCCCGCCCCTCACCTGCGGAGACCTCGTCGAACCCGACGTGCGTCATCGAGCCCACGCGCTCGGGGATCGCGACGTACCCCTCCCCGTGGACGTACGAATTGCCGCCCCAGAGATTCGCGCCGGAGAGGTGCGAAGCGGTCAGCGACAGCCCCTTGTGCCAGCGGTGGTCGTTGGGCCGGTAGTCCGTGACGACGTCCCCGGCAAGGGTGCGCAGCGGGTGCAGATACGGCCGGGGCGCCTCCCAGGCCGCCTCCGGCCGGTAGACGTAGGCCAGCAGCTGGACGCCGGTGGCCGGGTCGGTCACCGTGATCCGGTCGCCGTGGGCGTGCACGAGACGCAGGGCGCCGCTCATACGGGTACCTCCACGTCCACCGCGGCCGTGCGGGGCGCCCAGCCTGGGGCACCGCCGTGCAGGGCCGTGTAGTACGGGTCGCCGGGGCCGATCTCGCCGCGCCTGACGGTGGTGTCCGTGAAGGCGGACTTGTACAGCGCGGTGATCAGCTCCAGGCTGGTCCGCCCGTCGGCGCCGCTGCTGCGCGGCCGCTCACCGGCGCGCATGCTGGCGACCAGCTCCCGCAGCTGCGCCAGGTGCGAGCTGGGCACGTCCGTGCCGAAGTCCTGCCAGGCGGCCACCTCGTCGCCGGTCGCGTCGGGGGCCGGGGTGATGCGCCAGTCGGCGTTGGAGTGGCCGTAGAGGTGGGTGAGCTCGACGGTGGCGCGCTCGCAGTCGATACGGATACGGCTGACCTCGTCGGGGCTCAGGACGCTGTTGACGACCGTCGCCATGGCACCGTTGTCGAACCGGAGCAGGGCCGTCGACACGTCCTCGGTCTCCACGTCGTGGACCAGCCGCCCGGCCATGGCGCGCACCTCGCTCCACGGCCCGAGGATGTCGAGCAGCAGATCCATCTGGTGGATGCCGTGGCCCATCGCGGGACCGCCGCCCTCGGTCTGCCAGCGGCCGCGCCAGGGCACGGCGTAGTAGGCGGTGTCGCGGTACCAGGTGGTCTGGCAGTGCGCGACGAGCGGCCGCCCGAGGGCGCCGTCGGCGAGAAGCCGCTTCACGTGCCGGGTGCCGGAGCCGAACCGGTGCTGGAAGACGATCGAGGAGTACGGCCCGTGCTCGGCGCCCTCCTCGGCCTGGACGGCGTCGTAGTCGGCGAGGGTCGGCACCGGCGGCTTCTCGCACCACACCCAGGCGCCGGCGCGCAGCGCGGCCACGCTCTGCTCGCGGTGCAGGGTCGGCGGGGTGCAGATGGTCACCAGATCGGGGCGCTGCTCGGCGAGCATCCTCTCCAGGTCGGTGTAGGCGTGCGGAACCCCGCCCTCCGCGCAGAACGCCTCGACCGCCGCGGCATCGATGTCAACGGCCGCGACCACCTCGGTCTCGCCCTCGGCGGCGAGCTGCTTGAGGGCCGAGAGATGGGAGCCGCGCCCGATGGCACCGGTCCCGACGACGGCGGCCCGGACCGGACGGCCGGAGAGCGGTGTGGTGGGGGACATGGGCGTGATCAGCACTCCTCCGAGGTACGGCCCGAAGGACCGGTGAGCGGCAACGGAGCAGCAAGCACGCTCAGCAAGCGCTTTCCGCTCGGCAGCAACGTATGCGGCGCCCCTGGGGCCGGTCAACCATCTGCGGCTTTGGACGCCTCCGGGGAGGGGATGGCTGGTACGGCGGGGAGGGGTGGGGCGGGTGCCGCGGGTGGGGCGGGGTGGGGCAGGCAGGGGTGCGGCGGGACGGGGCAGGGTGGGGGCGGGAGCCGTCGGGAGCCGGGGCCGGGGAGGCGCGGGCATCGGGGGTGGCGAAATGGACGGAGCCGCGTCGGAAAAACGGACAGAGCGGAGGCACCGGCAGGTGTCTGGACGCAACACCGGAAGCCGGACCGACCGACGGTGCCGGGAGCCGGACCGACCGACGGTGCCGGAAGCCGGACCGACCGACGGTGCCGGGAGCCGCTCGGGCCGAGCACCGGAAGGCCGGACAACGTCACTCTCACCCCGGTCCACTCCCGGCCGTCGCCGCCCTCGGGGACGATCGGCCTGCTGCGCGGGCCGACAACGCGTACGGGTCTCGCAACAACCGGGCCTGCCCGCGAAGACGCGGCATCAGGGCGACCACTCCGGTCGCCGCGGACCGGGTCCACAACCGTCAGAGGTCCGGCCCCCGAGGCGGTCGGCCGCCGGCGTTGGAGAGGCTCACCGTCGGCCGCGAGCGACCGCGCCGACCGCGGCCCTCAACGAATGGCCGTGACCAGCGCTTTCACATCACGCCCCAGTCCGAGCCCACGTCCGACGAGGTGGAGACGACGCGGACCCCTCGGGGGCCGCCGAAGGTTCCCCAGACCCTGCGCCACGACGGCCGGCCGGCGGAACCCGGCTCAGGTCGGCCCCGGAACACCACACACCACGGAAACCGGCCGCCTGCCGGCTCCTTCCCTGCCCGGCGCGACGGGCAGCGCCCACTCCCCCTGCGCCACCCGCCCCCGGCGTCTACGAAACCCCTGTGGCGGGCCTGTCCTCCGGGACCGCTACGCTTCCCCCTGGCACACCCTTGATCACCGCGCGCGGGCGGCCGTCGCCCCGTCGCCTCGCTCCGATCGGCGCTTGGACTCCTTAACCTCATGTCTTGGTTTGAATCGCTCATCCTCGGACTCGTCCAGGGGCTGACCGAGTTCCTCCCCGTCTCCTCCAGCGCACATCTGCGGCTCACCGCAGCCTTCTCGGGCTGGAAGGACCCCGGTGCCGCCTTCACGGCGATCACTCAGATCGGCACGGAGGCAGCGGTGCTGATCTACTTCCGCAAGGACATCGGCCGGATCATCGCCGCATGGTCGAAGTCCCTGTTCGACAAGACGATGCGCAAGGACCACGACGCCCAGATGGGCTGGCTGGTGATCGTCGGCTCGATCCCGATCGGTGTGCTGGGCCTCACGCTCAAGGACCAGATCGAGGGCCCGTTCCGCGATCTACGGATCACCGCGACCATGCTCGTGGTGATCGGCATCGTCATCGGCATAGCCGACCGGCTGGCCGCCCGTGACGAGACGGGCGGCAAGCACCGCGCGCCCAAGCAGCGCAAGCAGCTGGAGAACCTGGGTGTCCGCGACGGTCTGATCTTCGGCCTCTGCCAGGCCTGCGCGCTGATCCCGGGCGTCTCCCGCTCCGGTGCCACCATCAGCGGCGGCCTGTTCATGGGCTACAAGCGCGAGGCGGCGGCCCGTTACTCGTTCCTGCTCGCCATCCCGGCCGTCCTGGCCTCCGGAACCTTCGAGGTGAAGGACGCGCTGGAGACGGGCCATGTGGCCTGGGGCCCGACGCTGTTCGCGACGGTGATCGCCTTCGCGTCCGGTTACGCCGTGATCGCCTGGTTCATGAAGTTCATCTCCACCAAGTCCTTCATGCCGTTCGTGTACTACCGCGTCGTCCTCGGCGCCGTGATCATCGCCCTCGTCGCGACCGGTGCGCTCAGCCCGCACGCGGCGGAGTCGGCGGGCTGAGCCCGGCGCAGCGACGACACTCACCGCCCGCCCGGAAGATCTCCGAACTCCCGGGCGAAGGCGTCCGGTTGATCGATCAACCGTGACCAAGCCCATAACGGTTCACGGAGCGGGGGCATAGCGCGCTGTCAGTTGCTCCCCCTACGCTGACAGCCATGTCCCCCAACTCTGATGCCCCTGGTTCCGTGCGGTCCGCTTCCGAGGTGAACGAGCGGATCCGCTCCCTGTGGCTGCGCACGGGCGGCTCGCTGTCGGCCCAGGAGCGGGAGGAGTACAAGCTGTTGGTGGTGGAGTGGGCAACGGCGATCCGCGGCGAGGTGGTCACGGCGGCCTGAGAGCCGACCGCCCGCAGGGCGAGGCCGGCCGCCCAGCCTCACCCGGCAACCGCGGGGAGCACCGTCCCGCCTGACTCCCCACTCTCCCCGCCTGCCTCTGCCGCTGCCTCTGCCTCCTGCGACTCGCCGAGCTGCTCCCGTACGTAGTTCCACACCACCCCGATCAGTGCGGCGACCGGAACGGCGAGCAGACTGCCCACGATCCCGGCGAGACTGCCGCCCAGCGTCACCGCGAGCAGGATGACCGCCGCGTGCAGACCGAGCCCCCGGCTCTGGATCATCGGCTGGAAGACATTGCCCTCCAGCTGCTGCACCACGACGATGATCCCCAGCACGATGAGGGCGTCCGTCGGACCGTTCGACACCAGCGCGATGAGAACGGCCACGAAACCGGCGAACAGGGCCCCCACGATCGGCACGAACGCGGAGACGAACGTCAGCACCGCGAGCGGAAGCACCAGCGGTACGCCCAGGATCCACAGACCCAGCCCGATGAAGACGGCGTCGAGCACACCGACGAGCGCCTGGGAGCGGACGAAGGAGCCGAGGGTCTCCCAGCCGCGCAGGGCGACGATCGGGACGTCGGTGGCGAACCGGCCCGGCAACTGGCGGGTGAGCCAGGGCAGGAACCGCGGGCCGTCCTTGAGGAAGAAGAACATCAGGAAGACCGCCAGGACCGCGGTGACCACACCGTCGACCACCGTGCCCACTCCCGAGGCGACCGTGCCGACCAGACTGCCGACGCTGTTCTGAACGCGGTCGACCGCCGCGTCGAAGGCACCGGCGATCTGCTCGTCACCGATGTTCAGCGGCGGCCCCTCGGCCCACTCGCGCAGCCTCTGCATACCCGCGACCACACCGTCGGTCAGCTCGCCGGACTGCGAGGCGACCGGTACGGCGATCAGCGCCAGGATGCCGAGCACCACCAGGACGAACAGCAGGGTCACCAGCGACGCCGCGGCAGCCGGCCGCCAGCCGCGCCGACGCAGGAACCGGGTCAGCGGCCAGGTCAGGGTGGTGAGAAACAGGGCGACCGTGAGCGGCCACACCACCGACCACATCCGACCGAGCACCCACAGCGCCACCGTGAGCATCACGAGGACCAGCAGCAACTCACCGGAAACACGCGCCGATCCGCGCAGAGCGGCACGGCTTCTCGCGGAACTCAACGGGGCAGTCATGCGATCACCCTATGGCCGGCCACTGCCTCCCCTGTGCCCAGGCCCCGACGGCCACCTGTCCAACAGCCCGACTCGGTGCTGTACTGCACGGATGGGGGATGTCTGGACAGCCGTCGGCGCGGTGAGCACAGCGGTCGGCACCGTCGTCGTGATCGCAGCGTCGTTCTTCGCATACTCACAGATCAAGGAGGCCCGTCTTTCCCGACACGTGCAACTCGTCCTCTCCTTCCAGGAGAAATACCACGCTCCGGCAGCCCGGACCTTCCGACACCGGCTCCTGAGCGGCGAGTTCGGACCCCCCGAGCATTTCGATCCGACGCTCCTGTCCGACGACGACTTCCACTCCTTCTGGCAGCTGCACGATCAACTGGAGATGCTGGGCGTCCTCGTCGACCAGAAGCTGCTCGCCTTCGACCTCGTGCGGGCCTGTTTCCACCGTTCTCCCCCACGGGTCTGGAACGCCGTCGAGCCCTACATCCTGAATCGACGGGCCCAGGCCTCCCCTCTCGAAGGAGTGCATTTCGAGCGGCTGGTCCAGCGTTACCGCGACTCCCCCGCTCTTCCCGCCGACTACTGGGACCGCCAAAACGTGCTGTAGTACACCTACCGGCGCGGCATACAGGGCAACGGGGCGGGGGAATCGCGTTGATCATCTGGGTGAACGGTGCCTTCGGCAGCGGGAAGACCACGCTCGTGGACGAGCTGCGGCCACGCTGGCCCGAGGCACTGGTCTACGACCCGGAGATGGTCGGCTTCGTCCTACGGAAGATCGTGGAGGTGCCGACCGGCGACTTCCAGGATCTTCCACTGTGGCGACGCCAGGTCGCCGGCCTCGCGGTGGGGCTGGTCGAGGAGTACGGCCGCCCGCTCCTGATCCCCATGACCTTGGTCGATCCCGGCTATGTGAGCGAGATCTTCGGCGCCTTGCGGAACGCCGGCATCGAGGTGCACCACTTCTTCCTCAGGGTCTCCCGGCAGGAGCTGGAAAGGCGTATCGAGGGCAGGTCCCTCGCCCCTGACGATCCCGAACGGGACGAACGGATCCGGAGCTGGGCCAAGCACCGGATCACACCGTGCATCGCCGCGGCCGACACCCTGCCCGCCGACACCGTGTTCCTGAACGGCGAGCTGCCCCCGCGGATCCTGGCCGATCAGGTACTGGCCCACGTGGCCGTCCGGCCCAGCGCCGTCGGACGGGACTGAGCGGGCTTTCGATCCGTGACCCGCGTCCCTGGACCCGGCGGCCGCGCCCGCTCAGCTCTCGTGCCGGGCCGACGAGAGCAGCCACCGCCAGCGTCGGCGTTCCGTGACCAGGGTCGCGGCCACCAGGAGGGACACCAGGACTGCCGCGTAGGTGGGCCATACCGCCCATGCGGCGATCGTGGCGGCGGCGAGCTGGAGCAGCACGAGCAGGACGGTGACCACGCCGGGAACAGGAACGATCACCTGTGCCTTGTCCCCCGGAGTGGAGAAGACGGTCGGCAGACCGACCAGTACCACCACCGCCATGACGGCGAGCAGCCACGAGTGTGCCGACAGGGCCCACGGAGTCGCCACCCAGGCGACGAGTTCGGCGGCGAAGCGCAGGACGGAGGCGATGCGGTCGTCAGGCTTGTCCATGTACCCCCCCAGGCTGCGTCGGCCAGGGGCACCGTACGCCCCGGGAGACGGCAGGCGTCTACCGGTTTTCAGCCAGACGCCGTAGCATCGCGACGACATGCGGCATCGTCAACTCACCTTGTTGACAGTCCTGTTGGGGAACAGCAGTGCGCGGGGGGAATGACGGTGGGGGCTAGAAACCTGTGGGACGAGATCCCGGCGACCGTGCCGGGCGCGGCGGCTCAGCGGCAGCTCGGCGCCGCCCGGTACGCGTTTCGCACACGGACCAGTTCGGTGGCCTGGTGGGGCTCGTTCATGCTCCTCCTGGGCACGGGGTTCTGCGTGATGATGGTCTTCGTCATCAGTGACGAGAGCGAGTGGACGAACGCGATCCTCTTCATCATCCTCGGCGGTTGTTCCTTCCTCGGGGCGATCGCCGTCCCGCTGGCCGCACGGTTCAGACCGGTCGCCTGGTGTGCCGTGTTCGAGCACGGCGTCGTCTACCAGTACGGTTCGCAGGCACCGATCGCCGGTGCCTGGGACGAGATCACCGGATGTCAGCGGCACGCGACGGACCTCGTACGCAACGGGGTCAAGATGTCCACCACCTACTCCGTGTCCGTCCAGATGTCGGCTGGTGACTTCACGGTGTCGGGTGACACGCCCGGCGCGCAGGAGATCGGCTCCCTGATCGCGAACGGCTGGGTCGCGGTCCAGAACCGGCTCGCGGAAGAGGACGCCACGGCCCGGATGGGCGAACTCGCCGAGCTGTTGGAGGCCGGAGGGCGAGTGGCGTTCGGACCGTTCACGGTGGGTCTGGGCGGACTCGAACACGGGGGAACCGTCCTGGACTGGAAGAGGATCAGCGAGGTCGAGCTGATGGGATCGACCATCTGCGTGGTGGTCACCGGTGAGCGCAAGCCGGTGCGGGAGCCCGTCTCCGACGTACCGGACCCCGTTGTGTTCCTCACCCTGGCGGACGCCTTGCGACGGGCCTCGCGGCAGCCCGGGTGAGTGAGAGGCCGCTACGCTCCCGTGCCGTGCAGAAGACGCGTCTCGACACCGCTCGGATCCGGGCCGCGCGCCGGGTGATCGACCCGGTCTTCCTCGATACTCCGCTGTACCGCTGCGAGGCACTGGAACCGGTCCTCGGGTGCACGGTGAGCATCAAGCTCGAGACGGCGAACCCGGTCCGCAGCTTCAAGGGCCGCGGCACCGAGGTCGTCGCGAGCCTGCTCGCCGGCCGTGAGTCGCGGGCCGTGGTGTGTGCCAGCGCGGGCAACCTCGGCCAGGCCCTCGCCTGGTCCGGTCGCGGCCGGGGCATCGACGTCACCGTCGTGGCGTCCCGCTTCGCGACCGCGGCCAAGCTCGATCGCATCCGCGCACTGGACGCCGCGCTGGAACTGGTGGACGGCGACCACGAGACGGCTCGCGCACGCGCGGCCGCCATCGCACGGTACGACGGCATCCGGCTCGTCGAGGACAGCCTGGACATCGAGACCTGCGAGGGCGCGGCGACCATCGGGCTGGAACTGGTGGACACCGCGCCGTCGTTCGACACCGTCCTGATCGCCCTCGGAGGCGGGGCGCTGGCCACCGGCGTGGGTCATGTGGTCAAGGCGCTGGCACCGCAAGTCGAGGTGATCTGCGTCCAGCCGCTGGGCGCACCGGCGATGACACGCTCATGGCACCAACGGCGCGTCGTCACCACCGACTCGGCCGAGACCATCGCCGACGGCGTCGCCGGGCGCCGTCCCATCCCGGCCGTCCTGAACGACCTTCTCCAGGTCGCCGACGACGCCGTCCTGGTCCAGGAGGCGTCGATCATCGCCGGCCTGCGGACACTACTCGACCACGCCGGCCTCGTCGTCGAACCGTCGGCGGCACTCGGCATCGCGGCCGTCCTCGAGGACCGCGACCGTTTCGCCGGCCGACACGTCGTCATCGTCGTCTGCGGCAGCAACGTGGACATGGCCGCGTATCGCGGTTGGGTGGGCGCGGCTCCGCTCCACAGGTCCTGACGCCGCGGGTGGCCGCCCTGCACGAGCGTCGCGCCTTCCTTCGAGCCCGGATGCCAGCGCTCCGCCTTCTGCGGGATGCCGGATCGCGTGACACTGCATCATGGCCGCCCGGGGACAACCGTTGCGGCCTCCGCAGCGGGGACCGGCCGCCACCCTCACCGGACACAGCAGAGCGGTGACGCTGTCCGTGCGCCGCAGGCGTCACCACGGCCCGCGCGAGCCGTGCCGTCGGCAGCTCAGTGCCCCCGGGACGTGACGTCGGTGATCTCCACGGACACCTTCGTGCTCGCCGAAGCGGTGCTGATGTGCGACGGCGTGTAGTTCAGGCTCGTCCGGTCCGACAGCTTGGCCGTCTGGATGACCGGGCCCGACTCGTCACCGTGGATCCGGTAGGTGATCTCGTACACGGCGTCCGGGTCGATGTCCTCGGTGTCGCCCAGATAGGTCAGGTGGGGTTCGACCGTCACGTTGCAGCCGACGGATCCGAAGCACTGGCGCTGCGTGGTCTTCAGGTCGATCGTGAAGCTGTCGGCGGTGAGCTCCTCGTAGGACGCCGTGGGGGCCGGGGTCTGCGCCGCGGTCGTCACGGCGCCCTCGCCGGGTGGGCCGGCGGCCGCCGGCGCGCTGTCGTCGCGGGACTGCACGACCACGATCCCGGTGGCGACGACGGCTGCGATGACCGCGGCGGCGGAGCCGATGACGACCAGGTTCGTCCGGGACTTCCGCGGCGGGGCCGACTGCTCGGGCGTGAGCGGCGGCGGAAGGTCAGGCGCAGGCGGCGTGCTGTCGGACATGGGTCCCCCTGTGGTTCTGGTGCGTGAGGTGAATCATGCGCGGAGGCAAGTACCGGGCGAAGACGTGTCGTCGGGTTGTGAACACGATCGAGTGATGGTTCGGGACCGCCCCGTCGCCCTCGCGCGCCAGGTCGATTCCGCCGTTCGCCGCACGCCCCTTGGCTCCACAGCCCCTATGCCCAACACTCGGCCCATGACGCAGCGTGTAGAACTCGCCACGGTGATGGATCGACTGGCCGTCGACGGGCTGGTCACCGAGTACGCGGTGGCCGTGGACGACGGCGACTGGGCGGCGTACCGGGAACTGTTCACACCGGACGGACGGGCGGACTACCGTTCGGCGGGCGGGATCGAGGGAGACGTGGGCAGCGTCGCGGCATGGCTGGCGGAGAATCTGTCCCTGTTCTCGATGCGGCAGCACCTCATCGTCAACCGGCGTGTGGGGTTCGGGGTCCTGGAGCAGGACGCGGGCGACACCGCGCGGGTCGGCGCCGACTACGTCAATCCGATGCGGTTGGCCGGCTCCGGGAACGGCGGTGGCGGAGCACCGGATTTCGTCTGTGGAGGGCGCTACTCCTTCGGGCTGCTGCGTACCCACGACGGCTGGCGGCTGCGTGAGGTGGTCGTCGAGGAGAAGTGGCGGCGCCTGCCGTCGGGATGACGCCGGGCGCGCCCGAAAGCGCCCTGTCGGAGATCGTCCGTCGGGGCGCACACTGGAGGCACCACCGGGTAGGAGGTGCCGCATGAACGCGTCCGGCCACTGGCTCACCTCCCGTCCGGCCACGCCCCGCCGGCTCACCTCCCGTCCGGCCACGCCCCGCCAACTCGCCTCCCGCGGGACCGACTCCCGCCAACTCGTCTCCCCTCCGGCCACGTCCCGCCGGCTCACCCCCGATCCGGCCACGCCCCGCCGACTCGCCTCCCGCGGGACCGATTCCCGCCGGCTCCCCTCCTTCCCGGCCGCCCTCCACCGCCTCACCTCCTTCCCGGCCGCCCTCCACCGCCTCACCTCCCTCCCCGCATCCTTCCGCCGGATCGCCTCCCGGCCGGCCTCCCACCCCCGGCCCCCTTCCCCTCCGGCCGCCTCCCGTCTGCTCGTCTCCCCCTGGCGGCGCTCGGCCGTCGCGGCCGGGGCGGGGGCGTTGCCGGTGCTCGCCTTCCCGGCGCCCGCCCTGTGGTGGTGGGCGTATGTCGCCCTCGTCCCCTGGATGCTGCTCGCCCGTTCCGCGCCGACCGGGCGGTGTGCCGCCCGGGACGGCTGGTGCGGCGGGTTCGGCTTCATGCTGGCGATGCATCACTGGCTGTTGCCGAGCCTGAACGTGTTCACGCTGGTGATCGCCGCGCTGCTGGGCGCCCTGTGGGCGCCCTGGGGCTGGCTGGTGCGTCGTTTTCTCGCCCCGGGTACGTCCGGGGCGCCGGGCCGGGGGCGGGTCGGCGGTGCGCTCCTTGTGCTGCCGTCCGCCTGGCTGGTCGTCGAACTCGTGCGGTCCTGGCAGGGGTTGGGCGGGCCCTGGGGGATGATCGGCTCCAGTCAGTGGCAGGTGGAGCCCGCGCTGCGGCTCGCCTCGGTGGGCGGGGTGTGGCTGCTGAGCTTCCTGGTGGTGGCGGTGAACGTGGCGGTCGCCGTGATCGTCTCGGTGCCCGGCTCACGGACGCCGGCCCTCGCCGGACTCGTCGCGACGGCGGCCACCGCCTCGGCGGCCTGGGTCTGGGCGCCGCGCCCCGACGTCGAGGGACGGGCGCGGATCGCCGTCGTCCAGCCGGGCGTGGTGGACGGGGCCCAGCGCCGGTTCGACGTCGAGGAACAGCTGACCCGGCGGCTGATCGGGCAGGACGTCGATCTGATCGTCTGGGGGGAGAGCAGTGTCGGGTACGACCTCGGCGAGCATCCGGAGCTGGCGGCGCGGACAGCGGAGCTGTCACGGGCCGCGGGCGCCGACATTCTCGTCAATGTCGACGCCCGTCGCTCGGACCGGCCCGGCATCTACAAGAGCGCGATCCTGGTCGGTCCCGACGGCCCGACCGGCGACCGGTACGACAAGATGCGGCTGGTGCCGTTCGGGGAGTACATACCGGCGCGTTCGTTGTTGGGCTGGGCGACCTCGGTCGGCAAGGCGGCCGGTGAGGACCGGCGGCGCGGCGGCGAGCAGGTGGTGATGCACACCGGGCCGGGGCTGCGGATCGGGCCGATGATCTGCTTCGAGACCGCGTTCCCCGACATGAGCCGGCATCTCGCGGAGGACGGCGCGGACCTCCTCGTCGCGCAGTCCTCGACCTCCACGTTCCAGCACAGCTGGGCGCCCGCGCAGCACGCCTCCCTGGCCGCGCTGCGCGCCGCCGAGACCGGGCGGTCGTTCGTGCACGCCACGCTGACCGGCGACTCCGCGGTGTACGACGCGAGCGGGCGGCGCCTCGGACCCCGGCTGGGCACGGAGGCGAGCACCGTGGCCGTGTACGACGTCCCGCTCGCCGACGGCGTCACCCCGTACGTCCGCTACGGCGACTGGCCGGTCCACGGGGCTCTGCTGGTGCTGGTGGCGCTGGGGCTGACGGAGGGGGCGCGGGCGATCAGGCTGCGGCGGAGTGTTCCCGCACCGCTCGGACCACCCGCTCGCACAGTTCATGGGTCGCCAGCGCGTCCCGGGCGCTGAGCACCTTGCCCGCCCGCACCGCGTCCAGGAAGGCCAGCACCGCCTGCTCCATGCCGCGCTGACGGGCCACCGGCACCCAGTCGCCGCGCCGCCGCACGGTCGGCTGGCCCTTGTGGTCGATCACCTCGGCGAGGTTGACGACCTGCCGTTTGGTGTCCTGGCCGGAGACCTCGAGGATCTCCTCGTTGGAGCCGCTGAGCCGGTTCATCACGCCGAGCGCGGTGAAGCCGTACCCGGAGAGCTGGAGGACGACGTGGTGCAGCAGCCCGCCCTCGACCCGGGCCCGCACGGTGACGTCGTCGACCGGGGCCGGGGCCAGGAAGCGCAGGGTGTCGACGACATGGATGAAGTCGTCGAGGATCATCGTGCGGGGTTCCTCGGGCAGTCCGACCCGGTTCTTCTGCAGGAGGATCAGGTCGCGCGGATGGTCGGCGCACTGCGCGTAGCCGGGCGCGAAGCGGCGGTTGAAGCCGACGGCCAGGGACACGCCGCGCTGCTCGGCGAGGTGCACCAGCCGTTCGGAGTCGCCGAGCCGGTACGCCAGCGGCTTGTCGACGTACGTCGCGACGCCCGCCTCCAGCAGCCGGGCGACGATCTCGGGGTGGGCGCCGGTGGGTGCGTGCACGAAGGCCGCGTCGAGGCCCGTGGCGAGCAGTGCGTCGAGGTCGCGGTGGCGCCGGTCGGCGGGCAGCCGGTAGGCGTCGGCGATCCGGTCGAGCGTGGCCGGCGTGCGGGTCTGCAGATGCAGGTCGATGCCGGGCAGCGCGCCGAGGACCGGCAGGTACGCCTTCTGCGCGATGTCACCGAGTCCGATGCAGCCGACCTTCACGGGGCGCTCCCTCACCTCGAACCGCGTGCCTCCACCGCAGCATACGGGGGCTGCGGGGGCCGCCAGTCGGCGATCCCGTCGAAGCTGCGCAGGAACAGCGCGGGTGCCGCCGCGGACAGCGCGGTGATCAGGGTGTCGCGTACGGCGACGGCGGCCGGGTTGGCCGTCAGGACCAGGTGCGCCGTGCGCACCGCCTTGCGGGCGACGGCGGTCGTCCGGGGCAGCCGGGCCGCCGTGTAGGCGGGGAGGTCGGTGCGGTGGTGGGCCAGGACGATCGCGTCCTCGACGGCCTGGTTGCCGCCCTGGCCGAGGTTCGGGGGCATGGCGTGCGCGGCGTCGCCGACGAGGGCGACGCGGCCGTGGTGGAGGGCGGGCAGCGGGCGGGCGAGGTGGTGCACGTCGTGGCGCAGGACGTCCTCGGGGCGGATCGCGGCGAGGATCTCGGGGATCGGGCGGTGCCAGGCGCCGTAGCGGCGCAGGAGTTCGGCGCGTTCGTCGGGGGCGCGTTCCCCGGCGGGGGCGAGGGCGGCGGCGTACGCGTAGACGCGGCCGTCCTTGAGCGGGTGCGTGCCCCACAGGCGGCCCCTGCCCCAGGTCTCGTGCGAGGCGAACTCCACGCCGGGCAGCGGGATCACGGCCCGCCAGGTGGTGAAGCCGGAGTACACCGGGCCGGGGTGGCCGGGGAAGAGGGCGCGGCGTACGGCGGAGTGGATGCCGTCGGCGCCGATCACGAGGTCGGCCTCCAGCTCACCGCCGGGGACGCGCACGCGGGCCGGGCGGCGGGCGTCGCCCGGGTCGGCGAGGGCGGCGGGGATGCCGGTGCGGACGGCGTCGCGCGGGAGGCGTGCGGTCAGGGTGGCGACGAGGGTGGCGCGGTGCAGCAGGACCAGCGGTCCGCCGAAGCGGGCGGCGACCGCGGCCGCGTCGGTGCGGGAGAGCCAGCGGCCGCGCGGGGTGCGCAGACCGCCGTCGCCCTGCCAGGCGGCGAGGTCGCGGATCTCGTCGCCGGCGCCGATGACGTCCAGGGCGCGCAGGGCGTTGGGGGCCAGCGAGATGGCCGCGCCGACGGGGGCGAGCGTGGCGGCCCGCTCCAGGACCGTGACCTGCCAGCCGCACCGGTGCAGGGCCACGGCGGCGGTGAGCCCGCCGATCCCGCCGCCCACCACGACCGCCGTGCGTGACTCCGCCATGACGCACTCCTCACTACAGCTGTAGTCATCCGTCCGCGGCCGACGATACTACGGCTGTAGTGAAGGCGGTAGGTTGAGCCCATGTCCGTACGCACCACCGCGCCCGCCGGGCCCGGCCCCTCCCGCGCCGAACTGGTCGCCGACACCGCCCTCGCGCTCCTCGCCGCGCGCGGGATGCGCGGGCTGACCCACCGGGCGGTCGACGAGGCCGCGGGGCTGCCGCAGGGCTCCACCTCCAATCTGGCCCGCACCCGTGAGGCCCTGCTCGACCTGGCCGTACGGCGGCTCGCCGAGCGGGAGGCACGGGTGCTGGGCCTGGACCGGATGCCGGACCCGGCCGGCGGCCTCGACGGACTGGCGGCCGCACTGGCCCTGGCGGTGCACCGCTCGCTGACGGGCCACCGCGAGCTGCTCGTCGCCCGCTACGAACTCGCCCTGGAGGCGACCCGGCGCCCCGGTCTGCGCGCGTTCTACGACACGACCGGCGCCGTCTTCCGCGACCGGCTGGCGGCACTGGCGGCGGCCTTCGGCTCGCCCGCGCCGGCCCGGCACGCGCTGTCGCTGGCGGCCTGGGCGGACGGCCTGATGTTCTCGTGCGTGGCCGGGTCCTACGCCACCCGGCCGCCCGGCCTGGACGAGGTGCGCACGGGGGTGCGGGAGCTGCTCGACGGGATGCTGGGCGGCTGAGACGCGTCCGGAGCGGGGCCGCCGAAATCCCGTGGTGGCGGGTGGGCGCGGTGAGCGATCATGCGGGGATGACGACTCAGCGCACCGAGCCCGCCCAGAACGCCGACGAACGCGCCATGCTGGAAGGCTGGTTGGAGTACCACCGCCAGACGCTCGAGTGGAAGTGCGAGGGGCTCACCGACGCCCAGCTGCGCACCGCCGCGGTGCCGCCCTCCGAGCTGTCGCTGCTGGGGCTGGTCCGGCACATGGCGGACGTGGAGCGCGGCTGGTTCCGCAAGGTGCTCGTGGGCGAGGACCTCGGTCCGCTCCACTACAGCGAGGCCGACCCCGACGGCGAGTTCCATCTCACCGAGGAGGACACCTGGGAGACGGCGTACGCCACCTGGCAGACCGAGATCGCGGAGGCCCGGCGGTGCGCGGCCGGCTTCGCCCTGGACGACCTCTCGCGCGGCACCAGCAGGCACACGAAGGAGCCGTTCAACCTGCGCTGGATCTACACGCACATGATCGAGGAGTACGCCCGTCACAACGGCCACGCCGATCTGCTGCGCGAGCGCATCGACGGTGCGACCGGCGAGTGACGTCAGCGCCGGTGCGGCCGTGCCCTCCCTGAGGTGGAGGTGTTCACCCGTGCGGGGCAACCTGCGGCCGTCCGATGTCGCGCGCCCGGCCGGAACCAGCAGAGTTGCGCGGGTGCATCGAACGACGACGACCACCGCGGCGCTCCTCGTGATGGCCCTCTCGGCCCTCTCCGGCTGCGTCACCGTCCAGCACCCGCCCGTGCCCGGCGCCGCCGCGCCCTCCCCGCCGTCGGCGCCCCGTCCGAGGGCGGATGCCGAGCCCCAGGTCGTGCAGGCGCCGGCCCGTGAGGCGCTGGAGATGGTCCCGGACACCCGGGAACGGGCGGCCACGACACTCCGGCAACGGCACCGGGCGGCCCCGTCCGCCGTCCCGGACGGACACGCTCCGGCGTACCGCTCCCACCCCCAGCACCCGCGCCCCAGGCCGGCGCAGCCGGACCCGCACAGGCGCGTCCCGGACGCCGGGGCGGAGATCCGCCGGAACACCGATGTATGTGCCCTGGGCAGAAAGTACGGCGGCTGGCGCGACGACAGCCCGGAGGCGGTGGCCTGCCGACAGGTGTACGGCCACCGCTGAGGTCTCTAACCCTCCGCGCCGCCCTCACCCAGGCGGAGTTCCATCCTGCTGATCGCCGCCCGCACGCCGTCGCCGTAGCTGTCGTCGCGGAGGACACCGGCCGCCCCGCGTGCCCTGCGCACATGGGTGCGGGCGGCGCCGGCGCGGCCAAGCCGGACGTAGTCCGCCGCCAGGTTCAGATGGAGCGAGGGGTACAGGGCCCGTACGGCGGGCGATTGCTCGTGCTCCTCGGCGGCGGTCAGGGCCCGCAGGTCCCAGGCCAGTTCGTCGAACGGGTCGTCCTGGGTGTCGGCCAGATAGTGCGCGAGGGTGCAGCGGTGCAGCGGATCGCCGTCCTCGCCCAGCTCGGTCCACAGGTCGAGGAGCCTGCGGCGGGCCTCCTCCCGGTCTCCCCCGTGATGCAGCATGACGACCTGCCCGATCCGCGTCAGCACGGCGTCGGGCGCCGTCTGTTCCTGTCGCTCCGCCACCGCGTCCTCCTTCACGTCCTCGCGACGGCACCGCGTCCCCGGGACGGCACCGCGCCCATGGCACGACGCTAACGGCAGCGGGCGGCGATCCCGGTCAGGCGGCACCGGGCCGGTCCCCGGAGGAACCGGCCCGGCGGCACGGGCTCAGTCGGCCAGGTTCGGGATCGTCCAGTCGACCGGGGTGTGGCCCTGCGCCGCGATCGCCTCGTCGATCTGCGTGAACGGGCGGGAGCCGAAGAACTTCTTCGCCGACAGCGGGGAGGGGTGCGCGCCCTTGACCACGATGTGCCGGGACTCGTCGATCAGCGGGAGCTTCTTCTGCGCGTAGTTGCCCCACAGGACGAAGACCGCCGGGTCGGGCCGGTCGGCGACGGCGCGGATCACCGCGTCCGTGAACTTCTCCCAGCCCTTGCCCTTGTGCGAGTTCGCCTCGCCGGAGCGGACCGTGAGGACCGCGTTGAGCAGCAGGACGCCCTGCTGGGCCCACGGCATCAGATAGCCGTTGTCCGGCACGGGCGTGCCCAGCTCCTCGTGCATCTCCTTGTAGATGTTGCGCAGGGAGGGCGGGATCCTGACGCCCGGCCGCACCGAGAAGCACAGGCCGTGGCCCTGGCCCTCGCCGTGGTACGGGTCCTGGCCGAGGACGAGGACCTTCACCTGGTCGTACGGCGTCGCCTCGAGCGCGGCGAACACCTCCTCGCGCGGAGGGTAGACGGGACCCTTCGCTCGCTCCTCCTCGACGAACTCGGTCAGCTCCTTGAAGTAGGGCTGCTGCAGCTCGTCGCCCAGGACCCCGCGCCAGGACTCGGGCAGCATGGCGATGTCGGTCACGTCAACGTCCTCCGTTGTGCGGTCACTTACTCACCACAGAACCTACAGGCGACCACTGACAACGGCGCCGGGGACCGCTGTTCGGGCCCGTTACCAGCTCGTCTTCCGGTACAGCTCCCACATCGTCATCATGGTCGCCGGGTCGATGACCTTCTCGAGGCCGGAGATCTCCTCGTCCCCGGCCACGTACTGCTTGCCCTGCCACAGGGGCAGCAGGCGGGCGTCGTCCACGAAGATCTGCTGGGCTTCCTCGATCTCCTGCGTCACCGCCCCGCGGTCGCTCTGCGCGCGCGACTCCGGCAGCAGCTTGTCGGTGATCTCGGGGGCCTTGTACGGGGTGCCGAGCGCGTTCTGCTCGCCCACGAAGGGCGCGATGAAGTTGTCGGCGTCGTTGAAGTCGGGGAACCAACCGCGTCCGAACACCGGGTACTCGCCCTCCTGGTAGCCCTTGACGTAGGTCTTCCACGGGCGGCTCTTGAGGGTGATCTTGAAGAGGCCGGAGGCCTCCAGCTGCCGCTTCAGCTCCTCGAAGGCGGGCTTGGTCGTCGAGCCGTAGCGGTCGGTGGTGTACCAGAGGGTCAGCGGGACGGTCTCGGTGATCCCCGCGTCCGCGAGGAGCGCCTTGGCCTTGGTCACGCTGGGGTTTCCGAAGTCGTCGAAGAAGCCTGTGGTGTGGCCGGTGAGTCCGGCCGGGACCATGGAGTACAGCGGCTCGACGGTGTCCTTGTAGATGTTGTGCACGAGCGCCGAGCGGTCGACGATCTGGGCGATGGCCTTGCGGACCGCGGGCTTCGCGGCCCACGGGTCGCTGGGGTTGAACACCAGGTAACTGATCTCGGTGGTGGGGTTCTCCACGAGCTGGAGCCCCTCCGCGTTCTGGTTGGTCTCGATGTCCACGATGTCGGAGGCCGCGAGACCGCGGTAGACGACCGAGATCTCCTTGTTCTTGAGGGCCTTGACCAGCTCGCCCGACTGCTGGAAGTAGCGGATCGTGACGGCGTTGTTCTTCAGGTCCGCTATGCCCTTGTAGTTGTCGTTGCGGACGAGTTCCGCCTGCTTGCCCTCGTCGTAGGACTGGAGCCGGTACGGTCCGGAGCCGACGATCCCGTCGTCCTTGCGGAGCGCGTTCGCGGGGTACTCCTCGGGGTCCACGATCGACATGGCGGGCGTGGTGAGCACCAGGGGGAACGTGGCGTCGGACTGGCTGAGCCGGAAGACGACCTCGCGGTCGCCCTTCGTCTGCACCTGGGAGAGCGTTCCCAGCAGGCCCGCGGGTCCACCGTTGACGTTGATCTTCTTGATCCGGTCGATCGAGTACTTGACGGCCTTGGCGTCCAGCGTGTGCCCGTTGGAGAACTTCAGGCCCTCGCGCAGCGTGCAGCTGTACACGGTGCTCTTGCTGTCCGTGAACTCACAGCTCTCGGCGGCGTCGGGTTCGGGGTTGGTTCCACCGGGGTTGTAGTTCAGAAGCGTCTGGTAGACGTTGCGGAAGAGTTCCCAGGAGCTGTCCCAGGAGGCCGCGGGGTCCAGCGTGCTGGGAGCGCTGGTGGTGCCCACGACGATCGGTCCGGCGTCCTCGGAGCTCTCGTCTCCCAGAAGACCGCATCCACTCACCAGGGATATGGACGCGATCACCGCTACATGCTGCAACGATCGATTCCGGTAGAACACGCACACGCTCCTCGTAAAAGCCATGCCAAGAGTGGCCAGACCATACCGCAGGGCTGGAAAGGCTCAATGGGTGAGGGGAAAGCGTTATTGATCAGCGAGAAATCGTGACGACGTTGTCATGCCCCGGGGCGGGTCCGGGGATGGACACGGGCCCCGGTTCCGTCAAGGAACCGGGGCCCGCGGCGGTGTGCGATGAGACTCAGGCCACACCGGCGTTGAGCAGGATGCCGCCGTCGACGACGAGGGTCTGACCGGTGATCCAGTCGGACTGCTCGGAGGTGAGGAAGGCGGCGGTGCCGCCGATGTCGGACGGCACACCGAGCCGGCCCAGCGGGTAGCCGGCGGCCGCCTCCGCCTCCCGGCCCTCGTACAGGGCCTGGGCGAACTTGGTCTTCACTACGGCCGGGGCGATCGCGTTGACCCGCACGCGGGGCGCGAACTCGTGCGCCAGCTGCTGGGTCAGGTTGATCATCGCGGCCTTGCTGATGCCGTACGCGCCGATGAAGGGCGAGGCCGACAGGCCCGCGAGGGAGGCGATGTTGACGATCGCGCCGCCGTTGTCCTTCTGCCAGGCGTGCCAGGTCTTCTGGGCGAAGCCGAGCGCGGAGACCACGTTGGTCTCGAAGACCTTGCGCGCCACCTCGAGGTCGAGGTCGGCGATCGGCCCGAACACCGGGTTGGTGCCCGCGTTGTTGACGAGGTAGTCGACGCGGCCGAAGGCCGCCATCGTCGCCTCGACGGCGGCCGTCTGGTGGTCGAGGTCGTGCGCCTTGCCGGCCACGCCGATGACCCGGTCGGCGCCGAGCTGTTCGACGGCCTCCTTCAGCGCGTCCTCGTTGCGGCCGGTGATGCAGACCCGGTCGCCGCGGGCGACGAGCGCCTCGGCGACGCCGTAGCCGATGCCGCGGCTGGCGCCCGTGACGAGCGCGACCTTGCCGGAGAGTTCCACGGTCATGGTTCCTGATCCCTAGTCGAGCGGTCCGCCGGCGACGTACAGCACCTGGCCGGAGACGAAGCCGGCGGCCTCGTTCGTGAAGAAGGCGATCGCGTTGGCGATGTCGTCGGGCTCGCCGACCCGGGCCACGGGAATCTGGGTGGCGGCGGCGGCCTTGAACTCCTCGAAGCCCATGCCGACCCGGGCGGCGGTCGCGGCGGTCATATCGGTGGCGATGAAGCCGGGGGCGACGGCGTTGGCGGTGATGCCGAACTTGCCGAGCTCGATCGCGAGGGTCTTGGTGAAGCCCTGCAGACCGGCCTTGGCGGCCGAGTAGTTGGCCTGGCCGCGGTTGCCGAGCGCCGAGGACGACGACAGGTTGACGATCCGGCCGAAGCCCGCGTCGACCATGTGCTTCTGGATGGCCTTGGACATCAGGAACGAGCCGCGCAGATGCACGTTCAGAACGGTGTCCCAGTCGGAGACGCTCATCTTGAACAGCAGGTTGTCGCGGAGCACGCCCGCGTTGTTGACGAGGATCGTCGGGGCGCCCAGTTCCGCGACGACACGGGCGATCGCGGCCTCGACCTGGGCCTCGTCGGAGACGTCGGCGCCGATCGCGACGGCCCTGCCGCCGGCCGCGGTGATCTTCTCCACGGTGTCCTTGCAGGCGGCCTCGTCGAGGTCGATCACGGCGACCGCACGGCCCTCGGCGGCGAGCCGTACGGCGGTGGCGGCTCCGATGCCGCGCGCCGCGCCCGTGACTACGGCGACCCGCTGTTCAGTGGTGGACATTCCTGTGTCTCCTCGCCCTTGAGAGAACCTGTCGCGCGGTGAGCGACCGCTTAGTACCTTCGGCAGACGTGACGCTAGAAGCCCTGGCACCCGGTGTCAACGCCACACGGCGCCGGTGTGATCCATTACCTCACCAGGAGACCCAGCAACCGTTCCGTCTCGGCGGCCGGATCGGTGGTGAGTCCGGTGTGCACCGGGCCCGGCTGCACCATCGCCGAGCGCGGCGCGACCAGCCAGCGGAACCGCCGCCCCGGGTCGTCGCCGGCCGCCTGCCCGGCGCCCACGCCGCCCCCGCACACGCCCTCGACGGCCGCCAGCGCGGCCCGGATCCCGGCCACGTCGGCGCCCGGGTCCAGGGCGAGCAGCCGCGCCTCGTCGAGATGGGTGCGGGCACCGACGTAGGCCCGGGCGCGGCAGTAGACCAGCACGCCGGCGTTGATGCACTCGCCGCGCTCCACCCTCGGTACGACCCGCAGCAGGGCGTACTCGAAGACGTCCCGGTCGCCGCCCTGGCCGGACCGGGTGATGTGGCGCTCGGCCACATGGCCGGCCATGTGGATATGGCGCTCGCTCACTTGTTCTCCTCGATGCCGGTGACGCGGTCGGCGATGACGGCCGCCCGGGAGAGCAGCGGCCGGGCATAGGCCTCTCTGAGGTCGTCCGGGGTGTCGAAGCCCGGTTCGTCCGCGAGCCAGACGTCGGGGATCTCGGCGGTGACCTCGGCGAGCAGCTCGGCGGTGACCAGCGGGGCGAGCCGCTCGGCCGCGCCCGCGATGTCCGGGGCGAAGGAGGCCAGGGCGTGGTCGGAGGCGTCGTAGGGGCGGGCCGCGGAGGTCTCGACCGTGGGCCAGTTGTGGTGCCAGATCAGGGTGGCGCCGTGGTCGATGAGCCACAGGTCGCCCTGCCGGAGCAGCAGGTTGGGATTGCGCCAGGAGCGGTCGACGTTGTTGACCAGCGCGTCGAACCAGATGATCGCGCCGGCCTCCGCGGGGCTCACCGGGAAGGCGAGGGGGTCGTAGCCGAGGGCGCCGGACAGGAAGTCCATGCCGAGGTTGGTGCCGCCGCTGGACCTGAGCAGCTCCTGCACCTGCGGGTCGGGTTCGCCGAGGCCGAGGACGGGGTCGAGGGCGACGGTCACGAGCCGGGGCATCCGCAGGCCGAGCCGGCGGGCGAGTTCGCCGCAGACGACCTCCGCGACGAGGGTCTTGCGGCCCTGTCCGGCGCCGGTGAACTTGATGACGTAGGTTCCGAGGTCGTCGGCCTCGACGAGTCCCGGCAGCGAGCCGCCCTCACGCAACGCCGTGATGTAGCGGGTGGCGGTGACTTCCTTGAGCATCGCCCCAGGTTACTGGGGCCTGGTGGGACGGCGGTCGACAGCTCCGCGACAGCTCTGGCTTACGCGGGTCTGATCTCGAAAAGGTCAATATCTCGACACTGTCCGGACTTGGCGGGGGTTCTGAACAAGCGGCGCCCGCCGCCCGTACCTCTCGGCAGATCCACGCACCCCCCTGGAAGGAAATCCTCAGCATGACCAGCGCATCGATCAACTCCGCGTCGAAACCCGCCCGCCGTACGGTCATGGCGGCCGCCGGAGCCGCGGGGCTCTCCGTCGCGCTGACGGCGTGCGGAGGGTCCGACGACGATTCCTCCTCCTCGTCGGCCTCGACCGGCGGGACGACGGGTTCGACGGGGGCCAGTGAGGCCGCGAGCACCGGTGGCACGGGCGGCGGGGACAGCGCGGCCGGCGCGGCGCTGGCCGCGACCGCCGACATCCCCGAGGGCGGCGGCAAGATCTTCGACTCGCAGAAGGTGGTCGTCACCCAGCCGGCGGCGGGCACGTACAAGGCGTTCTCGGCCGTGTGCACCCACCAGGGCTGTGCGGTGAAGACCATCGCGGACGGGGTCATCAACTGCCCCTGCCACAACAGCAACTTCTCGATCGAGGACGGCAGCGTGAAGAGCGGTCCGGCGACCCAGGCGCTGCCCGAGGTGAAGATCACCGTCAGCGGCGACTCGATCACGCTGGCCTGACGTCCGGCCGTCGGAGGGCCGCCAGCACCTCGTCCGTGGTCGCGACCGTGGCGACCAGCGCGAGGGTGTGGCGGATCATCGCGGGGGTGTAGTCGGCAGGCACCCCCGCGATGGCGTCCGAGGGCACGACGGCGGTGTAGCCCCGGTTGACCGCGTCGAAGACGGCGTTCGGGATCGCCACGTTGGCCGAGACCCCGGTCACGACCAGGGTGCGGCAGCCGAGGTTGCGCAGCAGTGCGTCGAGGCCGGTGCCCTGGATCGGCGACAGCCCGTGCAGCCGTCGTACGACGAGATCCTCTCCGGCGACCTCGATCGGGGGCGCGAGACGGGTCGCGTCCGTACCGGTCAGCTGCTGGACCGGCAGGCGCTCGGCGGCACGGAACAGGCGCGCGTTGCGGTTGGCGCCCCGGCCGTCGGGGCGGCGCTCGGCGACGGCGTGGACGACCTGGACGCCGCTCTCGTGCGCGGCGCCGACCAGCCGGGCCACCTGGGTGAGGGCGCCGGACTCCCTGGCCGCGGCGGCGAGTCGGGGCAGTGCGGCACCGGGGCCGACGACGCCCCGCTGGCACTCCACCGTGAGCAGCACGGTGGAGTCGGGGTCGAGGAGGTCCCGGAGCTCTTCGGACGACGGCACGGCTCCCCCTGGTGTCGGGATACTTGCTTTTCTGACACAGTGTCAGAAAAGTCGTACTGGTAAGCAGTACACGGGAAGCAGTGACAAGAGAAGAAGAATGAGGGGGCCGGATGACCGTCACTCAGCGCCGGGGCCGGAAGATCATGATGTCGCCGGGGGAGCTGGACGCGTTCCTCACCACCCAGCGCACCTGCCGGGTGGCCACCACCTCCGCCGACGGCGCCCCGCACGTGAGCGCGCTGTGGTTCCTGTGGGACGGCAGCGCGCTGTGGCTGTACTCCGTCGTGCGCAGCAGGCGCTGGACGCAGCTGTGCCGCGATCCGCGGGTCGCGATCGTGGTCGACACGGGTGAGGAGTACGAGTCGCTGCGGGGCGTCGAGCTGTCCGGCGCCGTGGAGTTCGTGGGCGAGGCTCCGCGCACCGGTGAGCTGTGCGCCGAACTCGACGCCGTGGAGACGCTGTTCGCACGCAAGAACTTCGGCCTGGACGCGATGCCGCACGACGGGCGGCACGCATGGGTGCGGCTGCGGCCGGAGAAGGTCGTCTCCTGGGACTTCCGCAAGCTGGGCGACGGCTGACACCCAGCAGTCAACTCAGGGCGGCTCCAGCCGACTTGAGGGCCTCGACCGCCGCCCGGATCGACGGACGGCGGTCCGCGTCCGCCCGCCAGACCACGTACACATGACGGCGCACCCGCTGCTTGAGCGGGACCATGACGACCCCTTGGGGCACCGGGTCGCGTCCGAGCAGCGGCACGATGCAGACGCCCAACCCGGCGGCGACCAGCCCGAGTTGGGTATGGGTCTCGGCGGCCCGGTGGCCGACGATCGGTTCGACGCCCCGCGAGCGCAGGGTGAACATCAGCCACTCGTGGCAGAACTCGCCCTCGCCCCAGGTGATCCACTCGTCCCCGGCGAACTCCCCGAGATCCACCTCGTCCCGGCCCGCGAGCGGATGCCCGGCCGGCATGGCGACCTCGGCGGGGTCGTCCAGGACCGGCGCCTTGACCAGCCCGTCCGGCACGGGCATCGGCTTGTTGTACCAGTCCAGGACGACCGCGAGATCGAGATCGCCGCGGACGACCCCCGCGACGCCGTTCTCCGGCTCCAGCTCGCAGGAGCGCAGCCGCAGCCCCGGGTGCGCCTTGCGCAGCTCGGCGAGCGCGACGGGGAACAGACCACGTGCGGCGGTCGGGAACGCGGAGATCCGCAGCTCCCCCGCGACCTGTCCGCGCCGGGCCTCCAGATCGGACTGGGCCAGCTCCACCTGGGACAGGATCCGGGCCGCGTGCTCGGCCAGCAGCCGCCCGGCGTCGGTCAGCCGCACCCCCCGGCCGTGCTTGGCCAGCAGCCGCTGCCCGACCTCCCGCTCCAGTTTGGCCAGCTGCTGGGAGACGGCCGAGGTCGTGATGTGCAGGCCCGCGGCGGCGGCACTGACCGAACCGTGCCGGGCGAGGGCGTCGAGGGTCCGCAGGCGCTCCAGGTTCAACATGTAAGCAATGCTACGAGGTATCGGGTGCGAATTCTCGATTGTGCTACGAAGTCCTGTGCCGCATGGTTGCTGCCATGACCACCGCCGCCGACACCGCCGCCACCACCCACGCCTCGGCCTCCGCGGGCCCCCGTATCCGCCGCACGCTCGACTGGCGTCTGCGGTTCGGCGCGCTCTCGCTGATATGGGGCTTCAGCTTCCTGCTCATCAAGGTGGGCACCCATGGCTACGCCCCGTTCCAGGTCACCCTGGGCCGGCTGGTGTTCGGGACGGCGGTGCTGGCGGTCGCGATGGCGGTGCGGCGGGAGCGGCTCCCGCGCGGGGCCCGCACCTGGGCGCATCTGACGGTCGCCGCGTTCCTGCTCAACGCCCTGCCGTTCTCGCTCTTCGCCTACGCCGAGCTGACGATCCCCTCCACCCTGGCCGGCATCTGCAACGCCACCTCGCCCCTGTGGGGCATGGCACTCTCCCTGGTCGCCCTGTCCGAGGACCGGCCCACCCGGGTCCGGGTCGCGGGTCTCGGCCTGGGCTTCCTCGGGGTCCTGACGGTCCTGGGCGCCTGGCAGGGCTTCCACGGCCTGGACGCCCGCGGCACCGCGATGGCCCTGCTCGCCTCACTGAGCTACCCCATCGGCTGGATCTACGTCCGCCGCACCCTGGCCGGGACGGGGGCCTCGGCCCTGTCGATGACCGGCGCGCAACTGGGCGTGGCCGGCCTCCAGCTCGCCGTCGTGACCCCGCTGGTCGCCGGCGTCCCGGACCACTTCGCCCTGCTGCCGCTCCTGGCGATCGCCGCGCTGGGCGCCCTCGGCACGGGTCTGGCGCTGCTGATCCAGTACGGGCTGGTGGCGGAGGTCGGTCCGACGACCGCGCAGATGGTCACGTACTTCATCCCGGTGATCGCGACGGGGGCGGGGGTCGCGCTGCTGGGCGAGCCGCTGAGCTGGTCGACGCCGGTGGGGGCGGTGATCGTGCTGGCGGGGGCGGCACTGACCCAGGCACGGACGAGGTGACGCCCCAGGGGCGCGGGGAACTGCGCGACCCGCCACGACGCACCGGCAGCCGCAGACGACCGACACCCCCGCGGCCCTAGACGTAGCTACGAGAGGGAACCGGCCCCAGGGCCGAGGCCACCGCGTCAGCCAGCGGCCCGACCTCCTCCGCCCGCAGCGTCGACACCGTGATCCGGATCCCCGGCCCGGCGCTCAGCCGGAAGCGTGCCCCCGGTGACACCGCCCACCCCGCGTGCAGCAGCCTCGCCACCACCCCGGTCTCGTCCGGGACGGGCACCCACACGTTCATCCCGCTGCGCCCGTGCGCGGCGACCCCCCGCTCGGCCAGCGCGGTGATCAGCGCCTCGCGCCGTTCGCGGTACGCCGACGCCACCGCCGTAGCGTCCACCGCGCCGTCGGCCCACAGCCGCTCCACGGCCCGCTGGACGAGCAGGCTCACCCACCCGGGCCCCAGCCGCTGCCGCCCCCGGACCCGGTCCACGGTGACCTCGTCGCCGGTGAGCACGGCGAGCCGCAGGTCGGGGCCGTAGGCCTTGGCGACCGAGCGGACGAAGGCCCAGTGCCGGGTGACACCCGCGAGGGGGGACAGGGGCAGGTCGACGATGCCGTGGCCGTGGTCGTCCTCGATCAGCAGGACCCCGGGATGGTCGGCGAGGACCGTGCGCAGCGCACGCGCGCGTGCCGCGGTCACGGAGGCCCCAGTGGGGTTCTGGGCGCGGTCGGTGATCAGCACGGCGCGCGCCCCGCTCTCCAGAGCCGCACGCAGGCCGTCCGGGAGCGGGCCCTCGTCGTCGACGCCGACCGGGACCGTGCGCAGCCCGAGCGCCGGGACGAGGTCGAGGGTGCGCCCCCAGCCGGGGTCCTCCACGGCGACCCCGTCGCCCGGCTTGAGGTGGGCGGCGAGGACGCGCTCGACGGCGTCCAGGGAGCCGGAGGCCACGGTGAGCGGTCCGGCGGGCACGCCGTCGGCGTCGAGCGCGGCGCGGGCCGCCCGGGCCAGGCCGGGGTCCACGGGATCGGCGCCGTACAGGACCGGCTCGCGGTCGGCGCGTGCGGCGGCCGCCGTGAAGGCGGTCGTGAGCGGGGGCAGCAGGGCCGGGTCGGGGTTGCCGTCCGCCAGGTCGCGAACCCCCTCCGGCACATCGAGACGCGCCTTCTCCCGGCCGGTGGTGGCGGGCTTGGGACGCACCCGGCTGCCCCGCCGCCCGTGCGTCTCGATGACCCCGCGCTCACGCAGGGTGCGGTACGCGGCCGCGACCGTGTTCGGGTTCACCCCGAGCGTGACCGCCAACTCCCTCATCGGCGGCAGCAGTTGCCCCGGCTCCAGGGCGCCTTCACCCACCGCGCGCTCGATGCTCGCGGAAATGTCCGCTGCGCGCCGGCCTTCGATCCGATACTCTCCTAGCACAAAGCAGATTATGCACTAGTGCAATGGAGAGGTCAATGGAGAGCGCAATGCAGGGGACCCCTCAGCCGACACAGCGGCCCGCCGCGTACCCCGCGACCGACCGCACGGTCCCCACGCGTGCCGCACAGAAGGCCTCCTACGACAAGGACCTGGTGCACGCGATACTCGACGAGGGGTACGTCTGCCACCTCGGCTTCGTCCGCGACGGCGCGCCGGTCGTGCTGCCGACGCTGTACGGCCGGGTCGGCGAGATCCTGTACGTGCACGGCTCCACCGGTTCGCGTCCGCTGCGGATGGCGGGCCAGGCCGACCCGGGGCTGGCGGTGTGCCTGACGGTGACGCACGTGGACGGTCTGGTGCTGGCCCGCTCCGCCTTCCACCACTCGATCAACTACCGCTCGGTGGTGGTGCACGGCCTGGCGTACGACGTCACCGACCCGGAGGAGAAGCGCGCCGCCCTCGACGCCCTGGTCGACCATGTCGTCCCGGGCCGCGCCGCCGACTCCCGCCCGGCGAACAAGAAGGAACTCGCGGCGACCGCGGTGATCCGCCTCGACCTGAACGAGGTCTCCGCCAAGACCCGCACCGGCGGGGTCAACGAGGAGCCCGAGGACCTGGCCCTGCCGCACTGGGCCGGGGTGCTCCCGCTGAGCAAGGGGTTCGGCGCCCCGCTCCCGGAGGCCGACCTGGCCCCCGGCACGCCGTTCCCGGACTACCTGGCGGCCCGGTGACGCACTGACACCCGCGGGGCGCCCTCCCCCGCCCGTGTCAGGCCGTGGCCTCGCGGGCGGACGGATCCCGCTCGGGCTCACCGCCGGCGACCGGCCGCGGGGAGCCCTTGGCCGGCGCGGACGACTGGGCGATGTACGCGCCGAGCAGCACCATCGCGCCGCCGGCGAGCTGGGGTGCCGAGAGATGCTCGCCCAGCAGGACCCAGGCCAGCACGGTCGCGACGACCGCCTCCAGACAGGCCACGACCCCGGCGACCTGCGGCGAGAGCCTGCGCACGGAGAGCACCCCGGTGACGTACGCGACGACCGTGGCGATCAGCACGATCCAGCCGAGCAGCAGCGAGGCCGGGACCCGGGTGCCGTTCAGGTCGGCGGAGCCCGCGAGCACGGAGAAGTCCAGGTTCCACGGGCGGGCCACAACGGTGAGCACCAGCGCGCCGATCAGTAGACCGTACGCGATCACACCGAGCGGGTCGGGGGCGTCGTCGCCGGCGTCGCCGCCCTGGTCGGCCAGCACGAAGTAGCCCACCTGACAGCAGGCGGCGGCCAGCGCGAGCAGCAGCCCGAGGGCGTCGAAGCGGAGCCCCGACCACACCTCGACGACACAGGTGAGCCCGCCGACGGCGAGGACCACCCCGAGCGCGGCGGCGCGGGTCACCGGCCGCCGCTGCACGAACCGCACCCAGCCCAGCACCAGGGCGGGCGCGAGGTACTCCAGGAGCAGGGACACCGCGACGGGCATCCGGGAGATCGAGGCGAAGTAGAAGGCCTGGACACCGGCCACCGCGAGCAGACCGAACCCGGCGAGGAGCGCGGGACGGCGGCGCAGCAGCGCGCGGTGGCGCACGGCGAGCGGCAGCATGACCAGGGCGGCGCCGGTCACCCTCAGCCAGACCACGTGCAGCGGGTCGAGCCCCGCCTCGATCAGCGGCTTGGCCGCGACCCCCGATCCGCCGAAGGCGATCGCCGATCCGACCGCCAGCCCGAGCCCGATGCCCTTGCCGCGGCTGCCCTGACTGCTTCCAGAGGTGCGCACCGGCACATGATGACAGGCCATGACAGCACCGTCATCCCCGATGACACCTGTCTCGGGAACTGGACGGCGGTCAGCACAGCTCCTCCGGCTCGCGTACCGCCAGGCTCTCCCCGACGCGGGCGCGCAGGTCGTGCACGTCCACGCCGGCATGGGTGAGGACCTCGACGGCCCGGGCCTGCGGGTCCGCGACGAGCGCGGTGAGGAGGTCGAGTCCGGGGGTCCGGACGGCGCCCGGCCGGCCGCCGCCCGCTCCCGCCCGCTCCAGCGCGGCGGCGGCGACCGGCGAGAACCCCTCCACCGCCGGGACGACGGGCAGCGCCCCGGAGTCCTCGACCCCGCTCTGCCAGCGCAGGCCGTAACCGATGCTGCGCTGGACCAGATAGCCGAGCAGCCGGGCGAGCTGGGGCCCGTCGCCGAAGACGGCGCGGACCCGGGGATCGTGTTCGAGGAGGGAGTGCAGCAGATGGGCGGTGTCGATCTGGCGGTCCCCGTCGCGCACCGCGCGGCGGCGGGCGGCGGCGAGCACCGCCGCGGACTCGTCGTCGGGTCTCAGGTCGTCGTCCGTCCCGTGCGTCGCCTGGTCACCTGTCGACTGCCGGGGAATACGGGGTTGCACATCCCCACCTCATCAGCCCCGTCCGGCCGCGTCATCCCCGGAGGGAAGCATCTGCGCGTCCCACACAGAGCGGACACCGGTGGACGGAATCTCCTCCTTGCGGAGGAGATCAGGCCACACACCTGTCGGGGGCGCGCGCCGCCTTGACGGTTCATCAGTATTGAATGTTCGAGGTCCTGGAGCTACGTTCCGCGACACCGAAGCGCCCAGTTGCCCGACACGAGGAGGGTGGTCTCATGGCCGAAGTCAGCGCGGAGGCACGCATCCAGGCACCGGCCGAGAAGGTGTGGGCCCAGCTCACCGACTGGCCGGCCTACGGGGAGTGGAACGCGACGCACACCAACTTCCCCGGCGGCGGCCCGGACACCCTCGAGGTGGGCGCCACCTTCCAGGAGAACATGAAGCTCATGGGCTTCCCGGCCGAGGTCGAGTGGACGGTCGCGGAGCTGGAGCCGGCGCGGGTGCTGGTGATCCGCGGCAAGGGCCCGATGGCGGTGTCCGTGGCCACCCGCTACACCCTCACCCCGGACGGGGACGCCACGACGGTCCGTATCGACGGCGAGTTCACGGGCGCGGCCGTGTCGCTGATGGCGGGCAAGCTGAAGGACTCGGGAACGGCCGCCCTGAACGAGTCGCTGCGCAAACTGGGCGGGCTGGTGGCCTGACCCGGGCCGGCCACGGCCGCCGTACGACACGACGAGGGCGCCCCGCGGATCGCTCCACGGGGCGCCCTCGTCGTCGTAGGACCGCCACAGCGCCGTACGACTGCCGTCAGTCCTCGTCGGCGAGGATCAGGTACAGCTTCTTGCGGGCCTCGTTGATGACCGTGAGCGCCTTGTCGCGCTGGTCCTTGCTGCCGGTCTTCCAGACCTGCCCGAAGGCCTCCATCAGACCGAACCCGGCCTGGCGGATCTCGCCGAGCGCCTCCCAGTCGACGCCACGCGTGGCCTCCTCCCAGGGGGCTTCGGGGCCCTCCTCGGCCGCCGTACGGCCCTCCTCGGTGAGCGAGAACAGCTTCTTGCCGCCTTCGCTCTCACTGCTGATCAGACCCTCGTCCTCCAGGAGCTGGAGGGTCGGGTACACCGAGCCGGGGCTGGGCTTCCACGCCCCGCCGCTGCGCTCGGCGATCTCCTGGATCATCTCGTAACCGTGCATCGGACGGTCCTTGAGCAGGGCCAGGATCGATGCCCGTACGTCACCGCGCCGTGCCCTCCCCCTGGGTCCGCCGCGCCCTCGTCCGCCCCAGGGGCCGGGACCGAAGCCCGGTCCGCCGGGACCGAAACCGGGACCGCCGGGGCCGAAGCCGGGGCCACCCGGACCGAAGGGCCCGAAGGCCGCACGCCGGCCGCCCCGTCCACCGCGGCCGCTCCAGGGGCCGTCCTCACCATGTCCACGCTCGAATCCGTGGGTACGCATCGCCCATCACTCCATTCCATCGTTGATCTGTCGCGATGCGTCAACGATATATCGGAATAGTTCGCTTGGCAAGGTCGCTCGACAGGGCCCCGCCGATAGGGTGCGGACATGACCTCGCAGCGCGGCCCGCACGCCTATCTCTCCGAACTGTTCTCACTGGACGGCCTGGTCGCCCTGGTGACGGGCGGCAGCTCCGGCATCGGACGGGCCATCGCCGGCGCGCTCGCGGGGGCCGGGGCGCGTGTGGTGGTCGTGGCCCGCCGGGAGCCGGAACTGGTCGCCACCGTCGAGGAGTTGACGGCAAAGGGCGGCCGGGCGGCCTGGGTGAGCGCCGATCTGAGCACCCGGGACGGCGTGCGCGCGGCGGCGGAGAAGGCGGCCGCCGTGTTCGGCGAGCCGGACATCCTCGTCAACAGCGCGGGCATCAACCTGCGGCCGCCGATGGGCGAGCTGGGCGAGGACGTGTGGGACGCCACCATGGCGGTGAACCTGGAGGCGCCCTATCTGCTGGGCCTGCGGTTCGGCCCCGGCATGGCCGAGCGGGGCTTCGGGCGGATCATCCACCTCACGTCCCAGCAGGCGCACCGGGCCTTCGTCCGCAGCGGCGCGTACGGGGTCTCCAAAGGGGCGCTGGAGTCGCTGGCCCGTTCCCAGGCGGAGGCGTGGTCGCCGCACGGCGTCACCTGCAACACCCTGGTGCCCGGCTTCGTCATGACCCCGCTCAACACACGGCTGTCGGCCGACCCGGAGCGCGTGGCCGCACTGGCCGCGCGCACCATGGTCGGCCGCAACGGGCTGGCCGAGGACTTCGCCGGGGCGGCGGTGTTCCTGGCCTCCCGCGCCTCCGGCTATGTCACGGGGCAGGCGCTCTTCGTCGACGGCGGGTTCTCCGTCCACTGAAGCGCCCGCCCCGCGACCGCCTCGTCGGCGAACGGGACGGCTAGACCGCCTGTGGGGTGAACTGGTGCATCTGGTCGTTGCCCGGTTCGACGACGCCGTAGCTGCTCTCGGGCACCTCGTTCCAGGCGCCCGGGAGGTCGCCCAGGGGCTCGGAGACGACGAGCCGGGTCTCGTCGGAGACCTCCCGCAGGAAGGCGAGGTCGGGGTGGAGTTCGCGCAGGGTCTCCACCGCGGTGCTGTAGAACAGCGAGCGGGACTGTCCCTGGCTGGAGTAGCGGAAGCCCCACATCCGCTCGCCGTCGGCGACCGAGACCGTCATCTGGAGCGGGAACTCCACGTCGTGGTCGTGCCCGACCTGCTCCACGAACCCCGCCATCCGCTCGACGGCGGCCGGCGGGTCCTTCTCCAGCCCGAAGGTGAGGGCCAGGTAGAACATCATCTCGGAGTCCGTCGAGCCCTCCATGTCGAGGAACAGCTCCGGGTCGACGGCGAGGGCGAGATCACGACGGATCCGGCGGAAGTCGTTGATCGCCCCGTTGTGCATCCACAGCCAGCGGCCGTGCCGGAAGGGGTGGCAGTTGGTCTGCTGCACCGCCGTGCCGGTCGTCGCCCGGATGTGGGCGAAGAACAGCGGGGAGCGGACATGGCGGGCGATCTCCCGCAGGTTGCGGTTGCTCCACGCCGGACCGACGTCCCGGAAGACCGCCGGGACCTGGTCGTCCGACTCGGGCGCGTACCAGCCGATGCCGAAGCCGTCGCCGTTGGTCGTCTCCACGCCCATCCGGGAGTGCAGACTCTGGTCGATCAGCGAGTGCGCCGGCTTGTACAGGATCGTGTCGAGAAGGATGGGGGTCCCCGAGTAGGCCAGCCATCGGCACATGTCGTCAGCCTTCCTGTTCGCGCTCCAAGGGGTCAGGCGTACCGGTCGGGTCGCACGACGCACAGCGCCCAGATGACGAACGCGGAGAAGGCGATCATCACCACCGACCAGACCGGGTAGTACGGCAGGGAGAGGAAGTTGGCGATGATGATGAGGCTCGCGATGGCCACACCGCCGACGCGGGCCCACATCGCCGTCTGGAACAGCCCCAGGCTGACGATCACCGCGACCGCCCCGAGGATCAGATGGACCCAGCCCCAGCCGGTGAGGTCGAAGCGGAAGACGTAGCTGCTCGTCGTGACGAAGATGTCGTCCTCGGCGATCCCCATGATCCCGCGGAAGATGTCCAGCACCCCGGCGATCATGAGGGTGACCGCGGCGAACGCCGTCAGACCCTCGGCCCAGTGCCGCCCGGTCTCGCGCGCGTGCGTCGGCGTCGGATTGGTCGTCATGCCCTGCCTCGATTCGGTGACTTCGGTGTCTTCGGTGGCGTCCGGCCGCTCAGCGGTGGCTCGCGGAGCCGTGTCCGCTCAGGACCAGCTGCTTGGCCCGGTCGTACTCCTCGTCCGTGATGTCCCCGCGGGCCTTGATCTCGGACAGCTTGGCGAGTTCGTCCACACTGCTCGTCGGGGCGCCGGTGCCCTTGGCGGTGTCCCGGATGTAGTCGTCGAACTGCTGCTGCTGTTCCCTCGCCTGCGCCATCTCCCGGCGGCCCATGTTCTTCCCGCGGGCCACGACGTAGACGAACACGCCCAGGAAGGGCAGGCAGATGCAGAACACCAGCCAGCCGGCCTTGGCCCAGCCGCTGAGGTCGTCGTCGCGGAAGATGTCCACGATCACGCGGAACAGCAGCACGAACCACATGATCCACAGGAAGAAGATCAGCATGGTCCAGAAGGCGCTGAGCAGCGGATAGTCGTAGGCGAGGTACGTGTCCCCGGTCATCTCGGTCCTCCGTTCCGGGCCTGCGCCCGTCGGCCGTTGACTGCGTCTTCAGCGTGCGCACGGCAAGCGCCGGGCGCCTCACCCCGAGCGGGTGAGACCCGCCCGGTGCAGCGCCGCCCGCCAGGCGAGGGCCAGCGCGACCTCCGCGAGGCCCAGCAGCACCAGCCACAGCCCGAGCAGCCGGGTCAGCGCCCGGGCCGACTCGGTGGGCAGGGCCAGCACGACGATGCCCGCGACGACGGCGAGCAGGGCCACGGCCAGGACGAAGCCCCGGTGCGGCAGGTCCCGGGTGGCCAGGGCCGTGTAGAGGGTGAGGACGCCCGACACCAGCCAGACGACCCCGACGATCAGCGAGAGCGCGGCGATGGTCTGCAGCGGGTTGCGCAGACAGAGCACGCCGGCCAGGACGTACAGCACGGACAGCAGGAGTCCGGGCAGCCGTTCGCCGTGGTCCTCCCGGGCGAAGACGGCGACGAACCGGAACAGCCCGGTCACGAGCAGATACAGCCCGATCAGCACCGCGAGGACGTGCAGGGTCTCGTCGGGCCAGACCAGCACCAGGATGCCCGGGACGAGCGTGGCGACGGCCGACCCGAGCAGCCAGGTCCAGGAGCGGCCGAGGGCGGAGAGTACGGCGGCGGGATCCCCGCCGGGCGACGACGGCACGGTCATGGCTCCTCCAAACGGGGGTCAGTCCGGCATCTGCCGCATCTCCAGGACGCGCAGTCCCAGGGACTGGCAGCGGGCCAGCAGGCCGTACAGATGCGCCTCGTCGACGACGTGCCCGAACAGGACGGTCTGGCCGGACATCACGACGTGGTCCAGCTCGGGAAAGACCTTGGTCAACGTCTCCGACATCTGTCCGTCGACACGGATCTCGTAGCGCATGAGCCTTCCTTGTGGTCTCCCTGCGATGGTCCGTCGCGGCGGGCCGCGGAGCCTCACCCACCAGAGGTGAGACGCCGCCCGGGCCACTCGGCTGATCTGCGGCGATGCCTCCCGGCCACCTCCCGGTCAATGGGTGATGAGCAGCTTGAACGCGATGATCGCCAGGCCCAGCAGCAGGTTCACCGCGGCGGTGACGGCCACCAGCGGCCACTCGGCCCCGGCCCGTCGTGCCGCCGCCACCGACCAGCCGACCTGGCCCGCCACGGCGACCGACAGCGCGAGCCACAGCGTGCCCGTGAGATCGAGGCCCAGAAGGGGGCTGACGGCCACGGCGACCGAGGGCGGGACGGCGGCCTCGACGATCGGCCACTCCTCCCGGCACACGTGCAGCAGGACCGTGCGGCCCGGCCGCCGCTGGACCAGCCGCGCCCCGAACATCTGGGCGTGCACATGGGCCAGCCAGAACGCCACGCCCGTCAGCAGCAGCAGCCCCACCAGCTCCAGACGGGGGAAGTCGCCCAGCGCTCCGGCGCCGACCACGACGGACGCGGCGAGCATCGAGCCGTAGACGCCCCCGGTGTAGTCGGCGCGGGACCGCCGCCCGAGGGTGGGCTCCCTGGCCCTGAGGTGCTCCGTGTCGGACATGCCGAGCTCCTTCGCGGGTCAGACCGCGCCGGCGCGCGAGGGCTGCGGACGACGGGTGGGCGGCCGGCCCGGCAGGTGCGAGGTGACGAGAAGACTGGCCAGGGTGACGCCTCCGGCGGCGAGGATGCCCGCCTTCAGACCGTCGAGCTGCGCCGTGGCGTAGGCCTCGGTGAGCGCGTCGACCTCGGCCGGCGGCAGCCCCGCCTGCTCGGCCGCCGAGCGCACCTGGTCGGTGGGCACGAAGGAGATCCCGGCCTCCAGGGCGATGCTCGTGCTCTGCACGGTCTCCTCCGACAGCCGCGGGTCGTTCTCCACCTCGGTGGTGAAGGCCTGGGCGAGGGCACCGACGAGCAGGGACCCGATGAGCGCGGTGCCCAGCGCGGACCCGAGGTTCTGGGCGGTGAACTGCAGCCCGCCGACCTCGCTGCGCTCCTCCTCGCCCACGCTGGACTGGACGACGTTGCCGAGCTGCGAGGCGAGCAGGCCCATCCCGATGCCGAGCAGCCCCATCGCGCAGCCGAACTGCACGTCGTCGATGTCCGGGTCGATGGTGGCCAGCAGCCACACGATGGCGGCGAGCAGGGTCAGCAGGGCGAGGCGTACCACCAGGCGCGCACCCGCCTTCCGCCCGAGCCGGGCGGCGAGCGTGGACGCCACGAGCATGGTGACGGACACGGGCACCAGGCGCAGTCCGGTCTCGAAGGCGTCGAAGCCCTGGACGACCTGGAGGTAGAGCGGGATGGCGAAGAACAGCCCGAGCAGGATGAGGTTCTGGCTGAGCAGACACAGCAGGCCGGAGCGCAGGGTGGGCTGGTGCAGCAGGTCGAGATGGACCAGGGGGTCGGCGTGGCGCCGCTCCTGGTGCCGCTCCCAGTGCACGAAGACGGCCAGGACGACGGCGCCGAGGCCGATCACGAAGAGGGTCGGCGCGAACCCCAGGACGGTGAAGGGCGGATTGCGTGGCTGCACCCAGCCCCAGGTGCCGCTCTGGAGCACCCCGAGCACGCCGAGCGCCAGGCCCACCGCCGACAGCGCGGCGCCGATCCCGTCCAGCCGCGGCCGGGGCCCGGTCTGCGGGATGTCGGCGATCACACGGCGGAAGGCGAGGATCGCCAGGACCACCACCACCTCACCGGCGAAGACCAGCCGCCAGGTGAGGTACGTCGTCACCCAGCCGCCCAGCAGCGGTCCGACCGCGATGCCCGCGCCCGCGAGCCCGCCGATGACGCCGTACGCGACGGCCCGGTCCCGCCCCCGGTAGGAGGCGGCGACGAGGGCGGCCATGGCGGGCAGCACCATCGCGGCGCCCAGCCCCTCGATGACCGACCAGCCCAGGGCCAGCACCCACACGGTGGGGGCGGCGGCGGTCAGGGCCGAGCCGACCGCGTAGACGCCGAGGCCGAACAGGAACATCCGGCGGCGTCCGAAGATGTCCCCCAGTCTGCCGCCCACGATCATGAAGGCGGCCATGACCAGGGCGTACAGCGTGATGACGCCCTGGATGGCGGTCACCTCGGTGTCGAAGTCCTCGACCAGCTGGCTGATGGAGACGTTCATGACGGACGTGTCCAGCACCATCAGGAACTGGGCCGTGCCGAGGACGATCAGAGCCCGCCAGTGTGCCACGGTGTCCACCTCGCCGAGTCGGCCCGGAACGCCGGTGGGCGTCGGCCGGGCGGCGACCGCGACCGACCGGCCGCCCTTCCATCGCAGCTCAGGGGGCCGTGCGGTGCCTCACCCGTCACGGGCGAGTCTGCGGGCCGGCGAGGCGGGGCGGCTGGTGCGGGGCGCGGCTTCGGCGGTCAGGCCGTGAGCGGCCGGAAGACCTTCCTGAGGTCCTGGGCCTGGCCGTCGTCGATCCACGCCAGCGGCGCGTAGTGGTAGGCGACGCCCGCCGGACGCGCGAGCAGCGGCCGCCCCACGGCGTCCGTGGGCCACTCGACGGCGCCGGTGACGGTGCGGGCGGCGAAGGTCCAGTGATCGCCGGAGACGTACCGTCCACAGGGCGCGAAGTAGATCTGCACCCCGTCCTCGAGGTCGATCCACTCGCCCTCGACCAGCTTCACCGCTCCGCCCTCCAGCCTGGGCGCGCCGCGGCGGCGGCTCTCCAGCTGGTCCCAGCGCCGCAGATACGGATGCCGCCCCGGCTGCCGCCCGACCGTCGGGTCCGGCTCCCCGGACAGCCGCACCCGCCGCCCGGGCAGGTCGATCTCGACCACCTGGAGCAGGTCGAGGATCTCGCCGCGCCCGGCGGACGCGTCGTCGCCGACCTCGACGAAGTCACCGACGTCCAGGTCGAGTTTGTCGTCGCGGCCCAGTGCCTCCAGGGTGACCCACTCGTCGACGTCGGTCAGCGGCAGCACCACCGACCCGTTCTCGCGCGACCACTTGTACGACGCTTCGCCGGCCTCGCCACCGCGGTGGATCTCCACGCGGTAGAGCTGGTTCTCCGGTCCGCGGTAGCGCGCGTCCGGCGCCACCAGGCACGGGTCGTTCTCGACCCGCGCCGGCCGCTCGGAGTGCGCGGCGAGCCGGCAGGTGCGGTCCTGCTGCTCGGCGACCCACGCGTCGAACGCCCCCGCGGGATCACTCCACCGGTCCTCCCCCAGCTCCAGGGGCAGCACCTGCCAGTCGACCCGTACCCGCGCCGTGGTGTCGGGCAGCGCGGCGCCGAGCGCGGTCTCCCGCAGCAGGGGGTCCTGTACGGCCGTCACCAGCCGGTCGTGCACCCGCAGGTAGGCCAGGAACGGGCCGGACGGCAGCTCGTCCTCGACCCGCTCGGCATCGCGGTAGGCGTACGGCTGGTCCCAGTACGTCCACGCCGGGTCGCACCCGGTGCTGTCGTCGGTCCTCGCCGCGGCCTTCGCGGACGCCGTCCTCTTCGCGGCCACGAGCTTCTTCGCGGCCGTGTCCGGGTGATCGTGCCCGGTCTCCGTCGGCCGGCCGCCGCACTCCTCCACCGCCGGCAGCGGTTCCGGACGGGTGGCGTCGACCGGGATGCCGTCCACGTAGTACCTGCCGGGCGCGATGGTGAGCGAGGCCTTCTCGCCCTCGGACTCCGCGTCGTACTCGATCCTGAAGCCGTCACCGGGCCCGCCGTGCCGGCCGATCAGGTCGGCGGCCAGGGCCCGGTCGGCCGCCAGACCCAGCTCGGCCTGCTCGTTGGCCTCGGCGTCCAGCAGCACCCGGCCCTGCTGGCCGACCACCGCGACGTAGTGCTCCTCCGGCCGGTACGTCCGGCGTGAGAAATCGCCGTGCATCCTTTCCCTCCCGTTTCCTCGATCGGCGCCGTGTCAGTTGGCCGGGACGATCCCGGCGTCCAGACCGGCCGGGGTGAACTCCGCGAGCCGCGCCCTCAGGTTGTCCTCGCGCTGCGGCTGGTACAGGTCGTGCAGCACCCCCAGCTCGGAGCCGTCGTCCGCGCCCCGGGCGATCTCCGCCGCGCACGACGGCGCGAGCTGGAGGTAGGCCGGCGCCCCGTACCGCCGGCCGGTGAACCGGGGCCGTACCCGCGCGGCCTCCAGCGCACGCAACCGCGGCAGGTCGGCCGGGTCCACGTCACCCGACTCGGCGAGCCGCCGCAGGTCCTCCGCGACCAGGTCCGGCTGGCAGTGGTAGCGGGGCGGGGTCCGTGAGCCCGGCGGCACATAGCAGAACCGCAGGCACCCGATCCCCCGCCGCGCGACGTGCATCAGACCGTCGAAGACCGCGTTCTCGCCCAGCCGGACCGCGTGCGCGTGCACCTCGCCGATCACCGTCGACCGCCGTACCGTCAACTCCGCGTGCGCGTGCCGGCAGTCCGGCGCCGACACCGCCTCGCGGTCCGCGGCGGTCGCGTCCAGCACCGAATCGGTGACGCACACGGTGACGGGATCGGTGCGGACCTCGTCGTTCACCACCAGGATCGATCCGAGGACGCTGTGCGCGATCTCCACGCACGCCGTGGTGTTCTCCAGCACCAGACTGGGCTCCTCCGGGTGGGTGGGGCGGCAGTGCGGCTCCAGCGACCACCCGGGGACCAGCGTCGAGTGCCGTACGACGACCGCGCCCATCGGCCCGGTCACGCTGACCCCGCGGCCGGTGACCAGCAGCCCGTCGAGCACGAACCGCGGCGGCGGCCGGCGGTCGCCCTCCTCCGCGCGGAGCGCCCGGATCTGCAGCGAGTCCGGCCGGTTGCTGTACCAGTCCAGCAGCCGCAGCACCGGCCGCCTGCGCTCCGCGCCACGCACCTCCAGCCGGTCCCCCGGCGACAGCACGAACTCCAGCTGCTCCTGGTACGCCCCGGAGTCCGCGATCTCGATCACCGCCTCCGGCCGGCCGCCATCGCGGTTGTCGCGCTGCCAGGCCGCGTAGGCCTGCTGGATCCGCTCGAACTCCTCGTCCGGCCCCACCCGGTACACCTTCGCCGCGCCCGGCGTCGTCACGTCCCGCGGGTACTCCCCGCCGCCGAGGCCGGACGGCTGGAGGAAGTGGTAGCTCACCCACACCCCGCGGCGCGGCGCCGACCGCGCCCCGAACACGATGCGCCCGAGCTCCGGGTCCACCACCACCTGGCCGCGCCGCGCCCGGTAGAACCAGCCGGACAGGTCGGCCACCACGATGTCGCTCACCGGCACCGGGTCCCGGTGCCCGTCCCGCCAGATCGCGAAGCTCTTGTCCCGGCCGTAGAAGTCCGGCAGCCGGTCGGCCAGTTCGCGCCGGGTGATCGGCGCCGGCACATGCTCCCGTCCCGCGAGGTGCTCCGGCGAGGGCTCGGGCACCGGCCCGGTCGCCAGCGGCACGTCGTTGCCGAGGATCGAGAACGTGAACTGGTTGCGCGCCCGGTCGATGCAGTACGCCGGTGCGTGGGTCAGCGGCTGCGGCCTCAGCCGCCACACGTAGGCCCCGACGTTCGCCGGCCGGTAGCGGCCCGGCCGCCGTGCCGAGCCGATGCGCGCGGCCTCGGCGAGATGGCCCTGGGTCTCGAACGGCCCGCCGATCCCCACCAGCGCCGCGTCGTCGCGCACGTCGACCAGCCCCGGTGCCGCCCGGGCCCGCCGCGCCGCCGCCTCGTCCGAGGACGGGTACAGCCTGATCGGCTGGTCACGCAGCAGCAGCCGGTGGAACTCGACCGCCCGGGACGGCCAGTCGGCCACCGACGACGCCAGCTCCTCCAGCATGGGCAGCGTGCCCTTGCGCCGCCGGGACGCCACCGTCGCGGCGACGTCCCGGCGCGGCGCCAGCCGGGCCACCAGCCGGTCCGTGGCCGCCGTCGCGAGCGCCTCCTCGTGCCCGGGCAGCAGCCGGTAGCCCACCAGGTCGCCTAGATAGGGGACCGCCCAGCTCTCGGCGGTCTCCACGAACCAGTTGTCGTAGAGCCGCTCCAGGTCGCTCTGCACCAGGTCGACCTGCTCGCCGATCACCGCGAGCAGCGCCCGCAGCGCGGACCCGTTCTCGGCGTCGGTCTGGCGGAGGTGCAGCGCGATCAGTTCGCTCAGTCGGTCCGGCCTGCGGCTCATCCGCGTACCTCCTTCAGGATCAGCGTGGTCGGGACGGCGGGTGACAGCAGCACCAGCTGTGCGGGCCGCACGCCGGCGAACACCACGACCCGGGTGCCCGCCGGCAGCGGCTCGGCCGGTGCCAGCCCGGGGTTCAGCCGGAGCAGTTCGGCGACCGTGATGCCGGCCTGTGCGGCGACCGAGGTCAGCGACTCGCGGTAGGACGCGGGGGCGGCGCCGTCGAGCGGCCGCACGTCGTGGTACTCGACGGCGTAGGACGCCCGCCGGGCCGGCACCGTCGGGTTCGGCGTGGTCAGCGTGGACGCCAGCTTCTGGAGCCCGGCCGGCGTCAGGCTGCCCGGGACACCGGCGAACACGTCCACGTCGACGTACTCGACGCCCGGCACCGCCTGCGCGGCGGCGATCGCCTCGGACAGGTACGCCGGCTGGCCCAGCTCACGGTTGTCGAACCCGAGCCGTTCCAGCAGCGCGCGTCGTACCGTCGGCTCCACCAGGTCGTAGGAGTGGTCCGGCGCGATCCTCAGCCCGGCCGACATCACCAGCAGCACGAGCTCGCGCACGTCCACCCGGACCGGCAGCTGCGGGTCGCCGTACAGCGCGAGGGCGGAGCGCAGCGAGCGGACGATCTCGCCGTCCTCGTCGAGGGTGATGTCACCGGCGCCCGCGATGGTGACGTGCATCAGCTCGCGGCCGGCGAGGATCCGCCCTGCCGCGGCCCGGCCGATCCCGGCCCGCGACCTGGTGAAGTCCTCGTAGTCGGTGATCCCGACCAGCCGGTCCAGCGCCGCCACGGAGAGCGGGATCTGCCGCCGGGTCTGCCGCAGCCCGTCCGGATCGGCCCCGCCGCCGGCCGGCAGCGGGTTGGTGACCCCGGTGACGCCGAGCGGGCGGGTCAGCGGCGTGGTCACGGTGTCGGCGGCGACATTGCCCGCGGCGCCGATACCGACCCGGTAGCGGGCCCGGACGTTCTCGTGGCCGGTGGACAGCCGGGCGCCGTGCACGCCGTCGCCGAAGCCGACCGTGGTGCGGCCGTCCTCGCCGGTGCCGGTGACGTAGACCTTCGCGGTGGGCGGCTGACCGGCGAGGCTGTCCACCTCCTGCCACAGCACCCCGTCGACCCGCACCTGGAGCGTGCTGCGGGCGCCGCGCGGGTTGTCGGCCGGCAGCCAGGTCAGCGGTGCGGCGAACAGCGTGAAGCGCTGCCCGGCCCGCCCCGCGTCGCCGCTGCCGATCGGCTCGTCCCGGGTGGCGCCGGCGTCGGCCCGTACGACATTGCCGTGGACCGTCACCGTCGTTCGGCGGTAGGTGTACGCCAGCGGTCCGGCGAGCGTGATCGTGGTGTGCACCGGCTCCCCGGGTTTGGCCGGGTCGACCGCGTGCGAGACACCGGCGACCATCGCGAGCTCGGCGGCCCGCACCCCGGGGGTGCCGGGGATGTCGGTGCGCTCGCCGGACACGATCACCCAGCGGCCCGGCTCGAGTTCGTCGTACAGCTCGGCCAGCTCGACGACTCGGCCGGCCACGTCCTCCGGGATCGGCTCGGTGGCGACGGTGAGCGGCTCGCCGCCCGCGTACACCGTGGTCCTGCGGATCTGGGACAGCTGGGTGTCCTCGGGGCCGAGCCACGCGTCCGCCAGGGTCAGCTCGGTGACCTTGCCGGTGATGCCGAAGTCCGCCTGGGAGATGACCCGGGCGGTCTCGACCCGGGTGACCAGCTTCTGCAGCGACGGTACGGCGCCGGGCCGCTCGATCACGACCCAGCTCTCGGGTCCGATGCCCGGGTACACGGCGTCCAGCACGAGCACCTTCGTCGACACCGAGCTGGTGGTCGTCAGGGCGACCGTGGCCCGGTCCGGGTCTTCTGCCCGCTCGGCCCGGCCGAGCACGACGTTGACGCCGCCGTGGGTGGTGGTCTCCTCGTCGCCGGGCTGGAGGTCCTTGACGACCGGCTCCGGGTCGGTCCCGAGCGTCGGGGCGACCTCGACGGTGATCTTGCCGTGCGGTGTGCCGCTGTCCGGCTTCGGTCCGGTGAACGTCACCGTGCGTGCGACCTCGTTGCCCCAGCACTGCAGGGTCACCGTGGCCGGTGCGCCGGCCGGTGTCGTGGTGGTGACCCAGACCCCCAGCGGCCCCACCTGGAGGAGACCGGAGAACGGCAGCGTCTGCGAGTCGCCGACCGGGCTGCCGGACTCGATCCACCGGGGGACGAGCGTCTTCGGCGTGCCGTCCTCGTACTCGACGGTGAAGGTCAGCGACTTCGACCCGGTCAGCGGCCACTCGACGTACCCGACGATCCGCCCGTTCCTGTCGTACTGCGGCTGATGCGGGGCGGTGGCGCCGAACGGGGTCGCCACCGTGCGCATCGCCTGGAGCCCGGCGAGCGGCAGCGGCCTGGTGAGGTTGACGTGGCGCCAGGCCTCGTACAGGGAGGCGAGCCGCGGGTCGAGCGCGGTCAGCAGCCGGACACCGGCGTCGGATCCGGTGCCGAACACGTTCGCCGGGTCCAGCCGCAGCGCGCGGGCGGACGACGGCTGCGGGGTGAGCGGTTTGCGCAGCGAGCCGAGCAGCGCGGCCAGTCCGAGCAGTGCCGGGTCGTCCGCGCCGGTGGCGGTGGTGGTGACGAAGCGGGCGAGGGCGAGCCGGTCGAACAGGTTCCCGTCCTCCTCCGTGGGCCGGTCCTGCTCGGGCTCCAGCCGGCCGGCCTGCTCGCGGATCGCGGTCAGGTCCGTGCGCAGTGCGGCGAGGAAGGCGTGCACCGCCGGGTACGGGGCCGCCGCCGCCAGCGACTCCTCCAGCAGCTGCAACGCGGCGTCGAGCGCCCGCGCGAACTCCGTCGGGGTCGTGATCGCGTCCGGGTCCCCGTCGTCGCGGGCTTCGATCACGCCGGGCTCGGACGGCAGCCGGTCGCGCAGCGGCACGAGCACGGTGTCGACATAGCGTCCGACAATCCTGCTGTCGCGGTACTTGTCGTCCTCCAGCAGTTCGGCGACCTTGTCCCGGAACCCGTCCTCCAGCGCGGCGAGCGTCGGCGGTTTCGCGCCCGGCATGAGCACCGAGGTGATCCCCTCGGCCTCGTCGACGGTGCTCGTCTGCACCACGTCGAGCGCCTGCCGCCCCGGTTCGGTGCCGAACACGAACAGCAGCCGGTCACCGGTCTGCAGCCGCGCCCCCGCACCGGCCAGGTGCACCTCGCGCCGGTCGATCGTGCGGCCGGACAGCAGCCGCACCGGGTAGGGCCGCCGCCGCCGCACCTTCAGGTCGTTCCACGCCGCCCGGGCCGCGAGGTCCTCGACGGTCTCGAACGACTGCGGCTCCTGGCCCGTCCCCGGCACGCTCTGGGCCCGCGACCCGGCCGGGATCGTGACCGCCCGGTCCCGGTCCACCTGGTAGGCGAGGTACACGCCCGCGCCGACGCCCGGCCGCGGGGTGTGCCCCAGCAGCCGGCCGAACAGCAGCAGCGAGTCCGCCCGGGTCGCGGTGCGCAGGTATCCCTCGTTCGCCACCCGCTCGGTGTGGAACCCGAGCAGATCGCCCAGCACCGCCCAGGCGTCGAGCCACGACAGCGCCGGGTCGTCCGGGGTGCGTACCAGCAGGTCGCGCAGCTCCGGGTACGCCGGGCCGGACAGCCGCGCCAGCGTCGACGACCAGAACGCGTGGTGGTCGCCGGTCCGGTACGCGATCTGCGGCAGCCCCGGCGGGTTCGCCCGGCTGAACGGCGTCTCCAGCTCGGTTCCGGTGCAGCAGGCTCCGCCGCCCGCACCGCACCGACAGCCCCCGGTCATCGGCCTCCCCCGATCTCGATGTGCAGTCGGCCGTTCTCCGGCCGGTCGCGGTCGTCGTCCAGCTGGGCGACCTCCAGCGGTCCGATCCGCAGCAGGCCGTCGTCCAGTTCGCCGGCGTCCGGCGCGAACAGCCTCCTGAGCCGGGTCACCAGCACGCTCGTCACGCCCGGTACGGCGGCCGCCGCCGCGACCACCCGGCTGATCCGCACCGGATCGCCGAACGTCACCGCGTCCGGCGCGAACAGCGCCAGCACGGTCCGCCGCACCGCGTCGCGCACATGACCGCGCTGATGGCCGGCGGCGGCACAGACCTGGAGCTCCAGGTCCACGGGCACCGCCGTCGCGGGCCGCACGACCACGTCGTGCCCGATCCGCCGTACGCCGTCCAGCGTGTGCGCGACCCGGGCCAGCAGCCTCGCGCCCGGCGCCCCGGTGCCGAGGGCGTCGACCGCGACGTGCACCTCCTGGCCGGTGCCGGTCCAGCGCAGGTCGGCCGCCGCCCGCTGCACCCCCGGCACCGCCGAGGCCAGTTCGGCGTAGTCGTCCGGGGTCACCGCCCGGAGCCTGACCCGGTGCGGCTGGAGCGGCGCCAGCCGTCGTACGTCGTCGAGGGCCTCCGGCTCGGTCCCGCCGCGCGCGGGCAGCGGGTTGCGCACCAGCGTGACGGCGTCGTCGTGGCCGTCGCACAGCACCAGGTGCCCGATGGCCTCGGCACCGACGTTGCCCCCGGTGCCGTTGCCCACGCGATGGCGGACCGCGATCCGCCCGCCCGGCGGAGGCGGCTCGCCGTGCACGCCGTCGCCGAACCGCAGGGTCAGCCGGCCGTCCTGCTCGGCCTCGCCGACGAACGCCTTGGTGTCCGGGGTCGCGGTCAGCAGATCGCGGCGCGGCGTCCACTCCCCCGCCGGGGTGCCGTCCGGTGTGCGGGCCGTGACGGTCACCGCGGGCAGCGCGGCGCGGGGGTCCTGGGCGAGCGCGGCGAAGGCCGGTCCGGCCAGCCGCGGGTCGTCGGCCCGCAGACCGTCGGCGTACGCCGGACCCCAGGTCTGCGCGAGCTCCTCCAGCAGCCAGCCGCCGAGCACCTCGCCGTCGCGGGCCCGGCGGGACAGCCGCGCCAGCCGCCGGATCCTGGCCCCCAGGAACGCTTCGTAGCGCAGCAGCAGGTCGCGCAGCGCCCGTGCCTCGTCGTGGGCGAGGCCGAGCCGGTCCAGCACCGTCTGCCCGACCAGGAGCCGCAGCTCGGCGATCTCCTCCTCGGTCAGCGGCCGGGCCGCGCGCCACAGCGTGGTGATCCGCGCCCTGGCCCGCGCCGCGATGCCGTCGAGCAGGTCCGCCTGCCCGGACGACACCAGCGCGGGGTCCGGGTAGGCCGTCCGGTGCGTCACCGGCCCGTCGGCCGGCTCGGGGCGGAACGGCTCCGCCGTGCCCGGGTAGGTGAGCTGCGCCAGCAGCGTGTCCAGGCTCGCCGCCTGGTCGGCCGCGGGCGCGCCGGCGTCCAGTCCGGCCCGGTCCAGCGCGGCCCGGCCGACCAGGGCGCGCACGGTCGCGACCTGTTCCTCGGTGAGCTGCTCCCCGCGCCGCGCCACGGTCATCAGCCCCACGACGGCCTCCCCGACGGGCCCCTGCTCGGGACGGTCCGGACAGCAGCCGGACGCGCACACCGGCGGGGGCGCCGCCGCCGCCGGGACGTCGTACTCCTCCGGGCTGCCGCCGCAGAAGGTCAGGTCGCGCCCGTGGTCGACCAGGACGACGTTGCCCCGCGCGACGGTCACGTCGACGAGCCGCTCGCACGCCGGGCCGCCCGTCGTGGTCAGACAGGCGCCGAACGTCAGCGCGTCCTCGTCCGCCCAGGTGACCTCCACGACCGCCCGGTCGTAGAGCGCGTCGCACGCCGGCGTCACCGAGGTGAGCCGCACCACCTGCCGGTGCGCCGGGTCGGCGTCGGCCGCCGCGCCGGTGCGCGGGCCGAGCACCTCCTCGATCACCAGCAGGTCACCGGGCACCAGGTACAGCCCCTCGTCGACGAGCGTCGCGGACGTGGCGCCCTTCGGCAGACAGCACTCCTCGTCGCCCCAGGTGTGGAACCGGATCCGGTTGTGCGTCGGCCGCAGCTCGGTCTCCCCGCTCGCGAGCGGCTCGAAGACCTCGGTCCGCACGGCCGGCGGCAGGGCGGCCAGCGCCGCCTCGGTCACGACCGCGCCCAGGTCCGGCCGCTCCACCGGGTCCACCTGGCTGACGTCGATCGCCGCGAACCGGAACGTGCCCGGCCGCAGCGTCACCTCGTCGTCCACGCCCAGCGTCACCGCGGCCCGCGCGTTGCACCCGTCGTGCATCGGGTAGTCGACCAGCCGGACGTGCCGGCGCACCGAGGTCCGCCGCCGCGCGGTGTGCAGGTACGCCTCGGTCGCCACCGCGTCCAGCTGGTACTCCAGCTGGTCACCGACGTACGCGAGCAGCTCGACCACGGTCGTCCCGAGGTCCGGCACATGCCGCTCGACCCAGGAGGGCGCGACCAGCGTCATCCGGTCCAGCAGTTGCCGGCGCAGCGTCGCGTAGTCCCGCGCCGTGTAGTCGATCACCGGTGCCGGGCGGGCGTCGTGCGCCCCGCCGCACCCGCACACGCAGTCGGACCGGGCCGGGCACTGCGGATGGAACACGAAGTCGGCACGGGAGTAGCGCGGGTCGAACCCGGCCCGCGGCTCGGTCCCCGGCCGCCCGTAGGCGTCCGGCTCCACCACGGACAGCGTGTACGGCGAGGTGTCGCCGGTGCGGTCGACCACGACGAACGCCCGGTCGTCCAGGTCCGCGTCCTCCGCGCGCTCGATCGTCACCTCGGTGACGTGCACTCCGGTGATCCGGCGGCCGCCGTCGATCCGGATGTTGCCCGGGGTGAGCCGCTTCGGCGCCCTGCCGAGGAACGTCACCACCAGCGTCAGCCCGTCGTCGTGGGCCTCCACGGCATCGACGCCGTTGAGCCGCGCGGCCCTGATGTCCCCGCGCCGGTGCCCGGTCCCGCACGATGCCGTCGCCCCGGTGCTCATGGCGCCCTCCCTTCGAAGGTCTCGGTACGGCGGTCACCGGTCGCGCGGACGAGGTACGCCACCCGGACCCGCAGCACGTTGTCGTCGCTGTCGACCACCACCGCCTCGATCTGGATCGCGTCCCCCAGCCAGCGCTCCAGCTGTGCGTGGACGGCCAGTTGCAGGGTGGCCGCCAGCTCCGGGCTGTTCGGCTCGAAGACCAGGTCCAGCAGGCCGCAGCCGAAGTCCGGCCGCATCACGCGCTCGCCCGGGCTGGTGAACAGCACCAGCTCGATCAGGTCCCCGAGGTGGCCGTCGTAGCCGACGTCGGCCGTCCGCCCCCGTCTGTCCACCCGGAACGGGAAGTCGATGTCGATCCGCTCGGTCACTTGCTCAGACCCCCTTGGTTCGTTGCTGTACGACCGTCACCAGCGGCGGCCCCTGCGGGACCTGCTCCGCGCTGAGGCACAGCCCGGTCGACGCCTGTGTCACCACCGGCGCCCCGGCCACCGTCACCCGCGCCGCCGGTGTCACCCAGCGGATCGTCACGCAGGGCTGGGGCTTGGGCCCGACGGTGAACGGGCAGCCCGCGATCAGCCAGGTGCCGGCCACGGTGGCGGCCGGCAGGCCGGACAGGTTCACCCGTGGGGCGGCGGGCAGATACGACGCCCGCCCGCCGTGCGGGCAGCTCACGGTCGCGTTCACGTGCAGCAGGTTCGTCATGGTCAGGTCACCGTGAGCCCGCCGGTGTTGACGTCCACCACATTGCCGACCAGCGAGATCGTCGCGCCCCTGCCGTTGCTGATCAGGATTCCGGTGTCGTTGACCGTGATCATCGCCCCGCCCGGTGAGCGCAGGGTGATGCCGGGGCCGCCGGGCAGGTCGGACATGAGGACGCTGTACTGGCCGCGGGTCTGCAGCAGGATGTTCGGCTGCCCCGGCGGGCCGGCCAGCGCGGGCGGCGGCACCTCGGCCACCGAGCCGAACCAGCAGCCCGTCCAGATCGGGAAGCCGGGGTCGCCCTGCTCGAACTCGATCCACACCCCGGCCCCGACCACCGGGACGGCGTACATCCCGGTCTGCGGACCGGCCACCGGAAGACACGGCATCGCGAACGTGCACGGGGTGTCGCCGAGCACGTCCGGCACCGTGGCCTGGATCCGGCCCTGCTGCAACGGGTCGACGTTGTTCACCACGGTGCCGCGGTACTTGCCGAGATACTTCGTCGCTTCTGGCATCTGTCGTCCTCACGGGAGCACGGCCGGGGTCAGGGACACCAGGCCCTCGCGGGCCAGGGTGAAGTTCTGGGTGTACGAGCCGCGCTGCAGGTTGTGCGTCACGGACTTCACGTAGTAGAGGCCGTCGTACGTCAGCCCCGCCCCGCGCACCCCGACCAGCTCGCGCGCCCGCAGCACCTGTCCGTAGCGGGTGACGTCCAGCTGGCCGGAGCCGCTCACCGCGTCGGACGACTCGACCGCCTTGGCGAGCGCCTCGGCGACCGCCTGCGCCGGCTCCTTCTTCGCGGTGTCCGCGAGCACCTTCTTCTTCAGGGCCGGCGCCGGCCGGGCCGCGAGCGGCGGCCGCAGCACGCTCACCTCGGGCACCGGCAGCAGCAGCGCCACCTTGGTGGCGGGGATCTGGACGCGGGCGACCGGCTGCTCCCGGGCCGAGCCGTCGAAGCCGAACGTCATCTGGTCCACGTTCGACAGATGGTCGGAGTTCACGGTCAGCGCGTGCTGCGGGACGCCGAGCCGCACCTCGGGTCCCCAGTAGCCCTTGCTCATCCCCGGCACCGGACCGGGGTCGAGGTAGAAGACGTACCCGTTCGCCTTGGCCAGCTCGTTGAGGTATTCGAGATCGGTGCCCGTCTGGACTTCCACCCGCTGTGTCGGCAGCGGTGTCTGCGGCACCAGCTCGGGGACGATCAGCGGCGCGATCCCGTACTGGGCGTACCGCGCGATGATCGTCGCCACCCGGATCGCCGGACCCATCGCCGGATACGTCAGACCCTGCCGCGGTTCGAGGTTCATCAGCACCGTCAGGTCCTCGCCGGTCAGCGTCAGCGTCGACTGTCCCGGCACCCCGCTCACACCGACCTCGTGCCGCAGGACGATCCCGTCCATCAGCACCGTCGGCGTCCCCCGCACGATCGCCGTCAGCACCACCCGGGTCGGCGGGTCGAAGAACCCGGACGGCAGCAGGGTCCGCCCGATCAGCCCGCTCTTCGACAGGTCGAACGCCAGCTGGAACCCGCTGCGCTGCCCCGCGCTGACCGTGATCTGCGCCGACAGCAACGCCTCGGTCACCGCCTCGGGCGCCGGCACCGCGATCTGCCGCCCCATCATCAGCAACAACCGGACGGGCGCCTCAGCCATCGCTCCCCTCCCTCTCCGTGCACCGCCGTCGTCCCGTCAGCCGGTCTGGTCCGGCAGCGTGATCCGCAGGACCCGGCCCGGGGTCCGGGTCAGGCCGGCCGGATCCATGACGGGGTTCGCGTCCGCGATCCGCCACCACTGCTCGGCGTCGCCCAGGTACCGGTTCGCCAGGTTGTCGGCGCGGTCCCCCTCGGCCACCACGTGCTCGTCGATCTGCACCAGCCGCTCCGGCGGCGGCAGGATCCGCCGCGGTGTGTACGGGATCTCGCGCCCGTCCGCCGTCGTGTGCACCGACTGCCCGACGCCGTGGTACCTGCTGGTCCGCGGATACGGATCCGGCGCCGGAATGTCATCGAGCATCCCTGCCATGCCCTGCCCCCTTCTTCGTTCGGTGTACGAGGATCAGATGCCGGTCAGTCCGAGCTGGGCGAGCCGGCCCGCGGCGAGCTGCCCCGCCAGGCGCTCCTTCTGCGCGAGATGCGCGAGATACAGCTCCGCGCCGCGATGCCCGGCGGGCAGGTCGCTGACGGTCAGCAGCCGCAGCCCGACCGCGAGCGTGGCCCGGATCGGCTGCAACTGCTGGTCGAACGCCTCCTCGGTGACCGAGAGTTCGGTCAGCCGCACCGGTACGACGCGTCGCGGACCCCAGACGAACAGCGTCAGCGGCTGCTCGACGGGCGTGATCTCGAGCATGCCGAGCCCGGCCAGCCGGCTGTTCGCCCGCACCTGCGCGGCCGGCGGCTGGATCAGCATCTCCAGTGCCGCCAACTGCGGATGGACACCGAGCGGCGACGGCACGGTGAGCTGGTCGGTGGCGTCCAACTCGGCGGTGAACTTCCACGACTCGACCGCCGGCCCCTTGAGCCGCAGCGCCTCGGTCCGATCCCCCTGCTGCTCCCCACCGCCCACCTGCGGCGCGATGCTCCGCTCCAGGGAGTCCGGATTGAACTGCAGCACGACGACCCGCTGCGGTGTCCCCCGCTCGGGGTCCACGATCACGATCCCGGCCTGCACCGGCTTGGGGAGATCCGCGTACCTGGTCATGCCTGTTCCCCCTTGAACCGGCCGGCGATCGCCGCCGCGCGGCGCAGTTCCGGCACCTCGTCGGTCGTGGCGACTCGTTCCAGCAGCTCCCCGAACTCCGGCCAGCGCGAGAACGCCGTCGCCCAGATACCGGCTCTGCGGATGTCCTCGGCGTCCGCTTCGATCGCTGCCGCGATCCGGCGGTGGATCTCCTCGTCGAACGCCGCCGGTGCGCCGAGTCCCAGGCGCAGGATCGCCGACGCGTGCTGCTGCGCCGTGGCGGCCGAGTCGACGTCGTCGAGCAGCTGCTCAGGGGAGGGCGCGCGGAACAGTTCGGCCAGGACATCCGCCATCTCGTTCACGTTCCGTCGGTCGTCCCCCTCGACCTGGAGGAAGCAACTCGCCAGCGAGGTCTCCTCGACGTAGTAGAGGTCCAGTCCCGGAGCCAGCTCCCAGGCGAGTTCGCGCGTCACCCCGAACCGTGGATCGGAGGTGGCGTCCCGGATCAGCTTGAACTCGCGCCGGCTTGCGAACTCCGTCAGCGCCGGCAGCGCGGAAGGGCCGGGCAGGACCAGCCTCCGGCTCCTGCATACGTCCACAGTCATCGACTCCTTCTCGTCACCGCGGATCCAGGAACCCGAGTCGGCGCAGCACCATGTCGATCACCTCGTCGTCCACGCGCTGGAGCAGCTTCGGCCTTTCCTCCGGAAGAACCACCACTCCCTCGCCGAAGTGCAGCGCGAGCAGGATGTCGATCTCCTTGCGAAGCATTCCGACCGGAGTCTCGAGTCCTCGTCTGAGCTGCTCGTCGGTCTTGCTCCTGTTGTAAGGAACCCGGAAGCGCATGCCCTCGACGTACTTCTGGTCCAGCTTCGACAGCCGATCGCGATGCTGCCCGACATAGGCCAGCTGGTCGGCGGGGGACATCGCGGGATCCAGCCCGCTCCTGACCGCCGACAGCTGGCGGAATGCCTGGACCGACCCGGCGCGCATCCAGGAGTTCTCACGGTGGGCCGTCTTCAGCATCGACGCGACACGATCGGGAGGCGTGTTGACGATGTGCTGCAGATTGGCACGTCCGATGAATGCCCCCTCGGGCGCCCTCAGGCCCTCGGCCAAGGTGTGCGTCTTCTGCAGGTACACGGCCGCAGCGGCTGCCCTGGTATCGGGAAGGCTGTTGTAGTCGTTGAGCTGGGCGAAGCGCAGATAGTCCTGGAACTTCTGCGCGCCCACGTCCTTGACGCCTGTCTGAATGATCCCGAAGTAGGACTCCCGCATCATCTCGCCGGTTTTCGGGTCCTTCATACGGAAGACACCGTTCGAGCCGACCTCGATCGGGAAGCGCGCGTTCTCGGCCTGGATCAGTTGAACGGGATTCCCGGCCGTCTTCTGCACGGACATCTGGTGGAATTCGGCCAGTGTGTGGCCACCCTGCACGGCAGTGAGCGTGGTCGGGTCGGCCGGCTGTCGCGCGCCTTGGCGTGCCGAGCCCTCACGTTGGCGACGAAGGATCTCGTCGATCCGCCTGGCCACGCGGTGGCTGATGTCCAGAAGCCGTACCGTCTCCTCGTCGGTGACGGGCTGCTCGGGGCTCAGACCGGCACGGATCTGTCCCTTGCCGCCGTTCGAGAGGGAGAGCCTCTTGAGGCGGTACCAGCCCCGCAGGCCGGCCAGGACTCCGAGCAACGGCCCTTTGCGCACCCCGGACTTCAAGAGCCTCCGCAGCACGGGCCGCAGCCTCGCGATGATCCGGGCGAGCCGCACCTCCTTGGACTCCTGGGGTTTCTTCCTCTTGTTCCGGCGGTTCTGCCCGCGGCGGTCCGCGACCTTCTTGCGCCAGGCCCTGAATTTCTCCCTGCCCTTGGTCACCAGGTTCTTCAGCTTGCGGGCGCTCGTCCTCAGCGCGCGGCCGAGCCTGCTGTTCGCGAGCCTGGCACCCAGGCGCCTGATCGTCCGGTTGACCGTCTTCAGTGCGGGCCCGACCACCCGGCCGACCGCGCCCGCCGCGCGCCGTACCCCGTCGGCCGCCCCGCGCAGCCCGCTTCTGGCCGCGGCGCCCACCCGACGCGCGCCCGAACGCACCGCCCGGGCCCCCGCGGTGACCCCGCGCCTGACCGCCTGCGCGGCGGCGACGGCACCGCGCCTGACGGCCGTCACCCCGCGCCGTACCGCCTCGCGGGCGGCGTTGACCCCACGGCCGGCGGCCTTCTTGACGGCGCGGGCGCCACGGCCCAGGCCCTTCATGATCCTCTCGGCGATGCCCTTGAGCTTCGTGCCGACGCCCTTCAGCGCCTTCCCGATCCGCGCCATCAGGAAGTTCGCGATGAACTCCAGCAGTGCCACCGCACCGGCCGCGACGGCCCGCGCGAACAGGCACGCAGCCGCCACACCACCGGCCTTCACCGCCTTCAGGAAGGTCAGGAACGCGCTGAACGCGGCGATGACCCTGCTGACGCTCTGGTAGGCCGCCATCACGCCCTGGGCGATCGCGATGATGCCGCCGGCGGCCGGGACGATCAGGCCGATCAGTTTCTCGACGACGATCGAGACGATCATCGCGGGCAGCGACCTCACGATCGCCTGCCAGGCCATCCTGCCGATCTGCGCGACCGACATACAGCCCTTCACCAGCACGTTCCACAGCATCCTGCCGATGCCGACGACGGACTCGACCTTCTCGTTGAACCACACCTTGACCGCGGTCCTGATCGCGCCCCAAAGGAAGGTGCGGACCCCCTCCCTGGCCGCGGCGCCGAGCTTGCGGATCCAGCCGATCGGGTCCGGCGCGATGTCCTTGACCAGTGCCGCGAGTTCTCCGAGAAGCTTGATCGCGGAATCGACGAACGCGATCGCCTTCATCACCGCGCCGCGGACCACCTCGACGGCCGCGAGCAGCGCCTTCTCGTACAGCCGCAGAACCGCGACCAACGCGCCGGCCAGGGCGTCGATGAGCGCGTTGACCGCCTTCTTCAGCCGGTCGGCGAGCTGCTGCACCTTGGCGACGGCGGCGTCGCGCATCGAGACGATCGCCCTGCGCATCTTCTCCGCGACGGCGGGGAAGACCGTGCCGATCACACTCACCACGGCCAGCAGCACGTGCGCGAGGCCCTTGATGAGGCCGGTGATCGCCTTCGCGGCCAGGTCGATCAGTCCGTCGACCGCCTTCTTGAAACCTTCCTTGATCGCGTCGATCGCCTTGACCGCCAGGTCGAACACGCCCTTGATCACCGAGACGAGGGCGTCGAAGGCCGCCTTGACCTTGGACTTGGCCCAGCTCCACCAGTTGGCGGACTCCTCCTTCCCGGCCTCGCGCTCCTTGCGGGCCTTCTCCTCGGCGCCCCGGCGCTCCCTCCCGATCCGGTCGTTGTCCTCGTTCCTGCGCCGGTCGACGGCGGCGTCGGCCTCGGTCTTCTTCGCGCCGGTGTCCTCGCGGGCCTTGGTGTGCGCGTCGTTCGCGGTCCTGGTGTTGTCCTCGACCGCCCTGTCCTGCTCGTCACGCCACTCACCGCGCCGGCCGGCCGCGTCCTCGCGCGCTTCCTGGCGTACGGCGGCCTGCTGGTCGCTGTTCTCCGCGACCGTCTGCCGGACCCGGGCCCGGTTGTCCGCCTTCGCCTGGTCGGACTGGTTCTGCTTGTCCTGCCGTGCCCCGCCCATCCGGCCGCGGCCGTCGGCGAAGCCCGCCTGGATCTGCGGGCCGCGTTCCTGTGCGGCCACCGCCGACACCGTGTCCGGATCCGCCCCGCCGGTGCCCGGACCGCCCGCCTCGGCGGGCGCGCCGCCTGCGGGTGTGCGTCCTGGCACCGAGGCGGTGAGCGTCTCGCCCGGCGCGTCCGGGTAGACCTGGTCCTCGCCCAGTCCGACCGCCGCGTCCTGCCGTCCGAGCGCGTGCGTCCGGTTGATCCGGTCCTCGGTCTGCCGGCGCTGCTCGTCGGCGAGCGCAGGATCGGTCTCACCTGCGAGCCTGACCCTGGGCACGGCGCCGACGGTGGTGTACAGCCGGTCGTCACGGGTGGGTACGCCGTTGACCGCGCTCTGGAGCTGCTGGATCTCGGCGTCACCGGCCTTGTCCTCACCGCCCCCGGCGACGACCGGGTCCTTGACCCGGGTCGCGGGATTCGGGGTGTCCGCGGTCGGGGGCGGGGCGGCCTCCCGCTGCCGGGCGAGCGTCTGCGGGGTCACCTCGCTCATCGGCTCGACCGCGGTGGACACCGGCCCACCGGTCTGCGGGGCACCGGCCTGCGTCCGGGGCGCGCCGCTCGGGCGTTCGAGGGCCGGCGGGGCGTCCCGGAGGTCCTGGTGCTCCTGGCCGACCGTGGTGCTCACGGCCCGGTCCACGCCCCCGAGCGCCTGTGCCATCCGGGCGGGCGGCTGGGAGGAGACCGTCGTGAGCGCGGCCGTCGGCTCCTGGCCGGAGAGGTCCGGCGGCTGTGCCTGCGGCCTCCTCTCGGCCGGGGCCGGTGCGCCGCCCCCGCCACCGCAGCCGGCTCCGCCTCCGTCCTGGGTGTCGGCCTCCGTGGTGGCCGCCGGCGCTCCGGCGCATCCGCCGCCGCCGGTCTCCAGCGAGCCCTCGGGCCCGGCGCCGGGAGCGGTGCCCGCGGGCCCCGGCTGTCCGGGCGCCGTCGACTGCGCCGCCCCCGGGCCACCGCCGGGCGCGGCCTCCGCGAGCTGCGGGTCGCCCGGCATCGGTTCGGTCGCCCGTGGCTCATCCGGCACGCGCGCGCCCGGCCCGAGCGCCGTACCGGCGCCCGACACGGCCGAGGAGCCGACGGAGTCGGGGGCTGCTGCGGGCCCGGCCGTCGCGGGGGCGGCTGCCGGCGCCGTCGAGGCCGGACCGGCGACGGTCGCGGCGGGGTCGGCGGCAGCCGGTGACGGAGCGGCGGCCGTCGAGGGGGCCGGTGCCGAAACCGCCGGGTCAGCGGCGGCGGGCTCCGCGAAGCCGGTCGCCGAGCCTGAGGCGGCGTCGGCCTCGGACGCCGTCCCCGGCTCGTCGGACGCTGCCTCCTCCCCCTCGGCCTCGACCGCCCTGTCCTGCGGGCTCTCCGCGTCCGCGCGCTCCAGCTCCGGCTCCGCGGCCCGCTCGGCCTGCTCCGCGCGCTCCAGGTCCCGTGGCTCGGCCTCGACCGGCGGCGGTGCGGGCATGCTCGGCAGCTCGCGCGGCTTCGGCGGGGTGGACCCCGGCGCGGCGTTCAGTTCCTCGTCGGCGGTCGGCACCGCGGAGAGGTCCGGGTCGGTCTTCGGTACCGGGTCCGGGGCCGGTTTGTCCGCCCCGGCCTCCCGCTCGGCCCGGTCGGCGGCCTGCTGGGGCGGTTCGGGCTCGGTGGCCGCCTCCGGCGCCGGTACCTCGGACTCCGCGCCGGCCTCGGTGTGGAGCGGCTTCTCCTGCTCCGGCGGTTCGTCCTGCCTGCCCTGCTCCTTCACCAGCCCGTGCCGGGCCAGCGGGCCCTGCGGGTCGTTCGCGACCGCCTCTGCCCGGTCCTCGCGCACCGGGTCCGCGCCTCCGCCGTCGACCGGGGCGGCCGCCCCGGCCTGGGCCCCGACGACCGGTGCCCGACCGATCGGCTCGGGCGCGGCCACCTCCGGCGGCACGGCCCGACCCTCCGCCGCCGCCTCCGCCCGAGCAGGCCGGTCCTCGGCGGCGGGGTGCTCCTCGCCCTCCGCCTCCGGCCGCTCACCCTTCTCGGTGGCCTTGCGGTGCTCCTCGTCCTCGCGTTTGTGCAACTCCTCCCGGGCGGAGTCCTCGCGGCGCCGGTCGTCGAGCGCCACACCCTTCTCGCGCTCGGCGTCCTGCTGGTCCCTGACGTCCCTGGCGTCCCTGGCGTCCGTGTGCGCCGCGTCCTCGCCGACCCACTCCCCCTTCCCCTCCCCCTCCCTCTCCCGGCCCCGCTCCTCGCGCCCGTCGCGCTCCAGGTCCGCGCGCTCCCGCTCGTCCCCCGCCGTCCGCTCGGCCCGGTCGCGCCGCTCGGTCCGCTCCCGCTCCGCCGGCTCCACGACGGGCTCCGGCACCACGGCGGTGTCCACCGGCGGTCCCGCGGACGTCTCGGCGGCGAGGACCAGCTGTTCGACCCGCAGCTGGTCGGCCGACGACAGCCGCTGCCGCAGCCGGTCCAGTACAGCGGTCCGCAGCTCCGGAGCCAGCCGTACGAGCTGCTGCCGCACGCGCCCCGCCGCGTCCGCCGGGTCGCCGCGCAGGGTACGCACCACGCCGGCGACGATCCGGTCCACCAGCGCCGCGGGGTCCAGCTGTTCGGCCCGCAGCTGGGACACGTCGACGCTGATGAACCGCAGCCACGACACCGGCTGCGCGCCCCGCCGCGCCACCGCCTGCTCGCCGCCGCCTCGGGCCGCGGCGCCCCGGTCGCCGGGGCCACGGTCCACCTGCGCCTCGGCCTCGCGCTCGACCCCGTCCAGCGGCCGGCTCAGCGCGCCGTCCTGCCGGCCGAGCCGCAGCCGGCCGGGCGCGTCCGGCCGCTGCACGGTGTGCAGGAGCTCGTGCGCGAGCAGCCGCAGCCCCTGGGCGGTCTCCGGGCGGTACCTGCCCGCGGCGAAGAAGACGTCCTGGCCGACGGCGACGGCGTCCGCGCCGACCAGCGCGGCCAGCGCGGCGGCGTCCCGGTCGCTGTGGATCCGGACCGCGCTGAAGTCGTGACCGAGCCACTCCTCCATCACGCGCCCGACCCCGGGCTCCAGCGGCTTCCCGGCCTGCGCGAGCACCGCCTCCGGTGCCGGGGGCGTGCGCCGTGCCCCTTTTTCCCGCAGCGGTGTGGACCGCTTCGGGCGCTTGCGGCGCGGCGGCTCCGGCTGCTGCTGCCGTACCGGCGTGACGGCGCTCATCGCACCAGCCCCCGGTGCACGGCCCGCGCCAGCTCGCGCCCGAGCCGGCGCGGGGACGTCGTGGCGGGCAGGGGACGCAGGCCGCTCAGCACGTCGTGCGCGACGGCCTCGGCGGCCGGCGGCCGCTCGGTCAGCAGCCGGGTGAGCTCGCGGGTGAACGCGCGCGCGATCCGGTCCGCGTCGGCGCGTCGCATGCCGTCGACGCCACGGATCACCAGCTCGTCCACGTGCAGGCTCACACCCATCCGGCCACCTCCGTGGAGGTCACCGAGCGCTCGAGCTTGGCGTACTCGGTGTGCGCGGCGGCGAGCAAATGCCGCATCCGCAGCTCGGTGCCCTCGTCGGCGGCGAGGAAGGCGGCCGACAGCGCGATGTTCCGGATGCTGCCGCCGGCCACCGTCAGTTGCGCGAGCCGGTCGACCGCGACCCCGTCGGCCGGGACCCGGGGAGGGATCACCCGCCGCCAGATCTCGGCCCGTTCGGCCGCGTCGGGGAACGGGAAGTCCACCACGAACCGCAGCCGCCGCAGGAAGGCGTGGTCCAGGGCCTTCTTCTGGTTCGTGGTCAGGACCGCCAGGCCCCGGTACGACTCCATCCGCATCAGCAGATAGCTGACCTCGAGGTTGGCGTACCGGTCGTGCGAGTCCTTCACCTCGCTGCGCTTGCCGAACAGCGCGTCCGCCTCGTCGAAGAGCAGCACCGCGCCGCCGCGCTCGGCCGCGTCGAAGATCCGGCGCAGGTTCTTCTCGGTCTCGCCGATGTACTTGCTGACCACCTGGGAGAGGTCGATGACGAACAGGTCCAGCCCGAGCGCGCCCGCCACCACCTCGGCGGCCAGCGTCTTGCCGGTGCCGCTGCCGCCCGCGAACAGCGCGGTGACGCCGAGCCCGCGCCGCAGCACGTCCTCGAAGCCCCAGTCCTGGTGGACGGTGGCGCGCTGCCGGACGTGCGCGACGATCTCTCGCAGGATCCTGCGCTGCCGCTCCGGCACCACCAGGTCGTCCCAGCCGGCGCGCGGCTCCACCCGGCGGCCCAGCTCGTCGAGCGCGATCCGCGCGTGCGCCAGGCCCGCACGCCAGGCCGCCTCCCGCACATCGCCGCCGGCCTCGCGGGCGGCCGCCCCGGCGGACCGGATCACATGCCCGGGCAGGCTGAACTGCGCCACGAGTGCCGCCACGTCGACCTCACCGCCGCGGCCGTCGAGCTCGGCACGCCACAGCTCGCGCTGCTCGGCCTGCTCCAGCGGCTCGACGACGAACTGCGCGCGGTGGGTCGCGGCGGCGGTGAGCGGGTCCTGGCCGGACAGCACCACCGGCACGCCAAGCATCGCCACGAACGCCTCCGCGGCCGTCGCCTGTGCCGTCCCGGCGACCTCGACCAGCAGCACGGCGGGCAGCAGTACCCCCTCGCGCTCCCAGAGCCGGGCCAGCACCGCGCGGTCCGCGGGCTCGGCGGGCAGATCGGCCGCCGACAGCGTGAACGTCGTGAAGCCGGCCGCCAGCGCGGCGGTGACCGTCACCTCGCGCCGGGTCTGCAGGTCGCCACCGGACAGCGCCGCCACCCGGTCCGCGCCGACCGCCGCCGCCAGTTCGGCCGCCAGCCGCGCCTGCGACTTCGGCAGACGGCCGGGTACGGCGGTGCGCGCGACCAGTCCCTGGAGCCGCGGCTCGACCTGGGACACCCCCAGCAGGAAGTGCAGCACCCGCTCGTCGATCCTCAGCCGCGCGGTGGTCAGCACCCCCTCGTCGGCGACCTCGACGAGCCGGTACCGGCGCAGCGGCGCGTCCGGTGTCAGGGCGCTCCAGTGCGGCTCGGCCAGGGCGGCGAGGGCCAGGGCGAAGGTCGGGAACTCCGGCCCGCCCGCCGCCGCGCAGCGCGCCGCCGCTTTCGGCCCCAGCTCCATGGCCGCGCACAGCACCAGCAGGTCCCGCTCGAACGAGGTCAGCCCGAAGCAGGCGACCACCGTCGCCAGCGCGCCTTCGTCGTACGGGACCCCGCCGCGGCCTTCCTCCGGGGCCCCGTCGGCACCGGTGTCCGTCGTCGCGTGCCGGGACCGGCGCCGCAGCCGTCCGGGAGCGCCGCCGTCGGCCGCGTGGTCGGCGGCGGCCCGGGCGTGCGCGTCGAGGCGTGCCAGGACACCCGCCACGGCCTGGGCCATGACCGCCGCGTCGGCCTCGCGCCCGTCGTCGTCCATCAGAACTCCACCGCCGGTGTGCGCAGGTCCTCGCCGACCGCCGTGTCGACGCCGTCGATCCGCAGCCGCAGCAGATAACCGCCCGCGGCGACGCCCGGTGCCACGACCGCGACCGTCTTCGGGTCCCGCGGACCGGGCAGCGGGTACGCCGCGTCGAAGCGGTGGCCGCCGGGCCCGTCGAGCCCGTCCAGCAGCAGCGACACCCGCTGCCGGTCGCCGACGGGGGTGTCCAGCGTGGCGAGGACCCGTCCGTCGGTGACCTCGGCCGCGGTCACGGTGGCCTGCCGCGCCATCGCGATCTCGTTCGAGTCGAGGACGCGGACCGAGTCGCCGAGCGCGATCTCGTGCCGTACCCGTACCGGGTGCACCCCCGGGGGCAGGGCGGCGGGCGGGGTGAACACCACCCGGCCGTCGTCGACGGCGGAGGGGGCCACGGGCTCGCCGCCGACGTCGACGGTGACCTTCTCGCCGTTCAGGTCGTGCCCGGTCAGCACCACGTCGTGGCCCGACGGGACCGGGCCGGGCCGTGGTGCGGCGTCCGAGCCGGCCGGGCGGCTGCGCAGTTCCTCCACCACCGGGCGCCGGCCCGGGACCACCCGGACCCGGTGCTCCCGGACGGGGCGGCCGGCGGCGGGCGTCTGCCTGCTCTCGAGCAGCAGCAGGGACGCCTCGAACGCGATCGACGGCGTGTACGGCGTCTGGATCAGCATCGACCACAGCTTCGACAGGTCGTCGAGGTCCATCTTCGAGGGCGTCAGCCGCACCGCCTGCGGCGACGCCGCGAGGTCGGCGCCGGCCAGGAACGCCTGTCCGGCGGCCGTCTCCAGGTCCTGCGCGGACAGCGCGGGCTGCTCGTGCAGGGTGCGTGCCACCGAGCCCAGCAGGGCCTGCGGCACGAGTTGGGTCTCGTTGCCGTAGCAGCTGATCAGGTAGTGCAGGTCGTAGGCCGCGGTGGGGGTCCGCAGCAGCCGCCCGGCCCCGTCCCGGGTGGGTGTGTCGGCGTTGCGCCGGGACGCGTTCGGGGTGATCCGGTAGCAGAACACCGTGATGGTGGGCTCGGTGACCGGTTCACTCGGCGGTTTGCGCGCCTCCACCTGGACGGCGTAGGGCACGTCGGACTGCACCGAGCGGGCCAGCAGACCGCGCAGCGCCTCCGTGGCCTGGGCGATCGCCAGGTGGTTGCTCATCTCGCCTCCCGCCGGTCCAGGAAGGCCTCGAGGCCGACGGCCGGCTCCGGCCGTACGGTCCGGCCGGTGCGTTCCCGCCTCGGTTCGGGCGCGGCTGTCGTCACCTCGAGCCGGCCGATGGTGACCTGGACCGCCGGTTCGGCCGGTGCGGACGGTGCCTCGCGCCGCCGGACCTCACCGGCGGTCCGGGGCGGGGGAGGCAGGGCCGCGGATCTCGTCCGCGCGGCGGCCGCGGGCCGGACGGAGCGGGTCCGTTCCGGGGCGTCCGCGACAGGGCGTCGGGACACCGGCTGGGCCACGACCTCGACGACGGCGTCCGCCGACAGCACCAGCCGCTCCACGACGCTCCGCAGGACGGCGGGTGCGGTCATCTGGTCGCCGCCCGGTGACTCCGGTGGCACGGCGCGCACCGTCTCGATCGACCGTACGGTCCGCTCGATCCGGCTGAGGACCGACGGTCGTGGCGCGGGGGTCTCGTCCTGACCGGCCGGGGCCGTCGCGCCGGGTGCCGGCGAGGCCTCCCGCACCGGTTGTGACGGGGCGACGGCCGCGTCGGTCTCGGTCTCGGTCGGCGGCGCCGCCGGAAGCCGCTCGAACGGCATCGCCAGCCGCGGCCGTGCCCGCGCCACGGCGGCGTCCGGCAGGGGCGTCGCCCCCGTGCGGGCGAGCAGCCGGTCGAACAGGTCCGGTGTCCGTGTGTCAGCCATGTCCGGCCAGCTCCAGGTAGTAGCGGCGGCGCAGCGGGGAGAGCGCCAGGACGTCGGGTTCGGTCCACCCGTAGCTGGAGGCCAGCGCGTGGACGTCGGCGAGCGTCGTACGGGCCCAGGAGTCGAGTTCGTCCCACAGGTAGGCCGCGATGTCGAGCTGGGCCCGCACCTGCCCGCCGCAGTCCGGGCACGCCATGGCGAACGAGATGTCGGCCGCCGGATCCGCCGCCGCCACCGCCTCGGCCAGCAGGTGGACGACGCGCTCGGGCAGCCGGTCCGCGGGCACCGCCCGCTCACCGCGCCGCGCGTCGAGCACCAGCCGGGCCGCGAGCCCGCGCCGTGGATCCTCCGCGCCCCGGTCGTACACCGCGAGCAGATCGGCGGGCGTCGGCAGCCGGAACCGTACGGTCCAGTCCCCGTCGGTCAGCGGCTCCGGCTCGGCCGCGGGCGCGGGTGCCGCCAGACCCGTCGCGTCGACGTCGAACTCCAGGTCCGCGCCGCACGCCGGGCAGTCAGTCCGGACCGACAGGACCTCGCCGAACAGCGCGGCGCGCAGGCCGAGCAGGTCGGCGTCCCGGGTCCCGACCGGCACGCCGAGCAGTTCGTCGGCCGACCGCCCGGGCCGGGCCAGCGCGTGCAGGAGTACCGCCCGCTGGGCCGAGGAGGCGGGCAGCGCGAGCCCGATCTCCCAGGCGGCGAGCAGCTCCTTCGGGGCAGCCACCTCGCGCCCCTCACGGAATCCGGTACGACGGCTCGGCCGGCTCGGCGACCTCCAGGTCCCGCTCCCAGCCCTCGCACTCCAGCTTCAGGTGCTGGATCGCGACCGCGTTCGCGTTCGCGTCCATCTCGCCGAGCACCTGGTACTCCGACGGGAACGCCCGGTACACCTTGTAGGCGAGCGCCACCTGCCCGGCCTCGTTGAGGACCTGGATCACGATGTCCTTGCGGAAGTCCTTCAGCGAGGACTCGCTGCCGAGGCCCTGGCCGACCATCCAGACCTTGTTCGCCCAGCGGTCGAACTCCGGGTCGTGCGTGACACCGCGTTCGATGGTGATCGCCTCGAACTCGGTCCGGCCGGCGGATTTCCTCGGTGAACTCGGATCACCGCCATTACGGTGTTTGATCACCTCGGTGGTCCTTTTCAGCGGGCTGATCTTGCTGCACCCGGCGACGGTCTTTCCGTCCCAGAGCACCAGGAACTTGAAGTTCTTGTAAGGGTCGAACCGCTGCGCGTTGACAGTGAACTCCGCCATGGTGAATTCCTCACACCTCGATCCGGCCGGCCATCTGCTCGATCTTCACCACGACGAACTCGGCCGGTTTCAGCGGCGCGAAACCCACGATCACATTGACGATGCCGCGATTGATGTCGTCCTGGGTCGTGGTGTCCTTGTCGCACTTCACGAAGTAGGCCTCGCGCGATGCCGTGCCCTGGAACGCGCCCTGGGTGAACAGGGTGTGCAGGAAGGCGCCGACGTTGAGCCGGATCTGGCCCCACAGCGGCTCGTCGTTCGGCTCGAACACCACCCATTTCAGGCCGCGGTACAGGCTCTCCTCGAGCATGAACGCCAGCCGCCGGACGGGGACGTACTTCCATTCCGACGCGAGCGCGTCCGCGCCGAGGAGGGTGCGCGCCCCCCAGACGACCGGGCCGACGACGGGGAAGCTCCGCAGGCAGTTCACGCCGAGCGGATTGAGCAGGCCGTTCTCGGCGTCGGACATCTTGACGCTCATCGAGCGCACGCCGGTGAGCCGCACATCGGTCCCGGCCGGCGCCTTCCACACACCGCGCTCGGCGTCGGTCCTGGCCATCAGCCCGGCGACCGTTCCCGACGGCGGGAACGCGCGCAGCCGGCCGGTCAGCGGGTCGGTCATCGTGATGTGCGGGAAGTACAGCGCCGCATGGTCGCTGCGGACCGCGTCGTACGCCGGCAGACCGCTGCGGGCCTGCTCGATGCCGGTCCACTCCGGCGGGCTGTCGACGATCAGCAGCATCCGCTTGTCCTCGCAGAGCTCCACGGCGGTGGCGATCACGCCGATCGCGTCACCCGCGTAGTCCGGCCCGGCCAGGTCGGGAAGGCAGAGCAGGTTGACGTCCGGCTCCTGCCGCAGTGCCTGCATGCCGGTCTTGTCGGCCTCGCTGCCGCGGAACTCGGCGTCCGTCGGCGGCCGGCCGTCGCCGCCGCCCTCCAGCGCGTACGCGGTCGCGTGGGCCGTGGTCAGGCCGAGCGCGTTCGCCACCTCGCCGGTGAGCGTCATCGTGGTGCCCGGCGTCCCGGCCAGCACCTGGAGCCGTTTGCCGGCCACGTCGACGTCCGCCCTGGTGAAGGCCCTGTCGGGCGACGCCGCCCGCAGTCTGCGCTCCAGCAGCAGACCGAGGGCGGTCAGCGAGGCGGGCCTGGTGTCGGTGGCGGTGTAGAGCGTGATCTCGACCGGCTGGACGCCCTGGACGGTCGCGGTGAGCTTCTTGTCGGCCAGGTCCGGCAGCCGGTCGACCGGTCCCGAGACCGTGCCGGAGAAGTCGGGCACCGCCTCACCGGTCGCCCTGATGTCGATGTACGACGACTCGTTGACGACCGTTTCGACGAAGCGGGGCGCGTCGGCGCTCATCGACAGGTGGCGGTAGCGCTCCAGCACCGCTCCGGAGGCGTCCAGCACGCGCAGGCCGAACGTGTCGTCGGCCGTGCCCGGGTCGATCGCGACCCGCAGCCCGTTGCCCCAGTCGCTGGCGTCCCGCGAGGTCACGGTCAGCGCCTTCGGCTCGCCGCCGGCCGCGATGTCCTTCGACGCCGGCCGGGCGCCCTTCGCGACCCGGACGACGACCGCGACCGAGCCGCCCGCCAGGAAGAACTGCTGCACCGCGTAGCTCAGCAGGCTCTTCGTGTCGAGGCCGCCGTACTGCCGCTCGAAGTCGGCGAAGCTGGTGATCGTCACCGCCTCGTCGATCGGTCCGCGCCGGGTCGCCCCCACGAACGCGGTCACCGACGTCGTCACGGCCGTGATCGTGCGGACCCCGCTCGACAACTCCTCGATGTACACCCCGGGATACGAGACAGACGTCGCCATACCCTCCCCATTCCCCTTTGTGTTTTAGGCATGACCGAAAAAAATCGCACGCGAATATACGAATGTGAGCGACGATCGAAAAGAAGATTCCCCTGCCCCGCAACCCCTCCCCCGAGAGATTTGGCCGACCCATATCGACCGACACCATAAGTAACATGCACACAGCGTCAGGGTCAACCACTCATCGTAATTTCCACTACCTGACAACCCGACTTTATAATCAATTGTGATCCAGTAGTCCGAGTTCCCGTGCCCGGCGCACCGCGTCATGGCGGCGGTTGACCCCGAGCTTGCGGTAGGCGCTCTTGAGGTGGGTCTTGACCGTGTTCACCGACACATAAAGATCGGCCCCGATCTCCTCGGTGGACATCATCATCGCCAGCCGTTGCAGCACATCGCGCTCACGTCCGCTCAGCTCCTCCACCACCACCGCGGGTGCCTCCCCGGCGGGCGGCGGGGGCGCGCCGGGGGTGAGCCAGCCACCGGCCAGTTCCCGGAGGGGGCCGGTGCGCAGGAGGGGCCGGAGCCAGGGGCCGGTCTCCAGGAACGGACGGCGCAGCCGGTCGCGCCGCGCCTCGCGCAGGGCCCGGGCGACGAGTCGGCGCGCGGCGCCGGGATCACCGGTCCGCTCGGCGGCCCGGGCCCGCACCAGCGTGGCCCGGACGGTCACCGCGGGCCCGCAGTGGTCCTCGGGGCGCGTCCGGTCGAGCAGCTCGACCGCCTCGCCGGGCTCCCCCGCGGCCAGCCGGGCCCGCGCCTCCTCCACCGCGCAGGCCACCTGGTCCTCCGGCACCTCGCGCAGCAGCCGTACGGCGGCCTCGGGCCGGCCTTCCGCGAGGTGCGCGGCGGAGGCGACCAGCGCCGACTGCCCCGCCGCCCAGGGCGAGACGACCTCGGCGGTGACGGCCGGCTCCACCGCGTCGAGCGCGCCCCGGGTGTCGCCGCGGGCCAGGTGCAGCCGGGCGGTGGCGAGGGCGCGGCCGGCCTCCATCACCGGGTCCCGCAGCGCCGGGTGCGACTCGGCCGCCGCGTCGAGGAGGGCCTGCGCCTCGTTCAGTTCGTTGCGGTCGACGGCCACCGCGGCCAGGACGAGCAGCCCGATGCCGGAGCCGGCCGACCGGGGCAGTCCGAACCGTTCCGTCTCGGCCATCGCCGCGCGGGCCCTGCGTTCGGCCCGGCCGGCCCAGCCGTCCAGGCAGTCGATCAGGGCCAGCCGGCCGAGGGCGTCCTCGCGCAGCAGCGCCGTCGAGGCTCCGCCGGGGCAGTCGGCGGCGGGGGTGAGGGCGGCCCTCGCCTCGTCGAACCGCCCGGCCCACAGCCGGGTCGAGCCCAGATGGGTCAGCAGCAGCGCGGTGAGTTCGGGGTGCTTGTCCAGCAGATGGGCGGGGACCTGTCCGCGCACCTTCTCGGCGTCCGCCGCGGCCGCCTCCGCCCGCGCGGGCGAGCCGGTCAGCCGGGCGGCGGAGGCCTCCAGCAGGGCGCAGCTGAGGCGGGCGGCGGCCTCGTCGGGGATGGAGGCGTCGCCCGGCGAGCCGTCCGCCTCCGGAGCGTCCGCGGCCCCGTCGACGGCGTCCGTCCCGGGAGGGCCCGCGTCCGAAGAGCTCGCGCCCGAAGAGCTCGCGTCCGAAGAGCCGCCTGCCTCCCTCTCCGCCAACCCCCGCTGTGCCTGCCGCAGATGAGCCAGCCCGTGCTCCAGATCGCAGCGCGACAGGTCCCGGGCCGCCCGGACGATTTCCGTCGCCGGGCTGCCGGCCTCGGGGCCCATGTGGGAGAACAGCTCGACGAGATCGTCGGAGCGCAGACCCGTGAAGAGCTGGCCGATTGCCAGGTCGTCGACCAGGGCGCTCGCGGTGAACTCCCAGTCACCCGCCGCCGCCCCGTGCCCGAGGGTCTCCGTGAGCAGTCCGGACCGCCCGAACCAGTGGGCGGCCCGCAGATGGAGCTCCGACTCCAGGCCGGGCGCGCGCACCCGCAGATGCGCCCGCAGGATCTCCCCGAACAGCGGGTGGAGGCGGTACCAGGCGTGTCCGAGGTCCTCGACGAACGCGTTCTCCCGGTGCAGCCCGGCCAGGATCGGCTCGGAGTCGCCGCGCTCGGTCAGGGCGTTGGCGAGCTCGGGACAGAGCCGTTCGAGGACGCTGACCCGCAGCAGCAGGTCCTGGACCTCCGGGCTCTGCTGCTTGAGTACCTCCGCCAGCAGGAAGTCGGCGACGGTGCTGCGGTCGGCCTCGAACTCCTTCAGATACGTCTCCGGATCCGGGCTCTCCTGTGCGGCGAGGGCGCACAGGCGCAGGCCGGCGGCCCAGCCCCGGGTCCGTTCCACGAGCGCTCCCGCCGCGGGCAGGGGAAGGCTGAGCCCGTGCAGCGCGAGCAGTTCGGCCGTCTCCTGCGGGGTGAAGGCCAGCTCCGCGCCGCGGATCTCGGTGAGCTGTCCGGCGGCGCGGTAGCGGTGCAGCGGCAGCAGGGGTTCCGTGCGGGTGACGAGGATCAGGCGCAGACCGCCGCCCGCGTGGTGCAGGACGAACTCCAGCTGCTGGGCGATGTCGGGGTCGCGGACCTGGTCGTACTCGTCGAGGACCAGGGTGACGGGCCGCTCGCGGGCGCTGAGGTCGGCGGCGAGCCGCGCCAGCAGGGTGTGGGTGACCCGGCTGGCGTCCGCCGGGCTGCCGACCCCGGAGGGCGGCGGCACCCCGGCGGCCCGCAGCGCCTGGAGCAGATAGGCCCAGAACATGCCGGGGCCCTGGTCGGCGGCCTCGGTGGTGAACCAGGCCACAGAGGGCTCCCGCTCGGCGGCCCAGTCGGCGACCAGCAGGGTCTTTCCCGCGCCGGCGGAGCCGTTCACCATGGTCAGCGGGGTGGTCAGGGCCTGGTCCAGATGCCCGAGCAGCCGCTTGCGGCGCAGGAACGTCGTGGGCCGCGCGGGAATCGCGAACCGCGTCCGCAGATACGGATCCCCTTGCGGATCGGCCCCCGGAGCCTTCGGCTCCGCGTCGTCTTCCTCGAAACCTGCCATGCGCTCACCGCCCGGTGTCGATCGTGGGTAGCGCTCGCCTCCTCCAGCATCGCAGGGACCGCGCTCCCGCGCAGCGGGAGGAAACCGCAGGTCAGATACGTGCCGTCGGGCGCCTGCCACCACCGGGCCCGACAGCACGGGTCCGGAGCGGCCCGCGGGAACCGGTCCAGGCATCCTGGATTGGCCTTGGCCGACGGCTCCGCCGACCCCCTACCGTCACCGCCATGCGGATTCGAATCGTCGACGCCTTCACCGACCGCCCCTTCGCCGGCAACCCGGCCGGGGTGCTGCTCCTCGACGCCTTCCCTGGCGACGACCAGCTCCAGAACGTGGCCCTGGAGGTCAACCACGCCGAGACGGCCTTCGCCCACCCCCTGCCGCCGGGCGGCGAGGCGGACTGGGCGCTGCGCTGGTTCACCCCCGTCGCCGAGGTCGACCAGTGCGGCCACGCCACCCTGGCCACGGCCCACGTCCTGTTCGGCACGGGCGCCCACACCGGCCCGGTGCGGTTCGCCACCCGCAGCGGCGTCCTCGTCGCGACCCCGGCCGAGGACGGCTCGATCACCCTGGACTTCCCGACCGCTCCGCTCACCCCGGTCGCCCTGCCGGACGGGGTCGCCGAGGCCCTGGGCGCCGAACCGCTCACCGCCCTCGACACCGGCCCCCATCTGGGCGACCTGCTGGTCGAGCTGGCCGACGAGAAGACCGTGCACGCCCTGCGGCCGGACCACGGGGCACTCGGCGCCCACTCCCGGCGCGGCATCATCGCCACGGCCCGCGCCGAGAACCCGGCCCTCGGCTACGACTTCGTCTCCCGCTGCTTCTTCCCGAACGTCGGCATCGACGAGGACCCGGTCACCGGCAGCGCGCACACCGCGCTGGCCCCCTACTGGAGCGAACGGCTCGGCCGCACCGCGCTCACCGGTCTCCAGGCCTCCCCCCGCTCCGGCCGGGTCCGCACCGCACTGCGCGGTGGGCGGACCCTGCTGACCGGCCGCGCGGTGACGGTCATCGAGGGCGAGCTGCTGGCCTGGTGAGCGGCCGGCGGCTCAGGCCGTGGGCAGCCAGGACACCTTCCCGGCCAGCAGGGCGTACCCCACGAACGCGCCGATGTCGAGCAGCGCATGGGCCGCCACCAGCGGCCCCACCCGCCCCCAGCGCCGGTAGAGCAGGACGAACACCATGCCCATCACCATGTTGCCGATGAACCCGCCGATGCCCTGGTAGAGGTGGTACGACCCGCGCAGCACGGCACTGGCCACCAGCGCCGTGCCGGGCGTCCAGCCGAGCTGTCCGAGGCGGCGCAGCAGATAGCCGACCACGATGACCTCTTCGAGGATCGCGTTCTGGAGCGCCGACATGATCAGCACGGGGAACTTCCACCACACGTCGGGCAGCGCCTCGGGGACGACGGTGAGGTTGAAGCCGAGGCCGCGGGCCAGCAGGTAGAAGGCGATGCCGGTGCTGCCGATGACCGCCGCGACGCCGGCGCCGCGCCCCAGGTCCCACCAGGGCCGGCTGCGGTCGAAGCCGAGCGTGCGCAGCCCGCTCTGCCCCTCGCGCACCAGCAGATGCGCGACGAGTGCCACCGGGACCAGCGCCGAGGCGATCCCGAAGAGCTGCCAGGCGAGGTCCAGCCAGGGCCGCCCCGGCGCGGCCGAGGCGTTGAGCGTCGCCGCCTGGTCCTTCAGCCCGCCCGGCTTGGTGACCGACCCGATGAAACTGATCAGCGCGGACACTCCGCTGGCGCCGAGCGAAAGCCCCAGCACAAGCAGCGTCTCATCCCGGAAGATCCGCCGAGACGGCCGCTCGTCGTACACCTCGCCCACCCGCACACCCGCTTCCGTTCAAGGGACACCACAGCTTGCCCGATGCCACGAAAGCAAGTGGAACCACCCCTGGCCTAACAGCCGACGGGGCGCATGCCGACCTCAAGGGGCGCGGGGCTGTGTCCATATGCGGCTCCGCCGCGTGGGCGCGATCACCCCCCACCGCCCCGCACCCGGCACACCACCGCACACCCCCCCGCCTCACCCGACCGACACCACCTCCGGCACCCCCACGGGCCACGTATGCACAGCCTCCCCCGCATGCATCAGCTCCGCATAGCGCCGCGTCATCGCGGCCAGCGCCGCATCCCGCGACAGCCCCGCGTCCACGGCCCGCCGGAACGTCGCCACCTGCCAGGTCGCCCCGTTCGCCCGCCTCCGGCACCGTTCCTCGATCACCCCGAGGTAGTAGTCCCGGTCGGCCGGCTCCACCCCCCACGCGTCCAGCCCGGCCTCCGCGAGCGGCAGCAGCTCCTCCCGTACGAGACTGACCGCGTCCACCTCGCCCACTCCCCCGAGCCGCCCGCGCCGCGGCCACTGCAACCGGGCGTCGATGCCGTACCGGCAGGCCGCGTCGAAGTTGGCCTCGGCCGCCTCGAACGGCAGCCGGGACCACACCGGCCGGGCGTCCTCGGCGAGGGCGCGGACGACGCCGTAGTAGAAGGCCGCGTTGGCGATCACGTCGGTCACGGTGGGCCCGGCGGGCAGTACCCGGTTCTCCACCCTGAGATGGGGGACGCCGTCGGCGATGCCGTACACGGGCCGGTTCCAGCGGTAGACGGTCCCGTTGTGCAGGACCAGCTCGGCCAGGGACGGGACCCCGCCCGCCTCGAGCACCTCCAGCGGGTCCTCCGCGTCGCACAGGGGCAGCAGTGCGGGGAAGTAGCGCAGATTCTCCTCGAACAGCTCGTACGCCGAGCTGATCCACCGCTCCCCGAACCAGGTCCGCGGCCGTACCCCCTGCGCCTGCAGTTCGGGCGGCCGGGTGTCGGTGGCCTGGGTGAAGAGCGGGGGCCGGGACTCGTGCCACAGTTCGCGGCCGAACAGGAAGGGCGAGTTGGCACCCACGGCGATCTGCGCGGCGGTGACGGCCTGGGCCGCGTTCCACACATCGGCGAAGCGGGCCGGGGTGACCTGCAGGTGCAGTTGCACGGAGGTGCAGGCGGCCTCGGGGACGATCGACTTCGAGGTGCACGACAGGTGCTCCACGCCCTCGATGTCGAGGGCGAAGTCCTCGCCCCGGGCGGCCACGATCTGGTCGTTGAGAAGGGTGTAGCGGTCGACGTCGGAGAGATTGCTGGAGACCAGGTCGTCACGGTCGAGAGTCGGCAGAATACCGATCATCACGATTCCCGCGTCGACCTCGCCCGCCTTTCGATGGGCATATGCCAGTGACGTACGGAGTTCCTCGGCGAGCCGGTCGAATACCCGGCCGCCCAACCGGTGTGGAGCTATGTTGACTTCCAGGTTGAACATGGCGAGTTCTGTTTGGAAATCTCGGCTCGCGATCCGTTCGAGCACTTCGCCATTCAGCATTTTCGGCAGGCCGTCGGCGCCCGCGAGATTCAGCTCGATCTCGAGCCCCATGAGGTTCTTCGGCCGGTCGAAGCGCTTCTGGGCCAGAAGCCGCTCCAGCCCCGTCAGGCACCTTCGGAGCTTGTCGCGGTACTGCTGCCGATCGGACAGGTCGAACGCGCCCGCCACGACCTTCTCCCCCATCGAAGCGTCCCTCCTCGCATGGGCGGGCCGGTGGTCCGGCCGCCGGTCTCCCGGGTCAGGTGGGATGATGCCCAGCCGGACCGATCGATAACGTCCCCGTCGGCTCCGGCTACCCGCTACGCTGACCGGAAGCGTCCGGACTGACCGGAGGCACATTCACGGGGCAAGCGGCAGACCGCTCTTTCACTATCTCCCGGAACTCGAACTCGGGAACTCGTGAAAAAATCCGACGAGAATGGGCCGACCATAGCGTGCGCATAACCCGAGGTCATCGCGGCGTCCGCCGTCCTGAATCGGGATGATTCACACGTATCGCCGACCGAATGGACGCTTGCCGAGTGTCCCGGAAGCGGCTAGACGAAACACAGTCTGAACACGTGTCGTATAAACTCCTCGCACAAGGCGGAGAAGGTGGACCCCGCGGTCGAAGGAGCCTGTCGTCCAGGTGACGGCAGGCCGCTCGCGCACCCCGGCTGTCCCAAGACCCCGGCCCCTGCCTCTCCGACCTTCACGAGAGCTAGCTGACAGCGCCGTCCGCCCCCGCCCTCGCGCCACCGCCTGTGAATGAGAGGCGACCCATCATGCCGCTGCACGTCCCTCCGGCTCCCGCGCCCGCCCTCCGCTCCGTCCTCACGGCCCTCGGTTCCCCCACCGCGGTCCGTGAAGCCCGAACTCCGTCCCTGCGCTCGGCACAGGACGAGGCCACCCCCGAACTCCCGCTGCCGCTGCACGTCCTGGACCGGATCACCGCCGAGGGCGTGTCCGCGACGCGACTGGCCGGCTGGCGCTTCCTGATCCGTTGCGGCGACCGGGCCGTGGCAGCGGCCGAGACCCGGCTCACCCCGGACGGCTGGGCGTTCTCCCATTTCTTCGAGGGCCCCTACATCGCCTCCACCGAACGCGCCCTGCGGCAGGCCGAGTCGGCATCCCAGCCGTACCAGGCGCGACTGCTGTCGGTGCCGGGGCTCTACATGCTCACGCTCTGGCTGCACGGCGACACCGACTCCGACGGTGCCACCGGCCATCCCGCGGCGACGGATCTGCTGGTGCCGCTGGCCCCGGCGCCGCCCGGGATCGCCGCCCATCGCGCCCACCGCGTCGCCGAGTTGCTCCCGGTGCTGACCCTCCGGGTGACGCCGTCGGCTCCGCCGCCCCTGCTGGGCTCGCCCGCCTGACGCGGTACCGCGCACCCGCGGACCGCAGTCCCCGTACCCCGGCACCACGGCCCCGGCACCAGGGCCGCGGTTCCGGGGTACGGTGCCGTCCGCGGTGTTCGTCCCCGCGCCGTCCCCGCGCCGTCCCCGCGCCCCCGTCCGGACTAGCCCTATCCGGCCACTGAAAACCACCCGAAGTGACAGTGCAGTTGAGATGAACCGCCCGCGCGGGTGATGCGTCATGAACCTGTGAGAGGCGGTGCCGCGAAATCCCTGCGGAACGACGTCCGTAGGGCAACACTGGGTTCCGACCGACTTATCACAACGGGGGGCGGCCATGAACGACGTACACGACGCTTCACGCCGCGGGACAGACTCGACCACACTCACCACACACATCACGCCAGAGCGGAAGAACCCATCCATGTGCCAGCACCAGCCGCCGTGCCCGACAGCAACCTCCGCCGACCGGGAGTCCGCCCGGCTCGTGGCGCACCACCCGGAACAGGGCTGGAGCCTGCTGTGCAACGGCGTCCTCCTCTTCGAGGACACCGGTGAACTCCTGCCGGACGGCCGGGTCATCGCCCCGCACCGGGTCACGACCGCAGCCTGAGCAGGACCGGACGGCGCGGGACCGCCGTCCGGGGACTTCGAGGGGCCGGACCGCAGCAGGCCGCTGCGAACCGGCCCCGACGCGTGTCCGGGCCCGCTCACTCCTCGTAACCCCCGCCTTCCCTTCCGTACGCACGGGTTTTCCGGAAGACTCCTGGAAGTTTCGGCACCGCGCCCGGAACGAGGCGACGGAGGTGGGGGAATGACGGCGGACGGCACGGCATCCGCGGGCCGGGGCAAGGTCACCATCACGGAGATCGCCCGCCGGGCCGGGGTCTCGGTGCCGACCGTCTCCCGGGTGGTCAACGGCCGCTCCGACGTCTCCCCGCGCACCCGGGCCCGGGTCGAGGAACTGCTGCGCGAGCACGGCTACCGCAAACGCCCCGCCGCTCCCTCCGCGTCCCGCGCGGCCCTGCTCGACCTGGTCTTCAACGACCTCGACAGCCCGTGGGCGGTGGAGATCATCCGGGGGGTGGAGGAGGTCGCCCACGCGGCCGGGGTGGGCACCGTCGTCTCGGCGATCCACGGCCGCTCCGGGGACGCCCGTGAGTGGATGCGCAATCTGCGGGCCCGCGCCTCCGACGGCGTCATCCTGGTCACCTCGGCCCTGGAACCCACGCTGCACGAGCAGTTGCGCATCCTGAACGTCCCGCTGGTGATCGTCGACCCGATGGGCTCCCCCGCCCTCGACACCCCGACGATCGGCGCCGCCAACTGGTCCGGCGGCCTCGCCGCCACCCAGCATCTGCTGGCCCTGGGCCACCGCCGCATCGGTCTGATCGCGGGACCGCCCCGGCTGCTGTGCTCCCGCGCCCGCCACGACGGCTATCGCGCCGCCCTGGAGGCGGCCGGCCTCACCGTCGACGAGAGCCTGGTCGTCCCCGGCGACTTCCACCCCGAGTCGGGCTTCACCGGCTGCACGGCGCTCCTCGACCTCCCCGAACCGCCGACCGCGCTCTTCGCGGCGAGCGACCAGATGGCCCTCGGCGCGATCGAGGCGCTGCGCCGGCGCGGTCTGCGCGTCCCGGAGGACATGAGCGTGGTCGGTTTCGACGACCTTCCCGAGGTCCGCTGGTCGTCCCCGCCGCTGACCACCGTCCGCCAGCCCCTCGCCGACATGGGCAAGCTGGCCGTCCGCACGGTCCTGCGGCTGGCCCGCGGCGAGCACCCCGACTCACCGCGGGTTGAACTGGGCACGGAGTTGGTGACCCGCGCGAGCACGGCACCGCCGAAGGACTAGTCGAGCGCCTCCCGGATCGCGGTGTACGCCGGCTTGGGCGCGAGTTGCTCGTCCCAGGGCAGGGCGGCTCCCTGCCCCGGGAAGAAGGCCGGGATCCAGCTGTACTTGTCGGTGTAGTCCCACACCGTGATGCCGACGCACCGCCGCACCGCGAGACAGGCCTCGGTCAGATCGCCGTACCACTCGGCCTGCTGGGCCAGCTTCTCCTCGGTCGCGGGCAGCAGCATCCGGATGTCGACCTCGGTGAGCGCGGTGTCGAGGCGGAGGCGGGCGAAGCGGCGGAGGTTGTCCTCCAGGGTGGTCGGATAGCCGTACTGGAGCGCGAGATGGGCCTGGAGGCCGATGCCGTGCAGCGGAACGCCCTGTGCCTTCAGCTCCTTGGCCAGCCGGTAGTAGGCGTCGCTCTTCGGGCCGACGGCCTCGATGTTGTAGTCGTTGAGGTACAGCTTGGCCTTGGGGTCGGCCTGGTGGGCCCAGCGCAGGGCGTCGGCGATGTAACCGGGGCCGAGGGTCTTGTAGAAGACGGTCTCGCGGTAGGTGCCGTCCTCGTTGAACGCCTCGTTGACCACGTCCCAGGCGTAGACCTTGCCCCGGTAGTGGCGCACCTCGGTCTGGATGTGGTTCTTCAGTACGGCGCGTAGCTCGTCGGCGGTCCACTCCCGGCCCGTGAGCCAGCCGGGCAGCTGGCTGTGCCAGACGAGCGTGTGGGCGCGCACCTTCTGGTGGTTCGCCCGGGCGAGGTTCACGATCTCGTCGCCCTTGGTCCAGTCGAAGACGCCCTGCTGCGGTTCGGTGGCGTACCACTTCATGCCGTTGCCGGGGGTGATCATGTCGAACTCGCTGCCGAGGATCCGGGTGTAGGCGGTGTCGGTGAGTTCGGGGTTGTCGGTGGCGCTGCCGAAGTAGCGGCCGTGGCGCTGGGCCAGGTCCGCGAGGGTGGTCCGGGGCTTGTCGTGCGCCTGGGCGGCGGGCCCGCCGGCGATCCCGGCGGCGACCAGGACGGCGGCGAGCGCTCCGGCGAGTCTCAGCCGGGTGCGGACGGTGCTGGACATGGTGCGACTCCTCACGGTCGGTGGGGCGTGGGCAGGCGCGGGCAGGGCCGGGCGCGGGTCATCCCTTCGTGGCGCCGGCGGCGAGACCGCCGACGAGCTGGCGCTCGGCGACGGAGTAGAAGGCCAGGGCGGGAACCATGGCGAGGACGAGATAGGCGAAGATCCGGGCGTACTCGGAGGAGTACTGGCCCTGGAACTGCTGCACCCCGATCGGCAGCGTCCACCAGGACGGCTCGTTGAAGACCAGCAGCGGCAGCAGGAAGTTGTTCCAGCTGGCGACGACGGCGAGCACGGAGACCGTGCCGAGCGCGGGCCGGGCCATCGGCAGCAGGATCCGCCAGAAGAAGCCGAGCGGCCCGCAGCCGTCGAGGGTCGCGGCCTCCTCCAGCTCGGCCGGTATCTCCCGGAAGAAGCCGCGCAGGATGACGATCGTCATCGGTACCCCGAAGGCGGCCTGCGGCAGGATCACCCCGAGCGGGTTGTCCAGCAGGTCCATCGAGCGCAGCAGCAGGAACAGCGGCAGGACGGCCACCGCGAACGGGAACATCAGCCCCATCGTGAACAGCGTGAACAGCAGCTCGCGGCCGCGGAAGGCGAACCGGGCGAAGGAGAACGCGGCGAGCGCGGACACCGCGACCACCACCACCGTCGTCCCGGCCGCGATCACCGTGCTGGAGCCGAGCAGCTGCCAGAAGGAGCCCGAGCCGAGGATGTCGGTGTAGTTGGAGGTGACCCATGGGTCGGGCAGTCCGAAGGGGTTGCGGGAGAGCTGGTCGGTCGACTTGAAGCCGGACAGCACGGCGTACAGCAGCGGTACGGCCATCACGGCGCCGACGACCACCAGCGCGGCGTGCACGGGAAGGGTCCGGCCCCTTCTGCGGACGCTCACGAGCCGCCTCCTCGCATGGTCGTGGTGGCGCCCTGGAGATCGCGGCGGAGCACGAACCGCTGGTAGGCCAGGGCGAAGACGAGGCTGATGCCGAAGATGACCACGCTGATCGCGCTGGCGTAGCCGACCTGGTAGCGCTTGAAGCCGTACTGGAACATGGTCACGGCCATCGTCTCGGAGTGGTGGTCGGGGCCGCCTGCGGTGACGATCCACACGAGGTCGAAGAGCTGGATGGAGCCGATCACCGACAGGAAGACGCTGATCCGCAGGGTGGGGGCGAGCAGCGGCAGGGTGACGCTGCGGAACCGCTGCCAGGGCCCGGCCCCGTCGATCAGCGCGGCCTCGGTCAACTCGGCCGGGATGGACTGGAGTCCGGCCAGGTAGAGCATCATGTGGAAGCCGAAGTACTTCCAGGTCATGACCAGGAACAGGGTGGCCATCACGGTGGAGGGGTCGGCGAACCACTGCCCGCCGAGCCCGTCCAGGCCCACCGCGCCCAGCAGATGGTCGGCCAGTCCGTCGTCGGGGGCGAAGATCATGCTGAACAGCACGCCGGTGATCGCCTCGGAGAGGATGTACGGCGCGAAGAACAGCATGCGGTAGACGGCCCGCCCGCGGATCCTCTGGTTGAGGGCGACGGCGAGGGCGAGCGCGAACGGCAGCTGGAGCAGCAGCGAGAGCCCGACCAGGACGAGGCAGCGCCACAGGTCGCCGAGGAACACCGGGTCCTGGAAGAGACGGGTGAAGTTGTCGCCGCCGATGAAGTCCTCGGGCATCCCGAAGCCGCCCCACCGGAAGAACGCGGCGTACAGCGCGAACAGCATCGGCAGCAGCACGAGCGTGCCGAACAGCGCCAGGGCGGGCACCTGGAAGCCGACGGCGGTGAGCCAGTGCAGCACCCGGCGCCGGGTCCGGCCGGCGGCCGCGGGGAGGGGCGGCGGCCGGCCGGTGTCCGGTGCGCTGCGCTTGTCCGGGAGGTAGGTCGAGGCCATCCGGCTACTGCTCTTCCTTGGCGACCTTGGTGATCGACTCGGTGACCTGCTGGGGCGACTTGGATCCGGCGATGAGTCCGGCGACGCTGTCGTTGACCTCCTGGCCGACGGCGGGCGCGTACGCCTGGTCGAGATAGAGCTGGAAGCCGGTGGCGGCCTTCAACTGGGCCTGTACGGCCGACAGGTTGGGGTCGGTGAGGGCGCTCTCGGCGGCCGGTACGACGGGCAGCACGCCGGTCTTCTTGACCAGCTCGGTGTCGGTGGCGGCCGAGGCGAAGAACTTCAGGAAGTCGACGGCCGCCTGCGGGGCGCCCTTGCGCAGGGCGTGTCCGCCGCCGCCGCCGAAGACCTCGGTGATCGCGCCCTGGCCGCCCTCGACCGCGGGGAACGGGAAGAAGCCGAGGTCGGCGCCGAGCCCCTTGCCCGCGTCGGCCTCGACCACCGGCGCCCACTGGCCCATCAGCTCCATGGCCGCCTTGCCGTTGCCCATGGTGGCGGCCTGGCCGGTGGGGGTGCTGTAGGCGGCGCCGAGGAAGCCCTTCTGGAACGGCTGGAGGTCGACGAGGTCCTGGAGATGCTGACCCGCCTGGACGAATCCGTCGCCGGTGAAGTCCTTGTCGTCGTTCGCCTTGCGCAGGGCGTCGATCCCGGCGGTGCGCATGGCGAGGTAGGCCCAGTAGTACATGCCCGGCCACTTCTCCTTGCCGGCCAGGGCGAGCGGGGTGGTCCCGGCGGCCTTCAGCTTCTTCACGGCGTCCAGGAAGCCGCTCCAGGTGGTGGGGGGAGCGGCGAGGCCGGCCTTCTTGAAGAGCGCCTTGTTGTACCAGAAGCCGATCATGCCGATGTCGAAGGGGATGCCGTAGACCTTCTCGTCGAAGAGGTACGGCTCCCGGGCGACGGAGAGCAGCCCGTCCCCCCATCCCTTGCTCCTGTCGGTCAGGTCCTCGACGAGCCCGGCGTCGATCTGCTGCTTCAGGACGCCGCCGCCCCAGGTGTGGAAGATGTCGGGCAGCTTCCCGGAGGCGGTGAGCGCGGTCATCTTCGACTTGTACGGGTCGTTCTCCAGCTGGACGATCTTGATCTTCACCTTGGGGTTCTCGGCCTCGAACTGCTTGGCCAGGCCGGCCCAGACGTCCTTGGTGGGCTGGGTGGTGGAGATGTTCCACCACTCGATCGTGGTCGTCCCCGACGACCCTCCGTCCGAGTCGCCGCCGCAGCCGCTCAGTGCCGTCATGCTCACCCCGGCCGCGGCGGAGGCCGCCAGGAAGCCGCGGCGGGACAGTGCCGGGTCGCCCATCATGCGCTCCTTCGGTAGATCTTTGGATAGATCGAAAGTTTCGAACCAGATCCAGAAAGCTTCGCTGCTGCCGCACCCTAGAGACACCCTCCGACAGGTGGCAACCCCCTGAACACAGGGAATCCTGGCGCCTGTTCACCCACCAGGGACCGACGGCGACCGAGGGAGCTCCGAAACATTCGGCCTCATCAGCGAACTTTACGAAGAGGTCTTAACGGAAGCTTGACGCCGTCCGGCCCATCATCCGCGGGCCTGTGCGTCACTCTCCGCTTACGCTGAAGCCGCCGTCCGCGTGATGGCCGAAAACCCCACGCCGGACCCGCACCCAGGAGCACGCGTATGGCCACCACCGAGCACCCTCCCCCCGGCCGCCTGCGCGCCTGGATGCTGGAGGGCCTCTCCGACATGGGCAAGGGCCATGCGCAGCAGGGCCGGCAGGCCGAGGCCGAGCCCCGGCACAAGGGCCAGCCCTGGTTCCGGGTGATGTGCCTGACGGGCGTCGACTACTTCTCGACCCTGGGCTACCAGCCCGGCATCGCCGCGCTCGCGGCCGGTCTGCTGTCACCCATCGCGACCATCGTGCTGGTGATCGTCACCCTGGCCGGCGCCCTGCCGGTCTACCGGCGCGTGGCCGACGAGAGCCCCCACGGCGAGGGCTCGATCGCGATGCTGGAGCGGCTGCTGTCCTTCTGGCAGGGCAAGCTGTTCGTGCTGACCCTGCTGGGCTTCGCCGCCACCGACTTCCTGATCACCATCACCCTGTCGGCCGCCGACGCCTCCACCCACCTGGTGGAGAACCCCCATCTGACCAGCGCCCTGCACGACAAGCAGATGATCATCACGCTGGCGCTCGTCGCGTTGCTCGGCGCGGTGTTCCTGAAGGGCTTCCTGGAGGCCATCGGCGTCGCGGTGGCCCTGGTCGGCGTCTATCTCGCGCTGAACGTCGTGGTCGTGATCGTCGGCTTCTGGCACGTGGTCACCGCGGGCCATGTCGTCACCGACTGGGCCGACGCGCTGACGGCCGAGCACGGCAATGTCCTCGCGATGGTCGGGGTGGCCCTGATCGTCTTCCCCAAGCTCGCGCTCGGCCTGTCCGGCTTCGAGACCGGTGTCGCGGTCATGCCCCACGTGAAGGGCGACGCCGACGACACGGAGGAAACGCCCACCGGCCGGATCCGGGACACCAAGAAGCTGCTCACCACCGCCGCCCTGATCATGAGCGTCTTCCTGATCGCGACCAGCTTCATCACCACGCTGCTGATCCCGGAGAAGGATTTCGAACCGGGTGGCCCGGCCAACGGCCGCGCCCTCGCCTATCTGGCCCACGAGTACCTGGGCAGCGCCTTCGGCACGGTCTACGACATCTCCACCATCGCGATCCTCTGGTTCGCCGGAGCCTCCGCGATGGCCGGGCTGCTCAACCTGATGCCCCGCTACCTGCCGCGCTACGGCATGGCCCCGCACTGGGCGCGCGCGGTCCGCCCGATGGTCATCGTCTTCACCCTGGTCGCCTTCCTGGTCACCTGGATCTTCGACGCCGACGTCGACGCCCAGGGCGGCGCCTACGCCACGGGCGTCCTGGTGCTCATCAGCTCCGCCGCCATCGCCGTGACCATCGCCGCCCACAAGGCCGGACAGCGCAGATGGAGGGTCGGCTTCGCGGTCATCTCGGCGGTGTTCCTCTACACCACGGTCGTCAACGTCATCGAGCGCCCGGACGGTGTGAAGATCGGCGCCTGCTTCATCGCCGGCATCATCCTCGTCTCCCTCCTCTCCCGCCTCGCCCGCGCCTTCGAGCTGCGCGTGACGAGCGTGACCCTCGACCCCATGGCGGAACGTTTCATCCGGGACATGGCCAGCCGGAAGCTGCGGTTCATCGCCAACGAGCCCGACCAGCGCGACAAGGCCGAGTACCGCGACAAGATCGAGCAGATCCGCGAGGACAACGACCTGCCCGGCGAGGACTTCGTCTTCGTCGAGGTGACGGTCCTCGACCCCTCCGAGTTCGAGGCGGGCCTGACGGTCCGCGGCGAGGTGCTGCACAACCGCTACCGGGTGCTGACCCTGGAGTCCTCCTCCATCCCGAACGCGCTCGCGGCCCTGCTGCTGCACACCCGCGACAGCACCGGCTGCATCCCGCACATCTACTTCGAGTGGACCGAGGGCAACCCGTTCGCCAACTTCCTGCGCTTCTTCCTGTTCGGCCAGGGCGAGGTCGCCCCGGTCACCCGCGAGGTCCTGCGCGAGGCAGAGCCGAACCGCTCGCGCCGGCCCCGGGTCCACACCGGCTGACCCCGCCGCGGCACCGCGGGGCGCCCCGGCCGCCGTACGCCCCCCGCTGCCGCCCGCTCGCGCACCGCGGCCCTATCGTGACCCGCATGCAGAGCTACACCATCGGACAGGCAGCCCGGCTGCTCGGAGTGAGCCCCGACACCGCGCGCCGCTGGGCGGACGCCGGCCGCGTGGCGACCCACCGGGACGAGGGCGGACGGCGCCTCATCGACGGCAAGGACCTCGCCGCGTTCTCCGTCTCCCTCGCCCGCACGGACAACGCCGACGAGGACGCCCCGTACACCTCGGTCCGCAACGCCTTCCCCGGCATCGTCACGGCGATCAAGCTCGGCGACGTCGCCGCCCAGGTGGAGATCCAGGCCGGCCCGCACCGACTGGTCTCCCTGCTGACCCGGGAGGCCGTCGAGGAGCTGGGCCTGGAGGTCGGCATGGAGGCCACCGCCCGGGTGAAGTCCACGAACGTGCACATCGACCGCGTCTGAAACGCGGCGGAACGGCGCCTCCGTACGAACGCACATGCGTGCCGCTCACGACGATCACCCCGGATTATGCGAAGCCCCAGAAGACGCATGCCTTGCATATGCGGCATCATCATGATGTTGGGCCGTTCGAGGGACCGCTGAAACCGAGGAGTACACCGTGATGACCCGTACCGAGCGCCGTACCCGCCGCGCCGCGCAGGTGACCGGCGCGGGAGTCGCCGCGCTGCTGGCCCTGAGCGCCTGCTCCTCCGACGGCTCCGGCGACACGTCGGCCAAGTCCGACGCCTCGTCCTCCGCCTCCGCCAAGCTCTCCGGCACGGTCACGGTCTTCGCCGCCGCCTCGCTGAAGGAGAGCTTCACCTCGCTCGGCCAGGAGTTCGAGAAGGCACACCCGGGCACGAAGGTCACCTTCAACTTCGGCGGCAGCGACACCCTGGCCGCGAGCATCACGGGCGGCGCCCCGGCCGACGTGTTCGCCTCCGCCAGCCCCAAGACCATGGCGATCGTGACCGACGCCAAGGACAACGCCACCGAGCCGGTCACCTTCGTGCGCAACCAGCTGGAGATCGCGACCCTGCCGGGCAACCCCGACAAGGTCTCCTCCCTCAAGGACCTCACCAAGTCCGGGCTGAAGGTCGTGCTGTGCGACAAGGAGGTCCCGTGCGGCGCCGCCGCCCAGAAGGCGCTGGAGGCCAGCAGCCTCCACCTCACCCCCGTCTCCTACGAGCAGGACGTCAAGGCCGCCCTGACGAAGGTCGAGCTGAAGGAGGCGGACGCGGCCGTCGTCTACAGGACCGATGTGCACGCCGCGGGTGACAAGGTGGAGGGCGTGGAGTTCCCCGAGTCCGCCGACGCCATCAACGACTACCCGATCGCCCTGCTGAAGGACGCCCCCAACGCCGAGGCCGCCAAGGCCTTCATCGCGCTGGTCCGCTCCGCCGACGGGCAGAAGGTCCTCACCGAGGCCGGGTTCCTCCAGCCGTGACCCCACCCGTGAAGCAGGCCGCCGCGGACGCCCTGGAGGGCGGCCCGCGGCGCGCCCGCGTCCGCACGGGCGTCCCGCTCGCCCTGCTCCTGCCCGCCCTGCTCGGCCTCGCCTTCCTGCTCCTGCCGCTGGTCGCGCTCCTCGTCCGGGCGCCCTGGCACACCCTGCCCGCGCAGCTCACCAGCGCCGAGGTCTGGCAGGCCCTGCGGCTGTCGCTGATCTGCGCCACGGCCGCGACCGCGGCGAGCCTGGTGATCGGGGTGCCGCTGGCCTGGCTGCTGGCCCGCACCGACTTCCCCGGCCGCGGCCTGGTCCGCGCCCTGGTGACCCTGCCGCTGGTCCTGCCCCCGGTGGTGGGCGGTGTGGCCCTGCTGCTGGCCCTCGGCCGCAACGGCGTGATCGGCCAGTGGCTGGACTCCTGGTTCGGCATCACGCTCCCCTTCACCACGGCCGGCGTGGTCGTCGCCGAGACGTTCGTGGCGATGCCGTTCCTCGTCATCAGCGTCGAGGGCACGCTCCGCGCGGCCGACCCGCGCTACGAGGAGGCCGCCACCACCCTCGGCGCCTCCCGCTTCACCGCCTTCCGCCGGGTCACGCTCCCCCTGATCGCGCCGGGCATCGCGGCCGGCGCCGTGCTGGCCTGGGCCCGCGCCCTCGGCGAGTTCGGGGCGACCATCACCTTCGCGGGCAACTTCCCGGGGCGTACCCAGACCATGCCGCTCGCCGTCTATCTCGCCCTGCAGAGCGACCCGGAGGCGGCCATCGCCCTCAGCCTGGTGCTCCTCGCCGTGTCGATCGCCGTCCTCGCCGGGCTGCGCGACCGCTGGATGACCGCGTCATGACCACGCTCGGCAAGGACACCGCCCTGTCACCGACCCTGCCCGCCGAGGGCCTCGACGCCCGCCTCGTCGTCGACCGCGGCTCCTTCCGTCTCGACGTCGCCCTGACCGCCGCCCCCGGCGACGTCGTGGCGCTGCTCGGACCCAACGGCGCCGGCAAGACCACCGCCCTGCGCGCCCTCGCCGGTCTCGTCCCGCTCACCGGCGGGCACCTCCGCCTGGACGGCACGCCCCTGGAGCGCACCCCGCCCGAGGCCCGCCCGGTCGGCGTGGTCTTCCAGGACTATCTGCTGTTCCCGCACCTCAGCGCCCTGGACAATGTCGCCTTCGGGCCGCGCTGCCACGGCGCGAGCAAGGCGGAGGCCCGCGCCGTGGCCGCCGCGTGGCTGGACCGCATGGGGCTTGCCGCGCACGCCGGCGCCAAGCCCCGCCGGCTCTCCGGCGGCCAGGCCCAGCGCGTCGCCCTGGCCCGCGCCCTCGCCGTCCACCCCCGCCTGCTGCTCCTGGACGAGCCCCTCGCCGCCCTGGACGCCCGCACCCGCCTGGAGGTGCGGGCCCAGCTCCGCCGCCATCTGGCCGAGTTCGAGGCGGTCGCCGTCCTCGTCACCCACGACCCACTGGACGCCATGGTCCTCGCGGACCGCCTGGTCGTCGTCGAGGAGGGCCGGGTCGTCCAGGAGGGCGGCCCCGCCGACATCGCCCGCCGTCCGCGCACCGACTACATCGCCCAGCTCGTCGGCCTGAACCTCTACCGCGGCCGGGCCGACGGCCACGTGGTGCGCCTGGACACCGGTCCGGCCCTCACCACGACCGAGATCCTCTCCGGGCCGGTGTTCGTCGCGTTCGCGCCGAGCGCGGTCACCCTCCACCGCGACCGCCCCACCGGCTCCAGCGCCCGCAACCTCTGGCGCTGCGAAGTCGCGGGCCTCGAGACCCACGGCGACCAGATCCGGGCCGCCCTCACGGGCGAACTCCCGCTCGCCGCCGACCTCACGACGGTCGCCGCGGCCGAGCTGGATCTCCACCCCGGCGCGGCGGTCTGGGCGACAGTCAAGGCGGCACAGACCCATGCATACCCGGCATGAGCGACGCGGAGCCGTACCGTGGGTGCCCATGACCCTGAGCATCCGCAATCAGCTCCCCGGCACCGTCACCGCCGTCCACCCCGGCGAGGTCATGGCCACGGTCCAGGTCCGCCTCGACGGCGGACAGGACCTCACGGCGGCCATCACCCTGGAGGCCGTGCAGGACCTCGGCCTCACCCCCGGCACCGCCGTCCACGCCCTGGTGAAGTCGACGGAGGTCTCCCTGGCCACCCACCAGGTCGAGGGCCTCTCGATCCGCAACCAGGTCCCCGGCGCCATCACCGGCCTGTCGACCGGCACGGTCATGGCCGTCGTCAAGGTCTCCGTGGCCGGCGGTGAGCTCACGGCGGCGATCACCAAGGACGCGGCGACCGACCTCGGGCTCTTCGTGGGCTCCGACGTCATCGTGCTGATCAAGGCGACCGAGGTGTCCCTGGCGACGGCCTGAGCACGGGCGAGGGCCCGTCCGACACCCGGACGGGCCCTGCGCCTCCTGCCCGATCAGTCCTCGTACGCGTCCAGCGGCGGGCACGAGCAGACCAGGTTCCGGTCGCCGAAGGCCTGGTCGATCCGGCGCACCGGCGGCCAGTACTTGTCGGCGACGGACACCCCGGCCGGGAAGACGGCCTCCTCACGCGTGTACGCGTGCTCCCACTCCCCGCCGAGCGCGCCGGCGGTGTGCGGCGCCTGGCGCAGCGGGTTGTCCTCCGCCGGCCACTCCCCCGCGCCCACCTTCTCGATCTCCGCACGGATGGCGATCATCGCCTCGCAGAACCGGTCCAGCTCGATGATGTCCTCGGACTCGGTCGGCTCGATCATCAGCGTCCCCGCCACCGGGAACGACATGGTCGGCGCGTGGAAGCCGTAGTCGATCAGCCGCTTCGCCACGTCGTCCACGCTCACCCCGGTCGCCTTGGTCAGCGGCCGCAGGTCGATGATGCACTCGTGCGCGACCAGTCCGCCCGGACCGGTGTACAGCACCGGGTAGTGCGGCTCCAGCCGCTTGGCGATGTAGTTGGCGCTGAGCACCGCCACCTGGGTGGCCCGCTTGAGCCCCTCGCCACCCATGAGCCGCACGTACGCCCACGAGATCGGCAGGATCCCCGCGGAGCCCCAGGGCGCGGCCGAGATCGGCCCCACACCCGTCGCGGGCCCGGCGGCGGGCTGCAGCGGGTGGTTCGGCAGATACGGCGCGAGGTGCGCGCGTACGGCCACGGGGCCGACGCCGGGACCGCCGCCGCCGTGCGGGATGCAGAAGGTCTTGTGCAGGTTCAGGTGCGAGACGTCACCGCCGAAGTGGCCCGGCTTGGCCAGCCCGACGAGCGCGTTGAGGTTGGCGCCGTCGACGTAGACCTGTCCGCCCGCCTCATGGACCTGCGCGCAGATGTCGGCGACGTGCTCCTCGAACACACCGTGCGTCGACGGGTACGTGATCATCAGCACGGCCAGCTCGTCGCGGTGCAGTTCGATCTTGGCCCGCAGGTCCTCGACGTCGATCTCGCCGTCCTCGGCGGTCTTCACGACGACGACCTTCATCCCGGCCATCACGGCGCTCGCCGCGTTGGTGCCGTGCGCGGAGGATGGGATCAGACACACGGTCCGCTGCTCGTCCCCGTTGGCCCGGTGGTAGCCGCGCACGGCCAGCAGCCCCGCCAGCTCGCCCTGCGACCCGGCGTTGGGCTGGAGCGACACCTTGTCGTACCCGGTGACCTCGGCGAGCCGCTCCTCCAGCTCCTGGATGAGCGTGAGGTAGCCCTGAGCCTGCTCGGCGGGCGCGAAGGGGTGCAGCTGCCCGAACTCGGGCCAGGTGACCGGCTCCATCTCGGTGGTCGCGTTGAGCTTCATGGTGCACGAGCCCAGCGGGATCATGCCCCGGTCGAGCGCGTAGTCCCGGTCGGCGAGCCGGCGCAGATAGCGCAGCATCGCGGTCTCGGAGCGGTGCTGGTGGAACACGGGGTGGGTGAGGATCGCGTCGGAGCGCAGCAGCCCCTCGGGCAGCGCGTCCCCGGCGGCCGCGTCGAGCGCCTCCACGTCCCCGTCCACGCCGAACGCGGCCCATACGGCGGCCAGCTGGGCCCGCGCCGTGGTCTCGTCGCACGCGATCGAGACGTGGTCCGCGTCGACGAGGTGCAGGTTGACCCCGCGTCCGCGGGCGTCGGCGACGATCTCGCCGGCCCTGGCGGGCACCCGCACCGTCAGCGTGTCGAAGTAGGAGCCGTGCACGACCTCGATCCCGCCGGCCGTGAGGCCCGCGGCGAGGATCGCGGCGTAGCGGTGGGTGCGCCCGGCGATCGACCGCAGCCCGTCGGGCCCGTGGTAGACGGCGTACATGCCGGCCATGACCGCGAGCAGCACCTGGGCGGTGCAGATGTTGCTGGTGGCCTTCTCCCGGCGGATGTGCTGCTCACGCGTCTGGAGCGCGAGCCGGTAGGCCTGGTGCCCGTCCGCGTCCACCGACACCCCGACGAGCCGTCCGGGCAGGCTGCGGGCGAACTTCTCCTGCACCGCCATGTATCCGGCGTGCGGTCCGCCGAAGCCCATCGGCACACCGAACCGCTGTGTCGTCCCGACCGCGATGTCCGCGCCCAGCTCACCGGGCGACTTCAGCAGCGTCAGCGCGAGCAGATCGGCGGCGACGGTGACGAGCGCGCCGAGCCCGTGCGCCTGGTCGATCACGGCCCTGATGTCGCGTACGGCTCCGGAGGCGCCCGGGTACTGCAGCAGCACGCCGTTGATCTCACGTCCGGCGAGCTCGGCGGGGATGCCCTCGCCGAGGTCGGCGACCACGATCTCCACCCCCGTCGGCTCGGCGCGGGTCTGCAGCACGGCGAGGGTCTGCGGCAGCACATCGGCGTCGACCAGGAAGAGGCCCTTCTTGTTCTTCCCCATGCGCCGGGACAGGGCCATCGCCTCGGCGGCGGCGGTGCCCTCGTCGAGCAGCGAGGCGCCGGAGGTGGGCAGCCCGGTGAGGTCGGCGACCATGGTCTGGAAGTTCAGCAGCGCCTCGAGCCGGCCCTGCGAGATCTCCGGCTGGTAGGGCGTGTAGGCGGTGTACCAGGCCGGGTTCTCCATGACGTTGCGCAGGATCACCGGCGGGGTGAAGGTGCCGTAGTACCCGAGGCCGATCATGGAGTCGAGGACCTGGTTGCGGTCGGCCAGCGAGCGCAGCTCCGCCAGGACCTCGGCCTCGGTGCGCGCGTCCGGCAGGTCCAGCGCGTCGGCGTTCTTGATCACGTCCGGGACCGCGGCGGCGGTCAGCTCGTCGAGCGAGCCGTAGCCGACGTGCGCGAGCATCTTGGCCCGCGCCTCCTGGTCCGGCCCGATGTGACGCTGCTCGAAGGGGACGCCCTGTTCGAGCTGGGAGAGCGGAATGCGATCGGCGGTCATGTCTGAGGCCTCCTGGTCTGACGCGACCTTCGAGGGCACCACGGCGCGGGTGCCCGGACGGCCTCCCCCTCTGTCATCTCAACCTGAGAGCTTCACCGGCCGCCACCGGGCAGCCGGCTTTCACCGTCGGTGAGGACGGAGGCCGTCGACGCCGTCGACATCCGTCCTGCTTTCCAGAGTGACCTCGTCCGCGCGGTACGTGTGCCTGAGAGATTCCGGGGAGGAGTTGCTCCTTCGGCGCCTCCGGAGGTCTCCGGAGGACTCTCCCGCACGGGGTCAGCAGCCGTTGTCAGACTACCAGCGAGGTCCTTGAGGACTGCTCGAGTGGCCGCTCGTCCCAATGTGTTCTTTTGTAGTGCTTACGGATGAGTTGCGACCAAGTGGAGGGCCCGTGCAGACCGACATCGATCCGCGCAACCTGATCGGCCGCAAGGCGTTCGACCGCAACGGCACCAAGATCGGCACCGTCGACGAGGTCTATCTGGACGACGCGACCGGCGTGCCCGAGTGGGCCGCGATACGCACCGGGCTGTTCTCCCGGGACGCCTTCGTCCCCCTGGAGCCCAGCGAACTGGTCGAGGGCACCCTCCGCATCCCCTTCGACCGGGCCCTGATCAAGGACGCGCCCGACTTCGGCGTGGGCCGGCACCTCTCCCCGGAACAGGAGCTCCAGCTCTACCACCACTACGGTCTGGACGTCGCCGCTCCTCCGCCCCTGCCGGACCACGACTTCGGCCGACTGGCGGGCACGGACGAGAGCTGACCGCCACACCGGGCATCCGTCATCCGGTGCCGCCGACTCCCCCGGCCCGCTCCCTGAGCGGACCGGGGCATGGACCACCACGCTCACCCTCACGACCCCCGCCGTCCTCACGGCCCCCGCCCTTCTCACCACCCTCACGGCCCACGCCGTTCTCGCGGCCCTCGCCGCCCTCGCCGCCCTCACGGCCCTCGCCGCCCTCACGGCCCACGCCGCCCTCACGGCCCACGCCGTTCTCATACACCTCGCCGCCCTCGCGGCCCTCGCCGTTCTCGTCCGGTCTTCGTCGCACCATCGGTCGCACCAGCGGCAACGGCTCCGCCGACGCCAGGTCCGGATCCTCCACCCGGAAGGTCCGCACCCGCCCCGGCTCCGACTCCGGGGTCTCGAACCGCACGGTGACCCGGCCCAGGCCGCTCCCCTGTACCCAGCCGTGGCCCAGCACGGCGTGGACCACGTCGTATCCGGGACGCCACCGCTGCTCGACCGGCACGGCCTCCGGCACTGCGGGCGCCTCGGAAACCTCCTCCTCGGCCCCTTCCCCCCGCTCCTCCTCCGCGGCCTGGGCGAACAGGTCCTCCTGGGTGAAGTCCGCCAGACCGCTGACACCGACCCCGAGCAGCCGCACCCCGCCCGTGGTGTCGACGGAGTCCAGCAGCCGCCCGGCGGCCTCGCGCACCACCGCGAGGTCGTCCGTGGGCCCCCGCAGCGTCTCCGACCGGGTGAGCGTCGAGAAGTCGTAGCGCCGCACCTTCAGCATGATCGTCCGCCCGGACAGACCGGAGCCCCGCAGTCTGCGCACACAGCGCTCGGCCAGCCGCTTCACCTCCAGCTCCACCCGCAGCCGGTCATGGATGTCGACGTCGTAGGTGTCCTCGACCGACACCGACTTGGCCTCCCGCTCCGCGACGACGGGCCGGTCGTCGCGCGCCAGCGCCATCGCGTACAGCCCGTGCCCGTGCGCCTTGCCCACGAGGCGCACGAGCTCGTCCTCACCGGCCTCGGCCAGCTCGTCGACCGTGGTGATCCCGGCCCGGCGCAGATGGTCCCCGGTGGCCGGGCCCACCCCGGGGAGCGTCCGCACCGACATCGGTCCGAGCAGGGCCCGCTCGGTACCGGGCTCGATGAGCACCAGACCGTCGGGCTTGGCCTGCTCGGAGGCGATCTTCGCGAGCATCTTCGAGGCGGCCAGGCCCACCGACCCGGTGAGGCCGGTGACGGCCCGGATCTCCGCCCGCAGCCGGATGCCGGCCAGCCGGGCCGATTCGCCGTCCCAGGCCGCTCCCCCGGCCTCCAGGTCCACGAACGCCTCGTCGAGGCTCAGCGGCTCCACGAGCGGCGACAGTTCCCGCAGCAGCCCCATGACCTGGTCGCTGATCCCACGGTAGAAACCGAAGCGCGGGACGAGATAGGCGGCGTTCGGGGCCAGCCGGCGCGCCTGGGCCGTGGGCATCGCCGAGTGCACCCCGAAGGCCCGGGCCTCGTAGGAGGCGGTGGCCACCACCCCGCGCGGCCCGATACCGCCCACGATCACGGCTTTTCCCCGCAGGCTCGGCTTGGATGCCTGCTCCGCCTGGGCGTAGAAGGCATCCATGTCGAGATGCAGGATCGTGGGCGCGTTTCTCACATCTCCGATGCTGCACCACGCCACTGACAATGCGGCCGCCCGGCGGGGCGGGGCTTCAGACCGCCCGGTTGCGCCGGCGCGCCAGCTCGTCCGCCGGGTTGGGCCCGACGAGCGTCTCACCGGTGTCGACCCGCTCGCCGTGCAGCTGCGACAGCGCGCCCTCCACGTCCCGCCAGACCACGCCGACGGCGATCCCGAAGATGCCCTGACCGCCCTGGAGCAGTGCGTGGACCTCGTCGGGCGAGCTGCACTCGTAGACCGTCGCGCCGTCGCTCATCAGCGTCATCCGCTCCAGATCCCGGAAGCCGCGCTCACGCAGATGCTGGACGGCCGTACGGATGTTCTGCAGCGACACCCCGGTGTCGAGGAACCGCTTGACGATCTTCAGGACGACGACGTCCCGGAAGCTGTACAGCCGCTGCGTCCCCGACCCGTACGCGGGCCGCACGCTCGGCTCGACGAGCCCGGTGCGGGCCCAGTAGTCGAGTTGCCGGTAGGTGATGCCGGCGGCCGCGCAGGCCGTCGGTCCGCGGTAGCCGATCTGCTCGCTCGCCATGGACGCCGCCCCTCCGCTGCTCGGCACGGCCGCGGGTCGCTGCGGAGCCGCGTGCTCTGCCGCGCCGCCCTGGTGGGGATATCCCCTGCCCGGGCGCAGCCGAGAGCTCGGGGGAGGGTACGGACCGCTTCCCCCGACACCGAGTCCGGGGGCACCCCCAGCCGTACCGTCGCCGCTGCTTCTCACGCCGACCTCCGTCCTTGACCTGCCTTCTCGACGGTAGGCAGTCACCAGGGGTGCGTCAACGATCGCCACACTCGCCACGCCGAGTGATAATCACCCTACGAGTGGTTTCCCGCACCCCGCCGCGGGGAAAGGCTAGCCGAATGCGTGGAGAAGGAGCCGTAGGACGCTCACACGCGCCGCTGGCAAGTGCCGGAAACAGGGCGGCCGACCCGCCGGCCGGCCCGCGCCCCTCCTCGTAGCCGCAGGCCGCGGCTCCGGCTACTGGTTGCTGGTGCCGAAGTCCTCGGGCGAGATCTGGTCGAGGAACTCGCGGAACTTCTCCACCTCGTCCTCCTGCTCGTCCGGAATGGCGATGCCCGCGTCGTCGAGCACCGTGTCACTGCCGAAGATCGGCGTCCCGGTGCGCAGCGCCAGCGCTATGGCGTCGGACGGGCGCGCGCTCACCTCGACTCCGCTGGCGAACACCAGCTCCGCGTAGAAGACGCCCTCGCGCAGATCCGTGATGCGCACCTCGGTGAGCTCCTGGCCGACGGCTTCCAGCACGTCCTTGAACAGATCGTGGGTCAGCGGTCGCGCCGGGGCCATGCCCTGCTGGGCGAAGGCGATCGCCGTCGCCTCCCCCGGTCCGATCCAGATGGGGAGGTAACGGTCGCCTCCCACTTCACGCAGCAGCACGATCGGTTGGTTGGAGGGCATTTCGACCCGGACACCTACGACATCGAGCTCGTTCACACAGCAACCCTAGGCCGTGCCCGGGACGTTTGGGTAGTCGGGCCGGGAACGGGTGACCGATCCGCCCAGGGCGAAACCGGTGGCTCAGGGCAACCGGATGCCGAGAGCGGTCTGCACGAGCGCCGCGTGCAACCGGATGGTGAGCCCCGCCAACTCCTTCGTACGGGCCTCGGCGTGCGCCCTGGTCTGCGGGTTGCGGTGGCGCTTGAGCGGGGCGACCACCTGGTCCACCAGCCCCGCCTCACGGTCCGCCGCGGCCTTCATCACCCGCAGGTGCCGGGGCTCGATCCCGAACCGCCCCAGCTCGGCGACGAGCGAGGCGACGGTGGCGGCCTCGGCGTCGTAGACCCCGTTCTCCAGCGGGACGAGCAGCCCGTAGGACTCCCACTCCACCAGCGCCGACTCGTCGATCCCGGCGGCCGCGAGCAGCTCGGCCCGCCCGATCCGGGCCGCCGTGGGCCCCTCCACGGGCTCCGGAAGGCCCTCTCCGTCCCGCTGCCGGCCCACGGTGGGCAGCGGCACGGCCTCACCCCGCTCCATGGCGTCCAGATGCTCCCGGATCACCTTGAGCGGCAGATAGTGGTCCCGTTGCATCCTCAGCACGTGGCCCAGGCGCTCGACGTCCTGCGCGCTGAACTTGCGATACCCCGAGGGGGTCCGCTGGGGCTCGATCAGCCCCTCCGCCTCCAGGAAACGGATCTTGGAGATGGTGACCTCGGGAAACTCGTCCCGCAGCGCGTTCAGTACGGTGCCGATGCTCATCGGGCCGGCGTCCGCGGCGGCGGTGCCGTGTCCGGCACCGCCCCTCGGTGTTTGAAGCATGGACCTTCCCTTGGTTCCCCCCGGATGGACTCCGGGGGAGGGTCAGTAACCCTGCTGGCTCGCGTAGAAGACCAGCCGGTACTTGCCGATCTGCACCTCGTCACCGTTCGACAGCGGGACCTCGTCGATCCGCTCCCGGTTGACGTACGTGCCGTTCAGGCTGCCCACATCCGCGACCTTGAAGGTGCCGTCCGGGTTGCGACGGAACTCCACGTGGCGACGCGAGACCGTCACGTCGTCCAGGAAGATGTCGCTCTGCGGATGACGCCCCGCCGTCGTCAGGTCGCCGTCCAGCAGGAAGCGGCTGCCCGAGTTCGGGCCACGACGGACGACCAGCAGCGCGGAACCCAGCGGCAGCGCGTCGACCGCGGCCTGCGCCTCCGGCGAGAGCGCCGGCAGCTGGGTCTGACCAGTGGCCTCGGAGTCGTAGGCCTCAAGACCGGAGATGGAGATGGTGGAGGTCGTCTCCGACGCGCGCTCCGGCGTCAGACCGGGACGCAGCGGCGCGCCGCAGTTGGAGCAGAAGCGGCTGTTCTCCGCGTTGCGGTTACCGCACCTCGTACACACCAGGGCCGACATGGGAGAAAACCCTCCACCCGTACTTGAGGTTGACGGTTGGCCGAAACCTATGCCGCCAGACTGTGCGGGGTCAACAGACGCCGCGCCCTCACCTCCGGGAATGTCACCACCCGGGCCGGACACCTGGTCCCGGAACAGCGGCCGCTGGCCCTCTGCGTCGGGCTGTGCGCGATGCCGGGCAGTCGCGTTCTCGCTGCCCTCTCGCGCGCTCTTGCCGAACAACTTCGCAAACAACTTCACGGGCGATTCCCCTTGACCGAAACAGACCCGCCCGTGGGGCAGGACGAACCCTGAATGAATACACCGGCCGACCCGGACACCTTCACAACGTCCGTATCCACCAGACAGTTTCCACCACGCACCACCCGATCGGTGCGTCGACCCCCCGCAACCTCATGCCCCTGCCGGACGACCCCCATGCACCCCCGGTTCACTGGGAGGACGACCGAGCGTAGTCAGGCTGCTTCGCCGCTCGCAAGGCGTCCACGACGATCTTGTCCGACCGCTCGACGGTCACGGTGGCCTGCTCCTTCTCAAGAGTCTGCACCACGCCTCCAGGGATGTTCAGCGCCGGTTCGAGGTCCTGCGGGTTGCCGATGACCTTGAAACGAAACGGCGCGTTGATCTTGTTCCCGTCGACGCTCACGCTGTTGTCCGAATCCGTCAGGTAGGTGCCGGCGACCACCCGCACATCGTTGACCTGGATCGCCTCGGCGCCCGCGGCGCGCAGCTCCTGGATCGCGTCGAGCAGCATGTCCGCCTCGACCGTCCCCTTCGTGTCCTCGATCGTCATCGTGATGCCCGGCCCCTGCGCGGCCACCGTGCCCGCCAGGATGCCGAGTTGCTTCTCCTTCTCCACCGTCTGCTTACGGGCCTCCTCCGCCTGGTCGGAGCTGTTCTCCAGCTCCGCCCGCTGCTTCTCGAGTCCCTGCTTCTCGTCCTCAAGACGCTGACTGCGGTCATCCAGTTCATCGAGGATGCGCACAAGGTCCTCCTGGCGCGCGCCACGCAGGGCGTTCCCGCTGTCGCTGTTGGAGGCCACCTGGACCGCCAGACCGAAGCCGAGCCCGAACAGCAGCAGGGCGACGATGAGTTGGGCCCGGGTGACGCGCGGCGGCCACAGCCCCTTCGCCAGCCGCTGCCGACCGGTCAGCACGGGCGCGACGGTCTCCCGGTCCTCCTCGGCCGCCACAGGGGGCGCCGGGACCTCCTCCGGCAGCTCCTTGCGCAGTCGGTTCTCGGCCACCTCGTCCTGGTTGCTCATCGGCGTCACGCCCGGAAGACGTGCCGGCGGATCGCCGCGGCGTTGGAGAAGATCCGGATGCCGAGCACGACCACGACACCGGTGGACAGCTGGGCGCCCACGCCCAACTTGTCGCCCAGGAAGACGATCAACGCGGCCACGACCACGTTCGACAGGAACGAGACCACGAAGACCTTGTCGTCGAAGATCCCGTCGAGCATGGCCCGCAGACCGCCGAACACGGCGTCCAGGGCCGCCACGACGGCGATCGGCAGATAAGGCTCGACGACCGCCGGAACCTCGGGCCGGACCAACAGGCCGGCCACGACTCCCACGACGAGGCCCAGTACGGCGATCACGATGTGCCCTTCTCAGTTCTCGGCTCGGCTGTACGTACGATCACACTCGGTGCTGCGGGCAGCCGGACGTCGTCCTCCACGGAAATGGCCGTCCGGATGCCGTAGTTCTCCTGCAAGACGCTCAGATAGACGCCGTCCGCGCTGTTCTGGAACTTGGCGCTGAGGTTCTTCCCGTCCCCCACCGCGAGCACCGTGTACGGCGGCACCAGCGGCTTGTTGTCGACCAGTATCGCGTCACCCGCGGCCCTGATCGCCGACAGCGCCGTCAGCCGCTGTCCGTTGATCGAGACGGCCTCGGCCCCCGACGCCCACAGCCCGTTGACCACCTTCTGCATGTCACGGTCACGGACCCGCCCGGTGTCGGAGAACCCGGAGGTCTCCCGCGGGTCGCCGTCACCCCCGGTGGTGGCTTCCTTGGCGTCGTTGACGACGAGCTTGATCCCGGGCCCGTGCACCTCCACGGCCCCCGACAGCACGCTCACCAGATCAGCCCGGCCGCTGCCACCGCTCTGCTTCAGCGCCTCACGCTGCCGGGCGCTGACGTCGTCCCGCAGCCGGTCCACGGTGCGCTCCAGCTCATCGGCCGCCTTCGTCTCGGCGTCGACCCGGTCGACCAGTTCCTCGCGCTCCTTGGCGACGACCGGAGCCGAGATCCGCGCCTGGGCCGCCCCGACGGTCACCACGAGGGCCGCGAGCACCAGCCCGCCCGCGAGACCGAGCTTCGCCCGCAGCGTCTTCGGCAGACCGCCGGCGCCCTCGGCCTCCTTCCGGGCGGCGGCCTCGGCATACCCGTCGTCGAGGCTGTGGTCCATGACGTTGGTGAGCAGCGACATGGACGCGTCCGGACGCGGCACGCGCGCGGGTGTGCTCCGAACGGGGGGCTGCTGCGGCATGCCGCACATCGTCGCACGTCGCGACCACTACCTCCGAATGGCCCCACCGCCGAACCGGACAGGCCCCCTTGAGGAGGCCTGTCCGGCACGCGCGTGTGCCTGCGCGGATCAGCGCCCGGCGCTGTCCACGACCGACGACCACTCGTCGAGCAGGGCCTGCGCGGAGGCGTCGTCGGGCCCCTCCGCCCACAGATGGGTGACGGCCTCGGCCGGGTCGGGCAGCACCATCACCCAGCGCCCGTCCGTCTCGACCACCCGCACACCGTCCGTGGTGTCCACGAAGCGGTCTCCGGCCGCCTCGACGACCCGGCGCATCACCAGCCCCTTGACGGCCCACGGGGTCGCCAGATCCCGCTTCAGGACGTGCGCCCGCGGAATCCGCGCGTCGATCTGGCTGAGCGTGAGCTGCGTCCGCGCCACCAGCCCGATCAGCCGCACGAAGGCAGCCGTACCGTCGAAGACACTGCTGAACTCGGGGACGATGAAGCCGCCCTTGCCGTCCCCGCCGAAAATCGTCGTCTCGTCCCGGCCGACCCGGGTCAGATCGTCGGGCGAGGTCGTCGTCCACTCGACCTGGGTCCCGTGGTAGGCCGCGACCTGCTCGGCGATCCGCGTCGTGGTCACCGGCAGCGCCACCCGCCCGCTGCGCCGCTCCGCGGCCACCAGGTCGAGCAGCACCAGCAGCGCCCGGTCGTCCTCGATGATCCGGCCCTTCTCGTCGACGAGCGACAGCCGCTCGCCCACCGGGTCGAACCGCACCCCGAAGGCCGCCCGCGACGAGGCGACTATCTCGCCGAGCCGTACGAGCCCCGAGCGCCGCTGATCACCCGTCTCCGTCGGCCTTGCCTCGTTCAGACCGGGATTGATCGTCAGCGAGTCCACGCCCAGTTTCCCGAGCAGACTCGGCAGCACCAGCCCCGCACTGCCGTTCGACGCGTCGACCACGACCTTCAGCCCGGACTCCGAGATCCCGGTCGTGTCCACGTTCCGCAGCAGCGATCCGGTGTACGAGTCGAACACGCTGGCCGGGAAGTGCAGATCCCCGATCTCGCCCGGGAACGCCCGCCGGTACTCCTGCCGGGCGAAGACCCGGTCCAGCTTGCGCTGACTGCCCTGCGACAGATCGGCGCCCTGCCCGTCGAAGAACATGATGTCCACGGAGTCCGGCACCCCTGGCGAGGTCCGGATCATGATCCCGCCGGCCGACCCCCGCGCCGTCTGCTGCCGCGCCACGGGCAGCGGTACGTTCTCCAGGTCCCGTACGTCGATGGCGCTGGCCTGCAGCGCGGAGATGACCGCCCGCTTCAGGGCCCGGGCGCCACGGGAGTGGTCACGAGCCGTGGTGACGGTGGAGCCCTTCTTCAGTGTCGTCGCGTAGGCGCCGGCGAGCCGCACCGCCAGCTCCGGCGTGATCTCGACGTTCAGGATGCCGGACACCCCGCGGGCGCCGAACAGATGCGCCTGCCCCCGGGACTCCCAGATCACCGAGGTGTTGACGAACGCGCCGGCCTCGATGGTCTTGAACGGATACACCCGCACATTGCCCTGCACGATCGATTCTTCACCGATCAGGCATTCATCGCCGATGACGGCGCCGTCCTCGATCCGGGCGGCCCGCATGATGTCGGTGTTCTTTCCGACGACGCAGCCGCGCAGATTGCTGTGCTGCCCGACGTACACGTTGTCGTGGACCACGGCCTTGTGCAGGAACGCGCCGCTCTTGACCACCACGTTCGAGCCCACGACGGTGTGCTCACGGATTTCCGCCCCGGCCTCGACCTTGGCGTAGTCGCCGATGTACAGCGGTCCGCGCAGTTCGGCGTCAGGATGTACCTCGGCGCCTTCCGCCACCCACACTCCGGGGGAGATCTCGAAGCCGTCGAGCTCGACGTCGACCTTGCCTTCCAGCACGTCGGCCTGGGCCTTCACATAGCTCTCGTGGGTGCCCACGTCCTCCCAGTAGCCCTCGGCGATGAAGCCGTAGATCGGCTTGCCCTCCTTCATGAGCTGCGGGAAGACATCGCCGGACCAGTCGACGGGAACATCGGCCTCGACGTACTCGAAGACCTCGGGCTCCATGACGTAGATTCCGGTGTTCACCGTGTCCGAGAAGACCTGGCCCCAGGTCGGTTTCTCGAGGAAACGCTCGACCTTGCCCTCTTCGTCGACGATGGTGATGCCAAATTCCAGCGGATTGGGTACACGCGTCAGACAGACGGTGACCAGCGCGCCCTTTTCCTTGTGGAAGCTGATCAGCTCGGTGAGGTCGAAGTCGGTCAGAGCGTCGCCGGAGATGACGAGGAAGGCGTCGTCCTTCAACGCCTCCTCTGCGTTCTTGACGCTTCCGGCGGTTCCGAGTGGCTTCTCCTCATTGGCATAGCTGAGCTCCATTCCGAGCTCTTCTCCGTCACCGAAGTAGTTCTTGACCAATGAGGCCAGGAACTGCACGGTGACGACGGTCTCGTTGAGCCCATGCCTTTTGAGCAGCCTCAGGACGTGCTCCATGATCGGCCGGTTGGCCACCGGCAGGAGCGGCTTGGGCATGCTCGAGGTCATTGGGCGAAGGCGCGTGCCTTCGCCTCCGGCCATCACGACGGCCTTCATGTCGGAAGCGTCCTCCTAGAAGAGACGACGGTCTAGCCGACTTCACCCATCAAGATTGTCCCGCACTTTTCCGAAGCGGGCCATCGAGCCACTACTGCCCCCGCCCGACGACGGGCTCAGCCGGCCATGGCGTCCGCACGAACGAGGCGGCGGACCTGCACCACGTAGAGGACTCCTGCCCACCAGTAGAGCGTTGTACCCCATCCTGCGAACGCCCATCCGAAAATAGCAGCAAGTGACGCGAGCCACCCGCTTCCGTCACTGAGCAGGAGCAACGGGAAGGCGTACATCAGGTTGAACGTGGCCGCCTTGCCCAGGTAGTTCACCTGGGGCGGCGGATAACCGTGTCGCCTGAGGATGCCCACCATCACCAGCAGAACCAGTTCCCTCGCAAGAAGTACAGCCGTCAACCAGACAGGGAGAATCTCCCGCCAGGTGAGGCCGACCAGGGTCGAAAGAATGTAGAGCCGGTCCGCTGCGGGGTCGAGCAGCCGGCCGAGGCTGCTGACCTGGTTCCAGCGCCGTGCGAGCTTCCCGTCCAGGTAGTCACTGACGCCGCTCAGAGCCAGCACCAGGAGCGCCCAGCCGTCGCTCTGCGGACCCCCGAACTCAGGCCTGAGGATCAGCCAGAGAAAGAGGGGCACGCCGAGGAGACGCGCCATGCTGAGGATGTTCGGGATGGTGAGGACCCGGTCTGTCTGGACGCGGGTCTCTTGGACCTCCACCCGGGGGCCTCCATAGAAAACGTGCCAACGATGCCCCCTGACCCTACCTCAACGCAAAAAAGCTCTGGCTCTTGGGCCAGGTGGGCCCAAGAGCCAGAGCTCTAAAAGGAGTTCGGCGGTGTCCTACTCTCCCACAGGGTCCCCCCTGCAGTACCATCGGCGCTGTGAGGCTTAGCTTCCGGGTTCGGAATGTAACCGGGCGTTTCCCTCACGCTATGACCACCGAAACACTATGAAACTGTTTCAGCCGCACCACGCTGTGGCAACGTGGGGCCGTTCGTGGTTTCAGAACCAACACAGTGGACGCGAGCAACTGAGGACAAGCCCTCGGCCTATTAGTACCGGTCACCTCCACACATTACTGTGCTTCCAGATCCGGCCTATCAACCCAGTCGTCTACTGGGAGCCTTACCCCATCAAGTGGGTGGGAATACTCATCTCGAAGCAGGCTTCCCGCTTAGATGCTTTCAGCGGTTATCCCTCCCGAACGTAGCCAACCAGCCATGCCCTTGGCAGAACAACTGGCACACCAGAGGTTCGTCCGTCCCGGTCCTCTCGTACTAGGGACAGCCCTTCTCAATATTCCTGCGCGCGCAGCGGATAGGGACCGAACTGTCTCACGACGTTCTAAACCCAGCTCGCGTACCGCTTTAATGGGCGAACAGCCCAACCCTTGGGACCGACTCCAGCCCCAGGATGCGACGAGCCGACATCGAGGTGCCAAACCATCCCGTCGATATGGACTCTTGGGGAAGATCAGCCTGTTATCCCCGGGGTACCTTTTATCCGTTGAGCGACGGCGCTTCCACAAGCCACCGCCGGATCACTAGTCCCGACTTTCGTCCCTGCTCGACCCGTCGGTCTCACAGTCAAGCTCCCTTGTGCACTTACACTCAACACCTGATTGCCAACCAGGCTGAGGGAACCTTTGGGCGCCTCCGTTACTCTTTAGGAGGCAACCGCCCCAGTTAAACTACCCATCAGACACTGTCCCTGATCCGGATCACGGACCCAGGTTAGACATCCAGCACGACCAGAGTGGTATTTCAACGACGACTCCACAACCACTGGCGTGGCTGCTTCAAAGTCTCCCACCTATCCTACACAAGCCGAACCGAACACCAATATCAAACTGTAGTAAAGGTCCCGGGGTCTTTCCGTCCTGCTGCGCGAAACGAGCATCTTTACTCGTAGTGCAATTTCACCGGGCCTATGGTTGAGACAGTCGAGAAGTCGTTACGCCATTCGTGCAGGTCGGAACTTACCCGACAAGGAATTTCGCTACCTTAGGATGGTTATAGTTACCACCGCCGTTTACTGGCGCTTAAGTTCTCAGCTTCGCCACACCGAAATGTGACTAACCGGTCCCCTTAACGTTCCAGCACCGGGCAGGCGTCAGTCCGTATACATCGCCTTACGGCTTCGCACGGACCTGTGTTTTTAGTAAACAGTCGCTTCTCGCTGGTCTCTGCGGCCACCCCCAGCTCGGGAAGCAAGTCCCCTCACCAGGCGTGGCCCCCCTTCTCCCGAAGTTACGGGGGCATTTTGCCGAGTTCCTTAACCATAGTTCACCCGAACGCCTCGGTATTCTCTACCTGACCACCTGAGTCGGTTTAGGGTACGGGCCGCCATGAAACTCGCTAGAGGCTTTTCTCGACAGCATAGGATCATCCACTTCACCACAATCGGCTCGGCATCGGGTCTCAGGCTATGTGAACGGCGGATTTGCCTACCGTTCGCCCTACACCCTTACCCCGGGACAACCACCGCCCGGGCTGGACTACCTTCCTGCGTCACCCCATCACTCACCTACTGCAAGTCTGGTTCGTCGGCTCCACCACTCCCCTTTGCCCGAAGGCTCCGGGGCGGCTTCACGGACTTAGCATCGCCTGGTTCGATGTTTGACGCTTCACAGCGGGTACCGGAATATCAACCGGTTATCCATCGACTACGCCTGTCGGCCTCGCCTTAGGTCCCGACTTACCCTGGGCAGATCAGCTTGACCCAGGAACCCTTAGTCAATCGGCGCACACGTTTCTCACGTGTGAATCGCTACTCATGCCTGCATTCTCACTCGTGAACCGTCCACAACTACCTTCCGGTGCTGCTTCACCCGGCACACGACGCTCCCCTACCCATCACAGCACCCGTTGGGGCTTATCGCTGCAATGACACGACTTCGGCGGTACGCTTGAGCCCCGCTACATTGTCGGCGCGGAATCACTAGACCAGTGAGCTATTACGCACTCTTTCAAGGGTGGCTGCTTCTAAGCCAACCTCCTGGTTGTCTCTGCGACTCCACATCCTTTCCCACTTAGCGTACGCTTAGGGGCCTTAGTCGATGCTCTGGGCTGTTTCCCTCTCGACCATGGAGCTTATCCCCCACAGTCTCACTGCCGCGCTCTCACTTACCGGCATTCGGAGTTTGGCTAAGGTCAGTAACCCGGTAGGGCCCATCGCCTATCCAGTGCTCTACCTCCGGCAAGAAACACACGACGCTGCACCTAAATGCATTTCGGGGAGAACCAGCTATCACGGAGTTTGATTGGCCTTTCACCCCTAACCACAGGTCATCCCCCAGGTTTTCAACCCTGGTGGGTTCGGTCCTCCACGAAGTCTTACCTCCGCTTCAACCTGCCCATGGCTAGATCACTCCGCTTCGGGTCTTGAGCGTGCTACTGAAACGCCCTGTTCGGACTCGCTTTCGCTACGGCTACCCCACCCGGGTTAACCTCGCAACACACCGCAAACTCGCAGGCTCATTCTTCAAAAGGCACGCAGTCACGAGACACCAGCAAGCTGATGTCCGACGCTCCCACGGCTTGTAGGCACACGGTTTCAGGTACTATTTCACTCCGCTCCCGCGGTACTTTTCACCATTCCCTCACGGTACTATCCGCTATCGGTCACCAGGGAATATTTAGGCTTAGCGGGTGGTCCCGCCAGATTCACACGGGATTTCTCGGGCCCCGTGCTACTTGGGTGTTTCTCAAACGAGCCGTACAGATTTCGACTACGGGGGTCTTACCCTCTACGCCGGACCTTTCGCATGTCCTTCGCCTATCCATACGGTTTCTGACTCGCCGACCAGCCGGCAGACTGATCAAGAGAAATCCCACAACCCCGTATGCGCAACCCCTGCCGGGTCTCACACGCATACGGTTTGGCCTCATCCGGTTTCGCTCGCCACTACTCCCGGAATCACTGTTGTTTTCTCTTCCTGCGGGTACTGAGATGTTTCACTTCCCCGCGTTCCCTCCACACTGCCTATGTGTTCAGCAGCGGGTGACAGCCCATGACGACTGCCGGGTTTCCCCATTCGGAAACCCCCGGATCAAAGCCTGGTTGACGACTCCCCGGGGACTATCGTGGCCTCCCACGTCCTTCATCGGTTCCTGGTGCCAAGGCATCCACCGTGCGCCCTTAAAAACTTGGCCACAGATGCTCGCGTCCACTGTGCAGTTCTCAAACAACGACCAGCCACCCATCACCCCCAACCACACGGTCAGAGTTCACTGGGGCCGGCATCCGAGGGTTCATTCCCTCAGACACCCAACAGCGTGCCCGACACCCTCGCCCCTCCAACTCGCGTTCCACACCGAAGCAGTACTAGCGACCAGAGCAGGTCAAGAGTGCCGAATAATCAACGTTCCACCCATGAGCAACCAGCACCGGACACTCGCCGGTGTACTGGCCTCTGGACCGCAGAGCGGCCTAGAAGTGCTCCTTAGAAAGGAGGTGATCCAGCCGCACCTTCCGGTACGGCTACCTTGTTACGACTTCGTCCCAATCGCCAGTCCCACCTTCGACAGCTCCCTCCCACAAGGGGTTGGGCCACCGGCTTCGGGTGTTACCGACTTTCGTGACGTGACGGGCGGTGTGTACAAGGCCCGGGAACGTATTCACCGCAGCAATGCTGATCTGCGATTACTAGCAACTCCGACTTCATGGGGTCGAGTTGCAGACCCCAATCCGAACTGAGACAGGCTTTTTGAGATTCGCTCCACCTCACGGTTTCGCAGCTCTTTGTACCTGCCATTGTAGCACGTGTGCAGCCCAAGACATAAGGGGCATGATGACTTGACGTCGTCCCCACCTTCCTCCGAGTTGACCCCGGCGGTCTCCTGTGAGTCCCCATCACCCCGAAGGGCATGCTGGCAACACAGGACAAGGGTTGCGCTCGTTGCGGGACTTAACCCAACATCTCACGACACGAGCTGACGACAGCCATGCACCACCTGTACACCGACCACAAGGGGGCGACCATCTCTGGCCGTTTCCGGTGTATGTCAAGCCTTGGTAAGGTTCTTCGCGTTGCGTCGAATTAAGCCACATGCTCCGCTGCTTGTGCGGGCCCCCGTCAATTCCTTTGAGTTTTAGCCTTGCGGCCGTACTCCCCAGGCGGGGAACTTAATGCGTTAGCTGCGGCACCGACGACGTGGAATGTCGCCAACACCTAGTTCCCACCGTTTACGGCGTGGACTACCAGGGTATCTAATCCTGTTCGCTCCCCACGCTTTCGCTCCTCAGCGTCAGTAATGGCCCAGAGATCCGCCTTCGCCACCGGTGTTCCTCCTGATATCTGCGCATTTCACCGCTACACCAGGAATTCCGATCTCCCCTACCACACTCTAGCTAGCCCGTATCGAATGCAGACCCGGGGTTAAGCCCCGGGCTTTCACACCCGACGTGACAAGCCGCCTACGAGCTCTTTACGCCCAATAATTCCGGACAACGCTTGCGCCCTACGTATTACCGCGGCTGCTGGCACGTAGTTAGCCGGCGCTTCTTCTGCAGGTACCGTCACTTTCGCTTCTTCCCTGCTGAAAGAGGTTTACAACCCGAAGGCCGTCATCCCTCACGCGGCGTCGCTGCATCAGGCTTTCGCCCATTGTGCAATATTCCCCACTGCTGCCTCCCGTAGGAGTCTGGGCCGTGTCTCAGTCCCAGTGTGGCCGGTCGCCCTCTCAGGCCGGCTACCCGTCGTCGCCTTGGTGAGCCGTTACCTCACCAACAAGCTGATAGGCCGCGGGCTCATCCTTCACCGCCGGAGCTTTCGACCCTCACAGATGCCTGCGAGAGTGATATCCGGTATTAGACCCCGTTTCCAGGGCTTGTCCCAGAGTGAAGGGCAGATTGCCCACGTGTTACTCACCCGTTCGCCACTAATCCACCCCGAAGGGCTTCATCGTTCGACTTGCATGTGTTAAGCACGCCGCCAGCGTTCGTCCTGAGCCAGGATCAAACTCTCCGTGAATGTTTACCGGTAATCCGGTGCACACATCACGAGAGCGGAACAGTCGGAGGAATGATCCGACCGTTCACAGCGTCCTCGCTGTGTTTTTTCAAAGGAACCTCATCCTCGGCTATCACTGCCGGGGACGGGGTATCAACTAATCTGGCGTTGATTTTTGGCACGCTGTTGAGTTCTCAAGGAACGAAAGCTTCCTTTGTACTCACCCTCTCGGGCTTTCCTCCGGGCTTCCCTTCGGTGTTTCCAACACTATCAGGGTTTTTCCGGCCTCCTGACCACCGTCCCGCAGGCATGCGGAAGATGATCCAGAGTGAGGATCCATCAGAGTTGGTTGCCGCCCTGTTAAGCGCGCTTGATCGCGTCGCTCACCCTCAGGCAGGAGTACGACTGTACACGGGGCCGCAGAGCGCGCGCAAATCCATTAGGCTGGTGGTCTAGACCACGGATCGGACTCTCGTGCGGAACCGGTACTTCATCTGACATACCCTGCTGCACAGTGCGCCGTCCGGGACAAGTAGTAACGGCCCTGTACATCTCCACCCCTGGGAGGCTTCCCATGACCACCGTGACGTCCCCTCTTGCAGGACGCGCCATCGGACTGGCCGCAGTGCCCGATCCGGTCTTCTCCGGAGCCATGGTCGGCCCCGGTACCGCGATCGACCCGGTGCGCGAACCCTCCGAGGCGGTGGCGCCCGTGGACGGGGTGATCGTCTCCCTCCACCCGCACGCGTTCGTCGTCGTCGACTCCGAGGGACACGGTGTGCTCACCCACCTCGGTATCGACACCGTGCAGCTCAACGGTGAGGGCTTCGATCTCCTTGTGAACAAGGGCGACACCGTGACCCGCGGTCAGGCCGTCGTGCGCTGGAACCCGGCGGCGGTCGAAGAGAGCGGGAAGTCCCCCGTGTGCCCCGTGGTGGCACTGGAGGCCACGGCCGAGGCCCTCGGCGAACTCCGCGAGGACGGCGACATGAAGGCCGGCGACCTTCTCTTTACCTGGCAGTGATGCCGCTCCCTATCGGGCAGTGATGCCGGCGCCGTCGTGCTGAACGGCACGACGGCACAGAGGACAACCAACGCGGCGGCGGGACCCGCCGCTCTATCGGAGACGGGTGAGATGGAGACAACGCTGCGAGGCGTCGGCGTGAGTCACGGTGTGGCGATCGGCGAGGTTCGGCACATGGGAACGGCGGTGCTCGAGCCGCCTGCCAAGCAGATACCGGCCGAGGAGGCGGAGCGCGAACAGGGGCGCGCCCGCCAGGCCGTGGAGGCGGTCGCCGCCGATCTGACGGCGCGCGGCAATCTGGCGGGCGGCGAGGCCCAGGCGGTGCTCGAGGCGCAGGCCATGATGGCCCAGGACCCCGAGCTGATGGTGGACGTGGAGCGGCGTATCGCCGTGGGCAGCACGGCCGAGCGTGCCGTGTACGACGCGTTCGCCGCGTACCGCGAGCTGCTGGCCGGAGCCGGTGAGTACCTCGCGGGTCGGGTGGCCGACCTCGACGATGTGCGGAACCGTATCGTCGCCCGTCTGCTGGGCGTCCCGATGCCGGGCGTCCCGGACAGCGACGAGCCGTACGTGCTGGTGGCCCGGGATCTGGCGCCGGCCGACACGGCGCTGCTCGACCCGACGCTGGTGCTCGGCTTCGTGACCGAGGAGGGCGGGCCGACCAGTCACAGCGCGATCCTGGCCCGCGCGCTCGGTGTGCCGGCGGTCGTGGCGCTGCCGGGCGCCGGTGAGCTGGCCGAGGGCACGATGATCGCGGTCGACGGCAGCACGGGCGAGATCTTCGTGCATCCGAGCGACGAGAAGAAGGCACAGCTGAGGGCCGCGGCCGCGGAGCGCAAGGCCGCGCTGGCGGGGTCCACCGGTCCCGGTGCGACCGCCGACGGCCACAAGGTGCCGCTGCTGGCCAACGTCGGTGGGCCGGCGGATGTACCGGCCGCCGTCGAGGCGGGGGCGGAGGGCATCGGTCTGTTCCGCACCGAGTTCCTCTTCCTCGACGACAGCAAGAACGCGCCCTCCGAGGAGAAGCAGGTCGAGGCCTATCGCCAGGTGCTCGAAGCCTTCCCCGAGGGACGGGTCGTCGTGCGGGTGCTGGACGCGGGCGCGGACAAGCCGCTGGACTTCCTGACCCCGGCCGACGAGCCGAACCCGGCACTGGGCGTGCGTGGTCTGCGCACCCTGCTGGATCACCCGGAGGTGCTGCGGACCCAGCTGACGGCGCTGGCGACGGCGGCCGAGGGGCTGCCGGTCCACCTCGAGGTGATGGCCCCCATGGTGGCGGACCGTGCCGACGCCAAGGCGTTCGCGGACGCGTGCCGCGAGGCCGGGCTGCGAGCGAAGTTCGGTGCCATGGTGGAGATCCCGTCCGCCGCGCTGCGGGCCCGTTCGATTCTGCGGGAGGTCGAGTTCCTGTCGCTGGGGACGAACGACCTCGCGCAGTACACCTTCGCCGCCGACCGGCAAGTGGGTGCGGTGTCCCGGCTGCAGGATCCGTGGCAGCCCGCGCTGCTCGACCTGGTCGCGCTGGCGGCCGAGGCGGCCGGGTCCGAGGGCAAGAGCTGTGGTGTGTGCGGTGAGGCGGCGTCCGACCCGCTGCTCGCCTGTGTGCTGACCGGTCTGGGCGTCACCTCTCTTTCCATGGGTGCGGCGTCGATTCCTTATGTGCGGGCGACTCTGGCGAAGTACACGCTCGCGCAGTGCGAGCGGGCCGCTGCTGCGGCGCGGGCGACGGACAGTGCCGAGGAGGCGCGGAGCGCGGCGCAGGCCGTGCTGTCCGGGGAGTAGACGCTCGGGCCGGCCTCCGGTCGGTGGGCAGGGGCGCGCCGCTTTCGAGTGGGGCGCCCCTTCTCGTTCTTGTTCTTCCTGTCGGCTGGGCTTGTCCGGGTGTCGGTTCAGTGGTGGTGGTCGGGCCGGGGGTCCTCGTCCAGTTCCGGTGGGACGCTGTAGTCGACTCCGGACTCGGGGGCGATGAGGTCGCCGGATTCGGCGTCGGTGCAGTAGGCGTCGAAGACCTCGCCCGCGGTCAGAGGTTCGAGGCCGTCGCCGCGCATGCGCCAGCCGTAGACCCGGTCGGGGCCGCCGGGTGCGCTTGTGCGCATGACGAGTCCGCCGGGGCCGCGGGTGGCGAGGCCGAGGGCGAGGACGGTGGTGAACTCCAGGGCTTCGGCCTCGTCGACCTGTGTCGCGCTGTCGGTCTCGTCGTCGGCGTGGAGGACGGCGACGAGGGTTTCGGGTGTTCCCGTGACGCTGCAGACGAGGTGCCGGTCGCCGGGCGGTGCGGTGTCGAGGATGCGGACGACGAGGTCGGATGCGTGCTGGAAGGCGGCGCGGCCGATGTCCTCGCCGCAGGTGGCGCAGGCTCCCAGGCGGGCGAGCAGGGTGGCGGCGTACTCCCAGGTGGCCTGGCGTACGGCTTCGTCGACCAGGGCGGGGAGCAGGTCGGCGAGGGGCTGGCCGTCGTACGGGAGGGTGGGGCCGGTGGTGGCGAGCTGGGCCGTGAAGCGGCTGCGGCTGGCGGGGAGGTCGGGGTCGAGGTTGCCTGCGGTGCAGTAGTCGGCGTATTCCTGCGGGTCGAAGAGGGCGACGGTGGTGTGGGTGCCTTGCAGGGCGCGGACCCTGAGAAGGTCTTCGACCTGGCGGAGGTAGGTGGTGTGGTCGTCGAAGGTGAAGCTGCGGTAGCGCTTCATGGCTCGGAAGTCGTGTTCGTCCGTGAGCAGGCCGATGGTGCCGGCGATTTCGCGGCGCAGGACGCGGCGCATGAGCTGGCGGTCGGTGAGTGCCATGGTTCCCCCTGGGTGCACGGTCGATCAATGCTCACTCACAGTAACCGGCGCCACTGACAACGGCTCTCGCGTGAGCCGTTCGCGGACCAGTCGATGCTGGATTGCGCAGGTCAGGGCGATGGTGGTGCCGAAGGTGAGCCAGCCGAGGGGGCCGGTGGCGATGGCGGCGGTGACGGCGAGTGGTCCGATGCTGCGCTGGGCGGACTGGGCCAGGCCATGGACTCCGAGGTAGGCGCCCTGGGCGGTGTCGGGTGCCAGGGCGACGGAGAGTTCCCAGGAGATCGTGGCGTGGAGGATCTCGGCCAGGGTGAAGAGGGCGGCCGCGGCGGTGAGGCACAGGGTGGTGGTGACGGTTCCGCCGGTCACCGAGACGGCCATGGCGATGCCGGCGAGGACGAAGGCCGCCGAGAGCGGGGCGAGGAGGCGGCGGGCGGCGGCCGTGGTGGCGCCGAAGCGGGCCAGGGGGACCTGGAGGGCCACGACCATCAGGTTGTTGAGGACCATCAGCAGCGGGGCCAGGCCGTGGGGTGCGGTGCTGGTGTGGGCGATCCAGAGGGGCAGGCCGACCTTGAAGACGGCGTCGTCGAGGAAGAGGACGGTGTCGGTGGCCACGTAGGCGAGGTAGGTGCGGTCGCGCCACGGGCTGGTGGGTGCGGCGGTGGGCCTCGGGTCCGTGGAGGTGGTCACCGTGCGGGTGTTCGAGTGGGGTTCGCCGATGCGGAGGGTGAGCAGGGCGCAGGCGAGGAAGGAGAGGGCGTCGCCTGCGAGAAGCCAGTGGTAGGCGGCCGTGGTGCCGAGCGCCAGTGCGGCCGCGGCGGCGAGGCCGCCGAGGGCCCAGCCGGCGTTGGCGACGGTGCGTTGGAGTGCCTGGTAGCGGACGCGGTCGGGGCCGGCGACGCGGGTGGCGTAGAGCTTGGTGAGGACGTTGGCGGCGCGGTCGCCGAGGCTGCCGAGGGAGCAGTAGGCGACGAGGAGCGCGTAGTGGTCGGTGGTCAGCAGGGCGAAGGAGGCGAGGGCGCGCAGCAGTTGGACGGTGACGAGGACGCGGGTGACCGGGAAGCGGTCCGCCAGGCGTCCGCCGAGCGGGGATCCGGCGATTCCGGCGGCTCCGGCCACGGCGACGAGGGTGCCGACCTGGGCGACGGAGAGGCCTGAGACGTAGGTGAAGTACAGGACGCTGACGGATGCCCACAGTCCGCTGCCGACGCGGTCGACGAGGGCGATGGTCAGCATGCGGCGTCCGTCGCGTCCTCCGGGTGTGCTGCGGGTCCAGGTGACTGCGCGGTGGATCGGTCGCACGGGCTCCCCCTTGCCTGGAATTATGTATTGATACATACTTGGCAATGTGGCAACACAATATGGGATCAGTGGTACGACGGCCAAGGGGATTGCCGCGTCCGTCGAACGGGGCGTGACCGAAGGCGCGTTGGGGCCGGGGGCCGCACTGCCTCCGGTGCGGCGGCTGGCGGACGAGCTCGGGGTCAGCCCCGGGACGGTCGCCACGGCCTACAAGGAGCTGCGGCGGCGGGGCATCGTCGTCACACGCGGGCGGGGCGGCACGGTGGTCGCGCCGGTTCCCGCCGTTGCCTCACGCAGACCGCCGAAGGTGCCGGAGGGGCTGCACGACCTGGCAGGCGGGCATCCCGATCCGAAGCTGCTGCCCGCGCTGGTGCCGCCCACGCGCCTGTCCCCCGGCGCCCGTTCGCACCGTGCGACCCCCCGGCTGGAGCGGCTGGAGGAGGCCGTACGGGACTGGCTGCGACCCGACGGCGTACCAGTGGAGCAGGTGACGTTCGCGCACGGCGCGCTGGATCTGGTCGACCGGCTGCTGTCCGTGGAGCTCCGGCCCGGGGACGCCGTGGCCATGGAGGATCCCGGATATCACCATCTTCTGGATCTGGTCACGGCCCTGGGACTGCGGATCGTGCCGGTCGCCGTGGACGACCAGGGGTTGCGTCCGGAGGCGCTCCGGACCGCCGTACGGGCGGGGGTGCGCGCGCTGGTGTGCAGTCCCCGGGCCCAGAACCCCTATGGGGGTTGTTTCTCCGAGGCGCGCCGGGACGAGCTCGTCGAGGTGTTGCGGGGCGAGCCGGATCTGCTGGTCGTCGAGAACGACCACGCCTCGGCGGTCGCGGACGCGCCGCTGTGGTCGCTGACGTCGGGCGGGCTGTCGCGCTGGGTGCATGTGCGGACGGTGAGCAAGTTCCTCGGGACCGACCTGCGGTGGGCGGCGGCGGCCTGTGATCCGACCACGCTGGCCCGGCACGACGGGCGGCTGCTGCTGACGTCCGGGTGGGTCAGCCATCTCCTGCAGGAGACGGTGTACGGGCTGCTGACCGATGACGGCACGCGCGCGTTGGTGAACCGCGCGCGGGAGACGTACGCCCGGCGCAGGGCGGCGCTGCTGCGGGAGCTGGCGGCCCGTGGCATCGCGGCGCACGGTGCGAGCGGGATGAACCTGTGGGTACCGGTGCGGGACGAGTCGGCCGTGGTGAACGGGTTGCGGTCGCAGGGCTGGTGGGTGGCGGCGGGAGCCCGGTTCCGGCTGGCGTCGGAGCCGGGGGTGCGGATCTCCGTGGCCGAGCTGGAACCGGCCGACGCGGTACGGCTGGCCTCGGACTTCGCCGCGGTGCTGGGCGAGTCCGCGGCCACCTACGGTGGCTGAGCGGCGCGCGGGGACGACCTACCGCGTGTGTCAGGCCTTCTTGCGGGCGAGTTCCTCGTAGAAGTGGAGCAGTTCCAGGTTGTCGATGGAGCCCGGGTTGACCGCCTTCTCCAAGGGTGTGCCCTGGAGGAGACGTTTGACGGGCACCTCGATGCGCTTGCCCGTGAGGGTGTGCGGGACACCGGGCACCTCGATGACCTCGTCGGGGACATGGCGCGGCGACAGCTGCTCACGGATGGCCTGCTTGATGCGGCCGAGCAGGGCGTCGTCGAGGACGGCTCCGGGGGCGAGGTGGACGAAGAGGGGCATCCAGTAGCCGCCGTCGGGCTGTTCGATGCCGATGACCAGGGATTCCTTGATCTCGGGGAGCCGCTCGACGACCTCGTAGATGTCGGCGGAGCCCATACGGACGCCCTGGCGGTTGAGCGTGGAGTCGGAACGGCCGTGGATGACGACGGAGCCGCGTGAGGTGACGGTGATCCAGTCACCGTGCCGCCAGACGCCGGGGTAGGTGTCGAAGTAGCTGTCGTGGTAGCGGCTGCCGTCGGGGTCGTTCCAGAAGTGGACCGGCATGGAGGGCATGGGGTTGGTGACGACGAGTTCGCCGACCTCGTCCACGACGGGGTGGCCGTCCGGGTCCCACGACTGGAGGTCGGTGCCGAGGCCGGGCGCCTGGAGCTCACCGATGTACACGGGGAGGGTCGGTACGGCGCCGGCGAAGCAGGAGCACACATCGGTGCCGCCGCTGACGGAGGCGATCCACAGGTCCGCCCCGCTTTCCGCGAACTCGTCGTGCAGCCAGCGGAAACCGTCGGGCGGGAGGGGGGAGCCGGTGGTGGCCACGCACTGGATCCTGGAGAGGTCGAAGTCGCGGGCCGGGTGCACCTCCGCCTTGCGGCAGGCCATGACGTACGCCGCCGAGGTGCCGTACAGGGTGGCTCCCGTGCGTGCGGCGATGCGCCACTGTGCGCCGGTGTCGGGGAAGCCGGGGCTGCCGTCGTAGAGGACGACCGTCGTGCCCGTGAGGAGGCCGGAGACGAGGAAGTTCCACATCATCCAGCCGGTCGAGGTGTACCAGAAGAAACGGTCCTCGGGGCCGAGGTCGCAGTGCAGGCCGAGCTGCTTGAGGTGTTCGACCAGGATGCCGCCCTGGGACTGGACGATGGCCTTGGGCAGGCCGGTCGTACCGGAGGAGTACAGAACCCACAGGGGGTGGGCGAAGGGGACCTGTTCGAAGACGGGTTCCTCGTCACCGGCCGTGAGCGCCGCCCAGTCCAGGGCTCCCTCGGGGGCCTCGGTACCGAGCAGCGGGATGTGGACGACGGCGCGCAGGCTGGGCAGCTCGCGGCGCAGTTCGGCGACGGCGTCGCGGCGGTCGTGTTCCTTGCCGCCGTATCGGTAGCCGTCGACGGTGAACAGGACGACGGGTTCGACCTGCTGGAAGCGGTCGAGGACGCTGCGGGCGCCGAAGTCGGGGGCGCAGGACGTCCAGACCCCGCCCGCGGCGGCGGTGGCGAGGAGGGCGACGACGGCCTGCGGGATGTTCGGGAGGTAGCCGCTGACCCGGTCCCCCGGGCGCACGCCGAGCTCGCGCAGGCGGGCGGCCAGCGCGCCGACCTGGCGGCGCAGCTCCGACCAGGTCACCGGCTGTGGTTCATGAGACTCGTCGACATACAGCAGGGCCGGTTCGTCCGGGCGGGTGGCGGCGGCACGCAGGGCGTGCTCGGCGTAGTTCAGCGTGGCCCCGGGGAACCAGGCCGCACCCGGCATGGAGCGGTCGCCCAGCACGCGCGCGTAGGGCGTCGAGAACCGTACGTCGAACCATTGCGTGACGGCCGTCCAGAACGGCTCCAGCGCGTCCACGGACCAGCGGTGCAGAGCCGGGTACCCGCCGTCCGCGGGGGCTCCGTGGTACTCGGCCGCCCAGGCCTGGAACCTGGTGACCTGGGCTTTCGCGATGCGCTGCGGATCTGGCCGCCAGAGCGGCTCGGGCTTCACGGTCGGCATGGGGGCGGCTCCCGGACTGTGGCGCGTCGTATGCGTCGTCCGCGCACGTGCGGGGTGTGCGCGTGACGCGGCTGACAGGGACGATGCCATGTGATCGACTTCTGCACCAGGGTGTGCCCCACACAGTCCGTGTCGTGAAGATGTGGTCCCGACATGGGTGAACGGCAGTTGAACGACACGCGCGTGTGGAGCGGTCAGTGGCAGGGTGAACAGCATGGACGGTCGTGACCTGGTGCGTTCGATGAAGACGGTGGGTTCCGCCGGGGCCGCCCGGGGGCTCCGTACGGTACGGGCCGCCTGGCGCCGGCGGCGCGCCGACGCCACCGGGTTGCCGGCGCGGGGTGCCGAGCGTGCCCGGGTGCCGGGGCCGGTGCAGGACGTGGAGCCGGGGCCCGGCGGCGGCACGATCCGGTTCAGCCGCTCGGACCTGCGGATCTTCGTGGCGGTGAACGGGGCGGTCTTCTGGGGCTGGGACGGGGCCGAGCCGGAGCCGTCGTACGCGCTGGCAGGGCGGTGCCCGGAGCCCGATCCGCGGGCGGTGCTGGAGCCGGACAAGGACGGCGGCTGGCGGGTGGTGGCCGAGCGGGTGACGGTGGTGGTCTCGCGGCACGGTGCGGTCGAGGTGTGCACCCCGGGCGGGGTGACGTTGCGGCGTGATCTGCCGCCGCGCTGGTGGGAGCCGAGGGACGGCGGTCCGGCGCGCTGGATGCAGCGGTCGGAGGTGGCGGCGGACGCGCGCTTCTTCGGGCTGGGCGGGCGGGCGTCGGGGCCCCGGCTGCGGGGCGGGACGTACCGGCTGTGGAACACGGATCCCGGACACGCGTTCGGCCGCGAGGACGATCCGCTGTATCTGACGATGCCGGTGCAGTTGGTGGTGTCCGACGCGGCGACGCATCTGGTGTTCCACGACTCCTCCTGGGACGGCACGGTGACCCTGCGGGAGGGCGAGGAGGGGGCCGGGTCGGGGCACGACCGGCCGGGTTCGAGCGAGCTGCGGATGGAGGGCGGCCCGTTGCGGTGCTGGGTCGTGGTGGGCACCCCCGCGCGCGTGCTGCTCGCCTGGGCCTCGCTCACGGGGGCTCCGGCGCTGCCTCCGGCGTGGGCGCTGGGGCACCATCACGCGCGCTGGGGCTTCGGCAGCGAGCAGGAGGTGCGGCGGATCGTCGCGGGCTATCACGAGCACGGTCTGCCGCTGGACGCCGTCCATCTCGACATCGACCACTACGACGACCATCAGGTGTTCACCGTCGACCAGGACCGCTTCCCCAAGCTGCCGGTGCTCGCCGAGGAGCTGCGGCGGGACGGCATCCGGCTGGTGTCGATCGTCGACCCGGCGGTCAGGGCCGAGCCGGGCAACGCCGTGTACGACAGCGGGCTCGCCGAGGACGCGTTCGTCAAGGACGCCGCGGGGCGGCTCGTCGAGGGCGTGGTGTGGCCGGGTGAAACGGTGTTCCCGGACTTCACGCACGCGCGTGTGCGGCGCTGGTGGGGAGGGCTGTACGCGGAGCGCGTCGGGCAGGGCTTCGCCGGCTTCTGGCACGACATGAACGAACCGACGTCGTTCACGGCCTTCGGTGAGCCGACGCTCCCGCGGTCGGCGCGGCACGCGCTGGACGGGCGGGAGGGCGATCACCGGGAGGCCCACAACGTCTATGCGCTATGCATGGCCAGGGCGGCGTACGAAGGGCTGCGGGAGCTGCTGCCCGAGGAGCGGCCGTTCCTGTTCTCGCGCTCCGGCTGGGCGGGCCTGCAGCGCTACGGCGGGACCTGGTCGGGGGACGTCGCCACGGGCTGGCCGGGGCTGCGGGCGTCGCTGTCGCTGGTGATGGGGCTCGGGCTGTGCGGGGTGCCGTACTCGGGGCCGGACGTGGGGGGCTTCGACGGGAGCCCGTCGCCGGAGTTGTATCTGCGGTGGTTCCAACTGGGCGCGTATCTGCCGTTGTTCCGGACGCACGCGAGCCTGCGGGCGGGTCGCCGTGAGCCGTGGGAGTTCGGTCCGGAGGTGCTGGAGCACGCGCGCGTCGCGCTCGTCGAACGTCGGCGGCTGCTGCCGTACTTCATGACGCTGGCGCATCTGGCCCGGCGCACCGGGGCTCCCTATGTGCGCCCGGTGTGGTGGGGCGCGCCCGAGGACCGGGCGTTGCGGGACTGCGAGGACGCCTTTCTGCTGGGGGACAGCCTGCTGGTGGCGCCGGTGCTGGATCCGGGTGCCGAGCGGCGCGCGGTGCAGCTGCCGAGGGGGGTCTGGTACGACACGGCGACCGGCCGGCGGCACCGGGGACCGGGGCAGGTGCTCGTGGACGCGCCGCTGTCGCGGATCCCGGTGTTCGCGCGCGCGGGTGCCGTCATACCGGTGCGCGGGGACGACGGGGGGCTGGAGCTGGAGGTGTGGACACCGGCCCGGGGACGGACCGGTGGCGGCCTGGTGGTGCGGGACGCGGGCGACGGCTGGGACGAGCCCGAGGTCGAGCGGTACGTCGCCCGGTGGGAGGGCCGGCAGGTCGTCGTCGAGCGGGAGGACGAGGACGGCCTGCACGCGCCGTCCCACCCCGTGCGGGTCCGTGGGCTCTCATAGCCCCCGCGGCGCCTGAGGGGCGTGCGGCGCGCTCAGATGTAGCGGCCCTCGAAGAACGCCCGTACCGCGTGCGTGTGCAGCGGGAAGGCGAGTTCCTCGGGCCCGCGCAGGACGTGCCAGCCCTCCGTCTCGTCGGTGGCCGCCGACTCCGGCAGGCGGTCGGCGGGGCACTCGGGGAGGAGTCCGAACAGCAGGAGGTGGCCGTCGGGCGAGCTCATGGCGTCGGCGAGGCGGACGTCGCGGCTCGCGGCGTCGATGCCGGTCTCCTCCCTGAGTTCGCGGACGACGGCCTGCCGCCAGTCCTCGCGGTGGTCGATGAAGCCGCCGGGCAGGGCGACTCCCCCGCGCGCGGGGGCGATGGTTCGGGTGATGACGACCAGACCGGTGCCCGCCGTGTCGTACACGGGCTGGAGGGCGACGGCCACCGGCAGCGGGTTGCGGTAGGCGATGGTGGCGCAGGCCGGGCAGGTGCGGGGCCAGCCGGTGACGCCCTCCCCGTAGGGCGCTCCGCAGCTCGAACAGTGGGAGTCGCGCGCGGAGTTCGCATGGGAGTGCAGAGATTCGGACACGCGGCGGAGCGTATCCGATCTTGGGGAGGGCGTCGTGCGCGTGTGGCTCAGTCCGCGGTGGTGAGAGACGCGGTGGAGACGGGGAAGTCGAAGTAGGTGTCCGGGTAGGGCTCGGGCTTGAAGGTGTAGTGCCACCATTCCTCGGCGAGGTTCACGAAGTCGAGGTCTTCCAGGGTGTTCTTGAGGAGCAGCCGGTTGGCGAGCTGCCGGCCCTGGATGCGCGGGTCCAGGGTGTGGGCGAGGGTGTCGAAGCAGTCGTAGCCCGTGCCCATGTCGACGGAGTTGTCCGGGAAGCGCTCCTCCTGGGGCGCGTGGCAGGGCACGAGGGTCTCACCGGGTACGTAGGGCCTGGTCACGAGGGCCGGGAGCTGCACGATGGTGAGGTCCATGGTGGAGCCGCGGCTGTGGCCGGACTTCTCCGCGATGTAGCCGTCCTCGAAGAGCCGGGTCTTGTCGACGTCCGGGTAGAACTCCCCCTTCATGGCCTGGTCGTCGAGGTCCTCGGCCCAGCGGACGAAGTGGTCCACGGCGCGTTGGGGCCGGTAGCAGTCGTACACCTTGAGCGAGTAGCCCTGGCGGAGCAGCCGGCTCTGTGCGCGGTGGAGGGCTTCGGCCGCCGGGCGGGTGAGGATGCAGATCGGCTGCTGGTAGCCGTCGACGGGTGCTCCGACGAAGTTGTGCGGGGTGAAGTAGCGGATGTCCTGAAGGATCGTCGGGTCCACGGTGGAGAGAGCCACGAAGTCCGCGGGGGCCCGGTCGTCGGTGGACGCACGCGCGGTGGCGGACGCGGCGGTCACCGTCAGGAGGGCGACGAGGACGGCGACAAGGCCGCGGACTGCGCTGGAGGGGCGTGTCATGCCCTCACCCTGCCCAAGGCTCGGCACCCGTGCCAAAATTCTGATTGTCCGTCAGATTGCTTGCGGAGGAGGAACGTTGCCGCATACACGCACACCTGTGGTCGCCGGGTGGTTCACCGGCGACGGGGACGACTTCCGGCTGCTCGGGACCTGTTGTTCGGCCTGCCGCTCGGTCTTCTTCCCCCGCGAGGACACGCACTGCCGCAACCCTGGATGCCTCGGCGGGGATCTGGCGGAGGTCCCGCTGTCGCGGCGGGGACGCGTCTGGTCGTACACGGACAGCCGCTACCGGCCTCCGTCACCCTATGTGACCGACCCGGAACTTTCGTGGGAGCCGTACGCGTTGATCGCTGTGGAGCTGGAGTCCGAGCGGCTCGTGGTGCTGGGACAGGCGGTTCCCGGGGTCACCGTCGCGGATCTGGCGGTGGGCATGGAGGTGGAGGTCGTCCAGGGCGTGCTGAGCGAGGACGCGGAGACGACCTGGACGACGTGGCAGTGGCGGCCGACGGGGGTGGCGGGATGACGGCAGACGTGGCGGTGCTGGGCGCCGGGATGCATCCGTGGGGCAAGTGGGGGCGCGGCTTCGTGGAGTACGGCGTGGCGGCCGCGCGGGCGGCTCTGGCCGACGCCGGTCTTCACTGGCGCGACGTCGGCGCGGTCGTCGGCGCGGACACGGTGCGCGGCGGCTACCCGGGGTATGTCGCCGGGGCGACGTTCGCCAAGGCCCTGGGCTGGCAGGGCGCGCGCGTGACGAGTGTGTACGCGGCGTGCGCGTCGGGTGCGCAGGCGATCGACGCGGCGCGGGCGCGGATCCTCGCGGGTCTGACGGACGTGGCGCTCGTGGTGGGGGCCGACGCGGCGCCGAAGGGCTTCTTCCGGCCCGCGGGCGGGGACCGGCCGGACGACCCTGACTGGCTGCGGTTCCGGGTCCTCGGCGCCACCAATCCGACGTACTTCGGGCTGTACGCACGCCGGCGCATGGCCGTGCACGGGGACACCCCGGAGGACTTCGCCCAGGTGAAGGTGAAGAACGCCGCCATGGGGGCGCTGAACCCGTATGCGCGCTACCGCAAGCGGGTCACCGCCGAGGAGGTCGCCGCCTCGGCGGTGGTCGCCGATCCGCTGCGGCTGCTGGACATCTGTGCCACCTCGGACGGCGGGGCCGCCCTGGTCCTGTCGAGCATGGAGTTCGCGCGCCGGCACGGTGCGGCGGAGCCGGTGCGGATCCGGGCCGTGTCCACCGTGACGCCCCGTTATCCCAGCGCCGTTCTGGATCTGCCGGACATCGCGACCGACTCCGCGGTCGCGGTGGATCCCCCGGACGAGCCGTTCCGCGCGTCGATCGCCCGCGCGGCCTACGAGGAAGCGGGCATCGGGCCCGAGGATCTGTCGCTGGCTGAGGTCTACGACCTGTCCACCGCCCTGGAGTTGCAGTGGTACGAGGATCTCGGCCTCTGTGGTGAGGGCGAGGGCGCCAAGCTGCTGCGCGAGGGGGCGACGGCGCCGGGCGGTCGCATACCGGTGAACACCAGCGGGGGGCTCGCCTCGTTCGGGGAGGCGGTGCCGGCGCAGGCGATCGCCCAGGTGTGCGAGCTGACCTGGCAGTTGCGGGGGCAGGCGGGAGAGCGTCAGATCCCACACGCGCGCGTGGGCGTCACGGCGAACCAGGGGCTGTTCGGGCACGGGTCGGCGGTGCTCGCGGTGCGGTGAGGAACGGTCGGGGCCGGGATGCGCGACGCGGGCTCGTCGGCCGGGCGCGGACACCGGCCGCGAGAGGCCCGGAAACGTGCGTGAACGTCTCGTGAACTGGGCCTGGGCGTCCGCCGCCGACGCCATCATGCTCCCGTGCAGTCCTGGACGGATACTCTGCGCTTCGCGTTCCAGCCGGTGGTCAATCTGATCACGGGAGGGGTGGCGGGGCTGGAGATACTCGCTCGCCCGGAGTCCGGCGACATTCTCGCGGAGGCCCGGCGGGACCCCGAACTCGACGGCCGGCTCGCCGTGGCGGCGGTCCGCGCGGCGGCGCGCAGGGAGACGCTGCTGCCGTTGCACGTCAACGTGTTCGCCGGGACCCTGGCCGACCTCGGCGGGCTCAGCCCGCTGCACGACGCGGTGCGTGCGGTGGGGCGGCTGCCGTGGGAGGTCACCGTCGACGTCGTGCCGCCGTACACGCATGTGCCGCAGCGGGCGCTCCTCGAGGCGGTGGGGGCGCTGCGGGAGCAGGGCTTCCGGATCAGCGCGGACGGGGTCGGGGACGGGGACGTACCTCTGCGGCTGCTCGTCGACCTGGCACCGGACCTGGTGAAGCTGGATCCTTCCCTGCTCGCGCGGCCCTCGGCGGTGCGGGCGATGCGGATGTGGTGCGAGGAGACGGGTGCGCTGCTGGGTGTGGAGGGGGTGGAGACCGAACTGCAGTGTGCAACGGCACTGTCGGCGGGTGCGCAACTGGCGCAGGGCGTGCTGTTCGCGCCGCCGGCCCGGCTGCCGGTCGCCGAGGTGTACATCCCGCCGCGGAGTCCCGGCTCGCCGCCGGTGCCGTGGTCGGGGCCGTCGGTGCGGGAGTTCGTACGGCCGGCCGCGCTGCTGCCCGCCGTCGCCTCCGCGGGGCAGGTGCGGGCGCTGCTGACCGGTTCGCCGGAGGTCTCCGGGGTGCTCCTCGTCGACCGGGCGGGCGCCCCGGTCCGTTCGGTGCACCGGTCGCGTTTCCTGCTGTCGTTGTCGGGGCGCTACGGCCATGCCCTGTACGCCGACCGGCCCGCGGCCAAACTGGGCGACCCGCCGAGGACGGTGGGCATCGACGCCACGGCGTGGGAGGTGCTGGACGTGGTCGCGGTCGGCGACCGGGACCGTACCTCGGACGATGTGGCGGTCGTCGACCGGCTCGGGCGGTGCGTGGGCGTCGTACGGCTGGCGGATCTCGTACGGGTGCTGGCCGAGAGCCGGGTCGAGGAGGCGGTGGGGCTCAATCCGCTGACCCGGCTGCCGGGTTCGGACGCGATCACCTCGGAGGCGGACCGGCGGATCGCGGAGGGCCGGGGGTTCGCGCTGAGCTGGCTGGACGTGGACCGCTTCAAGCAGGTGAACGACGGGGCGGGCTTCGCGGCGGGCGACGAGCTGATCCGGTCGGTGGGAAGGGCGTTGCAGGTCGCGGCGTCCGGCAGCACCCGGGTGGGGCACATCGGCGGGGACGACTTCCTGGTGCTGGCCGATCCGGAGGAGTTGGAGCTGCTGGCGGTGTCCGTGCTGGACACCCCGTGGTCGGCGGGCGGGCGTCCGGTCACGCTGTCGCTGGCCACGGTCCTGTGCCCGCCGGGCAGCGTGGCCGACCACCGGCAGGCGGCCGCGTGTCTGGCGCCGCTGAAGAAGGCCGCGAAGTCGCTGCGCGGGGCGAGTTGGGTGGTGGGGCGGGCGGGGTTCCCCGGGCACGAGGTGCGGCGGGGGTCGCCGGTGGCCACGGAGGCGGTGGGGGTGGAGCCGGGCACGGGATGAGCGGAGCGTCGCGATGACCAACCATTGCCGTCCGCCTCCTTGACGCTCCCTGGGCGCCGGTGAACACTTCCCGGTGTCAGCCGACATCGCCGTACATTCTCGGCGTATCCAGGCACGCGCCACGCGGACTTCCTTCTCCGCGGCCCTCTCCCCCAGGGCGATTCGGCTCTGACGGCACGCTCGTCGCGGACGCCGGGCGGGGCGCGGGAACCCCCTGCCATGGCCGAAGCAGCCACGCGCACCGCACCCTGCACAGCGCACCGGGGCCGATCGCCCCGGGCCGGGCCCAGGAGCCGCCATGAGCAACGGAGACATATTCGTCGGCGAGGTCATCGGTACCGCGATCCTCATCCTGTTCGGCGCGGGGGTCTGCGCCGCCGTCACCCTCAGACATTCCAAGGCGCGGGCGTCGGGGTGGGTGGTGATCGCCTTCGGCTGGGGGTTCGGTGTGCTGGCGGGGGCGTACACCGCCGCGCCGCTCTCGGGCGGGCAGCTCAACCCGGCCGTGACCATCGGTATCGCCGTCGACACGGGCAAGTGGGACAAGGTCTGGGTCTATCTGCTGGGGCAGATGGTCGGGGCGATGCTCGGTGCCGTCCTGGCGTATCTGGTGTATCTCGCGCAGTTCCAGGCCAACGTACGGCAGCCGGGCGCCGCGGAGGACGCGGCCGAGGAGCCGACGCCGACGCTGGGCATCTTCTCCACCATCCCGGAGATCCGGAACCCCGTCGCCAACCTGATCACGGAGATCATCGCGACGATGGCGCTCGTCCTGCCAATCCTTGCCTTCGGTCTGACGAAGGGTCTGGGCGAGTCGGGCACGCTCGTGCTCATCGTGTCGCTGCTCGTCGTCGGCATCGGGCTCTCCCTGGGCGGGCCGACCGGCTATGCCATCAACCCGGCGCGCGACCTGGGCCCACGGATCGTGCACACCTTCCTGCCGATCCCGAACAAGGGCACCTCCGACTGGGGTTACGCCTGGATCCCCGTCGTCGGCCCACTGGTCGGCGGGGTGCTCGCGGGTCTCCTCTACCACCTGGCCTTCTGATCGGACTTCTGAACCCAGCCCAAGGGGTAGCCATGACGGACAACGCCGAGAAGTACGTCGCCGCAATCGACCAGGGCACCACCTCCAGCCGCTGCATCGTCTTCGACCACGGCGGCGCGATCGTCGCCGTCGACCAGCGTGAGCACCGCCAGATCTTCCCCAAACCGGGATGGGTCGAGCACGACGCCACCGAGATCTGGTCGAAGGTGCAGGCCGTGGTCGCCGGGGCGATCGCGAAGGCCGGGCTGCGGGCCGACCAGATCAGCGCGCTCGGCATCACCAACCAGCGTGAGACGACCGTGCTGTGGGACCGCGCCACGGGCAAGCCCGTGCACAACGCGATCGTGTGGCAGGACACCCGGACCGCGGCGCTGTGCCATGAGCTCGGCGGCGCGGACGGGCAGGACCGGTTCCGGGATCGGACGGGGCTGCCGCTGGCCAGCTATTTCTCGGGGCCCAAAGCGGCCTGGCTGCTGGACAACGTGCCCGGGCTCAGGGACCGGGCCGAGCGGGGCGAGATCGCCTTCGGCACGATCGACTCCTGGCTGATCTGGAACCTGACCGGCGGCCCGGACGGCGGCCGGCACGTGACCGATGTGACCAACGCCGGCCGGACCATGCTGATGAACCTGGAGACCCTTCAGTGGGACACCTCCATTCTGTCGGCCATGAACGTGCCCGAGGCCGTGCTGCCGGAGATCAGGTCCTCGGCCGAGGTGTACGGCACCGCCGTGGGACAGCTCGGCGGGGTGCCGGTCGCCTCGGCGCTGGGCGATCAGCAGGCAGCGGTGTTCGGGCAGGCCTGCTACGACGTGGGGACGGCGAAGAACACGTACGGGACGGGCAGTTTCCTGCTGCTCAACACCGGCACCCGGCCGGTGCCGTCGAAGAGCGGTCTGCTGACGACGATGGGCTACAAGATCGGCGAGGAGGCGCCGGTCTACTGTCTGGAGGGTTCGATCGCGATAACGGGTGCGCTCGTGCAGTGGTTCCGCGACCAGCTGGGCATCATCCGATCGGCTGACGAGATCGAGACGCTGGCGGCGAGCGTCGAGGACAACGGCGGGGCGTACATCGTGCCCGCGTTCTCGGGGCTGTTCGCACCGTACTGGCGTTCGGACGCGCGCGGTGTCGTCACCGGGCTGACCCGCTACGTCACGAAGGCGCATCTCGCGCGGGCGGTGCTGGAGGCGACGAGCTGGCAGACGCGCGAGGTCGTGGACGCCATGTCCCAGGACTCCGGGGTGCAGATCACCACCCTGAAGGTGGACGGCGGCATGACGAAGAACAACCTGCTCATGCAGCATCAGGCGGACGTCCTCGGGGTGCCGGTGATCCGGCCCAGGGTCTCCGAGACGACCTGCCTGGGCGCGGCGTACGCGGCGGGGCTGGCCACCGGGGTGTGGAACGACCTCGACGAGCTGAAGGCGCACTGGCAGAAGGACGCCGAGTGGACGCCCGCGATGGAGGCGCCGGTACGGGACCGCGAGTACCACAACTGGCGCAAGGCGGTGGAGAAGAGCCTCGGCTGGGTGGAGGACGGCGAGGGCTAGTACGCGTGTGTGCGTCCTCCGCGAGCCGTGAGGCGGCGGCCCGTACCCCGGTCGGCGGGGGTACGGGCCGTGCGGGGCTCAGGTGGTGACGGTCTGCCGGCGCTCGGTGCCGTAGTCCATCGCGTGCTGGACGACACCGACCAGGACGTCCCGGACGGAGCGCCGGTCGCGCGCGTCGCACAGGATCACCGGTATGTCGTCGTCGAGGTCGAGGGCCCCGCGCACGTCCGCAATGGGGTAACGGTCGGCTCCCTCGAAGCAGTTGACGCCGATGAGGAAGGGGATGCCGCGCCGCTCGAAGTAGTCGACGGCGGCGAAGCAGTCCTCCAGGCGGCGGGTGTCGGCGAGCACGACGGCGCCGAGCGCGCCCTCGGAGAGCTCGTCCCACATGAACCAGAACCGCTCCTGGCCGGGTGTGCCGAACAGGTAGAGCACCAGGTCCTCGCGCAGGGTGATGCGCCCGAAGTCCATGGCGACGGTGGTCGTGTGCTTGCGCTCGACGCCGGTGAGATCGTCGATCGGGCGGCCGGCCTCGGTGAGGTACTCCTCGGTGCGCAGTGGCCTGATCTCGCTGACGGCACCGACGAGGGTGGTCTTGCCGACCCCGAAACCGCCGGCGACCAGGATCTTGAGCGTGACGGGCTCGACCGGGGGCTTGCCGCGCTCAGGACGCCCGAGGATCATCGTTCACTTCTCCTGCTTGATGGTGTGACTGGGGTGTGGGGCGGTGGGCCGTAGCCCCCGCCGCCGGGGGTCTCGACGACGAGTACGTCACCGGGGCCGACGTCCGTGGAACCGCTCCCGCCGAGCCGGACGACCGTGCCGTCGGCGCGTTCCACCCGGTTGGCCCCCGGCGCACCGGGGGCCCCTCCGGCCATACCGTACGGGGGAACCCTGCGGTGTTGGGAGAGGGTGGAGACGGTCATGCGTTCACGGAAGCGGATCCGGCGGACGGCGCCGTCCCCGCCGTGCCATTGTCCGGCCCCGCCGCTGCCGTACCGCACGGCGAACTCCTCCAGTTGTACCGGAAGACGCCACTCCAGCACCTCGGGATCGGTCAGCCGGGAGTTGGTCATATGGGTCTGGACGACGGCGGCGCCGTGGAAGCCGTCGCCCGCGCCGGACCCGGAGGCCACGGTCTCGTAGTACTGGTGGCGTGCGTTGCCGAAGGTGACGTTGTTCATGGTGCCGGAGCCCTCGGCCTGGACGCCCAGGGCCGCGTAGAGGGCGCCGGTGATCGCCTGGGACGTCTCCACGTTGCCCGCGACGACGGCGGCGGGCGGTTCGGGGGCGAGCAGGGAGCCGTGCGGCACGACGATCCGGAGGGGGCGCAGGCAGCCGTCGTTGAGGGGGATGTCGTCGGCGACGAGCGTGCGGAAGACGTACAGGACGGCCGCGTTGACGACCGCGTAGGGGGCGTTGAAGTTGGTGGCGAGCTGGGGCGAGGTCCCGGTGAAGTCGACGGTCGCGCAGCGGTTCCCGCGGTCCACGCGTACGCGTACCCGGATGACGGCGCCCGAGTCGGTCTCGTAGGTGTACGCGCCGTCGTCGAGGGCGTCGATGACGCGCCGTACCGCTTCCTCGGCGTTGTCCTGGACGTGGCGCATATAGGCCTGGACGACGTCGAGCCCGAAGTCCTCGATCATCCGGGCGACCTCGTCGACGCCCTTCTGGTTGGCGGCGATCTGGGCGCGCAGGTCGGCGAGGTTGGTCGTCGGGTTGCGGGAGGGGTACGCGGCACCGGTGAGCAGGCGGAGGGTCTCCTCCTCGCGGAAGCGTCCGTCCTCGGCGAGCAGCCAGTTGTCGAAGAGGACGCCTTCCTCGTCGATGGTGCGGCTGTCCGCGGGCATGGAGCCGGGGGCGATGCCGCCGATCTCGGCGTGATGGCCGCGGGAGGCCACGTAGAAGAGGATCTCGGGGTCACTCTCCGTGTCCGCGCCACGGGAGGTGTCGAAGACCGGGGTGATCACGGTGACGTCGGGCAGATGGGTGCCGCCGTGGTACGGATCGTTGACCGCGTAGGTGTCCCCGGGCCGCATGCCCGTGCCGCGACGGCGGATGACCTCCTTGACGCTGGTGCCCATCGAGCCCAGGTGGACGGGGATGTGCGGCGCGTTGGCCACCAGGTTTCCGTCCGGGTCGAAGAGGGCGCAGGAGAAGTCGAGGCGTTCCTTGATGTTGACGGACTGGGCCGTGGACTCCAGTCGGGCGCCCATCTGTTCGGCGATGGCCATGAACAGGTTGTTGAAGACCTCGAGGAGAACCGGATCGACTCGTGTAGCGAGATCGGAACTCTGCGTGACCGCCGTGCGTTCCATGACCAGATGCCCGCCGTGGGTCGCCGCCGCCTCCCAGCCGTCGTCGACCACGGTCGTGGCACTGGCCTCGGTGATGATCGCGGGGCCGGTGACGGACTCGCCGGGGGGAAGGTCCTCGCGGCGGTGCAGGGGTACGTCGCGCCAGGCGCCGCCGGTGTGGAGGCGGACGGTCCGGGGCGTGGCGGTGCGGCCCTCGTACGGGGCGAGGGCGGACAGATCGGGGGGTGGTGTGATGCCGGTCGCTTCCACGGAGAGCGCTTCGACGACGATCGGGCGGTCGAGCGTGAAGGAGTACGTGGCGCGATGACGTTCTTCGAAGGCGCGTGTCATCGCGGCGGGTTCGGTGAGTTCGACGGTGAGGGCGGTGTCGGTGCCGTCGTAGCGCAACTGTGCCCGGCGGGTGACGCGGACGCGGTCGTCGGGGACGTCCTCGGCGCGGAGTTCGGCGCGGGCCGCCGCTTCGAGGGCGTCGGCGGTCTTGCGGATGCCCGGCATGGCGTCGGCTTCGAGCGGGGTCTCGACGGACTGTTCGCGCATGGCGGTGGTGTCGGCGAGGCCGATGCCGAGCGCGGACAGCACACCGGCCATGGGCGGCACCAGGATGGTGCGGATGCCGAGCGAGTCGGCGACCCGGCACGCGTGCTGGCCTCCGGCCCCGCCGAAGGTCGTCAGGGCGTAGCGGGTGACGTCGTGGCCCTTCTGGACGGAGATCCGCTTCACGGCGTTGGCGATGTCGGCCACGGCGATCTGGAGGAAGCCCTCGGCGACCTGTTCGGGGGTGCGGTCGTCCCCGGTCCGCTCGTGGATCTCGCGCGCGAGGGCGGTGAAGCGGTCGCGGACCAGGGCGTCGTCCAGGGGCTGGTCGCCGTCGGGGCCGAACACCTCGGGGAAGTGGGCGGGCTGGATGCGTCCGAGCATCACGTTGGCGTCGGTGACGGTGAGCGGGCCGCCCGCGCGGTAGCAGGCCGGACCCGGGTCCGCACCGGCGGAGTCCGGTCCCACGCGGTAGCGGGAGCCGTCGAACCGCAGGACGGAACCGCCGCCCGCGGCGACGGTGTGGATGTCCAGCATGGGGGCGCGCAGCCGGACGCCGGCGAGCTGTGTGGTGAAGACGCGTTCGTACTCCCCCGCGAAGTGGGAGACGTCGGTGGAGGTGCCGCCCATGTCGAAGCCGATGACGCGGCCGAAGCCGGCGAGCTGGGACATGCGGGCCATGCCGACGATGCCGCCGGCCGGGCCGGACAGGACGGCGTCCTTGCCGCGGAACTGGTGCGCCTCGGCGAGCCCGCCGTTGGACTGCATGAACATCAGCCGGACGTCGCGCAGTTCGTCGGCGACCCGACGGACGTACCGGCGCAGTACGGGCGACAGGTAGGCGTCGACGACGGTGGTGTCCCCGCGCGGGACGAGCTTCATGAGGGGGCTGACCTCGCTGGAGAGCGAGATCTGCGGGAAGCCGATCCGGGCGGCCAGCCGTCCGACGGCCCGCTCGTGCTCCGGGTGGAGATGGCTGTGCATGCAGACGACGGCGACGGCCCGGATCCCGTCGTCGTACGCCTCGCGCAGGGCGTCGGCGAGGGAGTCCAGGTCGGGGGCGCGCAGCACGGTTCCGTCGGCCGCGATGCGCTCGTCCACCTCCACGACCCGCTCGTGGAGGAGTTCGGGGAGCTCGATCCGGCGGGCGAAGATCTGCGGACGGTTCTGGTAGGCGATCCGCAGGGCGTCGCGGAACCCGCGCGTGATGACGAGCAGAGTGCGTTCGCCCTTGCGTTCCAGCAGGGCGTTGGTGGCGACCGTCGTGCCCATGCGGACGGCCTCGACGGGGTCGTCCGAGTCCGCCAGCAGGGCGCGGACCCCGGCGACGGCCGCGTCGGCGTACCGCGCCGGGTTCTCCGACAGCAGTTTGTGCGTCAGCAACCGGCCGTCCGGGCGGCGCGCGACGATGTCGGTGAAGGTCCCGCCCCGGTCCACCCAGAACTGCCAGCCGCTCACGTCCTCACCTCGCTTCCGCGCTGCTCACAGCGCTCGGAGGCCGTTGATCACGTCACGCAGAATACTCACGTCCACCAGCTCGGCAGGGGGTACGGGCCGGTTCACATGGACGAACTCCGTGTCCACGAGGTCTCCGACGAGGACCCGTACCACGCCGATGGGCAGGTCGAGCCCCGCGGACAGCTCGGCGACCGACTGCGGCGCCCCGCGGCACAGATCCACGATGTGGACGTGTTCCGGGGACAGCGAGGGATCGGCCTCGGCCTCGTCCGCGTGGGGCTCGGCGACGACCAGTGCGATCAGATCGAGACGGTGCTGGACCGCACTGGTGGTGCGGCCCCGTGTCATGGCGTAGGGACGGACGACCGGACCGGCCTCGTCGTCGAACCAGTGGCTGCTTCCCTGACCGTCTGTGCTCATGCCATCCCACTACCCGCCCGAGGACAGATCGGTGCGCGGGGCGGTGCCCAGATGTACGCCGACCCGCTTGACCAGCAGGGTCATCTCGTACGCCACCTGGCCCACGTCCGAGTCGGCGTCCGAGAGGACGGCGAGGCAGCTGCCGTCGCCGGCGGCGGTGACGAACAGAAAGGCCTCGTCGAGCTCGACGACGGTCTGGCGGACGTCGCCGGCCTCGAAGTGGCGGCCCACACCCTTGGCGAGGCTGTGGAATCCGGAGGCGACGGCGGCCAGGTGCTCGCCGTCCTCCCGGGTGAGGTCCCTGGACGTGCCGGTCGCCAGACCGTCGCCGGAGAGCACGACGGCCTTGCGGATGCTGGCGACCCGGTCGACGAGTTCGTCGAGGAGCCAGTTCAGTTCGCCGTTGTTGCTCATGTGGCCGGTCGCCTGCGGTGCGGTCATCGACCGTCCCCCTTTGTCGTTCGTTGTGGTGCTGTGCCGCTGTGGGTCTCGTCGCCCGCGGCGTTCTCTGCGCGGCCGCGCTGCCAGCCGCGCTGGAGCGAGGCCATCCTGCTGCGTACCTCGTCGGCGTCCCGCTCCTCGATGTCGGACCGGTTCGCCGTCGTGCGCGGCGCGGGTCCCTGCCTCAGTTGCGGGGCCAGGTTCGCCTGCCGTACCCGGCGGGGCAGCGCCGCGGGCGCGGAGCCGGTGTCATGAGGCCGGTTGCCGAGGGGGCGGTCCTGCGGACCGTTCTCCAGCGTGCGCTCCACCGGGCCGCCCGTGCCACTCAGGCGCGGGTCGGGCAGCTGGTGCGTGCGTGCGGCCGGGCCGTCCTGGCCGCCGGACGTGGCCTGGCGGGTGCGCTGCGGGAGGGCGGGGGGCTGCGACGGGCCCTCGGCGCCGGGTCCGGGGCGGACCGGCAGTGCGGGGGGCTCGGTCGCTCCGGTGCTCCGGGGGATCTGCGCCCCGCTGCCCCGGCGGCGCGAGGGCAGCGGCGCCGGCCCGTCGGTGTCCGCGCGGTGGGCCGGGGTGCGGTGGGCGGATTCCTCGCCCGTCTCCGGCTGCGGGAGGCGCGGGTCGCCGACCGGGCGGCCGTGCGAGCTGACCAGCTTGGGCGTCCGGCGGTCGGGCAGCGGCAGGAGGGCGGCCGGGGCGTCGGCGCGGTGGTCCGGCTCACGGGTGTCGGGCAGCCTGCGGTGCTGGTCGACGGGGGTGACGACCGGGTCGTCCTCGGGGCGGGTCAGGGGGCGGCGCGGGCGGAACAGGACACCGCTGTCGTCCACGTCGTCCAGGGCGGGCGGGAAGCCGCCGAGGGCGTCGAGGCCGACGGGGGCCTCCAGCTCGACCGGTCCGTCCAGCACGGGCGGGCCGGGGAGCTGGGCGGACGGGGAGAGCTCGGGCCGGTGGGTCTCGGCGGACTCGGCGGCCTTCGGGGCCCGGGGGCGGTCGAGGCGGAAGCCGATGCCGTTGGTGTCGGGGACGTCGTCGGTGAGCAGGGCGTCGGGGATGAAGACGACGGCGGTGGTCCCGCCGTAAGGAGAGGGCTGGAGGGAGACGCGGACGTTCTGGCGCTGGGCGAGACGGCTGACGACGAACAGTCCGAGGCGGTCGGTGTCGGACAGCTCGAACTCCGGGGTCTCCGCGAGGCGGAGGTTGGCCTCCAGGAGTGCTTCGGGTGCCATGCCGAGGCCGCGGTCGTGGATCTCCAGGGTGAACCCGTTGGCGACCCGCTCGCCCAGGACCTGGACGGCGGTGTGCGGCGGGGAGAACACCGTGGCGTTCTCCAGGAGTTCGGCCACGAGGTGGGTGAGGTCGGCGACGGCGGGGCCGGTGACGGCGAGGCGCGGCAGCCGGCGGACCTCGATGCGCTCGTAGTCCTCGACCTCGGCGACGGCGGCGCGCACGATGTCCATGAGCTGGACGGGTTTGCGCCACTGCCGGGAGGGGGCCGCGCCGGAGAGGATCACCAGGCCCTCGGCGTGGCGGCGCATCCGGGTGGTGAGGTGGTCGAGCCGGAACAGGTCGGCGAGTTCCTCGGCGTCCTCGGTGCGGCGCTCCATGGTGTCGAGCAGGGTGAGCTGCTTGTGCAGGAGGACCTGGCTGCGGCGGGCGAGGTTGACGAAGACCTCGGAGACACCGGCGCGCAGTTCGGCCTGTTTCACGGCGGCCTCGACCGCCGCGCGCTGGAGGGTGTTGAGGGCCTGGCCGACCTCGCCCATCTCGTTCTTGTCGTACTCCAGCAGCGGCACCTCGGTCTCCACGTCGACCTGCTCGCCCGCGGAGAGGCGGCGCATCACGCTGGGCAGCCGCACGCCGGACGACTCGTGGGCCTCCAGCCGCAGCTGGCGCAGGTCGCGGATGAGGCCGCGGCCGATGCGCACGGACAGCACGAGGGAGACGATCAGGGCGACCAGTCCGAAGACACCGGCGAAGGCCGCCTTGACGATGACCTCGATCGCGATGGGCCGGACGCGGTCCTGGTAGCGGTCGTTGGCCTGTTCGTCGAGGGTGCCCAGCTCCTGGAGGACGTCTCCGGCGGCCGTGTCCCAGTTCCTGGCGGTGACGCCCTTGGGCAGGTCGCCGGGGCCGGACGTGACGACCGACTGCTCGGCGGTGCGCAGGGGGGCGGTGGTGGCGTTCTTCCAGAAGCTCTCGTAGCGCTCGCGTTCCGCGGTGGGCAGCTGGGCGAGGCTGATGTCGTAGACGACGTCGCGCTGGGCGCGGAAGTCGGAGACGTCGCGGATCTCGTCGCGGGTGAGCCGGCCGACGACGAGGGCGGAGCCGAGCAGGGCGTCCTCCCGGGAGAGCAGCTCGCGGGCGAGGGCGACACTGACGAGTGCCCGGTACTGCTTGTCCATCTCCACGCTGTCGACGACGTCCAGCTTGGCCAGCAGGGCGTAGCAGGGGTCGATGAGCTGGTTGTAGAGATCCAGCGCCTGCGCCCGGGTGACGGTGCCCTCCTCGACGCTGCCGCGCAGGGAGTCGAGCCCGTCGAAGGCGTCGAGGACCGCGGTCAGGCCTTCGGAGTCGTCGGGGTCCAGGACGTCTCGGACATCCGAGTCCTGGGCGTTCCGGCGGATCTCGGCGAGCGCCTCGTCGGTGGCGGTCCTGGTGCGGCGCAGCGCGGACAGCGCGTCGGAGGCACGGGGGTCGGCGAGGTAGACGAGGGTCTGGCGGCGTTCCTGCTGGACGACGCGGACCGTGTCCTCGACCGGGTAGTCGACCTTCTCCACGAGGGACGACACGGTGAACAGACGGTTCGCCTCACGGCCCGTCAGTACCGTGGCGAAGCCCCAGATCGCGGTCAGGGACACCAGCGGCACGAGAAGCAGCGCCACGATCTTCCGGCGGATCGACTTCCCGCGAAAGCGCATGGCCTCCCCCAGCTCGAACCCCCTCCGTCAGGGGGTACGCATGTGCGTCAACAAACGGCGCGAGCCTACTACCGACGCACAGTTAACTCGAAGAGCGGTCCGGAAGCCGAACTTCCGCACCGGAGCCCGGACATGGGGAATTGTCCGGGCAATACGGGGGATTGCGACCCCGAAACCCGCCTCCACAAGAAGACCGGATCCGATCGGCCGCGTCGGCGACTTGGCCAGAATTTTTCGGAACTTGGGAATCTTCGCGGCTTCTCGTGCGTCTTCATCATTGGGAATCGGGGGCGGAATCGGCCACAGGAGCCGCAGGCGGTCCCCCGTCGGCGTAAAACAGAGCAAGCCGGGCAGCCACTGGGGAGCCGGGTCTTCGACCCGGAGGTGAGCGGTCTGCCGGCGGTGGGGAGTGACACGGTGATGGGCACGGCGGAGCGGAGCAGAGCGTCCGAAGAGGGTGCGGCGACCACGACACAGGAGCGGTCCTCCTACCGGCCGTTGTGGGTCGAGGAGCCCGCGCGGCGGCGCCGGCTGCCGGACCCGGTGCGGACGGCGGCCGTGCGGGCGGTCCTGATCATCTCTCTGACACTGCTTCAGGCGATGGTGGCACTGCTGTGCACCCTCGCCGAGTCCTGGCTGGCCTTCCCGATGGTGATCAGCAGTGTGGTCAGCACCGTGGTGGCCACCTGGTCGGTGCTGGACGTCTGGGTGACCCGTCAGGTGTGGAACCAGCGCAACGGCGTGGTGTCGGCGCCCAGCAGCACGGCCCGCTCGCTGCGCCGTGAGCGCCGCCGGGCGCGGCGTCAGGCCCGGGCCACGGAGCGGGCGCAGGAGCGGATACGCCGTCAGAGCGGCGCGGGGCAGCTGTCGCACCCCTGAGGCACCGTCATCGGCGCCGGACAGCCCTCCGGGATCGTTTCTGAGGGCGGTCGGCGCCGCTGAGGCGCCCTCGGCGGCGCGCCGACCGCCCGCGCCTCCTACGGGGCGCTGGTGGTCGCGCGCTTGTACATCCGGGTCGCGGTGATCTCGCTGTGCACCGCCTCACCCGCCCGGGGCGGCTGGGGCAGACCCGGACGGAGGTGCTCCTCGACGCTGATGTACTTCAGGCCGGCCCTGAGGTCGGCGTCGTTGCGCAGCCGGATGACGAGCGGGAACTCGGCCAGCGCCGTCGTGTCGAACAGACCGGTGGTGTACAGCAACTGGACTCCGAGCGCGTCCGACACGGCCCGCTGGAGCTCCAGCAGGTAGGTCGCGTTGGCCCGGCCGATGGGGTTGTCGAGGAACAGCGTGCCGGCGTGCCGGTGCCTGTCCCGGCCCCGGTCGTTGGAGCGCAGGGCCGCCATGGTGCAGTACAGGGCGATGGCGGCGGTCAGCAGCTGGCCGCCGGAGAACACGTCGCCCATCTGCCCGACGGGGACGCGCTCGGCGCGCAGCACGGCGTCCGGCTTGAGGATCTCGACCGCGATCCCCTTGGGCTGGAGAGCCGCCCCCACACCCCGGAGCAGCAGTGACATGCCGTCACGCCGCAGGTCGGAGTTCTTCTTGACGGCCGCCCGGGTCGCCTCGTCGATGACCTCGCCGAGCCGCTCGGTGAGGGAGGCCTGGTCGGGCTCCTCGAAGCGGATGCGCAGGAACTCCTGGCCGGACCACTCCCCCAGCCCCTCGGGCAGGCGCGACAGCCGCTGGGCCGAGCGGAGGGTGGCGAGCGCCGTCTCGACGAGTCCGCGCAGCCGGTCCACGATCGAGTCCCGGTTGCGTTCCAGCTGCTGCAACTCGTCGGTGAGCACCCGCAGTCGCGGAGCGAAGGCGTCCGCCCACTTCTGGGCGTGCTCGGGCAGTACGGAGGCGGGCAGTTCGCGGATCTGCTGCCGGGCGGGCGTACGGACCTGCTCGTAGCGCGTGGAGTTGGCGTGCCGGACGAGCACGTCACTGGCCTCGCGCACGGCCGACTCGGCGGCGGAGAGGTCGGCGGCGCAGCCGCGCAGCGAGCGGCGGGCCTCGGCGGCCGACTGGCGGGCCTCCTCCAGCGTCCCGGGATAGGGCTCCGGGGTCTCCTGCTCCTCCTCGGAGTGCTCACGGGTCTGCTCACGCATCAGGTCGCGGAGCATCGCGGCGATCTCGTCGAAGCCGCCGGCCGCGTCCTCGGCGGCCCGGTGTGCGTCGAGCAGTTCGGCGTGCGCCTCGCGGGCCTGGGCCAACGCCTCGGTGCGGGAGGCGAGTTCGGCCGTCGCGGTGCGCAGCAGGGCCTGGGCGTGCTCGGCGTCGCGCGGCTGGAGCTCCTCGGACAGCTCGGTGTGGGCCTCGCCGTCCTCGGGGGCGTGCCGTTCGGCCTCGCCGCGCAGCCGTCCGAGCTGCTCGCTCGCGGTGGACATACGGGTCTCCAGGAGCTGGACCAGCTCCTCGGCGCGGGCGGCGGCGGCCTGCCGGGACGGCCCGTCGGAACCGTCGGGCGACTGGAGCAGCTGCTCGGCACGGGTGCGGACCTTGTTGCTCAGCCGGTCCAGTTCGGCGCGGGCGGCGCTCTCGTCGCTCTCCGCGCGCGCCTGCTCGGCCCGCAGGTCGGCGCCGACGCCGACCTTCTCGTAGACCTGGGAGGCGGCCCGGTAGGCCTCGCGCAGGGCCGGCAGGGAGGACCCGGGCGCGTCGGCGTCGGCCTCCGGTACGTCGTCGGGGGCGCCGGCGATCTCGGCACGCTCGGCGCGCAGCGCCCGCGCGGTGCGGCGGGCGTCGTCGGCGGCGCGCTGGGCGGCGCGGCGGTCCTCGTCGGCGGCACGGGCGCGTTCCAGACAGGACTGGGCCCGTGCCTCCGACTCGGTGGCCTCGTCGGCGAGTTCCCGCAGCTTCACCTGCCAGCCGGCGCGCTCGCGCAGCCGGAAGGCGAGCCCGGCGAGGGCGTCGGCGGCGCGCCGGGCCTTCTGGGCGGCTTCCTGCTTCTCGTCGCGGACCTGGGCGGCCTCGGCGGCGGCCTCCTCCGCCTCGGCGCGCACGGCGCGGGCCTCGGCGAGTTCGGCCTCGGACTCCTCGGCGAAGAGGCGCGCCTCCGCGGCGGCCCGGTCGAGTTCCGTGAGCCGTCCCGCGGGGCAGCCGGTGCGCCAGGAGGCGAGGCGGGCCGACAGTTCCCGGTCCTTGCCGAGCCGTGCGGCGAGCCGGCGGATGTCCTCGTCCCGCTCGGTGGCCCGTGCGCGCAGCGCCTGGCGTTCCTCGTCGGCGGCGTGCTCGTCGTGCATGGCCGGGTTCGGCGGGACGAGGAAGACGTCACCGCTGTGCGCGTCGGTGGCCGGGGTCGGGGCGAGCAGGGCGGCGGCCGTGCCGACGGCGACGGCGGAGCGGGGCAGCAGCGCGGCGTCACCGAGGGCGTCCCGCGCGCGGGCGTGCGAGGCGGGGTCGGTGATGATCACGCCGTCGACCAGTTCGGGGCGGGCGGCGAGCACGCGCGCGTGGTCGGCGGGGTCGACCGCCTGGGCGAGGTAGCGCCAGCCGGGCAGCGCCGGGATGCCGTGCTCGCCGAGGAACTCGACGGTGGCCAGCACATCGGGGCCGGGCGGCAGCAGCCCGCCGTCGCCGAGCGCGCCGAGGATGCGGGAGTCGTCGGCCGCGGCGGTGCGCAGGTCGAAGAGCTGCCGCTCGGCGGAGGAGACGGCGTCGTCGAGCAGAGCGCGCAGGTCGTCGGCGCAGCGATCGAGGTCCTCGGGCGTGAGGGGGCCGCCGTCCTCCGAGGCCGTGTCGTCGTCCGTGTCCTGCCGGGGCTGCGGGATGGGTCCGCGTACGGTACCGCCGGTCAGGCCGAGCAGTTCGCCGAGCCGTCCCTCGGCGGCCAGGGTCTCGGCGAGCCGGCATTCGGCCTCGTACGAGCGCTGTGCCGCCGCGGCCGCGTCCGCCGCGCGGGCCGCGGTCAGCTCGGCGCGGGACTCGGCGGAGGCGGCCTCGCGCGCGTGCTCGCCGGCCCGCCGGGAGGCTTCCCGGACGGTGTCCCAGGCGGCCACGGCGGTCTTCTCGGCGTCACTGGCGGCGAGGGCCGCGCGGGCGGGGTCGGCGTCGGGCGCGCTGTCGTCCAGCCAGCCGGCGCGGACGGCCTCGGCGGTCTCCTGCTCGACCTCGGCGAGTCGCTGGCGCAGATGCCCGATCTCGCTGCGGGCGCGCTGTGCCTCGGTCGCGGCGGAGGTGGCGTCCCGGTGGGCGGTCTCGCCGACCTCCTGGAGGGCGGCCGAGCGTTCCTCCCCCTCGTTGGCGAGGGCCTCGGCGCTCTCGGCGGCCGCGTGCAGGGCCCGTACGAGATCGACGGCGGCCTTGGCGCGGGCGGCGAGGGCCGGGGCGGCGTCGCGCTCGGCCTCCTGGATCGCGGCGGACACGCGCGCCACGCGGTCCGCGGCGGCCCGGTGGCGCAGGACGGCCTCGGCGGCCTGCCAGGCGGAGTGCAGGGTGCGCGCGTCGGCAAGTTCGCGCTTCTGGGCGGCGGCCGACTTCTCGGCGGCGGCGAGGGCCAGCGAGGCGTGCCGGAAGGCGAGTTCGGCGGCGATCAGCGCGCTGCGCTCGCGTCCCCCCTCGGAGTGGGTGACGGCGTAGGCGGCGGCCGTGACCCGCTGGGCGAGGTCGGCGGCGCGCAACCGCTCCTGCACGCCCCGCGCGGACAGCCGGCGCGCCAGGGTGCGGGTACGGCGCTCGGCGCCCGTGTGGATGTCCCGCGCGCGTGAGCGGCCTTCCGCGGCCTCCACGATCCGGCCGAGCAGATCCACCGAGCCGGCGGTGAAGTCCCGTTCGGCGATCAGCTCGGCGCGCCGGCCGAGCTTGTTGCCGAAGCCGCTGACGAGGTCGGCGAGTCCGTCGGTGTCACGGGTGTCCGTGACCGCCCGCAGCAGCAGATCGGTGAAGTCGGCGTCCTTCTTGACGGCGAAGAGGCCGGCGGCCTCGCCCTCGTCGGCGTTCATCTCCCGCTGGTAGCGGAAGAGTTCGGGGTCGAGGCCGAGTTCGGTGAGGTGTTCGACCCACCGGTCGTGGATCTCCTCCCAGTGCACCTCCAGGTGCGGGTACGCCTTGCCCGACTCGGTGAGGGCGTCCCGGAACCCCTTCATGGTGCGTCGTCGCCCCTGGGCCCCGGAGGCGCCCTCGACGGGCGGGCGTACGGCGGTGGACTCGGCGACGGGGAGGTTGTCCAGGCTGAGCCCGGGGCCGGGCCGGAAGGAGTACCAGGCCTCGGCGAACTTGCGGGGGTCGTTGGAGACCTGCCGTCCCCGCCACTCGCTCACCTTGCCGACCACCACGCACTCGCCGGTGAGGACGTGCTGCCACTCCAGGGCCACGTGCCCGCAGTCGTCGGCGAGCAGGAACTTGCGCAGCACGCCGGAGCTGGCGCCGCCGAGGGTGTTGCGGTGGCCCGGCAGCATCACCGAGAAGATCAGCTTGAGCAGGACGGACTTGCCGCCGCCGTTCTCCAGGAAGAGCACGCCTGCGGGCGCGGGCCGGCGCGGCGGGCCGACGGGCTCCTCCTCGAAGAACTCCGCCTGCGTGGGGGCGGGGTCGGGCACGACGTCACCGACACCCCGCAGGTCAAGCACGGTGTCGGCGTAGCGCGCACCGGCGGGCCCGATGGAGTAGAGGCGGACCCGGGACAGCTCGTACATGGCGGACTCTCGTCAGTCTTCGGCAGTTCAGGGGGTTCGGGGGCTGCGGTCGGCCCTCGGGTGGACAGCGGTCGGGCAGCGGTCGGGCAGGCGGCCGTCAGGAGTGGAACGGCAGTCCGGCGTCGGCCACCAGTTCCAGATCGTCCGTCTCGTCGGGGGGCAGCAGCGTCGCCGTGCCGTCGGTGACCGGGACGACGCCCAGCTCCAGCAGCTCGGCCAGGGCCGCGCTGCCCGCCATGTCGCGGACCTGGAGCTGGTAGCGGGCCGTGGTGCGGTACGTCCCGCCGTTGTCGTCGCCGGTGCGCTGGAGGAAGCCGGAGTCGGTGAGGAAGGCGACGGCCTTGCCGACGATCCCGGTGGTCGAGCCGGCGAGTCTGCGGGCGTCCTTGGTGGCTCCGGCGGCGCTGCGTCTGGCCCAGACCCGCCAGGCGGCCTCCAGGCCGGGGGCGTCGGTGGCCGGGTCGGTGTTCTCGCCCTGTTCCTCGGCGCGCTCCTCCAGCCGGCGGCAGGCCTGGCGGACGAAGGAGTCGACGCCGTTGACGCTGACGCGCCCGATGTATCCGTCGTCGGCGAGGTCCTCGGGGCGGGGGAACGCCATCGCGGCGACCGCGAGATGGGCGAGTCCGTGCAGGAAGCGGTCGCCGCCGTCGGCGGACGTGCGACGCGCGTAGTCCCCCATCCTGACGGCGAACACCGAGTCCTCGGCGGCGGTGACGGCCATGCCCGCGCGCGGGGACACCTCCAGCACGATCAGTCCGAGTCCGGCGGCGACGGCGTCGGCGAGCCGGGCGAACGCCGGGTCCTCGCGGTGGCGGCGCAGCAGGTCGGCGTACTCCTGGTCGCGCGCGGGCTGCAGTTTGGGCTGCAGGCCGAAGGCCACGAGCCGCGCCGCGTCGGCGGCGTCGGCGGGGGTGAGGGGCGCGGACACCGGCGCGGGTCCGGCGTCCGGCTCACTCCACTCGACGTGCTCGCTCACGGGTTCGGCTCCTCGGTTTTCTCGTGGTGATTCACGTAATTCACGTGGTGATTCACGTGGTGATTCACGTGGTGATTCACGTGGTGATTCACGTGGTGATTCACGTGGTGATTCACGTGGTGCTGCAAGGGAGGTCCGGGCCGGCTCATGCCGCCTCCGTGCGGTCCGCCGCCATCCCCGCGGCGTCCAGCAGGGCGGTGCCGACGATGAGGTCGGCCCCGCCGAACTCGGGGTCGTCCAGCTCCGTCCCGTCGTCCACGGCGAACAGCAGCTTCTCCTCGCCCTGCCGGTAGGCGGTGCCGACCGCGGGGCTCGCCGCGTGCACGGCCAGCAGCGCCACCAGGTACGGCAGATCGGGATCGGTGCGCCGGGCCTCGGCCAGCAGCCCGGAGAGTCTGCGGGGCGCGTCCGCCGGGAGGTCGAGCAACTCCATCGCGGCGGCCAGTTGCTCCTCGCTGAAGCGGCTGTCGTCCGGGGTCGCGATGAGGTCGGGCTCCGGCATCTCGGCGCCCAGGTGCTCGCGCTCCACCGGTGGCGTCAGCAGCAGGTCGACGAGGTCGCCCATGCGCACGGTCGCCGGGGTCCGGAAGCCCGTCCCCCGCGCGAAGAACGCGCCGGTGACCCGGGCCGCCTGGTCCAGCGGCAGCGGGAGCACGGGGGTGACGAGATGGCCGTAGAGGTCGATCCCCGACGACGTCATGGGCGTGGCGAAGGCCTGCCGGTCCTGTTCGGCGCGGAAGAGCGGGCCGGCCTCCAGCAGGCGGGACTGGAGCTGGGTGTGGCGGCGGATGCAGTCCTTGACGATGTCGACGAGTTCGGCGGCGCGCCGCTTGTTCTCGGCGTCCTCGATCTCGTCGCGGGCCTTGCGGATGTTGGTGAGGATCGCGTTCTCGTGGCGGTAGCGGTCGGCCACGTGGTCGAGCGCCTCGGCGATCATGTCGGGGACGGCGTTGAGCCAGTCCACCGCGCGGACGTTGCGCCGGGTGGCCTCCAGGGCCCTGCGGAGGGTCTCGGAGTACTGCACGGTGCGGTAGCGGGCCTGCTCCGCGGCGAGCTGGGCGTCGGCGAGGCGGCCGCGGCGGATGAGGACCTCGAGTTTGACCTCGGCCGCGATCTGGGCGCTGGTGACGTCGGTGTCGAGGGCGCCGACGAGCACGTTGACCGCCTCGTCCGTGGTCCGCAGGTAGACCGCGCCGCCGTAGCCGGGGACCTCCTCGATCAGCTTGAAGTCGTAGTCGCGGCGCACATAGGTGCCGTCCGCCGCGAAGGTGCCGTACACGGCGCGGAAGCCGCGGTCGACGCTGCCGACGTTGATCAGGTTCTCCAGGACCCAGCGGGCCACCCGCTCGTGCTCGGCGACGGGCCGCCCGGGGGCCTGTGCGGCGATGCGCGGGATGAGACGGGCCACGATCTGGTCGTGGTCCGCGCCGGTGTCGAAGTCCATGTTCAGGGTGACGAGGTCGATGGCGGCGAGGGCGATCTCCGCCATGCCGTAGACCGAGTACTCACCGGCGAGGTTGGCCTTGCGCGCGTCGAGGTCGTGGATGGGCGCGGTGCAGGCGAGCGCGCGCAGCCGCCGCGCCAGGCCCTCGTCGGCGGCCGGGCCCGGGGCCGGGCGCGGCGCCGCGCCGGGCTGGGGCGGAACACGGTCCGTCGATGCAGGCGAAGTCACGGTGCACAGAGTAGGTCCTCGGTCTGACAACGACCCAAACGACCGCAGATGCGACCGGGGGCGGGGAACCGCCGCCACGGGGCCGCGGGGCGGCCTCAGGCGCCGCCCTCGCCCGCGGCGGCTTCACCCACCCGGCGCCGGTACACCTCGACGACCCGGGCCAGGGAGTCCCGCAGGTACACCTCCAGCAGCCGCTCCGCCTCGACCCGGCCGCCCGCCTCCAGCGCCTGGAGGATCTGGCGGTTCCGCACGAGGTACGGCTCGTGCAGCCGGCGCGGGTCGTCGACCACGTGGAAGGCCAGGCGCAGCTCCGCGAAGACGCTCCGCATCAGCTCGTCGGTGCGGGCGCTGCCGGCCAGGGCGACCAGTTCGCGGTGGAAGTGGATGTTGGCGGTACCCACCACTTTCCAGTCATTCTCGAGGGAGGCGACCTGCCCCTCGGAGACGGCCGCGCGCAGTGCGTCGAGGGCGTACGGCGGCTCACCGAGGCCCCGTACGACGGCGCACTCGACGAGCGCGCGCGTGCGGTAGATGTCCTCGACGTCCTCGATGGTCAGGACCCGCACGAACACGCCCCGGTTCAGCTCGTGGACAAGCAGGCGTTCGTGCGTGAGCAGCCGGAACGCCTCGCGGAGCGTGTTGCGGGAGACCCCGAGCGCGCCGCCGATGCTGTCCTCCGACAGCCGGGTGCCCGGCGGGAAGAAGCCGTCGGCGATGCGGCTCCTGAGGATGTCCGAAACCCGTTCGGCCGTGCTGGTGCGCCCCAGGAGGGCGCGGTCGTCGGCCAGTCCCGCCAGCTGCTCTGCCATGCCCGGAATTCAACCGCAGAACACGAGAACGAAACAACACAGGTATTGAAGGATCGTTCAACGATCCTCTACCGTCCTGTCCACGACAAGGCAGGACACCGCACGACACCGCACGACACGGCACAGCCAGACACGGCACGGCTCACTCCCCGCACCCTTCGTCATCCCTCTGCGAGGTGCCCCATGAGCACGACCCCTCCACCCCAGGCCCCGAGCCACGACCAGCGCCCCGCCGCCGCCCACGCCCCCGATGACGGGGCGTTCGCCTGGCTGCAGGCCCTCGGACCGCGTGGCCGCCGCGCCTTCGCCGGCGCGTTCGGCGGCTACGCCCTCGACTCCTACGACTACTTCACGCTGCCGCTGAGCATGGTCGCCCTCACGGCGTACTTCGGCCTGGACAACGGCCAGACCGGTCTGTTCACCACCGTCACCCTGGTCGTGTCCGCGGTCGGCGGCGCCGCCGCGGGCATCGTGGCGGACCGGATCGGCCGGGTCAGGGCGCTGATGATCACGGTGATCACCTACGCCGTGTTCACGGTCGCCTGCGGCTTCGCGCCGAACTACGAGACGCTGCTGGTCTTCCGCGCGCTCCAGGGCCTCGGCTTCGGCGGCGAGTGGGCGGTCGGGGCGATCCTGGTCGCCGAGTACGCGAGCGCCCGGCACCGGGGCCGTACCCTCGGCGCGGTCCAGAGCTCCTGGGCCGTCGGCTGGGGCCTCGCGGCGATCGTGTACACGCTGGTCTTCTCGTTCTTCGACGACGACGTGGCCTGGCGCGTGATGTTCTGGACCGGCGCGCTGCCCGCGCTGCTCGTGGTGTGGATGCGGCGCCGGGTGAAGGACGCGCCGGAGGCCGCCGCCGCCCGTGAGCGGAGCACTGGGAATGGGTCGTTCCCGGCCATCTTCAGGGGCAGCCTGCTGCGCACCACGCTCTTCGCCGGGCTGCTGTCCACCGGCGTCCAGGGCGGCTACTACACCCTCGCGACCTGGGTGCCGACGTACCTGAAGTCGGAGCGGGGCCTGTCGGTGGTCGGCACCGGCGGCTATCTGAGCTTCCTGATCTCCGGCGCCTTCCTCGGCTACCTGACCGGCGGCCATCTCACCGACCGGCTGGGCCGACGCCGCAACATCTGGCTGTTCGCGCTGCTGTCGGCGCTCTGCATCCTGGCGTACGCCCACATCCCCGACGGCGCCAACACCCTGCTCCTGGTCCTCGGCTTCCCGCTCGGGTTCTGCATGTCGGCGATCTTCAGCGGCTTCGGGTCCTATCTGAGCGAGCTGTACCCGACGGCCGTGCGCGGCACCGGGCAGGGCTTCACGTACAACACCGGGCGCGCCGTCGGCGCCGTCTTCCCCACCAGCGTCGGCTTTCTGGCCGACAGCTGGGGTGTGGGCGGCGCGCTGGTCTTCGGCGCGATCGGCTACGGGATCGCCGCCCTGGCGTTGCTGGGGCTGCCGGAGACGCGTGGGAAGGAACTGGAGTGAACCGTCCGATCCTCACGGAGGACCGCCCCTCGGCCACGGCGGGGGACATTCCCCTGACCCTCGTGGACCAGCACGCGCACGCGTGGAGCCCGGAAAGCGCCCGGGCCCGCTTCCGGGAGGGCCTCGCGGGCCCCACGGCCGGGGTCGCCGCGGGCCACACCCAGGTCAACCTGATCTCGGTGCCCGCGGACTGGGCGTACGACATGCTCCTGTTCTGCCAGCGCAACCCGAAGCCGTGTCCGGTCCTCGACGTCACCGACGCCGGTTCGTGGACGACGGTCCTGGCCGAGGGCGCCGATCTGCGTACCGATCTGCCGCGCTACCGGGTGTGGGAGCACGGCGAGCTGGTGGACGAGCCGACGGACGCGCGTGCGTACTGGCGCGAGGACCTGGTGTCGTTCCTGATCGGGTGCAGCTTCACCTTCGAGTGGGCGCTGTCGGGGGCGGGCGTCCCGATCCGCCATCTCGAACAGGGGCGCAACGTCCCGATGTACGTGACGAACCGTCAGTGCCGGCCGGCGGGCAGACTGCACGGCCCGATGGTGGTGTCCATGCGTCCGGTGCCGCCGCGGCACCTGGCGGCCGCCATCCGGGAGAGCAGTCTGCTCCCGGCGGTGCACGGCAGCCCCGTACACTGCGGCGATCCCTCGGGACTGGGCATCGAGCACCTCGGCCGGCCCGACTTCGGCGATCCGGTGGACGCCGAACCGGACGACATCCCGGTGTTCTGGGCCTGCGGGGTCACCCCGCAGGCCGCGGTGATGGCCTCGCGCCCGCCGTTCGCCCTCACCCACGCCCCCGGCCAGATGTTCCTGACCGACGCCCGCGACGAGCAGTACCGCGTGGCCTGAACAGCACGCGCGCAAAGTCACGATGCGGCGCGAAGAAGCACAAGAGAACCGGAAGGAACCATGACCGCGATCGATCTGAACGCCGACCTCGGCGAGGGCTTCGGCCGCTGGCGGCTCACCGACGACGAGCAACTGCTGTCCGTGGTGACCAGCGCCAACGTGGCCTGTGGCTTCCACGCCGGGGACGCGGCCACCATGCGGCGGGTCTGCGAGCTGGCGGCCGGGCAAGGCGTGACGATCGGCGCCCAGGTCTCCTACCGGGACCTGGCCGGGTTCGGGCGGCGCGCCATGGACGTGCCGCCCGCCGAACTGGCCGCCGAGGTGGCGTACCAGATCGGCGCCCTGGAGGTCTTCGCCCGGGCGGCGGGCGCGCGCGTGGCGTACGTCAAACCGCACGGCGCGCTCTACAACCGGGTCGTGCACGACGAGGAGCAGGCCGGCGCGGTGGTCGACGGGGTGCTCCTCGCCGACGCCGCGCTGCCCGTGCTCGGACTGCCCGGCTCGCGTCTGCTGGACACGGCCGGGAAGGCGGGCCTGCCCACGGTCACCGAGGCGTTCGCGGACCGCGCCTACACCGAGCAGGGCACCCTCGTGCCACGCGGCCTGGACGGGGCCGTGGTCACCGATCCGGTGACCGTCGTGGAGCGGTCGGTGAGCCTGGCCCGTTCCGGCACGGTCGCCTCCGCCGCGGGGTCGATCATCGAGGTACGCGCGCGTTCCCTGTGTCTGCACGGCGACACACCCGGCGCGGTGGAGCTGGCGCGCCGGGTCCGGCGGCGGCTGGAGGAATCCGGGGTGCGGGTGGAGGCCTTCGCATGAGCCTGCGTGTCCTGCCGGTCGGCGACGACGCCCTGCTCGTCGAGGTGGCCTCGGGCACCGCGGCGCAGGCCCTGCACGCCGAGCTGGTACGGCGTCGCGCGGCCGGGCTGCTGACGGTCCGGGAGATCGTCCCGGCGGCCCGTACGGTGCTCCTGGACGGCGTGCCCGACCCGGTCCGTCTGACGTCGGAGCTCACGGCCGCCGAGATCCCGCCCGCTCCCCCGCGGGCGGCCGAGGTGATCGAACTGCCGGTGCGCTACGACGGCCCCGACCTCGCGGACGTCGCCGCCCACTGGGGCGTCCCCGCGCACGAGGTGGCCCGGATCCACGCGGAGACCGAGTTCCGGGTCGCGTTCTGCGGTTTCGCGCCCGGGTTCGGCTATCTCACCGGGCTGCCCTCGCACTACGACGTCCCGCGCCGGGCCACGCCGCGCACGGCGGTGCCGGCCGGCTCGGTGGCGCTGGCCGGGCCTTACACGGGCGTGTACCCGCGCTCGTCGCCGGGCGGCTGGCAGCTGATCGGCAGTACGGACGTGGTGCTGTGGGACCACGCGCGCGTGCCGGCCGCGCTGCTCTCGCCGGGCACGCGCGTGCGTTTCGTCGCGGCGGAGCCGGTGGGTGCCGGGTGACGGACCGCGCTCTCTCCGTCGTCCGCGCGGGGGCCCTGACCACCGTGCAGGACCAGGGGCGGCCCGGGCACGCCCACCTCGGCGTGCCCCGCTCCGGCGCGCTGGACGCGCCCGCGGCGGCCCTCGTCAACCGGCTCGTCGGCAATGCCCCCGGGGCGGCGGTCCTGGAGACCACCGTCAACGGCTGCGCCCTGCGGCCCCGCTGCGCCGTCACCGTCGCGGTCGGGGGTGCGCCCTGCCCGGTGACGGTGAACGGGCGTCCGGTCGCCTGGGGCGCGCCGGTACGGGTGCCCGCCGGCGCGGTCCTCGACGTCGGGTCCGCCGTGTCCGGCCTGCGCGGCTATGTGGGCGTGTCCGGCGGCGTCACCGTCGAACCGGTCCTCGGCAGCCGCTCCACGGACCTGCTCTCGGGGCTCGGTCCCGCACCCCTCACGGACGGCACGGTCCTGCCCCTGGGCCCGGAACCCGCGCCGCACGCACGCGTGGACGTCGCCCCGCAGGCCGCTCCCCCGGCCGAACTCGTCCTGCGCGTCACGCCCGGCCCGCGCGACGACTGGTTCACGCCGGAGGCGGTCCGTGCCTTCACCACGCGCGCGTACCGCGTGTCCCCTGCGAGCAACCGCATCGGCCTGCGCACCGAGGGCCCCGTCCTGGAGCGTGCCCTGCCCGGCGAGCTGGCCAGTGAAGGCATGGTGCTGGGCGCCGTCCAGGTGCCGCCCGACGGCCAGCCCGTGGTCTTCCTCGCCGACCATCCGACCACCGGGGGCTACCCGGTGATCGGGGTCGTCCGCACGGCCGACCTCCCGGCCGCCGCCCAGGCGGTACCGGGCACTCCGGTCCGTTTCGTGGCGGTACGACGGCGGTGAAGACGGCGGTGACGACTGCGGTGACGACGCCGGTCAACACGTCAACGGCTGCATCACCGGCCGCGTCGCGTCGCCCTGGGCGGCGTCCGGCTGCGGTTCCGTCGCCGACAGCGCGGCGAGTGCCGCGGAGACCGCCGCCGACGCCCTCAGGTCGAGCCGGGCGCTCGTCCCCCGGGCGCGGTGGCGCATCTCGTCGGCGGCCAGCCCGAGTAGCTGGGGCAGCAGGTCGGTGCAGCGCCGGGCCACCCAGCCGGTGCCCGCCGTCGCCAGCCACCACAGGCTCGCGGAGGTCGTCGGCGCCGGGCGCTCCGGCTCGGGCGAGGGCGCGGGTCCGGTGGCGAGGCCCGCGTCGGCCAGCAGCGCGTGGAAGCGCACGGCCAGCTGCCGGTGCCCCCGTTCGCCCGGGTGCAGCCGGTCCGCGCTCCACATCGCGCGGTCCGTCAGCCAGGCGCCCTCCGCCGCGTGCAGATGGACGGCCCCGTACCGTTCGGACAGCGCGTGGACGACGGTGTTGACCGCGCGCTGGCGCCGGGCCAGCGGGCGGGCGAGGGCTCCGGGCAGGCCGAGCATGGCCCCCGGGTCGGGCAGGCACGCGGTGAGCAGGACCGCGCCCTGCTCGGCGAAGGCGGCGTACACCGTGTCGAGGCGGGCGGCGACGGCGTGGATGTCGAAGGTACAGCGGAGGGTGTCGTTGACGCCCACGACGACGGACACCACGTCGGGCCGCAGTTCCAGCCCGGCCGGAAGCTGCCGTTCCAGCACGTCGCCCGTCTGCGCGCCGCTGACCGCGAGGTTCGTGAACTCCACGGGCTCCTCGCCGATCCCCCCGGCGAGCAGCGCGGCCCAGCCGCGCCACCCGTCGCCTGCCGGGTCGCCCACCCCCTCGGTCAGGGAGTCACCGAGGGCGACGAAACGGGTGCGTCTCATCCGACCCCTCCGGTCACGACGGAACGCACCCGTACCGTCGCGTCGTGCGCGGCGAGGAACGCCTTCACGGACGTCCCCCACCCGAAGCACTCCGCACGCGCGCGTGCCGCGTCCCGGCGCTCCGGCACAGAGCGCTCCAACAGGCCCTCCACCGCGTCGGCGAAGGCACCGCCCCGGTCGGCGGCGACCGCGCCCGCCTCGCCGATCACCTCGGGCAGCGCCGAGGAGGCGCTCACGACGACCGGCGTCCCGCAGGCCATCGCCTCCAGGGCGGCCAGCCCGAACGTCTCCGCGGGCCCCGGCGCCAGGCACACGTCGGCACTGGCCTGGAGCGCGCCCAGGGCGTCCCGGTCGGCGACATGCCCCAGGAAGGTCACCGGCAGTCCGCGTTCCCGGGCCCGCTGTTCCAGGCGCGGCCGCAGCGGTCCGTCCCCGGCGATCACCAGCACCGCCGGCGCACCCCGCGCCACCAGCGCCTCCAGGGCGTCCAGCGCGGTACCGGGCCGCTTCTCCACGGACAGCCGGGTGCAGGTGACCAGCAGGATCTCGTCCTCGCGCGCGTGCCGGGCCCGTACGTCCGCGTCGTACAGCGAGGGGTGCCGGGCGACGAGGTCGACGCCGAGCGGGGCGCGCACCACGTTCCGCGCCCCGATCCGCACGAACTCCCGTTCGGCGAACTCGGTGGTGCACACCACGCGCGCGTAGGTGTGCGCCGTACGGATGTTGAGTGCGTCGGCGGTGCGCCGGGCGGTGGCCTCGGACAGGCCCCAGGTGCGCAGCACCCCGTCGGCGGTCTCGTGGGAGACCATCACGGCCGGGACCCGGGCGCGCCGCGCCCACTTGCCGGTCCAGCGCAGCGTCGTACGGTCGGAGACCTCCAGGCGGTCCGGCGCGAGGTCCTCCAGGAGGCGGGTGAGGCGGCGCTTGTCGGTGAGGACGCGGTAGCCGCCGGTGCCGGGCAGCAGCGGTCCGGGCAGGGTGATCACCCGGCCCTGCTCGGTGTCACGGTCGCTCGCCCGCTCTCCCGGCACGATCAGCACGGGTTCGTGGCCCGCCGCACGGTAGCCCTTGCCGAGTTCGCGCAGCGCGGTACGCAGCCCGCCCGAGGCGGGGGCCACGAAGTTGGCCAGACGGACGATCCGCAGCGGCCCGCCACTCACGCCGCCGGTCATACCACCGGTCGGCCCGCCGCTCACGCCGTCGGTCGGCCCCCCGGTCAGGCCACCGCCCACTCCGCCGATCCGCCCGCCGGTCATACCACCAGTCGGCCCGCCGCTCACCCCGCCGGTAGGCCCCCCGGTCACGCCACCGCCCACCCCGCCGATCCGCCCGCCGGTCATGCCGCCACCACCGGTCGGCGCGCCGCCAGCACGTCACCGTAGTGGCCGATGAGCTGGTCGCCGACGGCGGCCCAGGTGCGCCCCTCGACCGTGGCGCGCCCCGCGGCGCCGTACGCCTTGCGCAGGGCCGGGTCGGCGGCGAGGGCCGCCACCGCGTCCCGTACGGCGGCCGTGTCGCGCGGCGGGAAGAGCAGACCGGTACGGCCGTGGGCGACCAGGTCCAGCGGGCCGCCGGCGGCGGGCGCGACGACCGGCACGCCGCTGGCCATGGCCTCCTGCACGGTCTGGCAGAACGTCTCGAAGGGGCCCGTGTGCGCGAAGACGTCCAGCGAGGCGAAGATCCGGGCCAGGTCGTCGCCGGTGCGGCGGCCGAGGAAGACGGCGCCGGGCAGGGCCTCGTCGAGGTGGGCGCGGCTGGGCCCGTCGCCCACGACCACGACCCGTACGCCCTCCAGCCCGCACACCCCGGACAGCAGTTCGACCTGCTTCTCGGGGGCGAGACGGCCGACATAGCCGACGATCAGTTCGCCGTCGGGGGCGAGTTCGCGGCGCAGGGCCTCGTCGCGGTGCCCCGGGCGGAAGCGGACGGTGTCCACGCCCCGCTGCCACAGCTTGACCCGGGGTATGCCGTGCGTCTCCAGGTCGTGCAGGGCGGCGCTGGAGGGCGCGAGGGTGAGGTCGGCGGCGGCGTGCACGGAGCGGATGCGCCGCCAGGCGGTGGCCTCGCCGACGCCCATGTACGTGCGGGCGTATCCGGCCAGATCGGTCTGGTAGACGGCGACGGCGGGGATGCCGAGCCGGGCGGCGGCCGCCATGCCGCGCACGCCGAGGACGAAGGGGCTGGCCAGGTGGACCACGTCGGCGCGGTGCTCGGCCATGGCCGCGGCGACACGCCGACTGGGGAGGGCGACGCGGACCTGGGGGTAGCCCGGGAGCGGGAGGGAGGGGACACGGACGACGGGGCACGGCGCCGAGGCGTCGGGCCCGGTACCGGCCGCGGTGGCCGGTGCGACGACGAGCGGGGAGTGACCGCGATCTACGAGGTGCCGGGCGGTCTGGAGCGCGCAGTGGGCCACGCCGTTCACGTCGGGGGGAAAGGATTCGGTCACGATGACGACACGCATACCGGTGTTGTCGCCGCCTTGGACGTGGCCGCGTCAACGTGGATCTTTCCGGACGACAAACGTCCCATGAGCGTTGCGCTGCGTGCGCCGACGCACCCCGAACGGCCCGCGCCGCCGGTGCCCGAGCAGGTCGGACGGCGTCCATGCCCGCCTGACCCGTGGGTCATCCGGTGTTCACCGGGCGGGCGGACGTCGCCCGCTCCGGCGGCGCCGGGCCGGTCCCGGGGCTACATCGCGGACGCCGCGTCCGGTCCGATGCGGCTGCGTACGGCCGTCTGGACCTCGGCCTCCTCGGCGGGGTCGGCGGCCAGCCGCCGGAGGCGTTCGACGACCCGGGCGTCGCCGGTCTCGGCATGCCGGGCGGCGATCTCGCGGGTGGTCTCCTCACAGTCCCACAGGCATTCGACGGCGAAGCCGGTGGCGAAGGAGGGGTCGGTGGCGGCCAGGGCGCGGGCGCAGCGCCCGCGCAGATGGGAGGAGGCCGTCTCACGGTAGATGTGGCGCAGCACCGGGGCCGCGCAGACGATGCCGAGGCGTCCGGTGCCGTCGACGAGGGTCCACAGGGTGGGCGCGTCGCAGCCTTCGCCGCGGACGGCCTCGCGCAGGGCGCCGAGCACGAGGTCGCTGTCCTTGGTGCCGCCGCGGCAGGCGAGCATGCGTCCGGCGGCGGCGCCGAGGGCGTCGGGCCGGTGGGCCCAGCCGCGGGCCCGTTCGACGGCGGCGATGCTGCGCATGCGTTCGAAGGCGTCGACGGCGGCGTCCACGACGGCGGTGGAGCCGGTGATCACGGCCTGTTCGACGAGCGTCAGGGCGTCGGGGTCGTTGCAGTCGGCGAGGTAGCGCAGGGCGGTGCAGCGGGCCCCGTCGGTACCGTCCTTGGCGGCCTGCACGATCTCCGGGCGGTCCTCCGGGCCGGCCACGGCGGTGAGGCAGCGGGCGGCGGGGACATGGAGGGCGGCGCCGCGCTCCAGGCCTTGCTGCGCCCATTCGAACACGGCCCGGACGCTCCAGCCGGGGCGTGGTCCGCTGGGACTCATCTGGCGTTGCCAGCGGTCGAAACAGCCGGCTTCCTGGGCGGTGCGCACGCGCGTGGAGACGTGTTCGCGGGGATCCTCGGCCCACAGACGCCAGGGTCGTGGCTCGAAGGCGTCCCGGACGGCGGCGGCCAGTTCGGCCTCGCCCTCGGTGTCGGTGGCGAACCTGGCGAGCACCGGTGCGGCGAGGGCGCGCAGTCCGGCGTCGTCGTCGCGCAGGGCGAGCTCGTCCAGGGCCCAGGCCCAGTTGGTGCCCGTGGCCGCGTACCGGCGCAACAGCTCCAGGGCGTCCCGCCGGCCGTAGGAGGCCAGGTGACCGAGGACGGCCAGGGCGAGGCCCGTGCGTGACTCCTCGGTGTCGAAGGCGTCCTCGACGTCGAAGAGGTGCGCCTCGATCTCGTCCAGTTCGCCGCTGAGGTCGAGGTAGAGACGGGCGTAGTAGAGGGAGCGGTTCTCCACCTGCCAGTCGTGGCGGGGATCGCGCAACACACAGTGGTTCAGTGCCGCGAGCGCTTCGGCGCGCGGGGCGGTGAGCGCGTGCAGCGTACCGTCGCCTCGGCCCCTCTGGAGGAGGCCGAGCAGGGTACCGCTGGGCGCTATGACCGGATCGAACATGGGAAACAGCCTCACATCAAGCGTCGACGCAACCGGGGACGTGCACTACCTGGCCGCGTGACAACACGTCGGGGCGCCCGCCGTTTCCTGCTTGCTGTAGACCATCTTCCTCTGCCTCTCGTCGGTGGCCCATGCGGACCGCATCACGGCCCGCGCGGTGCGGCAACACCTGCCCAGCCCTCACGTCCGTGAATCACGTCGTCATGATGACCCGGCGCTTCTGCCTGCCGCGACCGATATTTCCGGCGGCCTTGTACCGCCTCCCCCGTGGTCGTCGATTTACCTGCTCAGGAACTTCGTATCACCTGATCGCAAGCCGTCGGCGCGACGGCTAGGAGCCGCCGGCCCCCTGGGCCGCGAACAGCTCCAGCAACTCGGCCCTGGCGAACATCCGGGCCGTGTCGACGGCCGAGGGGGTGCCCGCGGCCGGGTCTGCGCCCGCCTCCAGAAGGACCTTGATCACGTCCGTCTCACCCTTGAAGGCGGCCCCGGCGAGCGGGGTCTGCCCCCGGTCGTTGATCCGGTCGGCCTCGGCGCCACGGGCCAGCAGGGCCCCTACCGCGTCGGCGTGGCCGTGGTAGGCGGCGAGCATCACCAGACAGTCGCCGCGGTCGTTGGTGAGGTTCGCCGGAACGCCCGCGTCCACATAGGCCACGAGCTCCTCGGTCCGCCCCTGCCGGGCCAGATCGAAGATCTTGGTCGCCAGCTCCACGACCTCGGGGTCGGGGGCTTCAGTCATCGGCCTGGACCGCCTCTCGCTCACAGCTCGACTCAACCGTTCAGGTGAATCGCCAGCGTACTGGCTCGTGCCGCACATGGGTGGTCCCGTCCGAGGCAAAGATCACGGAGGGACCCGTTCGCCGTAATTCTCCTGCTCAGGCAGCCCAGTAGATATTCCGCCACCAGAGGGAAATGTACGGAAAATCATCCAGTTGCACCTTTTATCGTATGGATACATCCTGTGATCCTGGAAGTACTCATGGTGACTGTCCCCACGCGAACCAGGAGATCCCCAATGATCCTGTCCATGTCAGGCGTCGTCCTGCTCGGCATCATCGTCTTCCTCTTCTTCCGCAAGGACGGACTGAAGGCGTCGCACGCCTGCGTCTCGGCGCTGTTCGGCTTCTACCTGGCGAGCACGGCCATCGCCCCGAGCATCAAGGCGGGCGGCGAGAGCCTGGCCGGCCTGCTCGGCGGCATCAAGTTCTGACGCCGCCCGCCCCGCCGAACGACCCTTCCGTACGCACGATCAGGAGACAGCAGTGGCCCGGCGCCCCCTCCCCCGCATCCTGAGCACAGGCAGCGCGCAGATCGCCCGGAGCCGGGAGCTGGCCCGGACGGCGGCCGACAGCGCCACCGACGTCCTCCAACCACTGATCACGATCACGCGCGGTCTGCGCCGGCTGGCCTCGGCCGGGCGGCGCAGATGGGCCGAGACACCCAAGGACAAGCGCGGCCCGCTGCTGTTCCTGGCGGCCTCGGTGATCCTGGTCGTGGCGCTCGTGCCGTACGGCCCGCTGCTCGCCGTCATCACCCTGATGGCGGCGGCGGCCTGGCAGGGCCGGGACCGCACCCCACCGGATCCCGAAGGCCCCGACGAGTCGCAGACCCAGCGGCTCCAGTCGCTGTACGAGGCCCTGGTCCCGTACTTCTCGACGGCCGAGGACCCTTCTCCCCTCTACGCCCACGGCGGCGAGTGGGAGAAGGCCTTCCCGGCGTACGAGTTCGACGGCTCCGGCCGCGTCAGCCAGCTCGTGATCCGCTACCCGGCCTACTTCCCGGACGGCGAGGCCGAGCCCCGCGCGCGGGTCGAGCTGCTGCTCACCGCCAAGTCGGGCCGTGGCCGCGAGTACCTCTTCACCTGGGACGAGGAGGGCAACGAACTCACGGTCGGGGTCCTCGCCCCGCTCCCCACCGACATCGCCGCCCAGCGCTTCGTGACCGCGCCGGGCGAGGCCGTCCTCGGCTTCACCGACCCCATCCGCGTCCAGCGCACGCTCCCCCTCACCCACGGCACGGAACAGCGCGACGTCCCGCCGGTCGTCTGGCGCACCGGCGCCCGCTCCACCGAGCCGCATCTGCTGGTGGTCGGCCAGCCCGGCAGCGGCACCTCCACCCTGCTGCGCTCCCTCGCGCTCCAGGCCCTCCCGTACGGCGACGTCCTGATCGTCGAGGGCGGCGGCACCGGGGAGTACGCCTGCCTCACCGGCCGGGACGGCGTCCTGGGCGTCGAGGTCGGGCTCGCGGGGGCGCTGACCGGACTGGAATGGGCGGCCCAGGAGACCGAGCGCCGGCTGATCGCGGCCAACCAGGCCCGTCAGGCGGGGCAGACCCCGCCGGAGGACACCAGGCGCCCGCTGTGGATCCTCCTCGACCGTCCCAGCGCCTTCACCCCGCTCGCGACGGCGGACGGCCGCGAGGACCCGCAGTCCCTCCTCCGGGTTCCGCTGCGGCACGGCCGCGCGGCCTCGGTCACCGTGGTGGTGGCCGAACAGTTCGACAGCCTCGACCTGCTGAGCGATGACGTACGGCAGCACACGCGCGCGCGTGTCGTGCTGGGGCCCGCCTCGGCGGGGCGGCTGGCCGCGGTCCTCGGGGCTCCTCCGCACACCACACCCGTGGAGCAGGTCCCGCCGGGGCGGGGGTACGCGCGGCTGGGGACGGGACCGGTGCACCGGCTCCAGGTGCCGGCCACGCCGGATCCGTACGACGACGCGACGAGCGAGATTCAGCGCCAGGCGGTGCTGGAGCTGCTGCCGCCGCGGAGCGCTCCCGCGGATGCGGAGCCGGTTGCGGTGCCCGTGGAGGCGGCTGCGGTGGCCGAAGCCTGAGACGTCGGCGGTGGGGGGCGGGTTCACCCGCCCGCGTCGGCGGGGTGCCGCTGCGCCCACCCGTGCCACCCCGGCGGCACGACTGCCCACAGCGATGAGGGCTGGGCACCGGCCCAGCGGCACGACTGCCCGCAGCGATGAGGGCTGGGCACCGGCCCAGCCGCACGACCGCCCACACCGACGAAGAGCGGGCACCACCCCCACCGCACGACCGCCCGCAGCGACGAAACGTCGGCACCACTCCAGCCGCACGACCGCCCGCAGCGACGAAACGTCGGCACCACCCCAGCCGCACGACCGCCCGCAGCGACGAAACGTCGGCACCACCCCAGCCGCACGACCGCCCGCAGCGGTGAAGGCTGGGCACCACCCCAGCCGCACGACCGCCCTGAGCGGCTTCGCTAGGCGACGAACGTGCGGGGGGCCTCGCCGCCCGCCGTCCCCCCGTTCTGGACGATCTTCGCCGCCGCCGCCAAGCGGGCAGCGGCTTCGTCCGCCACCGCGCCGCCCACCGTGAACGGCAGGCGGACGAACCCCTCGAAGGCGCCGTCCACCCCGAAGCGCGGGCCCGACGGGACGCGCACCCCGACCCGCTCGCCCGCCTCGGCGATGCGCGAGCCGGACAGACCGCCGGCCCGGACCCAGAGCGTCAGCCCGCCCTTCGGCACGGCGAACTCCCAGTCGGGCAGCTCCCGCCGGAGCGCCGCGACCAGCGCCTCCCGGTTCTCCCGGGCCTGGGCGCGCCGCAGGTCGACGGCCTGCTCCCAGCCACCCGTGCTGAACAGCCAGTTCACCGCGAGCTGCTCCAGCACGGGGGTGCCCAGATCGGCGTAGGCGCGGGCCGCGACCAGGCTGCGGATGACGTCCGGGGCCGCCCGTACCCAGCCGATGCGCATCCCCGCCCAGAACGCCTTGCTCGCCGAACCGACCGTGATCACCGTCGACCCTGCGGGGTCGAAGCCGCACACGGGCCGGGGCATCTCGACGTCGTCGTCCAGCCACAGCTCGGTCATCGTCTCGTCGGCGACCAGCACGGTCCCGGCCGACCGGGCCGCCTCCACCAGCCGGCGCCGCTGGTCCTCGTCGGCGAGGGCACCGGTCGGGTTGTGGAAGTCGGCGACGACGTACGCGATCCGCGGCGCGGCCTCGCGCAGCACCTGGCGCCAGCGGTCCAGGTCCCAGCCGGTGAGCCCCTCGGCCATGGCGACGGGCACCAGCCGGGCCCCCGCCTCGCGCATGAGCTGGAGGATGTTGGCGTAGGAGGGCGACTCGACGGCGATGCGTTCGCCGCGCCCGCCGAAGAGATGACAGATCGCGTCGATGGCGCCCATGGCACCGGTCGTCACCATGATCTGCTCGGGCATCGTCGGGATCCCGCGCGCGGTGTAGCGGTCGGCGATCATCGAGCGCAGCGCGGGCAGGCCCGCCGGATAGTCGCCGTGGGTGTGGGCGTACGGGGGCAGCTCCTCGAGGGCGCCCTGGACGGCGCGGGTGAGCCAGGGCTCGGGTGCCGGGAGGGCCGCGCAGCCGAGGTCGATCATCGAGCCGAGCGCCTCCGGCGGCAGGGGTTCCAGCCCGCGCGCGGGCAGCGGATTGCCGGCCGGGACCGCCGTCCAGCTGCCCGCCCCGCGCCGGGACTCCAGGAAGCCCTCCGCGCGCAGCGCCTCGTAGGCGGCGGCGACGGTCGTCCGGCTCACGGCGAACGACAGGGCCAGTTCGCGTTCGGCGGGCAGACGCGCGGCCACCGGGACCCTGCCCTCCAGGACCAGCAACCGGATACCGTCGGCGAGCGCCCGGTAGGCGGGCGGACGGCGGGTGCCGGGGCCGACCGGGCGGTCCTGCTGGGACTTGAGCAGCCGCGCGAGCTGCGCGGCCCCCACCGCGGAGGTCCACTGCGCCATGGTTACCAGTCCACCTTCCCCGAATTGGCCATGGATGACGATTCCTTCCAAGCCACAGAGTGTCATGCGTCAGGCCACTACCACCACCAGGGGGCTTCCCGTGTCCACGCCGGCCCGGTCCACCAGGGGACCTCTCGTCCGCCGACTGCTCCAGCTGTACGTCGGGCTCGCCCTGTACGGCGCCAGCGCCGCGCTGCTCGTCGAGGCGGGCCTCGGCCTGGAGCCGTGGGGTGTCCTGCACCAGGGCCTGGCCGAGCTCACCGGTCTGACGATCGGTGTGGTGTCGATCGTCGTGGGCGCGGTGGTGCTGCTGCTGTGGATCCCGCTGCGCCAGCGCCCCGGTCTCGGCACCGTCTCGAATGTCTTCGTCGTCGGTCTCGCGATGGACGGCACCCTGGCCCTGGTCCCGGAGGTGCACGGCCTGGCCGTGCGCGTTCCGCTCCTGGTGGCCGGTGTCCTGCTCAACGGGGTGGCCACGGGCCTGTACATCACCGCCGACTTCGGGCCCGGGCCGCGCGACGGGCTGATGACCGGTCTGCACCGGCGCACCGGCCGCTCGATCCGGCTGATGCGGACGGCGATCGAGGTGGCGGTCGTCGTGACCGGATTCACGCTCGGCGGCACCGTGGGCGCCGGCACCCTGCTCTACGCGCTGTCCATCGGCCCCCTCGCCCAGTTCTTCCTGCGGGCTTTCGCCGTTGCGAAGGCATCCGACGGCAGCACGGTCGTTGCCACGGGGACACCCCATGGGGCGATACTGCGCAGGTGACCACCCTCATACGCCACCCCTACCTCGACCATCCGGGGCCCATCCCGTTCGCGCACCGCGGCGGGGCCGCGGCCGGGCTGGAGAACACCGTGGCGCAGTTCCGGCGCGCGGTGGAGACGGGGTACCGCTACATCGAGACCGATGTGCACGCCACCCGGGACGGCAAGCTCGTCGCCTTCCACGACGGGACGCTGGACCGGGTCACCGACGGCGCCGGCCGGATCGCCGACCTGCCGTGGGCGGACGTACGGCACGCGCGCGTGGCGGGCAAGGAACCGGTGCCGCTCTTCGAGGAGCTGCTGGAGACCTTCCCCGAGGTGCGCTGGAACGTCGACATCAAGGCGGAACCGGCGCTGCATCCCCTGCTCAACCTGATCGCGCGCACCGGCGCCTGGGACCGGATCTGCGTGGGCTCGTTCTCCGAGGCCCGGGTCGTGCGGGCGCAGCGGCTGGCCGGGCCGCGCCTGGCGACGTCGTACGGCACCCGGGGTGTGCTCAATCTGCGGCTGCGGTCCTGGGGGGTGCCCGCGGCGCTGCGTCCCTCGGCGGTGGCCGCGCAGGTGCCCGAGACCCAGTCGGGCATCCAGGTCGTGGACCGGCGTTTCGTCCGGGTCGCCCATGCGCGGGGCTTGCAGGTGCACGTGTGGACCATCAATGATCCCGATGCCATGCACCGGCTCCTGGACCTGGGAGTCGATGGCATCATGACCGATCACATCGACACGTTGCGCAAGGTCATGGAGGACCGGGGCGTCTGGGTCTGACCCGCCGCACACCGTCATCGCACGCCTTCGCACCAGTGGGAAGGCGAGGGCACGGGTGGGCACCGACACCGTGCGGACGACGGCGTCCGACGAGGCCGCCGGGCGGCGCCGCGAACAGCGCGGCTGGTACTTCTACGACTGGGCGTGCTCCGTCTACTCGGCGAGCGTGCTCACCGTGTTCCTGGGGCCGTATCTGACGTCCGTCGCCAAGGAGGCGGCGGACGCCGACGGATATGTGCATCCGCTCGGCATACCGGTGCGCGCGGGGTCGTTCTTCGCGTACTCCGTGTCCCTGTCGGTGATCCTCGCGGTGGTGGTGATGCCCCTGGTGGGCGCCGCGGCCGACCGCACCGGACGCAAGAAGCCGCTGCTGGGGATCACCGCCTACGTGGGCGCCACGGCGACCACCGGCATGTTCTTCCTGGGCGGCGACCGCTATCTGCTCGGCGGGGTGCTGCTGATCGTGGCGAACGCGTCCATGTCGGTGGGCACCATGCTCTACAACTCCTATCTCCCGCAGATCGCCCCGCCCGAGGAACGCGACGCGGTCTCCTCCCGCGGGTGGGCCTTCGGCTACGCGGCCGGTTCACTGATGCTGATCGTGAACCTGGTCCTCTATCTCGCCCATGACTCCTTCGGCGTCTCGGAGTCGACGGCCGTGCGTATCTGTCTGGCCTCGGCGGGTGTGTGGTGGGGCGGGTTCGCGATCATCCCGCTGCGGCGGCTGCGCGACCGGGGCCGCACCGAGCCGGCCGCCCAGCGGGAGGCGACGGCTCCGGGGCTGCGCCAGCTCGCGGCGACGCTCCGCGACATGCGCCGCCACCCCCTCACCCTCTCCTTCCTCCTCGCGTACCTCATCTACAACGACGGCATCCAGACCGTGATCTCCCAGGCGTCGCTCTACGGCTCCGAGGAGCTCGGCCTCGGCCAGTCCACGCTCATCGGCGCCGTCCTGCTGGTCCAGGTGCTGGCCGTCGCGGGCGCGCTGGGCATGGGGCGGCTGGCCCGGACGTACGGCGCGAAGCGGACGATCCTCGGCTCGCTGGTCGCCTGGACGCTCACCCTGGGGGCCGGGTACTTCCTGCCGGCCGGGGCCCCGGTGGGCTTCTTCCTGCTGGCCTCCGCGATCGGGCTGGTCCTCGGCGGCAGCCAGGCGCTGTCCCGGTCCCTGTTCTCGCATCTCGTGCCGCCGGGCAAGGAGGCCGAGTACTTCTCCGCGTACGAGATGAGCGACCGCGGGATGAGCTGGCTCGGGCCGCTGCTGTTCGGGGTCACCTACCAGTTCACCGGAAGTTATCGGGACGCGATCATCTCCCTGGTGGCCTTCTTCGTCATAGGGTTCGTGCTGCTCGCGCGGGTCCCGGTGCGGCGGGCGATCGGGGCCGCCGGAAATCCGGTACCCGAGAAGATTTAGCGTTCAAGACGAAAGGGCGGTAGTGTACGCGTTTGGCCTGCCAGGCGTACCGTTACTGCGCGTCAAAGATGCCGAAACGCTGGGTGACATCTCCTTGCAGATGTGACAAACCGGGCGCCGGTGGGTACTGCACTGGTTGACAAGGCTGCGGCTACGACGGCGACGCAGGACCCGGAACGGGACTCGGAACGGGAATCTTTACCGCCGACCGGACGTTGACCGGATGACGACGACAGCGACACCTGTCCTGTGGGCGACAAGCCCGGGAGGCACGATTCATGAGTGAGCGAGCTCTTCGCGGCACGCGCCTCGTGGTGACCAGCTACGAGACGGACCGCGGCATCGACCTGGCCCCGCGCCAGGCCGTGGAGTACGCATGCGAGAAGGGGCACCGGTTCGAGATGCCCTTCTCGGTCGAGGCGGAGATCCCGCCGGAGTGGGAGTGCAAGGTCTGTGGTGCCACAGCACTCCTCGTGGACGGCGACGGCCCTGAGGAGAAGAAGGCCAAGCCCGCGCGTACGCATTGGGACATGCTGATGGAGCGGCGGACCCGCGAGGAACTCGAAGAGGTCCTCGAGGAGCGGCTGGCCGTTCTGCGGTCCGGGGCGATGAACCTTGCGGTGCATCCCCGGGACAGCCGCAAGTCGGCCTAGCGGGAAAGCCGGTATTTCAGCGCACGCACATGACCGCGGGCGCCGTACGTGAGATGCGTACGGCGCCCGCGGTCGTTGTGTTACTCCTCGTCCCTGATGACCTCACCCTGGACCACCTTGCCGTCCGGGCGGTGGATGCGGGCCTGCTGGAAGGCGTCGCCGAGGGAGCCGGGGGCCGCGGCGGCGAGGAACCTGCGCTCGGCGTAGGCGCCGAACGCCTTCTGCACGGGCGGAAGCAGCAGGAGCAGGCCGGCGGCGTCGGAGATCAGGCCCGGGATCATCAGGAGCAGCCCGCCGAGCATCATCAGGCCGTTGCCGGAGCCCTTCGAGGGGGAGCCGCCTCGCTGGAGGGCCTCGTTGAGGTTCCGGAAGGCACGGCGGCCCGCCCGCTTGATGACCACGGAGCCGAGGACGAAACCGGCGACGAGCAGCAGGAAGACCACGAACCCGCTCGTCGCGGCCGCGACCGTGGACAGCAGCCAGATCTCCAGCACCAGCCAGACGGCGAGGCCGAGCGGCAGGTACGTCCGCAGGCGCGAGCGCCGGGGGCGGGTGGGAGCGGAGTCGGAGCCGGAAACGGGGTAGGTCGGGATCGGAGCGCCAGTCGTCATGCTCCCAGTGTGCCCGGACCCGGCTCAGAGCGGCATAAAAGGACGATCAGCCCTCGCTGTGGGGCTTCGCGGTCGCCTCGCCGGACGCCGGGTCCGAAGTCCGGGCAGCCGGGGCGGAGGCCTGGGCAGCCGGAGCGGAGGCCCGGGTGGAGGCCTCGGCCGGCGTCCGCGGGGGCTCCGGCTGGTCCGCGCCGCGGCCCGTGATCTTGCCCACCCGCTCCCCCACGCCCCACGCCGTGACCCGCCACAGCGCCTCGACGAGGATGTCCCGGCTCATCTTGGAGTCGCCGAGTTCACGCTCGACGAAGGTGATGGGGACCTCGACGACATGGAAGCCGGCCTTGACGGCGCGGCGGGCGAGGTCGACCTGGAAGCAGTAGCCCTGGGAGGACACCTCCTCCAGGCCGAGGCCTTCGAGCGTCTCGCGCCGGAAGGCCCGGTAGCCGCCGGTGATGTCGCGCAGCGGCAGGTCCAGGGCGAGGCGCGAGTAGAGGCTGCCGCCGCGGGAGATGAACTCGCGCGACTTGGGCCAGTTCACCACCCGGCCGCCCGGCACCCAGCGGGAGCCCAGGACCAGGTCGGCGCCCTTGAGCGCGGTGAGCAGGCGGGGCAGCTCCTCGGGCTGGTGGGAGCCGTCGGCGTCCATCTCGACGAGAACGCCGTAGCCGTTCTCCAGGCCCCAGCGGAAGCCCGCGAGGTAGGCGGCGCCCAGGCCCTCCTTGCCCTTGCGGTGCAGGACCTGGACCTGGTCGTCCCCGGCGGCCAGCTCGTCCGCCAGCTTGCCGGTGCCGTCGGGGCTGTTGTCGTCGGCCACGAGGACGTGGGCCTCGGGGACGGCCTCCCGCACCCGGCCGACGATGCCCTTGATGTTCTCCGCCTCGTTGTAGGTCGGAATGATCACCAAGGCGGTGCCGAGCGGGCCGAACTGCCTCCCCCGCCTCTGTGCCGCGAGGGTCCCGTCGCCGTCGTTCACTGCTGCCCCTTCGTGTCCGTACGCAGGCCACCACCATAGTGGCCACCGCCTGCGATGACGTGACCGGACGATCGAATGGTGGTGTCGATTCCACAAGAGCGGGGTAAGAAGAAGCTTTTGGCCTTGTATGTACGACCGTACCCCGACCGGGTGAGTCGAAGCGTGCTGCGGATGGGGGCCCGGCGCCCTTCGGGCCGACCTGGGGCCCGCTGGCTGCGGGTCGACCGAAAGCCGTTGTCTACTGAGCGCCCGGGCCCCACCCGGGTCACACCTCCCCGGCCGGACGGAACGTTCCCTCGCTGCGGCGCTGGCGCTGAGCCTGGCTGCCAGTGGCGGTGCCCCGGTGCGGCACACCGTCCCTGACCCAGCGGCGCCGCGCGAGTGCGCGGACGTTCTGCGGCGGGGCGTCCGGTGGTGGACCCGGCCGAACCTACCCGCCTCCGGCCATCGGCTGTCAACAGCCGTTCGACCTGCGGCTTTGCGATCAATGCCCTGGTCAGCGGGGAGGTGGCGCCGGACACACCTCGGCGTGCGGACGGGTGATCTTCCCCGCACCGGCGCCGGAGATCACTCGCCCGGCCGTACGAACACCGTCTTTCCCGCGACCACCGTGCGCAGGCACACGGGCAGGTCGGTGCCGGGGGTGAGGTCGGGCAGGCCGGGGGTGCCGGAGCGGGGGTCGGTGGACCAGCGGGCGACCCGGTCGTCGGGGGCCTGGACGACCAGGGCGTCGGTGCGCCAGACCGCGTAGTCCGCGGGCGCGCCGGGGACGAGGACACCGGCGTCGTCGCGGCCGATCGCCCGCCAGCCGCCCCGGGTATGGGCGGTGAAGGCGGCGCGTACGGAGACACGGTGCTCGGGGGTGCGGTGGAAGGCGGCGGCCCGGACCGTTCCCCACGGGTCGAGCGGGGTGACCGGGCTGTCGGAGCCGAACGCGAGCGGGACACCGGCCCGCAGCAGGGCGGCGAAGGGGTTGAGGGTGCGGGCCCGCTCCGCGCCCAGCCGCTGGGCGTACATGCCCTCCTCGCCGCCCCACAGGGCGTCGAAGGCGGGCTGCACGGAGGCGGTCAGGCCGAGCTCGGCGAGGGCCGCCACGGTCTCGGGCGTCAGCATCTCCGCGTGCTCGACCCGGTGGCGGGCGGCGCGGACGCGGGCGAGGCCGACCTTCTCGGCGGCCGCCCGCACCCCGTCCACCACGGCGGTGACGGCGGCGTCGCCGATGGCGTGGAAGCCCGCCTGGAGGCCCGCCTCGGTGCAGGCGACCACATGGGCGGCGACATCGGCGGCGGTCAGGTAGGCGGTGCCGGTGTGGGCGGCGTCGGCGTACGGGGTGTGCAGACAGGCGGTGTGGGAGCCGAGGGCCCCGTCGACGAACAGGTCCCCGGCGGCGCCGAGCGCGCCGAGTTCCCGGGCCCGGTCGGCGTCGCGTTCGGCCCAGTAGCCGACGACGCGCGGGCCGCTCTCCTCGGCGGCGAGCCGGAGCAGGTCCGTGAAGTCGCCCTCGGAGGAGATCTCGGGGCCGCCGCACTCGTGGACGGAGCCGATGCCGAGGGAGACGGCGTGCGCGAGGGCGGCCCGCTGGGCCTCGGCGCGCTGGGCGGGCGTCACGGCTGCGAACGCGGCGGACCGGACGGTGTGGTGGGCGTCACGGGTGAGCGGCTCGCCGTCGGCGTGGCCGGGCTCGGTGCGGGCCCGGGGCGCCAGCTCCAGCAGGGCGGTGGTGACCACGGCCGAGTGGACGTCGATCCGGCTGAGGTAGAGCGGCCGGCCGCCGGTGGCCTCGTCCAGTTCGTCCCGGCGGGGAGCACGCCCCTCGGGCCAGCGGGAGGCGTCCCAGCCGTGTCCGAGCAGCACCGTGTCCTGCGGACGGGCGGCGGCGAAGTCCCGCACCAGGGCGAGGGCCGCCGTGAGGGAGGGCGCGGACGACAGGTCGAGGCCGGTCAGGGCGAGGCCCGTCGAGGTGGTGTGGACGTGCGCGTCGGTGAACGCCGGGGTGACGAGGGCGCCGTCCAGGTCGACCACCTCGTCGACGCCGTCCGCGAAGGCGTCGGCCGCGCCCTCCGAGCCGACCCAGGCGACCTGGCCGCGCTCGACGACCATCGCGGTCGCGAACGGGTCGGCGGGGCTGTGGACCTCTCCGCGGCGGAGCAGGACGGTCTTCGGCTCGGGCGTGCGCTCACTCATGACGGACAGTTTCTCGCGCCGCGGGGCCACGCTCACACCTGGGGCGCGCCGAGGGCACCCCGTCACCCCGGACCCGAGAACGCCCGGCGTCCTAGATCCGCGGCGGGCGGGCCTCGTACGGCGTGGACAGGACGACGGTCGTCCGGGTCGACACCCCCGCGAGGGCGCGGATCCGGCCGAGCAGCTCCTCCAGCTCGTGCGGGGTGGCGACGCGCACCTTGAGGATGTAGTTCTCGTCGCCCGCGACGCTGTGACAGGCCTCGATCTCGGGCACGCCGGCCAGCCGGTCGGAGATGTCGTCGGGGGCGCTGGGGTCGAACGGTTTCACCGAGATGAAGGCGGTCAGGGGCAGCCCGACGGCCTCGGGATCGACGACGGCCGCGTAGCCCCGGATGACACCGCGCTGTTCCAGCCGGCGCACCCGCTGGTGCACGGCCGACGTGGACAGGCCCGTGGCCTTGCCCAGGTCGGTGTAACTCATCCGCCCGTCCTTGACGAGCAGCTGCACGATTTGGCGGTCCAGCTCCTCCATGACGCAAGAACCTACAGTGCGTGTGATCTCCTCGGATACCTATGCAGCCCAGGTCATACCCGGTTCGTGATCTGCCGGGCGGCGGGTGCCGGTTGGCACCTGCGGATGGCATGTGACGAAGACCACAGCGCGCGTAGACGCTTCGTGATGTCCTCGTGATTACCGCCGAGACGGGCTGGGAAGTGCTTGCTGTGGTCGAGGCCTCAGTGCCTTGCGGCCCAGCCCGAGGGGGAGAATCCCATGCAGAGTCTTAAGCGCCCTGGTCGCACCGCGCCCAAGCGGCTGTCCGTGGTCGAGCCCGAGCCGGAGGGCGTCGAACCCGACGCGTTCGACGCCGACGAGCTCGACGCGTACGACACCTTCGAGATGTTCCGGGTGATCTGCCCGGACTGCGCGCAGTCCATCGCACTGCTGGAGGACGAGCAGGTGCTGCCGGAGCACGCGCTGTGCGCCTCGCCGTGGAACCCGTTCGGGCTCACGGTCTGCGCCGGCACCGGCCGTTCGGCGTCCGAGGCCCGGTCGGCGGAGGAGTCCGACACGGACCGGGAGCAGGACATCGCGATCGTGCTGACGCTCCCCCAGGGGCTCGACTGGCGTATGCAGCCCTTCTCGCACGTCGGTGGCCCGGCCTCGCGCCCGATGCGCGTACCGGCGATGCGCCGCCAGGCCGCCTGAGGCACGCGGCTCAACCCCCGTAGCTGCTCTGCACCATGGCCCGCAGGCTGCCGTGGTGCAGGATCAGCGTGTCCGGATCGGCCGGGACGGCGGCCTCGCCGAAGTGCACGCGGCGGTAGGCGACCCGCAGCATGACGATCGCCTGCCGCAGAGCGGCGTACAGCGTGTAGAAGTCCATGTCCCGCGGGGTGTGCCCGGTGAGCTGCGCGTATCTCGCCTCCACCCGGTCGCGGCGCAGCAGGTCCGGCAGTCCGCGCTGCCCGGAGGCTTGCGTCAGGTCCTGGAAGAAGCGGTGCAGGTAGATCGTCCAGCCGAGGTCGACCTCGCGCGGGGCGAGGGCCGCCATCTCCCAGTCGAGTACGGCGACGGGGTCGAACCCGTCGTACACGATGTTGCCGATGCGGGCGTCGCCCCAGCTGAGGACGGGTGGGCCCGGGTCGCTGGGCCACAGTTCCTCGAGCCGGTCGAAGGCGTCCTCGACCAGTGGTGAGCGGGCGGTGCCGTCCACGACCCATTCGTAGTAGGCGCGTTGGGCTGTGACATGCCGGCGCAGTGCCTCGCCCTCGCCGGGGTGGGCGAGGAACTCGGCTTCCGCCAGGGGCACTTGGTCGTGCAGCCGGGCCAGCAGGCCGATCGTCGCGGCTTCCAGGTGCTCCCGTTCGGCGTCGCTCGCCGCGTGCAGCCAGTTCCCCTCGTACGTGTAGGGCATCACGTCGGGCGGGACACGCCCGTCGACGCGTTCCATCACGAAGAACGGGGCGCCGAGCGGGCCGGGATCCTCCTCCAGCCACAGCACTCGCGGCACGGGCACGTCGCTGTGCTCGGCGACCAGACGCAGCGTGCGGTACTGGCGGACCATGTCGTACACGGGGAAGACCGTGTACGCCGACGGGTCCGCCGCGAGTCTCAACGCGCAGGCGCGGACGGGTGGTCGGGGGTGCTCGATGGTGAGGAGCAGGGTGTCGCTGGACATGCCGTTGGAGGCCGGGACGGTCACGCCCCTCGCTTGGGCGCCGGGCAGCCGGGCGGCCAGCCAGGCGGTGAGACGGCGGGTCAGCTCCTCCGGGTCCCGGGTCGTGGTGCGGGGGCGCGGTGCTGCGGCCATGTCATCAACTCCTCTGCGCGGCAACGGAGTCGAAGCCGGTGAAGCCGCTCGGGTCATGGCGGCCGAAGGAGCCGTGCTCGAAGACGCCGTAACCGGTATGGCCGTCGAGCCGGAAGCGGGCCGCGTGGTCGGTCACCCCGTAGGCGGCGCGGGGGTGAGGGACCGTCAGGTCGTAGCTGCGGCGGTCGGTCCAGCGCGGGCCCTGCCAGGTCCCGTGCTGCCAGTCGTCGGCCGGTGGATAGCCGGCGCCGATCGCGAGCGGGGAGGAGGTGAGGATCTCCGCCTCCAGTTCCAGGGGCTTGCGGACGTCTCCGAGGTGGACGAGGGCGTGTTCGGGGTGGCGGGTGCCGGGCCGGTAGGTGATCTCGGCCCGGGGCCAGCCGAGTTGGCGGTCGCGGCGGCCCGGCCGCACGAGGGTGGCGTCGTTGAGGGAGCGGTGGCCGTCGGCGTCCTCCTGCACGATGACCATCAGGAAGCGGTCGTCGAAGCGGACCGGGCACCAGATCCAGTGGAAGCCCTCGGTCGGATGCTCCTGCGCCAGCCGGCCGCCCTCCTCCCCGGGCACCGGGCGCACGCCCCAGCTGCGGTCCCGGGTCCCGGTCCAGGCTCCCGCCGTCAGCCGGGTCGTCTCCCCGCCCGCCCGCAGCCATCCCACGCACCGGCCGGCCTGCACGAACCTTTTCCCCTCCAGTGTGAGCCGGCCGCCGCGCCGCTGCTGGTGGTGCGGTTCCCACAGGGCCGGGAAGTCGGCCGACCAGTGGATCTCGTACGACAGTCCGTCCGGGTCGTCCGGGGCGGCGGCGCAGCTCAGCACGAAGTCCCGCAGCGGGCGTTCGACGCGGATGCGCAGCGGGCCGACCTCCAGGCGCATCCGGTCCTCGCCGAGGGCGTCGGAGGCGCGCACGGCGTACAGGGTGTCCCCGCGGCGGAGGGTGGCGTAGGCGTCGATCACGCCGAGGTTGGGGTAGACGCCGAGGCCGGCGATCAGCAGAGCGCGCCCCCGGTGGTCGAGGACATGGAAGATGCAGCGGTCGTAGGCGTTGCGGTCCCCGGTCGCCACATGCTTCATCGACAGGGGCACCTGGTGGACGGGGTACTCGTCGAGCGGCACGGGGCGGTCGTCGGCCATGGGCACTCCTCCCTGGGCACAAGGGATTTGACGGTACGTCAGCTCAGGCGTGGCGACCAGAGGGGGGACCGGCCGAAACCTGGCCCGGGCCCCACCGAACGCACGCTCGGGCGAACGGGCCGTGACCTGCCCTCACGCCCCCGCGTTGGCCCCGGTATGACCCTCACCTACACGACGGCACGTGGACGGCATCGCCAGCCCGGTGTCTCCGCGGACTCCGGAGACACCGCACACAGACCCGCAGAATCGGTTCCCCTGCCCCCGCCGGCTCCGGCCGCTCCGGCTCCCCCGCCGGACCCGCCCCTCTACCGCGAGCTGCTCCGCGCCTGGGCCGACCGGGGCCGCACCCTGCCGGGGCGGCACGACCCGGAGTGGGTGCGGCTGACGGCTCCGCAGGTGCGGCCGGGGCAGTTCAGCGCGTCTGCGGGCCCAGCAGATGCCGGGCGATGACCATCCGCTGGATCTGGTTGGTGCCCTCGACGATCTGGAGGGCCTTGGCCTCGCGCAGATGGCGCTCGACGGGGAAGTCGGCGGTGTAGCCGTATCCGCCGAGCACCTGGACGGCGTCGACGGTGACCTGCATCGCGGCGTCCGTGCAGTGCAGCTTGGCCATCGCCGCCTGCCGGGCGAACGGCCGGCCCGCGTCCCGCAGCCGCGCCGCCGCCAGATACAGGGCACGGCCCGACTCGACCCGGGTCGCCATGTCGGCGAGCAGGAAGCGCAGGCCCTGGAAGTCGGCGAGGGGCCGGCCGAACTGGCGGCGCTCGGTGGCGTACGCGACGGCCTGGTCCAGGGCCGCCTGGGCGAGGCCGACCGCGCAGGCCGCGATGCCGAGGCGCCCGGAGTCCAGTGCGGCCAGGGCGATCGCGAAGCCCTCGCCGGGCGCACCGAGGCGGCGGTCGTCGCTCACACGGACGCCGTCGAAGTGGAGCTGGGCGGTGGGCGAGCCCTTCAGACCCATCTTCCGCTCGGGCGGCGCGGCGGTGAGGCCGCCGGCGTCACCGGGCACGAGGAAGGCGGTGATCCCGTGCGGGCCCTCGCCGCCGGTGCGCGCCAGGACCGTGTAGAAGTCGGCGATCCCGCCGTGGGTGGTCCAGGCCTTGGTGCCGTCGATCACCCAGTCCCCGCCGTCCCGTACGGCCCTGGTCCGCAGCGCCGCCGCATCCGATCCGGAGGAGGGTTCGGACAGGCAGTACGCGCCGAGCAGCCCGCCGCCGAGCACGCCCGGCAGATGCGCGGCCCGCTGGGCGGCGGTGCCGTGGGCGGCCAGCGCGTAGGCGGCCAGGGTGTGGACGCTGACCCCGAGCCCCACGGTGAGCCGGGCCGCGGCGAGCTCCTCGAGGATCTGGAGGTAGACCTCGTACGGCTGGTCGCCGCCGCCGTGGCGGGAGTCGTACGGCAGTCCGAGCAGCCCCGACGCGGACAGGAGGGTGAACAGCTCGCGCGGGAAGCGTCCCGCGTCCTCGTCCTCGGCGGCCGTCGGGGCGATCTCCCGACGGGCGATGTCCCGGACGAGGGCGAGCAGTTCCCGTGCCTCGTCCGTGGGCAGGAGACGGTCCACCGGCGCCGGTGCGCGCTCGTCCATGGTGGCACTCCTCACTGGCCGACCTGGGGCTTCGCGCTGTGAGTATGCCCTCGGGACGCCCTCCCCGCACGGCGGAGCACTCCCCGGATTGGTCCAAACCATTGACCGAACTGGTCTAGTCCTCTTACCGTTTCGGCCAACGCCTCCCCGCGTTCATGCCAATCGGCGTGCGATCCCCTCCCTGTCCCTGCGAGGAGACACCCGATGCACACCCCGTTCCACCCCCGCGCCCGGCTCGGGGCGCTCCTGGCCGCCGGCTGTTGCGCCGCCCTCGGCGCCGGTCTGCTCGTCGGCGCCGGCACCGCCACCGCCGAGGTACCCGGCCCCGCCCAGGCCCGCCCCGGCTCCAAGGTCGTGGGCTACTTCACCGACTGGGGCATCTACGGCCGCCAGTACTACGTCAAGAACATCGAGACCTCCGGCTCCGCCGACAGGCTCACCCACATCAACTACGCCTTCGGCAACGTCACCGACGGCAAGTGCGCCCTCGGCGACTCCTGGGCCGACACCGATGTGCCCTTCACGGCCGAGCAGTCCGTGGACGGCGTCGCCGACACCGCGGACCAGCCGCTCAGTGGCAACTTCAACCAGCTGCGCAAGCTCAAGAAGCTGCACCCGAACCTCAAGGTCCTCTGGTCCTTCGGCGGCTGGAGCTGGTCCGGCGGCTTCGGCGAGGCGGCCAAGGACCCGAAGGCCTTCGCGCAGTCCTGCTACGACCTGGTCGAGAACTCCAAGTGGGCGGATGTCTTCGACGGCATCGACATCGACTGGGAGTACCCGAACGCCTGCGGCCTGACCTGCGACACCAGCGGCCGTGAAGCCTTCCGGGACGTCATGAAGGCGCTCCGGGAGAAGTTCGGCAAGCGCGAGCTGGTCACCGCGGCGATCACGGCGGACGCCACCGCCGGAGGCAAGATCGAGGCGGCCGACTACGCGGGCGCGGCGAAGTACGTCGACTGGTACAACCCGATGACGTACGACTACTTCGGCGCCTGGGCCGCCACCGGCCCCACGGCACCCCACTCGCCGCTGCACTCCTACCCGGGCATTCCCACCGAGGGCTACGACACGGCGAGCACGATCGCCAAGCTGAAGAGCCTGGGCATCCCGTCGCACAAGCTGCTGCTCGGCATCGGGTTCTACGGGCGCGGCTGGACCGGTGTCACCCAGGCGAAGCCCGGCGGCACAGCCACCGGCCCCGCGGCGGGAACGTACGAGGACGGCAACGAGGACTACAAGGTCCTCAGGACCAAGTGTCCCGCGACCGGCACCGTCGGCGGCACCGCCTACGCCAAGTGCGGCAACGACTGGTGGAGTTACGACACCCCGAAGACCGTCAAGGGGAAGATGAAGTACAAGGACGCCCAGCACCTGGGCGGCACCTTCTTCTGGGAGCTGAGCGGGGACACGGAGAACGGCGAGCTGATCCACGCGATCCGCTGACCCGTCCCGCCGGACACGAGGGGCGGAGGACCACGAGCCTCCGCCCCTTCCGCACGCTCAGCCCCTGCGGGCCGGCTTCGGCGCGGGGAAGGCGGGGTCGAGTTCCTCGATCGCGCGGAGGGTGCCGCCCAGGGTCTTCACCAGCAGGTCGCACATGACGTCGCGGGAGAGTTCGGGGTGGTCGATCCAGTCGAGGGTGGCGCCCTCGACGCTGCACACCCAGGAGAGCAGGGCCATCCGCGGCAGCGGCGGGACGTCACCGTCGCCGTAGGCGCCCTCGGCGATGGTCGCCACGATCGCCGCGCGCACCCCGTCCCGGATGGCGTGCACCTCGGTGTCGAAGCCGACCCCGCCGCTGACGATCGTGCGGAAGGCGGCCTGGTTGTGCTCGGCGTACCGGAGATAACCGTCGATGGTGCGCTGGACCCGGTCCACCTGGGCCAGTTCCAGACCGCTCGCGGCGAAGGAGACCAGATCGGCGACGGAGTCCTGGACGATGGCCAGGTAATACCCGCGCTTGGACTGGAAGTAGTAGTAGATCAGCCCCTTGGCGACGTGCGCCTGCCGGGCGATGTCGTCCATCGAGAGCGCGTCGTAGGAGGTGTCGGCGAACAACTTGCGCCCGATGGTGATGAGTTCGGCGCGGCGCGCCAGTGAGCGCTCGGTTCCCCGCGCCCGGGGACGGACGGCGTCGCGCTGTTGGCTGATATTCAATTTCGACCTGGTCTCCAACGGTCGGCGGGACCACGTCAGTATGTCAGGTCGAACAGCGGCTCAGCTCACCCCGCCGAGAGCCGAACAGCGGAGGTCAGAGCAGTCCGAGCCGGGTCACCAGCATCGCGACGACGGCGGCGAGGACCCAGCCCAGGACCTGCTCGGCGATCTTCGGGCCGTCCTCGCGCGGGCCGCCGGTACGGGTGCGGGCGGCGGGTGCGGCGTGTGCGGTCATGGTGTCCACTTTGCCACCGGCCGGGGCCTTTGCCGCCGAGATCTTGCTCACACGGTGACCCCCACCGCCTGCAGAGCCGCACACTGGCGCGCGGTCGGACGGACCGGGAAGTACAGGTAGCACACGCCCCCGCTGCCGGAGACGGTCTTGCCCGCCGCGTTGTAGCGCTTGGTCCTGAGCCAGATGTTCTCGAACTGCCGCCGTGCGTAGACGCGCCGCACCGAGGCGTCGTCCGCCGAGTTCGGATCGTTGGCGATCACATCGCCGTCCGCCGTGAACCCGATCACGGTCATCAGATGGCCGGCCGTGCCGTACCCCGCGCCCGTAAGCTCCTCCTTGAGGAAGGACTGGGACGTCACGGCCGGAATCCCCGCCGCGATCAGCGTCTCCAGATCGGTGAGGGACGCCAGCCGGGTGACCACGCTCTGGAGGCCGTCGAAGGTGGCCGCGTAGGCGGCGTTGAAGGGCCAGTTGCCGCAGCCCGCGTACTGGTGGTCGTAGGTGTACCGGGCGGCGTGGCACACCTGCGGGTCGGCGTAGGACGGGTCGACCCAGGTGAGCTGCGCGGGGGTCAGCCGGCCGCCCCAGTACTCGATGATCATCTGGGAGGAGGTCGGGCTGCACCAGGCCTCGCCGCCGTTGTCGTACTCCGGGTACTGACCCTGGTGGATCTCCTGCGAATAGCGCGGGACCGCCAGCTCGTGCGCGAGGCCGGGCGCCGAGGCGGGGACGGTGAAGCGGTCCGGGACGGCGGAGCCCATCACGCCGAGCCGCCACACGGTCGGGGTGAGCGTCGTGCCCGGTCGCCGGTACAGGGTCAGCCGGATTCGGTACGCGCCGATGCGCAGGCCCGTCGTGGCGTCGTCGACGGCGAGGGTGTCGGTCCACACGGTGCTGCGGCCGTCGGTCTGTCCGTCGACGGAGGCCCGTCTGATGTCCTGGTCGCCGGAGGCCCAGCGGCCCATCACGTACCAGGGGGTGTCGGAGCCGTCCGGGTACGTGGCCCGCAGTTCCACCTGGAGCCAGGTGCCGGCCGGGGTGCTCGCGTTCCAGGACGCGATCACCTCGGTGGCGGGGACGGCGAGCCGGTGCACGGGGGACGTCCAGGTCGCGTACTCCCAGTCGGCGGCGGTCCTGGCGTGCGGATCGGTGAAGGCCAGGGTGCCGGCGGGGCTGCCGAGGGCCAGGCCGGGCCGCTCGCCCGCGACGGCACGGGTGCCCTCCGCGGAGCCCGAGCTCCAGTCGGCGTACGTGAGCCAGGAGCGGAGGTCGACGGGCCGGGCGGGGGCGGCCCCGGCAGCCCGGGCTGCGGCCATGACCCCGGCGGCCTCGGCCCCGGCCCCGGCCGGGCCTGCGGCGTCCGGGGTCGCGCCGGGGCCCGGGGCGGCATGGGCCGGGACCGCGCCGCCCGCCACCACGGCGGCGACCGTGGCGGCAAGAACGGTTCTGCGGGAGGGGTGGTCTGAGCTGCTCATGGGCGGAAGGACCCCCAGGGTGTCCGGTGCACGACTGTGCGCCCACTATGAGCGCGGGCGGCCGCGCCCACCAGCACCGCAGCCCCGGAGGTCACCCGTGTCGCACTAGACTTCCGCGCCGTGCACGTCCGTATCCCGTATCCCGTCCTGTGAAGCCGCCAGGAGGCGCCGTCCGCCGGCTGGCCGCCCGGCTCCGCCGGCTCCCGCCGTCCTGCGGCCCGGTCCGGCTGATCGGGGTCGACGGGCACGCGGGCTCCGGGAAGTCCACCTTCGCGGGCCGACTGGCCGAGGCGCTCGGCGGGGCGCCGGTGCTGCATCTCGACGACATCGCCAGCCACGCGGAACTGTTCGCGTGGACCGGGCGGCTGCTGACCGAGGTGATCGAGCCGTTCGGCCGCGGGGAGAGCGCGCACTACTCCCCTTACGACTGGCGCGAGCACCGCTTCGGCCCGCCCCGGCCGCTGCCCGCGGCCCCCGTCGTCCTGATCGAGGGGGTCGGCGCCGGCCGCCGCGTCCTGCGTCCGCATCTGGCCTGTCTGCTGTGGTTGGAGATGGCGCCCGAGGAGGCCTGGGCGCGGGGGCGGGCGCGGGACGGGGAGGAGCAGCGGGAGTTCTGGGACGGATGGGTCCGGGCGGAGGCGCACCACTTCTCGGACGACCCTTCGCGCCCCCATGCCGGGCTGCTGGTACGGCAGTTGAGCGAGGGGTACGAGGTACTGCAGGGGCCGTCGGGAGACCCCGCGGAACACCCGGATGTCACCCACCGTGAGGGACCACCCGCGATGTGGTGAAGGTGTGAAAAGCCCTGCGCTCGAACTTCGCCGAGTGCCCCAACTTCGCTTGACCGGCGGCCCGGACAGGACTTACGTTCTCAATGTGCGGCAATCGCAGCCGCCCCAAGTCGCGAAGCCCCCGGTTGTTCCCCCGTGATCGGGGGCTTCGTTCTGCCCGCGCACCGCTCCGCACCCCCCGGTTCCGGACGCGCCACGGCGCCGTCCGCTCACCCAGGGTCACCGGTGCGGGATGCGCCCCGTCCGCTCCCACCTCGTCAAACGGCCTGGGCGGCACCCTTCGGCAGGCACTCCTCCGCAGGTACGATGCCCTCGGTGCGACCTACGGACAGCTGCTTCGCGCACCTTGCAACTCCGGTCCGCGGCACAGCGGTTCGACCAAGGCAGCCGGCGGGCGAGGGCCCGGTGGCAAACCGACGGGGGCACGGTTTGTGGGGGACGTGATGGATTTCGGCACGCAGGGCCTGGAGGCCCCGGCCGACCTCGCCTGGCTACGAGGCGTGGACGCCTACACCATGGGCGCGTATCCGCAGGCGGAAGAGGAGTTCCGCACGGCGGTGCGGATCGATCCCGGGATGGCCGACGGCTGGCTCGGGCTGCATGCGCTGCGCGTGGACACGACGACCGCGCTGCTGCGCATGTACCGGCACCGGGACCGGTTCGGCGAGCAGCGCGCCCGGCACCGCCGGACGCTCAACTCCTGGTACTGGCTGGGCTGGTGGGTACAGCCGGTGCTGGAGAGCCCGCGTGATCTGCTGCTCGCGCACGCCTCGCACTGGCTGGACGGACGGCATGTGCCCGAGCTGGACCGGGCGCTCGCCGGGCTCCCGCCCGTCGACGCCGATCACCAGGTCCGGTTTCTGCACGCCTGCCGCGCCTATCTGGTCAAGGACTGGGAGCAGCTCGTCCGGCACACCGACCCGCTCCTGGACGACCCGCTCCTCGGGATCGAGGCCGGGCTGTTCGGCGGGATGGCCCGGGTGCGGCTGGAGATGTACGGCCAGGCGGAACCGCTGCTCTCCGCCGCGCTGATGCGCTGCCGCAGCGAGCAGCCGCAGCGCAAGGAACTGCGGTACTGGCTGGCCAGGGCGCACGAGGGCACCGGCCGCTCGGCCGCCGCGCTCCCCCTGTACCGGGCGGTGCACCGGGTCGATCCCGCCTTCATGGACACCTCGGCCCGGCTCGCCGCGATCGCCGAGGGCGACGGCTACGACGACCCCGCCGACCTCGCGGCGATCACGCTCACCGGGATCGGGCAGGACGTGGGGGACGGCCCGGACGTCCTCGACCCGCTGTTCGGCACCGAGGGCCGCGACCTCAGACTCACCGACCCCTCGGACCTGCCGCCGGTGGGGCCGCTGCCGTCGGTCGCCGATCCGGCGGTCCGCGCGAAGACGGTGGTGGGATCCCCGCTGCCCGCCGGTCCCACCGACCCGGGCTTATTGGAGGAGGCGCTCGCCGAACTGGAGCGCATGGTGGGCCTGGAACCCGTGAAACGCCAGGTCAAGGCGCTGTCGGCACAGCTCAACATGGCCCGGTTGCGGGCCGGGCAGGGCCTTCCGGTCCAGCCGCCCAAACGGCATTTCGTCTTCTCCGGCCCCTCCGGCACCGGCAAGACCACGGTGGCCCGCATCCTCGGCCGGGTCTTCTACGCCCTCGGTCTGCTCGGTGGCGACCATCTGGTGGAGGCCCAGCGGGCCGATCTGGTCGGCGAGTACCTCGGCCAGACCGCCGTCAAGGCCAATGAACTGATCGACTCCGCCCTCGGCGGGGTCCTCTTCGTGGACGAGGCGTACTCGCTCTCCAACTCCGGGTACGGCAAGGGCGACGCCTACGGCGACGAGGCGCTCCAGGTGCTGCTGAAGCGGGCCGAGGACAACCGGGACCATCTGGTGGTGATCCTGGCCGGCTATCCGGAGGGCATGGACCGGCTGCTCACCGCCAACCCCGGGCTGTCCTCCCGCTTCACGACCCGCGTGGACTTCCCCTCGTACCGCCCCCTCGAACTCACCTCCATCGGCGAGGTGCTGGCCGCCGAGAACGGTGACGCGTGGGACGAGGAGGCGCTGGACGAGCTGCGCTCGATCGCCGGCCACGTCGTCGACCAGGGGTGGATCGACGAGCTGGGCAACGGGCGGTTCCTGCGGACGCTGTACGAGAAGAGCTGCGCGTACCGGGATCTGCGGCTGTCGACGTACCCCACGGCGCTGACCCGGGACGACCTGTCGACCCTGCGGCTCCCCGACCTCATGCAGGCGTACGGCGAGGTGCTGTCGGGGCGGGGACCGCAGGATCCGTCGGCGATGTAGCCGGGGGCGACCGGAACCGCCCGGGGGCGCGGGGCTGTATCGATATGCGGCTCCGGCGCGTGGGCGCGATCAGCCGTCACGCGCCCGCAGACGGAACGGTCGCCGCCGCGGCCCTACGACGCCATCGCCTCCTCCGGCTCGCCGCTGGCCCTCGGCTCCGTCAGCCGGACCTCCGGGACGTCCCGGTGCGCCGGGTCGGTGACCTCGCCGACCAGGAGTTCCAGTACGTCCTCCAGGGCGGCCAGGCCCAGGACCTTGCCGGAGGCGTCCGCGACCTGGGCGAGATGGGTGGCCGCGCGGCGCATCACCGTCAGGGCGTCGTCCAGGGGCAGGTCCGAGCGCAGGGTCGTCATCGGGCGCCACAGCTGCTGGGGTACCGCCCGCTCGGAGTCCTCCACGTCGAGGACGTCCTTCACATGGACATAGCCCATGAAGGCGCCGTTCTCCGCGGCGACGGGGAAGCGGGAGTAGCCGGTCCGGGCGGTGAGCTCGACGATCTGGCCCGGGGTGACCGACGGAGGCACCGTGATCAGCGACTCCCGCTTGAGGAGGACGTCGGTCACCGGACGCGAGCCCAGTTCCAGCGCGTCCTCCAGGCGCTCCTGCTCCTCGGGGTCGAGGAGGCCCGCCTGGCCGGAGTCCTCCAGCAGCCGGTTGAGCTGCTCGCTGGTGACGACGGCCTCGACCTCGTCCTTGGGCTCGACCCGGAAGAGCCGCAGGATGGCCTGGGCGCAGGAGCCGAGGGCGACCGTGATCGGACGGCAGACCCGCGCGAAGGCGACCAGGCCCGGGCTGAGCCACAGGGCCGCCTTCTCGGGGGCCGCCATCGCGAGGTTCTTCGGAACCATCTCGCCGATGACCAGGTGGAAGAAGACCACGGCGGCCAGGGCGATGACATAGCCCAGCGGGTGGATCATGCCGTGCGGGAGGTGGATCCACTCGAAGAACGGTTCCAGCAGCTCGGCCACGGTCGGTTCGGCGACCGCGCCGAGGGTGAGGGAGCACAGGGTGATGCCGAACTGGGCGGCGGCCATCATCTGCGGCAGGCGCTCCAGACCGTGGAGGACCTGGCGGGCGCGCGCGGTGCCCAGGGGCTCGATCTGGCTGCGGCGCACGGAGACGAGCGCGAACTCGGCGCCCACGAAGAAGCCGTTGGCCAGCACGAGCAGCGCGGCGAAGACGAGTTGGAGGACGCTCATCGGGCGGCCTCCGCGACCTGGGCCGCCGCAGCCTGACCGAGCCGGCCGACATGGACCAGCCGGACCCGTTCGGCCCGGTAGTGGCCGACCCGGCGCACGGACAGCCGCCAGCCGGGCAGTTCCGCCCGGTCGCCGACGGCCGGGATGCGTCCGAGCAGGTCGGCGACGAGGCCGGCGACCGTCTCGTACGGCCCCTCGGGCACCTCCAGGCCTATCCGCTGGAGGGTGTCGACCCGGCAGCTGCCGTCGACGTCCCAGGCGGGCTTGCCCTCCTCGGGCGGGGCGGCGGCCAGTTCGGGGGTGTCCTGGCCGTCGTGCTCGTCGCGGACCTCGCCGACGATCTCCTCGACGATGTCCTCCAGGGTGACCACGCCCGCCGTGCCGCCGTACTCGTCGACGACGACGGCGATGGGCTGCTCGCTGCGCAGCCGGGCCAGCAACGGCTGGACGGGCAGGGTCTCGGGCACCAGCAGCGCCGGGCGGGCGATCCGGGCGACGGGGGTGCGCAGCCGGTCCTGGACGGGGACGGCCAGGGCGTCCTTGAGGTGGGCCATGCCGACGATCTCGTCGATCTTCTCGCGGTAGACGGGGAAACGGGACAGGCCGGTGGCCCGGGTCAGATTGACCACGTCCTCGGCGGTGGCCGAGGACTGCAGGGCGCTGACCTTCACCCGCGGGGTCATCACATGCTGGGCGGTCAGCTCGGCCAGCGACAGGGTGCGGACGAACAGGTCCGCCGTGTCCTGTTCGAGGGCGCCCGCCTGGGCGGAGTGGCGGGCCAGGGAGACGAGTTCGCCGGGGGTGCGGGCCGAGGCCAGCTCCTCGGTCGGCTCGACGCCCAGGGCGCGCACCAGCCGGTTGGCGACGGTGTTGAGCGCCGAGATCACCGGCCGGAACAGGCGGGAGAAGGCGTGCTGCGGTCCGGCGACGAACCGCGCGACCTGGAGGGGCCTGGACACCGCCCAGTTCTTGGGCACGAGTTCGCCGACCACCATCTGGACGGCGGAGGCGAGCAGCATGCCGACGACCACGGCGACACCGGAGACGACGCCCTCGGGGACACCGATCGCGGTGAACGGGGTGTGCAGCAGCTCCGCGAGCGCCGGTTCGGCGAGCATGCCGACGACGAGCGAGGTGATGGTGATGCCGAGCTGGGTGCCGGAGAGCTGGAAGGACAGCTCCTTGAGGGACTCCACGACCGTACCGGCTCGTCTGTCGCCTTCGGCGGCGGCCTTCTCCGCTTCCGGCCGCTCGACCGTGACGAGGCCGAACTCGGCGGCCACGAAGAAGCCGTTGGCCAGGATGAGCAGGAACGCGGCTGCCAGGAGCAGCAAGGGGATGGTCATGATGCCGCCGCCTCCGGAACGTGCCGGATGGGGGCGGCGCAGGTACTACAGGACGAACCGTCCATCGCCGGAGAGGGTCACTCCTCGGGTAGCAGGAAACCCCTGTGCACCGGCAGGGCACCACAGGGGTGGAGGCACAAGGGGAACGCCTCCGTCACCAGATTAATCAAGACAGGGCCTTGAGCGGCAGGGGCGGCGACCCCGAGTCAGCCCCGATCTTGCCCGGTGGGCGTCTCGGGGTCCCGGACCGAGCGGGCCTCGACGAGGGCGCGCAGGGCCCGGGCGTCCGTGATGGCCTGCTGCTTGTTGATGCCGGGCTGGATGCCGAGCGCGGGCAGGCTGGTGCCGTCGGTGAGGTTCAGGAACACCCAGGGGTCGCCCGGACGGAGGTTCACCTGGATGATCTCGGCCCAGTCGAGCCGTCGCCTGCTCGCGATGTTCACCACGGTGACCCCGCTGTCGTCGGCGACGACCCGGACGCGTGCGAGCTGGGCCAGCGCCCAGAAGATCAGGGCGCCGGTGACGACGAAGCTGAGCCGCTCCCCCGGGCCGAGCTTCTCCAGCAGCATGGCGACGCCGGAGATGACGAGGAAGATCACCACCCCGGCCGAGAGCAGCACCGCGCGGGTGCGGCCCGGCCGGAAGGTGACGGGGAGGGAGGGCAGCTCGCTGCCCGCGAGATCGGACATGTTCCCGGTGGAGGTCGTGGTCGAGTTCGAGGTCAGAGGCGGCAGGCGTGGATCGCCGTGGTGAGGATGGCGCGGGCGCCGATGTCGTACAGGTCGTCCATGATCCGCTGCGCCTCCTTGGCGGGGACCATGGCGCGGACGGCGACCCAGCCCTCGTTGTGCAGCGGGGAGACGGTCGGCGACTCCAGGCCCGGGGTCAGCGCGACGGCCTTCTCCAGCTGCTCGACACGGCAGTCGTAGTCCATCATCACGTAGGTCCGGGCGACCAGGACGCCCTGGAGGCGGCGCAGGAACTGCTGCACCTTGGGCTCGGCCTCGTCGGGCTCCGCGTCGGTGCGGCGGATCACGACGGCCTCGGACTTCATGATGGGCTCGCCGAAGACCTCCAGGCCCGCGTTGCGCAGCGAGGTGCCGGTCTCGACGACGTCGGCGATGACCTCGGCGACGCCCAGCTCGATCGCGGTCTCGACGGCGCCGTCGAGGTGGACGACGGAGGCGTCGATGCCGTGCTCGGCGAGGTGGCCCTCGACGATGCCCTCGTAGGAGGTGGCGACGGTGCGGCCCTTGAGGTCCTCCACGCCGTTCGCCGTGCCCGGCTTGGCGGCGAAGCGGAACGTGGAGCGGGCGAAGCCGAGCGGGAGGATCTCCTCGGCGTCGGCGCCGGAGTCGATCAGCAGGTCGCGGCCGGTGATGCCGATGTCGAGCTTGCCGGAGGAGACGTAGATCGCGATGTCGCGGGGGCGCAGATAGAAGAACTCGACCTCGTTGGCCGGGTCGACGATCCGCAGTTCCTTGGACTCGCGGCGCTGCCGGTAGCCGGCCTCATGCAGCATCTCCGCCGCAGGGCCTGACAGGGAACCCTTGTTGGGGACGGCGATGCGCAGCATGAGGTCGGCTTCCTTCGCGTGAGAGGTGGGTGTCGGTCGGATCAGGGGTTCACAGGTGGGCGTAGACGTCGTCCAGCGAGATCCCGCGGGCGACCATCATCACCTGGACGTGGTAGAGCAGCTGCGAGATCTCCTCGGCGGCCGCCTCCTTGCCCTCGTACTCGGCGGCCATCCAGACCTCGGCGGCCTCTTCGACGACCTTCTTGCCGATGGCATGGACGCCCTTGCCGACGAGTTCTGCGGTGCGGGAGGTGGCGGGGTCGCCGGTGGCGGCCTTCTGCTGGAGCTCGGTGAAGAGCTCCTCGAACGTCTTCTTGGACATGGTGCGTCCCACCCTAGCCGTAATGCCGGGCCGCCTACCTCCAGGGTTCAGATACTGAGCGGAGGGTGGCCGCGGTGGCCACGGCGGCGGTCACGGCCTCGTGCCCCTTGTCCTCGTTCGAGCCCTCCAGACCGGCCCGGTCGAGGGCCTGCTCCTCGGTGTCGCAGGTGAGGACGCCGAAGCCGATGGGGACACCGGTCTCGACGGAGACCTGGGTGAGGCCCTGGGTGACGCCTCCGCACACATAGTCGAAGTGCGGGGTGCCGCCGCGGATGACGACGCCGAGGGCGACGATCGCGTCGTAGCCGCGGCCCGCGAGGACCTTGGCGACGACCGGCAGCTCCCAGCTGCCGGGGACCCTGAGCAGGGTCGGCTCGTCGATGCCCAGGTCGTGCAGGGCGCGCAGCGCGCCGTCGACCAGGCCGTCCATCACCTTCTCGTGCCACTGGGCCGCGATGACGGCGACCCTGAGGTCACCCACATTGCGTACGGACAGTTCCGGTGCGCCCTTGCCGCTCACGTCTCTCCTCGAGGTGTTTCTTGCTTACTGGTTGCCGCAGGGGGACACGGGGGCCGCGTCCAGCCAGGGCAGGTCGTGTCCCATCCGGTCCCGCTTGGTGCGCAGGTAGCGGATGTTGTGCTCGCCCGCCTGGACGGGCATCGGCACCCGGTCCGTGACCTTCAGGCCGTGCCGGACGAGCGCGTCGCTCTTCTCGGGGTTGTTGGTCATCAGACGGACGCTGCGCACGCCGAGGTCGGCGAGGATCTGCGCGCCCGCCCCGTAGTCGCGGGCGTCGGCGGGCAGGCCCAGTTCCAGGTTGGCGTCGAGGGTGTCGTGGCCCTGCTCCTGGAGCTCGTAGGCCCGCAGCTTGGACAGCAGGCCGATACCGCGTCCCTCGTGGCCGCGCAGGTAGACGACGACGCCCCGGCCCTCGCTCTGAATGCGCTCCAGGGAGGCGTCGAGCTGGGGGCCGCAGTCGCAGCGCTGGGAGGCGAAGATGTCGCCGGTGAGGCATTCGGAGTGGATCCGGACCAGCACGTCCTCGCCGTCGCCGAGCTCGCCGCGGACGAGGGCGACGTGCTCGACGCCGTCGGCGGTGGAGCGGTAGCCGTACGCCGTGAAGGTGCCGTGGACGGTGGGCAGCCGGGTCTCGGCCTCGCGGCGGACGGTCGGCTCGGCGCTGCGGCGGTAGGCGATCAGGTCCTCGATGGAGATGATCGTCAGGCCGTGCTTGCGGGCGAACGGGATCAGTTCGGGCAGCCGGAGCATCCGGCCGTCCTCGCCGGCGATCTCCACGATCGCGCCGGCCGGGCGCAGTCCCGCGAGGCGGGCGAGGTCGACGGCGGCCTCGGTGTGGCCGTTGCGGGTCAGGACCCCGCCGGAGCGGGCGCGCAGCGGGAAGATGTGGCCGGGGCGGACGAAGTCCGTCGGTTCGGCGTCACCGCTCGCCAGGAGCCGGAGGGTGGTGGCGCGGTCGGAGGCGGAGATCCCGGTGGTCACACCGTGCGCGCCGGAGGCGTCGACGGAGACGGTGAAGGCGGTCTTCATCGACTCGGTGTTGTCCTCGACCATCTGAGGGAGCTTCAGCCGGTCGAGTTCGTCGCTCTCCATGGGGGCGCAGATCAGGCCGCGGCACTCGCTCATCATGAACGCGATGATCTCGGGGGTGGCCTTCTCGGCGGCGACGACGAGGTCGCCCTCGTTCTCGCGGTCCTCGTCGTCGACGACCACGATCGGGCGGCCGGCCGCGATGTCGGCGATGGCCTGCTCGACGGGGTCGAGGCTGAGGTCGTCGAGGCCGTCGGTGCTGTACAGGATCGGTGCCGTGCTCATGCCGGCGCTCCTTCCAGGGTGGGGCGCGCGGCCTTGCGGGAGCGCAGCCACCAGTCGCGCATGCCCCACAGGACGAGCGCGCCGTAGATGACGTAGACGAAGCCGGAGAAGGCGTAGCCGTTGGCGAAGTTGAGGGGGACACCGACCAGGTCGACGAGGAGCCAGGCGATCCAGAACTCGACCATGCCGCGGGCCTGGGCGTACATGGCGACGACGGTGCCGACGAAGATGTAGGCGTCCGGCCAGGGGTCCCAGGACAGGGACGGGTAGGCCTTGAAGAGCAGGGCGACGGCGACGGTGCCGGCGGCGGCCGCGCCGACCATGGCGCCGCGCTCGGTCCAGGTGGCGAACCGCGGGGCGATGTGGCCGTCGCCGGCCTCGCCCTTCTGCCGCTTCCACTGCCACCAGCCGTACAGGGCGACGGCCATGACGATCGCCTGCTTGCCCGCGCTGCCGGTCAGATGGCCGAAGAAGGCGCCGAAGAGGATCAGGCCGGCCAGGAACTGGACGGGCCAGCTCCAGAGGGAGCGCCGCCAGCCGAGGACGAGGGCGATCAGACCGGTGATGTTGCCGATCATGTCCGTCCAGAGGATGTCCTTGCCGAAAGCGGTGAACGCCACGGAGGTCAGCCAGTTCACTTGTCGGCTCCCTGGGAGCTCGCGAGCAGCCGCTCGACGTACTTGGCGACGATGTCCACCTCGAGGTTGACCGGGTCGCCGGGCTGCTTCAGGCCGAGCGTGGTCAGGGCGAGGGTGGTGGGGATGAGGCTGACGGTGAAGTGGTCGGGGCCGGCCTCGACGACCGTGAGGCTGATGCCGTCGACGGTGATGGAGCCCTTCTCGACGACGTACCGGGCGAGTCCGGCCGGGAGGGAGACCTTGACGATCTCCCAGTTCTCGGAGGGCTTGCGCTCCAGGACCTGACCGGTGCCGTCGACGTGTCCCTGGACGATGTGCCCGCCGAGGCGGGAGCCGACGGCGGTGGGGCGTTCGAGGTTGACGCGGGAGCCGACGGCGAGGGCGCCGAGGCTGGAGCGGTCGAGGGTCTCGGCCATGACGTCGGCGGTGAACTCGTCGCCCTCGTGCTCGACGACGGTGAGACAGACCCCGTTCACGGCGATGGAGTCGCCGTGCTTCGCGCCGTCGGTGACGACGGGGCCGCGCAGCCGGAAGCGGGAGGCGTCGCCGAGATTCTCGACGGCGGTGACCTCACCCAGTTCTTCGACGATTCCGGTGAACACTTCCCGGGTCCTCCTGCCTCATTCGGGCACGGACTCCGGGGCCTGTCGATGACGACAGCAGACACGAGCGGGGACATCGGGGGGCGACGCCGACGGACTCGTCCGCCTGGACGAGTACACATACGGCGGCGCGCACGAATGCCCGCCCGCCGCGCACTGCCTCCCATCCGGACTTTAACCGTCGGTCCAGGAATTTCACCTGGTCAACCGGCCACTGGAAGTGACCGGGTCGCGGACTGTAACCGCCGGTTCGGACTTTCACCGACCCCGGAGTGCGCTGCTTTAGGTACAGGGCCAGTGTGCCACGCCCGATCGTGGTCCATACGGGCGAAGTATGTGGGCTCGCTCACAGAGACAGAGGGGCACCCGACAGCTGGTCCAGACCTGTTGACCTATTGGTCTAGTCCTCTTAGGGTCGTCGGGTGCGTCCGGCGGCGGTGACGACGGCCCTTGCCCGTCGCCGGGCCTCCCAGCCCGGGGCTCCCGGCGCGGGCCGCCTCCCGGGCTCTGACAGGGTGAGCCCATGACGACGAGCGCGAGCGCCGACGAGTTCGAGACGCACCGTCCCCGGTTGTTCGGGCTCGCGTACCGGATGCTCGGTTCGGCCGAGGAGGCCGAGGACGCGGTCCAGGACGCGTATCTGCGCTTCAGCGGGGCCGACCGCACCGCGATCGCCCATCCGGCGGCCTGGCTCGCGAAGACCGTCACCAACCTCTGTCTGACCCGCCTGACTTCGGCGCGGGCACGACGCGAACGCTATACCGGGCCCTGGCTGCCCGAGCCCGTGGTCACCTCCGACGGCACGCTCGGCCCCCTGGAGTCGGCCGAGCAGCGGGACGCCGTGTCGCTCGCGATGCTGGTGCTGCTGGAGCGGCTGACACCGACCGAGCGGGCGGTGTACGTGCTGCGGGAGGCGTTCGCCTACGGCCACCGGGAGATCGCCGGGGCGCTCGACCTGAGCGAGGCCAACTGCCGCCAGCTGTACCGGAGGGCGGTGCGGCGGCTGGCGGCCGGGGAAGGCCGTTTCGACGTTCCCGTACGGCGACGGGAGGAACTGGTCGCCTCCTTCCTGACGGCGGCCCGGGACGGCGACCTCGCCGCTCTGGAGCGGCTCCTCGCGGCCGACGTGACCTGGTGGGGCGACGGCGGGGGCCGGGTCAGCGCGGCCCGGCGGCCGATCGAGGGGCGCGAGAAGGTGCTGCGGTTCCTGGCCGGCGGCTCGCGGAGCTTCGCGGCCGGCTTCATGTACACCGCCGTCGAGCTCAACGGCGCCCCGGGGCTGCTCGCCCTGGACGGCGGCGCCCTGGTGGCCGCGATCGGCTTCGACTGCGGTCCGGACGGGATCACCGGCCTGCGGGCGGTGCTCAACCCGGACAAGCTGGACTTCGTACGACGTCAGCTCGCGTGATCGCGGGGTCTGTCACATTCGGCGGGCACCGCTCGGTCTCAGCGGGCGGAGGGCGCGTCCGTCCGGGCGCGCCCCGGTGTCCGAAGGAGCTGAACAGCATGACCACGATCCTGGTGACCGGCGGTACCGGAACCCTCGGCAGGCTCGTCACCGAGCGGCTGCGGGCGGACGGGCACGAGGTGCGGGTGCTGAGCCGGCACAGCCGGCCGTACGCCGTCGATCTGCGGGAGGGCGGACCGGCGCTGGATGCGGCCCTGACCGGGGTGGACACGGTCGTGCACTGCGCCAGCACCCCGCGCGGGGGCGACGAGAAGGCGGCCGCGCAGCTGATCGCGGCGGCCCGGAGGGCGGGGGTACGGCACCTCGTGTACATCTCGATCGTCGGGGTGGACCGGGTGCCGTTCGGGTACTACCGGGCGAAGCTGGCCGTCGAGCGGCTGGTGGCGGACTCGGGGCTGGGCTGGACCGTGCTGCGCGCGACCCAGTTCCACGATCTGGTGCTCCAGGTGCTGGAGGCGCTGGCCAGGGTGCCGGTGCTGGTGCTGCCGGCCGGGGTGAGCGACCAGCCGGTGGAGGTGGCCGAGGTCACCGACCGGCTCGCGGAACTGGCGGCCGGGGAACCGGCGGGGCGCGTCGAGGACATGGCGGGACCCGAGGTCCGTACGTTCGAGTCGCTGGCCCGCGCCTATCTGAAGGCGAGCGGCAAGCGGCGCCGGGTGGTGAACCTGCCGCTGTTCGGCGCGGCCTACCGGGCGTTCCGCGCAGGCGGCCACCTGGCCCCGGAACGGGCCGTGGGAAAGGGAACGTTCGAGGACTTCCTGACAGCACGCACGCGCAGGCCCGGCAGGGCTGACTGACCCGCACCGCGCGCCTCACGGCGCGCCGAAGAGTTCCTCCTGCGCGGACTCCCTGGCGGTGAGCAGTGCTCCGCGCAGGACCGCCGTGCCGCCGAGACGGCTCGGCCTGACCTCGGTGGGCAGGGGCGTCATGCGCCGGAGCCGCTCGGCCACCCGGTCGGCCAGCTCCGGCCCTCCCGCCTGCCCGATCTCGCCCCCGAGGACCACACACCCGGGGTCGAGGACGGCCACGACCGAGGCGACCCCGAGCGCGATGCGGTCGGCGAGGGCGTCGAGGAAGGACACCGGTCCCACGGCGTCGCCCCGCCCCAGCGCCTCGCGGACCACGGCCGCCCCGGACGGCTCCTCCCCCTCCGGCCGGGCCGTCAGCCCATGCCGCGCCGCCAGTGCGGTGATCGCCGCCGAGCCGGCCAGGGAATGGAAACCCCCCTCGCAGTCCGCGGCCGACGGGAGCCCCTCCGCGCCCGGGACCGGAAGGAAACCTATCTCTCCGGTACCGCCGGAGGCACCGCGGCGCAGGGTGCCGTCGAGGACGACGGCGGCGCCGGTGCCGTGGCCGAGCCAGAGCAGGACGAAGGTGTCCCGGTGCCGCGCGGCGCCCTCCCGCTGCTCGGCGAGCGCGGCGAGGTTGGTCTCGTTCTCGACGCTCACGCGCGCGTGCGGGAAGCGTTCCTGAAGGGCCGCCACCAGACGGCGGTGCCATTCGGGCAGGCCGATGGAGTTGCGCAGCTCTCCCCCGGCCGGGTCGATCAGCCCCGGAGCGCCGATGCCGACGGTGTGCAGCCGGTCGGCGCCGGCCTCCTTCACGGTCCGCTCGACGAGCGTCACCGCCTGCTCCACGGCCGGACCGGTGCCGATGTCACCGGCGATCGGCACGGAGGCCTCCGCCAGGAGCCGGCCCACCAGGTCGGACACCCGGACGGTGACCCCCTCGGTGCGCACGTCCAGCGCCGCGAGATGCGCACGGTCGGCGACCAGGCCGTACAGCTTGGCGTTGGGTCCGCGCCGCTGTTCCCCCGCCTCCCCGGCGACCTCGATGAGTCCGGCGGCCGTGAGGCGTTCGACGAGGTCGGCGACCGTCGGCCGGGACAGGCCGGTGAGTTCCTTCAGCCGTCCCGCCGTCAACGGGCCTTCGTCCTGGAGCAGTTGCAGGGCCAGCCGGTCGTTGATGGCCCGGGCGGTGCGCGGCGATGCGGGCATGCGGGGAATCCTCCCACGGGGCGGACGGACGCCGGTCCGAGAGCGCTCTCTTTTTATCAGGCAGGGTTCCTGATAGTTTACGGCGGCACCGCGCCGGAGCGGTGCGCGGCCGGGAGGGGCGGAAGAATGAGCGAAGTGGTCCACGCACCGTCGGAGGTACGGCGCGCCCGGTACGCCGTGGCGGCCGTGTTCACCGTGCACGGCGCGGTGACCGGCTCGTTCGCGACCCGGGTGCCGTGGATCCAGGACCACGCGGGGGTGAGCGCGGGCCAGTTGGGGTTCGCCCTCGCCTTCACCGCGTTCGGCGCCTCCTGCTCGATGCCGCTGGCCGGCCGGATCGCGCACGGCCTCGGCACCCGGACGGCCCTGAGCCTGCTCGTCTCCCTGTGGACGCTCTCCCTCACCCTGCCGTCGCTCGCCCCGAACCTGCTGACGCTGTGCCTGGCGATGTTCGCCTACGGCGCGACCTCGGGCATGGCCGACGTGGTGATGAACGCGCTCGGCGTGGAGGTGGAGCGGCGGCTCGGGAAGTCGATCATGTCGGGGCTGCACGGCATGTGGAGCGCCGGGGCACTGATCGGCTCGGCGGGCGGGACGCTCGCGGCGCATCTCGGCGCGGACGCGCGCGTGCACCACGCGCTGGCGGCCGCCGTCCTCACCGCGCTCGGTCTGCTGGCCTGCCGGTGGGTGCCGGACCTGCGCCCGCAGGAGGACGAGGAGCCGCCGCCGCGCTTCGCGCTGCCGCCCCGCTCGGCCCTGCTGATCGGCGCGGTCGGATTCTGCGCGGTGTTCGCGGAGGGGGCGAGTCTGGACTGGTCGGCCGTCTATCTGCGCGATCAGCTGGAGACCTCGGCCGGACTCGCGGCGGCCTGCACGACCGGCTTCATGCTGACCATGGCGGTGGCCCGGCTCGTGGGCGACGCGGTGGTGAACCGCTTCGGCACGGTGCGGACCGTGCGGGCGGGCGGGGCGCTGGCCGCGCTGGGCGGGCTGCTGATCGTGCTCGCCGGGCATCCCGCGGTCGCGATGACCGGGTTCGGGCTGATGGGGCTCGGGATCGCCGTGGTCGTACCGCTGTGCTTCGCCGCGGCCGGGCACAGCGGGCCGAACCCCAGTCAGGCCATCGCGGGCGTCGCGACGATCACGTACACCTCCGGGCTGATCGCCCCGAGCCTGATCGGCGGGGTGGCGCAGGCGACGAGCCTGGTGGTGTCGTTCGGCGTGGTGACGCTGCTGGCGTGCGGGCTCGCCGTGTTCGCGGGAGTGCTGCGCGGCGGCGGGCGGACCGGCGCGAAGGTCAGTCCGCGGGCCGCAGCAGTGCCCGACCCGCGGCCCTGAAGCCCTCGCTCCACGGCGTCGGCCGCAGGGTGGCCGCGTCGAGCCGGACGAGGACCCGGGTGCCGCGCGCGTACGTCGTGCCGCCGTCGGCCGCGCAGAGGCGGAAGCCGTACGTCAGCCCGGTGGTGCCGAGCCGCTCCAGCCAGAGGTGGACGGCGTACGCGCCGCTGCGGGTGACCGGGACGTCGTAGCCGATGAGCAGCTCCTTGACCACGTTGCAGGCGTCCCCGGCGGCCGCCCAGTCGCCCTCGAAGCGGACGCCGTTCGCCTCCCAGAACTCGGTCCACGCCCGCTCGACCAGCAGCGGGTAGCGGGCGTTGTGCAGCATGCCGAGCGCGTCGAGGTCGTCGAAGTGGACGGTGACGGGGATCAGCCGGCCGTACGACAGGGCGGGGGCGATCGGGGCTTCGGCGGTCACGGGCGGGACTCCTGTGTATGTATGGGGCAACGACGCCATCGTACGGGGTCGCTAAGCGGTCGCTCACCTTCCGGTCGGTGGGCTTTCGCCGGCTCCCGCGCGGCGGGCCCGTTCCCCCGTTCCGGGGAAGCGTCCGGCCCGCCGACGCGCGGGGCGGCCCCGGGCTGCCACCCTTCCCCCATGCCGCAATCGGAACAGTTCACCCCGGCCGTCGACCCGGCGCTCGACGCGAGCGTGCACGACGTGATCGCCCGGATGCGGGCCCTGGACGCGGCCCTGCCGGTCTCCGACGGGATCGCGGTCTTCAACCGGGTCTACCTCGCCGTGACCCAGGAGGTCGACCGGCGCATCGACACGGGCCGCTTCCCGGACGCCCGGGCCGCGCGCACCCTGGACCTGCGGTTCGCGGAACGCTATCTGGCCGCGGTGGACGCGGCCGTGACCGACCGGCGCCCGCCCGCCTGCTGGCGCCCGCTGTTCCAGATGCGCCGCCATCCCGGCGTACGGCCGCTGCAGTTCGCGCTCGCCGGCATCAACGCGCACATCGGGCACGACCTGGCGCTCGCCGTGGTGGACGCCTGCCGTGACCTCGGCTGTGAACCGGCCGATCTGGCGGACGAGTACGAGCGGGTGGGGGATCTGCTCGTCGCGCTGGAGGAACGCGTCCGCGAGGACTTGATGCCGGGCCCCGACGTGCTCCAGATCGCCGATCCGCTCACCCATCTGCTGGGCTCCTGGAGCCTGGAGCGGGCCCGGGACGCCACCTGGACGGCGGCCCGGGCGCTGTGGGCGCTGCGCCGGCTGCCCGATGTCGCCGGGGAGTTCACCGAACGCCTGGACACGGCGGTGGGGTTCGCGGGGCGCATGCTGCTCACGCCCCTGCGGGACCGGCGGGACTGAAGCGCTCAGTCCTCCGGCAGCTCGACCGGGGCGATCTCGTCGTACACGTCGCCCGGGCCCGGGTTGCCCGCGTCGGTCGCGCCGCCGAAGTGGTGCATCACGCCCCAGACCGCGTTGAGCGCGGTCTGGACGGCGCCCTCGGCCCAGCCCGCCGTCCAGGAGATGTCGTCGCCGGCGAGGAAGATGCCCCGCTTGTCCTCGGGCAGCCGGTCCTGCATGAAGTGGGTGAACAGGCGCCGCTGGTAGCGGTAGTGGCCGGGCAGGTTGGCCTTGAACGCGCCCATGAAGTAGGGCTCGTTCTCCCAGGAGACGGTCACCGGGTTGCCGATGACGTGCTTCCTGATGTCGACCTTCGGGTAGATCTCGCCGAGCGACTTCAGCATGACCTCCATCCGCTCGTTCGCGGACAGCGGCAGCCACTTCAGGCTGTCGTCGCACCAGGTGTAGGAGAGACAGATGACGGCGGGCTTGTCCGGACCGTCGTCGAGCAGGTAAGTCCCGCGTGTCATGCGGTCGGTGAGCGTCATCGACATGACGTCCCGGCCCGTCGGATTGCCCCTGTCGTCGACGGCCTTGTCGAGCCAGAACGGCCGGTCGACGGGCACGAAGAGCTTCGAGGACTCCATGTAGTGGGTGCGCTCGATCGCCGTCCAGTGGTCGATCGGGAACAGCGAGTCGTCGCAGTCGATCTTCGACAGCAGCATCCAGGACTGGGCGGTGAAGATCGCCGCCCGGTAGGTGCGGATGTCGCCGTTCGCGTCGGTCACCGTGATCCGGTCACCGGCCGTACGGTGCATCCGGGTCACGGCCGGACGGGGCTCGCCGCCCTCGTGCAGGCTCGCCAGCGAGGTGCCGTACGCCCAGTGGACGATCTTCTCCGGCTCGCGCTCCCACAGCCGCACCGGCAGCTGCTGGGAGCCGCCGACGATCCCGCGGTGGTGGTCGTCGGCCTCGGTGTAGACGACGCGGAGGATCTCCAGGATGGAGTTGGGGAAGTCGGTGTCCCAGCCGCCGGTGCCGAAGCCGACCTGGCCGAAGATCTCCCGGTGCCGGAACGACCTGAAGGCCTCGGAGTCGCAGAGGAAGCCGTAGAAGGTCTGGTTGTCGAGCTTCTCGACGAGCTTCGCCCAGATCTCGCGGATGCGCGGCACGTCCCGCTCGCGCATCGCGCGGTTCATGTCGGAGAAGTCGGCGCCTTCTTCGAGACACTTGTTCCATGCCTCGGCGACATCGCGGTAGACCTGCGGCAGGTCGTCGATCGTCTCGGCGTAGTGGGACTCGCCCTTGAGGTCGACGACGGTCGAAGGGGTCGCCTCGGCAAGGGGGTTGGGGAAGGGGCTGGTCTCGAGCCCGACCAGGTCGATGTAGTGCTGGAGGGCCGTGGAGGAGGGCGGGAACCGCATCGCGCCCATCTCGGCGGTGAGCCCCTCGGCGCCGGCGCCGTCGAAACCGACGGTCCGCAGCCGGCCGCCGATCCGGTCGGCCTCGTACACGACGGGCTTCAGGCCCATCTTCATCAGCTCGTACGCGGCCACGATGCCCGACAGTCCGCCGCCGATGACCGCGACCTCGGTGCCGTGCCCGGTCGCCGGTATCTGGCCGAGGCCCGCCGGGTGCGCGAGGAAGTCGTCGTACGCGTACGGGAAGTCCGGGCCGAACATGGTGATCGGGGGCTGCTGCGGCTCGTCGGTGTGCTCGACGGCGTTGGGCACCATGGACGTCATGGGGTGAGGGCTCCTTGCGGCTTACGGCGCGCGAATCGAGACGTGCGGCTGACGACGGGAAGGTTCGGGGGCTCAGACGTAGAGCTCGGGACGCCGGTCCCGCAGATACGGGTTGGCCTCGCGGGAGGCGGCGAGGGCGGCCGGGTCGGTGTCGGCGAGGACCAGCTCCTCACCGCGTCCGGCACGGGCCCGGGCCACCCCGTCGGGACCGGCGAGGGTGGAGAGCCCGACGAACTCGAACTCGCCCTCCTGACCGACCCGGTTGACGTAGGCGACGTACAGCTGGTTCTCGAAGGCGCGCACCGGGATCATCGACTCGGCGACGAACTGGAACGGGTGCATCTGCGCGGTCGGGACGAGCAGCAGGTCCGTGCCGGCCAGGGCGTGGGCCCGGACGTTCTCCGGGAACTCGACGTCGTAGCAGATCAGGAGGCCGACGGTGAGCCCGCCCAGCTCGGCCTGGACGACGGGCCGCTCCCCCGGGACGAAGTGGTCGTGCTCGAAGCAGCCGAAGAGATGGGTCTTGCGGTAGTTCGCGAGCCGGGTGCCGTCGGCGGAGATCAGCTGCGCGGAGTTGTACACGCCCTCGCCGGACCGCTCCGGGTAGCCGTAGGCGACCGCGACCCCGTGCCGGGCGGCCAGCTCGGCGATCGCGTCCGCGGAGTCGCCGTCGGCGGGCTCGGCGAGGCGCGCGATGTCGTCGCCGATCGCGTAGCCGGTGAGGAACAGCTCCGGCGCGACCAGCAGCCCGGCGCCCGCGGCGGCGGCCCGGCCCGCGGCCTCGTCGAGGACCTTGAGGTTCTCGACGACCGAGCCGGGGCGGCCGGAGCTCTGGAGCAGGGCTGTGCGCATGCGGGGTCCTCATCGGGCGAAGGGGGGCAGGGGGCCGCCCGGAGCGTTTCGGGGGCCTCCTAGACGGTACGGTCGGGCGCTCGGGCCGGACAAGGAGGAGCCGTTGCGCGCCGGTAAGCGATTCGTTGCGTAGGCCGACGGCCGCGCGGCGATTCGTTGCGCGCCCTCACCGGCGCCTTCCCCGGGCCACCGCCACCGCCGTCACCAGGTACGGCACCGCGCACAGCGCGAACACCGTGCCGTGCGGGAACGTCGAGCCGAGGGCGCCGTACGCGCCGTAGACACCGATGGTCAGCACCTCGGTGCCGAGACCCGCGACGGAGGTGAGGGTGGCCCGGCCGGTGGACTCGATGCGCCGCTGGAGGCGGGCGTCGGCGACGACGGTCGCGAGCTGGAAGCCGCCGAAGGCCAGGGCGACGAGGGCGATGCCGGCCGGGCTGCCGGTGAGCGCACCGAGGGCCAGGACGAGCGCGGAGCCGGTGAGCAGGGCGGCGAGTCCCGTCCGGCCGAGCCGTTCGGCGGGGCCGGTCAGCAGACTGCCGGCCGTGACCGCGGCCCAGAGCAGCATCAGGAAGTACGGGACGGCCGGCTCGGACACACCGGTGTCCCGCACCAGCAGGGGCGTGTACTCGTCGAGGGCTCCCCACACCGCCGCCACGGCCGGGACGAGCAGCAGGGCGCCGCGCACCGAGCGGTCGCGGCGGGCGTCGCCGAGGCCGGTCCGCAGGGTGGCGGTCCAGCTCTCCCCGTGGTCCGGGGCCGTCCGGTGCTCGGGGAAGCGGGTCGCCGTCGCGGCGCACAGCACACAGGCCAGCACGCTCGCCGCGCCGACCGCCGGGTAGCCGCCGGCTGCGAGGACCGGTCCGGCCAGGCCCGTCGCCGCCGTCACGGCCACCTGGCCGGCCGCGTGGGAGCGGCCCATCACGCGCGCGTACCGGTCGGCCGCGCCGAGCCGCTCCAGCTCGTCGTAGACCAGTGCCTCCAGCGCGCCGGAACCCAGCGCTCCGCGGACGCCCCACAGGACGAATCCGGCGGCGAAGGCCCAGAACGACGGGAAGAGCACCCACAGGGCGAAGCCGGCGCCGCCCAGCAGCGGGCCCAGCCACAGCAGCAGACGGCGCGAGACGGCGTCGGCCCAGGCGCCGGAGGGGACCTCGAGCAGGACGCCGGTGAGCGACCACAGGACGAACAGGGCCGACATCTGTCCGACGGACAGCCCGGTGTCCGCGAACAGCAGCGCGTACACCGGGTAGAGCAGCACGAACTCGTCGAGGAACGCGTACGCGTAGAGCGTGGCGGTCAGCCGACGGGTGCCGGGGGCGGTCGTGGATCAATGTCGCCAGGTCATGCCACCGATGTTAGACACCGTCCGGCGCGCTGCCCAGCCGGTTTCCGGGGACGGCGAAGGTGGTGATCACCGCCGCGTGGTCGGAGGGCCAGTCGTTGTCCTCGACGTCCGGCCAGGGTCGGGGGCTGCCGGTGACATGGGTCCGCGACTCCAGGACCGTGAGGCCCCGGTGGAGCACGAAGTCGATCCGGTCCTGGGGCTCGGGGCGGCCGCTGCCGTCCTCGTGCTCGGTGTGCACGGGGGACCAGGTGTGTCCGGGTTCCCGTGCGGGGTCGGGGTGGGCCTCGCGGTAGGAGTCGGCGAGCCCCGCCCGCTCGGCCGCCCTGGTCACCGGCCAGGCCACGTCCGGCCAGTCGAGGTGGGAGGGGCTGTTGAAGTCGCCGACGAGGACGACCGGCACCGCCGGGTCGAGGCGGCGCAGGGCGTCCCGCAGCTGGGCGAGCCGCACCTCCTCGTGGGCGATCAGCCCGTCGGCCGGCAGCCCGTCGAAGGCCGCCTCGTAGGGGCCGTACGGCGTGTAGTCGAGGTGGACCGTCCAGACGTCGACCTCGGTGCCGTCCACGTCGAGCCGGACCCCGGCCGCCCCGTAGAAGCCCACGTCCGGGTCGCCGAGGACGGCGGTGATCGGGTGGCGGCTGATCACGCCGAGGTTCTCCCCGGCCCGGTGGTGGTGCCAGCCGAGCGCCTCGGCGAGCTCCCCGGCGGCGGTGCCGTACGTCTCCTGGAGGCCGACCACGTCCACCTCGGTCTCGGTGATCGCCTTGAGCTGCTTGGCCCGGTGGTCGTGGACCTTGGTGCCGCCGTACCAGAGGTTCCAGGTCATGACCCGCAGCCGGGGCGGGGTCAGCGCGCGCAGCCGCTCGGGGGTCACGTCCTCCAGGCTGGTGAGCACGGTCCGGCCGGGGGCGGCTCCGATGGGGGCGAGCGAGGGCACCGCGAGGACGGCGCAGCCCGCCGCCTCGGCGGAGGCGACACCGGTCTCGGTGTCCTCGACGGCCACGCAGGCCGCGGGGTGGACGCCGAGGGCGCGGCAGGCGGCGAGGTAGGGGTCGGGGGCCGGCTTGGTGTGCTCGGTGTCGTCGGCGGTCACGGAGATCGCGAAGCGGTGGGCGCCGAGCGCTTCGAGGACGGTGTCGGCGACGGCCCGGGGGGAGGCGGTGACCAGGGCGGTGGGCACGCCGTCGCGGGCCAGGGCGTCGAGCAGGGCGAGCGCGCCGGGGCGGGGGACGATGCCGGTGCGCACCCGGTCGGCGAACTCCCGGTGGAGGGTGTCGGCGAGGTCCGCGGCCGGCCGGCCGCTGGTCGCGGCCAGCCAGTCGGCCGTGTGCTCCACGGGCCGGCCGAGCACCTCCGGCTGGTCCGCTTCGGTCAGGGCCCGGCCGGCCACCCGTTCCACCGCCTCCCACCACAGCCGCTCGGTGTCGACGAGCGTGCCGTCCATGTCGAACAGGACGGCCTGGAGCGGGAGTCGAGTCACGGTCACACTCTTTCTGCGCAGTGGGGGGATGTGCGGAGGGGGATCAGGGGGTGCGTGCGGCGACCAGGACCGGACGCTCGGGCAGCGACACGGTGACGGTGGTCCCCGCGCCGAGGCCGCCGGCCTCGTGTGCGGGCAGGTCGGCCTTCACCTCGGTGCCGTCGGCGAGCTTGACGGTGACGCGGACGGCGGCGCCCAGGAACGACGTGGCGACCACCCGGGCGGACCCGTCGCCGTCGGCGCGTACGCCGACCGCCTCGGGCCGCACCAGCACGTCGACGTCCGGGCCGGCCGGCACGGGTCCGTCGACGGGCAGCCGCTGTCCGAGCACCTCGACGCCGCCGTCGGCGAGCCGTCCGGGTATCCGGCTCATGGTGCCGACGAACTCGGCGACGAAGGCGGTGGCGGGCCGGCCGTACAGCTCGGAGGGCGGCGCGCACTGTTCGAGCCGGCCGGCGTGCATCACGGCGACCCGGTCCGCCATGGACAGGGCCTCCTCCTGGTCGTGGGTGACGAACAGGGTGGTGATGCCGAGGTCCTGCTGGAGCCGGCGGATCTCCTCGCGCAGGCTGAGGCGCACCTTGGCGTCCAGCGCGGACAGCGGTTCGTCGAGGAGCAGCACCCGGGGGCGCAGGGCGAGGGCGCGGGCCAGTGCGACGCGCTGCTGCTGGCCGCCGGAGAGCTGGTGGGGGTACTGGCCGCCCTTGTCGGCGAGGCCGACCAGTTCCAGCAGCTCGGCCGCCCGCGCCCGCCGTTCGGAGGTGCGGACCCCCCGCATGCGCAGTCCGAAAGCCACGTTGTCGAGGGCGTCCAGGTGCGGGAAGAGGCTGTACGACTGGAAGACCATCCCGGCGTCGCGGCGGTGGGCCGGGATCCGGGTGACGTCCTCGCCGTCGATCAGCACCTCGCCGGAGTCGGGGTGTTCGAACCCGGCGAGCATGCGCAGTGCGGTGGTCTTGCCGCAGCCGGAGGGGCCGAGCAGGGCGAGGAGTTCACCGGGGCGGACGGTCAGGTCGAGTCCGTCCAGGGCGACGGTGGGCCCGAACTCCCTGCGCAGGCCCCGGAATTCCACGGTGGCTGCGGTCGTCGCCGTCTTGTCGGGCGCGGTCACGGTCATGGTTCATCCCCGGGATGCGGTTCGGGTACGCCCGCCGGCACCGGCGAGCGCGAGGAGCAGGACCCATGTCACGAGCAGGCTGAGCACGGACACGGCGACGGAGAGCTGGGCCTGCGAGCCGCTGACGTTCACGATCCACACGGCGAAGGGCGCAAAGCCCAGCAGCTGGGCCACGGTGAACTCGCCGAGCACCAGGGCCAGGGTGAGGAAGGAGGCGTTGAGCAGGGCCCCGCGCAGATTGGGCAGGACCGCCTGGATCAGCGCCTGCGGCCAGCTCGCGCCGCAGCTGCGGGCGGCCTCGACGAGGGTGCGGACGTCGACGGCGCGCAGACCGGCGTCCAGGGCCCGGTACACGAACGGCAGCGCCATCACGACGTACGCGAGGACGAGCACGAAGGGGAAGTCCGGGTTCTGGATCGCGACGAAGGTCTGGAACAGCGGGGTCCGGGAGAGGTGTTCCGGCCCCCACTTGAGCACGGTCCCGATGCCGGCGACGAACGCGATCGGCGGGACGACCAGCGGCAGCGAGCACACCACTTCGACGACCGGCCGCAGCCGGGGCGCGCCGAGCCGCAGCGCGACCATGGCGGGCACCATCAGCAGCAGCACGACGGCGATGGTGGCGGCGGCCAGTTCCAGCGAGAGCAGCAGGCTGGAGGTGAAGCCGTCGGTGGAGAAGATCTGGGTGTAGGCGTCGAAGGTGATCCCCTGGCCGGGCACGTCGACGGTGAAGACGACGGACGCGGCGAGCGGGACCAGGAAGTACAGCCCGGCGAGGCCGAGGACGCCCCACCGCCACAGGGTCAGGCGAGCCATCGCGCGCTCCTCCGTTGCAGGGGCAGGTACACGGCCATGACCAGACCGGCGACCAGGACCATGTCGAGGCTGAGGGCGAGGGCCACGTTCTCCTGGCCGACCAGGACGTTGCCGGAGATGGCGTCGGCGATCTGGAGGGTGACCAGCGGGATGGAGCTGCCGACCATCGCGGCGGCGGTGGCGTAGGCGGCGAAGGCGCTGCCGAACAGCAGTACGAGCCCGCCGAGCAGCGAGGGCAGCAGCACGGGCAGGGCCACGTGCCGCCAGTACTGCACGGGTGTCGCGCCGTTGTTCGCCGCGGCCTCGCGCCACTGGACGCGCAGGCCCTCCAGGGCGGGGGTGATGGTGAGGACCATCAGCGGGATCAGGAAGTACAGGTAGACGATCACCAGGCCCCAGAAGCTGTAGAGGTCCCAGCCCTTGTCGGTGAGGCCCAGGTGCCGGGTGAGGACGCCCGCGTTGCCGAGGGTGGCGACGAAGGCGAAGGCCAGCGGGACGCCGCCGAAGTTGGCGAGCACTCCGGAGGCGGTGAGCACGGCCTCGCGCAGGGCGCGGAACCGGGAGGTGACGACGGCCTGGGCGAGCGGCAGCCCGAGCAGGGCGCCGAGGGCGGCGGAGACGGCCGACAGCTTGACGCTGCCGATCAGGGCGGTCAGGTACGCCCCCTGGAGCGAGGCCGTCAGATTGCCGGTGGTGTAGGAGGCGGCGCCGGTGGCCGGGTCCTTGGCGGTGAACGCGCCGTCGAGCATGGCCAGGGCGGGCAGCCCGAAGGCGAGCGCGGTGAAGGCGAGCAGCGGGACGACCGCGAGCCAGCCGAGCGACCGGCGCCGCCGCTTCACCGCAGCGGCGGGCGCCGAGTCGGCCCGTACGGCGGTGGCCGTCATCCGGAGACGGCCTTCGCCCAGCCCTGTCCGAGCACGGTCTTGGCCTTGCTCTGCTGGTCCTCGGTCGGGAAGGCGGGGGTGCCGGAGACCTCGGGCAGCTTGGCGGCGGCCGTCTTGTCGAGGGTGCCGGCCTTCTCCAGGGCGGTCATCAGGACCGGGCGGGCGTAGCCCTTGAGCCAGAGGTTCTGGCCCTCGGCGCTGTAGAGGTACTCCTGCCACAGGCGGGCGGCCGCCGGGTGCGGGGCGTCCTTGTTGATCGCCTGGGAGTAGAACTGGGAGAACTGGCCGTCGGTCGGGACGGCGACCTTCCAGTCGACGCCCTTGGACTTGAACTCGTCGGCGTAACCGGCGTTGAGGTAGTCCCAGTCGATGCTGATCGGGGTCTCGCCCTTCTCGACGGTGGCCGGGGTGGACTCGACGGGCGTGTAGTTGCCGTTCTTCTTCAGCTTGGCGAAGAAGTCGAGGCCGGGCTGGATGTCGTCGAAGGAGCCGCCGCTCGCGAGGGCCGCCGCGTAGACGCCGCCGAAGGCGGAGCCGGACTTGGTGGGGTTGCCGTTGAGGGCGACCTGGCCCTTGTACTGCGGCTTGAGCAGGTCGGCGAAGGTGGTCGGACAGGTCTTGACGCGCCCCGCGTCACAGCCGATGGAGATGTAGCCGCCGTAGTCGTTGTACCAGCGGGCCTTTGCGTCCTTCTGGCCCTCGGGGATGTCGGCGTACGAGGCGACCTTGTACGGCGCGAGCAGCCCCTGCTGGGCGGCGCTCAGGGCGAAGGAGCTGCCGAGGTCGAGGACGTCCGGCGCGCGGTCCTGGCCCTTGCGGGAGGTCACGGCGTTGATCTCGTCCTGGCTGGAGCCGTCCGGGTTCTCGACGGCGATCTTGATGCCGTACTTCTTCTCGAAGCCGTCGATGAGAGCTCCGTAGTTGGCCCAGTCGCGGGGCAGCGCGATGGCGTTGAGCTTGCCCTCCTTCTTCGCCGCCTTCACCAGGGCGTCGAGGCCCCCGAAGTCGGCGGCGGAGGTGGCCGTGGCGGCGTTCTTGCCGTCGGCGGTGGTGGTGGAGTCGTCGGGGGCGGCGCCACAGGCGCTCAGGGCGAGTGCGGCGATGACACCGAGGGCGGCGGTTCTCGGCAGGGACACGGTCACGGCTTCTCCAGGGGACGCGCGAGGGTGCGGGAGATCAGGAGACGGGGCGAACTTGTCTGAACAAGTTGGCCCCAGTAACCACGCCGCTGATGTCCCCCCGGTAAACTCCGGCGAAACCCTGATCCCTTATTTCGCGGACACTCCGGGCTGCTCTTCATCACGTTTCGATGTCGACTAGGCTGGTCAGGCTGTGCACAGCAGCTGGAGCGAAGGGGAAGCATGGCGGCCCGACACGAGGAGATCGCCGACGCACTGCGCCGGGCGATCGACCGCGAGGAGTACACGGTGGGCGCCCGGCTGCCCGCCGAGACCGACCTCGCGGCCCGCTACGGAGTCTCGCGCGGGACGGTCCGCCAGGCCGTGGCGGCGCTGACCGCCGAAGGGCTCATCGGCTCCCGCCAGGGCGCCCGGCGGGTGGTGCTGGCCAGCCGCCGCAGCCAGAGCTTCGCGGAACTGCGCAGCTTCGCCGAGTGGGCGCGGGCGATGGGCCGCGAGGCGACCGGGCAGGTGGTGGCCCAGCAGTACCAGCCGGCCGGCCACGAGGACGCCGTCCGCCTCCAGCTCCCCCTCGGCACGCCGGTGCTGCACGTCCTGCGGGTGCGCGGCCTGGACGGCGAGCCGGTGCTGCTGGAGCGGACCGTGTACGCCGACTGGATCTCCCCCGCCGTCGAGCCGATCGAACCGGACTGCCCCTCGGTGACCCAGCGGCTGCTGGACGACACCGGGCTGGTCTTCGCCTACGGCGAGCACGTCATCGACGCGGTGGCGGCGGGCGCCCAGGACGCGGAACTCCTCGGGGTGCGCCGCACCAGCCCGCTGCTGCGGGTCCGCCGGGTCACCACGACCCATGAGGGCCGCCCCGTGGAGTGGTCCGACGACCGCTACCGCTCGGACGCGGTGAGCTTCAGCGTCCACAACTCGATCGGCAACAACGCGCTGGCGCGCAAGACGGCCGACTGAAGGCTCGGTCCGAGCTCGGACCGAGCTCGGACCGAGGGGCTCAGGTGGGCGAGCCGGAGGAGAACCGGCGCAGCAGCGGGGAGAGCACCAGCACCGACTTGGTGCGTTCCACGAAGGGCTCCCCCGCGATCCGCTCCAGGACCCGCTCGAAGTGGCGCATGTCGGCGGCGAAGACCTGCGCGACCGCGTCGGCCTCGCCGGTGACGGTGGAGGCGGCCACCACCTCCTGGTAGCGCTCCAGGCCCCGCTGGATGGTCTCCGGCGAGGTGTTGCGCCGGCAGTAGATCTCGACGAACCCCTCGGTCTCCCAGCCGAGCGCCGCCGGATCCACCCGTACGGTGAAGCCGGTGATGGCGCCGGTCGCCCGCAGCCGGTCCACGCGCCGCTTCACGGCGGGCGCGGACAGACCGACCAGGTTGCCGATGTCCGCGTAGGAGCGGCGGGCATCCTCGGCGAGGGCGTGCACGATGCGTTCGTCGAGATCGTTCAGCACGGTGGGTGGTTCACTTCTCCAGCGGAGCGGGTGTGGCGAGGCGGGAGCGGCGTTGGCCGTACACGAAGTACACCACGAGCCCGACGGCCATCCAGACACCGAAGACCACCCAGGTCACGGCCGACAGGCTGCCCATCATCCAGACGCAGAAGGCGAAGCCCAGCGCGGGCAGCACCGGCGACAGCGGCACCCGGAAGGTGCGGGGCATCTCCGGCCGGGTCCGGCGCAGCACCACGACGGCCACATTGACCAGCGCGAACGCGAACAGCGTGCCGATGCTGGTGGCGTCGGCGAGCTGGCCCAGCGGGATCGCGGCGGCGAGGACACCGCAGAACAGGGACACGATCAGGGTGTTGGCGCGGGGCGTGCCGGTCCTCGGGTGGACGCGCGAGAACACCTTGGGCACCAGCCCGTCCCGGGACATGGCGAACAGGATGCGCGTCTGGCCGTAGAGCACGGTCAGCACGACGCTCGCGATGGCGACGACCGCGCAGAACGCCAGCAGGGTGGCCCAGAAGGACTGCCCGGTCACGTCGCGCATGATCTGGGCCAGCGCGGCCTCGGAGTCGCCGAACCGCCGCCAGGGCTGGGCGCCGACGGCCACGGCCGCCACCAGCACGTACAGCGCGGTGACGATGACGAGCGACAGCATGATCGCGCGCGGCAGGTCGCGCTGGGCGTTCTTCGCCTCCTCACCGGCGGTGGAGGCGGCGTCGAAGCCGATGTACGAGAAGAACAGCGTGGCGCCTGCCGCGCTGACGCCGGCCATGCCGAGCGGCATGAAGTGCGCGTAGTTGCCGGAGCGGAAGCCCTGGACGCCGATGGCGCAGAACAGCACCAGCGCGGCGATCTTCACGGCGACCATGACGGTGTTGGCCCGCGCCGACTCCCGCGCCCCGCCGAGCAGGAACGCCATGGCCAGCAGGACGACGATCAGGGCGGGCAGATTGAACACGCCCCCGTCGCCCGGCGGCGCCGACAGCGCGTCCGGGATGGTCACCCCGATGGTCCCGTCGAGCAGCTCGTTGAGGTACTCGCCCCAGCCGACGGCCACGGCGGCCACCGACACGCCGTACTCCAGGACCAGACACCAGCCGCACACCCAGGCGATCAGCTCGCCCATCGTCGCGTACGCGTACGAGTACGAGGATCCGGCGACCGGGATGGTGCCGGCCAGCTCGGCGTAGGACAGGGCGGAGAAGAGCGCCGTGAGACCGGCGATCACGAAGGACAGCGTGACGGCCGGTCCGGCCTTCGGCACGGCCTCGCCGAGGACGACGAAGATGCCCGTGCCGAGCGTCGCCCCGATGCTGATCATGGTGAGCTGCCACAGCCCGAGAGAGCGCCGCAGCGCCCCTCCCTCGCCCTGGCCGCCCTCGGCGACCAGCCGTTCCACGGGCTTGCGCCGCATCAGCCGCGCGGCGAACCCCGGGGACGGAGGGGCGGCCTGGATGCGGTCCTTCGGGGGTGCGCTGTGGTCGAGCACGCGCTGACTCCTTCGTCGCTGCCGACGGCACGACGGAGACCGGTGCGGGCGGGAACCCACCGAGCGGGGTCCCTGCCACGCCACGTACAGCGCATGACCCTATGAGCAGGGCCGTAGCGATCGTAATGATGCAACCTTGCGTACCCACGCAAGATCATTGCGTTGATGGCACCGAGGTGCACTTTTGTTGCTGCGGGGCCGTGGGGCCCTACCAGCTGGCGTGCAGCGGCTTGCCCTCCGCGTAGCCGGCCGCGCTCTGGATCCCGACGACCGCCTTCTCGGCGAACTCCTCGAGCGAGCCCGCGCCCGCGTAGGTGCACGAGGACCGCACCCCCGCGATGATCGAGTCGACCAGGTCCTCCACCCCCGGCCGGCCGGCGTCGAGGAACATCCGCGACGTGGAGATGCCCTCCTCGAACAGCCCCTTGCGGGCCCGGTCGTAGGCGGACTCCTCCGAGGTCCGGTTGCGCACCGCGCGCGCCGAGGCCATGCCGAAGGACTCCTTGTACGGCCGCCCGTTGGCGTCGTGCTGAAGGTCGCCCGGTGACTCGTACGTCCCCGCGAACCACGACCCGATCATCACGTTGGACGCCCCGGCGGCCAGCGCCATGGCGACGTCGCGCGGGTGCCGGACACCGCCGTCGGCCCAGACGTGCTTGCCGTGCCTCCGCGCCTCGGCGGCACACTCCAGGACCGCCGAGAACTGCGGTCGGCCCACGCCGGTCATCATCCGGGTGGTGCACATGGCGCCGGGGCCGACGCCGACCTTGATGATGTCCGCGCCCGCCTCGATCAGGTCCCTGACGCCCTCGGCGGAGACGATGTTGCCCGCCGCGATCGGCACCTGCGGGTCGAGCGCGCGCACGGTGCGGATCGCGCTGATCATCGACTCCTGGTGGCCGTGCGCGGTGTCGATGACGAGCGTGTCGACGCCCGCGTCGAGCAGTTCCTTGGCCTTGCCCGCGACATCGCCGTTGATCCCGACGGCGGCGGCGATGCGCAGCCTGCCGTGCGCGTCGACGGCCGGCGTGTACAGCGTGGCGCGCAGGGCGCCCTTGCGGGTGAGGATGCCGGCGAGACGGCCGTCCTCGTCCACGGCGGGCGCGTACCGCCGGTTGGCCGCGTCGAGGATGTTGAAGGCCTCGCGGGGGTCGATGCCGGCGTCGAGGAGGAGCAGGTCGCGGGACATGACGACCTCGAGCTGGGTGAAGCGGTCGACGCCGCTGAGGTCCTGGTCGGTGACGACACCGACCGGCCGGTGGTCCTCGTCGACGACGACGCCCGCGTTGTGCGCGCGCTTGGGCAGCAGCGCGAGGGCGTCCGCGACGGTCTGGTGCGGGGCGAGCACGATCGGCGTGTCCAGCACCAGGTGCCGGCTCTTCACCCAGGTGATCACATCGGTCACGACATCGTTCGGGATGTCCTGCGGGATCACGACGAGTCCGCCGCGCCGGGCCATCGTCTCGGCCATCCGGCGTCCGGCGACGGCCGTCATGTTGGCGACGACCAGCGGGATCGTGGTGCCCGTGCCGTCCGGGGAGGAGAGGTCCACCCCCTGCCGCGACCCGACCGCGCTGCGGCTCGGCACCATGAAGACATCGTCGTAGGTGAGGTCGTACGCGGGCTGGACGTCGTTGAGGAAACGCACGTGCTGCACATCCCAGTCGTTCAGAGGCGACCCCCTGACAGGTCAGCCAGGGGGAAGAGCACGTACTTCATTGTCCCATGACGACCGTAACGCGGTGCCCGGACGGAACGTCCAAGCAGCGCGGAAGGGCTTAGGAGGATCCTCCGAGAGCGAGCACGACGGAGAGCTCCGGCACCTGGTTCACCGCCGCGGAGAACACCTCCTGGGCGATCTCCCACTCCTCCGGCCGCGCCTTCGCGTAGGGCCTCCAGTTCCGCACGACGACCAGCACCGGGCCGAGTTCGGGCCCGTCCGGCAGGTCGGTGAGGCTGTCGGCGAGGGCGTCCCAGTTGCGGCCGAACCAGTCGGGCAGTTCGAGGTCCCGGACACAGCGGTCCATCAGGGCCGCCTTGTCCATGACCCCGTCGAGATCCAGCGTGAGCACGTGCTCCGTCATCCAGGCACCGTCCTGAGCAGTCGTGAGTGCGGAAAGGGGCGGCCGAGAGACCGCCCCCTTCTGATCTTCCCTCAGATCCCGTCCGGGTCCGCGCGGTTGAGGGCGGGCTTCGGTGTCGGTCCCGCCGTCATCAGATAGTCGGCCGCGGAGGTGTCCGTGACCAGGCTGGTGACGAGCCCGGACCGCAGCACCGCGTCGATCGCGGCCGCCTTGCGCTGCCCGCCCGCGATCGCCACGACCTCGGGGACCCGGCGGAGCTGGTCGGCCTTGACCGTGATGCACCGCTCGCCCAGGTCCCGTCCGACCCGGCGGCCCTCTCCGTCGAAGAGGTGCGCGGACATCTCGGCGGCGACCCCGAGCGAGGCGTAGTGGGCCCGCTCCTCGTCGCTGAGCATGTCGTGCACCGTCGAGATGCCGGGCTCCCAGGAACCGATGGAGACACAGGCGACGGTGACCTTGTCGAAGTACTCGAAGGCCCGGGCGATCCCGGTCTGGTTGCGCAGCGCGGCCGCGGTGGCGGCGTCCGGCAACAGCATCGGCGCGTAGATGGGGTGCGCGTCGCCGCCGGACACCTGGGCGGCGCGCCGTACGGCCTCCACGGAGCCGCGCTCGGCGGTCCCCGCGTCGTACACCCCCGTCAGCTGCACCACCGTGCAGGGCGGCAGCCGGTCCAGGGCCGCCGCCATGTGGATGGTGGAGCGGCCCCAGGCCAGGCCCAGGACGTCTCCCTCGTTCACCAGCTCGCCGAGCAGGTCGGCGGCCACCTCTCCCAGGTTCTCGGGGTCGGGCGAGTCCTCGGCCTCCGCCGGCGACTCGACCACCACGGCGTGCCTGAGGCCGTAGCGGGCGCGGAGCGCGTCGGAGCGCTCGGCGTCCAGCTCGGCCGGCACACGGATCTCGATCCGTACGAGATCCCGTTCGAGGGCGGTCTCCAGGACCCGGGCCACCTTGAAGCGGCTGACGCCGAACTCCTCCGCGATCTGGATCTTGGACTTGCCCTCGAGGTAGAAGCGGCGGGCCATGGCCGCCGCCTGCACCAGCTCTGCGGGTCCCATCCGCATGGCTGACCGGCCCGCCGACATACCCGACACGGCGATCTCCTCACTGCTGTTCACACTCTGGATACGCCGTTCATCCTTGCAGATCCGGCGCACTTGATCAGCCCTGATGGGAGCCGTTCACGTACCTGTGGCCCAGTGTCCGCACGGGCTGCGTGTTCAGTGGGCTACGTATGGTGTCGGCCCGCTGTTCAGAGGGCCGTGGTTCAGTGGGTCAGTGGGCGCAGGCCCAGCTCGCCTTCGCGGTCGCCGCCTCGGCCTGGGCGCGCAGGGCGCGGACCGCCTCGGCGGGGTCCTCCGCGCCGTACACCGCGGATCCGGCGACGAACACGTCCGCGCCGGCCTCCGCGCACCGCTCGATCGTCGAGGCAGAGACGCCGCCGTCCACCTGGAGCCACAGCTCCAGGCCGTGCTTGCTGATCAACTCGCGGGTGCGGCGGATCTTCGGGAGCATGATGTCGAGGAACGCCTGGCCCCCGAAGCCCGGCTCGACCGTCATGATCAGCAGCATGTCGAGTTCGGGCAGCAGGTCCTCGTACGGCTCGATGGGCGTCGCGGGCTTGAGCGCCATGGAGGCACGGGCGCCCTTCGCACGGATCTCGCGGGCGAGTCGCACCGGCGCGGCGGCCGCCTCGACATGGAAGGTGACGGACGAGGCGCCCGCCTCGACGTACTGCGGGGCCCAGCGGTCGGGGGCCTCGATCATCAGATGGCAGTCCAGCGGAGTGTCCGTCGCACGGGCCAGGGACTCTACGACCGGCACACCGAGCGTGAGGTTCGGGACGAAATGGTTGTCCATCACGTCGACATGGAGCCAGTCGGCTCCTTCGACCGCCTTCGCCTCGTCCGCGAGGCGGGCGAAGTCGGCGGACAGAATGCTGGGGTTGATCTGCGCGGCCATGCCCCAAGCCTGCCATGCCCTCCGAGGGTGGGGCGCATGGGTCCCCTCTCGTGGTCGGGTGCGGGTGCGTGGTGGGCTGGTCGCGCCCGCGCGGCGGAGCCGCACATGTCAGGGCCCCGCGCCCCTCACCAGCTGGGGTCGGTATGAAAGCCACCGCGCATCTTGTCTGTGGGCGGCGGGCCAAGTGGCTGGTGCTCGGGGTGTGGCTGGTCGTGCTGTTCTTCATGGCGCCGTTCGCCTCCAAGCTGACCGGGGCCCAGGACAACGACGCGGCGTCCTGGCTGCCGGGGTCGGCCGAGTCGACCCAGGTGCTGGAGATCTCCAAGGGGTTCCGGCCGGAGCAGATTCCCGCGATCGTCGTGTACGCCCGGGACGACGGGCTGACGGCGCGGGACCGGGCGCAGATCGCGGCGGACACGGTGCAGCTCAGGCGGCTCACGGACCACGGGATCCGGGGGGCCGAGACACGGGGGCCGGTGTTCGACCGTCCGGTGGACCCGCGCGCCGCGCAGATCTATGTGCCGATCACCATGGACGAGAAGGGCTGGTCGCGGATCTCGCCGGCCGTGGACTCGATCCGTGACGTCGTCGGCAAGGGCGGCGCCGGGCTGGCCGTGCACATCACCGGCCCGGGCGGCACCTCCTCGGACTTCGCCAAGGCCTTCGAGGGCATCGACTCCACGCTGCTGGTGGCGGCCATGGGCGTCGTCATCGTGATGCTCCTGATCACCTACCGCAGTCCGACCCTGCTGCTGGTCCCGCTGATCGGCGTGGTGGTCGCGCTGTTCACGGCGCAGGCGCTGATCTACTTCCTGGCCCACTACGCGGGCCTGACCGTGAACGGTCAGAGCGCCGGCATTCTCACGGTCCTCGTCTTCGGCGCCGGGACGGACTACGCCCTGCTGCTCGTGGCCCGCTACCGGGAGGAGTTGCGCAGACACGAGGACCGCCACGAGGCGATGGCGCTGGCCCTGCACCGGGCGGGCCCGGCGGTGCTGGCCTCGGGCGCCACGGTGGTGCTGAGCATGCTGGTGCTGACGGCCGCCGAGATGAACTCCACGGCCGGCCTCGGTCCCGTGGCGGCCATCGGCGTGGCGGTCGCGCTGCTCGCCATGATGACCCTGTTCCCGGCCCTGCTGGTGATCTGCGGCCGCTGGATCTTCTGGCCGGTGATCCCCCACTTCGGCTCCGCCGATCCGACGGAGCGCGGCTTCTGGGCCCGTAACGGGGCCGGCATCGCCCGCCGCCCGCGCATGATCTGGATCGTGACCGCGCTGGCGCTGGCGGTGTGCTCGCTCGGGCTGATCCAGCTGCGCGCGGCGGGCATCAGCAACGCCGACGCCTTCACCGGGAAACCGGACTCGATCACCGGCCAGGAGGTGTCCGAGAAGTACTTCCCGGCGGGCAGCGGCGACCCCCTGGTGATCGTCTCCCACCAGGCCCAGGCCCGTCAGGTGGGCGCGGCGGTGGCGGCCACCGACGGCGTCGTGCCGACCTCGCTCGGGCTGCCGCCGGGCACGAAACCCCTCCACGACGGCAAGGTGCTGTTCGAGGCGACGATGACCGCCCCGTCCGACAGCGACGCCGCCAAACAGACGGTGGACCGGGTCCGGGACGCGGTGCACGCGGTGCCCGACGCCGACGCGCGGGTGGGCGGCGGAACGGCGGCCCTGCTGGACGCGGACCGGGCCACCACCCACGACAACATCCTGATCATCCCGTTGGTGCTGGGCGTGGTCCTGCTGATCCTGTGCGGTCTGCTGCGCGCCCTGGTCGCCCCGCTGCTGCTGGTCGGGACGGTGATCCTGTCCTTCACGGCGGCCCTCGGCATCAGCGCGCTGGCCTTCCGGCACGTGTTCGACTACGCGGGAGAGTCGACGGACTTCCCGCTGTTCGTCTTCGTGTTCCTGGTGGCCCTCGGCATCGACTACAACATCTTCCTGACCACCCGTATCCGTGAGGAGGCGCTGCGGCAGGGCACCCGCAGGGGCGTGGTGACGGGCCTCGCCGCGACGGGCTCGGTGATCACCTCCGCGGGCCTGGTGCTCGCGGGCACCTTCGCCGCCCTCGGCACGCTCCCCATGGTGGGCTTCGCCGAGATCGGCTTCGCGGTCGCCCTGGGCGTCCTCCTGGACACCTTCGTCGTACGGTCCGTGCTGGTCACGGCGCTGTTCCTGGACGTCGGCCCGAAGGTGTGGTGGCCGCACCGGCTGGCCCGGGACGACGGCCCGGCGGTGACCGAGGGCGCGCCGGAGCCCGCCACCCGGTCGAGCGGCTGACGGACCCCGCCGGGCGCGCCCCTCAGGAGGCCTGATCGCCCCCCGGGACCGGGACCGGAGCGCCCGTGTTCCCGTGGGAGACCAGGATGCGGGCGCTGCCCTCGGCGAGCCGGTACGCCATGCCCACGACCGCCACGTCCCCCGCGTCCACCTGGTCCGAGAGGGTGCGGGAGCGGTCGAGGAGCAGCTGCACGGTGTGCCTTATGTGCTCGTCGACGATGTCGCTGTCGGAGGTCAGTCCGGCGGCGCGGGCGGCCAGCACGCTGGGGGTGACCCGCTCGACCACGTCCCGGACGAAGCCGGTCGAGGGCAGTCCGTTCGCCACGGCCTCGCGGGCCGCCGCGACGGCCCCGCAGGAGTCGTGCCCGAGGACGACGACCAGGCGGCAGCCGAGCACGGCCGTGGCGTACTCCACGCTGCCCAGCACCTCCGCCCCGAGCACATGCCCGGCGGTCCGGACGACGAAGAGGTCGCCCAGCCCCTGGTCGAAGATGATCTCCGCGGCGAGCCGGGAGTCGGAGCACCCCAGGATGACGGCGAAGGGTTCCTGGCCGGGCGCGAGCTCGGCCCGGCGGGCGGCGTCCTGGTTGGGGTGACCGGGTGCGCCCGCGACGAATCGCTCGTTGCCGGAGAGGAGCGCGTCGAGGGCGACGGCGGGGGATGTGCGTGGCATGGGGCCACCCTAAGGCGCCGGGCGGCCGGGGAACGGGCGGGGGCTGACCACGTGTTTCATGACGATGGTCGAGTCGAGGCCGCGCGCGCCGGGGAGCGGGACGAGGACGGTCTCGTACAGGCCGGGCCGCGGCGGTGGGCTGTGATCAACCGGAGGGTGGCCGCCAGCGCCGTGGCGGCCAGGACGAGGAGCAGCTGGGAGGTGTGCGTCCCGGCGCTGTCCGCGGCGCGGGCGACGCCGTTGGGCAGCCCGAGCCGGTCCAGCAGCCAGCCGAGGGCCGCGCCGGCCGTCAGCACCGCCCCCGCGCCCCGCAGCACGGAGTGCCCGCGCAGCCGGGTGAGACAGATCAGGCCCGGCAGGGCGAGGAGGACCAGCACGAGTTGCACGGCTTCGATGCCGAGGTTGAATCCCGCGAGGCTGAGGGCGAGTTGGGCGGTGGAGAGGTTCATCTCGGCGAGCGTGAGCGAGAAGGCCAGGCCGTGCCCGAGCCCGAAGACACCGGCGACCAGGGCTTCCCGCCCGGGGAATAGCGGGCGCATGGCGTGCACGGCACCGACGAGAATACTGAAGGCGATAAAAGCCTCGACCGGCTGGGCCGGAATGTCGAGACGTCCGAAAGCACTCAGCGCGAGCGCCAGGGAATGCCCGACGGTGAAGGCGAGAGTTGTCCAGCCCATTCGCCGTATCGCGGTCCGGTTGTCCACTGTTCCCCGCCAGCGTTTTCCGGCCGCCCGGAGGGGAGCGGGAAGCAGAAGAATCAGCAGGAAGAGCAGATGATCGGTGCCGTCGAGAATATGAGCGGCGCCGAGCCGGAACATGGCGTACGTCCCGCTCCAGACGCTCCCGCTCTCCAGGTCGACGGTGAGGGGGGCGACGGTCATGGTCCGGGTGTCGACGCGGATGACGCCGACCTCGGTCGCGGTGTCCTGCCCCGCGTCGGCCACCCGGCCGGCGGCCCAGTCCTGCCGGACGGAGACCATCACGGTGTGGGTGACGACCTGGTGGACGACGGCGTCGTAGTCGAGCACGAACCGGCGCGGGTCCCCGTCGGCCGGCGGGGTGAGCGTGGCCCGTACCGTCAGCTCGCGGTAGGTGCCGGTGGAGGTCTGCTCCGCCCGCCCCAGGGACATGGCGCCGAAGGCGACGGTCCATGCCTCGCCCCCGCGGGTGGTGGGGCGCAGATGCGCGGACAGGTAGCGGCGGATCGCGGCGGTCCGCGCCGACAGCTGCTGCACGGTGGTGGAGTCGTCCAGGACGATGCCGCTGGCCCGGGAGAAGTCGCCGACGGGCAGCTCCAGTTCGGCGGCCACCGACGTCTCGTGCACGTCGAGCAGCAGCACCGAGTGGGGCAGCGGATGCGCGGCAGCGGGCGGCGCTGCCAGAAGCAGCGCCGCCGTCACCGCCAGCGCGACCCCGGCCATCATGCGCAGCGCATGCGACAGTGAGATCGGCAGACGGTCCATCAGAACGAGAACTCTCCGCCGTAGTCGGTGGTGTGGTCCCGGTAGACGGTGTGGTAGTGGATCTGGTTCTGGTAGACCACGCCGTCCTGGCAGACGAACTCGATCCACACGCCCGGCCCGTCGATCCGGACGTAGTCGCCCTGGGTGTCCAGGTCGGTGCCGCCGGAGTACGAGATGTAGGTCTCGTCGAGTTCCGACTTGTAGGTGCTCAGCACGGAGGCGGCGGTGGTGTCGTCCGCCACGTCGACCCACGGCTCCATGGCGTTGAGGACCAGTTCCTGCTGGTCGTCGGTGAGGTCGGCGACCGCGAGGCCTTCCTTGGTCTCCGGGAAGGCACCGTCCTCGTCCGGGCCGAGCAGTACGTCGGTGTACGACGCGGACAGCTTCGCCTCCGCCAGCTCGTCGTCGCTCAGACCGGCGAGCAGGTCCAGCATCCCGTCGCGCATCCCGGCCAGGGGGGCGTACGAGGTGCCGTCGTCGTCGGTCCAGCTCGTGGGCTCCACACCGATGAAGAACGGGGTGGTGCCCTCGACCTCGCCGTCCTTGTAGGTGAGGTTCGCCGCGAGGTGGTGCCCGCCGAAGTGCAGCTGCCAGGTGCCGCTGGTGCCCGGGGTGCCGAGGAACGCCAGGTAGTAGTTGCCGCTGCCGTACCCGCTGGCGGTCTCGCCGAGGACGTCGTCGGCCGCGAGGATCTGGGAGATCTGGTCGTAGCCGGTGCCGCTGCCGGTGCCGGTCGCCGCCTCGATCACCGCCTTGGCCGCGGCGAGCTGCTCGTCGCTGAGCGTGCTCAGCTCGATGCCGACCCGGCAGCTGGAACCGCACGGGAGGTTGGACCAGGCGGTCGCGTTCGCCTCGGTGAAGTCGAGCAGCACCTCGGCCTGCTGGTCGTCGTCCAGCGTGGCGAGGAACGCGTCGGCGGCGTCGACCACGTCCGAGACGGCGGCGGACGAGGCGGACGAGGCGGTCGTGGTCGGCGACGCGCCGACGGAGGCGGCATTGGCGTTCACGTACACCGCCCCGAAGAGCAGGACCGTTCCCGCGGCGAAAGCCGCGCCGGCCTTCTTCAACCGGTTCTTCGACCTGCGGTGAGAGTTGTTCTCCGACATCTTCTCTATCCCTTCCAAAGAGGCTTCACGGAATTCCGGAAATCCCCTTCGGGAAGGTTGATCTCAGGAATTCCGTGCCGTTGTTTTGGTGAGATAAAGAAACCAGTCGGCACTGTGGCAGACATCGAGAAACAGTCGGGGTTGGCTATGCGATGCTGTGCCCGGACGCCGACGGCTTAAGGTTTCCCGACTTCAACTCTCTTGCCCGGCTTGGGATATGACGTACCGTCATCATCCGGTCCGGCGGATGAGCGCCAGATACATGGCGTCGGTGCCGTGCACATGCGGCCACAGCTGGATGTCGGGCCCGTCGCCCAGCGCCGGCACGCCCGGCAGCAGCGGCCGCGCGTCGACCAGATCGGTCTGCGGGAACTGCTTGAGCACGTCGGCGACGACCGCCCGGGTCTCCGCGAGATGAGGTGAGCAGGTGGCGTACCCGACGACACCGCCGACCCGCACGGCCTCCAGAGCGGTCCGCAGCAGCCCGCGCTGCAACGGCGCGAACCCTTCGAGGTCCTCGGGCCGGCGCCGCCAGCGCGCCTCGGGCCGCCGCCGCAGGGCGCCCAGGCCGGTGCACGGCACGTCCATCAGCACCCGGTCGAAGGATCCCGGCCGCCACGGCGGCCGGATCCCGTCGGCGGCGATGACCTGGTAGGGCCCCGGATTGCCGTGCAGCGCCTTGGCCACGAGACCCGCCCGGTGCGGCTGCTTCTCGGAGGCGAGCAGCACGGCCCCGCGCTCGGCGGCCAGGGCGGCGAGCAGCGCGGCCTTGCCACCGGGCCCGGCGCACCCGTCGAGCCACTTCTCGTCCCGCCCCTCCACGGGCGCGGCGGCGAGGGCCAGCGCGACGAGCTGGCTCCCCTCGTCCTGCACACCCGCACGCGCCTCCCGTACGGCCTCGACGGCCCCCGGCTCCCCGCCCTCGGTGAGCCGCACGGCGTACGGCGACCAGCGTCCCGGAACGGCGGCCTGCTCCCGGAGCAGTTCCTCCTGCGTGGCCCGCCCGGGCCGGGCGACGAGAGTGACCTCCGGCCGCTCGTTGTCGGCTTCGAGCAGCTCCTCGATCCCGGCCCGCCCGCCGCCGAGCGAGTCCCACAGCGCGGAGACGACCCAGCGCGGATGCGCGTGCACGACCGCGAGGTGCTCCTCGGGGTCGTCGTCGTACGGCGGGGCGACCTGCTCCAGCCAGCCGTCGAGATCGTGCTGGGCGATCTTCCGCAGCACGGCGTTGACGAACTTGGCCCGCCCGTCCCCCAGCACGACCCGCGCCAGCTCGACCGCCGAGGACACGGCGGCATGCGTCGGGATCCGCGTCCCGAGCAGCTGGTGCGCGCCGAGGCTGAGCACATCGAGCACCGGGGGATCGACTTCCCTGAGGGGCCGGTCCACACAGGCGGAGATGACGGCGTCGTACGTCCCCTGCCGCCGCAGCGTGCCGTACACCAGCTCGGTGGCGAGCGCCGCGTCCCGCGTGTCGAACTTCTCGGGTCCTTCCTTCTCCCGCGCCTTGCGCAGCAGCGGCGGCAGCACCAGGTTGGCGTAGGCGTCCCGCTCGTCCACGGCCCGCAGCGCCTCGAAGGCGAGCATGCGGACGGGGTCCTTCTGGGGCCGGCGGTAGGGCCGGGCGGGCTTGCGGGGACGGGAGGACTGGTCGCTCACGAAAAAGGTGCTCCGGATTGCGGGAAGGAAGGGGCGTCCAGCGTACGACGTACACGCCGGACCGGCGCAGGAGCGTTACGCCCCGACCCGCTCGCCCTCGCCGATGCGCACCCCGCGCGCCCAGTCGGCGGCCCGCATCGGCTTCTTGCCCTGGGCCTGGACCCACAGCAGCTCGACGGCGTACGACCCCGTCCCCACGTGGACGCTGTTCTTGCCGACGGCCAGCGCGCCGGGAGCGAGGCCGTCCCGCCCGGGGACCGGCTGCACATGGATGAGCTTGAGCCGCTCGCCCCGGAAGGTGGTCCAGGCGCCGGGGGCGGGGGTGCACCCGCGCACGACACGGTCCACCCGCAGCGCGGGGGCGGCCCAGTCGATCAGCGCGTCCTCGACGGTGATCTTGGGGGCGAGGGTGATCCCGTCCGCCGGCTGCGGCACGGCCTTCAGGCTGCCGTCCTCGATCCCGTCCATGGTGGCCGCGAGCAGCCCCGCGCCCGCGAAGGCGAGGCGTGTCAGCAGATCCCCGCTGGTGTCGGTGGCCCGCACCACCTCGGTGACGGTCCCGTAGACGGGCCCGGAGTCCAGCCCCTCCTCGATCAGGAAGGTGGACGCCCCGGTGATCTCGTCCCCCGCCATGACCGCGTGCTGCACCGGTGCGGCGCCACGCCAGGCCGGGAGCAGCGAGAAGTGCAGATTGACCCAGCCGTGGGCCGGGATGTCCAGCGCCACCTTGGGCAGCAGGGCCCCGTAGGCGACGACGGGACAGCAGTCCGGCGCGATCTCCCGCAGCCGCTCCAGGAACTCCGGGTCCCGGGGCCGCGCGGGCTTCAGCACCTCGATGCCCGCCTCCTCGGCCCGCTGGGCGACGGGAGAGGCCACCAGCCTGCGCCCCCGCCCGGCCTGCGCGTCGGGCCGCGTCACCACGGCGGCCACCTCGTGCCGCCCGGAGGCGAGCAGAGCGTCCAGGGCGGGAACGGCGACCTCGGGGGTACCGGCGAAGACGAGCTTCATAAAGGGACGGGCCTCTCGAAAAAACAAACCACGGGCAACGCACAAGTCTATGGCCCCACTCCGAGCCCCCCACCTCGATTACCGACGGCGGCCACCCCGGGAGAGGAAGGGGGCGCAGACCGGCACCGGGAGCGCCCGCATATGCCCATACGCGCCCACACCGTGACCAGCGGAGCGCACCCGCGTTGGTCAAGAAAGAGTTGACCTTCTCCCCAACGCCGGTTCGAGAGGCTTGTTCATGGCCGACCATGCAACCCACGACGCCCAGGCCCGGGCCAGCCTGCACTTGCTGGTGCGGGACATCGAGCGGGTCCGCCGGCAGGTGGACGCGCTGCGCACCCTCACCGCCCAGCTGGGCAACGTCTACCGCCCCCGCCGCTCCGGCCCCTCCACGGGCTTCGTCGTCTACGGACGCGCCCCCGCCCCGACGGTCCGCCTCGCCCAGGAACTCCGGGACAGCGTCGAGACCCTGGTCACCGCGGCAGTGGACTTCGACCGCTCGCTCGGCTTCTCGTGGGACGCGGTGGGCTCCGCGCTGGGAGTCACCAAGCAGGCGGTCCACCGCCGTTACGGCGCCCGCAGGGCCGCGGCCGCCCAGGCACCCGCCGACACCGAGCGCACCCCGGCGGATCCGACCGGCCCCCGCACGGTCAGCGTGAACACGGGCCTGCCTGCGGTCCCCACCGTCCCCGCCGCCCGCTGCATGCCCACCCAGCCGACGGCGGGCAGCCCGGCCCTGCGCGACGACGTGAGACCGACCGCCTTCCCCGGCCCGCGCAACGGCTGAGGCCCCCACCGCTCCTGCCCTCTCGGCCCCCTCCCGAGAGGGCAGCCGCATTCCGCCCGGCTCACCCCGGCCGCCCACCGCTCACCCGATGTCCCCGGGATCGACCCGCACCCACACCCGCCCCGACTCCTCGGCCCCCCGAGCCATCCGAGCCGCCTGAGCCGACTTCAACGCGGCCGCCAGCGCCGCGCCCCGCCCCGGCGGCACCCGCACCAGCGCCCGCTCCCAGTGCTCCCCCGCGGGCGGCGCCCCCGGCCGTCTCGGCCGCCCCGGCGGGGTGACCGGCAACGGCACCGGCCCCAGCACCTCCGCCTCGCCGGGCAGCTCGGCCGCCCCCAGGAACGCGGCCACCGCCTCCGCCGTCCCCGAGACCGACGCCATCCGCGACACCGGCGGGAATCCCAGCTCGGCCCGCTCGGCGAGCTCCCGCAGCGCATGGCCCACGGGATCCCACCGCACCAGCGCCTGCACGGGCCGTAGCGTCGGCTCGGCGACGACCACCACGGTCCCGCCCTCCCCCTGCGGCCGGACCAGGGCCGCGGCCGCGATCCAGCGCCGCAGCGCGTCCTCCCCGGCCCGCAGATCGGGCCGGCCCAGCATGGCCCAGCCGTCGAGCAGCAGCGCCGCCGCGTACCCGCCCTCGGCCACCGGCTCGGCCCCCGGGGTGCTCACGACCAGCGCGGGCGCCCCCGGCACCGTGTCGAGGACGTGCTCGCGCCCGGACGTGCGCACCGGGACGGCCGGGAACGCCCGGCCCAGCTCCTCCGCGGTCCGCCGCGCCCCCACGACCTGGGCCCGCAGCCGGAACGACCCGCACTCCGGACAGTGCCACGCGCTCTCCTCACGCCCGCACCACCCGCACCACAGCGCCCCGCCGTCCCGCGCCTCCAGCGGCCCGGAGCAGTGCCGGCACCGGGCGGCGGCCCGGCACTGCGCGCACGCCATCCGCGGTACGTAACCCCGCCGCGGCACCTGGACCAGCACCGGCCCGTGGCGCAGCCCCTCCCGGGCCGCCTGCCAGGCCAGGGTGGGCAGCCGGGCGGCGCGCGCGGCCTCGTCGCGCGCCAGGTCCTGGTCCCCCACGGTCCGCACCAGCGGCGCCACCTGCCGCATCTGCTCCCGCGCGGCGACCAGGGGCCGCGCCCAGCCGCTCTCGACGAGCTGCGCGCCCTCGACCGTGCAGCTCCAGCCGCCCATGAGGAACCCGCACCGGTCCTGCGCGGCACGCAGCAGCAGCACCTCGCGCGCATGCGGCTGCGGCGCGTGCTGCTCGCTGTGGCTGTCGTCCCCGTCGTCCCAGAGGGCCACCAGACCGAGGTCGCGCACCGGGGCGAACATCGCGGCGCGCGTCCCGACCACGGCCCGTACGCTCCCGCGCCGGACGCCGAGCCACTCCCGGTACCGCTTCTCCGGCCCGGCGTCCGCCTGGAGCAGCGCGTGGCGCCCCTCCCCGAGCAGGCCCGTCAGGGCCGCGTCGACGCGGGCGGCGGCCCGCCCGTCCGGTACGACCACCAGGGCCCCGCGGCCCGAGGCGAGCGTCGCGGCGACGGCCCGGGCCAGCTCCTCGCTCCAGCCGGGCCCGGGCAGCGCGTTCCACACGGCGCGCGGTGCCCCTCCCGAGGCCAGTGACTCCAGGAACGCGGCCCCGCGCTCGTACCGGCTCCAGGATCCGGCCTCCGGTGCCGGTGGCGGGGGCAGCGGCGCGGGCGAGGGCCGTTGTTCGGCGCGCGCGTTGCGCGGCGGTACGGCGAGCTGGAGCACGTCGGCGAGGCTCCCGGCGTAGCGGTCGGCGACGGCCCGGGCCAGTCCCAGCAGCTCCGGGCCCAGCACCGGTTCGGGCGACACGACCTGGGCGAGGGCCGCGAGCGGCCCTGAGTAGTCGGAGGAGGCGAGCCGCTCGACGAGGAACCCGTCGATCAGTCCCCCGCCCTCGCGCCGCCCCTCGCGCACCCGGCCCCGGCCCGCGCCGAACCGCACCCGCACCCGCACCCCCGGCTGGGCCTCGGCGTCCAGCTCGGCGGGCACGGCGTAGTCGAAGTAGCGGTCGAGGTGGAGCACGCCCTTGTCGACGAGCACCCGCGCGACCGGCAGCTCCTCGGCGAGCGCGGCGCCCCGCCAGGTCCGCGGCTTGGCCCGCGGCTCCTTGGCCTTGCGCACGGTCTCCCGGATCAACGCGAGCTGCTCCGGCGGTGCGCCCTCCCCGCCTCCGGCCCCCGGCCCGTTCTCGCTGCTCACCCCTGCATTCTTACCAAACCCCACTGACAGCGGCCCCGCCCCCGGCGCCGACCCCTTGGCGTTCACATACATGTACATCTGTTCAATACATCGACCCGGTCTCGACCTGAAGATCACCGAACGGCGGCCTCCACATCATCTCCACCGCCTCGACCACTCCTTCGGCGGAGACCCAGAAGGCGTAACGCCGACGGCGTGCCCCCCTCCGCGCGGAAAACGGACCGGCTCCCGGGACCATCTCGGCGATGGTCCCGGGAGCCGGTGTCGTCCTGGTGCGGGCCTGAGCCCTGCAGGCGTGCGGCCTTACAGCCCCGCGGCCTTGCGCAGCGCCTCGACGCGGTCGGTCTTCTCCCAGGTGAACTCGGGCAGCTCACGGCCGAAGTGGCCGTAGGCGGCGGTCTGGGCGTAGATCGGGCGCAGCAGGTCGAGGTCGCGGATGATCGCGGCCGGACGCAGGTCGAAGACCTCGTCGATGGCCTTCTCGATCTTCTCGGTCTCGACCTTGTTGGTGCCGAAGGTCTCGACGAACAGACCGACCGGCTCGGCCTTGCCGATCGCGTACGCGACCTGGACCTCGCAGCGCGCGGCCAGACCGGCGGCGACCACGTTCTTGGCGACCCAGCGCATCGCGTACGCCGCCGAGCGGTCCACCTTGGACGGGTCCTTGCCGGAGAAGGCGCCGCCGCCGTGGCGGGCGAAGCCGCCGTAGGTGTCGATGATGATCTTGCGGCCGGTGAGGCCGGCATCGCCCATCGGGCCGCCGATCTCGAAGCGGCCGGTCGGGTTGACCAGGAGGCGGTAGTTCTCGGTGTCGAGCTTGATGCCGTCGTCCAGCAGCGCCTTCAGCTCGGGCTCCACGACGAACTCGCGGATGTCGGGCGCCAGCAGGGAGTCGAGGTCGATGTCGCTCGCGTGCTGCGAGGAGACGACGACCGTGTCGAGGCGGACGGCCTTGTCGCCATCGTACTCGATGGTGACCTGGGTCTTGCCGTCGGGGCGCAGGTAGGGGATGGTCCCGTTCTTGCGGACGTCCGAGAGCCGCTTGGACAGGCGGTGCGCCAGGAAGATCGGGAGCGGCATCAGGGTCGGCGTCTCGTCGGAGGCGTAGCCGAACATCAGGCCCTGGTCACCGGCGCCCTGCTTGTCGAGCTCGTCGTCGTCGCCCTCGACCCGGGACTCATAGGCCGTGTCCACACCCTGCGCGATGTCCGGGGACTGCGAGCCGATGGACACCGAGACACCGCAGGAAGCTCCGTCGAAGCCCTTCTTCGACGAGTCGTAGCCGATCTCGAGGATCTTCTCGCGGACGAGCTGGGGGATCGGCGCGTACGCCTTGGTGGTGACCTCACCGGCCACGTGCACCAGACCGGTCGTGATCAGGGTCTCGACGGCGACGCGGGACGTCGGGTCCTCGCGCAGCAGCGCGTCGAGGATGGTGTCGCTGATCTGGTCAGCGATCTTGTCGGGGTGACCCTCGGTCACGGACTCCGAAGTGAACAGGCGACGGGACACAACGCTCCCTGGGGTTGCAGCGGCTGCTGGCTGATCATTGGCGGACGCGACGGGAGCTGCGCCCGGCGTCGTCCGGGAACAGTTTATCGGTCGAGCCCGGCCACCGGCCCACCTGTCTCGCCTCTCGGGAGCGCTGTGACCTGCGGCACGGGCATTCTGCCGAATGCCGAGCACGCTTGGCCAGGGTCGCCACGCCCGAATCGAGCGGCGTACGAGGGAACGGCGAGCGCATCAAACAGTCAGGTCAGGCGTGGCGTCACCAGGTCCCACACGATTTCGGCCAACGCTTCCTTGGGCCCGTGAGGTACCGGGGTCTCGGTGCCGTCGGCCCCCAGGACGACGGCCTCGTTCTCCTCGGAGCCGAAGGTCCGGCGCTCCCCCACCTCGTTCACCACCAGCAGGTCGCACCCCTTGCGGCGGAGTTTCGTGCGGCCGTTGGCGAGCACGTCGTCCGTCTCTGCGGCGAAACCGACCACCACCTGCCCGGGGCGGGCGCGGTCGGCGGAGATCTCCGCGAGGATGTCCGGATTACGTAGGAGGACGATCGGATCGGGATCCTGTCCGTCCTTCTTCTTGATTTTCCCGGTGGCGTAGGTCTCGGGGCGGAAGTCGGCCACCGCGGCGGCCATCACGACCGCGTCGGCGTCGGCGGCCGCCTTGAGCACGGCCTCGCGCAGTTGAACGGCGGTCCCGACCTGGACGACGTCGACGCCCGCCGGGTCGGGCAGCCCGGTGTTGGCCGCGATCAGGGTGACCCGGGCGCCGCGGGCGGCGGCGGTGCGGGCGAGGGCGTACCCCTGCTTGCCGGAGGAGCGGTTGCCGAGGAAGCGGACCGGGTCGAGGGGCTCGCGGGTGCCGCCGGCGCTGACCACGACATGGCGCCCGGCGAGGTCGGGTTCGCGCACTCCCCTGGCCAGTACGCGGCGGCAGACCTCGAAGATCTCTGCGGGGTCGGGCAGCCGCCCCTTGCCGGTGTCGACGCCGGTGAGCCGACCGACGGCGGGCTCGATCACGACGGCGCCGCGGCGGCGCAGCGTCGCCACGTTCTCCTGGGTGGCCGGGTGCTCCCACATCTCGGTGTGCATCGCGGGGGCGAAGACGACGGGACAGCGTGCCGTGAGCAGGGTGTTGGTGAGGAGGTCGTCGGCAAGGCCGTGGGCGGCCTTGGCGAGCAGGTCGGCGGTGGCCGGGGCGACCACGACCAGATCGGCGTGCTGGCCGATGCGGACGTGCGGGACCTCGTGGACCTCGTCCCAGACCTCGGTGGAGACGGGGTGGCCGGAGAGGGCGGACCAGGTGGCGGCGCCGACGAAGTGCAGGGCGGAGGCGGTGGGCACGACCCGTACGTCATGGCCGGACTCCGTGAGCCTTCGCAGCAGCTCACAGGCCTTGTAGGCGGCGATGCCGCCGCTGACCCCCAGAACGACCTTGGGCTTGTCCACCGTCTCTCCCCGGACCTCGGAAGCGCGCCGCGGCTCCGGCGCACGACTCCATCACACACCACAGGCCCGGCAGGAGCACTGCCGGGCCTGTGGAAAAGTCAGCTGCAAGCTGAAAGTACTACTACTGCGTCCGTGGGGCCGCGTTACTGCGCGGGGTCCGCGACGGCCTCGGACGTCAGCAGACCCGCGTTGATCTCGCGGAGCGCGATCGAGAGCGGCTTCTCGTGGACGTGGGTGTCGACGAGCGGACCGACGTACTCGAGGAGGCCCTCGCCGAGCTGCGAATAGTACGCGTTGATCTGGCGAGCACGCTTGGCCGCGTAGATCACGAGGCTGTACTTCGAGTCCGTGGCCTCGAGGAGCTCGTCGATCGGCGGGTTGATGATGCCCTCGGGCGCGGAGATGGAAGAGGACACGCTCTACCTTCCGATGGATGGGAAAGATTCAATGACGGTGATCGTCACGATCACACGACATCCATCAAGGCTAGCAGCTCACGCGCCACGTCCTCGACGGAGGTGTTGACCAGGGTCACGTCGAACTCCGGCTCGGCCGCGAGTTCGATCTTCGCGGCGTCCAGTCGTTTCTCGATGACCTCGGGCGGCTCGGTGCCCCGCCCGGTGAGTCTGCGCACCAGCTCCTCCCAGGAGGGGGGAGCCAGGAACACCAGCTGGGCGTCCGACATGGACTCGCGGACCTGCCGCGCGCCCTGGAGGTCGATCTCCAGGAGGACGGGCTCACCCGCTTCCAGCCGCTCCAGCACGGCGCCTCGCGGCGTGCCGTAGCGGTTGCCGGCGAACTCGGCCCACTCGAGGAGCTCGCCGTTGGCGATCAGCTTGTCCATCTCGTCGTCGGTGACGAAGAAGTAGTGGACCCCGTGCTGTTCACCGGGGCGGGGCTTCCGGGTCGTCGCCGACACCGAGAGCCAGACCTCGGGGTGTTCCTTGCGCATATGGGCGACGACCGTGCTCTTGCCGACCCCGGAGGGGCCGGAGAGCACGGTCAGCCGCGGACGTTCACTCATGCAGCGATTATTCCAGCAATCCCGGAGTGCCCGGGACTCCCTTCCCGGCAGTACCCGGGATCAGGACCCGGTGCTGCCGAACTCACGCTCCAGGGAGGCGATCTGGTTGGAACCGAGACCGCGTACGCGGCGGCTCTCGGAGATGCCGAGTCGCTCCATGATCTGCTTGGCACGGACCTTGCCCACGCCCGGCAGGGACTCGAGCAGGGCGGAGACCTTCATCTTGCCGATGACGTCGTTCTCCTGACCCTGCTTGATGACCTCGTGCAGGGAGGCGCCGGAGTGCTTGAGTCGATTCTTGACCTCGGCCCGCTCCCGGCGAGCCGCGGCGGCCTTTTCGAGCGCGGCTGCGCGCTGTTCGGGGGTAAGGGGCGGAAGAGCCACGCCTACGTCACCTCGGATGTCGAACTGTCGGATACGGACCGGTGAGGAACCTAGTCGCCCCACACCTAGGGAGCTACGAGCAACACGCTCTGCCCGTTCACTCTGCTCGGAGACTAGCGGCCAAGTCCGCCTGAGTCAGCGAGAACAGAGGAAAAGTCCTGGTCAGCCTCTGTCAGGACGGGATATTTCAGACATAGTGCCCCGGATTTGAGGATGTATCCAGCCTCAAATCGGCCACGAAGCACTCATCGGAGGTTTGAAACGCCCTCGGACCGGCCCTCAGGAGGACTCCAACGTGACGCGGATCTCGTCCGCGAAGCGGTCCGCGGCGTCACGCAGCGCGCCCACGTCGGGACCGTGGCGCAACACTCCCCGGCTGACGTTCGGCACGACGTTGCGCAGCGCGCTCCCGAACACCCCGGGAAGATCGGCCGGAGTCGCCCCCTGGGCGCCCACGCCGGGCGCCAGGAGCGGCCCGTTGATACCGAGGTCGTAGGACGAGAGGTCCCCCAGGGTCGCCCCGACGACCGCGCCGAAGGAGCCCAGCGGCTCCTCGCCCGCGTTCTCGGCGGCCAGGTGCGCCAGCATGGTCGCGCCGACGTCCCGGCCGTCGGCGCGCAGCGCGTGCTGCACCTCGCCGCCCTCCGGGTTGGAGGTGAGCGCCAGGACGAACAGTCCGGCGCCGTTCTCCCGGGCCAGCGCGACGGCCGGGCCGAGCGAGCCGTAGCCGAGGTACGGGGAGACGGTCAGCGCGTCGGAGAACAGGGGCGCGTCCTTGTGCAGGAAGGACTCGGCGTAGGCGGCCATGGTCGAGCCGATGTCCCCGCGCTTGGCGTCCATGACCACCAGGGCGCCGGCGGCCCGCGCCTCCTGGACCGACTTCTCCAGGACGGCGACCCCGCGCGAGCCGAACCGCTCGAAGAACGCGCTCTGCGGCTTCAGCACCGCGGCCCGGCCGGCCACCGCCTCGACGACCGTGCGGCTGAACCGCTCCAGACCCGCCACGTCGTCGTTCAGCCCCCACTCGAGAAGCAGGGAGCGGTGCGGGTCGATCCCGACGCACAGGGGGCCGCGCTCGTCCATCGCCCGGCGCAGGCGCGCGCCGAAGGGCTCGAGGGTCATGCCGTCTTCCTCACGTCGGCGCCGACCGCGTCGGCGAGGGTGGCGTACGGGCTCGTGCGCAGCCGCGCGGCGAGCCCCTTGTGGATCGCGCGGCCCCAGAAGGGACCCTCGTAGATGAAGGCGCTGTAGCCCTGGACCAGCGTGGCGCCGGCCAGGATGCGCTGCCAGACGTCCTCGGCGGTCTCGACGCCGCCGACGCCCACCAGGGTGATCCGGTCGCCCACGCGCGCGTAGAGCCGCCTGAGGACCTCCAGGGAGCGGGCCTTGAGCGGGGCCCCGGACAGTCCGCCGGTCTCCTGGACCAGCGCGGGGTCGGACCGCAGACCGAGCCCCTCGCGCGCGATGGTCGTGTTGGTCGCGATGATCCCGTCCAGGCCCAGCTCCACCGCGAGGTCGGCGACCGCGTCCACGTCCTCGTCGGCGAGGTCCGGGGCGATCTTCACCAGCAGCGGGACGCGCCGCGAGGTGACCGTACGGTCGGCGGCCTCGCGCACGGCGCTCAGCAGCGGCCGCAGCGCCTCGGTGGCCTGGAGGTTGCGCAGCCCGGGCGTGTTGGGCGACGACACGTTGACGACCAGGTAGTCGGCGTACGGGGCGAGCCGCTCGGTCGACTTCACGTAGTCGCCGACGGCCTCCTCCTCGGGGACGACCTTGGTCTTGCCGATGTTGACGCCCACGACCGTCCGGAAGACGGGCGCACGGGACGCCAGGCGGGCGGCGACGGCGAGCGAGCCCTCGTTGTTGAAGCCCATGCGGTTGATGAGCGCCCGGTCCTTCACGAGCCGGAAGAGGCGCTGCCTGGGGTTGCCGGGCTGGGGTTCCCCGGTGACCGTGCCGATCTCGACATGGTCGAAGCCCAGCATCGACATGCCGTCGATCGCGACGGCGTTCTTGTCGAAGCCCGCGGCGAGCCCGAAGGGGCCGTGCATGCGCAGGCCGAACGCCTCGGTGCGCAGTTCCTTGTGGCGCGGGGCGAGTGCGGCGGCGACGAAGGTGCGAAGCACCGGGACCCGGACGGCGAGCCGGATCCAGCGGAAGGCCAGGTGGTGCGCCTGCTCGGGGTCCATCCGCTGGAACACGAGATTGAAGAAGATCTTGTACATGGTTCCCTCATGAAGAGCCTCATGACGAGCCTCGTGAAGAGGGGGACACCGTTTCCGGTGTCCCCCTCTGGGCTGCTAGTCGCGGGCCGCGGTCAGGTGTTCCGCGTGTTCCTGGAGCGAGCGGACGCCCACGTCGCCGTGGTTGAGCGCGTCGATGCCCTGGACGGCCGCGGCGAGCGCCTGGACCGTCGTCAGGCAGGGCACGGACCGGGCCACGGCCGCCGTGCGGATCTCGTAGCCGTCGAGGCGGCCGCCGGTGCCGTACGGGGTGTTGACGATGAGGTCGACCTCGCCGTCGTGGATGAGCTGGACGATGGTCTTCTCGCCGTTCGGGCCGGTGCCCTCGGACTGCTTGCGCACGACCGTGGCGTTGATGCCGTTGCGCTTGAGGACCTCGGCGGTGCCGGAGGTGGCGAGCAGCTCGAAGCCGTGGCCGACCAGTTCGCGCGCCGGGAAGATCATCGAGCGCTTGTCGCGGTTGGCGACCGAGATGAACGCGCGGCCCTTGGTGGGCAGCGGCCCGTAAGCCCCGGCCTGCGACTTGGCGTACGCCGTGCCGAAGACGGAGTCGATGCCCATGACCTCGCCGGTGGAGCGCATCTCCGGGCCGAGGACGGTGTCCACGCCCCGGCCGGAGGTGTCGCGGAAGCGGGTCCACGGCATCACGGCCTCCTTGACGGAGATCGGCGCGTCCAGCGGCAGCTCGCCGCCGTCGCCGGTGGCCGGGAGGAGCCCTTCGGCGCGCAGCTCGGCGATGGTCGAGCCGAGCGAGATCCGGGCGGCGGCCTTCGCCAGCGGCACCGCGGTCGCCTTCGAGGTGAAGGGGACGGTGCGGGACGCGCGCGGGTTGGCCTCCAGCACGTAGAGGATGTCACCCGCCATCGCGAACTGGATGTTGATCAGACCGCGCACGCCGACACCCTTGGCGATGGCCTCGGTGGAGGCGCGTAGGCGCTTGATGTCGAAGCCGCCGAGGGTGATCGGGGGCAGGGCGCACGCCGAGTCGCCGGAGTGGATGCCGGCCTCCTCGATGTGCTCCATGACGCCGCCGAGGTAGAGCTCGGTGCCGTCGTAGAGCGCGTCGACGTCGATCTCGATGGCGTCGTCGAGGAAGCGGTCGACGAGGACCGGCCGGGTGGGGCTGATCTCGGTCGACTCGGCGATGTAGGAGGACAGCCGGGTCTCGTCGTAGACGATCTCCATGCCGCGGCCGCCGAGGACGTACGAGGGCCGGACGAGGACCGGGTAGCCGATCTCGTCGGCGATGGCCTTGGCCTCGGCGAAGGTGGTGGCGGTGCCGTGCTTGGGGGCGGGCAGGCCGGCCTCGGCGAGCACGCGTCCGAAGGCGCCCCGGTCCTCGGCCGCGTGGATGGCCTCGGGCGGGGTGCCGACGATCGGCACGCCGTTGTCCTTCAGCGCCTGGGCGAGACCCAGCGGGGTCTGGCCGCCGAGCTGGACGACGACACCGGCGATCGGGCCTGCCTGCGCCTCCGCGTGGACGATCTCCAGCACGTCCTCGAGCGTGAGCGGCTCGAAGTACAGGCGGTCGGAGGTGTCGTAGTCGGTGGAGACGGTCTCCGGGTTGCAGTTGACCATCACGGTCTCGTACCCGGCGTCGGACAGCGCGAAGGAGGCGTGGACGCAGGAGTAGTCGAACTCGATGCCCTGGCCGATGCGGTTCGGGCCGGAGCCCAGGATGATCACCGCGGGCTTCTCGCGCTGCGCGACCTCGGTCTCCTCGTCGTAGGAGGAGTAGAAGTACGGGGTCTTCGCGGCGAACTCGGCGGCGCAGGTGTCGACCGTCTTGTAGACCGGGCGGACGCCGAGCGCGTGCCGCACCTCGCGGACGACGTCCTCGCGCAGCCCGCGGATCTCGCCGATCTGCTGGTCGGAGAAGCCGTGCCGCTTGGCCTCGGCGAGCAGGTCGGCGTCCAGGCGCTCGGCGGCGGCCAGCTCGTCCGCGATCTCCTTGATGAGGAAGAGCTGGTCGACGAACCAGGGGTCGATCTTCGTGTAGTCGAAGATCTCCTCGGGGGTGGCGCCGGCGCGGATGGCCTGCATGACGGTGTTGATCCGGCCGTCGGTGGGGCGGACCGCCTCGCGCAGCAGCTCGTCCTTGTCGCCGGGCTCGCCGACGAAGGTGAACTGGCTGCCCTTCTTCTCGAGCGAGCGCAGTGCCTTCTGGAAGGCCTCGGTGAAGTTGCGGCCGATGGCCATGGCCTCGCCGACCGACTTCATGGTGGTGGTCAGCGTGGAGTCGGCCTGCGGGAACTTCTCGAAGGCGAACCGCGGCGCCTTGACGACCACGTAGTCGAGCGTGGGCTCGAAGGAGGCCGGGGTCTCCTGCGTGATGTCGTTGGGGATCTCGTCGAGGGTGTAGCCGACGGCGAGCTTGGCGGCGATCTTGGCGATCGGGAAGCCGGTCGCCTTGGAGGCGAGGGCGGAGGACCGCGACACACGCGGGTTCATCTCGATGACGATGACCCGGCCGTCCTCGGGGTTCACCGCGAACTGGATGTTGCAGCCGCCGGTGTCCACGCCGACCTCGCGGATCACGGCGATGCCGATGTCGCGCAGGATCTGGTACTCGCGGTCGGTCAGGGTCATCGACGGCGCGACGGTGATCGAGTCGCCGGTGTGCACGCCCATGGGGTCGAAGTTCTCGATGGAGCAGACGACCACGACGTTGTCGTGCTTGTCGCGCATCAGCTCCAGCTCGTACTCCTTCCAGCCGAGGATGGACTCCTCCAGGAGCACCTCGGTGGTCGGCGAGAGCGTGAGGCCCTGCCCGGCGATGCGGCGCAGCTCCTCCTCGTCGTGGGCGAAGCCGGAGCCGGCGCCACCCATGGTGAAGGAGGGGCGCACGACGACCGGGTAGCCGCCGAGGGTGTCGACGCCCGCGAGGACCTCGTCCATGGTGTGGCAGATGACCGAGCGGGCGGACTCGCCGTGCCCGATCTTCTTGCGGACCTCCTCCACGACCACCTTGAACAGGTCGCGGTCCTCGCCCTTGTGGATGGCCTCCACGTTGGCGCCGATCAGCTCGACGCCGTACTTCTCCAGGACGCCGTTCTCGTGCAGCGAGATGGCGGTGTTGAGGGCCGTCTGGCCGCCCAGGGTGGGCAGGAGGGCGTCGGGGCGCTCCTTGGCGATGATCTTCTCGACGAACTCGGGGGTGATCGGCTCGACGTAGGTGGCGTCGGCGATCTCCGGGTCGGTCATGATCGTCGCCGGGTTGGAGTTCACCAGGACGACCCGGAGGCCCTCGGCGCGCAGGATGCGGCACGCCTGGGTGCCGGAGTAGTCGAACTCGGCGGCCTGGCCGATGACGATCGGGCCGGAGCCGATGACCAGGACGGACTGGATATCGGTGCGCTTAGGCACGCTGGCCCTCCATCAGGGATACGAAGCGGTCGAACAGGTAGGCGGCGTCGTGGGGGCCGGCTGCCGCTTCGGGGTGGTACTGGACGGAGAAGCCCGGCTGGTCGAGCAGCTGGAGCCCCTCCACGACGTCGTCGTTGAGGCAGACGTGGGAGACCTCGGCGCGGCCGAAGGGCGTCTCGCTCACCCGGTCGAGCGGCGCGTCCACGGCGAAACCGTGGTTGTGCGCGGTGACCTCCACCTTGCCGGTCGTACGGTCCTGGACCGGCTGGTTGATGCCCCGGTGGCCGTACTTCAGCTTGTAGGTGCCGAAGCCGAGGGCGCGGCCGAGGATCTGGTTGCCGAAGCAGATGCCGAAGAGCGGCGTCTTCCGCTTGAGGACGGCGGTCATCAGGGCGACGGGGCCGTCCGCGGTGGCCGGGTCGCCGGGGCCGTTGGAGAAGAAGACCCCGTCCGGGGCGACCGCGTAGAGGTCCTCCTCGGTGGCCGTGGCCGGGAGCACGTGCACCTCGATGCCGCGCTCGGCCATGCGGTGCGGGGTCATGCCCTTGATGCCGAGGTCGATCGCGGCGACGGTGAACTTCTTCTCGCCGATCGCGGGGACGACGTACGCCTCCTTGGTGGCGACCTCCTCGAAGAGGCTGGCGCCCTTCATGTGCGGCTGGGCCTGCACGCGCGCGAGGAGCTCGCTCTGCGCGCCGACCGCCTCGCCGGAGAAGATGCCGGCCCGCATGGAGCCGCGCTCGCGGAGGTGGCGGGTGAGGGCGCGGGTGTCGATGCCGGAGATCCCGACGACGCCCTGGGCGACCAGCTCGTCGTCCAGGGAGCGCTTGGCCCGCCAGTTGGACGGCACGCGCGCGGGGTCGCGCACGACATAGCCGGAGACCCAGATGCGGCTGGACTCGTCGTCCTCGTCGTTCCAGCCGGTGTTGCCGATCTGGGGGGCGGTCGCGACCACGATCTGGCGGTCGTACGACGGGTCGGTCAGGGTCTCCTGGTAGCCGGTCATACCGGTGGAGAACACCGCTTCGCCGAAGGTCTCCCCCACGGCCCCGTAGGCACGGCCGCGGAAGATCCGGCCGTCCTCCAGGACGAGTACGGCGGGAAGCACCCTCTTCTCAGAAGGGATTCCCCTGGTGGAGGTCGTCATCGTTCGGCGCCTTCCGTCGTGTTGTTCTTGATCATGGAGTTGATGGATGCGACCCATTCGGTGTGCTCGGCCGCGTGGTCGGAGCGGAAACCGGAGTCGATCAGCTTGTCGCCGTGCTGCCAGGTCACCACCAGCAGTCCGCCCTCGGTGAGGACCTTGCCGGCGATGCCCTTGCCGAGCAGGGCCTCGCGCAGTGCTCCGGCGGGGACGAAGAAGTCGGTCGCGCCGGGGCGTACGACGTCCAGGCCCGCGTCGGTGAGCGTGAGCTCGACGCGGCTGCGGGTGCCCAGGCCGTGCGCCACGATGCGGTCGAGCCACTGCCCCGCGGTGGTGGAGCCGTGGTAGCGGCCGCTCATCGTCAGTCTCGCCTCGCCGGGCTCGTCCGGCGCGGTGGGGAGCTCGGGGAGGTCGCTCTGGAGGGTGCCCCGCCACTTCCAGCCCTCGCGCATCAGCCAGTAGACGAGCGCGACGAAGAGTCCGAGACCGACCACCCAGCCGATGCGCGCGGCCCAGTCGGTCACCTGGGCCGACTCCTTCCCGGCCGCGAGGGCCGTGAGGGCCGGCAGCAGGGGTGCTGAAGATGTCACGTGAGCTTCCCGTCGACGAGCGTGGCCTTGCCCCGGAGCCACGTGTGCGTGACACGGCCCGGCAGCTCACGCCCCTCGTACGGAGTGTTGCGGCTGCGCGAGGCGAAGCCCGCGGGGTCCACGGACCCACGGTATGCCGTGTCGACGAGCGTGAGGTTGGCGGGCTCACCTGCCGAGACGGGGCGCCCGTGGCCCTTGGCCCGGCCGATGCGCGCGGGCGCGGCGGACATACGGTCGGCGACCCCGGCCCAGTCCAGCAGGCCCGTCTCCACCATGGTCTCCTGGACCACCGACAACGCGGTCTCCAGGCCCACCATCCCCATGGCGGCGGCGGCCCACTCGCAGTCCTTGTCCTCGTGCGGGTGCGGGGCGTGGTCGGTGGCGACGATGTCGATCGTGCCGTCGGCAAGGGCCTCGCGCAGGACCCGCACATCACGCTCGGTGCGCAGCGGCGGGTTGACCTTGTAGACCGGGTTGTACGACCGCACCAGCTCGTCGGTGAGGAGCAGGTGGTGCGGGGTGACCTCGGCGGTGACGTCGATGCCGCGGGACTTGGCCCAGCGGACGATCTCCACCGAGCCGGCGGTCGAGAGGTGGCAGATGTGGACGCGGGAGCCGACGTGCTCGGCGAGCAGGACGTCCCGGGCGATGATCGACTCCTCGGCCACCGCGGGCCAGCCGCCGAGGCCGAGTTCGGCGGAGACGACGCCCTCGTTCATCTGGGCGCCCTCGGTGAGCCGGGGCTCCTGGGCGTGCTGGGCGACGACTCCGCCGAAGGCCTTCACGTACTCCAGCGCGCGCCGCATGATCACGGCGTCGTCGACGCACTTGCCGTCGTCGGAGAAGACGGTGACGCCGGCGGCGGACTCGTGCATGGCGCCCAGCTCGGCGAGCTTCCTGCCCTCCAGGCCGACGGTGACGGCGCCGATGGGCTGGACGTCGCAGTAGCCGTGCTCCTGGCCGAGCCGGTAGACCTGCTCGACCACACCGGCGGTGTCGGCCACGGGGAAGGTGTTGGCCATGGCGAACACGGCGGTGTAGCCGCCGGAGGCCGCCGCACGCGTGCCGGTCAGCACGGTCTCGGAGTCCTCGCGGCCCGGCTCGCGCAGATGGGTGTGCAGGTCGACCAGGCCGGGCAGCAGCACCTTGCCGGCGGCCTCGACGACCTCGGCGCCCTCGGCGCTCAGGTCAGGGCCCACCTCGGCGATGACCGCGCCGTCGATCAGGACGTCCTGCGGCTCGCCGCCGAGCACCTTCGCACCACGGATCAGGATCTTGCTCATGGGTTCTTACTTCTCCTCGGTGGTACGGGCGTGGCTGACGGCGGGCTCGTTGCCGCCCAGGAGCAGATAGAGGACGGCCATCCGGATCGACACGCCGTTGGCGACCTGTTCGACGACGGTGCAGCGGTCGGAGTCGGCGACCTCGGCGGTGATCTCCATGCCGCGGACCATCGGGCCGGGGTGCATCACGATGGCGTGCTCGGGCATCCGCGCCATGCGGTCGCCGTCGAGGCCGTAGCGCCGCGAGTACTCGCGCTCGGTCGGGAAGAAGGCGGCGTTCATGCGCTCGCGCTGGACGCGGAGCATCATCACGGCGTCCGACTTGGGCAGGACGGCGTCGAGGTCGTACGACACCTCGCAGGGCCAGTGCTCCACGCCGACCGGCACCAGGGTGGGCGGGGCGACCAGGGTGACCTCGGCGCCGAGGGTGTGCAGCAGGTCGACGTTGGAGCGGGCGACCCGGCTGTGCAGGACGTCGCCGACGAGGGTGATCCGCTTGCCGGCGAGGTCCTGGCCGAGCCCGGCGTCCCGGCCGACCAGCCGGCGGCGCATGGTGAAGGCGTCGAGGAGGGCCTGGGTGGGGTGCTGGTGGGTGCCGTCGCCCGCGTTGACGACGGCCGCGTCGATCCAGCCGGAGGTGGCGAGGCGGTAGGGGGCCCCGGAGGCGCCGTGCCGGATGACCACGGCGTCGACGCCCATGGCCTCCAGCGTCTGGGCGGTGTCCTTGAGGGACTCGCCCTTGGACACGCTGGAGCCCTTGGCGGAGAAGTTGATGACATCCGCGGAGAGGCGCTTCTCGGCGGCCTCGAACGAGATACGCGTGCGCGTGGAGTCCTCGAAGAAGAGGTTGACGATCGTGCGGCCGCGCAGGGTCGGCAGTTTCTTGATGGGCCGGTCGGCCACCCGGGCCATCTCCTCGGCGGTGTCGAGGATCAGGACGGCGTCGTCGCGGGTGAGGTCGGCGGCCGAGATGAGATGACGCTGCATCTGTCAGGCTCCGTAAGGCAGTTCACGTATGGGGAGATTCGGGGCAGGCGTGGGCGCGCCGAAGCGGCGGGCCGGATCCGACTGCTACTGGGTCTGCTTCACACCGAGGAGCACGGTGTCCCGACCGTCCTCCTCGGCGAGCTGGACCTTGACCGTCTCCCGCAGCGACGTGGGGAGGTTCTTGCCGACGTAGTCGGCGCGGATGGGCAGTTCGCGGTGGCCGCGGTCGACGAGGACCGCGAGCTGGACCGCGCGCGGGCGCCCGATGTCGTTGAGGGCGTCGAGGGCGGCGCGGATGGTGCGGCCGGAGAAGAGCACGTCGTCGACGAGGACGACCAGCTTGCCGTCGATGCCGTCACCGGGGATCTCGGTGCGGGCCAGCGCACGCGGCGGGTGCATGCGCAGGTCGTCGCGGTACATGGTGATGTCGAGCGAGCCGACCGGGATCTTGCGGTCGGTGATCTCCTCGAGCTTGGCGGCGAGCCGCTGGGCGAGGAAGACGCCACGGGTCGGGATGCCGAGGAGCACCACGTCGTCGGCGCCCTTGGCGCGTTCGACGATCTCGTGGGCGATGCGGGTCAGGACCCGCGCGATGTCGGGGCCTTCGAGAACGGGGCGCGCATCGGAGGGGTGGGAGTCGAGCTTGTCCATACGAAACGGACCTCCTTCTCCGCCTCACGGGACGGATCTTAAAGGACGTCGGGTTTGCGCCATCCACCGTAGCAGCCCGCAGGGACGGCCCTGATCACCCCTATGGAGTAATCGGCCATCGATACCACGGAAGAGTCGGTGTGGACCATTCGGCTTGACGCAGAAGAATCACGCTGCGTAACCTCACAATGAGTTACCAGCCGCGCGGTACGGAACCCAAGCCGGCCGCGTCGACCCAGTGCCGGGGAGCTATATGTCCAGCGAATACGCCAAACAGCTCGGGGCCAAGCTCCGGGCGATCCGCACCCAGCAGGGCCTTTCCCTCCACGGTGTCGAGGAGAAGTCCCAGGGACGCTGGAAGGCGGTCGTGGTCGGCTCGTACGAGCGCGGCGACCGCGCCGTGACCGTGCAGCGCCTCGCCGAGCTGGCGGACTTCTACGGCGTCCCCGTGCAGGAGCTGCTGCCCGGCACCACCCCGGGCGGGGCGGCCGAGCCGCCGCCGAAGCTGGTCCTGGACCTGGAGCGACTGGCCCATGTGCCGGTCGAGAAGGCGGGCCCCCTGCAGCGCTACGCGGCGACGATCCAGTCCCAGCGCGGTGACTACAACGGCAAGGTGCTGTCGATCCGCCAGGACGACCTGCGCACCCTGGCCGTCATCTACGACCAGTCGCCCTCGGTCCTGACCGAGCAGCTGATCAGCTGGGGCGTGCTGGACGCGGACGCGCGTCGCGCGGTCTCCCACGAGGAGAGCTGAGCCGCTCCGCGACTGAGCAGAAACGTACCGGCGGGGTGGCCTGAACCAAGCGGTTCAGGCCACCCCGACGGCGTTCTGGGGCCCTGTGGGGCGACGGGGACACGGATATGCCGGAGGGCCCGCAGCATCACTGCTGCGGGCCCTCCGGCGATGGTCGTGCCGCTCGTACCGCTCAGGCCCCGTCGCGGCGGAGCGACGGCTTGAGCTCCTTGAGCCGGGCGAGCAGACCGTTGACGAAGGACGGGGAGTCGTCCGTGGAGAACTCCTTCGCCAGCTGCACCATCTCGTCGATGACGACGGCGTCCGGGGTCTCGTCGACCCAGATCAGCTCGTAGGCGCCGAGCCGCAGGATGTTGCGGTCGACGACCGGCATCCGGTCGAGGGTCCAGCCGACGGAGTACTGCGCGATCAGCTCGTCGATCCGCTTCACGTGGTCCGCGTAGCCCTCGACCAGCTGCATCGTGTACTCGCTCACCGGCGGCTGCCGGGTGTCGGCCCGGGAGAGCCGGACCCAGTCCGCGAGGACCGTGAGGACGTCGGCTCCGCGCTGGTCGCCCTCGAAGAGGATCTGGAAGGCGCGCTTGCGGGCCGTGTTGCGGGCAGCCACGGTTAGCTGTTCACCCGGCCGAGGTAGTCGCTGCTGCGCGTGTCGACCTTGATCTTCTCACCGGTGGTGATGAAGAGCGGGACCTGGATCTGGTGACCGGTCTCCAGGGTGGCGGGCTTGGTGCCACCGGTGGAGCGGTCGCCCTGGAGGCCCGGCTCGGTCTCGGCGACGGTCAGCTCGACGGCGGCCGGCAGCTCGACGAAGAGCACCTCGCCCTCGTGGCGGGCGACGGTGGCCTCGAAGCCCTCGATCAGGAAGTTCGCGGCGTCGCCGACGGTCTTGCGGTCGATGTGGAGCTGGTCGTAGGTCTCCATGTCCATGAAGACGAAGTAGTCGCCGTCCATGTACGAGAACTGCATGTCGCTCTTGTCGACAGTGGCCGTCTCGACCTTGACGCCGGCGTTGAAGGTCTTGTCGACCACCTTGCCGGACAGCACGTTCTTGAGCTTGGTGCGCACGAAGGCGGGGCCCTTGCCGGGCTTGACGTGCTGGAACTCGACGACGGACCAGAGCTGGCCGCCTTCGAGCTTGAGCACCAGGCCGTTCTTGAGGTCGTTCGTGGAAGCCACGGTTGCGGAATCTCCTGGACTGACGTGGACGACCCCGGGGCACGCACCTCTACAGCGCGAGCAGCTCCTTGGTCGTGATGGTGAGTAGCTCGGGTCCGCCGTCCGCCTCGGGGCGCACGACGAGCGTGTCATCGATCCGGACACCGCCCCGGCCCGGGAGGTGGACCCCCGGTTCGACGGTGACCGGCACGCAAGCGTCCAGTTTACCCATGGCCGCGGGAGTCAACTGCGGGTCCTCGTCGATTTCGAGTCCGACCCCGTGCCCGGTGAGCGCCGGGAGGCCCTGCGCGTACCCCGCGGAGTCCAGTACGTGGCGGGCCGCGCGGTCCACGTCACGGTAGGCGGCCCCGGGTGCCAGGGACTCGCGCCCGGCGCGCTGGGCTGCGAAGACGAGGTCGTACAGCTCGATCTGCCAGTCGGCGGGGGACGTACCGATGACGAACGTACGGCCGATCTCGCAGCGGTAGCCGCGGTAGGCGGCGCCGAGGCACACCGAGAGGAAGTCGCCCTCCTCGACCCGCCGGTCCGTGGGGCGGTGGCCGGGCCGGCCGGAGTTCGGGCCGGTGGCCACCGAGGTGGGGAAGGCGGGGCCGTCGGCGCCGTGGTCGACGAGCCGGCGCTCGAGTTCGAGGGCGAGGTGACGCTCGGTACGGCCGACGAGGATCGACTCCAGCAGCTCGCCGAGGGCCTGGTCGGCGATCTCGGCGCCGACGCGGAGGCAGGAGATCTCCTCCTCGTCCTTGACGACGCGGAGCTGTTCGACGGCGCTGCCGAGGTCCGCGAGGCGCAGCCGGGGGGCGACCGAGCGCAGGGCGCGGTGGCGGGCCACCGTGAGGTGGTGCTCCTCGACCGCGAGGGAGTCGCCGCCCTCGGCCGTGAGGATGTCCGCGGCGGCGACGGCGGGGTCGCCCCCGGCGCGGGGCAGGGTGTGCGCCCTGAGCCGTTCGTCGGGGCGGTCCGCGCCGGGGCGGTCGTCGGGCGGGCCGGGGCAGACGAGGAGGTCCTCCTCCTCGCGTCTGCCCAGGAGCAGGACGGCCGCCTTGGGGGCGGCGCCGGCGAGGTACCTCACATTGGCCGGGCGGGAGATGAGCGCGGCTGTGCTGCCGCCGGCGTTGCAGCGGTCCCTCAGTCGCTTGCGGCGTGACGCGTACATCTCTGACATGAGTCGAGCGTATGAGGGGTGGGGGTTTTGTGCCGGTTGGGAGGGGCCGAGTGGGGGTGCGTGCGTTGTCGGGTGCGGGTCCGGTGGGGGTTGCTCGCGCAGTTCCCCGCGCCCCTGAAAAGCCTGCGGTTCCCCACGCCCCTGAAAAGCCGGCGGTGCCCCACGCCCTGGAAGCCGGCGGTCCCCCACGCCCTGAAACGCCTGCCATCAGCCGTGGCCTGAAGCCGACGGTCCCCCACCCTCTGAAACGCCTGCCGTCCGCCGTGGCCTGAAAAGCCGGCGGTCCGCCGCGCCCTGCAGCGCCTGGCGTCCGTCGTGGCCTGAAAGGCCGGCGGGCCCCCGCGCGCTGAGAAGGCTGCCGTCCGCCGGTCGCCGAGAAGGTGCAGTCCCCCTGGTCACCACTTCGGTGGGCTGGCGATCGCTCTCGACAGGACGTCGTCCAGGATCTTCGCGGTCGACGGGACGTCGAGGTGGGAGTTGTCGATGATCGGGAGGCCGGAGCCGTACCAGCCGGCCATGCGGCCGTGGATGCGGGCGACCTCCTCGTCGGTGAGGCGGCGGTTGCCGGAGCGCTGGGCGTTGCGGTCCAGGACGACCTCCAGACCGGGGAGGAGGACGACGGGGAGGAGTCCGGGGCCGACGTGCCGCTTCCAGCCGCCGAGGCCGACGACCGGGCGGTCGGGGAAGATCGCGTCGTCGAGGATGCAGGAGATGCCGTTGGCGAGGAAGTTGCGGGCGGCGAAGCCGCAGGTGCGGCGGGCCAGGCGGTACTGGGCCTCGGAGTGGTCGTTCCAGCCGCGCTGCGGGTCGGCGAAGCCGGAACGGACCCATTCGCGGACGTCGTCCAGGCTGACGTGGGCGGTGGGCACCCGGCGGTGGTCGGCCCAGAACTTGGCGACGCTGGTCTTGCCGGCGCCCGCGGGGCCGATGAGCAGCACCGCGACGGTGGTGGTCGCGAGGTCCGGTCCGGGTGCGGCGGGCGGGACCGTGGGCATCGCCACGGGGCCGCCGGGCGGCAGCGGGACATGGCCGGTGACGTCGGTGCCGTGCGGGACGGGGGCGTGCTGCGGGGCCGGGGGCGGCGGCACGGGCGGTACGGGGGGCCGGGGCGCGGGCGGGACGGGCCCGGAGGGAGGCGGGGAGCCGAGGTAGCCCGGCTGGTGCTGGGGGGCGCCGCCCGGCTGGTGCGGGCCCGGGTGTTGTGCGGCCGGCGACCAGCCGTCGGCCGGACCGTGCCCCGGCTGGTGGGGCTGCGGCAGCGGAGAACCCACTGCGTGCTGCATCCGGTGCCACTCCGTCTCGTACAGGCAATGGGCGCTGGCTACGGGGGTGTGCGCCCCCGATTTCGATTCTGAACGGTACCGCCCCCGGCCGTCGTTTGGTGAACGGCCGGGGGCGGTCCGAAGTGCCCGGTGTGGAAGGTGAATCGGGCGGAAGGGATCCCTCGGGATCTACTGGCCGACTTCGCCGTAGGCGGCGAGGAGGACGGCCGGGTCGGGGCCCTCCAGGACGGTCGGCTTGGCGAGTCCGTCGAGGACGATGAAGCGCAGCAGGTCGCCCCGTGACTTCTTGTCGACCTTCATGGTCTCCAGCAGCTTGGGCCACTGGTCGTGGCGGTAGTGCAGGGGGAGGCCGACGGACTCCAGGATCGAGCGGTGGCGGTCGGCCGTCGCGTCGTCCAGACGGCCCGCGAGGCGGCCCAGTTCGGCGGCGAAGTGCATACCGACGGACACGGCCGCGCCGTGCCGCCACTTGTAGCGCTCGTTCTTCTCGATGGCGTGCGCGAGGGTGTGGCCGTAGTTGAGGATCTCCCGCAGGCCCGACTCCTTCAGGTCGGAGGAGACCACGTCCGCCTTGACCTTGATGGAGCGTTCGATCAGCTCGGCGGTGTGCGGGCCGGCCGGGGTGCGGGCGGCCTCGGGGTCGGACTCGATGAGGTCGAGGATCGCGGGGTCGGCGATGAAGCCGGCCTTGATGATCTCCGCGAGCCCCGAGACGTAGTCGTTGACCGGGAGGGAGTCCAGCGCGGCCAGGTCGCACAGGACGCCGGCCGGCGGGTGGAAGGCGCCGACGAGGTTCTTGCCCTCGGCGGTGTTGATGCCGGTCTTGCCGCCCACGGCCGCGTCGACCATGGCGAGCACGGTGGTCGGTACGGCGATCCAGCGCACCCCGCGCAGCCAGGTGGCGGCCACGAACCCGGCGAGGTCCGTGGTGGCGCCGCCGCCGACGCCCACGACGACGTCGGTGCGGGTGAAGCCGGACTGGCCGAGCGCCTTCCAGCAGTACGCGGCGACCTCGGCGGTCTTGGCCTCCTCGGCGTTGGGCACCTGGATGGCGACGGCGTCGTAGCCCTGTCCGGCCAGGTCGGCGCGGAGCGCGTCACCGGTCTCGGCGAGGGCCTCGGGGTGGATCACGGCGACGCGCTTGGCCCGGGGGCCGATCAGTCCGGCGAGTTCGCCGAGGAGCTGACGGCCCACCAGGACCTCGTACGGCTCGGAGCCCGCGCTGCCGCCGACCCGGATCCGGGTCACCGCCTCACTGCTGCTCATGCTTCCTTCAACTCCAGTGCGTCCAGGGCGGCTTGGGTGACCTCTTCGGGCGTACGGCCGTCCGTCGCCACCACGGCGGTGGCGACCTCCTCGTACAGACCGCGGCGGGCCTCCATCAGCTCGCGCCACTGCTTGCGCGGGTTGACGGCGAGCAGCGGACGGGCCGCGTTGAGACCGGTGCGCTGGACGGCCTCCTCGACGTCCATCGACAGATAGACCACGCGCTGGTCCGCGAGCAGGGCGCGGCTGTCCGCGTCGAGGATCGAGCCGCCGCCGAGCGCCAGGACGCCCCCGTGCTCGGCGAGCGCGCGGCGCACGGCCTGCTTCTCGATCGCGCGGAACGTCTCCTCGCCCTCGTCGACGAAGATCTCCGCGATGCTGCGGCCCTGCTCGGCGACGATGTCGTCGTCGGTGTCCCGGAAGCCGGCGCCGAGCCGCTCCGCGAGCAGCTGCCCGACGGTGGACTTGCCGACGCCCATCGGGCCGACCAGGACGACCAGGGGCCCGCTCATCGGATGTGGAGGTGGTCGAGGTAGGACCGGACGTTGCGGCGGGTCTCGGGGACGCTGTCGCCGCCGAACTTCTCCGCGACCGCGTCCGCCAGGACGAGGGCCACCATCGCCTCCGCGACGATGCCCGCCGCGGGGACCGCGCACACGTCGGAGCGCTGGTGGTGGGCCTGGGCCTGCTCGCCGGTGGTCACGTCGACCGTCCGCAGGGCGCGCGGCACGGTCGCGATCGGCTTCATCGCGGCGCGCACGCGCAGCAGCTCGCCGGTGGTCAGACCGCCCTCGGTGCCGCCGGAGTGGCCGGAGGAGCGCCGGATGCCCTCGGGGGTGGTGAGGATCTCGTCGTGGGCCTTGGAGCCGGGCACGCGCGCGAGGTCGAAGCCGTCGCCGACCTCGACGCCCTTGATGGCCTGGATGCCCATCAGAGCGGCGGCGAGCCGGGCGTCCAGGCGGCGGTCCCAGTGCACGTGCGAGCCGAGGCCGACGGGGACGTCGTACGCCAGCACCTCGACGACGCCGCCGAGGGTGTCGCCGTCCTTGTGGGCCTGGTCGATCTCCGCGACCATCGCCTTCGAGGCGTCCGCGTCCAGGCAGCGCACCGGGTCGGCGTCCAGCTTCTCGACGTCGGCGGGGGTGGGGTACACACCGTAGGGCGCCTTGGCGGCGGCCAGCTCGACGACGTGCGAGACGATCTCGATGCCGGCCGTCTCCTTGAGGTACGAGCGGGCGACGGCGCCGAGGGCCACCCGGGCGGCGGTCTCGCGGGCGGAGGCGCGCTCCAGGATCGGGCGGGCCTCGTCGAAGCCGTACTTCTGCATGCCCGCGAGGTCGGCATGGCCGGGGCGGGGGCGGGTCAGCGGGGCGTTGCGGGCGAGGCCGGCGAGGATCTCGGGGTCGACCGGGTCGGCCGACATGACCTGCTCCCACTTGGGCCACTCGGTGTTGCCCACCATGATCGCGATCGGGGAGCCGAGGGAGAGGCCGTGCCGGACGCCGCCGAGGAAGGTGACCTCGTCGCGCTCGAACTTCATCCGCGCGCCGCGTCCGTAGCCGAGCCGCCGCCGCGCGAGGTGGTCGGCCACCATCTCCGTGGTGATCGGCACGCCGGCGGGAAGGCCCTCCAGCGTCGCGACAAGTGCGGGACCGTGGGACTCCCCCGCGGTCAGCCAACGCAGCCTGCTCAACGATGCTCCTCAGTGCTCGCGCCCTGGTACTGCCCTACGCGCGTCCTCGCGTACGTCCTCGGCCCGGCCGGGTGCGCGGCTCCGGCCAGCCACCTCGATCCTCCCACGTCCGGGACACGGATCGGGCTCCCGGTCCATTGGGCGGACGAAACGGCTCAGGAGCCGCCGCCGGCCGCTTTCACGGCTGGGCCGCCTGCCGGGAGGCCAGTGCGTGCTCGCCCGCCTTGCGCATCGCCTCCAGCGGTGCCGGGGTGATGCCGGTCATCTGTTCCACCTGGAGCACGGCCTGGTGGACGAGGAGGTCGAGGCCGCTGACGACGGCGCCGCCGAACATGGACCAGCGGGCGGCCAGCTCGGTCGGCCAGGGCTCGTAGAGCACGTCGAAGAGGGTGGCGGGCCGCTCGGGCACCGAGGCCGCCAGGGCGTCCGTCGCCCCGGCCGGGGTGGTGGCGATCACGAGCGGGAAGCGCAGGGCGTCGGCCGCCTCGGCCCAGTCGGCGATACGGACGTCGACGTCCAGGCGCTCGCCCCACTGCCGCATCTCGTCGGCGCGGGCCGCGCTGCGGACGTAGGCGACGATCTCGCCGGAGCAGACCCGGGCCAGCGCCGCGAGCGCGGAGGACGCGGTGGCGCCGGCGCCGAGGATCGCGGCCGAGTCGACCTGTTCGACGCCGTGCTCGCGCAGGGCGGCGACCATGCCGGGAATGTCGGTGTTGTCGCCGACGCGGCGGCCGTCCTCGGTGAACACCAGGGTGTTGACCGCGTCCACGGAGGCGGCCGTCTCGCTGATCCCGTCGAGCAGCGGGATCACGGCCCGCTTCAGCGGCATGGTCAGGGACAGCCCGGCCCACTCCCCGCCGAGTCCCCCGACGAAGCCGGGCAGGGCGGCCTCGTCGATCTCGAAGCGGTCGTACGTCCACGCGGTGAGCTCGAGCGCCTCGTAGGCGGCGCGGTGCAGCACCGGGGAGAGGGAGTGGGCGATGGGGCTGCCGAGAACGGCAGCCCGGCGGGCTTCAGTTGCCCGTGCTCTCATTGAACTTGTCCTTGAGCTTCTGGAATTCCGCGTGCGTCTTGGCGAATTCGGTCCTGCTCACCCCGTCGGTCGCCACGAAGTAGTACCAGCCGTCGTCGGTCGGATTCAGCATCGCCTTGATCGCGACATCACCGGGGTTGCCGATCGGTCCGGGCGGCAGGCCCTTGTTCGTGTACGTGTTGTACGGGTCCTTGTTGCTGTTGATCTCCGACTCGCTGATCTCGATCTTGCTTTCGCCCCTCAAGTAGTTGAAGGTCGAGTCGAATTGCAGGAATCCGTATGTCTCGGGGTTCGCTCGGTCGAGGCGGTTGTAGATCACCTCCGCCATCTTGCGGTAGTCGTCCTCGGTCTTGCCCTCGGCCTGGACCAGGCTCGCGACGGTGACCATCTGGAGCGGGCTGTCCAGCTTGAACGTCTTGGCCTTGCCCTCCAGGTCGTACGACGCGTACTTCTTCGAGGCGCTGGCCACCATCGCCTTCAGCACCGCCTCGGGCTTCATGCCCTTGGCCGCGGGATAGGTACCCGGGAAGAGGAAGCCCTCCAGGGGGTCCTTTATGTTGCTGTTGTCATTCGCCCACTTGGGCAGTCCGAGAGTCTTCCATTCCTTCTCGGCGACCTTGCGGGTGTCGCCCGCGGAAAGCCCGAGTTTCTGGTCGATGATCTCGTAGACCTTCACATTGCGCTGGCCGGGCACGACCATCACATTGGCCTGACTGTCCCCGTCGAGCATCATCTCGACGGCGGCCTTCGCGGACATCTCCTTCTTCAGAATGTACGCGCCCGCCTGGATCTTGTCCCCATTGGGATTGTTCGTGGCCGCGGAGACGAAGGCGTCCACGCTCTTGACGACACCGGCCTCCTTCAGCAGCCGGCCGATCCCCGCGCCGCCCGTCCCCTCGGGCACCTGGACGCTGACCGACTGACTCGTACCGTTGCCCGAATAGTCCGGGGGTGCGCCGTAACGATTCTTGTAGAAGTGGTAGCCGAAATAGCCGACGCCGCCGACACCACCGGCGAACACCAGTACGACGACCAGGCAGGCGACGCCGTTGCGGCTCTTCTTCTTGCCCTTGCCCGGCTTGCCCGCCTTGACGTCCTTGCCGCCGCGCCCCCTGCGGCCCCCGCGGCCGTCGGGATCGTCGTCGTCCTCGTCCTCGTCGTCAGCACGACCGCCCGCGAAGAACGCGTGCTCGCCCTGGTCGGGTCCGGGGTCCCAGTCGGGCTTCCGTTCGGCCTCCGCCTCGGGCTCGGGCTCCGGTTCGGCGACCCGCCGGGCCGGGGGCTCCGGCGGCGGATACGCGTCGGGGGTGCCGTAGAAGTCGGGCTGCTCGGCGCCGTACGCGGCGGGCTGCTGACCGTACGGGTCACCGGGGTCGGCGGCGTACGGCATGTGCGCGTGCGTGCCGGTGCCGTCCCAGCCGCCTTCCTGGTACTCGTGATAGTTCTGCTGGCCCTGCGAGCCGTACTGCTGCTGGTCATGGGGCTGCTGGTACTGCTGGGGGTCGTAGGGCTGCTGCGGGTACTGCTGCTGACCGTACTGGTGCTGGTCGTACTGCTGCTGGTCGTACTGCTGCGCCTGTCCGTTGCCCCAGTCGCCGTATCCGGGCTGCTGCGGCTGCTGCGGGTAGTGGTGGTGCTGCGGCTGGCCGCCGTAGGCAGGCTGATGGCCCTGGTGGGCCTGCTGCTGCCCGTCCCATCCGCCGTCCCCGTACAACGGGTCCTCGGGATGCCACGGTTCGGAGCCTGGGCCCCGGCCATACTCAGTCATCGATCCCCTAGAGCCGCGAGGCGGCGATCACGCGGCCTTCCCAGGTCCGTCACCGTTCCGCCTCTCTCTGTGCGGCGGCTGTTCGAACACCGCCGCATCGCGCGGAACGTTACCGTATCGCGATCAGATGACCACTTCGACGCCCTCGCCCGGTGCTTTACCTGACGCCCGTTCGGATTCCAGGGCCTGCTGAAGGATGATCACAGCGGCTGCCTGGTCGATCACCGACCGGCCCTTCTTCGCCTTCACCCCGGACGCGCGCAGTCCCTGACTGGCCGTCACGGTCGTCATCCGCTCGTCGACCAGGCGCACGGAGACGGGTGCGATGCCCCGGGCGAGCTCCTGTGCGAAGCCGCGAACCTTTACCGCGGCCGGGCCCTCGCCCCCCTTGAGGGAGCGAGGGAGACCGACGACGACCTCGATCGGCTCGTACTCCTCGACGAGTTGCCTGAGCCGTCGGTGGGCGGCCGGGAGGTCCCGGCCGGGGACCGTCTCCACCGGGGTGGCGAGGATCCCGTCGGGGTCGCACGAGGCGACCCCGATCCGGGCGTCCCCGACATCGATCGCGAGTCGACGGCCCCTGCGCATGGGCGCGCTCACTTGGCCGTGTCGGCCACGAGGCGCTCGACCGCGTCGACGGCCTCGCCGATCGCGGCCGGGTTCTGGCCGCCGCCCTGGGCGACGTCCGGCTTGCCGCCACCGCCGCCGCCGAGGGTCTTGGCGGCCGTACGGACCAGGTCGCCGGCCTTCAGACCGCGCTCGCGGGCGGCCTCGTTGGTGGCGATGACCGTGAGCGGCTTGCCGTTGTTGACCGTGAACAGGGCGACGACGGCGGCCCGTCCGCCCTGGATGCGACCGCGCACGTCGAGGACCAGCCTGCGCAGGTCGTCCGGGGTCGTGCCGTCCGGGACCTGCCCGGTGACCACGGCGACGCCGTGCACGTCCCTGGCGGACTCGGCGAGACCGGCGGCGGCCTGGAGGACCTTCTCCGCGCGGAACTTCTCGATCTCCTTCTCGGCGTCCTTCAGCTTGCCGAGCATGGCGGAGACCTTCTCCGGGAGCTCCTCCGGACGACCCTTGATCAGCTCCTGGAGCTGGGCGACGACCGTGTGCTCACGGGCCAGGAAGTTGTAGGCGTCCACGCCGACGAGGGCCTCGATACGGCGTACACCGGAGCCGATCGACGACTCGCCGAGCAGCTTCACCAGGCCCAGCTGGGCGGTGTTGTGGACGTGCGTGCCGCCGCACAGCTCCTTGGAGAAGTCGCCGATGGTCACCACGCGGACCCGCTCGCCGTACTTCTCGCCGAACTCGGCGATGGCGCCCTGCTTCTTGGCCTCGTCGATGCCCATGACCTCGGCGCGCACGTCGAGTTCGCGGGAGAGCACCTCGTTGATCTTCTGCTCGACATCGGTCATCACGGCCGTGGGAACGGCGGACGGCGAACCGAAGTCGAAGCGGAAACGGCCGGGCTGGTTCTCGGAACCGGCCTGGGCGGCCGTCGGGCCGAGCGCGTCACGCAGGGCCTGGTGGGTGAGGTGGGTGGCCGAGTGGGCGCGGGCGATGGCGGTGCGCCGGCGGGAGTCGATCGTGGCGTGCACCAGGTCGCCGACGGTCACCTCGCCGACCTGGACGACGCCCTTGTGGACGTAGACGCCCGGGACCGGCTTCTGGGTGTCGCGGATCTCCACGACGGCACCGGAGCCCACCTTGATCCGGCCGGTGTCGCCGATCTGGCCGCCGCCCTCGGCGTAGAAGGGGGTGCGGTCGAGGACGATCTCGACCTCGTCGCCCTCGGAGGCGGCCGGGGAGGAGACACCGTCAACCAGGATGCCGACGACGGTGGACTCGCCCTCCGTGTCGGCGTACCCGATGAACTCGGTCTCACCGGCCTTGTCGGCGATCTCCCGGTAGGCGCCGGCGCCGGCGTGGCCGGTCTTCTTGGCCTGGGCGTCGGCCTTGGCGCGCTCCCGCTGCTCCTTCATCAGGCGGCGGAAGCCGTCCTCGTCCACGGACAGCCCCTGCTCGGCGGCCATCTCCAGGGTGAGGTCGATCGGGAAGCCCCAGGTGTCGTGGAGCAGGAACGCCTTGTCGCCGGCGAGCACGGTGGAGCCGGCGGCCTTGGTCTCGCCGACGGCGCCGTCCAGGACGTTCGTCCCGGCGTTGAGGGTCTTGAGGAAGCGGGCCTCCTCGGCGAGAGCGACGTTCTCGATGCGCTCGCGGTCGGTGACCAGCTCCGGGTACTGCCGGCCCATCATGCCGATGACGGTGTCGATGAGGTCCTTGACGACCGGGCCGGTGGCGCCCAGGAGGCGCATGTTGCGGATGGCGCGGCGCATGATGCGGCGCAGGACGTAACCGCGGCCCTCGTTGCCGGGGGTGACGCCGTCGCCGATGAGCATCACGGAGGTGCGCATGTGGTCGGTGACCACGCGCAGGGAGACGTCCGAGTCATGGGCGTCGCCGTAGGCCACGCCGGTCAGCTCGGTGGCCTTGTCGATCACGGCCATGGAGGTGTCGATCTCGTACATGTTCTGCACGCCCTGCAGAATCATGGCGAGACGCTCGAGGCCCAGGCCCGTGTCGATGTTCTTGCTCGGCAGCTCGCCGAGGATCTCGAAGTTGTCCTTGCCGATGCCCTCGCCGCGCTCGTACTGCATGAAGACGAGGTTCCAGATCTCCACGTACCGCTCGTCGTTGACGGCGGGGCCGCCCTCGACGCCGAACTCGGGGCCGCGGTCGTAGTTGATCTCGGAGCAGGGGCCGCACGGGCCGGGGACGCCCATGGACCAGTAGTTGTCCTTCATGCCGAGGCGCTGGATGCGCTCCTTCGGCACCCCGACGACCTCGTGCCAGATGCGCTCGGCCTCGTCGTCGTCCTGGTAGACGGTGATCCAGAGCTTCTCCGGCTCCAGACCGTAACCACCCTTGTCCTGGGCGCCGGTGAGCAGCTCCCAGGCGTACTTGATGGCGCCTTCCTTGAAGTAGTCGCCGAAGGAGAAGTTGCCGCACATCTGGAAGAACGTGCCGTGGCGGGTGGTCTTGCCGACCTCTTCGATGTCGGGGGTGCGCACGCACTTCTGCACGCTGGTGGCGCGCGCGAAGGGCGGCTTGACCTCACCGAGGAAGTAGGGCTTGAAGGGCACCATGCCGGCGGGGACGAGGAGCAGAGTCGGGTCGTCCGCGATGAGCGACGCCGAAGGGACGACGGTGTGCCCGCGCTCCTCGAAGAAGCTCAGCCAGCGGCGGCGAATCTCGGCCGACTCCATCAGTGGTCCTCATTCCGGTCGTACGAGTACGTCGTGCTCTGGACGTACCTCGGGTGGGTGCTGTTCTCGATGGCGGCGAACCGCCGGGGCGCGGGGAGCGCGGGGTCCTCGTCGATACCGAGGGCGTCCTGGAGCTCCGCCTCGCGCTGGGCCATGTTGTCGCGGACGTCGAGCGCGAAGCCCACCGCACGGTCCTTCAGGCGCGCCCCCGTCTCGAGGGCCTTGTTGGCCGCGGTCGCGGCGAGGCTCTCCGGGGTGAGCTGCTTCAGCTTGCGGTTGACCTTGGTGGTGGCCCAGACACCGGCGGCGACGCCGGTCGTGAACCAGAACGTACGGCGGAACATGGCTGGCTCTCAGTCCCTCTTTCCACGGGGCTTCCGCTTCTCCCGCCGGGAGACCGTGCGGCCCACGATCACGGTACGCCGGGGCTCACGGGCGGGCATGTCCTCCCGGCGTCCGCCGAGGGCCCGGCGCACGCCGTAGCCGAAGGCGGCGACCTTGACCAGGGGGCCGCCGAAGGTGGAGGCGACGGTCGTCGAGAGCGCCGAGGCGTTCGAGGTGACCTCCTGGACGTCGGAGGCGATGGCGTCGACCCGGTCGATCTGGGTCTGCGCGGAGCGCACCGCCGCGGAGGCGTCGGCCAGCAGCGGGACGGCCTGGTCGGTCACGTCCGCGACCAGCTTGGTGGTCGCCTTCAGCGTCTGGGCCAGCCTCGCCAGCGCGACGGCGAGGAAGGAGACCAGGATCGCCCAGAAGACGGCCACCAGGATCCCGGCCACCTCTCCACCGGACACCTGGCACCTCTTTTGCAGTGTTGGGATCTAACTCCGGAGCCGAGCCTATCGCGCCGGGGGCAGGGCTCCGTACCGCATTAAGGGCATGCAAAAGCCCGCCGTCTCCGGGGAGACGACGGGCCTGGGCGCAGAAGTCCTGCGACCGCCGGAGGATCAGCGGGCGTAGTACTCGACGACGAGCTGCTCGTCGCAGATCACCGGGATCTCCTTGCGGTTCGGCTCACGGTCCAGGCGGAACGCCAGGGCCTTGAGGTTCACCTGGAGGTAGCGCGGGGTCTCGCCGTCGGGGGCGAAGCCACCCTCGCGGGCGATGGAGAAGAGGGTCTTCTCGCGGCTGCGCTCGCGGACCATCACGACGTCGTCGGGACGGACGCGGAACGAAGGCTTGTCGGTCTTCTGGCCGTTGACCTCGATGTGGCCGTGCACGACCATCTGACGGGCCTGGTAGATGGTGCGGGCGATGCCCGAACGCAGCACCAGCGCGTCGAGACGGCGCTCGAGCTCGATGATCAGGGCCTCACCGGTCTTGCCCTGCACCTTGGAGGCACGCTCGTAGGCGCGGACCAGCTGGCGCTCGGAGAGGTCGTACTGCGCGCGCAGACGCTGCTTCTCCAGCAGACGGACCTTGTAGTCCGAGTTCTGCTTGCGGCCACGGCCGTGCTCGCCCGGCGGGTAGGGGCGGGCCTCGAAGTACTTGACGGCCTTCGGGGTCAGCGCGATGCCGAGGGCACGCGACTTCTTGACCTTGGGGCGGGACTGGTTCGCCACTGCTCTCTCATTCCTGTTTTTCGGCTTGTCAGAGTTAAGGGAGGTCGCATCCGCAGCCGGGGAAACCCATGAGGTCCGCGAGGGACCCGCCGGGCAGCCGCTCCCCTGGTCTGGGCACATACGTGCAGCACGCGAGTGGCCCACCGGCCGCTCCCGCCGTGCGGCGGGTGGTGGTGGGCTGCCCGCGACACCGATCGACGGTGCGCGACGCTCCTGGAGCCGGTCCGGGGACCGGCCTCCGGCTGACTGTCCCGTTCTGACAGCGCGGGACGCAGCACTCCGAAAGAGTTTACAGGGTGCTCAGGACCGCTTTCGACCGAGGTGCTTCCTGGTCCACTCCACGGCGTCGGCGTACCGCGCCTCCGCGCCGTGCCGGGTCGGGGTGTAGTACTCCCGGTCCTTGATCGCGTCCGGTGCGTACTGCTGGGCGGCGATGCCCTCCGCCAGATCGTGGGGATACACGTACCCCTGGGCGTGGCCGAGCTTGGCGGCGCCCTTGTAGTGCCCGTCGCGCAGATGCGGCGGCACGGACCCGGCCAGTCCCTTGCGTACGTCGTCCAGGGCGGCGCCGATCGCGGTGGTCGCGGAGTTGGACTTGGGGGCGAGGGCGAGGGCGATGGTGGCGTGGCTGAGGACGAGGGCGGCCTCGGGGAAGCCGATCAGGGCGACGGCCTGGGCGGCGGCGACGGCCGTGGGCAGGGCGTTCGGATCGGCGAGGCCGATGTCCTCGCTGGCGGAGATCATCAGTCGGCGGGCGATGAAGCGGGGGTCCTCGCCGGCCTCGATCATGCGGGCGAGGTAGTGCAGGGCGGCGTCGACGTCGGAGCCGCGGATGGACTTGATGAGGGCGCTGGCGACGTCGTAGTGCTGGTCGCCGTCGCGGTCGTACTTCACCGCCGCCCGGTCGACGGTCTGCTCCAGGGTCTGGAGGCTGATCTCGCTCTCGTCCTGGTCGAGGGCGGCGCCGGCGGCGGCCTCCAGGGCGGTCAGGGCGCGGCGGGCGTCGCCGCCGGCGATGCGCAGGAGGTGGGCCTCGGTGTCCTCGGGGAGGGTGACGGCGCCCTTGAGGCCGCGCTCGTCGGTCAGGGCCCTGCGGAGCAGCGCCCGCAGGTCGTCGTCGGTGAGGGGTTCGAGGGTGAGCAGCAGGGAGCGGGAGAGCAGCGGGGAGATCACCGAGAAGTACGGGTTCTCCGTGGTCGCCGCGATCAGGGTCACCCAGCGGTTCTCGACGGCCGGGAGGAGGGAGTCCTGCTGGGCCTTGCTGAAGCGGTGGATCTCGTCGAGGAAGAGGACGGTCTCCTTGCCGTACCCCCCGGTGGCGCGGCGGGCGCCGTCGATGACCGCGCGGACCTCCTTGACGCCCGCGGTGATCGCGGAGAGCTCCACGAACCGCTTGTTCGTCGCCTTGGACACGACGTACGCCAGGGTGGTCTTCCCGGTGCCGGGCGGGCCCCAGAGGATCACCGAGGAGGGCCCGGCCGGGCCCTTGGCCCCCTCGCCGACCAGACGGCGCAGGGGGGAGCCCGGCTTCAGCAGGTGCTGCTGGCCCACGACCTCGTCCAGGGTGCGCGGGCGCATCCGGACCGCCAGGGGACTCCCGGCGGGGTCCTTCTCCTGGCGTTCTTCTGCTGCGGCGGTGAACAGGTCGGGTTCCACGCTGAAACCCTAAATCACACCACTGACAATCCCGCCGGGCCCTGGGAAGTCGGGGTCAGCTGGTCCAGAACTCCCACCAGCGGGTCAGGATCAGCATGCCGATGATGCCGATGTGCAGCACGGGCACGACCCAGGTGAACTCGCCGAAGAAGCTCTTCAGCCAGCGCGGGGCGGGCAGGAAGGCGTTGCGGATGTTGAACGAGGTCACGTACCAGAACATGGTGATCGTGGCGACCCAGGCCAGCGAGCACCACAGGCACAGGGCGTTGATCCGGTACAGGGACTGGAACTGCAGCCAGGTGCAGAAGGCGACGCCGAAGAGCGTGCCGAAGTTGAAGGTGAGCCAGTACCAGCGCGGGAAGCGGGCCCCGGCCAGCAGGCTCATGCCGACGCAGATGACGATGCCGTAGCAGACCAGGCCGAGCATCGGGTTGGGGAAGCCGAAGGCGGCGGCCTGCTTGGACTCCATCACGCTGCCGCAGGAGACCACCGGGTTCAGGCTGCACCCGGGCGTGAAGGTCGTGCCCGCGACCTTGGCCTCGAGCAGTTTGAACTTGTCGATCGTGATGACCCACGCGGCGAGCAGACCGGCCGCGCCGGTGATCAGCAGCAGGATCGCGAACGCACGGCTGCCGCCCGCCGTCCGGGGCGCGGCCGCGGTGTCACGCTCGGGCTCGGACTCCGTGGAGACGTCTTTGACTGTCGTCTTGCTCATCACGCCGATCCGTGTTTGAGAGTTGGACCATCTTCGGGCAGGGGCCATTGTGCCGCACCGGGCCGGGTATCCACCGTTCGATGGACATAAGGAGGCCCGCACGGTCGTCCCGGAACGCGCGGTTCCGGCCGAGTCTCTACGGCATGACAGCACACGCGAACGACCTCGCGGTGGACGTACGGGGGCTGCGCAAGCAGTACGGGGACGTGACCGCGCTGGACGGCGTCGATCTGGGGATCCGCGCGGGCGAGGTCTTCGGCCTGCTCGGACCGAACGGCGCCGGCAAGAGCACCACGGTGGAGATCCTCCAGGGACACCGCGCGAGGGACGGGGGCGAGGTGAGGGTGCTGGGCGCGGACCCGGCGACGGGCACGCGCGCGTGGCGCTCACGTGTCGGAATCGTCTGGCAGGACGAATCCGCGCCCGCCGAGTTGACGGTCCGCGAGACCGTACGGCATTTCGCGCGCTACTACCCGAGGCCGCGCGACCCGGAGCAGGTGATCTCCCTGGTGGGTCTGGAGGCGAAGGCGGACAGCCGGACGAAGACCCTCTCGGGCGGGCAGCGCCGCCGTCTCGACGTGGCGCTCGGGGTGATCGGCGGCCCGGATCTGCTGCTGCTCGACGAGCCGACGACCGGGTTCGACCCGGCCGCCCGCCGGCAGTTCTGGGACCTGATCCGCACCCTCGCCGACGAGGGCACGACCATCCTGCTGACCACGCACTACCTGGAGGAGGCGGAGGCGCTCGCCGACCGGCTCGCGGTCGTGGCCGGCGGCCGGGTCGTCGCCGAGGGCGAGCCGGCCGCCCTGCGGGAGCGGTACGGCACGGGCGCGACGGTCGCCTGGACCGAACCCGACGGGAGCGCGCGGAGCACGCGCACGGACACCCCGACGCGTGTGGTCGCCGAGCTGACGCAGCGCTTCGACGGCGAGATCCCGGGGCTGACGGTGACCCGGCCCACCTTGGAGGACGTGTATCTGAGCCTGACCGGACAGGGGGACCCCCGATGACCACGACCGCGGCCGCACCCCGGACGGAGGCCGTCTCCCCGCGTCTGCCCGGCGCCTGGACGCTGGGCCTGCACCGGGGCGCCCTGGAGCTGAAGCAGTTCTTCCGCCAGCGCGAACAGGTGGTCTTCACCTTCGCCTTCCCCGTCGTCTTCCTGTTCCTGTTCGCGTCGATCTTCAAGGACGACGTCAGCGGGGCGGGCGTCACGGCCTCGCAGCTGTACGTCCCGGCGATGATGGCGGCCGGCATCATGTCGACCAGCTTCCAGTCGCTGGGCATCTCGATCGCGATCGAGCGGGACGAGAAGGTGCTGCGCCGGCTGCGCGGCACACCGATGCCGCCGGCCGCGTACTTCCTGGGCAAGATCTGGCTGGTTCTGGTCACCGGGGCGCTGGAGACGGCCGTCCTGCTGCTGGTCGGCACCACGCTGTACGACGTCGATCTGCCCTCGTCGGCGGCGCACTGGTTCGACTTCGCGTGGATCTTCGTCCTGGGGCTCACGGCCTGTGCGCTGCTCGGCATCGCGATCAGCTCGGTCCCCAAGTCGGGCAAGAGCGCCACGTCGGTGGTCGTCCTGCCCTTCCTGGTGCTCCAGTTCATCTCCGGGGTGTACATCTCGGTCGCCACGATCCCCGACTGGATGCTGAGGATCGGCGCGCTGTTCCCGCTGAAGTGGATGTGCCAGGGGCTGCGCGGGGTGTTCCTGCCGGAGTCGGCGCGGGTCCTGGAGCAGGCGGGCAGCTGGGAGTTCGGACGGGTGGCCCTGGTCCTCGGGGCGTGGTGCGTCGGAGGATTGGCGCTGTGTCTGCTGACCTTCCGGTGGAAGAACCGGCGCGACGGATGAGCGGTCCCTCCGGGGCCGGCACGGACATCTGGGACAGTTCCTTCCGCATCTGGGACGTGTACTTCGCGCTGATCTGGGTGGCCACCCTGGTGTTCGTGCTCGGCACCGAACATCCGGGGTGGCCGGTCCGCGTGGCGGCGGCCGGGCTCCTCGTGCCGCTCGTCCCGTGGTACGTCGTCGTGGGGCGTCCCATGATGAACGACGCACGGGCGCCCGACGACCGCCGGTCCCTCGGGTATCTCGCGGGCGAGATGGCGCTGTTCCTGCCGTCGGCGGTGCTGGTGGGCGAGACCCGGCTGATGACGTTCGCGCTGGTGCCGCAGTGCTTCATGACGCTGAGGCTGCGGCCCGCCCTGATCGCGGTGGCCGTGATCAACATCGCGCCCGTGGTGGGCTGGGCGCTGCTGTGGTGGCCCAGCGACCAGGAGGTCTTCTTCAACGGACTGTTCGCCCTGGTCACCCTCGTCTTCTCGGCGGCCGTCGGCAGCTGGATCATCCGGATCATCGAGCAGAGCGCGGAACGCGCCGAGCTGATCGCCGAGCTGGACGCCAGCCGCAGCGAGGTGGCCCGGCTGTCGGCGGCCCATGGGGCGCTCGCGGAGCGGGAGCGGATGGCCCGCGAGATCCATGACACGCTCGCGCAGGGCTTCACCAGCCTGCTGATGCTGACGCAGGCGGTGGAGGCGGAGCTGGAGACGGACGCGGCGCGGGCCCGCGCGCATCTGCGGCTGATGGACGAGACCGCCCGGCAGAACCTGGCCGAGGCCCGTGCCCTGGTCGCGGGCGGCACCCCCGCCGATCTGGCCGGGACCTCGCTGCCGGACGCGCTCGGCCGGCTGGCCGCGCGGCACTCGGCGGATCTGGACATCACGGGCGAGGTGCGCGCGCTGCCCGCCGGGCCGGAGGTGGTGGCGCTGCGCTCCTGCCAGGAGGCGCTGACCAACGCCCGTAAGCACGCCGGGATTTCGGCGCGGGTGACGATCTGTCTGGGGTACGACGAGGGCGGTCTGACGGTGTCGGTGCGCGACGACGGCCCGGGCTTCGACCCGGCCGTCTCCTCGGACGGCTATGGTCTGGCGGGACTGCGGGCGAGGGCGGCGGAGGTGGGCGGGACCACGCTGGTGCGCAGTGCGCCGGGCGAGGGCACGACGGTCACCGTCCGGCTGCCCGTCCCGGCCGGGGTGAGGAGGGGGACCACGTGATCAGGATCGTCCTGGCCGACGACCATCCCGTCGTACGTGAGGGACTGCGGGCGATGCTGAGCGCCGAGCCGGATCTGGAGATCGTCGCCGACGCGGAGAGCGGCCCCCGGGCGGAGGCCCTGGCCGCCGAACTGCGCCCCGACATCGTGCTGATGGACCTCAGGATGCCGGGCGGCGGCGGTGTGGAGTCGATCGTGCGGATGGCGGAGGCCGGGCTGCCGTGCCGGGTGATCGTCCTGACGACGTACGAGACGGACCGGGACATCCTGCGGGCCGTGGAGGCGGGCGCGGCGGGCTATCTCCTGAAGGACCTGCCCCGGGGCCAACTGGCGGAGGCGGTACGCCGGGCGGCGCGCGGCGAGACGGTGCTGGCCCCGTCGGTGGCGGCCCGCCTGGTCGACCAGCTCCGCACCAAGCCTGAACGCCCTCGTCTGTCGACCCGTGAGACGGCGGTGCTGCGACTGGTCGCCGAGGGCTGCACCAACGCGGAGATCGGCAGACGCCTGTTCATCGGGGAGTCGACGGTGAAGACCCACCTGCTGCGGGCCTTCGCCAAGCTGGGGGTGGACGACCGTACGGCAGCCGTCACCAGCGCGATGCGGTTCGGGTTGCTGGACTGAGCAGGCGCGTCACGCTCCGGTGCGGCAGGTCTGCGCCGACTCCAGCCACGGCGCCAGGGTCGTCACCAGGGTGACCAGGAGCGCGGCGAGCCAGACCCGGTACAGGTCCTCGGGCCGTGCCCGGCGACGCGAGACCACCCACACCAGCCACGCGGCAGCCGACCCCGCCGCCAGCGCCAGGGCGATGCAGAGAGGCACCGCCCAGTCGGCGAGCGGACGCTCGGGCGGGTGGATGCCGCCCGTGCAGTAGGTGCCGCGGGTCTGTTCGGCATTGCCCAGCAGCATGAGCAGGGTCGCGGGGACCGACACGATCCAGGCCAGGGCGGTCAGCAGCCTGAACCACGCCCCCTTCCAGCCCCGCAGCGCGCCCCGCAGCACCTCGCGCATCAGCAGGAGCGGTACGGCCATGAGCACCACCGTCTGCCACAGGGCGGCGTAGCGGTACTCCCCGCGCATCTGGGCGTTGTCGGCCCAGTAGAAGAGCAGGAAGACCTGGCACAGCGCGGTGACGAAGAGCAGACCGGCCAGCGCGTGCGCGGGAACTCGCGCCCTGGACGTGCCGGGAAAGGAGGCCGGCCACAGGATGTGGCGGGCCTCCGTGCCCGGTCCCGGGCCGATCGCCGCCCGCCATCGCTCACTGGTCACGGACTTCACGCCATGGTTCCCTTCGGCTCTCACGGTGCGGACGCACAGAACTCTTGCGCGCCCGCGCCCCGGATCACCTCCGTGGAAACACGTACATCACCACGTACCCGTGCTAGCCGAGCCGGGCCTCCAGCTCCGCCACGATCTCGTTCACGCCGATCGCCGTCTGCTCGCCGGACTCCATGTCCTTGAGCTGGACGACGCCCTCGGCGAGGTCACGTTCGCCTGCGACGATCGTGTAGCGGGCGCCGCTGCGGTTGGCGCTCTTCATCGCGCCCTTGAGCCCCTTGGCGCCGTAGGAGAAGTCGGCCGCGACACCGAGCTTGCGCAGCTCCGTGACCTTGGCGAACAGCACCCGGCGGGCCTCCTCGCCGAGCGGGACGGCGTAGACGGAGGTGGTGGACGGCAGGTCGAGCTCGACGCCCTCGGCCTCCAGGGCGAGGACCGTGCGGTCGACGCCGAGCGCCCAGCCGACGGACGGCAGCGCCGGGCCGCCGATCATCTCCGACAGACCGTCGTAGCGGCCGCCGCCGCCCACCGCGGACTGGGAGCCCAGGCCGTCGTGGACGAACTCGAAGGTCGTCCGGGTGTAGTAGTCCAGGCCGCGGACCAGCTTGGGGTCGTCCTCGAAGGCGACGCCGGCGGCCGTGATCAGCTCACGGACCTCCTCGTGGTACGCCTTGCAGGCGTCGCAGAGGTAGTCCCGCAGAAGGGGGGCGTCACCGAGCTGCTTCTGGACCGCCTCGCGCTTGTCGTCCAGGACGCGCAGCGGGTTGATCTCGGCGCGGCGCAGGGTGTCCTCGTCGAGGTCCAGGCCGCGCAGGAAGTCCTGGAGGGCGGCCCGGTACACCGGACGGCACTCCTTGTCGCCGAGGCTGTTCAGCAGGATGCGGAAGTTCCTGAGGCCCAGCGAGCGGTACGCCTGGTCGGCCAGGATGATCAGCTCGGCGTCCAGCGCCGGGTCCTCCGCGCCGATCGCCTCGGCGCCGACCTGGGAGAAGTGGCGGTAGCGGCCCTTCTGGGGGCGCTCGTAGCGGTAGTACGAGCCGGAGTACCAGAGCTTGACGGGGAGGTTGCCCGTCTTGTGCAGGTTGGCCTCGAGGGCCGCGCGCAGGACGGAGGCGGTTCCCTCGGGGCGCAGGGCCAGCTTGTCGCCGCCCTTGGTCTCGAAGGCGTACATCTCCTTGGTCACGATGTCGGTGGACTCACCGACACCGCGGGCGAAGAGCTCCACGTTCTCGAAGCCGGGCGTCTCGACGTACCCGTAGCCGGAGTTGCGCAGCGGTGCGGCGATCGCCTCGCGGACCGCGAGGTAGCGGGCGGAGTCGGGCGGCAGAAGGTCGTACGTGCCCTTGGGGGCCTGAAAGGTGCTCACGGAGGTCTCTCGTCACATTCCTCGTCGGGGAGGGGCCGTCGGGTCCGCTCCCTGGCCGGCGGCCGCCACCTGCCGCAGATACGGGTTGGTGGCGCGCTCCTGGCCGATGGTCGTCTGGGGGCCGTGGCCGGACAGGACCACGGTCGAGTCGTCGAGCGGCAGGCACACGCGGGCCAGCGAGTCGAGCATCTCGGCCATGTCACCGCCGGGCAGGTCGGTGCGTCCGATGGAGCCGGCGAACAGCAGATCCCCGGAGAAGAAGACCGAGGGGATCTCGGTCGTCTCGGGCATCCGGAAGGTCACCGACCCCTTGGTATGGCCCGGCGCGTGCGCGACGGAGAACCGCAGACCCGCCAGGTCCAGCTCGACGCCGTCGGTCAGCTCGCGGACGTCGTCCGGCTCCCCCACGGTCAGCTCGCCCATCAGCGGCATCCCGATGGACCGGCCGAGCGCCTTCTCGGGGTCGCTCATCATGAACCGGTCCTCGGGGTGGATCCAGGCCGGCACGTCGTGCGCGCCGCAGACCGGGACGACCGAGGCCACATGGTCGATGTGGCCGTGGGTGAGGACGACGGCGACGGGCTTGAGCCGATGCTTCTTCAGCGCTTCCTCGACTCCGGGGGCCGCCTGGTGGCCCGGGTCGATGATCACGCACTCCTCACCGGCGGCGGGGGCGACGAGATAACAGTTCGTCCCCCAGGCCCCGGCGGGGAACCCGGCAATGAGCACGATCGTCCTTGGTTGTGTCGATTACGGGAGGCTTCCGCGCGGCGACAGCCGCTGTCAGAGCCTACCGGCGCTGCCGTTTCCTCAGCGAACCCATATACGGTACGGGGCACACGCAAGCGGTCGATGTCACGAGACGCACAAGGAGAGAATCCGGTGGTCACCCAGGAACAGCGCAAGCGTCAGCTCGCCCGGGAGAAGTTCTTGCGGCAGCAGCAGCGCCGAACGGCGTCGCGGCGCAAGGCGCGCGTGCGCAACTCGGTGATCGCGTCGGTGCTCGGCGTGATCGTGATCGGCAGCCTCACGCTGTACACGACGGGCGTGCTGAAGGACGACAAGGACGACAAGTCGAACACGAGCGCGGAGGCGAGCCCGGAGGCCTCGGCGAGCGCGGCGAAGGACCCGTGCGAGAAGGCCGCCGCAGGCTCGGTGAAGAAGCTGTCGTGGAAGAAGGAGCCGTCGGTCACCATCGACAAGTCGGCCGACTACACGATGAAGCTGGCCACGACGTGCGGTGACATCGACATAGCGCTGAAGACGGCCGCGGCCCCGCACACGGTCAACTCGTTCGACTTCCTCGCCGGGAAGGGCTACTTCGACCACACGAAGTGCCACCGGCTGACCACCAACGGGATCTACGTCCTGCAGTGCGGCGACCCCACGGGCAGCGGCAGCGGCGGACCGGGCTACACCATCCCGGACGAGAACCTGAAGGACAAGAGCCTCAAGGACAACATCTACCCGGCGGGCACGGTCGCCATGGCCAACACCGGCCAGGCGCACACCGGCGGCAGCCAGTTCTTCCTCGTCTACCAGGACAGTTCGCTCCCGCCGAGCTACACCCCGTTCGGTACGGTGTCGGCCGAGGGCATGAAGGTCCTGAAGAAGATCGCCGCCGCGGGTGAGAACACCGGCGCCGGTGACGGTGCCCCGAACGCGACCGTGGTGATCAACAAGGCGACGGTCACGAAGTCCTGACGTCCAGGGCGGCCAACTGCGGAATTCGGTCGCGCTGGATGCGGACAGGCGCCCCGCCGGTCGCCTATGTTGGCCGTGACGAAACTGTGGACGATGCCCGGGGGCGCCGTAGCCCCTCGGAGGCATCATGTGGAGGAGGCGCTGTGAGCAGCGACCCGTGGGGCCGCGTCGACGAGACGGGGACCGTGTACGTGCGTACGGCCGACGGCGAGCAGGTCGTCGGTTCCTGGCAGGCCGGCTCCCCCGAGGAGGCCTTGGCCTACTTCGAGCGCAAGTACGAGGGCCTGGTTGTCGAGATCGGCCTCCTCGAGAAGCGGGTGCAGACAACCGATCTGTCGGCGAAGGACGCACAGGTCGCCATCGACCACATCCGCGACCAGGTCGACGCGCACCACGTGGTCGGTGACCTGGACGCGCTGCGCACCCGGCTGGACAAGCTGGTGGCGGCGGTCGAGTCGCGCCGCGAGGAGCGCAAGCAGCAGCGGGCCAAGCAGTCCGACGAGGCCCGCCACGCCAAGGAGGAGCTGGTCGCCGAGGCGGAGCAGCTCGCACAGTCCGACCAGTGGCGGGCGGCCGGCGAGCGGCTGCGGGCCCTGGTGGACACCTGGAAGGGTCTGCCGCGCCTGGACCGCAAGTCCGACGACGAGCTCTGGCACCGCTTCTCGCACGCGCGCTCGGCGTTCTCCAAGCGCCGCAAGGCCCACTTCGCGCAGCTGGACGCACAGCGTGAGGACGCCCGCCGGATCAAGGAGCGCCTGGTCGCGGAGGCCGAGGCGCTGTCGGGTTCGACGGACTGGGGTCCGACGGCCGCCCGCTACCGCGAGCTGATGGCCGACTGGAAGGCCGCGGGCCGCGCCCAGCGCGAGCACGAGGACGACCTGTGGAACCGCTTCCGCGGTGCCCAGGACGTGTTCTTCGCGGCGCGCAGCGGAGTCTTCGCCGAGCGGGACGCCGAGCAGTCGGAGAACCTGAAGCTCAAGGAGGAGCTGGCCGAGGAGGCCGAGAAGCTCCTGCCGATCGGTGATCTGAAGACGGCGCGTGCCGCGTTCCGCTCGATCAACGAACGCTGGGAGACCATCGGCCATGTGCCGCGGGACGCCCGGCCGAAGGTCGAGGGCCGGATGCACGCCGTGGAGCGGGCGATCCAGGAGGCCGAGGAGGCCGAGTGGCGCCGCACCAACCCGGAGGCACGCGCGCGTGCCGAGGGCCTGACCGGCCAGCTCCAGGCCGCGGTGGACAAGCTGCGGGCGCAGATCGACCAGGCCCGCGCCCAGGGCAACGCCTCCCGTGCCGACAAGCTGGAGCGCGAGCTGGAGGGCCGCCAGGCACTGCTGGACCAGGCGCTGAAGGGTCTGCAGGAGTTCGGCGGCTGATACCGCCACCGCCATGAGGAAGGCCCCCGTACACCGCGTACGGGGGCCTTCCTCATGGCCTGCTACGGCCGACGGGCCGAGGTCACCCGGTAGACGTCGTACACGCCCTCCACGCCCCGTACGGCCTTCAGGACGTGACCGAGGTGCTTGGGGTCGCCCATCTCGAAGGTGAAGCGGGAGGTCGCGACCCGGTCGCGGGAGGTCTGGACGGCCGCCGAGAGGATGTTCACGTGCTGGTCGGACAGCACCCGGGTGACGTCCGACAGCAGCCGGGAGCGGTCCAGGGCCTCTACCTGGATGGCGACCAGGAAGACCGAGGACTGCGTGGGCGCCCACTCGACGTCCAGGATGCGCTCCGGCTCCCGGGACAGTGACTCCACGTTGACGCAGTCACTGCGGTGAACCGATACGCCACTACCGCGGGTGACGAAACCGATGATCGGGTCACCGGGGACGGGCGTGCAGCAGCGGGCCAGCTTGACCCAGACGTCGTCGACGCCCTTGACCACGACCCCGGGGTCCTGGTTGCTGCGCCGCTTGCGGCCACGGGTGCGGGACGGCGGGACCGCCTCGTCGATCTCCTCGGTGGCCGCCTCCTCGCCGCCGAGCGCCTGCACCAGCTTCTGTACGACGTTCTGCGCGGCCACATGGCCCTCGCCGATCGCCGCGTACAGCGAGGAGATGTCCGGGTAGCGCATCTCGTGCGCCAGTGTGACCAGGGAGTCGCCGGTCAGGATGCGCTGGATCGGCAGGTTCTGCTTGCGCATGGCCCGCGCGATGGCGTCCTTGCCGTGCTCGATCGCCTCGTCGCGGCGCTCCTTGGAGAACCACGCCCGGATCTTGTTGCGGGCCCGGGGTGACTTGACGAAACCCAGCCAGTCGCGGGACGGGCCCGCGCCGGTGGCCTTGGAGGTGAAGACCTCCACGAGGTCGCCGTTGTCCAGCGTCGATTCGAGCGGTACGAGCCTGCCGTTGACCCGCGCTCCTATGGTGCGGTGGCCGACCTCGGTGTGGACCGCGTACGCGAAGTCGACCGGGGTGGCACCCGCGGGCAGCGCGATGACATCACCCTTCGGGGTGAAGACGAAGACCTCGTTGCGGGACAGGTCGAAGCGCAGGGACTCCAGGAACTCGCTGGGGTCCTCGGTCTCCTTCTGCCAGTCGAGCAGCTGGCGCAGCCACGCCATGTCGTTGAGGTGGTCGTCCTTGCCCTTGCCGGCCTTCGGCACGTCGGTGCGCACCTTGGAGGCGCCGGCGACGGCCTCCTGCTTGTACTTCCAGTGCGCGGCGATGCCGTACTCGGCGCGGCGGTGCATGTCGAACGTACGGATCTGGAGTTCGACGGGCTTGCCGTTGGGCCCGATGACCGTCGTGTGCAGCGACTGGTACATGTTGAACTTGGGCATCGCGATGTAGTCCTTGAACCGCCCCGGAACCGGGTTCCAGCGGGCGTGGACGGTGCCCAGCGCCGCGTAGCAGTCGCGGACGGTGTCCACCAGGACGCGGATGCCCACCAGGTCGTAGATCTCCGCGAAGTCCCGGCCGCGGACGATCATCTTCTGGTAGACGCTGTAGTAGTGCTTCGGGCGGCCGGTGACGGTCGCCTTGATGCGGGCGGCACGGAGGTCGGACTGGACCTCGTCGGTCACTATGGCCAGGTACTCGTCACGCTTCGGAGCCCTTTCGGCCACCAGCCGTACGATCTCGTCGTACATCTTGGGGTAGAGGATCGCGAACGCGAGGTCCTCCAGCTCCCACTTGATGGTGTTCATGCCGAGGCGGTGGGCGAGGGGCGCGTAGATCTCGAGGGTCTCGCGCGCCTTCTTCTCCTGCTTCTCGCGCCTGAGGTAGCGCATGGTGCGCATGTTGTGCAGGCGGTCGGCGAGCTTGATGACCAGGACGCGCGGGTCCTTGGCCATGGCGACGACCATCTTGCGCACGGTCTCGGCCTGCGCGGCCTCGCCGAACTTGACCTTGTCCAGCTTGGTGACGCCGTCGACGAGCAGGGCGACGACGTCGCCGAAGTCACGGCGCAGGTCGTCGAGGCCGTACTCGGTGTCCTCGACGGTGTCGTGCAGCAGGCCCGCCATGAGGGTGGCCGGATCCATGCCCAGCTCGGCGAGGATCGTGGTCACCGCGAGGGGGTGGGTGATGTACGGGTCGCCGCTCTTGCGCTTCTGGCCCCGGTGCCAGCGCTCGGCGACCTGGTAGGCCTTCTCGATCTGGCGCAGCGTCGCGGTCTCGACCTTGGGGTCGTTGCTGCGCACTATCCGCAGCAGCGGCTCCAGGACCGGGTTGTAGGGGTTGGCGCGCTGGACGCCGAGGCGGGCGAGACGGGCGCGGACGCGGTTGGAGGAGGCGGAGCGGGCGGGGGGCTGCGCGGTCGCGGGGCGCTCGGGCGGGGCCGGCTTGGGGCGCGGCTGCTCGGCCGGCTTGTCGACGGGCGCGGAACGGTCGTGCTCGACCGGCCCGCCGGCGTCGGCTTGCGCCGGCTTGGCCGCAGGTGCCGAGGCGGGCTCGGGCTTGGCGGCGGTCAGGTGCTGGGCCTCGTCAGGCAAGAGGACTCCTCGTGCGCGATCCGGGTCCCCCGGTCAGGCTCCGGAGGACCCATCGTAGCGATCCTGGGCTCCGGCATCGCCTTCAGGCCGATGTGAGGACCGTCAACCCCTGCAACGCAAGGGGCGGGCACCGGATTCCTCCGGGCCCGCCCTTACGGCGTACAGCGGTGCTCAGACGGTCAGCAGGGCGTCCAGCGGGGCCTCGCCGAGCGCCGCCTGCAGGCGGGGGCGGCCGTCGAGGAAGCTCAGCTCCATCAGAACGGCGACGCCCGCGACCTCGGCGCCCGCGCGGTGGATGAGCTGGATCGCGGCCTCGGCGGTGCCGCCGGTGGCGAGCACGTCGTCGACGATCAGGATCCGGTCGTCGGCGGTGAGGTCCTCGGCGTGCACCTCGATCTCCGCCGAGCCGTACTCCAGGTCGTAGGCCTGGCTGAGGGTGGCTCCGGGGAGCTTGCCCGCCTTGCGCACGGGGATGAAGCCGAGGCCGGCGCGGACGGCGACCGGGGCGCCCAGGATGAAGCCCCGGGCCTCCAGGCCGACGATCTTGGTGGCGCCGGTGCGCTCGGCGATCGCCGCGAAGGCGTCGGTGAGCGCGGTGAACGCCACCGGGTCCGCCAGGAGCGGGGTGATGTCCTTGAACATCACCCCCTGCTCCGGGTAGTCGGCCACATCGCGGATACGGCTGAGCAGCAGGGTCGTGGTGTCGACGACGTCGGTCATCGGCGCTTCCCCGAAGGACGGCGGCGGCTGCGCGGCCCGGACTGGTCGCGCGGTCCGACTACCGCCGGGGTGGCGTCCTCGTCACCGAAGTCACCACGGGCGTCGGCGAGTTCCTCGTCGGCGGCGGCCTGGGCCCGCTTGGCCAGGACGCGCTTCTTCAGGGCCTTCATCTGCGGCTCGCGCTCCTTGAGGTCGGCGACGAGCGGCGTGGCGATGAAGATCGAGGAGTAGGCGCCGGCCGCGAGACCGACGAACAGCGACAGCGAGATGTCGTTGAGCGTGCCCGCCCCGAGGACACCGCCGCCGATGAACAGCAGGCCCGCGACCGGCAGCAGCGCGACCACGGTGGTGTTGATGGAACGGACCAGGGTGCCGTTGATCGAGCGGTTGGCGACCTCGCTGTAGGTGAAGCGGGTCTGCTTGGTGAGGTCCTTCGTCTGTTCCTTGAGGGAGTCGAAGACGACGACCGTGTCGTACAGCGAGTAACCGAGGATCGTGAGCAGACCGATCACCGTACCGGGCGTGACCTCGAAGCCGACGAGGGCGTAGATGCCGACCGTGATGGTGATGTCGTGGATCAGGGCGACGAGTGCCGCGATGGCCATGCGCCATTCGAAGGCGATCGCCAGGTAGATCACGACGAGGACCATGAAGATCGCCAGACCCTGCCAGGCCTTGTTGGCGATCTGGTCACCCCAGCTGGGGCCGACGAGGTCCGCGGCGATCGACTCCGGGTTGAGGTCGAAGTCCTTGGCCAGGTCGTCCTTGATCTGGTCGGACTGCTGGGTGTCCATGCCGGCGATCTGGATGCGCAGCGAGCCGTCGCCGAGCTTCTGCACGACCGCCTCGTGGCCGGACGCCGCCGCGGCGGCGTCCTCGGCCTGCGAGACGGAGACATGGGTGTTCTTCGGGGTGGTGAAGACCGCACCGCCCTGGAAGTCGATGCCCATGTTCAGGCCGCGGACCGCGAGGCCCAGGATGGCCGTGATGGTGATCAGGATCGAGATGCCGTACCAGAGCTTGCGGTGGCCGATGAAGTCGTAGCTGACCTCGCCACGGTGCAGTCGGGCGCCGAGGTTGCCGAGTTTCGACACGCTCACGCCTCCTTCGTCTCGACGGGGCCGGCCGGACCGGCGGGACGGCGGGTGCGGCGAATCGGCGGCTGCGCGCCCAGGCTCTTGGGGTCGAGCCCGGACCACTTGTGGCCGTTCGCGAAGAACTTGCGGCGGGCGAGCAGGGTCATCAGCGGCTTGGTGAAGAAGAAGACCACGACCACGTCGAGGACGGTCGTCAGACCGAGGGTGAACGCGAAGCCCTGGACCTTGCCGACCGTGACGATGAACAGCACCGCGGCGGCGAGGAACGACACGAAGTCCGAGACCAGGATGGTGCGCCGGGCGCGCGGCCAGGCCCGCTCGACGGCGGGTCGCAGGGTGCGGCCCTCGCGGATCTCGTCCCGGATGCGTTCGAAGTACACGATGAACGAGTCCGCCGTGATACCGATCGCGACGATGGCTCCACAGACGGCGGGCAGGTTCAGCGCGAAGCCGATGGCCGGGCCGAGCAGCGCCATGAGCACGTAGGTGAGGGCGCCGGAGACCAGCAGCGAGGCGAGCGCGACGAGCGCCAGACCGCGGTAGTAGGCCACCAGGTAGATCACGACCAGGGCGAGGCCGATGGCGCCGGCCAGCAGACCGGCGTGCAGCTGGTCACCGCCGAGCGCGGCGGTCACGGTGGTCACGCTCTGCTCCTTGAAGGAGAGCGGAAGCGCACCGTACGACAGCATGTTCGCGAGGTTCTGGGCCTCTTCCTGGGTGAAGCTGCCGGAGATCTGGGCGTTGCCGCCGGAGATCGCGTTCTGCACGTAGGGGCTGGAGACGACGTCACCGTCGAGGACGATGGCGAACTCGTTCAGCGGCTGGGTGTTCTGCGCCAGCTGGGCGGTGATGTCGGCGAACTTCTTCGTCCCCTTGGAGTTGAAGTCCATGGTGACCTGCCAGCCGGAGGCGCCCTGCGTGTCGAAGACGGCCGAGGCCTTGTCGATCTCGGTGCCGGCGACGGCGGACGGGCCGAGCACGTACTTGTACCAGACGCCGGAGATCTCACCGCAGGCGACGGTCGGGTCCTCGGGCTTGACGCCCTCGCCGGCCTTGGTGCGCACGGACTTCTTGCTGCAGTCCAGCGCCGCGTACTTGGCCTGGAGCGCGGCGGACTCGGCGTCGGTGCTCGTCGAGGCGGAGGCCGACGGGCTGGCGGATGCCTTGGCGCTGCCGCTCGCGGACGAGGACGGCGTGGAGTCGGCCTTCAGCGCGTCGGTGACCGCGCGGCCCTGCGAGGTGGCGGTGGCCGACGGCGAGGACGAGGAGCTCGCCTTCTCACCGGTGCCGGAGGCGCTCGCGGACGGGCTCGCGGTCGAGCTCGGCGAGGCGCTGGAGGAGCCCGTGGCGGAGGCGCTCGGCGAGGCGGTGCCCGCGGCGGCGCCGGTGGCCTCCTGGGCCAGCACGGGACGGAAGTACAGCTTGGCGGTGGTGCCGACCTGCGCCCGGGCTTCCTTGGAGTTGGTGCCCTTGGGGATGTTGACGATGATGTTCTTGTCGCCCTGGGTCTGCACCTCCGCCTCGGAGACGCCCAGACCGTTGACACGGCGGTTCATGATCTCGACCGCGGTGTCCATGTTGGCCTTGTTGATCGCGGACCCTTGGTCGGCCTTCGCCTCCAGTGTGATGCTGGTGCCGCCGGCAAGGTCGATGCCGAGTCGCGGGGTCGTGTGCCCGGTGGCGAACATGCCCCCGGTGAGCCCCACGATGGCGATCAGGATCAGGGCCAGCGAGCGCCCTGGCTTGCTCTGGGCGCTCGCGTTCCGGCCCTTCTTAGGTGCTGCCACCTTCTTGTACTCCCTCTCGGGCCGCCTCGTGCCTGGTCAGGGCGGCGGCCATGACATGTAGTCGGGATCCCGTGCGAGATGCGCACGCCCCGGGGCGCACGGATGTGATCCGCGAGCCCCGGGGGCGTGACTACTTCTTCGCGTCGGAGTCGCCGTCGGTCTTCTTCGGCTCCTCGTCGGCCTCGGCCTGCTGGACCTCGGGCTCGTCGGCCTTCACCGCGTCCTCGTCGGACGCGCCCTTCTTGCCGAGGTCGACGGACTTGTCGTCGGAGGCGGCGGCAGCTTCGTCGGCGGACTCGTCGGCGTCGGCGGGGTCGGTGAGGGAGGAGGCGTCGTCGGGGACGACGTCGGAGTCGGACTTCAGGTCGTGCTCGATGCCGTGGACGATGCGGTTGTACTCGTCGTCCGACAGGACGGCACCGATCGCGTTCTTCGCGAAGAGCAGTTCCACGCCGGGCCCGGCGTCGAGGAGGACCGTGTCTTCACTGACCTCCTTGACCGTCGCGTACATGCCCCCGATGGTGCGGACGCCACTGCCGGGCTGCATCTCGTTCCGCATGTCGGCGGCCTGCTGCTGCTTCTTCTTGGCCGACCGGGTCATCAGGAACATGGCCCCGATGAGCACGATGAACGGCAGGAGGGTCAAAGGACTCACGGGTCGGAACTTCCTTCATGCGACCGCGATGGCTGAGCGGCCTGATGGATGGGGGTTGGTTGTGTGCTGCCGACAAAGGCGGCATCGGCGGAGTCTAAGCGAGTCCGCGTGCATGGAACAACGCTCAGCATGGCACCTGGGTTCCTGGCCCCGCCATTGCCCCCGCCGATGAACCGCTCAGGTCCCGAACAGGTCCTGTTGTCCGTTTCCTGCTGTGGCGGTGCGGGGCGGGGTGAGGCCGAGGTGTGTCCAGGCGGCCGGGGTGGCCACCCGTCCCCGCGGGGTGCGGGCGAGCAGTCCCTCACGGACGAGGAACGGCTCGGCCACCTCTTCCACGGTCTCACGTTCCTCGCCCACGGCGACGGCGAGCGTGGAGAGGCCGACCGGTCCGCCGCCGAACAGCTTCAGCAGCGCCTGGAGGACCGCGCGGTCGAGACGGTCGAGGCCGCGGGCGTCGACCTCGTAGACGGCGAGGGCCGCCGAGGAGATGTCCCGGGTGATCACACCGTCGGCCTTGACCTGCGCGTAGTCGCGGACGCGGCGCAGCAGCCGGTTGGCGATCCGGGGCGTGCCGCGGGAGCGGCCGGCGATCTCGGCGGCGCCTGCGGGGTCGATCTCGACGTCGAGCAGGTGGGCCGAGCGGTGGACGACGCGCTGGAGCTCGGCGGGCTCGTAGAACTCCATGTGCGCGGTGAAGCCGAAGCGGTCGCGCAGCGGGGGCGGCAGCAGGCCGGCGCGGGTGGTGGCGCCGACCAGGGTGAAGGGCGGCAGTTCGAGGGGGATGGCGGTGGCGCCGGGGCCCTTGCCGACGATGACGTCGACGCGGAAGTCCTCCATGGCCATGTAGAGCATCTCCTCGGCGGGCCGGGACATGCGGTGGATCTCGTCGAGGAAGAGGACCTCGCCCTCCTGCAGGGAGGAGAGGATCGCGGCGAGATCGCCGGCGTGCTGGATGGCGGGTCCTGAGGTGATGCGGATGGGGGCGCCCATCTCGGCCGCGATGATCATCGAGAGGGTGGTCTTGCCGAGGCCGGGGGCGCCGGAGAGCAGCACATGGTCGGCGGTGGCGCCGCGGGCGCGGGCGGCGCGCAGGACGAGGTCGAGCTGTTCGCGCACCTTCTCCTGGCCGATGAACTCACCGAGGTCCTTGGGGCGCAGGGCGGCCTCGACGGCCTGGTCCTCGCCGTCGGCGACGGAGCCCACCAGCCGCTCGGCGTCGGTGTCGGTCGGGTCGTCCCAGTTCATTGATGTGCCTAGGGGGGTGTGGGTCGGCGGGCGCGGTGCGGGGTCAGCGGGCGCGGTTGAGCGTCTGGAGGGCGGCCTTGAGCAGCTGGCCGACCTGCGGGGTGCCCTCGGCGGCCTCGGCCTGCGGGGTGACGGCGGCCACGGCCTCGTCGGCCTCGCGGGTGGCGTAGCCCAGGCCGATCAGGGCGGCGTGCAGCTGGTCGCGCCAGCCCTGGGTGACCGGCGCGCCGATCGCGGGGGCGCCGATGGGCTCGCCGAGGCGGTCCTTCAGCTCCAGCAGGAGTTTCTGGGCGCCCCTCTTGCCGATGCCGGGGACGGCGATGAGCGCCTTCTCGTCGCCGGTGGCCACCGCGCGGCGCAGCGCGTCGGGCGTGTGCACGGCCAGCATGGACTGGGCGAGGCGGGGGCCGACCCCGCTGGCGGTCTGGAGCAGTACGAAGACCTGGCGCTCGTCGTCGTCCACGAAGCCGTAGAGCGTGAGGGAGTCCTCGCGCACGACCAGGGAGGTGGCGAGCCTGGCGGGCTGGCCGAGGCGGAGCGTGGAGAGGGTGTTCGGCGTGCATTGGACGGCCATGCCGACCCCGCCCACCTCGACCACGGCGGCGTCGGGAGCGAGGGCGGCGACCGTGCCGCTGACAAAGGCGATCATGCCGTACGGCCTTTCGGTGCGGTGGCTCGGTGCAGGGCGACCGCCTGCTGGAGTCGGTTCTGCGCGGGGGCGCGCCAGATGTGGCAGATGGCGAGGGCGAGGGCGTCGGCGGCGTCGGCGGGCTTCGGCGGTGCGCTCAGCCGCAGCAGCCGGGTCACCATCGCACCGACCTGGGCCTTGTCGGCGCGGCCGCTGCCGGTGACGGCGGCCTTGACCTCGCTGGGGGTGTGCAGGGCGACGGGGATGCCGCGGCGGGCGGCGCACAGCATGGCGACGGCGCTGGCCTGGGCGGTGCCCATGACCGTACGCACGTTGTGCTGGCTGAACACGCGCTCCACGGCGACGCATGCGGGCCGGTACTCGTCCAGCCACTGTTCGATGCCCTGTTCGACGGCGACCAGGCGCAGGCCCAGCTCGGCGTCGACGGGCGTGCGGACGACGCCCACGCCGAGCATGGTGAGCGGCCGGCCGGCGACGCCCTCCACGACCCCGACACCGCACCGCGTCAGTCCGGGGTCCACCCCGAGTACGCGCACCCGCGCTCCCTCCCCTTCGCTTGCCTGTTTGTGCAGGCTATCGGGTGCCACTGACAACGGCGGCGGGCCGGTAGGACGTGTCCCACCGGCCCGCCGAATCCGCTCAGCCAGCGACGGCGCAGCTACGCGTCGACCTTCTCCATGACCTCGTCGCTCACGTCGAAGTTGGCGAAGACGTTCTGCACGTCGTCGCTGTCCTCGAGGGCGTCGATGAGCTTGAAGATCTTCTTGGCGCCCTCCTCGTCCAGCTCGACCTGCATGGTCGGGACGAAGTTGGCCTCGGCGGAGTCGTAGTCGATGCCGGCCTCCTGAAGGGCGGTGCGGACCGCGACCAGGTCGGTGGCCTCGCTGAGCACCTCGAAGGACTCGCCGAGGTCGTTGACCTCCTCGGCGCCCGCGTCCAGGACGGCGCCCAGGATGTCGTCCTCGCCCAGCTCGCCCTTGGGGACAATGACGACGCCCTTGCGGTTGAAGAGGTACGACACCGAACCCGGGTCGGCCATGGAGCCGCCGTTGCGGGTCATGGCGACGCGGACGTCGGAGGCGGCGCGGTTGCGGTTGTCGGTGAGGCACTCGATGAGCACAGCGACGCCGTTCGGGCCGTAGCCCTCGTACATGATCGTCTCGTAGTCGGCGCCGCCGGCCTCGAGACCACCGCCGCGCTTGACCGCGGAGTCGATGTTCTTGTTCGGGACCGACTGCTTCTTGGCCTTCTGGATGGCGTCGTAAAGGGTCGGGTTGCCCTCGATGTCGACGCCGCCCATCCGGGCCGCGACCTCGATGTTCTTGATCAGCTTCGCGAAGAGCTTGCCGCGCTTGGCGTCGATCACGGCCTTCTTGTGCTTCGTCGTAGCCCATTTAGAGTGGCCGGACATCTGCCTGTCTCCTTCGCGTAACCCATCGATATACGAACCCCAGAGATCCTACAAGGACTCGGTGGCCCGGTTCGCGCGCACCAGGTCGACGAACAGGGAGTGCACGCGGTGGTCGCCGGTCAGTTCCGGGTGGAACGACGTGGCGAGTGCGTTGCCCTGGCGGACCGCGACGATGTGGCCGTCGTGCTCGGCGAGCACCTCGGCGGCGGCACCGACGGACTCCACCCAGGGGGCGCGGATGAAGACGCCCTCCACGGGGTCGCCCTGGACGCCCCGGACGTGCACCGCCGCCTCGAAGGACTCGTTCTGGCGTCCGAAGGCGTTGCGGCGCACGATCATGTCGATGCCGCCGATCGTCTCCTGGCCCGAGCGCGGGTCGAGGATCTTGTCGGCGAGCATGATCAGGCCGGCGCAGGTGCCGTAGACGGGCATCCCGGCCCGTACGCGCGAGCGGAGGGGCTCCATCAGGCCGAACAGGACGGCCAGCTTGGAGATCGTGGTGGACTCCCCGCCGGGGATGACGAGACCGTCCACCTCGGCGAGTTCCTCGGGGCGCCGGACCGGCCTGGCCACGGCGTCGGCCGCGGCCAGGGCGATCAGGTGCTCCCGTACGTCGCCCTGGAGGGCCAGGACGCCTACGACAGGAGTGCTCATCGGGGACTACCAGCCGCGGTTGGCGTAGCGCTCGGCCTCGGGGAGGGTGTCGCAGTTGATGCCGACCATGGCCTCGCCCAGGTTGCGGGACGCGTCCGCGATGATCTTCGGGTCGTCGTAGAAGGTGGTGGCCTTCACGATGGCGGCGGCGCGCTTGGCCGGGTCGCCGGACTTGAAGATGCCGGAGCCCACGAAGACGCCCTCGGCGCCGAGCTGGCGCATCAGCGCGGCGTCGGCGGGGGTGGCCACACCGCCGGCGGAGAACAGCACGACCGGGAGCTTGCCGAGCTCGGCGACCTCCTTGACCAGCTCGTACGGGGCGCGCAGCTCCTTGGCGGCGGCGTACAGCTCGTTGTTGTCGTAGCCGCGCAGCCGGGCGATCTCGTTCTTGATCTGGCGCAGGTGGCGGACCGCCTCGACGACGTTGCCGGTGCCGGCCTCGCCCTTGGAGCGGATCATCGCGGCACCCTCGGCGATCCGGCGCAGGGCCTCGCCCAGGTTGGTGGCGCCGCAGACGAAGGGGGTGGTGAAGGCCCACTTGTCGGAGTGGTTGACCTCGTCGGCCGGGGTGAGGACCTCGGACTCGTCGATGTAGTCGACGCCGAGCGACTGCAGGACCTGGGCCTCGACGAAGTGGCCGATGCGGGACTTGGCCATGACCGGGATGGAGACGGCCTCGATGATGCCCTCGATCATGTCGGGGTCGGACATCCGGGCCACGCCGCCGTCCTTGCGGATGTCGGCCGGGACCCGCTCCAGGGCCATGACGGCGACGGCCCCCGCGTCCTCGGCGATCTTCGCCTGCTCCGGCGTGACGACGTCCATGATCACGCCGCCCTTGAGCTGCTCGGCCATGCCGCGCTTCACGCGCGCGGTGCCGGTCTCGGGAGCCTGGTTCTCGGTGGTGGACACGGGTGACCTCACTGGAAGGGAAGAGGGGATTGTGCAATCACCGAGGAAACGGGAGGGGACCAGTCCACAGCAAGGGCCAATGGGAAGGCGGTGGATCGTTTTCGGTCCGGGCGGCTCAGGAGGCGCGGTCCGCCAGGGCGGCGGGGGCCTCGTCGTCCATCTCGAAGGCCATCGGGAACGGGGCGTGGCCGGCCAGCCGGAACCAGCGGACCTTGCGGTGCTCGCGCAGCCGGCGGGCGGCGCCGACGGCGTCGTTGTGGAAGCGGCGGGCCATGGGGACGCGGCGGACGGCCTCCGTCAGCTCGTGCGTCGCCGCCTCTCCCCCGGGGGCCTCACGGACGATCTCCACCTGGCGGGCGTCCGCGAAGACGGCCCTGAGGGCCTGGCTCAGCTCGCTCTCGGCGACCTCCCGCTGCTCCTCCTCGGCCTGCCGGGCGGCGTGCGCGGCCTCGTACAGCACGATCGAGGCGGCCGGGTCGAGGACCCCGGAGGTGGCCAGCTCCTGGGCGACGGACGCCCGGCGGAGCAGCTGGGCGTCCAGCGCCGCGCGCGCGGCGTCCATACGGGAGTGCAGGCGGTCCAGGCGGCCCGCCGTCCAGCTCAGGTACAGGCCGACGGCGACGAGGACGACGAGGGCCCAGATGAGGGTTGCGGTCACGGTGGGCAAGGCTATCGGCACCCCCTGCGCCGACAACGGCACGGTCGCATGCGAGACAACAGCCAACCGGTCACGGCCGAACCTGAGCCCACCGCACACACGACCCCCCGCGGACGGACCTGCATCGCCGCACCCAGGGTCGGCCGGGAAGCGCCCCCAGGCGTGCGCCCCCTCGCCACCGCGCACAGGCGGCCAGAAACCGGCCCCCGCAGTCAGCCCCTCGCCACCACACCCACAGCCGGTCGCGAGCCCGCCCCACACCACCGCACACACGATCCCTCACGGACGGACCTGCATCGCCGCACCCAGGGTCGGCCGCGAAGCGCCCCCGGGCGTGCGGCCCCTCGCCGCCACACCCACAGCCGGTCGCAGGCCCGCCCCACACCACCGCACCGGCGATCCGTCGCGGACGGACCTCCGTCGCCGGGGGGCCGGGGGCCCCGGCCGCCGCGCGCGTCGTCAGTCGCGGGCCAGGCCCAGGCGGGCCCGGAGCCCCGGGCCGCCCCGGTCGTCGTCGGTGGCGGCCACCGCCGCCGCGCCCGCCGTGACCGTCTCGTACACCGACAGGATGTCCGCGCCGACGGTCGACCAGTCGAAGCGGCGGACATGGGCGCTGCCCCGCTCCCGCAGCTCGGCGCGGCGCACCGGGTCGCCCAGGAGCCGTACGGCCGCCTCGGCCAGCGCGTCCGCGTCCTCGTTGGCGAACAGCTCGCCCGCCGCGCCCTGGTCGAGGACCTGGGCGAAGGCGTCCAGATCGGATGCTAGGACGGGGGCCCCCGCCGACATGGCCTCCACGAGGATGATGCCGAAGCTCTCGCCACCGGTGTTGGGGGCGACGTACAGGTCGACGCTGCGCAGGAAGCGTGCCTTGTCCTCGTCGCTGACCATGCCGAGGAACTCCACGCGTGCGTGCAGCTCCCTGGGCAGGTCGGCCACCGCCTCCTCGGCGTCGCCGCGCCCCGCGACCAGCAGCCGGGCGTTCGGGCGTTCCGCGAAGATTCTCGGCAGGGCCTTCATCAGGACCGGCAGGCCCTTGCGGGGCTCGTCGATCCGGCCGACGAAGCCGATCGTGTCGCCCTGCCACTCGGGCCTGGGCTCGGCCCGGGCGAAGAAGTCGACGTCGACGCCGTTGGGGATGACGACCGCGTCCCCGCCGAGATGCTCGACGAGCGTGCGGCGGGCGTACTCGCTGACCGCGATCCGCGCGCTGATCTTCTCCAGGGCGGCCTGCAGGATCGAGTACGCGGCGATCATCGCGCGCGAGCGGGGGTTGGAGGTGTGGAAGGTCGCCACGATGGGTCCCTGCGCCGCCCAGCAGGTCAGCAGACCCAGGGAGGGTGACGTCGGCTCGTGGATGTGGATGACGTCGAACGAGCCGTCGTGCAGCCAGCGGCGCACGCGCGCGGCGCTGAGGAAGCCGAAGTTCAGCCGGGCCACCGAGCCGTTGTACGGCACCGGGACCGCGCGGCCGGCCGAGACGACGTACGGCGGCAGCGGGGTGTCGTCGTCGGCCGGGGCGAGGACGGACACCTCGTGGCCGAGCCGGATGAAGTACTCGGCGAGGTCGCGGATGTGGAACTGGACGCCGCCCGGCACGTCCCAGGAGTACGGGCAGACGATGCCGATCCTCACGCGGTCCCCCCGGGACCTTGGCGCGCGGGGTCGAGATCCGAGCGCCACAACCGCTGCAGCATGTGCCAGTCCTCCGGATGGTCGGCGATGCCCGAGGCGAAGGCGTCTGCCAGCGCCTGTGTCATGACAGACGTCCTCTCGGCCCGCGTACCTGACCGGGGTACCTCGATCGGGGGATGGACGCGGCCCCGCATGACGGGCGACTCGTCGTACCAGAGCGTGACGGGGAGCAGGAGGGCGTCGGTCTGCTGGGCGAGCAGGGCCGGGCCCGCGGGCATCGTCGCGGTGTCGCCGAAGAAGTCCACCGGGACGCCCGAGGCGGACAGGTCGCGCTCGGCGACCAGGCAGACCAGCCCGCCGTCGCGCAGCCGCCGGGCCAGGGTGCCGAAGGCGGTGCCGCCGCTGTGCGGCAGGACCTCCATGCCGAGGCCCTCGCGGTAGGCGACGAAACGGTCGTACAGGGATTCGGGCTTGAGGCGTTCGGCGACCGTGGTGAACGGGGTCTCCAGCTCGGTGGTGACCCAGGCGCCGGCGAGGTCCCAGTTCGCCATGTGGGGCAGGGCCAGGATGACGCCCCGGTCGGAGGCGATGCCGTCGGTGAGGTGGTGGACGTCCTTGGGGTCGAAGCCGGTCCTGATCCGCTGCTCGCTCCACGCGGGCAGCCGGAACGACTCCATCCAGTAGCGCAGGTACGAGCGCATGCCCGCCCGCGAGAGCTCGGCGAGCCGCTCGGGGCCCGCGTCCGGCACCACGCGCGCGTAGTTGCTCTCCAGCCGCCGTACGCCCTTGCCGCGCTTCTTCCAGGCCAGGTCGGCGACGGTCTGCCCGAGGCGCACCGCGGCCGGCTCGGGGAGCTTCTTCACGGTGCTCCAGCCGAGGCCGTACAGCGCGTCGGTCAGGCGCTCCTGGGGGCTCACTTCGCCGCCTCACTCCCCTGAGAGGCACTGTCCTGAGAGGCACTGTCCTGCTGCGCGGCCGCCGCGGCCTCCGCCTCCGCCGACTCCCGCCGGACCGTGACGACCCGCTGGATCAGCGTGACCAGGCTGCCGACGGCCACGATCCACAGGGCGACGGGCAGCAGGTACTGGATGCCCGGCACGCCGAACGTGTGCAGCCCCGCGAGCCCGGCCGCGACCAGCGAGACCACCAGGCGTTCGGCCCGTTCGACGAGCCCGTTGACGGCGACCGGCAGGCCGATCGATTCGCCGCGGGCCTTGGTGTACGACACCACCTGGCCGCTGGCCAGGCAGAAGATCGAGACGGCGCACAGGACGTTGTCGTCGCCGTTGCCCGCGTACCAGAGGGCGAAGCCGCCGAAGATCGCGCCGTCGGCCACCCGGTCGAGGGTGGAGTCCAGGAAGGCGCCCCAGCGGCTGGACCGGCCGAGCTGGCGGGCCATGTTGCCGTCGACGAGGTCGGAGAACACGAACAGCGTGATCACGATCGTGCCCCAGAAGAACTCTCCCCTGGGGTAGAAGACCAGCGCTCCCGCGACCACACCGGCGGTGCCGATCAGCGTGACCGTGTCGGGGCTGACCCCCCGCCTGATCAGAAATGCGGCGAACGGCGTGAGGACACGCGTGAAGAACGCACGCGCGTACTTGTTCAGCATGGCCTTCCCGAGGTTCGGTTGGCCGCGCGGCCCTGCTGGCCACCGGCTGGCCCATCGTAGCCACGCGCGCGTGTGTGCGACGGACGGGCACCCGCACCCCGTGTCACAGCACGACGGCATCCGGGTCACGGCCCGGTCGCGGCCGTCCGCCCGGCTTGCCGTCCGCCGTATGGACGAGCGGTGACGGGAGTGGAAAGCTCGAAGGACCGCGGGCGTCGCCGGAGCCGCCATCGCACGCGGGGCCGTCGTGCCCGCGCCCCCAAGGACCTCACCGTGCACGGGAGGCAAGAAATGGGCGACAAGGCACACACCCACCCCGGAGCCGCCGGCAGGGCTACGGCGGCCGACCATCCCGCGTCCGTACGGAATGTGGTGCTGGTCGGCCACTCCGGATCGGGCAAGACGACATTGGTGGAGGCTCTCGCGCTGACGGCGGGAGCGGTGAACCGGGCGGGCCGCGTGGAGGACGGCGGCACCCTCTCGGACTACGACGAGATCGAGCACCGGCAGCAACGCTCCGTACAGCTCTCCCTGGTGCCGGTCGACTGGGACGGCATCAAGATCAATCTGCTGGACACCCCCGGATACGCCGACTTCGTCGGGGAGCTCAGGGCCGGTCTGCGCGCCGCGGACGCGGCCCTCTTCGTCGTCTCGGCCTCGGACGGCGTGGACGGCTCGACCCGCATGGTGTGGGAGGAGTGCGCGGCGGTCGGCATGCCGCGCGCCATCGTCGTCACGCACCTGGAGGCCGCCCGCGCGGACTTCGAGGAGCTGACCCCGCTCCTGGCGCAGGCGTTCGGCGGCGACGACCCGGACGCCGTGCTCCCGCTGTATCTGCCGCTGCACGGCCCCAAGGCTCCCGACGGGCACGCGCCCGTGACCGGGCTGACCGGGCTGCTGTCGCGGAAACTGTTCGACTACTCCTCGGGCGAGCGCGAGGAGTCCGAACCGGACGAGGACCAGCTTCCGGATCTGGAGGAGGCCCGCAACCGGCTGATCGAGGGGATCATCGCCGAGAGCGAGGACGAGACCCTCATGGACCGCTATCTCGGCGGTGAGCAGGTCGACGTCAAGACGCTGATCGAGGACCTGGAGCGAGCCGTGGCGCGCGGCACGTTCTTTCCCGTCCTGGCGGCCGCTCCCGCCGCCGAGGGCGCCCGGCAGGGCATCGGCACGGTCGAGCTGCTGGAGCTGATCACCAGGGGCTTCCCGACGCCGCTGGAGCGGGAGGCGCCTCAGGTGACGACGGTCGACGGCAGGCCGCGCGAGCTGCAGTTGTGCGACCCCGCCGGGCCGCTGGTCGCGGAGGTCGTGAAGACCTCGTCCGACCCGTACGTGGGCCGGGTCTCGCTGGTGCGGGTCTTCTCCGGCACCCTGCGCCCCGACGAGACGGTGCACGTCTCGGGGCACGGCATGGCCGACCGCGGTCACGAGGACCACGACGTCGACGAGCGCGTCGGCGCCCTGTCCGCGCCCTTCGGCAAGCAGCAGCGGGCACTGACCCACGCCATCGCGGGCGACCTCGCGTGCGTGGCGAAACTCAGCCGCGCGGAGACCGGCGACACGCTCTCCGCGAAGGACGACCCGCTCCTGATGGAGCCCTGGCAGATGCCCGACCCGCTGCTGCCGCTCGCCATCCAGGCGCACAGCAAGCCCGACGAGGACAAGCTCTCGCAGGGCCTCGCGCGGCTGGTCGCCGAGGACCCGACGATGCGCCTGGAGCAGAACCAGGACACCCACCAGGTGGTGCTGTGGTGCCTGGGCGAGGCGCACGCGGACGTGGCCCTGGAGCGGCTGCGCGCCCGCTACGGCGTGCAGGTGGACGTCGTACCGCACCGGGTCTCCCTGCGGGAGACGTTCGCCGACCGGTCGGCCGGGCGCGGGCGGCATGTGAAGCAGTCCGGCGGGCACGGGCAGTACGCGATCTGCGAGATCGAGGTGGAGCCGCTGCCGGGCGGGGCGGGCATCGAGTTCGTGGACAAGGTCGTCGGCGGCGCGGTGCCGCGGCAGTTCATCCCGTCCGTCGAGAAGGGCGTACGGGCGCAGGCGGCCAGGGGGGTCGTGGGCGGGCATCCGCTGGTCGACGTGCGGATCACGCTGCTCGACGGCAAGGCGCACTCGGTGGACTCCTCCGACGCCGCGTTCCAGACGGCCGGCGCGCTGGCGCTGCGCGAGGCGGCGGCCGACGCGAGGATCCATCTGCTGGAGCCGGTGGCGGAGGTGAGCGTGCTGGTCGGCGACGACTACGTGGGCGCCGTGATGAGCGATCTGTCGGGGCGGCGCGGGCGGGTGCTGGGCACCGAGCAGACGGCCGGCGGGCGCACCCTCGTCCGGGCCGAGGTGCCCGAGATCGAGATCGGCCGGTACGCGGTCGACCTGCGCTCACTGTCGCACGGCACGGCGCGTTTCCACCGGGCGTACGCCCGCCACGAGCCGATGCCTCCGCAGGTGGCCGAGAAGGTCCGGCAACAGGCGGCGGCCGGTTAGCGGTTGAGGCTGCGTCAGCCTCAAGTGACCAGAGGGGAAGGTGATCCTCCGGTTCGGCGGGCGGCTTCGGCCGTCCGCCGACGGATGTCGGTGGCTGGAGATACGCTGATGACCTGATCAACAGGTGTGCCGAGTACGGAAGTCGGGAAAGCCGCAGAAGCGGGATCGCGGCGAGTGGGGGCGGGAATGACCGTGGAGGACTTCTTCGGGCCACAGGTGCCCCGGACGGGCGGAGCGGGGCAGGGCCCGACGCTCGCGCTCGCCTCGGCGGCGTACCGGGACACCCCGATGGAGGAGATCAAGAAGGCCGACAACGAATGGCACCAGTCGACGGTCAACGAGGGCCGCAAGTGGGCGAAGATCTTCCGGCCCAACTTCGGTGAGGCGTACTCCCAGGCGGTGATCGACCGGATGCTGGGCGTCGGCCGCAAGCCGCTCATCCAGTCCTTCGGCAGCGAGCCCCAGGTCGTCGTCGAGCACTGCCTCGCGGCCTCCCGCATCCGCCGGCAGCGCGACATCACGCTGACCGGCATCATGCTGCTGTGCGGGGTGCTCTTCCTGCCCGGACTGCTGGTGTGGCTGCTCGTCTTCCAGCTCCGGGCCGGTATGGCCAAGACGGACAACAAGCGGATCTCCGGACTCGGCACCGGTCTCCTCGTCGCGGTCGCCGCGCTCGCCGTGATCTTCCTGGTCCGGGTGCCGTTCACCGGCTTCTGGGGGTGGTACGCGCGGGGCTGCATCGTGGCCCCGGTGGCCGGCTGGTTCCTGGCCAAGCGGGTCTGCGAGCGCACCGCGAAGGACCTGCGCGAGCGCTGGGGCGGGCTGCTGTCCGGCGGCAGCATCGGCGCGAAGGTCCCCGAGGCGGTGCCGACCAGCCCCGACCAGGCCGCGGCCGAGCAGCTGCGCCAGTCCCTGGCCCGGCTCAGCGCCGAGCAGCAGTCCAACTCGGTCTTCTACGCCGGCCCCAAGGGCATCCTCGGCATGGGCACCCGCTGGGGCGCCTGGTCCCTGGCGGAGGAGCTGACCCCGCTCGACCCCGTGAAGGGCGTCCACGAGTTCCGCAGCTGGACGGTCGTCCGGGCCATCCACGAGGAGCTGACCGTGCTGCACCGGCAGCGGCTGAAGACCGGCGGCTTCCCCGAGCCGCAGGTGCGGCACTGGATCGTCACGCATGTCGGCGAGGGCGCCAAGGAGGTCACCCGGCCCGAGGGGACCGACGTCGAGGCGTACCAGGTCAAGCCGCGGGCCGTGGAGGACATCTGCAACGGCAAGCAGTTCGACGGCGGCGACCGCCACTACCTCGGCGTGCAGTGGCCGCATCTGTACAACGGCAACCTGGTCCTCACCATGATGGTCACCGTGACCGTGCTCAAGGAGACCCTGCGCATCGAGGTCACCGGCCATGCGCTCGGCCCGGTCAACGGTCTGTTCGGCAGCAAGCCGGAGGCCCCGACCAAGGAGGTCGCCAAGACCGTCCGCTTCTGGGAGACGCGGACGATCAAGCTGCCCCTGGTCACCACCGACGAGGTGGTCCGGCTGGCCGCGCGGGCCACGATCAGCTGGTACCCGCCGCTGCTGAAGTGGCTGGGCGGCTCGATCGGTCTGCCCGAGCCGTTCGGCCTGCGGCACGCCTGGGCCGACCAGCCCTGGCGGCACCGCTTCATGGCCGATGACGCGCTGCGCACGGCCACACCGGTGCTGCGCGCGGTGCACCGGGCCGCGTTCCGGGTCCTCAAGGAGCACGACGTGGACCTGGAGAAGTTCAGCTCGCGCTCGTCGGTCCTGAGCGGCGGTGTGCAGGAAGTGTCGCCGCGCAAGGCCGACACGTACGACGCGTAGGCCTCCGGCGGTGGGGCCGGGCCGTGCGGGTGATTCCGGCGGCCGGCCCCGGGGGCTGCGCCCCCGGACCCCGCTTCGGCCCTGAAGGGGCCTCGTCCTCAAGCGCCGGACAGGCTGACAGTCACGCCGGACAGGCCGACGGTCACGCCGGCCAGGCCTCCGCCAGCATCTTCCGGGTGTCGGCCAGCAGCTGCGGCAGCACGCGCGTGTGGCCGACCACCGGCATGAAGTTCGTGTCCCCGCCCCAGCGGGGCACGAGGTGCTGGTGGAGATGGGCCGCGATGCCCGCGCCCGCCACGGTCCCCTGGTTCATGCCGATGTTGAAGCCGTGCGCGCCGGACGCGGTGCGCAGGGCCGTCATCGCCTGCTTGGTCAGCTCGGCCAGCTCGACGGTCTCGGGACCGGTCAGCTCGGTGTAGTCGGCGACGTGCCGGTAGGGCACGGTCATCAGGTGGCCGCCGTTGTACGGGTAGAGGTTGAGCACCGCGTACACGTGCTCGCCCCGTTTGACGATCAGCCCGTCCTCGTCGGATTTCGCCGGGATCGAGCAGAACGGGCAGCCGTCGTCGGCCCCCGGACCGGTCGGCTTGTTCTCACCCTGGATGTAGGCCATCCGGTGGGGCGTCCACAGGCGCTGGAACGCGTCCTGCGTCCCCACTCCGATCTGCTGCTCCGGCTCACTCGTCATGCAAGGCAGCATATGGCTTCGCCCGTTCGCGGCGTGTCGCCGGGGCTGCGCGAAAAGCCCGGCAGGCGAAGCTGGCCCGATGGACGAAGTCAGCCGTCAGGCGCGCTGGGAGCAGCGCACCGAAATCCCCCTCGCCTTCGCCTCTCTCTTGTTCCTCGCCCTGTACGCGGTCCTGGTCCTCGCCCAGGACCTGCCGGGCGGCTGGCGGGATCTGTGCACGGCGCTGCTGTCCCTCACCTGGGCGCTGTTCGCCGTCGACTACGGGGTGCGCTGGCGGCTCAGCGGACAGGGGCTGCGGTTCGTCCCCACGCACAAGGTGGACACCGTGGTCGTCGCACTGCCCCTGCTGCGGCCGCTGCGGGTGGTCAAGGTGTACGAGGCCGTCCAGCACCGGCACGGGGAACCCCGGCTGTCGCTGTACGCGCGCGTGATCACCTACGCCGGGCTGACGACGATGCTGCTCGGCTTCGCGTGCGCGCTCGCCGTCTACGACCGGGAGCGGGGGGCACCGGGCACCGAGATGCACAGCTTCGGGGACGCGCTGTGGTGGGCGTGCGCGACGCTGACCACGGTCGGCTACGGCGATGTCGTCCCGGTCACGACCGGCGGCCGGACGATCGCGGTGGGCCTGATGGCGTGCGGGCTGGCGCTGCTGGGCGCGGTGACGGGTTCGTTCTCGTCGTGGCTGGTCCAGGTCTTCTCGCTGGAGAGCGACCGCGAGAACGGCGAAGGGCCCCCGGCGAGCTGACCGCCCGGGGCCCTCCTACGGCCGGATCAGACCTGCGCGCGCTCCTCGACGACCTTCGCGATCTTCGCGATGGCCTCGTCGAACGGGATGCCGTTCTCCTGCGAGCCGTCGCGGTAGCGGAAGGACACCGAGCCGTTCGACATGTCCTCGTCGCCCGCGATGACCATGAAGGGCACCTTCTGCTTCTGGGCGTTGCGGATCTTCTTCTGCATGCGGTCGGAGGACGCGTCGACCTCGACGCGCAGCCCCTGCTTGCGGGCGGCCGCGGCGAACTTCTCCAGGTACTCCACATGCCCGTCGCCGATCGGGATGCCGAGCGCCTGGACGGGGGCGAGCCAGGCCGGGAAGGCGCCCGCGTAGTGCTCCAGGAGCACCGCGAAGAACCGCTCGATGGACCCGAACAGGGCGCGGTGGATCATCACCGGGCGCTGCTTGGCACCGTCGGGGCCGGTGTACTCCAGGTCGAAGCGCTCGGGCAGGTTGAAGTCGAGCTGGATGGTCGACATCTGCCAGGTGCGGCCGATGGCGTCCTTGGTCTGGACGGAGATCTTCGGCCCGTAGAAGGCGGCGCCGCCCGGGTCGGGCACCAGGGGCAGGCCCTGCTTCTCGGCGACCTGGCGGAGGGTCTCCGTGGCCTCCTCCCAGACCTCGTCGGAGCCGACGAACTTCTCCGGGTCCTTGGTGGACAGCTCCAGGTAGAAGTCGGTCAGACCGTAGTCGCGCAGCAGACCGAGGACGAAGGTGAGCGTCTTGTCGAGCTCCTCCGACATCTGCTCACGGGTGCAGTAGATGTGCGCGTCGTCCTGGGTGAAGCCCCGCGCGCGCGTGAGGCCGTGCACCACGCCGGACTTCTCGTACCGGTACACGGTCCCGAACTCGAACAGGCGCAGCGGCAGCTCGCGGTAGGAGCGGCCCCGCGCGTCGAAGATCAGGTTGTGCATCGGGCAGTTCATGGGCTTGAGGTAGTAGTCCACGCCCTCGTCGAGCTGCATGGGCGGGTACATGCCGTCGGCGTACCAGTCCAGGTGCCCGGACGTCTCGAAGAGCTTCCCCTTCGTCGCGTGCGGGGTGTAGACGAACTCGTAGCCCTCCTCCTCGTGGCGGCGGCGCGAGTAGTCCTCCATCACCCGGCGGACGATGCCGCCCTTGGGGTGGAAGACGGCGAGGCCGGAGCCGATCTGCTCGGGGATGGAGAACAGGTCGAGCTCGGCGCCCAGCTTGCGGTGGTCGCGCTTCTCGGCCTCGGCGAGGAAGTCGAGGTACGCCTTCAGCTCGTCCTTGGACGGCCAGGCGGTGCCGTAGATGCGCTGGAGCATGGGGTTCTTCTCGCTGCCGCGCCAGTAGGCGGCCGCGTTGCGCATCAGCTTGAACGCCGGGATGAGACGGGTGGAGGGCAGGTGGGGACCGCGGCAGAGGTCCTTCCAGCACAGCTCGCCGGTCTTGGCGTCGAGGTTGTCGTAGATCGTCAGCTCACCGGCGCCGACCTCGACGTCCGCGCCGTCGTCGGAGGACGCGGAGCCCTTGAGGCCGATCAGCTCCAGCTTGTACGGCTCGTCGGCGAGCTCCTCGCGGGCGGCCTCGTCGGTGACGACCCGGCGGGCGAAGCGCTGACCGCGCCGCTGGATCTCCTGCATCTTCTTCTCGACGGCCTTGAGGTCCTCGGGCGTGAACGGCTTCTCGACGTCGAAGTCGTAGTAGAAGCCGTCCTTGACCGGCGGGCCGATGCCCAGCTTGGCCTCGGGGAAGATCTCCTGCACGGCCTGGGCCATCACGTGCGCGGTGGAGTGGCGCAGGATGTTGAGGCCGTCCTCGGAGGAGATCTCGACGCCTTCGACCTCCTCGCCGTCGGAGAGCACGTACGACAGGTCCTTGAGCTCGCCGCCCACGCGCGCGGCGATGACGGAACGCTCGCCGGCGAAGAGGTCGGCGGCCGTGGTGCCCGTCGTCACCGTGCGCTCTTCCCGCTCGGAATCGCGTTGGATGATCACACGGACGTCTGACACCGGTCTCTCCTGACTGCAGGTGGGGTGCGGCGCCATACCGGGAGCGCGCGCATTAGGGGATCGTACCGACCCGCACCCGCCGACCGCGAAACGAGTCCTGTCCCCCCGCGGCCCGCAGCGGCCTCAGTCCCCGTCGTACTCCCCGCCGCAGGCCTCCTCGAAGAAGTCGAGATGTTCCTGGAGGGACTTCATCAGCCGGTCCCGCTCGGCGTCGTCGACCTGGACGGGTACGACCCCGCAGGCGCCGGTGAGCCTGCGGAAGCCGCCCCTGCTCTCCAGCCGCCCCTGCACCCGCACCGGCAGGCCGACGAGGTGGGCCTGCCCGGCGGTGCGGTAGTCCTCCTCGTCGAGGGTGAGCCGGACATGCGGGACCTCGGCGCCGGCGAGCACCCGCAGCCGTACGCTGCCCTCGCCGCGCGGCCCCGACCTGCGCAGCCGGACCACGGTGCCGGTGATCCGCACGGACACGGCGGGTTCCTCGCGCAGATAGCGGGCGCCGGCCTCGCGCAGCGCGGGCAGGTCGCCGGGCGAGAACTCGACGGGCTCGTTGGTGGCGGCGCAGTCCTCGGGCACTCCGGCGGCCGGGGACCACTCCACCGCGACCCGGGCGCCCTCGGTGCCGCGGACGAGGGCGATCAGCGCGTCGGTGAGCTCACGGCTGGCGCCGGCCTCCACGGCGCCGTCGAAGGCGTCCATGCCGCCGGTGGCCCGCTGGTAGTCGATGGCCTCACGGACCGCGTAGAGGGCCTGGTGGAGGCGGACGGCGAGGGGGCGGATCGTGCCGGCCGGCACGAAGGCGGTCAGCCGGCGGCCGCCGGCCCCGGAGCCGACCAGGACCTGGTCGAGCAGGGCGGAGGCGGCCCTGCGGTGCCGGGCGCCGTAGTAGCCGGCCCGGGCGCGGGTGGCGAGCGCGCCGGCGAGGAGCATCTGGCGGGCGGCGCCGCGCAGCTGTTCCTCGACGGTCCAGGGCGCGGCCCCGGCGGGCCCGTGCGGGGTGTCGCGCCACCAGCGGATCTCGTCGCTGGGCACGGCGAGCCCGACGAGCACCTCGCGCGCGGAGGGCGTGCCGCTGCGGGCGAGCGCCTGGAGCGCCTCGCCGAGCAGGTCGTCGCTGTCGGGGAAGGCCCGGCTCTCGGGCACGAGGAGGCTCGTGCCGCCCGTGCCGGGCCCGGGTGGGGTCCAGCGGCCGTAGCGTCCGGCGGCGCCGCCGCGCCGCTGCCAGCCGTGCCGGCGCAGCAGGGCGCCGAGGACGGCCGGGTCGACCTCGCCGGGCTCGGGGGCCCGGTCCCAGCAGAGCTCGGGGTGCGGCCGTACCGCCCTCAGGGGCTCGTCGAGGGGCCGGTGGGTCATGGTCTGCCTCCCGTACCGACCCGCGTCATGATCTCGCACAGGGCCCGGTCGTCGAAGATGCGTGAGGTCGGTATCCGCACGGTGGTCCGGGTCCGCCCGGTGATCGGGTGCCCGGCCAGGTTGACCCAGTAGCAGCAGTGCCGCAGGTCGAGGCGGTCGTGTCCGGCGCGCAGCCACTGGTCCTGCGAGCGGGGGACGATCATCACGACCAGGATCTTGTGCACCGACACCGGGGTGCGGGCGAGCTTGCGCAGGTGGTCGTTGTCGAGGGTGAAGGAGAAGAACCGGCCCGGCGGACCGGGCGGTATCTGGTAGGTGGCCTTGAGCTGCACCTTGATGGTGACCTCGTCGTCCACGGTGTGCCCGGGGGCGCTGTGACTGACGTGCCAGTCGATGCCGTTGTCCGGGAACGGCTGGGACAGCGAGCAGCCGGCGGCCGCCGCGACCGCGTGCAAGTACCCGACCTGCAGTGTCTCCATGCAGGCGGTGGTGGCGAGTGTGCCGCGATGGGGGCCCGTCTGTTCGGGCAGCAGCCCGCCCCGCTCGGGCTGCGCTATCGCCATGACCAACTGCCTTCCACGACAAGTGAGATGCCCGGAACCGGGCCGAACGAAATGCCGGGTGAACCCCGGTGAAAATCCCGCCGCGGGCCGCTGAACTGCAAAGACCCGTACTCCTGTTGTGTCCTTCCGGCGTAGTGCGCAAACAGCCCGGGTATCACCAAACAGGCAGAAGACGGTGCGTCAGCTGCCGTGGGTGAACGAGGGGTTGTGTTGGTATGTCGTACTGGTACGAGGGCCCGCTGGCCGCTTTCGACACGGAGACGACGGGCGTCGACGTGGAGGCCGACCGGATAGTGTCGGCCGCCCTCGTCGTCCAGGACGCGCCGGGGGTACGGCCGCGGGTGAGCCGCTGGCTGGTGAACCCGGGCGTGCCGGTGCCCGCCGAGGCGACGGCGGTGCACGGGCTGACGGACGACCATCTCCGGCGCAACGGCCGCTGGCCGGCGCCGGTGATGTTCGAGATAGCCGAGCTGCTCGCCGAACAGGCGGCGGCGGGACGGCCGTTGGTCGTGATGAACGCGCCGTTCGATCTGACCCTGCTGGATCGCGAGCTGCGCCGGCACCGGGCCTCGTCGCTGGGGCACTGGCTGGAACCGGCGCCGCTGCGGGTGCTGGACCCCCGGGTGCTGGACAAGCATCTGGACCGCTACCGCAAGGGCCGGCGCACACTGACCGACCTGTGCGGGCACTACGGCGTGTCGCTGGCCGACGCGCATGACGCGGCGGCGGACGCGCTGGCCGCGCTGGAGGTCGTGCGGGCCGTGGGCCGGCGCTTCTCGGCACGGCTGGAGCGGCTCTCCCCCGCGGAGCTGCACGCGCTCCAGACGACCTGGTTCGCGGCGCAGGCGCGCGGCCTGCAGGCGTGGTTCGCGCGCAGCGGCAACCCGGAGACGGTGGACACGTCGTGGCCGGTCCGCCCGGACCTGCCGGCGGCGGCCTAGTCGGGGCCGGTACGCGAAGAGCCGGTCCGCGATACGCGGACCGGCTCTTTCCCGGTGGGCGATACTGGGTTCGAACCAGTGACCTCTTCGGTGTGAACGAAGCGCTCTCCCACTGAGCTAATCGCCCGGGAACGCACTGAACCATACAGGTCCCGGCACGCTTCCTTCAAACCGCTTCCAGACGGGCGGCCAGGGCGCGCCGCCCGGTCCGCATCATCAGCCGGTGATTGGCCCGGAACAGCGGGCGCCCGGGCACCGCGAACCGTCTGAGCAGCGGCTTGCGCACCTCGACCACCTGTTCGTAGCGGGCGAGGGTGCCGGGGCCGCCGGCGGTGAGCGTCCAGCGGGCCCAGCCCTCGATGTCGCCGGACATCGCGATCTCCAGGACGCCCGCCGCCGGATCGCGGCGCGTCTCGCGCGCGGTGAACGTGATGTCGTACGGCAGGAACGAGCGGATACGGATGACCCCGGTGGTGTCGTCGAGCCGGTTCACCTCGCGGACCTGGCGCCACCAGCGCGGATAGTCCTCGGCCCGCTCCAGCTCGGCGTACACGGCGGCGGGCGGCGCGGGCAGGGCCCACAGGCTGAGGAAGCGGTAACGGGTCCAGTCCATGGGCCGAGTGTGCCGGTACGGGGGTCCGCCGGACGGCATTTGAGTACGTTCTGAGTACCCGTACGCATGCCGCGTGAACGTGACGCGACCCACACTCCTGGCATGACGTCCCTTCCGCCTCCGGCCGAGGAACTGCGGATCCTCGATGCCGAGCTGTACCGACTGGACGCCCGGCGCGCCCAGTTGCTGGCCCGACGGGCCTGGCTGGTCTCCGTGCTCCAACCGGTGCGGCCCCTGCCCGCGCCGACGTCCCCGTCCCCCCGGCCGGAGGCCACCGCACCCGGAGTGCAGAACGTCCTGCTGCTGCTCGGTGGCGTGCTGCTCACCGTGGCGGCGATGGTGTTCACCCTGGTCAGCTGGGGTCATCTGGGCATCACGGGCCGCTCCCTGGTGCTGGGCGGGGTCACGCTGGCCGTGCTGGGCGCGCCGGTGGCGCTGCTGCGGCGCGGGCTGCGCTCGACCGCCGAGTCGGTCGCGGGGCTCGGCCTCGCCCTGACGGTCCTGGACGCCTACGCCCTGTACGAGGCCGCGTTCGCGACGGCGGACGGCGTCACGTACGCGGCGCTCGCGTCCACGGTGCTGGGGGCGCTCTGGGCGGGGTACGGCACGGCCCTCGACGGGCTGCGGCTGCCCCGTCCGGCCGCCCTGGTGGCAGGCCAACTCCCGCTGCCGCTCTGGGTGGTGGCGGCGGGTGGCGGGACGTACGCGGTGACGGCGGCGCTGCTCCTGACGGCCGCGGCCGACGCCGTGGCGGCGCTGCGGGTGTCCGCGCGGCCCCTGCGGCCGGTCGCCCTGGTGTGCGGGTTCGCGGTGGGCGGCTACGGCGTGCTCGCGTCCGCCGCGCTCTCGCTGGACGCGACCGGTTTGGGCGCTGCCGCCCGTGCGGCGGCGCTCCTCCTTCTCGCGGCGGCGATCGCCCTGGGCGTCGCACGGTTCGCGCCGCACACCGCCCTCGCCACGGGTACGGCGACCGCGGCCGGGCTGTGCGCGGTCGCCGGGGCCGGCGGTGTGCTGCGGGTGTCGCTGCCCGGTGAGTGGGTCGTACCCGCGTGCCTGGCCTGCGGTAGCGCGCTGCTCTTCGTCGCGCGGGGCACGGCGCCGGTCCGCCGGGGGCTCGCTCTGGCCTCGTACGCCGTGCAGGGCGGCGCCGCGCTGTGGGCGGCGCCCGCGGCGGGTGTCGCGCTGCTGGGGCCGGCGGTGTGGCTGGACCGGGTCTGGGCGGGAGCGCCCGGGGACGCGCGGACGGCGGTGACGGCCGACGCGTTCTGGCCGCCGCACTCGGCCACCGCTCCGCTGGTCCTCGTCGTGGTCGCCGCGCTGCTCGCGGTCCGCGGCGACGCACGGTGGCGTCCCTACGCGCTCGTGCCGGCGTGGGCGGCGGCGATCGCCCTCCCGGCCGCGCTCGAACTGCCCTACGCGGCGGGCCTGTCGCTGCTCGGGCTGCTCCTCGCGGCGCTGCTGTGGCGCGGCACGCCCCTGGCCGCCTCTCTCGCCGTGGCGACCTCGCTCAGCCTCGGCCTCCTCTCCCTGGCCGCCGAGCCGGCCACCCTGACCGTCCTGGCCACGCTGACCGCCCTGTTCGCGGCGGCCGCGCTGCGCGGACGGTCCGCCCCGGCGCCGGCCGCCGCTTCCCTCGGGTACGCCACGGCGCTGGCCTGCGCGGTGGGCGCCTCGGCCGGCTGGCGGCCCGAGCACATCGCCCTGCTGGTCCTGGTGGTCCCGGCGACGGCGGCCCTGCTCGCGCCCCGGATCGCCGCCCCCGCCACCACGCTGACGGTGGAGATCACGGGTGCCGTCGCGGGCCTGGTCGCCGTCGGTCTGGCGCTGCCCGACCTGCCCCTGCTCGCCCTGGTGCTGTCCCTGTGCGCGGTGATCGCCGCGGGCACGGCCGTCCGTCCGGACCGGCGCCGCGTCGGGTACGCGGCGGTCGTGCTGTTCGTGCTGGCCGCCTGGGTGCGGCTGGCGGCCTGGCGGGTCGGCGTCCCGGAGGCGTACACCCTGCCGGTCACCGTCCCCGCGCTGCTGGTGGGCGTGGTGCGCCGGCGCCGTGACCCGCGGTCCTCGTCCTGGACGGCGTACGGCCCCGGACTCGCCGCCACCCTCCTGCCGAGCCTGGCCGCGGCCTGGAGCGACCCGGAGTGGACCCGTCCCCTGCTGCTGGGCGCGGCCGCGCTGCTGGTCACCCTGGTGGGCGCCCGGCACCGGCTCCAGGCGCTCCTGGTGCTGGGCGGCTCGGTGCTCGTCCTGGACGCGCTGCACGAACTCGCCCCGTATCTCGTGCAGGCCGCCGACGCGCTCCCCCGCTGGGTGCCTCCCGCGCTCGCCGGACTGCTGCTGCTCGCACTCGGGGCGACGTACGAGCAGCGGCTGCGGGACGTCCGGAAGGTGCGGGAGGTCCTGGGGCGGATGAACTGAGCGCCGGTTACGGCATCTTGTCGCCGAGGAGGGCCAGGTTCTCGATGGCGGCGAGGCCGTAGAGAGCGGTGTCGTTGGTGGACACCCAGGCGGCCTCGCTGCCCTCGACCAGGGCGGCGGGGCCGCTCACCTTCTCCGTCTTCCACGGCGAGGACTCGGTGTAGCCGTCGGAGCTGTAGAACTTCGTCCACGCCCGCTTGGCGAGCGTCTCGTCGCCGGTCTGCACGGCGGCGTACGCGTCGAGCCGGGAGTGGCCCTGGAACAGCAGCAGGGTGCCGAAGTTGGAGCCGTAGCGCGCCGCCTGCTCGGCCTTGGTGGCGTTGAAGTAGCGGCAGTAGTCGAAGTAGGCCGCGTCGAAGGCCGGCATGTCGACCAGGTGGATCAGCTCGGCGCACAGTTCGTTGAGGCCGAAGACGGCGGACAGATGGGAGACGCCGACGACCGGGGCGGTGGCCACGGCGAACTTCCCGGTGTCGAGGTCGTACAGACCGCTGCCCTGGACGAAGCCGTTGGGCTGGGCGGCGATCGTCTCCATCGTGGACAGCACGCGCGCCCTGGCCTTCTCCCACTTGGGGCCCTTGCGCTCCCATTCGGTGAGCCAGGCCGAGACCAGACCGCTCCAGTCGGTGCCGAAGCCGATCGACAGGGCGTGCCGGTCGGGGGTGTACGGCTCGGTGCGGATCTTGCGCAGCGGGTCCAGGGCGAGGAACGTCTCGTCGGAGTCGACGTTGGCGTGCATGAGGTCGCCGACGCGTTCGTCCGCCGTGAGGAAGTAGTAGTAGCGGCGGTAGGTGGTGTTGGCGATGCGCTGCTGCTTGGCGCTGTCGGCGTAGTGCTGGACGCCGTGCCGGGTGCCCAGGCCCGCCCACTGGCCGATGTGGTAGACGTCGACCTCGCCGGTGTGCCGGGTCATCGCCTCGGCGAAGCGGAAGATGTCGGCGCGGCCGGAGCGCAGATAGGCGAACCAGAGCCAGAGGTCCGGGGACAGCTCGGAGTTGTCCCAGGCGTAGCCGCCGATGTCGTACCGCCATTGGTGCCGGACGGTGTCGTAGGTGTGCATGATGTCGCCGTAGTCCCAGAAGCCGTACCAGCGGCGCTGCTCCACCTGGTCCTTGTAGTAGGTGAAGAGGAAGTCGAGGTGGTCCTCGATCTTCGCCTTGGCGGGGGTGGAGCGGTCGGGCTCGGAGTACAGCCCGGGACCGAACACCTTCGCCTTGATGAGCTGCTTCGGCGGGGCGGCGAGCTGCGGGAGCACCCGTACGGCCTCGACCTGTTCGGCGAGCTTCGCGGGCGTCGGCGTCGACTCGTTGGCCCAGAACAGCAGTTCGGAGGTACGGGCGATCCCGTAGGGGGTGCCGAATTCCGGCTCGTAGTCCTCGTAGGTGATGTTGAGGCCTTCGAGCTGCTCGGCGAAGGTGTCCTGGCCCATGCCGTCGTGGTAGAAGCGCAGGTCCATGGGCTGGGCCTCGGGGGACCAGAGCCAGAGGGTGACCTCGGCGGCGTCGGTGTGCGCGTCGCGGATGTCGAGCTGGGAGGGGTGCCGCTCCCAGAAGTCCCGGAGCCCGAAGGAGAATCCGCCGCTCACCCCGCCGACGTACCCGAAGCCGGAGGCCCGCCTGCCGCCGCCGGCGCCGATCCAGCCGTGCCCCTTCTTGGTGCGCTTGCGCAGGGTGAAGCCGTCGGCGGAGAGCTGCGAGAGGGTGTAGTCGCCCCACTCGGGGATGTACTGCAGACGGGTGGTGACGCGCTGGTCCCAGGTGGACGGGTCGGGCAGCTTCTCCCCCGCGTACTGGGCGGCCTGCACGGCGGCGCCGGGGTCGCGGCGCAGACCGGTGATGCCCTTGACCGCCTCTCTCAGCAGACCGGTGCCCTCGCCGCCGATGCGGATGTGGCGGTCGTACGCCGCGTCGCGCATCGGCACGGTGAAGCGGACCCCGAGCCCTCGGATGAAGTCGCCGGAGGCCTTGCCGGGCTCCTGGGTGCCGTCGTACGTGATCGTGTGGACCATGCGGAAGGAGTCGGCGCCCGCGTAGAAGTAAAGGCGGATCGAGAACGGCAGCCAGCTGCGGCTGCCCTTGCGGTGCTTGCCGTCGATGCGGACGACCGCGCGGACCGGGCCGTCCTGCTCGACGGTGACCTCCCCGATGGCGCCCTCGAAGCGTTCCGTCCTGACCGTGCCCTGGTCCTCGTCCTCGATCTCGGGCTGGCGGATCAGGACCAGCCGCCCGTTCCTGGCGATCTCGGTGGAGCCGCGCCGGACGGACTTGACGATCGAGGCGCCGTCCTTGCCGATCCGCACCGTGATGACTCCGGTGGAGACGTCGATCGTGCCGCCGCTCCTGTCGACGGTGACCTTCTTGTCGGGGGCGGCGGGGGCGCCGGCGGCGAGGGTGAGCTTGCCGGAGCCCTGGCTGACGGCGTGCGCGGTCCACTTCAGGGAGCCGTCCGGCCAGTACGCGATCGGCCAGGACTGGACGGGGACGTCCTTGCCGTCGGCGTCCGTCAGGGCGAAGGTCTGGTCCTCTTCGAAGGCGCCCATCGGCCAGGGCACGCCGAGCGTGGAGCCGGGGGCGGCGCCGAGGCCGCCGTCCTCCAGCCAGTCCAGGGTCACCGGATCCGCGTCGGCCGCCGCGGCCCGGGGCGCGGCCTCGGCGTCCCTGGTCCCGAGCGCCCAGGAGAACTGGGCGGCGGCGCCGGCGACGGCCGCCGCCTTGAGGAGGGACCTGCGGGGGATGGGAGACATCGTCTTTCCTTTCCCGAGTCTGACGGGTCAGCTGGTCAGGGGCATGACAGAGGAAGGTGCGGCGCCGGGCGCCGACCTGGAGAGGGGGTACCGCTCGTCAGCGGTGCCGGTGACGCTCCTCGACGGCGAGGGCCGCCGCCGCGACCACCCCCAGGACAGGGATCGCGAGCGGCGCGACGAACCAGGCGGACACGGCTACGACACCCAGCCCGCCGACGATCAGGAAGGAACCGGCGGGATCGAGCACGGTCCGGCGCCCGGCGTCCGCGAGCAGCGCCGGCCAGGCCGTGCCCGGCGTCCAGACGACCGCCGCCCGCAGCAGGGACACGACCAGCCCGATCAGCGCGAACACTCCGACGGCTCCGACGAACGGCCCGCCGGGGAGCCCGGCCCGCGCGGCCAGGACGTCCACCCACACCGCGGCGGCCGCCACCAGGCAGAGGAGCCCGACGACCCAGCCACCGCGGAGAGCCATGCGGAAGTCCTCGACGAACTCCCGCAGGCCACCGCCCTCGTGGCGGGTACGACGCCGAAGGTGCCGGGCCCCGGCGGCGAAGGCGGCGGGACACGTGACGACCCCGAGCGAGGCCACCGCCATCCACACGCCGGTGAGCAGACATTCGGCGAAGAGGGCGAACCGCTCGCCCCCGAGGAAGGACGGCCTGCGGGCCTTCACACGCACCGGGGCCATGGGAATCGCCTCACTTCAGTCCGGACGTCGCCATACCGTCGATGAGATAGCGCTGGAAGGCCATGAAGAAGGCGATGACCGGCACCAGGGCGACCAGCGACATCGCGATCATGCTGCCGTAGTCGGAGATGCCCTCCTGGTCGCGGAACATCATCAGACCGAGCGAAACGGTGTACTTGGACGGGGTGTTGAGGTAGATCAACGGCCCCATGAAGTCGTTCCACGCGTTGATGAAGGTGAAGATGGCGCTGGTGATGAGGGCGGGGCGGCACAGCGGCAGCACGATGGACCAGTAGATCCTCAGGTGTCCGCAGCCGTCGAGCCGGGCGGCCTCGTCCAGCTCGCGCGGCAGCCCGCGCATGAACTGCACCATCAGGAAGACGAAGAACGCCTCCACGGCCAGGAACTTGCCCGCCACGAGCGGCACGAGCGTGTCGATCAGCTCCAGCTTGCGGAACAGCACGTACTGCGGGATGAGCAGGACGTGGTACGGCAGCAGCAGTGTGCCGATCATCAGCGTGAACAGCAGGTTCCGCCCGGCGAACCGGATCTTGGCGAAGGCGTACGCGGTCAGCGAGCTGGACAGCACCACACCGACCACGGCGAGGACGGCGTACATCAGCGAGTTCATGAAGAAACTGCTGACGGAGATGCCGGAGATGCCGTCGGCGAGGCCGGAGAAGTTCGCCCAGACCGGCTTGGTGGGCAGCAGGTCGATGCTGGCGATGATGTCCTTGCTCGGCTTGAACGAGGCGCCGACCACCCAGATCACGGGGTACAGGACGACCGCGAGGACGGCGAGCGCGCCCACGTGCCAGGCGATCGAGCCGCCGCGCCGCCGCTGGTTCGCGGTGCGCGCGACAGGGCTGGTGGCGGTGGTCACTTGGCGGCCTCCTCGTAGTGCACCCACTTCTTCTGCGACCAGAACAGCACCGCCGTGACGAGCGCCACCGCGACCACCAGCGTCCAGGCCATCGCGGAGGCGAAGCCCATCTGGGCCTCCTTGAAGCCCTTCTGGTAGAGGTAACAGGTGTAGACGAGGGTGGCGTCGGCGGGCCCGCACCGGGTGTCGGAGACGACGTACGCGGAGCCGAACACCTGGAACGCGTGGATGGACTCCAGCAGCACGTTGAAGAACAGCACCGGGGAGATCATCGGCAGCGTGATGTTCCAGAACCGCCGGAAGGGGCCGGCCCCGTCCATCTCGGCCGCCTCGTACAGCTCCTGCGGGACCTGCTTGAGACCGGCCAGGAAGATGACCATCGGCGCGCCGAACTGCCAGATGCTCAGGGCCACCAGGGCGTAGAGGACGTAGTCCGGGTTGCCGATCCAGCCGCCCACGTCGAGACCGAAGATCTTCTGCGTACGGTCCACGATCGCGTCGTCCGAGAACAGCGCCCGCCAGACGAAGCCGACGGAGACGCTGGCGCCGATGAGCGAGGGCATGTAGAACGCGGCCCGGTACAGGCCCTGCCCCCGCCGCTTCTGCGCGAGCAGCAGCGCCACACCGAGCGCCAGCAGCAGCTTCAGCGGGGTGGCCACGACGACGTACTTCAGGGTGACCTCGACCGACTTCTGCCAGCGCGGGTCCTGGAACATCGTCGTGAAGTTGTCGAGCCCGACCCACTTGGGGGGCGTGAACAGGTTGTAGCTGGTGAACGCGTAGTACAGCGACGCGATCATCGGCCCCGCCGTGAGCAGCAGGAATCCCGCGATCCACGGCGACATGAAGAGATAGCCGGCGAGGTTCTCGCGGCGCCGCCCGCGCCGCCCGGCGGCGGGAACGGCGGACCGTTTCCCGGCCGGGCGCGCGGGCGCTTCCTTGACGAGCGTCATGGTGGTACGTCCCCTCAGCCCGCGAACGCGGCCTTGGCCTCGCTGAACAGCGCCTTCGCGGCGTCGGCCGGCTTGGTCTTGCCCTGGGCGACCTCACCGCCGATGCGCAGGAAGGCCGACTCGACCACATCGGCGCCGGACGGATGCGGGGTGATCTTCCCCAGCACCCCGGCCGCGGAGACCTCCTCCTCGTACGCCTTGACGCCCTTGTTGTTGTCGTCGGTGGGGACGAAGGCGTCGTACTGCTCGGTGGTGGAGAGGATGCCGCGGTCGTAGCCCATGATCTTGCCGACCTCGGGGTCGTGGACCATGAAGTCGATGAACTGGGCGACCTCCTTGGGGTGCTTGGTCCCGGAGAAGCCGCTGAGCATCAGCGAGCCGAGGTACTGGCCGGTGTCCTTGCCGTCGGTGGTGGGGATCGGCGCGAGCCCGTAGTCCGACTCGCCCTCACCCTCGTAGCGGATGGAGAAGTTGTCCCAGGTGAACTCGGCGGCGGCGAGCCCGGCCGAGAGACCCGACTTGGGGCTGACCTGCTCGATCTTCTTCGGGTCGGCGACGAGCCCGGACTTCGTCCGCTTGTAGCCGTCCTCCCACCACTGCGTCAGATCGTCCTCGGTGAAGCCGAGAGCGGAGTCGGTGAAGAACGCCTTGCCGTTCTGACGCAGATACAGGTCGTAGAGGTACATGATGCTGAAGTAACCCGTGTCACCGGCGATCTTCAGCTTGTCCTGGATGGTCTGGAGCGCGTCGAAGTACTCGTCCCAGGTCCAGCCGAACTTCGCCTCCACCCCGGCCTTCTTGAAGGCGTTGAGGTCGATGACGAGCGCCATGGTGTTGGCGCCGACGGGAATGCCGAGCTGCTTGCCGTCGACCTGACCGTTCGCCAGAACACCGTTGCGGAAGTTGTCCAGGCTCAGGTTCCCGGCGTCCGCCTGGGACTTGAGATCCATGAGAACGCCGCGCTTGTCGTACTTGCGCAGGAAACCGACCGCATTCTGAAAAACGTCCGGCGGATTTCCACCGGAGGCCTGGGTCTGGAACTTCTCCCAGAACGCCAGGTAGTCGGTGAATTCAGGCTTGATCTTGATCTTCGGGTACTTCTTCTCGAAGAGTGCGATCGTCTTCTTGATGGCGATGGCACGCGGCTCGCCACCCCACCACGCGTAACGCAGCGTCACCGTCCCGTCCCCGGAACTGCCGCTGCCCCCACCGCACCCGGTCGTCGCGGCAAGCCCCAGCGTTGCCGCAGTCGCCCCGGCCGCCTTCAGGATCGTTCGCCTCTCAACATTCCTGCTGGTTCCCACAGTCGGGCCCTCCCCGCGGCATCGTCGCCGCTGCATGAATCGTTTCAAGAAAGCGCTTGCTGGCAAAAGGTACGAGGGGGTTGAGGGAGCGTCAATGATTCGGACAGGAATTTCTTAGCCGGATGCGAGGCCGCGACGGGGACCGATGGTGAGTCAAGTCACCTCTGGTGCAAGGAAGTTGCAGGTGAGGGGGGCGCGTTCGGGATACCGGACCGGGGGTGGGGGTGAGGCGGGTGGGGCGAGCGACGGAAATCCGCCGGGGTGGGAGTGGGGCGTGAGTGGGGGTCGGGGCGGCGGGCGGCGTGAAGGAAGGCGAGCGGATGGGACAGGGGTGAGGGGGCGGAGGGGCGGGTCGGTGGGGGTGGCGCCCGGAGGTGATGGAGAGGCCTGGGGATGATCCTTGGGGCTTGAGGAGGTGGTGACGGGGAGGGGGCGGGAGTGCCGCGGGGCCGGGGCGGAGGCGGAAGCGGGGTGGGCGGGTGACTGCGTACGGTCACGAGGGCGGGGTGGGGCGGGGGATGCGTGTGGTTTGCGAGTGGCGTGGGTGGCGCGTGCGGTGTGGGTGGCGCGTGCGGTGTGCCGCCGCAAACAAAGGCCCCACCTGTAGCCCCGTCACCCCCATGTCCCGCCTCTTCACCGCAGCCCCGGAAGGGCGCCGGGCGATCGCCGGAGTGCCCGGTGTTGGCCTGACCGGGCCCGTATGGGGGTGGGGGCGGGCTGCGGGAACCTTGGGTCGACCGAGGCGGGGGCGAGATGGGCGCCGGAGGCCGCGAGGCCGGCGGTCCGGCTCGCCGCACGTGGGCTGAGCTGCGTCGTTCGACTTGGCGGCGCCGCACGGTCTGACGCACGGAGCAGGCGGTACGGGCCCGTGGCACACGGCCCGACGTGCGCGGCGCGGCTTGGCCGGGGAACCGGCGGCCTGGGCCACGACACCTGGTCCGACCTGATCTGCCTGACTTGACTTGGCTCGGCCCGCGGAGGTGACGGCTCGGGCCGATGACACACGCCGGCCTGCGCGCCAGGCGCCTGCGTAGGGGATCCGCGCCGGCATACGGGATCCGGTGGGCCCGGGGCTCGTGGTCCGACGCGTGTCGCTGTGAGCCGGAGGGCCGGTCTCGCGAGGCCAGAGGCAGGGGGCGGCCGGGATGTGCCTGGGGTGTCCGCGTGGCGGAAACGACGGTGGCCCGTCTGCACTGTCGCAGACGGGCCACCGGTCCGGGGTGGGCGATACTGGGTTCGAACCAGTGACCTCTTCGGTGTGAACGAAGCGCTCTCCCACTGAGCTAATCGCCCGGACGCAGGAAGAACATTACCCCATGTCAGGCGGTGCCTGTGACCACGACGGCCCGGCTCACCCGCCCTCGCGGCCGCTCACTGGTCCTTGATGTTCCAGGGCATCTCGAAGCCGAACTTCCACACGTAGATCCCCATGAGCACGCCGATGACCACCAGGCCGATCGAGGTGAGGATGATGTTGCGGCGGCGCACCTTGGGGTCCAGGGCGCGCGCGGTGGCCTCGGTGACCTTGCGCTTGGTCCAGCGCAGTACCAGCTGGGCCCAGACGAACTCGGTCGCCCAGATCGCCATACCGCCGAAGATCACGATCCAGCCGGGGCCGGGCAGCGGAAGCATGATGATTCCGGCCACGACGACGGCCAGGCCGATCACGAAGACACCGACCTGCCAGCTCAGATGCAGCACGCGGCGCGCCTTGACGAACTCGGGCGCCCGGGAGCCGAGCCCCTGGTCCTGAGGCTCCTCCTCCGCCCCGCCCGTCTTCGCTCCGTTCGCCGCCATGGCTACCTCGCCAGGCTCGTTACTCCCCGTATTCATACAGCCAGACCCTACCCGAGAGATTCCAGTCACCGGAATGGTGGTACTTCGCGAACAGGCTCTCGGCCGGAAGAGTTACGTAAAGACACGCAAAACACTCAGAGGGGTTTACAACGGCACCGTAGGTGGCATGTCGATTTCGCCGACGTGCGAATCCCCGAGCGCACACTGAGCGAAAGGCCCTGGCGCTTATGAACACCACGGTCAGCTGCGAGCTGCACCTGCGCCTCGTTGTGTCGAGCGAGTCCTCCCTGCCTGTCCCCGCAGGCCTGCGGTACGACACGGCCGACCCCTACGCCGTGCACGCCACCTTCCACACCGGAGCCGAGGAAACCGTCGAGTGGGTGTTCGCCCGCGACCTCCTCGCCGAAGGCCTGCACCGGCCGACCGGCACCGGCGACGTCCGTGTCTGGCCGTCCCGCAGCCACGGTCAGGGCGTCGTTTGCATCGCCCTCAGTTCTCCCGAGGGCGAGGCCCTGCTCGAGGCCCCGGCGCGGGCCCTGGAGTCCTTCCTGAAGCGGACGGACGCGGCCGTGCCTCCCGGCACGGAACACCGGCACTTCGATCTCGACCAAGAGCTCTCGCACATCCTGGCGGAAAGCTAGGGCGGGGCTCATACCGAGCTGCCCGGCGCCGTCCACTCGGGGAGACGGCTCGGGCTGAAAACAATCGCACAGGGAACACGCCGACGCCGCGCCACGGTCCATCGTGGAGCGGCGTCGGCGCGTGCGGGGCCGTCCTGGGCTCGCTCGCGCGCGGTCCCCAGGGGCAGCGCCCCGGTCGCCCCCGGAGGCGGTCACCGGCAGCTCGGGCGGCAGTCCCGGCCCTCCGGGCGGGCGGTCCGGGGCGGGAGCCCCGTGGCTTCCGCGCTCGGGGCGGCTACCATCGGCCAGCATCGGCGGGCGCCCGCCCGACCCCCAGGCCAGGGAGCGAAACGTGCTGATCACCCACGACACCCGGTGTGCGCTTGATGCCGTGGTGGATCTGGTGAACACCGCGCCGGAGGACGAGACCACCCCGGACGCGCTGCCGGATGTCGCCACCCTCGCGGAGTTCGTACGCAAGCACGCCATCAGTGACGTCGGTGTGCTGTCCGAGTTCGACCTCTCCGCGGTGCGCAAGATCCGGGGGCGGTTCGCCGGGATCTTCGCTGCCCGGGACGCCCGGACGGCCGCCGGACTGATCAATGAGCTGGTCGCCGCCGCGGGCACCACGCCCCGGCTCACGGATCACGACGGCTACGACTGGCATGTCCACTACTTCGCGCCGGGCGCGTCGATCGCCGATCATCTCGCGGCCGACTGCGGTATGGCGCTGGCGTTCTTCGTAGTGGCCGGGGAACAGGAACGGCTGCGGCGCTGTGAGGCCCCCGACTGCCGACGCGCCTTCGTCGACCTCTCCCGCAACCGCTCCCGCCGCTACTGCGACAGCCGCACCTGCGGCAACCGCCTCCACGTGGCCGCCTACCGAGCCCGCCGCAAGGAAGCGGCGGGCTGAGCACACCGGTCAGGACCGGGGCGGGGCGAGGCGGGGCGGAGACGGGGCGGGGCGAGGCGGGGTCTGAATCCGACGGCTCCGGCTACGGGCCACTGGCTACGGGCTATCCGACGGATACGGCTCGGGGCCACTGGGTGCGGGCCACGGGCCCACGCTTGGGGGCGGGCACCGCGGGGCTGCGACCTCGCGGTTGAGCGCGGGCGCTTCCAGGGAGTGCCAGCCAGAGACGGGCAGGTGCAGGTCGGGACGGGGCGTGCCCTGGGGGGCAGGAGCGGCCTGCTTGCAGGGTGTCCCGGTGCCGACGCGGGCCCGGCGGGTGGCGCCGGGGACCGCGGGTACGGCTCAGAGCAGCAGCAGATCGTGCAGCGACGCAATGAGCAGAAGACACCCGATCACCGCTAGGAAGATCATCAGCGGTGGCTGGGAAAGGGCGAAGAGGCACCCGCGGGGCTCGTCCTGAGGCGGCGCGGGGTCGCCTTGTTTGGTGTCCAGCATCTCGGGGCTGATGATGACGCAGGCCAGGCGTCCCGCGCGATCAACGCGCCCGGATTGAGCGGGTGTTCGCCGTATTCCGTGACGTCGGTTTCAGGCCGTGATCGTTTCCGCGCGCCAACGGGCCGACTGTGTCGTTTCGACGATCTCAGACGCACCCGCGCTTCATATGCCGTGCTTCTTCAGAATTGCCTCGATGTCGCTGAAGTCCTCGGTGGCGGCGGGGCGCGACGCCGGGCGGGCTGCTGCCGGGCCCAGGGACGGGGCCGAGGCCCCGGGAGCCACGGAGTCGGGCCGGGTGGCGCGGGCCGCCGCCTTGCGTTCCTTCCGGGTGCCGCGGCCGCCGCCACGGCGGCGCTCCACGGCGCGGGTGGTCGCGAACAGGGCCCAGGCGCAGCCGAGCACCGCGAAGCCGGCCCAGGCGGTCGGACTGAAGGCGGTGTCGGCGAGCCACTCGACGACACCGGTCATCACCAGGCCGAGCGGGACGAGCGCGTAGGCGGCGATGCGGGCGGCCGACAGGAAACGCTTGCGGTAGGCCGTGACCGCCGCGATGCCCAGGCCGGCCACGGCGACGGCGGAACAGACGGTCTCGGCAATCATCCGGTCCTCCAGGCGAGGCTCACTCGGGCAGGGACACCATGACTCCACACCTCGCTCACGCAGGCGCTTCGTCCCTTCCATCGTGCACCTTCGGCCCCCTCCCGGGCCATGCTCCGAGCTGGACATCAGGGACATCTCCGGGTCGGCTCCTCCGCGGGTCCCGGTCGGCACGGCGGAGGTCCGGATTGGGGCGGACGGGCCCCGGCTGGGAGACTGGCGGCATGAGCGACTCCTCCCCGGCCTCCGTGTCCGAGCCCGCGTCCGTCCGTCCCGCCGTCGTCCTGGACGTCTGGTGCGAGTTGCAGTGCCCGGACTGCCGTAGCGCCCTGGGCGATCTGCGGGCCCTGCGTGAGCGGTACGGCGACCGGCTGGAGCTGCGTCTGCGGCACTTCCCGCTGGAGAAGCACAAGCACGCCTTCGCCGGTGCCCAGGCCGCCGAGGAGGCCCTGGAACAGGGCAAGGGCTGGGCGTACGTCGAGGCCGTGCTGGGGCGGGTCGAGGAGCTGGACCGTGCGGGAGAACCCTTCCTGGTCGAGATCGCCGGTGAACTCGGTCTGGACGCCGAGGAGTTCGACACGGCGCTGATCGACGGCCGGCACATCCTGATCGTGGACGCCGACCAGGCCGAGGGCAAGGCGATCGGTGTCACCGGCACCCCGACCTATGTCATCGGCGGCGAGCGGCTCGACGGCGGCAAGAGCCAGGAGGGGCTGCGGGAGCGCATCGAGGAGATCGCGGACCGGCTGCTGGCGGCCGGTACCGCGTGAAGCCGCGGGAGGGGGCCGACGGCTCAGAGCAGGTTCTTGTACATCGAGTAGCCGACGGTCACGTACCCCAGTGACTCGTAGAGGCGCTCGGCGGGGGTGTTGCCCGCGAAGACGTTGAGGCCGAGCACCGGTCGGTCCGCGGCGAGCGTCTGGGCTTCGGCCAGCAGCATCAGGGAGCGGCCGTGGCCCCGGCCGCGATGCTCCTCGTAGGCCTCGACGTTGTAGACGAACGCCTTGTCGCCGGTGAAGGCCAGCCAGAGGTCGCCGACGGGGACGCCCTCGTGCTCCAGGACGCTGATCCGGACGTTCTCCGTCGCGAGGCCCTGGGGCAGTGAGCGGGCGTAGTCCCTGCGGGCCTTGGTCCGGGCGGGTTCGGCGGGCACCCCCCGGTCGATCCAGTCCTGTGCGTACTCCTCGGTGCCGCGCTCGGCCCATGGGCCGTACTCGGCCTCCGTCATGGGCCGGGCCCGAATGCCCGGCGGCAGTTCGGGGGCCACGGCGGCGAGCCGCTTCTCCATGCCGCGGTTGCGGTGGACGTATCCGAGGGCCGTCGCGAGCCGCAGTGCGGCCTCGGAGTCGCCCGGCACCCTGATCTCGATCTGCCGGCAGCCCCAGCCGCGGGCCACCTCCTCGGCGGCGAGCGCGGCCACCGCGCCCCGGCCCCGGCCCCGGTCCGGCTCCTCGATGTGCAGGTCGTCGAGGTGGGCGACGGCGAGCCCGAAGCCGGGATCGGTGGAGAGCCGGACCGCTCCGACGGGGCGGCTGTTCACGCACACCCGGAAGTGGCGGGACAGTGCTCCGTCGGCAGCGCGCTGAAGCGGCTCGGTCGGCCGCAGGGTCGTGGTCATCAGGGGGTTTCTACCCGTGCACGGGGACCGGAGTCAGCTCGTTTTCTCCCGGCGACGGCCCCGTCCCACGCCCTGCGCTCTCCGGCGGCGATCCCGGCCGCCGCGCCCTACGCTCTCCGGGCGGCGGTCCCGTCCCGCGTCCCGCGTGCTCCGGGCGGCCGTCCGACCCACGCTCTACGCGTCCAGGTCGCCCCCGGCGCGGTCCCGGCCCCGGCCCACGCTCCCCCTGCAGCCGTCCAACCCACCCTCTACGGATCCAGGTCCTCCCCGGCGGTGTCGAAGATGCGCCGCGGTCCCGGCCCGCGTCCCACGCTCCCCCGGCAGCCGCCCAGCCCACCCTCCACTCGTCCAAGTCCTCCCCGCCACGCTCGCCGAAGACCCGCCGCGGTCCCGGCCCGCGTGCCACGTTCCCCGAGGGACGTTCAGCCCACGGTCCTCCCCGGCTTGCTCGCCGGAGACCGCGGCGGCACGGTCCGGGTCCTGCCTTCCCCGGCAGCCGTCCAGCCCACCCCCTACGGGTCCAGGTCCTCCCCGGCGCGTTCGTCGAAGATGCGCATCGCCTTGGCGGTCACCGGGCCCGGGGCGCCGGGGAGTTCGCGGGTGTCGACGCGGTGGACGGCCTGGACGTCGCGGGTGGTGGAGGTGAGGAAGACCTCGTCGGCGCGCTCCAGCACGTCGAGCGGGAGGTCGGTCTCCTTGGCACCGGTCCACTCCACGGTCAGCCGGCGGGTGATGCCCGCGAGGCAGCCGGAGGCGAGCGGCGGGGTGTGGATCTCGCCGTCCAAAACGACGAAGACGTTCGAGCCGGTGCCCTCGCAGAGCTGTCCGACGGTGTTGGCGAAGAGGGCCTCCGAGGCGCCGGCCTCGTGCGCGCGGGCCAGGGCGACGACGTTCTCGGCGTAGGAGGTCGTCTTGAGGCCGGTCAGCGCGCCGCGCTCGTTGCGGGTCCAGGGGACCGTGATCACGGCGGTGGAGTCGGGGCGACGGGTCGTCTCGACGAGGGCGACGAGCAGGGTGGGGCCCTGGTCGCCTCGGTCGGAGCCGAGGGGGCCGTGGCCCGCGGTGTAGGTGAGGCGCAGCCGGCCGAGCGGCATCGGGTTCGCCTCGAGGACGGCGGCGCAGGCGGCGCGGATCTCGTCGTGGTCGGGGTCCGGCAGGCCGAGGCCGCGCGCGGAGCGGGTCAGCCGGTCGAGGTGGCGGGTCAGTGCGAACGGGCGCCCGTCCGTCGCCTTCACGGTCTCGAAGATGCCGTCGCCCACGGTCAGTCCGTGGTCGAAGACGGAGACGCGGGCGGCCGCGCTGTCCTGCAGAGCGCCGTCGAGCCAGATCTTCACCTCAGGGTCCCTTCCCTCACCTCGTACGTGCCCGACGCTACCGCGAGCAGGCGCGCCGCCTTCAGTTCGGTCTCCCGCCATTCCGCCTCGGGGTCGGAGCCCCAGGTGATCCCGGCGCCGGTGCCGAAGCGCAGCACGGCCGTGCCGTCGGAGGCGCGGTCGATCCAGAAGGTGCGGATGCCGACGGCCAGCTCGGCGGTGCCGCGGTCGGCGTCCACCCAGCCGATGCCGCCGCAGTACGGTCCGCGCGGTGCCGTCTCCAGCGCCTCGATGATCCGCAGCGCACTGGACTTGGGTGCGCCGGTGACCGAGCCGGGCGGGAAGGCGGCGTCGAGGAGTTGGGGCCAGCCTTCGCCGTCGCGCAGTTCGCCGCGGACCGTGGAGACGAGGTGGACCAGCCCGGGGTGCTTCTCGACCGCGCACAGATCGGGGACGGACACGCTGCCGGTGGCGCAGACGCGCCCGATGTCGTTGCGGACGAGATCCACGATCATCACGTTCTCGGCGTAGTCCTTGTCGAGGAGGTCGGCCTCGGTACGGCCGGTGCCCTTGATGGGGCCGGACTCGACGACGCGTCCGTCGCGGCGGAGGAAGAGTTCGGGGGACGCGGTGGCGATCTCCACGCCGTGACCCGGGAGGCGGATCGTTCCTGCAAAGGGTGCCGGGTTGCCCCGGGCCAGCAGCGCGGTCAGGGCGTCGACATCGGCGCCGGGCGCGACGGAGGCCGTGAGCACGCGGCAGAGGTTCGCCTGGTAGACCTCGCCGGCCGCGATGTGCTCCCGTATGCGGCGCACCCCCGCGGTGTACGCGGCGCGGTCGAGCGACGACGTCCAGTCGTCCGCGGCGGGCCCGCGCCACTCCCCCCGCACGGGCGCCGGCACCGGCTCGTCCCTCACGTCGGCGAAGCGGGCGCAGACCACACGGCCCTCGAAGTCCGCGCAGACCGCCCAGAAACCGGTGGAGTCGAGGGCGGCGGGGTCGTCGGTGACGTCCAGGAGGCCGGTGGCGACACGGCCGCCGAAGCGGGCGAGAGGAGAGAGGTCGTGCACGGTGTCGAGTCTAGGTCGGGTGCCGGCGGGGCGGTTCGGGGATGCCCCCGGCACGGCCCTGAGCAGGTCCGCAGTACGACCCCGGGCAGGTCGGGGGTGCGACCCCGGGCCGACCGGGACGTGTCCGGCACGGGTCCGGGCGGGGCCGCAGGGGCGCACGCTGCACAAACGCGTTTTTGTACTGGCCCAGGAATCCGCTAGAGTTCAACTCGTCGCCGGGCCGCGAGAGCGGAACGGAACCGACAAGCGGACGTAGCTCAGTTGGTAGAGCGCAACCTTGCCAAGGTTGAGGTCGCGAGTTCGAGCCTCGTCGTCCGCTCGAAGGAAAGTGGGGACTCCCGGTCCCCTACACTCCTGGTGGAGTGGCCGAGAGGCGAGGCAACGGCCTGCAAAGCCGTCTACACGGGTTCAAATCCCGTCTCCACCTCCAAGGACGATTAGCTCAGCGGGAGAGCGCTTCCCTGACACGGAAGAGGTCACTGGTTCAATCCCAGTATCGTCCACTGGATCTTCGCCGTGAGGCCCTGGATCCGTCCCGCGCGATTAGCTCAGCGGGAGAGCGCTTCCCTGACACGGAAGAGGTCACTGGTTCAATCCCAGTATCGCGCACGCAGTGTTCGTGATCCGCTCCTCGGAGTGGTCGCGGTCCCGAGGACGATTAGCTCAGCGGGAGAGCGCTTCCCTGACACGGAAGAGGTCACTGGTTCAATCCCAGTATCGTCCACACACCGACAAGCCCCCGGCCGTCCCGTACGGCCGGGGGCTTCGTCGTGTGCGGGGCGCGGGCGTCCGGCTCAGCTGGAGAACAGCATGTGGCCGAAGCTCTTGTGGCGGTGGTGGCCGCCGTAGTGCCCGCCGCCATGACCGCCGTGGCCGCCGTGCGGGGCACCCCAGGCCGGGGCGGGGGGCGCGGGCGGGTACGCCTGCGGGGCCGGCGGCGGGGGCGCCGGCTGGGTCCACTGGGACTCCAGACGGGTCAGCGCCTCCAGCTCGCCGTAGTCGAGGAAGATCCCCCGACAGTTGGCGCACTGTTCGATCTGGACACCATTGCGGTTGTATGTCTGCATCTGTCCGTGACACTTCGGGCACTGCATGATTCGGCTCAACTCCTCGCCGGTCGGTCCTGTTTCGCGTACCGCCAGGACAGACTCTGTCCGGCTGCGGTCGGTTGCACCCTACTTCGTGGAGCTTCACGGCAACTGCGGAGGTACCGAACCCATTCGGGCACACGCGTCCACGAGCGACTGCTCGATCTCGTCCAGCGGCCGGTCCTCGGCGGCGGCCTTCGTCACCGCGCGGGCGGCGGTCTGGACGGTGAGGGCGCGGGCGGGGACGTCGAGCGCGGGCCAGGGGTCGCCGGCCGGCGGGACCGCCGGGCCGCCGGCCGCGCGGTAGGCGTCCAGGAAACGGGTCCACTCCTCGGGCGGCAGCAGACCACAGGCGTACCAGGCGGCCGGGCGGGCGAGGTCCCAGGCGGGGGCTCCCCCGCCGAGGTCGTCCACGTCGATGAGGCGCCAGGGGCCGTCGGGGGCGGGATGGCGGACCAGTTGGCCGAGGTGGAGGTCGCCGTGGCAGAGGGTGGCGGTGTCGGGCAGGGGGGCTTCGGCGCGGGCCCAGGCGGGGAGGACGGACCAGGCGCGGAGGACGGGGGTGAGGGTGGCGGCGGGCGGGGCGGCCGCCCGGAGTCGGGCCACGGCCTGGGCGGCCTTGACCGGGCCCCGCATCGGCGGGAGGCCGGGTGCGGCGGGGGTGCGATGGAGGCGGGCCAGGAGGGTGGCGGCCTCCTCCCAGGGGGCGGAGTCGGGATCGTCGGGGTCCACGGGGGTGCCGTAGGGCCAGAAGGTGACGAGGCGGCCGTGCAGGGAGACGGGGGCCGGGGTGAGCGGTGGGAGGAGGAGGTCCGGAAGGCGGGCGGCGGTGGCCAGGCGCGGGGCGAGGTCGGCCGGGAGCGTGGTGGGGGCGTGGGCCTTCGCGACGGTGTCCGCGTGGCGTACGACGGTGGCGTCGGGGCGGTCGGCGAGGGTGCCCGCGGGACAGGGGCAGCGGTGGGGGTGCGGGGAGCGCGGATGCGCCGTGGCCCTGGCCCGGGTGGTGAGGGCGGCGAGCAAGGGGGTGGCGGTCACGGGGCTCCCTGAGCGGTACGGGGCTTCGTGGTGAGGGTAGTCACCGGGCGCATCCGGCGGGGTCGCCGGTGGCGCCGGTGGGTCCCTTGTGGTTCCCCGGCGGTGTCCGGGCAAAGCAATGCCGGCGCAGCTCCCCAGCTGCGCCGGCATTTTTTGCCGTCCGCCGCACCCCCGTCCCCACGGGGTTTCATGGATGGATGTCCCCGCCCGGACCGCTCTTCCGGGCCTGGGGTCGCCGCTCAGCGCCCCAGCATCACACCCACGGACGACGCCTGTGTGGCCACCGTCTCCCAGCCGTCGAAGACGAGGAGGAGCAGGGCCGCCAGAGGAAGGGCCATCAGGGTCGCCACCAAGGGGTGGCGACGGCCCGTGCGGCGGGTGCGGGTGCGGAACTGCGTGCGCGGTGCCGTGTGGGCCATGGTCCCTCTCCTGACCGTCTTGGTTGTCTTGGCAGCGGCGGGTGTCTGACCTCGGGGGACGAGTGCTGCACCCGCCGCTTGAAGTCAAATCTAGGCGCGTGGCGCACGGAGCACGTCATGCCCTCGTACCGATTGCCGGGCCTCCCGGAGGATGAGCCATGACCTGGGAAGTACTCCCCTGGGTGGAGACGAGGTCCCACGTCTCGGGGTCTTCCCGGAGGGGGTGCCCGCTGCGGGGCGTTTTCTCCCCCGACCCCCGTGACTTCGCTCACTTCCGCCACCCCTGTACGGACCGCCGTCTCCCCCCTGCGGCCTGCCCGGCCGACCGTTCCCCCGTCGGCGCGCGTCGCGTCACAGGCGTCCGGGACCCTCTCCCACCGGTCGCCCTTCGCTGATCCAATCCCCCTTCCGTGACGCGTGGTTGAGGTCACAGGCCGGCCAAGAGGCGTCTGTTCCCAGGCTCTCTGACCACTCCTCACGTCTCCCGCCCGGCACGGACAATCGATCGGGACCGGAGGGCGCGGCCTCTGCGCGCGAACGGCCGTGGAAACGTAAGCTGTGCCACGTCACACGGACCGGGCAGCGGGGATGAACATGGCGATGATGCGCCTGAGGCGCGAGGACCCGCGCGTCGTCGGCTCGTTCAGGCTTCACCGACGGCTCGGCGCGGGCGGGATGGGCGTCGTCTACCTGGGCTCCGACAAGAAGGGGCAGCGCGTCGCCCTGAAGGTGATCCGGCCCGATCTGGCCGAGGACCAGGAGTTCCGCTCGCGGTTCGCGCGCGAGGTGTCCGCCGCCCGGCGGATCCGGGGCGGCTGCACGGCCCGCCTGGTCGCCGCGGATCTCGACGCCGATCGGCCGTGGTTCGCCACCCAGTACGTTCCCGGGCCCTCCCTCCACGACAAGGTCAACGACGAGGGGCCGGTCGCCGCCGCCGAGCTTGCGGCGATCGGGGCCGCGCTGTCGGAGGGGCTCGTCGCCGTCCACGAGGCCGGGGTCGTCCACCGGGACCTCAAGCCGTCCAACATCCTGCTGTCCCCCAAGGGGCCGCGGATCATCGACTTCGGCATCGCCTGGGCGACGGGGGCCTCGACCCTCACCCATGTCGGTACGGCCGTCGGCTCCCCCGGCTTCCTCGCGCCCGAGCAGGTGCGGGGGGCCGCCGTCACCCCCGCCACGGACGTGTTCTCGCTCGGGGCGACGCTCGCCTATGCCTCCACGGCCGACTCCCCCTTCGGGCACGGCAGTTCCGAGGTGATGCTGTACCGCGTGGTGCACGAGGAGCCCCAGCTGCACGGCGTGGCCGACGCACTGGCCCCGCTGATCCGGGCCTGCCTGGCCAAGGACCCCGAGGAACGGCCCAGCACCCTCGACCTCTCGCTGCGGCTGAAGGAGATCGCGGCCCGCGAGGCCCAGGGGATGGGCGACGCCCGTCCCCCCGTGCCGAGGGCGGCGGAGGCGGACCGGCCCACCGGGCGGCTCAGCCACTCCAGCTACCCCGAGCGCACCCTGCGTCAGCCGGGCCCGTCCGGGACCGGCGCGGGACAAGGGCCGGGGCACGGACAGGGCCACGGACCCGGACCCGGCCACGGCCACGGCGCCGGGCAGGGATCCGGGACCGGGGGCGGCGGTACTCCTCCGCCTCGGGGTGGAGTGCCCTCCCGGGGGTCGGCTCCCTCCCGGGGTGGAGTTCCGTCCCGGGGCGGCAGCGCCTCACGCGGCGGTGGCGGCGGTGCCCCGTCCTCGCGGTCCGGGAGCCGTCCCGCGCCCGCCTCGCGCGGCGGTCGTCCCGTCGGCAGCGGCAGTCGGCCGGCGCCGCGCAGCGGGGCCGGACGTCCGGGGCCGAGGAACACGGGAACGGGTCGCCGGCCCGCCAATCCACGGCTGCTGCGCCAACGGCTGTTCGTCTTCGTGGTCGTGACGCTGCTGGTCGCGCTGGGCATCGGCATCGTCCAGGGCTGCCAGGGGCCGGCCCGTGGCCTCGGCGGCGAGGACGGCGTCGTACGGCATCAGCTTTCGCATGCGCGGGGGGACGTTCCCGGCCCCCCGGCCGACACGGACTAGACAGGGCCTGGCGGCCCCTCAGGTGCGCGGGCGGCCCGTCGCCACCGCGTAGAAGGCGACCGCCGCCGCCGCGCCCACGTTGAGGGAGTCGACGCCGTGGGACATGGGGATGCGGACCCATTCGTCGGCGGCGACCAGGGCCTGGGTGGACAGGCCGTCCCCTTCGGCGCCGAGCATCAGGGCGACCCTGTCCATCCGGTGCGGGGCGGCCTCGTCGAGGGAGCGGGCCTTCTCGTCCGGGGTGAGGGCGAGGAGGGTGAAGCCGGCCTCGCGGACCGAGTCCAGCCCCTTGGGCCAGGTGTCCAGCCGGGCGTACGGCACGGAGAAGACCGCCCCCATCGAGACCTTCACACTGCGTCGGTAGAGGGGGTCGGCGCAGTCCGGGGAGAGCAGGACCGCGTCCATGCCGAGGGCCGCGGCGGAGCGGAAGATCGCGCCGATGTTCGTGTGGTCGTTGACGGACTCCATGATCACGACTCGGCGTGCGGTCTGAAGGAGTTCGGCGGCCGTCGGGAGCGGTCTGCGCTGCATGGAGGCGAGGGCGCCCCGGTGCACGTGGTAGCCGGTGACGCGCTCGGCGAGCTCCGGGCTCACGGCGTAGACCGGGGCCGGGAGCTCGTCGATGACATCGCGCATCACGTCGACCCACTTGGCGGAGAGCAGCATCGACCGCATCTCGTACCCGGCGTCCTTGGCCCGTCTGATGACCTTCTCGCCCTCCGCGATGAACAGGCCCTCGGCGGGCTCGCGCTTGCGGCGCAGCTCGACGTCGGTCAGGCCGGTGTAGTCGCGCAGGCGCGGGTCGTCGGGGTCCTCAACGGTGATGAGATCGGCCACAGGGTGATACTGCCTTGTCCTGGGTGCGGTGCCAACGGCTGTGAACGGGTTGTGTTACCCGGGGTTACGTCAAGCCAGGTCGGGGCGTGCCGTGGTCGGGGGTGACCAGGCGCGCGGGCCCACGGCGACCACCTCGCCGATCACGATGACCGCGGGCGGCTTGACCTCCTGGGTCCGCACCGTCTCGGCCACCGTCGCCAGGGTCGCGTCGACACGGCGCTGGGCGGCGGTCGTGCCCTCCTGGACCAGGGCCACGGGTGTGCCGGCCGGCTTGCCGTGCGCCACCAGCGTCTCGGCGATCTTCCCGATCTTGTCGACGCCCATGAGGATCACGAGGGTTCCGGTGAGCCTGGCCAGGGACGGCCAGTCGACCAGGGAGCGCTCGTCGTCGGGGGCCACATGGCCGCTGACGACCGTGAACTCGTGCGCCACGCCGCGGTGGGTGACCGGGATGCCGGCCGCGCCCGGGACGGAGATGGAACTGGAGATGCCGGGGACGACCGTGCAGGGGATGCCCGCCTCGGCGAGCGCCTGGAGTTCCTCCATGCCGCGGCCGAAGACGTACGGGTCCCCGCCCTTGAGGCGGACCACCGACTTGCCCTGCTTCGCGTGCTCGATCAGCGCGTTGTTGATGGCCTCCTGGGCCATGTAACGGCCGTACGGGATCTTCGCCGCGTCGATCACCTCGACCTGCGGGGGGAGTTCGGCGAGGAGGTCGCGCGGGCCGAGGCGGTCGGCGATGACGACGTCGGCCTCGGCGAGGAGCCGACGGCCGCGGACCGTGATCAGATCGGGGTCGCCGGGGCCGCCGCCGACCAGGGCGACGCCGGGGGTGCGGGTGCGGTGGTGGGGGGCGACGAGCGTGCCGTCGCGCAGACCCGCCACGACGGCGTCCCGGATGGCGGCGGTGTGGCGGGGGTCGCGGCCCTTGGCGTCCGTGGTGAGGACGGCGACGGTGACGCCCTCGCTGGTGCCGGTGGCCGGGGTCCAGGCGGTCGCCCGGTCCGCGTCGTCGGAGCGGACGCACCACACGCGGCGCGCTTCCGCTTCGGCCGAGGCCTGTTCGTTCGCGGCGGGGTCGCTGGTGGCGATCAGGGCGTACCAGGCGTCCGCGAGGTCGCCCTCGGTGTAGGGGCGCCGGTGCCAGGTGAGCTCGCCCGCGTCCGCCATCGCCTCGACGGAGGGGGTCGCCTCGGGCGACACGAGGTGGATGTCCGCGCCCGCGGCGATGAGGGCGGGGAGGCGGCGCTGGGCAACCTGGCCGGCGCCGAGGACGACGACCCTGCGGCCGGTGAGGCGGAGGCCTACGGGGTAGGCGGGGTGTTCGGCCATGAAGGTGCGGCTCCCTATCGCGGCGTGGGTGGCCCTGACGTGCGGATTTTATGCTGCGGTGGGGTGTGGCGGCTCAGGTGTCCAGTGGCTGAGCGTCGTGGCCGTGTGCACGGCAGTGGGCACCACCACACCCGGTTGCCGAGTTGCCGTCGGCCCCTTCACGACCTACTTCTCGGTGACCCCCGCCGAGTCGAAGGTCGCCACCTCGTGCATGGCCCTTGCCGTGCTCTGGACCAGGGGGAGGGCCAGGAGGGCGCCGGTGCCTTCGCCGAGGCGGAGGTCGAGGTCGACCAGGGGGCGCAGGCCGAGCTTGTTGAGGGCCGCCACATGGCCCGGCTCCGCGCTGCGGTGGCCGGCGATGCAGGCCGCGAGGACCTCGGGGGCGATCGCCCGGGCGACCAGGGCCGCCGCGCCGGCGCTGACGCCGTCCAGGATCACCGGGGTCCGCAGGGACGCGCCGCCGAGCAGGAGGCCGACCATCGCCGCGTGCTCGAAACCGCCGATCGCCGCCAGGACGCCGATCGGGTCGGCCGGGTCCGGCTGGTGGAGTTCGAGGGCACGGCGGACCACCTCGGTCTTGCGCGCGAGGGTCTCGTCGTTGATGCCGGTGCCCCGGCCCGTGACCTCGGAGGGGTCCGCACCGGTGAAGACGGAGATCAGCGCCGCCGAGGCGGTCGTGTTGGCGATGCCCATCTCGCCCGTCAGCAGCGCCTTGTTGCCGGCCGCCACCAGGTCGCGGGCGGTCTCGATGCCCACCTCGATGGCCTGCTTGGCCTCCTCGCGGGTCATCGCGGGGCCCGTGGTCATGTCGGACGTGCCGGCCCGCACCTTGCGGGGCAGGAGGCCGGGGGTCGCCGGGAGGTCGGTGGCCACACCGACGTCCACCACGCAGACCTCCGCGCCCACCTGGCTCGCGAAGGCGTTGCAGACCGCTCCCCCGCCGAGGAAGTTGGCGACCATCTGGGCCGTCACCTCCTGCGGCCAGGGGGTGACGCCCTGGGCGTGGACACCGTGGTCGCCCGCGAAGATCGCGACGGCCGCGGGCTCCGGGATCGGCGGCGGGCACTGCCGGGACAGACCCGACAGCTGTGCGGAGATGATCTCCAGCATGCCGAGCGCCCCGGCCGGCTTCGTCATCCGCTTCTGCCGCTCCCAGGCCTCGCCGAGCGCCTTGGCGTCGAGCGGGCGGACGCTGGCGACGGTTTCGCCGAGCAGATCGTGCGGGTCCTCGCCGGGCAGCGCGCGACGTCCGTACGTCTCCTCGTGCACGACCCAGGACAGCGGGCGGCGCTTGGCCCAGCCGGCCTGCATCAGCTCGGGCTCGGGCGGGAACTCGTCGACGTAGCCGACACAGAGGTAGGCGACCACTTCGAGGTGCTCGGGCAGGCCGAGGGCGCGGACCATCTCGCGCTCGTCGAAGAAGCTGACCCAGCCGACGCCGAGGCCCTCGGCGCGCGCCGCGAGCCAGAGGTTCTCCACCGCGAGCGCGGAGGAGTACGGCGCCATCTGCGGTTGGGTGTGCCGGCCCAGGGTGTGCCGGCCGCCGCGCGTCGGGTCGGCGGTGACCACGATGTTCACGGGGGTCTCGAGGATGGCCTCGATCTTCAGTTCCTTGAACTGCTTCGCCCGGCCCTTGGGGAGGGACTTGGCGTAGGCGTCGCGCTGACGCATCGCCAGTTCGTGCATCGCGCGCCGTGTGTCGGCGGAGCGGATGACGACGAAGTCCCAGGGCTGCGAGTGGCCGACGGAGGGCGCGGTGTGGGCGGCCTCCAGGACACGCAGCAGCACCTCGTGCGGGATGGGGTCGCCGCGGAAGCCGTTGCGGATGTCACGGCGCTCGCGCATGACCTTCAGGACGGCCTCGCGCTCGGCGTCGTCGTACGCGGGCGCGGCGGGGCCGGTGGACTCTCTGGCTGCTTCCACGGTGGCCGGGCTCTCTTCCTGGTCGGCGGCCCTGGTTTCCAGGTCCTCCGGACTCTGCGCGACCTCGGGGTCGGGGTCGGCCTGAACGTCGGCCGCGGGCTCCGGGTCCGGGGTCGCCGGGGCGGGAGCGGGGTCGGCCGCGCGGGGGGCGGGGACGGTGGGCGCGGGAGCGGTGGGCCGCTCGGGAGTCACCGTGGCGGCGGGCGCCTCCACCGGTGCCTCGGCGGGCTGCCCCTCCTCCGTGGGGAGGTGTACGGCCTGAGACGGGACCGGGGCGAGGTGCGGAGTGGTCGGCACGGTGCCCTCGACCGGCACGAACGCGCCCACGGGCTGGTCCGGCTGCGGGGCGGGAGGAGCGGGGATCGCCCGGGGCTCCGCGGGGACCTCCACGGGGACCTCCGCCGCGGCCGCCGCGACAGCTTCGACCGGCGTCTCCGGCTCCGGGGGCGGCGCAAGGGCGTCCAGGTGCTGAGATGCGGGGTCCGACTGGTGGGAGGCGGCGGGGGCGAGCGGCTGCTCGGGCTCCGCGGTCGCCTCCGGCTCCGGCTGCGGTTCCGGCTCCGGCTCCGGCTGCGGTTCCGGCTGCGCGTCCGGGGTCGACTCGGCGGTCTCGGCCTGCTCGGGGGCGGGGTGGACCTCTGCGACGGGCTCGGCCTGCGGCTGCGGCGCCTCCGGTTCGGCCGGCGGGGCCACGGCGGGCTCGGCAGGCTCGGCGGGCTGCGCCGCTTCGACCTCGACCGGCGCGACGACCTCGACGGGTGCGGGGAGAGCCTCCACAGGTGGGGAGGGTGCCTCCACGGGCTGGGAGACCTCGGGCGTCACGACGACCTCGGCGGGCTGCGCTGCCTCGACGGGAGCCTCTGGGGCGGGGAGCTCGGCGGTGTGGGTGTCCTGCGTGAGCACGGGGGCGTCGGGGGCGGGGGCCGGAGACTCCTGCTCGACCGCCACCGCTTCCCGTACCGGTTCGGGGGTCCGCACGGCGGTCTCGGCGGCCTGCACCTCGACCGGTGCGGGGGCCTCGACCGGCGCGGAGACCTCGTCCGGCACCACGGTCGCGTCCGGCACCACGGTCGCGTCCGGCACGACCGTCGCGTCCGGGACCGGCACCTCGGACGCCGTCTCGACGGTGTCAACGGTCTCGCCCTCAGCCTCGGCCTCGGGTGCGGGCACCTCGGTCGGCTGGGCCGCCTCGGGCTCGGGCTCGGGCGCAACGGGGGCCTCGACCACTTCGGGTACGGGTGCCTCCACCGGTTCGGCGACCTCCGCGACCTCCGCGACCTCCGCGACCTCCGCGACCTCCGCGACCTCCGCGGCTTCGGTGACCTCCGCCATGCCGGAAAGGGCCTCGTCCGGTGCCTGTACGGCCTCGGGCACGACCACCGGCTGCTCCACCGCGGTAACCGCAACCGCCTCGGCAGGGCCGACCTCAGGCATCTGCGGAACCTCCGCGACACTCACCTCGGACGCCTGCGGCTCCGGCGCGGCCAAAACCACCGCCTCGGGGACCTCCGGGGCGGGCGTCACCTCGACCGGCGGCGCGGCCACCGGCTCGGCCGGACCCGTCTCCACCACCTCGTCGGCGACATCCTGCTCGCCCTCGGCGATCAGCGCCGCTCCGAGCAGCTGGCCGGGGTCGACGACCCCGGACGCGGTCGGGGAGTACGGCCCGGCCCCGACCGGTGCCGCCAGGGCGGGCATCCGCACGGGATCCACGCTCGCGGCACCGGGCACCGGCGCCGCAGGGGTCGTAGACATGACGTCGTCGGCACCGCCACCGCTTCCGCCGTACGCGGCCTCGGCATGGAGTGCCCCCTGCGCGGCGATCGCCTCGGTCGCCACGCGCGCCACGACGGCGTCGGCGACTCCCAGCGGAGCGGGTCCCGGGGCCGCGCCCTGGGCCGCGGCGCCCCAGGGCGCGGCCCCCTGCGGAGGCGTCTCACGCAGGGGCGGGACGTCGAGGTACTCGGGACCGGAGGGGGGCTGGACCGGGTGGCGCACGGGGGCGCCGGCCGGGCCGCGGTCGGCGAGGGAGCGGACCGGGCTGGCGGAGGCGTCGGGGATCGGCGGGCCCAGGTGGAGGGGCCGGCGCGGGGCCGGCTGCGGGGGCGCGGCGGGGCCGGGCAGCCGTACGCCGCTGAGGTCGACCGAGCCGCTGTCGCGGCCGGAGAGCTCGTGCGGGCCGGGCTCGTGGACCGTCTCGACGACCGGCTCGGGCGCGGGCGGCGCCACCTCGTTGCCCCAGGCGCTCTGGGCGCCCGGCAGCAGCAACAGGTCTTCGTCCTCGGCGGTGGTCTCGGAGAGGTAGGTGTACGCGCCGTGCGCGGAGGCGCCCGGCTGTTCCACCGTGCCTGCGTTCTCCGGCAGCCCCTCGCCCGGGACCTGGCCGGTGTCGGTCATGCGTACCCCTCGCCCATCGGTTTAGTGCTCCTACGACCAGCTCACCCGGAACGGCGCACCGATCGCCCCGTAGTGAAGAACGAGCGTCCGTGCCCAGCGGCACGAACGACCGCCCGAAAAAGCGACAAAGCCATTCAGTGGCATTGTCCCGGCCGTCGTCGCCTCGCGACAGGTCGATCTCCGTCGCGCCGCTGTGGACTGCGCCACGTTGCGCGCCCTCCGGTTCTGCCGTACCACGGCTCACCCCAAAAGGGATGCGTTTTCCGGACATTGGCCGACGAACAGCCGGGCGAACGGAAGCGGTACGACGATCGTTCAGCCTACCGCGAGCGGTACGACAACCGGATCACGGGGACCGCGAATCGGGTCACGTCCGGCGGTCGGGAAGAACCCCGCTGAGCAGGAACGCGACACTCCGTTCGGTCTCCGTCCAGTGCCGTGTGTCGAGTTGGACGGACTGCACGAGGGCGCACTCGACGAGGTAGCCGTGCTCGGTGAGGTCGCGGCCGACGCGTTCGGCGGCGTCGCGGGTGGCCGCGTGGGTCACGATGCGCTGCGGGCGGCGGTCGGCGACGGCCGAGACCACGGCCGCTCCCCCGCCGCCGACCCGGACGACGTCCGGTTCGGGCAGGTTCTCCAGGACCTGCGGGGCGGTGCCGCGGACGATCTGGAGCTGGACGCCGTGGCGGCGGGCGACGGCGTCGGTGCGGGCGCAGGCCTGGAGGTCCCGGTCGACGGCGAGGACGGCGGCGCCGGCCCGCGCGGCCTCGGTGGCGAAGGCGCCGCTGCCGCAGCCGATGTCCCAGACGAGGTCGCCGACACGTGGTCCGAGCCGGGCGAGTTGGGCCGCGCGCAGCAGGTCCGACTCGCCCTCGCCGAGGTCGCCGCCGTAGGCCTCGGCGGGCAGGGTCCAGCCGCGCGGTCCGGCGGCCGGGTCGCGCCCGGCGAGCCAGCCGCCGCCGTCGCCGACGGTCACCGGGCCGCCGATGACGATGACGACGTTGGGGTCGCGCCAGGTGTGGTCGACGGCCTTGTCGGAGGTGAGGACGCTGACCCGCTCGCGGTCGGTGCCGAGTTCCTCGCAGATCACGAAGGTGCGGTGCACGCCCTCCAGGAGCAGGCCGAGCTCGGCGGGACCGGCACCGGGCGAGGTGAGGACGGCGACCTTGGTGTGGGCGCGGCAGACGTTGACGGCGCGGCGCAGGGTGCGCCGGTGGGCGACGACGACCTCGGCGTCGTCCCAGGGCATGCCGGCGCGGGCGAAGGCGGTGGCGACGGAGGAGACGGCCGGGACGACCTCGACCTCCAGGCCGAACTCGGGTGCGCGCAGGGTGCGTACGACGCCGAAGAAGCCCGGGTCCCCGTCGGCGAGGACGACCGCGGTGCCCCGGTGGCCGGCGATCCGGCGGGCGGCGAGGGAGACGCTGCCCAGGCGGATGCGCTCGGCGGCGGGCGGGACCTCGGGCAGCGCCAGGTGGTGGGCGGCGCCGGCCACGAGCGTGGCGGCGCCGAGTGCCGAGCGGGCCGCGGCGGTCAGCGGCGAGCCGTCCCAGCCGATCACGGTGACGCGGTCGGCCATCGTCCTCAGTCTCCCGGGGGTTCACGCAGGCAGCGGGCTCCGTGAGGGTACCTGGTCACGCGGGGCGGGCCGCCGCCCGAGCACCGGGCCGGGGTCAGTTCCAGTCGGTGTACGAGGTGAAGCCGCCGCCCTCGGCGAGCTGGTCGCCGGCGCCCTCGATGTCCTCGGGCAGCAGGCTCCACACGATGTAGTCGGTGCGCACCTCGGTCCAGGTGTCGTCCTCGGCGCGGGCCCGGGCTATGCAGGCGCCGCGCAGGACGCCCTCGCTGATACAGCCGATCTTCTGCGCGACCTGCTGGGAGGCGGTGTTGTCGGCGGCCGTGCGCAGCTCGATGCGTTCGAACTTCTGGTCGGTGAACAGCCACTGGGCGGTGGCGAGCGCGGCCTCGGAGGCGTAGCCCTCGCCGCGGGCCCAGGAGGCGACGATGTACGACAGTTCGGTGGACCGGACGTGCCAGTCGGTCCTGGTGAGCTGGATGACGCCGACGAGCCGCTGGGTGAGGAACTCGGTGACGGCGAGGGCGAGGCCGCGTCCGGCCGTGCGTTCGTCGGGCGCGTCCTCCGTGACCCAGCGGTGGGCGGCCTGTTGACTGTAGGGCTGCGGGACGCCTGTCCAGGCGCCGATCTGCTCGTCGTTCATCATCTCGGCCAGGGCGGGCACGTCGTCCTCGTCGAGGGGCCGCAGCACCAACCGCTCCGTGCTGATGGAGATGGTGGGGAAGGTGCTCGTCATGAAGCCGCTCCGTAGCCTTCGAAACCTCGGTGCCCGACCGATCCTGTACCTACCGGACCGTCAGGACCCGCTGAACTGCCCAGCATGCAGCATGAAGCGGCCGAACGGCACCACGGGGTCCCCACCCTTCGTGAGGGAGCGGACCCCGTGGGTTGCGGTGGCGTCCGGCGCGGACGGTCAGAACGCGGCGACGACGGCGCCGTCGTACTTGTCCTCGATGAACTTCTTCACCTCGGGCGAGGTGAGCAGCTCGGCGAGCTTCTGGATCCGCGGGTCGTCCTCGTCGCCCTTCTTCACGGCGAGGAAGTTGGCGTACGGGTTGTCCTGGGCGGACTCGGCGACGAGGGCGTCCTTCGCGGGGCTGAGGTCGGCCTCCAGCGCGTAGTTGCCGTTGATCACCGCGGCGTCGACGTCGGCCAGGGAGCGCGGCAGCTGGGCCGCCTCCAGCTCCTTGAACTCGAGGTTCCTGGGGTTGGCGGTGACGTCCTTGGGGGTGGCGTCGTAGCCGACGCCGGACTTCAGCTCGATCAGGCCGTTGGCCTCGAGCAGCTTCAGCGCGCGGGCCTCGTTGGTGGTGTCGTTCGGCAGGGCGACGGTGGCGCCCTTCTTCAGGTCGTCGAGCTTCTTGACGTCCTGGGAGTACAGGCCGAGCGGCTCCAGGTGCACGGTGGCGCCGGGCACGGCGACGATGTCGGTGCCGTTCTTCTTGTTGAAGTCGGTGAGGTACGGCTGGTGCTGGAAGTAGTTGGCGTCGACCTCGCCCTGCTGGACGGCCGTGTTGGGGGTCACGTAGTCGGTGAACTCCTTGACCTCCAGGTCGAGGCCGGCCTTCTTGGCGAGGTTGTCCTTGATGTAGGTGAGGATCTCGCCCTGCGGGGTGGGGGTGGCCGCGACGGTCAGCTTGGCGTCGGCGTCGGTGCTGCCGGAGTCCTTGTCCGAGCCGCAGGCGCTGAGTCCGAGGGTGAGGGCTCCGGCGGCGAGGACGGCGGTGGTGATCTTGGCGGTGTTACGCACGAAAAGTGCCTTTCCTAGGGGTGGTGCGGCCCCGCGGTGGGTGTGCGGGGAGTTCAGGAGGTGTCGGCGCGGGTCGCGCTCAGGCGACCTTGCCGATGTCGGTCTTCGCCGGTTCGGCGGTCTTCAGCAGCCGTAGCTTCGGGGCGGGGCCGGAGCGGCCGCCGCGGCGGTGCAGGGAGCGGGCGGCCCAGTCGCCGGCGAACTGGATGAGGGAGATGACGACGGCGAGGATCGCGACGGTGATCCACATCAGGTCGGTCTCGAAGCGCTGGTAGCCGTAGCGGATGGCGATGTCGCCGAGGCCTCCGGCGCCGACCGTGCCGGCCATGGCCGAGTAGCCGATGAGGGCGACGACCGTGGTGGTCGTGGAGGAGATGAGCGAGGGCAGCGACTCGGGGACGAGGACCTTGCGGACGACGGTCCAGGTGTTGCCTCCCATCGACTGCACGGCCTCGACGAGTCCGCCGTCCACTTCGCGGACGGCCGTCTCGACCAGGCGGGCGAAGAACGGGATGGCGCCGATGGCGAGCGGCACGATGGCGGCCTCACGGCCGATGGTCGTGCCGGTGAGGGTGCGGGTGAAGCCCATCAGCGCCACCATCAGGATGATGAACGGCATCGAGCGGGCGATGTTCACGATCTGCCCGGTCACCTTGTTGGCGACGACGTTCTGGAGCAGTCCGCCCTTGTCGGTGAGGACGAGGAGGAGGCCGAGCGGGAGTCCGCCGGCGACGGCTATGAGGGTGGACCAGCCGACCATGTAGAGGGTGTCCCAACAGGCCTGCGACAGCAGGGGCTGCGTTTCCGACCAGGTCACTTGGCGCCCTCCGCGAGCAGTACGTCGATCTGCAGGCCCAGTTCGCGCAGGAAGCCGATCGGTACGACGTTGTCCTCGTAACGGCCGGGCAGTTCGATGCGCATCCGGCCGACCTGGAGTCCGCCGACGGTGTCGATGGCGGCGCCGAGGATGGAGATGTCGATGTTGTAGGTGCGCGAGAGCTGGGAGATGACCGGCTGGGTGGCGCTCTCGCCGTGGAAGGTGACGTCGACCACGGTGCGGTCCTCGCCGGTGGCCTCGCCGCCGACCGGGAAGAGGGCGGCGGCCAGTTCGGAGCCGGGGGTGGCGAGCAGTTCACCGACCGTGCCGGACTCCACGATCCGGCCGCGCTCCATGAGGGCGGCGGAGTCGCAGACCGACTTGACCACGTCCATCTCGTGGGTGATGAGCAGCACGGTGAGGCCGAGCTGCCGGTTCAGGTCGCGCAGCAGCTGGAGGATGGAGCGGGTGGTCTCGGGGTCGAGCGCGCTGGTCGCCTCGTCGGACAGCAGCACCTTGGGGTCGCCGGCGAGGGCGCGGGCGATGCCGACGCGCTGCTTCTGGCCGCCGGAGAGCTGGGCCGGGTAGGACCTGGCCTTGTCGGCGAGTCCGACGAGGTCGAGCAGGTCCAGCGCCTTGCGGGAGCGTTCCCTGCCGGAGACGCCGAGGATCTCCAGCGGGAGTTCGACGTTGTCCTGGACGGTCCGCGAGGACAGCAGGTTGAAGTGCTGGAAGACCATGCCGATCCGGCTGCGGGCCTGCCGCAGTTCCCGGCCGGCCCGCTGTCCGCGGCCGGCGAGGGCGGTGAGGTCCTGGCCGGCGACGGTGACCGTGCCGGCGGTGGGGCGCTCCAGGAGGTTGACGCAGCGGATCAGCGAGGACTTGCCGGCGCCGGACTGGCCGATGACGCCGTACACCTCGCCTTCGCGGACGTGCAGGTCGACGCCGTCCAAGGCGGTGACCTCACGGCCGCGTGAGCGGTAGACCTTGGTGAGGCCTGTGGTGGTGATCACGTGGGTTTTCCGTCACTGTCGAGTGCGCGGGCGTGGGTGTGCCCGGGCGCACGGATGCGTTCGTTCAGGGACGCGGCACGTCTCTCGCTGCGGTGTGGAGGGAGAGAACAGGTGCGCGGAGCGGAGGCTCGGAGGGTGGTGCGGGGGCCTGCTAGCAGGCGCACATTCGACACATACGACACATACAGCGCACGCCGGGCGTCAGGTTCGCCTCGGTCGCAGGGGTGCGGCTGCTCGTCGTGGTCATGTGCATCAGTAAACCAGACGTACGGTGCTGACAGTGAAACGCTTGTCCGCATGCTGGACAGACGTGGACAGTCATGGACAGCGCGGGGCCCGCCGCAGGGTGGCGCATACGGCGTAATAAGGTCGCTGCATGCTTGATGTCCTGACGCTGGTGACCGGCGTCGCCGCGCTGCTGCTCGCCGCCTGGTGCGGCTGGGCGGCCCATCGTGACCAGCCGACGAAGGACTGGCACTTCATGGGGATGGCCGTGGTCTCGGTGCTGGCGCTGATGCAGCTGGTGATCGGGGTCGTGCTGCTGGCGTGGGGCCAGCAGCCGGCGCAGGGCACGACGATCTTCGTGGCGTATCTGCTGGGCGCGTTCGCGTGCGTGCCGGCCGCGGGGCTCATGTCGCTGTCCGAGCGGACGCGGTGGGGGTCGGTGACGGTCGCCGCGTCGGCGGTCGTGCTCGCGGTCCTGGAAGTACGGCTCTACGACATCTGGGGAGGCTGAGATGACGGCCGTTCAGGAGAAGCCGGCCCGGCTGATCGGCGGGCCCGGCCTGGTGCTGGTGTGGTTCTACGGCGTGATGGTCGTCGGCGCGGTGTCGCGGTCGGCGTACCAGATCGCCACGGAGTTCGACCGGGCGCCGCTCGCCTACACACTGTCGGCCGTCGCCGGCGTGGTGTACGGATTCATCACGTACTCGCTGGTGCGGGGCGGGGAGAGGGCGCGCAGGGCGGCGCAGCTGTGCTGTGCCGCCGAACTCGCGGGTGTGCTGGTGGTCGGCACCTGGACCCTGATCGAGCCGTCGGCCTTCCCGGACGCGACGGTCTGGTCCGACTACGGCATGGGCTACGTGTTCATTCCCGTGCTGCTGCCGCTCTCCGCCCTGTACTGGCTGCGCCCGTCCCGTACGGCTAAGCCGTAGCCGCGTACTCGCCGACCGCCTTCTCCAGGACGATCATCGGGACTCCGTCCGTGCCCTCGGCCGTGCCCACCGTCTCGTAGCCGACCCGGCGGTAGAGGCGCAGGTTGCCCTCGCTGCGGTGGCCGGTGTGGAGGCGGAACTTCTTGGCGCCGCGCTCCTCGGAGAGGGCCGCTTCGGCGGCGCGCAGGAGGCGGGCGCCGATGCCGTGGCCCTGGAGTCGGGGGTGGACGCAGAGACGGCCGATGGAGGCGGCGCCGTCCTCGGTGATGTGCCCGCGGACCGAACCGACCACCTCGTCGCCGAGCCGTGCCACGTAGACGCAGTCGGAGACGAGTTCCTCCTTGACCGAGTCCAGGGTCTGGACGAGCGGGGCGATGCGGTAGTTGCCGTACAGCGCGGCTTCGCTCTGGAAACACAGGTACTGCAGCACGAAGATCTGCTCGGCATCCTGCTCGGTCGCCACCGAGATGGTCACGCTCATGCCCATGTGCGCACGCCTCCCGCTCACCTGATCGCCTTTGGTCCCTCACTCCTATCCCCGCAGTTGGCGGGCCGCAACCTCCGGTGCAAGCAAACGCCTCAGACATGCCAGACATCTGGAACGTTCCGGGCCGATACTGCCCTGTGAGATACCCAACTCACCCGCGATCTCCTGGTAGGTGGGGTCCTCGGGAGAGAGCAGCGCCTCGAGGAGGCGGGGGCAGCGGCCGGGGAGGCGGCGCACCGCCTCGCGCAGGGCGCGGCGGCGGGCGGCGGCGAGGGCGAGCTGCTCGGGGCCGCGGTCGCGGTCGTCGGCCGGGTCGGTCTCGTACGGCTGCTCGAAGCGGGTCGGGCGGCGGGTGCGGCGGACCTCGGCGCGCACCGCCCGGCGCAGCCAGCCCGCGGGGTCGAGCGGCGGGCCGTCGGTGGCGAGGTGCTCCAGGAGGCGGAGCCAGACCGCCTGTTCCAGGTCTCCCGGTTCGGTGCCGGTGGCGTGGGCCTCGGCGGCGGTCTCGGCGGTGAGCAGGGGGCGCAGGTCGGTGAGCAGGTCGTGCGTCATGTGCCGGACGATGCGGCCGCGCGGGCGGCTGGTTGCCCGCGCGGCCGGATGTCACTCCAACGGGGACTCAGCCGTTGACGAAGTCCGCGCGGGCCAGGACGCCGGTGTCGGCGTTGTCGGTGAAGACGCCGTCGATGCCGGTCGCGAAGTAGGTGCGGAAGGCGCCGAAGACATCGCCGTAGGCGTCCACGTCCGTGCCCTTGCGGAAGTTCGCCGGGAGGAAGGGGTTCTCGTTGCGCATGGTGTACGGGTGCAGGATCAGGCCGACGGCGTGGGCGTCCTTCACCAGGGTGGTGGGGGTGGTGAGGTTGCCGCTCGCGTCCTTCGGGATGACCAGGTCGAGGGTGGGGCCGATGCCCTGGGCGTAGCCGGCGATCTCGCGCAGACCGGTCCGGGTGATCAGGTCGGCGACCGTGCGGGGGTCACCCGCCTCGACGAAGTCCCAGGGGCGGGTGGCCGCGGCGGACAGCAGGACCACGAGCGGGTTGTCGACCAGCTTGTTCAGGCGCTGGATGCTGCTCGGCTCGAAGGACTGCAGGATGACCGGCGAGTTCTTCCGGTCCTTGCCGTGCTGGTGCAGCAGCTTGGCGACCCGCTCCTCCAGGCCGAGGCCCAGCTTGCGGAAGTAGGTGGGGTGCTTGGTCTCGGGGTAGATCCAGACCTGCCTGCCGCGCTTGCGGGTCTGCTCGTCCTGCCACCTGAGGACTTCCTCGAAGGTGGGGATCTCCCAGCGGCCGTCGTAGAGCGTGTTGTGCGGGCGGTTGGCCGGGATGCGCTCGACGGCGCGCAGGGTCTTCAGCTCGGCGAGCGTGAAGTCCTCGGTGAACCAGCCGGTGACGGAGACGCCGTCGAGGACCTTGGTGGTCCTGCGGTCGGCGAACTCCTGGTGGTCGGCGACGTCCGTGGTGCCGCCGATCTCCGGCTCGTGGCGGCAGACGAGATGGCCGTCCCTGGTGGGGACCAGGTCGCCGGCCTCCACGATGTCGGCGCCGAGGTCGAGGGCCAGCTCGTAGGAGCCGAAGGTGTGCTCGGGGCGATAGCCGCTGGCGCCGCGGTGCCCGATGATCGTCGGCACCGGCAGGCTCCGGAGCCCGCCCCTGGCGGGGCGGCCGGCCTCGGCGGCGCGGGCGGTGCCGGCCAGGCCGAAGACGCCTGCGGTGGCACCGAGCACGGCCGCGCCGAGCAGCGCCCGGCGTCCGGTCGTCCCGCCCGTGGCCATCCGCTCGTTCGGCTCCCACGCGTCCTGCGATCCCATTGCGGCCCTCCTGTCGTCGGTCCCTCGTGCGGCCCGATCGTAGGGGCGTGGACATGACCGTCGGGAGACGTCGGTCCTAACACGCGGGTGACGGTGGATGGCAGGTGACGGGTGCGGATCTGACGGGGTGTCGTCCGCCCCGGTCACATTGCGCGGGGGCGCTCCGTTCGTTCCGCGCAGGTGACGGGCGGGTGGCGGTGCCGCCATCCAGGTAAACGTACGTCAACAGTGCGTAAGGCCTCGGTGAACCCGATGTGCGTCACCCCGGGGGCCGCGAGTATCGTCCTCACCTGCACAGACTCATACCGTTTTTCCTTGGCATCGGAGGGCCCGTTGTCCCGCTTCGCGCTCATCAAGGCAGTGCTCGGACCGGTCATGCGCCTGATGTTCCGCCCCCGGGTCGAGGGCGTGGAGCACATCCCGGGCGACGGTCCGGTCATCCTGGCCGGCAACCACCTGACCTTCATCGACTCGATGATCCTGCCGCTCGTGTGCGACCGTCAGGTCTTCTTCATCGGCAAGGACGAGTACGTCACCGGCAAGAGCCTCAAGGGCCGGCTGATGGCCTGGTTCTTCACCGGCGTCGGCATGATCCCGGTGGACCGGGACGGCGGCCGCGGAGGTGTGGCCGCGCTCATGACCGGGCGTCGGGTCCTGGAGGAGGGGAAGGTCTTCGGGATCTACCCCGAGGGGACCCGCTCCCCCGACGGCAGGCTGTACCGGGGGCGCACCGGCATCGCGCGGCTGACGCTGATGACCGGGGCGCCCGTCGTGCCGTTCGCGATGATCGGCACGGACAAGCTGCAGCCGGGCGGGGCGGGGATGCCTCGGCCCGGGCGGGTGACGGTCCGCTTCGGTGAGGCGATGGAGTTCTCCCGTTATGACGGGATGGACCGGGATCGGTACGTGTTGCGTGCTGTGACCGATTCCGTGATGGCCGAGGTCATGCGGTTGTCGGGGCAGGAGTATGTGGACATGTATGCGACCAAGGCCAAGGCGGCGTAGGGGTTCGTCGTCGGGTGCGGGTGCGTGGGGGTTGTTCGCGCAGTTCCCCGCGCCCCTGGGTTGCGCCCCCTGCCCGGCGTTCTAGAGGCGCTGTTCCTTCAGGAGGAACCATGCCGCCACTGCCGTCGCCAGCAGGACTGCCGCGCCTGCGCCCGATGCCAGGCTCAGGCCGTTGACGAAGGCCTCGCGGACCGAGGCGAGCATGGTCTCGGCGTCCGCCGCGGGCATGCTCGACGCCGCTTCCACGGCGCCGCCCAGCGATTCGTGCGCCCCCTCCGGTGTCCCCGGCGGGGACGGGAAGCCGCGGTAGACGCCCGTCACGATCGAGCCGAGTACGGCGATGCCGAGGGCCGCGCCGAGTTCGTACGCCGTCTCGGAGACCGCGGAGGCCGCTCCCGCCTGTTCCTTGGGGACCGAGGACAGGATGACGTCGGCCGTCACCGTGAAGGAGAAGCCGGCGCCGACGCCGACCGCGAGGAGGGCCGCGCCGAGGACCGGGTAGCCGGTCGTCGTGTCGATCAGGGTCAGGGCCGCGAGCGCCAGACCGATCGCCGCCAGTCCGCCGGACACGACCGCGCGCACCGAGAGGCGGCGGGCCGCGCGGCCGGCTATCAGGCCGGCCACCACCGCGCCCGCGGCGGCGGGGAGTTCGGCCAGGCCCGCCTCCAGGGGGCGTCGGCCCTGCACCAGTTGCAGGTACTGGGAGAGGAAGAAGACCAGCCCGGACATACCGAGCACGGTCAGCATGTCGGCCAGGACCGCGCCGCTGAAGCCCCGCCTGCGGAACAGGCGCATGTCCAGCAGCGGCCGGGGCAGGGTGAGCTGGCGGCGCACGAAGCCGTACAGGGCGGCGAGGCCGAGGACGGCCACCGTCAGGGGTCCCCAGGTCGGGCCGTGGCTCGCGGCCTCCTTCACCGCGTACACGACGGCGATCACGCCGACCAGGGACAGCGCCACGCTGACCAGGTCCCAGGGGCCCGGGTCGGGGTTCTTGGACTCGGGGAGCGTCTTGAGGCCGACCAGGACCAGGACCACCATCACGGGCAGGTTGATCAGGAAGGCCGAGCCCCACCAGAAGTGTTCGAGGAGGAAGCCGCCCACGATGGGGCCGACGGCGGTGCCGGCCGAGGCCGTCGCGCCCCAGATGCCGACGGCGAGGCTGCGTTCGCGGGGGTCGTGGAAGAGGTTGCGGATGAGGGCGAGGGTGGCGGGCATGAGGGTCGCGCCGGCCACGCCGAGCAGGGCGCGGGCCGCGATCATCAGTTCCGGGGTCGTCGCGTAGGCGTTCAGGACGGAGATCAGGCCGAAGGCCGTGGCGCCGCCGAGCAGGATCCGCTTGCGGCCGATGCGGTCGCCGAGGCTGCCCATGGAGACCAGCAGACCGGCGATGACGAAGGAGTAGACGTCGCCGATCCACAGCAGCTGGGTGCCGGTGGGGTGGAGGTCCTCGCTGATGTACGGGGTCGCGAGGCCGAGGACGGTCGCGTCGACGGCCACCAGCAGCACGGCGAGGACGAGGACGGAGAGCGCGAGCCAACGGTCCGGACGCTTCACCGCCTCGGTCGTGGTCGCCGGCTGCAGGGTGCTGGTCATGATTCCTCTCTCGGTTGTGCGGGATGTCGTAGCGCGCCGCCGAGCAGCAGCCCCACGACCATGGGACGGAAGTCCCTGGGCGCGCCCTTGCCGGACTGCACCAGCCAGGCGCCGGAGGCCAGCAGGCCGTAGAGCGCCTCGGTGAGCCAGGCGGGCGTGAGGTCGATACGGAACTCGCCGGCGAGCTGTCCGCGCCGGAACAGCGCGGAGATGCGGTCGTCGATCCGGGTCCAGCCCTGGTTCTGCTCCTCGCCCTCGAACAGCTGGTTCTCGGTGTAGAGGAAGGCGAGGAGTCCGGCGGCGGGTTCGATCTCGCGCACCAGACGCTCCACGGCGTCGCTCGCCGGGCCCTCGTCCAGCCGGGCCGCGTCCAGCGCGGTCTCGCACTCCGCGATGCCGAGCGCCTCCAGGGCGCGGACGAGCGCGTCACGGCCGGCGAAGTGCCGGTGCAGGGTGGCGCGGCTGATCCCGGCGGCCTTGGCGACCTCGTCCATGGTCGCGGTGGATTTGCGGGTCAGCAGGGCGGCGGCGCTGCGGAGTACGTGGTCACGGTCGACGGCCATGAGACAACCATAGACCATTTGAGACATCATTGTCTCACAGGGAGCATGCGTGACTCACGTGGTGGCGTGGGTCACGGGCGGGTCAGTGCCAGGGCAGGGCGGCGCGGTGGGCCCAGTACGTCTGCGGGTCCTCGGTCAGCCCGGCCAGCCGGGAGAGCTGGTCCTCGTCCAGGTCCACGACCGCCGCGTGGAGGTTGGAGGCGAGCTGGGTGGCGGTCGCCGCGCCGGAGAGGACCACGCCGGCCCACGGCGTGCGCAGAATCAGCGCGAGGGCGACCGCGTCGCAGCCGAGACCCGTCTCGGCGGCCACGGCCTTCAGCAGGTCGGGCGCGTACGGGTCGGCGAGGCGGCCGTTGGCCATGCCCTCCTTCACGATCACCGTGAGTCCCGCGTCATGGGCTTCGGCGAGGGCGGGGGCGGCCGAGGTCTCCAGGGCGTTGTACGTCGACTGGACGGTCCGGAAGAGGGGGTCGCCGTCGACCGTGACGGCGAGGGCGGCGCGGATCGCGTCCGTCTGGACGGGGCCGCTGGTGGAGAAACCGACGGTGACGCCCTGGGCGGCGGCTTCCGCGAGCCTGGCGTGGAGTTCCTTGTCGGTGAGAGCGGGGCTGTCCGGGGTCACCGAGTGGATCTGGTAGAGGTCGAGGCGGTCACCGAGGAGGCCGGCGGTCTCGGCGCGCTGACGGTCGTACGTCTGGACGCCGTGGTCCTTGACCTCGTGCGTCTCGGCGTCCGTCGACCAGTCGGCCGTGTAGGTGTAGCCCCATTTGCTCCCTACGACGACGTCGTCGACGTCCGGCCTCGCCTTGAGCCAGTCGGCGAGGAACTCCTCGGAGCGGCCGTAGGAGCGGGCCGCGTCGAAGTAACGGACGCCCTGCGCGTACGCGGCGTCGAGGAGGTCATGGGTGCGGGTGCGGAGCGTTTCCACGCTGCGGTCCGCTCCAAGGTCCTCGTCCCGGCCGAGGTTGATGTAGCCGGGGCGACCCACTGCGGCGAGGCCCAGTCCGATGTGGCAGGTGGGGGTTGTTGCTGTGGCCAGTCGGGCGAAGGGCATCTCGGGCTCCGTTCGGTCGGGTCCGGTACGGCTTCCGACCAACGTATCCCGTGATGCCCTTCGCCTCAGGATTCGGTGCGTGCGGTGCTTGGGCGGGTGCGGGAGCGTCGTGGCTTGTCGCCCCCACGCGGCGAAGCCGCACATCAATACAGCCCCGCGCCCCTTGCGTGGCTGCCGTCAGGCCTTCTTGGCAGTCGCCCAGGCATGCTGGGCCGCCACGTCCGTCTTGACCTCCGCCAGCTGGATCGCGACCGCGCTCGGGGCCGTGCCGCCTCGGCCGTTGCGGGAGGCCAGGGCGCCGGGGACGTTGAGGACCGTGCGGACCTCGGGGGTGAGGTGGGCGGAGATCTTCGCGAACTGGTCGTCCGTCAGTTCGTCCAGTTCCTTGTTCTCGGCCTCGGCCGCCTTGACGCACTCGCCCGCGACCTCGTGGGCGACCCGGAACGGGACGCCCTGCTTGACCAGCCACTCGGCGATGTCGGTGGCGAGGGAGAAGCCGGCCGGGGCCAGTTCCTCCATGCGCTCGCGGTGGACGGTGAGGGTGGCCATCATGCCGGTGAAGGCGGGGAGCAGGACCTCGAGCTGGTCGCAGGAGTCGAAGACCGGCTCCTTGTCCTCCTGGAGGTCCCGGTTGTAGGCGAGCGGCAGCGCCTTCAGGGTGGCCATGAGGCCGGTGAGGTTGCCGATCAGACGGCCGGACTTGCCGCGCGCCAGCTCGGCGATGTCCGGGTTCTTCTTCTGCGGCATGATCGAGGAGCCGGTGGAGAAGGCGTCGTGCAGGGTCACGAAGGAGAACTCCTTCGTGTTCCAGATGATGACCTCCTCGGCGATCCGGGAGAGGTTCACGCCGATCATCGCCGTGATGAAGGCGAACTCCGCGACGAAGTCACGGGAGGCCGTGCCGTCGATGGAGTTGCCGACGCTGCCGTGCTCGAAGCCGAGGTCCGCCGCGACCGCCTCGGGGTCCAGACCGAGGGAGGAGCCGGCGAGGGCGCCCGAGCCGTACGGCGACACGGCCGTGCGCGCGTCCCACTGGCGCAGGCGTTCGGCGTCCCGGGAGAGGGACTGGACGTGGGCCAGGACATGGTGGGCGAAGAGGACCGGCTGGGCGTGCTGGAGGTGGGTGCGGCCGGGCATCGCCACGTCCGGGTGGGCCTCCGCCAGGCCGATGAGGGCGTCCTGGAGGTCGGCGACCAGGCCGCCGATGATCCGGGCGTGGTCCCGCAGGTACATGCGGAAGAGGGTGGCGACCTGGTCGTTGCGGGAGCGGCCGGCGCGCAGCTTGCCGCCGAGGTCGGGGCCGAGGCGCTCCAGGAGGCCGCGCTCCAGGGCGGTGTGCACGTCCTCGTCGGCGATGGTGCCCACGAAGGTGCCGGCGGCGACGTCGGCCTCCAGCTGGTCGAGGCCCTCGACCATGCGGGTCAGCTCGTCCTCGGTGAGCAGGTGCGCCTTGTGCAGCACGCGCGCGTGAGCACGCGAACCGGCGATGTCGTAGGGCGCGAGCCGCCAGTCGAAGTGGACGGACGCGGACAGCTTGGCCAGGGCCTCGGCGGGACCGTCGGCGAACCGGCCGCCCCAGAGCCGGACGTCACCGCTGTTGCTGCTCACTGCGTTGCTCCTCACCGCTGCACTCAAGGTCATGCATGAGTATGCAGTGCATTGCATGATTCGTCAATTTTGGAGAGTTCCCAAGACTTTTGAAGTCACCTTGAACAACCGCAACCGCTTACCCGTACTCACGGCTGAACGCTGGCGCCGCGTTTGTAAACCCACTCCTGACCCAAGTGAGGCATCCGCATGTCCAGGGCTCTTCCGAAGTACAACAAGCGTCGTGTGGCGATCATCGGCGGCGCCGCCGCTCTGGCCCTGACCGGTGCGGTGGTCGTGAACCAGGCCCTCGCCGGCGAGTCGTCCAAGGACAGCACGACGAACGCCAACACGCTCGCCGCCGCCGGACCCGGCACCATCACGTGCCCGGACGTCGCCTCGCAGCTCCCCGAGATCCCGGCCTCCGCCCAGGCCGAGGTCGACCGCAACCTCACCCTGCTCCAGACCCAGATCGACGAGGCCAACCAGCGCCTGATCGACACCGTGGGCCAGGGCGGCGCGAACTTCGTGCAGAACGCGATCCTCGGCCCGCTGGAGGACAAGCGGATCGCCACCGTGAACCGCATCGCCACCGCGATCGGCCGCACCGCCGACAAGCCCCAGGGCCTCGAGGCGCTCGCGCCCTGCACCCTCAACGCGGACGGCGTGGCCGCCGGGAACGAGGCGGGCGACGAGGCCGGGGACGACGCCGGCGCCGAGGACAACGCGGGCGCGACCGAGACCCCGGCCGACGACGCCGCGGGCGACGCGCAGGACACGGGCGACGACACGGGCGCGGGCGCCGAGGACAACGCCGCCGACGCGAACGGTGTCGGCACCATCACCTGCCCGGACGTCGCCTCGCAGCTCCCGGAGATCCCCGCCCGCGCCCAGGCCGAGGTCGACCGCAACCTCACCCTGCTCCAGACCCAGATCGACGAGGCCAACCAGCGCCTGATCGACACCGTGGGCCAGGGCGGCGCGAACTTCGTGAACAACGCGATCCTCGGCCCGCTGAAGGACAAGCGCGTCTCCACGATCGACCGCATCGCCATCTCCATCGGCCGCGCCGGCACCAAGCCGCAGGGCCTGGAGGCCCTGGCCGCCTGCACGTTGAACAAGTGACGTGACAGGCGTGGTGGCCGCCCCGAGGAAGCGCCGGCCGGGGCGGCCACTGCGGCATGTGCACGCACATCGCTTTCCCGAACGAACGCTTTCCTGCACGAACGCTTTCCCGAATAATCATTAGACATGGGAAAGACCTATGAGCGCATCGACGGCAGGCTCCGCACCTTCATCGAGGAGCAGCCGCTCTTCTTCACCGCGACCGCTCCGCTGTCCGGCGACGGCACGGTCAACCTCTCCCCCAAGGGCCTCAAGGGCTCGTTCGCGGTGATCGACGAACTCACCGTGGCCTACCTCGACTTCGCCGGGTCCAACGCGGAGACCGTCGCCCATCTGCGGGAGAACGGGCGGATCACCCTGATGTGGTGCGCGTTCCAGGGCCCGCCGAACATCGTGCGGGTGCACGGCCGGGGCGAGCCCGTGTTCCGGGACGATCCCCGCTTCAAGGAACTGCTGCGCCACTTCCCCGGCATCGACCCGACCCCGCACGGCCTGCGGGCGGTCATCGTCGTCCACGCCGAACTGGTCCGGGACACCTGCGGATACGCGGTGCCCTTCATGACGTACGAACAGGACCGGGATCTGCACGGGAAGCGGTTCGCACGGGAGGACGACGCCTCGCTGGACGCCTACTTCGGCAAGAAGGAGTACATCGCGAGCAGCATCGACGGGCTCCCCGGGCTGCCGCTGCCCCTGCCGCCGACCCCCTGAGCATGCCCGGCTGCCCGACTGTCCGGTTTACGCGGTTTGACTGATTGTACAGAAATAATCAATCATGAGATGATGTGACGGAATTTCCCCTTCCGGGTCACTTGTCGCCTAGCGTGGCCTCCATCGATCCGCGCGACCTCGGGAACACATGGGGGAATCATGTTCCGACCCGCACGCGAACCACAGAGCAAACGTCACGTCAGGTCCTCGTACTACGTCGTCGGCGAGGGCGTTCTCACCGACTCCCGGGGCGAGCAGCCCGCCGAGCCGCTGACCGCCTCGACCGTCGAGGCGCTGCGCAGGTTCCGGTTCTCCCGGCTGGGCCCCCAGGCCGAGCCGCAGCGACAGCTGGACCGGGCCGCCCGCAGCGAGCTGGCCCAGGCGATGACCGACACCACCCGGACCCAGCCCGACTCGGCCAATCCGAAGGTGCCCGCCGGCTTCACCTACCTCGGCCAGTTCGTGGACCACGACCTCACCCTGGACGCCACGGCGGCGCAGCTCGAGGACGACATCACCGTCCGCCAGCTCCTCCAGGGCCGCTCGCCCGCCCTCGACCTCGACTCGCTGTACGGCCTGGGCCCGGACCACCGCTTCGACGGACGGTTCTACGACCCCGACGGCATCCATCTGAAGACGGGCACCACCCAGGGCATCCCGGGTGCCACCGACATCACCGGGCAGCCGCTCGCCGGCTTCGACCTGCCCCGGGTGGGCATCGGCTCGCTGAAGTCCGAGCGACGCAGGCCGCTGATCCCCGACCCGCGCAACGACGAGAACCTCGCGGTCGCCCAGATCCACTGCGCCTTCATCCGCTTCCACAACCGGCTGGCCACCGAGCTCGCCGACAAGGGCGTCTCCAGCGCGGTGCTCTTCGAGTCGGCGCGCGAGGCCGTCGTCAAGCACTACCAGTGGATGCTGCGCACCGACCTCCTGCCCAGGATCGTCGACGAGACGATCGTCAAGGACGTCTTCACCAAGGGCCGCAAGGTGGTCGACCCCGCGCCCGGCGAGCACGACTTCCCGACCATGCCGATCGAGTTCTCCGTGGCCGCGTACCGGCTCGGCCACAGCATGGTGCGCGGCGCCTACAACTGGAACCGCGTCTTCGACAACGGCCGGGGCACCCTGGCGCTGCTGTTCCAGTTCTCCGGCACCAGCGGCATCCTCTCCCCGCCGCCGGACAGCCCGGACGACCCCGAGGCCGGCGCCTTCGAGCGGCTGCCCAGCAACTGGATCGCCGATCTGCGCAGGCTGTTCGACTTCCGCGAGGCCGGACGCGCGGACCTCGGGGTGACGGACGCGCAGGCCAATGTCGCCAAGCGCATCGACACCCTGCTGGTCAACCCGCTGGCCAAGCTGCCGCTCGGCTCCTTCGGCGGACGCGGGACCGCTCCGGACGACATCGAGCGCAACCTCGCCTTCCGCAACCTCACCCGGAGCACCATGCTGCGGCTCGCCTCCGGGCAGCAGATGGCCAAGCACCTCATGGCCAAGGGCGTGGGGGTCAAGCCGCTGAACGCGTCCGACTTCGAGAACCGGGACGGGGCGCAGCTGAGCGAGGCGCTGCGCAGGCGGGTCGCCGCCGACTGTCCGCTGTGGTTCTACGTCCTGCGGGAGGCCGAGGTGAACGGCGGCGGACGGCTGACCGGGGTCGGAGGGCGGATCGTGGCCGAGACGTTCCATCGGGCGATGGAGGGGAGCCGGTACTCGATCGTGCGGGATCCGTTCTGGCGGCCGTTCCTCTCCCCGGTGGACGCGCGGCGGGATGCGGGCGTTTTCCAGATGACCGACCTGTTGTTGTACGCGTTCGAGGGGAAGGGCGAGTTGCTCAATCCGTTGGGGTGAGGCGGTTCGTCGTGCGGGCGCGGGCCGTCTGTGGCTGGTCGCGCCCACGCGGCGGAGCCGCAAATCGATACAGCCCCGCGCCCCTCAGGTGGGACCAGCTGCTCCTAGTTCGACCGTGAACGTTGTCGCACCGGGGCGGCTGGTCAGGGTCACCGTTCCGCCGTGGGCCTCCGCCACCGCCGACACGATCGACAGGCCGAGGCCCGTGCCTGTCTTCGTGCGGCGGTGGTCGGCTCGGGTGAAGCGGTCGAAGATCCTCGGCTGGAGGTCCTCGGGGATGCCGGGGCCGTCGTCGTGGACGCGGAGGCGGGTCGCTGCGGGGTCCGTCTCCAGGGTGACCGTGACCTGGGTGCCCTCGGGGGTGTGCAGGCGGGCGTTGGCCAGGAGGTTGGCGAGGACCTGGTGGAGCCGGTGCGCGTCGCCGGTGACGGTGACCGGCTCCTCGGGGAGGTCCAGGGTCCAGCGGTGCCCGGGGCCGGCCGCCCTCGCGTCGGTCACCGCGTCCAGGACCAGCCGGGTGAGGTCCACGGGGCGGCGCTCCAGCGGACGGCCCGCGTCCAGGCGGGCCAGCAGGAGCAGGTCGTCGACCATCTCGCCCATGCGGGAGGACTCGGCCGCGATGCGTTCCAGGGCCCGGGTCACCTCCGGGGGGACCGGGCCGGGGTGGAGCAGGGCCAGTTCGGCGTGACCGCGGACCGAGGCGACCGGGGTGCGCAGTTCATGGCTGGCGTCGGCGGCGAAGCTGCGCAGCCGCTCCTCGCTGGCGTGGCGTTTGGTGAGGGCGTCCTCGACATGGCCCAGCATGCGGTTGAAGGCGCCGGCCATCCGGCCCACCTCGCTCCGCGGGTCCGCCGAAGGGGCCCGGGGCGGCAGCGCCACCTCCCCGCTGGCGAGCGGGAGTTCGCTGACCCTGGTGGCCGTCGCCGCGACCCGGCTCAGCGGGCGGAGCGACCAGCGCACCCAGAGGGCGCCGGCCACACCGGCGATGACCAGGGTCACGCCGAAGACGATCCCCGCGACCAGTTCGAGGCGGTGGACCGTCGACTCCACCGGTTCCAGCGGGAGACCGGTGACCAGGACGTCCCCGTCCAGGCCCGCGGTGGCCCGGACCCGGTACTCGTCGAGGGCGGAGAGATGGAGGGTGTGGGCCCGGCCGTCGACGGGGACGGCGGCGAGGGCGTGCCGGTCGGCGGTGGTCAGGTCGACGGTCAGGTCCGTCGTCTCGGAGCCGGAGGAGGGGACCACCGCCGCGTTGGTGACGGTCCCGTTCACCAGGCGCGCGCCCAGGGTGCCCGCCGACTGGCGGCGGGTGTCGCCGTGCTCGTCGCCGTCGTGATCGTCGATGCCGGGCAGCCGGCCGCCGTGTTCCAGGCTGGCCGGGAAGCGGCTGCCGACCTCGGCGAGCTGTTCGTCGAGGCGGCCGGTGAGGAAGCCGTTCAGACCGACGACCGCGGCCACGCCGACCGCCGCGCAGCCGAGCGCCAGCAGGACCACGAGACCGGCGGTGAGGCGGGCGCGCAGGGTGCGGGGCAGCAGACGGCTCATGACGCGGCCGGTTTCAGCACGTACCCGGCCCCGCGCACGGTGTGGATCATCGGCTCGCGGCCCGCGTCGATCTTCTTGCGCAGATAGGAGATGTACAGCTCGACGACATGGGCGCGGCCGCCGAAGTCGTAGGACCACACCCGGTCGAGGATCTGGGTCTTGCTGAGCACCCGGCGCGGGTTGCGCATCAGGAACCGCAGGAGTTCGAACTCGGTCGGGGAGAGTTCGATCAGTTCGCCCGCGCGGGTGACCTCGCGGGCCTCCTCGTCCATGACCAGGTCACCGACGACCATCCTCGGGCCCTCTTCCTGCTGGCGGGCCATGCCGGCGCGGCGCAGCAGTCCGCGCAGCCGGGCGACGACCTCCTCCAGGCTGAAGGGCTTGGTGACGTAGTCGTCGCCGCCCGCCGTGATGCCGGCGATCCGGTCCTCCACCGCGTCGCGGGCGGTGAGGAACAGGACGCAGACGTCCGGCTTCACCGTGTGCAGGGAGCGCAGGACGGCGAAGCCGTCGGTGTCGGGGAGCATCACGTCCAGCACGACCGCGTCGGGCAGCAGCTCCCGGGCCGCCGTGAGGGCGGAGGCGCCGTCGCCCGCCGTGCGGATCCGCCAGCCCTCGTAGCGCAGGGCGCCGGAGAGCACCTCGGCGAGGTCGGGGTCGTCGTCGACGACGAGGACGCGCAGCGGGGTGCCGTCGGGGCGGGTGAGCGCGGGGCGGCCGGAGCGGGTGGTGTTCATGGCTGCTTCCAGGATCGCTCCCGGCCGGGCGGAACGGGCTCTGCGGATGCTCTGAGTTTTCTCTGAGTCCGCCGTGCGCGGCGGCCGCTCAGAGCGGTCTCAGAAGTTCGCCGCGCACAGTGGGCTCCCCGACCGGCGAAAGGACCTCCTCATGACCACCGTGTACGAGCGGCGGGCGGCGCCCCCGGCGGCGCCGGCTCCCCCGCGCTCCCCCGCGGGACCGGTGCTCGCCGTGCTGTGGGCGGGGGCCGTGGCCGTGCTCGCCCTGTGGTGGTCCGGCACCGGCTCGGTCGTCGGGGCGGCGGGCTGGCTGACCGGGGCCGGGCGGATCGCCGGGCTGCTGTGCGGGTACGCCTGCGCGGTGGTCGTCGCCCTGATGGCACGGGTGCCGCTGCTGGAGCGGCGGATCGGCTCCGACCGGGTGGCGCGCTGGCACGCGATGGCGGGCCGCTACACGGTCTGTCTGCTGGTGGCGCACGTGGTGCTGATTCTCGCCGGGTACGCGGCCCAGGACCACCGCTCGCTCGTCGACGAGACGCTGACGGTGGTCCTGGACTACCCCGAGATGCTGAAGGCGACCGCCGGCACGGTGATCCTCCTCGCGGTCGGGGCGACCTCGGTACGGGCCGTGCGCCGCCGCACCGGCTACGAGTTCTGGTACTACGTCCACCTCCTCACCTACGCGGCCGTCTTCCTCGCCTTCGGCCATCAGCTGGCCCTCGGCAACGACCTCAACGGCAGGCCGGTGGCCACGGCCGCCTGGTACGCGCTCTACCTCGGGGCGGCGGGGCTGGTGCTGTGGTTCCGGGTCCTGGTCCCCGTACGGCTGAACCTGCGGCACCGGCTGCGGGTGGAGTCCGTGCAGCGGGAGGCCCCCGGGGTGTACTCCGTGGTCGTACGGGGGCGGCGGCTGGACGAACTCGGGGCGCGGGCCGGGCAGTTCTTCCGGTGGCGGTTCCTCGGGGCGGGGCTGGCGTGGACCTCGACGCCGTACTCGCTGTCGGCGCCGCCCCGGCGCGAACAGATGCGGATCACGGTCAAGGCGCTCGGCGGGCACAGCGCGCGGGTGGCGCTGCTGCGGCCCGGCACGCGTGTGTGGGCCGAGGGGCCGTACGGCGCGATGACCGCCGACCGGCGCACCGCGCCGAAGTCGCTGCTGATCGGGGCGGGGGTGGGCATCACCCCGCTGCGGGCGCTGTTCGAGACGCTGCCCGGTGAGGTGACCGTGCTGTACCGGGCGCGGTCGGCGCAGGACCTCGCGCTGGGAGCGGAGCTGGAGGCGATCGCGCGCTGGCGCGGGTCGAGGGTGCTGTACGCGCTCAACGGGCCCGAGGGGCAGCGCCCGGATCTGGGCGCCGGGTCGCTGCGCGCGGCGGTGCCCGATCTGGCCGGGTACGACGTCTACCTCTGCGGGCCGCACGGCTTCGCCCGGGACGTGTACGAGGCCCTGCGCGCCGCCGGGGTGCCGGACCGGCGGATCCACCACGAGTCGTTCGAGCTGTGAGAGTTGTGAGGTCGTAGCAGTGCACCCGCTGAAGAAGAACCGCCCCCTGCGCCGGATCATGCTGGCCGGCGCCACCACCGTCTCCGCGGTGGTGATGCTGCTGGCGCTCAAGCCGCACACGGCACCCGAGGTGGCCGTGGCGTCCCCGGCCCCCTCGTCCACGAGCAGTGCGAGCGCCGGCTCGGGCAAGGGCAGCACGACCGTCACCGGCGACTCGGTGCAGACCCGCTGGGGGCCGGTCCAGGTCCGGATCACCGTCCAGAACGGGAAGATCACGGACGTGACGGCGGTGACCTACCCCCAGGACAATCCACGCGACCAGCAGATCAACGCGTACGCCATCCCCCAGCTGCGCAGCGAGGCGCTGAAGGCGCAGAGCGCGGACATCGACACCGTCTCGGGAGCGACGTACACGAGTGACGGTTACCGCCAGTCACTCCAGTCCGCACTGGACTCGGCGGGTCTCTGAACACAAAGCGGTCGAGGCACGTATCTGTGGGCGCCAGGGTCAAGTCCCCACGGAGGAACCGTGACCACCACGATCGCAGGCGGACGCGCCGCCCGCCGCCAGACGATGCGCCGCATCCGCCCGCGCCGATCCCCCGCCGTTCCGTTGCTGCTCGCCGTATGGGCGGGCGCCGCGGGCGTGCTGTGGCTGTGGTGGAGCAATACGCCGAACATCGCGGACAACGACAGCAAGATTCTCAACGCGGGGCGGATCACCGGTCTGCTCGCCGGCTATCTGATGGCGCTCGTCGTGCTCCAGATGGCCCGGGTGCCGGCGCTGGAGCGCCGGGTGGGCTCGGACCGGGTGGCGCGCTGGCACGCGATGAGCGGCCGGTACACCCTCTGCCTGACCTTCGCGCACGTGTTCCTCATCATGTGGGGGTACGCGCTCCAGGCCGGCAAGTCGCTCGGTGACATCGTCCAGCAGACGACCGACTCCATCAACCAGCTTCCCGACATGGGCAAGGCGGCGATCGGCACCGGTCTGCTGCTGGTCATCGGCCTGGTGTCGATCGGCCCGGTCCGCCGGAAGATGCCGTACGACACCTGGTACCACATCCATCTGATGACGTACGCCGCGGTGTTCCTGACCTTCTGGCACCAGCTCACCACCGGCAACGAGTTCGCCGTCGAGCCCGCCGCGAAGACCGTCTGGTACGGGCTGTACGGCTCGGTCACCGCGCTGGTGATCTGGTACCGGATCCTCACCCCGATCCGGCTGAACCTGCGGCACCGCATGTACGTCGAGGCGGTCATCGAGGAGACGCCGGGCATCGTGTCCGTCCTGATCGGCGGCCGCAAGCTGCACCGGATCGGCGCGGAGGCGGGGCAGTTCTTCCGGTGGCGGTTCCTCGCCCCGGGGATGCGCTTCAGCTCCCACCCCTACTCGCTGTCGGCGAACCCGCGCCCCGAGCTGCTGCGGATCACGGTCAAGGCGATCGGCGACCACACCGCGGCGCTGCGCGAACTGCGGCCCGGCACCAAGGTGTGGGCCGAGGGCCCGTACGGCGCGATGACCGCCTCCCGGCGCAGCCGCGGCAAGGTGCTGCTGGTCGCCGGTGGTGTGGGCATCACGCCGATGCGGACGCTGTTCGAGACGCTGCCGGGCGCGCCCGGTGACATCACGCTCCTGTACCGGGCCAACAGCACCCAGGACCTGGCCCTGTGGGACGAGCTGGCGAAGATCGCCGACGAGCGCGGGGCGCGGCTGATGTACGCGGTCAACAGCCCCGACGGGGAGCGCCCCGACATCTCGGCGGAGTCCCTCCAGCGCAAGATCCCCGACATCGACGACCACGACGTGTTCATGTGCGGGCCGAACGGCTTCGCCCAGGGCGTGTACGAGGCACTGCGCGGCGCCGGGGTCCCGGCCCGCCGTATCCATCACGAGTCGTTCGAGATGTGAGCGGCACGACGTTCGGCACGACTCCCGGCCCGTGACGTGGCCTTCTACTTGAATCAGGAGCTCAGGAGCAGATGAGGAAGAGCCACCCTCTCCGGCGGGTCGTGCTGGCCAGTGCCGCCACCGTGTCCGGGATCGTGCTGCTGCTGTCGCTGAAGCCGGCGACCGACCCGACGTCCACCCAGGCGGCGGGGGCCGGCGGAACGGCGGCGCAGGAGGCGGCCCAGGGCGGGGCCGGGGCGCCCGTGACGGGCACGATGACCGGTGACGCCGTCAAGACCCAGTACGGCGACGTCCAGGTCCGGATCACCGTCGTCAACAACAAGATCACCAAGGCGGAGGCCGTCAAGGCGCCGTCGGGGGGCACCAGCACCCAGAAGTCCGAGCTGGCGATCCCCAAGCTGAACGCGGACGTCGTCGCCAAGCAGAGCGTGCAGATCGACACAGTCTCGGGCGCGACCTACACCAGCGAGGGCTACAAGAAGTCCCTCCAGTCGGCGATCGACAAGGCGAACGCGAGCGCGGGCTCCGCCCAGGACTCCGGCTCGGGCGCGGTGCAGGCCTCCGGGACCTTCACCGGGGACGTGACGACGACCCAGTACGGCGACGTCCAGGTGCAGATCACGCTCGCCGACGGCAAGATCACCAAGGCGGACGCCGTCAAGGCGCCGTCCGGCGGGACCAGCACGCAGAAGACGGAACTCTCCGTCCCGAAGCTGAACCAGGCCGCGGTGAAGGCCGGCAGCGCGGACATCGACACCGTCTCCGGGGCCACCTACACCAGCGAGGGCTACAAGAAGTCGCTCCAGTCGGCCCTGGACAAGGCGGCGAAGGCGAGCGCGGGTTCGTCGTCGGGCTCCGGCTCGGGGTCCGGCTCGGGCTCCGGCTCCGGCTCGGGTGCGGCTCAGGCCTCCGGCACCTTCACCGGCACGGTGGCGCAGACGCAGTACGGTCCGGTGCAGGTCCGGATCACGGTCGCGGGCGGCAAGATCACCAAGGCGGAGGCGGTCCAGGCGCCCTCGGGCGGGACCAGCACGCAGAAGACGGAACTCTCCGTCCCCAAGCTGAACCAGGCCGCGGTGAAGGCCGGCAGCGCGGACATCGACACCGTCTCCGGAGCCACCTACACCAGCGAGGGCTACAAGCAGTCCCTGCAGTCGGCGCTGGACCAGGCCGGTGACTGACACCGTGGCCGAGTCGGCAGCAGCTCCCGCCGCGGTGCGTCACGCGGAGGAGGTCATGGGGACGGTCTTCTCCTTCGACGTCCGCGGCGGGGAACCACAGGCGGTGCGCGCGGCGCTCGACGAGGCGGTGGCCTCGCTGCACCGGGTGAACGAGGTGTTCAGCACCTACCGCGAGGACAGCCAGGTCTCCCGGATGGCGCGCGGTGAGCTGACCGTCGGGGAGTGCGATCCCGAGGTGGCCGAGGTGCTGGAGCTGGGCGCCGAGGCGGAGCGGGCCAGCGACGGCTGGTTCAGCATGCGCTACGAGGGCCGGCTCGACCCGACCGGGATCGTCAAGGGCTGGGCCACCGAGCGGGCGGCGCGGCTGATGTCCGGGGTGCCGGGGGTGAGCGGGGTCAGCGTCAACGGTGGCGGGGACGTGCAGTTGCTGGGCGTGCCCGGGCCGGAGCGGCCCTGGCGGGTCGGGGTGTCCGACCCGCTGCGGCCGGGTGGCCTCGCCGCGGTCGTGTCGGCGGCGGGGGCGGACGAGCTGGCGGTCGCGACCTCGGGTACCGCCGAGCGGGGGGCGCATATCGTCGACCCGCGCACGGGGCGGTCCGCGGTGACCGACCTCGTCGCCGTCACGGTGGTCGCGCCCCGTCTGACCTGGGCGGACTGCTGGGCCACGGCCGCGTTCGCGATGGGTTCGCGGGAGGCGCTGGCCTGGCTGGAGTCCCTGCCGGACGTGGAGGCCCTGCTGATCACGGCGGGCGACGAGGTGCGGTGCACGGGGGGCCTGGCCCGGCGTCTGGGCTGACGTGCCGCCCCAGGCGGCACGCATGCCCGCAGCTTGCGAGCGGTGGCCGGGCAGCGCGCGTGGCTGCGACTCCCTAGGGGCGCGGGGAACTGCGCGAACAGCCCCCACCCGCCCGCAGTCGGCCGATACGCGCAACCACCCTCTCAGTGGCCGTTCTGAGCCAACCGCAGCAAGTGGTCGGCCAAGGCCTGACCCCCCGTCGGCTCCCGACTGATCAGCAGCAACGTGTCGTCGCCGGCGATCGTCCCCAGGATGTCGTGCAGCTCCGCCTGGTCGATCGCCGAGGCGAGGAACTGGGCGGCGCCCGGCGGCGTACGCAGGACCACGAGGTTCGCGGAGGCCTCCGCGGAGATCAGCAGCTCCTGGGACAGCCGCCGCATCCGCTCCTCCTTCGCCGACCCCCCGAGCGGCGCCCGCGGGGTCCGGAAACCCCCTTCGCTGGGCACCGCGTAGATGAGATCGCCGTCGGTGTTGCGGATCTTCACCGCGTTCAGCTCGTCCAGGTCCCGCGACAGCGTCGCCTGGGTGACGCTCAGCCCGTCGTCGGCGAGCAGCTTCGCCAACTGGCTCTGCGAGCGCACGGGCTGCCGGTTGAGGATGTCCACGATCCGGCGGTGGCGGGCGGTGCGGGTCTGCGGCACGGCGGGCCCGTTCGCCCCGGCCTGCTCATGGTCCTGCGCCTGGCTCATCGTCGTCTCATTCCCCGGATCCGTCCCCGCTGGCTGTGTCGAGGATGCCGGGCAGCGCCCCGAGGAACGCCTCCACCGCGTCGTCGCCGAGATTCAGCGGCGGCATCAGCCGGACGACGTCGGGGGCGGGCGCGTTCACGAGGAATCCGGCCTCCTGAGCCGCCTGCTGCACCTGGGGCGCGAGCGGCTCGGTGAGCACGATACCCAGGAGGAGGCCCGCGCCCCGGACATAATCGATCAACGGGTGGCCGAGACCCTCGATTCCACCCCGCAGCTTCTCGCTCTGCCGCTTGACGTTCTCCAGCAACCCCTCGTTCGCGATGGTGTCGAGGACGGCGAGGCCAGCCGCGCAGGCGACGGGGTTGCCGCCGAACGTGGTCCCGTGGTGCCCCGGCTGGAGCAGGTCCGCGGCCCGCCCGAAGGCGACGGTCGCGCCGAGCGGCAGCCCGCCGCCGAGCCCCTTGGCCAGGGTCACGACATCCGGCAGGACGCCCTCGTGGGCCTGGTACTCGAACCACTGCCCGGTCCTGCCGATGCCGGTCTGCACCTCGTCGAGGACGAGGAGCGAGCCGGTGGCCGCGGTGATCGCCCGCGCCGCCTTCAGATAGCCGGCCGGGGGCACGACGACGCCGTTCTCGCCCTGCACCGGCTCGATGATCACCAGGGCGGTGTCCTCGGTGACCGCGGCGGCCAGCGCCTGCGCGTCGCCGTACGGGACATGGGTGACCTCGCCGGGCAGCGGCAGGAACGGCTCCTGCTTGCCGGGCTGGCCGGTGAGCGCGAGGGCGCCCATGGTGCGGCCGTGGAAGCCGCCCTGGGTGGCGACCATGTGGGACCGCCCGGTGAGCCGGCCGATCTTGAAGGCGCCCTCGTTGGCCTCGGCGCCGGAGTTGCAGAAGAACACCTTGCCGTCCCGGCCGAAGTGGTGCAGGAGCCGCTCGGCGAGGGCGACGGGGGGTTCGGCGATGAACAGGTTCGACACATGGCCGAGGGAGGCGATCTGCCGGCTGACCGCCTCGACGACCGCCGGGTGGGCGTGGCCGAGCGCGTTGACCGCGATGCCGCCGACGAAGTCGACGTACTCCCTGCCGTCGGCGTCCCACAGCCGGGCACCCTCGCCGCGCACCAACGGCAGCCGCGGAGTGCCGTAGTTGTTCATGAGCGAGCCCTGCCACCGGGTGGTCAGTTCCTGGTTGCTCACGCGGACTCCCCCTGCTGCTCGTCGGGCACGACCATCGTGCCGATTCCCTCGTCGGTGAAGATCTCCAGCAGGATCGAGTGCTGGACCCGCCCGTCGATGACCCGGGCCGTGGTGACGCCGCCGCGCACGGCGTGCAGACAGCCCTCCATCTTCGGGACCATGCCGGCGCTGAGGTCCGGCAGCAGCTTCTCGAGCTGCGAGGCGGTGAGGCGGCTGATCACCTCGTCGGACTCGGGCCAGTTCTCGTAGAGGCCCTCCACGTCCGTGAGGACCATGAGGGTCTCGGCGCCCAGCGCCGCAGCGAGTGCCGCAGCCGCCGTATCAGCATTGACGTTGTAGACATGTCCGTCGTCCTGGGAGCGGGCGATGGAGGAGACGACCGGGATGCGGCCGTCGGCGAGCAGGGCCTCGATCGCGCCCGTGTCGATCGCGGTGATCTCGCCCACCCGCCCGATGTCGACGAGCTCGCCGTCGATCTCGGGCTGGTGCTTGGTGGCGGTGATGGTGTGCGCGTCCTCGCCGGTCAGACCGACGGCGAGGGGTCCGTGCTGGTTGAGCAGTCCGACCAGCTCGCGCTGGACCTGTCCGGCGAGCACCATCCGTACGACGTCCATGGCGTCCTCGGTGGTGACGCGCAGGCCCGCCTTGAACTCGCTGACGATGCCGTGCCTGTCGAGGGCCGCGCTGATCTGCGGGCCGCCGCCGTGCACGACGACGACGTTGAGGCCGGCGTGGCGCAGGAAGACGACGTCCTGGGCGAAGGCGGCCTTCAGCTCCTCGTTCACCATGGCGTTGCCGCCGAACTTGATGACGACCGTCTTGCCGTTGTGCCGGGTCAGCCAGGGCAGGGCCTCGATGAGGATCTGGGCCTTGGGGAGCGCGGTGTGCTTCCGCGTGGGTCCGTTGCTCATGAGGAGTACGCGCTGTTCTCGTGGACGTAGTCCGCGGTGAGGTCGTTGGTCCAGATGGTCGCGGTCTCGGTGCCCGCGGCCAGGTCGGCGACGATGTGCACCTCGCGGTAGCGCATGTCGACCTTGTCGCGGTCCTCGCCGACGCCGCCGTTCTTGCAGACCCAGACGCCGTTGATGGCGACGTTGAGCCGGTCGGCCTCGAAGGCGGCCTGCGTGGTGCCGATCGCGGAGAGCACCCGGCCCCAGTTGGGGTCCTCGCCGTGGATGGCGCACTTGAGGAGGTTGTTGCGGGCGATGGAGCGGCCCACCTCGACGGCGTCGTCCTCCGAGGCAGCGTTGACCACCTCGACCTTGATGTCCTTGCTGGCGCCCTCGGCGTCGCGGATGAGCTGCTGGCCGAGGTCGTCGCAGACGGCGCGCACGGCGGCGGCGAACTCGTCGTACTCCGGGGTGACGTCGGAGGCGCCGGAGGCGAGCAGCAGCACGGTGTCGTTGGTGGACATGCAGCCGTCGGAGTCGACGCGGTCGAAGGTGACCCGGGTGGCGGCGCGCAGCGCCCGGTCCAGGGTCACGGCGTCGACGTCGGCGTCGGTGGTGAGGACGACGAGCATGGTGGCGAGGCCGGGGGCGAGCATGCCCGCGCCCTTGGCCATGCCGCCGACGGTCCAGCCGACGCCCTGGGCGACGGAGGTCTTGTGGACGGTGTCGGTGGTCTTGATGGCGATGGCGGCCTTCTCGCCGCCGTGCTCGGACAGCTGGGCCGCGGCGGTCCCGACGCCCGGGAGCAGCTTGTCCATGGGGAGCAGGACCCCGATGAGGCCGGTCGAGCAGACGGCGACCTCGCCCGCGCCGACGCCCAGCGCGTCCGCGACCTTCTCGGCGGTGGCGTGGGTGTCCTGGAAGCCCTTGGGCCCCGTACAGGCGTTGGCGCCGCCGGAGTTGAGGACGACGGCGGAGAGCTCACCGCTCTTGAGGACCTGCTCGGACCACAGGACCGGCGCGGCCTTCACACGGTTGGAGGTGAAGACACCCGCGGCGGCGCGGCGCGGCCCGGTGTTGACCACGAGGGCCAGGTCCGGGTTGCCGTTCTCCTTGATCCCGGCGGCGATACCCGCCGCCGTGAACCCCTTGGCTGCCGTGACACTCACGGTGCGACTCCGATCGTGGAAAGCCCGGTGTTCTCGTGGAACCCGAGGGCGATGTTCATGCTCTGGACGGCACCACCGGCCGTGCCCTTGGTGAGGTTGTCGATGGCGCTGATCGCGATGATGCGGCCCGCGGTCTCGTCGTACGCGACCTGGATCTGAACGGCGTTGGAACCGTGGACGGACGCCGTGGCGGGCCACTGCCCCTCGGGCAGCAGGTGCACGAAGGGCTCGTCGGCGAGGGCCTTCTCGTAGGCGGCGCGGACGGACTCGGCGGTGACGCCGGGCTTCGCCTTGGCGGAGCATGTGGCGAGGATGCCGCGGGACATCGGCGCGAGGGTGGGGGTGAAGGAGACGGAGACCCGTTCCCCGGCCGCCGCGCTGAGGTTCTGCACGATCTCGGGGGTGTGCCGGTGCCCGCCGCCGACACCGTAGGGGGACATGGAGCCCATCACCTCGGAGCCCAGCAGGTGCGTCTTGGGCGCCTTGCCCGCGCCGGAGGTGCCCGAGGCGGCGACGATCACGGCCTCGTTCTCGGCGATGCCGGCGGCGTAGGCCGGGAAGAGCGCCAGTGAGACGGCCGTGGGGTAGCAGCCGGGGACCGCGATGCGCTTGGACCCCTCCAGCGCGGCGCGGCCGCCCGGCAGTTCGGGGAGGCCGTAGGGCCAGGTCCCGGCGTGCGGGGAGCCGTAGAACCTCTCCCAGTCGGCCGCGTCGGCGAGCCGGAAGTCGGCGCCCATGTCGACGACGAGGACGTCCGGGCCGAGCTGTTCGGCGACGGCGGCGGACTGCCCGTGCGGGAGGGCGAGGAAGACGACGTCGTGTCCGGCGAGGACCTCGGCGGTGGTCTCCTGGAGGACGCGGTCGGCCAGCGGGAGCAGATGCGGCTGGAGTCCGCCCAGTTTCTGGCCCGCGTTGGAATTGCCGGTCAGGGCGCCGATCTCGACCTCGGGGTGCGCGAGGAGCAGGCGCAGCACTTCGCCGCCCGCATACCCGCTCGCTCCGGCCACTGCCGCACGTACCGCCATGGACTCCTCCTCCTTGATGGCATGACTATACGTTTCGCTGCACTTTTATGCAATCCATGCGTGATCCATACAGGGGCCCGCGCCCCGTCGATGACAGAATCGGTCACTCCGTGATCATGCCCGGGAGGCGGAGGACTCAGTGCTCGACGATCTGGCCGACTTCACCGCAGCGGACGCGCGGCGCCCGCCCGTACCGGTCCCCGTCGACTGGGCGGCCGTGGAGGAGTGGCTCGGCACCCCGCTGCCCGCCGACTACAAGCGGCTCGCCGACCGCCACGGGCCGCTGGACTTCGGGCAGTACCTCTGGATCCACGTGCCGTGCGCCGACGAGCGGTTCGACTACGGCACCTGGCTCGGCCGGACGCACCGGGCGGCCCGTATCGCCCTGCGCGACCTGCCTGCGGAGGAACGGTTCTCCGTCCACCCGGAGCCCGGCGGGCTGCTCGCCTGGGGATGCAGCCGGGGCACCGACGACCTCTTCTGGGACACCTCCGTCTCGGACGACCCCGACGCGTGGACGGTCGTCGTACGCCACACGGACGGCGTCCCGGGCAGCGGGCTGCTCCCCTGGCACCGCTACGACCTCACACTCACCGGGTATCTGCGGCACACCGTCCGCGACACCTGGGAGCTCCCCTCCCCGCCCGGCCCGCTGCTGGGCCCGCTGCCGGGCACCGCCGCCCGTACCGCCTTCCTGCCCGGCGCCGGACCGTGGACCCCGCCCGCCCCGGTCGAGCCCCGCCTCACCCCGGCGGAACGCGTGCGGGCCCTGGAGACGGGCACGGGCCTCGACGCCCTGCGCCTGCTCACCCCGCCGCCCGCCCGTCCCCACCTCGGCGACGGCACCTGGGAGCAGCTCGCCGAACAGCTCGGCGTCCGGCTCCCGGGCGAGTACACGCAGGTCATGGAGGCGTACGGCTGTGGCACCTGGAGCGGCTGGCTGCGTTTCCCGGCGCCGCTGCGCACGAGGGCGCCGCGCTTCACGGCGTACGTCGAGGAGGTCCTGGAGGCGTACGAGTCGCTGCGGGAGGGTTATGCGGAGTGGTATCCGCTGGCCACCTTCCCCGCCCCGGGCGGCTTCCTGCCGTTCGCCGACTCCATCGACGGCGACCACCTGGGCTGGCTGACCGAGGGCGAGGACCCGGACGCCTGGCCGCTGGTGTTCTGGCCGCGCCACGCGGACCAGGGGCCGCCGCTGGAGCAGGGGCTGATCGACACCCTGCTGGCCTGGCAGCGCGGCGGGCTCGGCGGGCCCGGGCTGTGCAGGCCGGACGAGGAGGACGACCCGGTGGAGTTCGCGCGGTTCGCCCCCTGGGACGACGACGCCCCCGGCGGCGTCCCCGACGGCGACTGAGGGGCGGGTGCGGCCGGTCCGGCCGGCCGCACCCGCCCGGACCGGCTACCTCTGCCTGATCCTCAGGAAGGTGATCGAGTTCGCCGGGAAGGTGTACGTGAACCGGTCGGCGACGCCGGTGAAGGTGGACGTCACCGGGGCGACCGGGGTCGCCGTCTCCGTGTTGACGGCGTTCGGGGCGGCGGTCAGGGTCGTCACCCGGGCCCGGGGGGAGACCTTCGCGCCGCCGAGGTCGATCGCCGTGCGGGCGTCGGCGGACTGGGCGTTGACGACCTTCACGATCAGGTCGCCGGTCCTCTTGTCCTGGGTGACGACCTGGCGGAACGGCTCGGCCGGCTTGTCGTCGGTGAAGCTGCCCCACTCCTGGCCGTCGAGGGAGAGGGTGACCTGGCGGCCGCGCACCTTGATGTCGACGTCGTAGGCGCGGCCCGTCTCGATGGTGCCGGCCTTGGAGATCAGGGTGGACTTGCCGCCGTCCACGGCCTGCTCGACCGCGGTGGTGGTGTTGTTCCAGCCGCCCAGGTTCCACCAGTAGTAGTTGCCGGTGTCCTTGACGCCGAAGGCGACGAGGAAGCCCTCCTTGCCGGACTTCTTGGTGGCCTTCACATGCAGGTCGTAGTCGTGCCAGTTCACGTCACCGGCGGAGACCATGGTGTTCTCGGCGGCCACGTCGGTCTGGACGTACTGCCCGTCCTGGAGGGACCAGCTGCCGCCCCCGGTGTGGCTCCACTGCGCGGCGTCGCCCGAGAAGTCGTCGCTCAGCAGCGTGGCGCCGTCCGCGTCCGTGACCTTCACGTCGTCGTACGCGGCCGTCGTCGCCCACGTCGACAGGCCGACGGCTCCGCTGATCGGGCCCTGGAGGGAGGGGGTGCCGGTGGCCGTGGACGGGACGACCCGGTCGCCGACGTTGGTCATGAACAGCTTCTGGACCTCGTAGTTGGCGGAGTTCCAGGAGGCGTGGTTGTTGAACCACACCATGTCCGGGCTCCACTGGACGTAGTCCTCGTTGGCGAACAGCGGGGCGTAGGAGGCGAGTTTCACGACGTCCGCGTTGCGTTCCAGGCCGGTCATGAAGGCGGCCTCGGCGAGGCCGTTCTTGAAGGCGTTGCCCCAGGAGGCGTACTCGCCGAGGAAGACCTTCGGGCCGCCGCGGTCGTAGGAGTCGTAGCGGTCGTTGTTCTGGAGGAACCACTGCGGGCTGTTGTAGTAGTGCTCGTCGACCATGGCGACCTTGGCGTCCCTGTTGAGCTGCCAGGCCTTGTCGAAGGTGGAACCGGCGTCGTCCGGGCCGGAGTTGGAGATCACCGTGATGCCGGGGTACCTGGCCTCGATCGCGGTGCGGAACTCCGTGAAGCGGGCGAAGAACTCCTCGGGGAGGTTCTCCTCGTTGCCGACCTCGATGTGGGTGAGGTGGAAGGGCTTCGGATGGCCCATCCTCGCGCGCAGCTTGCCCCAGGTGGAGTTCACCGGGCCGTTGGCGAACTCGATCAGGTCGAAGGTGTCCTGGACGTGCCGCTTCAGCAGGGCGTCGTCGACGACGGCCTTGTTCTGGCCGCACCCGGTGACCAGAGCCGGGACGACGGGCAGCGGCATCGCGCCGATGTCCTCGGCGAGGCGGAAGTACTCGTAGTAGCCGAGTCCGTAACTCTGGTTGTAGCCCCAGAAGTTGGAGTTCGTGGCCCGCTCCTCGACCGGGCCGACGGTGTCCTTCCACTGGTAGGAACGGGCGCGCTGCCAGCCCGAGGCCTCGCTGTAGTCCTGCATGGAGCCGGTGTTGACCAGGCAGCCGCCGGGGAAGCGGACGAAGCCCGGGTGCAGGGCGGCGATCTTCTCGGCGAGGTCCTTGCGCAGGCCGTTGGGCTCGTGCTTGTACGTGTCGCGCGGGAACAGCGACACCATGTCGAGCGCGGCCGCCTCCGAGGAGCCCACGGTCAGCCGGCCGGTGCTGCTGGTGCGGGTGGCGGTGAAGGTCGCCTTGTACTTGGCCCAGCCGCCGGTGCGCACGGCGACCCGGCGGGCGGTGGCGAGGGTGCCGTCGGCGTCCTGGAGGGAGACCGTCAGGGTGGTACCGGCCTCGGCGCGGGCCCACACCGAGAAGTCGTACTTCTGGCCTTCCTCGACGCGGACCCCGGTGTTGTAACCGGCGTTCGTCACGGACGAACCGGCGCCCAGGGAGAGGTAGGTGCGGTTGCGGTCGTTGAGCCGGCCGGCGTCGTTCACGACGTTCGCCGAGCCGGAGACCGTCCAGGAGGTCAGCGGGGTGTACGAGCGGTTGTCGACGGTCGTGTACTCGAAGGACCGGTTCTGCACCAGCTCGGCGTACAGACCGCCGTCGGCGGCCCGGTTGATGTCCTCGAAGAAGACGCCGTACATCGTGTCGTCGATCTTCGCGCCCTTGGCCGCGGGGTCGACGGTGAGGGTGTAGTCGGTGGTGTCGGCGGCTCCGGCGGGGGTGGCGGGGACTCCGCCGACGGCCAGGAGGAAAGCGCTTGCTCCGAGGGCGAGTCTCAGACGGTTGCGGGTGGTGCGTGGCATGGACGCTCCGCGGCTCTGGGGGTCGGTGTGGCACTGTTCGATATGCTGAACGCTGGTCAACACTTCGAACGGCAAGATAGAGATGGGGCATGAGCGCGTCAATGGGGCGGGCACGTATCGTCGGGGCATGGACGCACGCGTGCGACGCGACGCGGGGGCCGGCATGAGCGGGGCGCCGGCCGCCTGCGAGGGGGCCTTCCGCGCCACCGGCCATGCCGCGCGCCACCAGATCCGGGCCCGGGACGACCGCAAGGCACCCACCGGCTCCCCCGACGGATGGCGCCGCCGGCCGCGGAGAGGGTGAGGCGATGGAGGTGCTCCGGCCGGTTCCGGACGTCCTCGCCCATCTCGCCGGGCGATGGCGGGTGGAGCGCGTGGTGCGGGATCTGGCGAGCGGGGCCGAGGGCCGCTTCCGGGGCACCACCGTGTTCAGCCCGCTGGACGGCGGGGGCCTGCTGCACGAGGAGTCCGGCACGTTCACCTGGCTGGGGGTCGACCGGCCCGCCGAGCGCACCCTGCGCTTTCTGCCCGGCCCGGTACCGGGCACGGCGGACGTCCGGTTCGCCGACGGCCGGCCCTTCCACGACCTGGACCTGACGACCGGACGGCACACCGCCGTCCACCCGTGCTCCGCGGACCTCTACCGGGGCGAGTTCACCGTCCGGGACGCGGACCACTGGCGCACGGTGTGGCGCGTCGGCGGCCCCGCCAAGGACCTGCTGCTCACCACGGACTACGCGCGCGTGGGCTGAACCGACGCCCCTTCCAGACGCAGGTTCCAGCGCCCGCCCCGGCCGGTGACGGTGGTCGTCGACAGGGGGCGCACATCGATGTTCCAGTACGTCGACGGCGGCGCCTTGAGCGCGTACACCACCGCCGCGCGGATCACGCCGGGCTCGGCGACCGCCACGATCCGGTCGCCGTCCCCGAGCGGGCGGGTGTCGAGCCAGTCGCCCACCCGGGTGATGAAGTCCAGCAGGGACTCGCCGCCGTGCGGGGTGGCCAGCGGGTCGGCCAGCCAGGCGTCCACGGCGGCCGGCTCACGGGCCATCGCCTCGCCCAGGGTCAGACCCCGCCAGCGGCCCATGGCGCAGTCGCGCAGCGCGAGCTGCACCAGCGGGGCATAGCCGAGGGCGTCACCGGTGATCCGGCTGCTCGGCGTGGGCGAGCAGTAGCGCAGCTCGGCGGCGGCGAGGGGCAGGAGGTCGGGGACCACCCGCTGCACCTCGTCCCAGCCCGCCTGGTCCAGCGGCCGGTCGTCCTCGAAGCGCTCCGCGAGCAGGGGCGAGCTGCGCGCGGCTGCGACGAACGTCACCCGAAGTGGCATGCGGTGATGGTGAGCCGAGCAACTGCGCAGGTCAAGGGGCGCCGGGTGACAGACGCCGGAATTCTTACCAGCGAGTCAGGAAGTGCCGGACAAGTCCTGAGAAAACGAGCCGCGCGCAGGCCTCACGCCCGCCGCAGGCAGGCTCACGCACGCCTCGGCCATGTTCACGCCACACCGAGCTTCGCGAAGATCAGCGCCATCCACCGGTCCGGCTCCTCCAGCGCCTCGAAGCCGACCTTCTCGTACACCCCGTGGGCGTCGTGCGTGGCGAGCAGGATGCGGCGCAGTCCGTGCGGCAGCAGGTGGTCGCGTACGGCGGCGACGAGGGAGGTCCCGATGCCCTTGCCGCGCGCCGCCGGGTCCACGTAGACGTCGCACAGCCAGGCGAAGGTCGCGAGGTCGGTCACCACGCGCGCGTAGGCGACCTGCTCGCCGGAGGCGCGGTCGTAGACCCCGAAGTTCAGCGAGCCGGCGATCGCCCGGTCCTGCCGCTCCCGCTCGCGCCCGAGCGCCCAGTACGCGTCGGTGGACAGCCAGCGGTGGACGCGTCCGGCGTCGATGCGGGCGGGGTCGGCGGAGATCTCGTAGCCCTCGGCGAGGGGCGGAACGGCGTTCATGGCCGGATCCTCACAGCGGGCGGCGCGTCATGTCGAACGGTTTGCCGGGAGCGTCTCGTCGCAGGTCCCGCGTCACGTCGGACGACGAGCCGGAAACACCCCACCACGAGCCACACGCCCCACCGGACGCTGCGGCGCGAACACCTCCCCTCCAACCGCGCGTCACACCGGACGAGCGGCCCAAACCGCGCGTCACGCGGGTCGATCGGCCCGGCCGCGCGTCACACCGGACGTGGAGCCGGGGACACCTCGTCCCAAGCCGCGCGCAGCCGTCGTACCCCTTCCGCGATCTCCTCCGTGCCCGCGACGGCCGCGAAGCTCAGCCGGACATGGGCGGCCGGGGGTTCCGCGCAGAAGTACGGGCGGCCGGGGGTGAGGGCGACACCGGCGCGCAGGGCGGCGGCCGTGAACACGCTCTCTCCCCCAGAGCCGAAAGCCTGGGAGGTGCCCCCCGTCCCGTCGGGCAGCCGGAGCCACAGGTGGTAGCCGCCGGACGGGATGTGCGGGAGGGCGAGTTCGGGTAGCCGCAGCCGGAGCGCGGAGGTCATCGCGTCCCGGCGGGCACGGAGTTCGGCGGCGACGGTCCGCAGATGGCGCGGCCAGGCGGGCGAGCCGACGAGTTCCAGGGCCGCCTCCTGGAGCGGGCGGGGCACGAAGAAGGTGTCGACGACCTGGATCGCGCGCAGTCGTTCCAGCACCGGTCCGCGCGCGGCGAGGGCGCACACCCGGAAGCTGGGCGAGGTCGCCTTGGTGAGCGAGCCGACGTGGACGACGACTCCGTCGGGGTCGTCCGCGGCGAGCGGGCGGGGCAGGGGGCCCGCGTCCTCGTGCGCGAGCCGGCGTACGAAGTCGTCCTCGACGACGAACGCGCCCGCCTCCCGTGCGATGCGCAGCACCTCGCCGCGCCGGTCGGGGGCCAGGACGGCGCCGGTCGGGTTCTGGAACAGCGGCTGGCAGACGAACACCCGGGCGCCGGTGGCCCGGAAGGCGTCGGCGAGCAGGTCCGGTCTCACACCGTCGGCGTCGACGGGGACGGGGACCGGCCGCAGGCCCGCCGAGCGGGCGATGGCGAGCATGCCGGGGTAGGTCGGGGACTCGACGAGGACCGGCGCGCCGGGCGGGGCGAGGGCGCGCAGGGCGGTGGTGAGCGCCGCCTGACCGCCGGCGCCGACCAGCACCTCCGCCGCGCCGACGGTCCCGCCGATGGTGCGGGCGAACCACTCCCGCAGCTCGGGCAGGCCCTCCATCGGGGGCCGTCCCCAGGCGCCGGGCCGGCGTCCGGCGCGGGCCAGGGCCTCGGACATGGCGCGCTCGGGTTGCAGCGAGGGGTGCAGATAGCCGCCGTTGAACTCGACCACACCGGGCGGTGGGGCGGCCAGGGAGACGGTGACGCCGGTGGCGTCGACCGAACGCGGGACACGGTCGGCGCCGTCCGCGCTGAGGGCGACCTCCTGCCAGGAGGTGTCCCCGGCCGGTGCGGCCACGGGGCGGGGCCGGGCCCGGAACGCCCCGGCCCCGGGCCGGGTCACCACCAGTCCCTCGGCGGCCAGTTGGGCGAGCGCCCGCGAGACGGTCACCGGGCTCACCCGGAACCGTTCGACCAGCGCCCGACTGGAGGGGAGCTTTCCACCGGGAGAGTAGCGGTCCAGCTCTCTCCGGAGGCGATCTGCCAGCTCATCCACACTGCTACGCTCTTGCATGAAGACACAGAGTAGCGCTATCGCAGCGCCCACGATAGCGGTCAGCACCCCGCCCGCCCGTAGTCCCGGCACCCTCCAGGCGGCCCTCGGGGTCGTCGCCTTCTCCCTCACCTTCCCCGCCACCGCCTGGGGGCTGGAGGGCTTCGGCCCCTGGTCCCTGGTGGCGGTGCGCAGTGTGCTGGCCGCGGTGATCGCGGGCGGGTGTCTGCTGGCGCTGCGGATACCCGTGCCCGAGCGGCGGCACTGGGCGGGACTCGCGGTGGTCGCCGGCGGGGTGGTGATCGGATTCCCGCTCCTGACCACCCTCGCGCTGCAGACCTCCACCACCGCCCATGCCGCCGTCGTCGTCGGCCTGCTGCCGCTGACGACCGCGCTGCTGTCCGCCCTGCGCATGGGCACCCGGCCCTCGCGCACCTTCTGGACGGCGGCGCTCGCGGGGGCCGCCGCGGTGGTGGCGTTCACCGTGCAGCAGAGCGGCGGGGCGCTGACCAGCGCCGATCTCTATCTGTTCGGGGCGCTGCTGGTGTGCGCGGCCGGCTACACGGAGGGCGGCCGGCTGGCCCGGGTGATGCCGGGCTGGCAGGTGATCGGCTGGGCGCTGGTCCTGTGTCTGCCGCTCGGGGTGCCCGCCGCCGCCCTCGCGCTGGCCCACGAGCCCGTCGCGCCGACCGCGCACAGCCTGGCCGGGCTGGTGTGGGTGGCGGCCGGCTCGCAGTTCCTCGGCCTGGTCGTCTGGTACCGGGGCATGGCGGCCATCGGCATCCCGAAGGCCAGCCAGTTGCAGTTGGCGCAGCCGCTGCTCACACTGGTGTGGTCGGTGCTGCTGCTGGGCGAACACCTCACGCCCGCCGCACCGCTGACCGCGGCGGCGGTACTGGTCTGCATCGCCGTCACCCAGCGGGCGCGGGGCTAGGCCGTGTCCGTCACCCCGGCGCGAGCCGGGAGGCAGTCACGGGAATCGACACCACGGACCACTGCTCCCTTCCACACGGCGAGTCCACACGGCGAGGAGGCCCCGCAGATGCGTGCAACCGCGGGCGACCAGTTTGTCCAGCACGGCAGGGTGGTCGGCCAACACGACAAGGTCGGCGAGATCGTCGAAGTACTGGGCCAGGACGGCAACCCGCCGTTCCGCGTCCGCTTCACCGACGGGCATGTGGGTGTGTGCTCACCCGGCCCCGACACCGAGATCCGTCACCGGACCACGTCCGAGGAACAGCGGTAGATCAGCGCGGGGGCTTCGCCGACTGCCCGTAGTGGTCGGCGACCACCCGCGCCATCGCCCCGATCCGGTCCGTCCGTGCGTCCTTGGCGGCGAAGAAGACATGCCCGCGCGCCTGCGGGTACTTCTTCGCCAGCGTGAGATGCCTGCTCAGCTCGGCCTTGGCCGCCCAGGCGGCGGGCTGCCCCGACGCGCCCGCCTTGTACAGGCCCTCGCCGAGGTAGAGCCGGGTCCGGCTGCCCTTGACCGTCTCCGCCCACCAGGGCACGAGCTTGGCGTAGTCGGCGGCGGAGTTGCCGATCTCCCAGTAGAGCTGGGGGACGACGTAGTCGAGCCAGCCCTCCTTCACCCACTTGCGGCTGTCGGCGTAGATCTCGTCGTACGACTGGAAGGCGCGGGTGTCCGAGCCGCGTGAGTCGGTGGAGGCGTTGCGCCACACCCCGAACGGGCTGATGCCGAACTGGGTGCCCGGGCGCGCGGCCTTGATCTTGGCGGCCATCTCCTTCACCAGCTTGTTCACGTTGTCCCGCCGCCAGGCGGCCCGGGTGGTGAACGCGCCGCCGTAGGCGTCGTAGGCCTCGTCGTCGTCGAAGGTCTGACCCGCGACCGGGTACGGGTAGAAGTAGTCGTCGAAGTGGACGGCGTCGACGGGATACTTCTTCACGGCGTCCAGCATCGCCTCCTGCACGAAGGCGCGGACCGCCGGCAGGCCCGGGTTGTAGTAGAGCTTGCCGCCGTACTCCACGGCCCACTCCGGGTGCTTGCGGACCGGGTGGGCGGCGACCAGCCGGGACCGGTCGGCGTGGGTGGCCACCCGGTACGGGTTGAACCAGGCGTGGAGTTCGAGGCCGCGGGCGTGGGCCTCGGTGACGGCGGTGCCCAGCGGGTCCCAGCCCGGGGACTTCCCCTGGGTGCCGGTGAGGACCTGCGACCAGGGCTCGTACGGGGAGGGCCACAGCGCGTCGGCCGTGGGCCGGACCTGGAAGACCACCGTGTTGAGGCGGTCGCGCACCGCCAGGTCCAGCCAGTCGATCAGCTCCTTGCGCTGCTGCGCGGCGGTCAGCCCCGGCTTGGACGGCCAGTCGCGGCCCGCGACCGTGGCCAGCCACAGGCCTCGCATCTCGGCCGCCGCCCGGCCCTCCCCCGCTCCCCCACGCCCTGGCGAGGCCGTCGCGCCCGTCGTGGTGAACGCCGACAGCGCCGCCAGCGCGAACGCCCTCCGGGTCAGTCGCCCCATCACACCCATCCCTGTGTCACGCCATGGATCCGCTCGGTCACGGATCGTCTCCGCGGACAGCATGCACCGCCCCCGGTGATCGATCATCGATACTTGCTAGTAACGTGCACGATCGGAGCAGGCCGACCGGAACCCGGCAGACCTGTCACAGGCATCGGAGTCAGCGAAGGGGACGATGTGACGGACATCGAACGCGTCGGAGTCGTGGGCTGCGGCCAGATGGGAGCGGGCATCGCCGAGGTGTGCGCCCGCGCCGGACTCGACGTCAAGGTCGCCGAGACCACCGGCGAGGCCCTGGAGTTCGGCCGGACCCGGCTGTTCGGCTCCCTGGCCAAGGCCGCCGAGCGCGGCAAGATCTCCGAGGCGGAGCGGGACGCGACGCAGGCGCGGCTGAGCTTCACCACGGACCTCGGCGAATTCGCCGACCGGGACCTCGTCATCGAGGCCGTCGTGGAGAACGAGCAGGTCAAGACGGAGATCTTCCAGGTCCTCGACCAGGTGGTGACCCGCCCGGACGCCATCCTGGCCTCCAACACCTCCTCCATCCCGCTGGTGAAGCTGGCGGTCGCCACCTCGCGGCCCGACCAGGTCGTCGGCATCCACTTCTTCAACCCGGCCCCCGTGCAGAAGCTGGTCGAGCTGATCCCGGCCCTGACCACCTCCGAGGGCACGCTGGGCCGGGCGCAGCTGTTCGCGGAGAAGGTGCTGGGCAAGCACGCGATCCGCGCCCAGGACCGCTCCGGCTTCGTCGTCAACGCGCTGCTGATCCCGTATCTGCTGTCCGCGATCCGGATGTTCGAGACGGGCATCGCCAGCCGCGAGGACATCGACAACGGCATGGAGATGGGCTGCGCCCACCCGATGGGCCCGCTGAAGCTGTCCGACCTGATCGGCCTGGACACGGTCGCCTCGGTCGCGCAGTCGATGTACGACGAGTACAAGGAGCCGCTGTACGCCGCTCCGCCGCTGCTCGCGCGCATGGTGGACGCGGGCCGGCTGGGCCGCAAGACCGGCTCGGGGTTCTACACGTACTGATGTCCCACCGTGTTCGGTACGGGCCCGGCGCTCTTCGGAGTGCCGGGCCCGTTCGTCTCACAGGAGCGGACACCCCTCTACTCCCCCGTCAGCCTCAGATGGTGCAACAGCATCAACGCGGCCGCCATGTTGGCGGCCGGGACCTCCCCCCGGGCGACCAGGTCGGGTACGACCTTCAGGGGGACCCACTCCCGCCGGTCCGACTCGAAGTCGTCCACGGGGTGTCCCACGTACTCGCCCCGGTCCGACCAGTAGATGTGGTGGACGGCGTCGGTGAGACCGTTGGACGGTTCCACGCTCATGAGGTGGTGCAGGAGCCCCGGCCGCCAGCCGGTCTCCTCCTCGAGTTCCCTGGCGGCCGCGCGGGCGAGGTCCTCGCCGTCCTCGACGACGCCCGCCGCGAGCTCCCAGCCCCAGCTGTCGGTGATGAAGCGGTGGCGCCACAGGAGCAGGACCTCGTTCGCCTCGTTGACCACCGTGGCCACGGCGACGGGCCGCAGCCGTATCAGGAAGTGGTCCAGGTGCCGGCCGTCCGGCAGCTCCACATCGGCCAGGTTGACGCTGAACCAGCGGTTTTCATACACAGTTTGTTCGTTCTGTTTCGTCCACTGCACGGTTCTGCCACCTTCCGTCGGGTGAGTGGCAATATCGCAGCAGGGACTGTGGAGCACCCCGGAGGTCTAGAGCGGTACGCGCAGTGCTCCGTCGATGAGCTCGGCCGCCTCGGCGGTGCCCGAACAGCCGCTGCGCACCAGGTGTTCACGCACCGCCCGGAGTCTGTCGCGCAGCCGCTGGGACTCCATTCCCCGGGCCTGTTCGGCCATCTGGACGGCGGTGACCACGGCCTTGTCGGCATGGCCCTGACGCAGTTCGATCGTGCTGAGCATGGCGAGCCGGTGCACCCGGCCGCGGTCGTGCGCGGGCGTACCCACGGCGGCCTGGGCATGTTCGGCGGCCGCGGCGATCTCACCGAGACTGAGCAGCGCCTCCGCCACCTGCACATTGACCAGACCGGGCTGGACATAGCCGGTCTCGTCGGGCTCGACGCCCCGCCGGATGCGATCGGCGGCCGTCTCCGCCCGCCGGATGCACGACAGCGCGCTCGTACCGTCGCCGAGGTGGGCGTACGCCTTGGCCTGCATCGCGTACAGATCGGAGGACAGGGCGGGAGTGATGTGCTTGCCCGCGGCGCGCAGCGCGGCCTCCGCGAAGGCCACGGCCTGCCGGTACTCCCGCATGAACAGCGACTGGTTGACGAGCAACGCGATGACGTACGCGCCAAGTCCCCGGTCCCCGCTGGCCTTGGCGAGTCTGAGGGCCTGGTGGAAGTAGCGCTGGGCGAGGCCGTGCGCGTCGGAGTCATAGGCGCAGATCCCGGCGACGGCCACCAACCCGCCGGTCGCCCGGTGCAGTTGACGCCCCGTCTCATCGGTGTAGCTGCCGCGCAGCAGGGGCGCGGCCTCGGCGTTGAGGAAGCCGACGATACGGCTGCGGGTCGCGATGCCGCCCGCCTTGCGGTACATCTGCTCGTAGTGGGTGCGCGCGGCCCGCAGCATCTCCAGGTCGGCGGAGGTGACCCGGTGCCGGCCGCCCCGGGAGACGTCGACGTCCTCGGGCGGGTTCTCCCACTCCCACACCGGCATCACGGCGGGCGTCCCGGTCACGGCGGGGGCGCCGAGGAGATGGGGGCGCTGCTGCTCGTCGGAGCGCCACAGGGCGGTGGCCCGCTCGACGAAGCCGGACAGGGAGGTGCCGTGCGGGGCGGACGGCTCGCCGGGCACGCCGAGGCCGATGTCGTCGAGGGTGACCGGCCGGTGCAGCCGGACCGCGAGGACCTCGCAGATCAGATCGGGCACCTGGCCGCGCGGCCGCTGTCCCTTCAGCCATCGGGCGACCGCGGTGTGCTCGTAGCGCAGGGCGAGTCCGCGTGCCCGGCCGGCCTGGTTGACGTGGGCGGCGAGGCCCGCGTGCGAGATGCCCGCCTCGTCCAGGATCGCGTCGAGCAGAGTGTTGGGCTGCATTGGGTGCCCCCCGGTGCCTCGGTGCGCCCAGGTTAGTGGGTTCGTCTTCACACGGGGTGTGAAGAGAGTGCGCGCATCCGCACCGTGTGCGCGCTGTCGCGCAGAGTTTCCGCCCGGTTGACTGGAACGCCTCGAAAGAGGTTCGCCGGGCCGTCGGCTCCCCCTCACATACGCGACGGCCCGGCGGTGCGCCGTGACGAGGGTGCCTTGCCGGGTGCGGGTGCGTCGTGGTTGCTCACGCGGTTCCCCGCACCCGGCGAACGACGTCAGCCCCGCAGAACCGCTCCCGTCCGCTCGCCCGCGAGGGCAACCGCCGCGTCCCGCGCGGCCGACGCCTCGTCGACCGTCAGCGTCCGGTCCCCCGCGCGGAAGCGCAACGCGTAGGCCAGCGACTTCTTGCCGTCACCCAGCTGCTCGTCGTTGACGTACACGTCGAACAGCCGGATGCCCTCCAGCAGTTCACCCGCCCCTTCGCGCAGCGCCGCCTCGACGTCCGCGTGCGGGACGAAGGAGTCGACCACGAGGGCGACATCCTGGGTGGCCACGGGGAACGTGGAGATGCTCGGCGCCTGCGGGGTGTCGTCGCCGACCGCCTCCAGGACATCGAGGTTCAGCTCCATCGCGCAGGTGCGCGCGGGCAGGCCCAGCGCCTTCAGCACCCGGGGGTGCAGTTCGCCCGCGTGCCCGACGACCCGCTCGGTGCCGTCGGGGACGACCACGAACTCGGCGCAGCGACCGGGGTGCCACGGCCCGTACTGGCCGCCGCGCACGATCAGGTCGGCACCGGCCTCCCGGGCGACCGCGCGCCCCGCCTCGACCGCGTCGGCCCAGTCGGCCGGACGGCCCTTGCCCCACCAGCCGGCCTGCTCGCGGGCGCCCGCGAGGACGGCGGCGACATGGCGCGGCTGCTCGGGGAGGACGGCGTCGAGCGCCGCGAGTTCCTCGTCGGTCGGGCGGCGGTCGACCGGGAGGTGACCGGCGACGCCGGCCCCCTCGCGGGGGTGGAAGACCAGGCCGGTCTCGAACAGCGCGAGGTCGTGGCCGCCCCGGCCGGCGTTGCGCCGCAGGGCGCCCAGCAGGCCCGGCAGCAGCGACGTACGGAGCGCGGGCTCCTCGTCGTTGAGCGGGTTGGTGAGCTTGACGACGCGGCGGGCCGGGTCGTCGGCGGCCAGGCCGAGCTGGTCGAAGACGCCCTCGCCGATGAACGGGTAGTTCGGGGCCTCGACGTAACCGGCGCCGGCCAGCGCGCGGCCGACGCGGCGGTGCAGCCGCTGGCGGTGGGTGAGACCGCGGCCCGACGGGGGCTTGGGCAGCGTGGAGGGCAGGTTCTCGTAGCCCTCCAGGCGGATGACCTCCTCCGCCAGGTCGTTGATCTCGGTGAGGTCGGGCCGCCAGGACGGGACGGTGACGATCAGCTCGTCCTGCCCGTACACGTCGCAGCCGATCTCCTGGAGGCGGCGCACGACGGTCTCCCGGCCGTAGCCGACACCGGCGACCTTGTCGGGGTGGTTCGCCGCCACGGTGATGGTGTGCGGGCCGGACGGGGTGACGACCTCGGTGACGCCCGCGTCGGCCGTACCGCCCGCGAGCAGCACCAGCAGGTCGACCGTGCGCTGGGCGGCGGCCGCCGCGGCGGCCGGGTCGACGCCGCGCTCGAAGCGGCGCGAGGCCTCGGAGGACAGCTTGTGACGGCGGGCCGTGCGCGCGATGGACACCGCGTCGAAGTGGGCGGCCTCGATGACCACGTCGCCCGTGGAGTTCCCGCCGTTCTCGGCGGCGTCGTGGTCGGCGATCTCCGTGTTGGCGCCGCCCATGACGCCCGCGAGGCCGATGGGGCCGCGGTCGTCGGTGATGACCAGGTCCTCGGCGTGCAGCTTCCGGGTGACGCCGTCGAGGGTGACGATCTGCTCGCCCTCCCCGGCCCGGCGGACGCCGATGGTGCCCTGGACCAGCGCGCGGTCGTAGGCGTGCAGCGGCTGGCCCAGCTCCATCATCACGTAGTTCGTGACGTCGACGGCGAGCGAGATCGGGCGCATGCCGACCTTCTGGAGCCGGCGCTTCAGCCAGATCGGGGAGCGTGCCTCGGGGCTCAGACCGGTGACGGTCCGGGCGGTGAAGCGGTCGCAGCCGAGCGGCTCGGAGACCCGCACGGGGTAGCCGAAGGCGTTCGGGGCCGGTACGTCGATCAGGGCCGGGTCGCGCAGCGGCAGACCGTAGGCGATGGCGGCCTCGCGGGCGACGCCGCGGATCGACAGGCAGTCGCCGCGGTTGGCGGTGACGGCGATGTCCAGGACCTCGTCGACCAGCTCCAGCAGCTCGATGGCGTCCTTGCCGACCTCGGTCTCCGGGGGCAGCACGATGATGCCCTTGGTGCCGTCGTCGCCCATGCCCAGCTCGTCGCTGGAGCAGATCATGCCGTGCGAGGTCCTGCCGTACGTCTTGCGGGCGGCGATGGCGAAGCCGCCGGGCAGGACGGCGCCCGGGAGGACGACGACGACCTTGTCGCCGACGGCGAAGTTGCGGGCGCCGCAGACGATCTCCTGCGGCTCACCCGTACCGTTGGCGGTGGAGACGTCGACGGTGCAGAAGCGGATCGGCTTCTTGAAGCCCTCCAGCTCCTCGATGGTCAGCACCTGACCGACGACGAGGGGGCCCTTGAGGTCGGCGCCGAGCTGCTCGACCGTCTCGACCTCGAGGCCGGCGGACACCAGCTCGGCCTGTACGTCACGGCCGGTCTCGGTGGCGGGGAGGTCGACGTACTCCCGCAGCCAGGAAAGCGGGACCCGCATCAGATCTCCATCCCGAACGGCCGGGTGAACCGGATGTCACCCTCGACCATGTCTCGCATGTCTTCGACGTTGTGGCGGAACATCAGCAGCCGTTCGATGCCGAATCCGAAGGCGAAGCCGCTGTACTTCTCGGGGTCGACGCCACAGGCGGTGAGCACCTTGGGGTTGACCATGCCGCAGCCGCCGAGCTCGATCCAGCCCTCGGAGGAGCAGGTGCGGCAGGGGCGGTCGGGGTTGCCGACGGACTCGCCGCGGCAGACGTAGCACACCATGTCCATCTCGGCGGACGGCTCGGTGAACGGGAAGAAGTTGGGCCGCAGCCGGGTCTTGATGCCCTCGCCGAACAGCGACTGGACCATGTGGTCCATGGTGCCCTTGAGGTCGGCCATGGTCAGGCCCTCGTCCACGGCGAGCAGCTCGACCTGGCGGAACACCGGGGTGTGCGTGGCGTCCAGCTCGTCGGTGCGGTAGACGACGCCGGGGCAGATCACATAGACCGGCAGCTCGCGCGAGAGCAGCGAGCGGATCTGCACGGGCGAGGTGTGGGTGCGCAGCACGACCCCGGACTCGGTGCCGCCGTCCGGGCCCTGCACGAAGAACGTGTCGGCCTCGCCGCGGGCCGGGTGGTCGGGGCCGATGTTGAGGGCGTCGAAGTTGAACCACTCGGCCTCGGCCTGCGGGCCCTCGGCGACCTCGTAGCCCATGGCCACGAAGATGTCCTCGATGCGCTCCGAGAGCGTGGTGAGCGGGTGGCGGGCGCCGGCCGGTACGCGGTCGTACGGCAGGGTGACGTCCACCGCCTCCTCGACCAGCACGCGGGCGTCGCGCTCGGCCTCCAGCTCCTCCTGACGGCCGGCGAGGGCCTTGTTCACCGCGCCGCGGGCCTGGCCGACCACCTTGCCGGCGGCTGCCTTGGCGTGCGGGGGCAGCGCGCCGATCTCGCGGTTGGCGAGCGCCAGCGGGGACGTGCCGCCGGTGTGGGCGACCTTGGCCTCCTGGAGCGCGTCGAGGGAGTCCGCGGCGGCGAAGGCGGCGAGCGCCTCGTCCCGCATGCGCTCGATCTCTTCCGGTTTCAACGCCTCGACCTCGACAGGGTCGTACGACTTATTGGGTGCCGACATCTCTTCCCGTGCTTCCGATTGGCTGGCGGATGGTCCCCGTCACCGGCTCATGGACAGTGCTCTTGGCCAGTGCGTCTTGGTTTTCGGGACACAAAGGTGCCAAAGGCCGAGTCTAACGGGGTGGAGGTGAACGAAGAGCCCGCGGGCCGTCAGGCGAGATACGCCGGGGCGCCCACGGGCAACGTAAATCGGAACTCGGCGCCGCCGCCGGAGGCGCGGCCGACCGTGATGGTGCCGCCGTGGGCTTCGACGATGCCCTTGACGATGTACAGCCCGAGGCCCGTGCCGCCGCGCTTGCTGCCCCGCCAGAAGCGGGTGAAGACGCGGTTCATGGACTCCTCCGGGATGCCGGCACCCTCGTCGCTCACGGTGACCGACGTGCCGGTGTCCTCCCCTTCCCGGGGGGACGTGGCGGGCGTGACGTCAATCGTGACGGTTCCCTCGCCGTGGCGCACCGCATTTTCCAGGAGGTTGCTGAGGACCTGGTCGACCTTGTCGGGGTCGGCCCACAGGGCGGGCAGCGGCTGCTCGATGCGGAGCAGGAAGCGGTCGGCGGGCTGCCCGGCGGCGACGTAGGCCTGGATGTGCCGTCCTACGGCCGCGCCTATGTCCACGGGCTGGCGCCGCACCTCAAGCCGCCCGGAGTCGATCCGCGAGATGTCGAGCAGCTCGGCGATGAGGCGCGTGACACGGTCGGCGTCGGCGTCCACCGTCTCCAGCATCAGCCGCTTCTGGTCGTCGGTGAAGCGGGCCCACTTGGCGAGGAGGGTGGCGGTGAAGCCCTTGACCGAGGTCAGGGGGGAGCGCAGTTCGTGGGCGACGGTGGCGATCAGCTCGGCGTGGCTGCGCTCGGTGCGGCGGCGGGCCTCGGTGTCCCGCACGGAGACGACGACCCGGCGGACGGGTCCGGTGGGTGCGGTGCGGACGTACCGCGCGGTGACGAGCACCTCGCGGCCGCCGGGCAGCAGCAGGTTGCGCTCGGGCTGGCCGGTCCGGATGGCGAGCCCGCCGTAGGGGTCGGTGAGCTGCCACCAGCGGCGGCCTTCGAGGTCCTCTAACGGCAGGGCCTTCTCCAGCCGCTGCCCGAGGGCCTCCTCGGGCGGTACGGCGGTGATCCGGGCGGCGGCGGCGTTGAAGCAGATCACCCGGCCGTGCTCGTCGGCGACGACCAGCCCGTCGGGCAGGTCGTCGGGGTCGATGCCGAGTCCGGCCAGGTCACCGGCAGGGCGGGCCGCTCCCGGTGCGCTGCTCGTGCCGACACTCATCCCCGTACCTCATCTCCCATCCCCCCGGAAGAGGCTCCCCGAGCACGTCACCCTACTAGCTCTCGGTGACGGAGCGGCACCCTCCGGAGGCGCGCTGTGCACGGGCCGATGCGTAGAGACATACGGCCGCGGCGGTCGCCAGGTTCAGGCTCTCGGCCCTTCCGTGGATCGGGACGCGCACGACGGCGTCCGCGAGCGCGCGGGTCTCCTCCGGGAGCCCCCAGGCCTCGTTCCCGAACACCCAGGCCGTCGGCCCGCCCATGGTCCCCTTGTCCAGCTCGTCGTCCAGGTCGTCCTCGCCCGCCCCGTCGGCGGCGAGGATCCGCGCCCCGGCCTCCTTCAGCCCGGCCACGGCCCGCTCCACGGGGACCCCGACGGCGACGGGCAGATGGAACAGCGACCCGACGGAGGCCCGGACGGCCTTGGGGTTGTACAGGTCGACGGACGCGTCGGTGAGTACGACGGCCTCGGCGCCGGCGGCGTCGGCGCACCGCAGGACGGTGCCGGCGTTGCCGGGATCGCGCACATGCGCCAGTACGGCGACCAGCTTCGGCCGGGCGGCGAGGATCTCCTCGAAGGGCGTGTCGACGAACCGGCAGACGCCGACCAGCCCCTGCGGGGTGACGGTCGTCGAGATGTCGGCGATGACCTGCTCGTCGGCGAGGTGGACGCGGGCGCCGGCGCTTCGGGCTTCGCCGATGATGTCCGCGTACCGCTCCGCGGCCTCGACGGTGGCGAACAGCTCGACCAGCGTCTCCTTGCCGTACCCCGCCGCCTCCCGCACGGCCTGCGGCCCCTCGGCGAGGAACAGCCGCTCCTTGCTGCGGAAGTTCCGCCGCCCGAGTCGCCGAGCGGCGGCCACACGGGGAGAACGGGGCGAGATCAGCTCGGGACTGACGGGGGGCATGTCTGGTTCACCTTAAGTATGTGTGCGGTCGGCGTGGCATCGGGGACGACTGCAACCCCCTGGGGGCGCGGGGCTCTGTCGATGTGCGGCTCCGCCGCGTGGGCGCGACAAGCCACCACGCACCCGCACCCGAACGGCGGCCTCGACGAGCGTCAGCAGCAAAGGACCCGCAGGATGAACCTGCGGGTCCTCAGTCACGTCGGCTCAAAGCCAGCGCCAGCGTCACGCGGCCTTCGGCGCGTTGACGTCCGACGGCAGCGCCTTCTGCGCGACCTCGACGAGCGCGGCGAACGCGTTGGCGTCGTTCACGGCGAGCTCGGCCAGGATCTTGCGGTCGACCTCGACGTTCGCGGCCTTCAGGCCCTGGATGAAGCGGTTGTAGGTGATGCCGTTGGCGCGGGCAGCGGCGTTGATGCGCTGGATCCACAGCTGACGGAAGTCGCCCTTGCGCTTCTTGCGGTCGTTGTAGTTGTAGACCAGCGAGTGGGTGACCTGCTCCTTGGCCTTGCGGTACAGGCGCGAACGCTGACCGCGGTAGCCGGAGGCCGCCTCGAGGATCGCCCGGCGCTTCTTGTGGGCGTTGACTGCCCGCTTGACGCGTGCCACTTGTTAACTCCTTGTAGCGGGGCCGTGGGTGTCGTCACACGGCCCGGAATCGATTGGGTCCCGGTGTGCGTGGATCAGGCGCGGTGCGCCCGACCTCACTTGCCGAGAAGCTTCTTGATCTTCGCGGCGTCGCCCGGGGCCATCTCGGCGTTGCCGGTGAGGCGACGCGTCACTCGGGACGACTTGTGCTCGAGCAGGTGGCGCTTGCCGGCGCGCTCACGGAGCACCTTGCCGGAGCCGGTGACCTTGAAGCGCTTGCTGGCACCGCTGTGCGACTTGTTCTTCGGCATAGCGCCGTTCTCTCCTCGTCGGTGGCGCTCCGGTGCCCGGTCGTGAAACCGGGCACGGGGTGGAGCGTCGCTGCTGTATGGGTTGCATCCAGGGGACGTGGGTCCCTCGGATCACGCCTCGGCGGAAGCCTCGGCAGGGGCCTCGGCCGTCTCGGCCTCGGTGAACTCGGCGTCCGCGGGGTTCTGCGAGCGGCCGGGGTTGGCCTTCGCCTCGGCCTTGCGGGCCTCCTGCGCCTGACGGGCCTCGGCCATCGCCTCGGTCTTCTTCTTGTGCGGACCGAGGACCATGATCATGTTGCGGCCGTCCTGCTTGGGGTTCGACTCGACGAACCCGAGCTCCTGGACGTCCTCCGCGAGACGCTGCAGCAGTCGGTAGCCCAGCTCGGGCCGGGACTGCTCGCGACCACGGAACATGATCGTGATCTTGACCTTGTCGCCCTGCTTGAGGAACCGGACGACGTGACCCTTCTTGGTGTCGTAGTCGTGCGGGTCGATCTTCGGCCGGAGCTTCATCTCCTTGATGACCGTGTGCGCCTGGTTCTTGCGCGCCTCACGGGCCTTCATGGCCGACTCGTACTTGAACTTCCCGTAGTCCATGAGCTTGCAGACCGGCGGGCGGGCGTTCGCCGCGACCTCGACCAGGTCCAGGTCGTACTCCTGCGCAAGCTCCAGTGCCTTCGCCAGGGGGACGATGCCCACCTGCTCGCCACTGGGACCGACAAGTCGCACCTCGGGAACGCGAATCCGGTCGTTGATGCGGGGCTCGGCGCTGATGGATCCTCCTCGGTAGCACCACGCGACGGTCTGGCGGACGGCCGCGTAACGTCTGTGTCGTTAGACCTATAACCACGCCGAAGCACAAAAAATGCCCCGAACGATCACATGCGGGGGCTCCAAGCACTACCGGAGCACCGTCGCGAGGATCGCGGGGCGCACTACCGGGCGACTCCATCGTCCGTACGGAACGATGGCGGCCGCCTGACCGGGGTGACCCGCCGTCCCTGAGGGGCGGTCGGGTGGGAGTTCGGAGCCTCCACTTGTGGGCCGGGCCCGCCTGCTGGGTGGCACGCGTGTCCGACCGGTCGTTAATCGAGACTAGCAGCCCGTGCCGGGAACGGCGAATCGAGCCTCGGTACGGGGTCCGGGCGGCCTGCGCCTATCGTGTGGGGCATGAGTGAGACCTCCCCCGCCGGCTCCCCGGACCCCGCCTCCGCCGACTTCGACGAGATGACCCGCGACATCGCCGAGGTCCCGGCCGTCGAGGTGATCGTCACGGTCGCGGTCAACCTGATGAGCGCGGCCGCCGTGAAGCTCGGTCTGACCGAGGAGGGCGACAAGTACAAGGACCTCGACGAGGCCCGCAAGCTGGTCACCGCCCTCGCCGGGCTGATGGACGCGAGCGCGACCGAGATCAGCTCCTTCCACGCCGCCCCGCTGCGCGACGGCCTGAAGTCGCTGCAGCTGGCCTTCCGTGAGGCGTCGATCGTCCCGGACGAGCCGGGTCAGGGCCCGGGCGAGAAGTACACCGGACCCGTCTACGGCTAGTCCGCGGGCTCATCCGCGCATTCGCTCATCCGCGTACGTACAGGGGCTCGCCCGGAGGGGTGGTCCCGGCCGGCAGGAGTGCCAGGTCGAGACCCCGCACCAGGCGGGCCCTCAGCGTCTCGTCGGCGGCGAGCCGGCCGGCCACCGCGCGGGCGGCCTCGGCGGGGGCGGCGGCCGGGTCGAGGACCAGGGCGAGCGTGCCGTCCGCCTGCCCCGGCCCGAGGTGCGCGCGGACGACGTCCGGCTCGGCGGCCACGGCGGCGCGCACCGCTTCCCGTACGGCCGGATCGGCGAGCGGATCGGTCGTCGTACGGCCCTCCGCCAGCGCCCGCAGCGCCGGTCCTGTCAGCTCGAACGCCACCGGCCCGGCCAGGTCGAGCACCACGGTGTCCGCCTTCTCGTGCGCGGCGGCCCGCAGCGCCTGGTGCAGGGGTACGGCGACGGGGCGCGCCGCCGGGTCCCAGCGGGCGAGGGAGTCGGTGGAGGTGAAGGCGGGCAGGGCGGTGCGGCCGCCGGCCTTCAGGGTGGGGACGGCCATGTCGCTGGTCTTCTCGCGGCGCAGCCCGTTCTCGTCCTCCTCGACCTCACCCAGCACGGCCACCACCGGGACGAGCAGCCGGGTGCCCTCGAGCGCCTCCAGGACGGGGCCGACGGCGGTGCGGTCCTCGGCCCAGGCGGCGAGCGCCGCGCTCAGCCGGGGGTCGGCGGAGCCGTCGTCGTCGGAGTAGCCGGGGTCGGGAATGTTCTTGTTCGCCACGGTCACCGACCTTATCGGGGGGATGCTGCTGGGGTTGTGCGGGGCCCGAAACGCGATCGAGACGGCTTTCACAGGATTCTCAGCCTTCGCTGACGTACCTCTTACGTACGTCTAACGGCCCGCACAGTCGCCACCACCACCATCACGGGCATGGAGTCTCGCAGAGCCCGCAGCGGCCGCCGCGCCCGCCCGTCCCGGCGCCGTCCCCTCCTCTACACCGCGCTCGCCACCGTGGCCGTCCTCGGCGCCACCGCGGGCGGCACGGTCTATGTGAAGGCACAGGCGCACTCCGGCGAGGGAACCGTATCGTCGTCCTCCGCGGAGCCGTCGGCGTCCGCGTCGGGGTCGGCGGACGGAGGCGTGACGGTGGAGTCGGTGGCGGCACCCGAGGTGGACTACGACGCGCTGCTCGCGGAGGCGATGACGTCGGTGACCGTGCCGGCGGACGCGAAGGTGTCCGTGGCGGTGCTGGACGTGGACTCCGGGGACAGCGCGACCTACGGCTCCGCCGCGTTCGACACGGCGAGCATCGTGAAGGTGGACATCCTGGCGACCCTGCTGCTCCAGGCCCAGGACGCGGGCCGGCACCTCACGGCGTCCGAGAAGACGTACGCCACCGCGATGATCGAGAACAGCGACAACACCTCGGCCTCGGAGCTGTGGCGGATCATCGGCAAGGCCGAGGGCCTGGACGCGGCGAACGAGCGGTTCGGGCTCACGGGCACCGACGGCGGCGACGACATGCTGTGGGGGCTCACCCAGACCACGGCCGCCGACCAGCTCAGGCTGCTCCAGCAGGTCTTCGGGGACGACTCGGAGCTGAGCGAGGCGTCGCAGACGTACATACAGGGCCTGATGCAGCAGATCGCGGCCGACCAGCACTGGGGTGTCTCGGCGGCGGCCGACGGCTCGTCCTGGGCGCTGAAGAACGGCTGGCTGGCCAGGAGCACCACCGGGCTGTGGGACATCAACAGCATCGGACGGGTGACGTCCGGCGGGCGCACGTATCTGGTGGCGGTGCTGTCGAAGGGCAGCGCGACGCAGGCGAAGGGCATCACGCTGGTGGAGGCGGCGGCGAAGGCGGCGGTGTCGGCGTTCGCGGACGACACGGCGTCCGCGACGACGACGGCCGCCGACTAGACGGCCCGGTACGTCTCACACGTCGTAGGTCTCGTAGGTCCCGAACCCGTCCGGCTCGCGGCGGCCGCGCCACAGGACGACCGCGCCGAGCAGGAGCACCACTCCGGCCCCGCCCGCGAGCGGGGCGGCCCAGCTGGAGGTGTCGTCGTCGGCGCGGGCGGCGTCGGGGCCCGCGCCGAAGTACTTCTTGCCGTAGGACGCGGACTTCAGGCCCTCCGGCTCGAGGGCGCCGGCGGCCCGGATCGCGGCGGCGGGGTCGATGAAGCCGAAGCCCCGGGAGTCGTCACGGCCGTCGGCGGGAGGGTTGCGGGCGGTGTCCTCCAGGAGCTTCTTGATCTGCGCCGGGGTGAGCCCGGGGTGGGCGGCCTTGATGAGCGCGACGGCGCCCGAGACGAACGCGGAGGCCGCGCTGGTCCCCCAGCCCTCGTAGTACTTGTGGTCGGGCTCGGCGATGACGACCTTCTGGCCGGGGGCGGCGACCGTGGCGTACCAGCGGCGGGTGGAGAACGAGGCGCGGGTGCCGTAGCGGTCGACGGCGGTCGCGACGATCACACCCGGATAGGCCGCCGGGTAGGAGATGTGGTCGCCCTTTTCCCCGCCGTTGCCCGCCGAGGCGACGACGACCACCCCCTTCTTCAGGGCGTACTGCACGGCCTCGTCCTCGGCCGGTTCCGGGTGGGCGGAGGCGGAGTCGTCGCCGAGGGAGAGGTTGATGACGTCGGCGCCCTGGTCGGCGGCCCAGCGGATGCCCTCGGCGAGGGCGTTGCCCCGGCTGTTGCGGGCCTTGGTGCGCTGGGGGTCCTCGTCCTCCAGGATCACGCGGACGGGCAGGATCCTGGCCTCGGGCGCGATGCCCATGACCCCGTCCTCGTCGCCGTACCCGTGCCCGTGACCGGCGATGATGCCGGCCATGGCGGTGCCGTGCACGGCCCAGGACGCGTCGCCCTCCTTCGCGCCGAAGCCGACCATGTCCTTGCCTTCGAGGACGTTGCCGTCCAGGTCGGGGTGGTCGGCCTCCACGCCGGTGTCCAGGACGGCGACGGTGATGCCCTTGCCCTTGGTGGTCTGCCAGGCCTCCTGGGTGTGCAGGGCGTCGAGGGCCCACTGCTGGGCGCGGATGCCGTCGGCGTAGGCGGGGGCGGTGGGCAGCAGGGCGACGGAACCGGCGAGCAGACAGCAGAGCAGCCCGGCCCTGCGGGTACGACGGCTGCGAGGGCTGCGGCGGTTCATGAGGGCTGCTCCGAGGGCGGGGTGACGGCGGTCTTGCGCAGGCTCCGCTCGATGCGGTCGGCGAGGCCCTGGGCCTCGTTGCCGAGGCCGGCCTGGGCGGGGGCCGTGGTGGAACCGGAGGCGGTGGCCTGTGCGGCGGGCTCGGGGCTGTCCACGGTGCGGCCGTCGGCCCAGCCGGAGACGGCGTAGACGACGACCGGGGCGTCGGTGAGGACGGAGATCGTCCAGGTGGCGCGCTGCTTGTCGCCGAAGGAGGCGGCGGCGGTGCCCTTCGCGGGGTACGGCTTCGGCATCAGGTCGGTGCGGCGGGCCAGGCCCTCCTTGTCGAAGCGGGTGTCGAGGGCGCGCATGGCGGCCGCGTCGGCGGTGGTGAAGAGCAGGCCGACGGTGGTGACGTAGCTCTGGGTGGCGTCGGTGTAGGTGGCGCGCAGGAGCCGCTGGCAGCCGACCGGGGTGAGGGCCTGGCGCAGCAGCGGGTCGAAGGCGTCGGCGCAGCCGCTGTCCGGGGCGACGGCGATCCGCGTCCAGGTGCGGTCGGCTCCGCCGGGGCCGGCGCCCTGCCCGTCGACGGTGACCGGGAACAGCTCGTCGACCGGCACGTTGTGCCACAGCCCGCCGGCGGCGGCGTACGTGTCCCGCGCGCCGCTTCCCTCCGCGTCCCCGATGAGCCAACTCCCGGTGACGGCACCGCCGATGAGCCCCAGCCCGAGCACGACACAGATGGCGGCCAGGACGGCCCGCCGGTGCCACCCGGCCCCTCGCCCGTCCCCGAACCCCTCGGGCCGCGCGAAGGTCACCACGGGCCGCGTGGCACCGGGCGCCTTCCCCGGGGCCATGGGAGCACTCCAGGAGAGAGCGGGATCCGGCGAGACAGCACCGGACAGGGGTGAGTCGGAGGCGGCACGTGGTGGGGTGGCGGGCCCGGTGGGGCGGGGGGGCGTGTTCGGCGCGGGGGGAGCGTCGAACGGGTTCATCCCGGACGCGGGGCGCGCGGGAGTGCCGGGCCGGGTGGTGGGGCCGCTCTGCCCGGCCGGGTCTTCCGGGGTGGTCGCGGAGGGAGTGGCGAACGGATTCTTCCCGGACGTGGGCGGCGGGCCGGCGGTGGAGGGGAGGGCGGAGTCCGGGGCGGCCGTGGGACGCGGGGGCGTGGGCGGTGCGGCGGCGGGGCGCGGGGGCACGCTGGGCGCGGCGGGAGGGCGAGCGCCGGTGCCCTGCCCGGACGTGGGGCGGGCGGAGGCACGCGGACCGGCATCGCCGAACACGGAGGAGGACCGCACGAAGGCACCCGACTCACCCGGGGAGCGGCCGGACCCGCCCGCGGGACGGCCTGCGGCACCCGACTCGGAAGCGGGACGGCTGGGGGCTCCGGCGGCCGGGGTGGGGCTCCCGGAGGCGCCCGGGGCGGACGCGGGACGGCTCGGGGCTCCCGGGCCCGGCCCGGGACGGGCGGAGGTGCTCGGGGCGGACGCACGGCCGGGGACGCCCGGGCCGGACGCGGGGCGGCCGGGGACACCCGTAGCGGACGCAGGGCGGCCGGAGACGCCCGCCGCGGACTCGGAGCGGCCGGAGGTGCCCGTCGCGGGCGTTGGGCGGCTCGGGGCTCCCGGGCCGGGGGCGGGACGGGCGGAGGTGCTCGGGGCGGACGCCGGACGGCCGGGGACGCCCGTCGCGGACTCGGAGCGGCCGGAGGTGCCCGTCGCGGGCGTGGGGCGGCTCGGGGCTCCCGGGCCCGGGGCGGAACGGGCGGAGGTGCCCGGGCCGGACGCGGGACCGTCGGAATCAGCCGTGGCCGTGGTGGGGCGGGTGGTGGGCTTCGGGGGTGCCTGCCGGGGTGCCGGGGGCGGGAGGGTGAAGTCGGGGGGCGGTATGGCGGAGGTGGGCGTCCAGGCCGGCTGGTCGTCCGCTTCGGTCGGCGACGGCTGCGGGGCGGCGGTGCGCCGGGCGGAACCGGAGCCCTGCCCCGTCTCCGGCTCCACGGCGGCACTCGGGGTCGGGACCCAGCTGCGGGGCAGCGGGCTCCAGGCACTGCCGGAGACAGGAGCGGTGGGACGCGAGCCGCTGCCGTCGGCGGGCTCGGCGCTACGGGGAGTCGTCCCCGTACGCGGGCCGAAGAAGTCGGAGGACCGGGGAGTCGACGGGCCCTGGGCGCGGGCACCGCTCGGTTCGGTGGGTTCCGTGACACGCGTGGCGCCGGGACCGCCGAACCGCAGCTCGGTGGTGTCGTCGGCACGGTCGCCGACCGGAGCACCGGAACGCGGGCCGGAGCCGCTCACCGCGCGGTCGGCCGGGACAGCGGCAGGGCGCGGGGCGGTGCCGACACCGGGGCGATCGGCCGGGGCGGCGGGACGCGGACCCGCGCCGGAACCCGTGGGATCGGCAGGGCGCGGTGCGGTGCCGGAAACCGGGCGGTCAGCCGGGGCGGTGGCAGGGCGCGGGGACGGGGCCGTGGGGTGCGGGGTGTGGGGTGGTGGTTCCGTGCCGGGCGGGCGGTACGGGGAGGGGCCGGTGCCCGGACGTGCGGGGGGCGGTGGGGGGGCGTCGGGGAAGCGGGCCGACGCGGGAGGCGGGGGCGGGGCGTCCACGGGATCCGTGCCGAAGGGGGCGGAGAAGCGGAGGGTCCGGTTCGAGGGCGGGGTCCTGCCCGGAGCGGAGGGTGGGGCCTCCGGTGAGGGTTCCTGGGCGGCGGAGGGGGCGTACGGGCGGACCCAGGGGGCCGGGATCCTCGGGGACCTCGGCGCGGCGGATCCGGTGGGGCGGTTCGGCCGGGGGTGCGGGGCGCCGTTCCGCGGCCCCGCAACGCCGTTCGTGCCGCTCTCCTCGGCTCCGGACGGCTTCGCTGTGTCGTTCGCGGGTTTCTCCCCGGGTGCGGCGGTCGGCTGTTCCTCGGGGCCCCCGCCCGCCGAGGGCGGCTGGGCCGGGCGGGGCGGCACGTCAGGGCGCGGGGGAACCGAGGCGCGGCGTGCTTCCGTACTCATGCACCCCCCGTTTCCTCTGGCCCGGGCCGTCGTTCTCGTACGCGGGCCGTCCTGCGCGTGCCCGGGCGGCCCGGTGCGGACGCGGTGGTCCGTCCAGGCACGCATACCCGCGCGGAGGAAGCGGCACCCCGGCGCGGATCTCCGGCCGGAGCCGTCCTCCGTGCGTGCGCGTCACTCTACGGCTTGTTGCCGAGCGAACGGGAACCAGTCCGTGACCGACGGGGCATCTGCCCGGAACATCCCCCTACCCTGCGGTAATCGAGTCTGGCAGGCTTCGTTCATGACTGCGCGCGCCGCCGACCGGGCCCGTTACGACCGGGCCACCGAGCACCTCGACGCCCCTCTCGCGATCGTCGACCTGGACGCCTTCGACGCCAACGCCGAGGACCTCCGCCGCCGGGCCGGCGGCAAGCCGATCCGCGTGGCCAGCAAGTCCGTGCGCTGCCGGACCCTGCTGGAGCGCGTCCTCGCCAAGGACGGCTTCGCGGGCATCATGTCGTTCACCCTCGCCGAATCCCTGTGGCTCGCCCGTTCCGGCTTCGACGACATCCTGCTCGCGTACCCCTCCGCCGACCGCACCGCCTTCGCCGAGCTCGCCGCCGATCCCAAGCTCGCGGCCGCCGTCGCGGTCATGATCGACGATGTCGCCCAGCTCGACCTCATCGACGCGGCGCGGGCCGGCGGCACCGAAGTCATCCGGGTCTGCCTGGAGTTGGACACCTCGCTGAAGCTGCTCGGCGGCCGGGTACGGGTCGGCGCCCTGCGTTCCCCGCTGTACTCCCCCGCCCAAGTCGCCGAGGTGGCACGGGCGGTGGCCCGGCGGCCAGGGTTCAAGCTCGTGGGGATCATGGCGTACGAGGGTCATATCGCCGGTGTCGGGGACGACGTGGCCGGGCGGCCCTTCCGGTCCCGGGCGATCCGGCTGATGCAGGCCACGGCCCGCCGTGAACTCACCGAGCGGCGCGCCGCGGTGGTGCGGGCGGTACGGGCCGTCGCCCCGGACCTGGAGTTCGTCAACGGCGGCGGCACCGGCAGTGTGCAGCACACGGCCGCCGAGGACGCGGTGACGGAGATCGGCGCCGGGTCGGGGCTGTACGTGCCGCGGCTCTTCGACAACTACACGTCGTTCACCGGGCGTCCGGCCGCCCTGTTCGCCCAGCCCGTCGTACGGCGGCCGGGGGTGGGGGTCGTGACCGTCCTGGGCGGCGGCTACCCGGCCTCCGGTGCCGCGGGACCCGACCGGCTCCCCGTGCCGTACCTCCCCGAGGGGCTGCGGTACGACCCCCAGGAGGGCCCCGGCGAGGTGCAGACCCCGCTCCTCGGCTCCCCCGCCGACGATCTGCTGATCGGCGACAAGGTGTGGTTCCGGCATGCGAAGGCCGGCGAGCTGTGCGAGCGGTTCGACGTGCTGCACCTGGTGGAGGGGGACACGGTCACGGCGACCGTGCCCACCTACCGGGGCGAGGGACACACGTTCCTGTGACGACCGCCTAGAGCGGGGTGACGTACGCCCCGGCGATCCCGCCGTCCACCAGGAAGTCGGCGGCGTTGACGAACGAGGAGTCGTCGCTGGCCAGGAAGGCCACGGCCGCGGCGATCTCCTCGGCCTCGGCGAACCGGCCCACCGGGATGTGCACCAGCCGCCGGGCGGCCCGCTCCGGGTCCTTGGCGAACAGCTCCTGCAGGAGCGGGGTGTTGACCGGGCCGGGGCACAGGGCGTTGACCCGGATGCCCTCCCGCGCGAACTGCACGCCCAGCTCACGGGACATGGCGAGGACGCCGCCCTTGGAGGCGGTGTACGAGATCTGGGACGTGGCCGCGCCCATCCTGGCCACGAACGACGCCGTGTTGATGATCGAGCCCTTGCCCTGGCGCCGCATGTAGGGGATGGCGGCCTTGCAGCACAGGTAGACGGAGGTCAGGTTGACCTCCTGGACGCGCTTCCAGGCCTCCAGACCGGTCTCCAGGATGGAGTCGTCGTCGGGTGGCGAGATGCCCGCGTTGTTGAAGGCGATGTCGACGCTGCCGTAGGTGTCGTACGCCGTCTTGAACAGGGCCTCGACCTGCTCGGCGTCGGTGACGTCGACCTTCACGAAGATCCCGCCGACCTCCTCGGCGGCCGCCTTGCCGCGGGCCTCGTCGACATCGCCGCAGACGACGTGGGCGCCCTCGGAGGCGAGCCGGCGGGCGGTGGCGAGGCCGATGCCGCTGCCGGCTCCGGTGATGACGGCCGTACGGCCGACGAGACGACGGCACACATTCTGTTCGGTCACTGTGCGGGGCCCTCCGTGCTGGATTCCGTGGAGATGAACACGTTCTTGGTCTCGGTGAAGGCGGTCAGGGCGTCCGGGCCCAGCTCACGGCCGACTCCGGACTGCTTGAAGCCGCCGAACGGGGTCCAGTAGCGGACGCTGGAATGGGAGTTCACGGACAGGTTCCCCGCGCGCACGGCCTGCGCGACGCGCAGGGCGCGGCCGACGTCCCGGGTCCAGACGGAGCCGGAGAGGCCGTAGGGCGTGTCGTTGGCGAGCCGGATCGCGTCCGCCTCGTCGGTGAAGGGCAGCAGGACGGCGACGGGGCCGAAGATCTCCTCGCGGGCGGCGTCGGAGTCGGGCGCGGCGCCGGTCAGGACGGTCGGCGGGAACCAGAAGCCGGGGCCGTCGGGGGCGGTCCCGCGCAGGCCCTGGGCGTCGTCCGGGACGAACGACCGTACCCGGTCGACCTGCTGACGGGAGATCAGCGGACCCATCTGCGTCGCCTCGTCGGCCGGGTCGCCGACCACGACGGCGGACAGCTCCCGGGCGAGGTGGTCGGCCACCTCGTCGTACACCGACTCCTGGACGAGGATCCGGGTGCGGGCGCAGCAGTCCTGGCCGGAGTTGTCGAGGAAGGAGAAGGGGTCGACGGCCCGCTTCAGGTCGGCGTCGGCGAAGACGACGTTGGGGCTCTTGCCGCCGAGTTCGAGGGTGACCGGTTTGACCTGGCGGGCGCAGCGCTCCATGACCTCGCGGCCGGTGCGGGTGGAGCCGGTGAACACGATCTTCGCCACGCCGGGGTGGTCGACGAGCGCGCGTCCGGCGACGGCGCCGTACCCGGGCAGGACCTGGAACAGCCCCTCGGGCAGGCCGGCTTCGAGCGCGAGCTCGGCGAGGCGCAGGGCGGTGAGCGGGGTGGTCTCGGCGGGCTTGAGGACGACCGCGTTGCCGGCCGCGAGGGCCGGGAAGGAACCCCAGGCGGCGATCGGCATCGGGAAGTTCCAGGGGGCGATCACCCCGACCACGCCGAGCGGCTCGTGGAAGGTGACGTCCCAGCCGCCGGGGACCGGGATCTGCCGGCCGGTGAGGCGTTCGATGCCACCGGCCGCGTAGAGCAGCAGGTCGCGGGCGTTGCCGGCCTCCCAGCGGGCGTTGCCGAGGAGGTGGCCGGCCTCGCGGACCTCCAGCCGCGCCAGCTCCTCGAGGTGGGTGTCCACGGTGTCGGCGAACCGGCGCAGCAGCCGGGCGCGGTCGGCGGGCGCGAGCGCGGCCCACCGGTGCTGGGCCGCCGTGGCGCGCCGGACGGTCGCGTCCACGTCGGCCGCGTCGGCGGCGGGGACCGTGGCGACGACTTCCTCGGTGGCCGGATTCAGGACGACGAGCTCGTGCGGGTCGGACAAGTCAGGACCTTTCACAGGCGTTCGAAGGAGCGGCGCAGTTCCCAGTCGGTGACGGCGGCGTCGAAGGCCTCCAGCTCGACGCGGGCCATGTTGCGGTAGTGGGCGACGACCTCGTCCCCGAAGGCGGCCTTGGCGACCGGGCTGGTCTCCCACAGCTCGGCGGCCTCGCGGAGGGTGCCGGGGACGTGGGCGTAGTCGGCGGTGTAGGCGTTGCCGGGGCAGGACTCGGGCAGCTCCAGCCGCTGCTCGATGCCGTACAGCCCGGCCGCGACCAGCCCGGCGACCGCGAGGTGCGGGTTGACGTCCCCGCCGGGCAGCCGGTTCTCGAAGCGGAGGGAGCGGCCGTGTCCCACGACCCGCAGGGCGCAGGTGCGGTTGTCGTGGCCCCAGGCGACGGCGGTCGGGGCGAACGAGCCCTGCTGGAACCGCTTGTAGCTGTTGATGTTGGGGGCGTACAGGAGCGAGAAGTCGCGCAGGGCGGCGAGCTGGCCGGCCAGGAAGTGCCGCATGGTGTCGGTCATCCCGCCGTCCTCGGCGGCGAAGGCGTTACGGCCGTCCGCGTCCGTCAGCGACAGGTGGATGTGGCAGGAGTTGCCCTCGCGCTCGTTGAACTTGGCCATGAAGGTGAGGGAGCAGCCCTCCTGGGCGGCGATCTCCTTGGCGCCGGTCTTGTAGATCGCGTGCTGGTCGCAGGTGACGAGGGCTTCGTCGTAGCGGAAGGCGATCTCGTGCTGGCCCGGGTTGCACTCGCCCTTGGCGGACTCGACGGTGAGACCGGCGCCGGCCATGTCGTTGCGGATGCGGCGCAGCAGCGGCTCGATGCGTCCGGTCCCGAGGACCGAGTAGTCGATGTTGTACTGGTTGGCCGGGGTCAGCCCCCGGTAGTTCGCGTCCCAGGCCTGCTCGTAGCTGTCCTTGAAGACGATGAACTCCAGCTCGGTGCCGACCTGCGCGGTGAGGCCGTGCTCGGCGAGGCGTTCCAGCTGGCGGCGCAGGATCTGGCGCGGGGCGGCCACGACCGGTGAGCCGTCGTTCCAGGCGAGGTCGGCGACGAGCATCGCGGTACCGGCGTTCCAGGGCACGCGGCGCAGGGTGGACAGGTCGGGGTGCATGGCGAAGTCGCCGTAGCCCCGCTCCCAGGAGGACATGGCGTAGCCGTCGACGGTGTTCATCTCGGTGTCGACGGCGAGGAGGTAGTTGCAGCCCTCGGTGCCGTGGTGGAGGACCTCGTCGAGGAAGAAGCGGGCGGCGAACCGCTTGCCCTGCAGCCGCCCCTGCATGTCGGGGAAGGCCAGGACGACGGTGTCGATCTCACCGCTCGCGACGAGGGCGTGCAGTTCCTCGACGCTGAGCGGGGGTGTGCGGTCTGCCACGGGAGGGCCTCCTTAAGGCTTCCTGGGCTGCTGTGTTTCTGTGACTGCTTCTTTGTTTCCGTGACTTCCTGGGCTTGGATGGCTCGGACGGCCGGGAGCCATAAGGTATTGCGGAGAACCATTGCTTGGGAAGGGGGGCACGGCCAGATGTCGGTGGACGCGGACGGCGGCCTGGACGACCGGTTGACCCCGGTGCTGCGGCCGGTGCGCGCGGGGAACGGCTTCGAGGAGGCGCTGGAGCAGATCCTCCAGGTCGTACGGCTGGGCCTGGTGCCCGGCGGTGAGCGCCTGCCGGCCGAGCGGGACCTGGCGGAGCGGCTCGGGATCAGCCGGGTGACGCTGCGCGAGGTGCTGAAGGTGCTCCAGGACCAGGGGCTGGTGGAGTCCCGTCGGGGCCGCTACGGCGGAACGTTCGTGCTGCCGCGCGCGGACGCCGGCGGCAAGGACGAGCTGCGGCGCCGGATCGCCGAGGTCGACATCGAGGACGTGCTGCGGTTCCGTGAGGTGCTGGAGGTCGGGGCGGCGGGACTGTGCGCGGCGCACGGGCTGAGCGACGAGCAGGCGGACCGGTTGCGGGACGCCCTCGCCCGGACGGCGGACGCCCCGCTGACCGACTACCGGCGGCTGGACACCCTGCTCCATCTCACGCTGGCCGAACTGTGCGGCTCCCCGTCGCTGACGGCGCAGTACGCGGCCGTGCGGGCGACGGTGAACGACCTGCTGGACTGCATCCCGCTCCTTGTGCGCAACCTGGAGCACTCGCAGCGCCAGCACGTCGCCCTGGTCGAGGCGGTGCTGGACGGGGACGCGGACGGGGCGCGGGAGATGATGCGGGAGCACTGCGCGGGGACGGCGGCGCTGCTCCGGGGGTTCCTGGCATGAGATGTTATTGGTCTGAGGAAAGCCCATTGCTGGGGCGGGAGGACACATGACGGACGGCGGCCGCCCGCTGATCGGGGTCAGCACGTATCTGGAGGCCGGGGCGCGCTGGGGCGTGTGGGAACTGGACGCCGCGCTGCTGCCCGTCGGATATCCGCGGCTGGTGCAGCGGGCGGGCGGTCTGGCCGCGCTGCTGCCGCCGGACGCGCCCGGACACGCGGCGGCGACGGTCGCCCGCCTGGACGGCCTGGTGATCGCGGGCGGCCCGGACGTCGAGCCGGTCCGCTACGGCGCCGAGCGCGGCCCCTGTACCGGCCCGCCGGCCCGGGAGCGGGACGCGTGGGAACTCGCCCTGATCGACGCGGCGCTGGCGGCGAGCGTACCGCTGCTGGGCATCTGCCGGGGGATGCAGCTGCTGAACGTGGCGCTCGGCGGCACGCTCACCCAGCACATCGAGGGGCACGCGGAGGTGGTCGGGGTGTTCGGCAGCCACCCGGTCAAGCCGGTCCCGGGCACGCGGTACGCCGCCGCCGTCCCGGAGGAGAGCTCCGTGCCCACGTACCACCACCAGGCCGTCGACCGCCTCGGCAGCGGCCTGGTCGCGAGCGCGTACGCGGCGGACGGGACCGTGGAGGCGGTGGAGCCTGCGGCCGCCGACGGCTGGGTGCTCGGGGTGCAGTGGCATCCGGAGATGGGTGAGGACCTGAGGGTGATGCGGGCACTGGTCGAGGCGGCCGGGACCGCTACGGCCGCCGCCACCGCTCCCTGAGCCAGGCGAGGGCCGCCTCGCCCTGGGCGCTGTCGTCACCTTCCCGTCGTCGCCCGAAGGGCGGCCGTGCGGCGTCCGGTGCGTGCTCTCGGCGTGCCGGGCGTCGCACGGCAGACGGGAAGGTGACGACAGGGCCCAGGCCCGCTGGAAGGCGCGCAGGGTGGGCAGGCCGGGCGGGGACGGCGCAGCGAGGCCTCGACGAAGTAGCCGGCCAGCGTGGCGAGGGCCACGGTCACCGCGTCCGGGTCGGCGTCCCGGCCGCAGGGGTGCGCGGCCGCCGTCAGCCGCGGGTCAGGGACAGCAGGTCGCGGGCCGGGCCCGTCGGGCGGTGGCCGGTCGGCCACACCGCGCGCAGGTCCCGGGCGAGTGAGACGCCCTCCACGGGCACGCCCACCAGACGCCGCAGGGACAGCTCCTCCCCGACCGCCAGCTCACTGAGCACCGCGGGCCCGGCACCGCTCACCGCCGCCGCCTTCACGGCCGTCGTCGAGGAGAGCTCGATCAGGGGACGGGCCAGCCCGCCCAGCGCCGTGTCGAGGACCTGCCGGGTGCCGGAGCCCTTCTCCCGGAGGATCAGCGGGGTGACGGCCAGCTCGGCGGCGGCCAGTCCCCGCCGCCGCCGGGCCCAGGCGTGTCCGGGTGCCACCACGACGATCAGCCGGTCGTGGGCGATCACGGCGGAGTCGAGACCGGTGGGGACGGTGAGCCCCTCCACGAAGCCGAGGTCCGCCTCCCCGGACAGCAGCCGTTCCGCCACGGTCGCCGAGTTCCCGGCGTGGAGGGACACCGCCGTGTCGGGTCGGCCCGCGCGCAGCGCGACCAGCCACCCCGGCAGCAGGTACTCCGCGATCGTCATGCTCGCCGCCACCCGCAGCCGCGAGTCCCGCCGGTCCCGCAGCGCCTGCGCCCCCGCGTCGAAGGCCTGCGCCGCCTCCACGATCCGCCGGGCCCAGTCCGTCACCAGCGCGCCCGCGTCGGTGAGCCGGGACCCGCGCGGCGAACGGTCGACGAGCGCCACCCCGAGCTGCCGTTCCATGGAGCGGATCCGGCTGCTCGCGGCCGGCTGGGTGATGCCCAGCTCGCGTGCGGCAGCCCCCAGACTGCCCAGCCGGGCCACGGCCAGCAGCAGCTCCAGCGCCCCGAGATCCGGGACGCGATGCCCGAGGGAACCGGCGGCCGCGGGCTGTTCCTCCGACGTACCCCTGCTCATAAACCCAGTTTATGCCCCCATAGCGAGGTCGTCCCTGGTCCGGTCGGAGGGGATCCACGACCGTGGAGACCATGGTCACCGTCGCTCCTCCTCCGTCCCTCGCCCCCCGGCCCGCGCACCGCGCTGTCCGGTATCTCGGACCGAACTGGTACGCCACGGTGATGGGCACGGCGATCGTCGGCACGGCCGGAGCCGCCCTGCCCGTGCGGCCCCCAGGGCTGCGCCCGGCCTGCGCGGCGCTGTGGGCGCTCTCCCTGGCCCTGCTGCCGGCTCTCCTCGCCGCCCGCGCCCTGCACTGGCGGCACCACCGCGACCGGGCCCGTGCCGATCTCCTCGACCCGGCGACGGCGCCCTTCTACGGCTGTCTCGCGATGGCGCTGCTCGCCGTCGGCGGCGGCGCCCTGTCCGTCGGGCGGGACTGGATCGGCACCGGGCCCGCGGTCGCGCTCGACGCCGTGCTGTTCGGCGCCGGTACGGTCGTGGCGCTGGCGGCGGCCGTCGCCGTGCCGTACCTCATGGCCGTACGCCACCACGGGGCCGAGCCGACGCCGGTGTGGCTGCTGCCGCTGGTCGCGCCCATGGTGTCGGCCGCCGCGGGGCCAGCGCTCGTGCCGTACCTGCCGCCCGGTCAGGCCCGCGCGACCCTGCTGCTCGCGTGTCTGGCGCTGTTCGGGCTGAGTCTGCTGGCCACGCTCGCGCTGCTGCCGGTGGTGTTCGGGCGGCTGCTGACCGGCGGTCCGCTGCCGCCCGCGCTCACCCCGACCCTGTTCCTGGTCCTCGGCCCGCTCGGCCAGTCCACCACCGCCGTCGGCCGGTTCGCGGAGGCGGCGCCGGGGGTCGTGCCGGGACCGGAGGGCCGGGCCTTCGCGGTGTTCGCGGTGCTGTACGGCGTACCGGTCATGGGGTTCGCCCTGCTGTGGCTGTGCCTGGCCGGGGCGCAGGTGGCGCGGGCCCGCCGGGAGGGGATGGGTTTCGCGATGACGTGGTGGGCGTTCACGTTCCCGGTCGGGACCTGTGTGACCGGCGCCGCGGTCCTGGCCCGGCACACGGGGCTGGTCGCCTACGACGTGCTCGCCGTCGCGCTGTACGCCGTCCTCCTGGGCGCGTGGGGTGTCGTCGCCGCGCGGACCGTCCGGGGGCTGTTCAGCGGAGCGCTGCTCGCAGAGCCTCGGACAGTGCTCGCGGAGCCTCGGCGAGTGAGGGGCCGTACCAGGTCAGATGCCGTCCGCTGACGAGCGCGCAGGGCAGTCCGGGGAAGGCCTCGGGGCCGTCCTCGGGGGTGAAGCGGTAGGGCTCGTCGGGGAGGACGACGACATCGGGGGCGGCCGCCCGGAGGTCGTCCAGGGCGATCCTCGGGTAGCGCTCCTCGTGGTGCGCGTGGAGGTGGTCGACACCGAGGCGGGCGAGCACGTCCCCGGCGAAGGTGTCCCGGCCCAGCACCATCCAGGGGCGGCGCCAGATGGGCACGACGGCCGAGAGGCGGGTCTCCGGCTGCTTCAGCCCGGCCCACTCCTCCTCGGCCTCGTCCAGCCAGCGCGGCCGGGACCGCGCGCCGCACGCCGTGAGGACGCGGGCGAGCTCCCGGAAGGCCTGCGGGACGTCCCGCACCTCCGTGACCAGCACCTCGACGCCCGCCGCGCGCAGGGCGCGGAGGTCGGGTTCGCGGTTCTCCTCCTCGTTGGCGATCACCAGGTCGGGCGCGAGGGCGGCGATCCGTTCGACGTCCGGGTTCTTGGTGCCGCCGATCCGGGTGACGCCGAGGTCGGCCGGATGGCTGCACCAGTCGGTGGCGCCGACCAGCGCCCCGGGCACGGAGACGGCCACCGCCTCCGTGAGGGAGGGCACCAGGGAGACGATCCGCACGGACGTCAGCGCTTCCGGTTCCGGACCGCCTCGATGTGCTCAGCGACGGCCACGACGACCACCCGGGTGTCGGGGACGGTCGCCCGCCAGCGGTGCCGGACCCCGCCGGTGAGGTAGAGGGTGTCGCCGCGGCCCAGACGGTAGGCGCGGCCCTCGGCCTCGATCTCCACGGCGCCGTCGGCCACGTACATCAACTGGTCGTTGCGGTACTGGAATTCACGCCCGGCCTCATGGTCGCCGGTGAACTCCGTGGCGTGCATCTGGTGGTGGCCGCGGACCAGGGAGCGGGAGCGCGGCGCGGGTTCCGGGGTCTCGGTGACCTCGGCGCGGACGACGTCCACGCTGCACGCCGGGTCTGCGGCGGCGAGGAGTTCGACGGCCGTGGTGCGCAGGGCGTCGGCGAGCTTCTCCAGGGAGCTGGTGCTGGGCCGGGCCCGGTCGTTCTCGATCTGGCTCAGGAACGGGACCGACAGGCCGCTGCGCTCGGCCACGACGGCGAGGGTGAGGTCCAGGGACCGGCGTCGCCGCCGTACGGCCGCGCCGACCCGCAGGGGCTGTTCTTTGTGGTCGCCCATCGCTCCGGCTCCCTCCTTCGCTCGTCGAATCCGCCGATGTCCTGAAGAGTTCTCTGCACCCTACGCATGTTCGGCAAACCGTTTCATGTGCCCGTCACATCGAGGACACACCACGTGACACACGACCCCACAGATCGCGCCAGCGGAACGGGCCGCCCGGCTCGCCGGGCGCTCACTCGCCCTCCGCTTTCCGGTTCAATGCGCGAACGGCCGTGAGTGTTCCCGCTCGTCCCCGGCTTCGCAACCACCTCACCCCAGGCCTGGGGGTGGCTCTGCGTGGTTGGCCGGATCCTTGCCGTGGCGAAGGAACGTCTCAGCTGCGGACACGCACGACGGGCGGTGACGGGGCTGTCAGGTCACCCGGCCGCCCGGCTCCCGGATCCGGCCCCGGCCACCGGGACCCAGCGGTCGACGAGATGGGGGTGGTCCTTCTGCCAGGCGCGGACCGCGTCCTGCTCCTTGCCCTTGCCGGCCTCCTGGATCCGTGCCTCGAGGCCGGTGAGCTGCTCCTCGGTCATCCGGAAGTCCTTCAGCCAGGCGGCAACCTCGGGCTGGTCGGCGGTGAAGTCCCGCCGGGCGAGGGTGTGCACGCCGTCGCCCTCGCCCCACGCACCCCCCGGGTCCTTGCCGTACTGCCTGAGGACCTTGTCCTTGAGCAGGCCCATCATCCCGGCGCTGGGCTCGATGCCGGTGATGCGCCCGCCGAACTCGGCGGCGTGCTCCTTCAGGTCCGCGAGCGAGTTCACGTCCTTCATGTACGAGGGGACCGAGAGCTCCAACGAGGTGGGGCCGTACCACCGGCCGAGGCCGTCGAGCCGGTCGCCGTACTTCTTCCGGTACTCGGCGTGCGTGGTGGGCAGCCAGGAGTCGGTCTGGAAGTCGATCCGGCCGGTGGCGAGGCCGGTGTAGAGGGGTCCGGCGGCGTTGTCGAGGACGCTGCGGTGCGGGAAGAGGGCGAAGTGCTGGAAGACCATGCTGACCTTCCGGGCACGGACCTCGCGCAGGTCACGGCCGCTCAGCGCGGTGAGGTCCCGGCCGTCGAAGAGGACGCGTCCGGCGGTGGGCTCCAGGAGTCCGTTGAGCATGCGCAGCAGGGTGGACTTGCCCGAGCCGGAGAGTCCCATGACGACGAAGATCTGTCCGGGGTCGACGGTGAAGGAGGCGTCGAGGACGGCGGCGGTGGTGCCGTCGGTGCGCAGTTCCTCCCGGGTGGCTCCGTCGCGGAGCCCTTCGACCGCCTCGTTCTGTCGTTCTCCGAACACCTTGAAGAGATGTTCGGCCTCAAGCCTGGCTGACAAGCCTACCCACTCGTTCGGGGACAGGGACCGAGGGCGTCGGCGGATGCTGGTGCAAACGATGACCTGCGCGAACCGACGCCGCTCCGAGGCCGCGCCTGCCCTGGCACCTGGGGGACAAACGCACAAGTGGCCCAGTCCACCAGGCCGACGAGGACCCTCGGTCGATGTTCACGCCTGCCACGGGAGTGCATACCGGCCGGTCGCCGGGACACCCGTGGGGCATGATGCGAGGCGTGACCGGACGACTGATGCTCCTCGACACCGCCTCGCTCTACTTCCGCGCCTACTTCGGCGTGCCGGACTCCGTGAAGGCCCCGGACGGCACGCCGGTGAACGCCGTGCGCGGACTGCTCGACTTCATCGACCGCCTGGTCAAGGACCACCGGCCGGACGAGCTGGTGGCCTGCATGGACGCCGACTGGCGCCCGAAGTGGCGGGTCGACCTGATCCCCTCGTACAAGGCGCACCGCGTCGCCGAGGAGCGCCCGGTGGGCCCGGACGAGGAGGAGGTGCCGGACACGCTGTCGCCGCAGGTGCCGGTGATCGAGGCGGTGCTGGACGCGCTGGGCATCGCGCGGGTGGGTGTCGCCGGCTACGAGGCGGACGACGTGATCGGCACGTTCACCGCGCGGGCGGCGGGCCCGGTCGACATCGTCACCGGCGACCGCGACCTGTACCAGCTGGTGGACGACGCGCGCGGGGTGCGGGTGCTGTACCCGCTCAAGGGCGTCGGCACGCTCCAGACGACCGACGAGGCCTGGCTGCGCGAGAAGTACGGCGTCGACGGGCCCGGGTACGCGGATCTGGCGCTGCTGCGCGGCGACCCGAGCGACGGCCTGCCGGGGGTGCCGGGCATCGGGGAGAAGACGGCGGCCAAGCTGCTGGCCGAGTTCGGCGACCTGGCCGGGATCATGGCGGCGGTCGACGACCCGAAGGCGAAGCTCACCCCCTCCCAGCGCAAGCGGCTGGACGAGGCGCGGCCGTACGTCGCGGTGGCGCCGAAGGTGGTCCGGGTCGCCGGCGACGTCCCGCTGCCGGACGTGAACGTTTCTTTGCCCCATGCGCCGCGGGACGGGGCGACACTGGAGGCGCTCGCGGAGCGCTGGGGCCTGGGCGGGTCGCTGCAACGCCTGTTGCTCACGCTGGGCGCGTAGGCGAATCCACCTCTCGAAGGAGAGGCCTCACCGGGGGGAGAGATGCTAACTTAGGTAAACCTAACCATAGAACATGGGAGGCCGTCATGGCAGAACGCCCGGCACGCAAGCCGCGCACGCCCCACGCCGCGCAGGTCGTCCGCACCGAACGGCTGACCCCGCACATGCAGCGCGTGGTGCTCGGCGGCGAGGGCCTGGCCGAGTTCTCGGCGGGCACCTGCACGGACCATTACGTGAAGCTCCTCTTCGGCCCCGAAGGTGTGACCTACCCCGAGCCCTTCGACCTGGAGCGGATCCGCGCGGAGTTCCCGCGCGAGCAGTGGCCCGTGACCCGGACGTACACCGTGCGGGCCTGGAACCCCGAACACCGTGAACTGACCCTGGACTTCGTGATCCACGGCGACGAGGGCCTGGCCGGGCCGTGGGCGGCGCGTGTCCAGCCGGGCGAGACCGTCCACTTCATGGGCCCCGGCGGCGCCTACACCCCCGACACCGCCGCCGACTGGCATCTGCTCGCCGGTGACGAGAGCGCCCTGCCGGCCATCGCGGCCGCACTGGAGTCGCTGCCCTCCGGTGCGGTGGCGCACGCCTTCATCGAGGTCGACGGTCCCGAGGAGGAGCAGAAGATCGACTCCGACGTGGAGGTCGTCTGGCTGCACCGCGACGGCCGGCCGGTCGGGGAACGGCTCGTCGAGGCCGTGACCGCGCTGGAGTTCCCCGAGGGCCGCGTGCACGCGTTCGTGCACGGCGAGGCGGCGGCCGTGAAGGAACTGCGCCGGCTGCTCCGCGTCGACCTGGCCGTCCCGCGCGAGGACCTGTCGATCTCCGGCTACTGGCGGCTCGGCCACAACGAGGACGGCTGGCAGGCCGCCAAGCGCGACTGGAACGCGCGCGTGGAGGCCGAGCAGGAGGGCGCGGCACCGGCCGCGTAGCCCTTCCCAGGGGGAGCGTGAGGACTTGGGCCCGCCCCGGACACGACGGCGTGACACCTGCGAAACAGGGCGTCCCTAATTTCTGTCGCCCGACAGGAATTCGCGCCCAAGGCAGGTGCCGCCGTGACCACCAGCTCCCCCGCCGACGTACGCCCCGACCCGCCGCACTCCCCCGCCCACGCCTCCGCCCCGGACGACCACTCCCTCTCGGAGTTCGGCTACCGCCAGGAACTCCACCGCAGTCTGGGCCGGTACGCCTCGTTCGCCGCCGGCTTCTCCTTCATCTCGGTCCTGACCACCGTCTTCCAGTTCTTCGCCTTCGGTTACGCGTTCGGCGGGCCCGTCTTCTTCTGGGCCTGGCCGGTGGTGCTGACCGGGCAGCTGCTGGTGGCCGCCTGCTTCGCGGAACTGGCGGCCCGCTATCCGATCTCCGGCGCGATCTACCAGTGGTCGTCGCGGCTGTCGACGCCGTCGTTCGGCTGGTTCGCCGGCTGGATCATGGTCATCGGGCAGATCGTCGTCGTCGCGGCCGCCGCGCTCGCCCTGCAGATGGTGCTGCCGGCGATCTGGTCCGGCTTCCAGCTGATCGGCACCGACCCCTCGCCCGTCTCCGCCGACGGCGCGGCCAACGCGGCCCTGCTCGGCGTGGTCCTGCTGGCTCTGACCACCCTCGTCAACGTCGTCGACAACCGGGTGATGTCGGTGATCAACCGGGTCGGGGTGACCGCCGAGATCATCGGCGCGGTCCTCATCGTCGTCCTGCTGCTCACCCACTCCGAGCGCACACCCGGCATCACCTTCCACACCACCGGCGCCGCCCAGTCCGGCCTGTTCGGGGCGCTCGCGGTGGGCTCGTTCACCGCCGCGTACGTGATGATCGGCTTCGACAGCGCGGGCGAGATGAGCGAGGAGACCCACCACCCGCGCCGTACGGCGCCCCGCACGATCCTCACCGCGCTCGGCGCCGCAGGACTGCTCGGCGGGCTGATCGTGCTCGGCGGACTGCTCGCCGCCCCCAGCCTCACCGACGGGCACCTCGGCGTCGACGGACTCTCCTACGTCCTGACCAGCAGCCTCGGCGACGGCGTCGGCAAGGTGCTCCTCGCGGACGTGGTGGTGGCGATCGCGGTGGCCACGCTCGCCATCCAGACGGCGGCCTGCCGGATGCTGTTCTCCATGGCCCGCGACGGTCAGCTCCCGTTCTCCGCCCGCCTCGCCCGGGTGAACCCGCGCACCGGCATGCCGAGCGCCCCCGCCCTCGTCGTCGGCGTCCTCGCGGCGGCCCTGCTGCTGCTGAACTTCGCCTCGCCGGACGCCTTCCTGGCCATCGGCACCACCTGCATCGTGATGCTGTACCTGGCCTACGCGATGGTCACCGGCCCGCTGCTGGTGCGCCGGCTGCGCGGTGGGTTCTCCCCGTCCGGCACCACCGACGAGAGGGGCGCCCCGCTGTTCTCCCTGGGCCGCTGGGGCATCCCCGTCAACGCCCTCGCCCTGCTCTACGGCCTGCTGATGACCGTCAACCTGGCCTGGCCCCGGGCCGCGGTGTACGACCCGGCGGGCGGCCACTGGTACTTCCAGTGGTTCACCGTGCTGTTCCTCGCCGCCACGCTCGCGGTGGGCGTGGCCTTCCGGGCGTACCGGGCCCGCACACCGGTGGCCTAGCGGGCGGTCCACGCGCGGGTGCGGGGCGGCCGGCTCAGTCGCCCCGCACGCGTGCGTGCAGGTGCATGTCGTGCCAGCCGTCCCGGTGCAGGACGGCGCTGCGCCGGGTGCCCTCCAGCGCGAAACCGGCCTTCGTCGCGACGCGGCAGGAGGCCTCGTTGGCGGTGGCGTGCGACAGCTCCAGGCGGTGGAAGCCCGTCTCGTCGAGGGCCCAGCGGGCGAGCGCCGCCGTGGCGCGGGCCGCCGTGCCGTTGCCGCGGGCCTCCGGAGCGGTCCAGTACGCCACCTCGGCCGTCCCCTCGTCCAGCAGGATCTGGCGCAGCGCCACCCGTCCCCGGACCCGGTCGGTGCCCTCGTCGACGACGGCCCACTGGGCGTCCTTCTCCTCGGCCCAGGCCTGCTGCCACTCCTCGATCCAGCCGACGACCTCCTCCAGGGAGTCGGCGGCCCTGAGCTGCCACTGGTGGATGAGCGGATCCTGGAAGACGGCGTGGACGGCGGGGGCGTCCTCGGCCCGCCACGGGCGCAGGACCAGTCCGTCTCCGGTGGCGAGGACGGGCTGCGGGGAGGCGGACAGGGTTCCGGCGGGCAGCACCGGTGGGGCGGTGTACGGCATGGGACGCATCCTGCCAACGGCGCCTGCCCGGGCCAACGGATTTTCCGCCTCCCTCGTACCCTGGACCCCGATGAGACGCCGTACCCCTCCCCCGCCCTCCCCCCTGCCGCAGCGCGACGGAATCGATGCGGTGCGGGTGCGGTTGCCGGGTGAGGGGCGCTGGGCCACCGTGCGGGACCATCTGGTGGAGCGGCTCGGCGGGGCGGGCGCCGGGGTCGTCGACGGGATGCTGCGGGCCGGGCTGGTGGTCGGCGCCGACGGGGCGGCGGTGCCGCCGGACGCCCCGTACGTACCGGGCATGTTCGTGTGGTTCCACCGGGAGCTGCCCGCCGAGGTGCCGGTGCCGTTCCCGCTGGAGGTCGTGCACCGCGACGAGCACATCGTCGTCGTGGACAAGCCGCACTTCCTGGCCACCACCCCGCGCGGCAGCCATGTCACCGAGACCGCGCTGGCCCGGCTCCGGCGGGAGCTCGGCATCCCCGCCCTGGGCGCGGCGCACCGTCTGGACCGGCTCACCGCCGGGCTCGTGCTGTTCACGGTCCGGCCCGAGGAGCGCGGCGCCTACCAGACGCTGTTCCGCGACCGGCGGGTGCGCAAGGTGTACGAGGCCGTCGCCCCCTACGATCCGGCGCGGGCCTGGCCGGTGACCGTGCGCAGCCGGATCGTGAAGGAGCGCGGCACGCTGACCGCGTTCGAGGTGCCGGGGGAGCCGAACGCGGTCAGCGACATCGAGCCGGTCGAGCAGCGGGCGGACGGGCTGGCCCGCTACCGGCTGGTCCCCCACACCGGTCAGACCCATCAACTGCGCGTCCATATGAACGCGTTGGGCGTGCCGATCCTCGGCGACCCCCTCTACCCGGAGGTGGCCCCGCCCGGGCCGGCCGGTGACTTCCGGCGCCCGCTGCAACTGCTGGCGCGGGAGCTGGAGTTCACCGATCCGGTCACCGGTGTCCAGCACCGGCTGCGCAGCGGCAGGGTGCTGGAGTCCTGGGTGTCGTACGCCCGTTGGGCCGGATAGCCGCCGGGTTGCGGCGGCTCAGTAGCCCCGCCACCAGAGCAGGAACCGCTGCCAGGCGCCGGGGCGGCGGACCGGCTGCTCGGGGGCGGCCGGTCGGGGCTGCGGGGCGGCCATCGGCTCGGGGGCGGGGGGCGCGGGCCTGGGGTCGATGTTCAGCGGGCGGAAGGCGCGCTGCGGCGGCACGGAGGCCGCGTGGGTCGGCTTCAGCTTGACGTCCTGCCGGGGCTTGGGCTCGAAGTGCGCCGGCAGCGCCACCAGGTGCCGCGAGGCGATCGACGTCGTCCAGCGCAGCTCGTCCTCGTCGCAGGCGAGCTGGATGTCCGGCAGCCGGGACAGCAGCGCGTCGACGCCGACGTCGGCGATGGCGCGCCCGATGTCCTGGCCGGGGCACTCGTGCGGGCCCCGGCCGAAGGCGAGGTGGGAGCGGTTGCCCCGCATGTGGGCGGAGAGGTCGGGGCGCACCCGGGGGTCGACATTGGCGGGGGCCGGCGCGAAGAAGAGTCCGTCGCCCGCGCGGATGCGCTGGCCGCCCAGCTCGGTGTCCTGCTTGGCCATGTAGCCGAAGATGGTGCTGAACGGCGGTTCGTCCCACAGGGACTGCTCGACCGCCTCCGGCACGGTCATCTCACCGCCGTTGAGCCGGGCGACGAAGCGCGGGTCGGTGAGGACCATGCGCAGCACGTTGGACAGCAGGTTGACCGTGGCCTCGTAGGCGGCGAAGAGCACCAGGCGCAGATGCTCGCGGACCTCGTCGTCGCTCAGCCCGGCCGGATGGGCGATGAGATGGCTGGTGAAGTCCTCGGCGGGGGTGGCGCGGCGGCGCACGGTGAGCCGGCTCAGCGCGTCGACGACGTACGCGTGGCTCTCGACGGCGGTCGCGCTGCCCTTGAGCGCGTCCCGGGCGCAGGCGACCATCTTGTCGTCGTACTCGTCGGGCATGCCGAGCAGCTGGCACATCACCGCCATCGGGAGGTGTTCGGCGAACTGGCCGACCAGGTCGGCCCGGCCCTCCTCGCAGAAGCGGTTGACCAGGGTCTGCGTGGCCCGGTAGATGTGCCGGCGCACACTGCGCTCGTCGAGGGTCTCCATCGCGGTGGTGACCGCGCCGCGCAGCCGTTTGTGCTCGTCGCCCTCGGCGTGGGCGCAGATCGGCTGCCAGGCGATGTGCGGCATGTACGGGTGGTCGGGCCGGACCCGGCCCTCGCGCAGCGGCGTCCAGACGCGGGTGTCCTTGGTGAACGTCGAGGGCGTCCGCAGCATCTGGAGGTTCTCGGCGTGGCCGAGCACCATCCACATCGGCAGGTCGTCGTGGAGCAGGACCGGGGCCACGGGGCCGTACTGCTCGCGCAGTTGTTCGTACAGCTCGCCGAGGTCCTCCGCGCCGGGGCCGTAGAGCCTGGTCAGTCCGCCGGTGCCGGTGGCGTGGGCGGGGCAGCCGGGCGGCGGGTCCAGCGCGAGGTCGTGGGGTGCGGTCGTCATGGGGTGTTCAGGCGTCACAGGGGTCGCTCCGCAACTGTGGGGGATCCGTTGTCGGGGGGGCAGAAAGGGGCTCGGGGCTAGGTGAGGGTGCCCCTGAGCGAGAGGGCGTGCAGGAACCGCATCAGGGTCATCAGGACGTCCCGGCTGGAGGCGCGCCGGCGGGCGTCGCACTCCACGATCGGTACGTCCGGGGCCAGGTCGAGGGCGGCCCGGAGGTCGTCCAGGGGGTAACGGGGGCCGTCGGGGAAGGTGTTGACGGCGACGACGAAGGGCACTCCGCCCTCCTCCAGCCGGCCCATGACCTCGTAACTGACCTCCAGGCGGCGGGTGTCGACCAGGACGACCGCGCCGAGGGCGCCTTCGAAGAGCCCGTTCCACAGGAACCAGAAGCGTTCCTGGCCGGGGGTGCCGAAGAGGTAGAGCACCACCTGGTCGGTGATACGGATGCGCCCGAAGTCCATGGCCACGGTGGTGGCGGTCTTGGTGTCGGAGCCGAAGTCGTCGTCGACGCCGATGCCGGCCTGGGTCATGGTCTCCTCGGTGGTCAGCGGTTTGATCTCGCTGACGGAGCCGACCATGGTCGTCTTGCCGACGCCGAAGCCGCCCACGATGACGATCTTCGCCGCGGCCGTGGTGGTCTGCGGAAGCCGGTCCTCGACCCGTGGGCCGGGGACCGTGTCAGAGCCTTTGAAGTCCATGCATCACCGCTTCGAGCAGGGATCGGTCGGGGAGCTTCTGGCGGACGATCGGGGCGCGTGCCTGGACGAGTTCGGCCGCCAGCATCTCGGTGAGCAGGACCGTCACCACCGTGAACGGCAGGCCGAGGTAGGCCGACACCTCGGCCACCGACAGGGGGGCGGCGCACATCCGCAGCACCACGGTCTGTTCGGGGGTGGCGGACGAGGGGGGGTCGGCACACGCCACGATTAACGTCACCAGGTCGAGCGGCGCCCGCTCGCCGTCGGGTCCCGTGAGCGTGTAGAGCCGGTCGGGCTGTTTCTCCCGGTCCACCGGGGATTCGGCGGGCGGGGCCGGTGCGGGGGGCGGGAGCGCCAGGGGCTGGCGCCGCCGGCGTTGCGGAGGCGTCATACGGTCTGCCCGTTGCGCCGGGGCGGGCTGGTCAGATGGGCCCCGATCCGGACGACGAGGTCACGCATGGAGGCGCTCATCCGGCCGGGTTCGCAGCACACGTCGGACAGGACGGCGAGATAGGCGTTGGCGCCGGCGGACATCATGTAGAAGTAGCCGCCGTCCATCTCGATCATGATGAGGTTCATGTCGCCCTCGACGCACTCCATCTCCTGGGCGATGGCGGTGGCGAGGCTCTGCATGCCCGCGCAGGCGGCCGAGACGCGGTCGGCGGCGTCGGGTTCACCGGCGTAGCGGGCGATGCGCAGTCCGTCGGCGGAGAGCACGACGATCATCTCGATGCCGGGGACGCCGTCGTAGAGCTCCTTGAGCACCCAGTCGAAGTTCTGGCGCTGCTGGATCACGTGAGGTCCCCTTCGTCGTCGGCCTCGGGCGGCTTCGGCTTGTCCTGGATCAGGTGCAGGTATGCGGTGGGGTTGCGGGTGAAGTCGGTGGGGTGGACACCCGGCGGGGCGATCTTCTTCAGGCCCTCCCAGAAGGCCTCGAAGGCCACTCCGGGTTCCTGCTTCTTCTTCTTGGGCTTCGGCGGTTCGGGCTGTGCCTGCGCGAACGGGTCGGGCCTGCCCTCGCGTTCGGCGCGCTCGGCGGCCTCCTGGGCGGCGTACGCCTCGGCGTAGCGCTGGCTGATCGGGATGATCGCCTTGGAGCGGCGCTGCGGCAGGCCCTTGTCGGTCCACTCGGTGATCACCGGCACGTCGTCCTCGAGGGAGACGTTGGCCGGGATCTTCGGGTTGGTGGGCCGGCGCCGCTTGGGCGGGCGCTTGGGTCCCTCGAGGTTGCTCAGGTCGATCTGCGCGGAGGCGGCGCCGATGCCGTGGGCGTAGCCGGGTGCCGGCTCGGAGGTCATCATCTCGCGGGGCACGACGAGGACGGCGCGGACTCCGCCGTACGCCGAAGTGCGCAGCGACACCTGGAGGTTGAAGGAGGTGCACAGCCGGCCGACGACGGCGAGGCCGAGGCGCGGGGCGCCGCCGAGGTCCTGCATGGTGACGCCGCGCATGGCGTCGTCGAGCATCTTCTCGGTCTTGGCGCGGGACTCCTCGCTGAGGCTGACGCCGGCGTCCTCGATCTCGATGGCGATGCCGGTCTGCACCTCGATGGCGTTGACCATCACCTTGGAACTCGGGGGTGAGAACCGGGTGGCGTTGTCGAGGAGTTCGGCGATCGCGTGGATGAGCGGTTCGACGGAGATGCCGCGGATGTTGACCTTGGCGATGGAGTTCAGCTTGATGCGGGGGTACTCCAGGATCCGCGACATGCCGCCGCGCAGCACGCTGTAGAGCGGAACCGGCTTGGGCCAGCTGCGGCCGGGGCGGCCGCCGCCGAGGACGCCGATGGAGTCGGCGAGGCGGCCGATCATGGAGGTGCCGTGGTCGATGCGGAGCAGGTCGTCGAAGACCTCGGGGTTGCGGCCGTGGTCCTCCTCCATCTCCCGCAGCTCCGCGCACTGCTGATGGACGATCGCCTGGACGCGGCGGGCGACGTTGACGAAGGCGCGCTGGACGGAGTCGCGCAGGGCGTTCTCGTAGTCGATGGCGTCGAGGAACCTCTTGACGAGGACGCGCTGTCCGTCGTCGATCTCATGGAAGAACGGCTCCCGCTCCCCCAGGTGGTGCATCACCTCCTCGGGGGAATTTCCACCGCGCAGCCATTCCACGGCGAGGGGGACCAGTTCCTTGGCAATGAACCTGTTCTCGTCCTGCTGGGCGGCGAGGCGCCGTTCCAGATGGGTGACGCGCTGCTCCGAGGCGGTGCGCAGTTCCCGGAGCCGGCGGCAGCGGCGCCGGGCGTCGGCCCCCACCGCGGTGATGAGCAGGGTGGCCACTGCTCCGCAGACGCCGACGGTGAGCCGTGCCTGCCCCGCCACCAGGGCGACGGCGGCTCCGGTCACCGCGGCCATCAGTATCGCCGGCAGCAACAGCAGCCGTGTGAAGGAAAGTTCTCGGCGACCGGGTGGGGACTGAACACTCACCATGTGGGCACCCTCTGTAGGGATCTGTCGGCATCTTCGGAGCATTTGGGAACAGACGCACGAATACACCGCAACTCGGTGCGCCGCGGGCGAGCTTAGTCCGACCGGATCATCGCCGTGTCATATTCGGCGACCCTCTGAAACCGACCGTGCGAGTGGAGTAACCTCAGCCCCATTTGCACACTCGGGCATCAATCGAACACGCACCGTAGTCACGTACGGATGTGCGAGAAGCGGCCCGCCCGGACGGGTGAGCCGGTCACTCCCAGGCGGCGTTCAGGCCCCGGTGATGCGCAGGGCCGCGTCGGCGGTGGCGCGGGCGAAGTCGGAGACGGGCCGCTCGGGATCCGAGCGGTGGACCAGGATGACGCCCTCGATGAGGCCGAACACGAGATCGGTCCGCAGATCCAGCTCACCCTTGGCGAGAGCGCCGCCCACCGCCGTCGCGGCGATCAACTGCCGGTAGGCGTCCTTCAGTTCGGCGCGCACCGCATGGAAGCCGGCGAACCGCTCGGCGCGCACCTCGGGCAGCAGATACAGCCCGCCGAGGTTGTGCGGCCCCCCGCACAGCAGCTCCACGTCGGTGCGGCACAGCTCCCACAGCCGCTCCTCGGCCGCCCGCCCGTCCTCGGCAAGCAGCGCGCGGGCGTACGTCAGCGACGGCGCGACCGTGGACTCCAGCAGGTCGGCGAGGAGTTCCTCCTTGCCGGAGACGTAGTGGTACATGGAGGCCTGGCGCATCCCGGCCCGCTCGGCGACGGCCCGCGTGGTGGTGGCCGCGTAGCCGTTCAGGGTGAACAACTCCGCGGCGGCGGCGAGCAGTTCGGCGCGCGGCTCCATTCCACTGTCCGGCCGCTGCGCGGCCCGCGGCCTGCCGACCCGGCGCCCACCGGTCTCCCTGCTCGTCCCCATGCGTTCGATCCTCGCACACCGCGCCGGACGGCGATCTTCGCGAGGGCCGCCGGTGAGGGCTCGGTAACCGAGCGGCAACACGCGGGCAACGCCGGCGACCCGGCCCGCCCCTAATTTCTGTCGGGCGACAGAAATTACCTCTTCCCGGCAGCCGGAGGTCCACGATGGCGGCGACAGCGACCACGTACGGAGCACGCGACCACGCCCGCGCCCAGGAGGGCACCCGGGCCGAGGCCATGCCCGTCGTCCCGGCGACCGACTGGCCGGCCCCGCCCTGCGAGGCGGGCCACCTGGTGTGGGCCGAGACCGTGGCCGGCGGCAACTACACCCACCGGGTCCTCGCCCGCGGCACCGAACTGCGCCTGACCGATCTGCACGGCGACGCCTGCGCCCATCTGCTCCTCCACGTGGACGGCCGCCCCTGGGAGCGGCTCAACGTCGCCGACACGGTCAAGGTCCAGTGGAACGCCTACCTGGGCGAGGGCGTGCTCCTCCTCTCCGACCAGGGCCGTGTCCTCGCCTCGGTCGTCGCCGACGGCTCCGGCCGGCACGACGCGCTCTGCGGCACCTCCACCCTCGTCCGCAACACCGAGCGCTACGGCGACGGCACCCCGCAGAGCCCCTCCCCCGCCGGACGCGAGCTGTTCAAGCTGGCCGCCGCCAAGAACGGCCTGGAACCCCGCGATCTGCCGCCCTCCCTCTCCTTCTTCCAGGGCGTCGAGATACGCGAGGACGGCAGCCTCGACTTCACCGGCTCGGCCGGCCCCGGCGCGAGCCTCACCCTGCGCATCGAGCAGGACGTCACGGTCCTGATCGCCAACGTGCCGCACCCGGCCGACCCCCGCCCGGACTACGTCAGCACCCCGCTGGAGGTCCTCGCCTGGCGCGCGGCGCCCACCCGGCCGGGCGACCCGCTGTGGGACGCCACCCCCGAGGGCCGCCGCGCCTTCCTCAACACCGCCGCATTCCTCACCGCGAGGGGGCTCGCATGAGCACGAAGACCGTGGTCCCGGCACGCGCCGCCTGGTCGGCGATCGTCCGCGAGGGCGACACGCTCACCATCACCGACCTGCACGGCAACCAGGCCGTCGACTTCCTCGTCTACGACGCCCACGACCCGTCCGTGCGCTACAGCGCCCCCGACACGATCCACGCCCAGGGCGGCATCTTCCTCACCACCGGCAGCGTGCTGATGTCCAACGAGCACACCCCGCTGATGACGGTCACCGCCGACGCGGTGGGCCGCCACGACACCGTCGGCGGCGCCTGCTCCAAGGAGTCCAACACCCTGCGCTACGGCCACCACACCTGGTCGCAGCACGCGTGCGTGGACAACTTCCTCGCCGAGGGCGCGAAGTACGGCCTCGGCAAACGCGATCTCGTCTCCAACATCAACTGGTACATGAACGTGCCCGTCGAGAAGGACGGCACCCTCGGCATCGTCGACGGCCTCTCCGCCCCCGGCCTCTCCCTCGCCCTGCGCGCCGAACGGGACGTCCTCGTCCTCGTCTCCAACTGCCCCCAGATCAACAACCCGTGCAACGGCTTCGAGCCGACGGCGGTGGAGATGACCCTCACGGGGAGCGCCGGATGACCTTCACCAAGCTCCTCGTCGCCAACCGGGGCGAGATAGCCGTCCGGATCATCCGCACCGCCCGCGAACTGGGCCTGCGCACCGTCGCCGTGTACTCCGACCCCGACCGCTCGGCACCCCACGTCCGGCTCGCCAACGAGGCGGTACGGCTCGGCCCGGCGCCCGCGAAGGAGTCGTACCTCGACGCCGACCTCGTCCTGAAGGCCGCCAAGGACACCGGCGCGGGCGCGATCCACCCCGGCTACGGCTTCCTCTCCGAGGACGCGGCCTTCGCCCGCCGCTGCGCCGACGCCGGGATCGTCTTCGTCGGCCCGACACCCGAGCAGCTGGAGCTGTTCGGCGCCAAGCACACCGCCCGCGCGGCGGCCGAGGCGGCCGGGGTGCCCCTGGCCCCGGGCACCGGCCTCCTGGCGGACCTCCCCGAAGCCCTCGCACGGGCCGAGGCCGTCGGCTATCCGGTCATGCTCAAGGCCACCGGCGGCGGCGGAGGCATCGGCATGTCCGCCTGCCGCTCCCCCGAGGAACTCACCGACGCCTGGGAACGCGTCCAGCGCGTCGCCGCCGCCTCCTTCTCCTCCGCGGGTGTCTTCCTGGAACGGCTCGTGGAACACGCCCGCCATGTCGAGGTGCAGGTCTTCGGCGACGGCGAGGGCCGGGTCGTCACCTTCGGCGACCGCGACTGCTCCCTCCAGCGCCGCAACCAGAAGGTCCTGGAGGAGGCCCCCGCCCCCGGCCTGCCCGACCACGTCCGGCGGCGACTGGCCGCCTCCGCCCGCGATCTGTGCGCCTCGGTCGGCTACCGCTCCGCCGGCACCGTCGAGTTCGTCTACGACGCGGCCCGCGAGGAGGCCTGGTTCCTCGAGGTCAACACCCGCCTCCAGGTGGAGCATCCGGTCACCGAGGAGATCCACGGCGTCGACCTCGTCGCCTGGATGCTGCGCCTGGCCCGCGGCGAACGGGACGTCGTCCGCGACCCCGGCCCCGCGCGCGGGCACGCCGTCGAGGCCCGTCTCTACGCCGAGGACCCGAGCCGCGACCACCGGCCCGGCGCGGGCCTGCTGACCCGGGTCGAGTTCCCGGACGGCGTCCGTGTGGACGGCTGGGTGGAGACCGGCACCGAGGTGACGACGTCGTACGACCCGATGCTCGCGAAGGTGATCGCGCACGGCGCGGACCGCGCCGAGGCGCTGCGCCGCCTGGACGAGGCGCTGGAGCGCACCCGCGTCGACGGCATCGAGACCAATCTGGGGCTGGTGCGGGCGGCGCTCGCGCACCCCCGGTTCACCGCGGCGACCCACTCCACGGCCACCCTCGCCGAGGTGCACGACCCCACCCCGCGGATCGAGGTCGTCGCCGGCGGCACCCTCACCACCGTGCAGGACTGGCCCGGCCGCACCGGGCACTGGCAGGTCGGGGTCCCGCCGTCCGGCCCGATGGACGACCGCTCCTTCCGGCTCGGCAACCGGGCGCTCGGCAACCCCGAGGGCGCCCCCGGCCTCGAATGCACCCTCCAGGGACCCTCGCTGCGCTTCACCCGCCCCACGACCGTGTGCGTGACCGGCGCCCCGGCCCCGGTGACGGTCGACGGCGCCCCGGTGCCCCAGTGGGAGCCGGTGACGGTCCCGGCCGGGGCCGTGCTGGCGGTCGGCGCGCCGGACGGGCACGGACTGCGCACCTACGTCCTGTTCGCGGACGGCCTGGACGTGCCCTCCTTCCTCGGCAGCGCGAGCACCTTCACCCTGGGCCGGTTCGGCGGGCACGGCGGACGGGCCCTGCGCACCGGGGACGTCCTGCACGGCGGCGGGGTCACCGAGGGCACCCCGGTCACCGACCGCCCGTCCTTCGGCTCCGTCTGGCACCTCGGCGCCGTCGAAGGCCCGCACGCCGCACCGGAGTTCTTCACCGAGGACGACATCCACGACTTCTACGCCGCCGACTGGAAGGTCCACTTCAACTCGGCCCGCACCGGGGTGCGGCTGGTCGGTCCCAAGCCGCGCTGGGCCCGCACCGACGGCGGCGAGGCCGGTCTGCACCCCTCCAACATCCACGACACCCCGTACTCCGTCGGCGCCGTCGACTACACCGGCGACATGCCGGTACTCCTCGGCCCGGACGGTCCCTCCCTCGGCGGGTTCGTGTGCCCGGCGACCGTCCTCAGCTCCGAACGCTGGAAACTGGGCCAGCTCCGGCCGGGCGACATCGTCCGCTTCCGTCCGGTGGAGGTGGACGGCACCCCGCGCCCCGAGATCGTCGACGGGGGCGTGCTGGCGCGGGACGGGGACGTCACATACCGCCGCAGCGGGGACGACAACCTGCTGGTCGAGTTCGGCCCGATGCAGCTCGACCTGGAACTGCGCATGCGCGTCCACGCCCTGATGGAGGCGGTGGCCGAGGCCGGCCTGGACGGCGTCACCGACCTGACCCCCGGCATCCGCTCCCTCCAGATCCGGACCGACCCGGCAAGGCTCCCCCAGCGCGAACTCCTCCCGGCCGTACAGGAGATGGTGTCGGCCCTGCCCCCCACGGACGAGCTGGTCGTGCCCTCCCGCACCGTCCATCTCCCCCTCTCCTGGGACGATCCGGCGACCCGCGAGGCCATCGCCCGCTACATGGCGGGCGTCCGCGACGACGCGCCCTGGTGCCCCTGGAACATCGAGTTCATCCGCCGCGTCAACGGCCTCGCCTCGGTGGCCGACGTCTACGACACGGTCTTCGAGGCGGAGTACCTGGTCCTGGGCCTCGGGGACGTCTACCTGGGCGCCCCGGTCGCCACTCCGCTCGACCCGCGCCACCGCCTGGTGACGACCAAGTACAACCCCGCCCGCACCTGGACGGCCGAGAACTCGGTCGGCATCGGCGGCGCCTACCTGTGCGTCTACGGCATGGAGGGACCCGGCGGCTACCAGTTCGTGGGCCGTACGACCCAGGTGTGGTCGCCGTGGCAGCAGCGCGGCGCGTTCGAGCCGGGCTCGCCCTGGCTGCTGCGGTTCTTCGACCGGATCCGCTGGTACCCGGTCGAGGCGGACGAACTCCTCGAGCTGCGCGCCGACATCACGTCCGGCCGGTTCGTGCCGCGGATCGAGGAGGGCACCTTCTCGCTGGCCGGGTACCGGTCGTTCCTCGCCGAACACGCCGACTCCGTCGCGGAGTTCAGGTCACGTCAGCAGGCGGCGTTCGCGGCGGAGCGGGACGCGTGGGAGGCGGCGGGCGAGTTCGCGCGTGCCGAGGCCGTGTCCGCGCCGCCCGCCGCTCCGGCCGAGGTGACCGTCCCGGCGGGGGGCCGGCTGATCGAGGCCGAGTTCGCCGCGTCGGTCTGGCAGCTGAACGTGTCGCCGGGCGACGCGGTGGCGGCGGGCCAGCCGCTGCTCGCTCTGGAGGCGATGAAGATGGAGTCCAGGGTGCACGCGCCGGTGGAGGGCGTGGTCACGGAGATCCTGGCAAGGCCGGGCGACCAGGTGGAGGCGGGGACGGCGCTGGTCGTCCTCGCTCCGGCGGCGCACTGAGACACACCGAGGAGCAGGACATGTCCGCAGTCACCCGGGTCCGTGCGGCCTACGACCGCATCGAGGCCACGGACCGCCCCGAGATCTGGATCGGCCTGCGTCCGCGGGCGGACGTCGAGGCGGAGGCCCGGTCGGTCGACGCGCGCGTGGCCGGGGGCGAACGGCTTCCGCTCGCCGGGCGCCTGTTCGCGGCCAAGGGCAACATCGACGTCGCCGGCCTGCCGACCACCGCGGGCTGCCCGGCGTACGCCTACCGGCCCGAGGCCGACGCGCCGGTCGTCGCCCGGCTGCGGGCGGCCGGCGCGATCGTCCTGGGCACCACGAACCTGGACCAGTTCGCGACGGGCCTGGTCGGCACCCGCTCCCCGTACGGCGCGGTCAGGAACGCGCACGACCCGGAACGGATCAGCGGCGGCTCCAGCTCCGGCTCGGCCGTCGCCGTGGCCCTCGGTGTCGTCGACTTCGCCCTCGGCACGGACACCGCGGGCTCGGGCCGGGTACCGGCCGCGTTCAACGGCATCGTCGGCCTGAAGCCCACCCGCGGTCTGGTCCCGACGGCGGGCGTGGTCCCGGCCTGCGCGTCCGTCGACTGCGTCACCGTCTTCGCCCGCACCCTCTCGGAGGCCGAGCAGGCGCTGTCCCACATGGCGGCCGGCTCCACCCCGCCCCTCCCCGGGCGTCCCCCCGGCCCCTGGCGCATCGCGGTCCCGCCGCTGGAGCAGCTCGGCGAACTCGACGAGGGCTGGGCACAGGCCTACGAGGCGGCGGTACGGCAGCTCGAAGCGGCGGGCGCCGATCTGCGCACCCTCGACCTCACCCCGTTCACCGAGGCCGCCGCCATGCTCTACGAGGGCGCGTTCGTCGCCGAGCGCTATACGGCCGTGGGCAGCTTTGTCGACAAGGCGTGCGCGGACGGGATCGAGGGCCTGGACCCCACGGTCGCCGGCATCATCACCCGCGCCCGGGACATCCCGGCCCACCGGCTCTTCGCCGACCAGGACCGGCTGGCCGCCCTGCGCACCCGCGCGCTGGCCGAACTGGCCGACGCGGACGCCCTCCTGCTGCCCACCGCCCCCGGCCACCCCACCCTTGCCGAGGTCGCCGCCGACCCCCTGGGCGCCAACGCCCGCCTGGGCCGCTTCACCAACTCCACCAACCTCTTCGACCTGGCGGCGGTGGCCGTCCCGGCCGGCGAGGTGAACGGCCTCCCGTTCGGCGTGATGCTGATCGGGCCCGCCCACACGGACGAGCGCCTGGCACGGATCGCCGGACGGCTCCAGCCGGAGACCCGCCTCGCGGTGGCCGGCGCCCATCTCACGGGCCAGCCCCTGAACCCCCAACTCCTGTCCCTGGGCGCCCGACTGGACCGCACGACGACCACGGCCCCCGTCTACCGCCTGCACGCCCTCGACACGACCCCGCCGAAGCCGGGCCTGGTGCACGGGGAACGGGGAGGCGCGGAGATCGAGGTCGAGATCTGGCGCCTCCCCGCCGAGGGGCTGGGCCGCCTGCTGGCATCCCTCCCCCGCCCCATGACCCTGGGCAGGGTGGAACTGGCGGACGGCACCGCCGTCCCCGGCTTCCTGTGCGAACCGGGCGCCCTGACGGACGCCGAGGACATCACGCGGTACGGGGGCTGGCGGAACTATGTGAACAAGGGCTGAGTGGTTCGGGGGCGCGGGGCTCTATCGAGATGCGGCTGCGCCGCGGGTGCGCGACAAGCCACGCACTCCCCGCACCCACCGTCCCACGCTCACCCCACGGACGAGTAGGCGACAACGCCCCGCAGCACCTGCTCAACGGCCTTGCGCGCAGCCTTGGCAACGGTCGATCCCTCCGCGGGAGCGGCCGCCGAGATCTGCCCGAGCACATCGATGACCTGCTTGCACCAGCGCACGAAGTCGCCGGCCGGCATCTCCGCCTCGCGCAGCACCTCGTCGAGGCCCTTCCCGGACGCCCACATGTACACGGCCCAGGCGAACCCGAGATCGGGCTCACGCTGCCCGACCCCCTCGGTCTGGTTGATCCGGAAGTCCTCCTCCAGGGCGTCGAGCCGCCCCCAGATCCGAACCATCTCGCCCAGCGCGGCCTTGGCCTTGCCGGACGGCAGCTTCGGGGCCATCGCGTCGTCCCCGACGCGCGCCTCGTACACCAGCGCGGAGACACACGCGGCGAGTTCGGCGGGGCCGAGCCCCTCCCACACCCCGGCCCGCAGACATTCGCTGGCCAGCAGATCCAGCTCGCCGTAGAGCCGGGCCAGCCGCTTGCCGTCGTCGGTGACCTCGTCGCCCCGCAGATAGTCGAGTTCGGTCAGCAGCGCGACGATCCGGTCGAAGGTCCGGGCGATGGTGTTGGTCCGCCCCTCGATCCGCCGCTCCAGCTGCGAGGTGTCCCGCAGCAGCCGGTGGTAGCGCTCGGCCCACCGGGCGTGGTCCTCGCGCTCGGCGCACCCGTGGCAGGCGTGTGCCCGGATCGCCGTGCGCAGCCGCGCGATCTCGCGGTCGTCGGCGGCCTGCGACCGCTTCTTGCGGGCCCGCTCCGGCGGGATGTGCCCGGCCTTGGTGCGCAGCGCGGACGCCAGGTCCCGACGGGACTGCGGGGAGCGCGGGTTGAACGACTTGGGGATCCGCATCCGCTCCAACGCCTCGACGGGCACCGGGAAGTCCATCGACGCCAGCCGCTTGACCTGCCGTTCGGCCGTCAGCACCAGGGGGCGCGGACCGTCGTGCTGCTCGAAGCCGCGATGCCCGTTGGCCCGCCCGGCCGGCAGCCCGGGGTCCAGGACCAGCGCCAGACCGGCGTACTTGCCCGTCGGCACATGGATGACGTCGCCCGGCTTCAGCTTCTCCAGGGCGACGGCCGCCTCGGCCCGCCGCTCGACCGCGCCCTGCCGGGCCAACTCGGTCTCCCGGTCCTTGAGTTCACGCCGCAGCCGCGCATACTCCTCGAAGTCGCCGAGGTGGCAGGTCATGGAGGCCTGGTAGCCCTCCAGTCCCTCCTCGTTGCGCTGCACCTGCCGGGAGATCCCGACGACCGAGCGGTCCGCCTGGAACTGGGCGAAGGAGGTCTCCAGCAGCTCCCGCGACCGGTGCCGCCCGAACTGCTCGACCAGGTTGACCGCCATGTTGTACGACGGCTTGAAGCTGGAGCGCAGCGGGTACGTGCGCGTGCCGGCCAGTCCCGCGAGGTGGTCGGGGTTCATGGCGCGCTGCCACAGCACCACGGCATGGCCCTCGACGTCGATCCCGCGGCGCCCCGCACGACCCGTCAACTGGGTGTACTCGCCGGGGGTGATGTCGGCGTGCTGCTCGCCGTTCCACTTGACGAGCTTCTCCAGGACCACCGAACGGGCGGGCATGTTGATGCCGAGCGCGAGGGTCTCCGTCGCGAACACGGCCTTGACCAGGCCGCGGACGAAGAGTTCCTCGACGACCTCCTTGAACGTCGGCAGCATGCCCGCGTGGTGGGCGGCGATACCGCGCTCGAGGCCCTCCAGCCATTCGTAGTAGCCGAGGACGTGCAGGTCCTCGCGGGGGATCGCGGCCGTGCGCTCCTCGACCAGGGCGCGCACCTCGGCGCGCGCGTCCTCGTCGTTGAGCCGCAGTCCGGCGTACAGGCACTGCTGGACGGCGGCCTCGCAGGCGGCGCGGCTGAAGATGAAGGTGATGGCGGGCAGCAGGCCCTCGGCGTCGAGGCGCTCGATGACCTCGGGACGGCCGGGGGTCCACACCCGGGACCGCTGGCGCCGCTCCCGCTCCCGGTCGGCCTCGCGCATGGCTCTGCCGCGTCTGCGGTCCTGGTAGGAGGGCCGGCTGGCCTCCATCCTGGCCAGCCGGGTGAGGTCGGGGTTGACCGCCCTGCGGTGGCCCTCGCCCTCCTCGAACAGGTCGTACATCCGCCGCCCGGCCAGCACGTGCTGGAACAGCGGCACGGGCCGGTGCTCGGAGACGATCACCTCGGTGTCGCCGCGGACGGTGTCCAGCCAGTCGCCGAACTCCTCGGCGTTGGACACGGTCGCGGAGAGGGAGACCAGGGTGACCGACTCGGGGAGGTGGATGATCACCTCCTCCCATACGGCGCCCCGGAAGCGGTCGGAGAGGTAGTGCACCTCGTCCATCACCACGTACCCGAGGCCGAGGAGGGTCTGCGAGCCGGCGTACAGCATGTTCCGCAGGACCTCGGTGGTCATCACGACCACCGGGGCGTCGGAGTTGACGCTGTTGTCACCGGTGAGCAGGCCGACCTTCTCGGCGCCGTAACGGCGGCACAGATCGGAGTACTTCTGGTTCGACAGCGCCTTGATGGGTGTCGTGTAGAAGCACTTCTTGCCCTGTTGCAGGGCGAGGTGGACGGCGAACTCGCCCACGATCGTCTTGCCGGAGCCGGTAGGGGCGGCCACCAGGACGCCCTTGCCCGCCTCGAGTGCCTGACAGGCCTCGATCTGGAAGGGGTCGAGACCGAAGTCGTACATCTCGCGGAAGGAAGCGAGCGCGGTGGCCTGCTCGGCGGCACGACTGCGCGCCGCCGCGTACCGCTCGGCCGGGGAGAGGTCGTCTGTCATCGTGCTTTCGAGCGTACCCGTCAGCACTGACAATGCACTCGATCTTTATCAGGGCCTGTCCGGCATGGGGCCCATGGCACCGCTCACACAGCCAGGACCAGGCGCGAGGTGCCGCCCCGCGCTCACGGTGACTCCCGTGAGCGCGAGGCGGTTCGGGGTCACTCGTAGAAGGAGTACTCCCAGACATTGGACATGGTGGTGTCCGACGCCCCGTCCACCGTGCCGACCTTGATCCAGTACGTGACGCCTTCCTTGACGTCGTAGTGGAAGCCCGCGATCGTGCTGTCCGCGCCGCTACCGTCGTACGCAGTCGCCAGCGTCGTGCCGCTGGAGTTGGTCAGCTTGCCCCGCACGCCGTGCCCGTCCGCGTACGTGTCCCAGACCCAGAACTGGTCCTCGCTGTCGACGAACGTGACCTGGCCCACCGTGGTACCGGCGGAGTTGTAGGAGCAGTAGCAGGTGGCCGCCTGGGCGGAGCCGGAGGACACGAAGATCATCCCTACCGAGGACGCCACGGCCAGGATGCCGCTGACGATCGTTCGCTTGAACACATTGCCCCCTGAAGTCCAAAAATTGAACGTGAACCGTCAAGATCGAACTTTAGTACTACGCGGAGTAATAGACGATCATACGATCGGTGATCGTTACCAGCTCGTGATCAAGGACTCTGTCCGCCCGCCCGGCGAACGCAGAGCCGTCCGCCGAAACGCAAGAAGGTGCCCCCCCGTCCGGGGAGACACCTTGCGTTGCCGTGAAGTCCTCTTCTACGTCACGTCGTCATAGCCGTTCACCCGGTCCGTACCGGACTGCTCGGGCAGCGCCGAGGCAACCGAGAGCGCCTCGACCTCACCGATGTCCTCGGGGGTGAGATCCAGGTCCGAGGCCTCGTCGTCAGCGGGACCCAAGGCCTCGCGGCGGCGTCGGCGCCTGTCGTTGACCAGGGAGAAGGCCACGGCACCGAAGTACAGCACCCAGATCGGTCCGGCGAGCGCCAGCATGCTCAGCGGGTCCGTGCTCGGCGTCGCCAGGGCGGCGAACACGGTGATGCCGATGATCATGCCTCGCCACCAGCCGAGCATCCGCGTGCCGGTGATCATCCCCGTGAGGTTCAGGAAGATCAGCAGCAGCGGCAGTTCGAAGGAGAGGCCGAAGACGAGCACCATGCGCGTGACAAGGTCGAGCAGGTCGTCCAGCGGCAGGAGATTGGCGACGCCGGACGGGGTGAAGTCGAGCAGCACGGACGCCGTGGTCGGCAGAACCCTGTAGGCGAAGAACGCGCCACCGAGGAACAGCGGCGCACCCATGCCCACGAAGGCGTAGGCGTACTTCTTCTCATGCTTGTGCAGACCCGGCGCGATGAACGCCCACAACTGGTACAGCCAGACCGGCGAGGCCGCGACGACGCCGGCCATCAGGGACACCTTCAACGCGAGCGTGAAAGGCATCAGCAGACCGTTGACGGTGATCTGTGCGCACTGCTTCTTCGAAGTCTTCGCCAGTTGCTCGAAGGTCATGTCACAGCCGACCTTCTTGAGGATCGGCTCCGTGACGAAGTTGATGATGTCGTAATAGAAGAAGGCGGCCACGACCGTCACGAGCACGATCGCCAGCATCGCCTTCGCAAGCCGGTTGCGCAGCTCACGGAGGTGATCCGCGAGGGGCATCCGCCCCTCGGGGTCCTTCTCCTCCTTGCGGGCAGACTTCAGCAACCCACGTTCCCATCTCGTGCGGCGGGCCGGAGGTCACCGGCCCTGCGTCAGCGCTTGGTCGTGTCCGTCGGCTCGGTGACCGGGCGGGAGCTGGTCACATCGCCGGGAGCGGCCTGGATGGTGCGCTGCGCGGGGGCCTCCTCGCCGGGGTTCGGCGGGCCGGCCGGGGTGGCGGTGCTGTTGCCCTCTTCCTTCATCGCCTTCGCCTCGCTCTTGAGGATGCGGGCGGACTTGCCGAGCGAGCGCGCCATGTCGGGAAGCTTCTTGGCGCCGAACAGCAGGATGACGACGACGAGGATGAGAATGATCTCGGGGGCGCCGAGCCTTCCGAACATAAGTCTTTACCTTCTCACCGAGGCGGCTGGGTGGGGGTGCTGTCCGACCGGTCGGACAGATGTCCGAACGATCGTGCTGGCAGCGATCGTAACGCTCAGGGGTGAACGTGAGGCAATCCCCGTGCGTACTCCCGGTCCGCGGTCCGGGCCTCGTTCTCCGGGCCGCGATCTGCACACTACCCGCCCCCGCCACCACGACGGGAGGGCGAAGTGGCCCAAAACGCATTCGGCGCCGGACTCACAGAACCACCACAGCCCTACACCAGGGTCAGCACAGCGCCTCTCACAGCGCGTCCACAGCCCCGGCCACGCTCACCGACGCCCGCTCGAGCTCCTCGGCGGCCCGGTTGATCCGGCGGGCGGACTCCGTGACCTGCCGGCCGAGCCGCCGCGCCTCCACGAAGACCCGGACGGCGAACACCGCGAGCACGGCGAGACCCACGAAACCCACGGCTACCGCGAACATCGGCCAGAACATGAGGCGAGCCTAGACCCTGCTACGGCGCCTGGAGCCGCAGGGTCCGCACCCCGCCGCCCAGGAGCAGCTCCACGATCCGCTCACCGGCCGGCTTGCGCACGGCCACCCCGCAGTCCGGACAGGTGAAGGAGTAGAACGTGGTGCGGCTGGTGGCGCCGATGGCCAGCCGCAGAGCGCCCGCCGCCAGCTCGAAACACCCGCGGCAGTCCGGGCAGCCCGCCCGGAACGTCACCGGGCCCACACTCCGCATGCCCGCGAACGCCGAAGCCACCGAGATGCCCCGCGCACCGGACGCCACCGACTCGCTCACCGCTGTTCCCGCCCCTCGCACCGCGCGTCGGACCGGCCCTCGGTCCGCCCGTCGTACCGCACGCCCGCCGACACCCCGGCCTGGCCGCCGGCCGGGCCGCCGCGCTGCTCGTCACCGCGGGCCGACGGCACATCGGCCACGTCCGGCGCCTCGACGCCGTCGTACGCGGCCAGCGCGTCGCGGGCGGCGCTGCGGGCGCTGTCGGCGAGGTCCGGCGGCGAGACGATCCGGCCGTCGCGACCGAGCCGCAGGGCCAGGCGCCTGAGCGAGGCCGGGTCGGGCGTGCGCAGAGTGATACGCAGCCCACCCTCGGGAAGCTCATCGGCGCTGTCGTGCGGGTAGTACTCGGCGACCCAGCGGCCGCCCGGGCCGACCTCGACCACGACCTCCGGATCCTCGGCGGCCGGCTGCACCAGCGCCTCCGACAGATCACGCAGCTCGATCTCCGGCGGCGCCGACGGCTCGTCCAGGATCTTGATCTCGGCGACCCGGTCCAGCCGGAACGTGCGCCGCGCCTCGGAGCGGCGGCACCAGGCCTCCACATACGTGTGCCCGACGCTGACCAGGCGGATGGGGTCGATCTCGCGCTCGCTGAGCTCGTCGCGCGCCGGCGAGTAGTAGCGGATCCACAGCCGGCGGCGCTCGGAGATCGCCCGGTCGACGTCCGCGAAGACCCCGCCCTCGGACTCGAACGTCACCGACAGCCGGGCACTCGCGCCCGCCGCCTCACCGGCCGCCGCCTCCACCTTCGCCGTCGCCCGCAGCAGCGCCTGCCGGTCGCCCTCCCGCAGTCCGGGCAGCGTCGCCACCGCGCGGGCGGCCACCAGCAGCGCGGTCGCCTCGTCGGCCGCCAGCCGCAGCGGCTCCGCGGCCTCCGCGCCCAGCGCCGCCGGGTTGTGCCACCAGATGCGCTCGCCGTCGGTGTCGATGTCGAGCAGATCGCCGCCGCGGAAACTGGTGCCGCACATGGGCAGCACATCGAGGTCCGAGACCAGCTCGTCCTCGGTGATGCCGAAGGCGCGCGCCACGTCCTCGATCCGCGCCCCGGGACGCTCCCTGAGATACGTCACCAGGGAGAGCATCCGACGGGTCTGGTCGATCGCGTTCGCCGGCCTGACCGGTTTGCCTGCCACGTCTTGCTCCGCTCCCCCTCAGCCCTTGGCCACGGCCCGCAGCCGGTCCACGACGTCCGCCCGCAGCTCCGCGGGCTCCAGCACGACCACGTCCGGCCCGAACTCCACCAGCCAGGCGTCCAGACCGTGCCCGTACGGAATCTCCAACTCGTCCCAGCCGTCCCCGAGTTCCCGGACGGCCGTGGCCCTCGCCCGCAAGGGGTACCCGGCGCCCGTACGCAACCGGATCAGCGCGCTGCGGTCCGCGGTCTCCCCCGCCCAGCTCGCCACGGTCTCCCGGACCGTCACGACGTCCGGCACCGCTACGGTGAAGGTCGCCCCGCGCGAGCGGACCCGGCCGGTGATCCGCGACAGCCGGAACACCCGCTCGGCACCCCGGTCCCGGTCGAAGCCCGCCAGATACCAGTGACCGCGCCAGCACTCCAGCGCCCACGGCTCCACATGACGGGGCTCGGGACGGGCGGCCGTGGCCTTGCGGTAGTCGAACACCACCGGCCGGCGGTCCCGGCAGGCCAGCATCAGCGGCTCGAACGCCGCCTCGTGCACGGGGATCCGGGGCTCCAGCGCGCCGTGTGCCTCGTACGGATCGACGTCCTCGGGCAGACCGGCCGCGCGCAGCTTCTGCAGCGCGCCGCTGGCCGCGCCCGCGAGCCGGGCCTGCTGCCACACCTTCGCGGCCAGGCCGAGGGCGGCGGCCTCCTCGGCGTCCAGGGTGATCGGCGGCAGCCGGTTGCTGTCCCGGCGCGCCAGATAGCCGATCTCGCCGTCCAGGCTCTCCACGGTCTCGATGACCAGGCCCAGCTCGCGCAGATCGTCCTTGTCCCGCTCGAACATCCGGTTGAAGGAGTCGTCGCTGGTCTCCACCCTGGAGCTGGAGGCTTCGACGTAAGCCTCGATGGAGTCACGCAGCTCACGCTTGCTCAACGGCCTGCGCGTGCCCAGCAGACACAGCGCGAGGTTCATCAGCCGCTCGGCCTTGGCAATGGCCATCGACGCCCTTCGCCTCCCCTTCGATGCTTACGATCGTCGACCGTACCGCCCCGCGGTCCCCCGGCAAAAGCCGAGGCCCATGCCCGCGCAGGCATGGGCCCCGGCCGGTCACGACCGATCGGACGACCGCCGGACGACTGCCGGTCGACTCCGACGACTGCCGGACGACGTCAGACGGCGATCAGGTCCACGACGAAGATCAGCGTCTCACCGGGCTTGATCGCCGGGGTGGGGCTCTGGTCGCCGTAGGCCAGGTGCGGCGGGATGGTCAGCCGGCGGCGGCCGCCGACCTTCATGCCCTGCACGCCCTGGTCCCAGCCCTTGATGACACGGCCGCCACCCAGCGGGAAACGGAACGGCGCGCCACGGTTCCAGCTGGCGTCGAACTCCTCACCCGTGCTGAAGGAGACACCCACGTAGTGGACGGTGACGGTCTGACCGGCCTGCGCAACCTCGCCGTCGCCCTCCCAGATGTCCTTGATCTCCAGGTCCGCCGGGGGCTCGCCTTCGGGGAAGTCGATCTCGGGCTTCTCGTTGCTCACGTCACTGCTCCCGCTTGTCTACTGCTGGTCTACGAAAAGGCAACACACACAGTCTTTCATCCCGGACGGCGTCACGACGCCGCGAGGATGTCGACCACGAACACCATCGTGGAGTCCTTCTCGATACCGCTGCCACTCGGCGGGTTGTCCCCGTAGCCCAGCGACGGCGGAATCACGATCAGGACCCGGCTGCCCACCTTCTTGCCGGTCAGGCCCTGCGCCCACCCCTTGACGACCTGCTGGAGCGAGAACGAGGTGGGCGCGCTGCGGTCGTACGACGAGTCGAACTTCTTGCCGGTGTCCCAGACGAAGCCCTGGTACTGCACGACCACCGTGCTGTCGGCCGCGACCTTCTCGCCGTCGCCCTCGATCACATAGGTCGCCACCAGCTTCGTCGGCGCGTCCGTCTTGGGGATGTCGACGGAGGGCGCCTTGCCGTCGGTGTTCGTACCGACCTTCGGCAGCTTCGCGTCGTCCTGCGGGACGTCCGTGCCCTTGGCGGAGCTCTTGGCGTTGAAGGTGTCCTCCAGGTCCACCACGAACACCAGCGTGTCGGTGCCCTTGATGCCGGCCTGCGACTGGCCCTCCTTGCCGTAACCCCAGGTCGGAGGCACCGAGAACTCCACCCGGCTGCCCACCTTCTTGCCGGTCAGGGCATAGCGCCAGCCGTCGATGATGGACCCCTCGGAGAGCTGGATGAACAGCGGGGTCTTGCGGTCGTAGGAGTTGTCGAACACCTTCCCGGTGTCCCAGATCTGGCCCAGGTAGTTGGCCCAGATGAAGTCCTTCTCCACGACCGTCTGCCCACCGCCCGCGATCACCGTCTTCACCGCGAGCTGGTCCGACGGCTCACCCGTGCCCTTGGCCACCGTCGGCTTCTCACCGAACTTCGTCCCCGCCGTGATGGCCGGCAGCGGACCGTCCACGATCTTCGGCGCGGGCGCCGCGGACGTCGCGGACGCCGAGGGCGACGCGTCCTCGCTCGCCTTGCTCGAGTCGGACTTGTCGTCCCCACAGGCGGAGAGCGTGACCAGCCCTGCGGGAACGGCGGCAAGGAGCAGTGAGCGTCGGCGCACGATGAAGCCTCGTAATCGGTCGATCTTGAAAAGGGCGTGCGCGCAACTCTACGGCGTGAGAAGGGCGCCGTACGGGAAACGTACGGCGCCCGTGTTGCGTTCCGGCGATTCTTCCGGAACGCACCGCTCCGGAGTCCGCCGGTCACATCCCGGCGATCAGCTTCTCCACCCGGTCGTCCACCGAACGGAACGGGTCCTTGCACAACACGGTCCGCTGTGCCTGGTCGTTCAGCTTGAGGTGCACCCAGTCCACCGTGAAGTCCCGGCGCTGCTCCTGCGCCCGCCGGATGAAGTCACCGCGCAGCCGCGCCCGAGTGGTCTGCGGCGGCACCGACTTGCCCTCGAAGATCTTCAAGTCGTTGCAGATCCTCGCCGCTTGCCCCTTCCGCTCCAGCAGGTAGTACAGACCACGACGACGGTGGATGTCGTGGTAGGCGAGGTCTATCTGCGCCACCCGCGGATGCGACATCGTCATGTTGTGCTTGGCCCGGTACCGCTCGATGAGCTGGTACTTCATCACCCAGTCGATCTCGGTGCCGATCCGGTCCAGGTCCTCGGCCTCGATCGCGTCCAGCGTACGGCCCCACAGCTCCAGGACCTGCTCGACCGTGCCCGTACGGATCCCGCGGCGCTCGCAGAAGTCGACGGCCTTCTCGTAGTACTCGCGCTGCACCTCCAGCGCCGAGGCCTCACGCCCGCTCGCCAGCCGCACCTTGCGCCGGCCCGTGATGTCATGGCTGACCTCACGGATCGCCCGGATCGGGTTCTCCAGGGTCAGATCCCGCATCACCGTGCCCGCCTCGATCATGCGCAGCACCAGATCCGTCGCGCCGACCTTCAGCAGCATCGTCGTCTCGGACATGTTCGAGTCGCCCACGATGACGTGCAGCCGACGGTAACGCTCCGCGTCCGCGTGCGGCTCGTCGCGCGTGTTGATGATCGGCCGGGAACGGGTCGTCGCCGAGGAGACGCCCTCCCAGATGTGCTCCGCCCGCTGGCTGACGCAGTACACGGCCCCACGGGGCGTCTGCAGCACCTTGCCCGCGCCGCACAGCAGCTGGCGGGTCACCAGGAACGGAATGAGGATGTCCGCGAGCCGGGAGAACTCCCCGTGCCGGGCCACCAGATAGTTCTCGTGACAACCATAGGAGTTGCCCGCCGAGTCCGTGTTGTTCTTGAAGAGGTAGACGTCGCCCGCGATTCCTTCCTCGTGCAGGCGTCGTTCCGCGTCCACCAGGAGTCCTTCGAGAATGCGCTCGCCGGCCTTGTCGTGGGTGACCAACTCGGTCACGTTGTCACATTCCGGTGTGGCGTATTCCGGATGCGAACCCACGTCGAGATACAGACGGGCGCCGTTCCGCAGAAAGACATTGCTGCTACGGCCCCATGACACGACACGGCGGAAGAGGTACCGCGCCACCTCGTCAGGCGACAGGCGGCGCTGTCCCCTGAACGTGCACGTGACGCCGTACTCGTTCTCCAGCCCGAAAATGCGGCGGTCCATGACTGAACATTACGCCCGATCCCCTGAACTGAAACGGGGTTCGGCAGCACGGTTCGGATCATTTTCCGATGAAGACGCAACCACCGCACTTACGGCCGGAGCTGCCAATACCCGCCCCGTGACCAGCAAAACCAGCAACGACACGCCGCCCGCGACACCCGGCACCGCAAACCCCCAAACGGCGCCACCGGCCTCCACGACAGGGCCCGCGACACCCGTCCCGACGGACGCACCCACCGTGAACGTGGTCACCAGCCAGGAGAACGCCTCGGTGACCGTGCCCCGCGGCGCGTGCCGGTCCACGATCACGAACGCGCAGGCCAGCACCGGCGCCAGGAACACCCCCGCCAGCGTCGCCAGCGCCACCATGGCCACCGCGCCCGGCATCAGCATCAGCGGCGCGTAACACACCGCCAGAAACGCCACCAGCACCCGCAGTCGCCGCTCCGGCACCCCCGCCCACTGCCGCGCCCCGTACACCAGACCCCCGACGAGCGCTCCCAGCCCCAGCGCCGCCATCAGCCAGCCGTACACCGCGTCACCGCCGTGCGCGTCCGCGTACGGCACCGAGGCCACCGTGATCGACCCCATCGCGATCCCCACGAACAGCAGCGCGCCCAGCAGCACCAACAGCGCGGGCGAACGCAGCGCCCCCAGCCAGTGCGCCTCGCGCGGGGCGGAGCGCCACGCGCGCGAGGGCGGCGACACGACCACCGAGAGCGCCCCGAGCACCCCGATGCCGTTCATCACGAGCAGCGCCGCCCGCTCGGACCACAGCGCGGCACACAACGTCACCAGCAGCGGCCCGACGGTGAACATCACCTCCTGCGCCACCGCGTCCATCGCGTACGCCGCCGGCACCTGCTCCTCGCGGCGCAGCACCGACGGCCACAGAGCCCGCAGCCCGCCCTCCAGCGGCGGGGTGAAGAGCCCGCCGACCACCATGGCCGCGTAGGCGACCGCCAGCGGATCCGTGCCGGAGAACGCGAACAGGGCCATCGCGAGCGCCGAGACCAGCGCGGCGGGCAGCTGGACGCGCGGCTGCCCGAAAAGATCCACCAGCCGGCCCAGCACGGGCTGCCCCACGGCGCTCGCGACGCCGTACACCGAGACCAGCGCCCCCGCCAGGCTGTACGTGCCGCCCTCGGCCCGCACGAACAGCACGATCGCGATCGCGGACGTGGCGTTCGGCAGCCGCCCGACCAGCGTGCCCACCAGCAGCCGGGCCGCGTGCCGCGCCCTGAGGATCTCCCCGTACCCCGTGGCCATCGCCCACCCGCCCGTCTGAGGTTGTACGTATAACGTCCTTGGTCATACGTACCATGTGCGCTGTTCACGAGTCCAGACGAAGGAGCAGGCGGACGGTGGCACAGCACAGCACCCGCCCCACGAGCCGTGACGTCGCCCAGGCCGCCGGGGTCTCCCAGGCCGCCGTCTCCCTGGTCCTCGGCGACAAATGGCGCGGCCGGGTCGCCGAGACCACCGCCGAACGCGTACGGCAGGCGGCACGCGACCTCGGCTACCGGCCCAACCTCGCCGCCCGCAACCTCCGCCTCGGCCGCACCCGCACCGTCCTCCTCGTGGTCCCCGCCCTCACCACCGAGTTCTTCGCCGGCGTCTACACCGGCGCCGCCCGCGTCGCCGCCGACCACGGCTTCGGCGTCGTCCTCTACCCCTCCCCCGAAGGCGTCGGCCCCGCCCGCGACCCCTTCGCCTCCGCCCAGGCCGCCCTCGACGGCGTCATCGCCTCCTCCATGGCCGCCGACGCCCTCACCGCCATCCGCGGCGACCAGCTCCCCCTCGTCATGCTCGACAGCGACCCCGCCGGCAGCCACGGCGCCGCCACCGTCAACCTCGACATCGCCGACGGCGTCCGCCAGGTCACCGACCACCTGCTCGGCCTCGGCCACCGCCACTTCCTGCACCTCGCGGCCGACGTACCCTCCTGGACCTTCGACGTACGCGCGCGTGAACTCGCCACACGCCTCACGCACGCCCCCGGAACCTCCCTGCGGACCGCCCAGGCACCCATCTCCATCGAAGGCGCCCTGACCGCCACCGAGGCCGCCCTGAGCACCCCCGGCCCCCACCGCCCCACCGCCGTCGTCTGCGACGACGACAAACTCGCCGCCGGCGCCTACAAGGCCGCCCGCCGCCTCGGCCTGCGCATCCCCGACGACCTCTCCGTCACCGGCCTCGACGACCTCGCCCTCGCCACCGCCCTCGACCCCGAGCTCACCACCGTCCGCCTCGACGCCGAGCTCTTCGGCGAACGCGGCATGCACGCCCTCCTCGCCGTCCTGGACGGCCGCACACCCGACGCCGGGGACATCCCCGTCCACCTGGTCGTACGAGGCTCCACAGCGCCACCTGGCGCCTCCTGAAACGCCCTGTGCCCCGGCGGTCGACCCGGCCGGGGCACAGAAGGGTGAGGATGAGCCTCGCGGGCGGACTACTCCTCGTCCTCGGAGCTCTCCGCCTCTGTCGCCGCGCCGTCCGCCTCCAGCAGCCGCGCCAGCTGCCGGCCCACGACGCGCTTGAACTTCCGCTGCTGCGGACGCGTACGGTCCAGCACCGCCACCTCCAGCCGCTCGGCGGGAATGTCCCGCTGCGTACCGTTGGTGTCCCGCGACAGCGCCTGCACCGCCAGCTTCAGCGCCTCGGCCAGACTCATCCCGTCCTGGTGACGCTGATCCAGATAGCTGCTGATCTGCTCGGCGTTGCCGCCCACCGCGACCGAACCGTGCTCGTCCACGATCGACCCGTCGTGCGGCAGCCGGTAGATCTGGTCACCGTCCGGGGTCTCACCGACCTCCGCGACCACCAGCTCCACCTCGTACGGCTTCTCACCCGCCGAGGAGAAGATCGTGCCCAGCGTCTGGGCGTACACGTTCGCCAGACCACGCGCGGTCACGTCGTCACGGTCGTAGGTGTACCCACGGAGATCGGCGTACCGCACACCGCCGATCCGCAGGTTCTCGTACTCGTTGTACTTCCCGGCCGCCGCGAAGCCGATCCGGTCATAGATCTCGCTGAACTTGTGCAGCGCACGGGACGGGTTCTCGCCGACGAACACGATGCCGTCGGCAAACTGCAGCACGACCAGGCTGCGGCCACGGGCGATGCCCTTGCGCGCGTACTCCGCGCGGTCCGCCATCGCCTGCTGGGGTGAGACATAGAACGGCGTCGACACCGGTTATCCGTCCCTTTCTGTCGAAGTCACTGGATCACCTGCCACAAGATGCGGACCGAGCGCTACAGCAGGGCGGCACGCGGACCGTCCGGCTCCTGCAGCCGGCGCTCGAGGATCGAACGGGCGATCTCGGAGGACTCGTCGTCGGTGAGCCTGCGGAAACCGTCCTCGGTGATCACGGTGACGATCGGATAGATCCGGCGCGCGACATCGGGACCACCGGTCGCCGAGTCGTCGTCGGCCGCGTCGTACAGGGCCTGCACCACGAGGGTCGTGGCCTGCTCCTCGCTCAGGTCGTCACGGAACAGCTTCTTCATCGCACCGCGCGCGAAGATCGAGCCGGAGCCCGTGGACGCGTAGTTGTGCTCCTCGGAACGGCCGCCGGTGACGTCGTACGAGAAGATGCGCCCCTTGCCGCGGTCCACGTCGAACCCGGCGAAGAGCGGCACGACGGCGAGGCCCTGCATCGCCATGCCCAGGTTGGAACGGATCATGGTCGACAGCCGGTTCGCCTTGCCCTCCAGCGAGAGCTGAGCCCCCTCGACCTTCTCGAAGTGCTCCAGCTCCAGCTGGAACAGCTTCACCATCTCCACGGCCAGACCGGCGGTGCCGGCGATGCCGACGGCGGAGTACTCGTCGGCCGGGAACACCTTCTCGATGTCCCGCTGGGCGATGACGTTACCCATGGTGGCGCGACGGTCACCGGCGAGGACGACCCCGCCCGGGAAGGTCACGGCCACGATGGTCGTCCCGTGCGGCGCCTCGATCACACCCTGCGTGGGCGGCAGCCGGCGGTTGCCCGGGAGCATCTCCGGCTGGTGCTCGGACAGGAAGTCCATGAAGGACGAGGACCCAGGCGTCAGGAAGGCAGCTGGTAGACGCCCGGTGCTACGAGTGTTGGCTTCCACGCGTTTCCTTCCACGTAAGCAGCAGCCCGCCTTATGGCATCGGGCCGATCCTTGAACTGCCCCAGTGCAGCGTTGCAGCTGAAGCACAGTACGCCTCGGACCCTACCCGTCTCGTGGCAGTGATCCACATGCTCAGGCGGAGCCGCCAAACAGATGCAGCAGACGCCCCCTTGAGAAGCAACCAACTCGTCGCGCTCGGCTTCGGTGATGCCGTACTGCCGCTTCAGGTGGTCCTGCCGACTCTGAACCGCACGGCACGCCCTACAGCGTGTCGACAGGCCATCGGACGCAGTCGCGTTACGATGCCACTCGCCGTGGGGCTTGATCTCGCCGCACGTTCGGCAGAGCTTGTGCCCATCGGGCACGTCCACCTTCGCTCGAACGGTTCTCCCCCGCGCTTCCTGGCGTTTCCGGTAGTACTCGGCGGCGCATTCACGGCAGTTGACCTGAAGGCCATCAGGCCGCGATCTGTTTGCCGCGAATGCGCTCACCGGGAGCATTTCCTGGCACGCCGAGCACTTCTTCACTCCCCCGTCGTTCACGTATGTGACCTACTGTCCACCCTTTTGAACGAACGAGCGTACGAAATCCTCGGCATTCTCTTCCAAGACATCGTCGATCTCGTCCAGCACCGAGTCCACGTCGTCGCTCAGCTTCTCGTGCCGCTCCTTGAGGTCGCCCTGGGCTTCCGCCTCCTGGGTCTGCTCCTCGACCTCCTCCGTGGAGCGCGTCGCCTTCTGCTGGCCGCCGCCGGTGTCCTTGGTCGCCATAACCCTCACCCCGCTCAGTTCGCCCGACATGTTCGGCAGGTCGGCTTCCTGCCGATCGGTGATGATCAGACCCTACAAGGAGGGTCCGACATCGGCCCCGTAGTTGTTCCAACGTACGAGGCCCATCTCGATGATTCCCTTGCGGCGGGGTTTCCACCCCGCCGCGGGAGAGCTTCCTCGGGCCCGCTCAGCCGCCCGACAGGACCTTGACCAGGTCTTCTGCCGTGCGGCAACGGTCCAGGAGCTCCTTGACGTGATTTCGCGTTCCGCGAAGCGGTTCCAGGGTTGGGACGCGCTGGAGCGAGTCCCGGCCCGGGAGGTCGAAGATGACCGAGTCCCAGGAGGCCGCGGCGACGTCGTCGGCGTACTGCTCGAGGCAGCGGCCGCGGAAGTACGCGCGGGTGTCCTCCGGGGGCTTGGCCTTGGCCCGCTCGACCTGCGGCTCGTCGAGGAGCCGCTTCATGCGCCCGCGGGCCGCGAGACGGTTGTAGAGGCCCTTCTCGGCCCGTACGTCGGCGTACTGGAGGTCCAGGAGGTGCAGCTTCGCCGCGTCCCAGTCGAGGCCGTCACGGCGGCGGTAGCCCTCCATGAGTTCCCGCTTGGCGACCCAGTCCAGCTCGCCGGCCAGGCTCATCGGGTCGTTCTCCAGGCGGGTGAGGGTGTCCTCCCAGCGTGCCAGGACGTCCTTGGTCTGGTCGTCGGCGTCCGACCCGTACCGCTCCTCCACGTATTTGCGCGACAGCTCGTAGTACTCCATCTGGAGCTGCACCGCGGTGAGTGTGCGGCCGCTGCGGAGGGTGACCAGCCTCTTCAGCGTCGGGTCGTGGGAGACCTGGTGGAGGGTGCGTACGGGCTGGTCGACGGCCAGGTCGACGGCGATGAAGCCGTCCTCGATCATGGAGAGGACCAGGGCCGTCGTGCCCAGTTTCAGGTAGGTCGAGATCTCCGAGAGGTTCGCGTCGCCGATGATCACGTGGAGGCGGCGGTACTTCTCGGCGTCGGCGTGCGGTTCGTCCCGGGTGTTGATGATGGGGCGCTTCAGCGTCGTCTCCAGGCCGACCTCGACCTCGAAGTAGTCGGCTCGCTGGCTGAGCTGGAAGCCGTGTTCGTGGCCGTCCTGGCCGATGCCGACGCGGCCGGCGCCGGTGACGACCTGGCGGGAGACGAAGAAGGGCGTGAGGTGGCGCACGATGTCGGAGAAGGCGGTTTCCCGCTTCATCAGGTAGTTCTCGTGCGTGCCGTAGGAGGCGCCCTTGTTGTCGGTGTTGTTCTTGTAGAGGTGGATGGGCTGGGCGCCGGGGAGCTGGGCCGCGCGTTCGGCGGCTTCGGCCATGATCCGTTCGCCGGCCTTGTCCCAGAGGACGGCGTCGCGGGGGTTGGTGACCTCGGGGGCGCTGTATTCGGGGTGTGCGTGGTCGACGTAGAGGCGGGCGCCGTTGGTGAGGATCACGTTGGCGAGGCCGATGTCCTCGTCGGTGAGCTGGCTGGAGTCGGCGGCCTCGCGGGCGAGGTCGAAGCCCCGCGCGTCCCGGAGCGGGTTCTCCTCCTCGAAGTCCCAGCGGGCCCGGCGGGCCCGGTGCATCGCCGCGGCGTAGGCGTTGACGATCTGGGACGAGGTGAGCATGGCATTGGCGTTGGGGTGGCCGGGGACGGAGATGCCGTACTCCGTCTCGATGCCCATTACTCGCCGTACGGTCATGCGGCCCTCCTTGCCCGGCGGCACCCTCGGTCGTGGGCGCCGCTCAGATACCGGTGGTGCTCCGGTGCGGGTGCGGTGCCCGTCCTCTCCGCACTGCGCAACCCGGCGGTAGGAAAGAGCCTAGAACGCCTCTGTGCCGGTGGGGAGATCATTTGCGTCATTGCCTTGCTCCAGCCGTGGCCTGAAAAACAGTCGGCTGCGGGTACCCGTGGTGGGCACCCGCAGCCGCCCTGTTCTTTACAGGTACTGTCCGGTGTTCGCCACCGTGTCGATGGAGCGTCCGGTGTCCGCGCCCTGCTTTCCGGTGATGAGGGTACGGATGTAGACGATCCGTTCGCCCTTCTTTCCGGAGATCCGGGCCCAGTCGTCGGGGTTGGTGGTGTTGGGCAGGTCCTCGTTCTCCTTGAACTCGTCCACACAGGCCTGGAGCAGGTGGGAGACGCGGAGGCCCTTCTGGTTCTTTTCCAGGAAGTCCTTGATCGCCATCTTCTTGGCGCGGCCCACGATGTTTTCGATCATGGCGCCGGAGTTGAAGTCCTTGAAGTAGAGGACTTCCTTGTCGCCGTTGGCGTAGGTGACTTCCAGGAAGCGGTTTTCCTCGGATTCTGCGTACATGTGTTCCACTGCCGTCTGGATCATGCTCTGGACGGTGGTGGTCTTGTCGTTTCCGTGTTCGCCGACGTCGTCGGAGTGCAGCGGGAGACGTTCGGTGAGGTACTTGCCGAAGATGTCCTTGGCCGCTTCGGCGTCCGGGCGCTCGATCTTGATCTTCACGTCGAGGCGGCCGGGGCGCAGGATGGCGGGGTCGATCATGTCCTCGCGGTTGGAGGCGCCGATGACGACCACGTTCTGCAGGCCCTCGACGCCGTCGATCTCGGCGAGGAGCTGGGGGACGATGGTGTTCTCCACGTCCGAGCTGACGCCGGAGCCGCGGGTGCGGAAGAGGGATTCCATCTCGTCGAAGAAGACGATGACGGGGGTGCCCTCGCTGGCCTTCTCGCGGGCTCGCTGGAAGACGAGGCGGATCTGGCGCTCGGTCTCGCCGACGTACTTGTTCAGGAGCTCGGGGCCCTTGATGTTGAGGAAGAAGCTCTTGCCGGCGGCCACTCCGGTCACCTCGGCGACCTTCTTGGCCAGCGAGTTCGCGACGGCCTTGGCGATGAGCGTCTTGCCGCATCCGGGGGGCCCGTAGAGGAGCACACCCTTGGGCGGGCGCAGTTCGTGCTCCTTGAACAGGTCGGGGTAGAGGTACGGGAGCTCGACGGCGTCCCGGATGGCCTCGATCTGGCCGCCGAGGCCGCCGATCTGCTCGTACCCGATGTCGGGGACCTCTTCGAGGACGAGTTCCTCGACCTCGCTCTTGGGGACGATCTCGTAGACGTAGCCGGAGCGGGGTTCGAGCAGGAGGGCGTCGCCGGGGCGGATGGTGACGTCCAGCAGCGGCTCGGCGAGCCTGACCACCCGTTCCTCGTCGGTGTGCCCGATGACCAGGGCGCGCTCGCCGTCCTCGAGGATCTCCTTGAGGGTGACGATGTCCCCGACCCGCTCGTATTCCATGGCCTCGACCACGTTGAGCGCTTCGTTGAGCATCAGTTCCTGGCCGCGCCGGAGCTCGTCGAGCTCGACGCTGGGGCTGACGTTCACGCGGAGTTTGCGGCCTCCGGTGAAGATGTCGGCCGTGCCGTCCTCGTTCGCCGCGAGGAAGACACCGAAGCCGGCCGGGGGCTGTGCGAGCCGGTCGACTTCTTCCTTGAGGGCCACGATCTGGTCGCGGGCCTCACGGAGCGTGTTGGCGAGTCGCTCGTTCTGGGCGGACACGCCGGCCAGGTTGGTCTGCAGCTCGACGATCCGCTCTTCGAGAATCCTCGTGTGTCGCGGAGAGTCGGCGAGCTTGCGGCGCAGGACGGCGATCTCCTGCTCAAGGTAGGCAATCTGCCCGGACGGGTCGTCGGACCCTCGTCCCGGGCGGATGCCGCGGTTCATGTCGTCGTCGTGGGCTGCCACGGTCCTCACCTCCTCCAAGGGGAGCTGGACGCTTCCAGACCCTACCTGGGCGGGTGTCGATTGAAACCCCTAGATCACAAAGACTGTCGGGGTGTGTCCGATCTTCACCCTTGCGCTCTCCCTCACGCCAGGGGAATACCCACCGAACATGATTGGAAAGCGGCCGGGGGTAGGGTCGAAGTGTTCAACACCCGTCAGAGCCTGCATCGTTCCCGTGCGGCTCGGTGTCAAACGGCAGGAGAGATGAGCGTGCAGCAGGAGGCCGGTGCTGGCGTGGAGACGCTGGAGGTCTGGATCGACCAGGATCTCTGTACCGGTGACGGTATCTGTGCGCAGTACGCGCCGGAGGTGTTCGAGCTGGACATCGACGGGCTGGCGTATGTGAAGAGTGCGCAGGACGAGCTTCTGCAGGCCAAGGGGGCGACGGTGCCGGTGCCGTTGCCGCTGTTGACGGACGTGGTGGACTCGGTGCGGGAGTGTCCCGGTGAGTGCATTCATGTACGTCGCGTTTCGGACAGGGTCGAGGTGTACGGCCCGGACGCGGAGTGACGGTTCAGGTACGGACCGTGAGGGCTGTCTGATTTCTCACAGGGCGTGATGGCCTGATTCAGACGCTGTGGGCGCCGGCAGGTGTCGAGCGGATGAACCTGTCGTCCTTCCACTGCCACTTGACGCTGTCCTTGAGGTCGGGGCAGCAACTGGGCACGTCCGCCGACGAATAGCCGAGGAGCGTGGCGAGGACGGCACCGTCGGTGACGGTGAGGGTGGTGACGTTGGTGCGGTCCTTGGGGTCGACGAGGGTGGCGACCACGCGCGCGTGGGTGCTGCCGGCGGCCTGGGTGAGGACGTAGACGCCGTCGGGCGGGGTGCCCATGGGGGCGTCGCAGTGGACGGCGGCGACGGTTTCGGGCCGGCCGTCGCCGTCGAGGTCTCCGTCGGCCTTCCGCATGACGATCGGCTTGACCGTGGGGCCGCAGTCGAGGGGGAAGTCGACGCCGGTGGTGGCGGGGGCGGTGGCCGAGGGGGCGGGGGTGGTGCCGCTGTGCGGCGGGGAGGCCTGGGCGGCCGTCGCGGGTCCGGGCTGGAGGATCGAGGAGAGGGCGACGACGCCGGCCACCGCGGTGGCGGTGGCGACCCAGTGGATGGGCCGGGTGTGGGTGTGTGCCAGTTCCGGGACGGCGGATTGCTGCACTAGGAGCGTCTCCTGGGGTGGCTGTGCCGGTGGAGGTGGGGGGTGGCCAGCATCGTGCCACACGTCACAGGGCGGGGGAACGGCGGGGTCCGGGACGGTGCGGGATCTCGGACGGTGGTGGTGCGGGGTCAAGGGGAGGGCGCCGTGGCCGAGTTCCCCGAACCCTCGGGGAACTCGGCCACGGCGCCCTGTCGTTGTCCGTGCCGCGTGGGCCGGGTCAGCGACCGCTGCCTCCGTCGGCGTTGGGGCCGGCGTAGTCCTCGCCGTAGGCGCCCTTGGCGGGGCGGCGGCGGCGCATGGGCGGCTCGACGCCGTCGGCGAGGCGGCGGGCGGTGAGCAGGAAGCCGGTGTGGCCGATCATGCGGTGGTCGGGGCGGACGGCGAGGCCCTCGATGTGCCAGTTGCGGATCATCGTCTCCCAGGCGGTCGGCTCGTTGAAGCAGCCGATCTCGCGGATGGACTCGACGGTCCGGGCGAGCTGGGTGGTGGTGGCGACGTAGCAGCAGAGGATGCCGCCGGGGACGAGGGCCTTGGAGACGGCCTCCAGGCACTCCCAGGGGGCGAGCATGTCGAGGATGACGCGGTCGACGTCGGTGTCGCTCAGGTTGTCCTGGAGGTCGCCGACGGTGAGCTGCCAGGCGGGGTGGGGGCCGCCGAAGTAGCGCTCGACGTTCTGCCGGGCGATGTCGGCGAAGTCCTCGCGGCGCTCGTAGGAGTGCAGCATGCCCTGGTCGCCGATGGCGCGGAGCAGGAAGCTGCTGAGCGAGCCGGAGCCCACGCCGGCTTCGACGACGCGGGCGCCGGGGAAGATGTCGGCGAAGGCGAGGATCTGCCCCGCGTCCTTCGGGTAGACGACGGCTGCCCCGCGGGGCATGGACAGGACGTAGTCGGGGAGCAGGGGGCGCAGCGCGAGGTAGGCGACGTTACCGGTGGTGCGGACAACGCTGCCCTCGGGTGCGCCGATCAGTTCGTCGTGCGGGAAGGAACCCTTGTGGGTGTGGAAGTTCTTCCCGTCCTCGAGCGTGAACGTGTAGTGGCGGCCCTTGGGGTCGGTCAGCTGAACCTGGTCCCCGACCTTGAAGGGCCCGCGCCTGCGGGCGGCACCGGTCGGTTCGGACATGTGAACAGCCTACCGGCGATTGGCGGGGCCGCCGACCACGGGGAGGCGCCTTCAGGAAGGGCGGGCCATCGCCTTGACGAAGGCGCGCTCGACGTCGGCGGCGGACAGGACGCCGTAGATCTCGCCGGTCTCCTCGACGACGAGGTATTCGGTGGCCGGGGTCGCGCGCAGGACGTCGAGGAGGTCCTCCCCCGCGAGTTCCGCGGAGACGCGCATGCCGTCGGTGAGGTCCTGGGCGAGGCCGCTGACGGCGACCCAGGGGCGACGGTGTTCGGGGACGCCGACGATGGCGGCCTCGCGGACGAGGGAGAGGGGTTCGCCGTGGGCGTCGACGACGACGAGGGCGCGGGCGCCGGCGGCGTTGGCGCGGCGCAGGGCCTCGGAGAGGGGGGTGTCGGTCTCGACGGGGACGGCGCGGCGGGTGAGGGTGCGGGCCCTGAGTTCGGGGAGGTGTTCGCGCAGGCGGGCCATGCGCAGGCTGTTGCCGGCGCCGGTCCAGATGATCGCGGCGAGGATGGCGGCGAGCAGGGCGTCGGTGACGGTGTCCATGCCGACGCTGTCCTCGGCGCTGGAGCCCAGGGCGCCGGACTGGGTGAGGAGGGGGAGGCCGATGAGGACGGAGACGGCGAGGGCGCGGCCGACCCAGGCGGCGGCGATGGTGCCGCTCATGGGTTTGCCGGTGATCTTCCAGACGACGGCGCGGAGCATGCGGCCGCCGTCGAGGGGGAGGCCGGGGAGGAGGTTGAAGATCGCCACGATGAGGTTGGAGATCATCAGGCCGGCCAGCAGGACGCCGGGGACCGTGCCGGGCTCGACGGGCTGCATGGCGGCGTAGAAGACGCCGGCGAGGACGAGGGAGAGCAGGGGGCCGACGAAGGCGAGCCAGAACTCGCGGCCGGGGGTCTCGGCTTCCTTCTCGATCTCGGAGACGCCGCCGAAGAACTGGAGCTGGATGCGGCGGACGGGGAGTTTGAAGCGGAGGGCGGCGAGGGTGTGGGCGAGTTCGTGGATGAGGACGGAGGCGTAGAAGGCGACCGCGAAGAAGAGGGAGACCAGGTAGCGGGCGGCGCCGAGTTCGGGCAGGACGCGGTCGAGCTGTCCGCCGAAGACCCAGGTGATCAGGGCGGCGACGAGGAACCAGCTGGGCGCGACGTAGACGGGCACGCCGAAGGGCCGCCCCATGAGGAGTCCGCCGCGGGGCTGCTCCGGGGGGCGCTGGGGCGGGGGGCCCTTGATAGCGGTGGGGGCGGATCCCTGCGGGGCCCCGCCGTCCTGGGCGTGCGCGTGGGCCCGGCCGCGGTCACCGTGCGGGGCGGACTCGGGCGCGGGGTGCGACTGCGCGGGCGGGGCTGGGGCGGGTCCGGCGGGCTCCGCCGACCTTGGCTCGGCGGGCGGGGCTGCGGCAGGTCCGGCGGGCTCCTCCGACCGTGACTCGGCGGGCAGGGCTGCGGCCGGTTCGGCAGACTGCGCCGACCGCGGCTCGGCGGGCAAAGCTGCGGCAGGCTCGGCAGGCTCCGCCGACCGTGACTCGGCGGGCAGAGCTGCGGCAGGTCCGGCAGGCTCCGCCGACCGCGGCTCGGCGGGCAAAGCTGCGGCGGGCTCGGTGGGCTCCGCCGACCGCGGCTCGGCGGGTGCAGCCGTGGCGGGCTCGGCGGACTGCCCGGTGGGCGCAGCCTCGGCGGCTTCGGCAGACTGCGCGGGCGGGGCTGCGGGCGGTTCGGCGGGCTCTCCGGGCTGCTTGGAGGGGAGGTCTGCGGTCCGGGCATCGCCGGGTGAGGTGTCGGGAGATTCCTCCGCGGCTGCGGCCCGCTCGTCGGAGGGCTCGCGTTCGCTCTGGCGGGCCTCGGTCGGGGTCGGTGCGGGTTCCTTGGGGGGTGTGGCAGGGGGCGGGCCCTCGGGTTCCGCCGGGGCGGTGGCCTGGGGGGCCGGTGTGACGGGGTGCTCGGCCGACTCTTCGCTGTCCGGCCGCGGCCGCCCGCTCCCGCCGCTTTCCACCACGATGTCCCCTCGTTCGAAGCGTCTCCCGCTCCTGCCGGGCGGAAGGGTCTGTGACCGATGGTATGCGGCCGTCGTAACGCGTTCCGCCCCGGCACCCCCGTGTTTCCCGGCTCGTCGCCGCCTGGGCGGGCCGGGGCTGGGTGACTGTCAGTGGCGGGCCGTATGGTCTGAGGCATGGAGAGCAGCAGCGAGGGCGGGGACGTGGAGGAGTCGGCCCGGGCGGAGGCGAGGGCCGGGGCGGGGGCGGGGCTTGCGTCCGGCGGGGGCGAGGCAGCCACCGGTCCCGGCGGAAGCACCGCGGACGACGGGCCCGAGGCGGTCGCGGGGGGCAGTGCATCCGTTGCGGGCACGGCTGCCGCGGTGTCCGGCGATGACGCGTCCGACCGGCCCGAGCCGGTGCCGGGGGCCGGTGCGTCCGATGCGGGCACGGCAGCCGAGGTGTCCCCCGGTGACGCGACGGCGGCCGTCGTGCCCGAAGCCGTTGGCGGCGCGGCCCTCTCGGGCCAGGCAGCATCGGGCCTCGTGCCCTCGCCCGCGCCCGAAGCCGCACCTGCACCCGCACCCGCCAGGCCCGCCGTGGCGCCTGCCTCCCTGTCGCCCTCTCGGGCCGGGGACTTCATGCAGTGTCCGCTGTTGTACCGCTTCCGGGTGATCGACCGGCTGCCGGAGAAGCCGAGTCCCGCGGCCACCAAGGGGACGCTGGTGCACGCGGTGCTGGAGCGGCTGTTCGACGCGCCGGCGGCGGAGCGGACGGCGCCGCGGGCGAAGGCGTTGATCCCGGGGCAGTGGGACCGCTTGCGGGAGACGCGGCCGGAGGTGGTGGAGCTGTTCGCCGACGATCCGGACGGGGTGCGGCTGGCGGGCTGGCTGGCGGAGGCGGAGGCGCTGGTGGAGCGCTGGTTCACGCTGGAGGATCCGACGCGTCTGGAGCCCGCGGAGCGCGAGCTGTTCGTGGAGGCGGAGCTGGAGTCGGGGCTCAGGCTGCGCGGGATCATCGACCGGGTCGACGTGGCGCCCACCGGTGAGGTGCGGATCGTGGACTACAAGACGGGCAAGGCACCGCGCGCGGAGTACGCGGACGGGGCGTTGTTCCAGATGAAGTTCTACGCGCTGGTGGTGTGGCGGCTGAAGAACGTGCTGCCGCGGCGGCTGCAACTGGTGTACCTCGGCAGTGGGGACGTGCTGACGTACGACCCTGATCTCGCCGATCTGGAGCGGGTGGAGCGCAGGCTGCTGGCGCTGTGGGAGGCGATCCGGCTGGCGACGGAGACCGGTGAGTGGCGGCCGCGGCCGACGAAGCTGTGCGGCTGGTGCGATCACCAGGCGCACTGTCCGGAGTTCGGCGGTACTCCCCCGCCGTACCCGTTGCCGGTGAGGGCGGCGGCGTCCGGGGACGTCCAGCAGGGCAGAATGGGGCCGGACTAGCGAAGGAGACTCACGTGGCCATCCGCGTCCTACTGGTCGACGACCAGCCGCTGCTGCGTACCGGCTTCCGGATGATCCTGGAGGCGGAGCAGGACCTGGCGGTCGTCGGGGAGGCCGGAGACGGTCTTCAGGCCCTGGACCAGGTGCGGGCGCTGCAGCCCGATGTGGTGCTCATGGACATCCGGATGCCGCGGATGGACGGGGTGGAGGCGACCCGGCAGATCACCGGTCCGGGGCGGGACGGGCCGGCGAAGGTGCTGGTGCTGACGACGTTCGACCTCGACGAGTACGTGGTGGAGGCGTTGCGGGCGGGGGCCAGTGGGTTCCTGCTGAAGGACGCGCCCGCGCATGAGCTGGTGCAGGCGATCCGGGTGGTGGCGGCGGGCGAGGCGATGCTGGCGCCGAGCATCACGCGTCGGCTGCTGGACAAGTACGCCACGCATCTGCCGTCGGGCGACGAGCCGGTGCCGGACGCGCTGCACACGCTGACGGACCGTGAGGTGGAGGTGCTGAAGCTGGTGGCGCGGGGGTTGTCGAACGCGGAGATCGCGGCCGATCTGTTCGTCAGCGAGACGACGGTGAAGACGCATGTGGGGCATGTGCTGACGAAGCTGGGGCTGCGTGACCGGGTGCAGGCCGCGGTGTACGCGTACGAGAGCGGTCTGGTGCGGCCCGGCGCGCAGCAGTAGGCCGTACGGGTGAGACGCGAAGGGCGCCCCTGCCGAGCGGGGGCGCCCTTCGTCGTGGTCGGCCGGGGGTCAGCTCTTGCTGAGTTCCCAGAAGCGGAACACGGTGGAGGCGTCGAGGCAGTTCTCGAGGCCGTAGACGTTCTCGCCGACGACGGCGTACTGCTTGGCCTGCCAGATCGGGAGGACGGGGAGTTCCTCGGCGACGATGTCCTGGAGGGTGCCGTAGTCGGCGTCGGTGGCGGTGCGGTCGCTCTGGGCGGCGGTGCGCGGGATGAGCGTGCCGGTGATGGTCTTGTTGGTGTAGTTGTTGGCGAGGACGTTGCCGTCGCCGAAGAAGGGCGCGGTGAAGTTGTCGGCGTCGGGGAAGTCGGGGACCCAGCCCTTGACGTAGACGCCGTACTTGCCGGCGGCGATGTCCTTCTCGTACTGGTCGAAGGGGACGGACTTGACGTCGGCGTCGAACAGGCCGCTGGCGTTGAGCTGGGCGGCGACGGTCTTGAGTTCCTGGTCGGTGGCGGGGCCGTAGCGCGACGGGGTGGACCAGAGGGTGAGTTTCACCTTGCCGGTGATGCCCTCGTCCTGGAGCGCGGCGGCGGCCTTGGCCGGGGAGGGGCGGGCGCCGTAGCGGTCGAAGAAGGCGGTGTTGTGGCCCGCTATGCCGGCCGGGATGATCGAGTACAGCGGGTCGGCGGTGCCTTCGTAGACGTCCCGGATGAGGGCTTCGCGGTCGATGAGGTAGGCGATGGCCCGTCGGACGCCGAGCTTTCCGGTGACGGGGTCGGCGGTGTTGAAGACGAGGTGCTGGACCTCGGCGCTGCTGCCTTCGACGACCTCGGCGCCCTCGTCGCCGGTGCCGGCGTCGATGTCGGCGATGTCGGCGGCGGTGAGACCGCGGTAGGCGATGTCGATGTCGCCGTCGAGGAGGGCCTTCTTGAGGGCCTTCTGGTCGCCGCTGAAGAACTTGAGGGTGATGCCCTTGTTCTGGGGGTCGCCGGCGGTGCCGTGGTAGTTCTCGTTGACGGAGAAGACGGCCTGGTCCTCGTCGAAGGAGTCGAGGGTGTAGGGGCCGGAGCCGACGGCGCCGCCGTCCTTGCGTAGGCCGTCGGCGTCGTACTGCTTGTGGTCGACGATGGAGCCGGCGCCGGAGGCGAGCTTGCTGGGGAAGGTGGCGTCGGGGACCTTCAGGGTGAAGACGACGGTCTTGGCGTCGGGTGTCGCGACCTTGGAGAGCATCGGGAACATGACGGCGGGGCCGTTGTCGTCGTTGATCTTCAGCATGCGGTCGAAGGAGAACTTGACGTCCTCGGAGGTGAGATCGTCACCGTTGGAGAACTTCAGGCCGTCCTTGAGGGTGCAGCGGTAGACCTTGGCCTGCTGGTCGGTGAAGGAGCATTCCTGCGCCGCGTCGGGCTCCGGTTCGGTGGCGCCCTTGGGGAAGCTCAGCAACGACTGGAAGACGTTGTTGAACAGCATCCACGATCCGGGGTCGTAGCCGGAGGCCGGGTCCGTGGCGAGGACGTCGTCCGACATCCCGAGCACCACGGTGGAGCCGTCGCCGTCCGAGCCCCCGGTCTGGGCGCCGCAGCCGGTCAACATGCCGGAGGCCAGTCCCGCCACGATGGGCAGGACCGGCCACTGGTTACGGATATTCACGAAATACCTTTGTCGTCGGGTCCCGTCACACCGGGGCGCCGTCCCGGGCCCCGGCCGCGAAGAACGTATCACCCGACCGGAAGGGCTCCGTCAGTTGCTCACTCCGCGGCCGAGTTCCCACAGCTGGAGGGTGGCGGAGGAGTTGAGGGCGTACGCGGTGCCGGTGATGTCGGTGTTCGCGGCGACGTACTGCTTGCCCTGCCACAGCGGGAGGATCGGGACGTCGTCGGCGACGATGTCCTGGATCTCGGTGAGGCTCTTGCCGGCGCTGATGCGGTCGGCCTCGCGGCGGGACTGCGGGATCAGCTTGTTGATGATGTCGCTGTTGGTGTACGGCGAGTTGAGGGTGTTGTCCTTGTCGAGGAACGGCGCGAGGAAGTTGTCGGCGTCGGGGAAGTCGGGGAACCAGCCCATGCCGTAGACGGCGTACTCGCCCTTGCGCTCGGCGGGGGCGAAGGTGTCCCAGGCGGTGCCCTTGATGGTGACGTCGAACAGGCCGCTGTCGTTGAGCTGCTTCTTCAGCAGCTCGAACTCCTGCTTGGTGGCGGGACCGTAATGGTCGGTCGTGTAGTTCAGCGTGAGCTTCACCGGGGTGGTGATGTTCGCCCCGGTCAGCAGGGCCTTGGCCTTGGTGACGCTCGGGTCGCTGTACTTGTTGAAGAAGGCGTTGGAGTGTCCGGTGACGGAGGCCGGGACGAGCGAGTAGAGGGCTTCGGCCTGGGAGCCGTAGACCTGGGAGACCAGCTCGTTGCGGTTGACGACCTGGGCCATCGCCTGGCGCACGGCCTTGGTCTTCACGACGGGGGCGTCCGTGTTGAAGGCCAGGTAGCGGATCTCGAGGCCGGCCAGCTCGACGAGGTCGATGTCGCTGTCGGCGGCGGCGTCGGAGAGCTTCTTGATCTGCTCCGGGGACATGGTGCGCGTCATCACGTCGATGTCGCCCTTTTCGAGGGCGGTGTCCATGGCGTCGGCGTCGTCGTAGGACACCATGTCGACCTCGTCGTTGTTCACCTTCAGAGTCCCCTTGTAGTTGGGGTTCTTGGTGAACACGGCCTTGGTGATGGCGTCGCCGTCGGTCTCGGCCTTGAGGGTGTACGGGCCGGAGCCGTCGACCTCGAAGCCGTCGCGCAGCTTGTTCTTCTCGTAGTCGTCGGGGTTGACGATGCCGGCGACGGGGGTCGACAGCTTGGACGGGAAGGTGGCGTCGGCGGTCTTGAGATGGAAGATGACTTCGTTGTCACCCTGCGTCTCGACGGTGTCGATGGTGGACAGCAGGGCGAAGACGCCGGTGTCGGCCTTGATGGCGCGGGCGCGGTCGATGGAGAACTTGACGTCCGCGGCGGTGATGGCGTCGCCGTTGGCGAACTTCAGCCCGTCCCGGAGCTTGCAGGCGTAGCGCTCGTTGCCGCTGTCGGTGAATCCGCAGGACTGGGCCGCCTCGGGGACGGGGTCGCCGTCGCCCTTGGGCACGATCATCAGGGTCTGCACGGTCTGGCGCAGGATGTTCCAGGTGCCGACGTCGTAGGCGTAGGCGGGGTCGAGCGGTGCCGGGGCGGCCTTCGTGGCGGTGAACCGGTCGGTGGTGCCGACGACGATGGCATCGCCGCCGCCGCTCCCGCTGTCGGCCCCGCCGCAGGCGGCGAGTACGGGCGCGAGCAGACCGACCACGGCCGGCAGCACCAAAGTCTTGCGGTTCATGCTCGAGTTTCTCCAGAGCTGTCGGTCCGTGTACCTGGCATGCAAGGTTGTCGCAGCGGAGCACGGGGATAGGGGTGATGTTCCGCGAAGAGATTAGTCCGGACCGGCAGGAGGGTTCGCCGCGACCGGAGTTGAAAGCCCATCACGGAGCGAAACCGTATGCGAACGCATTGAAAAATCATGAGTGGAACGATCCGCGCAGCTGTCCATCAATCGGGACACAAGGGCGCGGCCAAATGCCCGGAACGCGGCGTCCGAACACAGGTTGGACTCCCCGTCGACCCCGCCTGACGTGGGGAAGGTCACACCGTCAACGGTCTGCGTCCGTCCGAAACGCAACCGTTACCGAAGATCGGAATTCTCCCGTGCGTACACCCGCCGAATTACCTTCCTATCGGCGGTGCACGCTCGGTGAACGAGTGCTGCGAATTCCGTCATCGAGAGGATCACCAATGATCGCGGGGGTGATCATCGGAGCGCAGCACAAGCGGAGTCACAGAGGCATCAGGCCGCGCAGAAAAGACAGGTCGACCTGTTCCAGGGAGGGCACCACGGTGCGCCGTACGGCGGCGGTGATCGGGGCGACGGAGGGCACCGCCACCACATGGCAGCCCGCGGCCTCGGCCGAGGCGACCCCGGTCGCGGTGTCCTCGACGACGGCGCAGCGGGCCGGGTCCACGCCGAGGCCGGTGGCCGCGAAGAGGTAGGGGTCGGGGTGCGGCTTGGTGCGGGCGACCTCGTCGCCGGCGACGGTCAGCGTGAAGTGCTGAGGGCCGAGCGAGGTCAGGACGCGGTCGATGATGCGGCGGTGGGAGGCGGAGACGAGGGCCGTGGGGATCTCGTGCTCGGCCAGCTCGGCGAGCAGCCGGGCGGCTCCCGGCATCAGGGGCAGGGCGCGGGTGATGCGGTCCTCGAAGCCGTCGTTGAGCAGGACGGAGAGTTCGGCGAGGGAGATGTCGGCTCCGGTCGCCTCGATCAGGAACCCGGCGCTGCGGCTCATCGGGCCGCCGACCACGACATGGCGCCAGGAGTCGTCGAGGGCGTGGCCGAGACCGGCGAAGATCTCCACCTCGACGTCCCACCAGAAGCCCTCGGTGTCCACCAGGGTGCCGTCCATGTCGAGGAGCACCGCCTGGAGGGCCGAGCCTTCGGCCGTTCGGGTCAGGGGCGCGGGTACCGTGCTGGTCATCCACGTACCTCCTTTGAGGGACGAGCAGGCCGGTTCCCGCTGGGGAACCGGCCTGCAGTGGACCGACCAGTGTACGACTTATCGGATCAGTGTGCTCAGTGACACGGATGTCACCGTGCGTTGAAGTACTTCGCCTCGGGGTGGTGGATGACGATGGCGTCCGTGGACTGCTCGGGGTGGAGCTGGAACTCCTCGGAGAGGTGGACGCCGATCCGCTCGGGCCGGAGCAGGTCGGCGATCTTGGCGCGGTCCTCCAGGTCGGGGCAGGCGCCGTAGCCGAGGGAGAAGCGGGCGCCCCGGTACTTCAGGGAGAACATGTCCTCGATGTCGGCGGGGTCCTCGCCGGCGAAGCCGAGTTCGGAGCGCACGCGTGCGTGCCAGTACTCGGCGAGGGCCTCGGCGAGCTGGACGGACAGGCCGTGCAGTTCGAGGTAGTCGCGGTAGGAGTTGGACGCGAAGAGCTTGGCGGTCTCCTCGCCGATGCGGGAGCCGACGGTGACGACCTGGAGGCCGACGACGTCGGTCTCGCCCGATTCCTGGGGGCGGAAGAAGTCCGCGAGGCACAGCCGGCGGCCGCGGCGCTGGCGGGGGAAGGTGAAGCGGGTGGCCTCGTTGCCGTGCTCGTCGAGGATGATCAGGTCGTCGTCCTTGGACACGCAGGGGAAGTAGCCGTGGACGACGGCGGCCTCGAGGAGGTTCTCCGTCTGGAGGCGGTCCAGCAGGCCGCGCAGACGCGGGCGTCCCTCGGTCTCGACGAGTTCCTCGTAGGTCGGTCCGTCGCCGGTGCGGGCCTGCTTGAGCCCCCACTGGCCCTTGAAGAGGGCGCCCTCGTCGAGCCAGCTGGCGTACTCCTTGAGCTGGATGCCCTTGATGACGCGGGTGCCCCAGAAGGGCGGGGTGGGCACGGGGTTGTCGGTGGCGACGTCGGAGCGGACGTGGCCCTCCTCGGGGCGTTCCTCGACGGCCACGGCGGCGCCTGCGGCGCGGACGCGGCGCTGCTTGAGCTCGGGCAGCTTGGCGCCGGGGACGCCGCGCTTGACGCCGATGAGGGCGTCCATGAGGTGCAGTCCCTCGAAGGCGTCGCGGGCGTAGCGGACCTCGCCCTGGTAGACCTCGTGGAGGTCCTGTTCGACGTAGGCGCGGGTGAGGGCGGCGCCGCCGAGGATGACCGGGTAGTCGGCGGCCAGGCCGCGCTGGTTCAGCTCCTCCAGGTTCTCCTTCATGATCACCGTGGACTTGACCAGGAGGCCGGACATGCCGATGACGTCGGCGCGGTGCTCCTGGGCGGCGTCGAGGATCGCGGAGACCGGCTGCTTGATGCCGAGGTTGACGACGTTGTAGCCGTTGTTGGACAGGATGATGTCGACGAGGTTCTTGCCGATGTCGTGGACGTCGCCGCGCACGGTGGCGAGCACGATGGTGCCCTTGCCGTCGGCCTCGGACTTCTCCATGTGCGGTTCGAGGTGGGCTACGGCCGCCTTCATGACCTCGGCGGACTGCAGGACGAACGGCAGCTGCATCTGGCCGGAGCCGAAGAGCTCGCCGACGACCTTCATGCCGTCCAGGAGGGTCTCGTTGACGATGTCGAGGGCCGGGCGGGTCTGCAGCGCCTGGTCGAGGTCGGCCTCCAGGCCGTTCTTCTCGCCGTCGATGATGCGCCGCTTGAGACGCTCCTCCAGTGGCAGGGCGGCGAGTTCCTCGGCCTTGCCGGCCTTGAGGGACTTGGCGGTGGCGCCCTCGAAGAGCTGCATGAGCTTCTGGAGGGGGTCGTAGCCCTCGGCGCGGCGGTCGTGGATGAGGTCGAGGGCCGTCTGCACCTCCTCCTCGCTGAAGCGGGCGATCGGGAGGATCTTGGAGGCGTGGACGATGGCGGAGTCGAGGCCCGCCTTGACGCACTCGTCGAGGAAGACGGAGTTCAGCAGGATGCGGGCGGCCGGGTTGAGGCCGAAGGAGATGTTGGACAGGCCCAGGGTGGTCTGGACGTCGGGGTGGCGGCGCTTGAGCTCGCGGATCGCCTCGATGGTGGCGGTCCCGTCCTTGCGGGACTCCTCCTGGCCGGTGCAGATGGTGAAGGTCAGGGTGTCGATGAGGATGTCCGACTCCTGGATGCCCCAGTTCCCGGTGAGGTCGTCGATGAGCCGCTCGGCGATCTCGACCTTCTTCTCCGGGGTGCGGGCCTGGCCCTCCTCGTCGATGGTGAGGGCGATCAGCGCGGCGCCGTGCTCCTGGGCCAGCCGGGTGACCTTGGCGAAGCGGGACTCGGGTCCGTCGCCGTCCTCGTAGTTGACGGAGTTGATGACCGCGCGGCCGCCGAGCTTCTCCAGGCCGGCCTGGATGACGGGCACCTCGGTGGAGTCCAGGACGATCGGCAGGGTGGAGGCGGTGGCGAACCGCCCGGCGAGTTCCTCCATGTCGGCGACGCCGTCGCGGCCGACGTAGTCCACGCACAGGTCGAGCATGTGCGCGCCCTCGCGGATCTGCTCCCGGGCCATCTCGACGCAGTCGTCCCAGCGGGCCTCCAGCATCGCCTCGCGGAACTTCTTGGAGCCGTTGGCGTTGGTGCGCTCGCCGATCGCCAGGTACGAGGTGTCCTGACGGAAGGGGACCGTCTGGTAGAGCGAGGCGGCGCCGGGTTCGGGGCGGGGGGCGCGCTCGACGGGCGTGGCGCCCCTCAGGCGCTCCACGAGCTGCCGGAGGTGTTCGGGGGTGGTGCCGCAGCAGCCGCCGATGAGGTTGAGGCCGTAGTCCCGGACGAAGTTCTCCTGGGCGTCGGCCAGGCCCGCCGCGTCGAGCGGGAAGTGGGCGCCGTCCTTGGTGAGGATCGGCAGACCGGCGTTCGGCATGCACAGCAGGGGCGTGCGGGAGTGCCGGGCGAGGTAGCGCAGGTGCTCGCTCATCTCGGCGGGGCCGGTGGAACAGTTCAGGCCGATCATGTCGATGCCGAGGGGTTCCAGCGCGGTGAGCGCGGCGCCGATCTCGGAGCCCAGCAGCATGGTGCCGGTGGTCTCGAAGGCCATGGAGACCAGCAGCGGGACGTCGGCTCCGGTGGCCGCCATGGCGCGCTTGGCGCCGAGGACGGAGGACTTCGTCTGGAGGAGGTCCTGGGTGGTCTCGACGATCAGGGCGTCGGCGCCGCCGGCGAGCAGGCCCTCGGCGTTGGCCTGGAAGCCGTCGCGCAGGACGCCGTAGCCGATGTGGCCGAGGGTGGGCAGCTTGGTGCCGGGGCCGATCGATCCGAGGACCCAGCGCTGCCGGCCGTCGCGGGCGCCGAAGGCGTCGGCGGTCTCGCGGGCGATACGGGCGCCCGCCTCGGACAGTTCGAACACACGGTCGGCGATGTCGTACTCGGCCATGGCGGAGTGGTTTGCGCCGAACGTGTTGGTCTCGACGCAGTCGACGCCCGCGTCGAAGTAGGCCTCGTGGACCGAACGGACGATGTCGGGCCGGGTGAGGTTGAGGATCTCGTTGCAGCCCTCGAGGTTCTCGAAGTCCTCGAGGGTGGGCTCCTGGGCCTGGAGCATGGTGCCCATGGCCCCGTCGGCCACCACCACACGGGTGGCCAGGGCCTTGCGGAGCTCGGACACACGGGTCCGGCTGTCGGCGGAAGGGGTCGGCGGCACAGAGGCCATGGAAGGGCTCCCTCGGATGCGACGGCTGTCGGCTTTGCGTGACCCCAGGATGCGTGCGGTACGGCTTCCCGGGGAGTGCGCACGCCGTCAGGGTAGCCGGGTCGGGGGCCGTATGGTCAGGGCGTCCACGGGGCGGACGGGGTCGAAGGGGGCCGGCAGTCGTGCCGGTGCTCGCGTGAAGGGCCCGTCACCGCCACACTGCCGCCACGTCACTCCAAGGGGTCGCGTGGCGTAACAGGTGTTGACCGACCATTAGCGGGAGGTCGACATGGACCGGTAGTGTTCGACATTGCCGAACGACGGTACTTGCGTGCCGCTCGTGATCGGCGAAGGGGACGGAGGCAGGAGGGCGGATGGCACGGAACATCCAGTCGGTCGAACGGGCGGCCGCGATGCTGCGGCTGCTCGCGGGCGGGGAGCGGCGGCTGGGCCTGTCCGACATCGCCTCCGCGCTGGGCCTCGCCAAGGGCACCGCCCACGGCATCCTGCGCACGCTCCAGCAGGAGGGGTTCGTCGAACAGGACGACACCTCCGGGCGCTACCAGCTGGGCGCGGAGCTGCTGCGGCTGGGCACCACCTATCTGGACGTGCACGAGCTGCGCGCACGGGCCCTGGTGTGGACGGACGATCTGGCGCGGTCCAGCGGTGAGAGCGTCCATCTGGGGGTGCTGCACCAGCAGGGCGTACTGATCGTGCACCACGTCTTCCGGCCGGACGACAGTCGGCAGGTGCTGGAGATCGGGGCCATGCAGCCGCTGCACTCCACGGCCCTGGGCAAGGTGCTGTCGGCGTACGACCCGGTGGCGCACAGCGAGGCCCTGGAGGCCGACCGCAAGCCGTTCACGGACCGCACGGTGTGCGACCTGGACGACTTCGAGCACATCCTCGACGTCACCCGTGCGCGGGGCTACGCGGCGGACGTGGAGGAGACCTGGGAGGGTGTGGCCTCGCTCGCGGCGCCCATCCACGACCGGCGGCGCATGCCGGTCGGGGCGGTCGGCATCACGGGGGCCGTGGAGCGGCTGCGCCGGGACGGCGAGCTGCGGCCCGAGCTGATCGCGGCGGTGCGGGACTGCGCCCGCGCGGTGTCGCGGGACCTGGGCGCCGGGCGCTTCTGAGCAACGACTTCGGGCCGGGACGCCATGGGGCGTCCCGGCCTTCGTCATGCCCGCGCGCGCCCCGCCGAGACCCACAGGGAGACCCACGTGGAGACCCACGCGGAGACCAGGGATCAGTAACGATCGCGTTTTCGCGAACCGAACTCTTGACGCACACGTAACGCCGGAGCAAGACTCCCGTCCATCGGTCGGCATTGTCGAACACCTACCGGCAATACGCGCTAGAGTGTGACAACGCCAAGGACCGGAATCGCTCTCACCCCCGAGGGCGCCAGACCCCCGGAGGGACCCGGGGAGAACGGCTTCCCTGGACGAAGGACAAAGGAGTCGCGGGTGTCCAGCTCCGACATCTTCATCGGCGAGACCATCGGTACCGCCATACTCATCCTGCTCGGCGGAGGCGTCTGCGCCGCCGTCACGCTGAAGGCCTCCAAGGCCCGCAACGCCGGCTGGCTCGCCATCACCTTCGGGTGGGGCTTCGCCGTGCTCACGGCCGTCTACACCTCGGCGCCGCTGTCCGGCGCCCATCTGAACCCGGCCGTGACGCTCGCGCTCGCGATCAAGGACGGCGACTGGAGCAACGTTCCGGTCTACTGGGCGGGCCAGCTCCTCGGCGCCGCGATCGGCGCGACGCTGGTGTGGGTCGCCTACTACGGCCAGTTCCACGCGCACCTCACCGACAAGGAGATCGTCGGCGGTCCGGGTGCGCAGGCCACCGCGACCAAGGCGGTCGAGGCCCAGGAGAAGGGCGCGGGTCCGGTTCTCGGCATCTTCTCCACCGGCCCGGAGATCCGGGTTCCCTGGCAGAACCTCGCGACGGAGATCGTCGGCACGATCGTGCTGGTCCTCGCCGTCCTCACCCAGGGCCTGAACGACAAGGGCAACGGCCTCGGCACCCTCGGCGCCCTCGTCACCTCGCTGGTGGTCGTCTCCATCGGTCTGTCCCTCGGCGGCCCGACCGGCTACGCGATCAACCCGGCCCGCGACCTCGGCCCGCGCATCGTGCACGCCCTCCTGCCCCTGCCCAACAAGGGCGGCTCCGACTGGGGCTACGCCTGGATCCCGGTGGTCGGTCCGCTGATCGGCGGCGCCATCGCTGCAGGCATCTACAACGTCGCCTTTGCTTAAGAGCACGAAGAGCACGCTGGGCTCCACCTCGGCCTTCACCGCACTTAAACAGCACCGCGCCGTACAGACAGCCCCTTACCCACGGAACCCCGGGAGCACTCAGTGACCGACGCCCACACCGCCGGCCCCTTCGTCGCCGCGATCGACCAGGGCACCACCTCCAGCCGCTGCATCGTCTTCGACAAGGACGGCCGTATCGTCTCGGTCGACCAGAAGGAGCACGAGCAGATCTTCCCCAAGCCGGGCTGGGTCGAGCACAACGCCAACGAGATCTGGACCAACGTCCAGGAGGTCGTCGCCGGAGCCATCCAGAAGGCCGGCATCACCCGTGACGACATCAAGGCCATCGGCATCACCAACCAGCGCGAGACCACCGTGCTGTGGGACAAGAACACCGGTGAGCCCGTCCACAACGCCATCGTCTGGCAGGACACCCGCACCGACGCCCTGTGCAAGGAGCTCGGCCGCAACGTCGGCCAGGACCGCTTCCGCCGCGAGACCGGCCTGCCGCTGGCCTCGTACTTCGCCGGCCCCAAGGCCCGCTGGCTGCTCGACAACGTCGAGGGTCTGCGTGAGCGCGCCGAGGCGGGCGACATCCTCTTCGGCACCATGGACACCTGGGTCATCTGGAACCTGACGGGCGGTGTCGACGGCGGCAAGCACTACACCGACGTCACCAACGCCTCCCGCACCATGCTGATGAACCTCCACACCCTGGAGTGGGACGACAAGATCGCCGAGTCCATCGGCGTCCCGCTGGCGATGCTCCCCGAGATCCGCTCCTCCGCCGAGGTCTACGGCGAGGTCACCGGCGGCAAGCTCGGCGACCTGCTCGGCGGCATCCCGGTCGCCTCCGCGCTCGGCGACCAGCAGGCGGCCCTGTTCGGCCAGACCTGCTTCTCCGAGGGCGAGGCCAAGTCGACGTACGGCACCGGCACGTTCATGCTGATGAACACCGGTGAGAAGATCATCAACTCGTACTCGGGTCTGCTGACCACCGTCGGCTACCGCATCGGCGACCAGGCGCCGGTCTACGCCCTCGAGGGCTCGATCGCCGTCACCGGTTCGCTGGTGCAGTGGATGCGCGACCAGATGGGCCTGATCTCCACCGCCGCCGAGATCGAGACGCTCGCGCTCTCCGTCGAGGACAACGGCGGCGCCTACTTCGTGCCGGCCTTCTCCGGTCTGTTCGCCCCGCACTGGCGCTCCGACGCCCGCGGTGTGATCGCCGGCCTCACCCGGTACGTCACCAAGGCGCACCTCGCGCGCGCCGTCCTGGAGGCCACCGCCTGGCAGACCCGTGAGATCACGGACGCCATGACCAAGGACTCGGGCGTCGAGCTCGCGGCCCTCAAGGTCGACGGCGGCATGACCTCCAACAACCTGCTGATGCAGACGCTCTCGGACTTCCTGGACGCCCCCGTGGTGCGCCCGATGGTCGCCGAGACCACCTGCCTCGGCGCCGCCTACGCCGCCGGTCTCGCCGTCGGCTTCTGGACCAGCACCGACGACCTGCGCGCCAACTGGCGGCGGGCCGCCGAGTGGACCCCCCGCATGGACGCGGAGACCCGCGACCGTGAGTACAAGACCTGGCTCAAGGCCGTCGAGCGGACCATGGGCTGGATCGAGGACGAGAGCTGACCCCCGCCCCCGCGCACAGCTCTCTCTGATGAGGAGTAAGAACCCGACATGACCAGTCAGTCCACCCTGAGTTCCGTGCCTGCCCTGGGGACGCACCCGGCCTCCGGCTCGAACCCGAGCCGCGCCGAGACCCGGGAGCAGCTCTCCAAGGCGTCGTACGACCTTCTCGTGATCGGCGGCGGCATCCTGGGCATCTCCACCGCCTGGCACGCCGCGCAGTCCGGCCTCAGGGTGGCCCTGGTCGACGCCGGCGACTTCGCCGGCGCCACCTCCTCCGCCTCCTCCAAGCTGCTCCACGGCGGTCTGCGCTATCTGCAGACCGGCGCGGTGAAGCTGGTGGCGGAGAACCACTTCGAGCGCCGTGCGGTCTCCCGCCAGGTGGCCCCCCACCTGGCGAACCCGCTCACGTTCTACCTCCCCGTGTACAAGGGCGGGCCGCACGGCGCGGCGAAGCTCGGGGCGGGCGTCTTCGCCTACTCCGCCCTGTCGGCCTTCGGTGACGGGGTCGGGCATCTGCTCTCCCCCGCCAAGGCCGCGCAGGACGTGCCCGAGCTGCGCACCGAGAACCTCAAGGCCGTGGCCGTGTACGGCGACGACCAGATGAACGACGCGCGCATGGCGCTGATGACGGTCCGCGCGGCCGTCGAGGCGGGCGCGGTCGTCCTCAACCACGCCGAGGTCACCGGTCTGCGCTTCACCCGCGGCCGGGTCACCGGCGCGGACCTGAAGGACCGCACCTCCGGTGACGAGTTCGGGGTGAACGCCCGGCTGGTGCTGAACGCGACCGGTCCCTGGGTCGACCACCTGCGCAGGATGGAGGACCCGAACGCGGCCCCCTCCATCCGGCTGTCCAAGGGCGCGCACCTGGTCCTGAAGCGGACCTCCCCGTGGAAGGCCGCGCTGGCGACCCCGATCGACAAGTACCGCATCACCTTCGCCCTCCCCTGGGAGGACATGCTGCTGCTGGGCACCACCGACGAGGAGTTCGAGGGCGACCCGGCGGACGTCGCGGTCAACGACAAGGACATCACGCAGATCCTCGACGAGGCCGCGTTCTCCGTCCGCGACCAGCAGCTCTCCCGTGACAACATCACGTACGCCTTCGCGGGTCTGCGGGTGCTGCCGGGCGGGCCCGGCGACACCGCCAAGGCCAAGCGCGAGACGGTCGTCACCGAGGGCCGGGGCGGGATGCTGTCCGTCGCGGGCGGCAAGTGGACCACCTTCCGGCACATCGGCCGTACGGTGATGCAGAAGCTGGAGGCGCTGCCGGGCCACCCCCTCGGTGACGACTTCGAGCCGATCTCCTCGCTGCCGAAGAAGCTGCCGCTGCCCGGCGTGGCCAACCCGCGCGCGGTCGCCCACCGGCTGCTGGTGGACAACCCGGCGCCCGGCCCGCGCATGGCGGCCGACACCGCCAAGCACCTGGCCACCCACTACGGCTCGCTGGCCTTCGACATCGCCCGGCTGGCGAACGACAACCCCGAGCTGGGGCAGCGCGTCCACCCCGACGCCCCCGAGATCTGGGCGCAGGTCGTCTACGCCCGTGACCACGAGTGGGCCGAGACGGCGGACGACGTGCTGCGCCGCCGCACCACGCTGACGATCCGCGGTCTGGCCACGGACGAGGTACGCGGCAAGGTCCAGGACCTGCTCGACAAGAAGTAGGCCTATAGGAAAGACCCGAGAGGGGCGGCTCCGCCGACGCGGAGCCGCCCCTCTCGGGTGCTTGCCCCGCCTGGGCGCACTCGCTTCGACACGCCCCCTGAACGCTTCCGCGCGCTCCCCCACACGTATGTCGAACAGCGCGTTCGTTGCCGAGTACGGCCGCTAGAACGGGTCTCTCTGCACCACGGAGACGGCACAACGGGGGGTCGGATGAGCGGAGGATGGCACAGGGCGCGGGTGCGCCGGCGGATGGGATTCGCCGTGTGCGCGGGGGCGCTCGCGGCGCTCGCGGCGGTCCTGCGGTTCTGGTCGGACAACGCCGCGACCGCGGGCGTACTGATCTCGGCCATCGGCGCGTTCGTGTCGGTGGCGGCGCTGCTGGCCGACGTCCTGCGCGGGGACGCCGACCCGGTGTACGGCTCGCCGCACGAGGAGCGGCGCCGGGCCGCCGACGCGCTGGCCGAGGCGGTCGGGGAGCAGTGGGCGGCGGAGGCGCGGTTACGGCGGTTGCAGGACCCGGTGCCGCTCGAGGTGAGCTGGCGTCCGGCCGACCGCCGCCTGGCGGACCATCCGGAGAACATCCGTCGGGTGGAGTCGCTGCCCGCGCCCCGGGAGGGCGAGGCCGGGGAGACGGCCGGCTCGTTCGCGCGGCTGCCCGGCCGGCGGGTGGTGGTGCTGGGCGGGCCGGGGTTGGGCAAGAGCGTGCTGGCGGTGCGGTTCGTGCTGGACCGGCTGGCCGCGCGCCGGGCCGGCGGACCGGTGCCGGTGATCTTCCCGCTGGCCGGCTGGGACCCGGTGCGCACGGGGCTGCGGGACTGGCTCGCGGACCGGCTGGCCGCCGACTACCGGCCGCTGGCGGGCCCGGCCGACGGCCGGCGCACCCTGGCGCGCGCCCTGCTGGACGCGGGGCTGGTGCTGCCGGTCCTGGACGGCTTCGACGAGCTGGCGCGGTCCGCGTACGGGGATGCCGTACGGCGGGTCAACGCCGAACTCGACGTCGCTCTGCCGTTGGTGGTCACCAGCCGCAGCGACGCCTGGGCGGCGGCGGTCGCCGAGGGCGATGTGCTCACGGCGGCCGAGGTGGTCGAGCTCCTGCCGCTCGGCCTCGACCGGGCGGCGGCCCATCTGGAGCGCACGGCCCGCCCGTTGTACCCGGTGGGCGAGGAGCCGTGCACGGTGTGGACGCCGGTGCTGCGGGAACTGGCCCGGCGGCCCCGGCTTCCCCTCGCGACGGCGCTCACCACCCCGCTGATGGTGGCGCTGGCCCGCGCGGTCTACGGCGACACCTCCCGGGACCCGTCCGAGCTGCTGGACCCGCGGCGCTTTCCCACGGCCGACGCGGTCGAGGAGCATCTGCTCGGCGCGTTCGTGCCGGCCGCGTTCACCGACGCGGGACCGGGCGTGACGGCGGACGCGGTGCGCCGGCTCACCCTGCTGGCGCGGGAGCTGCACCGCCGTGGCACGGGCCGGCTCGCCTGGTGGGAGCTGGAGTCGCTGCTGCCGCGCGCGCTGCCGGTGTACGCGCCGGGGGTGCTGGCGATGGCCCTGCTGTCCGTGCTGCTGCTGCCGGTCGCGCTGGCGCGGGCCGCCCGTGATCTGGCGGGCGTGGAGGACGCCGTGTCCCTGGCCGCAACGCTGGCGGGGCAGACGCTGGGGTTCGCGATCGGGGTGCTGTGTCTGCTGCCGACGGGCCGGGGCCGGCCCGGCCCGCGGCTCCTGGCGCGTCAGACGCTGGTGACGGCGGCGGCCTCCGCGATGCTCTGGGCGGGTTTCGCGGCGGCCGACGATCTGCGGTTCGGGTTCCGCTTCGGCGGGGTGACCGACGGCTGGGTGCCCGATCTGCTGGGCGGCTGTCTGTTCTCGCTGCTGTTCACCCTGTTCTTCGGCATCGCGGGGCTGCCGCGCCGGCCGGTGCCGCTCGGTCTGCCCTGGAGCGGCGCGGCGGGGCGGGCGGCGGCCCGGATCTGCGGCGCGGCCCTGCTGGTGGGCGGGACGGTGGCGGCCGGCGCCGCGCTGCTGGGCCGGTCCGGCAGTCCCTGGACCGTGCTGATCGGGGTCACCTGTGCCGGCACGGGGGCTGCGCTGCTGCTGAGCGGGGGCCGCCCGGCCGGGCAGGACGGGGGCCGCCCGCCCCGGGCCGGCCGGGTCGCCGGGCGGTTCGCCGCGGGTCTGCTGCGCGGTACGGCGGTGGCCATGCTGATCGGGGTCGTCTCCTGCACGGCGGCCGGGCTGGCCGCGGTGGGCGTGACCGTGCTCAAGTCCGGTACCGCGAGCGGGCTGCCGGGCGCCGAGCGCGGCGGGTGGAGCTATGCGGAACGGCACGGGGTGCGCAGCGCGGCCACCGGGCGGGAGCAGCGCGGCACGCTGCTGTTCCCCGGCCATGGCGCCCGGCCGGTCGCCTACCCCGCCGGGGTGCGGCCGCCCGACTGTGCGATGCCGCTGCTGCGCGACCGCCGTTGTGTGCCGTTCGTGTCGCGGCACACGGTGTTCGAGTCTCGGGGCGGCGCGGTGGCGGTCCGGCTCGCGCTGCCCGGGCGGACCCCGCCGACGGTGGCGTACGCGGCGAACCTGGGGTCCGTGCTGCCGGAACCGGGCCGGGCCTGGCTCACGGAGGGGCCTGCGGCGGGGCTGCTGGCGCGCTGTCTGCCGCCGTTCGTGGCCGCCGGGGTGCTGATCGGGGTGGTCGGCGGGTGTGTGTGCGGGGTGTGTACCGGGCGCTGAGCGTGCCCTCGGACATCATGCGGGCCACCGGTCCCGCCTCGTCGCTCGCCACCGACCGGGCGGCGTCCTTCACCCGGGGCGCGGTCGTCGCGCTGCTGGTGGCGCTGGTGTGCGTGCCGGTGGTGGCGCTGCCGGGCGACTGGGGCGGGCTGGTGCACATCGGGACGCAGTTGTGGCTGCCGCTGGGCACGGCGGCGCTCGCGCTGAGCGCGTGGGGCCGGTTCACCGTCGCCCGGGTCTGGCTGGCGGTGAGCGGGCGGATGCCGTGGCGGCTGATGGCCTTCCTGGACGACGCCCATCGGCGCGGGGTGCTGCGGCAGTCGGGGGCGTACTTCGAGTTCCGGCACGTCCGGCTGCAGTCGTATCTCGCGGGGGACGCCCGGGACCGGGCGGCGTATGCGCGGGACCCGTTGTCAGTGCCGGGTGCTTCCATGGACGTATGAACACCGAACAGGCGGATCCCGTCGAACTGGCGGCCCTGCGGGCGGCCTTCGCCGTGGACGACGGCGGCGCGTCGGCGCTGGGCTGGGAGGCGGTGCACGCCTTCGAGGGGGAGCACGGGGTGGTGCTGCCGGAGCCGTACCGGACGTTCGTGGCGGAGATATCGGACGGCTCGTACCAGGGGCCGCCGGAGTACGGGCTGGTGGGGCTCGCCGAGGTGCCGTCGGACTGGGGCGGCGGGGAGCGGCGGAAGCCGGGCCTGCCGTTCCCGCTCACCGAGATGTGGGTGTGGGAGGACGACGACGGGCCGTACGACGACCCGGAGGCCGTCATCGAGCAGGTGCACGACCACGGCTCGATCGTGCTCGGGACGGACGGGTGCGCCATGAACTGGCACCTCGTCGTCACCGGCCCCCACCGCGGTCAGATCTGGCAGGTGACCGACGTGGGCGCGCTTCCCTTCGGCGCGGAGTTCGGTCACACCACCTCCGCGCCGGGTTTCTCCGGCTGGGTCGCGCACTGGGCGGCCGGTAAGGAGTGGTTCGACGGGGAGTGACCTCGTTCGGCCTCGCTCAGCCCAGCGACTCGACCACCGCCCGCACGGCCGCCGCATCCGTCAGTTCCCCGCGCCGCACGATCAGTTCACGGCCGAGGAGCAGGGTGCGCCGGGATGCCGAGGCCGGGTCCGGCAGGGTCGTGAGGTCGGTGAGGTGGGCGAAGCCGATGATCCGGCGGACGATCTCCGTGCCGGCGAAGCCGACCGCGTCCGTCCACACGCGGCGCAGGAAGCGGTCGAGGTAGGCGTCGTCGAAGAAGGTGTCGACACGGGCCGGCCACCGCCGGCGGAACTCCGTCTCGAACGCCTCCCAGGACAGCCGGAGCTGTCCGGCGTGGTCGGACAGCGTGCCGAGGGCCCGTGCCCGCTGCTCCGAGACCAGGGCGTTGGCCCAGTACAGGCCGAGGTCGTAGCCGATCGGCCCGACGAAGGAGAACTCGGGGTCGAACACCCGCACCACGGGGGCGCCTTCGCGCTCGCCCACCATGACGCTGCCGGTGTGCAGGTCGCCGTGGAGGAGGGCCTGGGCGCCGGTCATGAAGGTGTGCCGGAGGTCGGCGACCTCGGTGCGCAGCCGGGCGTCGGCGCGGAAGGCGGCGGCCAGGTCGTCGAGGTCCGGGTGCCAGTGGTTGTGCTCGTGTTCGATGTAGGGCTCGGAGAGGACGACATCCTCGGTGATCTTGCACAGCTCGGGGTTCACCGAGACGGCGAGCAGGGCCTTGCGGTCGGCGGAGGACATGCCGAAGTCGCTGGTGGCGAAGGTGAGCTGGGCGACGAACTCACCGATGCGGGCGGAGGTGTGCGGGCCGTACGGGGCGCCCTCGTTGAGGGCGGTGCGCAGGACCTCCAGGTCGGAGAGGTCCTCCATGACGAGGGCGTGGTGCTCGGGGTCGTAGCCGTGGATCGCGGGGATCTTGTCGGGGGCGACCCTGGCGACCTGCTCGTAGGCGCGGGCCTCGGCGTCGGCGCGGTCGGGGCTGAGCGGCCAGGAGGGGCCGGCGACCCGGACCCAGGGCAGGGCCTGCTTGAGGGCGAGGCTGCGGGTGCCGTCGGCGTTGGAGGCGAGGAAGACGCGGTTGATGTTGCCGTCGGACACCTCCCGGACGGTGATCTCCTCGCCGTCCGGCCAGTGTCCCCGCTCGCGCAGGTACGCCGGGATGTCGTCGGTCTCCAGGACGCGGTAGCCCATGGTCGGTGAACTCCCTTATGCGGTGCGGCGCTTGGACAGGGTGAAGCTGAAGACCAGGGCGAGGATGAGGACCGCGCCCTCGACGACGTCCTGGGTGTAGTACGGCAGGCCCTTGATGGTGAGGCCGGTGGTGATGATGCCGATCAGGACGGCGCCGAGCGCGGTGCCCCACACATTGGGGCGGCCCCGGCCGAGCACGGAGGTGCCGACCAGTGCCACGGCCACCGCTTCCAGCAGCTGGGAGGTGCCCGCCGACACATCGCCCTGGCCGATGCGGGAGGCGAGGATCAGTCCGCCGACGGAGGCGAGGACGCCGGAGACGACGTAGGCCAGGGCGCGGTAGGCGCCGACGCGGATGCCGGCGAGGCGGGAGGCCTCGGGGTTGGCGCCGATGGCGTACAGGATCCGGCCCCAGCGGGTGCGGGCGAGGAAGACCCAGGCGGCGACGGTGAGCGCGCCGAAGATCAGCACGGAGATCGGGACGCCGAGGACCGTGCCGCGGTCGATCTTCAGGAAGCCGTCGGTGAACTTTCCGGGGGCGGTGGAGCCGTCGTCCAGGGTCATGCCGGGGGTGATCGACTGGCCGTCGACGAGGATCAGCTTGCTGCCCTGGATGACGAACATGGTGCCGAGGGTGGCGAGCATGTCGGGGATCTTCAGGACGACGATCAGCAGCGCGTTGAGCAGTCCGGCGAGGGCGCCCGCGACGAGGACGGCGAGGATCGCGACCGTGCCGACCTGGTTGTGGACGACCATGGTCTGGGCGGCGACGGAGACGCCGAGGCCGGCGACGGCGCCGACGGACATGTCCATTCCGCCGACGGCCATGGTGAGGGTGACGCCGAGGCCGAGGATCGCGGCGACGGAGACGTACCGCAGGGTGTCGAGGAGGGTGGCCGACTCGCGGAAGGAGCCCTCGGTCAGCGCGAAGTACAGGAAGAGCGCGACCGTGACGAAGAGGAACCCGTACTTGATGACGGCGTTCTGGACGCGCAGGGCGGTGCCGGGGGCGGGCGGGGTCGCCGCCTTCGCCGGGGCCTCGGTGCTCTGGGTGGTGGTCATGGGGTGCTTTCCCGGGACTTCGTGGGGCGGGCCGGCGTCAGACGGACGCCGAGATGGTCTGGATGACTAGGTCGCGCTCGGCGTCCTCGCCGTGGGCGTCGAGGTGGATCTCGCCGGCGGCTAGGACGACGACCCGGTCGGCGATCTCGAGGACCTCGTCGACGTCGGCGGACAGGACGAGGACGGCGGCGCCCTCGGCGGCGAGCGCCCGGGCCCGGCGGCCGATGTCGCGGCGGGCGCCGATGTCCACTCCCCGGAACGGCTCGTCCAGGATGAGGACACGCGGGGTCTCGGCGAGCCAGCGGCCGACGACGACCTTCTGCTGGTTGCCGCCGGACAGCTCCTCGACGGTGCTGTGCTCGTCGCGGGTGACGACTCCGAGGGCGTCGACGGTGGCCCGGCCGAGGGCGTCCTCCCTGGACCGCTGGACCAGGCCGGCGCGGGAGAGGGACTTCAGGAACGGCAGGGAGACGTTCTGCGCGATCGACCAGCCGGGCACGAGGGCGTCGGCGTGCCGGTCCTCGGGGACCAGATGGACGCCGGCCCGGATGGCGTCGGCGGGGCGGCGCGGGGTGTAGGCCGTGCCGGCCAGTTCGACCGTGCCGGTGGTGAAGGGTTCGGCGCCGAAGAGGCCGCGGGCCAGTTCGGTCTTGCCGGCGCCCAGCAGGCCGACGACTCCGGTGACTTCCCCGGTGCGCAGATCGAGGTCCAGGGGCGCCCGGCCGTCGAGGAGGCGCACCCCGCGCAGGGAGAGCACGGTCTCGCCCCGCTCGCCCTCGCGGACCGGGCGGGCGGTGGCCGCCTCCTGGGCCTGGGCGAGCATCGCGCGCAGGGCGGCGTCCCAGTCGAACGGCCGGGCCTGGTCCTCGGTGAGGAGCCCGTCGCGCAGGACGACCAGCCGGTCGGCGAGCGCGTCGATCTCACCGAGGCGGTGGGAGACGTAGAGCACGGCGATGCCGTCCTCGCGCATCCTGCGGATGAGCGCGAAGAGGCGCTCCGCCTCGGCGGCGGAGAGCGCGGAGGTCGGCTCGTCGAGGATGAGCAGCCGGGGCCGGGTGGCCAGGGCACGTGCGAGGATCAGCAACTGCCGGTCGGAGATGCCGAGTTCGGTGACGTCCTGCTTCAGTACGGCGTCGCTCCAGTCCAGGCCGAGGCCGGCCTGGATCTCCCGGGCGCGGGCGAGGGTGGCGCGGCCGCCGAGGAAGGGGTTGCCGCGCCGCTGGGCGAGTTCCTCGAAGACCAGGTTCTCGGCGACGCCGAGGCCGGGCACGATGCCCTCGCCGATCCGCTGGTGGACGGTCTGGATGCCCAACTGGCGGGCGGCGAGCGGCGACTGGAGAGCTGCGGGCTCCCCGGCGACCCGCACCTGACCTCCGTGGTCGGTGTGCACACCCGAAAGGATCTTGATCAGGGTGGACTTGCCGGCGCCGTTCGCGCCGAGCAGCGCGACCACGCTGCCCGGGGCGATGTCCAGCGAGACCGAGGCGAGGACGGTCTTTCCGCCGAACGCCATGCTGACGTCGGTGAGCGCGACCGCCGGTGTCTCAGTGGGCGACATTCGAGATCCAGTCCGCGGTCGAGACCTCCGACAGGTTGAGCGCGGGCAGCGCCTCGCGGAGTTCGTCCATGTTGGCGATCTTCTTCTCGCGCAGGAAGTCCTGGGTGATGGCGACGGCCGGGAACTCGACGGAGGTCTTGTTCAGCTGTCCGGCCAGCTCCAGCGCGGTGGTGCGGACGACGGCCGCGCCGACGGCGGAGGGGTCGGTGCCGGCGGTCGCGACCCAGGGGCTGTCGGTGGCGGTCATCTGCTGGATGTCGGCGTTGGAGACGTCCGCGCCGAAGACCTTCACCTTGTCCTGGAGCTTCTTGTTCTGCACGGCGAGGACGGTGCCCTTGGCGAGCTCGTCGTAGGGGGCGAAGACGCCGGCCACGTCGGAGTGCTGGGTGAGCGCGGCGGAGACCAGGGGAACGTTGTCGGTGGCCGTGGAGTCGGTGACCTTGCCGACCTTGAACTGCTGCTTCCAGCCCTCGGAGGTCACGGTGGACTTCCAGACGGTGTCGCGCTTGTCGAGGGCGGCGTAGCCGGCGACGTTGACGTAGCCGACCTTGGCGTCCTTGCCGACCTCCTTCGCCATCACGTCGAGGACGGCCTTGGCCATGCTCGCGTCGTCCTGCTTGGTGGAGACGACCCCCTTCGTGGAGGTCTCGACGTCGTAGACGACGACCTTGACGCCCTTCTTCACGGCCTTGTCGATCTCGGGCTGGATGGTCGCCGGGAAGCCGTGGTCGATGATGATCGCCTGGGCGCCGGAGTTGATCGCCGAGGACAGGTCGGTGGCCTGCTTGGCGTTGTCGGCCTGGGCGTCGTACACGGTGAGGTCGATGCCGAGGGCCTTGGCCTGGGCCTTGGCGCCGTTGCCCCACTGCTCGAAGTAGTCGCCGGCACCGCTCTGCCGGACCAGGGCGACCTTGACCGTGCCCTTGCTGAAGGGGGCGGGCTTCTTGCCGGTGGCGGCGGAGGCGGAGGCCGCGGTGTTGCCGGAGTCCTGGGAGTCCGAGGCGTCGGAGGACTGCGAGCAGCCCGACAGGACGAGGGCGGAGACGGAGGCCAGCGAGAGCGCGGCGAGGGGCAGACGGGTGCGGGACATGGGTGTGCTCCAGGTGCGGGGGTGGTGCGCGGGGGTGTGACGGGAATGCGTGAGCCCGGAGCAGGGGACGGCAATGGGCCACCGTGCGGACGGCGGGGAACGCCCGGCGGAACGCGGGCGCGTCAGGGCTCCGGGAGGGGTCAGCGACAGCTGGCCGTGGTCGACCGGAGCAGGTCCACGTACAGCCGCCGCACGAGCAGCAGCGTCTTCATATGCAGATCATGAGAACGTTTTCAGCCAGCAGTCAAAGAGACGGACACTGAATCTCATTGTGTGAGACATCGAAATCATCACAGGCGGTGTCCTCACCTCGGCGCGTTACCATCACGAAATGACGACCCGACGCGTGAACGCGCAGCGCATGCCCCGCATGCGGCGCTGTCCCGGCGCGCCGTGTCGCGGCTGAGCGACGCTCCACCGCCGCCGCCCTCCTCTCCGCTTCCCCGAAAAACGCGTCCGATTCCGTCTCGGTATCCGGACATCCCTTCCAGACTCCTGGAGTTGCCCCCATGACGCTGCTGACGAGCTGGGCCGAGTCCGGCCCGGAGACCCTGGTCCGCCGCACCTCCGACCCCGCAGAGATCGCCGAGGCGCTCGCGCCGCTGGGTGTGCGCTACGAGCAGTGGCCGGTCCGCGAGGACGTCCCGGTCGACGCCGACAGCGAGACGGTGTTCGCCGCGTACGGCCCGGAGATCGAGAAGCTGAACGCCGAGGAGGGCTTCACCACCGTCGACGTCCTCGGTCTGCACCCCGGTGACGACCCCGAGTACCCGGTGAAGGCGAAGGCCGCCCGCGAGAAGTTCCTCCAGGAGCACACGCACGACGACGATGACGAGGTCCGCTTCTTCGTCTCCGGCTCCGGCATCTTCTATCTGCACGTGAACGGCGAGGTGCACGCGGTCTACTGCGAGAAGGGCGACCTGCTGGGCGTGCCGCGCGGCACCACCCACTGGTTCGACATGGGCACGAAGCCGTCCTTCACCGCGATCCGCTTCTTCCACGAGGAGGACGGCTGGATCGGCAACTTCACCGGTTCCCCGATCTCCGCGCGCTTCCCGGACTACGACACGATCGCCGCCGGGTACGAGGCCGACAAGGGCGCGGCGTGACCCTGCACGACCCGCGCTTCGAGGTGGCCGCCGTGGTGCTCGACATCGAGGGCACCACGAGCGCCACGGGCTTCGTCGTCGACGTGCTGTACCCGTACTCCCGTGCCCGGTTCGCCGAGCTGCTCACCGAGCGGTCCGCCGAGCCCGCGGTGGCGCGGGCGATCGCCCAGGTGCGGGAGCTGACCGGGGAACCGGAGGCCGACGCCGCGGCCGTCGAGAAGACCCTGAACGCCTGGCTGGACGACGACCGCAAGGCGACCCCGCTGAAGACCCTTCAGGGCATCGTCTGGTCCGAGGGGTTCGCCCGCGGCGACCTCGTCTCGCACTTCTACGACGACGTCGTCCCGGCGCTGCGCGCCTGGCACACGGCGGGGCTCGGGCTGTACGTCTACTCCTCCGGCTCGGTGTCGGCGCAGCGGGCGTGGTTCACCCACAGCCCGGAGGGCGACCTCACGCGGCTCGTGTCGGGGCTGTACGACACCGAGAACGCGGGACCCAAGCAGGAGCCGGCGTCGTACCGCCGGATCGCGGAGGCGACCGGGACCGCCCCGGACCGTCTGCTGTTCCTCTCCGACCGGCCGGGCGAGCTGGACGCGGCCCGCGAGGCCGGCTGGCACACCGCCGGGATCCGGCGGCCCGGGGAGCCGTACTACGAGCAGGGCGTCGGCGACCACGCCGAGGCGGGGACGTTCGACGAGATCACCGTTTCGAGGAGCACCACGTGAGCACCGACATCTCCGCACTCGACCTGGAGGAGGCCGGCGCGGTCCTCGCCGCCGAGTCCGCCCGGTTCGCCTCCTTCGGCTGGATGCGGGGCACCTCGGGGAACCTCTCCGTGGTGCTCTCCCGCGACCCGCTGCGGCTCGCGGTGACCGCGAGCGGCCACGACAAGGGCGAACTGACGCCCGCGGACGTGGTGCTGGTGGACGGTCGGGGGGCGGCGGTGCGGGGCGGCAGGCCGTCGGCCGAGGCCGAGCTGCACGCGCGGGTCGCCGCGCTGACGGGCGCCGGAGCCGTGGTGCATGTGCACACGGTCGCGTCCGTGGCCATGGGGCGGCGTGAGCCGGGCGGGATCGTCTTCAAGGACGTCGAGATGCTCAAGGGAGTCGGTCAGCCGGCGCACGACGTGGAGGTGACGCTGCCCGTCATCGCCAACAGCCAGGACATGAAGGTGCTCGGAAACCGCCTCGAGGAGGCGCGCAACCCCCGGATGCCGGCCGTGGTGGTCGCGGGGCACGGCCTGTACGTGTGGGGTGCCGATCCCCGTCAGGCCCGGCACCACACCGAAGTCGTGGAGTGGCTGCTGGAGTTGGAGCTGTCGCAGCGCTGACGCGAACGGAGGGACCCCCGATCGCGGGGGTCCCTCCGTCGTCTACTTCAGGTGGTCGCCGGGCAGTTCGCCCGACGCCACCTCCAGCACGCCCCGCTCGGTGACCAGACCCGTCACCAGCCGCCCCGGTGTCACGTCGAAGGCGGGGTTGTGGCCCCGCGACGCGGCCGGAGCCGTGCGGACCCCGGCCCACTCCAGCACCTCGTCCTCGCCGCGCAGTTCGATGTGGATGGCGTCGCCGTCCGGGGTGGCGAGGTCCACCGTGGTCGTCGGTGCCGCCACCAGGAACGGTATGCCGGCGTCGGCGCAGGCGAGGGCGACGCCGACGGTGCCGACCTTGTTGGCGGTGTCGCCGTTGGCGGCGATCCGGTCGGCGCCGACGATCGCCGCGTCGACCTCGCCGCGCAGGATGGTGCCGGCGGCGGCCCCGTCGGCCTGGACGTAGTGCGGGATGCCCTCCTGGACCAGTTCCCAGGCGGTGAGGCGGGAGCCCTGGAGGAGGGGGCGGGTCTCGTCGGCGTAGACGGCCTCGACACGGCCGCGGGCGTGGAGTTCGCGGATGACGCCGAGGGCGGTGCCCCACCCGGCGGTGGCGAGGGCGCCGGTGTTGCAGTGGGTGAGGATCCGCAGCGGCCGGTCCTCGCCGACCCGCTTCAGCAGCCAGTCCGCGCCGAACGCGCCCATCGCGCGGTTGGCCTCGACGTCCTCGCGCTGGACGGCGGCGGCCTCCGCGAGGACCGCGTCGAGGCCCTCGTCGAAGCGGGTCATGACGCGGTCGACGCACACCATGAGGTTCACGGCGGTGGGCCGTGCCTCGCGCACCCGCGCGACGGCGGCGCGCACCTCGGCCCCGGTCCAGCCCTCGCGCTCCCCCTGGAGGATCGCGAGCGCGACGCCGTAGGCGCCGGCCGCGCCGATGGCGGGGGCGCCGCGCACGACGAGCCGCTGGATCGCGTCCACCAGTGTGTCCACATCGCGGACATCCACGGTCTCGGTGCGGTGCGGCAGCAGCGTCTGGTCGATGAGCGTGAGGCTGTTTCCGGTCCAGGCGACAGCACGCAGTTCCTGGGACATATCGGCCACTCCTGATGATCCGGTGGTGTCCGCCACCGTACATGACCTGGGAGAACCACAGTTCGAGACAGTCGCACACCTGTCTGGAAACGGGTGTTACAGTCCAGCACCCAGTCCGCAGACCGAGACGAAGGAGGAGACCCGTGATGCTGATGCTCACCCAGCGCCGTTTCCTCGACTTCGGCCGGTGTGCCGGCGACGGCTGTCGACGCTGAGGCTCTCCCCCGGCGCCCCGTCACCCCTCTGAGGCTCTCCCCCCTTCACCCGCTCACCGCCGAGCGTGGCTTTCGCCGTACCTCCGGAAGGTCCCCCGATGTCCCGCAGAACCCGTCGCACCCTCCAGGCCGTTGCCGCCACCGCCCTTCTCGTCGGCGCCGCCACCGCGTGCAACGCCGCCGCCGAGAACGACGCCTCCGACAGCGCGAGCGGCGGCGGCGGAACGTCGTTCACCCTCGTCACCCCGGACGCCGTCGGACAGAACGAGTTCCTGAAGCTGGCCGTGACCGGCGTCAAGGACGCGGCGAAGGCCCACGACGGCACGCAGAAGGTGTACGAGTCCACCGACACCGCCTCCCAGCAGCAGAACGTGCAGGCCGCAGTGGACGCCGAGCCGGACGTCATCGTCCTCGTCGGCTTCGAGTTCGCCGACATCGTCGCCCAGCAGGCCGAGAAGAACCCGGACCAGCAGTTCCTCATCGTCGACGCCTGCACCACGAAGACCTACGAGAACGTCAGTTGCGCGGTGTTCCGCGAGCACGAGGGCGTCTACCTCGCGGGCGCCGAGGCGGGTCTGCTCAGCAAGTCCGGCAAGGTGGGCGCGGTGGACGTGCTCGACACGCCCCAGTTCCGCCGCTACAGCGACCCGTTCGCGGCCGGTGCCAAGAAGGTCGCCGCGAAGACCGAGACGTCCACCCGGTTCGTCGGCGGCCAGTCGCCGTTCGACGACTCGGCGCGCGCCAAGGAGCAGGCGAACACCCTGCTCTCCAAGGGCTACGACCAGCTCATGGCGGCCGCGGCGGCCGGCAACTACGGCGTCTTCGAGGCCGCCAAGGCCAAGGGGGCGTACGCGTACGGCGTGGACGTCAACCAGTGCCCCTCGGCGCCCGGCACGGTCGTCGACAACGTGATCAAGCGCACGGACGTCGCCGTCGAGAAGGGCATCGAGGCGGTGCTGGGCGGCAAGACGGGCACGACCGTCTCCTACGGCCTGAAGGAGGGCGGCATCAGCCTGACCGGTCTGGAGGACGGCGTCGACTCCTCGCAGTGCGTGATCGCCGACCACAAGGACGTCCTGACGAAGGTCGAGGCGCTGCGCGACCAGATCGTGTCCGGAGAGCTGAAGGTCGATGACCCCGCCGCCTCCTGAGTCCGCGCTCGCCGTCGAGCTCCGGGGAATCACCAAGCGGTTCCCCGGCACGCTCGCCAACGACGCCGTCGACCTGAGCGTCCGCCGGGGCGAGATCCACGCCCTGATGGGCGAGAACGGCGCGGGCAAGTCCACGCTGATGTCGGTCCTGTACGGCATGGAGCGCCCGGATGCCGGGACGATCCGTGTCGAGGGGCGGGACGTGACCTTCGCCAGCCCGTCGGCCGCGATGGCCGCCGGGCTCGGCATGGTCCACCAGAGCTTCAAGCTGTTCGACTCGCTGACGGTCGCCGAGAACGTCGTGTACGCCGCCGAGCCGCGCCGCTTCGGCCTGCTGGACCGGGCCGCCGCGCGGCGCCGGGTGCGCGAGCTGGCCGAGGAGCACGGGCTGGCCGTCGACCCGGACGCCCGGGTCGGCGAGCTTCCGGTCGGGCTGCGCCAGCGGGTGGAGATCCTGAAGCTGCTGCACCGGGGCGCGCGCACGCTGATCCTCGACGAGCCGACGGCCGTGCTCACCCCGGCCGAGGCGGACGCCCTGTTCGCCGTCCTCAAGTCGCTGACCGCGCAGGGCCGTACGGTCGTCCTCGTCACCCACAAGCTGCGTGAGGTGCTGGAGGGCTCCGACCGGGTGACGGTCCTGCGGGACGGCCGGGTCGTCGCCCGGCTGGTCACCGCGGACACGACGGCCGACGAGATCGCCGCCGCGATGACCGGCCGCTCGGTCGAACTGGACCGCGTGCACGCCCCCGGCGCACCGGGCGAGGCCGTCCTCTCCGTCGAGGGCCTCGGCACAGACGCCGTCCACGGAGTGGACCTGCGTGTCCACGCCGGGGAGATCGTGGGCATCGCGGGGGTGGCCGGCAACGGACAGAGCGAGCTGATCGGGGCGCTGGCCGGGCTGCGGCCGGTCACCGCCGGCCGGGTCACGCTCCAGGGTGAGGACATCACCCACGCCTCGGCCGCCGAACGCCGGGCGAAGGGCCTCGCCTACGTCCCCGAGGACCGCCACGCGGTCGGTACGGCGTCGGCGGCGACGGTCGCGGAGAACCTGGCGATGGGGCATCACCGTACGTCCCTCTCCTCCCGCGGGCTGCTGCCGCCCGCCGCCGTCCGCGCGCACGCCCGCGGGCTCGTCGAGCGGTTCGGGATCAAGGCGGCGACCACCGAGGTGCCCGCCTCGGCGCTGTCCGGCGGCAACCTCCAGAAACTGCTGATCGGGCGGGAGCTCGCCCACGACGCCCCGCTGCTGCTCGTCGAGCAGCCCACGCGCGGGGTGGACATCGGCGCCATCCAGAACATCCACGACCAGCTGATCGCCCACCGCGACGCCGGTCACGCCGTCCTGCTCGTCTCGGCCGAGCTGAGCGAGATCCGGGGGCTCGCGGACCGGGTCCTGGTGATGTACGAGGGCCGTGTCGCGGCGTCGTACACCAAGGAGGAGGCGGACGAGCGGACGCTGGGCCTGGCGATGGCGGGCGCCGCCGCCCCGGCCCCGGAAGCCGCGGAGGCCACGGACTGACATGACACGTACATCCCTCGCGGGGGCGCTGCGCTCCCCGCTCACCTTCTCCGTGCTCGCGGGCCTGGTCATCGGCGCGCTGTTCCTCGTCGGAACCGGCGCGGACCCGCTGACCGCGTACGAGGCCGTGGTGACCGGCGCGCTCGGCGGCGACGGCATCGGCGCGACCCTGACGACCACCACCAGTGTGCTCGGCCTGGCGCTCGCGCTGGCGGTCCCGCTGCGGGCCGGGCTGATCAACCTCGGCGGCGACGGGCAGCTGGTCCTCGGCGGGATCACCGCCGCCGTGACCGGGCTCAACTCCCCGCTGCCCGCGCCTCTCACCGTCGTGCTGGCCCTGCTGGCGGGCACGGCCGCGGGCGCCGGATACGCGGTCCTGGCAGCCTTGTGCGAGAACCGGCTCGGGGTCCCGCTACTGGTCAGCAGTCTGCTGCTGAGCTACCCCGCGGTGTCGCTGGCCTCCTACCTGGCCCGCTACCCGCTCAAGGAGCCCGGCTCCAGCCTGCCGCAGACGCGCGCCCTGCCGGACGGGGTGGCGCTGCCCGCGTTCGGCGACTCGACGGTCACCCTCGGGCTGGTCCTCGTCGCGCTGGCCGCCGCCGCGTACTGGTTCACCGACCGGCGCACCGCCCTCGGCTACGAGATCCGGATGACGGGCCTCAACGCGCGTTTCTCCGCGTACGCCGGTGTCGAGCGCCGGAGCCTGACCCTGAAGCTGATGTCCGTCTCCGGGGGCCTGGCGGGGCTGGTCGGCGCCATCGGGGTGCTGAGCTTCCCGTACCGCTTCGTGGACGGGTCGCTGACCGGGCCCGGCTACACCTGGACCGGGCTGACGGCGGCACTGCTGGCCGGCGCGGCCCCGCTCGGCACGGTGATCGCCGCGTTCTTCTTCGCCGTCCTCCAGGTCGGCGGGCTCGCGATGGAGCGGACCACCGAGGTGCCGCGCGAGCTGACGCAGGTGCTCCAGGCCATCGTGATCGTGTTCCTGGCGGCCCGGCTGCGGTTCCCCCGCCGACTGTTCCGCAAGCGGGAGGCCGTCTGATGTTCCTCGACCCCGACCTTCTGATGTCGGCGCTGCGCGCGCTGACCCCGATCCTGCTGGCCGCGCTGGGCGGCGCCCTGTGCGAGCGGGCCGGGGTGTTCAACATCGGCCTCGAAGGCATGATGCTGCTCGGCTGCTTCACCGCGGTGGCCACCAGCTGGTTCACCGGCAGCCCCTGGCTCGGCGTGCTCGCTGCGGCCCTCGCGGCGGCGGCGTACTCGCTGGTCCTGGCGGTGGGCGCGGTGACGCTGAAGGGCGACGCGGTGGTCCTCGGCATCGCCATGAACCTCCTCGCCGTCGGTCTGACCAGCTTCCTGCTGCGCACGGTCTTCGGGGTGCAGGGCACCTTCGACGACCCGTCCCTGAAGGGGCTCCCGCTCCTCGGCGGCTTCAGCCCGCTCGCCTACCTCTCCTGGGCGGCCGTCGCGGTGGCCGCGCTACTGCTGTCCCGGCATGTGTGGGGGCTGAGGCTGCGCGGGGTCGGCGAGGCGCCCGACGCGGCGGCCACGCTCGGGGTGCGTCCGGCGACGTACCAGTACGGCGTGATCCTGCTGTCCGGGCTGCTGTGCGGGCTGGCCGGCGCCCAACTCGCGCTCGGCAACGTCACGTTGTTCACCGAGAACATGACGGCCGGCCGTGGTTGGATCGCTGTCGTGGCCGTCATGCTCGGCCGGGCCGCGCCGCTCGGAGTGCTGCTCGCGGCGCTGCTGTTCGGGCTCGCGGAGGCGGCCGGGTTCCGTCTCCAGGGCCTCGGCCTGCCGCAGCAGGCGACCGACGCCGCGCCGTACGTCGTCACGCTCGGCGCCCTCTTCCTGACGACGGCCCGCCGCCGTCGCACCCCCCGTCCCTCTGGAGCACGTTCATGACGCAGGACCTCCTGCCCATCACCCGTATCCCCCGCACCGGTCTGCCCGCGCACGCGGTGGTCGTCGGCGACCCGGCACGCGCCGCCGCCGTCGCCGCGCTGCTCGACGGCGCCGAGGAGGTGTCGTACCACCGCGAGTACCGGGTGTTCCGCGGCAGCTGGAAGGGCGTGCCGGTGGTCGTCGCCTCGCACGGGGTGGGCGCGCCGGGAGCGATCCTGCTGTTCCAGGAGCTGGCCGACGCGGGGGTGAGGGTCTTCCTGCGGTTCGGTACGGCGGGTGCGATGAGGCCGGGTATCGGCGACGGCGACCTGGTCATCGCGGAGGCCGCCGTCCGCGACGACGGTGTCACGCACCAGTTGCTGCCGCCGGAGTACCCGGCGGTCTCCAGCCCGGAGGCCGTGTTCGCGCTCCAGCGGGCGGCCCGCGAGCAGGGCGCCCCGCACCACCGGGGGCTCGTCTGGACCCGGGCGGCCTTCCAGCCGGGGCTCCTCCCGCTCTTCTCCTACGACGGCGCGGGGCTCGCGGCGATCGAGATGGAGCTGTCGGCGCTGCTGGTCACGGCCTCGCTGCGCGGGCTGGTGGCGGGCGGTGTGCTGGTCGTGGACGGGGCCAACGCCGACGAGCTGGTCGACGAGGAGTCTCCCTTTTCGACAGGTGGGTACAACCCGCACCGGGACGTCGTCGCGGCCGGGGTCGAGCGGGGCGCGCTGGTGTCGCTGGAGGCGCTGCGGCTGCTGGCGGAGGACGAGTCGGCGTGAGCATCGATCTGCTGGTGCACGGCGGTGACGTGCTCACCGTGGACGAGGCCGGGACGGTCGTGCGGGACGGGGCCGTCGCGATCCACGACGGGGAGATCGTCGCCGTGGGGGCGGCCGACGACGTGAGGGCCCGCTTCCAGGCCGCCGAGGAGATCGACGCCGAGGGCTGTCTGGTCCTGCCCGGGCTGATCAACGCCCACACCCATCTCGCGATGACCCTGCTGCGCGGCCGCGCCGACGACGTCACGCTCCAGGGGTTCCTGGAGCGGGTGCTGCGGTGGGAGGCCGAGCTGCTGGAGCCGAAGAACGTGGCGGCGGCGGTCGGGCTGGCGATCGCGGAGAGCGTACGGGCCGGGGTGACCTCGGCGCTGGACATGTACTGGTTCCACGAGGCGGCCGAGGAGGTGGCCCGCGCGGCGGGCTGGCGGCTGCTGACCGGGCCGACCTTCATGGACGTGCCAAAGCCGCCGGACGGCAGGGACTTCGGGGCGCGGCTGGACTGGGCGCGGCGGGATCTGGAGGCGCGAGGTGCGGCGCGGGGCGGGTACCGGCCGGTGGTCTTCGCGCACTCGGCGTACACCCTGTCCCCCGGGCAGCTCACCGAGGTGTTCGCGCTGGCGCGGGAGTTCGGGGCGCTCGTGCACATCCACGCGGCGGAGAACGCGACCGAGGTGGCGACCGTCGAGGTCCGGCACGGCAGGCGGCCGGTGGAGCTGCTGGACTCGCTCGGGCTGCTCGGCCCCGATGTGCTCCTCGCGCACGCCGTGGACCTGACCGGGCCGGAGATCGCGGCGATGGCCCGCACGGGTACGGCCGTCGCCCACTGCCCGGTGTCGAACCTGAAGCTGGGGTGCGGGATCGCGCCGGTGCCGAGGCTGCTCGGCGCCGGGGTGACCGTGGGGCTGGGCACGGACGGGGCGGTCAGCTCCAACTCGCTGGACGTGCTGGGGGCGGTGCGGCAGGCGGCGCTCGTGCACAAGGCGGGCGGCGACCCCACGGCGGTCGGCGCCGAGCAGGCCGTACGGATGGCGACGGCCGAGGGGGCACGGGCTCTGGGGCTCGGGGACCGGCTGGGGTCCCTGGAGGCGGGCAAGCGGGCCGATCTGATCGTGCTGGATCTGAACGCGCCCCATCTGCGTCCCGCGCACGACCCGTGGTCGACGCTGGCGTACGCGGCGCACTCGGCGGATGTGCGGGACACGGTCGTGGACGGGCGGGTGCTGATGCGGGACCGTGCGCTGACGACGCTCGACGAGCGGGCCGTCCTCGCAGGTCTGGAGGCGATGGTGTGATCTGGCCCATAATGACGCCGAGACATCCGATGTCTGGAAGCGGATGAGAGGGAGGCCGGTCGTGGCAGTCACCGACGAGGCGATCGAGAAGATCAAGGGCATGATCGTCTCGGGTGCGCTGCGCCCCGGCGACCGGCTCCCGAAGGAGAGCGAGCTGGCCGCCGAACTGGGCCTGTCCCGCAACTCCTTGCGGGAGGCGGTGCGCGCCCTGTCGCTGATCCGGATCCTGGACGTGCGGCAGGGCGACGGCACCTATGTGACCAGCCTCGATCCCCAACTGCTCCTGGAGGCACTGTCGTTCGTCGTCGACTTCCACCGCGACGACACGGTCCTGGAGTTCCTCGCGGTGCGCCGCATCCTGGAGCCGGCCGCGACCGCGATGGCCGCGCTCCGGGTCAGCGAGCAGCAACTGGACGCGCTGGAGGCCCAGTTGGACAAGCTGGGGGACGCGCCGTCGGTGGAGGAGCTCGTCGCCTGCGACCTGGAGTTCCACCGGGGCATCGTGCGGAGCGCGGGGAACTCGGTGCTGTGCTCGCTGCTCGACGGGCTGTCGGGGCCGACCACCCGGGCGCGGATCTGGCGGGGGCTGACCCAGGAGGACGCGGTCGCCGGGACCCTGCGTGAGCACCGCGCGATCCTGGCGGCGCTGCGCGACCGGGACGCGGAGGCGGCCCGGTCCTGGGCGACGGTGCACATCGCGAGCGTGGAGCAATGGCTGAGGTCCACGCTCTGAAGGCCGTGCTCGCGGGGTGTTCGAGCGTGGCGAACGGGGCAGTGATCCGTTCACTCCCCCGTGCAAGGGGGCTGCGGGCGCCCCCGCGGAACGCCGTAAGGTTGGGTGGTCAGGCGAGGGCACGTCGGAAGGAGGCGCTGGGTGATCGAGCTCGAGGGGGTTCCCGAGCTGATCGACCCGGTCATGGTGGCCGCGTTCGAGGGCTGGAACGATGCCGGCGACGCCGCCTCCACCGCGGTCGCGCATCTGGAGCGGGAGTGGAAGGGCGAGGTGTTCGCGGCGCTGGACGCCGAGGACTACTACGACTTCCAGGTGAACCGCCCCACGGTGTTCATGGACGGCGGGGTGCGCAAGATCACGTGGCCCACGACGAGACTGTCCGTGGTGCGGGTCGGCGGCGAGAAGCCGCGGGACCTGGTGCTCGTGCGCGGTATCGAACCGTCCATGCGCTGGCGCTCGTTCTGCAACGAGCTGCTCGGCTTCGCGCACGAGCTGGGCGTGGAACTGGTGGTCATCCTGGGCGCCCTGCTCGGGGACACCCCGCACACCCGTCCGGTCCCGATCAGCGGGACGACGTCCGACGCCGATCTGGCGCGGCGGATGGACCTGGAGGAGACCAAGTACGAGGGCCCGACGGGCATCGTCGGCGTGCTCCAGGAGGCGTGCACGCACGCGGGCGTGCCGGCGGTGTCGCTCTGGGCGGCCGTACCGCACTACGTCTCCCAGCCGCCGAACCCGAAGGCGACGCTGGCCCTGCTCAACCGGCTCGAGGACCTGATCGACGTACGGATCCCGCTGGGCGAGCTGCCCGAGGACGCGCGGGCGTGGCAGGTGGGCGTGGACCAGCTGGCGGCGGAGGACAGCGAGGTCGCGGAGTACGTCCAGACGCTGGAGGAGGCCCGCGACACGGCGGAGCTGCCGGAGGCCTCGGGCGAGGCGATCGCCCGTGAGTTCGAGCGCTATCTGCGGCGCCGGGACGGCGGCGGTCCGCCGGACCCCGGGGAGCGGACCCGTCCCCCGAGGCCGCCGCGGCCGAGCGGGGAGAGCGGTGAGGCCGGTGAGGCTGGTGAGGCTGGAGATGCGCCGGGCGACGACGATTCGTCGGAGGACTGATCGAGTCTGTGGTGATCGGGGCGGTGCGTTTCCTGGAACGCACCGCCCCTTCCGTCAGGCCGGCACGGTGACGATCGCGTACGTCGTCTCGGGCGTCGGCGTGGTCGTGAAGCGGGCGTTGGGCAGGTAGAGCCGGTTCCCGAAGGCGGCGACCGTGGTCGGCACGTCGAAGTCGGCGTCCGTGATCCGGCGCTGGAAGGCACCGCTGCGGCCGTCGGCGGCCAGGGTGAACACGTCGACGGCGTTCTGCCGGTTCTGGACGACGTACAGCGTGCGCCCGGTGCGCAGCAGTCCGTCGCCGTTGGTGAGGGGCGCCGCGTCGCCGAGGTCGACCAGGGTGGTGACGCCGGTGCGCGGGTCGACGCGGTGCAGTCCGCCGACGCCGCTCTGGACGACGAGGAGCGCCGAGCCGTCGGGGGTGCGGGTGATGCCGTTGGCGTTCACCGATCCGTCGGCGACCTGGGTCCAGTCGCCGCTCAGCGGGAGGCGTACGACATCGGCGGCGTCCGGGAGTTCACCGCGCCGGCCGAGCGGCAGGGCGTGGAGAACCGGCTGGTAGGAGTCGGTGAACCAGGCCGCGCGCGGAGTCAGGTACACGTCGTTGGTGAAGGTGGGGGTGGTGGTGGCGAGCGGGTAGGAGGCGAGGATCTCGCCGCTGCGCGCGTCCACGACCCGGGCGCCGGTGTCGCGTCCGGCGACGAACAGCCGCCCCCGGTCGTCGAGTTTGAGGCCGACGGAGGGGGTGCCCGGGCCCGTGGAGATGACGGCGCCCTCGCCGGTGCGCAGGTCGGCGCGGTAGAGGGAGCCGTCACCGAGGGAGCCGAGGTAGGCGTAAGGGGAGCGGCCGATGGCGATGCCCTCGGGGCGGAAGCCGTCGGGCAGGGGGATGACGTCCGGCCAGGAGGCGGTGGCGTGGGCGGACGTGCCGAGGGAGGCGGCGCCCAGGGTCGCGGTGCCGAGAGCGAGCAGTCCGCGACGGGTGAGGGGATGTGCGAAGGAACCGTGCGTGGGTGCCACGGAGCGTCCTTCCGCGAAGGGGACCGGCAGTTGCCCGGTCCGGCGGTCAACTACCGCCTCACCTCACCACAGGGACCCCCGCGGCCACAGCTTGTCGTGGTCGGTCCACAGCATTTCGACAGGGACCCTTCACCGGCGAACCGGTGAAGGGTCCCTGCCACGCGGTCTACAGCGCGACGCCGAGCAGTGCGTCGACGGCCCGGGAGACGACGCCGGGGGCGCTGATGTCCGTACCGCCCCGCTCCTCCTGCAGGGCGGCCCAGCGGTCGACGGCGGCCAGCGCGGCCGGGGCGTCGAGATCGCGGGCGAGGGCCTCGCGGATCTCCTCCACCAGGGCCTCGGCGGGCGGTCCGTCGGGGCGGGACACGGCGGCGCGCCAGCGGCCGAGGCGGGCGACGGCGTCCGCGAGGACCTGGTCGGTCCACTCCCAGTCGGCCCGGTAGTGGTGGGCGAGCAGGGAGAGCCGGATCGCGGCGGGGTCGACGCCGTCCCGGCGGAGCTGGGAGACGAAGACGAGGTTGCCCTTGGACTTGGACATCTTCTCGCCATGCAGGGCGACCATGCCGGCGTGGACATAGGCCTTGGCCATGGGGAACTCGCCGGTGAGCACCTGGGCGTGCGAGGCGCCCATCTCGTGGTGCGGGAAGGCGAGGTCGGAGCCGCCGCCCTGGACGTCGAAGGTCATGCCGAGGTGGTCCAGGGCGATGGCGACGCACTCGATGTGCCAGCCGGGGCGGCCTCGGCCGAGGGAGCCGCCGTCCCAGCTGGGCTCGCCCTCGCGGGCGGCCATCCAGAGCATCGGGTCGAGGGGGTTCTTCTTGCCCGGGCGGTCCGGGTCGCCGCCGCGCTCCGCGGACAGCAGCCGCATGGCGGCGGCGTCGAGGTTCGAGACCTTGCCGAAGTGCGGGTCGGACTCGACGGAGAAGTAGATGTCGCCGTCCAGCTCGTAGGCGGCGCCCGCGTCACGGAGCCGTTCGACGAGCGGGACGATGCCGGGTATCGCCTCGACGGCGCCTATGTAGTGCTGCGGGGGGAGCATCCGCAGGGCGGTCATGTCCTCGCGGAAGAGGGCGGTCTCCTTCTCGGCGAGGGCGACCCAGTCGACGCCGTCGCGCTCGGCGCGCTCCAGGAGCGGGTCGTCGACGTCGGTGACGTTCTGGACGTACTGAACCTGCCGCTTGGTGTCGAGCCACACGCGCTGGACGAGGTCGAACGCGTTGTAGGTCGCCGCGTGTCCCATGTGGGTCGCGTCGTACGGCGTGATGCCGCAGACGTAGAGACGGGCGACGGGACCGGGGTCAAGGGTGACCAGACCACCGGTCGCGGTGTCGTGGATCCTCAGGTCGCGGCCCTGACCAGGCAGGGCGGGGACCTCGGAAGCGGGCCAGGCATGCATGTCATGAGCGTAACCCGGACGGATGTTGTGCATACGCGCCGGAGCGGGCCGGATGACCGGGAAGGCGCTCTTGCGTGTTTCCGCCCCGTGTGCATACGGCACGCATCCGGTCCGTCAGACCGGCGGCCAGGGGATGGCGGGCCACTCGCCCCCGGGTTCGGGGTGTCTGCCGCTCTCCAGGAGCTCGTCGACCCGCGCGCGCGTGGCGTCCAGCTCCGCCGGGGTGATGAGCGGGGTCAGGGTGCCGGTGAGCGTCCCGGAGGGCTCCAGCACGGCCTTGAGACCCTTGAGGACGTCCACCGCCTCTCCGGTCAGGGGCTCCCCCGCCCAGCCCCACAGGAGGGTGCGCAGCTTGTTCTCGGTGTTGAAGGTCACTCCGTGGTCGATGCCGTAGAGGCGTCCGCCGGCGGTGGGCAGGAGATGGCCGCCCTTGCGGTCGGCGTTGTTGATCACCGCGTCGAGGACGGCGAGCCGCCGCAGCCGCTCGTCGTCGGCGTGCACCAGCAGGGCGGTGCGGCCCTCGCCGACCTCGGCGAACCCGATCGCCTTCCAGCCCGGCTCCGGTTCCTCGCCGTCGGCCAGGGCGAGCAGCTCGGCCTCGGGGGCCACCTCGATCCACAGCTGGCACATGCCCTCGCCGTACGGCCCCTCGCGCAGCACGGTGGGCGGCACGAGGCCCCAGCCGGTCGCCTCGGAGACCTCGTAGGCGGCGACCTCCCGCCGGGCGAGGTTGCCGTCGGGGAAGTCCCACAGGGGCCGCTCGCCGGCCACGGGCTTGTAGACGCAGGCGGCCTCCCGGCCCTCGTGGGCGACGGCGCAGTACAGGGCGGCGTTGGAGGCGTCGCGGATGCGGCCCCGTACGGTCAGCTCGCCCCGGGCGAGGAGGTCGGCGAAGGCCGGGTCGGTGGTCGTCACGCCCCGCGGCGGTATCCGTTCTGGCGCGGACATACGTGTCCTTCCGGGTCGAGCGGCAGGCTGCACAGCGGGCACGGCGGCCGGCCGGCGTTGACGACGTCGAGGGCGCGCTTGGCGAAGGCTCGCGCCTGCGAGCCGGTGAGCCGGACCCGCAGCATCGGGGGCCCGTTCTCCTCGTCCTGGAGAAGCCGTTCCTCGGCCTCGGCGAGATCCTCCTCGGAGTCCGCCTCCAGCTCCACGAGGGCCTGCGCCTCGACGATCATGCGCTGTTCCTCGCCGTCCCAGGCGAGGGCCATGGTGCCGACCCGGAACTCCTCCTCGACGGGGGCCTCGAGGGGGGCGGTGTCGGCGTTCTCGGCGGGCGCCACGGCGGGCACCGAGGCGCTTCCCCCGCTACGGCGTACGACCTCGTCCAGCAGCTCGTCCATGCGCTCGGCGAGCGCGGCCACCTGGGTCTTCTCCAGGGCCACGCTGGTCACCCGGGCGCCGGAGGTGGCCTGGAGGAAGAAGGTACGGCGCCCGGGCAGTCCGACCGTACCGGCCACGAAGCGGTCCGGTGGGTCGTAGAGGAACACCTGACGGGACACGTCCTGTCTCCATGGGAGTCGTGGGTTCGGGAACGTCCATGCGTGTACGCGTGTGTGTGGACCGCTTCACCCTACTGCGGCCGACGATCACGGTGCGCCCGCGCCGCCCCCGACCGTCGCGTCGCCGCTCGGGGGTTCCTCGCGCGGCGCCAGGGAGGCGAAGTCGCCGGTGTCGCCGAGGCGTACGAGAAAGGGGCGCAGCCGGGTGTAACGGATCGCGGTGACGGAACACGGTTCGACGGAGATCCGCTGGAAGAGGTCGAGATGGAGTCCGAGGGCGTCCGCCACGAGCGACTTGATGATGTCGCCGTGCGAGCACATCAGATAGACGGCGTCGGCGCCGTGGTCGCGCTCCACGCGCGCGTTCCACTCGCGGACGGCCTCGGCGGCGCGGGTCTGCATGGCGCGCATGGACTCACCGCCGGGGAAGGCGGCCGCGGACGGGTGCGCCTGGACGACCTCCATCAGGGGTTCGTCCTTCAGCTCGGCGAGCTTGCGCCCCGACCAGTCGCCGTAGTGGGCCTCCCCGATCCGCTCGTCGGTGTGGACGGGCAGGCCGGGGCGGGCGTCGAGGAGCGGCCGGATCGTCTCCTGGCAGCGTTGCAGGGGGCTCGCGACGACCTCGGCGAGCGGCAGCCCCTCCAGCCTGCCGGGCAGCGCGGCGGCCTGCGCGGCCCCGCGCTCGTCGAGCGCGACACCGGGCGTCCAGCCGGCGAGCACTCCGGAGGTGTTGGCGGTCGAACGTCCGTGCCGGACGAGGATCAACGTGGGCATGCGGCCCAGCCTAGGTCGTGTCCGCGAAGTCCTGTCGTCCGCCCGCGGGGCAGGACCCGCGGGCGGGTGGGGCCCCTCCCGCGCGAGCGCGGCCGAGCGTGGGGGAGCGTTGCGCTCGCGTGCCCGGCGTCGCGGGGCTGGGTACGCCCCCGCTGGGGGAGGGACTTCGCGGCCACGGCCCCGGCGCACGCGCGCGTGCGTCGGGGGCCCGATGAGGGGAGAATGCGCTCCGTGATCGTCGACTGCGGGATCTACCGCGACGGGCGTCGGGCGGAGGGGCCGGAGGATCTCTCCGATGCCCTGGCCGAGGCGCGGGCGTCGGGCGGTTTCGTGTGGATCGGGCTGTACGAGCCCACCGAGGACGAGTTCGAGCACGTCACCGCGGAGTTCGGGCTGCATCCGCTCGCCGTGGAGGACGCCCTCAACGCCCACCAGCGGCCCAAGCTGGAGGTGTACCACGACTCGCTGTTCCAGGTGTTCAAGCCGGTCGTGTACGAGCCCGAGAGCGACACCGTCTCCTCGGGCGAGATCATGGTCTTCCTCGGCGACGCGTTCGTGGTGACCGTCCGGCACGGCGAGGGCTCACCGCTGAGCGCCGTCCGGCGACGGCTGGAGAGCGAGCCGGAGATCCTCGCCAAGGGCCCCACTGCGGTGCTGTACGCGATCGCGGACGCGATCGTCGACCACTACCTGGAGGTGGTGACCGAGCTCGGCACCGACCTGGAGGAGCTGGAGGCGGAGGTGTTCTCGCCGACCGGCGACGGCTCGCGGCACACCGCGTCGCGGATCTACGGCTTCAAGCGGCAGCTGCTGGAGTTCCGCCGCGCCTCGGTCCCCCTGGTGCCGCCGATGACCCGCCTGGCGGACACCGGCGGGCTCGGTTCCGGACTGCCCTTCGTCAACGACAGGGCGCGGCCCTTCTTCCGGGACGTCAATGACCACCTCACGCGTGTGAACGAGTCCGTGGAGGGCCTGGACCGGCTGGTCTCCGACATCCTCAGCGCGCATCTGGCGCAGATGAGCGTCCGCCAGAACGACGACATGCGGAAGATCTCCGCGTGGGCGGCGATGGCGGCCGTGCCCACGATGATCGCCGGGATCTACGGGATGAACTTCGACCACATGCCGGAGCTGCACTGGCTGTGGTCGTACCCGGCCGTGATCGTGCTGATGGCCGCCCTGGAGGCACTGCTGTACCGGTTGTTCAAGCGGCGGGGCTGGCTGTAGCCGCCCGCGCGCCGGGCTCAGGCGTACTCCGGGGCGGGGGTGGCGGGTCCGCCGAGGGCGTCGCGGTGCTCGGGCATCTCCAGGGACACCATCCGCCGCCAGCCCGCGAACCGCTCCCAGGCGTACACACCGTGGATCCCGGCCGCGAGGAGCGCGGACTTGGGCTTCGGCCAGCCGAGGATGCGGCCCATGTGGGCCATGACGGCGAGGCTGACGTCCCGGTAGACCCGGATCTCGGCGAGCGCGCACGCGCGCAGGGTGCGCTGGATGGCGCGGCCGTGTCCGGCGTACGCGAGGCGCAGGAGTTCCTCGTGGCAGTAGGCGAGGTGGTTGTCCTCGTCGTGGGAGATCATCCTCACCGCGCGGCCGATGTCGGGGTGGTCGGCGAAGTACGTGCGCAGCAGGTCCATCTGCTCGGAGGCGCGCTGCTCGGTGACCCGGCTGTGGGCGAGGTAGGTGACGATGTCCTCGACGGCCAGCGGCCGGTCGGCGCGGAGCCGGTCGTGGGCGAGGCCGATGCCGTCGCGCTCCAGGAGCATCGTGTAGTCCGTTTCCGGCGGCACCGGGACGGGGTGGACGCCGCGCTTCTTCATCAGGGCGTTGAAGATGCGGCCGTGCTTGTCCTCGTCGGCGCCGTGGCGGGCGATCTTGGGGGCGAGGCCGCGCTGGGCCGGCGGGACGAGCGCGGCGATCCGGGCGTTCTCCCAGCCGCCCTGCGACTCCCCGCCGGCGGCGATGGAGCAGAACAGGGCGAACGACTCGTCGTTGTCGAGGATCTCCTGGAACAGACTCTTGGCCGAAAGCATGCAAATCAGTCAAATGCGGGACGACTCGAGCCGCAACAGATAGGGGCCGGGGACTCGGCCGAAAGGACGAGGGCGACGGTGCCCTCGTGAGGCGTAACCGCGCGCGCTCCGGTGCGTTGTTCTCCGTGACGGCCGTGGCGGGGAAGACCCCCGAGCCCCCACCACGGCCGCGGTAACTTCCCCTTACGCCCTTCCCCTTACGCCCTTCCCCTTACGCCCTTCCCCTTACGCCAGGCCGGCCAGTTCCAGTGCCCGCGAGCCCGCGCGCAGCGAGGCGAGGCGCTCGTCCAGGGTGAAGCCCGCGGGGGCGAGGGTGAGGGTGGTGACGCCGGCCGCCGCGTAGGCCTTCATCCGGTCGGCGATCCGCTCCACCGAACCGAGCAGCGTGGTGCCGTCGATCAGGTCGTGCGGGATCGCGGCGGCGGCGCCCTGCTTGTCGCCGGCCAGGTACTTGTCCTGGACCTCGGCGGCCGCCGCCTCGTAGCCCATGCGCTGGGCGAGCTGGTTGTAGAAGTTCTGCTTGCGGCTGCCCATGCCGCCGACGTACAGGGCCGTGTACGGGCGGAAGGTGTCGGCGAGCTTCTCGACGTCCTTGTCGTCGCCGACGGCGAGCGGCAGGGTCGGGCAGACGTCGAAGCCCTCCAGCGTCTTGCCGGCCTTCTCGCGCCCGGCCCGGATATGCCGGAGCGCGGTGTCCTCGATGTGCTCGGCGGAGGGGAAGATCAGCAGCGCGCCGTCGGCGATCTCGCCGGTCTGCTCCAGGTTCTTCGGGCCGATGGCGGCGATGTACAGCGGGATGTGCTCCCGCTCGGGGTGCACGGTCAGCTTGATCGGCTTGCCGGGACCGCCGGGCAGCGGCAGCGTCCAGTGCTCGCCCTCGTACGACAGCCGCTCACGCGTCATCGCCTTCCGTACGATCTCGACGTACTCGCGGGTGCGGGAGAGCGGCTTGTCGAACTTGACGCCGTACCAGCCCTCGGAGACCTGCGGTCCGGAGACGCCGAGGCCGAGCCGGAACCGGCCGCCGGAGAGGGAGTCGAGGGTGGCGGCGGTCATCGCGGTCATCGCGGGCTGACGCGCCGGGATCTGGAAGATGGCCGAGCCGACGTCGATCCGCTCGGTCTTGGCGGCGACCCAGCTCAGCACGGTGGCGGCGTCCGAGCCGTAGGCCTCGGCGGCCCAGCAGACGGCGTACCCGAGGCGGTCGGCCTCCTGGGCGACGGCCAGGTTGTCCCCGTCCATTCCGGCACCCCAGTAGCCGAGGTTGATCCCGAGCTGCATGGCCGATTCCCCTTACTGATCAGTAACGACGCTGTCGTGCCGACCTTAGCGCGGGGGACCGGGGGCGGACAGGCCGGTGTGGCGAGCGTCGCGTGGACGCGTGGCACGAGGGGGCGGAGCGGGCGTGCGGTGCAGGGGAGTTGGCGGGACGGCGGGCGCCGGGACGGTCGCCGGGCGTGTGGCCTGCGGGGCAGCGGGACGGTGGGGTGGCCGCGGTCCGTGGGTGACGCGCGGAGATTCCGTTGTCCACAGGCAACCCACGGCCCAGTTCTGGCCAGTAATCTCGGCGTTCATGGAGCAGAGGCATCTCGGCCGCACCGGCCTGCGTGTGTCCCGCATCGGGCTCGGCACCCTGACCTGGGGGCGTGACACCGACGAGCACGACGCCGCGGACCTCTTGAAGACGTTCTGGGAGGCGGGCGGCACCCTCGTCGACACGGCGGACGTGTACGGCGACGGAGAGGCCGAGTACCTGCTGGGACGGCTCATAGACGGCCTGGTGCCGCGCCGGGACCTGATCATCTCCACCAAGGCGGGCAGCGTGCCCGACCCCGACCGCCGCTTCGACGGCTCGCGGGGCCATCTCCTCGCCGCCCTGGACGCCTCCCTCGCCCGGCTCGGCACGGACCACGTCGACATCTGGCACGTCCACGCCTTCGACCCGGACACCCCGCTGGAGGAGACGCTCCAGGCCCTCGACCTCGCCGTCGCCAGCGGCCGCGCCCGCTATGCCGGGGTGTCCAACTTCTGCGGCTGGCAGCTCGCCAAGGCCGCCACCTGGCAGCTGGCCGCACCCGGCGTCCGCACCCGGCTCGCCAGTACGCAGATGGAGTACTCGCTGCTGCAGCGCGGCGTGGAGCGCGAGGTGCTGCCGGCCGCGCTGGACCTGGGCATCGGGCTGCTGCCGTCCTCGCCGCTCGGCCGGGGCGTCCTGACCGGCAAGTACCGGGGCGACGCCCTGCCGCCCGACTCGCGTGCCGCCTCCGACCACTTCGCGCCCTTCGTCGAGCCGTACCTCGACGACACCGCGAGCCGTATCGTCGACGCCGTGACCACCGCGGCGGACGGGCTCGCGGTGACGCCGCTCCAGGTCGCCCTGGCCTGGGTGCGCGACCGGCCCGGCGTGGCCGCCCCCGTGGTCGGCGCGCGCAACGCGCAGCAGCTCACGGCGGCGTTGTCAGTGGAGGCCCTTACGCTTCCTGACGAGATCTGTCGGGCCCTCGACGATGTGTCGGCGCCCGTGCACCGCTATCCCGATCACGACTGGAGCACGCTGTGAGCACGGAACCGGATTCCTCGGACGACACCGAGAACACCGGGCCGCAGACACCGGACGGCGACGACAGCGCCCCGGCCGCGACCGGGGACGGGACCGAGGAGACCCCCGAGGCACCGGCCGCCGAGAGCACGAGCCCCGAGGCCGAGACCACCGAGAGCGAGAACGCCGAGGCCCAGAGCACCGGGGGCACGAGCGCCGGGGTCGAGACCACCGGGGGCACGAGCGCCGAGGGCACGAGCGCTGAGGCCCAGAGCACCGAGGGTGAGAGCGCCGAGGGCGAGAGCGCCGAAGCCGAGACCACCGGGGACGCGAGCACCGAGGGCACGAGCGCTGAGGCCCAGAGCACCGAGAGCGAGAGCGCCGAAGCCGAGACCACCGAGGGCACGAGCACCGAGGGCACGAGCGCCGAGGTCCAGAGCACCGAAGCCGGGAGCGCCGAGGGCGGGGACGGCGACCAGGTCAGCGAGGCTCAGGCCGAGCTCGCCGCGCAGAAGCGGGAGCGGGAGCGGATCGAGCGGCGCAAGGCCGACAAGGCGGGGCCCATCGACAGCGGGGCCAAGCTCAGCGGCAGGGCCGCCGACCTGCTGGCGGCGGTCCGGGCCGTGGAGGGCGGGGCCAAGCCCGCCGCCACCGTCTTCAGCGCACCGGAGCCCCCGCGCCGCCCCGCCGCCCCGGAACCCGTACGGCGCCCGGAGCCGGCGCCCGCCGAAGCCCCGGCCGCTCCCCCGGCTCCCGCCCAGGAGACCGTGGCGGCCGTACGGCGCGTGCTGACCGACGGCGGTGCCCCCGTGACGCTCGCCCCGCAGGTCGCCGGGGCACTCGGCGAGGGCGCCGAGGACCTGCTGCGCGAGGACCCCTGGCACCTGCTGCGGGTCGCCGGTGTACGGCCCGAGCAGGCCGACGGGTTCGCCCGCGCCCTGCTCGGCGCGGAGTGCGCCCCCGGCGACGAGCGGCGGGGCCGCGCGCTGACGGTCTGGCTCCTGGAGCAGGCGGCCCTGGCCGGTCACACCGCGCTGGAACTCCCGGCGCTCACCGCGGCCCTCGCCCAGCGGTCCGTACCGGACGCCGACGAGGCCGTGCAGAGCGCGCTGGCCGAGGGCGAGGCGCTCGCCTTCCAGGACGCGCTGGAGGAGCCCGGAGCGCCAGCCCCCTCCGAGGACGACACCGAAGAGACCGAGGACGACCGTCCGGTCCGGGTCCTGGTCGGTCTGGAGCGGTTCGCGCTCGCGGAGGAGAGCCTCGCCGACGGCCTCGCCCGGGTCGTGAACTCCCTGGCCAAGGAGGCCGCCTCGGCGGCGGGCTGGGAGTCCGCCGCGGCCTCGGCGTCCGGCAGCGCCGCCGAGCTGATCGGTGCCGTCGCCGGGCACGGCCTGGTGCTGCACACCGGCGGCGAGGCCGCCCGCGCCGAACCGGCCGCCCTGCTCACCGCCGCCCGCTCCCTGGGTCTGCGCGCGGTCGCGGCCTGTCACACCCCGGACGGCCGGGACCGCATCGCGGCCCGAGCGGGCGAGGCGGACGGCGTCGTCACCGTCCACGGGCTGCTCGCGGGCACCGAGGGCCCCGGCCGGGACGCCGACGGAGCGCTCGCCCTGGACCTGCTGATCGTGACGGACGCGCCGCGGCTCGACGTGGAGAGCGCCGCGATGGTGGTCGAGTCGCTGCCGGACGGCGCCCGGCTGGTGCTGAGCGGTGATCCGGCGGAGCTGTGGTCGGCCGGTCCGGGCCGGGTCTTCGCCGATCTGCTCGCCGCCCGGGTGTGCCCGCAGATCGCCTCGCGCACCCCCGACCCCGGTCCGCTCGGCGAGCTGCTCTCCGGGATCGGCATCGGCGAGCTCAACCAGGTCGAGGCGCCCGGCAAGGAACTGGTGATCGTGCCGGTGCGGGACGCGGCCGAGGCCGTGCACCGCACCCTGCAGCTCGTGCTGGAGTCGGTGCCGCGGGCCTTCGGCGTCGAGCCGGGCCGGACCGTGGTGATCACGCCGGGCCACGGCGGCGCGGCCGGCACCCGCGCGCTCAACGCCGCGCTCAAGGAACGCCTCAACCCCGGGCCCGGCCGCTTCGGCGGCTTCGACCCCGGGGACGTGGTCGCCCACTCCCCCGCGCCGGGGCGGACCGTGCTGGGGCGGGTGGAGAGGGCCGACGCGGACGGGCTGCACCTGTCCTGTGCCGGCGCCCCCGTCGTCGTACCGAAGGAGCGGGTGGAGCAGTCCGTACGGCACGGGTGGGCGTTGACCGCGCACCAGGCGGTGGGCGGCCGGTGGCCGGCGGCGGTCGTGGTGCTGCCCGGCGACGCCGCGCAGGCCCTCACCCGGCCGTGGGTGTACACGGCGTTCGGGCGGGCGGAGCGGCATCTGTCCGTGGTGCACGGTGCCGAACAGGCGCTGGCGCACGCCGTGGCCGAGGTCCCCGCCAAGCCGCGGACGACCCGGCTGCCGGTCCTGCTGCGCACCCAGGTGCCACCGGCCGGCTGAACCACCCGGGGCGAGCACGCGAGCGGCGGCCGGGTCGAGGGCTCCCCCCGTCCCGGCCGCCGCCGTGTTCCGTCGCGCCGCCCGCTGGACGCCGACCGCCTAGCGCCGGTCGGCGTCCAGCGGCTCCAGGTCGTCGCTCTCGATGTCGTCGGCGTCGTCCACATCGTCGAGGTCGTCGAGTTCGTCCAGTCCGGTCGCGAGGTCCTCGCCGTCCTCACCCTCGTCGGCTTCGTCGTCGTCCTCGTCCTCGTCCTCGTCGAGGTCGTCGAAGACCGCGCTCACGTCGAACCGGCAGACCACCCGCTGCGGATCGGCCTGGTCGAACGGCGTCTCCAGCCACTCGCCCGGTTCGGCCGGTTCGTCGGCGGCGAGCACCCACAGCGTGGAGTCGCCCTCCTCCAGCCCGAACTCCTTGTGCCGGGAGGCGATCTCGTCCGGTTCGAACTCACCGAACAGGATGCCCAGGGCCCCGTGCACGGTGCCCGAGCTCTCCGTGCCCTCGTCGTCCGCCGCCTCGACCCGCTGGGCCTGGGCGAGCAACCGCTGCGGCTCCGCGACGGCGTAGTCCCTGCGGATCAGCACGCTGAGCGCGTTCGGCTCCTCGGGTCCGGTGTACGGAGGCAGGGAGTCGTCCGCGCCGGGGATCTCGAAGGGCGTGACCTCGTCGTAGCGGTCGTAGAGCAGTTCGTCGTAGACCTCGGCGGCCGCGGCCAGCTCGTTGAACGCCTCGTAGACGGCCGGGTCGTCCTCCCCCGACCTGCGTTCGACCGCGGCCAGATGGCGGTCGAGCGCGGTCTTGACCGCCTCGGCGGCGGCGCGTACCTCGGCAGCTGTGGGCTGCGCAGCATCAGACATAGTGCAGACGCTATCCGTACGAGGCCCCAGCCCGCACAATAGATGCGATGCCGGAATACGAATTTGTCGACGTCTACGTACCGCGCGGGGTCTCCCGCAAGGAGGCGACACGTCTGCTGACCGACCATGCCGAGTACGGACACTGGGAGTTGGACCGCCTGAGCCTGATGCGTGACGGCAGTCGCCGGGTGCGGCTGCGCCGACGGATCATCCGCCAGGTGCGGGCCACATGGTGAAGTGAGCGACCCACACGGAGCGGGCCCCGCCTAGGCGGGGCCCGCTCCGTTGTCCGGCCTCCCGTGGGATCACATGGAGGTGCGCGCCTTGCGGTAGATCAGCGCTCCGGCGAGAAGCGCGCCCGCGCCGGCCGGCAGGGCGAGGCCGAGCGGGAGCTCGCTTCCGGTCTCGGCGAGCTGGGCGCCACTGGCGACGGTGCCGCCGGTACCGGTGGTGCCGGTGGTGCCGGTGGTGCCGGTGGGCCGGTGGTCGGTCACCGAGTGGGCCGGGGTGCCGCGGCCCGGGGTGGACGGCACGGCTTCGGGCCCGGAGGGGGTGGACCCGTGACCGACCGGCTTACCGGGGGTGTGGTGGCCCGGCGTCCCGTGGCCACGGTCCGGCGGGGTGCCGTACCCGTGGCCGCCGCCGTTGTCGCAGTCGTTGCCGAAGGACGGGTTGAGGACCCCGACGGCGTCGACGCTGTTGCCGCACACGTTCACCGGGACGTCGATCGGGGCCTGGACGTGGTTGCCGGAACCGACGCCGGGCGAACCACCGGTGTGACCGCCCGCCTGTGCGCCCCCGGAGCCCGGGTACGCGCCGTAGCCGCCGTCGTGACCGCCCCAGTGGCCTCCCCCGTTGGCCCCGTTGCCCCCGTTGCTGCTGTGACCGCCGCCGTGCTGACCACCGCCGGGCCGGCCGCCGTGCTTCCCGCCGCCGTACGCGTGGTCGTCGGCGCCGTAGCCGCCCGGTGCGCGGTGGCGGCCGCCCTGGTTGGCGCAGGAGTTGCCGAACGCCGGGTTGAGGAGCCCGACGACGTCGATGGTGTTGCCGCACACGTTGACCGGGACGTTCACCGGCGCCTGCACCGTGTTGCCGGACGCGACGCCGGGCGAGTCGGTGGCGAAGCCGTTCGCGCCCGAGTCGGCGTGCGCGTAGCCGCCTGCGGCGGCGATCACCCCCGTGGCCGCCGCCACGGTCATGAGGCTTTTGCGGGTGACCTGTCGCATTGCTGTTTCCCTGCTTTCGATCTCGTCCTCGACCTGAATTCCCGCATCATTCCAGTTCCCGGGAAGACTCTCGGGGACATTCGGGCCGTTCGAATTCTTCGGCCATTCCTTCGGAAAACACTCCTTCGGAAAAGACCGGTAGGCCCCGGAGCGCAGGGTGCGCTCCGGGGCCGACGGTGTGGACGACCCCTCAGCGGGTCGACGTCACTTGTTGATGCAGACGTTGCCGAAGGCGGGGTTCAGCAGCCCGATCACCGAGATCGTGTTGCCGCAGACGTTCACCGGGACGTGCACCGGAACCTGGATCACGTTGCCGGAAGCGACACCCGGGGAGTGCACCGCGGCACCCTGGGCACCGGCATCGGCGACGGCCAGGCCCGCGCCCGCGAGAACCAGCCCACCAGTGGCAGCCGCAGCAGCGACGACCTTCTTGATCATTATTCCTCCTTGTTGGCAAAAGCGATCCTCAGCAGCGGACCGCATCACCAGTAACGAGGGGGAATTAATGAGGCTACGCGCTTATCGGCGCATTCACTCTTCTCAGTCGCATCCGCACGGGCGCGCGAATTTCCTCGGGTGATTCAGGACGCGTCGATGAACCGGTCGAGCACCCGCACCCCGAACTTCAGCCCGTCCACCGGCACCCGCTCGTCGACGCCGTGGAACATGCCCGCGAAGTCCAGCTCCGGGGGCAGCTTCAGCGGGGCGAAGCCGAAGCCGCGGATGCCGAGGTCGTCGAAGGACTTGGCGTCGGTGCCGCCGGAGAGCATGTAGGGGACCGCCTTCGCGGTCGGGTCCTCGGCGAGCAGCGCCGACTGCATGGCCTCGACGAGCGCCCCGTCGAAGGAGGTCTCCAGCGCCTTGTCGGAGTGCACGTCCTCGCGCCGCACGTTCGGGCCGAGGAGGCGGTCGAGGTCGGCGAGGAACTCCTCCTCGTACCCCGGCAGGAAGCGGCCGTCGACGTGCGCGGTGGCCTCGCCCGGGATGACGTTGACCTTGTAGCCGGCGCCGAGCTGGGTCGGGTTGGCGGTGTTGCTGAGGGTCGCGCCGATCAGTTTGGCGATGCCGCCGAGCCGGGCGAGGGTGGACTGCATGTCCTCGGGGTCCAGCTCGGTGCCGAGCGCGTCGCCGAGTTCGTCGAGGAAGGCGCGGGTGGTCTTGGTGACCCGGACCGGGAAGGTGTGCCGGCCGAGCCGGGCGACCGCCTCGGACAGCTCGGTGATCGCGTTGTCCTTGTGGATCATCGAGCCGTGGCCGGCGGTGCCGGCGACGGTCAGCTTCATCCAGTGCATGCCCTTCTCGGCCGTCTGGATCAGATAGAGCCGCCGCTCCTCGCTCACCGTGAACGAGAAGCCGCCGACCTCGCTGATCGCCTCGGTGACGCCGTCGAAGAGCCCTCGGTGCTGGTCGACGAGGTGGCGGGCGCCGTACAGGCCGCCGGCCTCCTCGTCGGCGAGGAACGCGAGGACGATGTCCCGGGGCGGCTTGCGCCCGGAGCGCATCCGGTCGCGCACGACCGCGAGGGTCATCGCGTCCATGTCCTTCATGTCGACCGCACCGCGCCCCCACACGCAGCCGTCCGTGACCTCCCCGGAGAAGGGGTGGTGGGTCCAGTCGACCGCGTTGGCCGGGACGACGTCGAGGTGGCCGTGGATGAGCAGCGCGGGCCGGGAGGGGTCCTCGCCCTCGATCCGGGCCACGGTGGAGGCACGCCCCGGGTGCGACTCGAAGATCTCCGGCTCGAGCCCGACCTCGGAGAGCTTCTCGGCGACCCACTCGGCCGCCTTGCGCTCACCCGGGCCCGAGTGGTCGCCGTAGTTGCTGGTGTCGATCCGGATGAGGTCGCGGCAGAGGTCCACGACCTCGTCCTCGCCGGTGACGTTCCTGGCCGTGTCGCTCACGCTGCTTCCTCCCGCTGTCCTGGCCGGTCCCCCACATCCTCCCTCCCGGTGCCGCCCCCGCCCAAGACCGGTCCCGGCCCGTCACACTCCGTTCACGCGGGGCGGCGCCTCCCGTCCGACCAGGCGTGATCGGGCACCCTCGAAAGCCTGGTAGTGTTTACGACGTCGCCGCGAGGGAAACCCCGCCGCGACAGACACCTTGTCCGGGTGGCGGAATGGCAGACGCGCTAGCTTGAGGTGCTAGTGCCCTTTATCGGGCGTGGGGGTTCAAGTCCCCCCTCGGACACTTTGAGAGGGACCTTCACGAGATCGTCCCGAAGCGTTCACGGATTACCGGTCGAGTCATGTGACTCACCGGTATTTCGTCGTTTCTGGGCCTCGACCCTCGTGATCGGCCCGGTGAGGGGGTGGGGCGGTAGCGGTCCAGGTACTGCGCCTCTCACCTGCGGAAACAGGACATGCCTGTGCGACGGCTGGTAGCCGTGGCACAGGCATGTGGGGTTTTCAGGGGGCGGAGCGCGGCGGATGTGTGTCACTCGCGTGGCGAAGGCTCGGCCTGCTCGGTCGGAAGCGGTCGCGCCCGGGGCGGGTCGGAGGGCTCACCGGGCTGGGTTGCGGCGCTCTGCGTGCTGGCTTCGCGGGGCTGGACGCCCTGGTCGCGGCGGAACCAGTCGAGGTCTTGGCATCCAGGAAGCGCATCTACGACGCCGAGTTCCGCGATTGTCCAGTCCACGAGCAGAGTCGGGTCTTGGTACGACAACGCCGTGAGCGAGGCGTTCAACAGCGTCCTCAAAGTCGAGTACGTCCACCGCCGTGCCTTCCGCACCCGCGCCGAGGCCCGCCTCAAGATCGCGACCTGGATCACCGACTTCTACAACGCCAGGCGGCTACACAGCGTGTGCGGGTTCAAGAGCCCGATCGACTGCGAACGTGACTACCGAGCCCCCGAGGGGACGACACCGCCGGAACGGCCTGCCTCCAGCACGACGGGCAACTCCGGCCGTGGGTCGACGGCTAGCATGAGCGCGAAGTCCGCCTGTAGTCGAACAAACACACCGGCATCGGAGGAGCGTCTGGTGCTCGTGCGCGCGTCGACCATCGAAACCGTGCCGCAGGACGAGGTGACGGTCTCGACTTATCGCTCCGCCGACCTCGGGCCCATCAACATCGGCGAGGTCGTCATCAACGGCGAGTTCCGCCTGGAGTGCGACGACATCGGAACCGGCTTCTATGTCCAGTTGCCGATCACGGGGCGCTTCGAGTCGCGGCACCGGGGCGTGGACATGATGATCAACCGCCTGTCCTCGGCGCTGTACCGGCCCGACGGCGGTGCGTTCACGGCCCGTTGGCCAGCCGGCTACCACGCGCTGTGCGTCCGCATCGACAGGCCCGCCGTGGAGACCGTGATGGCCCGTCTGATCGGTGAGCGCGCCGCCAGTCGGGTCGTCTTCGATCCCGTGATGAACATCGCCGACGGTTTCGGGCGCAACTGGGCCCAGTTGCTGCTGTCCGTCAACCGGCAGCTCACCGCCCCGGACAGCCTCCTGTCCCAGCCGCTGGTCGCCGCACCACTGGCGGACAGCATCGTGAACGGGTTCTTCATGGCGGCGACGCACTCGCAGACCGAGGCGCTGACGGCGCCGGTCGCCGCGGTAAGGCCGGCTTCGGTCCGCACCGCCGTCGACATCATCGAGTCGGATCCGCAGGCCCCGCTGACGCTCTCGCTCCTGGCGGACCGCTGCGACGTCGGTCCGCGGACGCTGCAGAAGGCGTTTCAGCTCCATCTCGGCATGTCACCGATGGAGTATCTGCGTGATGTGCGGCTGCGCCGGGCGCACGAGGAGCTGCGCGCAGCCGATCCGTCCACCTGTTCGGTCGCCGTGGTTGCCCGCCGCTGGGGCTTCGCTCACCTGGGCCGATTCGCGGCGGCGCATGAAGCGAAGTTCGGCCAGAAGCCGCTGCGTACGCTTCGCGGATAACCGGATTCGCGTACTGGACATTCGCTTTCCTGGTCCGGGCCTAGTTATTACATTTTCAATCACCAAGCCCTTCCGGGAACTTCTGGCACCTTCTGGGAATGTGAACTATGAACAACGAACCCCTCGCCGACGTGCGTGACATGTACATGTCTCACACCATGTTCCGTCGCGAGATCGGGCTCGCCCCAGCCCTCATACGCGGCGTGGCCGACGGTGACGTCGCACGCGCCGGAGTCGTCGCCGACCATCTCCGGATCGTCGACAACGGCCTTCACCACCACCACGTCGCCGAGGACAAACACCTGTGGCCCCGGCTGCTCGAACGGAACGCCGCCGACGCCGAGCCCGTCGTACAGGTCATGGAGGAGCAGCACGACGTCGTCGACAAGCTCCTGGACGAGGTGCGCGTCGGGCTGGCGCAGTGGCGTGGCACGGCCGACGCCGCACAGGGGCAGGCGCTCGCCGCGACTACGGCGCTGCTCGCCGACCGGCTCGCCGAGCACCTCGCGGCTGAGGAGGACCTCGCGGTGCCGCTGCTCGCAAAGCACGTCACCGCCGCCGAGTGGGGGCAGATGATCGCCGACAGCGCGGGGGACGTCGCGCCCGAGCAGATGCCCCTGATCTTCGGCATGATGGCGTACGAGGCCGACCCGAGCACCGTCCGCGACATCATCGCGCAGATGCCGCCCGAGATCAGCGGTGTCATCGGCGATCTGGCCGCACAGGCCTACGCCGCGCACGCGGAGCAGGTCTACGGCACCGCCACCCCCGAGCGCATCGGTACCCGCGACGGGGCTGCCAGGTGACCACGTACGACGTAAGTTTCGGCGCCCTGCTGGAACCGACTGCGGACCGTCCGCAGGACGTCGTCGAGCTGGCCGTGCTGATGGAACGGCTCGGATACGACGTCGTCACGCTGTCCGACCACCCGTACTGGCCCGAACGGCTGGACACCCTCTCGCTGCTGACCGCCATGGCCGTCAGGACCGAGCGCATCACGGTCATGTCCAATCTGCTGAACCTGCCGCTGCGCCCGCCCCCCGTACTGGCCCGCGCCGCCGCGACCATCGACATCCTCAGTGGTGGCCGCTTCGAACTCGGCCTCGGCACCGGCGCGCAGCAGATGTGGCCGTCCATCCTCGCGGAGGGAGGTCCGGCACGCACTGCCGGACAGTCGGTCGAGGCACTGGAGGAGGCCACCCACCTCATCCGAGCGCTGTGGACGTCCAAGATGGACGTCACGTTCGAGGGCAGGCATTACCGGCTCGACCACGCGAAGCCGGGACCCGAGCCGCTGCACGAGATCGGCATCTGGTTCGGGGCTTACCAGCCGCGGATGCTGCGGGTCGTCGGAACGATCGGTGACGGCTGGATCCCCAGTTCGCCGTTCTTCCCTCCGGCCGCGCTGCCGGACGCCAACCGCGTCATCGACGAGGCGGCCGCCGCCGCGGGCCGGTCCCCGCGGGACATCCGCCGCGGTTACAACATCGAGGGCACCTTCGACGGCGGATCCGGGTTCCTCCAAGGTCCCGCGAAGGTATGGGCCGAGCAGTTGGCCGAACTCGTGCTCGGCAAGCAGGCCGACACGTTCTTCCTCTACCGCGTGAGCTCGTCCGACTTCCTGCGCCGCTTTGCCGCCGAGGTCGTACCCGCCGTCCGCGAACTCGTCACCCCCGCCTGACCGTTCCGGGCTCGGTGCGAGAGGCGGGCCGGCGTTCCGGCCGGTCCGCGTCTCACACCCCCCGAAGCCAGTGGAACGCGGACTGGAACTCGGCGCCGTTGTCCGTCTGGATGACGCAGTCGAGGAACTGGATCGCGGTCGCCTGGTTCAAGGTCGGGTAGATCCGCAGGACCGCAGCCGGGTGCAGTCGTCGACAGCAGAACGGGAAGTTGCTTCTCGTAGCGCTTCCACCGGTGGTCGTGGCGCTTGAGGTACATCGCGATCTTCTCGCTGTGCTCGGGTGCCTTGGAACGGGTACGCAGGAAATGGCGACGTTGCCGCTGGCCTCTTCGACATGGCGTATCACCGACAAGCGCCGCTTGGCCTCACGGTCAGGCGGCGGAGTGGGGTTGGAAATACGCACGGCAGTCGTCGGTGAACTCAGCTCTTCTGGGTTTCCGAAGTGGTCTGCACGACCGTCACTACTGTGTCCGCCGGTGTCATGGTGTGGCCGTCAGCGCAGTGGACCTCGACGACGACGGGTTTGCCGCAGTCGGCATGGGTGAGTGTGACTGCTCGCCCCTGGTCGTGTGGCAGTCCGTCGGCGAACTGGACGAGGGCGGCGACGACGGGGAAGATTTCCAAGCCGCGTTCGGTGATGGTGTACTCGTAGCGGGTCCGTTGTCCTGGTTCCTTGTAGGGTCGGCGTTCCAGGAGTCCGTGGTCGACCAGCTGGTGCAGACGCTGGGAGGCGATCGCTGCAGTCACTCCGGCCCGGCGGGCGAGGTCGTCGAACCGGGTGGCTCCGTAGAAGACCTCGCGCAGCAGTGTCATCATCGAACGGGTGCCGATCAGGTCGAGCGTGCGTTCCATGGGACACCAGTCCGCCGCCGTCCAGCTGTCCCGATCGGAGAGCGGCGATGCCAGCGTGAAGACGTCATTCATCGTTTCCTCCGGTCGGCTCGCTTCACTGAAGTATAGCCAAGGCGTGACGGCCTCACCCGGCTGTTCCAGCGGGGCGGATCCTCGGCGAGGCGGGACACGCATCACTGGGCTTCTTCGAGTTGGCCACCGATCAGGTGACGGTCCATGAAGCGCAACGAGCGAGGCCCCCGGGGCTGTTGATCGAGATGTCCGACGTCTCAACCACGCTGCTCGGGGCCTCGTTGGTCATCTGTCCTGCCGCACTCGAGCTGCCGCGTGCGCTCGTGGAGTGGGTGACGATGCTCGTCGTCACCCGTGAGGGTGACCGGCGCTGCAAGCTCCGCCCGTCCCGGCGCGCGATGGTGACACTGGTGCACCTACGCGAACACACCACCCTGGCAAAGACCGCTGCCGGGTTCGGGATCAGCGAGTCCACCGGCCGGGTCATCCACCTGCTCGCCGAGTGCGACCGGGTCGGCGACGGACGGGCCGACTGCTCCCACTGTGAGGATGGTGACTGTGTCGTTCTGGTCATGGCTTGACTCGTACTCTCACTGGCCGTTTGTGCCTTGTGCTTGATCTGTCGGCCTGGCCGGAACGACACGTACCGGCACCGGGCTGGCGGAGCGTGTCCCGATAGGGGCCTTGGCCTCGAAGGCACCGTCACAGTTCTGACCGTTCCACCGACCGGCGTCGGCTATCGGTACGTCGTCGAACAGGAGCATCGTGACCACCCTCGGCATGCCTGCGGTCTTTCCTGCGGTCTTTCCTGCTGTCCACGCTGTCGAGCCAGCGGCCGAGCCACGCGCCGTGGTGCTCGGCGTCGACACTCACAAGGACATGCACGTCGCTGCCGTCCTTGACCACCTTGGCGGGCTGCTGAGCAGTAGGGAGTTCCCGGCCACCGCGGCTGGCTACCGCCAGCTTCTCGACTGGGCGCACCGACACAGCGGCCGTGGGTCGTCGCGGCACTTCCCGTAGCAGCGGGCCGACGGTGCCGTCCTGCGTTTCCACTGCCGCCGCCCGGTGACGGCGACCCCCGATCCACCTGAGTTGCGTTGACTATAGTCAGCGACTACAGTCTGGGTATGGTCGAGTCAAGTCAGGGCCAGGTGTCAGCTTCGCGGCCCGCGTACCACCCGAATGTGATTCTTCTGGTTCTCTGCCTTGCGGCGTTCATGGCGAGTCTGGACGTATTTATCGTCAATGTGGCGTTCGAGGACATCGGTCACGACTTCCGCGTGCAGTTGTCTGACCTGTCGTGGATTTTGAATGGATACACCATCATTTACGCGGCGCTGTTGGTCCCGGCCGGAACGATTGCGGACCGGTTCGGCCGCAAGGGCGCGTTCATGGCAGGCCTGGGGTTGTTCACGGCTGCCAGTGCGGCCTGCGCAGTCACGGACGGCGTCTGGTGGCTGGTGGTCTTCCGAGGCTTCCAATCCGTCGGCGCCGCTCTGCTGACACCGGCGAGTCTGGGCTTGGTCATCGGAACTGCGCCGGCGGAGCACCGCGTCAGGTCGGTGCGGATCTGGGCCGCGAGCGGGGCTTTCGCCGCCGCGCTGGGCCCGGTCATCGGAGGCCTGCTCGTTGAGGTGTCCTGGCGGTGGGTGTTCCTGGTCAACGTTCCGGTCGGGATCGCGGCGCTCGTCGCGACCGTTCTGATCGTGCCGCGCATGCCTATCGAGGCTGCAAAGAAGCTTCCGGACGCTCTGGGGGCGGTGTTGCTGATCGTCGCGACCGGGGCGCTGACGCTCGGGCTCGTCGAGGGATCCGACTGGGGCTGGACCGATGCGCGGATCTGGGTCGCCTGGGCCGTCACGCTCGTCGCACTGTGCGGATTCCTGTTGAGTTCGAGCCGTCACGCCGCACCGGTGATCGACCCCGCCTTGCTCAAGGTGCCAACATTCACCTGGTCGAACGTGACGGCCCTGCTGTTCTCGGTGCCGTTCGCAGCGGCTCTCCTTGCCAACATCCTGTGGCTGCAGCAGGTCTGGAACTACTCGGCAATCAAGACTGGCTTCGCTGTGGCGGCCGGCCCCCTCATGGTCCCGCTGTTCACCATGATCGCGCACCGGTTTACCCGCCGAATACCGATCGGCTACGTCGTCGCAGCAGGAAGTCTGATGTACGCGATCGGCACCTTCTACACCGCCGTGACCGTCACCGCCCAGCCGAACTACGCGACGTCGTTCCTGCCGAGTCTTCTGCTGGGCGGTGCAGGTGTAGGTCTGGCACTTCCGGCGATCCTTTCCTCGGCCACCACTGACCTGGCGCCGGCACAGTCGGCCACCGGCAGTGCCATCGTCAACATGAGTCGGCAGCTTGGGACCGCACTGGGCGTCAGTATCCTTGTCGCGATCGTCGGCAATCCGGTCGGTTATGCCGCTACGCACACCGTCTTTCAGCACGCCTGGATTGCTTTGGCGGCAACTGGGGTCATCGCCGCTGTAGTGGCACCCGCGATGACCCCGAAACTTCAGCAGACCAAGTCTCATGCCCTGAGCGCGGTGGAGAAGAACGAAAAGGCTGAAAGCCTACCCTCTCGGCTTACTTCACCCTGATCGACGGGAAGCCGGGCCGACCATTCGCAACCATGTCTGCGCCGGAATCAATCCTTTATATAATCGGAGGTAATCATGACTGCAATCAAGGGTGCCAATGTGTTCGTTACGGGGGGCGCCCGAGGCATCGGAAAGGCGATGGTCTCGGAGCTTTTTGCGCGCGGCGCCGCGAAGGTGTACGCCACGGCCCGTGACCCCCGCAGCGTGGCGAACTCGGATGCCGTTGCGGTGGCACTCGAGGTTACTGATCCGGCATCCGTGGCGGCTGCTGCCGAGCAGGCCCAGGACGTCACCATCCTGATCAACAACGCCGGCGCCACGTCGCGCGCTTCGTACCTGGACTCCTCGATGGACGAGGTGCGCAAGGACCTCGAGACCAATTTCTACGGTCCGCTGCTGGCCACCCGGGCCTTCGCCCCCATCATCGAGCGTAACGGTGGGGGCCACATCCTCAATGTGCACTCTGCCCTCTCCTGGCTTGCTGAAGGGACGCCCTACAGCGCTTCGAAGGCAGCCTTGTGGTCGCAGACCAACTCCCTGCGCCTGCGTCTGCAGGGGCGTGGCATCGCAGTGACCGGGCTCCACATGGCATATGTGGACACTGACATGACGTCAGGTCTCGAGGTACCCAAGGCAACGCCCCGTGACATCGCTGTGGCTGCACTCGACGGCATCGAAGCGGATGCCAACGAGGTCCTGGCCGACGACACCACGCGCTGGGTCAAGTCTCAGTTGTCCGAAAACCTGGAAGCCCTGTACGCGCAGCTGAAGAAGTGACGCTTTCCCCCGGCGCCGCCGTGGCGGACCCCTTGTCCTTTGTCTCCACGGATATCCCGATCACGCGGCCAGTTGGGTAGGCATTCCAGACCGCCTGGCGCAGGAGGGCTATGGGGCGGTCGCTCCCGCGCAGCGCGGATGCTGCCCGGGCGGCCCATGCGGCGGCGAACCTGGAGGTGACGCTTATCCGCAAGCTCGTCGGTATGGCAGTTCCCTACGGCCCTCACATGCGGACCGCCTGGCTGGTCAACGGCGACCAGCAGCGACGCAGCCGGTACATGTTCCTCTTCTGAACTGTACGTGCGGAGTCGGCTATCGAGCACGACGACTTCGCCTTCTTCGACCGACTCCGGCGGGAATGGTCTCCTGATTACGAATGGCCAGACGTGGAGCATTCGGCGCTCAAGGAAAAGCTCCGCACTCCAGGGTTGGTGACCGAAACTCTGGGCTACTACCGTCAGTTGTTCTCAGCCCCTTCGGACCCGGCGACTCAGGCCTTGGACGAGCGGGCAAGTGGCGCCATCGCTGTCCCCTCACTCGTTGTGTGTGGCCGATCTCTCCCCGGTCGAAGATCATGCAGGTCACCGACCGTCGCGGGGGCGTCACGCGTCCCCCGGACGGCCTTCCCCGCTGGCCGACAGAAGCGGACGTGCATAGCGTCGTACTAAAATTTCCGGCTTGTTACGGAGCCGGCCCGGACAACCCCAGGCAGACCTGCGGGCCCGCCGGCGCCCCGGAGGCTTCCGGGATCGAGACGCGAGGACCGATGGCAGCGATTCACGAGAGCAGCGCTCTCGGCCTGCTCGACGAAGAAATCCGCGTACAGCTCGGTGACAGGGCACGCTTCTCCGGCGGGCCCGCCGCTTCCCCTCGCACGCTCGTCGACGTCTTCGAGGGGGCCGTGCGGTCGTACCCGGACGAGCTCGCCCTGGACGACGGCAGCACCCCCCTGACCTACCGGGCGCTCGCCGTGGAGGTGGAGCGGCTGCGGCGCCGGCTCGACGCCGCCGGGGTCGGGCTCGGAGACCGGGTGGGGGTGCGGGTGCCGTCCGGCACCAACGACCTCTATGTCGCGATCCTCGCCGTGCTCGCGGCGGGTGCCGCCTATGTGCCCGTGGACGCCGAGGACCCCGACGAGCGGGCCGAGCTGGTGTTCGGCGAGGCGGACGTGCGGGCCGTGGTCGGCGCCGGGCACGAGATCACCGCTCACGAGAACACCGCTCACAAGAGCACCGCTCAGGAGAGCACCGCTCTCGGGGCCTCCCGCACGCGGGCCGCCCGGCCGACGGTCGAGCACGACGCGTGGATCATCTTCACCTCCGGCTCCACCGGAAAGCCCAAGGGGGTGGCCGTCAGTCACCGCAGCGCCGCCGCCTTCGTGGACGCCGAGGCCGCGCTGTTCCTCACCGAGGAGCCCATCGGACCCGGTGACCGCGTGATGGCGGGCCTCTCGGTGGCCTTCGACGCCTCCTGCGAGGAGATGTGGCTGGCGTGGCGGTACGGCGCCTGTCTGGTGCCGGTGCCCCGGTCGCAGGTCAGGAGCGGGGCCGATCTCGGGCCCTGGCTGGTCGAGCAGGAGATCACCGTGGTCTCCACCGTGCCGACGCTGGCCGCGCTCTGGGAGCCGGAGACCCTCAACGACGTCCGTCTGCTGATCTTCGGCGGTGAGGCCTGCCCGCCGGAGCTGGTGCAGCGCCTGGTGACCGAGGGCCGGGAGGTCTGGAACACCTACGGGCCGACCGAGGCGACCGTGGTGGCCTGTGCCTCGCTGATGTCGGGCGAGGAGCCGGTCCGGATCGGGCTGCCGCTGCGCGGCTGGGAGCTGGCCGTCGTGGACGAGGCAGGCGAGCCGGTGCCGATGGGCGAGAGCGGCCAGCTGGTGATCGGCGGGGTCGGCCTCGCGCGCTACCTCGACGCCGAGAAGGACGCGGAGAAGTACGCGCCGCTGGAGTCGCTGGGCTGGGAGCGGGCGTACCGGAGCGGTGATCTGGTCAAGGCCGAGCCCGAGGGGCTGGTCTTCCTCGGGCGGGCCGACGAGCAGATCAAGCTCGGCGGGCGGCGCATCGAGCTGGGCGAGGTGGACGCGGCGCTCCAGGCGCTGCCGGGTGTCGCGGGCGCGGCGGCGGCGGTGCGGACCGCGCGCAGCGGCAACCAGCTGCTCGTCGGCTATGTCGTCACCCAGGACGGCTGGGACCGGGCGGAGGCGGTGGAGCGGCTGCGGGCCGCGCTGCCGGCCGCGCTGGTGCCGCTGCTGGCGCCGGTGGACGACCTGCCGACCCGGACGTCCGGCAAGGTCGACCGCAACGCGCTGCCGTGGCCGCTCGACGGTGTCGAGATGCCGGCGGGCGAGCACCTGTACGGCACCGAGGCATGGCTGGCCGAGCAGTGGGCCGCGGTCCTCGGTATGCCGGTGACCAGCCACTCCGACGACTTCTTCGCGATCGGCGGCGGCAGCCTGGCCGCCGCCCAGCTCACCACCCGGCTGCGCACCCGCTACCCGAGCGCCGCCGTCCTGGACATCTACCAGCAGCCGGTGCTGCGCAAGCTGGCCCGTCGGCTGGAGGAGTCGGCGCACGACGAGGGCGGCAGCCGTACGGTCGCGCCGGTCCCGAGGAAGACGCAGTGCGTGCAGCTCCTGCTGCTCCTTCCGCTGTTCACCCTGCTGGGGCTGCGCTGGACGGTCGTGCTGGCCGCGCTGGGCAATCTGCTGCCCGGGTACGGCTGGCTGCCGACCGCGTCCTGGTGGCTGGTGGCCGCCGGAGCGCTGCTCTTCTTCAGCCCGCCGGGGCGGATCGCCGTGGCGGCGGGTGGGGCGCGGCTGCTGCTGCGGGGGGTGACGCCCGGCCGGTATCCGCGCGGCGGCTCGGTGCATGTGCGGCTGTGGGCGGCGGAGCGGCTGGCCGAGTTCAGCGGGGCGACCACGCTGACGGGGTCCTGGCTGGAGCGGTACGCCCGGGCGCTGGGCGCCAAGATCGGCCCGGACGTCGATCTGCACTCGCTGCCGCCGGTGACCGGTCTGCTCAAGCTCGGGCGCGGCGCGGCCGTGGAGTCCGAGGTGGATCTGTCCGGGTACTGGCTGGACGGTGACCGGCTGGAGATCGGCACGGTCAAGGTGGGCGCGCACGCCGTCGTCGGCACGCGCAGCATGCTCTTCCCGGGGGCCCGGGTCGGCAAGCGTGCCGAGGTGGCGCCGGGTTCGGCGGTCACCGGGCAGGTCCCGACCGGTCAGCGCTGGGCGGGCGCGCCCGCGGTCAAGCTCGGCAAGGCCAAGCGGAACTGGCCCAAGGAGCGGCCGCAGCGCGGCACGTACTGGCGGATCATGTACGGCGTGACCGGTCTGGCGCTGAATCTGCTGCCGGTGGCGGCGGCCGGCGCGGCGCTCGCCGTGGCCCGGGTGTTCGTCACGCCCGGCGCCGGGCTGGGCGGTGCGCTGCGCGGGGCGGTCCTCGCCCTGGTCCCGGCGACGCTCGCCTACGGGCTGGCGTACGCGCTGCTGCTGCTGGTCGCCGTACGGCTGCTGAGCCTGGGGTTGCGCGAGGGCACGCATCCGACGCACAGCCGGGTGGGCTGGCAGGCCTGGACGGTGACCCAGCTGATGGACCGTTCCCGCGAGACGCTGTTCCCGCTGTACGCGGGGCTGGTGACACCGCTGTGGCTGCGGCTGCTCGGGATGCGGATCGGGCGGGGCGCGGAGGTGTCGACGGTGCTCGCGCTGCCGAGTCTGACGACGGTCGGCGAGGGCGCGTTCCTGGCCGACGACACGCTGACCGCGCCGTACGAGCTGGGTGGCGGCTGGGTGCGGATCGGGCGCGCGCAGATCGGGCGGCGGGCGTTCCTCGGGAACTCGGGGATGACCGCGCCGGGCCGGAGCGTGCCGGACGGCGGGCTGGTCGGGGTGCTGTCGGCGACGCCGAAGAAGGCGAAGAAGGGCAGCTCCTATCTGGGTCTGCCGCCGGTGAAGCTGCCGCGCAGCACGGCCGGCGGTGACCAGAGCCGGACGTACGACCCGCCGGCGCGGCTGCTGTGGGCGCGCGGGCTGGTGGAGCTGTGCAGGATCGTGCCGGTGTTCTGCTCGGCGGCGCTGGCCGTGCTGACGGTGGCCGCGCTGTGCGCCCTCGGGGTGTGGGCGCCGCTGCTGGGCGGGCTGGTGCTGCTCGGCACGGGGCTGGCGGCCTGTCTGCTGTCGGTGGTCGCGAAGTGGCTGCTGGTGGGGCGGCACCGCGCCGGGGAGCATCCGCTGTGGAGTTCCTTCGTGTGGCGCAACGAGCTGGCGGACACGTTCGTCGAGGTGGTCGCCGTGCCGTGGCTGGCGGGCGCGGTGCCGGGTACACCGGTGATGACGGCGTGGCTGCGCGGGCTCGGGGCGCGGATCGGCCGGGGTGTGTGGGTGGAGAGCTACTGGCTCCCGGAGGCGGATCTGGTGACACTGGAGGACGGGGCCACGGTGGGCCGCGGGTGCGTCCTGCAGACTCACCTCTTCCACGACCGGATCTTGCGGACGGATACTGTGGTCCTCCGTGAGGGCGCCACCTTGGGCCCTGGCGGGATCGTGCTGCCCGGCAGCACGGTCGGGGCCCGTACGACCCTGGGTCCCGCGTCGCTCGTCATGGCCGCGGAGTCCGTCCCGGACGACACCCGCTGGCTGGGCAATCCGATCGAGGCATGGCGTCCCTGAACGCGGGCCACTCGGTGGCTGCGGGCGGCGCACCGGCAAGTTCGAGTACGGCGCAGGGAGCGGACGCGGAAGTGGCAGTGCAGCAGTCAGTGGGTTCGGACCCGTATTTCCCGGACAACGGCGATCCCCGTTACCGGGTGCATCGCTACGAACTCACGCTGGACTACCGTCCCGGCCCGAACCGGCTGTCGGGCACGGCCCGGATCAACGCGATCGCGGGCCGGGCGCCGCTGGCCGAATTCCAGCTGAACCTTGCCGACTTCAGGATCGGGCGGGTCCGGGTGGACGGCCGGCAGCCGCACTACACGCACCGGGGCGGAAAGCTCCGTATCCGCCCCGCCAAGGCGCTGCGCGCGGGGGCCGCCTTCACCGTCGAGGTGCACTGGGCGGGCAACCCCAAGCCGGTGTCGAGTCCGTGGGGCGGGCTCGGCTGGGAGGAGCTGACGGACGGCGCGCTGGTGGCGAGCCAGCCGGTGGGTTCGCCCTCGTGGTATCCGTGCAACGACCGTCCCGCCGACAAGGCGTCGTATCTCATCTCGGTCACGACGCCGTCGGCGTACTCGGTGGTGGCGGGCGGGCGGCTGCTGACCCGGACCACGAAGGCGTCGACCACGACCTGGGTGTACGAGCAGTCGGCGCCGACGTCGAGCTATCTGGTCGGGCTGGCGATCGGCAAGTACCAGACGGTGCTGCTGGGCGATCCCGGGCTGGGCGGGGTGCCGATGCACGGGCACATACCGGCGCATCTCCTTGCGCAGTTCTCTCGGGACTTCGCCCGGCAGCCGGGGATGATGGACCTGTTCCAACGGCTCTTCGGGCCCTACCCGTTCGACGAGTACGCGGTGGTCGTGGCCGACGAGGAACTCGATGTCCCGGTCGAGGCACAGGGGTTGTCGCTGTTCGGCGTCAACCATGTGGACGGGGCCCGGGGTTCGGAGCGCCTGGTGGCGCACGAGCTGGCCCACCAGTGGTTCGGCAACAGTGTGTCGATCGCCGACTGGCGGCACATCTGGCTCAACGAGGGCTTCGCGAAGTACGCGGAGTGGCTGTGGTCGGAGCGGTCGGGCGGCCGTAGCGCCCAGCAACTGGCCGCCGCCGCACACCGGTTGCTGTCCTCGCGGCCGCAGGACCTGAAACTGGCCGACCCGGGCCGCAAGACGATGTTCGACGACCGGCTGTACCAGCGCGGCGGGCTCGCCGTGCACGCGCTGCGGTGCGCGCTCGGCGACGACGCGTTCTTCCGGATGCTGCGCGGCTGGCTCGGGCTGCACCGGGGCGGCGCGGTCACGACCTCCCTGTTCACGGCCCACGCGGCCCGGTTCACCCCGGAGCCCCTGGACGACCTGTTCGAGGCCTGGCTGTACCGGCCCGCGCTGCCGCCGCTGCCCGGGGCCGAGACCCGCGCGACGGCCTAGGACAATGGCCGGTATGACCACGCGTACCTGCCCGTGCGGGCTGCCCCAGTCGTACGACGCCTGCTGCGGCCGTTACCACCGTGGCCCCGTAGGCGCGCCCACCGCCGAGGCGCTGATGCGGTCGCGGTACTGCGCCTTCGTGAAGGGGGACGCGGCGTATCTGCTGCGGACCTGGCATCCGCGGACCAGGCCGGCGCGGCTGGACCTCGATCCGGGGATGCGGTGGACGGGGCTGGAGATCCTCGCGACGCAGGACGGGTCCGCGTTCCACACGAGCGGGACGGTGGAGTTCCGGGCGTCCTTCCGGGGCGGCTCGCTGCACGAGGTGAGCCGGTTCGAACGGGTGGACGGGGCGTGGGTGTACGTCGACGGGGACTTCCGCGACTGACCTACGGCGCCAGGACGTCCAGTTCCTGGAGGGCGCCGGCCATGATCTCGCGGGTGAGCTCCTCGGCGCCGGGGCCGTCGCCCGCGCGGATCATCTCGGCCAGCCGGACGTGCAGGGTGACGGCCGCCGGGTCCGGGTCCTCGAACATGACCCGGTGGTGGGTACGGCCGGTGAGGACCTCGGCCACGACGTCGCCGAGGCGGGCGAACATCTCGTTGCCGGACGCGGTGAGGATCACGCGGTGGAAGGCGATGTCGTGCAGGAGGTAGCCCTCCAGCCGGTGGCCCCGTGAGTGGGCCACCATGCCGAGGGCGCACTCGGTGAGTTCCGCGCACTGCTCGGCCGTGGCGTGGCGCGCCGCCAGGCCCGCCGCGACCGGTTCGATCGCCGAGCGCAGCACGGTGAGCGAGCGCAGCTGGTGCGGACGGTCGGCGCCGGCCAGCCGCCAGCGGATGACCTGCGGGTCGTAGACGTTCCACTCGGCCTTGGGGCGGACGGTCACGCCCACGCGGCGGCGGGACTCGACCAGGTGCATGGACTCCAGGACCCGGACCGCCTCGCGCATCACGGAGCGTGAGACGTCGAAACGCTGGGCCAGCTCGTCGGTCCGCAACACGCTGCCCGGAGGGTATTCGCCCGCGGTGATGGCGGGGCCCAGGGTGTCCAGTACATGGCCGTGCAGACCCCGGCCCGGAGTGGTCATGCACTCAGCGTACGGGGTGGATCACCGGGCCAAAAAGTCAGACTTATTTGTCACAGGCCCTTGATTAGTCGTACCTAATCGGTTTCAGTGTCCGTCGACATCAGGTGTCGTCGGAAGACAGCGAGGCAGAGATGCGTACCCCCCACGTCGTCGCGGTGATGGGCGTCGCCGGCACGGGCAAGACCACGATCGGTCCCCTGCTCGCCGCCCGGCTCGGCGTTCCCTACGCCGAGGGCGACGACTTCCACCCGCAGGCCAACATCGCCAAGATGTCGGCCGGCGTCCCGCTGGAGGACGCGGACCGGTGGCCCTGGCTGGACGCCATCGGCGCCTGGGCGCACGGGCGGGCCGGGCGGGGTGGCGTGGTCAGCTGCTCGGCGCTGAAGCGGTCGTACCGGGACCGGCTCCGCGCCACGGCGCCGGGGCTGGTGTTCGTGCACCTCGCGGGCGACCGGGCGCTGATCGAGGACCGGATGGGGCACCGGCGGGGCCACTTCATGCCGACCGCGCTGCTGGACTCGCAGTTCGCCACGCTCCAGCCGCTCCAGCCGGACGAGGCGGGGGTCGTCGTCGACGTCTCCGGCTCGCCCGAGGAGATCACCGACCGGGCCGTACGCGCGCTCGCCGGCCTGCCCGACGACGGCCACCTGTAGTCCGCACCCTCCTCTCCCCTCCCCTCCTTCACCACTGCAAGGGACACCCGTGACCAGACTCAGCGTCGAGATGCTGGCAGCGGACACCGCCGAGCCCATCACCTCGGCCGGCCACGCCCAGCTGGGACTCGCCGTGCTGGCGGGCATCGCCGTCATCGTGCTGCTCATCACCCGCTTCACACTCCACCCGTTCCTGTCGCTGACCATCGGCTCGCTCGCGCTCGGCGCGTTCGCCGGGGCGCCGCTGGACAAGGTCATCGCCAGCTTCACCACCGGACTCGGCGCCACGGTCGCGGGTGTCGGCGTGCTGATCGCGCTCGGCGCGATCCTCGGCCGGCTGCTCGCGGACTCCGGCGGCGCCGACCAGATCGTCGACACGATCCTCGCCAGGGCGGGCGGGCGTTCGATGCCCTGGGCGATGGTGCTGATCGCCTCGGTGATCGGTCTGCCGCTGTTCTTCGAGGTCGGCGTGGTGCTGCTGATCCCCGTCGTGCTGATGGTGGCGAAGCGGGGCAACTACTCGCTCATGCGGATCGGCATCCCGGCGCTGGCCGGCCTGTCCGTGATGCACGGACTGGTGCCGCCGCACCCCGGCCCGCTGGTCGCGATCGACGCGGTCGACGCGAACCTGGGCGTCACGCTGGCGCTCGGCGTGCTCGTCGCGATCCCCACGGTCGTCATCGCGGGCCCGGTGTTCTCCCGGTTCGCCGCCCGCTGGGTGGACGTCCCCGCCCCCGAGCGCATGATCCCGCAGCGGCCCTCGCAGGAGCTGGAGCGCCGGCCCGGCTTCGGGGCCACCCTCGCCACCATCCTGCTGCCCGTGGTGCTGATGCTGTCCAAGGCGCTGGTCGACATCGTGGTGGACGACCCCACGCACACCGTGCAGCGCGTCTTCGACGTCGTCGGCTCCCCGCTGATCGCGCTGCTCGCGGCCGTCCTCGTCGGCATCTTCACGCTGGCCCGGCCCGCCGGGTTCGCCAGGGACCGAATATCCGCCCTGGTCGAGAAGGGGCTCGCGCCCATCGCGGGCATCCTGCTGATCGTCGGCGCGGGCGGTGGCTTCAAGCAGACCCTGATCGACAGCGGGGTCGGTCAGATGGTCCTGGACATCTCGAAGGACTGGTCGATCCCGGCCCTCCTGCTGGCCTGGCTGATCGCGGTCGCGATCCGGCTGGCGACCGGTTCGGCGACCGTGGCGACGATCTCGGCGGCCGGTCTGGTCGCCCCGCTCGCCGCCGACATGTCGACGACCCACACGGCCCTGCTGGTCCTGGCGATCGGCGCCGGCTCGCTGTTCTTCAGCCATGTCAACGACGCCGGCTTCTGGCTGACCAAGGAGTACTTCGGCCTCAGCGTCGGCCAGAACATCAAGACCTGGTCGGTCATGGAGACGATCATCTCGGTGGTCGCGGGCGGGCTGGTGCTGCTGCTCTCACTCGTCCTGTAGGGGTTCCGCCGGGCGGTGCGGGCGGCCCATGATGACCCCGGGGCGACGACTGGGGGGACGTCATGGCCGTATCACTGGGGACACGTGTGTCCGCGCTGCTCTTCGTGGGGGCGATCGCCGTGGCCACGGCCGCCGTGACGGACCCGGGCGGTACCGCGGCGCGGGGCGCCGCACGGGCGGACGTGTCCGGCGGGACGGCCGGGGGCCCGGGCGGGAGCGGGGCGTTCTCCGACGGGCCCGTCGCGGAGACCCCGCCGGTGTCGCCGTCGCCGGGGCCCAGCGCACTGGGGTCCGGGGGCACGGAGGCGGACACGAGCGCCCCGCGCGCCCCCGGGGGCTCGCGTGCCCCGTCACCGGGCGGGAGTACGACGGCGGCGCCCGCCGCGCCCGCCTGGTTGCCGCCCGGCCCCGTCTCCCCCGACACCGATCACCGGCCCGACCCGGACAGCGTGTACGACCTGCTCCGCTCACCGGACCGCTGCCGGGACGCCCTGACGCTGATCTCCCGCACCTCCCCCCTCGGCGACGACTGGAAGGTCCTGCGGGGGCTCGCCCATGCCTGTCTCGCCGTCCAGGGACGCGAGAGCGGGGGCTGGGCGGCGGCGGAACGGGACCGCGCCGGGCTCACGGGGGTGCCGGACACCTGCAAGGGGCGGGCCGCCCGGCGGGTGCTGGACGGTCTCCTCGCCTTCCACCGGTCCCGTCCGTCAGCCGTCGCCCGGCCCAGGGCCGTACCCGCCACGGCCACGCCCGCCTGCGCCTACGCGATCGCCTCGGTCGACGTGGGCGGCGACGGCGAGGCCCGGCCCGGCGATCCCCTCCGGATCGAGCTGCGCGGCACCTACTTCGACCAGGCGGAACTGCTGCGGGCGGGGACGGTGCTCGTCGGGGGACGGCCCACGGGCGGGCCGCTGCACGCCGTCACCCGGTCCGGGGACGGGCTGGTGCTGGCCACGGTGGTCCCGGACCTCGGCCTCGGCGCCGCGCAGGGGTCCGTCGGGGTGACCGTGAGCGTGCGGTACGCGACGACGGAGGCGGTGAGGGTGAACGCGTTCCGGGTACCGGGACCGGAGGTGAGCGGCCCGACCGAGGGGCCGGGAGCCACAGGCTCACCGGGCGCGTCCGTCGGGCCGAGCGGCTCAAACGGGGTGAGTGGGTCAGATGCGTCGGCCATGTCCGACTCCCGCTCCCCCTGGGGCTAGGGCCGCCAGAGCGGGTGTTCGCGTTCCGCCCACTCGCGGCTCACCGCGCCGGTGCGCATGCCATGGCGGGCCTCCGGGTCGGCGAGGGCCATGCCGATGTGGCCGGCGAGGACCACGCCGATGGTGAGGGCGAGCCAGTCGTGGACGAAGGTCGCGCTGGTGCGCCACATGATCGGGGTGAGATGGGTGAACCACATCATGAGACCGGTACCGAGCATCACCAGCGTCGCCCCGGCGATCCAGGCCGCGTAGATCTTCTGACCGGCGTTGAACTTGGCCGCCGGACGCGACTCGGGCCGTCTGTCCCGGCGCAGCACGGACCGCAGCCAGCGGCGGTCCTGCGGGCCGAAGCGGTTGAGGTGACCGAGGTCGGCGCGGAACGCGCGGGAGGCGAGGCCCCCGAGCACCGGCAGCGGAAGCAGGACCCCCGCGATCTCGTGGACGCGGACCACCAGCTCACGGCGGCCGACGAGTTCCGCGAGCTCGGGGACGTACAGGAAGGCGGCCGTCAGCACGCACACGCCCATGAGGAGGGCGGTGGTGCGGTGGACCCACCGTACGGCGCGGGTGAAGCGGGGGATCCGGGTCATGGGCGGTGTCTCAGCTCGTAGGCTCATCGTCCCGCCCGTTCGAACGGCCGACCCAGGCGTCCACATCGTAGCCCCGGTCCTCCCAGTACCCCGGCTTCACGTCCTTGGTGACGGTGATGCCGGAGAGCCATTTGGCGGACTTGTAGAAGTACATCGGGGCCACATAGAGGCGGACCGGGCCGCCGTGGTCGTGGCCGAGGTCCTTGTCCTGCATGCGCAGGGCGACCAGGACGTCGGCGCGGCGGGCCTGGTCGAGGGTGAGGCTCTCGGTGTAGGTGCCGTCGAAGCAGGTGAAGCGCAGGGCGCCGGCCCCGGCCTTGACCCCGGCGGCGTCGAGGAGATCGGCGAGCCGTACGCCCTCGAAGGCGGTGTCGGGCACCCGCCAGCCGGTGACGCACTGGACGTCCTTGACCATGCGGGTCTGCGGCAGCGCCCGGAGCTGGTCCAGGGTGTAGGTGGCGGGGCGGTCGACCAGGCCGTCGACGGTGAGGCGGTAGTTCGTGGCGTTCTTGTGCGGGACGGAGGACGCCACCGAGTAGTAGCGGAAACCGCCGCCGTTGGGGAGCAGTCCGGTCAGACCGGTGGGGTCCTTCCCGGCGGCGCTGCCGAGGAAGGCCTCCAGACCGCGCTGGAGCGGGGGCGCGGCGACGACCCCCAGGGCGCCGAGGGCGAGGGTGCCGAGGAAGACACGGCGGCCGACGGGGGTGCCGCGTTCCTCGGGCTGTTCGGGGTTCACGTATCCATTCGAACACTCGCGGGCGGGGCGGGGCCAGGTTTCCTCGGAGCCGTCAGACTTCCGTCATCACTTCTTACCGAGCTCTCAGACGGGCTCATCTCTGCGGGACCGGAGCCGGCACCGGCCCGAGCGCTGCCGCCCGCGCCGAGCGGAACGCCGGACCGGGGGCCCGGTCCGGGTAGGACCAGGGCTCGGGCGTGAAGTGGTCGCCGATGTGCTGGAAGAGGGCGGCCGCCTCGGCGCCCCGGCCCTCGCAGACCTTGGCGTGGGCGAGGAAGTTCAGGTCGACCAGCCGTCGGGGGTGGCCGTCGTGCTCCCACTCCAGCCACCAGTCGAAGGCGGCCTTCATGACGTCCCCGGCGCGGTCGTCGCGCCAGTGCCCGGAGGCGGCCGGGTCGGCGGGGGCGAAGCCGTGGCCGGCCAGGACGCGGTAGCGCTCGGCGTGCGCGACGACCGGCAGGATGGCGAGCGGGGAGTCCGCGGGCGCCTGTTCGGCGGCCCACGCGGCGAAGTCGTACACCTCGTGCAGCGGGTCCGGGCCGCGTGCGGCGCGGCGCTCGGCGAACCGGGCGACCATCAGATGGTGGGCGTGGTGGTGGTCGCGGTGGCGGGCGCGGATCTCCTCGAAGATCCGCACGGCCTCGGCGCCACCGGCCCGCTCCAGCAGGAGCAGGCCCAGCCAGGGGGTGGGGTCGGCGGGCACGCACTCGGCGGCGGTGCGGCAGGCCGCGCGGGCGACGGCCGGGTCCTCCCGGCCGCGCAGGGCGCGGTGGACCTGGGCGAGGGCGTGCAGGACGCGTCCGTCGGGGCAGCCGGGGTGGGCGAGGAGCCAGTCGTGCGCCCAGGCGGCGACGTACGGTTCCCGGGCGAGGACGGTGAGGCGGTGGGCGCGGCGGTCCCAGTCGTCGCCCGTGTGGGCGAGCAGGGAGCGGGCGGCCTGCCAGCGGCCCTGGGACAACGCGGCTCGGGCGGCACCCAGTTCGGTGTCGTCGAGGGCCGGGTCGGGGGTCCGGGCGGCGGCGCGTCGGCGGCCGCGACGGGTGGGTGGGGGTAGGGGCACCGCGGGACTTCCTCATCCTCCTCGGTGACGGCTCTGGCATCGGCCCGCGATCGACCGATCACGCACAGCAAACCCCTCGTCACCGCCCGCGTCAAGGGCCGGGCGCCTGTGACAGGTGTCAACTACCGTGACGGCCAAGGAACTTGAGAATGCGCTTGCCCTGGTGGGGGGTGCGGTGCCGGGGCCGGCGCCGGGCCGGTGTGGCGTACGCCATGGCGCGGCCCGGCGGGAGCGCCCACCATGGCCTTACGGCCTCCCGGGGGCATGCAGGGCGCTGGGAGGCTACAGTCGGGCACCTACGCACCCCGTCCGTGGCCCGACCGGATGATCGAGGTACGCAGCGTGTCGGTTCTGGTTCTTGTTCTCGCCGTGAGCGCCGCCTGTTGCCTGGGCTTCGGGTTCGTGCTCCAGCAGAACGCCGCCCAGAAGGCACCGCTCGGCGACTTCCTGTCGCCCCGGCTGCTGCTCGACCTGATCAAGGTGCCGCGCTGGCTGGGCGGTATCGGTCTCATGGTGGCGGGCATGGTGCTCGGCGCGATCGCCCTCGGGCAGGGGGAGGTCTCCCTGGTCGAACCGCTGCTCGCGACGAATCTGCTCTTCGCGCTCGCCCTGTCCCGCCATCAGACCCGGCAGCCGCTGGGCCGCCAGGGCTGGGCGGGCCTGGCGCTGCTCGCCGGCGGGGTGACCGCGTTCATCGTGGCGGGCCAGCCGCGCGGCGGCACCGCGGTCACCGATCCGCTGCGGCACTGGCTGATCATCGGCGTGATGGTCGGAGTGGCGCTGCTGCTCACCGCGTACGCCAAACGCTCCCGGCTCAGCTCGGGCCCGGTGCTGCTGTCCCTCGCGGCCGGGCTGCTCTACGGCGTCCAGGACGCCCTGACCCGGGTGAGCGGCCAGCGTTTCTCCGCGGGCGGACTCGGCGAACTGTTCACCGGCTGGCAGCCGTACGCGGTGCTCGCGCTCGGTGTGACCGGGCTGGTGCTGGTGCAGAGCGCCTTCGAGACGGCACCGCTGCGGATGTCGCTGCCCGCGCTGACCGCGGCCCAGCCGCTCGCCGGGATCGTCTGCGGGGTGGGCTTCCTCGGCGACCGGCTGCACACCGACACCGGCGCGCTGGCCTGGGAGGCGGCGGGGCTGGCCGCGGTGGTCGCGGGAATCGTGCTGCTGGGCATGCACCCGGCGATGCCCTCGGGTGCCGCACCGCGTGAGCGGGTCAGCAGCCTCCAGACCCAGTAGTCCCGGGGCGGGCCCGGTCCCGCCGTCGGCGCGCGGCTGCTTGGATGGGCGTATGAGCGCTGCTGACGAGATCCTCGACATCGTCGACGAGAACGACCGGGTCGTCGGACAGGCCCCGCGGGGGCGGGCGTATGCCGAGGGGATGCGGCACCGGTGTGTGTTCATCCAGGCCCGGGACGCCGAGGGCCGGCTGTTCGTGCACCGCCGCACCTCGTCCAAGCTGGTCTTCCCCTCCCTGTACGACATGTTCGTCGGCGGGGTGGTCGGGGCGGGCGAGACCTACGACGAGGCCGCCCTGCGCGAGGCCGAGGAGGAACTCGGCGTGAGCGGGCTTCCCCGCCCGGGGTTCCTGTTCAAGTTCCTGTACGACGGCGGCGCCCGCGGAAGCTGGTGGTCGGCGGTCTACGAGGTGCGCTGCGAGGCGCCGGTCAGCCCTCAGGTGGAGGAGGTCGCCTGGCACGCCTTCCTGCCCGAGGAAGAGGTCGAACGGCGGCTGCCGGAGTGGGAGTGGGTGCCCGACGGACTCGCGGCGTACGAACGACTCAAGGAGTACCGGGCAGCGCGCTGAGCAGGGCCTGGCGTATCGGCGGGTGTGCGGCGCCGCCGCTGAGCGGGCCGGCGCCCGGTCCCGGCCAGTACGGGCTCTCCCAGAAGGGGTGGTCGAGGAACCGTACGGCCGCGGCGGGGGCCGCCCGCGGATCCACACCGACGGCGACCAGCGCGGCCGCTATCCGCTCCCGCGCCTCCTCGACCGGCGTGTCGGCGTCGCCGTAGGCGGGCAGCAGCAGGAGCAGCCGCCGGTCCGGGTCGCCGACCCCCTCGGCGTCCGCCGGTGCCGCGTGGGCCAGGGCGACCAGGTCCGGCCAGGACAGCCCCGGTCCCCTGAAGTGCCCCTCGATGGCCGCCAGCTCCCGCTCGCGGGGCAGGCCGGGGTCCGTGAGCAGGTAGTCCGTGCCGGAGTCGTCGGGGAGGTTGCGGTGCACCACCCACACCGTCCGCCCCTGCGGCAGCGGTATCCGGAACGCCGGCCACACGGCCGTCCCCTCGTACAGCGCCTCGGCCGCCGCGTCCACGTCCGCGTGGTCCGCGCCGAAGGGCTCCGGGTCGTCCGCGAAGGCGTCCCAGACCGGGCCGTAGTACGCGGGCCAGAACCCGGGCAGGCCGAGGAGGTGCTCGGCGGGGGCGATGCCGTGCCCGGGTGTCGCGTACCCGGCCAGTGCCGTGGGGTGGTCCAGGAGGTCCATGTCCGAAACCGTAACGGGAGGCACTGACAACGCCCCCGCGAGAGCCGCCGGGTAGGGTCCTGGGCGTGATCGCCTTCGTACGGAACGTCCGGTTGTGGTTCGCGCCCGCACAGGTGCGGGAGGAGGGCAGCACCCCGGACTACCGGTTCTCGCTGGCCAACGAGCGCACGTTCCTGGCGTGGCTGCGGACCGCGCTCGCGCTGATCGGCGGGGGCTTCGCGGTGGACCAGTTCCTGCCGGACCTGCGCTGGGGCTGGCGGGTCGGTCTCGCGCTGGCGCTGCTGGCGGCGGGCGTGCTGTGCTCGCTGCGCGCGGTGAACCACTGGATGCGCTGCGAGCGGGCGATGCGCCGGGGCGAGGATCTGCCGGCGTCGCGCTTCCCGGCCCTGCTGAGCGTGGTCGTCGCGCTGGTGGCGGTGGCGATGGTGGTCGTGGTGCTGCTCGGCTGGGCCGGATGAACGGGGTGGGCGGGGTGAGCGGGGTGGCGGACCGGGATCCGGGACTCCAGCCGGAGCGGACGCGACTGGCCTGGCGGCGGACGACCCTGTCGAGCACCGTCGCCGCCGTGCTCGCCGTGAAGACCGCGCTGCACGGCGGCGCTTCGGCGGCCGGGATCATCTCCTGCGCCCTCGTGTGTGCGCTGTGGCTGGCGTTCCTGCTGCTCGCCCACCGCCGGATCCGCGCCCTGGCCGCGGCCCCGGCACCCTCCGCGCTCCCTCCTCGGCAGGCCGCCCTCGCGGTGCTGTGCGCGGTGGCGACGGCGGTGTGCGCGGCGGCGCTGGTGGTCTAGCCCGCCCGGCCCTACGAGCTGTCGCGTTCGTCCTCCCACGGCACCGTCACCACGATCTTGCCGCGGGTGCGTCCCTCCTGGCTCAGGCGGTGCGCGTCCGCCGCCCGCTCCAGCGGGAACGTCTCGGAGACGTGCACGGAGACCACGCCCTGTTCGACCAGCTCCGCCAGCCGGGTGAGGTCCTCGGCGTCGGGCCGTACGAAGTAGTAGACGCCCCCGTAGCCGACGACCTCCCCGTCGGCGATCGACGCCAGACGGCCCTCCGGGGCCAGCAGCTGGGCGGAGACCTTCAGCGTGTCGCCCCCGACGGTGTCGAACACCGCGTCGACCCCTTCGGGGGCCAGCCCGCGCACCCGTTCGGCGAGCCCCTCGCCGTAGGTGACCGGTTCGCCGCCGAGCGAGCGCACGAAGTCGTGGTTGGGCTCGCTCGCCGTGCCGATCACCCGGGCGCCGACGTGCCGCGCGAGCTGGACGGCGATCGAGCCGACGCCGCCCGCGGCCGCGTGGACGAGGACCGTCTCGCCGCGTCGGACCTTCAGCACCCGGGTCAGCACCTGGAGGGCGGTGAGGCCGGTCAGGGGCAGTCCGGCCGCCTCCTCCCAGGTGAGGTTGCGGGGCTTGCGGGCCAGGGTGCGCACGGGGGCGGCGACGAACTCGGCGAAGGTGCCGCGGGAGAGGAAGTCCTCGCGGACGTACCCGACGACCTCGTCGCCGGCCGTGAACTCGGAGACCGCGACCCCCGGCCGGACGACCACTCCGGAGACGTCCCAGCCGGGCACCACCGGGAAGACGGCGTCGAGCACGGGGTCCACATATCCCTCGCGGCACTTCCAGTCGACGGGGTTGACGGCCGCCGCCCGGACCCTGACCAGCACCGAGTCGGGGCCGACCTTGGGGTCGCGGATCTCGCCGTACTCCAGCACCTCGGGACCGCCGTAACGGCTGTAGCTGATGCCCTTCATGTCACCGACCCTCCGGGGTGATCGAGTGCCGCGCAACCCGGATGCCCGGCGGGAGCGGCCGGAAAGGCCTAGGGTGGGGCCGATCACGTCGCGTGCCGCCACTGGACTACATACCGACCGGTCGGCATGATGGGTGGGTAGTCTTCACCCGTCCGTAGGAGCGATGTCATGAGCCCCGACCACCCGCCAGGTCTCGACCTCGACCGACTGCGCGCCCTGCTGGAGCGCGAGCGCCCCGGTCTGGTCGCCGGGCCCCTCACCGGCCGGCTGATCGAGGGCGGACGGTCGAACCTCACGTACGAGATCGGCGACGGCACGGACAAGTGGGTCGTACGGCGGCCCCCGCTCGGCCATGTGCTGGCCACCGCGCACGACATGAAGCGCGAGCACCGGGTGATCAGCGCCCTGCACCCGACGAACGTGCCGGTGCCGCGGCCGGTGCTGCTGTGCGAGAACCCCGAGAACGAGGCGGCCCTCGGCTCGCCCTTCTACGTGATGGAGTTCGTCGACGGCACCCCGTACCGCACGGCCGCCGAGCTGGCCCCGATCGGCGCGGAGCGCACCCGGGGCGCGGTGCTGTCGCTGGTGGACACGCTGGTCGAGCTGCACGCGGTGGACCCGGCCGAGGTGGGACTGGCCGACTTCGGGCGTCCCGAGGGCTTCCTGGACCGCCAGCTGCGCCGCTGGGGCAAGCAGCTGGACGCCTCCCGCAGCCGTGACCTGGCCGGGATCGACGAGCTGCACGCGGCGCTCGGCCGCGCCCTGCCCTCCTCTCCCGCCCCGGCCGTGGTGCACGGCGACTACCGGCTCGACAACGTCCTGATCGACGACGAGGACCGGATCAGGGCGATCCTCGACTGGGAGATGTCCACGCTCGGCGACCCGCTGACCGACCTGGGCCTGCTGGTGATGTACAGCGTGCCGCTCCAGCTGCCGGACTCCCCCATCTCCACGACCGCCTCGGCCGCCGGTCACCCGTCTCCGGCCGAGCTGATCGAGCGGTACGCGGCGCGCTCGGGGCGTGATGTCTCGGCCGTCTCCTGGTACACGGCGTTCGCCTGGTTCAAGCTCGCCGTGATCCTGGAGGGCATCCACTACCGGTACACGCTGGGCCAGACGGTCGGGCGCGGCTTCGACCGGATCGGGGAGCTCGTCCCCGTCTTCATCGAGCACGGACTGACCACTCTCCAGGAAGGCTGACCGCCATGGACTTCGCGTTCGACGCGCGCACCGAGGAACTGCGCGGGAAGCTGCTCGCCTTCATGGACGAGTACGTCTACCCGGCCGAGGCCGTCGCGGAGGAGCAGCGGGCCGCGCTGGCGTCCCCCTGGGACACGCCGGCCGTGGTCGAGGAGCTGAAGGCGGAGGCGCGCAGGCAGGGCCTGTGGAACCTCTTCCTGCCCGACGCCGAGTACGGCGCGGGGCTCACCAACCTCCAGTACGCGCCGCTCGCCGAGATCACCGGCCGCTCCCCGCAGCTCGCGCCCACCGCCCTGAACTGCGCCGCTCCCGACACCGGGAACATGGAGGTGCTCACGCAGTTCGGCGACGAGCAGCAGAGGAAGCAGTGGCTGGAGCCGCTGCTGTCCGGTGAGATCCGCTCGGCGTTCGCGATGACCGAGCCGGAGGTGGCCTCCTCCGACGCCACGAACATCACCACGCTCATCCGGCGGGAGGGCGACGAGTACGTCATCTCGGGCCGCAAGTGGTACATCTCCGGCGCGATGAACCCGGACTGCAAGATCCTCATCGTGATGGGCAAGACGGACCCCGAGGGCGCGGACATCCGCCGTCAGCAGTCGATGGTGCTCGTGCCGCGCGACACCCCGGGCGTCACCGTCAAGCGGGCCATGCAGGTGTTCGGCTACGAGGACCACTACCACGGCGGTCACGCCGAGGTGATCTTCGACGACGCGCGCGTGCCGGTGACGAACCTGATCGGCGAGGAGGGCGGCGGCTTCGCCATCGCCCAGGCGCGGCTCGGTCCGGGCCGGATCCACCACTGCATGCGGCTGATCGGCATGGCGGAGCGGGCGATCGAGCTGATGTGCCGGCGGGCGGTGTCCCGGACGGCGTTCGGCAAGGCCCTCGGCCAGCAGGGTGTGGTGCACAACTGGATCGCGGACGCGCGCGTGACGGTCGAGCAGCTGCGGCTGCTGGTGCTGAAGACCGCCTGGATGATGGACACGGTCGGCAACCGGGGCGCCCACACCGAGATCCAGGCCATCAAGATCGCCACGCCCCGCGCGGTCGTCGACATCATCGACCGGGCCATCCAGCTGCACGGCGCGGGCGGGGTCAGCCAGGACTTCCCGCTGGCCGAGCTGTACGCCGGGGCGCGCACGCTGATGATCGCGGACGGGCCGGACGAGGTGCACCAGCGGTCGCTGGCGCGGCGTGAGCTGAAGAAGTACCTGTAGGGCACACGGTAGCGGTAAGGGGCGGTCGCCATGGACGACCGCCCCTTACTCATGCCTCACTCATGCCTCATAGCTTCTCTCGCGCTCTACGGCCGCAGGGCCCGCAGCAGCAGGTCCGCGAGGTGGTCGGCGACCTCCTGGGCGCCCATCGGGCCGTCCGGGCGGTACCAGGTGGACAGGTGGTGGACGGAGCCGAAGTGGTAGTCCACCACCAGGTCGGCCGGGGTCGCCGTGGAGAAGACGCCGGCCTCCTGGCCCTCTTCGACGAGCGCGCGGAAGCGTTCGTGGTAGCGCCGGCGCTCGGCGCGGACCTGCTTGTTCTTCTCCGGGCTGAGATGGTGCATCGAGCGGAAGAAGATCATCGCGTCGTCGAGGTTCTCGATCGTCGTGACGACGACGTCGGCCGCCGCGCCCCGCAGCCGCTTCTCGATCGGCTCGTCGGCGTCCGCGAAGGCGTCCAGGCGTTCCTGCTGCACGCGCAGCACGCGCGCGTACACCTCGTGCAGGAGATCGTCCTTGGATCCGAAGTAGTGGTACAGCGCTCCCTTGGTGACGCCGGCCGCCTCGACGATCTCCTGCACGGAGGTGCGGTCGTAGCCCTGCTCGGCGAAGAGCCGGGTGGCGGCGGCGAGGAGCCGTTGCGGAACAGGGGCCTCCGAGCCGTCCGTCGTCCTGGGCACTGCCGCCACCCGCCTTCCTTCTCGTTCTACTGGTCGTGCGCTCGGGAACGCGGTTCCCGACGGAGAATCTTCCCACTCGCCGTCTTGGACAGGTCGGGGAGGATCTCCACCTGACGCGGATACGTGTAGGCCGCCAGTCTGTCCTGGCAGTAAGCGGCGAGCGTATCGGCATCCGCGTCCGTGCCGGGACGGAGGTCGACCGGGGCCTCGTGCTGCGGCGGGACGGCAGCGCAGGTGGCTGCGCACTTGGCGAAGTGGTAACACATCGTGAGCCGGCAGACCATGCCGGTGGTTCGGCCTCCTCCTCGCACCTCCGGCAGGCCCTGCCGCGACGCCCCTGCCGGGACGACCACAACCTGCCATCGCGCCCGATTCCCGCCAGAACGGCGCCTTGTGGCCGGCGCGGGCCACGGCGGTCAGGTCGTCGGCGTCCGGGGCCTGCGGGAGCCGTTCGAAGGTCAGCACGCGCGCGTCGCCACGGGTCTGGAAGTCCAGCTCACAGGCGGTGAGCACGATCCGCACGGCTTCCCCCACCTTGTACATGGGGTTGACCGGGACGACGATCGCGCCCGCCTTCCAGGCGCCGAACAGGGCGAGGACGAAGGCCGGGGAGTTCTGGAGCAGGACCGCCACCCGGTCGCCGCGCTCCAGGCCGCGCGCGGCGAGGTGCCCGGCGACGGACCGGCGCAGCGCCTCCACCAGTGAGTCGGCGGGGTCGATCGGGGCCCGCTGGACGTCGTCGAGCAGGGCCACCCAGGGCTTGGCCGCGTAGCGGGAGACGGTCATTCGACGGCCTCCCACTTCCGCTGGAGGTGGTTCATGTTGCCCAGCCAGCGGTCGGGGTCGGCGGCGCGCGCCTGGTAGTAGCCGGCCACCTCGGGGTGCGGCAGGATCAGGAACCGGTCCTCCTCGATTCCCTTGAACAGGGCGTCCGCCACGTCCTCCGGCTCGATCGCGGTCGGCTTGAGCACCAGGTCGCCCGCGCTGCCGGTGGCGTCCAGCATGCCGGTGCGCACACCCTGCGGACAGATCGCGTGGACCTTGATCCCGCGGTGGCGGTAGGTGAGCGAGAGCCACTCGGCGAAGGCGTAGGCGCCGTGCTTGGTGACGCTGTACGGCGCGGCGCCGATCATCGTGAGCAGTCCGGCGGCGGAGACGGTGGAGACGAACCGTCCGCCGCCCCGCTCCAGCCAGTCCGGCAGCAGGGCCTCGGCCGCCCGCACATGGGCCATCACGTTGACGTCCCAGGCCTGCGCCCACACGGCCTCGCCGGCCGCCTCGGAACCGCCGGAGGCGACCCCGGCGTTGGCGCAGTAGACGTCCACGGTGCCGCCGAGCGCCTCCCGGGCCGGGCCGACGATCGCCGAGGCGTCCCCGGGCACGGCGGTCCCGCCGATCTCCTCGGCGACGGCGCGTGCCCGCCCCGCGTCCAGGTCGTTGACGACGACTCTGGCCCCCTCGGCGGCGAACCGCCGGGCCAACGCGGCCCCGATCCCGCCTCCGGCTCCGGTGACGACCACTCCAGCACCCTGCACGGCTCCCACCATCGGTCTCCTTCGACACGACGCGACACGGCTCAGCAGCCCCAGACTAACCGGTCGGTATGTAGCAGGAAAGGGGCTCCCGAGGCGCCGCCGAAGGGGCGCGGGGAACTGCGCGGACAACCCCCACATACCCGCGCCCGAAACCCAAGCCGTGACGTATGGCCAACTCCCCTGGTTAGCAGGACGATACGCCGCACATCGCACTGCCCCGGGGGACGGGAGCCAACCATGGCACGACCGACGATGAGCGTGAGCCCGTACTGGGAACTGACCTTCGACGCGGACGGCGACGCGGACACCGCACAGCGCGACCGCCTGCTGACCGGCGTGAAGCAGCGGAAGATCCGCGACCTGATCCTCTTCTCGCACGGCTGGAACAACGACCGCGACGGCGCCACCCGCCTCTACAGCGGCTTCTTCGCACCGGTCCCCGCCCTCGCCCCGCCCGCCGCGAGGATCGGCTACGCGGGCGTGGTGTGGCCCTCGATGCGGTTCTGCGACGAGCCGATCCCCGACTTCCCGCACACGGCGACGGCGCTCTGGACCCCGGGGCTGGACGACGGCACCCGGCACGCGCTCCTGGAGACCTTCCCCGGCCGGGCCACGGTGGTCGAGAGCATCGCGCGGCTGCTGGAGCAGCGGCCGCCGGAGGCGAGCGAGCTGGAGGAGTTCGGCCGGCTGGTGCGGGAGCTGGTGGACGCGGTCCCGCCGGGCCCGCAGGCGCCGTTCGCCGCCGACACGCTCGCCGAGGGCGTGCCGCAGGACGAGCCCGAGATGTTCACCGGGTCGACGGCGACGGCCTGCGCCGCGTTCGCGACGGCCCTGGCCGGCCTCGGCGGAGAAGGCGACGGCGAGGTGCGCGGCTTCGCGCTGCCCAACCCGTGGGACGGGGCGAAGGAACTGCTGCGGCAGGCGACGTACTACGCGATGAAACGGCGCGCGGGGACGGTCGGCGAGCGGGGGCTCGGGCCGCTGATCGGACGGCTGGCCAAGGCGGCGCCCGGGGTGCGGGTGCATCTGGTGGGGCACAGCTTCGGCGGACGGCTGGTGTCGTTCGCGCTGCGGGGGCTGCCCGAGGGGGTGCGCACGGTGAAGTCGGTGACGCTGCTCCAGGGGGCCTTCTCGCACTACGCGTTCGCCGCGCAAGGGGTGCTCCAGGGGCATCAGAACCGGATCGACGGCCCTCTGGTGTGCTGCTACTCGCGGTTCGACCAGGCGCTGAGCACGATGTACCCGCTGGCCTCCCGGATGGCCGGCGACGACCGCGGGCTGATCGGGGACGTGCTGGGCGCCAAGTGGGGTGCCATGGGACACGACGGGGTGCAGTCGGTGCCGGGTACGCGCGCGTACCGGCTCGCCGAGGTGCTGGCGCCCGGGAGACTGCCGCCCACGGGGTGCGTGAACGTGGACGCCGCCGAGGTGGTCCGGCGGGGCGGGGCGCCGGCCGGGGCGCACAGTGACATCGTGCACCCCGAGCTGGCGCGGGTGGTGCTGGCGGCGGGCCGCATCACCTAGGACGCGGCCCGCCGCCGCAGGACGTGCCGGTGGCGCCTAGCGGTGGGACGTGAACTCGACCACCTGCTGGAAGGTGGGCCGGTTCTGCCAGCTGATGTTGTAGTGCTTGATGCCGCCCAGGGTGCGCTGGACGATCGAGTCGGCGCACCACTGGTCGCCCGCCGAGCACAGGGTGTCACCCGGGTAGACCTGGGCCGCGGTCTTGCCGGCCGCCGTCTTCAGGGTGCTGATCAGGACGTCCCGGCAGCCGCTGAGCGTGCCGCCGCCGCAGTACTTCTGCGTCAGCCCGCCCTGCACCGTCTGACCGAGCACGGCCCGGATGTCCTTGTCGACATAGCTCCACCAGCCGTACTGGAAGGAGCTTCCGGCGTGCGCCCCGGTCGGGCCGTGGGCGGCCGACGGGGACTCGTCGATCGGCAGGTTGGCGGTGAGCGCGGTGTACAGGTCGGTGCCGAGACCCGATTCGAACTCGCCCTGGACCAGCAGCGGCCACCACGCGTCCAGGATGCGGATCGCGTCGGCGTTGGCGTACGCCTTCGAACCGGCCGAGGTCTCGGTGCGCTTGGCGCCCGCGGTCAGCCAGGTCTGGAGTTTGGTGACCGCCGCCGCGGCCGTGGAGTCGGTGACCGTGGAGCTGTTGATCACCTTCAGCAGGTTGGGCAGGACGTTCTCGGCGCGCAGGTCCGCGAGCGAGGCGTCCGCCATGGCCTTCACCAGGGAGGCCCGGGTGACCCCGCCGGCCGCGACCAGCGCCTTGACCCGGCTCTCCAGGAGGTTGCCGCGGTGCACGGAGCCGTCGCCCCAGGAGGCCGTGGTGTAGTTCAGGGCCTGTTTGTTGTTCCAGGAGACGTAGTAGTCCTGGTCGATGGAGTTGGGGTGCTCCGAGGCCGCGGTGTAGGTGGCCGTGTTGGTGGCCGGCACCCAGTTCTTCCACTCGTACGCCGCCTGGGCCCACACCGGGAACTCGGAGTCGACGCCGGTCGCGCGCACCGGGTTGTCACCGCTGTTGTAGTACGCGGTGTGCGTGGAGTCGGCGTAGAACCAGTTGAAGGTGTAGTTGATGTGCTGCACCGCGCTCTGGAACGTCTGCGGGCTCTTGACGTAGTCCGGGTCGTTCAGCATCTGGAAGCCGATGATGGAGTCGGCCTCGTGCATGAACGACGAGCGCAGGGTGGTGTAGGCGACCTTCTTGCCGCCTACGGTCGCCCGGTACTCCACGGGGCCGTACTTGGTGCGGTACACCCGCATCGTGTACGAGCCCGCCGCGGTGTCGTCGGCGGTGGTCGGCTTCCAGGAGTTCTTCTGCTCGACCACGTCCATGGCCGTGCAGGTGCCGTGGTAGAGGTAGTGGTAGTCGTCCTGGCACAGTTCGACCGCGTAGGTGTCGATGATGTCCTGGCCGGAGGTCGTGGCGGACCACGCGTAGTCCTGGCCGCGGCCCAGTTCGACGTACATGCTCAAGCCCGCGAAGGAGGCGCCGCGGGCGCTGATGCCCGGGCCCTGGATCTCCTGGAGCATGAGCAGCTGCGGGGCGAAGTAGCCGGTCTGGGGTCCGAAGACGGCGATCGGGTGGCCGCTCGCGGTGTACTTGCCGCTGACGACGAGGGCGTTGGACATGCCGCGCTTCGCCGAGCTGAGGGCGGTCGCGGTGGCCGCCGCGGCGGTGGCGGAGGCGCTCTGGTCCGCGCCGGTGCCGGTGGCGTCGTAGACCAGCGGCTGGGTGCCGACCGTGCCGGAGTCCGGCAGCGCCTGGCCCTGTGCGGTGTCGGGCTTGGCGCCGTACGGGAAGCTCTCGCCGTTGTGGACGGTGAGGACGGCCTCGGGGTCGTTGCGCTCGCGGAACGCCTCCCAGGCCTTGGTGCCCTCGGTCACGCCGTACTTCTCCTGCGCCTCCAGCAGCGAGATGGCGTTGTTGACCTCGCCGCCGCCGCCGGAACCGAAGAGCGCGCCGATCACCGAGGCCAGCGCCACCAGGTCGGTGATCTTGAAGTGGTCGATGGTGCCCGCGTTGGTGATTGAGTCCTTGTGGCCGGTCAGGACGTACTCACCGGGGAAGTAGCGACCGCTGTCGGAGGCGTCGATGTAGGAGTTGATGCCGTCGAGGTAGGCGTTCGCGTCCGCGAGGGCCTGCTGGCCGCGGGTGCCGTTGTTCGCGACGGCGTTGTCGATCTGGGCCTGGAGGTCTGCCTCGGTGTACGGAGCGTTGCGCCAGAACTGCTGCTCGAGACCCTGGTTGGAGGGGTCGCCGCCGGCGAAGGTGGTGAGCTGGCCGCGGCCGACGTGGCGGAACACGTCCATCAGCCACAGCCGGTCCTGGGCGGCGGCATACCCGGCGCCGAACTCGGTGCCGTATCTGGTGGTACCGGTGATGTGCGGAACGCCCGTCTTCTTGTCGCGGACGATCGTCACATCGCTGCGGCCGGCCGGACTCAGGGTGGAGGCGACTTGATCGGAAGCGACACCGAACGACGCGTCGTTGAAGAAGGTGTTGATCGTCGCGTTGGTGAGGCCGGAGTAGCCCTTGGCCAGGTTGGCGTAGGGGCCGAGCTGGTCCTCGGCGTGGTCGGGCTGGGTGCCGAAGGCCTGGTTGAGCAGGATCTGCGCGAGGGTGGCGTTGCCGTTCTCGCCGGGCGGCAGGATGTCGGAACACTGGCCGCCGCAGTAGTCGTTCGCCGCGGTGACATCGGCCGCGGCGGCGGTCGTCTGGGCAAGGGGCGACAAAAGACCGGCAATGAGGGCGCATACGGATGCGGTCTTCAGGAACCCGGGGAATCTGCCGGGAGTTCTCAGTCTGTCGAGAGTGAAGCGGGGGGTTCGCCGTGGCATCGGCTGCTCCTAGCGACGCGGGGGAATCGGCGGAAGGTTACCGGCGGTATCCCCGGGATTGAAGATGAACATGCGTCAAGTTTTCGGCAGGTGGCTGCCCGTGAAGATCGGAGGGAGCCGAATCGCATGTCGATACGTCTATTCGACGACGTCCGTACGACGACGCCGAAGTGACCGAAGTACAGGTGCAGATGTGACGGAGGTGCAAGGCGATGGCGGGTTTCCGGAGTCTGGCGAGACAGGCGCGAGACGCTCGGTGCGATCTGGCACTGCGGCGTTACTCGCTCCGCAAGTGCCTTGAGCGGTTCGCTCCCTACGGGCACAGGGCGACCTGGGACCATCTGTGCTCCCGGGCCGGGTTCGGACCCGAGGACCGCTCCCCCGACCCGGCGCGGCTCGTGGCCGCGTTGGACGAGCTGGAGGAGGCGCGGGTGGTCTGGCTGGCCTACGAGGTCGAGTTCGCCGAGCGCCGCAAGAAGGAGAAGCACGACGGGCTGCGCAGGCCGGGCAGTGTCGACGACTGGCACCGGCTCACCTGGGGCGGCTTCGGCGTGGCGTGGTGCGACGACCCGCGGGTGCACCCCCGTGCGCCGCTGGCCGAGGTGCTGCGCCGGCTGATCAGCGCGCTGGAGCGCGAACCGGGCCACTCCTGCCCGGTCTGCGGGGGTGAACGCCTCCAGTGGAAGTACGACCTGGACCACGAACCGTCGTCGGGTCCGGTCTGCACGGACTGCGGCATCCTCGTGCCGCGGCCCGTCCTCACCCCTGAGGCCCTGGCGTACGCCCGGCGCGGACGGCTGCTGGTGTCGGTGTCGGCCTGAGGTCCCCCACCGGGGGTGCGCCGGGGATGCCGCACCCCCCTTGGTACCAGGTTCTAAACGGTTCGCTCCAGCCCTTTCCCACAAGGACAGTTGGGGGTGATGAAACCGAACCGATGAACCGAAGGAGCTCCTCGATGTCGACGCTGCGCGTCACCGCCGAAGTCCTGACCGTGCACGAACACCCCAACGCGGACGCCCTCGAACTGGCCCAGGTCGGCCTGTACCGGGCCGTCGTCGCCAAGGGCGCGTACCGCACCGGTGAGGCCGCCCTCTACATCCCCGAGCAGGCGGTGCTGCCGCTCGAACTGGTGGAGGAGCTGGGGCTGTCCGGACGCCTGGCGGGCAGCAGGTCCGACCGGGTGAAGGCGGTGCGGCTGCGGGGCGAGCTGTCGCAGGGGATCGTGTGCCGGCCGGGCGCGCTGGCGGAGGTCGATCTGCTGCGGGCGGCCGCGGAGGGCACCGACTTCGCGGAGCGGCTCGGCATCGTGAAGTGGGTGCCGCCGATCCCGCCCACCATGAGCGGGGACGTCGAGGCGGCGGCGGATCTGCTGCCGTGGGTCGACATCGAGAACATCCAGCGCTACCCCGGCATCTTCGAGCCCGGCGAGCCCGTGGTCCTCACCGAGAAGCTGCACGGCTCGGCGTGCCTGCTGACGTATGTCGCAGGCGACAAGCGGGTGTACGTGTCCTCGAAGGGCTTCGGCGCGAAGTCGCTGGCGCTGACGGAGGATCCGCGGAACCTGTACTGGCGGGCGGTGCGCGGACACGGCGTCGCCGAGGCGGCGGCCCGCGTCGCCGAGCGGCTCGGGGCGCGGCGGGTCGGTGTCTTCGGGGAGGTGTTCGGCGCGGGGGTGCAGGATCTGACGTACGGCGCGGACGGACGGCGCGAGACCCTCGGGTACGCGGTGTTCGATGTGTCCGTGGAGGTCGGGGGCGTGGTGCGGTGGCTGGACACGGCGGAGGTGACGGGGCTGCTGGAGGGCGAACTGCCGCTGGTACCCCGGCTGTTCGAGGGGCCGTACGACAGCGATGCCGTCCTCGGGATCGCGACCGGCCGGGAGACCGTGTCCGGGCGCGGGCTGCATCTGCGGGAGGGCGTGGTGATCCGCCCCGCGGTCGAGCGGTACAGCACGGTCACCGGGGGCCGGGCGATCGCGAAGGCGGTGAGCGGCGCCTATCTGACACGGAAGGGCGGCACGGAGTACGAGTGACCCTGGGGCCGCGCGGGCCGGGGGTGGGTCGCGCGGTCCGGCGCTGACGGGGTGCCGCCGCGCCCACCCGTGCCGCTCCCCAGCAGCACGACTGCCCGCAGCTGGGCGGTTTGGGGTTTGAGGGGTGCGGGGAACTGCGCGAAGGGCCACGACGGCGCCGCAGCCGTTCGACGGACGCCGCGCCCCCTACTTCCGCCGTTCCCCGAGCAGTCGCGATCCCGTGAGGCGGTCGCCGAACACGTCGTCCGGGTTGGACAGCACGCACGTGTCCAGCGAGAGGCAGCCGCAGCCGATGCAGTCGGTCAGGTGGTCGCGGAGGCGGTTGAGCTGCTGGATGCGCCGGTCCAGTTCCGCCCGCCACCGCGCGGAGAGCCGCGCCCAGTCCTCCCGGGTGGGCGTGCGCTCCTCGGGAAGTTCCAGCAGCGCCTCGCGGATCGTGGCGAGCGGGATCCCGACCCGCTGGGCGGCCCGCACGAAGGCGACCCTGCGGAGCGTGTCGCGGTGGTAGCGGCGCTGGTTGCCCGCGGTACGGCGGCTGGCGATCAGCCCCTTGGACTCGTAGAAGTGCAGCGCGGAGACGGCGGCACCACTGCGCGCGGCGAGCTGCCCGACCGTGAGCTCATGGACCTTCTCGGGAATCTGCGGCACCCCTCGAACCCTACCGCCCCCGTCCGCTACCATGCTAAGCAGTCGCTTAGCAGATGAGACCGCGCGAGAGGGCCCGAGACGACATGGCAGAGCCGAGGATCTTCACGTCCGCCGAGGAACTGAGGGCGGCGGTGGGTGAGCAGCTGGGGTACACCGACTGGCTGGAGATCGACCAGAAGCGGATCGATCTGTTCGCCGACGCCACCGGTGACCACCAGTGGATCCACATCGACCCGGAGAAGGCCGCGGCGGGCCCGTTCGGGACGACCATCGCCCACGGCTATCTGACGCTGTCCCTGCTGCCGCTGTTCGGACCGCAGCTGATCACCGTCGAGAACGTGAAGATGGGCGTCAACTACGGGACGAACAAGGTGCGTTTCCCCTCCCCCGTCCCGGTCGGCTCCCGGCTGCGCGCCACCGCGACGATCACCGGCGTCGAGGACGTGACCGGCGGCGTCCAGGTCACCGTCGCCTTCAGCGTGGAGCGCGAGGGCGGGGACAAGCCGGTGTGTGTCGCGGAGTCCGTCTCCCGGTACTACCTGTAGGGCTACTCCCCCGCGCCCACCATCCGCAGCACGAGGTCGGCGTAGAGCGCGCCGACCTCCTCGGGCGTGCGGGGACCGTCGACGTTGAACCAGCGGGCCACGTCGATGCAGAGGGAGAGCACGGCGAGCGTGGTGCCGTGCACGTCGATGACCTGGAACTCCCCCGCCGTCACACCGTCCTGGATGATCCCGCGCACCTCGGCGTCGACCTGCCGGCGCAGTCCGAGGATCTCGGCGCGGGCGTCGGGACCGAGGGCGTCCAGTTCGTACTGGACGACCCGGGCCGTGGTGCGCCGCCCGGCATGCCAGCGGACGAAGGAGCTCACGGCCTCCGCGAGCCGCTGGGTCGCGCTGCCCTCACCGGCCGCCGCCGTGCGCAGGATGTCCAGCGCACGGTCGTGACCGATCCGGCTGATGCGGTGGAGCAGCTCTTCCTTGGTCTTGTAGTGGATGTACAGGGCGGCCGGGCTCATGCCCGCGCGTCCCGCGATGTCGCGGGTCGTCGTCGCGTGGTAGCCGCGTTCGGCGAAGGCCTCCACAGCGGCGACGAGCAGTCGCCGGGCCGCGTCAGGGGTGACCTCGTCCCACGGCTCGATCTCGCCGCCGGCCGTCTCCTGAGCCGTACTCATCCCTCGCTCGCCCCTCTCGGTACAGTCGCTCCACCATACCGCCGAAGGTGAGCGGCCGCTTAGAGTGGCCGCTCAGCGCAGGGGAAACCCTCGGGTCCCGCGGAGCGCTCAGATCTTCTCGAAGGGGTCGTGCTCGGCGAGCAGCTTCTCCAGCCGGGCCTGGTCGACCCGGCTGACGATCGTCCCCGCCTCCTGCCGGTCACGGATCACCTTCGCCAGGGTGAAGGAGGAGGTCACCAGGTACAGGACCGCGACGGCCAGGAACGCGCGCACCCAGGCGTCGGCGTTCATCCGGTAGATCCCGATCGCCGTGGCCGCCATGGCGACGGCGAAGGACGCGACGGCCTGCCCGTAGAACGCGGCCGTGTTCTGCTGTTTGACCGGTGTGTCACTCATGGGCGACAGGATCCCGCCGATGTGGCGCGCACCACATCCGTTCGGGTACTCAGACGGATACTCAGAACGCCGAGACGCCCGTCAGCGCCCGCCCGATGACCAGCTTCTGGATCTGGCTGGTGCCCTCGTACAGGGTCATCACCCGGGCGTCCCGCAGCAGCTTGCCCGCCGGGTACTCGTCGATGTAGCCGTAGCCGCCGAAGACCTGGAGGGCGTTGTTGGCGGCGCGCACGGCGGCCTCGGAGGCGAAGAGCTTGGCCTTGGAGGACTCGACGGCGAACGGCAGCCCGCGGTCGATCAGATCGGCGACCCGCCAGGTCAGCAGCCGGGCCGCGTCGACGTCCACGGCGATGTCGCTGATCAGCTCCTGGATCAGCTGGTGGTGGGCGATGCTCCGGCCGAACTGCTCGCGCTCGCCCGCGTACCGCACGGCCGCGTCCAGCGCGGCCTGGGCGATGCCGACACAGCCCGCCGCGACCGACATCCGGCCCTTGGCGAGGGCGGACATGGCGACCGAGAAGCCCTTGCCCTCCGCGCCGAGCAGGGCGGACGCGGGCACCCGCACGTCCTCGAGGACCAGTTCGGCGGTGGCCTGGCCGCGCAGACCGAGCTTGCCGTGGACGGTGCGGCGGGTGAGGCCGGGGGTGTCGGTGGGGACCAGGAAGGCGGAGACGCCCCGGTGGCCGGGGGCGTCCGTGGAGCGGGCGAACAGCAGGACGACGTCGGCCCAGGTGCCGTTGGTGATGAACATCTTGCTGCCGTTGATCACGAACTCGTCGCCCTCGCGAACCGCCCGGGTGGCGAGGTTGCCGGCGTCCGAACCGGTGCCGGGCTCGGTGAGGCCGAAGCAGCCGACGAGCGCGCCGGAGGTCAGCCCGGGCAGCCAGCGCCGCTTCTGCTCCTCGCTCCCGAAGGACGCGATCGTCTTCGCGACCAGCCCGAGCGAGACGGAGACGATCCCGCGCACCGACGAGTCACCGCGCCCCAGCTCCTCCGTGACCAGGCAGTACGCCAGATGGTCGCCGCCGGATCCGCCGTACTCCTCGTCGATCGTCAGCCCCAGGAAGCCGACCTCGCCGAGCTTCTTCACGATGCCCCGGTCCACCTCCTCGGCGCGGTCCCAGGCGACGACGTGCGGGGCGATCTCGCGCTCGACGAAGTCCCGGGCCAGCTGCCGTACGGCCTCCTGCTCGTCGTCGAGCCCCAGATGCACCACGAGATCACCCCAGCCGTAAATTAGCACTGCTAGTTTATTTCCGCAGCTCTACTATGTGCGCCATGGCCCGACCGCGCAAGCCCCTTCTCAGCACCGACCGGATCGTCGAGACCGCACGGATGCTGGTGGACGCGGAGGGCCTGCCGGCCCTCTCCACGCGCCGGCTCGCCGCCGAACTGGGGGTCAGCGGGCCCTCGCTCTACAACCACTTCCGCACCAAGGACGAGATCCTGGAGGCCGTCGCCGACTCGGTGAGCGCCCAGATCGACCTGTCGATGTTCGAGGACGGCCGCGAGTGGCGGACCGCGCTGCACGACTGGGCGGTCTCCTACCGCGCCGCCCTGCGCGACCACCCGAACATCGTCCCGGTCCTCGCCCAGGGCCCCGGCCGCCGCCCGGCCGGACTCCGGGTCGCCGACGCCGTCTACGGCGCGATGGTCGCGGCCGGCTGGCCGCCCGCCCAGGCCACCTCCATCGGCGCGCTGATGCGCTACTTCATCATGGGCTCGGCGCTGGGTTCGTTCGCCGGCGGTTTCGTGGACGACGCGACGGCCTACGACCCCGCCGACTACCCCCACCTGGGGCAGGCCCACCTCCTGGCCGAGCAGCAGGAGAAGATCGACGAACGTGCGTTCGAAACGGGCCTGACGGCCCTACTGGACGGGCTGGCAACACAACATCGTCAACTGTCCTGACCTCGCCGGCATCGTTCGGCGCCCGCCGAACCGTCCGTCCCCCATCCTGGAACACATGACCACCAGGGACGCGAGGGCACCGGGGCTGGCCGCCCTCGCGGCCCTCGTCGCCGACGAGACCCGCGCCACCTGCCTGCTCGCCCTGCTGGACGGCACGGCCTGGACGGCGGGTGAGCTGGCCCGCCACGCGGGCGTGGCCGCGTCCACGCTGAGCGAGCACCTGGGCAAGCTGGTCGCGGGCGGGCTGCTCGCCGAGGAACGGCAGGGTCGGCATCGGTACGTCCGGCTCGCCGACGCCCGGGTCGCCCAGCTCGTGGAGGACCTCGCGGCCCAGGTCGCCCCGGACCCGGACGCGCGGCCGCACACACTGAGAGCCGCGAACGCGGGGTCGGCGATGGCGCGTGGCCGCACCTGCTACGACCATCTCGCCGGACGCCTCGGCATCGCGGTCACCGACGCGCTCACCGCGCGCGGGCTGCTGCGCCAGGACACCGGCTTCGCGCTGACCGACGCGGGGCTGGCCTGGTTCGCCGGCGCCGGCATCCCGCTGGACCGGGCGGGCCGCCGTCCGCTGGCCCGGGCCTGTCTCGACTGGACCGAGCGCCGTCCGCACCTCGCCGGTGTCGCGGGCGCGGCCCTGTGCCGGCACGCCCTCGACGCGGGCTGGTGCGAGCGGATCGGCTCCGAGCGGGCGGTCCGGGTGACCTCGGAGGGCGAGCGCGCCCTGGCCGAACTGCTGGGCATCCGGCAGGGCGCGTTGGCCTGAGCCGAGCGGGAAACCCGGACGTCCCCGTCCGAATGCCGCGAGCTCCGTCCCCCCGCACGTCTCCAGCCTCGGGAGCATGATGAACACCGCACGTCGTCCGGAGCTGCTCGCCGCGGGTGCGGCCGGCTTCACCGTGGTCGCCTGGGCCTCCGCCTTCGTGGCGATCCGCAGCGCCGGGGACGCCTACTCCCCGGGCGCGCTGGCGCTGGGCCGGCTGCTGTCCGGTGCGCTGGTGCTGGGGGTCCTGTGCGCCGTACGGCGTGAGGGGTGGCCGCCGAAGGCCGCCTGGCGGGGGATCACGGTCTCGGGCGTGCTCTGGTTCGGCGTGTACATGGTGGTCCTGAACTGGGGCGAGCAGCAGGTGGACGCGGGAACGGCGGCCCTGGTCGTGAACATCGGCCCGCTGCTCATCGCGCTGCTGGGCGCGCGGCTGCTCGGGGACGCCCTGCCGCCGAGGCTGCTGGCGGGGATGGCGGTGTCCTTCGCGGGGGCGGTGACCGTGGGGCTGTCGATGTCGGGCGGGGGCGGGTCCTCGCTGCTCGGCGTGGTGCTGTGTCTGGCGGCGGCCGTGGCGTACGCGGGCGGGGTGGTGGCACAGAAGCCGGCGCTCGGGCAGGCGAGCGCGCTCCAGGTGACGGCGTTCGGGTGCGCGGTGGGGGCGGTGCTGTGTCTGCCGTTCGCCGGGCAGCTGGTGCGGGAGGCGGCGGACGCCCCGCTGTCCGCCACCCTCGACATGGTCTATCTGGGGGTCGTCCCGACCGCGCTGGCCTTCACCACCTGGGCGTACGCGCTGGCCCGGACGACGGCCGGGCGGATGGGGGCGACGACGTACGCCGTGCCCGCGCTGGTGGTCCTGATGTCGTGGCTGGCGCTGGGCGAGGTGCCGGGGCTGCTGACGCTGGCGGGCGGGGCGCTGTGTCTGGCGGGTGTGGCGGTGTCGCGGTCGAAGGGACGGCGGGCCGCGGCGGTGCGGCCGCGGCCCGCGCAGGAGGACGTGTCAGCGTGAACGGGCCCGGCCCGCGAGGACCTTGATGGAGATCAGCGCGAGCACGGCGAGGGCGACGAGGTAGGCCGAGACCGCGAGCGAGGTGCCCGTCGCCTCCAGCAGCAGGACCATGACGAAGGGGGCCAGGCCGCCGCCGGCGACCGCGGCGATCTGGTAGCCCAGGGAGGCGCCGGTGTAGCGCATCTCGGGGGTGAACAGTTCGGCGAAGAGAGCGGCCTGGGGGCCGTACATGATGCTGAGGAAGCAGCTGGCGACGAAGGTGCCGACCGCGAGCCACAGCAGTGAGCCGGTGTCGATCAGCAGGAACAGCGGTACGGCCCACAGGGCGATGCCGACCGCGCCGAAGGCGTAGATCCGGATGCGGCCGAGACGGTCGGAGAGCGCGGCGGAGACCGGGATCAGGGCGAGCTGGGTGAGGCTGACGCCGAGGGAGACGGCGAGCACGGGTCCGCGGTCCATACCGAGTTCACGGGTGGTGTAGTCGAGGACGCCGGTGATGAGGATGTAGAAGGCGGCGGTGTTCACGGCGAAGGAGCCGCCCGCCAGCAGGACCGTGCCGAGGTGCTCGCGCAGGATCGTGCGCAGCGGGGAGCTCTGCTCGGACTTCTCCTGCTCGTTCAACGCCCTTTCGGCGGCGCGGAATTCGGGGGTCTCCTCGACGCGGGTGTGGATGTAGCGGGCGAGGACGAGGACGAACAGGCCGACGACGAAGGGGACGCGCCAGCCCCAGGCGGCGAAGGCGGTGTCGGTGGTGAGGGCGCCGGCGAGGAGGAAGGCGGTGTTGGCGGTCACCACGCCGATGGGGACGCCGAGTTGGACGACGCTGCCGTAGAGGCCCCGCTTGCCCTCGGGGGCGTACTCGGTGGCCAGCAGCATCGCGCCGCCCCACTGGGCGCCGACCGCGACGCCCTGGACGACCCGGAGGAGGACCAGCAGGATCGGCGCGGCGACGCCGATGGTGTCGTAGGTGGGGAGGAGGCCGATGGCGGTGGTGGCCACACCCATCAGGGTGAGCGCGAGGACCAGCATGGGCTTGCGGCCGCGTTTGTCGCCGAGCTGGCCCGCGACGATGCCGCCGAGCGGGCGGGCCAGGAAGCCGACGCCGAAGGTGGCGAAGGCGGCCAGGACACCGGTGGTGGAGCTGCCGGCCGGGAAGTAGAGATCGCCCAGGACGAGGGCGGCGGCGATGCCGAAGACGAAGTAGTCGTACCACTCGACGGCCGAGGCGAGGGCGGCGGCGGTGGCGACGCGGCGGCGATGGGTGGTCGCCGGGGCCGCGGTGGGGGTCGGGTGAGCGGTGGGGAACGTGTCCATACGAGCACACTCCAGTGGGTGCGGTGGGGACGTTCCCGGGAACATACTGACCGGACGGTATGTGGTCAACGACTTGCGCACGGGGCTTTTCGGCCGGGCCCGCAACCGGGTCCGGCCAAAGGGAGGGGAAAGAGTCGGAAAAGGACCGGGAGCGCCCCCCCGGAAGGCCTAGAAGACCACCAGGGACCGGCCGCCCTTGCCCGCGAGCATGTTCTCGAAGGCCGCCGGGATGCCGTCGAGGGCGATGTGTCCGGTGACCAGGGCGGAGAGGTCGAGACGGCCGGCGCGGACGTGGTCGGCGAGCACCGGCAGGTCCTCGGCCGGGTTCGCGTTGCCGTAGACGCAGCCGGACAGGGTCCTGCCCCAGTGGAAGAGCTCCAGGGCGTTGAAGGTGACCTGCTGGTCCTTGCCGCCGATGCCGACGACCGTGGTGCGGCCGCCGCGCCGGGTGGACTCCCACGCCGTGCGGATGGTCACGGCGCGGCCCACGCATTCCACGGCCACGTCGACACCCTGCCTGCCGGTGAGGCCGCGGATCTCACGGGCCGTCTGCTCGGAGGCGACCACGTACGCGGTGGCGCCCGCCGCCCGCGCCAGCTCCTCCTTCTCCGGGGAGACGTCCACGGCGACGATCGTGGAGGCGCCGGCGATCCGGGCGGCCTGGAGGGTGGCCAGGCCCACCCCGCCCACCCCGAAGACGGCGACGGTCTCACCGGGGCGGACGCGTGCCGCGTGATGGATCGCGCCGTATCCGGTGAGGACCGCGCAGCCCAGGAGGGCCGCGTCGACGAGGGGGACGCCGTCGGGCAGCGGCAGGACGCAGGGGGCGCCGACGACGGTCTCCTCGGCGAACGCGGCGACGTTCAGACCGGGGTGGAGGTCGGTGCCGTCGGCGGTGCGGGCGTAGACGTCGGCGAAGCCGGTCAGCGCGTTGGCGCACAGCCAGACCTCGCCGAGTCCGCAGGCGTGGCAGCTCCCGCAGGACGGGGCCCAGTTGAGGACGACCCGGTCGCCGGGCGCCACCCGGGCGACCCCTTCGCCCACGGACACGACCGTGCCCGCGCCCTCATGGCCGAGGACCGCGGGGACGGGCACCCGCATGGTGCCGTCGGACAGGGACAGATCGGAGTGGCAGACCCCGGCGGCGGCGAGACGCACCCGGACCTGGCCGGGGCCGGGCTCCGGGAGGTCGATGTCGGTGATCTCCAGGGGAGCACCCACGGCGGGGAGCACGGCGGCGCGGACCATGGCGGCAACCTCCTCAGAACTGAAGGGACTTGGTCTGCAGGTACTCGGCGAGACCGTGCGCGCCGAGCTCCCGGCCGACGCCCGACTGCTTGTAGCCGCCGAACGGGGCGAGGGGGTTGAAGCGGCCCCCGTTGATGTCGACCTGGCCGGTGTCCATGCGCCGGGCGAAGGCGACCGCCTCGGTCTCCTCCCCCGCCCAGACCGCGCCGGCCAGGCCGTAGACCGTGCCGTTGGCGATCCGCAGGGCGTCCTCCTCGTCCTCGTAGCGCAGGATCGACAGGACCGGGCCGAAGATCTCCTCCTGGGCGATCGTCATCTCGGGCGTGACGTCGGCGAAGACGGTCGGCGCGACGAAGTAGCCGCGCTCGCGCGGCGATTCGGGGCCGCCCGCGACCAGCCGGGCGCCCTCGGCGAGGCCCTTCTCGATGTAGCTCCGCACCCGCGCGAGCTGCTGGGCGTTCACCAGCGGCCCGATGCGGTCGGCGTACTTGGCGGCGGCGGTCGCGGCACGTTCGACGGCCTCGTCGTAGTGGTCGCGGTGGACCAGCATGCGGGTCCAGGCGCTGCACGTCTGGCCGGAGTTGGACATCACGTTGGCGACGCCGACATGGACCGCCCTGGCGAGGTCGGCGCTCGGCAGGATGACATTGGCGGACTTGCCGCCGAGCTCCAGGGCCACCTTCTTGATCGCGGCGCCGGCGGTGGCGGCGATCTGCCGTCCGACGGCGGTGGAGCCGGTGAAGGAGACCAGGTCGACGCCGGGATGCCCGGCGAGGGCCTGCCCGGCGACCGGACCGAGGCCGGTGACGAGGTTGAACACCCCGGCCGGAACCCCGGCCTCGTGGACCGCCTCGGCGAAGAGCTGGGCGGTGAGCGGGGTGTCCTCGGCGGGCTTGAGGACCACCGTGCAGCCGGCGGCCAGGGCCGGGGCGGCCTTGGCGACGATCTGGTGCAGCGGGTAGTTCCAGGGCGTGATGGCGGCGACCACGCCGACCGGCTCGTGCAGGACGGTGGAGTTGCCGACCTTCTCCTCGAAGGAGTGGGTGGCGGCGAGTTCGGCGTAGGAGCCCGCGACCGCGATCGGCAGGCCCGCGTGGACCGCCTGGGAGAAGGCGGGCGGCGAGCCGAGTTCGGCGGTGACGGTCTCGGCGATCTCGTCCTTGCGGTGCGCCAGGACGTCCCGGAGCGCGGTCAGCCGGGCGGCGCGCGCGGCGGGCGGGGTGGCCGCCCAGCCGGGGAGCGCGGCGCGCGCGGCCCGTACGGCGGCGTCGACGTCCTCGGCGTCACCGGCCGGGACCCGGGCGATCACCTGCTCGTCGGCCGGGTCGACGACCTCGATCACATCCCGGCCGGCGGCGGGGCGCCAGGCGCCGTCGAGATAGATGCCGTCGTGTGCCTTCATCGCGTTCCCTCCGGCGGTGGTGGTCGTCCGCGCCCTAAACTAGCGTCGTTAGTTTTCCGGCACCAGGGCCGCCGGGGCGACCGCGTCACCGCACGGGAGTGCGCCTGCTCACTCCTCCAGGTCGGGCAGCCGCGCCGGGGCCGGGCAGATGCGCTCGCCGTGCTGGTCGAAGACGAAGAGATGGGCGGTGTCCACGAGGAGGGGGACCTGCATGCCGTACCGGAGGTCGAAGTCGGGGGTGGTGCGGACCACCAGGTCGCCGGGGACGCGCACCTGCGGGGTACCGGACGGCCGGTCCTGTTCCGCCGGCTCGTCCAGGGCGACGACGGGTCCGGCCCGCAGACCGCCCGCGCGTCCCCGCAGGCGCCCGAGCACCCCGCCCTCGCGGGGGCGGCGCCGGGTCGGGCGCGGCACCGGGCGGGGCGCCTCCAGCTCGGGGACGAGAGCGGGGCTCGAGCCGGTGTCGAAGTGGACGAGGACCTCGTGACCCTGGAACTCCACATGCTCCACGAGCCCGGTGATGTGGGTCTCCTCGGGGCGGGCCTCGGCGGCGGTGGCGATACGTACGGCCTCCGAGCGCAGCCCGACGATCACCTCGCGGCCCTGCTGCACCCGCAGCAGCCGGTGGTCCAGACAGAGCGGCTCGGGCAGCCGCAGGGCCTGCTTGCCGAGGCCGACCGTCATCGCCCCGTCGAGCGGGGCGCGGACCACACCGCGCAGGAGGTTGATGCGCGGGGTGCCGATGAAGGCGGCCACGAAGACGTTGCGGGGCAGGGCGTAGACCGCGCGCGGGGTGTCCACCTGCTGGAGGACACCGCCGCGCAGGACGGCGACCCGGTCGCCGAGCGACATGGCCTCGGCCTGGTCGTGGGTGACGTGGACCGTGGTGACGCCCAGGTCCCGGGTCAGTTTGGACATCTCGGCGCGCAGGTGGTTGCGGAGTTTGGCGTCCAGGTTGGACAGCGGTTCGTCCATCAGGAAGGCGGAGGGGTGGCGGGCGATGGCCCGGCCCATGGCGACCCTCTGGCGTTCGCCGCCGGAGAGCTGGGCGGGGAAGCGGTCGAGGAGGTCCTCGATGCCGAGCATCCGGGCGGTGGCCTCGATCCGCGGGCCCGGGTCGGCGCGGGGGGTCTCGATGCGCAGCGGGAAGCCGATGTTGTCGCGGCCGGTCATGTTCGGGTAGAGGGCGAAGTTCTGGAAGACCATCGCGATGTTCCGCTCGGAGGGCGCGAGGTCGTTGGCGTACGCGCCGTCGAGGAGCACCTCGCCCTCGGTGATGTGCTCCAGGCCGGCGATCATTCTGAGCACGGTGGACTTCCCGCAGCCCGAGGGCCCGAGCAGGACCAGGAACTCGCCGGGCTCGATGTCCAGCGACAGCCGGTCCACGGCCCGGACCCCTCCGGTGTGGACCTTGCTGACGTCGTGCAGGGATATGGCGCGTGTCATGGAAGTGTCCCCGGGGGCTCACTGATGTGGTGAGTCACGGAAGTTAACGGACTGTGCACGCCCGGGGGAAGAGAACGGCCCGGATCGGGCGTCGTGGTCCGACCGGTGAGAAACCGGACGGTCTGGTTCGGGTCAGCGGGGGCGGGGGTCCGGTTCGAGGACGCGGGTGAAATGGGCGAAGACGACGAGGTTGCCGTCGTAGCCGGTCCTGCGGTGGAAGGTGCCGCCGCAGGTGATCAGCCGCAGCTCGGGGCGGCCGCGGTCGCCGTACACCTCCCCGTTGGGGAAGTGCGCCTTCTCGTACTTGCGCAGGGCGTCGACGGCGTAGACGGCGGTACGGCCGTCGGCCCGGCGGACCTCGATCAGCTTGCCCCGCCTCAGCTCCGACAGGCCCGCGAAGACGGCCGGACCGCTGTCCGTGTCGAGGTGCCCGACGGCGACGGCGGTCCCCCGGCCGCCCGGTCCCGGACCGTCCGCGTACCAGCCGACCCGGTGGGCGTCGTTCTCGGCGGGCGCGGGCAGCCGGCGCCGGTCGTCGAGCCGGAGGTCCATGACCGGAGCGTCCACGCTGAGGTAGGGGATGAGAAGGCGGACGGCCCGCGCGGAGGCGAGGGGATGGGGGACGGCCGCCGGGCGGGGGTCGCCTGGCGTGCCGGGGGAAGGCGCGCCCCGGGGGCGGGAGTCGCCGTCCTGGGGACGGGGCGTGGCGAGCGGGCCCCGGCCGTCGGCGGGGTCGCCGGGTGCCGCCCCGGCGACCCGGGCGGAGCCCCCCGGGCCGGCCGCCGCCGGGCCCGGGGGTTCCTCGTCCTGGGTCCAGTGCACACATCCCGTGACCAGCGTGGCGGTCAGGACGACCGTCCGGGTCAGGCGGTAGGCGCGCGTCCGGTACCAGGGCCTGCGCCTGCGCCTCCGTCTACGCGGCGCCATGCGGACGGCGACGGAGCCGGAACCAGACCACTCCGCCGACCGCGGCCACGCCTACGGCCGCCGCACCGGCCACCGGCCCGAACGCGGCGTCCCGCGCGAGCCCGCCGCCACCGGCGGGGGGACCGCCGTGGGGGCCGCCGGGGTAGCCGTGCGGGCCGCTGGGGTAGCCGGTGGGGTAACCGGTCTCCGTCTCGCTCGGGCTGGTGCTGGGACTGGCGCTCGGGCTGCCGCTCGGGCTGCCGCTCGGGCTGGTGCTGGTGCTCGGGCTGCCGCTGGGGCTCGGCGAGCCGGACGCGCAGTCGACCCAGAAGACCTTCTGCTTGCCCGCGCCGTCGCCGTCGGCCGTCGTGAAGGTGAGTTTGTAGTGCCCGTTGGGGAGGGAGATGTCCTCGCTCCGACCCGCCCCCGTGGCGTCGAGGGCGATCTCGCCGGAGGCGCCGTCGGGGCCGGAGGACGGCGGCTGGGTCACGATGGTCCAGGAGGCGTTCTCGTTCGGGTCGAAGTTGAAGGCGTCGATGTAGAAGAGACAGACGTGGGGGTCGTTCTCGGGCAGTTCGACACCGGTCTCGGCGTCGTGGATCTTGACGTCTCCGTTGGCGGCGGCGAAGGCGTGCGCCCCGGTCAGGGCGCTCCCCGCGACGGTGAGGGCCGCGAGGGCGGCGATTCGGGCGCCGGCGCGGCGGGGGCGGGGCGTGACGTGCATGCGGGCTCCTCCGAGTCAGATGATTTTCATACAAATCACTCTTCTTCTGACTCTTTGTCACATGCGCGCACCGAACGACGGGAGCCTCGCCCTACGCTCCGTCGGCCTTCCCTCTTACTTCCCTCTTACGGCCCACCGGTGAGCCAGGGCCGGAACCGGAGCCGGAGCCGGAGCGGCGCGGCTCGGTGACCGCCTCGCGCGGCTCGGCCGGCTTCGCCGGGGAGCGCAGGGCCACCCCCGACGACACCAGCAGCAGCGCGCCCAGCATCACGAAGGGCGCCGCCACCCCGGCGACCCCGGCGACCAGCCCCGCCGTGGCGGGCGCGGCGACCTGGCCGAGACGGTTGCCGGTGAGCCGCAGCGCGAGGGCCGTGGAACGGGCACCGTCGGGCGCGGCCTGCACGACCGTCGTCATGGACAGCGGCTGCCCCACCCCGAGACAGAAGCCGAGGACGGCGAGGATCACACCGAGCGCCCAGACCGGCACCGGCAGCGCGATCCCCGCGCACAGCAGCGCCGCCAGCAGACAGGTCACGGCGAGCAGCAGCGCCCGGCCGAGCAGCCGCAGCAGCGGGGTGAGGACGAGCCGGCAGGCGATGGTGGCCGCCGCGCGGACGCTGAGCAGGACACCGATCACGGAGGGCGCGATGCCCCGGTGCTCGCCGACCACCGGCAGGTAGGCGGTGAGGATGTCGGTCGCGGAGAGCACGGCGAGGCTGACGAAGATGCCGGCCGGGACGCCCCGGGCGCGCAGGATGCGGCCGACGGGGACGCGATCGCCGCCTGCCGTACGGGACTTGGACGCCGTATCGCGGTGTTCGATGCGCCAGAGGGAGGTGAACGCGACCGCGCAGCCCGCGCCCGCGACGAGGAGGGCGAGCGCGCTGGTGTGCGTCATGTCGTCGCGGGCGATCAGAGCGCCCGCCGCGATCGGGCCGACCAGCTGGCCGAGCGAGGCGCCGATCGTGAAGTGGCCGAAGTTGCGGTCCTGTTCGTGCGGGGCGGACTGGCGGGCGACCAGCGACTGGGAGCCGATGACGAAGCACAGGTGGCCGAGGCCCATCACGCCGCTCCACAGCGCCATCGCCCACAGGGAGCCCGCGAGGCCGCTCAGGGCGCAGCCGCCGGAGATGAGGACCACGCCCACCGGCAGCAGCGGGGCGCACCGGCCGTGGTCCGTGCGGCGGCCGAGCGGTACGGCGGCGAAGAGCGGCAACAGGGCGTAGACGCCCGCGATGACGCCGACGGCCCGTTCGTCGGCGCCCAGCGCGAGGGCCCGGTAGGAGACGGCGGGCCGCGCCATCGACACCGCCCCCTGCGCGAAGGAGAAGGCGATGACGAGCCGGAGCAGCCAGCCGCGGTTCCTGCCGGGCCTCACGAAGTCCTCCATGGGGTAGCTCAGATGATGCCGAACAGCAGGCCCGCCCCGAGGATCACCAGACAGGTGAGGGCGGCCCACTTGACCACGAAGCGGGTGTGGTCGCCGAACTCGACCTTCGCCATGCCGACCAGGACGTAGACGGCCGGGACGAGCGGGCTCGACATGTGCAGGGGCTGGCCGACGAGCGAGGCGCGGGCCATCTCCAGCGGTGTGACCCCGTGCGCGGCGCCGGCCTCGGCGAGGACCGGCAGGACGCCGAAGTAGAAGCCGTCGTTGGACATGAAGTAGGTGAGCGGGAGGCTCAGCAGGCCGGTGACGAGGGCCATGTGCGGGCCCATGCCGGAGGGGATGACATCGACCATCCACCTGGCCATGTGGTCGACCATACCGGTGCCCTGGAGGACGCCGGTGAAGACGGCGGCGGCGAAGACCATGCCGGAGACGTTGAGGACGTTGTCGGCGTGGGCGGCGAGCCGGGCCTTCTGGTCGGGGATGTGCGGGAAGTTGACGGTGAGCGCGGCCGCGGCGCCGAGCAGGAACAGCACCGGGATCGGCAGCCACTCCATGATCATGGCGGTCAGCAGGGTGACCGTGAGCAGCGCGTTGAACCAGTACAGCTTGGGGCGCAGGGTGGTCCGGTTCGGGTCGAGACCCTGGAAGCCCTCGTCCTGCGGCTCCTCGGGCAGGGACGCGCCGCCGCTGCCGCCGGTGGCCTTCGTCTCGGTACCGCTGCCGGCGCCGGCGCCCACGAGGACGGTCTCGGCCTCCTGGGGCTCCAGCGCCTCGTCCAGCGTCAGCACGCCGAGCCGCGTGCGCTCGCGGCGGCCGAGGACGTACGCGAGGACGAAGACGAAGAGCAGGCCCACGGCCAGCGCCGGGATCATCGGCACGAAGATGTCGCTCGCGTCGAGCTTCAGCGCGGTCGCGGCGCGGGCGGTCGGGCCGCCCCAGGGCAGCGTGTTCATCACGCCGTTGGCCATGGCGGCCACACCGGTCATCACGACCAGGCTCATCTTCAGGCGCTTGTACAGCGGGTACATCGCCGAGACGGTGATCATGAAGGTGGTGGAGCCGTCGCCGTCGAGGGAGACGATCGCGGCGAGCAGCGCCGTGCCGACGACGATGCGCAGCGGGTCGGCCCTGCAGAACTTCAGGATGCCCCGGACGATCGGGTCGAAGAGGCCGACATCGATCATCACACCGAAGTAGACGATCGCGAACATGAGCATCGCCGCCGTCGGGGCGAGGCTGCCGACGCCTTCGATGACGTAGTCACCGAGTTTGGCGCCCTTTCCGACGAAGACGCAGAACAGCGCCGGGATCAGCACGAGCGCCGCGATCGGCGACATCTTCTTCATCATGATCAGGACCAGGAAGGTCGCGATCATGGCGAAGCCGAGGATGGTCAACATGAATGGATACCTAACGTTCGCCCTTGAACATCCCACCTGGGGGTCGGCGGTGCGTTGACGTTAGGTCCGTTCAATCGGCGTTAACAAGACGTTGACGTGCGAGCAATAAGCGCAATATTCCAGGTCACGGCGTTGCGACGAGCGCGGCGACTTCGACGGGCACGCCGTTGAGGACCGCGTTGCCCGACAGCGGGTCCAGCAGGCTGCCGTCGAGGAGCTGGTTGACGTTGACGCCGGGGTCGGTCGCGGCGTGGCTGAGCCGGGTGCCGGGCCGGTCGTGGCCCCAGCCGTGCGGCAGGCTCACCACGCCCCGGCGCACGCCCTCGGTGACCTCGGCCGGGGCGGTCACCTCTCCCCCGGCGCCCTTCACCCGCACCGGCGCCCCGTCCCGTACGCCGAGGCGCTCGGCGTCCTCGGGGTGGATGTGCAGGGTGCAGCGGTTGGTGCCGCCGGTGAGGGCGGGGACGTTGTGCATCCAGCTGTTGTTGGAGCGCAGATGACGGCGACCGACGAGGAGGAGTCCGTCGGGCCGCTCGGACAGGGCGGCGGTGAGCCGGGGGAGATCGTCGGCGATCGGCGGGGGCAGCAGCTCGATCCGGCCGCTCCTGGTCTTCAGGCCCTGCGGCAGGCGCGGGCGCAGCGGGCCGAGGTCGATGCCGTGCGGGTGCTCCAGGAGACGGGCGAAGGTCAGTCCGTCGGGGTCGGCGCCGAAGCCGTCGCCGTAGGGGCCGAGGCGGAGCATCAGGTCGAGCCGGCGTTCGGGGCCGGTCTCGCCGGTGAGCAGCGCGGCGAGCTCCTGGGGGTCGCGGCCGTGCACCGGTGAGTGGGCCTCCGCGACGGCCTTGCCGAGGGTCTGGCCGATGACCAGGTCGTCCACGGCGGACGGGTCGGCGCCGTGCATGCCGGTGGCGGCCAGGATCAGCCGGCAGAGGATCTCGCTCTCGGCCATCCGGCCGGGCTCCAGCGGGACGGCCGGGGGCGAGTAGCGGACCTGGTTGCGCACGGCGAGGGCGTTGAGCGCGAAGTCGTGGTGCGGGCTCTGGGCGGGCGGGGGCGGCGGCAGCACGACGTCGGCGTGGCGCGAGGTCTCGTTGAGGTACGGGTCGACGCTGACCATGAAGTCGAGCGCGCCGAGCGCCTTGTCGAGACGGTCGCCGTCCGGGGCGGACAGCACCGGGTTGGCGGCCACCGCGATGAGCGCGCGGATCGGCTCGCCCTCCTCGGTGGCGGTGTCGATCTCCTCGGCGAGCGCGGACAGCGGCAGTTCGCCCTTCGCCTCGGGGTGGCGGCTGACGCGGGAGTGCCACCGGCCGAGCCGGAAGCCGCGCCCGGGGCCGGCCGGGCGGGGCGTCCGGTCCGTCGCGGCCAGCGGGAAGAGGGCGCCGCCGGGCCGGTCGAGGTTGCCGGTGAGGATGTTGAGGACGTCGACGAGCCAGCTGCCGAGGGTGCCGAAGGGGACCGTGCAGCTGCCGATGCGGCCGTAGACCGAGGCGGTGGGGGCGGCGGCGAGTTCCCGGGCGAGGGTCCGGATGACCCCGGCCTCCACGTCACAGGCGAGGGCGACCGCCTCGGGGGCGAACTCCCGCACGGCGTCCCGGACTTCGTCGACCCCTTCGAGATGCGGGGCCAGCTCCCCCAGGTCCACGAGGTCTTCCTCGAAGAGCACGTACGTCATCGCCGCGAGCAGGAGGGCGTCGGTGCCGGGCCTGATCTCCACGTGCCGGTCGGCGAGTTTGGCGGTGCGGGTGCGGCGCGGGTCGATGACGGTGAGGGTTCCGCCGCGGGCCTTGAGCGCCTTGAGCTTGCCGGGGAAGTCGGGGGCGGTGCACAGACTCCCGTTGGACTCCAGGGGGTTGGCGCCGATGAGGAGGAGATGGTCGGTGCGGTCCAGGTCGGGCACGGGGATGGCGAGGGCGTCGCCGTAGAGCAGTCCGCTGGAGACGTGCTTGGGCATCTGGTCGACCGTGGAGGCGGTGAAGACGCTGCGGGTGCCGAGCCCGCCGAGCAGCACGGTGGGGTAGAGGGCGCCGGCCACGGTGTGGACGTTGGGGTTGCCGAGGACGACCCCGACGGAGTGCGGCCCGTACCGCTCGACGACCGGGCGGATCCCGGCGGCGACGGCGTCGAAGGCCTCCGCCCAGGTGGCCTCGCGCAGCTCGCCGCCCCGGCGGACGAGCGGGGTGCGCAGCCGGTCGGGGTCCCCGTCCACGGCGCCGAAACTGGCGCCCTTGGGGCAGATGAACCCCTTGCTGAACACATCCTCCCGGTCACCGCGGGCGCCGGTGACCTTGCTCCCCTCGACGGTGAGCGTCAGCCCGCAGGTGGCCTCGCACAGGGGGCAGATTCGCAGGGCAGTGCGGGACACGGGTCCTCCCGGGAGCGGCGGCGTTGCCTTCGTTCCGCCGAGCATACCGACCGGTATGCCCTTCGGCGAGGGGTCGCCCCCGGCAAGACCCACCGAGCCCGGCCCGAACCCGCCCCGGGAACGGCACGGCGGGGCGTGGCGGGACGCGGTGGGACGCGGCACGGGAACGGCACGGCGGGGCGCGGTGGGACGCGGTGACGGCACGGTGGGGCGCGGTGACGGCACGGTGGGGCGTGGCGGGACGCGGCGCGGGAACGGCACGGCGAGGCGTGGCGTGGCGGGACGCGGTGACGGCACGGCGCAACGTGGGAACGACACGGCACGGGAGCGGCACGGCACGGGAAGGGCGCGGATCGGCCCGTCCAAGGAACAGCAGGGCCCGGCACGACCCGGGAACGGCGCGGCGCGGCGCGAGAACAGCACGGCCCGGCAACGGCCCGGCAGGCCGGGCACAGCCCGGAACGACTTGACGCGGGAACGGCACGGCCCGACCCAGCACGGCCCGGCACACCCAGCACGGCCCGCCACGACCTCGCACGCCACAACACCGCACACACACCCCGGCAGGCCCGGCACGGCCCCGCACGCCACGGCCCGGGTGCGGCCCGGCAAGTCTGGCACGACCCTGCCCGGCGCGGCCCGACACAGCCCGCCGACCCCGCACGCCACGACACAACACGCCCCCGCACGGCACGGCCCGGCAAGCCTGCACGACCCCGCCCGACACAGCCCGCCATAACCCCGCACGCCACGACACAACACGCCCCCGCACGGCACGCCACGGTGCGGCCCGGCCCGGCGTCAGGAAGGCTCAGTCCAGTACGCGTGCCAGATACGCCCGCAGCAGCTCCCGCATTTCCGCGATCACCTTCGCGTCGCCCTCCGGGTCCACGCGGAAGGCCAGCTGGACCAGGGTGTCGGCGGTTTCGACGGCGATGAGGAAGGTGCGGCGCAGATCGTCGTCGGGGGTGCGGTCGAGGTAGGCGGAGAGCAGGTCGGTGAGGCGGTCGGCGACGCGGTGGTTGGGTTCGGCCTGGCGGGCACCGACCGGGATCTGGTTGCCGAAGTCGACGAGGGAGAAGCCGGGCGCGGTGCGCTTCATGGCCAGGTACTCGTCGAGCACGGCGTCCATGGCGGCCCGCCAGTCACCGTGCCGGGCCCCCTCGAGCCGCTCCGTGACGCGCTCCGACCAGCGCTCCAGGTTGCGCTGGGCGAGGGCGTCGGCCATCTGCCGCTTGTTGCCGAAGAACCGGTAGACGGAGCCGATGGGCACACCGGCGCGCTGGGCGACGGCGCGGGTGCTCAGGGCGTCGTAGCCGACCTCGTCCAGCAGGTCGGCGCAGGCGTCCAGGATCCTGGTCAGCCGTTCGGCACTGCGCCGCTGGACCGGCGCACGACGGAGCGATGTCGCTTGGGGCACGGACTTCATGATGCCTTTCCGTCGGAGCCTGGTGGAACCTCGCCCCCGGTACGGAGAAAGGTGGCCGTTGCACTCAAGGTGCCCCGGAGGGGGACGGTGAGGGCTCCGAGACCGTGATGTCGGCCGTGCTCTCGACGGGCTTGCCGTCGACGGCCCAGACCGTGCCGTCGTCCGCGTACAGCCGCGCGGTCACCTGGTGGGTGCCGTGCGGGAGGTAACCGGCGGGGATACGGTAGGCCGGGCTGCGCAGATCGGCCACGGGCTGGCCGTCGACCGAGAGCCGGGCGGTGCCGTGGCCGGTGACCGCCCTGGCGCGCGCGCCGGACGGCGAGAGGCGGAAGTCGGTCAGCCGCAGCCGGACGTCCCAGCTGCCGTCGCTGTCGGGCTGGACCTCGACGCCCACCCGGGGCGCGCCCTTCTTGTCCACCTCGCGGTAGTGACGCCCGTCGTCGTCCGTGTCGTCCAGGACCTTGCCGACGGGCGAGGGCGAGACCACGGTCCCCTGTTCCCGGGCATCACCGGACCCGCAGCCCACGGCTCCGGCCAGCGGCAGGACACAGACCGTGAGCGCGACGACGGCTGCGCGCTTCCACGACATGCCCGGGAGATTAGAGCACCTGTCCGACACGCGGATCCCCCTGGGGTCTGGTTCTGGCCGGGTGTGATCGTCCTCAGTGAGGAGGAGCGGCGGACCTCTTGCGCCCACGAAAACGCAATCCTACGGTGATGCATAGGAATCGGCCGGGCAAGGAACCGCAAGGAACCGCCACGCGAGGGAGCGACGATGAGCAGCGGGGACGCACGCAAGACCGCCGAGGGACTGTCCTACCTCTCGGGGTTCGGCAACGAGCACGCCTCCGAGGCCGTGCCGGGCGCGCTCCCCGAGGGCCGCAACGCGCCGCAGCGCGCCCCGCTCGGCCTGTACGCGGAACAGCTCAGCGGTACGGCCTTCACCGAGCCGCGCGCCCGCAACCGCCGTTCCTGGCTGTACCGGATCCGCCCCTCGGCCGCCCACCCGGAATTCACCCGCGCCGGCAACGGTGAGCTGCGCACCGGCCCGTTCACCGAGACGGTCGCCGACCCCAACCGGCTGCGCTGGGAGCCGCTGCCCGAGCCCGCCGACGGCACCGACTTCCTCGCCGGTCTGTGGACCCTGGGCGGGAACGGCGACGCCGCGCAGCGCACCGGCATGGCCGTGCACCTCTACCACGCGAACGCCTCCATGGACCGGGTCTTCGGCGACTCCGACGGCGAGCTGCTGATCGTGCCCGAGCGGGGCGGGCTGCTGCTGCGCACCGAGTTCGGGCTGCTGCACGCCGAGGCGGGGCACGTGGCGCTGATCCCGCGCGGGGTGCGCTTTCGCGTGGAGCTCCTGGACGCCTCCGCGCGCGGGTACGTCTGCGAGAACTACGGCGCCCCCTTCCACCTCCCCGACCTCGGCCCGATCGGCGCCAACGGACTGGCCAACCCGCGCGACTTCCGCGCGCCCGTCGCCGCGTACGAGGACGTCGAGGGGCCGGTGGAGGTGGTCAACAAGTTCTGCGGCAACCTCTGGAGCGCGACGTACGACCACTCGCCGCTCGATGTGGTCGCCTGGCACGGCAACCATGTCCCGTACGTCTACGACCTGCGCCGCTTCAATGTCATCGGGAGCATCTCGTACGACCATCCGGACCCGTCGATCTTCACGGTGCTGACGTCCCCGTCGGACACCCCGGGTCTGGCCGAGGTCGACTTCGTGGTGTTCGCGCCGCGCTGGCTGGTGGGCGAGGACACCTTCCGGCCGCCGTACTTCCACCGGAACGTGATGAGCGAGTACATGGGGCTGATCGAGGGCGCGTACGACGCGAAGTCGGCCGGAAAGGGCGGCTTCGTGCCGGGCGGCGGCTCGCTGCACAACATGATGTCGGCGCACGGGCCGGACCGGGAGACCTTCGACCGGGCGAGCGCCGCCGAGCTGCGGCCGCAGCGGGTCGACGACGGCCTCGCGTTCATGTTCGAGACACGGTGGCCGCTCACCCTCACCCCGCACGCGGCCGGCGCGGACCATCGGCAGCGGCGCTACGACGACGTGTGGCACGGCCTCGAACGCCACTTCCGCCCCTTGCACCGGCCCGTGCCGACCGGTACGGATGGCCCGTGACCTCCTTCGCCCCGGACTCGATCGTCCTCAACCGCAAGCTGCCGCTCTGGTACCAGGTGTCGCAGTCGCTGCGCGCCTCGATACTCGGCCGCTCGCCCCGCGACCCGCTGCGGCTGCCCACCGAGGAGCGGCTGGCCGAGCACTACGGGGTGAGCGTGCTGACCATGCGGCAGGCGCTGAAGGAACTGGAGGACGAGGGTCTGATCACCCGGCACCGGCGGCGCGGCACGTTCATCGAGCCGGATGCGCGGCGGGGGGCGCCGGTGCGGCTGCTGGGCTCGGTCGACGCGATCGTGGCCCAGCAGTCCGGCATGGCGACCCGGCTGCTCGGGCACGGGCGGGCCCCGGTGCCCGCCGGACTCGCCGAGCACTTCCCGGACCTGGCCGAGGTGGCGACGTACCACCGGCTGCGCAGCGACGAGAAGACGGGCGAGCCGACCAACCACGCCCGCAACTACGTCCGTCCCGAGATCGCCGCCCGGATCGACCCGGACGACCTGGTGCGCTGGCCGATGACCAAGGTGCTCAGGGACGTGGTGGGCGCGGACATCGCCCGGATCACCGACACCGTGGAGGCCCGGCTCGCGGACCCGGAGACCGCGCAGCTGCTCCAAGTGCCCCTGCTCAGCCCGATCCTGCACTACACGGGCGTCATCCACGACGGCGACGGGCGGGTCCTCGACGCGGCCGTCATCCACTACCGGGGGGACCGTTTCTCCTTCTCGGTCACGCTCGACGCGACCCCCGGCACGACGTGACATGCCGCGGGCAGTCCCCCGTACCATGCCCAGCGTGACGCACGACGACGCTCCGCGGCTGGCGGACCTCATGCCGTGGTCCGTCGCACCGCCGCGGCTCGGCCGGGGGTGGCCGGCGGCCGCCGACCCGGCTTCCCTGAAGGCCCGCTGGCAGGCGCTGGTGACGGCCGAGGGCCCGGAGCGCGAGGCCCTGTTCGAGCCGACGCGCTCGCGCACCCTGCACACCGCGGTCGGCCGGCTGCCCGGCGGCGACGGCGGCACCGAACGGCTGGTCCGGGCGTCCGGCCCCTGCGCGGAGCCCGTACGGGTGCTGGCCGCCCCGTTCGACGAGCAGTGGCTGATCCCCGACCACCGGCTGATCGACGCGGCCCGCCCGGAACTGTGGCGGGTGGCGGACGAACGGCAGGTGTTCGTGGTGGAGACCCCCGACCTGCCGGCGGCCCCGCTCCTCGCCACCTCCCTGCTGCCCCTGGTGCGGCCCGGCCGCGTGCGTCCGCTGTACCGGCGTCCGGGCGGCGCGGAGCCGAATCTGGCGCCCCGGCTCCTCGAGCACCTGGGCCACTCCCCCGATCCGGTGGACTTCCTGGCCTGGACCCTGACGGCCGTCCGCCCCGATCTCACCGTCCCGCTCCCCCGGGACCCCGAGGTGTGGGCCCGGGGCGTCGAGTCGGGCCGGCGGGCGCTGTGGCTGCTGCGCCGGGACGGCGAGCGCCCCAAGCTGCCCGGCGGCCGGCGCCCCTACGTCCGCGCCCCGCTCCCGGCCCGTCCGCTGACCCTCCTCTACGACCGTGAGGAGGAGACCCTCCATCTCGACGAAGGCCGGATCTCGCCGGTCCCGCCGGAGGCCTGGGACTTCGAGACCGGCACGGGGGTCCGGGTCCTGGAGCGCTGGTTCACCTCCCGGACCGACGAGAGCGCCGAGCCGGGCACCCTGGCGGCGATCCGTCCGGCGGTCTGGCAGCAGACGTGGACGTCCGAACTCCTCGAGCTGATCACGGTGTTGGCGCTGCTCGCGGAAGTGCACGCAGGCCGTCGGGAGCTGACCGTCACGGATCGGGTCACGGCCGGGGAGCTGCGGGCGGCCGGAGTGCTGCCGGTCCCGGACTCCGCCCGGCGCCCCGCCTCCGTGCTGGACCATCAGGAGGAGGGCCCCGAGGGGCAGTTCGCGCTGCTGTGAGTCAAGGGCCGCCCCGGGGCGAGGCGTTCGGCGACCACGGTGTGCGGTAGCGCGGTGCCGAGACCCCGGCCGTGAAGGCGCGGACGCTCGCGGCCGAGGTGGTGACCCGCCAGTCGATCACCCGGACCGCCTCGTACCAGATCACGCCGATGATCCCCGGGTGGCGGGGCAGCGAGCGGAACATGTCGGTGATCCACTCCGCCTTGCGGCCGGCCGCGTCCGTGGCCCCCACCTCGGTGATCACCAGGGGCTTCGCGGTGAGCCGGCGCAGCCGCCGCTCCGAGGCGGTGAAGATCCGGTCGAAGGACTGGTAGTTCTCCAGACCCACGGTGCCGTAGTAGCCGGACAGGCCCACCCAGTCCACGTACGCGTCCCCGGGGTAGAGCTCCTCGAACGGGGTGGCGTTCTCGTAGTGGACGTTGGGGCTCCACACCCAGACCGCGTTGTCGGCGCCCGCCTGCTCGAAGAGGCGGTGCACATGCCGCCAGGCCCGCGCGTACTCGCCCGGCCGGTTGCCGTTGGCCTGCTCGCACCACGGGTACCAGTAGCCGTTCATCTCGTGGGCGAAGCGGATCCCCACCGGGTAGCCGAGCGAGGCGACGCCCTTCGCCCAGGCGCGGATGTACGGGTCGAAGGCGCCGTCGATGATCCGGGAGAGCCGGTAGCGGGGCTGGACCCCGCGCAGTCGCTCCTCGTCGGGCTCGGCGCGGTGGTCCCAGGGTTCCCAGGCCAGCAGGGGCATCATGCCGCGCCGGGCGATGTCGTCGACGGGCCCGGCGTCGAAGGGGTCGCTCGCCCAGTCCAGGGAGAACTCGTAGACCTGCGGGAGGTGTCCGGTGGCCCGGGTGAAGCGGGCCGCCTCGGTGAGGTCGTGGACGCCCGCGTCGGTCATGATGCCGACGAAGGCGTCCCCGGGCGCGGGGAACGTGGCCCGGCGGTCCGGGCGGCCCCGGTGGACGGGGTGGGTGGGCGGCAGCGCCGCGTCGATCGCGGCCGTGCGGCGCCGGTCCCGCTCGCCCGCGAGGTGCGGCGCCACGACGAAGACGTACCCGCCGAGCAGCAGGGCGAGGACCACGGCGAGCACCCGTGCCGGGGTGGGCCTCACCGGGTCTCCCGGGCCGCGAGCAGCGGCGGCAGCAGTCCCGTCAGCAGCGCCAGCACCGCCCACAGCCGGGGTGCCGGGTTGGTGTGGCCGAGGAGGTGACTGGCCGTCAGCGGGGCCGCCATGAGGGCCGCCCAGAGCAGATGGAGCCGGAAGGTGCGCGGTGAGTCGGGGCTGCGCAGCTCGCCCTTGGCGGTGACCGCGTAGCCGAGGGGGCGGCGCAGGAGCGCGGAGAGGGCGGCCGACACGTAGACGGGCCCGGCGAACAGGGCCAGGGCGAAACCCCGGACGCCGAGTTCGCGCCGCTCGTGCTCGGCGAGGTTGAAGCGGCGCAGCCACCACCACAGCCACAGCCAGTTCCCCATACCGGCCGACCACAGGCCCAGCCAGGTCGGCCCGTCGAGACCGGCGGTCGTCACCCCGAGCAGCAGGGCGAGGGCGGTGGCGAGCGTGCCGAGGAGGAGGGTCGCGGCGACGCTCGGGTAGTAGAACTGGACCAGGGCGTAGAGCAGCCGCTGGCGCCGGTCGAGCCGGATGCCCTCGGTGAGGCGGCGGTTGAGCTTGATCTCCCAGACGCCGTAGGCCCAGCGCTTCTGCTGGTTGAAGTAGTCGGTCCAGCTGGTGGGGCCCTCGCCGACGGCGATCACGTCCGGGGTGTAGACACCCTTCCAGCGGTGGCCGGTGGCCGGGTTGACCGTGCCCTGGACGCGCATGCTGGTCAGATGGTCCTCGATGATCGAGTCCTGGTAGCCGCCGATGCTCCGCCAGGCCGTCGCCCGGTAGAGGTGGTTGGTGCCGATCAGCAGCGGCGCGCCGAGGCCGTTGCCGCCGCGCTCGACGATCCCGCTGAACAGGTACTGCTGGACGGAGGCGCCGTGCGCGATCCAGTTGTCGTCCATGTTGCCGTACACCTGGGGCGCGACGACGAACGCGACGTCGGGGTCGTGGAAGTAGCCGAGGCAGCGTTCCAGGAAGCAGGGCAGCGGGACGTGGTCGGGGTCCATCTGGGCGATCACGTCGTAGCCGCGCTCGTGCTCGGCGCGCCACGCGTTGTGGTTCCCGGCCTTGGTCCGGGTGCGGAAGATCCCCCAGGGCCGGTGGTACTCGGGGCGGCCGTTGCGGGTGAAGTGGTGGACGCCGAGGCGCGCGGCGAGGGCGCGTACGGCGGGGTCGTCGCCCTCGTCCAGGATCCACACGTCGACGCTGCCGCCGTAGTAGGTGACCCGGCGCATGGCCCGCAGGGTGCGTTCCACGACGTCGAGGGGTTCCTTGGCGGGCACGATGGTGGTCAGCATCGCCACCCGCAGGCCGATCGGCGGGGTGAGCGGCACGGGGTCGCGGGCGTGCCGGGCGAACGTCCAGACGGCGAAGACCTGCACCACCTTGACGAGTTCGATGGTGACGACCACGCAGAAGGCGAGCCGGGCGAGGATCAGCCGCCAGTCGCCGAGCGCCAGGGCGCCGCCGCCGGGCACGTGCCGGGGCAGCAGCAGCCACCCGGCGAGCACGAGCCCGCTGCACCCGGTGAGCAGCGCGAGGGCGGTGAGGGCGATCCGCTGCGAGGTGCTCAGCACGCTCCGGAACCGCACCTCCACCGGGCCGCCGCCCGTCGGCGCCGACAGCGGCCCGGTGAGCCGGGCACAGCGCCGGTACGACTCCCGCGCCCCCGTCTGTGCTTTCGCCGTCCAGGACACCGGCTCCCACCTCCCCCGCGAAGAACCCCCGGGCCGTACTTCAGACACGCACCGCCGACGGCCGGTTCCGGCCGGCGGGGGCGCGTGGGAGCGCGGGCGGAGCGCGCGGGGGAACGTCAGGTGCGCACGGCGTAGAGCCGGCTGTCGGCGCCCCCGAAGTACACGGCGTCGGCGGTGGCGGTGGGCGGCCCCACCTCCGCACCGGCCGTGAACGTCCAGCGCTTCTCACCGCTGCCGGCGTCGACCGCGTACAGCCGCTGGTCGCTGCTTCCGACGTACACGACCCCGTCGGCGGCGGCGGGCGCGCCCACGTCCCCGTCGGTGGCGAGCGACCAGCGCCGCTCGCCGGTCCGGGCGTCCCAGGCGCGCAGTTCCCGCCCGCTCCCGCAGTAGACAGTCCCCCGCGCCACGAGCGGTCCGGCCTGGGCGGAGACCCCCTTCGCCCGCCAGACCTCCGTCCCGCCCGCGACCCGGACTGCGTACAGGTTCCGGTCGGTGCTCCCGAAGTACACGAGCCCGCCCGTCACCACCGGGAACCACGAGACGGCGCCCGCCGTGGTGAACCGCCAGCGCAGCTTGCCGGTGGCCGCGTCGACGGCGTACAGGCGGGTGTCGCTGCACCCCACGTAGACGGTGTCGCCGGCGACCGTGGGCGAGTGGGTGTCGTGGCCGGTCCTGAACCGCCACCGCCTGCTCCCGTCCGAGACGTCGACGGCGTAGAGATACCCGTCCGAGCTGCCGAGGTAGGCGACCCCGCCGCCGACCGCGGGCGAGTGCACGATCCCGCCCGTGCGGAACGCCCAGCGTCTGGCGCCCGAGCGGGCGTCGAGGGCGTACAGCCCGCCGTCGTCGCCGCCGAGATAGACCACGCCGCCGAGCACCCAGGGCGCCGAGCCCAGCGCCGCACCGGTCGTGTACGACCATCTGCGCGCCCCGGACGCCACGTCGACGGCGTACAGCGTGCCGTCGTTGCTCGCCGCGTAGACCAGGTCCCCGGCGACACTCGGGTGGTTGACGAGCACACCGGTGACCGGGAACCGCCACAGCCGGGTGCCCGCCCTCGCCGGGGGCCCGTCGTCGAGCAGCTTCCAGCCGGTGAACCCGAGGGCGGCGGAGGCGGTGACCCCGGCGGCGGCGAGGAGGAGACGACGACGGGTGGGGGCGGAGGGGGCCGCCGGGGCAGGCTCGGGGCCGGGGGCGGGGGCCGTGGCCGGCGGGTGGGTGGGGCCGCGCGGGGCGGACGCCCCGACGGCGTCCGGGTGCCGGCGGCCCGTCCCCGCGCCCCGGACCAGGAGGTGCCGTGGATCGCCGGTGCGGACCGGGGCCGTCGTGCCGAGGGCGGCCGCGACCTCGCCGAGGCCGGGGCGCCGTGCCGCGTCCTTGGCCAGACAGGCGGCCACGACGCCGAGCAGCCGGTCCGGGACCGCTTCCAGATACGGCTCCTCGTGGACGATGCGGTACAGCAGCACATCGGGCGAGGCCTCGCCGAACGGCCCGGTGCCGGTGGACGCGAAGACCAGGACGGCCCCGAGCGCGAAGACGTCGGTGGCGGTCCCGGTGCCCTCGCCGCGGATCTGCTCCGGTGCCATGTAGCCCGGGGAGCCCATGGTGGTACCGGTGTGGGTCAGCGCGCTGGCGTCGCTCACCTTCGAGATGCCGAAGTCGATGACGCGCGGACCGTCGGACGCCAGCAGCACATTGCCCGGCTTGAGGTCGCGGTGGACCACCCCGGCCGCGTGGATGGCGCCGAGGGCCTGCACCAGCCCGCGCCCCAGCTCGCACACCGCCCGCGCGCCGAACGGCCCGCCGCCGCGCACGGCCTCCGTCAGCGAGGGCCCGGGGATGTAGGCGGTGGCCAGCCAGGGCGGACTGCCCTCGGGATCCGCGTCGACGACGCCCGCGGTGAAGGGTCCGCCGACACAGCGGGACGCCTCGACCTCGCGGGCGAACCGCTTGCGGAAGGCGGGATCCCTGGCCAGTTCGGGCTGGATGACCTTGAGCGCGACCTGCTCGTCCGTCTCCGACCGGGCGAGATAGACCCGCCCCATACCACCGCACCCGAGCCGCGCGAGGAGCCGGTACGGACCGATGCGCCCGGGATCCTCCGCCCCCAAGGACTCCAAGCCCCCACCCCCTCGACTCCGCGCGGGATGGAGCCTTCCCCGAGGGGACTTCTGACACACAGCGGGGCCAACTCCCTCAGGGGCGCGGGGAACTGCGCGACCAGCCCCACGCACCCGCACCCGCACCCGCACCCGCACCCGCACCCGCAGAACAACCCGTCACCCCCGCGGAGCGAACGCGTCCAGCACCCTCTCCACCGCGAACCCGAAGACCGCCTCGAGATCGATCGGCCCCGGATCCTCCAGGAACGCCGCGGCCATCCGCGGATAGGCCCCGCCAGCCAGCTGGCTCCCGAGATAGCCGATCCGCACCGCGTTCTCCTGCTCCTCCGACCACGGCAGCGACCGGGCCCGCTCGGCGGTGGCCAGCTCATTGACGACGTACATCGTCACGACCCCGTTGATCATGCCGACGAGCTGCATCTTCACGCCGTACGTCGTCTCCAGCGGATCCAGGCAGGCCAGGCAGTGCTCCAGGTACCGCAGCGCGTGCGGGCTGAACCCGTACACGGGGGACATCAGCCTCGGCAGCCAGGGATGCCGGTGCATGAGCGCGCGCGTGTCGCCGGCGACCCTGCGCATGTCCGCCCGCCAGTCCCCGCTCGGCTCCCACTCCTCGTGCTCGCCGCTGACCGCGTCCACCATCAGCTCGTACAGGTCCTCCTTGCGGGGGACGTAGTTGTACAGCGACATGGTCCCGCAGCCCAGCGCGGCGGCGACATGCCGCATCGAGACCGCGTCGAGCCCGCCCTCGTCGGCGATCCGCACCGCCACCGCGGCGATGTCGGCACGGGTGTACGCGGGCCTCGGCCCCCGGCCCGTCCGCTCGGGACGGGCCCAGATCACTTCGGGTACGGCCGCTCGGCCCGCCATCGATCATCACCTCGCCCACCATCGTAGTTACGTACACCGTACGTAGTGCGCTATGGTCGACCCATGACAACTACGTACGGTGTACTTAGTGAAGGTCTGGAGAAGCGGTTCGGCGAGGTGCGGGCCCTGCGCGGCCTGGATCTGGCCGTGCCGCGGGGGACGGTCTGCGGGATCCTCGGGCCGAACGGCGCGGGCAAGACGACCGCGGTACGACTGCTGACCACGCTGCTGCGTCCGGACGCGGGGTCGGCCCGGGTCGCCGGCCACGACCTGGCCCGGGAGGCGGCGGCCGTACGCCGAGCGATCGGCGTCACCGGCCAGTACGCGTCGGTCGACGGGGACCTCACCGGCCGCCAGAACCTCCGCCTCTTCGCCCGGCTGCACCGGGTACGCGGCCCGGCCGGGCGCGCCGACGACCTGCTCGCCCGTTTCGGCCTCGCCGAGGCCGCCGACCGCGCCGCCTCGACCTACTCCGGCGGGATGCGCCGCCGGCTCGACCTCGCCGCGAGCCTGATCCGCCGCCCGGAGGTGCTGTTCCTGGACGAGCCGACCACGGGCCTCGACCCTGCCTCCCGCACCGACATCTGGGACGCGGTGCGCGAGCTGAAGCGGGACGGCACCACGGTCCTGCTGACCACCCAGTACCTGGAGGAGGCGGACCGGCTCGCCGACGACATCGCCCTGATGGAGCGGGGCCGGGTGGCCGAGACCGGCTCCCCCGCCCATCTCAAGGCGCTCATCGGCTCCTACGCCGAGGTGGTCGTCGCCGACCGGGGGGAGCTGGCGCGGGCCGCCGCCGTCCTCGACCGGCTCACCGGCGCCGAACCGTCCTTCGACCACGAGCGGGGGGCCGTCGGCGCGGTCACCCGCGACGGCACGCTCACCCTCCCCCGGCTGGTCCGCGAACTCGACGCGGTGGGCGTGCCGTTGCTCGACGCGAGCCTGAGACCGCCCACCCTCGACGACGTGTTCCTGCGCCTGACCGGCGACAAGGTGATGGCGGCATGAGCGCGTTGGCGTACGACGGCACGGCCATGCTGGGCCGGCAGCTGCTGCGGGTGCGCAACAACCCGGCGCTCGTGATCCTGACCCAGACCATGCCGATCACGATGCTGCTGTTCTTCGGGTACGTCTTCGGCAGCGCGCTGGCGATGCCCGGCGCCGCGTACCGCTCCTTCCTGGTGCCGGGCCTGCTGGTGGCGACCGCCGCCAACGGGATCATGACCGGGATGTTCCAGGCGGCGCAGGACGTCCACCGGGGGGTGACGGACCGGCTGCGCACCCTGCCGATCAGCCGGGCGGCGGTGCCGCTGGGGCAGGCGGCGGCCGATGTGCTGGTGACGGCGGCGGGGACGGTGCCCTTCCTGCTGGTGGGGCTCGCGGTCGGCTGGCGTGTGGAGGGGTCGGCGGCGGGGGCCGTCGGCGCGGTGGGTCTGCTGCTGCTGTTCCGGTTCGCGTGCACCTGGGCCGGGATCTTCCTCGGGCTTCTCGCACGCAGCGAGGAGGCGGCCGGCCAGCTCGGCAGCGCCACGTTCATGCTGCCGCTGCTGTCCAACGCCTACATCCCCACGGACAATCTGCCGGGCTGGCTGCGCGCGCTCGCCGAGTGGAACCCGCTCAGCGCGGTGACCACGGCCCTGCGGAAGCTGTTCGGCAACGCGCCCGTGCCCGAGGGCGCCGCCTGGCCGGTGGCGCATCCGGTCGCCGGGTCGCTGCTCTGGTGCGCGGTGCTGATCGCGGCGTTCGCGCCGCTCGCCGTACGGCGTTACGCCCACCCCCGCACATGACCGACCCGGGAGCGGTGGCGGGGAAGTGGGTGCGCCGGTCGGGCCGTCGGGGGTGCCTGCCGCTGCCTCCGATCACACTGCCGGGCGGGTCGGAGGCGGGGAGGGGGGACGTGCCCGCGCTCGGGGAGCACACCGAAACGCTGCTGCGTGCCGCGGGGATGACGGACGAGAAGATCGCAGCGCTGCGCCGGGACGGTGTGGTCCGCTGAGCGCGGGGCTCAGTGCTTGTGTCCGCCGAACAGGGAGCGGCGCAGCCGTCGCAGGGGTGCGAACAGCGAGACGCGGGCCGTCCTGTTGCGGGCGTGAGCGGGTTCGCGTGCGGTCAGTTCGAGCATGAGCGAGGTCGCCTCGACCGTCTCCCGTTGCGGTATGGCGGGGCCCGCCAGCACCGAGAGATGGCGGTCGAGCCGCGCTTTGGTCGCGCTGCTCCCGCAGGTGATCGCAGGGACCCTCGCCCTGCTGCGCATCGTTATCTGTTCCATGTCACTCCCCACCCGTACGAGTCCACCCGGCCCGGGCAGGGTAACCCTATCGCCCCGTCCGGGCACGCGTGTAAAGAGCTCACAGGAATCACCTTCCCCGTAAGGGGGTTGACGACTCCTGTCCGATCACTCTCCGAATCCAACCGATTTCAGGGTGAGTTGGACAATCGGCTGACTGGTGGGCTGAGCTGAGCCCCCGTCGGGCTCCACGGTCACAGCGAGTGATGTCGAGGTCTTGTCGAGACCGGTCGCGACCAAGGGCGTGTCGCCGTCGAAGAGGCCCAGGGAGCGCGGTTGCACGTTGGGGCGCATGAGCCAGAGCTGATGCACCTGCCCGCCGGCCGGCTGCCCGTATCCGCTCAAGGTGATGATCGCCTCACCCTCGGACGCGGAAGCGATTACTCCGATACTGCGGCCCTTGGTGTCCGTACCCGTGTTCGCCCGGGCGTCCGGAGCTGCGAGAACGTGGGCGATCTCACGTGCCTGGGCGCGCTCCGCGTTCAACTGGTCCTGGGTGCGGTTCGCCTGGACGGCGAAGAGCGAGGCGACGACGAGCGCCGCGGCGGCGGTGGCCGTGGCGAACGGCACGAACACCGGCCGGCGCGCGCGGGGCGCACGGGAGCGTCCCGGCGCCGGCCGCGTGCCCCAGACATGTGGGGGCAGTTGGGGCTCGTACGCCCGCTCCGGCGCACGCCCCGGCTCCTGCGGGGTGGCGCGTACGGCGGCCAGCACCCGGTCACGCATCGCGGCCGGCGGCGGCGCCGACTGGGACCAGGCGAGCCGGACGGCGTCCTCGGCCAGGGCGCGCACCTCGGCGGCGCAGCGGTCGCACTTGTCGAGATGCTTCTCGAAGCGGCGGCGCTCGTCCCGCTCCAGGGCGTCCAGGGCGTAGGGCGCGGCCAGCGAGTGCAGGTCACCCCGGCCGAACAGTTTTCCGAACACACTCACGCGGCGCCTCCCAGACAGTCCCTCAGCCGCGTGAGTCCGTCGCGCATCCGGGTCTTCACTGTGCCGAGCGGCAGCTTCAGCCGCTCGGCGACCTCACGGTACGTGTAGCCGTCGTAGTAGGCGAGGGTGACGGACTGCCGCTGGAGATTGGTCAGCCGGTCCAGGCAGCGGCGCACCAACTGCCGCTCCAGGCCCGCCTCGACCTCCTCCGCCACCTGGTCGAAGGCCGGGTCGTGATAGCGCCGGCCCTCGCGCTGCTCGCGGTCGGAGGCGGCGCGGGCGCTGCGCACCCGGTCGACGGCGCGCCGGTGGGCGAGCGTGAGGATCCAGGACAGGGCGCTGCCCCGGCCGGGGTCGTAGCGGGCGGCGGAGCGCCAGGCCTCCAGGAGCACCTCCTGGGCGACCTCCTCGGACTGGGCCGGGTCGCGCACGACCCGGCGCACGAGTCCGAACACCGGCCCGGACACCAGTCCGTACAACTGCTCGAATGCCCGGTGATCCCCGCCGGCGACGAGCACCAGCAGCTCGTCCGCCTCCATCCGGTCCCCCTCTCCGCGGCCGCACCCGGGCCGTCCCGTCACACCAGGCATTCGCAACGGACACACCTCCGGATGGGGTACGGATCCGAGCGGCCGAAACGCGGGTGGAGCAGCGAAAAAAAGTTTTTTGTTTTCGACCAATCCGATCGGCCCTCCGGTCCGTATCACTGTCCGTCAGGCAAGTTGGCACAGAGGACGGACGGCAGGACGGCATGACTGCAGCTATCTCCAACAGCGGCTCGGGGCGCAAGGGCGTCGCGACTCTCATTTGTGGGGCGCTCGCCGCCGGGGGGCTCACCGCCGCCGGCGTCGCCGTTCTGGCCCCCGGAACGGCGAACGCCTCCAGCCACCGCGAGGCTCCCCTCATCTCGGGGACCCCTCAGTACGACAACACCGACTTCTACGCGTTCGTCAGCCCGGACCACCCGGACACGACGACGATCATCGCGAACGTGATCCCGTTCGAGGAGCCCGGTGGCGGCCCGAACTTCTACCAGTTCGCCGAGGACGCGCAGTACGACATCCGCATCGACAGCAACGGCGACGCGAAGGAGGACCTGGTCTTCCGCTACACGTTCAAGACGAACGTGAAGAACCGGAAGTCCTTCCTCTACAACACGGGTGTGGTCGACAGCCTGTACGACCCCGACCTGAACGTCACCCAGACCTACGACCTGACCCTGATCAAGGAGAAGGACGGCAAGGTCGAGCACGAGACCAAGCTCGCGGACGATGTGCCGGTGGCGCCGTCCAACGTGGGCAAGGCCTCGATGCCGAAGTACTCCAAGCTGCGCGACCAGGCGATCTACAAGCTGTCCAACGGCGCCAAGACGTTCGCAGGCCAGGCCGACGACCCGTTCTTCGCCGACCTGCGCGTGTTCGACCTGCTGTACGGCGGTGACCTCTCCGAGGTCGGCCGGGACACCCTCAAGGGCTACAACGTCAACACCATCGCCCTCCAGGTGCCGAACGACCTGATCGCCGAGTCCGAGGACCAGCCGATCGTCGGCATGTGGTCGACGATCCAGCGCGAGAACGCGCAGGGCTACTACGAGCAGGTCTCGCGCCTGGGCATGCCGCTGGTCAACGAGGTCGTCAACCCGATCAAGGACAAGGACAAGTTCAACGCGTCCAAGCCCAAGGACGACGCCCAGTTCCTGAAGAACGTCACCAACCCCGAGCTGCCGAAGCTCATCGAGGCGATCTTCAAGATCAAGGCGCCGGCCGAGCCGCGCAACGACCTCGTCGACGTGTTCCTCAAGGGCGTCAAGGACCTCAACCAGCCGCCGTACGTGACGCCGTCCGAGGAACTGCGCCTCAACACCTCCATCAAGCCGGCGAAGGACCCCAAGCGGCTCGGTGTGCTCGACGGCGACACCGCGGGCTTCCCGAACGGACGCCGCCTCACCGACGACGTGATCGACGTCGCGCTCCAGGTCGTCGAGGGTGAGCTGGTCGGTGCCAAGAACGACCTCGGTGACGCGGTCGACAAGAACGACAAGAAGTTCCAGAACTACTTCCCGTACGTCGGCCTGCCGACCGCCGGTTCACGCGGCAAGACCGTGAAGAGCGGCGCCGACACCAAGAGCGCCCTCGGTGACGGCCTGAGCACCACCTCCGAGAACACCCCGCTGATCGCCGCGTCCGCGGGCGCCGGCGCCGCGGGCATCCTGCTCATCGGCGGTGCCCTCATGTGGTGGCGCCGGATGCAGCGTCCGTCGTACCGCCGCCACTGAGGCACCGGCCGGACCCATCACCCGGTGGGCCGTGGAGAATCCTGCGCTCCCCGGCCCGCCTCGCTCCCCCCACGAACTGGCGCGGCCCGCGTACTCATCCCCCACGGCGCGGGCCGCGCCACCCCCTCCCCCCACACCCGCAGGCCGATTGACCCCAGGCGAGCTAGGAGAGGGCATGTCCCCGCGTACGAACCACGGCGAACCGGAGCACGAGCGGCCGGAATCCGGACCCATGTCCGAGGACGCCACCGCGGCGGACCCGGACCTGCGGGAGAACACGGCGGACGGGGCGACCGCCACGAACACCACCGCCGAGGCCCCCTCCGACAAGACCACCGAGTCCCACCCCACCCACAGCACCACCACCGAGGCCGACCCCGACCGCAGCACCACGACCACCGCGGTCACCTCCGACCCGGCGGCCACGACCACAGAGGCGTCCCCCGACGGCAGCACCACCACCACCGAGGCCAGCCCCGACCGCAGCACCACCACCGCCGAGGCCGACCCCGACCGCAGCACCACGACCACCGCGGTCACCGCCGACCCGGCGGCCACGACCACAGAGGCGTCCCCCGACGACAGCACCACCACCACCGAGGCCGACCCCGACCGCAGCACCACGACCACCGCGGTCACCTCCGACCCGGCGGCCACGACCGCCGCGGTCACCGCCGACCGCGGCACGACCGCCGCTGACGGTCCGTCCGACCGTGAGGTCGTCTCCGGCGTGGACGCCGGTCTCGGGGTCGACTCGGGCTCCGGCCCCGGGGCCGACAGCGGCTTCGACCTGGTCGACGAGCGGGTGGCCGCCGTGCGGCGGGTCGGGGCCGCCGGCCGGCGGTGGCGGCGGGTGCAGCTCGGCGCCTGTGCCGCGATGATGGCGGTGGGACTGACGGCGGGGGCGATCGCGATCGGCGCCGTCCGGGACGGCCGGGCCCCCCACGTGGCCACCGCCGCCGCCGTGTCCCCCGGCCTCCTCGCGAGCGGTGACCTGGACACCGCCATCGCCGCGCTCCAGACCCATCTGCGCGCCCAGCCCAAGGACTACGGCAGCTGGGCCACCCTCGGACTCGCCTACGTCGAGCAGGCCCGCACCAAGGGCGACCCCTCCCGCTACCCCCAGGCCGAGCAGGCCCTGAAGCGTTCCCTGTCCGTGAAGAAGGACAACGACGCGGCGCTGGCCGGCCGGGCCGCGCTCGCCGCCGCCCGCCATGACTTCGCGGGCGCGCTGACGTACGCGGACAAGGCGCTGAAGGAGAACCCCTACAGCGAACGCGCCCTGTGCTCCCGTATCGACGCCCTCGTGGAGCTCGGCCGCTACGACGACGCCGAGCAGGCCGCGAACCTCGCGGACCAACGGCGCCCCGGAGTCCCGGTGTTCACCCGCTACGCGTACGTCCACGAACTCCGCGGCGACGTCACCACCGCCCGCCGCGTCCTCGAACGGGCGCTCTCCGCGTCCACCACGCCCGGCGACATCTCCTACGTGGCCGCCCAGCTCGGCCAGCTCGCCTGGAACCAGGGCCGCTACGAGGAGGCCCTCACCTACTACGCCCGTGCCCTCGCCGCCGACGACACCTACCTCCCCGCGCTGGAGGGCAGGGCCCGCGCCCAGGCCGCGAGCGGACAGCGGGCCGAGGCGATCAAGGGGCTGGAGACCGTCGTCGCCCGCTACCCGCTGCCCGGCCCGCTCGTCGCCCTCGGCGAGCTGTACGAGGCCCGGGGCGCGCAGGGCGACGAGGAGAAGGCACAGAACCAGTACGCCCTCGTCGACGCCTGGACCGCGATCGCCCGCGCCAACGGCGTCAACGTCGACCTCGACACCGCACTCGCCGCCGCCGACCACGGGGACGGGGCGACCGCCCTGCGCGCGGCCCGCGACGACTGGTCCCGCCGGCACACCGTGCACACGGCGGACGCCCTCGCCTGGGCCCTGCACGTCAACGGCAAGGACGCCGAGGCCCTCGCCTTCGCCCGGCAGGCCACGGCCACCGGCTACCGCAACGCGAGCTTCCTCTACCACCGCGGGGTGATCGAGAAGGCCACCGGTCATCCCGACGACGCCCGTACCCATCTCGCCGCCGCGCTGAAGCTGAACCCCGGCTTCTCCCCGCTGGGCGCCCGCGAGGCCCGTACGGCACTCAAGACGCTGGAGGCGGACAAGTGAGGACCCGTCGTCTGTTCGCCTCCTGCGCGGCCGTGTTCACGGCCGGCGTCGCGCTCGCGCTGGCTCCTTCCACCAGCGCGAGCGCGCACCCCCTCGGCAACTTCACCGTCAACCGCTACGACGGTCTCGTCGCCGCGCCCGGACAGCTGCGCGTCGACCATGTCGAGGACCTCGCCGAGATCCCGGCGACCCAGGCCAAGCCCGATCTGAAGCGGCTCGGCACCACCGAGTGGGCCCGGCAGCGGTGCGAGAGCGCCGCGAGCGGCAGCAGGCTCACCGTCGACGGCGAAGCCGTCCCCCTCACGGCCGGCCGCAGCAAAGCGGTGCTGCGGCCGGGCCAGGCCGGACTGAACACCCTGCGGGTGGAGTGCCGGCTGACCGCGGAGCTGCCCGAGCAGCGGACGTTCTCCCTCTCCTTCCACAGCGAGGGCGCCTCCACCGGCCCCGGCTGGCGCGAGATCACCGCGCGCGGGGACCGGATGACGCTCACCGAGTCCGACGTACCGGAGAAGTCGGTGTCGGACGAGCTGACCACGTACCCCAAGGAGCTGCTCTCCTCGCCCGCCGACACCGCGACCGCCGCGCTGACGGTACGCCCGGGCGGCTCGGCGCTCGCCGCGGACGACGACCGGGACGCGCCCGCCGCGTCCGTCCTCCCCCGGGGCGCCGACCGCTGGACCCGGGCGCTGGACAACCTCGTCGCCCGCCAGGACCTCACCCTCGGCTTCGCCGCGCTGGCGCTGGTGATCGCCATCGTTCTCGGCGCGATGCACGCGGTGGCCCCGGGCCACGGCAAGACCATCATGGCCGCGACGGCGGCCGCCCGGGGCGGCAAGGCCCGGATGAAGGACGTCCTGCCGCTGGCCGCGTCGGTGACCATCACCCACACCCTCGGCGTGGTCGCCCTCGGCGTGCTCGTCACCGCCGGCTCGGCGGCGGCCCCCTCGGTGATCGCCTGGCTGGGTCTGGCGAGCGGCGCCCTGGTGCTCTGCGCGGGCGTCACCCTCGCCCGCCGCGCCTGGCGCAACCGGGGCCACGGGCACGGGCACGGCCACAGCCACGGCGGTCACACCCACAGCCACGGCCCCGACGGCGGCCATTCGCACGACCACGGCCACGACCACGACCACGACCACGGTCATCCGCACGACCACTCACCCACCCCCAGCCGTGAGCTCGTCCTCTCCGGCGCCTCCGCCACCCGCGTGCACAGCCTCACGAAGAAGGCCCCCGCGCCCCACGAGCACGAGCACGGACACGAGCACCACCCCGAACACACTCACGACCACGACCACGACCACAAGCACGGCCACAGCCACGCGCACGGCGGTCACACGCACACCCACGGTGGTCACACCCACACCCACGAGGTCGCCCCCACCCTCCGCGGCACCATCCTGCTCGGCTTCGCCGGCGGCATGGTCCCCAGCCCCTCCGCCGTGGTGGTGCTGGTCGGCGCGGCGGCGCTGGGGCACGCCTGGTTCGGGCTGCTGCTCGTCGTCGCGTACGGCATCGGCCTGGCGCTGACGCTGACGGCCGCCGGGTTCGCCGTGGTCAGGCTGGGGGCCGGGGCGACCCGCCTCCTGGACCGGCAGCCGCGCTGGACGACCCACCCGGTGCTGACGCTCGTCCGGCGCAATCTGCCCGTCTGGTCCGCGCTGCTCGTCGTGGCGCTCGGGGCCGGACTGGTGCTCAAGGGGGCCGCATCCGTACTCGGCTGAGCTACGTTTGTGGGGTTGCGGAGGATTTCGCCCGGATGCGATGTGCGAATGGGGGACGCCGTGTCCGAAGAACCGGGCAGTGAACGTCTGATCGCGGGCCGCTACCGTCTGCTGACCCCGCTCGGCGAGGGCGGCATGGGAACGGTGTGGCGGGCCCGTGACGAGGTGCTGCACCGTGAGGTCGCCGTCAAGGAGGTGCGCGCCCCGGCAGGGCTGGCGGCCTCGGACGTCGAGCGGATGTACGCCCGGCTGGAGCGGGAGGCCTGGGCCGCGGCCCGGGTCGCCAACCGGAACGTCGTCACGGTGTACGACGTGGCCATGCAGGACGGCCGGCCATGGATCGTCATGGAGATCGTGCGTGGGATCTCGCTCGCCGAGCTGCTGGACGCCGAGGGTCCGCTGGAGCCGGCGCGCGCGGCGCACATCGGCGCGGAGGTGCTGTCCGCGCTGCGGGCCGCGCACGAGGCCGGGGTGCTGCACCGCGATGTGAAACCGGCCAATGTGCTGATGTCGAACGACGGCCGGGTGGTGCTCACCGACTTCGGCATCGCGACCGTCGAGGGCACCTCCGCGCTGACCATGACCGGCGAGGTCATCGGCTCCCCCGAGTTCCTGGCGCCGGAACGCGCGCTGGGGCGTACGCCGGGGCCGGAGTCGGATCTGTGGTCGCTGGGCGTGCTGCTGTACGCGGCGGTCGAGGGGAACTCGCCGTTCCGTCACGACACCCCGCTGAGCACCCTGCGCGCGATCGTCGACGAGGAGCTGCCGCCGCCACGGCGGGCCGGTCCGCTGGCGCCCGTGATCGAGGGGCTGCTGCGCAAGGACCCGGCGGAGCGGCTGCCGGCCGAGCAGGCCGAGCAGGATCTGCGGCTCGTCGCGGCGGGAGGCAGCCCGCGCTCGGGCACGCTCCGCTCCGCGCCGTACGCGCCCTACGCACCGACCGTCTCGACGCCGCCGACCCCGGTCGAGCCCTACCGCCAGGAGGCGCCGCAGACCGCCCCGTCGTGGGCGGACACCGGGGACGACCGGGCGGAACGGGGCCGCAACCGCACGGTGTTCGTCATCGGGGTGGTGGTGCTGGCGCTGGCGGTCGCCGGGCTGACGTACGGACTTCTGAACCGGGGCGACGACGACAAGGGCGGTGGCGGGGCGGCCACCGACAGCCAGACACAGGGGCTGAGTTCCACGCCGTCCCCGCAGAAGAGCAGCGAGTCGCCGAGCGATTCGCCGAGCCCGAGCCGCAGCGCCTCGTCGGCCGCGCCGCAGCAGACCGTCTCGGTCTCCGTCACCGGCGCGAACACGGACTACCGCGGTTCCTGTCCGCCGCCGAACGACTCCGCGCCGGCCTTCACGGCCACGATCACGGTGGGGCGGCTGCCCGCCACGGTGACCTACCGCTGGGTGGCGAAGGACGGCGAGCTGTCCGGCCAGACCTGGAAGACGCTCGAGTTCCCGTCGGGCGGCGGGAAGTCGAAGCAGGACAAGGTGGTGCTGTCGACGTACGCGCAGAGCGGGACGTACGAGAACGCGATCCGGGTCGAGGTGAGCGATCCGGTGAAGGCGACCTCCGCGTATGTGCCGTTCTCGGTCACCTGCGAGGGGGAGACCCCGACGGGCGGGGCCTCCCCCTCGTCCTCACCCAGTGAGTGATCAGGCAGCGCTGGTGAGCACCGGCAGATAGCCACCCGACTGGCCGGAGGCGGTCGGGTGGTAGGACTCGCCGATGTTGAGCAGGTTGAGGCTGTGCAGCCAGGAGCTGCCGGAGCAGATCTCGTGGCCGCTGAACGTCGTACGGACGTCGCCGAAGGTGAAGCCGTGCGCGGCGGCGCGGCGGGCGACTGCGGCGTCGAGGTAGTCGGCCGCGTTGTTGATGGCGGAGCGCTTGGTCTCGGACAGGCCGAGGCAAACCGTGCCGAGCTTGTAGAAGCGGGGGTAGCCGAGGACGACGACCTCGGCGTTGGGGGCCTTGGAGCTGATGGCCGAGTAGACGGTGTCGAGCTTGCCGGGGAGGGTCGAGTCGACGTACGCCCGGGCCGTGTTGATGCGGCTGACGCAGGTGCTGTCGGAGCTGGTGACACAGGTCGTCATGACGTCGGCGAAGCCCGCGTCGTTGCCGCCGACGCTGATCGAGACGAGGCCGGTCGAGGAGTTCAGGCCGCCGAGCTGACTCGCCAGAACTTCATCCGTTCGGGCGCCCGAGCAGGCGGCGAACGTGAACGAGGAGGGTGAGTGGGCGGCGTTCCAGAGGTAGGGGTACGCCTTGGTGCTGCGCTTGCAGCTGCCGCTGGAGCTGATGTAGCTGCCCGCGCCGACTCCGGAGGAGTAGGAGTCGCCGAGCGCCACATAGCCGCCGCTCGCGGCGAGTTGGGACGCGTGGGCGGCGCTCGCCCCGGTGAGGGCGGCGGCGGTGGCGAGGAGGAGTGAGCTCAGGAATACGACAAGTCGGGAACGTCTCATGGAACCTCCCTTTAGCAGGATCTCTGCCCCAACCGTCGTAGCAACCACGCGCGTTGACGGGAAGTGTCCATGCCAAGACTTTCCGGGCCCGACCACGTGGCCACGGCAGGCTTATTGACACCTTTTCAACACCTTCCGCACATCACCGACACACCGCGCGCACCTCGGAAACCGGGTGCACGGGGCGGCCTCGTGCCGGATCATGGCGGGCATGTCTGCGCACCCACACGAGGCTCTGCCGATCCGGCTCACCGTCGACGACTCCGACTCCCCGTCCGACGTCGTCGACGCGCTGTTCCTCGGCCGCTTCGCGACGGGCGAGCAGCCGTACTCGCACGCGGTGAACATCGACCGCGTACGCTCCGGCGCGACCCTGCTGCCGCCGCAGGCCCGCGTGCTGCGCGTGGCCCGCGACGACGACCGCAGCGCGACGCTCGCCGAGGGCGACGGCTGGACGCTGCTGGTCTCCCGCTGGAACCGCGGCGCCGACGTCACGGTCACCGCGACCAGCGCCGAACTCGCCTCGAAGGTGCTGGACGAGGCCACCGACGGCGCGGCGGACGAGCCCGAACCCCAGCCGGAGAACGTGACGATGGGGTTCTGGTACGTCTCCCCGCGGCGCGGCCCGCACCGCACCACCCGCCAGATCTCCGCCGGCACCTGGGAGGAGATCCGCCCCAACTACACGGCCCCCGTCGCCGAGGCCCTGGACCGGCTGATGGCGACCACCCCGGAGGACATCGCCGGCCGGCTGCTCCTGCTGCACGGCCCGCCCGGCACCGGCAAGACCTCGGCGCTGCGCACGCTGGCCCGGTCCTGGCGGGACTGGTGCCAGGTGGACTGCGTCCTGGACCCCGAGCGGCTCTTCTCCGACGTGGGCTATCTGATGGACATCGCGATCGGCGAGGAGGACGCGGCGGGCAAGGGCCGCTGGCGTCTGCTCCTGCTGGAGGACTGCGACGAACTGATCCGCGGCGAGGCCAAGCACACGGCCGGCCAGGCGCTGTCCCGGCTGCTCAACCTCACCGACGGCCTGCTCGGCCAGGGCCGCAACGTGCTGGTGGGCGTCACCACCAACGAGGACCTGGAGCGCCTCCACCCGGCCGTCGTCCGCCCGGGCCGCTGTCTCGCCCGGATCGAGGTCGGCCCGCTGACCCGCGCGGAGGCGGTCGGCTGGCTGGGCGCCGAGGAGGGGATCGGCCGCGAGGGGGCGACCCTGGCGGAGCTGTACGCGCTGCGGCGGGGCACGTCCCCGACCGCGCTGCCGGAGCCCAGGGGCCGCGCGGACGCGGGGCTGTATCTGTAGGCGCTGTCCGCAGGTGCTTTCATGGAGGTATGACCCTGTACGTCGGCACGTCCGGCTGGCAGTACAAGGACTGGCGTGAGGTCCTGTACCCGGCGGACGTGCCCGTGCGCCGGTGGCTGGAGGAGTACGCCGAGCATTTCGCCACCGTCGAGATCAACAACGCCTTCTACCGGCTGCCGTCCCGGGACACCTTCGCGTCCTGGGCCGGGCGGGTCCCGCCGGACTTCGTGGTCGCGGTCAAGGCGAGCCGCTATCTGACCCACATCAAGCGGCTGCGCGACCCGGCGGAGCCGGTGCACCGCCTGATGGACCATGCGGCCGGCCTCGGCGCCCGGCTGGGTCCCGTGCTGCTCCAGCTGCCGCCGACCCTGCGCGCCGATCCCGAGCTGCTGGACACCTGTCTGTCCCGCTTCCCCGCCGGCACCCGGGTGGCCGTCGAGCCGCGCCACCCCTCCTGGTGGATCCCCCCGGTCCGCGAGGTGCTGCGGGCCCGGGGCGCGGCCCTGTGCTGGGCGGACGTGGAGTCCCGTCCGGCCACCCCGCTGTGGCGGACCGCCGAGTGGGGCTATGTCCGCTTCCACGAGGGCCGCGCCAGCCCCTGGCCGCGCTACGGCCAGCACGCCCTGGAGACCTGGATCGACCGCATCGCGACGACCTGGTCCGCGCACGACGACGTGTACGCCTACTTCAACAACGACCCGGGCGGCGCGGCGGTGGGCGACGCGGCCCTGTTCGGCAGAACGGCCCGGCGGGCGGGCCTGCCGGTGACCCGCACCCCCCGGGCGCTGGCCACCCGCTCACGCTGACCCGTCGGTCATCCCTGATAGGCCGCCCGCAGGGCGTCCCGCACGGCGGCCGACGCCTGCTCCTCGGTCAGCCCCAGCCGCACCACCCGCTCGGCATAGGCCTGCGCGGCGAGCGCGGCCTCGCGCTCCGCGGCCGAGCCCGCCGCGGCCACGAAGGTCCCGTGGCGCCCCCGGGTCTCGATCACGCCGTCCGTCTCCAGCGCCCGGTAGGCCTTGGCCACGGTGTTCGCCGCCAGCCCCAGCGACTCGGCGAGCCCCCGCACCGTGGGCAGCCGGTACCCCACCGGGAGCGCCCCGGACCGGGCCTGTTCGGCGATCTGCGCCCGCACCTGCTCGTACGGCGCGGCGCTGTCATCGATGTGGATCTTCAAGGTCACGGCCCGATTGTCCCCCACCCGGCGGAAAAGCCCAGCGGGAAACCCGGCGAAAAATGGGAGGCACGCGCCCGCACAACGCCCGTAGCGTGCGCTCACATGACCGTCATCGTGCGCGATCTGCGACCCGACGCGACTGCCGAGATCGAGGGCTTCATCCGGGTCCGGCACGCCGCTCTGCCGTACGTCTTCCTCAGCCCGGAGTCCGTACGTCACGCTCTCGCGCTGCCCCATCTGCGCGACTGTCTGCGCCTGCTCGTCGCCGAGGAGGACGGCGAGATCATCGGCACCGCCCAGGTGTCCCTCGCCCAGGACAGCCCCGAGCCCGGCCAGGGCCAGCTCAACATCTATGTGGATCCGGAACGCACCGGCCGAGGCGCGGGCGGGCTGCTGGTGCGCGCCGCCGAGGAGCACCTGACGGCGCACGGGGCGACGCACCTGTACGCCTGGGTCACGGACGGGCCCGGCAACCGCGCCTTCGCCGAACGGCACGGCTACCGCGCCAGCCGCTCCGCGCACTTCCTGGTGCTGGACCTGGCGCACACCGTGCTGCCGCCGCTCCAGGATCCCCCGCCGGGCATCGAGCTGCGCACGGCCGCCGACTTCGCGGACGACCCGCGTCCGCTGTTCGCCCTGGACGCGGAGGCGGGTTCCGACGAACCGGGGGATGTGGGCACCGAGTTCACCGACTACGAGGCCTGGGTGGCGGAGTACTGGCAGCACCCCCATCTCGACCGGGCGCTGACCTCGGTCGCCGTCGCGGACGGGCGCCCGGTCGCCTTCAGCGTGGCCCACACCGACGGCGTCGGCCGCTACGGCACGGGCATGACCGGGACCGTCCGCGACCACCGCGGCCGGGGTCTGGCCAAGCTCGTCAAGAACCACTCCCTGCACCGCGCCCGCGCCGCGGGGTACACGGAGGCGTACACCGGCAACGACGCGGACAACGGGCCGATGCTGGCGATCAACAAGTGGTTCGGATACGAGATCCGCGCGACGGAGGTGCGTTATGTCCGCGCAGTCGGCTGACCCGGCCCACCCGGTGGAGGTCGTCCTGGTCAAGGGCGGCCGTACGAAGATCCGTTACACGGCGGAGCTGCTGTCGGACGACGGCACGCGCATCGCCGTACGCGCCCCGTGGGCCGGTGACGGGGTGCGGGACTTCGGCTTCGTCCGGTTCGAGGCCGGTGACGTCTTCACCGAGTACTACTGGCGGGACCGGTGGTACGCGGTGAAGGAGGTGCGGGCCGCGTCCGGTGCCCTGAAGGGCTGGTACTGCGATGTCACCCGCCCGGCCGTGTTCTCCGGCGGGGAGCGGGGCGAGCTGGTCGTGGAGGATCTCGACCTGGACCTGTGGCGCTCCGCCGACGGCACGGACGTACGGCGGCTGGACGAGGACGAGTTCGCCGAGAGCGGTCTGGCCGAGCGGGACCCCGCGGCAGCGGCCTCCGCGGTGACCGCCCTCGACGAACTGGAGGCGTTCGCGTCCGTCGAAGGCGGCCTGGAGTCCCTGCTGGCGTAGCGGGCCGCTCACACCGTGGCCACCACCGCGTACCGCTCGTCCTCCACCGGCCCGCCCCACAGGCGCGGGTCGTCCGAGAGCCGCTCCAGGCGGGTGTGCCCGGCGAGCGGGGCGAGGAGGGTGGTGAGGCGGTCCGCCGGTATGCCGGCCGGGGTGACCGTCCCCCAGACGCCCTCCACCAGGACGAGGCGCCCGCCGGGCCGCAGCAGGCTCCGCCAGTGCCGCAGGACCCGGGCGGGGTCGGGCAGGGCCCACAGCACATGGCGGACGAGCACGGTGTCGAAGCGCTGTTCGCCGACCGGCGGCGCCGCCGCGTCACCGAGGAGGAACACCGCGTCCCGCCCGGCGAGTTTGGCGCGGGCCCGCTCGATCATCGGCGCGGACAGATCGACCCCGGTGACCCGGTGTCCCTGTTCGGCGGCGAGGAGCGAGAGGCTCCCGGTGCCGCAGCCGAGGTCGAGGACGTCGCCGGCGCGCTCCGGGAGCCAGTCGAGCAGCCGCTCCGCCCAGGCGGCCCGGACGCCGGGATCGCGCAGTCCGTGATCCGGCTCCTCGTCGAATCTCGCCGCCTCCGCGTCCCAGTCGACACGCGCTGAAGTCATTTCGTCACCTTTCCACCCCGTGTGCCCCAGAGTGACACCTGCCACTGACACTCGAATCGTGACACCCGCCACTGACAACGCGAGGTTCGATGAGGAACCCTCCCGGAAAGGGTCCACCTCCGTGGGATCACGGAACCCGGTAGCCCTGAAGGAGGCAGACATGCGCCGCACTACCGTGCAGAAGCCCCTGAAGAAGACGGACTCCCGCCGGATCCGGGAAGAGGCGGACGAGCGCCCCGCCGGGCGCCCCGAGGTGCGAAAGGACATCGCGCGCACCTGGTGGCCGGACGGGTGAGACGGCCCTGCGGCCCGCTCAGTCGAGCCGCTTGCGGTAGTGGAGCCGGTCGTAGCCGCCGTCGACGCGCCGTCCGACCAGCTCGTAGCCGTACTTCGGGTAGATCTTCTGGTTCTCCCACATCAGCACGTTCGTGTAGAGCCTGACCTCGGGCAGGCCGAGCGCACGCGCGTGGGCGTCCACGAAGTGCAGCAGCCGCCGCCCGACGCCCCTGCCGTGGGCGTCGGGGCGCACGGCGATGCTGTCGAGGAACAGATGGTCGGGGAACGCCTCGACGACCACCAGGCCCACGACCGGCTCCCCGGTCACGAACACCTTCCCCGCGGCCACCTCCGCCGCGTGGTCCGCCCGCATGGGCAGCGGTAAGACGCCGATGCGTTCGACGTAGGGCGTGTACGCCGCGTCGGTGACCGCCTTCACGGCCGTCACGTCGGCCGCCGTGGCGGGCCGGATCTCCTCGCTCGTCATGGGGCCCACGGTAGCTACCTGAGCTGCGGCTCAGCGCTCCCTTAAGGCAACCCTAAAGATCGCTGAAGGCCTCGCCCAGCAGGCGTTTTCTACGGTTTCTTGGTTCCGGCACCCCGCCGCGCCGGTTCCCCTCCGGCCGTTCGGACTCCGGGGCCTGACCGGCGGCTCAGGCCGGACAGGCCCCGGCGGGGGACCTTCGGGTCAGCTCAGCGCGGACGCGCAGGTGGTGGGAGTGGCGCGGGCCGGGTCGAGTGCGTTGGCCACCTCATGGAAGGCGATCCGGTCGAACAGGCCGATCGCCACGTGCTCGGAGAGGTCGAGCGGGCACAGGTCCTGCAGCAGGACGTTGTTCACGTCCGATCCGCTGAGGTACTGGCTGCGCCAGGGGGTCGCCACCTCGTCGTACTTGGTGGCGACGACCGTGTAGTGGACGCCGGGGACGGTGTCGCCGCCGGCGTTGAGCTTGGTGAGGAAGGCCGAGCCGGGGATCTGGTCGGCGAGGCCGGGGGTGGCGGCGGAGATGAGGTCCTCGGCGCCCGGGAAGTAGGGCAGCAGGTTGGTGAGGCCGCTGAGGGTGGCGCCGTGGTTGTCGGGGGCGAGGCCGACGAGGGCGTTCACCTTGGCGGCTCCGCCGAGGAACTTCAGGTAGTAGCGGGGCATCATGCCGCCCTGGGAGTGGCCGACGAGGTCGGCCTTGGCGGCGCCGGTCGCGGAGAGCACCTTGTCGACGAAGACGGAGAGCTGTTCGGCCGACTTGTCGATGGGGCCGAGGCCGTAGAAGAGCGGGACGCCCGGCAGTTGACCGTAGTCGAGGGAGTAGACGCAGTAGCCCCGGTCCTCGAGGTAGGGGGCGAGGGACAGCCAGTTGTCGATCGAGTTCCCGAGGGTCCCGTGGACCAGGACGACGGGGCGGGGGTGGGCGGCGGAGGGCTTGCAGCTGTAGTCGTTCCAGCCGCTCGACGAGGTCGCGGCGGTGGTGGAGGCGTGGGCTGCGGAGGCGGGGGCCGTGGCGGCCGCGGCTGCCAGCAGTAGTGCGGTGAGGGGTCTGAGCAGGCGCTTCCAGGGCAGCATCGGGTGATCTCCTTGCGGCTCAAGGGAGGTGCGATGGCCTTACGCCCTGTGATCCGGATCACCAGGATGCTGTTCACTCATCAAGTTACGAACGAGTAGCCGATGTGTGAAGTTACGCGTCAGTAAAAACTTCCAGTGGTAGTAAGCGGCGGCCGGGGCGGCTGACAATCCGTCACCAGGTGGGCCTGATGGGGCCGTAGGGGGCGATGCGCCCCAACCGGTCGCCCAGCGCCCGGACCTCCCCCTCCCCCAGCACGTCCAGCCACCCGCGTACGACCTCCGCGGCCGCCCCCTCCGCCGCCCGGGTGCACTCCCACCCGCGCTCGGTGAGCACGACCAGCCGGGCCCGGGCGTCGCCGGGGTGCGGCCGCCGCTCGACGTACCCCTTGCGCACCAGCTCGTCCACGAGCTGACTCGCCGCCTGCTTGGTGACCCCGAGATGGACGGCGAGATCGGTGACCGTGGCACCGCCCGGGGCCAGCCGGGCGAAGGCGAACCCATGGGCGGGCCTGACCCCCTCGAAGCCGCGGGCCACGACCCCCTCGTGGATGCGCTGGGTCAGCTCACCGGCGGCGGCGAGCAGGGCTGCGGACAGGGCCATGGCCTCGGAGTTCTGCACGGGGGCATTGAAACACCCTTGACGTGATGGTCAAGCTGCTTGACCATTAGATAGTCAAGGCACTTGACCATGTCGAAGGAGACCCTCATGCCCGTCGTCCGCTCCTCCGAGGCCACCACCCACGAGATCCACGGCGCCCGCTTCGTCTCGTACGCCACCCCCCGCACCGGCAGCAAGGAACTGTGCGCCTGGCGCGGGGAGATCCCCGCCGGGACGAAGGCGCCCGCGCACACCGTGAACCGGGAGGAGATCTTCCATCTGCTGGTCGGCGAGCTGATCGTCACGCTCGACGGCCGGACCGAGCGGATCTCGGCCGGGGACACCCTGATCGTCAACCCGGGGGCGACCCTGGCGGTCGAGAACCCGACCGGGCACACCGCGCTGTCGTGGGTCACCACCTCGGTCGGACTGGAGGCGGAGCTGGCCGACGGTTCGCGGATCACCCCGCCGTGGGCCAACTGACGTGCGCGGCGCGGAGTTCCGCACCCCGGAGTCTCAGGCCGCCAGCGCCCCCGGGATCACCGCCCCCGGCCCGAACCTGGCCCGCACCCGGTCGGCGACCTCCTCGACCCGGCGGACCTTCTCGTCGGCGGGGTCGAAGGTGAGCTGGTAGGAGGCCTGGTCGGCGGGGCCGAGGGCCTCCGCGCGCAGGACGATCGCCCGGACCCGGGCGCGCTGCAGCCCGAGCGCCTCGTACAGGGAGTACGCCGTCCTCGTCAGGGCCGCCGAGTGCGCGGTCGGCTCCCCGAGGGTGCGGCTGCGGGTGGTGGAGGTGCGGTCGGCGTAGCGCACGGTGAGGGTCAGGGTGCGGCAGACCTTCTCCAGGGCGCGCAGCCGGGCACCCAGCTCCCCGGCGGCGGACAGCAGGGCCCTGCGATGCCGGTCGGGGTCCAACTCGTCGCGTTCGAAAGGCCGTTCGGCGGCCAGGGAGCGGGAGACGGCGTTCGGGACGACCCGGCCCCGGTCGACCCCGCTCGCCTTCTCCCGCAGCTCGCGGCCCGCCTTCGCGCCGACCAGGCGCTGCAGGGTGGACAGGGGTGCGGCGGCGACCCGGCCGAGGGTGTCGAGGCCGTACTCGCACAGGGTGCGGGCGGTGGCCGTGCCGACGCCGGGCAGCGCGGCGACCGGCTTCCCGGCGAGGAACTCCCGCACCTGGTCCGCGCCTTCCGGGACCGCACGGGTCAGCCCCGGCCGGGCGTCCCGCAGCGCCATCCGGGCCAGCATCGGGCCGGGACCGGCGCCGATGACGCAGTCGACGCCGTACAGCGCGAGGGCGCGGACCCGGATCACCGAGGCCAGTTCCACCGCGCTGCGCCCGAAGTACCGTTCGGCGCCCCGCAGATCGGCCAGCGCCCCGTCCGGCGGCAGCGCCTCGACGACCGGTGTGAACTCCTCGAGCAGCCCGAGCAGTCCCGGCAGGGCCGCCTCGGCCTCGTGCCGCGCAGGCGGCTGGAAACGTACGCAGAGGATGGTCATCCCGCACTCCCCGGACTCTGGTGCCACAACTTCCGTACCGTCGAGGGCCCTTGAGAGGCCTCTTGTCCCGCGGGCCGCAGATCGGCCCACGGATGGAGTTCGTATCCGGTGGACAGATGGATTCGCCTGCCCCCCGTCGAATCGCCGGACCCGGCCGGCCCCTCCCCCGTCCCCGTGCCCACCTCGGGCCCCGGCTCCGGCTCCGCGAGCCGGGCCGCGACCTCCTCCAGCCCGCCCTCGGCGCGCAGTTCGACGAGTTCGGCGAGGTTCCAGGCGGCGGAGCCCACCACGCTCAGGCTGCGCGGCCCGCGCCGCTGCACCACTCCGCGCACCAGCAGCAGCCAGGAGTGGAAGACGGTGTGCGCGCAGGCGTCGTGGGAGTCGTCGAAGAAGGCGAGGTCGACCAGGCCCGTACCGTCGTCCAGGGTGCTGAAGATGACCCTCTTCCCGGACCGGATCGGCGGGGTCTGGGTGGCCGCCTTGGCGCCCGCGACCAGCACGGTCTCCCCGTGCCGTGCCTCACGCAGCCGCCGCGCCGGGACCACGCCCAGTTCACCGAGGAAGGCCCGGTGGTCGTCCATCAGATGGCGTGAGGCATCCATGGACAGCACACCCAGCTCGGCGCTGAGCCGCTCGGCGAAGGACAGGTCCGGCAGCCCGGCGGAGGCCGTCTTCCGCCCGCCCGCCAAGGGGAGTTGACCACCGCCCGCGCCCCGGGCGCCCCGGTGCAGCTCGGTCAGGTGCAGTTGCAGGTCACGGCGGTTGGCGCCGAACTCGTCCAACGCGCCGACCTGTGCCAGCCGCCCGGCGAGCGGACGGCTCGGGCGGGCCCGTTCCCAGAAGTCGAGGAGTGAGGCGTACGGCTGTCCGTCCGCGACCCGTGCCGCCTCCGCCTCGCTGATGCCGTACACGTCGGAGAGGGCCAGCCGCAGCCCCCACACCGAAGGTGATTCAGACACCAGTTCGATACGATGGGCGACTCCCGACCGGTTCACGTCCAACGGCAGGATCGGCACCCCGCGCCGCCGCGCGTCCGCCAGCAGCAACCGCTTCGGGTACATCCCGGGGTCATGGGTGAGCAGCCCGGCGTAGAAGGCGGCCGGGTGGTGCGCCTTCAGCCACGCCGACTGGTACGTCGGGACGGCGAAGGCGACCGCGTGCGCCTTGCAGAAGCCGTACGACCCGAAGGCCTCGACGATCTCCCAGGTCCGCCGAATCGTTTCCGCGTCATAGCCGTTCGCCGTCGCGTGCTGGGCGAACCACACCTTGATCCGCCCTTGCGACTCCGGATCGGACAGCCCGCGCCGCACCCGGTCCGCCTCGCCGCGCCCACAGCGGGTCATGATCGCGACGATGTCGATGATCTGCTCATGGAAGACGACGACCCCGTACGTCCCCTTCAGCGGCTCCTCCAGGTCGGGGTGCGGGTAACGGACCGGCGCCCGCCCGTGCCGTGCCTCGATGAACGGCCGCACCATGTCGGCGGCGACCGGCCCGGGCCGGAAGAGGGAGATGTCGACGACCAGGTCGTGGAAGGTGGCCGGCTGCAGCCGCCCCACCAGGTCGCGCTGGCCCGGCGACTCGATCTGGAAGCAGCCCAGCGTCTCGGCGGACCGGATGAGCCGGTACGTCGGCGGATCCCCCGGCGCCACCGCGTCCAGGTCGACCCGCTCCCCCGTCGCCCGCTCCACCTCGGCCACCGCGTGCGCCATCGCCGACTGCATCCGCACCCCCAGCACGTCCAGCTTGAGCAGGCCGAGGTCCTCCACGTCGTCCTTGTCGAACTGGGCCATGGGGAACCCCTCGCCGCTGGTCGGCACGACCGGCGTACGGGAGAGCAGGGAGGCGTCGGAGAGGAGCACCCCGCACGGGTGCATGGCGATGCCGCGCGGCAGGGCGTCGAGCGCCTCGACCAGCTCCCACAGCTTCCCGTATCTCTCCTTCTCTCCTGCCAGGTCCTTGAGTTCGGGCAGTTCCGCGAGCGCCGCCCGGGCGTCCCGGGCCCGGATGTGCGGGAAGGACTTGGCGATGCGGTCGATGTCGGCGGGGTCCATGGACAGGGCCGCGCCGACGTCCCGGACGGCGTGCCGGACCCGGTAGGTCTCCGGCATCGCGACCGTCGCGACCCGTTCGGTGCCGAACCGGCCGATGATCGCCCGGTAGACCTCGAGCCGGCGCGCGGACTCCACGTCGATGTCGATGTCGGGCAGCACGACCCGTTCCTTCGACAGGAACCGCTCCATCAGGAGCCCGTGCTCGACCGGGTCGGCGTGCGCGATGCCGAGGAGGTGGTTGACGAGGGAGCCCGCACCGGAGCCGCGCGCGGCGACCCGGATGCCCATGTGCCGTACGTCGTCGACGACCTGGGCGACGGTGAGGAAGTAGGAGGCGAAGCCGTGGTGGGCGATGATGTCCAGTTCGTGGTGCATCCGCTCCCAGTAGGCGCGCCGGCCGGTGTAGCCGTACCGCACCATGCCCACCGCCGCCCGGGAGGCCAGCGCCCGCTGGGCGGTGCGGCGGCCCGCGCCGACGAGGTGCGGTTCGGGGAAGTGGACGGTGCCCATGCCGAGGTCGTCCTCGGGGTCCACCAGGCACGCGGCGGCCGTGGCCCGGGTCCGCTCCAGCAGCCGGTGGGCGGTGTCCTTCCGGAAGCCCGCGGCCTCCACGATCCGCTCGGCCGCCGCGGCCATGGCGTCCGCGCCCTTCAGCCAGGCCTCGCCCGAGTCGAGTTCCCCGGCCGGGTCGACGGGGACGAGCCGGCGGGCGGCGTCCAGGATGTCGGCGACCGGGCCCTGGCCGGGGTCGGCGTAGCGGACGGCGTTGCTGAGGACCGGGCGGATCCGCTGTTCGGCGGCGAAGCCGACGGTGCGGGCGGCCAGCCGCAGGGAGCCGGGTCCGGTGCCTTCGCGGCCGTGCCAGACGGCCTCCAGGCACAGGGCGTCGCCGTACACCTCGCGCCAGGGGCCGAGGAGTTTCGCGGCGCGGTCCGGGCGTCCGGCGGCGAGGGCGCGGCCGACGTCGGAGGCGGGGCCGAGCAGGACGGTCAGACCGTCGCCGTGGTTGCCCGTCCAGGGCAGCACCGGGACGTCCCCGTCGGCATGGGCGGTGGTGACGATCCGGCACAGGTCGGCCCAGCCCCGGGCGCCGTCCCGGGCGAGGAAGGTGGCGCGGGGGGCCGACTCGTCGATGAAGGCACCGCCGCGCACGGGCGTGCGGCGCCTCTCCCGTCGTACGTCGCTGTCCTGCCGTACGGGCCCGGCGACCGCCAGGTCCACGCCGAACAGCGGGCGTACCCCCGCCTTCGCGCAGGCCTTGGCGAAGCGGACCGTGCCGGCCAGGGTGTCGCGGTCGGTGAGGGCGAGGGCGTCCATGCCCCGCTCGGCGGCGCGCCCGGCCAGCCGGTCCGGGTGCGAGGCCCCGTGGCGCAGGGAGAACCCGGAGACGGTGTGCAGATGCGTGAAGCCTGGCACACGCACCTCCCACGCTCACGCTTCGAACATCAGTTCCCTAATCCCTCACCCCCACCATAGACCAAATTCCGAACATCTGTACGACTACCCTCCGGACGTCTCTCACCTGCGGAAACACACGAAGGAGCCTCAGCCGATCCGTGCGCCCGTCGCCGACAGCGCCTCCGTCACCGGCTGGAAGAACGTCTCCCCGCCCGAGGCACAGTCACCGCTGCCGCCGGAGGTCAGACCGATCGCGTCACTGCCCGAGAAGAGCGGGCCGCCGCTGTCGCCGGGCTCGGCGCAGACGTCGGTCCGGATGAGACCGTCGACGATCTCGCCGTTGCCGTAGTTCACGGTCGCGTCCAGACCGGTGACCGTGCCGGAGTGGACCTGTGTGGTGGAGCCGCTGCGGGTGACCCGCATACCCACGGTGGCCTCGACGGCGCCGGTGATCGGCTGGGCCGAGCCGTCGTACAGATCGACCTCGCCGGGGTGCGGCACGTCGGCCGTGTACCTGACCAGTCCGTAGTCGTCGCCGGGGAAGCGGGAGACCGCGTCGGCGCCGATCACGGTCCCGGAGGAGTCCGACCAGGTGGAGACGGCCTCGGTGCAGTGCCCGGCGGTCAGGAAGTACGGCTCGCCGCCCTTGACCACGTTGAAGCCGAGCGAGCAGCGGCCGCCCGCGCCGGTGATCGCGTCACCACCGGCCATGAAGGGCCTGAACTCCCCCTTGGTCCGCTGGAGTTCGGCCGTACCCCCGAGCCCGTCGACCACCTCGGCGAGCTTCGCCCAGGCGGCGGCCGAGACCGTGCGGTCGGCGGTGACGACGACCTTGCCGGTGCGCGGGTCGGTCACCCAGGCGGTGCCGGGGACGGCCGCGTCCGCCCTGAGGACCGCACGGGCGCCGGCCAGTTCGGCGAGGGAGTGCTCGACGATTCTCGCCCTGGCGCCGGCCGCCTCGACGGTCTGCGCGGCGGCCGCGTCGAGCACGTTCACCACGAGGCTGCGGCTCCTCGCGTCGTAGTAGGCGCCCGCCGCGTCGGTGCCGAGGTCCGCGCCGAGGGCCGAGGCGAGCTTCCCGGCCGCGAAGGCCGAGAGCGGGGCCGGCCGCGGACTCCGCGCCGGTTCACCGGCGTTCGCGGTCCGGAAGGTGACGGCCGCCGCGACGAGCGCGGCGACACCCGCGCCCGCCATGACCGTCCGCCGCCGGGGTATGCGTCGGTGCTGCACCTCGCGTCCTCCTGTGGGGGATCGGCCCGGACGGCTGTGGGGGGACCGTACGGGCCGAAGAGTGGCCGGTTGACGGCAGGTCACTCTTCCGAAGGACACAGGGAGCACACAAGGTTGACTCCGGGACGCGCACAGGGCGGGCACTTCACGCCCTCTGCGCCTTCACCACCCCGTTTGCGACCGGGACTTCACTCCTGGATCGGCTTCCGCTCCGGTGCGGGTGGCGTGGGCGGTTGCTGCTGCGCCCTCTCCAGGAACCTCAGCAGTTCCACCGGGAACGGCAGCACCAGCGTGGAGTTCTTCTCGGCGGCGACCGCCACCACCGTCTGGAGCAGCCGCAGCTGGAGCGCGGCGGGCTGCTCGGACATCTCGCGGGCCGCCTCCGCGAGCTTCTTGGAGGCCTGGAGCTCGGCGTCGGCGTTGATGACCCTCGCCCGCCGCTCCCGGTCGGCCTCGGCCTGCCGGGCCATGGACCGCTTCATCGTCTCGGGCAGGGAGACGTCCTTGATCTCGACCCGGTCGATGGTGACGCCCCACTCCACGGCCGGGCTGTCGATCATCAACTCCAGCCCCTGGTTGAGCTTTTCGCGGTCGGAGAGCAGATCGTCCAGCTCGCTCTTGCCGATGATGGACCGCAGCGAGGTCTGCGCCATCTGCGAGACGGCGAACCGGTAGTCCTCCACCCGGACCACCGCCTCGGCCGGCGAGGTCACCCGGAAGTACACGACGGCGTCGACCCGGACCGTCACGTTGTCCCGGGTGATGCCCTCCTGACCCGGCACCGGCATCGTGACGATCTGCATGTTGACCTTCCGGAGCCGGTCGACGCCCGGCACGATCAGGGTCAGCCCCGGTCCGCGCACCACGGGCCGGAGTTTCCCGAGCCGGAAGACCACACCCCGCTCGTACTGCTTGACGACCCGTGCCGCCGCCGCCACATACACCACTCCGGCGGACACGAGCGCGGCTCCCGCCGCCACCAGCTCCTCGACCATGCCGGCCCCCAGGGGTCCGAAGCCCTTCCCGTCCCACGACGGCGTCCTTCGACGGTAACCCCGCCCCCGCCCAAGAGGGAGCCCCCGCACGGCGGTTCACGTGCGGGGGCCGGGCACACACTGTGGGGAAGGACTAGAACACGCTCACGCCGTACGCGCTCAGGGCTTCGGCCACCGGCTGGAAGAAGGTCGTACCGCCGGAGGTGCAGTTGCCGCTGCCGCCGGAGGTCAGACCGTAGGCGATGCCGCTGGTGGAGTACAGCGGGCCACCGGAGTCACCGCCCTCGGCGCAGACGTTGGTCTGGATCATGCCGTAGACGATGTCGCCGCTGCCGTAGTTCACGGTGGCGTTGAGCGCGGTGACCCGGCCGCTGTGGATGCCGGTGGTCGAGCCGTCACGGTAGACCGTGGTGCCGACGCTGGGCGTGCCGGAGCTGGTGATGTCCGTGTTGCCCGCGGTGCCGGACTTGGTGACCGAGGTGTTGGTGTAGCGGACCAGCGCGTAGTCGTTGGTCGGGAAGCTGTAGCTGACGTTCGTGCCCAGCGTGGTCGTCTGCCCGGAGTTGGAGTACCAGGTCGAGGCGACCTCGCCGCAGTGACCGGCGGTCAGGAAGTAGTAGGTGCTGCCGCTGACCACGTTGAAGCCGAGCGAGCAGCGGTAGCCGCCGCCGTAGATGGCGTCGCCGCCCGCGATGAGCTTGTTGAACTTGCCGGGGGTGTGCTTGATCGTGAGGGCGCCGGCGTTGCTGCCCGCGGCCTCCTTGATCTTCGCGATCTCGGCGTCGGAGACGGTGCTGTCGACGGTGACGAGAAGGCGGTTGGTCTTGCTGTCGACGGCCCAGGCGGTGCCCGGGACGTCCGCCTGGAGCACGGAGGTGCCCGCGCTCTTCAGCTGGGCGGAGCTGAAGGTGGCGGTGTCCGCCGCGCTCGCGTGGGGGATCGCGATGGCGGCTGCGGCCACGAGTCCGGTGGTGACGGCGATCAGCCGGCTCCGTCTCGAGATACCGCGGGTGGTGGGGGTGGTGCGCTTGATCCTCACGTTTCGTTCCCTCCTAGGGGAAGTCGGGGGCCCGTCGTGTGGGGTCGGGGCCCGTGAGGCGCAGCCAGGGTCGGACGTTCGCCCGGATTCCGGACACGCCGTGTCCCTGACAAGCGCTGAGGGGGAGTATTCGGCCGAACGGCCGGTCGGCGCAAGGGCGCCTTTCGGCCGTCAGACCTTGAACGAACTACGTGAGTTGGGCCCTCTTCGAGGGCTCTTGCCCCAGCTCAGACCAGGTTGCGCTCCCCTGCCTCGATCTCCACGTCGAGAGTGTTCCCCGGTGGCGGGAAGGGGCAGATGAAAGCGTCGGTGAATGCACACGGAGGCAGTACGGCACGGTTGAAGTCCACGGTCGTGCGCCCCTCGTCGTCGGGGGCACCCGGATGGAGGAACCGGAACCGATGGCTGCTCACCCCACTGGTGGAGTCGGCGAAGACCGCCCATAGCGAGCCGTCGTCCTGCACGGCCACCTGGAGCGTGTGCTCCCGCCCGTCGAGGGTGAACGCCAGTTCCCCACCGAGCCCGAGGCCGCGCTCGCGCCCGTCGGCGTTCTGGACCCGGACGGTCCGGTTCTCGCCGTACGGCGTGAAGCGCCCCGGCACCGACCAGCGCGTCTCGTACGGGGTGGCCTCGACGCCCCGGAACAGGCGCCGGGCCTCGGCCGCGGGGTCGAAGTCGCGCACCCCCCAGACCCCCTCCCGCACCAGCACGACCAAACGCCGCTCCCCGTGCGCGACGCGGGACGCGTCCACCGCTCCCGGGTCGGCGCCGAGCCGTGCCGTTCCGCCGAACGGCCGTCCGTCCAGGGTCAGCCCGTCGGTCTCGGCCGCCGTGAGCACCACCGCGTCCCCTTCCGCCACCCAGACCCCGGGGATGTCCGGAAGTCGACCGTCCGGAAAGTCGTCCAGCCAGAAGGTTCCGGTGAGGGCGAGCGGGCCGTAGGGCGCCGCGAGCGTCTCCAGCCGGTGTTCGTGCCAGCGCTTCCAGAGATCCGGAGCGTCCGTCGTATCCGTCACATCCGTCGCCATATGTGGTCAGCCTTTCGCTACCGGGTCGGACGACCCGAGGGGTGAGGATCCGCCCGCGTACTGGTGGGCGGGCCGGGCCAGGTCGAGGTGCTCGCGCAGGGTGCCGCCCGGGTAGAAGGTGCGGAACAGACCGCGGTGCTGGAGCAGCGCTACCGTTCCGTTGACCAGGCGTTCCAGATCGCGGTGGGGGTCGACGGGGACCAGGTGGAAGCCGTCGGCCGCGGCGTCCCGGTGCCAGGAGGCGATCAGCTCGGCGAGGTCGACGGGGCCGCCCCGGTAGAGCGGGCCGCGGCCGGTCTGCCGGGGGCCGCCCCCGCCGTGGCCCGGTTCGGCCGCGTGCTCGCCGTCCCCGAGGTCGACGAGCAGACTCACCAGCACCCGCAGGGAGTCCGGGTCCCGCCCGGCCGCGGCGGCCGCCGCGCGCAGGTCCGCGCGGACGGCCCGGGCCTCGGCGGAACCCGCCACCCGGACCAGCGCCACATCGGCGTACCGGGCGGCGGCGGCCCGGACGGCCGGCTCGGTGGCGTCGGCGACCCGTACGGCATGCCCCTGCGCCGACGGGGGCACGGACAGCTCCCCCGACGCGACCCCACCCGGTGACACGTCGATCCACCGACCGACCCGCCCGGACGCAACGACCTCGACACCGGCCTCGACACCGGCCTCGTCACCGTCACCGGCACCGCTCCCGACCGGCGGCCCGGTGAGCCGCCCGCTTGCCGGCCCACCGAGCGGGACCATCTGGCCGACGGCCCCGGCACCGGCACCGCTCCCGGTTGACGGCCCGGACCGCTGCCCGGTCAGCGGGGCCACCTGGCCGTCGCCCCCGGCATCGACCCCGGTCGACCGCCCGCTTGTCGGCCCGGTCTGCAGCTCGGTGAGCGGGGCCACCCGTCCGACGGTCCCGGCACCGGTCCCGGTCGACCGCCGGGTTGACGGCCCGGACCGCTGCCCGGTCAGCGGGGCCACCTGGCCGTCGGCCCCGGCACCTGCACCGGTCGATGGCCCGCTTGCCGGCCCGGTCTGCAGCTCGGTGAGCGGGGCCACCCGTCCAACGGTCCCGGCACCGACCCCGGTCGATGGCCCGGTCGACCGCCCGCTTGCCGGCCCGGACCGCTGCCCCGTCTGCGGCCCGCTGAGCGGGGCCACCAGTCCGACGTGATACGTGGCATCCGCCATCCGGCCGAGCACGATCGAGGCATCGAGCCCGGATCCGGACCCAGCCGCAGCCCCAGTCCTGGCCCCGGGCCCGGACCTGGAGCCAGAGCCAGAGCCAGAGCCAGACCCGGACCCAGACCCGGAGCCAGAGCCAGACCCGGAGCCAGAGCCAGACCCGGAGCCAGACCCGGACCCCGAGCCAGACCCGGACCCCGAGCCAGACCCGGAGTCGGCGAACGTGGCGTCCAGTGTCACGAAGTCGAGCCCGCCGCGCTCGGCGAGCCGTGCCAGCTCGACATAGGGACCGGCCCCGTCCGCCCCGGGCAGGGAGAGGGCGGCGGCCAGATGCAGCAGTCCCATGGCTCACAGCGCCTTGGACGGCAGCGGCCCCGGGCCGGACCCCCGACGCGGGGGCCTGAGGGCGACCATGACGGTCATCGCGGGAACTCCTTCGGTGGGCCGGGTCGGCTCAGGCGGCGGCATCGGCGCCGAGGTCGCGCAGGAACACCAGGGCGGCGCGCGCGGTGGCGTCGTTCTGCCGGAACGCGGGACCGCCCGTGCGGGGGCGGGTGAACGCGCCGGGGGTGCGTCCGTCGGTGTGCGGGCCGAGCGCGAACCGCCGCGGGTGCGGCCGCCCGCCGCGGTCCAGGACCCGTCCGTCGGCGCGGTCCACCCGCAGCAGTCCGTCGGCCGTCTCCCCGGCGCCCTCGGCGTGCAGGGCGCGCAGCAGCGGGTCGAGGGCGCGGCGCAGGGTCGGTTCGGGCAGCCGCGCCTCCACCAGCGCCCGTGCCTCGACGGAGAATCCCGGCACGGTCGGGCTGGACGCCCGGAACACCCCGCCCTCGGCGTGTACGGCCATGTCGGCGCCGACGAACCGGAGTACTCCGGCCCGGGACAGCGCGAGCAGCTGCCGCAGCCGGGGTCCGGGCGGCCCGGAGGCGAGGTAGCTGAAGAACCCGTGCCACCAGGACCCGATGTCCCCGAGCCGCACGAGCTGCCCGTAGACCGACAGCAGCCCGAGGAACACGGACAGATCGGCGCTGTGCGCGGGATCGTGACGGCGGCTCAGATCGTCCTCGACGTACCGTCGCAGGCCGTCCTGGAACTCCTCGTGCGAGGCGTACCGCCGCCCGTCCAGCGGCCGGTCGAGCGCGGCCAGGTCGAGCCGGTCGGCCGGGTCGGGCACGGCGGAGGCGACGAGGGCCTCCCGGTCGGCCTCCCCGGAGGCGGCCGCGTACTTCTCCTCGAAGTCCGTCCAGGCGATCGCGGTCCGCTCGGGGTGGGCGGCGAACAGCCGGTGGTAGTGGGCGAAGCCCAGCTCCTTCTCCACCAGCGGCCACACATCCCGCCGGAAGTCGAACCCCCCGGGCCGGGCGAGGAGTTCGTCGGTCTCGGTGGGTCCGAGGAACCGGGGCAGCGGGGGCCGCTCGCCGGTCCAGTCGTAGCCGATCTTCGCGTGGTACGGCACTCCGCGCCGCGACCCGACGTACAGCACCGGCTCCCGCCCCGAGGGCACATAGACGTCCCCCTCGTAGCGTCCGCCGCGCCCCTCCGTGAGCAGCACCATCAGATCGACGAAGGCCAGCCCGAAGCCGCGCACGAGGACGGGTTCGCCGGGCCGGAGCGCGGACAGGTCGCTGTCGGCGGTGAAGTCGGGCGGCAGATGGACGAGCCCGTGCTCACGGGCGTACGCGGCCAACTCCCCCTGATTACCGTCGAGTTCGGCGTCGAGATGGCCGAGGGCCAGGACGACGAGGTCGGCGTGGAGCGGCTGGGACCGCCCCTCCAGCCACACCTGCTGACGCCCCTCGCGGGGACCGCTCACCCGCAGCGCGCGCCGGGGGTGGTGGTGGACGGTGATCTCCTCCGGCAGGGCGGCGACGGCCTGTTCGTGCACCCAGCTCAGATAGGCGCCCTGGAGCTGCCGGTCGGCGAAGAGCCGCCCGTCGACACCGGCCCACTCGTGCAGGGTGGGCCCCGGCCGCACCGGACCGTCCATCACCACGGTCTCGTCGGTGAACATGGTGACGTCCTCGGCATGCGAGTTCATCCACAGCAGCGGTGACTGCGCGGCCCGCCAGATCCGGCCGGCGCCCGGCGGGTGCGGGTCCACGAGATGGATGTCGAGGCCCGGACCGGCGTACAGCTCGGGCGCGCTGGCGGCGATGCGTTCGATCAGACCGGTCCCCCGCGGCCCGGCCCCGACGATGACGAGCGACTGTCTCGTGTCCGGGGCGGCGGGAACGCGGGCAAGGGTGTGGGAAGACATGCGAAGGCTCCGTGACGCAATCGGTCGAACACGGTGGATGCCTTCACACGGAGAACAAACGACGGCCGAGCCCCTCAGCAGGGCCGTACAGCGAGAGTACGGCGGTGTTTCCCCTCACTGTCAAGGCTGTCCGGACTGTGAGCCGTACGTCTCAAGTCGGTTGACGCCCCACCGGAGACCTGTTCCACTTGGCCCATGCATCCGCAGCAGTGGCTGGTCACCCGCTCCCACATCGACTTCGGTCGAGTGTGGTCCTCTTCCTGTTGAGCTGACCCCCTGCGCGCCCCGGCCTCTTGACCGCCGGGACGCTTTCGCGTTCTCGCCCTTCGCCTTCACACACCCCTCCCCTCCCTGCACAGCCACGTTCACGCCCACCCACCTCAGGGGCGCGGGGAACTGCGCGAACAACCCCCACGCACCCACACCCGTACGGCGATTCAGCGCACCCCCACGGTCCGCACCCCGGAAGAAGCCCGCACCCCGATGACCCGGTCCATCAACACCCCCAGGACATCCCGCACCGACCCCCGCTCCCGCGCGTCGCACTCCAGCACCGGCACCTCGGGGTCCAGCCCCAGCACTCCCCGGACCTCCTCCAGCGCGCACCGCTCGGCCCCGTCGAATCGATTCACCGCGAGCACGAACGGCGCCTCCTGCGCCTCGAAGTAGTCGACGGCGGGGAAGCACTCCTCGATCCGCCGGGTGTCCGCGAGGACGACCGTCCCCAGCGCCCCCTCCACCAGGTCGTCCCACAGGAACGAGAACCGTGCCTGCCCGGGCGTCCCGAACAGATACAGCGCGATGGCCGGATCGAGGGTGATACGCCCGAAGTCGAGCGCGACGGTGGTCCTGGTCTTGGTCTCCACCCCTTCCAAGGAGTCGACTCCCACCGACACCTGGGTGATCGCCGCCTCGGTGTCGAGGGGCTCTATCTCGGAAACGGCCCCGATGAAGGTCGTCTTACCGACCCCGAGCCCCCCGCTCACCACGATCTTCACGGCAAGCGGCACGGTTTTCTCTGAGCGCCCGGGCATGATCCCTGATCCTTTCGAGCTTCCGTGTCTCGACAGGAGATACGTCCCGGAGCCGCCCGGCACTCACCGCGTGCGTCAACCGCGTGCATCAACCGCGTGTGTCAACCGCGTGTGTCAGCAGGAACAGTCGCAGCCGCAGCAGTCGCATCCGTCGCAGCAGTCGCAGTTGCAGCAGTCACCGCACCCGCAGTCGCAGTTCCCGCAGCAGCCCTCACGCTTCCTGCGCGACCACGGCCCCTCGAACTCGTCGGCACAGCACACCTGGCAGGTGCAGAACAGCCCGAGCGCGACCGCGCACCCGGCGAGCAGCCCCCGCGGCTGCTTGGGCGGCGCGGGCATCTGCGGCGGCGGCCCGAACGCGGCACGCCCCTCGTACGCATGCCCGTGCGCATGCCCGTGTCCGCACGAGGACGTCCCGAACGCCCGGTCCACCGACCGCTCCAGCTCGTGCGCGAGCAGCAGATGCGCGAGCCGCCCCTCCGTGAACTCGACGTCCTTCAGCGCGAGCCGTATCCCGTGCAGGGCGTCGTCCGCGAGCCGCCGGGCCTCGGTGAGCGGGGTCCCGGTGGCCGTGAGCGGATTCCAGGCGCCGGCCTCGGCATCGGCGGCCTGGTCCTCCACGGCGTCCAGCAGATGCGCGAGCCGTCCGAAGAGCCGCCCGGCCTCGGCGAGCGGGACGGCGTTGCCCGGCCGGCCGGCGAGGATCGCGGTGTGCGCGAAGGCGGCAGCCGTGGCGGTCTCGGTCGGTTCGGTGACCGTCAGCAGCGAAGTACCGGGCCCGGCCAGCGCCTCCAGCCCGATCTGCCGGTCCACCGCGTCCACCAGGACCGCCGTGTCGAAGCCGACCGCGGCCCCGGCGCGTGCGCCGGCCCGCCCCCAGCTCCTGGCCACCCTGCGGGCGGCGACGGCGACCGGACGCCGGGCCAGCAGCCCGTCCCCGTCGGCGACATGGTCGCGCACCTTGGCCGAGGCCAGCACCAGCGAGACGGCCGCCGCGAGCCGCGCCCCCTCGCCCTGGGCGACGGAGGCGGTGCGCATCCCGCGCAACGGGCACGGCCCCGCCGTACGCCGCCACCCGCCCCCGGTCCCGGCCTGAGCCTCCGTCAGAACCGAGACGAGCAGCCCGTCGTAGTTGGTGACGACCCGTGCGAACTGGCCGTGGTCGCCGCGCAGCGCGAGACAGAGTCCGCACAGATGCGCCATCCACTGGCTCTTGAGCCGCTCACCGAGCCGGTGACTGCACGGTCTGACGATTCCGAACATGACAACCCCCGCTCTCAAGACATTGAGCTGCCGCATGCTACCGGCCGATAATCGACGTTGAACGCTCCGCCCTGTTCACCCGTACGCACCACGTATCACCCGTACGCCACGAACAGTCATATTTCACTCTCAGTCAGCAGCCGTACACAGCAGGACCCTTGGGGGACGCGGGCTCTCGACGGATTCTCTGTGCACCAGTACCGTCACAAACCCCCCGCGCGGCGTCTATCCACTTGGCGCGACATCCGCATCATGGACGACCATGGGTTGCGGAAAGGAAGAAAGACCGCTGTGAGAGGAGGCGTCCATGGGATCGGTGCGCAAGGCGAGTGCCTGGCTTGGCCTCGTCGACGACAACGATGACGAGCGTTACTACGACGACGACTACTCCGAGGGGACCGACTCGCAAGACGCCTGGGTCACCGACCCGCGCGTCAAGGTCGCCTCGGACACGGCCGAGGAGAAGGGCCGCCGGATCGGCACGGTCACCCCGGACAGCTTCCGGGACGCGCGGCTCATCGGTGAGCTGTTCCGCGAGGGCGTGCCGGTCATCGTGAACCTCACGGCCATGGAGGCCGGGGACGCCAAGCGCGTCGTCGACTTCGCGGCCGGCCTGATCTTCGGACTGCGCGGTTCGATCGAGCGGGTCTCGACCCGGGTGTTCCTGCTGACCCCGTCCAACACGGAGATCGTGAACGGCGACCCGGCCGGGCACCGCACGGACGGTTTCTTCAACCAGAGCTGAGGCAGGGCCGCTCGCCGGCCCCGCCTCGGCCCCCGGGCCGGGTCAGCGGAAGGCGTCGAGTCCGGTGAGCGCCTTGCCCAGCACGAGCTGGTGCATCTCGACGGTGCCCTCGTAGGTGAGCACCGACTCCAGGTTCGTCGCGTGCCGCATGACGGGATACTCCAGCGAGATCCCGTTGGCCCCGAGGATCGTCCGCGCGGTGCGGCAGATCTCGATGGCCTCCCGCACGTTGTTGAGCTTGCCGAAGCTGACCTGCTCGGGACGCAGGCGGCCGGCGTCCATGCGCCGCCCCAGATGGTGGGCGAGCAGAATCCCCTTGTGCAGCTCGACCGCCATGTCGGCGAGCTTGGCCTGGGTCAGCTGGAACCCGCCGATGGGCCGCCCGAACTGCTCACGGGTGCGGGCATAGTCGACGGCGGCCTCGAAACAGGTGCGGGCCGCGCCCATCGCGCCCCAGACGATCCCGTAGCGGGCGTGCGACAGACAGCTCAGCGGCCCCCGCAGTCCGACGACCTCCGGCAGTACGGCGTCCTCGGGCAGCCGCACCTCGTCCAGCACCAGCTCACTGGTCACGCTGGCGCGCAGCGACCACTTGTGCTTGATCTCCGGCGCGGAGAAGCCGGGGCTGTCGGTGGGCACGACGAATCCGCGGACGCCCGCGTCGGTCTGCGCCCAGACGACGGCGACCCCGGCCACGGACCCGTTGGTGATCCACATCTTCCGCCCGCTCAGCACCCAGTCCGAGCCGTCGCGCTTGGCGTACGTGCGCATACCGGCCGGATCGGACCCGTGGTCGGGCTCGGTGAGCCCGAAGCAGCCGATGACCTCGCCGGCGGCCATCCGGGGCAGCCACGCCTGCTTCTGCTCCTCGGAGCCGAACCGGTGGATCGCGTACATGGCGAGGGAGCCCTGCACGGACACCAGGGACCGGATCCCGGAGTCGGCGGCCTCCAGCTCCAGACAGGCGAGCCCGTACTGCACGGCGCTCGCCCCGGCGCACCCGTACCCGTCGAGGGACATCCCGAGCGCCCCGATCGTCCCGAGCTCCCGGGCGAGCTCCCGGATCACCGGCAGCTCCCCGCTCTCGTACCACTCGGCGACGAACGGCTCCACCCGCTCCGCGGCCCAGCTCCGCACGGTGTCGCGGATCGCCAGATCCTCCGGTTCGAGCAGATCGTCGATCCCGAGCGGATCGGCGGGGTCGAAGGGGGGCAACTTCGAGGACGCGACCATGACGAGATCCTCCGCGGCGAGCCGAAAACTAGCAGCGCTAGTTACGATGTCGGTCCGAAGGTACCACCCGAGGCTCTACGGAGAGCCGCCGACGGCGAACCCGCCCCTCAGGCAGGGCCGACCTGTCAACGCACGGTCACGGGTGGTGCGTGGGTGGGAGACACCTCGCGGGGAGCGGGCAGCGCAACCGCCGACTCGCACTGCATCACCCGCGGCAGCCTCAGCGCCATCACCGCCCCGAGCAGCAGCAACCCCGCGCTGACCAGGAGCGTGACATGCAGCCCGTGCACGAAGCTCTCCCTCGCGGCCCGCCGCAGCGCCGCCCCGGTCGGCCCGCCGAGCTGACCTGCCACCTCGTAAGCCTCGCCCAGCGAGTGCCCCGCGGCCGCCGACGCGGACGCCGGCACCCCGGGCACCGAGGACAGTCCGGGCGTGTACGCCGCGTTCATCACGCTGCCGAGCAGCGCGATCCCGATGCCCGCGCCGAGCTGGTAGGAGGTCTCGCCGATGGCCGCCGCGCCGCCCGCCCGTTCCGGCGGGGCCTCGCTCAGCATCGACTCGTACGCCGCGAACAGCGTCGTCTCCAGCCCGAACCCGAGCAGCACGAACCCGGACAGCAGCAGCCCCGTGTTGTCCGCCTTGCCCATCGCGGTGAGCAGCAGCACGGCGAGCGCGGTCAGCAGGAACCCCCCGCACACCATCCGCCGCGGCCCGAACCCGCGCAGCAGCCGCGCCCCGGCCAGTCCCGCCGCCATCGCGGCGAAGGTCAGCGGCAGCAGTCGTAGACCCGTCTCCAGCGGGGAGAGACCGAGCACCAGCTGCAGGTACTGCGCGGCGATCAGCTCCAGACCCACCAGCGCCAGCATCGCCAGCACGATGCACCCGACGGAGGTGCTGAACGCCGGCCGGGAGAACATCCGCAGGTCCACCAGCGGATGCTCCCGCCGCCGCTGACGCCGTACGAAGAGGACCATCAGCACCGCGCCGACCAGCAGCGGCACCACGGTGAACGCGCCGAGCTCCGCGCCGCCCAGCCGCTTGACGCCGAGGACCAGGGTGAACAGCCCGGCCGCCGCCATCAGCGCGCCGACCACGTCCCAGGGCCCCTCGCCGGTGCCCCGGGACTCCGGCAGCAGCAGCCGCCCCACCGGGAGGCTGACCAGCATCAGCGGGATGTTGACGAGGAAGACCGAGCCCCACCAGAAGTGCTCCAGCAGGAAGCCGCCGAGCAGCGGTCCGACGGCCGCGCCGACCGCGGCCACCGCGCTCCAGATGCCGATGGCGAGCGCCCGTTCCCGGCGGTCGGGGAAGACCTGCCGCAGGATCGACAGCGTGGCCGGCATGATCATCGCGCCGCCGACGCCGAGCAGGGCCCGCGCCAGGATCAGCACCTCGGCGCTTCCGGCGAAGGCCGCCAGCGCGGACGCGACGCCGAACAGGGCGTACCCGATCAGCAGGATCCGGCGGCGGCCCACCTTGTCGCCGAGCGTGCCGAACAGGATCAGCAGCGAGGCGCAGACGAGTGGATAGGTGTCGACGATCCAGAGCAGCTCGATCGCGCCGGGCCTGAGGTCCTCGGTGACCGCGGGCACCGCGACGTGCAGCACGGTCGCGTCGACCGCGACCAGGAGCAGGCTGACGCAGAGCACCACGAGCACGACCCAGCGGTTGGCACCGGCCCCGGCCGCCCGACGGCGCAGCCCGACGGCGGCCGTGGTCGTCCCGGACATGTACGTACCTCCCAGGTGATCCCCTCGGTCCGGCGGGCTCGCGGGACGGGGACTTCCCACGACTCGGCCGGAGAGGAGCGGTGGTCTCCGGCCCGCGCAAACGAACACGAGTGACTCGCAGCGTACGCGAGTTCGCGCCAAGGCCACGTGGCGGAACTCTCACACGTCACGGCGAACCCTGTGGTGTACGCCACTTCCCGAGCAGCTGTTTTCCCGGTCCGCGTACCGCCCGGTCGATAATCGGGGCCGTGACGGATCTTGGAACGCGCGTGGTGGCGCCCGGCGGTACGGCCCTGCGCCGGGCGGCCCCCGCCCTGCTGGGCTACATGGCGGTACGGGGCCTCGGCCTGCTCGTCCTGGCCCTGTGGAGCGCCGCCCGCGGCACGAGCGCGCACACCCTGCTGACGGCCCGCTGGGACGCCCTCTGGTACACGAGGGTGGCCGAGCTGGGATACGGCTACGAGGTCCGGCTGCCCAACGGGGACGTCCACTCCAATCTCGCCTTCTTCCCGCTGCTGCCGTGGCTGGAAAGGCTGCTGCACGCGGTGAGCCCGCTGTCCTACGCCGACGCCGGGTTCACGGTCGCGCTGCTCGCCTCGCTCGCCGCGGCCTGGGGGATCTTCGCGGTCGCCGACCACGTGTACGGCTCTCGGGTGGGCGTCTGCGCGGTGCTCGTGTGGGCGCTGCTGCCGGTCGCGATCGTGCAGTCGATGGCGTACAGCGAGTCGCTGTTCACCGCGCTCGCCGCCTGGTCGCTGTACGCGGTGCTCACCGGACGGTGGGTGGTCGCGGGTGGGCTCGCGTCACTGGCGGGTCTGACCCGCCCGGTGGGGCTCGCGGTGGTCGCGGCGGTCTGGGCGGCCGGTCTGGCGTCCTTCCTACGGGAGCGGGGCGCGTCCTCGGGTTCCCCGTTCGGGCGGAGCGGCAGCACGGCGCCCGCGCCCGGCGCGCGCCCGGCCGAACACGCCCCCCGCCCGGCCGCGGACGGCTCTCTCCGGAGCGCACCGGCACCAAAGGGCGCCCGCCCCGCCGTACGCGCCCTCGGCATGCTCCTCGCGCCGCTGGGCACCGCGGGCTATGTGCTGTGGGTCGGCCACCGCACCGGGCGTGGCCCGCTCGGCTATCTCGACGTCCAGGCGGGCTGGCGCAACGGCTTCGACGGCGGTTACGCCTTCGCCCGTTTCATCGCCGACAAGTTCACGTCATTCCCGTCCGCCCTGGCCGGCCTGGGCCTGATCGTCGGCGTCGCCGCGCTGATCCGGCTGTACATGGTCTGCGTCCGGCAGCGTCAGCCGCTTCCCCTGCTGGTCTACGGCGGTGCGGTGCTCGTCCTCGCCCTGTGCGCGTCGAGCTACTTCGGCTCCAAGCCGCGGCTGCTGCTGCCCGCGTTCCCGCTGCTGTTCCCGCTCGCCGTGGCCCTGGCCCGGCCGCGCGCGTCGAGGGCGGCGCTGGTCGTGGGCGGTGTCGCGGTGGCGTCGGCCGTGTACGGGGCGTGGTGGCTGAACGGCTCCGGTCCTCCGTGAGTTTCCGGTGAACTCATTCATAAGTTCCTTAAAACTGTCTCCCACAATGATCAAAGGAATTGAAGGAACCGGCGTTCGAGGATTAGCGAATCCGCAGGAATTAAGTCCCTCCTGAGAGCAATCCCACATCACATGGTCATCACAAACCAGGGGATTCGGTCGGGCGCCGAGCTCACTCGCTGTAACGTCGTTTAGGTGCGTACCGAACGAAACCTCACCCGTCTGGACCGGGTGTTCGCCAGGCTCGACCGTGAGCCGGAACGACCGGCCCACATCGATGTGCCGAGGATGAGCAGGCACCGGATCGCGCTGTTCGCGGCGACCCTGGCCTTCTATCTGGCGATCGTGTGGCTCGTGGTGGTCACCTCGTGGCTGGTCCGCCTCGACTGGCAGGTCATGTTCTTCCGGCCGTACCAGCAGTGGCCCGAGATCCACGCGTTCCTGGACTACTACGTCGTCCTCGGCCAGCGCGGCCCGACCGCCGTCATGGTCGCGGCCTGGCTCGGCTGGAGATCCTGGCGGCAGCACACCCTGCGCCCGCTGCTCACCCTGGGCGCCTCGCTGCTGCTGCTGAACATCACCGTCGGCGCCGCCAAGCTCGGCATGGGCCGGCTCGGACCGCACTACGCGACCGCCATCGGTTCCAACGAGATGGGTCTGGGCGGCGACATATTTCCCAGCGGCCACACCGCCAACGCGGTCGTGACCTGGGGAATCCTGGCCTATCTGGCCTCCACTCCACGAGCCCGCCGCTGGCTGTCCGCCGTCTCCGCGGTGGTCTCGCTGGGCGTCGGTCTGACCACCGTCTACCTCGGTACGCACTGGCTGAGCGATGTCGTACTCGGCTGGGCCGCGGGGCTGCTGATCCTGCTGGCCCTGCCCTGGTGCGAGCCGCTGATCGCCCGTGCCGAGATCGGAATCCTCGACCTGCGCGACCGCTGGCGCGAGCGCCGCACCGGCACCCTCCCGGCGCCGGCCGCGCCCGTCGCCGTACCCGTGCCGTTCGCACCGCGGCCCACGGCCCAGGAGGAGGCCGCGGCGGCCCGCGAGACGGTCGCGGCCGCCCGTTCGCCCCGGGCGCCGGTCTACCTGGCCCCGGGCCCGCACACGCCCCGCTCCGAGCGCACCCCGGTCACCCCCGTCGGCAGCCGAAGACCCCCGCACACCGAGCGTGTGCCGCGCGGGGCGACCGCCTCCGCGGCCCGGCCGCTGGCCGGCGGCTGACCGGCGGCAGACCCCCTGAGCAGCGGGACCACCGGTACGCACAACCGGTCCCGCGACCGAAGGCCCCGGTTCCCCTCCTGACGGGAACCGGGGCCTTCGCCGTGTCGTGCTCAGCCCTTCCAGGCCCGCGCCACCCGCCCGTCGCGCACCTCGAAGTTCAGCCGCCCGAATTGGTACTCCATGGTGATGATCGTCCCGGGCGCCAGCGCGCGGACGGTCGACCACCCCCGTTCCCGGGCCAGCCGCTCGGCGTGAGCGGCGTCGAGACCGACGTATCCGTCCGGATTGTCCTGGGGCTCGTTCACTGACATACGGCCCACGCTAGGCCGCGCGGGGCCACCGGGGAAACCCCCCGGAACGCGCGTGCGGATCACTCCGGTCACGCTTCTGTCACAGGATCACGACGGATGTTCCGGTCGAACTCGGTCACACGGACGAGCGGTTCCCGGGGCCTTCCGTACGCATTCGAACGTAATTCCCGCGTGTCGTCACCGCTCCTCGGAAAAACCGGCGGAATGTTCCCGGAGAATCCTCCCCCGAGCCCCTTTCCCCGGCCTTTTCGCACGGGTTCGCGGGAGCTGACACCTCGTAGGAAATGCACCACTTGGCCACACAACCTCCGCAGGGGCGAGCGATGGGGACACAGACCGTACCGGCGACGGCACCACCCGTGCGACGCAGGCGCAGGGGCCGCGTGGTCGTCGACTGGCTCACCACCACCGATCACAAGAAGATCGGTCACCTGTACCTGATCACGTCGTTCGTGTTCTTCCTGATCGGCGGGGCGATGGCCCTGGTGATGCGGGCCGAGCTCGCCCGGCCCGGACTCCAGATCGTGGACAACGACCAGTTCAACCAGCTGTTCACGATGCACGGCACGATCATGCTGCTGCTCTTCGCGACCCCGTCCTTCGCGGGCTTCGCCAACGAGCTGATGCCGCTCCAGATCGGCTCCCCGGACGTCGCCTTCCCCCGGCTGAACATGTTCTCGTACTGGCTGTTCCTGTTCGGCGGGCTGATCGTGCTCGGCTCCCTGCTCACCCCGGGCGGGGCCGCCGCCTTCGGCTGGTTCGCCTACGCGCCGCTCAACAGCGCCCGGTTCTCCCCCGGCATCGGCCCCGACCTGTGGATCATGGGGCTGGCGCTGGCCGGGTTCGGCACGATCCTCGGCGCGGTCAACTTCATCACGACGATCCTCGGGATGCGCGCCCCCGGCATGACCATGTTCCGGATGCCGATCTTCACCTGGAACGTCCTGTTCACCTCGATCCTGATCCTCTTCGCCTTCCCGGTGCTGGCGGCGGCCCTGCTGGTGCTCGAGGCGGACCGAAGGTTCGGCGCCCAGGTGTTCGACGCGGACAACGGCGGGGCGCTGCTGTGGCAGCACCTGTTCTGGTTCTTCGGGCATCCCGAGGTCTACATCATCGCGCTGCCGTTCTTCGGGATCATCACCGAGATCATCCCGGTCTTCAGCCGCAAGCCGATCTTCGGCTACCTCACCCTGGTCGGCGCGACCATGACGATCACCGGGCTGTCGATCGTCGTCTGGGCGCACCACATGTTCGTCACGGGCGCGGTGCTGCTGCCGTACTTCTCCTTCATGAGCTTCCTGATCGCCGTCCCGACCGGCGTGAAGTTCTTCAACTGGACCGGGACCATGCTCAAGGGCTCCCTGTCGTTCGAGACGCCGATGCTGTGGGCGGCGGGCTTCCTGGTGACGTTCCTGTTCGGCGGGCTGACCGGGGTGATCCTGGCCTCTCCGCCGATGGACTTCCAGGTCAGCGACTCGTACTTCGTCGTCGCGCACTTCCACTACGTCGTCTTCGGCACGGTCGTCTTCGCGGTGTTCGCCGGATTCTCCTTCTGGTGGCCGAAGTTCACCGGGAAGATGCTGGACGAGCGGCTCGGGAAGATGCACTTCTGGACCCTCTTCGTCGGCTTCCACCTGACGTTCCTGGTGCAGCACTGGCTGGGCGCGGAGGGCATGCCCCGCCGGTACGCCGACTATCTCGCCGCCGACGGTTTCACCACCCTGAACACGGTCTCGACGATCGGCGCCTTCCTGCTCGGCCTGTCCACGCTGCCGTTCCTCTACAACGTCTGGAAGACCACCAAGTACGCCGAGAAGGTCGAGGTCGACGACCCCTGGGGCTACGGCCGCTCCCTGGAGTGGGCGACCTCCTGCCCACCCCCGCGGCACAACTTCACCACCCTGCCGAAGATCCGCTCGGAGTCCCCGGCGTTCGACCTCCACCACCCCGAGTACGCGGCCCTGGAGGCGGCCGATCAGGGCGGGTAGGCGAGCTGGGGGACGTCGAAGCAGGTGCGGTCCATGTCCCCCTGGGTGATCCAGCCCCTGCCGTCCCGCCAGCGGGCGACCGACAGACAGGTCCGCCGGGTCTTCGGCGGCGCGGTGAGCCGTTCGAAGACGACCGGGATCAGCAGGCCGCCGGCGTCGAAGCCCTCGCTGCGGTCCATGAAGGCGTCGACGCACGCGCGCGTGATGCCGCTCGCCGCACACGACCGCGCCGCCCGGGTGAACCACTGGGCCGCCGCCCAGCCCTCCAGCTGCCACTGGGAGTGCGTCGGCAGGCCCTTCGTCGCCTCCCGGAACTCCCGTACGGCCGGGTCGGAGGTGTCGTCGAAGTTCCGGCTGGACCCGGTCACCCACAGGGCGCCGCGGCAGGCCGGGGAGTTCCTGTAGTCCTCGGGGACGGTGGACGTCCAGTTCTGCACATGGGTGACCTTGGCGGTGACCCGGGCCCCGACCTGGTCCATCGCCTCGCACAGCCGCGCGTTGCCATGGGTGTCGAGGGCGTCGAGGACGAGGTCGGCGCCCCGCGCCTTCAGGTCGGCGGCGGCGGCGCGGAAGTTGGGCAGCGCGAAGTCGACCTGCTCCGCGACCACCTGGTAGCCCTCGGCCCTCAGCCCCCGCTCGACCAGCCGGGCGTAGGACGTGGACGCCGGCTGGTTGTAGGAGACGACGGCGGCGGTACGGGCGCCGTGCTCCCGCTTGAAGTAGCGGTAGACCTCGGTGCCGCCGTACAGCTCGCCGTCCCAGCCCGGGGTGCCGTCGCGGGGCGCGAGGCTGCCGTAGATGCCGTAGAGGTGCGGCCAGGTGTCGTAGGCGGGGCCGATGGGCTGGCCGCCGATGTCGGGCACGCGCGCGTGGGAGACGCGGGGGGCGCCCGCGTAGTCGAGGGAGGTGGTGGCGACGAGGGCGACGACCTTGTCCTCGTCGAGCAGCCGGTGCACACAGGTGTTGTTGCCGACACCGCTGCCGCCGTCGTCGCACAGCCGCACCTCGACGCGGTGGCCGTCGATGCCGCCGCGCGCGTTGATCCGGTCGAACCAGGCCACCGCCCCGTCGCGCGGCCCGGTGAAGGCGGCGCCGCCGAGGGGGCTGGTCGTGCTGGTGATCACGCCGACGCGGACCGGGGCGGCCCGCGGGGACGCGGTGGCGTGCTCGAAGTCGCTCTCCGGGAGCCGGCTGCCGCAGGCCGCGCTCAGCAGGAGCAGCAGCGCGGCGGCAGCGCCCTCAGCAGCCCGGGACCGCCGACGCCGACGCATCACCGCTCAGCCCGACCAGGGCGCACAGGGTGGTGACGGAGACCTTCCAGGTGCCGTTCTGGAGGACGGCCTTCCCGGTGGCGCTCGGCAGCGCGGTCGCGCCGTCGAGGGTGAGGGTGTACGTCACGGTCGCCTCGGTCGGGGAGGTGAACTCGACCTTCTCGACCTCGGCCGCCACCTGTCCGCCGCGCTGGTCCCCGGCGAAGGCCCGGAGCATCGGGCCCATCATCCGGCCGTTCTCCAGCAGGGCCTGCTTGTCGGCGGTGGAGGTGGCCGGGTCGAAGAACGTCTGCCAGTTCTGCCGGACCTGCTGTTCGGCCGCCGCCGCGTCGGTGGGCGCGGTGGCCGCCCCGCCGACCGTCGCGGTGGCCGTCACGGTCGCCTTGCCGCCCCCGCCCCCGTCGTCGCCGCACGCCGCGAGGGCCGGGGCGAGCGCGAGGAGGAACACCGCCGCCAGTGCCGTCGCCCGTATGCCCCGCGTCCCCCGCGTCCCCTGTGTCCCCCGGGTCCGTCCGAGGTCGCTCCCGAGAAGCATCACGCTCACCACCGGGTGTCGGTCCGGGCGTGCGCGCCCGGTCCTTTCAGGGTCAGCTTGCAGAAGGCATAGTGCAAGCCATCGGCGGACTGCGGCGGGAGCGTGGGATGCGGACAGGACGACTGCGGACCGTGCCCCCCGTCCTGTGGGCCGGCTGGGTCGGGCTGGCCGCGGGCGCGGTGCTGTGCGTCGCGGGCTGGTACGGCGTCTCCGGCGAGCGCTTCACCGCACGGCAGCTCCCGTATCTCGCCTCCTGCACGGTCCCGGGCGCGGCGCTGATCGTCGCCGGGGCCGTCCTGCTGGCGTCCGGCCGGGCGCCCGCCGCCACCGCGCGCGTGGAGGAGCTCTACGGCCTTCTGGTGGCCGTCGGCGAGGAGTCCGGGGCACCGGAGCCGGCGGTGTCCGCGCCCGTCGCGGTCAGCAGTGAGCTGCGGATGGTGCCCGGGGGCACGCTGTGGCACCGGGCGGACTGTCCGCTGGTCGCCGGGAAGCCGGAGGCGGTGCCGGTGGACGGCAGGCTGCTGGCCGGCGGCGACCTCGACCCGTGCCCCATCTGCGAACCGGACGCGGCGGACTCCTGATGTCGTCCCTGACCTACGACCTCACGCTCGCCGGCCTCGCGGTCGGCAGCGCGGCCGCCCTCACCGGCATCGGTCTGGTCGTCACCCACCGGGCGACCGGGGTCCTCAACTTCGCGCACGGGGCGATCGCGATGGTCTGCGCCTACGCGCTGCGGCAGTGCGTCGTGGAGTGGGGGTGGCCGCTGTGGCTGGGGGCCGTGGCGACCCTGCTGTTCCTCGCGCCCGGGATCGGGGTGCTGCTGGAACGGTTCGTCTTCCGTCCGCTCGCCGTCCTGGGCAACGACCCGGCGCGCACCCTGGTGGCGTCGATCGGTGTGTTCGTGCTGCTGGTGGGCGGGGCGGCGCTGGTGTGGGGGCAGGGGGCGCGCGACGACGCGCCCGAGCTGGTCCCGGCGGATCCCTGGGGGCAGCTCACGGTGGTGCTGGTGCTGGCCGCCGGGGTCGGTGCGGTGATCCGGTGGACGCGCTTCGGGCGGGAGCTGCGGGCGGTGGTCGACGACCGGGAGCTGGCCGTGCTCGGCGGGGTCGACGCGGACCGGGTGGCGGCCGCGGGCTGGGCGTTCGGCTCGTTCACGGCCGGGGTGACGGGCGTGCTGCTGGCGCCGTACGTACGGCTCGACCCGTACGGTCTGCCGCTGCTGGTGATGGAGGTGCTCGCGGTCGCGGTGGCGGCCCGGATGCGCAGTCTGCCGGTCGCGGTGGCGGTGGCGCTGGGCATCGGGATCGCGCAGAGCCAGCTGACCCGGCTGCACCCGTCGGGCTGGGCGGCGCCGCTGGTGCAGGCGGTCGGCGCGAACCTGTTCGTGGTGGCGCTGCTCATCGCCGCGCTCGTCCTGCCCGGTGTGGGCACCCGGGACGTGCCCCCGGCCGCGGTGGGCACACGCGTGCGGACCCCGCCGGGAGCGTGGGGGGTGGCCGCGGTGCTGTTCCTGCTGCCGCTCGGCTTCGCGGGGTCCGATCTGCACACCGCGGTCCAGGTGCCGGCCCTCGCGGTGATCCTGCTGTCCCTGGTGGTGGTCACCGGCCGCGGCGGCCAGATCTCCCTCGGGCAGGCGGCGTACGCGGGGCTGGGCGCCCTGTTCACCGCGCTGCTGGCCGCGGGCCGCTTCCCCGGGCTCCCCCGCCTTCCCGAGCCGGTGGCCCTGGCCGTGGCGGTCCTGCTGGTGGCCCCGCTCGGCCTGCTCACCGGCCGGCCGGCGATCCGCCGCCACGGCCTCGCCCTGGCCCTCGCGACCTTCGCGGTCGGCGTCGGCGTGAGCCGTTTCGTCCTCGCCCAGCCGTACGCCACCGCGGACCTGTCCCTGGGCCGCCCCGCCGGCTTCGACGGGGACCGCGCCTACTACGTCCTGGAGCTGGCCCTGCTCGTCCTGGCGCTGCTGGCCACGCGGGCGCTGCGCCGGGGCCGCACCGGGCGGGCGCTGGCGGCGATGCGGGACCACGAGCCGGGTGCCTCGGCGGCGGGCGTGCGGGTGCCGTCCCTGAAGCTGCTCGCCTTCGTCGCGGGGGCCGCGCTGGCCGCGCTCGGCGGCGCCCTGCTCGGCATGGGCCTGCGCTCCTTCGACGCCACGGCCTACGACCCCGTCCGCAGCTTGCTCTGGTTCGCCGCGGTGGTGGTCCTGGGCGCCGACAACGCCCTGGGCGCGCTCGTGGCGGCGGCCCTGCTGGTGGGCCTGGACGCGGGCGCCCGCGGCGGGGTGGCGGCGGCCCTGGTCGGCGTCCTGGCGGCCCTGACGGGACGCTTCCCGGACGGGCCGTACGAGGCCCTGCGGGCGGCATGGGCGCGCGCACCTGCCCGGCGGAGACCGGCACTGACCCCTTTGGGGACCCGGGTACGAAGCCGACTCGCGCCGCACTCTGCCGGGGCGCCGACCGCACCGGCCACCGCACCGCGTTCCACCCCCGCACCGGCCCCACCGGCCACACCTGCCCCACCGGCCACCGCCCCGTCCCGGCCCCGTGGGACAGCCCGTGCGGCGGGCCCGCCGCTTCTCACCGCTCGTGGTCTGGAGGCCCGCTACGGCGGGTTCACCGCTCTCGGCGGGGTCGGGCTGGAGGTTCCCGGTGGGCGGGTCACCGCCGTCGTCGGGCCCAACGGCGCCGGGAAGAGCACGCTGTTCCACTGTCTGGCCGGCACCCTGCGCCCGGTCCACGGGCAGGTGCGGTTCGCCGGGCGGGACATCACACGGCTGCCCGCGCACGCCCGGACCCGGCTCGGTGTCGCGCGGACCTTCCAGCAGCTCGCCGTGTTCCCGTCGCTGACGGTGGCGGAGAACGTGCGGGTGGGCGCCGAGCAGGGCCGGCTCGGCGGACCGGAGGCCGTGGAGCGGGCGCTGGCGCTGTTCGGGCTGGACGGGCCGGTCCGCGCACGGCCCGCGGCCGGGCTGCCCACCGGCACCCTGCGCCGGGTCGAGCTGGCCCGGGCGTACGCGGGAGGCCCGCGCGTGCTGCTGCTGGACGAGCCGGCCGCCGGGCTGGACACGGCCGAGGTGAACGCGCTGACCCGGATCCTGCGCGCCCTGGCCGCCGAGGGCACCGCCCTGCTCGTCGTCGAGCACGACCTCGATCTGGTCGCCGGGCTCGCGGACGTCGTGCACGTCATGGCGGCCGGCCGGATCGTCGCCTCGGGTCCGCCCGACCGTGTCCTGGACTCCCTGGACTCCCTGGACTCCCCGGAGGGGGCGGCCTGGTGATCTCGCTGCGGCACGCGCGCGTGCGGTACGGCCCGCTGGAGGCCCTGCACGGCGTCACCCTCACCGCCCCCGCCCCGGGCCTCACCGTCCTGCTGGGCCGCAACGGCTCCGGTCGTACGACGGTGCTGCGGGCGCTGGCCGGGACCGTACCGCTGGCGGGCGGGGCGGTGGTGTGGGACGGGGCGGACGTGACCCGGATGCCCGCGTTCGAGCGGGCGCGGCGCGGGCTGTGCCTGGTCCCGGAACGGCGGGTGGTGTTCGGCTCGCTGACGGTCCGGGAGAACCTGGAGCTCTCCGGGGCCGACCCCGCGCTCTACCCGCCGCTGGTGCCGTTGCTCGCCCGCCGTGCCGGGACCCTGTCGGGGGGTGAGCAGCGGATGGTGGCCCTGTGCCGCGCCCTGTCGGCGCACGCGCGCGTGGTCCTCGTCGACGAGCCGGCCCAGGGGATGTCCCCGGCGGTCGCCGCCCGGACGTACGCCCTGCTCGCCTCGCTCGACGCGTGCGTGGTCCTCGCCGAGCAGCGGCTGCCGCCCGCGCTGCGCGGCCGACGGGTCTTCGTGTACGAACTGCGGCGCGGGGCCGTCGTGTTCGCCGGGGAGGCGGGCGAACGGGTGCGGCGCGGCCGCTGAACACGGCGGCCCCGCCCGGAGGATGGTCCGGACGGGGCCGTGAAGTCCGGCGGGGCCGGAGCGTTCGGCTCAGTACGCGAGGCGCTGGCCCGGCAGGATCAGGTCCGGGTCGTTGCCTATGACGGTCCGGTTGGCGGCGTAGAGCCGCTGCCAGGTGGTGTTGTGCGCGGCGGCGATGGTGCTGAGGGTGTCGCCGGTCCGGACGGTGTAGTCCCCGCGGCTGCTGCCGCGCGAGGTGCCGGTCGTGGTGCGCTCGGGCGCCTGGGACGAACTGCCCTGCGCCGAGCCGGACTTCGTCGTGTCCGCCGGCTTGCCCGACCGGGTCGACTTGCTCGAACTCGACTTGGTGGAGCTCGACTTGGTGGAGCTGGAGTTGGTGGTGGAGGACCCGGAGGTCGACGGGGCGCTGCCGGTGGCTCCGGCGCGGGCCGAGCAGACCGGCCAGGCGCCCCAGCCCTGGGACTTCTGGACCTTGGTGGCGACGGCGATCTGCTGCTCCCGGCTGGCCCTGTCGGCGGTGGCCGCGTAGGCCGAGCCGCCGTAGGCGCGCCAGGTGGAGGCGGAGAACTGCAGTCCGCCGTAGTAGCCGTTGCCGGTGTTGATGTGCCAGTTGCCGCCGCTCTCGCACTGGGCGATGCGGTCCCACACCCCGCTGTCCGCCGCCGCGGCGTTGCCGGTCGCGGCCAGCAGTCCCAGGGGGGCGAGCAGTGCCGCCCCGGCGAGGACCGCCGTCTTGCGCGTCTTGCGGGTGTAGTGATCGGCACACTCGGACATGAAGTTCCCTCTCTGCAAACCCGGGTCTCCCCCGGGCGGGGCGCTTCCCACGTGGAGACGTGGGGGTCACGCTCCGCCCCGTCCGCCGGCGGTGTCGCTGCGCCTCTGGTCCTGCTTGGCGCGGCCGGTGGACGTACCCGAGCGGTGCTCGCTGCACACGGCGGAGCAATCTAGGGAGCCTGACGATCCGTTATCAACCACATCCCTGTTCCCGCAGGCCAGTTGAGGGTTACCGTGAGTAGCAGTTGATTTCGGCCACCCACTACATCCCCTGATTTCAGGTTTTGTCGGACAGCTGTCGAGGCGTGCTGTGAGTCAGTTCACGGGGTCAACCCCCGTGACCTTCCCGTTACTTGACAGGGAGTGTCGCATTCCCCACGGAACGTGACCATCCGTGTTCGGTGATGTGAACGACTCAGTCGTCCAGCGTGACCCCCACCACAGCTCCCCCGTTGTCATCTCATGAGCCGGGAACCCACCCGGCCCACCGACGCACCGCCTTCCGAGGGAGTCACCCGTGCCGCGCATGCTCGACGTCAGCGACGAGGTACGCGCCGAGATCGGCGACGAAGAAGCCGACCGGCTGCTCGCCGGAGACAACGCCCCGGGCAGTTACGACTGCACCTCCTGCCGCACCCCGGGCGACTCCGCGCACGAGCGCACCAGCACCGTCCTGTTCATCGGGGACGAGACCGCCGTCCTCGCCTTCGCCCACGCGACCTGTCTGCCCTCGCAGGTCGTCCAGGTCACCGAGGAGCAGCTCCAGGGAGCCGTCCGCTCCATCAGCGGCGACAGCGTCGAACTGGACCCGCAGAAGGTCGTCCCCGAGCAGGCCGTGCTCGGGGTGACCAGCGGGCTCGTCCTGCTCGCCGGGGAGCTGCACCCCGCGCTGGTCGTCGAGCCCACCGCGCCCATCGTGCGCCCGGGCACCACCGGCGCCGGCGACGACTTCCTGCCGCTCCTGATCGAGCAGGGCTTCATGCCGCTGTCCGAGCTGTCCGAGGTGCCGCCGGTGCAGCACGGCTGGTCGGTGCTGCTGGCGATGGGTCAGCTGCACGCCGTGCTCCAGCCCTCGGCGCACGGCGGGCAGCCGGTCGCCTGGTGGCAGGCGCACCAGCCGCTCCAGGTGACGGAGGGGTGGCGGGCCGCCGCCAACAAGCACCAGCAGGTGCTGATGTTCGCGGCGCCGGTGGGGTCGATCGGGCGGCAGCCGCGGGAGGATCTGCTGCGGGACGCGCTGGACAAGGCGGCGGCGAACGGGAAGCTGGTGGGGGCGGCCATGCCGCTCGCCGGTACCTGAGCGACCACCGAGCGGGGGGCTGCGGATGTACGGCGGCTGCGGCACCGTCGTGGTTGTTCGCGCAGTTCCCCGCGCCCCTGAAGGCATACTGCGGAACCGCATCTCTTCAAGTCGCGGGTCGTTTGCACTTACGTGCACAGCTACGAGGTTCCCCGCCGCCCCGTGTATCCGTCGGTCCCCTCCGCGCGACCGGCCCAGGACTCCCAGGGCGGCCCGTCGGCCACGCCGATCTACGACGCGCTCTACGCCGAGTACGTCAAGACGTTCCGCTCGCTGCCGGGTGACCGCAGCGGCGAGGACGATCTGGGGTTCACCGCCTTCGGGAACATCCCGCACCGTACGGAGGCGCCGACGGTCTACCGGCCCGGCTCGTTCAGCCACTCCTACAGTGCCTACAGCGCGGGTGCGCAGACCGCGCGGCAGCAGTCGCAGTGGCAGCGGGTCGGGCAGATCGGCCCGCAGCCGGAGCGGCAGCAGACGTCGATGGTGCCCGTCCCGGCGGCGCTGCCGCCGATCTCCCGAAGGGGTTACTGAGCGAGGGGGGTCCGTGACACGGTCACGGACCCCCCTCGCTCCTGCCTACTTCTTCTTGCTGCGCTTCTCGCGCACCCGCACCGAGATATGGATCGGGGTGCCCTCGAAGCCGAACTCCTCGCGCAGCCGGCGCTCGATGAAGCGGCGGTATCCCGCCTCGATGAAGCCGGAGGCGAAGAGGACGAACCGCGGCGGCTTGGTGCCCGCCTGGGTGCCGAAGAGGATGCGCGGCTGCTTGCCGCCCCGGACCGGGTGGGGGTGGGCGGCGACGAGCTCGCCGAGGAAGGCGTTGAGGCGGCCCGTGGGGACACGGGTCTCCCAGCCGGCCAGGGCGGTCTCGATCGCCGGGACCAGCTTCTCCATGTGCCGGCCGGTGCGCGCCGAGACATTGACCCGGGGCGCCCAGGCGACCTGGCCGAACTCGGTCTCGATCTCCCGCTCCAGGTAGTAGCGGCGCTCCTCGTCGAGGGTGTCCCACTTGTTGTAGGCGATGACCATCGCGCGGCCGGCCTCGACGGCCATCGTCACGATCCGCTGGTCCTGGACCGAGATGGACTCGGCGGCGTCGATCAGGATGACCGCCACCTCCGCCTTCTCCACCGCGGCGGCGGTGCGCAGGGAGGCGTAGTAGTCGGCGCCCTGCTGGAGGTGGACCCGCTTGCGGATACCGGCGGTGTCGACGAACTTCCAGGTCACGCCGCCGAGGTCGATCAGCTCGTCGACCGGGTCACGGGTGGTGCCGGCGATCTCGTTGACGACGACGCGCTCCTCGCCCGCCACCTTGTTCAGCAGCGAGGACTTGCCGACGTTCGGGCGGCCGATGAGGGCGATCCGGCGGGGGCCGCCGATCCCGGCGCCGCCGAAGAGCTGCTCGGGGGCGTCCGGCAGCACGTCCAGGACAGCGTCCAGCATGTCGCCGGTGCCGCGGCCGTGCAGCGCGGAGACGGGGTGCGGCTCGCCCAGGCCCAGGGACCACAGGTACGCGGCATCCGCCTCCCCGCTCGGCCCGTCGACCTTGTTGGCGCACAGCACGACCGGCTTTCCGGCCTTGCGCAGCAGCCGTACGACGGCCTCGTCGGTGTCGGTGGCGCCGACCTTGGCGTCCACCACGAAGACGACCGCGTCGGCGGCCTCGATCGCGTACTCGGCCTGGGCGGCCACGGAGGCGTCGATGCCGAGGACGTCCTGCTCCCAGCCGCCGGTGTCGACGACCTTGAAGCGGCGGCCCGCCCACTCGGCCTCGTAGGTCACGCGGTCGCGGGTGACGCCGGGCTTGTCCTCGACGACGGCCTCACGGCGCCCGATGATCCGGTTGACGAGGGTCGACTTGCCGACGTTCGGCCGGCCGACGACCGCGAGCACCGGGAGCGGGCCGTGTCCCGCCTCCTCGATGGCGCCCTCGACGTCCTCGAGGTCGAAGCCCTCCTCCGCGGCGAGCTCCATGAACTCCGCGTACTCGGCGTCGCCGAGCGCCCCGTGATCGTGCTCGACGCCGTCCGGGCCGCCGGGCTGGATGTGGTCGTTCATGAAGTGCGTACCTCGTCGTTCCATCGTGGTGGTCGGTGGATCACCCCGCTCGTTCCGGTGTGATCCACTACTCAGTGTCGCCCGGCACCCGGTCGGGCGCCCGGCGTTTTATGCGCCCGTGGGCGGGCGGCCGGTGAGCCGCCGTGCGTGGTCCAGGTGGGCGGCCAGGTTCTTCTGGATGCGCTCGGTCGCCTCGTCCAGCGCCTTGCGCGTACGCCGTCCGCTGCCGTCGCCCGCCTCGAAGGGGTCGCCGAAGACCACGTCGACGCGGGAGCGCAGCGGGGGCAGCCCCTTGACCAACCGTCCGCGCCGCTCGGAACTTCCCAGCACCGCGACGGGCACGATCGGCGCCCCGCTGCGCACGGCGAAGTAGGCGAGTCCGGCGCGCAGGGAGGCGAAGTCGCCCTCGCCGCGGGTGCCCTCGGGGAAGATGCCGAGGACACCGCCGTTCTCCAGGACGCCGAGGGCGCGGGCGATCGCCGTGCGGTCGGTGCTCGCACGGTCGACCGCGATCTGGCCGGTGTGGACCATGAAGCTGCCGACCGGGCCGACGAACGCCTCCTTCTTCACGAGGAAGTGCGAGGCCCGGGGCGCCACGCCGATGACCATCGGGCCGTCGAGGTTGTGGGAGTGGTTGGGCGCGAAGATCACCGGACCGCTGGCGGGCACCTTCCAGGCACCCAGCACCCGCGGCCGCCACAGGCCGTACATCAGGCCGACGCCGATGCGCCGGCCGATCTCGGCGCCCCGCTCCGAGGGCAGCTGGATCGGCTCGCTCACTTTCCGGCCCGCTTCTCCTCGACGAGGGTGACGACGCACTCGATGACCTGGGCGAGGGTCAGCTCGGTGGTGTCCACCTCGACGGCGTCGTCCGCCTTGGCGAGCGGGGAGGTCTTGCGGGAGGAGTCGGCCGCGTCCCGCTTGATCAGCGCCTCGCGGGTGGTGGCCACGTCGGCGCCCTTGAGCTCACCGCTGCGGCGGGCGGCGCGCGCCTCCGCCGAGGCGGTGAGGAAGATCTTCAGGTCGGCGTCGGGCAGCACGGTCGTGCCGATGTCCCGGCCCTCGACGACGATCCCGTGCTCGGCGTCGGCGGCCAGCGACCGCTGGAGCTCGGTGATCCGGGCCCGCACCTCGGGCACCGCGCTGACCGCGCTGACCCGGGAGGTGACCTCCTGGGTGCGGATCGGGCCGGCGACGTCCACGCCGTCGACGGTGATCGTCGGGTCGGCCGGGTCGGTGCCGGAGACGATCTCCGCCTTGCCCGCGACGGCGGCGATGGCCGTGGGGTCCTCGATGTCGATCCCGTTGGTCACCATCCACCAGGTGATCGCCCGGTACTGGGCGCCGGTGTCCAGGTAGCTCAGCCCGAGCTGGGCGGCCACGGCCTTGGACGTGCTCGACTTGCCCGTGCCGGAGGGACCGTCGATGGCGACAATCACGGGCTGGGCGGCGCCGTTTTCCACGGGGGGACACCTTCCTGGTGCGAGGCGGTGGGTGTGCGGGGCGCGACTGTGCCCCGCACAAGGTTACCGGGCACGGCTCACCCTTCCGGCCGAGCCCGGTACCGGTCCGGTACCGGCCTACTGCCGGATCGCCCAGCCCCGCTCCTTCAGCGCCGCCGCGAGAGGGGTCGCGGACTTCGGTTCGACCATGAGCTGCACCAGGCCCGCCTGCTGCCCGGTCGCGTGTTCGATCCGTACGTCCTCGATGTTGACGCCCGCCCGCCCGGCGTCCGCGAAGATCCGGGCCAGCTGTCCCGGCTGGTCGTCGATGAACACCGCGACGACCTCGTACACGCGCGGGGCGGCGCCGTGCTTGCCGGGGACGCGGACCTGTCCGGCGTTGCCGCGGCGCAGGACGTCCTCGATGCCGTCGACGCCGTCACGGCGCTTGGCCTCGTCGGAGGACTGCAGCGCGCGCAGGGCCCGCACGGTCTCCTCCAGGTCGGCGGAGACGTCGGTGAGCAGGTCGGCGACCGGCCCCGGGTTCGCGGAGAGGATGTCGATCCACATCCGGGGGTCGGAGGCGGCGATCCGGGTGACGTCCCGGATGCCCTGTCCGCACAGCCGTACGGCGGCCTCCTCGGCGTTCTCCAGCCGGGCGGCGACCAGGCTGGAGACCAGGTGGGGCATGTGGGAGACGAGCGCGACGGCGCGGTCGTGCGCGTCGGCGTCCATCACCACGGGGACCGCCCGGCAGTGCGAGACGAGCTCCAGGGCGAGGTTGAGGACCTCGGTGTCGGTGTCCCGGGTCGGGGTCAGCACCCAGGGCCGGCCCTCGAAGAGGTCTCCGGTGGCGGCGAGCGGGCCGGACTTCTCGCGGCCGGACATGGGGTGGGTGCCGATGTACCTGGACATCACGGACGGGTCCAGGCCGAGCGCCTCCAGCTCCCGGCGCGGCCCGCCCTTGACGCTGGCCACGTCCAGGTAGCCGCGGGCCACGCCCCGGCGCATCGCGTCGGCGAGCACACCGGCCACATGGGCGGGCGGGGCGGCGACCACGGCGAGGTCGACGGGCCCCTCGGGCGCCTCGTCGGTGCCGGCGCCGAGCGCGGCGGCCGTACGGGCCTGTCCGGGGTCGTGGTCCTCGAGATGCACGACGACGCCCCGCTGGGCGAGGGCGAGCGCGGCGGAGGTGCCGATCAGCCCGGTTCCGATGACGAGCGCGGTCCTCACTGGGCGATGTCCTTGCGCAGGGCGGCGGCGGCGCCGAGGTAGACATGGCTGATCTCGGCGCGCGGCCGGTCGGACTCGACGTGCGCGAGCAGCCGTACGACCCGCGGCATGGCGCCCTCCACGGCGAGCTCCTGGGCGCAGATCAGCGGTACGTCGACGATGCCCAGCTTGCGGGCGGCGGCGGCCGGGAAGTCGCTGTGCAGATCGGGCGTGGCCGTGAACCAGATGCTGATCAGGTCGTCCGCGCTGAGGGAGTTCCGCTCCAGGACGGCGGTGAGCAGGGCCCCGACCTGCTCGTCCATGTGTCCGGCCTCGTCGCGTTCGAGTTGGACGGCTCCCCGGACCGCTCGTACCGCCACGGCGCTGCTCCTTGCTGATGTCGGGCTGCTGAGGCGTACAAGCCTAGTCAGCCCGCGCCGGGCCGGGTGCGCCCCGACCGCCCCCTGAGACGCGGCGCGTCCGGTTGCGGGGCGGCGCCGGTACGCGCTTGGCTGGCACCTGTACGTGCTTCCGCATCCCCGGAGTGACGACATGACCCTCTCCCCCTCCCGGCGCACGGTGCTCGTCGTGACGGGCGGCGCGGCAGCCGCCCTGGCCACGGGCTGCGGCAACGGCGGCGACGGTACGTCGTCGGACGCGGCCGACTCGACGAAGTCCGGGGCCGCCGGTGGCGCGCTGGCGAAGACCACCGACATCCCCGAGGGCGGCGGCAAGATCTTCACGGCCGAGAAGGTCGTCGTCACCCAGCCCACGAAGGGTGACTTCAAGGCCTTCTCGGCGGTCTGCACCCACCAGGGCTGCACGGTCGGCTCCGTGGCCGACGGCACCATCAACTGCCCCTGTCACAAGAGCGAGTTCCGGATCGCCGACGGCTCGGTGGCCGCCGGTCCGGCGACGGAGCCGCTGCCCGAGAAGCAGATCACGGTGCAGGGCGACAGCATCACGCTGACCTGAGCGACGGCCTGAGCGACGGCCTGAGCGGCAGCCTGACCGACGGCCTGAGCGCCGGCCTGATCACAGGTCCCACAGCGCGCCGAGCGTCACCAGCTCCCCCTGGTACTCGATCCGGTCCGCCCAGGGCGTGGGCCAGGCGTCCGCGCCCGCGTACGCCCCCGCGAAGGCGCCCGTCAGACAGGCGATGGAGTCGGAGTCGCCGGAGGAACAGGCGGCCCGGCGCAGCGCGGTGACCGGCTCGTCGGGGAAGAGCAGGAAGCACAGCAGCCCGGTGGCCATGGCCTCCTCGGCGATCCAGCCCGCCCCCGTGGCCAGGCACGGGTCGGCCTCGGGCGCCGGGTCGCGCAGGGCCGCGGCGAGGCGGTCCAGGACGCCCAGGCACTCGTCCCAGCCGCGCGCGATGAAGTGCTCGGCGGACGGGTCCTGGCTGCGGGTCCACAGGTCGCCGAGCCAGCGGTGGTGGTAGCGGGTGCGGTGCGCGACGGCGTACGCGCGCAGCTGTCCGACCAGGCCGGCCGGGCGGGCGCCCTGGGCGAGGAGCCGTACGGCGTGGGCGGTGAGGTCGGACGCGGCGAGCGCGGTGGGGTGCCCGTGGGTGAGCGCCGACTGGAACTGGGCGGCTCCGGCGCGCTGCTCGTCGCTGAGGCCGGGGGCGAGGCCGACGGGAGCGACGCGCATGTTGGCGCCGCAGCCCTTGGAGCCGATCTGGCTGGCGTCCTGCCACAGCCGCCGCTCGTCCTTGAGCAGCTCGCAGGCGGTCAGGCAGGTCCGGCCGGGGGCGCGGTTGTTCTCGGGCGACTGGTACCAGTCCACGAACTCCTCGCGCAGGGGCCGCTCCAGCCGGGTGGGCACCAGCAGCCCCCGGTCCATCGCGGTGCGCAGGGCCCGGGCCACGGCCAGGGTCATCTGGGTGTCGTCGGAGACGAAGGGGCGCCGGGGCAGTTCCATCCCCCGCCAGGGCCCGCACTTGGCGAGGATCGAGGGGATGTCGTTGAACTCGGTGGGGAAGCCGAGCGCGTCCCCGAGGGCGAGGCCCAGCAGGGCGCCGGTGGCGGCGCGCTTCCTCACGGTGGTCGTGGTCATGCGGAACGTCCTTCCCGGGGCGGTCGCAGCAGGGGCGGGTGGAGCGCGGTGGCGGTGCCCGCGCGGTAGAGGGCGGCCGGTTTGCCGCGGCCACCGGTGAGCCGCGCGGCACCGGGCACCGGTTCGACGAACCCCGGTGTGGCCAGCACCTTGCGGCGGAAGTTGGGACGGTCGAGCCCCGTCCCCCAGACCGTCTCGTAGACCTGCTGGAGCTCGCCGAGGGTGAACTCGGGCGGGCAGAAGGAGGTCGCGAGGCAGGTGTACTCGAGCTTGGCGCCGACCCGGTCGTGGGCGTCGGCCAGGATCCGGTCGTGGTCGAAGGCGAGCGGCCCGGTGTCGTCGTACGGCAGCCAGCGGGCCTCGGCCGCGTCGCCGCCGCCGTGCGGTTCGGGGGCGTCGGGCAGCAGCGCGGCGAAGGCGACGGACACGACCCGCATCCGGGGGTCGCGGCCGGGGTCGCTGTAGGTGCGCAGCTGCTCCAGGTGCAGTCCGGAGGCCGCGGAGACGTCGTCCAGGCCGGTCTCCTCGGCCAGTTCGCGCCGGGCGGCCGTCTCGGCGGACTCGTCCGGCCGCACGAAGCCGCCGGGCAGCGCCCATTTCCCGGCGTACGGCTCCTGTCCGCGCTCGACGAGCAGCACGTGCAGGGCGCCCACGCGCAGGGTGAGGACGGCGAGATCGACGGTGACGGCGAAGGGTTCGTGCGCGTATTTGTCGTAGCCCTGCATCACCGTCACCTCTTTTATGGTCAACCTGACTAATAGTCGTGACGACTATAAAGAATCGGCCCCGGCGCCACAAGCCCTCTGCGGCGCTCTGACCGCCTTTTGCACAAACGGAAGCGGCCGGCACCGGAAGACCCGGTACCGGCCGCCACAGTCGCGCTCAGGACGCTTCTAGAGGTCGACCTCGTTCATCAGCATGCCGACCTCCGTGTTGGACAGCCGTCGCAGCCAGCCCGACTTCTGGTCGCCCAGCGTGATCGGCCCGAAGGACGTGCGCACCAGCTTCTCGACCGGGAAGCCCGCCTCGGCCAGCATGCGGCGCACGATGTGCTTGCGGCCCTCGTGCAGGGTGACCTCGACGAGGTAGTTCTTGCCGGTCTGCTCGACGACCCGGAAGTGGTCCGCGCGCGCGTACCCGTCCTCCAGCTGGATGCCGTCCTTGAGCTTCTTGCCCAGGTCGCGCGGGATCGGGCCCACGATGGCGGCGAGGTAGGTCTTCTTCACGCCGTACTTCGGGTGGGCCAGCCGGTGCGCCAGCTCACCGTGGTTGGTGAGCAGGATGACGCCCTCGGTCTCGGTGTCGAGCCGGCCGACGTGGAAGAGCCGCGTCTCGCGGTTGGTGACGTAGTCCCCGAGGCACTGCCGCCCCTCCGGGTCCTCCATCGTGGAGACGACACCGGCGGGCTTGTTCAGCGAGAAGAACTGGTACGACTGCGTCGCGACCGTCAGGCCGTCGACCCTGACCTCGTCCTTCTCCGGGTCGACCCGCTTGCCCTGCTCGAGCACGACCTCGCCGTTGACCTCGACCCGCGCCTGCTCGATCAGTTCCTCGCAGGCCCGGCGGGAGCCGTAGCCCGCGCGCGCGAGGACCTTCTGCAGCCGCTCGCCCTCCTGCTCGGCGCCCGGGAAGGTCTTGGGCGGCTTGATGTCCTTCTTGCCCGCGTACCGCTCGCGGTTGCGCTCCTCGGCCCGTGCCTCGTACTCGCGCGAGGTGCCCGGGGCCGTACGCCCGCGCTGGGGCTGGGCCCTCTTGGGGCCGCCCTTGGCACCGCCGCGCGCGGAGCCGCCGCGCCCGGACTTCGGGCCGTCCGGGGAGGCGGAGGGGCCGACGTCGTAGCGGCGCTCCTCGGGACGGGGCCTGCGGGGGCGGCCCTGGCCACCCTGGCCACCCTGGCCGCCCTGGCCGCCCTGCTTCTGGTCCCTGCCGTTGCCGGCCCCGCGGTAGTTACCGCGCCCGCCGCTCTTGCCGCTACCGCTACCGCTGCTTCGCATCAAAGTTCCGTCGTCGTCGTGTCAGTCGTCTTCGTCGTGGGCCCGTCGTCCGTGTCCGGGGCGTCCGGGTCGAACGACGGCACGGCTTCCTGGGTCTCGGCCTCGATCGCCTCCGCCTCCGGGAGGAAGGGCGCGAGCTCCGGGAGCTCGTCCAGACCGCGCAGGCCCATCCGCTCCAGGAAGTAGTTCGTCGTCGCATACAGGATCGCACCTGTTTCGGGTTCCGTGCCCGCCTCCTCGACCAGACCGCGCTGCAACAGGGTGCGCATCACACCGTCGCAGTTCACTCCGCGCACCGCGGAGACCCGGCTGCGGCTGACCGGCTGCCGGTAGGCGACCACGGCGAGCGTCTCCAGCGCGGCCTGGGTGAGCCGGGCCTGCTGCCCGTCCAGCACGAACCGCTCCACGGCGGGCGCGTACTCCGCGCGCGTGTAGAAACGCCAGCCGCCCGCGACGAACCGCAGCTCGAAGCCGCGGCCCTGCACGGTGTATTCGTCGGCCAGTTCCCGCAGCGCGTCGGCGACCTGGCGGCGGGGGCGCTCCACGATCTTCGCGAGGTGCTCCTCGGTGGCGGGCTCGTCGACGACCATCAGGACGGCCTCCAGGGCGCCCTTGAGGTCGAGCGCGGCGACGGTGCTCTCGGTCACTGCTTCTTCTCCTTCCCGGGCTCCTCGGGCAACTCCGGCGGCCGGTCGAACTCGTCGGTGACGGACGGCTGGGCGTCACCCTCCGCGGCGGTCCAGCGCACCAGCAGCTCACCGAGCGCGGTCTCCTGGTCGAGCGCGACCGCCTTCTCCCGGTACAGCTCCAGCAGGGCCAGGAACCGGGCCACGACGGTCAGGGTGTCGTCGGTGTCCTCGACGAGCGTGCGGAAGCTGGCCTCGCCCAGCTCCCGCAGCCGGGCGACGACGATCCCGGCCTGCTCCTGCACGCTCACCAGGGGGGCGTGGATGTGGTCGACGTACACCTGCGGCTTCGGCCGGGGCTGCATCGCCTTGACCGCGAGCCGGGCGAACCCCTCCGCCCCGATGCTGATGACCACCTCGGGCAGCAGCTCGGCGTGGTGCGGTTCGAGCCCCACGGTACGGGGGTAGCGGCGGGCCTCGACGTCGAGCCGGTACGTGAAGATGTCGGCGACCTGTTTGTACGCGCGGTACTGGAGCAGCCGGGCGAACAGCAGGTCGCGGGCCTCCAGCAGTGCGAGGTCGGCCTCGTCCTCGACCTCGGCGGCGGGCAGCAGCCGGGCGGCCTTGAGATCGAGCAGGGTGGCGGCGACGACGAGGAACTCGGTCGTCTGGTCCAGGTCCCAGTCCGGCCCCATCGCCCGGATGTGGGCCATGAACTCGTCGGTCACCTTCGACAGCGCGACCTCGGTGACGTCCAGCTTGTGCTTGGAGATCAGCTGGAGAAGCAGATCGAACGGCCCCTCGAAGTTGGCGAGCCGCACCTTGAAGACCCCGTCGGGCACCTCCTGCACCGGCTCCGCCGCAACGACCGCGGGCCCAGATGCAGCGGCCTCCGGCTCCGGCGCGACGTCTTCGGGCTGCGGATCGCATACGCCGACCTCCGGCACGACGGCCTCAGACTCCCGCTCGACCACCACCGGCACGACCACCCCGGGCTCAGCCACGGCCTCCGGCTGCGGCTCAACCGCTTCCGGCACGAGCGCCCCGGGCTGCGACTCGACCGCCCTGGGCTCCGCCACGGCCTCCGGCTGCGGCTCGACCGCTTCCGGCTCCGGTACGACGGACTCGCGCTCCGGTGCGGCCTCAGGCTCCCGCTCGACCACCACCGGCTCCGGCACGACCGCTCCGGGCTCCGCGGCAGCCTCAGCCTCCCGCTGGACCACTTCCGGCTCCGGCACGACCGCCCCGGGCTCCGCCGCGGCCTCGGGCTGCGGCTCGACCGCTTCCGGCTCCGGTACGACGGACTCGCGCTCCGGTGCGAGGGACTCCCGCTCCGGGGGCGCCCCGGGTCCCCGGCCCAGCGCGCGGCGGCGACCGCCGGCTCTGCCGGGCCCGGGAGCGTCGTTCGAGGGGTTCGCGGAGGTCATGGCCCCCGCAGGCTACCCCTACCGCCCTCGCAGCCGTCGTACGAGGATGCTGGCGTCGCCACGGGTCTCCAGGTCGGCCAGCACCACCGCGACCGCCTCCCGCACGATCCGCCCCCGGTCCACGGCCAGCCCGTGCTCGCCGCGGAGCACCAGCCGGGCGTGCTCCAGGTCCATGAGTTCCTCGGCGGACACGTACACGGTGATCTTCTCGTCGTGCCGCTCACGCCCGCTGGGCCGGCGGGCGGCCTGCCGGCCCCGCTTACCGGGGGCGGCAGAACCTTCCTGCGCCGGTGCCGCGGGCCGCCGTGCGGGGCGCTCCCCGGTGAGGGTCTGGTCGGCGTCGGCCGCCGCGTGCTCGGCGCCCTCGCCGTCCCCGCCCTGGACGGGGACGGCCTGCGGCGCGTCCTCGCCCGCGGCGACTCCGTCGCTCTCGCCGGCCGGGGCGGGCACCCGGGCCTCGCCACCGGCCTGGCGTCGGGGTGCGGACGGCTGAAGCGCCATTCCCCCTGTCGTACGGAAGAGTTCGTCGGCCCCCGGCAGACTCACTCGGCGTGACACCGGGCGAGCACCTCCCTGGCGAGCTGGCGGTAGGCGGCGGCACCGACGGAGTTGGAGGCGTACGTGGTGATCGGCTCGCCGGCGACCGTGGTCTCCGGGAAGCGGACCGTGCGTCCGATGACCGTGTGGTAGACGTGGTCGTCGAAGGCCTCGACCACACGGGCCAGGACCTCACGGCTGTGGACCGTGCGCGAGTCGTACATCGTGGCGAGGATGCCGTCGAGCTCCAGCTCCGGGTTGAGCCGCTCCTGGACCTTCTCGATGGTCTCGGTCAGCAGGGCCACCCCGCGCAGCGCGAAGAACTCGCACTCCAGCGGCACGATCACCTTGTGCGCGGCCGTCAGCGCGTTCACGGTCAGCAGACCGAGCGAGGGCTGGCAGTCGATGACGATGTAGTCGTAGTCGTCCATCAGCGGCTTGAGCGCCCGCTGGAGGGTCGACTCGCGCGCGACCTCGGAGACCAGCTGGACCTCGGCGGCCGACAGGTCGATGTTGCTGGGCAGCAGGTCCATGTTGGGGACCGCGGTCTTCAGGAGCACCTCGTCGGCCGCCATGCCCCGCTCCATGAGCAGGTTGTAGACCGTGAGGTCGAGCTCCATCGGATTGACGCCGAGGCCGACCGACAGCGCGCCCTGCGGGTCGAAGTCGACGAGCAGCACCCGGCGTCCGTACTCCGCGAGCGCGGCACCCAGGTTGATGGTCGACGTCGTCTTGCCGACGCCGCCCTTCTGGTTGCACATCGCGATGATCGTCGCGGGGCCGTGCTGGGTCAGCGGGCCCGGGATCGGGAAGTACGGCAGCGGGCGTCCGGTCGGGCCGATGCGCTCACGGCGCTGCCGTGCCGCGTCGGGCGCGAGGGTGGCCGCGTACTCCGGGTCCGGCTCGTACTCGGCGTCGGGGTCGTAGAAGTGCCCGTCGGGCAGTTCGTCGTAGTCGGCGAAGTGGTTGTGGGGCGCGCCACTTCCGTCGCCGGCCATGGCGTTCACGTGATGACCGTCCATGCTCTGGTGTGCTGACAGAGCCGTGCGGGGGCCGAGCCGGCTCTGGTGGGCTGCGAAGGTTCGGACAGCGACGGAGCCGACAGCCTCGAGCCCCGCGGAATCCTGGTCCCGCGTAGGCATTCCTGGTTGACCACCCCCGGGAGCAAATGTCGACTCATTCACAAGTCGTCTTACCTCCTTGGTGACCAGGAAACTTCTAGACAAGGTCAGCGTGGCACCATGCCGACGGTTGGCGACTCTATGGCGTGTCGGGCGTCCGCAGCAACACAATCCGCCGGACCCGGCCCGATGTGTCGGCAATGAAACATGTCGCTGTCAAGGGCGTACGGCCGTCGCACGGCAGGTTCGACCGGTGCGCGAATCGGTCGAAGGGTTACGTTCGAGGCGAGTTGACCGAGAGCCGCAAAGTGACCATACACACATCTGGCCGGACCTTGTGGGGCAAGGTCCGGCCGGGCGTGTGCCGTTGACGCGCCTTGTTGACGTATCGCCTTTGCGAAAAGGTGACTTAATCGAGGCGCTCGCGGAGGGCCGTCGTGGGGTCCGTCGCGGGGGCTCAGCCGAGGAGCTGGTCGAGCTCCACGTGCTCCAGGCCGTGCGCCTCCGCCACCTCGCGGTAAACGACCTTGCCGTCATGGGTGTTGAGACCGCGGGCCAGCGCGGCGTCCCGGCGCAGCGCCTCCGCCCAGCCCCGGTTCGCGAGCTCGACGATGTAGGGCAGCGTGGCGTTGGTGAGCGCGTAGGTGGAGGTGTTGGGGACGGCGCCGGGCATGTTGGCGACGCAGTAGAAGACCGAGTTGTGGACCTGGAAGGCCGGCTCGGCGTGGGTGGTGGGCCGGGAGTCCTCGAAGCAGCCGCCCTGGTCGATCGCGATGTCGACAAGGACACTCCCGGGCTTCATGCGGGACACCAGCTCGTTGGTGACGAGCTTGGGGGCCTTGGCGCCGGGGATGAGGACCGCGCCGATCACGAGGTCGGCCTCCAGGCAGGCCTTCTCCAGCTCGAAGGCGTTGGAGACGACGGTCTGGATCTTCGTACCGAAGACCTTGTCGGCTTCCTTGAGCTTGTTGATGTCCTTGTCGAGCAGGGTGACGTGGAAGCCCATGCCGATGGCGATCTGCGCCGCGTTCCAGCCGGAGACGCCGCCGCCGATGACGACGGCCTTGCCGGCCGGGACGCCGGGGACGCCGCCGGGCAGCACACCGCGGCCGCCGCCGGCCCGCATCAGGTGGTAGGCGCCGACCTGCGGGGCGAGGCGCCCGGCGACCTCGGACATGGGCGCGAGCAGCGGCAGCGCGCGGTTCGGGAGCTCGACCGTCTCGTAGGCGATGGCGGTGGTGCCGGACTCCAGCAGGGCGTCCGTGCACTCCTTGGACGCGGCCAGGTGCAGGTAGGTGAAGAGCGTCTGGTCCTTGCGCAGGCGGTGGTACTCCTCGGCGACGGGCTCCTTGACCTTGAGCAGCAGGTCGGCGGTGGCCCACACCTCGTCGGCCGTCTCCAGGATCCGGGCGCCGGCGGCCACGTACTCCTCGTCGGTGATCGAGGAGCCGACGCCGGCGTTGCGCTCGATGACCACTTGGTGGCCGTGTCGCACCAGCTCGTGCACACCGGCGGGGGTGATGGCCACCCGGAACTCGTTGTTCTTGACCTCGCGGGGGATGCCGACCTTCACGTCGATCACGGTCCTTGGCTCAGAGGGTGGGGGCATAGGGCTACATACCCGGATACAAGGGGTACACCGGGATACACCGCGGGAGAAGGTGCGGCAGAGCCAGTCTAATGAAGGTGTTCCCGCTGTCTAGCCTTTCAATGCATCAATCTTCAGCAGATGCACTGCGGATTTCGCAGGTGTTAGGGCTGTGTTCCAGCCGATTGTGGTTCCGGCTCCTCCAGCAGCCGGCCCGCCTCGCCCCGGTGCAGCCGTGCGGCCGTGGGGTCGCCGAGACGGTCCAGGGTGTCGGCGAGGCGCAGCCGCACCGCCGCCTGGAGCCGGGTGTCCTCGGCGTGCCGCGCCCACTCCAGCGCCTCCTCGCAGGTGCGCAGCGACTCCTCGGGCCGGCCCGCGTACTCCTGGACCCGCGCCAGCTCGCTCAACGCCCGCGCGTGGGCGGCCACATCGCCGTTCTTGCGGTGTCCGGCCGCCGCGGCGCGCCAGGCCCGTTGCGCCTCGCCGTAGCGGCCCGCGTAGGTGTGCGCGGTGGCGATCCGGCCGTAGAGCCGGGCGGCGTCCGCGCGCTCGTCCCGGGCCAGACGCTGGGCGAGCGCCCGGCCGTACCAGTCGGCGGCCCGTTCGTAGTCCCCGAGCTCCAGATGCGCGCCGCCTACGGATTCCATCGCGCGGCCGGTCGCGTACGGGTCGTGCGCCGCCCGTCCGGCGTCCAGCGCGGCCCGGTAGCGCACCAGGGCCTCGGCGGTACGCCCCGTCCTGGCGTCGACGTCGGCCAGGTTCAGCAGGGCGGCGGCCTTCTCCCGGGGCAGATCGCGGCGCTCGGCCACGTCGAGGACGAGCCGGTGGACGCCGTACAGGTCGGGCGCGGCCTCCTGGGTGCCGAAGTGCGCGACCATCGCCCGCACCAGCTGGGACATCAGCCGACGGGCCAGGGTGTCCAGCTCGCCGTCCGCGACGGCCGCGCGGGCTGCGGCGAGCAGGGCGGGGCGGCGGACGGTCAGCCACTCGGCGGCGGCGGCCCGGGTGGGGAAGCGCAGGCCGCGGGGGGTGCCCTGGAGCTTCTCCCGGGCCTGGGGGTTGTCCGGCTCGGTGACGGCCCGGCAGGACTGGAGCAGCCGTACCGTCCGCTCGAACATACGGGCGCGGGCCAGTTGGAGCTCGGCGGGGCGTTCCTGGGCCTCGGCGGCGGCGCGCAGCAGGGGGTGCAGGGCGGCCGGGACCTCGTACTGCGGCAGCGGGGAGTCCACGGCCCGCAGCAGGCCGAGGGCGGTGAGGTCGTCCAGGGCGGTCCGGGCGGCGCTCATCGAGCAGCCGGCGAGCGCGGCGGCGGTGTGCGGGTCGGCCAGTCCGGCCGGGGCCAGCGAGAGCAGGCGCAGGGTGCGGGCGAGAGGGGCGGACAGGCCGGCCTGGACGAGACCGAACACCCGGCTGAGCGGGGTTCCCTCGTCGCCCTCGGCGTGCAACTGCTTGGCGAGGTCGGAGACGGCCGCCTGGGGACGGGCGGCGAGCCAGCCGCCGGCCAGGATCAGCGCGGCGGGCTGGCCCTGGCAGATCTCGACCAGTCCCTCGGCCGCGCGCGGGTCGACGGTGATGCGGACCGAGCCGGTGTAGCGGGTGAGGAGGTCGAGGGCGGACTTGGTGTCCAGGCCGCCGAGGGTGCAGGGGCGGACGTCCGCGATACCGGTGAGGGGGCCCGCGGACACGGCGACGAGCAGGCATTCCGGGGTGTCCGGCAGCAGCGCGTCGACCTGGTCCGCGCCGGTCGCGTCGTCCAGCAGGATCAGCGCGCGCCGGTCGGCGAGGGCCTCGCGCAGGGTGGCCGCGAGCTCGTCCTCGTCGGCACCGGCCGGGGTCGGCAGGTCCAGGGCGGTGAGCAGCTCGCGGGCGGCGCGCTCGACGGGGACGGGGGTGCCGTCGGGTTCGGCGAGCCGGGTGCGCAGGACGCCGTCGGGGTAGCGGCGGGCGACCTGCCGTACGAGTTCCTCGGCGAGCGCGGTGCGGCCGGAGCCGGGTCGGCCCGCGATGAGGAGGACGCGTGCGCGGGGGGCCTTCCGGCCGGTGAGGGTGTCAAGACCGGTGCGTTCGATGTCGGCCCGCAGTTCTTTCAACTCCCGGTTCCTGCCCAGGAATTGACCCGGTGTCGCAGCGTGTCCGGACAGCTGCACGCCGCCTGTGTCCACTGCCTGATCCGTCACGGGCCACACTCCCGTCCCACGCACACGCCTGCCCGCCGGGACTCCGGATCGGACGATTCCAGAGCCTAGTTCACGCTCTGCGACGTTCCGGGCGCAGGACGGCGGGCAGCGCCCCGAGGTCCCCCGATCGGATCAGGCGATCGTCACACCGCAGCCTCGCGCGGGGGCTCCCGGGCGTGTGTGTAGGGGGCTCCCGGGCGTGTGTGTGGGCTCCCGGCCGTGTGTGGTCGACTCCGGCCGTGCGCGAGGCGGCTCACAGCCGCGCGCGGACGGCCACCGGCCCTACGCGAAACACCTCACCGCCACGCGCAGACGGCCACCGGGCGAGTGCGAGACGCCTCACAGCCACGCGCAGACAGCTCCCGGTCATACGCGAAACACCTCACCGCCACGCGCGGACAGCCACCGGCCACACGCGAAACACCTCACCGCCACGCGCAGACGACCATCGGCCACACGCGAAACACCTCACAGCCGCGCGCGGACGGCCACCGGGCGGGTGCAAGGCGGCTCAGGCCTCGAACGGGCGTGCCGGCCAGGGTGCCTCGGCGGGACGCAGCGAGCCGAGGCCGTCCCCGCCGCGCGCGGCCACGAACGACAGCACGCCCACCACGAGACAGGTGTTGTGCACATCGCCCGCGAGCACCGCCCGGACGAGCTCGTCGACCGGCACGCGCGCGTGCTCCATGTCGGCCTCCTCGTCCTCCACCTCGAAACGCCGCCCGTCGGCCTCGGACAGCCCCCGGGCCAGGAAGACCCGTACGGACTCGTCGCAGCCGCCGGGAGTCGTGTACACGTCCGTCAGCACCCGCCAGTCCTCGGCCTTGACGTGCGCCTCCTCGTACAGCTCGCGCTGCGCGGCGTGCAGCGGGTTCTCGCCGGGCACGTCGAGCAGTCCGGCCGGGATCTCCCAGAGCTTGTGCCGCACGGGGTGGCGGTACTGCTTGATCAGCAGCACCCGGTCCTCGTCGTCGAGGGCGAGGACGGCCACGGAACCGGGGTGGACCTGGTAGTCGCGACGGACCACACCGCCGTCGGGCATGACCACCTCGTCCGTGCGGACGGAGGTCTTGTTGCCCACGAAGGGGGTCTCCGTGGAGCGGATCTCCCACGCCGCGGGGGTGTCCTTGATCGTCATGCCCAGTACTCCTTCGACGTGCACAAACGAAAACCGGGGTGCTCTCCTTTGAAGAGAAGCACCCCGGCCACCGTACAAGCTGGTGTGTTACTTGGAATTCTTCCGCTCGACGGAAGCCTTCACCAGACCCGCGAACAGCGGGTGCGGACGCGTCGGCCGCGAGCGCAGCTCGGGGTGGGCCTGGGTGGCGACCAGGTAGGGGTGGACGTCGCGCGGGTACTCGACGTACTCGACGAGCTTGCCGTCCGGCGAGGTGCCGGAGAACAGGATGCCCGCCTTCTTCTCCAGCTCGGCGCGGTAGGCGTTGTTCACCTCGTACCGGTGGCGGTGCCGCTCCTCGACGTACTCCTTGCCGTCGTAGACCTCACGGACGATGGAGCCCTCCGCCAGCTTGGCCGGATACATGCCCAGACGCATCGTTCCGCCCATGTCGCCCTCGCCCGCCACGATGTCGAGCTGCTCGGCCATGGTGGAGATGACCGGGTGCGCGGTGGCCGCGTCGAACTCGGTGGAGTTCGCGTCGCCGATGTCGGCGAGGTTGCGGGCCGCCTCGATCACGATGCACTGCAGGCCCAGGCAGAGGCCCAGCAGCGGGATCCGGTTCTCGCGGGCGTAGCGGATCGCGCCGACCTTGCCGAGCACACCGCGGTCGCCGAAGCCGCCCGGGATGCAGATGCCGTCGACGTCGGCGAGCTGCGCCTTGGCGCCGGCCGGGGTCTTGCAGTCGTCGGAGGTGACCCACTTGATCTTCACGCGGGCCTTGTTGGCGAAGCCGCCGGCGCGCAGCGCCTCGGTGACCGAGAGGTAGGCGTCGGGCAGGTCGATGTACTTGCCGACCAGGGCGAGGGTGATCTCGTGGTCGGGGTTGTGGACGCGGTCGAGCAGGTCGTCCCAGGTCGTCCAGTCCACGTCGCGGAACGGCAGGTCCAGCTTGCGGACGACATAGGCGTCCAGGCCCTCGCCGTGCACGGTCTTCGGGATGTCGTAGATGGACCGCGCGTCGGGGCAGGCCACGACCGCGGCCTCGTCCACGTCGCACATCAGCGAGATCTTGCGCTTGATCGCGGTCGGCACCTCGCGGTCGCAGCGCAGCACGATCGCGTCGGGCTGGATGCCGATGTTGCGCAGGGCGGCCACGGAGTGCTGGGTGGGCTTGGTCTTCAGCTCGCCGGACGGGCCGATGTAGGGCAGGAGCGAGATGTGCACCACGAAGACGTTGTCCCGGCCGACCTCGTGCCGCACCTGGCGGACGGTCTCCAGGAACGGCAGCGACTCGATGTCGCCGACCGTGCCGCCGACCTCGGTGATCACGACGTCGACCTCGTCCGTCGCCATCCGGCGGATGCGATGCTTGATCTCGTTGGTGATGTGCGGGATGACCTGCACGGTGTCGCCGAGGTACTCGCCGCGCCGCTCCTTGGCGATCACCGTCGAGTACACCTGGCCCGTGGTGACGTTCGCCGAGCCGTCGAGGTCGCGGTCGAGGAAGCGCTCGTAGTGGCCGATGTCCAGGTCGGTCTCGGCGCCGTCGTTGGTGACGAACACCTCACCGTGCTGGAAGGGGTTCATCGTGCCCGGGTCGACGTTCAGGTACGGGTCGAGCTTCTGCATCACGACGCGCAGACCGCGCGCCTTGAGCAGCATGCCCAGGCTGGAGGCGGTCAGGCCCTTGCCGAGAGAAGAGGCGACACCCCCGGTGACGAAGATGTGCTTGGTCGTCGTAGATTTCGGCGGCATGGCCAAGAGGGGGCTCCCGTGGTCGCGGTCTGGGGTCGCTGCGGTTCGGGGGTTTCGAGCCCACCGGTCCACGGGCTACCAGGGTATCAGCGCCTCGAAGGGATGGCTTCCGGCCACGCTCCGCGCACGCGCCGACACCGCACGCGCTCTTCGCACGAGCCGGGCAGACTACTTGTTACGGACTTCTCACCGGTGGCTCACCCGTTCGGCGTACGCACGTTGCCCGGAGCGACACACAGATCATCTACGTGCGTCGTATCCTGCTCGGACACTCGCTGCCGAGCCCGGCCGGCAAGACGGCACACCCCAGCCCGTAACCACCGGAACAACGAGAGCTCGTCAGTTCGTTGAGCAACAATTGGCGTTTTGCCCATACGGCGGAGCGACTGCTTTGCTTCATCGCTCAACGACGCATTACAACGACCCCTTGACCGCAAATAAGCGACAGCCCCCGTTCGCGTGGGGGTGACGTGGCCGTTCGACTGGAGTTGCACGTGGCCGGGCGCATCGAAGACTACGCACTCATCGGAGACATGCAGACCGCTGCCCTGGTCTGCCGTGACGGGACAGTGGACTGGCTGTGCCTGCCCCGCTTCGACTCGCACGCGATCTTCGCCGGTCTGCTCGGCACAGAGGAACACGGATTCTGGCGCCTGGGCCCCGCCCACGCCTCCGACACCCAGCCGCCCACGGCCGCCCGGCGCACCTACCGCGGCGACTCGCTGATCCTGGAGTCCGAGTGGGACACCCCGCGCGGCACGGTCCGGATCACCGACTTCATGCCCCCGCGCGACGGCGCGCCCCAGCTCATCCGCATCGTCGAGGGCGTCACGGGCCGCGTCCCGATGCGCTCCACCCTGCGCATGCGCTTCTCCTACGGCCGGGTCGTCCCCTGGGTGCACAAGCACGAGGGCCGCACGGTCGCCGTCGCCGGCCCCGACTCGGTGTGGTTCGACACCACCGCCGAGACCTACGGAAAGTCGCTGACCACGTACGCGGACTTCACCGTCGCCCCCGGTGACCGCATCGCGTTCACGATCTCCTGGGAGCCCTCGCACAAGCAGCCGCCGGCGCTGCCGGAGCCGGAGCAGTCGCTGGAGGCGACGGAGGAGTTCTGGCGCGAGTGGGTCGAGCACTGCACGTACCACGGCCCGTACCGCGAGGCGGTGATCCGCTCCCTGATCACCCTGAAGGCCCTGACCTACGCCCCGACCGGCGGCATCGTCGCGGCCCCGACCACCTCCCTGCCCGAGGACATCGGCGGCGTCCGCAACTGGGACTACCGCTACACCTGGCTGCGTGACGCGGCGATCACGCTCTCCTCGCTGCTGCGCACGGGCTACCGCGAGGAGGCCCGCGCCTGGCGCGAGTGGCTGCTGCGCGCGGTCGCCGGCGACCCCGAGAACCTGCAGATCATGTACGGCATCGCGGGCGAGCGCGAGCTGGGCGAGGCCGAGCTGGACTGGCTGCCGGGCTACGAGAACTCCGCCCCCGTCCGGGTCGGCAACGGCGCGGCGCACCAGCTCCAGCTGGACGTCTACGGCGAGGTCACCGAGGCGCTGCACCTCGGCCACATGACGGGCCTCGCCCGCAACGACTACGCCTCCCTGCTCCAGCTCAAGCTGATCCGCTACCTGGAGAAGCACTGGGACACGCCCGACGAGGGCATCTGGGAGGTGCGCGGCCCGCGCCGGCACTTCGTGCACTCCAAGGTCATGGCCTGGGTCGCCGTGGACCGCACCATCAAGCTCATCGAGTCCGGCGACGCCGACGGCCCGCTGGAGCGGTGGCGCGAGCTGCGCGACGACATCCACCGGGACGTGTGCGAGAAGGGCTACGACAAGGAACGCAACACGTTCACCCAGTCGTACGGCTCCAAGGAACTGGACGCGTCCCTGCTCCTCATCCCCCAGATGGGCTTCCTGCCGCCCGACGACAAGCGGGTCATCGGCACCATCGAGGCGATCCAGCGGGAGCTGTCCACCCCGGACGGCTTCATCCTGCGCTACCCCACCTCGGGCGACAACGAGGGCGTCGACGGCCTGCCCGGCGACGAGGGCGCCTTCCTCGCCTGCTCGTTCTGGATGGCCGACGACCTGGCGATGATCGGCCGCGTGGACGAGGCCCGCAAGCTCTTCGAGAAGCTGCTCTCCCTGCGCAACGACCTCGGCCTGCTCGCCGAGGAATGGGACCCCCGCCTCAAGCGCCAGGTAGGCAACTTCCCCCAGGCCTTCAGCCACGTCCCGCTGATCGACACGGCCCTGAGGCTGACGGCCTCGGGGGCCTACGGAGGCTGAACCGCAAGCGCTGAACAGGAAGGCCGCGCCGCGCGCGCCTAGTCTGGGAAGGTCATACTGCCCCTGCACGGAAGGGGGCGCCTCATGGCCTCCCCGTCGAAGGCGGGCGCGGCGCTTGCCGCGCTGCGCGAGGAACTGTCGGGCGACGTGTTCGCCCCGGACGACCCGGGCTACGACGAGGCCCGCACGGTCTTCAACGCGATGGTCGACCGGCGTCCGGCCGTGATCGCGCAGTGTGTGGACGAGGCGGACGTCGTACGGACGGTCCGCTTCGCCCGTGATCTGGACCTGCCCGTCGCGGTGCGCGGCGGCGGGCACAGCGTGGCGGGCAGCGCCCTGGGCGACGGCGCGGTGGTGGCCGACCTCCGGCACATGCGGACGGTCACCGTCGATCCCGAGGCCCGCACGGTGCGGATCGCGGGCGGCGCCACCATGAGCGACCTGGACCGCGCCTGCGCCCCCTTCGCCCTCGCCACGACCGGCGGCCGGGCCTCCACCACCGGCGTCGGCGGGTTCGTCCTCGGCGGCGGCTCCGGCTGGCTGGACCGCGCCTTCGGCCTGGCGGTGGACAACCTGCTCGGCGTGGACCTGGTCACCGCCGACGGCACCCGGACGCACGCCGACGCCGGCGACCACCCGGAGCTGTTCTGGGCCCTGCACGGCGGCGGCGGGAACTTCGGCGTCGCCACCTCGCTCACCCTGGGCCTGCACGACCTGCCCGACTTCTCGATCGCGCTGCTGCTGTACCGGCCCGAGTACGGCCGCGAGGTCACCCGCACCTACCGCGAGCTGATCGCGGCCGGTCCCGACGAGGCGAGCGGCATGATCGTCTACTTCACCGGCCCGCCCGCGGAGTTCGTCCCGCCGCACCTGGTCGGCACCCTGCTGGTCGGCACCCTGCTGACCTACGCCGGTTCCGAGGCCGATCTGCGCAAGCTGGCCGAGCCGCTGCTGGCGCTGCCCCACGAGGCGGCGGTCGTCGGCGCGATGCCGTACGCCGAGGTGCAGTGCATGCTGGACGATCCGCCGGGGATGCGGAACTACTGGTCGGCGGAGTACCTGACCGGCGTACCGGACGAGTTCGTGGAGGTCTACTGCGCCCGCGGCGAGTCCGTGCCGGTGCCGACGGGCACCATGCACGCGCTGTTCCCGCAGGGCGGCGCGATCGCCGCGGGCCCGCACGACTATCCGGTGCCGTTCCGCGACGCGCCGTGGGGCGTCCACCCCTTCGGGCTCTGGGAGGACCCGGCCGACGACGAGCGCTGCGTGGCGTGGGTGCGGGACGTACGGACCGACGCCCGGCCGTGGAGCACCGGGGACGTCTATCTGAACTTCATCGGCGACGAGGGCACCGACCGGGTCGTGGCCGGCCTCGGCGAGGAGAACGCGCGGCGGCTCGCGGACGTCAAACGGCTCTACGACCCCGACAACGTCTTCCGCTTCAACCACAACATCAAGCCCGCCTGACCCGGCCGCTCCCCCACGCCGGGCCGCCCGGCCGGCCGCTCGGCTGTCTGCCGGGGCGTCCGCGCAGGTAGCGTCCGCTGCATGGACAGCCGTACCGACCACGACCGACCCCACAGCCACCGACCCGACAGCCAGGACGCCGGCGTCACCGTGCGGCGGGCGCTGGAACTGCCCGGTCTGCGCAGCGGGCTGCCCGAGATCCTCGCGGGCGCGGACCGGCTGGGGCGGACCGTGCGCTGGGTGCACGCCGGCGAGGTCCCGCACATCGCCTCCCTGCTCAAGGGCGGCGAGCTGCTGCTGACCACGGGCTACGGCCTCGGCACCCGGCCGGCCGAGCAGCGGGCGTTCGTGCGCACCCTGGCCGAGCGGGGCATCGCGGCTCTGGTGATCGAGCTGGGCCCGCGCTTCACCCGGCTGCCCGCGACCCTGGTGGAGACGGCACGGGCGAACGGCCTGCCCCTGGTGCAGCTGCACCGTGAGGTGGCGTTCGTGACGGTCACGGAGGAGATCCACACCGAGATCGTCAACGGCCACTACGCCCTGCTCCAGCGCGCGGAGGAGGTGCACCGCCGCTGTACCGAGGCGCTGCTGGGCGGCGGCGGGATCCCGCAGGTGCTGGGCATCCTGGCGGACTTCGGCGGCAACCCGGTGTTCCTGGAGACGACGGACGGGCAGCTGCTGTACGCCGCCGGGGAGGGACCGGAGGGGGCGGATCCGCTCCAGGTGTGGGAGGGGCTGCGCGGCCCGCGCAAGGACGCGCCGCCGCCCGCCGGGTCGGTGCTGGTGGATGTGCCCGGGGGCGGGCCGGGGGCGGGTTCGGTCCGCGCCCGGCTCGTGCTGCTGCCCGTGCGCGGCCCGCTCGCCCCGGTGCACCGGATGGCGGCGGAGCGGGCGGCGGGGATCCTGGCCGTGGTGCTGATGCAGGCCCGCCAGGAGGAGGAGCTGGCGGCGCGCGGCCGGGGCGACTTCCTGACCGATCTCGCCGAGGGCCGGATCACGGCGGAGGACGCTCCGGCACAGGCCCGGGTGCTGGGCTTCAAGCCCGGTGCGGGCCCGCTGCTGCCGGTCGTGATGCGGCTGGGCGACGCGCTCTCCCCCGGCGGGGGCTGGGCGGTGCTGGCCCGGGCGGTCGCCGAGGAGCTGGCGTCGGTGGGTGTGCCGGTGCTGCTGGGTGTGCGGCCGGTGGAGGGCCGGGTGCCGCTGCTGGTGGGGCTGCGGTCGGAGTCGGAGCGGTCGGCGGTCGCGGACCGGGTCGCGGCGGCGCTGCGGGCCGGGGTGGAACGGGCCGGGATGCGGCGGCCGGGCGCCCCGCCGCCGATCGTGGTCGTCGGGGTCGCGGGCGGCTGGGCGGCGGCCTCGGCGGGCCTGCGGCACGCGGCGGAGACGGCGACCGCCGCCCAGGGCCTGTCGGACCGCCCCTGGTACGACGCCCGCCGCCTCGACATCGACCTGCTGCTGTGGCGGCTGCGCGACCACCCGGACCTGGCGGCGTTCGTGGACCGCGCGATCGGCCCGGTCCGCGACCACGACCTGCGGTCCAAGCCGCCGCTGCTGCCCACCCTGGAGACCTATCTGGCCCACGCGGGCCGCAAGGCGGAGACCGCACGCGAGCTGCACCTCAACCGCCAGACGCTCTACAACCGCCTCGCCCGCATCGGCGAGCTGCTGGGCACCGACCTGGACGACCCGCAGACGGTCCTGGCCCTCAGCCTGGCCCTGCGCGCCCGCCGGCATCTGCCCTAGCCTCAGATCATGGGCAGGGGCTGCGTCAGCTCGTCGTAGACGCTCAGGACCTGAGCGACCGTCTCGTCCTCGCTGGGCCAGGTGGCCGCCTGACGGGTCCCCAGGTCCCGCAGCCGCGCGTACCGGTCCGGGTCGCCGAGCAGCCGGACGACGGCCTCGGCGAAGGCCGGTGCGTCCTCGGGCGGGACGAGCACGGCGGCCTCGCCGACGAGTTCGCGGATCCCGCCGGCCCGGGCGGCGACGAGCGGCACGCGCGCGTGGAGGGCCTCCTGCGCCAGGACCGAGCGGGCCTCCTCGCCGCCCGGCAGCAGCGCGAGGTCGGCGGCGGCGAGCAGCGTGCCGACGTCCTCCCGCCGCCCGAGCAGTCTGACCGGCAGCTCCTCGGTCTCGATCCGCTGCTGGAGCGCCGCCCGCAGCGGCCCCTCCCCGGCGATGACGACGAGCGGCACGGGGTCGAGCCGGCACCACGCGTGCGTGGCGTCCAGCAGCAGGTCGTAGCCCCGGTGCCGGTCCAGCGAACCGACGGCCATCAGCAACGGGCGGCCGATCGCGCCGAGTTCGGCCCGCACCTTGGAATGCGGCTCCTCGTCGTCCTCGGGCTCCTCGGCCGCGCCGGGCCCGGGCAGGGCCACAGCGGCGAGCCGGGCGTCCCTGGCGCCGGTGCGGCGGGCCCGGTCGACCAGGTCGGAGGTGGTGCCCAGGACCACGGCGGCCGCTCTCGCCACCCGCCGCTCCAGCAGTCGCAGCAGATGTGCGCGGGCTCCCTCGGCGCGTGCCCGGCTGTGCCAGGTGACGACGAGCGGGGTGGGGCGCCCGCCGAGCGCCAGGACGGCGCGGAAGGAGGCGTGCAGTCCGTGCGCGTGGACCACGTCGGCGTCCGTGCAGGCCGCCCGCAGCGCCGCGACCGATCCCGGGTCGCTGCTGCGCGGCACGTGGACGTGTGCGGCGCCGGTGCCGGTGAAGTCGTGGAGGCGCTCGGCCTCGGACGGGGCGCACACCGTCACCCGCACGCCCCGCGCGACGAGCCCCGCGGCCAGGGAGCGCACATGTGCGCTGCTGCCGGCGTTGCCGCCGCCCAGCACCTGCACGGTGCGCAGCGGCGACTGGCCGTGCGGTGAGTGGCTGCTCACGTGGCCGGGGCTCCTGGTTCGGCGTCGGACGGTCACGAAGGAACGGCTTCCTCCACGTACCGAGCCCAAGGATGCCAGCACGCACGGGTGTTCCGTGCCGCCCGGCCCCCGGACCACCGGCGACACGGCCGCACAAGTCACCCACACGAGCGAAGAAACCCAGGGATCCGTTCGATTACGCCCCCTGGGTCAGGTCCTACCCGTCCGCGCGGGCCGTCGCCAGCAACTCCTCCGCGTGCGCCCGGGCCGTCTCCGAGTCCTCCTGCCCGGCGAGCATCCGGGACAGCTCCCGGATCCGCTCCTCGCCCTCCAGGACCTTCACCCCGGACCGGGTGACCGACCCGTCGTTGGTCTTCTCGACCAGGAGCTGCCGGTCGGCGAACGCGGCGACCTGCGGAAGGTGGGTCACCACGACCACCTGGGCGGACTTCGCGAGTTTGGCGAGCCGCCGTCCGATCTCGACCGCCGCCTTGCCGCCGACGCCCGCGTCGACCTCGTCGAAGAGGTACGTCGGCACGGGGTCGGTGCCCGCGAACACGACCTCCACGGCGAGCATCACGCGCGACAGCTCACCGCCCGAGGCGCCCTTGGCGATGGGCCGGGGCGGCGCGCCCGGGTGCGGGGCGAGCAGGAGCTCGACCTCGTCGGCGCCGGACGGCCCGTAGGCGACCGCCCGCCCGCCGACCTCCACGCCCTCCGGGTCCTCGGTCTGCCGGATCGCGAACGACACGCGCGCGTGCGGCATGGCGAGCGACGCCAGCTCCGCCGTCACCGCCGCCGCGAACTTCTCGGCGGCCTCGGTCCGCGCGTCGGTGAGCGCCTGCGCCAGGCCGCCCAGTTCGCTCCGCAGGGCGTCCCGCTCGGCGGTCAGCTCGTCGATCCGCTCGTCGTCGCCGTCCAGCTCGGTCAGCCGGGAGGCGCTCTGCTCGGCCCACGCCAGCACCGCGTTCACGTCCGGCCCGTACTTGCGGGTCAGCGCGGTGAGCGCGGCCCGCCGCTCCTCGACGGCCGCGAGGCGCAACGGGTCGGCGTCGAGGTCGTCGGCGTACCCGGCGAGCTCGCCCGCCACATCCCCCAGCAGGATCCCGATCTCCCCGATCCGGTCGGCGAGGGCGGCGAGCCTCGGGTCGTAGGACCGCACGGCCTCCAGGGCCCGCTGGGCGCCCGCGACCAGGGTCGCGGCGTCGATGCCCTCGGGATCCTCCGGATTGCCCGCGAGCGCGGCGTGCGCGGCCGTGGCGGCCGAGGACAGCGCCTCGGCGTGCCCGAGCCGCTCGGCCTCCTCCGCCAGCTCCACGTCCTCCCCGGCGCGCGGCTCGACACCGCCGACCTCGTCGAGGCCGTAGCGCAGCATGTCGGCCTCCTGGGCCCGCTCACGCGCACGGGTGACGATCTCGTCCAGCTCGACCGCGACGGCCCGCAGCCGCCGGTAGGCCTCGGTGTACTTGGTGAGCGGCACGGCGACGGCGTCCCCGGCGTACCGGTCGAGCGCCTGCCGCTGCCGGGACAGCTTCAGCAGCCCCTGCTGGTCGGTCTGCCCGTGCACGGCCACCAGCTCGTCGGCGAGCTCGGCCAGTACGCCCACCGGCACACTGCGCCCGCCGACGTGCGCCCGCGACCGTCCCTCGGCGGAAACGGTACGGCTGATGAGCAGCGCGCCGTCGTCGAGCTCGGCGCCGGCCTCCTCTGCCCGTACGACCACCGGGGCGCCCGAGGGCACGGCGATACGCCCCTCGACCACCGCCCGCTCGGCGCCGATCCGCACGAGCGCGGCATCGGCGCGCCCGCCCAGCAGCAGCCCGAGGCTGGTGACCACCATGGTCTTGCCCGCACCCGTCTCACCGGTGACGGCGGTGAACCCGGGCGACAGCTCGACGACCGCGTCGTCGATGACTCCGAGCGACCGTATCCGCATCTCCTCCAACACGGAGAAGACCTTACGAGGTCCGACCCGAAAAGTGCGAGGCACCCTGGTCACCCGAGCGAGTGGACCTGCGTGTCACGGGCGCGAGGGGCGGTCTTTCCCGGGGCGCGAGGGGCGGTTCTTTCAAGGGATGCGAGGGCACATGCTTTTAAGGGGCGCGGGGAACTGCGCGACAAGCCACGACGAACCCGCAGCCGCCGACAAGCCCCCGCCACCCCCTACAGACCGCTAGTGCCGAGCCCCCCGCCACCCGGACACAGGCAGAGCGAACTTCGCCACCAGCCGATCGGTGAACGAAGCGTGATGCAGTCGAGCCAACCGCACCGGCACAGCCCCCCGCCGCACCTCCACCCGAGCCCCCGGCGGCAGCTCGAACGTCCGCCGCCCGTCACACCACAGCACCCCCGGCGGAATGTGCGGCAGCAGCTCCACGGCCAGCACGGAGTTCGGCGAGGTCACCAACGGCTTCGCGAACAGCGCGTGCGCACTGATCGGCACCATCAGCAGCGCCTCGACCTCGGGCCACACCACAGGCCCGCCCGCGGAGAACGCATACGCGGTCGACCCGGTCGGCGTGGACAGCACGATGCCGTCACACCCGAACCCCGTCACCGGCCGCCCGTCGATCTCCAGCACCACTTCCAGCAGCTTCTCGGCGCCCGCCTTCTGCACCGCCGCCTCGTTCAGCGCCCAGTCCGTGTGCACGATGTCCCCGTTGCGGTGCACGACGACATCGACGGTCATCCGCTCCTCGACCTCGTACGCCTTGCTGACCACCCGGTCGACGACCTTGTCGAGATCGTCCCGCTCGGCCTCCGCGAGGAACCCGACACTGCCGAGGTTGACGCCGAGCATCGGCACCCCGGACGCCCGCGCGAACTCGGCGCCGCGCAGCAGCGTCCCGTCACCGCCGAGGACGATGAGCAGCTCGCACCCCTCCAGGCAGTCCGGAGTGGCCTCGGAGACCAGTTCCACCTCGTCCGGCACATGCAGGTCGGAGGCCTCGTACTCCAGGACGCGCACCCCGATGCCCTCGCGCAGCAGCCCCTTCACCACCAGTTCCGCGCTGCGGATGGCGGCGGGCCGGCCCGTGTGGGCGAGGAGGAAAACAGTACGGGTTCGGTTCTCGGTCAACGCGGCCCCTCCGCAACTGCACGGTCAACGTCGGCCGGGTCCAGGGCAGGCGCCCCGGCCCGGAGCCACAGAAAGTACTCGACATTGCCCGACGGCCCGGGCAGTGGACTGGCGGTGACACCCTTCACCCCGAGTCCGAGGTCCCACGCCTTGCCGGCGACACCGCGCACCGCCTCGGCCCGCAGCTGCGGGCTGCGCACGACGCCCCCGCTGCCGAGCCGTTCCTTCCCCACCTCGAACTGCGGCTTGACCATCATCACCAGATCCGCGTCCGGCTCGGTGCACCGCTCCAGAGCCGGCAGCACCAGCCCGAGCGGGATGAAGGACAAGTCCCCCACGACAAGATCCACTGGCTTCCCATCGATCGCTTCAAGCGTCAACTCGCGTACGTTCGTACGGTCCTTGACGGTGACGCGTTCATCGCTCTGCAGAGACCAGGCGAGTTGTCCGTATCCGACGTCGACGGCGACGACGTGCGCGGCGCCGGCCCGCAGCAGCACATCGGTGAACCCGCCGGTGGACGCCCCGGCGTCCAGCGCCCGCCGCCCCTCGACGACGAGCCCCTGTGGCACGAAGACCTCCAGCGCCCCGGCAAGCTTGTGCCCGCCCCGGGAGACGTAGTCGGGGTCGTCGTCGGCCACGGCGACGACGATCGCGGCGGCCGTCTCCACCTGGGTGGCGGACTTGGTCGCGACGGTCCTGCCGACGGTGACCCGCCCCGCGGCGATCAGCTGCCCGGCGTGCTCCCGCGAGCGCGCGAGCTTGCGGCGGACCAGCTCCGCGTCCAGACGGCGACGTGCGACTCCTGCCACGTTCGGTTCAGCTCCTAATGCCATACGAGGGCGTGCCATACGAGGGTGAAGGCGCCCTCTGCTCGTACGAGGGTGAGGGCGCCGGAGGTCCCGGGCGGGCGTCGAGCGCGGTGAGCGCGTCGCGCAGCCCCCGGTGTACATCCTCGTACACCTCGAGGTGTCCGTCGGTGGCGAGGTGGTCGGCGTCGGCCAGCCGGTCCAGCTGGGCGTCGACCTCGGCGTTGCCGGTGGGCGTGCGGGGGACGGCCAGCGGGGCGGGCGCGGCGGGGTCGTGCCCCGGCTCCTCCGGCGCGGTCTCCGCCGCCGTCTCCGGCACTGTGTCGCTCATGCCCAGACGCTACCGCGAACCGCTGGGGTACCGTCGATCACGATGGCCACGATCGAGGAGTGCCGCGCCGCACTCGAGAAGCTCTCGGACAGCATGCAGCGTGCCGAAGGGGACGTCCGCGCCGCCGCGGAACTGGACCGTTCGGTCAGCTGCTGGATCACCGACCTGGACGTGACGTTCGTGGGCCGGATGACAGACGGCCGGATCGTGGTCCAGGACACCCTGCAGGGCTCTCCGCGGGAGAAGGCCCAGATCAGACTGAGCATGACCGGGGACGACCTGGTGGCCCTGGTCGTCGGCGGGCTGAACTTCGCCAAGGCCTGGGGCTCGGGCCGGGTGAAGCTGCACGCGGGCGTGCGCGACCTGTTCGTCCTCAGGAAGCTTCTGTAGCCGCCAGGCGCGTGCGTGCGGGCCGCGCCGCCGGCACCACCAGAGGCGTACCGGTCTCCGGGTCGTCGATGACCTGGCAGCGCAGCCCGAACACCTCCTCGACCAGTGCGGCCGTGACGATGTCGTGCGGCGCGCCCTGCGCGATGACCTCGCCGCCCTTCAGCGCGATCAGATGCGTGGCGTACCGGGCCGCGTGGTTGAGGTCGTGCAGCACGGCGACGAGCGTGCGGCCGTGTTCCTCGTGGAGTTCGGCGCACAGGTCGAGGACGTCGATCTGGTGCTGGATGTCGAGATAGGTGGTCGGCTCGTCGAGCAGCAGCAGCGGGGTCTGCTGGGCGAGGGCCATCGCGATCCACACGCGCTGGCGCTGACCGCCGGACAGTTCGTCGACGTACCGGTCGGCGAGTTCGGCCACGCCGGTCCGGGTCATGGACTCCTGGACGACCCGCTCGTCCTCGGCCGACCACTGCCGCAGGATGCCCTGGTGCGGGTAGCGGCCGCGGCCGACGAGGTCGGCGACGGTGATCCCGTCCGGCGCGATCGACGACTGCGGCAGCAGGCCCAGCGTGCGCGCGACCTTCTTCGCCGGCATCGACTGGATCACCTGCCCGTCGAGCAGCACCCGCCCCCGGGACGGCTTCAGCATCCGCGACAGCGCCCGCAGCAGCGTGGACTTGCCGCACGCGTTGGGGCCGACGATCACGGTGAAGGAATGGTCGGGAATCTCCACCGACAGCTGCTCGGCGATCACCCGCTGGTCGTAGGCGAGGGTGACGTTCTCGGCGGACAGGCGGTTCACGGCGCTCCCTGGGTTGTTCTGGTTCATATCCGGCCCGCCTTGCGCTCGGTGACGAGGAGCCACAGCAGATAGACACCGCCGAGGACCCCGGTGACCACGCCCACGGGCAGCTGTCCGTCGCCGAACAGCCGCTGGGAGGCCCAGTCGGCGGTGACCAGCAGGGCGGCGCCCATACACAGCGACGCGACGAGGTTGGGGCCGGGCGAGCGGGTGAGGCGCCGGGCGAGCTGCGGCGCGGTGAGCGCGACGAAGCTGACGGGGCCCGCGGCGGCGGTGGCTGCGGCGGTGAGCAGCACGGCCGACACCATCAGCACCAGCCGGACCCGCTCGACCCGCACCCCGAGCGCGTTCGAGACGTCGTCGCCCATCTCCATCATCCGCAGCCCGCGCGCCTGGGCGAGGACGACCGGGACGAGCACACCGACCAGGGCGAGGAGCGGCCAGACCTGCTTCCAGTCCCGCCCGTCCAGGGTCCCGGTCATCCAGACGACGGCCCGCGCCGCGTCCACGAAGTCGGCCTTGGTGATCAGATAGCCGTTGACCGCGGTCGCCACGGCCGAGACGCCGATGCCGACGAGCACCAGCCGGTAGCCGTGCACACCCCGCTTCCACGCCAGGAGATAGATCGCGGCCCCGGTCACCAGCCCGCCGACCAGCGCGCCGACGGTGACCTGGGCGGTGGTGCCGGAGAACAGCACGATCATCACGAGCGCGCCGGCCGTCGCTCCCTGCCCGAGGCCGAGCACGTCGGGACTGCCCAGCGGATTGCGCGACACGGCCTGGAACAGCGCCCCGCCCAGGCCCAGCGAGGCCCCGACCAGCAGTCCGACCAGCACCCGGGGCAGCCGCAGCTCGTTGACGACGAGCTCCTGGCCCGGATTCCCCTCGCCGAACAGCGTCCTGACGACGTCCCCGGACGAGATGGGGAAGTCTCCGGTGCCGATCAGCACCACGCTCGCGGCGAACGCGGCGGCCAGCAGCAGCACCACGACCACCAGGGCCCGCGTGTCCAGCCGCACCGACAGCCCGCCCGGCGTACGCAGCGCACGCGCCCCGGCCTTCGTCCCGGTCTTCGTCCCGGTCGTCTTTCCGGTCGTCTCCGCGGTCCTCACAGCTGGGCCGTCCTCCGCCGTCGTACGAGAAAGATGAAGACCGGCCCGCCGATGATCGCGGTGATGATGCCGACCTGGACCTCCGAGGGGCGGGCCACGACCCGGCCGATCACATCGGAGCCCAGCAGCAGCACCGGCGACAGGATCGCCGCGTACGGCATGATCCAGCGCAGGTCGGGGCCGGTGAAGGAACGGACGATGTGCGGCACCATCAGCCCCACGAACACGATCGGCCCGCAGGCGGCGGTCGCGGCCCCGCACAGCACGGTCGCGGCGAGCATGGCCAGCGCCCGGGTGCGGTTGAGGTTGGCGCCGAGCGCCTTGGCGGTGTCGTCGCCCATCTCCACCGCGTTCAGCGGCCGGGCGAGGGCCAGCGCGAGGACCGTGCCGGCCACCAGGAAGGGCAGCACCTGCCAGATCGTCTCGTCGGTCGCCGAGGACAGCGAACCGACCGTCCAGAACCGCATCCTGGCCAGCGCCGCCTCATCCATGATCATCACGGCCTGGAGATAGCCGTACAGCGCGGCGCTGATCGCGGTGCCGGCCAGCGCGAGCCGCACGGGCGTGGCCCCCCGGCTCCCGCCGAGGAACCAGACCAGCGCCCCCACCGCGGCCGCCCCGAGGAACGCGAACCACACATACCCGGTCAGGCTCGTCACCCCGAGGAAGGTGATCGCGGTGACGACGGCGGCCGAGGCACCCGCGTTGATCCCGAGCAGCCCCGGGTCGGCCAGCGGATTGCGCGTCAGGGCCTGGAGCACCGCTCCGGACAGCCCCAGCGCGGCACCGACCAGCAGCCCGAGCACGGTCCGCGACAGCCGCTCGTCGACGACGACGTCCGCGTACGTCCCCGAGTCCGCGAACAGCCCGTGCCAGACCTGGGCGACGGACAGCTCCTTCGCCCCGACGGCGATGCTCGCCACCGCCACCAGGGCGAGGACCGCCACGGCGACCAGCAGCCCAAAGGAACGGACCGCCCGACGGGTCGGGGGCGCGGGGGCGGTCTCCGCGCGCTGTTCGGGAACACTGTCGACCAACACGCAGTTAGGTTAGCCTACCCTCCCAAGTCGCCCGGAGGGCTGGTCACAACCCCAGCCGCGCCAGTGCCTTGCCCCCGTCCAGCGTGCAACTCCCCTCCCCCGCGGCCGTCCAGGCCGCCGCGCACAGCGCCCGCAGCCCGTCCAGCGCCTCACCGTCCCCGTCCAGCTCCACCTGCTCCTCCCCCGCGGTCGCCGTCCACCCACCACACCGGAAACCGTCCCCGGCCGGGACGACCTCCGGCTGCCCGGTGAGCAGCCCGCGCAGATCGGCGTCCACGAACGTCGGCCGGTGCCGCGGCGGCGCCGCCAGCAGCTGCGCCCCGTCGGTAACCCCGGTCAGGACGAGCAGCGAGTCCACCTCCCCGTTGAACGCCCCCTCGATGTCGGTGTCCAGCCGGTCCCCGACCACCAACGGCCGCTCGGCGCCCGTCCGCAGGATCGTCTCCCGGTGCATCGGAGGCAGCGGCTTGCCCGCGACCTGCGGCTCGGCACCGGTCGCTATCCGCACCACCTGCACCGCCGCCCCGTTCCCCGGCGCGATCCCCCGCCCGCTCGGAATCGTCAGATCGGTGTTCGACGCGAACCACGGCACCCCGCGCGCCACGGCGTACGACGCCTCCGCGAACCGCCCCCACGGCAGATCAGGACCGCCGTACCCCTGCACCACCGCCACCGGATCGTCGTCCGCCGACTCCACCGGGACGAGCCCCCGCTCCCGCAGCGCGACCCGCAGCCCCTCCCCGCCGATCACCAGCACCCGCGCCCCCGCCGGCACCTGCTCACTGATCAGCCGCGCCACCGCCTGGGCCGAGGTGATGACCTCCTCGGCGCCCGTCGGGATCCCCAGCTCGCTCAGATGCCCGGCCACCGTGTCCGGCGTCCGCAGCGCGTTGTTGGTGACGTACGCGAGCCGCATCCCGCCCGCCCGGGCGGTGGCCAGCGACTCGACGGCGTGCACGATCGCGGCCCCGCCCGCGTACACCACCCCGTCCAGATCGAGCAGCGCCGTGTCGTACGCCTCGCTCAGGGCCTGCCCACTGCCCTCGGGCCTCGTCCTGACGCTCCGGCTCATTCCACATCGCTCCTCGTTCGATCCGCTTTCCCTCGATCATCCCGCACGCCACCGACACACGTACGATGCCGGGATGAACACTGCAGGTCACTCGGAAGCAACGGCGCCCCGAGGCCTGGAACTCACCCCGTTCCGAGGCCTGCGCTACGACCCCGACCGGGTCGGCAGCCTCGCCGCCGTCACCTCCCCGCCGTACGACGTCGTCGTCCGCCCCGACGGCCTGCACCAGCTCCAGGACGCGGACCCCTACAACGTCGTCCGGCTGATCCTCCCCCAGGCGACCACACCCAGCGCCCGCAACGAACAGGCCGCCGACGCCCTGCGCCGCTGGCTCGCCGAGGGCGTCCTGACCGCCGACCCCGAGCCCGCCCTGTACGTCTACGAGCAGCGGCACGCCGACGGCATGCTCCAGCGCGGCCTCATCGGCACCCTGCGCGTCTCCGACCCGGCGGAGGGGATCGTCCTCCCCCACGAGGACGTCATAGAACCGGTCGTGGCGGAGCGCGCGGCCCTGATGCGCGCCACCTACGCCAACCTCGAGCCCCTGCTCCTCACCTACCGCGGCAACGGCACGGCGGCCGAGATCGTGGACCGCACCGCCGAGCGCCCCCCGCTCCTGGCCACCACCACCGAGGACGGCTACCACCACCGCCTGTGGGCGATCACCGACCCCGCCGACCAGGACCTCGTCCGGGCCGACCTCGCCCACCGCCAGGCCCTGATCGCCGACGGCCACCACCGCTGGGCCACCTACCGCCGGCTGCGCGCCGCCCACCCCTCCCCCAGCCCCTGGGACCACGGCCTGGTCCTCCTCGTCGACACCGCCCGCTACCCCCTGCGCGTCCGGGCCATCCACCGCCTCCTGCACGGCCTGCCGGTCGCCGATGCCCTCACCGCCGTACAGGACCTGTTCCGGGTCCGGCACCTGCGCGTCCCGCTCCCCGAAGCCCTCGAAGCACTGGCGGACGCGGCCTGCGCCGGCAACGCGTTCCTGCTGGCCGGCGACGGCGCCTTCCACCTCCTGGACCGACCGGACCCGGCCCTCCTCGCCCGTACGGTCCCCCAGGACCGCCCGCAGGCCTGGCGCACCCTGGACGCGACCGTCCTGCACGCCGCGCTCCTCGCCCACGTCTGGCACATCCCCGAGGACGACCCGGCCCGCATCGCCTACATCCACGACACCGCCGCCACCGTCCGCAAGGCGGAACGCGCCGGCGCCACGGCCGTCCTCCTCCACCCCGTGCGCGAGGAGGTCGTCCGCGACCTCGCCCGCCAGGGCATCACCATGCCCCGGAAATCGACGTCGTTCGGCCCCAAACCGGCCTCCGGTCTCGTCCTGCGGGCACTGGACGTCTGAGGCCCCGGGAACGGGCCGCGAAAAATTCCAGAAAAACGTCACGGACGATGTCGAGAACCCGCGTCGGGCTCCGTCCCCGCTGTGAACGCGACCAGAATGGGTCGCACAGCACCGAGGAGACACCATGGCCAAGTACCTGCTGCTGAAGCACTACCGCGGCGCCCCGGACCCGGTGAACAACGTGCCGATGGACCAGTGGACACCACAGGAGATCTCGGCGCACATCCAGTACATGAACGACTTCGCGGCCGGGCTCGAGAAGACCGGCGAGTTCGTCGACGGCCAAGCGCTCGCCCCCGAGGGCCAGTGGGTCCGCTACGACGGCGAGGGCCGCCCGCCGGTCACCGACGGCCCGTTCGCCGAGACCAAGGACCTCATCGCCGGCTGGATGATCATCGACGTCGACAGCCACGAGCGCGCCGTCGAACTGGCCGGGGAACTGTCCGCCGCCCCCGGCGCGGGCGGCCGACCGATCCACGAGTGGCTCGAGGTACGCCCGTTCCTGACCGCGTCGCCCGCCATCACGGAGTGCCATTGATGGACGAGGCCCTCCTGCGGAGCCTCACACCGAACGTCCTCGCCGTCCTCGTCCGCCGCGGAGCCGACTTCGCGGCGGCCGAGGACGCCGTGCAGGACGCACTGGTCGAAGCGGTCCGCGTCTGGCCCGACGACCCGCCCCGCGACCCCAAGGGCTGGCTCGTCACCGTGGCCTGGCGCCGCTTCCTCGACACCACCCGCGCGGACGCCGCCCGCCGCCGCCGTGAGGAGCGCGTCGACGAGGAGCCGACGCCCGGCCCCGCGCCCTCGGCGGACGACACGCTCCAGCTCTACTTCCTCTGCGCCCACCCCTCGCTCACCCCGTCGTCCGCCGTCGCCCTCACCCTGCGCGCGGTCGGCGGCCTCACCACCCGCCAGATCGCCCAGGCCTACCTGGTCCCCGAGGCGACCATGGCCCAGCGCATCAGCCGCGCCAAGCGCACCGTCTCCGGCGTCCGCCTGGACCGGCCCGGCGATGTCGCGACCGTGCTGCGCGTCCTCTACCTGGTGTTCAACGAGGGCTACTCCGGCGTTGTCGACCTCGCCGCCGAGGCCATCCGCCTCACCCGCCGGCTCGCGGCCGCGATCGACCACCCCGAGGTGTCCGGGCTGCTCGCCCTCATGCTGCTCCACCACGCCCGCCGCGCCACCCGGACCGCGCCCGACGGCAGCCTCGTACCGCTCGCCGAGCAGGACCGCGCCCGCTGGGACACCCGGTCGATCGCCGAGGGCGTCCGGATCCTCCAGACAGCCCTCTCCCGCGACCGGCTGGGCGAGTTCCAGGCCCAGGCCGCCATCGCGGCCCTCCACGCCGACGCGCCCACCGCCGAGGAGACCGACTGGGTGCAGATCGTCGAGTGGTACGACGAACTCACCCGGCTGACCGACAGCCCGGTCGTCCGCCTCAACCGCGCGGTCGCCGTCGGCGAGGCCGACGGACCCCGCGCCGGCCTGGCGGCCCTCGCGGCACTGGACGACTCGCTGCCCCGCCACACCGCCGTCGCCGCCCACCTCCACGAACGCGACGGCGACCTGACGACGGCGGCCCGTCTGTACGCCGAGGCGGCCCACAAGGCGCCCAACCTCGCCGAACGCGAGCACCTGACCCGCCAGGCCGCCCGGCTCAACACCCGCGAGCACCCTGACGCGGACAGCTGACGCGAAACGCGGAAGGGGCAGGTTCCGACCGGAACCTGCCCCTTGCCTACTCACTGCTCACTGCTCGCTGCTCACTCACGCGACGGACTCAGTCCTTGTCGTCGTCCTCGCCCAGGTCATCGCCCAGGTCCTCACCCGGAGCATCGGCGCCGGCTTCGGCATCGGCCTCGATCCCGGCCTCGATCCCGGTCTCGGACTCTGCCTCGTCCTCGCCTTCGTCGAGGGCGTCGACGAAGTCCACCCCGTCCAGCTCGGCGAGCCGGTCGGAGGCGTCCGTGCTGCCGTCCCGGTCCGCCTCGACGGCCTTCGCGAACCACTCCCGCGCCTCGCCCTCACGGCCGGCGGCCAGCAGTGCGTCGGCGTAGGCGTACCGCAGCCGCGCGGTCCACGGCTGTACGGAGCTGGAGGCGAGTTCGGGGCTTTGGAGCGTCACGATGGCCGCGTCCAGCTGACCCATGTCACGCCGGGCACCGGCCGCGACGAGCCGCATCTCGACCTGGCCGGCCTTGTCGAGCTTGTGCACCTCGGGGGCGCCGGCCATGTCCAGCGCCTTCTCCGGCCGCCCGAGCCCACGCTCGCAGTCGGCCATGACGGGCCACAGCTCCACCGACCCGGTCATCCGCCGCGCCGCCCGGAACTCGGCGAGCGCCTCGCTGTACTTCTGGTTCGCGTACGCCGCGAACCCGGCCGCCTCCCGCACGGCCGCGACCCGCGACGCGAGCCGCAGCGCCACCTTGCTGTACCCGTAGGCCCCCTCGGGGTCCTCGTCGATCAGCCGGGCGACCATCACCAGGTTGCGGGCGACGTCGTCCGCGAGCGTCTTGGGCAGGCTCTGCAGCTCCTGCCGTACGTCCTTGTCGATCTCCTCGCCGGTGACGTCCGCCGGGATCGGCAGCCGCTTGATCGGCTCACGGTCCCGGTCCCGCTCGTCACGGAACCGACCGCCACCGCGCCGGTCGTCGCCGCGCCGGTCGTCCCGACGGTCGTCACGGCCCCGGAAGCCACCGGGCCGCCCACCTCGGTCGTCGCGCCGGAAGGCCGGACGGTCACCGCGGTAGCCCCCGCGCTCGCCACCACGGTCGTCCCGACGGTCATCGCGCCGATCGTCACGGCGGTCGTCACGGCGGAAGGCCGGACGGTCGCCACGGTCGTCCCGCCGGAAGCCACCCCGATCGTCACCACGCCGGTCGTCGCGTCGATCATCGCGCCGGTCATCCCGGCGGTCGTCACGGCGGAACCCGCCCCGGTCACCGCGGTCGTCCCGACGGTCGTCGCGCCGGAAGGCCGGACGGTCACCGCGGTAGCCCCCGCGCTCGCCACCACGCTCGTCACGCCGGTCGTCCCTGCGGTCGTCACGCCGGTCATCGCGCCGGTCGTCACGGCGGAAGCCACCCCGGTTGTCGTCGCGCCGGAAGGCGGGACGGTCACCGCGGTCGTCGCGACGGTCATCACGCCGGAAGCCGCCGCGCTCGCCACGGTCATCGCCGCGCCGGTCGTCACGCCGGTCGTCACGGCGCCCGTAGCCACCCCGGTCTCGGTCCCGGTCGCCGAACCCACCGCGGTTGTCGTCGCGCCGGAAGGCGGGACGGTCACCCCGGTCGTCACGCCGGTCGTCACGCCTGTCGTCACGCCGGAACCCACGGTCCCGGTCGTCCCGACGCGGGCCGCGGTCGTCGCGCTGGAACGCGGGACGGGGGCCACGGTCACCCTCGCGGCGGTCGTCACGCCGGTCGTCCCGACGGCCGTACCCACCACCCCGGTTGTCGTCTCGCCGGTCGTCGCGGCGGAACCCGCCTCGGTCACCGCGGTCACCGCGGTCGTCCCGACGGCCGTACCCACCACCGCGGTTGTCGTCACGCCGGCCGTGACCACCACGATCACCACGATCGTCGCGGCGGAAACCCCCGCGATCGCTGCGGTAGCCACCACGATCGCTGCGATCCCCACCGTCCCGTCGCCGCTGCTCGCGCTCCGGTCGGTCGTCGGGAGAGTTGGTGGACATCGGTGACTCCTGTCTTCGGTACACAAGCATTGTAAAAACAAAAGGACCCCTGGTCCCAGCTGAACGCTGGGACCAGGGGTCCTTTCCAAAGATTGTTCGGCGGTGTCCTACTCTCCCACAGGGTCCCCCCTGCAGTACCATCGGCGCTGTGAGGCTTAGCTTCCGGGTTCGGAATGTAACCGGGCGTTTCCCTCACGCTATGACCACCGAAACCCTAATGGTTTCGAGCGAACAAGCACACTCTTTTGTTATGTGTTCTGCTCAAAGCCGGCAACGGTCGTTGCCTCAGAACTAACACAGTGGACGCGAGCAACTGAGGACAAGCCCTCGGCCTATTAGTACCGGTCACCTCCACACATTACTGTGCTTCCAGATCCGGCCTATCAACCCAGTCGTCTACTGGGAGCCTTACCCCATCAAGTGGGTGGGAATACTCATCTCGAAGCAGGCTTCCCGCTTAGATGCTTTCAGCGGTTATCCCTCCCGAACGTAGCCAACCAGCCATGCCCTTGGCAGAACAACTGGCACACCAGAGGTTCGTCCGTCCCGGTCCTCTCGTACTAGGGACAGCCCTTCTCAATATTCCTGCGCGCGCAGCGGATAGGGACCGAACTGTCTCACGACGTTCTAAACCCAGCTCGCGTACCGCTTTAATGGGCGAACAGCCCAACCCTTGGGACCGACTCCAGCCCCAGGATGCGACGAGCCGACATCGAGGTGCCAAACCATCCCGTCGATATGGACTCTTGGGGAAGATCAGCCTGTTATCCCCGGGGTACCTTTTATCCGTTGAGCGACGGCGCTTCCACAAGCCACCGCCGGATCACTAGTCCCGACTTTCGTCCCTGCTCGACCCGTCGGTCTCACAGTCAAGCTCCCTTGTGCACTTACACTCAACACCTGATTGCCAACCAGGCTGAGGGAACCTTTGGGCGCCTCCGTTACTCTTTAGGAGGCAACCGCCCCAGTTAAACTACCCATCAGACACTGTCCCTGATCCGGATCACGGACCCAGGTTAGACATCCAGCACGACCAGAGTGGTATTTCAACGACGACTCCACAACCACTGGCGTGGCCGCTTCAAAGTCTCCCACCTATCCTACACAAGCCGAACCGAACACCAATATCAAACTGTAGTAAAGGTCCCGGGGTCTTTCCGTCCTGCTGCGCGAAACGAGCATCTTTACTCGTAGTGCAATTTCACCGGGCCTATGGTTGAGACAGTCGAGAAGTCGTTACGCCATTCGTGCAGGTCGGAACTTACCCGACAAGGAATTTCGCTACCTTAGGATGGTTATAGTTACCACCGCCGTTTACTGGCGCTTAAGTTCTCAGCTTCGCCACACCGAAATGTGACTAACCGGTCCCCTTAACGTTCCAGCACCGGGCAGGCGTCAGTCCGTATACATCGCCTTACGGCTTCGCACGGACCTGTGTTTTTAGTAAACAGTCGCTTCTCGCTGGTCTCTGCGGCCACCCCCAGCTCGGGAAGCAAGTCCCCTCACCAGGCGTGGCCCCCCTTCTCCCGAAGTTACGGGGGCATTTTGCCGAGTTCCTTAACCATAGTTCACCCGAACGCCTCGGTATTCTCTACCTGACCACCTGAGTCGGTTTAGGGTACGGGCCGCCATGAAACTCGCTAGAGGCTTTTCTCGACAGCATAGGATCATCCACTTCACCACAATCGGCTCGGCATCAGGTCTCAGGCTATGTGAACGGCGGATTTGCCTACCGTTCGCCCTACACCCTTACCCCGGGACAACCACCGCCCGGGCTGGACTACCTTCCTGCGTCACCCCATCACTCACCTACTGCAAGTCTGGTTCGTCGGCTCCACCACTCCCCTTTGCCCGAAGGCTCCGGGGCGGCTTCACGGACTTAGCATCGCCTGGTTCGATGTTTGACGCTTCACAGCGGGTACCGGAATATCAACCGGTTATCCATCGACTACGCCTGTCGGCCTCGCCTTAGGTCCCGACTTACCCTGGGCAGATCAGCTTGACCCAGGAACCCTTAGTCAATCGGCGCACACGTTTCTCACGTGTGAATCGCTACTCATGCCTGCATTCTCACTCGTGAACCGTCCACAACTACCTTCCGGTGCTGCTTCACCCGGCACACGACGCTCCCCTACCCATCACAGCACCCGTTGGGGCTTATCGCTGCAATGACACGACTTCGGCGGTACGCTTGAGCCCCGCTACATTGTCGGCGCGGAATCACTAGACCAGTGAGCTATTACGCACTCTTTCAAGGGTGGCTGCTTCTAAGCCAACCTCCTGGTTGTCTCTGCGACTCCACATCCTTTCCCACTTAGCGTACGCTTAGGGGCCTTAGTCGATGCTCTGGGCTGTTTCCCTCTCGACCATGGAGCTTATCCCCCACAGTCTCACTGCCGCGCTCTCACTTACCGGCATTCGGAGTTTGGCTAAGGTCAGTAACCCGGTAGGGCCCATCGCCTATCCAGTGCTCTACCTCCGGCAAGAAACACACGACGCTGCACCTAAATGCATTTCGGGGAGAACCAGCTATCACGGAGTTTGATTGGCCTTTCACCCCTAACCACAGGTCATCCCCCAGGTTTTCAACCCTGGTGGGTTCGGTCCTCCACGAAGTCTTACCTCCGCTTCAACCTGCCCATGGCTAGATCACTCCGCTTCGGGTCTTGAGCGTGCTACTGAAACGCCCTGTTCGGACTCGCTTTCGCTACGGCTACCCCACCCGGGTTAACCTCGCAACACACCGCAAACTCGCAGGCTCATTCTTCAAAAGGCACGCAGTCACGAGGTAGGAACAAGTTCCTACCCGACGCTCCCACGGCTTGTAGGCACACGGTTTCAGGTACTATTTCACTCCGCTCCCGCGGTACTTTTCACCATTCCCTCACGGTACTATCCGCTATCGGTCACCAGGGAATATTTAGGCTTAGCGGGTGGTCCCGCCAGATTCACACGGGATTTCTCGGGCCCCGTGCTACTTGGGTGTTTCTCAAACGAGCCGTACAGATTTCGACTACGGGGGTCTTACCCTCTACGCCGGACCTTTCGCATGTCCTTCGCCTATCCATACGGTTTCTGACTCGCCGACCAGCCGGCAGACTGATCAAGAGAAATCCCACAACCCCGTATGCGCAACCCCTGCCGGGTCTCACACGCATACGGTTTGGCCTCATCCGGTTTCGCTCGCCACTACTCCCGGAATCACGGTTGTTTTCTCTTCCTGCGGGTACTGAGATGTTTCACTTCCCCGCGTTCCCTCCACACTGCCTATGTGTTCAGCAGCGGGTGACAGCCCATGACGACTGCCGGGTTTCCCCATTCGGAAACCCCCGGATCAAAGCCTGGTTGACGACTCCCCGGGGACTATCGTGGCCTCCCACGTCCTTCATCGGTTCCTGGTGCCAAGGCATCCACCGTGCGCCCTTAAAAACTTGGCCACAGATGCTCGCGTCCACTGTGCAGTTCTCAAACAACGACCAGCCACCCATCACCCCCAACCACACGGTCAGAGTTCACTGGGGCCGGCATCCGAGGGTTCATTCCCTCAGACACCCAACAGCGTGCCCGACCCGGTCCTTTCGTTCTCCCTGCGTTCCACGCCGAAGCAGTACTAGCAGAAGACATCCAGACCGTGCCGAATAATCAACGTTCCACCCATGAGCAACCACTCCGAGACATTCGCTCGAAGCTGGCTATGTGCTCCTTAGAAAGGAGGTGATCCAGCCGCACCTTCCGGTACGGCTACCTTGTTACGACTTCGTCCCAATCGCCAGTCCCACCTTCGACAGCTCCCTCCCACAAGGGGTTGGGCCACCGGCTTCGGGTGTTACCGACTTTCGTGACGTGACGGGCGGTGTGTACAAGGCCCGGGAACGTATTCACCGCAGCAATGCTGATCTGCGATTACTAGCAACTCCGACTTCATGGGGTCGAGTTGCAGACCCCAATCCGAACTGAGACAGGCTTTTTGAGATTCGCTCCACCTCACGGTTTCGCAGCTCTTTGTACCTGCCATTGTAGCACGTGTGCAGCCCAAGACATAAGGGGCATGATGACTTGACGTCGTCCCCACCTTCCTCCGAGTTGACCCCGGCGGTCTCCTGTGAGTCCCCATCACCCCGAAGGGCATGCTGGCAACACAGGACAAGGGTTGCGCTCGTTGCGGGACTTAACCCAACATCTCACGACACGAGCTGACGACAGCCATGCACCACCTGTACACCGACCACAAGGGGGCGACCATCTCTGGCCGTTTCCGGTGTATGTCAAGCCTTGGTAAGGTTCTTCGCGTTGCGTCGAATTAAGCCACATGCTCCGCTGCTTGTGCGGGCCCCCGTCAATTCCTTTGAGTTTTAGCCTTGCGGCCGTACTCCCCAGGCGGGGAACTTAATGCGTTAGCTGCGGCACCGACGACGTGGAATGTCGCCAACACCTAGTTCCCACCGTTTACGGCGTGGACTACCAGGGTATCTAATCCTGTTCGCTCCCCACGCTTTCGCTCCTCAGCGTCAGTAATGGCCCAGAGATCCGCCTTCGCCACCGGTGTTCCTCCTGATATCTGCGCATTTCACCGCTACACCAGGAATTCCGATCTCCCCTACCACACTCTAGCTAGCCCGTATCGAATGCAGACCCGGGGTTAAGCCCCGGGCTTTCACACCCGACGTGACAAGCCGCCTACGAGCTCTTTACGCCCAATAATTCCGGACAACGCTTGCGCCCTACGTATTACCGCGGCTGCTGGCACGTAGTTAGCCGGCGCTTCTTCTGCAGGTACCGTCACTTTCGCTTCTTCCCTGCTGAAAGAGGTTTACAACCCGAAGGCCGTCATCCCTCACGCGGCGTCGCTGCATCAGGCTTTCGCCCATTGTGCAATATTCCCCACTGCTGCCTCCCGTAGGAGTCTGGGCCGTGTCTCAGTCCCAGTGTGGCCGGTCGCCCTCTCAGGCCGGCTACCCGTCGTCGCCTTGGTGAGCCATTACCTCACCAACAAGCTGATAGGCCGCGGGCTCATCCTTCACCGCCGGAGCTTTCGACCCTCACAGATGCCTGCGAGAGTGATATCCGGTATTAGACCCCGTTTCCAGGGCTTGTCCCAGAGTGAAGGGCAGATTGCCCACGTGTTACTCACCCGTTCGCCACTAATCCACCCCGAAGGGCTTCATCGTTCGACTTGCATGTGTTAAGCACGCCGCCAGCGTTCGTCCTGAGCCAGGATCAAACTCTCCGTGAATGTTTACCGGTCATCCGGTGAACACACACGAGAGCGGAACAGTCGGAGGAATGATCCGACCGTTCACAGCGTCCTCGCTGTGTTTTTTCAAAGGAACCTCATCCTCGGCTATCACTGCCGGGGACGGGGTATCAACTAATCTGGCGTTGATTTTTGGCACGCTGTTGAGTTCTCAAGGAACGAAAGCTTCCTTTGTACTCACCCTCTCGGGCTTTCCTCCGGGCTTCCCTTCGGTGTTTCCGACTCTATCAGACCTTTTCGGTGTCCGATTCCCTGTCGGCGGGATTGTCTTCGGGCTTCCGGCTTTCGCCTGTCGGCCTTTCGACATTCACTACGTTAGCCGATTCCCTCGGCAACTCATAATCGAGTTCCTGCGAGTTCGAATTCAGGCATGCAGGCATGCCGAAAGCGATCCCGCTGAGGGATGTCGTAGGTAGTGGGTTGGCCGCTTCCGGCTGCTGGCGAATGCCGTACCCGGTTCAAGCGGCTCGGGCTACGTTACGCCCCTGTCAATGGCGAGTCAACTTCGGCGGCGCCTGGGGACGTGCGCCCGGTAGGGGCTCACGGTCGGGTCGCCGGCCGCCCAGAAGCGCCAGGGGTGGACGTCCCCGTTGCCGCCCTCGCCGGCGACCCCCGTGCGCGGACCGTTGCTCACCTGGTCGGAGGGGACGGGGGTGCCGGTCAGCAGTCTGAGAGGACTGCCGTCCGGGGCGCACGCGTCCGTGCCGTCGAGGGTGCGGTCCACGTCCAGGGCCGTGGCCAGGCGGGCGGGGCCTTTGGCCAGTTCCTTGTCATTGCGGGCCGAGAGTCGACGTTTGCGGGCCAGATCGGCGCCCTCGATCACCTCGCCGGCCCGGAGCAGGACCGCGCTCGCCCTGCCGTCGGGGCCGCAGACGAGGTTCATGCAGTGCCACATGCCGTAGGTGAAGTAGACGTACACATGTCCGGGGGGACCGAACATCACCTCGTTGCGGGGTGTGCGGCCGCGGTAGGCGTGGGAGCCGGGGTCGTTCGGGCCGTCGTAGGCCTCGACCTCCGTGAGGCGGAGAGTGATCGGACCGTCGGGTGTCGTACGGACGAGGAGGCGGCCGAGGAGGTCGGGGGCGACCTCCAGGACAGGGCGGTCGAAGAAGGCCCTGGAGACAGGCGTACGGTCGGGGGTCGCGATCATGCCCTCCGAGCGTAGTGGAGGACGACGGGTGCGCCGGGGTGGTCAGCGGGCACTCGGCTTGCCAGGGTGAGGGACGCGGAACCGGCCAGGTCCGGATCGCGTTTCTAGGGATCAAGGGATCCCGTCAGAAGTAGTCGTAGAGGGAGAGTCATGGCGTTCAAGAAGCTGCTCGCGAGTCTCGGGGCCGGCGGGGCTTCGGTCGAGACGGTGCTGACGGAGGTCAACGTCGTCCCGGGCGGTGTGGTCCAGGGCGAGGTGCGGATCCAGGGCGGTTCCGTCAACCAGAACATCGAGGGACTGTCCGTCGGGCTCCAGGCCAAGGTCGAGGTCGAGGGCGGCGACCAGGAGTACAAGCAGGACATCGAGTTCACCAAGCTCCAGCTGGGCGGTGCCTTCGAGCTCCAGGCGGGTGCGGTGCACGCGGTGCCGTTCGGGCTGGAGATCCCCTGGGAGACCCCCGTCACGATGATCGACGGGCAGGCGCTGCGCGGGATGCACATCGGTGTCACGACCGAGCTGGCGATCGCCCGCGCGGTGGACTCCGGTGACCTGGACCCCATCAACGTGCACCCGCTGCCGGCGCAGAAGGCGATCCTGGACGCGTTCCTCCAGCTGGGCTTCCGCTTCAAGAACGCGGACATGGAGCGCGGGCACATCCGGGGTACGCGGCAGAAGCTGCCGTTCTACCAGGAGATCGAGTTCTTCCCGCCGTCGCAGTACCGGGGTCTGAACCAGGTCGAGCTGAGCTTCGTCGCCGACGAGCACGCGATGGACGTCGTGCTGGAGATGGACAAGAAGCCGGGGCTGTTCAGCGAGGGCAGCGACACCTTCCGGTCCTTCCAGGTCGGTCTGAACGACTATCACGCGACCGACTGGGCGGCGTACCTCAACCAGTGGCTGTCCGAGGTCGGCAGCAAGCGCAACTGGTTCTAGGCTCGGCGTCACCGAGTCCATCAGCATCGTTCAGGAGGTACCGAGGTGACCGAGCTCAAGCGCCGGCCGCTCCCCCATGACTTCCACCCGCCCGTGCCGTCGTTCACGGTGACGAGCGAGGACGTCGAGGAGGGGGCGACGCTCAAGGCCGCGCAGGTCCACGCGGAGGGGAACACCTCGCCGCAGCTGCGCTGGGAGGGTTTCCCGGCCGAGACCAAGAGCTTCGCCGTGACCTGTTACGACCCCGACGCCCCGACGGGCAGCGGGTTCTGGCACTGGGTCCTGTTCGACATCCCGGTCTCGGTGACCGAGCTGCCGGCGGGGGCGGGCAGCGGCGCGTTCGAGGGGCTGCCGGAGGGTGCCGTACAGGCGCGCAACGACTACGGCAGCAAGGACTTCGGCGGTGCCGCGCCGCCGCCCGGGGACGGGCCGCACCGGTACGTCTTCACGGTGTACGCGGTGGACCAGGAGAAGCTCGGTCCGGACGCCGACGCCTCGCCTGCCGTCGTCGGGTTCAACCTGCGGTTCCACGCGATCGCGCGCGCCCAGCTGATCGGTGAGTACGAGAACCCCGCGTAGGGACAATCAGCTCATCGTTCATTGAACGTTTGCCCGCCTCTGGTCTTGGAAGTGATCAGAGGCGGGCATTTTTTATTGCGTTGTCCATCTCGGCATGCCCGTCCAGAGTTGATCCGAGCTCGCCGGAGGGCGGGCAGATGCAATGGGGAGGTGGGCTGGATGCGTGACACGCTGGTCCTGAACGCGAGCTTCGAGCCGCTGTCTACGGTGACGTTGAACCGAGCTGTCGTCCTGGTGCTCCAGGACAAGGCCGTCGTCGAGCAGGCCCACCCCGAACTGCGTATGCGGGGCGCCGATGTGGACATACCGGCGCCTCGGGTGATCAGGCTGTGCAGGTACGTACGGGTGCCGTTCCGAAGACAAGCGCCGTGGTCGCGGAGGGGGGTGCTGGTCAGGGACCGGCACCGGTGCGCGTACTGCGGTCGCCGGGCGACCACGGTGGACCACGTGGTGCCTCGCGCGCAGGGCGGTCAGGACACCTGGCTGAACACGGTGGCGTCCTGCTCGGAGGACAACCACCGCAAGGCGGACCGGACTCCGGACCAGGCGGGCATGCCGTTGCTGCGGGTGCCGTTCGAGCCGAGTCCGCAGGACGCGATGCTGTTGGCCCTGGGCCAGGACGACTTGGCTGCGCTGCCGGAGTGGTTGTCCGTGGACGCGGCTTAGCGGTTCGCCTAGCCGTAGGGGCTGGTGTCGTCTCTCGGCTGCGGGTTCGTTGTGGCTTGTCGAGCAGTTCCCCGCGCCCCTGAAAGCAGGTGGGGTGCGGGGAACTCTGTTTGCAGGAGCCCTCAGTCGATCGACGGCTTCTCTCGGCGTTCCGGGATCTTCTTGTCCGAGCCGCCGTTGCCGGAACCGCCGCCCATGGCGCCGAAGTTGCCCATCGCGCCGGAGAGGCCCTTGAGGGCGTCGCCGATCTCGCTGGGGACGATCCAGAGCTTGTTGGCATCGCCCTCGGCGATCTTCGGGAGCATCTGGAGGTACTGGTAGCTGAGGAGCTTCTGGTCCGGGTCGCCGGCGTGGATGGCCTCGAAGACCGTGCGGACGGCCTGGGCCTCGCCCTCGGCGCGCAGGGCCGCGGCCTTGGCCTCACCCTCGGCGCGCAGGATCTGGGACTGCTTCTCGCCCTCCGCGGTGAGGATCGCGGCCTGGCGCGTACCTTCGGCGGTGAGGATCGCAGCGCGCTTGTCACGGTCGGCGCGCATCTGCTTCTCCATCGAGTCCTGGATGGAGGTCGGGGGCTCGATCGCCTTCAGTTCCACGCGGTTGACGCGGATGCCCCACTTGCCGGTGGCCTCGTCGAGGACGCCGCGCAGGGCCGCGTTGATCTCCTCGCGGGAGGTCAGGGTGCGCTCCAGGTCCATGCCGCCGATGATGTTGCGGAGCGTGGTGACGGTGAGCTGCTCGATCGCCTGGATGTAGCTGGCGACCTCGTAGGTCGCGGCGCGGGCGTCGGTGACCTGGTAGTAGATGACCGTGTCGATGTTGACGACCAGGTTGTCCTGGGTGATCACCGGCTGCGGCGGGAACGGGACGACCTGTTCACGCAGGTCGATGCGGTTGCGGATGGTGTCGATGAACGGGACCACGATGTTGAGGCCCGCGTTCAGGGTGCGTGTGTAACGGCCGAAGCGCTCGACGATGGCGGCGCTCGCCTGTGGGATGACCTGGATGGTCTTGATCAAGGCGATGAAGACCAACACCACCAGAATGATCAAGACGATGATGACCGGTTCCATCGTGCGTCCCCGTCCCCTTCTCCGCTTCTCCGCCTCGAGCGCTTTCGGAAGATCCTACGTTTGTGAAGATCTTGCTGGTCGAGTCTGACAGACCGTCGCGTACCTCGGGAGGCCTTCGCCTCACTTGCGTAGTGCGGGAGTTGTGCAAGGTCAGATGACGATCGCCGTGGCCCCCTCGATGTCCACGACGTCGACTTCCTCACCGACTTCGTACGCGCGGTCCGTGTCGAGGGAGCGGGCCGACCAGATCTCTCCGGCGAGTTTGATCCGGCCGTTCCCGGAACCGTCGACGCGTTCCAGCACGATGGCGTGCTTGCCCTTCAACGCGTCCACTCCGGTGGCGAGTTGGGGGCGCTGTGCGCTGTGCCGGGCCGCGATGGGGCGCACCACGGCGATGAGGGCGACCGAGACGACGATGAACACGAGGACCTGGGCGACCGCGCCGAGGCCGAGGCCGGCGCCGATCGCGGCGGCGACCGCGCCCACGGCGAGCATGCCGAACTCCGGCATCGCGGTGACCACGAGCGGGATTCCGAGCGCTGCCGCGCCGACGAGCCACCAGACCCACGCGTCGATGTCGTTCACAGGGTCATGGTAGGACCGTATGTCCCGTTGCGGACAGGGCGCACGGGGTCAAGTACGGGGCAGGGCCGCCGTGGGTCCCTGGGGCGGGGTCAGGACAGCGGCAGGCCCTGGGCGGTCCAGCGGTCGCCGACCTGTTCCACGACGAGCGGGAGGCCGAAGCAGAGGGACAGGTTGCGGGAGGTGAGTTCGAGTTCGACGGGGCCCGCGGCGAGGACCTTGCCCTGGCGGATCATGAGGACGTGGGTGAAGCCGGGGGCGATCTCCTCGACATGGTGGGTGACCATGATCATCGAGGGGGCGATGGGGTCGCGGGCGAGGCGGCCGAGACGGCGTACGAGGTCCTCGCGGCCACCGAGGTCGAGGCCGGCGGCGGGCTCGTCCAGGAGGAGCAGTTCGGGGTCGGTCATCAGGGCGCGGGCGATGAGGGTGCGCTTGCGCTCGCCCTCGGAGAGGGAGCCGAACGTGCGGTCGAGGTACTCGCTCATGCCGAGGCGGTCGAGGAAGGCGCGGGCGCGCTGCTCGTCGATGGCCTCGTACTCCTCCTGCCAGGCGGCCGTCATGCCGTAGGCGGCGGTGAGGACGGTCTGCAGGACGGTCTGGCGCTTGGGGAGCTTCTCGGCGAGGGCGATGCCGGCCATGCCGATGCGGGGGCGCAGCTCGAAGACGTCGGTACCGGGTGCGCCGAGGGTCTCGTCGAGTACGGAGACGGTGCCCGAGCTGGGGAAGAGGTAGGTGGAGGCGATGTTGAGGAGGGTGGTCTTGCCCGCTCCGTTGGGGCCGAGGATGACCCAGCGCTCGCCTTCCTTGACGGACCACGAGACCTGGTCGACCAGAGCCCTGCCCTCGCGGACCACCGATACGTCCTGAAGCTCCAGAACATCGCTCATGAGCGCGTTGTCTCCCCTTGCAGTGTGGCCGGTCTCGGTTGTCGCGGGTTGCCTGTGGTGGACCGCCGCGCGCGGGTGGGCGCGGCCCCTCGGGAAAATCTACGCCACCGGCCGGGTGGGCCGTTCCATCGGTCCGGTCCTTAGGGTGGGGGGATGTTCTCGGAACCGCGCTCTGGTCGCCTTGCCGCTTGGGGAAATGCCCTGTTGGCCGGACTTGTCTCGCCGGACGACGCCGTCCTCGCCGTCGTCGGGGAGGACGCCGTGCACCGGGTGGAGGGGCTGCCCGGCGAGTCGGCGCCCGTCGGGCTCACGCTGGCGCTGGGCCGGTTGCGGGCGCTGGGGGTGCGGGGGCTGCGGGTGGCGCTGCCCGCGCCGGGGCATCCGCTGGGGCTGAGCGGGCCGCCGGAGTTCAACGCGCGGGCGCTGGAGGCGGAGGAGGCCGTGATCTGTCACGGGGTCGCGCTGGGGCTGGTGCCGGAGGTGTACGAGGCCGGGCCCGCGGGCGATGTCCATGTCGAGGTGGTGTGGCACTGTCTGCCGGTGCGGGAGGCGCCGCCGGCCGATGTGCCGTCGCTGGGCGAGGCCGAGCGGGAGCTGGCGGAGGCGTTGCGGGAGGCCACGTCCGTGCTGTCGAAGCTGGACGTGGCGGGGTCGGGGCCGGTGGCGGAGGCGGCGATCGACGCGTACCGGGCGCGGACGGAGCGGGGGCGGGAGGTGCTGGCGCCGGGGTATCCGCCGCGGGCGGTGCGGGTGCTGGAGCTGGCGCGGCGGGTGGGGTTGCTGGTGTCGCTGGCGGTGGATCGGGGGCATGGGGGCGCGGTGAGTTCCTCCGAGATGGCGGCGCGGGCGGAGGCGTTGCGGCCGGTGGAGCGGACGGCTCGGCGGGCGCAGGTCGCGGCGTACGACGCGTATGTGGAGGAGCAGGAGCGGGGGTGAGCGTCGGGGGTGCCTGAGCGCGTGTGGTGCTCACGTCCCTGGGGTCGCTGCCCCCAGACCCCCGTGTCGGCCCGGACGGCCTCGTCCTCGGACGCCGGACGGGCTGGTCTTTGCTGACGGGCGTCGAGAAGGCCCCGCCAGTCGGTGACTGACGGGGCCTTCGTCGGGCTACCGGTGTCAGTGGTTGACGCCCGTGTTGCCGAAGGCCGGGTTCAGGGCGGCGAGGCCGTTGACCGTGTTGCCGACGATGTTGACCGGGATGTGGACCGGGATCTGGACGGTGTTGCCCGAGGCGAAGCCCGGCGACTTCACGGCCGCGCCCTCGGCGCCGGAGTCGGCGACGGCGGCGCCGGCCGAGGCGCCGGCGGCCACGCCGGCGACGGTGAGGGCCACGGCAGCCTTCTTGGCGATGTTCATGGGGTGCGATCCTCCTGCGTGTGCGTGCGCGTGTCCGACCCGGCCGCGGGTCGTGCGCTGATCAACGGGGAGTGATCGGGAACGGTGTGGGAGGCGGGCCGAGAAGCGCCCGTTCGGATCATTGGAGTGACAAGCGGGTCGGCGGTCCTCAGTCGGCCGCTCCGTGCCGTACGGCCCACAGCGCGGCCTGGGTGCGGTCGGCGAGGTCGAGCTTCATCAGGATGTTGGAGACATGGGTCTTCACGGTCTTCTCGGAGAGGACGAGGGCGCGGGCGATCTCGCGGTTGGAGCGGCCGTCCGCTATCAGGCCGAGCACCTCGCGCTCCCGTTCCGTGAGGGAACCGCCTCTGCCCTGGCCCGAGTTGGACTCCTCCTGGGAGAGCAGGGCGCCGGCGACCTCCGGCTGGAGCAGGATGTGGCCGGCGTGCACCGAGCGGATGGCGCCGGCGAGGGCGTCGGGGTCCACGTCCTTGTAGACGTATCCGGCGGCGCCGGCGCGCAGGGCCGGGACCACCGTGCGCTGTTCGGTGAAGCTGGTGACGATCAGCACGCGCGCGGGGTTGTCGAGTTCGCGCAGGCGGCGCAGGGCCTCGACGCCGTCCATGCCGGGCATCTTCACGTCCATGAGGACGACGTCGGGCTGGAGTTCCTCGGCGCGCTGGACTCCCTCGGCGCCGTCGGCGGCCTCGCCGACGACCTCGATGTCGTCCTGGACCTCGAGGAAGGTGCGCAGTCCGCGGCGGACGACCTGGTGGTCGTCGACGAGCAGCACCTTGATTGCGTCAGCCACCGGGGGCCTCCATCTCGATCGTGGTGCCCTTGCCGGGCGCCGATTGCACCGTCAGGCCGCCGCCGATGCCGCTCGCCCGGTCCCGCATGGAGACGAGTCCGAGGTGGCGGCCGGCTCTGCGGATCGCCGAGGGGTCGAAGCCGGTGCCGTCGTCCGTGACGCGCAGGACCGTGTCGGGGCCGCGTTTGCGCAGGGTCACGTCGACGTGCCGGGCGCCGGAGTGGCGCAGGGCGTTGTGCAGGGCCTCCTGGGCGACCCGCAGCAGGGCCTCCTCCTGGGCGGCGGGCAGGGCGCGCACGCCGTGGCTGGTGAAGGTGACGCGCGCGGTGTGGGCGCGGTCGAGGACCTGGACCTGGGTGCGCAGGGTGGCGACGAGGCCGTCCTCGTCGAGGGCGGCGGGGCGCAGTTCGACGACGGCGGCGCGCAGTTCGTCGGCGGCTTCGGCGGCGAGGGCGGCGACCTGCTGGAGTTCGCCCTTGGCGCGGGAGGGGTCGCGGTCGACGAGGGCGGCGGCGGCCTGGGCGGTCAGGCGCAGCGAGAACAGCTTCTGGGCGACCGCGTCGTGCAGTTCGTGGGCCAGCCGGGAGCGCTCCTCGGCGATGGTGAGTTCGCGGCTGCGTTCGTACAGGCGGGCGTTGGTGAGGGCGATGGCCGCGTGCTGGGCGAGGAGGGCGAGGAGGTCCTCGTCCTCCTCGGTGAAGCCGCAGCCGCCCTCGGGCTTCTGGCGCGGGGGGTGTGGGGGGCTTCCCCCCGCAGGACACAGCTTGTTCGCGAGGAAGAGGGCGCCGATGACCTCGTCGCCGTCGCGGATGGGCAGGCCCAGGAAGTCGGACATGTCGGGGTGGGCGGAGGGCCAGCCCTCGAAGCGGGGGTCCCTGCGGACGTCGGCGAGGCGCTCGGGGCGGGCCTGCTGGAGCATCGCGGCGAGGATGCCGTGCTGGCGGGGCAGCGGGCCGATGGCCTTCCACTGCTCGTCGGTGACGCCGTCGACGACGAACTGGGCGAAGCCTCCGTGGTCGTCCGGGACGCCCAGCGCGGCGTACTGGGCGTCGAGCAGCTCGCGGGCGGAGGCGACGATCGTCTTGAGGACGTCGCGCACCTCGAGATGCCTGCTCATGGCCAGCAGCGCGGAGCTCACCGCGGCGAGGCCGGACCGGGGACCTTGACTCATGTCCTCACGGTACCGGCGGGGTGTGACAGGCCGGATCCGACCTGTGACGGCCGGGGGTAGGGCGGGGGTCCTAGGCCGCAGGTCCTCGGTACGGCGGCGTAGGGCGCCGGGACGGGGTGTGCGGGCTTACGTCGAAGGGCCCCGGCGGACCCGGTCCCGCGCCGGAGGCGGGGCGTGGGAGCGGTTCCTAGGTTGGGGTCACCGCCGAGCGGAGGCGGGCTGACGAGGGGACGGTTGTCATGCCGGTAGCGATCATCACGGGGGCCTCGAAGGGGCTGGGCCGGGCGCTGGCCGAGGCGCTGGCCGCGCGGGGCTGGGATCTGGTGCTGGACGCCAGGAACGAGGGGGTGCTGAAGGAGACGGCGGCCTGGGTGTCGCGGCATGGGACGGAGGTCCGGGCGCCGGCGGGTGACGTCACGGATGCGGGGCACCGGTCGGCGCTGGTGGCGGCGGCCCGGGGGCTGGGCGGGTGCGATCTGGTGGTGAGCAACGCGAGCGCGCTGGGTGCCGAGCCGCTGGTGCGGCTGGACGAGCTGCCGCTGCGGGGGCTGCGGCGGGCGCTGGAGGTGAACGTGGTGGCGGCGCTGGGGCTGGTCCAGGAGGCGCTGCCGCTGCTGCGGGCGGCGCGGGCGGGCGCGGTGATCACCGTGAGCTCGGACGCGGCGGCGGAGGCCTATGAGACCTGGGGCGGCTACGGGGCGTCGAAGGCGGCCCTGGACCACCTCGCGGCGGTGCTCGGCGAGGAGGAGCCGGCGCTGCGGGTGTGGGCGGTGGATCCCGGGGACATGGGGACGGACCTGTACGCGGCGGCCGTACCGGACGACGACGATCCGCGTCCGGAGCCGGGCAGCGTGGTGCCGGCCTTCCTGCGGTTGCTGGACGAGCGTCCGGCGAGCGGGCGGTACGGGGCTCCGGCGCTGCTGGAGGGACGGCGATGACGCTGGCGGTGAGGGTGCCCGGGGAGCTGTCGGCGCGGGTGCCGGTCGAGCAGCGCGGGCCGGGGCGGGGGCGGGACGACGTACGGCTGCTGGTGTCGCGGGGGACGGAGCCGACGCATCACGTGTTCCGGGAGCTGCCGTGTCTGCTGCGGGCCGGGGACCTGCTGGTGGTGAACACCTCGCCGACGCTGGCGGCGGCCGTGAACGGACGGATCGCGCACGCGCGCGTGGTGGTGCACTTCTCGACGCGCGGGGACGCGGCGCACGGCGGTGCGGGGCGGTGGGCGGTCGAGCTGCGGGATCCGGACGGGAGGGGGACGACCCGCGCGCGTGCGGGAGGGCCCGCCGGGACGGAGGTCCGGCTGCCCGGGGGTGTGCGGCTGACGCTGGAGGAGCCGCTGAGTCCCGGGAGCGGGCGGCTGTGGTGGGCGCGGGCGGCCGGCGGGGCGGGGGCCGGCGGCCGGGCCGCGGCCGATGTGCCGGGGCTGTTGCGGGAGCACGGGCGGCCTGTCCGTTACTCCTATACGGAGCGGGACCAGCCGTTGTCCGTGTATCAGACGGTGTTCGCGCTGCCGTCGGCCGACGGGGCGGGCAGCGCGGAGATGCCGAGCGCGGCGCGGCCCTTCACGGCGGGGCTGGTGGCGGAGCTGGTGAGCCGGGGGGTGCAGTTCGCGCCGGTGGTGCTGCACACCGGGGTGGCGTCGGCGGAGGTGCACGAGCCGCCGTATCCGGAGCGGTTCTCGGTGCCGGAGGCCTCGGCGCGGCTGATCAACGCCGTGCGGGCCGGGGACGGGCGGGTGATCGCCGTGGGGACGACGGCCGTGCGGGCGGTGGAGTCGGCCGCGGGTGCGGACGGGGTCGTACACGCGCGTGAGGGGTGGACGGACCTCGTGGTGACGCCCGGGCGCGGGGTGCGGGTGGTGGACGGGCTGCTGACCGGGCTGCACGAGCCGGAGGCCTCGCATCTGCTGATGCTGGAGGCGGTGGCGGGGCGGGCCGCGATCGACCGGGGGTACGAGGAGGCGCTGCGGGGGCGGTATCTGTGGCACGAGTTCGGGGACGTCCATCTCCTCCTGCCGGAGGAGGGTGCGACAGAAGGCCCTCACACAGAGCATTGCTTCAGCAACTGCCCGTGAGAACGGGGGCGGGGCGATGTGAGGCCCCACATAGGGCGCACATCACGTACGAAGGGGCATAGGAGAGAAAGCGGTCCCTTGCGAACGGGGCAGACATTCCAGTCTGTCCCGTTTTGCCCTTCCCTGATCCACTACCGGGGATCGTAGGTCACACCTTTGCCTGGGCATTTTGCGGCCGCTAAGAATTGCTCTCGTCGCTCAGCGCCGCGGGTTTCCGCCGCAGCGTTCGTTCGTGCCAGGAGCACCGTGTCCACCGTCGGACGAGCGACCTCCGCGCTATTTCGAAGAGGTCATTCGCCATGCCCAAGAACGCTCACAAGATCGCGATCGCCGGTGCCGCCACCCTCGGCGCGGCCGCCCTCGCCTTCTCCGTGGTGCCGGCCGACGCGCACACGACCACGACGGACGCCGTCTCCTCGGCCCGGGTCGCGTACAGCACCGAGCCGGTGCAGGGCGTGAAGGGCACGGTGACCGACCAGCTCGCCGGTTCGAACCTGAAGATCGAGGCCATCGAGGCGAAGAAGAAGGCCGCCGCGGACGCCGCCGCGCAGAAGAAGGCCGCCGCCGAGGCCGTGCGCAAGGCCGTCGCCACGAAGAAGCGGGCGGCCGCCGAGGCCGCCCGCAAGGCCGCCGCCGCGAAGGCCGCCGCCGCGCACAAGGCGAAGCAGGCCGCGAGCCGCTCCACGCACCGCGCCGCCGTGAAGCCGGTCGCCGCCAAGAGCTACGCCAACAACCTCGACGGCTGGATCCGCGAGTCGCTCGCCATCATGAAGAAGCACGGCATCCCGGGCTCCTACGAGGGCATCAAGCGCAACATCATGCGGGAGTCCTCCGGCAACCCGAACGCCATCAACGACTGGGACGTCAACGCCGTCAACGGCGTCCCGTCGAAGGGCCTGCTCCAGGTCATCCCGCCGACCTTCAGCGCGTACCACGTCGCCGGCACCTCCTGGAACATCTACAACCCGGTCGCCAACATCACCGCCGCCTGCAACTACGCGGCCGACAAGTACGGCTCCATGGACAACGTCAACAGCGCGTACTGACACCGTCACCACGCGCCGAAGGGCGGCACCCTCGCGCAGGGTGCCGCCCTTCGGCGTCGTACGGGACGGACTACTTGCGCATGACCTCGGGCTCGTGCCGGCGCAGGAAGCGGGCCACGAAGAAGGCGCAGATCACACCGAGGGCGATCAGCGCGATCATGTCCAGGCTCCACGCGCCGACGGTGTGCTCCCACAGCGGGTCGTTGTCGCCGCCGTCCTTGGGCGGGCTGATCTTGTTGAAGTCCAGCGTGGCGCCGGCCGCGCCGACTGCCCAGCGCGAGGGCATCAGGTACGAGAACTCGTTGACGCCGATCGAGCCGTTCAGGGCGAACAGACAGCCGGTGAAGACCACCTGGATGATCGCGAACATGACCAGCAGCGGCATGGTCTTCTCGGCCGTCTTCACCAGCGAGGAGATGATCAGGCCGAACATCATCGAGGTGAAGCCCAGCGCCATGATCGGCAGGCAGAGCTCCAGCAGCGGGGCGCTCTTGAGGATCAGGCCCTCCGTCGGGATCTCCCGGCTGGAGAAGCCGATGACACCGACCAGCAGCCCCTGGACCACGGTGACCAGGCCGAGCACGAACACCTTGGACATCAGGTACGCCGAGCGCGACAGGCCGGTGGCGCGCTCACGCTCGTAGATGACCCGTTCCTTGATCAGCTCACGGACCGAGTTCGCCGCGCCCGCGAAGCAGGCGCCGACCGCGAGGATCAGCAGGACCGTGGTGGCCGTGCCGTTGGGGATGATCCGCCCGCTCTTGGGGTTGACCGGGTTGGGCAGCAGGCTGTTGCCGGAGTCGATCAGCAGGCTCACCGAGCCGAGGACGACCGGCAGGATCAACGACAGGGCGAGGAAGCCCTTGTCCGACACGATCACCGAGGTGTAGCGGCGCACCAGCGTCATGAACTGCGACATCCAGCCCTGCGGCTTCGGCGGCTTCATGGCCTGCATCGGCGGCATCTGTACGGACTGCGGCGCGACGGCGTCGATGTCCGCGGCGTACATCTGGTAGTGCTGCGAGCCCTTCCAGCGGCCCGCCCAGTCGTAGTCGCGGTAGTTCTCGAAGGCGGAGAAGACATCGGCCCAGGTGTCGTAGCCGAAGAAGTTCAGCGCCTCCTCCGGCGGGCCGAAGTAGGCGACCGCGCCGCCCGGCGCCATCACCAGCAGCTTGTCGCAGATCGCCAGCTCGGCCACCGAATGGGTGACCACGAGGACCGTACGGCCGTCGTCGGCGAGACCGCGCAGCAGCTGCATGACATCGCGGTCCATGCCCGGGTCGAGACCCGAGGTGGGCTCGTCCAGGAAGATCAGCGACGGCTTGGTGAGCAGCTCCAGGGCCACCGAGACGCGCTTGCGCTGGCCGCCGGAGAGAGAGGTGACCTTCTTCTCCTTGTGGATGTCCAGCTTCAGCTCGCGCAGCACCTCGTCGATCCGGGCCTCGCGCTCGGCGGCCGTGGTGTCGGCGGGGAAGCGGAGCTTGGCCGCGTACTTGAGGGCCTTCTTGACGGTCAGTTCCTTGTGCAGGATGTCGTCCTGCGGAACGAGGCCGATGCGCTGGCGCAGCTCGGCGAACTGCTTGTACAGGTTCCGGTTGTCGTACAGGACGTCGCCCTGGTTGGCCGGGCGGTAGCCGGTCAGCGCCTTGAGCAGCGTGGACTTGCCGGAACCGGACGGTCCGATCACCGCGATCAGGGACTTCTCCGGGACGCCGAAGGAGACGTCCTTGAGGATCTGCTTGCCGCCGTCGACCGTGACGGTGAGGTGGCGCGCGGAGAAGGAGACCTCACCGGTGTCGACGAACTCCTCGAGCCGGTCGCCGACGATCCGGAACGTCGAGTGGCCGACGCCGACGACGTCGGCCGCGCCCAGCAGCCGCGTGCCGCCCTTGGGGATCGGCTGACCGTTGACATAGGTGCCGTTGTGCGAGCCGAGGTCGCGGATCTCCATGCTGCCGTCGGGCATGGAGCGGAACTCGGCGTGGTTGCGCGACACCTGGAGGTCGGAGACGACCAGCTCGTTCTCCAGGGCGCGGCCGATGCGCATGACACGGCCGATGGAGAACTGGTGGAACGTGGTCGGGCTGCGGTCTCCGTAGACCGGCGGCGCCCCCGCGCCCCCGCCGGAAACGTTCTGCGCGTACGGCTCGTTCGGCCCCGGCTGCTGCGGGACCTGCGGCGCGGCCTGCTGCGGCGGCTGCCAGCCGGCCTGCGGCTGGGCGGCCGGCGGGGCGGTCCAGCCGGGGTTCGCGCCCTGCGCGGCGTAGGGCTGCTGCTGCGGCTGTGCCGCCGGCGCCTGTGCGCCCGACAGGGTCACGCGCGGGCCGTCGTTGGCGTTGCCCAGGTGCAGCGCCGAGCCGGGGCCGATCTCCAACTGGCTGATCCGCTGCCCCTGCGCGAACGTGCCGTTCGTGCTGCCGTGGTCCTCGACGACCCAACTGCGCCCGTTGAAGCTGACCGTGGCGTGGCGCCAGGAGACCCTGGCGTCCTCGAACACGATGTCCCCCTGCGGATCACGTCCGAGGGTGTATGGCCTGGACGGATCGAGCGTCCAGGTACGTCCGTTCAATTCCAGTACGAGTTCCGGCACTCCATACCCCATGAGTAGTCCCCCGAGTTACCCCCATCACAGGGAGTCTAGGGATGTCGAACATCGTCGGGAACTATTTCAGTACCGGCCCCCTGACCGAAAGTCGGGCCTGGAGAGCAGCTTGCACGAGCACATCGGCCGTTCCCGTTGACGGGGTTGAAAACGCCCCGGAGAGTGGTAAACGCACGCGAGGGGGACGGATGCGGCGATCTTCGCCGAACCGCGCCGCGGATCGGGGGGTCTGCATGAGTGCCGGCACTGGGGTGGAGAGCAACGGGCGCGCGCGGTACGGCGGTGGTGTGCCGTGGCTGGACGTGGCGCTGGCCGCGATCGCCTCCGTGAGCTGGGCGTTGATCGGGATGGCGGGGACGGCGGCGCTCGGTCTGCATCTGCTCGGGGCGGACGCGGCGGGTTCGTTGGGCCCGATGACGGCGGCCGTGGTGGCTCTGGGGGCGGGGGGATCCGTCACGCCGTCGGGCGACGTGTCGGCCTTCGGTCTCACCGGGGCCGAAGCGGACACCGCCATCGAGATCACGCCACTGGGGGTGGGCCTGGTCGGCGCGCTGCTGCTGTCGTGGTTGTTCCTACGGTCCCTGCGCGCGGCCGGGGCTGTCATCGCGCCGGGCGAACTCCTCGCCCGGGCGGGCGCGGTGGTCGCGCTGTTCGTGGCGATGCTGGGCGGGCTGGCCTGGGCGGGGCACGACGTGATCACGCTCGACGGCGGCGCGCTGGGGCTGGACGACCTGCCCGGCGGGGGTGGTGGCGGGAGCGGACTGGAGATCCCCGGGCTCGGTGACATCGGGGGGCTGCTGCCCGACCGGATCGGGGATCTGATCGACGCGAAGGCTGCCGTCGGCTTCACCGTCGACACGGCGCCCACCCTGCTGGGCGGGCTCCTCTGGTCGGCGGGGATCCTGCTGATCGCCCTCTTGGCCTCGCGCCGCACCCCGCTGCCGCGCGGGTGGGAGGCGGTGCACCGGGTGGTGCGGCCCGCGGTGTCCGCCGTGGTCACCGTGCTGCTGGTGGCCGTGGCGGCCGGGCTCGCGGCGGCGGCGTACGCGGCGATCGGCGACGCCCATCCGAAACGGATCGCGGGAGCGGCGCTGCTCGGCGCGCCGAATGGGGTGTGGCTGGGCGTCTCGGTCGGCCTGTTCGTCCCCTGGGACGGCCGCGCCACGGGCGCCCTCACGCACGTCCTGCCGGCCCCCCTCGACAGGCTCCTCTCCGTCGGCACGGACCAGCCCGTCACCGTCGGCCGCCTGGCCGACCTGGACGGCCGGGTGTGGCTGCTCGCGGTGGCCACGGCCGTGACGATGCTGTTCGCGGGGGTGCTGGTGGCGGTGCGGACGCCGTTCGGGGTGGCGGCGGGGGCCGGGGCGCGAGGGGCCGGGGCGGGGTGGTTCGTCGGGGCGTGTGCCGTACGGCTGGGGATCGTGACCGCGGTGGCGTTGCCGTCCCTCGGGCTGCTGACGGGGCTGTCCGTGGACGCTTCGCTGTCGGTGCTGGGGTTCGACGCGTTCGGGGCCGGGATCGAGCTGCACGGGCACCTCGGCAGGGCGCTGCTCCTCGGGGCGGCCTGGGGGGCCGGAGCGGGGGCCGCGGGGGCGCTGCTGGCGTGCGCCACGGGGGCGGCGGGACGGCGTGCCGCGCCGTTGGCACTCGGTGACGTGCGGTACGCGGATGGGGGTGGGGCCGCGCGGCACGCCGGGGCGGGGGCGGAGGCTGGGCCGTATGCCCCCAGCGCGTCCTACCGGGCGCCGAACCCCGCGACCAATCCGTATCTCCGGGTGCCGGACGGACCGCCGGAGCCGGAGGACGCGCGCCCCGACGGGTGGCCCGGAGAACACCTTGGCCAGCGGGCCGAAGAGGGGTCCGGCGAGCGGCGCGCAGAGCGGTTCGGCGAGCGGCCGGGACAGGGGGCCGGCCAACAACCCCCAGAGCGGTTCGGCCAGCGGCAGCCAGAGCGATTCGGCGAACGGCCAGGACAGGGGGCCGGCCAACAACCCCCAGAGCGGTCCGGCCAGCGGCCAGGACAAGGGTCCCCCCAGCAGCCCCCAGAGCGGCCCGGCGAACAGCCGGGACAGCGGTCCGGCCAACAGCCCCCAGAGCGGTCCGGCCAGCGGCCAGGACAAGGGTCCGGCCAGCAGCCTGGACAAGGGTCCGGCCAACAGCCCCCAGAGCGGTCCGGCCAGCGGCCGGGACAAGGGTCCGGCCAGCGGCCGGGACAGCGGTCCGATGGCGGGCGGCGTGGGGGCGGGTCGGTGCCGCCCGGTGGCGACGGGCGGGCGGGGCCTTCGGCCGAGGCGCGGCGGTCAGGGGATGTGTTCGGTGCGCCGACCGTGGCGGGACCGGTCGGGCCGGTCGGGCCGGATTCGCGGCGGCCCGGGGGGTCTGCCGGGGACGACGGGCCCCCTCCGCCGCCTCCGCCTCCTCCCCCGCTGCCGCCGAAGCGGCCTGGGCGGCCCGATCGGCCCCGGTGAGTGGGAGGCGGCCCGCTCTACGGGGCCGATCGGTGGACTTCACAAAACCGACATCACCGGTTCGCCCAGTGTTCCGTGTCCGCTAGACGGACCTCTGCGGCGAAAGGCACTGGGTGCCGGATACGGTGGGATACATCATGAGAGCTTCGCAGACTTCGCCGACCTCGTCCTCTGATGCCCCCACGCTCCTTGTCAAGATCTTCGGCAAGGACAGGCCCGGCATCACGGCCGGTCTCTTCGACACCCTCGCGGCCTACTCCGTCGACGTGGTCGACATCGAGCAGGTGGTCACCCGTGGCCGGATGGTGCTGTGCGCGCTCGTGACCGCGCCACCGCGGTCGCAGGAGGGTGACCTCCGCCGCACGGTCCACAGCTGGGCCGAGTCGATCAAGATGCAGGCAGAGATCATCTCGGGTCTCGGTGACAACCGTCCGCGCGGCCTCGGTCGCTCCCTGGTGACCGTCCTCGGCCATCCGCTGACCGCGGAGGCCACCGCCAAGGTCGCCGCCAAGATCACCAAGGCCGGCGGCAACATCGACCGCATCTTCCGGCTCGCCAAGTACCCCGTCACGGCCGTCGAGTTCGCGATCTCCGGGGTGGAGACCGAGCCGCTGCGCACCGCGCTGGTCACGGACGCGCGGGCGCTCGGAGTGGATGTCGCCGTGGTGGACGCGGGTCTGCACCGGCGGGCCCAGCGGCTCGTCGTCATGGACGTCGACTCCACCCTGATCCAGGACGAGGTGATCGAGCTCTTCGCGGCGCACGCCGGCTGCGAGGACAAGGTCGCCGAGGTGACGGCGGCGGCGATGCGCGGTGAGCTGGACTTCGAGCAGTCGCTGCACGCGCGGGTGGCGCTGCTGGAGGGGCTGGACGCCTCGGTGGTGGACAAGGTGCGCGCCGAGGTCCGGCTGACGCCGGGCGCGCGCACGCTGATCCGTACGCTGAAGCGGCTCGGCTACCAGGTCGGGGTCGTCTCGGGCGGCTTCACCCAGGTCACCGACGATCTGAAGGAGCGGCTGGGGCTGGACTTCGCCCAGGCCAACACGCTGGAGATCGTCGACGGCCGGCTGACCGGCCGGGTCACCGGCGAGATCGTGGACCGGGCGGGCAAGGCGCGGCTGCTGCGCCGGTTCGCCGCGGAGGCGGGCGTACCGCTCTCGCAGACGGTGGCGATCGGCGACGGCGCCAATGACCTGGACATGCTGAACGCGGCCGGTCTCGGGGTGGCCTTCAACGCCAAGCCGGTGGTGCGCGAGGCGGCGCACACGGCGGTGAACGTGCCGTTCCTCGACACGGTCCTGTATCTGCTGGGCATCACCCGCGAAGAGGTCGAGGCGGCGGAGACCCACACCGAGTAGGACCACGCTCGCAGGAGAGGCAGGGCCCGGTACCGAGGGGTGCCGGGCCCTCGCGCGTGGGTCGCGGCCGGACGGGTTACTCCTCGGGCGCCCAGTAGTCGGTGAGCGTGGCGACGGCCGGCTCCAGGGACTTCCAGGAGCCGTCGAAGGTGAGGACGGCGAAGGAGGAGGCCGGGAAGCCGCGGCGGGTCATCCGCTCGTGGGCCTCGCTCTCGGCCGAGTCGGTCAGGATGTCGGTGAGGGCGTGGACGCCGGGATTGTGGCCGATCAGGACGACGCTGCGCACGTCGTCCGGCGTCTCGTTGAGCAGGGCGATCAGCTCGCCGGGGGAGGCCTCGTAGATCCGCTCCTCGTAGACCGTTTTCGGCCGGTGCGGGAGTTCATGGACGGCGAGCTTCCACGTCTCCCTGGTCCGGACCGCGGTGGAGCACAGCGCCAGGTCGAGGGGAATGCCGCTGTCGGCCAGTCTGCGTCCGGCGACGGCGGCGTCCATCCGGCCCCGCTCGGCGAGCGGGCGCTCATGGTCGGTCACCTGTGGCCAGTCGGCTTTCGCATGCCGGAAGAGGACGATCCTGCGGGGTTCTGCGACGCTCATGCGTCCCAGCTTCGCATGAAACAGGCCATGGGGCGCAGGGAGTTGACATGGGGCTTTGCCGCTCGTCCCGGGGTGCGGAGCGCGTCCGGGGCGTGCTCGTCACGGCTGGCGCGCGAGGAGACGCTGCACGCGCTCGACGAGGTGGGTGATCGCCGGGTCGCTGCCGGCGGCGTGGGCGTCGGCAGGGTTCAGTATCAGGAGGAGCAGGGTGACGAAGGCGAGGGTCGGCAGGGCGAGGGCCCACCAGGGCAGCCGGGCGTCGATCCGGGCCCGGGCGGCGGTCGGGCGGGGCCGGGTGAGCACAGGGGCCGACATGGATGCCTCCGGTCGTCTTCGAGCGGTCCGTGGTCCGCGTAGTGCGGCCACGTCTCGAAGCTACGGAATCGGCGGCCCGCAACCCATCCGGTGATCCACCCACTTGACCCTGACCCTCACCCCCTAGGGGACAGGGGGGTTAACCCCACCCTCAGGGTGCGGCGATCGTGGCGATGACGGCGATGATCACGAAGATGGCGAGGAACGAGCCGAAGACCATGAGCATCTTCTTCTGGCCGTTCTGGGGGTTCGGGTCGAGCACCATGCGCCCAGTGTCGCACCCGTGGTCCGCCGTGGGGCCGCCGGGGTCAGCGGGCGGCCGCCTCGTCCTCCACCGTGCCAGGGCGGCCCGCCAGGACGCCCACGGCCATCTGCGGGAGCATGAGCGCCGCCATGAGCGCCAGGGGCAGCCCCCAGCCGCCGCTGTGCTGGTAGAGCACGCCGACCAGGAGAGGGCCCGGGATCGAGATCAGATAGCCGGTGCTCTGCGCGAAGGCGGACAGCTGGGCCACGCCCGCGCCGGTCCTGGCGCGCATGCCGACCATGGTGAGGGCGAGCGGGAAGGCGCAGTTGGCGACGCCGAGCAGCACGGCCCAGGCCCAGGCTCCCTCGGCGGGCGCGAGGTACAGACCGGTGTAGCCGGCGAGGCCGCAGACGCCGAGCACGACGACGATCGGGCCCTGCCGCGGCAGCCGGGAGGCGACGCGCGGGATGACGTAGGCCAGGGGCACGCCCATCGCCATGGTGACGGCGAGCAGCAGTCCGGCCTCGCCTGCGGACACGCCCGCGTCCCGGAAGATCTGGGCCATCCAGCCCATGGTGATGTAGGCGGCGGTGGCCTGGAGCCCGAAGAAGACGGCGAGCGCCCAGGCGGTGCGGCTGCGGGTGATGCGCAGTCCGTCCGGTCGCTCCACGCGCGCGTGCGGGGCGGCCGGCCCGCCGGACGCCGGCCGCGCCGGGGCGGGTGTCCCCGACCGCTGCCGGTGTTCCCGGGCGAAGAGCAGCCAGGGCAGTACGGCAGCGGCGGCGAGGCCCGCCCACAGGGCGAGGCCGGGCCGCCAGCCGCCGCCCAGCGCAGAGGTCAGCGGCACGGTGAGCGCGGCGGCGGCCGAGGTGCCGAGGGCGAGGGACATCGAGTAGAGGCCGGTCATGGAGCCGACCCGGTCGGGGAAGTGCCGCTTGACGATGACCGGCATCAGGACGTTGCTGACGGCGATGCCCATCAGGGCGAGGGCGCTGGCGGCCAGGAACCCGGCCGTACCGCCCGTGTACGGCCGTACGAGCAGGCCCGCGGTGATCGCCGCCATGCCCGCGCACACCACGGCGCCGGGGCCGAAGCGGCGGGCGAGGCGCGGGGCCATGACACCGAACACGGCGAAGCAGAGCGGGGGCACGGAGGTGAGGAGCCCGGCCAGGCTGCCGCTCATGCCGAGCCCGTCGCGGACCTCCTCCAGGAGTGCGCCGAGGCTGGTGATGGCGGGCCGGAGGTTGAGCGCGGCCAGCACGATGGCGGCCATGAGCAGCCGGGTGCGCCACGCGCGCGTGGCCGTGTGCGGGGGCTCGGCGGCCGCCGTCGTACGGGTGGGCGGGGGTGTCGTCGTCCTGGTCGTGCTGGTGTCCTCACTGGCCATGCCGCCCATCATAGAATCATGGGATGAATACCTGTCCAGTCCTGTGAAGCCTTGTGAAGCCTTGTGAGAAGGTGTGCCATGCCCCTGAGCCATCCCCGTCGCTCGGCCCTCTCCGAGCAGGTCATCGCCGAGCTGCGCCATCAGATCACCTCGGGCGAGTGGCCGGTCGGCTCGCGGATCCCCACCGAGCCCGAGCTGGTGGAGCAGCTGGGCGTCGCCCGCAACACGGTCCGGGAGGCCGTCCGCGCCCTCGCGCACAACGGGCTGCTGGCCATCCGGCAGGGCTCGGGGACGTACGTCGTGGCGACGAGCGAGCTGGCGGGCGTGATGCACCGGCGGTTCGCGGACGCCGACCCCCGGCACATCGCCGAGCTGCGTTCCAACCTGGAGTCGGGGGCGGCGCGGCTCGCGGCCGAGCGGCGCACGGAGAAGGACCTCAAGCAGCTGGACGCGCTGCTGCTGCGGCGCGAGGAGGCCTGGGAGTCGGGGGACGCGGAGGCCTTCGTCGCGGCCGACGCGACCTTCCACCTGGCGGTGGTGGCAGCCTCCCACAACGACGTCATGACCGCGCTCCACGCCGACCTGGGCGAGGTGCTGCGGGACTGGCTGCGCGAGGACGTCGGCGACGAGCTGACTCCGGAGACGTACATGGACCACACACGGCTGGTGGACGCGATCCGCGCGGGCGACGCGGAGACGGCGGCGGCCGAGGCGGCCGGCTATCCCGTGTCCTGCCGCCCGGGCCGGGTCACGGGGTCCGGCCCGGGCTGAGCGGCGCTCGGCTCAGACCTTCTCGTGGGTGATCCAGACCCGGCCCACCTCCTTCCAGCAGCGCCCGGTGAGCCGTACGGTCAGGGCGGGTCCGGCGTCGACGGGGGTGCCGTCGGTGTCGAGGTCCCACCAGCGCGCGCACTCGATGTGCAGCGTGACACGGTCGATGTCGGCGTAGGGGTTGTGGCAGTGGGCGACGACATGGGAGCCGTCGACGGTGACGCGGCACTCCGCGCCGAAGGGGTCGGGATGCTCGTGGGGCTGCGCCTCATGGGGCGCGCAGAGCACGAGCGCGACGGCGGCGGTCACTGGGGCGAGAGCACGGAACAGACGCACAAGGGAACCTCCTCGGCAGGGCTGGGGAGGGCTGCGCGGAGGTGGACGCGCACTTCATCGTGCCTGTTCGCGGGTGTGTCCCGCCCGGCCTGGTAGGCCGGACGGGTGACACGGAAGGGGTGGCGTCAGGCGCCGATGGCGTGCAGACCGCCGTCGACGTGGATGATCTCGCCGGTGGTCTTCGGGAACCAGTCGCTGAGCAGGGCGACGATGCCCTTGCCGGCCGGCTCCGGGTCCTTGAGGTCCCACTCCAGCGGGGAGCGGCTGTCCCACACCGCGGCCAGGTCGCTGAAGCCCGGGATGGACTTGGCGGCCATGGAGCCGAGCGGGCCCGCGGAGATCAGGTTGCAGCGGATGTTCTGCTTGCCCAGGTCACGCGCGATGTAGCGGCTGGTGGCCTCCAGGGCGGCCTTGGCCGGGCCCATCCAGTCGTACTGCGGCCAGGCGTACTGCGCGTCGAAGGTGAGACCGACGACCGAGCCGCCGTTCTGCATCAGCGGCAGGCAGGCCATGGTCAGCGACTTCAGGGAGTACGCCGAGACGTGCATGGCCGTGGCGACCGACTCGAACGGCGTGTTGAGGAAGTTGCCGCCGAGCGCGTCCTGCGGCGCGAAGCCGATGGAGTGCACGACACCGTCGAGGCCGCCGAGCTCCTCGCCGACGACGTCGGCCAGGCGGCCCAGGTGCTCGGCGTTCGTCACGTCGAGCTCGATGACCTTGGTGGGCTTCGGCAGCTTCTTGGCGATGCGCTCGGTCAGCGTCGGCCGCGGGAACGCGGTCAGGATGATCTCGGCACCCTGCTCCTGGGCCAGCTTGGCGGCGTGGAACGCGATGGAGGACTCCATCAGCACACCGGAGATCAGGACGCGCTTGCCCTCGAGAATTCCGCTCATGGTGATCAGTGACCCATTCCCAGTCCGCCGTCAACGGGGATGACGGCTCCAGTGATGTACGAGGCGTCGTCCGAGGCGAGGAACCGCACCGTCGCGGCGATCTCCTCCGGCTGCGCGTACCGGCCGAGCGGGACCTGCGAGACGATGCCCGCGCGCTGCTCGTCGGTGAGCACCTTGGTCATGTCGGTGTCGACGAAGCCGGGCGCGACGACGTTGAACGTGATGTTGCGCGACCCCAGCTCACGGGCGAGGGAGCGCGCGAAGCCGACGAGGCCGGCCTTGGACGCGGCGTAGTTGGCCTGACCGGGCGAGCCGTAGAGACCCACGACCGACGAGATGAGGACGACCCGGCCCTTCTTGGCGCGCAGCATGCCGCGGTTGGCGCGCTTGACGACGCGGAAGGTGCCGGTGAGGTTGGTGTCGACGACCGAGGTGAAGTCCTCCTCGGACATGCGCATCAGGAGCTGGTCCTTGGTGACGCCGGCGTTGGCGATCAGGACCTCGACGGGCCCGTGCTCGGCCTCGATCTCCTTGTAGGCCTGCTCCACCTGCTCGGCGTCGGTGATGTCGCACTTGACGGCCAGGCAGCCCAATTCGACGAGGGCCTGCGGCGGTTCGCCCGAGCGGTATGTGATCGCGACCTTGTCGCCGGCGTCGGCGAACGCGCGGGCGATGGCGAGGCCGATGCCCCGGTTTCCTCCGGTGACGAGAACCGAGCGGCTCAACGGATCACCCTTTCGATAGGGGTCTACACACCTGCCCGGGACCTGGACGGCAGGCGGCTTCCCTCGAAACCTATCGGTCCGCCGTACCGGGTGCCGAAGCCGGGGGTGACAGGGCGACGGGGCGCTGTCTGTAGGGTTTCCACAGACAGCGCCCCGTCGCCGGGCGCAGGTCGGGCGGCCTCAGTCCGCCATTCCGGGGGCATGGACGGACAGGCCCTCAGCACGTGCCACCTCGAGCATCCTGCGGTCGTACGTCACGAGTGCTGTCAGATCGTCCCGCAGGGAGAGTGCGCTGGCCACATGGATCGCGTCCAGTGTTCTCAGACGCCCGACCAGTACGGCCGCGCCGTCACGCACCTCTCGGGTGAGGAGGATCTCCGTGATCCGCTCATCGAGGTCGTCCATCGCCTTCGGGAAGTGTCCCATGAGATCCAGGGTCCGTACGGTCTCCACGAAGCCGAGCGTGCTTGCGGCGAGAGGCTCAGTGACTCGCCGCCCGAGGAAGGCGTCCAGCTCGGCCCAGTGATTGCGGCGGGTCATCCATGTGACCAGCGCCGAGGTATCCATGTAGATCAACGGTCGTCCGCCTCGCGTTCGGCCAGGAGCAGCGCCACAGGGTCGACGTCCTCCGGTACCTCGTAGTGCGGCATGCCGTGCCGGTCGGCAGCCGTGACCGGCTTCAGCTTGATCTTTCCTTGGGCCACCAGGTGCGCGTACCGCTCCATGGGCCCGCCGGCCGGCGACAGTATCGCGATCACGTTCCCGTGCCGGGTGACCTGGATCGCTTCGCCCTTTTCGACACGGGCGAAGACAGCGCTCGGGTTGTACGAGAACTCGCGTACGGAAATGGTGCTCACAGCCGACTCCCTCGGTACCAGGCGCTGGCTTTGTGCCTACGGCTACATAATTGTACCTACAACCGAGCGCCTCACCGACTATGGCTTTCACCCGAACGCGGGATTTCCACAGCACTTCTTGTACTTGCACCCCGAACCGCACCAACAGGGCCCGTTCCGAGGCGGCGGCCATGCCTCGGCCTGTCCCGTACGGGCCAGCTCCGCCGCGTACGCGGACCGGTCGGCAGGTGTGCCGGCAGACCCGCCCGCTTCGTTCACATGCGCGACCAGCCCACTCACCGTGGCCCGGCCGAGCGCGAGGTGTGTGGCGCCTTGGTCCGACAGCTCGCGCAGGGTGCGCTCGACCTGCCGCAGGTGGCCGGCGTGGTGGTCACCGTACGCGTCCACGACCGTCGGCCAGCGTTCCAGAAGCTGCGCGAACTCATGCGGCGGCCAGAACAGGACGCACGTCCTCAGCGGCCCCGTGGGCGCGTTTTCCTCCTCGTCCGGTTCAGCGGCGAGCTCTTCCATCTCGGCTCGCAGGGCGTCGGCCCCTCCCTCGGCCAGTCGCCTGAGACGGAGCGGGTCGTGCAGTTCGTCCAGGGGACGTACCCGGCCGGGTAGCGGCGCCGCACGCCGGACGTGAAGTTCGTCGGCCACGTGGTCCCAGTCGTCATGCGGCTCGCCGAGCAGGCGCCGCACGCGGTGACGGCCCAAGAGGAGTTCCCCGAGGCCGAAGGAGTCCCGGGAGTCGGCGACCACATCCGCTGTCACCGGAGCGCCGGCACCGAGGGCGTGCGTGACGCCCGTCGTGAACCACTCGGCGGCCGTCGCCGTCTCGTTCACGGACTCGAAGACTTCGGCGACAAGGGCCCAGGCTGCCGCGTCCCTGGGGTGCCGTGCACGGAACGCGGCGGCCGCCGCCCGTGCTTCCTCCTCGCGTCCGGCCTCCCACAACGTGTCGATGCGCCACGCGTCGACCACGTCCGGCTCCCCACAGCCGCCCGACTCGGGATCGAGGAGTCGCTCGAAGAGCGCGAGGGCACGGTCGGGTTCGCCCGCGCTCCGCCAGGCGTCGGCTGCCTCGCGGAGCAGTTCCTCCCGGTCCTCGGGGTACTGCTCCGCCAACCGCTCGCACTCCTTCGCGGCCTCGGAGGGAGTGGGAGTCGCACGGGCCGCCTGACAAGGGACGGAGGCGTGCCTGGTGCGACGGTTCTTGTTGTTCTTGCCGGACGTACGGCGCCTGCTGGCCATGAATTCACGGTAGTGCGGCCCGGGTCGGCGCCGCCGGGGAACCAGAGTGATCACCCGCCCGAGCGGTACGCCGGGCCGACTTCGTGAGCCCACCGGCGCCTCCCGCCCGTCACACGGCGCGCGCCGTGCGCGCCGCGTCGACGGACTCCGCGAGGGCATCGACGGCCGAGGCGAGTTCCCGCCAGGGACGGGACAGGTCGACGACGTGCCTGAAGAGCCTCAACCGCCCCTCTCCCACCGGCACTTCGACGACTCCTTCGCTGCCCTAGGCGTACACGAGGTGCCCCTCGCCGAGGCCGAGACGCATGCAGTACGCCGTCATCTGGTACAGGTCGTCCCGCTGCGGCTTGATCTTGAACTTGGCGTCGAGGACGGCGGCCGGGCGCAGGACGCCGTCGTGCGGTGAGGGCAGGTAGTGCACGAGGTCCGGCTTGAGCCGGTGCCGGCCCGCCGCGTCGAGGAAGTGGCTGCGGTCCTGAGGCTCGGGCCGCCCCCCGACGCGGTGGCGCAGTGCCTCGCCGACCGCCCTGGCGAGGTAGGCCTCGAAGAGCCGCCACATGACGACGAGCATGCCGTCGACGGCGAGGTGGCGGCTGTCCCCGAATTCGTACGAGACGCCGCGGAGGACGAGTTCGGCCAGGCCGAGAGCATGGGCGTAGCGGGCGTTTCGGCGGCCCGGGGTCCATTGCGGCGGGCGGGCTCCCGCGGGCAGGAGACCGACGCCGTCGAGGCGGGCGGTGAGCCGTTGCAAGGCGGCCCGGAGGCCGGGGTCGAGGCCGGGGACACGGAGGAGACGGCGAGCAGCGGCGAGGAGGAGGAGGAGGTTCTCCGCACGACACGGGAGCTGATGAGCGAGACCGCGGAACTGCGGCCCTCCGCGGAGAACGTACCCAGCTTGGCGAGGTCCTTGAGGCGAAGCTGCTCGTACGAGGTGCGGCAGTGCAGGCAGAAGCGGAACGGGGCTGCGATCCACCAGGCGCGCAGATCTCCTCGCGGGCCTCGGCGAACGTGACGCCGGTGGCCATCGTCGCCGATGTCCCGACGCACTGGAGGTCCGGCGCCTCACAGGCATCCCTCAGTCGTCGTACGAGGAGGGCGACGTCGGCGCCCTGGCGGCCCCGGTAGGTGTGCAGCTCGTCGAGAGCGAGGAACCGGAGGCCCCGGGCGGCACCGATCAGTTCTCGCCGCTCGTCGGGGCGAGTGAGCAGGTACTCCAGCATCACGTAGTTGGTGAGCAGGATGTCCGGCTTGTTCCGCAGGACCTGAAGCTTCTGCTCGGAGTCCTCCTGGCTGGTGTACCGGGCGAAGGTCACCTTGCGACGGTCCTCCGGGACGCCCCAGGTGACGTACTTCTTCAGCTCGTGGAGCTGGCTGTTGGCCAGCGCGTTCATGGGATATGGGATAAACGACGATCGCCGAGATCCCGTCGGGATTAGGGTCGCGTAGCACCTGATCGACGATCGGCACGATGTAGGTCAGGCTCTTACCGGAGCCGGTGCCCGTGGTCAGGACGTAGGAGTCACCGCGGTCGGCCGCCACGATGGCCTCCCGCTGGTGCTGGTGGAGGGAGAGGGTACGGCTGCCGGGGTCGTTCTCGTGCTCCTTGTGCCGGAAGTATTCCCGGCACATCGGGTGCAGCAGGCCGTCGTCGCACATCGCGGCAACGGTTCAGCCGCTGCGGAAGGTGGGGTTCAGGGCGAGTTCGGGGTCGGGCCAGCGGGTCCGGCGCCGCCGTTCGTCGTCCAGGTGACGCTCGATGTCCGGGTCCCGCACGGCGACGAGCGAACTCGTGAACGCCTCGTACCCGGCGATGAGGTCGTGATGGACACCGAAGACGTCCATGGATCGGAAGGGCCCCCTCAACTTCGTGAATCCGCTCTGTCACGCTGTGTCCGCGAGCCGACGCCACCGACAGGGTTTGACATGTCACCGGGCGCGCTGCCGGGAACCTATGGTCCCCATGTCGGTCTCCGCGACATGATCGGATCGACCGCCGGTCACTGCCATGCCAACAGGAAGAGACGCAGGTGCCTCATACCATCGACGAAAGCTTCACGGCCCTACCTCTACGCGCCCTCGCCGACGCCGCCCTCGCACGTGCGCGTGCGCTCGGGGCCGAGCACGCGGACTTCCGGTTCGAGCGGGTGCGCAGCGCGTCGTGGCGGCTGCGGGACGCCAAGCCGTCCGGGTCGTCGGACACGACCGACCTGGGGTACGCGGTGCGCGTGGTGCACGGCGGCACGTGGGGGTTCGCGTCCGGCGTGGACCTGACGATGGACGCGGCCGCCCGGGTGGCGTCGCAGGCCGTGGCGATGGCCAAGCTGTCCGCGCAGGTCATCAAGGCCGCCGGGTCCGACGAGCGGGTGGAGCTGGCCGACGAGCCGGTGCACACCGACCGGACGTGGATCTCGTCGTACGAGATCGATCCGTTCACCGTGCCGGACGAACAGAAGACCGCGCTGCTGGCCGACTGGAGCAACCGGCTGCTGGCGGCCGACGGCGTCAACCATGTCGACGCCTCGCTGCTCACCGTCCACGAGAACAAGTTCTACGCGGACACGGCGGGGACGGTGACCACCCAGCAGCGGGTGCGGCTGCACCCGTCGCTGACGGCGGTCTCGGTCGACGAGTCCAGCGGCGAGTTCGACTCGATGCGGACGATCGCGCCGCCGGTGGGCCGGGGCTGGGAGTACCTCACCGGGACCGGCTGGGACTGGGACGACGAGCTGGAGCGGATGCCGGAGCTGCTCGCCGAGAAGATGCGGGCGCCCAGCGTGGACGCCGGGCTGTACGACCTGGTCGTCGACCCGTCCAACCTGTGGCTGACCATCCACGAGTCCATCGGGCACGCCACCGAGCTGGACCGGGCGCTCGGCTACGAGGCCGCGTACGCCGGCACCTCCTTCGCCACCTTCGACCGGCTCGGCAAGCTGCGCTACGGCTCCGACCTGATGAACGTCACCGGTGACCGCACCGCCGAGCACGGCCTCGCGACGGTCGGCTACGACGACGAGGGCGTCGAGGGCCAGTCCTGGGACCTGGTGAAGGACGGCACGCTCGTCGGGTACCAGCTGGACCGGCGGATCGCGAAGCTGACCGGCCTGGGCCGCTCCAACGGGTGCGCCTACGCCGACTCCCCCGGGCACGTCCCGGTGCAGCGGATGGCGAACGTGTCGTTGCGGCCGGATCCGGCCGGGATGTCGACCGAGGACCTGATCGGGAGCGTCGACCGCGGGATCTACGTCGTCGGGGACCGGTCGTGGTCCATCGACATGCAGCGGTACAACTTCCAGTTCACCGGCCAGCGGTTCTTCAAGATCGAGAACGGGCGGATCACCGGGCAGCTGCGGGACGTGGCCTACCAGGCGACGACCACCGACTTCTGGGGGTCCATGGCGGCCGTGGGTGGTCCGCAGACCTATGTCCTCGGCGGCGCCTTCAACTGTGGCAAGGCGCAGCCGGGGCAGGTCGCGGCGGTGTCGCACGGCTGCCCGTCGGCCCTGTTCAAGGGCGTCAACATTCTGAACACCACGCAGGAGGCCGGTCGATGAGCGCCCGTACCAACAAGCCGCACGAGGTCGTCGAGCGCGCCCTCGAGCTGTCGCGGGCCGACGGGTGCGTGGTGATCGCCGACGAGCAGTCCACGGCGAACCTGCGCTGGGCCGGCAACGCGCTGACGACGAACGGCGTCACGCGCTCGCGCACGCTCACCGTGATCGCGACGGTCGACGGCAAGGAGGGCACCGCCTCCGGGGTCGTCTCGCGGGCCGCCGTGACCGCGGACGAGCTGGAGCCGCTGGTGCGGGCCGCCGAGGCCGCCGCGCGCGGCGCCGGGGCCGCCGAGGACGCGCAGCCGCTGGTCGCCCGTGAGGTGGTGGCCCCGGAGTTCACCGAGGCGCCCGCGGAGACCTCGTCCGCGGTGTTCGCCGACTTCGCGCCCGCGCTGGGCGAGTCCTTCGCACGCGCGCGTGCGGGCGGCCGTGAGCTGTACGGGTTCGCCAACCACGAGCTGGTGTCGACGTACATGGGCACGTCCACGGGGCTGCGGCTGCGGCACGACCAGCCGAACGGCACGCTGGAGCTCAACGCCAAGTCCCCGGACCGTACGCGCTCGGCCTGGGCGGGGCGCTCAACGCGGGACTTCAAGGACGTCGACCCGGCGGCGCTCGACGCGGAGCTCGCCGTACGTCTCGGCTGGGCCGAGCGGCGGATCGCGCTGCCGGCGGGGCGGTACGAGACGCTGCTGCCGCCGACCGCCGTCGCGGACCTGCTGATCTACCAGATGTGGTCGGCGTCCGGCCGGGACGCGGCCGAGGGCCGGACGGTGTTCTCCAAGCCCGGCGGCGGCACCCGGCTCGGCGAGAAGCTGTCCGAGCTGCCGCTGACCCTGCGCAGCGACCCGAACGAGCCGGGCCTGGAGACGGCGCCCTTCGTCCTCGCCCACTCCTCCGGGGGCGACTCGTCGGTGTTCGACAACGGGCTGCCGCTGGCCGCCACCGAGTGGGTCGGCGCGGGGGTGCTGAAGAACCTGATCACCAGCCGGCACAGCGCCGGCCTGACCGGGCTGCCGGTCGCGCCCGCGGTCGACAACCTGATCCTCGACGGCGGCGAGGACCGCTCGCTTCAGGAGATGGTCGCGAGCACCACGCGCGGGCTGCTGCTGACCTGTCTGTGGTACATCCGCGAGGTCGACCCGGCGACCCTGCTGCTGACCGGTCTGACCCGGGACGGCGTGTACCTCGTCGAGAACGGCGAGGTCGTGGGCGAGGTGAACAACTTCCGGTTCAACGAGTCGCCGGTCGGCCTGCTGGGCCGCGCCGTGGAGGCCGGGCGCACGGAAAAGACGCTGCCCCGGGAGTGGAGCGACTGGTTCACTAGGGCTGCGATGCCCGCGCTGCGGGTGCCGGACTTCAATATGAGCTCTGTCAGTCAGGGCGTATAACCTCGTACTGACCACGAGCCCACCACAAGGAGATACGAGAACCGTGACGGACATCGTCGACGAGCTGAAGTGGCGGGGCCTGTTCGCCCTGTCCACCGACGAGGACGCCTTGCGCAAGGCGCTCGCGGACGGCCCCGTCACGTTCTATTGCGGCTTCGACCCGACCGCGCCCTCGTTGCACGTGGGGCACCTGGTGCAGGTGCTCACCGTGCGCCGGCTCCAGCAGGCCGGTCACCGGCCGCTGGCGCTGGTCGGCGGGGCCACGGGGCTGATCGGCGACCCGCGCCCGACGGCGGAGCGCACGCTGAACGACCCGGAGACGGTCGCCGGCTGGGTCGGCAAGCTGCGGTCCCAGATCGAGCCGTTCCTGTCCTTCGAGGGTGAGAACGCGGCCGTGATGGTCAACAACCTCGACTGGACCGCGGGCCTGTCCGCGATCGAGTTCCTGCGGGACATCGGCAAGCACTTCCGCGTCAACAAGATGCTGACGAAGGACTCGGTGGCCCGGCGTCTGGAGTCCGACCAGGGCATCAGTTACACCGAGTTCAGCTACCAGATCCTCCAGGGCATGGACTTCCTCCAGCTCTACCGGCGCCACGGCTGCACGCTCCAGCAGGGCGGCAGCGACCAGTGGGGCAACCTCACGGCCGGTCTGGACCTGATCCACCGGCTGGAGCCGCAGGCCGACGTCCACGCGCTGGCGACGCCGCTGATGACCAAGGCGGACGGCACCAAGTTCGGCAAGACCGAGGGCGGCGCGGTCTGGCTCGACCCCGAGATGACGACGCCGTACGCGTTCTACCAGTTCTGGCTGAACGTGGACGACCGGGACATCTCCGGCTACCAGCGGATCCTGTCCTTCAAGTCCCGTGCGGAGCTGGAGGAGCTGGAGCGGGAGACCGCGGAGCGGCCGCAGGCGCGGGCCGCCCAGCGGGCGCTGGCGGAGGAGCTGACCACGCTGGTGCACGGCGCCGACCAGACGGCCGCGGTGATCGCCGCGAGCCGGGCGCTGTTCGGGCAGGGCGAGCTGGGCGACCTCGACGAGCGGACGCTGACGGCCGCGCTCTCCGAGGTGCCGCACATCCAGGTCGCCGAGCTCGGTCCGGTCGTGGACCTGTTCACGGAGGTCGGGCTGGTGGCCAGCAAGTCGGCCGCGCGGCGGACCGTGAAGGAGGGCGGGGCCTACGTGAACAACGTGAAGGTCACGGCCGAGGACGCGGTTCCCGCGAAGGAGGAGCTCCTTCACGGGCGGTGGCTGGTGCTGCGGCGGGGGAAGAAGAGTCTTGCCGCCGTCGAGGTGACGGGAGCGTAAGTGTCGGGGGGCGCCCCTTCGAGTGCGCCTCCCTTCACGCCCGCTGTTTCCTCTTGCCCAGTGTCGCCACATACGCCCTGTCCCCCAGGGCGACCACCACGATCGCTGCCACCAGCTGGAACAGGTGGCGCCACCAGTCGATGCCCGCGGTCTCCTCGACGCCGAAGCCGCGGGCTATGGCGTTGCCGATGACCGCGCCGATGATGCCGAAGATGGTGATCAGCCAGAGCGGGCTGTGCTGCTTGCCCGGGAGGATCGCCTTGGCGATCAGACCGAGTACGAATCCCACGATGATCGCCCACAACCAGCCCATGGCTGCCTCCTCGTACGGCTCGACGTGAGCTTTGCCCACAGTCTTGTTCCGTGCCCCGTACGGCGCATGTCGGGTGCCGCCGTACGCGGTACGGCGCAGCCGGTTCGTCAGTGCGGGAGGCGACCCGGTCTCGAAGGCGGCGCAGCCGCGGCGTAACGTGGAGTGCCGGGGAGTGTTCGATGTGGGTGGACGGTGGAATGCGATGCGGAAGCAGGGTGGCGGCGGGAAGGCCCAGGTGTTCCGGATCACCGGCGCCCGGCAGGGGCTGCAGGAGGACGTGCGCGGCCGGCAGCGGCGGTACGTGATCTCGATGACCGTCCGCACGGTGGCGGTGATCCTCGCGGCGACCCTCTGGAACGTGGAGCGTCATGTCGCCCTCGTGGCTCTGGTGTTGGGAGCGGTCCTGCCGTACATCGCGGTGGTGATCGCCAATGCGGGGCGGGAGAACGCGCCGGGTCTGCCCTCCACGTTCGTCACCGCGCAGGTGCCGCCCATGATCGCGCCGCCCCCGGCGGACGGCTCCGGGACGGAATCGGTTCCGGAGGACCGGGCTGAGCGGCGGCCATGACGGGCCTGTGCGACAAGCTCAGGAAAAGCTCAGATCAATCATGCTGTTCCAGTGCCCTGCGAAGGGTCGGCCGTGACATACTTCGTACGCGCTCCGCATCCCCCGTCGGAGCGACGGACCGACGCCGGGCAGCTCCCCCCGTGGCTGCTCGGCGTCGCCTTTTGTATGGGTATCCGTGGGACGGAACGACGCAACTGTGACTGACGAGACGCCTATCTGTTCCGCCAAGGGGTGCCGGGTCGCCGCGGTGTGGGTGCTGGCGTGGAACAACCCGAAGATCCATACGCCGGAGCGGCGGAAGACCTGGCTGGCGTGCGAGGAGCACCGGGAGCATCTTTCGCAGTTCCTGGGTGTCCGGGGGTTCCTGAAGGACGTGGTCCCGTTGGGCGAGTGGGACGCTCAGGACGTCTGAGGCCCGTCACCCACCGATCGCCGACATCGGGCGGTCCGGCTGGACGAACGACGGGTCGTCCAGGCCCGCTCCCGCCTTCTTGCCCCACATGGCCAGGCGCCAGCGGCGGGCTATCTCCTCGTCGGGGGCGCCGGAGCGCAGGGCCTCGCGCAGATCGGTCTCCTCGCGGGCGAAGAGGCAGGTGCGGATCTGGCCGTCGGCGGTGAGGCGGGTGCGGTCGCAGGCCGCGCAGAACGGGCGGGTGACGGAGGCGATGACGCCGACGCGGTGGGGGCCGCCGTCGACCAGCCAGCGTTCGGCGGGGGCGGAGCCGCGCTCGTCCTGTCCCTCGGGGGTGAGGTCGAAGCGGGTGCGGAGCGAGGCGAGGATGTCCCCGGCGGTGACCATGTCCTCGCGCTTCCAGCCGTGCTGGGCGTCCAGGGGCATCTGCTCGATGAAGCGCAGTTCGTAGTCGTGCTCCAGTGCCCAGGCCAGGAGGTCGGGGGCCTCGTCGTGGTTGAGCCCGGGCATAAGGACGGTGTTGACCTTGACCGGGGTGAGGCCGGCGTCGCGGGCGGCCCGGAGGCCGTCGAGGACGTCCCGGTGGCGGTCGCGGCGGGTGAGGGTCTTGAAGACGTCCGGGCGGAGCGTGTCGAGGGAGACGTTGACCCGGTCCAGGCCGGCCGCCTTGAGCGCGGTCGCCGTGCGCCCCAGGCCGATACCGTTCGTCGTCAGGGACATCCGGGGGCGCGGGGTCAGGGCCGCCACGCGTTCGACGATGCCGACCAGGCCGGGGCGCAGCAGCGGCTCGCCGCCGGTGAAGCGGACCTCCTCGATGCCGAGCGTGGAGACCGCGATGTCGATCAGGCGGACGATCTCGTCGTCCGTGAGGAGGTCGGGCTTGGCCAGCCACTGCAGGCCCTCCTCGGGCATGCAGTACGTACAGCGCAGGTTGCAGCGGTCGGTGAGCGAGACTCTCAGGTCGGTGGCCACCCGGCCGTAGGTGTCGATGAGCACGTGGGCCCCCTCCCCGTTGTGGATCGCGGTTCTTCTGTCGTCACCTGCGAGCCTACGTGACGCCGCTGACAACGAAAGAGGCCGATCCCACGACGTAGGACGCGGCCGCGTCGTGGGGACCCACGACGCGGCCGCGCTCCCGGAGGGGATCAGTGGGCTCCGGTGCCCGTCAGGGAGCGGACCTCCAGCTCGGCGTACTTGCCCTGGTCGGGCTCCTCCTTCGACAGGAGGGTGCCGAGGATGCCGAGGAGGAAGCCGACGGGGATGGAGATGATGCCGGGGTTCTCCAGCGGGAACCAGTGGAAGTCGGCGTCCGGGAACATCGAGGTGGGCTTGCCGGAGACGACCGGGGAGAACAGCACCAGGCCGACCGCGGTGACCAGGCCGCCGTAGATCGACCAGAGGGCCCCGGAGGTGGTGAACCGCTTCCAGAAGAGGCTGTAGAGGATGGTGGGGAGGTTGGCGGAGGCGGCGACCGCGAAGGCGAGGGCGACCAGGCCGGCGACGTTCAGGTCGCGGGCGAGGGCGCCGAGGAGGATGGAGACGGCGCCGATGCCGACGGTGGCGTAGCGGGCCGCGTTGATCTCCTGCTTCTCGGAGGCCTCGCCCTTCTTGATGACGTTGGCGTAGATGTCGTGGGCGAAGGACGAGGACGAGGCCAGGGTGAGGCCGGCGACGACCGCGAGGATCGTGGCGAAGGCGACCGCCGAGATGGTGGCGAGCAGGATCGCGCCCCAGTTGGAGTCGACGCCGCCCAGGTGGAGGGCGAGGAGCGGGGCGGCCGTGTTGCCGGCCTTGTTCGACGCGACGATCTCGTCCGGCTTGATCAGCGCGGCGGCGCCGAAGCCGAGGGCGAGGGTCATCAGGTAGAAGGAGCCGATCAGGCCGATGGCCCAGATGACGGACTTGCGGGCGGCCTTGGCGGTGGGGACCGTGTAGAAGCGGATCAGGATGTGCGGCAGACCGGCGGTGCCGAGGACCAGGGCGATGCCGAGGGAGATGAAGTCCAGCTTGGTGGTGCCGGTGGCGCCGTACTTCAGGCCGGGCTCCAGGAAGGCGGCGCCCTTGCCGCTGTTGTCGGCGGCCGAGCCGAGCAGGTCGGAGACGTTGAAGTCAAACTTCAGCAGGACCAGGAAGGTCAGCAGCAGGGCGCCGGCGATCAGCAGGACGGCCTTGACCATCTGGACCCAGGTGGTGCCCTTCATGCCGCCGATGGTGACGTAGACGATCATCAGGACGCCGACCAGGGCGACGATGCCGATCTTGCCGCCGTCGCTGGTGATGCCCAGGAGCAGCGAGACCAGGACGCCGGCGCCCGCCATCTGGGCGAGGAGGTAGAAGATCGAGACGACGATCGTGGAGGTGCCGGCGGCGGTGCGGACCGGGCGCTGGCGCATGCGGTAGGCGAGAACGTCGCCCATCGTGTAGCGGCCGGAGTTGCGCAGCGGCTCGGCGACCAGGAGGAGGGCGACGAGCCAGGCGACGAGGAAGCCGATGGAGTAGAGGAAGCCGTCGTAGCCGAAGAGGGCGATGGCGCCGGCGATGCCGAGGAAGGACGCGGCGGACATGTAGTCGCCGGAGACCGCGAGTCCGTTCTGGAAGCCGGTGAACTGGCGGCCGCCCGCGTAGAAGTCGGCCGCGTCCTTGGTCTGACGGCCCGCCCAGACCGTGATGACGAGGGTGGCCGCGACGAAGACCGCGAACAGGGTGATGATCAGCGGCCGGTGCTCGCTCGCCTCGCCGGCGGCGAGCAGGGTGGTGTGCTGTGCGGGGCTCATGCGCCGCCCTCCATCCGGGTCTTGATGGCCTCGGCCTTGGGGTCGAGCTTGGCGGCGGCGGTGCGCGCGTACCACCAGGCGATGAGGAACGTGGTGAGGAACTGGGCGAGGCCCAGCACGAGGGCCACGTTGATGTTGCCGAAGAGCTTGGTGCCCATGAAGTCGCCCGCGTAGTTGGAGAGCAGGACGTAGAGCAGGTACCAGGCGATGAAGCCGACGGTCAGCGGGAAGGCGAACCCGCGGTAGGAGCCGCGCAGTTCACCGAACTCCGCGCTCTCCTGCACCGCGACGAACTCCTCGGTGGAGGGGAGTTGGGCTTGGGTTTTCGAGGGGGGCGGTGTCTCGGTGGCCACGGAGTCTCCTCGCTTGCGGACGGTGGGTCGGGCGGGGGCTCGATCGTGCACGGGCTCCCTGTCCAAGGGCACGGCGGCACACCAGGACGGGTTCAACCCGATCGGGTTCTTTCGTAAGTCGTCGCCTTGATCGCCCGATGTCGTTGCTGGGCGGTGAGTCGGGGAGATAGCTTCGGCGCAGCACCACCCGTCATGTACCTGCCCAGACGCTGCGGGCGGGTCCTCTTCTTCCGGATGATGTGGAGACCCCATGGCTCATCTGCCTTCCAGACGCCGCCTCGCTCTCGCGGTGCCCGTCGTGCTGTCGTTGACCGCCGCCGTCGGCTTCCTGCCGACGACCGCCACCGCGACTCCGGCATCGGCCGCGGCCGCGGTGTCGACCGCCCAGGCGGCCGAGGCCGGGACGCTGGCGTATGTCGTCAACACGAAGGTGGACCACCGCACGATCGCGTCGGTGAAGAAGGCGATCGCCGCGGCAGACGGCACCCTGGTGGCGTCGTACGACAGGATCGGCGTGCTCGTCGTGCACTCGGCCAACCCCGAGTTCGGCGCGCAGATACGCGCGGTGCGCGGGGTGCAGTCGGCGGGTGCCACGCGCACCGCGCCGCTGACCGCCGCGGGGACCACCGACGAGGGGGCCGCGCAGGTCCTGTCGAAGGCGGAGGCCGCGAAGATCGAGAAGGCCTCCGACGCGGCGGGCCAGAGCGAGCCGCTCGAGGCCGACCAGTGGGACCTGCGGGCGATCGGCGCCGACAAGGCCGCCACGGTCGACCCGGGCAGCAGGAAGGTCACGGTCGCCGTGATCGACACCGGCGTCGACGACACCCACCCGGACCTCGCGCCGAACTTCTCGGCGTCCCAGTCGGCCAACTGCGTGGGCGGTGTCGCGGACACCAGCGAGGGCGCCTGGCGGCCGTACACCGCGGACGACTACCACGGCACGCACGTCGCCGGTGAGATAGCCGCGGCCCGCAACGGCATCGGTGTGGCCGGTGTCGCCCCGGGTGTGAAGGTCGCCGGCATCAAGGTGAGCGACCCCAAGGACGGCCTCTTCTACCCGGAGAACGTCGTCTGCGCGTTCGTGTTCGCCGCCGACCACGGCGTGGAGATCACGAACAACAGCTACTACGTTGATCCATGGCTGTACAACTGCATGGACGACCCCGACCAGCGGGCCATTGTCGACGCGGTCAACAGGGCTCAGCTGTACGCCCAGAAGAAGGGCACGCTCAATGTGGCCTCGGCGGGCAACTCCAACCACGACCTGGACTCCGACGCGCTGGTGGACTCGTCCAGCCCGGACGACTCCACGCCGGTGACGCGGACGGTCGACCCGCACGAGTGCTTCGACGTGCCGACCCAGCTGCCGGGTGTGGTCACGGTCAGCGCCACGGGCGTCAAGGGCACCAAGTCGTACTACTCCACCTACGGTCTGGGCGCCGTCGACGTGGCCGCCCCGGGCGGCGACAAGTACCAGATCCCGGACACGCCGTCGGCCAACGGCCGCATCCTGTCGACACTGCCGAACAACACGTACGGCTTCCTCCAGGGCACGTCGATGGCGTCCCCGCACGTGGCCGGCGTGGCCGCGCTGCTGAAGTCGACGCACCCCTTCGCGTCCCCGGCCCAGCTGCAGGCGCTGCTCAAGGCGCAGGCGGACAACCCGGGCTGCCCGACCGAGCCGTACGACGGCAACGGTGACGGCGTGGTGGACGCGACCTGCGTGGGCGGCAAGCGTGTCAACGGGTTCTTCGGGTACGGCGTGGTGAACGCGCTGCGGGCCGTCAAGTAGCGACCGCCGACATCTATACATTGATTGAGTCAACCCTGTAAATCAATACTGCACAATACAGTCATGACATCAATCAATGACGTGTGGTCGGAGCTGGGCGGCGATCCCGCCCGGCTCACCCGCGTGTCGACCGTCGTACGCGCGGACGCGCTGCCCGCCCGGCTGCCCGTGCGGGAGCTGGCGCGGGCCTGTGTGGGTGCGTGTGCGCTGGCCGGGGCGGAGCTGGGGGCGCTGCGGGCGGGGCTCGCGCGGGTGCCCCGGGTGCGGGTGGACGACGGCGCGGTGGCGACCGCGTTCACCGGCGAGCGGCGGCTGCTGGTCGACGGGCGGGCGCCGGAGCCGTTCGCGCCGCTGTCGCGGTTCTGGCGGACGGCGGACGGATGGGTGCGCACGCACGCCAACTACCCGCACCACCGCGAGCGACTGCTGAAGGCGCTCGACGTGCCGGACGACCCGGCCGCCGTGGCGGCCGTGGCGGCCGCGATGGCCGGGCGGTCCGCGCGGGGCGTCGAGGACGCGGTGTACGCCGCCGGGGGTCTCGCGGTCGCGCTGCGCACGCCCGAGGAGTGGGCCGCGCACCCGCAGGCGGCCGAGGTCGCCGCGCGCCCGCTCGTCGAACGCGGCCGACTGGACGGCGTACGCAGGCGTACGTTCCCGGCGCTCGCCGGGGCTCCCCTGCTGCCCGCCGCCGGGCTGCGTGTCCTGGACCTCACGCGGGTGCTGGCCGGGCCGGTCGCCACCCGCACGCTCGCCCTGCTGGGCGCGGACGTGCTGCGCCTCGACGCGCCCGGACTGCCGGAACTCCCCGACCAGCACATCGACACCGGGTTCGGGAAACGCTCGGCCCTGCTGGACCTGGCCGCGGACCGGCGCCGTCTCGAGGAGCTGCTCGCGGACGCGGACGTCGTCGTCACGGGCTACCGGCCGGGCGCCCTCGACCGGTTCGGCCTCTCCCCCGGGGTGCTGGCCGAGCGGCGGCCCGGGCTGGTGGTGGCGCAGGTGTCGGCATGGGGTGCGTACGGGCCGTGGGGGGACCGCCGGGGGTTCGACAGCCTCGTCCAGGTGGCCACCGGCATCGCGGCCGTCGAGGGGGCGGCCGGACGGCCCGGTGCGCTGCCGGCGCAGGCCCTCGACCACGGCACGGGCTACCTGCTGGCGGCGGGTGTGCTGCGGGCGCTGACCGAGCAGGCGGACGACGGCGGGAGTCGACTCGTGCGGGTGGCGCTGGCGCGGACGGCGGCGTGGCTCCTGGCGGGGGCCGATCGTGCGGTGGAGGGCGGGGAGGCTTTCCCTGGGGTCGAGGGGTGGCTCGGGGAGACCGACAGCGCGGTGGGGCGGCTTCGGTACGCGTTGCCGCCGGTGTTCTTCGAGGGGGGTCCGGGGGACTGGAGACGGCCGCCGGGGCCCTGGGGGGTTGATCCGGCGATGTGGGCATGAGCGCCCCCGCGCCCCTTTCGGGGCGCTGCCCCGGACCCCGGGTCCCTCAGGAACCGTCTGCCTGGTTCGTCGCCAACACCTTCAGCGCCGTGCGTTCGTCCATCGCCTTGTAGCCGTCCGGTACCGACTCGATGCCCACCCGTGAGGTCGAAGACGGGGGACGGGTCGATCGTGCCGTCGAGGACGTCGGCAGGAGGTCGGGGATGTGGGCGCGGACCGGCGCGACACCGCCGCGCAGGGTGAGGTCGCGGTCGAACATGACGCGCAGATCGAGTCCGGTGCCGCTGCCGTGCGGCACGCCGACGTAGCCGATGGCGCCGCCGTCGCGGGTGATGCCGACCGCCGTGCGCATGGACTGTTCGGTGCCGACGGCCTCGACGACGGCGTGGGCGCCCTGGCCGCCGGTGAGTTCGCGGACGGCCGCGACGGCCGCGTCCCCGCGCGCGGCGACGACGTCGGTGGCGCCGAAGCGGCGCGCGATGTCCGTGCGGACCTGGCGGCGGCCGAGGGCGATGATCCGCTCGGCGCCGAGCCGCTTGGCGGCGAGGACCGCGCACAGTCCGACGGCGCCGTCCCCGACGACGGCGACGGTGGCGCCGGGCCGGGCGCCCGCGCCGAGGGCGGCGTGGTGGCCGGTGCCCAGCACGTCGGAGAGGGTGAGCAGCGCGGAGAGCAGGTGCCCCTCGGAGGCCGCCTCCTTCGGCAGCCGGACGAGGGTGCCGTCGGCGAAGGGCACGCGGACGGCCTCGCCCTGGCCGCCGTCGTAGCCGACGGAGCCCCAGAAGCCGCCGTGCTCGCAGGAGGTGGTGAGACCCTCGCGGCGCAGTAGGCGCACACACCGTCGGACCACATGAACGGCGCGACGACCAGGTCACCGGCGCGGACCGTGCCCACCTCGGAGCCGGTCTCCTCGACCACACCGCGGAACTCGTGCCCGATCCTCCCCCAGTACGACGGCGTCGGTGGGCAGCTGCACCACGGGGTCGGGCACGTCCTCCACCCGCATGTCGCAGGGGGCGTGGATGGTGGTGGCGCGCAGGGCGAGGGTGCTTCTCGTGCGGGTGCGTGGGTGCGCTCAGGGGGTGGTCGAGCGCACTTCACGGTACGCCGTCGGCGGCGCCGCGCGTTCCTGGAGGGTGCCCCGGACCAGCAGGAACTGTGCGGCGGCGTACGTCAGCATGATCCACAGGTCGGGGCGCGGGGGCTGCGGCCAGTCGGCGACGCCGGTGGCGATGAGGGTGTCGGAGAGCAGGAAGAGCACACCGCCGGCGCCGGCGAGGGGGCCGAGGCGGGTGGCGGCGGTGTACGCCATGGCGGTGAGGAGGGTGCTGTAGACGGCGACGGGGGCGCGCAGGTCCGGCGGGAGACCGGGCCACAGGAGGGTGAGGGTGGCGACGAGGACGGCGGCGTAGGCGGGGGCGAGGACGGTGGCACGCGCGCGGGGGTGGCCGTCGCGGGCGCCGGTCGTGAAGAGCACGAGGTAGCAGACGTGTCCGGCGGCGAAGCAGGTCATGCCGGCGAGGAACGCGGGGTCGGCGTCGGACAGGAGGAACACGTCTCCGCCCCAGCCGCACAGGACGGCGGCGAGGAGCAGCCGCGGTGCGCCGCTCACGGCCGCCCACGTGGCGAGGAGGGGCATGAGGAGCGGCTTGGCGACGGCGTGCCCGGGGTGCCAGTCGGCGGCGAGGGAGGCGAGGTCGACGGCCGTCGCGAGGACGAAGGCGGTGAGGAGGGGGCGGGGGCGGAGGGTCACGCGGCGCTGCTCTCCTGGACCGGCGTGGCCGGGTCGGCGACGGGCCGGGCCGGCTGCCATCCCGGCCCCCGGAAGACCCGCCCCGCGCGCTCGCGCCAGCCGCTCGCCGTCTTGATGTCCTTGACGATCGCCACGTACTCATGGGTGGCGACCTTGATCGGGTTGAACGTGTTGATGTTCTTCGTCAACCCGTAGACGGGCCGCTCCAGTTCCGGGACGAAGGAGCCGAAGAGCCGGTCCCACACGATGAGGATGCCGCCGAAGTTGCGGTCCAGATAGCCGCCCTGGGAGGCGTGGTGGACGCGGTGGTGGGAGGGCGTGTTGAGCACGGCCTCGAACCACCGGGGCATCTTGTCGATGCGCTCGGTGTGGATCCAGAACTGGTAGACGAGGTTGGCGGAGGAGCAGAACGCGAGCGCGGCGGGATGGACGCCGAGGGCGATGAGCGGGACGTAGAACGGCCAGACGGTGAGGGTCGTCCAGGGCTGGCGCAGCGCGGTGGTGAGGTTGAACTTCTCGCTGGAGTGGTGGACGACGTGGCAGGCCCACAGGATGCGGACGACATGGTGGCCGCGGTGGGACCAGTAGTAGAAGAAGTCCTGCGCGAGCAGCATCAGCGGGACGGTCCACCACAGGACGGGCACACGCAGCGGGGTCAGCTCGTAGATCGCCGTGTAGAGGGCGACGATGGGGATCTTCCAGAAGAAGTCGAAGACCAGGCTCCCGAGCCCCATGCCGACGCTCGTCGCCGCGTCCTTCGCCTCGTATCCGGCGGCCTCCTCGTCGGGGTGGATGCGGACGCTGATCATCTCGACCACGGTGAGCAGCACGAAGGCGGGTATCGACCACAGCACGACATCGGGCAGGTTCGGCATGTGGGCACCGTAGAACCGCAGGTCGGCCGGGGCTAGACGTGGTTACCGACAAGTATTTGCGGGGGTATGCGCTTGCTTGTTGGCGATCTCCGCCAAGAGCCGGGCGGGTGCTGCCTACGATGCGACGGGGTGACGGACGGGGCGGCGGACGGGGAGGCCGGGGGATGCAGGGGCTGGAGGTCGTGGTGGTGCGGCTGGCGTCGACGGTGGTCTCGGCGGTCGCCCGGTCGGTGCTCAAGCCAGGTCCGGGCGCAAGGCTGGTACCGGATCCGGTACGGCCGCTGCCGAAGCCGGCGGGGCCGGAGAAACTGGCCCGTGTGCTGGGCGGGCGGATCGCCGACGGCCACGCGGGGCTGCCGGAGAACGAGCGGCTGGCGGCGGTCGCGGCGGTGCAGGACACCTTCGAGGCGGCGGGTGAACTCGGCGCCGACCGTCTGTTCGCGGTGGATCTCGACCCGGGACGGCTGGCGGACGAACTGCGGCGTCCCGTCGCCGATCTGGCGGAACCGGCGCAGGACCTCTACGCCGAGCTGCTGGGGCTGTGCTGCGCGCACCTCGTCGAACAGCTCACCGCACAGCCGTCGTTCGCCGCGCGGGCGGCGGTGGAGCAGACCCGGCGGACGGGGGCGCTCCTGCGGGAGCGGACCCTGGAGCGGCGGAGCACCGACGGCGGCTTCGAGCAGCGGTACGCGGACTTCGTCGCCGCGACCCACTCCCGGCTGGAGCTGTTCGGGGTCACCCTCGGCGGCCGTCGCCACGCGGAATGGCCGCTGGACACGGCGTATCTGAGTCTGACGGTGAGCGGGCCACGGCACCACGCCTCCCCGGGCGAGGGGCTGCCCGGCGGGGCGCGTACGCCGGTGCGGGTGGAGCAGGCGCTCGCGGAGCACCGCAGGCTGCTGCTGCGGGGCCCGGCCGGTTCCGGGAAGTCGACCCTGATGCAGTGGCTGGCGCTGAACGCGGCCCGCCGCACCTTCGGCCCGGAGCTCGCGGACTGGAACCTGTGCGTGCCGTTCGTCCTGCGGCTGCGCTCCTTCACGGGACCGGACGGGCTGCCGCTCCCCGAGGACTTCCTGCCGGCGTCGGGCGTACCGCTGCGGGCACCGGCCGGATGGGCCGAGGAACTCCTCGCCGGCGGCCGGGCGCTGGTCCTCGTGGACGGGGTCGACGAGGTGCCGGCGCGCCTGCGCGACCGTACGGAGAACTGGCTGACGTCACTGATCACGGCCTTCCCGCAGGCCCGTTACGTCGTGACGACCCGCCCCTCGGCCGTACCGGAGGACTGGTTGTCGCACCGGCGCTTCACCACGTACTCCCTGATGCCGATGGAGCGCGACGACATCAGGGCGTTCGTCCGGCACTGGCACGACGCGGCGCGGCTGGAGTGCGGTCCGGACGGCGAGCGGGAAGCACTGGACCGGTACGAGGCGCATCTGGGCCAGGCGGTGGCGACCCGCCGTGACCTCGGGCGGCTGGCGACCAATCCGCTGATGTGCGCCCTGCTCTGCGCGCTGAACCGGGACCGGCGAATGCAGCTGCCGCGCGCCCGGAAGGAGTTGTACGACGCCGCGCTCGACATGCTGCTGGTGCGGCGGGACACCGAGCGCGAGATCGCGTCGGTGGAGGGCGTGGTCCTCTCCCGCGACGAGCAGACGGCCCTGCTCCAGCGGCTGGCGTACTGGCTCATCCGCAACGGCCAGGTGGAGGCCTCCCGGGACGAGGTCGTCGCCCTGCTCGACGAGTGGCTGGCGGCGATGCCGCAGGTACGGGAACAGGGGGACGCCGAGCAGGTCTTCGCCCACCTCCTGATCCGCAGCGGGCTGCTGCGCGAACCGGTCCCGGGATACGTCGACTTCGTCCACCGCACCTTCCAGGACTACCTGGGCGCGAAGGCCGCGGTCGAGGCGCGCGACTTCGGAGTGCTGGTGCGCAACGCCCACGACGACCAGTGGGACGACGTGGTGCGCATGGCCGTCGGGCACGCGCGCGTGGAGGAACGGGGGCGGCTGTTACGGCAGTTGCTGCGCCGCGCGGACAAGGTGCGGCGGCACCGGGAGCGGCTGGTGCTGCTGGCGGCGGCGAGCCTGGAGCATGCGCCGGAGCTGGATCCGGCGGTGCGGGGGGAGGTGGAGGCGCGGATGGGGGAGTTGATGCCGCCGCGGACGACGAGGCAGGCGGAGTCCCTGGCCAGGGTCGGGGAGCTGGTGGTGGAGCTGCTGCCGGGGCCGGAAGGAATAACCGATCGGGAAGCCGCGGCCGTGGTGCATACGGCAGGTCAGATCGGCGGCGACGCGGCACTGGGGGTCGTGGCACGCTTCCGGGCCGATGACCGCCTGCGTGTTCGTTCCGCGCTCGATGCAGCTTGGCAGCGCTTCGACGTCGTCGAGTACTTCGAAAGGGTTCTTGAAGGCACGGTTACTGCTGGGCAGATGCTCAACATGCGTGACACGGAGTCGGTGGCGCTGCTTCCGCGGCTCCCACAGCTCACTGAGCTGAACCTGATCGGGGATCACGGCATCCCATCCGTGGTGCTGCGGCACTCGGTGCTGGAATTCCTCGGGCTGGCCCACAACGATGTGGTCAGTGACCTCTCACCGCTGAGGAGACTGCCGCACCTGAAGCAGCTCTCCCTCAACCGCTGTCCGAGCGTCACCGATCTGGGCCCACTGTCCGGCATGCCGTTGACCCACGTCCATCTTTACGACTTCACCGAAGGATTCTCACTCGCGCCCCTGGCGGATCTCCCCGAACTCCGGCACCTGGTCTTCAACTTCGCGGCGGAAGAAACCCGTCTGGACGAATTGTCGTTCGCCCCTCGGCTCACCGGCATCAGGTTCTTCCACCAGGCCTGCGCCACGAAGCTCTCCGGGCTCGATGCCCTGACTTCCCTGGAATCGCTCACGGTCAACGAGAGGCACCAGTGGCACGACTTCCTGGCCGCCGGGGTGTTCTCCTCGTTGAAGACCCTCCACATCCTGGATGTACCTCACATCGATCTCGCGGATCTGGTGCCCCACCAAGGCCTTGCCCAGGTCCTGCTCCGCAAGGTCGAACAAGTGGAGCATCTCGCGGCCCTCACCGAGTTGCCCGAGTTGTCCACGGCCGAGTTCTTGGGCTGCGGCCCCCTCGACCTCACCCCACTGGCCCCCCTCCGGGACGTGACCGTCAATCTCTACGACTGCCCCCAGATCCTCGGCGCCGACCTCTTCCCCCCGGACCGCCTGCACATCGAGTGACGGACTGGGCGCTCACACCCCCGCCGCCCCCAGCAAAACCCCCACCCCGTACGTCACCCCCATCGCCACCGCTCCCCCGCACACGTTCCGCAGGACCGCCCGACGGGGCTCGGCGGCCCCCAGCCGGGCGCTGCTCCAGCCCGTGCAGAACAGGGCGACCAGGACCGACACCACCGTCACGGGCAGGCGCAGGCCGACCGGAGGCAGGACGATCGCGAGGAGGGGCAGCAGCGCGCCGGCGGTGAAGGCGAGGAAGCTCGCCCAGGCGGCGTGCCAGGGGTTGGTGAGGTCGTCGGGGTCGATGCCCAGCTCCACGCGCGCGTGAGCCCGCAGGGCGTCACGTTCCGTCAGCTGGACGGCGGCCTCGCGGGCCACCTCGCGGGTGAGGCCGCGTTCCTCCAGCAGCTCGGTGAGTTCCTCCAGTTCGGCCTCCGGCTGTTCGCGCAGCTCGCGCCGCTCCTGTGCGAGGGCCGCCTTCTCGGAGTCGCGCTGGGTGGACACCGACACGTACTCCCCCGCCGCCATCGACAGGGAGCCGGCCAGCAGACCGGCCAGACCCGCCGTCAGCAGCGCCGCGCGGTCGTCGGTGGCGCCGGCCACACCGACGACCAGGCCCGCGGTGGAGACGATGCCGTCGTTGGCGCCGAGCACGGCGGCGCGCAGCCAGTTCAACCGGGAGCCGAGGGTGCCCTCGTGGCTCTCTCGGTGGGGTGGTTCCGCCTCGGGTCGCGTCTCAGGTTCCGTCACGGGAGGGAGGATGGCATCTGGTGCGTCACCGGTGTCGGCGGCGCCCCGTATCCTCAATGACCATGCTCGCAGACCAGACGACCGCAGCGTCCTCCCCCACGGAGTGGCCGGCCGCGTATCCCCAGGGGTACGCGGTCGTTGACGTGGAGACCACCGGACTGGCCCGGGACGACCGGATCATCTCCGCCGCCGTCTACCGGCTGGACGCGCGCGGTGAGGTCGAGGACCACTGGTACACGCTGGTCAACCCGGAGCGCGACCCGGGTCCGGTGTGGATACACGGTCTGACGAGCGAGGTGCTGGAGGGCGCGCCCCTCTTCCAGGACGTGGCCGAGGAGTTCGCGGAGCGGCTCGCCGGGCGGGTGCTCGTCGCGCACAACGCGGTCTTCGACTGGCAGATGATCGCCCGGGAGTACGCGCGCGCGGAGCGCGAGGCGCCGGTGCGGCAGCGGCTGTGCACGATCGCGCTCTCCAAGGAACTGCGGCTGCCGCTGCCCAACCACAAGCTGGAGTCGCTCGCGGCCCACTTCGGTGTGGTCCAGCGTCAGGCGCACCACGCCCTCGACGACGCGCGCGTCCTCGCGGAGGCGTTCCGGCCGAGCCTGCGGGCCGCGGCGGCGGGCGGGGTGCGGCTGCCGCTGCTCGAGTGCCGGCCGCTGACGGAGTGGACCGACGGGCCCGCGCCCCGCATCGGCCGCCAGGGCGGCGGGGGTTACGGCGGCGGCTACGGCGGCCGGCCGAGCAGCTGGCGGCCGTCGCGCAAGCGGCCCGTCTGTCCGCACCCGAACCCCGGGCGGTACGAAGACGGCAAAAGGCTCAAGCAGGGCATGCGGGTGGCCTTCTCGGGCGACACGTCCGTGGACCGCGAGCTGCTGGAGGACCGGGCCACCGAGGCGGGGCTGCATGTGGCGACCAGTGTGTCCCGGCTGACCAGTCTGCTGGTCACCAACGATCCCGACTCGGGTACGTCGAAGGTGGTGAAGGCGCGGCAGTTCGGGACGCCGGTCCTGGACGAGGCGGCGTTCGGGCAGCTGCTGCGCGACGTCGAGGCCGCCGGCGAGTGAGCCCGCACGGGGCCGGCGGGTGAGCCGTACGTACGGGTGATTACCGGGCGACTCGCCCACCGCCCGCTCGCCCGCGCGGGGGTGAGCGCTCACCCTGTGGCGCATGGCGAGATGCGAAGTTTGCGGCAATGACTACGGAATGACCTTCGAGGTGCACGCGCAGGGCGCCGTGCATGTCTTCGACTGCTTCTCCTGTGCGATTCATCGCATGGCCCCGATCTGCGAGCACTGCCGGGTCCAGATCATCGGCCAGGGCGTCGAGGTCGAGGGCCACTGGTACTGCGGCGCCCACTGCGCGCGGGCCGAGGGGAAGGCGGGCATCATCGACCGCGTCTGAGGAGTCCTGCCCACGGCACCCCTGCGACAGCGCCCCACGGCCCGAGAGGTACGGTCGTGGGGTGTACCGCTTCCTGTTGTCGCGGCAGTGGGTGATCCTCACGTTGGTCGCCCTGCTGCTCATCCCCACGATGATCCGGCTGGGCTTCTGGCAGATGCACCGCCACGACGAACGCGCCGCCCGCAACCAGCTCGTCACCGACGCGCTGTCCGCGAAGCCGGTGCCGGTGGAGCGGATGACGTCGCCGGGACACACCGTCACCCGTGACCAGCGCTACCGCGCGGTGACCGCGACGGGCACCTTCGACACCGCGCACGAGGTCGTCGTACGGCGCCGGGTCAACGCCGACGAGACGGTCGGCTTCCACGTCCTCACCCCCCTCGTGCTGACGGACGGCAAGGTGCTGCTGGTCAACCGGGGCTGGATCCCGGCGAACGGCCCGAGCCAGACCGCGTTCCCGAAGATCCCCGCGCCGCCCGCCGGCGAGGTCACCGTCACCGGGCGGCTGATGCCCGACGAGACGACCGCGGCGAGCGGCATCAAGGACCTCAAGGGTCTGCCGGACCGGCAGATCATGCTGATCAACAGCGAGGAGCAGGCGCGGCGGCTCGATGCGCGGGTGCTCGGCGGGTACATCGCGCAGACGGCGCCCGAGCCGAAGGGCGACACCCCGGAGCTGGTCGGGAAGCCCGGCAGCGAGGACGCGGCGCTGAACTACGCGTACGCCGTCCAGTGGTGGCTGTTCGCCGCGGGCGTCCCCGTGGGCTGGGTGGTCCTGGTCCGCCGGGAGCGCCGGGAGCGTGACGCGGCGGCCGCCTCGGCGCAGGAGAAGGAAGCGGCGCCGGCTGCGGTGTAGCGGCCCTCAGGCCCGGCGGTGGTGCGCCAGGCTGTCCCGCCAGTACGTGAAGGTGCGTTCCGGATCGGGCAGCAGGTCCCACGGGTGGCGGGTCATATGGCGGCCGATGCGCCGGAAGACCGGGGCGGCCTCGTCCGGCCGGTGGGCGCGGGTCAGCGCGAAGGCGAGGAGATTGAGGTCGGCGACGGCCTCGGCGTGGGCCGGGGCGGCGGTGTGGAACCAGCCCGTGAGGGCCAGGTCGATCTCCTGGACCGCGCGCGGTTCGCTCCAGTTGACGTGCGCGCCGAGGGCGTCGAGGGGGGATGCCGCGCCACGATGGGCCGTCAGCTCGACGCGGGCGGCGACGGGGAGCAGGGCCACCGGTGAACCGTGCGGTGCGCGGGCGGCGGCCTGCCAGGCGAACTCCATCATGTCCGGGAGCGTCCCGTGTCCGCGCGGGGAGAGGTATCCCAGCATCCGGTGGTAGGCGGTCCGGTGCCACGGCGCCCGTCGGACGGCCTCACGCCACACGGGCACCGCGTCCTTCACCGGTACGGCGCAGGAGTACATCAGGGACAGCAGGGCCAGCCACGGCGTGGGGTCCTCCGGGCAGGTGTCGGCGGCCCGCAGACAGGTCCGTTCGGCCGCGCGCACGGCGGCGTGCCCCTCGGCGGGCGCGCGGATCGTCTCCACGTGCGCCCTCAGCCCCAGGGCGTCCCCGTCGTCGGGCCGGTCGGCGGACCAGCGCTGCGAGACCACGGCCGGCAGCTGCCCGGCCAGGACGGCGACCCGGTGCGCCCTGCGGTCCCAGTCCCGTCCGGTCGAGCGCAGCAGCCGGGCCGCGGGCTCCCAGACGGGACGCGTGGTGCCCGCGCCGAGCCCGTGGAGCTGCTGGGCGGGCCGGAGCTCGGCGAGGGTCGCGTGGAGCGGGTCGTCGTCGAGCGCGGGACGGATCAGCAGGGAGGACCGGCGTCTGAACATGTTCGTTCCCCGGGTGACGGAGGGCGGGCGGCGGAGAGCGGAGGACGGGTGGCAGAGGGCGGGTCCGGAGGGCGGGCGGCGAGGGCGGGTCCGGAGGGCGGGCGGCAAGGGGCGGGCGGCGAGGGCAGGAGACAGAGGGCAGGTGCGGGGGGCGGGCGGCGAAGGGCAGGCGGCAGAGGGCAGGCGCAGAGAGCGGACGGCGAAGGGCAGGTGCGGAGGGCAGGCGCCGAAGGGCGGGTGGCAGAGAGCGTGCGGCGGAGGGCAGGTGGCAGAGGGCAGGTGCGGAGGGCGGGTGCCGAAGGGCAGGCGGCGGAGAGGGGCCGGCAGAGAGCAGGTGACGGGGGCAGTGGAGCGGGCGGGCGTGCCGTCCGGTGGCATGCCCGCCCTTCGGGGGCGTCAGCAGCAGCGGCCGGGGGAGTCGGCCTCGCGCCCCAGCGTCCGCATCCGCTGGTACTCCCGGCGGGTCGGTACCGGGGCCTGCGGGTGGTGGCGGCGGTGCCGGGCGCAGTAACGGTCGTACTCGGCCTCGCCGCTCAGTTCGCGCGTGTACCAGCGCAGGACGTCCACCGCCCTGCGGACGACGGTCATGAGCCGGCCCCCACCAGCGGCTCGCTGTCGCGGGACGCCGGCCCCTCGATCCGGGAGGCGACGTACGGCGTCTCGGTCGTCGGCAGCGGCTCCGGTGCCCGCAGGGCGCGTGCGCAGACCACCGCGCAGTTGACCAGGACGATCGTGACCAGCAGCAGGAAGACCGCCATGAGGACGCCGTCGACGGTGTTGTTGAGGACGATGGTGTGCATGTCGTCCAGGTCGGCGGCGCCGGGCAGGAGCTTGCCCGCGTCGGCGGCGTCGGCGTAGACGTCGCGCTGGGCGAAGAAGCCGATCTTCGGGTTGTCGGAGAACACCTTCTGCCATCCGGCGGTGAAGGTGACGGCCACGACCCAGGCCAGCGGGGCGCCGGTCACCCAGGCCCAGCGTGCCTTGCCGGACTTGACGAGCATGGTCGTGGTGACGGCGAGGGCGACCGCGGCGAGCAGCTGGTTGGCGATGCCGAAGAGGGGGAAGAGCTGCTTGATCCCGCCCAGCGGGTCGGTGACGCCCGCGTAGAGGAAGTAGCCCCAGGCGCCGACGACGAGGGCGCTGGTGATCCAGATGCCGGGCTTCCAGGTGACCCGGCCGATGGGCTTCCAGACGTTGCCGAGCATGTCCTGGAGCATGAAGCGGCCCACCCGGGTGCCGGCGTCCACGGTGGTGAGGATGAACAGCGCCTCGAACATGATCGCGAAGTGGTACCAGAAGGCCTTGAGGCCGCTGCCGAACACGCTGGAGAAGATCTCCGACATGCCCACCGCGAGGGTGGGGGCGCCACCGGATCGCCCGACGAGGGTCTGCTCCTCGACGGCCTTGGCCGCGGCGGTCAGCTGGTCGGGCGTGATGGCGAAGCCGAGGCCCTTGACCGCCTCGGCGGCGCTCTGCGCGGTCGGGCCGAGCAGGGCGGCCGGGGAGTTCATGGCGTAGTACAGGCCCGGTTCGAGGACGCAGGCGGCGATCAGCGCCATCACGGCGACGAAGGACTCCGTGAGCATCGAGCCGTAGCCGATGAGCCGGACCTGGGACTCCTTCTGGATGAGCTTGGGGGTGGTGCCGGAGGAGACCAGGGCGTGGAAGCCGGAGAGGGCGCCGCAGGCGATGGTGATGAAGAGGAAGGGGAAGAGGGATCCAGCGAAGACCGGTCCGGCGCCGGTGTGGGCGAACTCGGTCACCGCGCCCGCCTTGAGGGTGGGGGCCGCGACCACCACGCCCACGGCCATCAGGGCGATGGTGCCGACCTTCATGAACGTCGACAGGTAGTCACGGGGCGCCAGGAGCATCCACACCGGGAGGACGGAGGCGACGAAGCCGTAGCCGACCAGGCAGAAGACGAGGGTCTCGGGGCTCCAGACGAAGTACTCGGCCAGGGAGGAGTTCTGGATCCAGCCGCCGCCGAGGATGGCGAGCAGCAGCAGGGCCACGCCGATGACGCTGGTCTCCACGACCCGGCCCGGGCGCAGGTAGCGCAGGTAGAAGCCCATGAAGAGGGCGATCGGGATGGTCATGGCGACCGAGAAGGTGCCCCAGGGGGACTCCGCCAGGGCGTTGACGACGACCATCGCCAGCACCGCGAGCAGGATGATCATGATGGCGAAGACGCCGATCAGGGCCGCGGCGCCGCCCACCCTGCCGATCTCGTCCCGGGCCATCTGGCCGAGGCTCTTGCCGTCCCGGCGCATGGAGAGGAACAGCACGATCATGTCCTGGACCGCACCGGCGAAGATCACCCCGCTGATGATCCAGATCGTGCCCGGCAGATAGCCCATCTGCGCGGCCAGCACCGGGCCGACCAGCGGGCCGGCGCCGGCGATGGCCGCGAAGTGGTGGCCGAACAGCACCCGGCGGTCGGTGGGGTGGTAGTCGACCCCGTCCTCCAGCCGCTCGGCCGGGGTGGCCCGGCCGTCGTCGACCTGGAGGACCCGGCGGGCGATGAACCGCGAGTAGAAGCGGTAGGCGATGGCGTACGAGCCGAGCGCGGCCACCACCAGCCAGACCGCGGAGATCTCCTCGCCCCGGGAGAGCGCGAGGACGCCCCAGGCGACGGCGCCGAGCAGGGCGACACCGGTCCACAACGCGAGGGACTTCAGTGACATACGTGACTTTTCCGGCGCCGGACGGCCGGTTTCGGGCAGGGCTGACGCAGGCATGGCGGCTCCTCACCTGGGCGGTGCGGTACGCCTCGGGACCCGAGGCGGGCGAGATCGGCGACCGGTACCAGCGGTGACGGCTCTCCCGTCCGCTGTCGGTCTGTGCAAGAGTTGCCCACCCCCCGACACCGGTTGACAGCGAATCCCCCACCGATTTCCAGAGGATTTCTTGCCGGATTTCCCGCCGGTTCCTGTCAACCGAACGGGCCCCTGGCGCAACTGGACCGGTGAGGGCTCAGGCACACCAAAGGCGGTGACCCATGGCCGACGGCGCCATGACGACGACGTTCCTCGCCGTGATCGGCGGGGCGTCGCTGCTCTCCGTGACCGCGCGCCGGCTGCGCCCCAGCGACCGCCTGCCCGCCCTGGAGGGCTGGGCACTGGCCGACCGCTCCCTCGGCCCCGTGTGGACCTGGCTGCTGCTCGGCGGCACGATCTTCACCGCGTACACCTTCACCGCCGTCCCCGGACTGGCGTACGGCAACGGGGCGCCCGCGTTCTTCGCGGTGCCGTACACGGTGATCGTCTGCCCGCTGGCCTTCGTCCTGCTGAGCCGGCTGGGGGAGGTGGCCCGGCGGCACGGCTATGTCACCGCCGCCGACTTCGTGCGGGGCCGCTACGGCTCTCCGCCACTGGCCCTGGTCGTGGCGCTGACCGGGATCCTCGCGACCATGCCGTATCTGGCGCTGCAACTGCTGGGGATACGGGCGGTGCTGACCGCCGGGGGCGTGTACCCGCGCGGCGCGGCCGGCGATCTGGTGATGGTGGCGCTGTTCGCGGGGCTGGCGGTGGCGACGTACCGGCACGGGCTGCGGGCGCCGGCGGTGATCTCGGCGCTGAAGGCGGTGGCGGTGTTCGTGTCGCTGACCGCCGTGTGCTGGCTGGTGCTGCGGCGGCTCGGCGGGCCCGGACCGGTGTTCGAGGGCGCGGCGCGGCGGCTGGGCGGCACGGACGTGGCCCACTCGCCGCTGGTCCTCACCTCCGCCCAGCAGCCCGCGTACGCGACCCTCGCGCTCGGCTCCGCGCTGGCGCTGCTGATGTACCCCCATGTGCTCACCGCAGGGTTCGCCGCCGACGGGCCGCGCACCCTGCGCAAGGTCTCGGTGGCCCTGCCCGCGTGGACGGGGCTGCTCGCCCTGTTCGGCTTCCTCGGCGTCGCGGCGCTCGCGGCCGGGGTGCGCGCCCCGGCGGGCGGCGCCGAGGCCGCCGTACCGATGCTGGTGGACCGGCTGATGCCGGGGCCGCTGGCCGGGCTGGTGTTCGCCGCGATCACCGTGGGGGCGCTGGTGCCGGCCGCCGTGATGTCGATCGCGGCCGCCACGAGCTTCGTCCGCAACGTCTACGTCGAGTACGTCCAGCCCACCGCCACGCCCAAGCGGCAGGTGCGGATCGCCAAGGCGGTGTCGCTGACGGCGAAGGCCGGGGCGGTGGCGTTCGTCTTCGGGCTGCGCGACCAGGACGCCGTCAACCTCCAGCTGCTGGGCGGGGTGTGGATCCTGCAGATCTTCCCGGCCGTGGCCGTGGGGCTGTTCACCGGGCGGCTGCATCCGCGCGCGCTGCTCGCCGGCTGGGCGGCCGGCATGGCGGCCGGGACCGTCCTGGTCGTCCGCGAGGGCTTCTCCTCCATCGTGACCTTCGGGTTCGGATCGCTGGAGATCTACGCCGGGCTCGCCGCCCTGCTGCTCAATCTGACCGTCGCGGTGACCGGCACCGCGGTCCTGGAACGCCTTGGCGTCGCCCGCGGCGCCGACACCACCGACCTGCCCTCCCGCCTCACCGTCAGGCGGCCCCGTACGACGGGAGCGAACCACCCGTGAGACGCAGACAACCGATCCCCGTGGCCGAGACGTACGCCGACGAGACGTACGCCGAGGAGTACGCCGAGCCGCTCGCGCCCGCCGTGAGCGACCCGGCGGAGCGGGAACGCGAGGCCGGGCTCGCCCGGCTGTTCGAGCTGCACTACTCCTCGATGCTGCGGCTCGCCGTGCTGCTCGGCGCCGACGACCCGGAGAACGTGGTCGCCGAGGCCTACTACCAGATCTACCGCAAGTGGCGGCGGCTGCGGGACGTCCAGGCCGCCGAGGCCTATCTGCGCTCCACCGTCTGCAATCTGACCCGGATGCGGATACGGCACCTCCAGGTCGCCCGCCGGCATGTCGAGAGCCCGCCGGAGCTGCCCGACGAGACCGTCGCCTCCGCCGAGAGCGCCGCGCTGCTCCGCGACGACCAGCGCGTGCTGATCGACGCCCTGCAGCAGCTGCCCGCCCGGCAGCGCGAGGCGCTCGTGCTGCGCCACTGGCTGGGCCTGAAGGAGAGCGAGATCGCCGCCGCGATGGGCATCTCCTGCGGGTCGGTCAAGACCCATACCTCACGCGGCCTCGCCGCACTCACCCAGGCGATGGAGGCCCGGCGATGACGGACACCGGACCCGGGGCGATGAACGACACCGGACCCGACGCGATGAAGGACACCGGACCGCAGGCCATGAACGAGACCGGACCCGGCCCCACCCGGACCGAGCGGGAGCTGCAGGACGCGCTGGAAGCGCTCGCCGGAGGGGTGCGGCCCGCGCGCCCCCTGCCCGACGCGTACCGCACCGCGCGCGGTGAGTGGCTGCGTCGAGAGCGGCGGCGCAGGCTGGTGCTGGCCGTGCTGATCGCCGTCGTCTTCGCGCTGGCCACCCTGATCGGTCTGTGGGTGCTGAACCAGGCGCCCGCCCACCCCGGGGTGATCTTCTCGGGGACGGGGGACGCGGTGAGCCGGGCGTCACTCCCCCGGCCGCACCCCTGATTGCCCGCCCGGCCCGCCGGGAACCCGCAATGGCGTGCACCCCCGCATCGAGGACTACGCCCTCATCGGCGACGAACAGACCGCCGCCCTGGTCGGCCGGGACGGCTCGGTCGACTGGCTCTGTCTGCCCCGCTTCGACTCCGCCGCCTGCTTCGCCCGACTGCTGGGCGACCGGCGCAACGGCCACTGGCGCATCGCGCCCAAGGGCGTCGAGGGTGTCTGCACCCGCCGCGCCTACCGCTCCGACACCCTCGTCCTGGACACCGAGTGGGAGACCGACGGGGGCGCGATCCGGGTCACCGACCTGATGCCGCAGCGCGACCGCCATCCCGACCTGATCCGGATCGTGGAGGGGCTGCGCGGCCGGGTCGCCGTCCGCAGCGATCTGCGGCTGCGCTTCGACCACGGCTCGATCGTGCCGTGGATGCGCCGGGCGGACGGCCACCGGGTGGCGGTCGCCGGGCCGGACGCGGTCTGGCTGCGCAGCGAACCGGCCGTGCGCACCTGGGGCGAGGACTTCGCCACCCACTCCGAGTTCACCGTCGGGGAGGGCGAGTCCGTCGCGTTCGTGCTGACCTGGCACCCCTCGCACGAACGGCGTCCCCCGCTGATCGACCCGCGGGAGGCGCTGCGCTCCAGCGTCGAGGACTGGCGGGCGTGGGCGGCGCGCTGCCGTTACGACGGCCCGCACCGGGACACCGTGGTCCGCTCCCTGATCACCCTCAAGGCGCTCACCTACCGGCCCACCGGGGGCATCGTCGCCGCCCCGACCACCTCCCTGCCCGAACAGCTCGGCGGGGTGCGCAACTGGGACTACCGCTACTGCTGGCTGCGCGACTCCACCCTCACCCTCGGCGCGCTGCTGGGAGCCGGCTACCACGACGAGGCCGAGGCCTGGCGGGACTGGCTGCTGCGGGCCGTCGCGGGCGACCCCGCCGACCTGCAGATCATGTACGGGCTCGGCGGCGAGCGCCGGCTGCCCGAGTTCGAAGTGCCCTGGCTGTCCGGCTACGCGGGCTCCAGCCCCGTACGCGTCGGCAACGAGGCCGTGAACCAGCTCCAGCTCGACGTCTACGGCGAGGTCATCGACTCGATGGCGCTGGCGCGCGCCGCGGGCCTGCCGACGAAACCGCATGTGTGGGCGATCCAGTGCGCGCTGATGAGCTGGCTCAGCGAGAACTGGCGGCAGCCGGACGAGGGGCTGTGGGAGGTACGCGGGGGCCGCCGGCAGTTCGTGCACTCGAAGGTGATGGTGTGGGTGGCCGCCGACCGGGCGGTGCGCGCGCTGGAGGAGAACCCGGAGCTGCGCGGGGACCTCGCGGGCTGGCGGGCGATGCGCGACGAGGTGCACCGGGAGGTGTGCGAGAAGGGCTACGACCCCGAGCGCAACACCTTCACCCAGTCCTACGGCTCCCGTGACCTGGACGCCGCCCTGCTGCTCATCCCGCGTCTCGGTTTCCTGCCGCCGGAGGATCCGAGGGTGGTCGGCACGGTCGACGCGGTCCGCGCGGAGCTGGGGCACGGCGGTCTGGTGCGCCGCTACAGCACCGACGGGACGACGGTGGACGGTCTGCCCGGGGACGAGGGGACCTTCCTGGCCTGCTCGTTCTGGCTGGCGCACGCGCTCCAGGAGACGGGCCGCCCCGAGGAGGGGCGGGAGCTGTTCGAACGACTGGTGGGCCTCACCAACGACGTGGGCCTGCTGGCCGAGGAGTACGACCCCGTCGCCGGCCGCCATCTCGGCAACTTCCCGCAGGCCTTCAGCCACCTCGGCCTGGTGAACACCGCCCTCGCCCTCTACGGGGGCGAGAAGGCAGGATAGGGGCCATGGATCTTGGACTGAAGGACCGGGTGTACGTCGTCACCGGGGCCACGCGCGGACTGGGCAACGCGGCGGCGCGCGAGCTCGTCGCGGACGGCGCGAAGGTGGTCGTGACGGGGCGGGAGGACGAGCGGGTCGCGCACGCGGCGGCCGAACTGGGGCCGAACGCGGTCGGGGTGGCCGTCGACAACGCCGATCCGCAGGCGGCGGAGCGGCTGATCGCCACCGCCCGGGAGACCTTCGGCGGCCTCGACGGGGTGCTGGTGAGCGTGGGCGGGCCGCCGCCGGGTTTCGTCGCGGACAACACCGACGCGCAGTGGCAGTCGGCGTTCGAGTCGGTGTTCCTCGGGGCGGTGCGGCTGGCGCGGGCGGCGGCGGCCGAGCTGGAGTCCGGCGGGGTGATCGGGTTCGTGCTGTCCGGGTCGGTGCACGAGCCGATCCCGGGGCTGACGATCTCGAACGGGCTGCGGCCGGGGCTCGCGGGTTTCGCCAAGTCGCTCTCCGACGAGCTGGGGCCGCGCGGCATCCGGGTCGTGGGGGTGCTGCCGTCGCGGATCGACACGGACCGGGTGCGGGAGCTGGACGGGCTGTCGGCCGACCCCGAGGCGACCCGCGCCGCGAACGAGTCCCGGATCGCGCTGCGGAGGTACGGGACGCCGGAGGAGTTCGGGAGGGTGGCGGCGTTTCTGCTGTCCCCGGCCGCCTCGTATCTCACCGGGATCATGGTGCCGGTGGATGGCGGGATGCGGCACGGGTTCTGATCTCGCGCACGAAGGCCGTTGGGGACCCGGCGCGTTGTACGACGGCTTGGACCACGGCCGTGTCGACGTGGACGGACGCGCACCGGCCGGGCCTGGACGCCAAGAGGACGTCCAACCGGTCGTCACCACCCGATGTCGGACACCCTCCCGGCAGCGTGGACCTGACGGACGAAACGTCGTTGCCACGGCACTTCGACGGCACGGGAGTGGTAGTTCCGCCTCACCCATGTGACCGCTTCCTTGGGATTCATGCCCTCGAACACGCAGATCGCGGAGAGCCCCGTGCCCGTCCGACCGATGCCGCCCCCGCAGCAGACCTCCACGCGTTCGTCCGCGGCGCGGTCGTATGCGGTGCGCAGCTTGCGCATCGCGTCCATGGGGTCGGCGGGAAGCCAGAAATCCCGCCAGGGGATCCACAGGGACTCCCACGGCGGCCTGGGCGGCTCGTGATCCGTCAAGTGCACCGCGAACGTAGGAGTCTGCCCCTCCGGCAGGTCATATCTGAGACCGCGTCCGCGAATCGTCCGCCCCGAGGGGAGCGTGATCACCTTGGGGTCGTCGGTGTTCCATGGTTCGGTCATGATGACTCCCTTTGTGAACAGGCGGGCGAAGTCCGCCGGAACGGTCTTCTGAGTCTGCGTGGTGCCACGCGGCTTCCCGTCCGCATGGACGGTGGGCAGGTCGGACGCCTTGCCGATTCCGCCTCAGCTCACCCTTGCCGCCTTGTGCTTGGCCGCCTTCAGCGTGACGTCCGCGGGGAGTCTCTTCAGGGCCGCCGAGTCCCGGGCGTGGGCCAGGGACTGTCCGGTCAGTTCGCGCAGGGCCGTTCCCGGGTCCACATGGGGTTCCAGGCGCAGGTGTACCCGGGTCTCGGGGGCGTCCCTGCGGCCCGTCAGACGGACCTCGGCGTGGGACACCCCCTCCAGGCCGCCCGCGTCGGCCGTCAGCACCGACTGGAGGGCGCTGCCCCGCAGCAGTGCACCCGCGCCGTCGCCGGTGTCCACCAGGACCTCGGCGAGCCGGCGGCGGCGCAGCACGGACGTGAGCCACCACAGGGCGAGCAGGACGAGGACCGCGAGGACGGCGATGACCGTCGGCCACCACCAGCTCTCGTCGCTCCACTTCGTGCGTTCGGCGGTGCTGAGCAGGACGTCGTGGCGGCCGTCGTGGATCCACCAGGAGGGCGGCGGGACCCCCAGGCCCACGGCCAGCACCGCGCCCCCGACGGCGAGGAGCACCAGCCCGACGAGACCGAGCAGCACCCGGTTGACGGTCCTGAGCACGCCCCTCACCCCTTCTTCCCGGGCCGCCGCACGTACACCGCCAGATGCGGCGGCCGTACGAGGCCGAGGCCCCGGATCGCCTGGGTGAGCACGGTGTCGAGGTCGGCGTACACGGCGTCCAGGTCGCGGAAGTGGGAGAGCGCGCGGACGTCGGCCCTGCGCCGGTGGGCGCGGACCCGTACCGACTGGACGCCGGCGACCTCCATGGCGCGGTCGCGCAGCACCAGCGCCACGGCGTCCCGGTGCAGGCCGGCCCGTACGTCGGGGTGGATGCGGCGCATCGGCAGGACGGCCCGCAGGCCCGGGGTGACGGCGAGCAGGACCAGCCACAGGCCGAGGGCCGCCGCGACACCCGCGCCGACCAGCACCCAGGTGTCGTCGAGGGGGCGTTCGGCGAGCTGGGTGGCGAGGTCGCGGCGCCAGGCGAGCGCGGACCGGCCGGCCCGGACCGCGCAGACGTCGTAGAGGAAGGCGCCCATGACGACGAACAGCACGGCCGCCACGATCCCCGCCGGGACGCGGCGGGCGGACCAGAAGCGGTGCACCTCGCCGGTGCCGGAGGCCTCGGGCGGGTCGCTCGCCCGCGGGGGTTCGTCCAGGACGGGCAGGGGGGTGGTGGCCTCCGAGCCCCGGGCCTCGCTCATCGCGTCCTCCCGTGTGGCGCGCCGTGGGCCGCCGTCAGATGCAGCTTCTCCACCTGGACGGCGACTTCCGGAACCTGCATTCCCACCAACGCGCCTACCCGCTCGGTGACATGTCGACGCACCGTGTGGCAGCGGGGGCCGATGTCGGTGGGGTAGTCGAGTTCGAGGTGGATGTGGAGGTGGGCGGCGTCATGGTGCACGACGACGGTGGCGTGGGGGCGGGCCGCGCCGGGGGGCAGCGGGCGGATCGCCTCCAGGGCGGCCCGGGCGGCGATCTTCGCCACGACCCGGTCCGCGATACGGGTCGCGCCGCGCTCCCCCGGCGGGACGTCGGCGGGCCGTCGCGGGGCCGCGCCCGTCCCCTCGCTCATGTCCGTCACCTGCGGCGGTCGTCACGTGTGCGGAAGAAGTCCCCGACCTCCATGTCCCCTTCCAGGAGTCTGCCGACGACGAACCCGATGGCGCCGAGGGCGGCCACCAGGAGGAAGGCACCGAATCCGCCGAAGTATCCGGCGAAGCCCAGTGCCATGCCGGCGATCATCCCGATCATGGCCCTGCTCATGCTGTGTTCCTCCGCTCGTCGGCCGGTACGTCACTGGATGCGGGGCTCGGGCTCCTCGTCCTCCTCCTCGGGGAGCTTCACGTCGCTCACCGCGATGTTCACCTCGACGACCTCCAGGCCGGTCATCCGCTCCACGGCCGCGATCACGTTCTCCCGGACATCCCGGGAGACCTCGGTGATCGACACTCCGTAGTCGACGACGATCTCCAGGTCGAGCGCGGTCTGCACCTCGCCGACCTCGGCCTTGACGCCGCGGGTCACGGACTTGGCCCCGCCGGGCACCCGGTCGCGCACCGCGCCGAAGGTACGGCTCAGGCCGCTGCCCATCGCGTGGACGCCGACGACGTCCCGGGTCGCGAGGCCCGCGATCTTCTCCACGACACCGTCGGCGATGGTGGTCCGCCCCCGGGTCGAGGGATCACCGCCGCCGCGCCGGGTCGGCTTGCGGGTGGAGACGGTCTCGGTGCCGCCGTCCGTGCCCTGCGTCCGGGTCTGCTCCGTTGCCTCTGTCATGGCCGTACGTCCTTCTCGGTCGTCGTCCCTTCGACCACGGTAAGCGCCGTTGCCCTGCCGCGCCCCGGGGATGCGGCAGGCTGGAGGAATGGATGGGTCGACGAGTGCGACGAGTGCGGTACGGCATCGGCTGGGCCTGGGCAGACTGCTGCCCCTGGGGGGCCCGCGCGACGGGGCGTGGATCGCGGAGGAGGCGGCGAACGGCGTACTGCGGGCGGCGGTCCGGGAGGTGCCGGGGGTGCGGCTGGGGGTGCTGCGGCTGGCCCCGGCCGACCCGGACGACGCGGACGAACCCGTCGTACCGCCTCCGCCGAGCGGGCTGCCGCCGGGACCCCTCCGGGTGACGGCGGACTTCGCGGCGTCCCCCGCGTGGCCGCTGCCCACGACGGCGGGCCGGGTGCGGCGGGCGCTGGCGACGGCGGCGACGCGGCGGCTCGGGCTGACGGTCACGGAGGTGGATCTGCGGGTGACGGACCTGCTCGACGGGGACGAGTCCGCCCCGCGGCCGTCGGCACCCCCGGCCGCGGTGCCCGCCGGCCCGTCCCTCACCGGCGAGGAAGCGCTCGCGGCACAGGCGGCGCTGTCCGTGCCGGGGGTGACGGGCCTGACCGGCGCGCTGGGCAGGGCGGTGCACCTGACGAGCGTCGAGGGCACCGCGGTCGCGGCGCTGCCGCACCGGCACGCCCGTGTGGAGATCACGGTCCGCGCGGACCACCGGGCCGTGGACGTGGCACGGCAGGTCCGCGCGACGGTGAGCCGGGCGCTACCGGATCACCCGACGGTCGCGGTGCTGGTGACGGGGGTGGGCTGACGGGCGGCGCCCGTCATTCGCCGAGGCCGGCCAGGTCGCGCAGCCGCCGTGTCTGGGCGGCCCGCTCGGCGGCGCGCTGCTCGTCGTAGGTGCGGTCCGCGGCGCCGCGCAGCAACGCCTTGGTCTCGATCACGGCCTCGCGCGGCGCGGCGAGCAGCGCGGTGGCCAGCTCCCGTGCCGCCGCGTCGAGTTCCGCCGCCGGCACCGCGCGGTTGGCGAGCCCGGAGTCGACCGCCTCCTGTGCGCCCACGAACCGCCCGGTCAGGCAGATCTCGGCCGCGCGGCCGTAGCCGACGAGGGAGACGAGGGGGTGGGTGCCCGTCAGATCCGGCACCAGGCCGAGGGCGGTCTCGCGCATGGCGAACTGCACGTCGTCGGCGACGACGCGCAGGTCACAGGCGAGCGCGAGCTGGAAGCCCGCGCCGATGGCATGGCCCTGGACGGCGGCGACGGTCACCACGTCGTTCCGTCGCCACCAGGTGAAGCCCTCCTGGAACCCGGCGATGGCGGCGTCGAGTTCGGCGTCACCACTGCGCGCGAGATCGATGAAGGAGGGTTCGCCCTCGATCCCCTTGGGCGTGAACATCTGCCGGTCGAGGCCGGCGGAGAAGGACTTGCCCTCGCCGCGCAGCACGACCACCCGGACGGAGCCCGGCAGCAGCCGCCCGGCCTCGGCGAGCGCCCGCCACATCGCGGGGCTCTGCGCATTGCGCTTGGCCGGGTTGGTCAGCGTCACCGTGGCGAGCGCGTCGTCGACGGTGAGCCGTACGCCGTCCTGGTCGAGCAGGGGAACGAGTTCCTGGTCGGGCGTGGCCATGGGGCGCCTCCGATGCGTGCGGTCAGTCAGCGGTCAGCTGGTGAACAGCTAAGTGACTGCACAGTAACCACCCGGCCGATCGGAGAACCGACCGGGTGGCACCATCGAAGCCGGCGGGCCGCCCGGGTCAGGACGAGGCGGCCTTCTTGCCTCGCGTCGCACCGCCACGCCCACGGAGCGTGACGCCCGACTCGCTGAGCATCCGGTGTACGAAGCCATACGAGCGGCCGGTCTCCTCGGCCAGCGCCCGGATGCTCGCACCGGAGTCGTACTTCTTCTTCAGGTCTGCCGCGAGCTTGTCGCGCGCGGCGCCGGTCACCCGGCTGCCCTTCTTCAGAGTCTCGGCCACCCGTGCCTCCTCATGGGAAGTGCGCTCTGGTCCCCTCATGATCACCCCTCCGGGGCCCGATGGCCACCCATTCGGCAAGGTCCGTGCGAGAGGGTTTTGACGACAGGAGCGCGTCCCCACAAGTGGAACCTGTGATTCCAACCGGAGATGTTCGTACGGCCGAACGGGTTCTTCGGCGAAGTACCAGGTCAGAGACGCACGACGGCCGATCCCTTGTCGACAAAGGGATCGGCCGGAAAATGGATGTAGGACACACCTCGATACGAGGAGATCTCACACAGATGAGGGATCACCCATGGGCCGAATGATCCAAGACGGATGATCCACCACGGATGATCAAGCGAGCGCGACGAGATCCGCGTAGTCGGAGCCCCACAGGTCCTCGACACCGTCGGGCAGCAGGATGATCCGCTCGGGCTGGAGCGCCTCCACGGCCCCCTCGTCGTGGGTGACGAGGACGACCGCTCCCTTGTAGGTACGCAGCGCGCCGAGGATCTCCTCACGGCTGGCGGGGTCGAGGTTGTTGGTGGGCTCGTCGAGCAGCAGGACGTTCGCCGAGGAGACCACGAGGGTCGCGAGCGCGAGGCGGGTCTTCTCACCGCCGGAGAGGACACCGGCGGGCTTGTCGACGTCGTCACCGGAGAACAGGAACGAGCCGAGCACCTTGCGGACCTCCACGAGGTCCAGGTCCGGGGAGGCGGAGCGCATGTTCTCCAGGACGGTGCGCTCCGGGTCGAGGGTCTCGTGCTCCTGCGCGTAGTAGCCGAGCTTGAGGCCGTGGCCGGGGCGGACCTCGCCGGTGTCGGGCTGCTCCACACCGCCGAGCAGCCGCAGCAGGGTGGTCTTGCCGGCGCCGTTGAGGCCGAGGATGACGACCCGGGAGCCCTTGTCGATGGCGAGGTCGACGTCGGTGAAGATCTCCAGCGAGCCGTACGACTTCGACAGGCCCTCGGCCATCAGCGGGGTCTTGCCGCAGGGCGCGGGCTCCGGGAAGCGGAGCTTGGCGACCTTGTCGGAGACCCGGACCGCGTCCAGGCCGGCGAGCAGCCGGTCGGCGCGCTTGGCCATGTTCTGCGCGGCCACGGTCTTGGTGGCCTTGGCGCGCATCTTGTCGGCCTGCGAGTGCAGGGCGGCGGCCTTCTTCTCGGCGTTCTGCCGCTCGCGCTTGCGGCGCTTCTCGTCGGCCTCGCGCTGCTGCTGGTAGAGCTTCCAGCCCATGTTGTAGACGTCGATCTGGGAGCGGTTGGCGTCCAGGTAGAACACCTTGTTGACGACCGTCTCGACCAGGTCGACGTCGTGGGAGATGACGATGAAGCCGCCGCGGTAGGTCTTGAGGTAGTCGCGCAGCCAGACGATCGAGTCGGCGTCGAGGTGGTTCGTCGGCTCGTCGAGCAGGAGCGTGTCCGCGTCGGAGAACAGGATGCGGGCGAGTTCCACACGGCGGCGCTGACCGCCCGAGAGGGTGTGCAGGGGCTGGCCGAGCACCCGGTCGGGCAGGTTGAGGGCGGCGGCGATGGTGGCGGCCTCGGCCTCGGCGGCGTACCCGCCCTTGGTGAGGAACTCCGTCTCCTGGCGCTCGTACTGCCGCATGGCCTTGTCGCGGGTGGCGCCGGTGCCGTTGGCGATGCGCTGTTCGTTCTCCCGCATCTTGCGGATGAGGACGTCGAGGCCGCGCGCGGACAGGATGCGGTCGCGGGCGAGGACGTCGAGGTCGCCGGTGCGCGGGTCCTGCGGGAGGTAGCCGACCTCGCCGGAGCGGGTGACCTGGCCCGCGGCGGGGATGCCCTCGCCGGCCAGGACCTTGGTCAGCGTCGTCTTGCCCGCGCCGTTGCGCCCGACCAGGCCGATGCGGTCGCCCTTGGCGACACGGAAGGAGGCGCTCTCGATGAGGATGCGGGCACCGGCGCGCAGCTCGATGCCGGAGGCGGAGATCACGGTCAGACTCCTGTGCGGGGTCGGTGGCGGGTTGTGCGGCTGAGGACGTTCCCGCCGTCTAATGCGCGAGGAGAATGGCCATGAGGCCAGTCTAACGGCCCCGTGCAAGCACTTTTTCTGGGTTCAGGTGTTCGATCTTGACGAGGGAGTGATCTGCATGACAGGCGCGAGCGGCCGCCCGAGCGTCTATCCCACGCTGCTGTACGCCGACGCGAAGGCGGCGATACGGCAGCTCACCGAGGCCTTCGGCTTCACGGAGCTGTCGGTGTACGAGGGCGAGAACGGCGCCGTGATGCACGCCGAGCTGGTGCAGGGCAACGGCGCCGTGATGATCGGTTCGAAGGGCCGCGGCGGGGTCTTCGACACGGCGATGAAGGACGCGGGCCCGACCGGGGTGTACGTCGTGGTGGACGACGTGGACGCGCACCACCGCCGGGCCGTGGAACAGGGCGCCGAGGTCCTGATGCCCCCTACGGACCAGGACTACGGCTCCCGCGACTACCTGGCCCGCGATCTGGAGGGCAACATCTGGAGCTTCGGCACCTACGCGCCGGACATCCAGACCTGACGGCCCGGGGCCCCGGAAGGCCCCGGACACGGGTCGGCTCAGCCGCCCGTGTGCACCTGGAAGGCGGCCCGGCGGACGGCCTTGGCCAGCGCCGGGTCGGGGTGCGCGGCGGCCAGCGCCACCAGGACCTGCACGGTGCGGGGGTGTCCGACGGCGCGCACCTCGGCGAGCAGCGCGGGCACGGTCGGCTGCAGCGCGGACTCCAGGTGCCGGACCAGCATCGGGGCCTCGCCGTGGTCGGCGACCGCGGCGGCGGTGTCGACCCACAGCCAGGTGGCCTCCTCACGGGTGAGCACCTCGTGGGCGTCCTCGGGGTCGACGCCGTCGTGCTCGGCCAGCCAGAGCAGCGCGTACGGTCTGAGCGCGGCCACCTCCACGACGGCCCGCACATCGGGCTCGGCGGGGGCCCCCACGACGCGCAGCGCCTCGAAGGCCAGGCCGCGCAGCAGGGCGTCCTCGCCGCGGGCGGCGACGAGCAGCTCGGTGACGGCGCTGCCGACGGGACGGGCGGCGAGCCAGGCGCGGTACTCGGCGCGGGCCGCGTTGGGGCGCAGCTGGGCGCAGCCGCGGAGCATGTCCTCCGCGGCCTGCTCGATGTTGCCGGCGGGGCTCTGCGCGGCCACGCAGATCTGCTCCAGCTTGACCCACACCGCCCAGTTGCCCAGCGGGGTGAGGGTGGCCTGGCCGTCGCCGCAGGTGAGGGCGCCCACGGAGGCGAGCGCGTGCAGGGCCCAGTCGAGCAGGGGGGCGAGTTCGGCGTCCCGGGCGGGCTCCGCCGGGTCGGCGTCGGCGGAGGGCCCGGGGGCGGCGGGGGCCGGCGGACCGGCCGCGTCGGCGGCGTAGGGGACCTCGCAGCGCTCGGTGCGCAGCTCGGTGACGCGCTGGCGCAGCAGGTCAAGGAGCTGGTCCACGGGGACGGGCCCGGCGGACAGCTGGAGGAAGGAGAGCACCTGGGGCATCGCCGAGACGACCTCGGCGACGGCCGCGGGCTCCTCCTCGGCGGGTTCCGGGGTGGCGAGGGACCAGGCGTCGAACAGGGCGACCCAGCCGCGCAGGACGGCGGTGTCGTCGCGGTCCCAGGCGCGCAGCCGCCAGCCGGGGCGGGCGCTGTCGCCGTGCACCTCGACGAGGCCCGCCAGCCGGGCGGTGTCCCAGTCGTGGCGGACCTGATCCGGGGTCAGGGCCAGATCGCGGGCCGCGCGTTCGGCGGTCTGGCCGGAGAGCGTGGCCTTGCCGTCGGCGGTCGCGGCGTCACCGCCGGGGCCGAGGACGCCGTCGGCCCAGCGCGCGACACGGGCCGCGGCGGCCAGACCTGAGCGTGCCATTCTGGCCAGCTCCGCCGGGGCCGGAGTGCCCTCCGGGGGGCGGGGCGCGGGGCGGCGCGGGCGCCGCTGGTTCACAGCTGTGGGGGCGGCGGCCAGGGGTCGCGGGCGGACGAGTCGAAGCCTGGAGTCGCGCGGGATACGGGACGTCACGGGTGCAGTCTTCCGGTTGACGGTCCGAAAACCCAAACGGAATGTCACCGCGGGCGACGGGACTGGCCAACGCACGGGGTCCGAGGAGCGGCGAGGAGACGGGTTCAGGCCAGTGGTACGGGCTTAAACGGAACCTTCGGGACCGGTGCGGTGGGGAGGTGCCGCGCGGTTCAGCTGAGGGGGGTGAGGAAGCGGCGGAGGGCCTCTTCGTAGGCCTTGGGGTCGGCGTTCCACATGGCGCCGTGCGGGGCCTGGGCGACGGTGTGGAGGGCGACCAGGTCGGGGCGGCGGGCGGCGAGGCGACGGGAGACGTGCCAGGGGGCCACGGTGTCGTCGGGGCCGTGGAAGATCAGGGTCGGCACGGTCAGCCGGGCCGGGTCGGCGATGTCGTCGCCGTGGCCGTCGGGGGTGGCGTGCAGACTGGTGCGGCCCTGGGCGGCGCGGACGGCGAGCGGCAGCAGCACGCCGGGGGTGTGCCGGGCGGCGGCGAGGGCGCGCAGGGTGGACTGCCAGTCCAGCACCGGGGAGTCCAGGACGAGTCCGGAGACGAGGTCGCGCAGCCCGGAGCGGGCCGCGGCGCGCAGGGCCATGGTGGCGCCGGTGGACCAGCCGAGCAGGACGAGGCGCTCGGCGCCGTAGCGGACGGCGTAGCGCATCGCCGCGTCCAGGTCGCGCCACTCGGTCTGGCCGAGGTGGTTGAGGCCGTCCGTGGGGCGGGGGGCGCCGAGGTCGCCGCGGTAGGACAGGGCGAGCACGGGGAAGCGGCGGTGGTGCAGGAAGCCGAGGAGGTTCAGGGCCTGTTCGCGGGTGGTGCCGAGGCCGTGCACCGCGATGACCCAGGTGCGGCGGGCGCCGGGGACGAACCAGGCGGGCAGGTTGCCGAGTTCGCCGGGGACGTCGACGTCGGCGTGGTCGAGGCCCAGGGTGCCGCTCGGGGTGCCGACGTAGAGGTTGGGGGTGAGCCAGACCGCGTCGCCGGGGTCGAGGGTGCCGTGCGTCACCTGTTCGAGGCGGCGGACGACGGTGTCGGCGGAGTGGGCGGCGCCGGTGAGGACGGGACCGACGACCGCGTGGGAGCCGTCGCCGGCGAGGCCGTAGGTGCCGGGGCGGAGGGTGGCGAGGTGCCGGGTGAGGGTCACCTGGCCGGCGGCGGTGCCGTGCACGGTGAGCCGGGGTTCGGTGGGCAGGGGTCGGCCGGGCGGCGCCTTGAGTGCGGCGTCGCTGGCGAGCCGGCCGGCGGCGACACTGGCGGCGCCGGCGGCCAGGGCTGCGGTGACGGCGGCGGCCGTCGCGGTGACAGTGCGCACCCGTCCAGTGTCCTGGCCATTCCTCTTGACGGCCAGCGGGGGCGGGGTGGCGGTGGAAGTACGGGAGGGTTCGGCACCGCCGACGTGCACCGTCGGGGCGGGAAAAAACGACCGGCCGGAGTCAGGACGGCGGGACAAAGTCAGCGGCTGGAGCGATGGGCGGCCGGGCTGAGGCGGCGAGGGTGCGGGAAGGTTCGGCACCGCCGATGGGCTCCATCACGGCTGAGCGCCGTCGCGGCGGGAAGAAGCGACCGCCAGAAGAGAAGTCGGCGGGACGAAATGACCGGCGGAGAGAGGGCAGCGGGGCGAAGCCACCGGCCGGAGAGAGGGCAGCGGGGCGAAGCCACCAGACGGACAGAGGGCGGCCGGGCTGAGGCGGCGAGGGCGCGGGGAGGTTCGGCACCGCCGATGGGCACCGTCGCGGCTGAGCGCCGTCGCGGCGGGAAGAAGCGGCCGCCAGAAGAGAAGTCGGCGGGGCGACGTCGTTGGGTGGGGAGGTGGCGGGCGGGGTGGAGAAGGTGTTCAGGGCTGTTGGCCGTAGTTCTGGAGGCGGGTGGCTGCCTCTGTCATCTGGGTCCTTGTCAGGAGGGTCGGGGTGTGGCCGGGGACCGAGGAGGCGGTGAGCCAGAGGTGGCACATCCACTCCAGCTGGGCCGTTCGGTCGAACGCCTGGTCGAGCGTGGCGCCGTAGGTGAGGGTGCCGTGGTTCTGGAGGAGGCAGCCGGTGCGGTCGGTCAGCGCACGCAGGGCGTGCTCGGCCAACTCCTCGGTGCAGTACGTCGCGTAGGGGGCGACCCGGACGGGGCCGCCGAGGGCGCCGGCCATGTAGTGGACGGTCGGGAGCTCGGCGACGAGGGTCGAGACGGCGGTGGCGTGCACGGCGTGGGTGTGCACGATCGCGCGGGCGTCGGTGCGGCGGTAGACGGCGAGGTGCAGGGGCAGCTCGCTGGTCGGCACGAGCGTGCCGCGCACCTGCCGGCCGTCGAGGTCGACACCGGTGACGTCGTCCGGGGTGAGGCGGTCGTAGGGCACGCCCGAAGGGGTGACGAGCACGGTGTCGCCGACCCGTACGGAGACGTTGCCGGAGGTGCCGACGACCAGGCCGTCGGCGACGGTGCGGCGGGCCGTCGCCACGAGCGCCGCCCAGGCCTGACGTTCGTCGCTCAGCTGTTCACCCATGCCCCGATCCTGCCAGGGGGCGCGACCGCCCGGCACCGGAGGCCGCCGCGTGAGAAGCGTCTCTTCGGGGGGAGCCGGCGGGGGCGGCGGCCCGGTCGCGCTTGGGCGGCGTGCGAACGTAGTGACGACGACCACATTCGGACACCCTCGCGCCCCCCTCAGTTCACCTTCCGTTTACCCAGGTTACCTACCTTCAACAAACCAATGACTTCGAACGATTGCCTGGGTAAATGGAAAACTTCTCGCTGATCCTCGCGATTGTGGTGGTCACCGCACTCGCGTTCGATTTCACGAACGGTTTCCACGACACCGCCAACGCGATGGCCACCACCATCTCGACCGGTGCACTCAAGCCCAAGGTCGCGGTGGCCATGTCCGCCGTGCTGAACCTTGTGGGCGCCTTCCTCTCGGTGGAGGTCGCGAACACGATCTCCAAGGGTCTCGTCGACGAGACCGGCATCCGTCCCGAGGTCATCTTCGCCGCCCTGGTCGGCGCGATCCTCTGGAACCTGCTGACCTGGCTGGTGGGTCTGCCCTCCAGCTCCTCGCACGCCCTCATGGGCGGCCTGATCGGCGCCACCATCGCCTCGGCCGGCCTGGGCGCGGTGCACGGTGACGTCCTGGTCACCAAGGTCCTGATCCCGGCCGTCGCGGCCCCGATCGTGGCGGGCGTCGCCGCGATGCTCGCCACCCGGCTGTCGTACACGCTGGGCAGGAAGGCCGACGGCAAGGCCGCGGCGAAGGGCTACCGCGCGGGCCAGATCGCCTCGGCCGGCCTGGTCTCCCTGGCGCACGGCACGAACGACGCGCAGAAGACGATGGGCATCATCACCCTGGCCCTGGTCGCGGGCGGCGCCGTCGCCCCCGACTCGGACCCGCCCACCTGGGTCATCCTCTCCGCCGGCATGGCCATCGCGCTCGGCACCTACCTCGGCGGCTGGCGCATCATCCGCACCATGGGCAAGGGCCTGACCGACCTTCAGCCGCAGCAGGGCTTCGCCGCCCAGACCAGCGCGGCGACGGTCATCCTGGCCTCCTCCCACCTCGGCTTCTCCCTGTCCACCACGCACTCCGTCTCCGGTTCGGTGATGGGCGCGGGCCTGGGCCGCAAGGGCGGTGTGGTCCGCTGGTCGACGGCGACCCGGATGTTCGTGGCCTGGGGCCTGACGCTCCCGGCGGCCGCCCTGGTGGGCGCGCTGGCCGAGTCCGTCACCGGCCTGGGCGACTGGGGCACGGGCCTGGTCCTGGTCTTCCTCGTCGCTTCCAGCGCGGCGATCTGGAAGATCTCCCGCCGCGAGGTCGTCGACCACACCAACGTCAACGACCACGACCACGCAGAGCCGGCCGGCGTGGTGACCACGGCGATCGCCGCCGTGGCCGTGCCCCCGGCCCACCCGGTCGCCGAGAACCTGGCGGCCACCATCCCGTCCCCGGCCGCCACGGCCACCACCACGACCGAGCCGACGGCTCCGGCCGCCTGAGCCCGCCCACCCGGTACGAAGGAAGAGAATCAGCATGGACATCGACTGGGCGGCCCTGGGCTCCGTCTTCGGCGTCAGCCTCGTGATCACGGTGGCCCTCGTGGCCCTGTTCACCCTCGGCGTCATGGGCCTGTCCCGCCAGGAGCGGGCCTCCGAAGAGGGCGGCTCCGCCGCTCTCGCGGTCACCGGCGCGTACGCGTGCTTCGCCGCGTGCGCGGCCGCGGTGGCGTACGGGATCTCCCTGATCGTCGCCTGACCCATCTGCTCGACCACCGAAGGGGTGCGGGACGGATCGCCGTCCCGCACCCCTTCTGCATGACCTCTCTGCATGACCTCTCCTCAGGACCTCGCGAACCACCCCCGTGTGGGGTTCTGCACACTCTCCCCGTGCAGGTCAACGGCAAGTTGACGGCCCTTCCAGGGGCGTGGTGGACTGCCGGGGCCATGTACGGCGGCAGAAGAGGAAGCCGGTGAGAATCCGGCGCGGTCCCGCCACTGTCACCGGGGTAGGTAGCCCCGGGAGCCAGGAACTCTCGCCGCCGGTCTCGTCGAACCAGGGCGTGGACACCCTGAGTGAGGACATATCGCCATGCTCGCCTGCCGTTCGGGAGTCCGCCCGGCTCTCAGGTACAGCCCAGGATCGCTGCCCGCCCCCACGGCCGGCTGAGCCGATGCGAGCCGATCGCGTCTTCGCGTACGGCGCCGCTGCCGGCCTCCTCGGTGACCTGCTCCTCGGCGATCCCCGCCGGGGGCATCCGGTCGCCGCGTTCGGGCGGGCCGCCGGTGCCGTGGAGCGGCTGCTGTGGCGGGACCACCGGGGACGCGGCGCCCTGCACACCGCCGTGTGCGCGGGTGGCGCGGTCGCTCTCGGGTCCGCCGCCGAGAGGGCCGTACGCCGCTCCCCCACCGCCTCCGTCGTCCTGACCGCCGCCGCCACCTGGGCCGTGGTCGGCGGGACCTCGCTCGTCCGTGAGGCCCGGACCGTCGGGCGGGCCCTGGAGGCGGGGGACGTCGAGGCGGCGCGGGCCCGGCTGCCGCATCTGTGCGGGCGGGACCCGCAGGCTCTCGACGCCGACGGGATCGCGCGGGCCGTGGTGGAGTCCGTCGCGGAGAACACCTCCGACGCCGTCGTGGGCGCCCTGGTGTGGGGCGCGGTGGGCGGGGTGCCGGGGCTGCTCGGGTTCCGGGCCGTCAACACACTGGACGCGATGGTGGGTCACCGATCCGCCCGTTACCGGCGGTTCGGGTGGGCCTCGGCCCGGCTCGACGACCTCGCCGGGTGGCCGGGGGCACGGCTGACCGCCGTACTCGCCGCGCTGGCCGGGGACGATCCGCGCGGGGCCGTACGGGCCTGGCGGCAGGACGCGGACCGGCATCCCAGCCCCAACGCCGGGCCCGTCGAGGCCTCGTTCGCGGGGGCCCTCGGGGTGCGGCTGGGCGGGACGCTGTCGTACGGGGGCCGGGTCGAGCACCGGCCGGTGCTCAACGGGGAAGGACGCGCCGTCGCCACGGGCGACATCGAGCGGGCCGTACGGCTCTCCCGGCGCGTCGGTCTGCTCGCGCTCGGCGTCTGTGTCGCCGGGCGCCTCATCGCAAGGGGGCACAGGTCATGAGCGGGGGTCTCCTCGTCGCCGGCACCACCTCCGACGCCGGCAAGAGCGTCGTCACGGCCGGGATCTGCCGGTGGCTGGTCCGCCAGGGGGTCAAGGTCGCGCCCTTCAAGGCGCAGAACATGTCGCTGAACTCCTTCGTGACCCGCGAGGGCGCGGAGATCGGGCGGGCGCAGGCCATGCAGGCGCAGGCCTGCCGCATCGAGCCGACCGCGCTGATGAATCCCGTGCTGCTCAAGCCCGGTGGCGAGCAGAGCAGTCAGGTGGTGCTGCTCGGCAGGCCGGTGGGCGAGCTGAGCGCGCGGGGCTACCACGGGGGGCGGCAGCGGCAGCTGCTCGGGACGGTGCTGGAGTGTCTCGCAGAACTGCGGGGCACGTATGACGCGGTGATCTGTGAGGGGGCGGGGAGTCCGGCCGAGATCAATCTGCGGCGCACCGACATCGTCAACATGGGGATCGCCCGGAATGCCGGGCTGCCCGTGCTGGTCGTCGGGGACATCGACCGCGGGGGTGTCTTCGCCTCCTTCTTCGGGACGGTCGCTCTTCTGTCGGAGGAGGACCAGCGGCTGGTCGCCGGGTTCCTGGTGAACAAGTTCCGGGGGGATGTCTCGCTGCTCGAACCGGGGTTGGACATGCTCCACGGGCTCACCGGGCGGCGGACCTACGGGGTGCTGCCCTTCCGGCACGGGCTCGGGATCGACGAGGAGGACGGGATGGGGGTCCGGAACTCCCGCGCCTCCGCCCCGGTCGGCGAGGACGTGCTGCGGGTGGCCGTGTGCGCGGTCCCGCTCATGTCGAACTTCACCGATGTCGACGCGCTCGCCGCCGAACCCGGTGTCGTCGTGCGGTTCGTGGACCGGCCGGAGGAACTGGCCGACGCCGATCTCGTCGTCGTCCCCGGGACGCGCGGGACCGTCCGCGCGCTGGAGTGGCTGCACGAGCGCGGGCTCGCCGACGCCCTCGTCGGCAGAGCCGCGGAAGGGCGCCCGGTTCTCGGCATCTGCGGCGGCTTCCAGATCCTCGGCCGGCACATCGAGGACGAGGTCGAGAGCCGTCGGGGGCAGGTCGAAGGCCTCGGGGTGCTGCCCCTGAGGGTCAGGTTCGCCCCCGAGAAGATCCTTGCCCGGCCGGAAGGGGAGGCACTCGGGGAGCCGGTCTCGGGATACGAGATCCACCACGGGGTCGCCGACGTCCAGGGCGGCGAAGCCTTCTTGGACGGCTGCCGGGTCGGGCAGACCTGGGGCACGCACTGGCACGGCTCGCTGGAGTCCGACGGGTTCCGGCGGGCGTTCCTGCGCGAGGTGGCGGCCGCCGCGGGCCGCCGGTTCGTGCCGGCCCCGGACACCTCGTTCGCCGCGCTGCGCGAGGAGCAGCTCGACCGGCTCGGCGATCTGATCGAACAGCACGCGGACACGGACGCGCTCATGCGGCTCATCGAGTCGGGCGCGCCGCAAGGACTGCCTTTCATTCCACCGGGAGCGCCCGCATGAGCACTGTGTTGTTGTTGTCGACCGCCGACACCGATCTGCTGGCGGCCCGGGCCGCCACCGGCGCCGGCTACCGGATCGGCAACCCGACCCGCGTCGACGTCACGGACGAGCTGCCCGGTCTCCTGGACGGCGCCGACCTCGCCGTCGTACGGCTGCTCGGCGGCAAGCGGGCCTGGGAGGACGGGCTGGCCGTGCTCAAGGCGTCCGGGATCCCGACCGTGCTGCTGGGCGGCGAGAGCGTGCCGGACGCCGAGCTGATGGCCGAGTCGTCGGTGCCGGCCGGTGTGGTGGCCGAGGCGCTGCGGTACCTGGTCGAGGGCGGGCCCGACAACCTCACCGAACTCGCCCGGTTCCTCTCGGACACCGTGCTGCTGACCGGCGAGGGGTTCGTCGAGCCGCGGAAGATGCCCGAGTACGGCGTCCACGGCCCCCGTCCGCAGGAGAGCGGCCGGCCGACCGTCGGCGTGCTCTTCTACCGGGCCCATGAGCTGAGCGGCAACACCGCGTTCGTGGACACCCTGTGCGAGGCGATCGAGGCGCGGGGGGCCAACGCGCTGCCCGTGTACTGCGGTTCGCTGCGCGGGGCGGACGCGGAGCTGTACGAGATCCTCGGCGGGACGGACGCCCTGGTCGCCACCGTGCTCGCCGCGGGCGGCACGCACGCCTCGCAGGCCTCGGCGGGCGGCGACGAGGAGGCCTGGGACATCGGGGCGCTCGCCGAACTGAACGTCCCGGTCCTGCAGGGCCTGTGCCTGACCTCCTCGCGGCAGGCCTGGGACGAGTCCGACGCCGCCCTCTCCCCCATGGACGCGGCGATGCAGGTCGCGATCCCGGAGTTCGACGGCCGGCTGATCACCGTCCCGTTCTCGTTCAAGGAGCAGGGACCGGACGGGGTCCCGGTGTACGTCGCCGACCCCGAGCGGGCCGGGCGCGTCGCCGGGATCGCCGTACGGCACGCGCAGTTGAGGCACAAGCCGAACGGCGAGAAGAAGATCGCGCTGGTCTTCACCGCGTACCCGACCAAGCACTCACGGGTCGGCAACGCGGTCGGGCTGGACACGCCCGCGTCGGCGGTACGGGTGCTGGACGCGCTGCGGGACGCCGGATACGTCGTCGAGGGGCACCCCGACGACGGCGACGAGCTGATCCACCGGCTCATCAGCGCCGGTGGTCACGACGTCGAGTGGCTCACCGAGGAGCAGCTGGCCGCCGCGCCCGCCCGCGTGCCGCTCGCCGACTACCGGGTGTGGTTCGACCAGCTCGACCCGGAGCTCAGGGACGGCATGCTGGAGGCGTGGGGTGAGCCGCCGGGGACCCTTTACGTCGACGGGGACGAGATCGTCCTCGCCTCCCTGCAGTTCGGGAACGTCGTGGTGATGATCCAGCCGCCGCGCGGCTTCGGGGAGAACCCGATCGCGATCTACCACGACCCCGACATGCCGCCGTCGCACCACTACATGGCCGCCTACCGGTGGCTGGAGAACAGTTTCGGTGCCGACGCGGTCGTGCACATGGGCAAGCACGGCACGATGGAGTGGCTGCCCGGCAAGGGGCTCGGGCTCGGCCCCGGCTGCGCCCCGGACGCGGTCCTCGGCGATCTGCCGCTGATCTACCCGTTCATCGTCAACGACCCCGGTGAGGGCACCCAGGCCAAGCGGCGCGGGCACGCCACCGTCGTCGACCATCTGGTGCCGCCGATGGCCCGGGCGGACACCTACGGCGACCTGGCGAAGCTGGAGCAGCTCCTCGACGAGTACGCGCTGGTCTCCGACCTGGACCCGGTGAAGGCGCCGGCGGTGCGGGCGCAGATCTGGACGCTGGTGAAGGCGGCCGAGCTCCACCACGACCTGCACGTGGACGAGCAGCCGGACGAGGACGACTTCGACGAGTTCGTCATGCACATCGACGGCTATCTGTGCGAGATCAAGGACGTGCAGATCCGCGACGGTCTGCACATCCTGGGCGGTGGCCCGGTCGACGAGGCGCGGGTGAACCTGGTGCTCGCCGTGCTGCGGGCCTCGCAGGTGTGGGGCGGGCAGGCGAACGCGCTGCCGGGGCTCCGGGCGTCCTTCGCGGCCCATTTCGGGCTGGTCGAGAAGGAGTTGCTGGCCGAGCCGGGGGCGCCGGTGAAGGTGCCCGTGGAGCTGTCGGACCTGGTCGAGGGTCCGGCGCGCACGGCGGCCGACGCGATCGATCTGCTGGAGCAGCTGTGCCGGCGGGTCGCGGAGGGCATGGAGTCGCGCGGCTGGGACGTCACGGCCGCCCGGCCGCTGGTGCGGGACGTCCTCGGCACCGAACTCCCGGCCGCCGTAGCGGTGCTGGAGTTCGCCTGCGCCGAGGTGGTGCCGCGGCTGGCGCGGACCACGGACGAGATCGGGCACGTCCTCAAGGCGCTGGACGGCGGTTACGTCCCGGCCGGCCCGTCGGGCTCGCCGACCCGCGGTCTGGTCAACGTCCTGCCGACCGGCCGGAACTTCTACTCCGTCGACCCCAAGGCGATCCCGTCCCGGCTGAGCTGGGAGGTCGGGCAGTCGCTCGCCGACTCCCTGGTGCAGCGCTATCTCCAGGACACCGGTGAGTACCCGAAGTCCGTCGGTCTGACGGTCTGGGGCACCTCCGCCATGCGGACGCAGGGCGACGACATCGCCGAGATCCTCGCCCTGCTGGGCTGCCGTCCCGTCTGGGACGACGCCTCGCGCCGGGTCACCGGCTTCGAGGTGATCCCCCCGGCCGAGCTGGGCCGGCCGCGCATCGATGTCACGGTCCGTATCTCCGGCTTCTTCCGGGACGCGTTCCCGCACGTGGTGGGCCTCATCGACGACGCCGTGCGCACGGTGGCCGAGCTGGACGAGCCGGCCGGGAGCAACTTCGTGAAGGCGCACGCCGACGAGGACACCGCCGCGCACGGCGACCGGCGGCGCGCGACGGCCCGGGTCTTCGGCTCCAAGCCGGGGGCGTACGGGGCGGGTCTGCTGCCGCTGATCGACGCCCGCAACTGGCGCAGCGACGCCGACCTCGCCGAGGTGTACGCCGTCTGGGGCGGTTACGCCTACGGGCGCGGGCTCGACGGGCGGGCGGCGCGCGGGGACATGGAGACCGCGTTCCGGCGGATCGCCGTCGCCGCCAAGAACGTCGACACCCGTGAGCACGACCTCGTCGACGCCGACGACTACTTCCAGTACCACGGCGGCATGGTCGCCATGGTGCGGCATCTGACGGGTGCCAGCCCCGAGGCGTACGTCGGCGACTCCGCCGTTCCGGACCAGGTGAAGACCCGCACGCTGGGCGAGGAGACGCACCGGGTGTTCCGTGCCCGGGTGGTCAACCCGCGCTGGATGGCGGCCATGCGCCGGCACGGCTACAAGGGCGCCTTCGAGATGGCGGCGACCGTCGACTACCTCTTCGGCTACGACGCGACGGCGGGCGTGGTCGACGACTGGATGTACGAGAAGCTCAGCGCCGAGTACGTCTTCGAGCCGGAGAACCGGGACTTCATGAAGAAGTCCAACCCGTGGGCCCTGCGCGGGATCACCGAACGCCTGCTGGAGGCCGCCGAGCGCGGGCTGTGGGCGGAACCGGACGCCGACACCCTGGAGCGGCTGCGGGCCACGTATCTGGAGCTGGAAGGCGACCTGGAGGGCGACCAGTGAGCAGCATCCCCTTTCCGTTCACGGCCGTCGTCGGCCAGGACGACCTGCGGCTCGCGCTGCTGCTGAACGCCGTGTCACCGGCGGTCGGCGGGGTGCTGGTGCGCGGGGAGAAGGGCACCGCCAAGTCGACGGCCGTGCGTGCCCTTTCGGCGCTGTTGCCGCCGCTCGAGGTCGTGGTCGGCTGCCGGTTCTCCTGCGATCCCGGCGCCCCCGACCCCGGCTGCCCGGACGGGCCGCACGAGCCCGCGTTCGAGACCCGGCCGGCGCGGATGGTGGAGCTGCCGGTGGGCGCCTCGGAGGACCGGCTCGTGGGCGCGCTGGACATCGAGCGGGCGCTGGCGGAGGGCGTGAAGGCCTTCGAGCCGGGGCTGCTGGCCGACGCGCACCGCGGGATCCTGTACGTCGACGAGGTCAACCTGCTCCACGACCATCTGGTCGACCTGCTGCTGGACGCGGCGGCGATGGGGGCGTCGTACGTCGAACGCGAGGGTGTGTCCGTCCGGCACGCCGCCCGCTTCCTGCTCGTCGGGACCATGAACCCCGAAGAGGGCGAGCTGCGGCCGCAGTTGCTCGACCGGTTCGGGCTGACCGTGGAGGTGGCCGCCTCGCGCGAGCCCGACCAGCGGGTGGAGGTCGTACGGCGCAGGCTGGCCTACGACGACGATCCCGCCGGATTCGCCGGGCGATGGGCGCACGAGGAGACGGCTGTACGGCAACGTATCGTCGCCGCGCGGGAGTTGTTGCCGTCGGTGCGGCTCGGCGACGGGGCGCTGCGGCAGATCGCGGCGACCTGCGCGGCCTTCGAGGTGGACGGGATGCGGGCCGACATCGTGATGGCGCGGACGGCGACCGCGCTGGCGGCCTGGGCCGGGCGGACCGATGTGCTCGCGGAGGACGTCCGGCAGGCGGCGCTGCTGGCCCTGCCGCACCGCAGGCGCCGTAACCCCTTCGACGCGCCGGGACTCGACGAGGACAAGCTCGACGAGACGCTGGAGGAGTTCGGCGGCGCGGACGACCCCGACCCCGACCCCGACCCGGACGACGACGGGCCGGGCGGAGGCGGTGGACAGCCGGCCCCGGACGAGGGTCCGCAGGGCGGTGACACGGGTGCGCGGCCCGAGGCCGGGGAGGGCGGTGAGCCGCAGGCGTCGGGGGCGGGCGAGCAGTCCGCCGTACGGGCGGCCGAACCGTTCCGCACCAAGGCGCTGAGTGTGCCCGGGATCGGTGCGGGCGCGGCCGGGCGGCGTTCGCGGGCGCGGACCGAGCACGGGCGGACCACGGGGGCGAGGCGGCCCCAGGGGGCCCTGACCAAGCTGCATCTGGCGGCGACCGTGCAGGCCGCGGCGCCGCACCAGAAGGCCCGTGGGCGGTCCGGCCGGGGGCTCGTCGTGCGCCGGGACGATCTGCGGCAGGCGACGCGGGAGGGGCGTGAGGGCAACCTCGTGCTGTTCGTCGTGGACGCCTCCGGGTCGATGGCGGCGCGGCAGCGGATGAGCGCCGTGAAGGGGGCCGTGCTGTCGCTGCTGCTCGACGCCTATCAGCGGCGGGACAAGGTGGGGCTGGTGACGTTCCGGGGGGCGGCGGCCGAGGTCGCGCTGCCTCCGACGTCGTCGGTGGACGCCGCCGCGGCCCGGCTGGAGTCGCTGCCCACCGGGGGCCGTACTCCGCTCGCCGCGGGACTGCTGAAGGCGCACGACGTGCTGCGCGTGGAGCGGCTGCGCGATCCCGCGCGGCGGGCGCTCGTCGTGGTCGTCACGGACGGGCGGGCCACCGGCGGTCCGGAGCCGCTGGCGCTCGCGGGGCGGGCGGCCCGGCTGTTCGCCGCCGAGGGCGTGGCGTCCGTCGTCGTGGACTGCGAGTCGGGGCCGGTGCGGCTCGGGCTCGCCGGACGGCTCGCGGGTGAGCTGGGCGGGACGGCGGTGACGCTCGACGAGCTGCGGGCGGACTCGATCGCCGGACTGGTGAAGGACGTGCACAGTCGTTCGAGGAGGGCCGCGTAATGCCGCAGGGACAGCCGAGTGTCGTGCCCGATGACGGTCTGACCACGCGTCAGCGCCGTAACCGGCCGCTGGTGGTCGTGCACACGGGGATCGGGAAGGGGAAGTCCACCGCCGCCTTCGGGCTCGCGCTGCGGGCCTGGAACCAGGGGTGGCCCATCGGGGTGTTCCAGTTCGTCAAGTCGGCGAAGTGGAAGGTCGGCGAGGAGAACGCGCTGCGGGTGCTGGGCGCCTCCGGCGAGGGCGGCACCGTCGACTGGCACAAGATGGGCGAGGGCTGGTCCTGGGTGCAGCGCGATGCGCAGATGGACAACGAGGAGAAGGCCCGGGAGGGCTGGGAGCAGGTCAAGCGGGACCTGGCCGCCGAGACGTACCGGCTGTACGTGCTCGACGAGTTCGCCTACCCGATGCACTGGGGGTGGGTGGACACGGACGAGGTGGTCGAGGTGCTGCGGGACCGGCCCGGCACCCAGCACGTCGTGATCACCGGGCGGAACGCTCCGGAGAAGCTGGTGGAGTTCGCCGATCTGGTGACCGACATGTCCAAGGTCAAGCACCCGATGGACGCCGGCCAGAAGGGCCAGAAGGGCATCGAGTGGTGACTGCGGTACCCCGGCTGGTCATCGCCGCGCCGTCGTCCGGCAGCGGCAAGACCACCGTCGCCACGGGGCTGATGGCCGCGTTCGCCGCGCGGGGGCTCACCGTGTCCCCGCACAAGGTCGGGCCGGACTACATCGACCCCGGGTATCACGCACTCGCGACCGGGCGGCCGGGGCGCAACCTCGACGCGTACCTGTGCGGGCCGGAGCTGGTCGCTCCGCTGTTCCTGCACGGGGCGCGCGGGTGCGACCTCGCCGTCGTCGAGGGCGTGATGGGGATGTACGACGGCGCGGCGGGCGAGGGGGAACTGGCGTCCACCGCTCAGGTCGCGAAGCTGCTGGGGGCGCCGGTGGTGCTCGTCGTGGACGCGTCCTCGCAGTCGCGGTCGGTGGCGGCGCTGGTGCACGGGTTCGTCTCCTGGGATCCAGAGGTGCGGGTGGGGGGCGTGATCCTGAACAAGGTCGCGTCGGACCGGCACGAGGCGTTGTTGCGGGAGGCGTTGGAGTCGGCGGGGGTGCCGGTGCTCGGTGCGTTGCGGCGGGCGCCGCAGGTGGCCACGCCTTCTCGCCATCTCGGGTTGGTTCCTGTTGCCGAACGGCAGGGCGCTGCTGTCGAGGCTGTTGCTTCCATGGCCGCGCAGGTTGCGGATGGGTGTGATCTTGCGGCGTTGGAGGCGCTTGCCCGGGGTGCTGGTGCCGTACCAGGGGGCTCCGCCCCCTGGACCCCCGGCTTGCCCACCCACGGCCACCCGTCTCGGTCGGGTGAGAAGCGGGCCGACGAGAAACCTGTCGTCGCCGTTGCCGGTGGGGCCGCCTTCACCTTCTCCTATGCCGAGCAGGTCGAGCTGCTCACCGCCGCCGGTGCCGATGTCGTCGTCTTCGATCCGTTGCGGGACGAGCAACTCCCGGACGCCACCGCCGGGCTCGTCGTCGGGGGCGGGTTCCCCGAGGTGTACGCGGCCGAGCTGTCGGCCAACGAGCCCCTGCGCAAGGAGGTCGCCGCGCTCGCGGCGTCCGGCGCGCCCGTCGCCGCCGAGTGCGCGGGGCTGCTGTATCTGTGCCGGGAGCTGGACGGGCGGCCGATGTGCGGGGTGCTGGACGCCACCGCGCGGATGTCGGAGCGGCTGACCCTCGGCTATCGGGACGCGGTCGCCGTGAGCGACAGTGTGCTGGCGCCGGCCGGCACGCGCATGCGGGGGCACGAGTTCCACCGGACCGTCGTGGAGCCGGGGGCCGGGGAGAGCCCCGCGTGGGGCCTGCGCGCCCCCGCCCGCCGCGTCGAAGGCTTCGTACAACAAGGTGTGCACGCGAGTTATCTGCACACGCACTGGGCGGCCGAGCCCGGTGTGGCCCGTAGGTTCGTGGAGAGGTGCCGGACGTCATGAGCGAGCGCAGCAGGCTGGTCGGGGTCGGGGTGGGTCCCGGGGATCCGGAGCTGGTGACCGTGAAGGGGGTCAACGCGCTGCGGGCCGCCGATGTCGTCGTCGTGCCGGTCATGGACACCGGGGAGCGTGGTCGTGCCGAGGCGACCGTGCTGCACTACGTGGCGCCGGAGAAGGTCGTCCGCGTGGTGTTCGCGCTGAACGAGCGGACCGACCGGGGGCGGCGGGAGGCCGCCTGGGACGCGGCCGGGGAGCGGGTCGCCGCGCTGCTGAGGCGGCACGGGTCCGTGGCCTTCGCGACCATCGGGGACCCGAACGTGTACTCCACCTTCACCTATCTCGCGCAGACGATCGCCGAGCTGGTGCCGGGGACGGAGATCGGGACCGTCCCGGGGATCACCGCCATGCAGGACCTCGCCGCCCGCTCGGGCGCCGTGCTCACCGAGGGCACCGAGCCGCTGACGCTGGTGCCGGTGACCGCGGGTTCGGCCGTGCTGAAGGACGCGCTGACCGGGCCGGGGACGGTCGTGGCGTACAAGTTCGGGCGGCAGGCCGCCGAGGTCGCCGAGGCGCTGCGGGAGACCGGGCGGCTCGAGGACGCGGTGTGGGGGTCGGCGCTGGGGCTCGCGGAGGAGTCCATCCGGCCGGCCGGTGAGCTGGACGGCGAGCCGCTGCCCTACCTCTCGACGCTGATCGCGCCCGCGCGGCGCGAGGGCGGGCGGGGCGGCAAGCTGTGAGAGCGGTCGGCTCAGGCCGCCAGGCCCACCACCAGCCAGATGAAGGCCGCGCCCGCGATCGTGCACAGCACGGTCGAGCGGGCGGGGTGTTCGTGATGGGCCTCGGGGAGGATCTCGGCGGCCGCGAGGTAGAGCAGCGCGCCGCCGAAGAGGCCGAGATAGCCGCCGAGCAGTTGCTCCGGGACGGTGACGACGGTCGCCGCCGCCGCGCCGGCCACGGGGGCCGCCGCGTCCGCGAGCAGCATGAACTGGGCCCGTCGGCGGGCGTTCCCGTACAGGCTCGTGATCGTGTACGTGTTGAAGCCGTCGGCGAAGTCGTGGGCGATCACCGCCACGGCCACCGCCAGGCCCATGCCGCCGCCGACCTGGAAGGCCGCGCCGATCGCCACACCGTCCATGGCGCTGTGGCCGACCATCGCCGCGGCGGCCGTCAGGCCCACCTCGGGGACCCGGCCGTCGTGCTCGTCGGCGCCGTGCGCGGCCTGGCGTACCGCGAGCAGGCGTTCCACCAGATGGGCCAGCAGGAAGCCCGCCACGAACAGCAGGAGCGCCGCCGGGACGCCGAAGACCTCGGTGCCGGCCGCGTCCAGGGCCTCCGGCAGCAGGTCCAGGCCGACGACGCCCAGCATGAGGCCGCCGGCCAGGCCGAGGACGAGGTGGCGGCGGTCGGTGACACGTTGTGCCGTCCAGCCGCCGGCCAGCGTCATGAGGAACGCGCCGAGCGCGACGAAGACCGCCATGGGCCCTTCGTATCCGATCAGCCCCCGGCCGCGCACATCCGGCCACGTCCCTGACCCGCCGCACGACCCGTCGTGCACCCGTTGCGCCCCGCAACGAACCCTTATGAGAGGACCCGAAACCATGGCCGATGCCCCTGCCGGCAAGGTGACCTTCGTCGGTGCCGGCCCCGGCGCCGCCGATCTGCTGACGTTCCGCGCCGCGCGCGCCATCGCCGAGGCGGACGTCGTGATCTGGGCCGCGAGCCTGGTGCAGGCGGAGGTCCTGGACCATGCGCGGGAGGGCGCGGAGATCCTCGACTCGGCGACGATGTCCCTGGAGGACGTGGTGGCCGTATACGAGCGGGCGCTGCGGGAGGGGCTGAGGGTGGCCAGGATCCACTCCGGGGACCCGGCCCTGTGGGGCGGTACGCAGGAGCAGCTCGACCGGTGCGAGGCGCTCGGGATCGAGACGGAGATCGTGCCGGGGGTGTCGTCGTTCTCCGCCGTCGCCGCGCTCGCCCGGCGTGAGCTGACGATCCCCGAGGTGGCGCAGTCCGTGGTGCTCACCCGGCTGGGCGGCGGCAAGACGCCGATGCCGCCGGGTGAGGAGGTGCGGGAGTTCGCCCGGCACGGCACCACCATGGCGGTGTTCCTGTCGGCCGCCCGCAGCGGGCAGCTGGTGCGGGAGCTGCTGGAGGGCGGCTACCCGACGGACACGCCGGTCGTGGTCGCGTACCAGGCGACCTGGCCGGAGGAGCTGGTCGTGAAGTGCACGATCGGCACGCTGGAGGAGACGGTGAAGGAGCACAAGCTCTGGAAGCACACCCTCTTCCTGGTCGGCCCGGCGCTGGACGCGCACGGCACGCGTTCGCACCTGTACCACCCGGGCCACTTCCACGGCTTCCGCAAGGCCGACCCTCAGGCGCGGCGGGCGCTGCGCGAGCGGGGTGCGAGTACATGATCACGGTCATCGGCACGGGCACGGGCGCCCCGCCCGGCCCCGCGGAGCTGGCCGGCGCCGAGCTGGTCGTCGGCGGGCGGCGCCATCTGGACGCCGTACGGCTGCCCGAGGGGGCCGGGCGGATCGTCCTCGGTCCGCTCGCGCCGGCCCTGGAGGCGATCGCGGAGTACGACGCGAAGGACCGGGCGGTGGTGGTGCTGGCCTCGGGCGATCCGGGGTTCTTCGGGATCGTGCGGACGCTCGCCGAGCGGTTCGGGCCGGAGCGGCTCATGGTGCGTCCCGGGGTGTCGTCGGTCGCCGCCGCGTTCGCCCGGCTGGGGCTGACCTGGGACGACGCGGTCGTGGTCAGCGCGCACGGACGGGATCCGCGGACGGCGGTCAACGTGTGCCGGGCGTATCCGAAGGCAGCCGTGCTGACCGGGCCCGGCGCCGGGCCCGCCGAGCTGGGGGCCGCGCTCGCGCGGTCGGGGCGGACGCTCGTGGTCGCCTCCGCGCTGGGCGACCCGGAGGGCGAGCGGGTGGTGCGGATCCCCGCCGCCGAGGCCGCGCAACGGGAGTGGGGTACGGCGGTGAGTGTCGTCCTCAGCCTGGACGAGAGCCGGGTCCTGTCTCCCGTGCGGACGCTCGCCGGGCCCGCCGTCCGCCCGGGCGGGTGGGCGCTGGCCGAGGACGCCTTCGCGCACCGTGACTCGATGATCACCAAGTTCGAGGTGCGGGCGCTGGCCCTGGCCCGGCTCGGGCCGCGCCCCGGCGACCTGGTGTGGGACGTCGGATCCGGCTCGGGCTCGGTGGCCGTGGAGTGCGCCCGGCTCGGCGCGGCCGTCGACGCGGTGGAGCGGACGGCGGACGGGGTGGAGCGGATCCGTGCCAACGCCCTCGCGCACGGTGTCTACGTCGACGCCGTGCACGGCCGGGCGCCTCGGGCGCTGGCCGGCCTCGACGATCCCGACGCCGTGTTCGTGGGCGGCGGCGGCGCGGAGCTGGCCGACATCGTGGGGGTGTGCGCGCGGCGGGCCCGGCGGACGGTGGTGGTCGCGCTGGCCGCCCTGGACCGGGTGCCGGCGGCGCGGGCCGCGCTGCTGGACGCCGGGTACGACGTGGACGGCGTCCTGCTCCAGTCCTCTCGGCTCGCTCCGCTGCCGGGGGACGTGACCCGGCTCGCGGCGGCCAATCCCGTTTTTCTGCTGTGGGGTGTGCGCGCCCCGGTGTCCAGTGAAGGAGTAGCTCAGTGATCGGCCTCATTTCCGCCACCGCGGCGGGGGCGGCGGCGCGGGACCGGCTGGCCGTGGCGTGGCCGGACCGCACGCGGGTGTACGACGGGCCCGTGGGGGACGCCGTCCGGCGGGCGTTCGCGGAGTGCGAGCAGCTCGTGTGTTTCCTCGCGACGGGGGCCGTGGTGCGGCTCGTCGCCCCGCTGCTCGGCGACAAGGCCGCCGACCCGGGGGTGGTCTGCGTCGACGAGGGCGGGCGGTTCGCCGTGCCGCTGCTCGGCGGGCACGCCGGGGGTGCCAATGAACTCGCCCTGGAAATAGGGGAGTTGATCGGCGCCCAGCCAGTGGTGACCACGGCGACGGACGCCGTCGGCCTGCCCGGCCTGGACACCCTCGGGCTGCCCGTGGAGGGCGCGGTCGCCGCGGTGACCCGGGCCCTGCTGGACGGGGAACCGGTGGCGCTGGAGACGGAGGTGGCGTGGCCGCTGCCACCGCTGCCGTTCGCCTCCGCGGGGACGTACGTCGTACGGCTCACGGACCGCGCGGTCGAGCCGGCCGCCCATGAGGTGCTGCTGCGTCCGCCCTCCCTGGTCGTCGGGGTCGGCGCGTCCAAGGGGGCGCCGGCCGAGGAGGTGCTCGACGTGATCGAGGGGGCCCTGCGGGACGCGGGACTGTCTCCCCGGAGCGTCGCCGCACTCGCCACCGTCGACGCCAAGGCGGAGGAAGCGGGGATCGTCACGGCCGCCGCCCGGCTCGGGGTGCCCCTGGTGACGTACCCGGCCGGGGAGCTGGCGTCCGTGGCGGTGCCGAACCCCTCCGACGCGCCGCTCGCCGCCGTCGGCACCCCTTCCGTCGCCGAGGCCGCCGCCCTGCGCGAGGGGGGCGAACTCCTCGTGCCCAAACGGAAGTCGGGCGGCTCCCCCGCGATGGCGACCTGTGCCGTCGTACGGCGTCCGGGGCGCGGGCGGCTCGCGGTGGTCGGGCTGGGGCCGGGCGCCCGGGACCTGCTCACCCCGCGCGCCCGGGACGAGCTGCGGCGGGCCTCCGTGCTCGTCGGGCTCGACCAGTACGTCGACCAGATCCGCGATCTGCTGCGGCCCGGGACCCGGATCCTTGAGTCGGGTCTCGGCGCCGAGGAGGAGCGGGCGCGCACGGCCGTCGCCGAGGCCCGGCGCGGGCACGCGGTCGCGCTGATCGGCAGCGGGGACGCCGGCGTGTACGCCATGGCCTCCCCGGCGCTCGCCGAGGCCTCCGCGGACATCGACGTGGTCGGGGTGCCCGGGGTGACCGCGGCGCTCGCCGCGGCCGCGCTGCTCGGCGCGCCGCTCGGCCACGACCATGTCTCCATCAGCCTGTCCGATCTGCACACGCCGTGGGAGGTCATCGAGCGGCGGGTGCGGGCGGCTGCCGAGGCGGACATCGTCGTCACCTTCTACAACCCGCGTTCGCGGGGCCGCGACTGGCAGCTGCCCAAGGCGCTCGCGATCCTCGCGGAGCACCGGGAGCCGGGCACGCCCGTCGGGGTCGTGCGCAACGCCTCCCGCCCGGACGGCACCGCCCGGGTGACGACCCTGGCCGCACTCGACCCGGCGACGGTCGACATGATGACCGTCGTGACCGTGGGCAACACCGCGACCCGGACCGTCGCGGGGCGCATGGTGACGCCCCGCGGCTACCGCTGGCAGGAGGAGCCCAAGTGACCGGCCCGCTGCCCGCCCAGACCCTTTCGAAGCACCCCGTTCCCGCCGAGGAGAAACAGTGACCACCCCGCCGCCCGCCCTGCTCATCGCCGGCCACGGCACCCGGGACGAGGCCGGAGCCGAGGCGTTCCGCGACTTCGTACGGGAGCTGGGGCGCCGCCACCCGGAGCTGCCCGTCGCGGGCGGATTCATCGAGCTGTCTCCTCCCCCACTGGGCGAGGCCGTGACCGAGCTGGTGGAGCGCGGGGTGCGCCGGTTCGCCGCCGTCCCGCTGATGCTGGTGTCCGCCGGGCACGCCAAGGGGGACATCCCGGCCGCGCTGGCCCGCGAGAAGGAACGGCACCCGGGGATCTCGTACACCTACGGCCGTCCGCTGGGCCCGCACCCCGCGCTGCTGAACGTGCTGGAGCGGCGTCTCGACGAGGCGCTGGGCAGCCCGGCGGGGCGCACCCCGGACGACCGGTCCGACGTCACGGTGCTGCTGGTCGGGCGCGGGTCGACGGACCCGGACGCCAACGCCGAGGTGCACAAGGCGGCCCGGCTGCTGTGGGAGGGACGCGGATACGCGGGCGTGGAGACGGCGTTCGTGTCGCTGGCCGCGCCGGACGTGCCGAGCGGCCTGGACCGGTGCGTGCGCCTGGGCGCCCGCCGGATCGTCGTCCTGCCGTACTTCCTGTTCACCGGCATCCTGCCGGACCGGGTGCGCCGGCAGACCGAGGGCTGGGCGGCCGCGCACCCGGAGGTGGAGGTGCGCTCGGCGGACGTCATCGGTCCCGAGCCGGAGCTGCTCGACCTGGTGATGGAGCGGTACGAGGAGGCGCTCAAGGGCGATCTGCGGATGAACTGCGACTCGTGCGTGTACCGGATCGCGCTGCCCGGGTTCGAGGACAAGGTGGGCCTGGCGCAGCAGCCGCACTTCCATCCCGACGACGACGGCGACCATCACGGACACCACGGGCACCACCATCACGGCGGACACGCCCATGCGCACTGACGGGCACGATCTGCGGCACCACGGGGACGCCGAGGTGCGCGACGACGGCTCCGCGCTGGTCGACCTCGCGGTGAACGTCCGCGCGGACACGCCCCCGCGCTGGCTGCGCGAGCGCATCGCCGCCTCGCTGACCGGCCTCGCGGCCTACCCGGACGGGCGGGCCGCGCGGGCGGCGGTGGCGGCGCGGCACGGGCTGCCGGTGGAGCGGGTGCTGTTGACGGCGGGCGCGGCGGAGGCGTTCGTGCTGCTGGCGCGGGCGCTGAAGGTGCGTCGGCCGGTCGTGGTGCACCCGCAGTTCACCGAGCCCGAGGCGGCGCTGCGGGACGCCGGGCACAGCGTGGACCGGGTGGTGCTGCGGGCCGGGGACGGTTTCCGGCTGGATCCGGCGGCGGTGCCGGAGGACGCCGACCTGGTGGTGATCGGCAATCCCACGAACCCCACCTCGGTGCTGCATCGTGCGGAGACGCTCGCGCGGCTGGCCCGGACGGGGCGGACGCTGGTGGTCGACGAGGCGTTCATGGACGCCGTGCCCGGCGAGCGCGAGGCCCTCGCCGGGCGCACGGACGTGCCCGGTCTCGTGGTGCTGCGCAGCCTCACCAAGACCTGGGGGCTGGCCGGACTGCGGATCGGATACGTGCTGGCCGACCCGGAGACGATCGCCGCGCTGGAGCGCGCCCAGCCGCTGTGGCCGGTGTCCACGCCGGCGCTGGCCGCGGCCGAGGCGTGCGTCTCCCCCCGGGCGCTGGCGGAGGCGGCGCAGGCCGCGGACCGGGTCGCCACGGACCGGGCCCATCTCGTCGCAGGACTGGAGGAGTTCGCCTCCGACGGGGTGCGGGTCGCCGGACCGGCCGAGGGCCCCTTCGTCCTGGTCCGGCTGCCGGGGGCGGCGACGGTGCGCCGGCATCTGCGGGACCTGGGGTTCGCGGTCCGGCGCGGGGACACCTTCCCCGGGCTCGACGAGGAGTGGCTGCGGCTCGCGGTCCGGGACCGGCCCACGGTCAACTCCTTCCTCCAGGCCCTGGACCGGGCGATGACCCTGGCCGACCACTGACCGCGGCACCGGCCTCCGCCCCGGCCACCGGGGCGTACGGGACGGCCTTGCCCTAGCCGCGGCGGCGGGCCAGGGCCACCGCTCCCCCGCCCGCTGCCAGCAGTGCCACCGCCCCGCCCGCGAGGTACGGCGTGAGCGGGCTGCCGCCGGTGCTGGCGAGGTCCGCCCCGGCGGGCGCGCTCTGCGGCTTGATGTCGGTCTCGGGGCTCGGCCCGGCCGCCCGCTCGACCGCGGGCGGGGTCGCGCAGCGCGCCTCGGCCAGGGTCAGGGTTCCGGTGACCTCGGCGACGTTCAGCTTCAGCGGGTCGACGGAGACGGTGAGCCGCAGGGCGGTCGCGGCGGCCGTGCGGGAGGTGGTCTCGCGCTGGGACCACGCGAGCCGGACCTCGCCCACGCCGGGCACCCGCACGTCCGTGGGGCCGCCGGCGCTCACCGCGACCTTCTTGCCGAGGACCGTCACCGAGCCGGGGAGGCGGGAGGTGGCGACCGGGGTTCTCCCCGCCTCGCAGGTCGCCGTGGAGGTGACCGCGTCGAGCTCGATCAGGGAGAGCAGGGGCAGACCGGGGACGTGCAGCCGGGCACGGGCGAGCCGGGTGGAGGCCTCGGCCTTGGTGCCGTCGACGGCGGCCTTCGCCTCGGCGACGTCGGCGCGCAGGACGCTGAAGGTGTCCCCGCCGTCGACGCCGTCCAGCCGGGCTGTCAGCGCGGTCTGCTTCTCGGTCTGTTCGGCGCTCTGTGGTGCCCGCACCTCGTTGAGGGAGACGGCGAGCGGCATCTCCACGGATCTGTTCACCAGGGCCACGTCGAGGCCGGTGCGCAGGACGGTGGCGCTCGCGCTCCCCTCGGTGCCGGTGGCGTGTGCCGGGCCCGCGCCGGCGAGGGCGGTGGGGCCGGCGGCCAGGGCGCCGGCCGCCGCGACGACGGCGATACGGCGTGCGGGCATGCGGAAGGACAGGGTGCTCATGGGTGGGACCCCCGGAAGAGACGTGCTTCGGGACCCCGCAAGAATTACGTACGAAGGGTGAACGGTCAGTGAGCTGACGGGAGTTCACTCCAACGTGAGTGTGCCGCACACGTCTTCGACTCGTGCGGCACCAAGGGGTCAGCCCACGACCCTGCCGTTCACCACCACCCGGCGAGGATCCGCGAGCACCCGGACGTCGGCGCGCGGGTCGGCGTCGTAGACGACGAGGTCGGCCGGGGCGCCCTCGTCGAGGCCGGGGCGGCCGAGCCAGCGGCGGGCTTCCCAGGTGGTCGCGGCGAGCGCCGTCAGGGGCGCAAGGCCGGCCCCGGTCACCAGCTCCGCCACCTCGGCGGCCACCAGACCGTGCGGAAGGGTGCCGCCGGCGTCCGTGCCGACGAAGACCGGGATACCGGCGTCGTGGGCGGAGCGCACGGTGTCGTAGCGGCGCTCGTGCAGCCGGCGCATATGGGCCGACCAGCGCGGGAACCTGCTCTCGCCGCCCGCGGCGAGCCGGGGGAAGGTCGCGATGTTGACGAGGGTCGGGACGATCGCGACGCCGTGCTCGACGAAGAGCGGAATCAGCTCCTCGGTGAGGCCCGTCGCGTGCTCGACGCAGTCGATGCCCGACTCGACGAGGTCGCGCAGGGAGTTCTCGGCGAAGCAGTGCGCGGTGACCCGGGCGCCCAGCCGGTGGGCCTCCGCGATGGCCGCCTCGGCCGCCTCCCGGGGCCAGCTGGGGGCCAGGTCGCCCGCCTCGCGGTCGATCCAGTCGCCGACCAGCTTGACCCAGCCGTCGCCGCGCCGGGCCTCTCGGGCGACGTACGCGACGAGGTCCTCGGGCTCGATCTCGTGGGCGTAGCCCCGGATGTAGCGGCGGGTCCGGGCGATGTGCCGGCCGGCCCTGATGATCTTCGGGAGGTCGGCGCGGTCGTCGACCCAGCGGGTGTCGGAGGGCGAGCCGGCGTCGCGGATCAGCAGGGTGCCGGCCTCCCGGTCGGTCACCGCCTGCTTCTCGGCGACGTCGGGCCCGACCGGGCCCTCGGGTCCGAGGCCCACATGGCAGTGGGCGTCGACCAGCCCGGGCAGGGCCCAGCCCTGGACGGTCCGTACGTCGCGGGCGCCGGCCGGACGGTCGTAGGAGATCCGGCCGGCGACGACCCACAGTTCGTCGCGGACGTCGTCGGGTCCGGCCAGGACCCTGCCCTTCACGTGCAGCACCGCGTGATCGCTCATGGGCGTCAGCCTAGGACGACGGGCAGTCCCTCCTCGATACGGGCCAGCAGCCGGCCTCCGTGCACCCGCGGGGCGTCGAAGCAGCGCAGGTCGTCGGAGTCGTCGCCGCCGTCGGCGCGGAGCACCTCGGGGACCAGGAGGGCGGCCGGGTCGACGTCCTGGGCGAGGTCGAGGTAGGCGGGCGCGAGGACCGGGCCGTGCAGGGTGCCGCCTATCAGGTCGGGCGCGAACTCGCTGGACAGCACGGTCACGGCGGCCTTCAGATCGCCCTGGATCATCACCAGCTTCTCGGTCATGTTCCCGATGAACGCGCCCTCCACCGTGACCGAGCCGAGCACCAGCAGCTTCACGTCCCCTTCGAGGTAGACGTCGGCCGCCTTGAGGTCGCCGAGGACGATCAGCGCCGGGCAGCCGTCGTCCACATTGAGGAGGGCGCCCTCGACGGTCAGATCGCCGTCGACGACGACGCCCGTGTCCTGCGTCCAGTCCTCGGCGTCCAGGTCGAGCGCGCCCCGGATCACGAGGGGGCCGGGGCGCAGGTCGTAGGTCTCGTCGTAGAGGTTCTCGTACGACGACTCGGGCAGGCCCCGGCGCTCGAACACGGCGACGGTCTCGTCCCACGCGAGAGAGGTGGTCTCGGTCATGCTCCGCAGCCTGTCACAGAGCACCGACAACCGGCCCCGGTCAGGACTTCTCCTCCTCCACCTCCGCCATCGCCGGGTCGAGCAGCCGGGAGAGGAAGTGACGTGTGCGCTCGTTCTGCGGGTTGCCGATGACCTGGGCGGGGGTGCCGTCCTCGACGACCACTCCGCCGTCCATGAACACGACCCGGTCGGCGACCTCGCGGGCGAAGGTCATCTCATGGGTGACCACCATCATCGTCATGCCCTCGCGGGCGAGCCGGCGCATGACCGCGAGGACGTCCCCGACCAGTTCGGGGTCGAGCGCCGAGGTCGGCTCGTCGAACAGCATGACCTCGGGGCCCATGGCGAGGGCGCGGGCGATCGCGACGCGCTGCTGCTGGCCGCCGGAGAGGGAGGAGGGGTAGGCGTCCGCCTTCTCCGCGAGGCCGACGCGCTTTAGGTTCTCCGCGGCGGTCCGGGCGGCGCTCGCCCTGTCGCGGCGGAGCACCCGGCGCTGCGGCAGGGTGAGGTTCTCGGTCACGGTCAGGTGCGGGAAGAGGTTGAACTGCTGGAAGACCATGCCGATACGGCGGCGTACGGCGTCGATGTCGACGTCCGGGTCGGTGACCTCGGTGCCGCCGACGAAGACCTGGCCCTTCGTCGGCTCCTCCAGCAGGTTCACACATCTCAGCAGGGTCGACTTGCCCGAGCCGGAGGGGCCGATGACACAGACGACCTCGCCCTGGCCGATCTCCAGGTCGATGCCGCGCAGCACCTGGTTGTCACCGAAGGACTTGTGCAGGCCGCGGACTTCGATCTCGGGCCGGGTCATCTGACGGCCTCCTGGGCCTTGCCCTCCATACGGCGTACGACGAGGCCGAGGGGGATGGTCACCAGCAGGTAGCACAGGCCGGCGACCAGGATGGGGGTGGAGTTGGCGGTGGTGCTGGCGAGGTCGCGGCCGTACTTGGACAGTTCGCGCTCCTCCAGGGTGACGCCGAGGAACAGCACCAGCGAGGAGTCCTTGAAGAGCAGGACGAGTTCGTTGGTGAGGGGCGGCAGGATGATCCGGAAGGCCTGGGGGACGATGATCGAGATCATGGCGCGGGCGGGTGAGAAGCCCAGCGAACGGGCGGCCTCCATCTGCCCCTTGGGGACGGCCTGGATGCCGGCGCGGATGGTCTCCGCCATGTAGGCGGCGGCGACCAGGCCGAGGGCGAGGGCCACCTTGCCGTACGTCCCGCCGACGATCTCGGTGCCGGGGAAGGCCAGCGGGACGGCCACGCCGATGAAGATGAAGATCAGCAGGGCGGGCAGCCCGCGGAAGATCTCGATGTAGATCCCGGCCAGCCAGCGGTAGGGGCCGACGGAGGACAGCCGCATCAGCGCGATCAGCATGCCGAGCGCCAGTCCGACGGCGAAGCCGGACACCGTGTAGAGCACGGTGTTCTTCAGGGCCAGGGTGATGACGTCCGGGAACATCTGTTGTGCGATGTCCCCCTGGGCGAACTGGTTCTTCAGCCGGCCCCAGTCCGCCGAGACCGCGAAGGCGATCACGGCGGCGACGAAGACGACGTACTGCGCGCCCCGGGACAGTCTGCGCTTCTGGCGCCGGGTCAGGCCCATCTTCTTCGGCTTCAGCGGTACGTCCGCGGCGGTCATGACGCGGACGGCGACGCGGACGGTGAAGCGGCCGAGGCGTCGTAGGGGCCGATCCACTGCTCGTAGAGCTTCTTGTACGTGCCGTCCGCCTTGGCGTCGGCGAGCGCCTTGTTGATGGCGGCGAGGAGCTCGGTGTTGCCCTTCTTCACCGTGAAGCCGTACTGCTCGCCGGTGTTGAGGTTGTCGACGACCTTGAAGGCGTCGGCGTTGGCCTTGTCCTTCAGCCAGCCCTGGACCACCGGGTAGTCGATGATGACGGCCTTGACCTGGCCGGTGCGCAGTCCGTTGAGGACGGCGTCGGAGGACTCGAAGGAGACCGGGTCGAAGCCCTGGTTCTTGGCGTAGTCCTCGCCGGTGGTCTGCGCCTGGGCGCCCAGCTTGACGTTCTCGGACTTCACGTCGGCGAGGGAGTTCACCCCGGCGTTCTTGTCGACCAGGACGGCCTGGGTGGCGTCGAAGTAGGGGTCGGAGAAGTCGACGTTCTTCTTGCGCTCCGCGGTGATGGTCATGCCGGCCGCGGCCAGGTCGCACTCGCCCGCGTTCAGGAAGGCGCCCGTCTTGAAGTTCTCGAACGGCGTGTCGAGGATCTGCTGCTTCACTCCGAGGTCCTTGGCGACCAGGTCGATCAGCGAGACGTCGAAGCCCTGCACCTTGCCGTCGATCTCCGACTGGAACGGCGGGTACGGGAGGTGGGTGCAGGTGGTGAGCTGTCCGGCCTTGACCAGCTCGACCCCGCCGGCGGCGGTCTTGGAGCCGCTCGAGCCGCTGTCGCTGGAGGTGCAGGCGGAGACGAGCACCAGACCGGCCGTCGCGGTGAGGGCGGCCAGGACGCGGGGCAGGGTGCGGGCCCGGCGGCCGGGGACGGTGTTCACGGGGACCTCCTGTGAGGGAACTATGGGTTCCGATTATAAGGAGATGTTTGGGTCTCTCAAATTAAACCGATGGTTGCAGGGCGGTCCGACCTAAGAAGTCACCGGTCGGGGGTCGTGGTGGGGTGGCGGTTACTCTCGTGACCTCTACCCCGTGAGTGAGAAGAGAGCACCCCTGTGACGCACCCGTTCCTGGACCTGTCCCCGCTGAGCGCCGCCCGTTTCGCGTCGATCGAGGACCGGGTGGCGCGCCTGCTGCGCACCGAGCAGGACGTCGTGATCATGCAGGGGGAGGCGCTGCTGCCGCTGGAGGGGGCGATCCGGGGGACCGCGGGGCCGGGCACCGTGGCGCTGAACGTGATCACCGGTCCGTACGGGCAGACCTTCGGGGACTGGCTGCGGGACTGCGGCGCCACGGTGATCGATCTGGCGGTGCCGTTCCACACGGCGGTGACGGCGGCGCGGATCCGGGAGGCGTTCGCCGAGCACCCGGAGATCGACTTCGTGTCGCTGGTGCACGCGGAGGCGGCGACCGGCAACACCAACCCGGTCGCGGAGATCGGCGAGGTGGTGAAGGAGCGGGGGGCGCTCTTCTACCTGGACGCCGTGGCCTCCGTGGGGGCCGAGCCGGTGCTGCCGGACGCGTGGGGCGTGGACCTGTGTGTGATCGGCGCGCAGAAGGCCATGGGCGGACCGGCGGGTGTGTCGGCGGTGTCGGTCAGTGAGCGGGCGTGGGCGCGGATGGCGGCGAATCCGCGGGCGCCCCGGCGGTCGTACCTCTCGCTGCTGGACTGGAAGGCGCGGTGGATCGACGGCGGACGCGCGGCGCTGCCGCACGCGCCGGCGCAGCTGGAGATGCTGGCGCTGGAGGCATGCGCGGAGCGGATCGAGGCGCAGGGGCTGGAGACCGTGATGCGCCGCCACGCGACGGCCGCGGCGGCCACGCGTGCGGGGGCGGTGGCGCTGGGCGGGGGCCTGGAGCCCTACGTCCACCGGGCGGCGGAGGCGGCGCCGGTGGCCACGACCCTGCGGGTCCCCGCGGGGCTGGTGGCGTCGGAGCTGGTGGGACGGGCGCTGGCGACGGACCCCGCACTGCCGCTGGCGGCGGGCGGGGGTGCGCTCGCCAAAGAGATGATCCGGGTGAACCACTACGGGGTGGACGCGACGCCGAGCGCGGTACGGGGGAGCCTGGTGGGCCTGGGCCAGGCGCTGGCCGAGGCGGGGCTGGACGTGGACGTGACGGGGGCGCTGCGGGCGGTGGAGGAGGTCTGGGCGTAGCCGGGCCTCCCCTCCCGGGGATCACACGCCGTCGGGCGGGACGGGTGTGGCCTGGTGGTAGTACATCCGCCACGGTGCGGCCGCACCCTGCTTGCGCCAGAGGGAACTCCGCCGTGCCCGCCTCCCGTCCAGCACGGTCTCGTAGGTGACGTGCACCAGCCCGGGGGCCAGCAGGACACCGGTGAACCGCGAGGGCTCGTAGCGCATGCCGCTCCCCGTGGCACCGGCCATCCCGGGCAGCTCGGCGAGCATCTCCTCGTACGTCCATCGCCGCCCCGAAGCGCCGACCTCCACGAAGTCCGGGTCGAACAGCTGCCGGGCGAGCGAGGGCGACGCGCGCACCGTGGGATCCATCAGACGCAGTTCGCCTGCGATCGCTTCGCGGACCTCGTCCGCCTCCTGGCTCATACGGGCATCTTCACCCGGCCGACCGGCCCCGTCGCAACCGGGTTACCGCGGCGCGGCGTCCCGCGTGCCATGCTCGGCGCATGACCACCGACGCGCCCCAGAGGCTTCCCGACGGCCGGCCTGTTCCCTTGTTGGCCGCTGATGAACTCCCCACGCTGGAGAGCTGGTTGGACTTCCACCGGGCCACGCTGGAGGTGAAGTGCGCGGGGCTCGACGACCGGCAGGTGCGGCTGGCTTCGGCGGCGCCGTCGGAGTTGACGCTGCTGGGGCTGGTGCAGCACCTCGCCGAGGTGGAGCGGAACTGGTTCCAGCGGGTGTTCGCCGGGCTGGACGTGCCGGTGGTCTTCGAGGAGGAGACCGGGTACGCCCTGAACCCGGCGCGGGGGCTGGAGGAGGTGCTGGCGGTGTGGCGGCGGGAGGTCGCGCGCGGGCGTGAGCTGATCGCCGGGCGGTCGCCGGAGGAGACCGGGCGGATCACCGACGGGCCGATGGCCGGAGCGGTGGTCAGTCTGCGGTGGGTGCTCATTCATCTCGTCGAGGAGTACGCCCGGCACAACGGCCACGCCGACATTCTCCGGGAACATATCGACGGGGTTACCGGATTCTGAATCCAGGGAATTCCCGAGTTCTTCTGCCCGGTTTTCCCGCCACTAAACCCGGCAGATTCCCCACCCCTTGCACGGGCGTGACGCATTGCACAGGCGGGGCATTATGCGGCTTTTGAGGTAGCAGAAAAGCCGCATAACCTCACCACGTCTCACCTGCGTCACGGAATCCCCACGGCCTCTCCATGCGTTATCGAATTCGCCTGGGTAGGTTCCTTCCGCATGACTTCCGCACCAGCAGACCTTCTCATCGACCGTCCGTCCGTGGCCGACGGCGCCGCACTCTGGCGTATTGCCAAGGAATCGGGAAGCCTGGATCTGAACTCGTCCTACAGCTATCTGCTGTGGTGCCGCGACTTCGCCGGCACCTCGGCGGTGGTGCGTGCGGAGGGCGGGGAACCGGTCGGGTTCGTCACCGGGTACGTACGGCCGGCGGACCCCGGCACCCTGCTGGTCTGGCAGGTGGCCGTGGACGCCGCGTACCGGGGCCGCGGTCTCGCCGCCGCCCTGCTGGACGGGCTGACGGCGCGGCTCGCCGCCGAGCGCCCGATCACGGCCGTCGAGACCACCGTCACCCCGGGCAACACCGCCTCCGAGCGGCTGTTCACCTCGTACGCCGCCCGGCACGGCGCCGAGGTCCGCCGCGAGGTGCTGTTCGGCACCGGGCTGTTCCCGGACGGACCGCACGATCCCGAGGTGCTGTACCGCATCGGCCCCCTCGCCCACCCCCGCTGACCCCCCTCACCTCCCCTCCCCCCACACCGAGGAGCGATTCGTCGTGACCATCACCCAGCCCGACCTCAGCGTGTTCGAGACCCTCGAGTCCGAGGTGCGCAGCTACTGCCGCGGCTGGCCCGCCGTCTTCGACCGTGCGCGGGGCAGCCTCCTGTACGACGAGGACGGCCACCGGTACCTGGACTTCTTCGCCGGCGCCGGATCCCTCAACTACGGCCACAACAACCCCGTGCTGAAACGGGCGTTGATCGACTACCTGGCACGGGACGGGATCACCCACGCGCTCGACATGTCGACCGTCGCCAAACGGACGTTCCTGGAGACCTTCCGGGAGTCGGTGCTGCGGCCGCGCGACCTGCCGTACAAGGTGATGTTCCCGGGGCCGACCGGCACCAACGCCGTGGAGTCCGCGCTGAAACTGGCGCGCAAGGTGAAGGGGCGCGAGGCGATCGTGTCGTTCACCAACGCCTTCCACGGCATGTCGCTCGGGTCGCTGGCCGTCACCGGGAACGCCTTCAAGCGGGCCGGGGCCGGGATTCCGCTGGTGCACGGCACGCCGATGCCCTTCGACAACTACTTCGAGGGGACCGTGCCGGACTTCCTGTGGTTCGAGCGGCTCCTGGAGGACCAGGGGTCCGGGCTCAACAAGCCGGCCGCGGTGATCGTGGAGACCGTGCAGGGCGAGGGCGGGATCAACGTGGCCCGGCCCGCATGGCTGCGCGCCCTCAAGGAGTTGTGCGAGCGGCGGGACATGCTGCTGATCGTCGACGACATCCAGATGGGGTGCGGGCGCACCGGCGCGTTCTTCTCCTTCGAGGAGGCCGGGATCACGCCCGACGTCGTCACCGTGTCGAAGTCCATCAGCGGGTACGGGCTGCCCATGTCGCTGTGCCTGTTCCGGCCGGAGCTGGACGTGTGGGAGCCGGGCGAGCACAACGGCACCTTCCGCGGCAACAACCCGGCGTTCGTCACCGCGACGGCCGCGCTGGAGGCGTACTGGACCGACGGGTCCGTGATGGAGAAACAGACCCGGGCGCGCGGCGAGCAGGTGGAGGAGGGGCTGATCTCGATCACCGAGGAGAACCTCGCCGATGTGAAGGAGTACCGGGGGCGCGGTCTCGTGTGGGGGCTGGAGTTCCACGAGAGGGAACGGGCCTCGCGGGTCGCCCGGCGCGCCTTCGAGCTGGGGCTGCTGATCGAGACCTCCGGCCCGGAGAGCGAGGTCGTCAAGCTGCTGCCGGCCCTGACCATCACCCCGGAGGAACTGGACGAGGGGCTCAGCGTCCTCGCCCGGGCCGTCCGCGAGACCGTCTGACAGGGAGAGGGGCACGATGATCGTCCGTTCGTTCAAGGACATCGAGAACACCGACCGGCATGTGCGGGCCGCGTCCGGCACCTGGGAGAGCAAACGGATCGTGCTGGCCCGGGAGCGTGTGGGGTTCTCCCTGCACGAAACGATTCTGTACGCCGGCACCGAGACGTCGATGCGGTACGCGAACCACATCGAGGCCGTGGTCTGTGTGGAGGGCGCCACCGAGCTCACCGACCACGAGACCGGGAGGACGTACGCGATCACTCCCGGAACCATGTACCTCCTGGACGGCCATGAGCGGCACACGCTGCGCGTCCTGGAGGACTTCCGCTGTCTCTGTGTGTTCAACCCGCCCGTGACAGGCCGGGAGGACCACGACGAGAACGGCGTCTACCCCCTGCTCACCGAGCCCGAGGAGGTGTGAGTAGCGTGACCACGCTCACCGATCTCTATCCCACCCGCGGCACCACCGAGGTGTCCGTCCCCCGCCGGGACCCGGTCGTCTGGGGCTCCCCCGAAGCGCCGGGCCCGATCCCGGCGGGCGGCCTGCGGACGTACGAACGCGACGGCTTCCTCACCGTCGAACAGCTCATCGGCGACGACGAGGTGGCCGTCTGCCGACGGGAGCTGGAGCGTCTCCTCTCCGACCCGGAGATCCGGGCCGACGAGCGGTCGGTCGTGGAGCCACGCTCCCAGGAGATCCGCTCGGTCTTCGAGGTGCACCGGCTGAGCCCGGTGTTCGCGGCGCTGGTGCGGGACGAGCGGGTCGTCGGGCGGGCCCGGCAGATCCTCGGCTCGGACGTGTACGTGCACCAGTCCCGGATCAACGTCAAGCCGGGCTTCGGGGCCGGCGGCTTCTCCTGGCACTCCGACTTCGAGACCTGGCACGCCGAGGACGGGCTGCCGAACATGCGGACGGTGTCCGTCTCGATCGCGCTGACCGAGAACCTCGACACCAACGGCGGGCTGATGATCATGCCTGGCTCGCACCGGACGTTCCTCGGCTGCGCCGGTGCCACGCCGGAGGACAACTACAGGAAGTCGCTGCAGATGCAGGACGCGGGCACCCCGTCGGACGAGGCGCTGACCGCGATGGCCGACGCCCACGGCATCAGGCTGTTCACCGGCCGGGCCGGTTCGGCGACCTGGTTCGACTGCAACTGCATGCACGGGTCCGGCGACAACATCACGCCGTACCCGCGCAGCAATGTGTTCATCGTGTTCAACAGCGTGGAGAACGCGGCGGTGGAGCCGTTCGCGGCGCCGGTGCGGCGACCGGAGTTCATCGGCGCGAGGGACTTCACCCCGGTGCGCTGAGGGCCGGTTCCTACAGCCACGCCAGCGACGCCGTCCGCTCCAGTACGTCCCGTACGGCGGCGGCGTCGCCCGTGGCGGTGTGCGGCACGGTGTCCGGGGCGCGTCGGCCGCCCGCCAGGAAGCAGAAGTCGACCGGTTCCAGGGCGAGTTCGGCGCGCATCGGACCGGCCGGGGCGCCGAGGGTCCACGCGCCGATGCCGGTGACCGTGAAGCGCAAGGGCGGTACGCCGGGGCCGAGGGCCTGGCCGAGGACGCCCGCCGCCAGCCGGACCAGCCGCTCCAGATGCGGGGCGGGCGGCGGCGGGACCTGCAGACCGAGGGCGCGGCCGATGTCGTCGGTGTGGATCCAGGTCTCGAAGGCCCGGACGGCGAAGTGGTCGGCGACGGGCAGCCGCATCCCCATCAACTCCACCGGCCGCGCGGCCCGTCCGGCGTCGTGGGCTTCGGGCGTGGCGAGCAGGGCGGCCGTCTGGGACTGCCAGGCGTGGTGGGTCAGCTCGGCCGCGTGCGCGAGTTCATGGCGGATGGTGTCGGCCGTGCGCCGGTTCCAGTACGCCTCCCAGCCCTCGTCCGCCACGGCCGGTGACGGCGGCACCCTCGGCTCCACCCCCAGCTCCACCGCGAGCTGTTCGTCGGCGGCGAGCAGATGGGCGAGGGTGGCCTGGACGTTCCAGTCGTGCACGACCGGCATCCTCCAGCGGTCGGCGTCCTCGCCGCCGTACACATGCGGCAGCAGTGCGGTGAGGGACGCCACGGCTCCGGCGTAGGGGGCCGCGTGCTCCGCCACCGGAGCGGCGGCCGGGCGGGGGCGCTCCCCCCGGAGGCGGCGGCTCTCGGACAGCGCGGCCACCGCAGGGGCCGGCTCGGACGGCTGCCCGCCGGTGTCCTCCCCCGGCGGCACGTCCAGCAGACGTACGGTCTCGCGCAGCCGGTCCGCCTCGGCCGCGCACGCGGCGCAGCCGCCCAGGTGCCGTGCCACCGTCTCCCGCTCGGTGGGCGTGACGGCGTCGAAGGCCGCTGCGGCCACCAGATCGCGCAGCTCGTCGTGGGTGCCGTGGGTGCTCACCGGTCGCCTCCTTCCGCCGTCTCAGCCGTCCCCATCATGCGCCTCTTCCCAGGGACGGTTCGGGCGGGTCGGCCAGTGTCTCGGCCAGTCTGCGCAGGGCGGTGCGCAGCCGGGTCTTGGCGGTGCCCTCGGGGATGCCGAGTTCGGCGGCGGCCTCGCGGTAGGTGCGGCCCGCGAAGTAGGCGAGGTGCACCACCTCCCGCTGGGACGGCGGGAGTTCGGCGAGCGCGGAGTGCAGCAGCAGGGAGCGTTCGCGGTCCATGACCGTCTCGTCGGGGCCGGGCGCCGCGTCCGGGAGGGTGTGCAGGGCGCTGTCGTCGGCGGGGGCGGCCTTGCGGTGCCGTGCCTCGTGGCGCACCCAGTCCACGGCCCGCCGGTGCGCGAGCATCGACAGCCAGGTGCGCAGGCTGCCCCGGCGCGCGTCGAAGGCGTAGGGCCGGGACCACAGTTCGGTGAAGACCTCCTGGGCGATGTCCTCGACGGCGGCCGGGCTGCGGGTGACGCGCAGGGCGATCCGCCGCACCAGCCCGCCGTACACGGCGTACGTCTCGGCCAGCGCGGCCGCGTCCCCGTACACCAGCCGCCCGTGCAGCTCGGCGTCCGCGGCGGGGCGGGCGCGCGCACGGCCCGCCCCCGCCGCACCATCCGTGTCCGCGTCCGTCGGATCCACCGGCACCACCACCCCTGGTGCCCTTTCCTAGCGTCCCGGGCACACGGGCGGCAAGGGGGGGATCAGCCCGACAGTGCGTCCAGCAGGCGGTCGACGTCGGCGGGTGTGTTGTAGAGGTGGAAGGAGGCGCGCAGATGGCCCGCCCGGTTGGACACCTCGATGCCGGCCTCGCTCAACTCGGGCTGGCGCACGCCGAGTCCGGGCACGGAGACGATCGCGGAGCCGGGGGCGGGCACGGGCTCGTGGCCCAGGGAGGCGAGTCCGGCGCGGAAGCGGTCGGCGAGGGCGAGGTCGTGGGCGCGGACGGCGTCCAGGCCCAGCTCCTCGAGGAGTTCGAGGGAGCGGCGCAGACCGGCGTAGGTGAAGAGGGCGTGGGTGAGGTCGAACCGCCGTGCCGAGCGGGCGAGTTCGGTGACCGGCCCGTAGCAGCTGTCCCAGGGCCGCTCGCCCGCGACCCAGCCGGCCAGCACCGGGGTCAGCCCGCCGAAGTCCTCGGGGACGACGAGGAAGGCCGCGCCGTGCGGGCCGAGCAGCCATTTGAAGCAGACGGCGGCGCTGTAGTCGTACCCGTCGGCGTCCAGGGGCAGCCAGCCGGCGGCCTGGGAGAAGTCGACGTAGGTGCGGGCCCCGTGCGCGCGGGCCGCCTCGCGCAGCGCGGGCAGATCGGCGATCCGTCCGTCGGCGGACTGCGCGGCGCTGACGGCGACGAGCGCGGTGCCCGGGCGGACCGACTCGGCGATCCGCTCGAGGGGTACGGCGCGCACCTTGAGGTCGCCGCGGACGTGGAACGGGTTGAGGACGGAGGTGAAGTCGTCCTCGGCGGTGAGCACCTCGGCGCCGGCGGGCAGCGCGGCGGCGATCACGCCGGTGTGGGCGGCGACGGAGGCTCCGGCCGCGACCCGCTCGACGGGGACCCCGGCCAGCCGGGCGTAGGCGGCGCGGGCCGCCTCGACGTCGGCGTACAGCGAGGTCAGCGGCCTGCCTTCGGCCCGTACCAGGGCGGCCTCGTGGAGGGCCGTCACGGTACGGGCCGGCAGCAGCCCGTTGCTCGCGGTGTTGAGGAAGGTGTTCTTCGGGGCGAACTCGGAACGGACGAGGCTCTCGAAGGTCTCCATGGCACCACTGTGCGGCCGGGCGAAGTCGAAGTCCATTGCGGATTTCTGAGCGGAACTCCTAAGGAACGCTTATACGTCCGTCCTGACCTGCGGTTCCGTCCCGACCTGCGGTTCTCAGTGCTGGGGCACCGCGCACCCGTCCGGGCCGCAGGCCTCCGCGCCGCCGTCGTCGATCAGCTTCAGCGGGGAGCGGTCGCCCCAGGCCTGGGTGAGCGCCTGGGCGAAGACCTCGGCGGGCTGGGCGCCGGAGACGCCGTAGGCGCGGTCGAGGACGAAGAAGGGGACGCCGCCCGCGCCAAGCTGGGCGGCCTCACGCTCGTCGGCGCGGACGTCGTCGGCGTAGGCGGCCGGGTCGGCGAGGACCGCGCGGACGGCGTCGGCGTCCAGGCCGGCCTCGACGGCCAGCTCCACGAGCCGCTCCTCGCCCTCGGTGAAGACGGACCGCTCCTCGGCGAAGTTCGCCCGGTAGAAGAGCTGGATCAGCTCGTCCTGGCGGCCCTGCTCCTTGGCGAAGTGCAGCAGGCGGTGCATGTCGAAGGTGTTGCCGTGGTCGCGGCCCCGGGTGCGGTACTCCAGTCCCTCGGCGGCGGCCTGGGTGCCCAGGTTCTCCTCACCGGCCTGGGCCTGCGCCTCGCTCATGCCGTACTTCTTGGTGAGCATCTTGATCACGGGCTGGACGTCGCCCTTGGCGCGTCCCGGGTCGAGCTCGAAGGAGCGGTGCACGACCTCGACCTGCTCGCGGTGCGGGAAGGCGGCGAGGGCCTTCTCGAAGCGGGCCTTGCCGACGTAGCACCAGGGACAGGCGATGTCCGACCAGATCTCGACGCGCATCTTCTCGGCTCTCTCCAGCTCTTACGGGGGACGGAGACTCCCTCCGCCGAGTGCATGAACGTTCAAGCAGCGGGGTTCATTCCCCGGCGGCTCCCCCGTTCACCGGGAAGCGCAGGTAGAGATGGTGGTCGTCCTCCGCGGGCGGGTTCTCCGGGTCCGGGACCCAGCCCTGACGCGCGTAGAAGGCCTGGGCGCGGCGGTTGTCGACATGCACGTCGAGCACGGCGGTACGGCGGCCGTCCGCCCGCCACTGCTCCACACAGGCGGTGTGCAGGGCCGTACCGATGCCCGCCCGCCAGTGGCCGGGGTCGACATGGAACTGGAACAGCTTGACCGTGTCCGCGTCGGCGCCCTCCGGCACCCGGAAGGAGGCCAGCGCGACGATCCGCCCCCGCTCCACGACGCACAGCACCTGCCCGTCGGGCCGGCCGAGGGCGGTGCGCCAGGCGCCGAGCCAGTCGGTGCCGTCCTCGGGGACGCCGTCGGGATAGTAGGTGGCCCGGGCGCGCGCGTGCAGCGCGGTGACGGCCTCCGCCTCGGCGGGTACGGCGGTGCGGATGACACGGCCCGGGGTGGGGGATTCTCCGATCATGCCCCGGAGGACGTGGCGGCGGCCGGACCGGTTCCGCCCGCCGCTCAGCTGCCGTCGCGCAGATCGTCCGGCCAGCTGTCCCGGAACTCGATGTGGTCGTACGTCACCACACAGCCCTCGCCCATCGGCGACTGGGTCATGAAGCCGACCAGGGCGGCACCGGTCTCCTTCTCGTCGCCCAGGGTGAAGAGCCGGACGAAGGTCCAGCGCTTGCCGTCACGGGAGGCGTGGAAGGCGAAGGCCCGCCCGGTCCGGCTCACCCGGAGCCAGACCGAACTGCCCTCCACGGTGAAGGAGTTGGCGTCGTCGGAGTGTCCCCGGGTGACGACCGTGCAGACGGTCGCCACATCCGGGGAGTACTCCAGACAGAGCTTGGCCCAGGCGCGTTCGCCCACATGGACGTACAACACCCCGGCGTCGAAGGCCCAGTTGAACCCCACGGTGACCCGTGCGATCAGCTGGAAGTCCCCCTCGGGCGCCCCGAGCAGCCGCGGCGCGTCCCCGGCGGGCTCCAGCGCCTCCCCGGTGGGCGTGACGAACCGATCCTGCCGGGGCCCGGCCCAGGCACTGAGCACCCCGTCCTCATGGGCCCAGTGCCCATCGGGACCGTACGTACGAAGAGCGAAGGGCAGTTCGGGAAGCGAGACGTCCATGATCTGATTATCCAGGCGACCGGAGCGACTCAGGGGCGCGGGACTGTGCCGATATGCGGCTCCGCCGCGTGGGCGCGAACGGCCACGACGGCGCCGCACCCGCCCCCCACCCGCACCCCTACGGCGCACGCGCGGAGCGCTACCGCTCGAGACGCCCGTCGATCCGCCGCGGCAGCCCCAGCTCGTTCTCGTCCCGAAGCTCCACCGGCAGCAGCGCGACCGGGGCGTTCTGGTAGACGACCGGCCGCAGCCACCGCTCGATCGCGGTCCCGCCCACGGAGGTCGACGTGGACGTCGTGGCCGGGTAGGGCCCGCCGTGATGCTGGGCGGCGGCCACGGCGACCCCGGTCGGCCACCCGTTCACCAGGACACGCCCCGCCAGCGGCGTCAGCTCGGCGAGGATCTCCCCACCGCGCCCCTGCCCGGCGGCCTCCTCGTCGGACAGCTGCACGGTCGCCGTGAGGTTCCCCGGCAGCCGCGACAGCACCGCCCTGACCTCGGCGTCGTCCTCGTAGCGGGCCACTACGGTGACCGGTCCGAAGCACTCCTCCAGCAGCAGATCGTGGTCCCCGGCGGCGGCCAGCCGGCCCGCCGGCACCGTGAGGAAGCCCGCGCTGACGGTGTGCTCGGAGCCCGCGCCGGGCGTCACCGGCGACTCGACCTCGGGCAGCTCCGCCCGCTCGGCCACCCCGGCGATGAAGTTGTCCCGCATCCGGTGGTCGAGCAGCACGCCCGCCTCGGTGGCGCTCACCGCGTCCGTGAGCGACTTGACCAGCCCGTCACCGGCCGCGCCGGCCGGGACGAGGACCAGTCCGGGCTTGACGCAGAACTGGCCGACGCCCAGGGTCATCGAGCCCGCGAGGCCCGTGCCGATGGCCTCCGCGCGCTCGGCGGCGGCGGCCTCGGTGACGACGACGGGGTTCAGCGAGCCCAGCTCGCCGTGGAAGGGGATCGGCACCGGCCGGGCCGCCGCCGCGTCGAACAGCGCGCGTCCGCCCCGGATGGACCCGGTGAAGCCGGCCGCGGCGACCAGCGGGTGCTTGATCAGCTCGACACCGGCCTCGAAGCCGTGCACGAGACCGAGGACGTCCTCGGAGATGCCGTGCGCGGCGGCGGCCGTGCGCAGGACCTTGGCGACCAGCTCGGACAGCGCCGGGTGGTCGGGGTGCGCCTTGACGACGACCGGGTTGCCCGCCGCCAGCGCGCTCGCGGTGTCACCGCCGGCGACGGAGAAGGCGAAGGGGAAGTTGGAGGCCGAGTAGACGGCGACCACGCCGAGCGGCACCTTGTAGCGGCGCAGGTCCGGGATCGGCGGGGTGGCGGTGTCGTCGGGGTGGTTGATCACGACGTCGAGGAAGGCGCCCTCGTCGACGATCCCGGCGAACGCGCGCAGCTGGTAGCAGGTGCGCGCCAGCTCGCCGTTCAGCCGCACCGGGCCGAGCGCGGTCTCCGCGTCGGCGACCTCGACGAGCTGCTCCCTGGCCGCCTCCAGCTTGTCGGCGGCGGTGCGCAGGAAGGCGGCGCGGACGGCGCGGTCGGTGAGGGAGCCGCGCGTGGCGTGCGCGGCGCGGACGACGGTGTCCACCTCCTGGGCCGTGGCCTCCACCGCAACCTGTTCACGCTGCTTCCCGGTTCGGGGGTCGACACTCCAGACTGGTGCTGCTGCCACCGCGGGTCCCTCCACGCTTGCTCCTGGCCACGTTTGGTACTGGCTGTACTGGCTGATTCACCAGGGATGTTCGATATACTGAACGGCGTTTCTCATGGTGAATATGCTGTCGGAGACTATTTCCCGTCGAACGAAGGGGTCAAGGGCGATGTCGGCTGGCGAGACGGGGGGCGGGGCCCAGGTCAAGTCCGCGGTGCGGACGGTTGAGCTGCTGGAATACTTCGCCGGCCGCCCCGGCATGCACTCCCTCGCGGCGGTCCAGGAGGCCGTCGGCTACCCCAAGTCCAGTCTCTACATGCTGCTGCGCACGCTGGTGGAACTCGGCTGGGTGGAGACGGACGCGACGGGCACCCGGTACGGCATCGGGGTGCGGGCGCTGCTCGTCGGTACCTCCTACATCGACGGCGACGAGGTCGTGGCCGCCGCCCGGCCGACCCTGGACCGGCTCTCGGACGACACGACCGAGACCATCCACCTGGCCCGGCTCGACGGGACGAACGTGGTCTACCTCGCCACCCGCCAGTCCCAGCACTATCTGCGGCCCTTCACCCGCGTCGGCCGCCGGCTGCCCGCCCACTCCACCTCGCTGGGCAAGGCGCTGCTGAGCACGTACTCCGACGAGCAGGTCCGCAAGCTGCTCCCGGAGACGCTCCCGGCGCTCACCGAGCACACCATCACGGACCGCGAGAAGCTCATCGAGGAGCTGCACCAGGTGCGCGAGCAGGGCTTCGCCGTGGACCGCGAGGAGAACACGCTCGGTCTGCGCTGCTTCGGCGTGGCGATCCCCTACCGCACCCCGGCGCGGGACGCGATCAGCTGCTCGGTGCCGGTGGCCCGCCTCACCCCGGCGCACGAGCAGCTGGTGAAGGACGCCCTGTTCGACGCGCGGGACCGGCTGACGCTCGCCACCCGCCGGCTGTGAGCCCGACCGGCGTAGGCTCGGACGATGGAAATCGTCCTGCGCCCGGTCCACGACAGTGATCTGCCGGTGTTCTACCGGCTGTTGAACGACCCCGAAGCTCTACGGATGGCCGCCTTCACCCCGGAGCATCCCGCCGACCGGTCGCGCTTCGAGGACCACTGGAAGCGCGTCAGGGCCTCCTCCGCCCTGACCCGCACGGTCCTGGCCGACGGGGACGTCGTCGGCCACGCGGCGGTGTACGGGGAACCGGGCGAGCGCGAGGTGACGTACTGGGTGGACCGCGCCCACTGGGGCAAGGGCATCGCGACCGCGGCTCTGCGGGCGCTGCTGGCCGAGGCCCCCGAGCGCCCGCTGTACGCCCGGGCGGCGGCCGACAACGCCGGTTCCCTCAGGGTGCTGGAGAAGTGCGGCTTCCGCGTCACGGAACACGCCTCGGGCTTCGCCCACGCACGCGGCGAGGAGACCCCGGAGGTCGTCCTCCGGCTGGACGCATGAACGTACGATGAGAAGAGCGGCCGAAGGGAACGAATCCCTTCGGTCCTTCGTCTTTCCGATCGCAATGAACAAGACGATCAGGCGTGCCTCGGTCTTCTCGCTGCTGCTGGTGTTCGCCCTGCTGATCCGGGCGACCTGGGTGCAGTTCTATGAGGCCCAGGCTCTCGCGGACGACACAAGCAACCGGCGCAACGCGATTCTGACGTACTCGCAGCCGCTGGGGAACATCATCGTGGCCGGGAAGGCGGTCACCGGCTCGGCCCGGACGACGGGCGGCGACCTCAGGTACAAGCGCACGTACACGAACGGCGAGCTGTACGCGGCGGTGACGGGATACGCCTCGCAGGCCTACGCCCCCACCCAGCTCGAGGGCATCTACGCCGACCTGCTCAACGGGACGGACACCCGGCTGAAGACCGTGATGGACACGGTCACCGACCAGCGGGCCGACCCGGGCGATGTGCTCACGACCATCGATCCGGCCGTGCAGAAGGCGGCGTACGACGCCCTCGGAGACAAGAAGGGCGCGGCCGTCGCGATCGACCCGAAGACCGGCAGGATCCTGGCGGTCGTGTCGACACCGTCGTACGACCCGTCCTCGCTCACCGACGCCAACACCGCGGGCACGGCCTGGAAGAAGCTGACCGCCGACTCCGACAAGCCGCTGGTCAACCGGGCGCTGCGGCAGCCGCTGGCGCCGGGCTCGACGTTCAAGCTGGTCGTGGCGGCGGCCGCGCTGGAGGACGGCCTGTACGCGTCGGTGGACGAGAAGACCGACAGCGAGGACCCCTACACCCTCCCCGGCACCCGGACGGTCCTGAAGAACGAGAACACCTCCGCACCCTGCGAGAACGCCTCGATCCGGGTGGCGCTCCAGTACTCCTGCAACAACGTGTTCGCGCACATGGCCGTACAGCTCGGGCAGGACAAACTCAGGGCGATGGCCGAGAAGTTCGGCTTCAACGACGACTCGCTGGACGTGCCGGTACGGGCATACGCGAGCGTGTACCCCTCCGACATGGACGAGTCGTCCACCGCCCTGACCGGTATCGGCCAGTTCGACGTGACCGCGACCCCGCTGCAGATGGCCATGGTGTCGGCCGCGATCGCCAACGGCGGTGAGCTGGTCTCGCCGCACATGGTCGCGCAGATCACCGACAGCGGCGGTGACGTGCTGAAGGACTACGACGACGACGCGTCCACCACGCGGATCGTCAGCGCGTCCACCGCCGAGCAGTTGCAGTCGGCGATGCAGACGGTGGTCGAGAAGGGCACCGGCACGAACGCGCTCATCGACGGCGTCACCGTGGGCGGCAAGACGGGCACCGCCCAGAACGGCGAGAACAACAGCAAGGCCCCGTACGCCTGGTTCACGTCCTACGGCAAGACCGACGGCAAGGAGGTGGCCGTGGCGGTGGTGGTGGAACAGTCCGACGCGGCCCGCTCGGAGGTCAGCGGCAACGGCCTGGCGGCCCCGGTGGCCAGGGCGATGATGAAAGCAGCGCTCAAGTAACCCACCTGGGAGGGGCGCGGGGAACTGCGCGACCGGCCACGGCGAACCCGCACCGGCCGCGCAGTGAACCCTTACTTCACACCCAGAAGCTGCTCGATCGGGTCAATGGCGAAGTACACCACGAACAGCGCCGAAGCCCCCCACAGCAGCCAGTGCACGTCCCGCGCCTTGCCCAGCACCGTCTTGATGACGACGTAGGCCAGGAAGCCCGCCCCGATGCCGTTGGTGATGGAGTACGTGAACGGCATCACGGCGATGGTCAGGAACGCCGGGATGGCGATCTCGTACTTGTCCCAGTCGATGGACTTGACCTGGGTCATCATCAGGAACCCGACCGCGACCAGCGCGGGTGCCGCCGCCTGGAGCGGGACGATCGTCAGGACCGGGGTGAGGAACAGCGCGAGCGCGAACAGAGAGCCGGTGACGAGGTTGGAGAAGCCCGTGCGCGAGCCCTCGCCGACACCGGCGGCGGACTCGATGTAGGAGGTCGCGGAGGACGAGGACGCCGCGCCGCCGGCGACCGCCGCCGCACCGTCGATGAGCAGCACCCGGCCGAGGTTGGGCACCTCGCCCTGCTCGTTCAGCAGTCCCGCCTCGGCGCTGATGCCGACGACCGTGCCCATGGTGTCGAAGAAGTCGGACAGGATGAGGGTGAAGACCAGCAGGACGACGGTGAGGACACCGGTCTCGCCGAACGCGCCGAACAGGCTGAAGTGACCGATCAGCCCGAAGTCGGGGGCGTCGACGAGCTGGTCGGGCCAGGCCGGGGTGGTCAGGCCCCAGCTCTTCACGTCGGCGAGCGAGTCGATGACGATCGCGAGCACGGTCATCGCGACGATGCTGATCAGGATGGCGCCCTTGACCTTGCGGGCGAGCAGCGCGACGGTCAGCAGCACACCGAGGCAGAAGACCAGGACCGGCCAGCCGGTCAGGGCGCCGCTGCCGCCGAGCTGCACCGGGACGGTGGTGTTCGCGACGTCCGGGATCCGGCTGACGAACCCGGCGTCGACGAAGCCGATGAAGGCGATGAACAGGCCGATGCCGACGCTGATGGCCTGCTTCAGCGGCTGCGGGATGGCGTGCATGACGGCCTCGCGCAGACCGGTCAGCACCAGGACGCAGATCAGCAGGCCTTCGAGGACGATCAGGCCCATCGCGTCGTCCCAGCTCATCAGCGGGGCGATCTGGAACGCGACCACCGCGTTGAGGCCGAGGCCGGCGGCGAGCGCGAGCGGGAGATTGCCGCCGACGCCCATGACGATCGTCATCACCGCGGCCACCAGGGCGGTGGCGGTGGTGAGTTGGACACTGTCGAGCGTGTGGCCGAACTTGTCCTTCGCGTTCCCGAGGATGATGGGGTTCAGCACGAGGATGTAGGCCATGGTGAAGAACGTGGCGAAGCCGCCGCGTATCTCCCGGCCGAAGGTGGAACCCCGTTCGGAGATCTTGAAGAACTGGTCGACTCTGTCCACGTGTGACTCCCTGCTACCTGTTCGAACTTGTGCGGATGCTGGCTGGATTGTTGCGTCGTTGAACCGTGCTCAGGTTTTCTGCGTGTTACGGATTCGGGCTCCCGGGCAGCTCCGGGCGGCCACATGATGTTCGAACCCCAGCACCAAAGCAAAGGGATGATCACTGCTACGCTTCCGGATCTCGTCCCGACTCCTTCTCGGGACATCCCCATGTCATTCACATGACACGCACAGCAGCCACCGAGAAGAGGTCACCCGTGGGCACAGTCGTCGACGACGCCGCCTCCGTGGAATTCCATGCCTTCTTCGACCGTCACTACGCCGAACTGGCCCGGCTCGCCCACCTTCTGACGGGTGAGGCGGACGCCGCCGACGACCTGGCGGCGGACGCGCTCCTCGCGCTGTGGAACCGCTGGGACCGGGTCCGCGCGGCCGAGCATCCGGTGGCGTACGCCCGCGGCGTCGTCGCCAATCTGGCCCGCACCCGGATCCGCAGCGCGGTCCGCGAGCGCCGCAGGATCGCCCTGTTCTGGTCGCAGCGCGAGGAGAAGACCGAGAACCCCGATGTCGCCGGCGTTGTGGACGTACAGTCCGCGCTGCGTAGACTCCCCTTCCGCAAACGGGCCTGCGTGGTGCTCCGGCACGCCTTCGACCTCTCGGAGAAGGACACCGCGCTCGCGCTGGGGGTCTCGGTGGGTACGGTGAAGAGCCAGACCTCCAAGGGAATGGCCGAGCTGCAGAAGCTGCTCGGCGCACAGAGAGCTCCGCTCACGGTGCACGCGATGGCGCGCACCCGCGAGACCTCGGGAAGGAACCGATGACGATGCAGCGGGACGTGCACGACGAGCTGCGCGCCCGGCTGCACCAGGCGGCCGAGGCGTACGAGCCGGACCGGGCGCGCATCCTCGCCCGGGTCGAGCGCGGCATGGCGGGTGAGACCGAGGTCCAGGACCGGCGCGCGCACCGCGCGACCCGCCCGCTGGTCTGGGGCTGGACGCGGGTCGTGGGAGCCACGGCCGCGGTCGCGGGCATGCTCGCGATCGGCGGATACGCGGTGGCGTCCGCGGTGAAGGACGACACCCGGGTCGAGCAGACGGTCTCCGTCTCGCCGACGCCGGTGCGGTCCCCCGACGCCACGAGCCGGCCGCCGGCCTCCCCGAAGGCCACCGAGACCTCCGGGTCCGGCGGCGGCGAGTCCAAGGAGCCGGAGAAGCCGAGCGGTTCCCCGACGCCCTCCGCCACCTCGTCCCCGACGACGTCGGCCGTCGTGCTCCTGCCGGGCACCGACGACGATGACGACGGGCCGCTCTGGTCGGACGGCTCGGTCGATCCGCACAGCAACGACTTCTGGGCGCAGAGCAACATCACCATCCGGGCGAAGCAGGTCGCCACCGCGCTCACCGTGCAGCTGAGGATCGCCCAGACCGGCGGGGTGTCCAACGCCGGGGCCTGGCGGTCGCTGCCGGAGCAGGACTTCGACCTCACGGTCACCGAGCAGGACGGCTTCCTGGTCTACACCTGGGTGCTCAAGGAGGGCCGTACGGTCCCCGTGGGCGAGTGGGTGTTCGCCGGGCAGTACGACCACGACCGCGGCGGCCGGGACGCGGGCGGCGACAGCTATGTCATCACGGGCCAGTCGGACGGCAGGGCCCGCACCCTGGGCAGCGGTTTCGCCTCCCAGGACACCTCGGGCGGCGACTCCTAGAAGAATTCTCCGGAACGGCGGCAACCCTTTCCTCACCGGTGGCGACCTGACAGCGCAAGAGTCACCACCACCTGAGGATCCGGCACATGACTGCTTCCGCAGAACCGCGCACCCGGCACCGCCGCAGCGTCACCAACCGGCGGGCGCTGATCGCGGGCTCCACCGCCCTGGGCATCACCGGCGCGGCGCTCGTCACCACGACGCTGCTGTCCTCGGCGGGCGCCGCGACCGCCTGGCCCACGGCGACCGGCAGCAAGGCCGTCTCCTCGACGATCAAGGTGTCCGGGACCTACGACGGCAAGCTGAAGAAGTTCTACGGCAAGGGCGCGCTCGGCACCTCCGACCAGGACGAGTCGCAGGGCGCTCTCTTCGAACTGGCCGACGGCGCGGTCCTGAAGAACGTGGTCATCGGTTCCCCGGCGGCGGACGGCGTGCACTGCAAGGGCTCCTGCACGCTGCAGAACGTGTGGTGGCTGGACGTCGGTGAGGACGCGGCCAGCTTCAAGGGCAAGTCGTCCTCGGCCGTGTACAAGGTCATCGGCGGAGGCGCGAAGAACGCCGACGACAAGGTGCTCCAGTTCAACGGCGCCGGCAAGCTGACCGTGACCGGTTTCCGGGTGGAGAACTCCGGCAAGCTGGTGCGGTCCTGCGGCAACTGCAAGACGCAGTACAGGCGCACGATCGTGCTGAGCGACATCGACGTGGTGGCGCCGCTGAAGGCGATCGTCGGCGTCAACGCCAACTACGGCGACACCGCCACCCTGTCGAAGATCCGCATCCAGAACGACCCGAAGAAGAAGGTCAAGGTCTGCGTGCGGTTCAAGGGCAACAACACCGGCAAGGAGCCGACCGAGATCGGGTCGGGTGCGGACGGAACCACCTGCAAGTTCTCTTCATCTGCCATCACGTACAAGTGACACAACCCGCACAGAGCGACGGAGAACGGCCCTTGAGTACGCACAGAAGACGACCTCTCACGCGGCGAGGCGTGCTCGGGGCCTCCGCGATCGGGGTCGCCGCCACGGGCGCCGCCGTCGCGGGCGGCGCGGGACTGCTCTCGTCCGCGTCGGCAGCCGCGTTCGGCTACAAGGACGACGGCAGGAACTACGTCGTGGACACCGGGTCCTCGCTCGTCTTCAAGGTCTCCAAGACGACAGGTGACCTCACCTCCCTCGCCTACAAGGGCAAGGAGTACGAAGGCTACGGCGGCAAGCACTCGCACGTGGAGTCCGGCCTCGGCGCCTCCACGGTGACGATCAGGCAGTCGGGATCCACGATCCTGATCAAGGTGGTGCACGGCGCGATCACCCAGTGGTACGCGGCCCGCAACGGCGAGAACAACGTCTACCTGTGGACCGACAAGGCGGACGCGTCCTTCACCGCCACCCGCTACATCGTCCGCCTCAAGCCCGGCATGTTCCCCAACACCGGCTCGGACTCCTGGATCGAGGCCTCGGACACGGTCATCGAGGCCGGGGACGTCTGGAAGCGGGCGGACGGCACCACCCACTCCAAGCACTACTCGGGCAAGCGGACGATCGACTACGACCACATCGGTTTCACCACCGGCTCGGTCGGCCTGTACCTGGTCCGCTCCAGCCACGAGAAGGCCTCGGGCGGCCCCTTCTACCGCTCGCTGCTGCGCCACTCCAACGACAAGGGCGCGGGTCTCTACGAGATCCTGCACTACAACGAGGCCCAGACCGAGGCGGAACGCTTCGGCCTCCAGGGCCCGTACGTCCTCGCCTTCACGGACGGCGGCACGCCCCCCTCGTCCCTGTCCGCCGCCAACCTGGACACCTCCTGGGTGGACGGCCTCGGCATCACCGGCTGGGTCGGGAAGGCCGGCCGCGGCAAGGTGGCGGGCGTGGGCCTGAAGGGCATGGACGCCCGGTACCCGTACACGGTCGGCTTCGCCGACAAGGACGCCCAGTACTGGGCGAGGGCGGCGGCCGGCACCGGCGCGTTCTCCTGCAAGGGGATGCTGCCGGGGACGTACACGCTGACCGTCTTCAAGGGCGAACTGGCGGTCCTGACCCAGCAGGTGAAGGTGACCGCGGGCGCCACCACGAGCCTGCACACCCTCACGATCACCGGCGACCCCTCCACGGCGAAGACCGTCTGGCGCCTCGGCGACTGGGACGGCACGCCCGGGGAGTTCAAGAACGCCCGGCTCATGACGTACGCGCACCCCTCCGACGCCCGCGCGGCGAAGTGGACCGGCAACGTCACGATCGGCGGCGCCGACCCCGCCCCGTCCTTCCCCGCGTACCTGTGGAAGGACGTCAACGACGGCGTCCTGATCTACTTCAAGCTCACGAAGGAGCAGGCGGCGGCCGCCCACACCCTCCGCATCGGCGTCACCGACGCCTTCGCGAACGGCCGCCCGCGGGTCGGTGTGAACGACTGGGTCTCCGCGGTCCCGGCGGCGGTCACCCAGCCCTCGACCCGCTCCCTCACCACGGGGTCCTACCGGGGCAACAACCACACCTTCACGTACAACGTCCCGGCGACCGCCTGGAAGACGGACGTCTCGCAGTACAACGTCCTCAGGCTCAGCATCGTCAGCGGCTCGTCCGGCACGGCGTATCTGAGCCCGGGCACGTCCTTCGACTGCGTCGATCTCCTCGCCTGAGAGGACTTGCCGGCTTCAGCCCCTCTGCGGCCGGCAACAGGGAAAGCCCCCGTCGCTGGAACCCGACGGGGGCTTTTCCCGCATTCCTCAGTTCATGGTGGACCCGATGGTCGTGGAACCCGTGGTGAGAAATGTCGTCGCCGGCAACGCCCCGTCCGACTTCCGCGCCCCGTACGCGGAACTCGCGTCCGTGGAAACGAACTTGGGAGTGGCCACCCCACTGTCCCAGTTGTTCGCGGCGGACACCGCCGACGATCCCAGTTTCGACAATCCGCCCTTGTTGCCCACCGCGAGATTCCGGGCGAGCCGCGCCTTGCCGGTGGCGAAATAGAATCCCGTCTGGGCATTGGAGTACGCGGTGTTGCGGTTCAGCACGATCGCACCCGTGTTGGAGTTCTCGGTGAATCCGTTGAGCGTGTTGTCCCAGGCCGCGTTGTTGTTGACGACGTGCGCGACCGCGACGCCCCCGCCGCCCAGCTTGAACCCGTTGCCGTTGCCCTCGAACGCCGAGTCGCCCCAGCGGTTCCTGCCGTTGCCGAAGGCCCAGCTGTGCTCGATGGTGACGGGCGTGGAGAACTGCCAGAGGTCGAGCCCGTCATCCGAATTGTTGTACAGACGCGCTCCGGTGATCCTGTTGCCGCTGCCGGAGCCGAACTTGACGGCGATGCCGTCCGCGTTCTGCCCGTGCCCGGAGGCGTCGTAGTTGCCGTGACTGTCCAGGTTCTGCACGAGGTTGCCGACCGTGTCGTCGCCGCGCAGGGTGAACCCGGAGTCGCCGTTGTCCGCGGTGACGAGGTTCCTGAAGACACCGCCGGTGGAGGACGTGACGACGAAGCCCTGGGCGGGGGAGTTCTGGAAGGTGAGGTTCTGGACGGTCCAGTAGCTGCCGTAGATGCCGGTGAGCCAGGAGCCGTCGGGCAGCTTGGAGCCGTCGATCTTCACCTTCTCGCCGCCGTAGGCCTGGAGCGTGATGCGCGACGCGCTCGTGCCGCTGGCCGTGGACTTGAGGGTGGCCGTCGGGTAGTAGGTGCCGGCGCGGACCTGGATGACCGTGCCGGCGACCGCGTTCTTCACGGCCGACTCCAGCTGCGCGGTGGTGGAGACGGTGACGGTGGCGGACACGGCCTGGGCGCCGCCGCCCGACAGTCCGAGGTAGACGCCGCCGCCCCCCGAGGCGAGCGCCACGGCGGCGGCGATCGAGAGGGTGCGCGTCCTGCGGTGGCGTCCGGTGCTCAAACGCACGGGCGTTCCTTTCAACGTGAGGCTGCCGGGAGGAAGCGGGCCGGAGGGGCCGCCCCGGCCCGCTTCCGCACAGCAGTCGCCGCCATGGCCGAAAAGGGTTGCCGCGCCTGAGGAAAAGGATCGAAACTTTCGCGCCCCTCCCACCGGACCGCCGATCCCCGCAGACTGTGCTCCTGGCCCTTTTCATCAGCGACTTCACCGACGAGGGGAGAAAGGTGACGCCCACCTCGGTCGTGGACGTGACGGCGGCGGACCAGCGGGGATACGCGATCGTCACGGAGGCCTCGGCGACGGTCGTCCTGCCGATGGAGCCGGACGCCGACCTCTCGTGGCTCGCGCCGGAGATCCGGGTGGGCGAGGGCGCCGCGCTCAGCCCCGCGTCGGGGACGCCTCGCGACTTCCGCGAGCCGCAGGCCTACACCGTGACGGCGGCCGACGGTACGAGCCGCACCTGGACGGTCGAGGCGGTGCCGACCGGGAGCCCCCTGCTGCCCGGGCTCCACGCCGATCCGGATGTGCGCTTCCTGGACGGCGCGTACTGGATCTACCCGACCACGGACGGCTTCCCGGGCTGGGGCGGGACGCGTTTCTCGGCGTTCTCCTCGAAGGACCTGGTCCACTGGACCGACCACGGGGTCGTCCTCGACCTCGCCACCGACGTCGGCTGGGCCGACAGGTACGCGTGGGCGCCGGCGATCGCCGAGCGGGACGGCGGGTACTACTTCTACTTCTGCGCCGAGCAGCAGATCGGGGTGGCGGTGGCGGACTCCCCCGCCGGGCCGTTCCGGGACGCGCTGGGCAGGCCGCTGGTGGCGAAGGCCGACTACGGCGGCCAGATGATCGACCCCGCCGTCTTCACGGACGAGGACGGGACGTCGTATCTCTACTGGGGCAACACGCACGGCTATGTGGTGCCGCTGGACGACGACATGGTGTCGTTCGACGCGGGCGCGGTGCGGGAGATCACCCCCGGAGAACTCCCGAGAGGCGTTCTCCGTGGGTGAAGCGGCACGGCACGTACTACCTGATTTGACATCCTCCCTCGACTGAAGCCGAAGGATTCCAGCCTTCGCAGGCTGAGGTTCACGGGCACTCGAACCCTCACGGGTTGTCACCCCTCCGGCGTGTCCCGCCGCGACATGAACACTGTCCAGCTCGGCGCCCGCTTGGTTGTCGCCCAGCGCCGCGGTGACCTTATCGCTTGTGTGCCGGAGGCGTCGAATCACTCTCGCGGCGATTCGACGCTTCCTGCCCCGCCCCGCCGGAGCGGGCAGCGAGCCGGTCGTGCCGACGCTGCAGGGGATCGAGCCCCTACGGCACGTCAGCTGACGAAGTACGTCGGGTTCGGCAGCTTGTAGCGCCGGTCGGCGTAGCCGCCCTCGAGGTCGGAGTACTGGTCGCCGAAGTTGGCGATGATCTCGTACCCGAGGTCGTTCTCGATGTGCTTGCGGGTGCCCGACTTGTACTGGACGGTGGTGCAGGTCCAGTTGTTCGCGGTGGCGCAGGCGCTCAGGTAGGACGGCGGGTTGGCCGCGTCCTTGAGGAACATGTGGTCGGCGTCGAGGTTGACGTCGGCGCCGACCTTCTTCAGGTTCTCGACGGCGGAGACCCGCTGCGACTCCTTCAGGCCCGAGTTGTAGAAGACCTCGACGCCCTTGGACTTGGCGTACTGCACGAGTTCGGGGCTGCCGAAGACCGCCGGACGGTCCGCCTTCGCCACGTACTCGGCCCAGCTGGCCGAGTTGTAGGTGTAGTTGGTCTTCTTCTCGTAGTCGAGGCTGAGCAGCAGCGTGTCGTCGACGTCGAAGACGACCGCGGGCTTCTCGCCGTGGTGGCGGGCCTTGCGGGCCGCCTGGTCGATGTACTTCCGCGCGGACTTGTCGATCGCCGCGAGGTCCTTGGCGTACGGGCTGGTCGGAGACGCCTGGTACACGCCGTTCGCGTCCGCCGCGGTGCCGTAGTAGGTGTCGATGTCCTTCACCAGGAGCCCGATGTTGTAGGGCTCGTGGGTGGAGTTGGCCGTGGACTGGCCGGCCGTGGCCGCGCCGGCGCCGTAGAGCGCGGCACCGGCGACGGCACAGGCGGCGACGGAGGCCGCGATGCGCAGTGACTTATGCATGACAGGCTTTCTACGCGCGTCACGCGGTCGGGCGCGAGACCCGTTGCCCGATCGATACCCGTTCGGCGGGCAAAAATCGGGTCAAGCGCCCGGTTGGCCCAGCGGGGTGGGCCGGCGGCGGGTCAGTCCATCGTCGCCCCGATCGTCGTCGAACCCGTCGTCAGGAACGTGGTGGTGGGCAACGTGCCGCTGGAACTGCGGGCGTTGTACGTCGTGGAGGCGTCCGTCGACCGGAAGGCGGGCGTCGAGATGCCGCTGTCCCAGTTGTTGCCGGACGAGGTGACCGACGAGCCCTTGTTGACCGAGCCGCCGCCGTTGCTCACGGCGAGGTTCTTGCCGAGCTTGGCGGAGCTGGTCGCGAAGTAGTAGCCCCACTTGCTGTTGGCGTAGGCGGTGGTGCGGTTGATGACGATCGCCCCGGTGTTGGAGTTCTCGGTGAAGCCGTTGCCCGCGTTGCCCCAGGCGGCGGAGTTGTTGACGACGTGCGCGACGACCTCGCCGTCGCCGCCCAGCTTGTAGCCGTTGCCGTCGCCCGCGAACGCGGAGTCCGACCAGCGGTTGACGCCGTTGCCGAAGGACCAGGTGTGCTCGATGGTGACGGGCGAGGAGAAGGACCAGAAGTCGATCCCGTCGTCCGAGTTGTTGTAGAGGCGGGCGCCGGTGATCAGGTTGCCGGTGCCGGAGCCGAACTTCACGGCCACCCCGTCGGCGTTCTCGCCGTGGTTGGCGGAGTCGTAGTTGCCGTAGGAGTCGATGTTCTTGACGGTGTTGTTGACCGTGCCGTCCCCGGTGAGGGTGAAGCCGGAGTCACCGCCGTTGATGGTCTTGATGTTGTTCCAGACCGTGCCGGTGCAGGACTGGCAGACGACCGCGCTGTCCGGGGAGTTCTGGAAGGTGATGTTGGAGACGTTCCAGTAGTCGGCGGTCAGCTTGAAGATCCAGTCGCCGTCGGGGAGCGAGGAGCCGTCGATCTTCACGGTCTCCGAGCCGTACGCGGTGAGCGTGATCGGCGAGGAGGAGGTGCCGTTGGCGGTGGACTGGAGGGTGGCCGTCGGGTAGTAGGTGCCGCCCCGGACCTGGATGACCGTGCCCGCGGTGGCGTTCTTGATGGCGTTGGACAGGTCGGTGGAGTTGCTGACGACCACCGTGGCGGCCTGCGCCTGGGTCGGGAGGGCGGCGAGACCTGCGCCTAGGGCGAGGGCCGCGCCGAGCGCGAAGGCGGTGCGACGAGACATGGAGTGCGGGTCCTTTCTCGTGTGGGGAGAGGGGTGGTTCACAGGACGCGGTCGAGCCAGTCGAAGACCTCGTCCTGCATGCGGTCGACGAAGACATGGCCGAGCTCGGGCCAGGTCGTCAGTCGCAACCGCTCCTCGGCGTGGCGCGAGCGCCAGACGGCACGCAGCTTCTCGTGGGCGGTGCGGACGCCGTCGGTGGGGAACAGCGGGTCCAGTGCGCCGGAGAAGAACAGCATCGGCCGGGGTGCGGCGATGCTCGCCACGTCGGGGAAGTCGAGGAACCGGGGCAGTCCCGGGTGGAGCATGTAGTACGACGACTGCCCGCGCAGGGTGTTGTTGCCGGGCACCATCATTTCCTTCAGGCCGGTCATCCAGCAGACGCAGGCGGCGGCACGCACGGCGTCGGTCAGGGCCGCGGTCTGCCAGGCCCGGTAGGCGCCCATCGAGAAGCCGACGGCCGCGACCCGGCGGGCGTCCACCCGGTCCAGGCCCGCCAGGAACTCGGCGGCGCGGGCGTCCTCGCGGGCCATGAGGCCGGCCAGCGAGGAGCCGAGGTGGAAGAAGTTCGAGGCGAGGGCCTGCTGCTGGTCGTAGGCGAGGGGGCCGCGGTCGCCCCAGCCGAGGGCGTCGGCGCACAGCACGGCATATCCGCGCCGGGCCAGTTCGTCGCCGACGAACCGCCCGCTGAAGTACTTCGCCGCCCAGGCCTGTGCGGAGGCGAGCCGGACGTCGTCGTCCCAGGGCCGGACCAGTTTCTCCTTGCCGATGTCGAACTTCGCCCCGTGGTCGTGCAGCAGCAGCACCGCCGGGAAGGGGCCCGGGCCGTCGGGGGTGAGCAGGGCGGCACGGACCCGCTCGTGCCGGGTGAGCGAGAGGGTGACCGACTGGGCCCGGTAGCCGTCCTGCCGGACGGGCTCGCCGAACTCGGGGGCGTACGGCGTACGGTCCTCCCGGCCGACGATCAGCAGCTCGTCCACCTTGGCCCGGGCCGCCCGCCGCCAGGCCCGGAAGTCCCGCACCGGGGAGGCACCCCAGGCGAGGGGAAAGGTCAGGGCGGCCTTGAGCGCGGGGTGGAAGCCGGGGAGGGGCCCGTCGACCACGGAGATCCCGGCGACGGCCGTCCCGGCGGCACCTGTCCCGGCGGCAGCCGTGTCGGCGTCGGCGATCTCGGCACCAGCCACGTCGGCACCGACAACCTCAGCACCAGCCACGTCGGCACCGGCAACCTCGGCACCAGCCATGTCAGCACCGGCAGCCTCGGCACCAGCCGCGTCGGCACCGGCAGCCTCGGCACCAGCCATGTCAGCACCGGCAGCCTCGGCACCAGCCGTGTCGGCACCGGCCTGCGACGCGACTCCGGTTGCCTCGGTGGCGGCCGATGAGGCAAGGCCGGTGGGCCCGGCGCCCGTCGCCCCCGTGCCGGCCCGCGACGCGACGCCGGTGCGCCCCGCGCCGGCCGAGGAGGCGACGCCCGCCGCCCCGGCGGGCGGCTCGGCTCCCTTCGCCGCCGCACGCCCCGCCGCTCCCCCGGCCAGCAGGGCCGCCCCCGCACCGGTCACGAACGCACGTCGGCCCAGGGGGTCATGGCCGCCCGTCATACGGCCTCCAGTCCCCGAGGTAGGTCCGCCGGGTGTGGAGGGCCGCCTCCTCGGCCGTGAGCTGGGGCCGGTTCTCCGGTACGGAGATCTCCGCGCCGGGGCCGGAGTTGGCGTGCTCACGGAAGCGCATGGTCTGCCAGGGGTAGGCGTCCCGCATGTTGGTGTAGGGGGCCGCCGCGTCGATGCCGGGACCGATCCAGGTGTCCCGGACGACCAGGGAGGGCCAGGCGGTCGTCTCGTACGACGGCACCCAGGGCCGGGCGATCTTGTACGCCGCGTCCTCGGCGCCGGAGGTGATCCGGGAGCGGAGGGCGAGGAAGCCGTAGGGGTTGGCCCGGGCGGTGGAGGGGGCGAAGACCATGCCCTTGGGGGTGAAGGTCACCTCCCGCTGGAGGGTGTGGAAGCGGCAGCCCTCGAAGACGGCCCGGGCCCGCCCGAAGACGAAGTCGACGTCGCCCTCGATGTGGCAGTGGCGGTAGTACTGCCGGTCGAAGGCGTCGAGCGCGGTGGTGTCCGCGAAGAGGGTGTCCTGGTGGGCGAGCAGGCGCACGTTCTCGAAGTGGCTGCGGTCGCCGGTGACATAGGCGGCGACGGCCTGGGTTCCGGTGATGTCCGGGTGGTCGGCGCGCAGCCAGTCGTTGGCGAGGGTGAGACCGCGGACGGTGAGTCCGGGGGCGGCGGAGGTGAAGGTGGCGGAGCCCGCGGTGCCGTAGGTCCCCGAACCGTCGGGTTTCGGCGTCCCGTTGGCGTTGTCGTAGACGATGACCGCGGCACGGGGGTCACGGCTCGCGCCGCGCAGGGTCAGCTCGCCCTTGTCGGCTGGGACGGTGACGACTTCCCGGTACGTCCCCGGGTGCACGACGATCGTCCAGCCGGGGCCGTCGGCCGCGTCCACCGCCGCCTGGACGGAGTCGCCGGGACGGACGTGCAGGACGCGGCGGGACCCGGCGTGCGCGGGGGTGGTGCCGAGCAGCGCGGCGCCGGTGAGACCCGCGAGGAGGGTGCGTCTGCGCAGCGGCATCTCAGCACTCCCCCCGCCATGGCGCCCAGTCCCCGAGGTAGGTCTCCCGGGTCGCCGACTCGGCTTGTTCGTCGGTGAGCTGGGGCCGGTTCTCGGGGACGGTGATCTCCGCGCCCGGGCCGGTGTTGCGGTACTCGGCGAACCGCTGGTTCTGCCACGGGAAGGAGGCCGACATGTTGGTGTAGGGCGCGACCGCGTCGATACCGGCGTCCAGGCGGGTGTCGCGGACGGTGAGGCTCGGGCGGGCGGTGGTGTCGGAGCTGGGCACCCAGGGGCGGGCCAGCTTGTAGGCGGCGTCCGGGGCTTCGCTGCTGATACGGCTCCTGGTCACCAGGTAGCCGCGCGGGTTGGCGCCCGCCGTGGAGGGGGCGAGGACGAACCCGTAGGGGGCGGCGGCCAGGTCGGTGCGGTTCAGGGTGCGGAAGTGGCAGTGCTCGTAGACGGCGGTGGCCCGGCCGAAGACGAAGTCGACGTCGCCCTCGGCATAGCAGTGGGCGTAGTACTGCCGGGCGAAGGCGGTCAGGGCGATCGAGTCGGCGTACAGGGTGTCCTGGTGGCCGAGGAAGCGGCAGTGGTGGAAGGCGGAGCGGTCGCCCTGGACCTTGATGGCGACGGCCTGGGTGCCGGTGATGTCGGGGTGGTCGGCGCGCAGCCAGTCGTTGGCGAAGGTGATCCAGCGTGCGGTGAAGCCGTCGGCCTGCACGGTGGTGGTGGCCGAGCCGGTGGTGCCGTAGGTGCCGCCGCCGGGCTTGGGGGTGCCGGCCGCGTTGTCGTAGACGATGACGACGGCCCGCGGGTCCTCGGGGGCGCCGATCCAGGTGGCCTCGGTGCGGGTGGTGTCGAGGGCGACCGTCTCGCGGTAGACGCCCGCGGCGAGGACGAGGGTCCAGCCGCTGCCGGTGGTGGCGGCGACGGCGTCGCGGACAGTGCCGAAGTCGCCCCGGCCGAGCGGGTCGACGTACAGGGTCCGGGGGGTGAGCCGGGCGGCCGGGCTGCCGTGGCGGCCGAACGGGCCGCGTCGGCCGGGGGCGGCCTGCGCGGGCGCGGCGGCAAGCCCCAGGGCGGCCACGGTGCCGCCGGTCGCGGCGAGGAACCGCCTTCGGGAAAGGGAGGACATGCGGGTGCTCCTTGGCGGGTGCGGCGGGGTGCGGCGGTGCGGGGAGGGGGCCGGGGTGACGACGGGACGCCGCCGCCCCGGCCTTCGGGAAAGGGACGAGAAGGGGGCGAGAAGGGGGCGATCAGCCCAGGCGTCCCGCCCCCGCGCCGCAGTCGACGATCCGGGGCACGGACCGCGTGGGGTCGACCTTGGTGCGCAGGGTCGGGGTCCAGCCCGCGCCGGACTGGAGGACCTCGCCGGGGATCTCGGCGTTGTGGACGGCGATCAGGTCGGTGGCGGTGCCGTTGACGTAGTTGTCGTCGGCGGTCAGCGGCGAGACGTTCCAGCGCTTGAGCACCTTGGCCGCGCTGACCCCCTCGGGCAGGGTGAACGCGTTGTGCTCGGCGACGAGCTGGGACTCCTTGCCGATGCCGAAGCTGTAGGAGTAGTCGCCGTTCGCGACGAAGTGGTTGTTGTAGGAGTCGACCTGGCCGAAGCGGACGCGGGGGGCGCGCTCCACCAGGTTCGAGAACAGGTTGTGGTGGAAGGTCACCTTCAGGTGGCCCCGGTCGCCCGCCGCGGTCGACTCGCTGTCGCTGTTGCCGATGAGGATCGTCTTGTCGTGCTCGGAGAAGACGTTCCAGGAGGCGGTGACGTAGTCGGCGCCGCGGACGATGTCCAGCTCGCCGTCGTGCTGCTGGTAGAGCATCCCGAAGTAGGTGGGGGCGGCGCTGTCGGGGTGGGAGCCGTCGGTGAAGGTGTTGTGGTCCAGCCAGACATGGGTGGCCCCGTACACCACGGCGGTGTCGTACTCGGAGTTCCAGTTGCCGTTGGTGCCGTCGGTCGGGTCCCACTGCGGGAAGCAGTCGATCGGCGACTCGAAGGACAGATTGCGGACGATCACGTTGTCGACGGCCTTGATCTGGAGGCTGACGCCCTTGAACCCGGCGCCTCGGCCGATGCCGACGATGGTGGTGTTGGAGGGGATGATCGCCTTGATCGCCTTGTCCTGGTTGGCCTGCGAGACCCGGCGCAGCCCCTCCGGGCTGTCGTCGGGCTCGGCGCTGAGGTCGGTGTCCAGCCCCCAGACCTCCGGCGAGTACGTCGCCAGGTAGGCGTCGAAGTCGTAGCCGGGCGCCGCGAAGGCGTCGCAGCCCTCGGCGACGGCGTCGATGACCCCCTTCACCTTGATGATCTTCGGGGCGGAGCCGCCGGCGGCGAGGGCGTCCTTGAACTCGGCCCAGGTGGTGACGGTGTACACGTGGTCGGCGTCGGCGGCCGACCCGCCCGTGGTCCCCGTCCCGTACGAGCCCCAGCCGTCGTTCGCGGCGAGCACCTGGCGGCCGAGGTCGCGGGACGTGGTGTGGGCGGACGCGGTACCGGTGACGGACAGCACCAGTGCGGTGCACCCCACCAGGGCAGCAATGACGCGTCCATGACATTTCTGTGTACGCACTGTGCGGGTCTCCTCTTGTTACGTCAGCGGCTCGGGCCAGGTGATCCAGGACGTGGGGATCTCGTCGCGCAGCCGCACCACGTCCCGCGGGCCGAGCACCCGCGTCCGCAGCAGCTCCCGCGCGACGAGCCGCGCCACGGCGATCGCGCCCGGCGGATTGAAGTGCGTGTTGTCCTGCTCGGTCCCGGTCCAGTTGAAGTAGGTCTTCGTCGCCTCGACGCCCAGCTCCTGCCAGAGCGCGAGCGACAGCGCCTGGAGGTCGAGCAGCGCCACCCGCTCCTCCTCGGCGAGCGCCCGCATGGCCGCGGGGTACTCCCCGTGCGTCGGCACGGCGTTCCCCTCGGCGTCGAACCTCCGCCGCTCCACGGGCGTGGCCAGGACCGGCCGCGCCCCCTTCGCCCTGGCACCCTCGATGTAGAGGCGCAGGTAGTCCTGGTACGTCGTCCAGGGCTCGGTGTAGCGGGTGGGATCGGTGGTCTTCTCGTCGTTGTGCGCGAACTGGACGAGGAGGAGGTCCCCCGGCCGGATCGCCGCGAGGATCGCGTCCAGCCGCCCCTCGTCGACGAAGCTCTTCGAACTCCGCCCGTTCACCGCGTGGTTGGCGACCGGCCGGTCACCGCGGAGAAAGAACGGAAGCGCCATGCCCCACCCGGTCTCGGGCGCGGCGTCGGAGTACTTCTGCGCGGCGGTGGAGTCACCGGCGATGTAGAGCGTGCGGGGCCGGCCGTGGGCTGCGGCGGTACCGGCCACGGCGACCGAGAGGGGTACGGCGGCGAGAACCGCCGAGGCGACCTGTCTACGGGTAAGAGACAACGAACGTCCACCTCATGTCTTGTGGGGGCGCGGGGAACTGCGCGACCAGCCGCAACCGGCCCGCAGTCGCCCCACGACAGCAACCACCCGGGTTATCCGTGGTTCTTCTTCCAGTCGGCCTGAGCGGCGTTCAGCTGCTCCGCCAACGTGTCCAGGAAGTCCTTCGCGCTCATCTTCCCGAGCAGCACCTTCTGGAAGTTCGGCTCGTTGTCGGCCTTGGAGATCGTGTTCCAGTCGGGCAGGTAGTACGGCAGCTGCACGATCTTCGTGCCGTCCCCCGACAGCGCCTCGGCGGCGAGCTTCGTCGGCTCCGAGGACTGCACCCAGCTGTCCTGCGCCGCCTCCAGGTTCGCCGGCACCTGCCCGGCCGTCTCGTTCCACTTGCTGTTCGCCTCATGGCCCGCGGCGAACTCGATGAACCTCCAGGCGGCGGTCTTGTTCTTGCTCGACTTGAACAGCCCGAGCCCGTCGACGGGGTTGGACACCTGCACCCGCGTGCCGTCGTCCTGCGTCGGCGCGGGGATGCCCTTGAACTTGCCGGCCAGCGCCTTCTGGTGGTCGGCGTAGGAGCCGAGGTTGTGGCTCAGCATGCCGATGGTGCCGCTGTCCCACTGCGCGACCATCTTGGTGAAGTCGTTGTTGACGTCGGCGGCCGGGGTGTCCTTCTTGTACAGACCGACGTACTTCTCCAGCGCCGCCACGTTCTTCGGGTCGTTGACCGTGGTCTTGTCACCGCTCCAGAACTCGGTGAGGCCGCTCTGCCCGTAGGTGGCGTCGAGGGCCTGGGCGATGGACCCGGCACCGCCGCGGATGGTGTAGCCGAACGCGTTCTTGCCCTTGTTCGTGAGCTTGTCGGCGGCCGTGTAGAACTTCGTCCAGGTCGTCGGCGCCTCCAGGCCCGCCTGCTCGAACAGGTCGGTGCGGTACCACAGGGTGCCGTTGTTGGCGGAGGTTGGCACGCTGTACGTCTTGCCGTCGACCCCGGCCGCCTTGACGCTGTCCAGGAACTTGGCGTTGAGCTGGTCCTTCAGGTCGCTCTTGGCGAGGCGGTCGTCCAGCGGTTCGAGGGCGCCCTGCGCCGCGACCTCGGCGAGCATCGCGGTGCCCACACCGCCGACGTCGGGCAGGCCGCCGCCCTGGATGGCGGTGTCGTACTTGGACTGGACGCTGTCGGCGGGGACACCGACGTACTTCACCTTGATGTCCGGGTTCGCCTTCTCGAAGTCGGCGATGATCTCCTTCCAGATGTCGGTGCGGACACCGCCGTTGTTGTCCCAGAAGGTGATCTCGCCCTTGCCCGAGCCCTCGCCTCCCTTGTCCCCCGCGCTGCCGCTGCCGTCGTCACCGCAGGCGGTGGCGGTCAGCGCGAGCACGGAGCCCAGGGCGACGGCCAGTGCGGCGCGCCTGCTTCTGCGGATGCTGCTGTTCATTTGCGGCTCTCCCTCGTGGGTACCCCCGGCTTCAGCCGGGGAAGGATGCGAAGCTCCCGCACAACGGGGCGGGGAAAGGTGAATCGTCGCCAGGGCGATGCGGCGTCCGCCAATCACCACACGACGGCCTCTCACACGGGAACTGATAGAATGTGAGGCATGACGCAGCAGGTCAAGCGGGCTTTCAGGTACCGCTTCTACCCCACGGACGAGCAGGCAGCAGAGCTGTCGCGCACGTTCGGCTGCGTCCGGTTCGTGTACAACAAAGCACTGGAGGAGCGCACTCGCGCCTGGTACGGCGAGCAACGCCGGATTTCCTATGTGGAGTCGTCCGCAGCGCTGACGGAATGGAAGAAGACCGAGGAACTCGCCTTCCTCACCGAGGTCTCCTCCGTCCCGCTCCAGCAGGCGCTGCGCCATCTTCAGACGGCGTTCGGGAACTTCTTCGGCAGACGGGCGAAGTACCCGCGTTTCAAGTCGCGGAAAAAGTCCCGTGCATCGGCCGAGTACACCCGCAGCGCGTTCAAGTGGCGTGACGGGAAGCTGACGCTGGCGAAGATGGCGGAGGCCCTCGACATCCGCTGGTCGCGTCCGCTCCCAGAAGGCGCTGAGCCGTCCACGGTGACGGTGTCCCGGGACAGCGCGGGCCGCTGGTTCGCCTCGCTGCTCGTCGAGGACGTCATCGCCCCAGCCCCCGCCACCAACGCGGTGGTGGGCCTGGACGCCGGGATCACCTCCCTGGTGACCCTGTCCACCGGGGAGAAGATCGCCAACCCGAAGCACGAGCGCCGGGACCGCACCCGACTGGCCCGCGCGCAACGGGAGCTGTCCCGCAAGGTCAAAGGCTCGAAAAACCGGGAGAAGGCCCGCCGAAAGGTGGCCCGTGTGTACGCGCGGATCACCGACCGCCGCGTGGACTTCCTGCACAAGCTCACCACTCGGCTCGTCCGTGAGAACCAAACGGTCGTGATCGAGGACCTCACCGTCCGCAACCTGCTCAAGAACGGCAGGCTCGCGCGCGCCATCTCCGAGGCGTCCTGGACGGAACTCCGCACAATGCTGGAGTACAAGTGCGCCTGGTACGGGCGGGAACTCGTCGTGATCGACCGTTTCTTCCCCAGCAGCAAGCTGTGCGGGAAGTGCGGCACGGTCCGCAAGAAGCTGCCGCTGAACGTCCGCGAGTGGACATGCGACAACTGCGGTGTCGTGCACGACCGCGACACGAACGCGGCACGCAACATCCTGGCCGCCGGGCTGGCGGCGTCTGCCTGTGGAGACGGTGTAAGACCTCAACGGGAGTCCTCCCGGACGGGGCGGTCGTCGGTGAAGCAGGAAACCCAGCGGGCGACCGCTGGAATCCCCCGCCGTCAGACAGGGGAGGAAGCCAATGCGGCTCCCGACAGGCGTACGGGGGAAAAGGTCAGAGCGGTCTGATCCGGAACTCCGTGAACGAGGCCGCTCCGGCGTGCCCCGGTCCCGAGGGGGCGAGCGCGAAGAGACCGAGCAGGGCGCCGACCCAGCGCCAAGGGGTGGCGGCGAAGACCGGGCCGGACCAGCGCAGGCCCTCACCGACGTCGTAGGCGAACCGGCAGCGGGCGCCCGCGCCGATCTCGATCCGCAACCGGGCCCGGCCCCCGGGCGCGAGCCGCGGGCGGGCGGCGTCGCGTTCCCGTTCGGCGACCGGCTCGGCGAACCGGTGGACGAGGTGGACGCCGCCGTCACCGGCGCGCTCCAGCCCGATCCAGGCGAACGCGTCGCCGAGGACCGCGAGTCCGGCGCGGGCGCCGGGCTCCTCGCCGTGCAGGGTCAGCTCCACCTCGACGGCCGACGGGACACCGGGGAGCCGCTGGGTGAGGACGCTCGGCAGTCTGCGCAGGTCGTGCGCGTCGCCGGTCCGGACGCAGGACAGCCGCAGGCCGTCACCGGAGTGCTGGGTGGCCCAGCCGACCTGGGGGTTGGCGGTCCACTGCCACTGGCGGCCGAAGCGTCCGCCGGGGAAGTCGTCGTCGGTCGCGGGCGCGGCGGGCGGCTGCGCCGGCAGGCCGGGGCGCCGGTGGACGCGGACGGGGGCGCCCTCGTCGCCTAGCACCGGCCAGCCGTCGTCCGTCCCCCAGCGCATCGGCTGAAGGTGGACGACCCGGCCGTAGGCGCCGCGCTGCTGGAAGTGCAGGAACCAGTCCTCGCCGGCCGGGGTGCGCACCCAGCCGCCCTGGTGGGGGCCGTTGACCTCGGTGTCCCGCTGCTCCAGGACGACCCTCTCCTCGTACGGGCCGAAGAAGTCCCGCGCCCGTAAGGCGCCCTGCCAGCCGGTCTCGACTCCCCCGGCGGGCGCCAGGATCCAGAACCAGCCGTCGTGCCGGTAGAGCTTGGGGCCTTCGAGGGTGAACCAGCCGGGGATGCGGTCCCCGTCGACGATCAGCTTGCCCTCGTCGAGCAGGGAGGCGCCGTCGGGGTGCATCCGGTGGCCGGTGAGCCGGTTCTTGACGCCCGCGCGGGACTTCGCCCAGGCGTGCACGAGATACGCCTCACCGCTCTCCTCGTCCCACAGGGGACACGGGTCGATCAGCCCCTTGCCCGCCTTCACCAGGTGCGGGCGGGTCCAAGGACCCCTGATCTCGGGGGCGTTGACCTGGAAGATGCCCTGGTCGGGGTCGCCCCAGAAGATCCAGAAGCGGTCGTCGTGGTGGCGGATCGACGGGGCCCAGACCCCGCAGTCGTGCCGGGGCGTGGTGAACTCCGCGGCCGGTTCCAGGCGTTCGAGGGCGTGCCCGACCAGCGTCCAGTTCACCAGGTCCCGGGAGTGCAGCAGGGGCAGTCCGGGGACGCGGCCGAAGCTGGAGGCGGTGAGGTAGAAGTCGTCGCCGACGCGGACGACGTCCGGGTCGGACCAGTCGGCGTTGAGGACCGGGTTGGTGTAGGTGTCGGCGGTCACTGGCTCACCGCCTTCCTGACCAGTGCCGCCGCCTCGTCGCGGCCCAGGCGGCCGTCGGCGACGACGGTGACGATCCGGCGTACGGCGGTGTCACCGGGGGCGATCGGGAGGCGGGCGGCCGAGGCCAGCGAGGAGCCGACGCCCGGGTACTCGGCGGTGCGGACGAACCAGGGATCGCGGCGGGTGGCGTCGGTGGCGCCCGCGAAGACCAGGGTCCAGCCGGTGCCGGCCAGCGCCAGCCAGTCGGCCCGGCCGCCGTGCACCCGCTCCTCGCCCTCGGTGTGCGCGGTGAAGACGTCCGGAGCGGTGTCCTCCTTGCGGGCCCGCCAGAAGAAGCCGCCGTAGGCCGCGCCGGGGCGTCCGTTGGTCGCCGGACTGCCGAGGGAGAGCCCGGCCCCGGTCACGTTGGTGAGGGAGAAGGTGAAGTCCAGCGCCCAGGCGGTGTCGGTGAGCGCGGTGGCGGCGACGGTACGGCGCTCGCGCAGCAGCTCGGCTCCCGAGGCGACCCAGCGCAGCTCCTCCACGAAGCCGTCGGGGTCGCTGAGCTGGAAGGAGTGGTGATGCTGGACGCCGTGGTTCTCGAGCTCGGTCGGGCCCCGGTCGCGAACGTAGGTGCGTCCGCCCCAGAAGTTGTGCCCCTCGACGTCGGGTACGGCTACACCGACGCCGAGGTGGTGGAGGTGGTCGGCGGGGGCCAGCTCGGTGACCTGGGTGCCGGCCAGGGTGGTGACGGGGTGGAGGTAAGGGCGGGGGGAGAGCCGGGCGGGCAGCTCGGGCCGGATGACGTAGCGGCCGACCGGGCGGCCCGCGACGCGCAGCACGACCGGTGCGTCGGATGCCGGTGCCATCAGGTGCTCACCTCTTTCGGATGCGCGGTCGTGAGCGCCCAGGCGGCGCCCAGTTCGGAGTAGAGGGCGAGGGTGTCGGCGGCGGCGGCGACCAGACCGTCGATTCCGGGGACGACCCTGCGGTCCTCGTCCTTCAGCAGGTGCCAGGTGTCCTGGTCGAGCTGCACGGGATCGGGAGCGGTCCGGATCGCCTCGACGACCCGCATGAACGCCTCGGTGGCGGCGGGCGGGACCAGCAGGGCGGTGCCGTCGGTGAGGTGCTCGACGAGGTTCTCCAGCAGGTCGGTGCGGCCGTACTCGAACTCCTCGGGGCCGTGGCCGGCGCGCTGGAGCAGGACGCGGTCCTGCTTGTACCAGTAGGTGATCCGGCCCCGGTCGCCGTGGACGACGACATAGGGGTCGTCCGGGTCCTCGGCGCACAGGGTGGCGGCGACCACGATCGGCAGACCGTCCGTGGTGGTGACGCGGACGCAGGAGGTGTCGTCGGACTCGATGGCGTTGGCGTGCGCCAGTTCCGTCTCGATGCCGGCGACGTCCTCGGCGCGGGTGGCGCCGGCCAGGGCTAGGGCGGTGGCGACGGCGTGCGCGAGCGGGTTGGTGAGGGCGCCGTCGATGACGTCGACGCCGTTCAGCCGTCGCTTGCCGGCCCAGGGGGCCCGCCGGAAGTAGGCCTCGGCGCGGGCCCAGGCCCCGGCGCCGCCGACCCCGCCGATCTCGCCGATCACCCCGTCGGCGAGCAGCCGGCGGATCGCGGGTACGGCGTGCGAGCCCAGCGACTGGAAGCCGATCTGGCAGACCACGCCCGCCGCGGCGACCCCGTCGGCCATCCGGCGGAACTCGGCGTAGGACGGGGCGGGCGGCTTCTCCAGCAGGATGTGCACCCCGCGGGCGGCGGCCGTGAGGGCCAGATCGGTGTGGGTCGGGATCGGGGTGCAGATCACCGCGATCCGGGCGCGGGTGGAGTCCAGCAGGGCGCCGAAGTCGGCGGACTGCTCGGGCGTGCCGAGGCCCTCGGGGAGCTCGTCCGGGGTGAGCGGGGTCAGCTCGCAGACGCCCGCCAGCCGGACGATGCCCTTGTCCTGGAGCCGCCGGATGTTGTCCAGGTGCCAGCGGCCGTGTCCGCGCGCACCCGCCAGGACGATGTCGATGGTCATGGGATCCTCCCTGCGCCCGCGCCGCGTGCCACCTCACGGTCGGCCACCGCGGCGCTGTCGATCTTTCCGTGCAGGGTAGGCGTCCAGCCGACGTCCGCGGTGAGATCGCGCTCGCTGCCGCTGTTGTAGGCGTTGTGGATGGCCAGGAGATCGACGGGCCAGCCGTTGAACAGGGTGCCGCTCTGGTCCAGGGCGGTGCCGTTCCAGCTCTTGACCAGGTCGGCGGCCTCGACGTGCCCGGGGGTGTGGAAGGCGTTGTTCTCGGCGTGGATCCCGGACTCGGTCGACACGCCGAGCGAGTAGCGGTACTCCGTGCCCTCGGGGACGACGTACCGGTTGTCGTAGACGTGCACCTGTCCGAAGCGGACGCGCGGGGCGCGCTGGACGACGGACTCGAACTGGTTGTGGTGCAGGGTGACCCGGAGTCTGCCCCGGTCCCCGGTCGCGGAGTCGCTGTTGCCGATCAGCATCGCCTTGTCGTGGTCGGCGAACCGGCTCCAGGAGACGGTGACCAGGTCGGAGCCGTTGGTGATGTCCAGCAGGCCGTCGTGGCGCAGGTAGTTGCGGGCGAAGTAGGTGGGCTCGTCCGCGTCGGGGTGGCCCTGGTCGCTCGCGGTGACGTGGTCGACCCAGACATGGGTGGCGCCGGTCAGCCAGACGTTGTCGTACGCCGTCTTCCAGTCGCCGAGACCGCCGGTGTTGGGCTGCCAGACGGGGAAGCAGTCGTAGGCGTCGCGCAGGTCGAGGTTGCGGAGGATGACGTTGTCCGCGTTCCTGACCTGGAGGGACGCTCCCTTGAGGACGGCCCGTCCGCCGAGGCCGACGATGGTGGTGTTCGAGCCGACGGTGAGGACGATCCGCTCGGCCTGCCGCGCCGCCGAGGCCTGCCGCGCCGCCGAGGCCTGCCGGGCCTCCTCCTGGGCGCCGGCCGGCTTGGCGGAACCCCAGGTGCGGGGGTCGTAGGCGGCCAGGTACGTCCTGGTCGTGTAGCCGTCGGTGGCGTAGTCGGCGCAGTCCAGGTGGTCGCCGGCGTCGTCGGTGTTGGCGTCGATCGTCCCGGCGACCTTGATGATCTTGGGGGTGCCGCTGCCGTTGTCGAGGGCGCGGACCAGTTCGGCGCGGTTGGTGACGGTGTACACATGGGCGTCGTCCGCGGCCGCGCCGCCGGTGGTGCCGGTGCCGTACGCCGCCCAGCCGTCGTCCGGGGCGAGGGTGTCGCGGCTGATGTCGCGGGCCTCGGCGTGCGCGGGGAGACAGAAGGCGCCCACCAGGACTCCCACGAACGCGATCTGACGGAGTCTCATCCCTTCACCGCCCCCGCGCTGAAGCCGGTGATCAGCCACTTCTGGATGAAGGCGAACACGATCACCACCGGGACGGCGGCGATGATGCCGCCCGCGGCGAGCGCGCCGAGGTCGACGCTGTCCGCGCTCATCAGGGTGTTGAGACCGACCGGGATGGTCTGCTTGGTCTGGTCGGAGAGGAACATCAGGGCGAAGAGGAAGTGGTTCCAGGCGTGCACGAAGGCGAAGGAGCCGACGGCGATCAGGCCGGGACGGAGCAGGGGGAGGACGACGATCCGGAAGGCGGTGAGGCGGCCGCAGCCGTCGACCCAGGCGGCCTCCTCCAGGGAGTAGGGCACGTTCCGGATGAAGCCGCTGATCAGGATCATCGACAGGGGCAGCTGGAAGACCGTCTCGGCGATGATGACGCTGCCCAGCGAGTTGATCATCTTCAGTTCGGCGAAGATCTGGAAGAGCGGGACCAGCAGCAGCGCGCCCGGGACGAACTGGGTGCACAGCAGGGCCAGCATGAACCCGCGCTTGATCTTGAAGTCGAAGCGGGCCAGGGCGTAGCCGCCGGTCAGCGCGACGAGGGTGGTGAGCAGCAGGGTGGCGACGCCGGTGAGCACGCTGTTCTGGAAGTAGATCCCGAAGTCGCGTTCGTTCCAGACCTTCTCGAAGTGCTCGAAGGTCATCGGCCAGGGCACGAGCGAGGTCGAGCCGGCCGGGCGGAGCGCGAAGAGCAGGATCCAGTAGAACGGGATCAGCGTGAAGAGCAGGTAGATCGACAGGGGGACGTAGATCTGCCAGCGGGGGACCTCGTCCCAGGCACGGTGGTTCCTGCGCGGCCGCTGGTCGGCGGCGGGGGTCACGGGCGCGGGTGCGGGCGCGACCTCGGTGGCCTCCTTGGTGATCACTTGCCTTCACCTCCGAACTTGCTGAGCCGCAGATAGACCATCGAGCAGAAGAGCAGGATCACGAACGCCACCGTGGTGAGGGCGGACGCGTAGCCGAAGTTGTGGGCGTCGACCGAGGTGTTGGCGATGTAGAGCGGGAGGGTGGTGGTCTCCCCCGCCGGGCCGCCGCCGGTGAGCGTGTACAGCAGGTCGACGTTGTTGAACTCCCAGACCGCGCGCAGCAGCGTGGACAGGACGATCGCGTCCTTGAGGTGCGGCAGGGTGATGTGCCAGAACTGCTTGAGCCGGCTCGCCCCGTCGACCTCGGCGGCCTCGTAGAGGTCCTTCGAGACGGACTGGAGGTCGGCGAGGATGAGGATCGCGAAGAAGGGGACCCCGCGCCACAGGTCGGCGACGATCGCCGCCGGGAAGACCGTGGAGGTGTCCGACAGCCAGCTGGTGCCGTACTCGCCGATACCGGCGTCGGCGAGGTAACGGGTGATGCCGGTCTGGGAGTTGTAGAGGAGCACCCAGATCGCGGAGGTCAGCACGCCGGAGACGGCCCACGGGGAGAAGACCAGGGCACGGCCCAGCGCCCGGCCGACGAAGGTCTGGTTGACGATCAGCGCCAGCGCCAGACCGAACAGCAGCTGCAGTCCTACCTCGACGACGACCCATTTGGCGCTGAAGGTCAGGGTGTCCCAGAACTGCGGGTCGTCGGTGAAGGCGTGGACGAAGTTGTCGAAGCCCGCGTAGCCGTTCCGCCACGGCTTGGTGGGGTTGTAGTTCTGCAGGCTGTAGTAGAAGACGCTGATCACCGGGTAGGCGATGAAGCCCAGCATCAGCAGCGCCGCCGGCGCGATCAGCAGGTACGGGAGCCTGCGGGGCGTGGCGGAGGCACGGCGCCGCCGGGGTGGCGCGGGCGGCTTCGCCACGGCTGCGGCTTGGGCCATGGACTGTTCTCCGTTCTCGGGTGCGTCGTACAGGAAGCGCTTTCTCCGTGTGCAGGGGTGTGCGAGGTCGTGCTTGCCGTCGCGGTCAGCCCGCGTAGGGGTCCTGCACCGTGCCCGGCCGCGCGAGGAACTCGAAGTCGCAGCCGGTGTCCGCCTGGGTGATCTGGTCGTTGTAGAGCGCGCCGTAGCCGCGCTCGTAGCGGGTGGGCGGCGGTACCCACTCGGCTCTTCTGCGCTCCAGCTCTTCGTCGTCGACGTTGAGCTGAAGGGTGCGCCCGCCCACGTCCAGGGTGATGGAATCACCGGTGCGGACCAGCGCGAGCGGCCCGCCGACGTACGACTCGGGCGCCACGTGCAGCACACAGGCGCCGTAGCTCGTACCGCTCATCCGGGCGTCGGAGATCCGGACCATGTCCCGCACGCCCTGCTTGAGCAGGTGGTCGGGGATGGGCAGCATGCCGTACTCCGGCATGCCCGGGCCGCCCTTCGGACCGGAGCCCCGCAGCACCAGCACGCTGTCGGCGGTGATGCCGAGTTCCGGGTCGTTGATGGTGCGCTGCATGGTCCGGTAGTCGTCGAAGACGACCGCGGGTCCGGTGTGCTTGAGCAGGTGCGGCTCGGCGGCGATGTGCTTGATGACCGCGCCGTCCGGGCAGAGGTTGCCGCGCAGCACGGCGACCCCGCCCTCGCTCGCGACCGGGTTGTCGCGGGGCCGGATGACGTCGTCCTGGTGGACCTGCGCGTCGGCGAGCTGCTCGCGCAGGGTGTCGTGGGAGACGGTGGGCCGGTCCAGGTGGAGCAGGTCCGGGATCCGGGAGAGGAAGCCGGGCAGGCCGCCGGCGAAGTGGAAGTCCTCCATGAGGTACGTCCGGCCGCCGGGGCGGACGTTGGCGAGGACGGGGACCGTGCGGGCGATGCGGTCGAAGTCGTCGAGGGTGAGGCGGACCCCGGCCCGGCCGGCCATGGCGATGAGGTGGATGACGGCGTTGGTGGAGCCGCCGAGGCCGAGGACGGTGGTGACGGCGTCCTCGAAGGCCTCGGCGGTGAGGATCTCGGACAGGACGCGTCCCTTGTGGACCTGTTCGACGATCGTCAGGCCCGCCTGTGCGGCCATCCGGTCGTGTCCCGAGTCCACGGCCGGGATGCTCGACGCTCCCGGCACCGTGACGCCGAGCGCCTCGGCCGCGGCGGTCAGCGTGGACGCCGTGCCCATCGTCATGCAGTGGCCCGGCGAGCGGGCGAGGCCGTTCTCCAGCTCGGCCATCTCGCAGTCGCCGATGAGGCCGGCGCGCTTGTCGTCCCAGTACTTCCACATGTCGGTGCCGGAGCCGAGGACCTCGCCCCGCCAGTGCCCCGGCAGCATCGGCCCGGCGGGCACGAACACGGTGGGCAGGTCGACGCTGGCCGCGCCCATCAGCAGCGCGGGGGTGGTCTTGTCGCAGCCGCCCATCAGGACGGCCCCGTCGACCGGGTAGGAGCGCAGCAGCTCCTCGGTCTCCATCGCGAGCAGGTTGCGGTAGAGCATCGGGGTCGGCTTCTGGAAGGTCTCGCTGAGCGTGGAGACCGGGAACTCCAGCGGGAAGCCGCCCGCCTGCCAGACGCCCCGCTTGACCGCCTGCGCGCGATCACGGAGGTGCACATGACAGGGATTGATGTCCGACCAGGTGTTGAGGATCGCGATGACCGGCTTGCCGAGGTGCTCCTCGGGGAGGTAGCCGAGCTGGCGGGTGCGGGCGCGATGGCTGAAGGAGCGCAGGCCGTCGGTGCCGTACCACTGGTGGCTCCGCAGCTCTTCGGGCCGCTTCCGGGGAAGATCGTCGAAGCGCTTCACAGGGACCACCCCGCGGCGATGGCGGCGACCTCGGCGCGCTCGCCCTCGGGCAGCCCGCGGCTCGGCGGACGGACCTCGCTCCGGCACAGCCCAAGGGAGGCAAGGGCTTCCTTGACCACCGTGACATTGTTGGCGGAGCCGTTGGCGGCCCGCAGCTCCTCGAAGCGGCGGATCTGCTCCCAGACCTTCATGGCCGCCGGATAATCCCCTGATCGAAGCGCTTCGATCATGTTCAGCGAAACGGCCGGGGCGACGTTCACCAGCCCCGAGGTGAAGCCGGTGGCGCCCGCCGAGAAGTAGGAGGGGGCGTAGGGCTCGGCGAGCCCGGCCACCCAGACGAAGCGCTCCAGGCCCGCGTCCCGGGCGAAGGCGGCGAACCGGGCCGCGTCCGGGACGGCGTACTTCACGCCGATCACATTGGGGCAGGCGTCGGCGAGTTCCGCGAGGCGGTCGCCGTGCAGCTGCGCGTTGCGGATGTACGGGACGACGCCCAGCTCGGGCACGGCCTCGGCGATGGCCCGGTGGTAGTCGACCCAGCCGCGCTGGGAGACGTACGGGTGGACGGGCTGGTGCACCATCACCATCGCGGCGCCCAGCTCGCGGGCGTGCCGGGCGGAGGCGACGGCGGTGGGGACGTCGTGGCCGACCCCCACGAGGATCGTGGAACGGTCCCCCGCCTCGTCGACCGTCAGTTCCGTGACCAGCCGCCGCTCCTCGGGCGTGAGGGCGTAGAACTCGCCGGTGTTGCCGTTCGGCGTGAGCGTGGTGATCCCGCCGTCGAGCAGCCGGCGCAGCAGGGCCCGGTGGGCGGCCCGGTCGACGGTGCCGTCCTCGGCGAACGGGGTCACCGGGATCGCCACCACGTCGGCCAGGGCCGCACGCTGGGTCTCGAACGCCACGCTGCTCATTCCTGGCCTTCCTGGTTCGCTGCCTCGGGGAACGCCCGTTCGACGAACGAGGCGATATGGGCGTGCAGGGCGCGGGCCGCGCCGTCGGCGTCGCCGCCCAGGGCGAGCCGCAGGATCTCCCGGTGCTCACCGGCCTCGCGCTCCCAGGAGGGGGAGGCGGCCCAGGCGACGGCGGAGACCAGGGCGGCCTGGTCACGGACCTCGTCGAGCATCCGGCCGAGCAACGGGTTGCCGCAGGGCAGGTAGAGGGCGCGGTGGAACTCCCGGTTGGCGAGGGAGCGTTCGGCGGTGTCGGCCGCGTCGTCGGCCCGGGCGAGCGCGTCCCGCGCGGCGTCCAGCGAGGCCCCGCGCCGGACGGCCCGCTTGAGCGCCTCGGGCTCCAGCAGCAGCCGTACGTCGTAGACCTCGCGCGCCATGTCCGCGTCCACCATGCGCACCGTGACGCCCTTGTACTGGCTCATGACGACCAGTCCGGTCCCGGCCAGGGTCTTGAGCGCCTCGCGCACCGGGGTCTTGGACACCCCGAACCGTGCGGCGAGCTCGGTCTCGACCAGGGCCTGACCCGGCGTCAGCTGCCCCGTGAGGATGCGGCGTTTGATCTCCTCCAGCACGTACTGCGTGCGGGAGGGGATCGGCGTGGGCACAGAGGTCATGCGCGCCTCTCGGATCTCGACGGCTCGGATCTCACATATCGCGTCTCATATATGACGTACGAAGTACGACGCGTTGAAGGTAGGGAGGGGCTCTGTGTTTCGTCAATGCTTCTGACAGAGGAAGTTGACGTGACCGCGACGCCTCGTCAGAACGGAACGGTCTCGCCCTCGCGCGCCGTGCGGGTGGGTCCGCCGAAGGCCGCCGCGGCCCGCGCGGTCGCCTCCTCGCGGGTGAGCGTGGGCCCGACATGGGTGACGAACAGTTCGCGCACACCCGCCTTGCGGGCCGCGTCACCGGCCTCCTCCGGAGTCAGATGCACGTGTTCGCTTTCGCCATGCCGGTCGAGGTCCGCCTCGCACAGGAACAGGTCGGCGCCGGAGGCGGTCTCGGTGAGCGCGTCACAGGGGCCGCTGTCCCCGGAGTACACGAAGACGCTCCCCTGGGACTCGGCGCGCAGGGCGTACGCCTCGGTGCCGTGCGCCACCGCGCGGGAGGTGAGGCGTACGTTCCAGTGCCGGACGGTGTGCCCGTCGTACAGGGGACGGAAGTCGAAGACCCCGCTCAGGAACCGGATGTCCGGCCGCCCGAAGAAGCCCGCCAGGCGCCGGGCGCAGTCCATGGGGGCGTACACCAGGATGGGCACCGGCGGGGTCAGGCCGCCGTAGGCGAACGCATAGGCGGCGGAGAGCAGATCGGCGCTGTGGTCGGCGTGCAGGTGGGAGATCCAGATCGCCGTGAGCCGTTCCGGATCTGTGTGCCGCTGCAACTCGGCGAAGGTTCCGGGGCCCGCGTCCACCCAGACCTCGGCGCTCCCGCCGCGGAGCAGATAGCCCGAGCACGGGCGCCCCGGACGGGGGTGCGGGGAGGCGGTACCGAGGATGGTGAGACTCAGGGGCATGGTGGGGAGCGTACGGTCCGCCCCTGCCGGGCGGGCCCCGATTGCGTAGGTCTACGGCATCCGTACAAGACCGTCTACGGACGGCCACGGCCCGCTACGGCTGTCGCGGAGGGGCCCAGTGCGGGTCGCGGCCGCTCAGCGCGACCGCCCGGTCCAGCAGCGGGGCGTCCTCCGGGACGGGCACCACGGGACCGAAGATCCCGCCGCCCCGGCTGGGATCGTCGGCCGCCGCGCACAGGAAGGCGTACGACGCCTGGAGCGCGGCCGGGTCGGGGGTGTACTCCTGGCCGGTGGCCCGGGCCAGGTCCCAGCCGTGGATCACCAGTTCGTCGGCGGCGACGGCTCCGGCGACCGCGCCGGGCAGGTCGATGCCGCCCGCGTCGTACCGGTCCAGGCGGCGGGGTCGCGCCAGGCCTCGGCGAGTTCGTCGAGGACCCGGGGCAGCTCGGAGCGCCAGCCGGGCGCGATGTCCGGGGTCGCGACGGTCGGCGGCGTGTCGGTGGTGGGCCCGAGATCCTTGCGTGCGGCGTCCCGGAACGCGGCCGAGAGGTGCGTCAGATGCCCGAGCAGATGGTGGAGCGCGTACCGCGGGCAGGGCGTGCCGTCCGTGAGCTGCTCCTCCCGGACGGCCGCCGCGAGGCGGGCCACGATCCGGGTCTGGGGTCCGAGGTCGAGGGTGCTGGTCGTCGTATCGGTCATAGGAGGTGGACCGCCGCCGCCCCGGAAACTCATCGCACCCAAGGACTCATCGCGCCGCCAGCGCCTCCCGTACGGCGGTCAGGTCGGCGTCCGACGCCAGGCCCGCGTGGTACAGCCGGATCTCGGTCGCGCCCAGCTCACGCGCGCGTGCCGTGTCCGCGGTGAGCGTGCCGGGGCTACCGCCCATGCCGGAGACGACGCCGAGGTTCGCGGCGATCACCGCGTCCGCGCGGCCCTGCTCGGCGAAGGGCGTCAGCAGGCCAGGCCCGCCGGCGCACGGCACCACGACCCCGTCCGCGACGGACAGGACGTGCCCGGGGTCGACGCCCGGGTTGGCGCCCACGTGGTGGGTCACGGGGTCGGCGTGCAGCAGCACCTGGAAGCCCTCGGGGGCGGCCGCGCGGACGGCGGCGACCGCGCTCTCCTGGAGCGTGCGGGCGGTGTCGTCGCGCCACGCGCGCGTGGCCGCCGCGGTCTCCTCCCCCAGCAGCTTCTCGACGTCCGCCCAGCCTCCCCCGGTCTCGGCTTCGCCCGACCGGGCGGTACGCCCATCGTCCGGCACCCCCCGCCACAGCGGTTCCAGCGCCCCGCGCACGGCGGCGGCGAGCGCGTCGGCGTCCAGGCCCTGTGCGCCGTAGCCGGCCCGGCAGGCGGGGCAGAAGCAGAGCGCCATCAGGTACTGGCCCGCGTCGCCGAGACCGACCCCGCCGGTCTTGTCGTGGGCGTGCAGATGCTGGAGGCCGTACCAGCCGAGGGACTCCAGTTCGGTGCCGCGCGCGCCGGGGCGTACGGCGGCCTCGGCGGCGAGGTCGACGAGGTACGCGCGCGTGGCGGGCTGGGCGATGCACGGCGCCCAGGGGTAGCGGTCGCCGTAGGCGTTGACGACGGAGGTGTCCGGACGGTCGGCGCCCAGCCGGGAGTTGTGGGCGAGCACCACCCAGCTGTGCACCTCCAGGCCGGCGTCCGCGAGGGCCTCGGCGGCCTCCCCGTAGGCGTCGCCGGGCGCCCAGTCCCCGGCCGGGTAGGGGCGCAGTTCCCGGCCCTCCCAGCGGGCGTCCGCCGGGTACAGGACGGCCGCGTGCTCCGCGGTGACGATGCGGTGGCGCGGGTGGCGGGGGGTGAGGGCGCGGGTGGAGTGGTAGGCGGCGGCCAGGGTCACCTGCTCCACACCGAGGGAGGCGATCCGGGCGGGGGCGGCGGGGTCGCCGTTGACGTCCCAGGGGTAGACGAACGTTGACGCCTTCACTTGTCCTTGTCCTCCTCCAGGAGCGCGTGGGCGCGCTCGATCAGCTGCGCGAGCTGCTTGACATGATCATCGCCCGGTTCGCGCAGCGGCGGGCGGACTTCGCCGACGTCGAGGCCGCGCAGCCGGACGCCCGCCTTGACGAGGGAGACGGCGTAGCCGCGGCCCCGCGCGCGCAGTTCGACGAACGGGCGGTAGAAGCCGTCGAGCAGGCGGTGGACGGTGGCGTCGTCGCCGGTGGTGTGCGCCCGGTGGAAGGCGAGGGCGATCTCGGGGGCGAAGCAGAACACGGCGGAGGAGTAGAGGGTGACGCCGAGGGCGCGGTAGGCGAGCTGGGTCTGCTCGGCGGTCGGCAGGCCGTTGAAGTAGAGGAAGTCGCCGGGGCCCCCGGTGCGGACGGCGCTGATGATCCGCTGCAGGAGGTCGAGGTCGCCGAGGCCGTCCTTGAGGCCGACGATCCCCTCGGTGCGGGCGAGTTCGACGACCGTCCCAGGGGTGAAGACGGCGTTGTCGCGCTGGTAGACGATGACGGGGAGCGCGGTGGCCGCCGCGACCTCCCGGTAGTGCCGCAGCAGGCCCTCCTGGGGGGCGAGGACCAGATAGGGCGGCAGGGCGAGCAGCCCGTCGGCGCCGGCCTCCTCGGCGAGCCGCGCGTACCGCACGGCGAGCGCGGTCCCGTACCCGGCGCCCGCGACGACCGGGACCCGTCCGCCGGTCTCCTCGACAGCCGCCCGGACACAGACCTCGAACTCCTCCGGGGTGAGCGCGTGGAACTCCCCCGTGCCGCAGCAGGCGAAGACGGCGGCGGCTCCGTCCTCCACGCCCCGGCGGACATGCGCGCGGTAGACGTCGGGGTCGACGGCGCCGTCCGGGCCGTAGGCGGTGACGGGGAAGAACAGCGGTCCGCTGGGGATACCGAGTCGAGTGGCCAGGTCGGCGGGCGTCACGGGCTCTCCCTGGAGTCAGTACCGAGATGTGCGTGCATGCTTCTGATCGGAGTTTATATTTATGAACACATCTTGTGCCACCCTTGACCGGGCAAGCCAGTGATCCTTAACTTGTCCATGAATGTGAATACCGTGCACGCAGGAAGCCCGTGACCCAAGGAGACCGAGGATGCCCGCTCCCCGCACCGTCCTGCTCACCGGGGCCGCCGGCGGCCTCGGCACCCTGATGCGGGACCTGCTCCCCGCCCACGGCTACACGCTGCGTCTGCTGGACCTGCGCCCGATCGACGGCGAACCGGACGCGATCGTCGCCGACCTCGCCGACCGGGAGGCCCTGCGGGCGGCCGTCCGGGGCGTCGACGCGATCATCCACCTCGCGGGCATCTCCCTGGAAGCCCCCTTCGAGAAGATCCTGAAGGCCAACATCGAGGGCACGTACAACCTGTACGAGGCCGCCCGCGAGGAGGGCGTCGGCCGGATCGTCTTCGCCTCCTCCAACCACGCGGTCGGCTTCACCCCGCGCCCCCGGGGCGAGGACCCCCTGATCCCGGTCGGCACCCCGCACCGCCCGGACACCTTCTACGGCCTGTCCAAGTCCTTCGGCGAGGACCTCGCCCAGCTCTACTGGGACAAGCACGGCCTGGAGACGGTGTCGGTGCGCATCGGCTCCTGCTTCGGCGAGCCCACCAGCGTGCGCATGCTGTCGGTCTGGATGAGCCCGGCCGACGGCGCCCGCCTCTTCCACGCGGCCCTGACCGCGGAGAACGTCGGCCACACGATCGTCTACGGCTCCTCCGCCAACACCCGCCTGTGGTGGGACCTCGGCTCCGCGCGGGCGCTCGGCTACGAGCCGCAGGACGACTCCGAGCCGTACGCCGAGAAGCTGATCGCCGAACAGGGCGAACTGGACCCGGAGAACGTCGCGCACGCCCATCTGGGCGGCCACTTCGTGAGCGACCCGCCGATCTGGCCGTACTGACGGACCTCACCACGAGCCCACGGCGACGCGGGGAACGGTAAGGGAACGGTAAAGCGGCTTCGTTCGTTCTACCCGGCATGACAGCTATGACCCCTGGCTCGAACATCCCTCTCCCCGCCTCCCGGGTGGCGGTGGACGTCGCCGCCCCGGTGCGGCTCGACGTGTCGGGCCTGCTGCTCACCGGCGACGGCAAGGTGCGCTCCGACGACGACTTCATCTTCTACAACCAGCCCTCCGGCCCCGGCGTGACGTACCGCTCCGGCGGCGGTACGGCACCGGACGCGATCACCGTCGACACGGCCGCCGTCCCGCCGGGCATCGAGAAGATCGTCGTCACGGCGAGCCCGGACGCCGCGGGTCAGACCTTCCAGGGCATCGAACCGACGGCCACCATCCGCAACGCGGACGACAACAGCGTCCTCGCCACCTTCACCCCGCCGCAGCTCGGCACCGAGACGGCGCTGGTGGTCGTGGAGATCTATCTGCGCAACGGCGCCTGGAAGGCCCGGGCGGTGGGGCAGGGGTACGCCAACGGGCTGGCGGGCATCGCCACCGACTTCGGCGTGACGGTGGAGGAGCCGGCGGCGCCGGCCGCCGCGGCGCCTGTCGCTCCGGCCCCGGTGGCCCCGGCCCCGGTGACCCCGGCCGCCCCGCCCATGCCGCAGACCCCGCCGCCGGCGACCGCCCCGCCCGCGCCCGGCGCCGGGAAGATCAATCTGGACAAGGGCCGGGTCAGCCTCCAGAAGAACCAGACCGTGTCCCTGGTCAAGGGCGGCCGGCCGCTGCTCTCGCAGATCAAGATGGGGCTCGGCTGGGAGCCCGCCTTCCGGGGCGCCGACATCGACCTCGACGCTTCCGTGATCGCGTTCGGCCCCCAGCGCAACCACATCGACAGCTGCTACTTCGGCAAGCTGTCCATCGTGAACGGCGCGATCAAGCACTCCGGCGACAACCTCACCGGTGAGGGCGGGGGCGACGACGAGGTGATCGCCGTGGACCTCGGCCGGCTCCCGCAGGAGGTCACCGGTCTGGTCTTCACCGTCAACTCGTTCTCCGGCCAGAAGTTCACCGAGGTCGCCAAGGCCTACTGCCGGCTCCTCGACGCCGTCACCGGCGAGGAACTCGTCCGCTTCGACCTCACCAACGCCGAGCCCCAGACCGGTGTGATGATGGCCAAGCTGATCCGCCAGTTCTCCGGCGAGTGGGACATGACGGCGATGGGCGACTTCGTCAAGGCGAGGACCGTGCGCAACATGGTCAAGTCGGCGGCACAGGCGCTGTAGCGCGTCGTACTCCGGGTGCAGGCGCGCGCGGGGGCTGGTCGCGCAGTTCCCCGCGCCCCTGGAGGGCTACGCCGCCAACCCCTCCACCAGCAGGCCCACATACCGGCGGATCACCGTCCGCTCCCCCTTCGCCAGCTCCGAGGCCGTGGCCACGCCGTGGGCCAGCCGCAGGACGTCGATCGGTTCGAGGTCGCCCCGTAGCACCCCGGCCTCCTGCGCCGCCGACACCAACCGGGTCGCCGCGCCCTTCATGCTCGTCCCGCAGGCCGTCACCGCGGCCACGCTCCCGTCCGTGACGGCGGATCCCAGCAGCGCCTTCATGCCGCGCACCTCGAGCGTCCCCACGCACAGCTCGTTGAGCCACTCGACCAGAGCCTCTCCCGGCGGCAGCGTCTCCCCCAGCTCGTCGGCCCGCGCCGCGAGCGCCTCGATCCGGTCGACGTACGCCGCCTCCAACAGCGCCTGACGCGTGGGGAAGTGCCGGTACAGCGTGCCGGATCCGACCCCGGCCCGCTTGGCGATGTCGTCCAGGGACGCCCCCTCCCCATGCTCGGCGAAGGCCTCGGCCGCCGCCTTCAGCAACCGCTCGTAGTTGCGGCGAGCGTCCGCGCGCATGGGTCTGACCTGCGTCATCCAGTTACTCCTTGCGAACCGGGGGCTCTCTCCGTATTTTATCGAGCACTAAACGGAGAGAGTCCCCGCTTACTGCGCTTGTCTCTGCGGGCTGTGTCGTGCTGCCCGCATGCTCCATCACTTCCCGCGGGGACACCAGACAGGGAGCGAGCACCTCATGTCCACCACCGGCGCACCCCCGCACCCGGCAGCCGAGTCCGCGACCCGTCTGCGGGCGGTCCTCCTCGTCGTCGTGACGGCGTATCTGATGGTCGGCGTCGACTCCACCGTCGTGAACGTCGCCCTCCCCGACATCCAGCACGACCTGGGCTTCACCCCCACGGGACTGTCCTGGGTGCTCAACGCCTACACCCTCGCCTTCGGCGGCTTACTGCTGCTCGGCGGCCGTACCGGCGACCTCCTGGGCCGCCGCCGCACCCTCACCGTCGGCGTCCTGCTGTTCGCCGGCTCCTCCCTGCTGGGCGGACTCGCCACGGGCGACGGCGGACTGCTCGCCGCCCGCGCGCTCCAGGGCGCCGGCGCCGCCCTCACCGCGCCCAGCACCCTCGCCCTGATCGCCACTCACTTCCCCGAGGGCCCCCGCCGCCACCACGCCCTCGGCGTCTACTCCTCCACAGCCGGCCTCGGCGCCTCCGTCGGACTGGTCCTCGGCGGCATGCTCACCGCATGGGCGTCCTGGCGCTGGGCCCTGCTGATCAACGTCCCCATCGGCCTCGCGGTCGCCCTCGCCCTGCCCCGCGTGGTAACCGAGACCCCACGCCACGCGGGTCGCTTCGACGCGGCGGGCGCCCTGACCGGCACCGCCGGGACGACCTCCCTGGTGTACGCGTTCATCCGGGTGTCGGAGACGGGCTGGAGCGACGGCCGGGCGTCGGCCGGCTTCGGCCTCGCGGCCGCGCTGCTGACCGGCTTCGCCCTGGTCGAGGCCCGCGCACAGCAGCCGATCATGCCGCTCGGGCTCTTCGCCGACCGCGACCGCGCGGGCGCCTACGCCGGGGTTCTGCTCCTGCCGGCCGGTATGTTCGGCGCCTTCTACTTCCTCACGCTGATCTGCCAGCAGGTCCTGCGCTACAGCCCGTTGCGCGCCGGGTTCGCCTTCCTGCCGATGACCGCGGTGATGTTCACGACCGTGCGGTTCGTCCCCCGGCTGCTGGCCCGGTACGGTGCCAGGCCCCTCGTCCTGACCGGCATGACGCTGCTCGCCGGGGCGGGCGCCTGGCTCTGGCGACTGCGGCCCGGCGACGGGTACGCGACGGCCCTGCTGGGACCGCTCGTCCTGCTCGGCCTGGGCATCGGCCTGGCCCTGATGCCGCTGAACGCCACGATCCTCGCCAAGGTCCGCCCGCAGGAGGCCGGCGCCGCCTCCGGTCTGCTCCAGACCCTCCAGTGGATCGGCGGCACGGTCGGACTGTCCGCGCTGGTCACGGTGTACGGCACCGCCACCCGGGAGGCCACCGGCACCCCGGCGGAGATCCTCACCCACGGCGCCTCCCGTGCCTTCGGCGCGGCCGCCCTGATCGCCCTGGCCGCACTTCTCATCGCGGCCTTCGCGATCAGGGCCCGCCGGGGCACCCCGACCGCCGGTCAGAACAGCGCGCTGTAGGCGTTCAGCGCCGGCTGGCCGCCCAGGTGCGCGTACAGCACGGTGGAGTCGGCGCCGATCTCGCCGCGGGCGACCAGGTCGATCAGGCCGGCCATCGACTTGCCCTCGTAGACGGGGTCGGTGACCATGCCCTCGGTGCGGGCGGCGAGGCGCATCGCCTCCAGGGTGGTGTCGTCGGGGACACCGTAGACGCCCGCGTGGTACCGCTCGTCGAGTTCGATGTCGTCGACCGTCAACTCGCTGCGGACACCGATGAGCTGTCCGGTGCGGTGGGCGATGCGGGCGATCTGCTCGCGGGTCTCGGCGGGCTTGGCCGAGGCGTCGATCCCGATCACCCGGCGGGGGCGGCCGCCGGCCTCCTCCAGCGCGGCGAACCCGGCGACCATGCCGGCCTGGGTGGAGCCGGTCACCGAGCACACGATCACGGTGTCGAAGAAGACGCCCGACTCCCGCTCCTGCTCGGCCACTTCATAGGCCCAGCCAGCGAAGCCCAGCCCGCCGAGCGGATGGTCGGAGGCGCCGGCCGGGATGGCGTACGGCTTGCCGCCCGACTCCTCGACCTCGCGCAGCGCCAGTTCCCAGCTCTCCTTGAAACCGATTCCGAACCCGGCCCGCACCAGCCGTACGTCGGCCCCGGCCAGCCGGCTGATCAGGATGTTGCCGACCTTGTCGTACACGGCGTCGGGCCACTCCACCCAGCTCTCCTGCACCAGCACGCACTTCAGCCCGGCGCGGGCGGCGACGGCGGCGACCTGGCGGGTGTGGTTGGACTGCACCCCGCCGATCGAGACGAGGGTGTCGCAGCCCTGCGCGAGGGCGTCGGCGACCAGGTACTCCAGCTTGCGGGTCTTGTTGCCGCCGTACGCGATGCCGGAGTTGCAGTCCTCGCGCTTGGCCCACAGGGCGGCGCCGCCGAGGTGGGCGGTGAGCCGCTCCAGCGGGTGGACGGGCGAGGGGCCGAAGAGGAGGGGGTAACGCTCGTACGAGGAGAGGGACTTCGCGGACATGGAGCCTCCTTGGCTCATTCGGTGTCGGCCGGATCGGCCGGATCGGCCAGGTCGGCCAGGGTGCGCCAGATCTCCGCCGTGATCCGGACCGCCTCGTCCACGTCACCGTCGGCGCAGGCCCCGATCAGCCGTCCGTGCAGCCCGGCCGAGCGGCAGGTGCCGCCCTCGCCGAAGCGCCGTCGCTCCAGCCGCCGGATCAGGGGGGTGTAGCGGGCGACGGTCGCGGCGGCCGCGCGGTTTCCGGCGGCCCTGACCAGGACGTCGTGCAGTTCGTCGTCGGCGCGCAGGGCCGCGTCCACGTCCCCGTCCCGTACGGCGGCCGCGAACCGCTCGTTGGCCGCGCGCATCGCCTCGACGTCCGCGGCGAACAGACGCGGCACCGCGATCCTCGTCACCAGCTCGTGCATGGCGCCGACCACCGCCGCCGCGTCCCGTACGTCGGCCGCGACCACCGGTGTCACCCGGGTGTAGCTCTGCGGCTTGCTCTCCAGCAGCCCCTCGTCCACCAGCCGGGCGAACGCCTCCCGCACGGGCCCCCGGGACAGCCCGAGCCGCTCCGCGAGATCGCCGTCCCGCACCACCGCCCCGGGCTCGATGGCCCCGGTCACGATGGCGTCCCGGATCGCGGCGTAGGCGCGGTCCCTGAGCAGGGTGCGGGGTACGGCCTCCATGAACTGAAATGTTAGATGTCAGTCCGGGACCCGGGCAAGGGGTGGACACGGACGCAGACATGAGAGACGGCCCGCACCCCGGGTGAGGGTGCGGGCCGCAGGGAAGGTGCCCGAGATCAGGAGCCGGCGACGGACTGGCCGGATGCTCTACGAGGGTGGTCGCGAGCGAATTACCCGGCGTTACCCGGCGTCGCCCGGCCGGGTCGCTCAGCCGCGCTTCTGGCGCTTCCACGGGCCGGTGATCGCCAGCATGATGCCCGGGTCCTGGATGTTGGCGAAGAGGGTCTTGCCGTCCGGGGAGAAGGTGACGCCGGTGAACTCGCTGTACTCCGGCTCCTCCGCGGTGCCGATGTTGAGTTCGTTGCGGGCGATCGGGTAGGTGCGGCCGCTGTCGGTGGCGCCGAAGAGGTGCTGGACGCCCTCGCCGTCCTCGGCGATGACCAGTCCGCCGTACGGGGAGACCGTGATGTTGTCCGGGCCGTCGAAGGCGCCGTCCGCGTCCGGGTCCGGGTTGACGCCGAGCAGGACCTTCAGGGTGAGGGTGCGGCGCTTGGGGTCGTAGAACCAGACGGCGCCGTCGTGCTGGACGGGGCTCTCGCTGCGGGCGTACGAGGACACGATGTACGTGCCGCCGTCGCCCCACCACATGCCCTCCAGCTTGCGGGCGCGGGTGACCTGGCCGTCGGTGAACTGCTTGCGGACGGCCGTGGTCTTCGCGTCGCGGTCGGGGACCGCGACCCAGTCGACGCCGTACACCGTGCCGATCTTCGTGGCGCGGGACAGGTCGTCGACGAACTGGCCTCCGGAGTCGAAGCACTTGAAGGCCTCGAGGACGCCGGCGTCGTCGGCGAGGGTGCGGAGCTTGCCGCGGCCGTGGCAGAAGTGCTCCGGCGGGGTCCAGCGGTACAGGAGGCCGTTGGGGCCGGCCGCGTCCTCGGTGAGGTACAGGTGGCCGCGCTTGGGGTCGACGACGACGGCCTCGTGGGCGTAGCGGCCCAGCGCCTTGATCGGCTTGGGGCTCAGGTTGGCGCGGCGGTCCTCGGGGTCCACCTCGAAGACATAGCCGTGGTCCTTGGTCATGCCGTTCTGGCCGGCCTTGTCCTCGGTCTCCTCGCAGGTCAGCCAGGTGCCCCAGGGGGTGTTACCGCCCGCGCAGTTGGTGGAGGTGCCGGCGATGCCGACCCACTCGGCGACCCTGCCGCCGGGGCGGACCTCGACGACGGTGCAGCCACCGGAGGCGGCGGGGTCGTAGACCAGGCCCTCGGTGAGCGGGACGGGGTACTTCCAGTTGGCTCGCGGGCCCTTGAGCTCGTGGTTGTTGACCAGCAGGGTCGCACCGCGCGGGCCGTCGAAGGTGGAGGTGCCGTCGTGGTTGGAGGGGGTGAACTCGCCGGACTCCAGCTTGGTCCTGCCGCTGTACGTGATGATCCGGTACTTGAACCCGGCGGGCAGCGCGAGGATGCCGTCGGGGTCGGGGACGAGCTCCCCGTAGCCGACGCCGCCGTGTGCGGCCGCGGACTCCTCCGTCGCGCTCTCGGTCTCGGTGGAGGCGAGGGCGTTCGGCGCGGTGGCGAGGGCGCCGACGGTGCCCGCCAGTGCCACCCCGGCACCGGTGAGCGCGGAGTTTCTGGCGAAGTCCCTGCGGGTGAGCGACATGAAGTCTCCTGTGACGGTGGACGTGCCGTGGAGGGTGGCGGACCTCGTTCGGGCGACACCGTCCCGCCCATGCGTGAACGGGAGTTGAACGGCGCGCGGCGGACGGGGACCCGGTTCCATGAATCCGTACGGATCCAGCCATGCAAGCCAAAAGAGAACCCCTACGGGGGCGGCGATCGGCCGGAGCGGGAGGGAGCGGAGGGGGGCTGGGGGTGGGGGGAAAGGCTGGGGGCGAGGCCGAGGAGGAAGGGCCACGGGACGAAGAGGCGGGCAAGGCGAGGGAGGTGAAGAGCCAAGGGCCGGGAGGCCGATGCCGGGGCGGGGGGCAAGGAGTCTGGGGCGAGGTGGGGGCGAAGGTACGCAGGTCGGGCGAGGCCGGGGCGGGCTGCCGCCCGAAGGTTGCCCAAGCGGGTCCGGGCCACTCCCTGTCGGCCGCTGAAAAGCTCTGGACCATTCTCACCCGCAACCGGCCCCCGACCGCCGAAAGACACGAGGGCCGGCCACTCCCCCCACCGACCACGCAACAGCACGAAAGCTGACCACTCCCCCACCGACCACGCAAGAGCACGAAAGCCGCCCGCTCCCCCACGCAACAGCACGAGGGCAAGCCACTCCCCCACCGACCACGTAACGGCCCGAGAGCCGACCACTCCCCCACCAACCACGCAACGGCCCGAGAGCCGACCACTCCCCCGACCGCGAAGCGGCGGGGCTGGCCCCTCCGCCCACCGACCACGGCCTCCACCCACCGGCCACTCGCCACCCGCCACCCGCGACGGCTCACCGACCACCCGCCACCACCCACGGCCCACGGCCCACCGCCCACCCACCACCACCCACCGCCGAGCACGCGGGACACGTTCTCTCCCCCGGCGACCAGGCAATCCCGCTCCCACCACGGAAAACCGCGTTGCCTCTTCCCGCCGGGCGCAGGCCCCCAGCCGCCATTCCCCAGTCGCCGACCCCTGATCGCCAGCCCTCTCGCCGGTCCCCAGTCCCCGATCGCCCCCAACTCTCCGGTCCCCAGTCCCCGATCTCCAGCCCCCCTCGCCGATCTCCAGCCCCCGACCGCCCCGGTGCACTCCGTTCGGAGGCGTGTTCGCCTGACGCTGCATCCGCGCCGTGGAAAGCCGCGCACTCGCCCGCGCACGGCTCGTCGTCGTAGTGCCGCGCACCCCACGCGTCGGTCCTGCCCGAAGGCCCGTAGTCCTGGCCCCTGGCTCAGCCGTTCTGTTGGGATCTCGCCTTGAAAGCCGCCTTGCGGGCCTCCTTCGCGATGCGCTTGTCGGGGTGGAGGCGGCCCATCGCCTCCAGGACGTCGGGGGTCGCCGGGTGGTCGACGCGCCAGGCCGCCGCGAAGAAGCCGCTGTGCTGGGCGGCGAGGCCCTCGACGAGGGCCTGGAGTTCCTCGGAGTTGCCCTCGGCGGTGAGCTGCGCGGCGACGGTGTCGATGGTGAGCCAGAAGACGAGGTCCTCGGAGGGCGCGGGAACGTCGGTCGCGCCCAGCTCGCTCAGCCACACCCGGGCGAGTCCGCCCAGCTCGGAATCGTCGAGGACCTCCCGCACGGCCGGTTCGGCCAGGGCGCCGACGAGGGAGAGCGCCTCCTGGCAGCGCAGCCGGCGCAGCGGTGCGCCGGGGTCGGCACCCCGGGCGGCGGCGAGCAGCTCCCGTGCGGCCTCGAGGGGCTCGCGCCGCTCCAGCCACTGTTCCGTCTCGGCGCGGGCGGCCCGCGGACCGTACCCGGCGCTGCCGTCGAGGAGGACGTCGGCGCCCTTGTCGGAGAGGTCCCCGACGGACGGCGCCTCGAAGCCGGACTCCAGCAGCCGCGCGCGCAGCCCGTACAGACCGAGCGGGGTGAGGCGGACCATGCCGTAGCGGGAGACGTCCGTCTCGTCGACGGGTGTCCCGGCGCCCTCCTCGTCCGTCTCGTTCATGAGCGCCTCGTCCACCGGCCGGTAGGTGACCAGACCGATCGGCTCCAGGAGCCGGAACTGGTCGTCGAGGCGCATCATCGCGTCGGAGACCTGCTCCAGGACGTCGTTGGTGGGCTCGCCCATGTCACCGGGGACGATCATGGAGGCGGCGAGCGCGGGCAGCGGGACGGGGCCGTCGCCGGGGCCGTCCTCGCTGGCGGTGAGCAGATAGAGGTTGCCGAGCACGCCGTCGAGGAAGGCGGCCTCGCCCTCGGGGTCCCAGTCCAGCTTGGAGAAATCGACGGCGCCGCCCTCGTCCATGGCGTCGATCAGTCCGTCGAGGTCGGGCACCGCCGCGTCGGCGATCACCGACTCCAGCGCGCCGAGCCAGACGCCGAGCACGTCGTGCGGGGAGCCGCCGGTCAGCAGGGCGAGGTCCTCGCCGGGCGTGACGGTGTCGGCCTGCTCGTCGACGACCTCCAGCAGGCCGATGTCCAGGGCGACCCGCCAGGCTTCCGCCACGCCGGCGGCCGCGTGTTCGCCGGTCAGTGCGAGCTCCTCGGCGGCGGCCGGCAGCAGGTCCTCGGTCAGCCGGCCCCCGGCGTCGACGCGGGTGTCGGGGCCGGCCCAGCGGGCGAGCCGGGCGGCCCGGGAGAGCAACGGCGTGGACAGCGCGTCGCGCGCCAGCTCCGCTTCGGGGTGCAGCCGTACGGGCGGCAGGGGGGAGCTGTCTGACATCGGCTGGGTCTCCTAGGGCGTCGTACCACTCGGGCGTTCAGCCTAGAGGGATTTCCACCCATCCCGTCCGGTTCATCTCCCCGCCGGGAGTCATACATGGCTCAATCCTTGACAACTGGCCTGATCAAGCAGGAGATTGACGCGCGTAGAAGTTCGGGGGAACGACTGTTCACTCATTCTCCGCGCATTTCTACGCGCCTTTCTACGCGCGTCATACGCGCCCCCGCTCCACCCTCGTCCCGGCACCCACGCATGTCCCCGGAGGGATCCCGTTGCCGAGCAAGAAGTCCGCGCGCGTCGCCGCGCTCACCGTCGCCGCCGTCTGTTCCGCGGCCTCCACCGTCGCCCTCACCTCCCCCGCGCACGCGGACACGGTGGCGATCCATGACATCCAGGGCACGACCCGGATCTCGCCGTACGCCGGCCAGGCCGTCACGGGCGTGACCGGGATCGTGACCGGCGTACGCACCTACGGCTCCTCCAGAGGCTTCTGGATACAGGATCCGAACCCGGACGCCGATCCGGCCACCAGTGAGGGCATCCTCGTCTTCACCGGCTCCACCCCGAAGGTCGCGGTCGGCGACGCGGTCACCGTGAACGGCACGGTCTCCGAGTACGTCCCCGGCGGCACGTCGTCCGGGAACCAGTCCGTCACCGAGATCACCAAGCCGACGGTGACCGTGGTCTCCAGCGGCAACGCCGTCCCGGCCGCCACGGTGATCGACGCGCGGTCGGTGCCGGCCGCCTACACCCCGGCCGGCGACAGCGCCGCGAACAACTCGATCAACGCGCTCCCTCTGGAGCCGAAGAAGTACGCCCTGGACCACTACGAGTCCCTGGAGGGCATGAACGTCCAGGTCGCCGACGCCCGCGTGGTCACCGCCACCGACCCGTACAGCGAGCTGTGGGTCACGGTGAAGCCGCACGAGAACGCCAGCCGGCGCGGTGGCACGGTGTACGGCTCGTACACCGCGCAGAACACCGGCCGGCTCCAGATCCAGTCGCTGGGCGCGACGGCCGACTTCCCGGCCGCGAACGTCGGCGACACCCTGGCCGGCACCACCGCGGGCCCGCTGGACTACAACCAGTTCGGCGGCTACACGCTGGTCGCGAACGCGCTCGGCACGCTGAAGAGCGGCGGCCTGGAGCGGGAGACGACCCAGAAGCAGAAGAAGGGCGAGCTCGCGGTCGCGACGTACAACGTCGAGAACCTCGACCCGTCCGACACCACGTTCGCGGCGCATGCCTCCGCGATCGTGAACAACCTGCGCTCGCCCGACATCGTGTCCCTGGAGGAGATCCAGGACAACACCGGCGCGAAGGACGACGGGACGACCGCCGCGGACGTCACCGTGACCAAGCTGATCGACGCGATCGTCGCGGCGGGCGGTCCGGCGTACGACTGGCGTTCGATCGACCCGGCGAACGACAGCGACGGCGGCGAGCCGGGCGGCAACATCCGCCAGGTGTTCCTGTTCAACCCGCAGCGGGTGTCGTTCACCGACCGCGCGGGCGGCGACGCGACCACGGCCGTCGGGGTGGCGAAGGTGCGCGGCAAGGCGCAGCTGACCGTGTCCCCGGGCCGGATCGACCCGGCGAACACGGCCTGGAACTCCAGCCGCAAGCCGCTGGTGGGCGAGTTCGTCTTCCGCGGACAGACGGTCTTCGTGATCGCCAACCACCTCAACTCCAAGGGCGGCGACCAGGCGCTGCACGCGCAGTACCAGCCGGTGGTGCGCAGCTCGGAGGTCCAGCGCCACCAGCAGGCGACGCTGGTCAACGGGTTCGTCAACGACCTGCTGAAGGCGCAGCGCACCGCGGACGTCATCGCGCTCGGCGACATGAACGACTTCGAGTTCTCCGACACCGCGAAGATCCTCGAGGGTGACGGCGAGCTGTGGTCGGCGATCAAGTCGCTGCCCAGGAACGAGCGGTACAGCTACGACTACCAGGGCAACCAGCAGGTGCTGGACCAGATCCTGGTCAGCCCGTCGGTGCGGCGGTCCTGCGACTTCGCGTACGACAGCGTGCACATCAACGCGGAGTTCCACGACCAGATCAGCGACCACGACCCGCAGGTGCTGCGCTTCGAGCCGTGACCCGTCAGCGGGCCTGGCCGAACACCTCGTCCAGCCAGGTCCGCCAGGCGGTCTCGTTGGCCTCGGCATCGGCGTCCGCCGCGAAGTCGTGGACGCTGATGCCGACCGGGGCGCCCCAGTGGTTGCGCCCGAAGACACGGATCAGGGCGTCGTCGGTGCGCAGTCCGACGAAGTAGGGGTTGCGGTAGTCGAGCACGGCGTCGAACTCCCGCGGACCGCGCACGGTCACCCGGGTGCCCTCCACGGCGTCCTCGGCCAGGCCCAGCGCCCGCTCGACCTCGGTGAGCGCCCCGGGGGTGATGGACGCCTCCGGCCCGTTGAGCTGGGCGAACGTGACGGGGCGGGGCGCGAAGTGGGTGAGGTACTCGCGCAGGGTGTGCAGATAGAAGTCGGTGTGCCGGCTCGCCCCGTCGTACTGGTTGTCCCAGTCGTCGGTGAAGATCCCGCTGTGCACGTACCGCACCCAGGCGCGCCGGCCGCCGTCGCGCGCCTCGATGACGTGCTCGAGCTGGTTCAGGCTCTGGATCGGGATACCGACGTCCTCGCTGCGGATGGTGAGGTGGTGCGGGGCGTCGTACGCGGTGACGGTGGACCCGAAGGCCGCCGTGCCGCCGACCTTGGGCTCCGGGGCCTCCATCGGCCACAGGTACGCCCCGGTGCCGTGGGTGATCGCCTCCCACACCTCCTCAGGAGTGGCGTCGACCTCAAACTCACGGACGATCTCGAATTCCTTGGACATCTTCTGCTCCTGAACCGGTCTCACGGGTGGGGAAGTTCGGGGTCCTGCGGTTTCGGCGTGGGATGGACGGCGACGACGATCCGGTGGTCACGGCCGCCCTCCGCGTCCGGGGAGTCGTACTTGCGGACGAGGGCGCTGACCCCCGCCGTGAGTTCCTCGATGAACGCGGCGCGGTCGGCGGCGGAGGCGAAGCGGACCTCGCCGTCCAGCGCGTAGGTCGCCAGCCGCTTGCGGGCCTTCGCGGCTCCGGTGATCAGCGCGCCGACGTCCCGCACCAGGCGCGCGCCGAGCGCGAGCAGCCAGCGCGCGGAGAGCTGGTCGCGGAAGCGGTCGGGGTCAGGCTGCACCTCGGCGAGGGCGAGCGGCGAGATGACGTACGAGGCGGCGGTGGCCCGCATCAGCCGCTCGGTGACATTGCCCTTGCGGCGCTCGCCGGCCAGTTCGACCAGGCCGTGCCGCTCCAGGGCCTTCAGGTGGTAGTTCACCTTCTGCCGCGGCAGGCCGACCTTCCCGGCCAGCATCGCCGCCGACGCGGGCCCCGCGGCCAGCTCGGCCAGCAGCCTGGCCCGTATGGGGTCCAGGGAGACGGCGGCGGCCTCGGGGTCCTCGATCACGGTCACATCCAGCATGCGTACACCGTCTCACCGAAAACTTTTTTTGTCCAGGAAGGATGAGTTTTCGGTGAGGCGGTGGCCGGGCCGGGGTTCAGCGCTCGGGCCGGCGCCGCGCGAGGACCGCCGCCGCGAGGAGCGCCGCGCCCGCCGCGCCCGCGATCGCGACCGGCTTGGCGTGCCGCATCGCGCACCGCATCGGCGCGGGGGCTGGAGCGGACGCGGATGCCCGGCGCTCCAGGGCGGGGCCTGCTCGGGCCACCTCGCCCCGGGCGGCGCGGGCCGCATGCTCCCGGAGGGCATGACCCGCACGGAAGGCGGCGCCGCGCAGTTGCCACGCCCTCGCGCCCGCCCGGTCCCGGAGATCCGCCGTACGGACCCACACCCGCCCGCCCACGTCCGCACGGCCGGCCAACTCCCCCATCGCGCCGCCCAGTCGGCCCCCGGTCCGGGCCATCCCCCGCCACAGCCGCGCCACCGTCCCCCCGACCGGTCCGCTGTCCGCCATCGGTGCGCCCTCTCCCTCGCTCATCCGCTCACGGGACTCCGGGTACCCGGTCCGACCGGACCCTCACCTCTCAGCATCACTTATCGATATCTCGTAGCAGATTTAAGTGGAGCTTCACGGTGATGATGCCGAGACTGCTGTCATGACATACGCGGCTTCCCTGACCCCTCCCTTCGGCCGGGCCCTCTGTGCGATGGTCACGCCCTTCACCGCGTCGGGTGCGCTCGACCTCGACGGGGCCCAGCGGCTCGCCGAGTGGCTGGTGGCGCACGGCTGCGACGGGCTGGTGCTGTCCGGCACGACCGGCGAGTCGCCGACCACCTCGGACGCCGAGAAGGCGGAGCTCGTGACGGCCGTACGGGAGGCGGTCGGCGACGGGGTCCCCCTCGTCGCGGGCGTCGGCACCTTCGACACCCGGCACACGGTCGGACTCGCCCGGTCCGCCGAGAAGGCCGGCGCCGACGGGGTGCTCGTGGTCAGCCCCTACTACAGCCGGCCCCCGCAGGACGCCCTGGAGGCGCACTTCCGGGAGGTCGCCGACGCGTCCGGGCTGCCCGTGATGCTGTACGACATCCCCGGCCGCACCGGCACCCGGATCGAGCCGGAGACCCTGCTGCGGCTCGCCGGGCATCCGCGGATCGTCGCCGTCAAGGACTGCTCCTACGACTTCCTCGGCGCCCAGAAGGTCATCGGGCAGACCGGGCTGGCGTACTACGCGGGATGCGACGAGCACAATCTCGCGCTCTACGCGGTGGGCGGGGCGGGGTACGTCAGCACCGTCGCGAACGTGGTGCCGGCCCAACTCCGTGCCGTCCTGGACGCGTTCGAGGCGGGCGACACCCCCGTGTCCGCCCGCCTCCAGCAACGCGCCACCCCTCTCATCGCCTCGATGATGGCGGCGGGTCTGCCCGGCGCCGTCACCGCCAAGGCGCTCCTCGGAGCGCTCGGTCTGCCCGCGGGTCCGGTCCGCGCCCCGCTGCGCCCGGCGGACCGCGCGGCGGTCGACGGGCTGCGGGACGTCTACGAGCGCTGCGTCGCCTGATGCCGAGGACCGTCATCGGTCCGCGAACACCGGTTCCCAGCGGCCCAGGGTGTCGTCCTTCGTCGAGCGGAAGCCGCTGAGCGGGACCACCTTGTCGCTGTGGAGCGTGACCAGGACGAGCCGCTGGTGGTACTCGTTGCCGTCCTTGCCGATGTCCCAGGCGACGAGCGAGTCGTCGCTCGCCCAGGCGAGCAGCTGCTGGCCGTGCGTCTCGGTGATCTGCTTGCCGCTCCTGGGGTCGAGGATCCAGGAGGACGTCTTGTACTTCTTGCCCGCGAAGTCCCCGGCGAGCAGGCTGCCGTCGGGCGAGAGACCCGCGTCGACGTACCAGCGCTGGTACTTCGCGTCGGCGGGCGGACCCACCTCGGTGCCGTCCCGGTCGTAGTACTGGTAGCCCGGGTCCATGGGCCTGCCGGACCAGATGAGGCTGCCGTCGCGGCTGAACGCGAAGTCCTGGCGGGTGTTGATCATGTCGTCGGAACCGGGGCCGCCGCCCGCGCCGACCTGGCTCCAGGGCCCCGCCTTCCCGGACGCCACGTCGATGACGTAGAAGCCGGTGCGGTGCGACTGTGTCTCCACGGTCATCTCGCCGCCCCCCTTCAGCTTCTTGGGGATGGGCCTGAGGTCGGGGTTCTCGCTGTACGTCGTCGCGACGAGCTCCCGTCCGTCGCGGGAGAACGCGAGCCCGCCGACGGTCCGGTCGACCTTGATCCACCGCTTGACCTCGCCACTGGCCAGGTCGAGCAGGCCGATCCGGCTGACGGGCAGGTTCTGCTCCAGGACGGCCGCGGTCCTCAGCCCCGGGGCGACGGCGACCCATGACCACTTGGTGGTCTTCACGTACTTCTTCGTCACCGGGTTCAGCAGCCAGTACGTGCGGGTGGCCACCGCCATCTCCTTGGACTGCGCGACCGGGACCGTCCCGTAGTACGCGGCCAGCGCCGTCCGCCCTGCGGCGATCAGATCGCTCGGCGGGGACTGGTCGGGGTGCGCGACGGTCCGGTCCGGCACCGTGACGTCCGCGGGGCGTACGTCCCTCGTCCCGCCCGAGTCCAGCATCGGCACCGCCACGGAGACCGCCACCACGGCGGCGACCGCGGCCGCCGTCGACACCAGCCTGCGGGTACGGCGGCGCCGGCGCAGCCCCAGCACACGGTCGGCGAGGCCCGGTGCGGCCGGCGTCTGCGCCTCGGCCTGGTCGCGCAGGGAGTCGCGCACGAGTTCGTCGACGTTCACGGACGCACCTCCACGGGCGAGAAGTCACGGGACGGCGGCTGTTCGACGTCCGCGGGACCGAGGGCGGCGAGTTCCGGCGCGAGGGAGCGCAGCCGGGCCAGGGAGCGGTGGGTGGTGGACCGTACGGTGCCCACCGAACAGCCCAGGATCCGGGCCACGTCGGCCTCCGGGAGATCCTCGAAGTAGCGCAGCACGAGGACGGTGCGCTGACGGGCGGTGAGCCGGGACAGGGCCGCGCGCATCACGAGGCGCAGGTCGGCGGCGGACGAGCCGTCCGGGTCGGCGCCGCGTTCCGGCGGCTCGGCGACGCTGACCTCGCGCCGGCGCCACTTCAGGCGCCAGCGGCTGATCTGCTGGCGGTACAGCACCTGCCGTACGTACGCCTCGGGTTCGTCGATGCGGTGCCAGCGGCCCGCGGCCTTGGCCAGGGCGTTCTGGAGCAGGTCCTCACCGGCGTGCCGGTCGCCGCCGCTGAGCAGGACGGCGGTCCTCAGCAGCGCGGACGACCTGCTGTCCACGAAGTCGCGGAAACTCTCCAGTCCCTCGGCATCCATCGTCACCTTCTCTTCCCCCGGAGCGGACCCTCTGCCCGATCCCTGTGCCCTCTGTGACGCCTCCAGGCGCACGCCGCTATGCCTGCCGGCACGGAAATAATTCCGCCGACTCGGGGAGGGGGCTGCCCTACGGTGGCCGTATGAGCCGTCCGCTGCTGTTCCTCGACGTCGACGGGCCGTTGAACCCGTACGCCGCCAAGCCCGAGCGGCGTCCCGGCGGCTATACGACGATCAGGGCGGCCGTGCGACCGGGGCGGCCGTTGCGGGTCTGGCTGAACCCGGGGCACGGGGCGGCGCTGCTGCGGCTTCCCTACGAGCTGGTCTGGGCCACGACCTGGATGGCCCTCGCCAATCGCTGGATCGCACCGGTGGTGGGGCTGCCCGACCTCCCCCACGTCGACTTCGGCCCGGCCCTCCTCGCCGAGCGGACCGACGGCGTCCACTGGAAGACGGAGACCCTCCTCGCCCATGCCGGGGGCCGCCCCTTCGCCTGGGTCGACGACGAACTCACCCGCGCCGACACCGACTTCGTCACCGCCCGCCACCCCGCCCCGGCTCTGCTGCGTCACGTCAGCCCGCGCTCGGGCCTGGGGGACGGGGACTTCGAGGCGTTGCGGGACTTCGCGCGGGGGCTGGGTGCGCAGGGGTTTCCGGGGTCACCGGTGGGTCAGCAACCACAGGACACGGCGTAGGCGAGGAAGAGCGCGGCCACGGTGAAGGTGGTCGCCGCGACGCCGGCCAGCCGTGTGCGGCGTCCGGCTCCGGGGGGACGGCTCACCTCCCAGGCGCCGTAGCAGAGGAAGGCCAGCAGGGCCCCGCCGACGCCCTGGGCCGCGAGCGGGCTGCGCTGCCATCCCCAGAAGAACGCCAGCCCCAGACCGGCCAGGGTGAGGCAGACGAGCAGCGTCAGCGCCGCCTCGCCCACGATCTCCCCCACGAGCTCCTTCACGAACGAACAGATACCGCGGATCACACGCCCTCCTCCGCCCTGACCGACGCCCCGCAGAACGTGTCGGTCCCCAGTGGTGGAACACGCGCATGGCGTACGGATTCACCGCACCGCTCGCCTGTGGGCTCGACTATCCGGAGCAAGGCACGACGAGCCCGGCGCCCAGGAAGTACGTCTCGGCATGGACACACACTGCCTTGTCACACCCGACCAGGGCACCGCCTACGGCTGTGTACGGGAGGTGGAGCTGGACGGCGAGGTGCTGCGGGTGACCTTGGAGCCCTCGTCGTTGGAGGTGCTGCCGCGCATCCTGGCGTACGGGCGCCCCGATGCGCGGCCGCGGCTGATCAAGCTGTAGCGGGCCGTCCCCGTGCCCGGTGAGGGTCAGTTGTGGCTGTGGAGGACGTCGTTCAGGCCGCCCCACACCGCGTTGTTCGGGCGGGCCTCCACCGTGCCGGTGACCGAGTTGCGGCGGAAGAGGATGTTCGAGGCGCCGGAGAGCTCGCGGGCCTTGACGATCTGGCCGTCGGGCATCGTGACGCGGGTGCCGGCGGTGACGTAGAGGCCGGCCTCGACCACGCACTCGTCGCCGAGCGCGATGCCCACGCCCGCCTCGGCGCCGATCAGGCAGCGCTCGCCGATGGAGATGATGACGTTGCCGCCGCCGGAGAGCGTGCCCATCGTGGAGGCGCCGCCGCCGATGTCGGAGCCGTCGCCGATGATCACGCCGGCCGAGATACGGCCCTCGACCATCGAGGTGCCGAGGGTGCCGGCGTTGAAGTTGACGAAGCCCTCGTGCATGACCGTGGTGCCCTCGGCGAGGTGCGCGCCGAGGCGGACGCGGTCGGCGTCGGCGATACGGACGCCCTTGGGGGCGACGTAGTCCGTCATGCGCGGGAACTTGTCGATGGACGTCACCTGGAGGTGGAGGCCCTCGGCGCGGGCGTTCAGGCGGACCTTCTCCACGTCGTCGACGGCGACCGGGCCGAGGGAGGTCCAGGCGACGTTGGCGAGGTGGGCGAAGATGCCGTCCAGGTTCTGGCCGTGCGGGCGGACCAGGCGGTGGGAGAGGAGGTGGAGGCGGAGGTAGACGTCGTGCGCGTCGAGCGGCTTGGCGTCGAGGGAGGCGATGACCGTACGGACCGCTACCACTTCCACACCTCGGCGGGGGTCCGGGCCGACGGCCGCGGTCGCGCCGTCACCGAGGAGCTCGGCGGCGCGGTCGGCGGTGAGGCGCTCGGTGCCGGACGGGCCGGGGTCGGCCACGAGCTCGGGGGCCGGGAACCAGGTGTCGAGGATGGTGCCGTCGGCGGCGAGGGTGGCGAGGCCGGTGGCCACCGCGCCGGTGGTGCTTGGAGCAGTCGTATCGGTCATAGGAAAAACCTAACCGGACGAAGAGTGCGGAGGCTAACCAGCGGGGCGTTGTCTCAGGTAGCGGGCCAAGGGGGGCGGGAAGCCAGGAGCGGGCGATGTCAGCCGACGGCCTGCTGTGCGCTTTCGCTGTGGGGCGCTTCCCTCGGGTTCCCCTTCGCGCTCCCCCGTGGCTTGTGGTGCGCGGCGGTCAGTACCGCCGCTCCCGCCAGCGCCGCGAGTGCCGCGCACAGGGGCCAGAGGGTGGTCGGCTGCGCCGCGTAGAGGGTGCCGCCCAGGGGGGCCGCCAGGACCACGCCGGTGATCGACGCACCCGCGTAGAGGGACTGGAAGCGGCCCTGGACGTGGGGTGGCGCCTCGTCCGCCATGTAGGCGGTGGCCGTTGTCTTGTAGAGGAGTTCGCCGAGGGTGAGGAGGGTCATCATGGCGACGGCCGTGATGATGCTCGCGCCCAGGAGGAGGGTCGCGTAGCCGGCGCCCACCAGGAGGAGGCCCGTTCCGACGATACGGAGGGGGGCGTGGCGGCGCAGGGCCAGGGCCGCCGGGAGTTCCAGGCAGAGCAGGACCGCTCCGTTGACCGCCAGGAGTGCGCCGTACACGCCGGTGTCCATGTGGTGGTCGGCCAGGTAGAGGGGGAACGTGGAGTACTGCTGGCGGTAGACGATGTCGGTGACGACTATCGCCAGGAGGAGGGTGAGGACGGCCGGGCGGGTGCGCAGTTCCGGCCAGAGGCCGCCCGTCTCGTGACGGGACGGGCGGGGACGGGGGGCCGCTCCGCCGGGGAACACGCGGGCCATCCACGCCGCCAGGGCTAGGCCGCCGATGCCTTCGGCCGCGTAGAGGCAGTCGTAGGAGAGGTGGGTGGCCACGAAGGCGCCCAGGACGGGGCCGATGGTGAAGCCGCCGTTCGCCGAGGCCCGGATCAGGGCGAAGGCCTGGCGGCGGGCGCCGTCGGGGACGATCACCGCCACGAGGGCGGAGTTGGCCGCGCGCTGTACGCCGGAGGTGTACTGGGCCAGGGGGAGGACGGCGTAGAGGGCGGGGGTGGGAAGGACGGGGACGGCCGCGAGCAGGGCCCCGGAGGCGGTCGCGGCGGTGAGGAGGACTCGGCGGTGGCCCAGGTGGTCGCCGTACCAGCCGCCGGTGAAGTTGCCCGCGAGCAGGCCGGTGCCGCCGAGGCCCACCAGGAGGCCCGCCTCGCCGGGGCTCAGGGCGCGGGGGCCGGTCAGATAGAGGAAGACGAAGACGAAACTGACGCTGACGGTCATGTTGGCGAACGTGCCGGCCGCCAGCAGCCATACCGGTCGCGGTAATTCTCTCAGTCCTCGCACCCGTCCCCCTCTGAGTGAGTTCCTTTTGGGAACTCACTGTGTCAGCATGACAGCCTCGGGTCAATGGAGAAGGGAGGCCTGTCATGGCCCGCAGGACGAGCCTCGAGGACTCCACCTGCGCGATCGCGCAGGCCCTGGACGTCGTGGGCGACTGGTGGACGCTGCTGATCGTGCGGGACGCGGCGCGCGGGGTGCATCGGTTCGACGCGCTGCAACGTGAACTCGGGATGTCCCGGAAGGTGTTGACGGAGCGGCTGCGGCTGCTGGTGGAGGCCGACGTGCTGGTGCGGGTGCCGTACCAGGAGCGGCCCGTGCGGTACGAGTACCGGCTCACCCCGAGGGGGCGTGCGCTGCTGCCGGTGCTGGTGGCCCTTCAGGACTGGGGGGACGCCTGGGTACTGGGGGACGGGGAGACCACGGCCACGGGCGAGGAGGCGTCCGCCGAGGGGCGGCGGGTGCACGCCCTCGTGGGGACCCGGGTGCCGGAGCTGCGGCTGGTCGACGACCGGGGGGAGCCGCGGGATCCGGTCGACGACGAGCTGCCGTACACCGTTCTGTACTGCTTTCCGGGGGCCTTCGCCCGGGGCGCGTCCTATCCGCCCGGGTGGGCCGGCATTCCGGGGACCGCGGGGTGCACGCTGGAGTCGTGCACCTATCGGGACCGGAGGGGGGAGTTCCGGGAGGCGGGCGCCGCCGTGCGGGGGGTGTCGACCCAGCGGGCCGATGAGCAGCGGGAGTTCTCCGAGAAGGAGGGGCTCGGGTTTCCGTTGCTGTCCGATGCGGAGTTGTCGCTCATCGGCGCCCTGCGACTGCCCACGTTCCGGGCGGCCGGCGCCACGCGGCTGAAGCGGCTGACCCTGGTCGTGGACCGGGAGCGGGTGGTGCGGGATGTGCAGTATCCGGTGACCGATGTGGCGGGGAGCGTGGCGGCCGCGCTCAGTGCGGTGCGGCAGATGGGGCTGGAGAAGGGGAAGGCGACGGGGACGGGGACGGGGACGGGGACGGGGGGATGAGGCGGGAGAGGGCCTCTCGGGCGTACTCCTCGTCGTAGGGGGTGTCGGTGAGGAGGACCTGGAGGCAGATGCCGTCCATGAGGGCGACCAGGGCGCGGGCCGTCAGCGGGTCGGTGCGGGGGGCCAGGAGGGCGGCCATCGCATCGGCCCACTCGGCCGCCACCGGGCGCAGGGCGGGGCGGCGCAGGGCGGCCAGGTAGAGCTCGTACTCCAGTTCCACGCCGGTGCGGTCGCCGGCCAGCCATGCGCCGAGCCAGGCCGCCAGTTCGGTCGGCAGGTCGGCCTGCGGGTCCGACAGCGCGCCGCGGGCCGCGACCACCTTGGCGAAGCCCTCGTTGGCCTGGCGCAGGGCGGCCGTCATCAGGTCGTCGAGGGTGGTGAAGTGGTACGTGGTGGAGCCCAGCGGGACGTCCGCCTCGGCCGCCACCGAGCGGTGGGTGAGGCCGGCCAGGCCCTTGCGGCCGACCACGCGGATCGCCGCGTCGATGATCCGCTGGCGGCGCTCGGGGTCGTAGCGGCGGGCCATCAGTGCGCACCGCCCAGGTTCAGGACCACCACTCCGCCGATGATCAGCACGATTCCGGCGATCTTGGTGAGGGTGAGGGACTCCCCGAAGAGGGCGAGGCCGAGGACGGCGATGGTCGCGGTGCCCGCCCCGGACCAGATCGCGTACGCCGTGCCGATCCCGACCGACTTCAGGGTCTGGGAGAGGAGGAGGAAGGAGACGGCGTAGCCCACCGCCGTCAGCAGCGTGGGCCAGAGCCTGCTGAAGCCCTCGCTGTACTTCATGGCGGTCGTCGCGGCCACCTCGGCGGCGATGGCTCCGGAGAGCGTCAGGTATCCCATGTGTACGAGCGTACACAACGAATCGGGGTGATATGTACGGACGTACGCATGCAACCTGCGGACAGCTACGAAAGCGTTATCGAAAGCGCTCACCCAAACGGCTGAACCTGAGCCACAGCGTCCACTACTGTTTCACCGTTCATACACCGGGCCATCGCAGCCGCGGCCGCCGTCAGCAGCGCCGCTGGAGGAACTAGCGCATGCCAATAAACAAGTCCCGGCCGCCCCAGGAGCAACCGTGGGAGAACGGCTGGGCCCCGGACACCTCCCGGGCTCCCGGAACCCGACGGCTCTGGCTGGCCGGCGGACTCGCCGTGGCCACCGTCGTCGCCTGTGTGACCGCGATCGCGGTCAACGACCGGGATTCCGACGGGGGTTCGGAGGCACGTGAGGGGCGGGCGCTGTCCGGCGACCCCGACTCGGACGGGCTGATCTCGTTCGCCACGCCGTCGGTCTCCGCCAGCGGCACCGCCTCCTCGACGGCGGGCGGCGACAAGGGCACCCAGGGCGCCGACAGCCCCTCCGCGTCCGCCTCCTCCTCGTCCTCGGCGGCCGGGGACGCCTCGTCGGCCGCCGACGAGACGGACGGCAGCGGCAGTCCCTCGCCGCACACCTCGGGCAAGGCCTCGGCGTCGCCGACCAAGAAGCCCTCCGACCCCACGCCGACCAGCTACGAGCGGTCGGTGCGGTCGGTCAACTACCCGGACCGCTACTGGCATCTGAGCAGCGGTCTGGTGAAGCTCGACCCGCTGCGCGGCTCGGAGTCCCGCGAGGACTCCACGTTCACCGTGGTCAAGGGGCTGACGGACAGCTCCTGTTACTCCTTCAAGACGGACGACGGCCGGTATCTGCGGCACCGCAACTTCGTGCTGCGCGCCGACAGTTACGACGGCTCCTCGCTGTTCAAGCAGGACGCCACCTTCTGCGCCCGCTCCTCCTCCTACTCCGGCGCCGTCATGCTGGAGTCGGTGAACTACCCGGGCCGCTACCTGCGCCACAAGGACTTCCAGGTCCGCCTCGACACATACCAGAACAGCGAGCTGTACCGCGCCGACTCGGCGTTCCGGTTCGTGGCCGGACTGGGCTGAGACGCCGGGAGAAACAAGAGAGTGGCGGCACCCCCGGGAAGGGGTGCCGCCACTCTCTCGTTTCCGTCAGGTGATCTCAGACGTTGAAGCCGAGCGCGCGCAGCTGCTCGCGGCCGTCGTCGGTGATCTTGTCGGGGCCCCACGGGGGCATCCAGACCCAGTTGATGCGGAGTTCGTTGACGAGGCCGTCCGTGGCGGACTTGGCCTGGTCCTCGATGACGTCCGTCAGCGGGCAGGCCGCGGAGGTCAGGGTCATGTCGATCGTCGCGATGTTCGCGTCGTCGATGTGGATGCCGTAGATGAGGCCCAGGTTGACGACGTCGATGCCCAGCTCGGGGTCGACGACGTCGTACAACGCCTCGCGGACCTCGTCCTCGGAGGCCGGCTTCATCTCCACGGTGTCGCTCATGCCGTCTTCCTTTCGGCGTCCGAGCCCAGGGCCTGGGCCGTCGCGTCCTTCCACGCCATCCAGCTCAGGAGGGCGCACTTGACCCGGGCCGGGTACTTGGAGACACCGGCGAACGCGACCGCGTCCTCCAGCACCTCCTCCATCGCGTCGTCGGGCTCGATCCGGCCCTTGGACTGCATCAGCTCCAGGAAGGTCTCCTGGATCTTCTGCGCCTCGGACACGTCCTTGCCGACCAGGAGGTCGTTGAGGACGGACGCGCTCGCCTGGCTGATGGAGCAGCCCTGGCCCTCGTAGGAGACGTCCTCGATCTTCGTGCCGTCGTACTTCACCCGCAGGGTGATCTCGTCACCGCAGGTGGGGTTGACGTGGTGCACCTCGGCGTCGCCGTCCCGCAGACCACGCCCGTGCGGGTGCTTGTAGTGGTCCAGGATGACTTCCTGGTACATCGAGTCCAGCTTCACGGTTTCAGCACGCCCCTCAGCCGAAGAAGTTCCGTACGTGCTCCAGGCCGTCGACCAGTGCGTCGATCTCGGCCGGCGTGGAGTACAGATAGAACGACGCTCGCGTGGTCGCGGGAATTCCGTACCGCAGGCAGACCGGGCGGGCGCAGTGGTGGCCGACCCGGACCGCTATGCCCTGCTCGTCCAGCACCTGGCCCACGTCGTGCGGGTGGATGTCGCCGAGCGTGAAGGAGATCGCGGCGCCCCGGTCCTCGGCCGTGGTGGGGCCGATGATCCGCAGGTCCGGGACTTCCGCCAGGCGGCGGACGGCGTACTCCGTCAGCGCGTGCTCATGGGCGAGGATCCGGTCCATGCCGATGGCGTTCAGGTAGTCGATCGCCGCGCCCAGACCGACCGCCTGGGCGATCGGCGGGGTGCCCGCCTCGAACTTGTGCGGGGCGGGAGCGTACGTCGACGAGTGCATCGACACCGTCTCGATCATCTCGCCGCCGCCGAGGAACGGGGGCAGGTCCTCCAGGAGTTCCTGGCGGCCCCAGAGCACACCGATGCCGGTCGGGCCGCACATCTTGTGGCCGGTGAAGGCCACGAAGTCGGCCTGGAGGGCCTGGACGTCCAGCGGCATGTGCGGCGCGGCCTGCGAGGCGTCGATGCAGACCAGCGCGCCGACCTCCTGGGCGCGGCGCACTATCGCCTCGACCGGGTTGACGGTGCCGAGGATGTTCGAGACCAGGACGAAGGAGACGATCTTCGTCTTCTCCGTGATGATCTCGTCGATGTTGGAGAGGTCGAGGCGGCCGTCGTCGGTGAGGCCGAACCACTTCAGCTTCGCGCCCGTGCGCTGCGCGAGCAGCTGCCACGGCACGATGTTGGAGTGGTGCTCCATCTCGGTGATGACGATCTCGGTCTCGCGGTCCACCCGGTAGGGCTCGTCGGCCCAGCCGAGCATGTTCGCCACGAGGTTCAGCGATTCGGAGGCGTTCTTGGTGAAGATCACCTCGTCGCGACTGGGCGCGTTGACGAACGCGGCGACCTTGTCGCGCGCGCCCTCGTACAGCGCCGTGGCCTCCTCGGCGAGCACATGCACACCGCGGTGGACGTTGGCGTTGTAGCGCTCGTAGTACTCGCTCAGGGCGTCCAGCACCTGGCGCGGCTTCTGCGAGGTCGCCGCGTTGTCCAGGTACACGAGCTTCTTGTCGTCATGGACCAGCCGGTCCAGGACGGGGAAGTCCTTACGGATCGCCTCGGTGTCGAGGAGGCCCGGCAGCTGTGTCACTCGGATGCGCCACCCTTCGTGTATGCCTCGTAGCCCTCGGCCTCCAGCTTGTCGGCGAGCTCGGGGCCACCCGACTCGACGATCTTCCCGGCGGCGAACACGTGCACGTGGTCGGGCTTGATGTAGCGCAGGATGCGCGTGTAGTGCGTGATCAGCAGGGTGCCGACCTCGCCGGACTCCCGGACGCGGTTGACGCCCTCGGAGACGATGCGGAGGGCGTCGACGTCCAGACCGGAGTCGGTCTCGTCGAGGATCGCGACCTTCGGCTTGAGCAGTTCGAGCTGGAGGATCTCGTGGCGCTTCTTCTCACCGCCGGAGAAGCCCTCGTTGACGTTGCGCTCGGCGAAGGAGGGGTCCATGTTGAGGCGCTCCATGGCCTCCTTGACCTCCTTCACCCAGGTACGCAGCTTGGGGGCCTCGCCGCGGATGGCGGTGGCGGAGGTGCGCAGGAAGTTGGAGACCGAGACACCGGGGACCTCGACCGGGTACTGCATCGCCAGGAACAGGCCCGCGCGGGCGCGCTCGTCGACGGACATCTCCAGGACGTCCTCGCCGTCGAGCAGCACGGTGCCGCCGGTGATCGTGTACTTCGGGTGGCCCGCGAGGGAGTAGGCCAGGGTCGACTTGCCGGAGCCGTTGGGGCCCATGATGGCGTGCGTCTCGCCCTGCTTCACGGTGAGGTCGACGCCCTTGAGGATCTCCTTCGTGGCGTTGTCGGCCTCGACGGTGACGTGCAGGTCTCGGATTTCAAGCGTTGCCATGGTGGCCTCAGGACTCCTGGGTGAGGGAGACGAGCACATCGTCCCCTTCGATCTTGACGGGGTATACGGGGACGGGGCGCGTCGCGGGAAGGCCGGACGGCTTGCCGGTGCGGAGGTCGAACGCGGAGCCGTGCAGCCAGCACTCGATCTGGCAGTCCTCCACCTCGCCCTCGGAGAGCGAGACGTTCGCGTGGGAGCAGATGTCGTGGATGGCGAACACCTCTCCCTCGGTCCGGACGACCGAGACCGGCGTGCCGTCGAGCTCCACCCGCTTCGGGGTGTCGTCCTCCAGCTCGCTCAGTCCGCAGGCGCGTACGAAGGCCATCAGACGGTGGCCTCCAGCTCGGCCTCGATCTTCGCGAGCAGACGCTCCTCGATGTCCGGGACACCGATCTGCTGGACCAGCTCGGCGAAGAAGCCGCGGACCACCAGACGGCGGGCCTCGTCGGCCGGGATGCCGCGGGCCATCAGGTAGAAGAGCTGCTCGTCGTCGAAGCGGCCGGTGGCGGAGGCGTGGCCGGCGCCGACGATCTCGCCGGTCTCGATCTCCAGGTTCGGCACCGAGTCGACGCGCGCGCCGTCCGTGAGGACCAGGTTGCGGTTCATCTCGTAGGTGTCGGTGCCCTCGGCCGTGGCCTCGATCAGCACGTCGCCGATCCACACCGCGTGCGCGTCGTCGCCCTGGAGGGCGCCCTTGTAGACGACGTGGGACTTGCAGTGCGGGACGTTGTGGTCGACCAGCAGGCGGTGCTCCTGGTGCTGGCCGGCGTCGGTGAAGTACAGGCCGAACAGCTCGGCCTCGGCGCCGGTGCCGGCGTAGGCGACGCGCGGGTGCAGACGTACGACGTCGCCGCCGAAGGTGACGACCACGGACTTGAAGCTCGCGTCCCGGCCGACGAGGGCGTTGTGCTGGGCCACGTGCACGGCCTTGTCGTCCCAGTCCTGGACGGAGACGACGGTGAGCTTGGCGCCGTCGCCGAGGACGTAGTCGACGTTGGCGGCGACGACCGCGTCACCGGTGTGGTCGATGACGACGACGGCCTCGGCGAAGGCCCCGAGCTGGATCACCTGGTGGCCGAAGGAGACCCCGCCCTCGCCGTGCACCGCGATGCGGATGGGCTCGGTGAGGACCGTCTCCTTGGGGACGGTGATCACGCCGGCCTTCTCGAACGCCGAGTAGGCCTGGGCGGCGATCCGGTCCACGGGGGTGCCCGCCCTGCCGAGGCGCGGGTCGTCGCGGTCGACGAGTTCGACGGTGACGCCCTCGGGTGCCTCGACGGCGACCTTGACGCCCTCGCCGGTGGCGACGGCGGTGCCGTCGTGCAGACCGCGCAGGCGCTCCAGCGGGGTGAACCGCCACTCCTCCTCGCGGCCGTGCGGGACCGGGAAGTCCGCGACGTCGAAGGACGGGGGCGCGCTCATGCGCGTGGCGACGGTCGACTCGGCGGCGACCGCGATCGCGCCCGCGGTGGTCGACCCCGCGGGGATGTTCTGAGCCTCAGCCATGGCTGTCGTAATGCTCGCTTTCCGTTACGTAAGGGGGCTGATGGGGTGCGGACCGGTGATTAGCCGACCGCGCCTTCCATCTGCAGCTCGATCAGCCGGTTGAGCTCCAGCGCGTACTCCATCGGCAGCTCCTTCGCGATGGGCTCGACGAAGCCGCGCACGATCATCGCCATCGCCTCGAACTCGGAGAGACCGCGGCTCATCAGGTAGAAGAGCTGGTCCTCGGAGACCTTGGAGACGGTCGCCTCGTGGCCCATGGACACGTCGTCCTCGCGGACGTCCACGTAGGGGTAGGTGTCCGAGCGGGAGATGGTGTCGACGAGCAGCGCGTCGCACAGCACGTTGGACTTGGAGCCGTGGGCGCCCTCGCCGATCTCGACGAGCCCGCGGTAGGAGGTACGGCCGCCGCCTCGCGCCACCGACTTGGAGACGATGTTGGAGGAGGTGTTCGGCGCCATGTGGACCATCTTGGAGCCGGCGTCCTGGTGCTGGCCCTCGCCCGCGAAGGCGATGGAGAGGGTCTCGCCCTTGGCGTGCTCGCCCATCAGGTAGACGGCGGGGTACTTCATCGTCACCTTGGAGCCGATGTTGCCGTCGATCCACTCCATGGTGGCGCCCTCGTAGGCGACGGCGCGCTTGGTGACCAGGTTGTAGACGTTGTTGGACCAGTTCTGGATGGTCGTGTAGCGGCAGCGGGCGTTCTTCTTGACGATGATCTCGACGACCGCGCTGTGCAGGGAGTCCGACTTGTAGATCGGGGCCGTACAGCCCTCGACGTAGTGCACGTAGGCACCCTCGTCGACGATGATCAGGGTCCGCTCGAACTGGCCCATGTTCTCGGTGTTGATCCGGAAGTAGGCCTGGAGCGGGATCTCGACGTGCACGCCCTTCGGCACGTAGATGAAGGAGCCGCCGGACCACACGGCCGTGTTCAGCGCGGCGAACTTGTTGTCACCGGCGGGGATGACGGTGCCGAAGTACTCCTTGAAGAGCTCCGGGTGCTCCTTCAGGGCGGTGTCGGTGTCGAGGAAGATGACGCCCTGCTCCTCCAGGTCCTCGCGGATCTGGTGGTAGACGACCTCCGACTCGTACTGGGCGGCGACACCGGCGACGAGGCGCTGCTTCTCGGCCTCCGGGATGCCCAGCTTGTCGTAGGTGTTCTTGATGTCCTCGGGCAGGTCCTCCCAGGACTCCGCCTGCTTCTCCGTGGAGCGCACGAAGTACTTGATGTTGTCGAAGTCGATGCCGGAGAGGTCGGAGCCCCAGTTCGGCATGGGCTTCTTCTCGAAGAGCTTGAGGCCCTTGAGGCGGAGCTTGGTCATCCACTCCGGCTCGGACTTCTTCGAGGAGATGTCGGTGACGACCTCCTCGTTGATGCCGCGCCGCGCAGAGGCACCGGCGGTGTCGGAGTCGGCCCAGCCGTATTCGTACTTGCCCAGGCCCTCGAGTTCGGGGTGGGCAGTCTCCGTGGGGAGAGTCATGCGGGGTTCCTCCCGGCCGTGCTTGCAGATGCGTTGTGGGAAATCTCGGGAATCTTGGGGATGAACGTCGTGCAGACCCCGTCGCCGTGGGCGATGGTGGCCAGTCGCTGGACGTGCGTTCCGAGCAGCTTGGAGAAGACCTCGGTCTCGGCCTCGCAGAGCTGCGGGAACTTCTCCGCCACGTGGGCGACCGGGCAGTGGTGCTGGCACAGCTGCTCGCCGACCGGTGCGCTGCGCGCCGTAGCAGCGTACCCGTCGGCGCTCAGGGCCCTGGCCAGGGCTTCGGTGCGCTCCTCGGGGGCGGCCGCCTCGATGGCCTCGCGGTAGGCGCCGGCCTGCTCGGCGATCCGCGCGCGGGCGAAGGCGACGACGGCCTCGTCCCCGCCGAACTGCTGCTGGATCCAGCGCAGGGCGTCGGCGGCGAGCGTGTCGTAGGACTGGTCGAAGGCGTCCCGGCCGCAGTCGGTGAGGGCGAAGACCTTCGCCGGCCGGCCGCGGGTGCGCGCTCCGTAGACCCGCTGCTCGCGGGGCTGTACGACGTCGTCGGCGGCCAGCGCGTCGAGGTGGCGGCGGACGGCCGCGGGGGTGAGTCCCAGGCGGTCGGCCAGCTCGGCGACGGTCGACGGCCCGTGGTCCAGGATGGACCGCGCGACGCGGTTGCGGGTGGACCGCTCACCGGTCGCGAGCTCCTCATGAGGAGTCCCCGTGGGGGTCTCCCGAGCCTCGCCGACGTTTTTCACAACGCCATTGTTGCGTAATTCCTCGAACACAGGCAAGCCGCGCCCGGTCCGCCCCGCGGTGCCCTGCGTCACTTAGGCATACCTAATCTGACCTGCGGAAACGATCACTGATCGATCAAAGCCCCGATTAAACCAGTGGCCCCGGCAGCCCGCTCCGGGGACACTGCAGGACCATGCCCACACCCCCTCCGACCGGCCCACTTGTCACTCGGGAGACCCTGGCGGCGCAGCTGCGGGACCTGGGTGTCGAACCGGGCGAAATCCTCCTCGTCCACTCCTCCCTCAGCTCCCTCGGCTGGGTGTGCGGAGGCCCCGTCGCGGTGGTCCAGGGCCTCCAAGACGCCCTGGGGCCGAACGGCACGCTCGTGGTCCCGACGCAGACCGGCGAGCTGTCCGATCCGGCGGAGTGGAGCCGTCCGCCGGTGCCGCGGGAGTGGTGGGAGACGATCCGCGCCACCCTGCCCGTCTACGACCCCCTGGTCACCCCCAGCCGGGGCCTCGGGGTGATCCCGGAGACCGTGCGCACCTGGCCCGGAGCGCTGCGCAGCGCCCATCCGCACACGTCGTTCGCGGCGCTCGGCCCACGGGCCGCGGAGATCGTCGAGGGGCACGCCGTCGACTGCCGGCTGGGCGAGCGCAGTCCGCTGGCCCGGCTGGAGCGGCTGGGGGCGCGGGTGCTGCTGCTGGGGGCCGGGTACGACGCGTGCACCAGCTTCCATCTCGCCGAGTACCGGATCCCGGCCCCGCTGGTGGAGGTCGGCCGGCCCGGCCCGCACGGGTGGGAGTCGGTGACCGAGGTGTCGATCGACTCCGACCGGTTCGACGAGCTGGGGCACGACTTCGAGCGGGACCGGCCCGTCGTACGGGGGAAGGCGGGCGCCGCCGACGTACGGCTGTTCCCGGTCGCGGACGCGGTCGCCTACGCCGAGCGCTGGCTGACGCTGCACCGCCCGCACGAGGAGGAGTTCTGACCCCCGGCCGCCCGGTGCGCGGTCGCTTTCGGCCGGTTCCGGTACCCGGCGGTCGGAGCGCCCGGCGGCGAACCTAGACTCTGGGGCCATGCGAACTGAGCCTGTCGTCCGGGTCCAGGCCCTGGTGAAGCGGTACGGGACGAAGACCGCGGTGGACGGCCTGGAGCTGACGGCCCGGGCGGGCGTCACCGCCGTCCTCGGACCCAACGGCGCCGGCAAGACGACCACGATCGAGATCTGCGAGGGGTACCGCACGGCGGATTCCGGCACCGTACGCGTGCTCGGCCTCGACCCGGTCGGACAGGCGTCCGAGCTGCGGCCCCGGATCGGGGTGATGCTGCAGTCCGGGGGCGTGTACTCGGGGGCGCGGGCCGACGAGATGCTGCGGCACATGGCGAAGCTGCACGCGTATCCGCTGGACGTGGACGCGCTGGTCGAGCGGCTCGGGCTCGGCTCCTGCGGCCGGACGACGTACCGCCGGCTCTCCGGCGGCCAGCAGCAGCGGCTCGCGCTGGCGATGGCGGTCGTCGGCCGCCCGGAGCTGGTCTTCCTGGACGAGCCCACCGCCGGTCTCGACCCGCAGGCCCGCCGCGCCACGTGGGACCTCGTCCGGGACCTGCGCACGGACGGCGTCTCGGTCATCCTGACCACGCACCACATGGACGAGGCCGAGCAGCTCGCCGACGACGTGGCGATCATCGACGGGGGCCGGGTCATCGCCCAGGGCTCCCCCGAGCAGCTGTGCCGCGGCGGCGCCGAGAACACCCTGCGCTTCAGCGGCCGCCCCGGCCTGGACGTCGCCTCCCTGCTCAAGGCGCTGCCCGCCGACTCCTCCGCGGCCGAGCTGACGCCGGGCTCGTACCGGGTGGTGGGCAAGGTCGACCCACAGCTGCTGGCGACCGTCACCTCGTGGTGCGCGCAGCACGGGGTGATGCCGGACCGGATCTCGGTCGAGCGGCACACCCTGGAGGACGTCTTCCTGGAACTGACCGGCAAGGAGCTGCGCTCGTGACCGCCACCGGCACCTACACCCCCCGGCCCGGCGCGGCCCCGCTCCCCCGCATGATCGCGGCGCAGGCGGCGCTGGAGACGAGGATGCTCCTGCGCAACGGTGAGCAGCTGCTGCTCACCGTGGTGATCCCGACGCTGCTGCTGGTGCTGTTCAGCAGCGTGGACATCGTGGACACCGGCGCGGGCGAGGCGGTGGACTTCCTCACGCCCGGGATCCTCGCCCTGGCCGTCATGTCCACGGCCTTCACGGGCCAGGCCATCGCGACGGGCTTCGAGCGCCGCTACGGCGTCCTCAAGCGGCTCGCGACCTCCCCGCTCCCCCGCTGGGGGCTGATGGCGGCGAAGACCGTGTCCGTGCTGGTCACCGAGGTGCTCCAGATGATCCTGCTGACGGCGATCGCCTTCGCGCTGGGCTGGGACCCGCACGGGAGCCCGCTCGCCGTCCTGCTCCTCCTCGTCCTCGGCACGGCGGCCTTCTCCGGCCTGGGCCTGCTGATGGCGGGCACCCTGAAGGCGGAGGCGACCCTGGCCGCCGCGAACCTGGTCTTCCTGCTGCTGCTCGTGGGCGGCGGGGTCATCGTCCCGCTGGACAAGTTCCCGCCCGCCGCCCAGGACGTCCTCGCCCTCCTCCCCGTCTCGGCCCTCTCCGACGGTCTGCGCGACGTCCTCCAGCACGGCGCGGCCATGCCGTGGGGGGACCTGGGGATCCTGGCGGTGTGGGCGGTGGCGGGGCTCGCGGCGGCGGGGCGCTTCTTCCGCTGGGAGTGAGGCGCCCGCGAGGGAGCCGGATCCGCTCGTGCAGGCGACCCTCGTGAAGGCGACCCTCGTGAAAGTGTGCACAAGCGGCGGCCTACGATGGTGGGCGTGCCAAACGTGACCCGTGCCGACGCCGTAGCGGCGCTGCGCAACCCGCTCGCCTTCATCGCCGAACGCTGGACCCCCGCACCCCGGACGGTTCAGCGGGCTGCCCTGTCCGCGCTGGTGATGTCGGTGATCATCGTGGTCACCGGCGGTGCCGTGCGCCTCACCGGCTCCGGCCTCGGCTGCCCGACCTGGCCCAAGTGCACGGCCGACTCGCTCACCGCGACCAGCGCGATGGGCTTCCACGGCGCCATCGAGTTCGGCAACCGCATGCTGACGTACGTCCTGTGCGCCGCCGTCGGCTGGGCGATCATCGCCGCGCGCTCGGAGAAGCCGCGGCGTGCGGGGCTGACCCGGCTGGGCTGGGCGCAGTTCTGGCTGGTGATGGGCAACGCGGTGCTCGGCGGGATCGTGGTGCTGGTCGGCCTCAACCCGTACACGGTCGCCGCGCACTTCCTGCTCGCCTCGGCGCTGATCGCGGTCGCCGTGGTGATGTGGGTGCGCACGCGGGAGGGCGACGGGGAGCCCCGGCCGCTGGTCGGCAAGCCGGTGCAGCAGCTGGTGTGGTTCCTGGTGCTCGCCTCGGCGCTGCTGATCGCGGTCGGCACGGTGGTGACCGGCGCGGGTCCGCACGCGGGTGACTCCAGCGAGGTCGAGCGGATGCCGCTGGACTGGGAGACGGTGGCCAAGCTGCACGCGGTGCTCGCGTGGATCGTGGTGACGCTGACCTTCGCCCTGTGGTTCATCCTCAAGGCGGTCGACGCCCCGCGCGGCCCGCTGAACCGCACCCGGGAGCTGTTCCTGGTGCTGCTGGCGCAGGGTGTCATCGGGTACGTCCAGTACTTCACGAACCTGCCCGAGGTGCTGGTGGGCCTGCACATGCTCGGGTCGGCGCTGGTGTGGATCTGGGTGCTGCTGGTGCTGCTGGCGCTGCGGGAGCGTCCGGCGGCGACGGCCGGGCTGCCGGGTCCGGCGGCTCAGGCCTCGGTCGGCTCGCACGCCTGACGTTCGGCTCAACTGCCGTTCAGCTCAGCCCGTAGACCCGGCGGGCGTTGCCCGCCGCCAGCATCCCCGCCACCCGCTGGGCGTCCGTCAGGGACCACGCGCCCTCGGCGACCCAGCCGCCCAGGACCCGGCCGAGGGCCTCGCGGAACAGCCGGGCGCCGACCACGTGCAGCTCGGGCAGCGCCTGTGCCCCGCTGGAGAACAGGATCTTGCCGAAGGGGGCCAGCTCCAGGATCTCCGCGAGGACCGTCGCGGCGCGGGCGCCGGTGCGCACGAGCGCGGCGCCGGAGTCGGTGTGGACGTGCGGGAACACGGCGGCGAGGTGGGCGGCCTGGCGGTGGTAGGGGTAGCCGTGCAGCAGGACCAGGTCGGTGCCGAGGCCGGCGGTGGCGCGCACGAAGCCGGTCAGCAGCACGGGGTCGGTGCGGTCGATGCGCAGGCCGGGTTCGCCCAGGCCGGCGTGGAGCTGGAGGGGCCGTCCCGAGGCGACGGCGATCCACAGCAGGTGCCGTAGCAGCACGGGGTCGCGCAGCTCGCCGCCGACGCGGCGGGCGGCCAGCCAGCGACCTGCCGCGCCCCGCACCTCACCGGGGCCGGGCGGCTCGGGCGCCAGGGCGAGGCCGTGCCGGACCCCGGCGACGGAGGTGAAGGCGACGGCGCCGACGGCGGCCGAGTGGACGGCCTCGGCGAGATTGGCGAGAAAGGCCTCGACGGTGCCGGAGGTGTCGGCGACCTGTTCGGCCAGCAGTTCGAGGCGGACGATCTCACGGGCGTCGGCGGCCCCCGCGGCGGCCAGCTCCTGGGGGTGGGTGAGGTCGCCGGGCAGTCCGGTGTCGACGAGGTACGTCGTGATGCCGCTGCCGCGCAGCAGTCTGCGGCCCGACTCCAGTACGCCGAGCTCACGCCGCCGGGCGAGATAGCGGGCGGGTGTGCAGTGCGGTTCCAGGCCGAGCAGCGGGGGGCACCAGCGGCGTACGGCGAATCCGGTCTGGGTGTCGAAGAGGGTCGTACCGGGGGCGGGCGGGCCCTCGGTACGGGCCAGCTGGGCCTCGAAGGTGCCGAGACCCAGCTCGGTTCTGAGCACGCCGTGGCAGTACTGGTCCACCAGGGACGGCGTTTCGATCATCGGGACTCCCGCGACTGGACCTCGTACCGATGAAGGTCCTAACGGGTGAACCCGGTGTCAGGTGTTGGGTCGGTCAGCCGTTGCTCGGTCCGCCCACCTGGATTCCGGCCATGCGGGTCCATTCGTACGGCCCGGTGCGCACCTTGGCCGCGAACTCGCCGTCGAAGGACTCGTGGACGGTGATGCCGGCCTTCTCCACGGCCTTCCCTGCGATCTCCACCGAGGGCGCCACCAGGTCGCCCCAGCCGCCGTCCTCGCCGACGAGGACGATCCGGGCCCCGCGTTCGCCGATGTACGCGACCTGGCCCTCGGCCCCGCCGTGCTGCTTCGAGAAGGCGCTGATCTGCTTGGCGAGCCGGGCGACCCTGCGCTCGTCCTTCGCGTCAACCTGCTGCGTGTCTGCCGTGTCTGCCATGGTCAGGATGCTACCGACGGGTAGATCGATCGGCGACGGCCGGGGTGAGTGACGCTCACCTCAGGGCTCATCTCAGGGCTCACCTCAGGAAGGGGTCCACCGCGATCGCCACGAACAGCAGCGAGACATAGGTGATGGACCAGTGGAACAGCCGCATCTCCTTCAGCTTCGCGCCCGTGACCTCGTCCTTCGCGCGGTTCTGCAGAGCGTGCGCCTCCCACAGCCACCAGCCGCCCGCCACCAGCGCGACGGAGGTGTAGAACCAGCCGGTGTAGCCGAGCGGGGTGAGCAGCAGCGACACCGCGACCATCACCCAGCTGTAGATCACGATCTGCTTGGCGACCACCTTGTTGGAGGCGACGACCGGGAGCATCGGGACGCCCACGCGCGCGTAGTCCTCACGGACCTTCATGGACAGCGGCCAGTAGTGCGGCGGCGTCCAGAAGAAGATGACCAGGAAGAGGATCAGCGGGGCCCAGGACAGCGAGTTGGTCACGGCCGACCAGCCGATCAGCACCGGCATGCAGCCGGCGATGCCGCCCCACACGATGTTCTGCGCGGTGCGCCGCTTGAGGATCATCGTGTAGACGACGACATAGAAGAGGAGCGCTCCGAGCGACAGCCAGGCGGACAGCCAGTTGACGGTCAGCCCGAACAGCAGGGTCGAGACCACCGCGAGGGTGACGCCGAAGGCCAGGCACTCGCGCGGCGAGACCATGCCGGTGACCAGCGGGCGCTGCGAGGTGCGGTCCATCAGGGCGTCGATGTCGCGGTCGATGTACATGTTCAGCGCGTTGGCGCCGCCCGCGGACAGATAGCCGCCGAGGCAGGTGAGCAGCACCAGGCCGAGGTCCGGCACACCCTGCTGCGCCAGGAACATCACCGGAACGGTGGTGATCAGCAGCAGCTCGATGATCCGCGGCTTGGTCAGCGCCACGAACCCCATGACCCGGGCCCTCAGCGGCCGCCGGCTCGGGCTCTGGCTCGTCCCGATCATCCCCACAGGACGGGATTCAACGGCCGTCACGCACACCCCTGACAGAGACTCCCAGCAAGCCTCCCCATGTGAATGCGGGGTAAAGGCTCGCGCGTACCACGCCACTGTAGACGTTGCCCATACCCCGGCCTTCGCGGGGGTGGGGTCGTGTTGGCAGGGGCCCCGGGGAGGGGTGTGCGGGGGGCTTCCGATGAGTCGTACTGGGGCTCGATTGAGCAGTCAGATGAGCGGCTCCGTATTCAAGTGCCAAGTGCGGTTCCGGCCAGCCGGCAGGCGGATCGCAGCAAGGCCCGGCAGTCTGGAATGACTCGAAAAAACGCACGTCCCCGCAGGGGTAGGCTCGACAGCGGCCGGTGGGCATCCAGTCCCCCGGCAGCCGGTGGGCGCGTGCCCGGAACAGCCGGTATTCGACATGTGGAGAGGAGCCCTGACCCAGGGTGAGCACCAAGCCGACCACCACAGACCTCGAGTGGACCGCATTGGACCAGCGGGCCGTCGACACCGCGCGTGTCCTGGCCGCCGACGCCGTACAGAAGGTCGGCAACGGCCATCCCGGTACGGCGATGAGCCTGGCGCCCGCGGCCTACACCCTCTTCCAGAAGGTGATGCGGCACGACCCGGCGGACGCCGACTGGGTGGGCCGCGACCGTTTCGTGCTGTCCGCGGGCCATTCGTCCCTGACCCTCTACACCCAGCTCTACCTGGCCGGTTTCGGCCTTGAGCTGGATGATCTGAAGACCTTCCGTACGTGGGGTTCGAAGACCCCGGGTCACCCCGAGTACGGCCACACAGTGGGCGTCGAGACCACCACCGGCCCGCTGGGCCAGGGTGTCGCGAACGCCGTCGGCATGGCGATGGCCGCCCGCTACGAGCGCGGTCTGTTCGACCCCGAGGCCCCGGCGGGCGAGTCCCCCTTCGACCACTTCGTGTACGTGATCGCGGGTGACGGCTGCCTCCAGGAGGGCATCTCCGCCGAGGCGTCCTCGATGGCCGGCCACCAGAAGCTGGGCAACCTGGTCCTGCTGTGGGACGACAACCACATCTCGATCGAGGGCGACACCGAGACGGCCGTCTCCGAGGACACCGTCAAGCGGTACGAGGCCTACGGCTGGCATGTGCAGCGCGTCGCCCCGAAGCCGGACGGCGACCTCGACCCGCACGCCCTCTACAACGCGATCGAGGCCGCGAAGCAGGTGACGGACAAGCCGTCCTTCATCGCGATGCGCTCGATCATCGCCTGGCCCGCCCCCAACGCGCAGAACACCGAGGCCGCGCACGGCTCGGCGCTCGGCGACGACGAGGTGGCCGCGACCAAGCGCGTCCTCGGCTTCGACCCGGAGCAGTCCTTCGAGGTCGCCGACGAGGTCATCGCCCACACCCGCGGGGCGCTGGAGCGCGGCGCGCAGGCGAAGGCCGAGTGGGAGAAGTCCTTCCAGCTGTGGCGCGACGACAACGCCGAGCGCGCCGCCGAGTTCGACCGGATCGCCGCGGGCGCGCTGCCGACCGGCTGGGAGGAGAAGCTCCCGGTCTTCGAGCCCGGCAAGGGCGTCGCCACGCGTGCCGCCTCCGGCAAGGTGCTCCAGGCGCTCGGCGCGGTGATCCCGGAGCTGTGGGGCGGCTCGGCCGACCTCGCGGGCTCCAACAACACGACGATCGACAAGACGTCGTCGTTCCTCCCCGCGGACAACCCGCTGCCGGAGGCGAACCCGTACGGCCGCACGATCCACTTCGGCATCCGCGAGCACTCCATGGCCGCGGAGATGAACGGCATCGCGCTGCACGGCAACACCCGTATCTACGGCGGCACGTTCCTCGTGTTCTCCGACTACATGCGCAACGCCGTCCGGCTCTCGGCGCTGATGCACCTGCCGGTGACGTACGTGTGGACGCACGACTCCATCGGTCTCGGCGAGGACGGTCCGACCCACCAGCCGGTCGAGCACCTGGCCTCGCTGCGCGCCATCCCCGGCCTGAACGTGGTCCGCCCGGCCGACGCCAACGAGACCGCGATCGCCTGGCGCGAGATCCTCAAGCGCCACACCAAGGTCTTCGGCAAGGGCGCCCCGCACGGCCTCGCGCTGACCCGCCAGGGCGTGCCGACGTACGAGCCCAACGAGGATGCCGCTCGTGGCGGTTACATCCTCTTCGAGGCGTCGAACGGCACGCCGGAGGTCATCCTCATCGCCACCGGTTCCGAGGTGCATGTGGCCGTCGGGGCGCGCGAGGCGCTGGAGGCCGACGGGGTGCCGACGCGTGTGGTGTCCATGCCGTCCGTGGAGTGGTTCGAGGAGCAGGACCAGGGGTACCGGGACGGCGTCCTGCCGCCGTCCGTGAAGGCCCGTGTCTCGGTCGAGGCGGGGATCGGTCTGACCTGGCACAAGTACGTCGGGGACGCCGGCCGCATCGTTTCCCTGGAGCACTTCGGTGCTTCGGCCGACGGCAAGGTCCTCTTCCAGGAGTACGGCTTCACTGCCGAGAACGTGGCCGCGAAGGCGCGGGACTCGCTTGAATTCGTCCGCGGGCTCGCCGACGCCCGGCGCTGACGCTCATATACGACACGTAGGAGATGTAATTCCATGACAGACGCACTGAAGCGCCTCTCCGAGGAGGGCGTCGCGATCTGGCTGGACGACCTGTCGCGCAAGCGGATCACGTCCGGCAACCTGGCCGAGCTGATCGACCAGCAGCACGTCGTGGGCGTCACCACCAACCCGTCGATCTTCCAGAAGGCGATCAGCGGCGGCGACGGCTACGAGCAGCAGCTCGCCGACCTCGCGGCCCGCAAGGTCACCGTCGAGGAAGCCATCCGCATGATCACCACGGCGGACGTCCGGGACGCGGCCGACATCCTGCGCCAGGTCTTCGACGCCACCGGCGGCCAGGACGGCCGGGTGTCGATCGAGGTCGACCCGCGCCTGGCGCACGAGACCCGGGCGACGGTCGCCGAGGCCAAGCAGCTGGCCTGGCTGGTGGACCGCCCCAACACGCTGATCAAGATCCCGGCCACCCGGGCGGGTCTGCCGGCGATCACCGAGGTCATCGGCAACGGCATCAGCGTCAACGTCACGCTGATCTTCTCGCTGGAGCGCTACCGCGAGGTGATGGACGCCTACCTGGCCGGTCTGGAGAAGGCCAAGGAGAAGGGTCTCGACCTCTCGCTGATCCACTCGGTGGCGTCCTTCTTCGTGTCCCGGGTGGACACCGAGATCGACAAGCGCCTGGACGCGCTGGGCACCGACGAGGCGAAGGCCGCGCGTGGCAAGGCCGCTCTCGCCAACGCCCGGCTCGCCTACGAGGCGTACGAGGAGGTGTTCGCCTCTGGCGACAATTCGGCACAGCCGACCGAGCGCTGGAGCAAGCTGGAGAGCGCCGGCGCCAACAAGCAGCGTCCGCTGTGGGCCTCGACCGGGGTGAAGGACCCGGCGTACAAGGACACCCTGTACGTCGACGACCTGGTCGCGCCGAACACGGTCAACACCATGCCGGAGGCCACCCTCCAGGCGACCGAGCAGCGTGGCGAGATCACCGGCAACACCGTCGCCGGGACGTACGAGCAGGCCCGTGCCGACATCGCGGCCGTGGAGCGGCTCGGCATCTCGTACGACGAGGTCGTGCAGCTGCTCGAGGACGAGGGCGTCGAGAAGTTCGAGGCTTCCTGGAACGACCTCCTCAAGTCCACCGAGGCGGAGCTGGAGCGCCTCGCTCCTTCGGAGGGCTGAGTCCTTGCCTCCCCTTTCCGGTTCCGGAGCGAATCCGCTGCGTGACCCCGCCGACCGACGGCTCCCGCGTATCGCGGGGCCGTCGGGCCTGGTCATCTTCGGCGTGACGGGCGACCTGTCCCGCAAGAAGCTGATGCCCGCCGTGTACGACCTCGCCAACCGGGGTCTGCTGCCGCCGGGTTTCTCGCTGGTCGGGTTCGCCCGCCGCGAGTGGGCGCACGAGGACTTCGCGCAGGAGGTCCACGACGCCGTCAAGGAGCACGCCCGCACGCCCTTCCGTGAGGAGGTCTGGCAGCAGCTCATCCAGGGCATGCGCTTCGTGCAGGGCACCTTCGACGACGACGACGCCTTCGAGCGGCTGCGCGCGACGATCGAGGAGCTCGACAAGGCCCAGGGCACGGGTGGCAACTTCGCCTTCTACCTGTCGGTGCCGCCGCGTTCCTTCCCGGTGGTCATCCAGCAGCTGAAGAAGCACGGGCTGGCCGACCAGACGAAGGACTCCTGGCGGCGCGCCGTCATCGAGAAGCCGTTCGGGCACGACCTGGCCTCCGCGGAGGAGCTCAACAAGGTCGTCCACGAGGTCTTCGCCCCGGACCAGGTCTTCCGCATCGACCACTACCTGGGCAAGGAGACCGTCCAGAACATCCTGGCGCTGCGGTTCGCCAACACGATGTTCGAGCCGATCTGGAACCGGTCCTTCGTGGACCACGTCCAGATCACGATGGCCGAGGACATCGGCATCGGCGGCCGGGCGGGCTACTACGACGGCATCGGCGCCGCCCGTGACGTCATCCAGAACCACCTGCTCCAGCTGATGGCGCTGACCGCGATGGAGGAGCCCGCCTCCTTCGACGCCGACGCGCTGGCCGCGGAGAAGACCAAGGTGCTCGGGGCGGTACGGCTGCCCGAGGACCTGGGCCGGGACACCGTGCGGGCGCAGTACGCGGCCGGGTGGCAGGGCGGCGAGAAGGCCATCGGCTATCTCGAAGAGGACGGCATCAACCCGCAGTCGAAGACCGACACCTACGCGGCCATCAAGGTCGAGGTGGACAACCGCCGCTGGGCGGGCGTCCCCTTCTATCTGCGCACCGGCAAGCGGCTCGGCCGCCGGGTCACCGAGATCGCGGTCGTCTTCCAGCGCGCCCCGCACTCCCCCTTCGACCACACGGCGACGGAGGAGCTGGGCAAGAACGCGATCGTCATCCGCGTCCAGCCCGACGAGGGCGTGACCGTCCGCTTCGGCTCCAAGGTGCCCGGCACCTCGATGGAGATCCGGGACGTGTCCATGGACTTCGCCTACGGCGAGTCCTTCACGGAGTCCTCGCCCGAGGCGTACGAGCGCCTCATCCTCGACGTCCTGCTGGGCGACTCGAACCTCTTCCCCCGCACGGAAGAGGTGGAGCTGTCCTGGAAGATCCTCGACCCGATCGAGCGGTACTGGGACGAGAACGGCCGGCCCGCGCAGTACCCGGCCGGCACCTGGGGGCCCGTCGAGGCGGACCAGATGCTCGAACGAGACGGACGGAGCTGGCGCCGGCCATGAAGATAGATCTCACGGACACCACCGCCAGCAAGATCAACAAGGCGCTGGTGCAGGGCCGCCGGGCGATCGGCACCCCGGCCGTGGGCATGGTGCTCACACTCGTCATCGTCACCGACGAGGAGAACGCGTACGACGCGCTCAAGGCCGCCAACGACGCCTCCCGCGAGCATCCCTCGCGCACGCTCGTGGTCATCCGGCGCGTCTCGCGCACGCCCCGCGACCGCACGCAGTCCCGGCTGGACGCCGAGGTGCGGGTGGGCGCGGACGCGGGCACCGGCGAGACGGTCGTGCTGCGGCTGCACGGCGAGGTGTCCGACCATGCCCAGTCGGTCGTCCTGCCGCTGCTGCTGCCGGATGCCCCGGTCGTCGTGTGGTGGCCGGTGAACGCGCCGCTGGACCCGGCCGCCGACCCGCTCGGCGCGCTGGCCCAGCGCCGGGTCACCGACACCTATGCCTGCGAGCAGCCGGTGCGCGAGCTGGGCGCCCGCGCCGACACCTACACCCCCGGTGACACGGACCTGTCGTGGACCCGCATCACGCCCTGGCGTTCGATGCTGGCCGCGGCGCTGGACCAGGTCACCTGCGAGGTGGAGTCGGTCGAGGTGGAGGGCGAGGAGTTCAACCCGAGCTGTGAGCTGCTGGCGATGTGGCTCGCGGACCGGCTGGACGTCCCCGTCCGGCGCTCGCTGTCCGGCGGGCCGGGGCTGACGGCCGTGCGCATGGCCACCAGCAGCGGGCCGATCACCCTGGACCGGGCCGACGGTTCGCTGGCCACGCTCTCCATCGAGGGCCAGCCCGACCGCGCGGTGGCGCTCAAGCGCCGCGAGACGGCCGAGCTGATCGCGGAGGAGCTGCGCCGGCTGGACCCGGACGACACCTACGCCTCCGCCCTGCGCTTCGGGGTGGAGCGGCTGAACGCGTCGGCCTCGGTGGCGGTGCCGGAACCGGCCGGGGTCGAGAAGGCCCGGGCCGCCCTGGAGAAGGCGGAGGCGGCGCTGGTGCAGGCCGGGGCCGCCGTGGAGCAGGCCGAGGTGGACGCCGAGGTGGACGCCGAGCCGGCCAAAGGAGAACCGGACGCCGGCGAAGGCCTTGCGGAAGCTCCCGGGGCGGAAGGGGCGACGCAGGCACCACTGACGTCGGCACCACTGAAGGCGGTCCCCTCCGGGCTGACCGGCAAGGCGGCGCGGTGAACGCCCCGCAGCTGGTCGTGCACCGCGACAAGGAGCTGATGGCGCAGGCCGCCGCGGCCCGCCTCATCACCCGGATCGTGGACGCGCAGGCCTCCCGGGGCTACGCGTCCGTGGTCCTCACCGGCGGCCGCAACGGCAACGGTCTGCTGGCCGCGCTGGCGTCCGCGCCGGCCCGGGACGCGATCGACTGGGGCCGGCTCGACCTGTGGTGGGGCGACGAGCGCTTCCTGCCCGAGGGCGACCCGGAGCGCAACGTCACCCAGGCCCGTGAGGCCCTGCTGGACGCCGTACCGCTGGACCCGAAGCGCGTGCACGCCATGCCCGCGTCCGACGGTCCGTACGGCGCCGACGTCGAGGCGGCCGCGGAGGCGTACGCGCAGGAGCTGGCCCGTGCGGCCGGCCCCGAGAACCATGGCACCGTGCCCACCTTCGACGTCCTGATGCTGGGCGTCGGCCCGGACACCCATGTGGCCTCGCTCTTCCCCGAGCTGCCGGCCGTTCGGGAGACCGAGCGCACGGTGGTCGGGGTGCACGGCGCGCCCAAGCCCCCGCCGACCCGGGTCACGCTGACCCTGCCGGCCATCCGGGCGGCCCGTGAGGTGTGGCTGCTCGCGGCGGGCGAGGACAAGGCGAACGCCGCGGCGATCGCCCTGTCGGACGCGGGGGAGATACAGGCACCGGCGGCGGGCGCCCGCGGCCGGGCCCGCACCCTGTGGCTGCTGGACCAGGCGGCGGCCTCTCAGCTGCCCAGGTCGCTGTATCCGCCGGCGTCTCCCTGAGATGCCGCGCTCACGGAACCCGTACGGTCAACCGCCGTACGGGTTCTGTGCGTTGTGGGCGTACGGCACGGTCGTCGGCGTCGGCCGCGGGGCCAGGTGGGCCGGGTGGACCGTCAGGCGGATGCCGTAGCGCTTCCGGAGGCGACGGGCCTCCAGCAAGGCGATCGCCGTGACCGTCACCGGTGCGCCCAGGATGAAGGCGACGCCCAGGCCCAGGCCCAGGCCGTGCAGGTCGCTGGTGACGAGGTCGGGGACGGCCATCAGCCAGGTCGTCACGGTGGCGAGCAGGGGCGGCAGGCACCGGTGGACGGCGGCGGTGCCGAAGAAGTTGCCGGTGAGCCGGACCGCTCCCGCGATCACGAAGAACGCCGTCCACAGGCCGAGGGCACTCAGGACGATCTTCGGGACGGTCCCGAGCATGTCCCCGGCGGCGAACAGCCCGAGGGCGGCGAACACCGCGGCGATGAAGAGTGCCAGCAGCTTGAGCGAGTCGAGGAGCCGCGTTCTCAGCCGGCGCACGGGGCCCCCGCGCCGCCACACCAGAAGCATCACGCCGACCGTGAGCGGGGTGATGCAGAGCAGCACCAGCGACGCGATCGCCGCGTTCCTCAGCAGCTCGTCGAAGGCGAACCCGCCCGCGGCGAAGGAGTAGACGCCGAGGGCCGCGACCGCCCCCATCACGACCCTGGCACGCTTGAGCCGCTCCACGGTCGGGTCCAGGGACTCCGGGATCCACGACGGGTGGAACACGGCCCGTGCCACGCGATGGGGCTTCAGGAAGGAGCCGGCCGTCAGACTGCCGTCGGTCCAGTTCCTGCGGTGTGCGCTGCCCACGTGACGGCCCCCGAGCGATCGTGTTCCTGACCGCCCGGGAGTCTACACACGGGATGTTGTCGGTTAACTGCCGCGCAGTTCGCGATACTTGGCCACGAGTGCGCGGGTGGAGGCGTCCAGGCCGGGGACGTCCGCGCCCTCCGTCAGCGCGGGTTCGACGCGCTTGGCGAGGACCTTGCCGAGCTCCACGCCCCACTGGTCGAAGGAGTCGATGTTCCACACGGCCCCCTGCACGAACACCTTGTGCTCGTAGAGGGCGACGAGCTGGCCGAGGACCGACGGGGTCAGCTCCGCGGCGAGGACGGTGGTCGTCGGGTGGTTGCCCTTGAACGTCTTGTGGGCCACCAGCTCCTCCGGCACCCCCTCCGCGCGCACCTCCTCGGGCGTCTTGCCGAAGGCCAGCGCCTGGGTCTGGGCGAAGAAGTTCGCCATCAACAGATCGTGCTGGGCCTTCAGTTCACCGCTCAGCTCGTCCACCGGGCGGGCGAAGCCGATGAAGTCCGCGGGGATCAGCCTGGTGCCCTGGTGGATCAACTGGTAGTAGGCGTGCTGCCCGTTGGTGCCGGGCGTGCCCCAGACGACCGGGCCGGTCTGCCAGTCGACCTCCTTGCCGTCCCGGCCGACGTACTTGCCGTTCGACTCCATGTCCAGCTGCTGGAGGTAGGCGGCGAACTTCGACAGGTAGTGGCTGTAGGGCAGGACGGCGTGGGACTGGGCGTCGTGGAAGTTGCCGTACCAGATGCCCAGCAGGCCGAGCAGCAGCGGCACGTTGGACTCGGCGGGGGCGGTGCGGAAGTGCTGGTCGACGAGGTGGAAGCCGTCGAGCATCTCGCGGAAGCGGTCCGGGCCAATGGCGATCATCAGGGAGAGGCCGATGGCGGAGTCGTAGGAGTAGCGGCCGCCGACCCAGTCCCAGAACTCGAACATGTTGGCCGTGTCGATGCCGAAGTCCGCGACCTTCTCGGCGTTGGTCGACAGCGCCACGAAGTGCCGTGCGACCGCCTTCGCCTCGCCGTCGAGGCCGTCGAGGAGCCAGGTGCGGGCCGAGGTGGCGTTGGTGATCGTCTCGATCGTGGTGAACGTCTTGGACGCGATGATGAACAGCGTCTCGGCCGGGTCCAGGTCGCGGGTGGCCTCGTGCAGGTCGGCGCCGTCGACGTTCGACACGAAACGGACCGTGAGGTCGCGGTCGGTGTAGCTGCGCAGCACCTCGAAGGCCATGGCCGGGCCGAGGTCGGAGCCGCCGATGCCGATGTTGACCACGTTGCGGATGCGCCGGCCGGTGTGGCCGGTCCAGGCCCCGGAGCGGACCCGGTCGGCGAAGTCGCCCATCTTCGCGAGCACGGCGTGCACGTGAGGCACGACGTTCTCCCCGTCGACCTCGATCACCGCGTCGGCCGGGGCGCGCAGCGCGGTGTGCAGGACCGCGCGGTCCTCGGTGGTGTTGATCTTCTCGCCACGGAACATGGCGTCCCGCAGGCCGAAGACGTCGGCTGCCGCGGCCAGTTCCCGCAGCAGCCTGAGCGTCTCGTCGGTGACGAGGTGCTTGGAGTAGTCGATGTGCAGGTCGCCGACCTGCAGGGTGTATCCGCTGCCGCGCTCGGGGTCGGCGGCGAACAGCTCGCGCAGCTGTACCTCGCCGAGTTCCTCCCGGTGCTTGGCCAGAGCCGTCCACTCGGGCGTCTGGTTGAGCCTCGTACGGCCGTCTGCGTTCATGTCGGACTTCAGCCCTTCCTTGCCTGTCCGTGCTGCTGTGCACGTGGTGCCCCGCCGGTTCCAACCTAGTTGATCAGCGCGTCACGCGAGCGGACGCGGAACCGTCCCGCGGGACAACAACAGGTACGTCAGCCCGGCCCGCGGGTATCAACGCGGCGACCGCGAGGGCGAAGAGCACGGCCGCGAGCAGCGCCGGAGTGTTCAGCCCGAGGGCGTCGGCGGCGGCTCCGCCGAGGAGCGCGCCGGTCGGCGCGCCGGACGTGGACGCCGTCCGGAACGCCGAGGCGATCCGGCCGGTCATGTGCTCGGGGCTGCGCTGCTGGATCAGGGTGACCTGGTTGACGTTCCACACCATGGTCATGGTCCCGAGCAGCAGCATGCCGGCGAGGAGCGCGCCGAGGCTGCGGACGGTGCCCAGGAGCAGCAGGGCGGCGGTCTGGACGGCGCCGGCGAGCAGCAGGGCGCGCGCCCGGCCGGTGCGCAGCGCGATCCGCTGGGCGACCAGGCCGCCGGCCAGGCCGCCGAGGGCGTAGGCCGTCATGGCGGCGGCGTATCCGGTGCTGTCCGCGTGCAGCCAGCGCGTCACGTGCAGGACCAGGGTGGCGATGAGGGCGCCCATGCCGATGTTGCACAGGAGGGTGGCCGAACAGATCGCGCGCAGGACGCGGTCCTGCCAGAGGTGGCGCAGTCCGTCGCCGATGTCCTTGCGCAGGGTGCTGCCCGAGGGGCGCGGCTCGCGCTCGGGCGGCCGGGTCCGCAAGGAGGCGACCAGGGCGGCGGCCAGCAGATAGGTGCCCGCGTCGGCGGCGAACGGCAGGAAGGCGCCGACGCCCAGCAGCAGGGGGACGAAGGGTCCGGCCAGCAGGCCGCCGGCCAGTTGCTGGCCGGTCATCAGCCGGGCGTTGGCGCCGCCGAGGGCCGCGCGGGGCACCAGGGAGGGCAGCAGGGCCGTGGCGGCGTTGTCGAAGAGGGTCTGGAGGGTGGTCAGCAGGAAGGCGAGGGCGAGCAGCAGCGGGACGGAGGCGTGGCCGAGGCCCACGGCGAGAGCGAAGGCGGCGACGAGCAGTCCCCGTACGGTGTCGACGGCCCACATCGCGCGCCGCTGGTCCACCCGGTCGGCGACGGCCCCGCCGACCAGGCCGAAGAGCAGCCAGGGGAGCTGGGCGCAGGCGGTGACGGAGGCGACGGCCAGCGGCTCGTCCGTGAGCCGCACGGCGAGCAGCGGCAGGGCGGTGGTCCGCAGCGCGTCCCCGAAGCGGGAGATCACGGCGGCGCTCCACAGCCGTCCGAAACCGCCGCGCCATGCGGGCGCCCGCACCTCCCCCGTCATGACTCCCCCTCCGGTTCCCCGGGTCACCGCGGAGAACGGGAACCCATGAGAAAACCGTAGAGGAGACCACTGACAACGGGTCCGGCCAGGCGCCTGTCGGGCACCCGGCCGGTGTCAACTCCTAGATCTCGCCCCGCAGTTTCGCGAGCGCCTCGGCGAGGATCGCCTCGCCGTCCGCGTCGCTGCGCCGCTCCCGCACATAGGCGAGGTGCGTCTTGTAGGGCTCGGTGCGCGGCGGGTCCGGGGGGTTCTCCCGGTCCTGTCCGGCCGGGAAGCCGCAGCGCGGGCAGTCCCAGGTGTCGGGAACCTGCGCGTCGCTGGCGAAGCTGGGCTGCGTCTCGTGCCCGTTGGAGCACCAGAAGGAGATGCGCAGACGGGGCGCGGACTCGCCCCGCTCGGCCTCGCCCATCGGCCCCGCCCCGACCCGGCTTCCTCGGATCGCGTTGCCACTTGCCACGGTCGTAACTCCCTGCGTGATGGTGCCGCAAAGCGAGTCGGCGTTTTCGCTTCGCTGCGAGCGCCTCAGTCTACGTAAGGCCCAACGCGCGTCCAGTGATTGGAGTTACAGCTCCCGCACCTAGACGCAAGCCCCATGATAGGCCGCGCTCAGCTGCGCGTACCGAACATGGGGCCTTACGTACGGATTGTGCGTGCCTGTGAGAGGCTGATCAGCTGCTCGTCTTCATCAGCATGCCCAGGACGATGATGCACGCGAACCAGAGCACACCGATCACCACGGTGATGCGGTCGAGGTTGCGCTCGGCGACCGAGGAGCCGCCGACGGAGGACTGCATGCCGCCACCGAACATGTCGGAGAGGCCGCCGCCCTTCCCCTTGTGCATCAGCACCAGCAGCATCAGCAGCAGGCTGAAGACGATCAGGGCGATCGAGAACCCCAAAACCACGGCTGGACCAACTTCCTCGGATCGGATAACGACAGTCGGACAACGACAGTCGAGTAACGACGGGGGCACGGCACCAGGGCCATGCCCCCGCAAGGGTACGACGGATCGCCGCTACCGCCTACTCACAGCTCGGCTCACCGGTCGAATCACTGGTCGCGGAAGCGCACGATCTTGACGAACTCGTCGGCGTCCAGCGAGGCGCCGCCGACCAGCGCGCCGTCGATGTCGGCCTGCGCCATGATCTCGGCGACGTTGCCGGCCTTGACGGAGCCGCCGTACTGGATGCGGACCTTGTCGGCCAGCTCCTGGTCGTACAGCTCGGCGATCCTGCCGCGGATGGCGGCGCAGACCTCCTGGGCGTCCCCGGCGCCGCAGACCTTGCCGGTGCCGATGGCCCAGACGGGCTCGTAGGCGATCACGACGGTCTCGGCCTGGTCGGCCGGGATGCCCTTCAGACCGCCCTCGACCTGGGCGAGGGTGTGGGAGACGTGGTTGCCCGCCTCACGGACCTCCAGCTCCTCTCCGACGCACAGGATCGGGGTGAGGCCGTGCTTGAAGGCGGCCTTGGCCTTGGCGTTGACCTGCTCGTCGGTCTCGGCGTGGTACTGGCGGCGCTCGGAGTGGCCGATCGCCACGTACGTGCACTTCAGCTTGGCGAGCATGGGTCCGGAGATCTCGCCGGTGTAGGCGCCGGACTCATGGGCCGAGATGTCCTGGGCGCCGTACTTGATGGCGAGCTTGTCGCCCTCGACCAGGGTCTGCACGGAGCGCAGGTCGGTGAAGGGCGGCAGGACGGCGACCTCGACGGCCTCGTAGTCCTTGTCGGACAGGGCGAAGGCGAGCTTCTGGGTGTGCGCGATGGCCTCGAGGTGGTTGAGGTTCATCTTCCAGTTGCCCGCCATGATCGGCGTGCGCGTGCTCATTAGGGTCAGTCCTCCAGTGCGGCGAGGCCGGGGAGCGTCTTGCCCTCGAGGTATTCGAGGGAGGCGCCGCCGCCGGTCGAGATGTGGCCGAAGGCGTTCTCGTCGAAGCCCAGGATGCGGACGGCCGCGGCGGAGTCGCCGCCGCCGACGACCGTGAAGGCCGAGGAGTCGAGGAGCGCCTGGGCGACCGACTTGGTGCCCTCGGCGAATTCGGGGTGTTCGAAGACGCCCATCGGGCCGTTCCAGAAGACGGTGGCGGCGTCGGTGATCTTCGAGGCGTACAGCTCGCCGGACGCCGGGCCGATGTCCAGGCCCATCCGGTCGGCCGGGATGGCGTCCGCGGCGACGGTGGTGGCGTCGGCCGGGGCCTTGGTCTTGAGGTCGGGGAAGGCGGGGGCGACCACCGCGTCGACCGGCAGGACCAGCTCGACGCCGGTCTTCTCGGCGCGCTCGATGTACTCCAGGACCGCGGGGATCTGGTCCTCCTGGAGGAGGGAGGCGCCGACCTCGTGGCCCTTGGCCTTGAGGAAGGTGAACGCCATGCCGCCGCCGATGAGGATGCGGTCGGCCCTGCCCAGCAGCTCGTCGATGACGGCGAGCTTGTCGGAGACCTTGGCGCCGCCGAGCACGACCACGTAGGGGCGCCGGACCTCGTCGGTGAGCTTCTTCAGGACGCCGACCTCGGTGGCGATGAGGTGGCCGGCGTAGTGCGGCAGCCTGGCCGGGAGGTCGTAGACGGAGGCGTGCTTGCGGTGCACGGCGCCGAAGCCGTCGCCGACGTAGACGTCCGCGAGCCGGGCGAGCTCGTCGGCGAAGGCGCCGCGCTCGACGTCGTCCTTGGAGGTCTCGCCCGCGTTGAAGCGGAGGTTCTCGATGACGGCGACCCGGCCGTCGGCGAGGCCGGCGACGGTCTCCTGGGCGGAGTCGCCGACGGTGTCGGTCGCGAAGGCCACGGCGGAGCCGAGGAGTTCACCGAGCCGGGCGGCGGCGGGGGCGAGCGAGAACGCCGGGTCCGGGGCGCCCTTGGGGCGGCCCAGGTGGGAGGCGACGACGACCCTGGCGCCCGCCTCGGCGAGGGCCTTGACGGTCGGCAGGACGGCGCGGATGCGGCCGTCGTCGGTGATGGTGGTGCCGTCCAGCGGCACGTTGAGGTCGGCGCGGACGAAGACCCGCCGGCCGGCCACTCCTTCGGCGAGGAGTTCGTCGATCGTCTTCATGAAAAGGGCTCCCGAGGGCTGGTGATGCTCCGTGATCGTAGACAGGGCGGTTCTGCACGTGACTCAGGGCCCGGGCGGCGCGTCCCTGCGCCGCCCGGGCCCTGCGTTCACACCGTGGTGCCTGATCCGACGATCAGAGCTGGCCGCCGACGAAGACCGTCAGGTCGACGAGGCGGTTGGAGTAGCCCCACTCGTTGTCGTACCAGCCGAGGATCTTCACCGTGTTGCCCTCCTGGACCATGGTCAGGGAGGAGTCGAAGGTGCAGGAGGCGGGGTCGCTGACGATGTCCGAGGAGACGATCTCGTCCTCGGTGTAGGCCAGGTAGCCCTTGAGGTCGCCGTCCTCGGAGGCCTTCTTGAACGCGGCGTTGACCTCGTCCTTGGTGACCTCGCGCTGGAGGGTGACCACGAGGTCGGTGGCCGAGCCGGTCGGGACCGGGACGCGCATGGCGATGCCGTCCAGCTTGCCCTTGAGCTGCGGGAGGACCAGGGCGGTGGCCTTCGCGGCGCCCGTCGTGGTCGGGATGATGTTCTCGGCGGCGGCGCGGGCGCGGCGCAGGTCCGAGTGCGGGAAGTCCAGGATGCGCTGGTCGTTGGTGTACGCGTGGACCGTCGTCATCAGACCCTTGACGATGCCGAAGTTCTCGTCGAGGACCTTGGCCATCGGCGCCACACAGTTGGTGGTGCAGGAGGCGTTGGAGATGACGTGGTGGTTCGCCGGGTCGTACTTGTCCTGGTTGACGCCCATCACGATGGTGATGTCCTCGTCCTTGGCCGGAGCCGAGATGAGGACCTTCTTGGCGCCGCCGGCGAGGTGCTTGGCGGCGTCGGCCTTCTTGGTGAAGATGCCGGTCGACTCGATGACGATGTCGACGCCGAGCTCGCCCCACGGGATGTCGGCGGGGTTGCGCTCGGACAGGACCTTGATGGTGTGGCCGTCGACGGTGATCGTGTCGGCGGTGTGCGACACCTCGGCCTTGAGGCGGCCCAGGATGGTGTCGTACTTGAGCAGGTGAGCGGTGGTCGCGGTGTCACCCAGGTCGTTGACAGCCACGATCTCGATGTCAGCACCCTGCTCCAGCAGCGCGCGGAAGTAGTTACGACCGATGCGGCCAAAGCCGTTGATGCCTACGCGGATCGTCACGAACCGATCTCCTCGTTGGTACGCCGGCCATGCGGTGCCGGCGAGCTGTATTTGGGATGTCCCCGACCGCCTACGACCCTACCTCTCCGAGGCCCCGTCGGTGACATCGACTTCGCCCATACACGGCAGGACGGTCCGTACCCGCCAGTAGGGGTACGGACCGCCCAGGCCTGAGGCGTTTTGCGCCCTTATTCCGTCACGGTGCGTGGAACACCATGAACCGGTGTGTCACTGATCAAGTGATGCGAGGGCCTTTCCGATGAGCGTTTTACGGTCCGCCGCGGAGGTCAGGTGCTCCAGGCCGAAGCCGAGCAGCACGGTGTCGTCGGTGGTGACCGCGCCGTACGTCTGGAACAGCGTTCCGGTGCGGGTCCAGTCCTTCAGGACGGCGGGGCTGCCCGCGGGCGGACCGGCGGCCCGCCAGGCGCCGAGCGAGGTCTCGAAGCCCTCGGTCTCGGTGGCCGTGTCGCCGATCACGAGCGAGGCGTCGTCGGCGAGGACGCCGTGGCCGCCGCTGCCGGGGTCGGTGACATAGCTGATCGAGACCTCGATGCTCCTGCCCGCGTAGGCGCTGAGGTCGAAGGAGACCTGCTGCCAGCCGTTGGAGGCGCCGGTGAGGGCGTTCCAGGAGCCGGTGGTGCCGGTCGCGGTGCAGGCGTTGTTCCCGAGGGTCAGGTAGTGCTTGAGCCACGGGTGGTCGGCGATGTAGAAGCCGGCGCCGCACTCCGCGGGGACCGTGGTGCTGGTCGCGCCGCCCTTCTCGGGGAGCGTGGTCCAGTCGTCGGCGCCGACGGTGCGGACCTCGACGATCGCGTTGTCGTAGCCGGGCTCGGTGTCCCACAGCAGCCGGGTGCGCAGGGTGGGCAGGGTGCCCGCGGCGACACCGCTGAGGTCGATGGTGCGGGTGAGGCGCTTGTAGGCGTCGTCGGTGTGCACCGCGGCGGCCATGTACGAGCCCGCGTACGGGCCGTACGGGTTGACCGTCCCGGAGAACTGCCCGGCGCCGGCGCCGGCGAACTGCGGATACGTGGCGGCCGGCAGTTCGTCGGAGGTGACCCCGTAGGTGCCGGCCTTGTCCAGCGGGTTGCCGGGGGCGGCGCCGAGGGCCCCGCCGGCGCCCGCGAGCGCGCCGGAGCCGGTGAAGCCGGTGGCCCCGGGGGTCGACGTACGGGAGTAGGCGCCCAGGTAGTACTGGCTGAAGTCGTCGGACGGGGTGCCGTCCCCGAGGTCGACCGTGCCGCCGGCCAGCTCGCCCGCCTCGATCAGCTTGCCGCCCTCGTTGAGGAAGGCGCGCAGTGCGAGCTGGGTCGGGTTGCCGGGGGTGCTCGCACCCGTGTAGTGGACGACGGTCCTGAAGTGGCTCAGCACGCCGAGCGCGTCGGGCACGCCCTGGGTGGCGACGTCCCAGACGAGGGCCTTGCGGCCGTTGGCCTTCAGGGCGTCGACGTAGGTCTGCGCCTGTGTGGCGGCCGCGCCCTCCTCGGCGACGACCAGCGTGTCGGCCTGGGGCCGTGCGGCGACCGTGTAGGTGAAGTGCGCGCTGGAGACCTTCTTGCCGGCCTTGGTGGCGCCGGTGAACCACACCTCGACCTTGTCGCCGGGCTTGCCGCCCCGCACCTTGGCCCGGTACTCGTCGAAGTACAGGTTGTCGTCCCCGCCGTAGGTCTCTCCGCCCTTCCAGGCCTTGAGCGCCCGGGACTGCGTACGGCCGCCGTTGACGCGGTAGGTGAGCTTCTTGTCGCGCAGCGCCTTCCGTGCGACGACGGAGACCTGCTGGTCCGCGCCGCGCGCGTACGAGGTGGTGAACGGGGCCGGGGTGAAGTCGGCGGCGCTCAGGCCGACCGAGGACTTCGGCTGGTCCGGGCGGGCGGCGGAGTCGGCGACGGAGAGCGCGAACGGGATGTTCTTGGTGAACTCCTGCTGGATCAGCTTCTCGTCGTCGGGGAAGTTGAAGACCGACTGGCAGTCGGAGGCGTTCCACTGGTCGTTCGGATCGATGTTCGACGCGGTCTGGCAGGTCGACATCTCCGGGGTGAACATCGCCGTGCCGTTGACGTTCGCCGCGTGGCCGTCCGCCTCGCCGTTGGTGGTGTACAGCTCCGAGGACACCTGCGGGTGGTAGCCCGGGATCGCGGAGTTGTCGGGGGTGCCGGCGAGCGTCTTGTAGAGGACGTCGTCCGGGGTGTCGGTGGCGACCTGCCAGCCGACGCCGTAGAGCAGCAGTTCGGCGGCGGAGTGGTAGTTGATGCCGTACGTGAACCCGATCCGCTTCTCGAAGGCGTCGAGCGCCTTGGTCTCGGGCTCGGAGCCGGCACTCGCGCCGCGGTAGGTCTGGCTGGTGGGGTTGGGGGACGAACCCTCGTCGTCGTAGCCCCACTTGTAGGGGAAGTTGCGGTTGAGGTCGACGCCGTCGCCGGTGGAGATCGCGCCGTCGCCGTTGACGTCCCGCAGGTTCTTGCGCCACAGGCGGTTGTCGGTGCTCTGGAAGGTGTAGTCGTAGCCGTCGGGGTTGGCCGACAGGACGAACCACAGCTCGGTGGAGTCGACGATCTTCTTGACGCGTTTGTCGGTCCGATAGTTGTCCAGGTAGTAGTGCATCAGCCGACGGGTCATCTCGGGCGTGATCCACTCACGGGCGTGCTGGTTGGACATGTACAGCACCGAGGGCTTGGAGCCGTCCTTGGCCTTCTTCGCGTCCTTGGTCAGTTTGAGCGCGAGGATGTCCTGGCCGCCCACCGTCTTGCCGAGGGAGACGACCTTGGTCAGGCCCGGGTTCTGCTGCCCGGTGCGGAGGATCTCCTCCTTCAGGCCGCCGCTGCCGCCGTAGGGGCGGAACACCCCGTCGGAGGCCGCCTCCACACGCTTCTCGGCCTTGGCCGAAAGTGTGTGCTCGGTGAGCGCGACGCCCTGCTTCTCGAGCTTGGCCGCCTGCTTGTCGGTGAGGTAGACCTCGACGGTGGCGGTGCCCTTCTCGGGCGCCTGCTCACCGAGTTCGTGCCCGTCCTGGCCGGCCGCCAGCAGCAGGGGTACCTGCTTCTTGGTGACCTCGGCCCGGAACACCTTGACCTCGTCCGGGTCGGGTTTCGCGGTGGATGCGGGCTGTGCCTGGGCGATGGGCGCGAGTGCCGCTCCGCCGAGCAGGAGTGCGCCGACGGCGAGGATCGATCTCGCTCTACGTCTCATGAACCCCCCTTGCGTAGGTTCGCCACAGCAGCGAACTCTGCCAGGCTCATGACAGTTCATGATCCAGTCAAGGGCGCCTCAAGGACAGCAAAACGCCGGTGATATCACCCTATTGGGTCACACCACCGGCGTCCCGAGAACGCCGTAAAGCGTTCTGAGCGTCCGTCAGCCCACGAGGTTGTCGGCCAGCTCCTCGCTGAGGTTGGCCTCCGTGCCCGGGATGCCGAGGTCGGAGGCGCGCTTGTCGGCCATCGCCAGCAGACGGCGGATCCGGCCGGCGACCGCGTCCTTGGTCAGCGGCGGGTCGGCGAGCGCGCCCAGCTCCTCCAGCGAGGCCTGCTTGTGCTCCATGCGCAGCCGGCCGGCCGCCGCGAGATGCTCGGGCACCTCGTCGGCGAGGATCTCCAGGGCGCGCTGCACCCGGGCCCCGGCGGCCACGGCCGCCCGGGCGGAACGGCGCAGGTTCGCGTCGTCGAAGTTGGCGAGCCGGTTCGCCGTGGCCCGCACCTCGCGGCGCATCCGGCGCTCCTCCCAGGCCAGCACCGACTCGTGCGCGCCGAGGCGGGTCAGCAGCGCACCGATCGCGTCGCCGTCCCGCACGACCACCCGGTCCACCCCGCGCACCTCGCGGGCCTTCGCGGCGATCGACAGCCGACGTGCCGCGCCGACCAGCGCGAGCGCTGCCTCGGGACCCGGGCAGGTCACCTCCAGGGAGGAGGAGCGGCCGGGCTCGGTGAGCGAGCCGTGCGCCAGGAACGCCCCGCGCCAGGCCGCCTCGGCGTCACAGGTCGCGCCGGAGACCACCTGCGGGGGAAGCCCGCGGATCGGTCGCCCGCGCCCGTCGACCAGACCGGTCTGGCGGGCCAGCTGGTCCCCGCCGGCGACCACGCGCACGACATAGCGCGAGCCGCGGCGCAGACCGCCCGGGGCCATCACGATCAGTTCAGAGCTGTGGCCGAAGATCTCGAGGATGTCCCGCTTGAGCCGGCGGGCCGCCATCGCCGTGTCCAGCTCCGCCTCGATCACGATGCGGCCGCTCACCAGGTGCAGGCCGCCGGCGAACCGCAGCACGGCGGAGACCTCCGCCTTTCTGCAGCAGGTCCGGGTGACGGGGAGCCGGGAGATCTCGTCCTTCACCGCTGCCGTCATCGCCATGGGCCGATCCTTCCATGCATCCGAAAAATACGGTCGTACGCGGCGGCGAGGAGCTCCGGGTCATGCCGGGGCGTTCCGTCGGTCCGGGCCACCTTCGCCAGCTCGACAGCGGCCCCGAACCGGGTGGCGGCATCGGTCAGGGAGTCGCGGTCGGGCACGGCGGCCTCGTCGGCCAGCACCACGTCCAGGGCGAGTTTAGGGGCGTGTCGTCCCAAAACCTCCAAATGACGCTGCGGGGAGAAGCCGTCGGTTTCTCCGGGCTGCGGCGCGAGGTTCAGCGAGAGTACCCGGCGCGCCTTGGTCTCGATGAGGGCGTCCAGCAGTTCGGGCACGAGAAGGTGCGGGATGACCGAGGAGAACCAGGACCCTGGGCCGAGGACCACCCAGTCCGCGTCCAGCACCGCCGCCACCGCCTCGGGGACGGCGGGCGGGTCGTGCGGCACGAGATGCACGGACTGCACCTCGCCGGGCGTGAGGGCCACGGTCGCCTGTCCGCGCACGGTGTCGACGTCCTCCGGCCGGCGCGGATCGTGCCCCTTGACCAGGGCCTGGAGCTCCAGCGGTACGGCGGACATGGGCAGCACCCGGCCGTGCGCTCCCAGCAGCTTGCCGACCAGGTCCAGGGCCTGGACATGGTCGCCGAGCTGCTCCCACAGGGCGACGATCAGCAGATTGCCGACCGCGTGGCCGTTGATCTCGCCCTGGGACTGGAAGCGGTGCTGGATGACCCGGGACCAGGTCTGGCCCCAGTCGTCGTCGCCGCACAGCGCGGCCAGCGCCTTGCGCAGATCGCCGGGCGGCAGCACGCCCAGCTCGTCCCTCAGCCGCCCGCTGGAGCCGCCGTCGTCGGCGACGGTGACCACGGCGGTCAGGTCACCGGTGATCCGGCGCAGCGCGGCGAGCGAGGCGGACAGGCCCATCCCGCCGCCCAGCGCGACGACCTTGGGCTGGGTGCCACGGCGGCGCGGCCTCGCGCCCCGGGCCTCGACCGGTCGGCTCGCGCGCCCCTCGGGGGGCATCCTGCGCAGTCGGCCCAGCCGCGGAGTACGTCCTGTCATTCCCGTCCCATGTCCCGGTGCACGACCACCGTCTCCACGCCCTCGGCCGCGAGACGCGCGGCGAGCTTCTCCGACATCGCGACCGAACGGTGCTTGCCGCCCGTACAGCCGACCGCGATGGTCACATAGCGCTTGCCCTCCCGCCGGTAGCCCGCGGCGATCAGCTGGAGGAGCTCCGCGTACCGGTCGAGGAACTCCTTCGCGCCGGGCTGGTTGAGGACGTAGGTGGCGACCTCGTCGTTGAGGCCGGTGTAGGGGCGCAGCTCCGGGACCCAGTGCGGGTTGGGCAGGAAGCGCATGTCCACCACCAGGTCGGCGTCGACCGGGAGGCCGTACTTGAAGCCGAAGGACATGACGGTGGCCCGCAGCTCGGGCTCCTCCTCGCCCGCGAACTGGGCGTCCATCTTGGCGCGCAGCTCGTGCACGTTGAGGCTGGAGGTGTCGATCACCAGGTCGGCGTCGCCGCGCAGCTCGCGCAGCAGTTCGCGCTCGGCGGCGATGCCGTCGACGATCCGGCCGTCGCCCTGGAGCGGGTGCGGGCGGCGCACGGACTCGAAGCGGCGCACCAGGGCGTCGTCGGAGGACTCCAGGAAGACGATCCGCCGGGTGACGTTCCTGGACTCCAGGTCGGCGAGGGACTCGCGGAGGTTGTCGAAGAAGCGGCGGCCGCGGACGTCGACGACGACCGCGATCCGCGCCACGTTGCCCTGGGAGCGGGCGCCCAGCTCCACCATGGTGGGGATCAGGGCGGGCGGGAGGTTGTCGACGACGAACCAGCCGAGGTCCTCCAGACACTTGGCTGCCGTCGAGCGGCCCGCCCCGGACATGCCGGAGATGATCACCAGCTCGGGGATGGCCGCCTCGGGGATCCCGGGCGGCGTGCTGTCCGTACTCACCTGTGCTCCGTCTTCGTGACCTGTGTCGTGTTCATGGGGCGCTGCGGTCAGCGCCTGGTCTCGCTCGTCCGTGGGGTGCGCGTCGTGCTCGTGCTCGGTCATGTCTCCTGCCCCCGTCGTTCTTCCGGGGCGCCCGCGGTCACGGGATCTCCGGGGGAACCCGCCGTCGTGCCGGGTTCCTCGTCTTCAATGATCTCTCCGGTCGCCGTGTTCACGGCGGGGGCGGGCGGAGCCGCCTGGAGGAGGGCCGCGGCGATCGTCTCGGCCGTCTTGCGGCCTATGCCCGGGACCTCGCAGATCTGGTCGAGGGTCGCGGCGCGCAGCTTCTTCACCGAGCCGAAGTGCTTGATGAGCGCCTGTTTGCGCGTCTCGCCCAGGCCCGGTACGTCGTCCAGGGGGCCGGAGCGCAGCCGCTTGGCCCGCTTGGTGCGCTGGTAGGTGATCGCGAAGCGGTGGGCCTCGTCGCGGACGCGCTGGAGGAGGTAGAGGCCCTCGCTGGTGCGGGGCAGGACGACCGGGTCGTCGTCGTGCGGCAGCCAGACCTCCTCCAGGCGCTTGGCGAGGCCGCAGACGGCGATGTCGTCGATGCCCAGCTCGTCGAGGGCGCGGCGGGCGGCCGCGACCTGGGGCCGGCCGCCGTCGACGACGACGAGCTGGGGCGGGTAGGCGAAGCGCTTGGGGCGGCCTTCGTCGTCCTTGAGGCCGGTGGCGAGGGGGGCTTCCCTGCCGTTGACGAGGATGGCGCCGTCGGTTTCGGTGCCGTCGGTTTCGGTGCCGTCGGGGAGGGGGCTCTCGGCGTCGGTCCACTCCCCCGTGCGCTCCTTCTCCGCGAGGTAGCGGCGGAAGCGGCGGGTGATCACCTCGTGCATGGAGCGGACGTCGTCCTGCCCCTCGAAGCCCTTGATCTGGAAGCGGCGGTACTCGCTCTTGCGGGCCAGGCCGTCCTCGAAGACGACCATGGAGGCCACGACGTCGTCCCCCTGGAGGTGCGAGATGTCGTAGCACTCGATCCGCAGCGGGGCGCTGTCCAGGTCCAGGGCCTCGGCGATCTCCTCCAGGGCACGCGAGCGCGTGGTCAGGTCGGAGGCGCGCTTGGTCTTGTGCAGGACGAGCGCCTGCTGGGCGTTGCGCTCCACGGTCTCCATCAGGGCCCGCTTGTCGCCGCGCTGCGGGATGCGCAGCGAGACACCCGAGCCGCGGCGGACGGTGAGCCATTCCTGGACGGGTTCGACCGGGTCGGGCAGGGCGGGGACGAGCACCTCCTTGGGGACGGCGTCGCCGGTCTCCTCGCCGTAGAGCTGCTGGAGGGCGTGTTCGACGAGGGCGCCGGTGGTGATCTCCTCGACCTTGTCGGTGACCCAGCCGCGCTGGCCGCGCACCCGTCCGCCGCGGACGTGGAAGATCTGGACCGCCGCCTCCAGCTCGTCCTCGGCGACCGCGATCAGATCGGCGTCGGTCGCGTCCGCCAGCACGACCGCGTTCTTCTCCATGGCCTTCCTCAGGGCCTCGATGTCGTCGCGCAGGCGGGCGGCCCGCTCGTACTCCATCTCCTCGGCCGCCTCCGTCATCTGCTTCTCCAGACGGCGGAGGTGGGTGCCGGTGCGGCCGGCCATGAAGTCGCAGAACTCGTCGGCCAGTTCGCCGTGGTCCTCGGCGGAGATCCGGCCGACGCAGGGCGCGGAGCACTTGCCGATGTAGCCGAGCAGACAGGGGCGGCCGGTGCGGGAGGCGTTCTTGAAGACGCCGGCGGAGCAGGTGCGCACGGGGAAGACGCGCAGCAGCAGGTCGACGGTGTCACGGATCGCCCACGCGTGCGCGTACGGCCCGAAGTAGCGGACGCCCTTCTTCTTGTGGCCGCGCATCACCTGCACGCGCGGGAACTCCTCGTTCATCGTCACCGCGAGGTAGGGGTAGCTCTTGTCGTCGCGGTACTTCACGTTGAACCGGGGGTCGTACTCCTTGATCCAGGAGTACTCCAGCTGCAGCGCCTCGACCTCCGTGGACACGACCGTCCACTCCACCGACGCGGCCGTGGTGACCATCGTGCGGGTGCGCGGGTGCAGGCCCGCGAGGTCCTGGAAGTAGTTCGCCAGGCGCTGGCGCAGGCTCTTCGCCTTTCCGACGTAGATCACCCGGCGGTGCTCGTCGCGGAACCTGTACACCCCGGGGGAGTCCGGGATCTGTCCCGGCTTGGGGCGGTAGCTGGAGGGGTCGGCCATGTCTCACACCCTACTGGCGCGGGGTGACACTCCGACGGCCCTGTGGACAACCATGGGCCGCCGTCGGCCGCCCTGTGGACAACGATGTTTCCGGACAGCCGGTCATGATCCGCCCGTACGGCGGACCCCCGTCGCCGTCGGTCGTGGCGGGCCCCGGGCGGTGCCCCGCCACGGGATCTCCCTCCACCGGGCGAGCCGCGGACACCGGCCAGACGCATGTGCCACTCGGACATCAGGTGTTGTCGGGACTTGGTCAACACGCTTCAATGCGGGGGAACTCGGGGCCCTGAAGGACGCCTTACGGATGTGAAGGAGCCCCCGGCGTCAGCGGGGAAGCCCCGACCCCTCACGCGCGGTCCGACCAGCCGTCGCGAGCTTTCACAGAAAGGCCCCTGCATGCCGCACGCCACACAGCACGCGGACGCCGCCGAGGACGTCGCCGTCGCGGAACTGGACACGGTCCTGCGGGGCGGCCCGTTCCATGTCGCGCTGCGTGCCGCGATCGCCGCCCGTGGACTGCCCCTGCAGCGCGTCCAGCACCATCTGTCGCGCCACGGGGTCAAGGTCGGCGTCACGAGTCTGAGTTACTGGCAGCAGGGCGCCCGGCGTCCCCAGCGTCCGGAGTCGCTGCGGGCCGTCCGCGCGCTGGAGGAGATCCTCCGCCTCCCGGACGAGTCCCTGATCCGGCTGCTGGAGGACCCGGGCGCGCCGACCGGCGCCCCGGCCGCCGCCGGGCAGCCCACGGGACGGTCCTACCGTTCCGTCCTGGAGGCCTCCGGCGTCCTTGAACGTCTGCACGCCGAACTGGAGTGCCCACTCGACGGTGGGCTGCACACCCTGGGCCACCACGAGCGCGTCCGCATCGGGGCGCGCCGCGAACTGCTGGGCCGCGAGTCGCAGCACATCGTGCGCGCCCACCGCGACGGCGTCGACCGCTTCCTCGCCGTCCACCAGGGGGATCCCGGCTGCACGCCCGAGCGGATGACCGTGCACGCCCTGGAGAACTGCCGCGCCGGACGGGTCCGCCGCCATCACGACACCGGTGTCCTGGTGGCCGAGCTGCTGTTCGACACCCGGCTGCGGGCCGGTGAGACGTTTCTCTTCCGCTACGCCATCGAGGACGGCACGGCCGGCGTCTGCCGGGAGTACGTCCGTGGTTTCGGCGCGGCGGGCGGCCAGTACGCGCTGCAGATCCGGTTCGCCGAACAGGCGCTGCCCGTGCGCTGTCACCGGTTCACCCAGCATTCGGCGGCGGCACCGCGCGGCGGCCGTCAGGAGCTGCCGCTCAGCCTCCGCCACTGCTCGGTCCACCTCGTCGAGCCCCGGGTGCGGTCGGGGATGGTGGGCATCGGCTGGGACTGGGAGTGAGCGGGGGCGGCGTTCGACGGGGGGTGACCGCCCGGACTCGTCCGTTTCGTCCCGCGCCGCCTCGGGGAGCGGGCAGACTCGGCATGCCATGAGCCATGAGCAGTCCGAAGTGTCCGCGAAAGGAACCGCCCCGTGATCGTCGTCGCCGGTGAAGCCCTCATCGACCTGGTACCGCGGGACACGGGTGCCCTCACGGCCCTGCAGCCGGCGCTCGGCGGCGGGCCCTTCAACACGGCCGTCGCCCTCGGCCGGCTGGGGTCGCCCACCGCCTTCTGCTCCCGGGTGTCGTACGACGCGTTCGGGGAGGCGCTGCTCGGCGGGCTGCGGGGGGCGGGCGTGGACGTCTCCGCCGTGCAGCGGGGCCCCGAGCCGACCACACTGGCGGTCGCCACGGTCGGCGACGGGGGCTCGGCGGCGTACTCCTTCTACGTCGAAGGGACCGCCGACCGTCTGTTCACCGCTCCGGCCGCCCTCCCCGCGGGGACGCGCGCGGTGTCGTTCGGCACCTGTTCGCTCGTGCTGGAGCCGGGTGCGAGCGCGTACGAGGAGCTGCTGGGGACCGCGGCCGGTCAGGGTGTGTTCACCGCGCTCGATCCGAACATCCGGCCGGGGCTGATCCCCGACGCCGATGCCTACCGGGCCCGGTTCAAGGGCTGGCTGCCCTCGGTGAACCTGCTCAAGCTCTCGGAGGAGGACGCCCTGTGGCTGGGCGGCACCCCGCACGAGTGGCTGTCGGCCGGGCCTTCGGCCGTCGTGATCACGCACGGCGCCGCCGGGCTGAGCGTCGTCACCGCGGACCACGCCGTGTACGCCGTCCCGGGCGAGCCGGTCGACGTCGTGGACACCATCGGGGCCGGGGACACCGTGAACGCGGCGCTGCTGCACGGCCTGGCGGTGCGGGACGCCCTGTCCCCGGCCGGTGTGGCGGGGCTGGGTGCCGAGGGCTGGCAGCAGCTGCTGGGGTTCGCCGCCCGCGCGGCGGCGGTCACCTGCTCCCGGGCGGGCGCGGAACCGCCGTACGCCTCGGAACTGGGCGACGCCCGGGCGGTCCGGGACTGAGGGCACGGCCCGTGCACCGAGCGGCGCCCCGCGGGAGGATCCCGGGGGCGCCGTCCTGAGGGTGAGGCCCGGTGGGCCCGCCGTACGGCTCAGGCCTTGCGGGCCCGGGTCGTCCTCTTCGCGGGGGCGGCCTTCTTGGCGGTCGCGGGGACCTTCTTCGTGACCGTGTTGTTGGTGGTCCTGGCGGCGGCCGTCTTCTTGGCCGCGGTCTTGCGCGGGGCCTGCACCGGTGCCGCGTCACTGATGCGGTCGGCGCCGAGGATCTCGCGCAGGAACTTGCCGGTGTGGCTGGCCGGGACCCCGGCGACCTCCTCCGGTGTGCCCTCGGCGACGACCAGGCCACCGCCCGCACCGCCCTCGGGGCCCATGTCGACGACCCAGTCGGCGGTCTTGATCACATCGAGGTTGTGCTCGATGACGATGACCGTGTTCCCCTTGTCGACGAGTCCGGCGAGGACCTTGAGGAGCTTGCTGATGTCCTCGAAGTGCAGGCCCGTGGTCGGCTCGTCCAGGACGTAGACCGTGCGGCCGGTGGAGCGGCGCTGGAGCTCGCTGGCGAGCTTGACGCGCTGGGCCTCACCGCCGGAGAGGGTGGTCGCGGACTGCCCGAGCCGGACATAGCCGAGCCCGACGTCCTTCAGCGTGTTGAGGTGGCGGGCGATCGCCGGGACGGCCTCGAAGAAGTCCGTGGCCTCCTCGATCGGCATGTTCAGCACGTCGGCGATGGACTTGCCCTTGTAGTGGACCTCCAGGGTCTCCCGGTTGTACCGGGCGCCGTGGCAGACCTCGCACGGGACGTAGACGTCCGGGAGGAAGTTCATCTCGATCTTGATGGTGCCGTCGCCCGCGCAGTTCTCGCAGCGGCCGCCCTTGACGTTGAAGGAGAAGCGGCCGGGCAGATAGCCGCGGACCTTCGCCTCGGTGGTCTCGGCGAACAGCTTGCGGACGTGGTCGAAGACACCGGTGTACGTGGCCGGGTTGGAGCGGGGGGTGCGGCCGATGGGCGACTGGTCGACGTGCACGACCTTGTCGACGAGGTCGTCGCCGTCCACGCGGGTGTGCCGTCCCGGGACGTTCCTCGCGCCGTTCAGCTCGCGGGCCAGGTGGGTGTACAGGATGTCGTTGACCAGGGTCGACTTGCCGGAGCCGGAGACACCGGTGACGGCCGTGAACACGCCGAGCGGGAAGGACACGTCGATGTCCTGGAGGTTGTTCTCGCGGGCGCCGTGCACGGTGAGCTGCCGGGAGGGGTCGCGCGGGCGCCGGATGTCCGGCAGCGGGATCGACTTCTTGCCGGCCAGGTACTGACCGGTCTGCGACTCCGCGTTGGCGAGCAGTTCCTTCAGGGAGCCGCTGTGCACGACCTTGCCGCCGTGTTCGCCGGCGCCGGGGCCGATGTCGACGATCCAGTCGGCGACCTTGATGGTGTCCTCGTCGTGCTCGACGACGATGAGCGTGTTGCCCATGTCGCGCAGCCGGACCAGGGTCTCGATGAGCCGGTGGTTGTCGCGCTGGTGCAGGCCGATGGACGGCTCGTCGAGGACGTAGAGCACGCCGACGAGTCCGGAGCCGATCTGGGTGGCCAGGCGGATGCGCTGGGCCTCGCCGCCGGAGAGCGTGCCGGCCGCGCGGTTGAGGGAGAGGTAGTCGAGGCCGACGTCGACGAGGAAGCGCAGTCGTTCGTTGACCTCCTTCAGGACGCGTTCGGCGATCTTCTTGTCGCGGGCGTTGAGCCTCAGCTCGCCCAGGAAGTCCGCGCAGTCGCTGATGGACATCGCGGAGACCTCGGCGATGGACTTCTCCATGACGGTGACCGCGAGGACGATCGGCTTCAGCCGCGTGCCCTGACAGGTGGGGCAGGGCACCTCGCGCATATAGCCCTCGAAGCGCTCGCGGCTGGCGTCGCTCTCGGCCTCGCCGTGCCGGCGCTTGACGAACGGGACGGCGCCCTCGAAGGGCGTGGTGTACACGCGCTCACGGCCGTAGCGGTTCCTGTAGCGGACCTCGATCTGCGTCTTGTGGCCGTACAGCAGGGCCTTCCTGGCGCGCTGGGGCAGGCCCGCGAAGGGGATGTCGGTCCTGAAGCCCAGCGCGTCCGCGAGGGCGCCGATCAGCCGGCCGAAGTAGTCCTTGGTGTGGCCGTGCGACCAGGGGTGGATGGCTCCCTCGTCGAGGGACTTGTCCTCGTCCGGGACGATCAGCTCGGGGTCGACCTCCATGCGCGTGCCGATGCCGGTGCACTCGGGGCAGGCGCCGAAGGGCGAGTTGAAGGAGAAGGAGCGGGGCTCCAGCTCCTCGAAGGACAGGTCGTCGTACGGGCAGTAGAGGTGCTCCGAGAACATGCGCTCGCGCTCGGGGTCGTCCTCGGCAAGGTCGACGAAGTCGAGCACGACCATGCCGCCGGAGAGGCCGAGGGCGGTCTCCACGGAGTCGGTGAGGCGGCGCTTGGCGGAGTCCTTGACCGTGAGGCGGTCGACGACCACCTCGATGGTGTGCTTCTCCTGCTTCTTCAGCGTGGGCGGGCTGGAGAGCTGGATCGTCTCGCCGTCCACGCGCGCACGGGAGTAGCCCTTGGTCTGGAGATCGGCGAAGAGGTCGACGAACTCCCCCTTGCGCTCGCGCACCAGCGGCGAGAGCACCTGGAAGCGGCTGCCCTCGGGCAGCTCCAGGACCCGGTCGACGATGGCCTGCGGCGACTGGCGGGAGATCGGGCGGCGGCACTCGGGACAGTGCGGCTTGCCGATGCGCGCGAAGAGCAGACGCAGGTAGTCGTAGACCTCGGTGATGGTGCCGACCGTCGAGCGCGGGTTGCGCGAGGTCGACTTCTGGTCGATGGAGACGGCCGGCGAGAGACCTTCGATGAAGTCGACGTCCGGCTTGTCCATCTGGCCGAGGAACTGGCGGGCGTACGAGGAGAGCGACTCCACGTACCGCCGCTGCCCCTCGGCGAAGATGGTGTCGAAGGCCAGCGAGGACTTGCCCGACCCCGACAGGCCCGTGAAGACGATGAGCGAGTCGCGCGGCAGGTCGAGCGAGACATTCCTGAGGTTGTGCTCGCGCGCGCCACGGACGATGAGACGGTCGGCCACGCCGGTCCGCACCTTTCTTGCTGGAGAAGCTGGAGAGGAGTGACAGGGGCGGGGCCCCCGTCGTTCTCAGACTAGGGGGAGCCACTGACAGCGCCGGTCCGGATGCACCGGTTCACAACGATCCCCGGTCATCCAGCATGCCCGATGCCGCCACCGACCATATAGCACGCACATTCGATTTTGGGCCGTGGTCCGCCACCTTCACCCGAAGGAGTGGTGGCACTAAGGTCAGCAGCATGATTGATCACGCTCATGACCTGGCGTCTGTACGTGAAGCGACCGACCGGCTCCTCACCGCAGTCGGCAAACTGGACGACGCGGCGGTGGCGGAGCCGTCGCTGCTGCCCGGCTGGAGCCGGGGTCACGTCCTCGCCCATCTCGCCCGTAACGCGGACGCCCTCGTGAACGTCTTCGAGGGCCGCCCCATGTACGCCGACGCGAGCGTCCGCGACGCCGACATCGACCGGGACGCCCCGCGCCCCCTGGAGGTCCAGCTCGCCGACGTGCGGGAGAGCGCGGCCCGCTTCCAGGCGGCCGCGGCCGTGCCCGCCGACTGGTCCCGCACGGTGGAGCTGCGCAACGGCGTCACCGACCATGCGGCCCGGGTGCCCTTCAGACGCTGGGGGGAGGTCGAGCTGCACCACGTCGACCTCGGCATCGGCTATGCGCTGGAGGACCTGCCGCAGGAGTTCACCGAGCGGGAGACCGACTTCCTCGCGGACCGCTTCGCCGGACACCCCGACGTGCCGCCGACCCGGCTGACAAACGGCACGCGCGCGTGGCGCACGGGACGGGAGGCCGACGACCCCGAGGTGATCGTCACCGGAGCCCCGGCCGACCTCCTGGGCTGGCTCGCCGGACGCCGCGACGGATCCGGGCTGACCGTGTCCGGCGGTCCGCTCCCGGCCCTGCCCCCGCTATAGGCTGGCCGTCATGACGTACAGCGGAGAGGTGACGGTCGGCGGCCCGGCGGACGTGCACGAGCTCAAGGACCTGATGATCACCAAGATCGCGGTCGGCCCGATGAACAACAACGCCTATCTGCTGCGCTGCCGGGCCACGGACGAGCAGTTGCTGATCGACGCGGCCAACGACGGACAGGCGCTGCTCGGGACGATCGGTGACGACGGCATCGCGTCCGTCGTCACCACCCATCGGCACGGCGACCACTGGCAGGCGCTCGCCGAGGTCGTGGCGGCCACGGGCGCGCGCACCTACGCGGGCCGGGAGGACGCCGAGGGCATCCCCGTGCCGACCGACGTCCTGCTCGACGACGGCGACACCGTCCGGGTGGGGAACGTCGAGCTCACCGCGCGGCACCTGGTCGGACACACACCGGGCTCGATCGCGCTCGTCTACGACGACCCGCACGGGCATCCCCATGTCTTCACGGGCGACTGCCTGTTCCCGGGCGGCGTGGGCAACACCTGGAAGGATCCGGAGGCGTTCGCCAGCCTGATCCACGACGTCGAGACGAAGATCTTCGCCGTGCTGCCGGACGAGACGTGGGTCTACCCGGGCCACGGCAACGACACCACGCTGGGCGCGGAGCGGCCGCATCTGCCGGAGTGGCACGCGCGCGGGTGGTGAGTTCGCGTTCGGCACAGGGGCACGGGTGGTGAGTTCCTGACACTGGGGCGCGCGGAGTCGTTCGCGCGCCCCGTGTGAATCGTGCGCACGCGCCGACGCCTCGCGCGCGCTCCCCCCACACCTGGTTGCGCGGTCAACTGGTCTCAGCCCCGCGCGGGATGACGGCTCCGGCGCGGAATGGGCCGCCGGTCTTCGATCCCCGCCCTCGGCCGGCGGCCCAGGCCCCGACTTCGCGCACCTGTTCACGAGAACGCAACACCCGTTCCCACCATGCGGACAAACACGGGGTTGACGTGGACAAACACGGGTTTCGCTGCCACTCTCCCGCCATGCACCTCGCCCCTCGTGTTCTGCGCCGCGCCGCCGCCGGCGCCACCGTCGCCCTCCTCGCGACCGCGGTCGGCTGCGCCCCGCAGCCCGAGGCCGACGCGTCCGCCACGTCCTCCGCCTCGGCGGGAAAGACCTGCGCCAAGGGCGAGTTGGCGACCAAGACCTCGGGAAAGCTGACGATCGCCACCGACGAACCGGCGTACGAGCCCTGGTTCAAGGACGACAAGCCGTCCAACGGCGAGGGCTTCGAGTCGGCGGTGGCGTACGCCGTGGCGCAGCAGCTCGGGTACGACAAGAGCGCCGTCGTCTGGCAGAGCGTGCCGTTCAACAAGGCCTTCGCGCCGGGTGAGAAGACCTTCGACTTCGACATCAACCAGGTGTCCGTCAGCGCCGAACGCAAGAAGGCGGTGGACTTCTCCTCCGGCTACTACGACGTCCGCCAGGCCGTCATCGCACTGAAGGGCAGCAAGGCCGCGAAGGCGAAGAGCATCGCGGACCTCAAGGGCCTCAAGCTGGGCGCCCAGGTCGGCACCACCAGCCTCGACTACATCGACGACCTGGTGAAGCCGAGTCAGCAGGCCGCCGTCTACGCCAAGAACGACCAGGCCAAGTCCGCCCTGAAGAACGGCCAGGTGGACGCGATCGTGGTCGACCTGCCCACCGCGTTCTACATCACCTCCGCCGAGGTGACGAACGCCCAGATCGTCGGCCAGTTCGAGAACCAGGGCGGCACGCCCGAGCAGTTCGGGCTCGTCCTCGACAAGGGCAGCGCCCTCACCTCGTGCGTGACGGACGCCGTGGACGCCCTCCGCGAGGACGGCACCCTGGCGAGGATCGAGCAGCAGTGGCTCTCCGACGCCGTCGACGCCCCGGTGCTCAAGTGACGGTCACGAAGGAGGAGTCCGGCCAGGAGGGTGCGGACGACCAGGGGGACATGTCCGGCGGCGGTGACGCCTACGTCCCGTCGCAGCGGCGGCTGGACCGCGAGCGCTACCGTCGCACACGGGCCCGTCGCGCGACGGCCGTCGCCGCCCTGTCGACCCTGGTCACCGCCGTCGTCCTCTATCTGATCGTCGTCGGCGCGCCCGGCTGGCCCCGTACCAAGGAGACCTTCTTCAGCGGGCAGTACGCGCGCGAGGCGTTCCCCAAGGTCCTGGAAGGGCTCTGGCTGAACGTCCGGCTGCTGTTCGTCTGCGGAGTGGCCGTCCTCGTCCTCGGCATGCTCATCGCCGTGGCCCGCACCCTGCGCGGTCCGGTGTTCTTCCCGCTGCGGGTGCTGGCTGCCGCGTACACGGACTTCTTCCGCGGACTGCCGCTGATCATCAACCTGATGATCGTGGTCCTCGGCGTTCCCGCGCTGCGGCTCCAGGGCGTGACGGTCGACCCGGTGCTGCTCGGCGGTACGGCGCTGACCCTGACGTACTCGGCGTACGTCGCAGAGGTGTTCCGCGCCGGCATCGAGTCCGTGCACCCCTCGCAGCGCGCGGCGGCCCGCTCCCTCGGCCTGTCCAACCGTCAGGCGCTGCGGTACGTCGTACTCCCCCAGGCGGTGCGCCGCCAGGTGCCCCCCTTGCTGAACGACCTGGTGTCCCTCCAGAAGGACACCGGTCTGGTGTCGATCGGCGGTGCCATCGACGCCGTGCGCGCGGCGGACATCATCGTGGGCCGCAGCCTCAACTACACGCCGTACATCGTGGCGGGGCTGGTCTTCGTCGCGCTGACCATTCCGATGACCCGCTTCACGGACTGGGTGACGGCCCGGATGGACGGCCGGCGGGCCCAGGGAGGAACGACATGAGCGACGCCCCGGTGCTGCGGATGGAGTCCGTCCGCAAGACCTTCGGCGGCTCGGTCGTCCTGCGGGACGTCGACCTGGAGGTCGCCCCGCACACGGTGACCGCGCTGATCGGCGCCTCCGGCTCCGGCAAGTCCACGCTGCTGCGCTGCGCCAACCTCCTGGAGGACATCGACGACGGCGCGATCTGGCTGGACGGCGAGGAGATCACCGACCCGCGCACCGACCAGGACGCGGTACGGCGCCGTATCGGCGTGGTCTTCCAGTCGTACAACCTGTTCCCGCACATGACCGTGCTGGAGAACATCACGCTGGCCCCGCGCCGGGTGCACGGCGTGGCGCGCGCGGAGGCCGAGGAACGCGCCAGGGAGCTGCTGGAGCGCCTCGGGCTGGGCGCCCGGGCGGGTGAGTACCCCGACCGGCTCAGCGGCGGACAGCAGCAGCGTGTGGCGATCGCGCGCGCCCTCGCCGTACGTCCCCGGCTGCTGCTGCTCGACGAGATCACCGCCGCGCTCGACCCTGAACTGGTCGGCGAGGTCCTGAACGTCGTCCGCGACCTGAAGGGCGACGGCATGACCATGGTGCTGGCCACGCACGAGATGGGCTTCGCCCGCGAGGTCGCCGACCAGGTCTGCTTCCTGGACGGCGGGGTCGTGCTGGAGCGCGGTACGGCCGAGCAGATCTTCGGCGACCCGCGGCAGGAGCGCACCCGGCGCTTCCTGCGGCGGATCGTGGAGGCCGGCCGGCTGTGATCACCGGCGGGCGCAGGCGGCGCCGGTAAGGGGCGTGCTCCAGGAGACCGGTGCTTACGTGTCGGCCTTCCCCGTCCCCGCCAGCGCGGCGACCCGCTCGACCCCGAACACATATCCCTGCACCCCGCATCCCGCGATGACCCCGTCCGCGCGCAGGGAGACGTACGAGTGGTGGCGGAAGGACTCCCGCTTGTGGATGTTGGAGATGTGGACCTCCAGCACCGGCAGGCCGTCGCAGGTGTTGAGCGCGTCCAGGATCGCCACGGACGTGTGCGAGTAGGCGCCCGGGTTGATCACGATGCCGCAGTGGTTCAGGCGCGCCTCATGGATCCAGTCGACGAGTTGCCCCTCGTGGTTGGACTGGCGGAAGTCCACCGTGCCGCCGTGGGCCGCCGCCGCCTTCACGCACAGCGCCTCGACGTCGGCGAGCGTGTCGGACCCGTAGATCTCCGGCTGGCGCTGACCCAGGAGGTTCAGGTTGGGGCCGTTCAGGATCATGATCGGGGCGGTGGCCAGGGTGTGCGGCACGGTTCCTCCGGTCCGTTCGGGGCGGTCCGTCGGGAACCGCCGCTCGGACCCGGTCTATCACGGTGGAACGGCGCGCCGGGAAGTCGCCCGGGTCTCCCGCCGACCCTCCGGTCACCCCCGTGCGCCCCCGTAACCGGTCGTCACCATGGGTAGTTGACGCGGCATGCACGATGTACGCACCGTAAGGGCGCCCTCCATGCCACGGCTCGCCACCGCCTCGCTGGCGGGGACGGCCATCGAGTTCTACGACTTCTTCGTCTACGGCACCGCGGCCGCGCTGATTCTCGGGCCGCTGTTCTTCCCGACGTTCTCGCCGCTGGCCGGGACGCTGGCCGCGTTCGCGACGTTCGGCGTGGGCTTCGTGGCGAGGCCGCTCGGATCGGTGCTCTTCGGGCACATCGGGGACCGCCGCGGCCGGCGTCCGGTGCTCGTCGCCTCCCTGCTGCTGACCGGGGCGTCCACGGTCGCGGTCGGCTGCCTGCCGACGTACGGCAGCATCGGGGTGGCCGCGCCCCTGCTGCTGCTCGTGCTGCGGTTCCTGCAGGGGCTGGGGCTCGGCGGGGAGTGGGGCGGCGCGGTGCTGCTCACGGCGGAGCACGCGCCGGCCGAGCGGCGCGGGCTGTGGTCGAGCTTTCCGCAGGTCGGGCCGGCGGTCGGCTTCGTGCTGGCCAATGGGGTGGTGCTGGTGCTGTCGGCGACGCTGACGGAGGCTCAGTTCGCCGCGTGGGGATGGCGGGTGCCGTTCTGGGCGGCCGGGGTGCTGGCGGTGCTCGGGCTGTGGCTGAGGTCGTCGCTCCCGGAGAGCCCCCGGTTCCTGGAGATCGGCGAGCACGCGCGCGTGCCGCTGGCGGAGGTCGTGCGCGAGCACTGGCGGCTGGTCCTGCTGACCGCCGGCGGGCTGGCCGTCGGGTACGCGATCTTCTACGCCGTGACCACCTGGTCCCTCGCGTACGCCACCGAACGCCTCGGGGTGAGCCGCACCGTGATGCTGGCCTGCATCATGGGCGCGGTGGTGGTGAAGGGCGCGCTGACGCCGGTGGCGGCGATGCTGGGCGACCGTTTCGGACGGCGGCCCCTGTGTCTCGTGGGCTGTGCGGCGGCGGCGCTGTGGATGCTGCCGATGGTGGCGCTGCTGTCGACCGGCGCTCCCCTGCCGATGTTCCTCGGGTTCCTCGGGGCGCTCCTCGCGTTCGTCACGATGTTCGGGGTGATCGCGGCCTATCTGCCCGAGCTGTACGAGCCGAGGGTGCGCTGCACGGGCGCGGCGGTCGGCTACAACCTCGGCGGTGTCCTCGGGGGTGCGCTCACCCCGATCGTGGCGACGGCGCTGGCGGAGCACTCGGGGCGGGTCCCGTGGGGGGTGGGCGCCTATCTCACGGTGATCGCGCTGGTCAGCCTGGGCTGCTTCGCGCTGCTGCCGGAGACGCGGCCGGTGCGGCTGACGGCCGTGCAGCCGGTCCTGGAGTGAGCCGTGCCCGTCAGGGGTTGATCGCCAGTTCCAGGTAGGCCAGGAACAGGACGAGGTGCACACCGCCCTGGAGCGGGGTGGCCCGTCCCGGCACCACGGTCAGGGAGCTGACCACGACGGTCAGCGCGAGCAGCACCATGTAGGTGGCGCCCAGGCCCAGGACGAGGGGGCCGGAGAGCCAGATGGAGGCGAGGGCGACCGCGGGGATCGTCAGGCCGATGCTGGCCATGGCGGAGCCGAGCGCGAGGTTGAGGCTGGTCTGCACCCGGTCGCGGCGGGCGGAGCGCAGGGCGGCGATGGTCTCGGGAAGCAGCACGAGCAGGGCGATGACCACGCCGACGACGGCCTGGTGCAGTCCGGCCGCCTCCACCCCGGACTCGATCGTGGGCGAGACGCCCTTCGCCAGGCCCACCACCCCGATCAGGGCCAGGCCGAGCAGGCCGAGGCTGATCAGTGCGGCCCGTGAGGACGGGACTCCCGCGTGGTCGTCGGCGGTGATCACTTCTCCCTGGCGGGTGACCGGCAGGAAGTAGTCGCGGTGCCGGACGGTCTGGGTCGCCACGAACAGGCCGTAGAGGATCAGCGAGGACAGTGCGGCGAAGGTGAGCTGGACGGAGGAGAACTCCGGTCCCGGTTTGCTGGTCGTGAAGGTCGGCAGGACCAGGCTGAGGGTGGCGAGCGTCGCCACGGTGGCCAGCGCGGCGCCCGTGCCCTCGGGGTTGAACACGGCTGTGCCGTGCCGCAATGAGGCGACGAGGAGACAGATGCCGACCACGCCGTTGCAGGTGATCATCACGGCGGCGAAGACCGTGTCCCGCGCCAGGGTCGCGGACTTGTCGCCTCCGTCCACCATCAGGGTCACGATCAGGGCGACCTCGATGACCGTCACGGCGATCGCGAGGACCAGCGAGCCGAAGGGTTCGCCGACCCGGTGGGCGACGACCTCGGCATGGTGCACGGCGGCCAGGACGGATCCGGCGAGGACGACCGTGACCAGCACGACGACCGCCACAGGCAGGTCGCGTCCCCAGGTCAGGACCAGGAGCACCACGGCCAGCACCGGCACGAGGGTCGTCCACCGGGTGGTGAGCGTCCTGAGCCGAGCGATCATGCAGCGATCGTCGCAGAGCTGTCGGGGCTTCGCATTCCGGCTCCTGCGGCCGGTGCGGCCCTCGCGTCACTCGAACGCGGTGACGTCCTCGACGTCGCAGTCGGTGAAGGACGGGGGCTTGGTGCAGAGCGCTGCCATCCGCTCGGCGAACTTGCTCGTCTCGGGGGATGCGCTGTTGCGCATGGCCTCCTCGTAGGAGTCGAACTCGACCACGACCAGGTAGCGGCCCGGCCGGCTCCGGTCCTTGAGGACGAGGCGCCGCACGGGGCCGCCGGCGCCGTCCCCGAGTGCTTGGTCCCCCTCCTCGGCGAGTGCGCGCATCTCGTCGATCCGGTCGGTCTCGAAGTCGATGATCTGGACGAACTTCTGTGAACTGCTCATGGTGCCTCCGCCCGTAGCGGGCGCCCCTGGTGCGGGCGCCCGTGTCCAAAGGAAGCACCGGGAGCGGCGGTCGGCAATGTGCCGCGCGCCGCCGACCGGGCTGGTTGTTCCTACGTCGTCCGTGGTCAGGCCTGGATGCTGTCCTTCGGAGCGCCTTCGCTCTCCGTTCGCGCCGCCTCGGCCGCCGCCTGCTTCTTCGAGGCGCGCAGGCTGGTGATCGTGGTGACGATCAGGACGGCGCAGATGACGCCGAGCGAGACCGGGATGCTGATCTCGGGGACGTGGACGCCGGATTCGTGCAGTGCGTGCAGCACCAGTTTGACGCCGATGAAGCCCAGGATGATCGACAGGCCGTAGCTGAGGTGGACCAGCTTCCTCAGCAGGCCTCCGATGAGGAAGTACAGCTGCCGCAGGCCCATCAGCGCGAAGGCGTTGGCCGTGAAGACGATGTACGGGTCCTGCGTGAGGCCGAAGATCGCGGGGATGGAGTCCAGCGCGAACAGGACGTCGGTGGTGCCGATCGCGAGCATCACGACGAGCATCGGGGTCATGACCCGCTTGCCGTTCTGCTCGATCCACAGCTTGGTGCCGTGGTAGCGGTCGGCGACGCCGAACCTGCGCTCGGCCGCCTTGAGTAGCTTGTTCTCCTCGAACTCCTCGTCCTCCTCGTCGGCCCGGGCCTCCTGGATGAGCTTCCAGGCGGTCCAGATGAGGAAGGCGCCGAAGAGGTAGAACACCCAGGCGAAGCTGGCGAGGATCGCGGCGCCCGCGGCGATGAAGACGGCCCGCAGGACCAGGGCTATGAGGACGCCCACCAGCAGGACCCGCTGCTGGTACTGCGACGGGACGGCGAACTTCGCCATGATCAGGACGAAGACGAAGAGGTTGTCGACGCTGAGCGACTTCTCGGTGATGAAGCCGGCGAAGAACTCTCCGGCGGGCTGACCGCCGCCGAAGACGAGCAGGCCGAGACCGAAGAGCCCGGCCAGGGCGATCCAGACGACGGTCCAGATACCGGCTTCCTTGATCGACACGTCATGCGGCTTACGGCCGATGAAGAAGTCGACCGCGATCAGGGCGGCCAGACCCACGATGGTGAGAACCCATAGGTTCAGGGAAACATCCACTGCGCCTCCGGCAGTACGTAACGGCAGGTAATCAGCGTCGTCGCGCTGCCGGAGGTCTCTTCCACCCGATCCCCGGCGGGACGGGCCGGCGTCCCGGGATCCACTTCGATCCGTATTGACGGGTGCGCCGCAGCAAGGGAGTACTCCCCTCCGTACGGAAAACAGTACCCAATCACCAAGGAAAGGTAAAGGGGTAAGTAAAAGAAAGACCAAGTCACCAGGTCGGAGTGGCTTTACGTGTGCTTGGTACGCGCGATCGCGACCTGGGCCAGCACCTGCTGGAGCACCTCGCTGCCGGGCGGCACGAGAGCCGGTTCATAGGTCCAGGCATGCCCCACCCAGGGGTCCGCGAGGTGGTCGTCGGGCACCGGGGTCAGCCGGAGCAGCCCCCGCCACAGCGGATCCAGCAACGGACCGTAACCGGAGGCGTCCTCCCGGTCGGCGACCAGCATCAGATGGACACCCACGGCGGGACCCTCGTCCGCGAGGTACCGGAGCTGGTTGACGGCACGGTCGTCGAAGCCGTGCGGGAAGTCGTTGACGACGAGGAGCTGCTGGGAGGTGTCGAAGCCGGGCGGGAGGGAGTCTGCGGCCCCGCCGCGCACCGCCATCTGCACCAGGTCCACACGCTGGGTCAGCCGGCCCAGGACATCCGCCACCCCCGCCGCGCCGGCGGCCGGCGGGGCCGCGAGCACCCCGGCCCGGACGAGCGGTGCGAGCGCCTGCGCCCCGGAGCCCGCCGGGTCGACGACGTGCACGGTGAACTCGCCCGCCGGATACACCGCCAGCAGCCGGGCGGTGTGCGCCACGGCCGACACCAGGGCGAGGTGCCGCAGTTCGTGGGAGTCGGTGAACGGCTCCTCGGCCGATCCCGGGCCACCGCTGTCGATCCACAGGCCGCGCTCCAGCGGGAGACGGACCAGCATCGGGATGCGCAGCGGGTCGCTCTCGGGCAGCTGGAGGTCGCCCAGGCGCAGCGCCATGGGCATCTCCATCGGGACGCGGTAGGCGTGCCAGACGGGGTTGTCCCAGCGGGCGTAGGCCGGGGGCAGCGCCGGTTCGACGACGTCGGACTCGGCGCCGAGCTGGACGAGGTCCCGCTCCAGGGCCTGCCGGGCCTGGTCGACGAGCTGGATGTGCCGGGCCTGGGCCGCCTCGCGGGCCGCGTCCCCCTGGCCGCCGATCCTGCTGCGGGGGTCGGACAGGACCTGGTCCAGCTCCTTCTCCATACGGGTGTCGGCGAAGTCGACGGCGCTGCGGTAGGCGGCCGTGGTGCGGGCCAGGTCCTCGAACATGCCCCAGACCTGGTTGTAGAGCCGCTCCTCCATCGACCAGCCGGTCGCGTCGCCCGCGACGGGCGGGGCGGGCTGCCCCGGCTGGGCCGGCGGCGCGGTGGGCGGGGGCGGCGGCGGAGCGGCGTTCCGCCTGCCGGGGTGGACGTAGTCGACGGGGCCGCCGGTGGCGGGCGAAGTCGGTGGAACCGGCTGCGGGGTGGTGGGATCCGCCGGTGCCGCACCCGTGGGAACGGGGTCCGTCGGCCCGCTCGTCGGCCCGCTCGTCGGCACGGAACCCGTGGGTGCGCCGGCCGGGTAGCCGGTCGTGCCCTGCGCCCCGTACACGGAGCCGTTCTGGTCCGGGCCGAGGGCGGACGCGGCCGCCTGCCGGGAGCGGTCGCCGTCGGGCGTACGCGGGGGCGGGGCCGGGACCGAGCGGGCCAGCCCCTGGGCCACGGCCTCGTTGATACCGGCCGCGAGCTGCTGCGCCTGCGGCAGGCCCTGGTCGGTGAGGAGTTCGGCGAGGCCGCCCGCGTACCCCTGGCCGACGGCCCGCACCTTCCAGGCGCCCTGGCGGCGGTAGAGCTCCAGGGCGACGACCGCCGACTCGGCACTCAGACCGGTGACGGTGTACCCGGCGATCTCGGTGCCGTCCAGACCGGTCACCTTGACGGCGGGGGGCGGCACGGAGCCGAAGCTGACCGGGCCTCCCCCGTCGCCCATGGGCAGGGAGAGCAGGATGTTGACCCGGTGCACGCTCGCCGGCATGGCGTCCAGGTCCACCGCGAGACGGTGATCGGCCGCCGCCTGCCGGGAGACCTCCAGACCGGGCAGGGTCGGGGAGCCCGGGTGGGCGATCCATTCGACGCCCTGCGCCCTGCCGTTCTCGTCGCTGAGCGTGGCCGCGGCCACGACCGGCGTGCCGGCCGAGATCCTGATCTCGAGGCGAACCGTGGAGAGCGGGTGGTTCTGCCCCCGCACCAGCTCGGCCGTCATCGCCTGTCCCCCTGTGTCGCGTGGTGTTGTCGTGTCGGTCGGCCGGGGCCTGCTACAGGAGCGGCACGAGCGCCGGCATCAGGTCCTGGAAGGTACGGCCGTTGGCCGGGGCGCCGAGGGCCGTCATCGTCCAGCCCGCGCCCGAGCGGTGCACCTTGGCCATGATCTGGGCCGTGTAGGCGCCGCCGCCCGCGAGCGTGTAGCGCGCCAACTCCTGGCCGTTGGTCTCGTCGACCAGGCGGCAGAAGGCGTTCTGCACCTCCTGGAAGGTCTGGCCCGTGAAGGAGTTCACGGTGAAGACGATCTGGTCGATGTGGACCGGGACGCGCGCGAGGTCGACGAGGATCGCCTCGTCGTCGCCGCCCTGGCCGACACCGCCGACGAGGTTGTCACCGGTGTGCCGGACGGAGCCGTCGTCGCTCACCAGGTGACGGAAGAACACGACGTCGACGGGCTGCTTGTCCGCGAACAGCACGGCGGAGGCGTCGAGGTCGATCTCCCGCGTACGGGAGCCGAACAGGCCACGCCGCGGGGCCGCCTGCCAACCGAGACCCATACGGACCGCGGTCAGGCTGCCCCCGTCGTTCTTCTGCAGACTGATGGCCTGGCCCTTGGTCATGTTGACGGTCACGGGCTGATTCCCCTCTCGAACTGTCCCCTGTTGCCGCGGAGTCCGCGGTTGCGGAAAACCCTACGCACAGCCACTGACAGTGCCGTACCCGGGCACGCACTTTGTGTCGGTCTTGCAACACTGCGCGTCGCGGCCCGGGCAGGGCGACCGCACGGGTCCGTCAGGCCAGACCCGCCTCCCTCATCTGTCGCAGCTCCTTCTTCATCTCGGAGACCTCGTCGCGGATCCGGGCGGCGACCTCGAACTGCAGGTCCGCGGCGGCGGCCCGCATGCGCTCCGTCATCTCCTCGATCTGCTCGGCGAGTTGGGCCGCCGGACGGTCGGTGGGGACCGCCTCCTTGGCCTTGCCCCTGGCGGACTTGGACGTGGTGCCGGTGGCCGCCCTGGCCGCCTTGTCGCCGAGGGAGGGCACGGGAGCCTTGGTGCCGCGTCCGTCCTTCTTCGCCCGGTAGCCCGTGCCGAGCAGCTCCTCGGTGTCGACCTCCTCGCGGGCGATCTGCGCGACGATGTCGTTGATCTTCTTGCGGAGCGGCTGCGGGTCGATGCCGTTCGCCTTGTTGTAGGCGATCTGCTTCTCGCGGCGGCGGTTGGTCTCGTCGATGGCCCGCTCCATGCCGGGCGTGATCTTGTCGGCGTACATGTGCACCTGGCCGGAGACATTGCGCGCCGCGCGGCCGATGGTCTGGATCAGCGAGGTGCCGGAGCGCAGGAAGCCCTCCTTGTCGGCGTCGAGGATCGCCACCAGGGAGACCTCGGGCAGGTCGAGACCCTCTCGCAGGAGGTTGATGCCGACCAGGACGTCGAACTCCCCCGCGCGCAGCTCGCGCAGCAGCTCGATGCGGCGCAGGGTGTCGACGTCGCTGTGCAGATAGCGCACCTGGATGCCGAGTTCCAGGAAGTACTCCGTGAGGTCCTCGGCCATCTTCTTGGTGAGCGTGGTGACCAGGACACGCTCGTCCTTCTCCACGCGGGCCCGGATCTCGTGCACCAGGTCGTCGATCTGGCCCTCGGTGGGCTTGACGACCACCTCGGGGTCGACGAGGCCGGTGGGGCGGATGATCTGCTCGACGACGCCGTCCCCGCGGGAGAGCTCGTACTTGCCGGGCGTCGCCGACAGATACACGGTCTGCCCGATGCGGCCCTGGAACTCCTCCCACTTCAGGGGACGGTTGTCCAGGGCGGAAGGCAGCCGGAAGCCGTGGTCGACCAGGGTGCGCTTGCGGGAGGCGTCGCCCTCGTACATCGCGCCGATCTGCGGCACGGTGACATGGGACTCGTCGATGACGAGCAGGAAGTCGTCCGGGAAGTAGTCGAGCAGGGTGTTCGGCGGGGAACCGGGCGAGCGGCCGTCGAAGTGCATCGAGTAGTTCTCGACACCGGAGCAGGAGCCGATCTGGCGGAGCATCTCCAGGTCGTACGTGGTGCGCATGCGCAGCCGCTGAGCCTCCAGGAGCTTGCCCTGCTTCTCCAGTTCGGCCAGGCGCTCCCCCAGCTCCTTCTCGATGTCGTTGGCGGCCCGCTCCAGGCGCTCCGGCCCCGCGACGTAGTGGGTGGCCGGGAAGACGTACAGCTGCTCGTCGTCGCTGATGATCTCGCCGGTGAGGGGGTGCAGCGTGGACAGGGCCTCGATCTCGTCACCGAACATCTCGATGCGGACGGCGAGCTCCTCGTAGACCGGGAAGATCTCGATGGTGTCGCCGCGCACCCGGAAGGTGCCGCGGGTGAACGCCAGGTCGTTGCGTGTGTACTGGATGTCCACGAAGCGGCGCAGCAGGTCGTCGCGGTCGATCTCCTCGCCGACCTTCAGCGGGACCATCCGGTCCACGTACTCCTGCGGCGTGCCGAGGCCGTAGATGCAGGACACCGAGGCGACCACGACGACGTCCCGCCGGGTGAGCAGCGAGTTGGTCGCGGAGTGGCGCAGCCGCTCGACCTCCTCGTTGATCGAGGAGTCCTTCTCGATGTAGGTGTCCGACTGCGGTACGTACGCCTCGGGCTGGTAGTAGTCGTAGTACGAGACGAAGTATTCGACCGCGTTGTTCGGGAGGAGTTCGCGGAATTCGTTTGCCAGCTGGGCGGCCAGGGTCTTGTTCGGCGCCATCACCAGGGTGGGCCGCTGGAGCTTCTCGATCATCCACGCGGTGGTGGCGGACTTGCCGGTGCCGGTCGCGCCGAGGAGGACGACGTCCTTCTCGCCGGCTTCCACGCGCTGGGCGAGCTCGGCAATGGCCGTCGGCTGGTCGCCGCTGGGCTGGTAGGGGCTGACGACCTCGAAGGGCGCCACCGTGCGTTCGATGTGAGAGACGGGCCGCATGCCATCCACCGTACGACCCCCCACTGACAACGGGACCGGATCAGCGGTTTCGTGCGGGCGGCCCCCGGGTCCGGGGGCGGGATCAGCGGTTCTGCGGGGCGCGGGACTCGCGGTGGGAGACCTTGCGGCGGGGCCGCAGCACCGGGCGGCGGGCGGAGTGCTGCACGCTCGGGTGCGCCGGGACGCCGGGCTTGTGTTCGACGGGGGTCCAGCGGGGCTTGCCCACCATCAGCGGGTCGAACATCACGACGACGCCGGCGAGCACCAGGAAGGCGAGGGGGCCGATCAGCATCGGCGCGAGGAGGGTCGCGGGAGAGTCGCCCTCGGCCGGGGTGCCGGTGGTGTGCAGGTGGACGCTCAGCGCGGCCATGCCCGTGTAGTGCATGCCGGTGACGGCGAGCCCCATGACGAGGCTGGCGCCCACGCTCCACAGGAAGCCTCTGACCTGTCCGGCCGACCACAGCGCCGCGGTGGCCGCGGCCATGGCTATCGCGACGGAGACGCCGACGGTGAACGTGTTGTACTCCAGCTTGCCGTCGAACCGCATCCCGGCCATGCCGAGGTAGTGCATGGACGCGATGCCCAGGCCGGTGATGGTGCCGCCGGTGAACAGGGCGGTTCCGGTGGCGCCCCGGTAGCCGACGATGAAGACCCCCACGCCCACCATGAGGATGGCGACGCCGAGGCTGGCGTAGGTCGTGGGCTTGTCGTAGTGGATCGGGGCGCCCTTGACCGTGAAGCCCATCATCGCGATGAAGTGCATGGTCCAGATGCCCGAGCCGATCGCCGCGGAGCCGAGGGCCAGCCATCCGGGGCGCCAGGAATGGGCGACGAGCAGGGCTCTGGTGGTGCAGCGCAGGCCGAGCGCACCGCCGAGGCAGGCCATGAGGTAGGCCACCAGCGGGGTGACGATTCCGTAGCTGAATCCGTCGACCGTGCCTTGCATGCGCGGTTGCCCTTCCGCCCTGTTGCTTGCTTTTTTCCTGTACGCGCCCCTCCCAGGACCGCGCTAGCGGTCAAGGCTGAGAGAGAGTATGACTCCCACCGGAATGGTCGAACGATTTTCCGGCAAAGAAACACGTCCTTGCCGCACATGTGCGGCAGCGGTGAGCGGCCTCGATCGCCTTCCTCTTTCACCCTCCGGTCATCCCGCACCCCCTCCGTCGTCGACTCTGTGCTGTCACAGTTGAGCGGTACGTGAGCATCGACGCGAGGAGTACGCATGCACGCGCGCACAGTAGCCGTTTCGGCCACCGCGCTCCTGGGTGCCGTCGCCCTTCTGCTCCCCGTCCACGACGCCCGGGCGGGCATCGCCACCCACGCCGTGGTCGTCGCCCACCGGGGTGCCTCGACGCTGGCGCCGGAGAACACCCTGGGCGCCGTCGACGAGGCCGCCGCCCTGGGCATCGTCTGGGTGGAGAACGACGTCCAGCGCACCAAGGACGGCGAGCTCGTGGTGATCCACGACGACAGCCTCCGCCGTACGACGAACGTGGAGGAGGTGTTTCCCGGCCGGGCACCCTGGAAGGTGAAGGACTTTACGGCGGCCGAGATCGCCCGGCTGGACGCGGGAAGCTGGTTCGGCGCGATGTACACGGGCACGCGCGTGCCCACTCTGAAGCAGTACATGCAGCGCGTGGAGCACCATCACCAGAAGCTACTGCTGGAGATCAAGAACCCCGAGCTGTATCCGGGCATCGAGCAGCAGACGCTGAAGCTGCTGACCAACGAGGGCTGGCTCGACCAGCAGCACGTGAGCGGCCGGCTGATCGTGCAGAGCTTCAGCGCCGACAGCCTGCGCACGGTGCACGAACTCAAGCCCGCGGTGCGGACCGGTCTGCTGGGTGCGCCGGCCGAGGCGGACCTGGCCCGGTACGCGGTCTTCGCCGACCTGATCAACCCCTCGCACACCGCTCTGTCCCGGAGCTATGTCGACGCGGTGCACGCGCTGAAGGGACCGCACGGCAGGCCGATGAAGGTCTTCGTCTGGACGGTCGACGACGCCACCAGGGCGAGGACCGCTGCCCGGTACGGGGTCGACGGTGTGATCACCAACAAGCCCGACGTGGTGCGCAGGGCCCTGTACCGGTACTGACCCGGCATGGCGGTGGCGTTGTCAGTGGCGGGTCGTACGGTGGGGCGCATGAACAGTCTTGGGCGGGACGGACAGCAGGTCGTCTGGGCCGTGGTCGGCACCGACATCGGTCCGTTGCTGCTGGCCGCGACCCGCGAGGGCCTGGTCAACGTCGTGTTCCACGCCACGGAGGCGGTCCGTGACCAGGCGCTCGGCAGGCTCGCGAGCCGCCTGGGCACCGAGCCCGTCGAGGCGCCCGGCTCTCCGCTGCTGGCCGAGGCGATACGCCAGGTCGACGCCTATTTCGCGGGTGAGCGGCACACCTTCGAGCTGCCCCTGGACTGGTCGCTGATCTCGGGCTTCAACCGCCAGGTTTTGCGCGAACTCGCCTCCGGAGTGCCGTACGGCGCGGTCGTCGGCTACGGCGATCTGGCCCGGCGGGTCGGGCAGCCGGGGGCGGCACAGGCGGTGGGCACGGCGATGGGCGCCAATCCGCTGCCGGTCGTCGTGCCGTGTCATCGGGTCGTCGAGAGCGACGGCGGCATCGGCGGGTTCGGGGGCGGTCTGGAGACCAAGCGGAAGCTGCTCGCGCTGGAAGGGGTTCTGCCCGAGCCGCTGTTCTGAGGGTCTCCGGGGTACCGGGCTCCGCGTCGGCGGGGGTCGCGTCCGCCATGCGTCGCGGGCCGGTGGCGTCCCCCACAGGCGGCCGGGGTTTGGCCGGGTGCGCCGCCCGCCAGAGATGAGGGAAGGCCCGAGGACAGGAGACAGGCGCATGGTGCTGGTGGTGTCGGAAGAGGTGCGGGAGGCGGTCGACGCGCGTCGACCCGTGGTGGCTCTGGAGTCCACGATCATCGCTCACGGGCTGCCGCGCCCACGCAACCTCCAGGTGGCGCGGGAGCTGGAGGCCGCCGTCCGCTCGGAGGGCGCCGTTCCGGCGACGATCGCCGTGCTGGACGGGCGGCCCCATATCGGCCTCGACAAGGAGCAGCTGGAGCGGGTCGCCAACGAGGACGGCATCCGCAAGCTGGGCCACCGTGACCTGCCGCTCGCGGTGGCCTCGGGGGCGAGCGGCGCGACCACGGTGTCGGCGACGGCGCTGCTGGCCGCACTGGCGGGGGTCCGGGTGTTCGCGACGGGCGGGCTCGGCGGGGTGCACCGGGAATGGACGGTGACCCAGGACGAATCGGCCGACCTGGGGCTGCTCGCGCGGACCAGGATCACGGTGGTGTGCGCGGGCGTGAAGTCGATCCTGGACGTTCCGGCGACCTTGCAGCGTCTGGAGACCCTGGGCGTGGCCGTCGCCGGATACGGCACGGACCGCTTCCCGGGCTTCTACCTGTCCGACTCGGGTCATCCGGTGGACTGGACGCTGGAGACCCCCGCGCAGGTGGCCGAGGTGATGCGGGCCCAGGACACGCTCGGCGGGCCGGAGTCGGCGCTGATCGTCGCCAACCCGGTGCCCGAGGAGGAGCAGCTGGATCCCGAGGTGCACGCGCGCGTGCTCGCGGACGCGCTGCAGGCGTGCGAGGAGGCGGGCGTCACCGGCCAGGGGGTCACTCCGTTCCTCCTCGACCACCTCGTCCGGCACACCGACGGGGCGTCGCTGAGCGCCAATCTGGCGGCGGTGCGCGGCAACGTCAGCCTCGCGGCCAGGATCGCGGCGGCCTGGGCCGAGGGATGACCGGACGCCCGGGCGGACCGGAGCGCCCGCGCGGCGGGCCGGGCACGGCAGCGGTACCGGCTCCGCCCTCGTCCGAGGGCGGGAACCCGCCGGGCGGGGCGCTGCTGGTCGTCGGGGACGTGGTGACGGACGTCGTCGCACGGCATCGGGGGCCGCTGGCGTCGGGTACGGACACGGCCGCCGCGATCCGGACCCTGCCGGGCGGCGCGGGCGCCAATGTGGCGTGCTGGGCGGCGCACCGGGGGTGTTCCGACGTACGGCTGCTCGGCCGGGTCGGTGCGGACTCGGCGGCCTGGCACGAACGGGAGCTGACCGCGTGCGGGGTGCGGCCCCGGCTCGTCGTCGATCCGCAGGCACCGACCGGGACGGTGATCTGTCTGGTGGACGCACAGGCCGCGGCCGAGCGGACGTTCCTCACGGACAGCGGGGCCGCGCTGCGGCTGGAGCCCGGCGACTGGTCCGACGCCCTGCTGGACGGGGTGGGCCGCCTGCATCTGTCGGGCTATCTGCTGTTCTCCGCGTCCGGGCGGGCCCTGGTGCGTACGGCGTTGGCGTCGGCACGGGCGCGCGGAGTGCCGACGAGCCTCGATCCGGCGTCGGCGGGCTTCCTGGTGGAGCTGGGCGCCGAGCGTTTCCTCTCGCTCGTCGAGGGGGTGGACGTACTGCTGCCGAGCCGTGACGAGTCGTGTCTGCTGACCGGTCTGCCGGACGGAGCGGAGGCGGCGGCCGAGCTGAGCCGCCGTGTCCCGCTCGTCGTGGCCAAGCAGGGGGCCGGCGGGGCGCTGATCGCGCGCGGCGGCGCGGTCGTCGCCGCCGTTCCGGCCGTCCCCGCGACCCCCAGGGACACCACGGGCGCCGGCGACGCCTTCACGGGCGCCTTCCTCGCCTCCCTCCTGCGGGGCGACGAGCCTGCGGCAGCGGCGGCCGAGGGGTGCCGGGCGGGAGCCCGCGCGGTGGAACGGGTGGGAGCCCGGCCGCCCACTCCCGGCGACGGGACGACACCGGCGGTCACGAACGGAACCCGGGCCACCGGCTCCCAGGTCACCGGCTCCCGGGCCACCGGTTGAGGCCGCGTCGGCGGGGCGCATCGGCCCGTTCTCCGACGGACGGCCAAGTGGCTCCCGGCGGACGGCCCGGCGGTGCTCGGGCGGACGGCGGCCCAGCGGTCCCCGGTCGCGGCCCAGTCGTGCCCGGCGGTCGGCCCGCCCGCCGCCGGGCGTCGGCGTGGCCCGCGCACACCCCTCGGTCCCACAACCCCGCGGTCCTTGAGGCTGTCCCGTCCCCGACAAGCGGTCCCGCCGGGTCTAAGCCTTGCGTCCCCAGGCGGAGATCATCGGGGCCGTGGCCAGGTCCATGGTGCCGGAGGCGACGTTGGTCAGATGGCAGTCGATCTCCTCGGTGGTCGCGAGACCGGCGCTGACGAGTCTGTCGCGGATCTGGCGGACCGTCGCCGACTCCAGGGCGGCGCAGGCGGGTGAGGTGACGGGGAAGTAGGCGTCGGCCTCGACGCGCTGGAGTCCGGCCTCGCGCAGCAGACGCGGGAGCTTACGGCCGTAGGAGAGGTCGGCGCCCCGGTCGGCGAGCAGCGTGCGGAAGCCGTGGCGCAGCCGGTTGGCGAGCTGCTGTTCGGGGCCGTACTCATCGGGACAGAGCAGGGGCTGGAGGGCGGGGTCACCGTCCTCGACGAGCAGGCGTCCGCCGGGGCGCAGGGCCTTCACCATGGAACGCAACGCCCGTTCCCGGTCCGGGACATGGACCAGGACGAGCCGGGCGTGCACCAGGTCGAAGCCCTCGGCGGGGGGCTCCTCGACGCCGACGTCGTGGACGCGCACCTCGACCGGCGGGCGGGCGGCCGGGGTGAGCCGGGAGGTGTCGATGTCGGTCGCGACGACCTTGCCGGTGGGGCCGACCTTCTTCGCCAGCCAGGCCACCACCGAGGTCCCGCCGGCCCCGACCTCCCAGCAGCGCCAGCCGGGGCCGACCCCCAGCCCCTCGAGGTGGCGGAACGTCGTGGGGTCGAAGAGGGCGGCGAAGGCGTCGAAGCGCTCCGCCGCCTCGGTCTGCCGGTTGTCGAGAAGGTACCCGTCGGTTCGCGTCATGTGCCGATCATCCCAGTTCTCCCGTTTGCCGGAGGCGGTCGACGCGGCCATGAATCCATGCCGGGGCGTCGTGGTGTTCCTGTCGGGAGAGGGCGGGGAACCCGCATCGGTGGTGGCGGGTAACACCGTTGTCCACAGGCGGGAACAAACCGGAACCAGCCCTTTCCACAGGCTTACCCACGGCATACGCGAGCCTGGCAAACTGGCGGACCAGGGCGCGGGAGTACGGCGCGAGGAGAGCCACGCAAGGAGATCCAGATGACCATGGCAGGGAATCTGCGGAAGGTCACCGGCCTCGGCCGGGTCGGCGGCCTGCGCGGGGTGGCACGGCTCGCCCGGCGTCGCGCCCGGGTCGATCTCAGTCACCACGCGCGCTCCCCGCTGGGCTCCTCGGTGGTGAACTGCGTGACCTACCAGGAGGGTGTGCGCGCCCCTGTCTGCGAGGATCTGGTCGAGACGGTCGAGCGGGTGCGCAAGAGCGGCCAGGGCTTCGTCTGGCTCGGGCTGCACGAACCGACGAACGCCGAGTTCGCGGGCATCGCCGAACTCTTCGACCTGCACCCGCTGGCCGTGGAGGACGCCGTCGAGGCCCACCAGCGCCCCAAGGTCGAGCGGTACGGCGAGACACTGTTCGCGGTCTTCAAGACGGTCTGCTACGTCGAGCACGAGGAGCTGACCGCGACGAGCGAGGTGGTGAACACCGGCGAGATCATGGTCTTCGTCGGCCAGGACTTCGTCGTCACGGTCCGTCACGGGCGGCACGGCTCGCTGGGCCCACTGCGCGAGGAGCTGGAGTCCGATCCGGGGCAGCTCACCAAGGGCCCGTCGGCGGTGCTGCACGCGATCGCGGACCATGTCGTGGACGACTATCTGAACGTCACGGACGCGGTACAGGGGGACATCGACCAGGTCGAGGCGGACGTCTTCGCGGAGAACGGGGCACGGGCCGACCCGGGGCGCATCTACCAGCTCAAGCGTGAACTCCTGGAGCTGAAGCGGGCGGTGGTCCCGCTCAAGCGCCCGCTGCTGGATCTCGCAGACCGCCCGGTGCGGGTGATCGAACCGGAGATACAGGCGTACTTCCGGGACGTCTCCGACCATCTGCTGCGGGCCACGGAACAGATCGCCGCGTTCGACGAACTGCTCAACTCCATCCTTCAGGCGCATCTGGCGCAGGTCACCGTCGCGCAGAACGAGGACATGCGCAAGATCACCGCCTGGGCCGCGGTGATCGCGGTGCCGACGATGGTCTGCGGGGTGTACGGCATGAACTTCGATCACATGCCGGAGCTGCACTGGAGGTTCGGCTATCCCCTGGTCATCGGTGTGATATCCGTGGCCTGCCTGGTGCTGTACCGCGGCTTCCGGCGCAACGGCTGGCTCTGAGGGCACCCGGCCCCGGGCGGCGGCAGGGCCGGGGCGTCGTGGGCACGGTCAGGGTCCGGTCCTGGCGTAGACGCTCCCGGCCCAGGAGGCGATCTGGCCCTCGCTCAGATGCCGGGCGAGGTCGGCCTCGCTGATCATGCCGACCAGGCGCTTGTTCTCGATGACGGGGAGCCTGCGGATCTGATGGTCCTGCATCTCGCCGAGCACGTCACCGACGTCGGCGCTCGCGTCGATCCAGCGCGGGGTGCCCCGGGCCATCTCTCCGGCGGTGACCTTCGCCGGGTCGCGGCCCATGGCCACGCAGCCGACGACGATGTCGCGGTCGGTGAGGATGCCGCAGAGCCGGTCGTTGTCGTCGCCGATGGGCAGGGCTCCGACATTGAGTTCGCGCATCAACTGTGCGGCGCGGTCGAGGGTTTCATGGGCGGGGATCCAGCGGGCTCCCCGGTGCATGATGTCTCCGGCTGTGGTCATGGGTACCTCCCGGTACCGGACGGCCGGCGCGGCGCGGGGGGCACCGCTCGTCCCGGCGCCCCTCCATTCTCGCCGCGCCCGCGGGCACCCGCATCTCACCCGGCCGTCCGGCTGCGCCCCGGCTCACCCGCCCCACGCCGGATGGCGCGGATCGTCCGCACGGACCAGGACATCGGCCGTGGCGGCGGGGTCGGTCTCGGCGGCGTACGTGTCGAAGGCGGGCAGCGTCCACCGGTCCGCGTCCGGGGTGCGTCGGCGCAGGGCGGCCGGGGAGAGCTGGACATGGACGGTGAGGTCGAAGGGGAACCAGTGTCGTAGGAGGAGGGGACCGTGCAGCAGCAGGAAACCGCCCGGCGGGAGGTCGACGTACGGACTGCGGGTGGCCCGGTCCGTGGCCGGGTCCCAGAAGTCGGGAAGGATCCGCCCGTCACCGCCGGGCTCCAGGGGGCCGAACACCTCGCGCCAGAGGGTCCCGGTGTCGAACCAGCCGTCGTAGTAGGCCTCGACATCGTGCCGGCCGTACTCCAGGCGGAGGGAGGCGGGACGCAGGAAGCCGTGTGCGTCCACGACATGGGAGGCGCGGCCGCGTATCCGCAGCGCCTCGGCGACACGGGCCGCGAGGTCTCCGGGGCGGGCCGCCGGGGCGCCGTCGAAGGCGATACGGGGCCAGGGGCTGCCGTCCGCCGGCTTCAGGTCGAGCAGCCGCTCGGCGAGGAGGTCGCCGAGCCGTTCCCAGGTGATCGCTTCGAGTCGCACACCGCCCATGATGCGTCAGGCACCGGTCGCGAAGCGTCGCGGTCGCCGTCCGGCGGGGGAACGCCGCGTGCGGGCGCGAGCCGAGGCGCCGGTCGGGTGCTACCTCGCCCACCAGCGGGAATGAAGCCTGCATGGCAGCACCGACAACGCCCCCGTCCCGCACCGGCCTTCTCGTCGTCCAGCCGCTTCGACGGAAGTACTGTGCGGGCTGCCGCCGGGGCCCGCAGTCGATGCTGGTGCTGGAGGAGAGCGGGTCCCGCTGCCTTGACTGCGCCGACCTGGGGCACCTGGTGTTCCTGCCCCGCGGCGACACGGCGCTGACACGCAGGTCGCGGGAGGAGAGCGGGCTGTCGGCGGTGGTCATGCGGTTCAACCGGCGCAAAGGGCGCTACGAGCGGCAGGGCGTCCTGGTCGAGGAGGCGGGGCTCGCCCGGGCCGAGCAGCGGTGCCTGGCCGACGCCGAGGCCCGGCGGCGGCGCCGGCTGCGGGACGCGCGGCGGCGGGCCGTGACGGACGCGCGGTTCACGGAGGCGTTCGCGGCAGAGATCCTGCGCCTGCTGCCCGGCTGCCCGGTGGCGCGGGCCCGGGAGATCGCGGCCCACGCCTCGGTGCGGGGCAGCGGGCGGGTGGGCCGCAGCGCCGCCGGGCGGGCGTTGACCGAGGGCGCGGTGATCTCGGCGGTCGCGGCCTCCGTACGGCATCTGGAGACGCCCTACGACGAGCTGCTGATGAACGGCGTGCCGCGCAACGAGGCGAGACGGCGGATCGCGGCAGGGGTGGAGGCACGGCTGCGGGAGTGGCGGGAGGGCGGGGGCGGGGAGGGTGGGGAGGGGAGGGGGGAGGGGAGGGGGGAGGGGAGGGGGGAGGGGGCCCCTCCCCCCGGTCACCGGTCACCGATCGCTGGTCACCGGTCACCAGTCACCAGTCACCGATCACATACGGGATATCACTTGAGGTGACAGGGCAGGGCCGGGCAGGATCTTCGGACGACAGGGGGAGTTCACGGTGACAGTGATCGACGGACCGTATCCGATGCTCGCGCTGCTCGGCGCCGTCACGACGGGGGTGATGGCGGGGGTGTTCTGCGCGTTCTCGGTGCTGGTGATGCGGGGGCTCGCCAAGCTGCCGGCCGCGCAGGGGGTCGCCGCGATGAACGCGATCAACTCCTCGGCGATGACGCCGGTGTTCCTGGTGCTGTTCCTGGGGGCGGCGGGGTTGTGCGCGGGGATCGCCATGGTGACGTTCCTGCTGTGGCCGGACGAGGGGATGCTCCCGTTGCTGCTGGGCAGCGGGCTGTATCTGGTCGGTGCGTTCGGGGTGACCGTCGTGGCGAACGTGCCGCGCAACGAGACGCTGATGAAGCTGGAGCCGGGGGCGCCGGAAGCGGCGGCGTACTGGCCGACGTACGTGCGCCAGTGGACGCGCTGGAACCATGTGCGGGCGGTCACCTCGGCGGCGGCGGCGATCGTGTACGCGATATCCCTGGTCTGAGCCGGACCGGATCCGAGTCGGTCCGGTCTCCGGTCGGGCCTGGCGTCCGCCTCTCTGCACGGCGGACGGACCGGACGTATCGTGGCCGAAAGAGTGCCGCCCGATGACGCTCGGCCTGTCCACGCGTACGCAAGGAAGACGCCCATGGCCGATCCCAAGGGATTCATGACGACCCCCCGCCAGGACTGGCCCCGCCGGCCGGTCGAGGAGCGGGTGCGGGACTGGGACGAGGTGTACGTCCCCGGCGCGCTCCTGCCCATCGTCAGCAAGCAGGCCGACCGCTGCATGGACTGCGGCGTCCCCTTCTGTCACGACGCGTGTCCGCTCGGCAACCTGATCCCGGAGTGGAACGACCTGGTGTCGCGGGAGGACTGGCGGGCGGCGAGCGACCGGCTGCACGCGACGAACAACTTCCCCGAGTTCACCGGACGGTTGTGTCCTGCGCCGTGCGAGGCGGGGTGCGTCCTCGCCATCAACCAGCCCGCCGTGACGATCAAGAACGTCGAGGTGGCGATCGCCGACCGGGCCTGGGCCGAGGGGTTCGCGCCGCCGAGCCCGCCGGACCGGCTCTCGGGGAAGACGGTGGCGGTGATCGGTTCGGGGCCGACCGGGCTGGCCGCCGCGCAGCAGCTGACCCGGGCCGGGCACACGGTCGCGGTGTACGAGAAGGACGACCGGATCGGCGGTCTCCTGCGGTACGGGATCCCCGAGTTCAAGATGGAGAAGCGCCATCTGGACCGGCGGATCGAGCAGATGATCGCCGAGGGGACGCGGTTCCGTACGGGCACGGCGGTGGGGCGGGACGTGGGCGCGGCCGAGTTGCGGGCCCGCTACGACGCCGTGGTGATCGCCACCGGGGCGACGGCCTGGCGGGAACTTCCGGTGCCGGGGCGGGAGTTGGCCGGGATACATCAGGCGATGGAGTATCTGCCGCTGGCCAACCGGGTGTGCGAGGGCGATCTCGAGGTCTCGCCGATGTCGGCGGCCGGACTTGATGTGGTGATCGTCGGCGGCGGGGACACCGGCGCGGACTGCCTGGGGACGGCGGTCCGCGAGGGCGCGGCGTCGGTGACCCAGCTCGACATCTACGCCCAGCCCGGCGCGGACCGTGACGAGGACATGGATCCCTGGCCGACGTACCCGAAGATCTACCGGCTGTCGGCCGCGCACGAGGAGGCGCGCGAGCTGCGCAGTGCGCCGGCGGCCGACGCGGACGCGCGCCTGTTCGCGGCGTCCACGCTCCGCTTCAGCGGGGACGAGGACGGGCGGGTGCGGTCGTTGCATCTCGTCGAGGTGGACGCGCGGCGGCGGCCGGTGGCGGGGAGCGGGCGGGAGCTGCCGGTGGACCTGGTGCTGCTGGCGCTCGGTTTCTCCGGGCCGGACCGGGCGGACGGGCTCGTGGACCAGCTGGGGCTGACGCTCGAGCCGCGGGGCACCATCGCGCGGGACCGTGACTTCGCGACGAACGTCCCCGGCGTGTTCGCGGCCGGGGACGCGGCGCGCGGGCAGTCGCTGATCGTGTGGGCGATCGCGGAGGGGCGTGCGGTGGCGGCGGCGGTGGACCGGCGGCTCTCGGGCGGTTCGCGGCTGCCGGCGCCCATATCGCCGTACGACCGTCCTATGAGCGTGTGACGGTGGTACGGCGATATGTCCCGGCGGTCCCGCCGCACGACCGGTCAGCGGCGTTCGTCCGTGCCCGCGACCTTGCCCGTCGCGAGGGCCACCCGGTTCCAGGTGTTGATCGTGCAGATGAGGGCGAGCACCTGGGCCAGTTCGTGGTCGTCGAAGTGGGCGGCTGCCTCGGCGTAGACGTCGTCCGGGACGCCTCCGTCGGCGACCAGGGTGACCGCCTCGGTCAGGGCGAGGGCCGCCTGTTCCTTCTCGGTGTAGAAGTGGCGGGCCTCGCGCCAGACGGCGACCAGGTGCAGGCGGTCCTCGCTCTCGCCGGCCTTGCGGGCGTCGTTGGTGTGCATGTGCAGGCAGTACGCGCAGTGGTTGAGCAGCGAGGCGCGGATCTGGATCAGTTCGACGAGGGCGGGGTCGAGGCCCTCGCGGGCGGCGGCGTCGAGGCCGATGAGGGCGCGGAAGGCCGGCCGGGCGGACTTCCCGAAGTCGAGCCGGGTGCGTGCGGCCTCCGCGGCGGCGATCGCCCCGGAAAGGAGCGCGGCGGTCTGGAGGGCGGCGGTCGTGGTGTCGGTCGTGTGCGTCGTCATGCAGATAAACCTAGGGGCATGAAAGACCTCCGATAGGGTGCATTTCCATGGCGGATTCGTGGGTCAATTCTGCGGAGCGGATCGGTGCCGACCTGCATGTGGAGCTGTCCGGGCCGGGCGGGCGGCGGGCGGCTCTGATCGGGGCGCTGCGCGAGGCCGTGCGCAGCGGGCGGCTGGCGCCGGGGACGCGGCTGCCGCCGTACCGTTCGCTCGCCGCGGATCTCGGGGTGGCGCGCAACACGGTGGCGGACGCGTACGCCGAGCTCGTCGCGGAGGGCTGGCTGACCGCGCGTCAGGGCTCGGGTACCCGGGTCGCCGATCGTGCCCTCCCGCTGCGGCATGCCGAGCGGGTGCCGGTGAAGGCGCCGCTCCGCGCGCGTGGCCCTCGGCACGATCTGCGGCAGGGCACCCCGGACGCCTCGGCGTTCCCGCGCGCGGCCTGGCTGGCCTCCTATCGGCGGGCGCTGCAACAGGCGCCGAGCGAGGTGTTCGGGCCGGGTGATCCGGCCGGGCGCCGGGAGTTGCGCGAGGCGCTGACCGAGTATCTGGCACGTGCGCGTGGTGTGCGGACCGAGCCGGAGCGGATCGTGATCTGCTCCGGTTTCGCCCACGCCCTGCGGCTGTTGTGCGGTCCGGGTGGGGTGGTGCGCGGTCCGCTCGCCGTGGAGGCGTACGGGCTTGGCTTCCACCGGGAGCTGCTGGCGGCGGCTGGGGTGCGGACGGTTCCGCTGCCGCTGGACGGGGCCGGGGCGCGTGTCGATCTGCTGGGGCGTGAACGGGGCGTCCTGCTGACGCCCGCTCATCAGTTCCCCACCGGGGGACCGTTGCACGCGGGCCGTCGCGCGGCGGTGATCGACTGGGCCCGCGCGCGGGGCGCGGTGGTGGTGGAGGACGACTACGACGGCGAGTTCCGTTACGACCGCAGGCCGGTGGGCGCCGTGCAGGGCCTCGACCCCGAGCGGGTGATCTACGTCGGTTCGGTCAGCAAGAGTCTCTCGCCCGCGCTGCGCCTCGGCTGGATGGTGCTGCCGCGGCGGTACGTCGACGCCGTCCTCGCCGTCAAGGGGGAGCGGGAGGCGTGGGCGAGTGTCCTGGAGCAGCTGAGCCTGGCCGACTTCGTCGTGTCGGGGGCGTACGACCGTCATGTCCGGCGTATGCGACAGCGCTACCGGGGTCGCCGGGACCGGCTGGTGGAGGTGCTGGCCGCGCGGGCCCCGCACATCGAGGTCGGCGGGGTCGCGGCGGGTCTGCACGCGGTGCTGCGTCTGCCGGCGGGCACCGAGCGGTCGGCGGTGAAGGCGGCCACCTGGCACGGGGTCGCGCTGGACGGGCTGGCCGACTACCGGCACCCGGGGACGGACATGGCGGTGGGGGACGGCCTGGTCGTCGGATACGCGACGCCCTCGGAGCATGCGTACGGGGCGGCGCTGGAGGCCCTGTGCGAGGTGCTGCCGCCGCCGGGCACGGCACCCGGGCCGGTCGGCCCGGCCGGTGTGAAAGCGGGCCCGGTCGGTCGAGCAGGTGCGGCATCCGGGCCAACTGGTCGAGCCGGTGCGGAACCCGGCCGGGCCGGGCCGGCCGGTACGCAACTTGGCCCAGCCGGGCCGGCCGGTACGGAACCCGGACCAGCCGGGTCGGCCGGTACGGAACCTGGACCAGCCGGGCCGACCGGTAAGGAACCCGGCCCAGCCGGGCCAGCCGGTACGCAACTTGGCCCGGCCGGGCCGACCGGTACGCAACCCGGCCCGGCCTCCGGCTCTGTGTCCGGAGGGGGTGCTGCGGGTCCTCTCCGGTCCCAGGGGAAGGGCTCTGTGGGGAGGTAGGTGTGCCGGACCGGGCCCCTGACGGCCTCCCGCTGCCGGGCGGTCGTCAGGGGGTGAAGGTGCCGAGGGTGCGGGCCAGGGCTCGGGGCCTGAGGCTCGGGGGGCTACGGCTTGCGGGCCACCGCCCCGTAGCCGGGGATGACCCCGTCCTCCTGGCCCGGGACCGGTTCGCCGAGTTCGGGGTGCCAGTCGGGTACGACCGCCACGCCCGGGTCGACCAGGTCGAGCCCGTCGAAGAAGCGGCTGAACTCCTCGCGGGAGCGCAGGGCCAGGGTCACGCCCGCGGCCTTGAGTTTCTCCGTGGCCGCCGCGGACTCCTCCGGGGTGAAGTCGGCGGTGGCGTGGGTCATCATCAGGTAGCTGCCCGAGGGGAGTTCGGCGAGCAGTCGGTCGACGAGGTCGTGCGCGCCGTCCTGGTCGGGGACGAAGTGCAGGAGCGCGACCAGCGACAGGGCCACCGGCCGGGTGAGGTCCAGGGTCTTCCTGGCCCCCTCGACGATGGTGGCCGGGTCGCGGACGTCCGCCTGGAGGTACTCGGTGACACCGCCGGGCGTGCTGCGCAGCAGTGCCGCCGCGTGGGCGAGGACGATCGGGTCGTTGTCGCAGTAGACCACGCGGGCGTCCGGTGCGATCTCCTGGGCGACCTGGTGCAGATTGGGCTCGGTGGGGATGCCCGTGCCGATGTCCAGGAACTGGCGGATGCCGTTCCGGGCCAGCCAGCGCGTGGCGCGGTGCATGAACGCGCGGTTGACTCGTGCCATCACCGGCACGCGCGGGTCGAGCGCGAGCATCTGGCGGCCCATGGCCTCGTCGACGGGGTAGTTGTCCTTGCCGCCGAGGTACCAGTCGTACATCCGCGCGGGATGGGGCTTGCTGGTGTCGATCTCGACAGCGGGGGCGGGTTCCTGCCCGGTCATGAAACGCTCCGTAAGACGCAACGAATAATCAAGTCAGTGCCAAATCAAGGATGTCGAAGGACAGAGAGGAACGGGGTGGCAGCAGGGCAATCGAAAAGCGATCGGTGGTGATCAGGTCAGGACAGCAGGAAGTCGGCATCCCCCGCCTTGGCCCCCTCGATGAAGGCCGTCATCTCGTCGGTGGTGTAGATCAGCGCCGGACCGTCCGGGTCGGTCGACTGGCGGACGGCTATCCGGCCGTCGGCGAGCTTCATCGCCTCCAGGCAGTTGCCGCCGTTCCCGCCGCTCCAGGGCTTGTGCCAGCCCTCGCTGCCCAAGTCCCGCGCGGGCATGCCGTTGTAGACCCGTTTGCGCGGCTTGATGCGATCCATTCACAGCTCCTTGCGGAAATCCCTGAGGATCTCCTTCGTGCGATGTGCAGTAGCGGCCTGCGCCGCCATGCGGTCCATGACCTCGAGATGGGTCGCCACCTCGGTGCGCGCGTCGAGATAGACGGCGCCGGTCAAGTACTCGCTGTAGACCATGTCCGGAAGCTCCGGCATGGCGAATCGGAACAGCACGAAGGGCCCGTAGGTGCCGGGGTGCGGCCCGTTCGAGAACGGGGCCACCTGAAGCGTCACGTTGGGCAGCTTCGTCGCCTCGAGCAGTTTGTCGATCTGCGCGCGCATCACCTCCGGACCGCCCACCGGGCGGCGCAGCACCGTCTCGTCCATCACGACCCACAACCGGGGCGCGTCCTTACGAGTGAGCAGTTCCTGGCGTTGCATGCGCAGGTCGACAAGACGCTGGATGTCCTCCGGCCGGGTCTGGCCGATGGCTCCGGACTTCAGGACCCCGCGCGCGTAGTCCTCGGTCTGGAGCAGACCGGGGACGAAGTGCGGTTCGTACTGGCGGATCAGGGCGGCCGCGCCCTCCAGGCTGACGTGCATCGAGAACCAGCCGGGCAGGACGTCGTGGAAGCGCTGCCACCAGCCGGGCTTGTTGGCCTCCTCGGCCAGCTGCACGAACCCCTCGGCCTCCTCGTCGGTGACGCCGTAGGCCTTCAGCAGCAGCTGGAGATACGGGATCTTGAGGCCGACCTCGGCCATCTCCATCCGGCGGACGGTGGCGGGGGCGACCCGGAGGATGCGGGCGGCCTCCTCCCGCTTGAGCCCTGCGCGTTCCCGCAGGTCCAGCAGGCGCCGGCCGAGGACGACCTGTCCGACGGTCGGCGCGGACCGCGGTTCGCTCACGCTCCACCTCCACGAAGAGCCCCGGCCGCCCGGTCGTCTCGGCCGCGCTGAGCAGCCCCCGACCGGCCGGTGACGGAACGAATCCTGACAGCCCTACGGCGCCATTCGAAGACCTATTCGAACGATCTGTACGACTACGTACGGATCTCCGGTGATCCCAACTGGCGCCGCTCAACATGCTGTTGCGAGCAGTGTGCCACGGCCCTCCACCGCGTCACACAGCACTCTGCATTTTTCAGAGTGACACTTGCCAAGTGTTCACGGCGCGGCGATAGTGGCAAGCGTGATTCCGTCCGCGCCTTTAGGAACAGACGCCGCCGCAGGCCGCCCCCAGGGTCTCGGTGCCGCCCCGGGAGCAGGCCCCGACCAGGCCGCTGCCGAGCGCCGGTTCCGATTCGAACTGGCCGCCCATCCGGGTTCCCCCGCCCAGGCCAGACGCCTGGCACGGGCCCGGCTGACCGGCTGGTCGGTGTGCGAGGACACCTGCGACACCGCGGCTCTCGTCATATCCGAGCTGGTCACCAACGCGATCGTGCACACGGCCAGCGATGTCGTCGTGTGCGAGCTGCTCGACGGTGACGACGTGCTGCGTATAGCCGTGCGCGATCAGGGCTGTACCGCCGAGGATCCGCATCCCTCCCCGCAGCGGCCCGAGGAGGAGCACGGGAGGGGGTTGCTCCTCGTCGAGGCCCTCTGTCACGCGTGGGGCGCCCAGGAGCACGGCTCCGGCCTGCTGGTCTGGGCGGACCTGCCGCGCGGAACGGACGGACCGGCGGCGGTCGCGGAGCCACGGGAGGGCGCCGACGCCGCCCTCGCGGAGCACGCCGAGCCGCGCGACGATCTCGGCTGGGGCGCCCGTCCCAAGCCCGGGCCGGCCGACGGCTCCGGGGACGAGGACGAGGTGGTGGAGCAGATCCACCGCGATCCGATGCAGCCTGGCTCGATCCGTCCCGGCCCGATCCATCCGGGCCAGATCCTTCCCGGCCAGGTCCACCCCGGCCGGTCCGATCTCGACCGGACCGATCGCGACCAGACCGATTCCGACCGGACCGATTCCGAACCGGCAGGTCGAGACCGGACCGATTCCGACCCGGCGCATCGAGACCGGACCGATCGCGACCCGGCGGATCGAGACCGGACCGATTCCGAACGGGCAGGTCGAGACGGGACCGATTCCGACCCGGCAGGTCCAGACCGGACCGATTCCGACCCGGCGCATCGAGACCGGACCGATCGCGACCGGACCCACAGCGCCCGGATGCATCGCGACGCGGTCCGTCCCGAGCAGGCCCGCCCCGAGCGATCTGGTCCCGAGCGATCTGGTCCCGAGCGATCCGATCCCGCGCAGGCCGGCCCCCGGCGGTCTCGCCCCGAGCAGACCAACCGTGAGCCGTCTCGCCCCGACGAGGCCGGCCCGGAGCCGTCTCGCCGTGAGCGAGCCGGCCGCGACCAGGCCCCCCTCGACCGCGGACCGCAGGGCTCCGCTCCGGCGGTGCGTCCGGCGCCCTCACGCGGTGCGGCGGAGGCGTACGCGGCCGAGTTGATGCGCAGGGCCCCGTCCGGCATGCCGAAGCCCACGGGCCAGACCGCGAGCAGGCCCTCGGCCAAGGAGCACCACGCTCCGGAGCAGCGCGCGGCCAACCCCTTCGGCCCGGACCGCCGCACCCCGGAACAGCGCGTGTCCGACCTCTGCGTCCTGGAGCACCAGGGCCCGAGCCATCACGCCCTGGACCAAACCGCTTACGGGCACCCTCCGCTGGGCCACACCTCCGTGAGCCACAGCCACAGTCACAGCCCGCTGAACCACCGCGCGACGGACCACCGCACGCAGGATCACTGCGCACAGGCCCACCGCGCACCGGATCACCGCACCGCCGACGCCCACCGCGCGGACGAGCGCGGCCCGGACCACCAGGCCACCGGCCACTCCCCCGCGCCCGTCGGCCCCAGCGGCCCCGCCGCTCCGGTCACCCCCGTCGGCGAGGCCTCCGTCCCTCGTCCGTTCCCCGGTGTCGGGGGCGGCACGGGGCTCCCTCGGTTCGAGAGAAGCCGAGAGCGAGGGAGGGCATGAGCGGCGCGCCCGGCCGGCCGGTGCGCTCCCTCGACACACTCGTCCGGCTGCGGCGCGACCTGGGCCCCGTCCCGGAGCCGCCCCGCCGGCTGACCGTGCCGGACGGCATGATCGCCCCGCTGGGCTGTGACGCCGTGGCCGTACCGGTCGGCATCGGCCCGCTGCTCCTGCCGCGGCTGCCCCGCGTGGGCTGCGTCTACGCCGACGAGGCGCACTGGTGGTGGCTCGTCCCGTGCGACTCCGACTACGCCCTGGAGTGGCCCGCCCCGGCGCGTTACACGCCTGGCGCGATCGTCCCGGAGTCGCTACCCGCGCCGGACCTCATCCACCGGCCGGACGGCACGCTTCCGTACACCCCGCCGATCCCGCTCTACCTGGCCCTGTGCCGCCTCACGGGCACGACGCCCACCTGGTCACGGCCGATCAGCGCCTAGCCGGCCGCACCACCGACCCCTCTCGCCCCGCGCCACATCACCGGCCCCCTCGCCCGGCCACCCCCGGCGTACGCCCCCGCGCATCCTGCTTCCGCGTCCCGCGCCCTGTCCGGACCCGGCGCCTCTCGGGATAGTGGCCGTTCGTCCACGATCGCGGGAGGCGCACAGGTGGGGAAGGCGGGGAAGTCAGGAGAAGCGGGAGAGACGGGAGCGGCGGAAGCGACAGAAGAGGCACCGAAACCGAAAGGGCCCGACGACCGCGAGGTGTCCGAGTCGGAACGGCTCCTCTTCGGCGGCCCGCTCCGCTACGACATGGGCTGGAACCAGCACCGGGACGCCTTCCTGGAGCTGAGCTTCCGCGCCATGGTGACCCGGCTGCCCTCCCTGCTGGGCGTGAGCCTGCGGCTGGCCCGGCAGGCCGACCCGCGGGCCGCCCGCACCGTGCTGACCGCCGAGGTGGGCCGGGGCATGGCCCAGGCGGTGGGACTGCTCGCAGTGAACGCGGTGCTGAGCCGGCTGATCGGCGGCGGCCCCATCGAGGACCGGCTGCACGGAGCTCTTCCCGCCCTGGTCGTCATGGCCGTCGTCCTCCTCGTCGGAGCGCTGCTGCGGGCCGCGTCGACGTACGCCACGGGGCGGCTGGAGCCCAAGGTGGAGCGGGTGGCGACCGAGCTGTATCTGGAGCGGGCGGCGGCGGTGGAGCTGGCCGCGATCGAGGACCACGCCTTCCACAAGCTGCTGGACACCGCGCAGTACGGCGCCTCTTCCGCCCGGCGGATGATCATGTACGGCACGCGCGTGGTGAACGCGATGATCTCGCTGGTCGCGGCGGCCGGTGTGCTGACGGTGCTGCATCCGCTGCTGCTGCCGCTGCTGATCACGATGACGCTGCCGAGCGCCTGGAGCGCGCTGACGAACGCGCGACGCCGCTACGAGTCGTTCCACACCTGGGTGCAGCACGCGCGCGCGGGTCAGCTCATCGCCTCCCTCCTCACCGAGCCGGAGGCGGCTCCGGAGATCCGGGTGCACGGTGTCGGCCCGTTCCTGCTGCGGCACTTCCGGGCGATGTCGGAGACCGCGGAGGCGGAGCAGGCCCGGCTGGCCCGGCTCGCCGCCCGCACCGGTCTGTTCGCGGCGACCTGGACGGGCCTGGCGACGCTGGCGACGTACGCCACGCTGGGCGGGCTGCTGCTCACCGGGACGATGGCGCTGGCGGTCGCGGGCACCGCGGTGATCGCGATCCGCAGCGGCTCGGCGAGCCTGAACACGCTGGTCCTGGAGGTCAACCAGCTGCATGAGGAGGCCCTGTTCGTGGGGGATCTCCAGCGGTTGTACGTCGAGGCGGCCGAGCGGGCGATCCCGGTGGGCGGGGCGGCCCTGCCGGAGGATCCGCGGGAGATCCGCTTCGAGAACGTCACGTTCGGCTATCCGGGCGAGTCGGCCCGGCCCGCCCTGGAGGACGTCACGCTCTCCCTCCCGCTGGGCCGGATCGTCGCGCTGGTCGGGGAGAACGGCTCCGGCAAGACGACCCTGGTGAAGCTGCTGGCCGGGCTGTACCGGCCGGACCGGGGGCGGATCCTGTGGGACGGTGTGGACGCGGCGGACGCGGACCGGCGCCAACTGGCCGAGCGGATCGCGATGGTGGCGCAGGACTTCAAGCGGTGGCCGTTCACCGCGCGGGTGAACGTGGCGGTGGGGCGTTCGTCGGCGCCGCTGACGGAGGAGCGGCTGGCGGACGCGGTCGCGCAGGCGGGCGCCGAGGAGGTGGTCGGGGATCTGCCGCGCGGTCTGGACACCTTGCTGGCCCGGAACTTCAGCGGCGGGCACGAGCTGTCCGGCGGCCAGTGGCAGCGGCTCGGCATCGCGCGGGCCGCGTACCGGCGGGGCCGCATCCTGATCGTGGACGAGCCGACGGCGGCCCTGGACGCCCGCGCGGAGCTGGAGGTGTTCGACAAGATCCGTGCGCTGGCGGGCAGCGGCCAGACGGTGGTGCTGATCACCCACCGGCTGGCGTCGGTGCGCCACGCGGACCTGGTGCACGTCCTCGACCAGGGCCGGCTGGTGGAGTCCGGGACTCCGGACGAGCTGCTGGCCTGCGGCGGCGTCTACGCGGAGCTGTACGCGCTCCAGGCGGAACAGTTCAGCCCGACGGCGCCCACGCCGAGCGTCGGCTGAGGGTCAGTCCGTGGCGTCGCCGCCCCGGACGATCACCAGGAAGGTGTCGGTCGCGAGGTCCATGACGACCTCGGCGGCCAGTCCCTCCATCCGGCGTGCCTGCGCGAACTCCTCCGCGGGCCACGATCCGCGCGGCCCGCCTGCGGGAAAGCGCTCGAGCACGGTTCGCCCGTTCACCATCTCGCACCTCCAGAAAGCGTCGTACTCCCGTAGGAGTTAACGCCCTCCGGAGGCCGGAAAGCTCGCTCAGTTGCGTTACTGAGACGTAGTTGACACGGGTTCGGCGCGGACGGTGAGGATCCGGTCACGTTCCGGACATCTCCGGCACCGCGCGTGTCAGAGGTCGTACGCGTCGTGATGGCGGACGGGGGCGCCGGCCGGTGGTTCCAGGGCGGTGAGGTCCAGGAGGCCGGGGAGGGAGCCGAGCCCGTCGAGGCCGTGGCCGTGCACCGAGTAGGTGTGGAAGACACGGTCGCCGTCCCGCAGGAAGCAGCTCAGCCCGGGCCGCTCGACGAGGCCGCCGTCCTGCTCCCGTGTGACGTCGAAGTCATGGTTGAAGTCGTTCGTGTACGACGAGTACCAGGGCAGTGTCCAGCCCATGCGGGCCTTGAACTGGAGCAGGCGCGGATACGGCGCCCGGGAGACGGCCGCGAAGGAGACGCCGCGGGCCGTGAGGTGGGCGAGGTGGCCGAGCTGGTCCAGGAAGGCGGAGCAGTGGGGACAGCCCTCCTCCCACTCCGGCGCGAACATGAAGTGGTACAGCAGGAGTTGTCCGCGTCCGCCGAAGAGGTCGAGCAGGGTGGCCTTGCCGTCGCCGCCCTCGAAGACGTACTCCGTGCCGATCCCGACCATGGGCAGGCGCCGCCGTCGCGCGGTCAGCGCCTGCCGGGCGCGGGCCAGCGCCTCCTCCTCGGCGAGCAGTTCCGCGCGTGCCGTGCGCCATGCCTCACGCGAGACGATCTCCGGCAGTCCCGGAAGCTCCGGATGCGCCATGGGGCCCCTCCTGTACTGCAGTTGACTCGAAGGGGTGACCGGGGTGCGGTGCGGAACTCATCGGCGCCGCCGGGAGTTTTTCGCGTGCGGGGCACTTCCGGGGCGGGCGGCGCAGTAGGCGTCATCGTGTCGACGTACGCCGGTGTCGTGTCGTCGTGTGAGCCGTGGCCCGCATCGTGTCGCGGACCTGTCGTCGTGCGCGGTGGCCGGGCACGCTGGCGCCACGACACCTCCCGGAGGGATCCCGGCATGCTCCTCGGCACCTGGAACCTGGAGAACCTGTACCGGCCCGGAGGGCCGTTCGGCCCGAAGGACAAGGCGGCGTACGAGGCGAAGCTCGCCGCGCTCGCCACCGTGGTCACCGCGCTGGACCCGGGGGTGCTCGCCGTGCAGGAGGTCGGTGAGCCGGAGGCGTTGGCGGATCTGCTGGAGACGGTGGGTGGCGCCTGGCACGTGGCGCTCTCCGCGCTCCCGGACGGCCGGGGCATCCGGGTCGGGGTGATCAGCCGTACGCCGCTGGAGGTGCTGGCGGACACGCGCGCGTTCCCGCCGGAGGTGCGGCCGGTGCAGTCGGACGACTCCGGTGCGGTGTCGGACGGGGCGGGGCGCGGGTTCCTGGCGGTGGAGACGGTGACGGAGGCGGGGCCGCTGCGGGTGGCGGTGGCGCATCTGAAGTCGAAGCTGCTGTCGTATCCGGGGGATCGTTTCTTCCCGCGGGACGAGGGCGAACGGGCCCGATACGGCGCGTACGCCCTGCACCGCCGGGCCGCCGAGGCGACGGCGCTGCGGGCGCTCGCCGACGAGCTCCTGGCGGGTGACGGCCAGGCGCGCGATGTGGCGGTGCTGGGCGATCTGAACGACGAGGTGCGGGCGGCGACCACCCAGATCCCGCTCGGTCCGCCCGGGTCGGAGATCGGCACGCCGGGCTTCGAGACACCGGACAGGGGCGACGCGGCCCGGCTGTGGGACGTGGCCCCGCTGATCCCCGCGGAGCGGCGCTACTCGCGGATCGACTCCGGGCGCCGTGAGCTGATCGACCACATCCTGACGAGCCATCGGCTGGTCCACCGGGTGGCGGAGGCGGGGACGGGAAGCGGACCGGGGGCCGAGGGGGTGCTTCGGCTGCCGTCGGTGGGGGCGGATCCGGCGGCACACCGCAGCGAGCCGGGGTCGGACCACGCCCCGGTGTGGGTGCGGATCGACTGACGCGGCCCGAAGCCGGGTCAGCCCGGACACGGTCCCGGTCGGACCACGAGCGCCGGCCCACGGACGGTGCCTGCCGGACGGCGAGCGCCATCCCTCGCCCGGCGCCAGCCGGACCGCGACCGGCAGCCCTCGGACGCTGACCGTCGGACCGCGACCAGCAGCCCTCCGACACGGGCATCAGACCGCAAGCACCAGCCCCCGAGCGGTCGTCGGACCGCGACCACCAGCCCTCCGACACCGGCATCAGACCGCAAGCACCAGCCCCCGACACGGGCATCAGACCGCGAGCGGTAGTTCGGAGGGCGGGCTCGTGAGGCCCAGGCGGTCGCGGCGTGCGGCGAGTTCGGCGAGGAGTTCGGTGAGCCGGGCCCGGTGCCCGGGGGTGAGCCGGCCGGTGTCGTCGAGGTGGACGGCGCAGGCGGTGGTGGTGTCGACGAGCCGTTCGAGGAGGGCGGCGACCTCGTCCGTGCCCTCGGTGTGGCGGGCGAGGGCGGGCAGTTCATGCGCGGCGAGGGCGATGGCGGTACGGGCCTCGGCGAGGGTGCGGTAGGCCTCGCGGCGCAGGGTCCAGCGGACGGCGCGGTCGTCGGGGCCGTCGAGGACGTGGCTGAGGTAGGCGTGCGCGGCGCCGGTGGCCGCGGTGAGCCGGGCGCGCACCTGGCCGCCGCGCTCCCCCGGCATCGGCAGATGTCCGACGACGATGACGATCGCGCAGGCCAGCAGGGTCTCGGCGATACGGCTGACAGAGGCCTGCGGCTCGCCGCCGACCATCACGAGGGACAGCACGAGCACGGTGACGACGGCGGTCTGCGCGGCGAAGTGCCGGGTGGAGACGGGGATCAGCGCCCCGCAGACGGCGACCAGCGCGACGAGTCCCTCCGGCCGGGGCAGCACGGCGGCGAACGCGGCGAACAGCAGCGCGCCGAGCACGGTCCCGGCGGCCCGGCACAGCACCCGCGACACCAGCGGTCCGAGGTCGGGCTTGACGAGGAAGACGGCGGTGGCGGGCAGCCAGTACCAGTGGGTGTGCTGCCCGTACCAGTGGGAGTGGTGCAGGGCCTGGGCGATGGCCGCGCTGGCTCCGAAGCAGAGGGCGACCCGCAGGCCGTACTCGCGCCCGCCCGCCCCGAACGCGGTCCGCAGCAGATCGCGGGGACTGCGCCGACGGGTGTGCAGATCTCCTCCGCCGCCCCGGTCGAAGGCCTCGGCGGCGTGCAGCAGCGCGTCGTCGAGGGCGCGCAGCGCGGGCGCGGACCGGGAGGGCGCGGGCAGCGGCCCGGTGGGGGTGTTGTCGCGTACGGCGGCGGCGAGCCGGCGGGGGGCTTCGGCGGCGCGGGCGGAGACGGCGTCCCCGGCCCAGGCGAGGGCGGTCGCGGCCTCGGCGAGGGGCAGGGCGGCGGCGTACTGGGCGTGCAGACGCCGTTCGGCGGCGGAGCTGGCGAAGCGGCGCAGCCGGGGGCCGGTGAGGGCGTCCTGGGCGTGGTCGAGGGCGGCGGTGAGGGCGGCACGGCGGGCGGTGGCGTGGGGGGTGCCGGTGGCGTCGAGGAGGTCGGCGACGGCGTCGTACACCCCCGAGACGGCGGCGCGCTCCCCGTCGAAGCGGAAGTCGCCGGTCAGGGAGCCGGGCGTGGGCAGCGCGAGCCGTAGCGCGAGCAGCCAGCCGGCGCCGGCGAGGAAGGCGAGGGCGCGTGTCCAGCCGGCCTCGGGCACGGGCATCCCGGCGCCGATGGCCGCCGCCACCAGCAGCTGTGTCCCGGCGCCGGAGGCGACGGGCCCGATGGCGCTCATCCCGCCGGCGAGCAGGCCCAGGGCGGTCAGTACGGCCGTCAGCGCGACGGCGCCCACTTGGTCGCCGACGTACGTCCCGACGAGCATCCCGGCCGCTCCCGCGAGGGCGGGTGCACCGAGCCGCTTGACGGCGGCCCGTCGGCTGCCGGGCCGGTCGTTGATCCCGGCGAGCATCGCGGCGATGGCGGCGACGACTCCGAGGGAGGCGCGGTCGGCGAGGACGGCGGCCAGCAGCAGCGGCCCGGCGGCCAGCGCGCCGCGGGTGACCGCGTTCCAGGGGACGGGTCCGCGCTGGGCACGCAGGGCGTGGGCGAGCCAGGGCGGAAGGACGGTGCGACCGGCAACGGCGGAACGCGGGGACACAGGGCTCCTGTCGTGTCGAGGGCGGGGGGCCTTCGGGCGACGGTGGCCGGGGCGGTCAGCGGTGGGCTGTGGTGTCCACGGTAGGGGGTGGTTCCGGGGGTCGTGGGGCGGTTGCGTTTCGGCGAGGTGACGGCTGGGCCGGATCCCGCTTTCTTTATGAACGCAACGCCCGGAAGGGCATTCCTGGTGCCGAAGGGCCGGGAATGCGGGAGCGGGAGCGCGGGAGCGGGGCCGGAGGCGTAGCCTGCCCCCGGCCCCTGTCGATGCCGCCCATGGGGCACGCCGGCACGCTTGAGGACCCAGGTGAGTCTGATGTCGTCGCGTCCTGCCTTTGGACCACCGCGCATCGAGCTGCGCGGGCTGGACTTGAACCAGCATTTCGACGTCCGGGGCCCTGGGCCCGGTCGATCCGGCGATCGGCGGCGAATGCTGAGTCTGGAGCAAGAGTCTGAGATTCTGCGATCACCGATGATGGGTGATCATCACGACAAGCTTCAGTTTCAGCTTGCGCTCCTCGCGCACCCCGGCCTCAGTGGGCCGGGGGGTCTGAATTCACTTGGCCGTAGCCGGGTCATGCGAAGAGGTACCCGAAAACCGAGTCACCCACCCGCTGGTCGACGACGTCGACGCCGTTCGCCTCTTCGCGGGCGAATTTCACGGCCTGCTGCACCTTCTCCACGCGGGCGAGGATTTCGTTGACCCGGCGGGCCGGAAGGGCTCCGGAGAACTTCACGGTCGTCCAGTAACCGACCGGCACGTCCTCGTAGTACACCTCGACCTGCGCCGGGTGCTTCTCGGTCGCCTCCGCCTTCACATGGTTGCGGGGCACCTTCCTGGTCCGCAGGGTCCGCACCGGCTCGGTCTTCCAGGCGTCGGTGGAGGGGTCCTCCACCCAGGCCTCGGAGGCGTCGAGGACGGGCAGCTTCCGTACGAAGGTGTTGAGGTCGACGAGCTGCTTCTCCAGGAACAGCAGGTAGGACACGGGGGCGTCGGCGACGAGGACCCGTCCGTCCACCTTCACGTCGGCGCGGGCGGTGCAGTTGGCCCAGTCCTTCGTGGCGGTCACGTCGAACAGCCGGGTCAGGGTGGCCGCGGTCTCCCGCAGCACGTCCTCGGCCTGCACCTGCACACGCGTCGACTCGGGCGGCAGCTGCTCGCCCTCCTCGTCCTTGGGCTGGTAGGTACGCGAGATACCGGCCAGCAACGCGGGCTTCTGCAGCCCGTGATGAGCCGCGGTCAGGTCCTGGTGAGCCTTGGACTTGATGCCCTTCTCGACTGCGATGATCTGATTGAGTTTCGCCACGAGAACGACCGTAGCAACGGCAACTCATTCTCTTCCAACGATTATTCGAGCACCTGACTCACGAAACGTCCCGCACGCTTTCCCCGAAAAGGATCTCGGCCTGTTCGAGCGCGGTCACGATCTCACCGGATTCGGCGTTCCCGAGAAGGGATACGAGTTCGTCGACGTCCCGCAGACCCGCCCTTTGCAGCAGCCGTTTCTCGTTCGTCACCCACTCCCCCCGCGCCGCCAGCACCGCGTGCCCGACCTGCGTCGCCGCCACGGCGAGCGCCCCGGCGGCCTCGGTGCGCCGGCCGGCGGCGGCGTGGGCGGCCCGGGCGTAGCCGAGGGTGGCGCGGGCGGTTCCGTACCAGCGCTCGGGGGCGGTACGGCGGAGCCTGCCGGGGTACGCGGCGGGCTGCTGCAGCTCACCGCGCAGCACCTGGTTCACGGCCAGCTCGGCGACGACGAGATAGCTCGGGATCCCCGCGAGATGGAACAGCAGCGGCTCCACCCGGAACCGGCCCTCCTCGGCCTCGGCCCACTCGTGCTCCACGACGTCGAGGTCCCGGTAGTGCACATCGACCCGCCGCCCGTCGACGGTCAGCCAGGCTCCCCCGTTGAAGACTCCTCCGCCCCACCCGCCGATCTCCGACACCTCCCCCTCCCAGCCGACGGCCCGCAGGTCGTCGGGGTCGAAGGTCCCCCGGTAGTACACGGCCAGGTCCCAGTCGCTGTCGGGGCGGTGCGTTCCCTCGGCCCGGGACCCGCCGAGCGCGACGGCCCGGACCGCGGGGAGCGCGGCGAGTCGGTCGGCGGTGGTGTCGAGGAACTCGGCGTCGCTCAGGGCGGGCACGGGCATCGGTCTCCCAGCGGTCACGATGACGGGGCAGGGCAGGGCGGGGCGGGGCGCGGCAGGGCGGAGGCGCTCCGGGAGGCAAGGGTGGCGGCGCGGCGCGGCCGGTGTCGAACGGTTATCGGCACCAGTGCTCCGGCGGCGTCGCGCCCAGTGCGTCGCGCCCAGTGCGTCGCGCTCAGTGCGTCCCCCACACCCGCCTCTTCGGTACCGGCCGCCCGAAGCTCCCCGCTCTGCTCGTCGTCAGGCCCAGGTGCACCAGGGATTCCGCCAGCTTCACCGCGGCTCCCACGCCGTCCACGACCGGCAGCCCCAGCTTCTCGCCCACCGTCCTCTGGAGGCCGGTCATCCCGGCGCAGCCCAGGACCAGCACCTCCGCGCCCGCGTCACGGGCCCGTTCGGCCGCCGCGAGGAAGGCCGCCTCGGTGCGTTCCCCGTCACCGAGGTCGAGGACGCCGAGGCCGGTGCCCACGACGGCGGCGCAGTTGCGGCCGACGCCGGCGAGTTCCAGGCTGTCCTCGATCTGGCCGCAGGAGCGCTCCAGGGTGGTGACGACGCCGTAGCGGCGGCCCAGGAGGCAGGCCAGGTGGGCGGCGGCCTCGGTGATGTCGACGACGGGGGCGTCGACCAGCTCCCGGACGCCTTCACGGCCGTGTTCGCCGAAGCCGGCCATGACGACGGCGTCGTAGGGCGGTCCGTCGTAGGTGCGCAGGAGGTCGATGACGGCCGCGGCCGAGAGGTAGCTGTCGAGCCAGCCCTCCACCGACTCCGGTCCCCAGTCGGGGGTGAGGCCGAGCACGGCGGTGCCCGGGCCTGCCGCGGCCCGGGCACCTCGCACGATCTCCTCGGTCATCTCCTGCGTGGTGTTGCAGTTGGTGACGACGATCCGTACGTTCCGCACGCTTCTCAGACCTCCGTGGGCTGTTCGGGGACGGCCGCCCGCTCGGTGCGGGTCAGCAGGACGTAGAGGCCGGCGGCGAGGGCCGTGCCGATGAACCAGGAGTAGGGGGCGATGTCGCTGAACGTCTTCACCAGGGCGAGCACCGCGGCGACCCCGGCGGAGGGCAGGAACGCCCACAGGGCCTTGGGGTTGACGCCCTTGCGGTAGTAGTAGCGGGAGCCGGGGGTGGCGTCGAACAGTTCGTTCACGTCGACGCGGCCGCGCTTGACCAGGTGGTAGTCGACCATGATCACGCCGAACAGCGGGCCGAGGAAGGCGCCGAGGCCGCCGAGGAAGTAGTTGACGACGGTCGGGTTGGAGAAGAGGTTCCAGGGGGTGACGACCAGCGCGGCGACCGTGCTGATCATGCCGCCGACCTTGAAACTGATCTTCTGCGGCCAGACGTTGGCGAGGTCGTACGCCGGGGAGACGAAGTTGGCGACGATGTTGACGCCCATGGTGGCGATGGCGAAGGTCAGCGCGGCCAGGACCAGCACCCAGGTGTTGCCGACCTTGGCGACCAGTTCGGCCGGGTCGGTGATGGCTTCGCCGAACACCTCCAGCGAGCCGGCCGTGACGATGACCGACACCACCACGAAGGCCGTGGAGTTGACGGGCAGGCCCCAGAAGTTGCCGCGCCGGACCGTCTTGTAGTCGGGGGCGAAGCGGGAGAAGTCGCAGAAGTTGAGCATCAGGGTGCCGTAGGTGGCGAGGATCAGGCCGATCGCGCCGAACCACTGCCGCCACTGCTCACCCACGGAGACGGGGTGCGGGGTCGTGGTGAGGGAGATGGTCCAGCCGGCCTTGGCCAGCACCCAGACCGCGAGCGCGATCATGACGAGCCAGATCGCGGGGCCGCAGAAGTCCTGGAACTTGCGGACCGACTCCATGCCCTGGCTGATGATCAGCGCCTGGATCAGCCACAACGACACGAACGACACCCAGCCGAGGGCGTCGAGGCCGAGGAAGGAGTGGTGGGTCCAGGACTCCAGGCCCGGCCAGGCCGCCAGCAGCATCACGTTGACCGCGACGGACGCCAGGTAGGTCTGGATGCCGTACCACATGATGGCGATCACGGCCCGGATGAGGGCGGGGATGTTGGCGCCCCAGACGCCGAAGCTGATCCGGCTGACGACCGGGAAGGGCACGCCGTGGCGCTGGCCGATCCTGCCCATCCAGTTCATGCCGATGTAGATGAGCACGAAGCCGACGAGGAGGGAGGTGAAGACCTGCCACACGTTCATGCCGAGGACCAGCAGACCGGCGGCGAACGTGTAGTTGCCGAGATTGTGGACGTCGGACATCCACATGGCGAAGAGGTCGAAGACCTTCCAGTTCCGCTTCTCGGCGGGGGCGAGGTCTTCGTTGGTGAGCCGGGGGTCGGGGACGAACGCGGGTGCGCCGGTGGCTTCGGCACTGTCGGCGAGGGACACGGGGGCCTCCATGAGGGGGATCACCGGATGCGGAATCCTCGTTTGGTATACCAAACTGCGGACATAGTCCTCCCGTCAAGCGGTGCGACCGATGTCCGTCCCGTTACGGCTCCGTAAAAGCACCCCCGGGTCGGCGAAGATGGCCCCATGAGCCCCACGGCGAAGATCGAACCCCTCGGAGCGGTGCGCGAACGCGTCCTGGCCACCCTGCGGCAGGACATCATCGCGGGCCGCCTGCGCCCCGGCGACCGGCTCGTCGAGCGCGAACTGGCCGAGCGGCTGGGCGTCTCCCGGGTACCGGTCCGGGAGGCCATCCGGTCCCTGGTCGCCGAGGGCTTCGTCCTCTTCGAGTCGGCGCGCCGGACCGTCGTCCGCCGCCTCACCCCCGACGACGTCAAGGAACTGTTCGAGCTGCGCGAGGCGCTGGAGGTGTACGCGGCCGGACTGGCCGCCGCCCGCGCCACCCCGGACGCCCTCGCCGAGCTGCGCGACCTCCTCGACCAGGCGGCCGCCGCGACCGCCGCCGACGACGCCGAGACGATCACCGACGTCAACACCCGCTTCCACGACGGCATCCTCGCGATGGCGGGCAACAGCCTGCTGATCTCGGTCATGGAACCCGTCGACGGCCGGATGCGCTGGCTCACCCGGCAGAACGAGGAGTGGCCGCAACTGCTCACCGAACACCGTGAGCTGTACGACGCCATCGCCTCCGGCGACCCCGACCGGGCCCGCGCCCACGCACTGCGCCACGTCCAGGCCAACTACCGCTCCAGCGTGCGGCATCTCTTCGGGGACCTCTCCGGAACGGCACCCCGACGCGTGACACCACGAAAGCCGACCGCTACCGAACAACCGTCCGAATAGACTCCCGGGGTCGGACACCCAACGGGAGGAGGACAAGGACCATGGTCAGCAGACGCGGGCTGTTGAGCGGAGCCGCACTCGTGGGGACGGGTGCGATGACCGGCGTGATCGGCGGGGCGGGGAGCCCCGCCGCGGCCGCCCCGCTCGGCACCCCGTTCACCCCGGTCGCCGCCCCGCACCTCCTGGAGGCCGAGCGGATGGTCCAATGCCAGCGGCTGCTGGCCGCCGGTCATCTGCGGGCGACCTGATCGCGGTCGACTACCTGGGCACGGTCGAGAACAACACCGGCCACATGATGTTCTACGCCTCCGACACCACCGGCGAGTTCTCCCGCTACCGCTGGAGCGTCAACTCCGCCAAGTCGACGAACACCTGGCCGGTGTCGGCGGCACGGATCGTGTGACCCGAGGGCGGCGTGCCCGGGTGCTCCGGTGGACGGTCAACGGCGGGCGTACTTGTCGGTGGCCGCCACCAGCGCCTCCGCGATGCCGGGCGCGCTCGCGTTGTGCCCGGCCTGGTCCACGACCACCAGCTCACTGCCGGGCCAGGCGTGGTGGAGCCGCCAGACGACACCGACGAGATTGCCGAAGTCGAGGCTGCCCTGGACGAGGGTGCCCGGGATGCCCTTGAGGAGATGCGCGTCGCGCAGGACCACCCCCTCCTCCCCCGCCTCCCCCGCCTCGCCCAGGAAGTGCCCGTTGCCCCAGTAGTGCGTGACGGTACGGGCGAATCCCATGCGGAACGCCGGATCCTCGTAGCGCTCCACCGAACGCGGCGGCGCCGGGATGATCGCCGTCTCCCAGTCGGTCCACGCCCGCGCCGCCCGCTCCCGCACCTGCGGATCCGGCGACTCCAGCAGCCGGTTGTAGGCGGCGGGCAGATTCCCCTCCCGCGCCGCCCCCTCCGCCAGCACACCCAGGAACTCCTCGAAGGCCTCCGGGTAGAGCTTTCCGAGCCCCCGGGTCAGCAGCTCCACCTCCGCGTCCGAACCCGACGCCACCCCGGTCAGCACCAGTTCGCTCACCACGCCGGGATGCGTCTGCGCGTACCGCAGTCCCAGCACCGACCCCCACGACACCCCCCACACCAGCCACCGCTCGATGCCGAGCCGCTCCCGCAGCAGCTCCAGGTCCGCCATGAGGTGAGCCGTCGTGTTGACGCTCATGTCGGTGTCGTACACGCTCGCGTTCGGCGTGGAACGCCCGCACCCCCGCTGGTCGAGCAGCACGATCCGGTACGCCTGGGGATCGAACAGCCGCCGCGCCCACGCACTCGCCCCGGACCCCGGCCCTCCATGCAGCACCAGCGCCGGCTTGCCCCGTGGATTCCCGCAGGTCTCCCAGTACACATGGTTGCCGTCCCCTACGTCGAGCAGGCCGTGGTCGTACGGTTCGATCTCCGGATAGAGGCTCATCCGGGCACCCTAGTTCGCCCGCCATCCCGAGGTCGCGCCGATTTCGGCCACCCCGTCAGGGCCTCTGTCCGGGCAGCCCCGCCGCTTCCGCCGCCGTGCGCAGGACGTCCCTGAGCATCTCGGGGGTGAGCCGGCCGGTGAAGGTGTTGCGCTGGCTGACGTGGAAGCAGCCGAACAGTTCGAGCGGTCCTTCCGTCCTCGCCAAGGTCACCCGTGCCCCGTGCCCGAACGGCGGCCGCGGACGGGGCACCGCCCAGCCCGCCTCGGCGAACGCGGGCAGTGCGGCCTGCCAGCCGAACGCGCCGAGGACGACTGCCGCGCGCAGCGTCGGCCGCAGCAGCCGCAGTTCCCGGACGAGCCAGGGCCGGCAGGTGTCCCGCTCCTCGGGGGTGGGCTTGTTGCCGGGCGGTGCGCAGTGCACCGGCGCGGTCACCCGGACCCCGGACAGCCGCAGCCCGTCGTCCGCGGAGACGGAGGTGGGCTGCGAGGCGAGCCCCACCTCGTACAGCGCCCGGTACAGGACGTCACCGGAGCGGTCGCCGGTGAACATACGGCCGGTGCGGTTGCCGCCGTGCGCCGCCGGGGCGAGCCCCACGATCAGCAGCCGCGCGTCCGACGGACCGAAGCCGGGCACCGGGCGGCCCCAGTACGTCCAGTCGGCGAAGGCGGCCCGCTTGGCGGCGGCGACCTCCTCCCGCCATTCCACCAGCCGAGGACACGCCCGGCACCCCACGACCTGCCGGTCGAGACCGGCGAGGCCCGCGAGACCCGAGCGGTGTGCCGCACCCATGCCTCCACCGTACGCGCCGCCGCCCGGACGTCATCGGTCCGAACGCACCGCTCTCGCCCAGATCCCGTCCTCCGTCAGATACCGGTCGACCTGCAGACCCGCCTCCGCCAGCGCCTCCTCGAACTGTTCCTCGGTGAGGGGGCGGGCGAGGAAGGTCTGGGTCCAGGTCGCGTCCGGGAACGCGTACTCCGCGTGGACGGAGTGGACGCCGTCGCCGATCGGGTCCGAGGAGACCATGCGCAGGGTGAAGCCGGTCGGGTCGACGCGTTCGCGGGGCAGGTCGGTGTGGTAGTCGGCGCCCTCGCGCTGGATCAGGACGCACCCTCCGTCGGCCAGGTGCCGTGCGCAGGCGCGGAGCATGCCCCGGCGGACCTCGATGTCCCCGCTGTGGACGAGGAAGGAGGCGAGCAGCACCACGTCGAAGGTCTCGTCGAGATCGAGGGTCTCGATGGAGGCGCATAAGGTGCGCGCGCCCCGGACCCGGTCCAGCATCTCGGGGGACTCGTCCACCGCGGTCACGGTGAACCCTCGGTCCAGGAGGGCGTGGGTGACGCGGCCGACTCCGCTGCCGAGTTCGAGGATGTGCGCGCCGGCGGGCACCGCCGCGGCGATGACGTCCGGCTCGTCCCGCACCGGGAGCCGTGAGTAGAGCTCGACCGCGCAGCCGTCCGGGGTGATCGCTCCGGGGCCCGTGCCCGCGTATCCGTGTCGCATCTCAAGTCGCATGCCCGTCCAACGGCCCGCTCTCGGCCAGCCGTTCCCCTCTCGCACGGGTTCACCCGTTCGTGTCACAGCGGGAGCGGGGGCCCGAGGCGGAACCGGTCCTGGAAACGGACGATGCTGGAGTCCTGGGGCAGGTGGCCCTTGAACTCGTGGTGGTCTCCCTGGAGAACGTCCGGGCGGAAGAGTACGTTTCAAGGGAGGAATGGTGATCCCGATGCGTACGGGCAGTGAGCCGACGACAGCGCGCAGTGCACTGCGGATGCGTGCCTGGCTGAGCGTGTGGGGGCTGGTGTGGGCGATCTTCGGGACGGCCGCGTTCTCCCTCGCGGGGCGCCCGGGCTGGGCGGTCGCCTGTGGGGTGCTCTGGGTGGTGGTCACCGTGGATCTGGCGATGATCCTCCGGCACCTCCGGCAGGGCCCGCACTACCAGCCCGGTCGCGACATCCCGCCGTACCGGCCGCCGGAGCAGCGCCACCCGTGAGCGCCGGGCCTCCGGTCAGGTCTCGAAGCGGGCCGCCTTGAGGTACTGCGGGTTGGGGTCCAGTGCGGCAGCCAGACGGAAGTGGCGTTTCGCCTGGTCGCCGCGACCCTGCCGCTCGTAGGTGCGGGCGAGCGCGAAGTGCGCGTACGCGTTGTCCGGTTCCCGCTCCAGGACGACGGTGAACTCCAGCTCGGCGGGCCTGAGTTGGGCGGCGGCGAAGAAGGCGCGGGCGCGCAGCAGGCGGGCGGCGGTGTTCTCGGGGTGTGCGGCTATGACACTGTCGAGCAGTTTCACCGCGCCCCGCGGGTCCCGTGCGGCGAGCAGTTGCTCCGCGGCACGGAAGTCGATGACATGCGTCTCCGGAGTACGTCCGGTCGAACCGCTGGTATCGGGCACGGAAAAATCCTTCCCTTGCTGGGAGGGTTCAACGCGCGGAACGAGCGCCCCTATTCCGTGGACTGCCGCGCTCTGCGCGTCAGCTCGGCCCACACGTCCTTCACGCGCCGCTCCAGCTCCGCCAGCGGTACGTCGTTGTCGATGACGATGTCGGCGATCTTCCGGCGTTGTTCGCGGGTGGCCTGGGCGGCCATCCGGGCGCGGGCGTCGTCCTCGGTCATGCCGCGCAGCCGGACCAGCCGGTCGAGCTGGGTCGCGGTGGCCGCGTCGACGACGATCACGAGGTTGTAGAGCGCGGCGAGGCCGTTCTCGGTGAGGAGGGGGACGTCGTGGACGACGACGGCGTCCTCGGGGGCGGCGCTCTCCAGCGCGCGGGAGCGGGCGCCGACCAGGGGGTGCACGATCGCGTTGAGGACGGCCAGCTTCTCGGGGTCGGCGAAGACGATCGAGCCCAGCCTGGGCCGGTCGAGGCCGCCGTCCGCGGTCAGCACCTCCTCGCCGAAGGCGTCGACGACCGCCGCGAGCCCGGGCGTTCCCGGCGCGACGACCTCGCGTGCGATGCGGTCGGCGTCGATGAGCACGGCTCCGCACTCGACGAGCAGCCGCGACACCTCGCTCTTGCCGGCGCCGATCCCGCCGGTCAGGCCCACCTTCAGCATGAGGCGAAGCTTAGGGCCTGCCGACGGCCGCCGTCCCGGCAGGCCCCGTCCCGCCAGGCCCCGTGCCGCCGGTGGCTCAGTTGTCGCCTTCGCGTTCCGCCAGGAAGCGTTCGAACTCCAGGCCGATCTCGTCCGCCGACGGGATGTCGGCCGGTTCCGCGAGCATGTTGCCCCGGGTCTCGGCGCCGGCGGCGGCGTCGTACTGGTGCTCGAGGCCCTGGACGAGGGAGGTGAGCTCCTCGTCGCCCTCGCGGATCTGGCGCTCGATCTCGGTCTGGGTGCGGTGGGCGTCGGTGCGGAGGCTGTGGGCGATGCCGGGCAGGACCAGGCCGGTCGCCGCGGTGATCGCTTCGAGGACGGTGAGCGCCGCGTCCGGGTAGGCGGAGCGGGCGATGTAGTGCGGGACGTGCGCGGCGACGCCCAGGACGTCGTGGCCGGCCTCCATGAGGCGGTACTCGACGAGTGCCTCGGCGCTGCCGGGGACCTGGGCCTCGTCGAAGGGGCTGCGGTGGCCCGGGACGAGGTCCGTGCGGCTGCCGTGCGGGGTCAGGCCGACCGGGCGGGTGTGCGGGACGCCCATGGGGATGCCGTGGAAGTTCACCGACAGGCGGACGCCGAGGCGCTCGACGATCTGCTGCACGGCGGCGGCGAAGCGCTCCCACTCGACGTCCGGCTCGGGGCCGGACAGGAGCAGGAAGGGCGCGCCGGTGGTGTCCTGGACGAGCCGCACCTCGATGGTGGGTTCCTCGTACTCCGTCCAGCGGTCGCGCTTGAAGGTCAGCAGCGGCCGGCGGGCGCGGTAGTCCACCAGTCGGTCGTGGTCGAAGCGGGCGACGAGCTGGTGGGGCAGCGAGTCGAGGACCCGGTCGACGATCTGCTCGCCGGTCTCGCCCGCGTCGATGTATCCGTCGAAGTGGTAGAGCATGACAAGTCCGGCCGACTCCTGGGCGAGCGCCATGTCGACGACGGCCAGCCCCTTCGGCTCCCATGCGTACAAACCCTGCGGATCAAGCACCTGGACCGCTCCTCCTCGTGTTCCTCCATGTCAACGCGCGTACGGGCGTGGGCATTCCCGCCCTGAGGGGTGCTTGCTCGGCGGGGGGCGCCTCCAACCCCCTGGGGCGCGGGGAACCGAGCGAGAAGCCCCACGGGCGGAAGCCGGAAAGGCTGAGGGGCCGCACCTCGAAAGGTACGGCCCCTCAGTCAGGAGCTACTGCTCAGTGGGCGATCAGGCGATCAGCTCTGGCCGCCGGCCAGCTTCTCGCGCAGCGCGGCCAGCGCCTCGTCCGAGGCCAGGGCACCGGAGGTGTCCGCGCCCTCGGAGGAGTACGAGCCACCGGTCGCGGCCGGAGCCGCGGCCTCGCCGCCCTCGGCGGCAGCGGCCTCGTCGGCCTCGCGGGACTTGATGACCTGCTTCTGGTGCTGCTCGAAGCGGGTCTGCGCCTCGGCGTACTGCTGCTCCCACGTCTCCCGCTGGGTCTCGTAGCCCTCGAGCCAGTCGTTGGTCTCGGGGTCGAAGCCCTCGGGGTAGATGTAGTTGCCCTGGTCGTCGTAGGACGCGGCCATGCCGTACAGGGTCGGGTCGAACTCGACCGAGGCCGGGTCGGCACCGAAGGACTCGTTGGCCTGCTTCAGCGAGAGGCTGATGCGACGACGCTCGAGGTCGATGTCGATGACCTTGACGAAGATCTCGTCGTTGACCTGGACGACCTGCTCCGGGATCTCCACGTGGCGCTCGGCCAGCTCGGAGATGTGGACCAGACCCTCGATGCCCTCGTCCACGCGGACGAACGCACCGAACGGCACCAGCTTCGTGACCTTGCCGGGCACGACCTGGCCGATCTGGTGGGTGCGGGCGAACTGCTGCCACGGGTCTTCCTGGGTCGCCTTCAGCGACAGGGAGACGCGCTCGCGGTCCATGTCGACGTCGAGGACCTCGACCGTGACCTCCTGGCCGACCTCGACGACCTCGGAGGGGTGGTCGATGTGCTTCCAGGACAGCTCGGAGACGTGGACCAGACCGTCGACGCCACCCAGGTCCACGAAGGCACCGAAGTTGACGATCGAGGAGACCACGCCGGAGCGGACCTGACCCTTCTGGAGGGTCGTGAGGAACGTCTGGCGGACCTCGGACTGGGTCTGCTCCAGCCAGGCACGGCGGGACAGGACCACGTTGTTGCGGTTCTTGTCCAGCTCGATGATCTTCGCCTCGAGCTCCTTGCCCACGTAGGGCTGGAGGTCGCGGACACGGCGCATCTCGACCAGGGAGGCCGGGAGGAAGCCGCGGAGGCCGATGTCGAGGATGAGACCACCCTTGACGACCTCGATGACGGTACCGGTGACGATGCCGTCCTCTTCCTTGATCTTCTCGATGGTGCCCCAGGCACGCTCGTACTGGGCGCGCTTCTTCGAGAGGATCAGGCGGCCTTCCTTGTCCTCCTTCTGGAGGACGAGGGCCTCGATCTCGTCGCCGACGGCGACGACCTCGTTGGGGTCGACGTCGTGCTTGATCGAGAGCTCGCGGCTCGGGATGACACCTTCGGTCTTGTAACCGATGTCGAGCAGGACCTCGTCCCGGTCGACCTTCACGATGACGCCGTCGACGATGTCGCCGTCGTTGAAGTACTTGATCGTCTCGTCGATCGCGGCGAGGAAGGCTTCCTCGTTACCGATGTCGTTGACCGCAACCTGCGGGGTGGTGGCGGTGGTCTCGGTGCTGCTCGTCATGTGGGAAAGGGCTCCGGTTACGGACAGAAAGTCGTAGGTACTGCTACGCCGGGAGCCCGTATCGCTCTGATGAAGCCGGACAGCTCAAGAAGCGCCCCACCGGCCGAACCGGTGATGCGCCTCGACAACCGAGGGGACATACAACAGATGCGAGCGCAGCCTGCTCCGTCTGAGGTGCGCAGGCCCGCAGCGCAACTTGTAGCATACGGGGGCAGCCGGGCAGGGTCAATGCGCGAAGGCGCACACCCGGGGCAGAACGCCGCATAACCGGCACACAACCTTTCTCCTGAGGTCACGCAGGCCGCAGGAAGCCCCTCCGGTGACACTCCGAGACAACTCCGAGTGGCGCCGTCGGGCGGGTTGCACGGAAGAGTACGACGAGGGAGCCGATCATCCAAGAGCCCGCATCGTCCGCGCCCCTGTCCCAGCCGGCCGTCGAGCCGGAGGCCACCAGGCGCGACGCCGACGTCACGGAGAGTTCCCGGGCCAACCGGGGCTGGTGGGACCGCAACGCGGACGAGTACCAGATCGAGCACGGCACGTTCCTCGGAGACGACCGCTTCGTCTGGGGTCCCGAGGGACTGGACGAGGTGGAGGCCGAGCTGCTCGGCCCGGCCGAGGACCTCAAGGGCAAGGACGTCCTGGAGATCGGCGCCGGCGCGGCCCAGTGCTCGCGCTGGCTCGCCGCCCAGGGGGCGCGTCCGGTCGCGCTGGACCTCTCGCACCGCCAGCTCCAGCACGCGCTGCGGATCGGCGGGGCGTTCCCGCTGGTGTGCGCGGACGCCGGGGCGCTGCCCTTCGCGGACGGCTCCTTCGACCTGGCCTGCTCGGCGTACGGGGCGCTGCCCTTCGTGGCCGATCCGGTGCTGGTGCTGCGGGAGGTCCGCCGGGTGCTGCGGCCGGGCGGCCGGTTCGTGTTCTCGGTGACCCACCCGATCCGCTGGGCGTTCCCGGACGAGCCGGGCCCGGAGGGGCTGACCGTCTCGGCCTCGTATTTCGACCGGACGCCGTACGTCGAGGTGGACGAGGGGGGTCGGGCGGTCTACGTCGAGCACCACCGCACGCTGGGCGACCGGGTCCGTGACATCGCCGCGGCCGGTTTCCGCCTGGTCGACGTGGCGGAGCCGGAGTGGCCGGTGTGGAACACCTCCGAGTGGGGCGGCTGGTCCCCGCTGCGCGGCAACCTGATCCCGGGCACGGCGATCTTCGTCTGCGCACGGGACTGAGGCGTCGTACGGGACGGACCCGTCGTACGACACTAGGGGTGTGATCCTCCGTGACGACGCCCTGGCCGCGCTGCCCGTGCGCGCCGCCCTGCCCGCCCTGGACGAGGCTCTGGACGGGCACGGCACCGCCGTCCTGGCCGCGCCGCCCGGTACCGGCAAGACGACGCTCGTCCCGCTGGCGCTGGCCGGGCTGCTGGGCGAGGGGCCGGCGCGGCGGGTGGTCGTGGCCGAGCCGCGGCGGATCGCGGCGCGGGCGGCGGCCCGGCGGATGGCGTGGCTGCTCGGCGAGAAGGCCGGCGACAGCGTCGGGTTCACCGTGCGCGGGGAGCGGGTCGTCGGGCGGCACACGCGCGTGGAGGTCGTCACGACGGGTGTCCTGCTGCAGCGGCTCCAGCGCGACCAGGAGCTGGCCGGTGTGGACGTCGTCGTGCTCGACGAGTGCCACGAGCGGCATCTGGACGCGGACACCTCGGCCGCCTTCCTGTGGGACGTACGGCAGACGCTGCGGCCCGAGCTGCGGCTGGTGGCCGCCTCCGCGACGACCGACACGCAGGGGTGGGCGCGGCTGCTGGGCGGGGCGCCGGTGGTGGAGTCCCACGGGTCGGCGTACGACGTGGAGGTGGTCTGGGCTCCCCCGGTCCGTCCGGTACGGCCGCCGCACGGGATGCGGGTGGATCCGGCGCTGTTGGCGCACGTGGCGTCGGTGGTGCGGCGGGCGCTGGCCGAGCGGTCCGGGGACGTGCTGTGCTTCCTGCCGGGCGTCGGGGAGATCGCGCGGGTCGCCGGGCAGCTCGGGGTCCTGGACGGGGTGGACGTGCTCCAGGTGCACGGGCGGGCGCCGGCCGCCGTGCAGGACGCGGTGCTGGCCCCGGGCGAGCGGCGGCGGGTGGTGCTGGCGACCTCCGTCGCGGAGTCCTCGCTGACGGTTCCCGGGGTGCGGGTGGTCGTCGACTCGGGGCTGGCGCGGGAGCCGCGGGTGGACCATGCGCGCGGGCTGAGCGCGCTGGCGACCGTACGGGCCTCGCGGGCGGCGGCGCGGCAGCGGGCGGGGCGGGCCGGGCGGGAGGCGCCGGGGGTGGTGTACCGGTGCTGGACGGAGGCGGAGGACGCCCGTCTGCCGCGTTTCCCCGCGCCGGAGATCAAGGTGGCCGACCTCACCGCGTTCGCCCTCCAGGCGGCCTGCTGGGGCGATCCCGGGGCGTCGGGGCTGGCGCTGCTGGATCCGCCGCCGGGTGGGGCGATGGCGGCGGCGCGGAGTCTGCTGACGGCTGTGCAGGCGGTCGACTCCGTCGGTCGGGCCACGGACAAGGGGATTCGGCTGGCCCGGCTGGGACTGCACCCCCGGCTGGGGCGGGCCTTGCTGGACGGCGCCTCGTCGGTGGGCGTGGAGCGCGCCGCGGAGGTCGTCGCCCTGTTGAGCGAGGAGGCTCCGCGGGAGTACGGGGATGATCTGGCCGCCGCTTTGCGGAGTGTCCGGCGTGGGGGTGACGCCTATGCGGCGCGGTGGCGGGCGGAGGTGCGGCGACTGCGGCACGTCTTCGCGGACCTTTCCCACCCACCCGCCCATGGCTCCTCGCTGGAAGGCGGGCGCCGGGCCGGACCGGGTGCCCCCGACGATCAGGTCGCCGGGCTCGTCGCCGCCCTCGCCTTTCCCGAGCGTGTCGCCAAGGCTGACGGCGGTTCGTACCTCATGGTCTCCGGGACCCGTGCCGAACTCCCCGAGGGCTCGCCCCTGCGCGGCTCTCCCTGGCTCGCCGTCGCCGTCGCCGACCGGCCGTTGGGGAAGGGGCACGCGCGTGTGCAGCTCGCGGCGGTGGTGGACGAGGAGGTGGCGCGCGGGGCCGCCGGTGCGTTGCTCGACGAGCGGGACGAGGTGCGCTGGGCGGACGGGGACGTCGTCGCGCGGCGGGTCGAGCGGCTCGGGGCGGTGGAGGTGACGGTGCGTCCGCTGCGGGACGCCGACGCCGGTCTCGTACGGGACGCCCTGGTGGAGGGCCTCCGGCAGGAGGGTCTCGGGCTGTTGCGGTGGTCCGCGGAGGCGCGGACGCTGCGGCAGCGGCTGGCGTTCCTGCGGCTGCATCGGGGGGAGCCGTGGCCCGAGGTGTCGGACGAGGCGCTGCACGCGCGCGTGGACGAATGGCTGGAACCCGAACTGGGCCGGGCCCGGCGGCGGGCGGACCTGGGCCGGATCGACGCCGGGGAGGGGCTCGCGCGGCTGCTGCCCTGGGCGTCCGGGGAGGCGGCCCGGCTGGACGAGCTGGCGCCGCAGCGGATCACCGTGCCGAGCGGGTCCGGGATCCGGATCGACTACACGGATCCCGCGCGGCCGGTCCTGGCGGTGAAGGTGCAGGAGATGTTCGGGCTCCAGGAGTCCCCTCGGATCGCCGGGGTGCCGCTGCTGGTGCATCTGCTGTCGCCCGCCGGGCGGCCGGCCGCCGTCACCGCCGATCTGGCGTCCTTCTGGAAGGACGGGTACCGGGGTGTGCGGGCGGAGTTGCGGGGGCGGTACCCGAAGCATCCGTGGCCGGAGGACCCGACCACCGCCGAGCCGACGCGGCACACCAACGCACGACTCAGAGGGTAAAGGCCCGGCCACTCAGCAGGCCGAACGGCCGACGGCCCCGCCGCCGGCGTCTCGGCGCTCAGGCCGTCACCGGTTCCCGTTCGGACGTTCTTGCCCTTGGTGGGCCCGTCGGGCGGCGGTCGCGGGCCTCCAGCCAGAGGGCCAGGGCGAGCAGCAGGGCGCCGAGGGTGAGGCAGCCCCAGGGGATGTAGGACGTCATGAGCAGGACCAGGGTGCGGTTGTGCTTGACGAGGGCGACGGTGTGCTCGGTGTAGTCCTCGCGCATCTTCACATGGCCCGCGAACGCGGTGACCTTGGCCCGGTCGCCGAGGAGGGTGCCGCCGCGCAGTTCCTCCTTGTGGATCTCCTCGCCGTAGACGGGTGCGCCGGTGAGCGGTTCCACCCAGAACCTGCGGACCGTCGTGTACCAGCGGGTGGTGCCGGTCCTGGCCACGGTCTCGGGGGTGATGCCGGCGACGGGCATGGTCTTCGGCATGGAGACCTTGGTCCAGGGGATGGTCTGCTCGAAGTAGTAGACCTTCACCCCGCGGAAGTCCTGGGTGCCCTTGTAGTGGATGGGGTTGCTGGTGCGGGTCTGGGCGTCGAAGTACTCGTAGTCGCGTTTCTCGGTCAGGAAGGGCCACTTGAACTCGATGCCCTCGCGGCGGACCGGGTCGCCGTCGACGGATTCCCCGGTGGCGTGGACGGGCTCCTGGGTGTGGGCGTCGAAGATGTAGCGCTCGGGGACCTTGGAGACCATCTTGCCGTCGGGGCCCTGGATGTAGGACAGGCCGTCCCAGACGACGACGTCCCGGCCGGCGGTCTTCTCGATCTTCTCGGAGGCCGCCACATCACCCTTGAGGGTCTGCACGATCGTCACCTTGGGGACCGTGCGGGCGGTCATGGTGCCGTAGTCGAGGAGAGTGGCGTTCTTCGCCTCCAGGACCATCGTCTGGTATTCGTTCGCCGGGATCTTGGCCAGGCGCGGGAAGGCGTACCAGCGCACGAGCGGGGCCAGCGCCGCGAAGAACACGGCGAGGGCGAGCAGGACCAGGCTTGCCTTGCGGCGCATCTCGGCCTCCCTCCGGGGCGGTTACGGGTGTGCGGGCACCGTCGTCAGCAGCGGCTTCGGTGAGGTCTTGCCGGTGGGTGTGCCGAGCGCGGTGAGGGTGAGGACGAGGGCGAGCGCGACGGCGAGACCGGTCGCGGCGGCGATCAGGGCGCGCATGTCGGGCCTCCCGGAGCTGACGGGACGTCAGGTTGCGGCACCGTAGCAACCGGCGCGTGAGATGAGAACACGTCGGACAGCACTGCGGCGCCCCTCCGTCGGGAAGGGCGCCGCAGTGGCCGTAAGGGAGTTGGTGCGTGAGGGCTACGACCCCGAGGCCGACGTCGATGCCGACGCGCTCGCCGAGGCGTCGGCGCTCGCGCTCGATCCGGCGGTGGCGCTGTCGCTCGGGGACGGGCTCGTGCTCGTCGATTCGCTGGGCGTCGGGTCCGGGTCCGGGGTGGTGGACGCGGCGGCCGTGACGGTCAGTTCGACCGTGAGGGTCGCTCCGCCGGTGGTCGTGATGCGCAGCAGGTAGGTGCCGGCGGTGTCGTCCGCGTACAGCTTGGGCAGCTGCAACACGCCGTCCGCGTCGGTCAGGAGGTCCGTGAGGGTGCGGACGGGGTTGCCGGAGGCGTCCTTGAAGTAGGGGCCCTTGTCGTTGGCGGTCGGGTCGTCGGCCGAGGTGATCAGGGTGGCGGTCGCGGCGACCTTGTCGGCGACGGCGCCCTTGTAGGTGGCCTTCACCGCGACCTGGTCGGCGAACTCGCCGCCGGCGACAGCGGTCGGCGCGGTGTCGGCGGTGCGGGCGAGGGCGTCGGCGGCGCGCGCGGTGACGGTGGCCTTGTAGTCGACGGCGGTGATCGTGCGGCCCACGAGGGTGGCGCGGACCGTGAACGTGCCGGTCTTCTCACCCGCCTGGAGCGCGGGCGCGACGGCGACGCCCTTGCTGTCGGTGACGACGGTGGCGACGCTCTCGCCGCCGGTGAACGCGAGATCGGTGTCACCGACGATGGTGAAGCGGACCCTGACCTTGGCGACGGCCTTGCCGGCCGCGGTCTCCGCGCGGGTGCTGACCTTCGCGCTGAAGGCGTCGCCCGCCATGGCGGTGAGCTTGGTCGTGCCGCCGGCGTTCTCGAGGTGGTCCACCGTGTCGGTCGGCGTGGGCGCCGGGGTGCTCGGCGTCGAGGGGGTGCTGGGCGTGCTCGGCGTCGAGGGCGTGCTGGGCGTCGACGGGGTGGACGGCGTGCTCGGGTCGTCGCTGCGGTCGGAGGGCACGGTGCCGGTGCCGTCGGGGATGGAGTGGGTGCCCTTGCGGTAGTACTCCAGCCACGAGATGACGGTGTTGTAGTAGTCCGTCGAGTTGTTGTAGCTGAGGATCGCGCTGCGCATGCCCGAGGTGGTGGACATGTCCCAGCTGTAGCGGCACAGGTAGTGGCCGGCGGCGAGCGCGGCGTCGTAGATGTTGTTGGGGTCCTTCTTGCCGTCGCCGTTGCCGTCGCGGCCCGCCCAGGCCCAGGTGGAGGGGATGAACTGCATGGGGCCGACGGCGCGGTCGTAGGTGCTGTCGCCGTCGTAGGCGCCGTTGTCGGTGTCGCTGATGTTCGCGAAGCCGTTGCCGTTGAGGACCGGGCCGAGGATCGGGGTGATGGTGGTGCCGTCGGCGGTGACGTTGCCGCCGCGGGCCTGGCCCGACTCGACCTTGCCGATGGCGGCGAGGAGTTGCCACGGCAGGTTGCAGCCGGGCTTGGACTGCGCGAGTTCCGCCTCGGCCTTCTTGTAGGCGTCCAGGACGGTCGCGGGGATGCCCGCCTCGGAGCTGCCGGTGCCGACCGGGCTGGTGGTGGCGCTCGAGCTGGGTGCGGGGTTCGGGCTGTTCAGCGGCGGCAGGTCCGTGTAGTACGGCGAGTTGCCGGTGGCGCTGCCGTCGGTGCTCGCCTCCGCGGCCGCTGGGGTGTCGGCGGCGGTCTGTCCACTGCCGCTCCCGCTCACACCGCCGGCCGTGACGTCCGGTGCCTGGGACGCGGCCAGGGCCGCGACCGCCAGTGCGGCCACGGTGGTGTTGACCGCTCCCTTGCGCAGCCTCCTGCCGAAATGCGCCGACGACATGAAGCGAACCCCTCCCGTGGACGCCCGGCGTCCGTGTCCGTGTGCGCCACGCCCGTGTTGGCTGTGACGACCCCTGCGGCTGTTGTGACGATCGGACCGCCCCGAGGGTTGCACCCGGAGCGCCCGTCTGGGTCTGTTCTTTTGTTCGACTGCCCGCGGCGGCACGGCAATCCCAGCGACCCTACGACAACTTCTTTTGCACCGGCACCCGTTCGCACCTCCATTTCACCGGTTGGCCGGGTTCCGTTCGTCCGGGAACCACTGCCGCATACTGGACGTCTTCTGTGACCGTGTCGGTCCGGACCCCCACCCTCCGCCTCCGGGAGCCGTGTTGCCGTTCACTCTGAGTCATGCGGCGGCGGTGCTGCCCGGGGTACGCGCCGACGGGACCGGCCGTGGACGGCTGGTACCGGCCGTTCTCGTGGCGGGTTCGTTCGCGCCCGATCTGACCTACTACGCGGCGAGTGTCCTGTCCGGGGCGATGGGTTTCGGCGACGTCACGCACTCCTTCCCCGGTGTGTTCACCGTCGACGTGGTCATCGCCTGGGCGCTGGTGGGGCTCTGGCTGCTGCTGCGCGAGCCGCTGGTGGCGCTGCTGCCGCCGGCGCGGCAGGCGCGGACGGCCGCGCTGACCCGGTGCGGTGCGCCCCGCGCGCGCGTGCGGGCCTCCACCGTGGCGTGGTGGTACGTCTCCGCGGTGCTCGGCGCGTCGACGCATGTGGTGTGGGACGCGTTCACGCATCCGGACCGCTGGGGCATGCGGCTGTTCCCGGTGCTGGGCGAGACGGTGGCCGGTTCGCCGCTGTACTGGTATCTCCAGTACGGCGGGTCGGCCGTGGCCGCCGTGGTGATCGCCGCGTTCGTCGTGCACGCGCTGCGGTGCGCGCCGGCGGACGGGCCGGTCGGGGTGCCGGCGCTGTCCGCGCGGGACCGGTGGACGGCGGCGGCGGTGATCGGCGGGTGCGCTGTGGCCGGGGCCGTGCAGCGGGTGTCGCGGTGGTGGACCTCCTGGGAGTCACGCGGCGCGAAGCCGTGGGAGCTGGTCCCGACGGTCTGCTTCGGGGCGGGCGCGGGCCTGGTGCTGGGGCTGCTGCTGTACGCCGTCGGCGTGCGCGTGTGGCGTCCGGTCGCCGGGGGCGCGGCGGGCGGGCCGGTGGAGGTCAGCGTGGGGCGGAGCCGTCAGGACGTGCGCTGAGGGACGTCGGCGTCGCGACGAAGACGGTGATACGGCGGGTCGGCTTCCGTCGGTGTGGACGGCCGAGGGTGGCCCGTGCGAGGGCGAGGTAGGCGCGGGTCTGCTCGGCCCACAGGCGCGGGGTGGCACCGAAGCCGCACCGGGTGCCGGGGACGCGGGCGGTGGAGGCACCGGGCGCCAGGGCGGGGAGCCGGTGCCGGGGAGGGGCCGGGTCGCGGTCACCCTGTGTGTCTGCGGTCGCCGTGCCCGGGGTGGGGGCCGTCCGGCGGTGGTGCGTACGTATACCCATGGCGGCATCGTGGCGGGCCGGGACGGTGGGAGGCGTGTTCTCGGGGGCCACGTGGGTGAGGGCCCTTCGGGGGATGTACCGGGGGTGACGGGTGGCGGGGCAGAAGGGGTACGGGAAGGGGCCCTGTCCGTGCCGACAGGGCCCCTCGATGCTCGCCCGGGAGGTGGGGAGACAGCTCCCCGCGGGTCCCCGCTCTCCCGCCGGAGGCTAGTGCGCCGCCGACTCCCAGTCGGAGCCCGCGCCCACCGAGACGTCCAGCGGGGCCCTGAGGTGGACCGCGCCCGCCATCTCGCGGCGGACGATCTCCTCCACGGCCGCGTGCTCGCCGGGCGCGATCTCCAGGACGATTTCGTCGTGGACCTGGAGCAGCATGCGGGAGGTGAGGTCCGCGGCGCGCAGCGCGCCGTCCACCTTGAGCATGGCGATCTTGACGATGTCGGCCGCGGTGCCCTGGATGGGCGCGTTGAGGGCCATGCGTTCGGCTGCCTCGCGGCGCTGGCGGTTGTCGCTGTTGAGGTCGGGGAGGTAGCGGCGGCGGCCGAAGAGGGTCGCCGTGTAGCCGGTCGCCCGGGCCTCGTCGACGGCGCGGCGCAGATAGTCGCGGACGCCGCCGAAGCGCTCGAAGTAGGCGTCCATCAGGGCGCGGGCCTCGCCCGCCTCGATGTTGAGCTGCTGGGAGAGACCGAACGCCGACAGGCCGTAGGCCAGGCCGTACGACATGGCCTTGATCTTGCGGCGCATCTCCGCGTCCACCGCGCCCGGTGCGACGGCGAAGACCTGGGAGGCGGCCGTGGTGTGCAGGTCCTCGCCGGAGGTGAAGGCCTGGATGAGTCCCTCGTCCTCGGAGAGGTGGGCCATCACACGCAGTTCGATCTGGCTGTAGTCGGCGGTCATCAGGGACTCGAACCCCTCGCCGACGACGAAGCCGCGGCGGATCGCGCGGCCCTCGTCCGTGCGGACCGGGATGTTCTGGAGGTTGGGGTCCGTGGAGGACAGCCGGCCGGTCGCGGCGACCGTCTGGTTGAACGTGGTGTGGATCCGGCCGTCGGCGGCGATCGTCTTGATCAGGCCCTCGACGGTGACGCGGAGCTTCGCCTGCTCGCGGTGGCGGAGCATGATGACGGGCAGTTCGTTGTCCGTCTGGCCGGCGAGCCAGGCCAGGGCGTCGGCGTCGGTGGTGTAACCGGTCTTGGTCTTCTTCGTCTTGGGCAGGGCCAGTTCACCGAAGAGGACCTCCTGGAGCTGCTTGGGCGAGCCCAGGTTGAACTCGTGCCCCGCGGCCGCGTGCGCCTCCTTCACGGCCTGCTGGACGGCGCCCGCGAACATCTGCTCCATGGCCTCGAGATGGGCGCGGTCGGCGGCGATGCCGTGCCGCTCCATACGGGCGAGCAGGGTGGAGGTGGGCAGCTCCATGTCCTGGAGCAGGTCGGCCGCGCCGACCTCCTCGAGCTTGTCGCGGAAGGCCTCGCCGAGGTCGAGGATCGCGCGGGCCTGCACCATGAGGGCCTCGGCCTCGGCGCCGTCGTCCGCGCCGAAGGCGAGCTGGCCGTCGGCCGTGGCGGCGGGGGCCAGCTCGCGGCCCAGGTACTCCAGGGAGAGCGCGTCGAGGTCGAAGGAGCGGCGGCCCGGCTTGACCAGGTAGGCGGCGAGGGCGGTGTCCATGCGGACGCCGGCGACGGACCAGCCGTGCTCGGCGGACACCCGCATCGCGCCCTTGGCGTTGTGCAGGACCTTCGGGCGGTCCGCGTCGGCGAGCCAGGCCGCCCAGGCCCGCTCGTCGGCCTCGTCGAGCTGGGTGGGGTCGAACCAGGCGGCGGGGCCGTCGGCGGCGGCCAGCGCGATCTCGGCGACCGAGCCGGTGCCCAGCGCCCAGGTGTCGACGGTGGCGACGCCGAGGGGCTGCCCGGCGTGGCCGGCGAGCCAGTCGGCCAGCTCGCCGGTGCCCAGCACGGTGCCGTCCAGTTCGACGCCCGCGGTGACCACCGGGGTCGTCTCGGCCTCGGCGCCGCCCGGGTCGACGGCGAGGAGCCGCTCGCGCAGGGAGGGGTTCCTGATCTCCAGGGTGTCCAGGACCATCGCGACGGCCGTGCGGTCGTACGGGGCACGCTCGAGGTCGGTGACCGTCTTCGGCAGGTCGACCGTGCGGACCATCTCGGTGAGGCGGCGGTTGAGCTTGACGGCCTCCAGGTGGTCGCGGAGGTTCTGGCCGGCCTTGCCCTTGACCTCCTCGACGCGCTCGACGAGGTCCGCGAACGAGCCGAACTGGTTGATCCACTTCGCGGCGGTCTTCTCGCCGACGCCGGGGATGCCCGGGAGGTTGTCGGACGGGTCGCCGCGCAGCGCCGCGAAGTCGGGGTACTGGGCGGGCGTCAGGCCGTACTTCTCGACGACCTTCTCCGGGGTGAACCGGGTCAGCTCCGAGACGCCCTTCGTCGGGTAGAGCACGGTGGTGTGCTCGGTGACGAGCTGGAAGGAGTCGCGGTCGCCGGTGACGATCAGCACCTCGAAGCCCGCGGCCTCGGCCTGGGTGGCGAGGGTGGCGATGACGTCGTCGGCCTCGAAGCCGTCGACCGCGAACCGCGAGACGTGCATCGCGTCGAGCAGTTCGCCGATCAGCTCGACCTGGCCCTTGAACTCGTCCGGGGTCTTGGAGCGGTTCGCCTTGTACTCGGTGAACTCCTCGGAGCGCCAGGTCTTGCGGGAGACGTCGAAGGCGACCGCGAAGTGCGTGGGCGCCTCGTCACGCAGGGTGTTGGCCAGCATCGACGCGAAGCCGTAGATCGCGTTCGTCGGCTGGCCGGTCGCGGTGGTGAAGTTCTCCGCGGGCAGCGCGAAGAACGCGCGGTAGGCCAGCGAGTGCCCGTCCATGAGCATCAGGCGCGGGCGGGCGCCGGCGTCGGGGGTCTCGGTCTTCTTCGATGCTGTCTCTGCCACGCCCCCGATCCTGCCACGCCCCACTGACACTCGGCCCCGCCCACGGTCCGCGCGCACCGACGCGCCGTGACCGCGTGGTCACGACACCTCGAGAGCGTTGCCCCTTCCGCAACCATTGCTCTATACGCAACCATGAAGGGGGTCCTCGCCCGCCCGGCCGCCGTGACCGTCGGCGCCCCGTGCGAGGATTCGCACGCGTGTCGCACACGGCACCGGCGCACACCGCAGGACAAAGGGGAGGGTGCGATGGCAACCAGGCCGCCCGAGGCTGATCCGGTCCAGGACGTGCCGGAGGTCACCGAGCCGAAGCACGCGGCGGCGGGTCTGCCGGCCGTCGGACACTCCCTGCGGATCGCCCAGCAGCAGATGGGGGTCCGGCGCACCGCGCTGACGCTGCTGCGGGTCAACCAGAAGAACGGCTTCGACTGCCCCGGCTGCGCCTGGCCCGAGCCGGACCACCGGCACGCCGCCGAGTTCTGCGAGAACGGCGCGAAGGCGGTCGCGGAGGAGGCGACCCTGCGCCGGGTCACGCCGGAGTTCTTCGCCGCCCACCCCGTCGCCGACCTCGCCACGCGCAGCGGCTACTGGCTCGGCCAGCAGGGTCGGCTCACCCATCCCATGTACCTCCCCGAGGGCGGCACGCACTACGAGCCGGTCGCCTGGGAGCGCGCCTTCGACATCATCGCCGAGGAGACGGCCGCGCTCGCCTCGCCCGACGAGGCCGTCTTCTACACCTCGGGCCGCACCAGCAACGAGGCCGCGTTCCTCTACCAGCTCTTCGCGCGCGAGCTCGGCACGAACAACCTGCCGGACTGCTCCAACATGTGCCACGAGTCCTCCGGCTCGGCCCTGTCGGAGACCATCGGCATCGGCAAGGGCAGCGTCCTGCTGGAGGACCTGTACCAGGCCGACCTGATCATCGTCGCCGGCCAGAACCCGGGCACCAACCACCCGCGGATGCTCTCCGCCCTGGAGAAGGCCAAGGCCGGCGGCGCACGGATCATCAGCGTCAACCCGCTGCCCGAGGCGGGCCTGGAGCGGTTCAAGAACCCGCAGACCCCGCAGGGCATGCTCAGGGGCGCCGCCCTCAACGACCTGTTCCTCCAGATCCGCATCGGCGGCGACCAGGCCCTGTTCCGGCTGCTGAACAAGCTGGTCCTGGAGACCGGGGGCGCCCTCGACGAGGCGTTCATCGCCGAGCACACCCATGGCTTCGAGGAGTTCGCCGAGGCCGCCCGCGCCGCCGACTGGGACGAGACGCTCACCGCGACGGGCCTCACGCGCGCGGAGATCGAGGAGACCCTGCGCATGGTGCTCGCCTCGAAGCGCACCATCGTCTGCTGGGCGATGGGCCTCACCCAGCACAAGCACTCCGTGCCGACCATCCGCGAGGTGGTCAACTTCCTGCTGCTGCGCGGCAACATCGGCCGCCCGGGCGCGGGTGTGTGCCCGGTGCGCGGCCACTCCAACGTCCAGGGCGACCGCACCATGGGCATCTTCGAACGGCCGGCCCCGGCCTTCCTGGACGCCCTGGAGAAGGAGTTCGGCTTCGCGCCCCCGCGCGGGCACGGCTTCGACGTGGTGCGTGCCATCCGCGCCCTGCGCGACGGCGAGGCGAAGCTGTTCTTCGCCATGGGCGGCAACTTCGTCGCCGCCTCCCCCGACACCGAGGTCACCGAGGCGGCCATGCGGCGCGCCCGGCTGACGGTGCACGTGTCGACCAAGCTGAACCGCTCGCACGTCGTCACGGGCGCGCGTGCCCTGATCCTGCCGACGCTCGGACGCACCGAGCGCGATCTCCAGGGCGGCGGCGAGCAGTTCGTCACCGTCGAGGACTCCATGGGCATGGTCCACGCCTCGCGGGGCCGGCTGGCGCCCGCGAGCGACCAGCTGCTGTCCGAGCCCGCCATCGTCAGCCGGCTGGCCCGCCGGGTGCTCGGCGCGGACAGCAAGGTGCCGTGGGAGGAGTTCGAGAAGGACTACGCGACGATCCGCGACCGGATAGCCCGCGTGATACCCGGCTTCGAGGACTTCAACGCGCGCGTGGCCCGCCCGGGAGGCTTCACCCTCCCGCACGCCCCGCGCGACGAGCGCCGCTTCCCGACCGCCACCGGCAAGGCCAACTTCACCGCCGCGCCGGTCGAGTACCCGAAGCTGCCCGAGGGCCGGCTGCTGCTGCAGACGCTGCGCTCGCACGACCAGTACAACACCACGATCTACGGCCTCGACGACCGCTACCGGGGGATCAGGAACGGCCGCCGGGTCGTCCTGGTCAACGCCGAGGACGCGCGCGCACTGGGGATCGCGGACGGTGCGTACGTGGACCTGGTCGGCGAGTGGGAGGACGGGGTGGAGCGGCGGGCCCCCGGTTTCCGGGTCGTGCTGTACCCGACCACCCGGGGCTGCGCGGCCGCCTACTACCCGGAGACGAACGTGCTGGTGCCGCTGGACGCCACCGCCGACACGAGCAACACCCCGGCCAGCAAGTCCGTCGTGGTGCGTCTGGAACAATCGTCGACCGACTGAGCGTTTGCTCAGTGACTGGACCCGGATCGACGAACGGAGCCCGGCCCCATGGGCGAGCAGCAGCACGTGAAGTTCCCACCGGAGGTCATCGCGGAGTACGCCGCGCTCGGCATCGACATCGTGGCCCTGTTCTCGGCCGGACACCTCGGCTCCCGCATGGGCGTGGAGATCGTCGAGGCCTCCGCGGACCGGGTCGTCGGCACCATGCCGGTGGAGGGCAACACCCAGCCGTACGGCCTGCTGCACGGCGGCGCCTCCGCGGTGCTGGCCGAGACCCTCGGCTCGGTCGGGTCGATGCTGCACGGCGGCAGCTCCAAGATCGCCGTCGGGGTCGACCTGAACTGCACCCATCACCGGGGCGTCCGCTCCGGGCTGGTCACCGGCGTGGCCACGCCCGTGCACCAGGGGCGGTCCACGGCGACGTACGAGATCGTGATCAGCGACGAGGAGGGACGCCGGGTGTGCACCGCCCGGCTGACCTGTCTGCTGCGGGACGCCCCCACGGCCGGCTGACGCCCCCGGAGCGGGCCGACAGTCCCGCAGCGGGCCGGCCGCCCCCAAGACGACGCGCCGCGAGGCCCGTTGCCCCCTGGCGCCCCGGCACCCTAGCGTCGGGGCATGACCACGGGAGGCGCGGGCGGAGCGCGGGCGGCGGCACGGCTGGCGGGCTGGGTGCTGCTCGCCTCGCTCTCGGCGGCCGCCTGCGGCGACACCGCCCGAAGCGAGGCCCACGCCGCCTCCGCCCCCTCCTCCGTCTCCCCGTCCACCACGTCGCCCGAGGAGCTGTGCACACGCGTGGTCGCCCACTGGTCCCGCGAGGTCCTGGACAGCCACACCTACGGCGACTACCAGTCGATGGGGCTCTCCAACGGCCAGTACGACATCCTGCGGAGCGTCGTGGACGCGGCACGGGCCGAGAAGAAGCGCGAAGGGGCCGCGGCCGCCGACGCGTTGATCGACCGCGAGGCCCGCACGGGCTGCGAGGACTGGTACCGCTCCGGCGGCCCGGGCGAAGGCGCCTGGCGGTGAGCGGCGTCGGCCCGGTCGAGCCCGGCGAGGGCACGCACGCGTGGGACACGCACCCGGCGGAACCCCCGGCCGACGCCCCCGCTCCCCCGCGCACCCCCCTGATCCGTCTGCGCGGCTTCCTCGCGGACCACCGCAGATCCGCCCTGGCCGCCCTTCTCACCGTCGGCCTGCTCGCCCTCTGCGGCCTTCTCTACGCGACCCGGCCCCAGGAGCGGGAACCAGCCACCTCCCCACCGCCGTTCCCCGCCCAGGTCGTCGACGTCACCTACATCGGCGCACACACCGTGCCACCCGGCACCCGACCGCACACCCTCGCCTTCGAGGTGCTGCTGAGCGTGGATTCCGGCCCGCCGGTCACGGTGACCCGGGTGTCCCAGCCGTACGCCGGTGTCTCCCTCACCTCGGCGCCCCGGGCCCCGTTCCGCACGGAAGCGGGCTCCGCCCGCAAGATCGTGATCACCATGCATGTGGCGGAATGCGGGAAAGTACCGGAGAATGCCGGGCTTCCTTTCATCGACGTAACTCTGCGTAATACGCGTGCAATACAAGTGCAGAGTTTCATCCTGGGACCTCGCTATGCGCAGGACCTCTCCCGGGCCCTGCAAGTCGCCTGCAGCAACGAATCCGCGTAATCACCAAAACGCCCGAGACGCCTGAACACACCAGGGTTCATCCTGCGCGTTCTCACCATGCGGACAGGGCGAATCGGCCTGAAATTCGCTGTTCCACCCGCCAAGTACCGCTCTGCATTACCTCGTGTCATAACAAGAGAGTCACAGCCTGGTTCAGACCCTCCTCCCCGTTCCCTCCGCCCGCTTAGAGTCACGCCCAGTCACCGCGCGGCTGGAATACCCCTTCGGCCTCAGCGCTCGACTCGGCCTCTTCCAGGGGGGAGAGCCGCCCAGGGAAAGGACTGGAACGTGCGTCAACGTTCGCTCATCGCCATCACCGCTGCGCTGTCCGCCGGAGCACTCACCCTCACCGCCTGCGGTTCGCGTGACAGCGGCGGCGACAAGGGCTCCGACAGCGGCGGCACCACCGTCACCATCGGCGTCGACGCCCCGCTCACCGGCGACCTGTCCGCCATGGGCCTCGGCATCAAGAACTCCGCCGACCTCGCCGCCAAAACGGCCAACAAGCAGAAGACCGTCGACGGCGTCACCTTCAAGATCGTCGCCAAGGACGACCAGGCGCAGCCCTCCGCCGGCCAGCAGAACGCCACCGCGCTCGTCGCCGACAAGACCGTCATGGGCGTCGTCGGCCCGCTGAACTCCTCCGTCGCCGAGTCGATGCAGAAGGTCTTCGACGACGCCGGCCTGGTCGAGGTCTCCCCGGCCAACACCAACCCGGCCCTCACCCAGGGCACCGACTGGGCGACGAGCAAGAAGCGCACCTACAAGTCGTACTTCCGTACCGCGACCACGGACGCCATCCAGGGCCCGTTCGCCGCGCAGTACGTCTTCAACGACGCCAAGAAGAAGAAGGTCTTCGTCATCGACGACAAGAAGACCTACGGCGCCGGCCTCGCCGGCACCTTCACCGAGGAGTTCAAGAAGCTCGGCGGCACGGTCGTCGGCACCGAGCACATCAACCCGGACTCCAAGGACTTCTCCGCGGTCGCCACCAAGGTCAAGAACTCCGGCGCCGACGTCGTCTACTACGGCGGCGAGTACCCGCAGGCCGGCCCGCTCAGCAAGCAGATCAAGGCCGCAGGCGCCAAGATCCCGCTGGTCGGCGGTGACGGCATCAACTCCGCGGACTACATCCCGCTCGCCGGCTCCAGCGCCACGGGCGACCTCTCGACCTCCGTCGGCGCCCCGGTCGAGCAGCTCGACTCCGCCAAGGAGTTCGTGGCCAACTACAAGGCCGCCGGCTACAAGGAGGAGTACTCCGCCTACGGCGGTTACGCCTACGACTCCGCCTGGGCCATCATCGAGGCCGTCAAGAAGGTCGTCGAGGACAACGACGGCAAGCTGCCGGACGACGCCCGCGCCAAGATCACGGCCGCGATGCAGAACGTCTCCTTCGACGGTGTGACCGGCAAGGTCTCCTTCGACGAGTACGGTGACGCCACCAACAAGCAGCTCACCGTCTACGCCGTCGAGAACGGTGCCTGGAAGCCCGTCAAGACCGGCACCTACACCGGCTGACCCCTCCCCACGCACCACTCCTGAGCCGCGCGGGGCGCTGTTCCACTGGCGCCCCGCGCGGACTCACATCCGGCCCCACCCGTCGAAACATCCGAACCGTCTCGGAGGACATGCGGTGAACGAACTGCCGCAGCAGCTGGTCAACGGCCTGCTACTGGGATCCATGTACGGCCTGGTCGCCATCGGCTACACAATGGTCTATGGCATTGTCCAGCTCATCAACTTCGCCCACGGCGAGATCTTCATGACCGGAGCGTTCGGCGCTCTCACGGTCTACGCATACATTCTGCCCGACGGCACCTCGATGGCCATCGCCCTGCCGCTGATGCTGGTGGGCGCGGTCCTGGTCTCCGTCACCGTCGCCGTGGGAGCGGAACGGTTCGCCTACCGTCCCCTCCGCAACGCACCACGCCTCGCGCCGCTCATCACCGCCATCGGCCTCTCCCTCGCTCTGCAGCAGGCCGTCTGGGCCTGGTACCCCGAGGCCAAGTCCGCACGCACCTTCCCCGAGATCCCGGGCGGCCCCTTCGAGATCGGCAGCGTCACCATCCAGACCGGTGACATCTTCCTGCTCATCGCCGCCCCGATCAGCATGGGCGTCCTCGCCTACTTCGTCATGAAGACCCGCACCGGACGCGGCATGCAGGCCACCGCACAGGACCCCGACACCGCCAAGCTGATGGGCGTCAACACCGACCGCATCATCGTGATCGCGTTCGCCCTCGGTGCCGCCTTCGCCGCCATCGGAGCCGTCGCCTACGGCCTCAAGTACGGCCAGATCGACTTCCGCATGGGCTTCATCCTCGGCCTCAAGGCCTTCACCGCGGCCGTCCTCGGCGGTATCGGCAACATCTACGGCGCCATGATCGGCGGCGTCGTCCTCGGCATCGCCGAGACCCTGGCCACCGCCTACATCGCCGACATCCCCGGCATGGACAAGTTCGGCAGCCAGTCCTGGGCCGATGTCTGGGCCTTCGTACTCCTCATCCTCGTGCTGCTGTTCCGGCCCCAGGGCCTGCTCGGCGAGCGCGTCGCGGACAGGGCGTGACACCGATGACGACACAGACCACCACACCCGAGGCGTTCGGCGACACCACGCCCGCACGCGCCGGCCTCATCGGCATCCCCGAGAACGCCGCCCGCGCCCTCGCCACCGGCGGCGCGATCCTCACCATCGTCTCCACCTTCATGGCCTGGACCTGGACCGCCGACTTCCCCGGCGACCTCACCGTCTACGGCTACCCGGGCGGCCTCCAGGTCCTTGTCCTGATCGGCGGCCTGCTCACCACCCTGTTCTCCCTGGCCTCCTACGGCCTCAAGGGCTTCGGCTGGCTCGCCCCCGCCGGCGCCGACGGCGCCATCAAGTTCGCCGCGCTCGCCACCTTCGCGACCGCCTGGTACACCGTCATCGCGATCAGCGCCGACCTCGGCGGAGTCGTCAACCTCGAACCCGGCGGCTATGTCGTCGCCGTGGCCAGCCTCGCGGCCCTCGTCGGCGCCCTGGCCCTGCCGTTCGAGCACCCCGAGCCCGACCCGATCGACCCCGACGACACGTCGTGGGAGCACACCAAGCACAAGCTCGGCCACCAGTGGCAGACCGTCAAGGCCGCCTTCGCCGGCGGCACGACCCGCCCCGTCCCGGCCCTGCTCCCGTACGTCGAGATCCTGATCATCATCGCCGTCCTCGCCCTCGCCCTCACCGTCTTCACCTACGGCATCGGCACCGAGTACGACGAACTGTTCATCGGCTTCCTGATCACCGCCGGCTTCGGCTTCGCCGCGCTCAACAAGTCCGGCCTCGTCGCCCAGGCCAGCCAGATCACCGCCCGGCACCAGAACATCACCATCTGCGGCGCCTTCGTCGCGGCGGCCCTGTTCCCCTTCACCCAGACCGACGACCAGTACGCGACCGTCGGCGTCTACATCCTCATCTTCGCCACCGTCGCCCTCGGCCTGAACATCGTCGTCGGCCTCGCCGGCCTCCTCGACCTCGGTTACGTCGCCTTCCTCGGCGTCGGCGCCTACGCCGCCGCCATGGTCTCCGGCTCCCCGAGCTCGCCGTTCGACGTGCACTTCCCGTTCTGGGCCGCCGCCCTCGTCGGCTGCGCCGCCTCCCTGGTCTTCGGCGTCCTCATCGGCGCCCCGACCCTGCGGCTGCGCGGCGACTACCTCGCCATCGTGACCCTCGGCTTCGGTGAGATCTTCCGGATCACCGCCAACAACCTCGACGGCACCTCCGGCCCCGACATCACCAACGGATCCAACGGCATCTCCTCGATCCCGAACCTCAACATCCTCGGGTTCGACTTCGGCGCCGTCCACAGCATCCTGGGCTTCGACATCGGCCGCTTCGCCAACTACTTCTTCCTGATGCTCATCATCACCGCCATCGTCGTGCTGGTCTTCCGACGCAGCGGTGACTCCCGCATCGGCCGCGCCTGGGTCGCCATCCGCGAGGACGAGACCGCCGCCCTCGCCATGGGCATCAACGGCTTCCGCGTCAAGCTCATCGCCTTCGCCGTCGGCGCCTCCCTCGCCGGCCTCGCCGGCACGGTCCAGGCCCACGTGACCTACACCGTCACCCCCGAGCAGTACGTCTTCGCCGGCGCCATCCCGCCCAACTCCGCCTTCCTGCTCGCCGCGGTCGTCCTCGGCGGCATGGGCACCATCGGCGGCCCCCTCATCGGCGCCTCGCTGCTCTTCCTCATCCCCAACAAGCTCCAGTTCCTGGGCGACTACCAGCTCTTCGCCTTCGGCCTCGCACTCATCCTGCTGATGCGCTTCCGGCCGGAGGGCATGATCCCCAACCGCCGCCGCCAGCTCGAGTTCCACGAGGAAGCGGAAGCGCCCACCGTCCTCACGAAGGCAGGGGCCTGACCACCATGACCACCGACACCACCACCCCGGTCGCCCCCACCGGCGAGACGGTCCTCGACGCACGCGGCGTCACCATGCGCTTCGGCGGCCTCACCGCCGTCCGCGACGTCAACCTCACCGTCAACAGCGGCGAGATCGTCGGCCTCATCGGCCCCAACGGCGCCGGCAAGACGACCTTCTTCAACTGCCTCACCGGCCTCTACATCCCCACCGAGGGCGAGGTCCGCTACAAGGGCACCGTCCTGCCGCCCAAGTCCTTCAAGGTCACCGCCGCCGGCATCGCCCGCACCTTCCAGAACATCCGTCTGTTCGCCAACATGACGGTCCTGGAGAACGTGCTGGTGGGCCGTCACACACGGACGAAGGAAGGTTTCTGGTCGGCCGTCCTGCGCCTCCCCGCCTTCCACAAGGCCGAGGCGGCCTCCCGCGAACGCGCCATGGAACTCCTGGAGTTCGTGGGCCTGGAGAAGAAGGCCGAACACCTCGCCCGCAACCTCCCCTACGGCGAGCAGCGCAAGCTGGAGATCGCGCGAGCCCTGGCGAGCGAGCCGGGCCTGCTCCTCCTGGACGAGCCGACCGCCGGCATGAACCCCCAGGAGACGCGGGCGACGGAAGAACTCGTCTTCGCCATCCGCGACAAGGGCATCGCCGTCCTCGTCATCGAGCACGACATGCGCTTCATCTTCAACCTCTGCGACCGCGTGGCCGTCCTGGTCCAGGGCGAGAAGCTCGTCGAGGGCGACAGCGCCACCGTCCAGGGCGACGAGCGCGTCGTCGCCGCCTACCTCGGCGAACCCTTCGAGAACGCCCCCGGCGACGAGGAAGTGGCCGAGGTCGAAGCCGCCGAAGCACAGGCCGGGACCCCGACGGACGCCGCGCCCGGCAAGGAGAACGACCGATGACCGCACTGCTCGAAGTCGAGGACCTCCGGGTCGCCTACGGCAAGATCGAAGCCGTCAAGGGCATCTCCTTCAAGGTCGAGGCCGGCGAGGTCGTCACCCTCATCGGCACCAACGGCGCCGGCAAGACCACCACCCTGCGCACCCTGTCGGGTCTGCTGAAGCCGGTCGGCGGCCAGATCAAGTTCAACGGCAAGTCGCTGAAGAAGGTCCCGGCCCACGACGTCGTCTCGCTGGGGCTCGCCCACTCCCCCGAGGGGCGGCACATCTTCCCCCGCATGACGATCGAGGACAACCTGCGCCTCGGCGCCTTCCTCCGCAGCGACAAGGCGGGCATCGAGAAGGACATCCAGCGCGCCTACGACCTCTTCCCGATCCTGGGAGAACGCCGAAAGCAGGCCGCGGGCACCCTGTCCGGCGGTGAGCAGCAGATGCTCGCCATGGGCCGCGCCCTGATGTCCCAGCCGAAACTGCTCATGCTGGACGAGCCCTCCATGGGCCTCTCCCCCATCATGATGCAGAAGATCATGGCCACCATCGCCGAGCTGAAGTCCCAGGGCATGACGATCCTGCTCATCGAGCAGAACGCCCAGGCGGCGCTGTCCCTGGCGGACCACGGCCACGTCATGGAGGTCGGCAACATCGTCCTCTCCGGCACCGGCCGGGACCTCCTGCACGACGAGTCGGTCCGCAAGGCCTACCTCGGCGAGGACTGAGGTCCTGACGTCCTGAGGCTACGACGAGGCCCGCACCCCTTCTCCGGGCGCGGGCCTTCGTCGTAGGTGCTGGACCTGCGGGGGTCAGCCCTTGTTGCTCTTCTTCTCCGCGGCGTCCTGGATGACGGCCTCGGCGACCTGCTGCATCGACATCCGCCGGTCCATGGACGTCTTCTGGATCCACCGGAACGCGGCGGGCTCGGTCAGGCCGTACTCCGTCTGGAGGACCGACTTCGCCCGGTCGACCAGCTTGCGGGTCTCCAGGCGGAGCGTGAGGTCGGCGACCTCCTTCTCCAGCTCCTTCAGCTCGTTGAACCGCGAGACGGCCATCTCGATGGCCGGGACGACGTCACTCTTGCTGAAGGGCTTCACGAGGTACGCCATGGCGCCGGCATCGCGGGCCCGCTCGACCAGGTCGCGCTGCGAGAAGGCGGTGAGCATCAGCACGGGCGCGATGCGCTCTTCCGCAATCTTCTCCGCGGCGGAGATGCCGTCCATCTTGGGCATCTTCACATCGAGGATGACCAGGTCGGGCTGGTGCTCGCGGGCCAGCTCGATGGCCTGCTCGCCGTCACCGGCCTCACCGACAACGCTGTAGCCCTCCTCCTCCAGCATCTCTTTGAGGTCGAGCCGGATCAGGGCCTCGTCCTCGGCGATGACGACACGGGTCGTCAGCGGAGGCACGTGCGACTTGTCGTCATCGGGCACGTCTACGGGCTGGGGCGACTCGGGGGCGGTCACGGGGGCTCCTTGTTGCGGGCCGGGCAGGTGCTGCTCCCCTAGAGCCTACCTAGCTGCAGCTCGGCATGGTCACCCGGTACACTCCTCTCGGGTTGGCTAGCCGGGTTGGCGCAACTGGCTGACGCGGAGGTCTCAAACACCTCTGTCCGAAAGGACGTGTGGGTTCGAATCCCATACCCGGCACCGATAAGGGGAGGATCACGTTCGCGTGATCCTCCCCTTTTTGCTGCGCGCCGTCGCGATTAGTCACGCAACGTGTTCGTATGAACTTTCATGGCACCGAGGTTCGGCAAAGGGCCCTCTCACTGCTGCGCAACGGTAGTCGGAACTCCGACGTGGCTCGTCAGTTCAACATCCCGCTGGGCACAGTCAGCTACTGGAAACACATGGACCGCGCGAAACGCGGCGAGGTGTACCAGCACCCCACCGACTGCCCCAGATGCACGGACCACGAGGTCGACCGGCCCGCCTACGCCTATCTCCTGGGCCTCTACCTCGGCGACGGCCACATCATCTCGAAACCCAAGCAGCATCACCTGTCCATCTTCTGCAATGAAAGGCAGACCGGGCTGATCGCGGCTGCGGAAGAAGCCATGCGCAAGGTGATGCCGCTCCCCCACATCAGTCGGCGTCACAGAATGGGGTGCGTGGAGGTCAAGTCGTACACCAAACACTGGACGTGCATGTTCCCCCAGCACGGCCCCGGCAAGAAGCACGAACGCCGGATCGTCCTCGAAGACTGGCAGCAGGCCATCGTCGACGCCCACCCCTGGGACTTCATCCGCGGCCTGATCCACTCCGACGGATGTCGTCTCACCAACTGGACGACCCGTGTCGTCGCCGGCGAACGCAAGCGCTACGAATACCCCCGCTACTTCTTCACCAACGTCTCCGACGACATCCGGAGGCTCTACACCGACACCCTCGACAAGCTCGGCGTCGAGTGGACGCACTGCACCCGCAACGGAAACCCGTACAACATCTCCGTCGCCCGCAAAGCCTCCGTCGCCCTCCTCGACGCCCACGTGGGCCCCAAGAACTGACCGGCCCCTACTTCGGGCTGTCGTCCTCGCCCACGTGGTGGACTCGGACCAGGTTTGTCGCGCCCGAGACTCCCGGCGGGGAGCCTGCCGTGATCACGATGATGTCGCCCTTCTCGCAGCGGCCGTACCTCAACAGCAGCTCGTCCACCTGGGCGACCATCGCGTCCGTGGAGCCCACCGGCGGGACCAGGAAGGTCTCCGCGCCCCAGGTCAGGCTCAGCTGGGAGCGGGTCGACTGTTCGGGGGTGAAGGCCAGGAGGGGGATCGGGGAGCGGTAGCGGGAGAGGCGGCGGGCCGTGTCGCCGGTCTGGGTGAAGGCGACCAGGAGCCTGGCGTTCAGGAAGTCGCCGATCTCCGCCGCCGCGCGGGCGACCGCGCCGCCCTGGGTGCGGGGCTTGTTGCGTTCGGTCAGGGGCGGGAGGCCCGTCGCCAGGATGTCCTCCTCGGCCGCCTCGACGATCTTCGCCATCGTGCGGACCGTCTGGATGGCGTATTTGCCCACGCTGGTCTCGCCGGACAACATCACGGCGTCCGTGCCGTCGATGATCGCGTTCGCCACGTCCGAGGCCTCCGCGCGGGTCGGCCGGGAGTTCTCGATCATCGAGTCCAGCATCTGCGTCGCCACGATCACCGGCTTGGCGTTGCGCTTCGCCAGCTTGATCGCTCGCTTCTGGACGATCGGGACCTGCTCCAGGGGCATCTCGACGCCGAGGTCGCCCCGCGCGACCATGATTCCGTCGAAGGCCGCCACGATGTCGTCTATGGCGTCCACCGCCTGCGGCTTCTCCACCTTCGCGATGACCGGGAGTCGGCGGCCCTCCTCGTCCATGATGCGGTGGACGTCGAGGATGTCCCGGCCGCTCCTGACGAACGACAGGGCGATCACGTCGGCCCCCGCGCGGAGCGCCCAGCGCAGGTCCTCCTCGTCCTTCTTGGAGAGGGCGGGGACCGAGACCGCGACTCCGGGGAGGTTCAGGCCCTTGTGGTCGGAGACGAATCCGCCTTCGACGACCCTCGTGTGGACCTCGTGGCCCACGACGTCCATGACCTCCAGACAGACCTTGCCGTCGTCGACGAGGATCCGTTCACCCGGTGTCACGTCCTCCGCGAGGCCGGCGTAGGTCGTGCCGCAGCGCTTGCCGTCGCCCGCGACGCCGTCCTCGACGGTGATCGTGAAGGTGTCGTCGCGTTCGAGGAGTACCGGCCCTTCCGCGAAGTGGCCGAGGCGGATCTTCGGGCCTTGAAGATCGGCGAGGACGCCGACGCTGCGGCCGGTCTCGTCGGAGGCCTTGCGGACGCGGCGGTAGCGCTCCTCGTGTTCGGCGTGGCTGCCGTGGCTGAGGTTGAGTCGGGCGACGTCCATTCCGGCCTCGACCAGGGCTTTGATCTGGTCGTAGGAGTCGGTGGCGGGGCCCAGGGTGCAGACGATTTTTGCTCGGCGCATGTTTCGAGCCTATGTCTTACCGGGCGGTAGCGAATTGGGGGGACGTGACCGGCCAACAACCGTTTGGTGAAGGAGAGTTGACAACTGTTGAATTGTGCGGGGTGCCGCTCTTATGAGCACACCGCAATCGGGCTCGCATTCCCCGAAAGGGTGAATTCACAGGGTCGGCGGCACCATCGTGAATTGCGCGCTGACCTCGGCCCGGACCCGCATCCGCTCCGGTTCGAGGTCCAGGGGCTCGGGCGCCGACTCCATCTCCTCCGCCGCCGCCGACATACGGCGCGCACGGCGGCCGAAGCCGGACTGCGGGCGGCCGGGCGCCGTGCCGGTCCCGGTGTCGGCCAGCTCGATCAGCGCGCCGATCGTCGTGCCCAGCGCTTCCGCGTACTCCTTCGCCCGCTGCACGGCGTCCCGCACGGCCTGCTGCCGGGCGCGGCGGTACACGGGCGAGTCGGGGCGCAGGGTCCACCAGGGGCCGTCGACCCGGGTCAGGTCCTGGTCGGCCAGGCGTGTCGTCAGCTCACCCAGTGCGGTGAAGTCGGTCAGCTCGGCGGTGAGGTGGACGCGGCCGTGATAGGCGCGGACACGTTCGCCGCGGCCGCGCTGTCCGAGTTCGGGGGTGAGGGAGACGGCGCCCGTGGAGACGTCCTCGACGGCGTCGCCGTAGGACTTGACGAGGGCGACGACCGTGGTGTTGCGGCGGGTGAGGTCGTCGAGGGTGGTGCGGCGGTCGCGTCCCCGTGCGGTGACGGTGATGCCGATGCGGGCGAGGTCGGGGTCGGTTTCCAGTTCGGCCTCGCCGCGCACGGCGAGGAGGGGCGCGTCGGGGGTGCCGTACGGGGGAATCCTCGGTGAGGTCATACGCCCCACCATGTCACGCCTTTCCCTTTTGCCGGGCCGGAGTTGACCCCTGGCTGCCCTCTCTGGTCACCAGATCGAAACCTTCGGGGCCTGTTGCCGTCGGTCATGGACGGGTCAGAATCTACGCGCGTTTGTCTACGCGCGTTGTTGACCATTCCCCTAGGAGCTCGCGACATGCCGTTGAACCGCCGGAAGTTTCTGAAGAAGTCCGCCGTGACCGGGGCCGGAGTGGCGATCGCGGGGGCGGCTGCGGCTCCGGCGGCGCAGGCCGCGGAGGCGAAGAAGCCGGGGAAGCCCGTCAAGCAGCCGAAGCGGTACGCGCTGACCGTGCTGGGGACGACGGACCTGCACGGGCATGTCTTCAACTGGGACTACTTCAAGAACGCGGAGTACACGGACAAGGCCGGCAACGCCCAGGGCCTCGCGCGCATCTCGACGCTGGTGAACCAGATCCGCGCCGAGAAGGGGCGGGAGAACGTGCTGCTGCTGGACGCGGGCGACACGATCCAGGGCACCCCGCTGACGTACTACTACGCGAAGGTGGACCCGATCACCGCCAAGGGCGGTCCGGTGCACCCGATGGCGCAGGCGATGAACGCGATCGGGTACGACGCGGCGGCGCTGGGCAACCACGAGTTCAACTACGGCATCGAGACGCTCAGGAAGTTCGAGAGCCAGTTGCGTTTCCCGCTGCTCGGGGCCAACGCGGTGGACGCCAAGACGCTGCGGCCGGCCTTCCAGCCGTACGCGATCAGGACGTTCTGCGTGAAGGGCGCGCCGCCGGTCAAGGTCGCGATCCTCGGTCTCACCAATCCCGGTATCGCGATCTGGGACAAGGCCTATGTGCAGGGCAAGCTGGCGTTCCCGGGGCTGGAGGAGCAGGCCGCGAAGTGGGTGCCGAAGCTGAAGGCGATGGGTGCGGACGTGGTCGTGGTCTCGGCGCACTCGGGTTCGTCGGGCACGTCCTCGTACGGTGACCAGCTGCCGTACGTCGAGAACTCGGCGGCGCTGGTGGCGCAGCAGGTGCCGGACATCGACGCGGTGCTGGTCGGGCACGCGCACGTGGAGATTCCCGAGCTGAAGGTGACGAACGAGAAGACCGGCAAGACGGTCGTCCTGTCGGAGCCGCTGGCGTACGCGGAGCGGCTGTCCGTGTTCGACATCGAGCTGGTGTTCGACAAGGGGCGGTGGACGGTCGAGTCCGTGGCGTCGAAGGTGCTGAACTCCAACACCGTGGCCGACGACCCGAAGATCACCAAGCTGCTCTCGGACGAGCACGCGAAGGTCGTGGAGTACGTCAACCAGGTGGTCGGTTCGGCGACGGAGACGCTGACGACGGTCGAGGCGCGGTACAAGGACGCCCCGATCATCGACCTGATCACCAAGGTCCAGGAGGATGTCGTCAAGGCGGCGCTGGCGGGGACGTCGTACGCGTCGCTGCCGGTGATCTCGCAGGCGTCGCCGTTCTCGCGCACGTCGGAGATCCCGGCCGGCAAGGTGACGATCCGGGATCTGTCGAGCCTGTACGTGTACGACAACACGCTGGTGGCGAAGCTGCTGACGGGTGCGCAGGTCAGGGCGTACCTGGAGTACTCGGCGCAGTACTTCGTGCAGACCGCGGCGGACGTGGTCGTGGACGTCGACAAGCTGACGAACGCGAACAACCGGCCGGACTACAACTACGACTATGTGTCGGGGCTGTCGTACGACATCGACATCGCGCAGGCGGCAGGGTCGCGGATCAAGAACCTGACGTACAACGGGGCGGCGCTGGACGACGCCCAGCAGTTCGTGTTCGCGGTGAACAACTACCGGGCGAACGGCGGCGGCGCGTTCCCGTATGTGGCCTCCGCCACCGAGCTGTGGTCGGAGTCGACGGAGATCCGGACGCGGATCGCGGAGTGGGTGACCGCGAAGGGCGTGCTGGACCCGAAGGACTTCGCGTCGGTGGACTGGAAGCTCACGCGGGACGGTACGCCGGTGTTCTGAGCCATGCTCTGAACCGAGGTGACGGCCTCAGATTCCGTCGCGCAGGGGGGTCAGTGTGTGGGGCCGGCGTGCGGGCGGGATCTGGGGCTGTCGTTGTTCGAGGCCGAAGGTGGTGAAGGCGGTGCGGGTGGGCAGGGGGTAGTTGTCCTTGCCGGTGAGGGTGTTGAGGACGGTGGCGCTGCGCCAGGCGGCGAGGCCGAGGTCGGGGGCGCCGATGCCGTGGGTGTGGCGTTCGGCGTTCTGGACGTAGATCTGGCAGCCGGTGGCGGTGATGGAGGGGTCGAGGGCGAGGCGGAACTGTGCGTCGATGCGGGGGCGTCCGGCGCTGTCGCGGCGCAGATAGGGGTCGAGGCCGGCGAGCATGCGGTCGAGGGGGCGTTCGCGGTGGCCGGTGGCGAGGACGACGGCGTCGGTGGTGAGGCGGGAGCGGGTGTTCTGCTGGGTGTGTTCGAGGTGGAGTTCGATGCGGGTGGTGGAGATGCGGCCCGCGGTGCGGACCTGGACGCCGGGGGTGAGGACGGCGTCGGGCCAGCCGCCGTCGAGGGTGCGGCGGTAGAGCTCGTCGTGGATGGCGGCGAGGGTGCCGGCGTCGATGCCCTTGTGGAGCTGCCACTGTGCGCCGACGAGGCGGTCGCGCACGGGTTCGGTGAGGGCGTGGAAGTAGCGGGTGTAGTCGGGGGTGAAGTGTTCGAGGCCGAGCTTGGAGTACTCCATGGGGGCGAAGGCCTCGGTGCGGCCGATCCAGTGGAGTTGTTCGCGGCCGGCGGGGCGGTGGCGGAGGAGGTCGAGGAAGACCTCGGCGCCGGACTGTCCTGATCCGACGACGGTGACATGGCCGGCCGCGAGGAGGGTGTCGCGGTGGGCGAGGTAGTCGGCGGCGTGCAGGACGGGGACGCCGGGGGCGTCGACGAGGGGGCGCAGGGGGTCGGGGACGTGGGGTTCGGTGCCGATGCCGAGGACGACGTTCCTGGTGTGGGTGCGGCCGAGGGCCTCGGCTTCGCCGTCGGTGTCGAGCTGGGTGAAGTCGACTTCGAAGATGTCGCGTTCGGGGTTCCAGCGGACGGCGTCGACCTGGTGGCGGAAGTGGAGTCCGGGGAGGTGGTCGGCGACCCAGCGGCAGTAGGTGTCGTATTCGGCGCGCTGGATGTGGAAGCGCTCGGCGAAGTAGAAGGGGTAGAGGCGGTGGTGGGCCTTGAGGTAGTTGAGGAAGCTCCAGGGGCTGGTGGGGTCGGCGAGGGTGACGAGGTCGGCGAGGAAGGGGACCTGGACGCGGGCGCCGTCGATGAGGAGGCCGGGGTGCCAGTCGAAGCGGGGGCGTTGTTCGTAGAAGACGGCGTCGAGTTCGGCGAGGGGGTGGGCGAGGGCGGCGAGGGAGAGGTTGCTGGGGCCGATGCCGATGCCGACGAGGTCGCGGGGGGTGTCGCTGTCCGGGGGTGGGGGCGTGTTCATACGGGGGTGCTTCCTTGTTTGTTTTCAGGAGACCGCGTTCAGGAGGGCGGCCAGGTCGTGGGGGCGGGTGTGGGGGTTGAGGAGGGTGGTCTTGAGCCAGAGGCGGCCGTCGAGGCGGGCGCGGCCCAGGACGGCGTGGCCGTCGGTGAGGAGGCGGCGGCGTATCTCCGCGACGGCGGTGTCGGTGGCGCCGGTGGGGCGGAAGAGGACGGTGCTGATGGTGGGCGGGGCGTGGAGTTCGAGGCCGGGGTGGTCGCGGACGAGGGCGGCGAAGGCGTGGGCGTGGTCGCAGACCTGGTCGACGAGGGCGCCGAGACCGTGGCGGCCGAGGGTCTTGAGGGTGACGGCGATCTTGAGGACGTCGGGTCGGCGGGTGGTGCGCAGGGAGCGGCCGAGGAGGTCGGGGAGGCCGGCTTCGGTGTCGTCGTCGGCGTTGAGGTAGTCGGCGTGGCTGTGCAGGGCGGTGAGGTCGGCGGGGTCGCGGACGGCGAGGAGTCCGGCGGCGACGGGTTGCCAGCCGAGTTTGTGCAGGTCGAGGGTGACGGTGTGGGCGGCGTCGAGTCCGGCGAGCCGGGGGCGGTGGCGGTCGCTGAAGAGGAGGCCGCCTCCGTAGGCGGCGTCGATGTGGAGGCGGGCGCCGTGGGCCGCGCAGACGGCGGCGAGGTCGGGGAGGGGGTCGATGAGTCCGGCGTCGGTGGTGCCCGCGGTGGCGGCGACCAGGTGGGGACCGGGGACGGTGGTGAGGGCGGCGTCGAGGGCTGCGGGGTCGAGGGTGCCCGCGGGGGCGGGGACGACGACGGGTCCGGGCAGGCCGAGGAGCCAGGCGGCGCGGGCCAGGGAGTGGTGGGCGTTGGCGCCGCACAGGAGGCGGACGCCGGGGCCGAGGGTCTCCCGGGCGAGGAGCAGGGCGAGTTGGTTGGACTCGGTGCCGCCGGTGGTGATCAGGGCGTCGGTGAGGCCGGCCAGCTGTGCGAGGGTCCGGGTGACGAGGGCTTCGAGTGCGGAGGCGGCCGGGGCCTGGTCCCAGGAGTCGAGGGAGGGGTTGAGGGCGGAGACGGCGAGGTCGGCGGCGGTGGCGACGGCGAGGGGCGGGCAGTGCAGATGGGCGGCGCACAGGGGGTGCGCGGGGTCGGCGGAGCCTTCGGCGAGGGCGCGGACGAGGGTGGGCAGGGCGTGGGGGTCGCCGTGGTCGGGGAGTACGTCGCCGACGGCGGCGCTCAGCCGGGCGGCGACCGTGTCGGGGCCGCCGGCCGGGAGGGGTCCGCCGCGTGCGGTGCGGCCGGCGTCCAGGGCGTCGAGGACGGTGGCGAGGAGCGGCCGGAGTGCGTCGGCGGCCTCGGGGCCTGAGGCGAGCGGCGGGGTGCTCATGGGGTCCTCCTGGCGGGCGTGTGGCGGGGGGGTTCCACCTTGTACGCCGGTGCGGGGACACGCCCGAAGAGAGCAACGATCGGTACCCGAAAGGGGGTACCGATCGTCGGGGTCGTCGCGGGGTCGTCGCGGGGCCGGTCCGGGCTAGGCCGTGCGCACCTTCAAAGCTCGCCGCAGGTCGTCGAGTTGGTCCGTCAGTTTGCGGCGCAGGGCCGGGATGGGGTCGGCGTCGCGCAGACAGGTCTCGCCGAGGGCGAGGGCCTCGGTGTCGACGGCGTGGGCGGGGAAGGCCCAGTGGCCGGCGGCGTCGGCGATGGCGGGGCCGCGGCGGGCTGCGACGGCGACGGCGTCCTCGTAGTAGCGGGAGACGTACGGGCGGACCAGGTCGGCCTGTTCGGGCTGCCAGAAGCCCTGGGCGGTGGCGGTGAAGAGGTAGTTGGAGAGGTCGTCGGAGGCGAACATGGCGGCCCAGGCCCTGGCCTTGGCGTCCTTGTCGGGGAGTGCGGCGCGGCAGCGGGCGGCGCCCTCGCGGCCGGCGGCGGAGGGGTCGCGCTCGAGTTCGGCGGCGATGGCGCTCTCGTCGGTGGCGCCGAGGACGGCGAGCCGGGCGAGGACGCGCCAGCGCAGGTCGGGGTCGAGTTCGGGGCCGCCGGGGACGGTGCCGTCGGCGAGCCAGGCGGCGATGGTGTCGGGCTGGGCGGCGACGTTGATGAAGTGGCGTACGGCGATCAGGCGCAGGCCGGGGTGGTCGCCGTCCTCGGTGCGGCGGATGAGGTCGCGGCACAGGGCGGAGAGGGTGGCGAGGGCGGCGGGGCGCTCGTCGGGGGCGAGGTAGCGGCCGGCGATCTGGGTGCCGGCGAAGGCGAGGACGCCCTGGACGAGGGCGAGGTCCCTCTCGTGCGGGAGGTGGGCGCGGGCGGCGTCGAGGTAGGCGGTGGGGGCGAGTTCGCCGTCGCGGACGGCGTCGCGCAGGGCGTTCCAGACGACGGCGCGGGTGAGCGGGTCGGGCAGTCCGCAGAGGTTGGCGGTGACGCCCTGGAAGGAGTGGGCGTCGAAGCGGATCTTGGCGTAGGTGAGGTCGCCGTCGTTGAGGAGGAGCAGGGTGGGGCGCTTGCCGACGGGGACGGGTGCGTCCTGCGGGACGTCGAGTTCGAGGCGTCCGCGCCGGGTGAGGCGGCCCTCGTCGCCGGGGAGGTCGAGGTCGTAGAGGCCGACGGCGATGCGGTGGGGGCGGCTGCCGGTGCGTTCGACGGTGAGGTGGTGGTCGCCGTTGTCGCCGGTGACGACGGGGGTGAGGGTGTCGACGCCGGTGGTGCGCAGCCAGGCGTCGGCCCAGGCGTGGACGTCGCGGTCGGTGCCGGCGGCGAGGGAGTCGATGAAGTCGGCGAGGGTGGCGTTGGCGAACTTGTGGCGGGCGAAGTGGGTGTTGATGCCGGCCAGGAAGTCCTTCTCGCCGAGCCAGGTGACCAGTTGGCGCAGGGCGGAGGCGCCCTTGGCGTAGGAGATGCCGTCGAAGTTGAGGAGGGCGGAGGCGGTGTCGGGGACGTCCTCGGGGGCGACGGGGTGGGTGGAGGGGCGCTGGTCGGCGTCGTAGCCCCAGGCCTTGCGGACGACGCCGAAGTCGGTCCAGGTGTCGGTGAAGCGGGTGGCTTCGGTGAGGGTCTGGTAGCCCATGTACTCGGCGAAGGACTCGTTGAGCCAGATGTCGTCCCACCAGGTGAGGGTGACGAGGTCGCCGAACCACATGTGGGCCATCTCGTGGGCGACGACCATGGCGCGGGTCTGGCGTTCGGTGTCGGTGACGGCGGAGCGGTAGACGAACTCGTCGCGGAAGGTGACGAGTCCGGGGTTCTCCATGGCTCCGGCGTTGAACTCGGGGACGAAGGCCTGGTCGTAGGAGTCGAAGGGGTAGGGCTCCTCGAACTTCTCGTGGTAGCGGTCGAAGCACGCGCGGGTGATGTCGAGGAGTTCGTCGGCGTCGGCGTCGAGGTGGGGGGCGAGCGAGCGGCGGCAGTGCAGGCCGAAGGGCAGGCCGCGGTGTTCGGTGCGCACGGAGTGCCAGGGGCCGGCGGCGACGGCGACGAGGTAGGTGGAGATGAGAGGGGTGGTGGCGGCGCGCCACTGTCCGTCGCCGAGGTGTTCGGTGACGCCGTTGGCGAGGACGGTCCAGCCTTCGGGGGCGCGGACGGTGAGGTCGAAGACGGCCTTGAGGTCGGGCTGGTCGAAGGCGGCGAAGACGCGCTGGACGTCGTCCATGAAGAGCTGGGTGTAGAGGTAGGTCTCACCGTCGCTGGGGTCGGTGAAGCGGTGCATGCCCTCGCCGGTGCGGGAGTAGCGCATGCGGGCGTCGACGCGCAGTTCGTGTTCTCCGGCGCCGAGGCCGTGCAGGGCGATCCGGTTGCCGTCGAGGCTGTCGGGGTCGATCGGCTGTCCGTCGAGCGTGACCGAGCGCAGGTCGGCGGGCTTGATCTCGACGAAGGTGTCCCCATCGGTGTGCGCGGTGAACCTGATGGCGGTGCGGGAGCCGAAGGTCTCGTCGCCGGTGGTCAGGTCGAGCTCGATGGTGTAGCGGTGGACGTCGAGGAGCCGGGCACGGCTTAGCGCTTCGTCGCGCGTCAGTACGGACATGCACGACATGCTGCCTGATACCGCTGGCCGGGCACAGGGGCGGATCGTTACGCGCCCAATGTCCCTTCTCGCGCCGGAGGCGCCGGGCATCGCCCGTGGTGGGGCGGGGCCCGGCCGGTTCTCGCCGTCGGGGGCGAGCGGGTGTCCCCGGGCCGGCCGTGGGCGCCGCGGCCCGGTGCGGGTCAGCCGGCCGTGGGGGTCGCGGTGTCCTCGGCGATGCGCTCGTGGTGGCGGATCACCTCGGCGATGATGAAGTTGAGGAACTTCTCGGCGAACGCGGGGTCGAGCTTGGCGTTCTCGGCGAGGGTGCGCAGCCGCTCGATCTGGCGGGCCTCGCGGGTCGGGTCGGCGGCGGGCAGCTGGTGGCGGGCCTTGAGGTGGCCGACCTGCTGGGTGGCCTTGAAGCGCTCGGCGAGCATGTGGACGACGGCCGCGTCGATGTTGTCGATGCTGTCGCGCAGCCGGTCGAGTTCGGCGCGGACGGCGGGGTCGACGCCTGCGGCGCCGGTTCCGGGGGTGTTGCGGGTGGTCATGGGCGATCACCCTAGGGCATGCCGTTCCGGGCCACCGTGCTGCCCGTACAGTGGAATCGGGTGCAGACGTCTTGGGGGTGCGGGCGTGGCCAACGGTGGACCGGTCGAGCACGGTTTTCCGCATCTGCAGACGGTGCGGGCCGCCGTCACGGCGCTGTACAGGAGGTTGTCGTACGACACGATCCACCAGTTCGCGGCCAGTGTGCCGCCGGTGGACGTGGCGTTCTGCGACACCGACGATCTGCATCTGGGGACGCAGCGGGTGGCGCGGGAGCTGGTGCGGCACTACCGGCTGCCGGACGCGCGGATGATCGTGGCGTTCCGGGAGATGGAGCACGCGGCGAACGTGGAGCTGGCGGCGGGTCCGGAGTACTTCGTCGAGCTGAACGACCGTTTCCGGACACATCGGCGGGACATCGGGGCGGCGCTGGCGCACGAGATCATGCATGTGTATCTGCACCGGCTGGATCTGTCGTTCGCGGGGACGCGGGACAACGAGATCCTCACGGACACGGCGACGACGTATCTGGGCGCGGGCTGGCTGCTGCTGGACGCCTACCGGGAGGACGCGGCCTCCTCGCAGAAGCTGGGGTATCTGACGCCGGAGGAGTTCGGCTATGTGCTGGCGAAGCGGTCGCTGGTGTTCGGGGAGGATCCGTCGGCGTGGTTCACCAGTGCCGAGGCGTACACGGCGTATGTGCGCGGCCGTGAGCGGGCTCTGCACGACGGGCGGCAGCCGCCGCTGACGGCGGCGGGGTGGGCGGGGCGGCGCCGGTACGCCCGGGACCGGCGCCGCGCGCAGGGCCGTGGGCACGGCGGGGACCACGGGCCGGCGACGGCCGCGGACCCGCCGTACGCGTTCGCGCCGGATCCGCTGGGGCCGCTGCGGGTGACGTTTCCCTGTCCCACCTGCCATCAGCGGATCAGGGTGCCCGTGAAGGGCCGGGTCCGGGCGCGGTGCGGGCTGTGCCGGACGGTTCTGGAGTGCGACACGTAAGGCTTCCGGCCCGGGGATGCGTCAGGAGCCGGAGATCGCCGTGCGGGGCAGTGCCGTGCACAGCACTGCCCCGCCGGTCGCCCAGGGCGTCGCGGTGCCCAGCGCCTCGGTGAGCCCTTGGTCGGCGTGGCCGGAGAACACGGTGCCGAGGATCGCCGCGCCGAGGGCGCCGCCGAACCGCTGGGCGGTGGAGAGGATCCCGGAGGCGCCGTCGGCGAGGTCGGCGGCGTACGGCGGACAGGACGACGTTGGCCGGGGGCACCACCAGGAAGCCGAGGCCGGCGCCGGGGGCGAGCGGCCGGGTGCCCCTGTGGACGGCGGCGGCGCGGTCGACGGCGGCCCCCACCCAGCCGAAGCCGCCGGCCCTGAGCAGTGCTCCGGCGGCCAGGACGGGCCGTGCGTGGCGTACGGCGAGGGCGTCGGCGGCCGGGGCGGTGAGAAAGCCGTCGGCGGAGAAGGTGGCGGTGAGCAGACCGGCCCGCACCGGGGTGTGGCCCTCGCCGGGAAGCCCAGCGGAAGGCCACGGCCCGTCTGACGGAGTGACGACTACGCCCCGTACACCGCCCCCGGCGGTTCGGCCGTCGCCAGCAGCTTCTGTACGGCCTCCCCCGCCTCCGCCGGGCTCCAGCGCGCGCCCTTGTCGGCGGTGGGCCCCGGACGCCAGCCCTCCATCACGGTGATCCGGCCCGCCTCCGCCTCGAAGACCCGGCCGGTGACGCCCGCGCTGGCGGCGGAGCCCAGCCAGACCACGAGCGGTGAGACGTTCTCCGGGGCCATGGCGTCGAAGCCGGACTCGGGGGCCGCCATGGTCTCGGCGAACGTGCGTTCCGTCATCCGGGTGCGGGCGGCGGGCGCGATCGCGTTGACCTGGACGCCGTAGCGGGCGAGTTCGGCGGCGGCGACCAGCGTCAGGCCGACGATCCCGGCCTTCGCGGCGCTGTAGTTGCCCTGCCCGACCGAGCCCAGCAGTCCGGCACCGCTGCCGGTGTTGACGATCCGGGCGGCCGGCGTGCGCCCCGCCTTGGTCTCGGCGCGCCAGTGCGCGGCGGCGTGCTTGAGCGGCAGGAAGTGCCCCTTGAGGTGGACGCGCAGGACGGCGTCGAAGTCGTCCTCGTCCAGGTTGACCAGCATCCGGTCGCGCAGGAAGCCCGCGTTGTTGACGAGGGTGTCGAGCCGGCCGTAGGTCTCCAGGGCGGTGGCGATCAGGGAGGCCGCGCCCTCGGGGGTGGCGATGTCGCCGCCGTGGGCGACCGCCTCGCCGCCCGCCGCGCGGATCTCCGCCACGACCTGTCCGGCGGGGCTGTCGGGTCCCGGCGCGCCGTCCAGGCCGACGCCCAGGTCGTTGACGACGACCCGGGCGCCCTCGGCCGCGAACGCACGCGCGTGCGCCCGCCCGAGGCCGCGTCCCGCGCCGGTGACGACGACCACCCGGCCGTCGCAGAGTGCTGCCATCTCAGGCCTCCTGCCTGTCCTGGGTGCCCTTGCCGTCCTTGTTGGCCGTCGCGGCGTCGAGGAACGCGGGCCGCTCCCCTCCCCCGTGCACGAGCAGACTCGCCCCGGTGATGTACGCGGCCGCGTCGGAGGCGAGGAAGACGGCCGCCGCGCCCACGTCGGCGGGCTGGGCGAGCCGGCCGAGCGGGACCGTGCGGGAGACGCCCTCGACGCCCTCGGGGCCGCCGTAGTGCAGGTGCGCCAGCTCGGTGTGGACCATGCCGACGACCAGGGTGTTGACCCGCACCTCCGGCGCCCACTCGACGGCCATCGAGCGGGCGAGGTGCTCCAGACCGGCCTTGGCGGCGCCGTAGGCCGCCGAGCCCGGCGAGGGGCGGCTGCCGCTGACACTGCCGATCATCACCACCGCGCCGCCGGCCCGCCTCAGGTGGGCGTGGGCGGCGAGGGAGACGGTCAGCGGGGCGAGCAGATTGAGCTCGACCACGCGCGCGTGGCGCTCGGCCGGGGCGTCGGCGAGCCGGCGGTACGGCGCGCCGCCCGCGTTGTTGACCAGCACGTCGCACCGGGGCAGCCCGGCGAAGAACTCCCGTACGGCGTCGGCGTCCCGCACGTCCAGGGCCGCGAACCCGGTCCTGGGCAGCGGGACTTCCGGGGGGCGGCGGGCCACGACCACCACCTCGGCGCCCGCGCGCGCGAAGGAGCGCGCGATACCGGCACCCACGCCCCGGGTGCCGCCCGTGACGACGGCGACCTTCCCGTCCAGCTCCATTCGCTGCTACCTTTCCACCTAACAAACGTTTGGTGGAAAGGTAGCTGATGCTTCCATGGGTGTCTCCACCTCGTCCCCCGAAAAGGGGATTTCACTGGTCACCGTCGACGTCCCGCCGGTCAACGCGCTGCCGGTGAGCGGCTGGTTCGCGCTGGCCGACGCGGTGCGCGCGGCCGGCCGCGACCCCGGCACCCGGTGTGTGGTGCTGGCCGCCGAGGGGCGGGGGTTCAACGCGGGCGTGGACATCAAGGAGCTCCAGACCCGGGGGCCGGGCGCGCTCGTCGGCGTCAACCGCGGCTGCTTCGAGGCGTTCGCGGCGGTGTACGAGTGCGAGGTCCCGGTGGTCGCGGCGGTGCACGGCTTCTGTCTGGGCGGCGGCGTCGGCCTGGCCGGCAACGCCGACCTGGTCGTGGCGAGCGAGGACGCGGTGTTCGGGCTGCCCGAGCTGGACCGGGGCGCGCTCGGCGCGGCGACCCATCTGGCCCGGCTGGTCCCCCAGCACCTGATGCGCGCCCTGTACTTCACCTCGCGCACGGTCACCGCGGCCGAGCTGCACGCGCACGGCTCGGTGTGGCGGGTGGTCCGGCGCGAGGAGCTGCGCGCGGCCGCGCTGGAGGTGGCGCGGGAGATCGCCGCCAAGGACGGGGAGCTGCTGCGGCTGGCGAAGGCGGCCCTCAACGGCATCGACCCGGTCGACGTGCGCCGCAGCTACCGCTTCGAGCAGGGGTTCACCTTCGAGGCGAGCGTCTCGGGGGTGGCCGACCGGGTCCGCGACACGTTCGGGAAGGAGCGCGGGTAGGTGACCGACAAGACGATGACCGCCGAGGAGGCGGTCTCCCGGCTGGAGAGCGGCATGACCCTCGGCATCGGCGGCTGGGGCTCGCGCCGCAAGCCGATGGCCCTGGTCCGGGCCCTGCTGCGGTCCGGGGTGACCGATCTGACCGTGGTGTCGTACGGCGGCCCGGACGTCGGCATGCTGGCGGCGGCCGGGCGGATCCGCAGACTGGTCGCCGCGTTCGCCACCCTCGACTCGATCCCCCTCGAACCGCACTACCGCGCGGCCCGTGAGCGCGGTGCGTTCGAGCTGACGGAGGTGGACGAGGCGATGTTCATGTGGGGGCTGCGGGCCGCCGCCAACCGGCTGCCGTTCCTGCCGGTGCGGGCGGGGATCGGCTCGGACGTGATGCGGGTCAACCCCGCCCTGCGGACGGTGACCTCGCCGTACGACGACGGGGAGACGTTCGTCGCGATGCCCGCCCTGCGGCTGGACGCGGCCCTGGTGCACGTCAACCGGGCCGACCGGCTGGGCAACGGGCAGTATCTGGGCCCGGACCCGTACTTCGACGACCTGTTCTGCGCGGCGGCGGACACCGCGTACCTGTCCTGCGAGCGGATCGTGGACACGGCCGAGCTGACGAAGGCGGCGCCGCCGCAGAGCCTGCTGATCAAGCGGCATGCGGTGACGGGGGTGGTGGAGGCGCCGGGCGGCGCGCACTTCACGTCCTGCGCGCCCGACTACGGCCGGGACGAGGCGTTCCAGAAGCGGTACGCGACCACGCCGTGGGAGGAGTTCGCGGCACGGTATCTGGCCGGGGACGAGGCGGCGTACCGGGCGGCCGTCGAGGAGGACTCATGACCACGCGTGCCGAGTACTGCGTGATCGCCTGCGCCGAGGCCTGGCGGGACGGCGGCGAGATCCTGGCGAGCCCGATGGGGCTGATCCCCTCCGTGGGGGCCCGGCTGGCCCGGCTCACCTTCGCGCCGGACCTGCTGCTGACCGACGGCGAGGCGACGCTCGTCCGGCCGGACGGAACGGCCGAGGGCTGGCTGCCGTACCGGCAGCATCTGGAGCTGGTCACCGGCGGGCGGCGGCACGTGATGATGGGCGCGAGCCAGATCGACCGGTACGGCAACCAGAACATCTCCTGCGTCGGCGACTGGGCCCGGCCGGTGCGGCAGCTCCTCGGGGTGCGCGGGGCGCCGGTCAACACCCTGAACAACCCGACCAGTTACTGGATCCCCAGGCACTCCCGGCGGGTGTTCGTCGAGCGGGTCGACATGGTGTGCGGGGTCGGGTACGACCGTGCGGCCGGCGCCCGGCACCACCGCATCCCGCGGGTCGTCTCCGACCTGGGCGTCTTCGACTTCGCCACGCCCGACCGCGCGATGCGGCTGGCCTCGGTGCATCCGGGGGTGACGGTGGAGGAGGTCCGGGAGGCGACGGGGTTCGCGCTCGTGGCCGCGGACGAGGTGCCGTGCACCCGTGAGCCGTCCGCCGCGGAGCTGCGGCTGATCCGCGAGGTGCTCGATCCGGGGAACACCCGGGCGCGGGAGGTCCCGCTCTGATGGAGACGGCGCTGACGCGGCTGGTCGGGGTGCGGCATCCGATCGTGCAGACCGGGATGGGCTGGGTGGCGGGGCCCCGGCTGGTGTCGGCGGTGGCGGAGGCGGGCGCGCTGGGCGTGCTCGGCTCGGCGACGATGACCGTGGACGGGCTGCGGGAGGCGGTACGGGAGGTCAAGTCCCGTACGGACGCGCCGTTCGGGGTGAATCTGCGGGCGGACGCGGGGGACGCCGGGGACCGGGTGCGGATCGTCGTCGACGAGGGGGTGCGGGTGGCGTCCTTCGCGCTGGCGCCCTCCCGGGAGCTGATCGCCGAGCTGAAGGAGGCCGGGGTCGTCGTGATCCCCTCCGTGGGGGCGCGGCGGCACGCCGAGAAGGTCGCGGCGTGGGGGGCGGACGCGGTGGTGGTGCAGGGCGGGGAGGGCGGCGGGCACACCGGTGAGGTGGCGACGACCGTGCTGCTGCCGCAGGTGGTGGACGCGGTGGACATCCCGGTGGTGGCGGCGGGCGGCTTCTTCGACGGGCGGGGTCTGGTCGCGGCGCTGGCCTACGGGGCGGCGGGCGTGGCGATGGGCACGCGTTTCCTGCTGACGTCGGACTCGACGGTGCCGGACCCGGTGAAGGCCCGCTATCTGGCGGCCACGGTCCGGGACGTCACGGTCACCCGCGCGGTGGACGGCCTTCCGCACCGCATGCTCCGCACGGACCTGGTGACGGCGCTGGAGGACTCCGGCCGGGCGAGAACGCTGCTGCGCGCGGTGCGCCGGGCGGCCGGTTTCCGGAGGCTGTCGGGGCTGTCCTGGCGGCAGCTGGTCCGCGACGGGCTCGCCATGAAGCACGGCAAGGACCTGTCCTGGAGCCAGGTCCTGCTGGCCGCCAACACCCCGATGCTGCTGAGGTCGGCGATGGTGGACGGCCGCACGGACCTCGGTGTGATGGCCTCCGGGCAGGTCGCCGGGGTGATCGACGACCTGCCGTCGTGCGCGGAGCTGGTGGCGCGGATCGTGAAGGAGGCCGAGTCGGTGAGAGACCGCCTCACAGCCTCTCGATGATCGTCACGTTCGCCTGGCCGCCGCCCTCGCACATCGTCTGGAGGCCGTAGCGACCGCCCGTGCGCTCCAGTTCGTGGAGGAGGGTGGTCATCAGTTTGGTGCCGGTGGCGCCGAGGGGGTGGCCGAGGGCGATGGCGCCGCCGTTGACGTTGACCTTGTCCGGGTCTGCGCCGGTCTCCTTCAGCCAGGCGAGGACGACGGGGGCGAAGGCCTCGTTGATCTCGACGAGGTCGATGTCGTCGAGGGTGAGGCCGGTCTTCTTCAGGGCGTGGGCGGTGGCCGGGATGGGCGCGGTCAGCATGCGGATGGGGTCCTCGCCGCGTACGGAGAGGTGGTGCACGCGTGCGCGGGGGGTGAGCCCGTGTTCGCGGACCGCGCGCTCGGAGGCGAGGAGCATGGCGGCGGCGCCGTCGGAGACCTGGGAGGAGCAGGCGGCGGTGACGGTCCCGCCGCCGATGACGGGCTTGAGGGCGGCCATCTTCTCCAGGGAGGTGTCCCGGCGCGGCCCCTCGTCGGCCGTCACCTCGCCGAGGGCGACGGTCTCCCGGTCGAAGCGGCCCTCGTCGATCGCCCGTACCGCGCGCCGGTGGGAGCGCAGGGCGAACTCCTCCTGGTCCTGGCGGCTGATGCCCCACTTCGCGGCGATCATCTCGGCTCCGGCGAACTGGTTGACGGGCCGGTCGCCGTAGCGGGCGCGCCAGCCCTCGCTGCCCGCGAAGGGGCCCTGGGTGAAGCCGAGGGGCTCGGCGGCCTGGCGGGTGGCGTAGGCGATGGGGATCTGCGACATGTTCTGCACCCCGCCCGCGACGACCAGGTCCTGGGTGCCGGAGAGCACGGCCTGCGCGGCGAAGTGGACGGCCTGCTGGGAGGAGCCGCACTGGCGGTCCACGGTGACGCCGGGCACCTCCTCGGGCAGCCCGGCGGCCAGCCAGCAGGTGCGGGCGATGTCCCCGGCCTGCGGTCCGACGGCGTCCAGGCAGCCGAACACGACGTCCTCGACGGCGGCCGGGTCGACGGCCGCGCGGGCGACGAGTTCCTTCAGCACATGGGCGCCCAGATCGGCCGGGTGGACCGCGCCCAGTCCTCCCCCGCGCCGCCCGACGGGCGTTCGGACCGCTTCGACGATGTAGGCCTCGGCCATGGCAACTCCCCAGTGGGTTACGTGCGTACGGCGATCCCGTCCAGCACCATCGACAGGTACTGCCGGGCGATCTCCTCCGGACTGTGCTGTCCGCCGGGCCGGTACCAGGACGCGGCGACCCAGACGGTGTCGCGGACGAACCGGTAGGTGAGACGGACGTCGAGGTCGGCGCGGAAGACCTGGAGCGCGACCCCGCGTTCCAGCGTGGCCAGCCACGCCTTCTCGAATCTGCGCTGGGACTCGGCGAGGAACGCGAAGCGTTCCTGCGCGACCAGCTGTCGGCTCTCCTTCTGGTAGATCGCGACGGCGGCGCGGTGCCGGTCGATCTCCCGGAACGACTCGGTGACCAGGGCCTCGAGGGTCTCGCGCGGGCCGAGACCGGCGTCGAGGACGGTGTCGTAGCCGTCCCACAGCTCGTCGAGGAAGGTGCGCAGGATCTCCTCCAGCATCGATTCCTTGGAGTCGAAGTGGTAGTAGAGGCTGCCGGCGAGCATGCCCGCGTGGTCGGCGATCTTGCGGACGGTGGTGGCGTTGTAGCCCTGCTCGGCGAAGACCTCGGCGGCGGTGTCGAGGAGTTCGCGCCGCCGCGCGGGCGCGGCGGTCACCTGGGGCTTCTTCTTGGTCGGCACGGGCCCATTGTCGTCCTACGCGTGCTGGCTGCTGACGGAGACGGTCTCGCCCGTCAGGTACGAGGAGTAGCCGGATGCGAGGAACACGATCACGTTGGCGACCTCCCAGGGTTCGGCGTACCGGCCGAAGGCCTCGCGCGCGGTCAGCTCCTGGAGGAGTTCGGGTGTGGTGACCTTCACCAGGTGCGGATGCATGGCGAGGCTCGGTGCGACGGCGTTGACGCGGACGCCGTAGGCGGCGGCCTCGATGGCCGCGCAGCGGGTCAGCGCCATCACCCCGGCCTTGGCGGCGGCGTAGTGGGCCTGTCCGGCCTGGGCGCGCCAGCCGACGACGGAGGCGTTGTTGACGATCACGCCGCGCCCGCTGTCGCGCATCAGGCGGAGCGCGGCCCGGGTGCAGCGGAAGGTGCCGTTCAGCGTGACGTCCAGGACGCGGGTCCACTGGTCGTCGGTCATGTCGACGAGGGGTGCGGTGCCGCCGAGCCCGGCGTTGTTGACGACGACGTCGAGCCGTCCGTGCGTCCGCACGGCCGCTTCGAACAGGGCCCGGACCTGGCTGTCGTCGGTGACGTCACAGGGGGTCGCGGTGACCGAGGCCGTGCCGAACTCCGCGGCGAGTTCGGCCTCGTACTCCTTCAGGCGCCGGGTGTGGGCGTCGCTGATGACGACGCGGGCGCCCTCCTCCAGGAAGCGCCGGGCGGTGGCGCCGCCGATGCCCGCGCCGGCCGCCGCGGTGATGACGGCGGTGCGGCCCGCGAGCAGTCCGTGGCCGGGTACGTACGCCGGAGTCTCGACGTCTGTCATACCGCCACGCTAACCTACCAAACACTTGTTAGGGAAGATTGGCCGCCCACGGGAACGGAAACGGAAAGGAGGGCCGCCCATGGATCTCGCCCTCACCCGGGAGGAGGAGGCGTTCCGCGCCGAGGCCCGCGCCTGGCTCGACGCGCACGTGCCCGCGGTCGCGCCGCCCTCACTGGAGACGGCCGAGGGCTTCGCCGCCCACCGCTCCTGGGAGGCCGAACTGGCCGCGGACGGCTGGTCGGTGGTGGACTGGCCGGCGGCGTACGGCGGGCGGGAGTGCGGGCTGATCCGCTGGCTGCTGTTCGAGGAGGAGTACTACGCGGCGGGCGCCCCGGGGCGCGTCAACCAGAACGGGATCAGTCTGCTCGCCCCCACCCTCCTGGAACACGGCACGCAGGAACAGCGGGCCCGCGTCCTGCCGCCCATGGCCACCGGCGAGACCGTGTGGGCGCAGGCCTGGTCGGAGCCGGAGGCAGGTTCCGATCTGGCCTCCCTGCGCTCGCGGGCGGTCCGCACGGCCGGCGGCTGGCTGCTGACCGGCCAGAAGACCTGGTCGTCCCGCGCGGCCTTCGCGGACCGCGCCTTCGGCCTGTTCCGCAGTGACCCGGACGCCGCGAAGCCCCACCAGGGGCTCACCTACGTGATGTTCGACCTGCGCGCGCCCGGGGTGACGGTGCGTCCGATCGGCCGGCTCGACGGGAAGCCGGCGTTCGCGGAGCTGTTCCTGGACGAGGTGCTCGTGCCGGACGAGGACGTGATCGGCGCGCCCGGGCAGGGCTGGCGGATCGCGATGTCGACGGCGGCGAACGAACGGGGGCTCACCCTGCGCTCCCCCGGCCGCTTCCTCGCCTCCGCCGACCGTCTGTACGACCTGTGGCGGGCGAAGGGCAGCCCTGCGGAGTCGGCCGCGCGGGTCGCGGACGCGCTCGTCGGGGCCCGCGCCTACCAGCTGTTCACCTACGGGGCCGCCTCCCGTTTCCTGGCGGGCGAGCGGCTCGGCCCGGAGTCCAGCCTGAACAAGGTCTTCTGGTCGGAGTACGACATCGCCCTGCACGAGACGGCGCTCGACCTGCTGGCCGAGGACGGCGAGCGGGCGGACACCGAGTGGGCGGAGCGGTACGTGTTCTCGCTGGCCGGTCCGATCTACGCGGGCACCAACGAGATCCAGCGGGACATCGTCGCCGAGCGGCTGCTCGGCCTGCCGAAGGGACGCCGCTGATGCGCTTCCTCCTCGACGCCGAGCAGCAGGCGTTCGCCGGTTCCCTGGACGCGCTGCTGACGGCGTCCGGCACGCCGGGGACGGTGCGGAAGTGGGGCCGGGGGGACCACGCGGGCGGGCGGGCGCTGTGGTCACGGCTGGCCGACGCGGGGGTGTTCGCGCTGGCGGTCCCGGAGGAGTACGAGGGGCTGGGTCGGCGGCCGGTCGACCTGGCCGTGGCGTTCGTGGAGCTGGGACGGCACGCGGTCCCGGGTCCGCTGGTGGAGACGGTGACCGCCGCGGCCCTGATCCGTGAACCGGGGCCCGCGAAGCGGCTGTTGCCGGCGCTGGCGGCGGGCGGGTCGGTGGCGACGGTGGCGTACGAGGGGGCGTACGCGCTGGACGGCGATCTGGCGGACGTACGGCTGTCTCTGGCGCCCGACGGTGTGCGGCTCGCCCCCGGTCATGACGCCGTACGCCCCTCCCTGGACCCGGCGCGCAGGCTCACCCGGCTGCGGCCGGGCGGAGAGCTGCTCGCCGCCGGGCCGCCGCCGGGTGAGGCCCTGCTGCTGGCCCGGCTCACCACCGCCGCCCAGGCGCTCGGGGTCGGTCTGGCGCTGCTGGAGCGGACGGTGGCGTATGTACGGCAGCGCACCCAGTTCGGGGTCGCGGTGGGGTCGTTCCAGGCGGTCAAGCACCGGCTGGCGGACGCGCGCATCGCGCTGGAGTTCGCCCGGCCGCTGGTGCTGGGCGCCGCCGTGACGATGGCCCCGGCGGACGTGGCGGCGGCGAAGGTGGGCGCCTGTGAGGCGGCGTACGCGACGGCCCGGACGGCACTCCAGCTGCACGGTGCGATCGGCTACACCGCGGAGTACGACCTGTCACTGTGGCTGACCAAGGCGCGGGCCCTGCGCACGGCGTGGGGCACGCCGGACGAGTGCCGGGCAGAGGTGCTCGCCTCCCGGACATGACCCTCAGCCGGTCACCTTGGCGACGAAGGCTGCGAGGTTGGCCACGGTCCGGCCGATCTTCTCCTCCAGGGTGATCGTCTCGTGCAGCCGGGCGCCGATGCCCGCGTCCCGCAGGCCGCGCACATAGAGCGAGCAGGCGAGGTCGGCGCACATGTAGGCGCCGACCGAGTTGCCCTGCTGTCCCGCCCGGCCCGCCTTGGGCGCGACCAACAGGGAGACACCGCCGGAGTGGGTCGTCAGGCACAGGGAGCACATGCTGCGCCGGGCCTGCCCGACGGCTCCGGCGGAGCCACGCAGGGTGAGGGCCTTCGGTCGGCCGTCCAGCTCGACGACGAGGTAGGCGCGGTCGGGGGCCTGCGGGTCGCGCCAGCCGAGGTAGTCCAGGTCGCCCCAGGGCCGCTCGGCCAGGTCGCGCGGGACGGACAGGCGCTTCGCCTCGCCCTTGCTGCAGTTGACGAAGGCCGCACGGATCTCGTTCTCGGTCAGGGGCTTCATAAAAGTGAGGCTAATTTGCCTAAAGCTTTTAGGCAAATGCATACTCACTTCAGGCGAAGGGCGAAGGATGTAGGGAGAGACATCATGGTGCGGGTCGGGCTGACCACGGAACGCCTCGTCCGGGCGGGCGCCGAGCTGGCCGACGAGGTCGGCTTCGACGAGGTGACCGTCTCGGCGCTGGCCAGACGGTTCGACGTCAAGGTGGCGAGTCTGTACTCCCATGTGAGGAACTCCCAGGACCTGCGGACCCGGATCGCCCTGCTCGCCCTGGAGGAGCTCGCCGACCGGGCCTCCGAGGCCGTGGCCGGACGGGCCGGCAAGGACGCCCTGAGCGCGCTGGCCAACGTCTACCGCGACTACGCCCATGAGCACCCCGGCCGCTACGCCGCCGCCCAGCTCCGGCTCGACCCGGAGACGGCGGCGGCGAGCGCGGGAGTCCGGCACGCGCAGATGACCCGGGCGATCCTGCGTGGCTACGACCTCGCGGAACCGGACCGGACCCATGCGGTCCGCCTCCTCGGCAGCGTCTTCCACGGCTATGTCAGCCTGGAGCTGGGCGGCGGCTTCAGCCACAGCGCCCCGGACACGGACGAGACCTGGACCCGCGTCCTGGACGCCCTCGACGCGCTGCTGCGCACCTGGCCCGCCGTATGACCGGGCCCGCGTGGATCACCACGCCGGTCACCGCGGACCTGCTGCGCGGCACCCTGGACGTCGAGCGCGCCGAGCACGGGGTCCTGCCGCACCGGCTGTCGGCCCGGGCCCGCGCCCAGTGCTCCGACGGACAGCCGCTCATGGCCGAGTCCCAGCCCTCGGGCGTACGGCTGGTCGTCCGCACCGCCGCCACCACCGTGGAACTGGACGCCCTGCCCACCCGGCGGGCCTATGTGGGCGCGCCGCCCCGGCCGGACGGGGTGTACGACCTGCTCGTCGACGGCCACCCGGCCGGGCAGGCGAGCGTGTCGGGCGGCGGCCACACGCTGACCGTCGACCTGGCGTCCGGCACCGGCGACCTCCGCCCCGGCAAGCCGGGCACCGTCCGTTTCGCCGGACTGCCGGGCGGGACGAAGGACACGAACACGGACCTGGTGATAACCAGGCGTGCGTCTGAGTAACACCTGTGTCGCGGCGGGACACGCCGGAGGGGTGACAGCCCGAAAGGGTTCGAGCGCCCGTGAACCTCAGCCCGCGAGGGCTGGAATCCTTCGGTCTCGATCGAAGGAGGATGTCAAGGCTTCCTCGACACGATCCGCAAGGGCCATCCGACCGCCCCACTGGTGGTCGTCTCACCGATCCTGTGCCCCAGGCACGAGGACACGCCCAGTGGCGAGCGGGAAGCTGTCCCAGCGCGTCATCCGCGACGAACTCACCCGCATGGTGCATCGGCGCTCAGCCGACGACCCGAACCTCCGGCCGCGACCTCTACGGCGAGGCCGACGCCGCCGAACTCCCCCTCCCCGACGGCCTCCACCCGGACGCGGCCACCCACCGCAGGATCGGAGAGCGCTTCGCCGAACGGCTGCTCGACCTGTAGGGCTACGGCCGTACGATCCCCGCCGCCCGTGCCGCCACCAGCCACTTCGGGAACTCGCCCACCAGCCGGTCGTAGAGCTCCGCGTCGGAGACCCGGCACGGATCCGGGCCGGCGTGGAAGAAGCCGGCGTTGTCGACGACCCGCCTGCCGGGCACGGCGAGGTCGTCGAGCCTGCGCAGGAAGTCGAACTGCTTGCTGCCCCGGTCGCCGAAGCCGACGAACTGCCAGAACAGCGGCAGCCGGGCCGCCTTGCACAGATAGCGCTCGGCGGCGAGCTTGTTGATCGGCCCGCCGTCGGTCTGGAAGACCACGAGCGCGGGCGCGCGCGAGCCGCTGTCGAGGTAGTGGTCGATGACCGCGTCCATCGCCAGGTGGTAGCTGGTCTTCCCCATGTGCCCGAGCCCGGCCGCGATCCGCTCCACCCGGCCCTGGTGGGAGGCGAGTTCGATGTCGGTGACGGCGTCCACGTCGGTGGAGAAGAACACCACCGGGACCCGGCCGTCGTCGTCGAGGTGCGCGGACAGGCCCAGCACCCGGTCGGCCAGCGCCTGCACACTGCCGTCCTGGTAGTACGGCTTCATCGACCCCGAGTAGTCGACCACCAGATACACGGCGGCCCGTTGTCCGTCGAGACCGTGCTTCGTGAGGGACACCCCGGCACTCTTGTAGAGGTTCACCAGCGCGGGAGCGGTCTCCTGGACCTTGCTCAGACTGATCGCGACCATGGCCCCCACCCTCCCACATCCAGCGGCGTTCGCTATTTTGTTCGCTCTTGCCGAGAAGCGCCCAGAGGAGCCGGTCCGTGGAGTCCGAGTCCACCGTCACCACCTGCTACCGCCATCCCCAGGTGGAGTCCTACGTCAGCTGCACCCGCTGCGAGCGGTTCATCTGCCCGGACTGCATGCGGGAGGCGGCCGTGGGCCACCAGTGCCCCGACTGCGTACGGGAGGGGGCCCGGTCGGTCCGCCAGGCGCGGACCGTCGTCGGCGGCCGGGTCTCTGCGGTGCCGCTGGTGACGTACGTGCTGATCGGGCTCAACGTGCTCGCGTATCTCGCGGAGCTGGTCGACGAGGACGTCGTCAACCGGTTCGACATGCTGGGCACCGTGCCGGCGGGCTATCTCCCGGAGGGCGTCGCGCACGGCGAGTGGTACCGGCTGCTGACCGGCGCGTTCCTGCATCTGCCGCCCACCCAGGGCACCTTCGGGATCCTGCACATCGTGATGAACATGGTGTCGCTGTGGAACCTGGGCCGGGTGGTGGAGGCCCAGCTCGGGCGGATCCGCTACCTCGCCCTCTATCTGCTGTCGGCGCTCGGCGGTTCGGTGCTGGTGCTGCTGATCGCCCCCATGACCCCGACCGTCGGCGCCTCCGGCGCGATCTTCGGCGTCGGCGCCGCCTACTATGTCCTGGCGCGCCGCCTCGGCGCCGACATGAGCCAGGTCAACCGGTTCATGGCGGGCCTGCTGCTGTGGCTGGTGGTCTCGGCGGGCCTCACCTCCTGGCAGGGACACCTCGGCGGCCTGTTGACGGGCGGCGCGGTGGCCCTGGGCTTCGCCTACGCGCCCCGGGACGGGCGGCGGCCGTGGATCCAGGCGGGCATCTGCGTGGCCCTGCTGGCCCTGCTGGTGGTGTGCGCCGTGCTGAAGGCGGGTCAACTCGCCTGATCAGGGGCTCTCGACGACCTGTCCGTCGCCGAGTTCCAGCACCCGGTCGGCGAGACCCAGGAGTTGCGGGTCGTGTGTGGCGACGAGGGCCGTGACGCCCTCGCTGCGCACCACGGCCCGCAGCAGTTCCATCACCGCGAGGCCGGTGGCGGCGTCGAGCTGGCCGGTCGGCTCGTCGGCGAGCAGCAGCGCGGGCCGGTTGGCCAGCGCGCGGGCGATGGCGACCCGCTGCTGCTGGCCGCCGGAGAGCTCGGCCGGCCGCTGTGTCCCGTGGCCGGCCAGACCCACCAGGGCCAGCAGCAGGGCCACCCGCTCCTCGCGTTCACGCGGCTCGGCCCGGCGCAGCCGCAGCGGCACCCCCACGTTCTCGGCGGCGGTGAGGATGGGGATGAGCCCGAAGGACTGGAAGACGAAGCCGATCTGGTCGCGGCGCAGCTCCAGCAGCCCGCTCTCGCCGAGCGCCGACAGTTCGGTGCCGCCGAGGACGATCCGGCCGCGCTGCGGGGAGTCGAGGCCGCCGATCAGATGCAGCAGGGTTGTCTTGCCGGAGCCCGAACGGCCCTTGAGGGCGACCAGTTCGCCGCGCCGGACGGCGAAGGACGCCCCGCGCAGCGCGTGGACGGCGGCGGCGCCGGTGCCGTAGGAGTGGTGCAGATCCTCCACCAGCAGCATGGGGTCCGCCGCAAGATCGGTGGTGCCGGTCGCGAGGGCGGCGGTGTTCTCCGTCATCCCGGCATCCCACCCGCTGCCCGCCCCCATCGTCAAGAGCCGTACGAACACACCGTCACCGCCCGTGCGAACCCCGCCCCCGAACACGTGTACCCGTCCGGTAACTCCGTGATATGCATGCCGCGTAGGGGACTTCGGGGGGAGCGGGGGACGCGTGACGGGCTTCTTGGTGCTGCGCGTGCGCGCACACCGGCTGCTGCTCGCCGCCGCGCTGCTCGCGGTGCTGCTGACCGCCTCGGTGCTCGCCGCCCTCGCCGCGTTCTCCGGTTCCGTCGGCGACGCCGCCCTGCGCACGACGCTCGGCGGCCGGGCCGCGGGCTCGGCGGCGATGGTGGTCGACACGGACGTGCCCCGGGACGAGACGGCGGCGGACGTGGCCCGGCGGGCGCGGGAGGCGTTCGGCGGGCTGCCGGTGACCGTGCGGGCGCTGGAGCGCTCGACGGCGTACGCCCTGCCCGGGACCCCGCAGGCCGGGCAGCCGGACCTGACCTTCCTCGCCGCCCTGGACACCTCCCGGATCCGGCTGGTCGCGGGCGCCCTGCCCGGGCCGGCGGCCCCGAACGCGCCGGTGCCTGTCGCGCTGCCCGAGGCGGCCGCCGACCGGCTGGGGCTGGGGCCCGGGGCCCGGGTGGCGCTCACCGACCGGCTGACCGGGAAGCCGCTCACGGTCCGGGTGACCGGGGTCTACCGGGCGGCCGACACCGCCGACCCGTACTGGCAGGCGGACACCCTCGCCGGGCACGGGGTGCGCACGGTCGTCTTCACCACCTACGGCCCGCTCCTCACCGACGCCTCCGTGCTCGCCTCGGGCCGCGCGGCCGTCGACGGCACCACCTGGGTGGCGACGGCCGACTACCGCACGCTCACCACCGCCGGCCTCGACCGGCTGGGCGCGGCGAACGCACGGGCCGCCGGGGAACTGCGCCAGGCGCTCGGGGAGAGCGCGTCCGTGCACACCGACCTGCCCGCTCTGCTCGACCGGACCGCGCGGGCCCTGCTCGTGTCCCGCTCCACCCTGACGATCGTCTCGGTGCAGCTGGTGCTGCTCGCCGGGTACGCGCTGTTGCTGGTGGCCCGGCTCCTCGACGGCGAGCGGGCGGGCGAGACCGAACTGCTGCGCGCCCGGGGCGGATCGCGCGGCCGGATCGCCTCACTCGCCGCGCTGGAGGCGCTGCTGCTGGCGGTGCCGGCCGCGGTCGGCGCCGCGCTGCTGTCCGGTCCGCTGGCCCGGCTGCTCGCCCGCTGGTCCTCGCTCGACCGGATCGGGCTGCGCCTCGAGGCGGCCCCCGCGGGCCGGGTGTGGCTGGTCGCGGGCGCGGTGGCGGCGGCCTGTGCGACGGCGGTCGTGGCGCCCGCGCTGGCGGCGACGGCCGGGACGCCCGTACGGCTGCGGCGGCTCCGGGCCACGGCCTCGGCGGCGCCGGTGCGCGCCGGAGCCGATGTCGGGCTGCTGCTGATCGCGGGGATCGCCTACTGGCAGCTCGATCGGCGCACCGACGCGGGCGGCGGCGCGCTCAGCCGGGACCGGGCCGGGGAGCTGGGCGTGGATCCGCTGCTGGTCGCCGCTCCCGCGCTGGCGCTGCTGGCGGGCACGGTGCTGACACTGCGGCTGCTGCCGCTCGCGGCCCGGCTCGCGGAGCGGCGGTCGGCGAGCGGCCGGGGGCTGCCGGCGGCGCTCGCGGGCTGGCAGTTCAGCCGGCGTCCGCTGCGCGGCGCGGGTCCGGTGCTGCTGCTGGTCGTCGCGGTGGCGACGGGCATGCTGGCGATCGGGCACGGGGCGTCCTGGGACCGGTCGCAGGACGACCAGGCCGACTTCCGCACCGGCGCCTCGGTGCGGGTCCTCGACACCAGGCCGGGCAGCCCCGGCCAGACCGGTCTGTACGCCGGGCTGCCCGGGGCCCGCGACGCCGCCCCCGCCCACCGCACCACCCTGGACCTCTCCGGCGGCCGTACGGCCACGGTCCTCGCCCTGGACACCACCCACGCCGGGGAGGACCTGCTGCTGCGCGGCGATCTCTCCCGGGAGTCCCCGGCGAAGCTGCTGCGGGCGCTGGCCCCCGCCGGGCAGGACACCGACCGCGCGATCCGGCTGCCCGAGGGCACCCGGCGGCTCGCGCTCGATGTGCGGATCACCGACGTCACGGACCCGGCAGCCCGCGCCTCCGGTCTCGCGCCGCAGCTCACCCTGGTCGTCGAGGACGGCTACGGCATCGCCTACCGGATGAGCGCCGGGACGATCCCCGTCGACGGCCGGGTGCACCGGGCCGCCGTGGACCTGGACGTCACGGCGACCGGCGGCCGGGCCGCCCCGGCCGGACCGCTGCGGCTGACCGGTCTGCAACTCGACGGCGCCTCCCCCGCGGGCCGTCCGCAGGGGCACCGGTTCACCGTCGAACGCCTGCTCGCCACCGGCGCGGACGGCCCCGCGCGGACCGTCCCGGCGCCCGCCGGACTGCGCTGGTCGGGCGGCTGGACCGGGTCGGAGAACGGCACGGTCGCGGCCCGGACGACGCTGAAGCCCGGGGCGGAAGCGGGGCTGATGACCGTCGAGTACGGCACGGGCGTCGACGGCGGTCTCGGTTTCGCGCCGCCCGCGTTCACCGTCCGCGTCGACACCGCCGGCGCGTCGGCCGCGGCGAGCCTGCCCGGTCTGGCCACCGAGGAGTTCCTGCGCGCCGCGGGCGCGAAGGTCGGCGACGGCATCGATGTGACGCTGGCCGGGGAGCGGTTGCGGGTGCGGATCGTCCGGTCCGTCCAGGCCCTGCCGACGACCGCGGTCGCCCCGGACGAACAGAGCGGGGACGGCGGGGCGCTGCTGCTCGATCTGCGGGCCGTCGACGCGGCGCTGGCCGCGCGGGCGAGTAGGCCGCTCACGCCGAACGAGTGGTGGGTGGACGCCGCCCCCGGCCGGGCCGCACGGGTGGCCGCCGCGCTGCGGGCGCGTCCCGATCTCGCCCCGGACCAGGTGCTGGTGCGCGACGAGACCGCCGCCGCACTGCTGCGCGACCCGCTCGGCGCCGGGCCGCGCTCGGCCCTGACGGCGGTCGCGGTGGCCGCCGTGGCCCTCGCGGCCGGGGGGTTCGCGGTGAGCGCGGCCGGGGCGCGGCGGGAGCGGTCGGCGGAGTTCGCGGTGCTGCGGGCACTGGGCGCGCCGCGCCGGGACCTGGCCCGGCTGGTCGCGACCGAGCAGAGCCTGCTCGTCGGCGCCGGGCTGCTCGCCGGGCTGGGCCTGGGGACCGTGCTGACCCGGGCCGTCGTGCCGTTGATCGTGCTGACCTCCGACGCGGCCCGGCCCGTCCCGCCCGTCCTGGTCGAACTGCCGCTGCCGAGGGTGGCCCTGCTGCTCGCGGGGGTCGCCGCCCCGCTCCTGCTGATCACCGCCGCCTCCGCGTTGCGCCGGACGGAACCCGCGGTCGCGCTGCGCCACCAGGGGGAGGACTGAGATGCGCCCGGACCGTCATGGCGCGCCCTGGGTGCGGACCCGGCTGCGCACCGCGCCGGTGGCCGCCGTCGCCTTCGGTGTGCTGGTGCTGCTCACCGCGTTCCTCGCGGCCCTGCTGCCCCGGGCCGTCGAGGCCTACGGGACCCGGGGGCTGCGCGAGGCCGTGGCCGACGCTTCCCCGGCGTCCACGGTGCTGGAGCTGAAGGCCCCGCAGCCGGGGCTCGAACTGCGGTGGGAGGCCCGGGAGGAGGCTCTGCGGCCCGGGGCGCTCGCGGCCGTCGACGCCAAGGCCTCGGCCGCGCTGCCCGGACCGCTGAAGGCGGACCCGGCCGAGTCCGCGTACGGCGTGCGGACCGCGAAGAGCCTGGAGGCGCAGGAGGCGTCCCTGCCCCGGCCGGACGGGCTGCCGCCGAAGTTCACCCTGCTGACGCAGTCGGGGCTCGCCGGGCACGCCACCGTACGGGAGGGCCGGCTGCCCGCCGCCGAGGGGCCGGTGACGGCGGACACCCGGGTGGTGGAAGGCGCCGTGACCGACGAGACCGCCCGGACGCTGAATCTGCGGGCCGGGTCCACCCTCACGCTGGACGGGTTCACGGGGGCACCGCTGACCGTCCGGATCACCGGGATCCTCACTCCCCGGCATCCGCAGGGGAGTTACTGGGCGGTGGAGCCGACCCTGCGCACGCCCGCCCTGGCCTACCTCAAGGAGACTCCGCCCCAGTTCTACTGGGAGGCGGCCCTGCTGCTGGCGCCCGAGGCGGCCCCGGCGCTGCTCGGCGGCCAGGGCGAGCCGGAGAAGTACTGGCGGATCGCCCCCGCCACCGGGCGGCTCACCGCACGGGACGCCGCACCGCTCGTCGACGCGGTCGCCTCCCTCGAAGGCGGGCCCGGGCTGCTGCGGCTGCGCGCGGCGGCCGGTCCCACGGCCGCGCTCTCCACCGGTCTGGAGCAGGTCGTCGGGGCCACTACAGCGGTCTCTGACGCGATCACGCCCGTGGTCGCCGTCGGGGCGTTCGGGATCGCGGCGGTCGCCGTCGTCGTCCTGGTCATGAGCGCCGGTCTGGCGGCCGCCCGCCGCGAGCGGGAACTGGCCCTGCTGCGGGCCCGGGGCGGCTCGCTGCGCGGTATCGCGGGGCGGCTGCTGGGCGAGACGGCCGTGGTGGCGGTGCCCTCGGCGGCCGGCGGCCTGCTGCTCGCCGTGGTCGCGGTGGACGGGGCGCGGCTGCTGCCCGCGGTGCTCGGCGCGGGCGGTGTGGCGGTGCTCGCCTGTGCGGCGCTCCCGGTGCGCGCGGTCGTCGCCCACCGCAGCCCGCGGGCCCATCAGGAGCGGGACGATCTCGCCCGCGCCCGGCCCGGCGCGCGCCGCACCGTCGCCGAACTGACCCTGCTGGTGCTGGCCGTGGGCTCGGTGGCGGCGCTGCGCCGCCGGGGCACGGGCGCGTCGGGCGATCTGCTGGTGAGCGCGGCGCCGGTGCTGGTCGGGCTGGTCGCGGCGCTGATCCTCGTACGGCTGTATCCGCTGCCGCTGCGGTGGGCCGCCGGGCCGGCCGCGCGGCTGCGGGGCGCGGTCGGGTTCCTGGCGCTGGCCCGTGCGGGCCGCTCCTCGGCCGGGGTCGCGGCGCTGCCGCTGCTCGCCCTGCTGACGGCCCTGACGACGGCGGCGTTCGGGGGGTCCGTGCTGTCGGGGGTCGCGGACGCCCGGGACCGGGCCGCGCTGCTGACGACGGGCGCGGACGCGCGGATCGCCACGACCGACGGCACCCCGCTCCCGGCGGACCTGGTGCGGGCGGTGCGGGGCGTGACGGGGGTACGGGAGGTGGCGGGCGTACGGATCGAGCGGGCCTCGACGAGCGCGTCCGACGAGACGCATCCGCTGACCGTGGTCGGGGTCGAGCCGGACGCGTACGCGGGGCTGGCCCGGCGGGTCGGGCTCGGCGGCTTCCCGGACGGGCGGCTGGCGTCGGCGGGCGGGGTGCTGGACGCCGTCGCCTCGCCCGGGGTCGCCGAGCGGCTGGGGCGGGCGGCGCGCCCGATCGTGACACCGGGCGGAGTCGTCACGGTGCGGATCACGGCGGTGCGCGACCGTACGCCCGCCGTGCCCGACGGGGAGTTCCTGCTGGTCGACGCGGCAGGACTGAAGGGTTCCGGCGGTTCTACGACCCTGCTGGCGGCCGGTGCCGGACTCGACGCGCGGGCGCTGCGGGCGGCCGTGCGCGGGGCGGACCGCACGGTGACGCTGCGCGCCGAGGAACGCGCGGCGCTGTCCGACACACCGCTCCAGGAGAGTGCGGGGCGGATCTACGGCTGGGCGGTCGGCGCGGGCGCCGGCTACGCCGTACTGGCCCTGGTGCTCTCGCTGCTGCGGGCCGCGCCGGAGCGGGCCGCGCTGCTGGCCCGGCTGCGCACGCTGGGCCTGACGGCCCGCCAGGGCCGGCGGCTGCTCGGTCTGGAGGCGCTGCCCCAGGCCCTGATCGCGGCCGGCGGGGGCGTGGCCGTCGGCTGGGCCACCGTCCGGCTGCTCGCGCCGGGCGTCGATCTGGACCGGCTGGCCCTGCCGGCCGGCGCCACCGTGCACGGCGCGGCCCTGCGGGCCGACCTCTGGTCGCTGGTGCTGCCCGCCGCGGGCGCGGTGCTGCTGGCGGGCGCGGTGGCCGTCGGGCAGGCCTGGTGGGCGGGGCGCCGGACACCGATCACCCATCTCAGGGCGGGAGACATGCGATGAGCGGGACCACACGGTCGCTGGCGGAGCTGGAGCGGCGGGCGGCGGACCGGCGCGACCGGCCCGCGTACGGGCACGACGCGCTGATCGCCTGCGACCGGCTGGTGCGGATCTTCTCCGGGCGCGGCGGCGGCGACGCGGTGGAGGTGCAGGCGCTCCAGGGGCTCGATCTGCTGGTCCGGGAGGGCGAGCTGATGGCGCTGGTCGGGGCGTCCGGCAGCGGCAAGTCGACGCTGATGAACATCCTCGCGGGCCTGGACGTGCCCACCGCGGGCTCGGCGCGGGTGGCGGGCCGTGATCTGCTGACGATGGACGCGAAGGCGCGGCTGCGGTACCGGCGCGAGGTGGTGGGCTTCGTCTGGCAGCAGACGGCGCGGAATCTGCTGCCGTATCTGACGGCCGCCCAGAACGTGACGCTGCCGACGCAGCTGGCGGGGGTGCGGCGCGGGAAGCGGGGCGGGCGGGCGGCGGAGCTGCTGGCGCTGCTCGGGGTCGCCGACTGTGCCGACCGGTATCCGCGGCAGCTGTCCGGGGGGCAGCAGCAGCGGGTCGCGATCGCCGTCGCCCTCGCCAACGCGCCCGCGGTGCTGCTCGCCGACGAGCCCACCGGTGAGCTGGACTCGGCCACCGGACAGCAGGTGTTCGCCGCGTTCCGGCGGGCCAACGAGGAGCTGGGCACGACGATCGTCGTGGTCACCCACGACCAGGCGGTGGCGGGGGAGGTCCGGCGCACGGTCGCGATCCGGGACGGCCGCACCTCGACGGAGGTGCTGCGGCGCACGGAGGTCGACGAGGAGGGCCAGGAGGCCCTGGTGGCGCGGGAGTACGCGATGCTCGACCGGGCCGGGCGGCTGCAGCTGCCCGCCGAGTACACGGCCGCGCTGGACATGGCGGACCGGGTGCTGCTGGAACTGGAGGAGGACCACATCCAGGTGTGGCCGGACGAGATCGGCTGAGGATGTGCGACAGCGCCTGCCCAGTCGTCCGGTCGGGGACTGTGGGGCAGACGCTGCCAGTGTTCCGTACGCCTTTGTACGGGACGTCTGTCGACCCTGGGGGTCAGACCATCAGGGACCGGTCCGTCGGGCGGATCGGGGCCGGCAGGTCGCTGGCGCCGGTCAGGAAGCGGTCGCAGCCGCGGGCGGCGGAGCGGCCCTCGGCGATCGCCCACACGATGAGCGACTGGCCGCGGCCCGCGTCACCGGCGACGAAGACGCCCGGCACATTGGTCTGGAAGTCGGCGTCGCGGGCGACGTTGCCGCGCTCGTCGAGCTCCAGGCCGAACTGCTCGACCAGGCCGTTGTCCCGGTCGGTGCCGGTGAAGCCCATGGCCAGGGTGACGAGCTGCGCGGGGATCTTGCGCTCGGTGCCCGGCTTCTGGGTGAGCTTGCCGCCGACGAACTCGACCTCGACCAGGTGCAGCCACTGGACGTTGCCGTCCTCGTCGCCCTCGAAGTGGGTGGTGGAGACGGAGTAGACCCGCTCGCCGCCCTCCTCGTGCGCGGACGTGACCTTGTAGAGCATCGGGAAGGTCGGCCACGGCTGGTGCGGCGCGCGGTCCTCGCCCGGCCGGGGCATGATCTCCAGCTGGGTGACGGAGGCCGCGCCCTGGCGGTGGGCGGTGCCCACGCAGTCGGCGCCGGTGTCGCCGCCGCCGATGACGACGACGTGCTTGCCCTCGGCCGTGATCGGGGAGGTGACGTAGTCGCCCTCCTGGACCTTGTTGGCCAGCGGCAGGTACTCCATCGCCTGGTGGACGCCCTTGAGCTCACGGCCGGGGACCGGGAGGTCACGGGCGGTGGTGGCGCCGGCGGCGATGACGACCGCGTCGTACCGCTTCTTCAGGTCGGTCGCCTTGAGGTCGCGGCCGATCTCGATGCCGGTGCGGAAGCGGGTGCCCTCCGCGCGCATCTGCTCGATACGGCGGTTGATGTGCCGCTTCTCCATCTTGAACTCGGGGATGCCGTAGCGCAGGAGGCCTCCGACGCGGTCCGCGCGCTCGTAGACGGCGACAGTGTGACCGGCCCGCGTCAGCTGCTGGGCGGCGGCGAGTCCCGCCGGGCCCGAGCCGATGACGGCGACGGTCTTGCCGGACAGGCGCTCGGGGGCCTGCGGGGCGACGGTGCCCGCGTCCCACGCCTTGTCGATGATCGAGACCTCGACGTTCTTGATGGTCACGGCCGGCTGGTTGATGCCGAGCACGCACGCCGACTCACAGGGCGCCGGGCAGAGGCGGCCGGTGAACTCCGGGAAGTTGTTCGTGGCGTGCAGGCGCTCCGACGCGGCCGACCAGTCCTCGCGGTAGGCGTAGTCGTTCCACTCGGGGATGAGGTTCCCGAGCGGACAGCCGTTGTGGCAGAACGGGATGCCGCAGTCCATGCACCGGCTGGCCTGCTTGCTGATGATCGGCAGCAGTGAGCCGGGGACGTAGACCTCGTTCCAGTCCTTGAGGCGCACGTCGACGGGACGGGACTTGGCGACCTCGCGGCCGTGGTTCAGAAAGCCCTTCGGGTCAGCCATTGATCGCCGCCTCCATCATCTTCTCGGTGATCTCGGACTCGGAGAGTCCCGCCTGCTCGGCGGCGTCCTTGGCGGCGAGCACTGCCTTGTACGTGCTGGGGATGATCTTGCTGAAGCGGGCCACGGACGCGTCCCAGTCCGCGAGGAGCTTCTCGGCGACCGTGGAGCCGGTCTCCTCGGCGTGCCGGCGCACGACGTCGTGCAGCCACTGCCCGTCCGCGGCGTCCAGCGCCTGTACGGCGTCCAGGTTGCCGACGTTGACGTTGTCGCGGTCGAGGTCGATCACGTAGGCGATACCGCCGGACATGCCGGCCGCGAAGTTGCGGCCCGTCTCGCCGAGGACCACCGCGTGACCGCCGGTCATGTACTCGCAGCCGTGGTCGCCCACGCCCTCGGAGACGACCAGCGCGCCGGAGTTGCGGACGCAGAACCGCTCACCGGTGCGGCCGCGCAGGAACAGCTCGCCGCCGGTGGCGCCGTAGGCGATGGTGTTGCCCGCGATGGTGGAGTACTCGGCGAGGTGGTCGGCGCCCCGGTCCGGGCGGACGACGACGCGGCCGCCGGAGAGGCCCTTGCCGACGTAGTCGTTGGCGTCGCCCTCCAGGCGCAGCGTGACACCGCGCGGCAGGAAGGCGCCGAAGGACTGGCCCGCGCTGCCGGTGAAGGTGATGTCGATGGTGTCGTCGGGCAGACCCGCGCCGCCGAACTTCTTCGTCACCTCGTGGCCGAGCATGGTGCCGACCGTGCGGTTGATGTTGCGGACCTTGACCTGGGCGCGCACCGGCTGGGCCTCGGTGGCGTCGGAGGCGGCCAGGGCGTCGGCGGCGAGCTTGATCAGCTCGTTGTCGAGCGCCTTCTCCAGACCGTGGTCCTGGGCGACGGCGTGGTGGAGCACCGCGCCCTCGGGCAGCTCGGGCACGTGGAACAGCGGGGCGAGGTCGAGGCCCTGCGCCTTCCAGTGGTCGACGGCGCGCTCCACGTCGAGGACCTCGGCGTGGCCGACGGCCTCCTCGATGGAGCGGAAGCCCAGCTCGGCCAGCAGCTCGCGGACCTCCTGCGCGATGAACTTGAAGAAGTTCACCACGTACTCGGCCTTGCCGGAGAAGCGGTCGCGCAGGACCGGGTTCTGGGTGGCGATGCCGACCGGGCAGGTGTCCAGGTGGCAGACGCGCATCATGACGCAGCCGGAGACGACGAGCGGGGCGGTCGCGAAGCCGAACTCCTCGGCGCCGAGCAGCGCGGCGATGACGACGTCACGGCCGGTCTTGAGCTGGCCGTCGGTCTGGACGACGATCCGGTCGCGCAGACCGTTGAGCAGCAGGGTCTGCTGGGTCTCGGCGAGGCCGAGCTCCCAGGGGCCGCCCGCGTGCTTCAGCGACGTCAGCGGGGAGGCGCCCGTACCGCCGTCGTGGCCGGAGATGAGGACGACGTCCGCGTGCGCCTTGGACACACCCGCCGCGACCGTGCCGACGCCGACCTCGGAGACCAGCTTCACGTGGATCCGCGCCTGCGGGTTCGCGTTCTTCAGGTCGTGGATCAGCTGGGCGAGGTCTTCGATGGAGTAGATGTCGTGGTGCGGCGGCGGGGAGATCAGACCGACGCCCGGGGTGGAGTGCCGGGTCTTGGCGACCCACGGGTAGACCTTGTGGCCGGGCAGCTGGCCGCCCTCGCCGGGCTTGGCGCCCTGGGCCATCTTGATCTGGATGTCGTCCGCGTTGACCAGGTACTCGCTCGTCACGCCGAAGCGGCCGGAGGCGACCTGCTTGATCGCGGAGCGGCGCGCCGGGTCGTACAGGCGCTCCGGGTCCTCGCCGCCCTCACCGGTGTTGGACTTGGCGCCCAGCTGGTTCATGGCGATGGCGAGGGTCTCGTGCGCCTCCAGGGAGATGGAGCCGTACGACATGGCACCGGTGGAGAAGCGCTTGACGATCTCGGAGACCGGCTCGACCTCGTCGACGGGGATCGACGGGCGGCCGGAGGAGAAGCCGAACAGACCGCGGAGCGTCATCAGGCGCTCGGACTGCTCGTTCACCCGGTCCGTGTACTTCTTGAAGATGTCGAAGCTGCCCGAGCGCGTCGAGTGCTGGAGGCGGAAGACCGTCTCCGGGTCGAACAGGTGCGGCTCGCCCTCGCGGCGCCACTGGTACTCGCCGCCGATCTCCAGCGCGCGGTGCGCGGGAGCGATGCCGGAGGCCGGGTAGGCCTTGGCGTGGCGGGCGGCGACCTCCTGGGCGACGACGTCGATGCCGACGCCGCCGATCTTGGTGGCGGTGCCGTTGAAGTACTTCTCCACGAAGGCGTCGTCGAGACCGACGGCCTCGAAGACCTGGGCGCCGCGGTAGGAGGCGACGGTGGAGATGCCCATCTTGGACATGACCTTCAGGACGCCCTTGCCGAGGGCGTAGATCAGGTTGCGGATGGCCTTCTCGGACTCGATGTCCGACAGGAAGGTGCCGGCGCGGACCAGGTCCTCGACGGACTCCATCGCCAGGTACGGGTTGACGGCGGCGGCGCCGAAACCGATCAGCAGGGCGACGTGGTGGACCTCGCGGACGTCACCGGCCTCGACCAGCAGGCCCACCTCGGTGCGCTGCTTGGTGCGGATGAGGTGGTGGTGGACGGCCGCGGTGAGCAGCAGCGAGGGGATCGGCGCGTGCTCGGCGTCCGAGTGGCGGTCCGACAGGACGATCAGCCGGGCACCGTTGTCGATGGCGGCGTCGGCCTCGGCGCAGATCTCGTCGATGCGCGCGGCGAGGGAGTCACCTCCGCCGTGCACCCGGTACAGGCCGGAGAGCGTCGCGGCCTTGAAGCCGGGCATGTCGCCGTCGGCGTTGATGTGGATGAGCTTGGCCAGCTCGTCGTTGTCGATCACCGGGAAGGGCAGGGTGACCGTGCGGCAGGAGGCGGCCGTCGGCTCCAGCAGGTTGCCCTCGGGGCCCAGCGAGGAGCGCAGGGAGGTGACCAGCTCCTCGCGGATCGCGTCCAGCGGCGGGTTGGTGACCTGCGCGAAGAGCTGGGTGAAGTAGTCGAAGAGCAGCCGCGGGCGGGAGGACAGCGCGGCGATCGGCGAGTCGGTGCCCATGGAGCCGATCGGCTCGGCGCCGGCCTTGGCCATCGGCGCGAGGATGACGCGCAGTTCCTCCTCGGTGTAGCCGAAGGTCTGCTGGCGGCGGGTGACCGAGGCGTGGGTGTGCACGATGTGCTCACGCTCGGGCAGGTCGCCCAGCTCGATCTCGCCGGCCTCGAGCCACTCGGCGTACGGGGCCTCGGCGGCGAGCTGCGCCTTGATCTCGTCGTCCTCGATGATGCGGTGCTCGGCGGTGTCGACGAGGAACATCTTGCCGGGCTGGAGGCGGCCCTTGCGGACGACCTTGGCGGGGTCGATGTCGAGGACGCCGACCTCGGAGCCGAGGACGACGAGGCCCTCGTCGGTGACCCAGTAGCGGCCGGGGCGCAGACCGTTGCGGTCGAGGACCGCGCCGACCTGGGTGCCGTCGGTGAAGGTGACACAGGCCGGGCCGTCCCAGGGCTCCATCATCGTGGAGTGGAACTGGTAGAAGGCGCGCCGGGCCGGGTCCATGGAGTCGTGGTTCTCCCACGCCTCCGGGATCATCATCAGCACGGAGTGCGGCAGCGAGCGGCCACCGAGGTGGAGCAGTTCCAGCACCTCGTCGAAGGTGGCGGAGTCGGAGGCCTCCGGCGTGGCGATGGGGAAGATCCGCTCCAGCTTCTCCTGCGGGCCGAACAGGTCCGAGACCAGCTGCGACTCACGGGCGCGCATCCAGTTGCGGTTGCCCTTGACGGTGTTGATCTCACCGTTGTGCGCGACGAAGCGGTACGGGTGCGCGAGCGGCCACGACGGGAAGGTGTTCGTGGAGAAGCGCGAGTGGACGAGCGACACGGCCGAGGCGAAGCGGCGGTCGGACAGGTCCGGGAAGAAGGGCTCGAGCTGGCCGGTGGTCAGCATGCCCTTGTAGACGATCGTGCGGGCGGAGAGCGACGGGAAGTACACGCCGGCCTCGCGCTCGGCGCGCTTGCGCAGCACGAACGCCTTGCGGTCGAGGGCGATGCCCTGGCTGGCGCCGTCCGTGACGAAGATCTGCCGGAAGACCGGCATGGTGGAGCGGGCGGTGGCGCCGAGCAGCTCGGGGGCGACCGGGACCTCGCGCCAGCCGAGGACGGTGAGGCCCTCGTCGGCGGCGATCGTCTCGATCTGCGAGACGGTGTCCTGCGTGCCGTCCTCGGGCAGGAAGGCGATGCCGACGGCGTAGGAGCCGGCCTCGGGCAGCTCGAACCCGGTCACCTCGCGGAAGAACGCGTCGGGGACCTGGGTGAGGATGCCCGCGCCGTCGCCGGAGTCCGGCTCGGAGCCGGTGGCGCCGCGGTGCTCGAGGTTGCGCAGAACGGTCAGCGCCTGCTCGACCAGCGTGTGGCTCGCCTCACCGGTGAGGGTGGCCACGAAGCCGACGCCACAGGCGTCGTGCTCGTTGCGGGGGTCGTACATACCCTGCGCAGCAGGGCGAGCATCCATGAAGGACCAGTTCTGGCCATTCGCGGAATGCTGGGACGGCTGGCGCGGCGTACGCATCGGCTCTCCCGTCGTCGTCTCAAGTGGCATATCTGCGTGCCGAGGGACGACGTTGGCCCTCTGCGTGTGCGCAAAATTTCGTGCAGGTTACATGATGGAACGGTTCTCGGGAACCGGATACTCCGTTCCAACATGCGGACGCCACGGGCCCGCGGCGGGGGTACCGTGCGCGTGGCTGAAAGTGTGTGGGGGGATCGAACGGGACAGATCGGTGTCCGTCGATCCGGGGCGGGAAGAGCGTCGTCGTTCACCCCGCGAGTGCGCCGCAGGCGTCATTGCCCACAGCGCTTACGGCTCATGCCCACTGGTTAAGCCCTCGAAACCAGTCGGTAACGGCTACTTATGCGGCCCAACGCATAAGTAGCAGTCGCACTATCCTACGGCCGTTCCGAACAAACTGCCCAGGGCGTACGTCACACCGGCCGCGGCGCCACCGAGCGCGAGCTGCCGCAGCCCGCTGTACCACCAGGTCCGCGCGGTCACCCGGGCCACCACCGCCCCGCACGCGAACAGCCCGAACAGCGCCAGCAGCACGGCCGGCCACAGGGTGCTCGCACCGAGCAGATACGGCAGCACCGGCAGCAGCGCGCCCAGCGCGAACGAGCCGAAGCTCGACACCGCCGCAACCAGCGGCGAGGGCAGGTCGGAGGGGTCGATGCCCAGCTCCTCGCGGGCATGGATCTCCAGCGCCTGCTCGGGATCACGGGAGAGCTGCGCGGCGACCTGCCGGGCGAGGCCGGCGTCGACGCCCCGCGCCTCGTAGAGAGCGGCCAGCTCGGCCTCCTCGTCCTGGGGGTGCCTGCGCAGCTCCCGGCGCTCGACGTCCAGCTCGGCCTCGACGAGTTCGCGCTGCGAGGCGACGGAGGTGTACTCACCGGCGGCCATGGAGAAGGCGCCGGCGGCGAGCCCGGCCAGCCCGGTCAGCACGACGGCCTGCTGCCCCACCGACCCACCGGCGACACCGGTCATCAGGGCGAGGTTGGAGACCAGGCCGTCCATCGCGCCGAAGACGGCGGGGCGCAGCCAGCCGCCGTTCACATCGCGGTGCGTGTGGTTGTCACGGTGCGCCTCGTGGAGCGGCGCCTCGATGTCGATGATGGCCATACAAGTCCCCCAGCAAGAGTGAGCGAAGATAGGTGAGCCAAAGCTAACTTTGGACAGATTCTAATTTCTGACAACGCCAAAGTACGGCTCTTTCTTCCCCTTCACCAGCAAGGAAAGGCTCGGCTAACCTGCGCTTTTGCACTTGTGCGCTCATTCGATCGGGAGTCTGCACAAATGTCGACCGGGTGATATGAGGGGATTCGAGGCTCGGGTCAACCGCCGATGGTGGGACACATCCGCAAACGGTTCCGCGCCCGTGCGGAACCTGCGGAGGAGAGGCCCTGCATGCCAACCATCCGTGAACGAGCCCGCGGGGCCCTGCTCGGCCTCGCCGTCGGAGACGCCCTCGGGGCACCGGCCGAGAACCTCAAACCGTCGGAGATCCGCGCCCGTTGGGGCCGCATCACCGGGTACGTCACCGACCGGCCGGCCGGCACGGACGACACGGAGTACACGATCTTCTCGGGCCTCCTGCTCGCCCGGCACGGCTCGGCCCTCACCCAGGCCCATGTGGAGAGCGCCTGGCACGAGTGGATCGCCGACCGCGACGAGGGCCCCTTCCGCGGTGCCGGCTTCAGCGAGCGCGGCACGCTGGAGAACCTGCGCCGGGGCCTGGCCGCCCCGATCTCCGCCCAGCACCGCCACGCCTGGAGCGACGGGCTGGCCATGCGCGCGGCCCCCTTCGGCGTCTTCGCGGCGGGCCGCCCCGCCGAGGCGGCCCGCCTCGTCGCCGTCGACGGCTCGGTGAGCCACGACGGTGAGGGCATCTACGGCGGCCAGGCGGTCGCGGCGGGTGTGGCGGCGGCGATGGCCGGCGCGCCGACGACCGCGGTGGTCGCCGCCGCCCTGGCCGTCGTCCCCGAGGACTCCTGGACGGCCCGCTCCCTGCGCCGCGCGGTGGCCGTGGCGCACCGGGGCGAACGCGCGGTGCGCTCCGCGGTCGTCATCGGCGGCTACCCCTGGACCGACCTCGCCCCCGAGGCCGTCGCCCTGGCGTTCGGCGCGTACGCGGCGGCGGACGGCGACTTCCCTGAGGCGGTCCTGACGGCCGTCAACATGGGCCGCGACGCCGACACCACGGCGGCGGTGGCCGGCGCCCTCGCCGGCGCCACGGAGGGCGTCGCGGCGATCCCCACCACCTGGGCGGCGGCCATCGGCCCGGCTCGCGGCACCTGCCTGCCCGCCATGGCCGGCCACCACATCCTCGACGTGGCGGAACTCCTGGTCCCGGACGACGGCGGCAAATGGGGAGCGGACCTGGTGACCCCGGAATCGATCACCGACCTCCTCCACGCCATCCGCCACACCACCGCGACGGAGGCAACGGCATGAGACCACCGACCCCGTGGGACGAGGGCGCCCCCGCCGGAACGGCACCGGGGGACGGGGAAACGCCGACGGACGAGGAGGGAACACTGACGGGGACGGGAACGACATCGGGGACGGACTCGGCGACCGGGACGGCATCGGGGACGTACCCGGCGACGGGGACGGGCTCGGCAACGGCCACCGGGACGGGGGCAAGCCCAGGAACGAGCGCGGCCACCGGGACGGGGGCAAGCCCAGGAACGAGCGCGGCCACCGGGACGGGGGCAAGCCCAGGAACGAGCGCGGCCACCGGGACGGGGGCAAGCCCAGGAACGAGCGCGGCCACCGGGACGGGGGCAAGCCCAGGAACGAGCGCGGCCACCGGGACGGGGGCAAGCCCAGGAACGAGCGCGGCCACCGGGACGGGGGCAAGCCCAGGAACGAGCGCGGCCACCGGGACGGGGGCAAGCCCAGGAACGAGCGCGGCCACCGGGACGGGGGCAAGCCCAGGAACGAGCGCGGCCACCGGGACGGGGGCAAGCCCAGGAACGAGCGCGGCCACCGGGACGGGGGCAAGCCCGGGAACGAGCGCGGCCACCGGGACGGGGGCAAGCCCAGGGACGGGCTCCGCCACGGCTACCAGGACGGAGGCAAGCCTGCGGACGGGCGCAACCGTGGGGGCGGGGACCGCCACGGCCACCGGGACGGGGGCAAGCCCACAGACGAGCGCAGCCGCCGGGACGCAGACAACCCCGCGGACGGGCACAGCCCTGGGAGCGGGGACCGCCACCGCCACGGCCACCGGGACCGCGAGGGGGAGAACGGGGACGGCGGGAGCCGGTGGGCGAGTGGGTACGGTGGAGCCGGGCGGGCCCGCGGGCGCCGACGGCGGGGACGCCCCACCGGGGCCACCCGCGCCCGACGACGAAACCCGCGCGGATGGTGTGGGTGGGAAACAGCGGGCCGACGGCGAGGCCGGGGCCCGCGTCCACGGCCTCCTCCTCGGCCTCGCCGCAGGCGACGCCGCCGGCTGGCCCGCCGCCCGCCACCGCGCCTCCCGCATGCCCGACTGGACCCGCCGCCTCACCCGCGAACTCGACACCTTCGCCGAACACAACGCGACGACCACCCTCCCCGTCCCCATCGCCCTCAACCAACCCCCCGAACCCCTCCGCCTCGGCCCCTCCGACGACGCCGAATGGGCCGCCTTCGCCGCGGAGGCGGTCCTGCGTGCGGGCGACGACACGGCTCTCGGCGACCTCAGCCGGGAACGCCGTATGCGCGCCGCCATCGACCTCACCTGGAACGCGATCGCCTGCGAGGTCGCGGCCGCAGCCGACCGCGCGCCCGAGATCGAGTCCGCCGTGCTCCCCCTGCGCGCCCGCATCTCCGTCCGCGCCGGCCTCGGCAACCTCGCCGCCGGCCTGCGGCCCCCCGCCACCGGCCACGACAACCCGCACTACTTCGACGACGCCGCCTGCGTCCGCGCCTGCGTGCTCGCCGTGGCGCACCCCGGCGACCCCCGACTCGCCGCCGAACTGGCCGAGTTCGACGCCCGCTACACCCAGGACGGCGACGGCGTGCACGGCGCCCGCGCGATGGCCGCGGCCGTCTCCCTCGCCCTGGCCGGCGCACCCCCCGAGGCCTGTACGACCGCGGCCCTCGCCGAACTCCCCGAACACACCGAGATCGGCCGCAACGCCCGCCACGCACTGCGCCTCGCGCACGAGGCCGACAGCGCCTTCGCCCTGATCCCCCTCCTGGAACACCAGATCGTCGACCACGTCTACAGCTACGGCATCGCCGCCGCCGAGACGGTCCCGGTGGCCCTGGCCCTGGTCGACGCCGCCAGGGGCCGTATCAGCGAAGCGGTACCGGCGGCGGCCTGTCTGTCCCGGGTCGCCGACTCGGCCCCGGCGCTCGCGGGCGCACTGGCGGGCGCCCTCGGCGGCAAGGACGCGATCCCCGCCTCCTGGCGCGACGCCTGCCGCGTCCTCTCCGGCTGTGCGCTCCCCCGCCTCACCGGCACCGACCTGGTGGAACTCGCCGAACTCCTGGAAGCCGCACAACCGGCGTCACCAGGAGGATGATTCGGGGCATGACGCCCAAAGAAACAGAAAGCGCCAAAGACTCGGACACCACCCTGCCGGAAACCACTCTGGAAGAACGGATCACCGGGGCCCTCGTCGGCGCGGCGGTCGGCGACGCCCTGGGCGGCCCCGTCGAGGGCTACTCCCCCGACCAGATCGTGGAACGTCACGGCGGCCGCGTCCACGGCGTCGTCGGCCCCTGGAACGGCGACGCCTGGCGCACCGCCCGCCCCATCGCGCCGTACCACAAGGGCGACGGGCACATCACCGACGACACCTTGATGACCCACGCCCTGATCAGGGTCTACGACCGGGTCCGCGACCACCTGGACGCGTACGCGATCACGGACCACCTGGTCCCGGACCTGATGACGACCCCCCGCTGGATCCCGGAACTGGAGACCGAGGCCCTGCCCCTGCACCGGCTCTTCCTGGCGGAGAAATGGCTGGTGACCAGGCTCCACTACGGCCACGCGGACCCCCGCGAGGCCGGCACCGGCAACATCGTCAACTGCGGGGCGGCGATGTACATGGCCCCGGTCGGCCTGGTCAACGCAGCCCACCCGGCGGGCGCGTACGCCGAGGCCCTGGACATCGCGGGCGCGCACTCGTCCTCGTACGGCCGTGAGGCGGCGGGCGTCTTCGCGGCGGCCGTCGCGGCGGCCTGCGCCCCGGACGCCACCCCGGACTCGGTCGTCACCGCCTGCCTCGCGCTGGCCAAGGACGGCACGCGCACCGCGATCGAGAAGGTCTGCGAAGAGGCCTCCCGGCACCGGGACTTCGAGTCGGCGCTGCTCCCGCTGCGGGCGGCGGTGGCCCCGTACGACACCGTGGGCCCCGACTACCGCGCCCCCTCCCTGGCCGCCCGCCGCCCCTCCCGTCTGCACGCGATCGAGGAACTCCCCGTCGCCCTGGGCATGGTGCTGGTGGCCGACGGCGACTACCGCCACGCGGTCCTCGGCGCGGTCAACTACGGCCGGGACTGCGACTCGATCGCCACGATGGCGGGCGCCCTCGCGGGCGCCCTCGGCTCCCCCGTCCCCGACGACTGGTCGAAACAGGTCGCGGAGGCGAGCCGGCTGGACCTCCGGGAACCGGCCCGCGTCCTCGCCCAGGTCACCCGGGAGATCTTCGCGAAGGACGTCCGGGCCCGCCGCTCCCACGAGACGGCCCTCACCACCCTGCTCGGAGGCCGAGGATGCTCCGCCTGACCTGGGTCCAACCGGAGGACCTGCTGGGCCATGAACTCCGCCAGGCCGCCGAGGACGGCCGCGAGCCGTCGGCCGTCGCCGCACGCTGGCGGGCGGCGGGCGGCCCCGAGGCCCCCGACCGGGCGGGAGCCTCCCCCCGGCGCGCCTCCCGCTACCTGCGCCAGCTGGCCGAGGACCTGCTGGACGAACTCGCCGACCTGCCGAGCAGACTGGCGGAGGACGAGCCGACGGACCTGGACCTCATCCGCCGCAGCTGCGGGCAGTCGTGCCGCTGGGGCGACGGGGGTGATCCCCCGGCCCGCCCCCACCCCGCCCCCACCCCGGCCGCCCTGGAAGCCGCCTGGCTCGGCAGAGCAGTCGGCTGCCTCCTGGGCAAACCGGTCGAGAAGCTCCCCCTCGACGCCATCCGCAACCTGGCCAGGTCCACCGGCAACTGGCCCCTGAACACCTACTTCACCGCCCAGGGAGTCCCCCCGGACCTCCTCGCCGAACACCCCTGGAACCGCCGCTCCGCCGCCACCTCCCTCGCCGAGAACATCGACGGCATGCCGGAGGACGACGACCTCAACTACCCCCTCCTCAACCTCCTCCTGCTCCAGCGCCACGGCCCCGGCTTCACCCCCACCGACGTGGCGGGACTCTGGCTCGACGAGCTGCCCCCGGGCCGCACCTTCACCGCCGAGCGCATCGCCTTCCGCAATCTCCTCTCCGGTGTCGAACCCCCGCACACCGCCCGCCACCGCAACCCGTTCCGCGAATGGATCGGCGCCCTCATCCGCGCCGACGTCCACGGCTGGACCAACCCCGGCGACCCGGCCGCCGCCGCCGAACAGGCCCACCGCGACGCCACCCTCACCCACACCGCCAACGGCGTCTACGCGGCCATGTTCACCGCGGCCGCCCTCGCGACGGCCGCCGGCGGCACCCAGGACGTCCACGCCTGTCTGCGCTCCGGCCTGACGGTGGTCCCGCCCCGCTCCCGCCTCGCGAAGGCCGTCACCCACGCGATCCGACTCGCCGAGGCGCACCGTGACTTCGACACGGTCGTGGACGAACTCCACACCGTCCACAAGGATCTGCACTGGGTCCACGCGATCCCCAACACCGCCCTGATCGCCGCCGCCCTCACCCACGCCGACGGCGACTTCACCGGCTCGATCTGCCGTGCGGTGTCCGGCGGCCTGGACACCGACTCCAACGGCGCGACGGCGGGCAGCATCGCCGGCCTCCTCGCCGGCGACCCCGCCGCCCTCCCCGCCCGCTGGACGGCCCCGCTGAAGAACCGCCTCGCCACCTCCGTCACCGGCTTCGACGGCATCGGCTTCGACGCCCTCGCCCACCTCACCTGGTCCCTCACCCACCGGGAGGCATCCCGCCCATGACCGACATCGTCGTGCTCGGCAGCACGAACATGGATCTCGTCGCCTACGTCGAGAAGGCCCCGCAGCGCGGGGAGACCGTGACGGGACGGGAGTTCCGTACGATCCCCGGCGGCAAGGGCGCCAACCAGGCGATCGCCGCCGCCCACGCCGGAGGCACCGTCTCGATGATCGGCGCGGTCGGCAACGACTCCTTCGGCGCCCGGCTCCGCTCCACCCTCGAACACTCCGGTGTCAACACCGACCATCTGCGCACGGTGGAGTTCCCCTCCGGCATCGCGCACATCGTCGTGGACGACGAGGGCGGCAACGCGATCGTCGTCGTCCCCGGCGCCAACGGCACCGTCGACCATCTCGCCCCTGGCGACGAGGGCCTCATCGGCTCCGCCGACGCGCTCCTGCTCCAGCTGGAGATCCCGCTGCCCGCGGTCGTCGCGGGCGCCCGCGCGGCCCGCGCCCACGGGGTCCGTACGATCCTCACCCCGGCCCCCGCCCAGCCCCTGCCGCCCGAACTGCTCGCCGCCACCGACCTGCTGGTGCCCAACGAGCACGAGGCGACCACGCTCACCGGCCGCACCGACCCCCGCGAGGCCGCCGCCGCGCTGCTGGAGCTGGTCCCGGAGGTCGTGATCACCCTCGGCGCGGCCGGCGCCCTGCACGCGGCCCGCGGCGCCGAACCGCTCACCGTGCCCGCCCCGCAGGTCACCGCCGTCGACTCCACCGGCGCGGGCGACACCTTCGTCGGCGCCCTCGCGGTCGCTCTGGGCGAGGAGCGCTCCGTACGGGAGGCCCTGGCCTGGGCGGCCGCGGCGGCCGCGCTCTCGGTCCAGCGGCCGGGCGCCTCCGCGTCGATGCCGTACCGCTCCGAGATCGAGAAGCAGTACACGTCATGACCGGGACCGCCACCGCGACCGTCCCGCCGCTGCACGGTCTGCGCGTCCTCGATCTCGCCACCCTCTTCGCCGGCCCGCTCGCCGCCACCCTGCTCGGCGACTTCGGCGCGGAGGTCGTCAAGGTCGAGCACCCCGCCAAACCCGACCCGTCCCGGGGCCACGGACCGGCCAAGGACGGCATCGGTCTGTGGTGGAAGCTCCTCGGCCGCAACAAGCGCACGATCACCCTGAACCTCTCCACCCCCGGTGGCCGTGCCACCCTGCTGCGGCTCGCCGCCGAAGCCGATGTGATCATCGAGAACTTCCGCCCGGGCACCCTGGAGAGGTGGGAGCTCGGCTGGGAGGAGCTGTCCGCCGCCAACCCCCGGCTGGTCCTCACCCGGGTCACCGCCTTCGGCCAGTTCGGGCCGTACGCCCACCGCCCCGGCTTCGGCACCCTCGCCGAGGCGATGAGCGGCTTCGCCGCGATCACCGGGGAACCGGACGCGCCGCCGACGCTCCCGCCGTTCGGCCTCGCCGACTCCATCACCGCCCTGGCCACCGCCTACGCCGTCATGACCGCCCTCGCCGCCCGGGAGCGCACCGGCCACGGCCAGGTCGTGGACATGGCGATCATCGAGCCGATGCTCGCGGTCCTCGGCCCGCAGACCCTCTGGTACGACCAGCTCGGATACGTCCAGAAGCGCACCGGCAACCGCTCCGCCAACAACGCCCCGCGCAACACCTACCGCACGGCCGACGGCACCTGGGTCGCCGTCTCCACCTCGGCCCAGTCGATCGCGGAACGCGTGCTGCGGCTGGTCGGCCGCCCGGAACTGATCGACGAGCCGTGGTTCGCGACGGGCGCCGGCCGGGCCGAGCACGCCGAGGTCCTCGACCGGGCCGTCGGCACCTGGATCGCGGCCCGCCCCCGCACCGAGGTGCTCGCCGCCTTCGAGAAGGCGGAGGCGGCCGTCGCCCCGATCCAGGACGTACGGGACGTGATGGACGACCCCCAGTACCAGGCCCTCGGCACGGTCACCGCCGTGGACGACCCGGAACTGGGCCGGATCCGTATGCAGAACGTCCTGTTCCGGCTCTCGGCGACCCCCGGCGCGATCCGCTGGACCGGCCGCCCGCACGGCGCCGACACCGACGAGGTGCTCACGGAGCTGGGCCTGACCCCGGCCGAGCTGGCCGCCCTGCGAGCGGAGGGCGCGCTGTGACCCCGTTCCCGCTGACCTGGCTGTACGCCCCCGGGGACCGCCCGCACACCGTCACCAAGGCCCTCGCCTCGGGCGCCGACGTCGTGATCATCGACCTGGAGGACGCGGTCGCCCCCGACCGCAAGACCTACGCCCGCAAGGCCACGGCAGAACGCCTCGCCGAGCCCCAGCCCGTCCCGGTGCACGTCCGGGTGAACGCCCTCGACGGCCCGCTGGCCTCCGCCGACCTCCAGGCGGTGGCCGCCCTGCCCGGCGTGGCGGGACTGCGGCTGCCGAAGGTGACGGCCCCGCACCAGATCACCCGTATCGCCGAGACCACCGCCCCGGCCGACGGCGGCGCACCCCCGCTGCACGCCCTGTTGGAGAGCGCCCTCGGCATCGAACACGCCTACGCCATCGCCAGTGCGCACCCGGCCCTGCGCGGTATCGCCCTCGGCGAGGCCGACCTCCGTGCCGACCTCGGCATCCGCGAGGACGCGGGCCTCGACTGGTGCCGCTCCCGGGTCGTCGTCGCGGCCCGTGCCGCGGGACTCGCCCCGCCGCCGCAGTCCGTCCACCCCGACACCCGGGACCTCAACGGCCTCGCTGCCTCCTGCGCCCACGGCCGCACCCTCGGCTTCCTGGGCCGCGCCGCGATCCACCCGCGCCAGCTCCCCATCATCGAGCGCGCCTACCTGCCCACCGAGCAGGAACTGGACGAGGCCGAGACGATCGTCAAGGCGGCGGTGACCGAACAGGGCGCCCAGGCCCTCCCGGACGGCCGCTTCATCGACGCGGCGGTGGTGGCGGCGGCCCAGCGCACCCTGTCCCTGGCCCGCCGCACCTAGCGGCTCCCACGACGGAGGGCGCCCGGAAAACCCCGGGCGCCCTCGTCGTCGTAGAACCGGTGGAACCGGCCGTCAGCTCTTCTTCCCCGCCGACTCGGCCTCGACCTCGGCCTCGTCCTTGGACTTGTCCCCGTCCCCGGTCTCGGTCTCGGCCTTGCTCTCGGTCTCGGCCTTGCTCTCGGTCTCGGCGTCCTTGCCCTTGGCCTCGGCCTCGGTCTCCGAGGTCTCCGCCTCGGCCTTGGGCTCGTCCTCCGACGTGCCCTCGGCGTCCGCCTCGGCCGCACCGCCGGAGGCGAGCGGTTCCACGACCTCTTCCCGGCCCGGCCGCTTCTTCGCCGACACCACGATGTACGTCACCGCGAGCAGGCCCACGACGATCGCGGTCCAGACGTTGAGCCGGACGCCCAGGATGTGGTGGGCGTCGTCGATGCGCATGTACTCGATCCAGCCGCGCCCCGCGCAGTACGCCGCGACGTAGAGCGCGAACGCCCGGCCGTGCCCGAGCTTGAAGCGGCGGTCCGCCCAGATGACGAGAAGGGCGACGCCGATGCACCACAGCGACTCGTACAGGAACGTCGGGTGGTAGTAGCCCGGCACCCGGCCGTCCGCCGAGGACGTGATGTGCAGGGCCCAGGGCAGATCGGTCGGCTTTCCGTACAGCTCCTGGTTGAACCAGTTGCCCCAGCGGCCGATGGCCTGTGCGAGGGCGATGCCGGGGGCGATGGCGTCGGCGTAGGCGGGCAGCGCGATGCCCCGGCGGCGGCAGCCGATCCAGGCGCCGACGGCCCCGAGGGAGATCGCGCCCCAGATACCGAGGCCGCCCTCCCAGACCTTGAAGGCGTCCACCCAGTCACGGCCCTCGGTGAAGTAGAGCTCGTAGTCCGTGATCACGTGGTAGAGCCGGCCGCCGACCAGGCCGAAGGGCACCGCCCAGACCGCGATGTCGGCCACCGTGCCGGCCTGCCCGCCCCGGGCGAGCCAGCGCTTGTTGCCGAGCCAGACCGCGACGAAGACGCCGATGATGATGCAGAACGCGTAGCCGCGCAGCGGAATGGGGCCGAGGTACAGCACCCCGCGCGACGGGCTGGGAATGTAGGCAAGTTCCATGGCAGGTCCGACGCTACCCTGCCGCACCGGGCCGACGGCGGGCGGCCCGGCTACGGCTCCATAACGGGCCGGTGAGAAACGCTCACCCCTGGTTGGCCTCCTCCACCATCTGCTGGAACTTCGCCGGTGTCATCGTCTGGTCCTGGTAGATGTTCTTGCCGTTGAACAGCACGGTCGGCGTGCCGCCGAAGCCGCCGTTCTGGAAGGCCTGGTGGGACTTCACGACCCAGCTGGTGTGGGTGCCCTTCTCGACACAGGCGCGGAACGCCGGCGTGTCGAGGCCGTCGACCTTGCCGGCCAGCTCGATCAGCTTGCTGTTCTTGCTGAAGGCGTCGTCCGTCTCCTCCGGCTGGTTCTCGTACAGCACGTCGTGGTACGCGGTGAACTTTCCGGCGTCCTGGGCACAGGCCGCCGCGTTGGCCGCGTTGCGGGAGCCGCTGCCGCCCATGTTGCCGTCGATGAGGGTGGCCAGGTGGTACTCGACGCGCAGCTTCCCGGCGTCGGTCAGTTCGTGGATCGTCGGTCTGTACGCCGTCTCGAAGGCCTTGCAGGCCGGACAGCGGAAGTCCTCCCACACGGTGAGCATGGCCTTGGCGTCGTCCTTGCCGACCGGGATCGCCAGGGCGTCCTTGCCCTGGGCCCCCGAGGGGGCCACGACGGGGCCGGACTTGGCACTGTCCTCGTCCTTGCCGGAGTTCGCCGCGACGATGCCGATCACCGCGGCCAGGCCCAGCACACAGACGACGCTCGCGCCGACGATCAGCGTGCGCCGCCGCCGCTCGGCGGCCTTCTGCTTCTCGCGCTCCACCGCCAGCCGCTCCCGGGCGGTGCGCTTTCCCTCACGATTCTTCTCGCTCACACCCCCAGAACGAACCGGGGAGGCGCATTGCGCCTCCCCGGTCCCAGGTCCACCCGTACGGGTGAACCACACGAAATGTCCCGCTCTGTTACGCCTCTCCGCGCACGCCCTTCGCCAGCTCACCGGCGAGCGCGCGGACGGCCTCGACACCGGCCGCGGCGTCCGGGGCGTCCAGCATCCGCTTGACGAAGGCCGAGCCGACGATCACCCCGTCGGCGAAGCCGGCGACCTCGGCGGCCTGCCGGGCGTCGGAGACGCCGAGGCCGACGCAGACCGGCAGGCCGGAGCCGGTGGCCCGGGTGCGTTCGACCAGGTCCTGGGCCTGCGCGCCGACCGACTCACGGGTGCCGGTGACACCCATCAGCGAGGCGGCGTAGACGAAGCCGCTGCCCGCCGCGGTGATCTGCGCGAGCCGCTCGTCCTTGCTGCTGGGCGCCACGACGAAGACCGTCGCGAGGCCGTGCTTCTCGGCGTGCTCCCTCCACAGCCCCGCCTCCTGCACCGGCAGGTCGGGCAGGATGCAGCCCGCGCCGCCCGCCTCGGACAGCTCGGCCGTGAACCGCTCGACGCCATAGCGGTCGATGGGGTTCCAGTACGTCATGACGAGCACCGGCTTCCCGGTGGCCTCGTGGGCCTCCTTCACCGTGCGCATGACGTCCGCGATCCTGACGCCGCCGCGCAGGGCGATGTCGTCGGCGGTCTGGATGACCGGGCCGTCCAGGACGGGGTCGCTGTGCGGCAGACCGACCTCGACGACGTCCGCGCCGCCGTCGAAGACGGCCTTGATCGCCTCGATGCCGCCCTCCACGGTCGGGAACCCGGCCGGGAGGTAGGCGATGAGCGCGGAGCGGCCCTCGGCCTTCGCGGCGGCGAGGGTGTCCGACAGCAGTTGGATGTTCCCGCTCACTTGGCGTCCCCCTCGATCTCGGCGACGTCGGCGGCGTCGGCCGCGACCTCGGCGTCGGTGTCGTACAGCCCGAAGTAGCGGGCGGCGGTGTCCATGTCCTTGTCGCCGCGGCCGGACAGGTTGACGACGATCAGACCGTCCCTGCCCAGCTCCTTGCCGACCTCCAGCGCGCCCGCGAGGGCGTGCGCGGACTCGATGGCCGGGATGATGCCCTCGGTGCGCGACAGCAGGCGCAGGGCCTGCATGGCGGCGTCGTCGGTGACCGCGCGGTACTCGCCGCGGCCGCTGTCCTTGAGGTAGGAGTGCTCGGGGCCGATGCCCGGGTAGTCCAGGCCCGCCGAGATGGAGTACGGCTCGGTGATCTGGCCCTCGTCGTCCTGGAGGACGTAGGAGCGCGAACCGTGCAGGATGCCGGGCTCGCCCGCGGTGAGGGTCGCCGCGTGCTCGCCGGTCTCCACGCCGTGGCCGGCCGGCTCGCAGCCGATCAGACGGACGGAGGCGTCCGGGATGAAGGCGTGGAAGAGGCCGATGGCGTTGGAGCCGCCGCCGACGCAGGCGATCGCCGCGTCGGGGAGGCGTCCGGCGCGCTCCAGGAGCTGGCGGCGGGCCTCGACGCCGATGACCCGGTGGAAGTCGCGGACCATCGCCGGGAAGGGGTGGGGACCGGCGACCGTGCCGAAGAGGTAGTGGGTGCGGTCGACGTTGGCGACCCAGTCGCGGAACGCCTCGTTGATGGCGTCCTTCAGGGTGCGGCTGCCGGACTTCACGGCCACGACCTCGGCGCCGAGCATGCGCATCCGGGCGACGTTGAGGGCCTGGCGCTGGGTGTCGATCTCGCCCATGTAGATCGTGCACTCGAGGCCGAACAGGGCGCAGGCGGTGGCCGTGGCCACGCCGTGCTGGCCGGCGCCGGTCTCGGCGATGACCCTCGCCTTGCCCATGCGCCGGGTGAGCAGGGCCTGGCCGAGGACGTTGTTGATCTTGTGGGAGCCGGTGTGGTTGAGGTCCTCCCGCTTGAGGAAGATCCTCGCCCCGCCGGCGTGCTCGGCGAACCTCGGCACCTCGGTCAGGGAGCTGGGGCGCCCGGTGTAGTGGACCAGCAGGTCGTCGAGTTCGCGGGCGAACTCCGGGTCGTGCTTGGCCTTGTCGTACTCGACGGCCACCTCGTCCACGGCGGCGACGAGGGCCTCCGGGATGAACTTGCCGCCGAACGCGCCGAAGTAGCCTTCGGCGGTGGGGACTTGACCCTCGGGGTCGGGGATGAAGAAGTCGCTGGGCATGCGGATACCTCACGGTGAGTGCCGATGAAAAAACACGATTCGCCGTGGGGGCAGGGGTTGTCGGTCGACCTCAGGCCGTGAGTGGCTGGTCGCGCAGTTCCCCGCGCCCCTGGGTAGGCCATCGCATGCCGTTGACCTGTCCGGGTTCGTCTCCGATGACGTAGCGCACCCGTCGGCCATGTACGCGGCGTGCGGGCGCGCGGCAACCACGAGGACGGCAGCCGCGCGCCAGGCGGGCGTACCGGTCCGAGGTGGTCACAGTGAGGGTCATCGGCGTCAATTCTACCGGGTGATCAGCCCCGGCCGTGGCGCAGTGCGGGGTGTTCGCCCGCCGCCACCAGGTCCGCCACCGCCGTCTTCGGGTCGCGGCCGGTCACCAGGGACTCGCCGACCAGGACCGCGTCGGCGCCCGCGTTGGCGTACGCGATGAGGTCGTGGGGGCCGCGGACGCCGGACTCGGCGATCTTGACGATGTGGTCGGGGATCTCCGGGGCGACCCGCTCGAACGTGGAGCGGTCGACCTCGAGGGTCTTCAGGTTGCGCGCGTTGACGCCGATGATCCGGGCGCCCGCGTCGACCGCGCGCTCGACCTCCTCCTCGTCGTGCACCTCGACGAGCGGGGTGAGACCGATGGAGACGGCGCGCTCGATCAGCGACTCCAGGGCCGGCTGGTCGAGGGCGGCCACGATCAGCAGCGCGAGGTCGGCGCCGTGCGCCCGGGCCTCCCAGAGCTGGTACGAGGTGACGATGAAGTCCTTGCGCAGGACCGGGATGTCCACCCGCGCGCGGACGGCGTCCAGGTCGGCCAGGGAACCGCCGAAGCGGCGCTCCTCGGTGAGGACGGAGATGACGGCGGCGCCGCCCGCCTCGTAGTCGGCGGCCAGGCCTGCCGGGTCGGCGATGGCGGCCAGCGCGCCCTTGGACGGGCTGGAGCGCTTGACCTCGCAGATCACCTTGACGCCGTCGCCCTTGAGCGCGGCGACACCGTCCTTGGCGGCGGGCGCCTTGGCCGCGCGCTCCTTGAGCTCGTCGAGGCTGACGCGCGCCTGCCGCTCCGCGAGGTCGGCACGGACTCCGTCGATGATCTCGTCGAGCACACTCACGCGAGCGGCCCCCTTTCAAGCAACCAGTGGAAAACGATGGTCACTGCGATGGTATCCGCAGGAGGGGTGAGGCCTCACATCCGGTGGAGCGCGGTCCCACTACCTGGACGTTCGGTAGTTGATCAAGGGTGCAGCCAGCCACCGAACGGCAGGTTCCGGACAACCGTGAAGACCAGCACCGACACGCCCAGCGACCACAGGGCGACCGGCCCGAGGTCGATCCGCAGGGGCCGGCCACGGGCCGCGCGGACCACCCAGACGGTCCACAGGACGGCGAAGAGCAGATAGCCGGTCACCGCGAGCGCGTTGGCGTGCAGGGCGGTGAGGAAGTCGCCGTGGACGAAGGCGTGCGCGCTGCGCAGACCGCCGCAGCCGGGGCAGTACAGGCCGGTGACGCGCAGCAGGGGGCAGACGGGGTAGTGGCCGGGTTCGTTGGGGTCGACGGCGCCGACGTAGGCGAAGGCCCCGGCGACGGCGGCGAGGATCCCGGCGGGTACGGCCAGGCGTCCCGCGGCCGTGGTCGTCACGCGCTGGCTGTCGGCGTTCACGTCTCGCATTGTGCCCCGGGCGGGACGCACACGCGCGTGAGGGGCGGCCGGTGTGCTCACCGGCCGCCCCTCACGGGGAGTCGTGCGGGTGCTCAGCCCTCGGCGGCGGCGGGCTCGGCCTTCACCGTCGCCGCGGTCTTGTGCACCGGGTGGGTGTCCTTCGGCTGCCCCAGGCCCGCGGCGCGCATGGCGCCACCGACGACCCCGCCGAGGGCCACGATCACCATGCCGGCCCAGAAGCCCACGGGCTGGGCCATCACCATGAACGCGCCCGCGACGCAGAAACCGATGAAGACGATGGTGACACCGGTCCAGGCGGCCGGGGTGTGTCCGTGGCTGCTGCCCGCCATGACTTGCTCCTCATTGCTGTCTATGTGTCGCTGTCTGTGTGTCCGTCCGAGCCGGGGCTCGTGGTCCATTGTCCCGTACGCGCACGCGTGGCGGACGTGGGGGTGGCTTCCGTTCGCGTCTGATTCACCACATCGGGAAACCCTCAGGCGGGATCGGCGCCCGTGGGGTCCTCGCCGCGGTCCAGGGCCTTCCAGATCTCCTCGGGCCGCTCGGGGTCGACGGGCCTGGCCGCCCGCCGCTGCCGGGGGGCGCCGGAGCGTTCGTAGCGGCCGGACATGGCGGGCCACTGACGGCCGTAGCGCAGGGCCAGCAGGCCGGCCAGGAGGATCAGGACACCGCCGACGACCGCGACGTAGGGCCAGGCGGTGTGGGTGAAGGAGGCGACCGAGGCGGAGGTGTCGCCGGAGGCCCGCGCGGCCTGTTCGTCGAGCGCGGAGTCGTCGGAGGCGCCGGTCAGGGCGGCGACGACGATGCCGGCGCCGGAGAGCGCGAGGAGGGCGGAGACCGCGAGGCGGCCGGCCTTGCGGACGGCGAAGACGGCGACGAGCGCGGCGAGGCCCACTATGGCGAGCGCCGCGGGCACGCCCGTGACGTCGCTGCCCCTGGCGGTGAGGGCGAAGGGGCCGCCGGCCACCGTCGCCGTGCCCTCGGACCAGCGCTGCCGGGTGGAGAGCAGGGCCACGGCCGCGCCCAGCGCACCGGAGAGCAGGGCGAGGCCGAGGCTCAGCCGGCCGGCCCGGGCGGAGGCGGCGGATACGGAACGGGGGTGAGGTACAGCAGTCACGGAGTCCACTATCGCCTGAACCCCGGGCGAACCGTCACCCGGGGCTCAGTGATTCGCGCCCCACCGCGCGGGAGGGTTACTTCACGAGCCGGTTCGCGGTGTGGACCGCCCGCAGCACCGCGGCGGCCTTGTTGCGGCACTCCTGGTCCTCGGCGACGGGGTCGGAGTCGGCGACGATGCCCGCGCCGGCCTGGACGTAGGCGGTGCCGTCGCGCAGCAGGGCGGTGCGGATGGCGATGGCGGTGTCGGAGTCGCCCGCGAAGTCCAGGTAGCCCACGCAGCCGCCGTACAGGCCGCGCCGGGACGGCTCCAGCTCGTCGATGATCTGCATGGCGCGGGGCTTGGGGGCGCCGGAGAGGGTGCCGGCGGGGAAGCAGGCGGTGAGGACGTCGAAGGCGGTGCGGCCCGGGGCGACCTTGCCGGTGACGGTCGAGACGATGTGCATGACGTGCGAGTACCGCTCGATGGACATGAAGTCGACGACCTCGACGGAGCCGGGTTCGCAGACCCGCCCCAGGTCGTTGCGGCCGAGGTCGACGAGCATGAGGTGCTCGGCGCGCTCCTTGGGGTCGGCGAGGAGTTCGTCGGCGAGGGCCTGGTCCTCCTGCGGGGTGGCGCCGCGGTGCCGGGTGCCGGCGATGGGGTGGACCATGGCCTGCCCGTCCTCGACCTTGACCAGGGCCTCCGGGGAGGAGCCGACCACGTCGAACCCGTCGAAGCGGAACAGGTACATGTACGGCGAGGGGTTGGTGGCCCGCAGGACGCGGTAGACGTCCAGCGCGCTCGCCGTGCACGGCGTCTCGAAGCGCTGCGAGGGGACGACCTGGAAGGCCTCGCCCGCGCGGATGCGCTCCTTGATGTCCTCGACGGCCACCCGGAAGTCGGGGCCGCCCCACAGCGCGGTGTACTCGGGCAGTTCGGAGGGCGGCAGCACGGCCGGGGGCTGGGCCACCGCGCGCGAGAGGTCGGCCTCCATGGTGTCGAGGCGGGCCACCGCGTCCGCGTGGGCCTCGTCGACGCCGGTGTCGAGGTCGTTGTGGTTGATCGCGTTGGCGATCAGCAGGACCGAGCCCTCCCAGTGGTCCATGACGGCGAGGTCGCTGGTGAGGAGCATGGTCAGCTCCGGCAGCCGCAGGTCGTCCCGCTCGCCGGGGCCGATCTTCTCCAGGCGGCGCACGATGTCGTAGCCGAGGTAGCCGACCATGCCGCCGGTGAAGGGCGGCAGTCCCTCCTGGTGGGGGGTGTGCAGGGCCTCGATGGTGGCGCGCAGGGCGGCGAGCGGGTCGCCGTCGACGGGGACGCCGACGGGCGGGGCGCCGAGCCAGTGGGCCTGTCCGTCGCGGGCCGTCAGGGTCGCCGCGGACCGGACGCCCACGAAGGAGTACCGGGACCACGAGCGGCCGTTCTCCGCGGACTCCAGCAGGAAGGTGCCGGGGCGCTCGGCGGCGAGCTTGCGGTACAGCGCGACCGGGGTGTCGCCGTCGGCGAGGAGCTTGCGGGTGACCGGGATGACCCTTCGGTCGGTGGCCAGCTTGCGGAACGTCTCGAGGTCCATGGCGGCTGACCTTACTGATCCGCGGCGGCGACACCGGAATCGGCGCCGTCCTTCAGGAGCACGTCGGCGTCGAAGCAGGTGCGCGCGCCGGTGTGGCAGGCGGCGCCGACCTGGTCGACCTTGACCAGCAGGGTGTCGGCGTCGCAGTCCAGCGCCACGGACTTCACCCACTGGAAGTGGCCGGAGGTGTCGCCCTTGACCCAGTACTCCCGGCGGCTGCGCGACCAGTAGGTGCAGCGGCCGGTGGTCAGGGTGCGGTGCAGCGCCTCGTCGTCCATCCAGCCGAGCATGAGCACCTCACCGGTGTCGTACTGCTGGGCGATGGCGGGGACGAGCCCGTCGGCGCTGCGCTTGAGGCGTGCGGCGATCTCGGGGTCCAGGCTGCTGGGCGGGGGCGTGCCGGTCATGGGGCCATTGTGCCGCGCGCGACGGACAGTGACGGGCCGGTGTCCACTGTGCGGACCCGGTACGCGGTCGTAGGCTGACCGCATGTCGACTTTCGCCAAGCGTGAACGGCTCCTTCTCGCCGACCTCTTGGAGACCGCCGGTCCGGGCGCCCCGACCCTCTGCGAGGGCTGGGAGACGCAGGACCTGGCCGCGCACGTGGTGGTGCGCGAGCGTCGTCCGGACGCCGCCGGGGGCATCCTCATCAAGCAGCTGGCACCGCGACTGGACAAGGTGATGGCGGAGTTCGCGGCCAGGCCGTACGAGGAGCTGATCCAGCTGATCCGTACCGGTCCGCCGCGGTTCTCACCTTTCCAGCTGAAGCAGATCGACGAGGCGTCCAACACGATCGAGTTCTACGTCCACACCGAGGACGTGCGGCGGGCCCAGCCGGACTGGACGGGCCGGGAGCTCGACCCGGTCTTCCAGGACGCCTTGTGGTCCCGGCTGGAGCGCACGGCCCGGCTGATGGGCCGCGGCGCCCCGACCGGTCTGGTGCTGCGCCGCGCGGACGGCCGTACGGTGGTCGCACAGCGCGGCGCGCCGGTGGTGACGGTCACCGGGGAGCCGTCGGAGCTGCTGCTGTTCCTGTACGGCCGGCAGAACGCCGCGAAGGTGGAGCTGGACGGCGACGAGGACGCGGTCGAGAAGCTGCACAGCGGCAAGCAGCTGGGCATCTGAGCGGGCCGGGTTCCGCGGGCTGAAAGGGCACCCCGTGATCAAAGTAGCCATGACCAGCGTGTACGTCGACGACGTCGCGAAGGCCCACGCGTTCTACACGGACGTGCTGGGTTTCGAGACCCGGATGCACATGGACCTGGGCGGCGGCACGCTGTTCGTCACCGTCGGCGCCGCCGAGGGCGCCCAGCAGGACCTCCAGCTGCTGCTGGAGCCCGGGCAGGGTCCCATCGCGGAGCCGTACCGCACGGCCGTGAAGGGGGCGGGGCTGCCGTGCATCGTCTTCTCCGTGGACGACGTCCAGCAGGAGTACGACCGGCTGCGCGCCCTGGGGGTCGCGTTCACGCAGGCCCCGACCGAGCAGGGTCCGGTGATCACGGCCGTGCTGGACGACACGGTGGGCAACCTGGTGCAGCTGGCCCAGCCGAAGGAGTGAACGTCAGCGGGGCAGTTCGGCGTGGCGCAGGGCGGGGACGCAGAGGGCCACGACCCCGCCGAGCCCGCAGACCACCGCGCTGGCCACGAAGACCGGGCCGGTGCCCCAGGCCCCGATCGCGGCGGCCGACAGCGGCATGCTGAGCGGGGTGAGGCCGAGGCTGACCAGGCTGGAGACGGAGGTGACGCGGCCGAGGTACGCCGGGTCGGCCCGGGTCTGGAGGAGGGCCCCGCACATCGCGCCGCTGAGCCCGGTGAGCAGCCCGATCAGCAGGGCCGCGCCGACGGCGGCGGTGACGGTCGGGGCGTACGCGAGGGCGGCGATGGCGAGCGAGCCCATCAGGATGGACCAGCCGACGACCCGTCCGGCGTGCGGGAGCCGCCCGCGCAGGGTCAGCAGCAGCGAGGCGGCGCCCGCGCCGGTTCCGAACCCGGCGAGCACCCAGCCCATCCCCGGGGCACCCCAGCCGCGCTCGTCGGCCAGCAGGGTCAGGCCGACGTTGAGCGGTCCGACAAAACCGAGGTCCCCGAGGGCGATGGTCAGCAGCAGCGGCGCGAGCACGGGATGCCGTCGGATGTACCCCAGCCCGGCGACCAGGTCGGCCCGCACGGCCGCGGCGCGTCCACCGACGGCACCGCCCGCGCCCGGCCCCGCGACCGAATCCACCCGGGTGGTCGCGGCGCGCACACCGGCCACGCCATCCACGCCCGGCCCGGCGACCGGATCCGCCTCGGTGGTCGCGGCGATTACACCGGCGATGCCATCCGCGCCCCGCCCGGCGACCGAACCCGCCCGGGCAGTCGCGGCGCGCACACCAACGGCGCCGTCCGCGCCCGACCCCGCGACCGAACCCGCCCGGGTGGTCGCGGCGCGCGCACCGGCCATGCCACCCGCGCCCCGCCCGGCAACCGAATCCGCCCGGGCAGCTGCGGCGCGCACACCAACGGCACCGCCCGCGCCCGGCCCCGCGACCGGATCCGCCCGGGTGGCCGCGGCGCGCACACCGGCCACGCCATCCACGCCCCGCCCGGCGACCGAATCCACCCGGGCAGTCGCGGCGCGCACACCAGCGACACCGTCCCCGCCCGACCCGGCAGCCGAACCCTCCCGGATCGTCGCCGTTCCCGTGTCGGCGGTGTCGTCCGGCGGCAGGTTCCGTATCCGCACCCCGGCCAGCAGCGGCACCGACACGGCTGTCAGCAGGCCCGCGAGCCCGAAGGCGGTGGCCGCACCTCCCACCGCCACGCCGAGACCGCCGAGCGGGGCGCCGACGACGCTCGCGAACCGGATCGCGAGCCCCCGCATGCCCTGCACGCGCGCGAGCTGGTCATGGCTCGTCACGCGTGCGGGCAGCGCGCCCACGGCCGGCACGAACACGGCGTCGACGGTGCCGAACACCACCGCGAGCAGGGCCAGGGGCCACAGACCGGGGCTGGTCAGGAACAGCAGCGCGGCCACCGCGAGGACGGCCGCGCAGCGTACGACGTCGCTGCCGATGACGACCCGGCGCGGCCCCAGCCGGTCGGCGATCACTCCCCCGCCCAGCATCAGCAGGGCCCGCGGCACGGCACTCGCCGTCATCACGAGCCCCGCCTGCGAGGGCGTGCCGGCCTGGACGGCGGCCCAGGACAGGGCGAGGTAGTAGACGCTGTCGCCGGTCATCGAGGCGGTGTAGGCGGCGAGCCAGCGCAGGACGTTGGGGTCCCGGTGGGCGGCGCGCTCCACGGCGGGGGCCGTGCGGACGAGGGCCGTGCTCACGGCGGGGCTCATGGCGGGGCTCCTTCTCAGATGCGGAACGGGAACGCGTACGTGTGCACGGCGACGCTCTCGCGGCCCTCGCGGTCCCCGGCCTCGTCGGCGGCCCGGCCCCGCTCGTCGTAGCGGCGGAGCAGGGCGAGGACCTCGCGGTTGAGTTCGCCGAGTTCGGCCGCGGTGAGGCGCATGTGGGACTCGGAGGACTCGGCGGCGGAGTTCCAGGCCTCGCCCCAGTGGGTGCGCTCGTCGAGGAAGCGGCGGTACATGTCGGCGCGCTGCTCGAAGAAGAGGCGGCTGGCCGCGGTGTGCGCGGCGGCCTTCTCGGGGGCGTCGCGGAAGTCCTCGTCGCGGATGCTCACCCCGTCGGAGGCGGGCTGCCACCAGCGTTCGCGGCCGTCGGCGCTCTGCGGCTCGGCCTCCTCGATGAGCCCGTGCTCGGCGAGTTTGCGCAGGTGGTAGCTGACGAGGGAGACGGCCTCGTCGACCTGCTCGGCGAGCTGGGAGGCGGTGGCCGTGCGGGCGACGGTCAGCGCGCGGTAGAGCTGCATCCGCAGGGGGTGGGCGAGCGCCTTGAGGGTGCCGAGGTCGGTGATGCGGCGGTCCCGCTCCTTGCCTGTCATGCCCTCACCCTAGATAGGAAAGAAAAGTTGTGCAATATAAGTTGCGCAATATTTCTTTCCTGTCCGTCCATGAAAAACCCCGACCGTCCGGCCGGGGTTCCTCGAGCCGAGCGCAGCGTCACCGCACCGGGTGACCCGCCTCCTTCAGCGCCTGCTTCACTTCCCCGATCCGCAGGTCGCCGAAGTGGAACACCGACGCGGCCAGCACCGCGTCCGCGCCCGACGCGACGGCCGGCGCGAAGTCGCCGAGCTTCCCGGCGCCGCCGGAGGCGATGACCGGGACCGTGACGTGCCCCCGGACGGCGGCGATCATCTCCAGGTCGTAGCCGTCCTTGGTGCCGTCCGCGTCCATCGAGTTCAGCAGGATCTCGCCGGCGCCCAGCTCGGCCGCCCGGTGCGCCCACTCGATCGCGTCGATGCCGGTGCCCTTGCGGCCGCCGTGGGTGGTCACCTCGAAGGAGCCCGAGGCGGTGCGGCGTGCGTCCACCGACAGCACCAGCACCTGGCTGCCGAAGCGTTCGGCGATCTCCTTGATCAGCTCCGGGCGCGCGATGGCCGCCGTGTTGACGCCCACCTTGTCGGCACCCGCCCGCAGCAGCTTGTCGACGTCCTCGGGCGTGCGCACGCCGCCGCCGACGGTCAGCGGGATGAACACCTGTTCGGCGGTGCGGCGTACCACGTCGTAGGTGGTCTCGCGGTTGCCGGACGAGGCGGTGATGTCCAGGAAGGTCAGCTCGTCGGCGCCCTCCGCGTCGTACACCTTGGCCATCTCGACGGGGTCACCCGCGTCGCGCAGGTTCTGGAAGTTGACACCCTTGACGACCCGGCCGTTGTCCACGTCCAGGCAGGGGATGACTCGGACCGCCAGGGTCATGAGTTCACGGCTCCTCTGAATGCCTCTAGTTCCACTTCGACCAGGATGCGCGGATCGACGAACCCCTCCACGACCAGCAGGGTCGAGACCGGGCGCACGGCGTCGAAGATCTCCTTGTGGGCCCGGCCCACGTCCTCGACGTCCCGCTGATGTGTCAGATACATCCTGGTACGGATCACGGACTCCACACCGAGTCCGAACGCGCCGATCGCCTCGACCGCGGCGGTGAAGGCCACCTTGGCCTGCTCGTAGGGGTCGCCCTCCCCGTAGAGCACGCTGCCCTTGAAGGACGTGGTGCCCGCCACCAGCACGCGGTCTCCCGCCGCGACGGCGCGTGCGAACCCGAAACTCTCCTCCCAGGGACTTTCGCTCTGCACCCGCCGTACGGCTTCGGACGTCATGACGACACTGCCTCCAGTGCTTCTTCCAGGGTGAACGCCTTCGCGTACAGCGCCTTCCCGACGATGGAGCCCTCGACACCGAGGGGTACCAGCTCGGCGATGGCGCGCAGGTCGTCGAGGGACGACACGCCGCCCGACGCCACGACCGGCCGGTCCGTCGCCGCGCAGACGTTCCTCAGCAGCTCCAGGTTGGGGCCCTGGAGGGTGCCGTCCTTGGCGATGTCGGTGACGACGTACCGTGCGCAGCCCTCCGCGTTGAGCCGCTCCAGCGTCTCGTAGAGGTCGCCGCCGTCGCGGGTCCAGCCGCGGCCCTTGAGGGTCGTGCCGCGCACGTCCAGGCCCACCGCGATCCTGTCGCCGTGCTCGGCGATGACCTTGGCGACCCACTCGGGGGTCTCCAGGGCGGCGGTGCCGAGGTTGACGCGGGTGCAGCCGGTGGCCAGCGCGGCGGCGAGGGAGGCGTCGTCGCGGATGCCGCCGGACAGCTCCACCTTGATGTCCATGGCCCCGGTGACCTCGCGGACCAGGTCCCGGTTGTCGCCGGTGCCGAACGCGGCGTCCAGATCGACCAGGTGCAGCCACTCGGCGCCCGCCCGCTGCCAGGCGAGGGCCGCCTCCAGCGGGGAGCCGTACGAGGTCTCCGTGCCGGACTCGCCGTGGACGAGACGGACGGCCTGGCCGTCGCGGACGTCGACGGCGGGGAGGAGTTCGAGCTTGCTCACAGGGTTCCGATCCAGTTGGTGAGGAGCTGGGCTCCGGCGTCGCCGGACTTCTCGGGGTGGAACTGCGTGGCCCACAGGGCGCCGTTCTCCACGGCGGCCACGAACGGCTTGCCGTGCGTCGACCAGGTCACCTTGGGCGCGCGCATGGCCGCGTTGTGGGTCTCCAGCGACCAGTCGTGGACGGCGTAGGAGTGCACGAAGTAGAACCGGGCGTCCGCGTCGAGACCGGCGAACAGCTCGGAGCTGGCGGGCGCGTCCACGGTGTTCCAGCCCATGTGGGGGACGATCTCGGCCTGGAGCGGCTCGACCGAGCCGGGCCACTCGTCGAGCCCCTCGGTCTCGACGCCGTGCTCGATGCCCCGGGCGAACAGGATCTGCATACCGACGCAGATGCCCATCACCGGACGGCCGCCGGAGAGCCGGCGGTCGATGATCCAGTCGCCGCGCGCCGCGCGCAGACCGGTCATACAGGCGGCGAAGGCGCCGACGCCGGGAACCAGCAGCCCGTCGGCGTTCATGGCCCGGTCGAAGTCACGGGTGATCTCGACCTCGGCCCCGGTGCGCGCGAGGGCGCGCTCGGCGGAGCGGACGTTGCCGAAGCCGTAGTCGAAGACGACGACCTTCTTGTTCACCGCGCTCAATTCCACACCTCCAGCCTCAGTACACCGGCGACCAGGCACATCCCGGCGCCGATCGACAGCAGCACGATCAGGCTCCTCGGCATGTCCTGCTTGACGAAGGAGTAGATGCCGCCGACCAGGAACAGGCCGACGACGATCAGAAGGGTCGACAGACCGGTCATGGCTTTACAGCGCGCCCTTCGTGGAGGGGAGGATGCCGGCCGCGCGCGGGTCGCGCTCGGAGGCGTACCGCAGCGCCCGGGCCAGGGCCTTGAACTGGCACTCCACGATGTGGTGGGCGTTGCGCCCGTAGGGCACGTGCACGTGCAGCGCGATCTGGGCCTGGGCGACGAAGGACTCCAGGATGTGCCGGGTCATCGTGGTGTCGTACTCGCCGATCATCGGCGCCATCTTCTCGGGCTCGGTGTGCACGAGGTACGGGCGGCCGGACAGGTCCACCGTCACCTGGGCGAGGGACTCGTCCAGCGGGACCGTGCAGTTGCCGAAGCGGTAGATGCCCACCTTGTCGCCGAGGGCCTGCTTGAAGGCGGCGCCGAGGGCGAGGGCGGTGTCCTCGATGGTGTGGTGCGAGTCGATGTGCAGGTCGCCGTCGGTCTTCACGGTCAGGTCGAACAGACCGTGCCGGCCGAGCTGGTCGAGCATGTGGTCGTAGAAGCCGACGCCGGTCGACACATCGACCTTGCCGGTGCCGTCGAGGTTGATCTCGACGAGGACCGAGGTCTCCTTCGTCGTGCGCTCTACACGTCCTACGCGGCTCATGCGCTCTGCTCCTTCTTGACTTCACGGACCGCGTCGAGGAACGCGTCGTTCTCTTCGGGGGTTCCGGCGGTGACCCGCAGCCAGCCCGGTACGCCGTTGTCGCGGACCAGGACGCCCCGGTCGAGGATCTTCTGCCAGACCTCGTGGGCGTCGGCGAACCGGCCGAACTGCACGAAGTTGGCGTCGGACGCCGTGACCTCGTAGCCGATCGCCAGCAGCTCGCTCACCAGCCGGTCCCGCTCCGACTTGAGCTGCTCGACGTACTTGAGCAGCGTGTCGGTGTGCTCCAGAGCGGCCAGCGCGGTCGCCTGGGTGACGGCCGACAGGTGGTACGGCAGCCGTACGAGCTGGACGGCGTCCACGACCGCCGGGTGCGCGGCGAGATAGCCGAGGCGCAGCCCGGCCGCGCCGAAGGCCTTCGACATCGTCCGGGAGACGACGAGATTCGGCCGACCTTCGAGCAGCGGCAGCAGCGAGTCGCCGTGGCTGAACTCGATGTACGCCTCGTCGACCACGACCATCGACGGCTTCGCCGCCTGCGCGGCCTCGTACAGCGCGAGGACCGTCTCGGCCGGGACGGCGGTGCCGGTGGGGTTGTTGGGGGTGGTGATGAAGACGACGTCGGGGCGGTGCTCGGCGATCGTCTTCTCGGCGGCCGCGAGGTCGATGGTGAAGTCCTCGTTGCGTGGCCCGGAGATCCAGCCCGTGCCGGTGCCGCGCGCGATGAGGCCGTGCATCGAGTACGACGGCTCGAAGCCGATCGCCGTACGGCCCGGTCCGCCGAAGGTCTGCAGCAGCTGCTGGAGGACCTCGTTGGAGCCGTTGGCGGCCCAGACGTTGGCCAGGCCGACCTCGTACCCGGAGGTGTCGGTCAGGTACTGCGCGAGCCGCGTGCGCAGCTCGACGGCGTCCCGGTCGGGGTAGCGGTTGAGGTCGCGGGCCGCCTCCCGGACCCGCTCCGCGATCCGCTCGACCAGCGGCTCGGGCAGCGGGTAGGGGTTCTCGTTGGTGTTCAGCCGTACGGGGACGTCCAGCTGGGGCGCGCCGTAGGGGGACTTGCCGCGCAGCTCGTCCCGTACGGGGAGATCGTCGATTCCGAGGTTCACTTGTTCGCCGGTACCTTCCACCCGAACCTTGCCTTGATCGCCGCGCCGTGCGCGGGCAGGTCCTCCGCCTCCGCCAGCGTGACCACGTGGTGCGCGACCTCGGCCAGCGCGTCCTTCGTGTAGTCGACGATGTGGATGCCGCGCAGGAAGGACTGGACCGACAGGCCCGAGGAGTGGCAGGCGCAGCCGCCGGTGGGCAGCACGTGGTTGGACCCGGCGGCGTAGTCGCCGAGGGAGACCGGCGCCCAGGGTCCGATGAAGATCGCGCCGGCGTTCTTCACCCGGTCGGCCACGGCCGCCGCGTCCGCCGTCTGGATCTCCAGGTGCTCGGCGCCGTAGGCGTCGACCACGCGGAGGCCCTCGTCGATGCCGTCGACGAGGACGATCGCGGACTGCCGGCCCTTGAGGGCCGGGACGATCCGGTCGTCGATGTGCTTGGTGGCCGCGATCTGCGGCTCCAGCTCCTTCTCGACCGCGTCCGCGAGCGCGACGGAGTCGGTGACCAGGACGGCGGCGGCCAGCGGGTCGTGCTCGGCCTGGCTGATCAGGTCGGAGGCGACGTGCACCGGGTCGGCCGTGTCGTCGGCGAGGACCGCGATCTCGGTCGGGCCGGCCTCGGCGTCGATGCCGATCCTGCCGGTGAAGTAGCGCTTGGCGGCGGCGACCCAGATGTTGCCGGGGCCGGTGACCATGGTGGCGGGCGCGCAGGACTCGGTGCCGTACGCGAACATCGCGACGGCGGTCGCGCCACCGGCGGCGTACACCTCGTCGACGCCGAGCAGGGCGCAGGCGGCCAGGATCGTCGGGTGCGGGAGGCCCCCGAACTCGGCCTGGGCCGGCGAGGCGAGCGCGACGGACTCGACGCCGGCCTCCTGCGCGGGCACGACGTTCATGACCACGGACGACGGGTAGACCGACCGGCCGCCGGGCGCGTACAGCCCGACGCGCTCCACGGGCACCCACTTCTCGGTCACCGAGCCGCCCGGCGCGACCTGGGTGGTGTGCGTGGTCCGGCGCTGCTCGCGGTGGACCAGCCGGGCGCGGCGGATGGACTCCTCCAGCGCGGCGCGTACGGCCGGGTCGAGCGCCTCCAGCGCGTCGGTGATCGCGTGCGCGGGGACCCGGACGGATTCCAGCCGTACCCCGTCGAACTTCTCGGCGAAGTCGATCAGCGCCGCGTCGCCCCGATGATGCACGGCCTCGCAGATCGGACGCACCTTCTCCAGGGCGGCCTGTACGTCGAAGTCGGCTCGGGGCAGCAGGTCACGCAGGGCGGGGCCCTCGGGAAGGGCGTCGCCGCGCAGATCGATTCGAGAGATCACGGTCCAATTCTCTCAGACCGGCTTCCGGCACCGTCCGCGCGTATCAGTGGCTGATACGGAGCGTGGCCGGAACCCGGAAGATCACCTTCACGTCTTGCTTCCGGGGGGTCACGCAAGGGCATCAACGGCTGTGAGTGAGCAAGGGGGTGACAGATGGTGACCGAAGGGGACGGAGCGGCCGCGGGAGACATCCCGGACGATCTGACCGCCGCCGAGGCCGGTATGTGGCAGGCCTTCCGCAACGGCAGTGTGTACGACCTGAGCAGCGGGGACACGGTCGTGGACGATCCGCACGGCGGGCATCCGTGGGGCGCGGAGCGGACCGTGCGGGCCAGGATCGTCGCCTGGCTGCTGCTGGCCGGGCCGCCCGCGCTGGCGGGCCGGGTGTCCAGCCTCAAGCTGGTGGGCGTGCGGATCAGCGGCAGCCTCGATCTGGCGGGCGGCACGGTGGTGCCGTACGTCGAGCTGCGGCGCTGCCGGTTCGAGCGGGACGTGCTGCTGCCGGAGGCGCGGTTCGCGACGCTGCGGATGGTGGACTGCGCGGTGCCGCGGCTGGAGGCGGCCCGGCTGCACACCGAGGGCGATCTGCATCTGCCCCGCTGCCGCTTCCAGCAGGGGGTACGGCTCACCGACGCGCACATCGGCACCGATCTGCTGCTCAACCAGGCGATCGTGTACCGCGACCGCACGGGCCGCTCGATCGCGGCCGACGGGATGACGGTCGGCCAGGACCTCCAGGCGGAGCTGCTGGAGTCGCACGGCGAGCTGAGTCTGCGCAGCGCCAAGATCGGCGTGTCGCTGAGCCTGCGGGGCGCCCGGCTGATCAATCCGTACACCCGGCTCGCGCTGAACGCTCCGCAGCTGACGGTGGAGCGCTCGCTGTATCTGACCCCGGCGGGCGTGGGCCGGCAGGCGCTGAGCGGGACGACGCCCGCGCGCGGGACACGGATCCAGCGCTTCGAGTGCCGGGGCGGGGTGCGGCTGGACGACGGGCGGTTCGGGGACGCGGTCGACCTGGAGCGGGCCCGGTTCACCTTCACGGACGACCAGGAGCTGTCGCTGGTCCGGGTCCAGACGCCCGAGCTGCGGTTCCTCGGCGAGCGGCCGCCGCGCGGCAAGGTGGTGCTGTCCGGCGCCCGGGTGATCAACCTGGTGGACCGGGCGAGCGCGTGGCCGGGTCCGGGCAGTCTGCACATGGGCGGTTTCGCGTACGAGAACCTGGTGCCGCAGGGCCCGTTCCCGCTGGCCGCGCGGCTGGAGTGGATCGCCGCGGCGACCGCCGAGTACGCGCCGGAGCCGTACGAACGGCTGGCGACGGTGCTGCGCGAGGGCGGCGAGGACGAGGACGCCCGTGAGGTGCTGCTCGCCAAGCAGCGCCGGCGCCGTGAGACCCTGCCGCCGGCCGCGAAGCTCGTGGGCTACGCGCAGGACTGGACCGTCGCCTACGGGTACCGGCCGGGCCGGGCGGCGGTGTGGATGGCGGTGCTGTGGGCGGCGAGCACCCTGGCCTTCGCGAACGCCCCGCATCCCCCGGTGAACCCGGGCGGGCACCCGCCCTGGAACCCGGCCCTGTTCAGCCTGGACCTGCTGCTGCCGGTGATCGACCTGGGGCAGGCCGGCCAGTGGCAGCTCACCGGGGGCTGGCAGTGGCTCTCGACGGCGCTGATCCTGCTGGGCTGGGTCCTGGCGACGACGGTGGCGGCGGGGGCGACGAGGCTGCTGCGCCGGGGGTGACACCGAGGGGGAATCCGCCTTCAAACCCGTCTCCACCAAACCCCCTTGTCCGTGCACGAACAATCCCTGAACAGGGCTCACCTTTTACGGTTCCTTGACCTGACGGCGTACAACTTTCCCGGGCTTGCCCGCACCCTCTGGCGGAACCCGACCTGCGGCTTTTCAATGGGCGGCACCATGGCTCTGCTGCCCCCCTTCATCCGTGCCTCCCGGATCTCCCGGGCGGCCCGGACGACCGCCGCCCCCCACCCCGGCGCCGGGCTTCCCGCCGACGACGAGGTGCTCCTCGACGTGCCCGACGACCGGCTCGGCCCGGCCCTGGTCGCGGCCGGACGAGGCTCGTACGAGACCGCCGCCGCCCTGCTCACCCGCACCCGGGAACGGGCCGAGTGGGAGTACCGCGACCGCTATGTGACCCGGCTGGCCTCCTTCGCGCGCTCCCGCACGGAGTGGTTCGAGGAGTGGCGCGCCGCGGCGCCCCGCGACCCGGACCTGCTGCTGGTCTCGGCCCAGCTCGCGGTGGACCGGGCCTGGCTGTCACCGGCGCGGGCCGAGCTGCTGCGCGAGGTGAGCCCGCTGATCACGGCGGCCGCGCAGAGCGACCACGGCGACCCGGTGCCCTGGCGGATCGCCCTGGACCACGCGCGCGGCGCACGGGCCGGGCACAAGTACTTCGGCGAACTGTGGGAGGCGGCGGTGCGCCGCGCCCCGCACCACTACGGCTGCCATGTCGCCGCCAAGCGCTATCTCGCCGAGTCCTGGCACGGCTCGCACCGCGAGTGCTTCGACTTCGCCGACCGGGCCGCCCAGGACGCCCCGGCGAGCTCGCTGGTCCAGGCGCTCCCGGCCCGGGCGGCCTTCGCCTATCTCACCGACGGCTGCGGCCCCGAGGTGCCCCGAGAGCGGCTGGACGCGGCGGCCGACCGCGCGATGGACCTGTCGGCGCGTTTCCCGTCCCTGGACCCCTGGCCGGCCGAGATACGCAACCTGCTGGTGTACGTCCTGGTCCGCCTCGGCCGCCTCGACGACGCCCTCGTCCAGCTGCGTCTGATCGGCCCGTACGCCACCTCCTTCCCCTGGAGCCGGCTCTCCGACGACCCCCTCGGCCACTTCCTGGCGGTGCGCGAGGCCGTGTACACGGGACGGGCCGTGCCCGAACCGTGGCAGCCACGAAAGGGGCACGGCGACCGAGCCCACCCGGACGACCATTAGGCTTCTGCGCCGTGACCACCGTCCGTCTGCCGCTCTTCCCCCTGAACTCGGTGCTGTTCCCGGGTCTGGTGCTCCCGCTGAACGTCTTCGAGGAGCGCTATCGCGCCATGATGCGCGATCTGCTCAAGACCGCCGAGGACGAACCGCGCCGGTTCGCCGTCGTCGCCATCCGCGACGGCCACGAGGTCGCGCCCAGCGCGCCGGGTCTGCCCGACCAGACCGCGCTGCCCGAGCGCGGCCCGGCGGCCGGCTTCGGCGCCGATCCCCTCAAGGCCTTCCACGGCACCGGCTGCATCGCCGACGCCGCGACGATCCGTGAACGCGCCGACGGCACCTTCGAGGTCCTGGCCACGGGCACCACCCGGGTCCGCCTGGTGTCCGTGGACGCCTCGGGCCCGTTCCTCACGGCGGAACTGGAGGAGCTCCCCGAGGCACCGGGCGACGAGGCCGGCGCGCTCGCCGAGGGCGTGCTGCGGGCCTTCCGCCAGTACCAGAAACGCCTGGCGGGCGCCCGGGAGCGCTCCCTCACCACCGGCGCGGACCTGCCCGACGACCCCGCGGTGGTGTCCTACCTGGTGGCCGCGGCGATGATGCTCGACACGCCCACGAAGCAGCGCCTCCTCCAGGCCCCCGACACCGCCTCCCGGCTCCGCGACGAACTGAAACTCCTTCGCACCGAGACGGCGATCATCCGTAACCTGCCCTCGCTGCCCGCGTCGGACCTGACGCGCGGCCCGACGAGTCTCAACTGACGTCCCGAACCGCATTCCCGAAGGCGCCCGAAACCCATGGCGAAGAAGCCGAAGAAGCAGCAGCAGTCCGGCGGCACCCCCGCCACGGTGGCCCTCACGTCCGCGGGGGTGGACTTCACGGTCCACGCCTACGACCACGACCCGAGCCACCCCTCCTACGGCGAGGAGGCCGCTGAGGCGATGGGCGTGTCCCCCGACCGGGTCTTCAAGACGCTGGTGGCGGACGTGGACGGCGCGCTCACGGTCGCGGTGGTCCCGGTGGCCGGTTCCCTCGACCTGAAGGCCCTGGCCTCCGCGGTGGGCGGCAAACGCGCCGCCATGGCCGACCCCGCCCTGGCCGAACGCACCACGGGCTATGTCCGGGGCGGCATCTCCCCCCTCGGCCAGCGCAAGAGGCTGCCCACGGTCCTCGACGCCTCGGCCACCACCCACCCCACGATCTGCGTCTCGGCGGGCCGCCGGGGCCTGGAGGTGGAACTCGCCCCGTCCGACCTGGCCACCCTGACCGAGGCGGTCCTGGCCCCGATCGGCCGCGGCTGACCGGGGAGGGAACCTGCGTCGGCGCCCGCCCGGACGGGGAGTGCCCCCGGACCAAGTCTGGGGTGATCTACGCCCGGGCCCGGGTGGACCAGCCCGCCGGCCGGATCCGCGCCCGCGGCCTGCCCGGCCGCGGCGACCGCAGCGAGGAGGACCCGGACCGGTGCCGCCGCGCTCCTGCGCGTCGCCGTCACGCGAGCGGCGCGCCGTAGGGGTCCTTCGGGGCCGGGCCCTGGGCGTACGGGTCGGGATCGCGGGGGCCGAACAGCGCCGTGAGGCCCAGGTGGACCAGCAGGGCCGCGAACGGCCAGGCCAGCAGCGCGCCGCGCGCACCCAGCTTCAGGGGCGCCGAGAACGTCACGCCCTTGCCCGCGGCCTTGGCCTGGGCGATCACATCCGACCCGGGCCCCAGCCACACCCCCAGCCGCCACGCCAGCACCGACCCGAGCAGCCCGCCGACCATCAGCGCCACCACCAGCGGCACGCCTCCGCGCCGCCGCCAGGCGAACACCACCGCCGCGCTCACGGCCCCGAACGCCAGCGCCAGCAGGGTGAACGTGCCGTCCACCCCGATCGCCTGCTCCCCCTCGGTGTCCTTGAGGTAGACGACCCACCCGCCGTTCACCACGTCCCCCACCAGGGGCACGGAGGGCGCCAGATACTTCCACAGCACCCCGAGCAGCGCCCCGGCCACCGCGACCGCCACCGTCACCACGGCGGCCTCCCGCAGTTCGGTCTTCATCCCGGGCCCGTCCTGTCCGTACGCGGCGTCCTGCGGCACGGCCGCCCCGCCCAGCGGCTCCCCGGGCGGAGGCGGCCAGGCGGCCCCCTGCGGGGACGGTTCGTGCGGCGGCGGAGGCGGAGTCAGCGGTGCGGTCACCCTGACATCGTGCCAGGCCCGGCTGTGCGGCGCGTCACCGGACGGCGGCCCGGCGGTAGGCCCAGGTGGCGACGGCCAGCGAGACGACGCCCACCCCGGCGCACACCGCGAGGTCGCCGAGCACCAGCGCCCAGTCCGGATCCGCCCCGAAGGTCCGGGCGAAGGCCTCCACGCCGTACGTCGACGGCAACAGGTCCCGGGCGAACCGCACCGCCTCCGGCATCCGGTCCGGCGGCAGCACCCCCAGCAGCAGCGCGGCGGACATCCCCAGCTGCCCCAGCACGGTCGCCAGCTCCGGCCGCGGCGCGAGCAGCCCGAACGCGGCGCCCAGCCCGGACAGCGCGGCCCCGGCCAGCGGGATCACGGCCGCCAGCACCCACAGATGCGTCAGCGGCAGCCCGAACAGCGCACACCCGAACACCGCGGTCACCAGGGTCCCCGGCACGGTGAAGGAGGCGTACGCCCCCGCCGCGCCCAGCACCACCGCCGCCGGCGGCACCGGCAGGGTGGCGTAGTGGTCGAGGCCGCCGCTCGCCCGCAGCTGCCCGAAGTACTGCGCGAGCAGATTGAGCGCGACGAACGCGACGACGAGCACCGCGGAGCCCGCGACGACCGCCTCGGCCTCGCTGCCCCCGTCCACGACACCCCGCATCATGATCAGGATGCCGACCGACTGGAAGGTCGCGACGAACAGCAGCGGGATCCGCGCCACCCGCGCACGGGAGAGCTGCGCCCGGTACACGGCCACGAGCGACGGCCACAGCCGCGCGCGCGGCCCCAGCTCGGCGGCCGCGCGGACCGTGCCGGTGACGGCCCGGGCGCTGCCCGGCAGAACCTCGGCGGGTACGACACTCACGTGGCGCTGCTCCTCTTCCCTGCGGCTCTCGAACCGTCCCCCACGCACCATACGGACACGCACCATACGGACCATACGGACCCGGGGCTCACCCTGCTCAGATCGCTCACGCCCGCACCAGCCCCTGCCGTGCGGCCCCGCCCAGCGCCAGGTACACGTCCTCCAGGCTGGGCGTGGCCAGGGTGAAGTCGTCCAGGGCGGCGAAGGCGGCCCCGCCGGTGACGGTGGCGACGATCGCGCGGGCCTCGTCGGGGGCCAGCCGCAGCGTCCAGCGGCGCCCGGACTCCACGGCCCGCTCGCGCAGCGCGGCGACCTCGGGGACGTCCAGCGGCGCCCGCTCCCGCCACACCAGCTCGACCCGGACCTCGCCGGCCACCTGCTCCTTGAGCCCGGCCGGCGTGTCGCAGGCGATGACCCGGCCCCGGTCGAGGACGGCGACCCGGTCGAGGACGGTCTCGGCCTCGATGACGTTGTGGGTGACCAGCAGGACGGTCGTGCCGCGCTCGGCGCGTCGCCGGTCCACGGCCGACCACACGGCGCGCCGCGCGACCGGGTCCATCCCGGTGGTGGGCTCGTCGAGCACCAGCAGCGGCCGCTCCCCCACCAGCACGGACGCGAAGCAGGCCAGCCGCCGCTGTCCGCCGGACAGTTTGCGCAGCGTGCGGCCGGCGAGCGGGGTGAGCCCCAGTTCGTCGAGGACGGCGTCCCGTTCCCGCCGGGCCTGCCGTACGTCGAGGCCGCGCAGCCGTCCGGTGGTCTCGGCGGCCAGGGAGACGGTGAGCTCGTCGAGGGCGGTGGACTCCTGGCCGAGGTAGGCGAGGATGCGCGCGGCCCGCTCGGGGTGGCGCACGATGTCGTGGCCGAGGATCTCCACGGTGCCCGCGTCGGGCCGCATCAGCCCGGTGAGCTGCCGTACGAGGGTGGACTTGCCGGCGCCGTTCGGGCCGAGCAGCCCGAAGATCTCGCCGCGGCGGATGTCCAGCTCCACGCCGTCGGTGGCCCGTACCTCCGCGGTCGCCGGGGTGCCGCGCCGGCCCCGTACCGCCGGATAGGTCTTGGTCAGTCCGCGCACGGCGCACACGACCTCGTCCGGGTGCCGGATGGCCGATGCCGCGCGCGTACTCACAAGGGACGAGCCTACGGGGTCGGGAAGCCCCGCTCGTCCCGGGGGCCGCTCTCGGGGGCCGTCAGTCCCCGGCGGGCGCGTGCTCGGTGGCGGTCCGGACGTCGACCTCGCGCCAGAAGCCCGCCCGGATGGCGTAGCGGTCGTGCTCGTCGATCTGGTCGTCCTTGTGCGCGAGCAGTCCGAAGCGGGCCGCGTACCGGAGCAGCTCGCCGTCGATGCGGTGCGGGATGCGCGGGTACATGCCGGACAGCTTCTGCAGATGGCCCTGGTCGCCGAGGCGGCCCATCCAGCGCCGGGCGAAGACCTGTCCCACCTCGAACGGGTCGCCGCCGACGGTGGTGATGTCCTCCTCGCGGTCGGCCCAGCGCTGCTCCGCCGTGGTCAGCTGGGCCAGCGTCGGCATGGACGAGGCCTCGGCGGGCTCGGCGACGACACCGGGCCGGTCCACCCAGCCCTTGTCCGAGGACCAGCGCAGGGTGGCGGTGGCGGGGTGCGGGGCGGGGTGGCTGCCGGGTGCGCGCAGCGCGGCCAGGTCCTTGGGGGTGGGAACGCCCTTGGTGGCCGGCACGCGCTCCTGGACCCCGGAGCGGTCGGCGGCGTCCGCGCCGGCGTGCTCGGGCTCCTCGGCGGGCCGCTCGGCGGGGGCGAGGCCGGCGTCGGGCAGCGGCGCGGAGAGGATCGCGGCGATCTCGGGCCGGGGCACGGGCGGCGGCGCGCACACTCCGCCGAGGTCCTTGGCGCGTACGGCCTTGGTGATCCACGTACGGTCCAGGACGCGCCGTTCGTCGGCCTCGGCGACCAGGTCCTCGGACTGGTTGTAGTCGCCGTCGGCGGCCTGGACGGCCCACAGGTGGACGGCGACGCCGTGTTCCTTGGCGGCCATCATGCCGGGCAGCAGATCGCCGTCGCCGGTGACGAGGACGACGTCGGAGCAGGCGCGGTTACGGGCCAGCTCGGTCAGTTCGGCGTGCATGGCGGCGTCGACGCCCTTCTGGGCCCAGCGTCCGTCGCTGCGGGTCAGGGCGCCGAGCCGGACGGTGACCCGGGGCATCACGCGCAGCCTGCGGTGTTCGGGCTGGGGAACGCGGTCGGGGGCGCCGTCGAACCAGTAGATGCGCAGCAGGGGGCGTTCGGTGTCGGACTCGGCCTGTTCGCGCAGTCCCTGGACGAGGGCGGAGTGGTCGACGGTGATGCGGGACCGCGAGGGCTCTCCGGCGAGGAGGCTCGCGGCGGCCCCCAGCAGATACCCGGCGTCCACCAGGACGATGCAGCGGTCCACACGACTCACCCTCTTCCCGGGAGGTTTGCTTCGGGCTTCCTTCGAGTCTGCCCGACCGTGCGGGGGTTAACGGCCCGAACTCGATCTTCGGCGTGGCGTTTCGGGGTGATGCGCTCCGAGAACCCCTGTCACGGACGGTAATTATCCGAAATGCGCCTTGTGTCAGCCTATGTGAATCTGGTCGCGGCCCTGGTCCCTACATCCCCCGCAGGAGGCAGATCCCCATGGCCAAGAACAAGAAGCAGGACCGTAAACAGCCGCAGTCCGAGCGTGGTCAGCAGCAGGCCCAGCAGTCCTCGATGCAGGAGCAGGCCGAACAGCGGATCTCCCAGGTGACCCCGGCCGACGTCGCCCGCAAGGGCCGGCAGAAGCGGTTCGGGCACAACTGACGTCCGCGCAGTGGGCTGTTGCAGCCCAGGCACACCGAGGGGCGCGTCCGGATCCGGACGCGCCCCTCGCGCCTGCTTCCCGGGCCCTGGCCTCAGCCCGCCAGGCAGGACGGGCCGAGCAGCACCTTCAGATCGCCGAACAGCGCCGGATCGGGCTTGACCCGGTGCCGGTCCAGACGCAGCACGGTCGTCCGGGTCGGGCCCTGGAGCTTGATGCGGACCTCGCTGTCGCCCCGGTGGTGGGTGAGGATCTCGTTGAGGCGGCTGACCATCGGCGGGGTGACCCGGGTGGCCGGGATGGTGAGGATCACCGGCGCGTTGGTGCCCGCGTTGGACAGGTCGGGGACCTGGAGCTCCATCGCGACGAGCCGGGGCACGTCCTCGCGCTTGTCGAGCCGGCCCTTGACGAAGACCACCGCGTCCTCGACCAGTTGGGTCGACACCAGCTGGTAGGTCGCGGGGAAGAACATGCACTCGATGGAGCCCGCGAGGTCCTCCACGGTGGCGATGGCCCAGGCGTTGCCCTGTTTGGTCATCTTGCGCTGGAGGCCCGAGATGATGCCGCCGATGGTGACGACCGCGCCGTCCGCGTGCTCGCCTCCGGTGAGCTGGGCGATGCCCGCGTCCGCCTTGTCGGACAGCACGTGCTCCAGGCCGAACAGCGGGTGGTCGGAGACGTAGAGGCCGAGCATCTCCCGCTCCTGGGCGAGCAGATAGGTCTTGTCCCACTCGTCCTCGGTGAACTGCACGTCGAGGCCGAAGCCGGGCTCGTCGTTCTCCTCCTCGCCCATGCCGCCGAAGAGGTCGAACTGCCCCTCGGCCTCCTTGCGCTTGACCGCGACCACGTTGTCGATCATCGGTTCGAACTGGGCGGTGAGGCCCTTGCGGGTGTGCCCGAGCGTGTCGAACGCGCCCGCCTTGATCAGCGACTCCGTGGTGCGCTTGTTGCAGGCGACCGCCTCGACCTTGTCGAGGTAGTCGGGGAAGGAGGCGTACTTGCCCTTGGCCTTGCGGCTCCTGATGATCGACTCGACCACGTTGGTGCCGACGTTGCGGACGGCCTCGAGGCCGAAGAGGATCACGTCGTCGCCCTGGGCGGCGAAGTTGTGCACCGATTCGTTGACGTTCGGCGGCAGCACCTTGATGCCCATCCGCCGGCACTCGTTGAGGTAGACGGCCGACTTGTCCTTGTCGTCCTTGACGGAGGTGAGCAGCCCGGCCATGTACTCGGCGGGGTGGTTGGCCTTGAGATAGGCGGTCCAGTACGAGACCAGTCCGTACGCGGCGGAGTGCGCCTTGTTGAAGGCGTAGCCGGCGAACGGGACCAGCACGTCCCACAGGGCCTGGATGGCCTCGTCGCTGTAGCCGTTCTTCTGGGCGCCGGCCTGGAAGATGGTGAAGTTCTTGGCCAGTTCGTCGGGCTTCTTCTTGCCCATCACGCGGCGCAGGATGTCGGCCTCGCCCAGCGAGTACCCGGCGATGATCTGGGCGGCCTTCTGCACCTGCTCCTGGTAGACGATCAGGCCGTAGGTGACGGCCAGGACCTCTTCGAGGGGCTCCTCAAGCTCCTTGTGGATCGGGGTGATCTCCTGGAGCTTGTTCTTGCGCAGCGCGTAGTTGGTGTGCGAGTCCATGCCCATCGGGCCGGGACGGTAGAGCGCGGAGACGGCGGAGATGTCCTCGAAGTTGTCGGGCTTCATCAGGCGCAGCAGGGAGCGCATGGGGCCGCCGTCGAACTGGAAGACGCCGAGGGTGTCGCCGCGCTGGAGCAGTTCGAAGGTCTTCGGGTCGTCGAGCGGCAGGGCCAGCAGGTCGAGCTCGACGCCCTTGTTGGACTTCACCATCTTGACGGCGTCGTCCATGATCGTCAGGTTGCGCAGGCCGAGGAAGTCCATCTTCAGCAGGCCGAGCGACTCGCACTGCGGGTAGTCCCACTGGGTGATGGTCACGCCGTCCGTGTGCCGCACCCAGATGGGGGCGTGGTCGACGATGGGCTCGCTGGACATGATCACTCCGGCGGCGTGCACACCCATCTGCCGGACCAGGCCCTCGACGCCCTTGGCGGTGTCGATGACCTTCTTCACGTCGGGTTCGTTCTCGTACATCGCACGGATCTCGCCCGCCTCGCTGTAGCGCGGGTGCGAGGGGTCGGTGATGCCGTTGAGGTCGATGCCCTTGCCGAGGACGTCGGCGGGCATGGCCTTGGTGAGGCGGTCGCCCATGGCGTACGGGTAGCCCAGCACGCGCGCGGAGTCCTTGATCGCGTTCTTGGCCTTGATCTTGCCGTAGGTCCCGATCATGGCGACCTTGTCGGAGCCGTATTTCTCCGTCACGTACCGGATCACCTCGACGCGCCTGCGCTCGTCGAAGTCGATGTCGACGTCGGGCATCGAGATGCGCTCGGGGTTGAGGAACCGCTCGAAGATCAGGCCGTGCGGGATGGGGTCGAGGTCGGTGATGCCCATGGCGTACGCGACGATCGAGCCGGCCGCGGAGCCCCGGCCGGGGCCCACCGCGATGCCCTGCTTCTTGGCCCACATGATGAAGTCGGCGACGACGAGGAAGTAGCCGGGGAAGCCCATCGAGATGATGGTGTCCATCTCGTACTCGACCTGCTTCATGCGGTCGTCCGGGATGCCCCCGGGGAAGCGGCGGTGCATGCCGCGCATGGTCTCCTCGCGGAACCAGGTGACCTCGGTGTAGCCGTCGGGGATGTCGAACTTCGGCATGAGGTTCCTGGCCTCGAACATGCCGGCGGTGTCGATCTGCTCGGCCACCAGGAGGGTGTTGGCGCAGCCCTCCTGCCAGGCGTCCGAGGAGTCGATGGCGTACATCTCGTCCGTGGACTTCAGGTAGTAGCCGGTGCCGTCGAACTTGAAGCGGTCGGGGTCGGAGAGGTTCTTGCCGGTCTGGATGCACAGCAGCGCGTCGTGCGCGGTCGCCTCGTGCGCGTACGTGTAGTGCGAGTCGTTCGTCACGAGGGGCGGGATGCCGAGCTTCTTGCCGATCTCCAGGAGGCCGTCGCGGACCCGGTGCTCGATCTCGATGCCGTGGTCCATCAGCTCCAGGAAGTAGCGGTCCTTGCCGAAGATGTCCTGGTACTCCGAGGCCGCCTTCAGCGCCTCGTCGTACTGGCCGAGGCGCAGCCGGGTCTGGAGCTCGCCGGAGGGGCAGCCGGTGGAGGCGATGAGCCCCTCGGACCACTGGGCGATGGTCTCCTTGTCCATGCGCGGCCACTTCTGGAGCCAGCCCTCGGCGTACGCGTCGGAGGAGAGACGGAAGAGGTTGTGCAGGCCCGTCGCGTTCGCCGCCCAGATCGTCTTGTGGGTGTAGCCGCCGGAACCGGAGACGTCGTCGCGCTTCTGGTGCGGCTGGCCCCACTGGATCTTGCGCTTGTTGCGCCGCGACTCGGGCGCGACGTACGCCTCGATCCCGATGATCGGGGTGACCCCGGCCTTCTTCGCGGTGTGGAAGAAGTCGTACGCCCCGTGCAGGTTGCCGTGGTCGGACATGGCGATGTGCGTCATGCCCATCTCGTTGCAGGCGTTGAACATGTCCTTCAGCCGCGCGGCACCGTCCAGCAGCGAGTACTGGGTGTGGACGTGCAGGTGCGTGAACGGCGGCTTCGACACGGCGTGGCCTCCAAGGGAAACACTCGACGACGGGCGGGCGGACAGTCCGGGGGTCAGCGTCGAAGTCTATGCCTCGCCACTGACACCCGGCGGGCACTCCCGCGTACCTTCGTGCGTTGGAGACGGCGAAGACGCTGTCGTACATGCACTGCACCAGGAGGCACCCAGCGATGTCGGTTCCCCAGCTCAACGACGAGCAGCGCGGCGAGGAGATCCTCGCCGTCTTCGACACCGCCTTCGGCGAGCTCCTGGCCGCCGACCCGGCCGCGTTCCGGGTGAAGTTCCGCAAGATGGCGGCCTCGGCGTTCGCGTTCTACCGGGGCACGGCGGCGCTCTTTTACCACGACCTGGACGCGGAGAAGAACGGCGGGCCGTTCCTGGACGACCGGACCTCGCGCGTGTGGATCCACGGCGATCTGCACGCGGAGAACTTCGGCACGTACATGGACTCCACGGGCCGGCTGATCTTCAACGTCAACGACTTCGACGAGGCCTACGTCGGCCCCTTCACCTGGGACCTCAAGCGCTTCTCCGCCTCGATCGCCCTCATCGGGTACGCGAAGGCGCTCGGCGACGACCAGATCACCGAGCTGGTGCAGGTGTACGCGGGCGCGTACCGCGACCGGATGCGCGCGCTGGCCACCGGCGCCAAGCGCGACGAGGTGCCGCCGTTCACCCTGGACACCGCCGAGGGCCCGCTGCTGGACGCCCTGCGCGACGCCCGCTCCCTGACCCGCTTCGGGCTGCTGGACTCCATGACGGAGATCCGTGACTTCGAGCGCCGCTTCGCGCCCGGCGGCGGCTCCATAGAGCTGGACGCGGCCACCCGCTACAAGGTCCTCGCCGCCTTCGACGGCTATCTGGAGACGCTGCCGGAGACCTCCCTGGCCCGCCCGGACTCCTACCGGGTGAAGGACGTCGTGGGCCGCCGCGGCATCGGCATCGGCTCCGCGGGCCTGCCGTCGTACAACATCCTCCTGGAGGGGCACAGCGACGCCCTGGAGAACGACGTCGTGATCTACATCAAGCAGGCCCAGACCCCGGCCGTCTCCCGGCACATCACCGACCCGGCGATCCGCGGCTACTTCCAGCACGAGGGCCACCGCACGGTGATCTCCCAGCGCGCCCTCCAGCAGCACGCCGACCCGTGGCTGGGCTGGACCGAGCTGGGCGGCGCGGGCCAGCTCGTCGCCGAGGTCTCGCCGTACGCCGTCGACCTCGACTGGGGCGACATCGACGACCCGGAGGAGATCGCGGGCGTCGTCGCCGACCTGGGCCGGGCCACCGCCACCATGCACGCGGCGGCGGACGACACCTCCGGCGAGTCCCTGGTGCCGTTCTCCACCGAGCGGGCCATCGACGCGGCCATCGCCGCCGACGAGGAGGGCTTCGCGCCGCTCCTGGTGGACTTCGCGCACAGCTACGGCGCCCGCGCCCGTGCCGACCACCAGATCTTCGTCGACCTGTTCCGCAACGGCCGGATCCCCGGCCTCTGACCGCGGGCCTTCACAACGGCTGTCTAACGGTCGCGCTTCTCACAGGCACCTTTTAGGGGTCTCTTACGGGAGCGCGTGACACACTTCCAGCGCAATGGACATATCCGGGACCCGACTCAGAGCCGTACGCGCGGCGCTGTTCACGGCGGTCGTCGTGACGCTCAGCACCGCGTCGCACGTCCTGCTGTCCCGGGCCCCGCTGCCGTTCAACACGGTGGCCGCCGTCGCGGCCGCCGTGTTCGTCCTCGCGTACGCCCTCGCGGGCCGCGAGTGCGGCTTCGGGCGGATCGCCGCGCTGCTGATCCCGCTGGAGCTGGCGGCCGACACGATCTTCACCACCGGCCAGCACGTCTGTTACGGCCGGGCCGGCGGCCCGGTCGCCGGCCCGCTGGCCGCGGTCGGCTGGGACGTGCTGTGCGGCAACGGCAGCCGGGTCGGCACCCCGCTGGCCCGGGTCACCGGCGCCGACCCCGACCGGCTCGCCGGGCTGATGGCCCACTCCGACCCGGTCACCGCCTGGCTGCTGCTCGCCGCGCACCTCACCGTCGGCCTGATCGCGGCCGCCTGGCTGCGCCGGGGCGAGCGGGCGCTGGCCCAGCTGCTGCGAGCGGCCGGCGCGACGACCTTCCGGCCCCTGCTCCTCGCGGTCCGTGCCGTGACCGTACGACGCGCCCCGGCGGCCCGCCGCCTGCCGCGGCCCACGCACCGTACGGCCACCGCCCGGGACCTGATCCTCGTGCACTCCCTGGGCCGGCGCGGACCCCCGCGCCCGGCCGCCCTCGCCCTCGCCGCCTGAGCGGCACACCCCGGCGTCCCCCGAGACCGCCGAGCACGAGCACGAGCAGTCCCTCACACGTATCCGCGCACGAACGTGCGCGTCCCCGATGGAGAACACCGACATGAGCAAGCGAAACAGCGCGGCGGCGAAGACGGCGGCCCGGGAGCGGCTGCGCGCGGAGCGCGAGAAGCAGGCCAAGCGGGCCAAGGCCAAGCGGCAGATCATCGTCGCCGCCTCGGCGGTCGGCGTGCTGGCCGCGGCCGGCGGCATAGGCTACGCCGTCGTCCAGGCCAACCAGCCCAGCTACTGGGAGGAGGCCAAGACCGCCAAGCTGGTCGAGCCGGCCAACACCAGCGGCAAGAACGGCACGACGGTCGTCCTCGGCAAGGAGAGCGCCAAGAAGACCCTCGTGATGTACGAGGACCCGCGCTGCCCGATCTGCGCCCAGTTCGAGCAGACCGTCGGCTCGACGGTGAAGAAGGACTACGACGACGGCAAGTTCAAGATCCAGTACGTCGGCGCCACCTTCCTCGACCGCAGCCTGACCGGTGAGGGCTCCAAGAACGCGCTGAGCGCCCTCGGCGCCGCGCTGAACGTCAGCCCCGAGGCGTTCCTCGAGTACAAGACCGCCCTGTACTCGGCGAAGTACCACCCCGAGGAGACCAGCGACAAGTTCAAGGACGACTCCTACCTGATCAAGGTCGCGGACACCGTCAAGGAGCTGAAGGGCAACACCAAGTTCCAGAACGCGGTGAAGAACGGCACCTACGACCGTTGGGCGCTGGAGATGTCGAAGACCTTCGACAGCAGCGGCGTCTCGGGCACGCCGACCCTGAAGATGGACGGCAAGACGCTGACCGGTTCGGACGGGCAGAACGCCCCGATGACGGTCGCCGACTTCAACACGGCGATCGCGGCGGCCCTCAAGGCCTGATCCGACGCGGAGTCAAAGAGCGGGCGAACATTTCACGTTCGCCCGCTCTTTTGTCGTACTGGTCAGTAATCTCATCGCCCGTGACCAGTCGACACAGATCACCCGAGAGCGCCGACACCCCGTCAGAGCGCGCCGACTCGCTGTCCCCCCGCCGCCGTACGGTCGTCAAGGCCGCGGCGGCCACCGCGGTCCTCGCCGGACCGCTCGCCGCCGCGATACCCGCCCGCGCGGCCGCCGAGGCCCCGGCCTTCCTGCACGGTCTCGCCTCCGGCGACCCGCTGCCCGACGGCGTCCTGCTGTGGACGCGGGTGACGCCGACCGCCGAGGCGGTGCCCGGCTCCGGGCTCGGCCCGGACACCGAGGTCGGCTGGGTCGTCGCCACCGACAAGGCGCTGACGAACATCGTCGTCCGCGGCTCCCTCACCGCGACCGCCGCCACCGACCACACCGTCAAGGCGGACGTCCGCGGCCTCACCCCGGCCACCGACTACTGGTTCCGCTTCACCGCGGGCGGCACGGACTCCCCGGTGGCGCGCACCCGCACCGCGCCGGCGGCGGACGCCTCCGTCGGCGGCCTGCGCTTCGGCGTGGTCTCCTGCGCCAACTGGGAGGCCGGCTACTTCTCCTCGTACCGCCATCTCGCGGCCCGCGGCGACCTGGACGCCTGGCTGCACCTCGGCGACTACATCTACGAGTACGGCACCGGCGAGTACGGCGCGCGCGGCACGGTCGTCCGGCAGACCTCGCCCACGCACGAGATCCTCACGCTCGCCGACTACCGCACCCGGCACGGCAAGTACAAGACCGACCCCGACCTCCAGACCCTGCACGCGAAGGCGCCGGTCGTCGCGATCTGGGACGACCACGAGTTCGCCAACGACACCTGGTCGGGCGGCGCCGAGAACCACACGGAGGGTACCGAGGGCACCTGGGCGGTCCGTCAGGCGGCCGCCAAGCAGGCCTACTTCGAGTGGATGCCGGTCCGTCCGGCGATCGCCGGCACCACCTACCGCCGGCTGCGCTTCGGCAAGCTGGCCGATCTGTCCCTGCTCGACCTGCGGTCCTTCCGCTCGCAGCAGGTCGCGGTCGGCAACGGCACGGTCGACGACCCGGACCGCACCATCACCGGCCGCGCCCAGCTCGACTGGCTGAAGGCCGGGCTGAAGGCGTCCGACACCACCTGGCGGCTGGTCGGCAACTCGGTGATGATCTCGCCGTTCTCCATCGGCTCCCTCTCCGCCGATCTGCTCAAGCCGCTCGCCAAGCTGCTCGGTCTGCCCCAGGAGGGCCTGGCCCTCAACACCGACCAGTGGGACGGCTACACCGACGACCGCCGTGAACTGCTGGCGCACCTGCGCTCCCACGCCATCGGCAACACGGTCTTCCTGACCGGTGACATCCACATGGCGTGGGCCAACGACGTGCCCGTGGACGCCGGGACCTACCCGCTGTCCGCCTCCGCCGCCACCGAGTTCGTGGTCACCTCGGTGACCTCCGACAACCTCGACGACATCGTCAAGGTCCCGGAGGGCACGCTCACCGCGATCGCCTCGCCGATCATCCGGGCCGCCAACCGGCACGTCCACTTCGTCGACACCGACCGCCACGGCTACGGCGTCCTGGACATCACCGCCGACCGCGCGCAGATGGACTACTACGTGCTGTCCGACCGCACCAGCGCCACCGCGACCTCCTCCTGGTCCCGTTCGTACCGCACGCGCAGCGGTACGCAGAAGGTGGAGCGCACGTACGACCCGGTCTGAGCCGGCCGGAGCGAGCCGAGCCGGCTAGAGCGAGCTCGAGCCGAGCCGGCTAGAGCGAGCCGAGGAAGCCGAGTGCCACCCGCCAGGTGGCCTCGGCGGCCTCCTCGTCCCAGTCCGGCAGGTCGGGGTCGGTGTACAGGTGCCCGGCGCCCGCGTACCGGTAGATCTCCACGTCGGCGCCCGCCCGGCCCATCTGGAGGTACCAGGCGCTCAGCCAGTCGTCGGTCTCGAACGGGTCCGGCTCCGCCACGTGCAGCTGGACCGGGAGTTCGTCCACCGAGACGTTCGGCGCGAGGTCGGAGGTGCCGTGCAGCAGGAGCAGGCCGCGCGCCTTCTCGTCGCCGAGGGCGAGGGTCTGCGCGACCGAGGCGCCCAGCGAGAACCCGGCGTACACGAGCCCTCTCTCCGAGTAGGGCGCGGCGGCCAGGACGGCTCGCTTCAATAGCTCGTCCTTGCCGATCTCCTCCTTGTGGGCCATGCCCTCCTCGGCCGTCCCGAACGTGCGCCCCTCGAAGAGGTCCGGGGTCCACACCTCGTGCCCGGCGGCGCGCAGCCGGTCGGCCGCCGCGCGCACGGCCGGGCGCAGTCCGTAGGTCGAGTGAAAGAGCATGATGTTCATGCGCCCATGGTGCCAGCCCGCACCGACAACGCCGTGTGTGCGTCTCTGCACGGAAGTCACATGTTCAAGCCCCCGCCCGCCCGGTTACTTTCGGGGACATGGAGAACCTGATCCGCCCCGTGATCGTGGTCGGCGGCTCGGTCCTGCTGACCGTCCTCATCGGCTGGGCCACCGACCTACTGCTGCGCAAGGCCGACGCCCGGCACAGTGAGACACCGCTGTGGGGTCTGCTGCGGCGCGGCCGCATCCCGTACCAGCTGGTGCTCTGCGCGGCCCTGCTGAGAGGCTCGTACGACCAGGCGAAGCTGCTGGAGGACCATCGCACCGGCATCGGCCAGGCGCTCACCCTGGTGCTGATCGGCTCGGTGGCCTGGCTGGTGATCCGGATCGCGGCGGCGGTCGTGGAGACGTCGTACTCCCGCTACGCGCGCGTGCACCGCGATCCGGCGCGGGTGCGGCGGGTGCGGACCCAGGTGTCGCTGATCATGCGGGTGGTGTCGGCCGTCGTCGGGGTGATGGCGGTGGCGTCGATGCTGCTGACGTTCCCGGCGATGCGGGCGGCGGGCGCCTCGCTGCTGGCCTCGGCCGGCATCCTCGGCATCGTCGCCGGTGTGGCCGCCCAGTCGACGCTGAGCAATATGTTCGCGGGGCTCCAGATCGCCTTCGGGGACATGGTGCGCATCGGCGACACGGTCGTGGTGGACGGCGAGTGGGGCACCGTCGAGGAGATCACGCTGACCTTCCTGACGGTGCGGACCTGGGACGAGCGCCGGATCACCATGCCGGTGTCGTACTTCACCTCCAAGCCGTTCGAGAACTGGTCGCGCGGGACGCCGCAGATGACCGGCATCGTCTACTTCCACGTCGACCACACGGCGCCGGTGGACGTGATGCGCGAGAAGCTGCGGGACATCCTGCGCGAGTGCCCGGCCTGGGACGGCCGCGCCTGCGGGCTGGACGTCACGGACACCACCCCGAACACCATGCAGGTGCGGGCCCTGGTCACCGCGAAGGACGCCGACGACATCTGGAAGGTCCGGGTCACGGTCCGCGAGCAGATGGTCCGCTGGCTGGCCAAGGAGCACCCCTACGCGCTGCCCCGCGTCAACACGGCGGACGCGACACCGCCGCCGGCCCGGGTCCCCGGCCAGTCCGCCTCCTCCGCCTCCTCGGACGGGGCGGCGGCGCACCACCCGTGACAGGAGAGGCTCAGTTGCCGCGTTCGGCGCCACCGTTGACCTGGACGACCTGCGAGGTGATGTGCGCGGCGCCGGGCGAGGCGAGCCAGTGCAGGGTGGCGGCGACGTCCCCGGGCGTCCCCGCCCGCCCGTCGAAGGTCTCACCGACCAGCCGCTCGCGCCGGGCGGGGTCGATGGCCTCGCCGAAGAACCCGGTGTCCTCGATGTAGCCGGGCGCGACGGTGTTGGCGGTGATCCCGCGCGGGCCCAGCTCCCGGGCGAGATCGCGGGCGTACGGGTGCAGCGCGGCCTTGGCACCGGCGTACGCCCCGCTCCCGGACCCGCGGTAGGCGGCGATGGAGCTGACGAACAGCACCCGTCCGCCCGGGGAGGCCAGCCGGTCCTTGAGGGCCTCGGTGAGGAGGGCGGCGGTGAGCGTGTTGATCCGGAAGTTCACGGTCCAGTTGTGGGCGACCCGGTCGAGTGGATCCTCACTGCCGCTCGGCTGCTCCAGATGCCCGGCCCCACCGGCGCTGTGCACCAGCACGTCGACGGTCCCGAACTCCTCCGCGACGAACCGGGCGACCCCTCTGACCTCCTCCACCCGGCTCAGATCGGCGGCACGGACCAACGCCCCGTCGACCCCGGCCTTCTCCAGCACCTCCAGCCGCCGCCCGAGCAGCAGCACCCGATCCCCGTCGGCCGCGAACACCCTCGCCGCCGCAAGCCCGATCCCCGTACCACCACCGCTGATCACGACGTTACGTGCCATGATCCGAGCGTAACCAGGGAAAGCCGCCGACGAGCCGCAACCACGAAAGGTCGGCCCGCCTCTCAGCCGACCGAACGGGCGGTGCGCGGGTGGGAGACTCACCGAAGGCTGCGCACGTCCAGCTGACGCAGCACCCGGTCCACCACCTCCGGATCCGCCCCCGCCTCACTACGCGCCGCCAGCACCTCGTGCCGAGCCGCACTGAGCAGCTCCCCCTGGATCCGCCGCACCCGCTTCAGCCTTCGCACCCGCGCGTCATGTCCCTCCCGCCGCTCCTCCTCCCCCATCTCGGGACTGATCCGCACCCCGATCTCGAACGCCCGCCGCAGCATCTGCTCGCTCAGTTCCTCCGGCACCTCCTCCACCTCCTCGATCTCCCGCAGCCTGCGCTTCGCCGCCTTCGCCGCCCGCACCGCCAGCTCCCGCTCGAACGCCTTCTCCCGCTCGGTGTCCGCCCGCACCCCGAGCCGTTTCACCAGCCACGGCAGGGTGAGCCCCTGCAGCACCAGCGTCGCCATGATCACCCCGAACGCGACGAAGATGATCTCGTCCCGGTCGGGAAACGCGTCCCCCGCCTCCGTCTCCAGCGGAATCGCCAGCGCCAGCGCGACCGACGCCACCCCCCGCATCCCCGACCACCACATGATCACGGTCTCCCGCCAGCTGAGCGGGATGTCCTCGTCGTAGTCCCGCCGCGCGTGCAGCCGTTTCGTCAGCCAGGTCGCCGGCAGCAGCCACGCCAGCCGTACGACGATCACCACGGCCGCGACGATCCCGGCCCAGCCGAGCATCTCGCCCCAGCGCCCGGACGCCGTACGGATCGCGTTGTGCAGTTCGAGCCCGATCAGCCCGAACGCCACCCCGGTCACCAGCGTGTCGACGATGTCCCAGAAGGCGTGCCCGGCGAGCCGGGTCAGCACGTCGTCGGGGTCGGTGGCGTACTCCGCGAGGAACAGCGCGCAGGTCAGCACGGCGAGCACACCGGAGCCGTGCAGCTCCTCGGCCAGCACGTAGGCGGCGTACGGCACCAGCAGGGTGAGCCCGATCTGGAGGGTCGCGTCGCCGAGCAGGTCGAGCAGCCGGTTGGCGCCCCAGCCGAGCCCGACGCCGACGGCGACCGCGACCACGGCGGACAGCACCAGCTCCAGGGCCGCCTCACCGGGCACGAACTCGCCGCTGACGGCGGCGGTGATCGCCACGTGGTACAGGACGATGGCCGTCACGTCGTTGAACAGTCCCTCGCCCTCCAGGATGGAGACGAGCCGGCGCGGCAGCCCGAGCTGTCCGGCGACGGCGGTCGCGGCCACCGGGTCGGGCGGCGCGACCAGGGCGCCGAGCGCGACGGCGGCGGCGACCGGCAGCCCGGGGATCACCGAGTGGGCGACGGCGGCCACACAGACCGTGGTGACGAACACCAGCGCCACGGCCAGCAGGAAGATGGGCCGTTTGTTGGCGGCGAACTGCCGCCACGAGGTGCGCCGTACGGCCGCGTAGAGCAGCGGCGGCAGCACCAGGGGCAGGATCAGGTCCGGCGGGACGTCGACGTTGGGCACGAAGTCCATCACCGCGAGGACGATCCCGAGCAGGGTCATCAGCACCGGCGACGGCAGCCCGAACCGGTCCCCGACCGGGACGCTGACCACGGCCCCGAGCAGCAGCACGAACAGCAGGGCCAACTGATCCACGGGTGGCGCTCCGGACGGCTAGACGATCAAGGGCATCCCGGCGTCCAGCCTCGCACGCGCCACCGTTCGCTAGAGAGAACGCCGCATGGACCGGTGCGGAATCCCCGCCTCCAGCTCCTCGGGGCCGTACGCCGCGTATCCCAGCCGTTCGTAGAAGCCGAGGGCCTGGGTCTGCGCGTGCAGGTCGACGGCCGTGAGCCCCCGCGCGCGGGCCGCCTCCTCGACGGCCCGCACCAGCGCGACCCCGACCCCGAGCCCGCGCGCCTCCCGCGCCACGGCCAGCCGCCCCAGAGACCCGACCGCGAGGTCGCCGCCGGTCCGGTCCGCGGCCGCCGCGCCGAACAGCAGCCGCCCCGTCCCGAGCGGGGTGCCGTCCGCGCGGACCGCCAGCACATGCACCGCTCCGGCGTCGTGCTCGTCGTACTCCAGGTCCTCCGGGACGCCCTGCTCGCGGACGAAGACCTCCTTGCGCACCGCGAAGCACGCCTCCAGGTCGGCGGGGTCCCCGGCGACGCGCACCGTGTACACGGGCGTGCCGCTCATCCCCAGGTCTCCTCGCGGACCTGGTCCAGGGCCTTCTGGAGGTCGGCCGGGTAGTCGCTGGCGAACTCCGCCCACTGCCCGTCCCCGGGGTGCTCGAAGCCGAGCCGCACGGCGTGCAGCCACTGGCGGGTCAGCCGCAGCCGCTTGGCGAGCGTCGGGTCCGCGCCGTAGGTCAGGTCGCCGACGCAGGGGTGGCGGTGAGCGGACATGTGGACGCGGATCTGGTGCGTGCGGCCGGTCTCCAGCTTCACGTCCAGCAGGGAGGCCGCGCGGAAGGCCTCGATCAGGTCGTAGTGCGTGACGGACGGCTTGCCGTCGGCGACGACCGCCCACTTGTAGTCGTGGTTCGGGTGGCGGCCGATGGGCGCGTCGATGGTGCCGCTGGTCGGGTCCGGGTGGCCCTGCACGAGCGTGTGGTAGCGCTTGTCGACCGTGCGCTCCTTGAACTGGCGCTTGAGCGAGGTGTACGCCCGCTCCGACTTGGCGACCACCATCAGGCCCGACGTGCCCACGTCGAGGCGGTGCACGATGCCCTGGCGCTCGGCGGCGCCCGAGGTGGAGATCCGGTAGCCGGCGGCGGCCAGCCCGCCGATGACGGTGGGGCCGCTCCAGCCGGGCGAGGGGTGCGCGGCCACACCCACCGGCTTGACGATCACGACGACGTCGTCGTCGTCGTGCACGATCTCCATGCCCTCGACGGGCTCGGCGACGATCTGCACCGGCGCGGGCGCCTGGGGCATCTCGACCTCCAGCCAGGCCCCGCCGTGCACCCGCTCGGACTTGCCGACCACCGAGCCGTCGACCGAGACCTTCCCCGCCGCGGCGAGCTCCGCGGCCTTGGTGCGGGAGAAGCCGAACATGCGGGAGATGGCGGCGTCGACGCGCTCGCCCTCCAGACCGTCCGGCACGGGCAGGGTACGGATCTCGGGAATCGTGCTCACCCGTCGAGTATGCCGGACGGCTCCGGCACCCCCGTACGGACCTGTGGACAACCGTCCCGCGGCGGGGTCAGTCCTTGTGGACGGTCCCGTCCGGGTCCAGCCCCTTGAAGGACAGCAGCACGATCAGGATGCCGCCGCACACGATCGCCGAGTCGGCGAGGTTGAAGACCGCGAAGTGCTTCGGCGCGATGAAGTCGACGACCGCGCCCTCGAACACACCGGGAGAGCGGAAGATCCGGTCGGTGAGGTTGCCCAGCGCACCGCCCAGCAGCAGGCCCAGCGCGATCGCCCAGGGCAGGCTGTAGAGCTTGCGGGCGAGCCGCGCGATGACCACGATCACCGCCGTCGCGATGACGGTGAAGATGATCGTGAAGGCCTCGCCGAAGCCGAAGGCCGCGCCCGCGTTGCGGATGGCCTCGAACCTCAGCCAGTCCCCGACGATCTCGATCGGTGCGTGGTGCTCCAGCTTGGCGACCACGATCATCTTGCTGACCAGGTCGATGGCGTACGCGAACCCGGCGACGGCGAAGAGCACGGCGATCCGGCGCTTGCCCCTGGGCCGCGCCTCGGTGCTCTCCTGCCCGTCCGGGAGGTCCGGGCCGGACGACTGCTCCGGCTCGGCTCCCGCCGCCTCTGGGATGTCCGGCGTACCGATGATGCGCTCCGCCTCTGCCACGTGAGTCCCTCAACCTAGGTACCTGACTGAGGACGAGGGTACGACACGCCCCCGCACCGGCACGCGATCAGTACCGGCGCTCCTGTTTCTGCTTGCACTCGACGCACAGCGTGGCCCGGGGGAAGGCCTGCATCCGCGCCTTGCCGATGGCCTTGCCGCAGTTCTCGCAGAGGCCGTACGTACCGGCGTCCAGCCGCTCCAGGGCGTGCTCGGTCTGGATCAGCATCTCGCGCGCGTTGGCGGCCAGCGCCAGTTCGTGCTCGCGCGTGATGTTCTTCGTCCCGGTGTCCGCCTGGTCGTCGCCCGCGCCGTCCCCGGAGTCCCGCATCAGCCCCACCAGGGCCGTCTCGGAGGAGGCCAGTTCGGCCCGCAGCCGCTCCATCTCGGACTGGAGCTCGGTACGGGCCTCCTCGACCTCCTCGGGGGTCCAGGGCTCCTCTCCGGGGCGTACCGCGAGCTCGCCCGGTTCCACCGCGGCGAGGCGCGCCTTGGGAACGGCGTTCTTCGCCGCCGTGGCCGTGCCAGGAGTCTTCTTCGCAACCACCTTCGTGGCTCCCGTCTGCTCCGCGGCCGTGGCCGCGCCCACCTTCTTGGCCGTGCTCTTCTTTCCCGCACCCGCCGCCGCCACGCCCTCGGCGCGCGCAGCCTTACCACCGGCGACCGCCTTCCTGCCGCCCGCCTTCTTCCCGGCCGCCTTCTTCCCGGCCGCCGCGGAGCCTCCGGCCTTCTTGGCCGCCGCCTTCTCGGCAGCCGCAGAAGCCCCGGTCCTCTTACCTGCCGCCCCCTTCCCGGCAGCCGTGTCAGGGACGGCCCCCTTCCCGGCAGCCGCCTCGGAAGCAGCCGCCTTCCCGCCGACCACCTCAGAAGCAGCCGTCTTTCCACCGGCCACCTCAGAAGCCGCAGCCTTCCCGCCGGCCGCCCCGGAAACGCCCGCCTTCTTCACAGCCGCCCCCCTCTTCCCGGACGACTCAGAAGCCACCGCCTTCCCACCAGCCGACTCGACAGCCGTCACCTTCCCGCCAGCCACCGCGGAGGCCGCAGCCTTCCCGCCAGCCGACTCAGAAGCCGTCGCCCTCTCGCCGGACGACTCGACAGCCGTCACCTTCCCGTCGGCGACCCCGGAGGCCGCCTTCCTGGTGGTCGTGTGGGGAGCCGTCGTCCGGTCGGTGGCGGCCTTCTTCCGCGTCCCCGCGGCACCGGCCTCCCGGGCGGTGGCGGCAGGCTCGCCCCGGGGCGACTTCTCCCCGGTGGTCCTCCTGGCAGGGCTCCTGCGCCCTGCCCGCTTCCCGGCAGCGCCCTTCACGGCATCCGCCGACCGTGCGGCCCTCGCCTGCGCCGTCGGCTTGTCGGCAGTCGCCTTCGGCTGCTCGGCAGTGGTCTTCTTCGCCACCATGGCCGCGGCCCCTTCACATATGGTGATCTTGCGCGCGAATCGTGCTGGGACGATAAATCGACTTGAGAGCCGCGGCAACGGGGCACACCGCCGAAATCGCCCGCCTCGCGCACGCCACGCGGTCGGCCTGCCTGCGTTGTGCCCAGCTCCCCGGCGGGTAATCCGCCCGGCCGACCACCCCGGGACCCGAACCCGCGTACCCCGCCGCGGGGCCACCAATCGGGTCACCCCGCGCCGGTCCGACCGCCACGCCCGGAGACCGCGAAAACCGGTCGGCCGCTGTCCGTGCGGCGCCGTACACTGGGCGGAGCGAAAAGCGTGGATGGGGACGAGTAGCGGCGTACGCAGCCCAGAGCGACCCGGGGACGGTGGAAGCCCGGGGGCGAGCGCGACGTGAAGATCACCCCGGAGCCGCCGGAGGAAAGCCCGCACGGGGCGAGTAGAACCGGCATCGCGACCCCAATGAGGGGGCTCACCGGAGCGCAGGGCGCACCGGAGGGCCAAGGAGGGTGGTACCGCGGGAGCGCGCCGCACACGGCGTAGGACACGAAGGCTCTCGTCCCTCCGACGGAAGGCAGTACGTCCGCCGGAGGAAGATCGATGACGCAGTACCGACAGGTGCCCGCCCAGGTCGACCTGCCCGCCCTCGAGCACGCCGTGCTCGATTTCTGGCGCGAGCAGAAGATCTTTGCCAAGAGCCTGGAGCAGTCCGAGGGCCGCCCCGAGTGGGTGTTCTACGAGGGCCCGCCCACCGCCAACGGCATGCCGGGCGCCCACCACATCGAGGCGCGCGTCTTCAAGGACGTCTTCCCCCGCTTCCGCACCATGCGCGGCTACCACGTGGCCCGCAAGGCCGGCTGGGACTGCCACGGCCTGCCGGTGGAGCTGGCGGTGGAGAAGGAGCTGGGCTTCGCCGGCAAGAAGGACATCGAGGCGTACGGCATCGCCGAGTTCAACGCCAAGTGCCGTGAGTCCGTGCTGCGCCACACCGACGCCTTCTCCGAGCTGACGACCCGCATGGGCTACTGGGTCGACCTCGACGACGCGTACGTCACGATGGACCCCGAGTACATCGAGTCGGTCTGGTGGTCGCTGAAGGAGATCTTCACCAAGGGGCTGCTGGTCCAGGACCACCGCGTCGCCCCCTGGTGCCCGCGCTGCGGCACCGGCCTGTCCGACCACGAGCTGGCCCAGGGCTACGAGACGGTCGTCGACCCGTCCGTGTACGTCCGTTTCCCGCTCACCTCCGGTCCGCTGGCCGGCCAGGCCGCGCTCCTGGTGTGGACGACGACCCCGTGGACCCTGGTGTCCAACACGGCCGTGGCCGCGCACCCCGAGGTCACCTACGTCGTCGCGACGAAGGGCCCGGAAGGCACGGAGAAGCTCGTCGTCGCCGAGCCGCTCGTGGCCAAGGCGCTCGGCGAGGGCTGGGAGACCACGGGCCAGACCTTCACCGGCGCCGAAATGGAGCGCTGGACCTATCAACGTCCGTTCGAGCTCGTGGAGTTCCCGGCCGAGGCGCATTTCGTCGTCAATGCCGAGTACGTCACGACCGAGGACGGTACGGGCCTGGTGCACCAGTCCCCCGCGTTCGGCGAGGACGACCTCAAGGTCTGCCGCTCCTACGGCCTGCCCGTGGTCAACCCGGTCCGCCCGGACGGCACCTTCGAGGAGTCCGTCCCGTTGGTCGGCGGTGTCTTCTTCAAGAAGGCGGACGAACGGCTCACCGAGGACCTCCAGCAGCGCGGCCTCCTCTTCCAGCACATCCCGTACGAGCACAGCTACCCGCACTGCTGGCGCTGTCACACCGCGCTCCTCTACTACGCGCAGCCGTCCTGGTACATCCGCACCACCGCGGTCAAGGACCGTCTCCTCCAGGAGAACGAGAAGACCAACTGGTTCCCGGACACGGTCAAGCACGGCCGCTTCGGCGACTGGCTGAACAACAACATCGACTGGGCGCTCTCCCGCAGCCGCTACTGGGGCACCCCGCTGCCGATCTGGCGCTGCGAGGACGACCACCTCACCTGCGTGGGCTCCCGCGCGGAGCTGTCCGAGCTGACCGGCCGCGACCAGTCCGAGCTGGACCCGCACCGCCCGTTCATCGACGACGTCACCTTCGCCTGCCCCCAGGAGGGCTGCGGAAAGACGGCCACACGCGTGCCGGAGGTCATCGACGCCTGGTACGACTCGGGTTCGATGCCGTTCGCGCAGTGGGGCTACCCGTACAAGAACAAGGACCTGTTCGAGTCCCGCTACCCGGCGCAGTTCATCTCCGAGGCCATCGACCAGACCCGCGGCTGGTTCTACACGCTGATGGCGGTCGGCACGCTGGTCTTCGACAAGTCCTCCTACGAGAACGTCGTGTGCCTCGGCCACATCCTCGCCGAGGACGGCCGCAAGATGTCCAAGCACCTGGGCAACATCCTGCAGCCGATCCCGCTCATGGACCAGCACGGCGCCGACGCGGTCCGCTGGTTCATGGCGGCCGGCGGCTCCCCCTGGGCGGCCCGCCGCGTCGGCCACGGCACCATCCAGGAGGTCGTCCGCAAGACGCTCCTCACCTACTGGAACACGGTCGCCTTCCAGGCCCTGTACGCCCGTACGTCCGCGTGGGCGCCCAGCGCGGCCGACCCGGCCCCGGCCGAGCGCCCGCTGCTCGACCGCTGGCTGCTCTCCGAACTGCACGCGCTCACCGACCAGGTGACCCAGGCGCTGGAGGCGTACGACACCCAGCGCGCCGGCAAGCTGCTCTCGGCGTTCGTCGACGACCTGTCCAACTGGTACGTCCGCCGTTCGCGCCGCCGCTTCTGGCAGGGCGACAAGGCCGCGCTGCGCACCCTGCACGAGGTCGTGGAGACGGTCACCAAGCTGATGGCCCCGCTGACCCCGTTCATCACCGAGCGGGTCTGGCAGGACCTGGTCGTGCCCGTCACCCCGGGCGCCCCGGAGTCCGTGCATCTCACCTCCTGGCCCGAGGCCGACCTGACCGCGATCGACCCGGAGCTGTCGAAGCAGATGGTCCTGGTCCGCCGTCTGGTGGAGCTGGGCCGCGCCACGCGCGCGGAGTCGGGCGTCAAGACGCGCCAGCCGCTGAGCCGGGCCCTGGTCGGCGCGGCCGGCTTCGACGCGCTCTCCCCCGAACTGCACACGCAGATCACCGAGGAGCTGAACGTCGAGTCCCTCGCCTCCCTCTCCGAGGTGGGCGGGTCGCTGGTCGACACCACCGCCAAGGCGAACTTCCGGGCCCTCGGCAAGCGGTTCGGCAAGCGCGTCCAGGACGTGGCCAAGGCCGTCGCGAACGCGGACGCGGCCGCGCTGTCCCTCGCGCTGCGCGAGGGCACCGCCTCGGTGGACGTCGACGGCGAGACGATCGCCCTCGCCCCCGACGAGGTCATCATCACCGAGACCCCGCGCGAGGGCTGGTCCGTCGCCTCCGACTCCGGCGCCACCGTCGCCCTGGACCTGGAGATCACCGAGGAGCTGCGCCGCGCCGGCCTCGCCCGGGACGCGATCCGGCTGATCCAGGAGGCCCGCAAGAACAGCGGCCTCGACGTAGCCGACCGCATCGCGCTGCGCTGGACCGCGACCGACCCGGCGACCGTGGACGCGCTCACCGGTCATGCCGGGCTGATCGCCGACGAGGTCCTGGCGACGGACTTCGCCCAGGGCGAGGCGGAGGAGACGTACGGCACCCCGTTCACCGACGAGGGCCTCACCCTCACGTTCCGCCTGCGCAAGGCATAAGGCGCACGGCGCACGGCGTAAGGACGTACGAGAAGGGCCCGGTCTCCTGGAGGCCGGGCCCTTCTCCTGCCTGCGCTGTCGTCAACACGCGTAAAAAGGGCGGGACCCCGGATCGGAATCCGGGGCCCGCCCTTTGAACGCTGCCGACGCCTAAGGCGTACTACTGGCCGTCAGTTGTCGTCCTCGTCGATGAGGAAGCCACGCATCGGCGAGGGAGCCTGGCCCATCGGGGAGGGACCCTGCGGACGAACCGGTGCCATCGGCTGAGTCATGGCCGGGGACATCTGCTGCTGCCCGCCGTAGGACGGCGCGGCGGGGCTGGGCGCGCCCATGCCCGAACCCATGCCCGAACCCATGCCGGACCCCATACCCGGAGCACCGGAGCCGTAGGACGGCGCACCGGCGCCGGCCGGAGCCATGGAGGGCGCCGGGGACGGCGGCAGGGAAGCGGCGGCCGGGGTGCGCGGCGGAGCGAGGGAGTCGTCGGCCTGGGTCTCCAGCTGACGCAGCTGGGACTCGAGGTACGACTTCAGACGCGTGCGGTACTCGCGCTCGAAGCCGCGCAGGTCCTCGACCTTGCGCTCCAGCGTGGCGCGAGCGGACTCCAGGGAGCCCATCGCGACGCGGTGCTTCTCCTGCGCGTCCCGCTCCAGGGCGTCGGCCTTGGCACGGGCGTCACGCTCCAGACCCTCGGCACGCGAACGCGCCTCACCGACGATCTTGTTGGCTTCGGAGCGGGCCTCGGCGATCGCCTGGTCGGCGGTCTGCTGGGCCAGCGAGAGGACACGGGCGGCGCTGTCGCCACCGGGGCCCTGACCGGGGCCACCCATCGGACCGCCCATGGGACCACCCATGGGGCCGCCCATCGGGCCACCCATCTGCTGCTGCATCGGGGGCTGACCGCCCATCGGGCCACCCATGGGGCCCTGGCCCATCGGACCCTGGCCCATCGGGCCGGGACCCTGCGGACCACCCTGACCGCCGGGGCCGGCGGGCAGCTGCGGGGCACCGCTCGGCAGCTGGGGCGGGCCACCCATGGGGCCACCCATCTGCTGCTGCGGCGGGCCCGATATGCCGGCGGGCACCGGGGCGCCGGGACCTCGCATGCCCTGCTGGGGCATTCCCTGCGGGGGCATGCCCTGCGGCATTCCCTGCTGGGGCATCCCGCCCTGCTGCATCCCACCCTGCTGGGGCATGCCGCCCTGCTGCATCCCACCCTGCTGGGGCATGCCGCCCTGCTGCATCCCACCCTGCTGAGGCATGCCGCCCTGCTGGTCCTGCGGCTCCGGAGGCTTGCGCATGTTCTGCTGGTTCTGGGCAGCAGCGCGCGTGGCCGCGGCCAGTTTGGCGCGCAGGTCCTCGTTCTCGCGGAGCAGGCGGGTCAGTTCGGCTTCGACCTCATCGAGGAAGGCATCGACCTCGTCCTCGTCATAGCCTTCTCGGAGGCGGACGGTCGTGAACTGCTTGTTCCGCACGTCCTCGGGGGTCAACGGCATCTCTTCACCTCAACGTAGTCGTCGGCATCGGCAAGACGGTAGTTCACATCGCTCACAGCCGGCTCACGATCGAGATCAGGATGTAAACAATGATCATCAGTACGAAGAAGGACAGGTCGAGCGCCACGCCCCCGAGACGCAACGGCGGAATGACTCGCCGCAGAAGCTTGAGCGGTGGATCGGTGACAGTGTAGGTGGCCTCCAGAACGACCACCATCGCCTTGCCGGGTTGCCATGAGCGGGCGAACTGGAAGACGTAGTCCATGACCAACCGGAAGATGAGCACGATGAGGAACACCATCAGCGCGATGTAGACGACATCCAGGACCACGCTCATGTTCGGTGCTTCCCTCTCCCCTGTTTCCGTGCCGCTCTGTACTGCGGTGTACTTCTTTGTACTGCTTTTTCCGGTCTTGCGTCTCAGCTCTGGTTGAAGAACCCGCCCTCTGCGATGCGGGCCTTGTCCTCCGCCGTGACATCGACGTTAGCAGGAGACAACAGGAACACCTTCTGGGTCACCCGCTCGATGCTGCCGTGAAGACCAAACACCAAACCGGCCGCAAAGTCGACAAGTCGCTTCGCGTCTGTGTCATCCATCTCAGTCAGATTCATGATCACCGGGGTGCCCTCACGGAAGTGTTCCCCGATGGTACGGGCCTCGTTGTAGGTCCGGGGGTGAAGCGTGGTGATCCGGTACGGCTCTCGTTCCGACACGACCTTGGGCATGATCACCGGTGCGTTCTTCTCCAGGGACTGACGTTCTTGTGTGATGGATGCCACGGGCGCGATGCGCGCCGGACGCCCGGAATCCGCGGCGAGCGAGGCGGAACGGGCCACCGGCTCGCGCGGCGCGGGCGGCTGCACGATTCGCACCTCTTCGTCCCTTTGGGACTGGTGCGCTCCGTGCGACTGGTGGGACGGCTCGTGTCGCCGGTGGTCCCGCTCGGGTTCCGGGTCGAGCTCGGGTTCGAAGTCGTCATCGGGGTCGAAGCCCCGGCCGTCGTACCCATCGTCCTCCACGAGGCCGAGGTAGACCGCCATCTTGCGCATCGCGCCGGCCATGCTCTGAGTCCTCCGCTCTGTGGTGGATCGACTTTTCGACTGCCAAGTCCCGCGATCCACGTGGCCCTTGTGCCCGCCTACGGCGGTAATGACCATATTTTCTGCTGTGGTCCGACTTCCTGGCGACGTTACCCGAGCCTGGGGCGGACTCCGAGTACCGCAGTGCCGACGCGTACATGTGTCGCCCCGGCAGCCACGGCCTCCTCGAGGTCCGCACTCATCCCCGCGGACACCATGTTCGCACCGGGATGGGCTCGGCGCAGGTCAGTCGACAAATCCATCAACCGCTCGAACGCGGCGCGTTGGCGTCCGGCGTATTCACCGGTCAGAGGTGCGACGGTCATCAGTCCGGCGAGTCTCAGTCCCGGCGCGCCGGCGACCAGAGCGGCCAACTCCTCGATCCCGCCGGGCGCCACGCCGCCCCGGTCCCCGCGCCCGCTCTCGCCGGCGTCAAGAGCGACCTGGATCAGGCACCCGACCTCCCGCCCGGCGCGCACCGCCTCCTTGGACAGCGCGCCCACCAGCCGGGAGCGGTCCACGGACTGCACGTAGTCCGCGTAACCGACCACGGATCGCACCTTGTTGGTCTGCAACTGGCCGACGAAGTGCCAGGAAAGCGACAGGTCCGAGCAAGTCGCGGCCTTGGGCGCGGCGTCCTGGTCCTTGTTCTCGGCGACGTGCCGCACCCCGAGGTCGGCGAGGATCCGCACGTCGTCGGCCGGGTAGGTCTTGGTGACCACGATCAGGGTCACGTCCTCCCGTGCCCGGCCGGCGGCGGCGCATGCGCGGGCGATGCGCTCCTCCACCTTCGCCAGGTTCACGGCGAGTTCGTCCTTACGGTCCGTCATGCCCCTCAGTCCAGCCAGACATATCCCGCGAGTCGCCCGGTGGCGCGGTCGCGGCGGTAGGAGAAGTGGTCCCCGGACTCACGGGTGCACACCGGCGACTGCTCCCGGTCGCACACCCCGAGCCGGTCGAGCTGCGCGTGCACCCCCGCGGTCACGTCGACCGCCGGCGTGCCCCAGCTGGTCTCGGCGTGCGCCGCCGGCTCCACGGCGGCGACCTCGGCCCGCATCTGCTCCGGCACCTCGTAGCACCGGCCGCAGACGGCGGGTCCGGTGCGGGCGACGATCCGGGACGGCTCGGCACCGAGCTCCACCATGGCCCGTACGGCGGCGGGGACGATCCCGGCGACCATGCCGGGCCGGCCCGCGTGGGCCGCGGCGGCGATCCCGGCGACCGGGTCGGCCAGCAGGACGGGGGTGCAGTCGGCGGTGAGGACGGCGAGGGCGAGCCCGCGCCGCGCGGTGACGATCGCGTCGACGCGCGGGACCGGCCGGTCGTCCCAGGGGCCTTCGACGACCGCCGCGTCGGCGCCGTGCACCTGGTTCATCCAGACCACGTCCGCGGCGTCCAGCCCCAGCGACTTGGCGGCCAGCTCCCGGTTCGCGTGCACGGCCGCGGGGTCGTCACCGACCGCCCCGCCGAGGTTGAGCTCCTCATACGGAGCGGCGCTCACCCCGCCCCACCGGTCGGTGAAGGCGAAGTGCGCGCCGCTCACGCTCTCGCGCTGTCCTATCACTTCAGGAAGTCCGGCACGTCCAGTTCCTCGGCCGCGCTGTCCGAGTAGGTCCGCGACGGCGGGACCGGCGGGGCGACCGGGATCTCGGCCACCGGCTCGGGGGCCGGCGCCGGCTCCTCCTTCGGCGTGACGCTGCCGAGGGAGCCGAAGGACGGGCGGCTCTCCGGCTGCCGTACCGGAGCGGGTTCGTCGCGGCGGGAGGAGGCCGTGGCCGAGCCGAGGACGTTGTCCCGGCGGGCCGGGGGCTGGCCGCCGTCGAAGCCGGCCGCGATGACCGTGACCCGGACCTCGTCGCCGAGCGCGTCGTCGATGACCGCGCCGAAGATGATGTTGGCCTCCGGGTGGGCGGCCTCGCTGACCAGCTGGGCGGCCTCGTTGATCTCGAACAGGCCGAGGTCGGAGCCGCCGGAGATGGACAGCAGCACGCCCCGGGCGCCGTCGATGGAGGCCTCGAGGAGCGGCGAGGAGATCGCCATCTCGGCGGCGGCCACCGCGCGGTCGTCGCCGCGGGCCGAGCCGATGCCCATGAGCGCCGAACCGGCCTCCGACATGACCGACTTGACGTCGGCGAAGTCGAGGTTGATCAGGCCGGGGGTGGTGATGAGGTCGGTGATGCCCTGGACACCCGAGAGCAGGACCTGGTCGGCCGACTTGAAGGCGTCCAGGACCGAGACCTGGCGGTCCGAGATGGACAGCAGCCGGTCGTTGGGGATGACGATGAGGGTGTCGACCTCTTCGCGGAGTTCCGCGATGCCGTCCTCGGCCTGGTTGGCCCGGCGCCGTCCCTCGAAGGTGAACGGTCGGGTGACCACGCCGATGGTCAGGGCGCCCAGGGAGCGGGCGATGTTGGCCACGACGGGCGCGCCGCCGGTGCCGGTGCCGCCGCCTTCACCGGCCGTCACGAAGACCATGTCGGCCCCCTTGAGGACCTCCTCGATCTCCTCGCGGTGGTCCTCGGCGGCCTTGCGGCCGACGGCCGGGTTGGCGCCGGCGCCGAGTCCGCGGGTCAGTTCGCGGCCGACGTCGAGCTTGACGTCGGCGTCGCTCATCAACAGCGCCTGCGCGTCGGTGTTGATGGCGATGAACTCGACGCCCTTGAGACCGACCTCGATCATCCGGTTGATGGCATTGACACCACCGCCGCCGACACCGATGACTTTGATGACTGCGAGGTAGTTCTGCGGTGCTGCCACGTCGAAGGCCTCTCGCCTCGAGTTACGTGTCGCCGCCTCGCAGATGGTGCGATCCGACGACTGATGCCGAATGGGACGGTCCGTTTCGCCGACCCGAACCCTAACGCTGAAGTTTAGGGTTACCAGTGTGTCTGTTCCTTGGAGTCTTCTGAACAGGACACTAAGTCGACAAGTGGCGCCCGTTCAACGAACACGCCGAACCTCCCGTTTTTCTTTTCACCCTATGTGATCAGCCGTGTCGCTGCCCAACCAGGGTGCTGGCCTGCGCTGATGTGCGTCAACTCCCTGATGACGCCGGGGCCGTGGGAGCGCTGACATCGAAGTGCCGGGCGGCCGGGGAGGCTTTCATGAGAGCACCGAGCGTACGCGCCTTCAGGGCGCCTTGGTCGGCACTTCCCCAGGCGACCGTGCGGCCGTCGGTCAGCTCCAGCGAGATGTCGTCGTAGGAACGGACTGTGAGGGCGCGGGTCTTCTGGGCGACGGCGTCCGGAATGTCGCCGGCCACCTCCACCGCCTCACGCACCAGCCGGTCCTCTCCGAAGCGGCGCAGGCTCGCGGCGCCGGACCCGCCCGAACTCGACGCGGAGACGGCCATTTCGAGAAGCGGTACGTTCCTCGGAGCCTGGGTAATCGTGGCGAAACGGACGCCTTCGTCGTCCACTTCCACGAAGTTCGACCCTTTTCCGATGAGCAGGACGGGCTGCCGTTCCGTCACTTTCAGGCCGATTCCATGGGGCCAGGAACGCACCACGTCCACCGTGTCGATTCTGGGCAGCCGTGCGCGCAGACGCGCCGCGATCGCCCCGGTGTCGACCGAGACGAGCGCCGAGCCGACCGGCACGGCGGCGGCCTCGCGCACCTGGTCGGGCGTCAGGACGTCCGTGCCGGACACCGCGACGCGCTCGACCTTCGTCCACGGGGAGCCGTACAGCACCCAGACCGTGCCCCCGCCGAGGAGGAGTACGGCGAGCACGAGGATGATGATCATACGGAATCGGCGCGGGCCGCCCAGTCTTCGGACGAGGGGCGGGCCGGACGGCTCCTCCTGGCGTGCACCGCGCTCGACGGTGGCGGATCCGGCCACGCGCACTCCCTTTCCTGGCTCGGTTCACCTCCGGGGCGCCGCAGTCGGTGTCGGGAGCCCGGCCGCCCTCAGCCCTTCGGGCCTGCGCGCTCCCCCGCTCTCGACACCGACGCGCCCCTTCGGCTCACTCGCCGATGCGTTTGCTATCGCTGGGCGCGACTTGCCGCGATCGCCTCGTACACCATGCCGACGAGCAGGTCGTCCGCGTCCCGGCGGCCGAACTCGCTGGCGGCGCGGGACATCTCGTACAGCCGGTGCGGATCGGCGAGCACCGGCAGGACGCTCTCGCGCACCCACTCGGGGGTGAGTTCCGCGTCGTCGACGAGGAGCCCGCCGCCGGCCTTGACCACCGGCTGGGCGTTCAGCCGCTGTTCGCCGTTGCCGATGGGCAGCGGGACGTAGGCGGCCGGGAGTCCGACGGCGGAGAGTTCGGCGACGGTCATCGCGCCCGCGCGGCAGAGCATCATGTCGGCCGCGGCGTACGCGAGGTCCATCCGGTCCAGGTACGGCACCGGGATGTAGGGGGGCATTCCCGGCATCTGCTGGACATGCGGCAGTTCGTTCTTCGGGCCGACCGCGTGCAGGATCTGGATGCCGGCCTGCTGGAGCCAGGGCGCGACCTGCTGGACGACCTCGTTGAGCCGGCGGGCGCCCTGCGAGCCGCCCGAGACGAGCAGGGTCGGCAGATTGGGGTCGAGGCCGAACATGTGCCGGGCCTCGGGACGGGCCGCGGCGCGGTCCAGGGTGGCGATGGAGCGGCGCAGCGGGATGCCGATGTAGCGGGCGTCGCGCAGTTTGCTGTCGGGCGTGGAGACGGCGACGCGGGCGGCGTACCGGGAGCCGATCTTGTTGGCCAGGCCGGGGCGCGCGTTGGCCTCGTGGACCACGATCGGCACCCCGAGGCGCTTGGCGGCGAGGTAGCCGGGCAGGGCCACGTAACCGCCGAAGCCGACGACGGCGTCGGCCTTGGTGCGCTCCAGGATCTGCTCGGCGGCCTTGATCGTGCCGCGCAGCCGGCCCGGGACGGTGATCAGCTCGGGGGTGGGCTTGCGCGGCAGCGGTACGGCCGGGATCAGCGCGAGGTCGTAGCCCCGCTGCGGAACGAGCGTGGTCTCCAGACCGCGCTCGGTGCCCAGGGCCGTGATCCCCACGGTGGGGTCCTGCCTGCGCAGGGCGTCCGCGAGGGCGAGCGCGGGCTCGATGTGGCCGGCGGTCCCCCCACCAGCGAGTACGACATGCACCGAAATTCACCGCTCTCCGGACGGACGCGCCGCCGAGGCACGCCGTCGCATCGTGTTCCATCTCCGGGGTTCCCGTTTCACCGCGGAACCCCCGGCCCCCCGCTTTCTACCAAAGCGGGGTTGCCGCATCGCAAGCGCGGCCCGTGCAGCGGGGTCGTCACGTGCGAAGGCGATCAGCAGCCCGATCGCGAACATGGTCGGCAGCAGGGCGGAGCCCCCGTAGGAGAACAGCGGGAGGGGGACGCCGGCGATCGGCAGCAGACCGAGCACCGCACCGATGTTGATCACGGCTTGCGCGGTGATCCAGGTGGTCACACCTCCCGCGGCGTACCTCACGAAGGGGTCCTCCGTGCGTCCGGCCACGCGGATACCCGCATAGCCTAGAGCCGCGAACAGGGCGAGCACCGACAGCGTCCCCGCGAGACCCAGTTCCTCACCGGTGACGGCGAAGATGAAGTCGGTGTGGGCTTCCGGGAGTTGTCCCCATTTCTCCACACTCGCCCCGAGTCCGGACCCGAAGATCCCGCCGGAGGCGAGGGCATAGATCCCGTGCACGGCCTGCCAGCAGTCGGCGGCCCCGGACTTGGGCTCGGTCGCGCCGATGCAGGCGAGCCGGGCCATCCGGTTGGGGCTGGTCTTGATCAGGAGGAACCCGATCGCGGCGGCGACCGAGAGCACCCCGACGAACAGCCGGGTGGGCGCCCCCGCGAGCCACAGCAGCCCGAAGAGGATCGCGGTGAGGATGATCGCCGTCCCCATGTCGCCGCCGAGCATGATCAGCCCGAGCAGCATGAAGGCGACGGGGACCAGCGGCACCAGCATGTGCTTCCACTGGGCGAGCAGCTTCCTGTCCTGCTTGCGGGCGAGCAGGTCGGCGCCCCACAGCACCAGGGCGAGCTTGCCGAACTCACTGGGCTGGATCTGGAAGGAGCCGCCGAGGGAGATCCAGTTCTGGTTGCCGTTGACGGCCATCCCTATCCCGGGCACCTGCACCAGGGCCATCATGAAGACGGCTCCGGCGAGGATCGGGTAGGCCAGCGCCCGGTGCAGCTTGACCGGCATCCGGGAGGCGACCAGCAGCAGCACGGCCCCGATGGAGGCGGCCAGGAACTGCTTGCGGAAGAAGAACGACCCGGGCAGCGACATCTGCAGCGCGGTGATCTGCGAGGCGGAGTACACCATCACCAGCCCGAGCACGGTGATCAGCAGACTGCCGCCGAGGATCACGTAGTAGGCGGTGAGCGGCCGGTCCCAGGCCTTACGCGCGCGCGTGTAGAGCCGTAGGACGGGGTTGTCACGCGGAGGCCGCGCGGCCGGAGGTCTCCTGACGGCCCGCTGAACGGGCGGCCTCCCGGTACGACTGCTGGACACGTTGCTACAACCCCCTAGGGGCGCGGGGCTCTGACATATGCGGCTCCGCCGCGCGGGCGCGACAAGCCCCCACCGGCCCGCACCTGAACGACACAGTCACGCGCCCTCCAAAAGACCCGCCGTCAGGCGAGTCCACGCACCGCTTCAGCGAACGCGTCCCCGCGCTGGTTGTAGTTGACGAACATGTCCATGGAGGCGCAGGCCGGGGCGAGCAGGACCGTGTCTCCCGCGCGGGCGAGGCGCCGGGCCTCCTGGACAGCCGCGAGCATCGCCCCAGTGTCGGTCCGGTCGAGGTCCACGACGGGTACTTCCGGGGCGTGTCGCGCGAGGGCTTCGGCGATCAGCGCGCGGTCGGCGCCGATCAGGACGGCCCCGCGCAGCCGCGGCGCCGACTTGGCGACGAGCTCGTCGAAGGTCGCGCCCTTGGCGAGCCCGCCGGCGATCCAGACGATCGACGGGTACGCCGCCAACGAGGCTTCGGCCGCGTGGGTGTTGGTGGCCTTGGAGTCGTCGATGTACGCGACGCCGTCCACGTCGGCCACGTGGGCGATGCGGTGGGCGTCCGGGGTGAAGGCCCGCAGGCCGTCCCGTACGGCCTGGGGAGGCACGCCGAAGGCGCGGGCGAGGGCCGCCGCGGCGAGGGCGTTGGCGATGTTGTGCGGGGCGGGCGGGGTGACGTCCGTGACCTCGGCGAGCTCCTGGGCGTTCTTCTGCCGGTTCTCGACGAACGCGCGGTCGACCAGGATGCCGTCGATCACGCCGAGTTGGGACGGTCCCGGAGTGCCGAGGGTGAAGCCGATGGCACGGCAGCCCTCCTCGACGTCCGCCTCGCGCACCAGGTCCTCCGTGGCCTTGTCGGCGACGTTGTAGACACAGGCGACGCGATTGCCCTCGTAGACGCGGCCCTTGTCGCGCGCGTACGCCTCCATCGAGCCGTGCCAGTCGAGGTGGTCGGGGGCCAGGTTCAGCACGGCCGCCGAGTGCGCCCGCAGGGAGGGCGCCCAGTGCAGCTGGTAGCTGGACAGCTCCACGGCCAGGACGTCGTACTCCTCGTCGCCGAGGACGGCGTCGAGCAGCGAGACGCCGATGTTGCCGACGGCCGCGGTGCGCAGTCCGGCCGCCTTCAGGATGGCGGCCAGCATCTGGGTGGTGGTCGTCTTGCCGTTGGTGCCGGTGACGCACAGCCAGGGGGCGGCGTCGGGGCCCCTGAGGCGCCAGGCGAGTTCGACGTCGCCCCAGATCTCCAGCCCGGCCTCGGCCGCCGCCGCGAAGAGCGGCTTGTCGGGCTTCCAGCCCGGTGCGGTGACGACGAGTTCGGTGCCCTCGGGCAGGGTCGCGCCGTCGCCGAGCCGCACGGTGACGCCCAGCGCCTCCAGCTCGGCGGCCTGCTCACGCGCGCGTGCGTCGTCGCCGTCGTTGACGACGGTGACGATCGCCCCGCGCGCGTGCAGCACCTTGGCCGCCGGGACACCGGAGACGCCGAGTCCGGCGACGGTGACGTGCTTGCCCGTGAAGTCCGGGGACACCGAGGAGGTCACTTGTCTGCTGCCCATCCCGCGTAGAAGAGACCCAGTCCGACGATCACACAGATGCCCTGAATGATCCAGAATCGGACCACGACCAGGACTTCGGACCAGCCCTTGAGTTCGAAGTGGTGCTGGAGCGGCGCCATCCGGAAGACCCGCTTCCCGGTCAGCCGGAACGAACCGACCTGGATGACCACCGACATGGTGATGAGGACGAACAGACCGCCCATGATGGCCACAAGCAGCTCCGTGCGGGAGCAGATGGCGAGGCCCGTGAGGACACCGCCGAGCGCCAGCGAACCGGTGTCGCCCATGAAGATCTTGGCCGGTGACGTGTTCCACCACAGGAAGCCCAGGCAGGCGCCCATCAGCGCGGCGGAGACCACCGCGAGGTCCAGCGGATCGCGCACCTCGTAGCAGGCGTTGGGGTTCGTCAGGGTCTCGCCGTTGGCGCAGGACTCCTGGTACTGCCAGACGCCGATGAACGTGTACGCGCCGAAGACGAGGACGGAGGCGCCGGTGGCGAGGCCGTCCAGACCGTCGGTGAGGTTCACGCCGTTGGACATGGCGAGGATCATGAACAGCGCCCAGACGACGAACAGCACGGGGCCGATCGTCCAGCCGAAGTCCGTGATGAACGACAGCTTGGTGGAGGCCGGGGTGTTGCCGCGGGCGTCCGCGAACTGGAGCGAGAGCACCGCGAAGGCGATGCCGACGATCAGCTGGCCGGCCATCTTCGCCTTGGCCCGCAGACCGAGCGAACGCCGCTTGACGATCTTGATGTAGTCGTCGAGGAAACCGACGAGGCCCATGCCGCACATCAGGCCCAGCACCAGCAGACCGGAGTAGGTCGGCGGCTTGCCCGTGATCAGCTTGGACAGGAAGTACGCCGCGACCGTCGCCAGTATGAACGCGATACCGCCCATGGTCGGCGTACCGCGCTTGCTGGCGTGCTCACGCGGGCCGTCGTCGCGGATGTACTGGCCGTAGCCCTTGCGCGCCAGCAACTTGATCAGCAGCGGTGTGCCGATCAGCGTCAGGAAGAGGCCAATGACGCCCGCGAACAGGATCTGCTTCATCATCGGGCGGAAACCTCACCCTCGGCACCGGTCGCGAGCAGCGCCTGCGCGACGCTCTCGAGACCGACCGATCGGGACGCCTTCACGAGTACGACGTCCCCCGGGCGCAGCTCGCTGCGCAACAGGTCGACAGCCGCCTGTGCGTCGGACACGTGCACCGACTCCTCACCCCACGAACCCTCGTTATATGCGCCCAGTTGCAGCCAGGCGGCTTCCCTGCCCCCGACCGCGACGAGCTTGCTGACGTTGAGCCGGACGGCGAGCCGTCCGACCGCGTCGTGCTCGGCGAGCGCCTCGTCCCCGAGCTCGGCCATCTTGCCGAGCACCGCCCAGGTCCGCCTCCCCTTGCCCATGGCCGCCAGCGCGCGCAGAGCGGCTCGCATGGACTCGGGGTTCGCGTTGTAGGCGTCGTTGACGATCGTCACGCCGTCCGGGCGCTCGGTGACCTCCATCCGCCAGCGGGAGAGGGAGCCCGCCTCGGAGAGCGCGGTGGCGATCTCTGTTACGGACATGCCCAGCTCATGGGCGACGGCGGCCGCGGCGAGCGCGTTCGACACGTGGTGCTCACCGTACAGGCGCATGGTCACATCGCTGCACCCGGAGGGTGTGTGAAGGCTGAAGGAGGGCTGTCCGCTGTCCGTGAGTCGTACGTTCTCGGCCCGTACGTCCGCTTCGCCGGACTCTCCGAAAAGGACCACCTTCGCCTTCGTACGGGAGGCCATGGCCCGGACCAACGGGTCGTCGGCGTTGAGGATCGCGACCCCGCCGTCGCTCGCCGGGGGAAGGCTCTCGACCAGCTCGCCCTTTGCCTGTGCGATCTGTTCGCGGCCGCCGAACTCGCCGATGTGGGCGGTGCCGACGTTCAGGACGAGGCCGACCTTCGGAGGCGTCAGACCGGTGAGGTAGCGGATGTGTCCGATGCCGCGGGCGCCCATCTCCAGGACCAGGAACCGGGTTTCCTCGGTGGCGGACAGCGCGGTCAGCGGCAGCCCGATCTCGTTGTTGAGGGAGCCGGGGGTGAAGACGGTCGGCGCCTTGCGCCGGAGCACCTGGGCGATGAGGTCCTTGGTGCTGGTCTTGCCGGCCGAGCCGGTGAGCGCGACGAGGGTCGTGCCGAGCTTGTGCACGACGTGCCGGGCGAGGGCGCCGAGGGCGGCCTGGACGTCGTCCACGACGATCGCGGGCACGCCGACCGGGCGCGAGGCCAGTACGGCCGCCGCGCCCGCCTCGACGACCGCGGCCGCGTAGTCGTGGCCGTCGACGCGTTCACCGACGAAGGCGACGAAGAGGCTGCCGGGCTCCACCTCGCGGGAGTCCCGGACGACCGGTCCGGTGACCTCCGCGGACGGATCCGGTATGTCGTACGTCTGCCCGCCGACGACTGCTGCGATCTCGGCGAGGGAGAGGGCGATCACAAGTTCATCCCTGGGTCTGCTGGATAGCTTCGCGAAGCACCTGGCGGTCGTCGAACGGACGGACCACTCCGGCGATGTCCTGGCCCTGCTCATGGCCCTTGCCCGCGACCAGCACGGTGTCCCCGACGTGCGCGCGGGCGACGGCGGCGGCGACGGCGGCGGCCCGGTCCTCGAACAGGAGCACCTCGCCGCGCTCGTGCGCGGGCACCGAGGCGGCCCCTTCGAGCATGGTCGCGAGGATCGCGAGGGGGTCCTCGGAGCGGGGGTTGTCGGAGGTCAGTACGGCGGTGTCGGCGAGCCGTGCCGCGGCGGCGCCCATCGGCGCGCGCTTGGTGCGGTCCCGGTCGCCGCCGCAGCCGATGACCACGTGCAGCCGCCCCTTGGTGACCTTGCGCAGCGCCCTGAGCACCGATTCGACGGCGTCCGTCTTGTGGGCGTAGTCGACGACCGCGAGGTAGGGCTGGCCGGCGTCGACGCGCTCCAGGCGGCCCGGCACGCCCGGTACGGCGGCGACGCCGTCGGCGGCGGTCTGCGGGTCGAGTCCGGCGGCGGCGAGGGCGACGATCGCGGCAAGGGTGTTGGCCACGTTGAACGAGCCGGGCAGCGGCGCCCTGGCGGCGACCCGCACCCCTTCGGGGCCGAGGACGGTGAACGTCGAGTCCATCGGGCCGATATGGACCTCGCTCGCTCGCCAGTCGGCGTCGGGGTGCCCCTCGGCGGAGAAGGTGACGACCGGGACCTCGGCCTCGCGGGCCAGCCGGCGGCCGTACGCGTCGTCGAAGTTGACCACGCCGAGTTTGCTGCGTTTAAGGGTGAACAGCTGTGCCTTGGCCCGGAAGTAGTCCTCCATGTCGGAGTGGAACTCCATGTGTTCCGGGCTGAGGTTGTTGAAGACGGCGATGTCGAAGACACAGCCGTCGACCCGGCCGAGGACCAGGGCGTGGCTGGACACCTCCATGGCGACCGCCTCGACCCCGCGCTCGCGCATGACGGCGAACAGGGCCTGCAGATCGGTGGCCTCGGGTGTGGTGCGCTCGGACTTGATGCGCTCCTCGCCGATGCGCATCTCCACCGTGCCGATCAGTCCGGTGGACTTCAGCGACTTCAGTCCGCCCTCCACCAGGTAGGCGGTGGTGGTCTTGCCCGAGGTGCCGGTGATGCCGATCTGGAGCAGGTCGCGGCCCGGGCGGCCGTAGATCGTGGCCGCCAGCTCGCCCATCCGCGCGCGCGGGTCGTCGGCGACCAGGACCGGCAGTCCGGTCGCGGCGGCGCGCTCGGCGCCGGTCGGGTCGGTGAGCACGGCGACCGCGCCGAGGCCGGCGGCCTGGGTGACGAAGTCGGCCCCGTGCAGCCGGGCGCCCGGGAGCGCGGCGTACAGATCGCCGGGGCGGACGGCGCGCGAGTCATGGGTGATGCCCGTGACGGTCGCCTCGCTCCGCACGGCGGTGGCCCCCAGCTGGTCGGTGAGCTCCGCGAGGGGTGTGGCGGAGACCTGAACCGGCCTGGGCGGTCCCGGGTATGTCACGGAAGCGCCCTTCTGGGTGGTTTGGGACTGATCAGCGTGTGGCACGGCGGTGAGCGTACCGGGCGCACCCGCCTGCGGGCGAAGCGAGGCGGAGGAGGACGCGTGGTTCCCGGGGTCGGGAGTGATCATGGTCACGGGCTGGTTCCTGGCTGGTTCGGCGCTGAACAGCGATGGGCGGGGCGAGCGGGACGTCAGGGGGAGAAGGTGACGGGCAGGTTGGCCGCCTTCGCCCCGGTCGGCGGGATCTGGAGGGTCTTCAGGGCGAACTCCATGACCTGCTTGAAGATGGGTCCGCAGATCTGGCCGCCGAAGTAGCTGCCCTGGGTGGCGTTCTGGATGGCGCAGTAGACGGTGACCCGGGGCTTGTCGGCGGGGGCGAAGCCGGCGAAGGAGGAGGTGTATCCCTTGTACTTGCCGGTGGCCGGATCCACGCGGTTCGCCGTGCCCGTCTTGCCCGCGACGCGGTAGCCGGGGATGCGCGCCTTGGTGCCGGTGCCCTCCTGGTCGTCCACCACCGACTCCAGCATCTGGGCGAGGGTCTTCGCCGTCTTCGTGCTGACCACCCTGGTCTTCTTGGGTGCGGCGGCGGGGGTGAAGCGGCCGTCGGGGCCCTGGGTGCCGCGCACCAGGGTCGGCTCGATCCGTACGCCGCCGTTGGCGATGGTCGAGTAGACGGAGGCGGCCTGGAGGGCGTTGAGCGAGACGCCCTGTCCGAAAGGGATCGTGTACTGCTGCGAGGTCGACCATGTGTCCGGCGCGGCGAGGATGCCCTTGGTCTCGCCGGGGAAGTCGAGTCCGCTGTAGCTGCCGAGGCCGAACTTGCGCAGGTAGGAGTAGAGGACCCGGTTGGCCTCGGCCTGGGTCTTGCCGAGTTCCCCGGTGGCGAGGATCGTGCCGATGTTGCTGGACTTGGCGAGCACGCCGTTGAGCGTCAGGTTCCAGGTCGCGTGGTCGATGTCGTCCTTGAAGAGCCGGTCGCCGCGGTGCAGCCGGTTCGGGACGACGACATGGGTGAGCGGGGTGGCGACGTTCTCCTCCAGGACGGCCGCCATCGACATGATCTTGGCGGTGGAGCCGGGCTCGTAGGCGTCCTGGAGGGCCGCGTTGCCGAGGGCGTCCGGGTCGGCTGTGGTGAGGTCGTTGGGGTCGAAGCCGGGCGAGTTGGCCATGGCGAGGATCTCGCCGGTGCGGGTGTCCTGGACGACGACGTAACCGCTGTCCGCCTTCGATGCCTTGACCTGCTCGGTGATGGCGTTCTGGGCGGCCCACTGGATGTCCCGGTCGATCGTCAGCTCGATGTCGGAGCCGGGCACGGCGGGGGTCTCGGTGGAGCCTGCGGTGGGGACCTGGAGGCCGCCGGACTGGGCGTAGCGGATCTTGCCGTTCTTGCCGGTCAGGACGGAGTTCAGCTGCTGCTCGATGCCGCCGCCGCCCTTGCCCTCGGCGTTGACCCAGCCGAGCACGGAGGCGGCGAGGTCGCCGTTGGGGTACACGCGCTTGCTGCTGGGGACCGCGAAGAGGCCCGCGAGGACGTTGACCGTGGTGCCGTCGGACCGGGACTTGGCGGCGAGCGCGGAGCGCAGGTCCTTGATCTGCTTCCAGACCTCCGGGGTCTGCCGGACGGCCAGCAGCGCGTACTGCGACCTGGTGTTCTCGGGCCGCAGCTTCGCGACGATCGTGGACTGCTCCTGGCCGAGGATCGGGGCGAGGAGGGCCGCGGCCTGCTCGGGGCCGTCGTCGATCTTCAGGTTCTCGCGGTTGAACATCGTCGGGTCCGCGGTGATGTCGTACGCGTCCTCGCTGCTGGCGAGGGCGACCCCGCTGCGGTCGGTGATCTCGCCGCGCTCGGCGGCCAGCACCTGGCCGACGTACCGGTTCCTGTCGGCCTTGGCGGCGTAGGTGCCGGCGTCCACGGCCTGGACCTGGAGGAGGCGTACGACGAAGGCGGCCATCACCAGGGTCAGGGCGAGGCCCACCATGCGCAGCCGGGGGCGGGGGCTGCCGAGCCGGATGGCGCGCGGGGCCGGGGGGCGCGGTGCGGCCGGGCGGCGGGCCGGGCGGGCGCCGGGGCCCGGCCGCCGCTGGGCGGAGACGGGGCGGGAGGGCCGGGCGGGGCCGGGCACGCGGCGGCGGGGCGGTTCCCTGTCGGACACTTCCGTCACCTGCCGGGGGTCGTGGGAAGGGCTGCGGTCGGAGCCGGCGAGGCGCTCGGCGCGGGAGTGCCGGCGGGAAGGGCGGGCGAGGGTGACGCCGAGGGTGAGGCGAGCGTCTGGGAGAGGGTCATCGCCTCGGGCGGCCGTACGACGGCGGCGGCGCCCTGCGCGGACGGCCCGGCCGCGGCCGTGGGGACGCCCTTGACGGTGCCGTCGGGGTCCAGGAAGGCGGGGTCGCCGCCGGGGACCATGCCGAGTTCACCGGCGCGGCGCCGCAGGGCGTCCGGGGCGGAGTAGGAGTCGATGTCGCGCTGGAGCGCCTGTTCCTCGTCGGTGAGGTTCTTGGTGTCCCGCTGGAGGTCGCCCATCCGGAACGAGCCTTCGCTGAGCGCGGAGTTCAGCACGAGCAGTCCGATGAGGCCGCCGCCGAGCAGGAGGACGACGAGGAGGACGAAGGGGGTGCGGGCCGCCTGGCGCGGTCCCGCGGGGAACAGCCGGGCCAGCCGGGCCGCCCGCCCCTTGAGTTCGGGTCTCCTGCTCACTCGCCCTCCCCCGCGTCCGGTTTTCCCGCCTGCGCCCGCCGCGCCCTCATCGCGCCCTCATTCGATGGACTCCCTGATGCGTTCGGCCCCGCGCAGCCGGGCCGGTGCCGCGCGCCGGTTCTCGGCGACCTCTTCCTCGGTGGGAAGTTCGGCACCGCGGGTCAGCAGCTTGAGCCGGGGCTGGTAGCGCTCCGGGACGACGGGCAGTCCGGGCGGGGCGGTGGTGGCGGCGCCGGCCGCGAACACCTGCTTGACCAGCCGGTCCTCCAGTGACTGGTACGACAGCACGGCGATCCGTCCGCCCACGTCGATCGCCTCGACGGCGGCCGGGATCGCCCGCTCCAGCACCGACAGTTCGCCGTTGACCTCGATACGCAGCGCCTGGAAGGTGCGCTTGGCCGGGTTGCCGCCGGTGCGCATGGCGGCCTGCGGCAGGGCGCCGCGGATCAGCTCGACCAGCCGGGCGCTGTTGCTGAACGGCTCCTTGTCGCGTTCGCGGACGATCGCGGAGACGATCCGCTTGGCCTGCTTCTCCTCGCCGTACGCCCGCAGGATCCGCACCAGTTCGCCGGGCGGGTAGGTGTTGAGGACCTCGGCGGCGCTGATGCCGGTCGTCTGGTCCATGCGCATGTCGAGGGGGGCGTCCTGGGCGTAGGCGAAGCCCCGGCCGGCCTCGTCGAGCTGCATGGAGGACACGCCGAGGTCGAACAGGACGCCCTGGACGTGCCGGAGGCCGAGCCGGTCGAGGACGTCGGGGAGTTCGTCGTAGACGGCGTGCACGAGGGTGGCGCGTTCGCCGAAGGGGGCGAGGCGTTCGCCGGAGAGCCGGAGGGCCTCCTTGTCGCGGTCGAGGGCGACGAGCCGGACCTCGGGGAACCGGGTGAGCAGGGCCTCGCTGTGGCCGCCGAGGCCGAGGGTGCAGTCGACGACGACGGCGCCGGGCCGCCGCAGGGCGGGGGCCAGCAGGTCCAGGCACCGCTGGAGCATCACCGGGACGTGTCGACTCTGGCTCAAGGGGCCCTCTCAGATCCGGCGGGAACGCCCACCGCCGGGTCCCCGCCCTCTCGTCTGGGGAAGGCCTGCCGCGGCATGCGGGGAAGTCAGTCCAGCAGGGAGATCGCCGTCGAGATCGCCGCCTCCCGCTTCGCGTCACTTTAGTCCACGGTGTCTCGCGGTCAATCAACCGGCCTGCGCGTCGCGGGCGGGCGCCGCCGTGAAGCGTCGGAGCGGCGGAATTCACCCGGCCGGACGACTCGACCTCACTCCTGTGGCTTACCTCACAAACGCGACGTGATGACGCTCTTTTTCCCTTCTCACAGCAGGACCGCAAGGGCCGTGACCAGTACCGTCATGGTTATGACGACTTCTGCATCCGTACCCACCGAGTCCGAAGGCGCCATACGCGGCGGCACGGTGACCGATCGTCTCGTCGACGCGAACGAGCAGTACGCCGCCGCCTTCACCGATCCCGGCATGGACGCCCGGCCCGTGCTGCACGTGGCGGTCGTGGCCTGCATGGACGCCCGTCTCGACCTGCACGCGGCGCTCGGTCTGGAGCTGGGCGACTGCCACACGATCCGTAACGCCGGCGGGGTGGTCACCGACGACGTGATCCGGTCACTCACGATCAGCCAGCGCAAGCTGGGCACCCGCAGCATCGTGCTGATCCACCACACGGGCTGCGGCCTGGAGGCGATCACCGAGGACTTCCGCACCGAGCTGGAGATGGAGGTCGGCCAGCGTCCGGCCTGGGCGGTGGAGGCGTTCCGGGACGTGGACCAGGACGTACGGCAGTCCATGCAGCGGGTGCGCACCTCGCCGTTCCTGCTGCACGCCGACGACGTGCGCGGCTTCGTGTTCGACGTGAAGACGGGCCTGCTGCGCGAGATCGACCCCGCCTGACCGCCTCCACCGTTGCCCGTTCGCTGTCGTTTGCCTGTTGATTTCTCCCGCGCCGGTACCCGAAAAGCCATAGAACCGACATATCGCGGGCAGTTGTCCACAGGCGAGTGACACGAATCGGTAACGGCAGCAAGAATGCGGTTGTGACGCCACGCCGAACATTTCACGGGTGGCGCACGTGATTCGGGGTGGGCCGGTTCGCGGTGAAGAGCGTCGGCCCTGAGGAATGTAAGGGCCGAGGAGGGCCGGGTGACGACCTATGACGAGCGAGCGAGCCTCACGGATCTGACCGCCACTGTGGATCGAGTCCGCAGTTCGGTGGAGGGAGTGATCGAGGGCAAGCCCGAGGTCGTACGGCTTTCGCTGACCGTGCTGCTCGCCGAGGGACATCTTCTGATCGAGGACGTCCCCGGCGTCGGCAAGACGATGCTCGCCAAGGCGCTGGCGAAGTCGATCGACTGTTCGGTGCGCCGGATCCAGTTCACACCGGACCTGCTGCCCTCGGACATCACGGGCGTGTCGATCTGGGACCAGCAGCGCCGCGACTTCGAGTTCAAGCCGGGCGCGATCTTCGCCCAGATCGTGATCGGCGACGAGATCAACCGGGCCTCGCCCAAGACGCAGTCCGCGCTCCTGGAGTCCCTGGAGGAGCGCCAGGTCACCATCGACGGGCAGACGTACGAGCTGCCCAGCCCGTTCATGGTGGTGGCCACGCAGAACCCGGTCGAGATGGAGGGCACCTACCCGCTGCCCGAGGCCCAGCGCGACCGTTTCATGGCCCGGGTCTCCATCGGCTACCCGAGCGCGGAGGCCGAGCTGCAGATGCTCGACGTGCACGGCGGGGTCAGCCCGCTGGACGACCTCCAGCCGGTCGCCCACGCGCACGAGATCGTGAAGCTGATCGACGCCGTCCGCACGGTCCATGTCGCCGAATCGGTTCGCCGCTACGCCGTCGACCTGGTCGCCGCCACGCGCACCCACCCGGACCTCAGACTCGGCGCCTCGCCGCGCGCGACGCTGCACCTGCTGCGCGCGGCGAAGGCGTCCGCCGCCCTCTCGGGCCGGGACTACGCGCTGCCGGACGACGTGCAGAACCTCGCCGTGGCCGTCCTGGCCCACCGTCTGCTGCCCACGGCGCAGGCCCAGCTCAACCGCCGCACGGCGGAACAGGTCGTCGAGGAGATCCTGCAGCGCACCCCGGTGCCCACCGGCGGCCAGCAGCACACCTACGGCGGCCTGGGCCAGAACACGCCCGCGTACCCGCAGCAGCCGCCGCGGAGGATCTGATGGCCACCGGGGGGACCGGCCGGACCGGACAGCCCCAGGGCGGCCGCCTCGAGAAGGGCGGCGCCCGGACCGCCCTCGCGGGTCTGACCACCCGCGGGCGCTCCTTCCTGGCGGCCGGCATAGCCGCCGCCGTCTGCGCGTACGTGCTCGGGCAGCCCAATCTGCTGCGGGTCGGGCTGCTGCTGGCCGCGCTGCCGCTGATCTGCGCGGCCGTCGTCTACCGCACCCGCTACCGGGTCGCCGGCAGCCGCCGGCTGGCCCCCGCGCGCGTGCCGGCCGGCGACGAGGCCCGCGTGCATCTGCGGATGGACAACGTCTCGCGGCTGCCCACCGGCCTGCTGATGCTCCAGGACAAGGTGCCCTACGTCCTCGGCCCGCGCCCCCGGTTCGTCCTGGACCGGGTGGAGGCGGGCGGCCGGCGCGAGGTGTCCTACCGGGTCCGCTCCGATCTGCGCGGCCGTTATCCGCTGGGCCCGCTCCAGCTCCGGCTGAGCGACCCCTTCGGCATGTGCGAGCTGACCCGGTCCTTCTCGACGTACGACACCCTGACGGTGATCCCCCGGGTGGAGGCGCTGCCGCCGGTGCGGCTGAGCGGCGAGGCGAAGGGGTACGGCGATGGCCGGCAGCGCGCGGTGGCGCTGGCCGGCGACGACGACGTGATCCCGCGCGGCTACCGCTACGGCGACGACCTGCGCCGGGTGCACTGGCGTTCGACCGCCCGGTACGGCGAGCTGATGGTGCGCCGCGAGGAGCAGCCCCAGCGGGCCCGCTGCACGGTGCTCCTGGACACCCGGGCCCTGGCCTACGCGGGCGCCGGCCCGGACTCGGCCTTCGAGTGGGCGGTCTCGGGCGCCGCGTCCGTCCTGGTGCACATGCTGGAGCGGGGCTTCTCGGTCCGGCTGCTGACGGACACCGGCACCTCGGTGCCCGGGGAGGGCGCCGACGGGTTCGCCGGCGCCAGCGGGGAGTCGGCGGACGCGGCCGGGCTGATGATGGACACCCTCGCGGTGGTCGACCACTCCGACGGCGCGAGCCTGTCGCGCGCCTACGACGTGCTGCGCAGCGGCAACGAGGGGCTGCTGGTGGCGTTCCTCGGAGACATCGACGAGGAACAGGCGGCGATCGCCGCGAAGATGCGCCAGCGCAGCGGGGGCGCGGTCGCCTTCCTGCTGGACAGCGACACCTGGGGACGTGAACCGAACGGCATGGCCCATCCGATGAACAGTCAGGAGGAGCGGCTGCGGTTGCTGCGCGAGGCGGGCTGGACCGTCCTGGGCGTACCGCAGGGCACCTCGCTGAACGAGCTGTGGCGTCAGGCCGACCGCGAGCGGGCGGGCGTCGTCACGGCGGGCGGGACACGTGCGGGGGAGGCGGGATCATGAGCGGACGGGCTCGGCTGACACTGTGCTCGGCGGCGGCCACGCTGATGGCGTCGTGCGCCCTGCTGCCCCTGGTCGACCCGGCGACCTGGATCCTCCAGGCGGCGGTGCTGCTGGCGATCCAGTCCGGGGTGGGCGCGGCCGCCCGCCGGGTGCCGCTGGCCCGGCCGCTGACGGTGGCCGCCCAGGCACTGGTCTCGCTGCTGTTGCTCACCCTGGTCTTCGCCCGGGAGCAGGCGCTGCTCGGGGTGGTTCCCGGCCCGGAGGCGATCCGGCACTTCGGGGAGCTGCTGCGGGCCGGCGCCGAGGACGTCGGGCAGTACGCGATCCCCGCCCCGCTGTCCGACGGCATCCGGCTGATGACGGTCGGCGGAGTGCTGGTGATCGGCCTGGCGGTGGACACCCTCGCGGTGACCTTCCGCAACGCCGCCCCGGCCGGTCTGCCGCTGCTCGCGCTGTACTCGGTGGCCGCGGGGCTGTCCGACGGGTCGAGCGACTGGGTGTGGTTCCTGGTCGCCGCGGTCGGCTATCTGATGCTGCTGCTGGCCGAGGGCCGCGAGCGGCTCTCCCAGTGGGGCCGGGTCTTCGCCGGCGCCCCGCGCACCCCGGGCGGACAGCCGGGGGCGGTGGCGCCGGTGCGCACCGGGCGGCGTATCGGCATGGCCGCGCTGGGCGTGGCCCTGGTGGTGCCGCTGCTGCCCCTGCCGGCGATCCAGGGCGGTCTGCTGGCGGGCGCCGGGACGGGCGTGGGCGCGGGCAACGGCAGCGGGGGCACGATCTCCGCGGTCAACCCGGTGGTGGGGCTGCGCGACAGCCTGAACGTGAACGAGGACCGCACGGTCCTGACACTGAGCACCAACGCCGACGACCTGTCGGACATGTATCTGCGGATCGTCTCCCTGGACGACTTCGACGGCACCACCTGGAAGCCCTCCAAGCGCCACATCGTCGCGGTGCCGGACGAGTTGCCCACGCCCACCGGTCTGGGTGCCGACATCAAGCGCTCGGTGGTCACCACGCGGATCTCGGCGGCCACCGGCTACGCCCAGGCCTGGCTGCCGATGCCGTATCCGCCGAGCGGAGTGAGGATCAAGGGCGACTGGCGGTACGAGCCGGTCGGCATGACCCTCGTCGGCGACCACGGCGAGGACACCAGCGGCAAGACGTACGAGGTGACGAGCCTCGATGTGCAGCCGACCGCGCAGCAGCTTCAGGACGCGCCGAAGGCGCCGAGCTCGATCCGCGACGAGTACACCAAGGTGCCGGGCTCGCTGCCGAAGGTGGTGGCGCGCCAGGCGAAGGAGATCACCGCGGGCGCGACGAGCGACTACGCGAAGGCGGTCGCGCTCCAGGACTACTTCGCGGTCACGGGCGGCTTCGAGTACGACACCGATGTGGAGGTCGGCTCCGGGCCCGACGCGATCGCCCGGTTCCTGCGGGACAAGCAGGGCTTCTGCGTCCACTTCTCGTTCGCGATGGCGGCGATGGCCCGCACGCTGGGCATACCGGCCCGGGTCGCGGTGGGCTTCGCGCCGGGGTCCCCGCAGGCGGACGGATCGGTGGCGGTGAGCCTGAAGGACGCGCACGCCTGGCCCGAGCTGTACTTCGAGGGTGTGGGCTGGACCCGCTTCGAGCCGACCCCGACGCGCGGGACGACGCCTTCGTACACGGTGCCTGACTCCTCGGACACGGACACCCCCGACCTGCCGCAGTCCTCGCAGTCGGCGGACGCGGCCCCCTCGGCGGCGCCCTCGACGAGCGCGAGCTGCTCGGCGCAGGACAAGAAGCTCGACGGCTGCGGTGCGGCGCTCCCGCTGGACGAGGCGGAGCAGGGCGGCCAGGGCACCCCGCTGTACGAGACGGTCGGCTGGATCCTGCTGGGCGCCCTGGCGCTGACCCTGCCCCTGCTGCCGATGCTGTGGCGGCTGCGGCGGCGGTCGGTGCGGCTGGCGTCGGCCCGGCACTCCGGGGCCGTGCCGGCCGGCGGACGGCATCCGGCGGGCGGCACCGACGGGCTCGCGGCGGGGGACTCAGGTTCCGCGGTGCTGCTGGACGAGCCGTCCCACGAGGCGGCCGAGGCGGCCGCGGCGCATGTGCTGGCGGTCTGGCGCGAGCTCATCGACACGGCCTGGGACTACGGCATCGAACCGGACGACGCGCTGACCCCCCGGCGGGCGGCGGCGCGGATCGTGCGGATCGGGGAGCTGGACGAGACGGCGGCCGGATCGGTGCACCGGGTGGCCGGGGCCGTGGAGCAGGTGCTGTTCGCGCCGCACCCGCGCGCCGGGACCGGGCTGTCCGAGGAGGTCCGCCGGGTGCGGGCGGCCCTGCGGGCGAGGGTCGGCTGGACCACCCGGGTACGGGCGGTCGTGGCACCCCGGTCGGCCGTCCGGGCGGTCTGGGACCTCGCGGACCGCTGGACGGCCTTCAAGGCGTCCTGGGCGGAGCGGGCGGACCGGCTGGCGAGCCTGCTGCGCAGGCGCCCCTCGGGTCAGCAGGGCTGAGCGGAGGACGGAGAGGCGCGGATACGTCGAGGGGGTGACCACCCGGTGGGTGGTCACCCCCTCGACGTCGTCCGGGGTGGGGGCCGGTCAGTGGCCGCCCTGCTCGTCTCGGCGGCGCTGCCAGCGCTGCTCGATCCGGTCCATCAGTGAGCGCTTCTGCCGTCCCTGGCCGCGGGTGTGATGCGCGCCCGCGGGGTGTTCGCCCGGCTTGGGCGCCTTGCGCCAGCCGGTGACCGCGAGCACCGCACAGCCCAGCATGACGAGGAAGCCCACGACACTGAGCCACACCTGCTTGGCGACCATTCCCGCCATGAGGAGCGCGATACCCACGAGGAAGCCCGCGACCGCCTGGTAGACCCGCCGCCGGGTGTACGTACGCAGCCCGCTTCCCTCGAGCGCCGACGCGAACTTGGGATCTTCGGCGTACAGCGCTCGCTCCATCTGCTCGAGCATGCGCTGCTCGTGCTCCGAGAGCGGCACGGAGTCCTCCTCATTCGTGCAGTCGCCGGGGCGACTCGGGGGTCCCTTCAGGATAGGCAGGGATTCGCCCCCGTGAAACCCGCCCCTCTACGCCAATTGGCCAACCGGAGCCCGCCATGGGCGTCCCGGTCCGCTGAGGCTTCCATTCCCCAGCGGCCGACCCGTCATGCCGGGCGGTCTCCCTCGATCATACGGCGCACCGCGCCCGAACGGGGGGCCTGTGGCGTACTCCATGTGCCGCCAAGCCCCTGATCAGCGGGCGGGGTCCGGGAGCGCTCAGGCCCCCTCGGTCCCCCGCGTCTCACCGAGCACATGGAGCTGGGTGGCGACGGAGTGGAAGGCGGGGAGTTCGGCGGCGGCCTCCTCGAGCTTGAGCAGGGCGTCGAGGGCGCCGGGCTCGGTGTCCACGAGGACGCCGGGGACGAGGTCGGCGAAGACCCGTACGCCGTGCACGGCGGTGACGCCAAGGCCCGCGCCCTCGACGAGCCCGGTGAGCTGCTCGGCGGTGAAGCGGCGCGGCACGGGGTCACCGCTGCCCCAGCGGCCGTCCGGGTCGGAGAGGGCCTGCCGGGCCTCCTTGAAGTGGCCGGCGAGGGCCCGCGCCAGGACGGCTCCGCCGAGGCCGGCGGCGAGGAGGCTGAGGACGCCCTCGGGGCGCAGGGCGGCCACGGTGTTGCGGACGCCTTCGGCGGGGTCGTCGACGTACTCCAGGACGCCGTGGCACAGGACGGCGTCGTAGCCGCCGCGCTCGACCACGTCGAAGAGGCCGTGGGCGTCGCCCTGGACGCCGCGCACCCGGTCGGCTACGCCGGCCTCGGCGGTGCGGCGCTCCAGCGCGAAGAGCGCGTTGGGGCTGGGGTCGACGACCGTGACCCGGTGACCGAGGCGGGCGACGGGCACCGCGAAGTTGCCGCTGCCGCCGCCGGTGTCGAGGACGTCGAGCGCCTCGCGGCCGGTGGCCTTGACCCGGCGCTCGAGGGCGTCCTGGAGGACCTCCCAGACCACGGCGGTACGGAGAGCGGCACGGGGGCGGATCGGGTCCGGCACGGCGGTTGACTCCTCGGCGCGGCACCGCCTCTTGCGCGGCGGAGCGAACGGGCTGCCTCCCGGACCGGCGCGACCGGAACGGTCCGGGCGGAGGGAAGGCTTCAAACACCGTCCACCCTATTGCCTCCGGCACCCGCACCGGGCACTCCGTCCCACCGCACCCGACATCCCCCATCCGCCCCGCGCCGGGCCTGCGCCCACCCTCCGTCCGCCCATGTCCGGCCCCGGCAGGACGAGCTCAGAAGCACACCCCTGACACGGCACCCCGGCAGGACGCCCCCGGCAGGACGGGCCACTCAGGACGACCCTGGCACGGCACCCCCCAAACGGAACGGCCCCACAGGACGCCCCCACACACCGCGCCCTCACACAGCGGGCTCGGCAGAACGGGCTCGGGAGCACGCCCCCAGTTACTGCACCCCCGGCGAACGGCGCCCCCAACACGCCGCGCCCTCTCACAGCGGGCTCGGCAGGACAGGCCCGGGAGCACGACCCCGGCACGGCACCCCCGGCAGGACGGGCCGCTCAGCACGGCCCGGCAAGACGCCCCGGCGGAACAGCCCCGCAGGACGACCCCGCAAGACGACCCCGGCGCTGCGGCCCCGGTGCGGTGGGCTCGGGAGGATGGGGGGTGGGCCCGCCTCAGCCCGCGTTCGGTATCGGTCGTCCCTGGCCCCTGCCGTCCGGGTCGTCCCCGTCCTGGCGGGGCTGGGGCAGGACGGGCTGGAGGACCAGCATGCGCTCGACGAGGCGGACGAACATCGCCACGTCGCGTATCAGATCGTCGGCGTCCCGGCGGCTGGCCGCGCCCTGGATGTCCGCCTCGGCCCGGGCGCGTCGCCGGGCCCCGGAGGCGAACAGGGCGCTCCACTCGGTGAGTTCGGGCGCGATCTCGGGGAGCACCTCCCAGGCGCTGCGGATGCGCGCCCGCTTGCGGGGGGAGGGGTCGGGGCGGCCGCGGGCGGCGAGAACGGCGGCGGCGGTGCGCAGGGCGGCCAGATGGGCCGTGGCGTAGCGCTCGTTGGGGGTTTCGAGGACGGCCGCCTCCTCCAGGCCGGCACGGGCCTGGGCGAGCAGGTCGAGTGCGGCGGGCGGTGCCGTCGTCCGGCGCAGCACGGGGTGGACGTCGCTCGCCGGGCCGGTCAGTGAGGGGGCAGGGCCGGTGGCGCGGCGCCGGTGTGCGGCGGCTGCGTGGAAGCTGGCCATGACGAACCTCCTGTCGTCTGGGTGACGGCACTCCCTGGCGGGTGGTGCCGTATGTGCCCATCGTGCGGTATGCCACTGACAATCCGTTCTGACCTGGGCTTTTGCTTCGATCGAAGGTTCGGGCTATTTTTTGCACTGACCAGTCAGTTCAAAAAGTGGGGGGATTGTGGGCGGCGTCCGCATCACAGCCGAAGGCCTCGGCCTCAGCGGCCCCCGGGGTTGGGCCTTCCGGGGCGTGGACCTCGACGCGGAACCCGGCTCGCTGCTCGCGATCGCGGGACCGTCCGGCTCCGGCCGCACGAGCCTGCTGCTCGCGCTCACCGGCCGGATGAGAGCCACCGAGGGGACGGCGACCGTGGGCACGGCCCGGCTGCCGAAGCAGTCGGCGGCCGTACGCCGGATCGGCGCGCTCGCGCATGTCGCCGGCGTCACCGACCTCGACCCGGCGCTGACCGTCGACGAGCACCTGCGCGAACGGGCGCTGCTCCAGCGGCGGTTCGGCGGATCCGTACGGGACCTGCTGCGCCCGCGCGCGGAGCGGGCCGCGGCGGCGGAGCTCGGCATCGGCACCGCACTGGAGGCGGCCGGTCTCGACCGCGCGGCCCTGCCCAAGGGCGGGCGGACCGCCGTACGGGATCTGGAACGGATCGAGGCACTGCGGCTGTCGGTGGCCCTCGCGCTCGTCGGACGGCCGGCGCTGCTCGGCGTCGACGACACCGACCTGAAGCTGTCCGAAGCCGAACGCGGCGCGGCCTGGGACCTGTTGAGAGCGATCGCCGCGTCCGGGACCACCGTCCTGGCGGTCTGCGCCGAGGCCCCCGAAGGAGTCACCGCGGTGTCCGCCCGCCCACCCGGGGACACGGCGCCGGACACCGAGGCGCCCGCCCCCGGACCCGACGAGAAGGAGAAGGCCGATGCGCTCGCCGCGACTGGCCGCGATTGAGCTGCGCCGCTTCGGCAGGGGGAAGCTGCCGAGGGCCGCCCTGGTGGCGCTTCTGCTGCTGCCGCTGCTCTACGGGGCGCTGTACCTGTGGTCGTTCTGGGACCCCTACGGCCGGCTCGACCGCATCCCGGTGGCGCTGGTCAACGACGACAAGGGGGCGACGGCCGACGGCAGGCGGATCACCGCCGGGGACGACATCACCCGGGGGCTGCGGGACAGCGAGGTCTTCGACTGGCACGAGGTGAGCGCCGAGCAGGCACGCGCGGGCGTGGAGGACGGCACCTACTACCTGTCGCTGACCATGCCCGCCGACCTCAGCGCGCGGATCGCCTCCAGCGCGGGCGACACACCGGAGACCGGCGCCCTCCGGGTACGGACGAACGACGCGAACAACTACATCGTCGGGCAGATCTCACGGACCGTCTTCAGCGAGGTCCGCACGGCCGCCTCCACGAAGGCCTCGCGGTCGTTCCTGGACAAGATCTTCGTCTCGTTCTCCGACCTGCACGGCGCGACCGCGAAGGCGGCCGACGGCGCCGACGACCTCAACGGCGGCATCGGCAAGGCCGAGAAGGGGTCCAAGGACCTCGCCGACGGACTGGCCGCGGCCAAGAAGGGCAGCGGCTCGCTGGCCACGGGCCTGGAGAAGCTCGACTCGGGGTCCGGCGAGCTGGCGGACGGCACGCAGCAGGTCGCGAACGGCACCCAGACGCTCGCCGACCGGGTCAACGGGGTCGCGGGCAAGGTCGGCCCCTTCCTGAAGGACAACGAGAAGACCATCGGCGACACCGCGCAGCTCGTCGCGGACTCCGCCGAGGCGGTCGGCGCCCACCTCGACACGCTGGTGAAGGCCGCCCCGATCGCCGGCGAGGGGGCACACACCGCCTCGGACGCCCTCGCCGCCCTCTACCGGGCGCGCTGCGAGAACCCCGTGCTGCCCGACCCCGCCTGCGCGGACCTGGAGAAGGCCCGGGACACGGCCGCCGAGGTCGCCACGATCGCGGACGACCTCACCACGCTGATCGCCGACCAGGACGGCGACCTGACGACCCTGCGCGCCCACCTCGGCACCCTCCAGGAGCAGGCACAGGCCCTCGCCGACCGGGCCCCGCACCTCTCCGAGGACCTCGACGACGCGGTGACCCGGATCAACGCCCTCAACACGGGCGCCCGGAAGGTCGCCGCGGGAGCGCGGGAGCTGCACACCGGGCTCGGCACGGCCAGCACCGGCGCCGGCACCCTGGACCAGGGCGTCGGCAGGCTCAGGTCCGGGGCCGCGGACCTCACCGGCGGCATGTTCAAGCTCTCCGACGGCTCGGGACGGCTCGCCGACGGGCTGCACGACGGCGCCGCGCGCATCCCCGACTACGACGAGCAGCAGCGCGACACGCGGACCGCCGTCATGGCCGACCCCGTGCGACTCGCCGCCCAGGACCTGCACAAGGCGGCGAACTACGGCACCGGTTTCGCCCCGTACTTCATCCCGCTGTCACTGTGGGTGGGCGCGATGGTGGCGTACATGCTGATCCCGCCGATGAACCGGCGCGCCCTCGCCGTCGGCGCCCCGGCCTGGCGGATCGCGCTGGCGGGCTGGCTGCCGGTGGTCGCCGTCGGGGTGCTCCAGACGACGGCCCTGATGGCCGTGCTGCACTGGGCGATCGGCCTGGAGATGGCCCGCGCGGCCGGGACGGTGGGCTTCCTCTTCCTCGTCACGGCGTGTTTCGCGGCCCTCGTGCAGTGGCTCAACGCACGCTTCGGCGCGGCGGGCCGGATCCTCGTCCTGGCGCTGCTGATGCTCCAGCTCACCTCGGCGGGCGGCACCTATCCGGTGCAGACCAGCCCCGGCTTCTTCAACGCCATCCATCCCTGGCTGCCGATGAGTTACGTCGTGGAGGCGCTGCGCAGGCTCATCACGGGCGGCGGACTGGAACCGGTGTGGCACGCGTGCGTGGTGCTCGTCCTGTTCACCGCGGGGGCGCTGGCGCTGACCGCCCTGTCGGCACGCCGCCGCCAGGTGTGGACGCTGGACCGGCTGCACCCGGAACTGAGCCTGTGAAGATCCGGCGTACGGGAGGTCGGGTTCCTGTGACAATCGGGACCATGGAAAGCAGCACCACGTCGGGCGGCCGCACCCGCCGCGAGGCCACCCGGCAGAAGCTCTACGAGGCGGCCGTCACCCTCATCGCCGAACAGGGCTTCTCCGCCACCACGGTGGACGAGATCGCCGAGCGGGCCGGCGTCGCGAAGGGCACGGTCTACTACAACTTCGCCAGCAAGTCGGTCCTCTTCGAGGAGTTGCTGCGGCACGGCGTGGGCCTGCTCACCGCCTCCCTGAGACAGGCCGCCGAGGACACCGAGCAGCGGGGCGGCAGCAAGGTCGACGCGCTGGACGCGATGGTCCGCGCCGGCCTTGTCTTCATCGAGCGCTACCCGTCCTTCACCCAGCTGTACGTGGCCGAGCTGTGGCGCACCAACCGGACCTGGCAGTCCACGCTGATGGTGGTGCGCGAGCAGGCGGTGGCCGTCGTGGAGGGCGTGCTGCGCGAGGGCGTGGACAACGGCGAGTTCAGCGAGGAGATCGATGTCCAGCTGACCGCGTCCGCGCTGGTCGGGATGGTCCTGGTGGCCGCCCTGGACTGGCAGGCGTTCCAGCCGGAGCGCTCGCTGGACGATGTCCACTCGGCGCTGTCCCGGCTGCTGCAGGGGCGGGTGAGCGGTCCCCGCTGACGGACGGGGCACCTACGACGGGACGCGCACGCACGAAAGCGCCGGTCCGCCATGGCCACGTCCCCCGCGGGCCACCACGCACCGGCGCTTCCCCGTGCTCCCCCGTTCCCCCCGATTTCCCCCGTTCCCCCGTGCGGTCGGTTCCCCCGGGTCTCCCCGTATCTCCCCCGTGTCTCGCTCCCGCCGACTGGTCGGCGGAAGGAGCGGAGCGAGGGCCGCTCCGTTCCGGCGCCCCGTGTCGCCGGTGCCGGAGCCGCGCCCCTTTTCCGTGTCTCCACTGTCGCGTTCGCGCAGGCCGGCCCCCATCCGCGCGCGTACTCAACTCACCGACTAGGTACGTGTACTCAGGGCTGTGTGCTCAACCCCAGAACGCTCCGCGGTCGTCTGGTCACGATCGCCTCCGTCGCCGTACTTGTCGGTGGCGGCCGATAAAGTCACCGGCATGGCACGGATTGCGGTGATCGGCGCCGGGCTGGGCGCGATGGCGACCGCCGCCCGGCTGGCCGTCGCGGGCCACCGGGTGGCGGTGTACGAGCGTACGGAGACGTACGGCGGAGCGGTGCGCCGCTTCGAGCGGGACGGCTTCGGCTTCGACACCGGGCCGGGGCTGCTGCCCCTGCCCGCGGTCTACCGGGACCTGTTCGTCAAGACCGGCAAGGAGCCGCTGGAGGCGTGCGTCGAGCTGGTCCAGGTCGATCCGTCGGCCCGGCACCTGTTCGCGGACGGCACCGAGGTGTCCCTGCCGAACGCCTCGCGTGCGGGGGTCGTCTCCGCCCTGGACGGGGCGCTCGGCCCGGGCGCGGGGCTGCGTTGGGGCGACTTCCTGGTCCGGGCCCGCGAGGCCTGGGACCGCACCCGCCGTCCGCTCCTGGAGGAGCCCCTGTGGCCGAACTGGCGGGTGCTGGCCGACCGTGAGCCCTATCCGGCGGTGCCGCACAAGAGGCTGCTGCGCACCCGCCGGGCGGGCACCCTCGCCGAGGTGGGCGCCTGGGAGCTGCGTGACCCCCGGCTGGCCGCCCTGCTGGAGGGGCACGCGCTCGTGTACGGCCTGGATCCCCGCCGCGCCCCGGCGAGCGCGGCCGTGCTGCCGTACATGGAGCACGCCTTCGGCATGTGGTACGTGCGCGGGGGTCTGCGGGAGCTGGCCCGCGCGGTGTACGAGCGGTGCGTGGCCCGCCGGGTCGAGTTCGTCTTCGGCGCCGAGGTCGTCCGGGTGCTGGAGAAGGACGGCCGGGCGACCGGTGTGGAGCTGGCCGGTGGCGAGGTGGTGGACGCGGACTTCGTGGTCGCGCCCGGCGGCACGGCGGGGCTGCCCGTCCGGGGCGAGGGCGAGGTGCCGCCCCAGCGGGGCCTGCCCAGCAGGCTGACGGTGCTGCTCGCGCTGCGCGGTGCCCGGCCTGAGGGCACCGCGCACCGGACGGTGGTGCACACCGGGGACCGTGAGGGCGAGTTGGAGAGCCTGTTCGGTACGGCGCCCGCGGTGCCCGCGCGGCCGACGGTCACGGTGGTGCGGCCCGGCGATCCGGCGCTGCTGCCGGACGGCGACCACGAGGCGGTCACGCTCGGTGCCACGGTGCCCGCGGGGGCGGAGATCCGCGAGGAACACGTGGAGGCTCTGGTCTCGGCGGCCGAGCGGGCCGTGCCGGGGCTGCGCGACCGTGTGCTGTGGCGCGAGGTGCGCACCCCCGCGGACATCGCGGCGGAGACGGGAGCCCCGGGCGGCGCCGTCCCTGCGCCGTCGCTGGCGGCGGCCGGGGGCCGACTGCTGCACCCGGCCAACTCGACCGGTCTGCAAGGGCTGTTCACGGCCGCCGGCTGGTCACATCCGGGAGGCGGGCTGCCCCACGCCGGCATGTCGGGTGCGCTCGTGGCCGGACTGATCGTGGAGGGACCGGAGTTCCGCGGCTCGCAGTGAGGGCCTGACGGCCGGGCCGTCAGAAGCGGTACTGCTGGTCGTCGTACCCGTGGTTCTGCTGCCCCTGCTGACCCTGCTGGCCGTCGCCCTGGTACGGGTACTGCTGCTGCTCGGGCGGGAGTTCACTGCCGAACGGGTCGTCGGTGCGCTGCTGCGGGACCCAGACCCCGCCCGCCGGGGTCTCCCCGTAGCCCCCGGTGGCGCCGGTGCCGTACTGGTCCTGGCCGTGGCCCTGCTGCCCGTACTGCTGCTGGTCGTAGCCGCCGTCGTAGGAGCCGCCGCCGTAGGTCTGGGTGCCGATGTACGGGTCGGAGTAGGCGGCGTACTGCTGCTCGCCGGTGGTGTCGTAGCCGTACTGCTGCTGGTTGTACCCGGAGTAGCCGTCGTAGCCGTAGCTCTGGTCGGCGCCCTGGGCGGCCGTCGCGTACTGGTCCTGGGACTGGCCGCCGGCTCCCGCGAACTCGGAGGAGTCGGTGTATATGCCGTAGGCGTTGGTGTCGTCGGGCATGGGCTGCGGCGAGTAGACGGTGGTGGTCTCCGCGGCGGAGGCCTGGGCCGTGCGGGCGGCCGGGGTGAAGACGTCGTCGCGGTCGTAGTCCTCCTCGGCGAAGGCGCCCGCGCCCTTGTCCTGGCCGTAGACCGGGCCGTCGCCGCCGAAGGAGGAGGAATCGATGTCGCCGTATCCGGGGAGGCTCCCGGTCCCCGGCTCGGCGCCGTCCAGGTCCGGGTCCTCGCGGTCGTCCTTGGTGCGGCGGCCCTTGCCCAGGCCCTTGGGGAGCGGTCCCTCGCCGTCGCCGCGGCGCACGGCCCAGCCCTCGGCGAAGCCGCGGCGGAAGGACAGCGTGACGTACGTCTGGCCGACCGCGAAGGCGGCCGCGCCCAGCCCGATGACGATCACCGAGGGGATCAGCACGCCCAGCACGACACCGAGGAAGCCCACGAAGGCCAGCAGTCGCCAGCGCAGGCGCGCCTTGTACTGCAGCAGCACCTCACCGAGCAGCCACAGCGCGACGATGCCGAACGCGATGTAGAGGACCGTCCAGCCCATGTACGCCCCTCTCCCAGTGGCCGCTACGCAGTGTGTCGTAAATCGGTGCGACCGGTCTAGGCCTGCGGCGGGTGGTGCAGACCCAGGTTCTCGTAGATTTCCAGTGTCGCCGTGGAGTTGTTGAGCGTGATGAAGTGCAGTCCGGGCACTCCCTCGGCGAGGAGCCGAGCGCAGAACTCCGTGGCGAAGTCGATTCCAATGGAGCGTACAGCGGCCGGATCCTCTTTGGCTGTGAGGATCCGCTCTTTCAGGACGTCCGGGAAGTGCGCGTTGCTGAGCTTTGGCAGCCTCTCCAGCATCTTCACACTCGTCACCGGCAGGACCTCCGGGATGACGGGGGTCTCGCAGCCGGCCGCCGCGACCCGGTCGCGCAGCCGCAGGTAGGACTCGGGCTGGAAGAACATCTGCGTGATGGCGTAGTCGGCGCCCGCCCGGCACTTGTCGACGAAGTGCGCGACGTCGGTGTCCCAGTCGCCGGAGCGCGGGTGCATCTCGGGGAAGGCGGCGACGCCGACACAGAAGTCGCCCGACTCCTTGATGAGCCGGACGAGCTCGGCGGCGTAGGTGAGGCCCCGGGGATGCGGCACCCAGTCGCCCATCGGGTCGCCTGGCGGGTCGCCGCGCACCGCGAGCATGTTGCGGATCCCGGCGTCGGCGTACTGGCCGATGATGTTGCGCAGCTCGGCGATGGAGTGGTCGACGGCGGTGAGGTGCGCCACCGGGGTGAGGGTGGTGTCGACGACGATCTGCTGGGTCTCCTTGACCGTGGTCGCCCGGGTGGAGCCCCCGGCGCCGTAGGTCACCGAGACGAAGTCGGGGGCGACCGCCTCGACCCTGCGGAGCGCGTCCCACAGGCTCCGCTCGCCCTTGGGCGTCTTCGGCGCGTAGAACTCGAACGAGTACGTCGTCTTGCCGGTCGCCAGGATGTCACGCACGGTGCGTGCGCGGTCCGTCCTGGTGGATGCGGTTCCTAGGGCCATACCCGCAGGTTATCCAGGGGCCGACGGTCACCCAACCGGATGCCGGATATTTGCCCGAATTGTCGGCCGCTTGTCCACCCATTGGACAGACATCCGGACAGGCATACGGGCAGGCATACGGGCAGGCATACGGGCAGACGTCCTTAGTGCTGACGCAACCGCTTCGCGAACTCCGCCGCCGCCGTGCCCGGATCGTCCGCCTCGGTGAGGGCCCGGACGACCACGACCCGGCGGGCGCCGGCCTCCAGCACCTCGTCGAGGGTGCCGAGGTCGATGCCGCCGATCGCGAACCAGGGCCGCTCGGTGCCGAGGGCGGCGGTGTGCCGGACCAGGCCGAGGCCGGGCGCGGGCCGGCCGGGCTTGGTGGGGGTGGGCCAGCAGGGGCCGGTGCAGAAGTAGTCCACGCCCTCCTGGACGGCGGCGGCCTCCGCCTCCGCCCGGGAGTGGGTGGAGCGGCCGATGAGGACGTCGTCGCCGAGGATCGCGCGGGCCGCGGGGACCGGCAGGTCGCCCTGGCCGAGGTGGAGGACGTCGGCGCGGGCCGCGTGGGCGACATCGGCCCGGTCGTTGACCGCGAGGAGCTTGCCGTGCCGGGCGCAGGCCTCGGCGAACACCGCCAGCAGCTCCAGCTCCTCGGCGGCCTCCATGCCCTTGTCGCGCAGCTGCACGATGTCGACACCGCCCGCGAGGACCGCGTCCAGGAACTCCGGGAGGTCGCCCTGGCGGGTGCGGGCGTCCGTGCACAGGTACAGGCGGGCGTCGGCCAGGCGTGCGCGAGCGGTGTCGGTCATCGGTGTCCCCCGTGGTGTCGGTACTGGCTGCCTCAGACGGCGAGCGCCTGGGCGCGGCGCTTCACCTCCGTACCGCGATTCTCGCTGAGGGCCTGGGCGGGGGTGCCGGGCAGGCTGTCGTCGGGCGTGAAGAGCCACTCCAGCATCTCTTCGTCCGTGAAGCCGTCGTCCCGCAGCAGCGTCAGGGTGCCGGCGAGGCCCTTGACGACCTTGTCGCCGTCGATGAAGGCGGCGGGCACGTGCAGCGCGCGGTTCTCACCGCGGCGTACGGCGATGAGCTGGCCCTCCTTGATCAGCTGCCGGACACGGATCACGTCGACATCGAGCATCTCCGCGATGTCGGGCACGGTCAGCCAGGCAGGGACGAGAGCATCGGTCTTTGCGTCAATCTCGGTCACGGGGTCAAGGGTAGGCGCATGTGGGGGTGGGCGGCGATGGGTGCGTGGTCGGGTGCGGCCGCGTGGGGGCTGGTCGCGCAGTTCCCCGCGCCCCTAGGTGAGTGCAGTCGCGGTCTTCAAAGGGCGGCCCGGGTCCGCCAACGCCTCAGGGTCCATGCGGGTGGCTGACTCGATCAGGCGTCTGCCCTGGGCCAGGTCGCGGGGGCGGCCCACGGCCAGGAGGGCGGTCAGGTGGCCCTCGCGGAGCCAGCAGACGCTCCAGGCCGGGCCCGTCGGGTCGCCGCGCCAGACCAGGGTGTCGGCCGGGGCGTGGTGGCCGGCGTACTGGACGAAGCGGCCGAACTGCTCGGACCAGAAGTACGGGACCGGGTCGTAGACGGCCGGGGGCTCGTCCGTGGCCGTGCCGATGATGTTCGCGGCGACCGTGCGGGGGCCCTGGAGGGCGTTGTCCCAGTGGTGGACGAGGAGGCGTTCGCCGTAGCGCGCCGAGGGGAAGGAGGCGCAGTCGCCGACCGCGTACACGTCCGGGACGGAGGTGCGCAGCCGGTCGTCGGCCAGGACCTCGTGATGAGGGCCCAGAGCGACGCCGGAGTCGGCCAGCCAGGCGGTGGCGGGTCGGGCGCCGATGCCGACGACGACGGCGCCCGCGGGCAGCCGGGTGCCGTCGTCGAGGACGACCGCGCCGGGCTCGACGCGGGCCACGCGCGCGCGAGTGCGCAGGTCGGTGCCGCTGTCGGCGTACCAGGAGGTCATCGGGGCGGCGACCTCGGCCGGCAGGGCGCCGGCGAGGGGCCGGTCGGCGGCCTCGACGACGGTGACCGCGCAGCCGGCCTCGCGTGCGGCGGTGGCGAACTCGGCGCCGATCCAGCCGGCGCCGACGACCACGATGTCGTGCGCGGCGGCGAGGACGGGCCGCAGCCGTTCGGCGTCGTCCAGGGTGCGCAGCAGATGGACGCCGGGCACACCGTCGGCGCCCGGCAGCCGGACCGGTTCGGCGCCGGTGGCGAGGACGAGGACGTCGTACGGGACGGGCCCGGCCTCGGTGTCCACCTCGTGGTCGGCGGGCCGCAGGCCGAGCACCTCGCGGCCGAGCAGCAGCTCGATGCCGAGGCCCTCGAAGTCGACGTCGAAGGCGGAGCCCTCGGCCTTGCCCAGCAGTACCGCCTTGGACAGCGGTGGCCGGTCGTAGGGCTGGTGGGGCTCCGCGCCGATCAGCGTCACGGTGCCGTCGAAGCCCTGTTCGCGCAGGGCGACCGCGGTCTGCACCCCGGCCATGCCCGCGCCGACGACGACCACGCGCCGCCCGGCCCGCCTGTCCTCTTCCCTGCTCAGCTCGCTCACCTGATCACCATAGACACCTGACGTTTCGTCAGTCAGCCGTCGTGCTCCGTGACCTGCTCCACAACGCTGGTGCCGCTGCCCTCCTGCGACTCCCAGGACCAGGTCTCCTCCAGCCGCACCCGGCCGTCCGGCAGGGCGAGGACCGTCGAGACGCAGTGCCCCGAGGAGGTCGTACCGTCCTGCTTGAGCTGGACGTACCGGAAGTCGAGCCGGTCCTCCTCACGGGTACCCACGAGATGGCCGCGTACGACGTCGCCGCCCGCGTAGTCCGCCCAGATCACACCGTCGTGCTCGTGGTACGCGAAGCGGGTGCGGGTGCCGACCTGGCCCGGGGCCTGGTCGGCGACGGGGGCGAGGACGAGACCGTCGAGCGAACGGGGCATCGGGACAGGGCTCCTTGCGGGGCGGGAGGCTCCCTTTACAGGGGCGCGGAAGCACGGGCTAGGGTGTGGCCAACGTAGAGCACTCGCGGGAGCCCGGACGCACCGGGCTGAGAGGGAGGCTGGCCGGCCTCCGACCGTACGAACCTGATCCGGGTCATGCCGGCGAAGGGAGGGGCTGGACGCCCATGTCGCGTACACGTACATCCGACGTCCTCGTCGTGGGGGGCGGGATCATCGGGCTGGTCACGGCGTGGCGGGCCGCGCAGCGCGGGTTCGCCACGGCGGTGGTGGACCCCGAGCCGGGCGGCGGGGCCGCGCGGGTGGCGGCCGGGATGCTGGCCGCCGTCACCGAACTGCACCACGGCGAGCAGACCCTGCTGGGGCTCAACCTGGCCTCGGCCCGCCGGTACCCGGACTTCGCGGCCGAGCTGACGGAGGCGACGGGGCTCGGCCTCGGCTACCGCAGGTGCGGCACGCTCGCGGTGGCGCTGGACGCCGACGACCGCGCCCATCTGCGGGAACTGCACGCGTTGCAGGCGCGGTCGGGGCTGGAGTCGGAGTGGCTCACGGGCCGGGAGTGCCGGCGCCTGGAGCCGATGCTCGCGCCCGGGGTGCGGGGCGGGCTGCGGGTGGACGGCGACCACCAGATCGATCCCCGGCGGCTGGCCGACGCGCTGGTCGTGGCGTGCGAACGGGCGGGGGTGGTCCTGCACCGGGCGTGGGCCGAGCGGCTGTCGGTCGTGGGCGGGCGGGCGGCGGGGGTCGTCACGGGTGACGGTACGGCGCTGGGGGCGGGGCAGGTGGTGCTCGCGGCGGGGAGTCTCAGCGGGCGGCTGGCGGGGGTGCCGGAGGACGTACTGCCGCCGGTGCGGCCGGTGAAGGGGCAGGTGCTGCGGCTGTCGGTGCCGGCCGGGTACGCGCCGTTCCTCAGCCGTACCGTGCGGGCCGTGGTGCGCGGCAGCCAGGTGTATCTGGTGCCCCGGGAGAACGGCGAGCTGGTCGTGGGCGCCACCAGCGAGGAACTGGGCTGGGACACGGCGGTGACGGCGGGCGGCGTGTACGAACTGCTGCGCGACGCGCACGAGCTGGTGCCGGGCATCACGGAACTGCCGCTGACGGAGACGCGCGCGGGACTGCGGCCCGGCTCCCCCGACAACGCGCCGCTGCTCGGGCCGACCGCGCTGGAGGGGCTGCTGCTGGCCACCGGGCACTACCGCAACGGGGTGCTGCTGACGCCGGTGACCGGGGACGCCCTGGCGCATGCCCTGGCCACCGGGGAACTCCCCGACGAGGCCCGCCCCTTCACGCCCCGGCGTTTCGGCGCCGCCGCCCGCTCGGAGCAGCTCGTATGAACGTCTCGGTGAACATCTCGGTGAACGGGGAGCGGCAGGCGGTCGCTCCCGGTACGGCCCTCGACAGCGTCGTACGGTCCCTGACGGCGGCGCCCTCCGGGGTGGCGGCCGCGCTGAACGAGACGGTCGTCCCGCGCACGGAGTGGTCGGCGACGGCGCTCCGCGAGGGCGACCGGGTGGAAGTCCTGACCGCCGTGCAGGGAGGGTGAGCGCCGTGGCCGACGACCCGTTCCTCCTCGGTGGTACGTCCTTCTCGTCCCGTTTGATCATGGGTACGGGGGGTGCGCCGAGCCTGGAGGTGCTGGAGAGGGCGCTGGTGGCGTCCGGGACCGAGCTGACGACGGTGGCGATGCGGAGGGTGGACCCCGGTGTACGGGGCTCCGTGCTGTCGGTGCTCCGGCGGCTCGGCATCCGGGTGCTGCCCAACACGGCGGGGTGCTTCACGGCCGGGGAGGCGGTGCTGACGGCGCGGCTGGCGCGGGAGGCGCTCGGGACGTCGCTGGTGAAGCTGGAGGTCATCGCCGACGAGCGGACGCTGCTGCCGGATCCGGTGGAGCTGCTGGAGGCGGCGGAGACGCTGGTGGACGACGGGTTCACGGTGCTGCCGTACACGAACGACGATCCGGTGCTGGCGCGGAAGCTGGAGGACGTGGGGTGTGCGGCGGTGATGCCGCTGGGGTCGCCGATCGGGTCGGGGCTCGGGATCCGCAACCCGCACAACTTCCAGCTGATCGTGGAGCGGGCGGGGGTGCCGGTGATTCTGGACGCGGGGGCCGGGACGGCGTCCGATGTGGCGTTGGCGATGGAGTTGGGGTGTGCGGGGGTGATGCTGGCGTCGGCGGTGACGCGGTCGCCGGATCCTGAGCGGATGGCGTCGGCCATGCGGGCCGGTGTCGAAGCGGGGCGGTTGGCCCGGCTGGCGGGGCGTATCCCCCGCCGCTACTTCGCGGAGGCGTCCTCCCCCACGGAGGGTCTGGCCGCCCTGGACCCGGAACGCCCCGCCTTCTGACCCGCCCCTCCCCCACCCCCGCACCACCCGTTTCCAGTAGGCCAAGAGCCGACCCGACCCGAGGGGGCCACCCACCATCGGCGGCCGCCCCTCACCCACCCCCACCTCCGCACACTCCTCCCGACGCCCCTCACGCCCGCCCCGCAGGCCCGCGCCCCCGCACACCCCACACCCCCACCCCCGCCTCGCAGGGTGCGTCACAGGTCGGCTGCAGTCGTGCTCCGAATGGGTGGGTGGGGGTGGGGTGTCGGTCGTGGCTCGTAGACTCGCTGCGTGGACACGACCCTTCAGGACCCTCTGGTCGGGCAGGTGCTCGACGGGCGGTATCGCATCGACGCGCGGATCGCCGTGGGCGGGATGGCCACGGTCTACCGGGCCGTGGACACCCGCCTCGACCGTGTGCTCGCCCTCAAGGTGATGCATCCGGCGCTCGCGGCCGACGGGTCCTTCGTCGAGCGGTTCATCCGGGAGGCCAAGTCCGTCGCACGGCTCGCCCACCCCAACGTCGTACAGGTGTTCGACCAGGGGACGGACGGGTCGTATGTGTATCTCGCGATGGAGTACATCGCCGGCTGCACCTTGCGGGACGTGCTGCGGGAGCGCGGCGCGCTCCAGCCGAGGGCCGCGCTCGACATCCTGGAGCCGGTGCTCGCCGCGCTCGGCGCCGCGCACCGCGCCGGGTTCGTGCACCGGGACATGAAGCCCGAGAACGTGTTGATAGGGGACGACGGGCGGGTCAAGGTCGCGGACTTCGGGCTCGTGCGGTCCGTGGACACGGTGACCAGCACCACCGGCGCCGTGCTCGGGACCGTCGCCTACCTCGCGCCCGAGCAGATCGAGACGCCCGGCGCCGCCGACCCCCGGGTCGACGTGTACGCGTGCGGTGTCGTGCTCTACGAGATGCTCACCGGGGAGAAGCCGCACGACGGGGACTCCCCCGCGATCGTGCTCTACAAGCATCTCCACGAGAACGTACCGCCGCCCTCCGCCGAGGTCCCCGGCCTGCCGCTCGCGCTGGACGAACTGGTCGCCTCGGCCACCGCCCGCACCCGGGAGATCCGGCCGCAGGACGCGGTCGCGCTGCTCGGCCAGGTGCGGGACGCCCGCGCCGGGCTGACCGAGGACCAGCTCGACGCCGTGCCCCCGCAGGCGGTGTCCGCCGCCCATGACAACGCCGAGGACCGGACGAGCGTGATCCCGCGCTCGCTGACCGTGCCCCGGCCGCTGCCGGTCAACGAGGAGGAGGGGTTCGGCCCGGACGAGGTCAACCGGACCTCCCGGTTCCAGAGCCCCCCTCCGCTGCCTCCCCGTCGGCGCGGGGCGCGGCCCCGGCGCGGGCTGCTCGCCCTCGTCACCGTCGTGCTGCTGGTGATCGGCGTCGGCGCCGGCGTCTGGTACATCAATTCCGGGCAGTTCACCAAGGTGCCGGCGGTGCTCACGCAGTCGCGGGCGAAGGCGGAGCAGCGGCTGGAGTCCGCCGGACTCGAGGTGGGCGCGGTCAAGCACGCCTACAGCGACACCGTCAGACGCGGCACCGTGATCAGCACGGACCCGGAGCCGGGCACCCGGATCCGCAAGCACGACTCGGTCACGCTCACCGTCTCCGACGGCCCGCAGACGGTGAAGGTGCCGGATGTGACGGGGTCCCGGCTGGACAAGGCCAAGGGGCTGCTGACGTCGGACGGGCTGGAGCCGGGGCAGGTCACCCAGGAGTTCAGCGACGATGTGATCAAGGGCTTCGTGATCAGCACCTCGCCCGAGGCGGGCACGGAGCGGCGGGCGGGCTCGGCGGTCTCGATCGTCGTCAGCAAGGGCAGCGCGATCGACGTCCCGGACGTCACCGGCGAGGATCTGGACGACGCGAAGGCCGAGCTGGAGGAGGCCGGTCTGACGGTGGAGGTCTCCGCCGAACAGGTCACGTCCGAGTTCGACAAGGGGCAGGTCGCGGCGCAGACCCCGGAGGCGGACAGCCAGGCCGCCGACGGCGACACGGTGACGCTGACGCTGTCCAAGGGCCCGGAGATGGTCGAGGTCCCGGACGTGGTCGGGGACAGCGTCGACGACGCGAAGACGGCGCTCGAACAGGCCGGATTCGAGGTCAAGGAGGACCGCGGGCTGCTCGGGCTGTTCGGTGACACGGTGAAGAAGCAGTCGGTGGACGGCGGCGACACCGCACCCAAGGGGTCGACGATCACGATCACCATCCGGTGACCGGGTCCGGGGCACCGCATGACACCCTGAACGGGTGAGTCAGCCATCCCGCCCAGCAGCGCCCTTCCCCTCCCGCAACCCCGTCGGCGGTCATGTCCCCGTGGCCGGCGGACTGCACTCCGTGGGCCTGTCGTACGCCCGTGACCTCAAGGCCGAGACGGTCCAGGTGTTCGTCGCCAACCCGCGCGGCTGGGCCACCCCGGTGGGCAACCCCGCGCAGGACGAGGCGTTCCGGGAGGCGTGCGCCGCGGAGTCGCTCCCGGCGTACGTGCACGCGCCGTACCTGATCAACTTCGGGTCGCACACCGAGGCGACGGTGGAGCGGTCGGTGGAGTCGCTGCGGCACTCGCTGCGCCGGGGGCGGGCGATCGGCGCGCTCGGGGTGGTCGTGCACACGGGGAGCGCGACGGGCGGGCGGGAGCGGTCCGTGGCGCTGAAGCAGGTGCGGGAGCACCTGCTGCCGCTGCTGGACGAGCTGACCCACGACGACGACCCGTTCCTGCTGCTGGAGTCCACCGCCGGGCAGGGCTCCTCGCTCTGCTCCCGCACCTGGGACTTCGGGCCGTACTTCGAGGCACTGGACGCGCATCCCCGGCTCGGCGTCTGCCTGGACACCTGCCACATCTTCGCCGCGGGGCACGATCTGACCGGCCCGTCGGGGATGCACGAGACGCTGGACCTGCTGGTGGACACCGTCGGCGAGGGCCGGCTCAAGCTGATCCACGCCAACGACTCCAAGGACGTGGTCGGCGCCCACAAGGACCGGCACGAGAACATCGGCGCCGGGCACATCGGCGAGGACCCGTTCCGCGCGCTGATGACCCACCCGGCGACGGAGGGCGTCCCGCTGATCATCGAGACGCCCGGCGGCAAGGAGGGCCATGCGACGGACGTGGAACGGCTGAAGAAACTCCGGGACGCGTAGCACGTTCAGGAATACCCCAGGGGGGTATACGGTTCCTTGAGGTGAGCGACTCAGGCGAGCGACTCAGGAACCGTCATCCGGCATTGGGGGCACCCATGGAGCACGAGACGCACACCGCGCACGTCCACCACACCGCGGCACCGGCCGCCGCCACCTGGGCCATGGCCGCCCAGGCCACCCTGCACTGCCTCACCGGCTGCGCCATCGGCGAGGTGCTCGGCATGGTCGTGGGCACCGCACTGGGCTGGGGCAATCTGCCGACCACGGTGCTGGCGATCGTCCTGGCCTTCTTCTTCGGCTACTCGTTCACCCTGCGCGGGGTGCTGCGGGCCGGCCTCGGCTTCCGTGCCGCGCTGCGGGTGGCGCTGGCCGCGGACACGCTGTCGATCGCGGTGATGGAGCTGATCGACAACGGTGTGATCGTACTGTGGCCCGACGCGATGGACGCTACCCTGTCCGACGTCCTGTTCTGGGCCTCGCTCGCGATCTCGCTGGTCATCGCCTTCGTGGTGACCGTGCCGGTCAACAAGTGGATGATCGGGCGCGGCAAGGGTCATGCGGTGGTGCACCAGTACCACCACTGAGGCTCAGAGCTCGGGGCCGTCCCCCGGTTCCTCCTGGTAGGAGTAGCGCTGCTCCTTCCAGGGGTCGCCGATGTTGTGGTAGCCGCGCTCCTCCCAGAAGCCCCGGCGGTCGGCGGTCATGTACTCGACGCCGCGGACCCACTTGGGCCCCTTCCAGGCGTAGAGGTGGGGCACGACGAGCCGGACGGGGAAGCCGTGCTCGGCGGTGAGGAGTTCGCCGTCCTTGTGGGTGGCGAAGATCGTGCGCTCGGCGGCGAAGTCCTCCAGGCGCAGATTGGAGCTGAAGCCGTACTCCGCCCACACCATCACATGGGTGACGTCGGCGGCGGGCGGGGCGATCTCCAGGACGGTCCGGGCCGGGACCCCGCCCCACTCGGCGCCGAGCATGCTGAACTTGGTCACGCAGTGCAGATCGGCCACGACGGTCGCGTACGGGAGGGCGGTGAACTCCTCGTGGTTCCAGCAGCGCTTCTCACCGTCGGCGGTGCCGCCGAAGACCCGGAACTCCCAGCGCTCGGGCCGGAACTTGGGGACCGGCCCGTAGTGGGTGACCGGCCAGCCGCGCTGCAGTCGCTGTCCCGGCGGAAGCTCGGACGCTGCTGCTTCTCCAGATTCGCGCTCCACCGGCTGACCCATGTCCCCATCCTGACAGACCCGACACAGTGCACATGACCTGCCATGTCCCGAATCGGGCAACACCGACTAAGCATGCACTAACTTACTAAGTACGCACTTACTGGACGATCTTTCCCACCGGTGCAATCATGCGGCGGCAACCTCCCCGACTCCCCAGGTGGAAGGAGCCTCTGCGATGCAGGGCGACCCCGAGGTCATCGAGTTCCTGAACGAGCAGCTCACCGGTGAGCTCACCGCGATCAACCAGTACTTCCTCCACGCCAAGATGCAGGAGAACTTCGGCTGGACGAAGCTCGCGAAGTACACGCGGCACGAGTCCTTCGACGAGATGAAGCACGCGGAGGTGCTCACCGACCGGATCCTGTTCCTCGAGGGCCTGCCGAACTACCAGCGGCTGTTCCATGTGCGGGTGGGCCAGACCGTCAAGGAGATGTTCGAGGCCGACCGCCAGATCGAGGTCGAGGCGATCGACCGCCTCAAGCGCGGGATCAAGGTGATGCGCGAGAAGGGCGACATCACCTCGGCGAACATCTTCGAGTCGATCCTCGAGGACGAGGAGCACCACATCGACTACCTCGACACCCAGCTGGAGCTGGTGGAGAAGCTCGGTGACGCCCTGTACATCGCGCAGCTGATCGAACAGCCCGAGAGCTAGGCGGCTTCTTCCAGTCCGTCCAGTCCGTCCAGTCCGTCCAGTCCGTCCAGCGAGGACAGGACCGGCCGGCCCTGGTCGGCGAGCTCCCGGCGCGGGCAGGTGCCCCGGCCGAGGATCGCCTGGATCCGGCGGACGCACGAACCGCAGTCGGTGCCGGCCTTGCAGGCGGAGGCTATCTGGCGGGGTGTGCAGGCACCGTCGTCCGCGTGCTGCTGGACCTGCGCTTCAGTCACTCCGAAGCAGCTGCAGACGTACACGCGGATTCACCTCCCGCCGAGATCAATAAGGATAACCTAACCTTACCCGGCACTCGGTGACGGCAAAAGTGGAGTGGGGCGCGGATCGTATGTGATCCGCGCCCCACTCCACTGACCGGAGGGTCACTGGTCGCGGTACATCTCCGCGACGAGGAACGCCAGGTCGAGGGACTGGCTGCGGTTCAGCCGCGGGTCGCAGGCCGTCTCGTAGCGCTGGTGGAGGTCGTCGACGAAGATCTCGTCGCCGCCGCCCACGCACTCGGTGACATCGTCACCGGTGAGCTCGACATGGATGCCGCCCGGGTGGGTGCCGAGGCCCTTGTGGACCTCGAAGAAGCCCTTGACCTCGTCGAGCACGTCGTCGAAGCGGCGGGTCTTGTGGCCGGAGGCCGCCTCGAAGGTGTTGCCGTGCATCGGGTCGGTCACCCAGGCCACCACCGCGCCGGACGCGGTGACCTTCTCGACCAGCTCGGGCAGCTTGTCGCGGACCTTGTCGGCGCCCATGCGGACGATGAAGGTCAGCCGGCCGGGCTCACGGTCGGGGTCGAGGCGCTCGATGTACTGGAGCGCCTCCTCGGCCGTGGTCGTCGGGCCGAGCTTGATGCCGATCGGGTTGCGGATCTTCGAGGCGAACTCGATGTGCGCGTGGTCCAGCTGCCGGGTGCGCTCACCGATCCACACCATGTGCCCGGAGACGTCGTACAGCTGCCCGGTGCGGGAGTCGACCCGGGTCAGGGCCGCCTCGTAGTCCAGCAGCAGCGCCTCGTGCGAGGAGTAGAACTCGACCGTCTTGAACTCCTCCGGGTCGGTCCCGCAGGCCCGCATGAAGTTCAGCGCGTTGTCGATCTCGCGCGCCAGCTGCTCGTAGCGCTGGCCGGAGGGGGAGGACTTCACGAAGTCCTGGTTCCAGGCGTGCACCTGGCGCAGGTCGGCGTAACCGCCGGTGGTGAAGGCGCGCACCAGGTTCAGCGTGGAGGCCGAGGCGTGGTACATGCGCTTCAGCCGCTCGGGGTCCGGGATCCGGGCGGCCTCGTTGAAGTCGAAGCCGTTGACCGAGTCGCCGCGGTACGTCGGCAGGGTCACGCCGTCGCGGGTCTCGGTGCCCTTGGAGCGCGGCTTGGAGTACTGGCCGGCGATCCGGCCCACCTTCACCACGGGGACGGACGCGGCGTACGTCAGCACGGCGCCCATCTGGAGCAGGGTCTTCAGCTTGTTGCGGATGTGGTCGGCCGACACCGCGTCGAATGCCTCGGCGCAGTCGCCGCCCTGGAGGAGGAACGCCTCTCCCTTGGCGACGGCCGCCATCCGGGCGCGCAGCTGGTCGCACTCGCCCGCGAAGACGAGCGGCGGATACGACTCCAGCTCCGCAACGACTGCGCGCAGAGCCTCGGTGTCGGGGTACTCGGGCTGCTGCGCCGCGGGCAGGTCTCGCCAGGTGTTGCCAGCGCTCGCGCTGGTCTTAGCGTTCACGGTCACGCCCTCAACATTACGGGGTCGTGTCGAGTCCTTTTCGCCCCGGCTCGACAGGTGAGACGCCCCCGCGCTCAGGTGGGCGTGGGGTAGGGTGCGGCACATGTTCGCGCACTCGACCCAGAACTGGTGGTGGACCGTCCTCCCGGCGGCCCACTGACTGCGCGTACACACGACGTCGCGAAGGCCGCCCGAGGGGCGGCCTTCGGCGTTTCCGGGGTCCGTTCCTCTCCCACCTCCCCACCTTGCAGAGGAACCATGGACCTGACACAGCTGTCCCACGACGACCGCCCCTTCGCCCTGCTGCGCCGCCGCACCCCCGGCCACGACGAGCAGACCGTGGAGGTGCTGGTCGGCCCGGTCACCACGTACGACCGGCTGGCCGACCTCCCGGACGAGGGCCTCGCGCTCGTCCCCTTCCGCCAGATCCGGGAGCGCGGCTTCGACGTCCGCGACGACGGCACCCCGCTCGCCGTCCTCACCCCCGAGGAGCGCCACGCCCTCCCGCTCGCCGAGGCGCTCGCCCAGCTCCCGGCGCACGAGGTGCGGGTCGAGGGCGGGGGCTTCGACGTCACCGACGAGGAGTACTCCTCGATCGTCGGGCGGGTGCTGCGCGAGGAGATCGGACGCGGCGAGGGCGCGAACTTCGTGATCCGGCGGACGTACGAGGGTGGGATCGCCGGGTTCGGCAGGGCGGACGCCCTCGCGCTGTTCCGGCGGCTGCTGGAGGGCGAGCGGGGCGCGTACTGGACGTTCGTGGTGCACACCGGGGACCGCACGCTGGTGGGCGCGAGCCCGGAGGTGCATGTGCGGATGTCCGGCGGGACGGTCGTGATGAACCCGATCAGCGGGACGTACCGCTATCCCGCCGAAGGGCCCACCCCGGAGCATCTGCTCGGCTTCCTCGCCGACGGCAAGGAGATCGAGGAGCTGTCGATGGTGGTCGACGAGGAGCTCAAGATGATGTGCACCGTCGGCGACATGGGCGGGGTGGTCGTGGGGCCCCGGCTGAAGGAGATGGCGCATCTCGCGCACACCGAGTACGAGTTGCGCGGGAGGTCCTCGCTGGACGTGCGGGAGGTGCTGAGGGAGACCATGTTCGCGGCGACGGTCACCGGGTCGCCGGTGCAGAACGCCTGCCGGGTCATCGAGCGGCACGAGGTCGGGGGGCGGGGCTACTACGCGGGGGCGCTGGCGCTGCTGGGCCGGGACTCCGGCGGGGCGCAGACCCTCGACTCCCCCATCCTCATCCGGACCGCCGACATCGACGCGGCGGGACGGCTGCGGGTGCCGGTCGGCGCCACGCTCGTCCGGGGGTCCGACCCGGCGGGCGAGGTCGCCGAGACGCATGCGAAGGCGGCGGGCGTGCTGGCGGCGCTCGGCGTACGGCCGGGCCGGCCCGCGCAGGAGCGGACGCGTCCCCGGCTCGCGGACGATCCCCGGGTACGGGCCGCGCTGGACGGGCGGCGCTCGTCGCTGGCGCCGTTCTGGCTGCGGATGCAGGAGCGCACGCAGGACCTCACCGGTCATGCGCTGGTCGTGGACGGGGAGGACACGTTCACGGCGATGCTCGCGCACGTGCTGCGCTCCGGCGGCCTGGAGGTGTCCGTCCGGCGCTACGACGAGCCCGGGCTGCGCGAGACGGTGACGGCGCACGAGGGGCCGGTGGTGCTGGGCCCCGGTCCCGGTGACCCGGCCGATCTCGGCGACCCGAAGATGCGCTTTTTGCGGGAGCTGACCGCGCGGGTGCTGCGGGAGCACCGGCACGGGGTGCTGGGGGTCTGCCTCGGCCACGAGCTGATCGCGGCGGAGCTGGGGCTGGACATCGTCCGCAAGGAGGTGCCGTACCAGGGGGCGCAGACCGTGGTGGACCTGTTCGGGCGGGAGGAGACCGTCGGGTTCTACAACAGCTTCGTGGCCCGGTGCGACGACGCGAGGGCGCAGGAGCTGGCCGGGCGGGGCGTCGAGGTGAGCCGGGCCCCGAACGCGGAGGTGCACGCCGTACGGGGTCCCGGGTTCGCGGGGGTGCAGTTCCACCCGGAGTCGGTGCTGACGGTGAACGGGGCTGCGATCGTGCGGGAGTTGATGAGGTCGTTGCGACCGGTCGGCTAGCCGGACGACATGCCCGCCTCCGCGAGCCTCACTCGTCGTCGAGACCCCGCTCGATCGCGTACCGGACCAGCTCCACCCGGTTGTGCAGCTGGAGCTTGCCGAGGGTGTTCTGGACGTGGTTCTGCACCGTGCGGTGGGAGATGACGAGGCGTTCGGCGATCTGCTTGTAGCTGAGCCCCTTGGCGACCAGCCGCAGCACCTCGGTCTCCCGGTCCGTCAGCCGCGGCGCGTCCGGCTCGTCCGGGCCGGAGGCGGGACCGGGGTCGGAGGCCAGCCGGCGGTACTCGCCGAGGACCAGTCCGGCGAGGCCGGGCGTGAACACCGGGTCGCCGACCGCGGTTCGGCGCACCGCGTCCAGGAGTTCCTCGGTGGACGCCGACTTCAGCAGATAGCCGGTCGCACCGGACTTGACCGCCTCCAGGACGTCGGCGTGCTCACCGCTCGCGGAGAGCACCAGGACGCGCAGCGCGGGGTTCGCGGCGACGACCTCCTTGCACACCTGGACACCGGGCTTGGCCGGCAGGTTGAGGTCCAGGACGAGCACGTCCGGCACGGCGGCCTTGGCACGCCGCACGGCCTGTTCGCCGTCGCCGGCGGTGGCGACCACGTCGAAGCCCGACTCGGCGAGGTCCCGGGCGACCGCGTCGCGCCACATCGGATGGTCGTCGACCACCATGACCTTGATGCTCATCGCCTGCTGTCCTTCCCCGCCACGGCCTTCGGCACGGTCAACTCCACTTCGGTGCCCTGTCCGGGCGTCGAGATCAGCTCGGCGCGGCCGCCGAGGTCGCGCAGCCGGCCCCGGATCGACTGGGCGACCCCGAGCCGCCCCTCGCCCTCGGCCTGGGCGAGCCGCCCCTCGGGGATGCCCGGCCCGTCGTCCCGCACGGTGACGATCACCTCGCCGGGTTCGTCCTCCACCAGGATCCAGGCGCGGGCGTCCTCGCCCGCGTGGCGGCGCACGTTGTCCAGGGCGGCGCCCACCGCGGCGGCCAGCTCGCGGGCGGCGGCCGGCTCCAGCAGCACCGGCGCGCCCGGCTCCGCGAGGGCGACCTTCGCGGCGGCGTACGGCGCGAGCAGCGTGCGCAGATCGACCGGTCCGCCGCTCTCCGCCGGCTCCTCGGGCACCTCCACCAGGCGTACGACGGCCCCCTCGGCCAGGTCCTCCGACACCCGGGAGACCGGTACGAGCCCGCCGGAGACCAGGGTGCGCAGCGCGACCTCCTGCTCACCGGCCAGTCGGCCCAGCTCGGCCGCCTCGCCGCCGAGGACCGCGCCGCGCCGCTGCACCATGGCCAGCACCTGGAGCACCCCGTCGTGGATGTCCCGGGCGAGCCGCTCCCGCTCCCTGGTCGCGGCCTCGATCTCCAGGGCGCGGGCGAGGGTGCGCTCGGAGGCGCGGGCGACCTCGACGACGTACCCGATGGCGAGGGAGGCGACCCAGACGAGGATCACGTTGTGGACGGTGTCGTGGGCCGGGTGGCCGCGCTCGATCAGGTTGGCGACGGCCACGGGCGTGGAGGCGAACGCCGCCCAGCGCCAGCCGCCCTTGATGGCGAAGGCGAGCACCGAGCCCGCCGTCCATATCGAGGGCAGGGTGGGGCCGCCGTCCTGGATGTGCTGGTCACTGACCACGAACGGGGTGAGGACGATGCCGGTGAGCGCGACGGCGAGGTCGACGGCGAGGAAACGCTTGGTGCAGGCCGCCGCGTTCTGCACCCGGGGCAGGGTCGCGAGCGTCCAGACGAACAGGACGGCGAAGTAGGCGATGGCGACGCCGGGGCGGTCGTAGTCGTCGTAGGCGGTGGCGAACAGGCCGACCGCGTACAGCATCGTCAGGACCCGGTAGCCGGAGAGCGCGCGCCACAGCGGCAGCTCCACCGACATCCTCATGACTCTCTCGCGCCTGGCCATCCGTCCAGTCCCCCCGCCCCCGGAGCGTCCCCTGCTGCTCTTGTTCCGCTACTGCTGCTGTTCCTTCTTGGCCTGGTCCTTCTCGGCCTGTGCGAGCGCCGCCCGCGCGGCCTTCCCGGCCTCCCTGCCGGCCTTGGCCGCCTCCGCGATCTGCCGTTTGGCGGCGGTCGCGTAGATGTCGACGTACTCCTGGCCGGAGAGCTTCATGATCTCGTACATCACCTCGTCCGTCAGTGCCCGCAGCACGAAACGGTCGTGGTCCATGCCCTCGTAGCGGCTGAAGTCCAGCGGCGCGCCGATCCGGATGCCGGGCCGCATGACCTTGGGCATCACCTTGCCCGGCGGCTGGATCTTCTCCGTGTCGATCATGGCGACGGGGATGACGGGCGCGCCGGTGGCGAGCGCCACGCGCGCGAGGCCGCCCGGCTTGCCGCGGTAGAGGCGGCCGTCGGGCGAGCGGGTGCCCTCGGGGTAGATGCCGAACAGCTCACCGCGCTCCAGCACGTCTATGCCGCTCTTGATCGCGGCCTCCCCCGCGCCGCGCGCGCCGGAGCGGTCCACCGGGAGCTGGCCGACGCCCTTGAAGAAGGCGGCCGTGAGCCTGCCCTTGAGGCCGGGCGTGGTGAAGTACTCGGCCTTGGCGATGAACGTGACCTTGCGGTCCAGGACCGCGGGCAGGAAGAACGAGTCCGAGAAGGACAGGTGGTTGCTCGCCAGGATCGCGGGGCCCTCGGCGGGAATGTTCTCGAGGCCTTCAACCCAGGGCCTGAAGGTGACCTTCAGTGGTCCCCCGATAGCGACCTTCATCGCGCCGTACAACAACCCAGTGCCTCCTGTATGTGTCCTCAGACCTTAACCCGGAGCGGCGGCAAAGGCTCCGACGGCCCTGGTCGGTGTCAGTGGGGTCGCGTACCGTGAACCTCACGTCCCTCTCATGCAGAACAGACGAAGACAGGAGACCGAAGGTGCCGGTCCTTCCTGGAGCCGAGCCGTACCGCCACGAGGGCGGGGAGGTCGGGGTCCTCCTCTGCCACGGCTTCACCGGTTCCCCTCAGTCCTTGCGCCCCTGGGCCCGGTATCTGGCCGGCCGGGGTCTCACCGTGTCGGTGCCCCTGCTGCCGGGGCACGGCACCCGCTGGGAGGACATGGCCCTCACCGGCGGCCCCGACTGGTACGCGGAGGTGGACCGCGAGCTGCGCGCCCTGCGCGAGCGGTGCTCCCGGGTGTTCGTGGCCGGACTGTCCATGGGCGGCGCGCTGGCGCTGCGGCTGGCGGCGAAGCACGGCGCGGGCGTCGAGGGCCTGATCGTGGTCAACCCGGCGAACAAGGTGCACGGGCTGTCGGCGTACGCCCTCCCGGTGGCCCACCACTTCGTGCGCTCCACGAAGGGGATCGCGAGCGACATCGCGAAGGAGGGGACCGTCGAGACCGGGTACGACCGGGTGCCGCTGCGCGCGGCGCACTCGCTGCGGATCCTGCTGCGGCAGATCGACGGGGAGCTTCCGCAGGTCACACAGCCGCTGCTGCTGCTGCGCAGCGTCCAGGACCATGTGGTCCCAGCGGCCGACCCGGCCCGGGTGCTCAGCCGGGTCTCGTCCACGGACGTGACCGAGATCCTCCTGGAACAGAGCTACCACGTGGCAACGTTGGACCACGATGCGGACCGGATCTTCGAGGAGAGCTACGCGTTCATCGCCCGGATCGCGCCCAGTGTCGGCAAGGAAGGGACGGCCGTAGGTGGCTGAGCACGACTCCGACCGCGAGGACCGGGAGAACCGGGACGAGCGGGAGGGCCTGGACGGCCAGGATGCCCGTCGGGGCCAGGAGCCGGAGGAGCAGAACGTGCCCTTCGACGAGGACGCCGCGTGGGCGGCGATCGTCGCGGGGTACGGGGACGAACCGCCGGACCCGCCGGGGGCCAAGCCGTTCAAGTCGATCGAGGACCTGGCCCTGCTGGAGACCCGGACGAACGAGGACGAACCCCGTGACTCCGGGGAGGAACAGGAGCCGAAACCGGCCAAGCCGCTCGGCAGCTCCGTCTCGTTCGCGCCCGGTGTCGGCCCGCGCGACTACAGCGCGCCGGAACCGGCCGAGGAGGACTTCGACGAGGAGGACGAGGGGCACTTCGTGCCGCCGGAGCCGCCGCCGTTGCCGGCCGCCGACACCACGGCCAAGTTCGCCTGGCTCGGGGTGGTCGGCGGGCCGCTGCTGCTGTTGCTGGCGGTGCTGCTGGGCTGGGACATGACGTGGTGGCTGACGACGGTCTGCGTCGGCGGCTTCCTCGGCGGCTTCGCCACGCTGGTGGTGCGGATGCGACCGGACGACGAGGACGACGGGGATCCCGGCCGGGGGGCCGTGGTCTGAGGTTTCAGGAAGCGGGGATTCTGAGGGCGGCCAGGACCGGGAGGTGGTCCGTGGCCGCCCTCAGGTCGTTCCCGGTGACGCCGGGGAGGTCGCGGGGGACGCCGCAGCCGAGGACCTCCACGCCCTCGGTGGCGAAGATGCCGTCGATACGGCGGTCGGGGGCGGCGGCGGGGAAGGTGTGCTCGGCGCCCCAGGGCGCGGTGGTGCGGCAGTCGCTCAGGGCGTCGGCGAGACGGCTGAAGGCGGGGCCGTCGGGCCGCTCGTTGATGTCGCCGCCGGCGATCGCGTGGTCCACGCCCAGTCCGGCGAGGCGGTCGAGGAGCATGCCGCTCTGGTCGTACCGCTCGTCCTTGTGGAGGCTGAGGTGGCAGCTGATCACACCGAGGCGGGCGCCGGCGAGTCGTACGACGGCCGTGGCGAGGCCTCGGCGGTGCCGGCCGGGGATGAGGGGGAGCAGGACGTCCTCCGTGCGTTCCACGGTGGCGCGGAGGGAACACAGGACGGCCGGGCCCGCTGCCGTGCCGCCGCCGGTGAGGATCACCAGGTCGGTGGCGGCGGCGAGGCGGGCGAGTTTCTTGCGCCAGCGGAAGAAGAGCGGTGATTCCTGGAGGAGGACCAGGTCGGGGGCGCAGGCGGTGATGATGCGGGCGAGGGCGGCGGTGTCGTCGCGCATCGAGCGGATGTTGTAGCTCAGGACCCTGACGACGGCCGAACCGTCGGGCTCGGTGCGGGAGTTGGGGAGCTGCGGCATGGTGGTCAATTTACGCCCCATGAGGTGGAGCGCGAGGAATGTGCGCGACCGCCGGATCGTCGTGGCTTGTCGCGCAGTTCCCCGCGCCCCTGGGTGGGCCCCGTGGCCCCTGCGCAGGAAGTGACCGCTACATGATGGGATCCGGCTCTCTCGCCAGGTCCGCCGCGCCGACCAGGCCCGCCTTGTTGCCCAGCTGGGCGGCGATCACATCGGCGACCGGGCGCCAGTTGCCGCCCACCAGCCAGCGCTTGTACGACTTACGGATCGGGTCGAGGACCAGTTCGCCCTCGTCGGAGAGGCCGCCGCCGACGATGAAGGCGGAGGGGTCGAAGAGGGAGGCGAGGTCGGCGAGGCCGGCGCCGGCCCAACGGGCCAGTTCACGGTAGGAGTCGACGGCGACCGGGTCGCCCTGGCGGGCGGCCATGGAGATGTGCTTGCCCTCGATGCCCTCGGGGGAGCCGTCGCCGAGGGCGAGCAGGATCTCGGCGTTCTCCGGGGTGGCGTTGGCGCGCTGCTTGGCGTACCGCACGAGGGCGCGGCCGGAGGCGTACTGCTCCCAGCAGCCCTGCGAACCGCAGCCGCACAGCAGGCCGTCCGGGACCATCCGGATGTGGCCGAACTCGGCGGCGACGCCGAAGTGGCCGCGGCGCAGCTTGTTGCCGATGATGATGCCGCCGCCGAGGCCGGTGCCGAGCGTGATGCAGATGACGTTGCGGTGGCCCTTGCCCGCGCCGAACTTGTACTCGCCCCAGGCGGCCGCGTTGGCGTCGTTCTCGACGACGACCGGGAGGCCCACGCGGGCCTCGACGTCGTCCTTGAGCGGTTCCTGGCGCCAGTCGATGTTGGGCGCGAAGTAGACGGTGGAACGCTGCCGGTTGACGTAACCGGCGGCTCCGATGCCCACACCGACGATCTCGTGGCCCGCGCGGGCGCCCTCCACGGCCGAGGCGATGGCGTCCACGATGGCCTCGGGCGTGGTGGGGGTCGGCACCTTGAAGGTCGAGAGGATGTTGCCTTCCTCGTCGACCACGCCGGCCGCGATCTTCGTGCCGCCGATGTCGACGCCGATGGTGAGTCCCATGAATCCCTCAGTTTCGGTCGAGCCCCGCTACGGCCAACGGTACCCGAGCCGCTGTTCCCGGATTCCCGTCGTCCGCCGGGCGGACAGGCGCCCCGGGGCTTCCTCGAGGGTCCGCGCGGTCAGTCGAGGTCGATGCGCTGTCCCGGGCCGGTGTCCTCGCCGCCGTCGCGGGGGTCGTCGCGCGGGTCGTCCTTCAGGTCGCGGTCGGGGCTCGTCCAGCGCTGTTCCTGGTGCTGGACGGCGGAGCGGTAGGCGGCGAGGAGTTCGCCGCCGGCCGCCGCGAGGTGGTCGAAGACATCGGGGTTGCGCTCGATGACGGGTTCGACGGCGGCCTTGGCCTGCTGGACGACCTGGCGGACCACCTGCTGGGCGGCGCCGCCCGCGACCGCGCCGAGCAGCGGGGACTGGATGCCGGAGAGCTTGTCGGCGACGGTCTCGACGAGCCTGCGCAGTTCCTCGGCTGCCGTGCCCTCCGGTCGGCCCTGTCCGGCCCGGCGGCGGGCCTTCTCGCGGGCCAGGTCCTCGGCACAGGCGGTGGCCCAGGCGTCTGCGTCGGTCGCGCGGGGCTCCTCGGCGGCCTCGTCCCGGGCGGCGTCGGGCGTGGGGCGCTCTTCGCTCATGACGGACTCCTGATGGCTTCTGCTGTCCTGCTGCTGTCCTGACGGGACGACGCCGATGACGGTCGCCCCTCTCGACGTTACCCGAACGGGGGTACGCCGTTCACCGTCCCTGCGGCCACAGGCCGGGATCCGGCGCGAACCGGATGCGCAGCTCGCCGTCGCGCAGGGCGGCGCCCTCCACGGTGCAGCGGCGCAGGGCCGAGGGCAGCGGGACGATCCGGCGGAAGGGTCCGGCGGCGAGGACGAGTTCGTCGCCGCGCCGGATGAGGTCCAGCTCGTCGCGCAGGGCGCCGGGCAGCGGGAGGTGCCAGACGAGGACGCCGTCCTCGGCGAGGCGGTCGGCGACGGCCCACTCGACCGGGGAGGCGGCCGTGTTGACGGGGGGCACGGCGAGCGCCGTGAGGTCGTCGGCGCCGCGCGGGTCGTGGCCCAGGTGGGCGACGGTCCGCGCCGCGCCCTCCCACTCCCCGAGGGCCTTGCGCTGCTGGCCGACCAGCCGGCCGAGCCAGCCGTCGTCGGCCGCGGCCTCCGGCAGGACCCGGTTGGCGACGAGCGACTCGACGGGCAGGGCGCGCAGGGCGAGGCCGAGGCGGGCGTCCCGGACGGCGTCGGCCCCGGCGGGGCCGGGTTCGGCGACGAGCCGTACGGCGGTGCGGCGGTCGGCGAGGACCGCCTCCACGGCGGCCAGCTCCAGGTCCCAGCGGCCGGTGGTCTCGTACAGCCACTCGGCGGGCATGGGCACCCCGGCGAGCCGTCCGAGGACGGGCCGCAGCGCACGGGCGGCCTGGCGCTCCGGCGGCAGCAGCCGGCGCAGATAGCGGCGCAGTTCCTCGGGGAGCGCGAGCAGCGCCAGGGCCTGGGCGGTGGGCGGCAGGTCGACGACGAGCAGCTCGTGCGCCTCGGCGAGGGCGGCGTCCCGCAGGGCCCGCAGCAGGGTCAGCTCCTCGGCCCCGGGGAGCGGGGTGACCTCCTCGGTGTCCAGGCGGGCGGCCCCGAGCAGATCGAGCACGGTGGAGGCGCGGTCCTGGAATCCGGCGAGGTCGTCGCGGAACCCGGTGGTGGCGTCGGGCCGCCAGGCGGTGAGGTGCGACAGGACCCGCACCGGCTCGCCGCCGGTCGCGACGCCGAGGGCGGCCCCGAGGCTGTCGCCCCGGTCGGCGCTGAGGACGAGGGTCCGCACGCCGGCGCGGGCGGCGTCCAGCGCGGTGGCGGCCGCGACGGTCGTACGCCCGCTGCCGCCGGGTCCGATGATCAAGAGGGTGCGCATGAGGAGGAACGCTAACCGAGACGCGCTTTAAGCCTGCTTACCGGTTGAGCCTACTTACCGGACTCGACCCGCTTCTTCAGACCGGCCAGCGCCCGGTCGATGATGACCTTCTCGGCCTTGCGCTTGATCATCCCCAGCATCGGGATCTTGACGTCGACGGTCAGCTGGTAGGTGACCTCGGTGGCGCCCGCCCCGGCCGGCTTGAGGAGGTACGACCCGTCGAGCTGGCGGAGCATCTGGGACTTCACCAGCGTCCAGGACACCTCGTGCTCCCCGGTCCAGGTGTAGCCCAGCACCTGGTCGTCCTTGATCGCGCCGGCGTCCATGACGAGCCGCACCTGCTCGGCGCGCCCCTGGCCGTCCTCCTTGAGGACCTCCGCCTGCTTCACCTCGCCGGTCCAGTCGGGGTAGCGGGCGAAGTCCGCGATCACGGCCATGACGTCGGCCGGTGCCGCCTCGATCGTGATGCTCGAGCTGGTGTGTTCCGCCATCGCCGTGACTCCTCCGGATACGGGCCCGTAAAGGTACGTGTGTGCAGCGTGAAGGCTACCGCGCGCCCGACCTGCCGCCTTCACCCCACCTCGTGATCAGGTCACCGGCCCTCGTCACCACTCCAGCGCCCAGGGCTTCCCGCTCCCCGCGAAGTGTCCGACGTTGACGCATTCGGTGGCGCCGATCCGCATCCGGCGGGCCAGCGGCTGGTGGACGTGTCCGAAGAGGGAGTACCGGGGGCGGGTGCGGTGGATCGCGTCCAGCAGGGCGCGGCTGCCGCGTTCGAAGCGGCGCGCGACGGTGTCGTAGACGAGTTCGGGCACCTCGGGCGGGATGTGGGTGCAGAGCACGTCGACCTCGCCGACGGCCTCGATCTTCGCGGCGTACTCCTCGTCGCTGATCTCGTACGGCGTGCGCATGGCCGTGCGGAGCCCGCCGCCGACGAAGCCGAAGACCCGGCCGCCGATCTCCACCCGTTCGCCGTCCAGGACGGTGGTGCCGGGGCCGGCGAACTCGTGCCAGAGCTGGGGCATGTCGACGTTGCCGTAGGTGGCGTACGTCGGGGTCGGGAAGGCGGTGAACAGCTCGGCGTACTGCTTGCGCACGGCCTTCTCGATGACGGCGGCCCGGTCGCCGTCGACGCCGGCCCACAGCCGCCGGCCGAGTTCGCGGGCCTCCTCGAAGCGGCGGGCGGTGCGCAGCTCGACGATCCGGTCGGCGTTCTCGACGCCGAAGAGGTCGGGGAAGATCCCGCGGGAGTGGTCGGCGTAGTCGAGGAAGAGGACGAGGTCGCCCAGACAGACCAGCGCGTCCGCACCCTCTCCGGCCCGGGCCAGGTCACGGGCGTTGCCGTGCACGTCACTGACCACGTGGATGCGTGTCCTGCGGTTACCGGCGGGTGTGGAGGCCATGACGATCAAGAGTAGGCGTGTGCGGCATAAGTGAACAGTGCCGACGGAAATAGCGGTTACTGGCCAGTCAGTAAAGGGGTGGACTACTGTGCGCGAGGAAACACCAATCTGTGTGACGCAGCGAACATCTCGTCGGACCCCCCTGTCGAAGACGCCATACCGGCGGGTAACGTCCGGGCAGTCCAGTCGTGCTCAGGATTTCAACCATCGATGTCCGAGCACCTCCCGAGCCGTGGACGGCACCGTCGCATCACACAACGTCGTGGCGCCGGCGCCCTATGAGGAGCAGCAGTCTTGCGCGAGTTCAGCCTTCCGGCTTTGTACGAGGTCCCCGCGGACGGCAATCTGACCGACATCGTCCGCAGAAACGCCGCGCAGCACCCCGATGTGGCCGTCATCGCCCGCAAGGTGGACGGCGCCTGGCAGGACGTGACCGCGACGGCCTTCCTGGCCGAGGTGAACGCCGCCGCCAAGGGCCTCATCGCCTCCGGTGTGCAGCCGGGGGACCGGGTCGCCCTGATGTCGCGCACCCGCTACGAGTGGACGCTGCTGGACTTCGCGATCTGGTGCGCGGGCGCGGTCACCGTGCCGGTGTACGAGACCAGCTCGCCGGAGCAGGTGCAGTGGATCCTCTCCGACTCGGGCGCCACCGCGATGATCGTCGAGCTGGACGCGCACACGGCCGCCGTGGAGTCGGTGCGCGACACCCTGTCGGCGCTGAAGCACGTCTGGCAGATCGAGGGCGGGGGTGTGGAGGAGCTCGGGCGGCTCGGCCAGGGCGTCTCCGACGGCACCGTCGAGGAGCGCGGCTCGCTCGCCAAGGCGGACGACCCGGCGACCATCGTCTACACCTCGGGCACGACCGGCCGGCCCAAGGGCTGTGTGCTCACCCACCGCAGCTTCTTCGCCGAGTGCGGGAACGTGGTGGAGCGGCTGCGGCCGCTGTTCCGCACGGGCGAGTGCAGTGTGCTGCTCTTCCTGCCGCTCGCGCACGTGTTCGGCCGACTGGTGCAGATCGCCCCGATGATGGCGCCGATCAAGCTGGGCACGGTCCCGGACATCAAGAACCTCACCGACGAGCTGGCCGCCTTCCGGCCGACGCTGATCCTCGGTGTGCCGCGTGTCTTCGAGAAGGTCTACAACTCGGCCCGGGCCAAGGCGCAGGCGGACGGCAAGGGCGCGATCTTCGACAAGGCGGCGGACACGGCGATCGCGTACAGCCGGGCGCTGGACCTGCCCTCGGGGCCGTCCCTCGGGCTGAAGATCAAGCACAAGGTGTTCGACCGGCTCGTCTACAGCAAGCTGCGGGCGGTGCTGGGCGGCCGGGGCGAGTACGCGATCTCGGGCGGCGCGCCGCTCGGTGAGCGGCTCGGTCACTTCTTCCGCGGCATCGGCTTCACCGTCCTGGAAGGCTACGGTCTGACGGAGTCCTGCGCGGCGACCGCGTTCAACCCCTGGGACCGGCAGAAGATCGGCACGGTCGGGCAGCCGCTGCCGGGCTCGGTGGTGCGGATCGCCGACGACGGCGAGGTGCTGCTGCACGGCGAGCACCTGTTCAAGGAGTACTGGAACAACCCCACGGCGACCGCCGAGGCGCTGGCGGACGGCTGGTTCCACACCGGTGACGTGGGCACCCTCGACGAGGACGGCTACCTCAGGATCACCGGCCGCAAGAAGGAGATCATCGTCACCGCGGGCGGCAAGAACGTCGCCCCGGCCGTGATCGAGGACCGGATCCGGGCGCACGCGCTGGTCGCGGAGTGCATGGTGGTGGGCGACGGGCGGCCGTTCGTGGGCGCGCTGGTCACGGTCGACGAGGAGTTCCTGGGCCGCTGGGCCGCCGAGCACGGCAAGCCGGCGGGGTCCACCGCGGCGTCGCTCCACCAGGACCCGGACCTGCTGGCCGCGATCCAGTCGGCGGTCGACGACGGCAACGCCGCGGTGTCGAAGGCGGAATCGGTGCGGAAGTTCCGCATTCTCTCCTCCCAGTTCACGGAGGACTCGGGCCATCTGACGCCGTCGCTCAAGCTCAAGCGCAACGTCGTGGCGAAGGACTTCGCGGCGGAGATCGAGGCGATCTACGCCAAGTAGTCACGCGAGCGGCACGATCATGGCGCGGCGTCCTCGGCGAGGACCCGCGCCATCGTGCGTTCGGCGAGCGCGGTGATGGTGACGAACGGGTTGACGCCGATGTTGCCCGGCACCAGCGAGCCGTCGGTGACGTAGAGCCTGGAATATCCCTTCACGCGCCCGTAGTTGTCGGTGGACCTGCCCAGCACACAGCCGCCGAGCGGGTGGTAGGTGAAGTCGTCGGCGAAGATCTTGCTGGACGAGCCGAAGAGGTCGTACCGGTAGATCGTCGCGTTGGCGGAGTTGATCCGGTCGAAGAGCTTCTTCGCCATGCTCACCGAGACCGCGCTCTGGGCGGCGCTCCAGCTCAGCTTGAGCGCGCCGTTGGTCCAGGAGAAGGCGGCCCGTTCGGGGTTCTTGGTGATCGCCAGATAGAGGCTGACCCAGTGCTCCAGGCCGGTGGGCAGCGGGGCGATCTCGGCGAAGACGGGGTTGTCGGCGTTGGCCCAGTCGTCGATGCCCATGACCGGCATGGTCGACTGGTTGGCGCCGACCGTGTCCCACAGGTGGTTGGCCCGGCCGAGCATCACGTTGCCGTTGGTGCCCCAGCCGGTGCCGACGCTGGCGTCCAGCGCCGGGAGCGCGCCCGTCTGCCGTGCCCGGACCAGGAGTTCGCTGGTGCCGAGGCTGCCCGCGCCGAGGAACAGATAGGTGCAGCCGTACTGCTTGGTCTCGACGACGGCGCCGGTGTCGTCGATGCGCTGGACGGTCAGCAGCCAGGTGCCGTCGCTCGCCCGGCTGATCGCGGTGACCTTCTCCATGGTGTGGATGGTGACGTTGCCGGTGCCGAGGGCGGAGGCCAGATAGGTCTTGTCGAGGCTCTTCTTGCCGTAGTTGTTGCCGTAGATGACCTCCTGTCCGAGGGCGGACTTCGTGGCGGTCCCGGCGGCCTCGCGCTGCATGTAGCCGAAGTCGTAGACGCTGGGCACGAAGGTGGTCTTCAGACCGGTGTTGGCGGCGGCCTTCCGGGAGGTGCGGCTGAACTGGTACCACTCGGTCGACTCGAACCAGGCGGGGTCGATCGTGTTGACGCCGAGCATGGCGCGGGCCCGCGGGTAGTAGGTGCTGTACATCTCGGTGACGTCGACGGTCGGGAACTGCTCGGCGAAGTAGGACTGGAGCGGGGTGACCGCCATCGAGCCGTTGACCAGGGAGCCGCCACCGACCCCGCGGCCCACGAAGACGGACATGTTGTCGAAGTGCACCCGGTCCAGGACGCCGGGGTAGGGGCTGATGTCCTTGTTGACGACGTCCAGCCAGAGGAAGGTGGCCAGCGGCGCCTCGGTGCGGGTCTTGAACCACATGGAGCGCTGGTCGGGGCTGGCGGTGTTGCAGAAGATCTTGCCGTCGGCGCCGGCGGTGTTCCAGAGCCGGCCCATCTCGAGGACGAGCGTGCGGATGCCGGCCTGGCCGAGGCGCAGGGCGGCGACGGCGGCTCCGTAGCCGGAGCCGATGACGATCGCGGGCGCGGACTCGACCGCGGCGGGCTCGTCCGCGCGGGCCGACTGCAGGCCGATGCGGGTGAAGCCGAGGGTGGCCGCCGTCTGGAGGGCGGCCATACCAAGGATTTGACGTCTCGTCAGCTGACGCTGCATCAGTTTGGCTGTCATGTGCGCAGCATCAGCGGATTTCCGCCGTCCGGCTAGAGCAAAAGGCGAAAAGTCTAGAGCAAGGTTTTCAGCCGCTCCGCGAGCAGGTCCCAGCGCCACTTCTCCTCCACCCAGCGCCGCCCCCGCTCCCCCATGCGACGGCGCAGCTCGGCGTCCCCGAGGAGGGCGACGATCCGCTCGGCGGCCTCGGCCGGGGAGCCGCCCCGCACGACCCAGCCCGTCTCCCCGTCGAGCACCGCGTCGGGCGCCCCGCCGGAGTCCCCGGCGACGACGGGCAGCCCGGTGGCGGACGCCTCCAGGTAGACGATCCCGAGGCCCTCGACGTCCAGTCCGCCCCGCCGGGTCCGGCAGGGCATCGCGAAGACGTCCCCGGCGCCGTAGTGCGCGGGCAGTTCGCTCCAGGGCACCGCCCCGGTGAACCGCACGGAGGCGCCGACCCCGGTCTCCCGGGCCAGCCGGCGCAGGTCCTTCTCGTACGGCCCACCGCCGACGATCAGCAGGACGGCGTCCGGCACGGCGGCCAGGATCCGGGGCAGGGCGAGGATCAGTGTGTCCTGGCCCTTGCGCGGCACCAGCCGCGAGACGCACACGACCACCGGCCGGTCGGTCAGCCCGAGCCGGGCCCGCACCTCGTCGCCGCCCGAGCCGGGGTGGAAGGTCTTCTCGTCGACGCCCGGCGGCAGCTGCACCATCCGCCCGGCCGCCGCCGGGCTCAGCGCCGTCGCTATCCGCGAGCGGGTGTACTCGCCCAGATAGGTGATCGTGTCGGTGGCGTCCCCGATCCGGCCCAGCAGCTGCCGGGCCGCGGGCAGCTGCGCCCAGCCGGCCTCGTGCCCGTGCGTGGTGGCGATCAGCCGCTCGGCGCCGGCCCGGCGCAGCGCGGGCGCCATCAGCCCGAGCGGCGCGGCGGCCCCGAACCACACCGAGGTGCACCCGTGCTCCCGCAGCAGCCCGACCGCCCGCCGGGTCGCCCCGGGCGTGGGCAGCAGCATCGTCGTGGAGTCCCGTACGACGGTGAAGGGCTGCTCGGCGTCGAAGGCGGCGGTCGCCTCGGCACCCTCCCGGCCCCGCTTCCAGGTGGAGGCGTACACGACGAGCCGGTCGGGGTCGAGCCGGAGCGCCATGTTGTGCAGGAACGCCTGGATACCACCGGGACGGGGCGGAAAGTCGTTCGTCACGATCAGGGTCTTGTGCATCGGGGCCGACCCTATCCAAACCCCGCCCGCCGGCCCCGTCCACACCCCGCTCACAGCCGCGCCGGGCCGCGCCTCACAGCCGCCCGCAGGATCATGGCCCCATGACGACGAAGGCCCCGAGACCGCCGCTGGCCCCGCTGCTGACAGTCTGGGGCGTGACCCGGCTCGTGCTGCTCCTGTTCGTCTTCCGGGTGTTCCTCTTCCCCGGCCCGGACGTGACGACCGACGTGTCGTCCATCTACCAGGGCTGGTACGAGGTGCTGCGCACCGGCAGCTTCCCGTCGGCGGACGTCACCTGGCAGTACCCGCCCGCCGCCGCCCTCGCGATCCTCTCCCCCGCCCTGCTGCCGTTCCTCGACTACGCGCAGGCGTTCTTCGTCCTGGCCTTCCTGGCCGACCTGGCCGTCCTCGTGCTGCTGCTGAACGCGGGCCTGCGTCCCCGCCGCTCGCCGCGCGGCGCCTGGCTGTGGGTGGTGGGCCTGCCGCTGCTCGGCCCGACGGTCTACGCCCGCTACGACGTGATGGTCACCGCGGTCGCCGTGGCGGCCCTCCTCGCGGGCGTCCGGCACCCCCGGACGATGGGCGCGCTCACCGGCTTCGCCGCGCTGCTGAAGGTGTGGCCGGTGCTGCTGCTGGCGGGCGCGGTGCGGCGCCGGGCGTGGGGCGCGGCGGCGGTGACGGTGGCCGCGCTCGCGGGCCTGTTCGCGCTGCTGATGCCGGGCGCCTTCGCCTTCCTCACCTTCCAGCGCGACCGGGGCACCGAGGTGGAGTCGCTCGGCGCCCTCGTCTTCCATGTGGCCCGGCAGTTCGGCTGGCAGGGGCGGGTGCTGCTGAACTACGGCTCGGTGGAGTTCCTCGGCCCGTACGTGTCCGTGGTGAGCGACGTGGCGCTGTTCCTGACGGCGGTCGCGTGCGGCTGGCTGCTGCTGTGGCGGCTGACGGCGCGCCGGATCGCGCCGCACACCCTGGCCGACGCGGCGTTCACGGCCGTCCTGCTCTTCACGGTGACCAGCCGGGTGATCAGCCCGCAGTACCTGGTGTGGCTGGTGGGCCTGGCCGCGGTCTGCCTGTGCTCCCACGCGACCCGGATGACCGGCCCCGCCGTGCTGGTCCTGGCCGCGTCCGCGGTGACCGTGCTGGAGTTCCCGGTGTACTTCGCGGACGTCGTCAACAGCACCCCGCTCGGGCTGGCCCTGCTGTTCGCGCGCAACGGCCTGCTGCTGACCGCCGCGCTGGCCGCCGCCGTACGGCTGTGGCGCTCGACCGTGCCCGGGCGCGCACCGGACGGGGATCCGGTGCCGGATCAGGCCGCCCGGACGAGCGAGGCGGCCCCGGCCTCCTCCTGACGCCACACGCTCCGCGACACCAGCCCCACCGCGGCGCACTGCACCCCCATCGCGAGCGCCAGCGCGAGACAGACCCCCGGCAGCCCGAGCCCGGACAGCGCGTGGGCGAGCGGCAGCTGGACGGCCGTGCCGAGCAGGGTCACCCGCAGCAGCACCGGCGCTCCCCCGCTGCCCTCGAAGACCCCGCCGAGGGCGATGAACCCGGCCATCAGCAGCAGGTACGGCCCGACGCAGCGCAGGAACCACACGCCCTCGTGGGCCACGGCGGGCCCGGCGCCGAAGGCGGCCATGATCCAGGGCGCCGTGAGGAACAGCAGGACGGCCGCCGCTCCCCCGGCGCTCCCGGACACCAGCACTGCCTGCCGCCCGATCGCCCGCCGCTCGTCCCGCCCTTCCCCCTCGGTGTGCGCGGTGTGGATGGAGGCGGCCTGGCGCACGGAGTAGAAGGCCATGGTCGCCACGTACATGACCTTGTAGGCGATCGCGTAGGCGGCCACCGCCGTCACCCCGAGGCGGGCCACCACCGCCACCAGACCGAGCGCGCCGGCCTGCCGCACGGTGAAGTCGGCGGACATGGGCAGCCCGGTGACCAGGGTCCGCCGCAGCGAGGCGCCCGCAGTGGCCCCGGGCGCGCACCCGGCCGCCGTCCGCAGCAGGGCGTTGCGCCGCAGGACGACCAGCCCCACGGCGAGGGCCACGCAGCGGCACAGCACGGTGGAGGCGGCCGCGCCCCGGACGCCGTAGAGGTGGATGAGGAAGGGGTCGCAGACCAGGATCAGGCCGTTGGCGAGGAGGGCGAGGCGCAGGGGCGTCTTCGTGTCCCCCGTGCCCTTGAGGATGCCGTCGACGAGGTTCTGCGCGAAGAACACGGCCGTGCCGGGCATCGAGATCGCGAAGTAGGAGACGGCGAGCGGCAGCGCCGGACCGCCGTCCGCCCCGAGGACGAGCCGGGCCAGCGGCTCGCGCAGCAGATATCCGCCGGCCGCGACGACCGGGGTGACGACCGCGCAGAGCGCCCAGCCGCCCCGTACGGCCGCCCGGACGGCCCCCGGATCCCGGGCGCCCCGGGCGTGCGCGACCAGCACGGTCGTCCCGGAGGCGAAGACCAGGGCGACGCCGAGCAGCACGTTCTCGGCGTTGGTGGCGATCGCGACGGCGGCGACCGCCGGGCCGCCGAGCCGCGAGACCCAGACGGTGTTGATGATCCCGGCGGCGACCGAGGCGAGCAGCGAGAAGTAGACGGGGTGGGCGAGCCGGACGAGGTGCTTGCGATGAGCGTTCATGGGTCCCCCTGGCGTCAGCTACCTCGATTCGAGGTAGCTCGAAAAGAGGTAGCATGAGCGCGTCACCCACCGCAAGGGAGCACGATGCTGGAGCTGTCGATCCTCGGCTTCCTCGCCGAAGAGCCGCTGCACGGCTATGAGCTGAAGGAACGGATCACCGCGCTGAGCGGTCATGTCCGCCCGGTCAGCGACGGCGCGCTGTACCCGGCGATCACACGTCTGGTCACCGCCGGCAAGCTCGACCAGCGCACCGAGGACGGGGTGAGCGCGGCCCCGCGCCGGGTGCTGTCGCTCACCGGACCGGGCCGCGAGGACCTGCTGGAGCGGCTGCGGCACCCCAAGCCGGTCGAGATCAGCGACCAGGTCCGCTTCAACACGGTGCTGGCCTTCCTGCGGCACCTGCCCGACCGGCGGGAGCAGGCGGCCGTGCTGCGCCGACGGCTGGACTTCCTCCTGACCCCGACGAGCTTCTTCTACGAGGGCCGCGAGCCGGTGGCCGCGGAGACGGCCGGGGACCTGTTCCGGCAGGGCATGCTGCGGGTGGCGCGGGCGACGGGCGCGGCCGAGCGGGAATGGCTGGCCGAGGCGATCGAGGTGCTGGCTCAGCCGAGCTGAGCGCGCAGATACGCCTGCCAGTCCGCGGTCAGCTGCGGCAGGGACACGCCCAGCACGCTCCGCAGGGCCCCCTCGACCGCCCCGGCGCGCTCCTGGTGCGCCCCGACGGCCCGGTAGAACGCGTCCAGCTTCACCTCGCCCCACCGCTCGGCGATCATCCGGCAGGCCAGCCAGCCGCCCTCGTAGGCCCGGGCCAGCCGGTCCGGGTCGCCGGAGAAGCCGAAGTCGGCGTCGGTGGGCAGCGCGGCCGGGACGCGGCCCCCGGTGACCGCGCTCCGGAGCTCGGGCGCGACCTGGCGCGGGGTGCGCCCGGAGTCGCGGTAGCCGACCCAGTCGGCGTATCCCTCGGACAGCCACAGCGGGGTGGCCGCGTCGGTGTGGGCGCGGGTGGCCACATGGGTGGTCTCGTGGGTGAGGACGACCTGCCGGCCCAGCCCGCCGAGCAGGGCGTACGCGTCGGGGTTGACCACCACCCGGTCCGCCGGGAACCGCGCCCGTCCGTCGGCCCCGCCCCCGGTCTCGCCGGTCGTCACCGCGGCGATGCCCCGGTAGGAGGAGGCGGGCGAGCCGAGCAGGGCCGCCATGCCGTTCAGCGACTTCGGGACGAGGACCACGACGCGCCCCGCCCAGTCCGTGCCCCAGGCCGCCGACACCGACGGGACGGCGTCGTCGGCGAGACCGGCGAAGGCCCGCAGCCGCTCCGCGGTCTGCCCGGTGCCCAGGACCAGGCTGTGCTCACCGCGCACCACGGTCACCTCGCCCTGGTCCCAGAGCTGCTCGGCCGCCTTCTGCGCGGGCCGCTCGGAGGTCACGCCCCAGCGCCCGCCCGCGTCCCGGGCCAGCCGCAGGGTGCGGGCGACGGTGACCGGGGCGCTGTCGTAGTCCCGGATGCGGTAGCTCAGCTCGGCGCCGGCGGTCAGCGTGCCGCCGTCCCGGCGCACCGAGGTCACCCGGTACGACCAGGCCGCGAGGGGCACGGCCCGCAGCCGGGCGTAGTCCGCGCGGGCGCCGGTGGCGGCGTAGGCGTCGGCGTCGTGGTGCAGGACGGCCGCCGCCCGCCGGTCCAGCACCCGCTGCACCTCGGTCCGGGAGGTGTCGGTGGCGGGCCTGCCGCCGCAGCCGACGAGGAGGAGGCCGACGAGCAGCAGACAGAGACCGGGGACCCCGGATCCGCGCACCCGCCCACGACCAGCCATCCTCCCGATCGTACGGCCGTCCCCGCGAGGTCGTGTCGTCGCACGGCTGGGGGCACCCCCTCTGGGGGAGGGAAGGTGACGACAGGGCCTGGGCCCCGGTCAGGGCCGTGTCACCGAGGACACCGGCATCATCCCGACCGGGTCGTAGCGCACCGGGGCGCCCGGGTAGGGCGCGTGGATGACCTGGCCGTTGCCTGCGTACATGCCGACATGGCTGGCGTCGGAGCGGTAGGTGACGATGTCGCCCGGCCGGGCCTCGGAGAGCGGGACGCGGCGGCCGGTGTGCGCCTGGGCCTGCGAGGTGCGGGGCAGAGCCACCCCGGCCTGCGCGTACGACCACTGCATCAGGCCCGAACAGTCGAAGCCGGTGGGCCCGTTGGCGCCCCAGACGTAGGGCCGGCCGAGGGCGGAGCGGGCGGCGGCGAGGGCGGCGGCCGCACGGCCCGAGTCGGGGACGGCGCCCGTGAGGCCGGGCAGGTCGCTGCGGCCGGAACGGGAGGCCCGGTCGTAGGCGGCGCGCTCGGCGGCCGGCAGGGCGTCGAGGAGCTGCCGGGCCCGGGCGAGCTTGCGCTCGACGGTCCGCTTGTGGCCGGCGACCGCCTTGCGGCTCTTCTCCAGCTCGGCGAGCTGCCCGGCGGCCTCGGTGCGCTCCTGGGCGAGGTCCCGCAGCGCGAGCTGGAGCTCCCTGAGTTCGCCCGCCTGGTGGGCGGAGATCCGGTTCAGGACGGACGCCTTGTCGAGGTAGTCGGCCGGGTCGTCGGAGAACAGCAGCGCGAGGGACGGGTCGAGTCCGCCGGAGCGGTACTGGGCGCCGGCCAGCGAACCGAGCTCCTCGCGCAGATCGTTGACGTGCCCCTGCTGGCGGGCGATCCGGTCCTGGGCGTGGCGCAGCCGCCCGCGCAGGACCTCGGCGCGCTCGCCGGCCTCGTTGAAGGCCTCGGTGGCCTGCTCCGCCTCCTCGTAGAGGCGGTCCACCTCGGACCGGGTGTCGTCGTGCGGCGCGGCCGAGGCCGGTACGGCGGTTACGGCGGTCAGGGAGCCGAGGGCGGCGGCCGCGGCGGACAGCACACCGAGGGCTCCGGCGGCGCCCCGGTCGAACCCGGACGGTGCAAGGCGGCGATGGGACCCCACGGGAAGCCGCGCTCCTTCCACTGGCGGACGAAACGCGGCAGACAGTAGCCCCGTGTCAGGGGGGCGGCCAAAGACCTTCGCGGGCACACAACGTGACGCCCCGCCGCTGACGCAGGTCACCGGCGGGGCGGGGGTCACTTCGGGTTGCCGTAATTCGCCCGTTCGGGCGGTGCCGTGTCCTGATCTTGGAAGGACCGGGACCCGGTGAGCGTCAGACGCGGACGCCCCACATGAAGGGGCCGCCGATGGTGCTCATCGACTCGTAGCGGACGACCGTGCCGGTGCGCGGCGCGTGCAGGATCTGGCCGTTGCCCGCGTACAGGCCCACGTGGTGCAGGTCGTTGAAGAAGAAGACCAGGTCGCCGACCTTGAGGTCACCGACGGAGTAGATCTTCGTGCCGTAGCTGGACTGCGCCTCGGAGGTGCGCGGGATGGAGACGCCGGCCTGGGCGTAGGCCCAGGAGGTCAGACCCGAGCAGTCGAAGGAGGAGGGGCCGGAGGCGCCGTAGACGTACGGCGAGCCGATCTTGGACTGGGCGGCCGAGAAGGCGGCGGCGGCACGGCCGGAGGCGGTCCCCGTGTCACCGAGGTCGACGCGCTCGGCGGAGGAGCGGCTGGCGCGGTCGTCCTCGGCGGCCAGCGCGGCCTTCTCCTTGGCGGTGAGGGTGTTGAGCAGCTTCTGCGCCTGGGCGAGCTTGCTCTGCACCGCCTTCTTCTGCTTGGCCAGCTCGGCGCGGGTGGCCGAGAGGTCCTTGAGCTTGTCGGCGGCCTCGGAGCGCTCCTGCGCCAGCTCGCGCTGCTTCTCCTGGATCTTCTTCAGCGCCTCGACCTGCTGGGCGCTGAGCTGGTCGGCGGTGGACGCCTTGTCCAGGTAGTCGTCCGGGTTCGAGGACAGGAAGAGCTGGAGGGAGGAGTCGATCGTGCCCGTGCGGTACTGGGCGGCGGCCGCCAGGCCTATGGAGTCGCGCAGCTCGTTGAGCTCCTCCTGGCCGCGGGCGACGTTGTCCTGGATGGTGGAGATCTCCTTCTGGAGCTTCTCCTGCTTCTCCTCGGCCCCGTTGAGCTTCTCGGTGGCCTGCTCCGTCTCCTCGTAGAGCTTGTCGACCTTCGTCTTCACCTCGTCCTTGCTGAGCTTCTCGCTGGGGGCCGCGTTGGCGGCCTGGGAGCTCAGCACGACGGCAGCGGCGGCTGCGGTGGTCAGCACGGTCACGCGTGCGCGGGACGGCTGCTTCGGTCGACGGTGGGACGCCACGGAGACGGGCTCCTTCTTTTGAGTGATCACCCGTGTGGAGGTTCGAGCACCAGACCTTAGTGACCTCGCTGTGATCAGTTCAAATCCCCAGCCACAAAAATCACGTCACGCAACGCAGTTTTTTCAGGTAACTCACATGCTGTGATGTGGGCTTGACCCTACGTTGCGTGACGATCCCGCCAATTCGGGCATTAAACCTGCAACTTCGACCTTCAGGACAGGCGCTTGAGAAGCATCGCGGAAGCCACGGGTCGGGCACCCGCCTTCGCGACCCCGTCGGCGACCTCGCGGTCGGTCGAGGCGACGATGACCGGTCTCCCCGGCGGCTCGGCCCGCACGAGCTGGCGGATGAGTTCGTCGGCGGTGACGCCCGCCTTGGAGAACAGCACCCGCACCCCGCGCGGCGGCGCCAGCAGCACCGGAGCGGCCAGTTCGGCCCCGTCGAAGACACAGGTGACCTCGGCGCCGGTCTGGGCGGCGAGCGCCGAGAGCTGCCCGAGCAGCCGCAGCCGCTGCTTCTCCAACGGCATCTGCGGATAGCCGGTCTTGGTCACGTTGTAGCCGTCGACGACCAGATGCGCCTGGGGCAGGGCCAGCAACTGGTCGAGAATGGCCGGATCGTGCTCCGACAGGGCCCGTGCGGCGATGTCCTTCGGGGTCATTCGTCCTGGTTCGACCGCATCGACCGTTTCTGCCGGGCGGACCGACACCGGCGGCAACGCCAGTTCCCGGCGCAGCCCTTGGGCGGCGTCGAGCACGGTGTCCAGCAGCAGCCGTACCCGCATGTCCTCGACGCTGCGCCCCTCGCGGGCCGCCCGCCGGGTGGCCTCCAGGGCCGCCTCGGCCTCCCCGAGGCGCGCCTTGAGCCGCCGGGTCTCGCTCTCGGCGGCGGACACCTGGGCCTGCCCCTCGGCGCGTACGGCCTCGATCTCGCCCTGCACCTTGCGCAGGGCCGCCTCCCCGCGCTTGACGTCGCTGAGGGCCGAACGCAGCTTGCGGTGCAGCGATTCGGCGTCCTTGCGGGCGGCGTCCAGCTCGGTGCGCAGGCGTTCGGTGTCCGCGCGGGTCTGCTCGCGGGCCTGCGCCAGTTCCTCGCGCAGCCGCTCCAGTTCGGCCCGGCTCTCCTCGTCGGCCCGCTCGGCGTCCGCCCGCTGGGCCTCCTCACCGGCCGCCGTCACCAGCTTCACCCAGCCGGGGGGCCGCAGCACATAGGCCGCGGCCGCCACATCGAGCGGGTCCGCGGCCGGGGTCGGCGAGCCGGAGTCCAGGGCGCCGGACAGCTCCGGCTGGGCGTCTCTGAACTTCTCGGCGATACGCTGCCGGAACAGCGGATCCGTCTCCAGCGCGGCCGCCATCGCGTTGCCCGCGAACTTCGCCCGGCGATTCGGGGCGAACCGGGCGTACTGCCGCAACTGGGCCGGTAGTTCGGCGACGGTCAGGCCGCCGAAGCCGTCGGAGACGATCTGCACGACCCGGCGGCGCACGCCGTCGGGCAGCGGACGGTCGAGCATCTCAGCGGCGCCGTCGCCCGGCCCCCCGCCTGCGCTCTCCGCCATCCGTCACACCCCAATACCTGTACGGGGCCCGCTCCGCTCAGGAGCCGGCGCCCGGCCGATCCACGAGTTCCACCTGGTCCACGGCGTTGCACCAGCGGCACCGCACCGACTCGATGGTCTCACTGACCACCTCGCGCTCCTCCACCTTCGGCTCTCCGGCAAGGTCGAGGTGCACGTACTCCACGACCTTCGACGAGCGCGTCACGTCGAACCTGGTCAGGTTGCCGCAGAGGGTGCAGCGCCACCGCGTGGTCGCGGTCGGCAGGGGAACCGTCATCGTGACTGTCCTTCTAGTGTCGGTGTTCCAGCAGGGTCGCGCCGGAGGCTCCCCGCTGTGCATGGCTCGTAACCCTACGGCCTGGCGGGTACTCGCCGCCCATCCGTCCCCAGGGCCTGCCCGGCGGATCCTGTCGGAGACGCGGGGATATGGCACGCACATCTCCCGCGTTGTCGTCGGTCCCCGACTCCCCCACGCTCGGCTGCGCTCGCGCGGGAGGGACCCCCATCGCGTCGACTCCCTCCTCCGCCTTGCAGCTGCACGCACCATATCCCGCTCACCTGCGCCGATGAGGTGCCGCCACTTTCCTCCGACCTGATCCGCCGGACAGGCCCTGGCGGCGAGGCGGAGCGGGTGGTTCTGTCCGGTTACGTCATGCTCTGTATTCATGATCGGCAACTGGAACGGGGCCGTCCGCAAGGCTCTGCGCAGCCCTTCGGCACCGGTGACTCACGGGCTGATCGTCCTGTGCTGTCTGGTCTTCGTGATCGGTCCGGCCTCGGGACTCGATCCGGCGTACGGCGCCGGGGAGGGGCTGATGGCCGCCCAGCGGGCCTATTTCCGCCGCTGGGGCGTGGTCCCGGTGGAACTCTTCACGGGCTCCGCGCGCGCCGTCCTGACCCCCGCCACGGCCCTCTTCGTCCACGGCAGCTGGGTGCACCTGCTGGGCAACATGCTCTTCCTGTACGTCTTCGGGGCGATGACCGAGGAGCGGATGGGCCGCGTCGAGTTCACCTTCTTCTACCTGGGCTGCGGCTGCCTGGCCCTGCTCGGGTACGCGGCCGCGCACTCCGGGTCGCCGCAGTCGCTGGTGGGGGCCTCCGGGGCGATCTCGGCGGTCCTCGGCGCGTTCCTGTACCTGTTCCCGCGGGCCCGGGTGACCAGCCTGCTGCCGTTCCTGTTCTTCCTGCCGCTGCGGTTCCCGGCCTGGGTGGTGCTGCCCTTCTGGGCGGCGCTCCAGTGGATCGCGGTGGGGCAGGCGGCCCAGGGGCCCGGGGTGGCGTATCTGGCGCACCTGGTGGGCTTCGGCCTGGGGTTCGGCTACGCGTGGGCGCGTTTCGGCCGTACGACTAGAGTGAAGGCCGCCCCAGCTCCGGCCCCCGAGGGAGAGAACCAGCCGTGATCACCGCGATCGTCCTCATCAAGACCAGCGTGGACCGGATCCCCGAGATCGCCGAGCGGATCGCGGCGCTGGACTCCGTGAGCGAGGTGTTCTCCGTGACCGGGACGTACGACCTGATCGCCATGGTCCGGGTGAAGCAGCACGAGGACCTCGCGGAGGTCATCCCGGGCAGCATCAGCAAGATCCCCGGCGTCGAGGCCACGGACACGCACGTGGCGTTCCGTACCTACTCCCAGCACGACCTGGAGGCGGCGTTCGCGATCGGTCTGGACTCCTGACCGGCTGAACCCGCCCCCCGGCGCGACGGCGCCTCACACCGCCGGGACGCAGCGGCCGTCCTCCGTGCGGTACGTCCACTTCGGGCCCTCGGTCACCAGCTCGCGGACCGCCGTCACGAAACGGTCCACGTGCTCGTCGGGGGTGCCCGCGCCGAAGCTCACCCGGACGGCGTTGAGGGACTTCTCGCCCGGCGCCGCGTCGGGGGCGCCGCACTCGCCCTGGGTCTGGGGGTCGCTGCCCAGCAGGGTGCGGACCAGGGGATGGGCGCAGAAGAGGCCGTCGCGGACGCCGATGCCGTACTCGGCGGAGAGAGCGGCGGCGAAGTGGGAGCTGTTCCAGCCGTCGACGACGAAGGAGATCACGCCGACCCGCGGGGCGTCGTCGCCGAACAGGGACAGGACCCTGACCTGCGGGACCTCGGCGAGGCCCGCGCGGACCCGGGCGATCAGGCGCTGCTCACGGGCGACCAGGGTGTCGAAGCCGGCCTCCGTGAGGGCGTTGCAGGCCGAGGCGATGGAGTAGGCGCCGATGACGTTGGGGGAGCCGGCCTCGTGGCGGGCCGCGGTCTCGTGCCACTCCACGTCCACTCCCCCGTCCTCGCGCCGGGTGACCTTGCGGCTGGCGCCGCCGCCCGCGAGGTAGGGGTCGGCGGCCCGGAGCCAGTCGGCGCGGCCGGCGAGGACGCCGGAGCCGAACGGGGCGTACAGCTTGTGGCCGGAGAAGGCCACGTAGTCGACGTCCAGGTCGCGGACGGACACCGGGTGGTGCGGGGCGAGCTGGGCCGCGTCCAGGACGATCCGGGCGCCGTGCGCGTGGGCGGCCGCGGCGAGCTCGCGTACGGGCCACAGCTCGCCGGTGACGTTGGAGGCGCCGGTGACGCAGACCAGGGCCGGGCCGTGGGGGTCACGGGCGGCGAGGGCCTTCTCCAGGGTCTCGACGGCCTGCCGCGGGGTGCGCGGGGCGTCGAGGTAGGTGACGCGGGCGCCCTTCCAGGGCAGCAGGCTCGCGTGGTGCTCGGTCTCGAAGACGAAGACCTGGCAGCCGGCCGGGAGGGCGGCGGCCAGCAGGTTCAGGGAGTCGGTGGTGGAGCGGGTGAAGACGAGCTGGTCGTCCTCGCGGCAGTCCAGGAACGCGGTGACCGTGCGGCGGGCGTTCTCGAAGAGGTCCGTGGAGAGCTGGGAGAGGTAGCCGGCGCCGCGGTGGACGCTGCCGTAGTACGGGGCGTACGCGGCCACGTCGTCCCAGACGCGCTGGAGGGCGGGGGCGCTGGCGGCGTAGTCGAGCGCCGCGTAGGCGACCTCGCCGCCGGTGACGAGCGGGACGGTGACATCGCGGCCCAGAACGGGCAGCTCCTCCGAAAGGGCACAAACGGTCCGGGCGGCGGCAGCGCTGGAGACAGACATGGCGAACTCCTGTGAAGGGCAAGCGGAATCACCGTGCGAGCGGGTACGGCTCGAGCACGGAGAAAGGTGAAAGGGGGTGTGCGGAGGCGGGGCTCGGCGCCCTATCGCATTCGCTTGCTCACAGAAGGCTCCTCGACGACCAGGACCCCTGGCGTACGAGGGGTCCGCGCTTGCCGTAGACCTCTCTGCCTACGACCTGGTCCTCACCCGGGGCACCCCGCCACGGACGGAGGGTTGCCGGACAGTCGGCCGGGGCCTCATGACTGTCACTCATGACCTGTACAGGAACGTACGGGAAGTGATCGCGGTCCCGCAACTCGTGTCCGAATGACGGGACCGCGACAGGCACGGTCAGACGTTGGTGGCGGCCACCCAGCGGTCCAGGGCCTGCTTGGCGGCGCCCGAGTCGATGGACTCGGCGGCGCGGTCCATGCCGGCGCGGATCTGCTCCGCGAGGGTGCCGGTGCCCGGCTCCAGGGCGACCAGGGCGGCCGCCGAGTTCAGCAGCACGGCGTCCCGTACGGGGCCCTGCTCGCCGTCCAGGAGACGACGGGCGACCTCCGCGTTGTACGACGGGTCGCCGCCCCGCAGGGCCTCCACCGGGACCAGCTCGAGGCCGACGTCCCGCGGGTCGAAGACCTCCTCGGTGACCTTGCCGTCGCGCACCACCCACACCCGGGAGGTGGCCGTGGTGGTCAGCTCGTCCAGGCCGTCGTCGCCCCGGAACACCAGGGAGGAGTGACCGCGCTCGGCGAAGACGCCCGCGACGACCGGTGCCATGCGCGGGTCCGCGACCCCGACCGCCTGCGCCCGCACCCGGGCCGGGTTGGTCAGCGGGCCGAGGATGTTGAAGACCGTGCGGATGCCCAACTGGCCACGCGCGGCGCCCGCGTGACGCAGCGCCGGATGGAACTTGATCGCGAAGCAGAAGGTGATCCCGGCCTCGCGGGCCACCTCGGCCACCCGCGCCGGGGTCAGCTCCAGATTGACGCCCAGCTTCTCCAGCACGTCCGAGGCGCCGGAGGCGGAGGACGCGGCCCGGTTGCCGTGCTTGACGACGGTGGCGCCCGCACCGGCGACCACGATCGCCGACATGGTGGAGATGTTGACGGTCTTGGCGCCGTCGCCGCCGGTGCCGACGATGTCGACGGTCCGGCCCGGCACCTCGATCGTGTTGGCGTGCTCGTACATCGTCCGCACGAGCCCGTTGATCTCCTCGACGGTCTCGCCCTTGGCCCGCAGCGCCACCACGAACCCGGCGATCTGCGCGTCCGTCGCCTCCCCGCGCATGATCCGGTCCATCGCCCACGAGGTGGCGTCGGCGCTCTGGTCACGGCCGTACAGCAGGGCGTTCAGCACGTCGGGCCAGGAACGGCCCGCCGCGGTGTCGCCTCCAGCGGGGGTCACAGCGTTCATAGCCGCTCCTGGGTGTCGTAGAACCATGTGAGGCCACCTTATCCAGCTCGGGACATGGCGAAGGGCCCCGTCCGAACACCGGACGGGGCCCTTCACTCACGGCGTGGCGACGCCGGACGATCAGTGGTGGCCGTGGCCGCTCGTGATCTCCTTGTACTCCTCGACGGTCGGCTTCGGGATCTGCTGGTCCTCGCCGAAGTACGCGCCGCTGATCTTGGCGCGCAGCTTCTCGGACCGCTTGATCTTGCGCTCGACGCCGTTCTCGTCGACGGCCGGGCCGATCGCGACCGGCTCGTACTGCTCGTGCGCCGTGATCGTGTGCAGCTGCTCCTGGCTGAGCGGCTCGTGGATCTCGATGAACTCACCGTGCGGCAGGCGCTTGATGGTGCCGGTCTCGCGACCGTGCAGCACCTTGTCCCGGTCCCGGCGCTGCAGGCCGAGGCAGATCCGCTTGGTGAGGAGGTACGCGATGACCGGTCCGACGAAGAAGAAGATCCGGACGAACCAGGTGATCGAGTTGATCGACAGGTGGAAGTGGGTGGCCCACAGGTCGTTGCCACCGCCGACCAGCGTGATCATGTACATCGTGACCCAGGCGACACCCAGCGCGGTGCGCGTGGGGGCGTTGCGCGGACGGTCCAGGATGTGGTGCTCGCGCTTGTCGCCGGTGATCCACGACTCGATGAACGGGTACATCGCCAGCGCCGCGAGGACGACACCGAAGAGCACCAGCGGGATGAAGACGCCCAGGACCAGCGTGTGGCCCCAGATGTTGACCTCCCAGCCGGGCATGAAGCGGATCAGGCCCTCGGCGAAGCCCATGTACCAGTCGGGCTGGGCGCCGGTGGACACCTGGTCCGGACGGTAGGGGCCGAAGACCCACACCGGGTTGATCTGGGCGAGCGCCGCCAAGGCCGCGATCGTGCCGAAGACCAGGAAGAAGAAGCCGCCCGCCTTCGCCATGTACACGGGCAGCAGGGGCATGCCGACGACGTTCTTGTTGCTCTTGCCGGGGCCCGCGAACTGCGTGTGCTTGTGGTAGAAGACCAGGATCAGGTGCGCCACCATCAGGCCGAGCATGATGCCCGGCAGCAGCAGGATGTGGATCGAGTAGAACCGCGCCACGAAGTCGTGGCCCGGGAACTCGCCGCCGAAGAGGAACATCGAGATGTACGTGCCGACGATCGGCATCGACAGGATGGCGCCCTCGGTGAAGCGGACACCGGTGCCGGAGAGCAGGTCGTCCGGGAGCGAGTAACCGGTGAAGCCGGTGAACATGCCCAGGACGAACAGCAGGAAGCCGAACAGCCAGTTGATCTCACGCGGCTTGCGGAACGCGCCGGTGAAGAACACGCGCATCATGTGCACGAACATGCCGGCGAGGAAGATCAGCGCCGCCCAGTGGTGGATCTGCCGGATGAGCAGACCACCGCGCACATCGAAGGAGATGTGCATGGTCGAGTTGAACGCCTCGGACATCAGCTGTCCCTGCAGCGGGACGTAGCTGCCGTGGTACTCCACCTCGTTCATCGACGGGTGGAAGAACAGCGTCAGATACACACCCGTGAGGATGATGATGATGAAGCTGTACATGCACACTTCGCCCAGCATGAACGACCAGTGGTCGGGGAAGATCTTGCGCATGTTGGTCTTGGCGAGGGAGTAGATCCCCAGCCGGCCGTCGGCCCAGTCGGCGATCCGCTCGCCGGCCGGCGCCTTCCCGCGTTCGCGGGACTGTGCGTTCTCGTTGGTGCTCATCCGCGCTCCCAGAAGGCAGGACCGACGGGCTCTTCGAAGTCGCCGAGCGCCTCGAGGTAGCCCTCGTCGTTCACGCCGATGCGCAGCTGCGGCAGGGCGTGACCGGCCGGGCCGAAGATGACCTTGGCGCCGTCGGAGAGGTCGAAGGTGGACTGGTGGCAGGGGCACAGCACGTGGTGCGTCTGCTGCTCGTACAGCGAGATCGGGCAGCCGACGTGGGTGCAGATCTTCGAGTAGGCCACGATGCCCTGGTGGGACCACTCGAGTTCCTGCTTGTCCTTGATGTCCTCCGGCTGGAGCCGGACGATCATCAGGGCCGCCTTGGCGATCTCGTTCTGGAAGTCCTCGTCGTGCTCCTCCAGGCCCTCGGGCTTGGCGAAGGTGAGCGAGCCGACGGCCACGTCCGAGGCACGCAGCGGCTCGTTCGTGTTCATGTTGACGAGGAGCTTGCCCTTGGCCCACAGCGTGTGGCGCAGCTTGTCCTCGGGCAGCGGACCGAGGTCGCGCAGCAGCATGACGCCGGAGAGCGGCACCAGGGCCAGCGCGCCGAACATCGTGTTGCGGATCAGCTTGCGACGGCCGATCACCGATTCCTTGGCGCCCTGCTTGAAGTCCGCGTGGACCTTCGCCCGGAGCTCGGGGTCGGCCGCGATCGGGTGACGCTCGTCGGCGACCTCGACGTCGGACATCAGGGTGCGGGCCCAGTGGACCGCGCCGGCGCCGATGGTGAACAGCGCCGTGCCGAGGGTCAGACCCAGCGCGAAGTTCAGCGCGCTGACGTGCCCGATCGGGAAGACGAAGATCGACTTGTCGATCGGGATCGCCACGTACGAGACGATGAAGCCGACGGTGGCCAGCATCGACACCGTGAACAGCAGGGCGACCGCGCGCTCGGACCGCTTGGCGGCCCGCTCGTCGATGTCCTGGATACGGTGCTCGTGGGGCGGCAGTCCGGGGTCGGCGAACGGGTTCTTCTCGTCCGCTACGGCCACGGCGCCGTGACTGTCCTGCTCAGCGGGCAGGTTCTCTTCTGGAATGTCTTGGCTACTCATGACTTCTTGGCCTTTGCGGTCCGAGCGGCGACCCAGACGGCGACCGCGATCAATGCACCGAGACCGAAGATCCACGCGAAGAGACCCTCGCTGACCGGGCCGAGCCCGCCCAGCTCCAGACCGCCCGGGTTCACCGTCTCGTCGCTGTCGATCGCGTTCAGGTACGCGATGATGTCCTTCTTGTTCTGCTCCGTCAGCGTGGTGTCCGGGAAGGACGGCATGTTCTGCGGGCCGGTCTGCATGGCCTCGTAGATGTGCTTCGGGTCCACGCCCTCGAGCGTCGGGGCGTACTTGCCGTGGGTCAGGGCGCCGCCCTTGCCGCCGGTCGTGTGGCACTGCGCGCAGTTGGTGCGGAACAGCTCGCCGCCCTTGCCGATGTCGGCGCCCTCCGTGCCGTACTCGGCCTCGGTGGGGACGTTCGGGCCGGCGCCGAGCGAGGCGATGTACGCGGCGAGCTGGTCGATCTCGGCCTGCGTGTAGATGGCCTTCTTCGAGGGCACCTGGGCGCCCTGGGAGGTCGCTGCCGGCATACGCCCGGTGCCGACCTGGAAGTCGACGGCGGCGGCGCCCACGCCGACCAGGCTCGGGCCGTCGGAGCTGCCCTGACCCTTGGTGCCGTGGCAGCTGGCGCAGCCTACGGCGAAGAGCTTCTTGCCCTCGTCGATGGCCAGGGACTGGGCGGTTTCATCTGCCTGCGCCTTGCTCGCGGGCGCGAACGCGGCGTACAGCCCCCCCGTGCACGCCAGCGCGAGGAGTAGGACGACGAGCGCCGCCAGCGGATGGCGTCGTCGTGCGGAGAGCTTTTTCACGGATTACCCCGGTGTCAGGATCTTCTGCGTCGATGCTTGCGTTGGCGGGAACGGGCCCGTGCTACTTGATCATGTAGATCGTGGCGAAGAGGCCGATCCAGACGACATCGACGAAGTGCCAGTAGTAGGACACGACGATCGCGGCGGTCGCCTGCTCGTGGGTGAACCTCTTGGCCGCGTAGGTGCGCCCCAGGACCAGCAGGAAGGCGATGAGGCCGCCCGTCACGTGCAGTCCGTGGAAGCCGGTGGTCAGGTAGAAGACCGAGCCGTACGGGCCGGAGGAGAGCGAGAGTCCGTCCCGCTTCACCAGCTCGGTGTACTCGTAGATCTGACCGCCGACGAAGATCGCACCCATGATGAACGTAACGATGAACCAGCCCCGGAGCTTCTTCACGTCACCGCGCTCGGCGGCGAAGACGCCGAGCTGGCAGGTGAGGGAGGAGAGCACCAGGATCGTGGTGTTCGTCGCCGAGAACGGGAAGTTCAGGAACTCGGCCTGACTCTTCCAGTACTCGGTCCCCGTCACCGATCGCAGGGTGAAGTACATCGCGAAGAGGGCCGCGAAGAACATCAGCTCGGAACTCAGCCAGATGATGGTTCCGACGCTGGTGAGGTTCGGCCGATTGACCGACGGGTGCGCGTGCCCGGTTTCTACTGTCGTTGCTGTCGCCACGACCGACATTATGTCGGTCGCTTATCCCGCCCTCACTCCGGGGGGTGCCGTTCGGAGTGTCTCTGCCATCCGTACCGGTGTTGACGTGGTGTTGAACGGAGTAACATCCGCCTCAACTGGCCTGTCCGTACGACGCTGACGTCTTCGGAGGAACAATGCAGCCGACCGCCACGGTGCTGGTCTACAGCGACGACTCCCACACCCGAGAGCAGGTGCGGCTCGCCACCGGGCGCAGGCCCGCTCCCGACGTCCCCGTGGTGGAGTTCGTCGAGTGCGCCACACCGGCCGCCGTGATCAGTGAGCTGGACAAGGGCGGGATCGATGTCTGCGTGCTGGACGGGGAGGCCGTGCCCATGGGGGGCATGGGGGTCTGCCGGCAGATCAAGGACGAGGTGTTCCAGTGCCCGCCGGTGCTGTTGCTGATCGCACGGCCGCAGGACGCCTGGCTGGCGACCTGGAGCAGGGCTGACGCGGCTGTGACGCTGCCTGTGGAGCCGGTGGAGTTCGCGGCCGCGCTGGCTTCCCTGTTGCGGGAGAAGAGGCTTCAGAGCGCCTAGGGGGTGCCTGGGGACGTGGCGGGGCGGGTGCGGCGCCGTTGTGGCCTGTCGCGCCCACGCGGCGGAGCCGCAGATCGATACAGCCCCGCGCCCCTGGTTGGCTACACCGCCGCAGGTCTCAGGGTTGACGTGTCCGGCTGGGTCTTGTGCTTGCCGGTGATCAGGGCGCTGCCGGTCTTCCACTTCGGCCAGTCGACGTTCCAGTCGCCGAAGCCGTTGCCGAAGGGCTCCATCGTGTCGCCGTAGCTGTTGACGACCTTGACGACGTCGCCCTGGCGGACGTGCTCGAAGAACCACTCGGCGTTGGCGGTGCTCATGCCGGTGCAGCCGTGGCTGACGTTGGCGTAGCCCTGGGAGCCCACGGACCAGGGGGCGGCGTGGACGTACTCGCCGCTCCAGGTGAGCCGGGTGGCGTAGTAGACGGGCAGGTCGTACGACTCCGAGGAGCCCTCGGCGATGCCGACCGTGGCGCTGCGCATCCGGACGAACTGTTCCTTGCCGAGGACGACCTTGACGCCGTTGCGGGTCTCGAAGCCGGGCTTGCCGGTGGTGACCGGGATGGTGTTGATCACCTCGTCGTTCTTGTAGAACGTCAGCGAGTGCGACGAGGCGTCCGTGACGGCTATGACGCGGTCGCCGATGGTGAGGCTGACGTCCTTGGACGTGGTGCCCCAGAGGCGGTCGCTGATCCGGATGCCGTCGAGGTTGCTGTGGGCGCGGATCGTCGCGTGGGCGGGCCAGTACTCCTGGGGACGGTAGTGGAGTTCCTTGTCGTCCACCCAGTACCAGGCGCCCGGCACGGAGGGCGTGGAGTCGACCTTGAGACCGCGCTCGACTATCGCACGCTGGGCCGGGTCCTTGACGGGCTCGCTGAGCTTGGCGGTGACGGGCTGGCCGACGCCGTACGTGCCCTGGTCCGGGCCGAGCTCGACCGCCAGGCGCTTCTTGCCGCTGGGCTTGCCGGTGTCGAAGGTGAGGACCCGGCGGCCGGGGGCGCCGTCGGCGTCCTCGGTGCTCACCCGGACCGTGTAGTGGGCGTTGGCGGCCAGCGGCTCGGTGCTGTGCCAGCGGCTGCCGTCGGCGGCGAGTTCGCCCGCCACGTAGCGCCCTGAGGCGTCCACGGCGGTGACGTCGGTGAGGGGCTCGTCGTCGTCCCGGGCGACGACCTCCAGCGGCTTGTCCGGGTCGGCCTTCTTCCTGCCGTCGCCGTCGGGGCCGTTGAAGGAGATCCGGTCGCTCGCGTCGTAGGGGCGCTCGGCGAGGGGGTTGCCGTCGGATCCGCAGGCGGTGACGACGCCCGCTCCGAGGGCGATCACCAGCACCGTGCAGCTGACGACTGTGCGGGGGCGGGGTGTGTGGCTCATGACTTCACGCTAGGGAGCCGCGTCAACGACGGCGCGCTGGAAGCCACGGATGGAGGACAGGGATTGCGGCGAACGAAGGAGCCCGGACCCTCCTTGACGGAGTGTCCGGGCTCCCGTGGGTTCGGCGCGTGCTACTGGGTGCGGTTCTCACCGCGGTAGTACTCGAAGACCCAGCCCCAGATGCCGATGAGGATGATCGGGGCGGAGAAGTACAGCAGCCACCAGCCGATCGCGACACCGAGGAAGGCGATGGCGCCACCGACGCCGAGCGCGAGCGGCTGCCAGCTGTGCGGGCTGAAGAAGCCCAGCTCGCCGGCGTCGTCCGCGACGTCCGCCTCCTTGTTGTCCTGGGCGCCCGCGTCCACCCGACGGGCCGTGAAGCCCAGGTAGAAGCCGATCATGATGGACAGACCGAAGGCCAGGAAGAGGGCCGTGGTGCCCGCCGGCTCCTTCGACCAGACGCCGTAGACGATCGCCATGATGAGGATGAACACGCTCAGCCACGTGAACATCCGGCCTTGGACCTTCACTTGCCGGCCTCCTTGCTGCCCGCGATGGCACCGTGGCCGGCGTGCTCCAGCTGCTCGAGCGCGGCGATCTCCGGGTGGTGCAGGTCGAACGCCGGGGATTCACTGCGGATCCGCGGCAGGGTGAGGAAGTTGTGCCGCGGCGGCGGGCAGGAGGTCGCCCACTCGAGGGAGCGGCCGTAGCCCCACGGGTCGTCGACCTCGATCTTCTTGCCGTACTTGGCCGTCTTCCACACGTTGTAGAGGAACGGCAGGATCGACAGACCGAGGACGAAGGAGCTGATCGTCGAGATCGTGTTCAGGGCGGTGAAGCCGTCCTGCGCCAGGTAGTCGGCGTAACGACGCGGCATGCCCTCGGCGCCCAGCCAGTGCTGCACCAGGAAGGTGCCGTGGAAGCCGAAGAACAGCGTCCAGAAGGTGATCTTGCCGAGGCGCTCGTCGAGCATCTTGCCGGTGAACTTCGGCCACCAGAAGTGGAAGCCGGCGAACATCGCGAAGACGACGGTGCCGAAGACGACGTAGTGGAAGTGCGCCACCACGAAGTACGAGTCGGACACGTGGAAGTCCATCGGCGGCGAGGCCAGGATGACGCCGGTCAGACCACCGAAGGTGAAGGTGATGAGGAAGCCCGCCGCCCACAGCATCGGTGTCTCGAAGGACAGCGAGCCCTTCCACATCGTTCCGATCCAGTTGAAGAACTTCACACCGGTCGGGACGGCGATGAGGAACGTCATGAAGGAGAAGAACGGGAGCAGGACGCCACCGGTGACGTACATGTGGTGCGCCCACACCGTCACGGAGAGACCGGCGATGGCGATCGTCGCGGCGATCAGGCCCATGTAGCCGAACATCGGCTTGCGGGAGAAGACCGGGATGATCTCACTGATGATGCCGAAGAACGGTAGCGCGATGATGTACACCTCTGGATGGCCGAAGAACCAGAAGAGGTGTTGCCACAGCAACGCGCCGCCGTTGGCCGCGTCGAAGACATGGGCACCGAACTTGCGGTCCGCCTCCAGGGCGAACAGCGCGGCCGCGAGGACCGGGAAGGCCAGCAGGACCAGGACACCGGTCAGCAGGACGTTCCACACGAAGATCGGCATGCGGAACATGGTCATGCCCGGCGCGCGCATGCAGATGATCGTGGTGATGAAGTTGACCGAGCCGAGGATGGTGCCGAAGCCGGAGAAGGCCAGACCCATGATCCACATGTCGGCGCCGATGCCCGGGCTGCGGACCGCGTCCGACAGCGGGGAGTAGGCGAACCAGCCGAAGTCGGCCGCACCCTGCGGGGTGAGGAAGCCGCCGACGGCGATGAGCGAGCCGAACAGGTACAGCCAGTAGGCGAACATGTTCAGCCGCGGGAAGGCGACGTCGGGCGCGCCAATCTGAAGCGGCATGATCCAGTTCGTGAAGCCGGCGAACAGCGGCGTCGCGAACATCAGCAGCATGATCGTGCCATGCATCGTGAACGCCTGGTTGAACTGCTCGTTCGACATCAGCTGCAGGCCCGGACGGGCCAGTTCGGCGCGCATGAACAGCGCCATCACGCCGCCGATCATGAAGAACGCGAACGACGTCACCAGGTACAACGTACCGATGGTCTTGTGGTCGGTGGTGGTGAGCCACTTGACCACGACGTTGCCGGGCTGCTTGCGCCGGACCGGCAGCTCGTTCTCGTATGAGTCTTCAGCTGCCGCGGCACCCTGGGGTTCGTTGAGGATGCTCACAGGTTGTTCGTCTCCCGGTTCTTCTCATGGGCGGTCTGCTCGATGCCCGCGGGAACGTAACCGGTCTGCCCCTTCTTGGCGAGGTCCTTGAGGTGCTGCGCATAGCGCTCGGGGGAGACGACCTTCACGTTGAACAGCATCCGGGAGTGGTCGACGCCGCAGAGCTCGGCGCACTTGCCCAGGAAGGTGCCCTCATGGTTGGGGACCACCTGGAAGGCATTGGTGTGACCCGGGATGACGTCCTGCTTCATGAGGAACGGCACCACCCAGAAGGAGTGGATGACGTCACGCGAGGTCAGGACGAAGCGGACCGTCTTGCCCTCAGGAAGCCACAGGGTCGGGCCCGGGTTGTTGGTCTGCGGGTTCCGCTCACCGGGGACACCGCAGGTGTAGACGCCGCCCGCGTCGGACGGGAAGTCCTTCTTGTACCGGTCCGGGATCGCGGCCAGGTTCTCGTCGGTCTTCGCGTCGCCGGTGGAGCCTTCGACGTTCTCGATGTAGTTGAAGCACCAGCTCCACTGGAAGCCGACCACGTTGACCGTGACGTCGGGCTTCTTCTCGAGGCTGAGGAGCTTCGACTCGTCGCGGGCGGTGAAGTAGAACAGCACCGAGACGATGATGATCGGGACCACCGTGTACAGCGCCTCGATCGGCATGTTGTACCGGGTCTGCGGAGGAACTTCGACCTTCGTGCGGCTGCGCCGGTGGAAGAAAGCACTCCACAGGATCAGGCCCCACACCAGCACGCCGGTGGCCAGCGCGGCCGCCCAGGAGCCCTGCCACAGGGAGAGGATCCGCGGAGCCTCTTCTGTGACGGGGGTGGGCATGCCAAGGCGGGGGAAGTCCTTGTATGTGCAACCGGTGGCGGTCGCCAGGACCAGGCCCGCGGTCATTGCCTGCAGCAGCTTCCGCCGCATCGGGCGCCGCGGCGAGCGGTCGGAGCCGTTGGGACTCACGTAGCGCCTTCCCGAGAGTCTCGCCCGCGCTGATCGGCTGCGGCCTTCTCGCTGGTCGGTCGCCGCCCTGCGTCGGGCAGGGGTTTGGATGTTTATGCGGACCAAACCCTAGCCGACGCCTTCCGGGGGTTCTCGGGGAGGGGTGCCTACCGAGGGGGGTGGTTCGCTGGTTTGGCGGGTGCGGCGTGGGTTGTGGCCGTTCGCGCCCCGCGGCGGAGCCGCATATGTGCACAGTCCCGCGCCCCTTTTGGCCGTTGCGGCACCGGACGTCTTAGCGTTGCCGTGTGCCCTACTTCGACGCGGCCTCCGCCGCTCCCCTTCATCCCGTCGCCCGTCAGGCCCTGTTGGCCGCGCTGGACGAGGGGTGGGCCGACCCCGGGCGGCTGTACCGGGAAGGCCGCAGGGCCCGCATTCTGCTCGACGCCGCCCGCGAGGCAACCGCCGAGGCCGTCGGCTGCCGCACCGACGAACTGACGTTCACGGCGTCCGGGACACAGGCCGTTCAGACGGGTATCGCAGGGGTGTTGGCGGGGCGGCGGCGGATCGGGCGTCACCTGATCGTGTCATCCGTTGAACACTCGTCGGTGCTCCATTCGGCCGAAGCGCTGGAGGCGGACGGCGGGACGGTGACGCGGGTACCGGTGGTGCGGAGCGGGGCGGTGGAGGCGGGGGCCTACGAGGCGGCGCTGCGCCCCGGCACCGCGCTGGCGTGTCTGCAGTCGGCCAACCACGAGGTGGGCACCGAGCAGCCGGTGGCGGCCGTCGCCGAGGTGTGCCGGGCGGCCGGGGTGCCGTTGCTGGTGGACGCGGCGCAGTCGCTCGGATGGGGTCGGGTGGACGGCGGCTGGTCGGCGCTGACCGCCAGTGCCCACAAATGGGGCGGGCCGTCCGGGGTCGGGCTGCTCGTGGTGCGCAAGGGGGTGCGGTACGCGGCCGGGGAGACGGAGGAGTTCGGGAACCTGCCGGCGATCGTGGCGGCCGCCGCCTCCCTGCGGGCCGTACGGGCCGAGGCCGACCGGGAGGCGGTACGGCTGCGGGAGCTGACGGAGCGGATCCGGGTGCGGGTGCCCGAACTGGTCCCGGACGTCGAGGTGGTGGGCGATCCCCGACGGCGGCTGCCGGGGGTCGTCACCTTCTCCTGTCTGTACGTCGACGGGGAGGCGCTCCTGCACGAGCTGGACCGGGAGGGTTTCTCGGTGTCCTCGGGCTCGTCCTGCACGAGCAGCACCCTGACGCCGAGCCATGTGCTCAAGGCGATGGGGGTGCTCAGCGAGGGGAACGTACGGGTGTCGCTGCCGGCGGGGGCGGCCGAGGAGGACGTGGAGCGGTTCCTCGCCGTGCTGCCGGGGGTGGTGGCGGGGGTGCGCGAGAAGCTCGGGGCGCCGGCCCCCGCCACGGCCGTGGAGGAGGACGTCCTGGTCGTGGACGCCCTGGGCAAGCGCTGCCCGATCCCCGTCATCGAACTCGCGAAGGTCATCGGGAACGTGCCGGTGGGCGGCCGCATCCGGGTCCTGTCGGACGACGAGGCGGCCCGCCTGGACATCCCGGCGTGGTGCGAGATGAGGGGCCAGGAGTACGAGGGCGAGGAACCGGCGGACAAGGGAACGGCGTATCTGGTCCGCCGGACGAGCTGACCCGCCCAGGGGCGCGGGGCTGTGTCGACATGCGGCTACCGCCGCGGGTGCGCGACCAGCCCCCACGCACCCGCACCCGACACCGTCAGCCCAGGTGACCCCGAACCTCGACGGCCGCGTCCTCCCCGTACGCCTTGGTGAACCGCTCCATGAAGTGCGCCCGCCGCAGCTGATACTCCTGCGTCCCGACCGTCTCGATGACGAGCGTCGCGAGCATGCACCCGACCTGGGCGGCCCGCTCCAGCGAGACGCCCCAGGCCAGTCCCGACAGGAACCCGGCGCGGAAGGCGTCGCCGACGCCGGTCGGGTCGGCCTTGCGCTCCTCGTCGGGGCAGCCGACCTCGATCGGGTCCTCGCCGTCGCGCTCGATGCGGACGCCGCGCGCGCCGAGGGTGGTGACGCGGTGGCCGACCTTGGCGAGGATCTCGGCGTCGGACCAGCCGGTCTTGGACTCGATGAGGCCCTTCTCGTACTCGTTCGAGAACAGGTACGTGGCGCCCTCCAGCAGTATCCGGATCTCCTCGCCCTCCATCCGGGCGATCTGCTGGGAGAAGTCGGCGGCGAAGGGGATGGCGCGGGAGCGGCACTCCTCCGTGTGGCGGAGCATCCCCTCCGGGTCGTCGGCGCCGATCAGAACCAGGTCGAGGCCGCCGACGCGGTCCGCGACGGTCTTCAGCTCGATCAGCCGGGCCTCGCTCATCGCGCCCGTGTAGAACGAGCCGATCTGGTTGTGGTCGGCGTCGGTGGTGCACACGAAGCGGGCGGTGTGCAGCGTCTCGGAGATACGGACGGACTCGGTGTCCACGCCGTGCCGGTCCAGCCAGGCGCGGTACTCGTCGAAGTCCGCGCCCGCGGCGCCGACCAGGACCGGCCGGGTGCCGAGCTGTCCCATGCCGAAGGCGATGTTCGCGCCCACCCCGCCCCGGCGGACGTCCAGGTTGTCGACCAGGAAGGAGAGCGAGACCGTGTGGAGCTGGTCGGCGACCAGCTGGTCGGAGAAACGTCCTGGGAACGTCATGAGGTGGTCGGTCGCGATGGAGCCGGTGACTGCGATGCGCACGGCGTGGACTCTCCTGTGGGGAGGGGGATTGACAGTTCACGCTACCCGGTGGAGCGGCGCCACTGAAGCAGCCGAAACTACCCGATAGTAGATCTTTCTTCGCGGGCGCTTCCGTGCTTACGGTTCCGCTATGACGAACCTCGAGTTCCGCATCGCCCCCGCACCGGCCGACCTCGAAGGCGGCCTCGCCTCCCTGCGGGGCGACTGCGCCCGGATGGCTCCGCACTGGGCTGCTCCGGAGAAGATCGCTTCCCGTCCGGTCTCCCCGTCACGCATTCACGGTGTCTCCGTCCCGGCGAGGTCGGCACGGCTCGTGGACGCCATGCCGGACTACGGCAACTAGGGGGTTCCCTCCGCATTTCCTTTCGCTCTTTCCTTACGGCCTTTCCTTACGGCTTTTCCGGCCGGGGCGCTCACAGGGAACCGTGCGCTCCCCCGCCGCGTCCCATCGCTGTCCCTCGTCGAGGGGATGTGAGGTACGACAGCAGGGCAGCCGAAGGAGCGATGCGGTGAACACCGAGCGACCCGAGAACGACGACGCCGCGCGCGAGCCGGAGCGGACGGGCTCCGCGCAGCAGGAGGCGGCGGAGAGCACGCCGGCCGGGGCCGCCGACGCGGTCGCGGAGTCTCCCGCCGCCCCGGAGTCCCGGAAGCCCGCGGCAACCGAGAAAGCGCCCGGGGCCAGTGAGGCCCGGGATGCCGAGAAGGCATCCCCGGCCCAGAAGCCCACGAAGACCCCGGAGTCCCCAAAGGCCACGGAGGCCCCCGAGCCCTTGACGGCCCCGGAGGGCCGGGGGTGCTCGGAGAGCCAGGAAGGCCCGGAGGCCCCCACGCCCCTGGCGGCCCCGGAGGGCCGGGAGGACTCGGAGAGCCAGGAAGACCGGGACAGCTCGAAGGACCGCGAGCCCCTGGCAGCCCCGCACAGCCCGAAGGGCCGGGAGGGCACGGTGGGCCCGCAAGACCAGGAGAGCTCAAAGGACCGCGAGGCCCTGACGAACCCGCAGGGCCGGGAGGCCCCGGAGAACCACGAGCCCCTGGCAGCCCCGGACAACCCGAAGGACCGGGAGGACACGGTCGGCCCGCAGGGCCGGAAGGGCTCGGAGGGCCGGGAAGGCTCAGAGGGCCGGGAAGGCTCGGAGGGTCGCGCGCCGCTGGCGAACCCGAAGGGCCGGGATAGCTCCGAGAGCCCGCAAGACCAAAAGGCCCCGGAGGACCGCGAGGCCCTGGCGAACCCGCAAAGCCGGGAGGCCCCGGAGAACCACGAGCCCCTGGCAACCCCGGACAGCCCGAAGGACCGGGAGGACACGGTCGGCCCGCAAGGCCGGAAGGGCTCCGAGAGCCAGGAAGGCTCGGAGGACCGCGAGGCCCTGGCGAACCCGGAGGGTCGCGTGCCCCTGGCAGTTCCGGAGGTTCCGGGGACGTTGGTGGGTGGTGGTGGGGACGAGAGCTTGGCAGCGCCCCGGCGTCGCTCGCCTTTCCTCGTTCTGTCCGTTGCCGCCGCCGTGCTGCTCGTCGGTGGGGGCGGGGCGTATCTCAGTGCGCACGCCGGCGGGGGTGGCGGCGGGGCCGGGGCGTCCTCCGGTGGTGGCACCCCCGTGCCGCTGACGCTGGACGACTACGCCGGGACCGGCTCCGGCGGGGGGTCGAACGGCATCGCGCCCGGTGAACCGAACCCGTACGGGGTGACGTACCAGGCCTCCGGCACCCTCCCCGAAGGCCCCGGTTCCGCGCCCGTGTACTGGGCGAAGGGCGAGGTCGGCAAGGACGAGGTGGCGCGGCTGGCGAAGGCGCTCGGGGTGGACGGGACGCCCGTGGCGGACGGCGAGGCCTGGAAGGTGGGCGCCGGGAACGACGGCTCGGGGCCGGTGCTGCGGGTGAACCGGCAGGCGCCGGGCATGTGGACGTTCAGCCGGTACGCGCCCGGCACGGACAACTGCAAGGGCGGCATCGCCAAGTGCAGGCAGGATCCCGCCGCCCCGGCCGCCGATCCGGTGAGCGAGGCGGCCGCGAAGAAGGCGGCGGCGCCGATCCTGAAGGCGGTCGGACAGGACGACGCCAAGGTGGACGCGAGCCAGGTCATGGGCGCCCAGCGGGTGGTGAACGCGGACCCGGAGGTCGGCGGCCTGCCCACCTACGGGTGGACGACCGGGATCAGCGTCGGCGCCGACGGGGTCGTCATCGGCGGGAACGGGCAGCTCAAGGCACCGGTCGAGGGTGCCGCGTACCCCCTGCTGACCGCCGCGGAGGCGCTGAAGGCGCTGAACGCGGCTCCGGGGAGCGACCACCGGATGGGCATCGGCGGGTGTGCCAGCCCGGTGCCGCTGAAGGACCGGCTGGAGAGTCCGTGCGGCTCGTCCACGAGCTCCGGCGCGGGCTCCGCGGAGACCGTGACCGTCGAGGACGCGGTGCTCGGGCTCGCCCCGCACACCTCGGGCGGACGGCAGGTGCTCGTGCCGTCCTGGCTGTTCGACGTGCGGGGCACGGGAGCCGCGGACGCGTACCGGGTGACGCAGCCGGCGGTCGACCCGGCCTATCTGAAGAGCGCCTCGACGCCCACCCCGGCGCCGAGTGCCTCCTCGGGCACCCGGAACGTACAGGTGGACGGCTACACGGCCGAGGGCGACGAGCTGGTCGTGAGCTTCACGGGCGGGGTCTGCGCCGACTACGCGGCGAGCGCGAAGGAGTCCGGCGACCAGGTGACGGTCACCGTGACCGAGACGCCCTGGCCGAACAAGGTCTGCATCCTGATCGCCAAGGAGTACCACGAGACCGTACGGCTGGACGCGCCGCTCGGCGGCCGGAAGGTGGTCGGCTCGGACGGGGCGGCCGTACCGCTGGAGAAGGCGGGGGCGCGGCTGCCTGACGTCCAGTAGACGGCGCGGGAGCAGGTACGACGAAGGCGGCGGCCCCTTCTCGAGGGGCCGCCGCCTTCGCGCACGCCGTCATGACCTAGCTGAACGAGTCACCGCAGGCGCAGGAGCCCGTCGCGTTCGGGTTGTCGATCGTGAAGCCCTGCTTCTCGATCGTGTCGACGAAGTCGATGGAGGCGCCGCCCAGGTACGGGGCGCTCATCCGGTCGGTGACGACCTTGACGCCGTCGAAGTCCTTGACGACGTCGCCGTCGAGGGAGCGCTCGTCGAAGAAGAGCTGGTAACGCAGGCCGGAGCAGCCGCCGGGCTGCACGGCGACGCGCAGGGCCAGGTCGTCACGGCCTTCCTGGTCGAGCAGGGCCTTGACCTTCGCCGCGGCGGCGTCGGACAGGATGATGCCGTCGGTGACGGTGCTGGTCTCGTCCGATACGGACATCTACATCTCTCCCGGGTTGTACGGAGACTGCTTGCCGACGGTTGCAACCGACGGGGCCGCGGATTCATTCCGGGCCCAGCTTGTGTCTTTGTCGTTCCCTTCTCATGCTCGCACATGCGGTTGCGAGCGGAAAACGTCACTTCACGCCTCTCCGGGATTCATGTCACATCGACGCGATGACCATCGTCAACGTGACACGAAGCAGGCTATCATAGATAGCGTCAGTTCGACGAAAAGTAGAAAGGGTGCGTGACGTGACCACCGCCCAGACCACGGAGCTCGACGTACAGCCGACTCCGCTCGCCCTGTTGCTGCTCGGCCGCGAGGCCGACCCGAAGAGCGAGCGGGGTGTCGAGTGCCCCGGCGACCTGCCCTCGCCCTCCGACCCGGACCTGGTCGAGCGGGCCCGGGCGGCCAAGGAGAAGCTCGGTGACAAGGTCTTCGTGCTCGGCCACCACTACCAGCGCGACGAGGTCATCCAGTTCGCCGACGTCACGGGCGACTCCTTCAAGCTGGCCCGGGACGCGGCCGCCCGCCCGGAGGCCGAGTACATCGTGTTCTGCGGTGTGCACTTCATGGCCGAGTCGGCGGACATCCTGACCTCGGACGAGCAGAAGGTGGTCCTGCCCGACCTCGCGGCCGGCTGCTCGATGGCCGACATGGCGACGGCCGAGCAGGTCGCCGAGTGCTGGGACGTGCTGACCGAGGCCGGCATAGCCGAGCAGGTCGTGCCCGTCTCGTACATGAACTCGTCCGCGGACATCAAGGCGTTCACGGGCCGGCACGGCGGCACGATCTGCACCTCGTCCAACGCCCGGCGGGCCCTGGAGTGGGCCTTCGAGCAGGGCGAGAAGGTCCTCTTCCTGCCCGACCAGCACCTCGGCCGCAACACCGCCGTCCGGGACATGGGCATGTCCCTGGAGGACTGTGTCGTCTACAACCCGCACAAGCCGAACGGCGGGCTGACCGCCGAGCAGCTGCGCGACGCGAAGATGATCCTGTGGCGCGGCCACTGCTCGGTGCACGGCCGCTTCAGCCTGGAGTCGGTCGAGGACGTCCGCGCCCGCATCCCCGGCGTGAACGTGCTGGTGCACCCCGAGTGCAAGCACGAGGTCGTCGCCGCGGCGGACCACGTCGGCTCGACCGAGTACATCATCAAGGCGCTGGAGGCGGCCCCGGCCGGCTCCAAGTGGGCCATCGGCACCGAGCTGAACCTGGTGCGCCGCCTGGCGAACCGCTTCGCGCCCGAGGGCAAGGAGATCGTCTTCCTCGACAAGACGGTCTGCTTCTGCTCGACCATGAACCGCATCGACCTCCCCCACCTGGTCTGGACCCTGGAGTCGCTGGCCGAGGGCAAGCTGGTCAACCGCATCGAGGTCGACGCGGAGACCGAGGCGTTCGCCAAACTGGCGCTGGAGCGGATGCTGGCGCTGCCGTAGCCGGACCCGCGCGGACCCCGGATCACCCCGACACCGGCTCCAGGTCGGGGTGATCCGGGTCCAGCGTGACGACGGTCCCGTCCGGGCACAGCACCACCAGGGCGCCCTCGTCGAGGAACACGCGCGCCGCCGCGTAGCCCGGCTCGGCGACATGGTCGGCGCGCGCGGGGGACTCCCACAGCAGGGTGCCCTTGCCCGTGTCCAGGGCGGCGACCCGGCCGGAGGCACTGGCCGCGAACACCGTACGGCCCTGCCCGTCGGCGACGGGCACGCCCGGCTGCTGAAGGGTGGTCGAGGTCGCCCACAGGCGCTCGCCGGTCCCGGGCGCGTAGGCGGTCAGCAGGCCGCTGGAGGAGGCGAAGCAGAGCACGCCGCCGACCAGCGAGACCCGGCCGCGCGGACCGCCCGTCAGCTTCTTCTTCCGTACGGCCGCGGTGTCCGGATCGATCAGCAGGACCTCGGTGTACGTCGTGTCCGCGGAGGTCCGGCCCTCCCGCAGGGACATCACGAAGACCAGGTCGCCGCCGAGGGTGCCGACGTGGACGGCGTCGCCGTCGGGCACGCTCACCTTCCGGGGCGTGCCGTCGGCGGGGTCGACGGCGTAGAAGACGGTGCGTGACGGTGTGCCCGCGTTGGTGCAGCCCGCGTACGGAAGGCCGTCGACGTCGTGGACCTGGCAGGAGTAGCCGGCCCCGGCGGGCAGCGTCGTGGTCCAGCGCGTACTGCCGTCGCGCGGGTCGCGGGCCGTCACGCGCAGGCCGTCCGGGATCAGCAGCAGATCACCGACGACGGCGGGCGTCTCATAGCTGTCCGCCGCCGCGCGCGACCAGAGCCGGTCGCCGGTGCCCGCGTCGAGGGCGACGACGGTGGCCGCCGTGTCGTCGCCCGCGCTGTTCAGGACCGCCTGGCTGACCAGCACCACGTCGTCGTGCACCCCGACGGGCGTGCTGTCGTACCTCGCCCGTGTCACGTCCGAGGGCAGGGGCTCCGCGCGCCAGACGATCCGGCCCGTCGCCGCGTCGACCCGGATCGGCAGGGTGCCGTCGCCCCCGCAGTACAGGGCGCCCCGGCCCGCCGTACAGGACAGGGAGCCGCCGTCGGCCACCCCGCCGGCGCCGCCCAACGGCTCGCGCACCCCGCTCGCGGCCGTCGCGAAGACGGACGTCCGCCAGGGCTTCCAGCCGTCCGGAAGGGAGTCCCAGCGGGAGGACCCGGCACCCGTGGCGTCCGGCTCCGCCGTCGCGTCGGCCCCCTGGAACGGGTCGAACAGGAAGGCGCCGGTGAGCGCCACGGCGAGGACGCCCGCCACCGCGATCAGGACCGGCCACCGGGGCGGCCGGGGCCGACGGCCCGCCCGGAACGCCCAGAACACCCGGGCGGGCTCCCCGGGTGCGGACCCGTCGGGTGCGGGATGGCTGGGCGCAGCGCGGCCGGGTACGGCACGACCGAACACGGCACGGCCGGATGCGGACCGGTCGGGTGCAGCACCGGCCGCCGGCGTGCGCAGGGTCACCGTCGGCACGTCGCCCGTCTCCGGCTCGGGCAGCGCGCCCGCCAGCTCCCGGCCCAGTTCGTCGAGTCCGGGCCGGTCGTCGGCCTCCTTGGCCAGGCAGCGGACCAGCACCGCGCGCAGCGGTTCGGCGACCGGGTCCACCGACGGTTCCTCGTGCATGACGCGGTACGCCGTCATGTAGGGGCTCTCGGCGTCGAAGGGGCCGCGGCCGGTGGCGGCGAACACCAGCAGCGCGCCGAGGGAGAAGACGTCCGAGGCCGGGCCCACCGAGCGGGCGTCCTTGAACTGCTCCGGGGACATGAACGGCGGGGTGCCGATCGCGTGCCCCGTCTCGGTGAGGGTCTGGTTCTCGGTGGCGCGGGAGATACCGAAGTCGATCACCCGGGGGCCGTCCTCGGCCATCAGCACGTTGGCGGGCTTGAGGTCACGGTGGACGACCCCGGCCCGGTGGATGTCCCGCAGCGCCTCCACCAGCCCGAGGGCCAGCCGCCGCAGCTCCGCCCCCTTCAGCGGGCCGGTGTCGCGGATGCGGGCGGAGAGCGCGGCGCCCGGCACGTACTGGGTGGCCATCCAGGGCCGTATGGCCTCCGGATCGGCGTCCACGACCGGAGCGGTGAACGCCCCGCTGACCTTGCGGACCGCCTCGATCTCCTGCCGGAACCGGGCCCGGAAGACACCGTCCTCCGCGTACTGCGCGTGCACCAGCTTGACGGCGACGTCACGCCCCGAACGGGACCGGCCCAGGTAGACGACGCCCATCCCGCCCGACCCGAGGCGGTCGACGATCCGATACCCGCCGAGCGCCTTCGGATCGCCCTTGTGCAGCGGCACGTCCCGATTCCCTTCCCCCGCCGGACAGTTCGTCCACAGGATAGGGAACGTCAGCCCGCCGAGACCGGTGTCCGGTCGGGGTGGGCCGGGTCGAGGGTGAAGACCGTGCCGTCGGCGGTCACCACCACCACCGATCCCTTGTTGATCAGCACGCTCGGCTCGATTCCGCCGGCCAGGACCTCGGCACGGGCGTCCGACTCCCACAGCAGGGTGCCCTTGGCCGCGTCCAGGGCCGCCATCCGGCCGCTGGTGGTGGCCAGGTACACCGTGTTGCCCTCGTCGTCCAGGGTGACCGCGCCGGGTGACTCCATGTTGGTGTGGCTCTCCCACTTCCGGGTGCCGGTGAGCGGGTCGACGGCGGTCACCAGCCCGCCGGAGGTGGAGAACCAGAGCGTGTCGTGCCGCAGCACCGCCTGCCCCCGGAACGTGCCGTTCAGCTCGCTCACCTCGCGCTCGCCGCTGTCGGGATCGATGCGCACGATGCGGTGGTACGTGACGTCGCCGCTGAGGAAGGGGTCCTCGTCGTCCGACTCCACGAAGACCAGCCGCCCGTCGAGGGCGCCGACGAGGAACGCCTTGCCCTCCACCGCGGTCACCCGGCGGGTGGAGCCGTCGGCGGAGTCGATGACGAGGTACTGCGTGGCGTCGGAGTTCTCCTCCTGGGTGACGCACTCCACGTAGAAGCGGTCCCCCAGGGACGTCGGAGTGCAGTAGTGGCCGGCGGGCAGGGACACCTGCCAGCGCGCCGTGCCGTCGCTCGCCGAGCGGGCGGTCAGGGTGCGGCCGTCGCCCTCCTCCATCAGGCCGAGACCGTCCGCGGAGACCGATCCGAGCCCGTCCTTGTAGGTGTTCCGGGTCCAGAGCGTCTTGCCGGTCTCGCTGTCGAGACCGAGGACGGCCTGCACCTTCGTCCCGCCGGACGCCTCGTCGACGACCAGCTCCACCAGCACCACGCCGTCCTGCACACCGAAGACCGACGTGGTGTACAGGTCGGCGGAGGTCCCGGCGGGCGCGATGTCCGCCCGCCACAGGATCCTTCCGGTGGCGCCGTCGATCCGCACCGGCAGGAGCGCGCTGCCCCCGCAGTAGACGGCGCCCTCGCCCAGGGCGCAGAACGGCGCGGTCGCGGTCTCCCTGGTGTCCGGGGCCTTGCGCAGTCCGCTCTCGGCGTCCGCGGTCACGGTCGTCTGCCAGGGCTTCCAGCCGGAGGGGAGAGCCGCCCACCGGGAGGCGGCGGACGGGCCGGAGGACGGGGCCGAGGTGCTGCTCGACGCCGGGGTGTCGTCGGCGAATCCCGGCCCGTAGGTGACGTAGCCGAGCAGTCCCAGGGCGAGCGCGCAGGCCGTGCCGGCCACGGTCCACACCGGACGCAGCCGGCGCCTGCGGCCCGCGCCGGTGCCGGCGGCGGTGGGGCCGGCGGCGTTGCCCGGGTCGGTCTCCGGGGCGGCCCGCAGGGGGACCGGCCGCAGGGTCATCGTGGGCGGATCGTCGTCGCCCACGGGCTCGGGCAGGACGGAGGCGAAGTCCTGGGCCAGTTCCTCGAGTCCGGGCCGGTCCTTGGCCTCCTTGGCCAGGCAGCGCTCCAGGACGGTGCGCAGGGGGCGCGCCACCCCCTCCAGCACGGGCTCGTGGTGGACCACCCGGTAGGCGGTGAGATAGGGGCTGTCGGCGTCGAAGGGGCCCCGGCCGGTGAGGGAGTACGCCAGCAGCGCGCCGAGCGAGAAGACATCGGAGGCGGGGCCGACCGAGCGGGCGTCGGTGAACTGCTCCGGCGACATGAAGGGCGGGGTGCCGATCATCTGGCCGGTCTCGGTGAGGGTGTTGTGGTTCTCGGCCGCCCTGGATATGCCGAAGTCGATGACGCGGGGGCCGTCCTCGGCCATCAGGACGTTCGCCGGCTTCAGATCGCGGTGCACCACGCCCGCCCGGTGGATGTCCCGCAGCGCCTCCACCAGCCCGAGGGCCACCAGCCGTATCTCGGGGCCCCGGATCGGGCCGCCCTCACGGATCCGGTCGGCGAGGGAGCGTCCGGGCACGTACTGGGTCGCCATCCAGGGGCGTGCCGCGTCCGGGTCGACGTCCACGACCGGTGCGGTGAAGGCGCCGCTCACCCGGCGGACGGCCGCGATCTCCTGCCGGAACCGGGCCCGGAAGACGGCGTCCTCGGCGTACTGGGCATGCACCACCTTCAGGGCGACCTCGCGCCCCGACCGTGAGCGGGCACGGTAGACGACACCCATGCCTCCGGCGCCGAGCCGGTCGACGATCCGGTATCCGCCGAGCGTCCTCGGGTCGTCCTTGTGCAGCGGCACGTCCCGATTCCCTTTCGCCGCCGAGCAGTTCGAGCGCACAGCATAAGGAACCGGACCACCGGAAAAACCGTCGGCGTGACGGACGGGGTGTCCGCCGCGCCGACGTGCCCTCAGACGCCGGCCGGTCCGGGCGTCTTGTCGGGCTGTGCGGACTGCCGCTTCAGGGCCCGCTTCCTGGCCCGGCGTTCCTTGCGCGGTTCGAGCATCGCGTAGAGCGTCGGGACGAGGAGCAGGGTGAGCAGCGTCGAGCTGATCAGGCAACAGGGCGAAGATGGTCGCGAGCGCGGTCATCAGGACGGGGCGCAGCCGGTGCCGGCCGCCTTCGACCACGGCCTCGACGACGCCGTACCCCTGCTTGCGGTACTGGTTGACGAGGTCGATCAGCACGATCGCGTTGGTCACCACGATGCCGATGAGCATCAGCATGCCGATCACCGCCGGGACGCCCATCGGGGTGCCGGTGACGAGCAGCAGACCGATCGCGCCGGTCGCCGCGAACGGGATGGAGACCAGCAGGATCAGCGGCTGGACGAGCGAACGGAACGTCGCCACCAGCAGCATGAAGACGATCGCGATCGCCGCGAGCATCGCCAGGCCCAGGTTCCTGAACGCGCTGTCCTGGTCGGAGGAGACCCCGCCGATCTGGGCCGTGGCGCCCGCCGGGAGCTGCAACGCATCGATCCTCGACTGCAGTTGGGTGCTGACCGCGCCCGTGTTGTCGCCGGTCGGCCGGGCGGTGACGGTGGCCGCGCGCTGCCCGTCGATCCGGGTCATCGACACCGGGCCGTCGACCAGTTGGACGGTGGCGATGTCACCGAGCCGTACGGCGCCGAGCCGGAGGGCCTTCAGTTCGGCCAGGGTCCGCGCGGGCTTGGCCGAAAGGACGCCACGACGAGGGCGTTGCCCTCGCTCGCGGTGGAGGTGACACCGGTGATGCCGTCGACACCCTCGAGGCTGTTGACGACCACATCACACGCACCCGCTTCTGCGGATCTCTCTTCTTTGAACCCTCCCCGACACGGGGATTCCCGGCTCACGCTGCTTGTCCGCCCGGCGGACGGTCAAGTCTCACGCGATCAACACCGGCCGGGTTGGAACCAGCCCGGCGACACCGACCGTACCCCAACCAACCGTGCAATAAGGGACAGTTGAGGTCACTCCACCCTCGGGCGGACCAGCCCCGACTCGTACGCGATCACCACGAGCTGGGCCCGGTCACGGGCGCCGAGCTTGGCCATGGCCCGGTTGACGTGCGTCTTCACGGTGAGCGGGCTGACCTCCAGCCGCTCGGCTATCTCGTCGTTGGAGTGACCGCCGGCCACCTGGACGAGGACCTCGCGCTCCCGCACCGTGAGGGCGCCGAGGCGCTGTGCCCGGGCGGGGTCGTGGTCGTCGGGGGCGTCGCCCTGCGCGAGGAAGCGGGCGATCAGGCCCTTGGTGGCGGCCGGGGAGAGCAGGGCCTCGCCGCCGGCGGCGATCCGGATCGCGCTGAGCAGCTCCTCCGGCTCGCTGCCCTTGCCGAGGAAGCCGGAGGCGCCCGCGCGCAGTGACTGCACCACGTAGTCGTCGACCTCGAAGGTGGTCAGGATGACCACCCGGACCTGGGCGAGGTCGGGGTCGGCGCTGATCTGGCGGGTCGCGGCGAGGCCGTCCGTGCCCGGCATGCGGATGTCCATCAGGACGACGTCCGGACGCTCCTCGCGAGCCAGCCGGACCGCCTGCGCCCCGTCGGACGCCTCCCCCACCACCTCCATGTCGGACTCGGAGTCGACGAGCACCCGGAACGCGCTGCGCAGCAGCGCCTGGTCGTCGGCGAGCAGGACACGGATGGTCATACGGGGTCCTCGGCGGTCCGGGTACGGGTCTTGACGGGCAGGATCGCATGCACCCGGAAGCCGCCTCCGTAGCGGGGACCGGTGGTGAGGGTGCCGCGCAGGGCGGTGACGCGTTCGCGCATGCCGAGCAGTCCGTGTCCACCGCCGGTGACCGGGGCCTCCTCGGCCCCGGGGACTCCGTCGTCGAGGACCGTGATCTCGATGTGCGGTCCCACGCGTACGACGCTGACCTCGGCCTTCGCGTCCCCTCCCGCGTGCTTCTGGACGTTGGTGAGGGCCTCCTGGATGACCCGGTAGGCGGCCAGGTCCACGGCGGCGGGGAGCTTGGTGTCGTGGTCGGCGCGGGCCACCTCGACCAGCAGGCCGGCGTTGCGGAAGGTGCCGGCCAGCTCGTCGAGGCGGTCCAGACCGGGGGCCGGTTCGGTGGGGGCCTCCGGGTCGCCGGACTGGCGCAGCAGGCCGACGGTGGCGCGCAGTTCGCTGAGCGCGGAGCGGCTGGCCTCGCGGACGTGGGCGAGGGCCTCCTTGGCCTGGTCGGGGCGCTTGTCCATGACGTGCGCGGCGACCCCGGCCTGCACGTTGACCAGGGCGATGTGGTGGGCGACCACGTCGTGCAGATCGCGGGCGATGCGCAGGCGTTCCTCGGCGACGCGGCGGCGGGCCTCCTCCTCGCGGGTGCGCTCGGCCCGCTCGGCGCGCTCGCGGATGGCCTGGACGACGGCCCGGCGGCTGCGGACGGCGTCGCCGGCGGTGGCGCCGATGCCGGTCCAGGCGAGGATGCCGAGGTTTTCCTGCGCGTACCAGGGCAGCGGGCCGGCCAGCATCGCGGCGCTGGTGAGGGCGGTCATCGTGACCAGGCCGGCGCGCAGGGTGGTGGGGCGGTCGGTGGTGGCGGCGACGGTGAAGAGGGCGACGACGGCGGACATCGCGACGGGGGCGCGGGGGTCGCCGGTGATCAGCTCGACGACGGAGAGGGTGCCGGTGACGGCGAGGACCGTCATGGGGGCGCGGCGACGGAAGACCAGGGCCATGGCGCCAAGGGTCATCAGCAGGAGGCTGAGGGGGTCGGGGGTGCGGATGCTCCAGCTGACGGTGTGGCCGCTGTGGGGGTCGACGAAGGAGCCGGCGAGCATGCAGAGCAGGACGCCTGCGGCGAGGGCCGAGTCGAGGGCGAGGGGGTGGGCCGTCAGCTGGCGCCGGGCCCGTGCGAGGGGGGTCACTTTCTGCTTACCGTCGCCCTCCTGGCCGTAACTGGAAGCTTGCCGCCGCCAGACCCCCGCTGTCGGCCCCGAACGGACCTCGTCCTCAAACGCCGGACGGGCTGAGACCCGGCCGGCGCCGAGAGGTGCCCCTCAGCCCGGGATCAGCCCGTCGTCGCTCAGCATCTCCCGGACCTCGTCCAGCGTCGCGTCCGGGGACGGAAGGATCAGTTCCGACGGTTCGAGGGAGTCGTCGGGGAGGGGGGTGCCCAGGCGGCGGACCGCGTCCAGCAGGGCGCCCAGCGTCCGGCCGAACCCGCTCGCGTCGCCACCCTCCAGCTCCGCGAGGAGTTCGTCGTCCAGCTTGTTCAGTTCGGCGAGGTGGCCGTCGTCCAGCCTCACCTGTCCCTCCCCCATGATCCGTACGATCATGTCGCCTCCCTCGGCGTGGGCCCTACTGCTTGTCGAAGCGCGGGGTGTCCTGCGGCTGCTGCGGGGACTGCGACTGGCCCGTGCCACCCTCGATGGCCTGCTGGCCGGACGAGGAGCCTCCTGCCAGCTCGGCCTTCATGCGCTGCAGTTCCAGCTCTACATCCGTACCACCGGAGAGCCGGTCCAGCTCGCTCTGGATGTCGTCCTTCGCGATGCCGGTGGGGTCGTCCAGGGCGCCGGAGGCGAGCAGCTCGTCGAGGGCGCCGGCCCGGGCCTGGAGCTGGGCGGTCTTGTCCTCGGCGCGCTGGATGGCGAGGCCGACGTCGCCCATCTCCTCGGAGATGCCGGAGAAGGCCTCGCCGATGCGGGTCTGGGCCTGGGCCGCGGTGTAGGTGGCCTTGATCGTCTCCTTCTTCGTACGGAAGGCGTCGACCTTGGCCTGGAGGCGCTGCGCCGCGAGCGTGAGCTTCTCCTCCTCGCCCTGGAGCGTGGCGTGCTGCGTCTCCAGGTCGGTGACCTGCTGCTGGAGGGCGGCCCGGCGGGAGAGGGCCTCGCGGGCGAGGTCCTCACGGCCGAGCGCGAGCGCCTTGCGGCCCTGGTCCTCCAGCTTCGAGGACTGCGACTGCAACTGGTTGAGCTGCAACTCCAGGCGCTTGCGCGAGGTGGCCACGTCGGCGACGCCGCGGCGGACCTTCTGCAGGAGCTCCAGCTGCTTCTGGTACGAGTAATCGAGGGTCTCGCGCGGGTCCTCGGCCCGGTCAAGGGCCTTGTTCGCCTTCGCGCGGAAGATCATCCCCATACGCTTCATGACACCGCTCATGGGCTTCGCGCGCCCCCTTCTGACGTCCAGCTCCAGCTCTGCGACAGAACCCACAGTACGGGCCCTGCATCCATTGACGCACTGTTCGGGGGCGGATGCGCTCCTCCCCGAGAACGACTGACCGAGTCCTTTGCTCCGGCGTGAGGAGTAGGTGACGCTCAGGGTCGGCGATCGCCTTCCCTTACGTCCCCTCTTCCTCTGTTTTCCCCCGTCTGTCCCGGTCCCGTCTTCACTACAGACGCCTGGTGTTGCCGGATCGTTCCCCGCCGGGCTGGGGTCCATGCCCGGATGCGCTTACCCTTGGGTTTTGTGTTCCGTAGCCGTGCCAAGGAAGAGAAGGCCCCCGCCGACAAGGCGGCGGTGACCGACTCCAAGCAGACCCGTGACCCGCAGGCCCCCAAGGGCCGGCCGACGCCCAAGCGCAGCGAGGCCCAGACCCAGCGCCGCAGCGTCGCCAACACGCCGACGACGCGCAAGGAGGCCGCCAAGCGGCAGCGTGACGAGCGCCGCACCCAGCTGGAGCGCCAGCGCCAGGCCCTGGCGGGCGGTGACGAGCGGTACCTCCCGGCCCGTGACAAGGGCCCGGTCCGCAAGTTCGCGCGCGACTGGGTCGACTCGCGGTTCAACGTGGCGGAGTTCTTCCTGCCCATGGCCGTGGCGATCCTGGTGCTGAGCCTGGTCCGGGTGGCCTCGCTGCAGACCGTCGCGCTGCTGCTGTGGCTGGTCGTGATCGTGCTGATCGTGCTCGACTCGATCGTCTCCGCCTTCCGGCTGCGCAAGGCGCTGCACGCGCGCTTCCCCGACCAGAACAGGCGGGGCGCGGTCGCCTACGCCCTGATGCGCTCTCTGCAGATGCGCCGGCTCCGGCTGCCCAAGCCGCAGGTCAAGCGCGGAGAGCGGCCCTGAGCACGACGGCTTTCTCCGGGGGAGCGGCCGAGGCCTGGCTGAGCAGGCTGGGCGGGCTGCGTGATGTCGTACGGCAGGAGCTGGTGGCCCGGCAGCTCGACGAGCAGATCGCCGGGCGTTATCCGGTCGGGCAGCGGCTGCGCGTGCTCGACGTGGGCATGGGGCAGGGCACGCAGGCGCTGCGGCTGGCCCGCCTCGGTCATCAGGTGACCGGTCTGGAACAGGACGCGACGATGGCCGCGGCGGCCCGTGAGTCGCTCGCCGGGGAGCCCGAGGGCATCCGGGAGCGGATGCGGATCATCGAGGGCGACGGCCGGGACACCGGTGTGCACTTCCTGCCGGGCAGCTTCGACGTGGTGCTGTGCCACGGCGTGCTGATGTACGTCGAGGAGCCGGACGCCCTGCTGGCCGGGCTGGGGCGGATGCTGGCCCCGGGCGGGCTGCTGTCGCTGCTGGTGCGCAACGCGGACGCGCTGGCCATGCGGCCGGGGCTGAGCGGCGACTGGGCGGGCGCGCTGGGCGCGTTCGACACGGTGGCCTATACCAATCGGCTCGGGCTGGACGTGCGCGCGGACCGGCTGGCGACCCTGACCGACGCGCTGGCCGGGATCGGGGCGCCGTTGCAGGCCTGGTTCGGGGTGCGGGTGTTCACCGACACGGCGGTGGACGGGGCCGCGGTGCCCGACGACGTGGAGACGCTGCTCGCCGTCGAGGAGCGGGCGGGGCGGACCGATCCCTACCGGGGGGTGGCGGCGTTGCTGCATCTTTGTGGGGTTCGGGGGGCTTGAGGCCGCAGGGGATGTGCGGGCCGGTGGGGGCTGATCGCGCACCCGCGGCGGAGCCGCATATCGATACGGCCCCGCGCCCCTGGAAAGCGGGCGTCGGTTCGCTCGTTCGGGTGAGTTGAAGAAGCCCCTCAGGCTCCTCGCCGAGAGACTCGGGACATGGACTCTGCCCGTTTCCGTGCTCTGGGATGCGCCCTGCTCGTGTGCTGTGCCGGGTGTTCCGGGCTCGGGGCGCCGGCCGCCGAGAGGACTCCTCGGGCCACCACCGCCCAGGCCGCGCAGGCCGCCGTGCAGCCGCCCGGCCGGGCCGCGGAGGAGTTGGAGAGCGACTTCCAGCGGGTGATCAAGGACGTGCTGCCGTCGGTGGTGCAGATCGAGACGGACAGCGGGCTGGGGTCCGGGGTCGTCTACGACGGCAAGGGGCACATCGTCACCAACGCGCACGTCGTCGCCGACGGGCGGACGTTCCGGGTGACCACCGCCAACAGCAAGAAGCCGCTCACGGCGACCCTCGTCTCCTCGTACCCGGAGCAGGATCTCGCCGTGGTGAAGCTGGACACCGTGCCGGCCGGGCTGCGGGCGGCGTCGTTCGGGGACTCCTCGAAGGTGCAGGTCGGGCAGGTCGTGCTGGCGATGGGATCGCCGCTGGGGCTGTCGTCGAGCGTGACGGAGGGCATCGTCTCGGCGACCGGACGGACCGTCAGCGAGGGCAGCGACGGCGGCGGTACGGGGGCGACCCTCGCCAACATGGTGCAGACCTCGGCGGCGATCAACCCGGGCAACAGCGGGGGCGCGCTGGTCGGACTGGACGGGCAGATCATCGGTATCCCGACGCTCGCCGCGACCGATCCCGAACTCGGCGGCGGGGCGGCGCCCGGCATCGGGTTCGCGATCCCCGCGTCGACCGTGCGCACGATCGCCGACCAGATCGTGCGCAGCGGCCGGGTGACCGACTCGGGCCGGGCGGCGCTCGGCATCACCGGACGCACCTTCGTGGACGCGGACTTCCAGCCCGCCGGGGTGGTCGTGGTGGAGGTGAAGAGCGGCGGGGCGGCCGACAGGGCGGGGATCAGGCCGGGGGACGTCATCGTCCGGCTCGGTGACACGGACGTCACCACCATCACCTCGCTGACGGAGGCGCTGGCCGAGCAGAAGCCGGGTGACCGGACCACGGTGACGTACACCCACGACGGCAAGGAGAAGACGGCCCAGGTGACGCTGGGTGAGCAGTGAGGCGGTGCCCCGGAACCGGAGGAGGGGCGGCCGGGTCGGGGGCCGCCCCTTCCCACGGTTACGGGGTCAGGCCTCGCTCGCGTGCAGGCTCATGGGGCCGTAGATCTCGGTGGAGTCCTCGAAGAGCCGCACCTGGTCCGCGCCGCCTTCGAGGAGGGCCTTCCACTGTTCCCCGATCCAGGACTCGGCGTCCCCCTGGGTGGTGAACTCCTCCGGCTCCACGGCGGGCGGGACCTCCGTCCCGTCGGCCTTCTCGAACCGCCACGTCCATGCCGCCATGTACGCCTCCCTGTTTGAACACGTGCAGAGCAGAAGCCGGATCTTGGTCCGGCTCCTGCCGAGCAGCCTAGTCGGATGCGCAAGACCAGGTCAGGGACGCGAAAATACGCTGTGTGGACGTGACTCTGCTCGGAACCGGTGCCCCGGCGGGACTGCCCCGCCCCGACTGCCCCTGCGCGGTGTGCGCGATGTCGCTGGGACCGCACGCGCGTGCGGCGACCGCGTTGCTCGTGGACGGGTCGCTGCTGCTCGATCTGACGCCGGGTGCGGCCTTCGCGGCGGCCCGGGTGGGCCATTCGCTGGGCGGTGTACGGCAGGTGCTGCTGTCGCATCCGCACGACGGGCCGCCGGTGGAGGTGCCGCCCGGGCTGCCGCAGCCGGGGCGGGTGCCGGACGGGCGTGAGCTGGCGCTGCTGACGGGGCATCGGGTGCGGGCGGTGGCGATGGACGCGCCGGGGACCGGCTACGCGGTGACCGGTCCGGACGGGCAGCGGCTGCTGTATCTGCCGCCGGGGGGCGCGCCGGCCGGTCTGGAGGAGGGGGCGGAGCCCGCGGAGCGGTACGACCTGGTCCTCGCCGATCTGGTGGGGCGGCCGGACGCGCTGGCCAAGCTGCGCGCGGTGGGTGCGGTCGGACCGACGACGGACGTGATCGCCGTACATCTGGACCATGACGTGCCGCCGGGCGCGGAGTTGACGCGACAGCTGGCGGCGGCGGGGGCGCGGGCGGTGCCGGACGGGACGACGCTGGTGGCGGGGGTGTACGAGGACGTGCCGGACGTGCCGCGGCGGACGCTGGTGCTGGGCGGGGCGCGGTCGGGGAAGTCGGTGGAGGCGGAGCGGCGGCTGGAGTCGTTCCCCGATGTGCTGTACGTGGCGACCGGGGGGACGCGGGGCGGGGACACCGAGTGGGCGGCACGGGTGGCCGCGCACCGGGACCGTCGGCCGGGTTCGTGGCGTACGGCGGAGACCTGCGACCTGGTGCCGTTGCTGGCGGAGGAGGGGGCGCCGGTGCTGATCGACTGTCTGTCGCTGTGGCTGACGGACGTCATGGACTCCGTGGGGGCGTGGGACGACGCGGTGTGGGCGGACGGGGGTGAGCGGGCCCTGCGGGGGCGGGTCGCGGAGTTGGCGTCGGCGGTGCGGGGCGCTCGGCGGACCGTGGTGCTGGTGTCGAACGAGGTGGGGTCGGGAATCGTGCCGGCGACCGCGTCCGGGCGCCGCTACCGGGACGAGCTGGGCCGCCTGAACGCGGCGGTGGCGGCGGAGTGCGAGGAGGTCGTCCTGGTGGTGGCGGGCCAGGCGGTGGTGCTGCGGGGATGAGGGCAACACGACTGCAACCCCCTGGGGGCGCGGGGAAGTGCGCGAGCGGCCACCACGCGCCCGCACGTGCCCGACGGCCCGCGCTCACCCGGTCTTTCGGGCGATCACCCGGTACGCGTTCGAGAAGCGGGTGCGGCGCAGGGCCGGGGCCAGGGCGTGGTCGGCGAGGGACGCGACGGCGGTGGCGAGAGCCGCGGCCCGGTGCAGGCGGGTGCGGTTCAGATAGAGGGAGGCCGCCGTCGAGAGGTCGTGGGGGGTGTGAGGCGCTCTGCGGTCCGTGGTGACGATGTCGCAGCCCTGGGACTCGAGTTCCACCAGGAGGTTGGCCGGGGGGATCAGATGGAGGTGGCGGGGCTGGTCGTGGGGGTGCCACCACTTGCCGAGGACGGTCGCCGACGCGCTGGTGGGGTCCGGGAGTTCGAGGAGGAGGTGGCCGCCGGGCCGCAGGGCGGTGAGCGCGGCGGCGAGTTCCTCCCGGGGTTCCCTGGTGTGTTCGAGGTGGTGGAGCATGCTGACGACGTCGTAGCGGCCGCGCAGACGGGAGAGGACGTCGGGGGCGGTGAGAGCGCCCAGGTGGGCCTCGTCCAGACGGCCCGCCGCCCGGGCCCGCCGCACGCGCGGGGTCACGTCCACCCCGTCGAAGGCCGTGTAGGCGAACAGCGCCTTGGCCGCCAGGGGGAAGTACGCGTCCCCCGTGCCCACGTCCAGCCAGCTCTCCGGCTCCGGGAACGGCAGCATCGCGCGGGCCGTCGCCCGCAGGCGCCGGGGGCTGTGGCGCCGGTCGCCCGGGCCGTCGTAGAGCGTCAGGCCCTCGGGGGTCAGGCGCGGGTTCTGGAAGGCGTGCGCGCAGTCCCGGCACTCGTCGACCACGAAGGTGCCCGGTCTGCGGTGGCGCAGGTCCGGTGACCGCAGTCGGGTGCGCAGGCGTTTCGATCCGCACCACGGGCAGTCGTCGCGGCGCGGGTCGTGGATGGGCCTGGGCCGGGAGGGCATGAGCGGCTCCGGGGGAAGGGCAGTCGCGAGCGCTACGACATTCCGCAGCAAAACGGAACGTATGGGATACCGATCTTGGGCGCAACGACGTCGCGCCTGTGGGCTGCCCATGTGCCGCCGAACCGGTCGCCCGGTGCCGGTACTGTTCGGCGAATGAGCTCGCTTAATCTCGACGACTTCACCGATCTGATCGAGCGCCCCGACGGCGGCGTCCGCCGCGACGCGGAGGCCCGCCGGGAACGTCAGATCGTGCCGCCCGGATCGCTGGGGCGCCTGGACGACCTGGGTGAGTGGCTGGCGGCGGCACAGGGTTCGGTGCCCGTGCGGCCGGTCGTACGGCCGCGGGTGGTGCTGTTCGCCGGCGACCACGGCGTCGCCGAGCTCGAGGTCTCGGTCCGGCCGGCCGGCACCGCCGCGGAGCTGGTGCGGGAGATCCTGGAGGGCGGCCGCCCGGTCTCGGTGCTCGCCCGGCGCCTCGACGTGCCCGTGCGGATCGTGGACATGGCGCTGGACTGCGAGCCGGACGCGTTCCCGGAGGACGTCGTACGGCACCGGGTGCGGCGCGGCAGCGGCCGGATCGACATCGAGGACGCCCTGACGGTCGAGGAGGCCGAGGCGGCCTTCCGGGCGGGCGTGGCGGTCGCGGACGAGGAGGCCGACTCCGGTACGGACCTGGTGGTCCTCGGCGATGTCAGCGTGGGCGGGACCACGGCGGCCGGAGTGCTGGTCGCCGCGCTGTGCGGGACCGACGCCTCCGTGGTGACCGGGCGGGGCGGCGAGGGCATCGACGACCTGGCGTGGATGCGCAAGTGCGCGGCCATCCGGGACGCGCTGCGGCGGGCCCGGCCGGTGCTCGGGGAGCAGCTGCAGCTGCTGGCGACGGTCGGCGGGGCCGACCTCGCCGCGATGACGGGCTTTCTGCTCCAGTGCGCCGTACGGAAGTTGCCGGTCGTGCTGGACGGGGTCGTGGCGGCCGCGTGCGCGCTCGTGGGGCAGCGGATCGCGTTCCGGGCGCCGGACTGGTGGCTGGCGGCGAACAAGAGCGGCGAGCCGGGCCAGGCGAAGGCGCTGGACCGGATGGCGCTGGAGCCGCTGCTCGACCAGGGCGTGAAGGTCGGGGAGGGCGCGGGGGCGCTGCTGGCGCTGCCGCTGGTGCAGGCCGCGGCGGCACTGGCCGCCGAACTGCCGGAGCGGCCGGCCCTCTCCGAGGGGGACGACGAGAAAGAGGAGTAAGAGGAGTAAAGGGACAGGCGGTCACAAAGGAGCGGTTTCCCGGAAGTGCACCCATATGATCACCCGTCATGGGAAACTCCCGGGTCGCCGCCGTCCTCGCCGTCTGGTACCTGCGTGCCGTCGCCTTCGTCAACTTCCTCAGCGCGGTGTGGGTTTCCCTGGGGCAGGACGTGCGACGGCACAACCAGGAGGACCTGTTCACGCCGTATCTGCTGACCGCCGGCTTCGCCTCCGGGGTGTTCACGGCGTTCCTGGCGATCACCATGCGGCGCCGCAAGCGCGCCGCGTGGATCCTCAACCTCGGGCTCGGCGGGGCGTTCCTCGCGCTGCTCGCCTTCGCCATGGTGTTCCCGGAGATCCGGCGGCACCCGCAGAACTGGGTGTCGCTGGCCCTGACCGCCGCCTTCGTGGGCGCGCTGGTGCTCGGGCGGCGGGAGTTCTACGCCAAGGGCGACCGGGCCAACCCCCGGCTCGCCGCCACCGTCGGCGCCGGCGGGCTGCTCGTCTCGTCGCTGCTCGCCGCCCTGCTGGTGACGGCGACCAACCGGGCCCAGGGGCCCTCCACGTTCGCCGAACGCTGGCGCTACGGGACCCTCCGCCTGGTCTCGATCACCGACTTCCGCTCCCCCGGCATCGCCCCGCCGAACTGGGTCGACGTCACCGTCAACGTGCTGAGCACGGCCCTCGTCCTGGCCGTCCTGTACGCGGCCTTCCGCTCCCGGCGGGCCGTGGACCCGCTCACCGAGGACGACGAGAAGCGGCTGCGGGAGCTGCTCGATCGGCACGGCGAGCGGGACTCGCTCGGGTACTTCGCGCTGCGCCGGGAGAAGAGCGTGCGCTGGTCGCCGACCGGGAAGGCGGCCGTCGCCTACCGCGTGGTCGGCGGGGTGTCCCTGGCCTCGGGGGATCCGCTCGGCGACCCGGAGGCCTGGCCGGGGGCGATCGAGCCGTGGCTCGCCGAGGCACGGGCGCACGGGTGGATCCCGGCGGTGATGGGCGCGAGCGAGGAGGCAGGGACGGTGTACGCCCGGCACGGGCTGGACGCCCTCGAACTCGGCGACGAGGCGATCGTCGAGGTCGCCGACTTCACGCTGGAGGGCCGGGCCATGCGGACGGTCCGGCAGGCGTACAACCGGGTCCACCGCGCCGGGTACACGGTGCGGGTACGGCGGCACGAGGACATCCCGGCCGACGAGCTGGCGTATCTCCTGCGCCGTGCCGACGACTGGCGGGACGGGGCCACCGAGCGCGGGTTCAGCATGGCGCTGGGGCGGCTCGGGGACCCGCAGGACGGGCGCTGCGTGATGCTGGAGTGCACGGACGCGCACGGCGAGCTGCGCGCGTTGCTCTCCTTCGTGCCCTGGGGCCCGCGGGGGCTCTCCCTCGACCTGATGCGGCGCGACCGGGACTCCGACAACGGCCTGATGGAGTTCATGGTGATCGACCTCCTCCGGCGCGCCCAGGAGGTCGGGATCACCCAGGTCTCGCTCAACTTCGCCGTGTTCCGCTCGGTCTTCGAACGGGGCGCGCGGCTGGGCGCCGGGCCCGTGCTGAGGCTGTGGCGCTCCCTGCTGAGCTTCTTCTCCCGCTGGTGGCAGATCGAGTCCCTGTACCGCGCCAACGCCAAGTACCGGCCCATCTGGGAGCCCAGGTTCCTCCTCTTCGAAAAGAGCGCGGACCTGCCCCGCATCGCCCTGGCGTCGGCCAGGGCGGAGGGGTTCCTGGCGGTGAGGGAGACCCGTCGGTGAGGGGTCGTGCCGTGCGGTGGGCCCGTGCCGAGTGGGGACCGCTGTACTCGGCCGTGCGCGAGCCCCTGGTGCGGCGGCGGTGGCGGGCGGTGGCGACGACGCTCGCGGCGGTGTGTCTGACGTCGGTCCTCCAGCTCGTCCAGAACCGGTCCTGGGGCTACGGGCCGGTGCAGGACCTGGGCGCCGTCCGGGCCGCCGACCCCCTGTGGCTCGCCCTCCTGCGCACCCCGCTCTCCCTCTTCGTCCCCGCGCTCGACCTGCCGGTCTGGGGTGCCCTCGCCCAGCTCCTGCTGGTGTTCGGCCTCGCGGAGACCTGTCTGGGCCGTCGGCGCACCCTGGCCGTGGCCTACGTCGCGACCCTCGCCGGTACCCTGTACGCCCGCGTCGGCATCGCCCTCGGCTGGCTTCCCGCGTCCGACGCCGTGGTGGTCGACACCGGCCCGTCAGCAGCGGTGGTGGGCCTGGCGGTGTACCTGGGCTGCCGCTACCGCGCGTACGTCACGGCGACTGCGGTGTTCGCGGCGATGCTCCTGGAGGTCGCCCTGAAGAACAACCTGGCAGGCAAGGAGCACTTGGCTGCGATGACGGCGGTTGCTCTTCTGTGCCGGGCAAGATCGCTCACCTCAGGGGCGCGGGGCTGTATCGATGTGCGGCTCCGCCGCGGGGCGCGACCAGCCACAACGCATCCGCACCCGCCGAGCGACAGCCGCACCCACCCCCATTAGGCCCCCTTGCGCGACAGCTCCGCGTCCGTCTTCCCCCCGAGCCAGTCCCCCAGCACCCGCCCCGGCCCCACCCAGCGCCGGTCGTGCCGGTACGCCCGCAGGATCGCCCGCGCCCGGGCCCGCGGCCGTCGCCGGTAGAACCGCCGCGCCCAGGGCGACCCGGGCCGGGCCAGCCGCACCAGCCCGACCAGCCCGATGAACGGGATGAACACGCTGAACACGGCCATCTTGATCTTGCCCTTGAACAGCACGGTCAGCGACAGCAGGAAGTTGACGGCGACGGTCACCAGCACGGTCCCCCGGTCCTGGAGCTCCGCATCGCTCATGTCGTTCACCCCGAACGGCGCCGACCCCACCAGCAGCAGCCCCCCGAGCGCGGCCGTCAGCACCACCGCCTCCACGCTCTTGCGCCCCGCCTCCGTCCAGTACACGTCGTCGAGGTGCAGGATCAGCGCGAACTCGTCGAGGACGAGCCCCGCCCCGATACCGAAGACCACCGCGAAGACCCCGGAGCCGAAGCCCCGCGCCCCGCTCGCCACCGCGCCGAAACCGCCCGCGATGATCAGGACGACCCCGGGGACGACATGGTGGATGTGCACCCCGCCGGAGCTGATGTTGCCGAAGGGGCCCTTCCCCGCCCGGATCAGGCGGGTGATCATCCGGGTGATCAGGAAGGTGAGGACGAAGGCGGTCAGCGCGAGGAGCAGGGGGAGTTTCCCCGGCTCGACGATGTTGCGCTGCACCCATTCGCCCATGTCCCCAGTGTCGCGGGCGGCGGGGTGCGCCGCCTCGCGGGAACGGCGTCCGGGCTAGTCTGCCGCCGTGTCCATGACCCCGCCACCGCTGCACGGCCTCCGCTTCGCCTTCGGCACCCTCACCGTGCTCCCCGTACGGGTGAGCCGCTGGGACCGGGAGGCGGCGCGCGGCGGCATGCTGTGCGCGCCCGTCGTCGGGCTGGTCGTCGGGGGCGGCGCGGCGGGCCTCGGTCTGCTGCTGCTCCTCCTCGGCGCGGGCCCGCTGCTCGCCGCCGTGGGCTCCGCCGCCGTACCCGCCGTGCTCACGCGCGGGCTGCATCTCGACGGGCTGGCCGACACGGCGGACGGTCTGGGCAGCGGCAAGCCCGCCGAGGACGCGCTGCGGATCATGAAGCAGTCGGACATCGGGCCGTTCGGGGTGCTCACGCTGGTGTTCGTGCTGCTCGCCCAGGTGGCGGCGCTGGCGCGGCTGTACGACGACTCGTGGGCGCGGGGTGCGGTCGCGGCCGTCGTCTCGGCGGTGGCGGCCCGCCTCGCCCTCACCCTGGCGGCGCGGGCGGGTGTCCCGCCGGCCCGGCCGGAGGGGCTGGGCGCGGCGGTGGCCGGCGTGGTCCCGGTACCGGCCGCGCTGACGGTGACGGCCTTGTCCACGGCCGCCGCCGCGGCCTGCGGCGCGCTGTCCGGGCCCTACGACACCGCCCGCGCCCCCCTGGCCCTGCTCGCCGCGCTGGCCACCGCCGCACTCCTCCTGCGGCACTGCGTCCGCCGCTTCGGCGGCGTGACGGGAGACGTGTTCGGCGGCGTGGCGGAGACAGCGGCGACGGCGGCCCTGGTGGCCCTGACACTGGGCGGTCGGCTGGGCGGCTAGCAGGCCTCCCGCCACACCCCCAGCTCGTACTTCTTCAGCAGCGAACTGAGCTTCAGCCGCCGGGACTCGGCGCAGAAGTCGCTGGTCGGCAGCTCGTACTCGACATGGAAGACCGCCTTGTCCGCCTCGATGAACGGGGTCATGTCCGCGCACTCGTCGTACTGCGCGCACTGCTCGTTGACCGCGAAGTCGAAGTCGTCGACGAGTGCGGGGATCTGGTCGAGGTCGTTCTTCAGGCCGACGGACATGCCCCGTTCGTGCGCGAGGCGGGCGAGCAGCCGGTTGTAGCGGAGCTGGTCGGCCGCCTTCAGCGGGAAGCCGGTGGTGTTCTTGTAGCCGTCCATGTTGTCCGGCTCGACCGCGTCGAAGCCCTTGTCCCGGCACATGTCGAGGCGCGCCGCCATCAGGGGTTCGAGGACGTCCACCGCCCGGATGTCGAGCCAGCGCTCGCCCTTCCAGCCGTTGCCCTTGCCGATCACCGCCTTCGGGAAGTCGTCGGCGTCCGGGCGCCAGTCCTCCCAGGCGCCGGTGGACAGGTAGCAGATGACCTTGCGGCCGTCCCGGTGCAGGGCGGCGACGGTCTCCTCGGAGTGGTCGAAGCCGTCGATGTCGTACACCGGGACGTCCACGGAGGTGTCCAGCCTGCCGCTGAGCTGCCACTGCCAGTCGGTGCCGGGCCGGGGCTGCCAGCGCTTCCCCGTGGCCGTACCGGCCGGCTCCGGCTGGTCGGACCGGCCGTCGGAGACCGTCGTGCAGCCCGTGAGCAGCAGGAGCAGGGACGCGGTCGCGAGGAGGGATCGCGTGTTCATCGGTGGGCCGTCGCTCTTCCCAGGAGTGTGCGGATCAGCAGCGCCTGGACGGCGGCCGCCGTTGCGTACACCGTAAGGGCCACCCCGTGCGGGTCGGTGAGGTGGGTGAGCAGGGCGAGGGTCTGGGCGAGGGCGGCGGCGCAGCAGACGGCGGCCGGGCCGCGGACCGCGCCGAACGACTGGAGCAGCAGCCCGGTCCACAGCACCACGCCCAGCAGGAGCAGGTCCGCGAGGCGTACGGCGGTGAGGCCGGGCGCGTCCGGCCACAGCGCGGTGGCGATCGGGCCGAGGGCCAGGAGGACCAGCAGGTAGGCGGCGAGGCATCCGGCGCCGGTGCGCAGGGTCGCCCGCCGGAAGGCGTGCGGGGTGCCCGTGGTGCGCAGTCCGGCCAGGCTGCCGCTGCGGAAGCGGTACAGCAGCCACTCGGCGGGTCCCATGCTGAGGGTGAGCGCCACGGCGGAGGGGGCGGCGAGCGCACTGTGCTCCTGCCCCGCCAGGACGTCGCCGAGGGCCGCGTACAGGACGAGGGCGCCGCTGCCGAGGCCGAACAGGGCGTACGGCAGGGAGGCCGTCGGCGCGGGGGCGTCGGCCCTGGGGACCGGCTCCCGTACGGAGGCCCGCTCCCGCCGGGAGGGCGCGACCGAGAGCAGTGCGAGCAGCATCACCGCGGCCAGTGAACCCAGCAGCAGGGTCAGGCCGAGCGGGTCGGGGACGGGGCGGGCCAGGGCCAGCAGGGCGCCGGCCGGGAGCGGGGTCAGGGCGGCGAGCAGGGCTCGTTCGCGGCCGAGGACGAGCAGGGTGGTGGAGGCGCCGAGGTAGCAGGACTGGCCGGCGGCGAAGGCCACGGCCGCCCCGTCGGCGGGCCCGGCGCAGGCCAGTGCGGTCAGCGCGCCGAGCAGGGCGCCCACCGGGGCCCCGACGAGGAGGCAGCGCCGGGCGGCCGCGCGGTCGCCGAGCCCCAGCCAGGCGTACGCCCGGTGCGACAGGCCCTGGTTCCAGGTCCAGCCGAACAGCGCGCCGGCCAGCAGCGGGACCGTGCCCGGCGGCAGGCCGGGGGCGCCGGCCGGGCCGGTGAGCAGCGGGGCGCCGAGGACGTACGCGAAGCCGGGCAGGGCGAAGACGAGCCCGCGCAGGAGGCAGGCGCGCAGGCCGACCCGCCAGGGGTCGTGCGGCGGCGCTTCGGGTTCCGGGTGGCGGCGTGGGACGCGGGCGTAGAGCTCCTCGGCGAGGGCGAAGGAGTTGCGCACGCCGTAGCGTTCGCGGATCTGGTCGTCGGAGAGGCCGTCGGACTCCAGCACCGCGGCTATCTCGTCCGGGTGGACGGCGGCGGCCGCGAAGTCGCCCAGCTGTGCGGCGAGCCGGTCGACCGGGTCCGGGGCGGCCCAGGAGGGGGTCCGTGCGGTGCGCTGCCGGGGGACATGGGGTCGTGTGGCCGTCTCGCCGCCGGTGGTCCCGCGCTTCACCAGCCCGTCCCGTCCGTCGCCACGGCCCGGTACCACGGGTCGCGCAGTTCCCGGGTCCAGTCGGCGACCGTCTCGACCGTGGGTTCGTAGACGTCCAGGCCCGCGAGTTCCTGGTAGATCGTGCGGAAGTGGTCGACCGAACGGCGGAGCGTGAACCGGTCGATGACCCGCTGCCGGGCCAACGCGCCGAGCTTCAGGCGCCGTTCGTCGTCCTTGAGGAGGGTCAGGGCGGCGGCGGCCAGCTTCTCCGGTTCGCGTGGCGGGACGACCAGACCGGTGTCGCCGACGGCCTCGCGCACACCGCCGACGTCCGTCGACACCGTCGTACGGCCGCAGGACATGGCCTCGATGAGGGAGAACGGGAAGCCCTCGGAGATCGAGGACAGCAGCACGAGATGGCCGGCGGCGTAGGCGCGCGAGACGTCGGTGACGCGGCCCTCGAAGGTGAGGCCGTCGGTGACGCCGAGTTCGGCGGCGAGCTTCTCCAGCCGGGTCGCGTACTCCTCGCAGCCGGGGGACACCGGGCCGAACAACCTCAGTCGGGTGTCGGGGAGTTCGGCGCGGACGACGGCGTAGGCGCGCAGCAGGGTTTCCAGGTCCTTGATGGGGTCGATGCGGCCGCACCAGGCCAGGGTGGGCACGTCGGGCTCGGGTCCGGCGTGCGGGAAGGCGTGCGGGTCGACGCCGTTGTAGACCGTGCGGATCTTCTGCGGGTCGGCGCCGCCGCGCTCCTCCCAGCGGCGGTTGTACTGGTTGCAGGGCGTGATGAGGTCCGCCGCGCGGTAGCCGAGGGTGTTCAGGGCGCGGTGGAAGCCGAGTATGAAGGCCTTCACCGGCCAGCGCTGTGCCTCGCGTCGGCTGCCGAGGTAGCGCTCGCGCAGATAGATGCCGTGTTCGGTGAGGAGGAACGGCACGCCGTCGAAGTGGCGGGCGGCGAGGGCGGGCAGGGTGGCGAGGCCGCTGCTGACGGCGTGCGCGACCGAGTCGGCGGGGACCTTGAAGCCCAGCGGGCGCAGGGCGTGTTCCAGCAGGTCGATGGCGGTGAGCGCGTCGTGCACGGTGGGTGCGGCGGCCGCGGTGGGCAGGTGCGGCATGGTCCAGATCGCCAGCAGGGCGCGCAGCGCGGTCTCGGTGCGCAGGGCCGCCGAGAGCCGGCCCTCGCGGGCGAGCGCGGCCAGTTCGTAGAGGCTCTCGCCGAAGTCGCAGGGTGACTCGGGGTCGAGGATCGAGAGCAGCAGACGTTCGTGGGCGTCGCCGAAGCGGCGCAGGTCCCTGCCGTACGGCGGCCGGTGGCGGCCGGGGCGCGGGCCCCAGGTCGGCACGGAGCTGTGGCGGCGGACGTTGGGCGGCAGCTCCCAGGTCACGGGTTCGCGGCCGCTGCCGGAGAGCGAGACGACGTGGAAGTCCACTTCCGGCATGCCCTTGACGAGTTGGTCGCACCAGGTGCTGACCCCGCCGTGGACGAGCGGGTAGGTGCCTTCGGTGAGCATGGTGACGCTTCGGCCTGTGCGCATCGCTGCGCGGCCTCCCCCTGGTTGTGCGGATGGTGTGGGGGGAACTGCGGACCGGGTGCCGGGTGCGGGTCCGTGGTGGCTGGTCGCGCAGTTCCCCGCGCCCCTGGAGGGCGTGCGCTTCGCGCGCCCTCCAGGGGCGTTGGTGGTTACGCCAGCTTCAGCGTGAGGGTGTTTCCGAGGCTGCCTGCCGTGGTCCAGTCCGAGCGGCGGCCCGCGTACGGCGTGCCGAAGACGGAGGTGCCGATGAGCTGCTGCTTCTTGGTGCCCTCCGGCGCCGTGACCGGGATCTGGGTGCCGTTCGGCGCGGTGATCGTGACCGTGTTGCCGATGCGGTACGCGGTCACCTTGTTGGCGGCGACGGCGGCCTGCCAGGCGGCGCGGCGCTGGAGTTCGGTGCCGATGGCGCTCTGGCGGAGGTTCTCCAGGGGGGTGTTGTCGGCGAACAGGGCCTTGTAGTCGGCGAGGACCTTGTCCATGACCGGGTAGAGGAGGCGGTCCTCGGCCAGGTTGGACTGGTGGGCGTAGTGCGGCCGCGGGTCGTTGCTGATGGCGTGGCCGAGGTCGGTGCGGGCCTCCTGGGGGACGATGAAGTCGTCGTAGCCGGTCGCCGTGTCCAGCGGCTGGGAGAGGCAGGTGGAGGACGCGTTGCCCTCGCAGATGCCGCTGCCGCCGTCGGCCTTCGAGGTGTAGATCCAGTTGTACTCGTCGGCCATCTCGGCCTTGGTGCCCGTGTTGTAGTACACGTTCATCGGGTAGCGCGGGACGGTCAGCGCGTTGCCCACGGCGCGCTGCTCGGGCTCGCGCGAGTTGTCCGAGGCGATCCACCTGACGCCGTTGTCGGAGAGCGCGCGGGCCAGGTTCGGGTTGTCGTTCGGCTGCTGCGGCAGCGTCTTGAGGCCCGAGTGCTCACCGGTGACCAGCTCGGTGCGGTCGACCGGCAGGCCCTTGGCCGCGGCCCAGTTGTTGTTGTCGCGGATCTGCGCGGAGATGTCGGCGCGGCTCATGTACTGCGTCGAGCCGTCGGCGTTCTTCGCGCAGCTCCACGGCACGGTGGAGGTGTCCTGCACACAGCCGAGGAACGGGTGGGTGTAAGTGTGGTTGATCCAGCGGTACTGGGCCTTGTCGGCGAGGAGCCGGTCGGCCATGGCGTCGGTGCCGCCGTTCTCGGTCTTCCACTCCTCCCCGGCGCCGGCGTTGTACACCATGTCCATGGTGAAGCCGTGTTCCTGCTGCCACTGGGCGGCGTAGGCCGCGTCGGCGGCCGTCATCCGGATCGGGGTCTCGCTGTCGTCCCCGCCGCCGACGCAGTCGATGTCGCCGGGCGTGCAGTTGCGCGCGGCGTCCCAGCGGGCGTCGGGCGCGAACACGTCGTCGACGTGGACGGCGAAGTAGTTGCGGGCCTGGCCCAGGTGGACGCCCTGGGTGAGCCACTCGACGATGCCGCGGGCGAGCAGCCGGAACTGCTGCTGGTACTGGTTGTAGGCGAACGTCACGACCAGCTCGCGGCGTCCGTCGTGGGCGTACTCGCCGACCAGGCTGCCGGTGCCGCCGCCCCCCGGCAGCGGTGCGTCGACATAGCTGGTGTAGCCGGCCCTGGGCGCCGCCAGGTAGCCGTAACTCTCGCCGATCGTGGGCGAGTTGTCCTCGAAGGTGAAGCCGCCGTCGAGGTAGCCGAACCAGCCGGCCTGGCCGGCCGTGGTCACGGACGCCTGCTGCCCGTCGAGGGAGCCGGAGTAGTTCGCGTACTCCAGGCCGACCTCGGGGTGCGCCCAGGTGTAGGCGTCGACCTGCGGGATGCCGTACGTCTTCTCGTACGTCTCCAGCGCGGTCTGCTCGGCCGAACCGGCCCCGAACGGTGCCTCGTTGGGCAGTACGACGCCCTGGAACCTCGCCCTCGCGGTCCCGTTCACCGTGTCGGCCAGGAAGGCCGCGGTGATCGTCGGCCGGCTCGCGGAGTTCAGGTCGACGACGGTGTACGGGATGCCGGTGCTCTTCAGCTGGGCGGTGATGGCCTGCACGGGGGTGTCCCCGTTGTCCACGACCAGGACCCTCAGGTCGATCCGCGGCTCCCCTGCCGCGGTGGCGCCGGGTGCCGCCCCCAGACTCAGCGCCGTCAGCCCCGCGGCCGCCATGAAGGCGGCGGCGTTCTTGGCGTTTCTCCACATGTGCGCACGCTGCGCCATGGTGTGTCCTCCCCCAGAGATGGACCTCCGCGCGGGCAGCAGGCATGGCTGTGCCGATACGGCGAAGGATCCGTGGAAATCGTGCGAAACAGCGAAGTGATCTCTTCGCCGGAACCCGACGAGTGTGACCCACCTCATGGAGTGCCAGGATCCAGAAATGGCTACGACGCCACAGACAGGTGAACGCTCGCGTGCATGAGCGAATGCGCAGGCACGCGTAGGCTCGTTGCGGGGTTCGTCACGCCGGTTCGCCGCGCCGATGCGACGCACCCCGGATGCAACCGCGCCTCCGGCCGAGATCAGACACCGTCTAGGGTCTGCTGCCGGGCCCGGTCGACCCACCCATTCCGGCCACAGCAACTCCACATCGGAAGCGAGATTTCACCACCGTGACTGCTCTCACTCTCAGCACCGCCGCGGCGCCCGGCCTTCGGGCCGACGCGATCGTGATCGGTGTCGCCAAGGGCGTAAAGGGCCCGATCGTTGCCCCGGGCTCCGAGCCCGTCGACCTGGCCTACGACGGCCGCCTCGCCGGCGTGCTGGAAACCCTCGGTGCCACCGGCGCCGAGGGCGAGGTGACGAAGTTGCCCGCCCCGGCCGGCTTCAAGGCGCCGCTCGTGCTCGCGGTGGGGCTGGGCGCGGAGCCCGAGAAGGACGCCTCCTACGACGCCGAGGCGCTGCGCCGGGCGGCAGGCGTGGCCGCCCGCACCCTCACCGGCTCCAAGAAGGCCGCCTTCGCCCTGCCCCTGACGGACGCCGCCGATGTCGGCGCGGTCGCCGAGGGCGTGGTGCTGGGCGCCTACTCCTTCGACGCCTACAAGCAGAACGGCGCCGACGCCAAGGCCAAGAACGCCAAGGCGCCGCTCGCCGAGGCCGCCCTGCTCGGCGGGAAGCCGCGCGACGCCGCCCACAAGGCCGCGCTCGCCCGTGCCACGGCCGTCGGCGAGGAGCTCAACCGGGCCCGCGACCTCATCAACATGCCGCCGAACGACCTCGACCCCGAGGCGTTCGCCACCCTGGCGCAGACCGCGGCCAAGGAGCACGGCATCAAGGTCCAGGTGCTCGACGAGAAGGCCCTCGCCAAGGGCGGCTACGGCGGCATCCTGGGCGTCGGCGGCGGCTCCGCCGCGGCTCCGCGCCTGGTCAAGCTGTCGTACACCGCCTCGAAGGCGGACAAGCACCTCGCCTTCGTCGGCAAGGGCATCACCTACGACTCGGGCGGCATCTCGCTGAAGCCGGCCGGTCACAACGAGACGATGAAGTGCGACATGAGCGGGGCGGCGGCGGTCTTCGCCGCCGTGGTCGCCGCCGCGCGGCTCGGCCTCCAGGTCAACGTCACCGGCTGGCTGGCGCTGGCCGAGAACATGCCGTCGGGCACCGCCACCCGCCCGGGTGACGTGCTGCGGATGTACAGCGGCAAGACCGTGGAGGTGCTGAACACCGACGCGGAGGGCCGCCTGGTCCTCGCGGACGCGCTGTGGGCGGCGTCCCAGGAGAAGCCGGACGCGATCGTCGACGTGGCGACGCTGACCGGCGCGATGATGCTGGCGCTGGGCAGCCGGACGTTCGGCGTCATGGCCAACGACGACGCGTTCCGCACGGCCGTGTACGAGGCCGCCGAGGAGGTCGGCGAGCCGGCCTGGCCGATGCCGCTGCCGGAGCACCTGCGCAAGGGCATGGACTCCCCCACCGCCGACATCGCGAACATGGGCGAGCGGATGGGCGGCGGGCTGGTGGCCGGTCTGTTCCTGCGCGAGTTCGTGGGCGAGGGGATCACCTGGGCGCACCTGGACATCGCCGGGCCCGCGTTCAACGAGGGCGGGCCCTTCGGGTACACGCCGAAGGGCGGCACGGGGACCGCGGTGCGGACGCTGGTGCGCCTTGCCGAACTGACCGCGGCGGGTGAGCTGGGCTAGTTCTCCGGGCTGGGGAACTGTGCGCCTGATCACTCGGGTCCGGCCGTCCGTGGGGCGGGTGCGGGCCGGATGTGGCTTGTCGCGCAGTTCCCCGCGCCCCTTGGTCGCGATACGTGGGGCGTCTCACATAGGTGCCCCGTGTCTCGTTGGCCTCCGACAAGTGCGAGGATGGGCGTCGGCAGGACAGGGCCCCCACCACAGGGCCGGAGAAAGAGCGGCCGGACACCAGCCGCCGGCGGTCAGCGACGACCGGCGCACGGCGCACATGCATGGAGGACGTGACGTGGCGAACGACGCCAGCACCGTTTTCGACCTAGTGATCCTCGGCGGTGGTAGTGGCGGTTACGCCGCGGCCCTGCGCGGGGCGCAGCTGGGCCTGGACGTCGCCCTGATCGAGAAGGACAAGGTCGGCGGCACCTGCCTGCACCGGGGTTGCATCCCCACCAAGGCCCTGCTGCACGCGGGCGAGATCGCCGACCAGGCCCGCGAGAGCGCGCAGTTCGGCGTCAAGGCCACCTTCGAGGGCATCGACATCGCCGGGGTCCACAAGTACAAGGACGGCGTGATCTCCGGCCTGTACAAGGGCCTCCAGGGTCTCGTCGCCTCCCGGAAGGTGACGTACATCGAGGGTGAGGGCCGCCTGTCCTCCCCGACCTCCGTCGACGTCAACGGACAGCGCGTCCAGGGCCGTCACATCCTGCTGGCGACCGGCTCCGTGCCGAAGTCGCTGCCGGGCCTGGAGATCGACGGCAACCGGATCATCTCCTCCGACCACGCCCTCGTCCTGGACCGCGTGCCGAAGTCCGCGATCATCCTGGGCGGCGGCGTCATCGGCGTCGAGTTCGCCTCGGCGTGGAAGTCCTTCGGCGCGGACGTCACCGTCATCGAGGGTCTGAAGCACCTCGTCCCGGTCGAGGACGAGAACAGCTCCAAGCTCCTGGAGCGCGCGTTCCGCAAGCGCGGCATCAAGTTCAACCTGGGCACCTTCTTCTCGAAGGCCGAGTACACCGCCGACGGCGTCAAGGTCACCCTGGCCGACGGCAAGGAGTTCGAGGCCGAGATCCTGCTGGTCGCGGTCGGCCGCGGCCCGGTCTCCGCCGGTCTCGGCTACGAGGAGCAGGGCGTCGCGATGGACCGCGGCTATGTCCTGGTCGACGAGTACATGCGGACGAACGTCCCCACCGTCTCCGCCGTCGGTGACCTGGTCCCGACCCTCCAGCTCGCGCACGTCGGCTTCGCCGAGGGCATCCTGGTGGCGGAGCGTCTGGCCGGTCTGAAGGCCGTCCCGATCGACTACGACGGTGTCCCGCGGGTGACGTACTGCCACCCCGAGGTCGCCTCCGTGGGCATCACCGAGGCCAAGGCCAAGGAGATCTACGGCGCGGACAAGGTCGTCGCTCTGAAGTACAACCTGGCGGGCAACGGCAAGAGCAAGATCCTGAACACCGCGGGCGAGATCAAGCTCGTCCAGGTCAAGGACGGCGCCGTGGTCGGCGTCCACATGGTCGGCGACCGCATGGGCGAGCAGGTCGGCGAGGCCCAGCTGATCTACAACTGGGAGGCGCTGCCGGCCGAGGTCGCCCAGCTCATCCACGCCCACCCGACGCAGAACGAGGCGCTCGGCGAGGCCCACCTGGCCCTCGCGGGCAAGCCGCTGCACGCGCACGACTGACCCCTCGGTCGACCAAGCGACGACACAGACTTCCGCAATTCGTAAGGAGCAACCGAAACCATGGCGGTTTCCGTAACCCTTCCGGCGCTCGGCGAGAGCGTCACCGAGGGCACCGTCACCCGCTGGCTGAAGGCCGAGGGTGAGCGCGTAGAGGCCGACGAGCCGCTGCTCGAGGTCTCCACCGACAAGGTCGACACCGAGATCCCCGCGCCCGCCGCGGGCATCCTGGCGTCCATCAAGGTCGCCGAGGACGAGACCGTCGAGGTGGGCGCCGAGCTGGCGATCATCGACGACGGCACCGGCGCCCCGGCCGCCGCTCCGGCCCCCGCCGCCGAGCCCGCCGCGGCACCGGCTCCGGCCCCCGTGGCCGAGGCCCCGGCCGCCCCGGCCCCGGCCCCCGCCGCCGAGGCCCCCGCGGCCGCCGGTGGCGCGTCCGGCACGGACGTGGTCCTGCCCGCGCTCGGCGAGTCCGTCACCGAGGGCACCGTCACCCGCTGGCTGAAGGAGGTCGGCGAGGAGGTCGCGGAGGACGAGCCCCTGCTCGAGGTCTCCACGGACAAGGTCGACACCGAGATCCCGGCGCCGGTCGCCGGTGTCCTGCTGGAGATCGTCGTCGGTGAGGACGAGACCGCCGAGGTCGGCGCCAAGCTCGCCGTCATCGGCGCCCCGGGCGCGGCTCCGGCCGCCGCTCCGGCCCCGGCCGCCCCGGCTCCGGCGCCCGCCGCCGCTGCCCCGGCCGCTCCCGCCGCCCCGGCTCCGGCCCCGGCTGCTCCGGCCGCCCCGGCCGCCGCCGCTCCGGCCCCGGTCCAGCCCGCGGCTCCGGCCCCCGCTCCGGCCCCGGTCGCCCCGGCGCCCGTGGTTCCCGCGCCCGCCGCCGCCCAGCCCACCGACGAGGGTGCGTACGTCACCCCGCTGGTGCGCAAGCTCGCCGCCGAGAACGGCGTCGACCTGGGCTCGGTCAAGGGCACCGGCGTCGGCGGTCGTATCCGCAAGCAGGACGTCCTCGCCGCCGCCGAGGCCGCGAAGGCCGCCACCGCTGCCCCGGCTCCGGCCGCCGCTGCACCGGCCGCCGCGAAGAAGGCCCCGGCGCTGGAGGTCTCCCCCCTGCGCGGCCAGACCGTCAAGATGCCCCGCATCCGCAAGGTCATCGGCGACAACATGGTCAAGGCGCTGCATGAGCAGGCGCAGCTGTCCTCGGTCGTCGAGGTCGACGTCACCCGTCTGATGCGGCTGCGGGCCCAGGCCAAGGACTCCTTCGCCGCGCGCGAGGGCGTCAAGCTCTCCCCGATGCCGTTCTTCGTGAAGGCGGCGGCCCAGGCGCTGAAGGCCCACCCGGTCATCAACGCCAAGATCAACGAGGCCGAGGGCACGATCACCTACTTCGACTCCGAGAACGTCGGGATCGCGGTGGACTCGGAGAAGGGCCTGATGACCCCGGTCATCAAGGGCGCCGGCGATCTCAACATCGCGGGTATCGCCAAGGCCACGGCCGACCTGGCCGGCAAGGTCCGCGGCAACAAGATCACCCCGGACGAGCTGTCCGGCGCGACCTTCACCATCTCCAACACCGGTTCGCGCGGCGCGCTCTTCGACACGATCATCGTGCCGCCGGGCCAGGTCGCGATCCTCGGCATCGGTGCCACGGTGAAGCGTCCGGCCGTCATCGAGACGGAGGAGGGCACGGTCATCGGCGTCCGCGACATGACGTACCTGACCCTGTCCTACGACCACCGCCTGGTCGACGGCGCCGACGCGGCCCGTTACCTGACCGCGGTCAAGTCGATCCTGGAGGCCGGCGAGTTCGAGGTCGAGCTCGGCCTGTAACTCGCCTCTGCGTTCAGGCCGGTGCCCCCACCCGGAGTTTCCGGGTGGGGGCACCGGCCTGTAGGGGCGCGGGGAACTGCGTGACCGGCCCCCCACAGCCCGCATCCGCCCGACGACAGGCCGGACCGCACCCGAAGGCGCCGCAAGCCACATGTAAGTCTCGTCTCACCTGCGTAAAAGCGCCCCTGCACGCCCTCTCACCGGAGCGAACCGGCCGTATTGTCTAAACGTCAAAGCCCTCCCTAAGGAGCACTCATGACCGCGCCCGTCGTCCACTCGCTGCGCGAACAGATCCGCGAGCACATCGTGGAGGGGATCGTCAGCGGTCGCTGGAAGCCGGGCGAGCGCATCGTGGAGCGGCGGATCGCCACCGAGCTGGAGGTCAGCCAGACCCCGGTGCGCGAGGCGCTGCGCGAGCTGGAGAGCCTGCGGCTGATCGAGTCCGCGCCGAACAAGGGCGTCCGGGTGCGCAACCTGACCGCGGCCGACCTGGAGGAGAGCTACCCGGTGCGGGCCGGTCTGGAGGCCATCGCCGCCGAGCTCGCGGCCCAGCGGCTGGCCGAGGACTGCTCGGCGCTGGAGCCGCATGTCGCCGCGCTCTACGAGGCCGACCGCAACGCCGACGGCACCGCCCAGGTCCGCCACACCGTCGGCTTCCACCGCGAGCTGGTCCGGGCCGCCGGCAACTCGGTGCTGCTGCACACCTGGGAGGGCCTCGGCATCGAGGTGTTCACCGCGCTGTCCATCCGCTGGCTGGGCACGGTGCAGCAGTCGTACGCGGAGGAGCACGAGGAGCTGGTGCAGGCGTTCCGCCGCCGGGACCCGAGGATCGCGGAGCTGGTGAAGGCGCATGTCCTGGGCTGCGCGCCGCGCGCCTGAGACACCCGAGCGCACCCATGCTCACCTGCGGAAATCCATCGAACAAGCGGCACCGGGTGCCTGTCCGAAAGACACCCCGTGCCGACTTTCTCGGAATCGAGAGGTTTTTCCTTTCAACCCTTTGATCGATCATCGATCAGAGTTAGAGTCGCCGACGGACCTCCACCGGGGTCCACAGCCCTGTCCTGCCAAAGACCAAGGGCACCCCCCTTCGACTGAGGAAGGCGGCGACATGACCGACCCCAACGCCATCCAGCCCAGCGAGCTCGACCAGCTCCCGGACCGCGACCCGGAGGAGACCGCCGAATGGCAGGCCTCGCTGGACGCGGTCGCCAAGGCGGCCGGCCCGCACCGTGCCGCGTACCTGATGCGCCGCACGCTGGAGAGGGCGGAGGGCAACGGCATCGCGCTGCCGAAGCTCCTCGAGACCGACTACGTCAACACCATCCCCACCGCCGCCGAGCCGTCCGCGCCCGGTGACGAGGAGATGGAGCGGAAGATCACCGCGTGGAACCGCTGGAACGCGGCCGCGATGGTCACCCGCGGCTCGAAATACGGCGTCGGCGGCCACATCGCCACCTTCGCCTCCGCGGCCTGGCTCTACGAGACCGGCTTCAACCACTTCTTCCAGGGCAAGGAGGCCGACGGTTCGGGCGACCAGCTCTACATCCAGGGCCACGCCTCCCCCGGCATCTACGCCCGCGCCTTCCTCGACGGCCGGCTGACCGAGTCCCACCTGGACAACTTCCGCCGTGAGTCCGGCGGCGACGGCCTGCCGTCCTACCCGCACCCGCGCCGGCTGCCCTGGCTGTGGGAGTTCCCGACCGTCTCCATGGGCCTCGGCCCGCTGTCGGCGATCTACCAGGCCCGGTTCAACCGGTACCTGACCAACCGCGGCATCAAGGACGTCTCCGCGTCGCACGTCTGGGCCTTCCTCGGCGACGGCGAGATGGACGAGCCGGAGTCGACCGCCGCGCTCGCGCTCGCCTCCCGCGAGGGTCTGGACAACCTGACCTTCGTCATCAACTGCAACCTCCAGCGCCTCGACGGCCCGGTCCGCGCCAACTTCAAGATCGTGCAGGAGCTGGAGGCCCAGTTCCGCGGTGCCGGCTGGAACGTGATCAAGACGCTGTGGGGCAACGCCTGGGACGAGCTGTTCCGGCTCGACACCACCGGCGCGCTGGTACGCCGGCTGCGCGAGGTGCCGGACGCCCAGGTGCAGACGTACCAGACCCGCGACGCGGCCTACATCCGCCAGGACTTCTTCGGCAAGGACCCGGCGCTCGTCGAGATGGCGAAGCTGCTGTCCGACGACAAGATCCTCGAGTGCTTCCACCTCTCGCGCGGTGGTCACGAGGCGCGCAAGGTCTACGCCGCCTACAAGGCCGCCGTCGAGTTCAAGGGCGCGCCGACCGTGATCCTGGCCCAGACGGTCAAGGGCCACACCCTCGGCGAGGGCTTCGCGTCCAAGAACGCCAACCACCAGATGAAGAAGCTGTCGGTGGACGAGTTCAAGGCGATGCGCGACCTGCTCGAACTGCCCATCAGGGACAGCGACTTCACCGACGGCGTGGTGCCCTACGGCCACCCGGGCGCCGACTCCCCCGAGGTCCGCTACCTCCAGGAGCGCCGCGCGGCCCTCGGCGGCCCGGCCCCGGCCCGCCGGGTGCACCCGCTGGCCCCGCTGCCCGCCCCCGCCGAGAAGGCGTTCGCCTCCTTCGACAAGGGTTCCGGCTCCCAGAACGTGGCCACCACCATGGCCTTCGTCCGTCTGATCAAGGACCTGGTCAGGGACAAGGAGACCGGGAAGCGCTGGGTGCCGATCGTCCCGGACGAGGCGCGCACCTTCGGCATGGAGTCGCTGTTCCCCTCGCTGGGCATCTACTCGCCCAAGGGCCAGACGTACGAGCCGGTCGACCGCGACCAGCTGATGTACTACAAGGAGGCCAAGAACGGCCAGATCCTCAACGAGGGGATCACCGAGGCCGGTTCGATGGCCGACTTCATCGCCGCGTCCACCGCGTACTCCACGCACGGTGAGGCGATGATCCCGTTCTACATCTTCTACTCGATGTTCGGCTGGCAGCGCACTGCCGACCAGATGTGGCAGCTCGGCGACCAGCTCGGCCGCGGCTTCCTCGTCGGCGCCACCGCGGGCCGTACGACGCTGACGGGCGAGGGTCTCCAGCACGCCGACGGCCACTCCCCGGTCATCGCCGCGACCAACCCGGCCGCGCTGACCTACGACCCGGCCTTCGCGTACGAGATCGCCGTGATCGTCAAGGACGGTCTGCGCCGGATGTACGGCGAGGCCGCCCCGGGTGAGGACCCGAACGTCTTCTACTACCTCACGGTCTACAACGAGCCGCTGCCGCAGCCCGCGAAGCCGGCCGGTCCCGGCATCGACGAGGGTGTCGTCAAGGGCCTGTACCGCTTCAACACGGCGGAGTCGGCGGGCCTGTCCCCGGCGGCGAACGCCCCGCGCGTCCAGCTGCTGGGCTCCGGTACGGCGATCCACTGGACGCTTCAGGCGCAGCGGCTGCTGGCCGAGGAGTGGGGCGTGGCCGCCGACGTGTGGTCCGCGACCTCCTGGTCCGAGCTGCGCCGGGACGCGCTGGAGGCCGACGCGGCGCTGCTGCGCGGCGAGGAGCGCATCCCGTACCTCCGGCAGGCGCTGCACGGCGCCGAGGGCCCGGTGCTCGCGGTCTCCGACTACATGCGTCAGGTCCCGGACCAGATCGCGCAGTGGGTGGAGCAGGACTGGTCCTCGCTCGGCGCGGACGGCTTCGGTCTCTCCGACACCCGTGAGGGGGCGCGCCGCCACTTCGGCGTGGACGCGCAGTCGGTGGTCGTCGCGGCGCTGGCCCAGCTGGCCCGGCGCGGCGAGGTCAAGGCCACCGCGGTGAAGGAGGCGCGCGAGCGCTACGGCCTGTAGCAGCCGGGGGCCGTCGTAGGTCACGGTTTAGGGAAGGGGTGTGCGGCGACCGCCGTACGCCCCTTTCCGGTGCGCGGGCCCCGGCATCATGACCGTATGCGCGCTGCCCGCCTCATCAAGATGGTGCTGCTCCTGCAGTCCCGCCCCGCCATGACCGGCGCCGAGCTGGCGCGGGAGCTGGAGGTGTCCGAGCGGACCGTCACCCGGGACGCGCAGGCGCTGTCGGAGGCGGGCGTCCCGGTGTACGCGGAGCGGGGGCGGGCCGGCGGCTACCGGCTGGTCGGCGGGTACCGGACGGGGCTGACCGGGCTGGCCCGCAGCGAGGCGGAGGCGCTGTTCCTGAGCGGGGTGCCGGGGGCGCTGCGGGAGATGGGTCTGGAGGACGCCGCCTCGGCGGCCCGGCTGAAGGTGTCCGCCGCACTGCTGCCCTCGCTGCGGGACGCCCCGAAGGCGGCGGCGCAGCGGTTCCATCTGGACGCGCCCGCGTGGTTCCGCGAGCCGGAGACCCCCGGGGCGCTGGCGGTGCTCGCGGAGGCGGTGTGGGACGACCGGTGTGTGCGGGCGCGCTACCGGCGCGGGGAGGGTGAGGTCGAGCGGGAGCTGGAGCCGTACGGGCTCGTGCTGAAGGCGGGGGTCTGGTACCTGTGCGCGCGGGTGGGCGGCACCGGGGCCTTCCGGACGTACCGTATCGACCGGTTCGTCGGGATCGACGATCTGAAGGATCGTTTCAGCCGGGACGAGGACTTCGATCTGCCGGGGTTCTGGGGCGAGCAGGCGGAGCGGTTCGCGCGCTCGATCCTGCGCGCCGAGGTCGTCGTACGGCTGTCGGAGGCCGGACTGCGCGCGCTGACGCACGCCGTGGATCCGGTGGCCGCCCGGGACGCGCTGGCGACGGCCGGGGAACCCGACGCCCGGGGCTGGGTGACGCTGACCCTGCGGGTGGAGTCGGAGCACGTGGCGCACACGCAGCTCACCGGGCTCGGCGCCGAGGCCGAGGTGGTCTCCCCCGATTCCCTGCGGCGGCGGTTCGCCGAGGACGCGGGACGACTGGCGGAGTTGTACGGGCAAGCGTGACAATCCCCGGCACTCCGGGTGCGCCACACCCCCGCAGGCACGATGCTTGGACCCGTGATGGACGAGTTGGAGTTCTGGGAGCTGGTGGACGCCTCCCGTACGGCCGCGGAGGGCGACCCCGAGGAGCAGGCCGACCTGCTCGTGGAGCGGCTGGTCCGGCTGGACCCGGAGTCCGTGCTCGACTTCGCCCGGCACTTCGAGTCCCGCTACAACCGCGCCTACACCTGGGACCTGTGGGGCGCCGCGTGGGTGCTGCTCGACGGGGCGAGCGACGACGCCTTCGACTTCTTCCGGTGCTGGCTGATCGGGCAGGGCCGGGAGACCTTCGAGGGCGCGGTGCACGATCCGGACACCCTGGCGGAGCTGCTGGAGGAGTTCGACGAGGAGATCGACGGGGACGGGGAGGAGCTCGGGTACGCGGCCGACGAGGCCTACGAGCAGCTCACCGGGACCGTCGCGCCGGACCTCGGCATCGAGCCCGCGCCGTCCGAACCCGAGGGCACGCCCGTCGACTTCGAGAACGAGGGGGCGCTCGCCGAGCGCTATCCCCGGCTGTGGGGCCGCTTCAAGGAGTGAGGGACCGGTCCGTCGGCCGGTGTCACACGCCCGTCCTGCGGCGGGTGCTGTCCGTCGGGATGTACGCCTGCGTCTGGTCGGCGCGCACCGCGTGGTGCAGCGGGGCCTTGTTGGCCTGTTCGAGGGCGGACGCGGTGACGGCGGCCGGGCCCAGGACCACGGCGGTGACGGCGCACAGGACCGCCCAGGGACCGCGGGCCTTCCTGGTCCAGCCGGCGGTGGTGTGCTCGCTCGCGTGACTGCTGTTCATCGTCCCCGCCTCCGGTCGGTCTCTCTTGTGTTGTCCATGACGGTAGGCGGCGGGGATGGGAGAACCCTGAATCCTGCCTAAGGCGTTCCTGTGAGCGTCCCCGAGGGTGCTGTGACGGCCGCCCGGCCCTGGAGCCGCGCGGCCGCGGCCCGGATCTCGGGCAGGCGGGCGGTGAGGGCGGCGCCGGGACAGCTCGTCATGTAGCCGTCGTTGTGGCCGGCCAGGGCGGGCAGGGTGGCGGTGGTGCCGGCCGCGTACCGGCTGAGGCTGTTGCTGGAGGTGAGGCGGGCCATGGTGCGCGGGTCGACGTCGGCGAGGCCGAGCTTCCAGGCGGCCAGTGCGGCGATCGCGTCGACCATCGGCTGCGGGACGGGCACCCCGGCGGTGAACGTGCCGAGGGCGGCGATCCCGGCGGTGCGGTGGTTGAAGCCCTGGGTGTGGGCGCCGGTGACGGGGCGGTCGATCCCGCCCGCGCGGCCCTCGTAGATGGTGCCGCAGCGGTCGACGAGGAAGTTGTAGCCGATGTCGTCCCAGTCGCGGGCGCCGGTCTGGCCCGTGTACAGGTAGCGGATGATGCGGGGCGCGTCGGCGCAGTCGTAGCCGTTGGGCGAGTCGGTGTGGTGGACGAAGACCGCGACGACCTTGTCGTCGTAGCGCGGCGGCGGCTGCGGGCGCAGGGTGCGGGCGTCGAGCCAGGCGGTGCGGGGCACGATCGGCGGCCGGACCGCGGTGTGCGCGGGCTCCGCCGTGCTGCGGGCCGGGGTGGGCAGCCCGGCCCGGGCGGCCGGCCGGGCCGTGGTGAGGTGGTCGGCGCCGCCCGTGCACAGCACCAGGGCGGTGACGGCGGCGAACCCCGGCAGACAGCCCAGCAGCGCGAGGAGCGACCCCGGTATCCGCGCCGGGCGCCGTCCTCGTCGCGTTCCCCGGCCCCCGCGCGGGGCCGGTCGAAGGGCGCACATGGACCCACTGTCGGCCGGTTCCGTCCCGCCCGCGATGTGTGCTGTGCCACCTGGTGGAACCATCGTCCCCGTCCACGGCGTTTTCCGGGGTGCACGCACGCGGGGCCGATCGTGTTCAGCCACGCTCGCGTGCGGCTGATCACTGGGCCCGTCCCCCACGTACTGAAGGGTCCTAGAGAAAGGCGGCCCCGTGGACCTGCTCGACATCCTGCTGGCGTTGGTGATCCTCGCCTACGCCGGCTCCGGCTATCGGCGCGGACTGGTGGCGGGCTGTGTCTCGCTCGCCGGGTTCGTCGGCGGGGCGGTGGTCGGTGTGTGGGTGCTGCCATGGGTGATGAAGCTGGTGACGCCGGGGACCACGGCGGCGACGGTGGCCGCGGTGTTCACGGTCCTGGTGCCGGCGGCGTTCGGGCACGAGCTGGCGGGGCGGCTCGCGCTGCGGCTGCGGCGCGAGCTGGACCGGGGGCCGCTGAGGGTGGCGGACGGGATCGGCGGGGCCGTCGCGAACGCGGTGGCGGTGCTGATCGTGGCGTGGGTGGCGGCGAGCGTGCTGGGCGCGTCGCCCTCCTCGCCGGTGGTGACGTCGTCGATCCGGGACTCCAAGCTGCTGGGCGCGGTGCAGGACGCCATGCCGGACACCACCCCGGCCTGGTTCTCCAACGCCACGTCCGCGCTCACCCAGGCGGGCTTCCCGCAGGTCTTCAACCCGTTCGAGAACGAGTCGACGGCCGAGGTGGCCAAGCCCAGCGGCGACAGCGTGACGGCGAGCGCGACCAACGCGGCGAAGCTGAGCACGGTGAAGATCGAGGGGTCCGCGGGCGACCAGGGCCGCGAGGGCAGCGGGTTCGTGTACGCGCACGAGCATGTGATGACCAACGCGCACGTGGTGGCCGGCATCGACCACCCGAGCGTGCGGGTGGGCGGGGTGGGTGCCTCGTACGACGCGACGGTAGTGCTCTTCGACGCGAACAAGGACGTGGCCGTGCTGTACGTGCCGCAGCTGCGCGCCCCCGTGCTGCGCTTCGACGACTCGGCGGAGCGGGGCGACGAGGCGGTCGTGGCGGGCTATCCGCAGGACGGCGACCTCAATCTCCAGGCGGCGACGGTCGCGAACCGGGTGAAGGCGACCGGCCGGAACATCTACAACGACTCGACCGTGACCCGTGAGATCTACTCGATCCGCTCGACGGTCCGCCCCGGCAACTCCGGCGGGCCGCTGCTCACCACCTCCGGCGAGGTGTACGGGGTGGTCTTCGCGCAGTCCACGTCCGACAAGGAGACGGGGTATGTGCTGACGGCGGCGGAGGTGTCCGAGGACGCGGCGCGGGCCGCGAAGGCCACGGCGGCGGTGGACACGGGTGAGCTGACGAGCTGATTGCGTGTTCGGGTGCGGCGCCGTGGGGGCTGGTCGCGCCCCGCGGCGGAGCCGCATATCAGATACAGCCCCGCCGCCCCTGGGAGGGCGGCGGGCGCCTGCACGGCGGGACTCGTCGGCGACGGCGAGGCCCTGTATCTGCCGTTCGTGCGCGGTGTCAGCGAGCAAGGTCGGCGGCACCAGGCGGATTTGACGCCCTCACCTGCCCGAGGTCGGTCTTACACGGCCTCCGCAGGCCTGACTTCCCGCCCGTCCGGCGGTAGGTCCCACAACTCCGCTGTCGGACAAGGCGATCCTCACCATGCCGCTGCACCCCTCCGGGCCACTACCGACAGGATGCCCTACACCTCCACCCTGAAGGGCGGAGCACTGGGCAAGTGTTCGGTAGCTGAGGACACGGTCGCCGTGTTCGGCCACCAGATGGTCCTCGGGGCGGTGGCGGGCCCCAGGCCACGCATGGCGGGGCCCGACGGGGGTTTTACGCCGTTGCCCGGCAGGATGACTCCATGCAGAAGGAACGTGTGCGAATCGCGGTGGCCGGCGCTTCCGGTCTCATCGGAAGCGCCCTGGTGCGGTCCCTGACGGCCGACGGGCACGAGGTGGTCCGGCTGGTGCGGCACGCGCCCCGGGGCGCGGACGAGGTGCGCTGGGACCCCGAGCGGGGGCAGGTGGACGCGGCGGGGCTCACCGGGTGCGCGGCCGTGGTCAACCTGGCGGGCGCCGGGGTCGGGGACCGGCGGTGGACGGAGGACTACAAGCGGCGCATCCACGACAGCCGGGTGCACGCCACGGCGGGGCTCGCCCGCGCGATCGCCTCGCTCGACGAGCCGCCGCGGGTGTTCGTCAACGGCAGCGCGATGGGCATCTACGGCGAGACCGGCGAGCGGGTCGTGGACGAGGACGCGCCCGCCGGCACGGGCTTCCTGCCGGAGCTGTGCGTGGAGTGGGAGGCCGCCGCGGCGCCCGCCGGACAGGCCGGGGTACGGACGGTCTTCACCCGGACCGGGCTGGTCGTGGCGCGCGGCGGCGGGGCCTGGGGGAAGCTGTTCCCGCTGTTCCGGGCGGGCCTCGGCGGGCGGATGGGCGACGGCCGGCAGTACTGGTCCTTCATCGCGCTGCACGACGAGGTCGCGGCGATCCGGTACCTGATGGACCGTGACGAGCTGTCGGGTCCGTTCAATCTGACCGCGCCCGAGCCGCTGACGAACCGTGAGATCACCGAGGCGATGGGGCGGGTGCTGCGGCGGCCGACGCTGTTCCCGGTGCCGGCGCCGGTGCTGCGCACGGTGCTGGGCGAGATGGCCGGGGACGTCCTGGGCAGCGCACGGGTGGTGCCGAAGCGGCTGCTGGAGTCCGGGTTCACCTTCGCGTTCCCGGGGATCGAGGACGCCGTGCGTGCGGCGTGAGAGGGCTCGTACGGCGGTGTGCGACCGGGTGTGCCCACCTGCGACGACCGTATGCGACCGCCGTGCGACCGTGCCCTGTCCATGCGCGACTGTCCCTGACCGTTCCCGGCCCTAACCTCGATCCGAACTCGGGCATCCCGGAAGCCAGTTGGGGGCATGACGTCTCCACCGGCCGCGCAAACCTCGAGGAGGGGCACGTGCTTGAGCCCGCGTACCAGGCAGACGTCGTCGTCGTGGGAGCCGGAGTCGCCGGACTCTCCGCCGCACATCGGCTGACCAGCGCAGGAATTACGACCGCGGTCCTGGAGGCCGCCGATTGCGTCGGCGGCCGCATGTCGACCGAGAAGGTCGACGGCTTCCGGCTCGACCGCATCGGCCAGCTGCTGTCCACGGCCTACCCCGAACTGGGCCTGACCCCGGGGCTCGACGCGCTCGTGCTGCGTCCCTTCGCCCCCGGAGTCCTGCTGCACAGCGACGGGCGCCATCACCGGGCCGGCGCGCAGGCGGGCGCGGGGAGCGCGAGGGGCGCACTCCATGCTGTACGCGCCCTGGCGAGCGCCCCTCGGCCCGGTGCGCTGCCCCGGCCGCGCACGGCCGCCGCCCGGTCGGTGCCGCTGCCCGGCGGACGGGGCGTGCCGTTGCCCGGCTCCCGCTCGGGCGGGCCCTGGCAGTCCGTCCCGCCGCCCCGGGTGCGGCCCGGCGCTCCGCTGGGCACGGCCGTGGACCAGGCCCGGCTGGGCGCCGCCCTCACCCGGATCGCGGCCACCCCCGCCGAACGGCTGCTGCGCCGCCCGGAGTCGGCGGCGGCCGAGGCCCTCGCCGCGCGCGGGCTGCCCGCCCGCACGATCGACGGGTTCCTGCGCCCGCTGCTCGCCGCACTGCTGTGCGACCCGGACCTCACCACCTCCAGCCGCTGTGCGGACCTCGCGCTGCGCGCATTCGCGGCGGGCCGGCTCTGTGTGCCGGAGGGCGGCGCCGAGGTGCTGCCGGAGCTGCTCGCCCGGACGCTGCCGCCGGGCGTGGTGCACACCGGGGTGCGGGTCACCTCGGTCTCCACGACCTCGGTGACCACCGCCGAACACGGCGTGTTCCGCTGCCGCGCGGTCCTGGTGGCCACCGACGCGCGCACCGCGGCCGAGCTGCTGCCCGGTCTGCGGGTGCCGGACTTCCACCCGGTGACGGTGGTCCACCACACCACGGACGAGCCCCCGGCGACCGGCGGGTCCCTGCTGCTGGACGCCGACCGCGGCGGCCCGGTCGCGCACACGACGGTGACCAGCGCGGTCGACCCCTCGCGGGCGCCCGAGGGCCGCGCCCTGATCTCCTCCACCGTCCTCGGCACCCCGCCCGACGGCGTCGACACCGCCGTACGGATGCATCTCGCACGGCTGTACGGCGCCTCGACCGCGCGGTGGGAGACGCTCGCCGTCCACCACACGGCCGAGGCCGTGCCCGCGATGCGCCCGCCGCACGATCTGCGGCGGGCGGTACGGCTCCTGGCGGGGCTGTACGTGTGCGGGGACCACCGGGACACCAGCACGGTCCAGGGGGCGCTGCACTCCGCCCATCGGGCGGCTGCGGCGATTCTGTCCGATCTGGGGGCGGGTGGGTCCATACACCGGGCTGATCCGGTGCGGGGCGCTGCCGCTGAGGCTGCTTGAGGTCGTTGTTCGAGTGCGGCAGCGTGGGGGCTCATCGCGCAGTTCCCCGCGCCCCCAAAAGGCAGTTCCGCGCGCCCCCGAAAAACGGGCGCGTCAGCCCAGCGCTGACACCTTGTCGCGGTAGGTCCTCGCCGGGGCCGCGTCGCGGTACGGCTCCAGTCTGCGTTCGAAGTCCCTGACGTACTCCAGCGCGCGGACCGAGCGCATCTCCGCCGCCTGGATCGCCGCCTCGGCGGCCAGGTGGCAGGCCTGGTCGAGTTCACCGAGGCCCAGGCGGGCGGTGGCGAGGACGACGCGGCAGAACAGGCGGCTCCGGGCGTAGGCGGCGGGGCGCAGCTGGAGGGAGCGTTCGGCGTGCTGCGCCGCGGCCCGGAACTGCTGGAGGTCGCGGTGGCAGTGCCCGAACTCGTCGGCCAGCTGGCCCTCGTCGAAGTACCGCGCCCAGTGCGGCACCTCGTCGCCCGGGCGGGCCGCCTCCAGGGCCCGCTCGGCCCGCACCAGCGCGGCCGTGCCGGCCCGCACCTCGCCGAGCACCCCGTGTCCGCGCGCCTCGGCCGCGTGCAGCAGGGCCTGGACGGTCGGCGGGGCTCCGCCGCCGATGCCCTGCTGGGCGACCCGGGCGAGCTGGACGGCCTCCCGGCCGTGCCCGAGGTAGACGGCCTGGCGGCTCATGGTGACCAGGACGTAGGAGCCGTAGGCGCGGTCCCCGGCCGCCTGGGCCAGGCGCAGGGACTGCACGAAGTAGCGCTGGGCGAGGCCGTGCGCGGCGATGTCGAAGGAGGTCCAGCCGGCCAGCCGGGTGAGGTCGGCGGCGGCGCCGAAGAGCCGGCGGCCGGTCTGCTCGCCGTAGGTCCCGCGCAGCATGGGCTCGCACTCGTGCTCCAGGTAGCGCACGAGGGCCTGGCGGGCGTGACCGCCGCCGTACATGTCGTCGAGGGTGCGGAACAGCTCGCCGACCGAGCGCAGGGCGGAGATGTCGCCACCGGTGACCCGCTGGCCGGGGCCGCGTTCGGCGCCCTGCCCGCGCTGGCGGGGGACGGCGATCTGCGGGACGGCGGGCAGCAGCGGCCCGCCGGGTTTCGTCACCGCCGCCCGGGGGAGTGCCGGGCGGCTCTGGACCGGTACCCGGGGGGCCGTCTCGGCACAGCGGGCCACCTTCTCGTCGGCCCGGCCGATCAGCCAGTCTCGGCTCGGGACGACGAGTCCGGCCGGGGTGAAGGCGATCTTGCGGAGTTCGGCGTGGCTGCCGGAGTCCTTGCGCCACAGGCCGCCGACGATGTCGATGGCCTCCTCGGGGGTGCCGGCGAACTCCAGCCCCGCGTACACCGGGGCGCACGCGTCCAGGCCGAGGTCCTGGGCGGTGAGGCGGCGGCCGAGGCGGCGGGTGAACACCTCGGCGATCAGGGCCGGGGTGGTGCCCCGGGGCTGCTGGCCGCGCAGCCACCGGGTGACGGAGGTCTTGTCGTATCTGAGGTCCAGTCCGTGTTCGAGGCCCAGCTGATCGACGCGACGGGCCAGACCCGCGTTGGAGAACCCTGCTTCTGCGATGAGCGCGGCGAGCTGGCGGTTGGGAGTGCGCTGCGCGGGTCGTTCCGTCATCTGCGGTGCGGTCTCCTGCCTCCCGGGCCTCCGACGTGCCCGGATGAAGTGCCCTGAGGGCTGTGATCAGGTCTGATGCCTCGTGAACGGCGCGAATGTAGCGGAGCGTAAGCAGCCGGTCGCACATCTCGACCCGCATTCATCCGATCGTGTGAGGATTGGCCGTGCGGCTGACGCGGGGGGCGCGGACGTACAGTGGCGTGGGCGCGTTTCGTGCCTTACGACCTTCCAGGGAGGCGCTTGCCGTGAGTGAGTTGCGGTTCGTCCGTATGGGTTTCGGGGCCGAGGCCGTGGAGTACCGGGAGGCCTGGGACGAGCAGCGCCGGGTGCACGCGGCCCGGTTCGCCGGCGAGATCCCCGACACCGTGCTGCTTCTCGAACACCCGCCCGTCTACACGGCCGGCCGGCGCACGGCCGACAACGAGCGCCCCCTCGACGGCACCCCGGTCGTCGACGTGGACCGCGGCGGCAAGATCACCTGGCACGGCCCCGGCCAGCTGGTCGGCTACCCCATCCAGCAGCTCCCCCGCCCGGTGGACGTGGTGGCGCACCTGCGCCGGCTGGAGGAGGCGATGATCCGCGTCTGCGCGGAGTTCGGCGTCGAGACCAGCCGGGTGGAGGGCCGCGCCGGCGTCTGGGTGCTGGGCGACCCGGTGGAACAGCGCCCCGCGGTGGGCGGGCTCTCCCTCGACTTCGACCCCCGGCTGACCGACGACGAGTTCGACCCCCGGCTCAACGGCCCGGAGTACGCCCCCTCCAACGCCGGCCAGCGCCGTGAGGACCGCAAGATCTGCGCCATGGGCGTCCGGGTCGCCAAGGGCGTGACCATGCACGGCTTCGCCCTGAACGTGAACCCGGACACGTCCAGCTTCGACAAGATCATCCCCTGCGGCATCCGGGACGCCGGTGTCACCTCCCTGGCGTACGAACTGGGCCGCGAGGTCACCATCGACGAGGTCCTGCCGGTCGCCGAGCGCCATCTGGCGGAGGTCCTGGGCCACGCGGACCTGAAGCCGCGCGTCGTCGAGCCGGCGACCGCCTGAGGCGTGTAGGCCGGAATGGACCCGGGGTCCGTCGGGTTGGCCTGACGGCAGGGCTCAGTAAACACGGGCGTACCCTGGTGTGCGCCGAGGAATCGAAGTCACAGGGAGCCGGTCGTGTCCGCAGTCACCCCCGACGGACGCAAGATGCTGCGCCTGGAGGTCCGCAACAGCCAGACCCCCATCGAGCGCAAGCCCGAGTGGATCAAGACCCGGGCGAAAATGGGCCCCGAGTACACCGCCATGCAGAAGCTCGTGAAGAGCGAGGGACTGCACACCGTGTGCCAGGAGGCCGGCTGCCCCAACATCTACGAGTGCTGGGAGGACCGCGAGGCGACCTTCCTCATCGGCGGCGACCAGTGCACGCGGCGCTGCGACTTCTGCCAGATCGACACCGGCAAGCCCGAGGCGCTGGACCGTGACGAGCCCCGCCGGGTCGGTGAGTCCGTGGTCACCATGGACCTGAACTACGCCACCATCACGGGTGTCGCCCGCGACGACCTGGAGGACGGCGGGGCCTGGCTGTACGCCGAGACGGTCCGCCAGATCCACGAGCAGACGGCGTCCCGTGAGGCCGGCCGCACCAAGGTCGAGCTGCTCGCCCCCGACTTCAACGCCGTGCCGGAGCTGCTGGCGGAGGTCTTCGCCTCCCGCCCCGAGGTCTTCGCGCACAACGTCGAGACGGTCCCGCGGATCTTCAAGCGGATCCGCCCCGGCTTCCGCTACGAGCGCTCGCTGCAGGTCATCACCGCGGCCCGCGACTACGGCCTGGTCACCAAGTCGAACCTGATCCTCGGCATGGGCGAGACCCGCGAGGAGGTCAGCGAGGCGCTGAAGCAGCTGCACGAGGCGGGCTGCGAGCTGATCACCATCACGCAGTACCTGCGCCCCTCCGTGCGCCACCACCCCGTGGAGCGCTGGGTCAAGCCGCAGGAGTTCGTGGAGCTGAAGGAGGAGGCCGAGCAGCTCGGTTTCTCCGGGGTGATGTCGGGTCCGCTGGTGCGCTCCTCGTACCGCGCGGGCCGGCTGTACCAGATGGCCGTCGAGAAGCGTGGCGCCTACATCGCCTCGCAGGCCGTGTGACCTGGGCGACAGTCGCCGACCGCCTTGCGCCGTACGGGCGTCGGGCAAGCGTGTGAACTCGCGCACAAGGTACTACTGGCCGGTAACGGCCGAAACGACGCGGTCCCGACCGTCCTCGCAGCTGAGGGCCCCGGTCGGGACCGCGTCGGCGTTCCCCGGCCGCGCAAGGCCCCGCATCAAGGCTTCATTGGCGTTTGACCGGTCGGTCACGCCCTGGTAACACCGAACAGTGACGCTGGTGTCACACCTCGTAGATTCCCACCCCAACCTGCCCGAGGGGGACCTTCCCATGCAGGCCGCGCCCGTTCGCGCCACAGCGATCCCGTCCTTCACCACCGCCCTGCGCGCCGTCGAGTCGCTGCTCCTGAGCAGCGGACAGCGCACCGCCCGCCGCAACGCCTGGACCTCCGTGCTCGAGGACCGCCGCCGCGCCAAGGACCGGGTCGAGGCGCAGCGCGTCCTCGAAGCGGTCACCTCCGCCCGCACCTCCTGACCCACCGCTCCACCGACTCCCCACCCCACATCCCCTCCCGGACACTGCCGTCGTCGGCACTTCCGGGGCCACGTAGACTTCCTGGCATGGCGAGAAGTGACAGCGCGGCGGACGCCGCGAACCCCGGGCGACTGAAGCAGATCGCCCTGACGTACAAGATGACCCGCAAGGCCGACAAGACGATCGGTCTGGTGCTCGCGGGCGTCTTCATCCTCATCCTCGGTGTCTTTCTCGCGATCGGTTTCCTGATCGGCCACCCGGTCTACCTGGGCATCCTCGGCTTCCTGCTCGCCTTCCTCGGGACGGCGATCGTGTTCGGCCGACGGGCCGAGCGGGCCGCGTTCGGCCAGATGGAGGGCCAGCCGGGCGCTGCGGCGGCCGTGCTCGACAACGTCGGCCGCGGCTGGACGACGACCCCCGCGGTGGCGATGAACCGCAGCCAGGACGTGGTGCACCGGGCCGTCGGCAAGGCCGGCATCGTCCTGGTCGCCGAGGGCAACCCGAACCGGGTGAAGAGCCTCCTGGCCGCCGAGAAGAAGAAGATGAACCGCATCGTCGCGGACGTCCCGGTGCACGACGTGATCGTCGGCACGGGCGAGGGCCAGACCGAGCTGAAGAAGCTGCGGACCACCCTGCTGAAGTACCCGCGCGTCCTCTCCGGACCGCAGGTCACCGCGACCAACGACCGGCTGCGCGCCATGGGCGACCTGATGAGCAACATGCCGCTCCCGAAGGGGCCCATGCCCAAGGGGATGCGCCTGCCGAAGGGCGGAAAGGCCCGCTGAGCCGACTCCGGCTCATCCTTCCTGTACGACGAGGGGGGCGCCCGGTGATCACCGGGCGCCCCCCTCGTCCTCGTCGTATGCCTGCCGCCGTTCCCGCCGGATCTAGATCCGCACCTCGACCGTGCGGGCCAGCCGGTCGTGCAGGCCCCGGCCGTCGCGGTCCCAGATCAGGGCCGGGAGGGCGAGGCAGAGCAGCAGCGTGCGGATCGCCGAGCGCAGCGGCTTGACGGTGCCGGTGTCCAGCGACACCACCCGCAGACCGAAGATCCGCTTGCCCGGAGTGAAGCCGAGCGTACCCACCGTGAGCAGGCTCACCACCAGGAAGACCAGCAGGGTCCAGTTGCTGGTGGAGGGGGTGTAGCCGTCGGTGATCAAGCTGTATGCGATCAGCAGGCACAGACCCCAGTCCACGGCGAGTGCGCCGAGACGCCGGCCGGGGCGGGCGATCGAACCCGGTCCCTCCTCCGGGAGGCCCAGTTGTTCGCCCCTGTATCCGAAGTCGACACCGGCTTCCTCCGCGGCCGCGCGAGGGCCCGAGAGCCACGATCCGATTGCTTCCCTCTTGTCCACGCGTCCACGGTACTGCCCCCGTTTCGCGATGCGGACAGGTGGGTGATTCGGACGGAGTCCGGTTAACTTGTGCGAAACAAATGGGTCACGCCCGAGAAATCACGCGTCCCTAGGGTCGAGGACAGCGTGTGCCACCGCACTGGCCGCACGAACGAACTACCACCCCGGCTCGACGGCCGGGAGTAGGAGGAGCTGGATGTTCCAGAACGCCGACGAGGCCAAGAAGTTCATCGCGGACGAGGACGTCAAGTTCGTCGACGTCCGCTTCTGCGACCTGCCGGGCGTCATGCAGCACTTCACGCTGCCCGTCGAGGCGTTCGACCCGGACGAGGAGCTGGCGTTCGACGGTTCGTCGATCCGCGGCTTCCAGGCCATCCACGAGTCCGACATGGCCCTGCGCGCCGACCTGTCGACCGCGCGGGTGGACCCCTTCCGCCGCGACAAGACGGTCAACATCAACTTCTTCATCCACGACCCGATCACGGGCGAGCAGTACTCCCGTGACCCGCGCAACGTGGCGAAGAAGGCGGAGGCCTACCTGGCGTCGACCGGGATCGCCGACACCGCCTACTTCGGTCCCGAGGCCGAGTTCTACGTGTTCGACAGCGTGCGCTTCAAGACCTCGGAGAACGAGTCCTTCTACCACATCGACTCCGAGGCCGGCGCCTGGAACACCGGTGCGATCGAGGACAACCGCGGGTACAAGGTCCGCTACAAGGGCGGCTACTTCCCGACCCCGCCGGTCGACCACTTCGCCGACCTGCGTGCCGAGATCTCCCTGGAGCTGGCCGCCTCCGGCCTCCAGGTCGAGCGCCAGCACCACGAGGTGGGCACCGCCGGCCAGGCCGAGATCAACTACAAGTTCAACACGCTGCTCGCCGCCGCCGACGACCTCCAGCTCTTCAAGTACATCGTGAAGAACGTGGCCTGGCGCAACGGCAAGACCGCGACCTTCATGCCGAAGCCGATCTTCGGCGACAACGGCTCGGGCATGCACGTCCACCAGTCGCTGTGGAGCAACGGCACCCCGCTGTTCTACGACGAGGCCGGCTACGCGGGTCTGTCGGACACCGCCCGCTACTACATCGGCGGCATCCTCAAGCACGCCCCGTCGCTGCTCGCCTTCACCAACCCGACGGTGAACTCCTACCACCGTCTGGTCCCGGGCTTCGAGGCCCCGGTCAACCTGGTGTACTCGCAGCGCAACCGCTCCGCCGCGATGCGTATCCCGATCACGGGTTCGAACCCGAAGGCCAAGCGTGTCGAGTTCCGCGCGCCCGACTCCTCCGGCAACCCGTACCTCGCCTTCTCGGCCCTGCTGCTCGCGGGTCTCGACGGCATCAAGAACAAGATCGAGCCGGCCGAGCCGATCGACAAGGACCTCTACGAGCTGGCCCCCGAGGAGCACGCGGGCGTCCCGCAGGTCCCGACCTCGCTCCCGGCCGTCCTCGACTCGCTCGAGCGCGACCACGAGTTCCTGCTCGCCGGTGACGTCTTCACGTCCGACCTGATCGAGACGTGGATCGACTACAAGCGCGCCAACGAGATCGCCCCGCTGCAGCTGCGCCCGCACCCGCACGAGTTCGAGCTGTACTTCGACGTGTGATCGAGCCTCTGTCGTAGGCCGGCGCCCCCGTTTCCTGTTTCTCAGGGCGGGGGCGCCGTCGTATGGTTTCTGGCACTGCCGTTCGAACAGGGGGATACGGGGATGTCCGAACAGGACGACGACCAGCGCGAGTTCGACATCAGGTGGGCCGACCGGGCCGAGCACAAGGAGCCCTCGGCACGGGCCCGGATGCTGGCGGCCCGCTGGAAGGAGAACCCGCCGGAGCCGGTGCCGTTCCGGGGGGAGCCGGAGCATGGGGGACCGCGCCGGTCGTCCTGGGTGTCGACGGTGATCGTGCTGGGGTGTGTGGCGGCGGTGATCCTGCTGCTGGGGTGGGCCCGGTTCCAGGCGCCGTACTAGGCATGGGCACGATCAGCGTCGCGGGCGGGCAGGCGGCGGCGGTGCGGCTCGCGGAGGGGGAGCCGCTCGGCGCGGTGCTGCCGGGCGACGACCCGGAGGCCTGGATCGCGCTGGACACCGGCACCCGCGAGAGCGTCTGGTACGCGGACGAGGGTGTATGGCTCCACCCCTGGGCCGTCACCGAGGGCGGACGGGCGCTGCTCGCCGCCGTGCGCCGTCACCAGGGACGCGGCCTCACCGCGCGCCTGCGGCCCGCGAAACCCCTCACCGAGTCACAGCTCGCGGTAGCGCTGTGCCACTGGGACGGCAGGATCCGGCAGGCGGCCCACGAACAGGTCACCGACCGGCCCGGGCTGCTGCCGCTGCTGGTCGTGCGCTGCTCCGACTGGGCCCCACGGGTGCGGGAGGACGCCCGGCGGCGGCTGGCGGAGATCCTCGACGAGCGGACCGCCGTACGGCTGCTGCCCCTGGTCCTGCGCATCGGACGGCGGGGCCGGGGCGACTTCGCCACCGATCTCGCGGACCGGTTGCTGCGCGCTGCCCCACCCGACACCCTCGCGCCGCTCTACACCGCCCCCGACCGTGCCGTACGCCGGTACGCGTACCGTCTCGCCGTCGAGCACCTGTTCCTCTCCCCCGCCGAACTCGCCCGTACCGCCGCCCGGGACCCCGACACGGTCGTCCAGAACCTCTGCGCCGACGCCGCCCTGGCCGCCCTCGCGGAGGGCGGCGACGGCGACGACGTCCTCGAACCGCTGCTCACGGCCCGCAGCCCGCGGGCCCGGTCGGCCGGGGTCACCGCCCTGCGGCGGGCCGGGCGGCCGGAGCGGGCCGCGGGGTTCCTCGCCGACCGGTCGGGGGTGGTGCGGGCCTGTGCGCGGTACGTCGTACGGCAGGGCGGGAGCGATCCGCTGCCCTGGTACCGGGAGAGGTGCGCCGAGCCCGAGGGGCTGCCGCCGGGGGCCGTGATCGGGCTCGCGGAGTGCGGGGAGCGGGCCGACGCCGAGGTGCTCTGGGCGCTGCTCGGGCATCCGGTCGCGGGGGTGCGGGCGCGGGCCGTGGCCGGGCTGCGGATCCTGGACGTGACGGACGTACGACGGCTGTGGCCGTTGCTGGACGATCCGGCGCCCGGGGTGGTGCGGGAGGTGACCGCCGCGCTGCTGCCGTCGGCGGAGGCCTTGCCCGAGGAGCAGCTGACCGGGCGGCTCACCGGTGAGCGGCCCCGGTATGTGCGGGTCGCCGCGTTCCGGCTGCTGGAGGCGCGCGGCGGGGTGGTGCGGCTGCGGGCGGCCGTCGCGGCGCTCGACGACCCGGACGACTGGATCCGGCACCGGGCCCGGCAGACGCTCCAGGGCCCGCACGCGACGGCCGACGTGCCGCGCGAGGCGTTCGCCGAGGCGCGTGAGCTGCTGGAGCGGTCGCGGAAGCTGCTCGGCGTCCCGATGTCCTGAGCCTTTGCTGCTCCTAGGCCTGATCAGGAGCGCTTCATGGGAGTGCGCGGGTGCACACTGGCTGTGGGGGCGAGTGCCTGACTGCCTGCGGGGTGATGCAGATGCGGAGCCGTTTCCGGAGCGACCGGGGGCTGACCGTGCGAATGACGGTCACCATGTTTCTGCTGGGGCTGCTGTACGTGGCGTTCGTCGCCGCGCTGATCGTGTTGCTGAAGTCGTGGCTGCTGGTGGTCGTGCTGGTGGCGGCCATGTTCGTGGCGCAGTTCTGGTTCTCCGACCGGATCGCGATGTTCGCCATGCGCGGGCGGGTCGTGGAGCGCGAGGAGTATCCCGAGCTGCACGCCGTGGTGGACCGGCTGTGCGCCCTGTCCGACATGCCGAAGCCGGTCGTCGCCGTGTCCGACCTGGACATGCCGAACGCGTTCGCCACCGGCCGCAATCCCGACAACGCGGTGGTGTGCGTGACGACCGGGCTGCTGCGCCGGCTGGAGCCGGCCGAGCTGGAGGGCGTCCTCGCCCACGAGCTGTCGCACGTGGCGCACAAGGACGTCGCCGTGATCACGATCGCGTCGTTCCTCGGTGTGATCGCCGGGCTGATCGTGCGGTTCGCGTTCTACTCGCAGCTGTTCGGCGGGCGCCGGGACCAGAACACCGCCGTGGTCTTCGCGGCCGTGATGGGCGTGTCGGCGGCCGTGTACGCGATCAGCTTCCTGCTGATCAGGGCACTGTCCCGGTACCGGGAGCTGGCCGCGGACCGGGCGGCAGCGCTGCTGACCGGTCGGCCCTCGGCACTGGCCTCCGCGCTCACCAAGGTCTCCGGGGACATCGCCCGGATCCCCACCAAGGACCTGCGCACGGCCCAGGCCTTCAACGCCTTCTACTTCACCCCTGCGACCGGCAAGGAGCCCGGCATCGAACGCTACTTCTCCACCCACCCGAGCCTTGAGCAGCGGCTCGACCAGCTGGGCCGGATCTCCGCCGAGCTGGGTGAGGCGGCCACCCCCGGGAAGGCAGGCTGACGCATGGGGCTGCTCGACATCCTGCTCGGCCGGAGCAAGCCGGTCGTCCCCGACCTCGATCAGCTGTTCGCGCTGCCTTCGGCGGCGATCACACTGGAGGCGGCGGCCGGCTTCACACCGACCGGGCAGGGCGCCGTCTGTTTCGCCACGGTGGAGGGCTCGGCCTTCGAACAGACGCACCGCGAGGTCCAGGCACTCCTCGACGCCGACACCGAGCGCACCGGCCCCCCGGTCCAGCTCCTGCGCGACGACTACGGCTACTCCTGGCTCCTCTCCCACCGCTCCCCCGACGATCTCTCCGCCCTGGTCAACGACCTGCACGCGGTCAACAGCGCCATGGAGATCAACGGCTTCGGCCCCCAGCTGCTCTGCTCCCTGGCCGCCTTCGAGAACCCCTCGGGACGGTCGCTCGCGCTCGTGTACCTCTACAAGCGAGGCACGTTCTACCCGTTCGCGCCGCTGCCCGAGCGGGGGCAGCGGCGCGACAACGCGCTCGAACTCCAGGTGAAGGCCGTTCTGGCGAACGACCTGCGGATCGAGCAGGACCTCAGCCGCTGGTTCCCGGTGTGGGGCGCCCCCGGCCTGTGAGCCGGTCCACGGGTCCTGCCGGTCCCACGGGTCCTACTTGCCGCGCTCGCGTTCGTAGCGGCGCTCCCACTTGGCCTGGAGGTCGCGGCGGGCGCGGTAGGCCTTGTAGGTGGTCGGGGCGGGGCCCGGGGCCGGGGTGGAGGGAGGGGCGGACGACGAGGAGCCGGTGGTGTCCCTGCCGTACTGGACGTAGACGTAGAGCAGGGCGACGGCGGCGAGCCAGTAGAGGGGGTTTCCGAATCCCAGGACGACCAGGACGAAGGTCCCGGTGATGATGACGGTGCCCATGTCGTCCAGCGTAGGGAGGCCGTCACTCACCGTGCATCTCGTTTTTCGTGCGCCGCGGGGGCGTCTCATACGTCGGGGGCCGCCGTGACCACCCCCGCCGCGATGGCCGCGCGCAGGGACGCGTGGTCGGTGGCGGTCCGGTCGGCGTAGGCCTCGGCGAAGTCGGCGATCGCGTGGTCGAAGGTGGCGCCGGTGCCGAGGTAGCCGGCGAGGGCTATCCGGTCGCCGGAGCGGGCGTGGGCGCGGGCCAGGGCGGTGCCGCAGAGCCGGGCGTACGCCGTGAGGTCGGCGGGGGTCATGCCGGCCACGTCGGCGGAGCCCTTCATGTCCCGCAGCTGGCGCCAGTAGTAGGCGCGGCCCTGGGGGCCGGTCATCCAGCCGAGGAAGATGTCGCTCGCCGCCTGCAGCAGCCGCTGTCCGGCGACGACCCGGTGGCCGGGGTGGGGCTGGGGCCCGCCCGGCAGATGGGCCTCCAGGACGGAGGCGCGGGCCTCCTTGATCTGGAGGAACAGCGGGTCGTCGGCGTCCCGTCCGGTCAGCAGGACGATGAAGCAGCGCAGGCCGACGCTGCCGACGCCGACGACCTTGCGGGCGGCGTCGACGAAGCGGTAGCGGTCGAGGAGCAGCCGGCGCTCCTCGGAGAGGGTGGAGCGGTAGTCGCTGAAGATCTTGCGCAGGGCGGCGGAGTCGGAGACGCCGGCGGGTTCGAGGAGTGGCGGGTCGTGGACGATGCGGTGGCGTCCGTCGACGCGTTCGGTGAGTTTGCCGAGGGCCTGGAGGCTGGTGCGGCGGCGGGCCCGGGTGAGGCTGGCCTCGGCGCGCCGGCGGTGGCGGGCGGAGCGCAGCAGGGGCAGCAGCCGGTCGGCGTCGATGCGTTCGTACCAGACGTCCAGTTCGCCGAGCCGGGCCAGCCGCAGCATGGCGGTGCGGTAGGCGGCGACGGCCTCGACGGTGGCGGCGCGCGCCCGGGGCCCGGCGTGGCCGTTCTCGCGGGCGGCGACGGTGACGGAGGCGGCGAGGCGTTGCACGTCCCATTCGAAGGGGCCGGGGAACGTCTCGTCGAAGTCGTTCAGATCGAACAGCAGGGCGCGCTCCGGGGAGGCGTACAGCCCGAAGTTGAGCAGATGGGCGTCCCCGCAGAGCTGGACGGCGAGTCCGGTGTGCGGCCGGGCGGCGAGGTCCGCGGCCATCACGGCGGCGGCGCCGCGCAGGAAGGCGAAGGGCGAGGCGGCCATCCGCCCGTACCGGACGGGCAGTAGTTCGGGCAGCCGGTCGCGGCCCTGCCGTTCCAGGACGACGACGGGGTCGGGCCGGTCGACCGGGGGCAGCCAGTCGGCGTGCGCGGAGCGGGGGACCCGCTTGCGGGCCTCCTTGCCGCGCCGGGCCCGCTCCTCGGGGGTGCCGAGGGCGCCGGGGGCACTCATGTTCCTCGTCTCCGCACCACGTCGGCCTCCGTCTCGAACACACCGCCGTCATGCCCTTGTTCGCAGTGAAGAACGCAGGGCCGGGGCGCGCATGCCGGGTCCGGCGAACGGGTGACGCGCGGTGCGGGGGCGGTTGTCGGTGGTGTCGGGGAGGATGCGTGCAGGGACCGGTGACGACGGGGGCGGGGGTCTGGGATGGGTGAGGACATGCGGTACGTCGACGGGGCGGAGCGGCGGGCCCGGCTGGCGCTGCGGCACCGGCTGACCGCGCCGGGGCGGGCGGCGACGCCCGAGGAGGTGGCCGCTTCCCTGGTCGCCCTGCACGGGACGGATCCGGCGACGGTGTATCTCGCGGTCGGGGCGCGGCTCACCGGCCCGGCGGGGACGGTGCCGGCGACGGAGCGGGCGCTGTACGAGGACCGGACGCTGGTGCGGATGCACGGCATGCGGGACACGGTGTTCGTGTTCCCGACGGAGCTGACGGCGCTCGTGCACGCCTCGACCGGCCTCACGGTGGCCGCGCGGGCGCGGGCCTCGCTGGTGGCGGACATGGCGAAGTCGGGTGCCCCGGACGCGGCCTGGCTGAAGGAGGTCGAGGAGTCGGCGCTGGCCGCGCTGGGGCGGCTGGGGCAGGCGACGGCGGCCGAGCTGGCGCGGGAGGAGCCCCGGCTGCGGGAGCAGTTCGTGTACGCGGCGGGGAAGAGCTACGAGGGGGTCCACACCGTCTCGACCCGGCTGCTGCGGCTGCTGGGGGTGGAGGGGAAGGTGGTCCGGGGTCGCCCGCTGGGCTCCTGGACGTCCAGCCAGTTCCGCTGGGCCCTCGCCCCGGCCCATGCCGAGCTGGACCCCGCCCAGGCGCAGACGGAGCTGCTGCGGCGCTGGCTGACGGTGTGCGGTCCGGCCACCGAGGCGGATCTGAAATGGTGGACGGGGTGGAAGGTGACCGACGTCCGGCGGGCGCTGAAGGCGATGGGTGCGCGGGCGGTGACGGTGGACGGGGGCACGGGGTACGTCGTCGAGGGGGACGACGGTCCGGTGGCGGCGCCCGAGGAGCCCTGGGCGGCCCTGCTGCCGGCGCTCGATCCGACGGCGATGGGCTGGCAGGGCCGGGACTGGTATCTGACGCCGGAGCTGCGGCCCGCCCTGTTCGACCGGAGCGGCAACATCGGTCCGACGGTGTGGTGGAACGGCCGGGTGGTGGGGGGCTGGGCCCAGCGGGCGGACGGGGAGATCGTCTGGCGGTTCCTCACCGGGGAGGGGATCGACCGGGACGCGCGGGCCGCGGTGGCCGCCGAGACGGAGCGGCTGGGCGGCCTGCTGGGCGGTGCCCGGGTGACGCCCCGGTTCCGCACCCCGCTGGAGAAGGAACTGGCGGGATGACGGGGCTGGCGGGATGAGGGACGCCGGGTGCCGTGCCCACGGACGGCACCCGGCACCCGGCTCACCGGTTGTAGCGCAGGTAGGCCCTGACCATGTGGCACGTGGTGTCCGACGGCGGGTGGACGCCGATCAGCTCCGCCGTGCTGCGGATCTTCTCGTTGCGGGCCTGGTTCGGCAGGTAGACACCGAGGTCGAGCAGCGCGATGGCGAGGCGCATCGCCTTGAGCCGGCGGTTGTGCGCCACGTACCACTCCCGGGGCCGTCCGGCCGGCAACGGCCGCTTCGCCACGGGCACATAGGGCAGGTCGAGCTGGACGGAACGCTTCGCGGTGGACTGGGTCGGCAGCGGCTTCGGCTTCAGTGCGGCAGCGGGCACGAACATCCTCCTGTCGCGGTCGGAACCCCGCCGGGATCTCCGGCGGAACTCTCGAACACTGCATCCAGTCTACTGCCCCCCACTGACATTCAGCAGGCCGCAATCGCTCTCAAATGCCCAGGTGAGCAAGGAAATTGGTGTGGTGTCACACCAGGTTCAAGAGGTACGCGAGAGACACCAAGTATTCGAACAGATCGGTCGCTCGGACACCCCCTGCGGCAGGCCGTTACCGTGGGCCCCATGGAGATCTGGATCAACCCGGCCTGCTCGAAGTGCCGCAGCGCGCTGACGCTGCTCGACTCGGAGGGCGCCGACTACACCGTCCGCCGGTATCTGGAGGAGGTGCCGAGCGCGGACGAGATCAGGGACGTACTGGACCGGCTCGGCCTGGAGCCGTGGGACATCACCCGGACCCAGGAGGCCGTGGCGAAGGAGCTGGGGCTGAAGGAGTGGGCGCGGGACGCGGCCTCGCGCGAGCGCTGGATCGCGGCGCTGGCCGGGCACCCCAGGCTGATCCAGCGGCCGATCATCACGGCCGACGACGGTACGGCCGTGGTGGCGCGCACGGACGAGGCCGTACGGGACGCACTGTCCCGTTAGCGCCGTGTGACGCGCGCCACTTCAATCGACTCCCGCGACTCCTGAGTAACTTCGTTCGGGATCTCGTACATAGCGGCGTACGCTCCCCTAGCCCTTCAGGAGGCGCGCATGTCGCGCAGGAGAACACTCGGCACGAAGAAGACGATCGCCCTGCTCGTCGGGGCGGCGGCGGTGGCGGGCGGTGGGGCCTTCGCCATGGCGGGCAGCTCGAACGCCTCGCAGACGCCGCAGACCCTGTCCGCCGCGAACTCGACCGTCTGCCAGGGACTCGCCACCGCCCTCGGCAACAACCAGAAGTTCATCGACGGCCAGCGGGCCGCTCCGGACGCGCAGTCGGCGGCCCGGATCGCCAACCGCGAGGCGGTCATCGCGCAGATCAAGGTCCAGCAGAAGGCGTCGGGGTGCACCGTTGGGGAGTCGGCTCAGGACTCCCAGGCGGCGCAGCCGACCCAGCCTTCGCAGGCGGCCTCGACCCCCGCGGCGAACAACGGGAACGCCGGAAACACGGGGAACGCGGGGAACACCGGCAACGCGGGCAACGGCGGTGCCGCGGCCTCCGGTCAGCAGGTCTGCAACGGCTCGACCGTCACCCTCTCGGGAGAGGGCGGCGCGCCGGCCGCGTCCAGCAACCAGTTCCCGGCGGGAACGAAGCTGAAGGTCACCAACCTGGACAACAACAAGTCCATCACCGTCCAGGTGACCTCGGTCTCCGGCAGCTGTGTGCTGCTGAACAACGCCGCTTTCGAACAGGTCCGTGAGCCCGGCAAGTTCCTGATCCGCCGGGCCGTGATCGAGAAGGTGGGGTGAGGTTCAGCCGCCGAGAAACGAGCTGAGGCGGCGGACCCCTCCGGAGGGCAGGGCGACGGGCAGCTGATGGTGGGACACGTCCGGCAGGACGGCGGTCTCCACGTACGGCAGCACGTCACCCGCCCGGGCCGTTACCTCGTACGGGTCATGGGTCCTGCTGTTCGCGGCCACGAGCAGCAGGACCCGCGTACGCAGGGCCCGCAGCTCCTCGGGCGCCGGACGCGGGCCGGTCACCGGCCGCCCGGCGGGGAAGCCGGCGGCGGCCTCCTGGAGCAGGAGCCAGTCGGGGTCCATGACCGCTCCCCCGCTCTCCCAGTCCAGGAAGGCCCGCACCCGGCGCGGGGTGGGCCGCAGCAGCATCGGCAGGGCGCGCAGCAGATACGCCGTCTCGAACCCGGCGAAGCACCGGGTCGGGTCGAGGAGGAACAGACGGCGTACCCGGCCGGGGGCGCGCAGGGCGTAGTGCAGGGCGATCCACCCCCCGTAGGAGTGCCCGCCCAGGTCCACCGGCACCTCGGGACCGATCCCCAGCCCCGTCAGTACCGCGTCCAGCCAGTCCCGCAGATCGTCGACGGTCCGCGCCCCGCGCGCCTCGGTGCGTCCCGCCGCGCCGATCAGGTCGACGGCGTGAACCCGCCGGGTCCGGGCGAGGTCGGCCGCCTGCGCGAACCAGGACGCGGAGGTCGCCCCGCCACCCCCGGGCAGGAGCAGCAGCGGGGGCGCGGCCCTCGGGCCGCACACGTTCACGTACGTCTCGCCGAACGGCGTGGGGACGGTGACCGCCTCCCGGTCGGCGGGCCACTTGGCGAGGACCCTGTCGTAGGCGGTCCGGAAGGCGTCGCCGTCATGGATGCCCATGTACTCCACTCCCCCTGTGCTCCACTGCCCGGCACTCCACTGCCCTATTATCTCGCCCAGCAAGATACTTGCCGGGCGAGACGAAGACCACAGGGGGCACGGATGCCGACCGAGGGACCGGAGCTGGAGACCGTCCATCTGCTGCGCGCGGCGGCGGTCGAACTCGGGCTGCACAGCGCGCGGTTCGCGAGCCGCAACGGTATGCATCCGACGGACGTACGGGCCCTGATCGTCCTCATGGACGCGCGGCGGGCGGGCGAGGAGACGACGGCGGGGCGGCTCGGTGCGGCGCTCGGGCTGAACTCGGCGGGGACGACGGCCCTGGTGGACCGGCTGGAGCGGGCGGGTCATGTGCGCCGGGTGCGCGGCGCAGGCGACCGCCGCAAGGTCGTGATCGAGGTGGACGAGCACGCGGTGGCCCTGGGGCAGGCGTTCTTCGGCCCGCTCATCGGCCGGGTGGTGGAGCTGCTCCAGGGCTACGACGAGCGGGAGCGGGCCGCGATCCGGGGCTTCCTGGAGGGGGTGCGGCGGGCGGCGGAAGCGGCCGAATGACCTCTCACACCGTGACCCGCGCCACAGAACCACCAGGTAACACGGGGTTCACATTCGAGCAATGACCGGGAAATCGCCTGTTGACAAGCTGCCCGTCAACACCGAAGGCGCCCCAGTGCCGCAGCGCCGCAGCGTCAAAGCACCCGCAAGTGCGTCAGACACACCCCCGAAGGAAGTGGCTCGTGACCTTCAAGGCTGAGTACATCTGGATCGACGGCACCCAGCCGACGGCGAAGCTCCGTTCCAAGACGAAGATCATCGCGGGTGAGCCCGTCGGTCTGGACGCGCTGCCGATCTGGGGCTTCGACGGGTCCTCCACGAACCAGGCCGAGGGTCACGCCTCGGACCGCGTGCTCAAGCCGGTCTTCGTCTGCCCCGACCCGATCCGCGGCGGCGACGACATCCTCGTCATGTGCGAGGTCCTCAACATCGACATGACGCCGCACGAGTCCAACACCCGTGCCGCGCTGGTCGAGGTCGAGGCGAAGTACGGCGCCCAGGAGCCGATCTTCGGCATCGAGCAGGAGTACACGTTCTTCCAGGACGGTTACCCGCTCGGCTTCCCCAAGGGCGGCTTCCCGGCCCCGCAGGGCGGCTACTACTGCGGTGTCGGCGCCGACGAGATCTTCGGCCGTGAGGTCGTCGAGGCCCACCTGGAGAACTGCCTGGCCGCCGGTCTCGGCATCTCCGGCATCAACGCCGAGGTCATGCCCGGCCAGTGGGAGTTCCAGGTCGGCCCGCTCGCCCCGCTCGAGGTCTCGGACCAGCTGTGGGTCGCCCGCTGGCTGCTCTACCGCACCGCCGAGGACTTCGGTGTCTCCGCCACCCTCGACCCCAAGCCGGTCAAGGGCGACTGGAACGGCGCCGGCGCGCACACCAACTTCTCCACCAAGGCGATGCGCGAGGGCTACGACGCGATCATCACCGCCGCAGAGTCGCTCGGTGAGGGCTCCAAGCCGCTCGACCACGTCAAGAACTACGGCGCCGGCATCGACGACCGTCTGACCGGTCTGCACGAGACCGCCCCGTGGAACGAGTACTCCTACGGTGTCTCCAACCGCGGCGCCTCGGTCCGCATCCCGTGGCAGGTCGAGAAGGACGGCAAGGGCTACATCGAGGACCGCCGCCCGAACGCCAACGTCGACCCCTACACGGTGACCCGCCTCCTGGTGGACACCTGCTGCGCCGCCCTGGAGAAGGCCGGCCAGGTCTGATCCGCCGCACGGCTTCGTGAAGGGGCGCCCCGCCGATCCGGCGGGGCGCCCCTTCCACGTCCCCCGCCCGTGACGTCAACTCCGCGTCAGGGAAAGCGTCCAAGCTGTGAGAGGAGGGTCCTGTTGCGGGCGTGTGTCTGCTTCAATGGGGGCATGGCCAGCTTCCAGAAGTACACCGCGACGGGTCGCCATGACCTCGAGCCCTTCTGGCCTTCCCGTCAGCACCACGACTTCGACCGGGTGTGTTGCCGCGCGACGAACGCGCCGGCCCTCTAAAGCCGTACACCCCGGCCTTCGGCCAGCGCGCACGACGTACGTCCCCGACGAACTTCTCGCGCGAAAAGAGCTGACCTCTCATGGCGACCACCCGTTCCCTCTCCACCGCCACGCTCCCCCACCCCGTCCAGAACGCGCCCCGGCACCGGCTGCGGGCCGTCGGCCCCGACGAGGTGGCCGACGTCACCGATCTCCTGCCGCCCGGCGCCACCTGGCTGCCCGCGCCTCAGCACTCCCTGCCCGACCTGCCCGGCCACCCCGCGATGGTCGGCTACCTCGTGCTGATCCCGGCGGACCAGCAGCAACCGTTCCAGCCCGCCCCCGTGCCGGCGACGGAGACGGAGACCGCCGCGGGCGACCCGCTCGTGCGCGTCGACCCCGTCCAGCGCACCGCCGCGGTCGGCGGACGTGAACTCGACCTGACCTACCTGGAGTTCGAGCTGCTCGCGCATCTCGTGGCGCACCCGAACCGGGTGCACACCCGCGACCAGCTCGTCACCACGGTGTGGGGGTACGGCCATGTCGGCGACGGCCGCACGGTCGACGTCCATGTCGCCCGGCTGCGCCGCAAGCTGGGCGCGGAGCACCGCGGCACCATCCAGACCGTGCGCCGCGTCGGCTACAAGTACACCCCGCCGACCGGCCGTTGACGCTCTGCCCTCGGCAGAGGACGGTTCCGTCCCGCGGACCGGCCGGGCACAGTCACCCGCATGAGACTTCTGGTGCTGGGCGGTACGGAGTTCGTGGGACGGGCCGTCGTGGAGGCGGCCCTCGGGCGGGGCTGGGACGTGACGGTCCTGAACCGGGGACGGCACGCGCCCGACTCCGGTGTACGGGCGCTGACCGGGGACCGCACCGCGCCCGGGGGCCTGGACGCCCTGGCCGCGCACCCGGGGGACTGGGACGCCGTGGTCGACACCTGGTCGTCGGCGCCTCGTCCGGTGCACGAGGCGGCGCGGCTGCTGCGGGGCCGCGCCGGCCGGTACGTGTACGTGTCGAGCTGCTCGGTGTACACCTGGGCCCCGCCCGCCGGGTACACGGAGGACGCGCCCGTGGTCGAGGGCGCGGCGCCCGACGCCGGCCCGACCGACTACGCCCGCGACAAGCGGGGCGGCGAGCTGGCCGCCGTCGACGCCTTCGGCACGCGGGACTCGGTGCTCGTACGGGCGGGCCTGATCCTCGGCCCGTACGAGAACGTCGGCCGGCTGCCCTGGTGGCTGGGCCGGATCGCGCGCGGCGGCCCGGTCCTCGCCCCCGGGCCCCGGGACCTCCCCCTCCAGTACGTCGACGCCCGCGACCTCGCCGCCTGGATCCTCGGCGCCGTCGAGCGGGAGCTGAGCGGCCCGTTCAACCTGATGAGCCCCCAAGGGCACGCCACCATGGGCGAGTTCCTCGACGCGTGCGTCCGCGCGAGCGGGTCGGACGCCGAACTGCGCTGGACCGCCCCGCAGACCGTCCTCGACGCGGGCATCGAGCCCTGGGTGCAGTTGCCGGTGTGGGTGCCGCCGGGCACCGACCTGCACGACGCGCTGCACGCCGCCGACGTCTCGCGGGCGGTGGCGACGGGGCTGTCCTGCCGTCCGGTCGGGGAGACCGTCGCCGACACCTGGGCCTGGCTGGAGGCGATCGGCGGGACGGCGCCGCACCGCTCGGACCGGGCGGTGAAGGGGCTGGATCCGGAGGTGGAGGCACGGGTGCTGGCCGGGGCGGGAGGTGTACCTGGCACCACCCCCTGACCGGGGGCTTCGGCCCCGTGACCGGCATCGGGCGGTCGGACAGACTGACCGTATGAACACCGACACGAAGCGCGGCCGGCACGGTTCGAGGACGCGGGAGACAGTGCTCGCCGCGGTACGGGGGCTCGTGCTGGCCCTGGCGGTGTGGCCCTGGACGGTGGTGGTCTCCTGCCTGGCCCTCGTCTCCCTGGCGCTGATCCCCGTCGGCGTGGGTCTGGTCACCACCCCCTGGGTGCTGACCGCGGCGCGGGCCCTCGCGGACACCCGGCGCGACCTCGCGCGGAGATGGTGCGGGATCCACATCCCGGCCGCGTACCGTCCGCTACCGGCGACCGCCAAACCCTGGGGAGGGACACGCACCTACGCGCTGCTGCGGGACCCCGCGACCTGGCGGGACCTGCGCTGGCTGATGACGGACACGGTCACGGGGCTGGTGACCGCGCTGCTTCCCACGTTCCTCCTCTTCTACCCGCTGCTGGGAATCGCGCTGGCGGCGGGGCTGTGGCGGGTCGTCGTGGGCGGGCCGAGCGACGAGTACTGGCTCGGTTTCCTGCCGGTCGGTGAGCAGAGCAGCGGGCTGGCAGCCGGTGTCGTAGGAGCCGCTGCTCTGTTCGGGGCCCGCCGATTCACCGTTCCCCTGCTCCACGCCCACTTCCGGTTCACCCAGACCCTCCTCGCCCCCGGGCAGGCCGAACTGACCGAACGGGTGCGGGTGTTGACGGCCACCCGGCGGGACGCCGTGGACACCTCCGCCGCCGAACTGCGGCGCATCGAGCGGGATCTGCACGACGGGGCGCAGGCCCGGCTGGTGGCCGTGGGCATGGACCTGGGCACGATCGAGCAGCTCCTCGACAAGGACCCCGAGAAGGCCAGGCGCCTGCTCGCGCAGGCCCGGCAGTCGTCGGCCGAGGCCCTCGCCGAACTGCGCGACCTGGTGCGCGGGATCCATCCGCCGGTGCTGGCCGAGCGCGGACTGGGCGACGCCGTAAGGGCGTTGGCGCTACGGCTGCCGGTGCCGACGGAGGTGGTGGTGGAGCTGCCCGGGCGGGTCGAGGCGCCGGTCGAGTCGGCCGCGTACTTCGCGGTCAGCGAGGTCCTCACCAACACGGTCAAGCACTCCGGCGCCGACCGGATCTGGGCCGACCTGCACTACGCGGAGGGCCGTCTGCGGATCTCCGTCACCGACAACGGCCGCGGCGGCGCGGCGATCGGGGCGGGCTCGGGCCTGGCCGGGGTCGAGCGGCGGCTGGGTACATTCGACGGCGTCCTGGCCGTCAGCTCCCCGGCGGGCGGTCCCACCATGGTGACCATGGAGATCCCTTGCGCGTTGTCCTAGCCGAAGACCTGTTCCTGCTGCGGGACGGGCTGGTGCGGCTGCTGGAGGCCTACGACTTCGAGATCGCCGCCGCCGTGGAGAGCGGGCCCGAGCTGGAGCGGGCCCTCGCCGAACTGGAGCCGGACGTCGCCGTGGTGGACGTCCGGCTCCCGCCCACGCACACGGACGAGGGCCTCCAGTGCGCGCTCGCCGCCCGCCGCCGCAGCCCCGGCCTCCCGGTGCTCGTCCTCTCCCAGCACGTCGAGCAGCTGTACGCGCGCGAGCTGCTCGCCGACGGCAGCGGAGGGGTCGGCTATCTGCTGAAGGACCGGGTCTTCGACGCGGAGCAGTTCGTGGACGCCGTACGGCGGGTCGCGGCCGGCGGTACGGCGATGGACCCCCAGGTGATCCAGCAGCTGCTGGCCCGCCGCTCGGGCGACGGGCGGGGTCCGGTGGAGCGGCTCACTCCGCGCGAACGGGAGGTTCTGGAGCTGATGGCGCAGGGCCGGTCGAACGCGGCGATCGCCGGCAAACTGGTCGTCACCGAGCGGGCCGTCGCCAAGCACACCGCGAATATCTTCGTGAAGCTCGGTTTGGAGGTCTCGGACGACGACAACCGCAGGGTACTGGCGGTGCTGGCCTATCTGGACCGGGCTCGGTAGGGAAACAACTACCGCGAGATGTGGGGCCGTTGGGGACGGTTTGTCGTACGGACCTCTCATCAATTTCTGAGACCGCTGAACACCTCTGGGGCGGGATGCGTATGGGAGGGGGCAGCTTCACTCCTGTCGGGCGCCTCGATGCGACCCCGTTCAAGGAAGTCAGAGGAGTTCCATGGGACGCAACATTCGTAAACGCCAGTCGTCGATGGCCACGAAGGCCGTGGCAGCATCGGCGGCCCTAGCGCTCGGCGGGGGCGGGCTGATCTGGGCGAACTTCTATGCTTCGGCAGACGAGTCCGGCAACTCGGGTCAGAACACGACCAAGGCCGCCACCGCGGCAGCGCAGGTCGCCACCATCTCCTGCCCGGACGTGGGGCAGAAGCTGACGAACGTGCCGGACAAGGCGAAGCAGGGCGTCGCCACCGAGCTGGCGAACCTCGACAAGCAGATCACCGAGGCCTACGCCCGGCTCGCCTCCACCCGTCAGGCGCAGGCGAACGACGCGGGCTTCGTGCAGAACGCGATCGTCGGCCCCCTGAAGGAGAAGCGGGCGGCCACGATCGACCGGATCCGCATCGACATCCAGCGGGTCGGCGGCCAGTTCAACACCCAGCTCAGCCAGCTCGCGGCCTGCACCACGCAGGCGGCCACCGCCAACACCAACGCGGGCCAGGCGGGCAACGGTCAGAACAACAACGGCCAGCAGAACAACAACAATGGCCAGCAGAACAACGGCCAGAACAACAATGGCCAGCAGAACAACGGTCAGAACAACGGCCAGCAGCAGGCGGGCGCCAACGGCCAGGGCGGCAACGGCCCGACCGCGGCCGACTTCGTGGACATCACGAAGGTCCAGGCGAACGCGCAGCTGGGCGTCGGCGCCAACGGCCTCGCGGCCAACGGCAACTCCGGCTCCCGCGGCACCTTCACCACCAAGTGCGGCACCAACGGCAACGACAACCACAACACGGACAACGTGATCGTGGCCCCCGGTGTCAGCAACGGTGCCCACCACCTGCACGACTACGTCGGCAACCAGTCCAACGACGCTTTCGCGAGCGACCAGGAGCTGGCGGCGGCGCAGACCAGCTGCCAGAACCAGGGCGACAAGTCCTCGTACTTCTGGCCGGTGCTGCGTACCCAGGACGGCACGCAGGACTTCGACCAGAACGCGGACGGCGGTGGCAAGGAGGGCAACGTCGGCAAGATCCTCCAGCCCGCCCAGGCGCAGCTGACGTTCGTCGGCAACAAGAAGGGCAACGTCGTCGCGATGCCGACGGCGCTGCGCATCATCACCGGTGACGCGAAGGCCTTCGTCAACGGCAACGCGAACGCCAACGTGAACTGGTCCTGCACCGGCTTCGAGAACAAGGTGCAGCTGGAGACCCAGTACCCGATCTGCCCGCAGGGCAGCCAGGTGGTGCGCACGACGTTCTTCCAGAGCTGCTGGGACGGCAAGAACATCGACTCCGCCAACCACCGCACGCACGTGGCGTTCGTCCAGGCGGACGGCACCTGCGCCAACGGCTTCAAGGCGATCCCGCAGCTGAAGGTCCGGCTGGTCTACAACGTCACCCGGCCGACGATCCAGAACGGCGTCGTGAAGAACGCCTACGCGGTCGACAGCTTCCCGGAGAACCTGCACAAGCCGATCACCGACCACAACGACTTCATCAACTTCTTCTCCACGAACACGATGAACCAGATGGTCAACTGCATCAACACCGGCAAGAAGTGCCAGTAGTCGACACGGTCGACACCGGTCGCTGACTGAGAAGGCCGGCGGTGAGGATTCCTCACCGCCGGCCTTCTCGTGTGCCGTGCCGCCGTGCTCAGTGGCCGGAGTGCGTCGCGCTCCCCGACGGCTCGCCCGACTCGTGCGCCGAGTGGTCCGTACCCTCCTCGATGTCGCCGCCGAGCGTCTTGCGCAGCGACGTCACCGTGCTGGTCTCCTCGCCCACGGCCACCCACTTGCGGCCGACCAGATAGTGGCCGCCGTAGTCCTTGGCGCCGTTGAGCCACTCGCGCTGCCCCCGGTCGGTGGCGAAGGTCAGCAGGAGGAACTTCCCCGCGGAGGTCTTGCAGATGGCCTGGCGGAGTTCGTCGGCATCGGTCTGCATGTTCGGCTTGCAGTCCACCTCGGCGGCCAGGTGCTCCAGGCTGCCGGTCGCGGCCGTCGGGACGGCCACCTCGGCCTTCCCCGAGCTTCCGGACGCACACCCCGCCAGCACCAGCGCCGCCGCGGCGGTCGCCGCCGCGAGGATCGGTCGGGTCACCTTCATCTGTCCTCCCTGCGTGAGCCTGGTCCTGGATACGGCTCCCGCGTACGGTCCGCTCAAAATACGCTGCCGGCCTGGCACACGCGTGCGAGAGTGGGCCGGTGAACCACGACTGGGAAGAGCGCGTGACGGCCGCCTGGGCCACCCTCGACCACTATCCGCAGGCGCGGGCCGCCGACTTCCGGGCGGTGATCGACGAACTCGTCGCGGAACTGCCCGGGGACAGCCCCCTCGGTCCCTTCGAGCGGGCCTGCGCCTGGGACTCCACCGGCCACAGCGACCGGGCCGTACCGCTCTACCGGGAGGCCCTCGCCCTCGGTCTGACCGGGTACAAGGGCCGCCGCGCCAGGATCCAGCTCGCCAGCTCGCTGCGGAACACGGGGCAGGCCGAGGAGGGCGTCGCCCTGCTCACACCCGAACTGGACGCCCCCTGCGACGAGCTGGACGACGCCGTGCGCGCCACGCTCGCCCTGTGTCTGTCCAGCCTCGGCCGCGACCGCGAGGGCCTGTCCCTGGTCCTCGGCGCCCTCGCTCCCCATCTGCCGCGCTACCAGAGGTCGATGGCGCACTACGCCCGGGCGCTCGTCGAGTCGTAGACCGGGCGCGACCCGTGCGGCGGTGACCATCCCCCGTGCCGCTCGTTGCGCTGGGCGTGCAGTCACAGGATGTCGCCCCGAGCCCCGCACCCGGTTCCGTCACCGACCGGGCCGTCGACGTCGAGCAGGCCGAGGCCGCGCTCGTCGAGCACTATCCGCGTCTCGTCCGGCTCGCCTATCTGGTGCTGCCGCCGGGCCTGGGCCGGGGCCGCCGGGTCCTGACCGCCCACGCCCTCGTCCAGCGCGCCCTGCCCCGCCGCCGCGCCTCGGCCCCGGTGATCCCGGCCCAGGCGCAGGCCGGCGGCCGCGACGGCGACCCCGGGTACGCGTACGTCCGCCTGCAGGTGGTGCGGACCGCCCTGGAGGCGGGTCTGCCGCTCGCGCGCCCGGCCTGGCCCAAGCGGGCGCAACTGCCGCCGCTGCTCCCCCGGGTGCGCGGCCTGAGGCTGTTCCCGCACTCCGGCGGCGCCGACGAACTCGCTCTGGACCAGCGGCTGTCCGCCCTGAGCGGCCCGGCCCGCGCCGCCTATGTGCTGCGCGGCCTGGAGAAGCTCGCGGACGTCGAGGTGCGCAAGGTCCTCGCCGAGGCGGGCGCGGCGGACACCGACGCGGCGCTGGAGGAGGCCGACGCGGTGCCCGACCGGTACGCGCTGCTCGACTCCCCCGAGTTCGACCCCTGCTCCCTGCAGGCCCGGCCCACCGATCTGCTGCGCCGCCGCCGGCACACCACGGCCGCGCTGGCCGCCGCCGCGGCCCTCGCGGTGTGCGGCGCGCTGGCCGCGCTGCCCGGCGACGGCTGGGGCCCGGACGGCGCGGCCGCCCCGGTGTACGCGCGGAACCCGGCCGCCGAGGCCGCGCTCGACCCGGGCCGGCTGCTGCGGGTCTCCCCCGTCGCCTGGAAGACGTCGGCGCGCACCGACTTCTCCGTCTGGCCGGCCCGCGGCGCCCTGGTCCGCGACACCGCGCTGCTGCGCCGCGCCCTCGCGGTATGGGCCCGCCCCGGCGCGGCGGTGCAGGTCTCGGCGACCCCCGACACCCCCACCGGCGGCCCGTCCGGTCCGCCGCAGCTGCTGTACGCGGCCGCGGTCGGCAACGCGCGTGTGGTGCTCCTCTACGACGGTCTGCGCATCGCCCGCTACGCCGAGCCGAAGGACGGCACGGCCGGGGCCGCCCTGGACTTCGCGCGGGTCGACGGCGCGACCGGCACCGAGGCGTCCGCGATCGTCCTGGACCGGGCCGACGGCAACGTCCGCTGGCTGACGGCGCCCTGGGTGACCGCGGCGGGCGAGCGGGACCTCGGCAAGCCGGGCGCCGGGGTGATGGCCCTGACCCTCACCGACGGCATCACCTCGCCGCTGGCCAGTCCGGCGACCCGGACCGGCGCCTGCACCGGCTGGAACGTCCTCCAGCTCACGGATATCTCGGGCACCCATCTCCTCACCGACCTCGGCGAGCTGGTGCCCGCCCGGCTGACCGGCGGCCGGCCCACCGCGCCGAAGGAGGCCACGGGAGCGGAGGCGCTCGGCACCTGGGCACCGTACGCCTGCTCGCTGGCCGATGTGCGCGGGCAGGGCGTGCGGACGGTGAACCTGTGGTCGTACGCGCGTCAGCCGCTGCCCGACGCGAGCGGCTCGGCGGAATGGGTGTGCACCCGGGCGGAGACCTGGCGCGGCGACGGAAGCCGGGTGCTGGCCCAGTTCCGTACCCCGGGCGGGCTGTTCGGGGCGGCCGTGGCGAAGGCCGGGGACGTCCCGGCGTGCGGCCCGCGCGATCCGCATGTGCTGGCCGGGGTGCTGTGGAAGTCCCAGGGCGGCCACTGGTACCTCCTCGCGGCCGGTGACTCCAAGACGCGGAACGTACGGGCGACCGGCGGGGTGCGGGACTCCGCGCCGGGCCATCTGCTCACCGCCGCCGCCGAGAAGGGGGCGAAGGCGGACCTGAAGGGCACCCTGGCGGACGGACGGTCGGTGAACGGGCTCAACTGATCGCAACTGATCGCCGCACAGGGGTTCACCCCGGCCCTACCCATCAGTACATTGACGTCATGTCTAACAAGGACCGGTTCGACGGGGACCGGGTGCCGCTCAAGGCCCGCAAGGTGTCCTTCTCCTGGGCGGACACCCCGCTGCACTGGGTGCCGGGGGATCCGTTCACCACGCACACCATCAATGTGCTGCATCTGCTGCTGCCGGCCGGTGAGCGCTGGTTCGTGCACGTCTACCGGCAGGTGCTGCCGTACATCCGGGACGAGCGGCTGCGCGAGGACGTGATCGGGTTCATCGGGCAGGAGGCGATGCACTCCCAGGCCCATGACGAGGTGCTGCCCCACCTCAAGGAGCAGGGGCTCGACCCGACGCCGTACACCGCGCAGGTCGACTGGTTCTTCGAGAAGCTGCTCGGCGACCGCACCCTGCCCCCGGGCCGGCCCCGCCGCTGGTGGCTGAAGGAGCGGGTGGCGCTGATCGCGGCCATCGAGCACTACACCGCCTTCCTCGGCGACTGGGTGCTGAACGCGCACGAGCTGGACCGCAGGGGCGCCGACCCGACCATGCTGGACCTGCTGCGCTGGCACGGCGCCGAGGAGGTCGAGCACCGGTCCGTGGCCTTCGAGCTGTTCCAGCACCTCGACGGCTCCTACCGCCGCCGGGTGCGGACCTGGGCCACCGCCTTCGCCGCGCTGGTCTTCCTCTGGCAGCGCGGGGTGCGCTTCTTCATGGCGAACGACCCGACGCTCACCGACCGGAAGGCGAGCCTGCGGGCCTTCCACGTCCGCGGGCGGCGCGGCACGCTGCCCGCCACCGGCGCCCTGCTGCGGTCGGTCCCCCGCTATCTCAGCCGGAGTTACCACCCCTCCCAGGAGGGCTCCACCGAGCAGGCGGTCGCCTATCTCGCCTCCTCCCCCGCCGCGCTGGCGGCGCTCGCCGCGGAGCGGGGGGCGTCCTGATGACCCACGCCCTGCGCAAGGCCGCCCTCGTCGCCGGTACGGCCTGGCTGGCGCGGCGGGCGATGCGGCGCCGGATCCAGGACTCGCCGCTGTGGCCGCTGCCTGCGCTGGAGGAGCCGGTCTCCGGGCGGCCCCGGTCGCGGTCCCTGCGGCTGCGGGTGGCCGCGCGGGAGACGGTCGCGGAGGGGGTCGTACGACTGCGGCTCGAAGGGCGGGAGCTGCCGCGCTGGGAGCCGGGGGCGCACATCGATCTGGTGCTGCCGTCGGGGCTGGTGCGGCAGTACTCGCTGTGCGGGGACCCGGCGGACCGCTCCGCGTACACCGTCGCCACGCGGCTCGTCGAGGACGGCCGGGGCGGATCGCGCGAGGTGCACGAACGGCTCCCGGAGGGCACGGAGATCGAGGTGCGCGGGCCGCGGAACCGCTTCCCGCTCACCGAGGCCCCGGCGTACGTCTTCGTCGCCGGCGGGATCGGTATCACCCCGCTGCTGCCGATGGTCCGGGCACTCCCCGAGGGCGCCGACTGGCGGCTGCTGTACGCCGGCCGGTCGCGGGCGTCGATGCCGTTCCTCGCGGAGGTCGAGCGGTTCGGCGGGGACCGGGTGTCGGTGGTGGAGGGACGGCCGGACCTCGACCGGGAGTTGGCGGATCTGCCGGCCGGGGCCGTCGTCCACTGCTGCGGGCCGGAGGGGCTGATGGCGGCCGTGGCGGAGCGGGTGCCGTCCGTACGGGTCGAGCGGTTCGCGCCGCGGACGGTGAGCGGCCGGGCCTTCGAGGTCGAACTGCGCCGCAGCGGAAGGACGTTGACGGTGCCTGCCGACTCCTCGGTGCTCGCCGCCGTGCGCGCCGAGCTCCCCGGCACCCTGTACTCCTGTGCGCAGGGGTTCTGCGGGACCTGTGTGCAGCGGGTGCTGGCGGGCGAGGTGGACCACCGGGACGAACTGCTCACCGACGCCGAGCGCGCCGACTCGATGCTGATCTGTGTGTCCCGGGCGCGCGGCGCCCGCCTGGTGCTCGATATGTGAACACCCGAGGCCGATCCGGTCCGTTCGCGGCCGGATCCGATCGGTAAGGTGGGCGCATGACTACCGGGGTTCGTCGAAGGATGGGAGTCGAGGAGCGTCGGCAGCAGTTGATCGGCGTCGCCCTCGACCTGTTCGCCCAGCGCTCGCCCGACGAGGTCTCCATCGACGAGATAGCGGCCGCCGCCGGAATCTCGCGCCCCCTCGTCTACCACTACTTCCCCGGCAAACTCAGCCTGTACGAGGCCGCGTTGAAGCGGGCCTCGGAGGATCTCGCCGCCCGTTTCGTCGAGCCCGCCGAAGGTCCGCTCGGCGCGCGGCTGCTGCGGGTGATGCGCCGCTACTTCGACTTCGTCGACGAGCACGGCCCGGGTTTCTCCGCCCTGATGCGCGGCGGCCCGGCCGTCGGCTCGTCCACGACGAACGCCCTGATCGACTCCGTACGCCAGGCCGCCTACGAGCAGATCCTGTCCCACCTGGGCATCACGGACCCGCCGGCCCGGCTGGAGCTGGTGGTGCGCTCCTGGATCTCGCTGGCCGAGTCGACCGCGCTGATCTGGCTGGACGGGCGGCGGATCCCGCGCGGGGAGCTGGAGGTGCAGCTGGTGCACGACTTCGCCGCGCTCACCGCGGTCAGCGCGGCCTACGACGACGAGATGCGCACGCTGCTGCACCCCATGCTGGCCGGCGAGCCGGCCGAGGGCCCCTTCGGGAACCTGGCGGCCCGGCTCATCGCGCTGGCGTCCTGAGGATCACCTGTCGAACTTGCGGTACGACGGGTCGAGGTCACGGATCTCGGCGGAGGCGTGCAGGGTGATCCCCTCGTCGGCGATGTGCTCGCGCAGCAGCTCCAGGACCGCCTCGGTCAGCCGGGCCTTGGTGTCGTCGGTGCGGCCGGCGAGCAGGCCGAGGGAGACATGGACGATCCCGTGCTGCTGCTCGAGCGGGTCCTCGTAGCCGTACGCGGTGTCGTCGGCCTTGCGGAACAGGGTCTTGCAGGCCTCCGGCTTGGCGGCCGCGATCTCGACGACCGTGGTGTGCAGGGCCAGGGCGAAGGCCTCCCTGTCGAAGGCGTGGGACACGGCGGCCGAGTAGTCGACGGTGATGTTCGGCATGAGCACTCCTGTTCCAGGACGACGGCGTCACGTCACCCTAGTCGCAGCGCCAGCATCGCGATGTCGTCGTCCTGATCGTGGGCGAAGTGGCCGAGCAGCAGGTCGCAGAGGGCGTCCAGGCCCGGTGGGGCGGTCTCGGCGGCGGTGCGGAGATGGTCCAGGCTGACGCCGAGGTCCGTGCCGCGGGTCTCGATCAGACCGTCGGTGACCATGAGCAGCCGGTCGCCGCGGCCCAGCAGCGTCTCGGTCGGGGCCGGGCGGTCCAGGCCGAGGCCGAGGAGCGGGCCGTCCACGTCGACGTAGGCGGCGGTCCCGGCGGCGGAGACGACCAGCGGGGGGAGGTGCCCGGCGTTGGCCACCCGCAGCCGTCCGGTCGTGGGCTCCAGCAGGGCCAGGCACACGGTCGCGGTGACATCGGGATGGTAGTGCTGGAGCATCCGGTCGAGCCGGGCGGCCAGCACCGCCGGGTCGGGGTCCTCCACGCAGTAGGCGCGCAGCGCGTGCCGGATCTCCACCATCACCGTGGCGGCCTCCAGGGAGTGCCCGACGACGTCCCCGACGGCGGTGAGCACCCCCGAGCCGCTGGAGACGGCCGCGTAGAAGTCGCCGCCGATCTCGGTCTCCCGGGACGCGGGCACGTACCGCACCACCAGATCCACGCCGGGCAGCCGGGACGGCCGGTCGGGACGGGGCAGGAAGCTGTGCTGGAGGGTGAGCGCGACATGCCGTTCGACCTGGTACATCAGCAGCGGCTCGGCGGCCAGCGCGGTGACCTGCGCGAGCCGGGAGAGCAGTCCGTCGTCGACGACGGGGGCGGCGGCCGGGACCGCCACGCAGACGGGCGTGCGCCGGCCCGCGGTCACGGCCGGCACCAGCCGGGCGGCCTCCCGGCGGCCCGGCCGGAAGAACCCGGCCGGCCACACCGTCGCCGGCACGAGCACACCCGGCGCCCCGCCGGGCCCCGCCGCGAGCCGGGAGAGCAGCCGGGCGACCGTCTCGTGCGCGGCGGCGTCCGGCAGCCCGAGGGTGCCGCGGTCGAGGGAGGTCCCCCGGTGCAGTCCGCCGTCCGGGCCGATCACGAAGACCACCGCGGGGGACCCGGCGAGCCGGGCGGCGCCCTCCGCGGCCGCCTCGGCCAGTTCGCCCGGGCAGCGCGCGGTCTGCACGGCGACGGTCGCCTCCGCGAGGAGCGTCAGCCGCCGCGCCCGCGCCTCCGCGTCGCCCCTGCGCCGCGCCCCGCGCAGGGCGGCCCGGACGGCGGACTGCGTCTGCAGCGGATCGGCGGGCACCGTGGGACTCCCGGCCCTCTAGGGAACGACGTGGTGGGGCGGCCCCGCGCCGGGACCGCCCCACCAAGCTAGTCCTGTATCAGGAGACCCGGGAGAAGACCGCGACAGTACGACCCGGAACGGCGAACGTGCCCGATTCCCGCACGTAGGACGAGGTCTTGACGGTAGAGTCCGCGCCCGACGCCTGCACCGGGTGCAGTCGGTAGCCCCGGCCGGCGAGAGAAACGATCCGCTGCTTCTGCTCGTCCGGCGTCGCGTTGAAGACGACGACCAGATCGCCCAGCTCCATGGTGATCACCCCGGGCGTCTCGTCCGTGCCGGACAGCGGGAAGGACAGCGCCGACTGCACCCGCGCGGCCGTGCCGAGGGAGAACGCCTTCTCCGTCGTACGGATCCTCAGCAGGTCCCGGTACGCGGCGGAGGCGCCGGTGATCTGCGGGCAGCCCACCGCGACGCTCGTCAACAGGGGCTTGGCGTAGGACCACTTGGAGGCGTTGTCGGCGGCCGGGGGCAGCCCGCGGCCGAAGCCGTTGCCGTCGGCGCAGTTCCAGTGGACCGCGTTGAACCAGTCGCCGCTGTCGTAGGAGTTGCGGTCCAGGGACTTGGAGCGCAGCAGGTCGGAGCCGGCCTGGGAGAGCGACGGTCCCTGCGAGAGGGTGGTCGTCGCCATCGCCAGGACCTGCATCCGGGCCCGGTCGGCGGCGCTCGTCGACGACGGCAGCTTGTAGGCGAGGGCGTCGAACAGGGACTCGTTGTCGTGCGCGTCGGCGTAGGCGAGGGCGTCGCCGGGCGCGGCCGCGTAACCGGCGGGCTGCCCGTTGTAGTCGACCTCGGCGCCGGTGACCTCCTTGCCGTCGGTGCCGGTGAACCGGTAGGCGGCGAGGTTGCCGGACAGACCGACCTTGATCAGGTCCTGGTAGTGCAGGAGGCGGGCCTTCTGCTCGGCCGTCGTCCCGTTGGCCGTGGAGGAGTTGGGGTCGGTGTACAGACCGGACGCGAAGCCCTGGATCCCGGGGTCGGAGTCGAAGGGCCCGCCGCCGCGCACCGCGTCCCGCGCCCGGTCGGAGAAGGTCGCGATGCCGGTGCCGGCCATGTTCTGCTGGGTGGCCTGCACGAACCGGGCGTCGTCGGCGACCTCGCCGAAGTTCCAGCCCTCGCCGTACAGGATGATCTTCTTGCCGTCCACGCCGTCCTTGGCGGGGGTCAGCGCGTCGAGCGCCTTGCGGACGGCCAGGATGTTGGCCTTCGGGTGGTGGCCCATGAGGTCGAAGCGGAAGCCGTCGACCTTGTACTCCTTGGCCCAGGTGACGACCGAGTCCACGACGAGCTTGCCCATCATGGCGTTCTCGGTCGCGGTGTTGGCGCAGCAGGTGCTGGTGGCGACCGACCCGTCGGCGAGGAGGCGCTGGTAGTAGCCGGGGACGATCCGGTCCAGGACGGAGGTGTCCGCCTGGCCGCTCGCCGCGGTGTGGTTGTAGACGACGTCCATCACGACCCGGAGGCCGTCCTCGTTCAGGGACTTGACCATCTTCCGGAACTGGACCGTGCGGGCGGTGCCGTCCGGGTCGGTGGCGTACGAGCCCTCGGGGACCGTGTAGTGGTACGGGTCGTAGCCCCAGTTGTAGGCGTCCTCTGCGGCGGTCTTCGCCACGCACTCCTGCTGCCGCTCGGAGTCGGCCGGGTAGGAGGCCAGGTCGCAGTCGGGGGTCTTCTGATCGGCCTTCTTCTCGGGGACGGTGGCGAGGTCGAAGGCCGGCAGCAGATGGACGTACGACGTGCCCGACTCCGCGAGGGCGCGCAGATGCTTCGAGCCGTCGCCGCCGCGGTCGGTGAAGGCGAGGTAGGTGCCCCGGTCCTTCGCCGGCACGGTCGGGTCCGCGACGGAGAAGTCCCGGATGTGCAGCTCCTGGATCTCGGCGTCCTTGAGCGGCACCGCCTCGGGCTTGGTGTACGAGGACCAGCCGCCCGGCGCCAGGGACTTGTCGTCGAGGTCGATCACGAGGCTCCGCTCGGAGTTCGCCGTCAGGGCGACCGAGTAGGGGTCGGTGACCTTGTTGGTGACGACCTTGCGGACGCCGGGCGCCCAGACCTTGACGACGTACCGGTAGGGCTTGCCCTTCCAGGACCGGGGACCGGTGACGGACCAGACGCCGGTGCGGGCGTCACGCCGCATCTTCACCAGGGAGCCGTCGAGTTCCAGGGACACCCGTTGCGCGGTCGGCGCCCAGACGGCCAGGGTGGGGCGGCCGTCCCGGAAGGTCGGGCCCAGCGCGGCCTTCGTCGCCTTCGGATACAGATCGTCGAGCACGCCCGCGATCTGGACACCCGTAGCCGCGAGGACCGCCCCGTTGACGGCCCGCTGGGAGGCGACGAGCTGGCCGCCGAGCGCCTCCCGCACCCGGTCGCGGTCGCGCGGGTCGACGGACCAGGCGGTGTAGCCCTTCAGATGCGGGAGCCTCGCCTTCTGGGCGTCGGTGAGCGTGGTCTTCGACAGCCGCAGCCAGCGCTCGTCGTCGCTGGTCAGCGTGCCCTTGTCGACGGTGATCGAGCCGTCGCGGGAGTACAGCAGCTGGGTGGAGGCGGCGGCCTCGGAGCCGTTCCAGGCGACGGTGTCCCGGTCGATCCAGACCGCCTTGGAGGTGGTCAGGTCGAGCGCGGCGGCGGATCCGGCCGGCTGCGGCAGGAGGTACTTCTCCTGCCCGTTCAGCAGCCACACCTCGTGGCCGTTCGCGGTGAGGTCGAGGGACTGGTCGGCGGGCAGGTCCTTGTCGTCGCCCTTGTGGAGGATGTAGCTGAGGCTGGTGGCCCCGTCGGTGAGCGGCACCTCGAAGACGGCCCCGTAGGCGTCGGTGCGCACCGGCTTCAGGGGGCCGGACCACTCGGTGGGCTGCGCGGCGCCCGTCCAGACGTGCAGGCCCCAGCCGTCGTAGTCGCCGTCGGCGCGGTGGTAGTGGAGAACCGCCTTGGTCTCGTCCTGGGCCGGGTGGTCGGGCCGATCCGTGAGCACGGTCTCCTTGCCCTGCTCGATCCAGATCTCACCGGTCTTCGTCACGTCGATCGTGCGGTCGGCCGAGACGTCCTTGTTCCCGTCCTCGTCGATGACGAGGAAGCCCACGTTCGACGCGCCGGGCTTGAGCCTGACGTAGGCGAAGGCGCCGTACGCGTCGCGGCCGGTGAAGGGGTGGCTGGCCGGCCAGTTCGTGGCCTCGCCGTCGGCGAGGTCGCCCCAGGCGTACAGGCCCCAGTCGGCGTAGTCGCCGTCCGTGCGCTTGTAGTGGACGATCGCGTAGTCGCGGGAGGAGGCGGTGGGGGTCTCCTCGGCGGGCGGGGTGCCGGTGGTGCTCGTGGCGGTCGCCGACGCCGTGCGGCCCGCCGAGTCGACGACAACCGCCTTGTAGCGCAGGGCCGTTCCGGCCGGTACGTCCTCGGCGATGCTCTGGGTCACCTTGTAGGGGGCGTGGTCGGCTGAACCGAGCGTCCGCCACTTCCCGTTGCCGACCTGCGCGGCGAAGACGACCCGGTTGAGCTGCCCGCCGTCGACGCCTGCGGTGAGCTCGACGGTGCCGGTGGTGCCGGTGTCGGGCGCCTCGAGGGTGATCGTCGGCCCGGTGGTTGGCTTGGCGAGCCGGCCGGCCGCCTTGAGGACGATCACCGACCCGGCCGGGACCGTAACGGTGATCTTCTTGTCGGCGCCGGACGTCAGGGTGCTGGAAGTCCCGTAGACGCCATGGAACTTCATGTCCGCCGAACCGGTCGCGAAGGTCGCCGACTTCGCCGTGTCCGCGTTGTTGAAGGCGACGACGTACTCGGTCGTGTCCTTGCCGGTCCCGGTGCGGGAGAAGGCGTAGACGCCGGGCCCGTCGGCGGCGTACCGCTCGGTCTGGACGCCGTCCGTCAGCGCCGGGTTGGCCTTGCGGAGCCGGGCGAGGGCCGCGATCTGCCGGTACAGCGGGGCGCTCGTGTCGTAGGCGTCGCTCGCGTGGGTGCGGTCGGTGCCGATCTCGTCGTCGTCCAGGTAGTCGGCGACTTTGGAGGCGAACATGGTCTGGCGGGCGTCCTTGTCGCCGCCGGAGCCGGTGAAGCCCTGCTCGTCGCCGTAGTAGACCACCGGGTTGCCACGGCTGAGGAACATCAGCTCGTTGGCGAGCCGGTCCTTCTTCAGCAGCTCGGCATCCGTCGCCTTCGGGTTGTCCTGGTTCAGGAAGTACCCGATGCGGCCCATGTCGTGGTTGCCGAGGAAGGTGACCTGCTCGTACGCGTTGGCCTTGCCGGTCGTGTACCTGTAGTCGTCGGCGAAGACGCCCGCGAGCTTCTGCGCGCTGCCGCCCTGGGAGGCGTACTGGCGGGCCGCCTCCTGGAAGGGGAAGTCGAGGGTGGCGTCGAGGCGGCCCTGGGTGACGTACGGGGAGGTGATCGACGTGTCGGCGGAGTAGACCTCGCCGAACATGAAGAAGTCCTTGCGGCCCTGCTTCGCCGCGTACGCGTCGAGAGCGGTCGCCCACTGGGTCCAGAACTCCATGTTCACGTGCTTCACGGTGTCGATCCGGAAGCCGTCGATGGCGAAGTCCCTGACCCAGCGCTGATAGATCCTCTCCATGCCGCTGACGACCTCGGGGCGCTCGGTCCACAGGTCGTCGAGGCCCGAGAAGTCGCCGTAGGTCGTGGACTCGCCGGCGTAGGTGGAGTCGCCGCGGTTGTGGTACATCGTCGGGTCGTTGAGCCAGGACGGCACCTTGGACTTCGACGTGACCTTCGGGGTGCGCGGGAAGGAGTCGGCGTCGACGGCCGGGAACGTCTTTCCGGCGGCCGCGTAGTCGGCGTCGTCGAAGGGCTCGCCGTTCTTGGTCAGATAGGGGAAGGCGCCCTTGGAGAGGTAGTCGTAGGACTTCTCCTCGTAGTCGACGACGTCGGCGGTGTGGTTGGTGATGACGTCGAAGAACACCTTCATACCCTTGGCGTGCGCCTTGGCGATGAGGGTCTCGAGGTCCTTGTTGGTGCCGAAGTGCGGGTCGACCCGGGTGAAGTCGGTGATCCAGTAGCCGTGGTAACCGGCGGAGGCGTTGCTGCCGGTGCCCTGCACGGGACGGTTCCTGAAGATCGGGGCCATCCAGATGGCGGTGGTGCCGAGGCCCTTGATGTAGTCGAGGCGCCGGGTCAGGCCCTTGAGGTCGCCGCCCTGGTAGAAGCCCTTGTCGGTGGGGTCGTAGCCGGTGGTGAGGCGTGAACCGGTCAGGCCGCCCTTGTCGTTGGCGGTGTCCCCGTTGGCGAAACGGTCCGGCATGACGAAGTAGAACTGCTCGCGGGTGTCGTCGTGCCGGGCGGGCTCGGCGGCGAGCTTCGCGTCGGAGGGCGGCGGGGGCGGGCTGTCCGCGTGGGCGGCGAGCGGCTGGACGAGCGCGGCGGCGAGGGTCGCGACGGCGACGGCCGCGACCCGTCTGACGTGTTTCACCGGTGTGAACTCCTAGCGATGGCGGCTGGCTTGGGTCCGACCCCGCGCGACCGTATCGCTGCCGAAAGGTTTACAGCAAGAGTCTTGCAATTAACAGCAAGAACTTTCACCGAAGCCTTGACGCGCCCTCTTCAACTGCCCCACCCTCACGGGTTGTTGAAACCCGAAACCCCTTACCGGAGCCGCACATGACCACCAGACACCACCCCCCGGGTGTCCTCCGGCGCGCCGCCACCGCCGCGGCCGCCGCCACCCTCGCCCTCGCCGGCGCCGTCGCGCTGCCCGCCACCGCCGCCCACGCGGACACCACCGCGCAGGGCGATGTCATCGCCAACCTGTGGGAATGGAACTGGGACTCCATCGCCGACGAGTGCACCGACGTCCTCGGCCCGGCCGGGTACGGCGCGGTCCAGGTCGCCCCGCCCGCCGAGTCCCTCAAGCAGTCCTCGTTCTACTGGTGGGACGTCTACCAGCCGTACTCCTACAACCTGAACAGCCGCTTCGGTACGGCGGCGAAGTTCGCCTCGATGGTGACGGCCTGCCATGACGCGGGCGTCAAGGTCTACACGGACGCGGTGATCAACCACACCGCCGCCCAGACCGGCACCGGCTACAACGGCACGACGCTCACCAGCAAGTACGACACCCCGGACTGGGACCCGGGCGACTACCACCAGTCCGACGACTGCAACGACTCCGACCTGGTCATCGACGACTGGTCGAACCTCTCCGAGGTGCAGAACTGCGAACTGCTCGGCCTGCCCGACCTGGAGACGGAGAACGACAACGTCCGCTCCGGCATCGCGGCCTTCCTCAACAAGCAGATCGCGCTCGGGGTGGACGGCTTCCGGGTGGACGCGGCCAAGCACATCCCCGAGGCCGACCTCGCGGCGATCGAGGCCAAACTGACCACCACGACCTCGGGAGCGGCGCCGTACGTCTTCCAGGAGATCTACCCGGGCTCCACCCCGCAGCCGGCCGACTACTACGCCTCCGGTGACGTCCTGGACTTCACGTACGCCGGCAAACTGAAGTCGGCGTTCCAGGGCAACGTCAGCGATCTGGAGTCGCTGTCCTCCTCCGGCATCCTCCCGGCCGCGAACTCGGTGTCCTTCGTGACCAACCACGACACCGAGCGCAACGGACTGCACATGAGCTACAAGGACGGCGACTCCTACAAACTCGCCAACCTCTTCCAGCTCGCCTACAAGTGGTCCACGCCGACCGTGTACGCGAGCTGGGAGTGGACCCAGAGCGACCAGGCACCGCCGAACTCCGCAGGTTTCGTCACCGACACCGACTGCTCGAACGGCTCCTGGTACTGCCTGGACCGCGACACCGCCGTCGTCGGCATGGTGGCCTGGCACAACGCGACCGACACGGCCGCCGTCTCCAACTGGCAGACCAAGTCGTCGAGCGTCATCGGCTTCGGCCGCAGCGGTGCGGGCTTCTTCGCCCTCAACAACGGGTCCGGCAGCGCCACTTACACCTTCGCGACCGGCATGGCCGACGGCACGTACAAGAACGTGATCGACGGCGGCGCGAGCACGGTGACGGTGTCCGGCGGCAGCGCCTCCCTCACGGTCCCGGCGAAGAGCGCGATCGCCTTCTACGACGGCTCCTACACCTGCACGGTCGGTTGCGAGGACCCGGGCGGCGGTGACGACGGCGGCTCCACCTCGACGGTGAGCACCACCTTCAACGCGTACGCGTCGACGACCACCGGCACGAACGTCTACGTCGTCGGCTCGATCGCGGCCCTCGGCGGCTGGGACACCTCCAAGGCGGTCGCCCTGTCCTCCTCGGGCTACCCGATCTGGTCGGGCGAGGTGAGTGTGCCGATCAACACGTCGTTCGAGTTCAAGTACATCAAGAAGGACGCGTCCGGGAACGTGACCTGGGAGTCCAACGCCAACCGGACGGCGGCCACGACGACTTCGGCCCTCACGGTGAACAGTTCCTGGAACGTGGCCGCCGCGAGCGCCACCGACGTCACCTTCAACGTCAACGCGACGACGACCTGGGGCACCAACGTCTACGTGGTCGGCTCGATCGCCTCCCTGGGCTCGTGGAACACCGCCGACGCGATCCCGCTGTCCTCGGCGTCCTACCCGACGTGGAGCAGGACCGTGATCGTCCCGAAGAGCACGGCCTTCGCGTACAAGTTCCTCAAGAAGGACGCGTCGGGAACCGTGACCTGGGAGTCCGGGACGAACCGCTCGTACACGACGGGCAGTTCGTCCGGATACACCACGAGCGACACCTGGAAGTAGGCCTCAGCAGTTCGAGTTCGTCTGGGTGAGCAGACCCAGTCGCCACGGGAGGGTGTTGTACGGGCCCGTGGCGGCCGGGTCCAGGCCCTGGTAGAGGTACTGGAGCCGGCAGGGGTTGACGGTGAGGGTCTGGTCGTTGCCGGCCCGGATCATCTCGCCGTGGCTGATGTCCTGGCTCCAGGCGGTGCCGGTGAAGGTGACGTTGGTGGAGCGGGCGAAGGGGTTGGCCTCGGTGTTCGCGAGCGGGGTCCAGGTGCCGGTGAGGCTGTTCGTCGTCCAGGACCGGAAGTAGCGCTTGCCGTTGCTGCCGATCGCCTCCACGAGCAGCAGATACGTCTGGGAGTCGGAGAGCTTGTAGACGTTCGCGGCCTCCCACAGCGCGTACTTGTTGGAGTCCTGCATGACGATGGCGGTGTCGGTGAAGCCGTTCGGGAAGTCCGCGATGCCGGTGCGCGAGCGGTACAGGTGTCCGTTGTCGTCGGAGGAGAACAGATAGCAGTTCACGGTGCCGCAGATGGTCCAGAAGTCCACCCAGTAGCCGCTGCCGATGTTGTCCCTGATGATCTGCGGCATCCCGTCGGCGTAGAACTTCTTCGGCGCGCTCCAGGAGGACGGGTCCGAGAGGCTCGTCGTGGTGGAGTACGCCGCGTTGTCCCCGGTCTGGTACACGAGGTACCACAGCCCCTGCGGGGCGAAGTAGAAGACCTGCGGAGCCGCTTTGTACCCGCTGCCGATCGCCGTCTGGTCCAGGTAGTACTGCTGGGCGTTGGCGGCCTGCGACCAGTCGGTGAAGTTCAGGTACACCATGTTGTATCCGCCGCTGGTGCTCGCCGTGGACGCGAACACATGCCAGCGCCCGCCCGAGTACACGACCGACGGGTCCTTGACGGCGGCGATGCTGTGGGTGGCGTCCGACTTCGCCGAGACGAGCGGGGCGCTGGAGCTCCACTGGAAGCTGGTGGGCAGCGCGGCGGCCGAGGGGGACGCCGCGACCCCGAGCAGGAGACCGAAGGCACCGGCCAGGATCGCGAGCAGTCTCATGAGGCGCACGACGACTCCTATCGCTTGACGGTGTAGGTGACGAGAGAGCGGGCCGGGACCGTCGCGGTCAGCGCTCCCCCGCTGACGGCCACGTCCGGCTGCCGGGCCATGCTGCTGGAGCCGTTGGTGAGATACGGGGTCGCGGTGCCGGTGGTGATCCCGGTGTTCTGGAGGCTGTACGACACCTGCTGGGCGCTGCTCGACGCGTTGAGGACGACGACGGTGAGCGTGCCGTCGGTGTTGCGGAACGCCGAGAGCCCGAGGTCGGTGTCGGGGGTGGTGGCGGCGATACGGACGGCACCCGGCCGGATGAAACGGCTGTAGCCGGCGAGCGCCCACAGCCGCTTGGACACGTGGTAGTCGGCGCCGTCCATCTGGATCAGCCCGCGGGTGGCGCCGAGCGAGGCCCCGTACCAGAAGACGTAACCGCTGGTGTTGCCCTTGGTGAGGGCGTCATGGACGGCGGAGGCCACGGTGAAGCCGTCGTAGCCGCTGCCGTCGTCCCAGTTCTCGTTCCAGGTGGTGCCGTTGGGCGACCACTCCGACATCCAGGTGCGCCGGGTCGTCGGCAGCGGGCCGTCGACGGCGCTGGCGTAGCTGTGGCCCGTGTGCGTGGCGACGAGGTTCCGGGCCGTCGCGTCGGCCTCGATGGCGCTGGTGTAGGCCTTCTGCTGAGTCCAGCCGAAGGAGTCGCAGCAGGCCACCTTGTACCCGGCCGGGTTGGCGATCGGCCCGAACACCTTCGTGAACTCGACGGCCTGGGCGGGCGTGAGCCGCATGGAGTCGTACGTCGCCGTCCAGTCCGGCTCGTTGGTGAACCCGAGGTCGGTGATGCCGATGCCCTCCTGGGCGTAGAACCGCGCGTACTGGACCAGGTAGTTCGCGTACGCCGTACGCCAGTCCCCGCTCGCGCAGGTCGCGCCGGCGAGGCCGCACAGGGTGCCGCCATTGGCGTCCGTCCCGTTGGTCTTCATATAGCCGGGGGCGGTCCAGGCGTCGGCGTAGAAGCGGTTCACTCCGTATGCCTTCGCCTCCTTGGCCAGCCACACCTGCCCCTTGTCGACGCCGTCCCACACGTACTTCGGGGTGGCGTTCGGGCCGCCGGGGTCGGTGGGCTGGATGCCGGAGTCGATGCCGAGGCGCAGGATGCTGAGCCCCGCTCCGGTGGTGCGGTCGAGGAGGAGGTCGAGGATCTCGCGTTGCTTGGCGGCCGGCAGCCCCTGCGAGCCGTTCATGACGGCGGCCCGTCCGAAGTGCTCGGAGAAGCCGAAGCCGTCGATGGGCTGGTAGGTGGTGGCGCCGTTGACGGTGGCCGTGGTGGCGGCATAGGCGTTCGGGGTGCCGACGGCGGTGAAGCCGGCGGCGGTCAGGAGGACGGATAATGATGTCACCGTCCATTTTCTGAGTCTGCGAGTCATGATCCGCCCAATCCTGTGGGAGCGCTCCCATTCGCGTGACGGAACGTAGGACAGTGTCCTGAACGCGTCAACCCCGCGCGCATCACACGGTGCGCGCGGGGTTGCCGGGCGGGTCGGCTCAGCAGCTCGACTTGCCGGCGTGGATCGCCAGGGCGGTGTTGGCGCCGAGGGTGGCGGTGAACCGGCCACTGGAGTCCACGGTCACGGGGGTGTTGTTCTGGACGTTGCAGTACGTCCCCGCGGCCAAGGAGGTCTGGTAGGTCCGGGTCAGGGAGCCGCTCTCGTGGTTGATGGCGACGTACCCCTTGCTGCCGCGTCCGAAGGCGATGGCGTCACCCCCGTTGTCCCACCAGTCGGTGACGGCCTGTCCCCGGGTGGTGTTGCGGAAGGCGACCATGCGGAGGATCTCCGGCCAGGCGTGCTGACACTTCCAGCCGTCCTGCCAGCAGGCGTTGACCGTACCGCCGTTGGGCGGACCCGCGTCCGTGTCGGACCACTCGTAGCCGGAGTTGACGTCCGGGGCGCCGTACGGGTACGCCAGCATGAAGACGTTGGCGAGGGTGTAGTTCGCGCCGTCCTTGTAGTTGAGGGTGGAGCCGTTGCGTTCGGTGTCGTGGTTGTCCACGAACACGCCCGCCACCGAGCTGCTCATGTACCCCCAGCCCTCTCCGTAGTTCTTCAGGTACGCGAGGTTCTCGTTGTTGAAGACCCGCTTGAGGTCGTAGGCGTAACGGAACTCCTGCACATCCCCGTTGCCGGTGTACTCGGTGGGCTGGACGGCCTCGCCGGAGCCGTAGATGACCTCCTGCTTCCAGTACGCGTTCGGGTTCGTCAGCCGGGACTTGATGTTGGCCAGGTCGGCGGTGTCGATGTGCTTGGCCGCGTCGATGCGGAAGCCGTCGACGCCGAGGGTGAGCAGGTCGTTCATGTAGCCGGCGACGGTCTTGCGGACGTACTCCTCGCCCGTGTCCAGGTCGGCGAGGTTCACGAGCTCGCAGTGCTGGACGTTCCAGCGGTCCTGGTAGTTGGTCACCGGGGAGGTGCAGTCGTCGAAGTCGTAGGAGGAGTACAGGCCCGGGTAGGCGTACTTCGTGTACGAGGAGCCGCCGGTGCCGGTGCCGCTGCCCGCCGACATGTGGTTGACGACGGTGTCGACGACGACCTTCACACCCGCCGCGTGACAGGTGTTCACCATGCTCTGGAACGCGGCGCGGTCACCGAGGCGACCGGCGATCCGGTAGCTGACCGGCTGGTACGACGTCCACCACTGCGAGCCCTGTATGTGCTCGGCGGGCGGGGAGACCTGGACGTATCCGTAGCCGGCCGGGCCGAGGGTGTTGGTGCACTCCTTCGCGACGGAGGCGAAGTTCCACTCGAAGAGGACGGCGGTGACGTCCTTGGTACCGGGCGGGGTGGCGTGGGCGACGGGGCCGAGGAACATCAGACCGGCGGCCAGGGCGACGGCGCCCGAAAGGGTTCTGCTGCGTGCCATGTGGGGGTTCCTTCTCCGTTGAAGGTTCTTGCTGAAATCTTTCAGAAACCTTGCGGTGGCGTGATGTTAAGGGTGCGATGGCCGAGAAGGGCAGAGGGTGGCGTGAAAGAAGTGCAAGAAGTTATCGGGCACGACGAAGGCCCGCCGCTCCCCCAAGAGCGGCGGGCCCGGTGTGGGGGCTGTCAGGCCGTGGTCCACCACACGGTCGTGTCGGCCGGGAGCTTGATCTCGCCGTCCGTCTCGGCGATCTCGCCGCTGGTGAGGAGGACGCGGCCGTACGACGGGACGCGCACCGACTCGCCGGAGGTGTTCGTCACGCACACGAACTCGCCGCGGCGGAGGGCGAGGACGCCCTCCGGGGCCTTCAGCCACTCCACCGCGTCACCCGCGCCCAGGTCGGGCTGGGTGCGACGCAGGTGCAGGGCGGAGCGGTAGAGCTCCAGGGTGGAGCCGGCCACGCCCTGCTGGGCCTCGACGCTCAGGTCCGCCCACTCCGCGGGCTGGGGCAGCCAGCTGCCGCCCGTGCCGAAGCCGTACGACGTCCCCTCGCGGGTCCACGGGATCGGCACCCGGCAGCCGTCGCGGAAGCCGTCCTGGCCGGCGCCGCGGAAGTAGGCCGGGTCCTGGCGGACCTCGTCGGGGAGGTCGACGACGTCGGGCAGGCCGAGTTCCTCGCCCTGGTAGACGTAGGCCGAGCCGGGCAGGGCCAGCATGAGGAGGGTGGCCGCGCGGGCGCGGCGCAGGCCGAGCTCGCGGTCGCCGGCCGTGCGGATCTGGGTGCCGAGGCCGGGCGGGTTGGCGAAGCGGGTGGCGTGCCGGGTCACGTCGTGGTTGGACAGGACCCAGGTCGCCGGGGCGCCGACCGGGCGCATCGCCTCCAGGGTGCGGTCGACGACCGCGCGGAGTTCCTCCGCGTCCCATTCCGTCGACAGGTACTGGAAGTTGAAGGCCTGGTGGAGCTCGTCCGGGCGGACGTAGTTCGCGGTGCGCTCGACGGTGGGGGTCCAGGCCTCGGCGACAAAAATGCGCTCGCCGGAGTACTCGTCGAGGATCAGCCGCCACTGGCGGTAGATGTCGTGGACGCCGTCCTGGTCGAAGAACGGCATGACATCGTTGCCCAGCAGTTTGAGCTGGTCGTGGGAGCCGAGGTCGGGGAGACCGGCCGCCTTCACCAGTCCGTGGGCGACATCGATGCGGAAGCCGTCCACGCCCATGTCCAGCCAGAAGCGCAGGATCGAGCGGAACTCGTCGCCGACCGCCGGGTGTTCCCAGTTGAAGTCGGGCTGCTCGGGCGCGAAGAGGTGCAGGTACCACTCGCCGTCCACCACACGTGTCCAGGCCGGGCCACCGAAGATGGACTCCCAGTCGTTGGGCGGGAGCTCGCCGTCCTTCCCCTTGCCGGGGCGGAAGTGGTAGCGGTCCCTCAGAGGTGATCCGGGGCCTTCCGCCACCGCCCGCTTGAACCACTCGTGCTGGTCGGACGAGTGGTTGGGGACCAGGTCGACGATGATCCGCAGGCCGAGTTCACGGGCGTCACGGATCAGGGCGTCGGCGTCGAGCAGGTTGCCGAACATCGGGTCGACGGCGCGGTAGTCGGCGACGTCGTAGCCGGCGTCGGCCTGCGGGGAGGCGTAGAAGGGGCTGAGCCACACGGCGTCCACGCCGAGGTCGCGCAGGTACGTCAGGCGGGAGCGTACGCCTTCCAGGTCGCCCATGCCGTCGCCGTTGCTGTCGGCGAAACTGCGCGGGTACACCTGGTAGATCACCGCGTCCCGCCACCAGTCACGGCGCTTGCCGACCGTGACGACGGCCGCTGCGGAGGTGGGGGTCGGGGCCGGGGCTGCGGAGTGCTGCTGGCTCATGGCGTCCTTGGTACGTAACGGGATGGAGTTCATGGGTTTGTTGGGGGGTGCGGACGGCTGGTGGGGTGGTGCGGGTGGTGACGAGGCGGCCGCGGTCACAGCGGGGTCGGATGGAGACCGCGGCCGCCACCCGCGCTCCAAAGGGGCGCGGGACTCTATCGATATGCGGCTCCGCCGCGTGGGCGCGACCAGCCACGACGGAGCCGCAGACAGCGACGGCCCCTCGCGGCTCAACCGGCGGTCAGCCCTTCGTGCCGCCCGCCGTGAGCCCGGTGACCAGGTTCTTCTGCACGAGGTAGAAGAACGCGGCGGCGGGCAGCGCGATCAGCACCGCCGTGGCGGCCATCAGGTTGCGCTGGGCGTCGTGCTCGCTGACGAAGGACTGCAGGCCGACGGCCAGCGTGTACTTGTCGTCGCTGAGCATGAACGTCGAGGCGAAGGCGACCTCGCTGAAGGCCGTGAGGAAGTTGTAGAACGCGGCCACCGCGAGGCCGGGCTTGGCCAGCGGCAGGATCAGCCGGAAGAACGTGCCGAACGGGGTGAGCCCGTCGACGCGTCCCGCCTCGTCGATCTCGAAGGGGATGGTGTCGAAGTATCCCTTGAGCAGCCACGCGCTGTACGGGATGACCGTCGTGCAGTAGACGAGGATCAGGCCGAAGTAGTTGTCGATGAGGTCGAGGTCCGAGAGGATCTGGTACATCGGGACCATCAGGACGGCGACCGGGAACATCTGGGTCACCAGCAGCACCCACATGAACTTCTTGTAGCCGGGGAAGCGCATCCGGGAGACGGCGTAGCCGGTGGTGGCGGCGATGAGCACGCCGATGGCGGTGGTGCCGAGGGTGACGATGAGCGAGCTCTTCAGCCAGTCGAAGAACTTGGTGTGCTCGAGGACGAACGTGTAGTTGGCGAACGTCATCTTGTCCCAGATGCCGCCCGGGTGGAGGTAGTCGTCCTTGTCCGGGCCGAGGGACAGATAGACCAGCCAGAGGATCGGGAACAGCGCGATCAGGCTCGCGACGGTCAGGACGCCGTGGGAGGCGAGGGAGCCGGCGAGGCCCGTCTCGCCGCGGCGGCGGACCCGGCGGGGTGCCTTCGGTGCCTGCACGGGGTTCTCCTTGTTCACCGGGGCCGAGGCGGGGGTGGGAGCGGTGGTCGTACTCATCGGGACTCCTGCCTCAGATCGCGAGCTGCTGCTCGTTGCGGCCCAGCCAGCGGCGGTAGAAGGAGGTGAAGACGATCAGGATCGCCAGCAGCAGGATGCCGTAGGCGGCGGACTGGGCGAAGTCGCGCGGCTGCTGTCCGAAGCCGAGGTAGTAGGCCCAGGTGACGAGGATCTGCGCGTCGGGGGCGGTGTTGCCGAACAGCAGGAAGATCACGGCGAACTGGTTGAAGGTCCAGATGATGCCGAGCAGGACGACGGTGGAGCTGACGGTCCTGAGGCCGGGGACGGTGACGTACCGGAACCGCTGCCAGGCGCTCGCGCCGTCCATCTCGGCCGCCTCGTAGAGGGAGGCGTCGATCGACTGCAGTCCGCCGAGCAGGGAGACCATCATGAACGGCACACCGCACCAGGTGTTGACCGTGATCGCGGCGAACCGCTGCCAGAAGGTGTCCTCCAGCCAGGAGGGCGACGGCAGATGGAGGGCGTCGAGGGCGGAGTTGATGATGCCGCCGTCGGCGAGCATGAAGCGCCAGCCGAAGACCGTGACGAAGGTGGGCACCGCCCAGGGCAGCACCAGGATCAGCCGGTACAGGGTGCGGCCGCGCAGCTTCTGGTTGAGCAGCAGGGCGAGGCCCAGGCCGACGGTGTAGTGCAGGGCGACACAGACGGCCGTCCAGACGATCGTCCAGACGAAGTGCGACCAGAAGCGGTCGTACGCGGTGGGACCCCAGAGGATGTCGGCGTAGTTGTCGAGGCCGATGAACTTGTAGGTGGCGTCGATGTGGTTGACGCCGATCGTGCGCGCGGTGTTGAGGCTGTTGGCGTCGGTGAGGGTCAGATAGAGGCCGTACACCAGGGGGTAGAGCACGAGGACGCCGAGGACGACCGCCACCGGGGCGATCATGGCGTAGGCGTACCAGTGCTTGTGGTAGCCCCGCTTCAGGCGCCCGCCCAGGCCGGGCCCTGGCTCACGGTCACCGCGGCGCTTGCCGGTCGCGCGGTCGATGGCGACTGTCATGGTTCGACACCTTCTGGGTCTGACGCTGGGTCTTCGAGGGGGGTGTACGGCTCACAGGCCGGTGGCCGCCGGATCCCTCCCCCGTGCTGCGGGGGATCCGGCGGCCACGCGGGGCTCACTTGCTGAAGTCCGGCACCAGCTTGGCGATGGCGGTCTCGGCGGTGCTCAGGCCCTTGTCGAGGGTCTCCTTGCCGCCCGCGATCTTGGGCAGTTCGGTGTCGAGCGGACCCCACAGGGAGCTGTACTCCGGCAGCGCGGGGCGCGGCTGGGCGGCGGCGAGGACCGTGCCGTAGCCGGCGATGCCCGGGTCGGCCTTGACCTCGGCGGTGTAGGCGTCGTCGCGCGTCGGCAGGGTGGAGTTCTTCAGCGCGATGGCCGACTGGGACTTCGCCGAGGTCATGAAGTTGACGAACTTCAGCGCTGCGGCCTGGTGGGCCTTGTCCGAGCCGGCGTAGACCGAGAGGTTGTGGCCGCCGGTCGGGGCGCCGGCCTTGCCGGTGGAGCCGGCCGGGACGGTGGCGATGCCCAGGTTGGCCTTGTCCTTGAAGGCGGTGCCCTTGTAGAAGTTGGTGATCTCCCACGGGCCCTGGATGATCGCGGCGACCTTGCCGTTGACGAACGCGTCCTGGATGTGGGCGTAGGCGTCGGCGGTGGTGTCGGCCTTGTGCAGGCCCTTGCCGTCGAACAGGCCCAGCCAGGTGCCGTACGCCTTCTTCGCGGCGTCGGAGTTCACCGTGATCTTCTTGGCGGCGGCGTCGACGGTGTCGGTGCCCTCGCCGTAGAGGAAGGTCTGGGCGTAGTAGGCCTGGGTGGAGCCCCAGTAGCCGTCGACGCCGGTCTTGGCCTTGACGGTGGCGGCGGCCTTCTTGAGGTCGTCCCAGGTCTTGGGGGCCTCGGTGATGCCGGCCTTCTCGAACAGCGCCTTGTTGTAGACGAGCGCGAGGGTGTCGGTGACGAACGGCACGCCGTAGGTCTTGCCGTCGTACTTGGCCTGCTCGATCAGGTTGGACTTGAACTTGGCCTGGTCGGTGAGGGCCTCGGTGCCGTCCAGCGGCAGGAAGTAGCCCTTCTTGGCGAAGGCGGGGGTCCAGCCGACCTCGGAGCGCAGGACGTCCGGGGCGCCGGAGGCACCGGCGGCGGTGTCGAACTTGTTCTGCGCCTGGTCGAAGGGCACGTTGACGTACTTGACCTTGATGTTCTTGTTGGCGGCCTCGAACTCCTTGACCAAGGCCTGGTACGTCGGCGCCTCATTGGTGGCGTTGGAGGTGTCCCACCAGGTGATGGTCACCGGGCCGGAAGCCTTGTCGCTGCCGCTGTCGTCTCCGCCGCAGGCCGTCGCCGCGAGGGCGAGGGACGCCACCAGCGCGGTGGCCGCTATGCCACGCCGCATGAGTTCTCCTTGAGGGTGAATGCCCGTGTAGCTACAGGGGGCGGTCCCGTCCACCGTCCCTGCCGACTGGCCGACTGCGCCGTTGCCGCCGCCGGGCGTGGCCGAACGTAACAGCCAGGTAAGCGGCGCGAAAGTACTTGCAGCAAAAATTTGCAAGCGGGCTCGGAAGTTATCCGGGCGTGACCGGACGGCGACCGCCGTGAGACGCTTGTTTATGCCCGTCGAGCACGTAGGGCGGTCTGTGCAAGACTCTGCAAGCTCTTGCCATCAACTTTCATGAAGGACCACGAGGGAGCGCGATGACGCAGCAGCCCGGACGAGGCAGGCCAGCGGGTCGGCCGCGGCGTCCGATTGGTGTGCAAGGCGACACCTGGCCGGTACAGTCCACGTCTGTGACCACACGGCTTGCCGACATCGCTGCGCAGGCGGGGGTGAGCGAAGCGACCGTCAGCCGCGTCCTCAACGGCAAGCCTGGCGTCGCCGCCACCACCCGCCAGTCCGTGCTCGCCGCACTGGACGTCCTGGGCTACGAGCGCCCGGTCCGGCTGCGTCAGCGCAGCGCGGGTCTCGTCGGCCTCATCACGCCCGAGCTGGAGAACCCGATATTCCCGGCCCTGGCCCAGGTCATCGGGCAGGCGCTGACCCGCCAGGGCTACACCCCCGTGCTGGCCACCCAGACCCCGGGCGGCTCCACGGAGGACGAGCTGACCGAGATGCTGGTGGACCGCGGGGTCGCCGGCATCATCTATGTCTCGGGGCTGCACGCGGACACCACGGCCGACATGCAGCGCTACGAGCAGCTGCGCGCGCAGGGCGTCCCCTTCGTCCTGGTCGACGGGTTCTCCCCGAAGGTCCAGGCGCCGTTCATCTCCCCCGACGACCGGGCGGCGATGACCCTCGCGGTCACCCATCTCGCCTCCCTCGGCCACACGCGGATCGGGCTCGCGCTCGGCCCCAAGCGGTTCGTGCCCGTGCAGCGCAAGATCGAGGGGTTCGTCCGCACCATGCAGGACCAGCTGGGGCTGGGCGCCGAGCAGATCGAGGCCGAGCTGGTGCAGCACTCCCTCTACACGCTGGAGGGCGGGCAGGCCGCGACCACGGCCCTGATCGACCGGGGTTGTACGGCGATCGTCTGCGCCAGCGACATGATGGCGCTCGGTGCGATAAGGGCGGCCCGGCAGCGGGGTCTCGCGGTCCCCCGGGACATTTCGGTGGTCGGCTTCGACGACTCCCCGCTGATCGCCTTCACCGATCCGCCGCTCACCACGATCCGCAAGCCGGTCCCCGCGATGGGCCAGGCCGCGGTGCGCACGCTGCTGGAGGAGATCGGCGGGACGCCCGCGCCGCACAGCGAGTTCGTGTTCATGCCGGAACTGGTCGTGCGCGGTTCGACCGCTTCGGCCCCCGGGGACCGGAATCGTCCTTAGGCAGGGGTTTCCTCCCCTTCCCCGGTAGGAGACGATGGAGTGCGTCCGCCGTAGAACATGCGGGGGCAACCCGACCGGAGGATGATCGGACCAAGAGGGCTTTTCTGGCAGACTTTGTGTCCATGGGTGACTCGACCGTGACGCCGTTGGAAGGCCGTGAACAGGCCGTTCCACAGGCCGTCGCGGCCGGGGCCCGAGAGCGCCGGTTCGCCCGGATCCGCTCCCCCCGCCGGCCCCGTCTCTGGTTCGAGATCCTGCTCATCGCGGTGAGTTACTGGACGTACTCGCTGATCCGCAACGCGGTGCCGGAGCAGCGCTCCGAGGCGCTGCGCAACGCGGACTGGATCTGGCGCATGGAGCACCATCTGGGGCTCGCCTTCGAGCATTCGGTCAACCACACCGTGAACTCGGTGACGTGGCTGATCGTGGGCATGAACTACTACTACGCGACCCTGCACTTCATCATCACGCTGACCGTCCTGGTCTGGCTCTACCGCAGCCACCCCGGCCGCTACGCCGCGACCCGGCTGGTCCTCTTCGCCACCACCGCGGTCGCCCTGGTCGGCTACTACTTCTATCCGCTGGCGCCGCCGCGGCTGATGACCGGCGGCCACTTCGTCGACACGGTCATGGTCCACCGGACCTGGGGTTCGATGGCCTCGGGCGATCTGAAGAACATGTCGAACCAGTACGCCGCGATGCCGTCCATGCACATCGGCTGGTCCCTGTGGTGCGGCCTGACGATCTTCGCGCTGGCGAGGCTGCCCTGGGTGCGGATCCTGGGCCTCCTCTACCCGGCGGCGACCCTGATCGTCATCGTCGCCACCGCCAACCACTTCTGGCTGGACGCGGTGGGCGGCATCATCTGCCTCACCTTCGGCTTCACGGTCGCGGCCGTCTGGTACGGCGCCCTCCCCTACTCCCTCCCCCGCCACGTCCCGCCCCGGGGCCGGGGCGGAGCCTTGCTGCCGACCAAGGCGTAGGCCTGCGGGCTGCGGTGCCGGGGGTGGCTGGGCGGCATCGTCGCCCCACCGGGCCGGACCGGTGGGGTCGGGCGGAGGCCGGTTCGGCGCCGCCGGCCATCACCGTCGCGGCTGAGCACCGTCGCGGCGGGACGAGAGGGACCGGCGGTTGGATCAGAGGCACCGGTGCTTGTTCGTTCCGCCGCGACGGCGCTCGGCCACCGCGGTGGTGTCCGGCGGTGCCGGACCGGCTTCCGCCACCCGCAGGGGCGCTCCCGATGTCCGAAGTGGTCCCCGCTTCCGGAAGGTCAGGCCCGGTGGACCACGTGGCCGCCGGTGACGGTCAGGCGTACCGGGGACTCGGCGAGCTCGTCCGGTGGGGCCGTCACCGGGTCGAGGGCCAGGGCGGTGAGGTCGGCGCGGAGGCCCACGGCGATGCGGCCCGTCACCTCCGCCTCACCGGCCGCGCGCGCCGCATGGGTCGTACAGCCCTCCAGCGCCTCCAGGCCCGTGAGGCCGGCGCGGGACGACGCCGCGCCGCGTGGTGCGCGGGCCGTCGCGAGGACGGCGCGTACGTCGTAGGGAGCGATGGGCCAGTCCGAGCCCAGGGCGACCGTGGCGCCCGCGTCGCGCAGGTCCCGCAACCGCCAGGCGTGCCCCGCCCGCTCGGCGCCGAGCCGGCGCGACCACTCGTCGGTGCCGTCGGCCCGGGTGTACGTGGTGTGCGGCGGCTGCATCGACGCCGCCACCCCCAGCTCGGCGAACCGCGGCAGCAGCCCGTCCGGCGCGGTCTCGATGTGCTCCACCCGGTGCCGCCCCCGGGCCCCCTCCCCCAGCCCCGCCACCACGTCCAGGACATGCCGTACGGCCGCGTCCCCGATCGCGTGCGTGGCCGTGCGCACCCCGGCGGTGTGCAGCTGCCGTACGGCGGCGGCGTACGCGTCGGGATCCGGCCAGAACGCCTCGGTGCCCTGCCCGTGGCAGTCCGCGTGCTCCAGCCAGGCCGTGCCGCCCTCGACGGTCCCGTCCATGAAGAACTTGACCCCGTCGACCGCCCAGTGCCGACCGCCCCGTCCCTGCCCGGCGACCAGGTCGTCGAGGCCGGCGCGGTCGACGCCCGGCATGCACCACGGGGCGAACCGCAGCCGCACCGGCAGCACGCCCTCCCGCGCCACCGCCCCGACCAGTTCCACATCCCCCGCGTCCATGACATGCGCCCCGGTCAGCCCGGTCGCGGCCATCCCGGCGAGCAGGGCGACGAGCCGTTCACGCCGGGCGGCGTACGACGGCCGGGGCACGTGTTCCGCCACCAGTTCCATCGCGGCGTGCTCGACGAGGTGCCCGGTGGGCCGCCCCTCTCCGTCGCACACGACCTCCGAACGCTGGCCGAACGTCCGCGCGCCCGTGACCCCGGCCCGGGCGAGAGCGGCCCCGCTGGCCAGCGCGGAGTGGCCGTCGTACAGCCGAAGGAAGGCCGGTGCCCCGCCGAGGACGTCCTCCACGAGCGCCCGGTCGACGCGGTGCCCCTCGAAGGCGTTGTGGTCGAGCCCGAACCCGACCACCCACCCCTCGGTCCGCTCCGCCCCGGCCAGCGCCGCCCGCAGCCCCGCCAGGTCGGTCACCGTCGACAGATCCGCCCCGGTGGCCATGTCCAGCCCCCACACGGGGTGGCTGTGCGCGTCCACCAGCCCGGGTACGAGGTGCGCACCCGCCAGGGGTACGACCTCCGTGCGCGGCCCGCGCCACCGGCGTACGTCGCTGTCCTCACCGACCGCGGCGATCACCCCGTCGCACACGGCGACGGCGGTGGCGCGGGGGCGGTCCGGGTCGAGGGTACGGATCTCGGCACCGGTGAGGATCAGATCGGGGACGGCGGTCATGGCGAGGTGGGCTCCTGTTCCCTAGGGCTGATCGGTGAGCTGGGCGGGCGCGGCAGGCTCGGCAGGCTCGGTCGGCTCGGCGGCGAAGGCGGCGTACGTCTCCGGGCGCTCGCGGCGCAGCCACCACGCGAGGCCGAGGCCTGCGACGAAGACGGCGGGTGCGAGGCCGATGAGCACGGTGTTCACGGCGTCCGAGGCGCCGGTGAACAGGTCGATGTGGGTGATGACGAGCCCTATCGCGGTGGCGAGCAGCACGGCGGCGACCACCGGCGCGACCACGGTCCGCAGCACGCCCTCCCGGTGCCGCACCCGCCGGAAGTAGCAGGGCACGGCGACGGCGGCGAGCAGCTGGAGCACGAAGAGCCCGATCATGCCGGGCGTGTTGACCCAGAGCAGCAGCTGGCCGTACGGGTCGGCACCGGCCGCCCAGAACCCGGCCACGACCACCGTGCCGAGCACGGTCTGCGCGATGCCCGCCAGGTACGGGGAGCGGTGGCGGGGGTGGATCCGGCCGAGCGCCTTCGGCAGCACGCCCTCCTCGGCGAGGGCGAGGGCGTACCGGTTGATGGCGTTGTGGAAGGCGAGGAGGGAGGCGAGGACGCTGGTGACGATGAAGACGTGCATCAGGTCGGCCGCCCAGCCGCCGACGAAGGTGGTGATGGCGGAGAAGAAGAGCCCGCCGGGGTCCTTGGCGGCGGCCGCGATGACCTGCCGGTCGCCGAAGGCCTGGATGACGATCCACACCACGAAGGCGTAGAAGAGCCCGAGGAAGCCGACCGCCACATAGGTGGCGCGGGGCACGGTCCGCTCGGGGTCGCGGGCCTCGCGCCGGTAGATCACCGTGGACTCGAAGCCGGTGAAGGCGGCGAAGGCGAAGGCGAGGACGACGGCGGTGCCGGACACGAGCACGTGGTCCGGGGCGAAGGACGCGCCGGACAGCCCGTGCGCACCCCCCTTGAGCAGCACTCCGCCGGCCAGGAGCAGCAGGATCCCGGTCTCGGCGACGAGCAGGACGCCGAGCACCTTGGCGCCGAAGTCGATGGAGCGGTAGCCGCCGTAGCCGATGACGAGCAGCCCGGCGAGGGCGATCGGCAGCCAGGGCACGTCGGTGCCGAACAGGGCGTGCGTGGTGTCGCGGCCGGCGCTGCCGAGGAGGCCGTAGACGCCGATCTCCATGCCGTTGTAGCCGATGAGGGCGAGCAGGGCGGCGCCGATGCCGACGGGGCGGCCGAGTCCGCGGGTGATGTACGCGTAGAAGGCGCCGCCGCTCTTCACGTGCCGGCTCATGGTGGTGAAGCCGACGGCGAAGACCGCGAGGGTGATGCCGGCGATGAGGTAGCCGGCGGGGGCGCCGATGCCGCCGAGCAGGATCGCGAGCGGGGCGACCCCGGCCATGACGGTGAGCGGGGCGGCGGCGGAGACGACGAAGAAGGCGATGATGGGGGTCCCCCCACGCCGTTCTAGGCAGTGGGGGAGGTGCCGAGCGAGCCGGAGCGGAGGGTCGCCGCGGGGGACGGCGTTCTCTCCTCGGGGGTGGTGACGGACATGGGGAGCCCTTCGAGCGCTGCGGACGGGAGGGTTCCGGGCGTGCGGGGTGACCGGCGTCCCGGGGCGTGCGGAAGGAAGTCCTCCGCCCCGGACCCGTAAATCTAAAGGCTTTCGGTTTCGGCAATGTGGCCTCCTCCTGGGCATCCGGGAAGCCCTGTCTCGAGACCTCCAGGGGGAACACGCACATGGGACGGCCGCGCACACCGCTCCTCGACCGCGAGCGCATCACCACGACCGCACTGCAACTCGTCGACGAGCAGGGCGACTTCAGCGTCCCGCAGATCGCGAAGCGGCTGGGCGCGCAGACCGGTTCGGTGTACCACCACGTGGACGGCCGCGACGGCATAGTCGAGCTGCTGCGGGAGCGGGTGGCGGCCGCGATCGACCCGGCCACGCTGGACACGGCCCCCTGGGACCGGGCCCTGGAGTCCTGGGCGCGCTCCTACCGGGCCGCGTTCGCCGCGCACCCCAGGGCGATCCCGCTGCTGATGACCTCACCGGTGCGCGCGCCGCGGGTCCTGGAGCAGTACGAGCGGGCGGTGACCCTGCTGCGGGACGCGGGCTTCGCCCCGGCGGCCGTGATGCCGCTGATCATCGCGCTGGAGAACCTGGTCCTGGGCTCGGCCCTGGACCTGGCGGCCCCCGAGACGATGTGGGAGCTGACGGAGACCACCCCCACCCCCCGCCTGGCCGAGGCCCTGGCGGCGGTCACCGAGGGACGCGCGGACCGGGCGTTCGAGGTGGGCCTGGAGGCCCTCCTGAACCACGCCCGCACCCTCCTCGCCCGGTCGCCGGAGCGCGCGGGGCACGACGGCGCGGGGCACGACGGATAGACCGGCCGGCGCCGCGTGCCGAACGGCGGGGCGCGGTTCAGTCGGGCGGTCGCGCCGCCTCCCGCAGCGCCTCGATGAACGCGTCCAGGGCCGCCTGCGGCGGGGCGGTGTCGCGTACCACCGTGTGGATCGTGCGGACCGGTACGGGGTCCCGTACCTCCTTCACCACCACCCCCGGGTGCCGGCTCCCCAGGCCCAGGCGGGGCACCAGGGCCACCCCCAGCCCCGCCGCGACGAATCCCTGCGCGGTCACGTAGTCCTCGCTCTCCACGACGAACCGCGGCCGGAATCCCACCGCCGCGCACGCGTCGAGCTGGGCGTCGAGACAGGGGCCCGGCCACTCGCTGCCGACGAACGCCTCCTCGGCGAGCTCCGCCAGCCGCAGCGCGCGCCGCCCGGCGAGCCGGTGCCCGCGCGGGAGTACGGCGAGGTAGGCGTCGTCGAGCAGGGGCGCACGCCGTACGCCCTGCTCCGGGGGTTCGTCCGTCCCGCGCACCACCAGGGCGAGGTCGGCCCGCCCCTCCCTGACGTCCGCCAGGGCGTCCCCGGTGCCGGTGGTCAGCCGCAGATCGACCCGGACGCCCGGGTGCCGCTCCCGCAGCCGGGCCACCGCCGGTGCCACGAGCCCCGCCCCCGCGGTCGCGAAGTACCGCACGGACAGTCGCCCGATCCGCCCGGCCACCAGATCGGCGAGCGCGGTCTCGGCCTCGGCGACCTGCCGCCCGATGGCCTCGGCGTACTCGGTGAGCAGCAGCCCCGCTGCCGTGGGCCGCACCCCGCGCCCCACCCGCTCCAGCAGCTCGGCCCCGGCCTCCTTCTCCAGGGCGGCGATCTGCTGGCTCACCGCGGACGGTGTGTATCCGAGCACCCCGGCGGCCGCCGTCACGGACCCGCTCCCCACGACCGCCCGCAGCACCTGCATCCGCCGCACATCAAGCATGCAGTCCAGCTTAACGAATCATCCAGAACCTTTCACTTGTCCTCACAGAAGAAGCGGGCCACGGTGGGTGCATGCCCCTCGCCTCCACCCTCCGTATGGCGGCCCTGGCCCTGTTCTGGGGCTCCGGCTTCCTCTGGATCAAACTGGCCCTCACCCACGGTCTGACCCCGGCCCAGATCACGATCGCCCGCTGTGCGCTGGGCACGGCCGTACTCCTCCTGCTGGCCCGCCGCTCGGGCCAACGCCTCCCCCGCGGGCGCACCATCTGGCTCCACCTCGCCGTGGCCGCACTGTTCTGCAACGCCCTCCCCTTCGCGCTGTTCGCGCTGGGAGAGCAGCGGGTCGACTCGGGACTGGCGGGGGTCCTCAACGCCACGACCCCGCTCTGGTCCCTCCTCATCGGCCTGGCCCTCGGCACCGACCGGGGCACGCACCCGGTCCGGCTCGTCGGCCTGGTCCTCGGTTTCGCCGGTACGGTCCTGATCTTCGCCCCGTGGCAGCACGCGGGTCTGTTCAGCGGGCCCGCCCTGGCCCTGCTGGCGGCGGCGGCCAGCTACGCCGTGGCCTTCGCCTACATGGCCCGCCATCTCGCCGTACGGGAGGCTGCGCCGGCCATGTCGGCGGCCCAGCTCCTGGCCGCCACGGCCTGGACCACGCTCGCCCTCCCGGTGGCCGGCCCGCTGCGCCCGGACCCGGTCGGCCTGCTGGCGGTGACCGCTCTCGGCGTCCTGGGCACGGGGCTGACCTTCCACCTCAACTACCGTCTGATAGCGGACGAGGGCGCGACGACGGCGGCGACGGTCGGCTATCTGCTGCCGGTGGTCTCCGTGGCGCTCGGCGCACTCGTCCTGGACGAGCACCTCGGCGCCCGCACCCTCACCGGCATGACGATCGTCCTGGCGGGCGTGGCACTGACCCGCGTACGCGGCACCACACCGACACCCACCACCGGGCCCGCCGCCCCATCCGCCGCAAGGCCCACCACCACGCCCGCCACCACGCCTGCGGCCCCGCCCGCCGCCGGGCCCGCAGGCCCTCCCACCGCCAGGCCCGTCACCGGGCCCGCCGTACCGCCCGCCACCACGCCCGACACCGGGACCGCTGTCCCGTCCGCCACCACACCTTCCGCCCTTCCCCCGGCCCCGTCCGCCGCCCCTCCCACCGCGGCACCCGCCACCAAACCCGTCACCGGGACCGCCATACCAGCCGCCACCAGGCCCGACGCCGGTACCGCCGTACCGTCCGCCACCACGCCTGCCACCCCTCCCCCGTCCGCTGCCCCTCCCACCCCGGCACCCGCCGCCAGGCGCGCCGTACCGCCCGTCACCGGGCCCGCCGTACCAGCCGCCGAGCCCGCCGGGCCGGCCGGTCCTTCCGCGGTCCCGTCCGACGCCGCTCCCACCGCGAGGCCCGCCACGACGCCCGCCGTCACGCCCCGTAGAACAGCTGCTCCACCACTCCCCGGGCCCGTCGGGCGGTGCGGCGATAGCCGTCCAGCAGTTCGCCCACCCGGCCCGGGCCGTACCCCAAGTAGCGCCCCACCGCGGTGAGTTCGCGGCTCTCCGAGGGGAAGGTGTCGCCGGCCCGGCCCCGGACCAGCATCACGGCGTTGCGCACCCGGGTGGCCAGCACCCACGCCTCGTCGAGAGTCTCCGCGTCCTCCGCCGAGATGAGCCCGGCCGCGCACGCGGCCCCGAGCGCCTCGCGGGTCCGGGTGGTCCGCAGTCCCGGCTCCGCCCACCCATGCCGCATCTGGAGCAGCTGCACGGTCCACTCCACGTCGGACAGCCCGCCCGGCCCGAGCTTGGTGTGCAGCTTGGGGTCGGCGCCGCGCGGCAGCCGCTCCGACTCCATCCGGGCCTTCAGCCGCCGGATCTCCCGTACGGCGTCCTCCCCGAGCCCCTCCGCCGGATACCGCAGCGGATCGACCAGCTCGATGAACCGCCGCCCCAACTCCTCGTCGCCCGCGACGGGTTCGGCCCGCAGCAGCGCCTGCGACTCCCACACCAGCGACCAGCGCCGGTAGTAGGCCTCGTACGACTTCAGCGTCCGCACCAACGGCCCCGACTTCCCCTCGGGCCGCAGATCGGCGTCGATCAGCAGCGGCGGATCGGCGCTCGGGACCTGGAGCAGCCGGCGCATCTCGGCGACCACCCGGTTCGCGGCCTCGGAGGCCTGCCGCTCGTCGCTGCCCTCCCTGGGCTCGTGCACGAACAGCACGTCGGCGTCGGACCCGTAGCCCAGTTCGTGCCCGCCGAAGCGCCCCATGCCGATCACCGCGAACCGGGTGGGCAGGGTGTCCCCCCACCCCTCGCGCACCACGGCCCGCAGCGTCCCCGCGAGCGTGGCCGCCGTCAGATCGGACACGGCGGCGCCGACCCGGTCCACCAGCGCCCCCTGGTCGGGCTCGGCGGGCTGGGTCTCGGTGCCGTAGGAACTGACGATGTCCCCGGCCGCCGTACGGAACAGTTCGCGCCGGCGCACTCCGCGGGCCGCGGTGACCGCCTGCTCGGCGTTCTCCGCGCGCCCCACCGTGGCCAGGGTCTCCTGCTCCAACGGGGCCCGCCCGCGCGGCTGGAGCCCACCGCCGTCCCCGTCGCCGTCGCCGAGCAGGGCGACGGCCTCGGGGGCCCGCAGCAGCAGATCCGGGGCGAGGCGTCCGGCCGACAGCACCCGGGCGAGGTTCTCGGCGGCGGCCCCCTCGTCCCGCAACAGCCGTAGATACCAAGGGGTCTTGCCCAACGCGTCCGACACCTTGCGGAAGTTGAGCAGTCCGGCGTCCGGGTCGGCGGAGTCGGCGAACCAGGCGAGCAGCACGGGCAGCAGGGTGCGCTGGATGGCGGCCTTGCGGGTGACGCCGGAGGCGAGCGCCTCCAGATGCCTGAGCGCGGCGGCGGGATCGGCGTACCCGAGGGCGACCAGCCGCTCGCGTGCCGCCTCCAGGCTCAACCGGGCCTCGCCGGTGGCTAGTTGGGCGACGGCGTCGAGCAGCGGGCGGTAGAAGATCTTCTCGTGGAGGCGCCGGACCACGGCCGCGTGCCGCTTCCACTCCCGGTTCAGCTCCGCCACCGGGTCGGTCCGCAGGCCGAGCGAGCGCCCGAGGCGCCGCTGATCGTCCTCGTCCGCGGGAACGAGATGGGTCCGCCGCAGCCGGTACAGCTGGATGCGGTGCTCCATCGACCGCAGGAACCGGTAGGCGTCGTCGAGCTGCACGGCGTCGGAGCGCCCCACGTACCCGCCGGCGGCCAGCGCCTGCAGGGCGTCCAGGGTGGTCCCGCTGCGCAGCGAGGCGTCGGACCGCCCGTGCACCAGCTGGAGCAGCTGTACGGCGAACTCGACGTCCCGCAGCCCGCCGGGCCCGAGCTTCAGCTCGCGCTCGACCTCGGCGGCCGGGATGTTCTCGACCACCCGCCGCCGCATCTTCTGTACGTCGACGACGAAGTTCTCCCGCTCGGCGGCCTTCCACACCAGCGGCTCGACGGCGGCGACGTACTCGGTGCCCAGGTCCAGGTCGCCCGCCACCGGCCGGGCCTTGAGCAGCGCCTGGAACTCCCAGGTCTTGGCCCACCGCTGGTAGTAGGCGAGATGGCTGCTGAGCGTCCGCACCAGCGGTCCGTTGCGCCCCTCGGGCCGCAGATTGGCGTCGACCGGCCAGATCGACCCCTCCACGGTGGTCTCGGAGCAGATCCGCATCATGTGCGAGGCCAGCTTGGTGGCGGCCCGCAGGGCCTTGCCCTCGTCGGCCCCTTCCACGGCCTCGCCCACGAAGATGACGTCCACGTCGGAGACGTAGTTCAGCTCGTGGCCGCCGCACTTGCCCATGGCGATGACGGCGAGCCGGCACAGCGCGGCGTCCTGCGGGGCGGCCGCCATCGCGATCCGCAGCGCCGCGCGCAGGGTGGCGGTGGCGAGGTCGGCGAGTTCGGCGGCGGTCTCGGCGACATCGGTCGTCCCGCAGACGTCCCGGGCCGCGATCGACAGCAGACAGCGCCGGTAGGCGACCCGCAGCGACACCGGATCGTCCGCCGGTGCGAGGCCCCGCTCGAACTCCTCCACCCCGGGGTGCAGGTCCCGGGGCTCATAGGTGAGCAGTGCCTCCCAGTCCCGCGGGTGCCGGGCCAGATGCTCGGCGAGCGCGGCGGACGCCCCCAACACCCCCAGCAGCCGGTCCCGCAGGGGCTTGGCCGCTATCAGCGTGTCGAGCAGTCCGCGCCGGGCCGTGTGATCGGACTGCGCCTCCAGCAGCCGGACGAGACCGCGCAGCGCGAGATCCGGGTCGGCGACCGCGCCCAGCGCCTCCAGCAGGATGGGATCGCTGCGCACCGCGGACAGCTCGGGCCCGTCGAGCAGCCGTTCGGCGGCGGAGGGATCGGTGAACCCGTGCCGCAGCAGCCGCGTGAAGGTACTGCTCCTGCGTCCCGGCGCCGCCGTCATCCCCGGCCTCCTCGACTCCGCTGACTCCACTGGTTCCACCGACTCCGATCAAGGTCGTACGCACTTGAGCGTAACCGGAGAGGTGCGGGGAAGCGCCGGGGCGAGGGCGGGTGGGTTCCCGATGACCGGTGGCGCCGCGGACGGTTTTCGGCTTCGGTGAAGGGGAGCCGTTGCCTAGGCCTGGGAGGACCGGGGATGTAGTACACGCTCGAAGTGATCCCGCTGCCCGTGAGCGACATCGACCGGGCCCGTGACTTCTACCGCGACAAGGCCGGTTTCCATGTGGACATCGACCAGGAGGTCATGCCCGGCATGCGGATCGTGCAGCTGACGCCGCCGGGCTCGGGCTGCTCGATCGCGCTGGGCGACAGCATCTGGGAGGCGGTGCGGGGTCCTCGCCCCGCCCCCGGCTCCTACCAGGGGCTCCAGCTGTGCGTGGCCGACATCGACGCCGCCCGCGCGGAACTGGTGGAGCGGGGCCTGGAGGTCTCCGAGCCGGTCCGCTACACCCCCGACGACGGCGCCACCTTCCTGTACTTCAGCGACCCGGACGGCAACGGCTGGGCGGTCCAGGAGTACCGCCGCCGGGCCGAGGAACCCCTGCACCGGGTCCTCGCGGAGGCGGCCCGGCAGACCCCGTGACCCGCTCCCCGCGGATCAGATGCCGCCGGTGTTGAGCAGCCGGTTGGGCGTGTCGGAGCGGACGCCGCGGACGACACCGCGGGTGGCCGTGCGGTCGAGCCAGACGTGGACCTGGTCGGCCGTGGCGTGGGGGTGGGCCGACAGGTAGAGCGCGATCACGCCGGTCGCGTGCGGCGCGGCCCAGGAGGTCGCGCCGCCGGTCTCCGTGTACGTACCGCCGCCGGCGAGCGCGGAGGTCACCTTCTGGCCGGGCGCGTACAGGTCCACGCACCGTCCGTAGCCCGATCCGTAGGAGCCGCTGTCGCTCCACGCGCGGTCGGCGGAGGTGGAGGCCGCGACGACGATGGTGCCGGGGACGCCGGCCGGGGAGTGCTTGCAGGCGTCGTCGTGGAAGTTGCCGGCCGACACCACCGTCGGGATCCCCGCGGCGATCATCTTCTTCACGGCGGTCTCCAGGGCCGCCGAGCGGTGGTCGAGGTTGAGCGACATGTTCACCACGGCGGGCTTCTGGGCGTGCGCGGTGACCCACTTGACCGACTTCACCAGGGCCGCCTCGGCCGCCGCCGCCGAGCCGCCGCCGTCGCTCTCGCACTGGACGCCCTGGACGCGTACCAGCTCCGCCTTGGGCGCCACCCCGTACTTGGCGCCGCCGATGACGCCCGCGACGAAGGTGCCGTGCCCGGTCCCCGCCTCGCTGAAGCAGTCGCCGGAGTCCTTCGGGCCCACGAAGTCGGCGCCGAGTCGGGCCCGTCCGCCGAACTCCTTGTGGCCGATGTCCATCCCGGTGTCGATCACGTAGACGTGCACGCCCTTGCCGGTGGCGGTCGTCGTGAGCTTCCCGTTCAGCGGCCGCGACCGCTGGTCCAGGATGTCCAGGTTCCACGGCACGTTCCGGGTGAGGCGCGCGGCCGCGGCCGGTGCGGCCAGCTTCTCCAGACCGCCGTCGGACGCCGCCGAGCCGGACGCCGCCGCCGAGCCGGACGGCGCCCCGCCCCCGGAGGCGGCCGCCCCGGCCTCCCCCGCACAGGCCGAGGCCCCGAGCACCGTCATCATGGCCACCGCGATGAGCCCGGCCTTCGTCACGTTCCGCTTCACGACGTCCCCCACTTGCCCGTTTCGTACACAGTCAGCGCACAAGACGAGCACGGGGGGCGAGCGGTTCCGGCCAGGCGGGCGGGTTTCCCGCCACGCCTACAGCACCGGCAGGTTCTTCCGCAGCTCGAACGCCGTGACCTCCGAGCGGTACTCGTACCACTCCTGCTTCTTGTTGCGCAGGAAGAAGTCGAAGACGTGCTCGCCGAGGGTTTCGGCGACCAGGTCGCTGCGCTCCATCAGGGTGAGCGCCTCGCCGAGGTTCTGCGGGAGGGGCTCGATGCCCATCGCGCGACGCTCGGCGTCGGAGAGGGCCCACACGTCGTCCTCGGCGCCCGGCGGGAGCTCGTAGCCCTCCTCGACGCCCTTGAGGCCGGCGGCGAGGAGCATCGCGTACGCCAGGTAGGGGTTGGCGCCGGAGTCGAGGGAGCGGACCTCGATGCGGGCGGAGCCGGTCTTGCCGGGCTTGTACATCGGGACGCGGACGAGGGCCGAGCGGTTGTTGTGGCCCCAGCAGATGTAGGACGGGGCCTCGCCGCCGGCACCGGCGGTGCGCTCGGAGCCGCCCCAGATGCGCTTGTAGGAGTTGACCCACTGGTTGGTGACGGCGGCGATCTCGGCGGCGTGCTTGAGCAGACCGGCGATGAAGGAGCGGCCGACCTTGGAGAGCTGGTACTCGGAGCCGGACTCGTAGAACGCGTTGCGGTCGCCCTCGAAGAGCGAGAGGTGGGTGTGCATCCCGCTGCCGGGGTGCTCGGAGAACGGCTTCGGCATGAAGGTCGCCTGGACGCCCTGCTCCAGCGCCACCTGCTTCATGACCAGGCGGAACGTCATGATGTTGTCGGCGGTGGAGAGCGCGTCGGCGTACCGCAGGTCGATCTCCTGCTGGCCGGGGGCGCCCTCGTGGTGGGAGAACTCGACCGAGATGCCCATCGACTCCAGCATGGTGATGGCCTGGCGGCGGAAGTCCATGCCGATGTTCTGCGGGGTGTGGTCGAAGTAGCCGGAGTTGTCGGCGGGCGTCGGGCGCGAGCCGTCCAGCGGGCGGTCCTTCAGCAGGAAGAACTCGATCTCCGGGTGGGTGTAGAAGGTGAAGCCCAGGTCGGAGGCGCGGGCGAGGGCGCGCTTGAGGACGTAGCGCGGGTCGGCGAAGGAGGGGGAGCCGTCCGGCATGAGGATGTCGCAGAACATCCGGGCGGTGCCGGGGGCCTCGGCGCGCCAGGGCAGGATCTGGAAGGTGGACGGGTCCGGCTTGGCGATCATGTCGGACTCGTAGACCCGGGCGAAGCCCTCGATCGCGGAGCCGTCGAAGCCGATCCCCTCGTCGAAAGCCTGCTCGAGCTCGGCCGGGGCCACGGCGACGGACTTCAGGAAGCCCAGCACGTCCGTGAACCACAGGCGTACGAACCGGATGTCGCGCTCCTCGAGCGTCCGGAGCACGAACTCCTGCTGCTTGTCCATCTTCCGCTTCCCCATCCTTGCTGGTCAGGCCGCCTGTCTCCCCGTCCCACGGGAGGCGGTCGGGCACCTGGGCATCACACCACAACAGCATTTCATGCGCGTTGCGGACCTTGATCGCCGCAGCGTCCTCGGCCTGAACGGCTCTCGTACGCCAGGTGTACTGCTCTCCCGCCCATCTTGCCTGTTCGCACCGGTATACGTAATGGCCGGATCGGCTCCCGGGTGACGTGACGGAGACCACGGGCCTTAAATTTGAGTCTCAGATGCAAGTTTTAATAGCGTCGAGGTACCGAGCCGTTCGGTCGAGCCCCAAGGAGCCCCGATGCTGTCCGAGCCGTCCGCCGCCACCGTCCGCGCCACCCTCCCCGCCGTCGGCGCGGCCATCGGCGAGATCACCGAGCGTTTCTACGCCCGTCTCTTCGCCGCCCACCCCGAACTGCTGCGGGACCTCTTCAACCGCGGCAACCAGGCCGCCGGGACCCAGCGCCAGGCCCTCGCCGGCTCCATCGCCGCGTTCGCCACGCATCTGCTGGACCACCCCGACCGGCGCCCCGACGCGATGCTGAGCCGGATCGCCCACAAGCACGCCTCGCTCGGCGTGGCGCCGGAGCAGTACGCGGTGGTCCACGAGCACCTCTTCGCCGCCATCGCCGAGGTGCTCGGCGAGGCCGTCACCCCCGAGGTCGCGGCGGCCTGGGACGAGGTCTACTGGCTGATGGCGAACGCGCTGATCGCGGTCGAGAAGCGGCTGTACGAGGAGAGCGGCGCCGCCGGGCCGCGGCCCTGGGAGGTCGTCGAGCGGATCGTGGAGAGCGAGGACGTGGTGACCTTCCGGGTGCGGCCGGCCGACGGCGGCGAGGTGCGCGCCTTCCGGGCCGGGCAGTACGTCTCCGTGGGTGTCGTGCTCCCCGACGGCGCCCGGCAGATCCGCCAGTACAGCCTCTCCGGGGCGGCGGACGACTCGGTCCGCCGGTTCAGCGTCAAGCGGGTGCGCGGCGACGGCACGACGCCCGACGGCGAGGTCTCGAACCACCTGCACGCGCGCGTACGGGAGGGTGACGTCCTCGAACTGTCGGAGCCGTACGGCGACCTGGTCCTCGACGGGGCCGACGGCACGCCCCTGCTGCTGGCCTCGGCCGGCATCGGTGTGACCCCGATGGTCGCGATGCTGGCGGACCTGGCGCAGCGCGGCCACCGCGCCCCGGTCACCGTCGTGCACGCGGACCGCACCCCCGCGTCCCACGCCCTGCGCGCCGACCACGAGGCGTACGCGGCGAAGCTCCCGGAGGCGTCCGTGCACCTCTGGTACGAGCGCGAGGCCCCCGAGGGAGCCGCCCAGGGCCTGGTCGACCTCACGGACGTCACCGTCCCGGCCGGCACGCGCGCGTACCTGTGCGGCCCGCTCCCCTTCATGCGGGCGGTGCGCTCCCAGCTGATCGGCAAGGGCGTCGCCCCCTCCGACATCCACTACGAGGTCTTCGGCCCCGACCTGTGGCTGGCGGCGGCCTGACCGGTGCCCCCTAGGGAGACGCCCCGTAGGGGGTGTGCGCGCCGGACCCCGGTGCCGGGATGCCCAGCAGCAGCGGTCCCGTCGGTTCCGCCACGATGTCCGACACCGTGAGGGGGTCGAGGGAGGCGTAGAAGGCCTCCTGGGCCCGGCGCAGGGCGCCGCGGAGGCGGCAGGCCGTGTTCAGGGGGCAGGGGGTGGCGCCCTCGCAGTCGACGACGTCGCCGTCGCCCTCGAAGGCGCGGACGATCCCGCCCACGGACGCCGTACGGCCCTTCCCGGTCAGGGCGAGGCCGCCGCCCCGGCCCCGGCGGGCGTCCAGCAGCCCGAGGTGCTGGAGTTCGGCCACGACCTTGGCCGCGTGGGTGTAGGGGACCGCCATCGCCGCCGCCACCTCGCGGGTCGTCGGGGTGTCCTCGCCCGCGACCGCGAGGCGCATCAGCACCCGCAGGGCCAGGTCGGTGGATCGCAGCAGCCGCATGGGAGAAGCGTAGATAATACGCATCTCGCCTTCAAATTATCGGCTTCGAACGGTCGAATCGCCGAGTGGCCTGGCGGGTGCCTACGCCATCCCCTGCCCTCCCCTTACCGGGTCTCTTGCAGAAAGCCCCGGCCTTCACGCCGGGGATGAACGCATCTCAAGGCTGCGCTGACGTGCACGTTAAAGCGGACGTTTTTGCTGCTCGATGTACTGGCGAACGATCGCCAACGGTGCTCCGCCGCACGATGCGGAGAAGTATGAGGGCGACCACAGGTGCCCGTGCATGACGGCGGGGTTGATCCGGCCGGTGAACTCCTGCCGTATCCGGCGAGCGGAGACGCCCTTGAGGCTGTTGACCAGTTTCGAGACGGCGACCTTGGGCGGGTAGTGCACTAGGAGGTGGACGTGATCGCGTTCGCCGTTGAACTCCTTCAGCTCCGCCTCGAAGTCCCCGCAGACCTTGCGCATGATCTCTTCGCAGCGTGTCAGCATCTCGTCGTTGAACACCCCGCGCCGGTACTTCGTCACAAAGACCAAGTGCACGTGCATCGCCGAAACAATATGCCTGCCACGCCTGTAATCGTTCTGCCCCTCCATGAGACCAATCGTAGTAGGATCTTGGGTTGTGCAGCTCCGCTACAACTACCGGGTCTACCCGGACGCCGCACAGCGCCGTGCGCTGGCCCGTGCGTTCGGGTGTGCCCGCGTGGTGTGGAACGACTGCCTGCGCGACCGGAAGGAAGCACACGCGGCAGGGCTGCCGTACACGAAGTCGGCCGAACTGTCCCGGCTTCGCATCACCCAGGCCAAACGCACCGAGGAACGCGCCTGGCTCGCGGACGTGTCGGCGGTCGTCCTGCAGCAGTCCCTGCGGGACCTGGACACCGCCTACAAGAACTTCTTCGACAGCCTCAAGGGCAAGCGGCCCGGCCGCAAGGTCGGTCCGCCCCGCTACAAGTCGAAGAAGGACACCCGGCAGTCGATCCGCCTCAACACCAACGCCTTCTCCCTCCAGGACGATGGCACGGTGTACGTGGCCAAGGTCGGCAACCTCAAGGTCAAGTGGTCCCGCCGGCTTCCTGCCGCGCCCACGTCCCTGACCGTCACCAAGGACAGCTGCGGCCGCTACTTCCTCAGCTTCGTCGTGGACACCGAGCCGGACATCCTGCCCGAGCTGGAGACCGACGCCGGTATCGACCTGGGCCTGTCCGCCTTCGCCGTCCTGTCCGACGGCAGCAAGATCGACAGCCCGCGTTTCCTGCGCCGGGCGGAGAAGAAACTCAAGCGTTTTCAGCGGGGGCTGTCCCGCAAGGTCAAGGGATCGAAGAACCGGGTCAAGGCCCGTATCAAGGTCGCTCGTCAGCACGCCAAGGTGACGGACCGGCGCCGGGACTTCCACCACCAGGTTTCCACACAGATCATTCGCGACAACCAAGCGGTGTATGTGGAAGACCTCGCGGTGTCCGGTCTCGGGCGCACCCGGCTCGCCAAGTCCGTGCACGACGCGGGATGGTCCGCGTTCGTCGGCATGCTGGAGTACAAGGCGGCTCTGCACGGCCGTACCTTCGCCAAGGTGGACCGCGCTTTCCCGTCCTCTCAGGTCTGTTCGGCCTGCGGATTCCGGGACGGCCCCAAGCCCCTGCACGTGCGGGAGTGGACGTGCGGGGCCTGCGGCACCGTGCACGACCGCGACCACAACGCAGCCCGTAACGTCCTCTTCGAAGGACGCCGAATCGTCGCCGCCGGACGGGCGGAGACGCTAAACGCCTGTGGAGCGCCGGTAAGACGGGCACGCGTGCCCGCACAGCGCCGTGAAGCAGGAAGCCCCCGGAAGGGTCACACGACCCAGGCCGGAATCCCTGGACCTTAGGCCAGGGAGCACGTCAAGATCAGTGGACTCGCTGGACACCACCCGCACCGCCCCCACCGTCCCGCCCCTTTCCCCCAGAAGGACAGGTCTCATGGGTTCCGCCGACCAGACCGGCAGCACCGCGCGCAAGGCGCGCATAGAAGAGATGCGGCGGGCCCAGCAGGCCCGTGAGCGGCGCAACCGGATCCTCGTGATCACCGCCAGCGTGGTCGCGGTCGCCGCGCTCGCCGTCGGCGGGGTGTTCGTCGTGAAGTCGCAGTCCGACGACGACTCCTCCTCCGCCGCCTCCGACTCCAAGGCCTCGGGGCACTGGGTCACCGGCTCGGACGGGGTGAAGACCTGGAAGGGCACGCTGGGGCGCACCCATGTCGCCAAGACCGTGACGTACCCGATGGAGCCCCCGGTCGGCGGCGACCACGACCCGGTCTGGCTCAACTGCAACGGCAACGTCTACACCGAGGCCGTGAACAACATGAACGCCGTGCACGCGCTGGAGCACGGCGCGGTCTGGGTGACGTACACCAGCAAGGCGGAGAAGGCCGACGTCGACGCTCTCGCGGCGAAGGTGAAGAAGACGCCGTACACGTTCATGAGCCCGGACGACAAGCAGGCCGACCCGATCATGCTCAGCGCCTGGGGCAAGCAGCGCACGGTGACCGGTGCGGACGACCCGGCCGTCGACGCCTTCTTCGAGAAGTTCGTGCAGGGTGAGCAGACGCCCGAGCCAGGCGCCTCCTGCACGGGCGGGACGATGAAGTGAGGAAGTCCGCGGGCTGGATCGCCTCGGCCGCGGCGGCGGTGCTCGTCGCGGCCGGCGCCATCACCTACGCCGTCGCCGCGGACGACGGGGGGACCGGCGCCTCGGTCCCCGCCGCCGACTCCGCCGACGCCGGGTTCGCCCGGGACATGGCCGTCCATCACCAGCAGGCCGTCGAGATGTCGTACATCGTGCGCGACCGGACGACCGACGAGGAGGTGCGGCGGCTCGCCTACGACATCGCCCAGACGCAGGCCAACCAGCGCGGGATGCTGCTCGGCTGGCTCGATCTGTGGGGGCTGCCGAAGGTGTCCTCCGACGCGCCCATGACCTGGATGGGGATGGGCGACATGGCCGACGGCGAGGACGGCGCGCTCATGCCCGGCATGGCGACGGACACCGAGCTGAAGAAGCTGGGCACGCTGAACGGCAAGCGGGCCGAGGTGTTCTTCCTCCAGCTGATGACCGCTCACCACAAGGGCGGCATCCACATGGCCGAGGGGTGCGTCGCCCGGTGCACCGTCGGCGTGGAGAAGCGGCTCGCGCAGGGCATGGTCGACGCCCAGGAGTCCGAAATCGCGCTGATGGCGGACATGTTGAAGGCGCGCGGGGCGAAAGCATAGGTCCCCATAGGGTTTTCCCTCGACTTCGCGGACTTGTCCGTCAAATCCCCCCAGCAAGCGGTCACTTGGCCGCTTCTTGGTGTTCGCATTCCCCTTGCATGAACGGTTCGTCGCAAGAGTGGCCGTCACGTCGAGTGATCCACTCGCGTCGAACCACATACAGGGGGTCCTATGAGATCCAACCGTGCCGCGCTGCGCGCCGGGGTGAGCATGGCGGCGACACTGCCCATGATCGCCGGCGCCCTCGCGCTCGGCATACCCGCGGCCCACGCCGCGGACGCTCCGGCCCGTGACACGCTGGCCGGGACCAGGCCCGCGTGGGCGACGGCCAAGGCGGACAAGGGCTCGACCTCGAACAGCGCCCAGCTGAACGCCCGCGTCTACCTCGCGGGCCGGGACGCCGACGGCCTCGCCGCCTACGCCAAGGCGGTGTCCGACCCGCGCTCCCCCGCCTACGGCAAGTACCTCTCCGCCCGGCAGGCCGCGGCCCGCTTCGGGGCGACCGCGGCGCAGGTGGCCGCGGTCAAGGCCTGGCTGACGGCGGCCGGCCTGAAGGTCACCGGCACCACCCAGCACTACCTCTCCGTCAGCGGTGACGTCGCCGCCGCCGAGACGGCGTTCGGCACCCAGCTGCACAACTACACCAAGGGCTCGAAGACCTACCGCGCGCCCGCGAAGTCCGCCTCCGCGCCGACGAGCCTCGACGGTGCCGTGCTGACCGTCACCGGCCTGGACAACGCGCCGCACAAGGCGAGCAGCAAGGACCAGCTCCCTCCGCCGGACGCGGTGTTCAAGAACTCCGGGCCGTTCTCCTCGTACTACGGCTCGAACGTCGCGAGCACCCTCCCGGACGCGTACGGCACGAAGATCCCGTACGCCGTCCAGGGCTACACCGGCAAGCAGCTGCGCTCCGCCTACGGCGCGGGCGGCTACACCGGCAAGGGCGTGCGCATCGCCATCACCGACGCGTACGCCTCGCCGACGATCGCCTTCGACGCGGCCACCTACGCGAAGAAGCACGGCGACGCCGCCTGGCGGACGGGCCAGCTGACCCAGGTCCTGCCGAAGAACTACACGAAGACCGAGGAGTGCTCGGCGGCCGGCTGGTACGGCGAGGAGACCCTCGACGTCGAGGCCGTGCACGCGGTCGCGCCGGCCGCGAACGTCACGTACGTGGGCGCCGCGTCCTGCTACGACGACGACCTGCTCGACTCGCTCAGCAAGATCGTCGACAACCACCTGGCCGACATCGTCTCCAACTCCTGGGGCGACATCGAGGCCAACCAGACGCCGGACCTGGCGGCCGCCTACGACCAGGTCTTCCAGTTCGGCGCGGTCGAGGGCATCGGCTTCTACTTCTCCTCCGGCGACAACGGCGACGAGGTCGCCAACACCGGTACGAAGCAGGTCGACACCCCCGCCAACTCGGCCTGGGTGACGGCGGTCGGCGGTACCTCGCTGGCGGTCGGCAAGGGCGACAAGTACCTGTGGGAGACCGGCTGGGGCACCGAGAAGGCCCTGCTCTCCGACGACGGCAAGAGCTGGACGAACTTCCCCGGCGCCTTCACCTCGGGCGCGGGCGGCGGCACCAGCGGCACCGTCGCCGAGCCCTACTACCAGAAGGGCGTCGTCCCGAACGCGCTGGCCACCGCCAACAACGCGGCCGGCAACCGGGTCGTCCCGGACATCTCCGCGATCGCCGACCCCAACACCGGCTTCAAGGTCGGCCAGACGCAGACCTTCCCGGACGGGTCCGCGCAGTACAGCGAGTACCGCATCGGCGGCACCTCGCTCGCCGCGCCGGTCATCGCGGCCGTCCAGGCCCTCGCCCAGGAGGCGCGCGGCGGCAAGGCGATCGGCTTCGCCAACCCGTCGATCTACTCCAAGTACGGCTCACGGGTCTACCACGACGTCACCGACGACCCCACGGGCTCCGGCCTCGCGGTCGCCCGCGTCGACTTCGCCAACGGCTACGACGCCGCCGACGGCCTGCTGACCTCCGTCCGCAGCCTCGGCAAGGACAGCTCGCTGACCGCGGTGAAGGGTTACGACGACGTCACCGGCGTGGGCACGCCCGCGAACGGCTACGTCGACTCGTACCGCAAGCACTGAGGCGCCGATGGGGTGGTGCGCGGGGGACGCCCCCGCACACCACCCCATCGCGTCGCTCTGACGATTACAGCGATCACCAGCGATTACACTGAGCCGTGTGCCTCCGTTGAACTTCTGGTCGATCTATCAGCACGGCTTCGCACGCGTCGCCGCGTGCACGGGCCACACGGTCATCGCGGACCCGCCCGCCAACGCCGAGGCGGTGCTGCGCCACGCGCGCCGGTGCGCCGAGGAGGGCGTCGCCGTCGCCGTCTTCCCGGAGATGGGCCTGTGCGGCTACTCCATCGAGGACCTGCTGCTCCAGGACGCGCTGCTCGACCAGGTCGAGGAGGCGCTCGGGGCGGTGGTGGCCGGGTCGGCCGGGCTGCTGCCGGTCCTGGTGGTCGGTGCCCCGCTGCGCCACCGCAACCGGATCTACAACTGCGCGGTGATCGTGCACCGCGGCCGGATCCTCGGGGTCGTGCCGAAGTCGTACCCGCCGAACTACCGGGAGTTCTACGAGCGCCGGCAGATCGCGGACGGCGCCGACGAGCGCGGCGGCTCGATCCGGGTCGGCGGGGCGAGCGTGCCGTTCGGCGTGGACCTGCTGTTCACGGCGGACGACGTCCCCGGTCTCACGCTGTTCGCGGAGATCTGCGAGGACATGTGGGTGCCGGTGCCGCCGAGCGCGGAGGCGGCGCTGGCCGGTGCGACGCTCCTGGTGAACCTCTCCGGCAGCCCGATCACCGTCGGGCGGGCCGAGGACCGCAAGCTGCTGTGCCGCTCGGCGTCCGCGCGCTGCCTGGCCGCGTACGTCTACGCGGCGGCCGGCCTCGGCGAGTCGACGACCGACCTGTCCTGGGACGGCCAGGCCATGGTCTACGAGAACGGCGTGCTGCTCGCGGAGACCGAGCGCTTCCCGCTCGGCGACGAGTACGCGGTCGCCGACGTCGACCTCGACCTGCTGCGGCAGGAGCGGCAGCGGATGGGCACCTTCGACGACAACCGCCGTACGCACCGGGCACGGACCGGCGACTTCCGGACGATCGCCTTCACACTCGACCCGCCGCTCACCGACCTGGGCCTGCGCCGCCGTCTGGAGCGCTTCCCGTTCGTGCCGGCCGACGCCGACCGGCTCGCCCTGGACTGCTTCGAGGCGTACAACATCCAGGTCGAGGGCCTTCAGCAGCGGCTGGCCTCGATCGGCGGCCCGAAGGTGGTCATCGGGGTGTCCGGCGGCCTGGACTCCACGCACGCGCTGATCGTCGCCGCCCGCGCGATGGACCGCGCCGGCCGTCCGCGCAGCGACATCCTGGCCTGGACCCTGCCGGGCTTCGCCACCAGCGACCACACCAAGGACAACGCGCACAAGCTGATGGACTCCCTCGGCGTCACCGCGGCCGAGCTGGACATCACGCCCACGGCACGGCTGATGCTGCGGGAGATGGGCCACCCCTTCGCCTCCGGCGAGCCGGTGTACGACGTCACCTTCGAGAACGTCCAGGCGGGCCTGCGCACCGACTACCTCTTCCGGCTGGCCAACCAGCGCGGCGGCATCGTGCTCGGCACCGGCGACCTCTCGGAGCTCGCCCTCGGCTGGTCCACGTACGGCGTGGGCGACCAGATGAGCCACTACAACGTCAACTCGGGTGTGCCGAAGACGCTGATGCAGCATCTGATCCGCTGGGTCATCAGCAGCGGGCAGTTCGGCGACGAGACCGGCGGGACGCTCGCGGCGATCCTCGACACCGAGATCAGCCCGGAGCTGGTCCCGGGCGAGGAGATGCAGTCGACCGAGTCGAAGATCGGCCCGTACGCGCTGCACGACTTCACGCTCTTCCACGTCCTGCGGTACGGCTTCCGCCCCTCGAAGATCGCCTTCCTGGCCTGGCACGCCTGGCACGACCCGGCGGACGGCGCCTGGCCGCCCGGCTTCCCCGAGGCCAAGCGGGTGGCGTACGACCTGCCCGAGATCCGGCAGTGGCTGGAGGTCTTCTGCCGCCGCTTCTTCGCCTTCGCCCAGTTCAAGCGCTCGGCGATGCCGAACGGGCCGAAGGTGTCGGCGGGGGGTTCGCTGTCGCCGCGGGGTGACTGGCGGGCGCCGTCGGACAGTTCGGCGCGGGCTTGGCTGCGGGATCTGGCGCGGTTCGACGACTGAGCGAGGCGCCGTGCCGCGCGATCGGGCAGGGCGGCTGCGGGCTCGTCGTGGCCGGTCGCGCAGTTCCCCGCGCCCCTGACGGGGGGACGGGCTTCGCCCTCGTCCCCCCGTCCGCGTCAGTGGTGCACCGCCGCCCGGGCTGGCTCGGGCACATGCGTCGCCACGATCCGCTCCTGTCCTCGGCCAAAGGCCCGCCGCCGGTCCACCCCGTACGCCACCCCCGCCACGCCCAGCCCCAGGAGCGCCAGCGCGGCGCCCGCGAGGGCCGGGGAGGTGACACCGAGACCCGCTGCCAGGGTCAGGCCGCCGATCCAGGCGCCGCCCGCGTTGGCGAGGTTGAAGGCGGCCTGGTTGGCGGAGGAGGCCAGCGAGGGCGCCGTGGCGGCCTTCTCCATGACCATGAGGTTCAGGGGGGTGCCCGCGACGAAGGCCGCGATGCCGAGCAGGACCACGGCCAGGGCGCCGGTCCACTGGGTGCGCATCATCAGCGGGAAGAGGGCGAGGACCGCGGCGAGGGAGGCCAGGCCGGCGAAGAGGGTGCGGCGCATCGCGTGGTCCGTGAGGCGGCCGCCCAGCAGGTTGCCGATCGTCGCGCCCACCCCGAACAACGCCAGCAACAGCGTCACGCTGGAGTCCGCGTAGCCGGCCGCGTCGGTCAGCATCGGCGTGATGTAGCTGTAGGCCGAGAAGAGGGCTCCGAAGCCCGCCACCGTCGTGCCGAGGGCCAGCCAGACCGGGAGGGACCTCAGGGCCGCCAGTTCGCCGCGCAGGCCCGTGGCGGGGGCGCCTGCGGTGTCGCGGGGGATGAGGACCGCCAGGGAGGCAACGGCCGCCAGGCCGATCACGCTGACGCCGAGGAAGGTCGCCCGCCAGCCCAGGTGCTGGCCCATGAGGGTGGCGGCGGGGACGCCCGCGATGTTGGCGACCGTCAGGCCGAGGAACATCAGCGACACCGAGCGCGCCTTGCGCTCCGGCGCGACCAGGCCGGTGGCGACGACCGCGCCGACGCCGAAGAAGGCGCCGTGCGGCAGGCCGCTGAGGAAGCGGGCGGCGAGGAGGGAGTCGTAGCCGGGGGCGAGCGCCGAGAGGGTGTTGCCCGCGATGAAGAGGGCCATCAGGGACATCAGCAGGGTGCGGCGGCGCATCCGGGCCGTCACCGCGGCGAGCAGGGGCGCGCCGATGACGACGCCGAGGGCGTAGGCGGAGACGAGGTGTCCGGCGGTGGGGAGGGAGAGGTGCAGGTCGGCCGCCACGTCGGGCAGCAGGCCCATCATCACGAACTCGGTGGTGCCGATGCCGAAGGCACCGACGGCGAGGGCGAGCAGCGCCAGAGGCATGGAGGGACGTGGCCTTTCGGATCGGAGGGGGCCGTTCCATCGTATGTTCAACGACGGAACAAACTCTCCCCGGTCCGGTATTCCGGCGGGTTACGAGCCGGTCAGCTTTACCCGTGCCGCGATCGGCAGATGGTCGCTGCCCGTCTGCGGGAGCGTCCAGGACGTCACCGGCTCCACGCCCCGCACCAGGATCTGGTCGATCCGCGCCATCGGGAACGACGCCGGCCAGCTGAAGCCGAAGCCGTCGCCGGCCGCGCCCTGCGTGGACCGCATCTGGGAGGTCACTGCGTTCAGCGAGCGGTCGTTCATGGTGCCGTTGAGGTCGCCGAGGAGGATCACCCGGCTCAGCGGCTCGTCGGCGATCGCCTCGCCCAGCGCGTCCGCGCTCTTGTCGCGCTGGCGGGCGGTGAAGCCGGCCTGGAGCTTGACCCGGACCGAGGGCAGGTGCGCGACGTAGAAGGCGACCTCGCCCTCCGGGGTCTTCGCCGTCGCCCGCATCGCGCGCGTCCAGCCCAGCTTGATGTCGACGGGCTTGACGGCGCTCAGCGGGTACTTGCTCCACAGGCCGACCGTGCCCTGCACCGAGTGGTACTTGTACGTCGCCGCCATCGCCTTCTCGTAGACCGGCACCGCCGAGGCGGTCAGCTCCTCCAGCGCCACCACGTCCGCGCCGGACGCGGCCACGTCCCGGGCGGTGCCCGAGGGGTCGGGGTTGTCGGCGTTGACGTTGTGCGTGGCGACGGTGAGATCGCCGCCGCCGCCGGTCTTGTCGCTGAGGAGCCCGCCGAAGAGGTTCAGCCAGACGACGGCCGGGAGGACCAGCGCGATCAGCGCGCTGGCCGACTTGCGCACCAGGGCGAGGAGTACGAACACCGGGATGAACAGCCCGAACCAGGGCAGGAACGTCTCCGTGAGGCTGCCGAGGTTGCCGAAGCGGTTGGGGATGCGCGAGTGCAGCAGCATCACCAGGGAGAGCAGCAGCGCCAGCGCGGCGACCACCAGGCCGCGGCGCCAGATGCGCGGGTCACCGCGCCAGCCGGAGACCAGACGTCCGATCAGGCGCCGGAGCCGGTCTCCCCGGCGCTCGGGTCCCGAGCCTCCGTTGTCGTCCGTCTCCGTCATGTACGCCTGCTGCGCCATACCGTCGCCTCACTGCCTGCCGTGCACACCGTCTCTCCCCCGGGCATAGACCCTAGGGGATGATCGGCTTCGATCCTGCCGCCCCTCGGCGGCCGTACGGGCACGAGGACGATCGGGGCCGCGCCGGGAGTTCCTGAGCCGCGGTGCGCGGACGGCTCTGTGACGGAACGCGCACATTGCGACGGCCGACGGGTCAGTTGACGGGGCGTAGTCCGGCTAGCAGGGTGTCGACGATCCGTTCCGCAAGCCCCTCGGGGAGGTCGGCCTCGGGGCGCAGGACGGCACGGACCAGCATCGGGCCGACGATGATGTCGTTCACCAGTTCCACGTCCAGGTCGGCGCGGAGTTCACCGTTCTGCTGGCCGCGGCGCAGGACCTCGATACCGGCCCTGCGCCGGGGAAGTATGACCGAGTTGTGGTAGGCCGCCCAGATCTTCGGGCTGCTCTTCATCTGGGCGTGCACATTGTGCAGGATCGCCGAGGAGCGGTTGGCCAGACTCCGTCGGCGCAGGGACTCCAGCAGGACGACGAGGTCGTCCCGCATGGAGGTGCCCGGGAGCTGCTCGGGGTCCTGGGGTTCGGCGGTGCGCAGGACGTCGACGAAGAGTTCCTCCTTGCCGCTCCAGCGCCGGTAGATGGTGGCCTTGCCGACACCCGCCGTGCGGGCGATGCGCTCTATGGAGATCTCGGCGAGGGGCACGCCGTCCTCCAGGAGCTTCATCGTCCCCTCGAGAATGGCCCGTTCCACGGCCTCGCTGCGGGGCCGGCCCCTGACGGGCTGGTCCTGAGCGGTGCCACTGCCGACGAGGCTCACGTCCGTCTTCCTTTCGTCCGCCCGGGGACTTCCGGGGACTTCCGGGGGAATTCTCACCCACGAGCGCTCCCCGCATGACGGTGCTAGGACTCCGTGCGCACCAACTCCTCCTCCGGGGCGCCCTGTTGAGGGGCCTTCGGCTTCGCGGGCAGGAAGAGCGCCACCACGATCGCCCCGGCCAGCGCCACCACGGCACCGCACAGCGCGGTGATGTGCATGGCGTGCAGGAAGGCGTCGTCGGCCGGCCCGACCAGGGCCTGGCCGCGGGCGCCGAGCTTCGCGGCGACGCCCAGCGTGGCCTCGATGGACTCGCCCGCGGTCTCGCGCAGACCGGCGGGCAGGGTGCCGAGCTTGTCCTCGATGCCGGAGCGGTACGACGCGGAGAGCACCGAGCCGAGGACGGCGATGCCGAGGGCGCCGCCGAGCTGGCGGAAGGTGTTGCTGAGGGCGGAGGCGGAGCCGGCCTTCTCGCGGGGCAGGGCCTGCATGATGACGACACTGGTCGGGGTCATCACATGCGCCATGCCGGTGCCCATGCAGAAGAAGACGATCTCCAGGAGCCAGATCGGGGTGTCGGCGTCCAGGGTGGCGAACGCGGCCAGGGTCGCGGTGAGCACGAGCATGGCGCCCGTGGTGGTGGCCCGGACCCCGAAGCGGTCGACGACCAGCCGGGCACGCGGCGCGAAGATCAGCTGGGCGGCGGCCAGCGGCAGCAGGAGCAGACCGGACTGCAGCGGTGAGTAGCCGCGCACGCTCTGGGTGTAGAAGACCGAGAAGAAGGTCACGCCCATCAGCGCGAAGAACACCAGGGTGATGACGGCCATCGCGGCCGAGAACACCTTGTTCTTGAAGTAGGTGACGTCTATCGACGGGTGGTCGCTGCGCGCCTCGAACACGACGAACGCGGCGAGTACGGCGAGACCGGCGCCGATCGTCGAGAGCACGGCGACGTCGGTGAAGTCGGCCAGCTCGCCGCCCTTGATGATGCCGTAGACGAGCAGCACCAGGCCGACGACGGACAGGACGACGCCCACGGGGTCGATCCGGCCCGGGTTGGGGTCGCGGGAGTCGGGCACCAGCCAGAGCATCAGCACGAACGCGAGGATCACGATCGGCACGTTGATGAGGAAGACCGAGCCCCACCAGAAGTGGTCGAGGAGGAGGCCTCCGGTGATCGGCCCTATCGCGATGGCGAGGCCCACGCCGCCGGCCCAGATGCCGATCGCCTTGGGCTGCTCGTCCCGCTCGAAGACGTTCATGAGGACGGCGAGGGTGGCCGGCATCACGAAGGCGGCCCCGACGGCCATCAGCGCCCGGAAGGCGATGAGCTGGGCCGGCGAGCCGGACTCGGCGGCGAGCGCGGAGCCGATGCCGAACACGGCGAGCCCGCCGAGCAGGACCCTCTTGCGACCGATGCGGTCGCCGAGGAGACCTGCGGTGAACAGCAGACCCGCGAAGACCAGGGTGTAGGCGTTTATGGCCCACTCCAGCTCGCTCTGCGTGGCGCCGAGCCCGGTCGGGGCCGGGGTGGAGATGGTCTTGATCGCGACGTTCAGGATCGAGTTGTCCAGCACCACGATCAGCAGGCTCAGCATCAGCACGCCGAGGATCGCCCAACGGCGCCGGTGCACCTGTTCCGGTATCCGGGGCGCGATGGGGACGGCAGGAGTAGTCATGCCGTCGAGCGTAGAACCTTTTCGATACGAGACCGTCTCGTATCTGATCGACACGCAATTCTCTTACTCATCTCTTACTTCGGCTCGCACCCGCACGTTCTCCGCCGGACGAGTTCTTGGCCACACGGGGCGGTCTGGCCCTGCCTGGCACGAGGTGCCACCATGGGGGTGGTCCGGGGACGCCGTGAGGGCGCCTCGAGATGACGTAAGGAGCCGTTGCAATGACGCAGTTCTCGGCTGCCCAGAAAAACCCCTCCGACGGCAGCAAGACGCTGTACGGAGGCAAGGGCACACGCCGTATCACCGTCCGCGACCTCGCGCTCGCCAAGGAGCGCGGCGAGAAGTGGCCCATGCTGACCGCCTACGACGCGATGACCGCGTCGGTGTTCGACGAGGCCGGGATCCCCGTGATGCTCGTCGGCGACTCGGCGGGCAACTGTCATCTGGGGTACGAGACGACCGTACCCGTCACCCTCGACGAGATGACCATGCTGTCGGCGGCGGTCGTCCGGGGCACCCGGCGGGCCCTGATCGTCGGCGACCTGCCCTTCGGCTCGTACCAGGAGGGCCCGGTCCAGGCGCTGCGCAGCGCGACCCGGCTGGTCAAGGAGGCCGGGGTCGGGGCCGTGAAGCTGGAGGGCGGCGAGCGCTCGCACCGGCAGATCGAGCTGCTGGTGGAGTCCGGCATCCCGGTCATGGCCCACATCGGGCTGACCCCGCAGTCCGTGAACGCGATGGGTTACCGCGTACAGGGCCGCGGCGAGGAGGCGGCCCAGCAGCTGCTGCGGGACGCGAAGGCCGTCCAGGACGCGGGCGCGTTCGCGGTGGTCCTGGAGCTGGTGCCGGCCGAGCTGGCCGCCGAGGTGACGCGCGTGCTGCACATCCCGACCGTGGGCATCGGCGCCGGCCCGGAGTGCGACGCCCAGGTGCTGGTGTGGACCGACATGCTCGGACTGACCGGCGGACGGGTGCCGAAGTTCGTCAAGCAGTACGCGAACCTGCGTGAGGTGATGGGCAACGCCGCGAAGGCGTTCGCCGAGGACGTCGTCGGCGGGACGTTCCCGCTGGAGGAGCACAGCGTCCACTAGAGCCGTCCCCTGGAGCCATCTCCGCACAGTGCAGCCCGCCGATCGTCCCCCGTCGGCGGGCTGCCGCGTTCTGTAGGCGGACTGTCGGCGCGCGGGAACGCCTGTAGGTGGGCTGTCGGTGGTTTGTCGGTGGGGGCTGGGACCGTTCCTGGCATGACGCGAATCGACATGAACCCCGGTGGCGCCCGGAGCGCCGTGACCGTCCGGGGGCTGGTCAAGCACTACGGCGAGACCAGGGCACTGGACGGGGTGGACCTGGATGTGCGGGAGGGCACCGTGATGGGGGTGCTGGGGCCGAACGGCGCTGGCAAGACCACCCTGGTGCGGATCCTGTGCACCCTGCTCGCCGCCGACGCGGGGCAGGCGACCGTCGCCGGCTACGACGTCGTACGGCAGCCCCGGCAGCTGCGCCGGGTCATCGGCCTCACGGGGCAGTACGCCTCCGTGGACGAGAAGCTCCCCGGCTGGGAGAACCTGTACATGATCGGGCGGCTGCTCGACCTGTCCCGCAAGGACTCCCGGGCCCGCGCCGACGAGCTGCTGGAGCGGTTCTCGCTGACCGAGGCCGCCCGGCGGCCGGCGGCGACGTACTCCGGCGGTATGCGGCGGCGGCTGGACCTCGCCGCGTCCATGATCGGCCGGCCCACCGTGCTGTTCCTGGACGAACCGACCACCGGCCTCGACCCGCGCACCCGCAACGAGGTGTGGGACGAGGTCAAGACGATGGTCGGGGACGGCGTGACCGTGGTCCTGACCACCCAGTACATGGAGGAGGCCGAGCAGCTGGCCGCCGAGCTGACCGTGGTCGACCGGGGCCGGGTCATCGCGGGCGGTGGGATCGAGGAGCTGAAGGCGAAGGTCGGCGGACGCACCCTGCGGATCCGGCCCGCCGATCCGCTCCAGCTGCGCCCGCTGGCCGGCTGGATCGACGAACTCGGCGTCACCGGGCTCGCCACCACCGTCGTGGACGGCGAGCGCGGCTCGCTGCTGGTGCCGGTGCTCAGCGACGAACAGCTCACCGCCGTCGTCGGCGCGGTCACCGCGCGCGGCGTCACCCTCTCCTCCCTCACCACCGAACTGCCCAGCCTCGACGAGGTGTTCCTCTCCCTCACCGGCCACCGCGCCAGTGCCCCGCAGGACACCGTGCCCGCCGACGACCGCGAGGAGGTCGCCGTATGAGCGCCACCGCCACCGCCACCCCCACCGCCGTCGAGATCAAGGGCACGGCGGACGCGCGGATCCCGCTGCGCAGCCATCTGCGGCACACCGGTGCGCTCATCCGCCGCAATCTGCTGTGGATACGGCAGGACCCGGAGTCGATGTTCGACGCCATCCTGTTCCCGGTGATCTTCACCCTGCTGTTCGTGTACGTCTTCGGCGGGTCCATCGGGAAGTCGCTGGGCGGCGGCCAGGAGGCCTACGTCCAGTACGTCATCCCCGGTCTGCTGGCCATGATGGGGATGAACATGGCCCAGGGCGTGGGCACCGGCTTCAACACGGACTTCAACTCCGGGGTCATGGACCGCTTCCGGTCGCTGCCGATCGGCCGGGGCTCGGTGCTGTTCGCCAAGATCGTGGTCGAGCTGATGCGCATGCTGGTCGCCTGTGTGATCCTCATGGTCGTGGCCGTGCTGGTGGGCTTCGACATCACCCACTGGCCCGGTCTGATCGCGGCCGTGGGGCTGGCCACGGTGTTCGGCTCCGCGCTGATGTGGGTGTTCCTCACGCTCGGCGTGGTGATGAAGAGCGCCCAGTCCGTGCAGGCGATGGGCTTCCTGGTGCTGATGCCGCTCCAGTTCGGCTCGTCGATCTTCGCGCCGACCGCCTCGATGCCGGGCTGGCTGCAGAACTTCACCGACTACAACCCGCTGTCCTCGCTCGCGGACGCGGCCCGCGGTCTGATGGTGGGCGGTCCGGTCGCCCACGGCCTGTGGGTGACGCTGGCCTGGTCGGTGGGGCTGACGGCGGTGATGGCGCCGGTCGCCATCCACAAGTTCCGCACCAAGACCTGAGCCGGGGGCTTCCCGTGCGGAGCCGGGCCCTGCCGGGCCCTCACACCAGGGCGGCGGCCTCCTCGTAGGAGAGGCCGCCGCCCTCGGCGTACGCGGCCTCGAACGCCGTGTCGCCGAGTACGGCCCGGGCGGCACCGGTGGCCCGGGCGACCGTCTCGCGCTCGAGGCGGACGGCGACATGGCCCGGGGGCAGCAGGGACGCGGCGGCTCCGAGACAGCGGGCGGCGTCCGCGGCGCGACCACCGCCCCCGACACCGGCCAGGGCATAGGCCCCGATGGCCAGGTAGAAGCCGCGCATGTGCGGGGCGATGTTCATGGCCAGCCGGTCGGACGCGTGCTCCATGGCCTTGCGGACGGAGACCAGGGCCGGCTCGTAGCGGCCGTCGACCACGTCCACCCAGGCCTCCGCGCCCAGGATGAAGGCGTCGAAGACGACGAAGTGCGCGAGGCCGAACGTCTCGCGCAGCAGCCGGAGTTGTTCACGGGCCTCGCTGTGGCGGCCGGTCAGCCCGAGGTGCGAGGCGAGGAAGAGACGGGCGGCGGGCATGGCCTCGTTGTGGCCGTCGGCCGTGGCCTCGACGACCTCGCGCAGCAGGCGCTCGCCCCGCTCCTCCTCACCGGCCTCGATCAGCACGCTGCCCAGCCGGGCGCCGAGGACCGCCGACTGGTGGCGGGCGTCGAGCTGTTCGGCCAGGACGCGGGCCTCCTCGTAGTCGGCCGCGGCACCCCGGTAGTCGCCCGTCCGCTCACGGGCCTCGGCGCGCGCCGAGAGGGCCTCGGCCGAGCCCCAGGCGTCGCCCAGCCGGCGGAAGACGTCCAGGGCCGCGTCGGCGTCCCGGCCCGCGGCACCGGCCCAGTCGGCGCGGTTGGCGAGGAGGTTGGCGCGCAGTTGCAGCGTGGTGGCCAGCTCCCACTCGTAGCCGGGGGTGGCGCGGCAGGTCTCGACGTTGGCGTCGACGATGACGCGGATGCGCTCCATGTCTCCGGTCATCATCACGGCGTAGAACCAGAGCAGGCCCGGCGGGCGGCAGGTCTGCGGCAGGCCGGGGGCGTAGGTCTCGCTGACGATCCGCAGCTTGCGCTGGGCCTCCGGGGTGTTCCAGGCGTCCAGCTCGGTGTCCATACAGGCGAGATGGGCGAGATGGACCCCGCGCCGGGCCTCCGCGAGGACCTCGCCGGACACCGGCGGCGGGGTCTCGATGACCGGCCTGAGGACCGCGGCGGCGGGGCGGACGGGCTCGGCGAAGGGGTCGGGGCCGAGGGCCATGACCGCGCCGCACCAGGTGCGGGCCTCGATCCGCAGATCCCGCATCTGCCAGTACCAGACGAGGGAGAGGGAGAGACAGAGGGCCTCCTGCTCGTCGCGGGCGGCGACGGCGCGGCGCAGCGCGGTGCGCAGGTTCTCGTACTCGAGCTGGAAGAGCGCGACGGCCTGCCGCTGGCGCGGGCCGCGCAGCGAGGGCTCGGTGGTGCGGGCGAGTTCGCGGTAGTACGTCAGATGCGCCCGCTCGGCGTCGGCCCGCCGGCCCCTCTCGTCGAGCCGTTCGGCGGCGTACTCGGCGACGGTCTCCAGGAGCCGGTAGCGCATCTCGCCGTCCGGGGCCGGGGCGGCGACCACGAGGGACTTGTCGACGAGGGAGGCGAGGGAGGAGAGCACGTCGTGCGCGGGCCCGCACACCGCCTCCACGGCGGCCAGGTCGCAGCCTCGGGCGAACACCGACAGCCGGGCGAGGACCTCGCGCTCCTCCTCGTCGAGCAGGTCCCAGGACCAGTCCACGACCGCGCGCAGGGTCTGCTGGCGGGGCAGGACGGTACGGCTGCCCGAGGTGAGCAGCCGGAAGCGGTCGTCGAGGCGGTCGGCTATCCGGCGCGGGGTGAGCATGCGCAGCCGGGCGGCGGCGAGTTCGATCGCGAGAGGCAGACCGTCGAGCCGGCGGCAGATCTCGGCGCAGGCCTCGGGGTCGTCCGCGATCCGGAACCCGGGGCGGGCGGCCGCGCCCCGGTCGGCGAACAGCCGCAGCGCGACGGGCTCCGGCAGCGGCTCGACGGGGCGCAGCAACTCGCCCGGGACACCGAGGGGTTCACGGCTGGTGGCGAGGACGGTCACACCGGGGCAGCGGACGAGGAGCTCCTCGACGAGACGGGCGGCGGCCTCGACGACGTGCTCGCAGTTGTCGAGGACGATCAGCATGCGGCGCCGGGCGCAGTGCTCGACCAGCCGCTCCACCGGGTCGTCGGTGCGTTCGGCGACCGCGCGCATCTCCTCGGCGCCGGCGCCGTACATCACGGTCTCCCGCGCGCCGAGGGCGGTCAGCACGGCCTGCGGTACGGCGTCCGGGTCGGCGACGGGGGCGAGTTCCGCCAGCCAGACGCCGTCGCGCGCGATGTCCCGCACGCCCTCGGCGGCCTCCTGCGACAGCCGCGTCTTCCCCGCGCCGCCGGGCCCGAGCAGGGTGACGAGCCGCGCCTCCACGAGGTCCCCACGGATGGCGCCGATGTCCCTCTCCCGGCCGACGAAGGAGGTGAGACGGGCGCGGAGGTTGCCAGGGGGCGGCGGGGTGGAGGGGGGTCGGGGAGCGGAACCGGACGCCGACCCGGCTGAGGAGCCGGCGGGGGCGAAGGGCGTGGGCGCCGTCGAAGGGGACGGGGGTGTGGCGAGGAGTCGCGTGTGCAGGGCGCGGAGTTCGGGACCGGGGTCGGAGCCCAGGCGGTCGGCGAGGATCCGGCGGACGTCCTCGTAGGCGGCCAGGGCCTCGGCGGGACGGCCCGCGTCGCTCAGGGCGCGCAGCCGCAGGGCCTGGAGCGACTCGTCCAGGGGGTGGGCGTCGCAGACCGCGGTGAGCTCGGGCAGCGACTGCTCGCCGTGTCCGAGGGCGAGGGCCGCGGTGTGGCGGGCGCGCACCGCGTCCAGGCGGCGGGCCTCCCGGCGGGCGGCCTCCGCGGTGCGGTCGGGCAGGTCGGCGAGGGGCGGGCTCTGCCAGAGGGCGAGGGCGTCGTCGAGGAGGACGGCGGCCTTGGCGGGGTCGCCGTCGGCGAGGGCGCGGAGACCATCGGCGGTGAGCCGTTCGAAGCGGTGCAGGTCGACGGCGTCGGGGGTGGTGGCTAGCCGGTAGCCGCCCTCGGCGGAGACGACCGCGTCCGCGCCCAAGGCCCGGCGCAGCCGCCCGACCAGGGCCTGCAGCGCGGCTGGCGCGTCCACTGGTGGATCGTCCGCCCACACCTCCTCCACCAGCAGCCCGGCGGGAACGCTCCGCCCGGCCCGGAGCGCCAACACCGTCAACAGGGCACGCAGCCGCGCCCCGCCGACGGCGACGGCGGTGCCGTCGGGGCGGAGTGCCTGGGTGGTGCCGAGGATGCGATAGCGCACGGGGTTCATTGTCTCCGGCGAGAACGGAAGCGGTCACGGAGTTACGCCGGGATGGCGCGGCCCCGGGGCGGGTCAGGGGTACGACGCTCAGGAACCCGGGGCTTGATCCGGACGGGGATCCGGGCGGGGACCCGGGCCGGGACCCGGGCGGGAACCCGGGCGGGAACCCGGGCCGGAACCCGGACGGGCATCCGGGCGGGAACCCGGGCCGGGACCCGGGCCGGGACCCGGACGGGAACCCGGGCCGACACCCGGGCCGACACCCGGACCGGAACCCGGACCGGAACCCGGACGGGAACCCGGACGGGGACCCGGGCCGACACCCGGACGGGGACCCGGGCCGGAACCCAGACCGGAACCCGGGCCGATACCCGGACCGGAACCCGAGCCGGAACCCAGACCGGAACCCGGGCCGACACCCGGACCGGAACCCGAGCCGGAACCCAGACCGGAACCCGGGCCGACACCCGGACCGGAACCCGAGCCGGAACCCAGACCGGAACCCGGGCCGACACCCGGACCGGAACCCGAGCCGGAACCCAGACCGACACCCGGACCGGAACCCGGGCCGACACCCGGGCCGGAACCCGGGCCGGAACCCGGGCCGGAACCCGGGCCGGAACCCGGACGGGGACCCGGGCCAACCCCCGGACGGGGACCCGGGCCGGGATCCAGGCCCGGATTCGGGCCGGGACGCCGGGCGGGATCCGCGCCAAGACCCCGCTCGAGATCCGGGCCGAAACCCCGGCCACGATCCCCACCACGATCCCCACCAAGACCCCGCCCGCGATCCCCACCAAGACCCCGCCCGCGATCCCCACCAAGACCCCGCCCGCGATCCCCACCAAGACCCCGCCCGCGATCCCGCCCAGGACCCCGAGCACGATTCCCGTCAAGACCCCGCCCGCGATCCGGGGCGGGATCCGGGATCTCCAGGGTCGCCAGGGCGCCCGACTCGGCGGGGCGTCGGCCACGCTCGTCCGGGGTGCCGTCGTCGAACCACTTCGGGCAGCGGTCCACCGCGCGCAGGCCGCGTTCCCCCGGTACCGGCTCCCAGGTGCGCGAACCGGGCGGACTCTCCTCGTACACCTGGGTCACCACCCGGACGGCCCGCACCCGGCCCGTCACCCGCGGTCCGCCGCCGTGCCCGTTGACGACGAGCAGTCCGACCAGGCGGACCCGGTCCCCGGGGGACAGCCCGTCGCAGGCGTCGCCGACCTGCACCGCCGCGGTCGGCCCCTCGCGCACGACCCGTACCGCGCGCACGTCCTCCACCGGCCCCGAGACCTTGGTGAGGTGCTCGTCCCAGCCACCGCCGAGCACCTCGCAGGACGTCCGCAGCAGCAGCGGCCAGCTCACCTCCTCGCCGACGGCGAACGGCTCACCGCAGCACTCCATCTGCCAGTCCTCGTAGAACACCTGCCACAGCCCCATGTCCCCACCTTTCCACGGAACCCGGGGGCCACCGCGAGACGTTTTCCCGGTGCGCCCGGTACGGTCGGGCCGTTCCACGCGTGCCGAGAAGCTCAGGGGAGCCCCATGACCACCGCCACCACCCGTAACGGCGACCGGAGGATCAGCCCGGTCTTCGTGGGGATCCTCGCCGTCACCGCGGTCACCGGCTGGGCCACCTGGACCGGGTTCGCCGAGCAGCCCGGCCTGGCGGTGTTCCTGTTCGTGACGGCGGCCTGGATCGTCTCGCTGTGTCTGCACGAGTACGCCCACGCGCGGACGGCCCTGCACAGCGGGGACATCACCGTGGGAGCCAAGGGCTACTTGAGCCTCAATCCTCTCGCCTACACCCACGCCCTGCTCAGCATCGTGCTGCCGGTGATCTTCGTGATCATGGGCGGGATCGGTCTGCCGGGCGGCGCCGTCTTCATCGAGCGGGGGCGGATCCACAAGCGCTGGCAGCACAGCCTGGTCTCGGCGGCCGGTCCGCTGACGAACGTGCTGTTCGCGGCCGTGTGCACGGCGCCGTTCTGGCTGGACGCGCTGGACGGGGTGCCGGCCGCCTTCCGGTACGCGCTCGCGTTCCTCGCGCTGCTCCAGGTCACGGCGGCGATCCTGAACTTCCTGCCGGTGCCGGGCCTCGACGGGTACGGCGTGGTCGAGCCCTGGCTGCCGTACGACGTGAAGCGGCAGGTGGAGCCGTTCGCGCCGTTCGGACTGCTGTTCGTGTTCGCGCTGCTGTGGGTGCCGTCGGTCAACGCCGTGTTCTTCGACGGGGTGGACGCGGTGCTGCGCGGGCTCGGCATCAGCGACTTCGACACGTACTGCGGCCAGTACATGTACAACTATGTCTTCAGGCGCGGCACGGACGTAGCCAACTGCCTCGCCAACTGACCCGCGAAAACGCAGCGGCCCCGCGCACACCCGGGGTGGATGACACTGACGGGGGTCCGCCTGCCGGTCTCACCCGGCACCGAACCCCCGTCGCGCCCTCCACCCGTTCCAGTTGGTGTGATCCTGCGGCAGCCCGGGTGATGACTGCTGCGCCTGTCCGAGGCACACAGCGCCTCCGGCTCCCCGTCCGGCTCCCGGACCGAACGTCACGTCACGTGAAGCACCGGCTGCGGTACGGGCCAAGGGTTTCGGAACACCCTCCCCACCTAGTCCATCCCTAGTCCCGCGTGAGCAGGTAGGCCCGGTCAGGGTCGAAGGTGACCTCGACGTTGGCGCCTTCGGCCAACGCCTCCCGCGAGTCGACGCCCGGTTCGGTGACCGTCATGGTGCCGGCAGTTGTCTCCACCTCGTAGTCGATCGTGGCGCCGTGGAATGTCGAGCGCAGCACCACGCCGATACCGGTGCCGCCGTCGGTGACCGCGGACAGACTGACCGTTTCCGGCCGCACCATCAGGTACGCGGCGGCATCGGCGCTCACCTTGGGGTGCGCGGCGACGGTGACCTGGCGGCCCAGCACGGTAACGGTGGCTCTGCCTCCGCCGACCTGCTCCGGCACCGCTTCCAGGAAGTTCGCCCGGCCGATGAAGTCGGCGACGAACACACTGGCCGGCCGGGCGTAGATCTCGCCCGGCGTGGCCGCCTGCTCCACCCTTCCCTTGTTCATCACCACGATCCGGTCGGACATGCTCATCGCCTCGTCTTGGTCGTGGGTGACGTAGAGGCTGGTGATGCCGAACATCTTCTGGATGCGCCGGATCTCCGCCCGCATCGCGTCACGCAGCTTCGCGTCCAGATTGGACAGCGGCTCGTCGAACAGCAGCACCTTCGGCTGCACCACCAGGGCACGGGCCAGTGCGACCCGCTGTTGCTGGCCGCCGGACAGCTCATGCGGGCTGCGGTCCTCCAGACCGACCAGGTTCATGCTGGTGACGGCCATCCTCATACTGGTGGCGATGTCGTCACGGGTACGCCGTTGCAGTCGCATCCCGTAGGCGATGTTCTCCGCCACGGTCAGGTGCGGGAACAGCGCGTAGCTCTGGAACACCATCGCCATGGGCCTGCGCTGCGGGGGCACGGCGTCGATGGCCTTGCCGTCGAGGAGAATGCCGCCGCTGGAGGAGTCCTCGAAGCCGGCCACCATGCGCAGGGTGGTGGTCTTGCCGCAGCCGGACGGGCCGAGCAGGGTGATGAACTCCCCCGGCTCGACGTCGAGGGACACACTGTCCACGGCGGTCACGGTGCCGGAGCGGCCGGTGAACCGCTTGGTCAGGGCGTCGAGCCGCAGATGTCCGCTGTCGGCCTCGCGCGGTGGCGCGGTGGTGAGTTCGGGCGCGGCGGCGGTCATGTCTTCTGCCTTTCGGAAGTGGCGGTGCGCTGCAGAGCCGCTCCGGTGCCGACGAGGACGCGGATGAGTGCGAAGCCGGTGAGCACCAGTGCGGTCAGCACGGTGCAGTACGCGAAGGCGACGCCGTACCGGCCCGTGCTGGCGGCGCTGAGGACCTGCGATGTGATGATCTTCGTCTCGGGTGTGACCAGCAGGACGATCGTCGAGACGGAGGTCATGCTGCGGGCGAAGCTGTAGCTCAACCCGGTGAGCAGCGCCGGCCGGATCAGCGGAAGCGTCACCCGGCGGAAGGTCTGCAGCGGACTCGCCCCAAGGTCCGTCGACGCCTGCTCGATGTAGGGATGCAGCTGCGTGAGCGAGCCCACCGCGGTGCGCTGGCCCGCCGGGACGCTGCGGGCGATGTACGCCAGGACGATCGCGACCGCACCACCGGCGACGGCGCTGCCTCCCACCAGGCTCGGGAACGCGTGTACCGGGCCGATCCACCGGTCCGGCCGGTACGCCAGCACGAAGCCGATGCCCAGTACGGTGCCGGGAACGGCGACGCCCAGCGTGCCACCGAGGTCGAGCAGCCAGGCCGTGCGGTCCAGGTGCCGCACGACCAGCCAGGCGATGACCAGACCGACGAGACCCGCGACGGGCGTCGCGATGGCGGCGAACCTGAGCGTGTCCAGCACCGCCTCGACCCCCACCCCGGTGACGACCTCCTTGAGGTAGTCGAGCGTGAACGTGTTGTCGACGCCGAACACCCGGGTCACCGACCCGACGATCACCGTGCCGTAGAGACTCAGGATCACCGCGGCGGCCAGCAGCGCCAGCCCGTAGACCGGCCACCGTGCCCAGCCGGTGATCAGATGGACGCTGCCGGACGGACGGCCGGTGATCGTCGTACGCACCTTCCGGTTCATCCACCGCCGCTGCCCGAAGTACATGGCCAGCGACGGCACGAGAAGGATCACGCAGTAGACCGCTGCGCCGGTGATGTCGTACTCGCCGGTGACCGCCAGATAGGCGCGGCCGGCGAGGACGGTGTAGTCCCCACCGAGTACCAGGGGGTTGGCCAGGTCGGCGATCGCCTCCACGAACAGCAGCAGGAACGGCGCGACCAGACCGGGTGCCACCAGTGGCAGGATCAGCGTCCGCAGCGTGTGCCACCGGGAGGCGCCCATGTTCATGGCCGCCTCCTCCAGCGCCGGGTCCAGCCCCCGCAGCATGCCGAGCAGCCCCAGGTACGCCACGGGAAAGAGGGACAGCGACAGCACGAACACCAGCCCGTCGAGGCCGTAGATGTCGTACTCCACACCGAACACACCGTGACTGATGACACCGCGCCGGCCGTACAGCACGACGGTGGCCGTGGCGACCGCGAACGGCGGGCTGACGATCGGTATCAGGGCGATGACGTGCAGGACCTTCTTCCCCGGCACATCAAGCCTGGCCTGGACGAACGCGAACAGGAAGCCCAGCGCCGTTCCGCAGAGGCCGACGAGAGCGCCGAGCACCAGGGTGTTGCGCAGGACTGCGAGGTCGACCCACGAGGTGAAGAACTCCCCGTAGCGGGGAAGCGCGTCGGGCGAGAAGGCGGTGGCGAGCACCGCGACCAGCGGCACGACCGCTCCGATCGTCACCAGCAGGGTGACCGCGGCGATCAGGATCCGGACGCCCGGGTCGGTCCGGCGGCGCAGCCGCCTGGCCGCCACCTCGGTCGAGGTGGACGGCTCACGGCGGGAAAGCATCGTGGTCATGACTTCGGCGCCTGCGCGACTTCTTCGTCGAACCGCTTGGTGAGCTCTGCCTTGGCCGCCCCGGCCGCGTCCGCGTCGTAGTTCACCAGCTTGAGACCGTCCAGGTCGACGACCTTGTCCGACACCTTGGCGTTCGGGTTGGTCGGGAACTGGTACGCCTTCACGCTGGGACCGATCTCCTGCGCCTCGGGAGTCAGCGCCCAGTCGACGAACTTCCTGGCGCTCACGGGGTTCTTCGCGCCCTTGATCAGGGCGACGCCGCCGGTCTCGTAGCCGGTGCCCTCGGACGGGAAGGTCACCTCAAGGTCGGGGAAACCCTCCTCCTTGGTGGCCACGCAGTCGTGGGAGAAGATGACGCCGACGGCGACCTCGCCGCGCGCCGTCATCTGCGCCGGCGCCGAGCCGGACTTGGTGTACTGCAGCACGTTCGGGTGGAGCCGGCGCATGTACTTCAGCGCCTTGTCCTTGTCGCCGTCAGCCAGCTGGACCTGCGTCCACAGGGCCGTGTACGCGGTGCCCGACGTGGACGGATGCGCGATGCCGACGTCCTTCTTCAGCTTCGGGTCGAGAAGGTCGGCCCAGGACTGCGGGGCGCTGAGGCCCTTCTCCTTCAGCAGCTTGCCGTTGCTGCAGAAGCCCAGCGCGCCGACGTAGACGCCGGTCCACATCCCGGAGGCGTCCTTGTACTTGGCGGGGATGGCCTTCGCGTTCGCCGACACATAGGGCTCCAGCAGGCCCATGTCGCCCGCGGCGGCGTATCCGTCAGCGGGGCCGCCGTACCACACGTCGAACTCGGTGTTGTCCTTGCCCGCCTGGATACGGGCCAGCGCCTCGCCGCTGGAGAGGCGGACGAAGTCGGCCTTCACCCCGGCGGTCCTGGCGAACTGCTCGGTGGTGGCGGCGCACCACTCCTCGGGCGCGCCGCAGGCGACGTGCACCACGCCGCCGTCCTGTGCTGCGCTGACGTCATCGGCCTCCCGCGCGCAGCCGCTCGCGGCCACGACGACCACAGCCGCCAGCACCGTCGTCAGTGTCGCGCCGCGGCGCGATCCTCTTCCCTTGTTCACGACGTTGACCTCCGCGTATTCGAGCCGGGACGGGCTCTGCCGGGCGATGTTTCGGCCAGGTTAGGAGCGCGTGAACGGGGTGTCGGTGACGCCGGAGTGATCCCCGGTGACAGCGCCGTCACCCAGCCGGCGTTCCGTCCGGCTCGCCGTCCCGGGCGTCCGCCGACAGATCCGGCATCAGGTAGCCGACCCCGCGCAGCGTGTGGATGTACGCCGAGCCGCCCGGCACCCCCGCCAGCCGCGAGCGCAGCCGGTACACCGTGGACTTGACCACGTCCCGTCCGCCCAGCAGGTCCGTCGTGCCCCATACCTCCCGCAGCAGGTCCTGCCAGGACTGCGGCACACCCCGCCGGGAGGCGAGATGGCTCAGCAGTTTGAACTCCGTGAACGGCAGCTCCAGCCGGTGCCGCCCGAGGGTCGCCGACTGCGCCACCGGGTCGATCACCAGACTGCCGACGCGCACCGCGGCACCGCTGCCCCGTCGGTGGCGGCGCACCAGTGCCTGGGCGCGCAGTGCCACCTCACGGGGGTGGAAGGGCTTGGTCACGTAGTCGTCCGCGCCGTTCTCCAGGCCGACGATGACGTCGTCGTGCTGGGACAGCGCGGTGAGCAGCATGACCGGCACGTCCGACCGGGCCCGGATGCGTCCGCACAGGGTGATCCCGTCCATCGTCGGCATCATCACGTCCAGCACGACCAGGTCGACGGCACGTGTCCGCAGCAGATTCAGCGCGGTGGCGCCGTCATGTGCGGTGAGCACGGTGAATCCCTGTGTCTGCAGGGCGTACTCAATGATGATCGTCATCTGCGGCTCGTCGTCAACCACCAGCGCGGTGGGCCCGGCCGTCGTGCCCCGCGGAGCCGTCATGACGCATCGGGCAGGGTCAGCAGGAACGTCGTCCCGCGCGTGGACGCGGTGTGCACCATGATGTCCCCTCCGTGCAACTCCACGACGGTCTTCGTGATCACGAGACCGAGGCCGGTCCCGTCGGCCAGGGGCCGCCCGGTGGCGAAGCGGTGAAACAGCCGGTGCCGCTCGGCCCGCGTCATGCCGGCGCCGTCGTCGGTGACGTACACGGCGACTCCGGTGTCTATAAGGGCGACCCGGACGTCGATGCTGCCACCGGTGGTGGTGAACCTGCTCGCGTTCGACAGCAGGTTCGTCAGCGCCTGCGTCAGCAGCATCGGGTCCGCCGGGATCCGCGGCATCACCTGCGGGACGTCCAGGCCGATCCGCTGCCCGCGCTGAGCGCACAGCGGCCGCATGGCGGTGACGACGTCTCGCGCCACCACCGACACGTCCACTTTCTCCATGCGCGGTGTGAACAGGCCCGCCTCGATCTTCGCCTGGATCAGCAGGCTCTCGCACAGGCCGATGACCTGTGTGGACTGATGGTCCGCGACCTGCAGCAACCGCTCCTGCGCCGCTGTCAGCGGACCCGGGGCTCCTTCCCGCAGCAGATCCACGGCACCCTTGATCATGCTGAGGGGGGTGCGCAGCTCATGACTGAGCGCGGTCACCTGTTCCGCCCGGCGCTCCACCAGTTGTTCCAACTGGGCCAGCTCCGCCACCCGGCCCGCAGCGGCACGACGCAACCGTACGAGCATCAGCAGTGCGGCCGCACCCGCACCGGCCAGTGCCGCCGCCGACAGCCACGAGACGGTGACCATGACACGTCCTCCTCGGAACCTCCGCCGCACGTGGGGCGGGGTCCCGTGCATTGTGCACGGCATCGGCGCCGGGACAAAGAGGTCTCCGCGGGGAACTCCAGGGCCACGGGTGGCGGTCCGGCTGTCGTCTCCGGACCCGCCCCAAAAGGCCGAAACGCCCACCCGAGCTCCGCGGCCGGACAGGAGTCCGTCTGTATGCCGGGCCACAGCACCAGCCCCCGGGCGGTGGATCGTGCCGGGCAGACCGTTCCTCCGGCTCGGACAACAGCCCGAAACCGTGCCTTCAGGCGCGGTCAGCCGGTGACGGACTTCCGGGCCTTGTCCCGCTTGACGTAGTACCAGGTCATGTTGGACGACAGGCCCGCGAGCAGCACCCAGACCACCCCGAGGAAGCTGCCCTGGGCGAAGGAGACGACCGCGGCGGCGACGGCGAGGAGACAGACGACGAGGGTGTAGATCGCGAGGCGGGGCATGGTGCTGCTCTCCTGTCGGGGGACACCGGGTGGACGGTGCGTGCGTCGTCCAGTGTCCCCCATGCGCTCAGACGTCGGTGACCCGCAGTCCCGCGTGGGCCTTGTAGCGGCGGTTGACGGAGATCAGGTTGGCGACCAGGGACTCCACCTGGTGGGCGCCTCGCAGCCGGCCCGCGAAGACGCCGCGCATCCCGGGGATCCGGCCGGCGAGGGCCTGGACGATCTCGACGTCGGCCCGCTCCTCCCCCAGCACCATCACATCGGTGTCGATCTCCTCGATCTCCGGGTCCTGGAGGAGGACGGCGGAGAGGTGGTGGAAGGCGGCGGCGACCCGGGAGTCCGGCAGCAGGGCGGCGGCCTGCTCGGCGGCGCTGCCCTCCTCGGGCTTGAGGGCGTAGGCGCCCTTCTTGTCGAAGCCGAGCGGGTTGACGCAGTCGACGACGAGCTTGCCGGCCAGTTCCTCGCGCAGCGACTCAAGGGTCTTGCCGTGTCCGTCCCACGGCACGGCGACGATCACGATGTCGCTGCGGCGGGCGGTCTCGGCGTTGTCGGCGCCCTCGACGCCGTACCCGAGCTCCTCGGCGGCGCTCCGCGCGCGGTCGGCGGCGCGCGAGCCGATGATCACCTTCTGGCCGGCCTTGGCGAGCCGGTAGGCGAGACCCTTGCCCTGCGGGCCGGTGCCGCCGAGCACGCCGACGACCAGTCCGGAGACGTCGGGGAGGTCCCACGGGTCCTTGGCGGGGGCCTTCGCGGGGGCGTTCTGTGCGCTGTCGCTAGAGGTCATGGGCCGACTTTACGTGGGGGTGGCAAGGGCGCTTTCGCCGTGTCGGGTGAATCGGGTGCGAAGCGGGGGCGGGGGTGGGGCGGGTGGGGCAGGATGCGGGCGCATGGACGCCGTACGGGTCGCGCTGCTGCGCGAGGTGCTCGCCGGGACGGAGTGGCTGGGGGCCACGCGGAGGTTCGGCGCGGTGCTGCGCGGATCGGTGGTCTCGCACGGGGGCGGGCTGCTGCTGGTGGGGACGGCGGCGTACGAGCCCTGGCATCTCGCGGCGCATCTGGTGGACGAGGCCGCGTGGTCCGGTACGCCGGAGCTGGCGCCGACTCTCGTACGGCATCACGCGCGTCCGTGCGATCCCGCGCATCTCGCGGTGGGCCTCGGACGGATCGAGGCGGCGCGGCGGGGCGAGACGCTGCTGGTGGCCTCCCCGGAAGGTGATCCGGCGCTGCTGGAGCGGGTGGCGGACGCGCGGCGCTGCGGGCTCACGGTGCTGTCCCTCGGGCCCGGGGAGGGTGAGCTGACGGCGTTGTCCCACGAGACGCTGACCGTGCCGGACGGCTCGGAGCTGGACCTGGACACAGTGCAGCACCTGGTCAGCGCGGCGGCGGGCGAGAGCGGGCGCTCGGCGCGGGTGCGGCGGGGTTTCCGCGACCGCCTCTCCAGACTGCCGGAGTCCCTGACAGCCCCACCCCCACCCTCCTGGTGAGCCTTTTCCCACCCGGAACCGTCCAGGAGCGGCCGGGGCGCGAAAACCCGTTGCCCTCCTTCCCCGGGACGCCGAGCATGGCCCCTCGTGGTCATCGACTCCCTGCGCGCGCTGCTTCCCGATCTCGCCCCCTGGCGGGCCTCCCGTGACTTCCGGCGGCTCTGGTTCTCGGGGCTGATCTCCAGCTTCGGGAGTTTTCTGACGTTCGTCGCGCTGCCGGTGCAGTTGAAGGAGCTGACGGGGTCCGCGGCGGCGGTGGGGGCGATCGGGGCCGTCCAGCTGGTCCCGCTCGTCGTGTTCGGGCTGTACGGCGGCGCGCTCGCGGACGCCCTCGACAAGCGGACGCTGATCGTGTGGACGGAGGTCGGGCAGGGCCTGCTCAGTGCCGCGCTGCTGGTGAACGCGCTGTTGCCGGAGCCCGCCGTATGGCCGCTGTACCTCGTCGCGGGGCTCTCCGCCGTGCTGTTCTCCGTGCAGCGGCCCGCGCTGGACTCGCTGTGGCCGCGGATCGTCGCCCATGAGCATCTGCCGGCGGCCACCGCGCTGAACTCGCTGCGCTGGACGGTCGGCGGGGTCGCCGGACCGGCGGTCGCGGGCATCGTCGTGGCGTACGCGGGCCTCGGCTGGGCCTACGCCGCCGACGCCTTCACCTTCGCCGTCTCCGTCGCCCTGACCGTGGGCATCGCCGCGTCCCCCGCCGCGCACGAGGCGGCGAAGCCGTCCTGGCAGGCGATCACCGAGGGCGCCCGGTACGCCTGGGGGCGCAAGGAGCTCCTCGGGACGTACGCCGTGGACCTCGCCGCGATGTTCCTGGCCATGCCGCTCGCCGTGCTGCCGTTCCTCGCCGACGAGCTGGACGCCGAGTGGTCGCTGGGGCTGATGTACGCGTCGGTGCCGGCCGGGGCGATGCTGGTGAGCCTGACGAGCGGCTGGACCTCCCGGGTGCACCGGCACGGGCGGGCGGTCGTGGTCGCGGCCGGGCTGTGGGGCGTGGCGATCGCGGGCGCCGGGCTGGTCGGCAACGTATGGCTGGTGCTGCTCTGTCTGACCCTCGCGGGCGGGTGCGACATGGTCAGCGGGATCTTCCGGGGCGCGATGTGGAACCAGACGATCCCGGACGAGCTGCGCGGGCGGCTCGCCGGGATCGAGCTGCTGTCGTACTCGGTGGGGCCGACGGTGGGCCAGGTCCGCAGCGGCGGTTTCGCGGCCTGGCTGGGGGTGCGGACGTCCGTGTGGTCGGGCGGCGCGCTGTGCGCCGGCGCGGTGGGACTGCTGGCCCTGTGCCTGCCGGCGCTGATGCGCTACGACGTACGCACCGACGACCACGCGGCGCGCGAACGCGAGCGGCGCGCGGCCCAGGCACCCGCACCGGTCACCGGCGGCTAGGTCGGTCAGTCGTCACCGGTCTCGGTCTTCGGGGTGTCGTGCCAGCGTGGGTCGTTCTCCCACTGGAGGTTGCGTTCGCGGGCGCTCTCCATGGCGTGTTCGGCCTCCTGGCGGGAGGCGTACGGGCCGAAGCGGTCCTTGCCGGGGCAGTCCGGGCCCTCCTCGACCTTCTTGTGCTCCAGGCAGTAGTACCACTCGCCCGGCTTTCCCGTGACGCGCCGTTTGAACAGGGGCATGACCGGCTCCTCTCGCCACCCACATGTTCCCCCGTGGCCGCTCGATAGACTCGCCGTTATGTCTGGCCAGTCGCTGCTCGTGCCCGGGGAACTCTCCCCCACCCGTTCCGTGCCCGGAAACATCCGCCGTCCCGAGTACGTCGGCAAGCCCGCGCCGAAGCCGTACACCGGCGGTGAGGTGCAGACCCCCGAGACCGTCGAGGCGATGCGGGTCGCCGGGCGGATCGCCGCGCGGGCGATGGCGGAGGCCGCCAAGCTGATCGCGCCGGGGGTGACGACCGACGCGCTGGACAGGGTGGCGCACGACTACATGTGCGACCACGGCGCCTACCCCTCCACGCTCGGCTACCGCGGCTTCCCCAAGTCGCTGTGCACCAGCGTCAACGAGGTGATCTGCCACGGCATCCCGGACTCGACGGTCCTGCGCGACGGCGACATCGTCAACCTCGACGTGACGGCGTACATCGGCGGGGTGCACGGCGACAACAACGCGACCTACCTGGTCGGGGACGTCGACGAGGAGAGCCGGCTGCTGGTGGAGCGGACCCGGGAGTCCCTCGACCGCGCGATCAGGGCGGTCCGGCCGGGGCGGCAGATCAACATCATCGGGCGGGTCATCGAGTCGTACGCCAAGCGGTTCGGGTACGGCGTGGTCCGGGACTTCACCGGCCACGGGATCAACTCCTCGTTCCACTCGGGCCTGATCATCCCGCACTACGACAGCCCGCACGCGACGACCGTGATGCAGCCGGGGATGACGTTCACGATCGAGCCGATGCTGACGCTGGGGACGCACGACTACGACATGTGGGACGACGGCTGGACCGTGGTGACCAAGGACCGCCGGCGCACCGCCCAGTTCGAGCACACGCTGGTCGTCACGGACACCGGCGCGGAGATCCTCACGCTGCCGTAGCGCGCGCAGGCGATCACGGGCCCGCTCCCCGGCCGGAGCGGGCCTTTTCTTGTACGCTCTTACCGACAGGGTGTCGGCAAAGAGCATTGACTTAGGTAAGCCTTACCTTAGAAGATGACCGCTATGGACTCCTTCTCGACCGTCATCCGCACCGCCTCCCACGAGCAGCACACGGAGGCCGAGACCTCGACGTTCATGAGCGACCTGCTGGGCGGCCGGCTCGGCGTGCAGGCGTACGCGCGCTACACCGAGCAGCTCTGGTTCGTCTACGAGGCACTGGAGACCGGCGCCGAGCGGCTGGCGTCGGACCCGGTGGCGGGACCGTTCGTGCGGCCCGAGCTGTTCCGGCTGGCCGCGCTGGAGCGGGACCTGGCGCATCTGCGGGGAGCGGACTGGCGGGCCGGGCTGTCTGCCCTGCCGGCGACGCGGGCATACGCGGACCGGGTGCGCGCCTGCGCCGAGGACTGGCCGGCCGGGTACGTCGCCCACCACTACACGCGCTACCTCGGCGACCTCTCCGGCGGCCAGATCATCCGCGACCGGGCGGAGAAGTCCTGGGGCTTCGAGAAGAAGGGCGACGGCGTCCGCTTCTACGTCTTCGAGGAGATCGGCAACCCGGCGGCCTTCAAGCGGGACTACCGGGAGCTGCTCGACGCGGTGCGGGCGGACGACCTGGAGAAGCAGCGGATCGTCGCCGAGTGCAAGCGGGCCTTCGCGCTCAACACGGCCGTGTTCCACGCGCTGGGCGAGGAGTTCCCGCTGTCGGCCTGAGACGGACGTGGGCCTCTTCCCGTGACGGAAAGGGGCCCACGTCCGTCGCACGGTCCGGTCCGGTCAGAACCAGCCGCAGTGCGCGCCGCCCCAGAAGATGTCGCTGGACACCGTGTCGATCTTGCCGAAGTAGGGGCTGCACACGGGCTCGTGGTCACCGCCGTACCGGGCTTCCGAGCCGTGGTGGCCGCCGTGGCGCGGCCCCTCGTCGGCGGTGGCGCTCGTCGCGCCGGCGGCGGCCAGGGCGATCCCCAGGACGGTGGCGGCCAGAACTGATCGGATACGCATGATGCTCCTCTCACGGAGGCGGAGTGGTCACGCCAGAGGTAACCGCTCGCCTCCCGGCGCACACGCGGGACCACCCGTACGGACGCCCGGAACACCACGGACGCCGGTCGCCGGATGTATCGTTCGGCGCCCGCCCCGCGGCGATCAGCGCTCGGCGCCCTCCAGACGGACCCTGCCGCCGATCTCCACCCAGCCGTACGGCTGCGGGGCGGTGAGGATCTGCGAGCCCGCGCCCTGGGTGATGTTCAGGGCGCGGCCCAGCCGCTCGGTGAGCAGGAGCGCGGCGGCTCCGGTCGCCTCGTCCTCCTCGATGCCGTCGCCGCGGCCGGGGAAGCCGCGGGCGCGGATCCGGCCGGCGGGCTCGTCCTCCCAGGCCCAGGCATAGATCCACTCGCCATGCGGCGGCACGCTCAGGTCGTCGATCTCGGCGGCGCTCGCGTACTGACGGAACGTGCGCGGCGGGGCCCACTCCGCGCGCGCCTCGATCCAGCTGAACTCCCCGTCCAGGCGGGCGCCGACGACCCCGGCCGGAGTGACCAGTTCGGGGACGTCGAGCAGCCAGGCGGCGCCGACGCAGGGGTAGCCGGCGAAGGGCAGACGGGCGGTGGGGGTGTAGATGTCGATGACACCGCGCTCGGGGTCGTCGACGAACACCGTCTCGCTGAAGGCGAGTTTGGCCGCGAGGGCCTGGCGGTCCTCCCGGTCCGGCAGCACCGAGCCTTCGCGGACCACGCCCAGTTCGTTGCCGTAGCCGCCGTTCGGCGCGCAGAAGACGCGGAGCACGTCGTAATCAGTCACTCCGGAATTGAAACACCGCACGGACGGCGGGACTTAGGCAGGTAAGGCTCACCTAATAATCACTCAGGACTGTCGATGCGATCGCGTTCGGGGTGAACGCGCCGGGGACGTGGACCGCGCCCGGGGAGCGGCCGGCTCTGCATCCGGGGGTGGGGGATGCCTTGGTGGCCGTCCTGCACGATCCGGGGCTCGCCGCCGCCCATGTCCTCGTCACCCCGAAGCGGAATCTTTGAATCTCCTTTGACCTGCTCTTGGGGTCTGTTTTGAGCCACCGTGATCGGCTCGTGCTCTTACACCGTCTATGAGAGCTGAATCACGGCACGGGCGGGTATTACGCAGGTAAGCCTTGGATAAGTTAGGCGAGGCTCACCAATCCTTGTGAGTCCCGACACGTGAATATTCAGCCATCGCCGGGAGCCCGAATGCGAGCCGCCAGACTGTCCGCCGTCACCGCCGTCGCCGCCGTGACCGCACTGACCGCCGTCACCGGCTGCACCGAGAAGAGCGATGCGAAGAACGGCGACCGCATCATCAACGTGACCGCCACCGACTCCACGTGCAAGACCTCCAAGAAGGAGATCTCCGCCGGACACGTCGAGCTCGCCATCGAGAACAAGGGCTCCAAGGTCACCGAGGTGTACGTGCTGTTCCCCGACGACCGGGTCGTCACCGAGCGGGAGAACATCGGCCCCGGCACCAAGCAGCGCGTCACCGCCGAGGTGAAGGCCGGCGCCTATCAGATCGCCTGCAAGCCCGGTATGAAGGGCACCGGCATCCGTCAGGACCTCAAGGTCACCGGCGGCACCGCGGCCCAGCGCGACCCCAAGCTCGACAAGGCCGTCGCCGACTACCGCGAGTACGCGCAGGAGCAGGCCGACGCCACCATCCCGCTCGTCGAGACCTTCGTGAAGGCGGTCAAGGCCGGCGACCTCACCGCCGCGCAGAAGGCCTACGCGCCCTCCCGTCTCGGCTGGGAGCGCACCGAGCCGGTCGCCGAGTCCTTCGGTGACATCGACCCGCTGGTCGACACCCGCGCGGACGGCCTGGAGGACGGCCAGAAGTGGACCGGCTGGCACCGGCTGGAGAAGGCCCTCTGGGAGGACAAGAAGATCGGCGACGAGGAGAAGACCCTCGCCGACCAGCTCGTCACCGACCTGAAGGACTGGCAGAACCGGGTCGGCAAGGCGGAGATCACCCCGACCTCCATGGCCAACGGCGCCAAGGAACTGCTCGACGAGGTCGCCACCGGCAAGGTCACCGGCGAGGAGGACCGCTACTCGCACACCGACCTCGTCGACTTCAAGGCCAATGTCGAGGGCGCGCAGAAGGCGTACGAACTGCTGAAGCCGGTCGCGCAGACCAACGACGCCGCCCTCACCGCCGAGCTCGACAAGCAGTTCGCCGCGCTGAACACGCTGCTCGACAAGTACCGCACGGACAAGGCCTCGTACGACTTCGTCTCCTACGACAAGGTCACCGAGGCACAGCGCAAGGAGCTCTCGGACGCGGTGAACGCGCTCGCGGAGCCCCTCTCCAAGCTCGCCGCGGCCGTGGTGAAGTAGGGGGCGACACAACATGACCGAGATTCAGGACAACAGCCCCACCCGTCGTTCGCTGATCGGCTGGGGCGGGGCCGGGCTCGCGCTCGGGGCCGCCGTGGCCGGCGGCGCGGTGGCGGTGGCCCGCACCGGCGACGACGTCGAGCCGACGGCCGCCGAGACCGGTGCCGCGGTCGCGTTCCACGGCGCGCACCAGGCCGGTATCGCCACGCCCGTCCAGGACCGGCTGCACTTCGCCGCGTTCGACGTGGACACCACCGACCGCGCCGAGTTCGTCCAGATACTCAAGGACTGGACGGCCGCCGCGCGCCGGATGACCACCGGGAAGACGGTCGGCGACGGGGCGTACGGCGGACTCGCCGAGGCCCCGCCGGACGACACCGGCGAGGCCCTGGGGCTCAAGCCCTCGCGGCTGACGCTGACCATCGGCTTCGGGCCTTCCCTGTTCGCGAAGTTCGGGCTGGACGACCAGCGGCCCGACGCGCTCGTCGATCTGCCCAAGTTCGCCGGGGACGCCCTCGACGCGAACCGCTCCAACGGCGACCTGTGCATCCAGGCCTGCGCCGACGACCCCCAGGTCGCCGTGCACGCCATCCGCAACCTGGCCCGCATCGGCATGGGCAAGGTCTCCATCCGCTGGTCGCAGCTCGGCTTCGGCAAGACGTCCTCCACCACCCCGGACGCACAGACCCCGCGCAACCTGATGGGCTTCAAGGACGGCACCCGCAACATCGCGGGCACCGAGACCGACCGGCTGAGGAAGTTCGTGTGGGTCGGCGAGAAGGACGGCCCGGAGTGGATGGCGGGCGGCTCCTATCTCGTCGCGCGCCGGATCCGCATGCACATCGAGACCTGGGACCGCACCCCCCTGCAGGAGCAGGAGGACATCTTCGGGCGGGACAAGGGCGAGGGCGCGCCCGTCGGCAAGGCCAAGGAGCGCGACGAGCCGTTCCTGAAGGCGATGAAGCCCGACGCGCACGTCCGGCTCGCGCACCCCGACTCCAACCACGGGTCGACGATCCTGCGCCGCGGCTACTCCTTCACCGACGGCACCGACGGTCTGGGGCGTCTGGAGGCGGGCCTGTTCTTCCTGGCCTACATGCGCGACGTGAGCAACGGGTTCATCCGCATCCAGCGCAATCTCGCGACCGACGCGCTCAACGAGTACATCCAGCACGTGGGTTCGGCCGTCTTCGCCGTGCCGCCGGGCGTCCGGGACAAGGACGACTGGTGGGGCCGGACGCTGTTCTCCGAGGAGGCGTAGCCCGTGTTCTCCAACTATCTGATCGGTCTGCGCGAGGGCCTCGAGGCCTCGCTCGTCGTCTGCATCCTCATCGCCTACCTGGTGAAGACCGACCGCCGGGACGCGCTGAAGCCGGTGTGGACCGGTATCGCGATCGCCGTCCTGATCGCGATGGGTTTCGGCTGTGTCCTCGAATTCGGCTCGCAGGAGCTGACGTTCCAGGCGCAGGAGGCGCTCGGCGGCTCGCTGTCGGTCCTCGCGGTCGGCCTGGTGACCTGGATGGTCTTCTGGATGCGGCGTACCGCCCGGCATCTGAAGTCCGAGCTGCACGGCAAGCTGGACGCCGCCCTCGCGATGGGCACGGGCGCGCTGGTGGCGACGGCGTTCCTCGCGGTGGGCCGGGAGGGCCTGGAGACCGCCCTGTTCGTGTGGGCGTCGGTGCACGCGGCCGGTGACGGCACCCCGCGCCCGCTGATCGGGGTGGCCCTCGGTCTCGCGACGGCCGTGATGCTTGGCTGGTTGTTCTACCGCGGTGCGCTGCGGATCAACCTGGCGAAGTTCTTCACCTGGACGGGTGGCATGCTCGTCGTCGTGGCCGCGGGCGTGCTGGCGTACGGCTTCCACGACCTCCAGGAGGCCGACTGGCTGCCCGGGCTGAACAGCCTCGCCTTCGACATCAGCGGCACGATCCCGCCGGACAGCTGGTACGGAACACTGCTGAAGGGCGTGTTCAACTTCCAGCCCGATCCGACCGTCCTCCAGGTCACGGTGTGGCTGCTGTACCTGGTCCCCACGCTCGCGCTGTTCCTCTCCCCGGTAGGGTTCGCCTCCGGGAAGGGGAAGGTGAAGGCTCCTGATGACGCACCTGACGACCGCGGATCGCGGCAGTCGAAGGCTCCGCAGGCTTGAGCGGAACGCGCTGTGGGCGGCCTGCGCGACGGCCCTGTCGTTGACGGCGAGCGGTTGTGTGGTCGTCCACGGGGAGCGGGTGGTGCTCCCCTCGGCGACCCAGGCGGAGGCCGCGAAGGCGCTCGATCAGTTCACGGCCGCGTACAACAAGGCCGACAAGGCCTACGACGGTTCCCTGGACGCCGCGTACACCACCGGCGCCCTCGGGGCCATCGACGCGGCGCGGTTGAAGGCCGGGAAGGTCAACAACCCGGGCGGCAACCCGCAGCACACCCCTCTGGTGCTGTCGGACGTGACGTACACGATCCCCAAGAAGGCGGGCTGGCCGCGCTGGTTCGTCGCCGACGCCCAGGCCAACAAGGGCGGTGACGCCCGGTGGTTGCTGGTGTTCACCCGGGATGACGTCTCCGAGCCGTGGCAGGCGGCGTATCTGACGCTGGTGGCGCAGGGCGCGCTGCCGGAGTTCAGCAAGGACAAGGACGGCTGGGCCGAGGCGGTACCGGCGGACTCGGCCGAACTGACGCGGGCGCCGGAGGACTTGAGCAAGGAGTACACCGCCTACCTCAAGGACGGCGGGGCCGGCTTCGCGGACGGCGCGTACACCAGCACCCTGCGCACCACGCGGGCGAAGAACGCCGAGAAGCCGGGGCTGGTGCAGCAGTACATCGACGAGCCGCTGACCGGCGGGGAGTTCGCTCCCCTGGCGTTGCGGACGGCGGACGGCGGGGCGCTGGTGTTCTTCTCCTCGCACCACTACGTCAAGCAGACGGCGGCGACGGGGGCGTCCGTGCCGGCGCCGAACGTGAGTGTGAAGGCGCTGACCACCGGGGAGATCAAGCAGTCGCTGACGATGGAGTTCGTCGCGAACGAGATCGCTCTTGACCCGGTGAAGGGGTCCGGGGACGGGAAGGTGTCCTTGCTGAGCCGGCTGGAAGGGCTGACCGGCGCGAAGGGCGACTGAAGCCGTCCTGAAAGCCGAAGCCCGAAAGCCGCAAGCCTAGAGGCCGAAGGCGTTGACGTGGCGGGCGCACGCCTCTGTCAAGGTCTCCAGGAGGCTCAGGGGGTCCGGGAGAGGGTGTTCCGGGCCCCGTAGCCAGTGGACGGACCGGCCGTCGTCGCCCGGGAGGCGGGCCGGGGGGATCAGGACGTACGAACCCCGGCAGTGCCAGCGCAGGCCGGGGTGTTCGTCCATCGTCTCGGGGTGGCAGTCCAGCTCGCACGGCCACCACTCGTCCTCGTCCTCGGGGGTGCCCCGGGTGAGGGTGAAGAAGAGGAGGCGGCCGTCGTCGCTCTCGGCGACCGGACCGACCTCCACGCCCGCGCCGAGGAGCCGGTCGAGGGCCTCGCGGCCGGCTTCCAGGGGGACGTCGAGGACGTCGTGGGTCATGCCGGTCGCGGTGATGAAGTTGGCCTGCGGCTGGTGCCGGGCCCACCGCTCGATCTGGGCGCGGTCGGTGGTCGACTGGGTCTGCCAGGCGAAGGACACCGGGTGCCGGGCGGGGGTGGGGCAGCCCACGCGGTCGCAGGAGCAGCGGTAGTCGGCGGCGGGGTGCGCGGCGGGCGCGAGGGGCAGTCCGGCACCGGCGGCGGCGAGCAGCAGGGCCTCACGGCCGCCGTCGTCGGCGGTCCGGCTCGGGCCGCTTCCGCGCAGCCACTGGGTGAGTCTGCCCCGCAGGCCGCTCGGACCGGCGAACTCCGCGCTCATCTATCCCCTCGCCTCGCTGGTGATGCGGACAGCATGCCTTATGGTCCCATCATCCTGCGCATCGGGGGTCCCGTACCCCCAAAAGGGGCAAAGCCCGTCAGCGGGGTGCGAGTCCGTACAGGGCGTAGTCGACGAGGGTGTCCGTGTAGTCGTACGAGATCGGGCCCGTGTGCTGGAGCCAGCGCTGGGCGAGCGGGGAGACGAAGAACTCCAGGGCGATGCGCGGGTCGATGTCCGGGCGGACCTGGCCCGCCGCCTGGGCGGCGCGCAGTCGGTCGGCGTACAGCTGGAGGGCCGGTTCCATGAGCTTGGCCGTGAACTCCCGGCCGACCTGTTCATCGACCACGCCCTCGGCGGCCAGGGCCCGGGACGGCGCCTCGAACCGGGGGTCCTTCAGCTGGTCGACGGTGGCCCGCAGCACGGCCTTGATGTCGGCGGCGAGGTCGCCGGTGTCCGGGATGACGTAGGGCTCCTGGCCCGCCTCCCGCGCCGCCTGTGCGCTGAGGTCGAGGAACGCCTCCAGCAGGACGTCCGCCTTGGACCCCCACCACCGGTAGATCGTCTGCTTGCCCACACCGGCCCGTGCGGCGATGCCCTCGATGGTCGTCTTCGGGTAGCCGACCTCGCCGACCAGCGCGAGGGCCGCGTCGTAGATGGCACGGCGGGACCGCTCGCTGCGACGGCTGGTGTCGGGGACCTGTTTGACGGGCTTGGTGACCATGGGTCGACGGTACGGCCTACTCGTGCGGGTAGCGGACCCCGATCCGTTCCCGTACGGCGTCCAGGGTGCGCATCACGGCGAGGGTGCCGTCGAGCGGGGCGAGCGGGGACTCGGTCTCACCGGCCCTGAGGGCGCGCATGACCTCGCGGGCCTCGTGGCGGAAGGTGGTGCGGGGGCCGTCGGCGGGGTCGGTGGTGAACTCCTCGGGGTCGCGGCCGGCGCGGTGCAGGACCAGCCGGTCGGGGTGGAAGAACCCGGAGGGGATGTCGATGCGGCCGCGTGAGCCGGTGACGGAGGCGGTGGTGCCGGTGCCGCCCGTGACGGAGCAGTGCAGGGCGGCGAGCGCGCCGGAGTCCCAGGACAGGGCGAGGGCGGTCTGCAGGTCGACGCCCTCGGCGGAGAGGACGGCCTGCGCGGAGATGCCGTCGGGTTCGCCGAGCAGGAGGTGGGCGAAGGAGACGGGGTAGACGCCGAGGTCGAGGAGGGCGCCGCCGCCCTGGGCGGGGTCGCGCAGCCGGTGCGAGGGCGGGAAGGGGCCTTCGAGGCCGAAGTCGGCCTGGACGGTGCGGACCTCGCCGATCGCGCCGTCGTCGACGAGGGCCTTGAGGCGGCGGATCAGCGGGTTGCAGTACATCCACATGGCTTCCATGAGGAAGCGGCCGTTGTCGCGGGCGAGGGCGACGAGTTCCTCGGCCTCGCGCACGTTGAGGGTGAAGGGCTTCTCGCACAGCACGCCCCGCCCGGCCTTCAGGCAGAGGCCGGCGGCGGTGCGGTGGGCGGAGTGGGGGGTGGCGACGTAGACGACATCGATGTCCGCGTCCTCGGCGAGCGCGCCCCAGTCGCCGTAGGCCTTGGGGATGCCGAAGCGTTCGGCGAAGGCGCGGGCGGAGGCCTCGGTACGGGAGCCGACCGCGACGACCTCCGCGTCGGGCAGGTCGACCAGGTCCGCCGTGAACGCGGCGGCTATGCCGCCGGTCGCCAGGATTCCCCATCGCACCGTGTCCGTCGTCATACCCCGCCCCGTCCTCGTGCCGTACCAGCAGTCGTTCCGAGCTGAGAGCATAGGTGGCGAGGACAGGGCGGGGACAGGGAAGAGGGAGGGGCGGCGGCATGCCGGAGGGCGGGGCGATACCTCAGGTGCCGGAGACGGTGCCGGAGCCGGTGCAGGAGACGACGGCCGTCGCGCCGCCGTCGGCCGGCCCGCGCCGGACCGGTCTGCTCGTCACCCTGGTCCTGGGCGGTCTGACGGCCACTCCCCCGCTGTCGATGGACATGTACCTCCCGGCGCTGCCGGAGGTCACCCGTGGTCTGCACGCGCCCGCCGCGACCGTCCAGCTCACGCTGACCGCCTGTCTGGCGGGCATGGCGCTGGGGCAGCTGGTGGTCGGGCCGATGAGCGACCGCTGGGGGCGGCGGCGTCCGCTGCTCGCCGGGCTCGCGGTGTACGTGGTGGCGACCGTGCTGTGCGCGCTCGCGCCGACCGTGGAGCTGCTGATCGCGTTCCGGCTGGCGCAGGGCCTCGCGGGCGCGGCGGGGATCGTGATCGCGCGGGCCGTGGTGCGCGATCTGTACGACGGTGTGGCGATGGCCCGGTTCTTCTCCACGCTGATGCTGATCTCCGGGGTGGCGCCGGTGGTGGCGCCGCTGATCGGGGCGCAGATCCTGCGGGTGACGGACTGGCGGGGTGTGTTCGCGCTGCTCACGGTGGTGGGGCTGGCGCTGGCCGCGCTGGTGTGGGCCCGGCTGCCGGAGACCCTGGAGCCCGCCGGGCGGCACGCGGGCGGGGTGGGTGAGGCCCTGCGGTCGATGCGCGGGCTGCTGGCCGACGCGTCCTTCACGGGGTACATGCTCACCGGCGGCTTCGCCTTCGCCGCGCTGTTCGCGTACATCTCGGCGTCCCCGTTCGTCGTCCAGGAGATCTACGGCGCCTCCCCGCAGACGTTCGGTCTGCTGTTCGGGGTGAACTCGGTGGGGCTGGTGCTGGTCGGGCAGATCAACGGCAAGGTGCTGGTGGGCCGGGTCCGGCTGGACCGGGTGCTGGCCGTGGGGCTGACGGTGGTGACGCTGGCGGCGGCCGCGCTGCTGCTGATGGCGTCGGGCGTCTTCGGCGCGGTGGGCCTCGCGCCGGTGGCGGCGGCCCTGTTCGTGCTGATGTCGGCGATGGGGGTGACGCTGCCCAACGCGCAGACGCTCGCCCTGATGCGGGTCCGGCACTCCGCCGGGTCCGCCTCCGCGCTGCTGGGCACCTCCTCCTTCCTCATCGGCGCGATCGCCTCCCCGCTGGTCGGGATCGCCGGGGAACGCACCGCCGTCCCGATGGCCGTCGTCCAGCTGGCGGCCGCGCTGGTGGCGCTGGCCTGTTTCATGGGACTGTGCCGTCCCTGGAGACAGACCGTGGAGGAGAGCTGAGCGCACCGAGACTGCGCGTCGACACCCCGCAGCGGGCCGGGCTCGACCCGGAGGAGATGCGCCTCCTCGTGCACGACGTCAGAGACCTGACCACCGGTGACCGGCCGTGGGCCGCGGGCGCCGTGGTGGTCGCGGGCCGCGGCCCGGTGATCGCCGTCGAGGAGGCGGCGGGCTGGGCGGTGCGGTACGCGTCCTACGACCCGCAGGCCGGCGCCGGGGTGGAACTGCCGCCCGGGGAGCGGGTCCCGATGACCGTGGACACCCCCTTCGACCTGGCCTCCCTGACCAAGCTGTGCACCTCGGTGGCGGCGGTGCAGCAGATCGAACGGGGCACGCTGGGCATCGACGCCCGGGTCGGCGCCTATCTGCCCGACTTCCGCGGGGCCGCCGCGCACGGCGTCACGGTCCGCCAGCTCCTCACCCACACCTCGGGCCTGCGCCCCGAGCTGCCGCTGTACGACTGCGCGGACGCCGCGGAGCGGCTGGACCTCCTGCGGGCGGAGGCACCGACCGGAGAGCCGGGCACGTACGTCTACTCCGACCTGAACATGCTCCTCCTCCAGCGGCTCCTGGAGCGCCTCACCGGCCGGCCCCTCGACGTCCTGGTGCACGAGGGGATCACCCGGCCGCTGGGCATGACCGCGACCCGTTTCGGCCCGTGCCCGGGCGCGGCGGCCACCGAGGACCAGCGGCGGCCGTGGGCGAAGGTGGACCGGGGGATGCTGCGGGGCGAGGTGCACGACGAGAACGCGTGGGCGCTGGGCGGGGTCGCCGGGCACGCGGGCCTGTTCTCCACGGGCCGCGATCTGGCCGTCTTCTGCCGCACCCTGCTCGCGGGCGGCTCCTACGGCCCCGCGCGCATCCTGGGCCCCGACTTCGTCGAGCTGCTGCTGACCCCGCCGGGGCTGGGCTTCGCCGTCGACCGGCCGTGGTTCATGGGCGAGCTGTCCGGCGGGGGCGCGGCGGGCCACACCGGCTTCACCGGTACGTCCCTGGTGCTGGACCCGGCCACGGACACGTTCCTCGTGCTGCTGGCGAACACGGTGCATCCGGTGCGCCGCACCCCGGACAGCGGGCCACGGGCACGGGCGGCGACCCGGATGGCGCGGGCGGTGCGCTGAACCCGCCGCCACCCGCCGCCCACGACCTGAGAAAATCGGCGGGTGAACGTCTCCGTCTCCGCCGCCGAAACCCTCCGTAGCGCCCTCGGGGAACTCCTCGACGGCCTGCCGCCGAAGCAGGCCGCCGCGGCCGTCGAGCGGCTCATCGCCAACTACCGGGGGGCCACCCCCACCGACACGCCGATCCTGCGGGACCGGGCGGACGTGGCCGCCTACGCCGCGTACCGGATGCCGGCGACCTTCGAGGCGGTGTGCTCGGCGCTGGAGGCGTTCGCGGACGCGGTGCCGGAGTGGACGCCGGGCAGCCACACGGACGTGGGCGGCGGGACGGGGGCGGCGACCTGGGCGGTGAGCGCCGTCTGGGAGGGGAAGCGCCCGGTGACCGTGCTCGACTGGGCGGAACCCGCGCTGGCCCTGGGCCGGGAGATCGCCGCCGCCAACCCGGCGCTCGGCGACGCCCACTGGCGGCGCTCCCGCATCGGGTCGGCCCTCGCGCTGGACCCGGTCGACCTGGTCACCGTCTCGTACGTCCTCAACGAGCTGGCCGCCCCCGACCGCGCCGCGCTGGTGGACGCCGCCGCCGGAGCCGCGCAGGCCGTGGTGATCGTGGAGCCGGGCACGCCCGACGGCTACGCCCGGGTGATCGAGGCCCGTGACCGGCTGATCGGCGCCGGTTTCCGGATCGCCGCGCCCTGCCCGCACAGCGCCGGCTGCCCGATCGTGCCCGGCACGGACTGGTGCCACTTCTCGGCGCGGGTCAGCCGCTCCTCCCTGCACCGGCAGGTCAAGGGCGGCTCCCTGCCGTACGAGGACGAGAAGTTCTCGTACGTCGCCGCCGCCCGTTTCCCGGTCTCCCCCGCGCCCTCCCGGGTGGTGCGCCGGCCGCAGATCCGCAAGGGGCAGGTGCTCCTCGACCTGTGCGGGACCGAGGAGCGGCTGACCCGGACGACGGTGACGAAGAGGCACGGCGAGCTGTACCGGGCGGCCCGGGACGCGGACTGGGGCGACACCTGGCCGCCGCTCACCGACCAGGACAGGTCCTAGGCGGGCTTGAGGCCCTGGTCGCCGACCTCGGTGACGAAGGACGCGGCCGTGGTGACCGGGGCGCCCTGGGTGGTGACGTACGGGACGGTCTTGAAGTCGGCGCGGGCCAGGCCGGGGCCGAGGGTGACCGTCGCGTAGCCGCGCAGGCCGTTGTAGAACCTCAGGTGCGGGTTGGCGGTCATGAAGGTGGCCCAGTTGGACGGCCGCTCCGAGCCGTTGCCGCCGCTGGAGACGGACGTGGTGACGATCTCGGTGCCCAGGGTGCGGGAGGCGGGGTCGGCGAAGTCGCGCTTGATGTCGAAGCCGTAGTGCACGTGCACGTCCCCGGTGAGGACCATCAGGTTCTCCACTCCGGCGTCCTCGGCGCCCGCGAGGATCCGCTCGCGGGAGGCCGGGTAGCCGTCCCAGGAGTCCATGGAGACGCGGGAGGGGACGGCGGTGGAGTTGTACCGCTGCGAGAAGGTGACCTGCTGCGGGACCACGTTCCACAGGGCCCGTGAGCGTCGCCAGCCGTCGATCAGCCACTGTTCCTGGGCGTCGCCGGTGAGGGTGCGGGCCGGGTCCTCGGAGTCGGGGCCGGGGAACTGCCAGCCGTCGCCGTAGGCCTGGTCGGAGCGGTACTGGCGGGTGTCGAGGACGTCGAACTGGGCGAGCCGGCCCCAGTGGAGCCTGCGGTACAGCCGGACGTCGGGGCCGTCGGGGAGCTGGGGGCGGCGCAGCGGCTGGTTCTCCCAGTAGGCGCGGTAGGCGGCGGCGCGGCGGATGAGGAACTGGTCGGCGGGGTCGTTGTTCTCCGAGACGGCTCCCGCGTAGTTGTTCTCGGTCTCGTGGTCGTCCCAGGTGACGACGAACGGGTGGGCGGCGTGCGCGGCCAGCAGGTCGGGGTCGGACTTGTAGAGGGCGTACTTCAGGCGGTAGTCGTCCAGGGTCACCATCTCGTGCCCGTACAGGGCCGGCACGGTCCCGGCGGGGTAGGCGCGGGCGCCGCCGACGCCGCTGACGGCGTACTCGTACAGATAGTCGCCGAGGTGGAACACGACGTCCACGTCGTCCTCGGCGAGGTGCCGGTACGCGGTGTAGTAGCCCTGGTCGTAGCGCTGGCAGGAGACGACGCCGAGGGTGAGCGCGGAGGACCTGGCGCCGAGGGCGGGGGCGGTGCGGGTGCGGCCGGTGCGGCTGATCCAGGTGCCGGCCCGGAAGCGGTAGTAGAACACCCGGTCCGTGTCGAGGTGGTCGACCTGGACGTGGACGCTGTGCCCGAACTCCGGGTGGGCGAGGGCCGTACCGCGTCTGACGGTCCGGTGGAAGTTCTCGTCGCGGGCCAGTTCCCAGTGGACGGGGACGCGTGCGGCGGGCAGTCCGCCGTCGGGCTGGTACGGGGCGGGGGCGAGGCGGGTCCACAGCAGTACGGAGCCGGGCAGAGGGTCGCCGGAGGCCACGCCGAGGGTGAAGGGGTCGTCGGTGAGCTGCGCGGGGTCGAGTTCGGCGGCGGCCGCGGTGCCGGCGGCGGGCAGGTTCACGGCGAAGGCGAGGGCGGCGGCCGCGCCGGTGACGGTGAGGAAGCGGCGGCGGGCGATACGGCGGGCGGCCTCGCGGAGTTCGGGGGTGTGCTGGGACGCGCGTGCTGCGGGTGTCATCCGGTCCTCCCCTGACGGTGGGTGTCCCTGGCATTGGAGTGGCCGGGGACGGCTCCGGGGCATCGCGAGATGGGCATGTGCACGACATTCAGATGACGGACGAGGGAGTTCCGCATGACGGACGTCGTCTTTCGGCCTGCCGTACGCTGCGGCTCCATGGACGCCAAGGAGAGTGTGGGGACTGCCAGGACCGCGATCGTCACCGGCGCCGGATCCGGCATCGGGCGGGCGGTCGCGGTGGAACTGCTGCGCGCGGGCTGGTCGGTGGGGCTCGCCGGCCGGCGGGTCGAGTCCCTGGAGGCGACGGCGGCGCTGGTGCCGGGGGCCGCGGGTCTCGCCGTACGGACGGACGTCTCGGATCCCGCGGACGTGACCGCCCTGTTCGCCGCGGTGCGGGAGCGGTTCGGGCGGCTGGATCTGCTGTTCAACAACGCGGGGACGTCCGGGCCGGGCGGCGTGCCGTTCGAGGACCTGCCGTACGACGCCTGGCGGCATGTGGTCGACACCAACCTCAACGGGGCGTTCCTGTGCGCCCAGGCGGCGTTCCGGCAGATGAAGGAGCAGGAGCCGCGGGGCGGACGGATCATCAACAACGGCTCGATCTCGGCGCACTCACCGCGCCCGCTGTCGGCGCCGTACACCGCGACCAAGCACGCGCTGACCGGGCTGACCAAGTCCCTGTCCCTGGACGGACGGGCGTACGGCATCGCCGTCGGGCAGATCGACATCGGCAACGCGGCGACCGAGATGACGGCCCGGATGGAGACGGGCGCGCTCCAGGCCAACGGCGAGATCACGCCGGAACCCGTAATGGATGTGACGGACGTGGCGCGCACGGTGCGGCACATGGCGGAGCTGCCGCTGGAGGCGAACGTGCAGTTCGCGACGGTGCTGGCGACGGCGATGCCGTACGTGGGGCGGGGGTGAGGGCCCCACGGGCCGTCAACTCCCTCACCCATACAAGCGGAATTTGGCCATCCGGGCCATTGCGGCCGGTAGCGGACCTATGCTCAACTCATCTCCACGAGAACTTCACACTTTCCGCACGGGAACGCTTCGCCGATTTGGCCGACTGGGGCGATTGAGGCGACTGGGCCACACCGAGGGGGGAAGGGCAGCCGCTCCACTGCACCGGGTGGGGGTGGGCCTCGCTGGGACCGCGAGGTTTGCGCCGGTGGGGTGGAGCGGCTGCCACTTATTTCGGGGCGTGGTGGGGGGTGCTGTCGTCTGCGGGGTGCGGGTCCGTTGTGGCTTGTCGCGCAGTTCCCCGCGCCCCTTCTGGGTGTCGGTCTGCTCGGAGTTTTCTTCGCACCGCGTATGCGCCCGCCCCCAGGAGGGTCAGGGCTCCCGCCGTTCCCAGTGCGGCCCAGCCCGTGCCCGAGCCGTCGCCCTTCGTGACTGCTTTCGAACCCGCGTGCGGGGACTTGGCGGCCGGTGAGGCAGTGGCGCCGCCCTCGCTCAGCGGGTCCACCAGCTGCCCCACCGGGGTGGCCGAACTCCCCCTCCCGAAGCCCCAGTCCAGGAGGGCGGCGGTCTCCTCGTAGACGGCGTTGTTGCCGCTCTTGGGATGCAGCACGGTGACCAGGAGGGTCCGCCCATTCCGGGTGGCGGCACCGGTGAAGGTGTTGCCGGCGTGGGTGGTGTAGCCGTTCTTGACGCCGATCATGCCCCGGTACGGCGTGACGCCGTACGTCCCCGACAGCAGCCGGTCGGTGTTCTCGATGCGGAAGGTCCTGCGGCCCCCGGCGGGGAAGTCTGCGGCCTTGGTGGCGCAGTAGGCGCGGAAGTCGGCGTCGCGCAGGCCGTGCCGGGCGAAGAGGGTGAGGTCGTAGGCGGAGGAGAGCTGGCCGGTGTGGTCGTAGCCGTCGCAGGAGACGACATGGGTGTCCAGGGCCTGGAGGTCCGCGGCCCGCGCCTGCATCTCGGCGACCGTCCGGGCGACCCCGCCGTTCATCAGGGCGAGGATGTGCACGGCGTCGTTGCCGGAGCGCAGGAAGACGCCCTGCCAGAGCTGCTCGACGGTGTAGGTGAGGCCGGGCTTGAGGCCGACGAGGCTGGAGCCGGCGGGGATGTCGGCGAGGTCGGCGTCGGTGACGGTGTAGCGCTCGGTGCGCTCGAACTTCTCCAGCAGGGTGTCCGCGAACAGCATCTTCAGCGTGGAGGCGGGCGCCAGCCGGGTGTGCGCGCGGTAGGCGGCCAGCACCTCGCCGGTGTCGTGGTCGGCGACCAGCCAGGCGCGGGCGGTGAGCTTCTTCGGCAGGCCGGCGGGAACGGCCGCCTGGACGCCGTCACGGGCGAGCCGGGCGCCGCCGATCACCGTGCCCGTCGCGGCGGCCGCGGGGGCGGGGGCGGGGGCGGCGAGAGCCAGGGGCGCGAGCGCGGTGAAGGACAGCAGCGAGCGGCGGGAGAATGCGTGCACGGCGGGACCGTACAAGGGGATCCTGTGGGCGGCAAAACACCGTGAGCGTCGGCCAGCCAACCCCTTCGACCTGGGAAAACCCCCTCCACAGCTTAGGAATGAGCTGTCTGATGGAATTCTGATCCTGGCGTCCGGAATCCGTCCTCATTCTCAGTCCTTACACATCTTTTACTCAGTTCGACTCAAAGGTTCCTCCCTAGTTTTTGGGTCGCGTCCACAGCGGGCGCCAAGAACCTTCGAGGAACGGGATGTTTGGCATCTATCTCAAGCGCGAGCTGGGCCGGCGCAAGAAGGCGGCCCTGGTCATCGCTCTGGGTCTGGCGCTCGGTATCGCGCTGGTCATCACCGTCAACTCGGTGTCGGCCGGTATGACGCAGGCGCAGGACAAGGTCCTGCAGTCGCTGTACGGGCTCGGCACCGACATGACGGTGACCAAGGCCCGCACGGCGCCCACCAGCAACAGCTCCGGTCAGCCGAGATTCGAGTTCGACGCCAAGTCGAACGACGACGACACCGAGCAGAGCTCGGACCGGGTGATGACGCAGGGTGGTCAGGCTCTGAAGTCCTCGCTGGTGACGAAGGTCGCCGCCCAGAAGGGCGTGTCGGACGCGGTCGGCGCGATCACCCTGAACGTCACCAAGGTCGACGGCTCCTTCACCCAGGGCAAGGCGCAGTCCTCCACCAGCGGCAGCAGCAGCCAGGGCGGTCCGGGCGGCGGCCAGGGCGGCGGCTCCACCGCGGCCCCGCAGGTCCAGGGCGGCGGCGCCTCCTTCGACGTGAACTCCTACTCCGTGGCCGGTGTGGACGTCACGAACCAGGACCTCGGCCCGCTGGCCGGCTCGAAGATCACCACGGGTACGACCTTCACCTCCTCGCAGACCAACGCGAAGGTCGCGGTCGTCAGCAAGTCGTACGCCAAGGAGAACAAGTACAAGGTCGGCAAGACCCTGAAGATCTCCGGCACCAAGTACAAGATCATCGGTATCGCGACGCCCGACAGCAGCGAGTCCACCACCGATGTCTACCTGCCGCTGAAGCAGGCGCAGACCCTCGCCGACGCCAAGAACCAGGTCACCACGATCTACGTCAAGGCGACCGACTCCAAGCAGATCGACACCGTCAAGGCGACGATCCAGAAGAACATCTCGGGCACCACGGTCACCACCTCCGCCGACCTGGCCGAGACGGTCTCCGGCTCCCTCTCCACCGCCTCCAACCTCGCGACCAGCGTCGGCAAGTGGCTGTCGATCGCGGTGCTGGCCGCCGCCTTCCTGGTGGCCGCGCTGCTCACCTCCTCGGCCGTGTCCCGCCGGGTGCGTGAGTTCGGCACCCTGAAGGCCCTCGGCTGGCCGAGCCGCCGGGTGACCCGGCAGGTCGTCGGCGAGTCCATCGTCAACGGTCTCCTCGGCGGTGCCCTCGGTATCGGCCTCGGCCTGGCGGCCGCGTACACGGTGACCGCGATCAGCCCCAAGCTGACGGCCGAGCTCGGCAGCAGCGGCGGCGGTGGCGGCATGGGCGGCGGCCCCGGCGGCGGCGGCCCCGGCCAGCAGTCGGCCTCCAACACCATGGAGATCGCCCTGTCGGCCCCCGTCTCCGCGACCACCATCGCCCTCGCGGTGGGCCTGGCGGTGGCCGGCGGTCTGATCGCCGGCGCGATGGGCGGCTGGCGCGCCTCCCGGATGCGCCCGGCGGACGCGCTGCGCAGCGTGTCGTAACACCCCCCCTGCTGGGGCGCCGCGGCCCACTCCCCCCGGTCAGCGGCGCCCCGCCCCCCCCTTCTTCTCTTCTTCTCTCTACGCGGCCACGGATACGGAGCTGGAGCACCCATGTACAGACTGACCGGCGTCACCAAGCGCTACTCGCGCGGCAAGGAGACGGTGGAGGCCCTGCGCGGCATCGACCTGACGATCGAGGACGGCGACCAGCTGGTCATCCAGGGCCCGACGGGCGGCGGCAAGTCCACCCTCCTGCAGATGATCGGCGGCCTGGACCGCCCGACCGAGGGCAGCGTCGAACTCGACGGCGTCGACCTCGCCCGCATCAGCGAGGCGAAGCTCACGCGACTGCGCGCCGAGAAGATCGGCATCATCTTCCAGTCCTTCAACCTCATCCCGACGCTGACCGCGCAGGAGAACGTCGAGACGGCCCTGGTCCCGCTGGGCGTGAAGCCGGCCGAGCGCCGCGAGCGCGCGGCGGAGGCCCTGCGCTCGGTGGGCCTGGGCGAGCGCCTGGGCCACGCCCCCTCGGAGCTCTCCGGCGGCCAGCAGCAGCGCGTCGCGATCGCCCGCGCGCTGGTGAAGAAGCCGAAGGTGCTGCTCGCCGACGAGCCCACCGGCAACCTCGACGAGGGCACCCGCGACGACATCATGGCCCTGCTGGAGGGCCTGTGGCACGAGTACGGCCTGACCTTCATCATGGTCACCCACGACTCGTCGATCGCGAGGAAGGCCCCGCGCCTGGCCACGATCAAGGCGGGCCAGATCACGCTGACCGAGCAGGCGCGGAACGCGTATGCGCAGCAGGGATACCAGACCTACTGAGCAGTGGCCGGTGAAGGGGCTGCTCGCCGAAGACGGCGAGCAGCCCCTTCCCCATGTTCACGCCTGCCCGGTCTCGAACCGTGCGATGTGCCCGTCACCGGTGACGTCGAAGTGCCAGCGGGTGCGCATCTCGCCCCAGGTGTCGTTGCGGTAGTTCACGACGAGGTCCTGGCCGTGGTTGGACTCGTTGACGACGTCCATGTGGCCGCGGGAGGAGAAGATCTCCCGGTCGATCCACTGCGCGATGTCACGGTCGGAGCCGTCGTCCGCCATGGTCGCGTCGGGCGTCAGGATGCTGAGGAAGGCCTCCTGGTCACCGTCGTTGACGGCGCTGACGAAGGCCCGGACGGCAGGGTCGGTGAGCTTGCCGGTCTTGATCGTCATAAGGGCAGCGTCACACCAGCCCACTCCCCCCGCCACCCGAACGGCGCGCAGGAGGGGCCGGGTGGGGGGCAGGGATGCAACGGTGGGACGAGGGGGAAGCCGCTGCTGTCTGCTCAGGGAGTGAGTGAGTCCCCATGACCTTTTGCAACCGCCGTGACGTGGGTCTCCTACTGCTCCGGCTGGGCACGGGCGGCGTACTGGCCGCGCACGGCGCTCAGAAACTGTTCGGCTGGTTCGGCGGCCACGGTCTGGAGGGCACGGGCCAGTTCATGGAGTCGGTCGGCTACAAACCCGGCAAGGCCAGCGCGACGGCGGCGGGCCTGGCGGAGGCGGGCGGCGGCACACTCCTCGCCCTGGGCCTGGCCACCCCCGCGGCGGGCGCGGCGGCGGCCGGCGGCATGGCGGGCGCGGCGGCCGTCCACGCCCCGAACGGCTTCTTCAACGCCGAGGGCGGCTACGAGTACGCGGCCACCCTGGGCCTGGCCGCCACCGGCCTCGCCATCACGGGCCCCGGCCGCCTCTCCCTCGACCACGCGTTCGGCCACGTCTTCGACCGAGGCTGGATGGTCCCGACGGCGCTGGCGGCGACGGGCGTGCTGACGGCGGTGGTGGTGGGCACCCGCAACCGGCGCGTGCGCCTCCGGGAGGAGGGGGAGCAGGCGGCGCTGTTCGACGAGGGGGAGCTGTTGCTGGGGTGAGGTGAGACGGTTCCCGTCCTGCGGCTCGGCGGCACATGCCAGGCTGCCCGTCATGACCGACTCGAGCGCCGCTCCCGCCCCCACCCATGACTTTTCCGACCTCTGGCCCACGATCGACGCGCTGTGGACCTGGCTGGACACCAACCGCCCCCACGACGGCTCCACAGGCCTCCTCCTCCGCATGCTGAAACTCTCCGAGGAGGTGGGCGAGGTCGCGGAGGCGGCGATCGGCGCGATGGGGCAGAACCCGCGCAAGGGGGTCAGCCATACGTGGGAGGACGTGCAGGGGGAGCTGTGCGATGTGGTGATCACGGCGTTGGTGGCGCTGAGGACGCTTACGCCGGAGCCGGAGCGGGTGTTCGGGGAGCATTTGGCGGGGGTGGCGGAGCGGTCGATCGGCAAGGAAAGCGGGGCGGTGGGCGAAGGCGGGGAGTGACGTGCGGCGCGCTGTTCCAGCGCGCGCTACCTCACACCTCACCTGCAACCCGTACCGGAATGTCGTACCATTCCAGCACCATTTTCCAGTACCACCAGGAGAGGGTGCCGCAGATGACCATAAGCGCCAGCGAGGCCCGCAAGGACCTCTTCCCCCTCATCAAGCGCGTCAACGACGACCACACCCCCGTACGCATCAGCTCCAAGAGCGGCGACGCCGTGCTGATGTCCGCCGACGACTACGACTCCTGGCAGGAGACCGTCTACCTGCTGCGCTCGCCCGCCAACGCGCGCAGCCTCATGGAAGCCGTCGCACGGGACAGGGCCGGCGAGGCCGTGGTCACCAAGACCATGACCGAGCTGGAAGAGCTGGCGGGTGACGGGTGAGAAGCGTCCACTTCGACCCGGCCGGATGGGAGGACTTCCTGTTCTGGCTCGGCTCGGACCGCGCCATGGCCCGCAGGATCACCCGCCTGATCGCCGAGATCCAGCGCACGCCCTTCACCGGCATCGGAAAGCCGGAGCCTCTGAAGGGCGACCTGTCCGGCTACTGGTCACGTCGGATCGACGACGAGCACCGGCTCGTCTACCGCGTGGACGAGAAGGAAGTCAAGATCCTCAAGGCCCGCTACCACTACTGAGGCCACCGCTGGCCACTGCGCCAAACACCCCGCCGCGTCATCCGCCAGGCGGTTGCGGCGGGCGCCATCGACTCGACCGGTACTCGTCCAGCAGCCGGCGACTCGCGACCGTGAAGGGGTGCTCGGGGCCCAGGTCGCGTTCCCGCCGTGCGACGACATCGGTCATCAACTCGATCCCCTCCTCCACGTGACCGAGCGCGGCCCGGGTCCGGGAGAGGAGTTGCCGGGCGGCGAGCACGATCGGGTACTCGGGCCCGAAGCGCCACACATACGTCTCGGCGACCCGCCGGATCTCACGGTCGGCCTCGTCGAAGCGGCCCAGGAGGTACAGCGCCCACGCGTGGTTGTGTCCGGCGCCCAGTGTCACGGTGTGGTCGGGGCCGAGGAACCGACCGCATTCCGACGGCAGCGCGAGCAGGGTGCCGCCCTCCTCGGTGACCACTTCGGCGGCGGGCAGCATCTCCAGCAGGCTGGCGCGGGCCCGCAGGGTCAGCGGATGCGTGGGGCCCAGTGCCGAGCGCCGCCCGGCGACGGTGGCGCGGAGCAGCGCGACGGATTCCTCGCGTCTGCCGAGGTTCGCCAGCACGAGCTGGAGGCCGTAGCCGCTGTCCGTGGTGTCGGGGTCGTCGGCGCCGAACAGGCGCTCCTGGGCGTCCCGGACCGCGCGGAGCACCGCTTCGGCTTCGGCGTACCTGCCCAGCCGGAACAGTGACCGCCCTGCTCTGGAGCGGGCGGCGAGGACCGTACGGTGGTCGGCGCCGAGGAGTCGCTGTGCGAGGTCCGCCGCGGTTCGGGCGGTCTCCCAGGCGGAGAGGTAGTCACCGGTCCGGTGCAGGGCCATCGACAGCCGCGTCGCGACGGCCAGGGCGTCGGCGGCGGACGGCCCTCCGATGTGCCCCAGCAGGGCCAGCGCATGAGGTACCAGCAGGCGCAGTCGCGGATCGTGCGGCCCCGCGTCGGGTGCGGCGGGCACGGCCGCGTCGAGCAGCCGGACCGCTGTCGCGTCGAGGGCGTGCATCAGGTCCGCGGGGGTCGCCGCCGCAACGCTGTCGAGCAGGATGCCGTGACTCTGTACGCAGCGCGCACCCGCGGTGTCGACCAGCTCGGACAGGGACTGATCGAGGAGGGCTCTGAGGGCTGCCTCGGTGCGGGCACGAGGCAGTACGGCACCGATACCCGCGTGGTTGAGCAGAGTCAGCGGCAGCGGCTCGGCGGCGAAGCGGGCCAGCAGTCTGAGCAGGGCCGCAGCCTCGGGCAACCCGCGTACTTCGAACGCGTCGAGGGTCAGTTGCCAGGTCAGGCCGACCAGATGCCGAGGGTCCGCTTCGGACAGCGCGTCGGCTCCCCGGTCGATCAGCTGGACCCGTTCGTCTCCGTCGAGCTGGTCCCCGTAGGCGTCCATCGTCCAGGGGTCGATGACCTGATGGGAGAGGAAGCCGCCCGCCAGGGTGAGGGCGAGGGGCAGCCGTCCGAGCCGGTCCGCGACCCGCGCCGCCTGCTCCGTCGTACCGCTGTGCGGTGCGAGATCGCGCAGCACGAGCGCGGCGTCCTCGCGGGGCAGTACGCCGATGTACTGCAACTCGGCACCCGGCCACCACGGGGCCGCCGCGCGCCGTGTGGTCACCAGGACGGTGCCGCGCGGGCTGGTGCGCAGCCAGTCGCCGTCCCGCAGGATCTCCGGCTCATCGGTGTTGTCGAGGACCAGTAACCAGGGTTCGGCGGAGCGGTCGAGATAGGTCCAGACGAGATCTGAGGCAGGTCTGAGGCCGTTGCGTGCGGCGAGCAGTTCGCCGTCGCCCGCCCCTCGGTCGGCGGCGACGGCGAGCATGCCGGCGCGCAGGCTCGCGCGGTCGGAGGCGTTGACCCACAGGCCCACCCGGCCCTGTTCTCGGGTGACCTCCTGGAAGAGTGCGCAGGCGACCGCCGTCTTGCCCGAGCCGCCCATGCCGTACAGCACGTAGACCTGGCCGCCGCGCTCCGTCTCGGCGCTCGCCCGCAGGCGTTCCATCACCTCGCTGCGGTCGCGCAGTGCGACGGGGGGCCGCCCGACCGCCGGGCGTCGCACCGAGTCCGGTCCGCCGCGCTCCGGCCCGTCACCGCCGTAGTGGTGGTGGTGCTCGCTGATGTGCTGGTCGCCCGACGACTGGTAGACACGCCCCTGGTCCTCGGCGTGGCCGTCCGTCCCGCCCGTCATCGCTCTGCGATGTGCTGGTCACGTCCCGCCTGGTAGACCCGGGCCTGACCGGACGCGGTGGCGTGCTGGGTAACCTGCCGGGCGGCCGAGCCGCCGGGATCGAGTTGGTCCAGCAGTGCGCGCAGTTCCTCGACGCCAGCGGGCCGGGCCACGAGCAACCGCCGCACCAACCCCTGCCACTGAAGGCGCAGTTCGTCCAGGGTCTCCTGGTCGTCCGCCGCCACGGCGGCCAGTACGTCCTCACGACCGGCCTCCAACTCGGCGGCGACGGTCTCGGCGCGCTCGGGTTGCGTCCGGCGCCAGAGCTGCGTGATCCCGTCGCGCACACGGTGCCAGGCATCGGTCGCCATCAACGCGACCAAGGTGGTCCCCGCGCTCTGTGCGAGCAAGGTCACTTCTGAGTCCACAACCGCCCCACCATTCACCCGATTTTCCGACAGCACAGATGGAAAGTGTCACCCGTCAGGCGCTGACATGATTTTCTTTCCGATCAATATCATTCCAGCCATGAGCGACATGAGACAAGGAGGAATCAATCCTCGCCATTACCCCTGCGGGCAGGTTCCCACACATGGCCGGGCAGGCAAGTTGCACGCTACAGTGAGGCCTCCTGACGGATCGAGGGGGCGACGGAAATGGCCAGGCCATGGGAAGCGGATCCGTACACGAGTTTCAAACAGCGACTGGGGAAAACGCCCCAGGAACTCGGAAACACCACCGGAACTCCTGACTGCCCGGACATCTGGGAACTCGCCAACGGCGACATCGCCGTCATCGGCCGGGACCTCACCCAGTCGCTCGGCAGGAACCTGCCCGACGGGGTCTCGATCGGGGCGGACGAACGCCTAGTGGTCATCCCCAGGAACATGCTCATCGCGGCGAAGCCGGACATCCCCAGTGTTTGACTCCTTCCCCGGCGGCACCTCCGAACGCCTGGACCGCCCCACGTACCACGCGGACTTAGGTCGGCTCTACACCAGCGGGATCGACTTCCTCAACAAGCTCGAGCGCGGCCAGCACTTCAAGGAGCGTGGCTTCCCGAGCTGGGAGGCCTTCGCCGACGGCGACTGGGAGAGGGCACTGTCCCTGGCCGGCGAGAGGCGCGAGGACTACGCCCAGGAACTCCGCCAGGCGTCGCAACTGGGCGTCACGCACCGCCGCCTTCGCGTCGTGGAATTCCCGATCACGCCGTATGTACAGTGGGAGTTGTTCGTCCTGCGTGTGCGGGTGGACGTGGGCGACGACATCAAGGTTCTCGATGCGCACGATATTTCGAACATCGAGCGAGCTCGCCCGGTTCCGGAAGTAGTGATTCTCGGCGATGTGGTCATGTATGAGGTCGTTTACGACGAGGACGGAAATGCGGCCGGCGCCAACCGCTACACCGACCGCTCACTGATCCGGGAGACGAACGCCGGATTCGATGCGCTGTATGAGCGCGGCGAGGGATTCCACGATTTCTTCGACCGGGAGATCCTCACCCTGGCTCCGCCCCAGGTGTCCGGCACTCCGACAGGCTTTCGCGGGCCGCGGTGATCAGCGGGGCGGGATGACGAGCAGGCTCTCCTGCCAACCCGTCACCGCCCCCGACGACGACGGGAACGCCCGCCGCGTCAGCCGCCCCTTCGGCAGCAGGCGTGTGCTTCCGGCGTCAGGACTGCGGATCCTGCACTGCGGTAGCAGTGGCGTCTGCGCCGCGCTGTTCAGCGCGTGGGGTGGCGAAAGGCCTGTGGTCTTCCACGACTTCGCCATCCGTTGCTCGGGGCGACGGTTCCGCCAGCGGCAGGTTGGAGAGGTGCCTCTTGAGCCTCTTGGCCATCGGAAGGTAGGTCGCAAGAGTGAGTCCGCCGGAGACGGCAGCCCCTACGAGAGGGATGGCCTTCGAGACGGTCGTCGCGAAGGACTGCGTCGTCATCCTGACACCAAGGTAGCCCGCGACTTTCTTCACCATCGGGTAGACGACCCCGTGGGTAAGTGCCTTCTGGGGTAGCTTCTTGGCGACCTGCTCCGCCATCATCCCTGCAACTTTCCCCACCGCGACGTTCGCCGACTTGGTGCCGAACATTACACCGAAGAACAGCGTGAGCACCCCCTTGGTCGCGTCATCGACGTCATCGCCCTCGTCGGAGAACAGATCGGGCCAGCTGTAGAGATAGGCAAGCTTCTGCGCGATGCGCAGCATGTGGCCGACGTACTGTGCCGTATCGGCGGGCACCGTGGCGGGAAGGGCGAAGACGCCGGGTATCCCGGCGGCGGCAGAGAGAGCGCTGACTTTGGCAGTTTCGTAGCGGATGGAGTCGTTGGCTACCTTGTCGAGAACCTCGACAGGGATGCCCGCGGCAGCGGGAGTCTCTTCTATCGCTCTTCGGATGTCATCCTCGGAGCATTGGCGAGCCAGCGCACTTCGGAGGTACGCCTCCCTGCGTATACGCACACCCGGAAGCTTCGCTGCCGCCAGCAGCAGCGCGAAGAAACGCGATTCGGGATTCTCGACCTCTTTACCCTGCTTCATGGCAGGAACCTACAGTAGGCCCCTGCGCCAAGGGCCATACTCTGTAAGCTCAGTTGGGCCCATCCACGCCGCAGTTCCTCCGTACGACGATTACAGCCACCGCACTCCGCCCCCAGACCGGGCGAGCAGGCGCTCCCACACGGCCGAACGGTAGCTGTAGCGTTAGGTGAACATCGCCTCCCCGGCGAAGCCCCCTTGTACATGCCCTGCTGCCCATACGCACCCCCGATCGCCAGCAGCTGCGAGAACACGAAGACACCGCCGGGCCTGAGCCGTCGGCGGACAAGAGGAACGAGTAAACCGCGCCGTACTCCTCCTCGCGCTCGGTCAGGTACTCCGGCGCCTCGGAGCACACGAACCCCGCACCGATACCGTCCACTTCGTGATGGACTTCCTGACCATGATGGGCGACAGGTCAACGTCCCGGGCGGCGATGCCACGCTCAGCAAGGTGGGCGAGAGCGCGGCCAGCGCCGCAGCCGATCTCAGCCACGACGCTGGCCGGCAGACTCAGACGGTGCGGATCAACGAGTCCGGTCAGCAGAGTCCGACCCTCCGCGCGGCGAAGTCTCTCGCCCAGTCCACGCCTCAATCGGCCTATGACGCTGATCACATCGTCACGGACGGTATGGAAGGCCAGCGACTCGACAAGAGGCCGATAAGGCGTTCTCGCAGGCCTCACACAGCGTCCACCCAGTTCCCTCACAGGCATCACCGTTACCAGGCGTAACTGCCCTGTGCAATAACGTCCTTGCCTGGCGGATCATCGACATGCCTATGGTGGCGTCCGCTCCCGGAAGGACCTGACCAGTCCGCTTGTCCCGGAGTGAACGGCGTGTCCACGGGGGGAACGCCACACAACCCGAGGTCCCAGAACTCATGCGGGCCTGACGTTTCCCTCCTGGGAGTGCGCCTGAAGCAGCCACCCCCTACAGAGAGGGATGCGCGTGTTGCGCAGACCTGCACGGAAACAGGACAAACGACCCAGATGGATGGCGGTCCTGGCGACTCCGATCGTCCCGCTCACCTCCCTCGCTCTCCTCGCCACCATGGCGGTGCACCCGGAGCCGACCGCCGACCGTGATCCGCGCACCAGCCCAGTCGCCGACTCCTACGACGGGTTCGACACCAAGGCAGCGGAGCAATTACGTCTGGACCAGTGCCTGATGGCCGACGGCCTGCGCAGAGGCGGGCCGAACCTGTACAGCCTGGCCAACACCTCCCTGCCGCTACCGGCGGACCAACTGCATCAGAAGGCAGACCGCACCTACGGCACTGGTGCGTTTGCTCAGGCATGGCAGAAGGACAGTGACGACTCCGACGCCTGGGTGAAGAAGGCCCAGGACACAGACCTGTCATGGAAGAAGACCATCAGCGGCCTGGAAGACTTCCCCGGCTCTCCCGAAGCGGAGAAGGTCTTCGAGAAAACGGGACTGCTCCCCTGGCTCTACCAGTCGTACTTCAAGTCGGTCGACTTGATGTCGCCGTACTACGACCCATCACCGCAGGCGGACGACAAGACCAAGAAGGCCGCCCTCGCCATCGGGGACCCGCTGTACACCAGCGGTGGGACGAGCGAGGAGCGGGAGGCCTGGAAGCTCTGGAAGAAGAACTCCGGAGACGTCATCCCGAACGAGCTGTTCGTTCCGCGGGTGTTCGAGGACGACGCCAGGATCTTCCTCGCCTCCGGGGGCTTCCCCCGGACCGCACCGGAGCCGGACACCCCGGAGTTCCGCATCGCGGTCGAGGACTTGAAGTCCCGCTTCGCTTCGTGCTCGTGGCACAACCCGATCGACCCTGACCGGGTGCTCGGCAAGGAGGCGGCGCAGGCGTCCCGCGAATGGCAGCAGGAGATCACCTCGCAGGCCACGCAGCGGCAGCAGATCCTCTCCGCCGGCAGCACCGCCACCAAGTCGCTGCAGGACGGCACCTTCGCCCTGGGCAAGATGCTGGGTCAGTCGTGGATCGCGGACTACTCCACCCGCTGGCTGGACTACTACACCGAGGGCGGCCTCAGCTGGATCGGTGACGGCCAGCTGGAGATCCAGGTGCCCGGGGCTACCGGCAAGTGCCTCGACGTGGCGGGGGGCGCCAAGACCAACGGCACCCCGGTCCAGGTCTACACCTGCAACGGCGGCGCTGCCCAGAAGTGGCAGCTGCTGGGCTCCTACGACGGCGGCTACACCCTGGTCAACCCGAACTCCTTCAAATGCCTCGAGGTCCTGAACGGCAACAGCGCCGACGGCGCGAAGATCCAGATCCGGGATTGCGGCAGCGCCAAGGCCCAGCAGTGGAAGTTCGACGTGCGCAGCGCCGGTCCGCTGGTGAACGCGGCGTCCGGCAAGTGCCTGCACCTGCCGACATTCGACAACAGCAAGGACGCCGTGTCGTCGGCCTGCAACGGGTCTGCAGCGCAGAAGTTCAGGATCGTCGCCAAGACCCACACGGGCACCGCACCGGCCAAGGCCGATGTGGACAAGGCCAAGGCCAACGTCACCGCCGCGCAGACGGAGGCGAAGAAGCAGCTCGCCCTCCTCAAGACCCAGCTGGAGACAGCCCAGAAGGCCGCGACCGCTTCGGACACCGCGCTCCAGACGGCGTACGGCATCGCCGACACCAACGGCGCTCCGCGGGGTCGTGGTCTGCTGGTCGGTCTGCAGAAGAACCAGGTCACCAAGGGTGCGGCTGCCGCGCTCCAGGCACTGGCGAAGGCGGGCGAAACTGCCGAGGCCGCGACCCGCGCCTCGGCCGGGGACAGCGCGACCATCGCACAGCGCGCCCTAGCGCAAGCGGCCCAGTCGACGGCGGAGTTCCGCACGAAGGCCGTCGAGGCGGCGGAGGCCCAGGCCAAGGCGGCTGCGGACGCGGCCAAGGTGCACCGCGACAACGCCAAGAAGGACAAGGAGACGGCGGAGGCCAAGCTTGCGGTCGCAGTGAAGGCCGAGAGCGACGCCAGAGCGGCCGCTGCCGACGCACACGCCAAGCGGCTCTCAGCGGAGGCCGAGGAGAAGACGGCCAAGGCGGAGAAGGAGAACGCCGCAGCCAAGCAGGCCGAGGCCGCCCAGCACCGCACCAACGCCGAGTCCGAGGCGACCAAGGCCAAGGACGCTAGGGACAGGGCGGAGGCCGCCGAGGCGACCGCCGGGAGCAGGCGCGACGACGCGGTCGCGGCGAAGGAGCGGGCCAGGGCCAAGCGGGACGACGCGTGGGACGCCGAGCAGAAGGCGGACGCGGCCCGTGCGAAGGCGGATGCGAAGGAGGCCTACGCCGCCTCCCTCGACGCAGGCGACGCCGCCGATGCGGCCCGTACGGCGGCGAACGATGCGGACAAGGCGGCTGACGACGCCGAAACCGCGGCACGGAAGGCCCGTTCGGAGGCGGACGCCGCCACGCGGGCCGCGGCCGACGCGGACGCGGCGGCGACGCGCGCGGAGGCGGCGGCGACACGGGCCCGTTCGGACGCGGATGCCGCGCAGGCGGCCAAGCTCAAGGCCGACGCGGCGGTGAAGACCGCCACCAGCGCCGCCGCGGACGCCATCAAGGCGTCCCAGCACGCCGCCGCCGAGGCGGCGACCGCGGTCAAGCTCGCCGACGAGGCCGAGAAGCACGCCAAGGACTCCAAGACCGAGGCCAACGGCGCCAACAAGGAGGCCGGCCTCGCGGTCGCGGCCGCGGCGAAGGCCGCAGGCTACGCCCACGTCACCGCGCGGGCGGCCGTGGAAGCGTGGGAAGCGGCCCGGCAGGTCGCCAGCCCCGCCAATGACGCGATCCAGCTCGGCTCCCCGTACGTCGACACCGATTCCACCGCCGGCCTGGTCGTGATGACCGGTCAGGCGTCGAAGACGATCGCCGAGCAGCAGCAGGCCGTCGCCGACGCGCACGCCAGGAACGCTGCCACCGAGGCCGACGCAGCCAAGAACCTCGCCGACCAGGCCAAGGGCGACGCCAAGGAGGCGTACCAGCACGCGGCGAACGCCGCCAAGTACGCCGCCGATGCCCGCACCTATTCCAAGGAGGCCCTCGGCTACGCGGCCGACGCCGCCAAGGCCGCGGCAGCGGCGCAGGCATCACTGGCCCGCACCATCGAGTACGACAACCAGGCGGCTGCCGACGCGGCAGCCGCTGACAAGGCCGCCGGACGCGCCGAGGGCTACGCCAAGGACGCCCGCGACTCCGCGGACGCCGCCGCACTCGACGCCGAGGCGGCCCGCTCCGCAGCCGCCCAGGCCGAACAGGACGCCAAGGAGGCCCGAGCGGCGGCCGACCGCGCGGATGCGGCGGCGACGGAGGCGGAACAGGCGGCGAAGGACGCCGACGCGTACGCCAAGGAAGCCCAGGAGACAGCCCGGCGCACGGAGACAAAGAACCGCAACGACGAGATCGCGACCGGCAGTGGCGGCGTCGGTGGCGTCTTCTTCAGGACACGGGTCGAACCCGTCGGCGACCCGGATGTCCTGCACAAGGAGAACTGCAACGTCATCCTTCACGTCGGTGACTGCGTCATCACCGCGAACATCACCTCCAGACCCTTCGCCGATGTCTACCTGTGCACGGTTACGGACATCCCGGATGCCCAGTCCGGATGCCCCGCTTCCGAAACCCTCTTCCTCGACACCATCGAGCTGAAGCCCCAGACCCAGAAGGTCACCTACACGATCACCCAGACGGAGTTCAACGACGCCGTCGGCAAGGGGTTCGTCAAGGCCCTCACCGAGAACTTCACCGGCTGCTGGGACAGGATCACCACGGGTGGCGGCGGAACGTGGGGCAACTGCGGCTGGGCGGCCTTCGACATCGCCACCCTCGTCTTCGGCAGCGTCGCCTTCAAGGCCATCAAGGACGCCGTGACGGCTCTCGACGCCGCCCTGAGAACCGGCATCGCGATCGACGCGGCGTGGAAGGCCCTGCGCACCGCCGGCCTCACCGAAGCCGCCATCGAGGGAATCACCGCGAAGCTCCTGCTGACCAAGTGCTTCCCGGCCGGCACCAAGGTTGCGACGGAAAACGGTCCCAAGTCCATCGAGGACATCAAGGTCGGCGACCGGGTCTGGTCGCAGGACCAGGTCACGGGCAAGAAGTCCCTGCAGCCGGTGTTGAGGCTGTTCCACCGGACCGTCGACTCCCTGGTCCGGATCAGCACCACCGACGGCCAGGTCGAAGCGACCGACTCGCACCGCTTCTGGGTACGCGACCGCGGCTGGGTCGAGGCCGGCAAACTGCGCGCCGGAGACACCTTCGAGGCGCGGGACGGCGGCTCCACACAGGTCCTCGGCACCACGGTCGTCAAGGGATCCGTCGACGTCTTCAACTTCGAGGTCGCGCGAAACCACACGTACTACGTGTACACGGGGTCGACGCCGGTCCTGGTGCACAACGACTGCCTCAAGGGGATCGTCGACAACCTCGTCAAGGACGGCGACCACATCGTTCTGGGGATCAACCCGTACTCCGATAGGCTGGCCAGTGAGTTCCTCGGCGGTACCGGCGGCCTGAGCGGCCCCGGGGCACGGACGTTCAACCTCAAGATCCTCGGTGAGGCGGCCCCCAACAGCGACGGGCGTCCGATCTGGATGGCCGGCGTCGAGAAGGCGCTGGACAACAAGTCGGTGAAGTTGAGCATTTCGCTGGACGGTGTCCCGGGCGCGAAGACCGCGGCGGAAGCCCTGGACAAGCTCGTCGAGCGCGGGAAGCCACTGGTGGGCGGCGACTGGCGGAAGGTGGCCGAGCGCGGAAGCAACAACGGCACTGCGTGGGAAGTGGCGACGCTGCGTCTCAAGGTGATCCTCGGACGCCGGAACTTCGAAGCCGTCGACTGGTACTTCACCAAGCCTGGTGACAAGGCGCCGAGCCTCATCAAGGACATGCCGAAACCGGACTGGGCCCAGTGACCCGAGAACACCAAAAACAGGAAGAACAGGAAGAACACAGAGAATGCCGGATTTCGCACGAGAGGGACGTCTGTTCCGGGTGGTCAGCTTCGCGGCGTCACACCGGCAGCTGCTGCTGCGCAGCGACGACACCGCTGTCGACAACACGGACACCCGCGTCGAGGTGTACTTCGGACATGTGGAACTCATGCTGCTCAAGCCCATCTATCCGAAGGGGATCCACGTCCGTCCGGCGTCGGAGGCGGAGTTCGCGGTACTGAAAGAACGCCATGACCTCCCCGCGGGGGATGCGGCATTCACCTGGATGATCGAACCGGGCGGGGAAAGCTTCGTCGTATCCGCTGCGCCCGCGTGGCGCGAGGCAAAACGCGATTTCGAAGACCCGTCCCTGTTCGACTTCACCCAGCCCTGGCCTCCGGACTTCCCCGTGGAGTACGGCAGCGTCGGCTGACACGGATGACACGCTGAGGGCGCCCGTTGGGGGCGCCCTCAGCGCCGTGCACACGCCTTCTACCCGACCGCCACTTCGTCGCTCGTCAAGGTCTCTGCCCCCGACTTGACCGCATCCCGGAAGAACGCCGGATGCTGGGCCCGAGCCACGTCCTCTTTGCTCGCGAGCCGAACCCTGCCGAGGAGTCTGGTCGCTCCTCAAGCGCGGCGACGCCCTCGGCCCGACCTGATCGACGGCTGCCTGCCGCCCCCGGCCCGATCATGAACTACGACCTGACCAGGTCATCGGAGTCCATGAGTTCACCTGAGCACCCATGGACGTGCCGGGTGAGGCCCCGCTACGCGGCCAGGTGGCGGATTCCCGCACGGCTCGGAGGCACCGAGGTGGCCTGGATCCCGATGGCCTCGACGGCGACGCCCCACGCCTCAAGCATCTTGGCCGTCTGCACGAGGGTGACCTGGGAGAACGGGAACAGCGTGTCGGCGGTGAGGTCGGTCCCGCTCTTCAGCAGGATCGCGAATACGACCTTCGACGGCCTGAAGCCGTCCGGCAAAGCCCGGCCGGGCCGGGCCCCGGCCACCTTTCGAGCGAACCCGTCCATGGCCTCCGGCGAGTGCAGCAGGGCCTGCACGGCGACCACGGCCTGGCCGAACAGATGGCTCAGCGCGTCGGATCCCTTGGCCCGCTTCACCATGACCAGGACGTCGTCCGGGCTCAGCAGGTCGCAGATCTCCACGCCGTTGCCCCGGTGCAGCGCCGTCCGGACGTTGTCACGGTCGAAGCAGACGTACCCGGGCCTCAGGTCGGGCACCGACTCGTTGTAGTCCCGCTCCTTGTCCCCAAGCACCCAGGCCGGAAGGTCGACCGAGGGCGTGTCGGTGATGAGCCGCTCCACCTGCGAACGGATCGCCTTCAGATACGCCTCACCGATCTCGTACCACTGCCCGTCCAGCAGGAAGAACCGGCGGGCTGCGAGCGCCACCTCCGCCTCGATCCAGCGCAGCACACTCGACGTCCAGATGACGTCACCCTTCTCCGCCCTGGTGTGCGCATGGAGAGTGACAGTGCCGTCCCGGAGCGCGGCAAAGCGCGTTCCCGCCCTCTGCACGCGGGCCCGGTTGAGGACGTACTCCAGGCTGAAGTCGTCGGCGAGGTAGGCGTCCTTGCTGTGCACCTTGATGGCGAACGCCTGGGCGGCGCCGTAGTCGTCCCAGTGGTCGGACGGGACGGCGACCGCGATTCGGCCGTCCGGCGGCTCGCCCAGCATGTCGTCGAGCCGCCCCTCCAACTGCGTGACGAGGCCTTCGTCCTTGACCGGAACGATGTGCTCGACGAACTCCAGTTCCGGAGTCGGGGCCTCCTCCCGAAGGACACGGGCGATGGCCCGGATGTCCGCGACCAGGTCCGCGGCGTCGATTCCGAGGCGCATGCGCAGCCCGGTGCCGCCCTCGACGCTTGAGATCTTCGTACGGTCGTCCTGAGCGATCGTCAGCTGGAGTCCGTCCAGCCGACCGCCCAGCCGCCGCACGATCTGCGCGTGCTCCTGGACACCCAGGCTCCAGACCGGAGCGCCGCCGGGCACGAGGGTGATGTCGGTCCGGCCACCGCCCGGCGTATGGGAGACCATGTCCCGGATCTGGGCGGGGTCCACCCTGCGGATCACGAAACTCAGCCCGAACCGCCGGTCCTTGACCCGGTCGGGCACCAGGCGGAAGCCCTGGTCGTAACCGACGGCGTACACCTCGTCGTCGACCGACAGCATCAGCAGCCCGGCCGACCGGTTCACCGGCCGCGACACCTCGCACCCGGTCGTGCGAGTGATCTCGCCGCACCAGCTCGCGACCGGCTGCTCGAAGCTGCCGGTGACCAGCAGCGCCGGGACGCCCAACCGCTCCTCCGGGAAGTGCAGCTCCGCGTCAACGGCTTCGAGCCGAGCCGGGTCAAGGACGTCGAACATCGCGTCGACCGTGGGAGCGATACCCGTGAGCCGGTACAGGGTGCGCTTGGACGTGCCGGAAGTGCTGGTGGCCATGGTGCTGCTCCATTCGAATCGACGTGTTGCGGGCATAGGGATGCCCGGGAGACCCGGGGAAGCCGGGAAGCCAGGTGAAAGCACAACCAGTAGAGCGACAACTGAAAGCACTGTCAAACGCTTCACATCGGTTGGGTGTCGGTATAGAGTGAAGCCGTCCAGTACGCCCACCCCCACGTCACCCGGCAGGAGCCCATGAACCAGCAGGCCAGTGCCCTCGTGACCGCCGCCGACATCTCCCGGCTGGCCGGCGTCACTCGCGCCACGGTGAGCAACTGGCGTCGTCGGCATCCGGACTTCCCCGCCCCTACAGGAGGCACGGACGCCAGCCCCGCTTACGATCTCGACGCCGTACGCGCCTGGCTCTCCGCCCGTGGACAACTTCCGGAGGACACGCCGGCGGACCGGCTTCGCACCGCGCTGCGCACCCACCCCGGCCACGACGAACTGGCGCTGCGCCTGCTCCCCGTAGTACTCGCGGCTGCCCAGTTGGACCGGAAAGAGAGCGACGCCCTTCCCGAACTGCGGGATGACGCACTGATGCGTTGGGTCCGATCAGCTGCGGACGACGGAGCCCACGACATCCTGGGAACCGAGGACACCGCATACGGCCCCGAGGCAGCCGGGCCGCTGAGGGCCTTGTTGCAGTACGTCGTCACGGACGGCGCCGAGGCTGCGACGGATGTCCTTGCCGAACGCCTGCTGGAGGACACGGGCGGCACCGGCACCTATCTCACGCCGCGACCGTTGGCCTCCCTCATGGCCCGGCTCCTGACCGACAGCACGGGCGCTTTCCCCACGACCGTTCTCGACCCCGCGTGCGGCACCGGATCGCTGCTCGCCGCTGCGGCATCCGCCGGCGCGACCGGCCTGTGCGGTCAGGACATCCTGACCGCGCAGGCCGCGCAGGCCACAGTGCGGCTCCGGCTGAGCGCCCCTGACGCCGCCGTCACCGTACGTGCGGGCGACAGCCTGCGCTCGGACGCCTTCAAGGGCCTCACCGCTGACGCCGTCCTGTGCAATCCTCCGTACGGAGTCCGTGACTGGGGGCACGAGGACCTGGCGTACGACCAACGCTGGGCCTACGGCGTACCACCCAAAGGCGAGCCCGAACTCGCCTGGATCCAGCACTGTCTGGCCCACCTCGCGCCCGGAGGCCGTGCCGTACTGCTCATGCCGCCCGCGGTCGCGGAGCGCACCGCCGGCCGGCGTATCAGGGCTCAGCTCGTACGCGACGGAGCCCTCCGGGCGGTCGTCGCGCTTCCCCAGGGCGCGGCCACCCCACTCCACATCGGCCTGCACCTGTGGGTGCTCGAACAGCCCGATCCGCAGGCTGAACCTCCGGGGACGGTTCTGCTCGTCGATGCGGCCACCTTCGAGAATCGGGATCTCGACTGGGCCGCCGTCGACGACACCGTGCTCTCGGCGTGGCGGCCATACCTCGCCGATCAGGACGGCTTCACCGGAACCCCGGGCATCGCCGGCGCCGTACCGATCACCGACCTCCTCAACGAGGCCGTGGACCTGACTCCGGCCCGCCACATCCGAACGGCTTCCCGGCAAGCTCTGCGCCCTGCCCTACTGGCCCGGCAGGCATCGGAGTTGTACGGCCAACTCCACCAAGCCGCGAGGGACCTGACCGACCTCAGCACCGAAGGCGACTGGCCACCGGCCGACGACCGCCCCCGCGACTGGCGTACGGCGACGGTCGCGGATCTTCTGCGCGGCGGCGCGCTCAGTCTGCATCGCACCGCGGCCGGAAGCCGCCGGACTCGTAGCGGCCAACCACTACCGCGGCCCGAACCAGAACTCGGCGGACGACCGACGCTCACGGCTACCGACGTCGTGAAGAACCAACCCGCCTCCGGAACGGAAGCGGATCTTCCCATCGGTGCCGCCCTCCCCTTGATCCAGGTTGGTGACGTGCTGCTCACAGAGACGCTCCGCGTGGGGCATGACACCGTGGCCCGGGTTGTCGAGCCGAGCGAGACAGGCTGTCTCCTCGGACCCCATCTGCTGCTCTTCCGCCCGGATCAACGTCGTCTCGACCCGTGGTTCCTGGCCGGGTTCCTCTCAGCGGAGCAGAACGTCAACGCCGCAGCCACCGGCACATCCATCGTTCGAGTGGACCCTCGACGACTGCGCGTTCCCTTGCTCCCACTCGCCGAACAGCAGCGCTACGGCTCCGCGTTCCGCCGCCTGCACGAGCTGCGTACCGCCGCCCGCCGTGCCGACCAGGCCGCCGAGGACGTCACGCGTCTCCTCAGCACCGGACTCACGGGCGGCGCGCTGTTGCCGCACGGTCACGGATCGGCGTGAAACGTACGGCCCGGCACCGCGAACGGCCAGACTTGACCTCTCCGTCCCACGGGGACGGCGAAACCCCGGAAGGACAGCGTTGAACAGCAGTAAGCACACGGAACTGGCGAACCATGCGTGGTCGGTCGCCGACCTCCTGCGCGGCGACTACAAGCAGTCCGACTACGGCAAGGTGATCCTGCCGTTCACCGTGCTGCGACGCCTGGAGTGCGTCCTCGCCCCGACCAAGGACAAGGTCCTGGAGGTCGCCGCCCACTACGAGGGCCAGGACATCAACCCCGACCGCTTCCTGCGCAAGGCGTCCGGCCACAGCTTCTACAACACCAGCACCTACACGCTGAAGGCCATCGCGGGCGACGCTTCCCACGCGGCGAAGTACCTCAACGAGTACTACGGCGCCTTCTCCCCCAACGCGCGGGAAGTCCTGGAGCGGTACGACTTCGCCCAGCAGATCAAGCGGCTGGCCGGGGCGGACCTGCTGTACCAGGTGGTCGGGCGGTTCGCCGACCTCGACCTGCGGCCGGTGAAGAGGGACGCGGACGGCAATGTCGTACTCGACGAGCACGGCAAGCCGATCGAGATCGTCACCAATCACCAGATGGGTTACGTCTTCGAGGAGCTGATCCGGCGCTTCGCCGAGCAGTCCAACGAGACGGCCGGTGAACACTTCACGCCCCGGGAAGTCATCCGGCTGATGGTCAACCTGCTCGTCGCACCGGACAGCGACGCGCTGGCCCTGCCGGGCACCGTCCGCACGGTCATGGACCCCGCCTGCGGCACCGGCGGCATGCTCAGCGCGGCCGAGGAGTACATCACCGCCCACAACCCGGACGCCACCGTCAAGGTCTTCGGCCAGGAACTCAACCCCGAGTCCTGGGCCATCTGCCGGTCGGACATGATGATCAAGGGCCAGGACCCGGAGAACATCAAGTTCGGCAACTCCTTCAGCGACGACGGCTTCAGCAGCGACGACTCCAAGAGGGACAAGAACACGCCCACCACGTTCGACTACCTGCTGGCCAACCCGCCGTTCGGCGTGGAGTGGAAGAAGGTCAAGGACGCCGTCGAGGACGAACACGAACGCCTGGGTGAGAGCGGACGGTTCGGCGCCGGCCTGCCGCGCATCAACGACGGCTCGTTGCTCTTCCTCCAGCACATGATCTCGAAGATGAAGCCGGTGGACTCGTCGGGGGCAGGCGGCAGCCGGATCGCGATCGTCTTCAACGGTTCCCCACTGTTCACAGGGGCGGCCGAGTCCGGTGAGTCCAAGATCCGGCAGTGGATCCTGGAGAAGGACTGGCTGGAGGGCATCGTCGCCCTGCCCGACCAGCTCTTCTACAACACCGGCATCTCCACGTACTTCTGGGTGCTGAGCAACCGCAAGGCCAGGGACCGGCGCGGCAAGGTCGTCCTGCTGGACGCGCGTGACTACTGGCGCAAGATGCGTAAGTCGCTCGGCGACAAGCGCAAGGAACTGGGCGAGCAGCACATCTCCGAGATCACGCGGCTCTACACGGAGGCGCTGGCGGTCGTTGACGCGGCGGAGAGGGGCGGCGGCCACGACCTGGCCGACCGCGCCGGGAAGATCAAGGTCTTCCGCAACCAGGACTTCGGGTATCACCGGATCACCGTCGAAAGGCCGTTGAAGCTCCGCTTCGAGGTGACGGAGGAGACGCTGGCGGCGATCACCGCGTCAAAGGCTATTGGAAGGGTCACGGACGCCGAGGCGTTCACGGAGGCGCTGCGCCCGCTGGTCGGCAAGTCCTGGACGACGAAGTCCGACGCGTGGATCGACCTCAAGGACGCGGTCGTCGCGGCCGGCCCGTTGTGGCCGACGGGTGCGCCGTTCGCCAAGGCGCTGCGGGAGGTGGTCGGCGTCCGAGACCCGGCGGGCGAGGTCCAGCGCGTCAAAGGTGAGCCGGAGCCGGATCCGGAGCTGCGGGACTACGAGAACGTGCCGTTGGACGTGGACGTGGAGGACTACCTGCGGCGGGAGGTTCTGCCGCATGTTCCGGACGCGTGGATCGACCACGGCAAGACGAAGGTGGGGTACGAGATTCCGTTCACGCGGCATTTCTATGTGTACGATCCGCCGCGGGCGTTGGCTGAGATCGACGGGGAATTGAAGGAGCTTGAGGCCCAGATCCAGGAACTGTTGGGTGAGGTGACTCAGTGAAAACTCCCACTGCTAACTGGCCCCGTTTCCGCATCAAGCACTTGGCTCAAGTTGGTTATGGCTTGGGCCAGCCACCACGATTGAGCGAATCAGGCGTTCCTATCCTGCGGGCCACAAATATCAACAGGGGTAAAATTAGCGAAACCGGGTTGATTTATGCATCTCTGAAGGACCTTCCACTGGATCGCGCCCCCTTGCTCAGGTCTGGTGAGATCTTGGTCGTTCGAAGTGGCGCTTATACTGGCGACTCCGCTCTCATTACAGATGAGTGGGCAGGGAGCGCACCGGGGTACGATCTACGCATTACTCCAGCACGGGTGGAACCTCGATATCTGGCTTACTGTCTACTCAGTTCCGCCGTGATGCAACAGATGGACATCGCCAAGGGGAGGGCAGCTCAGCCACATCTCAACGCAGAAGAGTTGGGAGAAGTGACTGTCAACCTGCCCGAGCCTTCCGAGCAGCGCCGCATCACCCAATTCCTCGACGCCGAAACCGGACGTGTCGAGCGGCTGATCTCACTACAGCGCAGGATCGTGATTCGACTAGAGGAACGTGAAGCCGCACAGTTGGACATTGCCATCGACGAACAGATCGCTCTGTCGGGAGTGGTACCGCTTCGTCGTTTTCTTTGGGGAGTCGACCAAGGAACTAGCCCACAATGCGATGCCGTCCCTGCCGGCGAGGATGAATGGGGCGTACTCAAGGTGAGCTGCCTTCGTCCGGGAGAATTTCTCGCCCATGAAAATAAGCGCCTCCCTACCTCCGAGCAGCCGATGAAGCGCAGTGAAGTACACGAGGGGGACTTGCTCATCACGCGGGCCAACACACCTCAATTGGTTGGGTCTACGGCCGTGGTCCCCAAGGTACGAAGCAAGTTGCTACTTTCGGACAAGATCTTCCGCATCCGGTTGCGGAACGGTTTGGATCCGGAATACGTGGCAACGGTGGCCCGGGGAACTCGAATCCGATCTCTCTGCTCTGCAACGTCGAATGGGGCCTCACAATCGATGGCCAATATTCGGTTCGACGAGGTCAAAGCATGGCCCATCCCTGTTGCCGATCTGCCGAAGCAGCGAGACTTTATCGACAAGGCTAATCGCAGCCGTGAGCAAGTTAACACGCTCCGCTTGGCCATCACGCGTCAAATCGACCTCCTGACTGAGCGACGCCAAGCCCTGATCACCGCCGCCGTCACCGGCCAGATCGACGTGTCCACCGCCAGCGGACGTGGGATCGAGGAATGATCGCGCCATGAGCCCCGCCGCGCCCCACTCCCCGATGCCGCTCATCACCCGTGTCCGCGTCGACAACTACAAGTCCATCGCCCATTGCGACGTGGCTCTCGGCCCGTTCACCGTGCTGCTCGGACTGAACGCCGCAGGCAAGTCGAACTTCCTGGACGCCCTGCGCTTCGTCCGCGACGCACTGTTGGACGGTCCGGCCGAGGCCGTAGCGGCGCGTGGCGGGTGGGAGGAGGTTGTGCGCCGGGTCCCTGAGCCGGCGACCTCCTGCACGATCGGTCTGGAGTTTTACCTGCCACCGTTCCCCCACGACAGGAAGCCATGGGTGGGGTCGTACGAGATCACTCTCGCGTCGGCGGCCGCTACAAGGTCGGGCCGATACTCAGGATCTGATGTCCGTGTCCAGCGTGAGTTCTGCGAAATGAGTCGCCCTGGCGACCAGAGCGGGACTGACGCCGAGCGATTCGAGGTGCCAGACCGCCCGGAAACGGGACGTCGTCAGAGTCGGCTGGAGCTTTCACGAATGGCTGACGCAGAGCCGTTCTTTAAACTTCACGGGACTCTCGCGGATATGTTCTTCTACAACCCTGATCTGTCCAACCTCCGTGCGGCCCGCCCCAACATTCCAACCGCCGGGACGATGAAGGAAGATGGCAGCGGTCTCGGCCCGGCACTGGCCGCGCTCGGAAAGCGGCAGCGGGAGCGCATCTCGCAGTACATCGGGGCAATCGTGCCCGGAGTCGTAGAAGTCGGCCCCACAGACCCCTCCGCCGACTACATCGCGGCGCGGATCAGCTTCGCCACCGACGGCGACACCGAACCGCACATCTTCCGGGCCGAGTCCATGTCGGAAGGGACCATCCGCGCCATCGGCCTATTGACTGCGCTCTTCCAGCAAGATGCCCGCGACGGCTGGATTCCGCTCATCGCCGTCGAGGAACCCGAACTCGCCCTGCATCCGCTCGCGGCCGGCGCCCTCTACGACGCGCTCACGGAAGCGAGTGAGCACGTACAGGTCCTTGCCACCACGCAGAGCGCGGAGCTGTTCGACCGCAAGGAGGCCGACCTGTCGGCCATCCGCGTGGTCGCTGCCGAGCACGGGGTGACAGTGATCGGCGAAGTGGACCCGGTGAGCCGGTCCATCGTGGCCGACGGCCTAGCGACCACGGCCGAACTGCTGCGCTCCGACCAGTTGCGCCCAGTCCTCGAACCCCCAGCCCGCCCGGACGAGCAGCCGGAGGGTGAGGAGTGAACCAGCCGAGGGTCACGATCGCCTCAGTCGTGGAAGGCGAGGGCGAGATCAGCGCACTGCCCGTACTCCTCCGGCGGCTGATGTACGAGGCGGAGATCTGGGACGCGGACATCCTGAAACCCTTCCTGGTCGACCGTGGCCGACTCGTCCGGCAGGGCGGCGTGGAAAACGCCGTAGAAGCCCAGGCTCGACGCGTACCCGCAGACCACCCGGGCGGGATCCTCGTCGTAATCGACGCCGACGACGACTGCCCGGCCAGCCTCGGGCCTTCGCTGCTGGCCAGGGCCGAAGCCACCCGCCCGAACCGCCGGACGGCCGTCGTACTGGCGAACCGGGAGTTCGAGGCGTGGTTCCTCGCATCAGCACCCTCCCTCGGCGGCCGGGCGGGTCTCGCCGAACAGCTGGAGGTCCCGGCCAACAGCGAGACCTTGCGCGACTGCAAGGGCTGGCTGACCCACCACCGGCGCGACGGGGTCCGATACCGCCCCCGCGTGGACCAACCTGCCCTGACCCAGGACATGGATCTCGACCTTGCCCGAGCCAACTCACCGTCCTTCGACAAGTTCTGCCGCGACATCACGTACCTGATCACCGGAAAGCGGGGGGAATAACCGCTCATGTCCGTCCACGACGAAGCAGCATTCGGGAACGCCATAGCCGCCGCCATGTTGGAGCGCGGTTGGACCGAGGGAACTCGGTCGCACTACGAACCCCAACTCGGCCTGGACACCGCCCAGCTCTTCGAGTTCATCGGTAAGACCCAAGCCGACGACTGGGCCGAACTGATCGCCCTCTACGGCGAGGATGTCAACGCCGCCCAAGCCGGGTTCGCCAAGCGCGTGGACCAGGCGATCGGAACCGACGGCGTCCTGGACGTACTCCGCAAGGGCGTGAAAGACCACGGCGTCCTCATCAGGCTCGCCTACTTCAAGCCGTCGCTCGTCGCCTCGGACGCTGTCCTGGACGACTACCGGGCGAACCGTCTGACCTTCGTCAAGGAATTGCAGTACGCGACGAAGCAGGCGGACAAGGGCAACGAGCTGGACCTCACCCTCTTCCTCAACGGAATCCCGCTGGCGACCGCCGAGTTGAAGAACGCCCTCACACGGCAGGGGGCGGAGCACGCCAAGGAGCAGTACCGACTCAAGCGGGACCCCACCGAGCTGATCTTCGCGCGACGCGTCATCGCGAACTTCGCCGTGGACACGGACGTGGTCTACGTCGCGCCCGAACTGCGCGGCAAGCTCACGCGGTTCCTGCCGTTCAACACCGGCTCGGAGGGCCCGGGAAAGCCCGGCGGCGCGGGAAATCCGGCGCCCACCGTCCCCGGGACGTACGCGACTTCCTACCTCTGGGAGCAGATCTGGGAGCGGGACACCTGGCTGGACCTGATCGAGCGGTTCGTGCACCTCAGCAAGGAGAAGGGGCCGGACGGGCGGACGCGCAGGAAGCTGATCTTCCCGCGCTACCACCAGTGGGACATCGTCAAGAAGCTCGCCGGTCACGCGGCCCGCCACGGCGCCGGTCACAACTACCTCGGCATGGCCTCCGCCGGCTCCGGCAAGTCGAACACCATCGGGTGGCTGGCGCACCGCCTGTCGTCACTGCACACACCCACCGACCCCGCCGAGATCGACCCCGATGCCCTGGCCGCCGGACTCAAGCCCGGTGCGCCCGTCTTCGACAAGGTCGTGATCATCACCGACCGCCGCAATCTCGACGCCCAACTACGCGAGACCGTCGGCAGTTTCGAGAAGACCGCCGGCCTGGTCGTGAAGATCGACGAGAAGCACGGCGCAAAGTCCGACCAGCTCGCCAAGGCGCTGTCCCGCGAGACGGGGAAGATCATCACCGTCACGCTGCACACCTTCCCGGCCCTCATCGATTACCTGCGCCGCAACCCCACCGAGATACAGGGCCACAACTTCGCGATCATCGTGGACGAGGCGCATTCCTCGCAGTCCGGCGACGCGGCCACGGCGGTCCGCGCGGCGCTGCGCGACCTGGGGCTCGACTCGGACTCCGACGAGGCCGGGGCCACCGAGGTGGAAGCGGAGGCAGACACCACCGACGCCAAGCTCACCCGCAAGGCCATCCAGCGCAGCAAGGCCTCCAACCTCTCCTACTTCGCGTTCACGGCCACGCCCAAGGCCAAGACGCTCGAACTCTTCGGCACCCTGGACACCGTCGACGGCAAACCGGCGTACGTCCCCTTCCACACGTACTCGATGCGCCAGGCCATCGAGGAAGGCTTCATCCTCGATCCCCTGCGCACCTACGTCACGTACGACACGTACTGGAAGCTGGTGAACAAGAACCCGGACGAGCGCGAGGTGGACGCGTCCAAGGCGAATCCGCTGCTCGCCCGGTACGCACTCACGCACGACTCCACCGTGGCGCAGCAGGCGCAGGTGATCGTCGAGCACTTCCGCACGCACACCGCCGGCCGGCTCGGCGGGCGCGCCAAGGCCATGGTGGTGACGGCCTCCCGGCACAGCGCCGTGCAGATGGCCCGTGCGATCAGGAAGTACGTCGACGATCTGGCGTACGCCGACCCGGGCGTCCTGGTCGCGTTCTCCGGCAGCCTGACGTACGACGGCGAGGAGACGACCGAGCCGAAGGAGAACGGTGGCCTGGCCGAGTCCGCGCTGCCGAAGGCGTTCGCTTACACACGCAAGGACGACAAGGCCGTGCGCACCGGCGGGAAGGCGACGCAGCGCGAGTACCGCATCCTGGTCGTCGCCGAGAAGTACCAGACCGGCTTCGACCAGCCGCTGCTCACCACGATGTACGTGAACAAGAAACTCGCGGGCATCAGCGCCGTCCAGACCCTCTCCCGTCTGAACCGCACCGCTGACCGCAAGTCGCAGGCGGACCTGGCCGTACTGGACTTCGTCAACGACGCCGAGGACATCAAGGAGTCCTTCCGCCCGTACTTCGAGGAGGCGAACACCCTTCCCTCCGACCCCAATCTCCTCTACACCGCGCAGAGCCAGGTGATGAGGCCCGACATCCTCGTCGAGGAGGAGATGCGGGAGTTCGCGGATGCCTATCTGGCCGCCGAGGAGAAGGCGGCGGGCTCGGCCGCCCGCTGGGAGAAGCTTCACGCGGAGCTGTACCGGCATCTGGACCCCGCCGTCAAACAGTTCACCGAGCTGCTGGACCGCAAGGACGAGGCGGGCGACCCCGACGAGGAAGCCGCCGAAGCCGCCGAGCAGTTCCGCGCGGATCTCAACGACTACGTACGGAAGTACGGCTTCCTCTCGCAGATCGTGCCCTACCGTGACGCCGACCTCGAATGCCTCTACCTCTACGGCCGCCACCTCCTCAACCGCCTGCCACGACGCGGAGACGGCGGCGTGGACATCGGGGACGTCGACCTCAGCCACCTGCGCATCCAGAAGACCGGGGAGCACGACCTCGCGTTGGCCTCCGAGGGAGCAGCGGAGCTGCGCGGCTTCGGCGAAGGTGGGAACGGTGCCAAGGAGCAGGAGAAGTCGCTCCTGTCGGAGCTGATCGAGAAGTTCAACGACAAGTACGGCACCAGCTTCACCGATCAGGACGTGATCACGCCGTGGATGGAGACGAACGCGGAACCGAGGGTCCGCGCCGCCGCCGTCAACGACCTGGAGAACTTCGGGCTCGTCTACGACGAGGTCTTCGAGGACAAGATGGCCGAACACATCGACACCATCGCCGACTTGGGACGCCAGTACTTCAGCCACGACGACAGCTTCAAGCAGTCACTCAACCAGAGTGCGCGCCGGGCGGCCTGGCGGATGATCCGCCGGGAGGAGAACATCGACGACGAGGCGGCCTGACCTGCCCGGCCCTCCGTCCCCTCCCTACCGACCACTCCCCCGGTCAGCCTCCCGGCTGGTACGAGAGCCCCGCGATCACGGACGTTCCCCGCGCGAGGCGAGGTCGGACGGTCCAGGCGGTGGCGAGGCTCTCGACGAGGATCAGGCCCCGACCGCTCTCGGAGTCCTTATCCGGGCGAACCAGTTCGGGTTTGCCGGTACCCGGGTCGGAGACGGCGAGCCAGTAGTGTCCGTCGGCGGGCCACAGGACGAGTTCGACGAGGTCCTCGTCCTCCCGGCACGCGCCATGGCGGATGGCGTTGGTGACCAGCTCCGAGGTCAACAGGCCCAGGTCGTCGCCGAGGTGGGGCCGAAGGATGTCCGGCAGCGATGCAGCGACGGCATGCCGGGCCCGCCCTACGGAGGCGGGATGGGCGGGGAAGCGCCAGTGGACAGGGACGAGGGGGATCTCGGGCATGGCGAACTCCACGACTCTGTGAGGGGTTTGGGGTCGCCGGTGGCCTACCGCCCTGGTCGCGGGCGCACCCGTCCCAGGGCGGACGGGCATGCTCGCGCGGTGCACTTCCGGCGTTGCGGTGTGTAGCGTGCGCACTACTCACGGTAGAGCAGTGGGGGTACATGTGCTACCAAGTCCCGAAGGTCCATTGGAACGAACTTCGCCTCGCGGCAAACTGAGCCGCACGCGACGAGAGGGAGCGCATGCCGCCGAGGAGCAATCCAACCGCGCGCCAGCAGCGTCTGGGCGCAGAGCTTCGCAAGCTGCGGGAAGGGGCGGGACTGTCGACTGAACAGGCCGCCGCACTGCTGGACACGAAGCGGACCGTCATCACCAGCACCGAGGCGGGACGCCACGGCGTCAGCCCCGAGCGTGTCCGACGCATTTCCTTCCGGTACGAGTGCACGGACCAGGCCCTGGTGGAGGCGCTGGTCGCTATGTGCGGCGACCGTCCGATCGGCTGGTGGGAGGAGTATCGGAACCTCCTGCCCGCGACATTCATGGATATCGCCGAGTTGGAGTGGCACGCCCAGGGCTTGCGTGTCAGCACGATGACGCACATGCCGGGACAGTTGCAGACCGAGGCCTACGCGCGCGCCCTCTTCCAAGCCGCCATCCCACCACTGCCCGCCGAGGAGTTCGAGGCCAGAGTGGCCCACCGCGTACAACGCCATCAAGCCATCGACAGGCATGGAGCTCCGACGTACGTCGTGATCATCCACGAAGCCGCCTTGCGGATCGAAGTCGGCGGGCGAGGGGTGCTACGAGACCAGCTCGGTCACCTCATGGCAGCCGCAGACCGCGACAATGTCACGGTCCAGGCCATCCCGTTCTCGGCCGGCGTATTCCCCGGTTCGGGCCAGGCGATCCTGTACGCCCTCGGCCAGGTGCCCCCGCTGGACACCGTGCAGTTGGATCGCACGACGGCGGGGGAATTCCTGCATGCCGGAGCTCACTTGTGCAAGTACCGGCTGCAACTTGACGAGATGCAGAGGATCGCGCTTCCGCCCGAGAAGACCCTCGATCTCATGCACTCCATTTCACAGAGCCTTTAGGAGAGTTCGCTGTGCCTGACATCACCTGGGAAGCACCCTTCTGCCAGGATGCGAGCAACTGTTTCCGCCTCGGTACGGACGCCAACGGCAACGGCTACATAGCTGTTGTCGGCCAAGAGGACCGCTACCTCACCGACTCCCTCGAAGCCCTGCGCACCCTCATCACCGACATCAAGGCCGGCAAGGCCGACCACCTGCTGTAACCCCTGCCGTGCGCCCCGCGAATAGGTACCGTGTACAGCGATCGACTGACGTGGCATCAGGACGACGGAGGCGCAACGCGTGTCGCAGGCACGGAGAATCGGCGAGCAGGGCCGCTATGAGCTGATCGAGGAGATCGAGTCCGGCGGTATGGGCACGGTCTGGCGGGGCTACGACGCCGTTCTCGACCGGGAGATCGCGGTCAAGCTCATCCGGCCCGATGTCGTCTCATCGCCCGCGCAGGCGAAGGAGTTCACCCGCCGCTTCGAACGCGAGGCCCGCGTCACCGCTCGGATCGGGCATCACGGCGTGCCACAGGTGTTCGACGCGGTGCTGGACGAGGCGTCGTACGACCGGCTGTACCTGGTGATGGAGTACGTGCGCGGAATCTCCCTGCGCAGCGTGCTGGCCGGTACGGAGGACGGAACGGCGGCGCTGCTCCCGGTGAGCTGGGCCGCGTCGATCGCGGCGCAGATCTGCACGGTCCTGTCGTACGCGCACGCCATCCCTGTCGTGCACCGCGACCTGAAGCCGGACAACGTCCTGATCGCCGCTGACGGCACGGTCAAGGTACTGGATTTCGGTATCGCGAAGCTGCTGGGCACGGACGTCACCCGGCTGACAGCCACCGGCAGCCAGATCGGCACCAGCCGGTACATGCCGCCCGAGCAGATCGACTGCGCGCAGATCACCCCTCTCAGCGACCTCTACGCGCTCGGCTGCGTGCTGCACGAACTCCTCGCCGGGCAGCCGGTCTTCAGCGGCGACAACGAGTACCAGCTCCAGTACCAGCACATGGAAGTGTCGCCGGAGCCGTTGCGCACCCTGCGGCCCGAGGTGCCGGAGGACCTGGAGGGGCTGACTCTGGACCTGCTGGCCAAGGTGCCCGAACAGCGTCCTGCCGATGCGTACGCGGTGTACGAGCGCCTGTCGCCGCACCTGCCGCAACCGGGATCGGCAGCCGAACCCGTGGCCTTCACCCACGACGGCTCCCCTTCCGAAGTCCCCGACCCGACGGTGGTCTACCGACAGCCGAACGCACCCCTGCGGCGGACCACGCCGCCCGCGCCCTCGCTCGGGCCGGTGGCTCCCGTACCGGTCCCGGCGCGCGCCGACACCGTGCTGCGGGACGCGATCCGGGACGCCTACGCCCGGTCCGCGGACCTCGCCGAGAGCGGGCGGTTCGCCCAGGCCGCGGACGTCCTCAAGGCGGTGATCGCCACAGCGGCCACCGCCCTCGGCGTGCACAACCCGCGTGTGCTCGGTCTGCGGCGGCAGCGCGCGGCGGTCCTCATGGCCGGCGAGGACTTCCGGCGCGCCTTACCGGAGTTCGACGCGCTGGCCGCCGTATACGCACGTACGGCGGGACCGGCCGACGAAAGCACGCTGGAGTGCCGTCGGCACGCCGCCTACTGCCGGGCCAACCTCGGCCAGGCCACAGTCGCCCTGCGGGAGTTCCAGGAGGTCCTGGAAGTCGTGTCCGACGCGGCCGGGGACGCCTCCGAAACCGCTCTCGACCTGCGCCGCAGTATCGGCGTGCTCCTCTTCTCCGAGGGCCGCCGCACCGAGGCAGAGGGAGTCCTCGACGCCCTCCACGAGGACATGTGCGTCCTCCTTGGTGAGGACCACGAGGAGACCCGCGAGATCGCCGATCTCCTCGCCCGGCTGCGCGGCCCGGAGGGACCACGCCCTTACTGACGTCCTGCCGGTGCGGTGCACACGGTAGTCAGGCCTCGTCCTCGGCCTCGTCTTCTTCGCTGTGGATGCGCTTGGCCATATCCCACAGGCTCAGGCCATCCGACGGGAACCAGCGAGCCGTTCCCTGGTTGGCCACGGGGCGCTCGTCCCACTCGGCGTCCGCCCACATCTTCGACACCAGCCCGGACGGCGAGTACTGCTGCTCGTCGTACGCCCACAGGATCGGCTTGGTCCGGTGATTGACCCAGGTCGCCTGGCGTCGCCGTTCGTCCTCGACAAGCCACTCCTCGATCGCATCGCGCTCGGGCTCGTTCAGAGCCACGTACTGGAGAGGCGCTCCGTCCTTGATGACACGACGGTCGACCAGGAGCGGCACGGTGTTCGGGCGCCGCGGCTTGCGCTCCTTCACCGCAGGTGCGGGAACGGCGACGCCATCGGCCAGATCGCCGAGAACGTGCTTCGCGAGCTCCCGGCATGTCTCCGCGGTCTGGAAGGCGGTCCTGATCTGGGGACGCGGCCCGTAACGAGTCACGATCTGATGGGTCAGCCGACGCACCAGATCCGGTACGAGGGCGGGAACCTTCTCCAGGACCTCGCTGTCCCAGTCGAAGTCGGGGTCGTCGATACTCGTGGCACCGAGATGCTGGAAGAGCAGGTGGGTGACGAGGAAGCCACCGTGCTCGGTGGTCGCGGCCTCGCGGCTGTTCTGTCCACTTCCCAGTTCGTAGACCGCGCTCCGTGTCGCGCGCAGCGTGAGCACGGAGCGCCACACCTTCTGCGGCGAGGGTTCGCGTTTGAACAGCAGAGTATGGCTGCCCGTGGAGCCCTGCTCCCAGAGGTTCTCCGTGGAACTGGCGGCCCGGGCGGCCTGTTCCGCGTCCGGGTGCAGGCACGCGAGTGCGAGAGCGAGCTCGTCCAGTGAACAACCGGTCTCGGGCGCGGCGACCGGCTCACCTCGCTTGATCACGTACTGCTTGCGCAGTTCGGCGCGCAGGTTGGCCTTGATCGCCTGGTGCACGGGTTCCAGCGCGATGTGATCGCGCTGCTCGATGGCGTTCTGCCGGTTCGCCGCCTGCGAGACCTGTACGCCGAATTTCCGGTCCTCATGCGTGTTGATGACCTTGATGCTCAGGGTGGCGTTGGCTGCGGCCTCACCGTCGTCGTGCATGGCCCTGGCGACCGCCCGTACCGTCTGAGCCCCGTTGACGATGCTCGCCCCCGACACGGTGAGAGTGGTCGGCCTGCTCTGCGGTGCCTTGGCGCTGTCGTTCTTCGCCGTGAGCGAGGTGCAGATCATGGTGATGCCATTGTTCAGGTGCCAGAATCTGGTGGGATCGGACGTGAGGGTCTGGCCGATCTCCACATTGGTGACGGTGGTCCCGAGCGGGGCCCGGAGATTCTGCTCGAACAGGCCGGTACCGTGCGTCTCGTACCACTCGGCGACGCTCTCGGCGGAGACCGTGCCCTGATAGGCCTCGAGTGGCCCCTTCTGCTGGTACCAGTCGTCAAGGCGGACGTCCAGACAGATCGGCTTCGGCCGAAGATCCGCATGGATCTGGTCATGGAAGTCTGCCGCGTACAGCACCTCGACGCTCAAGCGGGCACCGTGCTTGTTGAACTCGTCGAGAGCGTTGTTGAGAACCTCGAGCGCCGGCGGAGAGGGCTTCACTGTGCCCATCAGCGCGATGAGCAGGGTGGCCTTCTTGTTGATGATGAACGGCCTGGCTTCCAGAGCGAGGGCGCCGGCACGCTGGTTGAACTGGTCGTACAGTTCGTTCTCGATCCGGTTCAGGCCGTCCACCATCGCCTTGGCAGCGTCCACGTCGAAGGTCGCCGTGCCCTTGTCGCTCCACTTCGCCTGGACGAGCAGGGCCTGCCCGCTCTCCGGCAGGGGGGCGATGGCGTCCAATCCCTGGTCCGCGATGCCGTCCGTGACGAACCGGGCCGCCTCGGCCACCGTGCATTGGGCCACGCGTCGTACCGCGAGGGCTGCGAGAGCGCGGGAGAGGAAGCGCTGTTCGTAGTTGCCCCCGCGGAAGTGGGCGATGTCGCTGTCGTCTATCACCCCGTCGAATGTCTCGTGCAGCTGCTCGCGCACCTGCGTGACCTGGCGAGGTGTGTCCGCCCCCGAGGTGGCCATGGATGGTCGCCTTCCCACTGGTGGTGTCTTGTTGATGGTCTGGGCCCGCGCCTAGATCCCTGAGCCGTTGCCACGCTGCCGGAGGTTGAAGTCCACGACCAGCAAAGCAACACCAGCCGTGTCGATCGTGGCCTCCACCCAGTCCAAAACCACCCCGAAGGGCACTCCGCTCGCGCCGAACCAACCGTCGCGAACCAACTGGGCGAAGTGGGTCGGTGCCAGGTGGCGGATGAGCGACCCCAGGGAAAGGTCTGGAAGACCGGGTTCCGCCGCGGGCGAGAGCGCTACGGCGACCTGGTCGTAGGGGTAGATCGCACCGGAACTCGTGCGGTGCAGGGCGGCGGTGAAGGGCACCGGCTTATGAATGCGGAGAAAAAGCGGGTCGTCCAGCAAGCTGTAATCGTCGGTGCTCCGCCGGTCGGCTCTCGGCAGGCGGCGAACACGGCCGTGGAACTCGTCCAGACGGTGCCGGGCGTCAAGCGCTAAGAGCCCGTTCGGGCCGGGACGCACGTAGCGCAGCATGACGAGCGTCCGAGTGCCGAGGTGGTAGTAGTACGCGTCGAGGGAGCCCTCCCGACCGTCCAGCACCGACTGGTCGGTTATCGATGTGGCCTCGAAGTCATAGCTTCGATGACCTCCGCGACTCGCGAACGCTCGGACGACGGTCTCACCGATGCCGCTGAACCTCGTGGCCGCCCGCCCGCGGATGTCGTCGAGCATCGGCTGGACCTCAGTCCCGACAAGTCCGCTGATGAAGGCTGCCCGGGCCGCTGTCCTGTCCCAGAGCTGTATCTCCGAGAAGTCGCTCTGGGGCATCCCGGCTATCTTGGCGAAGAGCAGAAGAGCGTCACGCTCATCACGCCAGCGGAGCTCCCCCTCGTTCCAGCCTTCGGCATCGTCGAGCAGAGGCATCAACCGCTGGACTTCGGCCTCGACATCGGAGGAGATCCGCCGGAGATTGGCGAACACGGTGTCCGCGCCGACCGTGACAGGACCGCTTTCCGGTAACGACTTGGCGAGTGCGGCGTCTTGCTCGCCGCCGACGCACCAGAGTCCTGAGACAGGCACCAGGTCTCGAAGGCTTCGCGCGCGGGTGACGATGACCTTCCGGTCTCGGTCGGTCTCATGAGCAGGGCGCACGATACCCAGCCCCCAGATCCGCTCCGGTTGCTCCTCGCCGCCTTCGTCACCCTGCTGGTCGACAGGAGCAAGCAGGATCGCAAGGTGTGACTTGACCTCGGGCCAGTCGCGGCAGGGTTGGGAGTAGGACCTTTCCTTGGTGCGGTCGGCATCGAGCAGACGAAGTAAGTCGTTATCAGGACGCAGAATCGCCAGCCGCGGCGATCGCGCCAAAGACGGGAAATCTACCCGCCTTGGTTGTGCGAATGTCATCCACTCCCCCGAATCGCCTGCCACCACGCCGAGCCAGGCTCAGGGGGATGGTAGCGCGCCGACTCCAGCGTTCGGCTCACACGTCCCCAGTTCTCGCCGTCCCGGCCAGCTCTGTCACTCCGTCGCCCAGTTCCTCGGAGACCAAGCCGGAATCGACGTTGTCCCGCATGGTCGTCGAGCCGATCACTGAAGGGAGCACCGTTTCAGCTGGACGACCGTCTGTCTGCCCCCTCCCCCACCAACCGTTGCACAGAGACAAACTCTGAGGTTAAGGCCATGAAGGCAGACGAGTCGGGCTGTACGCCGGGTTCTGTCGCCCGACCGCCTCGCGGCGGCCGGGGAGACGGCCATCCATCTAGGGCCGGTGTTGCCACCGGCCTCGTGCGGTCTACCCGCGGACTCGGGCGGGCAGCCCTCCAGCGTCCGCGCAGAGCGCTTTTTACGGCGCTCCTTTTGACCTTGCTCCGGGTGGGGTTTACCTAGCTGCCCAGGTCGCCCTGGGCACTGGTGGTCTCTTACACCACCGTTTCACCCTTACCCGGCGCCGAAGCGCCGGGCGGTTTGTTTTCTGTGGCACTGTCCCGCGGGTCACCCCGGGTGGCCGTTAGCCACCACCTTGCCCTGTGGAGCCCGGACGTTCCTCGGGAAGCCCCCTAGGGGGACTCCACGCGGCCGTCCGCCCGGCTCGTCTGCCGTGTCGACCATGTTACCGGGCGGCGGTCGCGCCGAGGACCGGAGGCCGTCGCCAGGACCGAGCCCGCCAGGATCAGGGCGAAGGCCGCCAGGACGGCGACTGTCAGGGGCTCGTCCAGGAACAGGGCGCCTGCCGCCACCGCCACCGCCGGGTTGACGTACGTGATCACCGTCGAGCGGGTGGGGCCTATCTCCTTGATCAGTTCCAGGAAGGCCACGAAGGCGATCGCCGTGCAGATCGTGCCCAGGGCCGCCAGGGCGGACAGGACGGAGGCGGAGGGCATGGTGTCCGGCCGGGTCAGCGCCGCCGGGAGGGCGTAGACCACCGCGGACAGCGCCAGGCAGGGGGCGATCAGTTGCAGGGTCGGGACGTCCTTCAGGCGGCGGGCCGCGATGAGCGGGGCCGTCGCGTAGCCCACCACCGTCAGGAGGACCTCGGCCAGGGAGCGGGCGTCGCCTCCCGTCAGGTGCGGGACCGTGAGGACTCCCACTCCTGCCAGGCCCACCGCCAGGCCCGTCATCCGGCGGGCGCCCAGCACCTCGCCCTCTCCGAGGAAGCGGGCCGCGACCACGCCCACGATCGGGACTCCCGCGATCAGCAGCCCGGCGGTGGAGCTCGACAAGTGCCTCTCCGCGTCCGTCAAGGTGAACCAAGGACCGATGATCTCTATGCACGCGAAGGCCAGCATCGGCGCCCAGTGCGCCCGGACGGTCTTCAGGAAGCCGCCCTGGCGGATCGCGAACGGCAGCAGGAGCAGCGCGCCCAGCGCGCAGCGCGTGAACACCACCATGGACGGGGAGAGGTCCTCCACCGCCACCTTGATCAGCAGATAGGGAATGCCCCAGACCACTCCCATCAGGGAGAACAGGAACCAGCCGCGTGCAGTCATGGACCCACCATCGGACGTCTCAGTGCCTCGCGTCTTGAACGCTGTTGCGGTAGGCGGCCGGCGTCACGCCCAGGACCCTGCGGAACCAGCGGGTCAGGTGCGCCTGGTCCGCGAAGCCGACCAGGGGGGCCACCTCGGCGGGGCGCAGGCCGGCGTCCAGGAGGGCGCGGGCGCGGTGCACGCGGTGCTGGGCCAGCCAGGCGTACGGCGGTACCCCCATCGTCGTACGGAAGGCGCGCAGGAGTTGGTAGCGGGACAGGTCCAGGCCTGCGGCGAGATCGGCCAGGGAAGGGGGTGCCAGGAGTTCGTCGGCCAGGCGGTCGCGTACGGCGAGCGCTATGCGGTGCGCGCCGGGGACGGCGTCCGGCGCCGGATTGGCCGTCGAGTGGCGGCGGGACAGGGCCGTGAGGAGCCAGGGGAGGCGGGATTCCGCCTCCAGGGGGTCGGGGCAGGTGCTCAGGGTGGTGTGGGCGGCGCGGAAGGCCTCGGCCAGTTCCGGGTCGTCTATCAGCGGTTCGCGGAAGTGCGGTACGCCGCCGAGGACGCCGTCGGTGAGGAGAGCAGGGCCGGCGTACAGGGCGCGGTAGGCGTAGCCGTCGGTGGTGTTCCCGGGGCCGCCGGTGTGCATCTCGCCGGGGGCCAGGACGACGATGGAGCCGGGGCCGGTGCGGATGTGACCGCCCCGGTAGTCGATGATCTCCGAGCCGCCGACGCAGACGCCGACCGTGAACTCGTCATGGGCGTGCGGGGCGTACACGTGCTTGTCGAAACGGGCGGTCAGGAGGTCCAGGGGCGGGCCGCAGCGGCCGAGTCTGGCTCTTGTCCACAGTGCCTGTTCCATGCCGCGCCCCTTCTGTCCTCAGGGTGCAACACGGGGCGGGTCAGAGAAAGTCCGAGGTGTCCAGGTCGAAGGCGAAGGGCTCGGGGAGGGTGAGGGGTTTGCCGTAGGGGACGGTGCAGCGGCTGCGGTAGTCGTCCTGCCCCGGATCGCTGAGGAGGGTGACCTCGGAGATGTCGCGGTCGACCAGCAGGTAGAGCGGAATGCCCGCACGGGCGTAGCACCGGCGCTTGACCTCCCGGTCGGCCTTGGGCTTGGTGGAGGTCACCTCCAGCACCATGACGACGCCCTGGCTGGGCATCCAGGGGTCGGCACCTCGGTAGAGCTCCAGCGCGCCGGGGGCGAAGGTGCCGTCCGGGATCACATGGTCCTTGGGGCACCCCTCCGCCTTCTTCAGCCTCAGCCCCTTGTTGCCCGAGAAGTCCATGTCGGTCCGGGACTGCCTGATCACCTGGCGGACGATCCGGCTGATGTAGTGCTCGTGATCCCCGTCCGGCGGCGGCGTCACAACGATCTCCCCCTCGACGAGCTCCGCCCGGAATCCCTCCGGGGTGTCCAGGGCGAGAAAGCCGTCCAGCAGGATCTCTTCCTGCGTGAGCGGCTCATGGGCCATGGCAGTCATGTCACGCCCCTCCTTCGGTCGCTCGCCAGACTCGGGCATCGGTGGATCACCTGTCCGTGGGATCGGGAACCGTTCCCTCGATCGTGGCACAGGATCACGGCCGCGGTCGGGCACGGCGCCGAACCGCCCGCGCTTGACCCTGCCGCGACGTCAACGTCTCTACTGGGGGACATGCGGATCGGAGAACTCGCCGAGGCCGTCGGCGTCACCACGCGGGCCGTGCGGCACTACCACCATCTGGGGCTGCTGCCCGAGCCCGAGCGGCTGGCCAATGGGTATCGGGACTACACGCTGCGGCACGCGGTCGTGCTCGCGCGGATCCGGCGGCTGACCGAGCTGGGGCTCGGGCTGGCCGAGATCAGGGACGTCCTCGCCGAGGACGCGGCCGCACACGACACGGGCAAGGATCTCGTCGAGGTCCTCGCCGAGCTCGATCAGGACCTGGCCCGGCAGGAGGCGGCGATCCGGGAGCGGCGGGCCCGCTTGCGGGTGCTGCTGGAGGCGGAGCATCTGCCCGCCGAGGGGCCGGTCTCCCCGGAGCTGGCCGCGCTGTTCGCGCGGACCGCGGGCCGGCTCGCCGACTCCCCCATGGCCGCCCTGGACCGCGAGGTCCTCGCGCTGATGGAGACGGCCGCTCCCCCGGCCGAACGGGAACGGCTGCTCACGGCCCTCGACTCGCTCCTGGAGTCACCGGAGGCGGTGGCCCGCGTCGACGAGGCGTACGCCCTGCTGGACGCGCTCGCCGACGCCGACGCCGACGACCCCCGGGTGGAGGCGGCCGCCCGGCGGCTCGCCGAGTGCACCCCGCGCGAGCTGCTCCCGGACAGCGCCGTCGTCGACCACGAGCACGCGTTCCTGCGCGCCCTGTACGCCGACTTCGCCCCGGCCCAGGCGGAGGCCGTCCGCCGCACCCTGCGCATCCTCACGGAGGAGTCTTGAGAGTGGTCCGGACCGTTGTCGTGCAGGAGATACGGCTTCTCGTCAGCCTGGTGCTGTGGGTCGCCCGGCGGCTGCACGGGGTCGGGGACGGGCGGGCGTTCGGGTATGCGCGGGGGCAGGGCGCGGTGATGGCCGGGTTCGGGTTCGTGTGTGTCGTCGAGACGTTCACCATGTCGGTGCTGCTGCGCGAGTGGCCCACCGCGCACCGGGTCGTGCTGGTCCTCGACGTGTACACCCTGCTGTTCGTCGTCGGGCTGTACGCCGCGACGGCGGTGCGGCCGCACGTCCTGTACGGCGATGAGCTGCGCGTACGGTACGCCGGCCACGTCGATCTGCGGATCCCGCTGGAGCGGATCGCGGCGGTACGGCGTGAGCGCGCCCATCCCCATGAGCGCGCCGACGGCGAGCTGAACCTCGCGGTCGGGTCACAGACGTCCCTGACCCTGGAACTGACCGAGCCCGTAGCGCACTTCACCCTCCTCGGCCGCCGCCGGGACATCACCCTCGTCCGGCTGCACGCCGACGACGCCGACAGTCTCGTACAAGCCGTCGTACAAGCCGTTGTGCACGCCCTCACGCGAGAGCGAAACGCACCGTCCGGTGTGCCGGATCGGCCGCGGTGAGGCGGACGCGGAGGCGTTCGCCCAGGGGGAGCGGGTCGCCGTCGACGCGGCCGACGACCGCCGGGGACTCCAGCTGGACGGTGCCGGTGGTCGGGTGGTGGTCGTCCAGGTCGACCACGCAGCCCTCGAACACCTCGCCCACCCGGTCCTCGAGCAGCGCCGCCTCGACCAGGTCGACGCAGGCCCGTTCGACGGCGTTGGCGCGGCGTCCGCCCTCGGCCATCTCCTTCGGGAGGGCGTCCAGCGCGGCGAGGACGCCTTCGGGCGGGGGCTCGCCGGCGACGGCGGCGAGGCAGAGTTCGGTGGCGTAGCGGTCGGCGAGGCGGCGGAGGGGGGCCGTGCAGTGGGCGTAGGGGGCGGCGACGGCGGAGTGGGTGGTGATGTCCGGCAGTCTCCCGTCGCGGAAGACCGTGTAGCCGGCGCCTCGCAGCAGGGTCGTGCACTCCTGGAGGAAGGCCGCGTGGGCGGGGATGCGCGGGTCGAGGGAGCGGACGAGTGCGGCGTACGAGACGTGGTGCGGCCAGTCGATGCGCAGGGCGTGCGCGACGCGGCGCAGCCGGCCGACGGCGCCGTCGGGGGCGGGGTGCAGGGTGCGCAGGATGCCGGTGCCCGAGGCCAGCATCAGATCGGCCGCCGCCATGCCGGTGAGGAGGGAGAGCTGGGCGTTCCAGCCCTCGACGGGGAGCGGGGCGCGGTAGGTCAGCTCGTAGCCGTGGTTCCGTTCGGCGATCTCCTGTTCGGGGGCGTTGAGGGAGATGCCGCCGCGCTCGGCCTCCAGCGTCTCCCGCAGGCGGCCCACCGTGGCGAGCAGGCTCAGCGGCTCCTCCGCCGTCCCGGCGTCGATCCGCCGCTGGGCTTCCGCGTAGTCGAGCCGGGTGCGGCTGCGGACGAGGGCGCGGCGCAGGTGGACGGCGAGCGTGCGGCCGTCCGCGTCGAGGTCCACGGTCCACAGCGCGGCGGGCCGGTCCCGGCCGGGCAGCAGGCTGGCGGCGCCCTCGCTGAGGACGGCCGGGTGCAGCGGGAGCTTCCCGTCGGGGAAGTAGAGGGTGGTGACGCGGCGGTGGGCCTCCTCGTCCACCGGTCCGCCGGGTACGACGAAGGCGGCGACGTCGGCGATGGCGTACCGGACGCGGTAGCCGGTGCCCTGCCGGGACAGGTGCAGTGCCTGGTCGAGGTCGGTGGCGCCGGGCGGGTCGATGGTGAGGAACGGGATACCGGTGGCGTCGTACGGCGGCAGGGCGGGTGCCCTGGCCGCGCGTTCCGCCTCGGTCAGGACGCCGAGCGGGAAGGCGGGCGGCGCCCCGAGCTCGGTGCGCAGCCGGTCGAGGGCCTCCCGCAGGGCGGCTTCGGGGGCACCGGTCACGCGGATGTGGCGGCGGGGCATACGGCGAGCGTAGGGCGAGGGCGGCCCGGTGGCACGCCGTACGCTGTCCCGGAGCCCCACCGAGAAGGAGAACCCCGTGCTTGTCCTGCTGCCGCCCTCCGAGGGGAAGGCCTCGTCCGGTCGTGGCGCGCCGTTGAAGCTGGAGTCGCTGGCGCTGCCGGGGCTGACCGCCGCCCGTGAAGCCGTGCTCGGTGAGCTGGCCGAGCTGTGCGCGAGCGACGAGGAGAAGGCGCGCGAGGTGCTGGGGCTCAGCGAGGGACTGCGCGGCGAGGTCGCCAAGAACGCGGAACTGCGCACGGCGGGTGCCCGCCCGGCCGGGGAGGTCTACACGGGGGTCCTGTACGACGCCCTGGACCTGGCCTCGCTGGACGCGACCGCGAAGAGGCGGGCGGCGCGGTCGCTGCTGGTGTTCTCCGGGCTGTGGGGCGCCGTCCGGGTGACGGACCGGATCCCGTCGTACCGCTGTTCGATGGGGGTGAGGCTGCCGGGGCTCGGCGCGCTGGGCACGCACTGGCGTGCGCCGATGGCGGACGTGCTGCCCGAGGCTGCCGGGGACGGTCTGGTGCTCGACCTGAGGTCGGCGGCGTACGGGGCGGCGTGGAAGCCGAAGGGCGAGGTGGCCGGGCGGACCGCGACCGTACGGGTGCTGCACGCGCCGACCCGGAAGGTCGTCAGCCACTTCAACAAGGCGACGAAGGGGCGGATCGTACGGAGCCTGCTGGCGGCCGGGATCGCGCCGCAGGGCCCTGCGGAGCTGGTGGAGGCGCTGCGCGGGCTCGGGTACGTGGTGGAGGTCGGGGAGCCGGCGCGGGCGGGGACGCCCTGGACGCTGGACGTGCTGGTGGACGAGGTGCACTGAACCGACAACCAGGGCTGTTGCAGCATGTGCAATGACCTTTGCGTGTGCTGCACCCCGAGGGCAGGATGAGGCGCATGACCTCACCGCCGCCCTCCTCTTCGGCTGCCTCGGTCTCTTCGGCTGCCTCCGTCTCTTTGGCTGCCTCGGTACTGGATCTGGCGCCGGTCGTGCCCGTCGTGGTCCTCGCCGACGTGTCCGACGCCGTGCCGCTGGCGCGGGCGCTGGTGGCGGGCGGGCTGACCGCGATCGAGGTGACACTGCGGACTCCGGTCGCGCTCGACGCGATCCGGGAGATCTCCGGGGCGGTCCCGGAGGCCGTGGTCGGGGCCGGGACCGTGATCGCGCCGGAGCAGGTGACGGCGTGCGCGGCGGCGGGGGCGCGGTTCCTGGTGAGCCCGGGCTGGACGGACGGGCTGCTGAGCGCGATGCGGGCGTCCGGGCTGCCGTGTCTGCCGGGGGTGTCGACCACGTCCGAGGTGGTGGCGCTGCTGGAGCGCGGCGTGCGGGAGATGAAGTTCTTCCCGGCGCAGGCGGCGGGGGGTACGGCGTATCTGCGGTCGCTCGCCGGGCCGCTCCCCCAGGCCCGCTTCTGCCCGACGGGCGGGATCGGCCCGGACAACGCGGCGGAGTACCTCGCGCTGCCCAACGTGGCCTGCGTGGGCGGGACCTGGATGCTTCCGGCGGACGCGGTGGCGGCGCGGGACTGGGCCCGGATCGAGGACCTGGCGCGCGCCGCCTCCCGGCTCAGGGACGCAGGTGGGACGTGTCGTTGAAGAGACGGACGCTGGCGTTCCCGTCGGCGTAGTACGCCACCGCCGAGAGCGAGGCCGCCGACAGTTCCATCCGGAACAGGGACTCGGGCGGGGCGCCCAGGGCGAGCCGGACGAACGTCTTGATCGGGGTCACATGGGTGACCAGCAGGACCGTACGGCCCGCGTACGCCGCGACCAGCTTGTCGCGGGTGGCGGCGACCCGGGCTGCGGTGGCCGCGAAGCTCTCGCCGCCGCCGGTCGGTTCGGCCTCGGGGTCGCCGAGCCACCGGGTCAGGTCCTCGGGGTGGCGCTCCTGGACCTCGCCGAAGGTGAGGCCCTCCCAGGCGCCGAAGTCCGTCTCGATCAGCCCTTCCTCGATCGTCACCTCCAGACCGAGGCGGGCGGCGACGGCACCGGCGGTCTGACGGGTGCGGGCCAGCGGGGAGGCGAGGATGTGCTGGATCGTGCCGCGCCGGGCGAGCGCCGCCGCGACCCGCTCGGCCTGCTCCCGGCCCACGTCCGAGAGGGAGGGGTCGGTGCCGCCCCGGCCGGAGAACCGCTTCTGGGGGGTGAGCGGGGTCTCGCCGTGCCGAAGCAGGACGAAGGTGGCGGGGGCACCCAGATCGGGGGCGGAACCCCAGCCGACGGAGGGCTTGCGGGCGGGGGTGGCGACCGTCCGGGCCGCCCGCAGATCGGCGGCGGCCTTGGGAGCGGCGGTGACCGTCGGGACGGCGGTGACCGTCGGGACGGCGGTGGGGTCGGTGTCGGCGGCGCCGGCCGTTCCGGTGGCGGCCGACCCGGTGGCGGCCGACCCGGGTGCCGCAGCGCCCGTCGGGCTAGTCGTCTCGGTCTCCGTCGCCGTCGCCGTCGAGTCGGTATCCCTCACATCAGCCTCCGCCGAGGACGGTACACGCGCCTGTGCCAGCGCCTCGCGGGCCCTTGCCGCGCCCGCCGCCGCGTCTCCGGGCGGGCCGGCGGGTTCCGGTGCGGACGCCGCTGCGGCCCGGGTGGGCGCGGCCGTGGCCAGGGCGGCCCGGGACGCCTCCGGGTCCCACTGCTCACCGCGCCGACCCGCGTCCATCGCCTCGTTGGCGAGCCGGTCGGCGTGCTTGTTCCGCTCGCGCGGTATCCACTCGTAGGTGACCTGCGCGGGCGGGAGCAGCCGGGCCGCCTCGGTGGCCAGCGGCTTCATGTCCGGGTGCTTGATCTTCCAGCGGCCCGACATCTGCTCGACGACGAGCTTGGAGTCCATCCGCACCCGCACCGTCGCCGACGGGTCGAGTTCGAGGACGGCGCGCAGACCGGCCAGCAGCCCCCGGTACTCCGCCACGTTGTTCGTGGCGACCCCGATGAACTCGGCGCGCTCGACGAGGGTCTCCCCGGTCGCCGCGTCGATCACGACACTGCCGTACCCAGCGGGCCCGGGGTTGCCCCGCGACCCGCCGTCCGCCTCGACGATGAACTCCCGCACGCCGCGGCCCCCTTACAGCCCGGACTCGGACGTGCGCACGAGGATCCGACGGCAGTTCTCGCACCGTACGACGGTGTCGGGCGCGGCCTGGCGGATCTCGCTCAGCTCGGTGATGGCGAGCTCCTGGCGGCAGCCCTGGCAGGTGCGGGCGTAGAGCTTGGCCGCGCCGATGCCGCCCTGCTGCTCGCGCAGCTTGTCGTACAGCTTGAGCAGGTCGGCGGGGACGGACGCGGCGACAACCTCGCGCTCCTTGGTGACCGAGGCGGCCTCGCCGTCGATCTCCTCGGTGGCGGCCTCACGGCGGGCGGTCGCGTCGTCGATCTTGCCCTGGACGGCGCCGACCCGCTCGGTCAGCTCGGCGACCCGCTCCTGCGCGGACTCACGGCGCTCCATGACCTCCAGGACGACGTCCTCGAGGTCGCCCTGGCGCTTGGCGAGGGAGACGATCTCCTTCTGGAGGTTCTCCAGGTCCTTGGGGGAGGTGACCGCGCCGGAGTCCAGGCGCTGCTGGTCGCGGGCGGCGCGCTGGCGCACCTGGTCCACGTCCTGCTCGGCCTTGGTCTGCTCGCGGGCGGTGTCGCTCTCCTCGGTCTGCGCGGCCACGAGCAGGTCGCGCAGTTGCGTCAGATCCTTGGTGAGCGACTCGATCTCGGCGTGCTCGGGCAGCGACCTCCGCTTGTGGGCGAGCTGCTGGAGGCGGACGTCGAGGGCCTGGACGTCGAGGAGGCGGATCTGGTCGGCGGGCGCGGCGTTCAGTTGGGGGCTCCCATTGCGCTAGAGGTGGTGGACGCCGCGTGGGCGGTCCAGGGGTCGGTGACCGTGCGCGAGACATGGACCCTGAGGCCCCATCCGTTGCGGTCGGAGATCTCGTCGAGCTGGGCTGCGGCCAGCTCGCACCAGGGCCATTCGGTGGCCCAGTGCGCCGCGTCGAGCAGCGCGAGAGGACTGTGGGAGCGGGCCTCCGAGGCGGGGTGGTGACGGAGGTCCGCGGTGAGGAAGGCGTCCACGCCGGCGGCCCGGACATGGTCGAAGAGGCTGTCCCCGGAGCCGCCGCTGACGGCGACCGTGCGGACGAGCGCCTCGGGGTCGCCGGCCACCCGGATGCCCTGCGCGGTGGCGGGCAGCCGTTCGGCGGCGCGGGCGGCGAACTCGCGGACGGTGACCGGGTGGTCGAGCGCGCAGATCCGGCCGAGGCCGCGCCGTCCCTGGGGGTCGCTCGCGTCGGGCACGAGGGGCCGTACGACCCGCAGGTCGAGCGCGCCGGCGAGGGCGTCGCTGACGCCCGGGTCGGCGGTGTCGGCGTTGGTGTGGGCGACGTGCAGGGCGATGTCGTTCTTGATGAGGGTGTGCACGACCCGGCCCTTGAAGGTGGAGGCCGCGACGGTCGTCGTCCCGCGCAGATAGAGGGGGTGGTGGGTGACGAGCAGGCCGGCACCGAGCTTCACCGCCTCGTCGACGACGTCCTGGACGGGGTCGACGGCGAACAGCACCCGGGAGACGTCCTGATCCGGCTCCCCCACGACGGTGCCGACCGCGTCCCAGGACTCGGCCCGCTCGGCGGGCCACAGGTTCTCCAGCGCGGCGATGACTTCAGACAGACGGGGCACGGGGAAAAGGCTACCTGGCCGCTCTGCGGACCTGGGACGGCCGGGAGCGTGTGCGCGTGACACCACCGCTCTCCCCGCCGCGTCCCCGCCGCGCCGCCCGTGGCGTCCGCCGTCACGTCCGCCGCCGCGTCCCGGCCGCGCCGCCCCGCCGCGTCCCCCCGTCACGTCCCGGCCGCGCCGCCCCGCCGCGTCCCCCCGTCACGTCCCGGCCGCGCCGCCCGTCACGTCCCCGTCCACGTCGCCGCCGCGCCCCCGACGCTGCCCCGCCACGCCGCCCGCCGCATCCCCACCGCGCCGCCCGTCACGTCCCCGTCCACGTCGCCGCCGCGTCCCCGACGCTGCCCCGCCACGCCGCCCGTCACATCCGCCGCCGCATCCCCGCCACGCCGCCCGCCGCATCCCCCGTCACGTCCCGCCGCTCCCCGCCGCGCCGCTCCCTCCGCCGCATCCCCCGCCGCGTCCGCGATCACGTCCCCGCCGCGCCCCCATCTCGTCCGCCGCCGCATCCCCCAGCCGCGCCCCCGCCACGCCCACCGCAGCTCCCCTCGGCCGTGCCCCAGCCACGTCCGCCTCACCTCCCCCAACCACGCCCCCACCCCGCCCACCGCAACTCCCCTCAGCCGTGCCCCCGACCTCGTCCCCCTCCGCGTCCGCCTCACCACCCCCGACCGCGCCCCCGCCACGCCCACCGCCGCGTCAAGCCCCGCGCCCCGCAGGGAACAGCACAGCCACCCCATCCGCCTCTGATGAATCGCTTCTGCACCACTCGTACGAGGGAAGCCCCCCGCCTCCGGCTCCCCCGTCCGCGCGTGCGAAAACTAGCTTCTTCGGCGGAGGTGACCCACCCATGACGGCCTGTGCCATCGAACCCACCGCGGAGGGCGGCGACGAGGACCCCGTCCCGCCCGTCCCCCCGGCCCCCTGTGTGATCACCGCGGACGGCGCCTACGCCGCCCGCCTCGCCCGTGGACCCCACCCCGACGCGTGGTTCCCGGAGCGCTGGACCCTCGACGGCCCCGAGCCCTACGCGGTCCCGCTGCCGGTCCACCAGCCGGAGGAGCCCGGCACGGAGGTGCAGCCGCTGGCCGACGGCCGGGTGCTGATCCGCCGGTACGTCCAGGACCGGCACACCTTCTCCCTCCTCTACCCGACCGGTCCCGGCACCGGCGAGCTCCCCCTGGGCGCCGTGGAGTGCCCGGACGCGCGGGCCCGGCTGCGGCTGCTTCCCCCCGCCCCCTGCGGCGAGCGCGCCTACGCCCTCGCCGTGGGCGAGCGCACCAGCACCGTGTGGCTGGTGGCCGGCGGCGCCTTCGGCCCCGAGCGGGTCGCCGTGGTCCCGGGCCGCTGCTCGGGCGGTGTCTGGCTGGACCGTACGGGCCGCATGCTCGCCCTGGACCGGGAGCTGGGCGGCCGCACCAAGACGGTCGTGGTGGACCTGGAGCTCGGCGAGGTCTCCCCGCTGCTCCAGATCGCCGCCGACAGCGACGACCGGCTGCTGCTCGCCGACCCGGACAGCGGCCTGCTGCTGATCCGCTCGGACGCCCCCTCCCCCGGCGCGCCCCGGCTCGGCTGGGGCGTGCTCGGCAGCACCCTGCCGGTCCGGTTCCCGGAGTCCCTGCGGCTGCCCGACTGCGCGCTCACGCCGTTCGCGGTCCAGCCCGGCCAGGTACTGCTCCCGGAGCGCTGCGGGGTGGCGCTGCGCGTCGACGGCTCCTTCGGCACCTGGGTGGGCACCTGGCGCCCCGCAGAGCGGCAGCTCCATCAACTCGCCGCCCCCGAGGGCTGGCTGGCGGGCAGCGGCCTGTGGACACCGGACGGCGTGCTGAGACTGCCGTACGCCACCCGGGACGAACCCTGCGCGGTGGCCCACCTGATCCCGCCGGCCACGCCCGTGGAACCGGAGCCGGCCACACCGGAAGTGACGCTTCCGGAGCCCGCCACGCCTCGCCCCGTCCCGTTGCAACAGGCTCCCCTGGGCCGACTTGTAACGAACTAGCTGCGGTTGGCGTGGCCGCCTGGATTCGCCCCGTGGTGCGCCGGATAAAATCGCCCGGCTGTAAGAAAGATCATGTTGACGGGGTGAACTCACCAGATGAGCGACGCAAGCACGACGCAGCCGCTGTCCGCCGACGCCCAGGAGGCGGCCGGTCACGGCCGGCACCGGGGTCAGGTCTCGGCTCAGGACGGCACCACGGCCCCCAGCGGGCGGCACCGCAAGCCGGCCGAGGACAAGGCCGAGGCGGCTGCCTGACAGTACGCCGAGGGGGCTCCGCCGTCCATACCCGGACGGCGGAGCCCCCTCGCACATCACGCCCTACGGCGGTACGCGCTTCACGGCTGCTCCCTCTTCAGGCCCAGCACCTCCGCCGCCGCGAACGTCTCGTCCGTCGGCCGGTCCGCGAAGTGGGCGCCCAGGACGGCGTCCAGCTCCTCGAAGCCGAAGGTGTCCCCCTTGCTGTCGAACTTCGCCCGCACCCGCGGCCGTTCGACCACCGCGACCATCCCGCCGTGCACCACGAGCAGCTGCCCGTTGACGCGTGCGGCGGCCGGTGACGCCAAGTACCCGACGAGCGGCGCGACATGCTCGGGCGCGAGCGGGTCGAGGCCCTCGGCGGGCCGGTCGAGCCCGGCGAAGACGTCCTCCGTCATCCGGGTCCGGGCGCGCGGACAGATCGCGTTGACCGTCACGCCGTACTTGGCGAGCGCCAGTGCGCTGGACGTCGTCAGTCCGACGATCCCGCCCTTCGCCGCCGCGTAGTTGGGCTGCCCCGCCGATCCGGCGAGGAACGCCTCCGAGGAGGTGTTCACGATCCGCCCGTACACCGGGGCGCCCGCCGCCTTGGACCGCTCCCGCCAGTGCGCGGAGGCGAAGCGGGTGGTGTTGAAGTGGCCCTTGAGGTGGACCCGGATCACCGAGTCCCACTCACCCTCCGCCATCGAGAAGACCATACGGTCGCGCAGGATGCCCGCGTTGTTGACGACGATGTCGAGCCTGCCGAACTCCGTGATCGCCGATTCGACCAGGTCACGGGCGCGCCGGAAGTCGGAGACATCGCCGGTGTGGACGAGGGCGGTGCCGCCTGCCGCGCGGATCTCGGCCGCGACCTCCTCGGCCGGGCCCGCAGACGCCTCGCCGGAGCCGTCGCGCCCGGGCTGCCCGTAGTCGTTGACGACGACCGCCGCTCCCAGCCGGGCCAGTTCCAGTGCCTCGGCCCGGCCGAGCCCGCGCCCGGCCCCGGTGACGATCGCCGTGAGCCCTTCCAGTGGCAGTGACAGCTGTGCCGTCCGTGGGTCCGCCATCCGTGGGTCCGCCCCTCAGATCTCTATGCAGGTGCGCAGGGCGGTCCCGGTGCGCATCTGGTCCAGGGCCTCGTTGATCTCCGCGAGCGGGACGCGGTGGGTGATGAGCCCGGCGAGGTCGATCCGGCCGGCCCGCCACAGGGCGATGGTCCGCTCGTAGGAGGTCAGGACGTCCCCGCCGCCGTACATCGAGGGCAGGATCCGCTTCTCGTCGAAGAACAGCTCGAACATGTTGAGCTGGAGGTGGTCGTCCATGGCGCCCGCGCCGACGACGACGAGGGTGCCGCCGCGCCGGGTGTTCTCGTAGGCGGTGCGGGCGGTGGCGGAACGGCCGACGACCTCGAAGACGTAGTCGAAGCCCTCGCCGCCGGTGACCTCCTGCTTCGCGCCCGGCAGTTCCTCCGGCGAGACCGCCCGCGTGGCGCCGAACCGGAGCGCGGACTCACGGCGGGAGGCGACGGGATCGACGGCGACGATCTCGGCGGCGCCCTTGAGCCGCGCGCCCTGCACGGCGGAGATGCCGACCCCGCCGCAGCCGATGACGGCGACCGACGAACCGGCCGCCACGTCGGCGGTGTTGAGCGCGGCGCCCAGGCCGGTGGTCACCCCGCAGCCGATGAGCGCGGCGATGTCGAAGGGCACGTCGTCGGGGATCGGGACCGCGCAGCCCGCGTCCACGACGACCTCCTCGGCGAAGGTGCCGGTGCCCGCGAAACCGAACACATCCCCTCCGGGACGCCGGAAGTTGGGCGTTCCCGCGTTCATGAACCCGGCCAGGCACAGTTCGGTCTGGCCGCGCTTGCAGGCGGGACAGGCGCCGCAGGCGGGCAGCCAGCAGACCACCACCCGGTCACCGGGCTTCACCCGGGTGACGCCCTCGCCCACCTCCAGGACCTCGCCCGCGCCCTCGTGTCCGGGCACGAACGGCGCGGGCTGCGGCAGCACCCCGCCCATCGCGGAGAGGTCCGAGTGGCACAGCCCGGTGGCCCGGACCCGGATCCTGACCCGGCCCGGGCCGAACCCGACCGCCTCGACATCGTCGAGGACCTCCAGCTTGTCCTGGCCGATCTCGTGCAGTACGGCTGCGCGCATGGTGCGGCTCCCCTCAGGGCGTCCAGGGTTCGGTGTCGGGTTCGGTATCGGGTTCGGTATCGGGTTCGGTATCGGGTTCGCTGTCGGGTTCGGGTTCAAGTTCAGGAGTGTTCGACGATCGTGTCGGCGAGGACGGCGGCGTCGTCGCGCTCGACGGCGCTCACGGCCACCCGTACCTCGCCCTGCCCGCGCCACATCCGGATGCACAGGGTCTCGCCGGGGAAGACGACCCCGGCGAAGCGGGTGGTGTACGACCGCACCCGGCTCACGTCCCCGTCGAGCAGGGTGTCGACGACCGCCTTCAGGGTGATCCCGTAGGTGCACAGGCCGTGCAGGATGGGCCGGTCGAACCCGGCGCGCTTGGCGAACTCGGGGTCGGCGTGCAGCGGGTTGTAGTCGCCGGAGAGGCGGTAGAGCAGCGCCTGGTCCTCGCGCACGGCCCGCTCGACGGTCCGGTCCGGCTCCCCGGCGGGCGGGTCGAGGCGTCCGGACGGCCCCCGGTCGCCGCCCCAGCCGCCCTCCCCGCGGACGAAGATCTGGGCGTCGTTGGTCCACAGCGGGCCGTCGGCGTCGGCCACCTCGGTGCGCATGACGAGGACGGCGGCCTTGCCCTTGTCGTACACGGCGGCGATACGGCCCGTCGCGGTGGCGGCGCCCTCGGTCGGCAGGGGGCGGTGGATCTCCAGGCGCTGGCCGCCGTGCAGGACGCGGGCGAGGTCGACGTCGACGCCGGGCATGGACAGTCCGCTGATCACACCGGGTGAGCCGGAACCCGCGACGGTGGCGAAGCTCGGCAGGACGTGCAGGCGCGACTCCAGGGTGTACCGCAGCTCGTCGGGGTCGGTGGCGGGGGTCCCGGCGCCGATCCCGAGGTGGTAGAGCTGGACGTCCTTACGGGTCCAGGAGATCTCGCCGGACCGGGGTTCGGCGGCGAGGGCCTTGGCTGCGTCGATGGGCATGGGGCTCCTGTGTGTCCTTCGAGGGCACGGTCCTGTCGTCCTGTCCAAGACCTCGGTGCGACCGTCCGCACCGATCGGGCGCACCGAGGCCGTCGCGCGCCGATCTAGAACGCGTTCCAGTCCGGCGCCTTTTGTATAGCCCAGGGCTCGACAGTTGTGAAGGCTCCTGACGGAGTGTCAGAGACGGTGGCAGGGATGGTGGCGGAGATCCGGGCGGCCGGGCCTGCGGGAGGGCCCGGGGCTGTGACATTTGTACCGGCCGACCGGTGACATCACGATCTGCCGGAGCGCCGCCCGGGGCCGTAGCGTCGAGGATGTGGACACCGCTGGAACGGGGGCAGCAGAGATGACGAGGTCGACACCGGGTGCGGACCGGTCCGGGCGGAGGCGTGCGCTCGCCTCCCGGGCGGAGGCCTGGAGTGCGCGCGTACGACAAACCGCGCAGCGGCGCCAGGAGTGCAAAGAGGCCGAGCCCCCGGGCCCGCCGCCGCACCCCTTCGCCCTGCTCCCCTGGCTGCTGCTGGGCATGGGCGCCTTCTCCAACCTCTTCCAGGGCGAGACCCCCAACCCGCTGCTCGGCGGCCTGGGCGTGCTCACCTTCAACTCCTGCTACATCTACGTCGCCCTCCGCGCCTTCGTGAAGGAGAAGCGGGAGTCGCTCTCCACCCGGGTGGCGCTGGCCGTCATGGCGCTGGTGACCATCGGCCTCGCCCTCGGCTACGGCGGCAGCTGGGTGCTGTTCTTCCCGCTGCTGGGCCTCGCCACGGGCGCGTCCCTGCGCGGCCGGCCGCTGAAGTTCGCCGGGGTGGCGCTGGCTGTCGTGGCGGGCGCGGTCGCCTTCCACCGCGAGGGCTGGGGCGGTCTGGACACCGCGTACGCCACCTGGATCTCGACGATCGTGACGGCCGTGATCCTGAGCCTGTCCGAAGCCGTCCGGGAGCTGCGGGCGGCGCGCGAGGAGCTGGCCCGTCAGGCGGTCGACCAGGAGCGGCTGCGCTTCTCCCGCGATCTGCACGATCTGCTCGGGCACACCCTCTCGGTGATCGTGGTGAAGTCGGAGGCGGCCCGCAGGCTGGCCCCCGCCCGGCTCGACGCGGCCCTGACCCAGATCGCGGACATCGAGTCGGTGGGCCGGCAGGCGCTGACGGAGATACGGGAGGCGGTCACCGGCTACCGCGAGGGCAGCCTCGCGACCGAGCTGGACCGGGCCCACTCGGCGCTGACCGCGGCGGGCGTCGAACCGGTGGTGCACCGGTCGGGCTCGCCCGTGGAACCGCGGACCGCCGCCCTGCTGGGCTGGGTGGTGCGTGAGGCGGTCACCAACGTGGTCCGGCACAGCGGCGCCACCCGCTGCGAGATCACGGTGTCGGGGACACCGGAGCGGGTCTCCCTCACGATCACCGACAACGGCACGGGCGCCACCGACCCCGACGGCACGGGCGCCACCGACCCCGACGGCTACGGAACCGAGCGCACCGGCACGGGCCTGACCGGCCTGCGCGAGCGCCTGGCGGCGGCAGGCGGCTCGCTGACGGCGGGCCCGGGCCGGCGCGGCGGCTTCACGGTCACCGCGGAGCTCCCGGTGGAGCCGGGCTTCCCGGGACCGGAGCGACCGCGCGCGGTGGTCGGCTTCGCCGCACCCGCAAGGGAGGTGCCGTCCCTGCAGGCCGGCTCTACGCTGGGGCCGTGAACGACATGCCCGGTGGCCGACCGGTGAACGAGATGCCCCGCGACCGCCGTCCCGCCCGCTCGATCAGGGTCCTGCTGGCGGAGGACCAGGGCATGATGCGCGGGGCGCTGGCGCTGCTGCTGGGGCTGGAACCGGACATCGAGGTCGTCGCGCAGGTGGGCACCGGCGACGCGATCGTGGACGCGGCCCTGGTCCACCGCCCCGATGTGGCCCTGCTCGACATCGAACTGCCCGGCATCAGCGGCCTGGACGCCGCCGCCGTCCTGCGCGAGGAGGCGCCCGGCTGCCGGGTGCTGATCCTGACGACGTTCGGCCGGCCCGGCTATCTGCGCCGGGCCATGGAGGCGGGGGCCTCCGGGTTCCTGGTCAAGGACGGTCCGGTGGAGGAGCTGGCGGAGGCGATCCGCCGGGTGCTGACCGGCGAGACGGTGGTCGATCCGGCGCTCGCCGCGGCCGCGCTCAGCGCCGGCCCCAGCCCTCTCACGGCCCGCGAGTGCGACGTACTGAAGGCGTCGGCGGACGGGGCGACGGTCGCCGACATCGCGGCGCGGCTGCACCTCTCGGAGTCCACCGTCCGCAACTACCTCTCCGCGGCCATCGGCAAGACCGGCACCCGCAACCGCACGGAGGCCCTGCGCGAGGCCCGCCACCAGGGTTGGCTGTAGCGCAAGGGGGCGTCAGGGCCGGGGCCGTCAGGAGAAGGTCAGATCCCGGCGCGGGTGCGCCGCAGCACCCGCAGCGAGCCGGTGTCGGAGACCTCGGTGAAGGCGCCGGAGGCCAGGGCGCGCAGGTAGACCCGGTAGGGAGCCTGCCCGGTGAACTCGTCGACGGGGTCGGGGAAGACGTCGTGGATGACGAGGAGGCCGCCCTCGGCGACATGCGGGGCCCAGCCCTCGTAGTCGGCGGTGGCGTGCTCGTCGGTGTGACCGCCGTCGACGAAGACGAGACCGAGCGGCGAGTTCCAGATCTTCGCGATCTGCGGGGAGCGTCCGACCAGGGCGACGACGTGCTCCTCCAGACCCGCCCGGTGCAGGGTGCGGCGGAAGGTGGGCAGCGTGTCCATCAGCCCGATCTCGGGATCGACGGTCTCCGGGTCGTGGTACTCCCAGCCCGGCTGCTGCTCCTCGCTGCCCCGGTGGTGATCGACGGTGAGCGCGACGACCCCGGCCTCCCGGGCCGCGTCGGCCAGCAGCACCGTGGACCGCCCGCAGTAGGTCCCGACCTCCAGCAGCGGCAGCCCGAGCGCCCCGACCTCGACGGCAGCCGCGTACAACGCGAGCCCCTCGTCCACAGGCATGAACCCCTTGGCCGCCTCGAACGCGGCGACTACCTCGGGCTTGGGGACGGCGGCGCCGGGCATGGAGTGCCTTTCGGTCGTACGTCGGATCAGCGGGCCCATGCTGCCGTACCCCCGCCCGCTCATGCGACAGGGGGTACGGCAGTGGTGTTCCAGGGGCGCCGGGGGTGCACTTTCAGGGGCGCACGCGGAGTGGTCTTTCCGGGACGCCAGGGTGCACTTTCAGGGGCGCGGGGAGTGTTCTTTCAGCGGCCGGGGGCGCTCTCTCAAGGACGCGGGGAGTGGTCTCTCAACGGCCGGGGCGCTCTCTCAAGGACGCGGGAAGTGGTCTCTCAGCGGCCGGGGGCACTCTCTCAGGGACGGCGGGGGGGGTGGTCTTTCAGGGGCGCGGGGAACTGCGCGACAAGCCACGACGAACCCGCACCCCCAAAACAACGACACCCCCCGCCCCACACACAGGCGCTACGCGGTAACCGTCTCCCCCGGCAGCGACAGATCCAGCTCGACGGCCCGCTCCTCCCCATGATGGGACGCGGACGAGGCGAGCGGCCCATGCCCGAAGGCCTTGGCGGCGACGACATACGCCCCTCGCGCGGGCACGGTCAGCGCATAGCTCCCGTCCTCGCCCGAGACGGTCGCCCCGGCCTGCCGCCCCCGGTGGTCGATCAGCGTGACCGTGGCCCGGGCCACCGGCGCGCCCACGGCGTCCAGCACCAGCCCCCGGAAGCCACGCAGCACCTCCTCGGCGCGCTCGACGATCTCGTCCTCGGCGCTGCCGGCGAGCACCTGCGGCGCCCGCTTCGCCTTCGGCAGCATCAGGGCGAAGAGCAGCCCGACGGCGACGGCGCCGGTGGCGATCAGGAAGGAGACGCGGAAGCCGTGCATGGTGGGGACGGCGACGCCGTTCACGTCGTTCGCGGTGTTGGCGAGCACCATGCCGATGACGGCGCTGGACACGGACGTACCGATGGACCGCATCAGGGTGTTGAGGCCGTTGGCCGCGCCGGTCTCGGAGGCCGGGACCGCGCCGACGATCAGCGCGGGCAGCGAGGAGTAGGCGAGGCCGATGCCCGCGCCGAGGACGACCGCGATGACCAGGCTCTGCCAGGCCGCGCTCATCAGGCCGAGTCCGGCGCCGTAGCCGACCGCGATGATCACCATGCCGAGGATCAGGGTGACCTTGGGACCGTACTTGGCGGACACCCGGGCGTAGACGGGCGCGGTGAACATCATGGTCAGGCCGAGCGGGGCGACCAGCAGTCCGGCGACGACCATGGACTGGCCGAGGCCGTAGCCGGTGGCGGTGGGCAGCTGGAGCAGCTGCGGAAGGACGAGCGAGACGACGTAGAAGCTGACGCCGACCATGATCGAGGCGAGGTTGGTGAAGAGGACGGCGGGGCGGGCCGTGGTGCGCAGGTCCACCAGCGGGGCGGCGACGCGCAGCTCGTACACGCCCCACAGGACGAGGACGACGGCCGAGGCGGCGAACAGGCCGAGGGTGGTGCCGGAGGTCCAGCCCCAGTCGCTGCCCTTGGTGATCGGCAGCAGGAAGAGGACGAGGCCGGCGGAGAGGCCGAGCGCGCCCGGCAGGTCGAAGGAGCCCTCGGCGCGCATCGGGGACTCGGGGACGACGAGGAGGGTGAGGACGATGGAGAGGACACCGAGGCCCGCGGCGCCGTAGAAGAGGGCGTGCCAGTCGGCGTGCTGGGCGACCAGGGCCGCGGCGGGCAGGGCGAGGCCGCCGCCGACGCCGATCGAGGAGCTCATCAGGGCCATCGCGGAGCCGAGCTTCTCGCGGGGCAGCATGTCGCGCATCAGACCGATGCCGAGGGGGATGGCGCCCATCGCGAAGCCCTGCAGGGTGCGGCCCACGATCATCGGGAGCAGGGTGCTGGTGAGGGCGCTGACCAGGGCGCCGACGACCATCACGGCGAGGCTGAGGATCAGCATGCGCCGCTTGCCGTAGAGGTCGCCGAGGCGTCCCATGATCGGGGTGGCGACGGCGCCGGACAGCAGGGTGGAGGTCAGGACCCAGGTGGCGTTGCTCGGGGCGGTGTCCAGCAGCTGCGGCAGGTCCTTGATGACCGGGACGAGCAGGGTCTGCATCACCGCGACCACGATGCCCGCGAAGGCGAGCACGGGGACGACGGCTCCGCTCGCCTGGCGGGTGGGCCGGTCGGTCGTGTGCGTCATGGGGTGGGGGCCTCCGGGGCGGGATGTTCAGGGGTACGTGGAAGCTGAACCTGTATGCACGGGCAACTATTCCGATGCTTTGGCGTACTAACAATTTCTTTAGCTTCTCTTGGGAAACCAGCCCGGGCCGAAATCCCGGTGCAAGGGGCACAAGCCGGTTGAGACCATGACGCCCATGCTGAAGTCCGCCGCCACCACCCGCCCCCGGACAACCCTCCGCACCCCTGCCCCCGCCTGGCTGGTCGTGGCCCTCGCGTGCGCCGGCCAGTTCCTCGTCGTCCTGGACGTGTCCGTCGTGAACGTCGCGCTCCCCTCGATCCGCGCGAACCTGGGCATGAGCCCCTCGGCGTTGCAGTGGGTGGTGAACTCCTACGCCATCGCCTTCGCCGGTTTCATGCTGCTCGGCGGCCGGGCCGGAGACCTCTACGGCCGCAAGCGGATGTTCCTCACCGGGCTCGCCCTGTTCACGCTGGCCTCCCTGGCAGGCGGCCTCGCCCAGGCGGGACCGCAGCTCCTGCTCGCGCGGGCCGTGCAGGGCCTGGGTGCGGCGGTCCTCGCCCCGTCGACGCTGACGATCGTCACCTCCGCCGTGCCCGAAGGGGCCGCGCGGGCACGGGCGATCGCCACGTGGACGGCGGTCGGCGCGGGCGGCGGCGCCGCGGGCGGGCTGGTCGGCGGGGCGCTGGTGGACCTGATGTCCTGGCGCTGGGTGCTGCTGATCAACGTGCCCGTCGGAGCCGTCGTCCTGCTCGGCTCGCTGCGCGGCCTCGCCGAGAGCCGGGCCGGAGACGGACGGCGCCTGGACCTCCCCGGAGCGCTCCTGGTCACCGCCGGCCTCGCCACACTGGCCTACGGCGTCTCCCGGACGGAGGCCGACGGCTGGACCGCGGCGGCGACCCTCGTCCCGCTGGCCGCCGGACTCGCCCTCATCGGGCTCTTCCTCGCCGTCGAGGCGCGCACGGCGGCCCCGCTGATGCCGCTCGGACTGTTCCGGCTGCGCTCGGTGTCGTCGGCTAACGCGGCGATGTTCCTGTGCGGCTCCGCGATGTTCTCGATGTGGTTCTTCATGACGCTGTACGCGCAGAACGTCCTCAGCTACGACCCGCTGGAGGCCGGTCTCGCCCTGGTGCCCAGCTCCCTGGCGATCATCCTCGGATCCAAACTCGCGCCCCGTCTGATGCGGACGGCCGGCGCCCGCACCGTGGCCACGCTCGGCACGCTCGTCGCCGCGGTCGGCTTCGGCTGGCAGTCGACGATGAGCGCCGACACCGGGTACGTCACCGGGATCATGCTGCCGGGCGTGCTGATGATGCTGGGCGCGGGCCTGGCCTCGACCCCGCTCGCCTCACTGGCCACCTCCGGGGCCGCTCCGGGCGAGGCCGGTCTGGTCTCGGGCCTGGTCAACACCTCGCGCACGATGGGCGGCTCACTGGGCCTGGCGGTCCTGTCCACCCTCGCGGCGGCCCGCACCGGCGGCATCGGTACGCCGCAGGCCCTGACGGCGGGGTACGCGCTGGCCTTCCGGACGGGGACGGGGGTGCTGCTGGTGGGGGCGCTGCTGATGCTCCTGTGGCTCCCCCGGAGAATCTCCGCACACTCCGTCACCGCCTGAGGCAACGGTCCGCCCCCCTCATGGCCTCCTTCGTATATCCAGGAGGCGCACAAGGGGGAATCGAAACAGGCCGGGGACACCGAGTTCCAGGCCTTCGTCATCGGCCGCCGGCCGCGGCGCCGCTCCGGCCCCTCGCCGGGGGCATCCTCGCGACCGGCACGGACCAGGGCGCGGAATGGCGCGTCACCCTCGATGTCCGGCCGGCGCCGGTCGACGTCGAGGACGCCCGTTCCTCGATGAACGCGATGGCGGGGTAGGGCTGGGCCCCGGGCGGGAACACCCCCGGGGAGCCGGTCGGCAGAAGCGCCTGGCCAAACGGCCGGGACGAGACCATGGCGGGCAAGGACATCGACGCCGTCGCGGTCCCCCTCGCCCCGGCCTCCGGCGGACCTGGGCGCCTGGTGATCGGCCATGTGGCCAAGACCGCCGGGCAGGTGACCTGCCGGCTCCCCGTACGACTGGTTCGTCTGCCTGGCCCCGCAAGGCACGGAGTACAGGCCGGCGGAGGTGACGGGACAGCGCGGCGGCCGGGCGGGGGCGCGGTTCCCGGGTCCGGGCGGGGGTGCCCGTTAGGGTGGCGGGCGTGTCTTACACCGGTCCGCACTCCGAGCCCTTCGGCCCCACCGACCCGTACGACCCCTACGGCTCACCTCGGCCACGCCGCTCACCGCTGCGGCGCACGCTGACCGTGGCGCTGGCCGCGCTCGTGCCCGGGGCGCTGCTGGGATGGCTGGTGTACGAGGCGCTGGGCGGATCGGGAAACGGCGGGAACAGCGGGAACGGGGCGGCGGGGGCGGGGGCCCCGACAGGGGCCGTCGGCTCACCCTCCGGCGCCATCCCCGACGACAAGGCCGACACCCTCTCCTCCTCGGCCTCCGCCTCCGCTGCCTCCCCCGGCCAGGCCCCCGCCACCCCCCTCAAGGGCAAGGTCGTCGTCATCGACCCCGGGCACAACGTCACCAACTCCCAGCACACCGCCGAGATCAACCGCAAGGTCGACATCGGCACCAACCTCAAGGAGTGCGACACCACGGGGACGTCCACCAACTCGGGGTACAGCGAGGCGAGGTTCACCCTCGATGTGGCGCACCGGCTGCGCACGCTGTTGCAGGAGCAGGGCGCGACGGTGAAGCTGACCCAGGACGGGGACCGGCCGTTCGGTCCGTGCGTCGACGAGCGGGCCCGGATCGGGAACGCGGCGCATGCCGACGCGGTGGTGTCGATCCACGCGGACGGATCGGCGGAGGGCAACCGGGGCTTCCATGTGATCCTGCCGGGCCTGGTGCACGAGGGCGCCGCCGACACCCGGTCGATCGTCGCCCCGTCGAAGGACCTGGGGAAGCTGATCGCGGCCGACTTCGCGCACAGCACGGGCAGTTCACCGTCCAACTACATCGGCGACGGCACCGGCCTCGACACCCGCAAGGACCTCGGCGGTCTGAATCTGTCAACGGTGCCCAAGGTGTTCATCGAGTGCGGCAACATGCGCGACACCAAGGACGCGGCCCTGCTGACCAGCGCCGCCTGGCGGCAGAGGGCGGCGCAGGGCATCTCCGAGGGAATCTCGGATTTCTTGGGGAATTGACGACCGATAGGCCTTCTCCCGCCTCGGTACAGCGCCGGTCTCGTCACACGTGAGGGCCTGCGCGGTCTCAATCTGTCAACGGTTCCCCACGCGTTCATCGAGTTCGGCCCCCCGCGCGATACCAAGGACACGGCACCGCTGACCAGCGGCGCCCGGAGGCAGACGGCGGCGCAGGGGATCTCTGAGGGAATCGTGAGTTTCCTGGGCGGGTAGTGATCCGCACGCTGATCCCGGCGGACAGTCCGATCGCGCGGGCGATAGTGTCGTCCCTGCGATCAGGGGGTTCCACGCGCTTCACACCGGGGCCCGAGGGCGGCATGGTGACAGCGACGCCTGAACCGGACGTACCGATGACGACGAGACGACTGACGAAGGACCTGAAGTGAATATCCGCTCCCTCACTCGAGGCGACGGCGTGGTGATCGGAGCAGCGGTGTTGCTGTTCATCGCGTCGTTCCTCGACAACTATTCGTACGACGGCGCTTCCGACAGCATCGACATCCCGAGCCTGTGGTCGAACGGACCGGTTCTCCTCAGCGTCGTCCTGGCGGGTCTCATCAGTGCCGCGCTCGTCGTCGTCTCCCGCGCCCTGCCGCAGCCCCGCAAGGTGGCCGGTCTGGAGCTGGGTCCCTTCGGCGTCGCGTTCGCGGTGTTCGCCGCGTGGAGCGCTCTCGGCAACGTCATCGACCCGGTGGGCGGCCTGGACAACTTCGAGGGCAGCTCCAACGCCCCCAGCGCCGGCACGGGCCTGATCATCGCCCTGATCGCCACCCTGATCATGGCCGGTGCCGCCGTCGCCACCCCCCTCGTGCCCGCTCTGCAGGCCGGGCTCGTCCCCGCGCCCAAGCCGCCGACGCCTCAGCCGTACGGGGCCCAGCCGCCGGCCGGTTACGGGTATCCGGGGGCTCAGCAGCCGGGCGGGTTCGGTGGGCAGCCGCAGCCGGGGCAGGCGTTCGGGGGGCAGCCGGGGCCGGCCGCGCAGCCGCCGGCGCCGGACTTCTCGCCGTTCTGGTTCGCGGTGCCGGTGCCGCGGCCGCTGTACGCGGAGGACGGTGCGCCGATGCCGATCGCGGAGCTGGCGCCGGGTACGTGGTACCTCGCGGTCGAGCAGGGGGCCCAGGGTCTGGTCGCCCAGACGCAGGACGGGCGGCGTGGTGTGCTGCGGGACACCTCGGGCATCCAGCGCGGCTGAGTTCGCGGTCCTCGCCGCACTCCTTCACACGGCCCCTCGCCCTTCCGGGTGGGGGGCCGTTGTCGTACAGTCGCAGCCCGGTCCCGGATCTGACGGTTCGTCAGGAGGCGGCTATGCGGCTCGGTCTCGCGCTCGGCTACTGGGGTCGTGGCCCCGCGCCCGGTCATGTGGAGCTGGCGCTGGAGGCGGAGCGGCTCGGGTACGGATCGGTGTGGACGGCGGAGTCCTGGGGGTCGGACGCGTTCACTCCGCTGACCTGGATCGCGGCGCGGACCTCGCGGATCGGGCTGGGGACGGCGGTGGCGCAGATGGCGGCGCGTTCCCCCACGACGACGGCGATGCAGGCGCTGACGCTGGACCATCTGTCGGGCGGGCGGATGATGCTGGGGCTGGGGCTGTCGGGTCCGCAGGTGGTGGAGGGCTGGTACGGGCGGCCGTTCCCGAAGTCGCCGCTGACCGCGACCCGGGAGTACGTGGAGGTCGTACGGCAGGTGCTGGCGCGGCGTGCGCCGGTGGAGCTGGAGGGGCGGTTCCACTCCCACCCGTACCGGGGAGCGGACGGTACCGGGCTGGGGCGGCCGCTGAAGTCGATCACTCATCCGTTGCGTGCGGATCTGCCGGTGCTGCTGGGTGCGGAGGGGCCGCGGAACGTGGCGCAGACCGTGCGGATCGCGGACGGGTGGCTGCCGTTGTACTGGTCGCCGAGCCGACCGGATGCGTACGGGCCGGGGCTGGAGGGGCTGCGGGAGGGGTTCGTCGTGGCGCCGCTGGTGCGGGCCGCGGTGTGCGCCGATGTGTCCGAGGGGCTGTTGCCGGTGAAGGCGATGCTCGGGTTCTACATCGGGGGCATGGGGCACGCGACCCGTAACTTCCACGCCGATCTGATGGGGCGCATGGGGTACGAGGAGGAGGCGCGGCGGATTCAGGAGCTGTTCCTGGCGGGGCGGCGGGAGGAGGCGGTGCTGGCGGTGCCCGACGCCTTCGCGGACGAGATCTCCTTGGTCGGTCCGCGGGAGCGGATCGCGGAGCGGCTCGAGGCGTGGCGGAAGGGGCCGGTGACGGATCTGCTGGTGGTGGCTCCGGATCCGGGGACGTTGCGGGTGCTGGCCGAGCTCAACTCGTAGACGGATAAAGGGGTTCGGTGAGGGCGTAGGGGGTGGGGTGGAGCAGGACGCGCCGGGTGTCCTGGCGGCCGAGTTCGTCGTGGTAGGCGATCTGGTGGGCCAGGTACTGGTGTTCGCAGATGAGGGAGAGGGGGCGATGGACTCGCTGGGTGCCGGGGGTGCCGTCGCGGTTGGCGACGAAGACGAGCAGGCTCAGGGGTAGGAGAGGGTGTCGCCGTTGTCCGTCGGCTGGGGCTCGGCCACGCCCGCCTTGACGAGGGTTCCGGCGTAGTCGCGGAAGGCACCGAGGACGAGCGGGGTGGCGAAGGGCCGGAGCGAGGCCACCGATTCCTCCTGCCGGTCGAGGACGAGTTCGGCGGCGGGCCGGCCGGAGGAGGAGCCGCCGTACCTGGGGGTCCTTGGAGAGGTCCGCCTTGGAGGCCATCCTGGCGTCGAGGGGCGAGGGGCAGCGCGCCGACGACGTACCGGGGCACGCGACTGGCCCACCAGATCGACCAGCCCGCCAGCCAGCGGGCCACCTCGTGGATGAACCGGACGAACTCATTTGCCGCGATTGGCGTCCAGCAGGTACATGGTGATGTGCTCGAAGGGGCGCGGGGTGTTGCCGGAGACGAGCAGCGCGATCAGTCCGGCGAGCCCACGACCTGTTCACCCTCGACGAGGCGTGGGCGAGGGTGGTGGCGGGCTACGGGCTGGCGGCGGTGGTCTACCTGTTCGTCGGACACGCGATCGCGAATCGAGTCCACCGCCGCTGATGACACCGCTGCCGTCACTCGCAGCAGTCCACCTCAAGCCCCCAAGGCAGCTGCTCCCCGCCGAACACCGCACACGTGGCCTCATGCCCGCCCAGCGCGGCCACCGCGAGCAGCAACGACCCGGCAGTCCACGCGGTCAGCTCCTGCGGCCATATCGCCCGGTCCTCGAAGACATAGCCGGTCCAGTACAGCCCCGACTCCGCGTCCCGCAGATGCTGGATGGACTGGAGGATCTCCAGCGCCCGGTCGGACTCCCCCACCGCCCACAGCGCGAGGGCGAGTTCGGCCGACTCCCCGCCCGTCACCCACGGGTTGGGCACGACGCACCGCACACCGAGTCCGGGTACGACGAACCGCTGCCAGTCCTCCTCTATACGGGACTTGGCCTCCGCTCCGGTCAACGCGCCGCCCAGCACCGGGTAGTACCAGTCCATGGAGTAGCGGTCCTTGTCGAGGAACCGCTCGGGGTGGCGCCGTATGGCGTGCCGCAGCGCGCCCGCGGCCAACTCCCAGTCCGGCTGGGCCTCCTCCCGCTGCTCGGCGATGGCGAGCGCGCAGCGCAGCGCCTGGTGGATGGAGGAGGAGCCGGTGAGGAGCGCGTCGGCGGTGGGGGTGCCGTCGTCGCCCTGCCGCCAGCCGATCTGGCCGCCGGGCTGCTGGAGCCGCAGCACCCATTCGACGGCGGCGTAGACGGCCGGCCACATGCGGTCGAGGAAGGTGTCGTCACCGGTGGAGAGGTAGTGGTGCCAGACGCCGACGGCGATGTAGGCGACGAAGTTGGACTCGCGGCCGGTGTCGGTGACGTCGTCGAAGGCGCCGTCGGCGTAGGCGGCGTACCAGGAGCCGTCCTCGTTCTGGTGCCGGGCGAGCCACAGGTAGGCGCGCTCGGCGGCCTCGTGCTCGCCGGCCGCGTCCAGGGCCATCGCCGCCTCGGTGTGGTCCCACGGGTCGAGGTGGTGGCCCCGGAACCACGGGATCGCGCCGTCCTCCCGCTGTACGGCGAGGATGCCGGCGACGGTCGCGGCGGCCTGCTCGGCGGTGAGGACCCCGGGCAGGACGAGGTGTTCTGTCCGGGGGGTGGTCACTTGGCCGCCACCCGGGGCAGGTGCGGCTTGGTGGCGTAGGCGACGAAGCTCTTGCCGATGAGCGGGTTGAGCGCCTGTTCGGCGACCCGGGTGGCCAGCGGCTTCTTCATGATGTCCCAGACCAGGAGCTTGTGGTACGCCCGCACGGGCAGCGCCTTGTCGTTGTCGACGCCGAACGCGCACTTCAGCCACCAGTACGGCGAGTGCAGCGCGTGGGCGTGGTGGGTGCCGTACGGCTTCAGTCCCGCCTCGCGGATCTTCCCGAGGAGTTCGTCCGCCCGGTAGATGCGGATGTGGCCGCCCTCGACCTCGTGGTAGGCGTCGGAGAGGGCCCAGCAGACCTTCTCGGGGCCGTAGCGGGGCACGGTGATGGCGATCCGGCCGCCGGGCTTGAGCACCCGGACCATCTCGGTGAGCACCCCCTTGTCGTCGGGGATGTGTTCCATGACCTCGGAGATGATGACGACGTCGAAGGACTCGTCGGGGAAGGGCAGCGCGAGGGCGTCGCCCTCCATGGCCGTCGCGGTGGCCCCTTCCGGCGCCTCCCCGGCCTCCTTCATCGCGGCGAACCACTTGGCGACCTCGCGGATCTCCTCGCCGTTCTGGTCGAGGGCCACGACCTGGGCGCCGCGCCGGTAGCACTCGAAGGCGTGCCGGCCGGCCCCGCAGCCGAGGTCCAGGACTCGGTCGCCCGGCGCGAGCGGGAACCGGGAGAAGTCGACGGTCAGCACGTGGCCCTGCTTTCGCGATCGGATGCTCGGTTTACGACGTCAACATCTTCGGGCACGGCGGTCGTCGGGCGGCGGGCACCCCCGGCTATCGCCTCGCGGTAGCGGGCCACGGTTCCCTCGGCGGCCCGTGCCCAGGTGAAGTTCGCGAGCACGCGCTCGCGTCCGGCCGCGCCGAGCCGGGCACGCAGGTCGGCGTCGCCGAGGAGCCGGCCGAGCCCGGCGGCGAGGGCGCCCGCGTCACCCGGGGGGACGGCGAGGCAGGTCTCGCCGTCACGTCCGGCGACCTCGGGTATGGCGCCGCCGGTGGTGGCGAGCAGCGGGGTGCCGGTGGCCATGGCCTCGGCGGCGGGCAGGCTGAAGCCCTCGTAGAGGGAGGGCACGCAGGCGACCTGCGCCGAGCGCACCAGGTCGACGAGTTCGGCGTCGGAGATGCCCTTGACGAACTCGACGGCGCCTTCGAGGCCGTAGCGTTCGATCGTCTGGGCGACGGGCCCTTCGGCGGGGCGCTTGCCGACGACGACGAGGTGGGCGTCGGGGTGCTCGGTGCGGACCTTCGCCAGGGCGTCGACGAGGTGGACCAGGCCCTTGAGGGGGACGTCCGCGCTGGAGGTCGTGACGATCCGGCCGGGCACGACGGGCACGGACGGGTCCGGGGAGAACAGGTCGGTGTCGGCGCCGATGTGGACGACGTGGATCCGGTCGTCGCGGACACCGAGGTGGTCGACGATCTCCTGGCGGGAGGTGCCGGAGACGGTGAGCACGGACGGCAGCCGGCGGGCGACGCGCTTCTGCATCCGGGTGAAGGCGTACCAGCGGCGTACGGAGTAGCGGCGCTGCCATCCTTCGGCGGCGTCGAGCTCCAGCTGCCGGTCGACGGTGATGGGGTGGTGGATGGTGGTGACGAGCGGTGCGCCGACATCTCCCAACAGGCCGTAGCCGAGGGTCTGGTTGTCGTGCACGACGTCGAACTCGCCGCGGCGGGCGCGCAGATGGCGGCGGGCGCGCAGGGAGAAGGTGAGCGGCTCGGGGAAGCCGCCGGTCCACATGGTGGCGACCTCGAGGGCGTCGATCCAGTCGCGGTACTCGTCGCGCCCGGGGGTCCGGAAGGGGTCCGGGGAGCGGTAGAGGTCGAGGCTGGGCAGCTCGGTCAGGGTCAGGCCGTCGTGGCCCTCGTCGAGGACGGGGTACGGCTGTGAGCCGATGACCTCGACGCGGTGGCCGAGCCGGACCAGTTCGCGCGATAGGTGCCGTACGTAGACGCCCTGGCCGCCGCAGAACGGGTTCCCCTTATAGGTGAGGAGCGCGATGTCGAGCGGTCGCCCGCCGTCAGCGGCAGGGTCACGCCGGGACCCCGCCTGACTGGCCTCAGCGGTCACTCCGGGCCCCCTTCTGCCTGCACTGTCCCGCGAGGTTACGACGAGACGCTAATCTAGAACAAGTTTCAGACTTGATCGTTCGGAAGGCTCCGAATCTATCGGCTGGCAGGGGTGCCGGAAGAAGTGGATCAGGTGATTCACGCCACGGCTCACACCGCCCCGGCCGCCCTGCCATGCTGTGTGATCACCGAGCCTCACCGACTGTCACGGAACGGTGCCCATGCCTGCGGAAGAGACCACTCAGCGCCCCGCCTCCTCCCTCACGGAGCGGCAGGAGGCCCGCCGCCGGCGGATCCTGCACGCGAGCGCGCAGCTGGCCAGCCGGGGCGGTTTCGACGCGGTGCAGATGCGGGAGGTCGCGGAGTCCTCGCAGGTCGCCCTCGGGACGCTGTACCGGTACTTCCCCTCCAAGGTGCATCTGCTGGTCGCCACCATGCAGGACCAGCTGGAGCACATGCACGGCACGCTCCGCAAGAAGCCGCCGTCCGGGGAGCGTCCGGCGGAGCGGGTCGCGGAGACCCTGATGCGGGCCTTCCGCGCGCTCCAGCGCGAGCCGCATCTGGCCGACGCGATGGTGCGCGCCCTGACCTTCGCCGACCGCAGCGTCTCCCCGGAGGTCGATCAGGTGTCCCGGCAGACGACGGCGATCATCCTCGACGCGATGGGTCTGACCGACCCCACGCCCGAGCAGCTGTCGGCGGTCCGCGTCATCGAGCACACCTGGCACTCGGCCCTGATCACCTGGCTCTCGGGGCGGGCCTCGATCGCCCAGGTGCGGATCGACATCGAGACGGTGTGCCGCCTGATCGACGTGACGGATCCGCAGCGGCAGCCGGGCTGATCACCTCAGGTCGCGCAGGAGGAGGCGGCCCGTGCCGTCCAGCTCCTCGCACCACCGTCCGTACAGGTCCGGCGCGGCCGGGTCGGTGATGATCGCCGCACCGGGCGCGAGGGCGGCCGCGTCGAGTGCGCACCGCATCCGTGTACCCCGCCCGGCCGGCGGCACGAAGACCTCCGGTGCCCCGAGGGGCCGGATTCCCGCCAGCTCCTGGCGGACACCCCGCCCGTCCCGCCAGACCTCGACCACCGTGCGCGTGCTCAGCGCGGCCGCGGCCGCCCCGCACCAGCGGTCGGGGCCGATCAGTGAATCGAAGTAGCCGAGGCGCGGCACCCCGTCCTCGTCCAGGGCCTCGGAGGCGTCGTCACGGACGGAGAAGGCGAGGTCGCCGTGGATCTCCGCCACCACGGGCGAGTCGGGGTGCAGGGCCCAGCCCACCACCTTGCCGAGCACCCGCGTCGGCAGCCTCGGATCGTCCAGCCCGACGCCGAAGTACATGCCCGGCCGGCGGCGTACGGCCGCGTCGAAGTCCAGGACCTGGATCTGCGAGGCGTCGTACCGGGGATCCGTCACACCGGCACGCGAAACCCGGCGGCACGCGAAACCCGGCGGCACGCGAAAACCTACGAGACGGGTTCCCTTCGCCGGCATGGTCCGGATCAGGTGTTGGGGGTCGCCTTCCGGCCCGACTGCTGCCTTCCGGCCTCTCAGCCCTACCGTCGACGTCGGCCTCAGCGGATGCCTTCGCGTCACGCTGCGGTCGGCTACTCCGGTCGGACTCCCTCACTCGCCTCGTAGGCCAATAACAGGATAAGACGGATGGAAGGGGATGAACCCCCCTGAGCCCAAGATTTTTCGGCCCGAGGGGATCCCCGAGGGGAGCTCAGTCCTCCGGAGGGAACACGGCCTCCCCGCTGTCGAGCAGGGTGATCGCGATCGCCTCCACCGGGCAGCTCTCCGCCGCCGTCAGCACCCGCTCGTTCGCGTCCGCGTCCGGGGCGACCGGATGGGACTGGCGGGCGGTGTCGAGGCGGAAGCCGTCCGGGGCGTGGTGGATGCACTGGGCCGAGCCGATGCACAGCGAGCGGTCGACCTCCACGTGCCAACGGTCCCCCATGGCCCGGTCAGCCTTCCCAGCCCGCCGGCAGATGGATCATCTTGTGCTCCAGGTACTCGCCGAAGCCCTCGGGCCCGAACTCCCGCCCCAGTCCGCTGTTCTTGTAGCCGCCGAACGGGCCGAGCATGTCGAGGCTGAAGGTGTTCACGGAGTACGTCCCCGTACGGACCTGGCGGGCGACCCCGATGCCGTGCGCCACGTCGGCCGTCCACACGCTGCCGCTCAGCCCGTAGTCGGAGTCGTTGGCGATCTTCAGGGCCTCGGACTCGTCGCCGTAGGGGAGCAGACAGATCACCGGGCCGAAGATCTCCTCGCGGGCGATCCGCATGGAGTTGTCGACGTCGCCGAAGAGGGTCGGCTCGACGTACCAGCCGCGGTCCAGGCCCGCCGGCCGGCCCCCGCCCGTGAGGACCTTCGCGCCCTCCTCCTGCCCGATCCGGATGTAGTCGAGGTTGCGGCGCTGCTGGCGCTCGGCGACCAGGGGACCCACCTGGGTGGCCGGGTCCAGCGGGTCGCCGACGACGAGGGCGCTCGCCGCGGCGGCGAAGGCGTCGGCGAACTCGTCGTAGCGCGAGCGCGGCAGCAGGATGCGGGTCTGGGCCACGCAGGCCTGCCCGTTGTTCATCCAGGCGGCCGGGACGATCCCGGCGACCGCGGACTCCAGGTCGGCGTCCGGCAGCACGATCGCGGCCGACTTGCCGCCGAGTTCCAGCGTGACGCGGGTGAGGTTGCGCGCGGCCACCTCCATGACCCGCTTGCCGGCCGCGACCGAGCCGGTGAAGGAGACCTTGTCGACACCGGGGTGCCCGACCAGGTACTCGCTGACCTCGCGGTCCGCCGGCAGGATCGACAGCACGCCCTCCGGCAGCCCGGCCTCGCGCGCGATGTCCGCCAGCAGATAGGCGTCCAGCGGCGACTCCGGCGACGGCTTGAGGATCACCGAGCAGCCGGTGAGCAGCGCGGGCGCGAGCTTGGCGGCGGCGACGAACTGGGGGACGTTCCAGGGGACGACGGCCGCGACCACGCCCACCGGTTCGCGCCGTACGAGGATCTTCCCGAGCACGCCGTCGCGGCGCTCCTCGTAGGTGAAGTTCCGGGCGACGGTGATCGCCGCGTCCCAGACCATCATCGCGCCGAGGGCCTGGGCGAGGACGCTCCAGGAGTACGGGGAGCCGTTCTCGGAGGAGATCACACGGGCGATCTCCTCGTGGCGCATCGCGATGCCGTCCTTGATCCGGGTGACGACCGCGATCCGCTCGTCGAGGGAGAGCCGGGCCCAGGGCCCCTCGTCGAAGGCCCGCCGGGCGACGGCGACGGCCCGGTCCACATCCGCCGCGGAGGCGTGCGGCACCCGCCCGATGACCTCCTCGGTGTGCGGCGAGATCACCTCGATGACGGCATCGCCCAGGGGATCCGTCAACTCTCCGCCGATGAACAGCTTTCCGTGTTCCACGAGCTCAGCCATGGCCACTGCCTTCGTCCGCATCATTTCTGACGGTGTTTCAGAAACTGATACCAGTTCTAGTTATAGTGGGCAATGGCCATGGATCGGCTGGGGCCGGGGGACGGAGGGCAGATGGCGGCGACGTTCGATCACGGCGGGGGTGTGCGGTCCCTGCGGGTGCCGATCCCGGACAATCCCCTGGGGTTCACGCTGGTGTACGTCGTGGACACCGACCGGGGGCCGGTGCTGGTCGACACGGGGTGGGACGACCCGGCGTCGATGGACGCGCTCGCCGACGGGCTCGCGGACTGCGGTACGGCCGTGTCGGAGGTGCACGGGGTCGTCATCACGCACCACCATCCCGACCACCACGGGCTCTCGGGCACGGTGCGCGAGGCGTCCGGGGCGTGGGTGGCGATGCACGCGGCGGACGCCTCGATCGTGCGCCGGGCGCGGGAGACCCGCGCCGAGCGCTGGTACACGTACATGGCGGCCAAGCTGGCCGCGGCGGGCGCCCCCGAGGAGCACATCGCCCCGCTCCGGTCGGCCCGGCGCCGTACGCTGCCCGGGCTCTCGCCCGCGCTGCCCGACCGGGAGATCGTGCCCGGCGAGCTCCTCGCACTGCCCGGCCGCCGGCTGCGGGCGATCTGGACGCCGGGCCACACCCCCGGCCATGTCTGCCTCCATCTGGAGGAGGAGCACCCGGCCGGCCTCCCGGGCCACGGGCGGCTGTTCTCCGGGGACCATCTCCTCCCCGAGATCAGCCCCCACATCGGGCTCTACGAGGACCCCGACGACACCACCGTCACCGACCCGCTCGGCGACTACCTCGACTCCCTCGAACGCGTCGGCCAGCTCGCCCCCGCCGAGGTCCTCCCGGCCCACCAGCATCCCTTCACCGACGCCCCGTCCCGGGTACGGGAGCTGCTCACCCACCACGAGACGCGCCTCACCGGTCTCCTCGCCCTGCTCGCCACCCCGCTCACCCCCTGGCAGCTCGCCGAACGCATGGAGTGGAACCGTCCCTGGGAACAGATCCCCTACGGGTCCCGCACCATCGCCGTCTCGGAGGCGGAGTCCCATCTGCGGCGCCTGGTGAAACTGGGGCGGGCGGAGGCGGTGCCGGGGAGTGATCCGGTGACGTACGTGGCCGCCTAGGGGAAACCGGGGGCGCTCAGGAGCGGTGCCGTTCACAGGAGGGAACCGCCGCGTTCACACCGCGGGTCTACGGTGCTCCCACCTCCGCCCCGGACCCCTAGGTGCCGCCGCCCATGGACCCGATCGCACAGCTTCTCGCCGAACGCGCCTGTCTGCGGCTGCTCCTCGACCTCGTCCGCCGTCTCGACGTCGGCGAACCCGGCTCCGTGGCCGAGCTGTTCACCGAGGACGGCGTCTGGATCTGGCCCGAGGGCGACCGGCTGGTGAAAGGCCGCGCCGCCCTTCGCGCCCACTTCGGCTCCCGCCCCGCCGACCGGCACGCGCGCCGGCTGATGGCGGACGTCCGGGTCGACGTGACCTCCCCGGACACGGCGACGGCCACCTCGTACTTCACGACGTACCGCACACACCCCGACCCGCCGACGCCCCCGCCCCCGGCTCCGGCCCCGGCTCCCGTAGGGATCGGCCACTACGAGGACACCCTGTGCCGCACCCCCGACGGCTCCTGGCTCCTCGCGGCCCGCACCCTGCGCCTGCCCTGCGACCGCCCCACACCCCGCCTCTAGGGGGCGTCCGGCCCGTCCACGGCCGACAGCGAACGGATCAACTCCCCGGCCGCCCCCAGGAGTCCGACCTCCTCCTCGCTCATCGTCGGATTCGCCGCCCGCCGCCGCAGCGCCTCCCCCAGGCCCTCCTCGTCGAGCCCGGAAGGGTCGGCGAGCAGCGCCGTCAGGGTCGCGCCGGCCGCCGCGGCGTACGGCTCGGCGGAGACGGCGGCCTGGGCGAGGATCACCGCCGACATGCCCCAGTCCAGGCCGGGATCGCCGTCCTCCGCGGTGCCCCAGTCGATGACCCGGGGGCCACCGGCGGTGAGGATCACGTTCTCGGGGTGGAGGTCGAGGTGCAGGACGCGCAGCCCGGGCCCGGACGGGGAGCCGCCCGGCACGGCGTGCAGCTCGCGCAGCAGCCGGGCGAGGACGGCGCCCCCCGTCGCGCAGTCCAGCGTGCCCGCCGCGAACGCCTGGAGCATCGTCGGCCCCTCCAGCCGCTCCAGCACCAGATCGGTGCGCGAGGCGGTGGTGCGTACGGCGGGCGCGGGATAGCCGTGCCGCCGTACGTGCTCCATGACCGCCGCCTCGGCGGCCGCGTCGCACCAGTCCTCCCGGGCGCGGCGCAGCACCCACGCCCCGTCGATCTCGTACACGTCCGCCGTCCGGCCGGAGCCGAGCAGTCTGCCCGGGACCGGCGCCCTCCCCGCAGTGGTCATGGCCCGAACCTAGCGGCCCGCCGCGAGCTGCGGCGTATGTCTCACAGCCACCCCTCAGGGTCCTGGCTACCAGCCGGTACAGTGTGCGGGTCGTCATCACACCCGTACGGGGGGAAGCCGGTGCAAACCCGGCGCTGACCCGCAACCGTGAGCCCCCCAGGGGGCGAGCCGGACTGCCCCGTAAGGAAGTTGACCGGCTCTCGTGCGCGGCGTCCCGCCGTCGTACGGCACCGTCGAGGTCTACGGAGTCGAGCCGCCGGGGTGTCCCGTGCTGCCCGGCTCCCGGACCTCCCGACCGGGAGAGGCAACCCGCCGATCATGAAGTTCCGCCGCAGCGCCACCGCGGTCGCCCTGAGCACCGGCGCGATCGCCACCGCGACCCTGCTCGCCGTGCTCGGCGGCTCCGCCCCCGCCACGGCCGCCACCCCCTCGCCGTCCCCGTCGGCCACCCTGCCCGACGGGCTGTACGGCACGGGCGACCCGACGTACGACGGGGTGTGGCGCCAGTCGCTGGCGCTGCTGGCCCAGCGCACGGTCGGTGTGCGGCCCGCACGCGAGTCGGTGGACTGGCTGGCGGGGCAGCAGTGCGCGGACGGCTCCTTCGCCGCGTTCCGCGCGGACCCGGCGCAGGCCTGCGCCGCCAAGACCGTGGTGGACACCAACAGCACGGGTGCGGCCGTCCAGGCGCTGGCCGAGATCGGCGGCCACGAGGCCCGGGTCGAGAAGAGCGTGGCCTGGCTGAAGTCCGTCCAGAACGCGGACGGCGGCTGGGGCTACTCGCCCGGCGGGGCCACCGACGCCAACTCCACCTCGGTCGTCATCGGCGCGCTCGCACAGGCCGGCGAGACGGTGCCGAACGTCCGCAAGGACGGCAGGTCCCCCTTCGACGCCCTGACGAAGCTCGCCCTGCCCTGCACCGACGAGGACGCGGGCGCCTTCGCCTACCAGCCCGACAGGAAGGGCGCGCTCACGGCCAACGCGGACGCGACGGCGGCGGCCGTGCTCGGGATGAACGGCGAGACCCTGGCCGTGACCCGCCAGGACGACGCCGACTCCGCGCCGGCCTGCGCGAAGGTTTCCGCCGACGAGCCCGGGCAGGCCGGGGAGAACGGCGCCGTCTGGCTCGCCCGGACCCTCGCCGAGGACGGCCACCTCACCTCCGCGCTGCCCGGCGCCGAGGACCAGCCCGACTACGGCAACACCGCCGACGCGGTCGTCGCCCTGTCCGCCGCCCGCCTGAACGACCAGGCCACGGCTCCCCTGCGCTGGCTGGAGGCGCACTCCGCCGACTGGGCCGCCCAGGCCGGCCCGGCCGCGTACGCCCAGCTGATCTTCGCGGCGCACGCCGCACGGGACGGCGACGTCCACGACTTCGGCGGCCGGGACCTGGTCGCCCTGCTCAACGCGACGGGCCCGGCCCCCGAGAGCGTGGACGCGGTCGAGACGGCCGACGCGCGCACCGCCGCCGAGGACGAGAAGGGCGGAAAGGGCGGCGGGGGCGGGCTGAGCACCGGCTGGGCCGTCGGTGCCGGTCTCCTCGTCGGCGCGATCGCCGGTTTCGTCCTGATCGGCCGCGGCCGCAAGCGGCAGCAGCCGTGACCCGGCCCGCCCGTGCCCTCCTCCTGCCGGCCCTGGCGCTGCTCCTGCTGACCGTGGCCCCGGCCCCGGCCCACGCCACCGGCTACCGCTACTGGTCGTTCTGGGAGCGCACCGGCGACCGGTGGACGTACGCGACCGAGGGCCCGGGGACGGCCCGCCCGGCCGACGGCACCGTCCAGGGCTTCCGTTTCGCGGTCAGCGCGGACTCCGCCGACGCGTCCCGCCCCCGCGGCGCGGCCTCGTTCGGCGCGATCTGCGCCCGTACGCCCGCCACGTCCGGCACGAAACGGATCGCCCTGGTCATCGACTTCGGCACCCGGTCCGACGCCCCCTCGGGCGAGGCCCCGCCGACCCTCCGGTGGGCCTGCGCCCAGGTCCCCCCGACCGCGACCACCACCGAGGCCCTGGCCACGGTCGCCAAACCCCTCCGCTACGACACCAACGCCCTCCTCTGCGCCATCGCGGGCTACCCGAGGACGGGCTGCGGAGAACAGGTGCCGGCGACGCAGCAGAAGCCCGCCGCCGGGAAGAAGAAGGACAGCGGCCCGTCCGTGGGCGTGTACGCGGGCGCGGCGGCGGTGGCGGCCCTGGCAGGAGCGGCACTCTGGCAGGCCCGGCGGCGGAGACATGGGTCCTAGCCCGCGCAACGCACCACCCCCCGCGCCATCGCGCCCGGTCCACCCCGCCGCCTGGTGGCTCTGGTCCCTCTCCCTCGGCACGGCCGCCACCCGCACCACCAACCCCCTCCTCCTGTCCCTCCTCCTCGCCACCTCCGCCTACGTCGTGGTCACCTGCCGCCCCCGCACCCCCGCCCCCTGGACCCGCTCCTACCCCGCCTTCCTCAAGCTCGCCCTGGCCGTGATAGCCATCCGGCTCCTGTTCACCGTCGTCCTCGGCTCCCCCGTCCCCGGCGCCCACACCCTCCTCACCCTCCCCGAGGTCCCCCTCCCCACCTGGGCGCAGGGCATCCGTCTGGGCGGCCGGGTCACCGCCGAGGCCCTCCTCTTCTCCTTCTACGACGCCCTCCGCCTCGCCACCCTCCTCGTCTGCGTCGGCGCGGCGAACGCCCTCGCCAGCCCGTCCCGGCTGCTCAAGTCCCTTCCCGGCGCCCTGTACGAGACCGGGGTGGCCGTGGTCGTGGCGCTCACCTTCGCCCCTCACCTCATCGCCGACGTCCACCGCCTGCGCGCCGCCCGCCGGCTGCGCGGCCGCCCCGACCGGGGCGTACGGGGCCTGCTCCAGGTGGGTCTGCCGGTCCTCGAGGGCGCCCTCGAACGCTCCGTCGCCCTCGCCGCCGCGATGGACGCCCGCGGCTACGGCCGTACCGCCGACGTCCCCGCCCCGGTCCGGCGTACGACGACCGTCCTCACCCTGGGCGGGCTGCTCGGCGTGTGCGCGGGGACGTACGGACTGCTCACGGCGGCCGGAGCGACGTACGGCCTCCCCCTGCTGCTCGCCGGACTCGCCGCCGCGCTCGCCGGACTGCGCCTCGGCGGCCGCCGCTCCCCCCGCACCCGCTACCGTCCCGACCGCTGGACCCCGCGCGCCCTTCTCGTCGCGGGCTCCGGCATGGCGACGGCCGCGCTCCTCACCCTGGCGGCCGCCACGGACCCGGCGGCCCTGCACCCCGGTGTCGTCCCGCTCACCGCGCCCGCCCTCCCGCTCTGGCCGGCGGCGGCGATCCTCCTCGGTCTCCTGCCCGCCTTCCTGCCCGCCTTCCGGTCGGCTTTCCGATCCGCCTTCCGATCCGCCTTCCGATCCGCCTTCCGATCCGAGGAGCAGCCGTCGTGATCCGCTTCGAGAACGTGTCCGTGACCTACGACGGCCTGTCCCGGCCCACCCTCCGCGACGTCGACCTGACCGTCCCCGAGGGGGAGCTCGTCCTCCTCGCGGGCCCGTCCGGCGCCGGCAAGTCCACGCTCCTCGGCACGGTCTGCGGTCTGGTCCCGCACTTCACCGGCGGCACCCTGCGCGGCCGGGTCACGGTCGACGGCCGGGACACCAGGACCCACAAGCCGCGCGAACTCGCCGACATCGTGGGCACGGTGGGCCAGGACCCGCTGTCCCACTTCGTGACGGACACGGTGGAGGACGAGCTGGCGTACGGCATGGAGTCGCTCGGACTGCCCCCGGCCGTGATGCGGCGCCGGGTCGAGGAGACCCTCGACCTCCTCGGCCTCGCCGCCCTGCGCGACCGGCCGCTCGCCGCGCTCTCGGGGGGCCAGCAGCAGCGCGTCGCGATCGGCTCGGTCCTCACCCCGCACCCACGGGTGCTCGTCCTCGACGAACCGACCTCCGCGCTCGACCCGGCCGCCGCCGAGGAGGTCCTCGCCGTCCTCCTGCGCCTGGTCCACGACCTCGGTACGACGGTGCTGCTCGCGGAGCACCGGCTGGAACGCGTCCTCCAGTACGCCGACCGGGTCGTCCTCCTCCCAGCCCCGGGAACGGCCCCGGGAGCGGCCCCGGGAGCGGCCCCGCGCCTGGGCACCCCGGCCGAGATGATGGCCGTGTCGCCGGTGTACCCGCCGGTGGTGGACCTGGGGCGGCTGGCGGGCTGGTCGCCCCTGCCCCTGACGGTGCGCGACGCCCGCCGCCGTGCGGCCGGCCTGCGCGAACGCCTCGACGGAGCCCGGCCCGGGACACCCGCGGCGCACCACCCCCGGCCCCTGCAGCCACCCCCTTCCCGCCCCGCCCGCCGTCTCTTCCGCAGAGCCGCCCCGGTGGCCGTCACCACCACCCCCGCACCCCCCGCCGAAGCCCGCGCCCTCTCCGTCCGGCGAGGCCGGATCCAAGCATTGCGCCGCGTCGACCTCGCCGTCGCCCCCGGCGAGACCGTCGCGCTGATGGGCCGCAACGGCGCCGGGAAGTCCACCCTGCTCGCCGCCTTCACCGGCCTCGTCGAGCCCTCCGCCGGGACGGTCCGGGTCGGCGGCGCGACCCCGCACCGCACCCCGCCCCGTGAGCTGGTGCGCCGGGTCGGGCTGGTGCCGCAGGAGCCCCGTGACCTGCTGTACGCCGACACGGTCGCCGACGAGTGCGCGGCGGCCGACCGGGACGCCGGGGCCGCCCCCGGCACCTGCCGTGACCTGGTGGGCGAGCTGCTCCCCGGCATCGCCGACGGCACCCACCCACGGGATCTGTCCGAGGGGCAGCGGCTGACGCTGGCGCTCGCCGTCGTCCTGACCGCCCGCCCGCCGCTGCTCCTGCTGGACGAGCCGACCCGGGGTCTGGACTACTCGGCGAAGGCCCGGCTGGTCGCCGTGGTGCGGGGGCTCGCGGCGGACGGGCACGCGATCGTCCTCGCCACCCACGACGTGGAGCTGGCCGCCGAGCTGGCCCACCGGGTGGTGCTGCTCGCCGACGGCGAGGTGATCGCCGACGGGCCGACGGCGGAGGTGGTCGTCTCCTCCCCGTCCTTCGCCCCGCAGGTGGCGAAGATCCTGGCCCCGAGGCCGTGGCTCACGGTCTCCCAGGTGCGGGAGGCGCTGGCGTGAGAGCCGTCCCTCTGGGCCCGCGCTCCCTCCTGTCCTTGCTGCTGGCCGGCGCGGTGGGGGTGATCGCCTTCGGCTGGCCGTTCCTCGCCCCGCCCGACTCCTCGCTGAACGCCCACGCCCAGGACGCGCCCTGGCTCTTCGCGGGGCTGCTGGTGCTGCTGGTCGCGGTGGTCGCGGCGACGATCTCGGAGTCGGGGCTCGGTGCGAAGGCGGTGGCGATGCTGGGCGTGCTCGCCGCGACGGGGGCCGCGCTGCGCCCGATCGGGGCCGGCACGGCCGGTATCGAGCCGATGTTCTTCCTGATGGTGCTGAGCGGGCGGGTGCTCGGCCCGGGCTTCGGGTTCGTCCTCGGCTCGGTCACGATGTTCGCGTCCGCCCTGCTCACGGGCGGGGTGGGCCCCTGGCTGCCGTTCCAGATGATGGCGATGGGCTGGTTCACGATGGGCGCGGGCCTGCTCCCGGGCCGGGCGGGCCTCAGGGGCCGTACGGAACTGGCGCTGCTCGCCCTCTACGGTTTCCTCGCCGCCTTCGCGTACGGCACGGCGATGAATCTGGCGGGCTGGCCCTTCATGGGCGCGCTGGCCTCGGGCATCGCCTTCGACCCGGACGCTGCGGTCCCCGCCAACCTGGCCCGTTTCGTCGCGTACTGCGGGGCGACCTCGCTGGGCTGGGACCTCGGACGGGCGGTCGTGACCGTGGTGCTGACGCTGACGGCCGGTCCGGCCGTGCTCCGGGCGCTACGCAGAGCCACCCGGCGGGCCGCGTTCGAGACCGGGGTCACTTTCCAGGACCGTTGACCGGTGAACCACCCCACATGACTCGCATCACCTACTACCCGACCTAGTGGTGCATATCGGACGCCATGTCCACGCCATCAGGCCCTCTGACCTGCGCTTTGAGAGCCAGGTCACACAAGCGGCGTTCACCCCAAGTACGGCCACAACTAGCAAAAGGGGTCTTTGCGGACGCCTCTCGATCCTGCTTCTCTGGATGACGTCGCACGGCGCCGACAAGCCCACGGGCCTCGGCGCCGACGCATGCGGGCAGTCCGCCGCAGCACACCGCGACCGCATCTGCTCCCGAAGAAAAAGGTTCCCGCGTGTCTGTCTCGATCATCCGCCGCATCGCCGCCCCGAAGAAGGCCCTCACCACCGTCGCCCTGGCCGCCGCCACCGCCGGCATCGCCATGACCGCGGCACCGGCCCACGCGGCCACCGTGAGCAGCGCCTCCCAGGCCCAGGCGATCGCGCACAAGATGATCCCGGACGCCGGCCAGTACGCCGCCTTCTCCCACATCGTCCAGCACGAGAGCAACTGGAACGTCAGCGCCACCAACTCCTCCTCCGGCGCCTACGGCCTCGTCCAGGCCCTCCCCGGCTCCAAGATGGCCTCCGCCGGCTCCGACTGGAAGACCAACGCCGCCACCCAGATCAAGTGGGGCCTGGACTACATGAACTCCCGCTACGGCAGCCCCGCCGCCGCCTGGAACTTCTGGCAGGCCAACGGCTGGTACTGAGCCACACCCCCCGCGCGACCCACGAAGGCGGCGCTCCCCGATCTCCGGGGACCGCCGCCTTCGCCGTTTCCCCACATCGGCGTGGTCCACTGGGCCGGTGACCACCGAGCCCGCCGCGAAGGACCCCGAGGCGCGCGGCGCCCGCCTCACTCCCGTCCTGCTCACCCTGACCGCGGTCAGCGGTCTGATCGACGCGATCAGCTATCTCGGCCTCGGCCATGTCTTCACCGCGAACATGACGGGCAACGTGGTCGTCCTCGGGTTCGCCGCCGCGGGCGCCCCCGGCTTCTCCGCCCGCCACACCGCGACCTCCCTGGCCTTCTTCCTGGCGGGCGCGGCGACGGGCGGCCGGGTCGTCCGGCGGGTCGGCGACGTCTCCCGCCGCACTCTGGCCCGGGTCACGTTCGCCGCCGAGGCCGTCCTGCTGGCCGCCGCCTCGGCCGTCGCCTTCGTCACCGCCGAGCACGGGCGGGTCCGGATCTACGCGGTGATCGCGCTCACCGCCTACGCGATGGGCCTGCGCAACGCGATCGTCCAGAAACTCGCCGTGCCCGCCCTCACCACGACCACCGTGCTGACCATGACCCTGACCGGCCTGGCCTCCGACTCGCACGCGGGCGGCGGCCCGGGCAGCCACACCTTCCGTCGTACGGCGGCCGTGGTCGCGATGTTCGCCGGAGCCGTCCTGGGCGCGGCCCTGGTCCTGCACCACGGCATCGCGCTCCCCCTGCTCGTCGCGGCGGTGACCTCCGGGGTGCTGGCACTGCTGGCGTCCGGGAAGGAGTGAGTGCGCGCCCGCGCCGGGACCACTGGGGCCGACCCGGGGCGTGTGCCTATCTGCGCGACCTGCCCGACGCCGAACTGCGCCTCTTCGACACCGGGCACTTCGCGCTGGAGACCCATCTGCCGGAGATCGCCCCGCTGATCGCGGACTTCCTGGACCGGCTCAGCCCGCGGCGACCCGCAGCTCCTTCACCCCGTTGATCCAGGCCGACCGCAGCCGGCGCGGATCCTCGACGAGCCGCAGCCCCGGCAGGGCGTCGGCAACCGCGTTGAAGATCAGGTTGATCTCCAGGACGGCGAGCGACTTGCCGAGGCAGAAGTGCGGCCCGCCGCCGCCGAACCCGAGATGGGGATTGGGATCCCTCAGCACATCGAACTCGTCGGGCCGGTCGAACACCTCGGGGTCGTGATTGGCGGAGGCGTAGAAGATCCCGACCCGGTCGCCCTTCCTGATCTGCTTGCCGCCGAGTTCGGTGTCCTGGGTGGCGGTGCGCTGGAAGGAGACGACGGGGGTGGCCCAGCGCACGATCTCCTCGGCGGCGGTCTCGGGCCGGCGCTCCTTGTACAGCTCCCACTGCTCGGGGTGGGTGAGGAAGGCGTGCATCCCGTGCGTGATCGCGTTGCGGGTCGTCTCATTGCCCGCGACGGCGAGCATGAGCACGAAGAACCCGAACTCGTCGGAGTTGAGGTTCCCCTCGTCCGAGGCGGCCACGAGGGTGCTGACGATGTCATGCGCCGGGCACTGCTTCCGCTCCGCCGCCATGTTCATCGCGTACGAGATCAGCTCGGCGGCGGACTGCTGGCCGACCTCGGCCGTGATGGCGTACTCGGGATCGTCGTACGCGATCATCTTGTTGGACCACTCGAAGATCTTGGCGCGGTCGTCCTGGGGGATGCCGATCAGCTCGGCGATGGCCTGAAGGGGCAGCTCACAGGCGACGGAGGTGACGAAGTCGAAGGGGCCCTCGTGCGCACCGGCGCCCGCGGCGATGTCCCGGGCCCGCAGCCGCAGCCGGTCCTCCAGCCCCCGGATGGCCCGGGGGGTGAACCCTCGCTGCACGATCTGCCGTACGCGCGTGTGCTCGGGCGGGTCCATGTTGAGCATGATGAACCGCTGGGCGTCGATCGACTCCCGCTGGATGTGCTCGTTGAAGCGGATGATCGCGGTGTTGAGGTAGGAGGAGAAGATCTCGGGGTGCGTGGACACGTACTTCACATCCGCGTGCCGGGTGACGGCCCAGTACCCCTCGTCCTGGAAGCCGGCGGCATTGCCCGACTGCGGGATCCAGCGGACCGGTTCGGCGCGCCGCAGTTCGGCGAACTCGGGCAGGGGCACACGGTGTTGCAGCAGGTCGGGGTCGGTGAAGTCGAACCCGTCGGGAAGCGCTGGACAGGGCATCGGCAGCTCCAGCCAGAGGGCAGCTTTTCTGACGGTTCATCAGAAATAGATTGCCGAGAAGGTAGTTCAGACCACTGAAGGCTGCAAGACCCTTGCGGTGACGCACATCACGTCCGCAGACTGCTCGGAAGAACTAGAACACGTACTAGTTCCTCGGAGGAGGATCCGCACCCATGGCCGCCGAACCCGTGATCGTGGAAGCAGTCCGCACCCCCATCGGCAAGCGCGGCGGCGCGCTGGCCAACCTTCACCCCGCCTACCTCCTGGGCGAGACCTACCGCGAGCTCCTCGGCCGCACCGGCATCCCCGCCGACGCGGTCGAACAGATCGTCGGCGGCACGGTGACCCATGCCGGCGAACAGTCCATGAACCCGGCCCGCACGGCCTGGCTGACCATGGGCCTTCCCTACGAGACCCCGGCGACGACGGTCGACTGCCAGTGCGGCTCCTCGCAGCAGGCGTCGCACATGACGGCGAACATGATCGCGGCGGGCGTCATCGACGTCGGCATCAGCTGCGGCGTGGAGGCGATGTCCCGGGTCCCCCTGGGCTCGGGCTCGAAGCACGGCCCGGGCAAACCGTTCCCGGACGAATGGAACGTAGACCTGCCGAACCAGTTCGAGGCGGCGGAACGCATCGCGCGCCACCGGGGTCTGACGAGGCAGGACGTCGACCGGCTCGGCCTGCTGTCGCAACAACGCGCCGCTGTGGCCTGGTCGGAGGAGCGCTTCAAGAAGGAGACCTTCGCGGTCCAGGTCCCCACGACGGAGGAGGAACAGGCGGCAGGCCAGGGCATGTGGCGCCTGGTGGACCGGGACGAGGGCCTGCGCGACACCACGGCCGAAGCACTCGCGGGCCTGAAGCCCATCATGCCGACGGCCGTCCACACGGCCGGCAACTCCTCACAGATCAGCGACGGAGCGGCGGCCATCATGTGGGCGTCGAAACGCATGGCACGAGCCCTGAAACTGAAGCCGAGGGCCCGCATCGTCGCCCAGACCCTGGTCGGCGCGGACCCCCACTTCCACCTGGACGGCCCGATCGACGCGACCCGCGCGGTCCTCGGCAAGGCGGGCATGACGCTGAAGGACATCGACCTGATCGAGATCAACGAGGCCTTCGCCTCGGTGGTCCTGTCCTGGGCGAAGGTCTTCGACCAGAACCTCGACAAGGTCAACGTCAACGGCGGCGCGATCGCCCTGGGCCACCCGGTCGGCTCGACGGGCGCCCGCCTCATCACCACGGCCCTGCACGAACTGGAGCGCACGGACAAGGAGTTCGCCCTGATCACGATGTGCGCGGGGGGCGCGGTGGCGACGGGGACGATCATCCAGCGGCTGTGAGGTCCGCGGTCCAGGAGAGGAACTCCGAGAACGCGGCGGGCCGGAGGGTGAGGATCGGGCCCGCCGGGTTCTTGGAGTCGCGGACGGCGACGGTGGTGGAGGAGTACTCGCTGACCTCTACACAATCACCGCCCTGGTCACCACTGTAGGACGACTTACGCCAGGTGCTCTCCATAGCGCTCCTCCCTCACCCGCCGGATCAACTCCGCCGAGTCCTTGAGCGAGAGCGCGGCGGCTCGGAGATGATCGTAACGGAGTGAACAGTCCTTGACGGTGTCCGAGTTCGCGGTCGGATGTCCGCTGCCGTAGCCCTCCGTATAGACGATGGTCGGGTCGCCAGCGAACCGGTAGAGGTTGAACGAGCCTTGCGACCCCGCGTGCGCGCCGACGGAGAAGGGCAGCACCTGGATGTTGATCCGGGGATTCCGCTCGAACGACAACAGGTGCGCCAGTTGCTCGCGCATGACCTCTCGGCCGCCGATCTCCTGGTGCAGCACTCCCTCAGTGAGTACAACCCAGAAGACCGGCGGGTCGTTCTTCTCGAAGATGCGCTGGCGAGCGAGTCGGACCGTGACCCGGTCATCGAGGTCGTTCTCGTCGAGCACGCCAAGGACGGCACGCGCATACGCTCGCGTCTGGAGCAAACCATGCACGATGTTGGCCTGGAAGACGCAGATCTCGACGGCCCGCGCTTCCAGCTCAGCGGTCTGCCTGAACCAAGCCGGAAGTTGACTGCGAAGCACAAGGTGGACGAGCCGAGTGAAGAACCCACCGGTCACGAGCGCCGCATCCACCCGCTCACTGAACTCGGGCGTGGGAACCTTCCGCGCGGTCTCGATCTGCCCCACCAGCGAGCCGGTGTAGTTGAGCACATCGCCCAACTGCCGTTGCGTGAGCCCAGCCTCCTCCCGCAACCGGCGCAGCTCGAAACCGTAGTAGTCGAGGGGCGAAGCACCAGGGTCGAGGACGTTGATGTGGACCACGGGGAGTCCCCTCTCACGACGGCACGCGTTGCATTCGTTCGGTAGCCCAGGGTAGTCACGACAGGTCACGCTCGTCCCGTGAACGGACAACTCCCCTCCACCTACACCCCGCCGATCCCCACGCAATACCGCATGACCCTCACCGTCGGCGCGCACTCGGCTGGCCACGTCCGCCGCATCATCCGCAGATTCCTCAAGGACTGGGAGCTCGAACCCCTCACGGAATCCGTCGAGTTGGCGACGACAGAACTGGTCGCCAACGTCTACCGCCACGTCCCGGACCGTCGCTGCGAGTTGCTCCTGCTGAAGCAGCCTGAGGGAGTCCGGGTGGAGGTGACGGACTACCACGCCGAACTCCCCGCCCGACCCCTCACCTTGGACCCGGATTCGGAAACGGGACGCGGCCTCTTCCTCCTGGGCGCTCTGGTCGACAAGTGGGGCGTGTCGCCGACACCCGGGGGCGGAAAGACGGTGTGGCTCGAGTGTTGAGACCCACGGACACCCAGTCACTCAAAACGGTCGAGGAACTTTTCCGCGAATGCTCGATACGACTGCGCGTACACGTCACTCATGCCTGAGATACGCGCCAGTTCATCCACCACCATCCCCCTGGCCACCTCGACGCGCCCGTCCAGCGCACGCACGACAGGAAGAACCTTGGCCCTCTCATGTTCCATCAGAAGCCCTGGAGCCTCCAGATCACGCGAGAAGTTCACCCACTCCGAATATTTCTTGATAAAAGGTTCACCGTACTCACTCACGGCGCGGGCCATCGACTCGGCCACACTCTGGACATCCCCACCCTGCCGAAATTCCCAAAGGCGGAATGAATTTTCCGGCATGAGATACCCGAGCGACTTCGAAATAACCGGCATCGGCTCCTTCGGAAGATCGTCCCGCAGCGCACGCATCACTTCGTCAAGCCGATCGAATCGCACACCCACGACCGGATTGACCCCCAAGAAAGCCGGAAGGCCATACGTGGCCACATTGAGCCCGATCCATCCGCTCGCCCCCTCCCCGCCATCCCGCAGGAGGGAACCGCAACACTTGCGGAAACCAAGCGCAGCCAGAGCTCTTTGGCAGCCAGTGAGAGCCTCACTCTTCAGCGAGGTCATACGACCTCCTGTGGCCGTCAGGTAACCACCTCAGCGTGACATCGACGCCTGAAGCAGGTTGCATGCAGAGGACCAAGACGGCAAGGCTTCTCGCACCTGCTTTAGGCTCATATCTGAATAGTCGGGCGGCACGTCGCCGATCCCTTCAGCTTCAAGCACATAAAACTCTGCCAGATCACCCGATACCGTGAGGTGCGCCTCAGGAAAGAAATCGAATCTTGTACGAATAGATTCACCCAATCGATCCGGAACACTGGACACAACCGTAAACGCCGCGAGGGGAACGTGCCGTGTCGGCGAGTTCCAGTGGAACGAGCGAAGACCGCGGACCACCAACAGCGCCGAATTCCCTACTTCAAACTGCAAGGAGGTGCGCAGTTCGAAAAGAAGACCGGCCGTGGCGGTCAAATGGGACACCCGGGAGTCGAGCAACTGCACCTCTTGCAGCGCATCCACCTCTCGCAGGGGATCCACTTCAACCGGGTCGATAACTGCAGAATACGGCCTGGCATGGATGAGGTCATCTATCGAAATCATGGGATCGGGATGTGGTTGTAGGGGTCAGCCTTACTGACCGTCTGCCCGGTCAAGGGATTTACTGACTGGCCTGCTTTATTCATGTACACCACATAACCCTTCGGGTACTGATATTTTCCGGTGGTGACAGGATCCATCACCCGAACTTGCACCACCCGAGGATCGAGGCCCTTGGTTCCGGTCGGAATATCGTAAACCCAGCCCTTACCCGTGGCGACCGGTGTGCCGGCGGCCCCCTTGGGCAGCGGCAATACCTCTCCGGCAGGCCCGGCCACCGAGCCGATGGAGCAGTTGCCGTTGTGAACGAGTACCGGAGTCTTGCCCGCGAGCACATAGTACGTGTGGAAACCGTCGACGGTCAGGTTGCGGGTTTCCTGCTGCCGGTGGAACGCGGACACCGCGTCGACGGTAACCACGTCTCCGTGGTCCGTCCTCAGGGTCATGCCGGGCCGCAGAGCACCCGTATCGAGCCAGGCGTGCTCGGAGGGCGACCAGAACGGATGATGATCGGTTGCGACGATCTCGGCGGGACCGTCCTCTGTTGCCACTCCGACTTCCGTGAAGTCCTTGTCCTCATCGGTGACGATGGTGGCGAGGACTGTACGCTCCTCAGTCGTTCCGGACTCCGGGTCCGTGGCGATGATCTTTTCGCCGACCTCGACGTCCTTGATCGGCTTGCTCGTGCCGTCCGCCATCAGGACTTCGGTCTCCGGCGTGAAGCTGTTCTTGAAGCACACCTTTCCGCCACGCCCGAGGGCGTACTGCAGGATGATGTCGAAACCGACGTTGCCGCATATCGGGCAGGTGTTGACCGTGTCGATGCTTTTTACGTGGGCCCAGCCCCCGTAGTAGTCCATGAGGTTCTTGCAGGACATGTCGACGCCCTGGCTGAACGTGCAGCGCTCACGGAAGTACAGCTCGTAGTTCAGCTCGTCGCTGACGTTCGGCATGTAGGTGCCGAGGTTCTTCATCTGGCCGACGCTCGGGAGGCCGTCGCCACCGAGGTAGTCCTTGCCCAGGTCCGAACTGGGCGGGGGCGCGGCTCCGTCTCCCAGATCGGTGACCACGGGGTCCGACGGAATCGGGTCATCCGTGTAGGTCGGGTAATCCCCTTCCTCCCCTGAGCAGTCGAACGGGTTGCAGCTCTCCAGCCCTGTCGGATCCATCCGGTTGACCGGATCGTTTTCGCTGTAGCTGTATGCGGAGAGGTTCTGCGGGATGTACGGGGTGCTGAGCGGGTCCGGGCTGAGGAACCGGGCGAGCCGGGGATCGTAGGCGCGGGCTCCGAGGAGGGACAGGCCCGTACTGGTGTCTTCCGTCTTGCCCAGGAAACCGCTGTCCGTCCCCGTCGGCAGGCTCCCGTCACGCTCGTCGCCGAACGGGGTGTAGCGGCGGCGAGTCGACTTGCCCGTGTCGGCGTCGACCACGAGCTGCGTGGAGGCCTGCGGGTCGGCCATCAGGTAGAAGAGCTTGCCACCCGTGACGCTGTTGCCCGTGGTGGTGCGCATGGCCACGGTGGACGAGCCGCTGCTGTAGTAGCGGGTGGCGGTGGCTGCCGTGCCGTCGCTGGTGCGCAGTTCCATACCACCGAGGTAGGCGACCGTCTCTTCAGGAGTGGTGCGGACCAGGAGGTTGCCGTCGGCGTCGTAGGCGTAACGGGTCAGTTCGCTGCCACTGGACGTGGTCGTCTTCACGTCGGCCAGTTGGCCGAGCCGGCTCCAGGTGTAGTCGGTGGCCTTGGTGTCCCCGGCCGTCTCGACTCGTGTGAGCATCTGGCCCGCGTCGTCGTAGGTGAGGTCCTCGACCGTGGTGGCGCCGGCGGATTGCGTGATGACCTTGCGGACGCCGTGCGGCTGGTCCGCGTTCGCGGTGGTCCAGTTGTCGGTGTCGTCGTAGCCCGGGTAGAGGTAGTCGCGGGTGGTGACCTCGCCCGTGGCGTTCGTGTCGGTGACGAGCTGGAGGTTGCCGAGGCGGTCGTACGTGTAGGCCGTCTGGTACGGGTCCTCGCCGGTGAAGTCGGAGGTGGTGTTCAGTGAGCAGGAGGCCGCCACCGCGCGGGTGGAGGCGTTGGTCAGCCGGGCCTGACCGTCGTAGTGGAAGCACTGCGTCTGCCCGGTCTGACCGGCGGCCAGCTCCTGGAGCCCGGTGATCTTGCCGTCGTAGTCGTAGTCGTAGAGGTCTTGCTGCTTCTCGCTGGTGAACTGGCCGACGGAGGTGGTCGTGGTAATGCCTCGCAGCCAGCGGGTTCCCTTGGCGAGGACGTAGCTGTAGCTGCGCTGAGCGCTGACACCGGTCAGCCCTGTCGTTGGGGCGCCGTAGTAACGGTCGGTGAGCAGCCCGTAGGCGTCGTAGACCGTCGTCCTGACGTAGGTCCGGGTGTCCGAGGTGAGGCTGCGGGGCTGCCCGTAGGCGGTGTAGCCGGCCGTGACGGTCTCCGCGGCTAGCCCCCCGGCATTGGGGTAGGTGACGGTGGCGATGTGGTCCGCGGCGTCATAGGTGTACGCCGTCGTGTAGTCGCCGGCCAACCCGGTGACGGCTGCCGGGATGGTGACCGTGGTACTCAAGGGTCTGCCCCGGCCATCGAATCCGTTCGACTTGACGGTGTAGGTGTTGCCGTCGGTGTCGTGACTCGTGGTCGCCGTGATCTGGCCCTTGCCGCCGGACACGCCCAGCCCGTCCCAGGTCCAGGCCGCGAGCTCCGTCGTACCGCTGTTGACGGAGATGCGGCGGCCCAGGGTGTCGTACTGGTAGCTCAGGACCGTCTTGGCGGTGCCGGTGTCGGGATCGATGTTTCCGGACGCCGTGCCGACCCGGCCGTTGGCGTCGTAGACCGTGGTGGAGATCCCGGCGTCCGGGTCGTCCACCCGAGTGCGCTGACCGGCCCAGTCGTAGGTGTAGGCCGTGGTGTTGCCGCGCGCGTCGGTGATCTGCTTCAGCAAGCCGGTGGCGTTGTAGTCGTACTGCGTGGTGAAGGCCGAGCTGCCGTTGTGCTCGACCACCTTCGACGTCTGGCCGTAGACGTCGGTGTACGTGTCCGTGGGATCGGCGGCGGCGGGTGTGACCGTGACGTAGTCACCGTGGTAGGCCGTCAGCTTCCGGCCCTCCTGAACGCCCCGGGCTCCCTCGCCGTCGCCGACGAGGATCTGCGATTCCGTCGTGCGGCCCGCCCAGTCCAGGGTCAGCTCCGTGTAGGACGGCAGGTCCTCGATCGCAGGGTTGACCGGGCCGCCGGAGCCCGCGGTGCCCTGGTTGCGGAAGACCGCCGAAGTACCGGTGACATTGCCGGACGAGTCGTAGCGGACCACGGCGACCTGGCGGTTGGGCACCTCCTCCCCGGTGGACGGATCCGTCCCGTCGGGGATGGGTGCCTGGGTTTCGCGGGCTCTTCCGAGGCCGTCGGAGTACGCGTAGGAAGTCAGGTAGGTGGTGCCCGACTGCAGAGTGCGGGTGCCCACGCGGGGGAAACCGGTCACCGAGTCGGGAATACCACTGCTGGTGGCGGTGGGAATGCTGTAGTCGAACTTGAGCGACGGAGAGGTGCCGGTTTCGGTCGGCTTCCACACCTCGATGGGGCGACCCGCGCCGTCCAGGACGACCTTGGTGATGTCGCCGTTCGCGTCCTTGGTCTGCGTCACCGTCCCCCAGTAACGGGATGTCCACGCCGTGGTCGTGAGTGGACCACGCGAAGTGACGAGCCCATCCGGGTCGGGCGTGGTCGTGGTGATGCCGTTCAGCGGCCAGACGTTGGCCGGGCTGTAGGTCGTGGTGGTCCGGTTACTGCTCGCGTCCTCGGTCCAGATCACCCGGCCCGCGTCGTCGTAACCGGATTTGACGGGCTGGTAGGCACTCGACTTGGTGTACGTCCGGACTTCCGTGGCGTTGCCGTCGACTGGCTTGTTGGTGTCCACGGAGGAGGCTCCGTCGAACAGGGTGGCCGTGTATCCGTCCTGGTTGGCAGCAGCCCGGTTGTCGCAGCGCTCCGCGTAGTGACGCGTCTCGTCGACCAGAATCATCCACCGCTGGATGCTGCTGCCGTCGTAGAGATCGGTGTTGTATGCGCGGCCGTAGGTGGTGCAGCGGTTGTCGGAGACGCTCTGTTCACCCTGGTCATCGGTGCGCACCGGCAATCCGTAGGTGGTCGAGGTGGAAGAGGCGTCGTCGTACACGTCCTCGACGACGTGAGTGCGCCAGCCGGTGGAGATCTTCGTCTCGGTCGTGGTGCGGTCCTCCCGCACGAATCGTGCATCGGGCAAGCCGTCGTACTGAGAGGTGTTGTGGGTCCAGTAGTGGTGGAACACTCGCTGCTGCGAGCTGCCGGCGTCGTCGCGAGTGGAGCTCTCTATCGTGCGGCTCTGCAACCAGGGCGAGTCGGTGTAGGACGTGCCCTCGCCGTCGGTGACCGACACCGAACGCGTGGCTGACGTGTCGGTCTTGGATGTGCGGTCGCCGTCCAGTCCCCGGAAGAGCCAGTGGAACAGGGAGTGCTTGACGGTGCCGGTGCCGTTCGTGACCTCTACACGCTGGTAGCCCCGCCAGTCCGACCAGGTTTCATCACTGTCCGGAACCAGGGGGTCGTCGGTGAAGCGCCAGCCGGCGCCGCCCTGGTAGTCGTAGGTGGTGGTCATCACCGGCGCACCGTCCTGGTCGCTGGTGACGGTCGGGTCGACGGTCACCTTGCTGACCAAGAACTTCTTGAACCAGCCGGTCTGTGCCGCAGTGGCGCCCTCAGGGGTCCACTTCTGCCAGTAGCAGTCCTTCGTATTGGAGGCCTGGCTGGGCAGGTCGTCCGCGCTGCACGGGTTCGGCGAGTCGTACGTGACGCTCGTGGTGGCGCCCAGATCACCGTGGATGGTGTTGATGCGGCGGAAGTTGAGTTCGCCGGTGCCGACCTGGTTGTCCAGGTCGGTGCCATTGAAGTTGACGACCGGGAAGATCACGTCGCCGCCCGTGCCGTACGTCTCCCGCTGAAGGTAGTCCAGCCAGAGCGTGCTACCGACCGTTCCGTCCGGGTTGGGCAGGCCGTGCTTGGTCTGGTACTGCTGCACGAGGTCCCAGCCATTGGCGCCGGTGTTCAGCGCGAAGGTCTTGACGTCCCAGAGCATGTCCTTGCCGAAGAAGGTCGGGTAGTACGTCTTGCCCGCGCAGTAGTAGTCCGTGGAAGTGCCGTTGCACAGCAGGTCGACGGGCACGTCCGGATACGACGACGGGCTGGAGGCGATCGAGGGGCAGGCATCCGGCTCACTGCGCAGCGGATCCGCGTCCGCCATACGTTCGACGCACCGGCCGGTGTGCGTGAATTCGACCTTGCCGGTCGGCTTGGAGCTCGCGATCTGGGTGGGCCACCCATATTCGATCTTGGTCAGATAGCCGCTGGCCGTGTAGGAGCGGGCTTTGTCGGTGTTGGCGACCGATCGGTAGTAGTTGGTCTCCCGGTCGTAGAAGTAGACCGATTCGACCTCGTTCGCGTCCACGGTCCGGTCCAGGCTCCACCGCCACGCCTGCGTGCACGGTTCGGGGAACTGGGAGTAACAGGGCTCGCCCGTGTTGTTGCCGACGACCGGGATGGTGAAGACGGAGGAGGTCGCGCCGCCGGAGCGTTCGGAGCGGCCCCAGCCGAAGTAGTAACGCTGGCCGTCCTGGGTGGAGATGACCCAGTACTCGTCGTCCGCGCCGTACCCTCCGCTCAGGTGCTGCACTCTCCAGCCCGGGTCGTCCTGTACGTGGTAGGAGCCGGTGCCGTTGTCATCCTGGACGAGGGTGGAGGTCACCCCGTTGAGGTTGATGACGTAGATGGCTCCGTCGGGTTCCACGGATCTGTTGGGCGACGCCCAGCACATGTCGCCGATCGACCTCAGTCCGTCCTCGGAGCAGTTGCGGTAGCGCCGCTCGATGTAGCCGACGTTCAGGTCCCAGCCCATGCCGACCCAGGACGCCTGGTTGTTGGAGGCCGAGGTGCGGCCGTCGACCGACTGCGAGTTGTAGGACAGGGCCAGGGACGGCGCCTTGCCCATCGCGGGCGTGGGAAGGCTGAACGGGTAGCTGTAGGTGAAGGCACCGGAGCCGGTCGCCACATCCCATGACCCGGTCGGAGAGAGCGTGGAAGCTCGGTAGTCACCGCTCTCGGAGGAGGAGCCGCTGGTGAGGGCGTAGACAGAGCTGGAGGTGCTGTCCAACTGCGTGGAGAGACCGTCGGCGTCGGGCTCCGCCACGACTGTCGCCGTGAGTGTGCCCTCAGCCGTGTCGTTCTCGGCGGGCACGAACTCGCGGTCCGAGCACTCCTCGGCCTCTGGTGTCTGCAAGGCGCATGCGGGCAGCTTCACCAACCGGAGCCGAGAGGCGAAGTCGCCGCCGTAGGCGTACTGGAAGCCCGAGTAGTCGATACTGATCTGGACCTGGCCGACCGCTGCGACGCCGTCCGTACGGATGACCTGGACACCGAGGCCGATACCCCCCGCCGGGGCTACTTCCTGCCTGTCGAGTACCCGTACATCGACCTGCTCCGGCGAGATGGTCTCCGACTCGTCCCCGGAGCCGTCTGCGGTCGACTCCGACGGTTCCGGCGAAGCGCTGGGGTCCTGCTCAGGATCGGCAGAGGCGGATCCAGCCTCGGGCGCCTTGGACGTGTCAGTCGGGCCTGCGGCCGGAGAAGGCGATTCGGAGCCCGCGAGCTGCGACCGGGAAAGCTGGGGAGCAGTATCGGAAACGTCGGCAGCCGGTGCGACTTCAACGACTTCGGCGACCTGGGTGTCACTGGCATCCGCGGCGGACGTCGCGGTGGGCGTCACCGTGCCCGGATCTCCGGGGGCTGCCTGCGAGAGATCCACCGTCGCCTCGGCGGCGTCGGGCCACTCAGGTGCCGGCAGCGCCTCTCCGGGCTCCTCCGCCTGCTGCGACGGCACGGTGCCCACCGACTGCGACGGCACCAACGGTGTCGTGTCTCCCGCAGCAGCGACAGCCTGTTGCGGCGTCATGACCGACATGGTTGACAGCAGGCCCGTCAGAAGCGTGCCTGCCACCGTCACGGACAGCAAACGCGCACGCCGAGCTGCCATTGAGTGCCCCCACCCCATGCGCCCCACGCCTGTTCGGCATGGGTCTCACTTCAGAAGTTGATCAGTGAAGCGAGAAGGTAATGCGGGTGAAGAACCTGTGAACAGGGGGAATGTAAAACGGTTCCATCACTTCGGTATGGCGTTGGTCACAGCCTTCGCCGCCGGTCCGTCCCGTGCGTCACTGCCCGCAGTCCAGCTGATCGTCGATCTGTGTCGCCGTCATGGTGCCGTCGGACGTCCAGTACTCGCCCGGCTTGAGTTTCCTCGGCTTGATCTCGTCCAGAGGGAGTACGCCGTCGAGGCCGTTGCCGTCCGGGGCCGTGTAGAGGACGTCGAGGGTGGTCGCGGCGGTGGGGAGGGGGGTGGCGTGGTGGGTGAAGCCCTCGGCGGTCCAGAGGGGGACCACGCCGTCCTTGCGGATCGCCGATGTCGTGGGGTCGGAGGCCCACCACAGGGCGGGGGGATTGTCGTCCTCGGCCGCGTCCCAGTCGTAGACCTCGACGCGGCGGATCTCGTCCGTGGGGCACATCGGGAACTTCACGACGAGGGTGTCGCCGTCGAACCTGGCGCCCACGGACGGGGGCACGGGGTGGGTGGGGAGGAAGCGGGTGCAGCCGGAGGTGGCCAGGGCGGCGAGCAGGGGGAGGAGAAGGAGCACTGCGGTGCGGATCTTTGACGCTCGCATACGGCCGTCCCCCTCGGTCGTCCGGCTCCCCTCAAGCAACATGCCCTGCCGGCCCGCTCCGGGGAGCGGGCCGTAAGCCAACGGTTCGGTCTCAGCCGCTGGGGGTGGGGTGCTTCGTGGCCGGGACCGGGTCCGTGCGTTCCGGGAGTTTCGCCGAGCGGGCGCGCGGGCCCATCAGGACGTACGACAGGCCGAAGCCGGCGAGGACGACCGCCGCGCCGCCTGCCGCGTCCAGGACCCAGTGGTTGCCCGTCGCGACGATCGCCGAGACCGTGAAGAACGGGTGCAGCAGGCCGAGGGCCTTCATCCACCAGCGGGGGGCGACGATCGCGATGACCAGGCCGCACCACAGGGACCAGCCGAAGTGGAGGGACGGCATCGCCGCGTACTGGTTGGTCAGGGCGGTGAGGGTGCCGTAGTCGGGCTTGGAGAAGTCCTGGACGCCGTGGACCGTGTCGATGACGCCGAGGGCGGGCATCAGGCGCGGCGGGGCCAGGGGGTAGAGCCAGAAGCCGACCAGGGCCAGGAGGGTCGCGAAGCCGAGGGAGGCGCGGGCCCAGCGGTAGTCGACCGGGCGGCGCCAGTACAGGACGGCGAGGACGGTCAGCGGGACGACGAAGTGGAAGGACTCGTAGTAGAAGTCGAAGAAGCCGCGCAGCCAGTCGACGCCCACGACCCAGTGGTTGACGGTGTGCTCGATGTCGATGTGCAGGAAGCGTTCGAGGTCGAGGATCTCCTGGCCGTGGGCCTCCGCGCGGACCCGGCCCGCGGAGTTCGAGCCGCCGGTCGCCGCCAGCCGTACCTGCTGGTACGCCGCGTAGGTGACGCGGATGAGGAGCAGTTCCAGCAACAGGTTCGGGCGGGTCAGGACGCGCTTGAGGAACGGCAGCAGCGGGACCCCGCGCAGCCGCGCCGGGACCGGGGGCGCGTACTCGGTGGGGATCGGGGCCCGGTAGTAGGGCGAGGTGCGGGAGAGGAACGGGATCGCCGTCGCCGCGGCGATGGCCGCCAGCAGGACGGCGTTGTCCCGCAGCGGGTAGAGCGCCGGCATGTTCGGCAGCATCATGCGCGCCGGGAGGGTCATGACGAGGACGACGGCGACCGGCCAGACGTACCGGTCGGAGGCGCGTTTGCCGACCCGTCCCACCACCGCCAGCAGCACCCACAGCAGCTGGTGCTGCCAGGTCGTCGGGGAGAGCGCGATCGCCGCGCAGCCGGTGAGGGCCACCGCCAGCAGGAGCTGGCCGTCGCGGGCGTAGCGGACCGCCCGGCGTACGCCGAGGACGGCGACGGCCGCGCCGAGCGCCAGGAACAGGCCGATCTCCAGCGGGCCGGTCAGACCGAGGCGCAGCAGGGCGCCGTGCAGGGACTGGTTGGCGAGGGCGTCCGCGCTGCCGCCGAGGCCGACCCCCGCCATGTGGTGCACCCAGTAGGCGTACGAGTCGTGCGGCATCGCCGCCCAGGCGAGCGCCGTGACCCCGGCGAACGTCGCACCGGTCGCGGCGGCGGCACGGCGGCGGCCGGTGAACCACAGCAGGGCCGCGAAGAGCAGCACCGGGGGCTGGAGCGCGGCCGCCAGGCCGATCAGCGCGCCGCCCGCCTTCTGGCCGCGTACGACGAAGCAGCCGAGCAGGACCAGCAGCACCGGGATGATGCTGGTCTGGCCGAGCCAGAGGGTGTTGCGCACCGGCAGCGACAGCATGAGTAGGCTGATCGCGACGGGCGCGGCGAGCAGGGACGTCCGTCTGCTCACCGGCTGTGGCAGGGCGCGCGCGGCCACCAGGCCGAGGGCGACGACCAGGAGCAGTGTGCCGAACGTCCACCCCCAGCCGAGGGCCTGTTCCGCCGCCTTGGTGAGCGGCTTGAGGACGAGTCCCCCGAAAGGGGTGCCCGTGAAGCGCGTGGAGTCGTAGATCGAGCCGTTGACGTGCAGGACGCCGTTGGGTCCGACCCAGGTCTCCAGGTCCGTCAGCCGTTCCCCGCGCGGGGTGCCGAGGACGACGGCCACCTGGCGTACGGCGAGGACCGCCGCGAGCATCCAGAGGCCCAGACGGGCCGCGCGCAGACGTGCCGCCCTCGTCGTGCCGACCGCGGTCGCCCCGAAGGCCTCCGCCGGTCGCCCGCTGTGCTCCGCATTCGCCACGCCTCGTCGGCCTCCCGCCCCGTGCGTCCCACGCACCGTCGCGTGAGTGTGTCCTGAACGAACCCTATGAGGCCCGAGCCGCCCCCGGAGAGAGACGCAGGCCATCCCCGCTTCACCTGACGTCGACTCTCCTTTTGTCCGGAAGACGATAGTGCGCCGGGGGAGAGGTTGCCTCCGCAGGGCGCGATGTGGGTCACAGCACGGCCGGAACTGGCACTTCGCACGAACGGAACGCCCGCTTCAACCGTACCGTCGTACGCCCGTACGACACTGAGGGCAGCGGGACGGCTGCGCGTGGTGAACGGACGGGCAGACAGTCGTACACCCACAAGAGGCGCACAGTGGTGAAGAGGGACAGCGGCGGGCATTGACCGGCATCGGCGGACGACGGACGGATGGCGACGGACCCACGGAGGGGCTGCGGCACATGGGCGGCTTGGTCGGCACGATCGGTTCACCGAGGGGGCGCGTGAGACCGCGCGCGGAGCGGCGGGGCGCCGGGGCGCGGCCGCTCGTGCGGGTCGCCGCCGTCCTCCTGGCGCTGCTGGCGCTCCAGCTCGGGTCGCTCGTCGCGCCGGCGTACGCCTGCGCCTGCGGTGCCCTGGTGCCGGGCGACGGCCGGCAGCTCACGGTCGGCCGCGAGGTGTCCGTGGTGCGCTGGGACGGCAAGCAGGAGCAGATCGTGATGAGCCTGCGGGTCGGGGGCGACGCCGAGCGGGCCGCCTGGATCATGCCGGTCCCGCACCGGGCGACGGTGGAGCTCGGGGACGCGGAGCTGTTCGACCAGCTGGCCACCGCCACCGCGCCGGTGCAGCGCGCCCGTACCCACCTCTGGCCGCAGGACGGCGACTGGCCGCTGACCGCCGGGGACGGCCGGGGCGGCCCGCCGCGCCCGCCGGGCGGCAGCGGCGAGGTGGGCGTGGTCGGCCGGGAGCGGCTCGGGCCGTTCGACGTGGCCCGGCTGACCGCCACCGATCCCGCCGCCCTGGACGACTGGCTGACCTCGAACGACTTCGCGCTCCCGGCCCGCCTCGAGACCGCGCTGCGGCCGTACGTCGAACGGCGGTGGGAGTACGTCGCCGTCAGGCTGACCCCCGAGACCGCCGGCAGTGTCCTCGACGGCGAGCTCCAGCCGCTGCACCTCACCTTCGCCGCCGACGCCCCCGTCTACCCGATGCGGCTGTCCCGGCTCGCGGCCACCCCGCAGTCGCTGGGCCTGTACGTCCTCGCCGCCCACCGCATGGAACCGGTGGCCCGGATCGGCGGCGAGCGGCCCCGTGTCACCTTCGCGGGCCGGGTCGGCGCCTCGGCCGGCGGCCCGCTCGGTGAGCTGGCGCAGGGCACGCCGTTCCTGACGGCCGTCGCCCAGGAGTTCCCGCGCCCCTCGGCGATCTCCGGGGACCACGAGCTGCGCCGGGCGGCCGCCGACACGACGTTCCGCCAGGTGATCTACGAGGACCGGCTGCTCAGGGTGCTCGGGATACCGGTATGGCTGCTGACGGTGGTCGGCGGCCTCGTCGCGACCGCCGCGGCCTCCGTCACCCTCGCCCTCCACAGACGCCACACCCACAGAGCCACCCAACCGGGGCCCCGCCACGCGTCGGGGCACCATTCGGCCGCGCAGGGCGGGGCGACGAGCGGGTCCATGGGCGGGGCGACGAGCGGGTCCATCGGCGGGGCGACGAGCGGGACACCGGGTGGATCGCAGGGCTCGGCGCCGGATGCGGCACAGGCCGGGACGCCGGGCAGGACGATGAGCGGGACGATCAGCGGGGTGCCGGGTGAAGCCCCGGGCGCGGCACAGGCCGGGGCGCCCGGCGGAGCTCCAGGACGGACGCCGGGTGCGGCGCGCGCCGGGGCGCCCGGCGGGACACCGGGTGGATCGCAGGGCTCGGCGCCGGATGCGGCACAGGCCGGGAGGCCGGGCGGGGCGATGAGCGGGACGATGAGCGGGGTGCCGGGTGAAGCCCCGGGCGCGGCACAGGCCGGGGCGCCCGGCGGAGCTCCAGGACGGACGCCGGGTGCGGCGCGCGCCGGGGCGCCCGGCGGGGCGGCTGGTCGGTCGCGGCTTCGGGTTCCGGGGCGGACCACCCCGCTGGTTCCTCCGATGCCCGGTGTCCCTGCGGTGCCTCCGATGCCCACAGCTCGTCCGGCCGCGGCGGGCGTCCCACCGAAGCCCACGAGCCGCCCGAACGGGGCGGCCGTAACCCCCATGCCTCCCATGCCTCCCATGCCGCCTGAGCCGCAGCGGACTCCTCAGCCCCAGTCGAGCGCGCGTCACGCGCAGTCCGCGCAGCGGCCACGGTGGTCGCCGTGGCCGCAACGAGCCCGTCAGACCCAGGCCCAGGCCTCTCCTGCGCCTCCGCCCCCGCCCCATCCGCCGACCGCGCACGCGACCCCGGCCCCGCCCGTCGCGCCCCCGCGCTCCCCCGCGGCTCCGAAGCCCTTCACTCTCCCGGTGACGCCTGAGCCGAACGGGTGAATTCGGGGGGCGGGAAATCGGAGAGGCCCGTTGGGCGGGAACCCGCGCGCGGCGGGGCACGTTGACAGGACCGGTCAGCGGTTCTGATCAGTCGCAGGCACACGGGAGGCAGAGCGCATGAGCGAGTCACAGGTCTGGGAGGCCGTCGACGCCTACTTCACCGACCATCTCGCCCCGGACGACGAGGTGACCGCGGCCGCGCTGCGCGACAGCGAGGCCGCCGGGCTCCCCGGGATCAACGTCACGGCGAACCAGGGCAAGCTGCTCCGGCTGCTGGCCGAGATCCAGGGCGCGCGGACGATCCTGGAGATCGGCACGCTCGGCGGCTACAGCACGATCTGGCTGGCCCGCGCGCTCCCCGCCGACGGCCGGCTGATCTCCCTGGAGTACGACCCCCGGCACGCGGAGGTCGCCGTGCGCAACATCGCCCGCGCGGGCCTGGACAAGGTGGTGGAGGTGCGGGTCGGCGCGGCCCTGGAGTCGCTGCCCCGGCTGGCCGACGAGAACCCGCCGCCGTTCGACCTGGTCTTCATCGACGCCGACAAGGCCAACAACCCCCACTACCTGGAGTGGGCGCTCAGACTCACCAGCACGGGCAGCCTGATCGTCGTCGACAACGTCGTACGGAGCGGCCGGGTGGTCGACGCGGGCAGCACGGACGGGGACGTCCGGGGCACCCGCGCCGCGATCGAACTGATCGGCTCCCACCCCCGGCTCAGCGGGACCGCGATCCAGACGGTGGGGGCCAAGGGCTACGACGGTTTCGCGCTGGCCCGCGTCCTGGCGTAGCCCTTCCGGCGGCCGGAGAGCACCTACATCTCGTGGTAGAAGCCCACGTTGACGCTGCGCGGCCCGGTGCGGTCGACGACGACGATCTCGCCGGAGCCGCCGCGCGGCAGCGGTACCGTGCCGCCGTACGCGATCTGCTGGGCGTACTCGCCGACGAGCAGCCGCACTTCGGACGACGGCTCGTCCTGCGAGCCGCGCAGCCAGGAGACCTGCCAGGTGCCCTCGGGGCCGCACAGGAACTCCAGGTGCACCCGGGAGACGAACAGCCAGTCCTCGGGCGTCACGAGACGGCACACGGACTTGTCCCGGCCCACCCGCAGCACGGCGCCCGGGTCACTGGGCGCGTCGGCCATGAGCATGCCGGCCGTGGCGCCCTCTTCCGTCCCGGAGACGGTGGCCATGGTGAGTTCGAGCACATGCGCTCCTTCATGAAGCCGTGATGCGACGGCTGGATGACGACTGGAAAAGCCGCTGAACAGTGTTTGCACAGCGGCGGCATGATAAATCGCCCGGGCCGGTCACGTCCGGCACAATGGAGGCATGACCGAGCGAAAGCCACCGGGTGTCCCGTTCGAGTCGTGGGTCGACAAACAGATCCGTGACGCCGAACGGCGTGGGGAGTTCGATCAACTGCCGGGCGCGGGGAAGCCGTTGCCGCCGGGCACCGACAGCACGTACGACGAACTGTGGTGGATCAAGCGCAAGATGGCCCGTGAGGGGCTCTCGGTGCTGCCTCCGACGCTCGCCCTGCGCAAGGAGGCGGAGGACGCCCTCGCGGCGGCGTACGCGGCGCCCTCGGAGCGCATCGTCCGGAAGATCATCACGGACGTCAACGTCAAGCTCCGGGACATGATGTTCAAGCCGCCGCCCGGCCCCCCGCTGGGTATGAAGCCGTACGACGTGGAAGCGGTCGTACGGGAGTGGCGGGAGCGCCGGGCGGCGAAGGGATCCGCCGACGGGACCACGGGTGACGGGTCACACGTGTAGGAGCCGTTCCGACAGTTCGCGGTAGTCGCGCAGGGCCAGCCGGAGCTGTTCGGTGTCGGGCGCCGTCGCCTCGCTCTCGCGGTCCGTGGGCTGCCAGGAGCCGCGCAGGGTCCGGCGGCGGCGGTTCACGGCGGCGGTGACGCGTTCGGCGAGTTCCTCCAGTACGTGGTCGGCCTCCGCGACGGCGTCCCGGGGTCCGTCCACGAAGCCGACGACGGCGTGCCGCATCCGCGAGGCGAGTTCGTCGCACTCCTCCCGCGGCAGCAGCGCCTCGGCCTCCCCGGACGTCTTCCCCGGCTCTGCGGCCTTTGCCGTCTCCCCCGGCCGGGCCGCCCGGGCGGGCGCGGCGGTACTGGAGCGCACGGCCGCCCGTGCCTTCTCCAGCGGGGTGAGGGGCCGGCGGCTCTCCGCCTCCTGCGGATCCCGGTCGTCCCGGGCGTCCCTGGCGTCCCTGGCGTCCCTGGCGTCCTGGCTCGTGTCGGTCATCGTGTCTCACGCTTCCTTCGTCTGGCGCAGGTGCCGGCGGGGCCGGTCCAGCAGGTCGTCGAAGAGGGCGCGGGCCTCGACCATGGCGGCCCGCAGGTCCTCGGTCCCGGGCGCGGAACTGTGCCGCCCGCCCGCCCCCGTGTCCGCTCCTGCTTCGCCCCCGAGGCCTCCGGTCTCCTTCAAGCCTCCGGCAGCCCCGGCGTCCCCGCCACCCCCGACACCGGCCCGCACCCCCGCCGCCCGGTGCACGCGCCGGTAGCCGTGGACGTGGTCGGCGTGGTGGACGGTGAGCGCGGCGAGCTGCTCCTCGTACCGGGTGCCGTCCGGGAAACCGCGGGCGCCGGCCACCTCGGCGAGGAGCCGGTCCGCCTCGGCGACCGCCTCCCCCGGGGAGTCGACGAACCGCTCCTGCGCGGCCGTCCAACGGGTCTCGAACCGCTCGCGCTCCGCGGCTTCCAGCGGCCGTTCCCGCAGCCCGCCGTGCCGCTCCACAAGCCCGCCGAGTTCCCGCTCGGCCGCCTTGACGTCCCCGTCGTGCCGGGCCACGGCCCGGTCGTACTCGGGCCCGAAGCGCTGCTTCAGGCTCCGTCCGCCGTGCGCGCCCCGGGCCCGCACGGCCAGGACCGCCGCCACGGCGACGACGGCCGCCGCGGCCACGATCAGAGCGATGATCACGCCTGTGGACATGGTTGCCTTCCGGTGTGCCGGCCCCGCGGGCCGGTTCGCCTGGTTTCCGTCCCGGGTTGCCCGTGGGACCCCTCCCAAACGGGTTCCGCACCGGGGCGCTCCCCGGAAGGAACGCCGAGGGCTCGGGGGCTCGCCGGAGGCACATCGGGGGCACACATATCCGGTTGCGCGCCCCGTGCACCGTGTCCGCAGAATGAGCGGATGACCTGGACCGTAGCCCCGGAAGCCGCCGACTCCGCCGTCGCCGCCGCCCTCTGGCGGGAGTACTACACGGAGGTCAGCGACCGCTGGTACCTGCTGCACGAGGGCCGCCGCACCGACCCCGGCGAGCTGGAGCGGGAGATCGCCGCCCGGACCTGGGCGGAACTGACCCCGCCCGGCGGCCGGTTGCTGGTGGGGCGCTACGACGGTGAGCCGGGCGGCTGCGCGGGCGTGCGGCTGCTGGACGCGGCGACCGCCGAGCTGAAGCGGGTGTTCGTACGGGAGGGGCTGCGCGGGAAGGGCGGGGCGCCGCTGCTGGTGCGGGCCGCCGAGGACGCCGCCCGCGCGCTCGGCGCCACCCGGATGATCCTGGACACCCGCAGCGACCTGGTCGAGGCCCGGGCGCTGTACGCGCGGCAGGGCTACACGGAGACCGCACGGCACAACGACGACCCGTACGCCGAGCTCTGGTTCACCAAGCGGCTCATCTGATCCCGGGCTCCGGCCGCCCCTCGTGCGGCTGTTCGCGGTCGGAGCCGCACAGCTCGTCGTTGAGTTCCCTGACCAGCTGGGCGAGGTCGGTGGACCGGTCGGGGCCCCACCAGTCGCCGAGCAGTTCCGCCAGCGACTCCTCCCGAACCCGGGCCAGGTCCTCGGCGACCTCCCGGCCCTGCGGGGTGAGCATCAGGTCCAGTCCCTCGCGTACGGCGAAACGGCGTTCCTCGATCTGGCGCGCGGCCTCGATGACCACCGGGAACGGGACGGTGGTGCGCTCGGCGAGCACACCCGGCTCGACGCTGCCGTACCGCTTCATCCGCAGCAGCAGCCAGCTCGCGGCGGGGAGAAGGTCGTGTCCGGCGCGGGCGGTGATCGTGCGGTAGACCTCGCGGCGGCCCTCGCGGGTGCCGAGGACGGACAGCGCCCGGCACACCTCGTCGTACGAGGACCGCTCGACGGGGTTGCTGGCGAGGGTCTCGGTGACGTCGGGCGCGGTGACCGAGCCGCGCAGCGGGTCCTCCTTCAGGAACCAGGCCAGGACGAAGCCGAGGAGGGCGACGGGGGCGGCGTACAGGAAGACGTCGGTGATGGCGGACGCGTACGCGTGCAGGGCCTGCGGCTGCAGGGAGGACGGCAGTTCGGCGATGTCGCGCGGGTCGGACTCCAGGGACCGCACCGAGAGGCCGGAGGGGAGGTCGGCGCCCCGGAAGGCGTCCGTGAGCTTGTCGCCGAGGCCGTTCGCGAAGACCGTGCCGAAGACGGCGACGCCGAAGGAGGCGCCGATGGAGCGGAAGAAGGTGGCGCCGGAGGTGGCGACGCCGAGGTCCTCGTAGCCGACGGCGTTCTGCACGATGAGGACGAGGACCTGCATGACCAGGCCGAGGCCCAGGCCGAAGACGAAGAAGTAGGTGCTCATCTCGCCCGTGGAGCTGTTCTCGTCGAGCTGGTGCAGCAGGAGCAGGCCGATCGTGGTGACACCGGTGCCGAGGACCGGGAAGACCTTCCAGCGGCCGGTGCGGCTGACGATCTGTCCGGAGCCCGTGGACGACAGCAGCATGCCGGCCACCATCGGCAGCATGTGCACCCCGGACATGGTCGGGGAGACGCCTTGCACGACCTGGAGGAAGGTCGGCAGATAGGTCATCGCGCCGAACATCGCGAAGCCGACGATGAAGCTGATGACGGCGGAGAGCGTGAAGGTGCGGATGCGGAACAGCTTGAGCGGGAGGACCGGTTCGGCGGCCCGCCGCTCCACGGCCACGAACAGGGCGGCGAGGGCGACGCCCAGGACGGCGAGTCCGACGATCTGCGGCGAGGCCCAGTCCCAGGTGGTGCCGCCGAGGGAGGCGACCAGGACCAGACAGGTGGCGACGGCGGCGATGAGCAGGGTGCCGAGGTAGTCGATGACGTGCCGGGTGCCCTTGCGCGGGATGCGCAGGACGGTCGCGATGACGGCGAGCGCGACGACGCCGACGGGCAGGTTGACGTAGAACACCCAGCGCCAGCTCAGATGCTCGGTGAACAGGCCGCCGAGCAGCGGGCCGAGGACGCTGGTGGTGCCGAACACCGCACCGAACAGGCCCTGGTAGCGGCCGCGTTCGCGGGGCGGGACGATGTCGCCGACGATCGCCATCGACAGCACCATCAACCCGCCGCCGCCGAGGCCCTGGAGCGCCCGGAAGGCGATCAACTGGGGCATGTTTTGCGCCATTCCGCAGAGCGCCGAGGCGATCAGGAAGAGCACGATCGCGGCCTGGAAGAGCTTCTTGCGTCCGTACTGGTCGCCGAGTTTGCCCCAGAGCGGGGTCGCGGCCGTCGACGCGAGCAGATACGCGGTGACGACCCAGCTCAGATGCTCGAGACCGCCCAGATCGCTGACGATGGTGGGCAGGGCGGTGGACACGATCGTCTGGTCCAGGGCGGCGAGGAGCATGCCGAGCAGGAGGGCGCCGATGGAGACGAGGACGTTTCCGGACACGTGTTCCTCACGTGGATCCGCGGTCCTGCTGTGCGCGTCCAAGGCCATGGATACCTCCTGAGGCTCTCGTGCCACTGTCCATCGTGATCGGTGTGACCCGTTATGGCCTCCCGAGTCCTCATGGGCACCGAGGGAAAACCCGACGGAACGCGGCATTCCGGGGCGGGGCGAGTCGGCCGTGTGGAGGATCTGCATAAACTCTGGAGTTCTCATGGGGAGGGACGAACACGTGAGCGATCGGACGGGGTGGCAGGGGCGACCGGGGCCGCCGCACGGGCACCCGTGCCCGGAGTGCGGGGCACTGCGCGCACCCGACAACACCCCGTCCTGCGCCTGCGCCCAGCGCGCCTCCGACGCCCTGCGCGACACCCGCACGGCGGAGGCGGCCGCCGCGGAGGACTTCGATCCCCTGCGCATACGGCCGTACGTCGAACTGGGGGGAACAACCGAACCGGAACCGACGGCCGGAGGCACAGGAACGGCGAACGCCGGGCTTGACCGGGGCACGGGCCCGGGAACGGCGAACGCCGGGCCGGGCCGGGGCGCGGGCCCGGGAACGGCGAACGCCGGGCCGGGCCAGAGCGCGAGCCCGGGGGCGGCGAACGCCGGACCGGGCCAGAGCGCGAGCCCGGGGGCGGCGAACGCCGGACCGGGCCAGAGCGCGAGCCCGGGGGCGGCGAACGCCGGGCTTGACCGGGGCGTGGGCCCGGGGGCGGCGAACGCCGGGCCGGGCCGGAGTGGGGGCATGGGAATCGGCGGGGACTTTGCGCCTGACGGGGGTCTGGGGAGCAGCGGGAGCCCGCGGATCGGCGGAGGCCGCGGATCCACGAGCGGAGACTCCGGCCGGCTCGGACACCCGGGCGTCGGCAAGGAGTCGGCGGGGAGCCCGAGGACTGGTGGCAGTCCGGGGAGCGTGAGCGCAGACCTGGGCCGGAGCGGAAACCCGGGGACCGGTGCGAGCCGGACAGCCGGCGGACGGCCGGGGGCCGTGCGGGGAGGCACGGACCGCAGCGGACGACCCGGGGCCGGTGGGGACTTGGCGGCGGGACCGGGGCCGAGCGGGGGCTCAGGGGCAGGGGCAGGGGCGGCGGCGTACGCCGTCGATGCGACCATGCCCTTGCGTGCGGTACCCGGCGCCGACGTGACCGCACCGCTGGGGACCACCCCGGCACCCGCCCCCGCACTCACACCCGCCCCCGACGAGACGATGCGGCTCCAGCGGATCCTGCCCGGCGCCGACGGGTTCCTCTCGGGCGCCGCGGACGAGACGCGGCCGCTCCAGCGGGTCCCCGCGGCCTCCGTGGACGAGACGCGGCCGTTCCCGCAGGTGCCCTCGAACTCCACGGACGAAACGCGGCCGTTCCGGCGGGGTCCGTCGGGCGGTGAGCCCGGTGGTGGCGAGTCGAGGCTGTTCGAGGGGGCGGAGGCGGCCGGCCGGCCCCGCGCGGGGGACGAGGAGCCGGTGCGGGGGCGGCGACGACGGGTCCTGGTGATCGCGGCCGCCGGCGCCGCCGTGGCGGTGGTGGCCGCGGCCGGGTTCGCGAGCGGGCTGTTCACCTACGAGAAGCCGACGCGCGACGGGGCCGCCCCGAAGGACGTACGGGCCGCCGTGCCCGACTCCTCGACCAGCGCGGCCTCCTCGTCCGCCACCGGCGACTCCGCCTCCCCCTCCGTGTCGAGCGCCCCACCCTCCGAGCAGAGCGCGCGCCCCTCACCGACCCCCACGGAGTCGAGCGCCTCCCCTTCGGCCGCGCCGTCGGCCACGACGAGCACCGCGGCCCCCACGGCTCTGGCCACCGGCACCATCGGCGCCGGCAGCCAGGCCGACGACGGCCAGGAGACCATCTCCGCGCCCGTCCTGCGTCTGGGCGACAAGGGTGACGAGGTCACCGAACTCCAGCTCCGGCTCGGCCAGTTGTACCTGTACAACGGCGAGGCGAACGGCACCTTCACCAGCGAGGTGGAATCCGCCCTGCGCAACTACCAGTGGTCCCGCGGCGTCCAGGAGGACGAGCTGGGGGTCTACGGCGCGGCGACGAGGGCGCGCCTGGAGTCGGAGACCAAGGAGCCGTAGAAGCCACAGAAGCCGTAGGAGCCGCAGAAGCCGCAGAAGCCGCGGGACTTGCGGAACTCACGGCAGGCGCGGAAGGCACGGAAGCGGTCCGGGAGGACTCCCTCGCGCTCACCCCACGTGAATCCGCACCCCGCCCGCCACGGCCTCCACCCGCACCTCGCGCAGGTCCCGCACCACCGCGTCCGGCCCGTGCAGCCCGGCTCGCGCCCCGACGCCCACGACCCGCATCCCGGCGGCGCGCCCGGACTCGATGCCGGCCCCCGAGTCCTCGAACACCACGCAGTCCTCCGGCGCGATACCGAGTTCCGCCGCGGCCTTGAGGAAGCCCTCGGGGTCCGGCTTGCTCGCCCCCACCGACTCCGCCGTGATCCGCAGCCCGGGCAGCGGCAGGCCCGCCGCCGCCATCCGCGCCGTGGACAGCGGTACGTCCGCCGAGGTCACCAGGGCGTGCGGCACCCCGTGCGCGATCAGGGAGGCGAGGAACTCCGGCGCCCCCGGCACCGGCACCACACCGTCCAGGTCGGCGGTCTCCTCCGCCAGCATCCGCGCGTTGTCCGCCAAGTTCTGCTCCATCGGCCGGCCGGGCAGCAGGACGGCCATCGAGGCGTACCCCTGGCGGCCGTGGACGACCTGCATCACCGCGTCGCCGTCCAGCCCGTGCCGTTCGGCCCAGCGCCGCCAGATGCGCTCGACGACGGCGTCGGAGTTCACGAGGGTGCCGTCCATGTCGAGCAGGAGGGCGCGGGCGGACAGGACCGGCATGAGCAGCTCCCCACAAAAGCGTCCGCCCGAAGCAGGGCGGCACGGGACAGGGCGGTACGGGACAAGGCGGCACGGGACAAGGCGGCACGGGACAAGGCGGCCCCGCCCGCCGGTCAGGGAAAACGGGCGGGAGCCACTTTGTTCACCCACGGTACAAAACAATCGGCACCCACCGCCACCCGCCCCGGAAAGCGTTCACCGGGCGTTCAGCTCCACGCCCCGCCCGATGCCCGGCAAACCCGCCTCAGCCCGCGACCGCCTCCCACAGGCTCCACACGCCGAGCGCGAGCATCAGCAGCGCGGCGATCTGCGTGATCAGCTTCAGCGGCACCCGCTTCATCAGCGCCTTTCCGCCGACGATCCCGAGTCCGGCCACCGCCCACAGCGCCAGTACCGCGCCGAGGCCGACGGAGAGCGGGTCGTCGTAGCGGGCGGCGAGGTTGGCGGTCATGATCTGGGTCAGATCGCCGAACTCGGCGACCAGGATCAGCATGAACCCGGCGCCGGCGACCTTCCAGAAGGACTGGTTCTCCGGCCGCCGGACCTCCTCCTCGTCCTCGCCCTTCTTCATCAGCAGCACCGCCGCGCCACCCAGGAACAGCACACCCGTCAGCGCGTGCACGATCTGCTGCGGCAGCAGGGTGAGCACGCTGCCCGCCGCCACGGCGAGCGCGACATGCAGGGCGAAGGCGGCGGCGATACCCGCGAAGACGTAGGAGGCCCGGTAGCGGGTGCCGAGGACGAGGCCGGCGAGCGCGGTCTTGTCGGGCAGCTCGGCCAGGAAGACGACGCCGAAGACGAGCGCCGTGACGGTGAAGCTGATCAAGGTTCCTCAATCGGTCGGGGGCCGCCCCACCGAGAGTCCGCGCACTTCGCGAGCAACGACACCTCGGCACGGCAGCACACGGCATCCGTGCCGTGGGGCACGGATGTGCACTGCTTTGCCGAAGGTCTCGCTGGCCGGCCCTGGAAAACGGGCCTGCCTCCGGGCGCCGGCTCAGACGAGCTGAGCAGTATGTCGACGGTCCGGCGAAGAGCTACTCCCCTTCTGCTGCCCCCAGTGTACGAGAAACCGGCAGAGATCGTTTCGCCGTAAACCTTGTCGTGTCATGTACCCGTCACTAACTTCTTACCGGACACACACCTCCCCGCAATACGGCGCGACGAGCATTCCAACCGCTCGCGCTCCAACACCCCCACCCTTCAAGGGAGTTCGCATGCCCAAGTTCTACGCGCGTCGACGCCTGAGCATACTCGCGGCACTCACCGGACTTCTAGCCTCCGTCGCGCTGTTCAACTCCCCCACCGCCTCCGCCGCCCTCCCCACCCCGGTCAGCGCGGCCACCGCCCGCACCTACCTCGCCTCGCTCACCGTGGCCACCGAGGACCGCACCGGCTACGACCGCGACCTCTTCCCGCACTGGATCACCATCTCCGGCACCTGCAACACCCGTGAGACGGTCCTCAAGCGCGACGGGACGAACGTCGTCACCAGCTCCGCCTGCGCCGCCACCAGCGGCACCTGGTACTCCCCGTACGACGGCGCCACCTGGACCGCCGCCTCCGACCTGGACATCGACCACCTGGTCCCGCTCGCCGAGGCCTGGGACTCCGGCGCCAGCGCCTGGACCACCTCCGAGCGCCAGGCCTTCGCCAACGACCTGACCCGTCCGCAGCTCATCGCCGTCACCGACAACGTGAACCAGGCGAAGAGCGACCAGGACCCGGCCGAGTGGATGCCGTCCGTCACCTCCTACCGCTGCACCTACGTGCGCGCCTGGGTGCAGGTGAAGTACTACTACGACCTCTCCGTCGACTCCGCCGAGAAGTCCGCGCTCACCAGCTACCTCGCGAGCTGCTGATCGAACGGTCGGTGCCGGGCCCTCCCCACACTCCTCCGCCGCTGCGTACCGTACGGGGCGACGGAGGAGAGTGATCTCGTGGCCGGACTGCGCCTTGGCCCCCTGCTGAGATACGCCGACGCCTCGTCCGCGACCGTCTGGGTCGAGGCGAGCCGTCCGTGCGCCGCCGAGGTGCGCTGCACGGACGGCGCCGGCGGCACGGCCCGCACCTTCCAGGTGGCGGGCCATCACTACGCCCTGGTCCCGGTGGGCGGTCTGACGCCGGGGACGACGACGGCGTACGAGGTGCTCCTCGACGGCCGCCGCGTGTGGCCGCCGCCCGACTCCCGTTTCCCGCCCTCCGTCATCCGGACCCCGGCCGGGGACGGCGGCGACCCCGTCCGGGTCGCGTTCGGCTCCTGCCGCTGGGCCGCGCCCCCGGCCGACTCGGAGGACCCCGTCGGCCCCGACGCCCTAGACAGCCTGGCCGCCCGGCTCGCCGCCGACCCCGCCGCCGAACGGCCCGACGCGCTCCTGCTGCTGGGCGACCAGGTGTACGCCGACGAGGTCTCCGACGCCGTCAGGCAGCGCATACGGGCCCGCCGGGGCCTCGCGGACCCGCCAGGCGCCGAGGTCGCGGACTTCGAGGAGTACACCTGGCTGTACTACGAGTCCTGGCTGGACCCCGAGGTGCGGTGGCTGCTGTCCACCGTCCCCAGCTGCATGATCTTCGACGACCACGACGTCATCGACGACTGGAACACCTCCGCCGCCTGGCTCGCCGACATGCGGGCCACGCCCTGGTGGCGGGAGCGGCTGCTGAGCGGCCTGATGTCGTACTGGGTCCATCAGCACCTGGGCAACCTCTCCCCCGCCGAACTGGCCGCCGACCCGCTCTACGCCGCCGTGCGCGCCACCCCCGACGCCACCGACGTCCTGCGCGCCTTCGCCTGCCGTGCCGACGCCGACCCGGCGTCCACGCGCTGGAGCTACCGGCGGGACTTCGGTCGGGTGCGGCTTCTGATGGTGGACACCCGGGCCGCCCGGGTCCTCGACGAGGACGAGCGGGCGATGCTCGACCCCGGGGAGGCCCGGTGGCTGCGCGAGCAGGCCCTCCAGGACCGGGGCTCCTACGACCATCTCCTCATCGGCACCTCGCTGCCCTGGCTGCTGCCGCATCTGGTGCACGACGCCGAGACCTGGGACGCGGCCCTGTGCCGGGGCGAGCGGGGTGCGCGCTGGGCGCGGTTCGGGGAGCGGGTCAGGCGGGCGGCGGATCTGGAGCACTGGGCGGCCTTTCCCGCGTCCTTCGCCGCGCTGACGGCACTGATCGCCGAGGCCGGCACGGGGGCTGACGCGCCGGCGACGGTGCTGGTGCTCTCCGGTGACGTGCACCACGCGTACGTGGCCGAGCCGCGGTGGCCCGGCGACAACTCCGGCGCCGGTGGCAACGGCGGGCCGGACGCGCGGGTGCTTCAGCTCACCTGCTCGCCGGTGCACAACTCGATCCCGCTGTCGATCCGGGCCGGCTTCCGGTTCGGCTGGAGCGCGGTGGCCCGGGCGCTCGGGCGGCGGTTCGCCGCGCACGGCGGCTGCGCCCGGCCGCCGGTCGCCTGGCGGAAAACGGGCGGGCCCTGGTTCGGCAACCAGCTCATGACCCTGGCCCTGCACGGCCGTTCGGCCCGGCTGAGGCTGGAACAGGCGCGCGGCACGGGCGGGTTGGCCACGGTGGAGGAGTCCGACTTGACCTCCCGATGAGGGTCATCCGGGACAACTGGGTCCGGTGGGGCCCGCGTTGGCTTCTGTGACGGCCACCGGCATGATGAGGCGGACCGTCCGCTTCCAGCACCTCGCGCGGACGGTCCACTCCATCGCGCCCCACACGCCCGGGAGTCATCCCCTTGCCATCAGTGAACGCGGAAGTGCAAGCGCCGACGGCGTCCGTCGCCCTGGCCCTGGTCGGCGCGGGGCCGCGCGGGACCAGTGTCCTGGAACGCCTCTGCGCGTCCGCGCCGGAGCTCCTCCCGCCGGGGGTGCGGCTCACGGTCCACGTCGTCGACCCCGATCCGCCGGGGCCCGGCCGGGTGTGGCGCACCGCGCAGTCGCCGGAGCTGCTGATGAACACGGTGGCCTCGCAGGTGACCCTGTTCACCGACGACAGCGTGGACTGCGCCGGCCCGATCCGCCCCGGCCCCAGTCTCCACGCGTGGGCGGGCAGCACGCTGGACCCGGACGAGTACCCGACCCGCGCGCACTACGGCCGCTACCTGGAGTGGGTGTTCGCGCGGACCGTGCGCGAGGCGCCGCCCGCGGTGCGTGTGGAGACGCACGCGGCCCGTGCCGTGCGCCTGGACGACGCGGCCGACGGCCGCCAGGTCCTCACCCTCGACGACGGCCGGGTCCTCTTCGGCCTGAGCGCCGTCGTCCTGGCCCAGGGCCATCTGCCGCTGGTCGCCGACGGCGCGGAGCAGCGCCACACGGCCTACGCCGAACGCCACGGCCTGCGCCACATCGCCCCCGCCAACCCGGCCGACGTCGACCTCTCCCCCGTCGCACCCGGCGAACCGGTCCTGCTGCGCGGCCTGGGCCTCAACTTCTTCGACCACATGGCCCTGCTGACGACGGGGCGGGGCGGCCGCTTCGTCCGGGCGGAGGGCGGCCCGGGCTCCGCCGGGCTGCGCTATCTGCCGTCCGGCCGGGAGCCCCGGATCCACGCCGGGTCGCGGCGCGGGGTTCCGTACCAGGCGCGGGGGGACAACGCGAAGGGTCCCTACGGGCGGCACCTGCCGCTGGTGCTGACGCCTGAGGTGATCGCGGGCCTGCGCAAGCGGGCGGACTCCGGGGAGGCGCCCGACTTCCTGGCGGACATCTGGCCGTTGGTGGCCAAGGAGGTGGAGACGGTCTACTACACGGCCCTGACGGGCCGGGCGGAGTTCGCGGACCGGTTCCTCCCCGTGCCGCACCGGGATCCCGAGGAGGCCCGGATCCTGGACGCGTTCGGGGTGGCGCAGGCCGACCGCTGGAGCTGGGACCGGATCTCACGGCCGTACGCGCGGCGGCGGTTCGCGCACCCGGGGCAGTGGCGGGAGTGGCTGCTGGCCCATCTGCGGCAGGACGCGCGGGAAGCGGAGCGCGGGAACGTGGCGGGCCCGCTGAAGGCGGCCCTGGACGTGCTGCGCGATCTGCGCAACGAGCTGCGGCTGGTCGTCGACCACGGCGGGCTCGCCGGGGCCTCCCGCCGGGACCACCTGGACCGCTGGTACACCCCGCTCAACGCCTTTCTGTCCATCGGCCCGCCCCGGCGCCGCATCGAGGAGCTGACCGCGTTGATCGAGGCGGGTGTGGTGGAGGTGCTCGGCCCGCGTCTGGAGGTGCGCGAGGAGGACGGGGCCTGGGTCGCCCGCTCCCCGGAGGTACCGGGCTCGGCGGTCCGGGTGACCACGCTGGTCGAGGCCCGGCTGCCGGAACCGGAGCTGCGCCGCACCGCCGACGCCCTGCTGGCCCGGCTGCTGAAGACCGGGCGGTGCCGTCCCCACACGGTCGACGGTCATGTCACCGGTGGACTGGACGTGACACAGCGCCCGTACCATCTGATAGACCGTCAAGGTCGGGCGCACGCACGGCGGTTCGCGTTCGGGGTGCCCACCGAGGGGGTGCACTGGGTGACGGCGGCGGGTGCCCGTCCGGGCGTGGATTCGGTCACGCTTTCGGACGCGGATGCGGTGGCGAGAGCCGTCCTACGTGCGGCGACGGCGGAATCGGGGCCCCGGACGGAGCCCGGCCCATGGCCGAATGTTGAACTTGCAAGCATTGATGGAGTGCGCCTAGCGTTGATCGCTCGTTCGGTACCGCCGCCCCCACCGACGGACCGCCCCGTGCCCCACTCGGACGGTCCGCCCGACCCGACACCGAAGGAGCACCCCCCACCATGTCCGCTCGCCTCAACACCGCACAGCCCTATGCGTTAGGGCTGTTCCGCATCGTCGTGGGCCTGCTGTTCGCCTGCCACGGCGCCGCCTCCCTCTTCGGCATCCTGGGCGGAGCCGTCGGCACGTACGCCGGGTGCCCTCGCCACGACGACCGGGAGGGCACCCGTGTTCACAGGCACGGCGTCCGGGGACTGCGAGCGGGTCCGGGAGTGAATGCGCCCTGCGAACACAAACACCCCCCGTGACCCTTCTGTCACCTCTCCCGCGTACGCTGTATGGCTGTCATTGTCACGGGGGAGAGAACGGTGTTCGAGAGTGTGGGGGCCTTGCTGGGCAGCCCTTGGATCTACGCGTTGGTGGGCCTGTCGGTCCTTCTGGACGTGTTCCTGCCGGTCCTGCCGAGCGGGGTGCTCGTCATCACGGCGGCCACCGCGGCGGCCGCCGGCTCGGGCGCGGCGACCGGTCGGGTGCCGCACGAGGTGCCGGACATCCTGGCCCTGATCCTCTCCGCGACGACCGCGTCGGTCCTGGGCGACCTGGTCGCCTACCGGCTGGCCTGGCGGGGCGGTGAGCGCCTGGACCGGGCGATCTCCCGCTCCCGGCGGCTGACCACCGCGCAGGAACGTCTCGGCGAGGCCCTGGCCCGGGGCGGCGGCGCCTTGGTCGTCCTGGCCCGGTTCGCGCCCGCCGGCCGCTCGGTGGTCTCCCTGATCGCCGGTGCCGCGCACCGCCGCGCCCGTGACTTCCTGCCCTGGTCCGCGCTGGCCGGGCTGTCCTGGACCGCGTACAGCGTGGCCCTCGGCTACTTCGGCGCGCACTGGCTGGGCGCCACCTGGCTGGCGACGGGGGTCTCCGTACTGGCCCTGTTCGGGGCGGGCGCCGGAGCGGCGTACGTCATGCGCCGCCCGGCGGCATAGCCCGGCCTAGGGCGTGTTGCGAAAGTCCCGTCGTCCGCCCGGAGGGCGGGCCGACCGGCGTCCGGTGCGTGCTCTGGGGGTCCCCCCGGCCGAAGGCTGGGGGAGTGCCGGGCGGAGGCCCTCGTACTGGATGTACTTGGGTTTTCGCCCGGTGCGGCGAGAGTGCGTGCCGGGCGTCGGGCGGCAGGCGGGACTTTCGCAACACGCCCTAGGACGCCCGGCTCGCCGCGCCCCTCACCTCCAGCCCGCCCAGCAGCTGGGCCGTGGCCTCGGCGATCGCCTCGACGGCGTGGTCGAACACCTCCCTGTTGTGCGCGGCCGGCGCCCGGAACCCGGACACCTTCCGGACGTACTGCAGGGCGGCGGCGTGGATGTCCTCCCGCGTGGCCTGCTCGGGCAACGCGGGAGGACGCAGCGTCTTGATACTCCGGCACATGTCACCAGTCTCCCTCGGACCGGGCGGGGCCGCGCAGGTCGACGTACCAGTCGTTGGATCGGATCGGGTTGCCCTTCGGGTACTCGAAGTCGGCCTGGCCGCGCAGGGTGAAACCGGCCTTGCGGCACACGGCGTTGGAGGCGGCGTGGTCGACCTTGGGGAAGGCGTGCAGGGCGAGGTGACCGCCGCGCGCGGACTCCTCGCGGACGACGGATATCAGCCTGCGCGCGGCCGAGGCGGCGAGGCCTCTGCCCTGGAACTCGGGCAGGACCCCCCAGCCGGTCTCCCACACCTCGGCCCCCTGCCAGACGCACTCCCAGTGACCGATCGCCCCGACGCTCTCCCCGCCCTCCGCGAGCACGACCCGGTACATCCGGCCCGCCGGCAGCTCCAGATAGCGCCGGTGCCGGTCCACGAGCTGCTCCTCGCTCTCCGGTCCGCCGAGATGGCCGGTCATCTCCGGGCTGTTCTGCCGCCGCAGCAGCCAGAAGTCGCCCTCCGCCCAGGGCACCAGCCGCACCTGCTCCACACCTGTGGGGTCCATGCCTCCACCGTAGGACGGGGGTCTGACAATCGACGGTCCACCGAAGGACCTTGGCTTTACTGACCTGGCACCGGCCTGCCCCCGACCCCGAAGGATCCCCATGCGGCGCCGTGTCCCGACCTGTGTCCTGACCTCCGCGGGTCCGCCCGCCCTCGCCGACGGTCACGCCGTCGACCGGTACGTGCAGATCGGCTCGCTCACCAAGGCCGTCACCGGGACGGTGCTGACCCGGATGGCGGCGGCGGGGGCGCTGTCCCCGGACGACCCCCTCGAACGGTGGCTGCCCGAGGCCCCCGCGACCGGGATCACCCTGCTCCAGCTCGCCCGGCACACCTCCGGTCTGCCCCGGCTGCCGCCCGTACCGCTGCCGCGCCGGGACCCGTACGCCGCCTTCGACCGCCCCGCGCTGCGCACCCTGGTCCGCCGCCTCGACACCCTCGTCACCCGTCCCCCGGGCCAGGAGGAGGAGTACTCCAACCTCGGGTACGCGGTGCTCGGCGCGGCGCTGACCGCCGCCGCGTCCGGGGCGTCGTACGAGGAACTGGTGACCGAGCACGTGCTGCGCCCGCTGGACGTCACGGAGGTCGGCGCGCACCCCGCTGCGGAGCGGCGGCTGCTCGCTCCCGGGCGGTTCGGCAGCACCGTGCGGCCCTGGACGATGGACGGCGCGATGCTGCCCGCGGGCGGTCTGTGGGCGACGCCCCGGGCGACGGCCGAGCTGGTCGTACGGCTGCTGGTGGAACGCCGGCTGGGGGATCCCGCGCCGAGCTGGCAGACGGCCGGGCCGCTGCGCTGGCACAACGGGGCGGTGGGCCGCGCCTCGGTCTTCGCCGGGGCCCTGCCGGACGGCACCTGGGTCGTGGTCCATCGCCTCAACGGGGACGCGGACGCCACGGACCACATGGGTGTCGCCACCCTCGAGCAGGGCCGCACGGCCGCCCCCTGACCCCTTCATCGAACATACGTTCACACGAACACCTCAAAGGAGCTCGCCCCTCAAAATCGAACAGGCGTACCATTGCCGTGTGGCTAAGACCTATGACTTTCCCAGCGACCTGCGCGCCGGTCAGGAGGAGCTGCATCAGGTCCGGGCCGAGCTGTCGGCCCTGCTGAAGCGGCTCCCCTGGTCGGTGGAGCCCCTGGACGGATTCAGCGACGCGGGCGGCTGGCGCAAGATCGAGCGCCCCGCGTCCCCGGGCTGGACGGCCGACGAGCAGGCCGAGGTGGAGAAGCTGCGGCGGCGCGAGCACGAGCTCGCGGTGTTCGTGAGCTGCCACCGCTTCTGGTCGGAGGTCGCCGCCGAGGACCGGGTGGAGGCCCGCACGCACCTCAAGCACGTGCACGGCACCCCACCCGGCGGGGCGGACTAGCTCTTCCCGGCGAGCAGCCCCTTCATCTCGGCGATCTCCGCGGTCTGGCCGGTGACGATGTCGTCGGCCGTGTCCTTGGCCGCCTGGTAACGGCCCTTGTCCCGCTCGGTTCCGGCCATCGCGACGGCGCCCTCGTGGTGCTCGACCATCAGGGTCAGGAACGCGGTGTCGAAGGCCGCGCCGGACGCCTTCTCCAGCGTCTTCATCTCGGCGTCGTCCATCATCCCGGCCATGCCGCCGGAGCCGGAGTGGTCCATGCCGGGCATGGAGTCGTCCGCCGACGCGCCCTCCTCGGGCACGTCCTCGCCCCAGGCCTCCAGCCAGCCGGACATCTTCTCGATCTCCGGGTCCTGGGCCTTCTCGATCCGGGCCGCGAGGTCCTTGACCTGGGCGGAGGAGGCGCGGTCGGCGGCGAGCTCCGCCATCTGCAGGGCCTGCCGGTGGTGCGGGATCATGCCCTGCGCGAAGGTGACGTCCTGGGCGTTGTGCTCACCGCCGGAAGCGGCCGCGGAGGCCGAGGAGCCCGAGGAGGCGGACTCGCCGTCACCGCCGCACGCGGTGAGGAGCAGCGCGGCGCTCACGGTCACGGCCGCCAGCGCGGCACGGCGGAACGGGCTGCGGGTGGTGCTGGTCATGCGGGAACTCCTGGGGAGAAAAGGGTGCGTGGACACGTCGGCGCAACCCCGCCGGCCCGTCGTACGGGGGCGTGGCGCGCGAAGCGGTGTCTAGATCCGCAGGAGTTGGAGTTCCGCCAGGGAGGGTGGCGCGCGGGCGCCGTCGGGGGCCGCGACCGCGTACGGGCACGGCGTCTCGTCCGGAACGGCCACGGGGGCGGGGTCGGGCACCAGGCCCGGCAGCACCGGTCCCCCGCTCACGGCGGCCGAGGCGCAGGTGGAGTCGGCGTGCCGGGCGTGTCCGCCCCCGCAGTGGCCCTCGTCCCCCGCACAGCCGTCATGGCCCTCGGCGAAGGCGACGGACAGGCCGGCCGCGACGGCCGGCATGGGGCGCGGCTCCGTATGCGCGGACGCCACTCCCCCGGGCGCGAGGCCGTGCATGCCGAGCAGGCCCACGAGGAGCCCGAGCACGCACACCGCCCGCCGCCACAGTCCGTTCACAGCCGCCATCCTAGGCACAGCGTGCCCCGGACACGCGCAGGGCCCCCGGATCTCTCCGGGGGCCCTGCGGTGTTCCTGGTGGGCGCGGACGGTTTCGAACCGCCGACATCCTGCTTGTAAGGCAGGCGCTCTACCCCTGAGCTACGCACCCAGGACGAGTCGACAGCCTACATTGCCCTGGGCCGTGTCCCGCAAACGTGTATCGGCGCCGGTGGGAAAGTCACGGTCCGAAGTCACGGTCCGCACGGTGAACTGACCGGCCCGTGTGTTCGTCTTCAACCGGTGGGAGAATGAACACCGGTTCAGGCGAATCACAGCACGGGAGAGGGATGTGACGGCGACACCACCGCAGCCGCACTCGCCGTTGGTGCCGCGCGCACACCGCCCGGTGAAGGACGCCCTCACGCTGCTCGCCCTGCCGCTGATCGTCGCGCTCGCGCTGCCCGCCGCGTTCGCCGGCGGCGGCACCCGGCGCTGGTTCGGCGGGCGGGCGGAGGGCCAGCGCGCCGAGGCGCAGGCCGCGAAGGACGCGGCGGCGGCCGCGTTCTACGAGCTGGACACCGCCCAGCGGGATCTGCGGATCTCCATCGAGACGATCACGGCGGTGGACGACAGCCCGGCCGCCCGGCGCGCGGTCTCCGGCTTCGAGGAGATCGGCCGGCGCATCGACGAGGCCAGCGGCCGGTACATCGACGCGGTCGACGCCCATGACCTCGACCGGGACGACCTGGAGGCCTCGGCGGCGGCGCGGGCGCGCACCGAGCTGACCCGGGCCAGGGACGAGCTGGGCAACGTCAAGAAGGAGCTGGATCGTTTCGCCGAGGGGCTCGGCCCGCTGCTCGGCAAGGCCGAGACCCAGCTCGCCCGGCTGGCGCCCGCCGTGGAGCGGGCCCGGCAGGCGCTGCTGGCCGCGTCGAACGCACTGGACGCGGTACGGCGGACCGGGCTGACGGCGGACGACCTGGCGGCCCGGCTCGCCGCCCTCGGGCCCGAGCTGACGCGGATGAACCAGGGCGCGGGACAGCACGGCGTGCCGCAGACGCTGGAGCGGGCCGAGCGGGTCTCGCGGGAGGCCGCGGCGGTGCGGGCGGAGGCGGAGCGGCTGCCGGAGAAGGCCGCGGAGATCGACCACCGGCTGGTGTCGCTGCGGACGCGGGCACAGGCGCTGACGACCCGCGCGGGCCAGGTCGACCCGATCCTGAGCGAGCTGCGGCGGCGGTTCGCGGCGGCCTGCTGGCAGGACCTGCAGCGGGTGCCCGAGCAGGCCGCGGAGAACATACGGCAGGCGGAGGCGAGGCTGCGGGAGGCGCAGACGGCGCGGGACGCCCAGCGCTGGCCGGACGCCACCTCGCTGCTGTCCACCGCGCGGGCGCTGCTGAACACCACCGACGAGGCGGTCTCCGCCGCCGGTGACCGGCTGAACCGGCTGAACGCCGTGCAGAAGGACCCGCAGGCCGAGATCGACCGGACCCGGTTCGCGATCCGGGACGCGCAGCGGCTGGCGATGGCCGGGCGCAACACGCCCGATCCCCGGGACGCCCGTCCCCTGGACGAGGCGGTGGCCCGGCTGGAGCGGGCGATCGGCACCCTGGAGGGCCGCCACCCGGACTACTGGCACTTCCTCACCGAGACGGAGGGGGTGCGGCAGGCGGTGGCCGCCGTGGTGTCCCGGATCCGCGAGGAGCGCGGCGCGGCCCACTGACGGCCGCCGGCACGGACGTTTGCCGCGGGAGCCGGGCGGGCGGATATTGGGGTAGGTACGGGCCTCCCTCGGCACATCCACGCGCAAGGAGGCGGAGATGGCCGCACACGCACTGCACGCCCGTCGGCGGATCCGGCTCGACGACCACCTGCCCGTCGACCACCGGCTGAACCTGGTCTACCGGATCGGCGCCGGGCTGATGGGCCTGGGGCTCGTCGTCTTCGGGATCTTCGGGGTGATCGACGAGATCGGTTTCTTCGACACCGGCGGGGACGAGGTCTGGAGCCTGAACACCAACGGCGCGCTGAGCTGGCTGTCCATCGGGGTCGGACTGCTGCTCTTCGTGGGCATGGTCATCGGCGGGAACTTCGCGTCCACGCTGAACATGACCCTGGGGATCCTGTTCATCCTCAGCGGCTTCCTGAACATGGCGCTGCTGGAGACGGACTACAACTTCCTGGCCTTCAAGATCCAGAACTGCATGCTGAGCTTCGTGATCGGGATCCTGCTGCTGGTCTTCGGGATGTACGGCAGAGTCGGTTCGGCCCTGCCGCACGACAACCCGTACTGGCGGGCCCGCCACCCGGAGGCGGCGGACCGGCCGTCGATCGAATGATCAGGTGCGGTAGGCGTAGTAGTACGCGTTCGGGTACGACGCGACGAGGCTCGCCACCGACCGGCGCAGCGTGTTGTTCGAGTGATAGGTCACGTACGGGATGCCGTTGGCCTTGTACGTGACGATCATGGTGTGGTCCTTGGACCCGTCCCGGTCGAAGTCCATCTGGAGGACGTCGCCGACCTCGAGCTGGTAGACGTTCGCCAGCGCGGTCGTCCGCTTGGAGTTCTGGGCGAACCACGACCACTCGTTGACGCCGACGAACGAGTCCGACTGGATGTCGGCGTTGCCGAACCACTTGGTGTAGTCGTAGACGTAACCCGGGACGTGCTTCCAGCCGCCCGCCTTCAGCGACTGGCTGACGAAGTTGGTGCAGTCGCCGCCCGCGGTGTGGTTGTTGAAGTCCGGGTAGTCCTTGTTGTACGTGTACACGTACTTCTCGGCGTAGGCCGCCATGGCCTTGTAGTCGTACGTGGTGCCCGTCTTCGGCACGGCGACCGGGTTGCGGGTGGTCGCCGCGCGCGCGGCGTTCGGCATGGTGTCGTCGGCCGTGGTGGCCTTGACGGACGCCACCGGCTTGGACAGCGTGTTCACCGCGAGGCCACCCTGGGCGGTGTCCGTGATGCCGGCGAGCTGCCAGTTGCCGCTGCGGTCCGCCTTGAACGTCAGCTCGTGCTGCGCCTGGAAGCCGGTGGTCTTCGGCTGGCCGGCGGCGGCGCTCGCGTAGGTCAGGGTCGTGGTCTCGGTGACCGAGGCCTTGGCCGTACGGCCCGTCACACGCGTGGCGTTCAGCGTGACGGTGGTGGCGGCCTTGCTGTACTTCTCGCCGGCCTTGGCCAGCTTGTCCTTGCGCTGTCCCAGCGAGGACAGGGTGGCGTCCTCGGTGCGGGCGGTGCCGGCGGACAGCTTGACGTCGCCGGAGAAGCCGTTGGTCAGCGGCTTCTCACGGTCGCCCTGCTTGCCGGTGACCAGGGCGTCGGTGCGGTCGGTGAAGACCGCGTCCGCCAGCCGCTGGAAGGTGGCCTTCGTCTTCGCGTCGACCGTGGGGTCGTCGACGACCGCGGCGCCCGCGGACCAGTTCGGGAGCAGCGCCGCCCCCGCCACGACCGAGGCGGCGGCCGCCCCGAATATCGTGGCGCGGCGCCTCGAACGGCTCAATTTCCTTGACTTCACTGATGTTTCCCCTCTTGCCCGGCGGAGGGATGCCGGGGAGGGCATCTTTGCATGGGGTGTGTGGGTGATGTGAAGAGGGGTACGGTTGAGGTTTGGTTACTTCACCGTCGCCTTCGCCGTCAACTGCGCCGTCACTTCACGACGGTCGACCAGTCGGCCGGCGACTGGGCCGGATCCAGGCTGCGCAGCGCCGCCAGCGTCTCGGGCTTCTGCACGTCCATCCAGTCGGCCAACTCCTTGAAGGACACGCACTTGACGTCCTTCTTGGTGCACACGTTCTCGATGACGTGGTCGACGGCCTTCATGTAGATGCCGCCGTTCCAGTTCTCGAAGTGGTTGCCGATGAACAGCGGTGCGCGGCTGCCGTAGTAGACGCGGTTGAAGCCGGACATGTAGGAGTCGATGGTCTCCTGCTGCCACTCGGCGTACTTGGCGGGGTCGCCCTCGGTCTCGCCGTTCGACTGGTTGTAGAGGAAGTTGAAGTCCATGGACAGGGCCTGGATGTCGCCGTACGGGAGTCCCTGGAGCGGGAAGTCCCACAGGCCGTCCTTCTTCGTCGGCCAGACCTGCAGACCGCCGGGGTTGGAGGCGTCGTAGCGCCAGCCGTAGCTCTTGGCCGCCTTGAGCAGGTTGGTCTGCCCCTCCAGGCAGGGCGCCCGGCCGCCGGTGACCTCCTTCTTGAAGTCGAAGGGCAGCGGATCCATGTCCGTGTAGCCGGTGTTGGTCTTCCAGTTCTCCACGAACTCGTAGAACTGGTCGATCTCGCTCTTCCACTGCGCGACGCTCCAGTCGCCGCCGCCCTTGGCCCCGCAGAAGTGCCCGTTGAAGTGGGTGCCTATCTCGTTGCCCTCCTCCCACGACGCGGCGAGCTCCTCCAGCGTGGTGCGGATGTGCTCGTCGGTGGGGAAGCTGATGGCCGCCGCGCCCTTGTCGTGCATCGGCGGGGAGTACAGGTCCCGCTTGCTCTTGGGCAGCAGGTAGATGCCCGTGAGGAAGAAGGTCATGTGGGCGTTGTACTGCTTGGCCATCTCGCGGTAGTGCTCGAAGAGCCCGTCGTCGCCCGCGAGCGCGCCGTCCCAGGAGAGGACGACGAACTGGGGCGGCTTCTCACCGGGCTTGAGGGGTTCCGCCTTCAACTGGTCCTTCTGCGGACCGGTGTACGAGGTGGAGCCGTCCCCCAGGACGTGGGTCTTGCCGTCCCACACCGGCTCCTTGCTCGCCTTCGCCGACGCCTTCTTGCTGTCCCCCGAGGACGCCGTGGGCTGGGTGTTGTCGGTGCGGTCGAGCACCAGGTAGCCGCCCATCAGCGAGGCGACGACGAGAAGCGCCGCCAGGGTGAGGAACCCTGGGTGCGCGGCGGCGGTGCGGCGCGGTTCCGCGGCCTTGCGGCGGCGGCCCGACGGTGACTTCATGTGCGGCTCATTCTCCGGGTTGGGGACGCGGGGCCCGTTCGGTGGTCAGCCGAGCGGGCTCATGGCACTGGACCAGATGCCGTACGGGACGCTGTCGTCGGTGGCTCCGGCGATGCCCTCCAGAGGCAGTGGTTCAAGGCTCTTGGTGAGGTCGATGCGGTACGCGACGACCGCGGTGGAGACCTTCTTGAAGGTGCCGACGTACCAGGCTGCGGTGTCCTTGTCGGTGGTGCCGGCCTTGCCCGCCGGTACGGACCCGGTCGAGGAGACGGGTACGTCGGACGGGTGGGCGGTGCGGAAGGAGTCGGTGAGCGCGGAGGTGACCTCCTCGGCCACCGCGGTACGCAGCGCCCGCTTGGGCTTCGGCGTGTCCAGGGGCAGGTCGGAGCCGTTCCGGGTGATCCTCAGCACCGAGTACGGCTCGGTGTGCCTGCCGTCCGCGGCGAAGGTGGAGTAGCCGCTCGCCATCCGGATCGCGCTGGGTGTGGAGCTGCCCATGGACAGCGCGGGCACCTGGGCGCCGATGCTGGACGCCAGGAAGCCGGAGGCCTCCGCGGTCTGGCGCACCTTGTCCAGGCCGGTGTCCATGCCGAGCTGCATGAACGGCGTGTTCACCGACAGCTCCAGCGCGCGGTGCAGGGAGATCTGCCCGTAGGACCTGCCGCCGTCGTTCTCGGCGGCGACCCGTTTGCCGCTGCGGTCCCAGTAGTAGCCCTCGGGGGTGGTCAGCAGGACCTTGTCGTCGCCGTTGTAGAGCGAGTCGCCGGTGACCTCGACGGCGTCCCCGTCGTCGCGGGTCTTGTGGACGCCGTTCTCCAGCCCGGCGGCGTAGACGAAGGGCAGGAAGGCGGAGCCGGCCGGGACGGTGGTGGCGTTGGACTCGTTGTAGCCCTGCGTACGGTGGTCGGGGCCGCCGTAGACGGCGAGGATCCGTCCGTCGGAGGTGACGGAGGCGGCGCCGTAGTGGGCGGCCTTCGCCTTCTTCGGGTCGTCCTTGAGGGCCTTCTTGCGGGCGGCGGTGACGGCCTTGGTGAGCTTGTCCTCGCGCTTCTTGTCGAAGGTCGTGTAGATCTGGTAGCCGCCCAGGTCGAAGTCCTTGTCGGAGATGCCCCCGGACTTCTTGGCGTACTGGGTGGCGAGCTCCACCAGGTAGTCGCTCTGCTCACCGGTGTCGTACAGCGGGTTGCTCTTCAGCGGCTCGGGGAACTTCGTGTACTTGGCCCGCTCGGCCTTCGACAGCTTGCCGATCTCGACCATCCGGTCCAGGGTCCACTGCCAGCGCTCGACGGCGCGGGCGCGGTTGGCGCTGGACAGGGTCGGGTCGTACAGGCCGGCACCCTTGAGCAGGGAGGCGAGGAACGCGGCCTCGCTGGCGTTGAGCTCGCCGACGTCCTTGCCGTAGTAGGCCTGGGCGGCGCGCTGGATGCCGTAGGTGCCGCGGCCGAACCAGCTGGTGTTGAGGTAGCCCTCGAGGATGTCGTCCTTGCTCATCTGGTTGTCCAGCTTGAGGGAGATCATCGCCTCGGTGAACTTGCGCCCGATCGTCTGTTCCTGGTTCAGGTAGACGTTCTTGACGTACTGCTGGGTGATCGTCGAGCCGCCCTGGGTGTCGCCCTGGCCGATGGTGCGGAACAGGGCGCGGCTGATGCCCTTGACCGAGATGCCGGGGTCGCTGTAGAAGCTCGCGTTCTCGGCGGCGAGGACCGCCCAGCGGACGTCCTCGGGGATGTCCTTCAGCGGCATCGCCTGGCGCTGCACCCAGCCGGTGCGGGCCATGGGCGTGCCGTCGGACCAGAAGAACACGTTGTCCTGCTGGGTCGCGTAGGAGTTGAGGTTCTGCGGCACGTCGGTGGCCGCGTAGGCGACGACGAGGAGGAAGGTGCTCAGGCCCAGGGACGCGAAGAAGCCCCCCAGGCACTGCCGCCAGGAGGGTATCCAGCGCCGCCAGTCGCTGCGGCCGGGGCGCGGGTACTGCGGGCGGAGCTTGCGGGCGTAGGGAGTGACACGAGTCACATAGGGGCCCAGCACCGCGACAAGGGGGGCGAAACGGGATCCCAAAACCCTAGATATTCGGGCAAACAGGGAGGGGCGTGGGGCCTTGCGGCGATTTCCCGAAGTACGCGTTTTCTCCGAGGTTCCCGAAGTCCCCGACGTGTCGGGCACTTGAGGAATGTCCGACACCCGCAGCTGCATGGTCTCGTCCGCCCGGAAAGCGGCGGGGAGCTTCAACTGCATGGTTTCGTCCGGCCTTTGGGGCTCCTCCCCCTGCCCCACCTGGTCCACTACGCGTCTCCCTCCGCACCTTCGTGTTGCTCGCACAGGCAGACGTACAGACGTACGAGGGTCTGACATGGTTGCCGTGGACTCGGCTGCAAACCCTGAATCCCCCCGACCTCGCGGTTCATCGCGGCACCCTCAAATTACCAGCGCCCTTCGCAAATTCTCCACATAAGAAATCGACAGAAGCAAACAGAGGGAAAACTCTGATGGGGTCTGCCCGGCATATGAGGATTAACCTGTCGCCATGCCTCGCTACGAGTACCGCTGCCGGACCTGCGACGACACATTCGAACTGAGCCGTCCCATGGCCGAGTCCGCCGCCCCCGCCGCCTGCCCGGCCGGCCACGACGACACCGTGAAGCTGCTCTCGGCCGTGGCCGTCGGCGGCACGGCGAACGCCCCCGCGCCCAGGGCGGGCGGCGGGGGCGGGGGTGGCGGCGGCTGCTGCGGCGGAGGCTGCTGCTCCTGACCTCAGGGCCTGTCGCCCTACCGGGGTCCTCGGACCTCCTTCAGGAACTCCCGCAGGATGCGCTCCCCGGCGAGGACGCCCCGCTCGGGCAGGGCGGTGATCCCGGGGGCCGTCCACTCCGTCTCGGCCAGCTCGCCGTGGCCCGGCCGCCAGCCGCGGTCCACGGCCAGCAGCAGATCGGCGTCGAGCAGGGAGTCCCCGGCGCCCAGGGTCAGCTCGGCGCCGGTGCGCCGGGCCACCTCGCGCACGGCCGCGCTCTTCGTCAGCGGCTTCGGCACGGCGTAGATCTTGCGGCCCTGCAGCGACACCGTCCAGCCCCGGTTCTCCGCCCAGGCCGCCAGCTCCTTCACCCACTCCTCCGGCAGCAGCTCGCGCTCCACGACGAGATAGGCGAACAGGTCCTCGGCGACCCGGTGCTTGCGCACCCACAGCGGGTCGGCGGTGGCCTCCAGATGCGCCCGGACCTCGTCCAGGGGCGCGCACTGCTCCGCCAGCCGCGCGAGCACCCCCGCGTGCCAGTCCTGGTCGGTGACCCCGTCGACCAGGATGTGGCCGCCGTTGGCGCAGATCGCGTACTTCGGGGCCGGCCCCGGGAGGTTGATCCGCAGATACTGCTTGCGGGTCCGGGTGGTCGTCGGCGTGAACACCGCCGCGTCCCCGAGGTCGGTGAGCAGCCCGGCCGCCGTCTCCGTCATGAACGACAGCGGCCTGGCCTCGTGCACCTCCACGCACAGCAGCCGGGGCGCCCGCGCGTCCGGCATGGTCAGCGCCAGCGCCGCCGGGGAGTAGATCAGCGTTCGGTCGAGGTCGCTCGCCACCAGCACGGCCATCAGAGTGCCACCGCCTTGCCGTCGGCGCCGGTCGCCCCGCGCGTGTACTTCGGATGGATCAGCCCCACACAGGTGTACGGCAGCTCGCCGACCTCCTCCACGGGCACCCCTCTCTGCTCCGCCAGGAGCCGTACGTGGTCCAGGTCGGCGCCCGCCCCGGCCCGCGCCAGGATCTTCCAGGGCACCCGGCGCAGCAGCACCCGGGTGGTCTCGCCGACGCCCGGCTTGACCAGGTTCACATCGTGGATGCCGTACTCCTCGCTGATCCGCTCGACGGCCGCCCAGCCCTCCCAGGTGGGCGTACGGTCGCTCGCGAGCAGTTCCTTCACCGCGGCGGCCACCGCCTCCGCGACCTCGGCGAACCGGTCGGCCACGGCGTCCAGGAAGGCCACGGACACATCCGCGCCGGCCAGCTCCCGGTAGAACTTCGCACCGTGGAAGTCGTCCGGGCCCACCAGGTCGGCCCGCAGGACCGTCCGCGAGATCAGCCCCGAGACCGTCGAGTTCAGGCAGGCCGAGGGGATCAGGAAGTCCTCGCGGGTGCCGTACGTCCGCACGCACGAGCCCGGATCCGCCAGCACCGCGATCTCCGCGTCGAACCCGGCCGCGCCGCCCGCCGCCTCGAACTCCTCGATCGCCGCGGCCAGCTCCCGGGTGATGGCGCCCTTGCCGGTCCAGCCGTCGACGAACACCACGTCCCGCGGGTCGTGGTGGGCGGCCAGCCAGCGCAGCGCGTTGGCGTCGATGCCCCGGCCGCGCACGATCGACACGGCGTAGTGCGGCAGGTCGAGACCGTGGCGGAACTGGGCCCAGCGGCGCATCAGGACGCCCACGGGGGTGCCGGCGCGGGCGAGGGAGACCAGGACCGGCCGGGGGGAGCGCTCGGCGATCACGGTCTCCGTGACGACGCCCACCGCCTGCGCGATCCGCGCGGCCGAGGTCTCGAGCGCCGCCTGGAACAGCTCCTGGTACTGCTCGCTCGGCTGGTACTCGACCGGCAGCGACTCGGCGTAGTGCGCGCCGCCGCTCTGGATGGCCTCCTCCCGCTCCTCGGTCGGTGCCTCCAGGGTCACGTCCGAGAGGTCCTGGAGCAGCCAGCCGACCTCCTCGGGCGCGTACGAGGAGAAGGCGGGGCCGCGGAGGGGCTCGGGCAGCATGGGGAGCCTTTCGGGGACGTACGACGGGATGACCGCCAGGACCACGTGCGGGGTGTGTGCGGCGAGCTGGGCCAGCAGGCCGTCGGGGGCGTGCAGCGCGGGGGTGTCGGCGGCCGAGTCGACGACGGCCACGACGGCGTCGAAACCGGCGCCCGCGACGTTGTAGGCGTACCGGTCGCCGGGGCCGTCGGCGGGGTCGTCGTGGGCCGGGAAGACGAGGCGGCTGCGGATGGCGTAGCCCGGGTCGTCGACGGCGAGGACGGGGGAGCGGGTGGTGGTGCTGTAGCGGACGTCCGTGTTCGTGAGCTGTTCCAGGGCTTGGGCGAGGCGGAGGGGGGCGTACATCAGCTCTTCGAAACCGAGCACCAGGACGCGGCCTGCGTCCTGGGGTAGTGCCTCCGCGAGGCGGGCGGCCATCGCGGGGAGTGCGGTTTCCAGGCGTATTCGGTGCTCGGGGGTGAAGCCGTGGCGACCTCCGTCGGGGAGGTTCGGGGGCCATTCGAGATCGATCGTCTGCGGGCCGGTGGGGGCCTTTCGCGCAGTTCCCCGCGCCCCTGAGTCGGCACACGCGTACTCGGCCACAAGGCTCTGGCCCTTTTCCAGGACCCCCTCCGGCAGTCGTACCGTGCCCGTCGCCGTGGCCACCAGGTCGACGCGGGCGCCGATCTCGCCCGCGAACGCCTCCAGGCGGCCCGTGTCCTGCGGGGACCTCATGTCCACCAGGGCGACCACCACGTAACGCTCCCGTGGGTAGCGGTCGTGCAGGTCCCTGATCGTGTTCATGATCGTGTTGCCCGTGGAGAACTCGTCGTCGACCAGGACCAGGGGGCCGGTGCCGACCAGCAGGGTCGCGTCCTCCGGGAGGAGCAGGTGGGACGTCGCGTGGGAGTGGGACTCCTCGAAGCCGCCCGCGGGGGCGACGCCGGCGACCGGCCGGCGGGTCGAGTGCAGGTAGGGGGCGAGACCGAGGCCGTCGGCGACGGAGTGGCCGAGGCCCGTGGCGGTCTCGGCATAGCCCAGGACGACCGCCCGGCCGCTGTCCGCCTCGCCGAGCAGGTCCCGCACCCTGCGGCCGAGGGCGAGGCCATGGCCGTACACGACGGACGGGGACTGCGGGACGTGCTTGCCCAGCACGTGGGAGACCAGCAGATGGGCCCGCTTGGGGTTGCGGCGCAGGGCCAGTCCCAGCATCTGCGTGAGCGAGTCGTCCCCCGCGATCTCGACCCCGAGCCGCTCGGCGACCCAGCTGCCGGACCAGACCCCGTTGTTCACTGCGTTGTTCATGCGTCCCTAGAGAGTGAGGTGGTATTTCAGCCGGGGATGCCGGCGGCGAGCAGGTCGACGAAGCTGACGTCCTCGTTGGCCACACCGAAGACCTCGGCCCGGAGCATCGTGCGCTCGGCCCAGGCGCGGTGCGGCTTCACCTCGTTCATCTTGTTCGTGTACTGGGACCTGAGCACACCCCCACCGCCGCGTTCCGGCCGCAGGATGTCCGCCGCGTCGCTGTACTCCTCGTGGCTGACGACGGACAGCGCGTGCACGGCCGGGACGTGGGAGGGGTGGATGCAGGTCTTGCCGAGCAGACCGTTGGCCTGGTCGAGGGAGATCTCGCGCAGCAGCCCGTCCATGGCGTGCTCGATCAGTCTCTCGCGCAGTTCCACGGCCTGTCCCTCCAGGAAGGGGCTGTGCCGCAGCATCGGCTTGAACATGCGCTCCGGGACCCGGAAGTACTCCCACACCGGCCCGGTCACCGTGAACCCGGTGCCGTCGGCGCGGCCCAGCATGTTCACCACGTCGGCGATCACGGAGGCGACGATCTGGACGTCGTAGGCGGTCATGTCGGGCGCCCGGCGCAGACCGTACGAGGAACAGAAGTCGGTCACCCCGAGGCGGAGCGCCAGGACCCGGCCGCGGTACTTGTCGACCGCGCGGGCGATGCCCTCCAGGGCGTCCACCCGGGACTCCCGGTACATCAGCTCGGGGGTCTCCAGGACGGGCATGCCGAAGAGCCGGCGGCCGCTCGCGTTCTCCGCGGTGGCGAGGGCCTCCAGGAAGGGGATGCCGCGCTCCTCGGTGAACTTCGGGAACACGAACCCGCTCAGCAGGCTCGTGTGCGGGCCGAGGCGGCGGACGAGGTCGGGGATCTGCTCGGGCGTGCGCACCCGGATGAACAGGAGCGGCCGGTCCAGGTCGGCGCGGCCCGCGAGGTCGGCGAACTGGCGGACGAGGTTCTCCTCGCCCGCCGGGACGTCCTCGTCGCCGATGGAGTCCTCCAGGCACAGCACCATCGAGACCACGCCGCGCGCGGTCTGCTTGACGATGTCGTCGGCCAGCCGGGGGCGGGTGGCCGGGCTGTAGAGCGTGGCGCCCAGGGCCGCGGAGAGCAGCCTGGCCGGGGAGTCGGCGTCGAAGACGCAGGGCTCCCGGTGGAAGAGACGCTGCCGCACCTCGGGGGCGAGGTGCCCGAAATGACGCATAAAACTCCCCCGTGTTGCAGGTCAGGCTGTGGATTCCACCTGAGGTGGCCGGTAATAGTACGTAGAAGTCCATGTCAGGGGTTCCCGCGGGGCATGAATTTCAGGTAACTCGCCCGTGTGGGTTCCGCTGTGTCTCCGTGTACCCCGCGTTGTCGTGATCAGGACCGAGAGGGCAGGATGACCGCATGACGCACGCGATGCTGAAGGGGTCCAACGTCCCGCTCAAGGCAACCACGGTACGCGCTGTACTGCGCTGGACGCCCGGGCAAGGGGTGCCGGACGTCGATGCCTCCGCACTGCTCCTCGGTCCCGACGGCCGCGTGCGCTCCGACGAGGACTTCGTCTTCTACAACCAGCCCCGGCACCCGTCCGGGAAGGTCTGGCGGCTCGGCAAGAAGCGGGGCGCCGAGGGCCTCACCGACACCATCCAGACAGATCTGGCCGGTGTCGAGCCCGGCGTCGGTCAGATTCTCCTGGTCGCTTCGGCGGACGGTGCCACCTTCGACGGCGTACGGTCGCTCAGCATCCTGCTGTACGACGCGACGACCGACGGTGACCCGATCGCCACGTTCGACATCCGTCCCGAGACGGGTGAGGAGACCGCGCTGATCTGCGGCGAGCTGTACCGCCGCGGCGAGGGCTGGAAGTTCCGCGCCCTGGGCGAGGGCTACTCCAACGGGCTGAAGGGCCTGGCGACGGACTTCGGCATCTCGGTGGACGAGTCGGAGGAGGCGGCGGCGGGCGCCGCGGACCCGGCCCCGCTCCCGCCCACCCCGAGCCTCTCCCAGCCCCTCCCGCCGGAGCAGCCCACCGCGCAGGTCCCCCAGCAGCAGCCGGCCTACGGCTACCCGAACAACCTGCCGACCCACGGCTACGCCTACCCGGACGGCTCCTTCCAGCTACCGCCGCAGGGCCCGCAATTCATCGGGCGGTGAGTGATCGCCCTTGCTTTTCTATTTCTCCACCTTCGTCTTGTAACCCCGCCCCCACTGCAACCCCCACCCGTACAGCCGGTCGAGCTCCGCCTGGAACCCGTACACGAACCGCACCTCCCGCCGCACCACCAGCTCCCCCTTCACGTTCTCGATCATCACCACCGCACACGACCGGGCCTGCGGATGCCGCTCGTCGAGGCCTATCTCGATCCGCGGCCCGTTGCTGGGGTACAGCGTCACCATCGCGTGCGTCCGGTCGAACGCCGGCGTCTGGTCGTAGATGTAGACGAACACCAGGAGCCGCTTGATGTCGTCGCGGTGGTCGAGGTTGACGTACATCGTCTCCCCCGACGCCGACCCGAACCGGTCGTCCCCGCTGAGCTTCACGTACGGCGGCGCGTTGACGTCCCCCAGCAGCCCGCCCAGCGGCTGTACGACCCCTTTCGTGCCGTCGGACAGCTCGTACAGGCATCCCAGGTCGAGGTCGACGTTGACCATGCTCTGGCTGTGCCCGATGACCTCCGGCGGTTTGAGCGCCTTGAAGGGGTGCCGCAGCAGACTCTCCCGCTGGGGCCCGCCGATGTCCGAGGTGCGCATCCGCCAGGTCAGGTTGACCCGCAGGTTCCCCGTGGCCGCGCCCTGTTTGGTCAGGGAGACATAGTGATGCCGCTTGGTCAGTTCGATCGCGTTGGTCGCCGCGCTGCCCGAGTCGAACTCGGCCGTACGGCTGCCCAGAAGCCCGTCGAAGAAGCCCATTCCCGCCCCCACGTTTCTCGCACGACATACCGGCGGGGCGGCCGTGGAGGACAGGTGTCCTCACCGACCGCCCCGCAAAGAGCGTTCCTCGGCGCAACCCGGTTCACACCGTGTCTAGACCCCGGACGAGACCTCGGTCTTCTCGTCCGAGCCCTCAGCTTTTCCCTCGGCCGCCGCCAGTGCCTTGTTGCGGCGCACGGAGGACCAGAACGACCAGGCGATCAGGACGACGCCGACGAGACCGGTGATGACCTCGTTGATCTCGTACTGGATGGTGACCATCAGGATCACGGCCAGGGCGCCGATCGCGTAGTGGGCGCCGTGCTCCAGGTAGACGTAGTCGTCCAGGGTGCCCTGGCGGACCAGGTAGACGGTGAGCGAACGGACGTACATCGCGCCGATGCCGAGGCCCAGGGCCATGAGCACGATGTCGTTGGTGATGGCGAACGCGCCGATCACACCGTCGAAGGAGAAGGAGGCGTCCAGCACTTCCAGGTAGAGGAACATGAAGAACGCGGCCTGGCCGGCCAGCAGCACCGCGGATTTCGGCTTGCCGGTGCGCGCGGCCTCTTCCTCCTCCTCGTGCTCGCGTTCCTCCTCTTCCTCGAGTTTGTCCTCGAAGTAGCCGGAGAGACCGCCGACGACCATGTAGGTGATCAGACCGGCGATGCCGGAGATCAGGACGGTCTGGGCCTTGTCGACATGTCCGCCGCCGTGCTGGTGGGCGTGGGTGGCGAAGGTGAAGGAGGTGATCAGCAGGACGATCAGGGCGATGCAGACCGACAGCATGTCGACCTTGCCGAGCTTGGCGAGCGGGCGCTCGATCCAGCGCAGCCACTGGATGTCCCGGTCCTCGAAGATGAAGTCGAGGAAGATCATCAGCAGGAACATGCCACCGAAGGCGGCGATCGACGGGTGCGCGTCGGTGACGAGCTCCTGGTAGCGGTCCTTGTTGTTGAGCGCGAGGTCGACGGCCTCGATGGGGCCCATCTTGGCGCTGATCGCGACGATCACGACGGGGAAGACCAGCCGCATGCCGAAGACCGCGATGAGGACGCCGACGGTGAGGAAGATCTTCTGCCAGAAGGCGTTCATCTTCTTCAGGATTCCGGCGTTGACCACCGCGTTGTCGAACGACAGCGAGATCTCGAGGACGGAGAGGATCGCCACGATGCCGAAGGCCTCCCACCCCCCGTAGAAGACCGCAGCGGCCAGGCCGAGCGCGGTCACCGCGAACGACCAGCCGAAGGTTTTCAGAAGCACTGGCTACCCAATCCCTGTGTGTACGGGTCTCCCCCGCGCCGTACTCGGCTTTACGAACTTTTGAAGCCGAAGTCTAGTCCCGCCCCCCTCGCAGCCCACGGGGGACCGGCTTTTGCTCATAACGCGTTATGTGACGTTGACCCCGAAGTCCATGGCGATGCCCCGCAGCCCCGACGCGTACCCCTGTCCGACCGCCCGGAACTTCCACTCGCCCCCGTACCGGTAGAGCTCGCCGAAGATCATCGCGGTCTCGGTGGAGGCGTCCTCACTGAGGTCGTAGCGCGCGAGCTCCTGGCCGTCGGCCTGGTTGACGACGCGGATGAAGGCGTTGGACACCTGGCCGAAGGTCTGGCCGCGCTCGTCGGCCATGTGGATGGAGACGGGGAAGACGATCTTGTCGCAGTGGGCGGGCACCTTCGCGAGGTCCACCAGCACCGACTCGTCGTCGCCGTCGCCCTCACCGGTGAGGTTGTCGCCGGTGTGCTCGACCGAGCCGTCGGGGCTCTTGAGCTGGTTGTAGAAGACGAACCACTGGTCCCCGAGCACCCGGCCGCTGTTGCACAGCAGCGCGCTGGCGTCGAGGTCGAAGGGGGCTCCGGTGGTGGAGCGCGCGTCCCAGCCGAGCCCGACCATCACCTGTGTGAGGTTCGGCGCGGCCTTGGACAGGGAGACGTTGCCCCCTTTGGCGAGCGTGACGCCCATATTGCTGGTCCTCCCCTGGTGCTGCCACGTGGTGCTTCTTCGGTTGTCCTGCGCGTCCGGCGCCGCCCCTAAACGGTGCGGCGCCGGACAAGGGTGAATCCTTCGGGCGCCCCCGGACTCAGACGTTGACGCCGAAGTCCTGGGCGATGCCGCGCAGGCCGGAGGCGTAGCCCTGGCCGATGGCGCGGAACTTCCACTCCGCGCCGTGGCGGTAGAGCTCGCCGAAGACCATGGCGGTCTCCGTCGAGGCGTCCTCGCTCAGGTCGTAGCGGGCGATCTCGGCGCCGCCGGCCTGGTTCACCACGCGGATGAACGCGTTGCGCACCTGGCCGAAGGACTGCTGGCGGTTCTCGGCGTCGTAGATCGACACCGGGAAGACGATCTTCTCGACGTCGGCCGGGACCGTCGCCAGGTTGACCTTGATCGCCTCGTCGTCGCCCTCGCCCTCACCGGTGGTGTTGTCACCGGTGTGCTCGACGGAGCCGTCGGGGCTCTTGAGGTTGTTGAAGAACACGAAGTTGGCGTCGCTGCCGACCTTGCCGGCGTTGTTCAGCAGCAGCGCGCTCGCGTCCAGGTCGAAGTCGGTGCCGGTCGTGGTGCGGACGTCCCACCCCAGACCGACGATGACCGCGGTCAGGCCCGGGGCCTCCTTGGTCAGCGATACGTTGCCGCCCTTGCTGAGGCTGACTCCCACGAGTCCTCCATTGGTGTCCAGGGGCGGGGAGCCCCGCCGTGCGTGGATAACGGATCTATCGGATCAACGAGTCGATCCTAGTGACGGGTTCCCGGCCCCCGCATGCCCTGGAGCCGATGAATCAGAGGGTGTCGAGCGCCTTGACGTACTCGCCGAGGTCACGGGCGTCCGGCAGCGCGTTGACGACGGTCCAGCGGACCACGCCCTCCTTGTCGATGACGAAGGTGCCGCGCACCGCGCAGCCCTTGTCCTCGGCGAAGACGCCGTAGGCGCGAGAGACCTCGCCGTGCGGCCAGAAGTCGCTGAGCAGCGGGTACTCCAGGCCCTCCTGCTCGGCGAAGACGCGCAGGGTGTGGATGGAGTCGTTGGACACGGCGAGCACCTGGGTGTCGCGGTCGGCGAACTTCGGCAGGTTGTCGCGCACCTCGCACAGCTCGCCGGTGCACACGCCGGTGAAGGCGAACGGGTAGAAGAGCAGGACGACGTTCTTCTCACCGCGGAAGTCGGAGAGCTTCACGGTGGCGCCGTGGTTGTCCTTGAGCTCGAAGTCGGGGGCCTTGTCGCCGACCTGGATCGCCATCGCGTGGATGTCCCTTCGGGTGGGGGCTGTCTGGGTGGGAACACCCTACGCAGCCGCCGCCCGAAGCCGACGGACGGGCCGAGCACGAGGGCTCGGCCCGTCCGAGGACGGTCTGCTTCCTACTTCTTGGACTTCGCGGCCTTGGGCGTCACCAGCCGGCTGCCGCTCCAGTCCTTGCCCACGCTGACGCTCTTGGAGGCGGACAGGCCCGCCGTCGTCGCGGCTTCCGAGATGTCGCTCGGCTCCACGTAGCCGTCACGGCCGGTCTTCGGCGTGAGGAGGAGGATCGAGCCGCCTTCTTCGATGTACGTGGTGGCGTCCACCAGCGCATCGGTCAGGTCACCGTCCTCGTCGCGGAACCACAGCACCACGGCATCGGCCACGTCGTCGTAGTCCTCATCCATCAGCTCGCTGCCGATGGTTTCTTCGATGGACTCGCGGAGCTCCTGGTCGACGTCGTCGTCGTAGCCGATCTCCTGGACCACCTGCTCGGGCTGGAAACCCAGCCTGACGGCAGGGTTGGTCCGCTCCTCCGCGTGGTCCGCGGTCGCGCTCACGGGTTGCCTCCTGATCATGTCTTGGGAATAACTCAGCCACGCGCGTGCGCGAAGCATTGGCCGTAGTCCACACGGGCGGGGCGGATCGCGCAAGTACCCGGCGGTTCAGACCGCCGAAACGGTGACGATCCTGGCCGTGTCGACGCAACTCCAGGCACGAGACCGGGACGGATGGTGACGTACACCACACCTATCTGCCCCGTTTGCGTATTTGAGAACCATCCAAGGGTACGAGACTCGAACGGGCACCGGTTACCACGGGGTAGAGATGACGTTTGGACTTCCGAGGTACACGATGGGGGCGGTGCAGATACTGGAGAACCAGCGAGATTAACAGCGAGAGTAAGGAACAGCGTGGCTTCCGGATCCGATCGCAACCCGATCATCATTGGCGGCCTTCCGAGTCAGGTTCCTGACTTCGATCCCGAGGAAACCCAGGAGTGGCTCGACTCCCTCGACGCCGCGATCGACGAGCGCGGCCGGGAGCGGGCCCGCTACCTCATGCTGCGGCTGATCGAGCGCGCCCGCGAGAAGCGCGTGGCCGTGCCGGAGATGCGCAGCTCGGACTACGTCAACACCATCCCCACCCGGGCCGAGCCGTTCTTCCCCGGCAACGAGGAGATCGAGCGCAGGATCCTCAACGCGACCCGCTGGAACGCGGCGGTGATGGTGTCCAGGGCCCAGCGGCCCGGCATCGGCGTGGGCGGTCACATCGCCACCTTCGCGTCCTCCGCGTCCCTCTACGACGTGGGCTTCAACCACTTCTTCCGCGGCAAGGACGAGGGCGACGGCGGCGACCAGGTCTTCTTCCAGGGCCACGCCTCCCCCGGCATCTACGCCCGGGCGTTCCTGCTGGACCGGCTCAGCGAGCAGAACCTGGACGCGTTCCGCCAGGAGAAGTCGAAGGCGCCGTACGGGCTGTCCTCGTATCCGCACCCGCGGCTGATGCCGGACTTCTGGGAGTTCCCGACCGTGTCGATGGGCCTCGGCCCGATCGGCGCGATCTACCAGGCGCGGATGAACCGCTATCTCCACGCGCGCGGGATCGCCGACACCTCGAAGTCGCGGGTGTGGGCGTTCCTCGGCGACGGCGAGATGGACGAGCCGGAGTCGCTCGGCCAGTTGTCCCTGGCCGCCCGTGAGGGCCTGGACAACCTGACCTTCGTGGTCAACTGCAACCTGCAGCGGCTCGACGGCCCGGTGCGCGGCAACGGCAAGGTGATCCAGGAGCTGGAGTCGGTCTTCCGGGGCGCCGGCTGGAACGTGATCAAGCTGATCTGGGACCGCACCTGGGACCCGCTGCTCGCGCAGGACCGCGACGGGATCCTCGTCAACAAGATGAACACGACCCCGGACGGCCAGTTCCAGACGTACGCCACCGAGTCCGGCGCTTACATCCGCGACCACTTCTTCGGCGACGACCAGCGGCTGCGGGCGATGGTCCAGGGCATGACCGACGACCAGATCCTGCACCTGGGGCGCGGCGGCCACGACCACAAGAAGATCTACGCGGCGTTCAAGGCGGCGGTGGAGCACACCGGCCAGCCGACGGTGATCCTCGCCAAGACGATCAAGGGCTGGACGCTGGGCCCGAACTTCGAGGGCCGCAACGCCACGCACCAGATGAAGAAGCTGACGGTGGCGGACCTCAAGGGCTTCCGCGACCGGCTGCACCTGCCGATCTCCGACAAGGAGCTGGAGTCCGGCCTGCCGCCGTACCACCACCCGGGGCGGAACTCGGAGGAGATCCAGTACATGCACGACCGGCGCCAGTCGCTGGGCGGGTACGTCCCCACCCGTGTCGTGCGCTCCAAGCCGCTCGCACTGCCCGCGGACAAGACGTACGCGAGTGTGAAGAAGGGCTCCGGTCAGCAGTCGATCGCGACGACCATGGCGTTCGTCCGGCTGCTCAAGGACCTCATGCGGGACAAGGAACTCGGCAAGCGGTTCGTACTGATCGCGCCCGACGAGTACCGCACCTTCGGCATGGACTCGTTCTTCCCGAGCGCGAAGATCTACAACCCGCTGGGCCAGCAGTACGAGTCGGTCGACCGTGATCTGCTGCTCGCGTACAAGGAGTCACCGACCGGCCAGATGCTGCACGACGGCATCTCGGAGGCGGGCTGCACGGCCTCGCTGATCGCGGCGGGTTCGTCGTACGCCACGCACGGCGAGCCGCTGATCCCGGTCTACGTCTTCTACTCGATGTTCGGTTTCCAGCGCACCGGCGACCAGTTCTGGCAGATGTCGGACCAGCTGGCGCGCGGTTTCGTCCTGGGCGCGACCGCCGGCCGCACCACGCTGACCGGTGAGGGTCTCCAGCACGCGGACGGCCACTCCCAGCTGCTGGCCTCGACGAACCCGGGCTGTGTGGCGTACGACCCGGCGTACTCGTACGAGATCGCGCACATCGTGCAGGACGGGCTCCGGAGGATGTACGGCAGCTCGGCGGAGCATCCGCACGGCGAGGACGTCTTCTACTACCTCACGGTCTACAACGAGCCGATCCAGCACCCGGCCGAGCCGGACGACGTGGACGTCGAGGGCATCCTCAAGGGCATCCACCGGCTGAGCGTGGGCACGGCGGGCTCGATCCCGGCGCAGATCGTCGCCTCGGGTGTGGCCGTGCCGTGGGCGGTCGAGGCGCAGAAGATCCTCGCCGAGGAGTGGAACGTCAAGGCGGACGTCTGGTCGGCGACCTCCTGGAACGAGCTGCGGCGCGAGGCCGTCGAGGTCGAGCGGCACAATCTGCTCCACCCGGAGGAGGAGCAGCGGGTGCCGTACGTGACGCGCAAGCTGTCCGGGGCCGAGGGGCCGTTCGTGGCCGTCTCGGACTGGATGCGGGCGGTGCCGGACCAGATCGCCCGGTGGGTGCCGGGGACGTACCAGTCGCTGGGCGCGGACGGCTTCGGCTTCGCCGACACCCGTGGCGCGGCGCGGCGCTTCTTCCACATCGACGCGCAGTCGATCGTGGTGGGTGTGCTGACCGAGCTGGCCCGGGAGGGCAAGCTCGACCGGTCGGTGCTGAAGCAGGCGATCGACCGGTACCAGCTGCTCGACGTGGCGGCGGCCGACCCGGGGGCTGCCGGAGGCGACGCGTAGCTCCTGGCGCACGAAGGGGTGGTGGGGCCGATGGCTCCACCACCCCTTACGCGTTCTTTACGATGCGGGCATGCACGAACGAACGGCGCAGGAGCGTTGGGAAGAGCTGAGCCAACGGCCGCTGCTGGCCCTCGCCCTGGTGTTCGCGGTCGCCTACGCCGTGCCGATCGTGGACACATCGGCCGGGCACACGGTGACGTCCGCGTGCACCGTGGTCGAGTGGGCGGTGTGGGGGGCGTTCGCCACGGACTACCTGGTGCGGCTGGCACTGACGCCCGACCGGCGGACCTTCGTCCGGACCCACTGGCTGGACCTGTGCGCGGTGGTGCTCCCGCTCGTCGCGGAGCTGCGGCTGCTACGGCTCGTCTCCACGCTCCTGCTGCTGGGGCGGCGGGCGAGGATGGCCACGCAGATCCAGGTGACGACCTATGTCGCGGGGGTGGTCGTCGGGCTGCTGATGTTCGGGTCGCTCGCCGTGCTGTCGGTGGAGCGGGAGTCACCGGAGGGGAACATCCGCACCCTGGGTGACGCCCTGTGGTGGTCGTTCACCACGATGACCACGGTGGGGTACGGCGATCACGCGCCGACCACCGGGATGGGCCGGCTCATCGCGGTCGGGCTGATGCTGTCGGGCATCGCGCTGCTGGGTGTGGTGACCGCCAACATCGCCGCCTGGTTCATCGAGCGCTTCGAGAAGGACGACGTGGAGGAGCGGGCCCAGACGGAGGCGATCCTCGCGCTGGCCGAGGAGGTCCGCGCGCTGCGCGCGGAGGTGGCGGAACTCAGAGGGGCCGACAAAACGATCAAGTCCGGCTGAGTCTGGCCGCCACGGCGTCGAGGACCCAGTCCAGGCCGGTCGCGAAGGATGTCCCGGCGTCCACGTCCGTGCCGTCGTACACGGCCTTGGACAGCGCCGGGAAGCGGCCCGTGGCCAGCATCCTCGTCAGATGCGGGCCGTGGGCGCGCTGCCAGTCGTGCTTGGACAGGCCCGTGACGCGCTCCGCCCGCAGGTTCGCGATCTCGCGCCGGATCGCGCCGGTCCAGTAGGCGCTGACCGTCTCCACGGCGCGCATGACGGTGTCGACGTCGGCGAGGCCGTCGAGGCTGGCCAGGGTGGCCTCGGCCACGGCGAGGCCGTTCGGGCCCAGGGCCGGGCGGCCGCCGAGCAGGTCGGCCAGCCATTCATGACGGAGGGCGGCCTGCCGGGTGCGGTGGGCGAGGACGCGCAGCGCCTCCCGCCAGTCGCCCGGCTGCTCCTCGGGGAGGATCTCGCCCTGGACCTCGTCCACCATGAGGTCGAAGAGCTCCTCCTTGGTGGAGATGTATCCGTACAGCCGCATCGGGCCGGCGTTCAGCCGGGCGGCGACCTTGCGCACCGACACCGCCTCCAGCCCGCCCTCGTCGGCCAGGGCGACGGCGGCGGCGACGATCCGCTCCCGGTCGAGCGGCACGGGGCGAGTCGGCGGCTCCGGCCGGTCCCAGACAGTCATGGCCACATCGTACTGTTGCGATGCACCGTACCGGGAAAATACAGTGTATCGACATGAGACAACGCATCGCCGTAGTCGGCAGTGGCCCTGGCGGCCTCACCTTCGCCCGTGTCCTGCACCGCCATGACCACCCCGTCACCGTCCTGGAACGCGATCCCGGGCCCGATGCGCGCCCCCCGGGCGGCACGCTGGACCTGCACGAAGGGCTCGGCCAGCCGGCGCTGGACAAGGCGGGGCTGCTGGCGGAGTTCCAGGCGCTGTCCCGCCCCGAGGGTCAGGCCATGCGCATCCTGGACACGGACGGGACCGTCCTGCGGGACTGGCGGCCCCGTGCCGACGAGCGGGCCAATCCCGAGATCGACCGCGGGCAGCTGCGCGACCTGCTGCTCGGCCCTCTCGATGTCCGGTGGGGGCGGGAGGTGACGCAGGTGGTGCCGGGGACCCGGGACGGCGTCCTCGTCCGTTTCGCGGACGGGCGGCAGGAGACGTTCGACCTCGTGGTCGGCGCGGACGGCGCCTGGTCCCGGACCCGCCCGGCCGTCTCACCGGTGATGCCGCACTACACCGGCATCACCACGGTCGAGACCTCCCTGGACGACGTCGACACCCGTCACCCGGACCTCGCCCGGATGATCGGCGACGGCTCCATGGCCGTGTACGGCGTGAACCGCAAGCTCGTCGCCCAGCGCAACAGCGGCGGCCACGTCAAGGTGTACGCCCAGTTCCGCGCGCCGCTGGACTGGCACACGGACCTGGACCCGGCCGACGCCGGGGCCGTGCGAGCGAGTCTGCTGGCCCTGTTCGACGGCTGGGCCGCTCCCGTCCTCGACCTGCTCCACCACGGCGCCGTCTTCGCCCACCGCCCCCTCCACGTCCTGCCCGTGTCGCACACCTGGGAGCACGTCCCCGGGGTGACGCTCCTGGGCGACGCCGCCCATCTGATGCCGCCGCTGGGGGCGGGCGCGAACCTCGCGATGCTGGAGGGCGCCGAGCTGGCCGAGTCCCTCGCCACCGGCACCGGGGATCCGGACGACGTCGTTCGCGCGTTCGAGGAACGGATGTGGGCACGGGCCGGCCGCTGGGCGGAGATCACGACGGCCGGCCTGGAACGCCTGGTGAGCCCGGATCCTGCCGCAGCCGTCGCCCTCTTCGACCAGGTCCAGCCGTCCTGACGCCCGGACGCAGGCCAGGGCCGCGGCGCGCCGTCCCCCTCCGGCAGCGCGTCGCGGCCCTGACCGCCCTCCCATCCGGAGGGCTTGACTAACTGTGACCCGTGGCGTGTTCCGGAGGCGAGGGGCCTTTAGCCTCATCACCCGGATAGGGGAAATCCTTTGAAAATCCGTCAGATTTCCCCTGCCGGGGGTGGCCTCGGATCGTGACCCTCGGATCGTGGCCTCAGATGTGACCGACCCCGGCGCCCGCCTCCGCGTTCTCGCCGCGCTTGGTGAGCAGGGCGACGCACACGGCGACGACCGCGACCCCGGCCGCCACCAGGGACGCCAGGCTCATGCCGGAGATGAAGGTGTCGTGGGCGACGTCGGTGATCTTCGCGGCGACCTCGGCCGGAGTCTCGGGCGTCACCGGCGCCACCCCGACCTGGACCGCCTCGGAGGCCTGGTCGAGCTGGGCGGGGGTGAGTGCGGGCAGACCCGCCGCGGTCCAGTTGCCCGGCAGGTCGCCGTCCACCTTGGAGGCCATCACGGCGCCCAGCACGGCGGTGCCGAGGCTGCCGCCGATCTGCATCGCCGCCTGCTGGAGGCCGCCCGCCACGCCGGACAGCTCCATCGGCGCGTTGCCGACGATGACCTCGGTGGCGCCGACCATGACCGGGGCGAGCCCGAGGCCCAGCAGGGCGAACCACAGGGACATGACGGCGCTGCCGGTGTCCGTCTCCAGCGTGGACATGCCGTACATGGCGATCGCGGTGGCCGCCATGCCGCCGGCCAGCGGGATGCGCGGACCCAGCCTGGTGATCATCGCGCCCGCGAGCGGGGAGCCGACGATCATCATGCCGGTGAGCGGAAGGAGGTGCAGACCGGCGTCGATGGGCTTCATGCCGTGCACGTTCTGCAGGTAGAACGTCACGAAGAACAGGCCGCCCATGAAGGCGATGGCCATGAGGACCATCAGGACCACGCCCGCCGACAGCGGGACGGAACGGAACAGCGCCAGCGGGATCAGCGGCTCCTTCACCTTCGTCTCCCACAGGGCGAAGGCGGCGAACAGCACGACGGACCCGATGACGAAGGCCCAGGTCTTGCCGTCGCCCCAGCCCCAGGTCGGGGCCTTGATCAGAGCCCAGACCAGGCAGAACATCGCGGCCGACAGCAGGGCGATGCCGAGCAGGTCGAACGAGCGGGGCGCGTTCTCGGCCCGGTGGTCGAGCAGGATCAGCACGCCCAGGACGAGGGCGACGAGGCCGACCGGCACATTGATGAAGAACACCGACTGCCAGCTGACGTGCTCGACGAGGACACCGCCGAGGATCGGGCCGCCCGCCGTGGAGGCGCCGATGACCATGCCCCAGATGCCGATGGCCATGTTGAGCTTCTCGGCCGGGAAGGTCGCCCGCAGCAGACCGAGCGCGGCCGGCATCAGCAGCGCGCCGAAGAGGCCCTGCAGCACACGGAAGGTGACGACCAGCGCGATGCTGTCGGACAGGCCGATCGCGCCGGAGGCGGCGGCGAAGCCGACGACGCCTATCAGGAAGGTCTGGCGGTGGCCGAAGCGGTCACCGAGCTTGCCCGCGGTGATCAGGGAGACCGCGAGGGCCAGGAAGTAGCCGTTGGTGATCCACTGCACCTGGGCGAAGGTGGCGCCCAGGTCCTTCTGGATGGCCGGGTTGGCGATGGCCACGATGGTGCCGTCGAGGGCCACCATCATGACCCCGACGGCGACGGTGATGAGGGTGAACCACGGGTGGCCGCGCAGCCCCTGGGCCGGGGGCAGGTCCGACGGGGCCGCCGGCGCCTTGTCCCCCGACCCCGTCGTGTCGATGGTGGTCTGACTAGTCATGCGCTCGAGGCTAAGGACAGCCACTGACAATTGACAAACGAGTTCACAAGTCAGTAACTGACACGTATGCACACACTGCGCGAACAGACCCTGCGTGAACGCAAGAAGCGGCGCACCCGGGACGCGCTGCTGCGGGCCGCGGTGGAGCTGTTCGTGTCGCGGGGGTACGAGCACACCACCGTGGACGCGATCGCCGAGGCCGTCGACGTCTCGCCGCGCACCTTCTTCCGCTACTTCGCCGGCAAGGAGGAGGCCGCGCTCGGCCTGGTGGAGCTGACCGTGGAGCGGTTCGTGCAGGCGGTGCGGGAGCGTCCGGCGCACGAGCCGCCGATGGAGGCGCTGCGGCAGGCCGTGCTGGACGGCTGGTCCTCCCTCAACGAGGTCGTGGAGAGCGTCGTACCCGTGGAGCTGTATCTGCGGATGTACCGGGTGATCGAGTCGACGCCGGTGCTGCTCGCCGCGTATCTTCGGCGGTCGACCGAGGTCGAGGAGGCGCTCGCGGGCGTGATCGCCGAGCGGGAGGGCCTGGACGTGGACACCGATCCGCGGCCGCGGCTCGCGGTGGCGGTGTTCAGCGGGGTGATGCGGGTGACCGAGCGGCAGTGGGTGACAGCGGCGGAGGGGGAGTTCAGCCCGGCCGGTATGCACGCGCTGACGACCCGCCATCTCGACCAGGTCGGACCGGCCCTGCTGGGGGACTGGCGCAAGGCCTGAAGAGGTCTATGACCATCGACACGCCGGTCGAAACGTGATCCCCGCCACTTTATTAACCTGAGACCCGGTCGTTCTCCTAGTGTGTCCTCCCAGTGACTTCCTTCGACACCTCCCCGCAACTGAGCCTCTGGCGCGCGCTCCCCGCGCTGGCGGTGGTGTTCGTGATGCTGGCGACCGCCGGCTGGACCGCGGTACGCCACCACGAGGGGACCACCGCGCTGAAGGCCTCGCGCTCGGCCTGGGAGCACGGCCGGGTGGACGGCCGCGCCCTGCCGGACCCGGACGCGGCACCGGGCCGGATCGCCCGCTTCTTCGCCTCGCTGACCGCCGCCGAGCGCACCGGGCTCGCCCATGACTACGCGCTCGCCGTGGGCAACATGAACGGCGCCCCGGTCGAGCTGCGCTACCGCGCCAACCGGATCGCGCTGCACCAGCAGATCCGCGTCGAGCGGGGGCGGATGCACGACAGCCGCCTCACGCCCGCCGGACAGCAGGAGGCCGGGCGGCGCATGCACCGCTACGAGGCGATGAGCGGCGCCGGCCGGCACATCCTCGCCTTCGACCCGGAGGGCTCGGGCCGGGCCGCCGAGGTCTTCGGCGACCTGGACACCGCCGAGCGGATCTCCGTCGTCGTCCCCGGCGTCGACACCGATCTGCTCACCTTCCAGCGCACCAACCGCAGGTACTCGGCGCCCGTCGGCATGGCCGAGGCGCTGTACGCGGCCGAGCGCGAGGCGCGCCCCTCCGCCCGGACCGCCGTGATCGCCTGGGCCGACTACACCTCCCCCGACGGCCTCGGCATCGACTCGGCGACCGCGATGCGCGCCGAGAGCGGCGCCGTACGGCTGAACGCCCTGCTGCGCGCCCTGCCCGGCACCTCGCCCGTCTCGCTGTTCTGCCACAGCTACGGCTCGGTGCTGTGCGGGGTCGCCGCGCACACGCTGCCGGACCGGGTGAGCGACATAGCGGTGGCCGGCAGCCCCGGCATGCGGGTGGAGAAGGCGGCCGAGCTGGGCACCGACGCCCGGGTGTGGGCGATGCGCGACGCCGACGACTGGGTGGGGGACGTCCCACATCTGGAGGTCGGCGGGCTCGGGCACGGCGAGGATCCGATGGCGCGGGCGTTCGGGGCGCGGGTGCTGTCCTCCGAGGACGCGCAGGGCCACGGCGGCTACTTCGTGCCGGGCACCGACAGCCTGCGCAACCTCGCCGACATCGGCTCTGGCGCGTACCGCTCCGTGGAGTGCGCCGACGACTCCGGCGCCTGCCGGGAGGGTTTGTCCGACACGACGACGGCTGGACGCGCGTAGAGACGCAGGAATTGCGGCATGCGCGAGGAGGGGACGAAGATGCGTGTCCCGCATACGATGAGCCGCATGGGTGACGTACTGGCCGGATTTCATGCCGCCTGGGAGTTCGAGTCCGACTCCGTCCTCATCCGCTACGAACGGGGGATGCGCACGCCCAGGCTGCTGTCGGCGCTGGGTGAACGAAGAATTCCGCTCACTGCCCTGTCCGGGGTGACGCTCTCCCCGGGCCGGCGCGGGACCGTCGTGCTGCGCGCGGAGCCGCGGGCGGGGGCCGATCCGCTGATCGAGGCGGCGGCGGGCCAGCTCAAGGACGGCTCCGACCCCTACCGGCTGGTGCTGCCCGCCGAGCGGGAGGTGCTCGCGGAGTTCTACGCCGACGAGCTGCGCTCCCGGCTGACGGAGTCCGGTCCGGCGGAACGATTCCTCGTCCCGCCTCCCGAGGCGCCGCTGTCGTTCAAGGCGTACGACGGGAAGGCGTCCTTCGACGGCCGGACCGTGCGGTTCCGGTGGTTCTGGACGGGGGCGTCCTCGGCGAAGTGGAAAGCCGGCGACCAGAGTTTCGCCGTGTCCGAGCTGAGCGGGGTGGAGTGGCGCTCGCCGGAGGTGTTCGAGGGGCATCTGCGGCTGGTGCGCGGTGCGGACTCCCCGGCGCAGGCGCAGGCCGACCAGGACCCGGGGACCGTGGTGTTCGGGCTGGGGTACGGGCCGGTGCACGAGTCTCTGCCGTTCGCGGCGGCGGTCCTCTCCGCGGTCCGGACGCGGGGGCCCGTGGCCTCGGTCACGGGCCCCCGTCGCGATCCCTCGGACATCGCCGAACGGATCAGGCATCTGGGAGAACTGCATCAGGCCGGTCTGGTGACCGATGAGGAGTTCTCCGCGAAGAAGGCCGAGTTGTTGGCTGAGCTTTAGGGGTGCGTGGTCGGGTGCGGGTCGGTGGGGGTTGATCGCGCAGTTCCCCGCGCCCCTAAAGGCAAAAGACCCCTACTCGCGGCCGGCTGAAGCGAACCGCATGTCCGCGTACCTGTCTCCTGCCACCTTGCCCGCGATCGGCTCCAGCAGCACCAGTTCCTCGTCCGTGAGTCGGATCGTGGCCGCCGTCGTGTTCTCCTCCACCCGGCCGGGCTTCCTGGTGCCCGGGATCGGGATCACCGGGAGGCCGAACGCCTCCGACCGCTGGTGGACCCAGGCCAGCGCGATCTGACCGAGGGTGGCCCCGTGGGCCGCCGCCACCGCGCGGATCGGCTCCAGGAGGGCCCCGTTGGCGGCCGCGTTCTCGCCGGTGAAGCGCGGCTGGGTACGGCGGAAGTCGTCGGCGCCGAGGTCCTGGGCGGCGTCGGCGAAGGAACCGGTGAGGAAGCCGCGACCGAGCGGGGAGTACGGGACGAGGCTCACGCCGAGTTCGGTCGCCGCCGGGACGACATGGGCCTCGATGTCCCGGCTGAACAGGGACCACTCCGACTGCACGGCGGCGATGGGGTGCACCGCGTGCGCCGCGCGCAGTTCGGCGGCCGTCACCTCGCTCAGGCCCAGCTGCCTGACCTTGCCCTCGCGGACCAGCTCCGCCATCACGGCCACGGTGTCCTCGATCGGCACGTCCACATCGCGCCGGTGCATGTAGTAGAGGTCGATCACATCGACGTCCAGCCGCTTCAGGCTGTCCTCGACGGCCTGGCGGATGTACGGCTCGTCGTTGCGGATGATCCGCCGGGACGGGTCCTCGGGCGGGATCCACAGCGCGAACTTGGTCGCGATGACGACCTCGTCGCGGTGCGCCCTGAAGAAGGGGGAGAGGAAGCGTTCGTTGTCCCCCGCGCCGTACGCGTCCGCCGTGTCGTACAGGGTGACACCGAGCTCCAGGGCGCGTTCCAGGGTGTCCCGGGACTCCTTCGCGTCCGGGGGGCCGTACGCGAAACTCATGCCCATGCAGCCGAGGCCCTGGACACCGACCTCGGGGCCGCTCTCGCCGAGTCGCGCGGTCGGGATCCCGCTGTCGGTCATCGGGTGGTCCTCTCCCCTTCGTACGCCTGGACGCGCGAGGCGTCCGCGTAGAACATGATCTTGCGGTCGAGCACGGCGAGCGTGTCCTGGAGCTCGGCGATCCGGGCCATGACGTCCCGCCGTGTCGCCTCCAGCAGCTCGTAGCGCTCCCCGTACGTGCTGTCGCCCTCGCGCACCAGCTCCGCGTACCGCACCATGTCGGCGACCGGCATCCCGGTGAGCCGCAGCTTGCCGACGAGGTCGAGCCAGTCCAGGTCCCGGTTGCTGTAGCGGCGCTGGCCGGTGTGCGAGCGGTCGATGTGGGACATCAGCCCGATCCGCTCGTACCAGCGCAGGGTGTGGGCCGTCAGGCCGGTGAACGCGACGACCTCGCTGATCGTGTAGCTGTCCTGCCCGTCGGGGCGGGGATGCCGCGGTGGTGGCGCGGAGCAGACGTCTGCGGGGCTCGGGTCCTGCTCGGTGGTCACGGGCGTGGTCTGCAACACCGTCATGGCCTCCACGCTATGACCTTGGAGTGGGCTCCAAGCAAGCGGAATCGGTAAGAATTCGGGGGACGCGGCCTGATCATGACGGTTAGCGTGCGGGGCCATGACCGTTGTGCGCCGGGCGCTGCCCGAGGACGCCGCCGAGGTACTGCGGCTGCGTCAGGTGATGATCGACTCCCTGGCCGGCACCAACGCCGGGCCGACCGACTGGCAGAGGGAGTCCCTGCCCGGACTGCGGGCCCGGCTCGCCGAGCCCGACGGGGACTTCGGCGCGTTCGTCGTCGACCATCCCGCACGGGCGGGGGCGCTGGCCGCGCTGGTGGTGGGGACGGTGGAGTACCGGATCGGACGGGCCGGCAACCCGCTCGGCGCCGTCGGGTACGTCTTCAGCGTCGCGACCGACCCGGACGCCCGCCGCCGGGGCTACGCACGGGCCGGGATGGACGCGCTGCTGGCGTGGTTCCGGGAACGGGGGGTGCGCCAGGTGCACCTCACCGCGTCCACCGAGGCCGAGCCGCTGTACGTGTCCCTGGGCTTCCGCCCCAAGCCGGACCCCTTGCTGGAGCTGCTGTTGTGAGGGACATAGGCTCGTCGGCATGTCGCTGCAGAGCCTCGCGCTGATCGAGAACTGGCCGGTTCCCTCCGCCGCCGCGGGTGTCGTACGGGCCGACGGCACGGTCCTGGGCACCCAGGGGCCGGTCGGGCGGCGGTTCCCGCTGGCCTCGGTCACCAAGCCGCTGGCCGCGTACGCCGTGCTCGTCGCGTACGAGGAGGGGGCGGTGGAGCTGGACGAGCCGGCCGGGCCACCCGGGGCGACGGTACGGCACCTCCTCGCGCACACCTCGGGGCTCGCCTTCGACGAGCACCGGGTGACGGCGGCGCCCGGGGAGCGGCGGCTGTACTCCAACGCCGGGTTCGAGCAGCTCGGCGACCACCTCGCGAAGGCCACGGACATCCCGTTCGCGGAGTATCTGCGGCAGGCGGTGCTGGAGCCGCTGGGCATGACGGCCACCACCCTGGAGGGCTCCCCCGCCAAGGACGGCGTCTCGACGGTTGAGGACCTTCTCCGCTTCGCGGCCGAGGTGCAGGCGCCCCGGCTGCTGGACCCGCGCACGGTGGCGGAGGCGATGAGCGTCCAGTACCCCGGCACGAAGGGCGTCCTGCCGGGGTACGGCCATCAGAACCCCAACGACTGGGGTCTCGGCTTCGAGATCCGCGACGGCAAGTCCCCGCACTGGACGGGGAGTTCGTCCTCCCCGCGCACCTTCGGCCACTTCGGCCAGTCCGGTACGTTCCTGTGGATCGACCCGGCCGCGGGGCTGGCGGCCGTCGCGCTGACCGACCGCGCCTTCGGGCCGTGGGCGGTGGAGACCTGGCCGGCGTTCACGGACGCGGTGCTCGCCGAGGCGGGGGCCGACGGCCACTGATCAGCCAAGATGCGCCGCCCCTTCCCTGCCCACAGGATGGGAAGGGAATCGACGTCCCGACAGCTTCCCCGGACAGCTGGAGAAGACGGTGAACGCTGAACGACTTCCGCCGTCGTGGCTCTTTCCCCCGGTCCAGCCCCAGGGACCGCGCACGGCGGTCACCGACCGTGCGGCGACGCTCTATCTGTACGTCAATCCCGCCTGGTCCCAGGCCACTGGCCTGCCCGCGTCCTGATCGAGGTGCTGGTGGACGGGCGCCCCCGGGAGGTGACGCTGACCACCGTCCTCACCCCCGCGCCGGGCGGACGCCGGCTGTGGCGGGCGGTGATCCACCGGCTGGAGTCGCACGCGAGATGACAACGTTCTCCTTCGAGCCCGGAGACGTCCTGCTGCTCTACACCGACGGTCTCGTGGAGCAGCGCGGGGTGGACATCGACGACGGCATGCGCTCCCTCACCGAGATGGGCCTGTCGGCCGACGGCCCGCTGGAGCAGCTGCTCGACACCCTGCTCACGCGGCTGACCAGCGGCATGTTCGAGGACGACATCGCGTTGCTGGCGGCCCGCAGGAGAACACCGGCGCCCTAGCCGGACAGCTCCCAGATCAGCGCCTCCGCCGGGCCCGTCAGGGTGTGCAGGTCGAGGTCCTTCTCGTCCGCGGCGCGCACCGCGTCCCCGGGGCCCAGCTCGTGCGGGCCCATCCGGACGGTGCCGCGCACCACGTGGACGTACACCCGTGGCGCGTCCGGCACCGCCGTCCGCTCCCCCGGCACCAGCCGTCGTACGTGGAGCATCGCCCCGGCGCCGGGGACGGCGTAGGGCGTGGAGTCCGCGATGCCGTGGACGATCTCGTACGACGGGTCGCCGCCGGGGTCCAGCGGGGCCAGCCACATCTGCACGAAGGTGAGGGGGGCGGTGCCGTCGTTGCGCTCGACGTGCCGGACGCCGCCCGCCGCGCTGAGGCGCTGGACGTCCCCCGGCCGGACCGTCGTCTCGTGGCCCTGTGAGTCGCGGTGCGTCAGCTGACCCTCCACGACCCAGGTGACGATCTCGGTGTGGCTGTGGGGGTGCTCGTCGAACCCGGCGCCGGGTGCGAGCCGCTCCTCGTTGCAGGCGATCAGCGCGCCGAAGCGGAGGTTGTCGGGGTCGTAGTGGGACCCGAAGGAGAAGGCGTGCCGTGTCTCGATGCCGGCCGCCGGGTCCCCTCCGGGATAGCGCGCGTCGGCGCGGCGTACGTCCATCACGCCCCCACGGTAGCCCCAGGGCGCGTGAGTCGGACCACGCGAGGCCCCGCCCACGCACATCGCCCTCGCGATAAGGCAACCTTGTGCACGTGCCCGAACCCGAAACCACCCACCCCGACACCGCAGCGCACCCCGACCACCCGCACCCCGCGACCCTGAAGCGGCTGGTGAAGTCCTCCGGGAGCCTCGCCGCGCAGGCCATCGCGCGGATGGACGAGACGCTGCCGTGGTACCGGGCGATGCCCCCGGAGAACCGTAGCTGGATCGGGCTGGTCGCCCAGGCCGGCATCGCCGCCTTCACGGAGTGGTTCCGGCACCCGGACGCCCCACAGGCGATCTCCACCGATGTGTTCGGGACCGCGCCCCGGGAGCTGACCCGGGCCATCACGCTGCGCCAGACCGTGGAGATGGTCCGCACCACGATCGAGGTCATGGAGTCCGCGATCGACGAGGTCGCGGCCCCCGGTGACGAGGGTGTGCTGCGCGAGGCGCTGCTCGTCTACGCGCGCGAGATCGCCTTCGCGACCGCCCAGGTGTACGCCCAGGCCGCAGAGGCGCGCGGCGCCTGGGACGCCCGGCTGGAGTCGCTGGTCGTCAACGCGGTGCTCAGCGGGGAGGCCGACGAGGGTGCCGTGAGCCGGGCCGCCGCGCTCGGCTGGAACGCGCCGGAACATGTGTGCGTGGTGCTCGGCACCGCCCCGGACGGGGACTCCGAGCTGACCGTCGAGGCCATCCGGCGCGCTTCCCGGCACGCCAAGCTCCAGGTGCTCACCGGGGTGCTGGGCTCGCGGCTGGTCGTCATCGCGGGCGGCAGCGACAATCCGATCGCCGTCGCCAAGTCGCTGATCGGGCCGTTCGCCGCCGGTCCGGTGGTGGCCGGGCCCGTCGTGCCCGATCTGCTGGCGGCCACCCGGTCCGCGCAGGCGGCCGCCGCGGGCCTCAAGGCGTGTTCGGCCTGGCAGGACGCGCCGCGCCCGGTCCTGGCGGACGATCTGCTTCCGGAACGCGCGATCGCCGGTGATCCCAGCGCGCGCGAGCAGTTGGTGGAGGAGATCTACAGACCGCTGGAGGAGGCCGGCTCCGCGCTGCTGGAGACGCTCTCCGTGTATCTCGAACAGGCGAGCAGTCTGGAGGGCGCGGCGCGGATGCTGTTCGTGCATCCCAACACCGTGCGCTACCGGCTCCGACGTGTGACTGACGTCACCGGCTGGTCACCATCCGATGTACGCTCCGCATTCACCCTGCGGATCGCGCTCATCCTGGGGCGCCTCGTCGACGGAGATCCCCAGACGTAGGCTTTTGTCGGGGGTCCACAAAACCCCCTGCCGTTCTTCGTCCCTGTCCCCACGGGCGGCCCCGGCCGTCCACAAGAGAGAGTGTGAGAGTGCTCGTACTCGTCGCTCCCGGCCAGGGCGCCCAGACGCCCGGCTTCCTGACCCCCTGGCTCGACCTCCCCGGTGTCGAGGACCGCCTGCGTGCCCTGTCGGCGGCCATCGACCTCGACCTGGTGCACTACGGCACGCACGCCGACGCGGACGAGATCCGTGACACCGCGATCGCCCAGCCGCTGCTGGTGGCGGCCGGGATCGTCTCGGCCACGGCGCTCGGTGACATCACGCCCGGCGCGGTCGCCGGTCACAGTGTCGGCGAGATCACCGCGGCCGCCTTCGCGGGTGTCCTCGACGACACCGCCGCGCTGACCCTCGTACGCCGCCGTGGCCTCGCGATGGCCGAGGCCGCCGCGGTCACCGCGACCGGGATGTCGGCGCTGCTCGGCGGCGACCCCGAGGTCACCGTGCCGCATCTGGAGAAGCTCGGGCTGACCCCGGCGAACGTCAACGGCGCGGGCCAGATCGTCGCGGCCGGCACCCTGGAGCAGCTCGCCGCGCTGAACGAGGACAAGCCCGAGGGCGTCCGCAAGGTCGTCCCGCTGAAGGTCGCCGGCGCGTTCCACACGCACCACATGGCCCCGGCCGTCGAGACCCTCGCCAAGGCCGCCGCGGAGCTGGCCCCGGCCGACCCGACGGTCGTGTACGTCTCGAACAAGGACGGCAGGACCGTCGCGACCGGCGCCGAGGTGCTGGAGCGGCTGGTCGGCCAGGTCGCCAACCCGGTCCGCTGGGACCTGTGCATGGAGACCTTCAAGGAGCTCGGCGCGACCGCGATCATCGAGGTCTGCCCCGGCGGCACCCTGGTCGGCCTCGCCAAACGCGCCCTGCCCGGCGTCAAGACGCTCGCGCTGAAGACCCCCGACGACCTCGACGCCGCTCGTGAGCTCCTCTCCGAGCATGGCGCCGCCTGACAAGGAGCCCTGATGGCGAAGATCAGGCCCAGCAAGGGCCATCCGTACGCGCGCATCCTCGGCGTCGGCGGCTACCGGCCCACCCGGGTCGTGCCCAACGAGGTCATCCTGGAGACGATCGACTCCTCCGACGAGTGGATCCGCTCGCGCTCGGGCATCGAGACCCGGCACTGGGCGAACGACGAGGAGACCGTCGCCGCCATGTCGGTCGAGGCGGCCGGCAAGGCGATCGCCGACGCCGGGATCACCGCCGAGCAGGTCGGCGCCGTGGTCGTGTCGACCGTCTCGCACTTCAAGCAGACGCCGGCCGTCGCGACCGAGATCGCCGACAAGCTCGGCACCGACAAGGCCGCCGCCTTCGACATCTCGGCCGGCTGCGCGGGCTTCGGCTACGGCCTGACGCTCGCCAAGGGCATGGTCGTCGAGGGCTCCGCCGAGTACGTCCTCGTCATCGGCGTGGAGCGGCTGAGCGATCTGACCGACCTGGAGGACCGGGCCACGGCCTTCCTGTTCGGCGACGGCGCCGGCGCGGTCGTCGTCGGTCCTTCCACCGAGCCGGCGATCGGGCCGACGGTGTGGGGTTCCGAGGGCGACAAGTCGGAGACCATCAAGCAGACCGTGCCGTGGACGGACTACCGCGACGGTGACGTGGCGAAGTTCCCCGCGATCACGCAGGAGGGCCAGGCGGTCTTCCGCTGGGCCGTCTTCGAGATGGCCAAGGTCGCCAAGGAGGCGCTGGAGGCCGCCGGCATCACCGCCGACGAGCTGGACGTCTTCATCCCGCACCAGGCCAACGAGCGGATCATCGACTCGATGGTCAAGACTCTCAAGCTGCCGGAGTCCGTCATGGTCGCCCGTGACGTGCGCACCACCGGCAACACCTCGGCCGCCTCGATCCCGCTCGCGATGGAGCGGCTCCTGGCGACCGGTGAGGCGAAGAGCGGCGACACCGCGCTCGTCATCGGTTTCGGGGCGGGTCTCGTCTACGCCGCGACTGTCGTTACCCTCCCCTAGGCACTCCGTGCCGGATCATGCGATCCGGTCGCGGAAAAGCACCACTGCCACACCCTCTGGAACACAACGAAGGAGCGCCATCATGGCCGCCACTCAGGAAGAGATCGTCGCCGGTCTCGCCGACATCGTGAACGAGATCGCCGGCATCCCGGTTGAGGACGTCCAGCTGGACAAGTCCTTCACCGACGACCTGGACGTCGACTCGCTGTCCATGGTCGAGGTCGTCGTCGCCGCCGAAGAGCGCTTCGACGTCAAGATCCCGGACGAGGACGTCAAGAACCTCAAGACGGTCGGCGACGCGACCGAGTACATCCTCAAGCACCAGGGCTGATCTTCCGATCCTCTGGGCTGAACTGCCCCGCCACCCGGCGGTGGCGCCGCTGAATCCTCGTAACGTTGGAGAAAGAATCCGTGAGCCCGACCAATCGCACCGTGGTCGTCACCGGTATCGGCGCAACCACACCGCTGGGTGGCGACGCAGCCTCTACCTGGGAGGGCCTGGTCGCCGGCAAGTCCGGTGTCAAGGTCCTGGAGCAGGAGTGGGCGGCCGACCAGGCCGTCCGGATCGCGGCCCCGGTCGCCGTGGAGCCCCTCGAGGTCATCCCGCGCCCGCAGGCCCGCAAGCTGGACCGCTCGGCGCAGTTCGCGCTGATCGCGGCTCAGGAGGCCTGGAAGGACGCCGGTTTCACCGGCAAGGCCGGCGAGGACGGCGGTGACGGCAAGGTCGACCCCGACCGGCTCGGCGCGGTCATCGCCTCCGGCATCGGCGGTGTCACCACCCTCCTCGACCAGTACGACGTGCTGAAGGAGAAGGGCGTCCGCCGGGTCTCCCCGCACACCGTGCCGATGCTGATGCCGAACAGCCCGTCCGCCAACGTCGGTCTGCTCGTGGGCGCCCGCGCCGGCGTGCACACCCCGGTCTCCGCCTGCGCGTCGGGCGCCGAGGCCATCGGCTACGCCATCGAGATGATCCGTACCGGCCGCGCCGACGTCGTCGTCGCCGGTGGTACCGAGGCGGCGATCCACCCGCTGCCCATCGCCGCGTTCGGCAACATGATGGCGATGTCCAAGAACAACGAGGACCCGCAGGGTGCCTCCCGTCCCTACGACGTGGCCCGCGACGGCTTCGTGCTGGGCGAGGGCGCCGGTGTCGTCGTCCTGGAGTCCGCGGAGCACGCGGCGAAGCGCGGGGCCCGGGTGTACGCCGAGGCCGTCGGGCAGGGCATCTCCGCCGACGCCCACGACATCGTGCAGCCGGAGCCGGAGGGCCGCGGCATCTCGCACGCCCTGCAGAACCTGCTGGAGCGCACCGACCTGGACCCGGCGGAGATCGTGCACGTCAACGCGCACGCGACCTCGACGCCGGCCGGTGACATCGCCGAACTGAAGGCGCTGCGCAAGGTCTTCGGCGACGACGCCGACCACATGGCCGTCTCGGCGACCAAGTCGATGACCGGGCATCTGCTCGGTGGCGCGGGCGGTGTCGAGACCGTCGCGACCGTGCTCGCCCTGTACCACCGGGTGGCGCCGCCGACGATCAACGTCGAGAACCTCGACCCCGAGGCCGAGGCCAACGCGGACATCGTCCGCGGCGAGGCCCGCAAGCTGCCCGTGGAGGGCCGTATCGCCGCGCTGAACGACTCGTTCGGCTTCGGCGGGCACAACGTGGTGCTGGCGTTCCGGACGGTCTGAGAGACGTCCCTACGCAGGTGAAGGGCCCCCGCCTCGAGAGGTGGGGGCCCTTCACGCGTTCACGTCTCAGACGACCTGGTGCAGCCAGCGGACCGGGGCTCCCTCGCCCGCGTGTCTGAACGGTTCCAGTTCGTCGTCCCAGGGCTTGCCGAGGAGTTTGGCGAGTTCGGCCTCGAGGTCGGTCTCGCCGCGCCGGCTGCGCAGCAGGGCCGCGCGCAGCCGGTCCTCGGGGATGAGGATGTCGCCGTGGATGCCGGTGACGGCGTGGAAGATGCCGAGGTCGGGGGTGCAGCTGTAGCGCTCGCCCTCGGCGGTGGCGCAGGGTTCGGCGGTCACCTCGAAGCGGAGCATCTGCCAGCCGCGCAGCGCGGAGGCGAGCTTGGAGGCGGTGCCGGCCTCGCCCTTGAAGGAGAACTCCGAGCGCCAGGTGCCGGGCGCGGCGGGCTGCCGGATCCAGTCGAGGTTGACGCGCGTGCCGAGCACCCCGGCGATGGCCCACTCGACGTGCGGGCAGAGCGCGCGCGGCGCGGAGTGCACGTACAGAACTCCACGTGTCGTCACCGGGACCTCCGGGCAGAGCGGGACATCTTGCAGGCGGGCAGGGCGGCGGTGTCGGGGCAGCCGCGTTGATGGCGAGGCTACCGTGCGGCGGCGCAAGGAGTGTGACGTACCGTCGGTCCCGGTGCCGTGAACGTCCGCCTTTCACTCGGCAGGACGCCTGTACGGGTGTGAAGCGTTCCATCTTGTGGGTCCTGTTGTGTCCCGGTCCCGGCGCACGGTCCGGGCGCGCGGGAACTCCTGTGCGTTGTCATGGGTGGGGCCTGTCATGGGTGGGGCCGCCCGTCCGAGCAGCGAGGGGATCACCAGGGGATGCGGATGCGAAACCGGCGGGTGCGGGCGGTGCTGGCCGTCACCGGCGCGGCCGTCCTGGGGCTGGCCGGCTGTGACGTGCTGGGCGGGGGCGGCGGCTCGGGGGACACGGGGGCAAGGAAGGCGAGGGCGGCCCAGGCGCCGTTGTGGGACACGAGCCCGGCGTCGATGGCGGCGGTGGGCGACTCCATCACCCGTGGCTTCGACGCCTGTACGGTCCTCCAGGACTGCCCTGAGGTGTCCTGGGCGACGGGGGCGAGCGCCGAGGTCGACAGTCTCGCGGTCCGGCTGCTGGGTGCTTCGAAGGCGGCCACGCACAGCTGGAACTACGCGGTGACCGGGGCCAGGATGGCGGATGTGGCGGACCAGATGACCCGTGCGGCGGCGGAGAAACCGCAGCTCGTGACGGTGATGGCGGGGGCGAACGACGCCTGCCGGGAGTCGACGGCGGCGATGACGCCGGTGGCGGACTTCCGGGCGGAGTTCGAGGAGGCGCTGCGCACGCTGCGCCGGTCGCTGCCGAAGGCGCAGGTGTATGTGGCGAGCGTGCCGAACCTGAAGCGGCTGTGGTCGCAGGGGCGGACCAACGCGCTGGGCAAGCAGATCTGGAAGCTGGGCATCTGCCCCTCGATGCTGGGCGACGCGGACGCGCTGGACGCGGCGGCGACCGCGCGGCGGGACACCGTGCAGCGGCGGGTGGAGGACTACAACCGGGTGCTGGAGGAGGTCTGCGCGAAGGACGCGCGGTGCCGGTTCGACGGCGGCGCGGTGTACGACTTCCGGTTCGGGACGGATCAGTTGAGTCATTGGGACTGGTTCCATCCGAGCAGGGACGGGCAGGCGCGGCTCGCGGAGATCGCCTACCGAAAAGTCACCGCGCGGGTCATGTGACTTAGTGTTCCGACCATGAGCGAACACTTCGGAACACTTTCCGATGGCACCCCGGTACACCGCTGGACACTGGAGCGGGCGGGCACCCGGGTGCGGGTGCTGTCGTACGGCGGGATCGTGCAGTCCGTGGACGTCCCCGACCGGGACGGGCGGACGGCGGACGTGGTGCTGGGGTTCGCGGACCTGGACGGCTATCTCTCCCACCCCGAGCCATTCCTGGGCGCCCTGGTCGGCCGGTACGCGAACCGGATCGCCGGCGCCCGCTTCCCGCTGGACGGGCTGACGTACGCGCTGGAGCCCAACAACGCGCCCAACTCGCTGCACGGCGGTCCGCGCGGCTTCGACAAGCGGGTGTGGGAGGTGGAGCCGGTCGAGCACGGGCTCAGGCTGAGCCGGGTGAGCCCGCACGGCGAGGAGGGCTTCCCGGGGCGGCTGGAGGTCTCGGCGACGTACACGCTGGACGCGTCGGGGGCGCTGCGGCTCGGGTACGAGGCGGTCACGGACGCGCCGACGGTGGTGAACCTGACCAACCACAGCTACTTCAATCTGGGCGGGCCGGACAGCGGGGACGCCGGGGGCCATGAACTGCGGCTGGCCGCCGCGCGGTACACCCCGGTGGACGCGGATCTGATCCCGACCGGGGAGCTCGCGGAGGTGGCGGGCACCCGCTTCGACTTCCGTACGGCCCGCAAGACCGGCTCCGGCTACGACCACAACTTCGTGCTGGACAAGGGCGTCACGGCCGTGGCGCAGGAGGTGGCGGAGCTGCACGATCCGGCGAGCGGGCGGGTGCTGACGGTGTCGACGACCGAGCCGGGCATCCAGGTGTACACCGCGGACCACCTGGGCGAGCCGTTCGCGCCGTGCCGGGGGATCGCGCTGGAGACCCAGCACTTCCCGGACTCGCCGAACCGCCCGGAGTTCCCCACGACCGTGCTGCGGCCGGGTGAGGTGTACCGGTCGGAGACGGTGTACGGGTTCGGCGTCCGGTGAGAGGCGTCCGGTGAGAAATAGCCCCGGCCCAGGGGTCAGGTCCCGGGCCGGGGCTGTTCATGGGGTGAGGAGTACCCGCCTCAGACGTTAGTCGTCGCGGTGATCCTGCGGTCCGCGATGGACCTACCCACCTGGATTTCGTACGAACCCTTCACAAAGAACCACCGGTGGTCGGCCTCGTCCCAGACCTCGAAGGCGCGCTGCGGGATCTCCACGGTGACCTCGGCGTTCTCCCCCGGTCCGGCCTCGACGGCGGCGAATCCGGCGAGCCGGCGGGCGGGGCGGTCGGGGCCGGGCTCGCTGGGCGCCAGGTACACCTGGACGACCTCGCGGCCGGCCCGCTCACCGGTGTTGCGCAGCCGCACCGTGACCGTCGTACCGGCGACCTCGACGGACTCGTAGGCCCAGTCGGTGTAGCCGAGGCCGTGGCCGAAGGGGTACGTGGGGGTCCTGCCCTCCCTGTCCCAGGCGCGGTAGCCGATGAAGAGGTCCTCGGTGTACGGCAGTTCGCCGTCGGCCGGGGTGACCCGGGTGACCGGGGCGTCGGTGAGGGAGCCCCAGGTGGTGGGGAGGCGGCCGCCGGGCTCGCGGGCGCCGGTGAGGACGTCGGCGAGGGCCGCGCCGCCCTCCTGGCCGGGGAACCAGGTGAGCAGCACGGCGGCGACCTCCTCGCGCCAGGGCAGTTCGACCGGGGAGCCGGAGTTGACGACCACCACGGTGTTCGGGTTGGCGGCGGCGACCGCGCGGACCAGGTCGTCCTGGCGGCCGGGGAGGGCGAGGTCCTTGCGGTCGAAGCCCTCGGACTCGACGCGGTCGGTGGTGGCGACCACGACGACCGCGGTGTCGGCGGCGCGGGCGGCCTCGACGGCCTCGGCGATCAGCTCGTCCTCGCCGCGCTGCGGCTCCTGGTGGGCGAGGGCGAAGGCGACGACCTTGAAGGGGATCTCGTCGGGGAGGGCGAAGACATAGGTGAGGGAGACCTCGACCGGTTCGCCGGCGGTCAGGTCCACGCGGGCGTGCGGCACGGGGGCGCCGAAGAAGGCCTCGAAGGGGTCGCCGTCGTCGGCGGGCAGCTGGGGGCCGTCGAAGTACGTCGTCCCGGCGACGGTGAGGGTGAAGGCGCCGGTGCCCTTGACGCCGAAGGAGTGCGGGCCGCTCTCGCGCGGGGTGAAGGTGCCGGTCAGCTCGACGGTGTGGAGGGTGTCGTGGGTGACGCCCTCGGGGAGGTCGGTGCCCATCCACTGGATCTGGCCGTTGGGGGCGGAGCCGGTGCCGAGGACGTTCCCCTCGGTGTCCCGGCAGATCGCCCGGAGCGTGAAGCCCTTGTCGGCGACGGCGAGTTCGGTGGTGGGGTCGGCGCCGACGGCGTAGGTGACGGTGCCCTCGGGGAGGGCGGCGGTGAGGCCGTCGAGCGGGGAGACGATCCGGGCCGGGAAGACGGTGGCGGAGCCGCCGCCGAGGACCCGGGCGTCGCGGGCGGCGGCGCCGATGAGGGCGACGGTGCCGGGCTTCAGGGGCAGCGCGGCGCGTTCGTTGCGGAGCAGGACGAAGGAGCGGCCGGCCAGCTCGCGGGCCAGGGCCTCGCCGTCGACGGGCTCGGGAAGTTCGGTGACGGCGGGCTCGGCGTCGGCGAGGACACCGACCCGGGCGGCCAGGCGGAGCACGCGGCGGACGGCCTCGTCGACCTCGGACTCCGCCACCTTGCCGTCGCGGACCGCCTGGGCGAGGGCCTCGCCGTAGACGGTCTGCGGGCCGGGCATGGCGACGTCGAGGCCGCCGCGCAGCGCGCCGACGGTGTCGCGGGCCGCCATCCAGTCGGAGACGTTGTAGCCGTCGAAGCCCCATTCGCCGCGCAGGACCTCGTTCACCAGGTGGTGGTGCTCGGTCATGGTGGTGCCGTTGACCGTGTTGTAGGCGGTCATGATGCCCCACGGGTGGGCGTTCTCGACGATGGCCTCGAAGGGGGCGAGGTACAGCTCGCGCAGGGCACGCTCGCCGACCAGGTTGTTCACGGTGAAGCGGTCGGTCTCGGCGTCGTTGGCGACGTAGTGCTTGACGGTGGTGCCGACGCCGCCCTCCTGGACGCCCTTGACGTACCCGGTGCCGATCCGGCCCGTCAGGTAGGGGTCCTCGCTGTAGGCCTCGAAGTGGCGGCCGCCGAGCGGGGAGCGGTGCAGGTTGACGGTGGGGGCGAGCAGCACGTGGACGCCCTTGCGGCGGGCCTCCTGGGCGAGCAGGACGCCCGCGCGGCGGGCGAGCTCCGGGTCCCAGGTGGCGGCGAGGGCGGTCGGTGAGGGCAGGGCGACGGACGGGTCGTCGGCGGTCCAGCGCACGCCCCGGACGCCGATCGGGCCGTCGGACATGACGAGCGACTTCAGGCCGATCTCCGGCAGCTCGGGCAGTGACCACATGTCCTGTCCGGCCAGCAGCCGGGTCTTGGCGTCCAGGTCGAGCTTGCCGAGGGCCGCCTCGACGGCCTGTTCCGTTCCCGCCATGGCGGTGCCTCCTCGTTGAGTGCGTGCGGTGCGCTGTCCCCATCGTGCATCGGTTACCTGTAGAACGGTAGGTTTCGTTACTTCGCTGTTATCTTTCGCCGCTCGGATGCCGTACCGTGACGGCATGAGCGCCAGAACCAGGAGCGAGGAGCGGCGGGCCGAGATCGTCCGGGCGGCCCTGGAGGTGATCGCCGAGCGCGGTTACCGGGGGGCGAGTCTGGCGGCCGTGGCCGAGCGGGTCGGGCTGACCCAGCAGGGGCTGCTGCACCACTTCCCCACCAAGGAGGCGCTGCTGGTGGCCGTCCTGAAGGAACGCGACCAGTGGGACGCGGTGCCGGACACCCCGTGGCGGGTCGATCTGCTGACCTCGCTCGTCGACTACAACGCGATGCGGCCCGGGATCATCCAGACCTTCTCGGCGCTGCTCGGCGAGAGCGTGACGGAGGGGCATCCGGCGCGGGAGTACTTCACCGAGCGGTACACGGGCGTACGGCAGACCATGGCGCAGGCCCTGCGCGCCCAGTACGGCGACCGTCTGCCGAACGGGCTCACGCCCGAGCGCACGGCGCCCCTGCTGGTGGCGGTCATGGACGGGCTCCAGTACCAGTGGCTGCTGGACCCCGGGTCGGTGGACATGGCGGCCGCGTTCCGGGACTTCCTGCGACTGCTGGGCGAGGAAGCAACGCCGCAGGCGTGACATGAGGGGTCAGAGGGATATACAACTCCCGTGAATTCCTTACGTGTTCGCCATGGCTTCCTCGGTCTGGCCCTGCTCGCCGGCCTGACCGCGTCCACGACCGCGACCGCCTCCGCCGCGGTCCCCTCCCCCACCGTCGAGGAACAGCGGCTGGCACAGGCCGTACCGCAGGAGATCCTCGGACGGTCCGGATTCGACTCCGTGGCACCGGAGTTGGCCCGCGCCCTCGACCGCGCGCACTCCTACGCCCAGGCCCGCCGGATCGTCGTGCGCGAGGGCACCGCCCTGTGGCGGCGGGCCGTCGACCGGGTGCAGGGACGCGGCCCCGCGGGCGGCGACCTGAGCCGGGACGACGACCGGCCGCTGTACTGGGCGCGGCTGGGCATGACGCGTGAAGTGCGCACCTGGGAAGCGCGGTTCGGACTCACCGAGGCCCAACGGACCAGGCTGCTGGACGCGGTGGAGCGCACCTCGCGCGGCCAGACCGACATCCGGTACCCCCAGCGCACGAAGGGCCTCAAGCGGGTCCTGGTCACCGGCTTCGACCCGTTCACCCTGGACCGGGACATCCGGATCTCCAACCCCTCCGGCGCGAGCGCCCTCGCGCTGGACGGCACGGTGATCGAGACGGCGGACGGGCCCGCCCGGGTGGAGACGGCCGTGTTCCCGGTGCGCTGGCAGGACTTCGCGCAGGGCACGGTGGAGCGGACGCTGCGGCCGTATCTGCCGTACGTCGATCTGTTCACGACGGTCAGCCAGGGCCGGGTCGGGCGCTTCGACGTGGAGCGCACCAACGGGGCCTGGCGGGGCGGCTTCCCGGACAACGAGAACATCGGCCGCACGGAGACCGTCCCGGTGACCGACCCGGCCTCGCAGCCGCAGTGGACGACGACGACCCTGCCGTACGCGGCGATCGTCGGGGCGGACACCGGCCGTTTCCCGGTGTACGACAACACGGCCGTGACCGAGATCCCGGCGGGGGCCACCGAGCCCGTCGTCCGGCCGGACGGCCCGACCGCCGGCTCCACCGCACGGGCCGGGGGCGGCGGGAACTACCTCTCCAACGAGATCGCCTACCGCGCGACCCTGCTGCGCGACCGGCTGGGGCTGCACGACACCCTGCCGGGCGGCCATCTCCACACGCCGGTGCTCCAGTTCGCCGCCGGCAACACCACCGAGGTGACCGACCCGGAGTTCGTACGCAACCGGCTGGACATCGTCGCCCAGGTGCGGGCGGTCCTAGCCGTGGCCGTCGGCGCGGAGTAGGCGCGTCTCGGCGGCGGGCGGGAGCTTGGCCCACCAGTGCGTGTGGCGGGCGTAGACGTCCGGGTCGCCGCGGCCGGCCAGGAGCGCGGTCAGGGAGCCGGCCTCGGCCGACAGCGCCTCCCAGACCTCGGCGGGCAGCGGATGGAACGCGCTCGCCTCCACGCCCGCCGCGGTGGCCCGCCACACCCCGGCCACCCTGCCGTCCACGAGGAGGGTGGGCAGGACGTCCCCGTTGACGCGGGTGACGAGGCGGCGGTACTCCGGGGGGATCACCCGGGAGCGGTCGGCGTAGGCCAGCAGGACGCTGTCCCACATCCCCAGCAGGCGGGGCGGGGCCGGGGTGTCGGCGGGCGGGCGCGGGGCTCCGGGGACGTCCAGGAGGAGGGCGCCGTCGGCGCCGGTGAGGCGGACCAGCCGGCCGTCGTCGAGCGTGTCGAGGGCCGCGCGGACGGGGGCCCGCTGGATCAGGGCGAACTGGGCGATGTCCGCGACGGTCGCCGGGCCGAACGCGGCCAGGTAGCGGAGGATCAGGGCGCGCAGCGAGTCCGGCTCGGGGGTACGGCCGGACAGCGGCGGGCCGGGCGGGGCGGCGACGAAGGAGGCGCGGGCGCCGAAGGACCAGGGGGTGCCGGCGGGGGCGTGCAGCAGCGGGGCGTAGGCCTTCAGACCCCACCAGGCGGCGTCCTTGTGCTCCGGGCCGAGGTTTTCCGCCAGCCAGGTCTGGATCTCCGCGGTGGTGCGCTGCCGCCGGGCGAACTCCAGCAGGTCCGGGACGATGCGCTCCGCGTCGGCCGGGGTGAGCCCGGACACCGCGAACCGGGCGCCGAGGCGGGAGCCGTACAGCGTCTGCTGCATCGCGCCGCGGAAGGCGCGGTGGTCGTCGGCGTGGACGGCGTGGAGCGTGATCCGCATCAGCGTCGCCTTGACCACCGTGCCGGAGGCGAACGCCTCGTCGAGGTCGTCCGGCCGGAACCCGGCCACCCGGTTCCAGAGGGCGAGGTACGGGGACGCGGGGTGCTGCGCCTGGAGGGCGACGACCCGGTGGACGGCCTCGGGCACCGGCAGCGCCTCGCGGCGCAGGAGGAGCTGGCGGGCCAGGGTGGCGCGGTTGAGCTCGCCGGGGCCGAGGGGCGGCACGGCGGTCAGTGGGACGGGGCGAGCGCGAGGCTCACGCCGAGGCCGGCCAGGACGGAGCCGACGACCTTGTTGAGGACCTTCTGGGCGCGGAGCATCAGGGTGCGCATCCGTTCCTGGGAGAAGAACACGGCGACGACCCCGAACCACAGCAGATGGGCCAGGGCCATGAACAGCCCGTAGCCCACCTGCTGGACGACCGGTGTGCCGGGGCTGACGACCTGGGAGAACGTGGAGACGACGAAGAGGGTCGTCTTCGGGTTGAGGACGTTGGTGAGGAAGCCGGTGCGCAGGGCGGCGAGCGGGGTCAGCTCCGTGCCGCCGCTCAGGTCGATCTCGACCTCGCCGCGGGTGCGGAAGGTGCGGACGCCGATGTACACCAGGTAGGCCGCGCCGATCAGCTTGATGACGGTGAACAGGGCGGTGGAGGACGCGATCAGCAGGCCCACGCCGAGCATGGTGTAAGTGACGTGGACGAGGACGCCGGCGGCGACCCCGGTGGCCGCGAGGAGTCCGGTGCGGCGGCCGTGGAGGTAGCTGTTGCGGACGATCATCGCGAAGTCGGCGCCGGGGGCGATGACGGCCAGGACCGTGATGAGGGCGACGGCGAGGGTCTGGTTCACGCGGTCAGCTCCTCGGGCTCGCTGTCCCCGTCGCGGATCTCCTCGCCGAGCAGGTCGCGGGCCATGAGGGTGGCGCCCGCGACCGCGCCCGGCATCAGGAACACCGCGACGACGGGGACCAGGAAGGCCAGGCCCAGCGGGGTGCCGAAGCCCCAGACCAGGGTCTTGCGGGAGCGGAGCAGGGCGAGGCGGGCGCGCAGGTCGACGGTACGGCGCTGGAGCGCGACGGCGGTGAGTTCCTCGGTGAGGAAGAAGCCGGTGACGAAGAAGCCGATCACGGGGACGACGGTCTGTCCGACGAAGGGGACGAAGCCCAGGCCGAACAGCAGGATGCCCCACACCCCGGCGCGCACCAGGATGCGCAGACTGTCCCGGGCGGAGATCCACAGCTCGCGCCAGAGCGGCAGCCCGGACTCGGGGGCGCTGCCGTCGGGGGACACGTCCCGGTCGACGGCCTCGGAGAGGCTCTCGTAGAAGGGCTGGCCGATGAGCAGGGTGACGGCGGTGAAGGTGAGGACGGCGAGCAGCAGGCCGAGGGCGAACAGCACGACGAGGAGGAAGCCCCGGAAGAGACCGGGCCAGGGGCTGGACCAGTCGTCCGCGAAGGGCGTCGCCCAGGCCACGAAGTCCGCGCCCCACACGGCGAGCGCGACGAGCGCCGCCAGATACAGCACCAGCGTGATCAGCCCCGGCAGCAGGCCGAATCCGTACTGCCTGCCGTTGCGGGCCACCCACCGCTGGCCCTCCACCAGATACTGAAAACCCACCCCGAGATCTCGCATGGCCGCACTCTATCGGCCGTGTCCCCCGCGTCCCGGGGCGTGCGGGGCGGGCACCCGCTCATCCCGCCGGGAGTCGGGGTGTCGTCGCCCGGGCGGCGAGGTGGCCGGCTCGGGCGGCGGCGGTGAGGAGGGCGGGCAGGGTGGCCCGGACGACGTCCGCCCCGGCCGTCGCCGCGCGCTGCGCGAGGGCCGTCTGGGCGGGCAGCAGCGGTGCCAGGGACGCGGTCAGGGCGTCCGCGGTGCGGCGGAGTTCCGGGGAGGCGTCGCGCAGGACCTCCGCCGCGGCCCGCAGGAACGGGGCCAGGGCGAGCAGGGCGCCCGCGGTGAGACCGGCGCCCGCCGGGACGAGCGGGGAGCCCGCGGCGATCAGTTCGGACAGGGCCGCGGTGAACTCCCGTACGGCCGGTTCCATCGCGTCCAGCGCCGGGACCAGGCTGTCGCCGAGCGCCGTCAGCAACTGCCGGGCCGGTTCGCCCACCGGGTGTCCGGCCAGGGGTGCGCCACTGGTGCCGAGCCGGGTCAGGGTCTCGATAAGGCGGTAGAAGGCCTCCTGGGCCCCGGGCGAGGCGCTGGCCTCGGCCAGTTCGGCCGTGGTGCGCCGCAGCACCCGCAGCGCCTGGGCGCCCGAACCGTCCCTCGGGTCCAGGGTGTTGAGGGCGATCCGGGTGAGGTTGCCCGCGGTGTCCAGAAGGTGGCCGGTCGCCTCGGTCGTGCCGCGGGCCAGACGCAGCACATCTCCCCTGCTGGGGAGGGAAGGGATCGTCGCCATGGCTCTCCTCGCCTCGCACATCGCCCCCAGGCCGTGTCGCATGCCCGCCGCCCCCAGCATGCCCGCTGCGGGCGTCCGTCATGGGCCATCCGGGGCATCGGTGACACCAAGACCGCATCCGTGCAGTTGAGTCGATCGGGCACGCCTCGCCGTACCGATCTCCAGAGGCGGCTGAGTGCGAGGAGAAGCGGATGACCAGGGAGATCCACGGCACCGTGGCCGACGGTTTCGAAGCGGTGCGGGAAGAGTTCAGCGCGTTCGTGGCGGAGGAACAGCCGGACTACGAGGGCCAGTTGTGCGCGTATGTGCACGGACGGCGGGTCGTCGACCTCTGGGCGGGGGGCGAGGCCGACGCCCTGTACGGCGTGTTCTCGTCCACCAAGGGCGCGGCCCATCTGGTGGTCGCCCTGCTGGTCCAGGACGGCACACTGGAGCTGGACCGCAAGGTGACCTACTACTGGCCGGAGTTCGCGGCCGAGGGCAAGGGCCAGCTGACCCTGCGGGAGCTGATCGCGCACCGGGCCGGGGTGGTGGGCACCGACACCGGGTTCTCCTGGCAGGAGCTGGCCGACGACCGGCAGATCGCCGAACGCCTGGCCGACCAGCGGCCGTTCTGGCGTCCGGGCACCGCGTTCGGCTACCACGGGCTGGTCATCGGAGCGCTCACGGGCGAGGTCGTCCGGCGGGCCACCGGCCGAACGCTCCAGGAGGTGTACGAGGAGCGGGTGCGCGCCCCGTACGGGCTGGACTTCTTCCTGGGACTGCCGGCCGCGCACGAGCCGAGGTTCCGCACCACCTTGCCGATGGCCCCCACGGCCGAGCAGCGGGCGCTGCTCGACGCCGAGTCGGGTGGACCGCACACGCTCGCCTCGATCGCCTTCAACCGGCACACCGCCGAGCCGACCGACCTGGAGGCGCTGCCCAACGACCCGCTGGTGCGGGCCAAGGGTCCGGCCTCGGTGGGCGGGGTGGCCTCGGCGCGCGGTCTCGCGGGGCTGTACGCGGCGGCGATCAGCGAGCGGGAGGGGAAGGCGCCGCTGCTGAAGGAGGACACGGCGGCGGAGTTCGGGCAGCTGCACTCGGTCGGGTACGACCTGGTGTCCCGCGGGCACCGGGCGTACGGGCTCGGCTTCCAGGCGACCGCGGACGTCTACCACCCGTTCCTGGGCGCCGGGACGTTCGGGCACGGCGGGGCCGGGGGCAGTCAGGCCTTCGCGGATCCGCGCAGCGGGCTGGCCTACGGGTACACCCGGCGCCGGATCGCGTTCCCGGGCGGGCCCGCGCCGGAGAACGACCGGCTGGCGGCGGCCGTGCACCGGGCGGCGCTCACCGGGTGATCCGGCTCCGGCGCAGGGCGAAGGCCGCACCCCACGTCCAAGGGTGCGGCCTTCGTCGTACGCAACGACGGGTGCCGGAGCTACGTCACGCTCAGAGCTTGACGATCATCTTTCCGGTGTTGTCGCCGCGCAGGACCCCGAGGAACGCCTCCAGGTTGTTCTCGATGCCCTCGACGACGGTCTCGCGGTACTTCAGCTCGCCGGAGCGGATCCAGCCGCCGACCTCGCGGACGAACTCCGGCTGGAGGTCGTAGTGGTCGCCGACCAGGAAGCCCTCGATACGGCCGCGGGTCTGGATGAGACGGGCGAGGTTCTTCGGGCCGGGGGCGGCCTCGGTGTTGTTGTAGACGGAGATCATGCCGCAGATCACGATCCGGCCGCGCTCGTTGAGGGAGCCGATGGCGGCCTCGAGGTGGTCGCCGCCGACGTTGTCGAAGTAGACGTCGACGCCGCCGGGGGCGGCGGCGCGCAGCTGCTCGGCGACGGGGCCGTTCTTGTAGTTGAAGGCGGCGTCGAAGCCGTACTCCTCGACGAGGAGCTTGACCTTGTCGTCCGAGCCGGCCGAGCCGATGACCCGGGAGGCGCCCTTGAGCTTGGCGATCTGGCCGACCTGGCTGCCGACGGCACCCGCGGCGCCCGACACGAAGACGGAGTCGCCCTCCTTGAAGGCGCCGGTGCGCAGCAGGCCGGCGTAGGCGGTGAGGCCGGTCATGCCGAGGACGCCGAGGTAGGTGGAGAGCGGCGCGGCCTCGGGGTCGACCTTGACGGCCTGGGCCGCGTCGAAGGTGGCGTACTCGCGCCAGCCGCCGAAGTGCAGGACGTGGTCGCCGACGGCGATCCCCTCGGCGGCGGAGGCGACGACCTCGCCGACGGCCCCGCCCTGCAGGGCCTTGCCCAGCTCGAAGGGGGCGACGTACGACTTCGCGGCGCTCATCCGGCCGCGCATGTACGGGTCGACGGAGACGTACGCGTTGCGCACGAGCACCTGGCCGGGGCCGGGCTGCCGGATCTCCGCCTCGGCCAGTTCGAAGTCCTCGGGCTTCGGCCAGCCGACGGGACGGCTGAGCAGACGCCATTCGCGGCCGGTGGCGGGGAGGGCGGAGTCAGTCATGGGGGGCGCCTTTCACATCAAATGCTTCACTACCTGAAACAACCATGCGCCTGAATATTTCATGTTGTCAAGTAAAGAGGTATCCTCGGATCCATGGCCACCTCACCCAGGACCCCCCTGCCCGACGCCCTCACGCTGGAGGTCGTCGAGCTCATCGGCGAGGTCGTGGCCCGCTTCTACGAGGACTACGAGGAGGCGGCCTCCGACCACACCCTCACCGGCGCCCAGGCCCGGCTGCTCAGCCTGCTCTCCCTCGAACCGCTCCCCATGCGCAAGCTGGCCCAGAAGCTGAAGTGCGAGCCTTCGAACGTCACCGGCATCGTCGACCGCCTGGAGTCCCGCGGCCTGGTCGAGCGCCGGCCGGACCCGGCCGACCGCCGGGTGAAGCTGGCCGCGGCGACGGAGGAGGGGCGCAGCGTCGCCAAGGGCCTGCGCGAGTCCCTGCGCTTCGCGCGCGAGCCACTGGCCGGGCTCGCCGAGGAGGAGCGGGTGGTGCTGCGGGGGCTGCTGCGGCGGATGCTGGCGGCCGAGGCGAACGGCGTCTGACATCACGGTGAATCCCTGACGACCGAGGGTCCGGACCCGTTACGGTCCGTGCACCACGCCCCTTACGATGCGGCTTCGCGTCCAAGGGGGGATTCCTGTGTTCGTACTGTCCATACTGCTGCTCATAGCGGCGGTCGTGCTGTTCTTCGTCGGTCGCAGCCAGAGCGCCGCCGGGTGGAAGATCGGGGCGGCGCTCGGCGCCGTGGGGGGCGTACTGTTCGGCGTGTTCTCGTGCGTGCACGTGGTGAGCGCCTACGAGGTCGGCGTGCCGGTGACCTTCGGCAAGGTCGGCTCGCCCATGAAGTCCGGCATCCAGTTCAAGTCGCCGTTCACCGACGTCACATCCTTCTCCACCCGTCCGGTGGATCTCAACCTGTACGACAAGGACGTGGTCGAGGTCCGCTCCTCGGAGGGCGGGGTGCTGGACGTGGACGTCACCGTCAAATGGGCCGTGGTGCCGTCGAAGGCGGTCGAGCTGTACCGGCTGGCGGGTAGCTCGGAGGCCGTGCAGGCGCGGCTCGTGCTGCCGGACAGCCGCGAGATCATCCGCAACGTCTTCGCCAAGCACACCAGCGAGGAGGGCTACGCCTCCGCCCGTGAGCAGATCGGCTCGGAGATCGCCGCCGCGATCAAGGAGCGGCTGGCGCCGCGCGGGATCGACGTCACCACCGTCAATCTGCGCAATGTGAAGCCGTCGAAGGAGCTCCAGCAGCAGATCGACAAGAAGATCCAGCAGGAGCAGGCCACCGAGCGTTCCCTGGAGGCGGCGCGCACGGCCAAGGCGGAGGCGGAGCGCAAGCGCATCGAGGCGGAGGGCATCGCCGCCGCCAACAAGATCATCGAGCGCTCGCTGAGCGACAAGGTCCTCTACAACCAGTGCCTGGAGGCCTACAAGGAGGCCGCCAAGGCCAACCCGGTGTACGCGGTCCCGTGCGGTACGGACTCGAACGGGACGCCGGTGATCGTGGACAACGGGAAGAACTGAGCGGTCGGTGGAGCTGCCGCGATGGCCCGTCGTTCGCCTGCCGGTCCGTCGTGGCAGGTCGCGCCCACGCGGCGGAGCCGCAGATCGATACAGCCCCGCGCCCCTTCAGGGCCCTAGGCGGACGACGGGACTTTCGCAACACGCCCTAGTCGTCCTGGCCCGTCTTGTTGCTCTTGATGCTCGCCTTGCGGGCCAGCTCGCCGGCCGCGAGGGTCGCGGTGGCGATCGCTCGGGTCCAGCGGGGGCCGCCGCGCGCCGCCCACCAGACGCAGGCGCATCCTCCGACGGTGAGGAGGAGGATGACGGACAGGGCGAGCAGCATCACGGGGCGCTCCTTCTTCGGATGGGCACTGCCGTTCTACACGCCTGCGTGTGGTGGGCGGTTCCTGGGGGTCAGGACTTCTTACGGGTCGTCATGAAGCGCTGGATCAGGATGAACGCGCAGAGCAGCACACCCGTGGCGATCTTGGTCCACCAGGAGCTGAGGGTGCCCTCGAACTGGATGAGGCTCTTGATCAGACCGAGGACGAGGACACCGAACAGGGTGCCCAGGACATAGCCGGAGCCGCCGGTCAGCAGGGTGCCGCCGATGACGACCGCGGCGATCGCGTCGAGTTCCATGCCGGTCGCGTGCAGCGGGTCGCCGGACTGGATGTAGAGGGTGAAGAGCAAGCCGGCGAGCGCCGAGCAGAAGCCGCTCACCGTGTACACCGCGATCTTGGTGCCGCCCTGCGGGAGACCCATCAGCAGGGCCGACTGCTCGTTGCCGCCGATGGCGTACACCCGGCGCCCGAAGCGGGTGTAGTGCAGGACGTAGAACGCGATCGCGAGGACCACCAGCGAGACGACCGCGCCGATCGACAGGAAGCCCATGCCCAGCTGCACCTGCGCCTGCGCCATGCTGCTGACCCCGGAGTCGCTGATGGAGATCGACTCCTTGCTGATGACCAGGCACAGGCCGCGGAAGAGGAAGAGGCCGGCGAGGGTCACGATGAAGGGCTGGATCTCGAAGTTGTGGATCACATAGCCCATCAGGAAGCCGCCGAACGCGCCCACGGCCAGCGCCAGGGGGATCACGAGGGCGAGCGGCAGCCCCTGGCGCTCCACCAGCCAGGCCGTGAACATCGTGGTGAAGCCGATCATCGAGCCGACGGACAGGTCGATGCCGCCGGACAGGATGACGAAGGTGACACCGACCGCGGCGACCAGGAGGTAGCCGTTGTCGATGAACAGGTTCAGGAAGACCTGGGGTTCGGCGAACCCGTAGAACTGGTAGCGGCCCAGGCCCACGCCGTACATGACGAGGAAGAGCAGGGCCGTGGCCGCGACGGGCAGGCGCCGGTCGGCGAGCAGCCGCGCGGCCCTGGACGGCGTACGGCTGTCCGGGGCGGCCTGGGGGCTCTGGGTGGTCGTGGTCATCACGACACCTCCATCTTGGGAGCGGCGTCGGCGGGCGAGGCGGGGTCGGCCGGGGCGGCGGCCGGCCGGGCGCCGCCCTTGGCACCGAACCTCGCGCCGAACTTCGCGCCGAAGACCTTGGCGCGGAACTTCGGGGACTGGAGCAGACAGACGACGATGACGACGGCGGCCTTGAAGACCAGGTTGGTCTGGGTGGGGACGCCGATGGTGTAGATCGTGGTGGTCAGGGTCTGGATGACCAGGGCGCCGACCACCGTGCCGCCGATGGAGAACCGACCGCCCAGCAGCGAGGTGCCGCCGATCACCACGGCGAGGATCGCGTCGAGCTCGATCCACAGGCCGGCGTTGTTGCCGTCGGCGGCGGAGGTGTTGGAGCTGATCATCAGGCCCGCGATACCGGCGCACAGCGCGCAGAAGACGTACACCATGATCTTGATGCGGGCGGACCTGATGCCGACCAGCCGGCTGGCCTCGGCGTTGCCGCCGACCGACTCGACGAGCAGGCCGAGGGCGGTACGGCGGGTCAGCGCCACGGTGATCGCCACGACCACGGCGACGACGAAGATGGAGAAGGGCAGCGTCAGCCAGTAGCCGCCGCCGATCAGCTTGTACGGCTCGCTGTTGATGGTGATGATCTGGCCGTCGGTGATGAACTGGGCGACACCGCGTCCGGCGACCATGATGATCAGCGTGGCGATGATCGGCTGGATGCCCATCCGGGCGACCAGGAAGCCGTTCCACAGACCGCAGACGACCGCGGCCAGCAGACCGAGGCCCATCGCGAGGAGCACCCCGGCCAGGGCGCCCTGGTCGGCCTGGTCGCTGATGTAGGAGCAGGTCAGCGCCCCGGTGATGGCGACCACGGCACCGACGGAGAGGTCGATGCCGCCGGTGGCGATGACCAGGGTCATGCCGACCGCGACCAGGATGAGGGGCGAGCCGAACAGGACGATCGAGACGAGGCTGCCGTAGAGGTGGCCGTCCGTCATCTTGACCGAGAAGAAGTCGGGGGTGAACGGGACGTTGACGAGCAGCAGCAGGATCAGGACCGCGACCGGCCAGAACAGCTGGTGATGTGTCAGTGCTCGCCAGCGGGAGGTGGTGGTCACTGGTGTTCTCCGCTCGCGATGGTCTCGAGGATCTTGCTGGTGGTGATCTCGGGCCCGTTGGCGATCCGCGCCACCAGCCGGCGGTCGCGCAGCACTCCGATGGTGTGGCTGAGCCGGAGCACCTCCTCCAGCTCGGCGGCGATGTACAGCACGGACATGCCGTCCTCGGAGAGCGAGACGACGAGTTTCTGGATCTCCGCCTTGGCGCCGATGTCGATGCCGCGGGTGGGCTCGTCGAGGATCAGCAGCTTGGGCTGGGTGATCAGCCAGCGGGCCAGCAACACCTTCTGCTGGTTGCCGCCGCTGAGCTGGCCGACCCGCGCCTCGGGGTTGGCGGGGCGGATGTCGAGGGCCTGGATGTACTTGGCGACCAGCTCGTCGCGCTGGGCGGCCGGGACGGGCCGGGTCCAGCCGCGGGCGGCCTGGAGGGCCAGGATGATGTTCTCCCGGACCGTCAGGTCGGGCACCAGCCCCTCGGTCTTGCGGTTCTCGGAGCAGAAGGCGACCCCGGCGCCGATCGCGCCGTTCGGGGCGCTGAGCGAGACCTGCTTGCCGTCGACGGTGACCGTGCCGCTGTCGGGGTGGTCGGCGCCGAAGAGCAGCCGGGCGAGTTCGGTGCGGCCCGAGCCGAGCAGTCCGGCGAGTCCGACCACCTCGCCCTTGTCGATCTCCAGGTCGAAGGGGGCGATGCTGCCGGTGCGGCCGAGTCCGTCCGCCTTCAGCAGGGTCTCGCCCGCGGTGGAGTGCAGCTGGTGCTCGTGGAGCTCCTCCAGCTGGTCCATGGCCTTGCCGAGCATCAGCTGGACGAGGCCGACCTGGTCGAGGTCGCTCACCAGGTGCTCGCCGACGAGGGTGCCGTTGCGCAGGACCGTCATCCGGTCGCAGACCTCGTAGATCTGGTCGAGGAAGTGCGAGACGAACAGGATCGCCACGCCCTCGTCCTTCAGCCGCCGCATCAGGGCGAAGAGCTGGAGGACCTCGTCGCGGTCGAGGCTGGAGGTCGGCTCGTCGAGGATGAGCACCTTGGTGCCCGGCCCGCCGCCGGTTCCCGCCCCGTCACCCTCACCGTCGCCGATCCCCAACGACCGTACGATCGCGACCAGTTGCTGCACCGCCAGCGGGTACGAGGACAGCGGGGCGGTGACGTCGATGTCGAGGCCGAGCCGGTCCACCAGCCGGGCCGCCTCCTGGCGCAGCCGCTTCCACTGGATACGGCCCATGCGGGTCGGCTCCCGGCCGATGAAGATGTTCTCCGCCACCGACAGGTTGGGGCAGAGGTTGACCTCCTGGTAGACGGTGCTGATGCCGGCCTGCTGGGCCTGCAACGGGCTGGCGAACCGCACGGACCCGCCGTCCAGCGTGATCGTGCCGCCGTCCAGGGAGTAGACCCCCGTCAGCACCTTGATCAGGGTGGACTTGCCCGCGCCGTTCTCGCCCATCAGGGCGTGGATCTCGCCGGGGAAGAGCCGGAAGTCGACGCCCGACAGAGCCCGTACCCCCGGGAACTCCTTGACTATGCCCGCCATTTCCAGGACGGGCCGCGGCTCTGCCATACCTCTCCTTGTGAGGGAACCGCCGACTTGCCCGGCGGGGGAATTCATTGCGTGTTTGCGTGATTGCGCCCCGCAAGGGGCCGGTTCGGGCTGGACCGCGGCCTTTTCGGCTGGAAGCCCCTCACCCGGGGCGGAGTCACGGCAGCGCTCCTCGTGAGAGAGAGCCCGCTGCAGGCCCGCAGGGCCCGGCCGACCGAAGTTTCGGTCGGCCGGAGGCTCCCCGCCGGTGGGTGCCGTCGGTCAGTACTTGCGGTTCGGGAGCTCGGTCTTGGCCTGGTCCTGGAGGAAGTCGCCTTCCTTGGTCTTGATCCAGCGCTCGACCGTCTCCCCGTCGTGGACCTTCTTGACGACGTCCATCAGCTGGGGGCCGAGCAGCGGGTTGCACTCGACGATGCCGTTGATCTTGCCCTCGGACATGGCCACGAAGCCGTCCTTCACGCCGTCGATCGAGACGATCAGGATGTCCTTGCCGGGCTTCTTGCCGGCCGCCTCGATGGACTGGATGGCGCCGATGGCCATGTCGTCGTTGTGCGCGAAGAGGACGTTGATGTCCGGGTTGGACTGCAGGAAGGCCGCCATGACCTGCTTGCCGCCGGCGCGGGTGAAGTCACCGGTCTGGCTGACGACGATCTTCCAGTCGTCGGCGTGGTCGGCGTCCATGACCTCCTTGAAGCCCTTGGCGCGCTCGATGGCCGGGGCGGCGCCGGTGGTGCCCTCCAGCTGGGCGATCTTCACCGTGCCCTTGAGGCCGGCCTTCTCGACGACCGTCGCCAGCATCTTGGCGGCGCGGCGGCCCTCGTCGGTGAAGTCGGAGCCGACCAGGGTGACGTAGAGGGAGTCGTCGGAGGTCTCCACCGAGCGGTCGGTGAGGACCACCGGGATCTTCGCGGCCTTGGCCTCCTTGAGCACCGCGTCCCAGCCGGTGACGACCACCGGCGAGAAGGCGATGACGTCCACCTTCTGGGCGATGTAGCTGCGGATCGCGGAGATCTGGTTCTCCTGCTTCTGCTGGGCGTCGGAGAACTTGAGGGTGTAGCCGGCCTCCTTGGCCGCGTCCTTCACCGAGGTGGTGTTGGCGCTGCGCCAGCCGCTCTCGGCGCCGACCTGGGAGAAGCCGAGCGTGATCGTCTTGCTGCCCCCGGAGGACGAGCCGGAAGAGCTGTCGTCCTTCTTCGCGCAGGCCGCCAGGCCGCCCGCCGCCGCCACGCCGACCGCCGCGGTGAGGAAGTTCCTTCTGCTGAGCATGTTCTTCTCCTTTGAAGAGCCGGCCCGGGGGACGGACCTGCTGGTACTCGGGGACCGGCCGCACTGCGTCCAGCCTGTCGATCATCGTTCGGTATTTCGGCCGCGCTGAGGGGCAGAGAGGCCTACGGATCCGTCAGAGGGGCACACCTTCGGGTTGCGCGGCGTGCGGGAACGTACTCGCGCGCACGACGAGTTGGGGCTCGATCGCGATCGGGGACGGGGTGGCGGGCGACCGGCCCTCGATCATCTCCAGGAGCAGGGCGATGCCCTGCTTCCCGACCGCCGAGAAGTCCTGCCGGACGGTGGTCAGGGGCGGTGCGAAGAACTCCGACTCCGGGATGTCGTCGAAGCCGACCACCGCGACGTCCTGCGGGGTCCGCACACCGGCCTCGCGCAGCGCCCGCAGCACCCCCAGCGCCATCTGGTCGTTGGCGACGAAGACGGCGGTCAGGCCCCGGCCCACCCAGCCGGCCAGCTCCTGCCCGGCGCGGTAGCCGGACAGCGGGCTCCAGTCGCCGCGCAGCAGCAGGGGCGGTTCGATGTCCGCCGCCTCCAGGGTGGCCCGCCAGCCGGCGGCCCGGTCGGCCGCCTCCAGCCAGTCCTCGGGTCCGGCGAGATGCCAGACCCTGCGGTGTCCGGCGGCCAGCAGATGCCGGGTGGCCAGGCGTGCTCCCAGATGCTGGTCCACGCTGACACCGGGAATGTCCACGCCCTGCCCGCTGCCCACGACCACCACCGGGAAGGGGCTGCGGAGTTCGGCGAGGGCGTCCACCGCCGACCGCTGCGGGGCGATGGCGACGACCCCCTCGACCCCGCCGTCGCTGAGGTGGTCCAGGGCCTCGGACAGGGTCGCCATGGTCAGTTCGCGCAGACTGACCGTGGAGACGAGGTAGCCCTCGGCGCGCGCCGCCTCCTCCAGCGCGAACAGGGTGCTGGCCGGGCCGTACAGGGTGGTGTCGGAGGCGACGACGCCGAGCGTCCGGGTGCGGCGGGTGGCCAGGGCCCGGGCCGAGGAGTTACGGCGGTAGCCCATCTCCTCGATCACGCGGAGCACCCTGGCCCGGGTCTCCTCCCGCACGTTGGGGTGGTCCCCCAGGACGCGGGAGACGGTCTGGTGGGACACGCCGGCCTGGCGTGCCACGTCGGCCATGGTGGGCGGCCGCAGCTGCGCTGGTGACATGGCCGCACCTCCTTGGCGGTTGTCTGCGGATAAGTCCTTGGTCGGGGTGGTCGGGGGCGGTGGTTTCCGCGCGGCCGGTTTCACTCCGCGCTGTCCGTGCGCCCAACAGCACCGCTGGGACTGACGAGTTGGGGCACTACGGGCACGACGCTCATACCTCCCACGCTGGCGCTGGACGCCGACCGGTGAATGCGGACGTCATTGTGAGCGCTAACAATTCATGGCGGTCAAGAGGGCTGCAACGGAACGTCGTCACGGTTGAATAACGCGGCAGGTGACGGGACTTGCTTGGACACCCGTCCAAGGATCCCTCAACCACCGCTCACACCAGCGAAGTTGAGCCATGGGGAGGGTGGCGGAGGGCGAGGTTCCGGGAACGCCCGGCCAGGCCCGCCCGGCGAGCGGGCGAGGCGCGGGCAAGTCGGTTGCTGTCAGGGCATGTTGGACGGATCGGACCCGAGGGGGCCGACGGCAGGCACCGGTGGGCGAGCAGGGGGTCGCGCAAGTGGGTTGCGTGAGCCGTGTGTTGACGGGGGCGGCCTGCCCTAGGAACACCACCACAGGAAGCGGGTGCAGGTCTCCGAGGGGGAGGGTTCGGGGGAGGACGGGTCCGAGGCCGTCGGGGCGGCGGTCGGGGTGGAGCCGGAGGGGGTCGACGCACCGGAGGTGGAACCGGAGGATCCGGGCACCGTCGCCGACTGGGCTTCCTTGTCCGGGGAGCGGCTCGTGTCCGCCGCGTCCGGGGACTCCGAGGCCGACGGGGACGCGGAGGCGCCCGGAGACGCCGAGGCGCTGCCCTTGCCCGTACCCTCCCGGTCGTCCAACGGCTGTGCGGACGTGCTCGGTTCCACCGACTCGTCCACCTCGGAGGACTCGCCACCGGCCGCGGCCGGGTTCGGCTTCGAGGAGAACCCCGGTGCGTCCACGCCGAGTTCGGCCAGGCTCAGTCCGCCCGCCGCCAGCACGAAACCGGCGGTGATCAGCACCGTGCGCCTACGGCGTCTGCGGTGGACGGCCGCCTTGCGGTCCCGTCGGCTCGCATCCGAGACATCGGCCGGACCCGCGTCCCCGGCACCCCCGCGACCGCTTCGCCCCTGCCCACGCCGACGCGCGACCCGCCCCTCCGACTCGCCGTCATCGCCCTCAAGGCCATCCCGCCCCCCGGACCCGACCCGCCCGCCCCGGCCGTGAGCCGCGCGGGCATCACCGCCACCGTGGACTTCACGATCGGCGCGGTCGTGTCGACCGTCGCCGCCATAGGCCTCACGGCCGGCATGGACCTCACGATCGACCCACCCACCCCGGCCCCCGCCCCTGACATCGCCGTCCCGGCCACCGTCGCCAAAGACCTCATGGCCGACATGGCCGACATGGCCGCCCCAGCCCTCGCCTCCACCCTGGACCTCACGGCCGACCCGCTCACCCCGGCCCCCGCCGCCATGGGCCCCACCCCCGACACCGCCGTCCCGGCCACCGTCGCCATAGGACTCATGGCCGGCATGGCCGGCATGACCGGCATCGGCGTCGCGGCCCGTATCGCCGCCGTGCAGCCCTCCGTCGGCGTAGTCGCCCCCGCCGTACGCCAACTGGCCGGTGTGGCCGGCCGGGCCGCCGCCCCATGTGTGGTTGGCGTGATCGGTACCGGCCGTGGGCCCCACGGGCGTGGCATGATCGCCGGGCCCGGCGGGACGGTGCTCCGGGGGGAACGCCGCCTCGGGATACGCGCGTAGCGGAGCAGCAGGTGCGCCGCACCCCGGGCAGGTGAGGGCGCCGTTGAGGTGCCGTCGGCACGGGTGGCAGTAGTCCATGACGCGGGAAGACTAGGTTCCCCGGCGGTCGCGTTCCCGGGTTCGGCTGTGAAAGTTGTGTGGGAAACAGGCCATACCGGTGCGGCGGCCCGGGTGACCTGTCACACACCTCCGGCACGCTCCGATGTCGAAAGGGGCATCGAAACCGTCAAACCGTTACCTGTTCGACCCATTGACACTCCCCGGGCGCCGTCCTTACTGTCTGCCCAGCATTTCGAACATGTGACGAAATCTCGAACAGCCGAAGGGTAACTTCCGTGCGCATCACCGGAATCAGCACGCACGTGGTCGGGACGCCGTGGCGCAACCTGACCTACGTCCTGGTGCACACCGACGAGGGCATCACGGGTGTCGGCGAGACCCGCATGCTGGGCCACACCGACGCGCTGATCGGCTACCTGAGAGAAGCCGAGCAGAACCACATTCTCGGCTCCGACCCGTTCGCTGTCGAGGACCTCACCCGCCGGATGAAGTACGGCGACTACGGGCGGGCCGGCGAGATCGTGATGTCCGGCATCGCCGTCGTCGAGATGGCCTGCTGGGACATCAAGGGCAAGGCCCTCGGCGTCCCGGTGTGGCAGCTGCTCGGCGGCAAGGTCACCGACAAGGTCAAGGCGTACGCCAACGGCTGGTACACCACCGAGCGCACCCCGGAGGCGTACCACAAGGCCGCGCAGGGCGTCATGGAGCGCGGCTACAAGGCGCTCAAGATCGACCCCTTCGGCACCGGGCACTTCGAGCTCGACCACGAGCAGAGCCTGTACGCCGTCTCCCTCATCGAGGCCGTGCGCGACGCCATCGGGCCGGACGCCGAGCTGATGCTGGAGATGCACGGCCGCTTCTCCCCCGCCACCGCGGTGCGCCTCGCCAAGGAGCTGGCCCCCTTCAAGCCCGCGTGGCTGGAGGAGCCCTGCCCGCCGGAGAACCTGAAGGCGCTGGAGAAGGTCGCCGCCAAGGTCGACATCCCGGTCGCCACCGGTGAGCGCATCCACGACCGCATCGAGTTCCGCGAGCTCTTCGAGAGCCAGGCCGTGGACATCATCCAGCCGGACGTCGGCCACATCGGCGGCATCTGGGAGACCCGCAAGCTGGCCGCGACCGCCGAGACGCACTACGTGCTCGTCGCCCCGCACAACGTCGGTGGCCCGGTGCTGACCGCCGCCTCCCTCCAGGTCGGCTTCACCTCCCCCAACTTCAAGATCCTCGAGCACTTCAACGACTTCGCCGACGCGGAGATCAAGAAGGTCGTCAAGGGCGCCCCCGAGGTGATCGACGGCTACTTCCACCTCTCCGACAAGCCCGGCCTCGGCGTCGAGCTGGACGTGGACGCCGCCGCCGAGTTCCCGCAGCAGCAGGCCCGCTTCGACCTGTGGGCCGAGGGCTGGGAGCAGCGGAAGCCGAAGGGCACCAAGTGAGCACCGAGGTCGTCATCGAGGCGCCCGGCGAGCACCGGCTGACCGCGCACACCCCGCGCGAGCCCCGCCCGGGCGAGGCGCTGGTACGGGTCCACGCGGTGGGCATCTGCGGCAGCGACCGCGAGGTGTACCAGGGCAACCGGCCCGAGGGGTACGTCCGCTACCCGCTCACTCCCGGCCATGAGTGGTCCGGGACCGTGCAGGCCGTGGGCGCCGGGGTGCCCGCGGGCCTGGTCGGCCGGAAGGTGGTGGGCGAGGGCTTCCGCAACTGCCAGGTCTGCGACCGCTGCCACGCGGGCGAGACGACGCTGTGCACGGACGGGTACGAGGAGACCGGCTTCACCCAGCCGGGGGCGATGGCCACCACCCTCACCCTCCCGGCGCGGCTGCTGCACGTGCTGCCCGAGGACGCCGATCTCACGGCCGCCGCCCTGCTGGAGCCCGCCGCGTGCATCGCGGCCGCCGCCATCAAGGCGCGGGCGCTGCCGGGCGAGAAGGTGGCCGTGGTGGGCACCGGGACGCTCGGCATGTTCGCGGTGCAGTTCCTGAAGGCGGGCTCGCCGGCGGAGCTGCTGGTCGTGGGCACCCGGGACGACAGGGAAACGCTGTCACGGCGGTTCGGGGCGACCGACTTCCGCACCAAGGACCAGGCGCTCCCCGACGACTTCGACGTCGTGATCGAGACCGCGGGGTCCGCGAGCGCTGCCCGAACGGCCGCCTCGCTGCTCCGCAGGGGCGGACGGCTGGTCCTCACGGGCATTCCTGCCGCGGGCGCCGACGGTCTCGACCCGACGGATCTCGTGGTACGGCAGCTGGAGGTGCACACCGTCTTCGGGGCACCGCCGGACGCCTGGTCGCACACGGTGAGGGTGTTCGGGGCCGGGCTGCTGGACCCGCTGCCGCTGGTCACGCACGAACTGCCGCTGGCCGAGTTCCCCGAGGCCATCGAGCTGGTGGGATCCGGCGACCCGAAGGTGGGCAAGGTGCTGCTCAAGCCGTAGCGGCACGCCCCTCGAGCCGTACGCCGGTGCGGGGGCGACCTGACGGTCCCCGCACCGGCGTACACCCAGACCCACCCGCACCCTGAGCCGCGAACCTCGTCCGAAATATCGAACACGAAGGACACCCTGTGACCGACGCTTCCGCCCCGGCAGCCCGTCGACCCGGTGAGCAGGCGCTCGCCGCACTCGGCCTGGGCGCACCCGCCCTCGACCCCGCCGACGCCTCGCCCCACTCCTTCCCGGGCGGCGGCCGCTGGCGCACCGAGGTCCCTTCGTGCGAGGGTCCCGAGGCGCTGGCCGTCATCCTGAAGGAGGCCTCGCGGCTCGACGTGCCGATCCACCGCATCAGCCAGGGCAGCGGTGTGTGGATGCTGACCGACGCCGAGATCACCGAGATGGTCGACGCGACGAACGAGCGTGACATCGAGCTCTGCCTGTTCACCGGTCCGCGCGGCACCTGGGACATCGGCGGCTCCACCCGGACCGACTCGCGCGGTGGGGGCCTGCGCGCCCGTGGGCACGACGCCGTCGCCGGCTGTGTCGAGGACGCCGTCCGCGCGACCGAGCTGGGCGTGAAGTGCCTGCTCGTCGCGGACGAGGGCGTGCTGTGGACGCTGCACCAGGCCCGCGGCGCCGGCCTCATCCCGGCCGACACCACGCTGAAGGTGTCGGCGCTGATCGGTCCCGTGAACCCGGCCGCGTACGCCGTGTACGAGCGGCTCGGCGCCGACTCCGTGAATGTGCCCAGCGATCTCACGCTGGACCACCTGACCGAGATCCGCCGGGTCTCCGGTGCCCCGATGGACATGTACATCGAGGCACCGGACGACCTCGGCGGGTACATCCGGATGTACGAAGTGGCCGAGCTGATCCGGCGCGGCGCACCGCTGTACCTGAAGTTCGGTCTGTCCAAGGCCCCGGGGATCTACCCTTACGGCCACCACATGAGGGATCTGACCCTGTCCACGGCGCGGGAGCGGGTGCGGCGCGGCCGGCTCGCGCTCGACCTGCTCGCACGCCACGGAGCGGACGCCGACATGGCCCCGCTCGGCTCGCGACTGCCTGGTGAACTGAACAGGTTTGATGCCCGGTCATAACGTTCCGGAAACCTCGCTTCACACAAGCCGACACAGGCGCGCAGAATCCCACACACCTCCTTCTCGGTCTTTTCACGGCGTCCCTCCAGGGCGTCCTCGCACCGCGGGACCGAGCCCTGCACACACATCAAGGATGATGACCATGCGTAACCGCAGAGCCGCACTCGCCGCCATAGCCGGAGCCGCTTCCCTCGCCCTCACGCTCAGCGCCTGTGGCCAGAACAGCGAGGGTGGCAGCAAGGAGGAGAAGGGCAGCACCAAGGGCGGCACGATCGGCATCGCGATGCCGACCAAGTCCTCCGAGCGCTGGATCGCCGACGGCAACAACGTCGTGAAGAACCTGGAGTCCGCGGGCTACAAGACCAAGCTGGTCTACGGCGAGGACGACCCGGACCAGCAGGTCTCCCAGATCGAGAACCTGATCACCCAGGGCGTCAAGGCGCTGATCGTCGCCGCGATCGACAACAAGTCCCTGAACAACGTCCTGCAGCAGGCCAAGGACGCGGACATCCCGGTCATCGCGTACGACCGCCTGATCCTCGGCACGCCGAACGTCGACTACTACGCGTCGTTCGACAACACCAAGGTCGGCGAGCTCCAGGCCAACTACATCGTCGACAAGCTCGGCCTGGCCAGCGGCAAGGGCCCGTTCAACATCGAGCTGTTCGCCGGCTCCAACGACGACAACAACACCAAGTACTTCTTCAACGGCGCGATGAGCGTGCTCCAGCCGTACATCGACAAGAAGAAGCTGGTCGTCCAGTCCGGCCAGACCGGCCTCACCCAGGTCACGACCCTGCGCTGGGACGGCACCACCGCCCAGAAGCGCATGGACGACATCCTGACCAAGTCGTACTCCAGCAAGAAGGTCGACGCGGTCCTCTCGCCGTACGACGGCATCTCCATCGGCATCCTCTCGGCGCTGAAGTCGGACGACTACGGCACCAAGAGCAAGCCGCTGCCGGTCCTCACCGGCCAGGACGCCGAGCTGGCCTCGGTGAAGTCGATCATCGCGGGCGAGCAGACGCAGACCGTCTACAAGGACACCCGTGAGCTCGCCAAGGTCGCCGCGAACATGGTGGACGCGGTCCTCAACGGCAAGAAGCCGGAGACCAACGACACCAAGACCTACGACAACGGCTCGAAGGTCATCCCGGCCTACCTGCTGCAGCCCGTGAGCGTCGACAAGACCAACTACGAGAAGGTCCTGGTGGACGGCGGCTACTACACCGCCGACGAGCTCAAGTAACCACCAGCACCTACTGATTGGAAGGCACGACCATGGCGGGACCCGTCCTGGAAATGCGCTCGATCGTCAAGACCTTTCCCGGTGTGAAAGCGCTGTCGGACGTCACACTGACCGTCCGCCAGGGCGAGGTCCACGCCATCTGCGGTGAGAACGGCGCCGGCAAGTCCACCTTGATGAAGGTGCTCTCCGGCGTCCATCCGCACGGCAGCTACGAGGGCGAGATCCTCTTCGACGGAGAGACCTGCTCGTTCAAGGACATCCGGGCCAGCGAGCAGCGCGGCATCGTCATCATCCACCAGGAACTGGCGCTGTCGCCGTACCTCTCCCTCGCGGAGAACATCTTCCTCGGCAACGAACACGCCAAGGGCGGGTTCATCGACTGGCGGGAGACCCTGCGGCACGCCACCGAACTGCTGCGCCGGGTGGGTCTCGACGACCACCCGGAGACCCGGGTCGCCGACATCGGCGTGGGCAAGCAGCAGCTCGTGGAGATCGCGAAGGCGCTCTCCAAGAAGGTGAAGCTGCTCATCCTCGACGAGCCGACGGCGGCGCTCAACGACGAGGACAGCGACAAGCTCCTCAACCTCATCCTGGAGCTGAAGAACCAGGGCATCACCTCGATCATCATCTCCCACAAGCTCAACGAGATCCGCAAGGTCGCCGACTCGGTGACGATCATCCGTGACGGCCACTCCATCGAGACGCTGGACGTGAAGTCGGCGGAGACGACCGAGGACCGGATCATCAGCGGCATGGTCGGCCGCGACCTGGACCACCGCTTCCCCGAGCGCACCCCGCACGAGGCGGAGGTGGACGCGGCCCCGGCGCTGGAGATCCGCAACTGGACCGTGCGCCACCCGATCGACCAGGAGCGCAAGGTCGTCGACGACGTGTCGATCCAGGTGCGGCGCGGGGAGATCGTCGGCATCGCGGGCCTGATGGGCGCCGGCCGCACCGAACTGGCGATGAGCGTCTTCGGGCGATCCTACGGCCGGTACGCGGGCGGCACGGTCCTCAAGGACGGCAAGGAGATCCGCACGAAGACCGTGGCGGAGGCGGTCGACCACGGCATCGCGTACGTCACCGAGGACCGCAAGCACTACGGCCTCAACCTCATCGACACCATCAACCGCAACATCTCGCTGACCGCCCTGAACAAGGTGGCCAAGCGGGGCATCGTCGACGAGCACGAGGAGCGGCAGGTCGCCGAGGGCTACCGCAAGACGATGAACATCAAGGCGCCGACCGTCTTCGAGCCGGTGGGCAAGCTGTCCGGCGGCAACCAGCAGAAGGTCGTCCTCAGCAAGTGGATCTTCGCGGGTCCGGACGTGCTGATCCTGGACGAGCCCACGCGCGGTATCGACGTCGGCGCCAAGTACGAGATCTACACGGTCATCGACCAGCTGGCCGCCGAGGGCAAGGCGGTCGTCTTCATCTCCTCCGAGCTGCCCGAACTGCTCGGCATGTGCGACCGCATCTACACCATGGCCGCCGGGCGGCTCACGGGCGAGGTCCCGCGGGCCGAGGCCACGCAGGAAGTGCTGATGCGTCAGATGACGAAGGACAAAGAGGTAACGCGATGAGCACCGAAGTCACGGACAAGGTCCCGGCCGCCGCGCCGCCCGGCAAGAGCGGCGGATCGTCCGACGGCAACCTGCTCCAGCTGGTACTGGGCGGTCTGCGCCGCAACATGCGCCAGTACGGCATGCTGATCGCCCTCGGTCTGATCGTCGTCCTGTTCCAGATCTGGACCGGCGGCGACCTGCTGCTGCCGCGCAACGTCTCCAACCTGGTGCTCCAGAACAGCTACATCCTGATCCTCGCGATCGGCATGATGCTGGTGATCATCGCGGGCCACATCGACCTGTCGGTCGGTTCACTGACCGCGTTCGTGGGCGCCTTCGCCGCCGTCCTGATGGTGCAGCACGACATGGCGTGGCCGCTCGCCCTGCTGCTGTGCCTGATCGTGGGCGCGGTGGCCGGATCGGTGCAGGGCTTCCTGATCGCCTATCTCGGCATACCGTCCTTCATCGTCACCCTCGCGGGCATGCTGCTCTTCCGCGGTCTGACGGAGATCCTGCTGAAGGGCCAGACCCTCGGCCCGTTCCCGGACGGCCTGCAGAAGATGGGCAACGGCTTCCTCCCGGAGGTCGGTCCGAAGACGAACTACCACAACCTCACGCTGCTCCTCGGCATCGTCCTGCTGGTCTTCGTGGTCCTCCAGGAGGTCCGTGACCGCAAGCGCCAGCAGGAGTTCTCGCTCGACGTGGCGCCCCGCAACCTCTTCCTGCTCAAGCTCGTCGCGATCGTCGCCGCGATCCTCACCGTCACGATGCTGCTCGCCAGCTACAAGGGCGCGCCGATCGTGCTGCTGATCCTGGGCCTGCTGGTGGTCGGTTACGGCTACGTCATGCGCAACGCCGTCTTCGGCCGGCACATCTACGCGATCGGCGGCAACCTGCCGGCGGCCAAGCTGTCCGGCGTCAAGGACAAGAAGGTCACCTTCCTCGTCTTCCTGAACATGGGCGTCCTCGCGGCGCTGGCGGGTCTCGTGGTCGCCGCCCGGCTGAACGCGGCCTCGCCGAAGGCGGGCCTGAACTTCGAACTCGAGGCGATCGCCTCGTCGTTCATCGGCGGCGCGTCGATGAGCGGCGGTGTCGGCACCGTCCTCGGCGCGATCATCGGTGGTCTCGTCCTCGGTGTCCTGAACAACGGCATGAACCTCCTGAGCGTCGGCACCGACTGGCAGCAGGTCATCAAGGGCCTCGCCCTGCTGCTCGCGGTCGGCTTCGACGTCTGGAACAAGCGCAAGTCCGGTTCGTAGACCGGACCGATCGAGGAGACCGGATCGGGCCCCGCCGCACGGCGGGGCCCTTCCCATGAGCAGGGACCATGAGCAGGGACCATGAGCAAGGAGGAGAAATGCCGTTGCAGTCGCTCTTCGGCAAGCTGGCCGACGGTACGGAGATCCACAGCTGGGCGCTGGAGAACGGCGGGACCCGGCTGCGGGTCCTCTCCTACGGCGGGATCGTGCAGTCCCTGGAGATCCCCGACCGCGAGGGCCGCCTCACGAACGTCAGCCTCGGGTTCGCCACGATCGAGGAGTACGTCGAGAGGACCCCGTACTTCGGCGCGCTGATCGGCCGCTACGGCAACCGGCTCGGCGCAGGCCGCTACACCCTCGACGGCGAGACCCACCAGGTGGACGTCAACGACGGGCCGAACAGCCTGCACGGCGGGGCGGAGGGCTTCGACCGCCGGGTCTGGGACGTGGAGCCCTTCACGCAGGGAACGGAGGTCGGCCTGCGGCTGTCCCGGACGAGCCCCGACGGCGAGATGGGCCACCCCGGCACGCTCACGGTCCGGGTGACGTACGCCCTCACCGCGGACGGCGGCTGGCGGATCGACTACGAGGCCACCACCGACCGCCCGACGGTGGTCAACCTCACGAACCACGTCTACTGGAACCTGGCCGGCGAGGGCAGCGGCTCCGTCGCGGGCCATGAGCTGGCGATCGCCGCCGCCCGCTACACCCCGGTCGGTCCGGGACTGATCCCCACGGGCGAGCAGGCCGAGGTCGCGGGCACCCCCTTCGACTTCCGCACGGCCAAGGAGATCGGCCGGGACCTGCGGGTCGCCGACCCGCAGCTGCTGCACGGCCAGGGCTACGACCACAACTGGGTCCTCGACAAGGGCGTCACCGAGGAGCCCGTCCCGGTGGCGTTCCTGCGCGACCCGGCCTCGGGCCGCACCCTGACCGTCGCCACGACCGAGCCGGGGCTGCAGTTCTACTCCGGCAACTTCCTCGACGGCACCCTGACCGGGCCGGGCGGCCGGGTCTACCGGCAGGGCGACGCGCTCTGCCTGGAGACCCAGCACTTCCCGGACTCCCCGAACCGGCCGTCGTTCCCGTCGACGACCCTGCGGCCCGGGGAGACGTACCGCTCGACGACGGTGCACAGCTTCGGCGTGTAGAACCCGAGAGGGCGGATGCGAAACCCGGGTTCCCGGTTCCGCAACTCACATTTTTTTCACATCGGTTGAACGGGGTGACTCACAACCCCGTATGTACCAGTGGCCCGTGCTCCCCCGCGCGGGCCACCCAGACGACGGGCCCGGTCGTCCCCAGCGGGCCCGCCCCCTACGGAGGTTCCATGGCCGACAACGTCACCTCGTTGTTCCGCAGTACGGCGGCTCACAGCCCGTCGATGGCGGCGCTGACACGAGAAGGCGGCGACGGGACGGGCCCGGTCGACTTCTGTATCCCCTGCAACCCCTACTTCCCCACCCCGGCCATGATGGACACCATGTCCGCCAGACTGCGGGACATCGTCACCTACTACCCCAGCAGCGCCGACACGATCACCGCCGAGCTGTGCAACCTGCTCCAACTGCCGCCGTCCGCCGTCGCGATGGGCAACGGCTCGACCGAACTGATCACCTGGATCGACCATCTGCTGATCCGTGAGTCCGTCGCCGTCCCCGTGCCCACCTTCGGCCGCTGGACCGACCAGCCGATGGAGACCGGCAAGCGGGTCGACATGTTCCCCCTGCAGGAGTCCAGCGGCTTCGCCCTCGACCTCGCGCAGTACGCCGACTTCATCCGCACCCGCGGGACCCGGGCCGCGGTCATCTGCAACCCGAACAACCCCGACGGCGGCTTCCTGCACAAGCACGCCCTCGTGCAGTTCATGGACGCGATGGCCGACCTCGATCTGATCATCATCGACGAGTCGTTCCTGGAGTTCGCCGACGCGGAGCAGGAACCCAGCGTCGTGCAGGAGGCGATGATCCGCCCGAACGTCATCGTCCTGCGCAGCCTCGGCAAGAACTTCGGTCTGCACGGCATCCGGTTCGGCTACATGGTCGCCAACCCCTCCCTGGCCGGCAAGGTCCGCTCGATGCTGCCGAAGTGGAACCTCAACGCCTTCGCCGAGTACGTGGTCTTCATGCTCAAGGAGCACGGCCCCGAGTACATGCAGAGCCTGATGCAGGTGCGCCGGGACCGCCTCGACATGGCCAGCCAGCTCTCGGCGCTCCCCGGTCTGACGGTCTATCCCTCCCAGGGCAACTTCCTCTTCGTGCGCCTTCCCGTCGGCGCCGAGGGCACGGTCGTGCGGGACCGGCTGCTCACCGAGCACCGCATCCTGATCCGTGAGTGCGGCAACAAGATCGGCTCCTCCAGCCGCTTCGCGCGGCTCGTGGTGCGCCCCCAGGTGGACGTGCGTCGCCTGGTGACCGGCCTGGAACAGGTGCTCTACGGGACTCGGAGGGGAGCCCCCGTGCCCGAGCTGAGCCCTGGAATCAGCTACAGCTCGGGCACGGCCGCCGTGGACCGGCTGCTGGTCGAGGCGACCAACGGGGCGGGCATGCAGGGCCTCGCCGCTCAGGCCATGGGCATGCCGGGGCTGGTCGCGGCCCCGGCCGCCGCCGGTATGCCCATGCAGGCGCCCGCCATGATGGCGCCGGCCGCCCCGTCCAACGGCGCCGGGATGCCGTTGCCGGCCGCCGCACAGGTCTTCCCCCAGCCTGTGCCCGCGGCCGCTCCGGCCCCGGCGCCGGTTCCCGTGGCCATGCAGGCGCCCGCGCCGATGATGGCTCCGGCCGCCATGCAGGCACCGATGGCTCCGGCCGCGCCCCAGGCCCAGACGCCGCCCGGTGTGCCCGCTCGTGGCGGGCTCACCGCGGCGCAGGTCCGTGGCACGAACGGGCTGGCGCCCGCGGCCGCCACGGGGTGGCCGAACGCCCAGCCCGCGCAGTCGTGGCCGAATGCGGCGGGGATGGGGCAGGTCGGTTAGCGCCACGGGGGTGCGGGAGTGTGACCGGGTGCGGCTTCGTCGTGGCCGGTCGCGCAGTTCCCCGCGCCCCTGAAACGCCTCCCGCGGATCACGGAGCGGCTCGTTCACGGCGGAAGGCGGCCCGGTAGTCGGTGGGGCGGACTCCGAAGTGCCGGGTGAAGAGCGCGGCGAAGGTGCCGTGGTCGCGGTAACCGACTTCGAGATGGATCTGACGACTGGTGCGGTCCGTGCTCTCCAGCAGGTGCCGGGCTCTGCGCATCCGGGCCCGCTGCAGGTGGACGAGTGGCGACTCGCCCGTCTCCTGTCGATAGCGCCGCAGCAGGGTCCGCGTACTGACGTGGAAGTGCTCGGCAAGCGTGGGCAGGTGGTATCGATCCCGCAGGTGCTGGTCGAGGAAGCGTTGCACCTGGGCGGCGAAGCCGTCACCCGGGGTGGGCAGCAGCTCGTCGTCGACATAGGGGGCCTGTGACACGCGCGCGTCGTCGATCAGTGCGATCCGAGCCGTACGGCGTGCCGCGGTACGCCCGCACTGACGCTGGATGAGGTTCAGTACGAAGTCGTACATCGCGCTGAAGGCCGCCGTCGTGGTGACGCCGCCGTCGCTGACGACCAACTCCCTGGGCGCGATGTCGGCACCGGGATACCTCCGGGCGAGTCGGCCCGCGAACAACCAGGCGGTCGTGGCCCGTCGCCCCGCGAGGAGACCGGCCTCACCGAGCAGGAACGCACCGACGCAGATCGACACCACGGCGACTCCGCGGTCGGCATGCGCACGGATCGCTTCGATCTCCGGCCCCAGCGCGTCCAGCCCGAAAGCCGGGTCCTTCTCCGGGGCCGGTTCGAAACCCGGCACCACGAGGACGTCGACGTCGCGCAACGGGGCCACCCCGAGCGTGACACCGCCCGAGGCGACGACGCGCCCTCTGGGCGAGACCACGAAGACCTCGAACGGCGTGGACGGGCCCCCGCCCGCCCGGGTGACGTGGCTGCCCATCGTCAGCAGATCGACGACCCCGAACACCTCCGACGCGAAGCAGCCCGGGTAGGCGAGCACACCCACGCGCAGTGGACCGGACGACCCCATGAGGCATCTCCTCTCGGCACCCGTGTGGCGGGATCACCCTGGAGTATGGCGATCCCGCCCCTCGGTCCGGAAGAGCCCGGCCGGTCAGCATGGCTCCGACACCCCGTCGGGAGGAGCCGGCCATGACCAGACACGAGGCGGATCACGATGACCCGCTGACCGACTTCCACTGCCGCGAGACGGCGTTCGGCGGCGTGAGCAAGGCCGTCCACGTCGCCGGGGCCGGTCCCGCGGTGATCGTGCTGCCGGAGATGCCGGGCATCAGTCCCGACCTGGCCCGGTTCGCCCGTTGGGTGCGCGAGGCCGGTTTCACGGTCTACATGCCGTCGCTGTTCGGCACCGACGGCACCTGTCCGACGACGGGTCACGGCACGTCGGTGATGAAGCGGGCCTGTGTGAGCCAGGAGTTCCGCGTCTTCGCGGGCGGCGGCACCAGCCCTGTCGTGGACTGGCTCCGCGCCCTGGCGCGACAGGCGCACGACGAGTGCGGCGGCCCGGGTGCCGGCGTGGTCGGGATGTGCTTCACCGGAAACTTCGCCCTCACGATGACACTCGAGCCCTCCGTGATCGCTCCGGTCCTCAACCATCCGTCGCTCCCCCTGGACGACCCGGCCGGGCTGGAACTCTCGCCGGCGGACGCGGTGGCGATCAGGGAGCGTTTCGAGCGTGATGACCTCAGGGCCCTGGGCTATCGGTTCGACAACGACCGCTGGTGCACCGGTCAGCGCTTCGCCGCCTATGCCGCCTTGCTGGGCGAGCGCTTCGACGGCAGGGTCGTGAGGGGCACCGCCGCGAACACCGCGCCGCCACCCTTCTTCAGGGACGTCGTCGGTACACCGCACAGCGTGGTGACCGCCCACCTGGTCGACGAGGAGGGACACCCCACCCTCCGCGCTCGCGATGAGATCATCACGTTCCTCCTGTCCCGCCTGGCGGTCGAGCGATGAACGCCGAGTACGTGCTGATCATCCACGAGGTGGCCTCCTATGCCGACTGGAAACGCGTCTTCGACGACGCCGCCCCGGCGAGGAAGGCGGCCGGCGAGATCAGTTACCAGCTCCTGCGTCGCGACTCCGCGGAGAAGGTGATCGTGCACCTGTCGCGCTGGACCTCGCTCGACGCGGCCCGCGCGTTCTTCGAGTCCGGCGAACTGGTCGAACTGCGCCGCCGCGCCGGCGTCATCGCGCCGGAGTTCCGGTACCTGGAAGAGGTCGAGGCCCGGCTGTTGTAGGGACACGTGCACCAGGCAACTACTGTCGACACTTTGCCTTGCAAGTAACTTGACGGATGTTCACTTTACTGTTCTGACAGCATCCCGACAGAAACCGTCCTTACGGTGCCGTGTTCATGACAGACACCTCGGAAACTCGCAGCCCCATCGGACGCCGTACGGTGCTCGTGGCGACGGGCGCCACCGCCGCCACCCTCGCCGTGGGCGCCGCCGCGTCGACCGAAGCCCCCACCGTCACGGCGGACGACACCGCTCCCGTCGCCGCCGCGGCCGTCTGCACCCTCACCAAGGAGATGACCGAAGGCCCCTACTACCTCGACGGACAGTACGTCCGTTCCGACGTCACCGAGGGCAAGGCCGGCATCCCGCTGAAGCTGGCCCTGACCGTGGTCGACTCCAGCAGCTGCGCCCCCCTCAGCAACGCCCTGGTGGAGATCTGGCACGCCGACGCCCTCGGCGAGTACTCGGGTTACGTCGGCAACAACGGCCACAGCGAGCCGGACGACGGCACCTTCCTGCGCGGCGGTGTGCTCACCAACTCCAGCGGCCTCGCCTCGATCACCACGATCTACCCCGGCTGGTACCGCGGCCGCTGCATCCACATCCACGTCAAGGTCGCCACCGGTGTCACGGTCTCCTCCGACGGGCACTTCAGCGGCGGCAACGAGCTGCACACCGGCCAGCTCTTCATCGACGAGACCATCACGACCGCCGTCGCCAGGATCTCGCCGTACTCGACCAACACGGTCACCCGCACGACCCTCGCGCAGGACTCCATCTACGACGACGCAGGCGCCTCCTCCGGTCTGATGACCCTGACCGCCCTGGGGAGCTCGACCTCCTCCGGGTACTCGGCGACGCTGACCCTGGGTGTCGACAGCTGAACCATGCCCGACCCGACAGGGCGTCACCGCGGCCCCGGTGACGCCCTGTCGGCGTGCGGTCAGCGCCTGCCGAGGGAGAGCCAGTTGGGGACGTCCACCTCGGCGCGCACGGTCTTCCCCGGCGGTGGCTCCCGGTCGACCACCTCCCACCGGGCGGCGAGCGCGTCCACGAGGTAAAGCCCGCGCCCGGCGTCGTCGAGCGGCCCCGGGGCGCGCACGGCCCGGGGGCCGGGCGGACGGACCCCGGCACACGTGTCGCTCACCTCCACGCGGACGCTTCCGGTCACCAGGGACAGGCACAGCTCGAAGTCCCGGCCGGGCACCCGGCCATGGGTCACGGCGTTCGCGGCCAGCTCGGCGACGATCAGCGCAACCGTGTCGGAAGCCTCGGTTCCGTGCGGGATCCCCCAGGTGTCGAGCTGGTGCAGCGCGAGGCGTCTCGCCAGGCGGGCACCCCGGGGCGTCGCACTGAAGCGCTGGGTGAACACACGTACGGTGACCGGGGGTTGGGGGGTGGGGCGGACTGTCATGGGGCCAATGTGTCCGGCCCGGACCCCGGCACGCCAGGTGAGGGGCGCGTACGCTGCGCGAGCGTACGCGGTGACGCGGTGGACAGTACCGGTGACTCGCCGTGACCATGGGCGCGGGAGGTGACCATGGCGGTCGAAAGCGGTGAGCCGGAGTCCTCGGACAGTCTGCGGACGTTCGGGGCGGTCGTCCAGGGCCTGCGGGAGCACCACGGGCTGAGCAGGGAGGAACTCGGCGACGTCGTGGGCTTCTCCAAACACACGGTGGCCTCCGTGGAGCTGGGGAGGCGGATGCCGGACGAGGAGTTCGTGGAGGCGGCAGAGACGGCCCTGGGGAACACGGGGGCGTTGAGGCGGGCGGCGGGGTTCGTCGAACGGCAGGCCGGATTGGCGACCTGGTTCCAGCGGTGGGCCCGGCTGGAGGCGACGGCGATCACGCTGTACGTGTACGAGTCGCGGATGATTCCTGGGTTGTTGCAGACGGAGGCGTATGCGCGACATCTGTTCACCCAGCAACTGCCACCCATGGACGATGAGCAGATCGAGGTCAACTGGGCGGCGCGGGCGAAGCGGCAGCGGTTGCTCCGCGAACGGCCGAACACCAACTTCAGCTTCATCATCGAGGAGCACGCCCTGCGGAGGCAGACCGGGGGCGGGGGGATCACCCGCGATGCCATCGATCATCTTCTGGAGATCGGCGAGTTGCGGAACGTCGAGATTCAGGTCATGCCGACGGTCCGTTTGTCGCACGCCGGACTGGACGGCCCCATCCAGCTGCTCGAAACTCCGCAGAACAAGTGGTTCGCCTACTGCGAAGGGCAGCGGGGTGGCCTGCTGACCTCCGACGCGAAAGAGATCAGCATCCTGCACATGCGCTATGCCAGGATGCTTTCACAGGCTCAGGGACCGGAGGACTCCACGAGCCTGTTGCGGCAGATCCGAGGAGACCTATGAACACGTCTGAACCGGCCTGGTTCAAGAGCAGCTACAGCAGCGGCGGCGACGGCGACTGTGTAGAGGTCGCCACCCGCCCCCACCAGATCCACGTCCGCGACTCCAAGGACAAGTCCGGCCCCCGCCTCACCCTCTCCCCCACCGCGTGGGCCGAGTTCGTGGCCCACGCGGGGAGGTGACCCGAGGGTCAAGAGAGCCGGTCTACTTGGCGGGGCACTCCTTCCACGCCATGTGGTAGATGGTGTTGATGTCACCGTCGGTCGAGTCCATCGTCATGAAGCTGACCTTGGACGGCGAGGAACTGCCCGCGTTCACGCGCAGCTCGGTGTTGATGTTGAAGTTGCGCTGGACGCCGCACGGGGCGTACACGAGGTTCGCCCAGTCCGTGGTGTCGGTCGCCTGCCAGTTGTCGTTGAGCGCGCCGTTGAAGGTGTGGTTCTTGAACACCGTCTGCGACGAGCCCTGGAAGTAGTACGACGACCGCTGCACGGCGTTCGCCCCGGACTGGAGCGAGGCGAAGCCACGGTAGTCCGCCTGGGCGATGGCGTACGTGAAGCCCTGCGGGACATGGACGATCAGGCTGAGCTGGCAGTTCTTGCGGAACGCGGTCGGGTCGGAGTTGCCGCCGACCTGGGCGAGGTACTCGCTGTAGGTCACGGTGAAGGCGGTGTTGTCCTCGGAGACCGCGACCGCCGCCGAACCGGGACGGCAGCCGGAGCCGTTGACCGTGGCGACATCGATGACGATCTTGTCCGGGGGCGGGTCGGCGATCCCGCCCGGCTGGTGCGCGGGCATCGCCGCGGTGACGAGGGCGGCGACGGCGCCACCCAGGAGCAGTCCACTTGCCATGGGGGGTCTCTCCTCTTCGAGGAAGCACTTCGTTGAAGTGTGGAGAACCTGTGAGGTTTCTGTGGAGCACCGCGGCGATCGAATCGTAGGGAGACGCCTGGGGAGCGGCCAGGGTGAACTCCGGCCATTCACCCCGGCCCGTTCACACGGCGGACGGGCGTCAGGAGACCAGCGGCTGCTCCTCCGACTCGGTCAGCCGTACGGTGCACAGTCCGCCGCGCTCGGCCTTCACCTCGGTCACCTTCAGCTGGGTGCCGGGCAGCAGGATGAACTCCTCCTCGCCCGTGAACGCCGAGAACTGCCGGATGCCGACGGCCCGCGCGGGCCGCACCTCGAACAGCGTGCGCTTGCCGCGGCCGCCCAGGAAGGCGCGGGCCACGCCGACTTCGGAGGTGCAGGACGACACACCCCACCAGGTGACGGTCCGTCCGACCGGGTACTGCGACCGCAGGTCCAGCGGGACGCCGCGCCACAGCGGCTCGGTGCGCACCGGCAGCCCCGACACCGCCGAGAACAGCAGCCGCAGATACGGCAGGTACGGGACCAGCTTCGACCGGTCGGGGTGGCGCAGGACGGCGTTGATCTCCCGGTAGAACGCCGACTCGCAGGTGTAGAGGTAGAGCGCGGCGACCGCGTCGGCGGACAGGCTCGCCGTCTGCTGGTCCGCGAGCCGCTTGCCGAACTCGTGCGAGCGCTGGACATGCCGGTCGAGGCCGCGCAGCAGGCCGGCGACGGGGCCGACGGCGTCCGGGAAGGCCAGCAGCGGGGTGTCGAACACACCGGTGATCTCGGGGAGGACGAGACCCTCGTCCTTGACGCTGGAGAGCCGCTCCAGATAGAGCTGGTGCAGTTCCATCGTGGACGTGATGAAGGCGCCCATCCGGGCGGCGACCCCGTCGTCGGCCCCGCCGGCCTCCCCCGCCTGCTGGTCCCATCCGGTGCTCGGCAGCCAGTCGACCGGTTCCGCGCCCACCGCCGCGAGGGCGTCGTTGACCATCGAGAAGTGGTCGCCGTCGCAGAAGATGTCGCCCTGCGCGGCGGGATTGCAGTGGTCGAGGTGCCGGACCTCGACGTCCGGGTACTTCTTCTGGAGCCGCTGGACGACCGACTTCAGGCTGCGCGCGTGCGCTCCCCACCAGGCGAAGACGACCCCGCGGTCCTCCTCGTCCTCGGCTTCCTGCTTGGCCTTGAGGATCTCCTCGACGATCCGCTCGACGGCTGGCCGCCAGAACGCGGTGTGCGGATCGGACCCGCGCGGTCCGTCGCTGCTCGCGGTGAGAGCCGCGTTCAGCAGCAGGACACCCTGGGTGAGCATCGCCTGGAACCACTCCGGCGGCTGGACGGTGTCCTGCTTCTTCAGCAGCGCGCGGACGTCCGCTATCGGGGTCTTCTTCGGGATGCCGTACTTCCACATCGCCGCCGCCTTGATGAGGCAGCGGATGCTCACGACCCGGCCAAACTGGCTGTCCTTCCAGTCGTGGAAGGTGTTGTCGAACATCGCGATGCCGGTGGCGCTCTCCGGACGCGGGTACGGGTTCTGCCCGAAGACGACGACCTTCCACTTGTGCGGCGGGTTCGGCTTGAGCGCCTGGAAGGTGAGTTCACGGACCGGGACCACGTCCGGGCCGCGGCCCGGGCCGATGAACGAGGCCGCGCCCGGCTGTGCCTCGATGACGGGCTTGAGCAGCTCAAGCCACGGTTCACCGCCGCCCTTGAACAAGTCGGCGAGGGCCAGCGGGTCGTTCGGGTCGGGCTGCGCGGAGGCGTTGGCGTCGATCATGGCGCGGACGCTACAAGGACCCACTGACAACGCCGCACGGCCGAAGGAGCGTTGTCAGTGGGTCCTTGTAGCGTCGTGATCACCGGAAGGACCGGGACCCGACGGGAGTGTGGAAGATGACCGTGAACCCTGTGCAGCCGCCGCTCCAGGTGGTGCTGACCGACGTCAACACCCGGGTGGTCGAGGCCTGGCGGGCCGCGTTCGCCGACACCCCGGAGATCGGGATCCACAAGGGCTCGCTCCTCGATGTGCGGGCCGACGCCTGGGTCAGCCCGACCAACGCCCGCGGACTGATGAACGGCGGGGTGGACGCCGTCGTCAAGCGGCACCTCGGCGCGGGCATCCAGCTGCGGGTGCAGCGGGCGATCCGCGACGGGTTCGGCGGACGGCTCCCGGTGGGCAGCGCGGTGTGCGTGCCGTCCGGGGCGACGAACCCGAGGTTCCTGATCTCCACGCCCACGATGGAGCAGTCCTCGCAGAACGTGAGCGAGACGCTGAACGTGGCCCTGGCCTGCGCCGCCGCGTTCCAGGCGATCCACCGGCAGAACGAGGCGGCGCCCGGCAGCATCGGGTCGGTGGCGCTGGTCGGCCTGGGCGCGCGGACCGGCGGGGTGCCGGCCCGGGTGTGCGCCAACCTCATGTGGACCGGCTACACGCTCTTCAACGACCACCGCTTCGAGGACTACGACGACCTGCGCGCCACGATCGTCGCCCAGCTCGACGACATCGAGAGCGCGCCCGCCGAGCAGCGGGTCCGGATAGCGCCGCCGAAGCGATCGGCCACCCGCCGCTGACGGGACTTGCCCCAACTCGCCTTGAATCACGGGGTGTTGACCGTTGCATCCCCAGGTCCTTCACAGCCGCACATTAAGGATTTCCTCAGGTGCGCTCCTAATTTCTTCCGCATGACGGGAAACAACGAGCACCACGAGATCCTCGACAGCAGCGACAACAACGACAACCAGCAGCCCGGGAAGCACCGGCTCGACAAGAGCATGAAGCGCCGCCGCGTTCTGATCGGCGGCAGCGCGGTCGCCGCCGCCGGCGGACTGGCGATCGCCGGAATGGCCTCGGCCGACACCACCACCAGCGAGTCGAGCTCCTCGGCCGCCGAGGCCGAGGCCTCCACCTCCACCTCGACCACCTCCGGCGTCTGCACCCTGAACGCCGAGGTCACCGAGGGTCCGTACTCCCTGGAAGGCGCCCTCGTCCGCGAGGACATCCGGGAGGACAAGGAGGGCTTCGAGGTCCAGTACACCTTCACGGTCGTCGACCAGGCCAACGACTGCGAGCCGCTCGCGGACGCCCTCGTGGAGATCTGGCACTGCGACGCCCTCGGCGAGTACTCCGGCTTCGTGGGCGGCAACGGCCACACGGAGGAGGACAACGGCACCTTCCTGCGCGGCGGTCAGATGACCGACGAGAACGGCCAGTGCAGCATCACCTCGATCTGGCCCGGCCACTACGTCTCCCGCGCGGTGCACGTCCATATGCGAGTGCACACGGAGGTGACGCTGACCGACGACTCGTACACCGGCGGCGACGTCATCCACACCGGTCAGCTGTTCTTCGACGCGGACATCAACGAGGAGATCCAGGCGACCTCGCCGTACTCCGCGAACACCACCAAGGAGACCGCACTCGCCGACGACAGCATCTACGACGACGGAGGCGCCTCCTCGGGCCTGCTGACCCTGACCGCGCTCGGCTCCAGCGTCTCCGACGGCTACAAGGCCACTCTCACCGTGGGCGTCAACTCCGCCTGACCCCCAGGGCGGTGCCCACCCACCCCCGCCGCGGCCCCCAGCCACGCACTGGTCAGGGCCGCGGCGGTACGGCGGCCCGCTCGACGAAGCTGCCCTGGTCGAGCGAGCATCGGTGAAGCCCGGCGGCGGTCCTTCCTCAGGCCGCCGCCGGCTCGCGTTGCGCGACGGGCGCCTTCTCCCTGCGGTGGGCGCGGACCGAATGGGCCACGGCGGCGGCCCACGTCACGACGAGGACGACGTACAGCAGGGTGCCGAACGCACCCGGCAGGTCCAGCCAGCCCCCGCTCAACAGGGTGTTGGCGTTGAGCAGGACGATGAGGCCGCCCACTGTGGAGCCCAGGATGCGCGGAGCCACGAAACGGGCGAGCCAGGCGGCGACCGGGGCGATGGCCATGCCTCCAAGGAGGAAGGCGAGCACCCAGGACCAGTTCACTCCGTGCGAACCGAGCGAGAACAGGAAACCCGCACTCGCGGCAACGGCCACCAGTGCCTTGCTGGCGTCGACCGAGCCGACCACCTTGCGCGGCTCCAGACGCCCACTGGCCAGCAGCGCCGGAGTTCCTATCAGCCCCCAGCCACCGCCGCCCGTGGCGCCGAGGAACCCGGCGACCAGACCGACCGGCACCAGGAACCTCTTGCCCAGCGGCTTGCCCGACTTCCCCCTGGGCACGCCACGCACCGTGAATCGGTAGGTGACGTAGACGCCGAGGGCGAGCAGGATCACCGCCATCACCGGGGCGGCGAGTTCGGTCGACATCCGGGACAGCACGGTCGCCCCGCTGAACGCGCCCACCGCGCCCGGAACGCCGATCCGGGCCACCACCTTCCAGTCGACGTTGCCGAAACGGGCGTGCGAGGCGCCGGACACCAGTCCCGTGCCGATCTGGGCGAAGTGGACGACGGCCGAGGCAGCAGCCGGGCTGGTGCCCAGGGCCAGCAGCAGAACCGTGGAGATCACCCCGTGCGCCATGCCTAGGCTGCCGTCCACGAGCTGGGCGCCGAGGCCCGCGAGGGCGAGCAGTACGAGCGTGCGCATCCCAGATACCTGTTCCCTAGTTCCCTGCTGTTTTCCCTGCCTTCCCCACCGGTTAGGTGGGGATTAACGGGAAGCGAGAGTAGGGGGCCGACCTGAGAGCAGCGTGTGAAACCTGTGAGACCTACGGGTTCTCCCAGGCCGCCGGTTCCGCCGCCAGTTCCCTCACCGGCTCCGGCAGGGCGTCCGCCGCGATGTCCGCGACGGTGACCCCCTCCAGGATCCGGCGCACGTTCGCGCGCAGCGCGATCCACAGCGGCAGCAGGGGCTCGGCCGAGCCCGTGTAGGTGAGACCGGTGGGGCGTTCCCCCCGGACGGAGACGATCGGGCCGTCGACCGCCCTGATCACGTCCGCGACGGTGATCGACGCGGGATCGCGGGCCAGGCGGTAGCCGCCCCCTCCGCCGCGCCGGCTGTCGACCACACCGGCCCGGCGGAGGTCGCCGAGGATCCCTTCCAGGAACTTGTGCGGAATGTCCTGCGCGGCGGCGACCGTCTCCGCCTTCACCGGGTCACCGCCCTGCCGTACGGCGAGCTCCAGTACCGCCCGTACCGCGTAGTCCGCCCGTGCCGAGATCCTCATGCGGACATTGTGGCGCGCCGCGGGGTCCGTGGGCTCAGGCCAGCCGGATCATGTTCCAGGAGAGCGGTTCGAGTACGGCGGTGAGCGTGCCGTCCGTCAGTGCCGTGCCCTCGGCCGGGTGCGGGAGGACCCGCTCGGGTTCGGCGAGGGTGTTGCGGGCGTCCGGGTCGGCGTCGGCCAGGACGGTGTGCTCGACGACCGAGGTGAGGCCGAGGCCGTTCAGGGCGACTTCGAGGGGCAGGGACTCGGTGCGGCTGCGGTTGACGGCGAAGACGGTGACCGGGCCGTCCTCGGCCCGGACCGCCGTCGCGTGCAGCAGGTCGGTCTCGCCGTACTTCTTCGTCTCGTACGTCGGTGACTCCACCCGTACGTCGAGCACCCGGCCCCGGCCGTGGCGGGCGGCCTGGGCGAACGGGAAGAACGTCGTCTGCCGCCAGGCCGGGCCGCCGGGCTCGGTCATGATCGGGGCGATGACGTTGACGAGCTGGGCGAGACAGGCGACCGTGACGCGGTCCGCGTGCCGCAGCAGGGCGATGAGGAGGGAGCCGAAGACGACGGCGTCCAGGACGCTGTAGTTGTCCTCCAGGAGCCGGGGGGCCTCCGCCCAGTCCCGTGTGCCGGAGTTCTCGATCTCGTGCCACTTCGAGATGTACCAGACGTTCCACTCGTCGAAGGAGAGGTTGATCCTCTTCTTGGACTTGAGCCGCGCGCCCACGTGGTCGGCGGTGGCGACCACGTTCTCGATGAAGGACTCCATGTCGACGGCGGAGGCCAGGAACGAGTCGAGGTCTCCGTCCTCGGGCTGGTAGTAGGCGTGCAGGGAGATGTGGTCGACGAGGTCGTACGTCTCGGCGAGGACCGTCGCCTCCCACTCGGCGAACGTGGGCATGGACTGGCTGGAGGAGCCGCAGACGACGAGCTCGACCGTCGGGTCCATCTGGCGCATCGCCCGGGCCGTCTCGGCGGCGAGACGGCCGTACTCCTGCGCTGTCTTGTGGCCGGTCTGCCAGGGGCCGTCCATCTCGTTGCCCAGGCACCACAGCCGGATGCCGAAGGGGTCCTTGTCGCCGTGCGCGACACGGAGGTCGGAGAGGGCCGTGCCGGAGGGGTGGTTGGCGTACTCCTGGAGTTCCAGGGCCTCGGCGACGCCCCGGGTGCCGAGGTTCACCGCCATCATCGGCTCCGACTGCGGGCCCACCTTGCGGAGGAAGTCGATGTACTCGGAGAGGCCGAAGCGGTTCGTCTCCGTCGAGCGCCAGGCGAGGTCGAGACGGCGGGGGCGGTCCTCCTTCGGGCCGACCGAGTCCTCCCACTTGTAGCCGGAGACGAAGTTGCCGCCGGGGTAGCGGATGGCGGTGACGCCGAGTTCGCGGACCAGGTCCAGGACGTCCTGGCGGAGGCCTTCCCGGTCCGCGGTGGGGTGGTCCGGTTCGAAGATGCCGGTGTAGACGCAGCGGCCCAGGTGTTCGACGAAGGAGCCGAAGATACGGGGGTTGACTTCGCCTATGGTGAAGGCGGGGTCGAGGGTGAAGCGTGCGGATCGCAAGGTGCGCCTTTCGAGGTGGGGTGCGATGTTTCGGTGGCGGGTGCGGGTGCGTCGTGGCTTGTCGCGCCCACGCGGCGGAGCCGCAAGTAGATACAGCCCCGCACCCCTGAAGGACGTTGGGCCAGCGCGATCACTTCGGCATCGTGCAACATCGTTCGACATTTCGGATCATGCTCGTCACTTCGAACGCGACCGTAAAATCGATGCGGTTGCGCGTCAATGGTTTCGACACGAGGTCTGATAGCGCTTTCCATCCCCGCCGCCGCACCCGCCACCCTCTCGTCGAATCTTTTCGTGACGCGGACACAACCAGCCGCGTAGGCTCGAACCGCGACCGGAAGGCGCCGGGCGGGCTGCCGTACGGCGGCGAGAAGGGGGCGGGACCTGATGGACATCGCGGGCGCGCGCGGGACGGCGTCCCGGATCGCCTCCGCGCTGCGGCGCCCGAGGACCGGACCGGCCATGCGCGACCTGACGGTCGCGCTCTCCGCCGCACTGCGGGCCAGGCCCCGGCGGCCGGCCGGGGTGCGGGAGGTGTCGCGGGCCCTGTGCGAGGCGATGGCCGCGCGGCGCGGCGGACGCCCCGTGGAGCTGCGGTTCGAGCGGTTCCCGGACGAGATCGGGGTGACCGGGCTGTGGGTGGAGTTCCGCGACTTCGACCTGGTCATCGTGGAGGAGCGGGCCGAGGCCGTGCAGCAGCTGGTCATCCTCGGGCATGAGCTGTGGCATCTGCACGCCGGACACCGGCACCACCATCACGGGGTCGGCCGGGACGCGGCCGGGGTGCTGGCCGGCCGGCGCGGCTGGGAGTCCATGGCGCTGACGGTGGCCGCCCGCAACGGGTCCCGGGAGGCCGACGAGGCCGAGGCCGACGACTTCGGGCACCGGCTCGCGGCCCGCTTCCGGCGCTATCTCGACGAGGGCGGGGCCGCCGGGGAGACCTCGCCGGTGCAGCGGACGCTGGGCTACCGCGGACGCGGGGGCGCGGCCCGGTGATGCACGGTCTCTACATCTCCTTCTGGCTGCCCACGGTGGTGCTGGGCGCCGCCCTGGCCATCAAGCTGCCCAGCATCCTCAAGCTGTGGCGGGACCCGCTGCTGCGGGCGGTCGGCGGGCTGCTGCTGTTCGCCTGCGCGGTGTTCGTGTTCGCCGCGCCGAGGACGATCGCCTGGACCAACCGGGTCACCGGGGTCCCCAACATCGCCGCGCCCTGGGTGTACTCGCTGCTCACCGCGCTCTCCGCGTCCTGGCTGCTGCTGGTCATCGCCTGGCGCAACAACCTCACCGAGCGCTCGGCCCAGACCCGGCGGGCCACCCGGTGGGTGGTGTCCGTGTACGCGGGGGTCGTGGTCACGCTGTGGGTGCTGTTCGCGCTCGCCGACGTGCCCGTGGAGCGGATCCGGGACCTGGACACGTACTACGCCACGACGCCCTTCATGCGTGAGGAGATCCTGCTCTATCTGCTCGCGCACACGGTGGCCTGCTCGGTCACCGCCGGGCTGATCTGGAACTGGAGCCGCACCGAGGGCCTCGACGCCTGGCTGCGCTGGGGGCTGCGCTTCCTCGGGGCCGGGTATGTGACGAACCTGCTGTTCAGCGCGGCCAAGCTGACGGCCGTGGTGGCCCGCTGGACCGGGCACGACCTGGACTGGCTGAACACCAACATCGCGCCGTCGGCGGCCTGTGTCGCCGCCACCCTGGTCGCGATCGGCTTCATCGTGCCGCACGCCGGCCAGTACCTCCAGGAGCGCTGGCGGGTCCGTCGGCTGCACCGCGGCCTCGGCCCGCTCGCCCGGCTGATGCGGCCCGTCGTCGGCACCCGGGAGCCGCTCGCCCTGCGCGCCACCCCCGAACTCCGGCTGATCCGCCGCGAGACCTTCATCCGGGACGCCGTCCTCCAGCTCTCCCGCCACCTCGACGACGACCTGCGCAGGCGCTCCTACGACGCGGCGGTCGCCCTCGGCCACGACCGCGGCCGTGCGCAGGCCCTGGCGGCGGCGGTGACGATCCAGGCGGCGGTGGCGGCGAGCCGCCGAGCGGAGTCGTCACCGGGGTCCCCGACCGACGCCACGGACCGCCCCGCCCGTCCCGAGGCGCCCTCCACCCCCCTGGGAACCCCGCCCCTGACCCCCGGCACCGCCATCGCAGGAGCCCGCGGCGCGGGGCCACGCCTGGAGGAGACGCTGCCGGAGGCGGAGACCCACGGGCCGCAGACCCACGGGCCGGAATCCCGCCGGACGGAAACCCGCCGGACGGAAGCCCACGACGAGGGATCCCAGACCGCTGAGGCCCGAGAAGTGGGAGCCCGAGATGCGGATGCCCGGCGTGCGACAGCCACGCACGAAACCTCGGGCCGGCCCGACGGAGGGCTTCGCCCCGGCGGGGCGGACACGACTTATCTGTTGCGGGAGATCCAGGCCGTGTCCGAGGTTCTCCGGCATCCCGACGACATCGACGCGGTCCGTGAGCTCGCGGTCCGCCCCGGCAGAGAGCATGTCCCCGCATGAGTGAAGATCCCACCCCCGCCAGAACCGCCGTAGTCCTGGGGGGATCCCATGCCGGCATGCTCGCGGCGGCCGCCCTGGCCCCGTACGCCGAGCGGGTCGTCGTCGTCGAGCGGGACGTCCTGCCCGACGGCCCCGAGCCCCGCAAGGGGCTGCCCCAGGCCCGCCACGCCCACATGCTGTGGTCGGGCGGGGTGCGGGCGCTCACGGAGCTGCTGCCGGGCGCCGCGGAGGCGCTGCGGGCGGCCGGGGCGCGCCGGCACCCGGTCACCACGGACATGGTCGTCCTGGGGCCGCGCGGCTGGTTCCGGCGCTGGCCCGAGTCGCACCATGTGATCCTCGCCGGACGGGACCTGCTGGACGCCACGGTCCGGGCGCAGGTCCTGGCCGACGAGCGGGTCGAACTGCTCGACGGCACCGAGGTGCTGGGGCTGGAGGGCACCGCCGGGGCGGTCACCGGGGTGCGGGTCCGCGACCGGGAGCGGGACACCGTACGGGTGCTGCGGGCCGGGCTGGTCGTGGACGCGACCGGGCGCGGCTCGCGGGCGTCGCGGTGGCTGACGGAGCTGGGGCTGCCGGAGGTGGAGCGGCGCGAGGTCGACGCGGGGCTGGCGTACGCGAGCCGGCTCTATCTCGCTCCCGAGCAGGCGCGGTCCGGCTATCCGATCGTGAACGTGCAGCCCGATCCGCGGGACCCGCGTCCGGGGCGGGCCGGCTTTCTGCTGCCCATCGAGGACGGGCGCTGGATCGTGACCCTCAACGGCACGCGCGGCGGTGAACCGTCCGCCGACGCCGGGGACTTCGTCCGGTTCGCCCGGGAGGAGCTGCGGCACCCGGTCATCGGGGAGCTGCTGGAGCGGGCCGAGCCGCTGACCGACGTGTCGTACACGCGGTCCACGCTCAACCGGCGGCACTTCTACGAGCGGATGCCGCGGTGGCCGGAGAACTTCGCGGTGGTCGGGGACGCGCTGGCCGCGTTCAACCCGCTCTACGGGCACGGTCTCGCCGTCGCCGCGCAGAGCGCGGTGCTGCTGCGGGACGTGGTGCGGCGGTACGGGTGGGGGGCGGCCGGCCTGGCACGGCGGGTGCAGCGGGCGGTGGTCCGGCCGGCGGGGGCGGCGTGGGATCTCGCGGTCGGGCAGGACGTGTTCTATCCGGGGGCGACGGAGGGCGGGCCGACGGCACGCGACCGGGTGCTGTCGGCGTACGTGGGCCGGCTGATGCTGACGGCGACCGGCAACGGACGGATCGCCCGGCGGGTCACGGACGTGACGTCGCTGGAGCGGGGGGCCGGAGTCCTGCTGACCCCGTCCGTCCTGCTGGCCGCCGCGGCGGGCCCGCTGAAACCGGCGTTGAGCGGGCCGCCGTTGACCGGGGAGGAACTCAAGCGGGTGGGGCTGCAGTAGCGGGTGCGGCGGAGCGCCTCCGTCCGAGTGGACGCATTGCGAAGGAAGCCGGACAGGCGTGCACGGGCTGTTAACGACAGTCCACGCACGGCCCCGGCATTCTCGTCGCACATGATCCGCTCGACGGAAGGGAACCCCCCATGCGCTTCAAGGCTTTGACGGTGGCCGCCACGGCTGTCGGCGCCCTCGCGCTCACCGCCGCACCGGCCAGTGCGCAGCCCTACTGGCAGGCCGTGGACACGAACTCCAACTGGAGTTGTACCCCGTACTACACCCACAAGGTGTCCGACAACGTCAAGTTCAAGCTCTGCGAGGTCGTGAACGCGAACTACGACGCGCAGGTGGTGGTGGTCGTCCAGAACACGGCGAGCGTGGCGGTCACGATCGCGGGCGCGGTCGACAGCAGTTACGGCAGCTCCGGATCGTGCTACACCTCCACGCTCAACTCCGGCTTCACCCGTGGGTGTTTCGGTACGACCGAGGACTACAGCACCTCGGGCTGGTGGATCTGGGGACAGGTCTCGGTCAACGGTGTGGCCGACTCGATCACGGTCACGTCGTGACAGGCCCCGTCAGCCTCTGAACGCGGGCTGGGGCAGCCCCTTCCCCGCTCCCGGTACCACCAGCAGGGAGCCCGCCACCGGGTGCGGGGAGGTCAGGCCCACCCTCGCCGTCGTGATGTAGAGGTCGGTGAGGTCGGGGCCGCCGAAGGCGCAGGCCGTCACCCGGGGGGTGGGGAGGGTGATGACGCGGTCGAGTTCACCCGCGGGGGTGTAACGGCGTACCGCTCCGCCGTCCCAGAGGGCGACCCAGACGCAGCCGTCCGCGTCGACGGTCAGGCCGTCGGGGAAGCCGGCGCCGTCCTCGATCGTGACGAAGGGGCGGCGGTCGGAGATCCGGCCGCCGGTGAAGGCGAAGACGTCGACCCGGCGGGTCGGGGAGTCGATGTAGTACATGAGCGAGTGGTCCGGGCTCCAGCCCGTGCCGTTGCTCACCGCCACGTCGTCGAGGAAGACCTCGGCGGTTCCGTCGCCGGTGAAGCGGGACAGGGTGCCGCCGCCGGGCGCCTCGTCGTAGCGCATGGTGCCGGCCCACAGGGAGCCGTCGGGGGCGACGGCGGCGTCGTTGGCGCGGCGGCCGGGGACCGGCTCGTGGTGCAGCCAGCGGAAGGCGCCGTCCTCGTCCAGCAGGGCCACGCCGTCACGGAGGTTGAGCACCAGACCACCGCCCTCGCGGGGCTTGGCCGCGCCCACGTGCTGGTCGGTGACCCGGACCGTGCGGCGGCCGGTCGAGGGGTCGTAGGTGTGCAGCCGGGAGCCGAGGATGTCGAGCCAGAGCAGACGGCCGGTGGCCGGGTCCCAGGTGGGGCCCTCGCCGAGGGTGGCCTCGGCCCGTACCGCGACGTCGTACGAGGTGCTCATGCCACGCTCCGGTAGCCGAGGAGTTCGGAGAGTTCCGCGGCGCCCTTGGCGGCGAGCTGCTCCAGCTCGACCCGGCGCTCGTCGCTCCAGCGGATCATGGGGACGGAGATCGACAGGGCCGCCACCACCTGGCCGGTGCGGTCGCGGACGGGCGCGGCCACACAGCTGACGTCGGGGTTCGACTCACGGCTCTCCACCGCGACGCCCCGGTCCCGGATCTCCGCGAGCGCGGTGCGCAGGGCGGCGGGCTCGGTGATGCTGTTCGGGGTCATCCGCACGAGCTGGGCGTCGTCGGGGACCCGGGCGGAGAGCTCGCTCTCGGGCAGGGAGGCCAGCAGCATCTTGCCGACGGAGGTGCAGTGGGCGGGCAGCCGGCGGCCGGCGGCCGAGACCATGCGCACCGCGTGCGTGGAGTCGACCTTGGCGATGTAGATGACGTCCGTGCCCTCCAGGATCGCCACGTGGACCGTCTCGTCACACGTCTCGGCGACCGTGCGGGCGACCTGCTGCCCCTCGGCGGCGAGGTCGAGCTGCTCGGCGTACCGGCTGCCGAGCTGGTACGGGCGGACGCCGAGGCGGTACCGTCCGGGCTGTCCGGGTACGGGGACGATGTAGGAGCGCGCGGCGAGCGTGGTCACCAGTTCGTGCACCGTGGTGCGCGGGAGCTGGAGCCTGCGCACGATGTCGGGGGCGGAGAGCGTCCCGTCCCCGTCGAGGAAGAGCTCGAGAATGTCGAGAGCTCGGGTCACGGCTGGTACGAGGCGTCCCACGACCGGCCCCCTCCCTGTTTCGTCCCTGGCCTGCGTTCGAAATTTCAACAGGCGATCGGCATGGCGAACACAGGCTGTCATATGGCGCTGCGCTGGGCAATGGTCATGAAACGCCTCGGTGGGCCAGGATGGGGGCATGCCGACCCCGAAACGTCTCGCCGGCACCTTCAGTGTCGCCGACTTCCAACTCGTGCTGCTGCGCCGCATGGCCGACCACAATCCCGATCTGGTGGACGACGCCCGCCATGACCTGGGGGTGTCCCTGGCGCAGATGAGGGAGGCCAACAAGCGCTGGCAGGCCATGGTCCACTCCCCGCACGCACGGGGCGCCCTCTCCCGTTACCGCTCGGTCCTCGGTGAACCCGAGTCCAGGACCGCCCGCCGCGTCGGCGACCTCGACTGCGAGTCCTGGCAGTGGCCGATCCCCCTCTGGCCCGACCTGCGCTTCGAGGTGCTGCTCGCACCGGACAACGCCGTCTGGAACGACTGGCTGGTCCGCGCCCCGCAGCAGCCGGGCCCCGCGCTGCGCGCCCTGGACGACCTGACCCCCTGGTCCTCCACGGTCGACGAGGTCGCCCGCGCCTTCGCCCCGGCCCGCCCGCTGGAGGGGACCGCCCCCGGCCGCTGGGGACTGGCCTTCACCGCGCCGGACGCACGGGGCGTGCCCAGGGACGTGATCGCCGAGTTCACCTGGGGCCTGCTCCAGCGGACGACGGTCCGGGACGGAAGCGGCCCGGGGACCGACCTGCACGAGCAGCAGGCACTGCACGAGCAGCAGTACGGGCACTTCGGGCAGCAGTACTAGCCCTGGCGGGCCGCCGCGAGGATCGACGCCGCGACCGCCGCCACCGAGTCGGTGTGCAGGAACAGGAACAGGTTCGGTTCGACCAGTTCCAGTTCCATGACCTGGGGGCGGCCGTCGTCGCCGTCGACGAGGTCCACGCGTGCGTACAGCAGCTCGGGAGCCTCCGGTACGGCCGCCAACGCCTGTTCGGCCACGGCCAGTTCGGCGTCCGTGGGCTGCCAGACCTCCAGGCCCGGGTGGGCCACCTTGCGCTCGTCGTACGGCGTTCCGGGGGCGAGGACGGCACCCTTGCGGCTGGCGTGCAGCAGGCGTCCGCCGAAGAACTGCAGGGCCCGCTCGCCGGCCGCGTCGATGCCCCGCACATAGGGCTGCACCATCGCGGTGAAGCCCTCGGCGTGCAGGCGCGCGAGGTGCCGTAGGGCGGTGTCGTGCTCGTCGGGGGTGTAGCGGGCGGCGAAGCGGGCGCCGCCGCCGGAGGTCGGCTTCACGACGTACTCGTGGTCGTCGGGGAGGCCGGCCGGCTCGCCGGGCGCGAGGTAGCGGGTCGGGACGGTCGCTACCCCGGCGGCCGCGAGCGCGCCGAGGTAGCGCTTGTCGCTGTTCCAGCGGATCACCTCGGCCGGGTTGGCCAGCCGGGTGAGGGCGCCGGTCTTCTCGGCCCAGGCCAGGAACTCGGCCGCGCGCCAGCTGTAGTCCCAGGTGGAGCGGATGACGGCGAGGTCGAGATCCGCCCAGTCGACGTCAGGGTCGTCCCAGACGACGGCCCGCGCGTCCGCCCCGGCCTCCGTCAGCGCCGCCACCAGCCCCGGCAGATCCCGGTCGACGGCCACCTCGGGTCCCGGTCGGCAGGTGACGAGGGCGATACGGGGCACAGCGGGACTCCCTCTTCGTACTCATGTCCGATGATCGGCCCCCGGAAGACTAACAACGTCCACGGGAACCCGCACGGGCCGCTTGACCTTCCCCTTCGGTGAAGCCACAGCATCGGTGCCGAGGAACGGCCTGGAACCCGGGGGTGTGCATGGACCTGCTGACGATCGGCGCCTTCGCGAAGGCGTGCCGGCTGTCGCCCAAGGCGCTGCGGCTCTACGACGAGCTGGAGCTGCTGCGGCCCGCACGGGTCGACCCGGACACCGGGTACCGCCACTACGCGGCCGGGCAGCTGGAACAGGCCCGGCTGGTCGCCTGGCTGCGGCGGCTCGGGATGCCCCTGGCCCGGATCCGTGAGGTCTGCGCCCTGGGCGATCCGGCGGCGGCCGCGCGGGAGATCCGCGCGTACTGGGCCCGGGTCGAGGCGGAGACGGCCGTACGGCGGGACCTGGCCGCGTTCCTCGTGGACGAACTGTCGGGGACATCGAGGAAGGACACCACCATGCTGGAACTGCGTTACTGCGCCCGCTCGGACCGGGGGCTGGTCCGCCCCGAGAACCAGGACACGGCGTACGCGGGCGGACGGCTCCTCGCGGTCGCGGACGGCTGCGGCCCCGCCGGGGCGCCCGCGAGCCGTGCGGCCGTGGCGGCGTTACGGGTCCTGGACACCGAGGAGGTCCCGGCGGGCCATGTGCTGCATCTGCTGGAGGACGCGGTGCGCGGCGCGCACGCCGCGGTGCGGGAGGTCGCGGGCGGCTCGGACCAGGTCGGCACGACCCTGACGGCCCTGCTGTGGACGGGCTCCCGGCTGGCCCTCGTCCACATCGGCGACACGCGCGCCCATGTGCTGCGCGACGGCGAGCTCCGGGTCATCAGCCACGACCACACGGTGGTCCAGTCGATGATCGACGAGGGTCGGCTGACCCCGGAGGAGGCCCTGAGCCACCCGCAGCGCGCCCTGCTGCTGAAGGCCGTGACCGGCGGCGCCCCCGCCACCCCCGACCTCCGTCTGCACGACGCCCGCCCCGGTGACCGCTATCTGCTGTGCTCCGACGGTCTGTCCGCCGTCGTCGCGCCCGGCCGCGTCCGCGATCTCCTCGCCCGCGCGCCCGGTCCGGACGAAGCGGTCCGCGCCCTGGTCGCCGAGGCCAACGCGGCCGGCGGACCGGACAACGTGAGCTGTGTCGTGGCCGACGTGGTGGAAGTGGGCTGACCCGGGGCAGGATCGGGGGCACATGGCCTCAAGCCCACCGGTTCAAGGAGCGTCCGCGTGTCCTCTCTCTTTCCGGCCCTCACGGGCGATCCTTCCGAGCGTGCGGCGGTGCGGTTCGGTGAGCGGGCCCTGACGTACGCGGAGCTCGCGGCGGCGGCCGGGGCCGTCGGGGAGCGGGTACGGGGGGTGGGGAGGGTGGCCGTGTGGGCGACGCCGGTCCTGGAGACCGCGGTGGCGGTGGTGGGGGTGCTGCTCGCCGGGGCCGCCGCCGTACCGCTCAATCCGAAGTCGGGCGACAAGGAGCTGGGGCACATCCTCGGCGACAGCGCGCCGGGGCTCGTGCTCGCCGCGCCGGGGGACGAACTGCCCGCCGCCCTCGACGGGCTGGAGCGCGTCGACGTCGACGTGCGTGCCGTCGGCGGCCTCGCTCCGGAGCCCGTGGACGACGAGGTCCCGGCCCTCGTCGTCTACACCTCCGGCACCACCGGCCCCCCGAAGGGCGCGGTCATCCCCCGCCGGGCCGTCGCCGCCACCCTGGACGCCCTCGCCGACGCCTGGCGGTGGACGGCGCGGGACGTACTGGTGCACGGGCTGCCCCTGTTCCATGTGCACGGGCTGGTGCTGGGCGTGCTCGGGCCGCTGCGGCGGGGCGGGTCCGTACGGCATCTGGGGCGGTTCACCACGGAGGGCGTGGCCCGGGAGCTGAACGACGGCGCGACCATGCTGTTCGGGGTGCCGACGATGTACCACCGGATCGCCGAGACGCTGCCGGAGGACCCCGAGCTGGTCAAGGCGCTGTCGGGGGCGCGGCTGCTGGTGTCGGGCTCGGCCGCGCTGCCCGTGCACGACCACGAGCGGATCGCGGCGGCGACCGGGCGGCGGGTGATCGAGCGGTACGGCATGACGGAGACCCTGATGAACACGGCGGTGCGGGCCGACGGGGAGGCCCGGGCGGGGACCGTCGGGGTGCCGCTGCCGGGGGTGGAGCTGCGGCTGGTCGACGAGGGCGGGGAGGCGGTCGCGGCGTACGACGGGGAGACCGTCGGGGAGATCCAGGTGCGCGGGCCGAATCTGTTCACGGAGTACCTCAACCGGCCCGACGCGACCGCCGCCGCCTTCACCGCCGACGGCTGGTTCCGCACGGGTGACGTGGCCGTGCGCGATCCGGACGGGTATGTGCGGATCGTCGGGCGCAAGGCCACCGATCTCATCAAGAGCGGCGGGTACAAGATCGGGGCCGGGGAGATCGAGAACGCGCTGCTGGAGCATCCGGGGGTGCGTGAGGCGGCCGTCACGGGGGCGCCGGACGCGGACCTCGGGGAGCGGATCGTCGCCTGGATCGTCCCGGCCGATCCGCAGTCCCCGCCGGACGCCGCCGAGCTGGCCGATCAGGTGGCCCGGCGGCTCGCGCCGCACAAGCGGCCCCGCGAGGTGCGGTACCTCGACGCGCTGCCCCGCAACGACATGGGGAAGATCATGAAGCGGGCGCTGCCGTCATGACGGGACGTGCGAGCGCCCGCGAGGTCATCGCCCTGGTCACCGACTCCTTCACCGAACTCCCCCACCCCGCTCGGGACTTCCGCCCCGACGGGCCGCTGGCCTGGCCCGGCTACGACCTCTCGCGCGCCCGCGCGGCCGACCACACCGGCGAGAGCGAGTCCGTGGTCTGCGGCACCGCGGAGGTCGAGGGCACCCAGGCGGTGCTGCTCGCCTTCGAGTTCGGCTTCCTGGGCGGCTCGCTGGGCGAACGCACCGGCGACCGGCTGGCGGCCGCGTACGCCCATGCCCGGGAACACCGGCTGCCCGTGGTGCCGTTGGTCGCCACCGGCGGCAGCCGGATGCAGGAGGGCATGCTCGCCCTCACGCAACTCCAGCGGGTGGCCCGGGAGTCGGCGCTGACCCGGCAGGCGGGACTGGCGCAGATCGCGGTGGTGCGGGACCCGACGACCGGCGGGGGCTGGGCCACGCTCGGCGCGGGCGCCGACGTCGTCCTCGCGCTGCCCGGGGCCCAGGTCGGCTTCGCCGGGTCACGGGTGCGGCCGGCGGACGCCGATCCGGCCGCGTACACCGCCGAGGCACAGGTAGCGGCGGGGGCGGCGGACGCCGTCGTGCCCGCGGGGGAACTGCGGGAGACGCTCGGGCGGTGGCTGCGGCTGCTGACCGGGGGGTCGCAGAAGCCCGTCCCGGTGCCGGAACCGCTCGGCGCGCGGGATCTGCCGGTCTCCGGCTGGGACGCGGTGCGCCGGGCCCGCTCCCCCCGGCGGCCGCGCGCCGCACGGTACCTGGACGCCTGTCTCACCGGGCGGGTCGCGATCTCCGGCGACCGGTGCGGGGGCACCGACCCGGACGGCATGCTGTGCGGCTTCGGCGAGCAGGGCGGCCGTACCGTCGCGTACGCCGCGCAGACCGGGTCGGCCACCCGGCCCGCCGGATACCGTACGGCGACCCGGCTGATCCGGCTCGCGGACCGGCTCGGCATCCCGGTGCTCACCCTGGTGGACACCCCCGGCGCGGCCAACGACGCCGAGGCGGAACGGCAGGGCGCGGGCGCGGCGATCGCGGAGCTGTTCGGGGTGCTCGCCACCGTGCGGACGCCGGTCACCACGCTGGTGATCGGCGAGGGCGGCTCCGGCGGGGCGCTGGCGCTGGCCGCGCCCGGCCGCACCTGGGCCGCGCCGGACAGCTACTTCTCCGTGATCGCGCCCGAGATGGCCGCCGCGATCCTCAAGCGGCCGCCCGCGGAGGTGGAGGCGACGGCCGGTCAACTCCGCATCCGGCCGCAGGACTTGGTGGAACTGGGGGTGATCCGGTCACCGGAGCGGGAGACGCCGTGAAAACGGGCGGAGGAACAGGACAACCCCGAGTACCGTCCGTAACAATGGGGCTGCGCAGCGCCGCGGGGCGGCCTGTGCGGGCCGGGAGAGCGAGCGTACGAGAAGGGGCTACGGGGGGCTTCGTGGACGGACTGGTGGAGTTCAGGACCGACGACGGGGCCGTGGTCTCCGTCGAGGCGGCCGCCGACCGGCGGCCCGGGTCACGGCTGGTGGCCCGCGGCGACGGCACGGTCCAGGCGGCCCGTACCTTCGAGGACGCGCTGGAAGGGGTCCGGGCGGCGGCCGAGTCCGCGCTGCGGGTGTTCCGGGACGGCACGTTACGTCCGGACGCGGTGGAGATCGAGTTCGGGGTGAAGCTCTCGGCGGAGACCGGCGCGATCATCGCCAAGGGCACGGCGGAGGGGCATCTCGTGGTGAAGCTGGCCTGGTCCCCCGCACCGGCCGACGCACGACAGCCCGCGCCCGACAGGGGGCCGGAGCCCGCCGCCGCCTCATGAACAGCGCCGAGTGGCACGCCCGGATCGAGACCGCCGGCCAGGTCGCCGGGGCCGGCTTCCTGATCACCCCGCGCAAGGTGCTGACCTGCGCGCACGTGGTGGGCGGGGCCGGCACGGCGGACGGGCTGACGGTGACCTTCACCGAGCGGCCGGACCTCCCCGCGGTACCGGCGCGGGTGATCGCCGACGGCGGCTGGGGCGGCGGCCCGACCGACCCCGGCGATCTCGCCGTACTGGAACTGGCCCACGAGGTGCCGATCGCGCCGGCCGCGCTCGCCCCCGTCGACGCGGCGCACGGACAGCGTGCCGACCGGCCCCGCAAACTGGTCGTCTACGGCTTCCCCGTCGGCTTCGACGAGGGCACGCTCGCCGAATACCGCGTCACCGCCGCCCAGTTGCTCAACCGTGAGTGGATCCAGCTGGAGGCCTGGCAGCCCGGCGGGCAGCCGCTCGCGCCCGGGTTCAGCGGCGCCGCCGTCGCCCTCGCGGACACCGGCGAGGTCGTCGGCATGGTCACCGCGGCGGCCGGCGGCCAGGACGTGCGCACCGGGCGGATGATGCCCACCGAGGTCATGGCCCGCTACTGGCCCGGCCTGGAGGGGCTGGTGCCCACCTCCGACCACGGGGCGGCCGACCGGGCCCGGCTGCGCGCACTCGTCGAGCGGGCCGTGCGCGCGCACCTCGACTGCGATCCCGTACGGCTCGTCCGGCTCTACGAGGCCGCCCGCGGCCCACTGGACCCGGACGCGCCCGAGGAGGGGTTCGACTCGCTCTGGTCGGCGGCCCTGTTCGTGCTGTGCGAGATCGACGGCGCCGACGCGGCCGGCACCGTCGCCCGCTTCACCGCCCAGGTGGAGACGCTGTTCCACGCCCCCGCCGCGCCGGCCGCCGCGCCCGACTGGTCACCGATCCTCGTCGACCTGCGGCACAGCGGCGCCGGGGACGGGCATGTGCGGGTGGAGGTGTCCGCGTACAGCGGTGGCCGGCGGCATCCGGTCGCCTCCGAGACCGTGCCGCAGGCCCGGGTGCGCGCCTGTGTGCAGGAGCGGATCGAGGCCGCGTTCCGGTATCTGACGCCCGGCTGCGACGAGTTGATCGCGTTCGCGCTGCCCCGGGACTGGATCGACCTGCCGGTGGACCGCTGGGCGAGCGCCCCCGACGACGAGACCCCGCTGGGGTCCGTGTACCCGCTCGTCGTGACCGACCAGGCGCGGCTGCGGCCCGGCACCCGGCATCAGCTGACCCGCGCCTGGAAGCGGCTCGACACCCTGCCGGGGGCGCGGGTGCACCGGGTGGAGTGCGCAGGCTCCGAGGAACCCGCCCGGCTGCGGCTCAGGCTGCGCAAGCCCGACGCGTGTCTGGCCGGTTTCGCCACCGCCCCGGCCGCCTCGCGCACCCGCCCCCATTTCGACACCTCGCTCACCGCGCCCGCCCCGGTGGTCGTCTGGTCGCGGGGCGGCTGCGCGGGCGGCGCCGAGGGCTGCGCGGGCGGGGACGGCTGCGCGGGAAAGACCTTCCTGGACGAGCTGGACGCCTGCGTCGCCGCCGTGCCGCCCGCCGAACTCCCGCGCGAGATCCTGGCGTTGCGCGAGGAGGCCGACGCGGAGGAGGGCCACTGGGCCCGCGACATCCAACTGCTGTGGGACGACCCGCGCGTCTTCACGGACCCGCACGGCGACGCCCCGGCCCATGCCCGCTCCCCCGTCACCTGAGTGGCGGAGAACTTCGGAGAACCATGCCCCACTGGACCGTCTACACCGGCACCAGCGAGCCGCACGACGGCATCGACCGGCTGCCCGAGCCGCCGCCCTGGCGGGCGTTCGACGGCGAGCCCGTGCTGCCGCCGCCACGCGACGGCGACGACGAGGCCGCCGTCTCCCCCGACCGCGTCCACCGCGCCCGTACGTACGTCGCCACCCCGGACAGCGTGCAGCTCGTCAACGCGGCCCTCGTCCTGCGCCGCCCGCTGCTGGTCACCGGCCCGCCCGGCACCGGCAAGTCCTCGCTGGCCTACGCCGTCGCCCGCGAGCTGGGCCTCGGCCCGGTGCTGCGCTGGAACATCACCAGCCGCTCCACCCTCGCCGACGGGCTCTACCAGTACGACCCGCTGTCCCGGCTGTACGCGGCACGGCAGGCGGCGTCCCGGGCCCCGGAGGCGGCGCCGGGCGGCGGAGGCGTCGAGGACCACCTGCGGCTCGGCCCCCTCGGCACGGCCCTGCTGCCGTACGCCCGTCCGCGCGCCCTCCTGGTCGACGAGATCGACAAGAGCGACCTCGATCTGCCCAACGACCTGCTGAACGTGCTGGAGGAGGGCCAGTACGAGATCCCCGAGCTGATGCGGGCCGGCCGCCATGCCGCCGGGGGCGCCACCGCCGAGGTGCTCGCCGACGGCACCCAGGCGCCGGTCACCGTCACCCGGGGCCGGGTCCGCTGCCGGGCGTTCCCGTTCGTGGTCCTCACCAGCAACGGCGAGCGCGAGTTCCCGCCCGCCTTCCTGCGCCGCTGTGTCCGGCTGAAGCTGCGCCGCCCCGGCCGCGAGCAGCTCACCGAGATCGTCCGCGCCCACCTCGACACCCCGCCCGGCGAGGCGGAACACCTCATCGGCCGGTTCCTGGCCCGCGCGGCCGACGGCGAACTCGCCACCGACCAGCTGCTGAACGCCCTCTACCTCACCGGGGTCGCGGGCCTGGACGCCGACTCGCGGGACGCGCTCGCCGAGCAGCTGATGCCGTACCTCGGCACCACGGCGGACGGCGATGGCTTCTGATCCCCCGGCCGACACCCCGGCCCCCGTCGGCGACACCCCCGCGCTCGCCCGGCTCGCGGCCCTGCTCACCGCCGCCGCGGACACCCCGCCGACGGCCCGGGAACTCGCGGAAGTGCTGTGGCTGGCACGGCAGTTGGACGGCGCGCGAGAACCCCTGACGGAGACGGAGGGGCAGGCGGAGGGGCAGGCCGGGGCGGAGACCACCCCGGAGGCGGCCGCTCCGGCGGCACGCCCCACCCCTCCCGCCCCACCACCCGCGCCCCCGGCCGACGACCGCGTCCCCCTCCATCTCCCCCTCCCCGAACCCACCCGCTCCACCACGACCACCGGCACCACCCCCCTCCTCGCCCCGGCACCCCCGATGCTGCCCCGCCCCCTCGCCCTCCAGCGGGCCCTGCGTCCGCTGAAGCGCACGGTGCCGGCGGCCCGCGCCCGGCTCCTCGACGAGCGGGCCACCGCGGACCGCATCGCACGGCTCGGCGCACACCCGGAGGTCTGGCTGCCGGTGCTGCGCCCCGCCCGGGACCGCTGGCTGCGGCTGAACCTGGTCCACGACACGGGCCCGACCATGCCCGTCTGGCGGCCGCTGGTCCGCGAACTGCACACCGTGCTGGCCCAGTCGGGCGTGTTCCGCACGGTCACCCTGCACCCGGCCGGCCCCGACGGGGGCGCCCGGCACGTCCCCGACCCGGGGGACGGACGGACGGTCACGCTGGTCGTCAGCGACTGCATGGGCCCGCAGTGGCGCGCCGGCCCGGCGGGCGAGCGCTGGTACCGCACCCTGCGGCACTGGGCGTCCCGGATGCCGCTGGCCGTCGTACAGCCGCTCCCGGAACAGCTGTGGCCGACGACGGCCCTCCCGGTGGAGCCCGGTGTCCTGGCCGCCCCGGCCGCTGCGGCCCCGCTCACGGCCCTCGCCTTCACCCCCTACGCTCCCGAGGCCGACCCTGCGCCGGGCCCGTCCGCCCTCCCCCTCCCCGTGCTGGAGCCGGGCGCGCCGTGGCTCGCCCACTGGGCGGCGCTGGTCGCGTCCCCGGGCGGCGCCCGCACGCCGGGAGCGGCGGCCCGGCTGGCGGCCGCGCCACCGCCCGCGGCCCCCGTCCCCTCGCCCACGGACCTGTCCGCCCAGGACCTGGTCCTCCGCTTCCGCGCCACGGCCTCCCCCGAGGCGTTCCGCCTGGCCGGCCATCTGGCCCTGGCCGTCCCCTCGGTCCCGGTGATGCGCCTGGTCCAGCGGGCCGTGGACCGCGACCCCCGCCCGCAGCACCTCGCCGAGGTGATCCTCAGCGGCATGCTCACCGCCGTCCCCGGACCGCCCGGCTCCTACGACTTCCGCCCCGGCGTCCGCGACCTCCTGCTGCGCACCCTGCCCCGCTCCACCCGTGGCCGCACCCGCGAACTCCTGGCCCGCATCGGCGGTGCGATCGACGAACGCGCGGGCCTGACGGCGGGCGAGTTCCGTGCGCGGACCTCCGGGGGCGGGGAGTCCACCGGCACCCCGGCCTTCGCGACGGTGAGCCCGGAGACGGTACGGCGGCTGGGCGGGGCGCCGGCCGAGGAGCCCACCGAGGAACTGATCGGCGGGCGGTACCGGCTGCGGGAGCGGCGGGGGCCGGGGCGCAGGGTGTGGAGCGCGGTGGACGTCCGCACGGAGCGGCCGGTCGTCGTCCACCTGTACCCGGAACAGCCGGCTCCGCAGGAACGCTTCCTGCGGGAGGCGCGGGCGCTGGCCGGGATCGAGGATCCGTGTGTGGTGCGGGTGCGGGATTTCGGGGTGCAGGGTGACATCCCGTACCTGGTGGCGGAGTTCGTGGACGGGGTGACGCTGATAGAGCTGGAGGACGGGAGCGGGCCCGGGGTGTCCTTCCCGGTCTTCGCCCGGTTGGTGTGCGACGGCACCGCGGGGCTGAGGGCCCTGCACGAACGGGGCCTGGTACGCGGGCAGAAGGGCCGGAACGGACTGCTGCTGCGCCCCGACGGCACGGTGATGATCAGCAGGGTCGCGCTCGGCGAGGAGTCCGTGGGTGTCGCCGTGGAGTCGGACACCGGCGCGTTCCACCGTTTGCTGCGGCAAGTGGCCCAGAGTGTCGAGGCGCCCCCGGAGTTCCGGTCACTGCGCCTGCACATCCTGGTGGGCGGTATGCCGTCCTCGGCTCCGGCCCAGCTCGCCGGGGCGAGGGACACCGACCCTCTGCGGATCCAGCTGCTCGGGCCCGTGCAGCTCGCGCGTTCGGCGGGACCGCTGCGCAGCCCGTCCCCGGAGGCGCAGTCGCTGTTGTGCATGCTGGTCCTCCAGGGGAGTCGTCTGTCCCATCAGGAACTCGCCGCAGGACTCTGGAACCGGTCGCTCGCCCAGGAGTCCGCCCGGACCCGACTGCACGCCCTGGCGCGGGAGCTGCGCGAGATCCTGGGGCCGGGCACCCTCGCCTCGCTCCCCGAGGGTTACGCCCTGTACGCGCCCGGCGCCCAGGTCGACGCCCTGTTCTGCGAACGAGCCCTCGTCGACCGCCGCCCCGAACAGCTCGTGGCCGCCTTGGGGCTCCTCCGCGGCACCCCCCTGGACGGCGTCCCCGGCCCCGCCGCCGAAGCCGCCCGTGCGCGGTTCCGCTCTCTGCACCGGGATCTCACCACCGCCCTGGACGAAGCCGCGCCCCCACCCCTCCGCTTCAAGACCGGCACCGATCTCTCCGCCCACCCCGAGAGCCGGATCACCCTCGAGTACGCCGTCCACCAGGTCCTGTCCCGGGGTGCGCTCACGCCGCAGCAGTACGCGGTGCACGTCCACCCCGACGGCTACTCGGTCCGGGTGCAGCCCGGCACCGACCTGCTCCCCGTCCTCGTCGCCGCCCTGCGCTGGCTGCCCGACCACTGGGCCACGCTCACCGCACCGCCGCGGCTGACCGTGGGCTTCGGCGCCCCGGCTCACGGGGAGGGCGACTCCCTGCTGCTGATCGTCGTCTCCCCCGCCCTCTACGGCCGCTTCACCGCCAGTTCCGCCGCCTTCGGGCCGTACCGGTTCCGGCCGTTGTACGGGGACACGGGGGTGCCCCACGCCTGGTGTCACCCCGGCGGCGGGGAGCGGGAGCTGGTGAAGGGGCCCGGGGTGGCCGGCGATCTCGGGCGGCTGGGAATCCCCGTGCCGGGGCGCACGGCCGTCGTGCACACCGGTCCCGAGGGGCCGCTCACCCTGCTGAACCCGGCCGACCCGTACGGCGGCGGCCCACCCCGCCCGGTGACGTACTACGAGGTGGACCTCACCCCGCGGCACGCCGTGCACCAGGTCGCCCTGCCCAGCTCCGGCAAGGGGGACTTCACGGCCGCCGTCGAGCTGTCCTGGCGGGTCGCCGATCCGTTGGCCTTCGTACGGGGGGAGGTCGCCGGGGTGGCGGAGCGGCTGCTGAACCATTTCCGGGAGGCGGCGCCCCGTATCACCCGTCATCACTCCGTACGGCGACCCGCGGGCGCCCAGCGGGCCGTCAACTCCCAGCTGGGGCGGTGGCCCGTGCCGGGGCTGGAGGTGACGTGCACGGTCGCGCTCGCGCCCGACTACGCGCCGCCGCCGGAGCTCCCCCGCGCGGACGCCACCGCCCGGTCCCTGTCCGAGCTGCTCGCCGACGCGGGGACCGTGCTGTTCGGCTTCGACGGGCCGCTGCTGCGGCTGTTCACGGCGGCTGGCGCCCGAGCGGCCGCCGTGGAGCTGCTGCGGGTGGTGGCGGAACACCGTGGTCCCGAGGACCCGCTCGCGGGCCGGGCGGCGGGGGACGCGGGGGCGGCGCGGGAGCGGTTCGTGCATCCGCTGGACGTCCTGCGGGCCTTCGCGCACGACCGGGTCGGCCCACTGCTGCGGGACCGGCTCGACCGGCTGGAACTGGGTGCCGTACCGGACGCGCCGACGACCCATCACTCGCTGGCCCTGGTACGTGCCCTGCACTCCGCCGGGCGCCGGGTGGGGGTCGCCACGGACGTCTGCGAGCAGGCCGTCCTGCGGCATCTGGAGGCGCACCGGCTGCCGCTCCTCGCGGGCGTGCACGGCCGGTCCGAGGACCTCGGCCGGCTGCTGCCGCACCCGGACTGTCTGCTGCGGGCCCTGGGGCCGCGGGGTACCCAGGCCGGGGCCGGGATCCTGATCGGCTCCACGCTCGCCGAGCTGACCGCCGCCCAGCAGGTGGGCCTGCGGTTCGTCGGTCTGGCCCGCAGTCCCACGGTCGAGCAGGGGCTGCGCGAGGCGGGCTGCGCGGTGACCGTGCCCTCGCTGACCGCCGTACTGGAGGCGGCGCGATCGCTGTAGGGCCCGCATGCGTGAGATCTGGGTCACATACGGGGGTGGTCATGTCACACTCCGGGCGGCCCGCGCCCTCTCCGTGCGGAAAGCATCCGCGACGGGAGGCCCACGATGTCCCACCCCCCGCACCCGGTGGCGCACACCACGACCGAGGTGTTCGCCGCTCACCGGGAGCTGCTGTTCTCCATCGTCTACAACATGCTCGGCAGCGTCTGCGACACCGAGGACGTGATGCAGGAGACCTGGCTGTCGTGGGCGGCCCGGCACGAGGCGGAGGGCGCGGCGGAGATCGGGCATCCGCGCGCCTATCTGGTGCGGATCGCGGTGAACGGGGCGCTCGCGCACCGGGCCGCCGTCAGCCGCCGCCGGGAGACCTATGTCGGGCCCTGGCTGCCCGAACCGCTGGTCGGGCCCCTCCCGGACGCCGCGGTCCCCGCCGTTGCCGGCGACGCGGCCGACGCGGCCCTGCGCGCCGAGTCGGTGTCGATGGCGCTGCTGGTGGTCCTGGAGACCCTCACCCCGCTGGAGCGGGGCGTGTTCGTGCTGCACGAGGTGTTCGGCTACCCGCACACCGAGATCGCGGAGATCCTCGGCCGCAGCCCGTCCGCGATCCGTCAGCTCGCGCATCGCGCCCGGGAGCACGTGCACGCCCGGCGGCCCCGGTACGCGCCCGATCCGCAGGTCCGGCGGCAGGTGACCGAGCGGTTCCTGGACGCCGCGCTCGGCGGTGACCTGGACGCCCTGCTGCGGCTCCTGGCGCCGGACGTGACGCTGTGGGGCGACGGCGGCGGCAAGGGCGCGGGCGGCCCCCGGCCGCTGCGGGGCCGGGACAAGGTGGCCCGGCTGCTCGCCTCGGTCGCCCCGCGTTCCGGGCAGGGCCTGCGCATCGCCTACCGCAGCGTCAACGGCGATCCCTCGGCGCTGCTGTTCGCCGGCGACACCCCGTACGCGGTCCTGGTCCTCGACCTGACCCCGGACGGGGACCGGGTGTGCGGGATCTACGCCGTCGCCAACCCCGACAAGCTCTCCCACATCGACACCACGGCGAGGTCCCGGTGAAGGCGCGCACCCTGGCGACCCTGCCGAGCGGGCGGGTCGGCAAGTGGGTCGTCCTCGCCCTCTGGGCGGTCCTGCTGGTCCCGGCCCTGCTGCTGGCCGGGCGGCTCGGCGAGGTCGAGCAGAACGACAACTCGGCCTGGCTGCCGGGCGACGCGGAGTCGACGCGGGTCGTCGAGCGGGTGGCGCGGTTCCAGCCCGCCGACACCGTGCCCGCGATCGTGGTCTACGACCGGCCGGGGGGTGTCACCGCCGCCGATCTGGCGAAGGTCCGGGCCGACGCCGAGGCCTTCCGGGACGTCGAAGGGGTCGAGGGCGCGCCGCAGGGCCCCGTGCCGTCGGCGGACGGGCAGGCGATCCAGACGGTGGTCCAGGTGCACAAGGACCGGACGGGCTGGGAGGGGATCGGCAAGGTCGTCGACGCGCTGACCGAGGTGGGTGAGGGGAGGAAGGGGGACGCGGGCGGCGGTCTCGGGTTCCATGTCACCGGGCCGGCCGGTCAGGCCGCCGACTCGGTCAAGGCCTTCGGCGGCGGGGGCGGGCTGACGGCGATCACCGCGTCCGTGGTGGTGCTGATCCTGCTGCTCACCTACCGCAGCCCGGTCCTCCCCCTGCTGCCACTGCTGACCGCGGGCGCGGCGCTGGTCACCTCCGAGGCGGTGATCTACGTCCTGGCGAAGAACGCCGGACTCACCGTCAACAAGCAGACCGGCTTCATCCTGACCGTGCTGGTGTTCGGCGCCGCCACCGACTACGCCCTGCTGCTCACCTCGCGCTACCGGGAGGAGCTGCGGCGCCACGAGGACCGGCACGAGGCGATGGGGCGGGCCCTGCGGCGCTCCGGTCCCGCGATCGTCGCCGGTGCGGCGACCGTCGCGGTCAGCCTGACGCTGCTGATGCCGGCCTCCCTCAACTCCACGCAGGGGCTCGGCCCGGCCTGCGCGGTCGGCGTCCTCGTCGGTCTGCTCGCCATGACCACGCTGATGCCGGCCCTGCTGGTGGTCTGCGGCCGCTGGATCTTCTGGCCGACGATCCCGTCGTACGACGCGACGCAGGCCGGTGCGCTGACGGACGGCGTCTGGGCCCGGGTGGGCGCCGCGGTCTCCGCTCGGCCCCGGCTCGTGTGGGCCGGTACCGCGCTGGTCCTCGGTGCGATGACGCTCGGGATGTTCGCGCTGCGGGCCGACGGGCTGGCCGGCAGGGACCAGTTCACCGGCCGCCCGCAGACGGTCGTCGGCGAGGAGATCCGCGCCCGGCACTTCCCGGCCGGCTCGGGCGACCCCGTCCTCGTGGTGGCGAAGGCGGACGCGGCGCAGGAAGTGCGCGGCGCGCTGTCCGGTGTCCCCGGGATGGCCCGTGTCGCCGCGCCGGTGGTCAAGGCGGGTGAGGCGCTGGTGCTCGGGGAGCTGCGGGACGATCCCAGCAGTACGGCCGCGATGCGGACGGTCGAGCGGGCCAGGGCCGCCGTCCACGGGGTCGAGGGCGCGCGGGCGCAGGTCGGCGGGACCACGGCGGTGCTGCTCGACACCCGGGAGGCGGCCGACCGCGACTCGGCGGTGATCATCCCCATCGTGCTGGTGGCGGTGTTCCTGGTGCTCGCGCTGCTGCTGCGGGCGGTGGTCGCCCCGCTGCTGCTGATGGCGACGGTGGTGCTGTCGTTCGGGGCGGCGATGGGGGTGAGCGCCCTGGTGTTCGAGCACGTGTTCCACTTCGCCGGGCAGGAGGCCTCCTTCCCGCTGCTGGCGTTCGTGTTCCTGGTCGCCCTGGGCATCGACTACAACATCTTCCTGGTCACCCGGGTCCGGGAGGAGGCCGTCCGGCACGGCACCCGGCGCGGGGCGCTGACCGGGCTGTCGGCGACCGGCGGTGTGATCACCTCGGCGGGGGTGGTGCTGGCGGGCACCTTCGCGGCGATGGCCTCACTGCCCCTGGTGTTCGCGGCCGAACTCGGGTTCGCGGTGGCGTTCGGGGTACTGCTGGACACCCTGGTCGTCCGCTCGGTCCTGGTCACGGCGCTGATCCTGGACGTAGGGCGCTGGATGTGGTGGCCGAGCGCGTTGTTCCGGCAGCGCACCACCCTTCAGCCGCCCACGGACAGACCCGATCCCGAATCCGTCGTCGGAGCCAGGTGACCAACTGTCTCCTCCCTGTCGCAGTGCGCAGAGCGATGGCCGTCAGGCAGCCAGGAGCTGATGCGCGGGCGTGCCTTTCTGACCTACCTGTGCCGTCCCATGGCGTTGGTGGCACGCCCACGATCACTGCGCGGCGGGGTCGTCGTAGTCGTCGAGAAGGGGGCTGTGGCGCTCGGTGAGTGGGCCGACGCCGAGATCTTCACGCATGAGCATGCGCATCTTGGCGGCTGCTTTGCCGCGTGCCTCCCAGCGGGCGCGATCCTCTGGACTGCTGACGGCAGTGCCATCGATGTAGCCGTCGCAGATGCGTCGCAGGCAGTGGAACACACTGTTGGAGGCCTTGACGACGGGTTGGGGCGCAATGAGCCACATCCGTTCTGATGCGATGGCCATGCCTGAATCCCGAAAGGCTTCGCGCAGCGCAAGCGCCCGCTCGTCGTCGGAAGGGTGTTCTCGCTCGGCCACGGCCCGCAGGGTTTCACCGAGGACCTTCACGGTGGTGGTGTACTGCGTGTAGATGTCGAGCCGCAGCCGATGAGCCTCTTTGACATTCTCGTGCTTCCACCGATTCCGATCGGCGATGAGCGTTGCGACGATGCCGATCGCGGCCCCGGCCAGGGTGGAGAGCAGTGGCAACCAATCCATGCGCGCCAGCTTGGGCCATCTCGTGACGGCGGCACCAGAAGGGCCTCGAGGACGAACCTGTACCGCCGGAGGCTGTCCGCGCCCGGGACGCGGACAAGTTCGAGTGCAGGATCGACGACAGCCACAGGCGAATCACCACCAAGAGCGGGCAGGCCCCCGCGGACGCCGTGCTGGAGACGGGCTCGCTGGACTGGCTGCGAGCCGCCCTCGGCGAGACGCCGCACCGGCCCCGGACGTCGGGCGCTGGATGTGGTGCCCGAGCGCGCTGTTCCGGCGGACCGGCGGCTCGGACCGGGAGGAGGCCGCACCCGCTCCGGAACCGGCGCTGAAGGGTCGCTGGCCACTGGCTCCCGGCAGCCGCGGGGCAGACGCCGAGCCCCTGCTCAGCGGCCCGCAGGGCGGCTCGCCGGGACAACCCCCCATTCGGGCGCGCCCCGCCCGGCCCCCTTGAAGAGGCGTACCCCCGCGCCGCCCGCGCAGGATGCGAAGGAGGCCGACCACCCGGCGGCCCACCCGCACACGAGGCCCGCCGACCAGGCGGCCCCGCGCTCTCGGGAGGACCCGCCATGACCGCCAGTCTGGAGCAGTTGCGCCGCTGCCACTTCGCCGTCGACCTCGGGGCGGCACGGACCCGGGTGTATGTGCGGGGGGCCGGGCTGGTCGTGGACCAGCCGTCCGTCGCTGCCGTGAACACCCGTACCGGCGCGCTGATCGCGGTGGGCGAGTTCGCCGAGCGGATGACGGGCCGCACCCCGGACTACATCCGGGTGATGCGGCCGGTCTCCGGCGGCACGGTCGTCGACATCGAGATGGCCCAGCGCATGCTGCGGCATCTGCTCGGCGACAAGATCCGCCGGCAGCTGCGCCGCAAGCCGTTCCTGCGGGCCGCCGCATGCACCCCGCACGACGCCGACCCGCTGGCCCGCCGCGCCACGATCGAGACCCTCGTCGGTCTGGGCTCGCGCCGGGTGGAGCTGGTGGAGACACTGATCGCCGCCGCGGTCGGCTGCGGGCTGCCCGTGGAGCAGCCCGAGGCCACGATGATCATGGTGTGCGGGGCGGCCGCCACCCAGATCGCGGTGCTCTCGCTCGGCTCGATCGTGACCGCCGAGCGGATCCCGGTGGGCGGCGAGGCCGTGGACCACGCGATCGTGCAACACCTGCGCCTGGAGCATGAGTTGATGCTGCCGAGCCAGTCCGTACGGCCCTTGCAGCTGGCCCTGTCCGGCAACGGTCTCACCCCGCACGGCCCGGCCTCCACGGAAATCCACGGGCGGGACGTGGCGACGGGCCTGGCCCGTTCCGTCCTCGTCGACACCGCCGCCGTACGGGACGCGATCGAGACCCCGCTGACGGCCGTGCTCGACGGCATCGGCAGGGTGCTGCGGGAGTGCCCGCCGGACCTGGTCGCCGACCTCGCCGACCGGGGGATCATGATGGTCGGCGGCTCCGCCCTGCTGCCGGGCTTCGACCACATGCTGCGGCAGGCCACCGGTATGCCGGTGCACATCGCGGAGCGGCCCGACATCTGCGCCGCGCAGGGCCTCGGCGCCATGCTGGAGGGCAAGATCGCGCCGCTGACCCTCAGCCCGCTGGCCACCTCCTGAGCGGCCCCCCGGGGCCGCTCGCCCGCAAACGTTACGCGCGCGAAACCTTGACGATCACCGAGTGCGGTGCCAAGCTTCCGGCGCCGCCATGTTTACGTAAACATCAGCTCTCCGCGGGAGGCGATGTTTGCGTAAACATCGTCGTTCGGAAAGGGCAAGTCGATGCGCAGGACCCCCGTCAGAGCCTCCTCCCGATCCACCCGCTCGCCCCGGCTGCGGGCCGCCCTCGCCGCGGTCGCGGTGGCCGCGGTCGCCGGCAGCACCCTCGCCGCCGCCCCCGCCTCGGCCACCCCCGCCAAGACCGGCCTGGCCGCCGACACCACCCAGTTCAAGGGCGTGAACTGGGCCGACCCGCGGGACAACTTCGCCGACGACTACCTCCAGCTGTCCGGACTGTCGACCTCGGACACCTACCGGCAGACGTACGCGAAGGCGAGCCGGATCATCGCGGCCTTCCGCGCCAACCTCGGCGCCAACACGGTCCGCCTGCCGATCAACCCGTACACGGTCGACGGGGCGTACTGGAAGTCGTACCGCGGGGTCATCGACGCGGCCTCCGACCAGGGCTTCAAGGTGATCGTGTCCTACTGGGAGGGCACCGGCACCCGCAAGGACGGCTACATCGACGACGAGGCCGCCTACTGGCCCATGTGGAACACCGTCGTCAAGGCCTACAAGAACGACAAGCGCGTCTACTTCGAGCCGATGAACGAGCCGCACGGCTACACCGACACCGAGTGGGCCGACCTCGCAGCGAAGTGGCTCGACACCTACAGGTCGGTGCCCCGCAACCGGGTCTTCGTCAGCGGCGCCGGATACAACGACCACGTCACCTCGGTCTGCGCCGACCCGCGCCTGAAGGGCACCTACCTCTCCCTGCACCACTACGGCTTCTGGAAGTCGTACGCCACCTACGACGAGTGGGTCGCCGACCTCAAGGTGCGCATCGGGGACTGCGCGAACCGGACCGTGGCGGACGAGTTCGGCGCCCCCATGACCGACGGTCTGGACTACAACGTGAAGACGCCGGACAACAACTACGTCAACTTCGTCCAGGCCGTCACCGACACCTTCCGCGAGCTGAAGATGGGCTCGGTGTACTGGCCGGGACTGCGCACCGACGACACGTACTCCGTGCAGAAGCTCGTCGGCCCGGTGAACCGGCCCTGGCTGGAGACCACCAACCAGTCCGGCGCGGACCGCCTCGCCTGGGCCTGGGGCCGCGGCAGGCCGGTCCAGGGCTGACCCGGACAGACCGGCCCGCCGTCCCTGACACCGGCGGGCCGGTCGCCGCTCTTCCGTTGTTCCCCCGCTGACCGACGCATAGGTTCCGGAGCATGACGAACGTACGAATCGGTGTGATGTACGACCGCGACTGGGCGCCGGAGGGACTGCCCGCGTTCGCACGGCGGGCCGAGGCGCTCGGGGCGGACGACCTCTGGGTGGTGGAGGACCTCGGCTGGAACGGCGGTGTGTCGGCGGCCGCCGTGGCGCTGGGGGCGACCGAACGCCTCCGGGTGGGCATCGGCATCGCCCCCGCCCCGCTGCGCAGCCCCGCGCTGCTGGCCATGGAACTGGCCACGCTGGCCCGGGTGTTCCCCGGCCGGCTGGTGGCCGGGATCGGGCACGGGGTACCGGAGTGGATGGCCCGGGCGGGCGTCGCGCCCCGCTCCCCGCTGGCGCTGCTGGAGGAGACGATCACCTCGGTGCGGGCGCTGCTGCGCGGCGCGAAGGTGGACCTCGACGGGCGTGAAGTCCGGCTGGACGGGATCAAGTTGGTGCATCCGCCGACGGAGGTGCCGCCCGTCGTCGCGGGGGTCGTACGGCCCCGCTCGCTGGAGCTGTCCGGGCGGGTCGCGGACGGCACACTGATCGCCGAGGGCCACGGCCCGGGCGACCTGGACCGCGTCCGCGCCCTGACCGAGCAGGGCGGTGCCGGCCCCGAGCACACCCTCACCGTCTTCTCCTTCGCCTGCGTCGGCGACGACCCCGACGAGGTGTCCCGCACGCTCCACCCGCACACCGAGGGCCACGGCGCCTGGCTCGGCCGCCCGCAGGAGGAGGTCTTCACCGTCTCCGGCACGGCGCGCGAGGCCGCCGGGAACATCGGGGACCTCGCGAAGGCCGGCGCCGCCACCGTCGTCCTGCGCGTGGTCGGCCCGGAACCGCTCGCGCAGCTGGCCGCGGTACTGGAGGCCCTGGGACGCCCGGACTTTCGCCACACGCCCTAGGGGGCCACGGACTGCAACCCCAGGACCGACAGGAGTTCCAGGCGTTCGGCGTCCCGGGTGCCGGGTTCGGCCGTGTAGACCATGATGCGCAGGTCGCTGCCCGCGACGCTGAGCGTGTCGCAGTCGAGGGTCACGGGGCCGACCTGGGGATGGTCGACGGTCTTGCGGGAGGCCTCGTGGTGCCCCACGGCCCCGGAGTCCCACAGACCGGCGAACCGGGAGCTCTCGGCGCGCAGTTCGGCGATCAGCTGCCGCAGTCGGCGGTCCGCCGGATAGCGGGCCGCCGCCGTGCGCAGGTCGCCGACGACCGCCGTCTCCGAGGCCCGCCGGGACTCCGGGGTGTGGCGGACCCGGTTCTCGCCGCGGCCGAGGAAGATCCGCCAGGCGCCGTTGCGGTCCCGTCCGTACCGCTCCCCCATCAGGGCCGTGTACAGCGGGTTGGCCAGCAGCAGGGTCCAGGACGCGTCGGACACCGCGACCGGGGTGCCCGTCAGCCGGTCCAGCATGCGGTGGACGCTCGGCGCGATGTACGCGGGGACCGTGCCGCGTCCCGGCGGGACCAGCCCGGCCGAGTGGAACAGGAGCTCGCGCTCGGCGGCGGACACCCGCAGGGCCCGGCCGAGGGCCTCGACGACCTGCTCGGAGGGGTTCGCCGCGCGGCCCTGTTCCAGCCGGGTGACGTAGTCGACGGAGATGCCCGCCAGCATCGCCAGCTCCTCCCGGCGCAGCCCGGGCGCCCGCCGCTGACCGCCCGAGGGCAGCCCCGCCGCCTCCGGGGAGACCCGGTCCCGCCACCGCCGTACCGTACGCCCGAACTCCGTGCCCGCCATGCCACCACTGTGCACCGCTCCCCGGCCGCCGTCCTGGTACCGGCGGTCCCAGGAAGCCGGGGGAACTGGCTGCCCCGGGCCGCCCGCCACAGGCTGGAGGGCATGACCACCACACTGATCACCGGTGCCAACAAGGGCATCGGATTCGAGACGGCCCGGCAGCTCCTCGCGGCGGGCCACACCGTCTACCTCGGCAGCCGGGACGCCGGGCGCGGCCGGCTGGCCGCCGAGCGGCTGGGGGCGCGCACGGTCCTGCTGGACGTCACCGACGACGCCTCCGTCGAGGCCGCGGCCCGCACGATCGAGGCCGACGGCGGCCTGGACGTGCTGATCAACAACGCGGGCATCGAGTCCCGCGGCCCCGGCAACACGGTCCCGGGGGCCGAGGAGGTCACCGCCGACGCCATGCGGGAGGTGTTCGAGACGAACGTCTTCGGCGCGGTGCGGGTCACCCACGCCTTCCTTCCGCTGCTCCGGCGCTCCGCCGCCCCGGTCGTGGTGAACGTCAGCAGCGGACTGGCCTCCCTCACCCTGGCCTCCGACGCGGGCCACCCGGCGTACGGCTATCCGGGGGTCGCCTACCCGGCGTCCAAGACCGCGCTCAACATGGTCACGCTCCAGTACGCGAAGGCGTTCCCCGGCCTGCGGATCAACGCGGTCGAGCCCGGGTTCACCCGGACCGACCTGAACGGGAACACCGGGACGCAGACCGTGGAACAGGGCGCGGCGATCGTCGTACGGATGGCGCAGGTGGGGCCGGACGGGCCGACCGGCGGCTACGTCGACGCGGAGGGCCCGCTGCCCTGGTGAACCCGGAAGCGGATCGGAAGCGGATCGGCAGGTGGAAAGGCTGGCCGGGGAAGCGGGGTGTCTGGTCACATCTCGTCAGCGCGAAACCGGATCGCGCCCCACGGATGTCGGGCAGAGTGACTCTGGTCGTGCCGCGAGAACAGTGAAAACCCGGCAGCGCGCCGGGAGTTGCGAGGGGCCCATGAGCCAGCCGATCCATCCCGACGCCCGCACGAGACCGGGCGGCACCTACGAGACGCCGACCCTGTTACCCACCGCCGGCCAGGAACGGACGTACGCCCTGATCGTCGCCGGGATACCGCTGCTGCTGATCCTGCTGATCGCCGTCCTGCCCTCGCTGGCGTCCGCGAACACGGGGTCCTCCGGGGCCTCCGGGTCGTCCGGGGCCTCCGACGGGGCCGGGAGCGGTGCCTGGTACGCGTCACCGAGCGAGGAGTACCCCACCGAGGAGTATTCCGGCACGGACGACGACACGGGGCTGTGGGTGCCCACCGTCACCCCCTCCGTCACCTCCTCCGCCTCTTCTACCGTCTCCCCCTCGGTCTCCCCCTCCCAGACCGACGGTCCCGAGGCGACCGTCCTCGCCTACTACGACGCCATCAACGCGCACGACTTCGAGACCGCCTGGGAGCTCGGCGGCAAGAACCTCGGTGACGCAGGCGGCTACCAGGGCTTCGTGCTGGGTTATCAGGACACGGCACGGGCCGAGCCCACCGTCGAGTCCGTCGACGGCGACACCGTCACGGTCGGTCTCCTCGCCGAAGGGACGGACGGCACGCGGACGTCGTACCGCGGCACCTACACGGTGGTGGACGGGGTCATCACCGGCGGCTCGATGAAACCCACCGGCGAGAGCGGAGCGGCGACGCCATGACCAGTGACACCACCGTCTCCGTCGCCGGGCCGGCCCCGGACCGCGCGCCGGGCGACGCCATGAGCAACGCGACCCGGCTGCTGTGCGCGGGCACCTATCTCGATCCGCTCTACCGGGCCTCCGTCATACGGGAGTTGCTGACCCACCGGTTCCGGGTGGTGGCACCCTCGTACGGCTACGACGCGGTGCCCGTGCTCGCGCACGCGCTGGCCGCGCGCCGGTTGCAGCGGATCCGGCTGGCCGTCCTCGGCGCGGGCCTCGCCGGTACCGTCTTCCTGACCGCGGCCGGGGTCCTGGGCGGGTTCACCGGGTTCCTGACCGCGCTGTGGCTGTGCTGGGTCACCGCCTACCTGCGGCGGGTCGTCACCCTCCAGACCCTGGTGGGCCGGCTGGGACAGGGCAGCGGCGGGTTCACCGGCGCGTATCCGCGCCGTCCGCTGCTGACGCCCGACCTGGTGTCCAAGATCGACGACGAGCAGGCCTCGGACGGCACCGTGGTCCACTACGGCGGGTACAAGCCGTTCGTGGGCGCGGGCGAGCCGGTACGGCAGTGGTCGACCGCCGAACTGCTGATCGGCGCACCGCTCCCGGTGAACGAGCAGGGCCAGCGGCACCCGGGCGCGGCACCGGCTCCCGAGACCCCGGCCGCCCAGGAACCGAAGCGCAAGGAGGTCATCCCCTTCACCGTCGAGAAGATCACCGCCTGTGTCGCCGAGCGCATGACCGCCGAGCTGCGCGAGCGGGCACGGCGGTCGGAGCGGATCGACGGTCTCGCCGTCGAGCGGTCCACGTTCACCACGGCCGACCCGAACCGGCGCGGCCCGGGCGGCCGCTCCCCGGTGGACGGCGAGGGGCGCTGGGACGAGGTCTACGACTCCGCGCGCGCGTATCTGTGCGTGCGGGTGGGCTCGTGGAAGCAGGAGCTGGTCACCACGGCGTTCGTGGGCTTCGACCTCAAGGGCAACACCCTGCACACCGAGTTCTACTCGTACGTGCTGGCCCCGATCAAGGCCGACTTCCACCTGGTGGACCGGCTGCCCGCCGCCCTGAACGCCCGGCTGCTGGCCCGCGTCGGGTGGGACACCCTGCTCGGCGCGCCCGAGGCACTGGTACGACCGGTCCTCGCCCGGCTGCGGACCTGGCTGCCCGGTCTGCTGCCCTGGCGCTGGAACAGGAACCGGATCCGGGTGCTGCTGCCGCTGGACACCAGCGAGTTCCGGCTCGGCCGCTACGCGGACCTCGTGCCCGACCGCGGGGCGCTCACCAGCATCCGGGAGATGGCCACCAGCGAGGACTTCCTGCACTTCTTCCAGGAGACGGACACGATCAAGTACACGCAGATCGTGGAGCGCCAGCTCCTGCACGTCATCCGTGGCTTCCTGCACGAGCACAACGTCGACCTGGCGGAGCACGAGGCACGTCAGACGAACATCCTCAACGACTACGGGAGCAACAACAACTTCATGACCGGCGACAACAACACCGCCAACTCCGGCACGCAGAACTTCTACCGCGGCCCCGGCGCGGGTCAGGGGGGCGGCACCGCATGAGCGACACCTCGACGGGCGGCGGCGGTCACCGCAGCGACTACGGGCACGGCAACGACTTCGGGCACGGCAACAACTTCGTGACCGGGAACAACAACACCACCAACTCCGGGACGCAGAACTTCTACGACGCCCCGCCGGCCGCCACGGCCTCCGCCCCTGCCCAGGTGCGGCCGGGGGCGGGCGACGACGGTCCCTCCGCGGACGTCAGCCGCAATGTCTTCGTCGTGCACGGGCGGGACGAGGAGGTGCGGCTGAAGATGTTCGATCTGCTGCGCCTGCTCGATCTGCGTCCGCTGGAATGGGAGGACCTGGTCCGGGCCACCGGGCAGACGGCGCCGTTCCTCGGCGAGGTCGTCGCCGGTGCCCCCGCCCGGGCGCAGGCCGCGCTGGTGCTGCTCACCCCGGACGACGTGGTGCAGCTGCACCCGGCGCTCCGGGGCGCGGTCGAGCCGCCGTACGAGACGGAGCCGACCGGCCAGCCCCGGCCGAACGTGCTGATCGAACTGGGCATGGTGCTGATGGCGTACCCGGAGCGGACGCTGATCGTGGAGATCGGCGAGCTGCGTCCGGTCTCCGACATCGGGGGCCGCAACGTCATCCGCTTCGACGGCTCGGCGGCCGCCCTGGGCAAGATCGTGGAGCGGCTGAAGGGTGCCGGCTGCCGGGTCAACGACACGGGCTCCGACTGGCGTCAGACCTGGCCGTACAGCCGCCTGGCGGCCTACGGCCGCACCGGGCGCGGAGTGCCGCCCACCCCGTGAACCGCGGTACGGGCCCGGTGGTCGTCCACGGCCGGGGGAGGGGCCCGTACCGCCCGGCCCGTACGCCCGGCGGCACCACCCGACATCAGACACGGCACCCACCACCCGGCCGGGACGGCCCGGCGTCAGACACGGCGCCCACCACCCGGCCGGGACGGCCCGACATCAGACACAACACCCACCACCCGGCCGGGACGGCCCGGCATCAGACACGGCGCCTACCACCCGGCCGACACCACCCAGCACCAGACACGGCACCCACCACCCGGCCGGGACGGCCCGGCGTCAAACACGGCGCCCACCGCCCGGCCGGGACGGCCCAGCATCAGACACGGCGCGCACCACCCGGCCGACACCACCCAGCACCAGACACAACACCCACCACCCGGCCGGGACGGCCCGGCATCAGACACGGCGCCCACCGCCCGGCCGGGACGGCCCAGCATCAGACACGGCGCGCACCACCCGGCCGGGACGGCCCGGCGTCAGGCCTGGCGCCGGGCCCCCGTCGCCAGGCCCGCCAGGAAGGCCGCGGTCTCCGGCAGGTCGATCCGCCCCAGCTCACCGGGGCGGACGACCACGTGCAGCTCCCGGCTGAGCGGCCGCTCCCAGGCGTGGACGACGAACGACAGCAGGATCAGCCGCAGCAGGGTGTCCTCGTCGAGGTCGTGCAGCCGGGCGAGGCCCGCCCCGGTCAGCGGCATGGTGACGCGTTCGAGTTGACCGTGCCGGCGGACGGCGTCCCACAGCCGGTCCAGCCCGAGCCACAGGTCCTGGACGCTGGAGGACGCGACGCAGTCGGCGCCCATCCTGCTGTAGGCGACGGCGAAGACCAGCCGCGGCCGGGCGCCGAGGACGGCGACGGTGCCGATCGGGTACCGGTCCCGCTTGCCCCGCGGCTTGTCCCGGGCCCGTTCCCGCACCACCGGCGCCACCCCGTGCAGCGCCGCGGCCAGCTCCGCGTCCAGCCGTCCGGCGTCCCCCTCGTAGCGGCGGGTCAGCAACTGGCCCTGCACACTGGTGTCGTTGATGACGAAGCCGTCGTCCACGAGGGTGTCGAAGGTGTCGGTGAAGCCGACGACCAGATGGCCGGGCTGGTCGAAGAGGTCGCCCTCCTCCACCACCACCGTCATCCCGGGGCGCCCGAACTCCTGCCGTACGGCGGCCTGCGGACGGGCCCGGACCAGCCCCCAGGCCAGGCACAGCGCCACGGAACAGGACGTCACCCAGCCGGGATGCCGGACGAGGTCCGGAAAGAGCTGGCCGACGAACTGCACGACGGCCGACACCGCGCCGAACGCCACCAGCACACTCGCGGCGAACACCCGTCTGCCGCGCCGTGATCCCGGCAGCCGCGCCCGTGCGGGCCGGTGCGGCGCGGACGGCCCGGTCGATCGCATACATCCCTCCAGAACGCCTTGGTACGCTGAGTTCTCTCCTGACGGGCCATCACGCGGTGAAGGGGGCAGAGCGCGTGGAAACCCGGACACCGAGCGTGCGCGTGAGCGTCCTGGGTCCCGTCCGGCTGGACGTGAACGGCGCCGAGGCGCATCTCACCCCGCTGACCGCGCGCCTGCTGGTGCGGCTGGTCGCCGCCGACGGCGAGGCCGTACCGGCCCGGCAGCTCTACCGGGACGTCTGGCAGCCGACCGCCGAACTGCCCCGCCAGGATCTGCGGGGCCGCAACGAGGTGCAGAAACGGATCCTGGAGCTGCGCCGCGCCCTCGACCTCGCCGGCCCCGGCATCGGCGCCCGGATCGTCCGCACCGCACAGCTGCCGACCGCGCGCGGGGTGGAGAGCAGCTACCAACTCGTGCTGGCGACGGACGAGTTGGACAGCTCCGAGTTCACCCAGCTGGTCGGCGGCGCGCTGCGCGCGGCGCCGGCCTCCGCCGTCCGGCTGCTGGCGGAGGCGCTGCGGTTGTGGCGGGGCCGCCCCCTGGCCGAGGTCCACGACGAGGCGTTCGCCGCCGCCGCGGTACGGCGGCTGACCCGGCTCCGCGACACCGCCCGGCGCGAACTGATCGCCGGACACAGCGCGTTGGGCCGCTACGACCTCGCCCTGCCGGTCGCCGAGCAGAGCGCCCGGGAACGGCCGGACGACCCCGAGGCCGCCGCCGCCCTCACCCGGCTGCACGACCGGCTGCGGGAGCGGCACGGCGGCGAACTGCTGCGGCACACCCTGCGCGGACTGCGGGTGGACGTGGTCGTGGTGCGCGGCGACCTCTTCGAGCAGGAGGACGCCAATCTGGTCGTGGGCTTCTCCGACACCTTCGACACCTCCGCCGACGACGTCGTCATCAGCCGGGAGAGCGTGCAGGGCCAGCTGGTGGAGCGGCTCTTCGAGGGCCGGCACCGGCTCCTTGACGACGGTCTGCGCCGCGGGCTCAAGGAGGTCACCCCGCTGGCCACGGAGAGCGTCCGGGCGAAGCGGCGGGGCCGCCGCACCCGCTATCCGGTCGGTACGGCGGTGGCCGTCCCCGTCGGCGCCCGCCGGGTCTTCGCCCTCGCCTACTCCCGGCTGGGCAACGATCTGCGCGCCCGCTCCGCACCGGCGGACCTGCGGCTGAGCCTGGAGCGCCTGTGGCCGGCGGTCGCGGTGCACGGCCTGTTCAAGCCGGTGGCCATCCCGCTGATCGGCGCGGGACTGGCCCGGGTCGTCGAACTCGACCGCACCCAGCTGCTGTTGCTGATCGTCGAGACCTTCACGGAGAGCCTGCGCGACGACCCCGCCGTCTCCCCCGAGCTGCGGGTGGTCATCCGGGCCGACGAGCTGGAGCGGACGGATCTGTCGGCGGTCGAGGCCTTTCTGCGGGACATGGACGAACGGTCGGCGGTCCCGCCGACGCACGCGAGTTGACCTGGTCACTCCCCCAGCAGAGATCCATGGCCGCTTCCCCCGACAGCCGCCATCCGCTTCCGGCCTGCTTCCGGACGACTTCCAGCCCTTTTCTGTCGACACCTGAGCCTGAGAATCAAGGCACACCCCCTTGACCGGTCTCTAGTGTCGACACTAGAGAAGTGCCCATGAAGCCCATCCAAGCAACCGAACGCGACCGGACCGACACCTCCGGTGTGCCGATGCGGGCCCGTGTCCGGGCTCTCCTCGCCGCCGGCGCGGCCACGCTCGCCCTGCCCGCCCTGCCGTCGCCCGCGCACGCCGCGGCCCGGGCGGCCGGCACCCTGTCGGTGGGTGCGGGCGAGACCTACGTCCTGGACACGACGACCCGGCTGAGCGCGCTCACGATCGCCGAGGGCGGGACGCTGGCCGTCCCGGACGGGTACACGCTGACGCTGACCGTCGACGGCGTGGAGACCGGCTCGGCGATCACACCGACGCTCGCGACGAGCACCACCCTCGCCCCGGGGGCCTACGAGGGCGACCTGGTGCTGACCGTGGCCGAGCTGACCACGGCCGCCTTCGCGGGCGTGACCTTCTCACTCCGGCAGGCCCTGTACGTCGGGGCGGGCGGGGCGGTCGCGGCCAGGTCGGCGCTGTCTGCCGTGACCGGCGGGCAGGTGACCGACTCCGCCGCGGACGGCGTGCGGATCGTCTCGACCGGGGAGGCCTTCGACGGGGTCTACGTGGCCGAGGGCGGCACCTACACCGTGCGGGACTCCGGGTTCGCCTTCACCGGCAACGGCCGCTGCGACTTCGTCGGCGACGGCGCGGCCGTGGTCGGGACGGGCCAGGGCACCCGCCTGACGCTGGACGGGGTGACGATCGAGAACGTGGGGGTCGTGCGCACCGGCGTGGTCGCGGCGGACGGCTGCGCCCTGCTGGTCAAGAACTCCCTGATCCGCTGCCTCAACGGGGTCCTGCCCGCCGACTACGTCCCGGCGGGCGGCGCCGACATGCTGGTCGTCCCCTGGCGGCTGGGCATCTCCGGCAACGTCCGCACCGTCAACCTGCTCGGCACGAACACCACGGCCACCTATCTCTCCTCGACCGTCGAGTCCGGGACCTGGGGCGCCTTCTCCACCGACTCCACGTCCAACTCCCGCGCCACGGCGATCAACTGCCGGATCGCCAACCTGGGCGACGAGGGGTACGCCACGTTCGCCGACGGCGCCATCGACGAGCGGCTGCTCGGCTGCGAGATCGACGCGGGCACCTATGCGACGATCATCGGCGCCTCCAACGGGACGGTGACCTACGGCGACAGCACGGCCGAGGCCGTCGCGGCCCTCAACTCCGAACTGTCGCTGGGCCTTTCGGACGACGAGCTGGCCGCGCTGCCGGTGCGCGGCAGCCGGATCGACTCCCGGGGCTTCGGTGTGCTGTGGCACGGGGCGGGGACGCTGGACATCGGCGGGGCGACCGCGCTGAGCACCCTGGACACCACGTTCCTGGTCAAGGCCGTGCGCGCCACGATCACCGTCGACGGCTCCCAGGGGGCGAGCATCAGCAGCGGCAACGGTGTGCTGCTGCAAGTCATGGAGACCGACAACCCCGGCTCCCTCAACGGCGTGTACACCGAACCCGTCGGCGATCCGGTGCGCGACGGCTCCTTCGACGTCACCGCGGTGCACTCCTCGGACACGACGGCCTCCTTCGCCGCGACGGATCTGCGGGGCGACTTCTTCAACGCGCGCCGCAGCGGGCAGAACCTGGTGCTCGCCTTCGACGGCTCGACCGTCGCGGGCGTCCTGTCCGCCTCCGTCTCCCGGCACGCCGTCGACTCGATCAGCTCGGCCGAGTACGCCGAGCTGGGCCATGTCACCAACACCGTGGGTCCGGTCGTCAACAACGGCGTCCTGGTCACCCTGACCTCGGGCTCGGTCTGGACGGTGACCGGCACGTCGTACCTCAGCGTCCTGACCCTCGACGCGGACTCCTCGGTGACGGCCCCGGACGGGGGCACGGTGACGATGACGGTGGACGGGACGCCGACGGAGCCCGAGCCGGGCCGGACCTACCGCGGGGCGATCACGCTGAGCGTGGAGTGAGCCGGGCCCGCGCTATACGAAAGCACGGTCCCGTTACACGTGGTTCACAGCCGCACACCGTAGGTTCCCGTGCCCATGACAAGGCCGTTCCTCCCGGCCTCCCCTCCTCCACACGAAGGGCACCCCCTTTTCCCATGAGCAACCACAAGAAGCACCGGAGCCGTCGCATCCTGGCCTTCGGCACCGCCGGCGCGTTAGCGCTGGGCGCGAGCGTCGCGGCGATGGCCTCGGCGACCGGGACGGCCACCACGACCGCCGCCACGGCCACCGTGTGCTCGTCCGACCTCGTCTTCACCGAGTCGAGGGTCTCCGCCACGGTCGGCGACAACCCCCGGCACGTGGTGACCGGCGACCTCGACGGCGACGGGAACACCGACGTCGTCGCGGCCGACAACGACGCGGACTCGCTGTCCGTGCTGCTGGGCAACGGCGACGGCACCTTCGGCACGGCCACCGAGTACGCGGTGGGCGACAAGCCGTACCAGTCCGTGATCGCCGACTTCGACGCCGACGGCACCCCGGACATCGCCACCGCCGACTTCGACGGCGGCACCGTGAGCGTCCTGCTCGGCACCGGGGACGGCGCCTTCGGCACCTCCGTCCAGTACACCGTCGGCGGGGGCGCCCGCTCGCTCGTGCCCGGCGACATCGACGGCGACGGCCATCTGGATCTGGCGGTGGCCGAGGAGAGCGGCGGCGGGGTGAGCCTGCTGTTCGGCGACGGCACCGGGGCGTTCACGGTCGACCTGGAGGCCGTCACCGTGACCAGGCCGCACGGGCTGGTCCTCACCGACTTCGACGGCGACGGCGCGCTCGACGTCGCCACCGCCAGCGTCGCCACCGCGGGCGGGGTCAGCGTGGCGCTCGGCAACGGCGACGGGTCCTTCGGGGACGTCACCGAGTACGCCAGCGTCGCCCGGCTCTACTCCATCGCCCAGGGCGACTTCGACGGGGACGGCGAGACCGACCTGGCCACCATCAGCAACGGCTCCAACACCCTGGAGATCTACGCGGGCGAGGGGGACGGCACCTTCGCGGACCCCGTCGACTACACCACGTCCGCCCTGCCGGTCGCCGTGGGCGCCGCCGACCTCGACGGCGACGACGTGACGGACGTCCTCGTCTCCTCGGTCAAGGGGAGCTCCGTCACCGTCTTCCAGGGCACCTCGGGCGGCGACCTCACCGAGCTGACCGAACTGACGTCCGACGGGGCCTACGACGCGGCGGCCGCCGATCTGACGGCCGACGGCACCCAGGACCTCGTGGTCGCGAGCAGCAGCAGCGACGAGGTGGACGTCTTCACCGGGTCCTGCGACTGAGACCGGCCCCGGGGCCGGCGACGGGGTGACGACCCCGCCGCCGGCCTGCGTCACTCGGCGGGCAGGGTGAGTGCCACCTTCCCCGTGACACGGCCGTCGAGCAGCCGTCGGACGGCCGCGGCGGTCTCGGAGAGCGGGTAGACACGGTCCACGACCGGCCTGAGCGTGCCCGCGTCGAGGAAACCGGTCAGGTCGCGCAGTCCGTCGGCGTGCTCGGAGGCGATGAAGGTGCCCAGGTGCTGTCCGGTGAACGGGGACAGCAGCTGGGCGCGCAGCTGCCGGTCGGTGCCGCCGAGCCAGCGACCGCTCGTCTCGCCTCCGGTGATGACCAGCCTGCCGCGGGGTGTGAGGGCGCGGCGCAGATCCCGCAGGCTCCGGTTGCCCGCGATGTCGATGACGACGTCGTGGCGTTCCGGCCCGGCGAGGAAGTCCTCGCGGGTGTAGTCGATCACGCGGTCGGCGCCCAGTGCCCGTACGGTGTCGAGCTTGGGAGTGCTCGCGACGGCCGTGACCCGGGCGCCGAGCGCGTGGGCGAGCTGGACGGCGAAGGTGCCCACGCCGCCGGCGGCTCCCGTGATCAGGACCCGCCGGCCCTCCTGGACCCTGCCCCGGTCGCGCACCGCCTGGAGCGCGGTGAGCGCGCTGACCGGTACCGTCGCCGCCTCCTCGAAGGTGAGCCCGGCCGGCTTGGGAGCGATCCGGTCGGGGCGGGCGGCGGCGTATCCGGCGAACGCGGCGGGCGCCGTGCCGTAGACCTCGTCGCCGGGCGCGAACCCGGTCACGCCGGAGCCGACCGCCTCGACGACGCCGGCGAGGTTGCGACCGGGATTGGGGAGCTTCGGCCCGCGCAGCCCGCTCACGGGCCGGACCGCGTACGGCAGACCGGCCATCAGATGCCAGGTGCCCCGGTCCACGCTGGAGGCACGCACCCGCACCAGTACCTCTCCCGGCCCGATGCCGGGCCTGGCGAGCCGCGCGGTGCGCAGCACGGCCTCCGGCTCGGCGCCGTAGCGCTCCTGCACGACGGCTGCCATGGTCCCGGTCCCACCGGTCGTCGCGATCGGCTTGTCCGTGTTCCGCATCATCACTGCCCCCGGTGTCCGAAGCCCGCTCGTTCCGAGCCTGCTTACTTACGTTGCTTACTTACGTCGTAAGTTTCTTACTTACGGCGTAAGTACAGCACTTACGCCGTAAGCTCGTCAACGCTGGGAGACCACAAGAGGGAGTGACCGTCCACCGTGAACCGACGTACGACCCCGCAGCCGGCCCGCGAGACGCTCACCCGGCAGCAGGTGCTGCGTGCCGCCGTGGAACTCGCCGACACCGGCGGCCTGGAGGCGCTGAGCATGCGCAAGCTCGGGGAGGCCGTCGCCGTCGAGGCGATGTCCCTGTACAACCATGTGGCCAACAAGGAAGACCTGCTCGACGGCATGGTCGACCTGGTGTTCGACGAGGTCGACCTGCCCACACCGGGTGACGACTGGCGACAGGCGATGCGGCAGCGGGCCGTCTCCCTGCGCCTGGTGCTGTCCCGGCACCGCTGGGCCATCGGTCTGATGGCGTCACGGTCCGCTCCGGGCCCGGCCACCCTGCGTCACCACGACGCCGTTCTCGGCTGCCTGCGGCAGGGCGGGCTCTCCCTCACCCTGACGGCCCACGCCGTCTCGGTGCTCGACGGCTACATCTACGGGTTCGCCCTCCAGGAGAAGGCCCTGCCCTTCGGCACCCCGGCGGAGACCGCCGAACTGGCGGATTCGATCATGAGCGGTTTCGGTGCGGGCGAGTACCCGTATCTGACCGAGATCGCGACCGCTCACGTCATGCGTCCCGGGTACGCCTACGGCGACGAGTTCGCCTACGGGCTGGACCTCATCCTCGACGCCCTCCAGCGAGCGGCGGGCTGACCTCCGCGGCCCCCTGGGTGAGGCGCAGGAGTACCGCGGTGCCGGGGCGGGGCAGGGAGACCGTGAGGCGGGATGTGGTGGGGTCCCAGGCCGTGGTGGCGCCGGAGGCGGCCGGGTAGTGCACCGTGGGGCGGATGCCGGTGCCGCGCAGGTGGGGGATCGGGAAGGTGCGGGTGCCGTCGTCGAGGGTGCGCGGGGCCCCGGGGGCCGGTGCGCGGCGCCATACGGTGAGCCAGGTGGCGGCGCCGGACGGGCCGCGCAGGCCGTGGGCGAGCCAGGTGTCCTCCCAGGCGGGCAGCCCGAGCGGCCAGAAGGGAAGGCCGGCGGGGATCTCCGCGCGGAGGGACTTGTAGGCGGAGACGGCGGAGCGCACGAGCGCGGACTGCTCCGGGCTCATCCGGTCGAGGAAGCCGGACAGATGGATACGGCCCTGGAGTGCGCCGGTGAGGGTGAAGGCGATCTCGTCGGGAGTGAAGTGCGGCTGGGGGTAGGCCCAGACGGCGGCCTGTTCCGGCGTGACGGCGGTGGCGGCGGCCGCGGCGATGGGCGGGTAGCGGGAGGGGTCCTGCTGGTCGCTGGTGGACTGCACCTGGGTGACGGCGAGTTGGGCGTGGTCCATGCGCAGTCCGCCCGAGGCGCAGTTCTCCAGGACGAGGCCGGGATACCGGTCGAGCAGGGAGCCGAGCCAGTCGAGGTGGGCGCGGTGGTGCCCGAGCAGTCCGGCGCCCGCGCTCTCGGTTCCGTTCTCGGTGCCCACGCCGATGTTGACGTTGTAGTCGAGCTTCAGATAGCCCACTCCCCAGTCGCCCACGATCCGGTCGACGACCTGGTCCAGGTGGGCGCGGGCGGCGGAGTGGCGCAGGTCCAGGTGGTGCCGGCCGTGCTCGGTGACGCGGACCCCGCCCCGGCGGAAGAAGGCCGCGGGCGGCAGGGTGCGGGCGAGCGGGCTGCGGACGCCGACCACTTCGGGCTCCAGCCAGAGGCCGGGGGTCATGCCGTGCCGCGCGATGGCGTCCAGCACCTCCCGGATGCCGCCGGGGAAGCGGCTGCGGGAGGCCTCCCAGGCGCCGACGGCGTCCCACCAGCCCTGGGCGTCGTCGTCGTACCAGCCGGCGTCGACGACGAACACCTCGGCGCCCGCCGAGGCCGCCGCCGCGACGAGCGGCAGGAGCTTGTCGGTGGTGGGGTCGCCCATCAGGGTGTTCATGTAGTCGTTGTAGATCACCGGGAGGGCCGTGTGATCGGGGTGGGGGCGGCGCGTCCGGCGGCGGTAGGAGGTGAGTTCGCCGAACGCGGCGTCCAGGCCTCCGGTCCGGGTCCCGACGACGACGGCCGGGACGGTGGTGAACTCCTGCCCGGGCGCGAGGGTCTCGTGCCACTGGTGATGGGCGTCGTCGGGGCCGAACAGGGCGACGTAGACGGCGCCTTCGCGTGCGCCGGTCTCATAGCGCCAGCCCGCACTGGACTCGATCTGCCAGAGCCAGGCGCGTCCGGCCGGATCGGTGAGCGCGGCGAGCGGCAGATGCCGGCCCGTGGACCAACTGCCCTGCGAGGAGCGCTCGAAGCAGCCGCGTCCCTCGTGACCGTGGGCGGACCGGCTCAGGGAGACGACCTGATCACGGAAGGGGGCCCGGCGCCAACGGCATTCGGCGAGCCAGTCGTTGTCCGCCCAGTGCAGGGTCGGACCGTCCACGGAGCCCTCGGAGTCCATCAGTCCGCCGACGACCAGGCTCGACACGCTCTCCAGCCGGAGCGGGGTGTTGCCCTCATTGACCAGGCGCACCTGGGAGCGCAGATGGCCGGCGCCGGGGCTGGTCCGCAGGGCGATCTCGGCGGCGAGGCCGGTCACCGGGTCCGCCAGCCGGATCGTGGTGGTCACCCGGTCGCCGTCCGCCACCGTCGAGTGGCCCCGGTGGGCGAGGCGGCCGCCGACGGTGGTGTCGACGAACCGCTCCCCCGACCAGGTGCGGCCGTGCCCGGTGACGGTGACCTCGACGAGGGGCGACAGACGGTCCCAGTCCTGGCCCGGCACTCCCAGCCGGACCGCCCCGGCGGAGTCCGCCACGGCGTGCAGGCCGAGGACGTCATGGGTCCACAGGACGGTCTGCCCGGCTGCTTCGCCAGCGGTGGCCAACGCGGTGTCCCCTCGTCCGTGCGTCCGACCGCTGGAACCTACCCACGAGTGTGACCGGTCACACCCGCCCGCCCCTCCGCATCACCTCACGCGCATCACCGCACGTCGACGAAGTCCCCCGCCGCCGTGGACGGTCCGGTGGTGCCCGTGCCGGCGAAGACGTACCGGTAGTAGCCGTCCTTCGTGGCCTTGACGGTGGTCCTCAGGGCTCCGCCGCTGCCGCTGGTGACGGTCTTCACGGTGGTGTAGGTGCTGCTGCCCTTCTTGCGGAACTGGAGCTTCACCGACTGGCCCTTGTACCCGGCGTAGGCGTGGGTCTCCCAGTTGGCGCGGGTCAGCTTGCCGGTGACCGTGATGGTCCGGCCCTTCTTCACCGGCTCGGGCGAGGCGTTGACCGTGACCTTGGCGTTCCGCTTGATCTTCGCCGTGGTCGCGACGTCGTCGTCCGTCCAGTCGTCGGTCGCGTCCTGTGCCTCGATGAGCATCTGCCAGGTGCCGGCCAGGCTGTTGCGGCGCAGATCCCGCCTCGGATCCACCTCGAAGGACAGCGCGCAGGTGGAGATGGTGGGGTCGGTGGGCGAGACGGTGCAGGTGCCCGCCGGGTAGGCCTGCGGCAGGTGGCCGTCGGCGTCGTCGGTGTTGGAGCCGTGCCACAGAAAGGCCCGGCTCGCGGCGACACCCTCCGGGTCGGAAACCGTCCAGGTGAGGGTGACGGTCTTGTGGTTGGTCGTGCCGAGCACGATGTCCTTGCCGCCGTTGACGAGGACGTTCGAGAACGTGCTCCCCCCGATCGGCACCCGCGGTGCCGCCTGGGCGGCGACCGGGACCACCGAGGCGGACACGGCGGTGGCAAGGGATACGACGGCGACGGCCGAACGGATACGCATGGACTCCCCCTTCGGGACGCTCGGGCCCGCCGCCTCCTCCGCGCGGCGGGCCTGATGATGTGTCACGCTGCCTAGACCCACGAGGGGCGGTCCCGGTTGCCCCGCGCGGGCCCACGAGCTCTTCCTCAGCTCATGACGCCGATGACGCCGCCACGCGGATCACGGCCTTGCCCCGGGCGTGCCCCCGCTCCACATGGCGCAGCCCCTCGGCGGTGTCGGCCAGGGCGTAGGTCCGGTCGACCACCGGGGTGAGCGCGCCCGCCTCGATCAGGGCGGTGACGGCGAGCAGGTCCTCGTGGACCGGTCCGGCCGGTGCGGACGGAAGGATCGGCCGCAGCCGCTGCCGTACGACCATGTCGGCGGCCGCCACCCGCAGCAGCGAGCCCACCGCCCCGAACGCACGGCCGGGCGAGCCGCCCCCGTTGGCCACCAGGGTCCCGGTCGGCGTGAGCGCCCTGCGCAGCCGTCCGGGCGGGTGGTTCCCCACGTTGTCGAGGATCACGTCGTAGTGCCCGCGCCGTTCGGTGAAGTCCTCCCGGGCGTGGTCGACGACGTGCGCGGCGCCGAGCGAGCGCGCCAGGCCGGCGTTGCGGGCGCCGCACACCGCGGTCACCTCCGCGTCCAGGCCGACGGCGATCTGGACGGCGAACGTGCCGACGCCCCCGGCGGCGCCGTTGACGAGCACCCGCTGCCCGGCCCGCACCCGCCCGACCGTCCGGATGCCGCGCAGGGCGGTCACCGCCGCCATGGGCACGGCGGCGGCCTGTTCGAAGGTCAGTGACGCGGGCTTGGGGACCACCAGCTCCGCGGTGGTGCGCGCGTACTCGGCGAAGGCGCCGGGGCAGAAGCCGAGCACCGCGTCGCCGGGCCGGAGTCCGGGCACGCCGGCGCCGACCGCCGCCACCTCGCCGGCCGCGTCGATCCCGGCCACCCGCGCCTTCGGCCGGGTCAGCCCCACGCCTCCCATCAGCCGCGCCACGTACGGGTCGCCGCGCAGCATGTGCCAGTCGTACGGGTTGAGCGCGGCGGCCCGCACCCGTACGACCACCTGGCCCGGGCCCGCCTCGGGCCGGTCGGTCTCCACGAGCCGCAGCACATCCGGCGGGCCGAACCGTTCCTGGACGATCGCCTTCATCGGTCTTCCCCCATCCCACCTCGGGTGTACGCCGTACACCTCCTTGACGGCAAGGTAGGTGTACGGCGTACACCCGTCAAGGGGCGCGGGCCTCACGGAAGAGCCGAACCTTTGATTCAGACCGTGTGATTCAGGCCGTGCGCAGGAGCCGTTCGAGGCCGTCCAGGGTCAGGTCCAGGGCGAACTCGAACTCGAACTGGTCGTCGCAGCCCGCGCCGACGACCGACTCCTCGTCATGGGCGACCGCCCTGGCCAGTTCGGTGAGGTGGGGATAGCGCACCGCCATCTCCTCGGGCGGCGGCGCGTCCGGATCCGGCGCGCGGTCGGTCCGGTCCTCGAACAGCTCCTGCGAGAAGCCCAGCAGCCGGCTGCCCATGACGTGCATCGCGTGATGCACCAGGTCGACCGGGAAGCCGCCGGCCCGGAAGATCCCGATCATCGAGTCCAGGTACGCGAGGACGGCGGGCGTCGGCGTGGCGCGCTCCTTCATCCGCGCCTCGATGACCGCGGGCGCCCAGGGGTGGCGCAGCAGCATCCGGCGGGCCGACAGCACCCGCCGGCGGACGGCCGTCTTCCAGTCGGCGTCCGCGGACGGCGGGTCGACCTCGGCGACCAGCGCGTCGATCATGCCGTCGAGCAGCTCGTTCTTGTGGGCCACGTGCTTGTACAGCGCCATGGGCACGACACCGAGCGCCTGCGCGATCCTGCGCATGCTGAGCGCGTCGACCCCGCCCTCGTCGGCCAGCGCCACGGCGGTGTCCAGCACCCGCTTCCTGCTCAGGGGCGCGCGCTGCTGCGTGCCGATCTCCACCAACCCCTCTCGTCCGGGCGGGGTCCCGGAACCGCCCCCCGCCCGTCACCGAAGTTACCGCGTCCCTTCCGCGCGCTCCCAGCTCGGTCGCCCTCCGGCCGCCCCCGTCAACCCCCGTCACCCGCCCGGGCGGCATCCCGCCGACCTCCGCCCCGGGGCCCCGGGCCGCCGCGAGAATGCCCGCGTGACGGAACACCTCAGCGCCCGCTTCGACGACATGGCCCTGTACGACCTCCAGCACGTCCGCAACGCCCTGGCCGCCCGGCCGGCCTGCCCCGGCCCCCTCACGCCCGCCGACCTCGAACCGTACGACCAGCTCCACTACCTCGGGCACCGCGCCCTCGACCATGCCGTCGCCCGACTGGGTACCGCCCCCGGCGCGGACGTCGTGGACATCGGCGCCGGGCTCGGCGGTCCGGCCCGCTATCTCGCCGAGCGGTACGCATGCCGGGTGACCGCGGTCGAACTACAGCCGGAACTCCATGAGCTGAGCGCGGAACTCACCTCCCTCTGCGGGCTGTCGGAGCGCGTCACCGCCGTACGGGCCGACGCCCTGACCCTGCGCGGGGCGCCCTGGTCGCAGCGGTACGACCATCTGGTCTCGCTCCTGACGATCCTGCACATCCCACGCCGCGCCGACCTCTTCGACGTCGTCCACGGTCTGCTGCGCCCCGGCGGCACCTTCTACATCGAGGACTTCTACGCCCGCCGCCCCCTGACCGGCCGGGAACGGGCCGACCTCGCCGCCCTGGTCGCCTGCCCCTACCTCCCGGACGAGACCCGCTACCGCGAGGACCTCGCCGAGGCCGGCCTGACCGACGTCACCTGGACGGACGCCACCGGCCTCTGGCTGCCCTTCGTCAGCGACCGCGCCGAACGCTTCCGACGGGAACTCCCCCAGCACGTACGCCTGCACGGCGAACCGCTCGCCACCCGGCTGCTGCGCTTCTACGACACGGTCGCCTCCCTCCTCTCGGACGGCGGCGTCGGCGGCGTACGGCTCTGGGGACGACGGGACTGAGCCGCCCCCGCCCCGGGGGAGGCGGGGCGGGGGCGGCGGGGGTGTCAGGCGGCTCGGGGTGGGGAGACGGCCACCGGAGCGCGGTGCGCCTGGTGGTGGTCGGTGTCGCGGGGTGCGGCCAGTACCGTGCGGGTCCGTTCCGCAAGGCTTGCCTCGGAGAGGGCGCCCTGGTCGGCGAGGAGGGACTCCAGGGCCGCGAGCCAGTGGGCGTAGTAGCTCCACGGTTCGCCGTCGGGTTCCTCCTCCCAGCGGCGGATGGACTCGATGAGGGAGAGCTGGAACTCGCTCCACGCGTAGTGGCCGCTGTCGTGCGCGGCCACCGCCAGGGCGAAGGCCCGCAGCTCCCACGGTGCCTCGAAGGGCCGGTCGGCGCCCGGCAGACCGCAGACGAGGTCCTCCACGCGCCGGCGCGCGTCCTCGGATCCGGCGGCGCTCATGACGCCGGGGCGGCGACGGGACCGACGCCGATCATCGAGTTCCGGGTGACCAGCGCCCGGAGCCGCTCGGCGCTCAGCCCCTCGGTGCCCTCGGGCCGCCGCGGCAGCACCCAGTACCGCAGTTCGGAGCTGGAGTCCCAGACCCGGATCTCCACCGAGTCCGGGATCGGGAACCGGAAGTCCTGGGCCAGCACCTTGCGCGGCTCCCGGACGATACGGGCCCGGAACGGCGGCGCCTTGTACCAGTTGGGCGGCAGACCGAGCACGGGCCACGGGTAGCAGGAGCAGAGCGTGCACACGATCACGTTGTGGACGGCGTCCGTGTTCTCGACCACGACCATGTCCTCGCCCTGGAGGCCGCCGATGCCCATCTCCGCGCACGCGGCGGAGGCGTCGTCGAGCAGCCGGGCCTTGAACGCGGGGTCGGTCCAGGCCCGCGCCACGACCTTGGCGCCGAGCTGGGGGCCCACCTCGTTCTCGTAGATCTCGGCCAGCCGGTCCACCGCGGCGGTGGTCAGGACGCCCTTCTCGATCAGCAGCGCTTCCAGCGCCTTGACCCGCGCGGTGATCTCCGCCTGCGTCCGCAGCCGGGTGTCGGTCGGTGCCATGGTCACTTCTTCCCTTCGGCCAGGCTCATGTAGGGCTCCCAGGCGTCGTAACAGACGGTGGCGTTGGGGTCGCCGGCCTTCGCCCCCCAGAGCTCGTGCGCGGTGAAGCGGACGGTGTAGAGGTGCTCGGGCGCGTCGTCGCCGCCGTTGCCGGCGCTGTCGGGGTAGATGAAGGTGCCGTGCGCCCCGGTGACCACACCGGTGCGGCCGCGGACGTAGCGGGCCCGGCGGGTGTGTCCGGCCGGGCTGTCGGCGGCGATGGCGACGAGGTCGCCGACGGCGAACCGGGCCTCCTTGTCCGACGGGCGCGCGGCAGGCGCCCCGCCGGTGACGGCCGCGTCGACGAAGGCCAGCAGCTCGGGGTCCTCGCGCTGCGGCAGGGCCGCGTCCGGGTGCGCGAGGAAGAACGCGGTCCGTGCGGCCAGTTCGGCGGGGTCGATCATCCCGGCCTTCGCCGCGAAGTGCTCGGCGGTGTGCACCCAGTGCTCGTAGTAGTTGGACAGCAGGTACTCCGCCGGGTCCATCTGCTCGATCCCGTGCCGGAACATGTCGACGTTGAACAGCCCCGCCCGGAAACAGCTGGCGAACAGGGAGAACGCCCCCTTCTCCCACTCGGCGCGGAAGACCGGCTCGTCCTCCTCGGTCAGCACGGGGCCCAGCCCGTCCGTGCCGCCGAGGTCGAAGACTCCGTTCATACGACTGCTCCGTTCATACGGCTGCTCGCGGCGACCGGTGGCGCGGGGAAGCCGCCGACGGCCTGTTCGTAGGTGTGCGCCACCCGCAGGACGGTGGCGTCGTCGAAGCGCCGGCCGATGATCATCAGCCCGGTCGGCAGTCCGCCGACCGGTCCGGCCGGCACGGTGCAGGCCGGATGACCGGTCACGTCGAACGGGGCGGTGTTGCCGACCATCGACAGCGCGGTGCTCAGATAGTCGGCCAGCGACACGTCGGCCGGGGGAAGGGCGGTCGCCGTGTACGGCAGGGTGGGCATGACCAGCACGTCGTACCGGGCGAGCGCGGCGTCGTAGGCCGCGCGCACCTCGGGGACCAGCCGGCGGGCCATCGCGTAGTACTTCCCGCCGCCCTCCTCGAAGGTGTGGCGCCCGGACAGCCCCACCAGCTTCACCGTCCTGGACAGCTCGTGTCCGTGCTCCAGCCGCCGGCGGGCGAAGTGGGCGATGAGCTCGGGGTCGTGGAAGCCGTCGGTGTTCATGCCGTAGGCGTTGCCGTCGAGCATCTGGTACGCGGCGCCCTCGGTCGCGATCACGTTCCACACGTGCAGGGCGTCGGTGTGCCAGGGGACCGACACCTCCGCCGCGTCGAGCCCGGCGCCGCGCAGGACGTCGATCGCGGCCCGGACGGAGGAGTCCACCGCCGGGTCCGACACGGCCGTGCCGAATCCCTCGGCGACCACACCGACGCGCAGTCCCGACACGGGTGCGGCGAGCGCCGCCAGGTAGTCGACCTCTGCGACGGCGCCCGGCTGGCGGGGATCGGCGCCGTCCGGGCCGGCCAGGACGGCGAGCAGGGCCGCGGCGTCGGCCACCGTGCGCGCCATTGGCCCGAGGTGGTCGATGGTGCGCTCGATGGGGAACGCGCCGGTGTAGGGCACCAGTCCGTACGTCGGTTTGTGCCCGACGATCCCGCAGAAGGCGCCCGGGATGCGGATCGAGCCGCCCTGGTCGCCGCCGACGGCCAGATCGGCCTCGCCGGCGGCCACCAGGGCGCCGCAGCCGCTGGAGGACCCGCCGGCGTTGCGGGTCTCGTCCCAGGGGTTGCGCACCGGGCCCGGGTGCGAGGTGAAGCTGGCCCCGGAGAAGCACAGGTCCTCGCAGACGGCCTTGCCGGTGATGGTGGCCCCGGCGTCGAGCAGCCGGCGGACCACGGTGGCGTCCTGGCGGGGCACGAAGCCCTCGACCGTGCGGGATCCGTTCATCATCGGTACGCCCGCCACGGCGATGTTGTCCTTCACCGCCACGGTGCGCCCGGCGAGCGGGCCGTCCGCCGACTCGGTGAGCGAGGTGGTCACGTACCAGGCGCCGAGACGGTTGTGCTCGGGCCGGGGCGGTGCCCAGTCCCGTCGGGGCGACGGGGTGTTCCGGGCGGCGCGTGCGTAGAGTTCCTCGACCGCGGCCGGGGAGGCCAGGGTGGCCTCCACCGCGGGCGCGTACTCGGCGAGTTCGGCGGGGGACAGTCCGAACCGGAAGTGCCGGCCGAGGGCGGCCAGGCGTTCGGCGTCCGGTGGGGGAAGCGACGTCATGGGGCGGTTCTCCTCTGCTGCCGGTGCTGTCCGGGGTCTCCCGCGCTATCCGGCGACGTGTGCGGGGACGTGGTCGAGGAGGGTCAGGAAACCGGTCCGGTTGTGGCAGTTGACGTACTCCGAGGACCCGCCGCCCTCGGGGATCACCGAGACCTCGTGCCAGAGCGACATGTCCATCGGCTGGCCGTCCTTGCCCTGCATCATCTGGAAGAAGGCGCCGTAGATCTCCAGATGGCTGCGGTGGCCGCGCGACCACGTCATCAGGTGTTCGAGGGAGAGGAACCAGCCGACGGTGCACGCGCGGTCGATGATCTCGCCGCCGAGCGCCTGTTCGCGGATCTTGCGGGTCTGCAGACACCCCGTGTCGGGGTTGACGGCCAGGTAGTCGACGCCGATGTCCTTCACCGGGTCGACGTGGGCGAAGTAGTCGTCCTTGAAGACCGTGCTCCTGCGCCAGTCCTGGGCGGTTCGGATGAGGCAGACGTTGCCCGGCACGGTGACGGAGACCCGCTTGCCGAGCGTCTCCTCGGTGGTCGGGGTGTACGCGTACAGCGCGCCTTCGAGCTCGTCGGTCCGCGAGGCGGTGATCCGGTCCCGCGCCGATCCCCAGTAGTCGTGCACCCTGGTCGGCGCGACCTGCACATGCTGGGCGATGCCGGGGGTGTCGTACTCCTTGGGGTCGTGCGGTGTGTACAGCGTCTCGATGTGGTCGCGGGGTATGGTCACGGCCTCGCGGTAGAAGCCCAGGGGGCCGCTGACCGGGCGGGACGCCCAGTAGGCCGCGACGGCCTCCTGTCCGGTCCACCGTGTGTACTCCTCCGGCGCGAACCAGTACGCCATGAGCGTGGCGTTGGCATAGCCGTAGGCGTCGGTGTACCGCCCCCGGTCGAGCACCGTCGGCTGTGCTTCCCCGCCGAACAGCGGAAGCATCTCCTCGATCGCCTTGTCCGCCTCCTCCGGGCTCGGGGCCTGCACGCCGAACTGGGCGAACAGAATCTCGGTGACCCCTTCCGGATAAATGGTCGACCACATGTCGAAGCGCGGTTCCGAATCGGTCACTCGAATATGACGTGGCATCGGTCCTCCAGGTCGGGTCGCGGTGATTGACCGTACGGCGGCCCGGAGTCCGGTGTTTGTCGCCGGGAGACAGCCGGTTTGACGCTCTGCGCCATTGTCGGGATCTCCGCGGGAGGAAACCCTCGTGTATTGACCAGCGCCAGGCGTCCTCCTACCGTGCACTCCACGTGGGAGGAGGAACCTCGTGAGCGGGAGCGAGCAGGATCCTGCGCACGCGGAGACCGCCGGCGCGGGCCGGCGCCTCACGGAGATCGTGCGGACGGATTCCCTGGGCGCCTGGACCGACGCCATCCGGGACACCTTCGTGGCGCTCGACATCAGGCCGGACGAGTCCGGACGGTTCACCGGGACCGTGCGCACCCGGCGGCTGGCGCACCTCATGGCGGCCGACGTCCTCGCCACGTCCCAGACCTTCGACCGGACCGGCCGGCTGACCTCGCGGCAGCCGCTGGACCTGATGCAGATCGGCATGGTCGTCGCGGGCGAGGGCGAACTGATCCAGGACGGGCGGAGCTGCACCCTGCGACCGGGAGACTTCGCGCTCTACGAGAGCGCCCGGCCGTTCACCTGGCATCTGCGCCCGGACTGGCATCTGCGGGTCTTCACCTGGCCGCGGGAATCGATTCCGCTCAGCGACACGCGGTCGCAGCAGCTCACGGCGCGTACGGTACGGGCCGACACCGCGGTCGGTCAGCTGCTTTCCCCCTTGCTGGCGGGCCTTCTCACCCATGACCGGGACGTGTCGTCCGGCGGTGCGATCAGACTGGCCGACGAAATAGCGGAATTGGCGATCACGGCCGCGCTGGAGGAAAGCGATCCCGGTGACCAGGACACCCGGGCGCTGGAATTCCGCGAAAACATCCTGCGGTACATCGACGCGCATATCGACGACGCCGAACTCACCCCGCAGCGGATCGCCCAGGCGTTCTTCGTCTCGCCGCGCACCCTGCACCGGCTGTTCGCCCGTTCCGGCGAGACCGTCGCGGCCACGATCCGGCTGCGCCGCCTGAAGGCCTGCCGCGAGGCCATGCTGTCGCCGCGGCACACCCACCGCCCCCTCACCGAGATCGCCTCGCGCTTCGGCTTCACCGACCTGGCGGTCTTCAGTAGGGCCTTCAAGGCGCTGTACGGGGTGAGCCCGAGCCGCTACCGGGCACTGAACCGGTAGGGCCCGGACGTCCCGCCCCGCACGTGCCACCGCGTCGGTCGAGCGGCTCAGGGCATGGTCACTCGGCCCCGGCGCACGGGCACCCGGCCGGTGACTCACCGGCCGATGCCTCACCGCCCGGGTACGGTGCCGGTGCGGGGCAGGCGCAGGGTGAAGACCGTCCCCGTGTCCGGGGTGCTGGTCACCGAGACCGTGCCGCCGTGGGCCTCGGTGAGCTGGCGGACGATGGCCAGGCCCAGGCCGCTGCCGCCGGTCCGGCGGCTGCGGGACCTGTCGGCGCGCCAGAAGCGGTCGAAGACGCGGGGCAGGTCCTCGGCGGCGATACCGGTACCGGTGTCGGCGACCTCGATCACGACCTCGTCGCCCGCCGGGCGGCAGCACAGGGTGACCGTGCCGCCCTTCGGTGTGTGCCGGATCGCGTTGGAGAGCAGGTTGCCGACGGTCTGGCGCAGACGCGCGGGGTCGGCGTGGAGGGTCGGGGTGTCCTCGATGCGGGTGGTGAGCGTGACACCGGCGGTGTCGGCCCTGCCGCGGTGGGCCGCGGCCACGTGGCCGAGGAGTTCGCGCGGGTTGAGGGGTTCCGGGTGCAGCCGGAACCTGCCGGCGTCGGCCTGGGCCAGGTGCTGGAGGTCGTCGACGATGTGCTGGAGCAGCAGGGCCTCCTCCAGCAGCGAGGCGACGAACGCCGCGTCGGAGACGGCCAGGCCGTCCTGGGCCGCCTCCAGCCAGCCGCGCATCGTGCTGAGCGGGGTGCGCAGTTCGTGGGCGACATCGCTGACCATGGCCTTGCGCTGGTGCTCCACGCGCTCGCGGCGCTCCGCCAGGTCGTTGAAGGCGGCGGCCAGGTGACCGATCTCGTCGTGGGTGGTCACCGGTACCCGCAGGTGCTGCTGGGTCGGGCGGCGGGCGGCGTCGGTCAGTGCCCGCAGGGGTCTGACCAGCCGGGTGCCCACGGTGACGGTGACGGCCACGGTGAGGACGAGGACGAGTGCGGCGGCACCGGCGACCCGGGCCGTGTTGGCCGAGGAGAGGTCGAAGCCGGGTGCGGCCGCCGATCCGGCCGGGGTCGCGACGAAGAGCAGCGCGGGCTGGGCGACATAGGGGGCGAGCTGTTCGCGGCGGGCGGTGTCGACGCACCGCTGGACGGGCTCGCCGACGCTCTGGGCGGGAGCGAAGCCGAGACCGACCTCGACGGGGTCCAGTCCCTGGCGTTTCAGGCAGCCGCCGACCAGGGTGTTGAGCCGGTCGAGCGCCCGCTTCTCGGTCCTGGTGGGACCGTCGAGTGCGAACACACCGCACGTCTCACCGGCCTTCCGCTGGACGCTGTTGTCGCCGGTCATGACGAGGGAGGGCCTGCCGCTCGCCCCTTCCGTGACTCCGGCGGCGAAACCGGCGCCGCGCAGGCAGGTCTGCATCTTCCGTGCGAGGTATCGCAGTTCCTTGCGCTCGGCGCCCGGCAGCCGGTACGGGCCGACCGCTCGCGGGTCGATGCCGTCCGCCTGGACGCCGGGCAGCAGCGCCGGGTCGGCCCGCAGCGGGTCGACGAGCGCCGAGGCCCTGGTGGGGAGCCCCTGGGAGGGGGTGCCGGACGCCGCGACGGGCCGGCGGTCCTGAGTGGTCAGGGTGATGTGACGGCCGGTCCGCTCGGCCAGCCGTTTCAGGGTGGGGGCCACCGCGGACCAGTCGGTGTGGCCCGCCGCGTAGCCGATGAGGGTGTCGTAGATCTGGGCGTCGTCGGCGAGGACCTGTCCCTGCTCCTGCTGGATGGCGCTGGTGGTGGTGCGCGCGGCGAGCCAGGCGGTGGCGGCGACCGAGCAGACGGCGATGGTGATGGACGCGGCCAGCAGCCGGACCAGCAGGCTCCGGCGCAGGGGCATTCTGCCGTGCGGGCGCGCCCGCTTCTCAGCGGCCACGGGTGCCGTCGGTCAGGCGGTAGCCGACGCCGAACACCGTCTGGAGATAGACCGGTCGGCGGGGTGCCGGCTCGATCTTCTTGCGGAGGTTCAGGACGTGTACGTCGATGGTGCGCTCGGTGACATAGCGGTCGTCCCCGCGTGTGCGGGCCAGCAACTGACGCCGGGTGAAGACCCGTTCGGGCTCGGCGGCCATCGTGGCGAGAACGTCGAACTCCCCCGGCGTGCAGGCTACTTGGCGGCCGTCGATCTCGACGGCACGCCGGACCGGGTCGACGGCGAGGGCGCCGACCCGCAGGACGGGGTCCCGCGGAGCGGTGCCGGACGCCCGGGTCCGCCGGAGCAGCGTACGGATGCGGGCCATCAACTCGCGCGGGCTGTAGGGCTTGGTGAGGTAGTCGTCGGCGCCGAGGTCCAGGCCGAGCAGCAGGTCCTCCTCGGTGCTGCGGGCGGTGAGCATCAGCACCGGCAGATCGCTCTCGCGGCGCAGGATGCGGCACACGTCCAGACCGTCGACGACCGGCATCATCACGTCGAGGACCAGCAGGTCGGGCCGCTGCCGGCGCACCTCGTCGAGCGCGGCGCGCCCGTCGTGGACGAGCAGGGCGGTGTGGCCCTCGCTCTCCAGATAGCGGCGGATCACCTCGGCCTGTTTGGTGTCGTCCTCGGCCACGAGGACACGGGCGTTCATGGGGGTCAGAGTAGGGGCGGCGGAATGCGGCAAGACGGCTTTCTGACCGCGTCCTGACAGGATCGTCATAACTTCGGGCCATGGTCTGCGCCATGGTGAACCTCTTCGATCGAGCCGCGGTGTTCACCGCCGTCGGCGCAGCGGGCCTGGTCGTCCTCACCGCCTGCGGGGGCGTCGGCGGCGACGACGCGGGCAAGGACGGTGACGGCGAGGTCGCCTCGCTCACCACCCCGGCGGCGGACGGCGGTTCGGCGAAGGCGAGCGCGAGCGCCGATCCCGACGCGGGCCGGCCGCAGATCCGGCTGGACAGCACCAACGAGGAAGTCAATCGCATGTACGACGCCTGGCTCGCGTGCCTGAAGGAGCACGGCGCGGCGGAGAAGTACAAGCGCAAGCCGAACGATCCCGCGGTGCTGGCCTGCCAGAGGAAGCAGCCGCTCGATCCGCCGGAGCTGGACCCGGCCAAGAACCCGGACTACAGCGACGACGTGCGCGCAATGGTGAAGTGCATGAAGGGGCACGGCATCAAAGCCCTGGTCTACGAAGGCAATTGGGCCCTGGAGACCGGGAACGAGATGAACCGCCCCCACTACGACGAGTACGAACTCGACTGCCAGGTGAAGGCGTTCGGTGAAGACGAGTAACGACAGCGGGGCCGACCGTCGGCCGCGCAGACGGCGGACGGTCATCGGGGTGGTGGCACTGGCGGTCGTCGTGGCGAGCGCCTGGACCGTGACCGCGTGGCGGAGCGGCGACGGGAAGGCGGGCAGCGCGGGCGACGGCTCCGTACGGACCGCGACCGCCGTCGTGACCAGGAGCGACCTCTCCAACGCCCAGACGCTGGACGGGACCCTCGGCTACGGGCGGGCGACCACGGTGAAGGGCGGCAGGACGGGCCTGATCACCTGGCTGCCGGCGACGGGGGTCACGGTACGGCGGGGCGAACCGCTGTACCGGGTGGACAACGTGCCGGTGCCGGTCTTCTACGGCGGCACACCGCTGTACCGGACCCTGGAGGCCGAGGGCACCACCGGCCCGGACGTGAAGACGGTGGCCGACAACCTCGAGGCACTCGGCTACGACATCGGCGCACGGCCTTCGGTGGGCACGTGGGTCACCGTACAACCGGTGCCGGGCGAAGCCATGAGTACGCCGACGCCGCCGCCGATATCGACGCCGACTGCGACGGCGACTGCGACTGCGACGGCCACGTCTGTGGCCACCGCGCCGGCCGCGCCGCGCACCGCGCCCGCGCACGTCCGGGTCAAGCGCGGCGACGGGGTCCTGACCGCCGGCCTCATCGCCGCCGTCAAGCGGTGGCAGACCGCGGCCGGCCTGCCGTCCACCGGCGTACTGGGCGTCGGCGACCTCTCGGTGCTGTCCGGCGCCGTACGGGTCGACGGCGTACAGGCACAGCTCGCCGACGCGGCCGACGGGACCCTGATGACGGTCACGTCCACCACCAAGTCGGTGACCGTCTCGGTGAACCCGGGCGAGGCGGGCTCGATGAGACGCGGCGACGCGGTGACCGTGGACCTGCCCGACGGCTCCACGGCACAGGGGACCATCAGCGCCATCGGTGCCACGGTCCGGACCAGCGACGCGTCGAGCGGCGACGACACCTCCGGGCAGCCCCGGTTGACCGTCGGCATCGCGCTGCGCGACACCGCGGCGGTACGCGGCCTGACCTCCGCCCCGGTACAGGTGCGGTTCACCTCGGAGACCCGCAAGGGCGTGCTCACCGTGCCCGTCGGCGCCCTGCTGGCACTGAGCGAGGGCGGTTACGCCGTCCAGTTGCCGGGCGGCCGGCTGGTGGCGGTGAAGACCGGGATGTTCTCCAAGGGCCGGGTGGAGATCAGCGGCGCGGGCATCGGCGCCGGGACCAAGGTGGTGACGACCTCATGAGCACCCGCCCGGTCCTGGCGGTGCGCGGCGCGAGCATGGTGTACCCCGGCGGGGTCACCGCGCTCCACGACGTCTCGCTCGCCGTCGCGCAGGGCGAACTCCTCGGCATCGTCGGCCCGTCCGGGTCCGGCAAGTCGACCCTGCTGAACATCATGGGCACGCTGGACCGGCCCACCGGCGGCACCGTGGAGATCGGCGGCCAGGACGTCGCGGAACTCTCCGACCGCGGGCTGTCGGCGCTGCGGGGGCGTCAACTCGGTTTCGTGTTCCAGCAGTTCCATCTCACGGACGGACTGACCGCCGCCGAGAACGTCGCGACCGGTCTGCTGTACGCCGGGGTGCCGCGCGGCAGACGCCGCCCGCTGGCCCTGGAGGCACTGGACCGGGTGGGGCTGGCCCGCCGGGCCCGGCATCTGCCGCAGCAGCTCTCCGGCGGTGAGCGGCAGCGGGTCGCGATCGCCCGCGCACTCGTCAACCGGCCCGTCCTGGTGCTCGCGGACGAGCCGACGGGCGCACTGGACACCGCCAACGGCGTGGCCGTACTGGATCTGCTGACGACGCTGAACCGCGAGGGGACCACCATCGCGGTCATCACCCACGACCGGGACATCGCCGCCCAGCTGCCCCGCCGGGTGGAGATCCGCGACGGCCGTCTGCGCTCCGACACCCGCACCGACGCACCCGCCCCTACGGAAAGCCGGTCATGACCCTCACCTCGACCAGGTCGGCTGCCCGGGGCGCCGACAGCAGGCCGGTGCGGCTGGCGCCGCTGGACATCCTGGGCCTGGGGCTGCTGGGCATCCGGACCCGCAAGGTGCGGGCGGCCCTGTCCGCCCTCGGCATCTCGATCGGCATCGCCACGCTGATCGTCGTCACCGGGATCCCGGCGTCCAGTCAGAAAGCCCTGATGGAGGAGCTCTCCGCGCTGGGCACCAACATGCTCCAGGCCGTGCCCGCCCGCCAGGACCCACCGGTGCTGCTGCCGCCGGAATCGGTGGCCATGACCCGCCGGATCGGGCCGGTCACCATGGCCAGCGCGGTCGCCAACACCCATGCCGAGGTCTTCCGCAACGACCGCGAGAACGCCGGCGACTACACCGGACTGACCGTGCTGGCCGCCGGACTGGATCTGCTGCGGACGATCAACGCCGAGGTGGGCTCGGGCCAGTACCTCAGTGCGGGCACGGAGAAGTTCCCCACCGCCGTCCTCGGCTCGGTCGCCGCCTCCCGGCTCGGCATCCCGGAGGTCACCGCCGGGCGGCCCGCCCCGCAGATCTACCTCGGCCGCCGCTGGTTCACGGTCATCGGGATCCTCGAGAAGACCCCGCTGTCGCCGGACATCGACCGCTCGGTCCTGGTCGGCTGGGACGCCGCGGGCAGTCTGCTGGGGTTCGACGGCCATCCCACGGTGATCTACCTCAAGGCCAGGGAGTCGGAGATCGAGGCCGTACGCGACGTCCTGCCCGCCACGATCAACCCCGCACTGCCCGGTGTGGTCCAGGTCAGCCGCCCGTCCGACGCGCTGGCCGCCAAACGGGCCACCGAGAGCACGTTCTCCGCGCTCTTCCTGGGACTCGCCGGGGTCGCCCTCCTCGTCGGCGGCATCGGCGTGGCCAACACCATGGTCATCTCCGTCCTCGAACGCCGCCGGGAGATCGGCCTGCGCCGCGCCCTGGGGGCCAACCGGGGCCAGATACGCGCCCAGTTCCTCACCGAGTCGGTCGTCCTGTCGGGCCTCGGCGGCCTGACCGGCACGGCACTCGGCGCCCTGGCCACCGTCGTCTACGCCGCCCACCAGCACTGGCCGCCGGTCGTCCCCCTCACCTCGGTGACCGCGGGATTCGGCGGCGCGATCCTGATCGGCATGCTCGCCGGCGTCTACCCCTCCGTCCGCGCCGCCCGCCTGACCCCTACGGAGGCGCTGGCGGCGACCTAGGCGGGCGTCGGGGCGTCGGGGCGTCGGGGCGTCGGGCGTCAACGGATCCCGGAGACCCGGTAGGCGATCCCGTCCCCGGATCTCTCGGCGGAAGTCGATGGGGGAACGGCCCGTGCGCTGCGTGAAGTACTTGCTGAACTGGGAGGGCGTGCCGAAGCCGAGGTGGTCCGAGATCTGGGCCGCGGTCTCGTCGCCGTGCGCCAGCAGACGCTTCGCCTCCAGTACGACCCGGCGGTCGATGAACTCCTTCGCGCCGAGCCCGGCGCCCGCCAGCGTCGCCCGGGCGAGGGTGCGGCCCGAGTAGCCGAGCATACGGGCGTAGTCCTCCACCTGTCGGGTGGCGGTGAAGTGCCGTTCCACCGCGTCACGGAACCGCAGACAGGTCTCGTCCGGCTCCGGGCCGGGGCCGCCGACCGGAACGGTGAGATGGGCCAGCCGCAGCAGCAGGACGGCGAGGAGGTGGCGCAGGGCCGCGATGTGCGCTTCGAGGGGCAGGTGGCCGAGCGCCCGGAACTCACGGCTCAGGTGCTCCGCGGCCATGGACACCGCCTCGGCGTCGGCGGCGACGGGAGCGGTGACGACCGGTGCGTGCGGGTCGTCGACCCGGGCGGCCGTCGCCGTGGCCGGGTCCAGCGCGTCCTGCCGGAAGAGGATCAGCGTGCCCTCGGCCCCGGCGAGGTCGCCCCACTGCTGCACCTGCCCCGGGCGCACCCACAGCCAGGAGCCCGGGCGCAGGGTGTGGCCGTCGAAGTCGACGATGTGCCGCAGGCCGCCCTCGGTGAGCGTGAGCAGATGATGGAAGTCGGGGCGCTGGGGGCGCGCGAGGGTGTCCTCGGGGACGCGCCGCCGCAGCTCGGCCAGCGACATGACCTCGATACCGGCGGGAGTGCCCGCGGGCGCGGCGAACGGGATCTCCGGGATCTCGCGCCGCGCACCGCGCGGAGAACCGTGTCGGTTTTTGACCATCATCGGTCGGAAGTTTATCCGGCTTTCCCCGCGGAGTCCTCATACGTTGGTCGTACCGCGACGGAGGCGGAACGACTCCGTGGCGGAAAGAGAAAAGGACGGGACCATGAACCACGCTTCCGCCCCGGCCTCGCCGGCGGGCGAGACCGTCCGCGCCTGGCTGGAAGAGGCCGACCGGGTCCTGATCGCGGCCGGCGCGGGTCTGAGCGCGGCCGCCGGATACGACTACGGCGACGCCGAACGCTTCGGGGAACTGCTGCCGGCGCTGCACCGGCTGGGCCTGCGCTCCCGCTACCTGCTCGGCGCACCCCTGCCGCAGGACATGATGTGGGGTTACTGGGCCGTCCACATCGACGACATCCGTTACGGCGCCGGACCCAACCCCCTCTACCGCAGGCTGAGGGAGCTGGTCGGCGACCGCGACCACCGGGTGACGACGTCCAACGTCGACGCCCTGTTCGCCCGCAACGGCTTCGAGGCGGACCGGGTCCACACCCCGCAGGGCGACTACGGCCGCCTCCAGTGCACGGTCCCGTGCACACGGGAGACCTGGTCCAGCAGACCCTTCCTCGACACGGTCCTCGCCGCGTACGACCGCGAGACCGGCCGGGTGAGCGATCCCCGGGCCCTGCCGCGCTGCCCCCGCTGCGGCGCCGACGCCTTCCCCAACATCCGGGTCGGTCCCGAGTTCGTCGACGACCCCTATCTGCCCGCGGGGCGGCGGCTCGTCCGGTGGCTCGACGACGCGCCCGCGGACAGCGCCTTGCTCGTCGTCGAGATCGGTGCCGGGTTCAACACCCCCGGCGTGATCCGCCGGCCCATGGAGAACCTGGTGCGCCAGACCCCTCGGGCCCGGCTCGTCCGGATCAACCCCGGCCATCCCGAGGTCCCCCCGGACCTCGGCGAGCGCGCCCTGTCCGTGCCCCTGGGAGCAGACGTCCTGCTCGACGGGCTCGCTCCCTGACCCGCACCAGCACCAGCACCAGCACCAGCACCAGCACCAGCACCAAGAGTTAAGAAAGGCATCAGTCATGAGCGACGCGAAGAACACCGTCCTCCAGGCCGCCGCCGAGCTGTTCGGCGCGAAGGATCCCTCCGCCGTGGACCGCTGGGTGGCCACGACCTACACACAGCACAGCGCGCTCGCCGGCGACGGCCCCGAGTCCCTGCGCGCACTCGTCGCGGGGCTGGGCGAGGACTTCCGTTACGAGGGCGCCCGGGTCGTCGCCGACGGCGACCTGGTCGCCCTGCACGGCACCTACCACGGCTTCGGTCCGGCCCCCCTCGTCGGGTTCGACCTCTTCCGGGTCGACGCCGACGGCAGGCTGGCCGAGCACTGGGACGCCCTCACCCCGCTGGTCGAGGACACCGTCTCCGGACGCTCCCAGACCGACGGCCCCACCGCGGTCACCGAGCCCGGCCGGACCGAGGCCAACCGCGCCCTGGTGACCGGGTTCGCCGAGAAGGTCCTCGTCGGAGCCGACTACTCGGTGCTCACCGACTACATCTCCACCGAGACCTACCACCAGCACAACGCCGAGGCCGCCGACGGCCTCGACGGCTTCGGGGCGGCCGCCGCCAAGTGGGCCGAGCAGGGCAGGAACCTCGTCTACAAGAAGGTCCACCGGGTCATCGCCGAGGGCGAGTTCGTCCTGACGCAGTCCGAGGGCGAGTTCGGCGTACCCGTCGCCTACTACGACCTCTTCCGGGTCGCGGACGGCAGGATCGTAGAACACTGGGACGTCATCGCCCCCGTCCCGGCCGAACTTCCGCACGGCAACGGTCTGTTCTGACCGATGATGCCGATCCGCGCCGAGTCCGACGCCTTCGCCGCGGGGACGCGGGCACAGCCCGCCGCGCTGCCCCTGACCGCCTACCGGTCGGCCGTCGCCCTCGACGAACCCTTCCGGCCGACCGCGGCCCCGGCCGCACCCGCCCGGCTGGACGCCCATGTGCGCGCGGCGCTGCGCCTGCTCGGCACGGATCCGGCGGTATCCCGGCTGGGGCTGCGACCCGACGCGGTGGGCAGCCTCGCCGACACGGACTCCGATGCCGGAAGGGACACAGACGCGGCAACGGCCCGCCGGAGACTGCTGCGCGCCCTGCTGACCGTCCGCGGTCCCGGTCCGCTGCCGGAAGGGGCGGACCGGGAGCTGGACGCGCTGCTCGGTGCGGAGCGTCAGCTGCGGCCCACCGTCCCGGCGCTGGAACTGCGCACGATCGAGGAGGAGTTCCCCGGCACGCCGTTCCCCGCCGCGGCCGAGACCGTGCTGTGGCGGGGAGACATCACCACCCTCACCGCGGACGCCGTGGTCAACGCCGCCAACAGCGAGCTGCTCGGCTGCTTCCGCCCCCTGCACCCCTGCATCGACAACGCCCTCCACAGCGCCGCAGGACCGCGCCTGCGCGACGACTGCCACACGATCGTCACGGCCCAGGGAGCCCTCGAACCCACCGGTACGGCCAAGATCACCCGGGGCCACCACCTGCCGGCCCGCCATGTCCTGCACACCGTCGGTCCCGTCGTCCGGGGCCGTCCGCAGCCGCGGGACGCGCAGGCGCTCGCCTCCTCCTACCGGGCCTGCCTGGATCTCGCCGCCCAGGTGGAGACCATCCGCACCGTCGCCTTCTGCGCCGTGAGCACGGGCGTCTTCGGCTATCCCAAGGAGGAGGCCGCCCCGGTCGCGCTGCGCACCGTCGCGGACTGGCTCGCGGCCCGTCCCGGACGCTTCGACCGCGTGGTGTTCACCGTGTACGAGGACGCCGACGAGCAGGCCTACCGACATGCCCTCGGCCAGGTGGGCCAGGCAGGCCCCGAATAGGCCGGACCGGCCGACCGAGACCGGACGGCGCGGCTGTACGTCAACGGCCACGGCTGGGGTGAGTACCTGCACGGCGATGTGGACGAGGTGCAGGCCTACGCCGGCGCGCTGAGGGACGAGGACATCCTCGGCCTGGGGTCGGGCACGAACCCCTGCCTGTGCTGACCCCTGCCTCCTGAGCGGGTGGGCCTAGGCTGTGGTCGGAGCCCGAGAAACAGGGAAAAAGGGATCATGGTGATGGGGGACAAGCCCGTGTCCGGACGACCCCGGCCGTCGATGGCGGACGTCGCCCGTCATGCCGGCGTCGCGCCGCAGACGGTCTCGCGCGTGTCCAACGGCCACAGCAACGTCGACCCGGCCACCAGACAGCGCGTCGTGGAGTCGATGCGGGCGCTGGGCTACCGGCCGAACGGAGCCGCGCGCGCCCTCAAGAGCGGGCGGTTCAACACGATCGGTGTCATCACCTTCACGCTGAGGACGTTCGGCAACACGCGCACGCTCGACGCGATCACCGAGGAAGCCGCCCGTGCCAAGTACGCCGTCACCCTCATCCCCGTCTCGGATCCGACCATGGGCAGGGTCTCCGGTGCCTACGACCGGCTCAGCGAGGCGGCCGTCGACGGAGTGATCCTCATCTTCGAGGCGCATCTCCTCGACGACGCGGAGTTCAGCCTTCCGCCGGGGGTTCCGATGGTGGTCGTCGACTCGGACACCGGCCCCGGCTACACCGTGGTGGACACCGATCAGGCCCAGGGCGCCCGTCAGGCCACGGAGCACCTGCTGGAACTCGGCCACCGGCAGGTATGGCACGTCGCCGGGCCCCCGACCTCGTTCTCCGCGACCCGTCGCGTCGAGTCCTGGCGGCGCACCCTCCAGGACGCGGGGATCGTCCCGCCCCCGGTGCTGTACGGCGACTGGACCACCAGATCGGGTTACCGGCACGGGCTGACCCTGGGGCGAAGGCCGGAGGTCACGGCGATCTTCGCCGCCAACGACCACATGGCCCTCGGTGTGCTGCGGGCCCTGCACGAGCTCGGCCGCCGGATTCCCGAGGACGTCAGTGTGGTGGGGTTCGACGACATGGAGGAGGCCCACGCCTTCTGGCCGCCGCTGACCACCGTGCGGCAGGACTTCGCCGCGGTCGGCCGGCTCAGCCTTCAGAAGCTGCTGAGCAAGATCGGCCGTACCGGGCCCGACACGGCCGACAAGACCCTGGTCCCGACCCGGCTGGTGGTCCGCGCGAGCACGGGAGCGCCGCCGCCCCCGCCGGAAGGCGGGGCGCGGCGGCGCTGACTCACGGGCCCGGTGCCGTCAGCTCCGGGTCCACTGCTGGTTGCTGCCCCCGTTGCAGTACCAGACGTCGACCGACGTGCCGTTGCCGGTGCCCGCGCCGGACGCGTCCAGGCAGAGCGCCGGGTTCGCGACGCTGGTCACCGTGAGGTCCGCGTTCACGTTCCACTGCTGTGCCGCCGCGCCGGTGCAGTCGGCGATGACCACGGGGTCTCCCGCCGCGGCTCCGGTGCCTCCCACCGTCATGCACTTGTTGCCGTAGACGGTGAGTTGCTTCTCCGCGTTCCAGTTCCAGGACTGGTTGCCGCCGTCGTTGCAGTCCCAGAGGTCGAGCTGGGTGTTGTTCGTCGTGCTGAAGCCGGGCACGTCGACACAGCGGCCCGAGCCCACTCCGCGCAGGACCTCGCCGGGAGGCGCGGCCGGCAGGTCGTTGACGGGCGGGGTCGTGCCGAAGCCGTAGCCCCAGCGCAACAGCGCGACTCCGGTGGTGCTGTTGTCCACCAGGTTGCCCTCGGAGTCCAGCGACTCGATCGAGTAGGCGTCGCCGAACCTCAGGCCCGGCCAGTACACCATCCCCATCCCCTTGCTCCGGGCGGTGTCGGTCACGGCCGCGAGATACGAGGTGTAGACGTTGCCGTTCCACGCCCCGTAGTTCAGCCCGATGGTCATCGGGGCGCCCGCCTCGTCGATGATGGTCCGGCCGGCGTAGTCGCCGATCCTGGACGCGAGGTCGGCGGTCCAGTCCGACTTCTGGGTGTAGCTGTTCCAGTAGCCGTAGAAGTGCAGCGACAGCAGCGTGCCCTTCAGCGCGCGCGCCGCGCCGACACCGGTGACGTTGTCGTTGTAGCCGGTACCGCTGATCACGACACGGCCGCGCGGGACGTCCTTGTGCCGGGCCAGCCAGCCACTGGTGACGGACACCCACTGGTCCAGGGTGTAGCCGTGCGGCTCGTTCATGGGCTCGAAGTAGACCCGCGGGTTGTGCTTGTACTCCCGCACCACGGTGTTCCACATCGTGTTCCAGGCGGCCGTGTCGTCGACCAGGCCGTCCTTGCTGGTGTTCGCCTCCCAGTAGCTGACGATGACCTTGTCGCCCTGGGCCGTGGCCGCGTCGATCGTCGCCCGGTACGACTTCCACCAGGTGGTGCCCACACTGGCCGGGTTGATCGGCAGTCGCAGGGTGTTGGCGCCCAGGTTCTTCTTGAAGCCGCGCACCATGCGACCCGTGGTGCGGTACACGGTGCGGTAGTCGTCGGTCACCGACAGTCCGCTGGGCACCACGGCGTCACTGGCGTAGTTGTCCCGGGGGTCCGCCCAGTTCACCCCGCGGAAGTCACTGGTGCCGCCCTTCGCCGCGGGCTTCACCGACGTGTGCGGGGCGGCCGGCGCCGCGGCGGTCGGCTGGGCGAGGGCGGGGGCGGTCAGGAACATGAGGGAAGCGCCGAAGCCGGCCATGATCACACCGGCCAGTTTTCTCGACCCCTTCAGGGTCTTCGTCATGTCGTCTCCAGTGACGTGAAGCGCGGAGGGCTGTGTGCGGGTTCGTCACCTGAGCCGAGGCACTGCTGAGCCAGGGGGCCGACAACCGACGCCCAGACCCACGTAAACCGGCCATGGTTACGTAACCATGGCCGGACATTGGCACGTCGCCCGCTCCGATGACAAGACCTCCGGAGGATCGGAAATACGGCAGCCTCCTTCGACGGCCCGGCAGGGGCCCTCTCACCACCGCCCGCCCGGCCGTCCGCCTCCCCCGTGGCGCGGCCTCAGCCGTCGTGCCCGACCCCGCGATCAGGTGCGCTCATGTCCCCCGTCCCGGGCGTCCCCTCGGCCAGCCCGTACCGCAGATACACCGTCCCCTTCCCGCCGGCCGCCGGCGGTTCGAGAAGGGTGAGGCTGGTGGGCACCGCGCCGCCGTCGAACACCCTCACCTGCTCATGCCGCTCCCGGACCTCCCGCACCGCGCCGGCCAGATCCGGGCCGAGCTGCACGGACCCGGCCCACGACAGATCGGGTGTCCCCCGGGAGGCCACGTACTTCGGGACACGGTTGAAGAGCTCGGCGATCTCGTCGTCCTCGCCGCCCTCCTGATACTTCGGCCAGTAGGAGGCGAAGATGTCATACGTCCGCCGGCCCAGCAGAAGGGCGTCCGTACCCTCGTACGCCGCACCGATCTGCGCCCCCGAGACCTCGTCCAGCAACGGCGCCTGCCAGCCCCCGAACGGAAACCCCGCCGGATCCTCGTCCGGCCCGCCGGGCGCCTGCCCGAGGAGAAGCAGCGCCGCCGGGACGTCGTCCCGGGACACCGCGCTGCCCGTCGATGACGTCGGCTGGTCGCGCGGAGGCTCCGCCCTCAGTGGTGGGGACGGAGCCTCTCTGACCAGCATGGTTGACCGATGTCGGCCCCTCGAGTCGGCCTGCCGACTACTCCAGCGGTCTGGCCCGCGTCTCGGGGCTGGTGAAGATGACCAGGGCCCCGACGAGCAGCAGCGCGATGTTGTAGACGGTGAAGTAGTTCTGCGCGTGATGGCTGGCCAGCCATGTCTGCAGGTAGGGGGTGGTACCGCCGAAGAGGGCCACGGCGATCGCGTACGGTACGCCGGAGCCGGTGGTCCGCACGTCGGTGGGGAACAGTTCGGCGAAGATCGCGGGGGCGATGGAGGCGCACATCGCGATGAAGACCAGGGCGATCGCCATGGCCAGGCCGAGTTGCCAGACACCGCCCGCTCGGGCCAGGAACATCAAGGGGTAGGTGAGCACCGCCATACCGAGTCCGAAGCTCAGCATGGCGGGCCGGCGTCCGATGCGGTCGGAGAGTGACCCGCACAGGGGCAGGACGGCGATGAAGACCAGGAGCGCGACCACTTCGGCGAGCAGCACCTCCGTGGAGTCCAGCTTGGTGACGCTGATGGCGTAGGTGGGCGCGGCCGTGGTCCAGGCCTGGTAGGTGACCGTGAAGCCCGCGGTCAGGCCGATCACCCGCCCGGCAGCCGCACGGTTCCGCCAGACGCCGCGCAGCACGGAGGGGCGCTCGGAAACGGCTCCCGGGGACCTGTGCTCCTTGCTGAACGCGTGGGTCTCGGTGAGCTTGCGCCTCAGGAAGAGGGCGTAGATCCCGAGGAGGCCGCCGATGATGAACGGTACCCGCCAGCCCCACTCCGCCAGCCCTTCCGTGCCGTACAGGGCTGCCAGGCCCGCACCCAGCAGGGTGGCGATCAGCATGCCGCAGGCACCCGAGACATAGATGGCGCTGGTCCACCGGCCGCGGCGCTCGGGCGGGGCCGTCTCGGCGAGGTAGGTCTGGGAGGAGGGCAGTTCTCCACCGTGCGCCAGGCCCTGGGTGAGCCTGGCCAGAAGCAGGATCAGCGACGCCGCGGCACCGACGTTCGCGTAGGTCGGGGCGAGGCCTATCGCCAGACTGCCTGCCGACCCGAGACCGATCGAGAGCACCATCGCCAGGCGCCGTCCCGTGCGGTCCGCGAGCCGGCCGAACACGACGGCGCCCACCGGCCGCATGAGGAATCCCACGGCGAAGATGGCAAGCGTGGACAGCACGGCCGACAACTCGTTGTCCGGGCTGAAGAACTGCGTGGCGAAGAAGGGCGCGAAGATGCCGTAGACGTGCCAGTCGTACCACTCGAGCGCGTTGCCGATGCCGGTGCCGACGAGGGCACGCCGCTGTTGCCTGCTGGAGGGTCTGTGGGCTTCGGCAGCGTCGGGCCGAGTCGGCTGCTCAGGAGAGGAACCGGGTGCTGGGCGGGCGGAGGGTGTGAGTGACAAGGAAATCTCCCAGGTGAGGGACGGGGTCAGGAGACGGAGGCCGAAGCGATGGCCTCGGCCGGTTCTGCGGCCAGTCGACGGGTGGCGAGAGCGGCGTAGAGAGCGGCGCCGTCGCACAGCACTCCTTCGTCGAACTCGGCGTACGGGGAGTGGTTGTTCGCGACCGACGTGGAGTCCATGCCGGTGGGAGCGGCGCCCAGCATGACCAGGCTGCCCGGCACCTCGTCGAGGACACGGGAGAAGTCCTCGGCGCCGGTGAGGGGGTGGGGGAGCGGCTGGAAGCGGTGCTCTCCGAAGGCCTCTTTCACGGTGGACTCGACGAAGACGGTCTCGTCCTCGTCGTTGACGGTCACCGGGTAGCGCGGGGTGAACTCCACCTCCGCGCGCAGTCCGTGAGCGGCGGCGATCTGGCGCACGAGCGTCACCACCGCGTCCTTCATCCTGCCCTGGGCCCGAGTGGAGAAGGTGCGTACGGTGCCCTCGAAGCGGACGGTTTCGGGGATCACGTTGCGGCGGGTGCCGGCGTGGAAGGAGCCGATGGTCAGTACGACCGGGTCGAAGGGGTCGCACGTACGGGAGACCATCGTCTGCAGCGCGGTGACCATCTCGCAGGCCGCCGGCACGGGGTCCTTCGCCCGGTGAGGCGCGGAGGCGTGCCCGCCCGCGCCGATGACGGTGACGTCCACGTCGTTGGTGGCCGCCATGGTGGCACCGCTGCGGGCCAGAAACGTTCCGGACGGGAGTCCCGTGGTGAACACGTGGAGCGCGTAGGCCGCGACCGGCCGGGGTCCCGCCGCGTCCAGGATGCCTTCGGCCAGCATCACACCGGCGCCGTCGTACCCCTCCTCGCCGGGCTGGAACATCAGCACCACGTCGCCGGCGAGGTCCTGTCGGCGGGCTGCGAGCAGATGGGCGGCGCCGATCAGCATGGTGGTGTGCAGATCGTGGCCGCAGGCGTGCATGACACCCTCCACGACGGAGGCGAAAGGCAGGCCGGTGCGCTCGGCCACCGGCAGCGCGTCCATGTCCGCCCGGAGCAGCACGGCCGGGCCCGGCCGGCCTCCGCGCAGCACCGCGGTGACGGAGGACAGCCGGCTGCCGGGGGAAATCTCCAGCGGGAGGCCGTCCAGGGCCGCCATGACCTTCTCCTGGGTACGCGGCAGGTCCAGCCCGACCTCGGGTTCGGCATGCAGCCTGCGGCGCAAGCCGAGCAGCTCGTCGCGCAAGGCGGTCGCATCCGTACAGATCGTCATGGCAGCGGGTGCACCTCCAAGAGGGCCGTCCGGGACCGGATGCCGAACGGCGGATGTCCATAGAGTGGAGAGATGCGCTTCAATGACGCCTGAATTGGCGAAAACATTCATGAGGCGAGATGTCATGCAAGATTCGTTCAATCTGGACGAGACCGATCTGTCCTTGATCAACGTCATGCAGATAGCGCCGCGGGCCACCTGGACCGAGATCGGCAAGGTCCTCGACATCAACTCCGCGACCGCGGCACGACGCTGGGACCGGTTGTCCGAGAAGGGGGTCGCCTGGGTGACCGCCTACCCGAACCTGTCGATGTGGAGCGAGCGCAGCGTCCTGGCCTTCGTCGAGGTGGACTGCGAACCCAGCGTCCGTGGCCAGGTGGTCGACGCGCTCGTGGAAGTGCCACAGGTCGCCAACGTGTCTCAAGCCGCAAGTGGCCGCGACCTGTTCCTCGTCGTCCTCTTCCCCGATCTGCAGGCGCTGTCGCGGTTCGTCCTCGACCAGGTCAGCCGACTGCACGGCGTGCGCGGCACCCGCACCCACACCGCGACGCGCTTCTACAGCGAGGGAAACAGATGGCGGCTCCAGGCCCTTTCCCCCGCCCAGCGCACTCTGCTGACCCGCCACGCCCCGCCCGGCTCCGCAGGCACCGAACCGCTGCCGGAGTCATGCCGCGACCTGCTGCTCTCCCTGAGCGCGGACGGCCGCCGGACGGTCGCCGAACTGGCCGACCTCACCGGGACGAGCGTGTCCACCACCCGCAGACGCCTGGAAAGGGTGATGCGGGACGGCCTCGTCTCGTTCCGTTGCGAAGTGTCGGACATCATCAGCGGCTGGCCCGTGAGTGCCTACTTCTGGGCCAGAGTTCCCGCCAACGATCTCGACCGTATCGCCCAGAGCCTGCTCAAGCTTCCCGAGATCCGGATGTGCGCCGCGATCACCGGGACGGACAACCTGCTCGTCATCGTGTGGCTGCGCACCCTCGGAGACAGCCAGCGGCTGGAGACGAAGATCGCCGAAGGCTTCCCCACCCTCTCCCTGTCCGAGCGTGCCGTGGTCCTGCGCATGACCAAACGAATGGGGCGCGTCCTCGATCGCCAAGGCCGGACGACCTCCGCGGTGCCCCTCAACCCCTGGGCGGACACACCCCCGGCCATCATGGGATCGCCCGAGGCGCCGGCGGCGGTGACGTCGCGATAGCCGGGGGCCCGCGCATCGTGCCACCGTCGCGGCAGGAGTGCGACTTCAGGAAGTGATACGTCCGAGGCGCAGCACCAGTTGTTCGACGGGGTCGGTCGGCGGCCAGGGGAAGTCGGGCAGAGCGGCACGAAGGGAGACCTGACCGTGCAGCGCGGTCCACAGGGCCACGGCGTCGGCGAACGGGTCGGTGCTGGCCGAGCGGCCGGCGCGCACGCAGGCGTGGAGGTTGGCGACGAGCGTCTGGAACGCGTCGAGCCCGCTGAGCCCGGCGGCATCGGGGCCGGCCGGGTCGGGTTTGGAGGGGGGCGTCTCGAAGAGCACCCGATAGCGCGCGGGCTCCCTGGTGCCGAATTCCACGTACGCGGCGCATCCGGCGAGCAGCCCTTCCACGGGGTCCTCGTGAGCGGTGACCGCCGCGGTGACCGACTGGTGCAGTTGAGCGATCGCCTCCTCCACGACCGCTTGGACGATGGCGTCCCGATGGGGGAAGTGGGCGTAGATGGACGGGGCGGCGATGCCGATCTCGCGCGCCACCGAGCGCAGAGTCACCGCCTGGTCCGAGCCGGTACGCACGATCAGCGCGGTCGCCGCCCGAACGATCTCCTCACGCAGCCGGGGGCCCTCGCCTCGGCGGTTGCGGGATCGGGCGGCCCGTTCACCGCGCCCCGGGGCAGCGGGCGTGGAGGGTCCCGTCGTCATGCCATGACTTTACACCTGTTAGTTGACTGACATACCGTGCCTCTTGCACTTACACACGTAAGTTTACGAGCGTCAGGACGGTGCCGATATGGATGACGAGAACACGGAAGCCCGGTGCGAGCAGGCAGCCGACGTGGCAGAACAGATCCGGGAGGTCGAGCGGGCCCGGCTCCGCGCCCTGGTGGCGGGTGACGTCACCGCCGCGTACGACCTGCACGCGGCGGACTTCCAACTCGTCACACCGATCGGTGCGCTGCTGTCCAGGAACGACTACCTCGAGGCCATTGCGACCGGAGGCATCTCCTACGTCGACTGGGAACCCGGTTCCATCGATGTCCGCGTCTACGAGAACGCCGCCGTCATTCGGTACCAGGCCACCCTTGAGGTGGTGTTCGGAGGTCGCGCGGTCCCTCGCGCAACGTACTGGCACACCGACAGCTACGAGAACATCAAGGGTCAGTGGCGCGTGGTGTGGTCCCAGGCAACGGAAATCAGATAGCCCCCGGCCGACGGATCATGAGTCCTTTTCCGATCCTTGTGTCCAACCTGCGTCCAGGACGCGTCCCGGGTGGACGAGCCCGGCCGGTTCGACGCCGGTCACTCCTGCTGGAACAAGAGCCCGGAGACGAGAACGCCGCGCGCCCCGGCAGGCGAGTTCGCACATGCCCTTGCCTGCCGGAAGGTGTCAGAGGGGTCAGGTGTTCGCGCCCGGTCCGTTCGATCCGTCGCGGCAGACGTCCTCGCCGGCGTGCGGGCCGGGCGGCGGTGCGGTGCTCCCCCGAGGTGCCGTTCGGCAGCCAGATGGCCGCCGGTGTCCTCGTCACGATCCCGCTGGTGGTCATGGTGCTGCTCTTCCAGCGCCGCATCGTCGCCGGGCTGACCGCGGGCGCGGCGAAGTGACCCACCCGGAAACGACCGCAGAAAACAGCCAAGGAGCAACACCCGCCATGCCCCCCACCCCTTGGTGGCGCGACGCCGTCATCTACCAGGTCTACATCCGCAGCTTCGCCGACGGCAACGGCGACGGGGTCGGCGACATCGCCGGTATCCGCTCCCGTCTGCCCTACCTCAAGTCCCTCGGCGTGGACGCCCTCTGGATCAACCCCTGGTACAAGTCGCCCCAGGCGGACCACGGTTACGACGTGGCCGACTACCGCGAGATCGACCCGCTGTTCGGCACGGTCACCGAGGCCGAACAGCTCATCGCCGAAGCCCACGAACACGGAATCCGCATCATCCCGGACATCGTCCCCAACCACACCTCCGACCAGCATGCCTGGTTCCGGGCAGCGTTGGCGGCGGGCCCCGGCAGCCCGGAACGCGGACGCTACCTCTTCCGCCCCGGCCGCGGCCCCGACGGCACCCTCCCGCCCAACGACTGGGACTCCCGCTTCGGAGGTCCGGCCTGGACCCGGGTGGCGGACGGCGAGTGGTACCTGCATCTCTTCGCGCCCCAGCAGCCGGACCTCGACTGGCAGCACCCTGACGTCCACGCGGAGTTCGAGTCCGTCCTGCGGTTCTGGTTCGACCGGGGCGTGGACGGCTTCCGCATCGACGTGGCGCACGGCCTGGTCAAGGACCCCGAACTGCCCGACCTGGCCGGCCACGACGGTGGTGTGCACCCCTTCTGGGACCGCGACGAGGTCCACGAGATCTACCGTGCCTGGCGCAGGGTGGCCGACGAGTACCCCGGCGACCGCGCCTTCGTCGCGGAGGCATGGACGGACACCCCCGAGCGGCTCGCCGCCTACCTTCGCTCCGACGGCCTGCACACCGCCTTCAACTTCGACTTCCTCATGACCGACTGGGACGCGAAGGATCTGCGCGCCGTCATCGACGACACCCTCACGATGCTCGGCACGGTCGGCGCCCCGGCCACCTGAGTCATGTCCAACCACGACGTCATGCGCCACGCCAGCCGCTACGGCCGTAGAGCCGCGAAGAAGTGGGTGGCCAACGAGTCCTACGTCCCCGCGGGCCCCGCCGACCTCGAACTGGGCACCCGCCGCGCCCGCGCAGCCGCCCTGCTCGCCCTCGCCCTCCCCGGCGGCGCCTACGTCTACCAGGGCGAGGAACTCGGCCTGCCCGAGGTCGAGGATCTGCCCGAGTCCGTCCTCCAGGACCCCGTCTGGGAACGCTCCGGACACACCGACCGCGGCCGCGACGGCTGCCGGGTCCCGATCCCCTGGTCCGGCCAGACCGCGCCATACGGCTTCAGCACCGAGGCCCCGGGGGGCGCCTCCGCCGTGCCGTGGCTGCCGCAGCCCGCCGACTGGGCCGGGCTGAGCGTGGAAGCACAGACCGGCAACGCCTCGTCGATGCTGGAGCTCTACCGCGCGGCCCTGCGTGTGCGCCGCGGCCACCCCGCCTTCGGCGACGGCACCCTCACCTGGCTGGACGACACCCCCGCCGGAGTCCTCGCCTTCCGCCGCGAGCCCGGCTTCGTCTGCGTGGTCAACCTCTCGACCGAGCCGTACCAGCTGCCCGACCACACCTCGATCCTGCTGGCCGGCGAGCCCGTCGAGAACGGCCGACTCGCCCCCGACCAGGCAGCCTGGCTCACGATCTGACACCCGTCCCATCATGAGCCGTACCGTCATCGATCTCGACGATGAGGCGCTGGAAGAAGCGGCCAAGGAACTGGGCACCACCACCAAGCGCGACACCATCAACACCGCCCTGCGGGAAGTCACGGCCCGCTACCGGCGCCTCCGCTCCCTCGAAGAAGCCCGCGAACTCGTGGCCGACGGGGCCCTGGACGTGGACCTGCTGCTGAATAAGCACTCATACCGCCCCACGAGTGCGGGCGACGGCACCGGAGCGGACGAGTGACCGTCGCCGACTACCTCATCGACACCTCCGCGCTCGCCCGCGTCCTGCTCCGCCAGAACACGGCCGAGTGGGACGACAGGATCGCCGCCGGCCTCGTCGCAATCTGCGACCTCACCGAACTGGAAGTCCTCCACTCGGCCCGTTCGGCCACGGACCGCGCCCGCTTGAAGACCGCACTCGACGCCCACTACGCCTGGCGCCCCATGCCCGACGGTGTCTACCGCCGCTCCCGCGTTGTCCAGGAACAGTTGACCGCCAAGGGAGAACACCGCAGCGCGGGCCCCGTGGACCTCCTTGTGGCCGCAGCCGCGGAAGGAGCGGGACTCACGCTGCTCCACTGCGACCGCGACTTCGAAACCATCGCCCGCACGACAGGACAACCGATCCGCATGATCGATCTCAGGCAGTAGAGCCCGCGCGGCCCGATACCCAAGGCCAGCGGTGGGGCGGGTGGGACTCGAACCCACGGCCGACGGATTATGAGTCCGCTGCTCTAACCGGCTGAGCTACCGCCCCATAGCGGCGTGTCGCGTACATGTGTACGCGCCGTGTGCCGCAGCATAGCCGCTCATACGATCTCACGCTTCGGCTGGTCGACCTTGCCCGACCAGGGAGACCCCGCTGCGGCCTGCGCGGTTCCCGCCGGTGTGGCACCGGCGTGACACCGGCGGGAACCCACATGAAAAAGGACCCCACCGGGGTCCTCGTTCACGATGCTCCCCCGACTGGACTCGAACCAGTAACCTGCCGGTTAACAGCCGGCTGCTCTGCCAATTGAGCTACGGAGGACCGAGCTCCCCCGACTGGACTCGAACCAGTAACCTGCCGGTTAACAGCCGGCTGCTCTGCCAATTGAGCTACGGAGGAATGCCTCGTTGCATCGAACGTACCCACCTGGGTATTCGCCAGGGGGCGGACGCTCGCTGCGACACATACATTAGCGCAAGCAGGGGGGTGCTCCGCCAATCGGTTCCCCCGGCACCGACGCCGCACCAGGGACCTACGCAAGGAGAGGGTGGCCGCCATGCGCTACAAGCTGACGTTCCTCGTCGGGCTCGCCGCCGGTTACGTGCTGGGCACGCGTGCCGGACGGGAGCGCTACGAGCAGCTGAAGAAATCCGCGCGCCAGGTCGCGCAGAACCCCGCCGTGCGCAACACCGCCGAGACGGCCGCCCAGCAGAGCCGCCAGTACGCGGGCAAGGCGTACCACGCGGTCAGCGCCAGGGTCGGCGACCGGATGCCCGAGTCGGTCGCCGGGCGGGTCCGCTCGCTGCGCGAACGCAGCGCCCACAACGGCGGCGAGGACGACTGGGGCACGAGCAACACGTAACAGTTCCTTTGCAACACCGATCACAGCCACCCCCCGAGCGGCGCGGGGAACTGCGCGACCAGCCACGACGCGGCCGCGCCCGGACGGCTCCCCGCGCCCGCTCCGGTCTACGCGGCTCAACCTCGGCGGCGCGTGCGGCAGAATTTTCGTTATGGGGATAGTCGCCGGGCTGGACAGTTCGCCCGATTTCACTCGTATCGTCGTCTGCGACGCGGACACCGGAGCCGTGCTCAGGCAGGGATATGCGCCGCACCCGGTGGAGAGTCCGGACAGCGGGGGTCGGCTCAGCGACGTCGATCCCCAGGCCTGGCTGCTCTCCCTCGGGGAGGCGGCCGGCGGGGGCCTGCTGGAGGGTGTGCAGGCCATCGGGGTGTCCTCGCAGCAGAACGCGCTGGTCCCGCTGGACGCGCAGGGCAACACCGTGCGGCCGGCGATGGTGGGCGGCGACAAGCGCGCCCAGGTCGCGGCGGCCGATCTCATCGACGCGCTCGGGGGGCGCGAGGCCTGGGCGCAGGCCGTGGGGTGCGTGCCGCAGGCCGCCCAGCCGGTGACCAAGCTGAGGTGGCTGGCCAAGAGCGAGCCCGAGGCGGCCCTGCGGACCGCCGTGCTGATGCAGGCCCACGACTGGCTGGTGTGGCAGCTGCTGGGGCGGCCTGTGAGGAGGACCACGGACCGGGGCGGGGCCTCCGGGACCGGGTACTGGTCCGCCGCGATGGGCGGATACCGGCCGGACCTGGTCGAGCTGGCGCTCGGTCACCAGGCCATGCTGCCCGAGGTGATCGGGCCGTCCGACGCGGCCGGTACGACACCGGAGGGGCTGCTGATCTCCGCCGGCACCGGCGAGACCATGGCGGCGGCGCTGGGGCTCGGACTGGGCATGGGGGACGTGGTGGTGTCCCTGGGCGCCTCCGGGTCCGTCATGGCCGTACATCCCGAGGCGCTGGTGGACCAGTCCGGGATGATCACCTCCCTCGCGGACGCCACGGGCATGCATCTGCCGGTGGTGACCACCCTGAACGCCGTACGGACCCTGCGCGGCGCCGCCGAACTGCTCGGCGCGCCCGATCTGGAGGGGCTGTCCGAGCTGGCGATGAAGTCGACGCCGGGCTCGCACGGGCTGGTGATGCTGCCCTATCTGGAGGGCGAGCGGACGCCGAACCTGCCGCACACCGCCGGGACGCTGGCGGGGCTGCGCCGGGAGTCCATGAAGCCGGAGCACTTCGCGCGGGCCGCGTTCGAGGGCATGCTGTGCGGGCTCGCGGACGCGCTCGACGTGCTGCGCGGGCGGGGCGTGAGCGTGCAGCGGATCTTCCTGCTGGGCGCGGCGGCCGAGCTGCCGGCCGTGCAGGCGGCGGCGCCGGCGCTCTTCGGCGCGCAGGTCGTCGTACCGCAGCCGGCGGACTACGCGGCGATCGGGGCGGCCCGGCAGGCGGCCTGGGCGCTCGGGGCGAAGCAGGGCACCCTCGATCCGCGGACCCCGCCGGTGTGGCAGGGCGCGGCGGCGGTCGTGCTGGATCCGGGCGAGGACCTCGCGGTGGGGCAGGCGGTGCGCCAGCAGTACATGTCGGTGCGGGAGCAGACGCATCCGGGGGCGTTCCGGGCGTAGGGCCGGACCCGGGAGCACCCGCCTTTGTACGCGGAAGGCGTATATCACGCAGCCCTCGGCTTAATCAGTTGAGGTAACGCGGGTGGAGTGTCCGACGATAGGGGCCAGGGGCAACCAATGCCCCTACCGCCGACTCCGAGAGACGTAGCGTGCTCATACGACTTCTGCGGACCTACCTCAGGCCCTACAAGAAACCCATCGCCCTGCTGGTGCTGCTGCAGTTCCTGCAGACCTGCGCCACCCTGTACCTGCCCACACTGAACGCGCACATCATCGACAACGGCGTCGTCGAGGGGGACACCGGTTACATCCTGTCCTACGGCGGCATGATGATCGGCATCTCGCTGGCGCAGGTCGTCTGCAACATCGGCGCCGTCTACTACGGCGCCCGGACCGCCTCCGCGCTCGGCCGGGACGTCCGGGCGGGCGTCTTCGACCGGGTGCAGTCCTTCTCCTCCCGGGAGGTCGGCCAGTTCGGCGCGCCCTCGCTGATCACCCGGACCACCAACGACGTCCAGCAGATCCAGATGCTGGCCCTGATGGCGTTCACCCTGATGGCATCGGCGCCGATCATGTGTGTGGGCGGCATCGTGATGGCGCTCGGCCTGGACGTCCCGCTGTCCGGGGTGCTGGTCGCCGTCGTCCCGGTGCTGGGCATCTGTGTGACGCTGATCGTGCGGCGGCTGCGACCGCTGTTCCGGTCGATGCAGGTGCGGCTGGACACCGTGAACCGGGTGCTGCGCGAGCAGATCACCGGCAACCGGGTGATCCGCGCGTTCGTCCGCGACGAGTACGAGCAGCAGCGGTTCCGGAAGGCCAACACCGGCCTCACGGACATCTCGCTGAAGACCGGCAACATGCTGGCCCTGATGTTCCCGGTGGTCATGACCACGGTGAACCTGTCCTCGATCGCGGTGGTCTGGTTCGGCGCCCACCGGATCGACAGCGGCCAGATGCAGATCGGTGATCTGACCGCGTTCCTCGCCTATCTGATGCAGATCGTCATGTCCGTGATGATGGCCACCTTCATGTTCATGCAGGTGCCGCGCGCGGAGGTGTGCGCCGAGCGCATCCAGCAGGTGCTCGAGACCTCGTCCTCCGTGGTGCCTCCGGTGGCGCCGGTGACCGAGCTGCGCCGGCACGGGCATCTGGAGATCCGGGCGGCCGGCTTCCGCTACCCGGGGGCCGAGGAGCCCGTCCTCAAGGCGATCGACCTGGTGGCCCGGCCCGGCGAGGTCACCGCCGTGATCGGCTCCACCGGCAGCGGCAAGTCCACGCTGCTCGGTCTGGTCCCCCGGCTGTTCGACGCGACCGACGGGGAGGTGCTGGTCGACGGGGTGCCGGTGGCCGAGGTGGACCCCGTCCTGCTGGCGAAGACAGTCGGGCTCGTGCCGCAGAAGCCGTACCTCTTCGCCGGGACCGTCGCGAGCAATCTGCGCTACGGCAACCCGGACGCCACGGACGAGGAGCTGTGGCACGCGCTGGAGGTGGCCCAGGCCAAGGACTTCGTGACCAAGCTCGAGAACGGGCTGGACTCCCCCATCGCCCAGGGCGGCACCAACGTCTCCGGCGGTCAGCGCCAGCGGCTGGCGATCGCCCGGACGCTCGTGCAGCGGCCGGAGATCTATCTCTTCGACGACTCCTTCTCCGCCCTCGACTACGCCACCGACGCGGCCCTGCGCGCGGCGCTCGGCCGGGAGACGGCCGAGGCGACGGTGGTGATCGTCGCCCAGCGGGTGGCGACCATCCGGGACGCCGACCGGATCATCGTCCTCGACGAGGGCCGGGTCGTCGGCGCCGGCACCCACCGTGAGCTGATGACGGACAACGAGACCTACCGGGAGATCGTGCTCTCCCAGCTGACGGAAGCGGAGGCTGCCTGATGGCCGGGCCCATGGGGCGCATGATGGCCGGCACCGGTCCCGACAACCGCTCGCTGGACTTCAAGGTGTCCGGCAGGCGGCTGCTCGCCCAGTTCAAGCCGGAGCGGCTCACCCTGTACGTGATGCTCTGCTGCGTGGTGCTCAGCGTCGGGCTGAACGTGGTCGGCCCGAAGATCCTCGGCAAGGCCACCGACCTGGTCTTCGCGGGCATCATCGGGCGGCAGATGCCGGACGGGGCGAGCAAGGAGCAGGTGCTCGACTCGATGCGCGAGCGCGGCGAGGGTCAGGTCGCCGACATGCTCAACAGCACCGACTTCACGCCCGGCAAGGGCATCGACTTCGACCAGGTCGGCCAGGTCCTGCTGTTCGCGGTCGGGGTGTTCCTCGTCGCGGGTCTGCTGATGGCGGTGGCGACGCGGATGGTCAACCGGGCCGTCAACCGCACGATGTTCCGGATGCGCGAGGACGTGCAGACGAAGCTGTCGCGGCTGCCGCTGTCGTACTTCGACAAGCGTCAGCGCGGCGAGGTGCTCTCCCGCGCCACCAACGACATCGACAACATCCAGCAGACGCTCCAGCAGTCGATGGGCCAGCTCATCAACTCGCTGCTGACCATCATCGGCGTGCTGGCGATGATGTTCTGGGTCTCCTGGCTGCTCGCCCTGGTCGCGCTGGTGACCGTGCCGCTGTCGGCGGTCGTCGCCGCGAAGGTCGGCAAGCGGTCGCAGCCGCACTTCGTGCAGCAGTGGCGCACCACCGGCAGGCTGAACGCGCACATCGAGGAGATGTACACCGGTCACACGCTGGTGAAGGTGTTCGGCCGCCAGGAGGAGTCGGCGCGGCAGTTCGCCGAGCAGAACGAGGCCCTGTACGAGGCCGGGTTCAAGGCGCAGTTCAACAGCGGGATCATGCAGCCGCTGATGTTCTTCGTGTCGAACATCAACTATGTGCTGGTGGCGGTGGTCGGCGGGCTGCGCGTCGCCTCGGGCGCCCTGTCCATCGGCGACGTCCAGGCCTTCATCCAGTACTCCCGTCAGTTCTCGATGCCGCTGACGCAGGTCGCGTCGATGGCGAACCTGGTGCAGTCGGGCGTGGCCTCCGCCGAGCGGATCTTCGAGCTGCTCGACGCGGAGGAGCAGCAGGCCGACCCGGCGGCCGGGGCGAAGCCGGAGGAGCTGCGCGGGCGGGTCGCGCTGGAGCACGTCTCGTTCCGCTACGACCCGGAGAAGCCGCTCATCGAGGACCTCTCGCTGACGGTGGAACCGGGGCACACGGTCGCGATCGTCGGCCCGACGGGCGCCGGCAAGACGACCCTGGTCAACCTGCTGATGCGGTTCTACGACGTCTCCGGCGGCCGGATCACCCTGGACGGCGTGGACATCGCGCTGATGTCGCGGGACGAGCTGCGCGCCGGGATCGGCATGGTGCTCCAGGACACCTGGCTGTTCGGCGGCACGATCGCGGAGAACATCGCGTACGGCGCCGCGCGCGAGGTCACCCGGGGCGAGATCGAGGAGGCGGCGCGGGCGGCCCACGCGGACCGGTTCGTGCGGACGCTGCCCGAGGGGTACGACACCGTGATCGACGACGAGGGCAGCGGGGTGAGCGCGGGTGAGAAGCAGCTGATCACCATCGCGCGGGCGTTCCTGTCCGACCCGACGATCCTGGTGCTGGACGAGGCGACCTCCTCGGTCGACACCCGTACCGAGGTGCTGATCCAGAAGGCGATGGCGAAGCTGGCGCACGGCAGGACGTCGTTCGTCATCGCCCACCGTCTGTCCACGATCCGGGACGCGGACACCATCCTGGTGATGGAGAACGGCTCGATCGTGGAACAGGGCGCGCACGCCGAGCTGCTGGAGGCGGGCGGGGCGTACGCGCGTCTGTACCAGGCGCAGTTCGCGCAGGCGGTGGCGGAGGTGGACTGAGCCGGGGCCCGGTGGGGCTTTTCAGGGGCGCGGGGAACTGCGCGACCAGCCCCCACCGGGCCCGCACCCGCCCTAATCCAGATAGCCCCGAAGCTGATCCGCGAACGCGTGATCCCGCAACTTGTTCAGGGTCTTCGACTCGATCTGGCGGATCCGCTCCCGTGTCACGCCGAAGATGCGGCCGATCTCCTCCAGGGTGCGGGGGCGGCCGTCGGCGAGGCCGTACCGGAGCTGCACGACCTTGCGCTCACGTTCGCCGAGCGTGGAGAGCACCGCCTCCAGGTGCTCGCGCAGAAGGAGGAAGGCGGCCGACTCGACGGGGCTGGTCGCGTCGCCGTCCTCGATGAGGTCGCCGAGGGCCACGTCGTCCTCCTCGCCCACCGGGGCGTGCAGGGAGACGGGTTCCTGGGCCAGCCGCAGCACCTCGCCGACCCGCTCGGGGGCGAGGTCGAGCTGGCCGGCGACCTCGTCGGCCGTCGGCTCGTAGCCGCGTTCCTGCAGCATCCGCCGCTGGACGCGGACCACCCGGTTGATCAGCTCGACGACATGGACCGGAACGCGGATGGTGCGGGCCTGGTCGGCGAGGGCGCGGGACATGGCCTGGCGGATCCACCAGGTGGCGTACGTGGAGAACTTGTAGCCGCGGGCGTAGTCGAACTTCTCCACCGCGCGGATGAGCCCGAGGTTGCCCTCCTGGACGAGGTCCAGCATGGTCAGGCCGCGTCCGACGTACCGTTTGGCGACGGAGACGACGAGCCGCAGGTTGGCCTCGATGAGGCGGCGCTTGGCCATGCGGCCCATGACGACCAGCCGGTCGAGGTCGAGGGCGAGGTCACTGTCCAGGTCGGGGGTGCTGCCCAGTTTCTCCTCGGCGAACAGCCCGGCCTCGACCCGGCGGGCGAGGTCGACCTCCTCGGCCGCGGTGAGCAGCGGGATGCGGCCGATCTCCCGCAGGTACTGGCGGAACAGGTCGGAGGAGGGCCCGCTGGTGTCGGCGGCGGCCCGGGCGGGGGGCGCCTCGGCGGGCTCGGGGGCCTCTTCCAGGGCTTCCGGGGGCGGTTCCGTCTCCGGGTGGTGCGCGGCACGGTGCTGCGGCGGGACCGCGACCAGCACCTCGGTCTCGGCGTCCGGTTCCGTGTCGTCGGTAGTGCTGGCGTTCTGCGTCAGGGTCTGGGTCTGCACGGGGGCGACCTCCAGGATGATCGCTGCTGAGGTGAGCGGCAGCGGTACTGCGGGGGCCGCTCCGAGGACTCAGGCACCGCACCCAGTGTGGAGTACGACACATCCCCGCCACGAGGGGCGTGCGGTGACTTTTTGAGTCCGGTCCGTAACCAGCTGTTCAGAGCGCCGCGGCGCCGTGTGCCTGGAGGACCTGGTCGTACTGCTGAAGCACCCACAGCTCGTTCTGCACGGCGGCCAGTTGGACCTGGTCGCCGCCGGCGCCGAGGCGGGTCAGCTGGGACTGGACGTCGCGGACGCGGCGTTCCACGGCGCGTCGGCGGACCTGGACGAGGACCGTGCCGGCGTAGACCTCGTCGACCGTGCGGCGCATGATCGGCTCGACGGCGAGCTCGGTGACCATGGCGCGGACGGTGTCGTCGGGGGCGGCCTCGCGGACCCGGATCAGGTACTCCTGGGCGTCCTGGAGTCCCCATTCGGCGCCGCCCGCGTCCATGACGGCCTGGCGTACGGCGGCGTAGGGGGCGGCGGTGAACTCGTCGACGCCGTACGCGTCGAAGGCCGGGGAGACCAGTTCGGGGCGCTGGAGGGCGAGCTTGAGCAGCTCGCGCTCGGTGGCGTAGACGGGGTTGCGCAGGGTGAGGGCCGGGCCGGCGGTGGCCGGGCGGGGGGCGGCCTCATAGGGCTGCTGGGGGCCGCGGCCGACCGGGGCGGGGCCCTTGCCACCTCCGCGCCGGTGGAGGTGACCGACCCGGTCCACCACGAACTCCGGGTCCAGGATGCCGACCAGGCCGGCGAGTTCCACGGCCATCTCACGCCGCGCCGTACGCTCCTTGATCCGGGCCGCCACGGGGGCCGCCTCGTCCAAGGCCGCCGCGCGGCCCCCGGCAGTCTCGAGGTCGTAGCGCTTCACGATCTGCTGAAGTGCGAACTTGAAGAGCGGGGTGCGCGGTTGGACCAGTTCCGCGACGGCGTCGTCACCCTTCGCCAAGCGCAGCTCGCAGGGGTCCATGCCGTCGGGAGCGATCGCGATGTAGGTCTCGGCGGCGAACTTCTGGTCGTCCTCGAACGCCCGCAACGCGGCCTTCTGGCCCGCCGCGTCGCCGTCGAAGGTGAAGATGACGCGGGAGGTGCCGTTGTCCATCAGCAGGCGGCGCAGCACCTTGATGTGCTCCCCGCCGAAGGCGGTGCCGCAGGTGGCGATGGCGGTGGTGACGCCGGCGAGGTGGCAGGCCATGACGTCGGTGTACCCCTCGACGACGACCGCGCGGCTGGCCTTGGCGATGTCCTTCTTCGCGAGGTCGATGCCGTACAGCACCTGGGACTTCTTGTAGATCGCCGTCTCGGGCGTGTTGAGGTACTTGGGGCCGTTGTCCGCCTCGTAGAGCTTGCGCGCGCCGAAGCCGACGACCTCGCCGCCGATGTCGCGGATGGGCCACATCAGCCGGCCGCGGAAGCGGTCGATGGGGCCGCGGCGGCCCTCCTGGGAGAGGCCGGAGAGCAGCAGCTCCTTGTCGGTGAAGCCCTTGCCGCGCAGGAAGCGGGTGAGGTGGTCCCAGCCCTGGGGGCTGTAGCCGACGGAGAAGTGCTGGGCGGCGGCCTGGTCGAAGCCGCGCTCGGCGAGGAACTGGCGGCCGGTGTCGGCCTCCGGGCTGGTGGCGAGCTGTTCGGTGTAGAAGTCGGCGGCGATCTTGTGGGCCTCGACCAGGCGGATCCGCTCGCCGCGCTGGTGGGAGGGGTTGTAGCCGCCCTCCTCGTAGCGCAGGGTGATGCCGGCCTGGGCGGCGAGCCGCTCGACGGCCTCGGAGAAGGTGAGGTGGTCGACCTTCATCACGAAGGTGAGGGTGTCGCCGCCCTCCTGGCAGCCGAAGCAGTGGAAGAGCCCCTTGCTCGGGCTGACCTGGAAGGAGGGCGACTTCTCGTCGTGGAACGGGCACAGTCCCTTGAGGTTGCCGCCGCCCGCGTTGCGCAGCTGCAGGTACTCGGACACGACGGCGTCGATCGGGACCGCGTCCCGTACCGCCTTCACGTCCTCGTCGTTGATCCGTCCTGCCACGAGGTGATTCTACGGGGGCCCGGTGACAACTCCGGCGAGCCGCAGCGCCCCTCCAGGGGCGCGGGGAACTGCACGACCAGCCAGACACAACCCGCACCCGCGATACGGCAGATCCGCGCAGCCGCTAGGCGCCAAGGCTCTCCAACGGCACATGCGGATCCGCCAGCGCCTCCGTGTCCACGGCACCCCCCGAAGCGATCAGCCTCTGGATCGGCTCTGTGACGTCCCACACGTTCACGTTCATCCCGGCGAGGACGCGCCCCTCCTTCACCCAGAACGCGATGAACTCCCGCTTCCCCGCGTCCCCGCGGATCACGACCTCGTCGTACGACCCCGGCGGCGCCCATCCGCTGTACTCCATGCCCAGGTCGTACTGGTCGGTGAAGAAGTACGGCACCCGGTCGTAGGTGACGTCCTTGCCGAGCATCGCGCGGGCCGCCGCCGGTCCGCCGTTGAGGGCGTTGGCCCAGTGCTCGACCCGCAGCCGGGTGTCGAACAGGCCGTGCGGGAAGGAGGCGACGTCCCCGGCGGCGTGGACGTCGGGGTCGGAGGTGCGCAGCCGGGCGTCCACGGCGACGCCGCCGCCGTGGACGCGGTCGGCCAGCGTCAGTCCGGCCGCCTCCGCGAGCGCGGTGCGCGGGGCCGCGCCGATCGCGGCGAGGACGTCGTGCGCCGGGTGCTCCTCGCCGTCGTCGGTGCGCACGGCGAGGACCATGCCGTCCTGGCCGACGATCTCGGTCAGCCGGACGCCGAAGCGGAAGCGGACGCCGTGCTCGCGGTGCAGCTCGGCGAAGACATTGCCCAGCTCGGGGCCGAGGACGCCGTGCAGCGGGGTCGGGGACGGCTCGATGACGGTGACCTCGGCGCCGTACTCGCGGGCCGCCGCCGCCACCTCCAGGCCGATCCAGCCGGCGCCGGCGATCACCAGATGGCCGTTGTCGCGGCCGAGGGCGGTCAGGACGCCCTTGAGGCGCTCGGCGTGCGCGAGCCGGCGCAGATGGTGGACGCCCGCGAGGTCGGTGCCGGGGATGTCCAGACGGCGCGGCTCGGCGCCGGTGGCCAGCAGCAGCTTGTCGTAGTGGACGAGGGTGCCGTCGTCGCCGAAGCGGACCGTCTTGGCGGTGCGGTCGATCGCGTCGACGGTCTGGCCGAGGTGCAGCTCGATGTCGTTGCGCGCGTACCAGGCGGGCTCGTGCACGAAGACGCTCTCGCGGCTCTCCTTGCCGAGCAGGAAGCCCTTGGACAGCGGCGGCCGCTCATAGGGGTGGTCGCGTTCGTCGCAGATCAGTATCACGCGGCCGGTGAAGCCCTCCGCCCGCAGCGTCTCGGCCGCCTTCGCGCCGGCCAGGCCTCCTCCGACGATGACGAATGTCTGATCCGCGTCGACCACGTGATGCCTCCTCGTGAGAGAACCGCCACATGCGAGCGTCCCGCACGGAGCGTGATGGGGGAAGGGGACGTGGCCCGATCAGGCCACGCTGGGTCACGTTCGAGTCCGTTTGGGTGCACTTGCGTGCGCTCGTGTCCCTGGTGTCACGGGTGCCCGGTCAGACGGGAGTGGTCAGACGGGAGTGGAGCGAGCGGGCGGAGGCGTCGGTGAGGGAGGCGATCTGGTCGACGATCACCCGCTTGCGGGCGCGGTCGTCGGGAGCCTCGGCGAACAGGGCGCGGAACTGGGGGTCGAGTCCCTCGGGCGCGCGGGCGGTGAGCGCCTCGGCCAGCTCGGTGATCACGACGCGCTGGTCGGCGCGGAGCCGCTCCTGTTCGGCGCGCTGCATGACGTACCGGTCCGCGACGGCCTTGAGGACCGCGCACTCCAGGCGCGTCTCGTGCGGTACGACGAGTGCGGAGCCGTAGCGGGTGAGAGGCCCGGAACCGTACCGGGCCCGGGTGGCGCCCTCCGCGGCGAGGCAGAAGCGGCCGATGAGCTGGCTGGTGGCGTCCTTGAGGCGGGCCTGGGCGACCGCCGAGCCGTCGTAGCCGTGCGGCCACCACTCCTGGTCCTGAAGGCGGTCGAGGGCGGCGGCGAGTTCGGCGGGGTCGGTGTCCGCGGGGACGTAACGGCCGACGGCGACCCGGAAGACCTCGGCGCGCTCCGCCTCGGAGCGCAGCCGGGCGGGGTCGATGTGGCCGGCGTGCAGACCGTCCTCCACGTCGTGCACCGAGTAGGCCACGTCGTCGGACCAGTCCATGATCTGCGCCTCGAAGCAGGTGCGGGTGCCGGGGGCCTCCTTGCGGGCCCAGTCGAAGACGGGCCGGTCGTCCTCGTACACGCCGAACTTGGGCGAGGCCGGGTCCGTGGGGTGGTCGCCCCTCGGCCAGGGGTACTTGGTGGCGGCGTCGAGGGTGGCCCGGGTGAGGTTGAGGCCGACGGAGCCCTCGGCGGTGAAGCGCTTGGGTTCGATCCGGGTGAGCAGGCGCAGCGACTGGGCGTTGCCCTCGAAGCCGCCGCAGTCGTGGGCGAAGTCGTTGAGGGCCTGTTCGCCGTTGTGGCCGAACGGGGGGTGGCCGAGGTCGTGCGCGAGGCAGGCCGCTTCGACGAGGTCGGGATCGCAGCCGAGGGCGGCGCCCAGCTCACGGCCGACCTGGGCGCACTCCAGGGAGTGGGTGAGGCGGGTGCGGGGGGTCGCGTCCCACTCCTGGCTGCGCTCCCCCGGGGTGACGACCTGGGTCTTTCCCGCGAGCCTTCTCAGCGCGGAGGAGTGCAGGATTCTCGCGCGGTCGCGCTGGAAGGCGGTGCGGCCGGGGCGCTTGTCCGGTTCGGGGGCCCAGCGTTCGGCTGACGGCAGGTCATAGGGCATGTTTCGACAGTAAGCGACCGCCGTCAGCCGCCGAAGGACCAAGGGCCGAAGCGGCCCCACGCGACGAGGGCGGCGAGCGCGAGGTAGACCGTGTTCAGCAGGACCAGCCCGGACTGGCCGAGGCGGCCGTGGGTGATCATCGCGCCGATCATGAGGGCGACCCAGCAGGTGGCCGTCACCGGCACCATGACCGGGGCGATGCCGAGCGCGGCGGGCAGGATCAGGCCGGCCGCGGCCAGCAGCTCCAGGACCCCGAGGGTCCTGACGAAGCCGGCGCTCGCTTCCCGCGTCCATTCCCCGCCGTGCTGGGCGGCCAGTCTCGCCTTGGGGACGAAGGTCTTGGTGACACCGCCGGCCAGGGCGACCGCGGCCAGCAGTCCGGCGGCGGTCCACAGCGTGAGGTTCATCAGGAAACTCCCCTTCCGAAAGCGGGTGCGTTCTCGCGGGCCCAGTCGGCGAAGGTGCGCGCGGGCCGGCCCAGCAGGTCCGCCACGGTGGCGGTGGTGGGTCCCGGGCGGCGGGCGTAGTCGGCCAGGGAGCCGAGCAGCCGGTCGGGGACCTCCTCGGGCAGCCCCTGGGCGAGCATGGCCTGGCGGATCCGCTCGGGCGGGAGCTCCTGGAAGGACAGGTCCCGGCCGAGGGCGGCCCCGATGAGCCGCACCTTCTCGGCCTGGTCCAGCGACTGCGGCCCGGTCAGGGTGTGGACCGAACCCGGGGGGAGGGTGCCGCGCAGGGCGTGGACGGCGATCTCAGCGATGTCGTCCTCGTGGACGGGGGAGGTCGCGGCCCGGCCGTACGCGCCGCGCACCACGTCGCCGGACCCGGTCTGCGGCGCCCAGGCCAGCGCGTTGGCCGCGAAGTCGGCCAGGCGCAGAACCGTCCAGTCCAGGCCGGAGTCCCGGACGAGCTCCTCGGCGTGGCGGAACCGGTCGGCGAAGCGGGCCTCCCCCGCGGGATGCTCCACGGTGGTGGCCGACAGCAGCACCACCCGCCGTACGCCCTGCCCGGCGGCGAGCCGCAGGAGTTCGCCGAGCCCCGGGCCGGTGGCGCGCGGGCTGATCTGGAGGGCCCGCACCCCGGCCAGCGCCGGCTCGATCCAGCCGGGGTGGAACAGGTCGCCGGCGACGGCTCGGACACCGTCCGGGAGCGTGGCCGCGCCGGGACCGCGGGTGACCGCGGCGACGGCTGCCTTCTCGCCGTTCTCGCCGTTCCCGCCGCCGCCCCCGTTCTCCCGCAGCAGCAGGTCCGTCACCCGGCGTCCCACGACGCCATTGGCTCCGGTAATCAGGTACATGACATTCACTCCTTCGGTGGTGAGCCCCTGAGCGGCGTGGAGTCGACGTACCGGACCTCGTAGACCCGTTCGTCGAACCGCCAGCCGTCGGGCGTGCGCCGGTAACGGTCGTGGTAGAGGGCGTGGTTGCGATGGGAGCCGCCGTCGCGCATCCGCCCGAACTCCTCGATGTACACACGCCCGGTCGCCGTGTCGCCGTCGAGCCGGACGACACCGGCGTGGACGTTCTGCACGAAGAACTCCCACAGCCCCTGCCCCCATTCGATCCCCGCCCGGATCTCCTCGCGGCCCGCGAACTCCTTGCCGATGTGCGGCCAGCGCACGACCGCGCAGGGCGTGAACAGCGAGGCGAAGCGGTCGAAGTCACGCATCATCACCGCGTCGGTGACCTCCGCGCACAGTGCCTCGATCTCGAGGCGGTCGACGACGGCCTGGGAAGCGTTCATACGTCCAGCATCGACGCAGGTCAGCGGGGGAACAAGGTAGAGTCCGTGGGGCTGTTCATAACGTGGGGGTTATGCATGGAGCTGCGGGACGTCGAGATCTTCCTGACCCTGGCCGAGGAACTGCACTTCGGCCGCACCGCCGAACGGCTCCATGTGTCCCAGGCCCGGGTCAGCCAGGCCATCCGCAGTCAGGAACGGCAGCTCGGCGTGGTGCTGTTCGACCGCACCAGCCGTCGGGTGGCCCTGACCCCGGTCGGCCGCCGCCTGCGGGAGGACCTCCAGCAGGCCGTCGACCTCCTGCACGCGGGGCTCGCCCGGGCCCAGGCCGCCGGTGCGGGCGCGGGCCGGACCCTCAGGCTCGGTGTGTTCGGGCACGCCGGGCATGAACTACGGCCCCTCGTCGACGCGTTCCGCGCCCGTCACCCCGGCGCCGACATCGAGTTCGGCGAGATCAACGGCTTCGACGCCTTCACCGCTCTGCGCGCCGGGGAGCACGACGCCCACGTGCTGTGGCTGCCCGTCGCCGAACCGGACCTCGTCGTCGGCCCCACCGTGCTCACGATGGGCCGGGTGCTGGCCGTGGCCGCGGACCATCCGCTCGCCGGACAGGGCACGGCCTCGCTGGAGGACCTGGCCGACCATCATGTCGTCGACATCGGTCCCGGGCTCCCCGAGTACTGGGTCGCCTCCATGGCCCCCACCCGCACCCCGCTGGGCCGCCGTGTCCCGCGCGGGCCCGTCGCGCGGACCTTTCACGAGATCCTCTCGCTGGTCGCCTCCGGGCGCTGCGTCCACCCGCTGGGCGAGATCGCCGCGCGCTACAACAAGCCCCCCGGCGTCGTCTTCCTGCCCCTGACCGACGCGCCCGCCCTGGAGTTCGCACTCACCTGGCGCACCGGCGCCGACAGCCCCGCCCTGCGCGCGCTGGCCGAGACCGCCGCCGACCTCGGCCCCATCACCCCGTGACGGGTCGCGAGGTCTCAGGCGGCGTTGCTGCTGCCGCCCGCCTCCCGTGCCTGGTCGTAGCGGTGGAGGAGGAGGTCGGCCATCGCCGGGTGGGTGCCCAGGGGGGCCGAGGCGATCCAGGGAGCCTTCTGCGCGCACTCCCTCGCGAAGCGGCCCGGGGCCGTGAAGTACGAGGCGACCGCCACCCTCTCGCGACCCCTCGCCGCCAGCGCGCGCAGTGCCGTGTCGACGGTCGGGGTGGCCGTGGAGGCGTACGCGGGGACCACCGGGACACCCAGACGTGCCGCCAGGAGGTGGGCCGTGCGGCGGGTGTCCGTCGCCGAGTCGGGGTCGCGGGAGCCCGCCGCCGCCAGGACCACCGCGCTCGTGCGGCGGTCGTCGGCGGTCATGGCCGGGGGCCAGCCCGCCTCCAGGAGGCGGGTGTGCAGGGTGTCGACCAGGAGGGGGTGCGGGCCGAGCGGGGCCGCCACGCGCGTGCGGACCCGGGCCGTCGCCGCCATCTCCGGGATGTCGCGCTTGACGTGGTAGCCGCGGGCGAGGAGCAGGGGGACCAGGACGGCGTCCGTGGTGCCGCGGGCGTCCAGGGCGGCCAGCGTGTCGGTGAGCAGGGGCTCGTTCAGCTCGATGTGCCCGAGGTGCACCGGCAGGCCGGGGCGCCGGTCGCGGACCCGGTCGAGCAGGGTGCGTACGGTGCTCAGGGCGCGCGGGTCCCGGCTGCCGTGGGCGACGACCACCAGCGCGGGCGGGGCCGGGCGCCGGCGGGCGTCGAGCTGGACGAGGCTTGGCTGGCTCATGTCCCGATCGTCGCCGGGCGAGGTTGCACCCCCGTTGCCTGACCGTCACGAGTATTTTCCGGGCGTTCACGGCGGGCCCCGGGGCGCTGTGAGGTCCGGGTGCGACGGGTCCCCGGTGAGCGGGCGAACCGGATCACCGTACGCTGCGTCTTCCCAGGCCGAACGGGATTTCGACCCGGATCGACCGGCGAGTCAGGGGGCACCTCATGAAGATCCGTCGACCGCGGCTGCCGCGCACCCGTGCCGGGCGGCGCCGGCTGGTGCAGACGGTGATGGCCGGGTGTGTGCTCGCGCTGCTGCCGGCCACCTGGCTGTTCGTGTCCACGGGCGACCGGATCGGTACGACGGCGGGGGCGCCGCGGCGCGAGGTCGCCGTGGTCTTCGGGGCCGGGCTGTGGGACGGCGAGCCGTCGCCGTACCTGGCGCACCGGCTCGACGCGGCGGCGAGGCTGTACCGGGAGGGCCGGATCGAGGTCGTCCTGGTGACCGGCGACAACAGCCGCGAGGACTACGACGAGCCGGACGCCATGCGCGCCTATCTGACCGGGCACGGGGTGCCGGACGGGCGGATCGTCAGCGACTACGCCGGCTTCGACACCTGGGACTCCTGTGTGCGCGCCAAGAAGATTTTCGGCGTGGATCGGGCGGTGCTGATCAGCCAGGGCTTCCACATCCGGCGGGCGGTCGCCCTGTGCGAGGCGGCGGGCGTCGACTCCTACGGTGTCGGCGTCGACGCCAAGCACGATGTGACCTGGTACTACGGAGGCACCCGGGAGATCCTCGCGGCGGGCAAGGCGGCCCTGGACGCGGTGTTCGAGCCGGATCCGCGGTTCCTCGGCCCGAAGGAGAAGGGTGTGGCGCGGGCGCTGGCGGCAGGGAATTGAATCCTCCCCTCCCTGAAGGGGAGGGGATTCCTGGCTCAGGCAGCCTCTGGGAGCAGCGCTCCGGGAGGTCTTACGCCCTCGGCACCAGCCGGGTTGAGACCAGCCCGGACGAGCATCACGCGGGCGGAGTTCTTGTCCCTGGGGAAGACGGCTCCGCACGCGGTGCAGGTGTAGGTACGTTCGGACAGCGGCAGTGCGTGCTTGGTTCTCGCTCCGCACGACGCGCAGTCCATGGTGGTGTGCGCGGGGTGCACGAGGCGGATATCCCGCCCGTGCTTGCGGCCCATCTCGATCAGGGCCTTCTTCGTGGCGCCGATGGCGGCGTCGGCGGCCTTCCTGGCCATGGTGGTCCTGGCGAGGAACTTCGGACGGAAGTCCTCCACGGCGATGGCATCGTGCTCACGCACGACCTTCTTGGCCCATTTGCGGCCGGTGTCCTGCCGCTGCCGGGCGATCTTCGCGTACGCCTTGGCGCGCCGCTTCTTCGCCTCGCGGTAGCCCCTCGATCCGGCGTGGCCCTTCTTCGGTTTGCGGCGGGCCATCATCCGGTCGTACCGCGACAGCTTCTGCCGGGCCTTCCTGCCGTGCTGCGCGTGGGGAAGATCGTGGGTGTTCGAGGTGGTGGTCGCGGTCTCTGTCACACCCCAGTCCACACCGATCACCGCGCCGGTGGCGGGGAGCGGCTGGATCTGGGCGGCTACCACGAAGGAGGCGTACCAGTGGCCGATGCTGTCGCGGTACACGCGCACGCTGGACGGCTGGGCAGGCAGGCCGCGGGACCACACCACGCTCAGCACGATGCCACCCGCGAGGTGCAGACGGCCGTCCTTCAGACGGAAACCGCGCCTGGTGTAGTTCAGTGTCGGCTCGGCTTCGCGTTTCTTCTTCCACCCCGGCATCCCGGCCCGCTGCCTGAGGGGCAGACGTTCCTTGATGTCCTTCTGCGCCTTCGCACGCGACTTGCCGAAGTCCCGGATGATCTGCTGCTGCGGCACCGAACTCCCCTCGCGCAGCCACGGCGTGCACTCGCGGGCCTCGGTCAGCATCTTGTCGAGCTGAGCCGGGCCGCAGGTCTGCCTGCCCTCGGGGTGCGCCTTGTTCTGCGCGTACACGGCCTTGGACTTGGCCACGCACTCGTTCCACGTCCACCGGCACCGGTCCCATTCCGCCAGCAGGGCCGCGCATGCGGTCGACGACACACGCAGCCGGTAGGTGTACCGGGCATGCCCGCCCTCCCCGCCCTCCTTCACCCCCGGCACAACATCCCCTCCCACGCCCCGCCCGCTCACCCGGCTTTCACGACAAGACCGTACGTGCGACACACGCACACCCGTACCCTCCTCGCGCCGGAGTCACCACAACCAGCGACCATAGGCACGCACGTTCGCTTCACCCGGCTCCGCGGATGCGATTCCTCCCCGGCGTGAACGCCGGGGCATCCTGGCAAGAACGCAGGTGACCGGAGGCGGGAGAGGAGGCCGCCGCTCCCGCCCCCGGTCGTCAGCGGCCCCGGAACACCGGCGGGCGCTTCTGGAGGAACGCCGTCATGCCCTCCTTCTGGTCCTGTGTCGCGAACAGACCGTGGAAGACGCGCCGTTCGTGGCGGAGGCCGTCGCGCAGGCCGGTCTCCAGGGCCCGGTCCACGCACTCCCGGGCCGCGCGCACCGCGATCCGGCCGTACGAGGCGATCGTCGCCGCCGCCCGGAGTGCCTCGGGCAGGACCCGCTCGTCCGGGACGACGCGGGAGACCAGGCCCGCGCGTTCCGCCTCGGCGGCGTCCATGGTGCGGCCGGTGAGGACCAGGTCCATCGCCTTGGCGCGGCCGGCCAGACGGGTCAGCCGCTGGGTGCCGCCGATGCCGGGGATCACGCCGAGGGTGATCTCCGGCTGGCCGAAGACCGCGGACTCCCCCGCGATCACCAGGTCGCACATCATCGCCAGCTCGCAGCCGCCGCCCAGGGCATACCCGTTGACGGCCGCGATCTTCGGGACGCGCAGGTCGGCGAAGTCCTCCCAGCCGCCGAACCAGTCCGCGTCCCGCATCTCGGCGGCCGTCCGGTCCGCCATCTCCTTGATGTCGGCGCCCGCGGCGAACACCCGCTCGGAGCCGGTGAGGACCACACAGCCGACGGCGGGGTCCGCGTCCAACGGCCTCAGGGCATCCATGAGTTCGGCCAGCAGTGCCGAGTCCAGGGCGTTGCGGACGTGCGGGCGGTGCAGGGTCACGGTCACGACCGCGCCCTCGCGGTCCAGCTTCAGGTTCGTCATCCCCGCCGCTCCTCTCACGAGTCCCAGATCGCGCCGTAGGCCGGAATCCCGCGCCGTTCCAGCCCGTGCACGACCTGCCAGGTCAGCTTCTTGTTGGAGATGCAGATCACCGCCTCTGCCCCGAAGTCCCGGTGGGCGGCGTACGCGAGGGCCACCATGTCGGGCTTGCCGTCGCGGGAGGTGTCCCAGACGACGGCGTGCGGCTGGACGGCGAGGATCTCGTCGACGAGGGCGTCGCCGTAGGTCGTGCGGGGGTCGCGGGTCGCCCACACCAGGCGGGAGGGGACCTCGGCGGCGAGCAGATGGGGCAGGCAGGGGCCGATGCCGCTGCCGGTCGCCACGTACACCACCTTGCGGAAGAGGACCTCGATGTTGGCGACGCCGGCCGTGGTGATGCCCTTCGTCCAGACCGTCGTGGGAAGGTCGTCGATGAAGGAGCCGGTCCAGTCGCCGGCCCGGGAGATGGTGAGCCGGAAGCCGGACTCGCCGGGGGCCGGGACGTTGGCGAAGGAGTGCCATTCCCTCAGCGGGCTGCGGCTGATCGCGGTGGAGGAGCCGGCGAACGGGGTCTCGCCGTAGTCGAAGCGGGCCAGCGCCACGTGCGGGGACGGGCGTTCGGTGCGCACGTCGACCCTGCGCAGCCGCAGCCAGGGCAGCGCCACGCTGAGGGTGACGAGCGCGAGCACCGCCACCGGCACCGGACCGGGGGCCGACATCAGGGTGTGCGTCCAGAACAGGGCGAGGGCGGTCCAGCCGCCGAAGCGGTGGATCTTCTCGAAGGTGTCGTGGTGACGGGAGCGGAAGGGCGGCAGGGCGGTCGCCACGATCAGCGCGAGGAGCGCCACCAGGGTCCAACCGACCGCCAGCAGAGGGCCGTTGCGCGTCCGCAGGGTGAGCGCCAGGAACCAGGCGGCCCCCGCCAGCGCCCCGCCCACGTGCAGTCCGCCGAAGTGGTAGACCTTGCCGAGCGTCCAGCGGATCCGCAGCGGCCAGTGGACCGGGGCCGAAGTCGCCAGCCGGAAGAGGAGGTTGACGACGTACTGCTGGCGGACGAGGACGGCGAGGGCGAGGTTGGCGAGGGCCGCGTGGGCGAGGGAGCGGTCCGGCAGGGGCCGACCGAGCCACGCGTAGGCGGCGTTGACGGTGAGCACCAGGGCCGCGAGGCGGTTGTAGTGCATCAGGCGGGGGTGCTTGAGGAGGCGGCGGGGCGCGGACAGCAGCGGGGGCGGTCCGACGGAGGTGCGGTCCAGGGAGGTCGTCACCGGGTCACCGCCACCCGGTCCCGGTCCGGGGACACCGCCGCCCGCTCCCGCGCCAGCCGCAGCAGCGCCGGTTTGTCGATCTTGCCGCGGTCGGTCTCCGGCAGTGATGTCAGGGGCATGACATCAACGGGCACGCAGTAGTACGGCAGCACCTCGGCGACGGCGCGGCGGGCCGCCTCCGGGTCGACGTCCGCCGGACAGACGAAGGAGACCAGGCTGCGGGCGTCGCGCCGGAGGGTCACCGCCCGGGTGCAGCCGGGGAGCCGCTCCAGGACCGAGGAGACCGAGTCCAGTTCCACCCGGAAGCCGCGCACCTTGACCTGGTCGTCGGTGCGGCCGAGGTGTTCCAGCCGCCCGTCGGGGGTCCAGCGGCCCAGGTCGCGGGTGCGGAACATCAGACGCCCGCCGCCGAGGAAGGGGTCGGGCGCGTACCGCTCGGCGTTCAGCGCCTCGCCGCCGAGGTACCCCGCCGACACGCAGTCGCCGCCCGCCCACATCTCGCCGGTCTCGCCGATGGGCAGCGGACGGCGGTCGGCGTCGAGGACGTACACCGTGTTGTTGGGCGTGGGACGGCCGATGGTGAGGAGCGGGTCGGCCGGGTCGTGGCGGCTCATCGTGTTGACGATGGTGGTCTCGGTGGGGCCGCAGCAGTTGAAGAAGGCCGCGCGGCGGGCCCAGCGGTCGGCGAGCGGACGCGGGCAGGGCTCCCCGGCGACGGCCACCGCGCGCACCCGGGGGCAGGCCGCCGGGTCGATGCCGGACAGCACGGTCGGGGTGGCGATCAGGACGGTGGCGGTGTGCGCGGCCGCCGCGATGTCCTTGCCGCGGACGACCAGGGTGGCGCCGTGCGCGAGGCAGCCGAGGATCTCCCAGGCGGCCATGTCGAAGGCCACGTTGAGGAGGTGGGCCACCCGGTCGCCGGGGCGGATGCCGAGGGCGCCGGGCTGGGTGAGCAGGATGTTGGCGACGTTGCGGTGGGTGACCTTCACCCCGTTGGGGCGGCCGGTGGTGCCGGAGGTGAACAGGACGTAGCAGCCGTCGTCGGGGGCGATCCGGGGGCGGGGCGCCGGGGCCGGTTCGAGGGGGTCGTCCAGGGCGATCACCCGGGGGCCGGCCGGTACCCGGGCGAGGTGCTCGCGCTGGGTGAGGACGACGGCGGTCGCGGCGGTGCGCACCACATGGTCGAGCTGGGCCCGCGGCGCGAGACCGATGTCCTGGGGGACGTAGGCCGCGCCCGCCTTCAGGATGCCGAGCAGGCCGACCAGCAGGGGGATCGAGCGGCGGACGAAGAGCCCGACGTGGTCGCCGGGGCGGACGCCCTCGCGGGCCAGCCGGGCGGCGACGGCGTCGGCGTACCGGTCCAGTTCGCCGTAGGTGAGGGTCGCGCCCTGGTGTTCGGCGGCGACCGCGTGGGGCCGGACGGCGGCCTGCCGTTCGACGGCGCGGTGGATCAGCGGATCCGGGACGGGGACGGCGGGGCCCCGGCCGTACCGGTGGAACAGGTGCCGGTCATGGGGGGTGAGATGGCGCAGAGGCATGTCGGGGGGACCTCCAGGCTGGTTCGAGTGTCGGGTGACATGTCCGGGGCGGCGGCATGCCCGGGATTTCGAACGCCGTGCGGTCGTGCGATGCCGTGCGGGGTCGTGCGCGTTCTCGACTCTAGTAGCGGCTCTTCAACTCTCAACCATGTGTGACCGGCCAACTACGGGACGAAATGAGTCACGTGAGGCGTCTTCCGTCACACCCGCTCCTCCCGCACCCCTCACGTCGGCGCCCTCGCGCCGGGGAGGGCACGACCACACCGCCGTAACAGGAGACCGCACGGGGCGTAACACGGGCGAAGCACGCTGAAGCGCATGCGGACCACCTCGACGCCCACCCACTGCCCGTACTGCGCCCTGCAGTGCGGGATGGCCCTGTCGCCCCTGCCCACGGGGGGCGTCGAGGTGGTCGAGCGCCCGGACTTCCCGGTGAACCGGGGCGCGCTGTGCGGCAAGGGCCGCACCGCGCCGGCGGTGCTCGCCCCGGGCGTCCGGCTGACCTCGCCGCTGGTGCGCTCCGGGGACGCGCTCGTGCCGGCCTCCTGGGAGGAGGCGCTGGACCGGATCGCCCGGGAGCTGACCCGCGTACGGGCCGCTTACGGCGCCGACGCGCTCGGGGTGTTCGGCGGGGGCGGGCTGACGAACGAGAAGGCGTACGCGCTCGGCAAGTTCGCGCGCGTGGTGCTCGGCACCTCGCAGATCGACTACAACGGCCGCTTCTGCATGTCCTCGGCGGCGGCGGGCGGCATCAAGGCGTTCGGCCTGGACCGGGGGCTGCCGTTCCCGATGGAGGACATCCCGCGCACGGGGTGCGTGATCCTCGTCGGGTCGAACCCCGCCGAGACCATGCCGCCCTTCCTGCGCTTCCTCCACGAACTGCGGGAGAACGGCGGCACGCTGATCGTCGTCGACCCGCGCCGCACGAGGACCGCCGAGCAGGCCGATCTGCACCTCGCGCCGCGCCCGGGGACCGACCTGGCGCTGGCGCTCGGACTGCTGCACCTCGTCGTCGCCGAGGGGCGGGTCGACGAGGAGTACGTCACCGAGCGCACCGCCGGCTGGGAGGACGCCCGCGCGGCGGCCATGGCGCACTGGCCGGAGTACGTGGAACGGATCACGGGGGTGTCCGTTCCCGAACTCCGGGAGGCCGTACGGCTGTTCTGCGAGCCGGAGGCCGCGATGGTGCTCACGGCGCGCGGACCCGAGCAGCAGTCCAAGGGGACCGACACGGTCGGCGCCTGGATCAACCTCTGCCTGGCCACGGGCCGCGCGGGCCGGCCGCTGTCCGGCTACGGCTGCCTCACCGGGCAGGGCAACGGGCAGGGCGGGCGCGAGCACGGCCAGAAGGCCGACCAGCTGCCCGGCTACCGCAAGCTGGACGATCCGGCGGCGCGCCGGCATGTGGCCGAGGTGTGGGGCGTCGACCCCGACAGCCTGCCCGGACCGGGACGCAGCGCCTACGAACTGCTGGACGCGCTCGGCACGGACGTGAGGTCCCTGTTGCTGATGGGGTCCAACCCGGTCGTGTCGGCGCCGCGGGCCGCACATGTCGAGGAGCGGATCAGGTCCCTGGAGTTCCTCGCCGTGTGCGATGTGGTGCTGTCGGAGACGGCGGCCCTCGCGGACGTGGTCCTGCCGGTCACCCAGTGGGCGGAGGAGACGGGCACGACGACCAACCTGGAGGGCAGGGTGCTGCTGCGCCGTCAGGCGCTCACCCCGCCCGACGGCGTCCGCGGCGATCTGGAGGTCCTGCACGAGCTGGCGGACCGGCTGGGCGTGGGGAAGGGGTTCCCGACCGACCCCGAGGAGGTCTTCGAGGAACTGCGCCGGGCCAGCGCGGGCGGCCTCGCCGACTACTCCGGGATCACCTACCGCCGCCTGGCGGAGGAGAACGGCGTGTTCTGGCCGTGCCCGGCACCGGCCCCGGAAACGCCGACGGCGACGATCCCGGTTCCGGCTTCCGGCCCGGCTTCGCCGGAGCACCGGGAGGGCGCGGCACCGTCGCGGGCTGCCGAGCCCGCCGCGACACCGCACCCCGGCACCCCGACCCCCGCCCAGGCATCACCCGAGAACCACCAGAACCCCGCACCGCACCCGCCCACGGCCAACCCCGCCCGGCATGCCACACCCGCCGGGACGGCCGACCCCGACACCGCGCCCCGGACCCCGGAGCCCGCACCGTCGGTGCACCCCGGTACCCCCCGTCTCTTCCTCGACCGGTTCGCTACCCCCGACGGGCGGGCGCGGTTCGTGTCCGTCTCGCACCGGCCGGCCGCCGAGGAGCCGGACGAGGAGTACCCGGTGCTGCTCACCACCGGCCGGGTCGTCTCGCAGTACCAGTCCGGCGCGCAGACCCGCCGGGTCGACGAGCTGAACGCCGCCGCGCCCGGTCCGTTCGTGGAGCTGCACCCCCGGCTCGCGGCGCGGCTCGGGGCGGCCGAGGGCGATCCCGTGGCCGTGGTGTCCCGGCGCGGCCGGGCCGTGGCGCCGGCCCGCATCACCACCGGGATCCGCCCGGACACGGTCTTCATGCCGTTCCACTGGCCGGGCGAGGGCCGCGCCAACACCCTGACCAACCCGGCCCTGGACCCGACCTCCCGGATGCCGGAGTTCAAGGTGTGCGCGGTGCGCGTGGAACGGGCGGAGACCGCCGCGCCGTAGGTCTCAGACGGGCAGACGCAGGGCGAGGCCGTCGAGGACGGCGTCCAGGCCGTAGCGGAACTTCTCCTCGCGCAGGGCGGCGGGGTCGGCGACCGCGGCGGCGGCCTGCGCGTAGCCGTCGGCGAGATGGGCGTGGCCGGCGGCGGCCCGGCCGGCGGCGGGCATCAGCCGGGCGACGAAGTCGGCCTCGCTCTCGCCGGACCGGGCGACGGTGGTGAGCCAGGCGGCCTCGGTGGTGCTCATACCGATGACGTACGACAGCACGGTGTCGATCGCCCGGCTCGGCTCGGGGAACCCGGCGGCCGCGAACAGGGCGGCGAGGCGCTCGGAGAAGGCCATGAGGTTGGGGCCGAGGTAGGCGAGGCCCGCCTGCCCCAGGACGGAGGACAGCCAGGGGTGCCGCAGGGCCGTGGCCCGGAAGGAGGCGGCGGCCCCCGTGGCGGCCGTACGCCAGTCGCCGCCCTCGATCTCCGGGACGTGCACCTCGGCCGCGACCTCGTCGACCGCCAGCTCCATCAGCTCGTCCTTGGTGGCCACGTGCCGGTACAGGGAGGTCGCGCCCGCGCCCAGCCGGGCGCCGAGCTTGCGCATGCTCAGCGCCTCGATGCCCTCGGCGTCCAGCATCGCGACGGCCTCACGCACGATCGCGCCCCGGCTCAGTGAGGGCTGGTCGGGTTCGCGCTTCTGCCGGGTCCAGACGGAGGGCACGGGGTTCGGGTTCTTCGTCCTGGCGGCGGCCATGGGTCTCCTCCCGGGGCGGACGGCTGGCGTACGTCGTGCGCCTCCAGCGTACAGAGTTCAAGCATTGCGCACACCGTTCCGCTGTGCGTACAGTGTTCGCACCGCACCCGGAACGCTGTACGCAGCGACCGGAACAGTGTGCGCATCGAGCGGAACGCCGTACGCATCCCCGACGGGAAGGGACCCGACCCCCATGGAAAGCCGCAATCCACGCCGCTGGTGGATCCTCGTCGTGCTGTGCCTGAGCTCACTGGTCCTGACGATCGACAGCATGGCGCTGACCGTCGCGGTGCCCTCGATGACCGAGGACCTCGGGGCGAGCGCCCAGGACACCCAGTGGATCCTCGACTCCTACATCCTGGTGTTCGCGGGCCTCCTGCTCACCTCGGGCAGCCTCGGCGACCGCTTCGGCCGTCGGCGGGTGATGCTGATCGGCCTGGTGCTCTTCGGGGCCGCCTCACTGGCGGCGACGGTCTGCACCAGCCCGGGCGAGGTGATCGCCGTCCGCACCGCGATGGGCGTGGGCGGCGCGCTGATCATGCCGTCCACCCTCTCGATCCTCATCACGGTCTTCGACGAGGAGGAGCGCGGGAAGGCCATGGCGGCCTGGGGTTCGGTGTCGATGCTCGGCCTGGTCGGCAGTCCGGTGCTGGGCGGGGTCCTGATCGACCACTTCTCCTGGCACTCGATCTTCTTCCTGAACGTCCCGGTCGTCGCCCTGGCCCTCGTCGCCGGTGTGGTCCTGATGCCGGAGTCGCGGGCGCCGTGGCAGAAGCCGGATCCGCTGGGCGCGGTGCTCTCGGCGGTCGGCATGACCGCGCTGGTCTGGTGGATCATCGAGATCCCGCAGCACGGGGCCTTCGGCGGCCGCTCCGTCCTCACCCTCGCCGTGGCCGTCCTCGCCCTGGCCGGCTTCGTGGTCCGGGAGAACGTCACGAAGACGCCCATGGTCCCGCTGGTCCTGTTCAAGCACCGCGACTTCAGCGGCGGTTCGCTGGCGCTGGCGCTCGTCCAGATCGGCAACGGCGGTCTGCTGCTGGTCCTCACCCAGTATCTGCAGTTCGTCCTCGGCCACTCCCCCGTCCGGGCGGGCCTCGCCTTCCTGCCGCTCGCCGTCGCCGCGCTGGCCGGCAACGGACTCGGCGTGAAGCTGGCGGCGCGGACCGGCAACCGGCGCGTCGTCGTCGCCGGCCTGCTGGTGATGACCGTCTGCTTCGCCCTGCTGACCACGGTCGGCGCCCGCTCCGGCTTCACCGTCCCCGCCGTCGCCCTGGGCCTGCTCGGCTTCGGCGCGGGCATGGCGATGCCGGCCGCGGTGGGCGCGCTGATGGGCACCATCCCCGCGGACCAGGCGGGCGTCGGCTCGGCGCTGAACGACACCGTCCAGCAGGCCGGCACGGCCCTCGGCATCGCGATCCTCGGCTCCCTCCTCGCCGGCGGCTACACCGAGCGGATGCCGGTGGACGCCCCCGACGCCGCGCGCCGCTCGATCGCCGGCGCCCTGGCGAGTGCGCACGGCGACCCGGAACTGGTCCAGACGGCCCGCGAGGCCTTCACCGCGTCGATGACCACGACCTTCACGGTCGGCGCGATCGGCACCCTGACGGCGGCGGTCCTGGCGGCGCTGGTGATGCGGAACCCCGGGCGGGAGCCATCCCCGGCCCCCGCCCCGCAGGAGCGGGAGCCGGGGATGGCGTCCTGAGCCCCGCCACCACCGAGGCCGGCATCCGGTGCGGATGCCGGCCCTGGTGCGTCAGGAGCCGGAACCGGCCCACCCCGGAAGGGTCGGCAGGATCCGTGCGGCGAGCCGGAGGAGCACCGCGTCGGACGGGGGCTCGGAGTCCTGGCGCCACAGGGCGATGTCGTAGGAGCCGCCGCCGTCCTTCGGGTCCCGGGCGACGACGAGCCGGCGGGTGGGATGGCTGGGCGCGTCGGAGGCTTGGCCCTCGGGGGGACGGATGCCCCAGAAGTAGGCGTAGGTCCGGTCCGAGTACAGCACCGCCGGGCGTCCGAGGAAGGTCCGCTCGCGGGCGTCGCCGCCCAGCAGGTCGGCCATGTCCTCGACCGCGAAGTGGTCGAAGGACGCCGAGAGCTGGACGGAGTACGTCCGCAGCGTGACGTTCATCTCGGGGGCGGGGACGTCACTGCCGCCCAGGGTGACGGAGTCGTCGTCGCCGCCGTACGACTGCGCCCGCTCCCCCGGGGTGCCGAGCAGCGCGGCCAGGTCGGGGCGGTTCAGCGCCTGGCAGAGCCGGTTGGCGGAGACGTACTTCACCCCCGCCCGCACCATCGTCGGCACCCCGGTGGGCGTCGCCGACGAGCAGGAGATCGGCCCGACGGGCGCGGCGGCGGCGACGCTCTCCCGCGCGACGTGGTCCTTCTGGTACTTCCACAGGCCCCCCGCCAGCGCCGCCACCACCACGAACGCCGAGATGACCTGCACCCATGCGTTCGGACCCCGCTCGGCCGCCGTGACTCTCCCGGCTTCCTCGGTCATGCCTTGTTACCCCCGGTTCCCCCTGGTCGCGCCGGTCGTGCGCGCAGGGAGCCTAACCGGGTGGGCGGTGTGCGGGAAAGCGAGTAGTTTTCACGCCCTCTTCACGTCTCTTCACGTGCCTCACTCGCCTCCCGCACACCGGTCAGGACCGAACGGCCCTGCGGCCGGGCTCAGTTCACGTTCACCGCGGTCCACGCGGCGGCGACCGCGTTGTACTCGGTGCTGCCGGAGCCGTAGAGGTCACGGGCGGCGTTGAGGGTCGCCGTCCGGGCGCCCGCGTAGTTCGTGGACGACGTCATGTAGACCGTCAGCGCCCGGTACCAGATGGCGCCGAGCTTGTCCCGGCCGATCCCGGTGAGCGTGGAGCCGTTGTACGTCGGGGAGTTGTAGGTGACGCCGTTGATGGTCTTCGAGCCGCTGCCCTCCGCCAGCAGATAGGCGAAGTGGTTGGCGACGCCGGAGGAGTAGTGGACGTCGAGGTTGCCGACCGAGCTGCTCCAGTAGTCGGCGGAGCTGCCGTCCTTGCTCGGCTTGTCCATGTAGCGCAGGGCGTCCCGGCCGAAGCCGGAGCGGACGATCTTCTCGCCGATCAGGTAGTCGCCGGCGTCGGAGGCGTTGTTGGCGTAGAACTCGACCAGGGAGCCGAAGATGTCGGAGGTGGCCTCGTTCAGACCACCGGACTCGCCCGAGTAGGTCAGGTTGGCGGACTTCGACGTCACGCCGTGGGACATCTCGTGGCCGGCCACGTCCAGCCCCACCAGCGGGCCGAGCTGGGTGCCGTCGCCGTCGCCGTAGGTCATGCAGAAGCAGCTGTCGTCCCAGAAGGCGTTGTTGTAGCTGTTGCCGTAGTGGACGCGGTTGTAGGAGCCCTTGCCGTCGTTGCCGATGCCGTTGCGGCCGTGGACGTTCTTGTAGTAGTCCCAGGTCACGTTGGTGCCGTACTGCGCGTCCACCGCGGCCGTGGAGCGGTCGGAGGTGGTGCCCGTGCCCCAGTGGTTGTCGGTGTCGGTGAACAGCGTCGCGGGGGCGCGGCTGATGCAGATGCCGAAGATGCACAGGTCGGTCTTGTTCGCCGCGTCACCGGTGTACGTGTTCCCGCGGTTCGGGTCCTTGAGCTGGTACGTCGATCCCGAGAGCGTCGTCTCCAGCGGGACCGTGCCGCCGTACAGGGACTGGCCGTCGCCGGTCACCGTCTCGATGGAGTCCCAGGCGTCGATCCGGGCGCCGGTGCGCGCGTCGGTCAGCACCGTGCGGGCGACCGGGTTGCCGAGGGAGTCCAGGCCGACGGCCTGGGTGCGCCAGGCCAGCTTCGGGGCGCCGTGCAGGGCGTCGACGACCAGTTGCGGCTTGGCCTTGACCTGTTTGAGCGTCTCGCCGCGGCCGGCCGCGCGCAGGGCGTGCACGGCGGCGTCGGCGGCCTTGGACGCGGACACCTTCGGGGTGATGGTGGGCAGCGAGATCGCCGCCCGGGTCGCCCGGTTCGCGCTGCGGTAGCTGCCGTCGGGCGCCAGGTGGACGACGAAGTCGCCGCCCAGGACGGGGAGTTCGCGGTACGTGCGGTCGTAACGGACGTGCTGGGCGCCGTCCTTGTCGATGACGACGTCCCGGACGGCGGTGTCCTGGGGGGCGGTCAGCCCCAGGCTCGCGGCGTGCTCGACGAGGGCGGCCGCGGCGTGGTCGAGCGCGGTGGCGCGGGTGGGTCTGGCGGCCGCGTCGGCGGCCGGGGAGAGTACGGCGGCCAGCAGGGTCGCCGTGGTGACGGCGATGCCGGCGGTGGCGAGACGGGAACCTCGGACGTGCTGCCGTATCCGACTCATCAGTCTGCTCGGTCTCCTCGGAAAGGCGCCGTGGGGGCGCGTGTGGGGGTGGCGCAGAGGTGTGCCTGAGGTCGTGCCTGATGCCGTCCTGCGATTTAAGTGGGCATGACATTTCCTGTCCATAGCGCTTCCGGTCGGAAGCCGTGAGGGGGCGGTGCGTGGGACGTGAGAGGAGAGAATCGTTTCCGTGAGCATCCCGACCATCCCGCCCCGCCCCCACCTCCCGTTCTTCGTCTACGGCACGCTGCGCCCCGGCGAGGTCAACCACGACCTCTTCCTGCGCGGCCGCACCCTGCGTGAGGAGCCGGCCCGGCTGACGGGCGCGGTGCTCTACGACGGGCCCGGCTACCCGTACGCGGTGGAGGAGCCCGGCGGGGTCGTGGCCGGCGAACTCGTCACCGCCCGCCCCGAGACGTACACACGGCTGCTGGCCGAACTGGACCGGCTGGAGGAGTACACGCCCGGCGATCCCCGCAACCTGTACGAGCGAGTGGCCCGTGAGGTGACGACGGCCGACGCCGGTCCCGCGTCCGCCTGGGTCTACGTGGCCGCCCCGCACATGGCCGCCCGGCTCCGCGCCCGGGGACGACTGGTCGAGGGCGGCGACTGGCTCGCGCGGAGCTGAACGGTCACCCGTTCACACCCCCCTCCGGACGCTTTTCCCAGGCATCCTGCCCCTACGCCGGTGACCTGCCGAAACGACCTTCTCCGCCCGCGCCCCGACACCCGTTCACCCCCTTCCTGACACCCCTTCAGGAAGCGCGGGCGACGCACGGGGACTTACCTCGGAAGGGCAGGGACACGATCCGAGGCGCTGCGAGGGAGCACCGATGCGACGCACCACCCGTCTGCTGACCGGCACCGCGCTCGCCGTCGCCGCCGCGGGCGGGATCGCCGCCCCGGCGCACGGGGCCCGGGACGCGGGCACGGACCTGGAGATCCGCCCCGTGGGGGTCGTCCCCGGCGACCCGGTCACGGTGAACACCTCGGCGTGCGGCGCGGACGGGACGGCGGCGGGCGACGCCGGCGCGGTGGGCGCCGGGCGGTTCACCCTCGTGCCGGGCCCGCAGCGCGGCGAGTCGACCGGGGAGTTCCGGGTGCCGCCGAGCGCACAGCCGGGGACGTACGAGATCGTCGCGCAGTGCGCGCGGGGCGGCCGGCGGCTCACCGGGGACCTGGTGGTGGCGCTGGCCTCGGCGCGGCGGCCGGTGGCCCCGCGCGGAAGTGTGAAGACGGGGGTCGGCGGCGCACTCGGCCCCGACCCCGTGCAGACCGCGGCCGGCGTGGCGGCACTCGCCGTCGCCGCCGCGGGCGGTACCTGGCTCCTGCATCGCCGGGCGAGAGGCGACGGGATCTGACGGACACCCTCCGCTGTCCGTCCACCGGTACCGCATGTCCCCTCCCCCTCCGGGCCCGACGCCCCTCGCGGCCCGGAGGGGGGTACGGGGCGCCCCGTAGCCCCGTAGGGAGAAGGGTCGAGATACGCATGCGCAGGGTCGGCAACACCCTCATAGCCGCCGTCACCGCGACCGCACTGGGCGCGGGCGCGTGGCTGCTGAACAGCGGCGCCGAGACACACGCCCCGCCCCAGCCGACGGCCGCACAGGCGCACGCGGGCGACGACGCGGGCGCGGGCACCGGAAGCGGTGCGGGCAGTGGTACGGCGATACGTTCCGCCCCGGCGCTGCCGCCGTCCCCGCCGACCCGGATCCGTATCCCCGCCCTCCATGTCGACGCACCCCTGACCGGTCTGTCCCTGACCCCGGCCGGCAGCCTCGCCGCCCCGCCCGCCGACCGCGCGAACCTGGCCGGCTGGTACGAGGCCGGGACCACCCCCGGCGAGCGTGGCACCGCGATCGTCGCGGGCCACGTCGACAACGCCGACGGCCCCGCCGTCTTCTACGACCTCGGCGCCCTGCGCAGGCACAGCACCGTCGAGGTGGACCGCCTCGACGGCACGGTCGCCGTCTTCACGGTGGACGCGGTCGAGGCGTACGACGCCCGTCACTTCCCCGACGCGAAGGTCTACGACGCCGCCGCCCGCCCCGAACTACGGGTGATCACCTGCGGCGGCACCTACTCGAAGGCCACCGGCTACCAGGGCAACGTGGTCGTGTTCGCCCACCTCACCGGCAGCCGCGGCTAGGCCGCCCACTGCTGCCACGCCAGATTCCCCACCAGCGCGAACACCACCGTCAGCAGCACCACCCGCACGAACCCGCTGCCCTTCTTCAGCGCCGTGCGGGCGCCGAGCGTGCCGCCCGCGAGGTTGAAGACGGCCATCAGGGCGGCGAGCTGCCACAGCACACTGCCCTGCCAGGCGAAGGTGGCGAGGGCGCCCGCGTTGGTGCAGCAGTTGACGATCTTCGCGGTGGCCGAGGCGGTGACCAGATCGAGGTGGAGGGTCGCGGTGAGGGCGAGCACCAGGAACGTACCGGTGCCAGGGCCGATCAGTCCGTCGTAGAAGCCGATGCCGAGGCCCGCGAGACCGATCGCGGTGAGGATCTGGCGGCGGGTGGCGGGCCCGGGCGCCGGGGCGGCGCCGAACGCGGGGCGGGCGATCACGAACGCGGCCACCACCAGCAGCACGACCATGATCAGCGGCTTCAGCACGTCCGTGCTCATCCCGGCCGCGAAGAACGCCCCCGCCGAGGACCCCGCGAGCGCCGCGAGGCCGATCCGTACGGCGGTGCGCACGTCCACCGGCGCCCTGCGGGCGTACGTCACCGCCGCGCCGGACGTGCCGACGATCGCCACCGCCTTGTTGGTACCGAGCGCGGACGCGGCCGGGGTCCCGGCGGGCAGACCGAGCAGCAGCACCGGCAGGAGCAGCAGCCCGCCCCCGCCCACCACCGCGTCGATCCAGCCGGCCGCGAGCGCGGCGAGGCAGAGCAGGGCGATCACGGCAAGGGGGATGTCGGGCATGACCATGACCCTACGGCCCGTATGAATGCACAGGCCACGCACCCCTCGGAAACCCTCACACCCCCGCCCGGCCCCCGCTGAGGGCAGCGTTCCTCGCGGGAAACAACCGTGATGCGACCGGGTAACCTCCGCACCGCACGCTCAAGGGCATGACCTCGAATTCGCGTGTGGTGGTGATCGGCGCCGGCCTCGCGGGCGTACGACTCGCCCGCCGGCTCGGTGAGCTGGGCGTGCCCGCGCTGCTCGTCGGCGACGAGGAGCACCGCCCGTACAACCGGGTCCTGCTCGCCGAGGTGCTGGCCGGCCGGTACGCCCCCGAGGTGATCGCGCTGCCCGCGCCCGCCGGACTGGTCCGGGCCAAGGTCACCGGCATCGACCGCACCCGGCGCACCGTCACCTGCGCGGACGGCTCGGAGATCGCATACGACACGCTGGTCCTCGCCACCGGCTCCAACCCCGTACTGCCGCCCCTGCGCGGTCTGTTCACCCCCGACCACGTGCTGCCCGAGGGCGTCCACGCGTTCCGCACCCTGGACGACTGCCTGGGCCTGTCGAAGGCCGTACGGCCGGGCGTGCGGGCGGTCGTCATCGGCGGCGGGCTCCTCGGGGTCTCCGCGGCCCGGGCCCTCGCGACGCGCGGCGCCCAGGTCGTCCTCGCCCAGCAGTCCGAGCGGCTCATGGAGCGTCAGCTCGACCCCGCCGCCTCGAAGCTGGTGCGCCGGCACCTCGCCGACCTCGGCGTCGAGGTGCACACCGAGTGCCGGGTCCGCGACGTGCGCTGCGTCGGCGGCGCGGTCCGCTCCGTCGAGATGTCCGACGGCTACGCCCTCGACGCCGACCTGGTGGTGCTGGCCTGCGGGGTCTCCCCGCGCGCCGGGCTCGCCAAGGAGGCCGGGCTCGCCGTCCACAAGGGCATCCTCGTCGACGACCTGCTGCGCACCTCCGACCCGCACATCCGCGCGATCGGCGACTGCGCCCAGCACGACGGGACCGTGTACGGCCTCGCCGCCCCGGCGCTCGAACAGGCCGACGCCCTCGCCGAGTCGCTCGCCGGCGACCCGGCCGCCCGCTACGGCGGCACCCGCGCCCTCACCCGGCTCACCCTCTCCGGGAACGGCGTCCTCGACCTCGCCGCGTTCGGCGAGACCGAGCCGCGCCCCGGCGACGACGTCGTCCAGCTCGCCGACGCCACCCGGGGGACCTACCGCAAGGTCGTCGTCCGCGACGACCGCCTGGTCGGCGGGGTCCTCGTCGGCGAACTCGGCACCGTCGGCGCGCTGGCGCGCGCCTGGGAGGGAGCAGAGCCGCTCCCGTCCGACGGCGGCCCCCTGCTCCACCTGCTCACCAACGATGGAGGCTCCTGATGACCGCCACCCCGGAGGCCACGGAGGCCACCCCCACGATCGTGCTCGTCGGCCACGGCATGGTCGGCCAGCGCTTCCTCGAGGCGCTCGCCGAGCGCGGCCTGACCGCCACGCACCGCGTGGTCGTGCTCTGCGAGGAGCCCCGCCCCGCGTACGACCGCGTGGCGCTCACCTCGTACTTCTCGGGCAAGACCGCCGAGGACCTCTCCATGACCGACATGGAGTTCATCGCGGCGCACGGCATCGAGCTGTACGTCGGCGACCCGGCCGTCACCGTCGACCGCGAGGCCCGGACCGTGACCGCGAAGTCCGGTCAGGTCTTCGCCTACGACACCCTCGTCCTCGCCACCGGCTCGTTCCCGTTCGTGCCGCCGGTCCCGAACAAGGACGCCCAGGGCTGCTTCGTCTACCGCACCATCGAGGACCTCCTCGCGATCGAGGAGTACGCGAAGACGGCGACGACCGGTGCCGTGGTCGGCGGCGGTCTGCTCGGCCTGGAGGCGGCCGGCGCCCTCAAGGGCCTCGGACTCACCTCCCACATCGTGGAGTTCGCGCCCCGGCTGATGCCGGTGCAGGTCGACGAGGGCGGCGGCGCCGCGCTCCTGCGCACCATCGAGGAGATGGGCCTGAGCGTCCACACGGGCGTGGGCACCCAGGAGATCGTGGTCGACGAGGCCGGCGCCGTCACCGGGATGAAGCTGTCCGACGGCTCCGAACTCGCCACCGACCTGGTGGTGTTCAGCGCCGGCGTCCGGCCGAGGGACCAGCTCGCCCGGGACTGCGGCCTCACCGTCGGCGAGCGCGGCGGCATCGCGGTCGACGAGCAGTGCCGTACCGCGAACGACCCGCACGTCTTCGCGATCGGCGAGTGCGCGCTGGCCTCCGACGGCCGGGTCTACGGCCTGGTGGCCCCCGGCTACGAGCAGGCCGAGACGGCCGCGGCCACCATCGCCTCCGACGAGGCTGCTTTTGTGGGCGCCGACCTGTCCACCAAGCTGAAGCTGCTCGGCGTGGACGTGGCGTCCTTCGGCGACGCGCACGGCACCACCGCCGACTGCCTCGACGTCGTCTACTCCGACTCCCGCGCGGGCCTGTACAAGAAGCTGGTCATCGGCCGGGACGGCACCCTGCTCGGCGGCATCCTGGTCGGCGACGCCGAGGCGTACGGCACGCTGAAGGCCTTCACCGGGTCCGTCCCGCCGGTCTCCCCCGAGTCGCTGGTCCTGCCGGCCGGCGCGAGCGGCGGCGCCCAGCTCGGCCCGTCCGCCCTTCCCGACGACGCGATCATCTGCTCCTGCCACAACGTCAGCAAGGGCGCGATCCGCGGCGCGGTGACCGAGCACTCCTGCACCACCGTGCCCGAGGTCAAGAAGTGCACCAAGGCCGGTACCGGGTGCGGCAGTTGCGTCAAGGTCCTCGGTCAGCTGGTCACCGCCGAGCTGGAGGCGTCCGGCGTCGAGGTCGACAAGGGCCTGTGCGGCTGCTTCTCCCAGACCCGCGAGGAGCTGTACGAGATCGTCCTCGCCCTGCGCATCAACACCTACCAGGGCCTGCTGGACCGGTACGGCCGCGACGAGGCCCGGGGCGGCGACGGCTGCGAGATCTGCAAGCCGGCGGTGGCGTCGATCATCGCCTCCCTCGCTCCCACGATCGGCGCGAGCGGCTATGTCCTGGAGGGCGAGCAGGCGGCGCTCCAGGACAGCAACGACCACTTCCTCGCCAACCTCCAGAAGAACGGCTCGTACTCCGTCGTCCCGCGCATCCCCGGCGGTGAGATCACCCCCGAGGGCCTGATCGTGATCGGCGAGATCGCCCGTGACTTCGGCCTCTACACGAAGATCACCGGTGGCCAGCGCATCGACATGTTCGGCGCCCGCGTCGAACAACTTCCCCTCATCTGGACCCGGTTGGTGGACGCCGGCTTCGAGTCCGGCCACGCGTACGGGAAGTCGCTGCGGACCGTCAAGTCCTGCGTGGGCCAGACCTGGTGCCGCTACGGCGTCCAGGACTCCGTCCGCATGGCGATCGACCTGGAGCTGCGCTACCGGGGACTGCGCTCCCCGCACAAGCTCAAGTCCGCCGTCTCGGGCTGCGCCCGCGAGTGCGCGGAGGCCCAGTCCAAGGACTTCGGCGTCATCGCCACCTCCAACGGCTGGAACCTGTACGTCGGCGGCAACGGCGGCGCCACCCCGCGCCACGCGGACCTGCTCGCCCAGGACCTCTCCGACGCCGAACTGATCCGTCTGATCGACCGCTTCCTGATGTTCTACATCCGCACCGCGGACCGCCTGGAGCGCACCTCCACCTGGCTGGAGCGGATCCCCGGCGGCCTCGACCACGTCCGTGACGTCGTCGTGGAGGACTCCCTCGGCATCTGCGAGGAGCTGGAGTCCCTGATGGCAGACCACGTGGCGCACTACGCCGACGAGTGGGCCACCACCATCAACGACCCCGAGAAGCTGGCCCGGTTCGTGTCCTTCGTCAACGCGCCGGACACCCCCGACCCGGTCGTCGGCTTCGTCCCCGAGCGCGACCAGATCAAGCCCGACCTGCCGCTGCTGACCATCGGCCACCGTCCCCTGGAAGGGAGCGCCCAGCGATGACCCTGGCACCCGAGACGACCGACCTGAAGATCCAACTCCTGCTGGACGAGGACTGGTTCACCGTCTGCGACCTGTCCGCGCTGACCCCGGGCCGCGGCGTGGCCGCGCTGCTGCCCGACGGCCGCCAGGTCGCCCTCTTCCGCGACCGCGCGGGCGAGCTGTACGCCGTCGACAACCGTGATCCGTTCGGCGGCGCGGCGGTCCTCTCCCGCGGCCTGACCGGCACCCACCAGGGCCGCCCGTTCGTCGCCTCGCCGCTGCTCAAGCAGCGCTTCGACCTCGTGTCCGGGGAGTGCCTGGACGACGAGACGGTACGCATCGCGACGTACGAGGTGCGCGCGGCGGCCTGAGCGGCCTCACGCTCGCTCACGAAGCCCCACGGTGACCCGGGTCAGCGTCGACCCGGGTCACCGTCGGTTTCCCGTCCGGGGGTGACCACCGGTCTCGGTCCGGGGGCCACCGCTGCCGGGTTTCGACCCGGGGCCACCGCCGGACTTCGGCCCGGGGCTCACCGCCGGGCTTCGGCCCGGGGCCACCGCCCGGCTTCCGTCCGCAGGCCACCGCCCGGCTTCCGCCCACGGGCCACCGCCGGACCTCCGGCCACAGCACACCGCCGGACTTCCGGCCACGGGCCACCGCCAGACTTCCGTCCGCGGGCCACCGCCCGGCTTCCGCCCACGGGCCACCGCCGGACCTCCGGCCACAGCACACCGCCGGACTTCCGGCCACGGGCCACCGCCAGACTTCCGGCCACGGGCCACCACCCGCCTTCCGGCCACGGGCCACCGCCCACCTTCCGGCCACGGCTCACCTCCGGGTTCAGTCCGGGGCGGGCGTCAGCGTCCGCCGGGGGCCGCCGCCTGAAGGGGCCTTCCCGGGCGCTGGGACGGGAGCGCCGGACCACCACCGGCCCGGCCCGGGGCCACCGGCAGCCGGATCACCGCGTCGAGGCCGCCGAGCGGCGCACGCCGCAGGACCGCCTCACCCCCGCTCGCATGGGCCAGCCGCTGCACCAGGGCCAGCCCCAGCCCCGTACCGCCCTTCGGGGCGTCGGGGGCCCGCCAGAAGCGGTCGAAGGCCCGGCGGCGCTGCTCCTCGGTCATCCCGGGCCCCTCGTCCATGACATGCAACTCGACCCGGCCGGGCCCCGCCGGACGGTGCTGGTGCCGGTGCGGGAAGCGCCGCTCGGGAACCGCCGGGCAGCGCGGATCGATCGAGACCGTGGACCCCGGGGGCGACACCCGCAGGGCGTTGGAGAGCAGATTGTCGAGGATCTGCTCCACCGCCCCCGGCAGGGCCAGCACCTCGCCGGTGTAGTCCCCGGCCAGCGCCAGCCACACCCCGTGCTGCTCGTACAGCGGGGTCCAGGCGCGATGGCGTTCCGCGCAGACCTGCCCGAGGTCCACCGGCTCCGGTTCGCCCGCGCTCTCGTCGAGCCGGGCCATCGCCAGCAGCCCCTCCACCATCCGGGCCAGCCGGTCGGTCTCGGTGAGCGCGGCGGTGAGCGAGCCCCGGGCGTTCAGGGCGATGTCGTTCTCCAGGTTCTCCAGCCGCAGCCGCAGCGCCGCGAGCGGGGTCTTCAACTGGTGCGAGGCCTCACCGGCGAAGGCCCGCTGGGAGGCCAGGAGGTGTTCGAGCCGGGCGGCGGTGCGGTTGAAGGTAGCGGCCAGACTGCGCACCTCCGGCGGCCCGTTGGTGATCGCCACCGGTACGGCGGTGCCGCCGACCGCCAACTCATGGGTGGCGTGCTCCAGTTCACGGATGGGCCGGCCGGTCCAGCGGGCGATGCCGAAGCCGACCACGACGACCGCGGTGAGCGCGGCGAGCCCGCCGAGACCCAGCAGCAGCCAGACGTGATGCACCCGGTCGGCCACCATCCTCGTCGGCACGGTGATCCGGACGGCGCCCTGCTCCTCGACGCCGTGCCGTACCGGCGTGGCCACCGCCAGATACTCCACTCCGCCGATGGTGGAGGTGCGCACGTCCGCCGTCGCGGTGCCGCGCAGCGCCGCCGCGATCCCCGGCCAGCCGGGCAGACCGGCCTCCTCGGCCGCGCTCAGCGGATGCGAGGTGGCCAGCAGCGCGCCGCCCTGGTCGACGATCAGCACCTTGCCGCCGATGCGCTCGGCACAGTGGGCGGCCCGCTCGGGCAGGTCCTGCGCGGCCCGGCCCGCGGAGACGGACAGTGAGGCGAACGCCGACACCGACTCCGCCTCGTCCTTCGCCGCGTTGATCACCCGCTCCCGCTCGGCCCGCGAGTAGACGAAGCCGAGCGGGATCTCCAGGGCGAGCAGGAGCAGCGCGGCGAGCGTGAGATAGCTGAGCAGCAGCCGCCGGGTCATCAGTAGGCCGCCGAGGGGTGGGGGGTGGGGAGGGGGCGGGTGAAGGGGCGGGGGTGGTCGTACGGGAACGGATCCTGGTAGGTGGACGACTCGTACCCGGAGGACTCGTACCTGGAAGTCGGATACGGCTGGGGGTCGTCGGGGACGGGCGGCCGGGTGTGGACCGCCAGCCGGAAGCCGACTCCGCGCAGGGTCTGGATCCAGGCGGGGTTGCCCAACTTCCGCCGCAGCGTGGCGACATGCACATCCAGCGTCTTGGTCGGCCCCTCGTAGTGCGGATCCCAGACCCGGTCGAGGATCTGCTGCCGCGAATACACCGCACCCGGGTCCTCGGTGAGCAGGGCGAGCAGCTCGAACTCCTTGGGCGTCAGCGTCACCGCCCGCTCCCCCACCCACACCTGCCGCGTCCGCCGGTCGACGACCAGCGGACCCGCGGCACCGGCGGCCACGGCTTCGAAAGGCTGGGGCTGGGGCTGGGGCTGGGGCTGGGGCTGGGACGGAGGCGGCGGGGGTGCAGGGTCATAGGACGGGGAGGAGGAGGGGGACGGGGACGGGGGTATGGCGCCGAAGGGCGGGGACGGGGGTACGGCACCGAAGGCTTCGCCGCCGAACGGCTCCCCGCCCGGTTCCGCCAGCCCCCGGTGGGTCCGCCGGGTCACCGCCCGCACCCGGGCCACCAACTCCCGCATGCTGAACGGCTTCGCGAGATAGTCGTCGGCGCCCAGTTCGAGGCCCAGCACCCGGTCGGCCTCCTCACCCCGCGCGCTGAGGATGATGATGGGCACGTCGGAGGTCTGCCGGATACCGCGGCAGACATCGATGCCGTCCACGTCGGGCAACCCCAGGTCGAGCAGCACGACATCGCCGTACGGCCCTCTCAACCCCGCACTGCCCGTGCTGACGTGATGCACCGTCAGCCCGAAGTGCCCGAGGCCCTCGACGAGCGGTTCGGCGATCGTGTGGTCGTCCTCGATGAGCAGGACTCGTACGCCCATGCGTTCCCGTCTCTCCCGTGAACCGAATTCGCGTGTTCCGTGGACAGGTCACGCTACAAGAGCGACCGATAAAACGCCGTATCCATCCGGAGAATGTGAGCAGCGGCTCAGTCGGGAACTGCGCGGGACAAAAACTGTCCCATTCTTGTCGGCGGTTTAGTGTTCCTCTAACCTTCGCCTGGCACAGCCCCCTCTACGGTGTGGGACCTGGGACGGAAGCACCGGGAGGAATCATGAAGGCACTGCTGGACCGCGCCCGCTCGTTCCAACGGCGGGTCGACTTCGAAAGCGGTGAATACCGGCGACTGGCCGAAGGACAATACCCTGAGGCATTGTTCATCACCTGCTCCGACTCACGGGTTATTCCAGCCCTGATAACGGGCGCGCGGCCCGGTGAGATATTCGAGCTGCGAAACGCGGGAAACATCGTTCCGCCGCACGGCAGGAAGGGCGCCTCGGGCGAGGCCGCCACCATCGAGTACGCGCTGGAGGTGCTCGGCGTTCAGGACATCGTGGTGTGCGGCCACTCCCACTGCGGTGCGATGGGCGCGATCAAGTCGGGCGACGACCTGTCCGCGCTGCCGGGTGTGGACGCGTGGCTGCAACTGGCGCGCCCCCGGCTGGCCCCCGTCCTGGACGGTGTCACGGAGGATCCGCGGCTGCCGGACGTGGCGAAGCTGAACGTCGTCAACCAGCTTGCCGTACTGCGGAGTTACCCGGCCGCGCGCCGTCGGCTGGACAGCGGCCGGCTGCGGCTGCACGGCTGGTACTACGAGGTGGACACCGGCCGGGTGCACGAGCTGGACGAAGACGGTCTGTTCCGGGTGCACGCGGCATGAGCGGCGCGCACGCGACGAGGACGCGGGGTTCGAGGGCCCGGGACACCCGGCCCTTCGCCCCGAGGGACCGCAAGGCGGACACCGCGCAGCGGGCACCGTCACCATCACCGTCACCGTCAAAGGGCCCGAAACCCGACCTGGCCACGGAGATCACCGCGTCCCTGGTCGTCTTCCTGGTCGCGCTCCCCCTCTGCATCGGGGTGGCCGTGGCCTCCGGGGTCCCCGCCGAACTGGGCATCATCTCGGGTGTCATCGGCGGTCTGGTGGTGGGCGCGGCGCGCGGCAGCACGCTCCAGGTGAGCGGCCCGGCCGCCGGTCTCGCGGCGCTGGTCGCGGAGACGGTGCTGGAGCACGGTGTGGCGATGCTGGGCGTGATCGTCCTGTTCTCCGGCCTCCTCCAGATCGTCCTGGGCCTGGTGAAGCTGGGCCGCTTCTTCCAGGCGATCTCCCTCGCGGTCGTCCAGGGCATGCTGGCCGGCATCGGTCTGCCGCTGATGTTCAGCCAGGCGTACCCGGCGATGGACGCGAAGGCGCCCGGCACACCGATCGAGAACATGGCCGGCATCCCCGGGCTGCTGGCGGACACGTTCGCCGACCCGCAGGCGCTGATCGCGGCGGGCCTGGGTGTGGTCACGGTCGTCCTGAGCTTCCTGTGGAAGAAGGCGCCGGGCCCGGTGAAGCGGGTCCCGGCGGCCCTGGTGGCGGTCGGCATCGGCATCGCGGTCGCCGCGGTCCCCGGCGTCGAGATCAAGACGCTCCAGGTAGGCAACCTGCTGGCCTCGGTGGACGTACCGGGCCCCGAGCAGTTCGCGGGGCTCGCGGACGCCGGGATCATCACGGCGATCCTCACCTTCACGGTGATCGCCTCCGCCGAGTCGCTGTTCACGGCGGCCGCGGTGGACCGTATGCACGACGGTCCGCGCACCCGCTACAACCCCGAGCTGATCGCCCAGGGCGCAGGCAACACGGTGGCGGGCCTGCTCGGCGCCCTGCCCATCACGGCGGTGGTGGCCCGCAGTTCGGCGAACGTCCAGGCAGGCGCGAAGACCCGCCTCTCCCGCACCCTCCACGGCCTGTGGCTGCTGGCCTTCGCCTTCCTGCTCCCCCAGGTCCTGGCCCTGATCCCGATCTCGGTCCTGGCCGGCGTGCTCATCCACAGCGGCTGGAAGCTCTTCGCGCCCGAGGAGTTCCCGAAGATGTGGCGGCAGGACCGGGGCGAGTTCGCGGTCATGACGGTGACCACCCTGGTGATCGTGGCGACCGCCCTGCTCGAAGGAGTCCTGATCGGCCTGGCGGCGGGCATCGTCCTGGCGGCGATCCGCATGTCGCAGACGGTCATCCGCCAGCACCTTGAGGAGGACACGGCGAAGGTGGTCATGGCCGGCAACGCGACCTTCCTGCGCCTCCCCCAGGTCATCGAGGCTCTGGAGTGCGCCGCCGAGTCCGGCAAACCCCGCATCCGCCTCGACCTCACCGGCGTCACCCACCTCGACCACGCCTGCCGCAGCCAGGTGGAACAGTTCACCACCCAGCAACGGGGCAAGGGCCTCCGCGTGGAACTCCTGCTGCCGGGCCCGGCCGCCGCGCCCCCCACGGCTGACCACCCCCACCCACCCCACCCGGAACCCGACTGGCCCACACCCACCCGCTCCACACCACCCCCCGACCCGGGCCGCCACGCCCGCCCGGCCCCCCTCCCCCGCCGCACACCCCCCACCCCCGGCCCCACCGCCGAGTGGTTCTACCTGGACACGACCCCCATGCCGAACGACTTCGCCCAGCACTACGGAGAGGAGTACGCCTCGGGTTACACAGGAAGGTGAGCTGCCCTTGGTCCGGTCCGGCGCCCCGACATGACGGCGCCGGACCCCACCGCGGGTGCCGCAGCCCTCAGCCGACCCGCCCCTTCACTCCCACGGTCTGCAGCGCGGTCGCCTCCAGCCGCTCGTCCCGAGCCATCGACGACGGCACCATTGCGCACGACGTTGTCGATGACGATCACACTCCCGACCCGGGTGAGCGCGAGGGATGCCTTCAGGACTCGGGGTTGCTGGGCTTGTCGGCATCGATGAACCCGAAGTCGTACGGCTCGTGGCCCTCCTCAACAAGCCGCCAGGCCGACTCCGCAGCAGGCCCGACAACGACCTCGACCCCGGCCTGCTCCAGATTCCCCCGGGCGATACCGGCATGCCACCCATCGATCTCGAACGACGTCACCCACCCCCGCTCCCCCACGGCCCGTGCCATCCAGACCGTGCTGTACCCGGCCAGCGTCCCGCTCCCCCTGTTTCCCGCTCGGCCAACTCCGCACAGCACCCTAAACCGGCACCCCCTACAAGCCCTTGGCCCCCGACGCAGAAAGGGACGGCACCCCCAGGAGTGCCGCCCCCTTGTTCCCCCACCCTCCGGCCGTCAGTCCCGCCGGATCAGCTCGGGGTCGATACGCCGTCCGACGAGCGGCAACGCGCCGAGGGCCGCGACCATGACGACACCGAGCGCGGAGGCCAGCAGCAACGGCAGCCCGGCCCCGTCCCAGAAGACGGCCCCGCCACCGGTCACCAGGTAGCTGGACTCGGCCATCTTCCCGGTCACCACGGCCAGGAGAAGTCCGACACCCAAGGGCAGCACGACCTGCGCGACCTGAATGGCCCGCAGCGTCCGGGGCCGGGCCCCGAGCAGCGCCAGCGCGGTGACCTGCGACCGCCGTTCCACCGCTCGGTCGGTGGCGGCGACCAGGTAGGCGGCGACACCGATGACGAGGCCGAGGACCATGCCTACGGCGAGGAGGGTCTTGACGACGGTGATCTGCTCCAGGGAGGTGACGACCACCCCTACCGTTTCGACCTCGATCGTCGGGTCGACCTCTGCGATGCCTCCGAGTACGGAGAGCACCGTGCGTGGACCGGCGTCACTGAGGAGAGAGAACGTCGCATCGCCCTCCGGCCGGAAGCCGGCAGGAAGTGAGGAGGGAGGAATCAGCACCACGCCGCTGGACGCCATCTCCACTGCCATGTCGTCCTGATATCGGACCGTCCGCTGTGGCACCTCCACCGTCGTGACGCGCCGCTGCCCCTTGGCGTTCCTCAGATGGAAGGGGAACCGGCTGCCCGGCTTGCTGGACTCGTCGTAGGTGGACCCCGGCACCATCAACCGCGCGGGGCGCCCATCAACGCAGTTCTCCAACACCGTCGCCGTCTGGCGCAGCTGATCGCAGGTGGCGATCAGCACGTCGATGCTCGGCGAGGTGTCATCCATGCGCTGGAGGTCGGTCCAGGACGGCGCCACGATGACATGGCTGTGGATGCCCGAGACCTCGGCGAGGGCCGACTCCTGCCCCATGGGGATGTCGTCGAGGGCCATGCTGTAGCGCTGGACCGGCGCGGTGTTCTTGGACACCTGATCCAGTTCGATGAGCACGCCCTGTGTGAGCGACGCGGCGAAGACCAGCAGCACCAAGCCCGTCGCCACGCGCAGGGCGCCGCCCGGATCCACTTCGTTGCGACGCATCGCAAGGCCGAGGGAGAGCGAACGCGTGGATCGGGCCACGCTTCGAGCAAGGGCACGGGAGAAAACCGGCAGCGACAGCACCAGCCCGGTGCCGACCAGCACGACGGCGAGCGGCATCAGGAACGAGGAGAGCCCGGTGTCCGAGGGCGCGTTCCCCGTAGCGCCGGCCACGCAGTACCCGATGACGATGCCCAGTCCTGGAACAAGCGGAAGGAGCCCCCACAGACGAGGCGCTTTCTCCACGGCACTGCGCCGCACCTCCAGCGGGTTCGCCGCGGCCTTCCTCGCTCCGATCAGGCCCACGAACCAGGCGAGGGCCGGGCAGCCCACGAGACAGGCGAGGAGTGTCGATCCGGAGAGCGATCCGTCCGCCGGGTACCACCTGAAGCCCGGCAGGCCGATCCTCGAAACCATCTGATTGACGACCCAGAAGGCGCCGAGGCCCAGAACCGCCCCCAGCAAGGCGGCAGCGACGGTTTCGGCCGCGTTGACCCGCTGCGTGCCCTTACGGCTGAGCCCGAGCAGGCGCAACGCAGCCAGTCGCCTCATGCGCGAGGCGGCGGACAGCCGAGCGCATACGGAGAGAAAGACGGCCAGCGGAAGCAGTACGACACCCGCCATGGTGAAGCGCAGGATGTCGAGCGTCGAGGGTTCCACGGTGGGAAAACGCGTGCGCTTTTCGCCGAAGTGCGTCAGGTGCCCGCCCGTCTTGAGCGTCTCAGGGGTGGTGCCGATGTAGGCGTACAGCTCATCGGGATGAGCCAGCCCCTCGGCGGAGATGAGCCCGCGTTCCTTCCCCGGCAGAAGTCGGGCCAGCCCGGGTTCACTCTTGAGCGTTTCGTGGAGACGAGGAGACACGATCACTTCACCCGGGCCGGGAAGTGCACGCAGACCGGGCGGTGGCGCGATGGGCTTGCCTTCCAGCGCCACGAAGATACGGATGAGCGGCTCTGAACCGTAGGGGTCCACTCTGGTGAGGGACAGGGCCTTTCCTTGTCCTGCTGTTGAGTGGCAGTCGCCCATCCCATTCGAACAATCCGGCTCACGGGCCGCCTTGCGCGCGTCCTGAGCGGAGAGAATTCCCGGGATCGCAAGCACAACGGCCAGGCAGCACACCCCAATCGCGCTGCCGACAGTCATGAGCAGGAAACGGATCAGGTTCCCCCGACCGCTGCCGAGCAACAGTCGCAGTCCCAAGAGGAGTTCCTTCATGTTGCTTCCCGCACATGGGCCGCGAGCACACCATCACACATCGTGTAACGAGTGTCGGCCCGATCTGCGACACGTGCGTCATGTGTCACGAGCACCACGGCTGTTCCTTGCGACCGAGCCAGGCTGAGAAATTCCTCCAGGACAGCGGTGGCATTGCTGCTGTCAAGCGAACCGGTTGGCTCATCGGCGAACACGACGGCTGGCCTGTGCACCAATGCCCGAGCAACCGCGACGCGCTGACTCTGCCCTCCGGACACCTGCGACGGGCGCCGATCCCGCAGATCTGCGAGACCAAGTCGCCCCAAGACTTCGCCAGCCGCCGCAAGAGCCTTGGCCTTACGCTGTCCAGCCAAGCGGAGGGGAAGTGCGGCATTCTCCTCCACCGTCAACTCGGGCAGTAGTTCTCCGTATTGGAAGACGAACCCGAACCGCTCACGGCGGATGGCACTAAGTTCCTCGTCATCAAGGGATCCCAGCGGACGCCCCTCGAAGCAGACCTCCCCCCGGGCCACCGGGAGCACTCCAGCCAGGCAATACAACAGCGAGGATTTACCGGATCCGCTGTGACCGGTGATCGCCGCGACTTCTCCCTGCCTCAAGGAGATCTCCGCGTCGCGGACCGCTGGCGTCTGACCGTAGAAGAGGTCGACGTCCTTGGCAGTCAGGACTTCTAGCGTATTGATCTTGTTCCCCTATCAAGCGCCCGAGCCCAGGAGCACCCTCCTGGGCTCGAGAAGTCGGACAAGCTCAGCCACGGCTCCATTCATGGACGTAGAGCTGGCCTGGTGCGCAGTTGTCCGGGTGCAATGCGCCACGGTCTCGGCACACACGGAACTGCACCTTGGCCGTGTAGCGCTGTGCGCCGTCCCAGTTCGAGTGGTGCAGTGCAACGGCGCGCCCCTGCTTGCCGTAGTAGCGCACCCAGTCGTGCCCGTGGACCTTGACCTCGACGTAGACGTTGTGTCCGTCGTGGGAGATGGTGTCCCTGAGGCGCCCCCGCCACTCGAAGGAGCCGTGGTTGGTGCCTGCTCGATTGAACTTGTAGTCCCCTGAAACGAACGCGACTCCCACCGACCGAAGTGTCGGGATCCGCCCAGTCGCTGGCGAGGCGAACGCCGCCACCGCCGCACCGAGCACCAGACCCGCCGTCGCCAAGCCGAGCACTACCCTCTTCATGCCTACCTCCGTGATCACCAGGGCCCCGAAAGCCACCGGTGATCACGGACTGTAACGCAGTGAAAACAGAGAGAAACGATCTGCCTAGCCCATCACCACCACATCAGGTGATCGAAATCCAGACACCCGAAAACCGCCACGGACGGCAGGTCAAGCCACCGGCCCCACCCAGTACTCGCCCCAGCCATACGCCCCACCCTCGCCCTGCCCCGCGTACGCGTACGCCTCCGGGGCGTTGACGGCACCGGCGTCGGTCGCCGCCGCACCCCCCGGGTTCTGGGAGCCGTACAGGCGGGTGTACACGCCGCCCAGGGACAAGAGGTCGTGGTGGCGGCCCGTTTCCGTGATGTGGCCCTGGTCGATGACCAGGATGCGGTCGGCGTCCGGGGTGAGGGTGAGGTCGTGGGTGATCATGATGGTCGTGCGGCCGGTCATCAGGCGGCGCAGGGGTTCGATGATGCGGCGGGTGGCGATCGCGTCGAGGCCGGTCGTGGGTTCGTCGAGGACGAGGACGGGCGCGTCGCGCAGGACAGCGCGGGCGATGGCGAGGCGTTGGAGCTGGCCGCCGGAGAGCCGGGCCGTGCCCGGGTCGATTGCCGTGTCGTAGCCGTCGGGCAGCGCCGTGATGAAGTCGTGCGCGTCGGCCGCCTTCGCCGCGTCGACGATCGCCTGTTCGCTGGCGCCCGGCCGGCCGCAGGCGATGTTCGCGCGGACCGTGTCGTGCAGGACCAGCGTCTCCTGCGGGAGGAGGGTGATGTATTCGCGCAGGCGGTCCAGGGGGAAGTCGTGCAGGGGGACGCCGTCCAGGGCGATCGTGCCGGAGGCGGGGTCGTAGAAGCGGAGGAGGAGTTTGGAGACCGTGGACTTGCCCGCGCCGCTCGGGCCCGTGATGACGACCAGTTCGCCGGGGTTCGCCGTGAAGGACAGGCTCAGGAGGGCGTCGCGGTCCGTGCCGGGGTAGCGGAAGGAGACGTCCTTCACCTCGATCACGCCGTCCGGGCGGCCGGAGGGGCGGTCCGAGGGTCCCTTGGGGTCGGCCACCGCCGGGCGCGTGTCCAGGATTTCCACCAGGCGTTCCGCGCCCGCGGTCGCCGCGGTGATCAGCAGGCCCAGCTGGGCGAGGCTACGGATGGGCGGGTAGAGGTAGCTGAGGAGGGCGGCGAAGGCCAGGAGCTGGCCCAGCGTCATCTGGCCCTCCGAGATCTCCCAGACCCCGATGCCGATCACGGCGAGGACGCAGACCGTCTCGATGACCTGCACCAGCTGGCCGTACGCCTGGTTGAGCCGGGCCGAGCGGACCGCCGCCCGGAACCACGCCGTCGCCTCCTGGCTCAGCCGGCGCCGCTCGGCGTCCTGGCGGCCGTACGCCTGGGTGAGGACGAGGTTGCCGAGGGACTCCTCTACTACTGAGGTGACCGCGCCGTCGGCCACGCGGCCCTCGCGGGCGACCGCCCCGACCCCCGCGGAGAACTTCTTGGCCGCCAGCCAGAACAGCGGGGCCAGCACGAAGGTCGCCGCCGCCAGGTCCCAGCGCAGCCAGAACGCGGCCGCCGCGTAGAAGACGGCGCTGAAGAGGGCGGAGGCCGTGCCGATCAGGCCCGACACCGCCATCTGCTCGATGGCCTCGACGTCTCCGGTCAGGCGGGAGAGGAGATCGCCCTGGCGGTGGCGCTGGAAGAAGTGCGGGGGGAGCTTCTGTACATGGTCGAAGACGTGCTCGCGCAGCCGCATCACGAAGCGTTCCGAGACCCAGACCGCGAGGGAGCCGCCCGCGTAGCCGATGACCGCGCCGACCATGGCGATGACGAGCCACTGGGCCGCGGGGCTCCAGAAGGCGTCGAGTGAGCCCTTCTGCAGGGCGTTGTCGGTGAGGCTGCTGAACAGCAGGATCGCGGCGGTCTCCGCGAGCGCGCCCAGCACGGTGCACAGCCAGACCCCCACCAGCCAGCGGCGCAACCCCTTGGTCATGGGCCAGAAGCGACGGAAGGCGGCGCGGGGGGAGAGGGCGGGGGGAGCGCCGGGGGCCGCCTCGTCTGCGGCGGCGACTGCACCGTCGTATCCGTCGTCGTACTCGCCGATGTCGTACTCGCCGATGTCGTGCTCGCCGGCGCCGTGCTCGCCAGCGCTGTGCTCGCGGACGCCGTACTCGCCAATGCCGTACTCGCCGATGTCGTATTCGGCGGCTTTCGGGACGGGTGCAGCGGGCGGCGGATACGGATCCGCCGTATCGCGCGTTATCGGCAGACCGTATTCCGATAGTTCGAGACCTGCCGGGACATGCCGGGGAAATTCGACCCCTGAAGACTTCTTGGGCGCGCGCATATTTCTCCCACGCATGGATTATTTACGAAGCGAGGATGCTGCACGTTCACGGCTTTGCCTGATTGCCAGGTGTTTCCGGGTGGATCCACAGGCTGCGCACAACCCGGGAGGGCCGTCGGAGAACCGGCGACCCTCCCTCCCACCAGGCGCTTTGACGTCAGGCGCCGCGCTGCTGGGGCGCCGGATCGCCGGGACGCGGGCGGCGGCGCTGCTGGGGCTGCGGGGGCGGGGGGACCTGGCCGGGGTTCGCGTTGGGGTTCGCGTTCACGTTGCGGCGGGGGGTAAGCGGTGCGATCACCCTGAAGCTCATACCGACTCCTTCTGAGTTTCCAGTATCTGCGGGAAGGGGAATTCCGCACGAACGGATGGGGATCAGGGTCGTCACCCTGGGCGATCCCGCCGCCCGATGAGAAAGAACTTAACACGACCCATCAGAAGGGGAAGAGGAAAATATGAATGGAGAGCCGGAAATCAAGCTGTGAAAACCTTGGGATTTCCTTGGCGTTGAATGGGAGATGCGGGCTGACCAGCGGTGTCGACAGCCGAGAGGGCGGCACCCCCGCACAGGGTGCCGCCCTCCTCTTGCGTGCCGGAGCCGCCGCCGATCGGTACTGAGGGTCGGGGACCGACGGCGGCTCCGGGGTTCACAGGCCCCTCAGGGGGCTCAGCGGTGGTCGCTGCCCTCCGACTGGGTGGCCGCGCGCCCCGCCTCCAGGCGGGCCACCGGGATGCGGAAGGGGGAGCAGGAGACGTAGTCGAGGCCCACCTCGTGGAAGAAGTGCACCGACTCGGGGTCGCCGCCGTGCTCGCCGCAGACGCCGAGCTTGAGGTCGGGGCGGGTCGCGCGGCCCGCCGTCGCCGCCGCCCTGACCAGGGAGCCGACGCCGTCCTTGTCGATCGTCTCGAAGGGGCTGACTCCGAAGATGCCCTTCTCCAGGTAGGCCGTGAAGAAGCTCGCCTCCACGTCGTCCCGGCTGAAGCCCCACACCGTCTGGGTGAGGTCGTTGGTGCCGAAGGAGAAGAACTCGGCGGCCTCGGCGATCTGGGCGGCGGTCAGCGCGGCGCGCGGCAGCTCGATCATCGTGCCGATCGACAGCTTCAGCGACACACCCGTGGCCGCCTCCACCTCGGCGACGACCTGGTCGGCCTCCTCGCGGACGATCTCCAGCTCCTGGACGGTGCCGACGAGCGGGATCATGATCTCGGCGCGCGGGTCGCCCTTGGCGTTCTTGCGCTCGGCGGCCGCCTCGGCGATGGCGCGGACCTGCATGGTGAACAGACCCGGGATGACCAGGCCCAACCGCACACCCCTGAGCCCCAGCATCGGGTTCTGCTCGTGGAGGCGGTGGACGGCCTGGAGCAGGCGCAGCTCGTTCTCGTGCGGCTCCTGGCGGGACTCGGCGAGCGCCACGCGCACCGACAGCTCGGTGATGTCGGGCAGGAACTCGTGCAGCGGCGGGTCGAGGAGGCGGATGGTGACGGGCAGGCCGTCCATCGCCTCGAAGAGCTCGACGAAGTCCTTCTTCTGGAGCGGCAGGAGCTGCTTGAGGGACTCCTCGCGCTCGGCCTCGGTGTCCGCGAGGATCAGGCGCTCGACGAGCTCACGGCGGTCGCCGAGGAACATGTGCTCGGTGCGGCACAGGCCGATGCCCTGGGCGCCGAAGCGGCGGGCGCGCAGCGCGTCCTCGGCGTTGTCGGCGTTGGCGCGCACGCGCAGCCGGCGCTTGCGGTCGGCGAAGGCCATGATCCGGTGGACGGCCTCGACCAGTTCGTCGGCGTCGTCGGCGCCGGCGTGCATCCGGCCCTCGAAGTACTCCACGACGGGGGACGGGACGACCGGGACCTCGCCCAGGTAGACCTTGCCGGAGGAGCCGTCGATGGAGATGACGTCGCCCTCCTCCACCACGTGTCCGCCGGGGACGGTCATCCGGCGGCGCTTGGTGTCGACCTCGAGCTCCTCGGCGCCGCAGACACAGGTCTTGCCCATGCCGCGGGCGACGACGGCCGCGTGGGAGGTCTTGCCGCCGCGCGAGGTCAGGATGCCCTCGGCGGCGATCATGCCGTCGAGGTCGTCGGGGTTGGTCTCCCGGCGGACCAGGATGACCTTCTCGCCCGAGCGGGACCACTTCACCGCGGTGTACGAGTCGAAGACCGCCTTGCCGACGGCCGCGCCCGGGGACGCCGCGATGCCCCGGCCGACCTTCTCCACCTTCGCGTCCTCGTCGAAGCGGGGGAACATCAGCTGGGCGAGCTGGGCGCCGTTGACACGCTGGAGCGCCTCGGTCTCGTCGATCAGGCCCTGGTCGACGAGCTGGGTGGCGATGCGGAAGGCGGCTCCGGCGGTGCGCTTGCCGACCCGGGTCTGGAGCATCCACAGCTGACCGCGCTCGATGGTGAACTCGATGTCGCAGAGGTCCTTGTAGTGGTTCTCCAGCGTCTCCATGATCTGCATCAGCTGGTCGTACGACTTCTTGTCGATCCGCTCCAGCTCCGCGAGCGGGACGGTGTTGCGGATGCCCGCGACGACGTCCTCGCCCTGGGCGTTCTGGAGGTAGTCGCCGTAGACGCCCTGGTGGCCGGAGGCGGGGTCGCGGGTGAAGGCGACACCGGTGCCGGAGTCCGGGCCGAGGTTGCCGAAGACCATGGAGCAGACGTTGACCGCGGTGCCGAGGTCGCCGGGGATGCGCTCCTGGCGGCGGTAGAGCTTGGCGCGGTCGCCGTTCCAGGAGTCGAAGACCGCCTTGACGGCGAGGTCCATCTGCTCGCGCGGGTCCTGCGGGAAGTCCCGGCCGGCCTCGGTCTTGACGATCTTCTTGAACCTGGTGACGAGCTTCTTCAGGTCCGCCGCTTCCAGCTCGGTGTCGACGGTGACCTTCTTGGCGGACTTCGCCGCGTCGAGGGCCTCCTCGAAGAGATCGCCGTCGACGCCGAGGACCGTCTTGCCGAACATCTGGATGAGGCGGCGGTAGGAGTCCCAGGCGAAGCGGTCGTCGCCGGCCTGCTGGGCGAGGCCCTGGACCGACTTGTCGGAGAGGCCGATGTTCAGAACCGTGTCCATCATGCCGGGCATGGAGAACTTGGCGCCGGAGCGGACCGAGACGAGCAGCGGGTCGTCGGCCTGGCCGAGCTTCTTGCCCATCCGCTCCTCGAGGGCGACGAGGTGCGCACTCACCTCGTCACGCAGTGCCGCCGGCTCCTCGCCGCTCTCCAGGTAGACCTTGCAGGCCTCGGTGGTGATGGTGAAGCCGGGCGGGACGGGGAGGCCCAGGTTGGTCATCTCGGCGAGGTTGGCGCCCTTGCCACCCAGGAGGTCCTTGAGGTCCTTGTTGCCCTCGGTGAAGTCGTAAACGAACTTCACCACGTGGGGTTCTTTGTTTTCCGACACGGGTCTCGACTCCTCGAGGACGCGGTGGCTGCCCTGACGGCGAGGAACATACCCAGATCGAAGGCGCCTGGGTACGTCCACTTGTGCGTCATGCGCCCGTAACCGGTCGGCCGCCAGTGGATCGAAAGTCAAGGCTTGGCAAGCGAAGACTGGCGCATGTTTTCACTTCTTGAAGACAACAGTGCCCACAGGTGCGGTTTTCCGCTCAGATGAGCAGCAGTCCCGCACGTCTGATTTCGATCGATGAACGATCAAGGGGTGGCACCCAGTGCCACCCCTTGGAGAAGTGCATTCGATCCATGATCCGCTCATCTGAGCATGATCCTCCTCAAGGGTGGCGAGAATCACGCTGCCACGGCGGCCCGGGTTTCACCATCCGGACGCACCGCGGTGCACTCACGAGCGTCCCTCACACCCCGAGGGCCAGCAACCGCTCCTCCACCCGGTCGGGCGCGTACAGATGCTCCACGACCAGGGCGCCCGCTCCCACCAGCCCCGCCCGCTCCCCCAGCCGCGAGGTCACCACGTCCAGATGGGCGGTGGAGCGCGGCAGCGCCCGCTGGTAGAGCAGCTCGCGCACCCCGGTGAGGAAGGGGGTTCCCGCCAGGTCCCCGGCGATCATCAGCACCCCGGGGTTCAGCAGGGTCACGACCGTCGCCAGGACGTCCCCCACCTGGCGCCCCGCCTCCCGGGCCAGCGCCGCCGCCCCCGGATGCCCGGCCGCCAGCAGGTCCCGTACGTCCGAGCCGGAGGCCGCCGGCACCCCGGTCTCCGCCAGCCTGCGGGCCACGGCGCCACCGCTGGCCACGGCGGCGAGACAGCCGTAGGAGCCGCACCGGCAGAGCGCCTCGGCGCCCACCCGGATGTGCCCGATGTCCCCGGCGCCCCCGTCGATCCCGCGGAAGACCGAGCCGTTCACCACGACCCCGGCGCCGATGCCCGTCGAGACCTTGACCAGGACGAACGCCGAGCAGTCGGGGTGACCGGTGCGCTGTTCGCCGTACGCCATCAGGTTCGCGTCGTTGTCGACGAGGACGGGCACCCCGGGGGCGCCGGTGCGCTCGGTGAACGCCCGGGCGAGGCGGCCTCGTATGTCGTAGCCGTCCCAGCCGGGCATCATCGGCGGCTGCACCACCCGGCCCGTGTCGCTGTCCACCGGGCCGGGCACGGCGAGGCCTATGCCGCAGACCTCGGGCGCCCGGTGGCCCGCCTTCTCCAGCAGTTCGGCGAACCAGCCCCCCAGTTCACCGAGGACGAGGTCCGGGCCGTCCTCGACGGCCAGCGTGCCGGAGTGCTCCGCGAGGAGCTCGCCGGTCAGGGACAGCACGGCCGCGCGGGCGTGCCGGGTGTCCAGGTCGGCGGCGAGCACCACCGCGTGGTCGTCGTCGAACTCCAGCGTGATCGAGGGGCGGCCGCCCTGCGGTGAGCCGACCGGCCCGCCGGCGCCCTCGCGCAGCCAGCCCGCCCGGAACAGCCGGTCCAGACGCTGTCCGACCGTCGCCCGGGAGAGGCCCGTCGCCTGTTGCAGGGCACCGCGTGTCGTCGCTCGTCCACTGCGGACGAGTGCGAGCAGGTCTCCGGCGCTCGCCTGACCGCCCGCCTTGCCGGTCCGTCCCGGACGCCCAGTCATGCGCACCCCCTTGTGCTTCTCAAGCTTGCATTACATATTGAGTTTTGCGTGTTAAATAGACGTAACCCTACGGTAGCCCCTGCCGAACCAGGGGACCGCCTTGACGTCTTTCGGGGAGCCCCGAGTGGATCGCACCGCCCAGCTCATCGCCCGCCCGGCGGAGGACACCGCCGTATACGATCCGGCGGCCCCGCCGGGTCCGCCGCACCTCAGAGGGGTGTACGACGGCGCGGTGGAGGTGCTGGAGGGCAACTGGACGGGCACCTCGACGGTGCCCTCGCGGCGGCTGTACCCGCACCAGTGGTCCTGGGACTCGGCGTTCGTCTCGATCGGCCTCAGGCATGTCTCGCCGCTGCGGGCGCAGACCGAGCTGGAGACCCTGCTGGCCGCCCAGTGGGGCGACGGGCGCATCCCGCACATCGTCTTCAACCCCTCCGTGCCGCTCGACGCCTACTTCCCGAGCCCCGACTTCTGGCGCTCCTCGACCGCGGGGCGCGCTGCGGGCGCCCCGCGCACCGTACAGACCTCGGGCATCGTGCAGCCACCGGTGCACGCGCTCGCGGCCTGGCTGGTGCACCGCGCCGACCCGGGGCTGTCCCGGGCGCGGGGTTTCCTGGCCCGGGTCTACCCACGGCTGGCCGCCTGGCACCGCTATCTGCTGCACCGGCGCGACCTCGGCGGCGGCGGGCTCGTCTCCGTCGTCCACCCCTGGGAGCAGGGGATGGACAACGCGCCGAGCTGGGACGCCCCGCTCGCCCGGGTCGCCCCGGCGCCGGCCCGCTCCTTCCGGCGCGCCGACCTCGACCACGGGGCGGCCGAGGACCGGCCGACGGACCTCGACTACGGGCGGTACGTCCGGCTGGCGGCGGACTACCGGGACGCCGGGTACGCCGACGGGAGGGGCGGCTTCGCGGTGGAGGATCCTTCCTTCAACGCGCTGCTCATCGCCTCCGAGCACGCCCTCGCCCGGATCGCGCGCGAGCTGGGGGCGACGGCCACCGCCCGGCACGCACGCGCCGAGCGACTCACGGCGGCGCTCGTGGAACGGCTGTGGGATCCGGCGGAGGGCATGTTCTTCTGCCGGGACGTCCACGACACCGACGGCCCGGGGGGCAAGCACGGGGGCTCGGGGCCGGGGGGCGAGCACGGGGGCTCGGGGCCGGGGGGCGAGCACGGGGGCTCGGGGCCGGGGGGCGAGCACGGGGGCTCGGGGCCGGGGGGCGAGCACGGGGGCTCGGGGCCGGGGGGCGAGCACGGGGGCTCGGGGCCGAGGGGTTGGGGTTCCGGGCCGGGGCGCGGGAGCACCGGGCCTGGGGGCGAGCACGGGAGCTCCGGGCCGGGGGGTTGGGGCTCCGGGCCGGGGCGCGGGAGCACCGAGCCTGGGCGCGAGGGCACCGGGCCGGGGCAGGGAGGCGGCGCGCCCGTGCGCGGGGGCGACATGGTCCGCGAGCGCGGAGACTCCGGGCCCCGACCCGAAGGCTCCGGGTCCCGGCCCGAAGACGCCCTGGCCTGGGAGCGCGGAGACTCTGGGCCCCGGCCCGAAGACGCCCTGGCCCGCGAGCGCGGAGACTCCGGGCCCCGGCCCGAAGACGGCACCCCGGCCCGCGAGCGCGAAGACTCCGGGCCCCGACCCGAAGACAGCACCCCGGCCCGCGAGCGCGGAGACTCCGGGCCCCGACCCGAAGGCAGCGCCCTGGCACGCGAGCGTGGGGGCTCCGGGTCCGGGGGCGCAGGTGGTCTGATCCGTGAGCGTGGGGTTTCCGGGCTGGTGCCGCTGATCCTGCCGGATCTGCCGCGTGAGGTGGCGGCGGCTGTCGTCCGCACGCTCAGGGGCCCGCACTTCGGGGTCGGTACGACGACCCGTCTCGTCCCCAGCTACGACCTGCTCGGCGAGGCCTTCGACCCGCACCGCTACTGGCGCGGCCCGGCCTGGTTCAACACGGCCTGGCTCCTGGAGCGCGGACTGCGGCTGCACGGCCACCTCGCGGACGCGGACGCCCTGCGCCGGGCCGTCCTGGACACCGCGCTCACCTCGGACTTCGCCGAGTACGTCGATCCGTACACCGGCGAGGCCTGCGGCGCGACCGGCTTCAGCTGGACCGCCGCGCTCACGCTCGACCTGCTCCACCAGCACACCGCGACCGACAAGGGAGGGGACCGGGGATGACGGACCGGCATCATCTGCTCGTGTACGGCGGGACGTTCGCCGCCGTCGGCGAGCGCGGGGACATCAGCGGGGTACGGGGCGCCGGCTCCTCCCCGCAGGGGCTGTTCGTCCGGGACGCCCGGCACCTCAGCCGCTGGCAGCTGACGGTGGACGGCGCGGTGCCGGAGGAACTCGCGCCGGTCGCGGGCGGGGACACCACCCGCTGTGTGCTCGTCCCGCGCGGCGGGCGCGACGAGCCGCCCGCCTGCACGCTCTTCCGTGAACAGGCCGTCGGGGACTGCTCGTTCGTGGAGTCGGTGCGGGTCGTCGGCAACCGGCCGGTGCCGACCACGGTCCGGCTCGCGCTGACCGTGGACGCGGACTTCACGGACCAGTTCGAGCTGCGCTCCGACCACCGGACGTACGCCAAGACGGGCGTCGTCCGCCGCCGCGAGATCCTCGACGACGGGGTGGAGTTCGGCTACCGGCGCGGGGAGTGGCGGTCCTGTACGACGGTGACCGCCGAACCCGCCCCGGACGCCGTCGAGGAGACCGGCACCGGCGCCCGCCGGCTGGTGTGGACGCTGGAGTTGGAGGCGCACGGCAGCGCCGAGCTGATCCTGCGGGTGATGGCCCGGCCGCATGGCGAGAAACGTACGCTGCGCGTTCCGCGCTCCCCCTCCGCAATGGCCGAAAAGCTTCTTGCGCTTGAGGGCGAGTTCATGGAAGGTGTCGCTTTTCCCACGGAATGGCCCGAACTGGCGACCGCCTGTGTTCGAGGACTCGCCGATCTCGCCGCGCTCCAGGTCCAGGCGAGGGGTCCGGACGGCGAGGAGCTGCGCGTGCCGGCCGCCGGAGCGCCCTGGTTCCTCGCCCTCCTGGGCCGCGACGCCCTCCTCACCTCCCTCTTCGCGCTCCCCTACCGTCCGCAGCTGGCCGCCGCCACGCTCCCGGCGCTCGCCGCCGCGCAGGCGACCGAGTCCCACGCGCCGTCGGTGTCCCAGCCCGGCAAGATCGTCCACGAGGTGCGCCACGGCGAGCTGGCCCACTTCGGGCAGGTCCCGTACGGCCGCTACTACGGCTCGGTCGACGCGACCCCGCTCTTCCTCGTCGTCCTCGGCGCGTACGTCGAACAGACCGGCGACACCGCGCTGGCCCGCCGGCTGGAGCCGCACGCCCGCGCGGCGATCGCCTGGATGCTCGACCACGGCGGACTGACCACCCGCGGCTATCTGATCTACCGCGCCGACCAGGGCGGCCTCGCCAACCAGAACTGGAAGGACTCCCCCGGCTCCATCTGCTCCGCCGACGGCACCCGCGCCACCGGGGCGGTCATGGCGGCGGGGGCGCAGGGGTACGCGTACGACGCGCTGCGCCGCACGGCGTGGGTGGCGCGCACGGTGTGGGAGGACACCACGTACGCCGCCCTCCTCGAACAGGCGGCCGCCGATCTGCGGGACCGCTTCCAGCGGGACTTCTGGATGCCGGAGCACTCGTTCCCTGCGCTGGCGCTGGACGGGTCGGGCCGCCAGGTCGACGCGCTGGCCTCGGACGCCGGGCATCTGCTGTGGTCGGGGCTGCTGGACAAGGAGTACGGCGAGGTCGTCGGACGGCGGCTGCTGGAACCCGACTTCTTCTCGGGCTGGGGCGTCCGCACGCTCGCGGCCGGGCAGCCGGCGTATCACCCGCTCTCCTACCACCGCGGTTCGGTCTGGCCGCACGACAACGCGCTGATCACGCTGGGGCTCGCGCGGTACGGCCTGCACGACGAGGCCCGTACGGTCGCCCGCGCGCTGGTCGACGCGGCGACGGCGACCGGGCACCGGCTCCCCGAGGTGCTCGCCGGCTACGGCCGTGACACGCACGCCGAACCGGTTCCCTACCCGCACGCGTGTGTACGGGAGTCCCGTGCGGCGGCAGCCCCGTTGGCGCTGCTCACGGCGGTCGGCGGGGCGTAGCGACGCCCGGGTGGGGTGCTTGGCGTGACGTTTGCACGGTGTTTGCCGACCGCTGGCCGAGGGGGCTGAACACGGGCCGGGGGCAGGCCGTACGAAACTGAGGCGGATCCGGCTTCCCGCGCCGGGTCCGCCGAACACCGGGCTTCGTACGGAAGGACCCTCGGGTGCCTGTCTCCACTCACTCCACCCAGCCGACGGCTTCACCAGACCCCGAGGCCACCGACGTGCCCTCCCCCGCCCCCGAGGAACGAGCGGCCGCGCCGGAACCGACGGCCACTCAGGAACGTGCGGAGGGCGGGGAGCCGACGGGCGCCGAGGGCCCGGCCGAGGCCGGGGAACCCGCGGGGGCCGGGAAGCCGGGTGAGGCCGAGGCGGCGACGGGGGCTGAGGAGCCGACGGGTGCCGGAGAGTCGGTGGGGGCCGCTGAGGGGGAAGGCCCTGAGCCGGTCGGTGGCGAGGAGGCGGCCACGGGGGCTGGGGAGTCCGTGGCCTCCGGCGGGACCGAGGTCCGTACGGAGAGCGCGGCCGACGGGGCGGCGGCGGCCGGTGGGGAACCGGCGGAGTCTGCGGGTGCCGACCAGTCGGCGGAGCCGGAGCCGGAGCCGGAGCCGGAGCCGGAGCCTGCCGAGGGTTCCGAGAAGGAGACCTCGGCGGACCCCGCGGACGCGGACGCCCCGACCCCTGCGGCCGAAGCCGACGGCGACGCCCCGGCCCTCGACGCCGAGCACACCGAGAGCACCGAGAGCACCGAGAGCACCGAGGCCGATACCAAGATCGCCTCCGAGCCGGCCGGCACCGAAGTCACCCCCGAGCAGCCCGCGCAAGGCCAAGGTGAAGCCGACGCGCATCCTCCCCTGAAAGCTCGCCTCGCCTATCTGCGGGGCTGGCGGGGGCGGCATCCCGGGGTTGCCCGGGGGGTGTGGTGGGCGGTGACGGTGTTGTCGCTCGTGTGGGTGGTCGGGGCGTTGCTGCTGCCGAACCGGATGGCCGCGTTGCAGATGAACCGGTTCGTCCGGCTGCCGGGTGAGGCGATCATCGGAGCCGCGGTGATGCTCGCGCTGCCGCGCAGGCCGAGGATCGCGCTGGCGGCGCTCGGCGGTGCGGTGCTCGGTGCGCTGACCGTGCTGAACCTGCTCGACATCGGTTTCATGGAGTACCTGGGCCGGGACTTCAACCTGGTCCTCGACTGGGGCCTGCTGGACGACGCGCAGTCGTATCTCGCGGACACCCTGGGGAAGAGCGCCGCCCTCGCGGCGGCGATCGGCGTCGTCCTGCTCGTCGTCCTCGTGATCACGGTGACGGCGCTGGCGACGGTCCGGCTGAGCAACATCCTGGTCCGCGACACCCGCAGGGCCACCCGCGGCACACTGATCGCGGGCACCGCCTGGATCACCTGCTCGGTGCTGGGCTTCCAGTACGCCGGTATCCCGGTCGCCTCCGACCGGGTGGCGAACCGGCTCGAGTCCGAGGCCCGGCAGGTGCGGAACACGATCCGGGACGAGGCCGCGTTCGGCAAGGAGACCCGCAGCGACACCTTCGGCAACACCCCCGCCGACCAGCTCGTGCCCGATCTGCGCGGCAAGGACATGATCTTCACGTTCATCGAGAGCTACGGCCGCAGCGCCATCGAGGACCCGATCATGTCCCCCGGCGTGGACGCCACCCTCCAGGCCCGCACCGAGGCCCTCGCGAAGGCCGGCTTCCACGCGAAGAGCGGCTGGCTGACCTCGGCGACGTACGGCGGCAGCAGCTGGCTCGGCCACTCCACCACCCTGTCCGGGCTGTGGGTCGACAACCAGCAGCGCTACCGCACGGTGATGGCCAGCGACCACCTGTCCCTGACCAAGGTGTTCAAGAAGACGGGCGCCTGGGACACCGTCGGGATCATGCCGGGTATCCAGAAGGGCTGGCCGGAGGCGAAGTTCTACGGCCTGGACAAGGTCTACAACGCCTTCCAGATGGGCTACCAGGGACCGAAGTTCAGCTGGTCGACGATGCCGGACCAGTACGCGCTGGAGGCGTTCCAGCAGCTGGAGCACTCCAAGGAGCGCGACAAGCCGCTGATGTCGGAGATCATCCTGACCTCCAGCCACCAGCCCTGGGCGCCGATCCCGAAGATGGTCGGCTGGGACGAGCTGGGCGACGGCTCGGTCTTCGACCCCATCGAGGCCGCCGGCAACAAGGCGTCCGACGTCATCGCCGACGCCACCAAGTCCAAGGAGGAGTACGGCAAGTCGATCCAGTACTCGGTGACCGCGCTCACCGAGTGGCTGGAGCGCTACGGCACCGACGACACCGTCCTGGTCTTCCTCGGCGACCACCAGCCGATCTCCCGGGTCAGCGGCGAGAACGCCAGCCGGGACGTGCCGATCTCGATCGTGGCCAAGGACCCGAAGGTCCTCGACAAGATCGCGAGCTGGAACTGGACCGACGGTCTGCGACCCGCCCACAACGCCCCGGTGTGGAAGATGAGTTCGTTCCGCGACCGCTTCCTGACGGCGTACGGCTCCACCATGCACCCCAAGAAGGGCTGACCCCCAAGGAGAGCCGACCGGCGGGGAGTTCAGCCGCCGGAGGTGTCCAGCTCCGCGTCCTCGCCGACGCCCGCGCAGTCGTACGGGTCCTTCAGCCAGCCGTCCGGCAACACCACGCGGTTGTTGCCGGACGTCCGGCCGCGGGGCCCGTCTGCGCCGGCGGGCCAGGGCTGGTCGAGGTCCAACTCGTCCAGCCCGGACCGGAGTTCCTCCAGCGAGGAGGTGATGGCGAGGCGCCCCCGCATCTCGCTGCCGACCGCGAAGCCCTTGAGGTACCAGGCGACGTGCTTGCGGAAGTCGATGACACCGCGCGACTCGTCGCCGATCCACTCGCCGAGCAGGGTCGCGTGCCGGACCATGACGTCGGCGACCTCCCGCAGGGACGGGCGGGCAAAGGCCGTACGTCCTTCGAAGGCGGCCACCAGGTCCGCGAACAGCCACGGCCGCCCCAGGCACCCGCGTCCGACGACCACTCCGTCGCAGCCGGTCTCACGGACCATCCGCAGCGCGTCCTCGGCGGACCAGATGTCGCCGTTGCCGAGGACGGGGATCTCCGGGACGTGCTCCTTCAGCCGGGCGATGGCCTCCCAGTCGGCGGTGCCGCCGTAGTGCTGGGCGGCGGTGCGGCCGTGCAGCGCGATGGCGGTGACGCCCTCCTCCACGGCGATCCGGCCGGCGTCGAGGTAGGTGATGTGGTCGTCGTCGATGCCCTTGCGCATCTTCATCGTCACCGGGAGGTCCCCGGCGCCGGACACCGCCTCGCGCAGGATCGCGCGGAGCAGGTGGCGCTTGTACGGGAGGGCCGACCCGCCGCCCTTTCTCGTCACCTTCGGGACCGGGCAGCCGAAGTTCAGGTCGATGTGGTCGGCGAGGTCCTCCTCCGCGATCATACGGACGGCCTTGCCGACGGTCGCCGGGTCGACGCCGTACAGCTGGATCGAACGCGGCTTCTCCGTCGCGTCGAAGTGGATCAGCTGCATGGTCTTCTCGTTGCGCTCGACCAGCGCCCGGGTGGTGATCATCTCGCTCACGAACAGGCCCTTGCCGCCGCTGAACTCCCGGCACAGGGTGCGGAAGGGCGCGTTGGTGATGCCGGCCATGGGGGCCAGGACTACGGGCGGCTGGACGGCGTGCGGGCCGATCCTCAGGGTCGTGTGCTGCGTGGGCGCGGTCGTGGACATTTCCCCATTCTCACGTACGGCACGCCCTGCGAGCCATATTCATTAGTTAGGCGTACTATTAACGCCATGCCCGAGCTCAGCCCCCGTCGCCGTCGGCTCGTCCTCGCGATCTGCTGCATGAGCCTGCTGATCGTGAGCCTCGACACCACCGCCCTGAACGTCGCCCTGCCCGCGATGGAGCGCGATCTGCACGCCTCCACCGCCGGACTCCAGTGGACCATCGACGCCTACACCGTCGTCCTGGCCGCGCTGCTGATGCTCGCGGGCTCCACCGCCGACCGGATCGGCCGCCGCAAGGTCTTCATGGCGGGCCTGGTGGTGTTCTCGCTCGGCTCGCTGCTGTGCTCCCTCGCGCCGAGCCTGGACCTGCTGATCGCGGCCCGGATGGTGCAGGCGGTCGGCGGCTCGATGCTGAACCCGGTCGCCATGTCGATCATCACCAACACCTTCACCGACCCCCGGGAGCGGGCCCGGGCGATCGGGGTGTGGGGCGCGGTCGTGGGCATCTCGATGGCGGCCGGCCCGCTGCTCGGCGGGGCGCTGGTGGATTCGGTGGGCTGGCGCGCGATCTTCTGGGTCAACCTCCCGGTCGGCCTCGCGGCGCTGCTCCTCACCCTCCGGTTCGTCCCCGAGTCCCGCGCCCCCAGGGCCCGCCGCCCCGACCCGGTCGGCCAGCTCCTGGTGATCGCGCTCTTCGGCTCCCTGACGTACGCGATCATCGAGGCGCCCGGCGCGGGCCCGGCCACGAGCGGCCCCTTCGCCGCCCTGGCCCTCGCCGCGCTCACCGGACTCCTGATCTACGAGCCGCGCCGCGCCGAACCCCTCATCGACCTGCGTTTCTTCCGCTCGGCGCCGTTCAGCGGGGCGACGGTGGTGGCGATCAGCGCGTTCGCGGCGCTGGGCGGGTTCCTGTTCCTGTCCACGCTCTACCTCCAGAACGTCCGGGGGCTGGACGCTCTGGACGCGGGTCTGTGGATGCTGCCGATGGCCGTCCCGATGTTCCTGTGCGCACCGCTGTCCGGCCGGCTGGTGGGCAGCCGCGGTCCCCGGCTGCCGCTGATCGTCGCGGGTCTGTCGATGACGGCGAGCGCGCTGCTGTTCGCGGTCCTCGACGCGGAGACCTCGAACGTCACGCTGTTCCTCGGCTACACCCTCTTCGGGATCGGCTTCGGCTTCGTGAACGCGCCGATCACCAACACGGCGGTCTCCGGGATGCCCCGCAGCCAGGCCGGGGTCGCGGCGGCGGTCGCCTCCACCAGCCGGCAGCTGGGCCAGACCCTCGGCGTCGCGGTGGTCGGAGCGGTGCTGGCGGCGGGGGTGAGCGTGACGTCGTACCGCGAGACGTTCGTCGCGGCCGCCGTCCCCGGCTGGTGGATCCTCACCGCCTGCGGCCTCCTCGTCCTCGCCCTCGGCGCCCTGACCACCGGCCCGTGGGCCCGCCGCACGGCGGAGCGGACGGCCCGCCGGCTGGAGGAGGGGGCGCAGGACGTCAGGGGGACGGCGGCCGGGGTGAACGCCTGACCGCCGAGGCGCCGTAACGCTTCCCGGGCCCCGTACCAAGTACGGGTGAAGCCGAGGAGAGGGAGGCGTCCGTGGCGGACGGGGAACGGACGGGGACCGGGCTCTTAGCGGGGTTCGAGGAGTTCTACCGGCGGCATGTGGACGCGGTGACGCGGTTCGTGGCGCGGCGGGTCGACGACCCGCACACGGCGGCCGATCTCACCGCCGAGATCTTCCTCGCCGTGCTCGACTCGGCCCACACCTACCGGCCGGGCCTCGGCAGCGAGACGGCCTGGCTGTACGGCATCGCGCGCAACGTCGTCTCCTCGGAGCGGCGCCGGGTCGCGCGGGAGGCGGAGCGGAACCGGCGGTTCTCGGGGCGGCGGCTGCTGGAGGCCGACGACATCGTCCGGCTGGAGGACAAGCTCGACGCGGAGAGCCCTGGCCGGCGGCTGCTGGCCGCGCTGGCCCGGCTGCCGGAAGGGGAACGGGCGGTGATCGAGCTGGTCGCGGTGGACCAGCTGACGGTCACCGAGGCAGCCACCGCGCTCGGCATCCGCCAGGTCACGGCCCGGGTCCGCCTGCACCGGGCCCGCAAGGCGCTGCGCGCGGAGGCGGAAGCGGAGGAGTCGGTGGGGGCGGACATGTCGGTGCTGCACGTGGTCGGAGGAGAGGCATGAGCGCGCGGGAGAACTTTGAGGACCGGCTGCTGGCGGAGCTGAAGCGGGAGATCGAGCTGCGGGAGGAGACGGTGACGGTTCCCGTTCCTCGGCGGCTCCTCACCCGGCGCCGGGTCTCGCTCGCCCTGGCGGCCTGTGCCGTCGCCGCGGCGGTGGTGGTCGCGGTGCCGGGGTCGACGGGCGGGTCGCGGGCGTACGCGGTGGAGCGGCACGGTGACGGCAGCGTCACCCTCACGCTCAAGCAGCGCGTGGTGAACCGGCACGAGCTTGCGAAGGCGCTGAGCGAGGACGACATCAAGGTGCTGGAGTGGGGCAGCAGGGTCGCCGTCGAGCTGTGCGACGTCCGTCGCGGGAAGCCGGTCGAGGTGCGGAAGGAGGCTGTGGAGACGACGCTCGTCGCCGTGGACGAGAACGGCCGTCGCACGACGGTCAGCAGCTGGCGGAGGCCGGTCGTGCTGCACCCGGGCGACCGGGTCAGCCTGTGCCCTTCTCCATAGCCACCAGATACAGCCGTTCCAGCCGCGCCCGGCTCTCCTCGTCCACCGGTGTGTACGACACCAGCCGGGCCCCGTGCTCCGGGCTGAGCCACAGGTCGGTGTGGTGGAGGGTGAGGAGTCCGACGTACGGGTTGCGGAACTGCTTGATCTTGGTGCGGTTGACGACGACCTCGTAGCGCTCCCAGTTCTCGCGGAACTCCGGTGACTCCGCCTGGAGCCGCTTGACCAGCATCTTCCAGGCCGGCTCGGAGAGATGCCCGGCCATGGAGGCGCGCAGCTTGGCCGCCATCAGCCGCATGGTCTCCTCGAGGTGGACGATCGCGGCCCGCCAGTCGGGTTGGGTGTGGACGAGGAGGATGCAGTTGCGGTCCTCGGGCGGGATCGCGTCGAGGTCGCGGAACAGCCGGGCGTACGTGCGGTTGTAGGCGAGGATGTCGTAACGGCTGTTCTGGACGCAGGCGGGCAGCGGGTCGAGCTGGTCCAGGGTCATGCGCACGGCCTCGGTGACGCCCTCGCAGTTCGCGGCGGGCGTCGGGTCGGTGGCGCCGGCCAGCTGGAAGAGATGCGCGCGTTCGCCGGCGTCCAGCATGAGGGCGCGGGCGAGGGCGTCCAGGACCTGCACGGAGACATGGATGTCCCGCGACTGTTCGAGCCAGGTGTACCACGTGACGCCGACCGCCGAGAGATGGGCGACCTCCTCGCGGCGCAGCCCCGGCGTACGGCGGCGGGCACCGCGCGGGAGGCCGACCTGCTCCGGGGTGATCCGCTCGCGGCGGCTGCGCAGGAAGCCGGCGAGTTCGTGCCGCCGTATCTCCGAGCCGCGCAGGGCCCGCGCTTGTGCCATCGTCGTCATGCCTCCAGCCTGCCGCGGCCCGGACCCTGTTTCCAGGTAGTGCTGCTACCAGGATAAGAACACTCTGGTACCCGTCTGGAGCGCGGCGCAGGCTCGGGGACGTGACCCAGTCAACGACCACCACCGTCCCGCCGGGCGCCCGCACCGCGGCACCGGCCCGCCCCCTCGGCCCCCTCGGCCTGTTCACCGTGCTGCTCGGTGCGGCACTGCCCCTCATCGACTTCTTCATCGTCAACGTGGCCCTGCCGTCCATCGGCCGGGACCTGGCCGCGAGCGAGTCCGTCCTGGAGCTCGTCGTCGCCGGGTACGGGGTCGCGTACGCCGTACTGCTGGTCCTCGGCGGCCGGCTCGGCGACCTCTTCGGCCGGCGCCGGCTGTTCCTGGGCGGTATGGCGGCCTTCGGGCTGACCTCGCTGGCCTGCGGGCTCGCCCCCGACGCCTGGTCGCTGGTCGTGGCGCGGGTCGCGCAGGGCGCCGCGGCCGCCGCGATGGTCCCGCAGGTCCTCGCCACCATCCAGTCGTCCACGGAGGGTCCGCGCCGGGCCCGGGCGATGAGCCTCTACGGCGCCACGGCCGGCCTGTCCATGGTGGCGGGCCAGATCCTGGGCGGGGTGCTGGTCGCGGCGGACCTGGCCGGCACCGGCTGGCGTTCGGTGTTCCTGGTGAACGTGCCCGTGGTGGTCGTGGGCCTGGTCCTGGCCGTGCGGACCGTCCCCGAGACCCGCTCCCCGCGCCCGGAGCCGGTGGACGGCCCCGGCACCGTTCTGCTCGCCGCCGCCCTGCTGACGCTGCTCGCCCCGCTGACCGAGGGCCGGGCGGCCGGCTGGCCGCTGTGGACCTGGCTGTCGCTGGCCGCGTTCCCCCTGGTGGCGGCGGCGTTCTACGGCGTCGAGCGACGCGCCGACCGGCTCGGCCGGACACCGCTCGTCCCGCCGAGCCTGCTCGCGCTCACCACGCTGCGGCGCGGGCTGACCATCATGGCGCCGCTCGCGGTGGGCTTCAGCGGGTTCATGTTCGTGGTGGCGGTGGCGTTGCAGAGCGGGGCGGGGCTCGGTCCGGTCCGGGCCGGTCTGGCGCTCGCGCCGATGGCCGTGGCGTTCTTCCTGGCCTCGCTCGCCGGTCCCCGGCTGGTGGCCCGGTTCGGTTCGCGGGTGGTGACGGCGGGGGCGGTGCTCCAGGGCGCCGGTGTGCTGCTAATCCTGCTGACGGTCCACGCCGACTGGCCCGGCGTCGGCTTCCTGGAGCTGCTGCCGGGCACGGCGGTGGCCGGCGCCGGGCAGGCCTTCCAACTCCCCGTCGTCATGCGGCTGGTGATGTCCGAGGTGCCGCCGGACCGGGCGGGCGTGGGCAGCGGGATGATGGTGACCACCCAGCAGGCCTCGCTGGCCCTGGGCGTGGCCACCCTCGGCACCCTCTTCCTCTCCTTGGTCCCGGGGTCGGGCATGCGGGACGCGCTGGTGACGACGCTGGTTGTGCAGGTGGCGGGGGTGGTGGTGACGGGGCTGCTGAGCCTGCGTCTGCCCCGCAGGATCGGGTGAACCCACCCCGTCGACGTTGCTCGTGCTGCACACTCCTTGCTGGCCGAGGTTTGCCGGGACAGCGACGCTGGAGACGTCATGCCGCAGATCGATCAGAGCAAGGTGAGCCGCTGGGACCAGCACGGACGCGAGCATGTCGTCCGGGTACGGCGGACGGGCGTACAGCGCACCATCAGCTGCGACACCTGTGGCTGGCGCCAGGGTGCCCAGTTCCTGCCCTGGCTGAAGGCGGCGGAACATCTCGCCGAGGCCCATCAGGCGACGGTGGATCCGTCGGAGGGGGCTTCCCAGCGATGAGTTCCGGATGCGCGGGGAGTCACAGCGGGCGAGAGTGACGACTCGTACCTTCCGGGAGGCCGACGCCATGAGCACCCTTCACTCCACCCTGCGGCGGTACGTCGACGACGGGACGGTTCCCGGGGCGGTGGGCCTGGTGGCCCGCGGCGAGGAGGTGGAGGTGGTCGCCGTGGGCTCGGTCGACGCCGACGGCTCCGCCCCGATGGTCCGGGACTCGCTGTTCCGGATCGCGTCGATCACCAAGCCGCTGACGGCGGCCGCGCTGCTGATGCTGGTGGACGAGGGCGTGGTGGGGCTCGACGCGCCGGTGGCGGAGTGGCTCCCGGAGCTGGCCCGCCCGCTGGTGGTGCGCACGCCGTCCGCTCCCGTGACGGACGTGGTCCCGGCGGCCCGGCCGATCACGGTCGAGGACCTGCTGTCCTCCCGTCCCGGCTGGGGCTTCCCGTCGGACTTCGCGCTCCCGGCGGTGCAGGCGCTGTTCGGGGTGCAGAGGGACGGGCGGGCGCCGCAGGCGTACCCCGCCCCGGACGTCTGGCTGGCCGAGCTGGCCCGGGTCCCGCTGCTGCGCCAGCCCGGCGAGGCCTGGCTGTACGGCACGGCGTCGGACCTCCAGGGCATCCTGGTCGCACGCGCCTCCGGCCGCCCCCTCCCCGACTTCCTGGCGGAGCGGCTGCTGGAGCCGCTGGGCATGAAGGACACGGCGTTCGAGGTCCCCGAGGAGAGGCGGGACCGCTTCACGACCGCGTACCGTCCCGACGGCGCCGGGGCGCTGGAGGTGACGGACCACCCGGACGGCCAGTGGAGCCGGCTCCCCGCGTTCCCCTCGGGCGGCGGGGGCCTGGTCTCCACGGCCGACGACTGGCTGGCCTTCGCCCGGCTCCTCCTGGACGGCGGCGGCGGACTGCTCTCCCCCGCCTCGGTCAGCCGGATGACGAGCAACCACCTCGACGCCGGTCAGCGGGACGGGGGCGCCCTGTTCCTGGAGGGCCAGGGCTGGGGCTACGGCGGCCAGGTCGACATCGCTCCCCTGGCCCCCTGGAACGTGCCCGGCCGCTACGGCTGGGTCGGCGGCACCGGCACGACGGCCCACCTCGTCCCCGCCACGGACACGGTCACGATCCTGCTGACCCAGGTGGCGATGGAGAACCCGACGCCGACTCCGCTGATGCGGGACTTCTGGCGGTGTACGGCCGGTAGCTCTCCTCGATCTGCCTGAACTCCTTCTCGTAGTCGTAGCCGCCGTCCGGCAGGGCCTCGCGCAGGGGACCGAGGTCACACGGGCGGAGGAGGTCGAAGGCGTTGTCGGGAAGGAGCACGAGCAGCTCGGCGACATGGGCTGCGAGCCAGTCGGTCAGGCCCAGGTCGATGGCGAGACGGAGCAGCTCGACGACCTCGTGGGGGTGGCGGGCAGCCTCGGTCGGATCGGGAAGGCAGGCGTCGAAAAGCGCGTCGAGATCGTCTGGGCAGACCCCGTGGAGGGGATGCCAGAACCGGGCGGAGCGACCCGCCCGGGTCAGCGTCACCAGGTCCATGTGCCGGACGGCCCGCTCGATGAGGGCGGCGGCCTGTTCCCCGAGTCGATGGTCGCCTCGCCCGAGGACCTGCCCCACGCAGTTCGCCAGTGTCGGTCTCGGCGGGCGCAGGCCTCCTCTGAGGCGGCGGTTCAGACGTTCCAGCACGGTCCGCAGGTCTTTGTCGGACAACTCACCGACGTCGTAGGCGAGTCGTTCGCAGACCAGGCCGAGCACGGACTCCGCTTCCTCGGGTGGCAGAGCGGTGAGGGCACCCAGACAGCTGAGGAAGCGACCGGGCAGCGCCGCCGGATCGCGCGGGTCATGGAGGAGCAGGGCCGCCACCGTCTGCCCCACCGACCGGATGGCGCCCTCCCGGTCGACCGGATGGACCCGTAGGGCGCTCGGAAGCTGCTGCAGGACGGGCCGGGCCACGTCCAAGAGCAGTTCCGCGTCTCGGTCTCCCACGAACAGGACTCGGCGTGCCGTGCCACGCACGGCCTCCGGACCTGGTTCCGTCGAGAGCACCCCGCTCTCGGGGAAGCCGAGCGGCCAGCTGAGGTCGGGCCGGTCCACCGGCACTCGGCGCATGCCGAGACGCAGGTCCTGGCGCGGAACGTCGTCTCTGGACCAGATCCGTCCGGGTTGCAGTGCGGACGTGTACAGGTCCCATGACTCGGGCGACATCTGTGACTGCCACACCAGCGCCTGCCGACGCCAGCGGTCGGCGAGGTCGTCGGGACCGAGGAAGTTCGACGCGTCGAGCTCTCCGGACGCCAGCACCGCGATCAGCAGCAGGTTCGCGGTGTAGACGGCGTCCTGGTGCGCTCTCGTCCGCCGGGCCGGCGCATACGCGGGCCCACCGCGGTGGGGCGTTTCCCACGGGGCCTCCCGGAACAGTACGGCGAGCAGGCCGGGCAGCGCCGACCGCTGCCCCCTCTCCCAGCCGGCGATCATGTCGGTGAGGTCCTGCACGACCTGCGCCCGGTCGGTGAGCGGGGTGTAGGACAGCAGCGCGTACAGCTCACCGTCGTCCGGAAGCAGCGACGGCAACCGGCGCAGTGCCCGCTCGATCAGCCGGGCGGTCAGATGTTCGCCGAAGGTCGCGTGCATGAACTCGTAGCTCCGCAGCCGTTGTTCGGCGACCACCGCCTGCGCCTCGTGCACGAAGAAGAAACGGCCGAAGAGAAGGTCGTCGCCGGTGCCGCCGTCCGCCAGGGCGCGTAGGTCGTCCTCGGCCTGGCCACCGGCGATGGCCTGGGCCCCCCGCTGGAACATCCCGAGAGCGATGACCGATAGTCGGTGCAACTCCCTGTCCAGAGCTTCCTGTTCGACGGACGCGGGCAGTGGACCGTCCTTGACGAGCTGACGGCGGACGAACGTCGTCAGCAGCCGGTCGTAGAGCTCGGTGCGGCTGATGTTCTCGTCGCGGCCGCGGTACAGGGCGTTGTCGTCCGCGTCGTACAGCGCGAGCATCAGCAGCAGGAGCGGATGGGCCGCGAGGTCCCGGTGCGGTGCGAGGGCGTCGAGGGACAGCGAGCGCAGGCCGTGCCGCTCCAGGTAGTGCAGATTGGTCTCGTTCCAGGCGGCCAGCCAGCGTTCGATCTCCGAGGTGTCGAAGGGTTCCAGCCGCAACACCGGGCTCTGTTCCGGGATCTCCGCGCGGGCTGCCACCACCGTGCGGCTCGTCACGACCACGACGAGCGGACGCCCGGCTTCCGCTTCCCGGCGCTGAAACCACTCGACGTCCCGGAGGTAAGCGAACTGCCTTGCTGCATCCAGGCGTTGCGCTCCCGCCTGGAGCAGCTCGTCAAAGCCGTCGAGGAGGACGACCGGGATCGAGTCCGGTTCGTGTTCCGCCCAGTCGGGCCATGCCTCGGACCGTCCGGTGGCGCGTCGGAGCGCGTGTTCCAGTTGTGTCTGTACGTCGGCGTCGGCGGGCGTGTGCCGCAACTCGACCCGGAGCGCGCGGAACTCGCGGGCGGGGAGGCGGGTCGTCAGCAGTTTGGTGAGCAGGGACTTGCCCGCGCCCGGATGGCCCAGCACGATCAGTGGGCTGAGCAGTGCGGGAAGACCGATGAGGTGGGCGGCGAGGAAACGTTCGATGTCGTCGTGGAGCGGCTGGTCCCGCCACCATTTGTCGGAAGCAGCACCTTGCTGGAGGTTCGTCTCACCGGGTCCGGCGAGTCGGTAGCGGGGATTGACATAGCCGTCCGCCAGGCTGGGCAGGACCGGGCCGCGCACGTCGAGGTCGGTGATCGGTCCGTCCAGCAGTGGGCGGGCCGCGGGCAGCAGGTCGGCCCGATCCGCGAAGCGTCCCAGCGTCGAACCGAGTCCGGCCAGTCCCGCCCGCTCGCTGTCCAGGCACCCGGGGAGCCCGGCGGCGAGCGCGAACTCGGGGCACTCGGCGGCAAGGGGCCCGGCGAGGGACACATAGGTGTGGAGCAGGCGCCGGTCGTCCGGGGACTCGATCCTGCCCAGTTCGATGCCCTGCCGCAAGGCGGGGTCGGCCGGCAGTGCGGGGGCTTCGTCGGGTTCCCCGGCGGCGACAGGCCAACCGTAGGCACGGGCCGCACCGCCCGTGACCGAGCGTCTGCCGCCCTCGACGAACGGGCGCACGCCGGTGTCGGCCACCGCCACCGAGACCAGAACCACCCGCGCGGCTTGGAGCAGCGCGGCCCGCCGCACTCCGTGCGCGGCCCGCACCCGTTCGGGGAATCGGTCCAGCAGGACGCCGAGCGCCTGCGCTGTCTCGCCCTCTTTGGACAGCTGTTTCTTCAGTGCGTAGGCCAGATCTCCGTCACCGCCGGTGAGGACGAGCACGGCCCCCGAGGCGTCCATGGCGGAGGCTGCGAAGACGTCCGTGGCCTCGGGGAGTTCGGTTACCACCCGGACGGCTGCCGACCGTGGCTCGGGGATGGACCGCACGGGGCCGTTCTCGAAGACCCAGATCAAATTCTCGTAACGCGCCTTCCACCACGGGGTGTCGAGCCGTACGCCCGGTGGCAGTGCAACAGGCGAGGACGGCTGCCGTCGCGCGCAGAGCTCCACGACTCCCCGCACGACGTCCCACTCCGGGGGAGTGCGGCGCCGTCCGCCCAGCAGCTCCGAGACCGAGGACGGCGGCACCTCAAGGGACTTGGCGATGTCCTTCTGGGCCACGGCGCAGGCCCGCACCAGCCGCCGCAGCTCGGCGCAGAAGTCCCCGACAGGTCCCGTGGGCTGATCGGCCAACTCCCAACCCCTTCGGCGCGGTTCGGCGAACTCATCCGAAGCGTACGGCGTGACCTGCGGCTTCCGAAGGACGTTCGGGGTGCGTCGGAATCCAGCCGAGCGACGGCGGGGACGGAGGATCGTCGTGACCGGCGAAACGGTCACCGACTCTTGAGGAAGCTGCCATGACGACGCTCCCGGCCCTCCCCCTGTTCCCCTTCGTTCTCGTCTTCCTCGCGCTCTACGCCGGTGTGGTGCTGCCGGCCGTCTGGTCCCGTCGGCCCTCTCGCCGGCAGGCGGCCCTGCGTGTCCTCACTCAGCTGCTCGGGGTTCTGCGGTGTCGGCGTCCAGGTCGCTGACCAGCCCCCGCAGTCGCGGCCCGTACTCGGGGTGGGCCAGGGCGTGGGCCATCTGGGCGATCAGGTAGTCGGCGGGGTTGCCGGTGTCGTACCAGCGGCCCTGGATGACCTGGCCGTAGACGGCGCGGGTGGCGGCGTAGGCGTTGATCGCGTCGGTCAGGTAGATCTCGCCGGTGCGGTGCTCGTACCAGCGGCGGGTCTGCTCGCGGAGTTCGTCGACGATGCCGGGGGTGATGACATAGCCGCCGATGGCCGCGTAGGAGGAGGGCGCGGCGTCCGGCTCGGGCTTCTCGACCAGGCCGGTGATGCGCAGGGTGCCGCCGCCGAGGTCCTCCTTGACGAGGGGGACGCCGTAGCGCTGGGAGTCGGCGGGGTCCATCGGCATGAGGGCGAGGACGGGGCAGCCGGTCTGCTCGTGGGCGCGGATGAGCTGCTGGGCGCGGGGGACCTCCGCCACGAACACGTCGTCGGGCCACAGCACGAGGACCGGTTCGTCGCCGAAGGAGCGGGCGGCGTTGAGGACCGGGGTGCCGTTGCCGTAGGGGCCGCGCTGGTCGAGGTAGGTGATGTGGCCCCGGCGGGCCAGCTCGGCGATCTCCTCGACGGCGTCGGCGTAGGCGGGCTTGCCGTCGGCGCGGAGCTGCTCGACGAGGGCGGGGTTGGGGCGGAAGTGGTCCTGGATGAGGGACTTGCCGCCGGAGACGACGATGGTGATGTCCGTGATGCCGGAGTCCACCAGTTCGCGCACGGTGTGCTCGATCACCGGCTTGTCGCCGACCGGGAGCATCTCCTTCGGCGTCGCCTTCGTCAGCGGCAGCAGCCGGGAGCCGAGTCCGGCGGCGGGGATCACCGCCCTGCGGATCGTCGGGGGCATCTGGGTCTCTCCCGGTTCGTGTCGGTGGCGCGCGGGGTGGTCGGTCCGGCGCGTGGTCGGCCGCACACTCTAGTCCGCCGGGGTGTCGGCCGCCTGTCCGGTGCCCAGACCCCTCACCAGCAGGTCCACCAGCGCCTCGAAGTCTCCTTGCGCCTCGGGCCGCTCCCACACGGTGAGGTAGCCGGGGTCGTGGAAGCGGGCGGTGGCGTGGAAGACGGCGCGGGCGGCGGTGGCCGGGTCGGGGACGTCGAAGGCGCCGGCCTCGACGCCCGCCGTGATGATCGTCCCGAGCTGGCCGGTGAGGTCGGCGATGTGCTCGCGGACGACCTCGCCGCTCTCCTTGGTCAGCACCAGATAGGTGGCGAACAGCTCGGGGTCGTCGCCCGCCTTGCGCCGCTTGGCCTCGAAGAGGGCGGCGAGCCAGGCGCGCAGCCGGGCCCGCGGGGCGCGCGTTGCGTCGGCGGCGATGCCCGCGAGGGCCTCGGAGGTACGGTCCAGCCATCGCTTGGTGACCGCCTCGCGCAGCGCCGCCTTGGTGCGGAAGTGCCGGTAGACGCTGCCGTGACTGACCCCGAGCGCGCGGGCCACGTCGACCACGGTGGCCTTGGCCGGGCCGTGGCGCCGCAGCACCTCCTCGGTCGCTTCGAGGATGCGCTCGGGGGTCAGGATCTCGGAGGTCTGCGGCGGAGCCATGGTCAGACGGTACCGGGCGGGGTGCTCACCGCTCGCTGTCGAGGTGTTCCATCGCCGCCTGCGCATAGCGTCCGCCGGCCGCCGCGTCGGCGGGCACGGCCTCCTCGATCGCCGCGAGGTCCGCCTTGTCGAGTACGACGTCCAGGGCGCCCAGCGACTCCGTGAGCCGCTCCCGGCTGCGGGCGCCGATCAGCGGGACGATGTCCTCGCCCTGGGCGAGCACCCAGGCGATCACGGTCTGGGCGACGGAGACGCCCTTGCGGTCGGCGATCTCGCGCAGCGCCTCGACCAGCGTCAGGTTGTGCCGGAGGTTCTCGCCCTGGAAGCGGGGCGAGAAGGCCCGGAAGTCGCCCGCGGTGAGCTGCCGTTCGGCCGTGAAGTGTCCGGAGATCAGGCCGCGGCCGAGGACGCCGTACGCGGTGACGGAGATGCCCAGTTCGCGGGTGACGGGCAGGATCGAGCGCTCGATGCCGCGGGAGATCAGCGAGTACTCGATCTGGAGGTCGGCGATCGGGGCGGTCGCCGCGGCCCGGCGGATGGTCTCGGCGCCGACCTCGCTGAGGCCGATGTGCCGGACGTACCCCTGCTCGACGAGTTCGGCGAGGGCGCCGACCGTCTCCTCGACGGGGACGTCGGGGTCGAGGCGGGCGATGCGGTAGACGTCGAGGTGGTCGACGCCGAGGCGCTGGAGGGAGTAGGCGGCGAAGTTCTTGACGGCGGCGGGCCGTCCGTCGTAGCCGAGCCAGGAGCCGTCCGGGCCGCGCAGGGCGCCGAACTTCACGCTGAGCAGGGCCTGCTCGCGCCGGGCGGCGGGCGCGGTGCGCAGGGCCTCGGCGATGAGGAGTTCGTTGCTGCCCATGCCGTAGAAGTCGCCGGTGTCCAGCAGGGTGACGCCGGCCTCCAGTGCGGCGTGGATCGTGGCGAGGGACTCGGCGCGGTCGGCTTCGCCGTACAGGGCGGTCATGCCCATGCAGCCGAGGCCGAGGGCGGAGACACGGGGGCCGGTGCTGCCGAGGGGGCGGGTGGGGATCGTCATGCACTCCACCCTGACATCATGGCTGACAGATTTCAACATCTGTCAGCTGATATCTGTCAGCTCCGTCACCCCGCGCGGGCCCGCCGCTCCCCGCCCTTCGACACGACGGCGGAGCCCGCGACCCGGACAATGGTGAGTGTCGGCGTGCAGTCACCTCGGCGGCGCCTGCCGCCGGCCGTGCGGCCCAGCGCCGCCGCGGGAGGCGCGTCATGTCCATTCGCATCGGCACCTTCAACGCGGAGAACCTCTTCCGCCGCCCCAAAGCCTTCGCCCTGGAGAGCGACACCCAGCGCGACAAGGTCCTCGCCGACTTCGCCGAACTCGTGTCCCTCCTGGAGAAGGACAGCTACACGAAGAACGACAAGGAGCGGATCCTCGCGATCGTCATGGAGCACCAGGTCCTCAACTCCACGCCGGACAGCCCCCGGCCGTTCTTCGTCAACGAGCTGAAGGGGAAGGGCGGCAGACTCTTCGACGACGGTCCCCCCGTCACGGTCGACGCCGGCGGCCGCGGGGACTGGGCCGGCTGGGCCCAGCTCGTGCGCGACGACCTCAGCTGGCCGGCTGTCCAGAACACCGGGCGTGTGGTGGCCGAGGTCAACGCGGACATCCTGCTCATGGTGGAGGTGGAGGACCGCCTCGCCCTGGAGCGCTTCAACGAGAACGTCCTCGGCGAGACGCTGGGGCACCAGCCGTACCCGTTCAACCTGCTGATCGACGGCAACGACCCCCGCGGCATCGACGTGGGCATCCTCAGCCGCCACCCCATCACCTCGGTGCGGTCGCACATCTTCGACCCCGGGCAGGGCGGACTGCGGCTCTTCAGCCGGGACTGCCCCGAGTTCGAGATCGCACTCAACGGCACGCCCCTGTGGATCCTGGGCAACCACCTCAAGAGCAAGCGCGGTGGCGGCGCCGGACTCCGGGCCCGCCAGGCCAAGCGCGTCCGGGAGATCTACGAGGCCGCGCTCCTGCGGTCGGACCACGTCCTCGTCGCCGGCGACCTCAACGACTTCATGGCCAGCCCCCCGGTCCAGACCCTCCTGGGAGCCGGCCTCAAGGACGCGATGACGCACTCCAGCTACACGGGAGACCCGGGCACCCACGGACCGGGCACACAGGACGAGGACAAGATCGACTACCTCCTGTTCCCGCCGGGGCTGTTCGAGCGCATCGAGCACGTCGAGGTGGAACGGCGGGGCACCTTCGAACCGAAGACGTTCAAGCCGTTCCAGACGGTCACGTCGAGGGCGACCCAGGCCTCCGACCACGCGGCTCTGTACGCGGACCTGGACCTCTGAAACACAGCGGCCCCGCATCCCGTGAGGGGTGCGGGGCCGGTGCCGGCGGTGGACTAGCAGCCGATCAGGCGGCCCGCCAGGTAGCTCTCGATCTGGTCGAGGGAGACGCGCTCCTGCTTCATGGAGTCACGCTCGCGCACGGTGACGGCGTTGTCCTCGAGGGTGTCGAAGTCGACCGTGACGCAGTACGGCGTGCCGATCTCGTCCTGGCGGCGGTAGCGGCGGCCGATCGCGCCCGCGTCGTCGAACTCGATGTTCCAGTTCTGGCGCAGCGCGGCGGCGAGGCCCTTGGCCTTCGGGGACAGCTCGGGGTTCCTCGAAAGGGGCAGGACCGCGACCTTCACGGGAGCCAGGCGGTGGTCGAGGCGCAGGACCGTGCGCTTCTCCAGCTTGCCCTTGGCGTTGGGCGCCTCGTCCTCGACGTAGGCGTCGAGCAGGAACGCCAGCATCGCGCGGCCGACACCGGCCGCGGGCTCGATGACGTACGGCGTCCAGCGCTCCTGGGCCTCCTGGTCGTAGAACGCGAGGTCCTGGCCGGAGGCCTTGGAGTGGGCCGAGAGGTCGTAGTCGGTGCGGTTGGCGACGCCCTCCAGCTCGCCCCACTCGTTGCCGCCGAACTGGAAGCGGTACTCGATGTCAGCGGTGCGCTTGGAGTAGTGGGAGAGCTTCTCCTTCGGGTGCTCGTACCACCGCATGTTCTCCTCGCGCAGGCCCAGGCCGGTGTACCAGTTCCAGCGCTGCTCCATCCAGTACTCCTGCCACTTCTCGTCCTCGCCCGGCTTGACGAAGAACTCCATCTCCATCTGCTCGAACTCGCGGGTGCGGAAGATGAAGTTGCCGGGCGTGATCTCGTTGCGGAAGGACTTGCCCATCTGCGCGATGCCGAACGGCGGCTTGCGGCGCGAGGTGGTCTGCACGAGGGAGAAGTTGGTGAAGATGCCCTGGGCGGTCTCGGGGCGCAGGTAGGCGATGGAGCCGGTGTCCTGCGTCGGGCCGAGGTGGGTGGCGAGCAGACCCGAGAACTGCTTGGGCTCGGTGAACTGGCCCTTCGTACCGCAGTGGGTGCAGTTGATGTCGGCCAGGCCGTTCGCCGGGGGACGGCCGTGCTTGGCCTCGTAGGCCTCCTCCAGGTGGTCCGCGCGGAACCGCTTGTGGCAGGAGGTGCACTCGGTCAGCGGGTCGGAGAAGGTGGCGACGTGACCAGAGGCGACCCAGACCTCGGGGGCCAGGATGACGGACGAGTCGATACCGACCACGTCCTCGCGCGACGTCACCATGTAGCGCCACCACTGGCGCTTCAGGTTCTCCTTGAGCTCGACACCCAGCGGTCCGTAGTCCCAGGCGGCACGCTGGCCGCCGTAGATCTCACTACAGGGGAATACGAAGCCACGGCGCTTGCTCAGGCTGACGATGGTGTCGATCTTGTCGGCGGCCACGGTGCTCTCTTCATAACGACGACGGGCGACGAAGCGAGATGCTTCCAGCGAATGGTTCAGGGTACCGGCGGGGGCTCCCCCTGAATCAAATCGGTTCCCTTACCCAGCCCTTACCCAGCCCTTCACCCGGCCTTGACCGGGCTTGTTGACAACGGTTTCCATATTTGTTGAAAATGACTGTCATGAACGTACGGCGTCAGCACATATCCGGCATAGCCATGGCGGCCACCGCCGCCCTCGGGCTCGGCACCCTCACCGCCTGCTCGGGGGCGAGTGCCGCCGGCAACACGGACAAGTTCGACGTCGTCGCGTCGTTCTACCCGATGGCCTTCCTCGCCGAGCGGATAGGCGGCGACCACGTCCACGTCACCAGTCTCACCCAGCCCGGCCAGGAACCGCACGACCTGGAGATCAGCGCCAAACAGACCGCGCAGCTCCAGGAGTCCGACGCGGTGCTCTACCTCAAGAACCTCCAGCCCTCCGTCGACGACGCGGTGGCCCAGTCCGAGGTCAAGACCAAGATCGACGCCGCCGCGCTGACCTCCCTGGAGAAGCACGGCAACGAGGTCGGCGGCCACGCGGCCGAGCACGACGACCACGAGAACGAGGAGCTGTCCGGCCTCGACCCCCACATCTGGCTCGACCCGGTGCGCTACGCCCAGGTCGCCGAGGGCGTCGGCAAGGCCTTCGAGAAGGCCGACCCGGACCACGCGGCCGACTACAAGGCGAACACCGCGGCCCTGGTGAAGCGGCTCGACGCCCTGAACACCGCGTTCAAGGACGGCCTCGCGGACACGAGGACGAAGGTCTTCGTCACCACCCACGCCGCCTTCGGCTACCTCGCCGAGCGCTACGGCCTGACCGAGGAGGCCATCAACGGCCTCGACCCCGAGTCGGAGCCCAGCGCCGCGCGCGTGAAGGAGCTTGAGAAGATGGCGAAGGCCGACGGCGTCACCACCGTGTTCTACGAGACGCTCGTCAGCGACAAGACCGCGAAGACCATCGCCTCCGACGCCGGACTGACCACGGACGTCCTCGACCCGATCGAGGGCATCACGGACAAGTCCCGCGGCAAGGACTACTTCTCGGTCCAGCAGGCGAACCTCAAGGCGCTCCAGAAGGCCCTGGGAGCCAAGTGACCAGCCGATCGGAGAGCGGCATGACCGAGCCCGTCATTTCCCTGCGCGGGGTCCGCGCCGACCTGGGCTCGCGCCCGGTCCTGCGGGGCATCGACCTCACCGTGCACCGCGGTGAGGTCGTCGCGCTGCTCGGCGCCAACGGCTCCGGCAAGTCCACCGCCGTACGGACCGTCATCGGCCAGGTGCCGGTCGGCTCCGGCGAGATCGAGCTGTTCGGCACCCCGCGCCGGCGGTTCCGGGACTGGGCGCGGATCGGTTACGTCCCCCAGCGCACCACGGCCGCCGGCGGCGTCCCCGCCACCGTCACCGAGGTCGTCTCCTCCGGCCGCCTCTCGCGCACCCGCTTCGGCGTCTTCCGCAAGGGCGACCGCGAGGCCGTACGGCACGCCCTGGACCTCGTCGGCATGGTGGACCGGGCCAGGGACAACGTCGACGCGCTCTCCGGCGGCCAGCACCAGCGCGTCCTGATCGCCCGCGCCCTCGCCTGCGAACCCGAGCTGCTGATCATGGACGAGCCGATGGCGGGCGTGGACCTGGCCAGCCAGGAGGTCCTGGCACAGACCCTGAAGAACCAGGTCGCGGCCGGTACGACGGTCCTGCTCGTGCTGCACGAACTGGGCCCCCTGGAACCCCTGATCGACCGGGCGGTCGTCCTGCGTGACGGCTGTGTACAGCACGACGGCCCGCCGCCCAAGGCCGTCGGCCAGCACGCCCTGCCCGGCCACGACCACGTACACCCGCACGCCCCGGCGGGTGCCGAACCGATGCGCACAGGACTGCTGAGCTGATGGACCTCCTCGACTACGCCTTCATGCAGCGGGCGCTGCTCGCCGCCGTCCTGGTCGGCATCACCGCCCCCGCCGTCGGCATCTACCTCGTCCAGCGCCGCCAGGCCCTGATGGGCGACGGCATCGGCCATGTCGCGATGACGGGCGTCGGCCTCGGCTTCCTGCTCTCCGCCTCCCCGGTCTGGATGGCCACCGCGGTCTCGGTCCTCGGCGCGGTGCTGATGGAACTCATCCGCTGGTACGGCCGCACCCGCGGCGACATCGCCCTCGCCATGCTCTTCTACGGCGGTATGGCCGGCGGCGTGATGTTCATCAACCTCGCGCCGGGCGGCTCCAACGCGAACCTCACCTCGTACCTCTTCGGCTCCCTGTCGACGGTGAGCGACTCGGACGTGACAGCGATCTGCCTGCTCGCCGCCTTCGTGGTGCTGGTCACCCTGGGCCTGCGCCGCCAGCTGTTCGCGGTCAGCCAGGACGAGGAGTTCGCCCGGGTCACCGGTCTCCCGGTCCGCGCCCTCAATCTGCTGACGGCCGTCACGGCGGCCGTGACCGTCACGGTCGCGATGCGCGTGGTCGGCCTGCTCCTCGTCTCGGCCCTGATGGTGGTCCCGGTCGCCGCCGCCCAGCAGCTCAGCCGCAGCTTCGCCGCGACCTTCGCGATCGCCGTGGCGATCGGCGTGAGCGTGACCATCGGCGGCACGGTCACCTCGTACTACCAGGACGTCCCGCCCGGCGCGACGATCGTGCTGCTGACCATCGCCGCGTTCCTCACGCTCGGCGCGCTGGCCGCCCCCCTGGCCCGCCGCCGTGCCCGCGCGGCCGCCGCCGCCCACCCGGCCGGAGACCCCGCGGAGTGCACGATTCCGGCCACCCGGGGGACGGGCGACGGGGTCGGTGTCTGACTCGGCACAGGCCGGGCTGGCACAATGGCCCGGCAAGCCGCAGACGTGAGGAGGCAACGGTGACGACCGCTGGACCGCCCGTGAAGGGCCGTGCCACCCGGCAGCGCGCCGCCGTCGCGGCGGCACTGGACGAGGTCGACGAGTTCCGCAGCGCGCAGGAACTCCACGACATGCTCAAGCACAAGGGCGACTCCGTCGGCCTGACCACCGTGTACCGCACCCTCCAGTCCCTCGCCGACGCCGGCGAGGTGGACGTCCTGCGCACCTCCGACGGCGAGTCCGTCTACCGCCGCTGCTCCTCCGGCGACCATCACCACCACCTCGTCTGCCGCACCTGCGGCAAGGCGGTCGAGGTGGAGGGCCCGGCGGTGGAGAAGTGGGCGGAGGCGATCGCGGCGGAGCACGGCTATGTGAACGTGGCGCACACGGTGGAGATCTTCGGGACCTGCGCGGAGTGCGCGGGGGCGGCCGTCTAGGTCGTGTCCGGCCGCTCAGGTCGCGGGAAAGCAGCGGCCACGGCCGGACCCGGCCTAGCGGGCGCGGTTGCGGGCGAGGGCGATCTCGCCGTCGTCGTGGGATCTGAGCGTCGGCTCGGGAAGACCGGCGGCCCTGAGCCGGTGTCGCAGCTCCTGGTGCAGCCCCCTCAGCGAGACGACCTCCGACCCGTCGTCCAGACCGGCGGCCAGGACGTCGACGAGCTCCCCGGTCAGCGCCATGCACCCGTCCCCGGGGGGAGCCGACACCGCCAGGACGGTCACATCGTCCGACGGCACAACGTTGAACACCCCGGGCACGCCGTGGGGCCCCGGGGACCCGCTGTAGCAGCAGTCCAGGATGACGATCCTGTGCCGGGCCGCACTGCCGAGGACCACTCGGCGGATGTCGTCGAACGGCACGCCCGTGACGGGCGCGTACGGACGACTGCGGCGCAGAGCCAGGCTCAGCTCGCCGGAGACCGAGTCGTACAGGCCGTGTCCCGCGAAGTACACCAGCAAGGTGTCCTCGGCGGAGCTCGCCGCATGCGCGACGACGCCGAGGACCGCCGCTCCGTCGTCCGGGTCCGGCAGCACCGTCGTACGCGACCCGCTGAACGTGCCCTCCGAAGGATCCGTGAACAGCAGCGACAGCTCGCGCAGCCCCACGCCGACCTGCGGCAGACGGGGCAGTTCGGTGTAGGCGCCGACCCCGATCAGCACCGCGTTGGAGCGATCCGGGTCGGGCAGCCGGGGCGGGTCGGGCCGCAGCCACGCCCAGGTCCGGAGCGCCTTCTCCTCGATCCGCACCCGTTGGAGGCGGCCGTGGAGTTCGGGCACGCTCTCGTAGAGCGACTCGGACACGATGAGCGCGCAGTCGGCCCGTGACCGGCGCAGCGCGGCCGAGTCGGCCAGGCGGGCGACATGGAGTACGGCTTCCCCCTCGGCGCCCCGCTCGCTCACGCCGGCGGCACCCAGGGCGAGAGCGGCCCGCAGGCGCATCCGGACTCCGCGCTCGCGCACATGCCGCAGCCCCTGTGCGAGGCCGTCCACGAAGCCGCGGACCGCCCTCGCCTCGTCCAGCCCGTGGGGCAGCAGGACGAGTGTGCCGTCACCACGGTCCTGGCGGACCCACAAACGGCGGGGGACCCCCGTCATCCGCAACGCGAGGTCGAGGACGTCGTGGAGGGATTCCTGCATCCGCCGTCCCGTGCGGCGGTCCATCTTCCCGTATCCGACGATGTCGACGGCGATGCAGATCCTGCGGGTTCCCGGCGAGCCCGGTGAGCCGGTCGGGGCCCGGTTCTGCAGGCGCAGGCCGATGAGCGACCGGTCCGGCCAGGCCACGACGCACTCCTCGAACGGGACGCGTCCGTCCGGCTTCTCGTCGTCGTCCACGGCGAGGAGGAAGGCCGGCACCGTCAAGGTGTCCCAGGGCGCCGACCAGCCGAAGGGTGAGGCCGCCCGCTCGATCGCCACCGGGCAGGTCCAGCCGTCACCGTGCCAGACCAGGTCGGGCCGGCGCACCCCCTCCCCTGGAAGACGACGCTCGCGTTCGAGACGGAGGCCCCGCTCGTCGAGATACCGCAGCAGGTCCCCGGCGATCTCCGCCTCGCTCTTCCGCGTCGCGGCGGGCTCGTCGTGGATGTACCTGAGCAGATGCAGGAGCAGCACATCGGCGTCCTGCGGAACGCCGCGCACCCGGGCGAACGCGCTCCGGACCTCCGCGGGGCACCGGGACAGCAACGCGTCCACATACTGCTCGCGCAACCGGGAGCGCACCCCGGCGGGCGGCTCGTCCGGTGACCCGGCCGCCGTGTCCACCAGGCTCATGACGTGGTCCCAGCGGGGGAGCTCGGCGGATGCCTCGTCCGGCACCCACACGGACGCCGTCTCCTCGGCCTGCGGCGAGAGGACCACCCCGTCGGCGGACGAGTCCGGCACCCCCAGCCGGGCCTGCATCGCCGGCCCCAGGTACGCGAACGGCGCGGCCTCTCCCGTCTCGCTCCGGTCCAGCGGCCAGGCCGGGAAGTCCGACGAACGGCCGGTCAGGCTCTCGATGCGCTCCCCCACACGGCGGCTGCACGCGAGGAGTTCCGCGGTGGGGACGGCGTCCAGGAGCAGGTCCTTGGCCTCCGGGGTGAAGTCGAACAGCCGGTGGCGTCCGGTGAGGCCGGTGTCCTCGGGCTCCACGGGCTGGATCAGGCCGCCCAGGAAGACCTCGGCCAGTGGCGCGGTGTCCTGGCGCTGGTCGAGGCAGGAGTGGACGAGCTGCATCACGGGCACGGTGACCGGAGCCATCGCCGCCAGATGCGCGGCCAGGCGCAGGGCCTCGGGCGAGGCGGCGCGGGCGAAGTCCCGGACGGAGACGCGAACCGGTGCGGCCGGTGTGTGGCTCGGCTCGGGAGCCCACAGGCGGGCCGGGATCGGTCGGCCGACGACCGTGTTCAGCACGGCCCAGGTCGAGAAGCCGGCCGGGGTCAGTTCCAGGACGGGGACGGGCACCGGCGGAGGCGGTGCGACGCTCGGGGGGAGCACCCGGTCCGTCACGGTCCAGGCCGTGTTCGCCGCGCCGGGACGGGGGGAGACGACCTGCCAGCTGTCCGCCCGTACGCCGGAGCCCGCCCACAGCCGGCGGGGGAGGGTGTGGAGCACCGCCGTGGGGCCGCAGCGGGCCCAGGCTTCGATCACCGGCCGCAGGCGTCCGTCGCGCCACGCGGCCGCCGCACCGTCGGTGACGACCAGCACCATGGTCCGGCCGGCGGTGTCGCAGACGGTGTCCGCCGGCCGGGTCGGCGTCACGGTCGTCCAGGGGCGGCCGAGCCGGACCTCCGCGCCCTCGCCGTCGTAGCGGATCTGGCAGGTCTCCACCTGACGGAAGGCGCCGCTTCGTTCGAAGAGGCCCTGGAGCTCGGCGCACTGCCGCTGCCACAGAGGCATGGACACACCGCCGTCGATGATCAGGGTCAGCCGCAGCCATCGCTCCGGCCGGGCTCGCAGCACCAGGTGCGGGGTGCGGGTGTCGGCCTGGAGATCGGCGGTGGCCGCTTCGTCGAGTTCACTGCGGCGGCGGCTCGGGACGCGCCGTTTGAGCGGACGCAGGGCCCGGCCCAGGGCAAGGGTGGGGCCGAGGGCCCGGACGCCGGGGGTCCACAGGGCTCCGGTCGGCGGTTCGGCGGTCAGGGGCCCGGAGACGACCGGCAGTTGGGGGACCGGGCGGGCGGTTCTGCGTGCGTTGCCCGGTCCCGTTCCTGCCGTGGTACAGGGGGGTGGGGTCGCGTTCGGGTCCGGCTCCGCGCCGGGCGAGGAGTCCTCGGTGTCCGGGGACTCCGGGTCGGCGTCGGGCGGGACATGCGCGGCCAGGGGGGCCACCGGGCCGGACGGGACGCGTGCCGCCAGCCAGAGAATGTCGAGGAGTTCCTCCTGTCCCAGGGACGGCAGCCCGGCCTCCTGTCCGAGTACCCTCCGCAGCTCCTCGAACATGGCTCAGCCGTCCGCGTTGAGCCGGTGCAACACCGTCTTCAGCAGTCCGTCGGCGTCCAGCCGGGCCCCGCCCCGGCGCAGGAACACGGCGTTGAGGAGCTGGTCGGTGGCGAGTTCCCCGACCGCCCGCTGGGCCAGGAACGCCATGACGAGGTCACCGGCGTCGGCGAGGGCGTCGGGCCCGAGATGGCCTTCGACGATCCCGCGCAGCCGCGCCTCGTCCGGGTCCCCGAGGTGCAGGGGCAGGCAGCGGCGGCGGAACGCCGGAGGGAAGTCCCGCTCGCCGTTGCTGGTGATGACGACCAGCGGGAACTCCGCGCAGCGTACGATCCCCCGCGTCACTCGCGCCGTGGTGTGCGGGTCGGCGGTGAGGACGTCGACCTCCGCCTGGTTCTCGGGCAGCCTGGACAGCTCGGGGATCTCGAAGGTGCCCTCCTCGAACACGGTCAGGAGGTCGTTCGGCAGATCGATGTCGCCCTTGTCGAGTTCGTCCACGAGCAGCACCCGGGGCCGGTTCGCGGCGACGAACGCCGTACCCACCGGGCCGAGCCTGAGGAACGAGCCGATGCCGGACCGGGTCCCGTCCGGATCCCGAGCGAGGTTGCTCTCCTGGAGCCGGCCGATGGCGTCGTAGCGGTAGAGGGCGTCCTGGAGCGTGGAGCGGCTGTTGACGGGCCAGTGCAGCACGGGGCCCAGGTCGAGTTCGTGCGCGATGGCCGTGGCCAGCGAGGACTTGCCGGTGCCGGGGTGGCCGGTCACGAGCAGGGGCCGGCGCAGATGGATGGCGGCGTTGACGACGTCGGTCTCCTCCCGGCCGATGACGTAGGGGGCCCCGGCCGGGGCGGTCCCGCCTTCGGCGGCCGCGAAGCGGCGCCAGGGCGGGGCCGCGGGAATCGCGACCGTGCGCTGCTGCCCGTCTCCTCGGAAGAGCCGCCAGTTCTCGTCCGCGGCGGTGGCGCCGTGGTCCGTTTCGGATGCTGGGGTCTCTGCGGTCTCTGCGGTCTCTGCGGTCTCTGAGGTCTCTGAGGTCATCAGGGGTTCGCCTCTGGTGGGTCGGAACGGGCTGCGGGGTCGGAGAGTCCGGTCAGGGAGAGGACGGGTGGCAGGGGGCGGTCGGCGGATTCCAGCAGCGCCGCCGGGCACGCGGGATGGGCCGCCGGGTTCATGCACGCCTGGGCCCGGTAGTCCCGGATCCGCCAGGGCAGCCCGTCCACGGCCCGCTCGGGGCGGAGCGCGTCGAAGTGCACGTCCGGGACCTGGGCCGGCGCCTGCCGGTCCCACAGCACGACGGGGTAGCCGAGCCGCAGCGCCGCCTGCACCAGCCGGTCCCGGCCGTCCGGGCCCGCCCGCACCACGGCGCGGGCCGCGCGGACGTCCGCCATCAGGGCTCCGTAGCCCGCGTATCCCTTGGCATGCCCGTCGTCGAGGAAGACCACCGTGTCGTTGTACCGCCCCGCGCGGCGGTTCCTCAGTCCCTCCTGGCGCTGTTCCTCCCGCTCGGCGTCGGCCAGCGGAGCACAGCGCAGTGCGGTCGCCCACTCCACACCCAGCAGGTAGGGCAGCGCATCGCCGTCGTCGGCGCCGTTCCACGCGTCCACGGGCAGTTGTACGGCGTCCGGCTGGAGCAGGATCTCCACGACCGGGATCTCCTCGGTCTCCGCGCGCAGCAGCTTCACCGTCCGCTTTATCCGGCGCACCACGCCCCGGGAGGAAAGGGGCTCGATGCTCTGTTCCGCAGCCTGTACGAGGTCCCCCGCGCCGGTGTCGACCCACATCACGCACGTGTAGCGGTCGTCCTCGTCGTCGGCCGAGCCCAGTGGCGCCGCGTCCAGCTGCGCGAGGACACGGGGCCGGCCGGCCGCCGGTCCGAGCGAGTCCGGCCAGGACAGCGCCTCGGCACGGCGCTCGGCCAGAGCACCGCCGTCGACGCCGAGCCGGTGGGCCACCCGGTCCGCCCAGTCCTGGAGTTCCCTGCGGAGCGCGGGGACGAGCGCGGCGAGCAGTTCGGTGAAACGGACGACGGCGGGCACCAGCTGTCGTCCCGGATGTGCCACGCTCTGTCCGCCGGTGAGTTCCTCGAAGTGCTCCACGCAGGCCATGAGCTGGTCGACGGAGGGTCCGTCCGTCTCCTCCGCGGCGGGCGGCGGCAGCCAGGCCTTCGCCAAGGGCTGGGCTGCTCGTACGGCCGCGATCACCCGTGCCGTCGGCGGCAGTTGTGGTGTCCGGCCGAACAGCTCCCGCAGCGAGCGGTGCTCGAGGGGAGACAGCAGGCCGGGCATGCCGTGTGTGCGTCCCAGCGCCAGCAACTGGTCGGCGGCCTGCCGGTTCCGGGTGTGCACGACCTCCACGAGGGCGGCCATGGCCCGTTCGACCGTGAGCAGGACGTGTGCGATCCGCTCGTCGGAGGGGCACGCCCCCAGGGCGGCGTCCGGGCACTGCACGGCGAGGTGTTCCACACAACGCGCCCTCAGATCCGCGTCGCCCAGCGCGTCGTGCAGGGCGAGGGCAAGCCGGGACCGGTCGGTCGAGGGGGGCAGCGGGGCCCGGCCCGGCCACAGCAGCTGCTCCCTGGAGCCGTCCAGGGCGCGGACCTCGATGCTGACCGGGGTCTGCGTCTCGGGCGTCTCGGCCCGGACGTGGGCGACGAGTGCGGCCAGGTCGGGGCTCGGACCGGCGGTGGCGTGCGTCTCCAGCCAGTCGAGCATGGCCTTCGAGAAGACCCCGCTGCGCAGCGCCGGGTCGTTCTCCGCGACCTGGCCGGGAGCGGCCGCGCACACGGCGAACTGCTCGACACGGCGTCGGCGCACCGTGGGAAAGCCCGCGACGGCGGGACCCGTCGACTGGTTGTGGTGCTCGAGGAAGGTCGCACACGAGTCGAACAGGAGCACCTGCTGTCCGAATCCCGTGAGGTCGTCCCGCTGGAGGTACTCCATCAGGTTGGCCGTGTCGAGGCAGCGCTTGTCCTTGGGGGAGGCGTCCGGGCACAGCAGCAGTCGGCGATCGCCCTGGCCGAGCACTCCGTGGCTGCCCCAGAAGACGTACAGCAGGTCGCCGGTGCGCCGGTCGAGGCCCTCGGTGAACGCGTCCATGAGCTGGTCCCGGGTCCAGGTCTGCCGCCAGGTGAGTTCCCCGGCCAGCGCGTCGAGCCGTACGCGGCTGTCCTCCCCCGGTGCCAGCAGCAACTGGACATTGGCCTCGGGCACCCCTCCCTTGCGCAGCCACCTGTGGAAGCGCAGGGCGTCGTCCACCGCGCCGGGCAGGTCCCAGCCGGAGTGCCGGGGATAACGTTCGATGCCGACGACCACGGCGTGGACGCGCGCGGGGTCGTCGGCGTCTCTCAGCCCAGCCATGTGCCGATCGCGTCCCAGACCTCGCGGTTGCCCCAGTAGGCGCTGTGCGCGAACGGGAACGGCTGGCGGTTGTCGACCTCGTGGTCGGTGGCGACGGCCGGGAAGACCTGCGCGGCACGGAAGGAGAGCAGGTCGCGCGGATCGTAGAGGTTGAGCCAGCGGCGCGGGAAGTGAGCGGGGGGCTGCCGGGGATGTTCCAGGGAGACCAGGGCGCCGATCTCGTAGAAGAACGGTGCCTGGGAGCCGACGGTGATCAGCTGGTCGACCCGGTCGATCCGCTCCTCCACCATCAGGTCGACGCAGGCCACACCGCCGAGGCTGTGGGCGATCACGGTGACGGCGTCGCCGGGGGCGTGCTCGATGGTGCGTTTGATCAGCCGGCGCAGGGCGAGGCCGCGCGCCTGGTAGCGCAGGATGTCACCGACCGCGGGCACGAGCGCGCCGTCGCTGTGTGCGCCCCGGTGTCGGCGGGCGTGCCAGGTCAGGGCGAGGAGTGCCGGTGCGGCGGCGGCCTTGGCGACCGTTCCGGCGAGGGTGCGTCCCTGGCTGTGCAGATCGGCGCCGATCAGGGTGAGCAGGGCGTCCCGTCGAAGGCCGTCCGGGGCATCGGCTCCGGCGTCCACGGCGTCCGCGAGTGCCGCTGCCACGACGGCCCTGGCGAAGGCGTGCCGGTGCTCGTGGCCGTCCTCGTCGGCGGTGACCGCCGCGTCCCGCAGCTCCGGCGACTCGGTGACCCTGCGCAGGGCGCGGTCCAGGGCGTCGCTCAGACCGTGGGCCGCGAAGGCGTCGCGCACCTGGGCGGAGGGGGCGTAGCCGGAGAGTTCGTCGAGCAGCTTCTGTCCACTGCTCCGGCCGCGGTCCATCCCCGAGACGGCGGCCGGGCGCAGGCCGAGCAGGCGTAGCTCGTAGCCGGGATCCCGGTAGAGGACGCCCCATACGGCGATGTCCTCGTCCTCCGCGCGCCGGCCTCCGCGGGACTCCGAATAGCCGGGGATGCTCGCACCGTCCAGCGCCAGTCCGGCGCCGGCCTCCCGCCCCCAGAAGCAGCCCCGTACCCCGACCCCGGGCCGCAGCCCGGCCAGCTCCGCGTGCACCGTCGCGTACGTCCTGTCGTACGACTTCTCGCGCACACCGGTGCCATGGACGAAAACCACTGAGCGTTGCACGATCCCCCACCCCGCGGACGCACGTGACCGGGCTTCGCCGCACGGCCATGCGCCGATGCTAATGGGGGGTGCCGGGCCGCGCGGGGCGATCCGGGGGAATCGGTCCCGGTTTGGTACGGGGCCTTGGTGCCGTGGCTGTCGCGGTGGGCCGGATGAACGCCCGGCGGCCACCGGGTGACCTACTGGTCCTCGGTTGTTCCTTCCCTTGTTCCTTCCATGGCCAGGAGTTCCTCATTGGGGATCGCGCCGCCGAAACGGCGGTCCCGGGAGGCGAACTCCACGCACGCCCGCCACAGGTCACGGCGGTCGAAGTCCGGCCACAGCACGTCCTGGAAGACCATCTCGGCGTACGCGCTCTGCCAGATCAGGTAGTTGGAGGTGCGCTGCTCGCCGCTGGGGCGCAGGAACAGGTCCACGTCCGGCATGTCGGGGTAGTACATGTACTTCTGGAGCGTCTTCTCGTTGACCTTGGAGGGGTCGAGCCGGCCCGCCCTGACGTCCTCGGCGAGGGCCTTCGCGGCGTCGGCGATCTCGGCCCGGCCGCCGTAGTTCATGCAGAAGTAGAGCGTGAGACGGTCGTTGCCCTTGGTCTGCTCCTGGGCGACCTGGAGTTCCTTGGCGACCGACTTCCACATCCGGGGCATCCGGCCCACCCAGCGCACCCGGATGCCGAGCGCGTCGAGCTGGTCGCGGGTCTTGCGGATGAAGTCGCGGTTGAAGTTCATCAGGAAGCGGACCTCGTCGGGCGAGCGCTTCCAGTTCTCCGTGGAGAAGGCGTACAGCGAGATGTTCCGCACACCGATCTCCACACCGCCCTGGAGGACGTCGAGGACGCGCTCGGCGCCGACCTTGTGGCCCTCGGTGCGGGGCAGTCCGCGCTCCTTGGCCCAGCGGCCGTTGCCGTCCATGACGATCGCCACGTGCTCGGGGACCAGCTCGCCGGGGAGCTTCGGCGCGCGGGCGCCGGACGGGTGCGGCTCCGGCGCCCTGTACTCCTTGCGCTGCCGCCCCAGGAACCCGCGTACGACCATGTGCCTCTCGTCTCCCTCTAGCTCTTCTCTACATACCTGAGCGAGCGCAGCCCGCGCTCCAGGTGCCAATGGAGATACGCGGACACCAGCCCGCTGCCCTCCCTGACGTACCGGGCCTCGGCCGTGTCCGCCGTCTCCCAGTCTCCCGTAAGCAGCGCGCCCAGGAGTACCAGGGTCTGCGGCGAGGGTACGACGCTGCCGGGCACCCGGCAGTCGACGCAGACGCTGCCGCCCGAGGCGACCGAGAAGAACCGGTTCGGGCCGGGCATGCCGCACTTCGCACAGGCGTCGAAGCTGGGCGCGTAGCCGTTGACGGCGAGGGAGCGCAGCAGGAACGCGTCGAGAACGAGGTGCGGGGCGTGCTCGCCGCGGGCCAGGGTCCTGAGCGCCCCGACCAGCAGCAGGTACTGCTGGACGGCCGGCTCGCCCTCGTGGTCGGTGAACCGCTCGGCGGTCTCCAGCATGGCCGTGCCGGCGGTGTAGCGGGCGTAGTCGGTCACGATGGCGCCGCCGTACGGCGCGATGGTCTCGCTCTGGGTGCACAGCGGCAGCCCGCGTCCGACGAGCTCGCTGCCCCGGGAGAAGAACTGCACGTCGACGTGGGAGAAGGGTTCCAGGCGGGCGCCGAACTTGGACTTCGTGCGCCGCACCCCGCGGGCCACCGCCCGCACCCGGCCGTGTCCGCGGGTGAGCAGCGTGATGATGCGGTCGGCTTCGCCGAGCTTCTGGGTCCGCAGGACGATGCCGTCGTCCCGGAAGAGACTCATCGCACACCACCGCGGCACCGCTGGGAGCGGAACTGGCTCATGGCGTCCATTCTCGCCCATGCGGCGGGGTCCGGGGTATCAGGTGTCGGCCCCGTCGCCGCCGCCGGTCAGGGAACGGATGCCGCCCGGGGGGAGCCCGTTCGGGGGCGGCTGCACGTCACCGGCGGCCTCCCACAGTTGCTCGAACCGGCGCAGCAGAGGCTCAACGAGCTCGGGCCGGTGGTGCGCCGGAAGCTGCTCCAGGGCCACCACGCGGACGTTGATGCCCATGTTCCGCTGCTCCTCGCAGAGGGGATCCAGCACGGCACGCTCCTGGTTCTCCTTGACGATGAACCGGCGCGTTGGCGATGTCGGCGAGACTCTGCGGCACCATGCCTAGCCCCCGGAGGAGGGGACCGTCACGGATCCGGGTTCGTTGGCCGCCTCCCACAGGTCGTCGAAACGCCTGACCTGCCCTTCGACGCGACGGGTATCCGCGTCGAGTCTGGTCTGGAGGTTGCTCTGCCGCCGGTCCGGTTCGAACTCCAGGTACAGCTCGCGATCGAAGATCACGACGTCTCGCGCGGCCGCCCGGTTCTGCCGGTTCCGGGTGAGGACCGTGTAGCGCACCTTGATTCCGAGGGCGCTCTGTCCCTCGCACAGCCGCAGGAACCTGCCCATGAACTCGGGATCGTTCGCCTCCGCGAGCTCGAGCATGAAGAGCCGCCGGACGTTCACACGGGAGACCCGCATCGCCTCGATCTGCGCGTCCAGGTAGTCCCCTGCCGGGTCGGTGTCCCAGAAGGGCCGGTCGACGGAACTGCTCGTGGCGTCGATGGTGCGCCGGGCGCATGCGGTGAGCCTGAGGAGCCACTCGTTGTTGTCCCGCGGCCAGTGGGCGGTCATGCCGGTCAGGTCCGTGACGACCGAGGCGAGGCTGTCTATCTCGGCACGGGCGAACGCCTTCGCGATCTCCGGCCCCTGCGCCCCCACCTTGATCGCACTCCTGATCAGACGTCTCACGTCACTGGTGCTCATACCCGCCTGGTCGAGTTCGCTCAGGAGCCCGGCGGCCTCGCTGAGCTGGACGAAGTGACCGTGGAGCTCCTGCGTCCGCCGCTGTTCACCGGCCTCCGTCGCGCTCAGGCGCTGCTCGAAGTCGACCAAGTACTGCACGATGAGCGCGGAACCGCCGATGACGATGGACACCGCGAGCTTCCACAGGTCGTCCCCGGACTGGTTCACCAGGTTGGTGATCACATAGGCGACCGTGCTCACCACAACGGTGATCAGCGTCTTGAGCACGACGGGTGCTATCCGCCCGCCTCCCGCCGGGACAGGTCCCGGTGTGCCCGATGCTCCGTCCATGCCAGCCTCTCCCCCCGCCAGGTGTCCGTAGGATGGTGCCCGGTCAGTGCGGGGTCGGCACCTCGTTCCCCGACCGAATCGCGTGGAGCGACAGTTGGTCGCGGACGCGCTGGGCGAGGGCGTTCCACTGCCTGCTGAAGCCCGGGGTCCGTTCGAGTTCCCGCCAGGCGGTGTGCAGGGCGCCGTCGACGCGGGCCCGGGGCATCCACAGGTGCAGCAGATGGTCGACGAGCGGGCGCAGCACCTTGAGGACGGCCCGGCCGTCCTGGGAGCCGGCGCGCAGTCCGTCGAGCTTGTCGGCGACGGTGGTCAGCAGCCAGTCGTGCAGGGCGAGGTCCTCGCAGAGTCCGGCCGCGGCGATGGGCGCGGTGCCGGGCGGCAGCCGCAGTTCCACGATCCGCAGTCCGTCCTCGGCCTTGGTGAACCGCAGGGAGGTCTCCTCGCCGTCGGCCGCCGCTGCCGCGGTCCAGCGCAGGCTGGTGTCGGCGGTGGTGAGCGGGGTGTCGTGGTCGAGGATCCGGTGCTGCCGGGAGATCCTCGCCAGCAGGCTGTCGGAGATGGATCCGAGGTCGAGCTCACCGGGCTGATGGCCGCTCAGGAAGCCTTCCCTGAAAGCCTTCTCGGGCAACCGGCCGACCGGGATCACGGTGCCGGCGCGGACCAGGTAGTAGCCCCAGGGCCGGCGCCGGTCGGGGCCGGCGGCGGGTGCGGAGAAGTACGCCGTGGCCTGCAGGACCCGGCCCTCGGTGAGTGCCGCCCGGGCGGTGACCGTGCCGACGGCGCGGCTGCGGGTGCCGTCGGCGGTGGGCAGCCGGCAGTCGACGCCGGTGAGCACGTCCGGGGAGACGGCGTGCCGGTTGGGGTGCCGGGAGACCCGTACGCGTTCGTCGGCGCGCAGCCGCAGCAGTTCCACGGCGGCCCGCTCGTCGACCGCGTCCCGGGTGGGCAGCAGACAGGTGTGCACCTCGCCGCAGACGAGGACGGGACCCGAGGCGGTGCCCAGGCCGTCCATCACAGCCCCGGCGGGAACACGTAGGAGGTGCGGTCGACCACCCCGGCGGGTACGGCGAAGCCCTCCGCGGCGGACCGCTCGGCGACCTGGGCGAGCACCTCGGCCTCGACGTGGACCTGGTCGAGGATGACGCGTACGGCGTGCTCGACGGGCAGGAAGCGGGTGGGCAGCACGCTGCAGGTGACGTAGGCCGTGAAGGGCGCGGCCCTCGGGTTGAGGCACAGGACGGGCGGCAGGGCGTCCCACTCGGCCGGGAACTCCTTGTCGTCCCAGGGGGTGGGGGTGAGCACGGCGCTGCCGTTGTCGCGCAGCAGGCCGAGGCGGACGAGCTGCCATACGGAGGCGAGGAAGGCGCAGGACCAGGTGCGGTCGTCGTCGGGGCCGTTCCAGAGTTCGACGTCCATGAAGACGGAGTGGCCGCGGGCGCCGGTCTCGCTGGGCGGCTGCCAGACGGTGCCGGTGGAGTCGAGGGCGGCGGAGGTGCGCTGTGCGGGGGCGCGGCGGCCGTTGGTGAGCCAGCCGGTGCGGCTGACGGGCGGGCGGAAGCCGTTGCTGCCGGGCGGGGGCGACTCCACGAGCCGGTGCAGGACGGACTCGGCGAGTTCGGCCCGGTCGCGGTGGGCGGGGTCGGCCACGGCACAGCCCGACTCACGGGCGAGGTAGTCGATGGTGAGTCCGGCGTCGGCGGCGGCCTGGAGGAGGGGCGGGATCAGCTCGGCGGGGGTGGAGAGCCGGGAGAAGTAGTCGTCGATCAGGAAGCAGGTGCTGATCCGGGGGCGCCGGCCGGCGGGCAGCGGGCCGAGGGCGGCCCGGGCGGCGTCCACCCAGGGCTGTACGGCGGCGAAGTGCCGGTGCAGCCGGGCGGGCCCCTCGACGAAGTCCTCCATGTACAAGTGGCCCAATTCCAGGGAGAGATGGGAGAACGGGACGGATTCCGTGCGCGGTTCGGCGCTGGTTTCCCGGAAGACGGCCGCGGACTGGTTCACAACTCCCCCCAGAACGTGTCGTCGGTCACCCGTTGGGCGAGATCTCCCATGGCCTGCCAGGTCTCGTTGTTGACGATCCTGCGGTCGTGGACGTCCTCGTCGGTGATGAGGCGTTCCTGCCATTGCAGGACGGGTTCCAGCGGAATGGAGGCCAGGACCCGGGTCTTGCCGCTTCCGCGGCCCGCGGCGAGTTGTTCGAGTTCCCTGTCGCACTTGCGCATCCAGGCGTACTGCGCGGGCGACACCTGGGACCACAGGGGCGACTCGAGATCGGGTACGGCGGCCCGGACGAAGCGGATCGAACCGCTGAGCGCGTCGGGCCGGTGTCCCATGGCCACACCGGCCCGGGTGATTCCCTGCTTTCCGTACACGAGTTCGGCGGCGGCCATCACATGCTGGCGGGTCCAGCGGTGGTAGACGAGCCATCGCGTCTTGAGCCGGCCGAGCCCGCCGCGGGGCGAGGTGGCGACGAGTGCGAGGTCCATCGCGTAACTGCGCCCGGCGCTCAGGTCGACGATGATGACGTCGAATTCGCGTTTCAGGCCGAGGATCAGATCGACGCAGCGGTGGAGGTTCTCCTCGTCGGTGACGAACTCCCCGCCGGTGCGGTCACCGGGCAGCAGGACGAGCCGCCCGGAGCCGCCGGGCCGGTTGCGCAGGTCGGGGTGCTCGGTGCGGGCCCAGACGTCGACGCGGAGGGGCTTGCCGGTCTTGCCCTGGAGGTACGCGTGCAGGCCTCGCCCCTCGGCCTCGGAGAGGACGTCGGGCAGGTCGAACACGGCGGCCGCGGTGGGCGAACCGAAGTCGAAGTCCAGGTAGCAGACGTCGTCACCGCCCAGGGCCAGGTGGTAGGCGAGGTTGGCGCTCGTCACGGAGCGGCCTGTGCCTCCTTTGTCGGAGGCTGCGAACACCAGCACGGATCACACCTCCTCAGTCCGTCTCACGGGCGCGGGCGAGGACGTCGAGTCGGCGGAGAACCCCGAGAGCCAACTCGTAGGCGGTGCCGGGCTGTTTGTCGACCAGCCCACGGGCGCGGCGCAAGTCCGCCTCCGCTCTCTTGATTTCTTCACCTTCGGAACTCCTGGGAGCCGGCGCCGGGCGGTCCTCTTGTTCTTTGCCCAGAAGATGGGCGGCCTCGCTGATCACCGACCGTGCCAGCGCGGACAGTTCGGGACTGCGGATCGGGTCGCGGCCGTACAGGGTGTGCGCGGCGACCATGCATTCGGAGACGCGCTCGGTGATGCTCCAGGACAGGGACACCTTGCCGACGGGGGCCTCGGGGTGGACGGCGTGGACGTCGTCCCAGAGCCCAGCGCCTTCCCCCTCGCTGATCCGGCGCCCCCAGATGTGATCGAGGATGTCCTCGGCCAGTCTGAGCAACCGGCCCTCCAGGGCGATGTCCCGTGACAGGGCGCACAGTTGGACCGTCCGCTTGAACAACTGGGTGGAGAAGTCGCTCATCGTCCAGGTCATGGCCGGGCCCCGTGCGCTGCCGCCCAGCAGCGGCATGGCCACCCCGGGGCTGTGCACTCCGACGGCGGGATTGTCCCGGCTGACGCCACCGGTGATCCCACCGCGTTCGGCGAGGCGTTCCATCACGCTGACGAGCCGTGTGAGGTCGTGCTCGGTGGCACGACTCCGCATCAGGTCGTGCACCAGGATGGAGACCACGGTGAGCGAGAAGTACGCCGATTCCGGCAGACCGGGCGTGGTGCGCCAGGGGATCGCTTCCAAGGGCCAGGCGCCCTCTTCGAAACGGGCGATGGTCGACCAGTACTGCTGGGTGATCTCCCAGCGCAGTCGGAGAGCATCGGCCAGCTTCTGCTGCTCCGCGTCGAGCAGCCCGAGGACGAAGGTGCGCTCGGAGAAGAGGTCGATGATGCCGTCCAGGGCGACGACGGTGAAATGGAGGTAGGGCACGCCGTGGGCAATGCCCTGGGACCGGCGGCCCCTGGCCTGGGATGTGTCCGCCCCTGTCCCGATCTCCGGTGCACCGTTCACCACGCTCCAGGCCCAGCCGCACTCGAACAGCCGGTTCTCGTTGCGTAGTTCCTCGGTGACCTCGCTGCTGAGCCCGAGGGTGAAGCTCTCGGCGATCAGCGCGCGCAGGGAGGCGAAATGGCTTTGGAATCGCTGCACCACCTGGCGGTCGGAGAGCCGACCGCGGCCGAGTAACTGGGCCAGTGCCTCGCCCTGTTTGGACGAGACATCGACGACGTTCACGGTGAAGGAGCGCAGCAGGCCCACCATCGCGGCGGTGAGCCGGGCGTTGGCGTCCTCCCTGAGCCGGTCTATGTGAGTGAGGGCGTCCGCTCGCCGGGTCTTCGCCCGGTAGCCCTTGCAGAATTCGAGCGTGGCCAGACACAGGCTCACCGACATGGAGTAGGAGTCGACGACATCGACTGCCCGCTGCTCCTCGGTGAGCTCCTCCTCGGGATCGGCAGGGGCGTAGGAGTGACCGCCCGCGAAGGTGGGGCCTTCCTCGTCTCGGTGCTTCGCCATGAAGTCGGCGAGAGCCTCCACCAGACGCAGCGGGATGTCGGTGGTGTCAGCGGCCTTGGCGAGTGCGTGGGCCACGTCCGGCTGTGTGGTGTCGGGGTCGTCCAGACGGAACGCGTCGATCTCCGTGGCCGGGTAGAGGAGGCAGAGCAGCCGCTCCGCGTCCGCGACACTGCTGCGGCCTCCGCCCTCCCCCCAGGACCATTCGCCTCCCTCGAAGGAGTGGCGGGCGATGGCCCGCCACATTTCCAGTAGGTGCTGACGCGGCTTGATCTGCATCCTGTGCCCCCTCACAGATCATGTCGTCAGGGCAGTGCAAGACCTACCCGTCTACCGGAATCCGCAAGCAAGGATCATGGAGGTGTAGCCGGTTCGTACCTTGGGTCCGCCGATCCGGTGAATCAGGAACTCCCTGGCGTGGGCGCCGACCACCTCATGAATGTGCGACTGATCCACGTTGCACGCGGGGAATTCGGTGTCTCCCACCGTGTACCCCTGGGAGCCTTCCATGAAGGCGGCCGCGAACGGAGCCCCTGGGGCGAGCGATTCCAGGAAGCACTTCACGCCCAGCTCGAAGTCGTCCAAGTCGGTGGAGATGGATTCGGCGACGAAGAACATGGTGCCGATCTCCCATTGTCCGGGCCGGAAGCTCAGGTCGAAGAGGTCTGCCTGCTCGACCCGGGCCACCTTGCCGAGTCTCTCCCACGGGCCGTCGGACAGGGCCGCGTAGGAGTCGTCCCTGCACAACTGCTGCCAGAAGGCGTCCCAGCCGGGGTCGTGCCGGGCGAGCTGCCGCTCCAGGTACCGCAGATTCGGCGTCGACCGATCGATCAGGGTGATCCCGTCGCACCAGGGAAGCATCGTGAACGCCGGGTAGAGGTTCGCGCCGGCGCCTACGTCGATGCCCCGCAGCGGCCTGCCCGGATTCCTGCGGAAATGATCACCGAAGTGGGCACGGACCCTCGAAATGATCTCTTCGTCGGCGTGAAGCACCGTACGGTAGTTCTTCTCGACGTAGGCATCGGGGTCGAAGGTGTCCCAGAGCTCCGCCGTGTTCGGCTGCGCAGGATTTCCAGGTGATCCCAAGGGCATGCCCCACGGTATCAGCACGGGCTATCCCGGCACGCGCCACCGAACACGCCATCAGGGGACTTGAACGATCGGGATCACCGGGCAATTCTGGTGCGATGCCAGCACTTCACCCGACCCTCCGGGTACGCAAGGCCACCCAAGGCGATATGCCCGATCTCATGCGTGTGGACGGCGAGGCGTTTCCGCGCGACCCGTACCCCCGGTCCGTCCTGAGCCAGTTCATGGACACGTTCGCCGACCACCTGAGGGTCGTGGAGGACGAGGGGCGGCTGTGCGGATACGTACTGGCCACGCCGCCGAGCAGAGCACGGAGCTGGATCTTCAGTCTGGGCGTCGCCAAGGACAAGCGCGGGCAGGGGCTGGGCCGGAGACTGATGACGGAGACGATTCAGGCACTGCGGGACGAGGGCACGGCCACCGTCCTGCTGTGGGTCGAGCCGAACAACAAACCGGCTGTCGCCCTCTACGAATCGCTGGGGTTCGCACCCTCCGGCGATCCTGTCAAGGACCATTTCGGTCCCGGCGAGGACCGCCTCCTCATGTCGCTGACTCTCTGAAGCCGTAAGCACGTGGAGCCTGCCCACCGTCCCCGGCTCGCGTGCCACAGGCCAGGACGAGTTCGCAATGGCCTTCGCGCACCAGAGCATTCGGGTCGCCCAGACGGTACATCTCCACGTCCCGGGCGAAACCGCCGAGCGCCTCCTCCACCTGCGTTTCCTCGATGCGCGTGGCCGGGAATTCGATCTCCCCGACGCGATACCCGTGGGAGCCCATCATGAACGCGGCGGCGAAAGGCGCGCCCGGCTTCAGGGCGCTCATGAAACAGCCGACGCCATGCTGGAACTCGTCGAGCGAGGCGGTGATGGATTCGGCGACGAAGAACATCGTGCCGAGATCCCAGCGGCGGGTGTCGGCGCAGAGGTCGAAGAGGCTGCCGGGTTCGGGCTGCTGGACGGCCTCCTTGAAACGGAGCCGGGGGGTGACGTCGAGTTCGGCATAGGCGGGGTCCTCGCACAGGACGTCCCAGAACTGGTCCCAGTGCGGGCCGTACTCGACGACCTGACCGCGGAGGTAGTCGAGATTGCGGGCGGACTGCTCCAGGAGCGTGATCCGGTCGCACCAGGGCAGCATGGCGAGCGCGGGACAGAGATTGGGGCCGGCGCCGACGTCAATACCGGAGGGGACCCTGCCGCTCCCCCGGAAATGATCACTGAAGTGGTCCCGCACCCGGGAGACGATCTCCTTGTCCACCGCCTGCATGTGGAGGTAGTTGCACTCGGTGTAGGCCACCGGGTCGAACTCGTCCCAGGGTGCGTCGGCATTCCGCATCGGGTCGGCGTTGCCCCCATAAGTCATGATTGAGTCCATGCCTCCATTCCCCATAGAGCCCGCAGAGGCCGCAGAGCCCGGAAAGACGCCGTTACGGATCCGCAGGGCCACCGAAGCCGACCTGCCGCAACTCGCGCGCCTCGACGAGGAGGCCTTCCCTCGCAACGCCTACCCGTTCTTCGTGCTGCGCCAACTTCTGGTGAGTTCCAAGGACTTCCTGCTCCTCGTGGAGGAGGGCGGCGAGTTGCGCGGCTATGTGCTCGCCACCCCGCCGCACGAGGCACAGAGCTGGGTCCTCAGCCTCGCCATCGTCCCCGCCCTGCGCGGGCAGGGCCTCGGCCGGCAGCTCATGACGGGGATCCTCGGCCGTCTGCGCGCCCAGGGCACCCACTCCGTCTGGCTCTCCGTGGAGCCCGGCAACGAGGCGGCCGTCGCCCTCTACCTGTCCCTGGGCTTCGCCCCGGACCCCGGCGGCCCCCGCAAGGACTACTTCGGTCCCGGCGAGGACCGGCTGCTCATGTCGCTGACCCTGTGAACCGCCGTACGAAACACCGCTGCCACGGCGCCTCCACGGCGTGCCGGTCGTAGTGCCGACGTATGAACTCCACGGCCTCGCCCGCCGGTACGCCAGAGCCCGTACGACGGCATGGACGGCAGCATCAGCACACGGGCGCGCCCGTCTCATCCATCCCCCATGCGAACCTCACCCGCCCGCACAGGCAACCGATTCCCCGCAGCCGGTGGTCTGGAGGGCGAGGAGGGTGCTTGATGCAGGCCGAACTAGAGGATCGGTTCCAGGAGTTCGTCAGAGCGCGATGGTCCCGGCTGGTACGGACCGCGTATCTGCTCACGGGGGACGTCCACCACGCGGAGGATCTGACGCAGACCGCGCTGGCGAAGGCGTACCGCTCGTGGCGGCGGATCGCGCGCACCGACAACCCGGAGGCGTACGTCCGGCGGATGCTGGTCAGCTGCAACAGCGACCGGTTCCGCAAGCGGCGGGTCACCGAGGCGCTGACCGCGGCGCCGCCGGACCGGGCGGGGCGGGACGAGGTCACCGGACGGGTGGAGGAGCGCGGCTCCCTCATGGCCGGGCTGGCCCAGCTGCCCAAGAAACAGCGGGCCGTGGTCGTCCTGCGGTACTGGGAGGACCTGTCCGAGGCGGAGGTCGCCGAGGTGCTCGGCTGCTCCCCCGGCACGGTCAAGAGCCAGGCGTCGAAGGGGCTGGCGAAGTTGCGTACGTATCCGGGACTGGCGCCCAGCCGCGCGGTCTCCGGACAGGGAGGCACCAGGTGAACGGCGAGCGGCACATCGACAGGGCCGACGGGGCCGACGACGTGTTCGAGGAGCGGTTGCGGGAGCTGCTGGTGCGGGACGCCGACATCGTCCGCCCCGCACCGGCCCCGTACCCGGCGATCAGGAGGCAGGGAATGGCGGAACGACGGCATCGGATGACGGCGGTCGCGGCGGCGCTGGTCGCGCTGACCGTGGTGCCCGTGGGGGCGTACGCGTGGGCCGGCGGGAACGGGGGGAAGGGCTCCGACACGGCGGCGCCGATGACCTCGGTCAGCGCCCCGCAGAGCCCGACGGCGACGACGCCGTCCTCCGGTCCGGGGCGGCCGGCGAGCGACGCGCAGCTGCTCGACGGCATCACCTTCGCGCAGGCCGCCGACGGGCTGAAGGACTGTCTGAAGGCCGAGCGGGTCGGGTCGCTCACCGGTACCTCGGTCAGGGCCGAGGACTTCCGGATCATCCTCGCCGCGAAGGCCACGGGCGACTCCAACGCCCCCGGTGACGGCTTCCATGTCGTCGCGGTCAAGGAGGACTCCGACGGTTACCGGGTGATCTGCACGATCAAGGACGGCAAGCCCGAGGGCATCAACGTCAGCACCGGCGACGCCGCGTCCCCGGAGGCGGGCCTGGTCGTGCCCGATCCCAACGCCGCCGATCTGTACATGCAGTCGGTCATCGACAAGGGCAAATGGAAGCTGCCGTTCCGCTGGGCCGCGATCGGCTACGTCGACGCGTCGGTCACCCGGGTGACCGTCTCCTACGGCGACAGCACCGTGGACCCGGCCGTCCTGGACCACGGCTGGTACATCGCGTACGGAACCCTGGACGAGCAGGTCGAACTCGCCCCGCACGTCATGGGCTACGACGCCGCGGGCAAGCTGGTCTACGACTCCGACACCGACAAGACGTACGACCGCGCCCTGCCCTAGCGGTTCGCTAGAGACCGTCCGTGTCCAGTCGGCGGAACTCGATCCTCTCGTACGGCCCCGCCGTCCCCGTCTCGTACAGCACCCCCACCGTCTCCGCGTCCACCGGCACCAGGTCGGAGTAGGCGGCGGGGAGCCCGGAGAGGGTGACCGCCCGGGTGAAGGACGTCCCGGAGTCCGTGCTGCGCCAGACGGCGGGGGCGCGGCGGGCGGTGGGGTCGGAGGGGGCGGAGAACAGCAGCGGGGCTCCGGGGCCGCGGAGTTGGAGGGTGCTGCCCTGGACGACGGGGGTGTCGGCGAGGGTCTGCTGCGGGGCGTAGGGGTGGAGCAGGCTCTCGCCGCCGTCCTCGGAGAGGGCGTCCACCCGGTTGCCGGGCGCCCGGCCGCCCTGGTCACGGGCGTTGAAGTAGACACGGCCGTCCGGGAGTTGGGCGGCCGTACTCTCGTTGGCGTTCACCGTGCCGTCGTGGTCGGCGTCGACGAACCCCAGCCGCCAGCTACGGCCGCCGTCGTCGCTGAGCAGGGCGTGGCCGCCGTAGTAGCGGGCCTCCCGGCCGGTGTCGGCGGAGTCGGCGGGCGGGGCGGCGGAGTGGTTGGCGGGGACGACCAGCCGGCCCCGGTGCGGGCCCCGGGTGAGGGCCAGGGCATGGCCGGGGCCGGTGGCGTACCAGCGCCAGGACGGCAGCCGGACCTCGTCCGTGATGTCCCGCGGCGGGGTGAAGCGGCGGCCGTCGTCCGCGCTGTGCTGGACGTACACCCGGCGGCCCGGCGCCTCCCCGCGCATGATCTGCGCCTCGGTCGCCGTGCCCGGGTTGGCGCAGCTCACCAGGACCACGGTCCCGGTGCGCGGGTCGACGACCGGCGCCGGGTTGCCCCGGGTGTCGCCGTCCCCGGCGGCCACCACGGTCAGCGGGCCCCAGGTGCAGCCGCCGTCGGTGGAGCGGCGCAGCACGATGTCGATGTCCCCGGTGTCCCCGGGCCCGTCCCGGCGCCCCTCGGCGAAGGCCAGCAGGGTGCCGGTGGGGGTCCCCCCGCTCGAGCGAAGCCGAGAGTGGGGGAGGGTCGTGACGGCGGCGGGGATGCGGTAGGAGGCGTAGCCGCCCTCGCCGGAGACGTACGGCACGGAGGAGGCGCAGCGGCCCGCACCCGCGGCGGCCGGGCCGGCGGCGCCGAGCGGGGCCAGGACCACGGCGGTGGCGAGAAGGGCACGGCTCAGCAGGGTCATCGCGGCTCCCTTGGACGGACTGCTCACATCGTCCCCGGCGTCACCATCCCCGACTCGTACGCCACGACGACGAGTTGCGCCCGGTCCCGTGCCCCCAGCTTCCCCATGATCCGGCTGACGTGGGTCTTCGCGGTGAGCGGGCTCAGTTGGAGCGCGTCGCCGATCTCGGTGTTGGTCAGGCCCCGCCCGACCAGGGCGAGCACCTCACGCTCCCGCTCGGACAGCTGTTCGGGGCCGCCGGTGGGCGTCGGCACGGAGGGGCTGCGCAGGAAGCGGGCGATCAGCCGGGCCGTCGGCCCCGGGGAGAGCAGTGCCTCGCCGGCCGCGACCGTGCGGATGGCGTCGAGGAGTTCGGCGGGCCGGGTGTCCTTCACCAGGAACCCGGAGGCGCCGGCGCGCAGCGCCTCCACGATGTTCTCGTCGGTGTCGTAGGTGGTCAGGACGAGGATCCGCACCCCGGCCAGCTCCTCGTCGGCGGCGATCAGCCGGGTGGCCGCGATGCCGTCGAGGTCGGGCATGCGGATGTCCATCACCACGAGGTCGGGGCGGGCGTCGCGGGCCAGCGCCAGGGCCTCCCGCCCGCTGCCCGCCTGTCCCACCACGACCATGTCGGGGGCCGACTCGACGAGCATCGCGAACGCCGCCCGGACCAGGGTCTGGTCGTCGGCGAGGAGCACCCGGACCGGGCCCGTCACCGCTCCCCCACGGGCAGTACGGCACGCACCTCGAAGCCCTTGCCGTCCCTCGGGCCCGCCGCCAGGGTGCCGCCGACGCTGCGGGCCCGCTCCCGCATGCCGACCAGTCCGTACCCGGGAGCGGTGTCCCCGGCGCCCTCCCCGTCGTCGGTCACGGTCACCCGCAGGGCGCCCTGTTCCTCGTACACCCGCACCTCCACGGTCAGGTCCTCGCGGCCGCCGTGCCGTACCGCGTTGGTCAGTCCCTCCTGGACGATCCGGTAGGCCGCCGCGCCGACGGCGGGCCGTACGTCCGTGGCGCCCACGCTCAGCTCGACCTTCGCGCCCGCCGCCCGGGCCGTGTCGGCGAGTCCGGGCAGGCCGTGCAGCCCCGGCAGCGGGCCCCGGGCGTCGTCGTCCTCGCGCAGCACCTCCAGGGTGGTGCGGAGTTCGCCGCGCGAGGTACGGCAGGTGTCGGCGATGTCGTCGAGTGCCTTGGCGATGGCCGCCCGGTCGAGGCGGTCGGGGTCGGCGGCCAGGACGTGGGCGGCGACGGAGGTCTGCACGCCGATGAGGGTGATGCTGTGCGCGAGCAGGTCGTGCAGATCGCGGGCGATGCGCAGACGTTCCTCGGCGACGCGACGGCGGGCCTCCTCGTCGCGGGTGCGTTCGGCGCGTTCGGCGCGTTCGCGCTGGACGCGGAGGTAGCCGCCGAAGAGCAGGACGTCGATGATCCAGCCGGAGATGCGCAGGACGTCCACGAACTGGCTCGGGCTGACGAGAGCGTCCACCGTGAGGGTGCCGCCGACCACGACGACACCGGTGAGCAGGGTGCGGCGGGCGCTGCCGGTCGAGGCGACCGTGTAGAGGGCGATCATGCCGGCCGGTACGGCGGCGCTGTGCATGTAGTCGAGCGCGTGGTACGGCGCGACGCACGCGACCACCGCGACCAGCACCGCCATCGGGTGCCGGTGCCGCACGAGGAGAGGGAGCTGGGCGGCGAGCAGCAGTGTCCAGCCCAGGACGTCCAGGCGGCGGCCGTCCTCGACGAACAGTCCGAGCACGACGGCCACGGCGGCCGAAGCCACGGCGAGCCACACGTCCCGCGCCCGCATGTTCTCCCCCTCCCCCACGGTCCCATCCTCCCTCAGGCGTACTGGCGTTCGTGCGCCGATTCCGCTTCCGGCGCCGGATTCGCCTTCGACAGCCGCCCCGGCCACCACACCTTCCGCCCCAGCGCCACGCTCGCACTGGTCACCAGGTAGGTCCGCACCAGGAAGGTGTCGAGGAGCACCCCGACGGCGATCACGAAGCCCAGCTCGACGAGTTGGACGAGCCCCATGTTGGTGAGGACGGCGAAGGTCGCGGCGAGGACGAGTCCCGCGGAGGCGATGACCCCGCCGGTGCTGCGCAGCGCGGTGAGCGCGGCGGCGGCCGGTTCGGCGCCGCTCAGCGACTCCTCGCGCATCCGGTGCATCAGGAAGATGCCGTAGTCGACGCCGAGGGCGACCAGGAACACGAAGGACAGCAGGCCGAGCCCGGGATCCGTGCCCTCGAAGCCGAACAGCGGCCCGAACACCAGCCCGCCGATGCCGAGCGCGGCGCCCCACACCGCGACCACGGCGGCGGTGAGGATCAGCGGGGCGACCAGCGAGCGCAGCAGCGCGACGAGGATCAGCAGCACCGACAGCAGCACGATCGGCACGACGACCAGCCGGTCCCGGGCGTTGGTGTCCTTCAGATCGATCTGCTGGGCGCTGGGCCCGCCGACGTAGGAGCCGGGCAGTTCTTCGCGCAGCCTCTCGATCGTCGCGGTCTCGGCAGCCGACTGCGGGGGCGCGGCGGCGAGTACGGCGATCTCCGTCCAGCCTTCTCCCGTACGTCCCTTGCGCGCGCTGTCGACCCCTTCGACGCCCCGGATCGCCGCCAGGGTCGCGTCGGCGCGGCCGGCCGGGGTGATGACGTCGACGGGCTGGGCGGAGGACTCGGGGAAGGCGGCGGCCAGGGTCTCCATCGCGGCGACCGACGGGGGCTTGTCGACGAAGGCGTCCTGCTGCTTGACCGTGCCGGGGAGGTTGAGCGTGCCGAGGGCGAGCGCGCCGAGCAGGGCGGCACCGCCGAGCAGCACGGTCAGCGGGCGCCGGCCGGCGGAGGTGCCCATGGCGGCGAACAGCGACCGGCGGGCCTTGGGCGTGGAGCCGTACGCCGGGACCAGAGGCCAGAACACCCGGCGGCCGAGGAGGACGAGCAGCGCGGGCAGCAGGGTGAGCATCGCGAGAAGGGCGCACAGCACGCCCACCGTGCCCAGGGGGCCCATGTCCCGGTTGGAGTTGAGGTCGGCGGTGAGCAGGCACAGCAGTCCGGCCGCGACGGTCCCGGAGGAGGCGAGGACGGCGGGCCCGCAGCCCTTCAGCGCGGCCCGCATGGCGTCGTGGGGCCGCTCGACGCGCCGCAGTTCCTCCCGGTAGCGGGAGACGAGCAGCAGCGCGTAGTCCGTGCCGGCGCCGAAGACGAGGATGGTCATGATGCCCGAGCTCTGGCCGGAGACCGTGGTGCCGAAGGCCTGGTGGAGTCCGTAGGCGACGCCCATCGAGAGGTAGTCGGCGATCCCGGCGACGATCAGCGGGACCAGCCACAGCACCGGGCTGCGGTAGATCAGGACCAGCAGGATCGCGACGACGGCGACGGTGGTGTAGAGCAGCGGTCCGCCGAGCGAGTTGTAGACCTCGGAGGCGTCGGTGGCCAGGGCGCCGGGTCCGCCGACCTCGACCTTCAGCCCGTCACCGCCCCGTACGACCTCGCGGACGTCTCCGACGAAGGCGTCCCGCCGGTCCTCGTCGGTCCCCGGCTCGGTGCTGGCCACCGGATACATCAGGGTGGTCCCGTCCTCGGACGGCACCCCCTGCGGCTCGGCGGTCAGCGCGTGCTCCCCCGCGACGCGCGCGACCTGCCCGGCCGCCGTGGCCCGGTCGGCGGCGGTCAGCCCGCCGTCCCGGTGGTACACGAGCACCAGCTCGGTGGCCTCACCGCCCGGCAGCCGCTCCTGGATCTTCGCCACCTTCGTCGAGTCGGCGCTCGCGGGCAGGTAGTCGGTGATCCGGTCGTGCTGCACCTCGGCGAGCCTGGCGGCGAACGGCGACACGAACGCCAGCACCACCACCCACAGCCCCAGCACCCCCCAGGGGATGCCCTTCCTCTTCGCGGCCCCCATGACGGGCCCTCCCTCCGGCACGGTTGTCTGGTTGCGGTTCCAGACTTCCGGCCGGGAGGGGCCGGATCGTCGCGCGCGAGGGCGAGTTCGGGGGTACTGCGGCGGGCGGCCCCGGGGCCGCGTTACTCCCGGGGGAGTATCAGGAGGGCGTGCCCGCCGCCGCCAGGAGCCGCGTCACCTCGTCCGCGTCGATCGTGAGGGCCGCGCCCACCGTGGCGAGGACCTCGCGTTCGGCAGGGGTGTAGGGGCCGTCCGCGAGGGCGATGCGGGCGCCCTGGAGCAGGATCGATTCGCGGCCGGCCGCAGCGAGGTGGGGGGCGAGGGGGTCGAGGGCCTCGTGGAGCTCTATGGCGAGTCCGGCGCCGCAGGGTTCGCCGTAGGTGCGGCCGGTGTCGGCGGCGAGGGCGTCGACGAGGGCGGCGAGCTGTTCTCGGGTGCAGTCGGTGAAGCCGGCCGCGCGGACCGCGTCGGCGGCCGTGTCGAGGGAGGGGCGGGCACAGGTGGCGCCCGCGGAGAGGACGGCGAGGGCGACGGTGTGGACGGCGTCGCGGAGCATCGCGGAGAAGCGGGTGGTGGTGGGGTGGTCGAGGACGTCGGTGCCGTACTGGCACTGGCAGGCCGCGCACTCGACGACCGGGCCGGTCTCGCCGCGCGAGAGGACGGGCAGACCGAGGAGGGTGAACCGGCGCCGGCCGGTGAGCCGCTGGTAGTTGCGGTCGCCGCCGCAGCCGGGGCAGAAGAACTCGCCGTCCCCGACGGGTGTCCACGCGGTACGGGTGCCCAGGATGCGGGCAAGCCTGGTGACCTGGCCGTCTCGTCCCCGTCCTGGCAGCACGTCGCACCTCCGTAACCCCGCGGCAACATCGCCACGTCTGCGTGATGTTAGCCACAGGGAGGAGGACTAGTCAGCACCCAGGACGAGACCTTTCCGTGACCTCCACGGGGCGGTGGCCGATAACCGACGGGGCCTTGATCGCCGTATACGACGGTCAAGGCCCCGAAAGAGCCGGTCAGGCCGGTCAGCGAGCCGCGCGGTTGACCGCGGAGACGACCGCCTTCAGCGAGGCGCGCGTCGTGTTCGCGTCGATGCCGATGCCCCACAGGACCTTGCCGTCGATCGCGCATTCGATGTAGGAGGCGGCCTGCGCGGACGCGCCCTCGCTCATCGTGTGCTCCTGGTAGTCCAGCAGGCGTACGTCGATGCCGATGGACTGCAGGGCGTCGAAGAAGGCCGAGATCGGACCGTTGCCGGTGCCGGTCAGGACGGTGTCCTGGCCGTCGACCGTGGCCTCGACGGTGAGGGTGTCCACGCCGTCGGTGTCGGTGGTCGACTGGCCGGTGCGGACCTGGATGCGGCCCCAGGGGTTCTCCGGGTTCGGCAGGTACTCGTCCTGGAAGACCGCCCAGATGTCGGAGCCGGTGACCTCGCCGCCCTCGGCGTCCGTCTTCGCCTGGATGAGCTTCGAGAACTCGATCTGCATCCGGCGCGGCAGGTCCAGCTTGTGGTCGTTCTTCAGGACGTACGCGATACCGCCCTTGCCGGACTGCGAGTTGACCCGGATGACGGCCTCGTAGGAGCGGCCGACGTCCTTGGGGTCGATCGGCAGGTACGGGACCGCCCACTCGATGTCGTCGACCGTGACGCCCTTGGCCGCCGCGTCGGCCTCCATCGCGTCGAAGCCCTTCTTGATGGCGTCCTGGTGGGAGCCGGAGAAGGACGTGTAGACCAGGTCGCCCACGTACGGGTGGCGCGGGTGGACCTCCATCTGGTTGCAGTACTCCCACGTACGACGGATCTCGTCGATGTCGGAGAAGTCGATCTGCGGGTCGACGCCCTGGGAGAACAGGTTCATGCCCAGGGTCACCAGGTCGACGTTGCCGGTGCGCTCGCCCTGCCCGAACAGACAGCCCTCGACGCGGTCGGCGCCGGCCATCAGGGCCAGTTCGGCGGCGGCGACGGCCGTACCGCGGTCGTTGTGCGGGTGGACGGAGATGACGACGTGCTCGCGGCGGGAGATGGTGCGGCTCATCCACTCGAAGCGGTCCGCGTGGGTGGAGGGGGTGGAGCGCTCGACCGTGGCGGGCAGGTTGAGGATGATCTCGCGGCCCGGGCCGGGCTGGTAGACGTCCATCACCGCCTCGCAGACCTCCAGCGCGAAGTCCAGCTCGGTGTCGGTGAAGATCTCCGGGCTGTACTGGTAGCCGAACTCGGTCTCCGGGCCCAGCAGCTTCTCGGCGTACTCCATCACCAGGCGGGTGCCGTCGACGGCGATCTGCTTGATGTCGTCCTTGGAGCCGCGGAAGACCACCCGGCGGAAGACGGGGGCGGTCGCGTTGTACAGGTGGACGGTGGCCCGCTTGGCGCCCTTGAGGGACTCCACGGTCCGCTCGATCAGGTCCTCACGGGCCTGGGTCAGCACGGAGATCGTGACGTCGTCCGGGATCGCGCCCTCTTCCTCGATGATCGAGCGCACGAAGTCGAAGTCGGTCTGGCCGGAGGCGGGGAAGCCGACCTCGATCTCCTTGTAGCCCATCTTGACCAGCTGGTCGAACATCCGGCGCTTGCGCTCGGGCGACATCGGGTCGATCAGGGCCTGGTTGCCGTCCCGCAGGTCGGTGGAGAGCCAGCGGGGGGCTACGGTGATCCGCTGGTTCGGCCAGGTGCGGTCGGGGATGTCGACCTGCTCGTACTGTCCGTACTTGTGGATCGGCATCTGGCTGGGCTGCTGGCGGTTCGCCATGTTCGCGGGGCTCCTCAGGATGTCCGGAAGGACGGCCGACGATGCAACGCAAAGCTCCGCGGGGAGGGAGTCGACCTGTCTTACAGGCCCTCGCCGCGGCAGCTAAGGAGAAGCAGCCCGAAACGCATAGTGCTCCGCAGCCTAGCCGAGCCGCTCCCGTCGCGTGGGTCCGTATCAGTATGCGGGACCACGGGAACCAAAGGGGCGAAACGTGCGCTATACCACTCCCCGCCGCAGATCAGCCATGTTTGTCACCGTTTTTCACCGATCATGGTTGCCTGTGGTGACAGCTGGATAACACAGTGCAATGGTGCGACGCATGACGACGAACGGGGGCTTCGAGCCCGTCTTCTGCACCGTCGTACCGCCGCATGTCCTCGACAAGCTGGCGAGCAACGACGACCCCGCCCTCTCCCGGCCCGCCCAGCGCACCCTGCTGCGCGACGGCGAGCTGCGCAACCGCCGCCGGGTGGGCACCGAGTACGGCCTGTGGGCCGGCCCGACGGCGATCGCGAAGGCACCGGCCGACCAGCCGCTGCGCTCGATCTACGACTGCGCGCACGGCACCGACCTGCCCGGCGCCAAGGTCCGCTCCGAAGGGCAGGAACCCGGCCAGGACGCCACGGTCAACCGCGCCTACTCCGGGCTCGGCGCCACCTTCGACCTCTACCTCAAGGCCTACGCCCGCCACTCCATCGACGGCGACGGTCTGCCGCTGGACGCCAGCGTCCACTACGACGAGGGCTACAACAACGCCTTCTGGAACGGCGAGCAGATGGTGTTCGGCGACGGCGACGGCCAGATCTTCGTCGACTTCACCAACTCCGTCGACGTCATCGGGCACGAACTCACCCACGGCGTCACGCAGTACACGGCGAACCTGACCTACTACGGCCAGCCGGGCGCCCTGAACGAGTCGATGTCCGACGTGTTCGGCTCGCTCATCAAGCAGTACACGCTCGGCCAGACCGCCTCCGAGGCCGACTGGCTGATCGGCGCGGGCATCCTCGCCCCCGGCGTCACCGGTTCGGCCCTGCGCTCGATGAAGGCCCCGGGCACGGCGTACGACGACGACGTCCTCGGCAAGGACCCGCAGCCCGCGACCATGGACGACTACGTCCGCACCGGCCGCGACAACGGCGGTGTGCACATCAACTCGGGCATCCCCAACCACGCGTTCTACCTGGTCGCGACGGCCCTCGGCGGGTCCGCCTGGGAGAAGGCGGGCCAGATCTGGTACGACGTGCTCACCGGCGGCAGGCTGACCCAGAAGGCGCTGTTCACCGACTTCGCCAAGCTGACCGTGAAGGCGGCGCGGGCACGGTTCGGGGACGGCGGCGACGAGCTCCAGGCCGTGCAGAAGGCGTGGGAACAGGTGGGGGTGCGGATCCTGTAGATCCGTACTAGACACGGTCCCATGCGGATTCGAGTGAGTCGCACGGGCGGCTTCGCGGGCATCGAGCGGCACGCCGAGGTGGACACCTCGGGGCGTCCCGATGCCCGCGAGTGGGAGGACCTGGCGAAACAGGCGCTGGCGGACGGCGGTCCCACCCGTCCGCCGGGCGTCCCGGACGGGTTCAGCTACGAGATCGCGGTGGACGGGCGGACGGTGTACGCGGCCGATCCCCGGCTCACCCCCGAGCAGCGCAAGCTCATCTCGCGGGTATTGAAAGAAGGAGCCTGAAGGAGGGGGCCTGGAGGAGGGGGCCTGGACAACCGTGCGCCGGGGCGCGCAACCGGTAGTTTCCGTCCGGGCGTTGACTTCCTTACCGGTGGGTAAGGATGATCCCGCCCATGGCGAACGATCCGCGCGACGCGGTGCACCCGATCCCCCAGTTCCCGGCCGGCTTCCTGTGGGGCGTCTCCACCTCCGCCCATCAGATCGAGGGCGCCGCGGACCGGCGCGAGCCGTCCGTGTGGGACACCTTCTCCGCCGAGCCCGGACGGGTGAAGGACGGCTCCACGGCGGCGGTGGCCTGCGACCACTACCACCGCCACACCGAGGACGTGGCCCTCCTGAAGGACCTCGGGGTGGACGCGTACCGCTTCTCCATATCCTGGCCCCGGGTGAACTCCCCCGGCGGACTGGACTTCTACGACGCCCTGGTGGACGAGCTGCTGACGGCGGGCGTACGCCCCGTCCCGACCCTCTTCCACTGGGACCTGCCGGCCCACCTGGACTGGCTGGAGCGGGACACCGCCTCGCTCTTCGCGGACTACGTGTCGAAGGTCGTGGACCGCCTCGGCGACCGGGTGGGCAAGTGGATCACCCTCAACGAGCCCGCCGAGCACACCCTGCTGGGCCACGCCCTCGGCACCCACGCGCCGGGCAGACAGCTGCTCTTCGACGCGCTGCCGGTCGCCCACCACCAGCTCCTCGCCCACGGTCTCGCGGTACGGGCCCTGCGCGCGGCCGGCGCCACGGACATCGGCGTCGCCAACTCCCACGGCCCGACCTGGCCCGCCTCCCAGGAGCCGGCCGACCTGGAGGCGGCCGCCTTCTACGACCTCCTGCTGAACCGCCTGTTCGCGGAGCCGCTGCTGCTGGGCGAGTACCCGGAGGGGCTCGGCGAGCTGATGCCGGGCGATGTCGCCGCCGATCTGAAGATCATCGGCGAGCCGCTCGACTGGTACGGCGTGAACTACTACGCCCCGACCAGGGTGGGCGCCCCGCAGGGCACCGAGATCGAGTTCGGCGGGATCACCATGCCGGCCGAACTCCCCTTCTCCGTGCGGGAGATCGAGGACGTCCCGGTGACGGACTTCGGCTGGCCGGTGGTTCCCGAGGGCCTGACCGAACTGCTCACCACCTTCAAGGACCGCTACGGCGACCGCCTCCCGCCGGTGGTCATCACCGAGAACGGCTGCTCCTACGACGGCCTCGACGACCAGGACCGCATCGCCTACCTCGACGGCCATGTCCGCGCGCTGCACCGGGCCCTGGAGGCGGGCGTGGACGTGCGCGGCTACTTCGTGTGGTCGCTGCTGGACAACTTCGAGTGGGCGGAGGGCTACGCACGCCGCTTCGGCCTGGTCCACGTCGACTACGCGAGCCAGACCCGCACCCCGAAGGCGTCCTACCGCTGGTACCGGGACGTCCTGCGGGCCCAGGCATCACGGGCGCGGGGATGACGACGGAGGACAGGGCGCCGGACCGCGGCGCCCCCGCCGCCCCCGGGGCCGCGCTGGCCGAGCCCGTCGAGCGCGTCGGCAAGGGCTGGACCTCGGCCCTGTCCCTCGCCAACGGGGCGATCTGGGTGGGCTGGTACGGCCCGCTGCAGATCCTGCTGGCCTCCCAGGCCAAGGACTTCGCGCCCGGCTCCGGCATGTCGAAGGAGACCATGCTGGCCTGGGTCACCGGCGTGGGCGCGCTGGTGTCGCTGTGGGCCAACCCGCTCTTCGGCGCCCTGTCGGACCGCACGACGTCCCGGTACGGCCGCCGTACCCCGTGGATCGTGGCGGGCGCGGTGGGCGGCGCCCTGTCCCTGCTGCTGCTCGCGGTGGCGGACGGGGTGTGGACGATGGCGCTGGGCTGGTGCCTGGTGCAGCTCACCCTGAACGCGGCCTTCGCGGCCGTCACGGCGGCGGTGCCGGACCGGGTACCCCGGTCCCAGCGGGGTGCCGTGGGCGGCTGGCTCGGGGTCGCGCAGGTCCTCGGCGTGGTCGGCGGCACGGCGCTCGTCACGGTGGCGGGCGGCGTGGGCGCGGGCTATGTGGCGTGCGCGGTGTTCACGGCGCTGGGCGTGCTGCCGTACGTCCTGCGCTACGAGGATCTGCGGCTGCCGGTGACGGACCGCCCGGCCTGGTCCTGGCCCGGCTTCCTGAAGGGCTTCTGGCTGAGCCCGAGGAAGTACCCCGACCTGGGCTGGGCCTGGCTCACCCGGTTCCTGATGAACCTGAGCAACGCGCTGGTGCTGCTGTACCTGCTGTACTACCTGCGCGACCGGCTGCACTACGCCGACCCCGACCAGGGCGTGCTGATCCTGTCGGCGGTGAACGGGCTCACCCTGCTCGCCACGGTCGTCGTCGGGGGCGTCTGGTCGGACCGGGTGGGCCGGCGCAAGCCGTTCGTGGTCTGGTCCGGCGTGCTGATGGCGGTGGCGACGGCGGGGCTCGCCATCTGGCAGACCTGGCCGGGGGCGATCGTCGCGGCGGCCGTGCAGGGCATCGGCTACGGCGTGTTCGCCTCGGTCGACTTCGCGCTGATGACCGACGTCCTGCCCAAGGCCCTGGACCGGGGCAAGGACCTCGGCGTCATCAATGTCGCCAACTCCCTGCCCCAGGTCGCGGCCCCCGTGCTCGCCGCCCCGATCGTCACCTACCTGGGCGGCTACCGGATGCTGTACGCGGCGGCGGCGGCGGTGGGCCTGGCGGGCGCGGTGCTGGTGGGGCGGATCAGGGGGGTGGAGTGAGCCTCTCCCCCGGGCTCCGGTCCCCGAGGGCTACAGGGCTCCGGCGTCCCGGGCGGTCCACGCCGACGGGTAGACCGGGCGGAAGCCGAGATCCCGACGGATCCGCCGGGTGGACATGATCCCGAACCAGGGGTCGGTGTCGGTCCGGGTCTCGAGGCCGGCCGGCACCTCGACCCCGTTGAGGTGGTACAGCTCGACCGTCGTCACGGGGGCGTCGTCGGCGATGTTGTAGACCGGTCCGCCCACCGCGGGCGCATGCAGCAGGCGCAGCAGCCCCTGGGCGACGTCGGCGTGGTGGGCCATCTGCAGCCGCTGAGCCGACGCCCAGGCCGAGGCCCACTGCAGGGCCTGGGCGAGGTGGGGGTCGCCGTCGCCGTAGACGAAGGGCAGCCGGCCGATCCGCACCTGAAGCCCCTCCAGCGCCAGCAGCTCCCGCTCGGCGGCCGCCTTGGACTCGTTGTAGGCGCCCCACATCATGCCGCCGGGCCGGATCTCGTCGTCCTCGGTGAGCGGCCTGCCCCGCCCGACGCCGTACACCATCCCCGTGCTGACCTGCACGAACCGCTGGACCCCGGCGCTCTGCGCGGCCCGTCCGAGCGCCACGGCGGCGTCCCGGTTGACGGCCCACGCCTCCTCGTCGGGCACCCCGCGGAAGGCGGCGGCGACGTTCACGACGGCGTCCGCGCCGGCGACGGCCTTGCCGAGGGCCTCCTCGTCCCGCAGATCCCCCACGACCACCTCGGCGCCCAGCTCCGCGAACGGCTCCCCGCGCGCCGCGTCCCGCACCAGGACGCGTACCCGCTCGCCGGGCTCCCGCTGCGCCAGCAGCCGCGGCACGAACCGCCGGCCGATCTGTCCGGTGGTGCCGGTCACGAGTGTCAGCATGGTCTTCCCCTCTCGGTCTGTGCTCCCACCCTGGGCCGGGCCCCGGCCGCGCGGGAGAGACCCGTCGATCGGGGGACCGCCAGTCCCTGGATAAGCCGGGCGCGAGGACGCAGCCTGGAGGGGTGAACCGAGCCGAACTCGCCGACTTCCTGCGCCGCGGCCGGGCCCGCCTGGCCCCCTCGGACGTGGGGCTGCCGCCGGGCGCCCGCCGCCGCACCCCCGGACTGCGCCGCGAGGAGGTGGCGCAGCTGGCGGCCCTGTCGGTGGACTACTACACCCGTCTGGAACAGTCCCGGGGCCCGCGTCCGTCCCGCCAGACGCTGACGGCGCTGGCCCGCGCCCTGCGCCTCACCGACGACGAACGCGACCACCTGTTCCACCTGACCGGCGAGGAGCCGCCGCGCCGGGAGACGGCGTCGACGCATGTGCGGCCCGGCCTGATGCTGATCCTGGACCGGCTGGACGACACCCCGGCGCAGGTGGTGACCGACTGCGGTGAGGTGCTGGCCCAGAACGCGATGGCCAGGGCCCTGACCCTCGACGTGATGTCCCGGCCCCGGCGCGAGCGCAACCTCGTCCGCAGGTTCTTCCTGGACCCGGCCGCGCGCACCCTGTTCCCGGAGGAGGACCACCCGGACCACGCCCGCGCCCAGGTGGCCAATCTGCGCGCGGTGACCGCCGCCCGCCCCGACGACCCGGAACCGGCCGCGCTGGTCGCCGAACTCCGCACGGGCAGCGAGGAGTTCGCCCGCCTCTGGGACGCCCATGAGGTGTCCCTGCGCCACAAGGCGACGAAACGCTTCCTGCACCCGCTGGTCGGCCTGCTGGACCTGGACTGCGAGGTCCTGCTCAGCCACGAGCACCACCAGCTCCTGGTCATCCACACGGCCCGCCCGGGCACGGACACCTACGACCGCCTGCGGCTGCTGCGGGTGGTGGGTCTGCAGGACCTCACGCCCGGCGGGGTGGGCGCGGGGGGCGACTGAGGCCCCGCTTGTCCCGGTGCGCGACGGGGCAGGATGACTCCGGCACCGCGGCGCAACAGGGGGAATGCTGATGCGAGTCGGCGACCGGGGTCTGGAACTGGTCTGTGTCTGTTATCTGCTGATCGTCTACATCACCAGCCGGGGGCTGATCGCCGCCCCCCGGTACCGGCTGTTGCAGGCGCGGCTGCGGGACTGCCGGGCGCGGGCGGAGTATCTGGGCGGGGTCTGGGGTGAGGAGTCGCCGCAGAAGGCGGTGGTCGGAGCGGTGGCGGGGCGGCTGGCGCAGCTGGAGCAGGGCGGCACGGTGGTGTGGCGGCTGAGTGCGCGGTACGGGGTGATCGCGATCCCGTTGTCGAAGCTCGCCGCGGCGTGGCGGGTGCTGCACGCCTCGGAGCGCAGGCTGCTCGGGGTCGAGCCGGACGAGGAGGTGCTGGCGCAGCGGGAGTCGCTGGTGCTCCGGCTGCGGGCGTCGGGGGACGCGGCCGACGAGGCGATGGCGGACCGGCTCGCCGCCGCCGACGCGGGCGCGGTCGAGGGGCGTGCGCTGGTGCTCGCGGCCGCGCAGCGGCTGGACGACGCCGAGGACGGGGCGGCGGAGCGGGACTACGACCAGCAGCGCATCGCGCTGTGGCTGGCGCTGACCGGGCTGTGCGCGGTCCTGCTGATCGGGAGGGTGCTGGATCACCGGGAGACGATGCTGCTCGGCGCGCTGGGCGGGTTCCTGTCCCCGGTGGTCGGGGTGATGCGCGCGCAGCGTCCGCCGTCGTCGTGGGGGGTGCTGGTGCTCGCGCCGGTGGGCGGGGCGCTGGCGGCGGTCGGGGGGCTGCTGCTGGTGCGGATGCTCGCCGACCCCGACCTGAATCTGCTCGGTCAGGTGTTCCTGGAGAACTCGTGGAACACCCCGGACCGCCCGATCGCGCTGGCCATCGCCCTGCTCTTCGGCTTCTCCGGGCAGTTGTTCTCCCGCCTGGCCCTGACGGCGACCGGGCAGCTCACCGCACCGGCGCCGGGGGCCAGGGCGGTCTAGTGCCCCGGCAGGCAACGTTTGCCCCGTCGCGGCACTAGAAGCCGAGCTTGCGCAGCTGCTTCGGGTCGCGCTGCCAGTCCTTGGCCACCTTGACGTGCAGGTCCAGGAAGACGGGGGTGCCCAGGAGCGCCTCGATCTGCTGGCGGGACTTGATGCCCACGTCCTTCAGGCGGCGGCCCTTCGGGCCGATGATGATGCCCTTCTGGCTGGTGCGCTCGATGTAGATGTTCGCGTGGATGTCGAGGAGCGGCCGGTCGGCGGGGCGGTCCTCGCGCGGGAGCATCTCCTCGACGACGACGGCGATGGAGTGCGGCAGCTCGTCGCGGACGCCCTCCAGCGCGGCCTCGCGGATCAGCTCGGCGACCATCACCTGCTCGGGCTCGTCGGTCAGATCGCCCTCGGGGTAGAGCGCGGGGCCCTCCGGGAGCATGGGGACCAGCAGGTCGGCGAGGAGGTCCACCTGACGGTCGCCGACCGCGGAGACCGGGATGATCTCCGCCCACTCGAGGCCCAGCTCCTTGCCGAGCTGGTCGATCGCGATGAGCTGCTCGGCGAGCACCTTGGAGTCGACGAGGTCGGTCTTGGTGACGACGGCGACCTTCGGGGTCTTCTTGATGCCGGCCAGTTCCTTGGCGATGAAGCGGTCGCCGGGGCCCAGCTTCTCGTTCGCCGGCAGACAGAAGCCGATCACGTCGACCTCGGCCCAGGTGGTGCGGACCACGTCGTTGAGTCGCTCGCCGAGGAGCGTGCGCGGTTTGTGCAGCCCTGGGGTGTCGACCAGGATCAGCTGGGCGTCGGGGCGGTGCACGATGCCCCGTACCGTGTGCCGGGTGGTCTGCGGCCGGTTCGAGGTGATCGCCACCTTCTTCCCGACCAGAGCGTTCGTGAGGGTGGACTTGCCCGCGTTGGGGCGGCCCACGAAGCAGGCGAAGCCGGCACGGTGCAGGGTCCCGGCCGGCTGCTCGGATGACTGGTTACGAACGCTCATGGCCCCCATTCTCCCTGATCCATGAAGCCGCGCCGTACACACGAGCGGCCCGGCCGCCCACGGTGAGCTTCCGGAAACCCGCCCGCAACGAAACGTCACGGAAACACACCTGTACGCGACCGGAAACCGGGACCGGTGACCCTCTGACGAGCCCACCCACAGTTGGAGACCTCGTGACGTCCCTCGCCGCCGCACACGCCGACACCGGCGACACCGCCTGGCTGCTCGCCGCCACCGCGCTCGTCCTGCTGATGACCCCGGGTCTGGCCCTCTTCTACGGCGGCATGGTCCGCACGAAGAGCGTGCTCAACATGCTGATGATGAGCTTTGTGTCGATCGCGCTGGTCACCGTCGTGTGGCTGGCCGCCGGCTACTCCCTCGCCTTCGGCGACGACGCGTTCGGGGGGCTCATCGGCGGCCTGGAGCACGCGGGCATGGCGGACCTCGGCCCGGACAGCGTCCAGGGCACCGTCCCCACGCTCCTCTTCGCCACCTTCCAGCTCACCTTCGCGATCATCACGGCGGCCCTGATCAGCGGCGCGATCGCGGACCGCGCGAAATTCGCGGCCTGGCTGGTCTTCGTCCCCGTCTGGGCGCTGCTCGTATACGTTCCCGTCACCCACTGGGTCTGGGGCCCCGGCGGCTGGATCCTGGACACGCTCGGAGCGCTCGACTTCGCGGGCGGTCTCCCCGTCGAGATCACCTCCGGCGCCTCCGGACTCGCCCTCTGCCTGGTGCTCGGTCCCCGCCTCGGCTTCAAGAAGGACGCGATGCGTCCGCACAACCTCCCCATGGTCGTGCTCGGCGCCGGCCTCCTCTGGTTCGGCTGGTTCGGCTTCAACGCGGGCTCCGCCCTCGGCGCCAACGGTCTCGCCGCCGCGGTCTTCCTCAACACCCTCGCCGCCGGCTGCACCGGCCTGCTGGGCTGGCTCTTCGTCGAGCAGAAGCGCGACGGCCATCCGACCACCCTGGGCGCGGCCTCGGGCGCGGTGGCCGGTCTGGTCGCGATCACCCCGTCCTGCGGCTCGGTCTCCCTGCTCGGCGCGCTCGTCGTCGGCCTCGCCGCCGGTGCCGTCTGCTCGTACGCCGTGAGCTGGAAGTTCAAGCTGAACTACGACGACTCGCTCGACGTCGTCGGCGTCCACCTGGTCGGCGGGGTCATCGGCACCCTCCTCATCGGCGTCTTCGCCGTCGACACCATGACCGGCGGCGCGGAGGGTCTGCTGTACGGCGGCGGGCTCACCCAGCTCGGCAGGCAGCTGGTCGCGGTGGTCGTCGTCGCGGCCTACGCCTTCGGTGTCACGTACGGCATCGGCAAGGTCCTCGACCGCACGCTGGGCTTCCGCGCGGACGAGGACCAGGAGCACACCGGCCTGGACCTTACGGTGCACGCCGAGACCGCATACGATCACGGCGTCCTGGGCCATGGTGCCCCGGTCGGCCACTCCGTCGTCCCCTCCGCCCAGAAGGTCAAACCGCAGGAATGAAGCTCATCACCGCGATCGTCAAGCCGTACCGCCTCGACGAGGTCAAGACGGCGCTCCAGGAGCTCGGCGTGCACGGGCTGACCGTGACCGAGGCCAGCGGGTACGGCCGGCAGCGCGGCCACACCGAGGTGTACCGGGGGGCCGAGTACCAGGTCGACCTCGTGCCGAAGGTGCGGATCGAGGTCGTCGTCGAGGACGCGGAGTCCGAGGCGGTGATCGACGCGGTCGTGCGGGCGGCGCACACCGGGAAGATCGGGGACGGGAAGGTGTGGGCAGTGCCGGTGGAGACGGTGGTGCGGGTGCGGACGGGTGAGCGCGGACCTGACGCCCTCTAGACGCCGGTTGCTGTGTGGGTTTTCGGGTGCGGGTGCGTGGGGGCTGGTCGCGCAGTTCCCCGCGCCCCTGGGCGGCGCGGCCCTTCGGGCCTTCGCCGCCGTCTGATCAAGAGCCACCCTGCGGTGGCCAGCCCCGCCGCCACGACCGCGGTCACCAGCCACGGCACCGCCACGAACGAGACCGTCGCCGATTCCTTCGTGCCCGTGGCGGTCGCCGTCAGTTTCACATCCGCCCAGTCCAGCTGGGGTGCGCCCCGCCAGGTCTCGGTGAGGCGGACGCGCTGGCCCGGCAGCAGCTGGGAGGGGATCTTCTTCAGGTCCCGGGTCAGGAGCGTGCGGCCGAACAGGCCGCTCGCCTTCAGCTGCACCTTCGGCTTCAGGGTGACGTTGCCCGTGTTGTGCAGGGTGTAGGAGATCGTCGCCGTGCTGTCGCCGAGGCCGGGGACCAGTGGCTGGTGGTGGCTGATGTGGACGTTCTCGACGGCCAGCGCGGGCAGGGTGGGGCCGCCGACCGTGAGGTAGACGCGGGCGCCGACCGCCCGCTGGACGCCGAGGGCGACCGAGCCGTCGCCCCGGTCGATCCGTTCGTCGAGGGCGACGATCGCGCCGGGATGGTCCCCGGGCTCGGCGTCCTCGGGCACCTTGACGGTGAACGGCACGGTGACGGTCTTGTGGGCGGGCACGGTGACCCGGTCCTTCGGCAGGACGGCCCACGCGCCCACGCCCCGCATCCGCTCTCCGAGCGACTTCACGGCGAAACCGCCGTCGCGGGCGGTGTTGTAGGCGTCGGCGGCGTACAGCCGGAAGGTGAGGGGTCCGGCCGTCTTGTTGGCGACGACGACCTTGTCCTGGACGCTCTGGCCGGGATCGGCGGAGACATAGAAGTACGGCCGTGCGGCGACGGCCGAGGAGACCGGGTAGACGGACCAGCTTCCGTTGTCGGCGGCCCGGGCGGGCGCGGCGGTCAGCAGGCCCAGCAGAAACGGCAGGAGCAGCGGGAGGAGAACGGCGTACGGCTTGCGCAGCGACATGGGTGCGGACCCCCACAGACGTTCCACGGGTGATGGGACGGGATCGGTGGGCGGGCGGGTGCGGGCCTGTGGGGCGGCCGCCCGGCCACCGCGAGGACGGGTGGTTCAGGTGAGCGTGAGCGTCAGGACACCGGCGTACGAGCCCGGCGGGGTGAACGCCGGTACGTCGAGGGAGAGCCCGGCCTTCGCGGTGAACTCACCACCGGTGAGCGTGCCGTCCGGGGTGGAGGCGAGGGTCGCCCCCGCACTGCCCACGACGCCGGCCGAGCCGGCCTGGCAGGTGCTCGGACTGTCCGCCTTGGTGGTGCAGACGGGCGTCCAGCTCAGCTTGCCGGCGTCGATCTTGGCGCCGGGTCCGCTGAAGTCGGTGACCTTGCCGGTCAGGGACCAGCCCGCGGGTCCGCCGCGGTAGTCCTTGACCGTCACCGCGTTGAGGTCGCCGGTCGAGGGGTCGCCGGAGCCGAAGTCGACCGTGGACATCGCGACGCTGTCCCCGGACTGCTCCATGGACAGGTCACCCGCCCTGACGGTCGTCGTCAGTTTCTGGCTGCCCTCGGGGACGGGCGTGTCGTCGACGACGACATATGCGGCGGTCGAGGTGCCCAGGTCGGAGCTCCAGGCGCTGCCCTCGTACGCCACGATCCCGGTGGTGGTGAGGTCGTTGACGGCGAGCGAGCCGGAGATGTTGCCCGAGGAGTCCGCGGTCACGGTGGTCCTGTCCGCGGTCTCGGCGGATCCGGAGCGCCCGGCGACGGTGACCGTCGCGCCCGCGGTGAAGCCGCCGCCGGTGAAGGCGACGGGGTCACCGGGGCCGCCGGAGGCCGAACCGAGTGCGAGGTTACGGGTGTTGGCGGGCGGGTTGTCGGCCGCGGTGATCGTCTCCGACACCGGGGCGGGCGGGTTGGTCACCGTGCAGACGGTGTCCAGTTCCAGGATGTAGCTGGTGTGGATGTTGTAGTCGCCGGGCGAGAGGGTGATCGCGCCGGGCGAGGTGACCGTGAACGTGCCGGTCATCGAGAACGACGGGAAGGCGCCGTTGCCGGGCACCGGGTCGTTCTTCTTCGGCCCCGCGACGGTGACGTTGCCGGTCTGCGCGCCACCGAGGGCGACCACGCCGGAAGGCGTCATGATGTCGGCCGGCAGGTCGATCACGGTGGGGTTGCTCGCGGCGGCCTTGACCACCGTGTAGGTCACGGTGACGGTGTCGCCGACCTTGGGGCTGGTGTTGTCCACCGTGATCCTCGCGGTGGTGGTGCCGTCGATCGGCGGGATGCCCGCGATCGCCGGCGGGATGCAGTGCGTGGCGAATTCCACGTCGGTCGCGGCGCCGGCCGGGCACGCGAGCGCGCCGCCCGCGGTGACCGCGAGCGCGGTCGCCCCGAGCAGCGAAGCCCAGCGCCGTCTTCGGGTACCTCGGACACTTCGGGGTGAACCCATGTCTGCCCCCTCCTCCAGGGTGCGGGCGCAGCGGCTCTTCTGCGCCGTAGGGGGCATTGAGGTGGGGATCGCGCCAGAAGTCAATGGAGACGGAGATGTCAACTGATGGACCGTCAGCTTCCTGGTCCCGCTCGGAAACCGACGGCCCGTCGATCGGATTTCCGGCCGTTATCAGTCGAACACGAACGGACCCGGCACCTGCGCCGTGCTCGTCGTACAGGTGACGGTGATGCCGAGGATCACCATCTTCAGCGATCCGCCGTTGAAGTCGAGCTTGTCACCCGAGGCCACAGTGCCGGGCAGCGGGCCGACGGTGATCGTGGCGCCGGCCGCCATGGCCGGGTTGACGGATCCGCTGAAGACACGTGCGGAACCGGTCGAGTTCGCCATCGTGAGCGTCGAATTGATGCTGTTGGCGCTGAGCGCGAGGGGGGTGGTGATCGAGGAGGTGAGAGTGATGGTCGCCGAGGTACCGGACTGCGTGGCGGTGAGCGTGGCCGCCCCGCCGCCGAAGATGCCGCAGCTCGCGGTGATGGTCGCCGTCGTCGGGGTGACGGCGGCGGCCGAGGGCGCGAGAGCCAGCCCGGTGACCGCGAGGGCCCCGGCCAGCAGTGCCGCACCTGATCCGATTCGCTTGCTCATGGGATTCCGGCTCCTTCCCGGATGTGGGGAGACGGGCGTCGGGAGCGGGACGGTGGGTGCGGTCACCGGGCCCGGTGGGGGGTGAATCTGACGGTCCGTCGGAACTTACGGCTCCATTGATGCGGGAGGGACGGGGAGACGGCAAGGTCGATTTCAGGCCGAGTTGAACCCTGAACGGACCGTCCCGTCCGGTGCGGCCAGCAGTACCGGTGTCCCCGGTCCGCCCAGATCCCGTACGGCCGCCAGGTCCTCCTCGGTGACGCCCTCCGCCTCGCTCACCACCGCCGCCGCCTCCAGCGACGCCGCTCCCGACGCCACCGCCATCGCCACCGCAGTCCGCAGCGCGCTCAGCCTCAGCGACGGCAGCTCGACCGTCCCGGCGACATAGGTACGGCCCGTGTCGTCCCGTACGGCCGCGCCCTCGGGCACACCGTTGCGGGCCCGCGCGGAACGGGCCAGGGTGACGATCTTGCGGTCCTCGGGGTCGAGCGCGTTGCTGTCGGTCATGGTCCGAGCATACGGTCGAGCTTCAACCGCTCCATCCTCGGCAGCCCGGCCACCACCAGGTCGTACGAGTCCTCGACCAGCTCGCGGACCAGCTGCTCCGGGAGGTCTCCGTCGACCGTGACGGTGTTCCAGTGGCGCTTGTTCATGTGGTAGCCCGGGTCGATCAGGCTGGGATGCTCGCCGCGCAACCGGACCGCGTCCTCGGGATCGCACTTGAGGTTGACCTTCAGGGGCCGCTGGTCGAGCCAGCTCAGCGCGAACATCTTGCCCAGCACCTTGAACACGGAGATCTCCGGCCGGAAGGGAAAGTCCTCCTCGGCGGCCTCGAAGGACAGGCACAGGGCGCGCAGCTCGTCCGGCTTCACTGGGGCTTCTCGTCCTCCGGCTGCTCCGGCGGAGCCACCGGCTCCACCAGTACCGTCACGATCTTGTTCCGGCGGCCGGCCGCCGCCTCCGCCGTGAGCCGCAGGGCGCGGCCGTCCGGGAGGTCGACCACGGCGGCCGCCCCGGCGATGGGAACCCGGCCCAGGGCCTTGGCGAGCAGTCCGCCTACGGTCTCCACGTCCTCGTCGTCGTACTCCTCCAGGCCGTACAGCTCGCCGAGGTCGGTGATGTCGAGGCGGGCGGTGACCCGGTGGCGGTCGTCGCCGAGGTCCTCGACGGGCGGGAGTTCACGGTCGTACTCGTCGGTGATCTCGCCGACGATCTCCTCGAGGATGTCCTCGATGGTGACGATGCCGGCCGTGCCGCCGTACTCGTCGATGACGACGGCGACGTGGTTGCGCTGCAGCTGCATCTCGCGCAGCAGGTCGCCGGCGTTCTTGGTGTCGGGGACGAAGGCGGCGGGCCGCATGGCGGTGGAGACGAGGTCGGACTCGGCGTCCCGGCTGATGTGCGTCTTGCGGACCAGGTCCTTCAGGTACACGATCCCGACGATGTCGTCCTCGCTCTCCCCGGTCACGGGTATGCGGGAGAAACCGGAGCGCAGGGCGAGGGTGAGGGCCTGGCGGATCGTCTTGTACCGCTCGATGACGACCAGGTCGGTGCGGGGGACCATGACCTCGCGGACGAGGGTGTCGCCGAGCTCGAAGACGGAGTGCACCATGCGGCGCTCCTCGTCCTCGATGAGGGACTCCTGCTCGGCGAGGTCGACCAGGGCGCGCAGCTCCGCCTCGGAGGCGAAGGGGCCGCGGCGGAAGCCCTTGCCGGGGGTGAGCGCGTTGCCGATGAGGATCAGCAGGGAGGGGATCGGGCCCATGATCCGGGCCAGCGGCAGCAGGACGTACGCCGCCGCGGTCGCGGTGTTCAGGGGGTGCTGGCGGCCGATGGTGCGCGGGGAGACCCCGACCGCGACGTACGAGACGAGGACCATGACGCCGATCGCGGCGAGCAGCGCGGGCGCGGTGCCGTCGATCTCCTGCAGGCATGCGTACGTCACCAGGGCCGCGGCCGCCATCTCGCAGGCGACGCGCACCAGCAGCGCCACGTTGAGGTAGCGGGTGGGGTCGGCGGTGATCTGGGCGAGCTTGGCGCTGCCGCGCCGCCCGGACCGTACGGCCTCCTCGGCGCGGAAGCTGGAGACGCGCGCGAGGCCCGCCTCCGCGCAGGCGGCGAGCCAGGCGACGACGACCAGGGCGATCGCGCCGGAGACCAGGGTGGGACTCATGAGACGGTCGGCGCCGGAGACGGCCCGGTCAGGCCCTTCTCGCCCCTCCACCCGTCGACGATGGCGGCCTGGAGGCCGAACATCTCGGCCTTCTCATCGGGTTCCTCGTGGTCGTAGCCGAGCAGGTGCAGCACTCCGTGGACGGTGAGCAGCTGGAGCTCCTCGTCCATGGAGTGCTGGGTGGGCGCCTCGGTGCCCTGCTTGGCGGCGACCTCGGGGCACAGGACGATGTCGCCGAGGAGGCCCTGCGGGGGCTCGTCGTCGTCCTTCGACGGCGGACGCAGCTCGTCCATCGGGAAGGACATGACGTCCGTCGGCCCCGGCAGGTCCATCCACTGGATGTGCAGCTGCTCCATGGCGTCGGCGTCCACGACGATCACCGAGAGTTCGGAGAGCGGGTGGATGCGCATCCGCGCGAGGGCGTAGCGGGCGATGTCGAGGATCGCCTGCTCGTCGACCTCGGTTCCGGATTCGTTGTTGACGTCGATCGACATGTGCTGGCTTGTCTACTTCCGCTTGGTCCGGCCGCCCTTGTGGGTGCCGTTCTCCGTGCCGTTGGTGCTGTCGTACTTCTCGTACGCGTCGACGATACGGCCCACCAGCTTGTGCCGTACGACGTCCTGGGACGACAGCCGGGAGAAGTGCACGTCCTCCACGCCCTCCAGGATGTCCTGGACCTGCCGCAGACCGGACTTGGTGCCGTTGGGCAGGTCGACCTGCGTCACGTCACCGGTGATCACGATCTTGGAGTCGAAGCCGAGGCGGGTGAGGAACATCTTCATCTGTTCGGGGCTCGTGTTCTGGGCCTCGTCCAGGATGATGAAGGCGTCGTTGAGGGTACGGCCGCGCATGTAGGCCAGCGGGGCGACCTCGATCGTCCCGGCGGCCATCAGCCGCGGGATCGAGTCCGGGTCCAGCATGTCGTGCAGCGCGTCGTAGAGCGGGCGCAGATAGGGGTCGATCTTCTCGTAGAGCGTGCCGGGCAGGAAGCCGAGGCGCTCGCCGGCCTCGACCGCCGGGCGGGTCAGGATGATCCGGTTGACCTGCTTGGACTGCAGGGCCTGGACCGCCTTCGCCATGGCCAGGTACGTCTTGCCGGTACCGGCGGGGCCGATGCCGAAGACGATCGTGTGCTTGTCGATCGCGTCGACGTACCGCTTCTGGTTGAGGGTCTTGGGCCGGATGGTGCGGCCGCGCGAGGACAGGATGTTCTGAGTCAGTACCTCGGCCGGGGTCTCCTGGCCGTCACTCGTCCCGTTCTCACTCGCCCGCAGCATGGCGATCGAGCGTTCCACTGCGTCCTCCGTCATCGGCTGCCCGGTGCGGAGCACCAGCATCATCTCGTCGAACAGGCGCTGGATGAGGGCGACTTCCCGTGGGTCGCCGGTAGCGCTGATCTCATTGCCCCGGACGTGGATGTCGGCCGCCGGGAAAGCCGTCTCGATCACGCGCAGAAGGGAGTCGCCGGACCCCAGCACGGTCACCATGGGGTGCTGGGCGGGAACCGTGAACTGTGCTCTCGCCTTGCCCTGCGCGGGCGTGTGAGCTGTGGGTGTCTGAGTCATAGGCCGGCCACGAGGGCCTCTACGTCCTCCCGGATGCGTCTCGCCTGCCACTGGGGCGGCCTGGCGTGTTCCAGGGTACGCCAGGGGGCTGACAACGCCGAGGGGTTTTGTCATGGGCCCGGTGACTACGCCGAGCGGCCGAAACCGATCGTCGGGACCGCGCGGCGCAGCGGCCAGGGGGTGGTCTCCTCCCGGGGCAGCAGGGCCTCCAGGAACGCGTACCGGCGCAGCGCCTCGGGGGCCTGGCCCTCGACCGACTGGACCCGCCGCCACCAGGCGGCGATCTCGGACCAGCCGGGGGCGGAAAGCGAGCCGCCGAACTCCTGGACGGAGAGCGCCGCGGTGAGGCCGGCGAAGGCGAGGCGGTCGGCGAGCGGCCAGTCGGCGAGGGTGCCGGTGACGAAGCCGGCCACGAAGACGTCCCCGGCGCCGGTGGGATCGAGGGCCTCGACGGCGATGGCGGGGACCTCGGCGGTCTCGCCGGTGCGTCCGTCGACCGCGTAGGCGCCCTCGGCGCCGAGGGTGACGACCGCGAGCGGTACGTGCTCGGTGAGGGCGTGGGCGGCGGAGCGGGGGCAGTCGGCGCGGGTGTAGCGCATGGCCTCCTCCGCGTTCGGCAGAAAGGCCTCGCAGTGTTCCAGGTCGGCGAGGCCGGCCAGGTCCCAGGCGCCGGTGTCGTCCCAGCCGACGTCGGCGAAGACCCGGGTGCCGCGGGCGGCGGCCCGGGAGATCCAGGGGTCGCGCTTGCCGGGGGTGAGGGAGGCGACGGCGGCGCGGGCGTGCGGCGGGCACTCGGGGGCGCCGTCCTGGACGAGCGTCGCCTCCGGGGGCGGTTCGTGGCCGTGGGAGACCATGGTCCGCTCGCCCTCGTAGGCCATGGAGACGGTGACGGGCGAGTGCCAGCCGGGGACCGTGCGGGAGGCGGCGAGGTCGATGCCCTCGCCCTGTTCGAGGGCGTCCCAGCAGTACTCGCCGTAGTGGTCGTCGCCGAAGGCGGCGGCGAGGGAGGTGCGCAGGCCCAGGCGGGCCAGGGCGGTGGCCATGTTGGCGACGCCGCCGGGGCTGGAGCCCATGCCGCGCGCCCAGGACTCGGTGCCGCGCACGGGGGCGGAGTCGAGGCCGGTGAAGATGATGTCGAGGAAGACGGTGCCGGTGAGGTAGACGTCCCAGGGCGGATCTCCCGGCGCCCGCCGGGCGGCCAGGGGGTCGACCAGGGCGGCCTGGCCGTTTCGACGGTGGTGTCCCTCTCCGGTGGACGCGGTGGACGCGGTCACGGTGCGCTCCCTGACGTGGTACGGATTTGGCCAGTCTGCACCACCCGGCCACCGGACCGCCCCCTGTCGCACTCCCGTCACGTCACGAACAGAAGCACACCGGTTCCCGCACGCCGCACCGGAGGACTGCAACCCCCCACGGCCCGCGGCCGAACGACCACGGCAAGCGGCACCTACCAGCGCGGTACCGAGGGCGTGACCCAGTCCGGGTCGGCCACCCGCATCGCCGCCGCGTCGTCCCGCTCCCGCAGCGAACCGTCGTCGTCCAGCCAGCGCCGGTGCAGGAACGCCAGCTTCTCCCGGTCGAGCTCGACGCCGAGGCCGGGGGCGTCGGAGACGGTGACCCTGCCGGCGTCGAAGGTGAGGCGCTCGGTCAGGACGTCCTCCGACTGCCAGGGGTAGTGGGAGTCGCAGGCGTGGTGGAGGTTGGGCACGGTGGACGCGACATGCGTCATGGCGGCCAGCGAGATGCCGAGGTGGGTGTTGGAGTGCATGGACACCCCGACGCCGAACGTGCGGCAGATCGCGGCGAGCTGCTGGGTGTTGCGCAGCCCGCCCCAGTAGTGGTGGTCGGAGAGGACGACCTGCACGGCGCCGCGGGTGAAGGCCTCCTGGATCTCGGCGAAGGTCGTCACGCACATGTTGGTGGCGAGCGGCACACCGGTCGCCGCGGCGACCTCGGCCATGGCCGGTGTGCCGAGCGCGGGGTCCTCCAGGTATTCGAGGACGTCCCCGAGTTCCTTGGCGACCCGCAGCGAGGTCGCGACGCTCCAGGCCCCGTTGGGGTCGAGCCGCAGCGGGTGTCCGGGGAAGGCTTCCGCGAGGGCACGTACGGCGGCGATCTCCTCCTCGGGCGGGAAGACCCCGCCCTTGAGCTTGAAGGAGGTGAAGCCGTACCGCTCCGTGAAACGCCGGGCCTGGGCGACGACCCCGGCCGGGTCGACGGCCGCGCCCCAGTCGTCCTGCTCGCCGGGCACGCCCTCGGGGTGGGCGGCCCACTTGTAGAAGAGGTAGGCGCTGTACTCGACGGTGTCGCGGACCTTGCCGCCGAGCAGCGCGTGCACGGGCAGTCCGAGGGAGACGCCGAGGGCGTCGAGGCAGGCGACCTCGAAGCCGGAGACCACGGACAGCCGTAGCTTGTCGGCGGTCTGGACCCCGCGCAGCCCGCCCACGTCGACCTGGCCGGACACCCGGGAGGAGTCCACCGCCACCTGGTCGGCGATCGTGAACAGCCCGTTCAGGTCACTGACCTGACGGCCGATCAGCCGCTGGGCGAACGGGCGGGCCAGCTCGAGGTACTTGGTGTCGCCGTACGTCTCGCCGACCCCGACGACTCCGTCGGCGGTCTCCACCTCGATGATCAGCCGGGGGGTGTACGGCTGGTGGACGCCCTGGGTGTTGAGCAGCGGCGGGTCGGCGACCAGGATCGGCGTCAGGCGTACGTCCGTGATGGCGAGGTTCACAGGGCGGCTCCCACGAGGTCGAGTCCGGTGGTCAGAAGGGTCCTGAGGTCGGCCAGGTCGGTGGCCGAGGGGGCGGTGAGCGGGGCGCGCACGGGGCCGACGGGGGCGCCGCGCAGCCGGGCGGCGGCCTTGACGAGGGACACGGCGTAGCCCGGTGCCCGGTCGCGGAGTTCGACGAGGGGGACGTAGAACGCGCGCAGCAGTTTGTCGACGGTGCTCGCGTCCGCGTCCCGCAGCGCGGTGAAGAAGGCGCCCGCGATCTCGGGCGCGAAGGCGTGCACGGCGGAGGAGTAGGCGGGGACGCCGACGGTGGCGTAGGCGCGGGCCTGGATCTCGGCGGTGGCGGCGCCGTTGAAGAACAGGAAGCCCTCGGGGGCGGCGAGGGTGAGGCGCTGGAGGCGGTCGAGGTCGCTGTGGCCGTCCTTGAGGCCGACGACCGAGGGGATCGCGGTGATCCGCCGGAAGGCGTCGACCCCGTAGGCGACCTGTCCGCGCTGGTAGGCGATGAGCGGGAGCCCGGTGCGGGCGGCGAGCTGCTCCAGCTGGGCGACCAGGCCGTCCTGTGGGGCGGCGACGAGATAGTGCGGGAGGACGAGGAGGGCGTCGGCGCCCTCCTGCTCGGCGATGCGGGCGAAGCGGGCGGCCTGGGCCCAGCCGTAGCCGGTCCCGGCAACGACCGGCACGCGGCCCGCGGCCTCCTCGACGGCGATCCGCACCACCGTGCGGTACTCGTCCTCGTCGAGGGAGAAGAACTCGCCGGTGCCGCAGGCGGGGAAGAGGCCGCCGGGGCCGGCGGCGAGCCGGCTCGCGACATGGGCGCGGAAGCCGTCGGGGTCGAGGGAGCCGTCCTCGCGGAAGCTGGTCAGCGGGAAGGACAGCACGCCCGCCGCCATGCCCTCCCGCAGCCGCCGGACCGTGTCGGTGTCGAGACCCACCTTCCCCATCTCCTCATCTCCCCATGTAGACGTCATCCATGTATGAAGATGGAGGTTAGATACGCGAACGGCGACCGTCAATGCCGCGGCCGCCCCCGCTTACGATCGGGACATGTCGGAGACAGGCGGTGTCCGCGAGGTGAAATCGGCCGCGCGCACGGTCGAGCTGCTGGAACTGCTCGCCGAGCGCGGGGACCGCCCGGCGCGGCTGCAGGAGCTGGCGGACGCGCTGGGCGTACCGCGCAGCTCGATGTACGCACTGCTCCAGACCCTGATCGGCCGGGGCTGGGTGCGCACGGACGTCACCGGCTCCCTGTACGGCATCGGCATCCACGCCCTGCTGACCGGCACCAGCTACCTCGACTCCGACCCGCGCGTGCGTCTGGTGCGGCCGTATCTCGACGAGGCGTCCGACGCGCTGGGCGAGACGATCCACCTGGGCCGGCTGGACGGGCGGGACGTCGCCTACCTCGCCACCCGCGAGTCGCACGCGTATCTGCGCACGATCAGCCGCGTCGGCCGCCGTCTCCCCGCGCACGTCGGCGCCCTCGGCAAGGCGCTGCTCGCCGAACGCCCCGACGACGAGCTGCCCGAGGGGCCCTACGCGGCGCTCACCCCGAAGTCGCACACCAGCCGTGAGTCGCTGCGGGCGGACCTGGCCGGGGTGCGGGCGCGGGGGTACTCCGTGGACCGCGAGGAGGGCGTGACCGGGATCGCCGGCTTCGGGTTCGCGCTGCGGTACGAGCGTCCGGCGCAGGACGCGATCAGCTGCTCGGTGCCGCTGGCCCGGCTGACGGCCGGGCACGAGGAGCGGATCGTCGCCGTGATGCGCGAGATACGCGCCAAGATCGAGGCGACGGGACCGGGGGCCGGCGGGACCGTGAACTGGCGTTAGAGGCACCATTTTTACCCAGACCTCCCCGATGCAAACACCATGTGGCCCAGATCACCGGCCCTGAACTTTTTCGCGCACGGCCCGCTTGATACAAATTGCCCGCGCGTTCCTGTCCGTCGACGGCCTGCGCTCCCCCTTTTCGAGCCGCTTCACCTTTCTGTACTGGAACGCCCGTGTTCGCCCGCAGCACCCCCACGCCCTGGCCCCTCGTCGCCCTCTTCACGGCCGGGTATCTCGCTCCCTATCTGCTGCCGACCGTGGTCGGCCGGCTGGACGCCGGACTGCCGCTGACCGCCACCGAGGCGGGCGCCGTCGGCAGCGCGCTGCTGCTGAGCTCGTCCTCGGCCGGCTTCCTGCTGGCCTCCCGGGTGGAGCGGATCGGTGCCCGGACCATGGCCCGGGCCGGACTGCTGCTCGCGGTGCTCGGCTACGGCGGGGCCGCGCTGGCCGGCTCGGTCCCGGCCGTCGTCGCGGGCGCGGTCCTCGGCGGCTTCGGCTCCGGTACGGCCACGGCGGTCGCCGCCACCCGGATCGCCGCCGAGCCCGACCCGCACCGCGCCTCCACCCTGGGACTGCTCGGGGTGTCCGCGCTCGCCGGGGCCGTCTATCTGACGGTGCCGCACCTCGGCGCGGGCCATGGACAGCCGCTCGCCGCGATCGCGCTGACCGCGCTCGCCGTATGGCCGCTGACGGGGCGTCTGCCCGGCCGCGGCGCACCCGCCGACCCGGCGCTGCCCGAGGTCCGGGTCCCGTTGCCGAACCTGCGGGCGGGACTGGTGCTGGCGGCCGCCATGCCGTTCTGGTCGCTCGTGCAGAACTCCCTCTGGGGCGTGAGCGGACGGATCGGGCTGACGCAGGCCCACCTCGGCGAGTCGGCCGTCGGCGCGGTGTTCGCGGTGGCGCTGGGCGCCGGGCTCACCGGCGTGCTGGCCGCGGGAGCGCTCGGGGCGCGCCTCGGCCGGGCGCTGCCGATCGGGATCGGGACCGTCCTCATCGCGGCCTGCGTGGCGGGCAACGCCTCGGCCACCACCCCGGCGGGCTTCGCGGTCGGCCAGATCGTCTGGAACGTGCTCTACCCGGTCGTCCTGTCGTACCTCATCGGGCTGGCCGCCTCGCTGGACCCGCGCGGGCGCTGGGCGGTGCTGGTCGGCTCGGCGGGCTCGCTCGGCACGGCGGCCGGTCCGCTCACCGGGAGCGTGCTGTCGGCGCAGGCCGGATTCCCGGTCATGGGTCTGGTGCTGGGGGCCGTGCTGCTCGTGGTCGCGGTGCCGATGACCGGCGTGGCGCTGCACGCGAGCGGGCGTTCGGTGCTTCCCGCCGTACGGCGGCGGGGCGGGGCGTCCGCTCAGTCGGTCGTGGAGATCGAGGTGGAGGCTCCGGCGGCCCCCGCCCCCGGCGCGTACGACACGGCCGGACCCCGGCAGGCGGGTGCCTCACCGGGGTCCGGGACGTGAAACGTGCGCTCTTGGCTGTGGCGGAGTCCTTGAGGGCCTGCTGTTGCACGCCGGCGTTCCCGGCCGCGAGCCACTCGTCGAGGTTGGCTAGAACCGGTAGTTCTCCACCTCGGCGAGATACCGTGCCCGCCGCTCCTCGTCGTCCTCCAGGAAGGAGGCGGTGAAGGAGTTGCGGGCCAGTTCGCGCAGGCGCTCCTCGGGCAGGCCGAGGGTCTGCCGTACGGCGTCGAAGTTGTCGCCCGCGTAGCCGCCGAAGTAGGCCGGGTCGTCGGAGTTGACCGTGCACACGAGCCCGGCGTCGAGCATCGCGGGCAGCGGATGGTCGGCGAGGGTGTCGACGGTGCGCAGCCGGACGTTGGACAGCGGGCACAGCGTCAGCGGGATCCGCTCGCGCACCAGCCGCTCCACCAGCGCCGGGTCCTCCATGCAGCGCAGCCCGTGGTCGACGCGCTCGACCCCGAGGACGTCGAGGGCCTCGGTGATGTACTCCGGCGGCCCCTCCTCCCCCGCGTGCGCCACCCGCCGCAGCCCCAGCGCGGCGGCGGCCTCGTACACCTCGCGGAACTTCACCGGCGGGTGCCCCACCTCGGCGGAGTCCAGGCCGATGCCGGTGATCCGGTCGAGGTACGGCTTCGCCGCGTCCAGCGTCTCGAGCGCCGACTCGGCGGACTCGTCGCGCAGGAAGCAGAGGATCAGCCGGGTGGAGACGCCGTGGGTGGTCTCGCTGCCGCCGAGCGCCCGCCACAGCCCCTCGACCACCGTGCCCATGCCGACGCCCCGGGCGAGGTGGGCCTGCGGGTCGAAGAAGATCTCCGCGTGCCGGACTCCCTGGGCGGCGGCCCGGGCCAGGTAGGCGTTCGCGAGGTCCTCGAAGTCCCGCTCGGTGCGCAGGACGGCCATCAGCTCGTAGTACAGGTTCAGGAAGGACTGGAGGTCCTCGAACCGGTAGGCCTCGCGCAGCTCTTCCGTGTCGGCGTACGGCAGGGCGACCCCGTTGCGGGCGGCCAGCGCGAAGGCCAGCTCCGGCTCCAGGGTGCCTTCGATGTGCAGGTGCAGTTCAGCTTTCGGGAGGGGCATCAAAGCATCGTACGGCTGTTTTACCGCCGTTTCGGCAGCGGCACCCTCAGCAGGTCGTGTGCCACGGTCAGCTCGCCCTCGAAGCCGGCCGCCCGTGCCTGCCGCTCGAAGTCGTCGGGTTCCGTGTAGCGCTGGCTGAAGTGGGTGAGCACCAGATGCCGTACGCCGGCCTCCACGGCGACCCGGGCGGCCTGACCGGCGGTCAGATGGCCGTGGTCGACGGCGAGCCGCTCGTCCTCGTCGAGGAAGGTCGACTCGATGACGAGCATGTCGGCGCCCTCGGCGAGCGCGTGGACGCCGTCGCACAGCCGGGTGTCCATGACGAACGCGAACCGCTGTCCGCGCCGGATCTCGCTGACGTCGTCGAGCGTCACGCCGTTCACCGAACCCTCCCGCTGGATGCGGCCCACGTCCGGGCCCCCCAGGCCGTGCGCGGCGAGGCGGTCGGGGAGCATACGGCGGCCGTCGGGTTCGGTGAGCCGGTAGCCGTAGGACTCGACGGGGTGCGAGAGCCTGCGGGCGTCGAGGGTGTAGGAGGGGCGGGCGTCGAGGACCCCGTCCGCGCTCACCGGGGCCTGCGTCAGGGCGACGGTCTCGCGGTAGGCGGTGGCGTACCGGAGGCGGTCGAAGAAGCGTTCGCCGGAGAGCGGGTAGTGGACGGTGACCTCGTGCGGGACCTGGTCCAGGTTGATGCGCTGGATGACCCCGGCGAGGCCGAGCGAGTGGTCCCCGTGGAAGTGCGTGACGCAGATCCGGTTCAGGTCGTGGGCGGCGACCCCGGCCCGCAGCATCTGGCGCTGGGTGCCCTCGCCGGGGTCGAACAGGATGCCCTCGCCGTCCCAGCGCAGCAGATAGCCGTTGTGGTTGCGGTGCCGGGTGGGGACCTGGCTGGCCGTGCCGAGGACGACGAGTTCACGTACGGACATCGTTGGCTGCCCGACTATCCGGGGGGCCACTGGAGGCCGCGGCCGCCGAGGACGTGCGCGTGGGCGTGCCAGACGGTCTGGCCGGCGCCGCTGCCGGTGTTGAAGACGATGCGGTAGCTCTCCAGCTTGTCCTCCTCGGCGACCGACTTCGCCTCGCGCAGGACGTCCGCGGCGATCGTCGGTTCGGCGGCGGCCAGTTCCGCGGCGTTCTCGTAGTGCACCTTGGGGATCACCAGGACGTGGGTGGGCGCCTGCGGGTTGATGTCCCGGAAGGCGACGGTCGTCTCCGTCTCGCGGACGATCGTCGCCGGGATGTGGCCCTCGGCGATCTTGCAGAACAGGCAGTCGTCCTGCGGTTCCCCTGCCATTGCGGTCCCCTCGGGTTGAGCCGGTGATCGGGTGGCATCGTATCGTCGTCGGGTGCCGGCTCGTTGTGGTTGATCGCGCAGTTCCCCGCGCCCCTTAACTTGGCAGACTTGGCGGAGTTTTGGCTGGACGTTGCTCCAGCGCCTGCAATGCGAGGCGGACTGCCTCGTCCAACTGGACATCCCGTCCCGCCGCGTAGTCCTGGGGAGTACAGACCACCTCCACGTCCGGATCCACGCCGTGGTTCTCCACTCCCCAGCCGTAGCCCTCCAGCCAGATGGCGTACTTGGGCTGGGTGACGAGGGTGCCGTCGACGAGGCGGTAGCGGCTGTCGATGCCGATCGTGCCGCCCCAGGTGCGGGTGCCGACGACCGGGCCGATGCCGAGGGCCTTGATGGCGGCGTTGACGATGTCGCCGTCGGAGCCGGAGAACTCGTTGGCGACGGCGACCACGGGGCCGCGCGGGGCGTCCAGCGGGTAGGAGAAGGGGCGGGCGTCGCGCGGTACGTCCCAGCCGACGATCCGGCGGGCGAGCTTCTCCACGACCAGCTGGGAGGTGTGGCCGCCGCGGTTCTCCCGGACGTCCACGACGAGGCCCTCACGGGCCACCTCGACGCGCAGGTCGCGGTGGATCTGGGCCCAGCCGGGCGCCTGCATGTCGGGGACGTGGAGGTAGCCGAGACGGCCGCCGGAGACCTCGTGGACGTAGGCCCGGCGGTCGGCGACCCAGGCGTGGTAGCGCAGGGCCTCCTCGTCGTCGACGGGGACCACGACCGCGTGCCGGGGCTCGCCCCCGCCGGCCGGGGAGACGGTCAGTTCGACGACCTTGCCCGCCGTGCCGACGAGCAGCGGGGCGGGGCCCGTCACCGGGTCCACCGGGTGCCCGGCCACGGCGAGGATCGCGTCCCCGGCCCGCACCGCGACCCCGGGTGCGGCGAGCGGGGAGCGGGCGTCGGGGTCGGAGGTCTCCGAGGGCAGCACCCGGTCGATACGCCAACTGCCGTCGGCGTGGCGGGAGATGTCGGCGCCGAGGAGGCCCTGGCGGGCGCCGCGGCCGTAGCCGCGCGGGGAGACGTAGGCGTGCGAGGTGCCGAGTTCGCCGTGCACCTCCCACAGCACGTCGACCAGGTCGTCGTGGGTGGCGACCCGGTCGAGGAGCGGCCGGTAGCGGTCCAGGACGGCGTCCCAGTCGAGCCCGCCCAGGTCGGCGAGCCAGAAGTTGTCCCGCATGATGCGGCCGGTCTCGTCGTACATCTGGCGCCACTCGGCGGCCGGGTCGACGGTCTGCCGGATCCGGCCGAGGTCGACGGTGATGTTGGTGTCGCTGTCCTCGTCGCCGGAGGCGCGCCGGTCGCTGGGGACGACCTTGAGCTTGCCGTCGGTGCGCAGCAGCAGCCGTTTGCCGTCGCCGCTGACCTCGAAGCCGTCGGCGTCGGCGGCGAGGTGTTCGATGCGCTGCTGGACGAGGTCGTAGCGCTCCAGCTCGGTGCGCGGGTCGGGGTCGTCCGGGGTGGCCCGGGAGGCGCCGAGCACCCCGCGCACCGGGTGCCGCAGCCACAGCACGCCGTCCTTGGCGGCGGCGAGGGAGGAGTAGCGGCCGGCCTCGACGGGGAAGGGCACTATCCGGTCGGCGAGGCCCTCGAGGTCGATACGGGTGGCGGGGGTGCCCTCGCTGTCGGGGGTCTCGTCCTTGTCGGGGGCGTCGAAGGGGCGGCCGTGGCGCTGGGGGCCGAACGGGGACGGGGTCGTCGCCGCGAGGGTGATCAGGTGGGGGCGGGCGCCGGCCGGGAAGGCGAGGTCGAAGACGTGTTCGTCGTAGACCGGGTCGAAGGCGCGGGTGGAGAGGAACGCGAGGTGCTTGCCGTCGAGGGTGAAGGCGGGCGCGTAGTCGCGGAAACGCAGCGGGGTGGCCTCGGTGACCGAGAGGTCGGTGACGTTGGCGAGTTTGAGCTGGGCGAGCGGGGGCGGGCCAGGGTGCGACCAGGCGAGCCAACCGGAGTCGGGGGAGAAGACCAGGTCGGAGACTTCTCCGTCGGCGCTGCGGTCGACCTCGCGGACCTCTCCGCTCTCCCGTTCGACGAGGAGGAGCCGGCCGTCGTGCGTGGCGACGGCGGCCCGGCCGCCGTCGGGGGCCATGGCGAGTTCCAGGACCCGGCCGAGGCGGCCGGCCGCGAGCCGGCGCGGGCTGGCGCCGGGGACGGGTCCGGTGGCGGGGGCGAACTCCAGGGCGTCCTCGCCCTCGGCGTCCGTCACCCACACCACCCACTCCTCGCCCTCCGTGCGGAAGGTGCGCGGCAGCCGCGCGCGCACCCCTGGCTCGGCGGCGAGGGCGCGCGCGGGCCCGGAGCGGTGGGTCACCCAGTGCACGGCGCCGCGCACCTCGACGGCGCTGCCGCGCGCGGTGTGGTCGGGGGCGGCGCCGCCGAGCCAGCGGGCGGCGGTGACGGGGTGGGGGCGGCGGTCGGTGCGCTGTCCGCCGAGGCGGATGTCGAGGCGCCGGGGCTCGGCGCCGTCGAGGTCGTCGAGCAGCCACAGCTCCCCGGCCGAGGCGTACGCGATCCGGGTGCCGTCGCCGGTGGCCTGGCGGGCGTAGAAGCCTTCGAGGGGGGTGTGGCGGCGCAGGTCGGAGCCGTCGGCGAGGGAGGAGTAGAGCGCGCCGGTGCCCTCGTGGTCGGAGAGGAACGCGATCCGGTCGCCCGCCCACACCGGGCACTCGAGGTTGCCGTCGAGTTCCTGGTGCAGCCGGACGAACTCGCCGCTGCCGTCCCGGTCGATCCAGAGCTTTCCGGCCGTACCGCCCCGGTAGCGCTTCCAGTAGGCGGCCTCGCGGCCCATCGGCGCGGACAGCAGCACGGTGTGCGGGCCGTACGCGACGGCGCCGACGGGGCCGTACGGCAGGGTGGTGGCGGGTCCGCCGTCGACCGGGACGGCGCGGGCCCAGCTGCGGCGCAGGGTGGCCTGGTCGTGGGTGCTGACGGCGAGGACCCGGCCGTCGGGGGTCCAGCCGCGCACCCGGGTCTGTCCACTCCCCCAGTACGTCAGGCGGGTGGCCGGTCCGCCGTCGACCGGGGCGATGTGCACCTCGGGGGCGCCGTCGCGGGTGGAGGTCCAGGCGACGGTGGTTCCGTCGGGTGAGATGCGGGGTGCCGACACGGGTACGTTGTCGGCGCTGACCCGCCAGGCGCGTCCCCCGTCGAGGGGTGCGAGCCACACGTCGTCCTCGGCGGCGAACGCCACCAACTCGCCGTGCGGATGCGGGTGTCGGAAGTATGCGGCAGGCGTCGCGGACTGTGTCACCAGATCACTGTATTCAGGGATGGGACCGCAGGTCAGGGGTTTCGATCACTTCTGTCCGCCCTGGGCGTCGACGGTCCGGGTGACGGTCACGGTGACCGTGACGGTCGGCCGGACTCCGGACGGTCCGGCGGAGGAGGACGGGGCCTCGACCGGCGAGGGCGTGGCGGAGCCGCAGTCGCCGAGCCCGCTGACCCGGAACAGCTCCTTCCTGCCGACGTCCGCCCGCAGATCGCCCCGCACGCACGTGCCGTCGACGGCCCGTTCGACCTTGCCGGTGACCGTGATGTCCTTGCCGTCCGCGGTCTCCCCCTGGCAGTCGACGGAGACGAGGTGGTCCTCCCGGGCGGCGGTGCAGGTCAGCCAGCGCACGTCGACGTCCCGCCGCCCGATCTCCGCCGTGGCGGCCTGATCGGTCGTGTACGCCACGGAGATGCCGCTCACCCCGCCGCCCGGCTCGCAGGCCACGGCGCCGCCCAGGGCGACGGGCACGAACACGAGAAGCCACATCCGCCTCGATGCCCCCATGGACGGCAGCCTGCCACCCCCGCTCTCGGCGCGGTAGCCCGGATGCGGCCACGCTCCAGCCTGAACTCATGCGCGACCACCGCCGCCCGCGACGCCTCGTCGTGGACGACACGGCCACCTGCCGGTGGACGGTCCGTCACCGGCACGGGGGCACGCGGCGGTCACCGGCCCCTGAGCCGGCGTCAGGACCAGCGGCCGGTGCGGCCGAGGAGGAGGGCCGCGGCGGCGGTGCCCGCGGTGGAGGTGCGCAGCACGGTGGGGCCGAGGACGTAGGGCCGGGCGCCGGCCTCGGCGAAGGCGGCCAGTTCCTCGGGGGAGACGCCTCCCTCGGGGCCGACGACGAGCACGATCTCGCCGTGGGCGGGGAGTGCGGCGGTGGCGAGCCGGTCCTCGCCGCTCTCGTGCAGGACGGCCGCGAAGTCGGCCTCCGCGAGCAGCGCGGCGACCTGCTTGGTGCTCACCGCGTCGGCGACCTCGGGGAAGCGGACCCGGCGGGACTGCTTGCCGGCCTCGCGGGCGGTGGCCCGCCACTTGCCGAGCGCCTTCAGTCCCCGCTCGCCGCGCCACTGGGTGATGCAGCGGGACGCCTGCCAGGGCACGATCGCGTCGACGCCGACCTCGGTCATCGTCTCGACGGCGACCTCGCCGCGGTCGCCCTTGGGGAGGGCCTGGACGACGGTGATCCGGGGGGTCGCCTCGGGTTCGTCCCGCACCGGCCCGAGGTCCAGGACCAGCCGGTCCTTGCCCTCGGCCGCCCGGACGACGCCCTCGGCCCAGCGGCCGTGCCCGTCGGTGAGGACGACGTCCTCACCGGTCCGCAGCCGCTTCACGGAGACGGCGTGCCGTCCCTCGGGCCCGTCGAGCACGCACTGCGGCCCCGCCGGGTCGAGCCGGTCGACGACGAAGACGGGCGCGGTCATCGCGTGTCGCCCTCGGCCGAGGTGGCCCGCGCGGTCGCCAGCTCCGCCACCAGGACCTCCACCAGCTCGGCGGCGGGCAGCTCGCGGGCCAGGCGGTGGCCCTGGCCCGCCCACAGGGCCATGCGCTGGGCGTCGCCCGCCTTGGCGGCGGCCTTGCGCAGCGGGGAGGTGAGGTGGTGGACCTCGGGGTAGGCGGCGGGGGCGTACGGGCCGTGCTCGCGCAGGAAGCGGTTGACCAGGCCGCGGGCCGGGCGGCCGGAGAAGGCGCGGGTCAGCTCGGTGCGGACGAACAGGGCGTCGGTGAGGGCGGCCTTGTGCACGGCCTGCGCCCCGGACTCGGGGGTGGCGAGGAACGCGGTGCCGAGCTGGGCGGCGCTCGCGCCGGCCGCGAGGACGGCGGCGATCTGGCTGCCGCGCATGATGCCGCCGGCGGCGACGATCGGCAGGCCCACGGCCTCGCGGACCTGGCCGAGCAGGGCGAGCAGGCCGAGGGCGGAGCCGTCGTTCTCAAGGATGTCCTTGTGGGTGCCCTGGTGGCCGCCGGCCTCCATGCCCTGCACGATGACCGCGTCCGCGCCGGCCTGCTCGACGGCGAGCGCCTCCTCGGCGGAGGTCACGGTGACGAGGGTGAACGTTCCGGCTCGTTGCAGCGACTTCAGCGTGTCCCCGTTCGGGACGCCGAAGTGGAAGGACACCACCGGCACCGGGTCGTCCAGCAGTACGGCGATCTTGGCGTCGTAGCCGTCGTCGCGGCCGCTGTCGGGGTCGCCGAGCTCGGTCTCGTACCAGGTGACCTCACCGGCGAGCTGCTCGGCGTAGAGCTGGACGGCGCCCGTCTCGGCGTATTCCGGCTGGGGCATGAAGAGGTTCACGCCGAAGGGGCGGCCGGTCAGTCCGCGGAGCTGCTTGATCTCCTGGTACATGCCGTCGGCCGTCTTGTAGCCGCCGGCCAGGAACCCGAGCCCACCGGCCTCGGACACGGCGGCGGCGAGCTGCGGCACGGAGACACCGCCCGCCATGGGGGCCTGCACGATCGGGTGGGGGAAGAGATCGGTCAGCTCGGAGGACATGACGGCATGGTGTCACGTCCTCCGAACAACGCCGAATTCAGGCCTCACCCTGAGGTGATCCAGCCGCTCAGCGCCCGTTGAAGGCGTCCTTCAGACGGGAGAACAGCCCCTGCTGGCCCGGCTGGAACTGGCCCTGGGGGCGTTCCTCGCCGCGCAGCTTGGCCAGCTCGCGCAGCAGGCGCTCCTGTTCGGGGTCGAGCTTGGTCGGGGTCATGACCTCGACATGGACGATGAGGTCGCCCCGGCCGCCGCCGCGCAGATGCGTGACGCCCCGGCCGTGCAGCGGGATCGACTGGCCGGACTGCGTGCCGGGCCGGATGTCGACCTCCTCCAGGCCGTCGAGCGTCTCCAGCGGCACCTTGGTGCCGAGGGACGCCGCGGTCATCGGGATGGTGACCGTGCAGTGCAGGTCGTCGCCGCGCCGCTGGAAGGTGGAGTGCGGCAGCTCGTGGATCTCGACGTAGAGGTCGCCGGCGGGGCCGCCGCCGGGGCCGACCTCGCCCTCGCCCGCGAGCTGGATCCGGGTGCCGTTGTCGACGCCGGCCGGGATCTTGACCGTGAGCGTGCGCCGGGAGCGCACCCGGCCGTCGCCCGCGCACTCCGGGCAGGGGTTCGGGACGATGGTGCCGAAGCCCTGGCACTGGGGGCAGGGGCGGGAGGTCATGACCTGGCCGAGGAAGGACCGGGTCACCTGGGAGACCTCGCCGCGGCCGCGGCACATGTCACACGTCTGGGCGGTGGTGCCGGGGGCGGCGCCCTCGCCGCTGCACGTGGTGCAGACGATCGCGGTGTCGACCTGGATGTCCTTGGTGGTGCCGAAGGCGGCCTCGTCGAGGTCCACCTCCAGCCGGATCATCGCGTCCTGGCCGCGCCGGGTCCTGGACCTCGGCCCCCGCTGGGACGCCGTACCGAAGAACGCGTCCATGATGTCGGAGAAGTTGCCGAAGCCACCGGCCCCGAAGCCGCCCGCGCCACCGCCGCCTGCCTGGGAGAGGGGGTCGCCGCCGAGGTCGTAGACCTGCTTCTTCTGCGGGTCCGACAGCACCTCGTAGGCGGCGTTGATCTCCTTGAACCGCTCCTGGGTCTTCGGATCCGGGTTGACGTCCGGGTGCAGCTCGCGGGCGAGCCGGCGGAACGCCTTCTTGATCTCATCCTGCGACGCGTCGCGGCGCACGCCGAGAACGGCGTAGTAGTCCGTGGCCACTTACGACTCCGCCAGGATCTGTCCGACGTACCGTGCCACCGCTCGTACCGCTCCCATCGTTCCCGGGTAATCCATGCGGGTCGGGCCGACCACGCCGAGTTTGGCGACTGCCTCGCCGCCCGAACCGTAGCCGACCGAGACCACGGAAGTGGAGTTGAGTCCCTCATAGGCGTTCTCATGACCGATGCGTACGGTCATGCCCGAATCCCCCGCCTCGCCCAGGAGTTTGAGAAGAACGACGTGTTCCTCCAGGGCCTCCAGGACGGGCCGGATGATGAGAGGGAAGTCATGTCCGAAGCGGGTGAGATTGGCGGTCCCGCCGATCATCAGCCGCTCCTCGTTCTCCTCGACGAGGGTCTCCAGCAGGGTGGAGAGCACCGTCGAGACCGTGCCGCGGTCGTCCGCCTCGAAGGCCTCGGGCAGGTCCTCCACCAGGCGCGGCACGTCGGTGAACCGGCGGCCCGCGATCCGGCTGTTGAGCCGCGCGCGTAGATCCGCCAGAGAGGCCTCCCCGAAGGGCGCCGGGCAGTCCACCAGGCGCTGCTCGACCCGTCCGGTGTCCGTGATCAGCACGAGCATCAGCCGGGCCGGCGCGAGCGACAGCAGCTCCACGTGCCGCACGGTGGACCGGGTCAGCGAGGGGTACTGCACGACGGCGACCTGCCGGGTGAGCTGCGCGAGCAGCCGCACGGTCCGCGCCACGACGTCGTCGAGGTCGACGGCGCCGTCGAGGAAGTTCTGGATGGCGCGCCGCTCGGGCGCGGTCATCGGCTTGACGCCGGCCAGCTTGTCGACGAACAGCCGGTAGCCCTTGTCGGTGGGGATCCGCCCGGCGCTGGTGTGCGGCTGGGCGATGTATCCCTCGTCCTCCAGGGCGGCCATGTCGTTGCGCACGGTGGCCGGGGAGACGCCGAGGTTGTGCCGCTCGGTGAGGGCCTTGGAGCCCACCGGCTCCTCGGTGCCGACGTAGTCCTGGACGATGGCGCGCAGCACTTGCAGCCTGCGTTCACTCAGCACCCGCGCACACCTCCCGTGGTCGTCCCCCAGTCCCCTGGGTGTCCGCCCTGGCACTCTTCGCTTCCGAGTGCCAGACGTTCCCCGGCCAGTGTACGGCTGTGGGGTACACCGGGGGCAAGGTCGGCCGACGCCAGGACGGCTTACCGTTAGCGTCCCGGTATGACCATGACTTGGGAAGAGCTGGGGTGGGAGCGGGTCGCGGCCGGGGTCGGGCGGGTGCGGCTGCCGGGCTGGGACTGCACGGCGGGGCTGGTCGTCGGGGCGGGCGCGGTGCTGATGGTGGACGCCGGGTCGGGGCTGGCGGAGGGGGTGCGGCTGCGGACGCAGGCCGAGGAGCTGACCGGCGCGCGTGTGACCCATCTCGCGCTCACCCATCCGCATTTCGATCATGTGTTCGGCGCGGCGGCGTTCGCGGGCGCGGAGGTGTACGGCGCGGTGGGCATGGACACGGTCCCGGCGGAGGAGCTGCGGGCGGACGCGGTGCGGGGCGGTCTGGACGAGGCGACGGCGACGGAGGCCGCGGACACGCTGGTCGCCCCCCGCCACCGGGTCTCCGGCGAGTGGACCCTCGACCTGGGCGGGAGCCGTCAGGTCCTGCTGGCGAACGTGGGCCCGGCGCACACCGCGCACGACCTCGTGGTCCTGGTCCCCGGCTCCCCGGAGGTCGTCTTCTGCGGCGACCTGGTGGAGGAGTCCGGCGAGCCCCAGGCGGGCCCCGACGCCGTCCCCTCACGCTGGCCGGCGGCCCTGGACCGGCTCCTCGCCCTCGGCGGTGAGGACGCGCTGTACGTGCCGGGTCACGGAGCGGTGGTGGACGCGGCGTTCGTACGGCGGCAGCGGGACGCGCTGGCGGAGCGCTTCGGCGTGTCGAGCTGAGCCGGGTGCGATCGGGCCGGGGCTTCTCCTATCGTCATCCGAATGCGCCCGTACTCGCCGGATCTGACCCCTGGCTGGAAGAAGCCGAAGCCCGTCCCCGAGGTCCCGGCGGAGCCCGGCCTCGTGGTGGAGGAACCCGGCACCGGCTTCTGCGGCGCGGTGATCCGCTGCGAGGCGGGCACGGTGACCCTGGAGGACCGCTTCGGCAAGCACCGGGTGTTCCCCCTGGAGCCGCGGGGCTTCCTCCTGGAGGGCCGCGTGGTGACCCTCGTACGACCGCCCTCCGGCGCCCCGGTACGCCCCGCCCGCACCGCCTCCGGCTCGGTGGCCGTCCCCGGCGCCCGCGCCCGGGTGGCCCGCGCCGGCCGTATCTACGTCGAGGGCCGGCACGACGCCGAACTCGTCGAGAAGGTCTGGGGCGACGACCTGCGCATCGAGGGCGTGGTGGTGGAGTACCTGGAGGGAGTGGACGACCTCCCGGCGATCGTCGAGGACTTCGCCCCCGGCCCGGACGCGAGGCTGGGGGTCCTGGTGGATCACTTGATTCCGGGCACGAAGGAGTGGCGCATCGCGCAGTCCGTCACCAGCGAGCACGCCCTGGTCGTCGGCCACCCGTACATCGACATCTGGGAGGCGGTGAAGCCCTCGTCGCTGGGGATCGCGGGGTGGCCGCGCGTACCGCACGGCCAGGACTGGAAGACGGGCGTGTGCCGGGCGCTGGGCTGGCCGTCCGACAACACGGGGGCGGTGTGGCAGGCGATCCTGGCGCGGGTGACGTCCTACAAGGACCTGGAGCCGGCGCTGCTGGGCAGGGTGGAGGAGCTGATCGACTTCGTCACGGACAGCGGTGGGGCCTGATCAGTCCACCAGGTCCCGCACCACCGCGTCCGCCAGCAGCCGCCCCCGCAGGGTGAGCACGGCACGGCCGGTGTCGTACGGCCCCCGCGCCAGCAGCCCGTCCGTCAGTGCCCGCCGTGCGGCCTTCAGGCCCTCCTCGTGGAGCAGGTCCAGCGGGACGCCCTCGCGCAGCCGCAGTTCCAGCAGGATGCGCTCGACGCGGCGGTCCTCCTCGGAGAGCAGCTCACGCCCCGCCCCCGGGGAGCGCCCGCCCGCGAGGGCCGCCGCGTACGCGCCTGGATGCTTCACGTTCCACCAGCGCACGCCGCCCACATGGGAGTGCGCCCCCGGGCCCGCGCCCCACCAGTCGGCGCCGCGCCAGTACAGCTCGTTGTGCAGGCAGCGGGCCGCCGGAGAGGTGGCCCAGTTGGAGACCTCGTACCAGTCGAAACCGGCGGCGGTCATCACCTCGTCCGCGATCAGATAGCGGTCCGCGTGGACGTCGTCGTCGGTCATCGGCACCTCGCCGCGGCGGATGCGCCGGGCCAGCTGGGTGCCCTCCTCGACGATCAGGGCGTACGCGGAGACATGGTCGGGTCCGGCGCCGAGCGCGGCCTGGAGGGAGGCCCGCCAGTCGTCGTCGGACTCGCCCGGGGTGCCGTAGATCAGGTCGAGGTTGACGTGCTCGAAGCCGGCGGCGCGCGCCTCCGCGACGCACGCCTCGGGGCGGCCGGGGGTGTGGGTCCGGTCCAGCACGCGCAACACGTGCTGCTTCGCGCTCTGCATGCCGAAGGAGATCCGGTTGAAGCCGCCCGCGCGGAGCGTGGCGAGATAGGACGGGTCGACGGACTCCGGGTTCGCCTCCGTCGTCACCTCCGCGTCCGCCGCCAGGCCGAACTCGTCGCGGATCGCGCCCAGCATCCGTACGAGGTCGTCCGCGGCCAGCAGGGTGGGCGTACCGCCGCCCACGAAGACCGTGCGGACCTCGCGCGGGTCGTCGCCGAGGACCTTGCGGGCCAGCCGGACCTCGTCGACCAGGGTGTCGGCGTAGTTGTCCCGGGAGGCGAGGACGCCGCCGGTGCCGCGCAGCTCGGTGGCGGTGTAGGTGTTGAAGTCGCAGTACCCGCAGCGGGTCGCGCAGTAGGGGACGTGCAGATAGAACCCGAGGGGGCGGTCGGCGGCGCCGGTGAGCGCGTGCGCCGGGAGCGCGCCGTCGTCGGGGACGGGCTCACCGTCGGGAAGTGCGGAAGGCATGCCCTCCATTGTCCCGTACGACCGTCCCGTCCGACGACGGTCACTCCGCCTGCAGCACCAGCAGCGCCAGATCGTCCTCCGGCGGATGCTCGCCGAACTCGTGGACGAGCCGGCGGATCCGCTCGGCGATGGGCTCGGCGCCCAGGCCCACGCATCCGGCGAGCGCGACGGCCAGCCCGTCGCCGTCGTCGAACTGGCGGATGCCCGAGCGCCGCTCGGTGACCCCGTCGGTGACGCACAGCAGGCTGTCGCCGTGCCGCAGCTCCAGCACGTCGCTGGTGTACGTCACGTCCTCGATGACCCCGAGGAGGGTCTGGGGCCGCGCGGCCGTGGCGACGGAGCCGTCCGGGCCGAGCAGCAGCGGCAGCGGGTGCCCGGCGGAGGCCAGGGTGCAGCGGACACCGCCCTCGAAGGGGGCCAGCTCGCCGTAGAGGAGGGACAGGAAGCGGGTCTGGGGGCCGTCGCCGGGGCCGGTGGGGCCCACGAAGGCACGGGCGGCGGCGTCGGCGGCCTCGGTGGCGTCGTCGAGGAGGAGCTGGTTGAGCCGGTCCAGGACGTCGGGGACGCCGTACCCCTCGCGGGCCAGCAGCCGCAGCCAGGGGCGGGCGAGGCCGATGACGACGGCCGCCTCCGGGCCCTTGCCCTGGACGTCGCCGATGGCGAAGCACCAGCGGCCGTCGCCCGCCGGGAACAGGTCGTAGAAGTCGCCGCTCGGGCCGCCCTGCTCGCGCGGCTCGTGGACGAGGGCGCTGCGCACCCCGGGGATCTCGGCGACGGCGCCGGGCAGCAGACCACGCTGGAGGACGGCGCTGATGGTGGCCTGGCGGGCGTACTGGCGGGCCGCGCCGATCGCCAGCGCCACCCGGCGGCCCAGGTCCTCGACGAGCCCGGTGACCTCGTCGGCGAAGGCGCCGGGCCCGGCCCGCCCGATGACCAGGGTGCCGAGCGGGCGGCCGCCGGCGATGAGCCGGTAGGCGAGGGCGGCGCCGCGTGGGCCGAGCGCCGCGCCGGGCCAGGGAAAGGGCTCGGGCCCCGAGCGGGGCGGTTCCGCGGGGCGCGGCGGATCCTTCTCCAAGGCCCGGCGCAGCTCCTCGATCCGGCCCTCGTCGCCGTGCCAGACGCGGGCCAGCCGCGGCCCGGGCCCGCCGGCCCACTCGCCCCAGCCGCCGCCGTGTCCGCTGACCTCGTCCTCCAGCCAGACCGCGCACCAGTCGGCGAGCCGGGGCACCAGCAGCTGGCTGGTGAGCGCGGCGACGAGATCCTCGTCGAGCTGCCCGGCGAGCAGGTCGGAGGCCTCGGCGAGGAACGACAGGGCACCCCGGTTGAGCCAGTCCCCGCCCCGGCAGGAGGGCCGTGGTTCGGGGGCGAGGGCTTCGAGGAGGGGGTCGAGGGGCGCGACGGGCGAGGCGCCGTACGTCCCGTCGGTCTCGTACGGCTCGGGGGCCTGGGGCAGCAGCCGCGCCCACACCGTCTTCGCGCCCCTGCGGTACGTCACTCCCCAGGCGTCGGCGAGCGCGGCGACCAGGCGCAGGCCGCGGCCGTACTCCGGGGTCTCGTGCGGGCTCTCGGGCGGGTGGTCGCGCGGGGCGCGGGAGGGGTGGTGGTCGCCGACCTCGACGACGACCGCGTGTCCCTGCTCCGGATCGTCCTCCAGCCGGCACAGCAGCTCCACGTCGGTGCCGGCGTGCACGACGGCGTTGGTGACGAGCTCGCTGACGACGAGGGTCACGTCCTCGGCGAGGCGTTCGGGAAGGTCCCCCCACTCCGTGAACGCGGCCCGCACCACATCGCGTGCGAGGCCGGGGGCGTGGGGGCTGCCGGCCAGGGTGGCGCGGGCGACCGGGGGCGCGTGCGGGGTCGCGGGCGACGGCGCACCGATGCCGGGGGAGACGGTCTCCCGCTGGGTCGGAATGGCCCCCATGCGCAGCTCCCCGGGCAGTTCGGATGCCCTCAGGGTGACAGACGGATCCCAGCCAGATGCGGTGAGTGACCGAAGGGGATCGAGTGGGGAGGGGTTACTGCTTCAGTTGTGTACGTACGTGCCCGATGAGGGGCGAACGAGGGTCACTTTTCGAGCGAGCCGGCCGCAGTACCGGAAAGGGGCGCGGGGAACTGCGCGAGCAACCACAACGCTCCCGCAGCCTCCCACGCGCCCCAAGCCGCCCCTACGCCTCCCGCGTACCGGCGTACATCTCCTCGATGAGGTGCTTGTACTCCCGCTCCACCACCGGCCGCTTCAGCTTCAGACTCGGCGTGATCTCGCCGTGCTCCACATCGAGATCCCGCGGCAGCAGCCGGAACTTCTTGATCGTCTGCCATTTCTGGAGCCCGGCGTTGACCTCGGCGACATGCCCCTCGATGAGCGCGACCGTCTCGGGCGCGGCGACGACCTCGGCGTACGACTTGCCCGCGAGCCCGTTCTCCTTGGCCCAGCCGAGGATGGACACCTCGTCCAGCGCGATCAGCGCGGTGCAGAAGTTCCGGTCGGCGCCGTGCACGAGGATGTTGGAGACGTACGGGCACACCGACTTGAACTGGCCCTCGACCTCGGTGGGCGCGATGTACTTGCCGCCGGAGGTCTTGAAGAGGTCCTTCTTGCGGTCGGTGATGCGCAGATAGCCGTCGGGCGACAGCTCGCCGATGTCACCGGTGTGGAACCAGCCGTCGGCCTCCAGCACCTCGGCGGTCTTGTCGGGCAGCCCGTGGTAGCCCTCCATGATGCCGGGGCCGCGCAGCAGGATCTCGCCGTCCTCCGCGATGCGGACCTCCGTGCCGGGGAACGGCTTGCCGACCGTGCCGGTGCGGTAGGCCTCGCCGGGGTTGACGAAGGAGGCCGCCGAGGACTCGGTGAGGCCGTAGCCCTCCAGGATGTGGATGCCGGCGCCGGAGAAGAAGAAGCCGATCTCCGGGGCGAGGGCGACGGAGCCGGAGACACAGGCGCGCAGCCGGCCGCCGAACGCCTCACGGATCTTGGCGTACACCAGCGCGTCGGCGGCCTTGTGCTTGACGGCGAGGCCGAAGGGGGCGCTCGCGGTGCCGGTGCGGCGGAAGTTGTCCTGGGTGACCTTGGCGTACTCGCGGGCGACCTCGGAGGCCCAGCGGAAGATCTTGTACTTGGCGGGGCCGCCGGCGCGGGCCTTGTTGGCGATGCCGTTGTAGACCTTCTCGAAGATCCGCGGCACGGCCGCCATGTACGTCGGCTGCACCACCGGAAGGTTCTCGATGATCTTGTCGACGCGACCGTCCACGGCGGTGACGTGCCCGACCTCGATCTGGCCGGAGGTGAGCACCTTGCCGAACACGTGCGCGAGCGGCAGCCACAGGTACTGCACGTCCTCGGCGCTGATCAGCCCGGTCGCGGCGATCGCCTTGGCCATGTACGACCAGTTGTCGTGCGGCAGGCGGACGCCCTTGGGGCGGCCGGTGGTGCCGGAGGTGTAGATGAGGGTGGCGAGCTGGTCCCTGGTGATCGCGGCGACCCGCTCCTTGATCAGCCCGGGCTCCTTCTCCAGCCGGGCGGCGCCGCGCTTCTCCAGCTCGTCGAGGGTGAGGATCCAGTCCTCCCCCGTGTCGACGCCGGCCGGGTCGAGGACCACCACATGGGTGAGGGCGGGCAGCTCGGCGCGCTTCTCGACGGCCTTGGCGACCTGCGCCGCGTCCTCGGCGATCAGCACCCGGCTCTCGGAGTCGGCGAGGATGTACGCCGATTCGTCGGCGTTGGTCTGCGGATAGACGGTGGTCGTCGCGGCGCCGGCGCACATGATGCCGAGGTCGGCGAGGATCCACTCGATCCGGGTGGCCGAGGCGAGCGCGACGCGCTGCTCGGGCTGCACCCCCAGCTCGATGAGCCCGGCCGCGATCGCGTACACCCGCTCGGCGGCCTGCGCCCAGCTCAGCGACTTCCAGTCGTCGGGGCCCGCACCGGACGCGGCGGGCACCGGGTACCGGTACGCCTCGCCGTCGGGCGTGGCGGCCACGCGCTCCAGGAAGAGGCCCGCCACGGACGGCGGACGGTTCTCGATCAGGGTCTGTGTGTCGCTCACGACATCCTCCGGGGCCCGCGACGGCGCGGCTGGCTCTTGCGGCTGTTGTTTAACTCGCGAGTAACTATCGAGCAGGGATCAGGTTAAAGGGCGACCGCCCGGCACGTAAGGGGCCACGTACTGTCACTTTCTCCAGACAACGAACAACGGGCCCGCCGCGCGGCAGCACGGCGGGCCCGTTGGGCAGGCGTCGGAGGGGCTACTTCTTGCCCTTGGCGGCGCCCGCGCCGTCGTCGCTGCTCAGCACGGCGATGAAGGCTTCCTGCGGAACCTCCACGGAACCCACCATCTTCATCCGCTTCTTGCCTTCCTTCTGCTTCTCCAGCAGCTTGCGCTTCCGGGAGATGTCACCGCCGTAACACTTGGCGAGGACGTCCTTGCGGATGGCGCGGATGGTCTCGCGGGCGATGACCCGGGAGCCGATGGCGGCCTGGATCGGCACCTCGAAGGCCTGCCGCGGGATCAGCTCGCGCAGCTTGGCGACCAGCCGCACCCCATAGGCGTACGCGGCGTCCTTGTGGGTGATCGCCGAGAAGGCGTCCACCTTGTCGCCGTGCAGCAGGATGTCGACCTTGACCAGGCTGGAGGTCTGCTCGCCGGTGGGCTCGTAGTCCAGCGAGGCGTAGCCGCGCGTCTTGGACTTCAGCTGGTCGAAGAAGTCGAAGACGATCTCGGCGAGCGGCAGGGTGTAGCGGATCTCCACCCGGTCCTCGGAGAGATAGTCCATGCCGAGCAGGGTGCCGCGCCGGGTCTGGCACAGCTCCATGATCGAGCCGATGAACTCGGTCGGCGCCAGGATGGTGGCGCGCACGACCGGCTCGTACACCTCGCTGATCTTCCCCTCGGGGAACTCGCTCGGGTTGGTGACGACGTGCTCGGAGCGGTCCTCCATGACCACGCGGTAGACCACGTTCGGCGCGGTGGCGATGAGGTCGAGGCCGAACTCGCGCTCCAGTCGCTCACGGATCACGTCGAGGTGGAGCAGGCCGAGGAAGCCGACGCGGAAGCCGAAGCCGAGCGCGGCGGAGGTCTCCGGCTCGTAGACCAGGGCGGCGTCGTTGAGCTGGAGCTTGTCCAGGGCCTCGCGCAGCTCCGGGTAGTCGGAGCCGTCCAGCGGGTACAGGCCGGAGAAGACCATCGGCTTGGGGTCCTTGTACCCGCCGAGGGCCTCGGTGGCGCCCTTGGCCTGGCTGGTGACGGTGTCACCGACCTTGGACTGGCGGACGTCCTTCACACCGGTGATCAGATAGCCCACCTCGCCCACGCCGAGGCCGTCGGCCGCGAGCATCTCGGGCGAGTTGGTGCCGATCTCCAGCAGCTCGTGGGTCGCGCCGGTCGACATCATCCTGATGCGCTCGCGCTTGTTGAGCTGGCCGTCGATGACCCGGACGTACGTCACGACACCCCGGTAGGAGTCGTAGACCGAGTCGAAGATCATCGCGCGGGCCGGGGCGTCCTTGACGCCGACGGGGGCCGGGATGTCCCGCACGGCCCGGTCGAGCAGCGCGTCCACGCCGACACCGGTCTTCGCGGAGACCCGGAGCACGTCGTCGGGGTCGCAGCCGACCAGGTTGGCGAGCTCCTCGGCGAACTTCTCCGGCTGGGCCGCGGGAAGGTCGATCTTGTTGAGCACCGGGATGATCGTGAGGTCGTTCTCCATCGCCAGGTAGAGGTTGGCGAGGGTCTGGGCCTCGATGCCCTGGGCGGCGTCGACGAGGAGGATGGTCCCCTCACAGGCAGCGAGCGACCGCGAGACCTCGTAGGTGAAGTCGACGTGCCCGGGGGTGTCGATCATGTTGAGGATGTGCGTGTTGCTCTTGTCGTGGGTGGGAGCCCACGGCAGCCGCACCGCCTGGGACTTGATCGTGATGCCGCGCTCGCGCTCGATGTCCATCCGGTCGAGGTACTGAGCACGCATCTGCCGCTGCTCGACCACACCGGTCAGCTGGAGCATCCGGTCGGCGAGCGTGGACTTGCCGTGGTCGATGTGCGCGATGATGCAGAAGTTGCGGATCAGAGCCGGGTCGGTACGGCTCGGCTCGGGCACATTGTTAGGGGTCGCGGGCACGCAGGGTCCTGTCTCTTGAGGCGCCTTATGCCTCGGGTCGGATCGATACGTAGGCTCCATGGTCCCACGGGCGGCGACCGGGGGCCGGTTTGGGCCGATCGCGGGCCCGCTGGTAGTGTGGGCAGCTGTGTCTCATGCCCTCTCAGCGCGAGGCACCAAGGAATCCAGGAATTAGAAGAGGCTTATTTCGTGGCGAACATCAAGTCCCAGATCAAGCGGATCAAGACCAACGAGAAGGCTCGGCTGCGCAACAAGGCGGTCAAGTCCTCCCTGAAGACCGCGGTCCGCAAGGCCCGTGAGGCCGCTGCCGCGGGTGACCTCGAGAAGGCCACCGAGCTCCAGCGCGCTGCCGCGCGCCAGCTCGACAAGGCCGTCTCGAAGGGTGTCATCCACAAGAACCAGGCCGCCAACAAGAAGTCGGCGCTTGCTTCCAAGGTCGCGGCCCTCAAGGGCTGAACCCCTTCGTTGATCTGATCGCCGGAAGGACCCAGAGCGGGCCCTCTCTCATCCGCTCCCGACCGGCACCCGGAGCCTGTACGCGGCCTGCGTTCGCCACGCGGGTACGGGCTCGACAGTCGTGAACCGAAGGCCCCGGCCTCCACCCTTCCCCAGGGCGGAGGCCGGGGCCTTCGGCATGCCGGGCCTGCGGTGTGCCGCCCGGCCTTCGACGGGGCCGGTCACATCCAGAACTGGTTCACGTTCTCCATGTCCGCGACACACTCGTCGAGGTCGGTGATCTTGTCTCCCATGATCCGGAAGACGATGCCGCCCATCTCGTCGATGTGCTTGCCGGCCCGGTCGGCCGTGAAGTGGTGCACGGACATGACATGCCCGCGGCCGTCCACGAACAGGTTGCGCAGCTCGACGCGGAACGACCCGCCGGTCTCCGAGTAGAGCCGGCCGTAGTAGTCGTTGAGGACCGAGTCGATGCCCTTGTAGTCCCCGGAGAGCGGGTGGGAGCCGGGGACGTGGTGCGTACAGTCCCCGGTCATCATTCCGCGCAGGGTGTCCATGTCTCCGCGCTGGAAGGCTTCGTAGCCCTCGCGGACGATTTTCGCGTGTGCGTGTTCAGCCACGGCGATCGCCACCTCTCCTTGTCAGGCGATAGGGGCCGATAGGGGCCGATACACACGATTCTCCTCTGGCGAGTCCCTACCGTCCTCTGGAGCGGGCGGCCCGCGCGATGGCGACGACCGCCTTCTCCAGCGCATACTCCGGGTCGTCCCCGCCGCCCTTCACCCCGGCGTCCGCCTCGGCCACCGCCCGCAGCGCCACGGCCACCCCGTCCGGGGTCCAGCCCCTCATCTGCTGGCGCACGCGGTCGATCTTCCACGGCGGCATGCCGAGCTCCCGCGCGAGATCGGCGGGACGGCCGCCGCGCGCCGAGGACAGCTTGCCGATGGCCCGCACGCCCTGCGCCAGCGCGCTGGTGATCATCACGGGCGCGACGCCGGTGGCCAGCGACCAGCGCAGCGCCTCCAGGGCCTCCGCGGCCCGACCCTCCACCGCCCGGTCGGCGACGGTGAAGCTCGACGCCTCGGCCCGCCCCGTGTAGTACCGCCCCACGACGGCTTCGTCGATCGTCCCCTCGACGTCGGCGACCAACTGCGTCACCGCCGAGGCCAGCTCCCGCAGATCACTGCCGATGGCGTCGACGAGCGCCTGGCACGCCTCGGGCGTCGCGGACCGTCCGGTGGCGCGGAACTCCTGCCGCACGAAGGCCAGCCGGTCGGCCGGCTTGGTCATCTTCGGACAGGCGATCTCCCGCGCCCCGGCCTTGCGGGCGGCGTCCAGCAGCGCCTTGCCCTTGACTCCGCCGGCGTGCAGCAGCACCAGCGTGATCTCCTCGGCGGGCGCCGAGAGATAGGCCTTCACGTCCTTGACGGTGTCGGCCGACAGATCCTGCGCGTTGCGTACGACCACGACCTTGCGCTCCGCGAAGAGCGAGGGGCTGGTCAGCTCGGCGAGGGTGCCGGGCTGCAACTGGTCGGGGGTCAGGTCCCGGACGTCCGTGTCGGCGTCGGAGGCGCGGGCGGCGGCCACCACCTCCTGCACGGCACGGTCGAGCAGAAGGTCCTCCTGGCCGACGGCGAGCGTCACCGGGGCGAGGACATCGTCATTCGCAGCGTTCCTGGCCATCGGGTACAGGATCGCATGGCGCACTGACAGTGCCGGGCCGTCGTGCGGGTGCGGGTGCGGTTGCGGGTGCGTAGGGGCTGGTCGCGCCCAAGCGGCGGAGCCGCATATCGATACAGCCCCGCGCCCCTGGGGGCGTGACGTAGCCTGCGCTTCCTGGCGAACCCCGCCCGCACAGGCCTACGGCTCCTCCCGCCAGCCCTCCCACTCGCCCGCGAACTCGTCCAGCTCCGCGGCCTCGAACCGGCCCTCCTCGTCGCGGAGCACGACCAGCCACTGCGCGTCCTCGGCGTCGTCCTCCCCCGCCAGCGCGTCCCGGACGAGCAACGGCTCCTCGCGCACCCCGAACCGCTCCACGAGGGCCTGAGCCACCTCCTCCGCCGCATCGCGGTCGGGCAGCACCAGCACATGTCTCACATCGCTCACGGAGCCATTTTCCGGCACCCGCGGCATGCCCCCGCCCGCGCCTCAGCCCTTCGGCACGATCTGCACGTCCAGCTCGACCCGGATGCTGGGCCCGACCACCGCGATCCCGCGCGCCAGCATCGTCTGCCAGCTCACGGTGAAGTCGTCCCGGTGCAGTTCGGTCCACGCCCGGCAGGCCGCCCGCGTCTCGCCGCCCATCCCGTTGCCGAGCCCGAGGTACTCCGTGTCCAGGGTCACCGTCCGGGTCACGCCGTGCAGCGACAGCGCCCCCGTCACGGCCCACCGGCTCCCGCCCTTGTGCGTGAACCGTTCGCCGTAGAACTCCAGCGTCGGATACCGCTCCACGTCCAGGAAGTCCGCCGACCGCAGATGCTCGTCCCGCATCCGGACGTTGGTGTCGATCGACCCCGCGTCGATGACGACGTGCATCGCCGACTGCTCCATCCGCTCCGCGATCCGCACCACCCCCGCGAAGGAGTTGAACCGTCCATGGATCCGGGCGAGCCCGATGTGCCGCGCGGTGAACCCGATCGAGGAATGCGTCGGCTCGATGTCCCAGTCCCCCGGCGCCGGCAGCTCCGGCGGCCGCGCCAGCTGAAGGGTCACATCGCCGAGCGAGGCCAGGGCGTTCTCCCCGACCGTCGCGGTCGCCCGGTACGGGGTGAACCCCTCGGCGGACACCGCGAGCCGGTACTCACCGGCCGGCACCGTCGTCACGAACGTCCCGAACGGATCCGTCCCGCCGCTGACGACCTTGCGCCCCATGGCGTCGCTCACCGCGAACTCCGCGCCCCGCACCGGCTCGTTGACCGGATCCAGCACCCGGCAGCTCAGCACCCCGGCGTTCTCCGGGGTCGGGACCGCCGCGAGGGGACTCGTCCGTTGCACCCGGTTCGTGCGATTTCCCATCCAGCGGCCGAACATCAACGCCACCCCTGCGCGACTTGACTCCACACCTTGCCGAAGACCCATTCGATCACCGATGCGGCTTTCGAGGCAACACGATCCCAATTACGCCCGCGGGCCCACTTCCGCCACCCTCACCTCCGGCACCTGCTCCAGCACGATCCCGAACCGCTCCCGGTACGCCCCGAGCACCTCCTCGTCCGTCGCCAACTCCGTCTCCTCGCTCTCCCCTTCGGGCCCGGTCGCCTTCAACCGCCGCCCGCTGAGCGTGATCCGCCCCCCGTCCTCCGTCACCCGCGAACAGACCAGCGACCGCGTGAAGTGCGACTCCGGCGAGGTGCTGTGCCACCAGGCCCCGGCCACGAAGTCCGCGAGCACCCTCGGCCTGGCCTCCAGCCGGTACTGCGGCGAGCCGTCCCGTACGACGTCCAGATCACCCGCCTGCGCCCCGACGATCCGGAACACCCCACCAGGGTCCTTCTGCTCACCCCGGTACGCCCAGCGGAGCGGGTGGTGGCTGTGCGCCCCGAACCCCACGTCGGCCAGCCATGCCCCGCCGTCCAGCGTGCCCACCCGGAGCGCCATGTGGTCGTACGGGATCCCGAGCCGCCCCGGCGCCCCGAACACCCGCGCCGCCAGGAAGGTCACCTCGAACCCGAGCGCCGCCAGCAGCGCCCCGAACGCCCCGTTCAGCTCGTAACAGAACCCTCCCCTGCGCTCCTCCACCACCTTCTCGACCAGCCGCCTCTCCTCCAGCACGATCCGCTCACCGAGCTGGACCGAGAGGTTCTCGAAGGGCACGGTCCGCAGATGCCTCAGATGGAGGTCGCTCAGGGCGGCGGCCGTGGGACGGGGCGGGCGCGCGACCCCGAGGCGGCGCAGATAGGCGTGGACGAGGCGGTCGTCCAGGCGGACGTCCGGACGGGCGTCCGGACGGGCGTCCGGGCCGTCGTCCACATGAGCGCCCAAAGGGGCGTCCGAGCGGGCGTCCAAGGGCGCGTCTGAGCGGGCATCCGGGCTCGCGTCCGGGCTCGCGTCCTGGTGTGTGGGATCCATGGCCTCAGTCTCGCGCCACCCGCAGCGCCCCGGCCATGCCGGCGACCGCCAGCGCCCCGTCCCGGTCCGTCCGCAGCACCATGGCTCCTCCCGCCTCCAGCGCCGCGACCGTACCGGGGGCCGGATGTCCGTACGGGTTCCCCGCCCCCGCGGAGATCAGCGCCAGCCTCGGCGCCACCGCCCGTATGAGGTCAGGATCCTGGTAGGCCGAGCCGTGATGGGCCACCTTGAGCACATCCACCCGTCGCAGCGACCCGCCCGCCGGTGACCGCAACAGCGCCCGCTGGGCCGGTGGTTCGAGATCGCCGAGCAGCAGCATCCGCAGCCCGCCCGACCGCACGAGCAGGGTCACGCTCGCGTCGTTCGGCCCGTCCGGCTCCCGCGCCGGAGGCGGGGGCGGCCACAGCACCTCCCAGTCGAGCGGCCCGGCCCGCCGCCGCTCCCCCGCCACGGCCCGCAGCACCGGCACGTGCCGTGCCCGCGCCTCGTTCCGGACGAACTCCACCTGGTCCGGGGGCTCCTCGAACCCCGTCGTCCCGATCGCGCCCACCTCCCGTCCCCGCAGCACCCCGGGCAGTCCGGCCACGTGATCGGCGTGGAAGTGGGTGAGCACCACGAGCGGCACCCTGGTGATGCCGAGCGTGCGCAGACACCGGTCGACGGGCTCCGGGTCCGGCCCGGCGTCCACCACCACTCCCGTGCCCTCGCCCGCCGCCAGGACCGTCGCGTCGCCCTGTCCCACGTCGCACATCGCCAGCCGCCAGCCCGGCGGCGGCCAGCCCGTGAGCACCCGGGTGAGCGGCGGCGGCCGCACCACGGCCAGCAGGAAGACCATCCCGCAGACCGCGCACAGCCACGGCCGGCCCGGCAGCCGGCTGCCGAGCAGCAGCACCGCCGCCGTGACGAGGGCGAGCAGCAGCGCCCCGGCCCAGCTGCCGGGCCAGTCCACTCCCCCGCCGGGCAGCGCCGCCCCGGCCCGCGCGATCCACGCGATCCAGCCGGCCGGCCAACTCGCGCACCGGGCCAGCGCCTCGGCCACCGGCATCGCCACCGGTGCCGTCGCCAGCGCGGCGAAGCCCAGGACGGTCGCGGGCGCCACCGCGAACTCCACGAGCAGGTTGCACGGCACCGCCACCAGGCTGACCCGCGCCGACAGCACGGCGACGACCGGTGCGCACAGGGCCTGCGCCGCCCCCGCCGCCGCCAGCGCCTCGGCGAGCCGCGGCGGCACCCCGTGCCCGCGCAACGCGGCACTCCAGCGCGGCGCCAGCGTCAGCAGCGCGCCCGTGGCGAGCACCGACAGCAGGAAGCCGTAACTCCGGGCCAGCCACGGGTCGTAGAGCACCAGCAGCAGGACCGCCGTCGCCAGCGCCGGGACGAGGGATCTGCGGCGACCGGTGACGAGGGCGAGCAGCATGACCGCTCCGCAGGCCGCGGCCCGCAGCACACTCGGATCGGGCCGGCACACCACGACGAAGGCGAGGGTGAGCGCTCCGCCGAGCAGCGCGGTGGCCCGCAGGGGGATGCCGAGACGGGGCGCCAGGCCGCGGCGTTCGACCCGCTGGGCCAGTCCGGGCGGGCCCAGGAGCAGGGCGAGGACGATCGTGAGGTTGCTGCCGGACACGGCGAGCGTATGGGCGAGGTCGGTCTCCTTGAAGGCCTCGTCCAGTTCGGGCGTGATCCGCGAGGTGTCCCCGACGACCAGCCCGGGCAGCAGTGCCCGGGCGTCCGCCGGCAGTCCGTCGGTGGCCTCGCGCAGGCCCGCCCGCAGTCGGCCGGCCGTCCGCTGGACCGCCGACGGCTCCCGCACGACCTGCGGCATGCGAGGGCTTCGCACCCGCAGCACCGCCGCGATCCGGTCCCCTCCTGTCAGCGGCGGAGCCAGTCGCCCCCTGACGCGCACCCGCGTGGACGGGAGCAGTCGCAGCCACGGGGACTTCCCGGCCGCCGCCCGCCCGGCCGCCCGGACGTCCACCAGCACCAGCACCGGTGTCCGTGTCGCGACCACCTCCCCTTCCGACCCCTCGACCCTGCGGACCTCCGCGTCGATCAGCACGGAGTCCGGGATCGCGTGGTCCCCGCTGACCCGGGGCCGGGTGAGCCGTGGATCGGAGGTCAGCTCGACCTCGGCGGTCACCATCGGGTACCGCCCCGCCAGCCCCGGCACCGGCCCCCGCCGCAGATCGGCCCCGTGCAGCGCGGCCGAGGCCGCCGCCGCGGCGACGCAGAGCAGCGCGGCGGCCACGGTGAACCGCGCCCGGCCGCCGCCCGGGCCCCGCGCGGCCAGCAGCGCGACCGCCCCGGCCAGACAGCAGAGCACCAGGCCCACCACGATTCCCGGCGGCGCGTCCAGGGTGAGCGCCGCCGTGGCCCAGGCCGCCGACGCGGGCGGCACCAGCCGCAGATCGATCGGACCTTCCTGCCGCGGATGCGCGTCACCCAGCCGCTTCCCGGAGGCGACGTGCACACGGCGACGAGGGCGGGTGACGGGGGCTCCTGCGGACTGTGCGCGGTCGAACGGAGCGTGATCGGACGGTGCGTGATCGGACGGTGCCTGATCGGACGGTGCACGGTCGAGCCGCGCGCGGTCGGGCGATGCGCGGTCGGACCGTGCCTGGTCGGGCGATGCGCTGTCGAACCGCGCATGGTCGGGCCGTGCCTGGTCGGGCGATGCGCTGTCGAACCGCGCATGGTCGGGCCGTGCCTGGTCGGGCGGTGCGCTGTCAGGCCGTGCGTGATCGGACCGTGCCCGGCCGGGCCATGCGCTGTCGGACCGCGCCTGGTCGAGCCGCGCGTGATCGGGCCGTGCCCGGCCGGGCAATGCGCGGTCGGGCCGTGCCTGGTCGAGCCGCGCGTGGTCGGGCGATGCGCTGTCAGGCCGCGCGTGATCGGACCGCACCTGGTCGGCCGATGCGCGGTCGGGCCACGCGCGGTCGGACGGAGAGGCCTCCGGGTCCTCGCCTGCCCTCATGGCCGGACCAGGTCGCGCAGGTCGGCGTAGCGGCGCTCGCCGATGCCGTCGACCTCGCGCAGTTCGTCGACCGAACGGAAGCCGCCGTGCCGGGTGCGGTGGTCCACGATGTGCTGGGCCAGCACGGGGCCGACGCCCGGGAGGGTGTCGAGTTGCTCGACGGTGGCCGTGTTGAGGGAGACGGGCGCCGAAGGCCCGGCCCCCGCCCCGGGTCCGGCGGGTCCCGGCGCTCCCGCGGCCGCCGGGGGCGCGGGTCCGCCGACGACGACCTGTTCGCCGTCCACCAGGAACCGCGCCCGGTTGAGGCCCTCGGTGCTGGTCCCCGGCCGCACCCCGCCGGCCGCGCTCAGCGCGTCGACGACCCGGGAACCGGCCGGAAGACGATGGATGCCCGGCTCGCGGACCTTCCCGCTGACGTCCACCACGATCTCGGCCCCGGGCGTACCGGCCGGCGGGGACGCCACGGCCGCCGCCTTCTTCTCCTCGAAGGGAGCCGCCGCCCGCACCACCTCCGGGGGCCGCACCGGCTCGGCCCCGCCCGTCCAGAAGTGCTGCACGGCGAAGCCGACGACGACGACCAGCACCGCCGTCAGCGCGAGCGCGCTGCCGCGTTCCATCCCGCAGCGGGTCTGCACCCACACCGGCATCCGCTCCCGCAGAGCCGACCCGAGCCGCTCCCGCCGGCCGCGCGCACGGCCCCCGTCGAGCGACGGCGGCTGCGGCTCGTGGGGCGGTCCTTCCCGGGTCTCATCGACACCGTGCTCCTCATGCCGCTCCCCGTCATCGCCCCGCGCCGCGAACAACACCTCCGCCCGTCGGCGCAGTTCCTCCGCCGAGGCGTGCCGGGTGCGGCCGTCGGAGCCGGGCGGCCGGCCGGGGCCGCTGGTGGCATGGTGGGTGCGTGGGCGTGTGGTCGAGCGTGATCGAAGTGCCATGCCCCGAGGATCGGACACTTCGCCGGATCGCGATGATCTTGCCCAATTCCCGGGGATTACTCCCCAGTTGTGGACAACTCCGCCACTCGCACGAGTGAGGAGAAGGACTCCTTCCGGCCTCCCGCTAGCGCGGCGACACCACAACTCCCAGCAGACCGGGCCCCGTATGCGCCCCGATCACCGCGCCGACCTCGCTCACATGGAGGTCCGCCACACCGGGCACCCGCGCCCGCAGCCGGTCCGCCAGCGCCGACGCCCGCTCGGGAGCGGCGAGATGGTGCACGGCGATGTCGACCCGGGCGCTGCCCGCACGGTCGGCGCCCAACTCCTCCAGGCGGGCGATGGCCTTGGACGCCGTACGCACCTTCTCCAGGAGGTCGATGCGGCCCGCGTCCAGCTGGAGCAGCGGCTTCACCGCGAGCGCCGAGCCCAACAGGGCCTGGGCGGCGCCGATCCGGCCGCCGCGGCGCAGATAGTCGAGGGTGTCGACGTAGAAGTAGGCGGCGGTGCCGTCGGCCCGCTTCTCGGCGGCGGCGACCGCCTCGTCCACGGTGCCGCCCGACTCGGCGGCCTCGGCCGCGGCGAGCGCGCAGAAGCCGAGGGCCATGGCCACCATGCCGGTGTCCACCACCCGCACCGGCACCGGAGCCTCCCGTGCCGCGACCACCGCCGCGTCGTAGGTGCCGGAGAGTTCGGCGGACAGATGCAGGGAGACGATGCCGGTGGCGCCGGCCTCGGCGGCCCTGCGGTAGGTCTCGGCGAAGAGTTGGGGGCTGGGGCGCGAGGTGGTGACGGGACGTCGCTTCTGCAGGGCCTGGGCCAGGGAGCGGGTCGAGATCTCGGTGCCCTCTTCCAGGGCCTCGCCGCCGAGGACGACGGTCAGGGGCACCGCGGTGATGCCGTGGCGCTCCATCGTCCCCTGCGGCAGGTAGGCCGTTGAATCCGTGACGATCGCGACATGGCGGGACATGAGCTGGAGGTTACCTGGCGTAGCCCGTGGACGGCAGCCCGGCCCCTCTCGCCTGGACAGGCCTTGACCGAATCCGGTAGGGATCACATACCGGACGTCTCCGGACGAGGCTTCTTCTGCCAGGGGTAGGTCGGGCGCGGTCCCGTCGGATCGATCGCGGGCCGGGCCGGCTCCTGCGCGGCGGGGGTCTCCGGTGTCTGCGACCGCGTCTGCGGCCCCGAGGTCTGCGGGATGTCCTCGGTGGTCCAGTGCCGCAGGGCTCCGGTCTCGACGTCGATCTGGGCGCTGAGGTGGTCCAGGTCGTCCTCGGCGAAGCGGCGGGCGCGGTCGCGGGCGGCCCAGCGCAGGGAGTCCGCCGAGCCCGTGACGCGCTCGGTGCGCTCGCGCAGCGACGGCAGCCGCTCGGCGAGCCTGGCCCGGTCGGGCTCGGACTCCAGCCGCTTGAGCTCGCCGTCCAGTTCACGGCCGTGGGCGCTGAGCCGCTGGAACAGGCCGAGGGACTCCCTGAGGGACTCGTCCTCCGCCACGCCCGCGTGCAGCGCGTCCTGTGTGGCGCGCATCGAGGTGCGCAGCTTGAGCCGGAGCTGGGCGATCTCGCCGACCGGTCCCGGCTGGGCGAAGGACTTGGCCCGCAGGGTGTGGTCCTCGACCGTGCGGCGGGCCTGGTCGATGGTGCGGTCCACTCCGCGCTTGGCGGCGCCGACCGCCTTCACCGTCGCGTAGACGCCGAGCACCGTGAGCAGCACGAAGAGCAGGGCGACGACTGCGATCACTGCTTCCACGAGCTCCTCCTACGACGACCCGCATCCCTCTCGGAATGCTTCCCCCAACAAACGGTAAACGAGACGGGCTGGTCCGGAGTTCCGGAAGAACCCCGAACCTGCCCGCACACGCCCCCTAGGGGAAGACCTCACGCCGGAACGATGTTCACCAGCTTCGGCGCCCGCACGATCACCTTGCGGATGCCCGCCCCGTCCAGCGCCTTGACGACGTTCTCGTCGGCCAGGGCCACCTTCTCCAGCTCCTCGTCGGAGATGGCCGGGGAGACCTCCAGACGGGCCTTGACCTTGCCCTTGATCTGGACGACGCAGGTGACGCTCTCGTCCACGACGTATGCCGGGTCGGCGACCGGCAGGTCCTGGTGGACGACCGAGTCGGTGTGGCCCAGCTTGCGCCACAGCTCCTCGGCGATGTGCGGGGCCAGGGGGGCGATCAGCAGCACCAGGGCCTCGGCGACGGTGCGCGGCAGCGCCCCGCCGGCCTTGGTCAGGTGGTTGTTCAGCTCGGTGATCTTGGCGATGGCGGTGTTGAAGCGCAGGCCTTCCAGGTCCTGGCGCACCCCGTCGACCGCCTTGTGCAGCGCGCGCAGGGTGGGCTCGTCGGGCTCGGCGTCGGCGACGGTGACCTCGCCGGTGGTCTCGTCGACGATGTTGCGCCACAGGCGCTGCAGCAGCCGGTACTGGCCGACGACCGCGCGGGTGTCCCACGGGCGGGAGACGTCCAGCGGGCCCATCGCCATCTCGTACAGCCGCAGGGTGTCGGCGCCGTACTCGGCGCAGATCGTCTCCGGGGTGACCGAGTTCTTCAGGGACTTGCCCATCTTGCCCAGCTCGCGCTTGACCGGCTCGCCCGCGTAGAAGTACCCGCCGTCGCGCTCCTCGATCTCGGCGGCCGGCACCGGGAAGCCACGGCTGTCGCGGTAGACGTAGGCCTGGATCATGCCCTGGTTGAACAGCCTGTGGAACGGCTCGGCGGACGAGACGTGCCCCAGGTCGAACAGGACCTTGGACCAGAAGCGGGCGTACAGCAGGTGCAGCACGGCGTGCTCGGCGCCGCCGACGTACAGGTCGACACCGCCGTGCGGACGGCCCTCGCGCGGGCCCATCCAGTAGCGCTCGATCTCGGGGTCGACCAGCCGCTCACTGTTGTGCGGGTCCAGGTAGCGCAGTTCGTACCAGCAGGAACCGGCCCAGTTGGGCATGGTGTTGGTCTCGCGGCGGTAAGCGCGCGGTCCGCGGCCGTCGCCCAGGTCCAGGGTGACGCTGACCCAGTCCTCGTTGCGGGACAGCGGGGTCTCCGGGGAGGTGTCCGCGTCGTCCGGGTCGAAGGTGCGGGGCGAGTAGTCCTCGACCTCGGGCAGCTCCAGCGGCAGCATCGACTCGGGCAGGGCGTGGGCGATGCCGTCCTCGTCGTAGACGATCGGGAAGGGCTCGCCCCAGTAGCGCTGGCGGCTGAACAGCCAGTCGCGCAGCCGGAAGTTGACGGTGCCCTGGCCGATGCCCTTGCGGGCCAGCCACTCGGTGACGCGGGCCTTGGCCTCGGCGACGGGCAGGCCGTCCAGGGAGATGTCGTCGTTGGACGAGTTGATGATCTTCGCGTCGTAGGACCCGAAGGCGGTCTCCCAGGTGGCGGTGTCGGTGCCGCGGCCGTCGGTCGGCTCGACGATGCAGACGATCGGCAGCTCGAAGGCGCGCGCGAACTCGAAGTCGCGCTGGTCGCCGGCCGGGACGGCCATGATCGCGCCGGTGCCGTAGCCCATCAGGACGTAGTCGGCGATGAAGACGGGGATCCGCTCGCCGTTGACCGGGTTGGTCGCGTAGGCGCCGGTGAAGACGCCGGTCTTGTCCTTGGCCTCGGCCTGCCGCTCGACGTCGGACTTGGAGCCGGCCTGGGCGCGGTAGGCGGCGACGGCCTCGGCGGGGCTCTCGTGCCCGCCGGTCCACACGTCGTGGGTGCCCTCGGGCCAGGCGGCCGGGACGAACTTGTCGACCAGCGGGTGCTCGGGCGCCAGGACCATGTAGCTCGCACCGAACAGGGTGTCGGGGCGGGTGGTGAAGACCGTGATGTGCTCGCCGTCGATGGGGAAGTCGACGCGGGCGCCCTCGGAGCGGCCGATCCAGTTGCGCTGCTGCAGCTTGATGGCCTCGGGCCAGTCCAGTGCGTCCAGGTCGTCGATCAGCCGGTCGGCGTAGGCGGTGATGCGCATGTTCCACTGGCGCAGCTTGGCCTTGAAGACGGGGAAGTTGCCGCGCTCGGAGCGGCCGTCGGCGGTGACCTCCTCGTTGGCCAGGACGGTGCCCAGGCCGGGGCACCAGTTGACCGGCGCGTCGGAGGCGTAGGCCAGCCGGAAGCCGCCCAGGACGTCGGCGCGCTCGGTGGCGGTCAGTTCGTTCCACGCGCGCGTGTGGCCCGGTACGCCGCGCTCACCGGACTCGAACTGGGCGATCAGCTCGGCGATCGGACGGGCCTTGGCCGCCTCGTCGTCGTACCAGGAGTTGAAGATCTGCAGGAAGATCCACTGGGTCCACTTGTAGTAGTCCGGGTCGATCGTGGCGAACGACCGGCGCTTGTCGTGGCCCAGGCCCAGCCGGCGCAGCTGGGACTTCATGTTGGAGATGGCGGCCTGGGTGGTGACCCGGGGGTGCTCGCCGGTCTGCACGGCGTGCTGCTCGGCGGGCAGGCCGAAGGCGTCGAAGCCGAGGGTGTGCAGGACGTTGTGGCCGGTCATGCGCTGGAAGCGCGCGAAGACGTCGGTCGCGATGTAGCCCAGGGGGTGGCCGACGTGCAGGCCCGCACCGGAGGGGTACGGGAACATGTCCATGATGAACTTCTCGGGGCGGGCGACGACCGCGGGGTCCCCGGCCAGGTCGCCCTTGGGGTTGGGCGCGGCGTAGGTGCCCTCGGCGTCCCAGAAGTCCTGCCAGCGTGCCTCGATGTCGGCGGCCATGGCCGCCGTGTAGCGGTGTGGCGCGGCATCCGCCGCCATGCCCGTGGTGGCAGCGGGGTTCGTCTCGCTCATGATCCTCAAAGCTCCATCGATCGTCTCTGCCGACTGCTGCGACTTCCCGGAAACGAAAAATCCCCTCGCACAGGAGGGGACGCCGCGCCGATGCCGAACCGTCCGGTCCACCGGCGTTCGGGACTGATCAGCGCGGCCCGCTAAGCAGAAGGCGTACGGCACGCATGGCGCTAGGGTACCGCAGGGGTTGAGCAAGCTGCGACGGACTTACGTATGACCTACGGACACCGGGCACACCCGGCCGAAGTTGAACAAAGGTCAAGGATTACTTCGCGTAACAGCAGCTAAAGGGACATCGTCCCGCCCAGATGGTCACTTGATAACAACGCAATAACTCAAACCTCGTACCCATCGGTATGGAGCCGCTTAGAGTTCGGCAGCGGGACCGCTTTCCCGAAACTGCTCGGAGTTGCCCCCATGAACCCTCTTCTCAACAACAGCTCGATCCCCAAGCCCGGCCGATCGGCCTACGGGGTGGCCTCGGCTGTCGTCCTGGTCCTCATACCCGTCGTCGTGCTCGCCGGCGGGGACCAGCTCCAGTCCTTCCTCAACTTCGGCGCGGGCGTCCTGTCGCTGGTGTGCCTCACCTGTTCGGTCATCTGGGGTCTGGTCGCCCAGGACCGGCTGATCCTCAACACCCGCCAGCGCATCATCGGACAGGGCATCCACCGGGTGACCGCCGTCGGCTCGATCGCCTTCCTGCTGGTGCACATCACCGTCAAGATCGCGCTGGAGCACACCGTCCTGCTCGCCGCGCTCATCCCGTTCTCCCAAGGCATCACCGGTATCGGCTTCCTGATCGGCCTGGGCTCCCTGGCCGGCCTGCTCATGATCTTCGTGGGCATCACCGGCGCCCTGCGCAACCAGTTCGCCGCCCCGGCCGAGGTCGCCGCCCGCTGGCGCGCGATGCACATGATGGCCTACCCGGCCCTGTGCGCCGCCCTCATCCACGGGCTCTACGCGGGTCGCGCCGCCAAGCCGTTCTTCATGATCTCGTACCAGCTCTGCCTGGTCGGCGTCATGGCCGCCCTGCTGCTGCGCGCCGCCCCGCGCGAGTTCAAGCGCAAGGTCGCCGACAAGATCACCATGATGATGGGCACCCAGGACCGCTACGCCATGGAGGGCCTGGAGGCGTCCCGCGCGCGGATGGCCGAGGGCGACTACGAGCGTCCCGCGCGGCCCTCCCGGGCGGCCAGGGACGAAGGCCGGGACCGGGACAGGGACGCCGGCCGCGGCAACCCGCAGACCTCGTCGCTGTTCGGCATGCCGGCCGGCGCCGACACCGGGGGCGGGTACGCCGCCGCCTACCGCTCCGCCAACACGCCGGGCGGGCAGCAGTCGTACGCGGGAGCGGCCGACCAGACCGCGCGCATGAGCATGCCCACCGACATGCAGGCCACCGCCGCGATGCCGCGCACGGACACCGGCGGCAGCACCTCCGGCAGCTGGCCGATCCCGTCCCCGCCGCCGGTCGGCGAGGCGCCCCCGTCGGCGTACGACCCGATGCAGGACACCGGGTTCAACATCCCGGTCTACGGCAATTCGGGCAACCCGGGGTACGGCGGACGTGATGTGTACAACACCGGTGAGACGAACGCCCAGTACGGCACGTACAACTCGAACGACACGTACAACAGCGGTCCCGCCAGTGCACCATCGCCCGGAGCGTCCACGGACAATCCGGGTTCGGGCGAACCTTGGAACACGCCTTCCGGAGGCTATAGGTGAACGAGGCCCTGCCCGACGTCCCAGAAGTCCGCGTGGTCGGCCTTCCGCAGCTCACGTCGGGCTTCGACCTTGTCGAGAGACTTGACCTGCCCATGCACCTGAAGGTGCATGGGCCGCTCGAACCCATGGGCGGGGAGAAGCTCGCGCAGCTCTCCGAACGCATCAACCTCAAGGGACGCGGCGGCGCGGGCTTCCCGTTCCACAAGAAGCTGCGCTCGGTCGCCGACGCGGCCATCAAGCGCGGCGTCCGGCCGGTCGTCGTCATCAACGGCAGCGAGGACGAACCGGCCTGCCGCAAGGACACGGTGCTGATCAACCGTGCCCCGCACCTCATCCTGGACGGCGCGCTGCTGGTGGCGGAGGCGCTGGGTGCCCGCACGCTCGTGGTGGGGGTCACCCGGGAGTCGACCGAGCGCTCCATGGAGGCCGCCCTCGCCGAGCGGGGCCTCGGCACCGGCCGCCGCTCGGCGCTGAAGGCGTTCGTCCAGCGCAACCCGATCCGTATGGTCACCGGCGCCGCCGCCTCGCTGATCCGCTCCATCGACGGCGGCCCGGCGATCCCGCCCGGCCGCAAGACCAGTGCCTCGCAGAGCGGCGTCGGCGGCGCGCCGACCCTGCTGTCCAACGCCGAGACGTTCGCCCAGCTCGCCATCGCCGCCCGCATCGGGCCCGAGCGCTACGGCAACACCGGCCTCTACGACGAGCCGGGCACCGTCATGCTCACGGTCTCCGGCGCGGTCGCCCGCCCCATGGTGATCGAGGTCCCCACCGGCGTCCCGCTGCGGTACGTCCTGCAGCTGGCCGGCGCCCCGCCGGTGCCGCAGGGTGTGCTGACCGGCGGCTACCACGGCCGGTGGATCGACGCCGCGACGGTCAACGAGGCCGTCGTCTCCCGTAATTCACTGGACGCGGTGGGCGGTGCGCTGGGCGCCGGCGCGATCCTGCCGATCAGCCAGGAGACCTGCCCGCTGGGCGAGTCGCTGCGGGTGGCGCAGTGGCTGGCGGACGAGAGCGCGGGACAGTGCGGTCCCTGCTACCTCGGTCTGCCCGCCGCCGCACGCGGCATGGAGGACATCATCAACGGCGGCGGCCCGGCCGCGCTGGAGGCCCTCAAGCAGGTCGCGAAGAACGTCAAGCGGCGTGGGGCGTGTTCGCACCCCGACGGCTCCGCGATGTTCCTCGAGTCGACCATCAAGGCGTTCACCGACGACCTCGCGGCGCATGTGCTCGGAAACGGCTGCGGACGGCCGGTGGAGGGCGTTCTCCCGCTCTTCGAGGAGGGCATGGCCCCGGCGGCCATCACGAGCGGCGGCGCCTCCCAGGACACCGGCGACAGCCGTCAGAAGATCTTCGTCGACTGGACCCTGTGCCGGGGCCACGGTCTGTGCGCGGACATCCTCCCGGAGGTCTTCCAGTTGGGCGCCGACGGCTTCCCGACGGTCGCTCAGGCGAAGGTGCCGCGGTACGCGGAGGCGAAGGCGCTGCGGGCGGTACGCCGCTGCCCCGCGCTCGCCCTGCGCCTGGAGGAGGACACGCGCGGCTCCGCGCCCGCCAAGAACCTCCCGGTGCTCTCCCAGGGCCGCGGCCGGCGCGCGCTCGGCCGCTGACCCCGCACACGGAAAGGGGCCGCCTGTTTCCAGGCGGCCCCTTCGGCGTCGTACCACATCGACACACAAAGAAAGATCCCGCCGGGTCGGATTCGACCCGGCGGGATCTTTCTACTGTGGAGCTAAGGAGAATTGAACTCCTGACCTCCTGCATGCCATGCAGGCGCTCTACCAACTGAGCTATAGCCCCTTGCTTTGGTCCGCCTGGTTTCCCTGGCGGCGACGCCAACATTACACGGTCCAGGGGGTGGACCACCAAATCGTTTCCGTTCTGTCCATTTTGGCCGGAATGTCAAGCGGTGACGAACGAATAGAACCGCTTGAGCGTGCAGTGCTCCTCGAGCAGCCGGCCGTAGATCGGCTCGCCCTCCAGCTCGCGGTACGTCTCGATGGGGTCGCCTTTTATGATCAGCGCCCGTGCGCATTCCTCGCACCAGTACTGGTAGTCGGGGTTGACCGGCTCCATGTCACGGACGATCGGGGTGCCGCTGCCGCACCAGTCGCACTTCCGCCTGTGTGCACCCATGAATCAGCTCCAGCTGTGGCCGCAGGCCGTGCACACGTAGGAGATCCCGCCGTTGTCGCCGAGAACCTGGGCCACGAACGCCGAACCGCAGGAAGGGCAGCTGAGCCGGGTGGCCTTGCCCCGTGTCAACGCCGCTCCGGAGAGGTGGCCGACCTCTCCGAGGATGCTCGCAGGCATCGCTACTCCCTCCCGTCGGGCCGCGCCCCCTTCCGGCCGTTTGATTCTGCCACGGCCGGGCCAATACGGTCAGCGACGCCGCAGTACCAGTCCGGACACATCGGCGCCTCCGCAGAGGTATACGCCTGGTGAGGCGCTTCCGACTCAAGTGCGCTTCGCTCAGAGGTGGCAGGAACGAGAAGGACCCCGTCCGATCGAGTCGATCGGACGGGGTCCTGTCGCTGTGGAGCTAAGGAGAATTGAACTCCTGACCTCCTGCATGCCATGCAGGCGCTCTACCAACTGAGCTATAGCCCCATCTGTTCTCCCCGCTCCCGCGGGCCGAACAAGAAGAACTTTAGCCTGCGACCTGCCGGAAAGCGAAATCGGCTCAGTCGTCGTCGCCGAGCACCGGTTCCGGCAGGGTGCCGGCGTTGTGCTCGAGCAGGCGCCAGCCGCGGGCACCGTCACCGAGGACGGACCAGCAGCAGTTGGAGAGGCCGCCGAGGCTCTCCCAGTGGTGTGCCTCCAGGCCGAGGAGGCGGCCGATCGTGGTGCGGATGGTGCCGCCGTGGCTGACCACGACGAGCGTGCCGTCCTCGGGCAGCTTCTCGGCGTGCCGCAGCACCACGGGCGCGGCCCGGTCGGCGACCTCGGTCTCCAGTTCGCCGCCGCCGCGGCGGACCGGCTCGCCGCGCTTCCACGCCGCGTACTCGTCGCCGTACCGGTCGACGATCTCCTCGTGCGTCAGCCCCTGCCACACCCCCGCGTAGGTCTCGCGCAGGGCCTCGTCGTGGGTGATCTCCAGACCGGTGAGCACGGCCAGCTCGGCGGCGGTGGCCGCGGCGCGCGAGAGGTCGGAGGCGACGATGGCGTCCGGCTTGAGGGAGGCCAGCAGCCGGGCGGCACGGCGGGCCTGGGCGACGCCGGTCTCGGTCAGCTCGACGTCCGTGGTGCCCTGGAAGCGCCGCTCCACGTTCCACGCGGTCTGGCCGTGCCGCCACAGGATGACGCGCCGGCCCCGGCCGGGGCCGCGGTCGGCGGCGCTCACCGCGGTTCCCCGAAGCCGGCGGTGTCGTCCTCCTCGGCCCGCAGCTTGGCGTACTCCGCGGCCTTGCCCTTGGTGGCCCGGGCGTCCTCGGGCAGCTCCAGCTCGGGGCAGTCCTTCCACAGCCGCTCCAGGGCGTAGAAGACGCGCTCCTCGCTGTGCTGGACGTGGACGACGATGTCGACGTAGTCGAGGAGGACCCAGCGGGCCTCGCGGTCGCCCTCGCGGCGGACCGGCTTGGCGCCGAGCTCCTTCTGCAGCCGCTCCTCGATCTCGTCGACGATCGACTTGACCTGACGGTCGTTGGGCGCGGAGGCCAGCAGGAAGGCGTCCGTGATCGACAGCACGTCGCTGACGTCGTAGGCGATGATGTCGTGCGCGAGCTTGTCGGCGGCCGCCTGGGCGGCGGCGGTGATGAGCTCGATGGAGCGGTCGGTGGCGGTCACTGCGTGGCTTTCCGTCGGCGGTCGTTTGCCCTCAAGGGTCTCACGGACCACCGACGGCCCCCCACGCGATTAAGGGATCACCAGGTCGCGAGGGGGGGTGCTGCCGCAGGGGGACCTAGGACGACGAAGGGTCGTAGTCCTGGCCGAGGACGACGGACACGTCCGCGTTCCCGGAGACCTTCCCCTTCTTCACCGTGCTGGTGGGCAGGCCCAGGGTCTTGGCGACCTCGGTGGCGTTCTCCTTGTCGGCGGCGTCCGCGTACAGCACCTGGGAGGCGCTCTGCGCGGCCGAGGCCGTGCCGCCGTCCAGGAAGGTGAAGCCGCCGTTGAGGAGCACCACGCGCGCGTCCTCGGTGTCGGCCTTGGTGCCGCTGGCGTTCTGCACGGAGACGCTGACGGCCGCGTCCTTGTCGGGGCTCTTCGCGGTGCCGCCGAGGACGTCCTTGACGACGCTCGCGCTGTCGTCGGCGCTGAGCGTGCCGTCCGCCTGGACCGGCAGCAGGGCGGTCTTGTAGTCGCCGCCCTTGGCGAGGTCGGAGAGCTTGGCGAGGAAGGTGCCGAGGTCCTTGTCGGTGAGGGAGGGGTCCAGGATCTGGGCGAGCGTCTCGACGGTGGTGGTCGCGGCCGACGCGTCGGAGGACACCTTGCGCAGGATGCCCTGCATGACCTGCCCGAACCGCTCCAGCTGGGCGTTCTGGGCCTCGCCGGAGGCGCGGTAGGTGGCGTAGGCGACGGCCATCTTGCCACTGAGTGTCTGGTCCTCGCCCTTGTTGACGAGGGGGGCCTGGCCCTTCTTCTTGGCGGCCGGGTCGGGGACGTCGGTGTCGGTGTCGACCTCGATGTTGCCGACGAGGTCGACCAGGTTCTGCAGATAGGGGGTGTCCAGCCGCCAGGTGCCCTCGATGTCGGTGCCGAGGACGGTGTCCAGGGCGTCGCGGGTGCCGTCGGAGCCGTCGTCGTCGACGGACTTGGCGAGGGTCGTGGTGGTGCCGTCCGTGTCGGTGAGGACGAGGGAGTTGGGCAGCAGGACGGTGGTGCCCCGCTTGGTGGTGGTGTTGTCGACCAGCAGCGCCGTGCTGGTGCCGCCCCCGGAGGTGTTGTGCAGGTGGACGACGATCACGTCCCGCTTCTGGGCAGAGCTCGCGGTGGTGGTGCCGGCCTTGGAGCCGGAGGACGAGGACAGTCCGGGCAGCTTCCCGGCGAACCAGAGGTAGCCCACGCCGCCGACCGCCACCAGGGCGAGGACGACGGTGAGCGCGACGATCCGGCTGCGGGCGCGGCGCTTGGCCTCCTCGCGGCGCTCGGTGCGGTTCTCGGTGAAGTTCAGCCAGTCGATGACGTCCTCGGAGTCGCCGTCGGGCTCCTCCACGAACGCGAACTGCGCGGTGTGGTACTCCCGGCCGTCCCCCTCGGGCGTCTCGTCACCGGCCCGCTCGTCCGTCCCCGCCGTCTCGTCCTCGGCCGGTGGTCCGGCCTGCTGCGGGATGTACGCGGTCTGCTCGGCGGTACGGGGCTGCTCGGCCCGCGGCTGCTGTCCGCCCACGACGGTCTGCCCGTAGGGGTCGTAGGAGGCGTAGCCGGCACCGGTCTGCTGCACCCCGGTGTCGTACGGGTCGTAGGGGGGTGCCTGCTGACCGCCCTGGGCGTACATGTCGTACCCGTAGCCCTGCTGGTTCTGGTACCCCTGCTGCCCCTGCTGCCCGTAGGGGTCGTAGCCCTGCTGCTGGGGCGGCTGGGCGGGCGTCACCTGCCGGTAGACCGGCTGCCCGTACTCGTCGTAGCCCACGAGCTCGTAGGGGTCGCCCCCGTACGGGTCGCCCCCGTACCCCGCGTCATATCGGTCGTTCACCGGTACCCCTCTCGGCTCACTCGCCGCGGTACAGCTCGCGCTTGTCGATGTAACGCACGACTCCGTCCGGCACCATGTACCAGATGGGGTCTCCCTTGGCGACTCTCGCACGGCAGTCCGTCGAGGAGATGGCCAGCGCGGGAACCTCCACGAGGGAGACGCCGCCCTCCGGGAGACCGGGGTCCGTGAGGTGGTGGCCGGGCCGGGTGACCCCGATGAAGTGCGCCAGGGAGAACAGCTCCTCGCTGTCGCGCCAGGTCAGGATCTGGCCGAGGGCGTCGGCACCGGTGATGAAGAAGAGGTCCGTGTCGGGGTTGAGGGCCCGCAGGTCGCGCAGGGTGTCCACGGTGTAGGTGGCACCGCCGCGGTCGATGTCGATACGGCTGACCGAGAACTGGGGGTTCTCGGCGGTCGCGATGACCGTCATCAGATAGCGGTCCTCGGCCGGGGAGACCCGGCGGTGGCTCTTCTGCCAGGGCTCACCGGTCGGGACGAACACGACCTCGTCCAGGTGGAACTGCGCGGCGACTTCGCTGGCCGCCACGAGGTGTCCGTGGTGGATCGGATCAAACGTTCCGCCCATGACGCCCAGACGGCGCTTGCCCGGGTTCGACGGGCCGGTAGGCATGTCCTGCTCTCCCATGCGTGCAGACCCTACCGGCCCGTCCTGAGGGCACCGGCCGGCCGATGCCCGAAGTACCCCGGTATCCACCCCGGTATGAACACGGTGTGCCTCAGCGGTCGCGGTTGAAGCGCGTGGTGATCCAGAGCAGGAGCATCAGGACGATGAAGGCGCCACCGCCGGTGACCAGCGGGTTCAGGCTCTCGTGGTTGCCACCGTGCTCCTCGCCCTCGGCGGCGAGGGTGACCAGCTGGGCGGCGGCGCTGTGAAGGCTCATCTTCGGGACGACCTATCCGGTGTGGGCGGGATAAAGATGTCGGCCCATCGTATGCGGGGCGCTCCGCGGCGATCACGCCGACTCCGCCAATGGGAACCTTCGCGCGGACTCAGTCGTCCTTCCGCTTGTAGCCCCGCAGTACGAACCACGCGGTGAGCACACAGCCCAGGATCATCACGATCAGTACGACACGGAGAAGGTTCCCCGCCCCCTGCTGCTGGGCGGCCTCGGTCAGCCAGGCGGCCGCGGGGTGCTGCTCCATGGTTCGGGACTCCTTCGGTGTAGTGCCCGTCCACGGTAACTCCGCCTAGGCTGGGCTCTGCTTCGGGGGCGCAAAGGGCCGCACAAGGGTCCGCAAAGGGCGGGCCGCACCACAAGGGCCACACAGACGCACATGGGGGAGTACATGTCCGACGACGGCCGCCAGAACAACGGCTCCGAGAACGTGCCGAGCAGGCAGCGCACCCGGTTCCCCGGGATCTCCTCGCGCGCGTACGAGCACCCGGCCGACCGCTCCGCCCTGGTGGCGCTGCGCAAGCTGAGCGGGTTCGACACGGTGTTCAAGGCGCTCAGCGGGCTGCTGCCCGAGCGGAGCCTGAGGCTGCTGTTCCTGTCCGACTCGGTGCGGGTCTCCGACCAGCAGTTCACGCACCTCAACGACATGCTGCGGGACGCCTGCTACATCCTGGACCTGGAGAAGGTCCCGCCGATGTACGTCAACCAGGACCCGCAGCCGAACGCGATGTGCATCGGCCTGGACGAGCCGATCATCGTGGTCACCACCGGTCTCGTCGAGCTGCTCGACGAGGAGGAGATGCGGGCCGTCATCGGCCACGAGGTGGGCCACGCCCTGTCCGGGCACGCGGTGTACCGCACGATCCTGCTCTTCCTGACGAACCTCGCCATCCGGGTCGCCTGGATCCCGCTGGGCACCATCGCGATCATGGCGATCGTCACGGCGCTGCGCGAGTGGTTCCGCAAGTCGGAGCTGTCCGCCGACCGCGCGGGCCTCCTCGTCGGCCAGGACCTGAAGGCCTCGATGCGCGGCCTGATGAAGCTGGCCGGCGGCAACCATCTGCACGAGATGAACGTGGACGCGTTCCTGAAGCAGGCCGAGGAATACGAGGAGAGCGGCGACCTGCGCGACTCCGTCCTGAAGATCCTGAACGTCCTGCCCCGTACGCACCCGTTCGCCACGGTCCGGGCGGCGGAGCTGAAGAAGTGGGCCGAGTCCCGCGACCACCAGCGGATCATGGACGGCCACTACCCGCGCCGTGACGAGGACAAGAACACCTCGGTCTCCGACTCCTTCCGCGAGTCCGCCTCCCACTACGCGACCAACATCAAGACCTCCAAGGACCCGCTGATGAAGCTGGTCACCGACATCGCGGGCGGCGCCGGCGGCCTGGGCGGCCGGGTGCGGCGGGGCTTCGACGGCTTCACGAGCACGCCGGAGAGGAACGAGGGGAACGAGGGGAACGAGGAGCCCCCGGCGGCCAGCGCCCCTTAAGGGCGCGAGGCCGTATCGATGTGCGGCTCCGCCGCGTGGGCGCGACCAGCCCCCACCGGCCCGCAGCCTCAGAACTTCGGCTCCGCACTGGCCGCCAGCGTCCCGCACAACTGCATCGCACCGCCGGTCGCAAAGGGGTCGGTCCCGGCCGGACCGCCCGCCTCGGCGGTCTGGCCGGCCAGCAGCGGCCGCAGACGGTTCGCGGAATCCTCCGCGCAGGACAGCGGCCCCGCCTGCACGGTCGCCGAGACGATCTGTGTCTGGCGGGTCCGCAGATCCTCCCGGTCGAACCGGAACAGCAGCTCACGGTGGACGGTGAACAGGGAGGCCGGCGCCTTCGCGTCGGCCCCGGCCGGCCGCAGCGCGTACACGAAGGTGTGGTCCGCGGTGACCTCCAGCGTCGCCGAGTCGGTCTCGGTGACGGTCAGCGTGCCCTGGACCCGGACCTTGCGGTCGGCCAGCTCCACCCGGGCGGGGTCGAAGCGCACCAGCCAGCCGGTCGGCGCGTGCCGCCCGTCGGCCGCCGGACGGCTGAAGCTCTCGTCGAACTGGTCGAGCTGCTCGGCGTCGATCAGCCCGCGCACCGGCTGTACCTCCTGCCCGGTGAGCACCTCCGGGTAGAGGGAGGAGCGCACCAGGTACTCCTTGGCGGTGGTCAGGGCGGTGACGACCTGGCTGTCGGAGAAGTGCGCGGTGCGCCGGGCGGCCGGCAGCGGGATCCCCTCGGCGCCGACGCGGAACTGCGCGGCCGGGCTGTGGGCGAACAGCGTCCCGGTGTCGGCGGTGCCGGGCACCGCTCCCTGCGGGGCCAGCGGGACGACGGTCATCCGCAGGGGTTCCACGGCCCGCCGGGTGGCGGAGCTCTGGTACGGGTTGCGTACGCCCATGTAGATCGCGGTGCCGAAGGCGACGGCGATCAGCAGGACCAGGATCAGGGCCTGCCGGGACAGGCCCCGGTGCAGGGGCGGGCGGCGGCGGACGGCGGGCGCGTGGTCGGCCATGCGCTCCAGGGCCGAGTACTCCTGGAGGCGGGCAGCGCGGACGAACGATTCGTCGAAGACGACGGATCGGTACTCGTCCTCTCCACCTCCGGGAGCGCCCTCGGGGGTCCCCTCCGGTGGGTCGCCAGGCCCGCTCATACTTTCAGGGTAGGTCGCGCGGGGCCCGGGTAAACGCCCCGCTGCGCGACAAGTTCTGACAGGTTCTCACCAGGTTGGCCGCGCCGGACGGGCCCGGGCCTCAGGGAGTGCGGGGTATCGCGGAGACCGTCGACCGGGACGGGGCGGCGGAGGCGGAGGGCGTGGCCGCGCCGCCTTGTTCCAGCCCCGTGGAGGCGGGCGGCGGCACCTGGTCCCGGCTGCTGGAGGAGGAGCCCCGGTAGACCGCCGCGAAGGCCAGCGCGACCATGCCGACGCCCATCACGACGGCGAGCATCCAGGCGACGGGGCGGTGCCAGCGGACCTGTTTGCCGTACGGCCCGAAGGGACCGTGGTGGCCGTCCGGGTCGTCGTCGTCCAGATCGTCGAAGTCCGGATCATGGCCGAAATCGCCGGGGCCGTCGGGGCCGTACGCGTCGTCGTAGCGGTCGCCGCGCGCGCGAGCGCGGCGGGCCTCGGCCTCGGAGGCCTCGGCTCTCGCCTCGGCGGCGGCCAGGAGGCGCTCCACGGCGGACGGCTCGTGCACCACGGCCGCCCGTACGAAGGCCTCGTCGAAGACCACGGAGGCGAACTCTTCGTCCGACACCCCGCGGTCGTGGTCGTCGTCGGGCTCCCAGCCGTCAGGGAACGGCGTGCCCCCCACGTCCTCCGGCACGGTTCCAGAGTAGACCTGGGGGGTCAATTTGGGCAGGCGGTAGGGAAATTCGTCCACCGGATGAGACGCCTCTCACGGCCCTTTCACGGCCGTCCCACAGCCGTCCCACGGCCGCCGCCCACGGCCGTGCGTCAGCGCCGTACGTGTCCGTCGCCGGTGACGATGTACTTGGTGCTGGTCAGCTCCGGCAGGCCCATCGGGCCCCGGGCGTGCAGCTTCTGGGTGGAGATGCCGATCTCCGCGCCGAAGCCGAACTGGCCGCCGTCGGTGAACCGGGTGGAGGCGTTCACCGTGACCGTGGTGGAGTCGACCAGCTGGGTGAACCGGCGGGCCGCCTGCTGCGAGGTGGTGACGATCGCCTCGGTGTGGCCGGAGGTCCACAGCCGGATGTGCTCGACGGCCTTGTCGAGGGAGTCGACGACGGCGGCGGCGATGTCGTAGGAGAGGTACTCGGTCTCCCAGTCCTCTGCCGTGGCCTCCACGACGGTCGCCTTGGAGTCCTTGGCGTACGCCAGGACCCTTTCGTCGGCGTGGACGGTGACCCCGGCCTCGGCGAGGGCGTCCAGGGCGCGGGGCAGGAACTCGGCGGCGATGTCCTGGTGCACCAGGAGGGTCTCGGCGGCGTTGCAGACGCTGACCCGCTGGGCCTTGGAGTTGATCAGGATGTCGATCGCCATGTCGATGTCGGCCTGGGCGTCGACGTAGACGTGGCAGTTGCCGGTGCCGGTCTCGATGACGGGGACCTTGGACTCCATGACCACGGTCTGGATCAGGGAGGCGCCGCCGCGCGGGATGAGGACGTCGACCAGGCCGCGGGCGCGCATCAGCTCGTGCACGGACTCCCGGCCCTCGCCGGGCACCAGCTGGACGGCGTCGGCGGGCAGCCCGGCGCCGCCGACGGCGTCCCGCAGGACCCGGACGAGGGCGGTGTTGGACTCGTAGGCGGAGGCGGAGCCGCGCAGGAGGACCGCGTTGCCGGACTTCAGGCAGAGGGCGGCGGCGTCCACCGTCACGTTCGGGCGGGCCTCGTAGATGATGCCGACGACGCCCAGCGGGACGCGGACCTGGCGCAGGTCGATGCCGTTGGGGAGGGTGGAGCCGCGGACGACCTCGCCGACCGGGTCGGGCAGGGCGACGACGTCCCGTACGTCGGAGGCGATGGCCCGGACCCGCTCCGGGGTGAGGGTCAGCCGGTCGATGACGGACTCGGCGGTGCCGGCCTCGCGGGCCCTGGCGATGTCCTTGGCGTTGGCCTCGACGATCTCGCTCGTACGGACCTCCAGCGCGTCCGCGATGGCGAGCAGCGCGTCGTCCTTGGCGGCCCGGGGCAGTGGCGCGAGGTCGGCGGCGGCCGCCTTGGCACGGTAGGCGGCCTGGGTGACCGGGGACATGGCGTCGTACGGGGAGAGCGTGGTCATACGGGAAGGGTAGTGCGCCGGGCGGAGGGGGCCATGGTTGTCCACAGGCCGTCCCAAGCACCGAGACGTACGCGGCGGGACGGCGGACGGAGACAGGGAGGTCAGAAGGGGTGAACGCCGACCGGGCTGGCCGGTCGGGGGCCGTAGCCCTCGGCGATGCGCTGGTGGTAGGTCTCCCGGTCGATCACCTCGAGGCCGACGATCTCCCAGGGCGGCAGCTGCGAGGTGCGCCGGTGCTCACCCCACAGGCGCAGCGCGACGGCGGCGGCGTCATGGAGGTCGCGGGCCTCCTCCCAGTAGCGGATCTCCGCGTGATCGCCCGCGTAGCGGCTGGTCAGGAGGAAGGGGTGGTCGTGGGCGAGCTGTTCGAGGGCGCGCCGGACCTCCCCCAGCGGGGCCTCCTCGCCGGAGACGCTGAGGGTGACGTGCCAGAGCCGGGGCAGATCGGCCGGTCCCTCGTACCGCTCCCCCGCCGCCACGCTGGTCAGCGCGCGTTCCTCGCCCGCCGCGCCGCCGCTCCCACGCGCCGCTGCCACCCCGGGGCGCACTCGTCTCACGACGGCCTCCTTTACGCAGCGCTCGTGCAACTGGTCTCCCTGAGACAAAGTTGAGCAGGCCGCACGGCTCCATGGGGCGGTTTCACGGAACGTCCCCCACCGGTACGGACCGTTCGGGGCTCTCCGCAGACAGCCGTTCGACGGCCTCAGGGGTGGAGGATCACCAGGTCGTCGCGGTGGACGACCTCCCGCTCGTACTCCGCGCCCAGCTCGCGCGCCAGCTCGCGGGTGGACCGCCCGATCAGCCGGGGGATCTCCTTGGCGTCGAAGTTGACGAGGCCGCGGGCCACCGCGCGTCCGGCGGTGTCGCGCAGCTCGACGGGGTCGCCCGCGCTGAACTCGCCCTCGACCCCGGCGATCCCGGCGGGCAGCAGCGACGTGCGCCGCTCGACGACGGCGCGCACCGCGCCGTCGTCCAGGGTGAGCGAGCCCTGTGGGGTGGAGGCGTGCTGCAGCCAGAGCAGCCGCTCGGCGGAGCGCTTGCCGGTGGGGTGGAAGTAGGTGCCGGTGTCCTTGCCGGCGAGGGCGTCGGCGGCGTGCACGGCGCTGGTGAGGACCACGGGGATGCCGGCGCCGGTCGCGATCCGGGCGGCCTCGACCTTGGTGACCATGCCGCCAGTGCCGACGCCCGCCTTGCCGGCGCTGCCGATCTCGACGTCCGCGAGGTCCTCGGGGCCGCGCACCTCGGCGATCCGGGAGGTGCCCGGCCTGCTGGGGTCGCCGTCGTAGACGCCGTCCACGTCGGACAGGAGCACCAGCAGGTCGGCGTGGACGAGGTGGGCGACGAGCGCGGCGAGGCGGTCGTTGTCGCCGAAGCGGATCTCGTCGGTGGCGACGGTGTCGTTCTCGTTGACGATGGGGAACGCGCCCATCGCGAGCAGCTTGTCGAGGGTGCGCGAGGCGTTGCGGTGGTGGGCGCGGCGGCTCATGTCGTCGCTGGTCAGCAGCACCTGTCCGACGCGGACGGCGTAGCGGGCGAAGGAGGCGGTGTAGCGGGCGACGAGGAGGCCCTGGCCGACGCTGGCGGCGGCCTGCTGGCGGGCCAGGTCGCGGGGGCGGCGGCGCAGGCCCAGCGGGGCGAGGCCGGCGGCGATGGCGCCGGAGGAAACGAGGACAATCTCACGTTCGCCGCCGCTGCGGATCTTGGCGAGGACGTCGACGAGGGCGTCGACGCGGTCGGCGTCCAGTCCCCCGGCTGCCGTGGTCAGCGACGAGGAGCCCACCTTGACGACGATCCTGCGGGCCTCGCCCACGGCCTGCCTTACGCCTGCCACCTTGTTCTTCGTCCCCTCGCGCGGCTGTTCCGGGCCCTTCCGGGCCTGCTCGCAATCTACGCGAACGGACCCCGGGGCCGCGCGCGAGTTCCAGCCCCCGGACGGTCCGTCAGCGTAATCGTTTGCTCACTCTTCGCGTACGGCAAAAAGGTTGTACCGGTTCCACATGGAATCTGAAGGGAATACAAATTTATTTTGAAGTTTGTGTCACCTACAGTTCGCCCTGTGAAGCGCATACTCCTCAGGTCGGGGAAGAGCCCCTTCGACGTGGTCCCCGTCGAGGAAGCCCTCCACCGCGACGTCTTTGCCACCAATTCGGGCAATCTGATATTCAGCGATGCCACGCACAAGATCCTCACTGTGCCCGGCAGCGCCGAGGTGGTGTCCAACGGCATCGCGACCCAGGTCAGCGCCGCGGGACGGATCAACGAGGAGTACGACGCGTTCGTCGTGCCGTTGGCCAACGCCTTCCGGCCGACGTTCGAGGCCCCGCTCAAGCGGCTGACGCAGCTGATCTCGAAGCTGAAGATCCCCGTCGTGGTGGTCGGCGTCGGCGCCCAGGCCGGACTGGACAACGACCCGGCGCGGCTGAAGTCCATGGAGTCCACCGTGAAGGGCTTCGTCTCCGCGGTGCTGGACCACAGCGCCTCCATCGGCGTGCGCGGCGAGTTCACCGCGAAGTACCTCACCGACATGGGCTTCAAGGACGTCGAGATCATCGGCTGCCCGTCGCTGTTCATGCACGGCGAGCGGCTCGAGGTGACCAAGCGGGTGGCGGCCATCACCCCCGAGTCCAGGATCTCCACCAACGGCTCGCACACCGCGGTGCGCGGCGGCCTGAGCAAGATCCTCAGACGGGCCCACGAGAACTACCCCCACCTGCGCTACATCGGGCAGAACCTCACCGACGCCCGTCAGCTGCACTGGCGCGACACCGACTCCCCGGCCGGCCGGGTCCGCGAGATGCCGTCCCACCCCGACCACCCGATGTACCGGGAGGACAAGGTCCGGGTGTACATCGACCCGGTCACCTGGATCGACGACCTGAAGGAGTTCGACTACTCGTTCGGCTCGCGCATCCACGGCAACATCGCGGCCCTGCTGGCGGGGACGCCGGCCACCGTGCTGGCCTTCGACTCGCGCACCCTGGAGCTGTGCCGCTACTTCGAGATCCCGCACCGGCTGCTGAGCGAGGTGCCCGCGGACATCGACCCGGCCGAGCTGTACGAGGAGGCCGACTTCAGCGCGCTCACCGGCAACCACCAGGAGCGGTTCGACCGGTTCACCTCGTTCCTCGACAAGAACGGGCTGGAGAACACCTTCACGCACGGCGACGGCGGCAAGGCCTTCGACGAACAGCTGCGCGCGCTGCGCTTCCCGGAGGGGCTGCGCCCCTGGAACGACGCGGATGTCGCCTCGCTGACGAGCCGGTTCGGCTGGCTGCAGCAGCGCATCACCGAACTGGACACCCACAACACCCAGTTGAAGCGGGAGCTGGCGAAGTCCCGGGCGGGGGCGAAGGCGGCCGCCAAGGCCGCCGCCGCCCTGACCTCCCCGACGCCCTCGATCTACCGCAGGGCGCGCCGGGTGATGGGCCGGGCGCTGAAGCCCGCGAAGTGACACCCCGGGCCCTCAGGCGGCCACCCGGCCGTGCGGCCCGGTCACCCGCTTCTTCAGCCGCCGCAGCTTGCGCCGCACCTTGCGGGTCGCGCCGCGCAGGAAGGTCTCGGCCGGGGTCGCCCGCCATCCCGGGTACGCCTTGGCCTCGCGCGGTTCGGCGAGGTAGACCCGGTCGGGGATCCCGTCCTTGCGGGAGCGGTAGCCGGGGTAGGCCAGATAGAGCTGGGTGCCGCCCTTCTTCAGGACGGCGCCGGGCTCGCGCTTGGCCTTCATGAACTCCAGGACGTCCACCAGGAGGTCCGGGCGCCGCATGGCCACCAGCTGGAGCCGCAGCCGCTCGTGGACCTTCAGCCGCTGGGCGACGCCCTCGTTCCAGTAGGCGTCCATCAGCGGTTCGGCCAGCTCGAACTTGGTGCGCCGGACGTCCTCGTCCTGCCGGAGGAAGACCGGGCCGAACTGCGGCAGCAGCGTGACCTGGAAGGGCCGCACCATGAGCACGTCCCGCTTCGGGCCGGGCGGGACCATCCGCTCCAGCAGGCCCATCAGGGCACGCGCGGAGTCGAAGCGCAGCTGGTAACCGCCGCTCTTGGTCACGTGTTTGCCGTCGTCGCGGCCCACCAGGTAGTAGCAGGTGTAGTCGGCGACGATCGAGACGCCGTCGGCCCGCAGATAGGCCTCCATCGTGAACAGCGCGTCCTCGCCGGTCCACAGCGACTCGTCGAAGCGCATGTGGTGGCGCTCCAGCAGGGCGCGGCGGAACAGCTTCTGGGCGCTGAGCGTGAACTTGATGTTGGAGGAGAAGACGTCCGTACGGTCCTGGTTCCTGCCCCACATCGACCGGGGGGCCTTGCGGTTGACGCCCTCGACCCTGCCGAGGCAGACATCGGTGCCGTTGCGGTCGGCCATGGCGACCATCCGCTCCAGCGCCTCGGCGCCGAGCCGGTCGTCGGCGTCCAGGAAGAACACGTACCGTCCGGTGGCTCTCTCCAGGCCGACGTTGCGCGGGCCGCTGGGCCCGCCGGAGTTCTCCTGACGGATCACCGTGACCCGCATGGGAGCGCGTGCGGCGAACTCCTCCAGGTGGTCCCCGGTGCCGTCCTCGGAGCCGTCGTCGACGGCCACGACCTCGATCCGCTCCGGGTCCAGCGTCTGTGCCTCGACCGACGCGAGGCATTCGACCAGATACGGCATCGCTTCGTACGCCCCGATGATCACCGTGACGTCAGGCTGGGCAAGAGTCACTTTTCCCTCGCATCACGCAACGGTTCCCCCTGTTCAATGTTCCGGCAACCCGATAGACGGTCGGCTCGGTCAAGGGGTTGTCCCCGCATCGGAAGGTGTTCCACATCACAGGACGCCGAAGGGCCCGGTCTCCGGAGAACGTCTCCGGGGACCGGGCCCTTCGTCACAGGGGCGTCAGCCTGCCGTAACACCGTTGGTCAGTTCAGCGCCGCCGCCGGTCGCCGTACCGGCCGCGCCGGCCGCGTCCTCCGCGGCGGCGGCCCGGGAGGCCTGGCCGACATTGCGGGCCTCGGCCTTGAGGGCGAGGTCGGCGACGGCGGTGTTGAACTGCGCGAGGGAGGTCGGCTCGTCGGGACCGAGCAGGTACTCCTTGAGCTCCTTGCGGTCCTCCGCCAGCGCGTCGGCGGCCGGGTCGCGCACCGCACCGAGCAACTGGTCCAGCTCCGCGGCGGAGTTGGTGAGGATCACCGCCGCGCGCACCGCGGTGTTCTGCCGCCGGAACTCCTCCGTCCCCAGCTCCGCGGAGTCCGTGACGGCGTACGGCTTGCCGCTCGCGATGAAGTCGGAGACCACGCTGGAGATGTCGGAGACCATCGCCTCGGCGGCGTTGAAGCAGTCGTACAGGCGCGGTTCGGCGCCGGTGACCACCCGGTGCTCGAAGTCGGGGAAGGACCGCCAGTAGGCGTCGTTCCACTCGGTGCGCAGCCGGGCCGCCTCCTCGTGCTTGCGCACGTCGACGATGCCGTCGCGGCTGGTCACCGCTTCGTCCGCCTTCTCGTCGAAGGAGAGCGAGAGGTCGTCCAGGCGGGCCTTGAGCCGGGTCAGCTCGGTCTGCGCCGCGGCCTGGGCCGCCGCGTCGCCCTGGAAGCGGGAGTCGCCGGCGCGCTGCTCGGCGGCCTTCTTGATGAGGCCGGTGATGCGGCGGTGCGCGGCGCCGGCCGCGGCGCTGCGGGTGCCGGTGAACGGGTGCGGCTTGTACAGGACGCGGACCGGGGGCTCGGCGGCGATCAGCTTCTTCACGATGTTCTCGCCGGCCAGCAGGATGGAGGTGTTGCCCGGGTTGTCGTCCCAGCCCTCCCAGGTGGGCGCGTACAGCACGGTCGGGATGCGGTCCTTCGGCGCGCCCTCCCAGGTCCTGATGGGCGCGAGCTGCGGGCGGCCGACCTCGACGATGTCCTCGTCGCGGATGCCGACGTCGGCGATGGCGTAGCGGTCGCGGCCGGCCCGGCCGGCGGTCCACACCTCGTCGTACACCTTGCTGAACGGGTTGACGCTGGCGAGCTTGTCGCTGTCGCCGTGGCCGATGAAGACGTGCTTCATGGTGGGCACGCGCAGCATGTGGATGTTCTTGCCGACGTTCGCGGCGTACAACGTGACCCGCACCATGGAGAGGTCCATGTTCATCAGGTGCACCCCCCCGGGCACGCAGATGACAGGGACCGTCGTGGGCGCCATCCGCTCCAGGACGGAGCGCTCACGCAGGATGATCAGCGGCCGGGTGTCCAGCTGCTCCATGGTCTCCAGCCACATGTTGACCTGGTAGGCGGACTCCTTGGAGCCGGAGAAGTACAGCACGGTCTCCGGGCGGTACTCGCGCAGCCAGGCGCTCACCGTGGCCAGCACCTTGTCGGGCTTCGGCGGCAGTCGGCGGGCGCGCAGGTGCGGCACCAGCAGGGCGACGTACAGCGCGCCGAGGAGCAGGGTGACGGCGACGCCCGCGTAGCCGGCGAGGTCGACGTCGGTGACGGCGCAGACGAGCAGACCGGCGACGGCCGCGAGGTCCAGGTGGAGCATCTTCTGCCCGGCCCGGGTCAGCAGCGCGCGCGGCGGGGCGTCCGGGACGGTCAGCCGGGAGGCCAGGTCGACGTTGCGGGTGACGACCGGCATCTGGCGGCGCTTGCCGATCAGGGTGACCAGGGCGCCGTGCGGGGCCTGGAGACCGAAGAAGAGCGTGAAGCAGGCGATCGCCGCGTAGAAGACCGGCTCCTCCGACAGGTCGAGCCGGGCCAGCAGCAGAATGAGCAGCAGCTCGCGGACCAGGAACCGGGTGGACAGGCCCGCCCTCACCTTGTTCAGCAGGCTGATGAGGTAGGTGCCCTTGCGGTGGAGATAGAGGTCCGCCAGGTACGTCACGGCGGCCACGGCGGCGAAGGCGGGGGTGCTCGGGACGAGCGCGGCCAGCATGAGGCAGGGGTAGCCCAGCATCATGAGGACCGCCGCGGCCAGTTCGGCCGCGCTGCCCACCCGGGCCACGCGAATGGCAGTGGATATCACGGAGAAACCTGCTCTGGGAGGGGTGCCGGTCATAGAAGCCTAAAAAGTCCGGAAAGTCCTTTGTGGAGGTCTCGGATTTCTTACGCTTCAGGCCTCTGTGAATTCTCCGTAAACAGGGAGCCACAGAGGCCTGAAATTCGATGGCTATTTGCGGTTGATTATGCCACGCCGTCCTGTCGGTCGAGCACCGAGGCCAGGGCCTGCTCGAAGCCGGAGGCCTTGCCCGCGGGGGCCGTGGGGTCCTGCTGGCGGACGTCGATGACGTGCCCGGTGAGCTCGGAGAGGAGGACGTCGAGCGAGGTGCGGGCGACGGCCTCGGAGGAGAGCAGGCTGCCCGCGGGCTCCTGCCCGAAGGCCTTGGTGCGCATGGGGGTGGCCGTGCGCTCCGGGTTCACGCAGTTCACCCGGATGCTGTCGCCGGCCCACTCGTCGGACAGGGCCTGGGTGAGGTTCACCATGGCGGCCTTGGTCGAGGAGTAGAGGCTGTACTCGGCGCGGCCGCGGGTGTAGCTGCTGGAGGTGTACAGCAGCAGCTGGCCCTTGGTCTCGGCGAGGTACTTGTAGGCCGAGCGGGCGATCTGCACCGGCGCCAGGTAGTTCACCTTCAGCGCTTCCTCGATGGTCGCGTTGTCGGTCTCGGCCAGCTTGCCGATGCGCAGCACCCCGGCGGTGTTGACGACGTAGTCGATGCGCCCGGTCTCGCTGTAGGCCTTGGACAGCGCGTCGTCGACCTCCTCCGGGTTCTCCACGTGCGTGCCGGTGGTGGAGCGGCCGAGGGCGTACACCGTGGCGCCGTAGGACTCGGCGAGCTCGGAGATGTCCTTGCCGATGCCGTAGGAGCCGCCGAAGACGACGACGGTCTTGCCGGTCAGCAGCTCGCGGTAGACCTCCTCGCCGTACGGCTCGGGGGTGGCGGTGGAGGCCAGCTGGAACAGCTTGTCGGCGATGAAGACGTCGACCGGCTGAGTGACCTTCATGTTGTACTCGTCGCCCGCGACGACGTGGATCGGCACGTCCGGCAGGTAGCGCAGGACGACCGTGCAGTCGTCCGTGGCCTGGAAGTTGGGGTCGCCGGCCGCGACCGCGTAGGCCCGCTTGATGGTGGACAGCTTGAAGGCCTGCGGGGTCTGGCCGCGGCGCAGCCGGGAGCGGTCCGGGATCTCCGTGATGAACTCGCCGTCCTCGCCGTGCGTCCGGGTGACGATGATGGTGTCGGCGGACGGGATGGCGACGTCGACGGCCTGGTAGCGCTCCAGGGCGGTCACGCAGTCGTCGATGACGCGCTGGGAGAGCAGGGGGCGTACGGCGTCGTGGAAGAGGACGTTGAGGTCCTCGCCCTCGGCCAGGCCCTCGCCCAGGGCGGTGATGGCCCGCTCGGTGGTCTCGTTCCGGGTGGCGCCGCCCTCGATGATCCTGGAGACCTTCTTGAACCCGGCCTTGGCGACGATCTTCTCGATGTCGGGCACATAGCCCGGCGCCATCAGCACGATGATGTCGTCGACCGAGTCGGCCTTCTCGAAGGTGGTCAGAGTGTGTTCGATGACGGCCTTGCCTGCGATCTTCAGCAGCTGCTTGGGGATCGACAGACCCACACGCTGACCGGTGCCACCGGCCAGGATCACTGCGGTCGTACGGGGCTTGGCTATGTGCTGGGACACCAGAGACCTACCTTGGGGCGACAGGGAACGGGGAAATGGTCCCACTTGCGGTTACCGCGATGCAAGGTGAGCGCCCTTCACTGCATATGTGCGCGCCACCCACCATTCACCTTGAACCGCTGGTGATTGGTAAGACGTGTACGGGACCCATGGGGATGCTCCCTGGAAATCCTGTGAGTAACTCCACAGGGGCGGAGTGATACCTGAGAGTAACGATGAACGATGCTCAGCGACGGCGCAGCCGCTTGAGGCAGCGATGCCCGAGGACTCGCACCAGTTCCCGGGAGGAGGTCTGGTGCACCCCGCGCGCGCCGGGCCGGCCCGCCCCCGCCTCGGCCACCGCGGCGAGCGCCCCGTACAGGGCCTGAGCGGCCACCTCGGGAGCCATTCGGGGGACCTCGCCGCCGTCGGAGGCGGCCGGTTTGGGCACCGCGGACAGCAGCGCCGGATCGCCGATGACCCGTACGCCCATTGCGGTGATGCGTTCGGCCATCTCGGCGCCGATCCCGGCGGCCGCCTCCACCGCCCACGCGGGGGTGGAGATCTTCACGTCCCGTGACGTCGGGCTGCACGCGTTCTTCATATGCATCACCGCGCCGTTGCGGATAAGTTTCGAATAAAGTTCGTCCGGCAGCCCATTGCCCCGGAATTCTTTATTGAGATTCCGCAGCATTTCGGTCTCGGCAAGGGTGAGAGAACGATTCGCGGTGTCCGGAACCGGCTGCAGCAGTTTGTCCGGAAGACCCAGCAGCGCCTCGAAGGTGCGCATCAGCCCCTCGCGGTCCCGGTCGTCCACCACGACGACGGTGACCCGGTCGGCGCCGACCACCCGCACCCACCGCTCGACGAGCCGGTCGTGCCGGTGACGCCGCCAGAAACTCGGGTTGGGCTTCTCGTACGGGGCCTTGCGGAGCATGTGCTCCAGCCACTCCTCGTAGCCCATGCGCAGCCCGTTCTGGACGTACTGCTGCCACTGCGAGGGCATGATCTTCGCCAGCGGCCGCAGGGTGACCAGGACATGCACCCGCTCACCGCCGAGCTGCTCGACGATCCGCTCGATGGCGGCGTCGTCGGGGGCGTCGGCGAAGAACTCGCTGCTGATCACGGAGGTCTTCCGGCCGCCGGCGGCCACCTGCTCCACGAGCTGCTGCCAGTGCCGCTCGGTGGGGGTGGTGTCCCCGATCATCCCGCCCCGGGAGCAGGCCGCGAGCACGGCCTGCATGGGGTGCCTGCTCGTGGCCGGGAAGTCGACGCCGTACTCCGGCATCGTCTCCTTGGCCCCGAAGAGGGCGCCCTGGATCGAGGTGGTCCCGGTTTTGTGCGGGCCGATGTGCAGCAGGCGGGTGCCGGCGGGCAGCGGGGCCGGTCGCGCGCTCTGCGGGGTGCGCTGCGCGGGCATGGCCGCGAGCTCGGCGCGCGCGTTCACCGGGGCGTCGTCTCTCGTACAGTCCGTCTCCATGGTCAAGGGACGGTAAGAGATGTTCCTGAGAGTGCGCTGAGAGGAGCCTGGGGCACAGATGAGCCTCAGGCTCCGGTCACACAGACTTCACGGCGTGCGGAGGGAGAAGAGCTCGTAGTGGCCGCGACGAGCCGGTAACCGCGAACCGGGAGTCGGCCGGGTTCTCCGGCCTGCACGGCGCCGTTCACCGGCGGTGCGGCGACAACGGCGGTCCGGGGACGAAGAACCCGCTGCGGGGCGAGCCGCAGCGGGTCCGTGAAGCGTGCCTCAGAAGGGCTCGAAGCCCTCGAACTCCTGGGTGGCCTCGTCGCGTTCGGCCTGGCGGTCGCGGCGGCGCTGGGCGGCCGGGCGGGGCTCGTCGAGGCGGTGGTCCTCACCGCGGCGGCCCAGCATCTCGGCGCCGGCCATGACGGTCGGCTCCCAGTCGAAGACGACCGCGTTGTCCTCGGGACCGATCGCCACCCCGTCACCGGCGCGGGCGCCCGCCTTCATCAACTCCTCCTCCACACCGAGGCGGTTGAGGCGGTCGGCGAGGTAACCCACGGCCTCGTCGTTGTTGAAGTCGGTCTGCCGCACCCAGCGTTCGGGCTTCTCGCCCCGGACGCGGTAGAGGCCGTCCTCCTCCAGCGAGACGGTGAAGCCGGCGTCGTCCACGGCCTTGGGCCGGATGACGATCCGGGTCGCCTCCTCCTTCGGCTTGGCGGCACGCGCCGCGCCCACCATGTCGGCGAGGGCGAAGGACAGCTCCTTCAGCCCCATGTGGGCGACCGCGGACACCTCGAAGACGCGGTAGCCCCGCGCCTCCAGATCCGGGCGGACCATCTCGGCGAGGTCCTTGCCGTCCGGTACGTCGATCTTGTTCAGCACCACGAGCCGCGGCCGGTTGCCGAGCCCGCCGTACTGCTTGAGTTCCTCCTCGATGATGTCGAGGTCGGAGAGCGGATCGCGCTCGGACTCCAGGGTCGCCGTGTCCAGCACATGCACGAGCACACTGCACCGCTCGACGTGGCGCAGGAACTCCAGGCCCAGCCCCTTGCCCTGGCTGGCGCCCGGGATGAGACCGGGAACGTCGGCGACGGTGTAGACGGTCGACCCGGCGGTCACGACACCGAGGTTCGGCACGAGGGTGGTGAACGGGTAGTCGGCGATCTTCGGCTTGGCTGCGGAGAGCACGGAGATCAGCGAGGACTTGCCGGCGCTCGGGTAGCCGACGAGGGCCACGTCCGCGACCGTCTTCAGTTCCAGGACGATGTCCTGGAAGTCACCGGGCTCGCCGAGCAGCGCGAAGCCGGGCGCCTTACGGCGGGCCGAGGCCAGCGCCGCGTTGCCGAGCCCGCCGCGACCGCCCTGGGCGGCGACGTACGAGGTGCCGTGGCCGACCAGGTCCGCCAGCACGTTCCCGGCCTTGTCCTGGATCACCGTGCCGTCCGGCACCGGCAGGATCAGGTCCTGGCCGTCCTTGCCGGAACGGTTGCCGCCCTCGCCGGGCTTGCCGTTGGTCGCGCTGCGGTGGGGCTTGTGGTGGTAGTCGAGGAGGGTGGTGATCGACTGGTCGACGACCAGGATCACATCACCGCCACGGCCGCCGTTGCCGCCGTCCGGGCCGCCGAGCGGCTTGAACTTCTCACGGTGGACGGAGGCACAGCCGTGGCCTCCGTTACCCGCGGCGACATGCAGCTCGACGCGGTCCACGAAGGTGGTCATGGTTCAGTGCCTCCAGAGCAGTACGGGTATTACTGGGTTAACACGCGAAAGGCGGACCCGCCTTCCCACCAGGGAAGTGAGGTCCGCCTCGCGAAAGGTTTCCGATCAGCCGACTCAGGCGACCGGAACGATGTTCACGACCTTGCGGCCACGGTGGGTGCCGAACTGCACCGAACCGGCCTCGAGCGCGAACAGCGTGTCGTCGCCACCGCGGCCGACACCGGCGCCCGGGTGGAAGTGGGTGCCACGCTGGCGGACCAGGATCTCACCCGCGTTGACGACCTGACCGCCGAAGCGCTTCACGCCGAGCCGCTGGGCATTGGAGTCGCGACCGTTCCGGGTGGACGATGCGCCCTTCTTGTGTGCCATGTCTCCTCAGTCCCTTACTTCGCAGCCGCGGGGATCTCAGTGACCTTGATCGCCGTGTACTGCTGGCGGTGGCCCTGACGACGGCGGTAGCCGGTCTTGTTCTTGTAGCGCAGAATGTCGATCTTCTGGCCCTTGTGGTGGTCCACGACCTCGGCCTGGACCTTGATGCCGGCCAGCACCCACGGGTCGCTGGTCACGGCGTCGCCGTCGACAACGAGCAGGGTCGAGAGCTCGACCGTGTCGCCAACCTGGGCGGTGGAAATCTTGTCAACCTCAACGATGTCGCCGACAGCAACCTTGTGCTGGCGACCACCGCTGCGCACGATGGCGTACACGCGGATCTCACTCTCTCGCTCGGAAACGGCACCCCCGCAGTCCAGCCGCCCGGGAAGAGTCACGGACGGCCTCTCCCTGTGCCACCGGCGGACCGGTGTCCGGGAGGAAGAGGTTTACGGGGATGTGGCGCGCCTAGGGGACACACCGACGGTCAAGGTTACGGGGCGGCTTTGCGGGGGTCAAACCGAGCCCCGCTCCTCTTACCGCTGCTCGATCTCCGGGTCCACGCACTCCTCGACTCCGAACTCCGCCGTGTCGAGTTCGAAGTCGAACGGCGCCGGAATACGCACCGGCCGCCCGAACGGCACGTTGGTCCGGGACCGGTACCCCTTGGGAGACGGATCCCACATGACATTGATCTCCCCGATCCGCATGTCGAGCAGCAGATACACCGGGACGATCTGTCCGTACGTCGCCATCTTGTCGAGCCAGTCGACGTCCTTGGTGGAGTCGGAGGTCAGCTCGGCGACGAGGGAGAGGGCGGAGGCGTCGGCGTGACGGCCGTCGGCTTCGAAGGCGGCTTCGTCGGCGACGAAGAGGTCGGGGCCGCAGGCGCGCCCGGAGTCGGGGAAGGTGAAGAGGAAGGGTGACGTCTCCGTCACGTACCCGTCAGGAGCATGGGCTTCCACCTGCGCACGCAGCTTGCGCATCGGACGCAGGTAACGCAGCCTCGACCACGGCGACACAACGATCTTCCCCCGGATGAGCTCGGCCCTGTAGCCGACAGGTGTATCCATCTCCTCCACGATCTGGAGCATCTCCTCGTAGGAGCCACTCGGCGGGGCGTCTATGGCCCGAGGACGCTCGGTCATGATGGTCACCACGATCCTCCACTGGTCACAGAGCGTGTCACTTTCACCACGATAGCGTTGGGTCACGGCCGCCGCGCGACCCTCGGCAAGGCTCACACCCCAGTCACCGGACGCTCGCTCCTCACCCCGACCTCGCACCACAGCAGCTTCCCGCCCTGCCCGGACGGGCCACCGCCGAGCGGATACCCGCCCCACGCTTGCGCGTAATGACATACGAGAAACAGTCCGCGCCCGCCGTCCGCCTCCGCCGGGACAGGTCCGACGGGCCCGGACCGCTTGCCGAAGGGTGGCGGAATGTGCGGGTTGGCGTCCCAGACGCCCACCCGGAGCCGGGTGCGGGTGAGGCCGCGCAGGCGGAGGGTGGCGGGGCCGGTGGAGTAGCGGTAGGCGTTGGTGACGAGTTCCGACGCCAGGAGTTCCGCCGGGTCCTGGAGTCGAGACATGTCATGGCTGGCGAGTACTGCTCTGAGCGTGACACGGGCGATGCGGGCGGCTCGGGGATCGTGGGGCAGTTGGAGGCTGTACGCCCAGTTTGGTGACGCTTCGCACTCCGACAGGGATACGGTGACCATGAACGCCTCCTGCGGTGGGGGGTGTTGGTCCGCTCGACAGCCCGGCCAGGCGGTGGCAGTGCCGCGACGCGGTGCGCTTCCGGCTTGCGGGCGGGGCCGGTTGGGCGGCTTGACCCTCACCGTAGGGCACTTGATGGACTACATTCCATTAAGTGCGGGGAAAGTAGCCCTTATTACCTTCGTGCGGGTGACCCACACGACGTACGTACAAACGGGAAGTCGCATCCCATGCCGCAACCGAGCCCTCTCCCCACCGCCCGGCGCCGCCGTCTCGGGGTCGAGCTGCGCAGGCTGCGAGAGCGGGCCGATCTGTCCGCCACCCAGGCTGCAACGTTGATCGGAGCAACCCAGTCACGTGTGAGCAACATCGAGGCTGGACGCTACGGAGTCAGCGCCGACCGCGTCCGCACCATCGCCCGGCACTACGACTGCACCGACGAACCCCTGATCGACGCCCTTGCCGCGCTGACGGGCGAACGCCGGCGCGGCTGGTGGGAGGAGTACCGGGACATCCTGTCCCCCCGCGTACTGGACCTGACCGAGGTCGAACACCACGCCACCGCGCTGCGCGTGGCCCACGTGATCAACACCCCCGGCCTGCTCCAGACATCCGACCACGCCCGCGCTCTGTTCAGCCACACGGTGCCGCCGCTGAAACCGCACGAGATCGAGCACCGCGTCTCACACCGCATCAAGCGCCAGGAGATCCTGCACCGCGACCAGCCCCCGCCCTACTCGGCGATCATCCACGAGGCCGCACTCCGCATGCGCGTCGGCGACCGCGCCATCGTCCGAGCCCAGCTCCGCCACCTCAACGAGATCAGCGAACTGGACCACGTCACGATCACGGTGATTCCCTTCGAGAGCGGCCCCTTCCACACCTCGGGCCAGGGCATCGACTACTTCCACGGCCCGGTGCAGCAACTGGACACTGTCCAGCTCGACACCGACCACGGAGCCGAACTCATCGACTCCCCAGCCCAGTTGGAGCGCTACCGCCTGATCCTGGACGGCACCACCCAGGCGGCCCTGGCTCCGGCCAAGTCCCGCGACTTCATCTCCCAACTCGCCCAAGACCTCTAAAGGAGCCCTCCATGCCCGAACTGCACTGGCAGAAGTCCACGTACAGCCAGGAGGCCTCTGCCTGTGTCTACCTCGCCGCCTCCCCCACCGGAACAATCCTCCTCCGGGAAAGCGACGAACCTGAGGCCTGCCTGGCCACCAGCAAAGATCCACTCGCTGCTTTGATAGCCAGCCTGCGAATACCGCCGAACTGATCAGCCATACCGTTTGCTCGCGACCCCGCCTGTCAACTTCTCGACTGTGTAGGCACGGAACTTTTCAACGCTCGGGGGTCTGGCGAAATGGGCAGAGCCAACCAGGTACATATCAACGAAATAGAAACGCGCCGCTTCGGCCTCGGCGAACAGCACTTCTCCACACTTGTCCACAGCCGAGACCGCGACAACAAGACCTTCCGCCGACGAATCAGACGTTGAATTCTCTTCCTTGACTGCGCGGACGGCCGTGCCGGGCAGGAAATCGGTGAGCTCCATGCCGCCGCCGAGCCGCACCCTCCAGAACACCCCCACCACCACAGCCGTCAGCTCCGAACGCCGGATCGCCGTGCCCACCTCCTTGTGGGCATGGCCCGGTTGGACATTGGCCACGTCTTCATCCAGCCCGACGGTCACCGGATCGAGAGCTCACTGCCAAAGACGTCCGCACCTGGCTCAACCAGCTCCGCACCACCTGCCAGTGCTGCGCACGTGGCATCGACGCCCGGCGCGATCAGCCCCGCTGCTGCGCCGCCGGCCTGTGCTGCCGCAAGGTGCTCTCCCCGCTGACGCTCACCTACATCCACTCGGTGCTCAAGTCCGCCCTGGAGCATGCCGTGCGTGAGGAAGAGATCCCGCGCAACGCCGCCCGCAACGTCCGCACCGGCACACCCCGGCCCCGACGCTCCGAACCCCTCACCACCGACGAAGCCCGCCGACTCCTCACCACGACCCGGGGTCACTGGCTGCACGCGCTGTTCGAACTCGCCCTCCACACCGGACTCCGCAAGGGCGAACTCCTCGGCCTGCGCTGGGAAGACCTCGACCTCGCCGCGGGCACCGCCGCAATCCGCCGCACCCTCCAGCGCATCAGCGCAGGCGGGCTCACCACGCTGCCCACCAAGACCCGGGCCTCCGAACGCCGTATCGCCCTCCCCGCCCGCTGCGTCCAGTCGCTGAAGCGCCACCACGGACAGCAGCAGATTGAGCGCGAGGCAGCAGGCACCGCGTGGCAGGACAGCGGACACGTGTTCACCACCGCGCAGGGCGCCCTGATCGACCCGACCAACCTCACCCGCGCCTTCACCACGCTCCTCCGCTATGCCGGCCTCCGCCGCATCCGATTCCACGACCTCCGCCACTCCACCGCCGCCCTGCTCCTGGAACAAGGCGTCGAACTCGTCGTGATCAAGGAACTCCTCGGGCACGCCCACATCGGCGTCACCGCCACTGTCTACGCCCACGTCAGGCTCCGCCTCCAACGCCAAGCCATCAATGCCCTCAGCACCTCGCTCGATGGCTCGGCGACCACCCAGACGGTCAGTAACGATGGTGACGAACTGCCGCCCTGCACCGCCCCCGTCCGCTGACGTTGCCGTCAATTGCTGCCGTCACGCGTCCCTGAGGCCCCGCCAGATCGAATCTGACGGGGCCTCATATTAGCTACCGGAACTTCAAGGAAATCAACTCGCCATTACAGACCGCACCCCAAGTCCGATCGGTTCGAAATGCAGTGGATCACCAAATTCGGAAGCCCGAGCCAAGCGTTCACCGCCAGATCTGAATTCAATCCGAATTTCCCATCCCTTGAAGCGCCCCAAAGATCGCCCACCCCACAGCCTGCACGTTTTCGCTGTAGAACCCATACCTATTGTGAAACGCCTCTTCCGATGAGCGGTTCAGGAAGGCGAATGCCAAGGAACCACACAGTGCCTGAAGGTCAGGGTGGGTTAGCGTCAAATCAATGCTTCCTCGCGACCGAAACTCCACTTCGCGCCGCCTCAGTTCAAGGAAACCCTCCGAGACTTCTCCGGCCACGACGGCAACGACTTCTGAAGAGTGACTGCCGCCGTAGAGATCGACAAGAACCCTTCTGACCAGCTCGAACTGACTCGGAGTAAGTGTGAGGACGTAGACATCACCCGAGCTCCTGAGCCCAACTCTTCGATACATGCGCCCTCACTTTACCGAATTGAAGATGCTATTGAACTCCTCCAACGACTGATGGTAGGCGTGAACCATGTAGGAGTTTTGGACGATCGTCACGCCTCGCCCGTTGGAGTCTTTTCTGGTCTCATCCCGCCTGGCTGTTGTTCCTGGCTTCCTCCGGTCGACATGCGTCATACCCAAATCCCGCTGACCGGTCAGGTAATTGGCCAAGCCGTTTACGTTGTCACCGATTCCGTTGATGGTGTGATCTGCGGCATCGCTGGCCGAGTTGCAACTCGGGCACATGCGCTGGATGTTGTAGTCAACTCCATCGGCAATATCGTTCCCGTAGGTGTCCTGAATTCTTGCATGCGCTGCGTCGTCGAGCCCTCCGCAGTTGTGAACCAGGACCGGTGTGGCGCCCGCCAGCACATAGTACGTATGCAGGTCGTCGACCGTCAGGTTGTACATGTGCTGGTCACCGGGGCGAGCAGTCACGGAGGCCACGTAGACGTGCTTGTTCGTGGCGGTGTTGAGTGCGTGGCCGACGGCCAGTTTCCCGGTGGGTACCCACTTGTGGAGGGTGTCGTCCCAGACCAGGTGCTTGGCTGTGGTGTGCAGAACGCTCAGCTTGCCGTCTTCCTGGCGGATGCTGAGGTCGACAAGGTCGTAGTCGTGGTTGATCCACACTGCGGAGACAGCACGTGAACCCTTGTGCTTGCCCGTTTTGGGATCTGCTGCTTGGACTTTGTCGCCGGGCTTGATCTCTCCGATGGGCTTCGACTTGCCGTCGGCGAGCAGCACCGGCGTAGCAGGGGTGAAACTCTTGCACGCGCCCCCTCGTCCGCGTGTGAGGAGAGCCACCAGCACGAAGGCGCTGATGCGACCGCTGGCATGTGCGCCGTCACCGTTCTTGTACTCGGTGTAGATGCTGACGCCGGTGTCCCACATGCCCTCGGCGGCAGGGATGCCTTGGAGGATCAGGGCGCCCAGAGGTGTGACGTTGGCACAGCTGATTGGAGCGCTTCCAGTGAGGCAGGACCCGGCTATGTCCAGGTCATTGAGACCTTGGTCGACCAAGCCCACGACCATGTCTGTGCCTTGGTCGATGAGTCCGGAGAGGAAGCCGCCGAGCCCGCTCGGGTGGTGGCCGCGGCCTCCGCCGCCTCCGCTGTGACTGCCACCGCCGCCCCCACTGCTGTGGTGGGTGCCGTAGTTGCAGGTGTAGTAGCAGCCGCCTGTTCCGGTACCGCCTCGGGGAACACCTGGTGTCGGGCTCGCCGCGCCGGCCGCGCCGTTCTTGCGCGGTTCGCTGTGGCCGGTGCCGTCGTCGATCCACAGTCCGGCGGGGTCGCTGTTGGTGACGGGGTTGTTGCGGGCGTACGCGTAACCGGCGAGTTGTTGGTCGTCGGTGGCTTCGAAGACGGGGTCCAGGCTGGCGAAGCGGCCGAGGGTGGGGTCGTACTGGCGGACGCCGAGCTGGGTGAGGCCGGTGTTGGCGTTGTCGGGGGCGTTCAGGAAGCCGCGGTTGTCGAGCCAGCTGACGGCGGTGCCGCGGGTGCCGCCGTAGGGGGTGAACTGGCGCCAGGTCGGGGTCTGGGCGGTGTTGTCCAGGTAGAGGCCGCTGGTGCCGTGGGGGTCGCTGATCTCGAACTTGTAGTTCGTGGTGGTGCCCGTGCGGACCACGGTGCCGCCGCCCGGCAGGGGGAGGTAACGGACGCCTGTGGTGGTGCTGCCGGTGAGGGTGAGCTGCTCGCCGGGGAGGTAGAGGGTGGTGCTGGAGGGGTCGGTCTGGAGCAGGACGTTGCCGTCGGCGTCGTAGATGTAGCCGGTGGTGCCCGTCTTGCCGCCGCTGACCTGGGTGAGCTGGCCGGCGTCGTTCCAGGTCAGGGTCTGGTTGCCCGACGCGACGGTGGTGCGGCCGGTGGTGTTGCCGGCCTTGTCGTAGGCGTAGCTGGTGGTCGCGGTGCTCGCGCCGCTGGCCGAGGTCGAGGACAGGGCGTGGGGCTGGACCGTGCCGTTGCCGTTGTAGTCGTAGGCGTAGCTGGTGGTGGTATCGCTGCCGCCGGTGGTGGAGTGCTCGATCTGGTGCTGGCGCTGCCCGAGGGCGTCGAAGTCCCAGCTGGTCCAGTACGCGGTGCCGCCTGCGAGCGGGTCGCCGACCTGGGCGTGGGAGCTGGAGGTCGGGGCGGCGTTGCAGTCGTCGGTGGCGGTCCAGGCCTGGGTGAGGCGGTCGAGTTCGTCGTACTGGTAGCACTGGGTCTCGGGGGTCGCCGTGGCGCCCAGGCGGGTGGTGATCTGCTTGGTGATGTTGCCGGCGGGGTCGTAGGTGTAGTTCTGCTCGTCGACCTTGGTCGGTGTGGTCGAGCGGGTCACCAACTGGTCGGTCAGTGCTCCCGTGTGGGGGTCGTAGGTGTTGGTGAGGAAGGCAGGGTTCGCGCTTGCGCCCAGGGTCTCCTGGAGCACCTGGCCGTAGGCGCTGTAGGTGGTGTTCTGGGCGTAGCCGTAGGAAGTGGTGCCCATTCCGTTGGGCAGGTCCAGGGCCGTGGCGTAACCGTGGCTGACGATCTCGTTGGGGAGGCCGCCGCCGAGGGGGTAGTTGTCGGTGTAGAGCAGGCCGGTGTCGGCGCTGTAGGTGTGGCGGAAGGTGTAGGTCTTGCCGCCCAGTGCACCGTGCACGGCGGGGATGGTGACGGACTGGCCGAGCGATTCACCGAAGGCGTTGAAGCCCAGTTGCTGAGTGGTGTAGGTGTTGCCGGCGTTGTAGGAGGTGGCGGTGGTGGTCTGCCCGATCGGGTTGGTGACGCCGGAGACTGCGTTGTCGTTGTCGTAGGTCCAGGCGGCCATCTGGTTGCCACTCGCGCCCGGGGCCTGTGCGGCGACCGTGGAGGCGTACTGGCCCAGCTTGCGGTTGAGGACGTCGTAGGTGTACGAGACGGTCTTGCCGCGGGCATCGGTGGTCTGGGTGAGGTTGCCCGCGGCGTCGTGGAGCATGCTGGTCGTGCCGGCGTCCGGGTCGGTCTTGGACGTCACCTGGCCCAGCAGGTTGGAGACCGTGGTCCAGGTGGTGCCCTTGGAGGTCACGGTGTTCTGCTTGCCGTGCCCGTCGTAGCCGTAGGTGATCGCGTTGTAGGTGCCACCGGTGACGGAGAACTGGCCGGTGAAGGTGTTGAGCGGGGTGGTCAGGGTCGGGCGGGCGCTGTAGGAGTCGACCTCGGTCGTGCGCCCCAGGGGGTCGGTGCGGGTGGTCTTGACCGTGCCGCCCGTCGGCGGGATGACGGTGGTGGCGTCCCCGCTGTAGACGGTGGTGGTCTTCTGCTTGAGCACCGAGTACTGCTCGGAGTCGTCGACGACCACGCGGCCCAGGCCGTCGAGGGTGTAGCGGTCCTGGTTGGGGACCTGGGAGTCCTGTATGGAAGCCGGTGCCAGGGCGGGGAGGGTGGTGGAGTCCCAGTAGGCGTTGTTCTTCTTCCACACCCAGCCGTGCGAGTCGTAGAACGACTCGGTGATGAGCCGACCGCCCTGCGGGGTCGGTGTCTGGGTCTGCCGGGTACGGCCGAGGGAGTCGACGAGGGTGTACGAGGTGACGTAGCCCAGGGAATCGTTCAGTGCCTGGGTGGTGGTGCCGGACTGGGCGGTCTGGGAGACCGTGTAGGTGTACTTGGTGTCGGCCGGGGCGGTGGTGGCGCGGTTGTGCTGCCAAACCTCGGTGGTGCGGCCGAGCGCGTCGTAGTGGACGGTGTCGGTGATCCCGTTGGCGTCGGTGGAGGTCAGAGCGAGGCCACGGGTGGGGTCGGTGGTGGTGCCGGTGGTCTGGTTCTTGGCGTTGGTGATCGTTGTGCCGGTGGTCAGACCGACGCTGTCCACGGTGTAGTCCGTGGTGGTCTTGTTGCCGCGCGCGTCGTAGCCGTCCTTGGGGCGGCCGTAGGTGTCGTAGGTGGCGCGGGTCTGGGTCTGCCAGGTGAACGCACCGCCGCTGTAGTCCGCGGCGTGCCGGGTCATGGTGATCTCGCCCTTGGTGGGCGCGGCCGTCTGCGGGAAGGCGGTGGCGAAGCTGGTGTCGTCGTAGTAGGTCCGGGTCGCGGAGACGACCTGGTCAGGACGGGAGACACCGGTCGGCGCGGTGAGGCTGTTGAGGGTTTTCGGCACGGTGGCCGGGGAGTTCTGGGTGAAGCCGGCGCAGGCGACCGAGTCGGTCTCCTTTGAGGCTTCCAGTCCGACCAGGTTGGCGGTCGTGTTGGCCGGGGCGTAGGTGATCGCGGTGCACTGGTCGTACTTGGCGTCGGCCGGCACCGTGTGGGTGTAGCTGTAGGTCAACAGCCCGAAGTTGTCGTTCGTACGGCTGGCCTCGTAGGTGTTGTCGGTCTCCGTGACCCGCCAGGTGGTGGTGCCGTCGCTGGTGACGGCCTGGCGGCCCCAGGTCTCGGCGACCGCGGTGGCGTGAGCGGTCAGGTCCGGCATGCCCGAGCGGGTGCGGGTGGCGGTGGCAGCGGAGATCCAGTACGAGGTCACGGTGGAGTTGTCCACGCTGCCGCCGACCCCGGTGTAGGCGGTGGTCTCCAGCGCGTTGCCCGCCAGTTGGTCGCTGTCGGCGTGCACGCCGCCCTGGGAGTCGGTGACGTTCACGGAGCGGCGACTGGAGGAGGAGAGCCAGTCGTCGTCCATGCCGCGGTAGTACGACGTGACCGCCTTGGTCTGGGGGTCGTTGGCGCCGTCGCCAATGCGGGTCTCGACGCTCGCGTAGCCGCGGAACTGGCCCCAGGTGCGGTACTTGGCCTTGACGACCTCGTTGTCGTCGTGGTGCCAGGCCGCGCCGCCGTTGTAGAGGTAGTTCGTCTGCTTGACGAGCGCTCCGCCGGTGCTGTCGGTCTCCAGGACCTGGGTGACGGCGTACTTCTCGAACCAGTCGGTGATCGGGTTGAGGTAGTCCTTGGGCGTCCAGGACACCGGATAGCACGACTTGGTGTTGGTCTTGGGGTCGGCCGAGGCCACGTACGCGGCGGTGCAGGTGTCCGGCGTGTCGTACGTGACGGAGGTCAGTCCGCCCATCTCGTTGGTGATGCCGGAGATGCGGTAGCGGTAGAGGCCGGGGAAGTTGGCTGTATCGACCCGGTTCTTGAGGTCCACGCCTGCGAACTTCACGTCCGGCAGGGTGATCGGCGAGGCGGAGCCCCCGGCCGTGGTGTCGTCGCCCTCGTGGGTGATCGAGGCAAGCCAGAGCGTGGGCGAGGTGCCGTCCCCGGTCGCCGGTTCCGTCTGGTGCAGGGTGTAGGTGTCGACCGCCTGGTACTTGGCGGCCGCGACGCTGTACTGCTGCACCTTGATCGAGGACAGACGGACGGTGGAGAAGAACGACGGCGCGTGTGCGGAACAGATCGCCCCCGAGATGCAGACCAGGTCATAGGGGACGTCCGGGTACTGGCTGGAGGCGTTGCCCGGCAGGAGCACGTCGCACGAGGCGAGGACACAGCGTGAGGCGGTGGTGAAGACGATCTGGTCAGGGACCGTGCCGTACGCCCCGGTGTCGCGGAAGCCGTAGTCGATCCGGGCCAGGTACGAATCCCGGACGTAGGAGACGTTGCGGGCGCCGTTCTCCTCGCCGTAGTAGTTGGTGTCCTGGGTGTAGTAGTACGCCATGGCGTTGGAGTGCGGGTCCACGACGTAGTCGAGGTGCCACTTGTAGGCCATGGTGCACACCGAGTCGCTGAACCCGGACGACTTGTAGCAGGGGTCACCGGAGTGCGCGGAGTACACCGGGACGCTGTCCACCGACTTGGTGGTGGCCTTGCCGGAGGACCACCCGGGCAGTTGGTTGCGGCCGAAGTAGTACTGGGTGCCATCCCGCTCGGTGACGATCCAGTAGTCCGTGTTGTAGGTACCGGATCCGTTGTTCGAGTCCGTGACGTGCTTGACGGTTGAGCCGTTGTCGTCGGAAGGCTTCCATGTCCCGCTGGTGCCGTCCTTCACCAGGGAGGTCGACGAGCCGTTCAGCGACAGGGTCAGGACCGGCCCGTCGTAGCACTTGTCGTCACTGGACACCGGTGAGGCACTGCCCTCCGGGCTGTCCGAGCAGGAGGTGAAGCTCTGCTCGACGTAGGAGTCGGGAGTGCCCCACCCGTCGCCCACCCAGGAGGACTGGGCCTGGGTGGAGGAGGTCTGTCCGTCCACCGAGCCCGAGTCGTAGGCCAGGCCGACCGACGGGTTCAGTGTCCCGGACGAGGTCACCGGCGCGATGGGGTAGCTGTAGGTGAACGAGCCCGACGAACTGCCGCCCGCCCAGGAGCCGGACGGTGCGAGAGCGGTCGCGTCGTAGCTACCCGCTCCCCCGCCTTCCGTGGTGCTCGTGGCGGTCGCCGCCAGCACCATCGCCTCGGCGCTGCCGGCAGAGGACGCCGTGTATGAGGCGGGCACGGCAGTCGTGCGGCCCGACGCTGAGGCAGGGGTGGGGGATGCCTGGGGCTCGGCGCCCTGAAGGGTGAGGGTGGTCGCCAGTTCGTGTGTGGTGACACCCTGGTCGGTGGCCAGAGGAGTCTGAGTGCGGCAGGCGGCACGCTTGGGGGTGGTCAGCGCGCAGGCGGGAAGCCTGACCAGATGGAGGCGGTCGGCGTAGTTACCGCCGTAGGCTCCCGCGAAGGCGCTGTAGTCCAGGCCCAGTTGCACCTTGCCCCGGCCGCCGGTCGCGGGCTGGACGGCAAGGACGACGCCTGCCACGCCGAGCTGGGTGGCGTCCTGGTGCGGCAGGACGCGTACCGAGACCTTGTCCGGTCCCTGGTAGGAGCCCTTGGTCGGGCCCACAGAGCGGGCCCACACCGGCGTACCGGCGGCCGACCCCTTGACTCCTTGCTTCGCTCCCGTCTTCGGGGCGGACAACGTGGCGGTGCCGGTCGCGGCCTCCGGCCAGTGGGCTTTCGCCGCGTGGAAGACCTTCTTGGTGTGGTCCTTGACCTTGAGCTTGCGCGGGTTGAGGGTCGTGACCCCCTTGACCGACCGGGTCTGCTGCACTGCCGGGGCGCCAGCGCGGTCCTTGGTCGCGGCGGCCGCAGGGACCGCTGTCGGTACGGCCAGAGTCAGTGCCACCACGGCGCCGACGATCCGTTCCCGTGTGCCGATCTGACGTGCAGTCCGTCTCAGCCACGCTGTCCTGGCCATGATCGTTCCCCCCAACTCGCCCCGTACGCAGGCACAACGGCACCGCGACTTGATCAAGCCGCAGCTGCGCGGGCGACTATCGCAGAACACCTGAGCCGCGGGACAGTGACCAATTCCGACAACTCCCCGCAACCGGACACCAAGAATTCACAAAACTTCACTCTCGACTCGGACATGTACGGTCATCCAGCAATCAATCAGGTCTGCCGCAGATAAAGAAAAGTCGGTCCACTGGATCACCGATCGACATGAACGGTCCTGTCCGACCTGACCCGGGGGTATCCAAAGGTGAGACCGACCCTGCGCAGCAAGATGCTCAGTGCGGCACTGGCTGCCGCGCTGAGCACGCTGTCCCTCTCCGGCGCGGTGACAACCGCCCGCGCCGACGCCATAACTGAGACCCCGTCATCGCAATTGCCCCTGGGCGAGGCGAAGGCCTCGGCGCAGGCGCAGGCCACCGGCAAGGCCGTGTCTGTGGCCGCGGCGACCACGTCGACGGAATCGGAAGTGGCCAATCCGGACGGCACGTTCACCTTGACCCAGTCGGTCGCCCCGGTACGCAAGTACGAGTCCGGCGACTGGAAGACGCTGGACTCCACCCTGGTCCGGCACGATGACGGCACCGTCACCCCGGCCGTGACCACCTCGGATCTGACCCTGTCGGGGGGCGGGGACGACCCACTGGCCGTGATGTGGGACCGCGGCCGCTCGCTGTCCCTGACCGTGCCGACCTCGATCGGCACGCTGCCCGCCCCGGTCCTGAGCGGTTCCAGCGCCACCTACCCCGACGTCCTGGACGGGGTGGACCTGAAGGTCACCGCCGATACCCAGGGCGGCTTCTCCGAGGTCCTCATCGTCAAGAACGCCGACGCGGCCGATGATCCGGCCCTGGACACGCTGGCCTTTCCGGCCGAGACGAAGAACGTGGCGCTGGCCACCGACGCCGCAGGCAACATCATGGCCACGGACGCCGCCGAACGCACCGTCTTCTCCGCCCCGGCGCCGCTGATGTGGGACTCCGCCACCGCACAGGCAGCCACCCCGAGCGCACTGTCCACCGGCAAGCAGGCCCTCTCCGCCGCCACCGAGCAAACCCTTGCCGACACCGGCGGGCCGGTGGCCTCCTCCGCCGAGGAGCCGGGCGCGGGAGCGCACATCGCGCCGGTCGCCGCGTCCTACGCCTCCGGTCACATCCGCCTGACCCCGGACGAGGCCCTGCTGTCCGCTTCGTCCACCGTCTACCCGGTGTACATCGATCCGACGTACAGCGCCGGCGGCACGCTGACCAGCTGGACCTGGGTCAACTCCGCCTACCCGGACGTCAGCTACTGGAAGGACACCAGCGCCACCGGAATGCACGTGGGCTATCAGGGCTGGGAGACCCCGTACCACAAGTCGCGGGCGTACGCGAAGCTCTCGGTGGACAGCCGGATCTTCGGCTCTCACATCATCGACTCAAGCGTCTACGCCACCGAGACCTATGCGCCCTCGTGCACCGCAACCGCGGTGGAGCTGTGGCAGACCGACTCGATCAACTCTGCAACCACCTGGAACAACCAGCCGGACTGGAACACCCAGTGGGGCACAAAGACCGTGGCCTACGGCTACTCCCCCTCCTGCCCGGCGCACTCGCTCGGCTTCGACGTCCGGTCGCACATGCAGGACATCGCCACCGCCGCGAACCTGAGCAACGTCACCCTGGGGCTGCGGGCCGACGACGAACTGGACAAGTACGGGTGGAAGAAGTTCGACCACGCCACCATCTCGATGTCCACCACCTACGACCACGAGCCCAACAAGCCCTCGTCGATGGTCACCTCACCGGCCACCACCTGCACCAGCACCGTCAAGACCACTGGTGACGGAGACATCACGCTCTACGCGAAGGTCTCCGACCCCGACGGCGGCACCCTGTCCAACACCTTCAACGTCATCAAGACGTCCGGCAGCACTCAGATCGCCAAGTCCACCGTCTCCGCCGCCTCCGGGAAGAACGCCGCCTACATACTGAAGAAATCGGTGCTGGAGGCCGCAGCCGGCGGCTCCGTCCTCGGCGTGTCGTGGAACGTGACCTCCTCCGACGGAAGCTACTCGTCACCCGTCTCCTCCACCTGCAAGTTCAAGTTCGACCCCAGCCGGCCCGGCGCTCCGGTGATCACCGACGCCTCCTCGAACGAATGCGGCAACGACGCCAGCACCACCACCTATCAGGTCGGCGCCGTAGCCGGCTTCACCCTCGCGCCCAACGACTCCGGTGGAGCCACCGCCGGCTACCTCTACCAGCTCAACGGCGCCACCCCCGTCTCCGTGGCCAGCGCCGGCGCCAGTACCTCCATCAGCGTCACCCCGACCCGGGGTACGAACGTGCTGACCGTCACCGCGGTCTCGGCCGGTGGCAACATCGGCGACACCGCCAACTGCATCCTCGCCGCCGCGCCCGCTGCCACCGCCGCCGACGGCGACCTGACCGGTGACGGCCTGCCCGACCTGACCGCCGTGGGCGCCCAGGCGGGCCTTTCCAGCGGGTTGTGGCTGGCCCACGGGATCTCCGACGGACAGCTCACCACCAGCGCCAGCGACCTCGGCGCCGAAGGCACCGGAGTCAACTCGGCCGGCTCGCCCACGGACTGGAACGGCACCCAGGCCATCACCGGCCACTTCAACACCGGCGACGGATTCAACGACGTCCTGGACTACAACCCCGCCACCGGCCGCGGCACCGTGCTCTACGGCAGCGGCGACGGCTCACCCCTTTCGCCCGACAGCGGCAACCAGGCGAACGTCAACTCCATCACCTTCACCAACGGCAGCGGAGACAAAGCCACCAGCATCGCCGCCGGCGGCAACCTTTACCACACCCTCAACGACGAGCCCCCCACCGGCTACCCCGACCTGCTCCTGATCGTCGACGGTGTGCTGTGGGACGAGCCCGGCGTCACGTTCCCCGGCACGTTCGTCGGCATCGACAACGCGGTGTGGCTGACCGACACCAACCCCACCGGCTCCGGCGACTGGACCGGCTGGAGCCTCACCACCAGCCTCGTCGGCGGAATGCCCGCGCTGTTCGCCCGCAACACCAGCACCGGCGCGCTGTACTACTACACCCCCGACCAGCTCAAGGGCCTTGCCTTCGGAGAAACGGTCACCCCTCTGCAGGTCGCGAGCAGCGGTTACAGCTCCGCAGCCCTGCCCGTCCTCCAGGCCTCCGACCTCAACAACGACGGCACCCCGGACCTGCGCACCGTCTCCGTCGGCGGAAGCAGCACCACACGGATCTTCAACGCGACCGCCAACACCCTGACCGCGCAGACCGCCCAGACCCTCGTCGCTCCCACCCACACCTGGCCTCTCAACGACGGCGCCGAGGGCAGCGCGGCCACCGCCGCCGACACCGCCGCCGGCCTGGATCTCACCGGCGGCACCGCAGCCACCTGGGACACCGACGACAACGTCTTCTTCCCCTCCAACCTGGCTCTGGACGGCACCTCCACCAGCGCCATGACCTCGAGCGCGGCACTGTCGCTGTCGAGCGCGTTCACCCTGTCTGCCTGGGTCAAGCCCGCTGCCGTGGGCGGCGTCATCGCCTCCCAGGACGGTGTCCACAACTCCGGCTTCCTGCTCTACACCCAGTCCAACAAGGAATGGGCCTTCTGCCTCGCCACGTCCGACGCCACCCGCGCCTACGACTGCATCGCCGGCGGCACCGCCATCATCGGCCAGTGGAGCCACCTCACCATCACCTACGACCCGACCACCAAGGCGATGACCCTGTACGTGGACGACCGGCCGGTGGCCCGCGGCTCCCACACCGCGATCGCAGGCTTCACCGGAAACTTCGCCCTGGGCAACGACCTGGCCAACGACGTGCGCGCCGCATACTTCCGCGGCAATCTCGCGGACGTGCAGGTGTGGAACGGGACAGCTCTCACCAGCACCCACGTCGCCGCCATGGCCAATGTCGCCCTCCCCAAGGCCCCGTTCGCCTTCACCGACGTCGCCGACTACAACGGCGACGGCAAGGTGGACGTGGTCGCCGCCGACGCGGCAACCGGCAGCCTGTGGCTGTACCCAGGCAACGGCAGTGGTGGCTGGTCCACCTCAGCCGTGTACATCGGCTCCGGCCTCTCCGGCTACACCTCAGCCGGAATCGGCGACTTCAACACCGACGGCTACGCCGATATCGTCGCCATGGCACCCAGCGGCACCCTGCGCCTGTTCCCGGGCGATGTGGGACACGATCTGCTCACCCCGGTCGCCAACTTCGCCAGCGGCTGGAGCGGCTACGCCTTCGTCGGCGTCGCCGACTTCAACCGTGACGGCAAACCCGACGTCATCGGCCGCCACCCCGACGGCACCCTGCGCATGTTCCCCGGAACCGGCACCGGCGCCGGCCTGGGTTCGGCCGTGCAGATCGGCACCGGCTGGACCAACTACACCTTCGCCGGCGTGGCCGACCTCAACGGCGACTCCAACCCGGACGTCATAGCCCGCGACACCAGCGGCGACCTGTGGCTCTACCCCGGCAACGGCAGCAACGGCTTCGGCACCCGCAGCCAGATCGGCAGCGGCTGGAACCCGTACACGTTCGTCGGGATCGGCGACTTCAACAGCGACGGCAACCCCGACGTCATCGCCCGTGACGACGCCACCGGCATCCTCTGGCTCTACCCCCGCACCGCCACCGCCTTCAGCACCCGCCAGCAGATAGGCACCGGCTGGTAGGCCCGAGGCCCCCGGGGCCACCGAGCCTTCGTGACGAGGTCTCGGCGGCCCCGGGCCATGCTCGTGGCGTGGTCCGCAGAACGAAGTGGGTCGTCTACTGCTCTGTGACGCCGACACTCATCAACGCGCGGCGCCGCATTCAGGGCGCGGGCACGAGGTACCCGATCAGCGCCGGGCACTGATCACGGCCTTTGCCGACGGGCCGCCCGCCCCGGGCGGGTGTCCCCTCCCCGTATGCTCGCCGGATGAGGGACGCACACCGGAAGGCGAACAAGTGAACTACAGGGTCCAGCCCAGCGCGCAGGTCGACGAGAGTGCCGAGATCGGTGCCGGCAGCAGTGTCTGGGACCTCGCGCAGATCCGTGAGGGCGCCCGCCTCGGCGAGGGCTGCGTGATCGGCCGGGGCGCGTACGTCGGCTCGGGCGTGCACATGGGCGACAACTGCAAGCTGCAGAACTACGCGCTCGTCTACGAACCCGCCGAACTCGGCGACGGTGTCTTCATCGGCCCCGCCGTGGTCCTCACCAACGACCACAACCCGCGGTCCGTGGACCCCGACGGCAAGCAGAAGCGCGGCGGCGACTGGGAGGCCGTCGGCGTGAAGATCCTCGACGGGGCCTCGATCGGCGCCCGCTCGGTCTGCGTGGCGCCGCTGGTCATCGGCCGCTGGGCGATGGTCGCCGCGGGCGCCGTCGTCACCAGGGACGTGCCCGACTTCGCCCTCGTGGTGGGCGTCCCCGCCCGGCGGATCGGCTGGGTCGGCCGCGCCGGCGTCCGCCTCACCGAGCACGAGGGCGAGAGCGGCGTGTGGGAGTGCCCGAGGACGGGCGAGCTCTACGACGAGAAGGACGGCGTCCTCATCGAGCGCGCCGGCTGAGACGGGCCCGCTGAGCCCCGGGGCCCGTACCGGGCCTCATCCCGCTGGGCGTGGCTCCGAACCCCGTACCGGGTGCCATGCCCAGTGGCGGTCCACGACGAGGGGCAGCCCCAGGACGACCGGCATCCACATCAGCACCCCGAGCCGGTCCGCCTCCTGCACCAGCGGATGGCCGGCGACCGCGAACGCCCCGCTCAGAGCGGTCGCCGCGGCGAGCAGGCCGAGCCCCTCGCCGTACCGGGCCAGCGCCCACACCGCGAGCGCGGTCAGGACCAGGAAGTAGGGCAGCCCGGCCTGCTGGGCCACCCAGTCCCGCCAGAACCGGACGGAGAGGCCGAACAGGTCGCCCCACGGGTCGGCCACCTCGGGCAACCGGAAGTGGTGGGTGAAGGTGTCCTGGAGGGTCACCTCCGTGGACGGCAGCGCCAGCGCCTTCATCGCCACGGCCACCGATGCCGCGGCCACCGCCGACACCCCCGCGAGGACGGCCGTCCCCCGGTGCCGCAACGGGCGCGACCAGCACAGGGCACCCGCCGCGGCCGCCGCCACGAGTCCCGCCAGCGCCAGGACCGACGAGTAGCGCGTCACCGCGCCCACCCCGTACCCCAGGACCGTGACGGCCGCCGCCACGGGCAGGGCCCGGCGGCGCAGCAGCATCAGGCCGCCCCAGAGCACGGTGAGCGTGCACAGGGTGAACAGCCCCTCGCTCAGCGCCTGGTTGCTCCACCAGCCCAGCGGACTGGCGAGGAACGCCACCTGCCCGGTGAGCGCGGCCGCCCGGCCGAGCCCCGCGCCGCGCCGCAGCAGCCCGAAGACCAGCAGGGAGCCGCCCGCGGCCGTGAGCAGGCCCAGCACCCACATGCCGTCGAGCACACCGAAGGCGCCGACGAAGGGCGTCGCGAGCAGCGGATAGCCGGGGCGGGCGGCGAAGATGGCCTGGTAGCGGGGGTCGGCGGTGGTGATGTCCCGGGCGTCCGCCCAGCGCTCGCGGCACTCGCGGACGGCGGCCGCCACCAGGGCCCGCTCGCTTTGGAGGTTCACCGGCTGGAGCCGTGCCTCCTGCGCCTCGCGTTCGGCCCGGCTGGTGCAGAACGCGGCGAGCGCCGTGCGATGGGCCTCCGCGCGGGATGCGCCGAGGTACTGCTCGGCCGCGCGGGCATAGCGGTAGGAGTCGGGGAAGAGCGTCCACCGGGGACCGGCGGCGAGCTGGAGGACGGCGTACACGACGCAGACCAGCAGGGGGAGGGCGGCCCGCAGCCGACGGGCGCGGGCCGCGGCACGCACCGAGGCGGACACGGTGCGGACGTCCGACACGGACGACTCACCCGGCATGCGACGGACACCCCCGAGAACGACAAGAGAACGGCAGGAGAAACGACAAGAGAACGGCAAGGGAAACGGCCCCGGTCCACGTGGCCGGGGCCGCATCCTACGACGGTCGGCTGTGTCAGCCGCCGATCACGACCCGGCGCACACCCTTCCACGCCTGCGGGTCCGTCGTACGACGTCCGTCGACGAGGACCGTGACGTCCGGCAGGTCCGCCGGGGCCAGGGTGCGGTACTCGGCGTGGTCGGCCTGGAGGATCGCCGCGGTGACCTTCTCGCCCGCGTGCGGGGTGAGACCGTGCGCGGACAGCTCCTCGGCCGTGTACATCGGGTCCGAGACGTACGGCACCGCGCCGCGCGCCTTGAGGGCCTCGACCGTCGGGAAGACGCCCGAGAAGGCCGTCTCCTTCACCCCGCCGCGGTAGGCGGCGCCCAGGACGAGGACGTTCACGCCGGTGAGGTCGCCGTAGGCGGCCGCCAGCAGGTCCACCGCGTACTCCGGCATCGCGGCGTTCGCCTCACGCGCGGAGCGCACGACGGTCGCCGACGGGTCGTTCCACAGGTACATCCGCGGGTAGATCGGGATGCAGTGGCCGCCGACCGCGATGCCCGGCTGGTGGATGTGGCTGTACGGCTGCGAGTTGCAGGCCTCGATGACCTTCTTGACGTCGATGCCGTTGCTGTCCGCGAAGCGCGCGAACTGGTTCGCCAGACCGATGTTGACGTCCCGGTAGGTCGTCTCGGCCAGCTTCGCCAGCTCGGAGGCCTCGGCGGTGCCCAGGTCCCACACCCCGTTGGCCTGCGGCAGGTCGGCGCGCTCGTCGAAGTCGAGGACCTGCTCGTAGAACGCGACGCCACGGGCGCTCGACGCCTCGTCGATGCCGCCGACCAGCTTGGGGTAGCGGCGCAGGTCGGCGAAGACCCGGCCGGTGAGGACGCGCTCCGGGGAGAAGACGAGGTGGAAGTCCTCGCCCGCGGTCAGGCCCGAGCCCTCGGCGAGCATCGGCGCCCAGCGGGTGCGGGTGGTGCCGACCGGGAGGGTCGTCTCGTACGAGACCAGCGTGCCGGGCCTGAGGCCCTGGGCGATCGCCTTGGTCGCCGCGTCCATCCAGCCGAAGTCCGGGGTGCCCTCGGCGTCCACGAACAGCGGGACGACCACGACGACGGCCTCGGACTCGGCGACCGCGGACGCGGTGTCCGTGGTCGCGCTCAGCAGACCGGCGTCGACGGCCTGCTTCAGCTTGACGTCGAGGTCGTGCTCACCGGGGAACGGCTCGACACCGGCGTTGACCAGCTCGACGACCTTCTCGTTGACGTCCGCGCCGATGACCCGGTGGCCCTTGGAGGCGAACTGCACCGCCAGCGGGAGCCCGATCTTGCCGAGCGCTACTACACAGATGTTCATGGAGGGTCGCTACTTCTTCCTTTTGGAACGGGACTTCAGTTTCCGGACAAGGCCCCCCAGCGCCCGCCGGACCACAGTCCTCTTCGGGGGGTACATCTGGGCCGTGTCGACGACCACGCGCCCCTTCGGGTTGACCAGGGCCGACGCGCGGTACGGGTCGTCGTCCCGGCCCCACTTGCGGGCCAGCGGCATGGGCAGCCCCTTGCCGCTCACCGGGATCTCGTACGTCGAACCGGCCACGTCGACGTACACGCGCACGCCCCACTTGCCGGTGGCCGGCTGCAGCGGGACACGGGCGTGCAGGACGGTTCCGGCACCGTTCTCGGCGGGCTCCACCCGCATCTCGCCCACCACGGGCGCGAGTTCGTGCCCCGGCTTCAGCCGGCGCGCGCCCGGCTTGTCCGCCGACTTGGGCATCGCGCCCTTGACCAGGCGCAGGGACAGGCCGGCCCCCTCGACATCGCCCAGGACCGGCACCCGTACGGACGCGGTGTAGGCGAGCTTCTCGCCCTCCTGCTCCCAGGCGGAGTCCAGCAGCACGGTGGCCTTGGCGAGACGGCCCGGCACGGCCTCCCCGACCAGCTCGTAGACCCGGTCGGACACCCCGATCCGGGGGTCGCGGAAGCCCGGGTAGCGGGCGTAGGCGCGCTCGCCCTCCACCACGAACGGGGGCGCCCCGTGCTCCTTCTCCGCGGAGATCGCCTCGGCGAGCTCGTCGATGGCGACGGCCTGCGCCAGCGCGATCCGCACCCGGCGCTTGACGTCCATGGCGTCCCGGACGCCGTCGGTGAAGTAGGCGTCCGCGAGCCGGCCGACGCCCGTGCAGAGCTGCCGCTGCAACTCCCGGTCCAGGGACGGGAAGTCGTCCTGGACGAGCTTGGCCAGTTCCCAGGTGAAGTGCCGGCGCAGTACGGCGTCCCGGTCGGGGCCCGCCTCGATCAGCCCGGCCGTGAAGTCCACGATCTCGGCCGCCGCCCGCAGCCGCGCCAGATGGTCGGCGCGGTAGGTGATGTTGCTGGCGTCGCCGCGCTTGACCGCGTAGTAGCAGGTGTAGTCGGCCACCACCGAGATCTTCCGGGCGCGCACGCACGCCTCGATGGTGAACGGCTGGTCGCTGCCCACGGGCAGGTGCTCCGGGAAGCGCAGGTGGTACTTCTCCACCATGTCCCGCCGGAACAGCTTGGTGTTGGCCAGGGTGAACGGCAGCGCGGAGGCGTACAGGCTGACGTCCGCGACGTTCTCCTTGTACAGCGCCTGGTGCACGTACCGGCCGTTGGTGCCGACCATCTTGCCGACGACGACGTCCGAGTCGTTCGCGTCGGCGCACTTCACCATGCGCTCCAGCGCCTCCTCGCCGAGGTAGTCGTCGGAGCCGATGAAGTAGACGTAACGGCCGGTGGCCACGTCCAGCGCACGGTTGCTGGGCGCGGCCGGGCCGCCGGAGTTCGGCTGGTGGATCACCTTGACGGTGTCCGGGTACAGCGCCGCGAACCGGTCCAGCTCGCGGCCGCTGTCGTCCGTGGAGCCGTCGTCGACGGCGACGACCTCCAGGCGCTCTCGGCCGATGCTCTGCCCGATCAGGGAGTTCAGGCACTCCGTCAGGTAGGGCATCGTGTTGTACACCGCGACGACGACGCTGACGTCCGGTGTGCCGCTCATGCCCCCGCCTCCACCGGTCTGCGCTCGGCCGCCGGACGGACCGCGCTGCCGGGGAGCAGCCGGGTGTAGACCTGGTCGAGCAGCTCGGCCTGGGCCTCCCAGGTCCACTCGTCGAGCAGACCGTCCTTGTCGTACACGTCCCGGTAGCGGGCCGTGTCACCGAGCACGGACTTGACCGCGCGCACGTAGTCCTCGATGTCCTCGGCCTTGAAGACCTCGCCCTGGCCGGTGCGCTGGACCATCTCGCCCATCGTCTTCACATCGGAGACGATCAGCGGCAGCCGGGCGTGCGAGTACTCGAAGAACTTGGTGATGAGCGCGATCTCGTGGTTCGGCCAGTGGTGGATCGGGATGACCCCGAGGTCCGCCGAGGCGAGGAAGCGCACCACCTGGTAGTGCGGCACGTACGGCAGGATGTGCAGCCGGTCGGAGACGCCCAGTTCCTCGGCGCGCTCCCGCAGGCCGCGCATGTACTCGGACTCGGTGTTGAGCACGACGAACGCGGTGTGCACCTCGGCCAGCTGCGGCAGCGACTCGACCATGATGTCGAGACCCCGCTGCGGGGCGGCGGCACCGCTGTACACGGTCAGCGGCACGTCCAGGCCGATGCCGCACAGCTCCCGCAGGTCCGGGACCGGCTCGGCGGCCTGCTCCGGGGAGATCTCCGCGTCGGGCGCGTTGAGCACGACCGACGGACGCTCCTTGAGGTGGTGCCGCTCCTGGAGCATCCCGGCGAGCGTGTCGGACACCGTGGTGACGGCGTCGGCGTGGCGCGAGTACTCCAGCTCGTGCGCGACCTGCGCCTTGTGCCAGCGCGGGTGCGGGTTCCACGGCTTGATGCCGGGCAGGAACTCGTGCGCGTCCCACACCAGCTTGACCTTGCTGCCACGGGCCCGGGCGCGCAGGGCGGCACGGGCGCCGACGCCCAGCATGCGGAAGTCGTTGGCGTGGATCAGGTCCGGGTCGAGGTCGTCGATGACCTTGCCGTACGCCAGCTCCAGGTCCCACAGGTGCGGGTCGAGCTTGCGCCAGCTGCGGGTGCCCATCGTCCGGTGCCAGAACGCGGTGGTGAACCGGTCCAGCGGACCTTCCATCTCCTTGCGGCTCTTCTCCAGCTTGGCGGTCTTGCGCGCCCGCAGGTTCACCCAGTTCTGCACGAACCGGGAGGCCACCCGGGGCAGCACCAGCCGCAGCCTGGTGAGGAACGAGCCCTCCTGCTGGGCGAGGATCAGCCGGATGTTGAGGTCCGCGCGCCAGGCCTTGATCTTCTGCCGGCGGTACGCGGCCAGCGGGCCCGGCTTGTACGCCAGCGGCGAGCGCAGCACGGCCCGGCGGTACTCATGACGGCGGCGGTGCATCGGACCCGGCACCGGCAGCAGACGCACCTGCGCCTTGCCGATCTCCCAGGTCGTCTCGCTCTTCCCCTTGCCCTTGCCGAGCAGGATCACGTCCCACCCGGCCTCGGCGGCCGAGCGTGCTTCCTTCTGCACGCGCGAGTCGCCGTTCACCCCGTTGTCGACGAGCATGACGATGCGTCCACGCACCGCCGGCTGCGCCGACGTTTGTTCAGCTGCCATGAGTTGCCAGGTCCTCCACCTGAAGGGAAACGCTGCGGTTCTGTGTAGCCGACTCCAGCACGGCGGCCGCCACCTGAACAGTGCGCATTCCCTGGCGCAGGGTGCAGATGTCGGCGTCCTTGCCGAGCACCGCGTCCCGGAACAGCTCGTGCTCGACGAGCAGCGGCTCACGCTTGGGTATGGCGTACCGGATCATGTCGCCCTCGGACACCCCGCGGAAGGCCTGCAGGGCCTCCCACTCGGTGGTGACCGCGGCATTGGAGTGGAAGGTCAGGTCGGCGGTGAGGGTGTCGGCGATGAAGCAGCCGCGCTCCCCCGTCACCGAGGTGAAGCGCTCCTTGAGCGGGCTGAGCCAGTTCACCAGGTGGTTCACCATGGTGCCGTCGTCGAGACGGCCCACCGCGGAGACCATGTCCTCGTGGACGCGGCCGCTCTTGGAGACGGTGTGGGCGGCGATGGACACGTACTCGCGTCCGGTCACCCAGCCGGTCAGGTCGATGTCGTGGGTGGCGAGGTCCTTGACCACGCCGACGTCCGCGATACGGTGCGGGAACGGGCCCTGACGGCGGGTCACCACCTGGTAGACGTCACCGAGCTCACCGGCCTCCAGGCGGGTGCGCAGCGAACGCAGCGCCGGGTTGCAGCGCTCGATGTGGCCGACACCGGCGACCAGGGAACGCGACTCGAACGCCTCGACGAGGCGGCGGGCGCCGTCCACGGTCTCCGCGACGGGCTTCTCGATGAGCGCGCACACCCCGGCCTCGGCGAGCGCCAGACCGACCTGCTCGTGCAGGTGGGTGGGGCAGGCCACGACCGCGTAGTCGACGCCGAGGGCGATGAGCTCCTCGACGGTGTCCAGGATCGGCGCGCCCTGGGCGGCGCCGAACTTGTCGCCCATCGGGTCGACGACACCGACCAGGTCGACGCCCTCCAGACCGGACAGGACGCGGGCGTGGTGGCGGCCCATGGAACCGAGGCCGACGAGCCCCGCGCGCAGCGGCTTCCCGTTGCTCACAGCTGCTCCCCCAGCGTGTTCACGGCGGCGGCGATCCGCTCGAGGTCGCTCGCGGACAGCGAGGGGTGCACGGGCAGCGACACGACCTCGGCGGCGGCGCGCTCCGTCTCGGGCAGGTCCCAGGTGCGGCCCGCCTTCTGGTCCGGCTCCCAGTACGGCTTCAGCCGGTGGATGGGGGTCGGGTAGTACACGGCGTTGCCGATGCCGGCCTCGGTCAGCCCGGCCATGACGGCCTCGCGGTCGCCCTGGATGCGCACGGTGTACTGGTGGTAGATGTGCCGGGCGCCCTCGGCGACCTTCGGCGTGACCACGTTCGGCGCGCTGATGTGCTCGGTGAGGTACGCGGCGTTGGCGATGCGCTGCTCGGTCCAGCCGTCGAGCTTGCCGCGCTGGACGCGGCCGATCGCGGCGGAGACGTCCGTCATCCGGACGTTGGCGCCGACGATCTCGTTGGCGTAGCGCTGCTCCATGCCCTGGTTGCGCAGCAGGCGCAGGGTGCGGGCGACCTCGGCGTCACCGGTGGAGATCATGCCGCCCTCGAGGCTGTGCATGTTCTTCGTCGGGTAGAAGCTGAAGGTGCCCGCGGCGCCGAAGGCACCGACGGGGGTGCCGTTCAGGGCGGCGGCATGGGCCTGGCAGGCGTCTTCGACGACGGCGAGGCCGTGCTGCGCGGCGATCGCCATGATCCGGTCCATCGCGGCGGGGTGCCCGTACAGGTGGACCGGCATGATCGCGGCGGTGCGCGGGGTGATGGCCGCCTCGACCGCGGCGGGGTCCAGACAGAAGGTGTCGGCGTCGATGTCGGCGAAGACCACGTCGGCCCCGACGAGCCGCACCGCGTTGGCGGAGGCCGCGAAGGAGAACGACGGCACGATCACCTCGTCGCCCGGACCGAGGCCGAGGGCCAGCAGCGACAGGTGGAGGGCGGAGGTGCCGGAGTTGACCGCGACGCAGTGACGCCCGGCCACCAGCTCCGAGAACTCCTCCTCGAAGGCGGCCACCTCGGGACCCTGGACGACCCGGCCGCTGCGCAGAACGCGCACCGCTGCCTCGATCTCGTCCTCGTCGATCACGGGTCTGGCGGCCGGTATGAACTCATGGGCGTCGGTCATCGACGTACCCCTCCTCTACGGCGACCTCTAAGGCGCACCACGTCATGCGGTCGGGAAGGGCCATGTCGATGTTCAGCACGGCCGCATCCCTGGTTGTCCATGGCCGCCTGTGGGCGGATGGACGGCTTGTACACAGGAGCCCGCCCCCCGAGGGTTCCTTGCGGGATTCAGCCGTACCCGGTACGGGACCGGTTGTGCTCATCGGCTGTGGTCACGGTGTGCATGTCTTTGGCCACCGGGACCAGACTGCACGTTACCAGCACGGGGACGGCAATTTTCCCGAGTGTTACCACAGAGAAACCACCGCCCCGGGTGCCCGATATCACAAGCAAGACACAGCGTAACTCTACGGTAAACACAGTGCGACGCGAGGTGAGCAGGTGGGCGGGGCGGACGGACGGCGACGCGGGCGCCCGGTTCGCACCGGACGCCCGCGTCGTGGTCGCACCGCAGGTGAGAGGGTCAGTCCTCGGTCGCCTGCGCCGCCGCCGTCTTCTTCGCGACCGTCGCCTTGGCGGCCTTCTTGGCCGTCGTCTTCTTGGCGGCGGTCTTCTTCGCGGCCGTCTTCTTGGCCGTCACCGTCTTCTTGGTGGCGGCCTTCTTCGCCGTGGCCTTCTTCGCCGTCTTGCGGGCGGCCGTCTTCTTGGCGGGAGCGGCCTCCTCACCGGCGACGCCCTCGGCCTCGGCGGCCTCCGCCCCGGTGACCTCCGCCGTCACGGGCTCCGCCTCGGCGGCCTCCGCGTCGGTGGCCTCCGTCGTGGCGGACGGGACGACCACGACGGCCGTCTCCTCGGGCGCGGTCGGCGCGGTGGCCTTGCGCACGGCACGGCGCCGCGGGCGGGCCGGGGCCGCGCTCTCGGCGACCGGCTCGGCCTCGACGACCGGCTCGGCCCCGACGGGCTCCGCCTCGGCGGCCGGGGCCTCCACGGCGGGCTCGACGACCGTCACCACCGCGGCCTCGGCACCGGCGGGCGAACCGGCCGGCGCGGACACCTTGCGGGTGGCGCGACGACGGGTACGGCCCTTGGGCGCGGCCTCCTCCGCGGCGGGCGCCTCGACGACCGGGTCCCCCACCGCGACCGGCTCGGCCTGCGCGGCCGGGGCCTCGGCCGGCTGCACCGGACGCGCGGCCTCCGCCTCGGCGGTCACGGCCTGCGCGGTGGGCACCTCCACGAGCGCCTCGACAGGGGCCTCGGCAGGCGACTCGACCGGGGCCTCGACCGGGGCCTCGGTGAACTCCTCGGCCGGCTCCTCCGTGGCGAACACCTCGCCACGGCCTCCCCGGCGCGCGGCGCCCTTCGGCGCACCGGCCGGAGCGGACGCCCGGCGGCTCGCCCTACGGCGGCTGCGCCCACGCGTGGCCGCGGCCTCCGCCTCGGCGACGCTGCTGTACAGCTCCTCGTCGGGGGCGAACTCCGGGGGCGTCAGCGCGATCGGTGCAGCCACCTCGGCGGCGACCTCGGCCTCGCTCTCGGCCTCCTCCTCGGCGCCCACCAGCGGCTCGGCGGTCTCGACGGCCACGGCCTCGTGCTCGTGCTCATGGGCGTCGCCGCCCCGGCCGCGCTTCTTGCGCTTGCCGCCGCCACCGACCGAGGTCGGCTGCTCCATGTGGACGATGACACCGCGGCCGTTGCAGTGGACGCAGGTCTCGGAGAAGGACTCCAGCAGACCCTGGCCCACCCGCTTGCGGGTCATCTGCACGAGGCCCAGCGAGGTCACCTCGGCGACCTGGTGCTTCGTACGGTCGCGGCCCAGGCACTCCAGCAGACGGCGCAGCACCAGGTCCCGGTTGGACTCCAGCACCATGTCGATGAAGTCGATCACGATGATGCCGCCGAGGTCGCGCAGCCGCAGCTGGCGCACGATCTCCTCGGCCGCCTCCAGGTTGTTCCTGGTGACCGTCTCCTCGAGGTTGCCGCCCTGGCCGGTGAACTTGCCGGTGTTGACGTCGACGACGACCATCGCCTCGGTCCGGTCGATCACCAGCGAACCGCCGCTGGGCAGCCAGACCTTGCGGTCCAGCGCCTTGGCGAGCTGCTCGTCGATCCGGTAGGTGGCGAAGACGTCGACCTCGGAGGTCCACTTCGACAGCCGCTCGGCCAGGTCGGGCGCGACGTGCGAGACGTACCCGTGGATGGTCGACCAGGCCTCGTCGCCGCTGACGACGACCTTGGAGAAGTCCTCGTTGAAGATGTCGCGGACGACCCGGACGGTCATGTCCGGCTCGCCGTACAGCAGCGACGGCGCGTTCGAGCCGCCGCCGTTGCGGGACTTCTTCTGGATGTCCTCCCACTGCGACTGGAGGCGCTCGACGTCACGGCGCAGCTCGTCCTCGCTCGCGCCCTCGGCGGCGGTGCGCACGATGACGCCCGCGTCCTCGGGGACGATCTTCTTCAGGATCGTCTTCAGCCGGGCCCGCTCGGTGTCGGGCAGCTTGCGGCTGATGCCGGTCATCGAGCCCTCGGGGACGTACACGAGGTAGCGGCCCGGGAGGGAGACCTGGCTGGTCAGCCGGGCGCCCTTGTGCCCGATCGGGTCCTTGGTCACCTGAACGAGCACGGACTGCCCGGACTTCAGCGCGGACTCGATGCGGCGCGGCCCGTTGGCCATGCCGAGCGCCTCGAAGTTGACCTCACCGGCGTACAGGACGGCGTTGCGGCCCTTGCCGATGTCGATGAACGCGGCCTCCATCGACGGCAGCACGTTCTGGACCTTGCCCAGGTAGACGTTGCCGACGTACGAGGTGGACTGCTCCTTGTTGACGTAGTGCTCGACGAGCACGCCGTCCTCGAGGACGCCGATCTGGGTGCGCTCGCCGCTCTGGCGGACGACCATCACGCGCTCGACGGCCTCGCGGCGGGCCAGGAACTCGGCCTCGGTGATGATCGGGACGCGTCGGCGGCCCTGCTCACGGCCTTCGCGGCGGCGCTGCTTCTTGGCCTCCAGACGCGTGGAGCCCTTGATGGACTGCACCTCGTCGGACGGCTCGGCGGGCTTGCGGGGCTCACGGACCTTGACGACGGTCCGCTCGGGGTCGCCGTCGCCCGGCTCGACGTCGGCGCCGCTGTCTCCGGCGCGACGACGACGGCGGCGCCGGCGACGGCTGCCCGCGGTGGAGCCGCCGGCCTCGTCCTCGGCGTCCTCGGCGTCCGCGGCGTCCTCTTCGGTCTGCTCGGCCGTGTCCTCGGCGTCCTGCTCGGCCTGCTCGGCGGCGAGTTCGTCGGACTCGGCGTCCACGCCGTCGGTCTCGTCGGCGGCCTCGCCCCGGCGGCGGCGACGCCCACCGCGGCGACGGCGACGGCGCGAACCGGTCTCCTCGCTCTCCTCGTCGCCCTCGCCCCCGTCCTCGGCGGCCTCGTCGGCCTCCTCCGGCTCGGTCTCGTCCGCCGCCTCGGCGACGGGCGCGGGCTCGGGCTCGGCCCGCTCGGCGGTCTCGGTGTCCTCCGCGAAGGCGGCACCCCGGCGACGACGGCGACGGCGCGAGCCGGCCTGCTCCTCGGCGGGAACCTCCTCGGTGGGCAGCTCCTCGGTCTCCTCGGCCTCGACCGGCTCCTCGGCGGACGCGGCGGCAGCCTCGGCGGCGGCGCGCTGAGGCGTCTGGAACTGCGGCTCGGCGAACACGGGCGCCTGGAACACGGCGACCGCGGGCCGCGCGGGCCGGCGCGGCGCGTCGCCCTCGCCGTTGCGCACGGGCGCGGGCTCGGAGAACCCACCGGCGGCCCGGCGCACGACGCGCCGACGGGCCCGTCGGCCACCGGCCTCCTCCTCGGCGGGAGCCTCGGAGACGACCGGGGTACGGATGGTGGCACCGACGGCCGGGGCCTGGGCGGCGGCGGTCCGAGCGGTGGAGACCGGAGCCTGGGCGGCGGCCTCGGGGGCCTTCGCCTCGGCGGCGGGCTCGGTGACAGCGGGCTCGGCAGCGGCGGGCTCGGTCACGGCGGTCGCGGCCGGCTCGGCCTCGGCCTCGGCGGGCGCGGTCACCCGGCGGGTGGCACGACGCCGGGCACGCGGCGCGGGGGCGGCCTCCTCGGCGGCCTCCGCGACGACCTCGGTGACGACCTCCGCGGGGGCGGCCGGGGCCTCGGCGGGCTCCTCGGCCACGGACGGCTCCGTCTCCGCGCTCACGGCGGTCTCGGCCTCGGCCGAAACCGGCGCACCGGCGGGCGCGGACGCCCGACGGGTGGCCCGACGGCGGGCACGCGGCGCGGCAGCGGCCTCCTCGGCCACCGGAGCCACGGCCTCCACCTCGGCGGGAGCAACGGCCTCAGCCACAGCCTCGGTCTCGGCCTCGGCCGAAACCGGCGCACCGGCGGGCGCCGACGCACGACGCGTGGCCCGACGGCGGGCACGCGGCGCGGCAGCGGCCTCCTCGGCCACCGGAGCCACGGCCTCCACCTCGGCGGCGGCAGCGGCCGCCGGCACCACCGTCTCGGCAGCGGCCTCGGCCGCCTCGGCATCGGCCTCGGCCGAAACCGGGGCACCGGCGGGCGCCGACGCACGACGCGTGGCCCTACGACGGGTACGCGGCGCGGCAGCGGCCTCCTCGGCCTTCTCCACCGCGGCCTCCTCGGCCTCTTCGGTCTTCTCGATGTGCTCGGTCACGGCGACCTCTTCGGTCTCGTCGACCTCGTCCGCCAGCTTCTCGGCGGTCTCCACGGCCGGTATGGCCGGCGCGGTGATCTCCGCCGCGGCCTCGGCGCCGCTCGGCGGTCCGGCCGGGCGGGAAGCGGCACGGCGCCGACGACGCGGCGGCAGGGTGTCGCTGGGGGTGTTGTTCTGTTCTTCGGAACCCTGGGTGGGTTCGGTCGGTTCGAGCATGCGGGTGGGTCTCCCGTCAGGCTCCCGGGCGCCGCACCGGGCCCGGCGCCGATCACGAGGGATCGGTCGCCGTTGACGTCCGCGGCTCGCGCACCTGCGCGCTGCCGCCGTCCGGGGCGCGGCCGCCGCACGGGAGCTCTCTGTGTCCTGTCTCGCCGGTTCCGTAGCCCTGTTGCGACGGCCTGGCGAAAGTCTTCTGGTGGGTGCGCTGCCCGACCCAGGTGGCTCCCGAGTACGAGGGCTGCGCTACGACGCCCGTCCCGATGCGGAACCTTCCGTGCGTCGACGCCTTCGCGGCGGCAGTCGTCAGGCCGTTGTCAGGGCCTCGGCTGCCTCGCGGTCGGGCGCGAGCGGGTCGGTCACGGCGCCGGTCTCTTCATCGAGCAGCCCCTGCGCCAGCCTGGTCACCGCTGCGGGGACCGGCGGCGCCAGGTCGGCCACGGCGCGGAGACCGGACAGGACGTCGTCGGGTCGTACGGCAGGCGTCACGTGCCGAACAACCAGCCGCAGTATCGCACAGGCCCGGTCGGTCGGCCTATCAGCCGCTTCACTCTGTGTTTCGAGACGGACGACCGCCGGGCGGGCGTCGAAGGTGCGCATGCCGTTCTTGGTCATGCGCTGGACCTCGACGGACCCGGCGGAGTTGAAGACCTGGACGGCGCGTTCGGCGTCGGCCGGGTCGACTCCGTCGAGCCGCAGCTCCCACACCGAGGCCGTGAGCCGGTCGGCGAGGCCCGAGGTGCGGGCCTCGACCGCGTCGACGATGTCGAGCCCGGTGGGCAGCGACTCGTCGAGCAGCGCACGCAGCGTCTGCGGTTCGCGGGCCGCGGTGAGCGCGATCTCCAGGTACTCCGCCTCACTGCCCGTGCCGGTGGGTGCGGCATTGGCGTACGACACCTTCGGGTGCGGCGTGAACCCCGCCGAGTACGCCATCGGCACCTCGGCACGGCGCAACGCGCGCTCGAAGGCACGCTGGAAGTCACGGTGGCTGGTGAACCGGAGGCGGCCGCGCTTGGTGTAGCGCAGTCGGATGCGCTGCACCGCGGGTGCGGGCGGCGGGCCTTCGGGCTGTCGCTTGCCCAGTGTCGTTCAGTCCTTCGTGAGGTTCGTGAGAGCGGTCGTACTGCTATCAAGAGTACGTGTGCCGAGCGGCGTCGGTTCCCGCCGGAGCACCGCTTCCCTCTCCCGGGTCCGCACGCCCCGCTCCCGGGGTTCCCCGAACAGCATCCGCCGTGCGTCGGCCCGTGTCCGCCGGGCCGTCTCGCGCGCGGAGGCGAGGACCTGCCGGGTCACCCGGCCCACGGCGCGCACGGCCTGCGCGGCGGGCTTCAGGACGGTGTCGCGCACGGCGTGTCCGACCGGGGTGAGCACGGTCCGGTACACCCAGCGCACCGGCTCCACGAAGACCCACCGCAAGAGGGTGGCGAGGAACCGTCCCACAGCGCGCGAGAGGTGCCCCGCGATCCGCCAGGCGTGCCCGAGCGCGTCGGCGACCTCACGGGCGAGGACACCCAGGAAGCGCCCGACGGGGACGAGCACCCACCGCCACAGCCCGAGCGCGCACCGGGCGGCGGTCCGTCCGACCGGCGCGAGGATCCACTCGTACGCCCACCGCGCGGGGACCACGACCAGGTACCGGACCAGCCACAGCACGGGCACCACGACGGCGTACCGCACGCACCACAGGACGGGCACGACGATCCCGTACCGCACCAGCCACACGACCGCGTGGCCCGCGGGCGTCAGCACGCGCGCGTACAGCCGGACGATCCCCGCTCCTACGCCCAGCGCCAGCCACCGGGCGGCGTGGCCGACCGGGGTGAGGACGTACCGGTACAGGGCGACGGCGGGGACGACCAGCAGCACCTTCCCGAGCCGGACCAGGGCCCGGCCGGCCGGGACGAGGACGTACCGCCACAGCCCCACCAGCGGCCGTACGAACAGCACCTGCCCCAGCCACAGCAGGGCCCGGCCCAGCGGCCGGAGCAGGGTGTCCCGCAGGAGGCGGCCGGTGACGACCAGCGCGTCCCAGGCCATCCGCACGGGCACGACCAGCACGAGCACCACGATCCGCACCGGCAGCCGGATCGCGACGACGAGACATCCCTCCGGCTGATCCGGCTCGGCGGGCGGTTTCTGCAGGTCCATACCGGTGTGGACGCCGCGGACCGCTCACTGGATGCACCGGATCAGCCGGACGGATGACAAGAGTGTGCCCGGCGTGGGCGGTTCAGGACCTGCCGCGGCCCTGCGCCTCGGCGTTGGCGTTGGCGATGGCTTCCGCCTCGGCCTCGGCCAGTTCGATGGCCACGCCCAAGGCCTGCGCGATGTGGCCGGCCGCCGACATCACGCGTGCGCTGCCCACGACGGGCGCGATGGCGACGAGGACGTCCTGGAGCTCCTCGACGGTGAGTTCGGCCTTGACCGCCGGGTCGATGTGCGCCAGGTAGGAGACGGCCGGAGCGTCGACGGCCACCAGGGCGGCGATACGGGTGAGGATGAGCGTCCGTTCGTCCATGTGACAGCGCTCGATGGAGTCGACGGTCATGGCGGCGAGCGTGTCGAGGACGGGGGTGTCGGATGCGGTTGCCATAACGGGTCACCTTTCTGTGTGGTGCGGGGTCGTTGTCGGCTGTGAGCGGCCCCTGACCAGGGCCTTTCCCAGCTCCCACAGCGCCAGCAGGGCCACGGCCGGAAGCAGCGCCCAGCCGAACTGCTCCAGGTCGATCTCGGTCGTCCCGAGGAGCCGCTGGAAGCCGTCCATCTGGGTCACCAGCACGGCGAGCACGAACTCCACGAGCATCGCGATGTTCATCTGCCTGCTGTCGAAGCTGGCGGTGGTGAGGACGGTGTCCGTCTCGCTGCGGCACTCCAGCGCGGCCACGATCAGACAGAGCGCGAACGACGTGAACGCCATGGACTGGCCGATCTCGACGCTGTCGAAGCGCGAGGTGCCGAGCTGGATCAGACAGAGCAGGCCGATCGTGATCGCCAGTCCGGAGAGCCCGACGGTGGCCATCACTCCCGTGGTCAGCACCGGTTCGCCGCGCGGGCGCGGCCGGCGCGCCATGAGTCCCGGGCTCTGGCGGTCGAAGCCGAGCGCGAAGCCGAAGGCGGCGTTGACGAAGAAGTGGATCCACAGGACCTGCGCCGGGGTGAACGGCTCGCCCGCCGCGATGTCGAACAGCGTCGCGCCGAGGAAGGTCAGCACGAACACGACCAGCAGCACCAGCACGAACCGGATGTACTTGGTGAGGTTGTCGTAGATCTTGCGGCCCTGTTCGACGGCGAAGACGATCGTGGCGAAGTTGTCGTCGGACAGCACCACGCGGCCGGCGTTCTTGGCGACCTCGGTCCCGGACCCCATGGCGATCCCGACGTCGGCGGCCTTGATGGCCGGGGCGTCGTTGACGCCGTCCCCGGTCATCGCCACCACATGCCCCTTCGCCTTCAGCGTGTCGGCGAGCAGCACCTTGTGCTCGGGGGCGACCCGCCCGACCACGCCGATGTCGTCGATCCGCGCGAGCCGCTCCTCCTCCGGCAGCGCGGCGAAGTCGGCGCCGAGCATGGCCTCGCCCTCGATGCCGAGCTGCCGGGCGATGGCGGCCCCCGTGACGACGTCGTCGCCGGTGACCATCCGCACCCGGATGTGGGCCGCCTGCGCGTCGGCCACCGCGGCCCGCGACTCCTCCCGGGGCGGGTCGACCATGCCGACCAGGCTCGTCATCTGCAACTCGGTGACATACGCGAGGAGGTCGCCGTCGGCGTCGAAGTCCGCCGGGTCGAGGTCCCGCCGCGCGGCCGCCATCACCCGCAGGCCCTCGCCGCCCATCCGCTCGACATGGGTCTGCGCCCGCGCCCCGGCGTCCTCGTTCCACGGCACCGCCGTCCCGCCCGCGAGCGCCGTCGCGGCCCGGTCGATCACCGCGGGCGCCGCCCCCTTCACGAAGCAGCGCACGACCGGGCGGCCCGTCTCGTCCGTCGCCTCGTTGAAGGTGGCCATCAGTTTGTACGACGGGTCGAAGGGCAGCGTGGCCAGCCGGGGCAGGCGCTCCCGGGTGGCGTCGATGTCCAGCCCGGCCTTGTGCCCGAGCACCAGCAGCGCGCCCTCGGTGGGGTCGCCGACCACCTCGCCCCCGACGAGTGTGGCGTCGTTGGCGACCAGGTACGGCAGGATCGCCTCCTCCATGTCGGGCGCCGAGCCGACGGGGTGCCGGATCCTGCCCTCCAGGCTGTACCCGGTGCCGGAGACGGTGTAGCGGTCGCCCGGGTCGAGCACCTCGACCACCGTCATCTGGTTCATGGTGAGCGTGCCGGTCTTGTCGGAGTTGATCGCCGAGGTGAAGCCCAGCGACTCCACCGACGGCAGGTCCTTCACGATGGCCTCGCGCTTGGCGAGGTCGACCGCGCCGATCGACAGGATCGTCTGTGTCACCGTCGGCAGGGCCTCCGGGATGGCGGCGATGGCCAGCGAGACCGCGCTCACGAACAGCGCGTCCCACGCCGTACCGCGGCTGCGCCCCAGCACGAACATCACGATCATCGTCAGTCCGGCCGTCCCCGCGATCCACAGGGTGAGCCGGTCCAGCTCCCGGGTCAGCGGCGAGGCCTCCCGGCCGGTGCTCGACAGCATCCCGGAGATACGCCCGAGTTCCGTCTCGGCCCCGGTGGCCGTGACGATCACGGTCGCGCTGCCGTGGGTGACGGGGGTGTTCATGAACGCCATGTTCGTGCGGTCCCCGGGCGCCGGATCCGCCCCGAGATCCGCCCCGGTCAGCGTCCCGGCATCCTTCACGGCGGGCACGCTCTCGCCGGTCAGCGCGGACTCGTCGATCTGGAGGGCGTTCGCCACGACGATCCGCCCGTCGGCCGGCACCTCGTCGCCCGCCGCGAGCAGCACCACATCGCCGACGACGACCTCCTCGGCCGGGATCTCCGACTCGGCCCCGTCCCGGCGCACCCGCGCGGTCGCCTTCATCATCGACTTGAGGGCGTTCATGGCGCTCTCCGCCTTGCCCTCCTGCCGCATCCCGACGACCGCGTTGAGGACCGTGAGCACCAGCAGCAGGACGCCGGTGCTCCACTCCTTGATCGCCAGGGAGACCACGGCGGCGGCCACCAGCACGAGCTGCATATAGCTGCGGTACTGGGCGAGGTAGCGGCGCCAGCCCGGCACCGGCTGCTCCTCCGGCAGCGCGTTCGGGCCGTTCGCCCGGAGCAGTTCGGCCGCCCGGCCGGCGGACAGCCCTCGCTCGGGCTCCGCCCCGAGGGCGGCGGCGACCTCGTCCGGGGGCAGCGCGTACCAGGCCCGACCGCTCGCGACCCGCCGGCGTGGCTGCGGCTGCGGCTGCGGGGCGCGGGCCGGGGCGCTCATACCCGCCCCCCGCGCTTCTTGCCCTTGCCCTTCGCGGCGTACGGGTCGGCCGGCTCGCCCTCGGGGGCCTGGCGCTCCAGTTCGCGTTTGACCTCGGCCAGCTCCCGCCGGGTCTCGTCGTCGACCTCCGGATAGCGGGGGTCGATGCCGATCAGCGTGTGGGCCAGCACCGCGCTCACACACACCCGCGCGAACCACTTCCGGTCGGCGGGAATGACGTACCAGGGCGCCCAGGTGGTGCTGGTCGCCGACAGCATCTTGGAGAACGCCTTCTGGTAGTCGTCCCAGCGGGCGCGCTCACGGACGTCGGCGGGCGAGAACTTCCAGTTCCGCTCGGGGACGTCGATGCGCTTGAGGAAACGGGTGCGCTGTTCTTCCTTCGACAGGTTCAGGAAGAGCTTGACGACGGTGAAGCCGTTGTCGGTGAGATAGCGCTCCCAGTCGTTGATCTCCCGGTAGCGCCGCTTCCACACGTCCGCACCGCGGGCCGCGTCGGGCAGCTTCTGGCGTCCGAGGTGCTCCGGGTGCACCCGCACCACCAGCACCTCCTCGTAGTGGGACCGGTTGAAGATGCCGATCTCCCCACGCCCGGGCAGTTCGCGGTTGTAGCGCCAGAGGAAGTCGTGGTCGAGCTCCTCGTCCGAGGGCACCTTGAAGGAGGCCACGCGCACACCCTGCGGGTTGACCCCGCTCATCACATGCCGGATCGTGCCGTCCTTGCCGCCGGCGTCCAGCGCCTGCAGACACACCAGCAGCCCGTGCGTGTCCTGCGCGGCCAGCCGCTGCTGATAGTCGGCGAGCAGCTCGACCCCGCTCCGCAGCAGCTCGACGCCTTCCTTCTTCTTGCGGATCCCCGCCTTGTACCGCGGATCGAAGTCCTTCCCGAGCCGCACCCTGCGGCCGGGCGCGACCCGCAACGGACTGACGAACTCCGCGATCCGCTCGGCCCTCTCGTCGCCCATCGCCCGCTCGTCCCTTCGCCACCGTGTCCCCCGATCCCCTCAGCAGGATCACCGCCCGGGCCGTCGCCGACCTCACCCGCCAAGGGTGGTTCCCCCCGGCGGTCGGGCGGGCTGCCGGGAGGCTTTCGAGGCGCGTTCGCCCGGCGCCCGACGGCCGCCGATGACCCGTGGCTAGGTTGGGGCCATGGCGGGTGACTGGAGGACGGATCGGATCGGGGCTGCGCTGCGAGGCGAGAACCCGACCGTGCTACGGCGGCTCGAGTCGGGGTTCGCGGTGATCGGCGACGTTCAGTTCCTGCCGGGTTACTCGGTTCTCCTCGTGGACGAACCAGGGGTTCAGCGGCTGTCGGATCTGCCGAGGGCGGGGCGGCTGTCGTTCCTGTCCGACATGGACCGTCTCGGAGAAGCCGTCGAGCGCGTCTGCCGACGCCTGGACCCCGGCTTCCGCCGGGTCAACCTGGAGATCCTGGGGAACACCGACCCGTTCCTGCACGCCCACGTCTGGCCACGGTTCACCTGGGAGCCGGCCGAGCTGGTGGGCAAGCCCGTGTGGCTGTACCCGGCCGACCGGTGGAGTGACGAGGGGTTCAGGCTGGGGCCGCAGCATGACGTGCTGCGGGACGAGATCGGGAGCGAACTCGATCGCCTGTGTTCGCAGGCTTGAGGGAAAGGATCGCCTGTTCCCTTCCCGCTCCAGGCATCACAGGCAGCTCGGCCACTTCAGACACTTCAGAACGTCAGATACTTCAGGCGCTGAGGCGCTCGACGAGCCTCGTCAGGGTGTCGAAGGCGGGCTTGGGAGAGTAGTCGTCCGTGGTGAGCCCGAATTGATGGAACAGCCCCGTTCGGGCGCTGTCGGCATCTCGCAGCGCGAAATGCGTGTAGCCGCTCAGACGCAGCCGCTTCGACTGGGCGGCGATCACCTCCACCACGGTCTCGACGACGTCGGCCTGCCGGCGCGGGTGGCGTTCGGGTCCGGTGGGCCAGCCGTGCTCGGTGATGTGCAGCGGCAGGTGTCCCAGGCCGGCGGGCGCCAGCACCGAGTCACGGTGGTGACGCAGCAGTGCCTCGACGGTGCGCGCGAGGTCGGACGCGTCGACGGGTCGGAAGACGTCGGGAAAGAAGTCCAGGCCCACGTAGTCCAGATCGGCGCGGAAGTCCTCTCCCCCGAGGCTGGTCAGGTCGGTGACGAAGGAGACCGCCGGCCCGAAGAGAGGGGCGGTGTTGAATCCGGCCCGCAGGTCGGTGTACCCGAGTTCACGTGCTCGCGCCTTGACGACGGAGACCCCGCGGACGATCGCCTCGCGCACCGCCGGGTAGTAGCCGTCCAGCGTCGGGTTCGACGTGACGTCGGGCTCTTCCGCCACTTGCAGCGTGCTCGTGACCGCGCCGTACTGCTCGACCAGCTCGCGCAGGAAGGCGCAGTAGCCGTCGACGTCCCCGGCTGCCGACCGGTACTGCGCCACCAGGTCCAGACGGCGCCCCCGGACCGCGTATCGGGCTGCGGCGACCGGCGCCGCGGTGGCGTGCGGCTCACCGAGGCGGGTGGCGTCGTCGAAGCTCAGGTAGGCGCGCACCAGGAACGGGCGCCCCGGTCGGCCCTGAAGACGGTCGAGCGCACTCGACACGAGGGCCGGGTCATCGGGCGGACCGTCGGCCAGGCCCCCGGTGTCGTCACCCGCGGCTCCGCCCGGATAGATCCCGAAGAGCAGGCCGTCGTACACCGTCGATGTCATGCGTCGGCTTCCTTCCGGTCGGGCGTCTCAAGGGGTGCGGAGATCGCTGCCGCAGCGGTCGGCCACGCCAGTGAGCCGGTGCGGATCTCGTCCATGACCGAGTCGATCCATGTCATCTCGGCGCGAGCGAGGCACAGCGCGTATTCGGCTTCGATGACGTGCAGTCGGGGTACGCCGGCCGCCAGGGCCGCCGCGAGACGGTCCTCATCGGCGGCCGTGCGGTGCCGGAGGCGTTGGGCGCGCTCGCCCAGTGCCTCCACCGCGCCGCTCGGCCCGAGGGCGCCGAGATAGGTGACCGCGCCCAGGAACTGCGAGAACTCGCGCTCCGGGTTGCGAATCTGGGAGTCCAGCCGTCGTACGAGTTCCTCGTGGCCCTGTTCCGTGAGGGCGTAGACGGTCCTCTCCGGACGGTTTCCCGAGCGCTCCTGCCCCTGCGAGGCAAGCCATCCGGCTTCGGTCAGGGCGGAAACGGTGTTGTAGAGCGTGCCCCGCGTGATCGCGGACGCGTGGCTGTCGCTGCGTTGTCGCAGTTCGGCAAGCATCTGATGCGGGTGCGAGGGCTGTTCCAGCAGGAGTCCCAGCACGGCCAGGACGACGGGGTTGTCGAGAGCGCGACGTGGCATAGTCGAACTCTACCAGTCCAAATAAACTATTCAGGTCGCCGGGACAGGATCAGCCGGCGTCGCTCCCGGTCGACGTCCATGACGACGACCGACACCTCCTCACCGACCTCGACGACATCCTCCACAGCCGCCACAGGCGCCGAACTGAGCTCGGGCAGTCGCACCAGACCCTCGACACCGTCCTCGACCTGGACGAGAACGCCGAACGGGACCAGCAGGGTGACGCGCCCCCGCAGTCTCTGCCCCACTGCGACGCGGTCGGCGAACGCAAGGAACGGGTCCGGCCGCATGGCCTTCAAAGACAGCCGGGCCTCACCGTTCGTGGTGTCGAACAGCAAGAACTCACACCGCACCCGCTGCCCGACCTCGACGACCTCGGACACCGTCTCGGAACACCGCCAGGACAGTTCGGGGTACGTGACGAAACCGACGCCGGGATGGACCGGATGGGCAGGGCCCTCGTCCAGCGCCACGAACACGCCGAACCGCTCGATCGACGCCACCGTGCCGGCCAGGCTCTCACCACGCCGAAGCCGCTTGAGGAACCCCCAGAGCTCCGGGTGCTCGGTGGCCGCCATCGACAGCTGTACCCGACCCGCGTCCCGGTCCACGGCCATCACCTCGGCAGTGATCCGCTGCCCCACCTCCGCCACCTCGGCCAAGCGCCGACGCCAGGAACCGTCCAACGCCCCGACCCGCCCGAGCGGCCGGGCGGCGAAACCGTCCAGGATCACCGACGCCTCGGACCGGGTGACCTCCGCGACCGTCCCGGAGCGGAGATCACCGACCTGGACCCCCGCCAGAAACCGCACGACACTCTGATCAACCGACGCATCCCCCATGCAGCCCAGGCTCGCACAGGAGCCGTGAACGGACTCCACGTCGTCGCACGGAAGACCGTCACCCCTCGTCGGCGATGCGCGCGCCGGTGGAGGCATCGAGCGCAACGTCCCGCCGGCCACTGGCCAGTCGAGGCGCATGGGCGTCATGACCTGGTCCGTGTACCGCCGATACACCACCGTGTGGACCATGGCCGGACCGTCACCGAGGGATCGGATGCGCTGATGAACCACGTGCGGGCGCGGTTCGCCCCAGCGGTGATCTTCAGGCGGCTTCCGTCCCTCAGGCACCCCACTCGTTGCGGGAGGGAAACGACTGGGCCGAGACCCACGGCGGTTGACGTGACGTCAGGCCAGGTCGGGCCAGGACCTGTCGACGCAGCTCGGCCAGCGTGGACGCGTGGTCCATCTCAGGCAGCCGCGGTTGTCCGGACTCGGGCGGAACCCGGCCGCTCCTGAGTCTGGGCACCTCGCTCCATATGGACGATCGATACCTCGAAGCTCAGGAACTCTTCCACACGGCCCTCAACGTCCCACCCCTTCATCCCTTCACCAAGCCGACGCCACCAAAGGCCTCGCCGAAGTCCGCATTACCCGGTGGGTCGAAATGTGCCAACAGGCCCTCGACAAGATCGACGGCAGTACGTGAAGGGCCGACTGGCACACGGCTCGCGCTCTCCAGGACCGCGCTCCCCCATCCCGCGACGAGACGGCGACTACGGCTGAGTCAAGAGCGCACTCGAGCGCTGGACCCACTCCACCTCGGACCGAATGCCCGCACGGCCCCCAGGAGTCGGCAGGGGCTTTCCGGGGCCCTCTCGGGCGGGCGTACCTTCACGGTTCCGAGAGAACCGAGCGCCGCGGCCACCTCATCCTCTGTGACCTCCGCCGCAGCGCCTCACTCACCTCAGTGCCCGTGCGCGTGCCCGTGCCCGCTCGTCGCCGTCTCCTTCTTGACCGTCAACGGGAGCAGAAGGAGGCCAAGGCCCTGCTGCCGGACGACGCGCCCAGGGCGTTGCTCTCCATCCGCCTGTCAGTCCTCACCGACGAGACGACCTCCCCCATCCGACAGGAACTCGATCTGCGGAAGCTCGCCCTGGAGCGAGGCCGCCGAGTCATCGGTGTCGCCAGCGACCTGAACGTGTCGGCGACGAAGGTCCCGCCGTGGAAGCGCAAGGAGCTGGGCGACTGGCTCAACAACCGCGCGCCGGAGTTCGACGAGATCCTTTTCTGGAAGCTGGACCGCTTCGTACGACGCCTCACGGACCTCAGCACCATGATCGAGTGGTGCCTGAAGTACGGGAAGAACCTGCTGTCCAAGCACGACTCGATCGATCGGACCACGACGGCCGGAAAGATCATGGTCACGATCATCGGCGGAATCGCCGAGATCGAGGCGGCCAACACCAGCACGCGCATCACGAGCCTGTGGGACTACGCCAGGACTCAGACGGATTAGGTCGTGGGCAAGCCGACGTACGGCTACGAGACGACGGAGAACGAGGACGGCAGAGTCGTCCTCGCCATCGATGAAGAGACATACAGAGCACTGCACTGGTGTCGCCGCGCCGCCCTGCGGCCGAAGCCCGCATCCGCGCGACGCATGTCCAGGGTGCTCATCCGTGCCGGAATCTGCGGACCGGGCCTGACGCTCCGCCGGCTCAGGAACCCCGGGCTGATGGGGTACCGAGTGGAGGAGAACAAGGTCGGTGGCGTACGCCGCTCGAAGATCGTGCTGGGCAACGACGGGAAGCCCATCCGTGTCGCGGACCCGATCTTCACGGAAGAGGAGTTCGAGACCCTGCAAGCGGCCCTGGACCGGCGAGGGAAGAACCAGCCCACCCGCGCCCCCGGCGGAGCGACACGGTTCCTGGGGGTGCTGCTCTGCGACGACTGCGGCAGCAACATGACCGTTCAGAAGACCACGCACAAGGGCCGGCAGTACGAGTACTTGCGATGCGGCATGTGCAAGAGCGGGGGCCACGGCGCACCGAACCCCCACCACATCTACAGCAAGTTCGTCGAAGACGTCCTCAAGGTTCTCGGCGACGACCCCGTCATGGTGCGGGAGTACCGCCAGGGCGCCGAAGCCCGCAAGGAGCAGAAGCGTCTTGAGGAGTCCATCAGCTACTACATGACCGGCCTCGAACCCGAAGGGCGTTTCACGAAGACCCGCTTCACGCGGGAGCAGGCCGAGAAGACCATGGACGACCTGATCAAGCAGTTGGAGGCCATCGACCCCAAGTCGACCAAGGACCGGTGGGTGGCCGTGCACAACGGCAAGTCGTTCCGGGAACGGTGGGAGGAGGGCGGCATGGAGGCCATGGGCGCCGATCTTCTCCGGGTGGGCGTGAAGTGCAGGATCACGCACCAAGGTGAAGGGGGTACGCGCTCCGCACGTCCATATGAAGCTCTTGATCCCCAAGGACGTTCGGGACCGTCTGATACTCAAGGAAGACGACTTCGCGGAAGCCTTCTGAACTCAGTCGCGACGACAGAGCGCAGCCGCCTGCCGAATGAACGGGAGGCGGCTACGGAAGGCCCTTGATCGCGGGTGAAGTGGTCACCCCTCGCCAGCGATGCGTTCGCCGGTAGCAGCGTCGATCACTATGTCCTGCTTGCCGCTACCGACCAGCCAGACCGGTCGCCACTTCCCCTTGATCTGCTGAGCAAGGAGCGAGGTGGAGTCACTCGGAAGTCCCGTCGCGTCCTCTGCCAGGGTCCTGGCCTTGGCTTCGTCGACAGTGACTCGGGGAAGTGCCGGATCGTCGACAGTCCGGGCGGTGAATCCGATCACCCGTCCTGTGGTGGTGATGGTGAGGTCGAGGCGCATGGGCATCATGACCTTGTCCGCGTAGCGCCGGTACACCACCGTGTAGGCCATGGTCGGACCGTCGCCAATGGAGCGGATGCGCTGATCGCTCCCTGCGACGTTCTGCGGGAACCACTTACGAGCGAACCGTTCAGCCTCTGCCGACACTTCCTTCTCATTGAGGCTGCCCTCATCTCCACGGGTGTTCGAGGACCAAGCACTTTCCAGGGTCTTCTCCGGCCATGTCCCAGAGATGGTGCCGCGGTTCGTCTCAGCGGTGATCTTCAGACGGCTTCCGTCCTTCTCGGTCGCAGTCCCCCGCACCTCCGTGTCGCTCCCGAACACGCCCTTGGCCGCCGTAGCAATCCACTCGTCGGCTTCAACGGCGGATTCGGCAAGGTCGCGCCTCTCGTCATCCATGGCGACGACGTCGACCGAATCGATCCGCGACTGGAAGACGCCCCCGACGGCCGCCACGGCGACCACAGTAAGCGACAGCCCCCAGACCAGGTCGCGCATGGGCTTGACCGGCGATTGCCGCCGCCAGTACAGCCATACGGCGCCTGCCAAGGCCCCCAGCGCAGCGCCGGTCGCGTTGGCCGCGAGGTCGGTCACACTGCACGAGCGCCCCAGATGGCCCACCGACTGGGCGAGTTCCACCACCCCGCTGAGGGCCCCGAAGGCAGCCGCAACCGTCACCGGCCTCCGGAAGAGCAGGACGGCCAGAAACGCACCAGGTGCGAAGAGCGCGATGTTCAGCAGAGAACTCGCCGACGTGAACAGGTGGGTGGGCAACCCGGTGTCACACTGCCAGGACTCCAGACCGGCGTCACCCGGCAGCAGAGTCACAGCCAGGATGCCGGCCAAGTAGGCCGCCAGAGCCGTCCTCAGGGGCCACGGCTTCTTCCTCGCCTTAGCCACAAGCGCCGTGGGCACCGCGACTAATACAGCGAGGATCAGGAAGGAGGCGATGAGGCCCGGTACGGCGGAGATGGACGCTTCAATCACGTTGGAGCCTTCGAAACACACAGCCGGGGTGCTGGTCAGGCACCCCGGCCGTTGCGGAAGTGGGCTAGCAGACCTCGAGGTTGGGCGTGTAGTAGTTGCCGGTGCTCGCCTTCATGTAACCAGCGATCGAGCAGTCCTCAACTTCGGACTTCCGCTTGCCGCCCCAGCTGTGCGACAGCGTCTGGCCTGAGGAGATCGACTTCTGGGTGTCCAGGAACAGCGCGTTCCCCGTCGTCATCGCGAGCTGAATCGTGACCTTACTGCCACCGGTCTTCTTGTAGGTGGTGGACGAGTAGTACAGAGCGCAGTTGCCGCTCACGAGACAGCCATCGTCTCCGTTGATGGTCAGCACCCCGTTGGACAGCTGCGTGCTCTTGGAGCCGAAGGCGAAGGCGCTCGTTCCCGTCAGTACGAGCGCGCCCGTCATCGCAGCGACAATCAGCTTCTTCCTCAACACTCTCTTTCCCCCTTCGTCTGGCTCAGATCATGCATTGATTGCAAGATCAACAACACGAGACACTAGACAGCCGAAACTTGACAGGACAAGGTCAAATGTCAAGGTTGACTCAAAGGCGATTCACAGACTGGCGTGATCTCGCTGGCCGGGGTACGTACGGGCGGCAGGCATGCACAGAGCTGCTGGCAGCTTCGACATCCGTCACCCACGCTCACGCAAACCACGAAGCCGGGTCGAACGGCTCTTCGGTGCCATCGTCGTCCACGATCACGATTTCACTTTCGATCACGGTGGCGGCACTACTCTCGGCGTTCCCCGGCGAGGGCAAGGGGCTGACGTGGGTACCGCGCTTGGGGAGAAAAGTCGTCGTCAGAGCAATCCCCCCGCTCGTTGGGCTTCCACAGCAAGCCGTCTGGAGTCCGCAAGGTCTTCGGCGATCCCGGCGGCAATGAGGGCAGCGGGGGGCCGGAGCCGACGTAGCGCCAGTTGTGTTCGGTGATCGCGTCGGGGTGTCGGTATGGCCCTTGTGGTGGGCGCGTTCGGCGCGCAGTGCTGCGTAGGTGGTGGAGTAGGCGCGGGATTTGGTGAGGATGTGGCCGCGGTAGCCGAGGGTGTGGGTCCACGGGCGGAGGCGGAGGGGTTCGTACTCGGGGAGGCCGCCGAGGCGCCAGCAGGCGCGCATGAGGGTGCGGACGTGGGTACTGACGGGTACCGACTCGATATCGGCCCAGGTGGTCAGGGGATGGTCGAGGCCGGCGCCGGTTTCGCTCGCTCCCTTGGTCACGTACTTGGCGACGTACGCGGCCACGGCGTCGCCATCAGGGCCTTCGCCGTCGGTGCGCAGGGGCCGGGCGTCGATCTGCTCACCCCAGCGCAAGACCCGCTCACCCACGGCCGGGCTGTAGGACGAGTGGACCAGGACGCGCCGGGCCGACTTGCGTACGGCATCGATGAGGAGCGGAACAGTGCCCCAGGCCGGGGGTTCGCCGTCGCATCCGATCGGTCCGTCGAGGCGCACGACGGCATGGACATGGACGGCCTCCCGTTTCTGGTACTCGGCGACGCGGGCGAAGGAGAGCCGGGCGTGTTCGGCGAAGCGGGACTGCACGAGGTCGGCTGAGGAGGCGAGGCGCCGCCGGACGTCGATGACGAAGCGGTCCCACAGCTTCGAGGCGTGCGCGTGCCAGAGGACGTGCCGGAGAGGTGGACCGGGTGGGCGCATCCGCCGGTTGCGGTGATCTGCTCCAGCCAGCGGGCGAACTTGGGGTCTTGGGCGAGGCGGATGGCGTCGCGGTCGGTTTCGGGGAGTTGACGCAGGCGCGCCGCGCGGTCAAGGGCGGCGCGCCGGTCAGCCGGGGTGTGCTCCGGGGTGATGGTGGTGACCTTCCAGGGCGAGCCGCCGAAGCGGCACAGATGCGAGTTGGTGGCGCGGGGTCGGTCATGGGGACCAATCCCTTGCGGTCGGGTGGCGGGGGGCAGCGCACTCGATTTCGACGGTGAAGATTGCTGCGGGGACACTCTGGAAGTCATGTCGAATATTCGGGAGGGGATACCCTTCCAAGATGCCCTGGCAGGGGACTTTCCGGGGGTGATCGCGATCATTTCCGGCACGATTTACCGTGAAGAAATTATGACCCTGACTCCCGACTCCTTTTTTGCAGCGTGGATAGGCTGGTTCACGACCGACGGATCCAATGGGGTTGCATGCGTTTATTCGCGCACTTCGCCGCCCTCAGCAAGTTGAGGGCCGCAGAAAGAGCCTCATAGCGCGCATCCACTACCGGTCACGCAATCGCTAGGCCCCTCGATAAGCCAATTCACGGGCACTGATGGCACAATATATTTCAGCTTCTTTGGCCCCCTCGATCGATTTACAAGAAAAGAAAATCTAGCCAAGGCGAGAACCGCAGCTTATCCCGCTAGTCCATCCGCGGTGGCACGTGGTTCGGGCTGGCGAGATGAACCGATGCCGAATGCGGATCCTGGCTGCCACTTCGACGCGGTGAACTTCGAGCCCTAGGGGTCCAACCTAAACTCAGTGCTGGTTGTTACTCCTCGACTAACCATAAAAGGACTAATTTCCTGCGCGGCGCTCGCCCCACGCTTACCCTTTGGGTCCCAATCGGAGATCTGAAATTTCGTAATAAGATCTGGTGCCGATTTCGACGAAAATGTAACGATGGTGCGCACCACCGGCCTGTCGCCAAGGTATTCACGGAACCAGTTAGAGGCCGGCACCGACGCTTCGAGGCAACTTGGGAAATTCCAATCGCGCCCACTACCCTTCGGGCATTTCTTAATATTCAGCTCATCCGCATACACTAGCAGCGAAAGTTGAACGGTAAGCCTCAATTTCTGCTGCTCATCATTCCTGACATCGAATACAACCGTTGTCGAGATCTTCTGACCAGGGGTTAGATGTCCCCCAGGTCTGATCAATCGACCAACTTTCAAAACTCCTCTATATGGACCGCCATCCGCCCACGGAACACGGTTCCTCTTAACGGCACCCCGAACTTCACTAAGCATCATAGGGTGGTCCCCTGCACCCACATCGTGCCCGCTTACAGAATAGACGGAGCCGAGAGTGCTCAGTGCAGCCTTCCCTACATTCTCCAGGGTGACAGTGCCACGCATTTGACTCACCACCCCTTCACGTCGCACCTCTTCGAGTTCAGCCTGAACATTCACGGTAGGACGCTCATGGGCCGGAAGGTAGAAGGTTTGATACCAGAATTGAATTAGACTCGCGAGCGGAAGTAGTGCGATGGCTGCAGCCCAGGCTGAATGCAGGTACTCAGGTCTAGTGACAAGGGCCGTGAAGGAAATTGCCACTGCCACAAAAAGCAGCGCACCAAAGAGGACAGTTAGGGCAACGTCACCCAAATCGTGCACCAAGCTTTTCATTTCCAACAAGATCGGCACAATGAACATCGGAATCATTGACGCCTGCCCGACCAGAACAGAGGGGAATCCCCAGGGCTTTCTCCGGACGGCAGGATTGAGCCTGACCTCCCTGAAAAGCTCAACGGCGGCAGCGAGATTAACGAACGCGACGATGACTCGCAGAAATCCCCAAGGGATTTGGGGATCACCATATGCGGTAATATCAACCATTCCGCTGACCACAAGAATTACAGAGTCCAATACGAGCGCGCAGCAAAGTACCCATAGCATGCAGCCAGGCTAGTTCGACCCGAAGATTTACCAGACAGCCATGCCGTTAGCGCTCCAGGAATTACGCCGTTGGAGGCACGCCCAGTAATCCGTCCGGCCAGGTGTCACGTGTGGCCACGAGAGTCTGTGGTGGGCCTGATTAGAACGCTTTGCATGAGCAGTGTCAGCAGCATCCTTCCGTGCTGTCAAAGGCTTATCGGTCGGGCGCAAATCGGGCAGGCAAGAACAACCCCCCTCTCCGCGTGCGCTGACGTGGCCCATTCAGTGGACCCGACTTCTGTCCAAAAAGATGAGCTGCTGGCGCCGAGAAGCATCCAACTGCCCGCCTATCCAGGCCCGCGCTTGCTTCGTACTCTCCACATCGGCAACGGCGGCCCCATCGTGTCCTGAGCAGTCCCTGCCGTAGCCCCATGGCGAAGGGCTCGCACGGGCTGCCGCCAGGTCGCTCCACAGGCGGCTGAGACGTTTACAGGCTTCAGATCCACTCCACCTCAGACTGGATTCCCAAAGAGCTCCCAGGCGGCGGCAGCGGCGTTCTAGGAACGTCCTGGGCAGTCGGCCGAGCCTCCACCAACCCGAGAGAGCCGAGCGCCGCGGCCACCTCATCCTCTGTGACCTCCGCCACAGCCTCAGCGATCCGCCGCAGCGCCTCGCTCACCTCAGTGCCCGTGCCCGTGCGCGTGCCCGCTGGTCGCTGTCTCCTTCTTGACCGTCAGCGGGAGCAGCTTCTTGCCCGTGGGGCCGATCTGGATGGTCGTGTCCATGGCGGGGCATACACCAACAGCTCTAAATCCAGTACCGTGGAGCCATGGGAACACGGACGAGGAAGCGCAGCACAACTCACTTACCGGCGTACGACGTTGAGACCGAGTGGACCGCGGCGGACATGACGGTCCTGGAGGACCTGAAGAAGGCCGAGACGCTGTTGCCGGACGACGCCCCGAGGGCGTTGCTCTCCATACGCCTCTCGGTGCTCACCGACGAGACGACCTCCCCCATCCGCCAGGAACTCGATCTGCGGAAGCTCGCCCTGGAGCGAGGCCGCCGAGTCGTCGGAGTCGCCAGCGACCTGAACGTGTCGGCGACGAAGGTCCCGCCATGGAAGCGCAAGGAGCTGGGCGACTGGCTCAACAACCGCGCGCCGGAGTTCGACGAGATCCTGTTCTGGAAGCTGGACCGGTTCGTACGACGCCTCACGGACCTCAGCACCATGATCGATTGGTGCCTGAAGTACGGGAAGAACCTCCTGTCCAAGCACGACTCGATCGACCTGACCACGACGGCCGGAAAGATAATGGTCACGATCATCGGCGGTATCGCCGAGATCGAGGCGGCCAACACCAGCACGCGCATCACGAGCCTGTGGGACTACGCCAGGACGCAGACGGATTGGGTCGTGGGCAAGCCGACGTACGGCTACGAGACGACGGAGAACGATGATGGCAGGGTCGTCCTCGCCATCAATGAAGAGGCGTACAGAGCACTGCACTGGTGTCGCCGCGCCGCCCTGAGGCCGAAGCCCGCATCTGCGCGGCGCATGTCCAGGGTCCTCATCCGTGCCGGAATCTGCGGACCGGGCCTGACCACGTCGACGATGCTCCGTCGGCTCCGGAACCCCGGCCTGATGGGGTACCGCGTGGAGGAGAACAAGGTCGGAGGCGTACGCCGCTCGAAGATCGTGCTGGGCAACGACGGGAAGCCCATCCGGGTGGCAGACCCGATCTTCACGGAAGAGGAGTTCGAGAGCCTGCAAGCGGCCCTGGACCGGCGAGGGAAGAACCAGCCCACCCGCGCCCCCGGCGGAGCGACACGGTTCCTGGGGGTGCTGCTCTGCGATGACTGCGGCAGCAACATGACCGTCCAGAAGACCACGCACAAGGGCCGGCACTACGAGTACCTGCGATGCGGCATGTGCAAGAGCGGGGGCCACGGCGCACCGAACCCTCACCACATCTACAGCAAGTTCGTCGAAGACGTCCTGAAGGTTCTCGGGGACGACCCCGTCATGGTGCGGGAGTACCGCCAGGGCGCCGAAGCCCGCAAGGAGCAGAAGCGCCTTGAGGAGTCCATCAGCTACTACATGACCGGTCTCGAACCTGAGGGGCGCTTCACGAAGACGCGCTTCACTCGGGAACAGGCCGAGAAGACCATGGACGACCTGATCAAACAGTTGGAGGCCATCGACCCCGAGTCGACGAAGGACCGGTGGGTGGCCGTACACAACGGCAAGTCGTTCCGGGAGCGCTGGGAGGAGGGCGGCATGGAGGCCATGGGCTCCGATCTTCTCCGGGTGGGCGTGAAGTGCAGGATCACGCGAACCAAGGTGAAGGGGGTACGCGCCCCGCACGTCCACATGAAGCTCTTGATCCCCAAAGACGTGCGGGACCGCCTGATCCTCAAGGAGGACGACTTCGCCGAGGCTTTCTAGTCTGCCGAGATCCTGGACGCCAGCGAGACAATCGCGGTGCGAAGTCGGTCGTCGTCCTCCTCATCACGCCATCGCACGACAGAGATCAGGACGCCGTTATCGCGAGCCTCGGCCGCTGCACGTGCACCATGCGGGCCGAGGCGAGCGTTCGACACGACCAACAGAGGTGCCGCGGAGGACGCCGCCCTACCAACGAATTCTTGGACCCGTGTCAGGGGAATCGCCGCGTCCTGTCGCTGGTGCCCGAGCACAGCGACAGCGATCACACGGTCTACTGGCATGTGTATGAGGTAGTCGTGACCGTAGTCGTAAGACGACTGCGTGATGGTGACTCCCGCGTCTACACAGCGAAGGATCGCTTCGTGGACGCGTCGCTCGTACAGCTCTCGCGAGAACTCACGCACCGCTGGATCTCTCTCAGCGGCGGGATCGACTGTCGTGAGCGTGTCGACTACGCGTTGAGCTTCTTCCGTCGGCGCATCCCTGGCATCGACGAGTACCTGACGTCTGCGGGCACGGGCGAACTGCACCTGTGTCTCACCATGCCCAAGGCTGTACAGCGGATTCCCGCTGATCAGCATGAACACCAGGATGACGCCAGCGATGATCAGAACGGCGCTGCCTGCCTGATTGTCCGAGAGGAAGACCGCGACTGCCCCTGCGCCCACCATGGGGAGCCCGACAACACCTGCCGTGACACGCCCCCAAAGGGGAAGAGGATCGGTATCGAGCGGGTCAGGCCCCTCTTCGGCGTTCTCCTCATTCTCTGCGGGCATGTCGTGACCATAGCGCCGCTCAGCCCAGCATCAAGTGGGTTGGAACCACGACGCCGGATCAAACGGTTCTTCCGTCCCGTCCTCGTCCACAATCACGATCTCACTTTCAATCATGGTGGCCACACCGCCCTCACTGCCCCCTGGCAAGGGCAAGGGGCTGCATTGCGGCGAAGCACGGTTGGGAGGTGCGGTTGTCAGCCCCATCCCCCCTCTTGCTGTGCCTCCACACCAAGCCGCCGGGACTCCGCAAGATCTTCGGCAACGCCTGCCGCGATGAGAGCAGCGCCCGGGGTGTGGCCGGAGCCGACGTATCGCCAGGCCCGTTCCGTGATCGCGTCGGGGGTGTCGTCGTGACCCATGTGCTGGGCGCGTTCGGCGCGGAGTGCGGCGTAGGTGGTGGAGTAGGCGCGGGATTTGGTGAGGATGTGGCCCCGGTAGCCGAGCGTGTGAGTCCAGGCCCGAAGGCGGAGAGGTTCGTATTCCGGGAGGCCGCCGAGGCGCCAACAGGCGCGCATGAGGGCACGGACGTGTGCGCTCACGGGGGCCGATGCAATGTCGGTCCAACTGGTAAGCGAGTGGTCGATGCCGGCGCCGGTCTCGCTCGCTCCCTTGGTGACGTACTTGGCGATGTACGCAGCCACAGCGTCGTCATCGGGGCCGTCGCCGTCGATGCGCAGTGGCCGGGCGTCCATCTGCTCACCCCAGCGCAAAACCCGATCACCCACGGCCGGGCTGTAGGGAGAGCGGACCAGGACCCGCCGCGCGGAGGCGCGTACGGCATCGGTGAGAAGGTCGGTTGTGGCCCAGGCCGGGGGTTCGTCGTCGGATCCGTTCGGCCCGTCGAGGCGGACGACGGCATGGACGTGGACGGCCGCGCGCTTCTGGTACTCGGCGACGCGGGCGAAGGAGAGCCGGGCGTGTTCGGCGAAGCGGGACTGCACGAGGCCGGCGGAGGAGGCCAGGCGCCGCCTGACGTCGATCACGAAGCGGTCCCACAGCTTGGAGGCGTGTGCGTGCCAGAGGACGTGCGCCGCGTAGTCGTAACAGTCGGGGCAGAGCGGTTGTCCGACGACCGGGGCATCCGGGGCGTGGGGGGTGCCACAGCCGAGGGGACGTCCATGCTCGCAGTTGCGGCGGTCGTGTCGGGGTCGACAGATGTCGCCTGCCCGGTGGACCGGGCCGAAGGACGGTGCAGTCAGGGTGACGAAGAGCCGGGGCCGGTAGCGGACCGTCGCGGGGACGTTCTTGCCGCCGAGAAGTCCGACGCGGACCAGGTGGAAGGTGTCGCCCGCGTGGAGACGGGAGCAGGCCGGGCAGATGGTTGCACGGCGGTTGCGGCAGCGGACGAGGAGCCGTTCGCCGGGTTCGTCGCGGGTGTCGTAGTGGCGGAGGATCTCGCCTGTCGCGCCGTCCAGGATGGTGGTGGAGCCGGAGAGGTGGACGGGGTGGGAGCATCCGCCGGTTGCGGTGATCTGCTCCAGCCAGCGGGAGAACTTGGGGTCTTGGGCGAGGCGTAGGGCGTCGCGGTCGGTTTCAGGAAGCTGACGCAGGCGCGCCGCACGGTCGAGGGCGGCGCGCCTGTCAGCCGGGGTGTACTCCGGGGTGATGGTGGTGACCTTCCGGGATGGGCCGCCGAAGCGGCCGGGACGATGGTGGGTGGTGCGCCGTGGGGCATGCGGATCACTCCCTTGCGTTGGTCGGGTGTGGAGACGGGTTCAGCGGATGGTGCCGGTGCCCCGGCAGACGCGGCAGCGCCGGATGCGTCCGGTCCAGGTCCTACGGGCTCCGTCGCCCTTGCAGTACGGGCACCTCACACGAGGCATAGGCATGGCGGGACGTCCTCTCTGCTCAGGTGTGGGAGAAGCCGCTGATGAACCAGGTCACGAGCCCGTGGATGGTGAAGATCACCGGGGTCTGGCCGAGGTAGACGCCGAAGAGGCCGACGCAGACCGCTTCCCAGGCGCGCACGTCGCGGGAGCGGACGAGGAGGACGGTGACGATCCCGAAGATCACCGCGAACGTGAACGCCGTACCTTCGCTGATCACTTGCTCTCTCCTTCCAGCGCCACGAGTGCGCGGGTGACGAGGGACAGTTCCGGAGTCATCGCCGAGTACTTGCGGGCCGTGGCCACGGCCTCATCCGTCGGGGTGAGGTGGGAGCGGGCGCGGCTCCAGCCACCCTCCGGACCGGTGCACACCGCCACCCCGCGCTCTTCCGATGTGATGGCTTGGGCGACGGCCACGGCGTCCTTGTTGAGGTCGCCGAGGGTCATCTCGGCGGTGCCGGGGTCGTTGACCCGGTGGCAGATGCGGCCGCCGAGCTGGGCGCGCAGGGCGGTGACGCCGGGGCCGAGGTCGGATCCGACGCGTTGGCCGGCCACCACCAGGTGGATGCCGAGGGCGGCACCGAGCTGGGCCAGTCGCAGCAGGAGCGTGGAGCACTGTTCGGCTTCCGCCTTGCTCTCGCGGGTGCCGTCGGACAGGTACAGTTCCGCGATCTCGTCGACCAGGACCACGACCGGCACGGGCCGGAGCTTGTCGGGCAGCTCCCAGATGGAACGGACCCCGGCCGACCGACAGGCACTCATCCGGTCCTGCATGTCGACCACCAGCGCGGACAGCACCGCTACCGCCTCACGGCGGCAGGTGGCCAGCGCGGTCAGCCGTGCGGTGAACAGGCCGAGTTCCATGCCGCCCTTGCAGTCGATGCCCACCAGAGCGACCCGCTGTGTGGCGAGCTGGGTGATGAGCCGCGCCAGCAAGGTTGACTTGCCCGAGCGAGTGGCCCCGGTGATCAGCCAGTGCGGCACCAGCCGCAGGTTCATCACCCACGCCCCGCCCGTCTCCAGCGCGCCAATCAGCGCGGAGAGAAGTTCGGCCGGAGCCGTGGCTAAGCCCGGCCGCTCCAGCGGATCACTCGCCATGGCGGTCAGCAGCACGAGGCCGCGTTCCGGCGAGGTCACCCGCACGGCATGGACCTTCCACGCGTGCACGAAGGCGTCCGCCGCCTTCAGATAGGTCGCCGGGGTCTGGCCCGCGTGCAGCCGCACCAGCACCGACAACCCCATCGGGGTGACGTGCGGGAAGGAGCAGCGCGGAGCCACCGGCCGCACCGGGTCACCCTTCACCAGCAGGTGACCGACGAGCGTGCGCGCCGGAAGCCGGGACACCGCCAGGTCGTTGAGCACGGCGACCCGCCGCCAGGTGGACACCACCCGCCACGCGGTCAGCGGGTAGCCGACGAGGTACCAGTGCCAGACGGGCCGGTGCCGGCGCACCAGGTCACCGGCCACGAGCATCCAGGCGAGTACCGCCAGGGCGAGGGCGATGATGTACGGCTCCATCACGCCTCACCGCCCTTGCGCTGCGCCGCCGGGGTGGCGGGCACGGGCGTGATCGCATCGGCGCGGAAGCTGACGCCGTGCCGGTCGCCCATCGACCACATGAACGCCACCAGTCCGGTGACCTTCACGATCTGTCCTTCCTCGATCCCGGTCGGCTGACCGCTGACGGCGATCTCGATGACGGAGATCCGCCGCCGGTCCTGCCGCACGGTCACCGCCACGGTGTAGACGGGGTTGCCCTCCCGGTCCTTCTTCACCTCCTGCGTCTCGGAGTTGCTGATCTTCACTTCCGGCGCGATGGCGCACCGCAGTACGCCCAGCCGCGCCGTGTCCACGGGAATGGACTGCATTTCTTCGGCCTCCATAGCCAGTCGAGACGCCAGACCTCTCCTGACGTCACTCGTCCTTACGAGTGAAGAGTGTGGAGTACTGTACGGCGAGAGCGCAACTACTTATGCTGACGAGTGACGCCGCACGTGCGACGTGCCTATGACCCCGACCCGTCGGAGATGCCCAGATGTCGGAGATCCAGCGCCCCGGAGCCCTCTACCAACAGGTGGCCGCCGCCATCCGCGAAGCGATCCTCAAGGGCGAGTACGAACCCGGCGCCCCGCTCCCCTCGGAAACGCAACTCATGGCCCGCTACCAGGTGTCGCGTCCGACTGTCCGCAACGCCGTCGCTGCCCTGCGTGCCGAAGGCCTGATTGACGTCCGCCACGGCAAGGGCAGCTTCGTACGCTCTGACAGCGGACCCGTTGCCGGTATCTCCCGCTACGTTGGCAAGACACCTGCCGGGCACTTCACGCTGTACGGCGTAGCCGCCTGGCGGCAGACCGAAGAGCCGAGTACCTACCGCACCCACGCCACCGAAGTCACAGCCCACCAGCTGGAACTCAAGGTGGAAGAAGCACTGTTCGGCTGTGACCGGCTGTTGATCGACCCGGCCACCGGAGCGCGGGCGATGCACCGCATGCTGATCCCGTTCGCCACGGCCGAAGCCGTACCCGCTCTCGCCGAGGCACCGGACGCCGACCCAGCAGCGGTGTACGCGCTGCTGACGAAGGCCGGGCACGAGCTGTGGTGGTCCGAGTCGGTACGGGCCCGCATGCCGCTGCCCGACGAGCGCACCGCCCTGCGCCTGCCCGATGCGACCCCGGTCCTGCACGTCTCCCGCGTCACCTGCGGCACCGACGACCAGGCCCTGATCCTCGAAGAACTCCGCATCGGAGCCGACCGCACCGAGCTCACCTACCGGATCACCGCCGACAAAGAGCCCACCCAAGGCCGCCCGGCGTGATCGCCAATGGCAATCGGTCGAAACACTCTTCACTTCCTCAAGGGCGCGCCTGCGGCGCGCCGGGGCGCCCGGCCGCCCCGGCCGGGCGTGCGGCGTGACCGCCGGTCCCGGCCGAGCGCCGGACGCCCCACACGACAGCACGCCCAAGGAGTCGAGGCGGCGACCGGCCGCCGAGGGCCGGAGCCCACGGGGCCGGGGGTCGCCGGCCGGAGAGGCTTTAGGCAGCCACCATGGGGCGAGCCTCGAAGAACAGGGGGCCCATCGGGCACAACCGCGGGCAGGTGCACCACCTGCCCGATTCGCCTGAGCAGCGTAAGGCCCCCTGTTCACTCGCCCCATGGCAGCTCCCGCCCAAAGTCTCTCCGGCCGACGACGTGCCCACGTTCCCCACCCACCAGCGGGAACACCACTCATCGCGCACCGCCGTCACTATCGGCAAGTGCCTCCAGGAGCCCGGCAAGTCGATCCATGGCGCCCGGCAGGCCGACCAGCCGCACGACTCCGCGCCCGTCGTCACCCGCCGACGCGACGGCCCGCGCCTCCGACAGCTCCAGCCCGACCCCGAGCAGGGCCGTGTTCAACCGGTCCGCAACCACACGCGCTGCCCGCCAGCCCGCCATGTAGTCGACGCCGGGTACCCAGAGATCGAAGTCCTCCCCCACCACGTTCAGGCCGTCATCCGGCCCATTCTCGCCAGTACCGATTGCCTCGCTCACTTCAGACCCCGATCTAGGTAACGGATCGTCAACTTCCTTTGACCGGGGCAGAAATGCAGCACGACGGCCCCGGTACCATCAGGCACCGGGAACCGCCGTGTTCCCAGCCGGGCCACCCTTCGCTTTCCAGGGCTGATGGGGTGGCCCGGTCTCGGTATTGGGTTGTGAAGCGCGGCCCCTCAGCTCAGGGGATTGGGAGAGCCCCGGCGAGGGGCCGCGCCTCTTGGCCGGAGTGGTCGCCTCCAGCCGGGACCGGGCCGTCGTCCGCTCCCGATCGCGTGGGAGTGGCAGGGGTGACGGCCCGGAGATCAGCAGGGTTTTCGTTCACTGGCGTCGCCGTCACGGTCGAAGCGGCACCAGATGGTCTTGCCGCCCTGATCACCGGGGCGCCACCAGACCGACGAGGCCAGACGCTGCACGATGAACAGTCCACGGCCGTTGTCCGGCAGGACCGCTTCCGACAGCTCACCCGCCAGACCGGGCGAGAACGCGTCTCCCAGCGGCAGGAGTGGAGGCGAGGAGTCCTCATCCGCGACGCCGATGAACACCCACCTGGGCCAGACCTTGAACGTCATGTCGATGCGCCGGGCACCTCCAGGACGAGCGAGGCCGCGTTCCGGCACCACGTGGTTCACCACGTTGCCAACCAGCTCGGAGACAACCAGCCGGGCGTCTTCCACGAACTCGACCGCGCCAGCGTCGTTCAGGAACACGGCCGTCATGTCGCGGGCGACCCGCGCCGTATTGGGTGACTCGGCGAACAGCGTGGCCGACAGGAAGTGCCCGCCGTCCGACGGATTCGGCGCGGCGAACCAGTGGTCGAACGCGTCCACCTCACGTGCAAGGCGTTCAGCTCTGCTTGCCTCCATCACATCCCTCTCCGGGCCCGGTACGACCTCTCACGGCATGGCTTGCATCACGCAAGCCAGTACACGGGCAGAAGGGCATGACCGGGAGCGTTCACCAGGGGGTTCACATGAACACCGGCAAACGTAAAGGGGGTTCACCAATGAACCCCCTTGAGTGAAACTCCTGTGACAGGATGAACACTCGCCGTCATTCTCGGGTTGGCAGGGGAGCATGAACCGGGAGCCGAACGCGCACTTAATCGCAGCCATGGCCGAAGCCCAGGTCTCGAACAAGGGACTGGCCAAGCGCATGCAGGACGCTGCCGCCCAACGCGGCATCAGTCTCGGCACAACCCACATCGCGGTGCAGCGATGGCGCGACGGTTCAGGCATCAAGCCGGAGACAGCAGCGGTCATGGCGGACGTGTTCTCCGTCAAGCTCGGACGACGAGTCTCCCCCGGCGATCTCGGCTTTTTCGACCACACCAGGGCAAGCGCACCGGAGCCGACCGGCTATCCCAGCACGCTTCCCGAAGCCCTCTCCGTCCTTGACGGACTTGCCCAGGAGCGCGCCGACGCGCCCGCCCCAGACCGGCTGATGGTGGCGGACGCCGACCTCAGCTCAGCAGTCCTGTCATGGATGATCGCCCGCCCCGACGGCATCGAGGCCGACCGGCCGGCGCAACAGCGCGTCGGTATGCGCGACGTACGCGCGATCAGGGACGCCGCCGCCACCTTCATGCAACTCGACTTCAAGTACGGCGGAGGCCACGGTCACCGCGCGTTACGGCACTACTTCCGCTACGAGGTCCTGCCCCTGCTGAGCGTGAGCTACAGCGAGAAGGTGGGAACGGCTCTGTTCGGCGCCGCAGCCGAGGTCTCCCAGTTACTGGCGTGGACCGCGTACGACACCGGCAACCACCGGCTCGCACACCGCTACCTAACATCCACGCTGCGCCTGTCCCAGGTCATCGACGACCGCATGTTCGGCGCCCGCATCCTCGGCAACCTCAGCCACCAGGCGAACTACCTGGGCAACCACACCCAAGCCATCCAACTCGCCCGCGCAGCCGTCGAGGGCGCCAAAGGACGAGCCACCCCACGCGCCATGGCGAACTACTCGGCCATGGAAGCCCGCGCCCTGTCCAACGCAGGCGACCGCGTCGCAGCCACCCGCGCCATGAACGAAGCCGCACGACACTTCGAGGCCGCCGACACCGCCGAAGACCCGGCATGGCTCGCCTACTTCGACGAAGCCGAACTCATGGGCGAACTCTGCCACTGCTTCCGCGATCTCAAGATGCGACGCGAAGCCGTCGAACAGGCCCAGCGCGCCGTGGACAGCACCGACCCGAAGTACGCCCGCACCCTCGGCTTCTGCCGCATGGTCCTGGCCCAGAGCCAGCTACTCAACGGCGAATTGGAAGCCGCCCTCACCACCGCAAGCCTCGCAGTCGAGGGCGGCGACTCCCTTCAGTCCTCACGCTTCCAGCGCTACGTCACAGACTTCCAGCGCGAGGCCGGCGCGCACGCCACGGGCCCTGCCATAGCCGCCTTCAACGAGAAGGTACGCGACGCTTTCGCCCGCCTGGACGACGACGACTAACAGCTACCAGGGCCGCCAGTCCCGAGGCGCCTGATCATCCCGGAGGCCGGCAATACGCCGCCGGTACTCAGCCGCAGTCTCCTCGTTCTCCCGCACGTTCTGCATCAGCCACGTCGTCATACCGAACTCTTGCAGCCCGCGCAGAGTCTCGTACCCATGCCAGTCGTACAGATCCCGCCCGTACGCCGCAACGAAATCGCCGTACTGCACGTCGGTCTGCCAGCCAAGACTGTGATGCTCAACCGCCGTCACCATGAGATCCCACTCAGGATGATCGAAGCAGAACGCCTCGAAGTCGATCAGGACCACGCGCCCCTGGTCGTCCACCATGAGGTTCTGCACATGCGCATCCCCGTGCACCGGCCCCTTGGGCGACTCAAACCGCAGCTCCGCGTACTTGTCCCGCAGTTCCCGCCACCGCTTCCGCAGGAAGGCCCGGTCATCCTCAGGGATCGCAGCCTTGTCGATCCGCAGTTCCTGCTTCCCGAAGGGATCGAACGACGGCAAAGCGAGGCCGGCGGGAACGGTCAGCGAGTGCAGATCCCGCAAGATGCCCCCCAACTCCCCATACGTCGCCTTGCGGTCCCCCTCAACGATCAGATGCCAGAACGTCACCGGGTGCCCGTCGATCAGGAGAGGCTGTTCCACATCCTCAACGATGCGAGCAGCCGAGAACCCCTCCGCCGCCAACCACCGGGCAACAGCCACCTCTTTACGAGCCGTGGACGCCCACTCCGCGCCCCGCGCGATACGAACGACCACCGGCACCGAGGCCAGCCGGAACAGCGCGTTCTCCCCGAAGCGGATCAGCCCCGCGCCCCTGTCATCAAGCCCCGCCCTCCGGCACGCAGCACGTAACACCCGCGCAGCCCCAGCCGACGTGAACCCCTCATCCGTGCGAGCAGCGTCAACCGCCATGCCCGTACCAGCTCCCCTAGTCGCGCGCGATCAACCAACGCACGCCCACGGGTGACCAACCCGACGCACGCCGGACACGACAACGACCGTACCGAGGAAACGGCCACAAAAGCGAGGGAGCACAGTGAGCAAACACGTCCCACGCTCCGGAATCGGTTGTCAGAGGCGACGTGCTACTCGGAGTTTGGAACGGCTTCTAGGAGATTCGGAATCCCACACGCACTGGCGAGCAGATCGGCATAAGCCGTGAGAATGCGGCGCGTCTCCCGTAGAGCCGCGCGCAGCTCTTCAGACTCGGACCAGGCGCGTTCGTGATCGCGACGGGATCGGTCGCCAGGGCGACGGCTCTCCCAGTCTTCCAAAGCCGGATGCCAGCTAGCCAGCAACGGACGGATACCGAAATTGAGCATCGCAACCGAAAGGTAGCCGAAGTTGTACTGCCCGTTGCGCTTTGGTTCAGCTACTTCAGGTCCGTGCCTGCGCAACACATCACGTGTTGTCTCGAACAGGGAATAGAGGCTGTTCATTGCCTCCCGCAACAGGCCTTCCTCAGCCCGCAAGGGGACTACCGACACACGGGTAACCAATTCCACATACAGTTCCCAAGCGGCGAGCCGCTCAGCGTCATTCGGCTCCCAAGTGCCCGAAATTTCCAGTACATGCAGATTAAGCTTCACATCGACACTTTTAGGCGCTCGCACCATTCCCACACCTCAAATCCAATAGATGACTTCGAGATCGACACGGAGAATTGTTGACTGATTCGACCGACACGTGGGCGGGCACGACAGGAATCACGTAGACGTCATTTTACCCCGCCTAAAAATCCTGAAATTCCATTCAGAACCCCATGTCGTCATCCAGATACGACCACTGAGCTTCCCTAGCAATCTTAATTTCAATATCCTTGAGGGACTCCTGCAGTTCAACCCTTTCACTGCGGGACACAGCTTTATTATCGAGAATACCGCGAATCGCATCGCGTTTCAGCATGAGATGTACCGGCAGGTCTTGCTGCGAGATCTTTGCGATATATCCAAGCGCTTCATCGAATTGCCCTTGCGTGATAGACAAGCGCGCGCGTAGACCATGGCGGACATCAGGCTTCTGCAGACGATAACCCTGGTCGAGACGATCCAGAACCTCAACCGCTTCACTTGCTCGATTCGTCCTTATTGCGCAACGGACAAAGTTGGCAAGGATCTCGAACGAAGGCCGGTCCGAAGAATTGCATGCAGTCTCAGCTTTTTTGTACGCTTCTTCTGGGTTATTGAAGGCATATTCAACCCGAGAGGCTCGATGATTCCAAAAAACTGGCTCATCCACCTCATACAGCAAGCCGAGTAGCTCCCGGGCCTGCTCTTCGTCCTTCCGCATACAGGCAATCCTGATGCGTAGGTCAATTAGAAACTTGTTATCTGGTTGCTTGGATTGCGCCAGCGCGATGTGCTCCTCCGCGCGGTCGAGATTTCCCAGTTGCAGATAGCAGTCCGCCATATCGCGGTGTACCGCAACACCTCCCCGGCCGAAACTCAGGGCCTTTTCGTAGCAGTGGACCGCTTGTCTGTGGTTTCCTCGATGCCTATCCAAAAACCCGTTGAGATAAAAGGCATCCGCAAATTGCCCCAGGCGCTTAAATTGGCCGATTTGAGTCTCCGCAGACTCGTAGTCCCCCAGCTTGATCATGGACTGGGTCAGCAGGATCCGCGCGGAGTGCAGGTTTGGGTGGGACTCAATAACGGTCTGAGCCGCATTCCGTGCACTCTCGTAATCGCGATTCTCGTGGTAAAATCGCTCGGCTAGGCGCACATAGTCGGCGGCGAACGAATGAGCTCGCCTCGATTTCTCACGTCCGGCCAAGTTAAGAGCTCGGAAGAGGACACGCTGCAATGCAAGGTAGTCGCTTCCGCCAACTGACACCTTGAGGAAATCATCGAGCGCCTCAGACACCGCAGCATATTCTGCTGGAGTACACGACCTATATTCCCGCTGGACGGCTGTAGCAACTGGGCCCGAGATTTCGTACCATCCTGCATCGCTCGGGACTATCAATGAAACATCAATGAGGCGCATCAACGCCTCGCCAATTTCTTCCTCGCTCACTCCTACCACAGTTTGCAGAATGGGAAGCGGGAGCGGGCTGTTAGCGGAGATGATGCGCAGGATCTTCCGCTCCAACTCACTTATGGAGCTGTTCCGCAGGTACTTAACAAAGGGCCGCGCGCCAAACTCGCTGAGCAGAGCGTTCTGCCCGATCGCGACGTCTGGCCCGTATGAGCGGACAAGCTCCAAGGCATACGTCACCGAGGGGGGATAACCGCGCACCGCAGCGGTTATCTTACGAGCAGCATCGGTCGCAATTTTGAGCCCCCAGGCTCGGGACACGAGGGCAATTAGCTGGTTGACGTCTGAGTCGGTCAACTGACGGACGTCGACCACAGGCAGACTCAGATCATATTCCAACAATGATCTTCGATCCGGGCGGCGATTTGTCATCAATGCCATGGTCACATCGGAATAATCCTTCAGTGAGGTAAGGATCAGCCGGATAGCCTCAGAGATTCTCCCGTCCGCATCAAGTAGTCCCCCTTCGTCATAAAGAACTGGCATCTCTCGAAACTGCGCAGTCATTTTCACAAAGGCGTCAAAAGCGAGCCTCAATGCATCTCTGTCGGTGTATCCTTCAACCTCTCTGACAATGGAGATCGAATCTTCAGGTGTTCCCGCAGATTGGATCTGGGCCTCGACCTTTGCTGCAAGTGTCTGAATGCTATCACCTGGCTCGACCTGGATAGGGACCAAGCGTTCAAAATTCAAGGACGTGCGAGCAACATTGGAAAGTACGGTCTTACGTCCGATCCCTAGCAGCCCGCACACACAGACAACCTGGGGCAACTCCATTGATTCAAAGGGAACAAAAGCTCTTTGCAGTTCCGTGATCTCTTTCCCTCGTCCGACGAAGAAGGAGTGCTGATTCTCACGTACCAGATCATCTACAAGACTGCTGATCTTCCGAGCCACTGGGGCCGAAGATGCCGAGGTGATTGACTTAGCTCGATTCAACCAGTCGGGGATCTCATCCCGCCTGATTGTTTGATCCATCAGCACAACAAGGGTTTTCTTGATTCTACCAAGAGCGCTATGCAACCTCGCTTCATCCACTTCATGCCGCACCCATTCGGAATTTAAAGAGCTTCGAGTCAGGAAGAGCACGAAGAGACCGGACTCTCTGATAGCGACATCGATGGAAGACAGGATGTCGTACCCTGAGGAGAAACTGTGCTTATCGATATGAACGAACGGGCGACCTACCTGTGAAGCGACTTCGCTGACGAATTTCTCATCCTTCGTCGAATAAGAGAAGAATGCTTTGATCACGATTCGCTCACCCCGATAGGCTTGGGCGGAACTCGAACTAGCGGGTCCTCGGCTCCAGTTAGAGAGAATCCGCTCCCCCTCAGGCTACGCCTAATGAGGGCAACTTGGCAGCTCCGTCACGATAATTCCTACAAAGGGTCACGGTGAAGACACGTGCACCGCTGAGGCGAGATTCGCCCTGCACACCCCCGACAGGGCTGCGTTGCCGCAGGCTCACTCCCGTGTGAGGCCCTACGCCGATGACGATGCCACTCGCCCATCGGCACGAACAGCCGAACCGCTCGATCGCCGCTACCGTGCCGCCTGAATCTCGCCAAGACGAAGCCGTTTGAGAAATGCTCTGGGCTCGAGGTTCTCCGCGGGTCCCATCGGCAGCCTGCCCGACCCGCGTCCAGATCCACAGCAACTCCTGACGGCCCGATAGTCCGATGCTTCCCCCCATACCGCCCAGGCTCCCATGAAGGGCCACTAAACCCACTCCACCTCGGACTGAATGCCCGTACGGCTCCCGGGTGCCGGCAACGGCGTTCTCGGAACGTCCCGGGCAACCCGCCGCGCCTGCTGTACCCCGAGAGAGCCAAGCGCCGCGGCCACCTCATCCTCCGTGACCTCCGCCACAGCCTCAGCGATCCGCCGCAGCGCCTCACTCACCTCAGTGCCCGTGCCCGTGTCCGCTGGTCGCGGCGTCCTTCTTGACCGTCAGCGGCAGCAGCTTCTTGCCGCTGTTGCTCAGTTGTGGCCATGTGTCGTACTGGGGACACACGCCGCAATCGAAGCACGGGGTCCAGCGGCAGTCCTCGACCTCCGTCTCGTCGAGGGCGTCCTGCCAGTCCTCCCAGAGCCAGTCCTTGTCGAGGCCCGAGTCCAGGTGGTCCCAGGGGAGGACTTCCTCGTAGGTGCGCTCGCGGGTGGTGTACCAGTCGACGTCCACGCCGAAGGGGGCGAGGGACTTGTCGGCGCAGGCCATCCAGCGGTCGTAGGAGAAGTGCTCGCGCCAGCCGTCGAAGCGGCCGCCGTCCTCGTAGACCGCGCGGATCACGGCGCCGATGCGCCGGTCGCCGCGGGAGAGGAGGCCCTCGACGATGCCGGGCTTGCCGTCGTGGTAGCGGAAGCCGATCGAACGGCCGTACTTCTTGTCGCCGCGGATCTTGTCACGCAGCTTGGTGAGGCGGGCGTCCGTCTCCTCCGCCGAGAGCTGCGGGGCCCACTGGAAGGGGGTGTGGGGCTTGGGGACGAAGCCGCCGATCGAGACCGTGCAGCGGATGTCGTTGGAGCGGGAGACCTCGCGGCCCTTGGCGATCACGTTCATCGCCATGTCGGCGATCTGGAGAACGTCGTCGTCCGTCTCCGTCGGCAGGCCGCACATGAAGTACAGCTTCACCTGGCGCCAGCCGTTGCCGTAGGCCGTCGCGACGGTACGGATCAGGTCCTCCTCCGAGACCATCTTGTTGATGACCTTGCGCATGCGCTCGGAGCCGCCCTCGGGGGCGAAGGTGAGGCCGGAGCGGCGGCCGTTCCTCGTCAGCTCGTTCGCCAGGTCGACGTTGAAGGCGTCGACACGGGTGGAGGGGAGGGAGAGGCCGATCTTGTCCTCTTCGTAGCGGTCGGCCAGGCCCTTGGCGATGTCGCCGATCTCCGAGTGGTCCGCCGAGGACAGCGACAGCAGGCCGACCTCCTCGAAGCCCGTCGCCTTCAGGCCCTTCTCGACCATCTCGCCGATGCCCGTGATGGAGCGCTCGCGCACCGGGCGGGTGATCATGCCGGCCTGGCAGAAGCGACAGCCGCGCGTGCAGCCGCGGAAGATCTCCACCGACATGCGCTCGTGGACCGTCTCGGCGAGCGGGACGAGGGGCTGCTTCGGGTACGGCCACTCGTCGAGGTCCATGACCGTGTGCTTGGAGACACGCCACGGCACGCCCGAGCGGTTCGGTACGACACGGGAGATACGGCCGTCCGGGAGGTACTCGACGTCGTAGAACGCCGGGATGTAGACGCCGCCGGTCTTCGCGAGGCGGAAGAGGACCTCCTCGCGGCCGCCGGGACGGCCCTCGGCCTTCCACTCCTTGATGATCCGCGTCATGTCGAGCACGGCCTGCTCGCCGTCGCCGATGACGGCGGCGTCGATGAAGTCGGCGATCGGCTCGGGGTTGAAGGCGGCGTGGCCGCCTGCGAGGACGATCGGGTCGTCCAGCCCGCGGTCCTTGGACTCCAGGGGGATCCCGGCCAGGTCCAGGGCCGTCAGCATGTTCGTGTAGCCCAGCTCCGTGGAGAAGGACAGGCCGAACACGTCGAAGGCCTTCACCGGGCGGTGGCTGTCGACCGTGAACTGCGGGACGCCGTGCTCCCGCATCAGCGCCTCCAGGTCCGGCCACACGCTGTAGGTGCGCTCGGCGAGGACGCCCTCCTGCTCGTTCAGTACCTCGTAGAGGATCATGACGCCCTGGTTGGGCAGACCGACCTCGTAGGCGTCCGGGTACATGAGCGCCCAGCGGACGTCACAGGACTCCCACGGCTTGACCGTGGAGTTGAGCTCGCCCCCGACGTACTGGATCGGCTTCTGCACGTGCGGGAGCAAGGCTTCGAGCTGCGGGAAGACCGACTCGACAGACATCGCGGCGTTACCTTCGTGAGCTGACAGGGTGGCCATCCAGCCTAACGCGCCCGGAGCACTCCCCCGCCCGCGAAAATCGCGATCAAAGCCGGTCTAAACCTCCATCGAGCCGATGGTCTTCTTCCACTCCCCGGGGACGGCCTCCTCGACCCGCTCCGCGCGCCGCTCCTCACGGGCGTAGAGCACGCCGTACGTGAACCCGTTCTCCCCCGCCGCGTGCGCCACGGCGGACAGCTCGCGCAGGGTCGTCCGGGCCATCACGCTGTCCTGGTGGTCGCCGAGCAGGCTCTGCAGCGACTTCATGGACTTGACCAGGTCCTTCGCCGGCCGGCCGAGGGCGGGCCCGGACGTCTCCGCCGCGTAGCGCGTGCGCTTGGCCTTCTTGCGGGCCTCGTGCAGGGCGAGGTCGCGGTCCGTGCCCGGCGGCTGCTCCACGGCCTCCTCGATCAGCGCGGACACCTTCGCGAAGTCCTTGCGCACGGCCTTGGCGAGCACGCTCTCCGGCTTCTTGGCGGCCGCCTTCAGCACCGGCGGATCGGCGACGAGCGCGTCCAGGGTGTCGAGGAGCGTCAGATAGCGCGCGGAGTCCAGTACGGCGAGCAGCCGGCGCCTCGACCCCTTCTCGCCGGCCTTCGACCATTTCCTCAGCCGTTCCCGGACCGGGCCGGCGACCAGGGTGGGCGGCAGTTCGTCGAAGGCGGCCGTCAGCCGCTCGGCCAGCACCTCGTGGTCGCGGCCCACGCCCAGCTCCCCGGCCAGCCATTTCAGCTCGGCGGCGACCGGGTCGGTGACGTCCTGGTCGAGGACCCTGCCGAAGGAGCGGAAGGTGCTGCGCAGTCGGCGGGTGGCGACCCGCATGTCGTGCACCGACTCCTCGGCGTCCTGGCGCACCGCCGGGTCCAGCTCGACGATCGCGTCGCGCTGGGCGCGGACGTACGCCAACACATGGTCCCCGGCGGTGACGGGCTCGCCGGGGCCGTCGTCCTCGGGGCGCGGATGTCCGCCCTTGGTCTCCGCGAGGGCCCGCGCCAGCTTCGACGCCGACTTCGACGGCCGTACGCCCGCCTTGCGCAGCCGTTTCTCCACCTTGTCGAGGAGGGCCGGGTCACCGTCGTCGGCCAGCTCCACCTCGATCTCGCTCCACTGGGCGCTGCCCTGCCCGCCGAACAGCCGCTCCGCCCGTACGGTGTCCACGCTCGCCTCGGCCAGCAGTCTGCCGTCGGCGTCCACCAGGTCCCGTACGTCCCGTGCGGAGCGCAGCCGGACCACCGCCACCAGCTGTCCCTCGCGCACCCGGGAACGCACCAGTCCGGCCAGCTCGTCCGGGACCGTGTCGGAGAGCGGGGCGCGGATCTCGTCCCGGACCCCGGGGCCGACCGGCAGCTTCAGGTGCCAGCCGGCGTCGGAGCCGCCCGTGCGGCGGCGCAGGGTGATGGAGGCCGAGGCCAGGCGCAGGTCGGAGGTGTCGTAGTAGGTCGCGTCCAGCTCGGCGGTGCCCTTGTCGAGGACGCTCGCCACTCCGGCGACGCCGGTCAGGTCGGGCAGCCCGCTGTCATCGGATTCGTACTTGCGCTCGATCTCGCGTTTCGTCTCCGCCATGAAATGAATCTAGTCGCAGTCGGGCCGGGACGGCAGGGTCAACTTCCGTTGAATTCGCGACCAAAGGCTGGAAAACCCACGTTCACGCGGACATCGGCCGCTGCACCCGGATCGACTGCAACAGCCCCATCGCCACCCACACGGCGAACATCGACGAGCCGCCGTACGACACGAACGGCAGGGGCAGACCGGTCACCGGCATGATCCCGAGCGTCATCCCGATGTTCTCGAACGACTGGAACGCGAACCACGCCACGATCCCGGCGGCGACGATCGTGCCGTACAGCTCGGTCGTCTCGCGGGCGATGCGGCAGGCGCGCCAGAGGATCACCCCGAGGAGCACGATGATCAGGCCCGCGCCGACGAAGCCGAGTTCCTCGCCCGCCACGGTGAAGACGAAGTCCGTCTGCTGCTCGGGGACGAACTGGCCGGTGGTCTGCGAGCCGTGGAACAGGCCCGCGCCGGTCAGCCCGCCGGATCCGATCGCGATGCGCGCCTGGTTGGTGTTGTAGCCGACGCCGGCCGGGTCGAGGCTGGGGTTGGCGAAGGCGGCGAAGCGGGCGATCTGGTACTCGTCGAGGATGTGCAGCTGCCAGACGGCGACCGCGCCGGCCGCGCCCGCGCCGAGCAGTCCGAAGACCCAGCGGTTGGAGGCGCCGGAGGCCAGCAGCACCCCCAGCACGATCATCACCATCACCATGACCGACCCGAGGTCGGGCATGAGCATCACGATCAGCATCGGGACGGAGGCGAGACCGAGCGCCTGGACGACCGTGCGGTGGTCCGGGTAGAGCTTGTCGCCGGCGTCGACCCTCGCCGCGAGCAGCATCGACATGCCCAGGATGATCGTGATCTTCACGAACTCCGAGGGCTGGAGCGAGAAACCGCCGCCGAACACGATCCAGGAGTGCGCGCCGTTGACCGTCGAGCCGAGCGGGGTCAGCACCAGCAGGATGCCGAGCAGCGAGAGGCCGTAGAGGACGGGCACCGCGTTGCGCAGGGTGCGGTGGCCGAGCCAGATGGTGCCGATCATCAGGGCGATCCCGATGCCGGTGTTCATCAGATGGCGGATCAGGAAGTAGTACTGGTCGCCCTGGTTGATCTCGGTGCGGTTGCGGGTCGCGGAGAAGACCAGCACCGAGCCGATCAGGGAGAGGGCGACGGCCGACAGCAGTATCGGCCAGTCGAGTCGGCGGGCCAGCGAGTCACGGGCGAGGACCCGGGTCCAGCCGGCCCGCGCGGGCCCGTATCCGGAGACGGAGAAGCTGTTCACGCCGGTCATGCGAGCGACCTCCTGCCGACCGACCGCCGGCCTGCGGCGCCCCCGCATCCGTCCCGTCGCCGCCGTCGTCGTCGGCGGGTGTTCTGGTTCGTGGTGTTCTGCTGGGTGGTCCCGGCCGGCTGCGAGGCGTCCGCCTCGGGGGCCTTCTCCTGGCTGGCGCGCTGGTCCTTGGCCGGGTCCTTGGCGACCTTCGGGGCCTTGATCGTGCCGTCTGTCTGCACGGTCGGCAGGCCCTTCTGCGGGGTGGGCAGCAGGGCGTTCTTCTTGTCGATCGAGCCGTCCGCGGAGACGCCGTAGAGGGCGTTGTAGATGTGGCGCACGGCCTCACCGGAGGCGCCCGAACCGGTACCGGCCTGGGCGATGGTCATGATGACCGTGTAGTCCTTGCTGTAGGTGGCCAGCCAGGACGTGGTCTGCTTGCCGTAGACCTCCGCGGTACCGGTCTTGGCGTGCAGCTCGATCTTGTCCTGCGGCCAGCCGCCGAACTTCCAGGCGGCCGTACCCCGGGTGACCACGCCCGCGAGGGCGTCGTCCATGCCGGCCAGGGTCGCCTTGCTGATGGGCAGCTTGCCCGTCTTCTTCGGCTTGATCTCGGTGACGGTCTTGCCGTCGGCACTGATGACCGCCTTGCCGATGGACGGCTGGTACATGGTGCCGCCGTTGGCGAGGGCGCCGTAGATCACGGCCTCCTGGATCGGTGTGACGAGGGTGTCGCCCTGGCCGATGGAGTAGTTGATCGAGTCGCCCTCACGCATCTTGTTGCCCTCGAGGCAGTTCTCGTAGGCGATCTTCTCGACGTAGGTGCCGTTCTTCTTGCCGTACTTGCACCAGGCGCTCTTGTTGGCCTTCCAGTAGGACTCCTTCCACTGGCGGTCCGGGACCCGGCCGGTGACCTCGTTCGGCAGGTCGACGCCGGTCTCCTTGCCGAGGCCGAACTGGTGGGCCGCCTTGTAGAAGTAGTCCTTGGGCTCACCCTTCTTGGGGTTGATGCCGCCGTCCTTCTTCCACTCGCGGTCCGCGAGGGCGTAGAAGACGGTGTCGCAGGAGACCTCCAGGGCGCGGCCGAGCGAGATCGGGCCGAAGTTCTCGCCCTCGAAGTTGTTGAAGACCTGGCCGCCCACCGAGTACGAGCTGGTGCACGGGTAGCCGCCGTCCCAGACATAGCCGGCCTCGACGGCGGCGGCCGTGGAGACCACCTTGAACGTCGAGCCGGGCGCGGCCTGACCCTGTATGGCCCGGTTGAGCAGCGGGTAGTCGGAGTTCTTCCCGGTGAGCTTCTTGTAGTCCTTGGCCGAGATGCCGCCCACCCAGACGTTCGGGTCGTAGGTGGGCGCGGAGGCCATGGCGACGATCCGGCCGGTCTTGGCCTCCATCACGACGACGGCGCCGGAGTCGGCCTTGTAGTTGGTGCCGGTGATCTTGTCGAACTGCTGGCGGGCGACCTTCATCGCGTTGTTCAGCTCGTACTCGGCGACGCGCTGGACGCGGGAGTCGATGCTGGTGACCAGGTTGGAGCCGGGCTCTGCCGGGGTGGCCTCGGCCTGGCCGATGACCCGGCCGAGGTTGTCGACCTCGTAGCGGGTGACGCCGGCCTTGCCGCGCAGCACCTTGTCGTACTGGCGCTCCAGACCGGAGCGGCCGACCTGGTCGGAGCGCAGATAGGGCGAGTCGGTGTCCTGGGCCTTGGTGATCTCGTCGTCGGTGACCGGTGAGAGGTAGCCGAGGACCTGGGCGGTGTTGGACTTGCCGGGCGCGGGGTAGCGGCGCACGGCCTCCGGCTCGGCGGTGATGCCGGGGAAGTCCTCGGCGCGCTCACGGATCTGCAGGGCCTGCTTGGCGGTGGCCTCGTCGGTGATGGGGATCGGCTGGTAGGGCGAGCCGTTCCAGCAGGGCTGGGGGGTCTTCGCGTCGCACAGCCGGACCTTCTGCATGACCTCCGTGGGGTCCATGCCGAGGACGCCCGCGAGCTTGGTCAGGACCGCCTTACCGTCGTCGTCCTGCTTGAGCAGGTCGGTGCGGGAGGCGGAGACCACCAGCCGCGTCTCGTTGTCCGCGAGGGGCACTCCGCGCGCGTCCAGGATGGAGCCGCGCACGGCGGGCTCGACGACCTGCTGGACGTGGTTGCCGGAGGCCTCCTTGGCGTAGGCCGCGCCCTCGCGGATCTGGAGGTACCACAGCCGGCCGCCGAGGGTGCCGAGGAGGGAGAGGACGAGGATCTGGATCACGACGAGCCGGATCTGGACACGTGGCGTCCGGCCGGTCTCGGGAATGTTGGTCACTGCGGCTGCCTCCCCCTCTCAGTGAGCGAACACATGTGCGCGGCTGGATGTGCGTACGAATGATGAACGATCAGCCTGTGAGGCCGCGTTCCGCCCAAAGTGACCCGTTCGGGTGAACTCATGCGCTCTCACAGCCGCTTGACCCCCTTGATGCGCCCGGCCCGGGTCGCCCGCGACTTCGCCGCCTTCAGCTTGAGGCCGCCGCGCTGGCCGCCGATCTTCAGGCCCGTCCCGGAGGACAGCCAGCCCGAGGAGATGTCCGAGCCCTTGGACGCGGAGTTGGTCTCGGCGAGCGGATCGTTCTCGGCCCGCCGGGCCAGGAACATCACGCCCGGGACCACGAAGGGGGCGAGCAGCAGGTCGTACAGGGCGGCCGAGAACAGCAGCCCGGTCAGGCCGACATGACGGGCCGCCGTGTCGCCGACGAGGGCTCCGACGCCGGCGTAGAGCAGGGTGGAGCCGACCGCGGCGGCGACCACGACGACCATCGGGCCGGTGGCCGACTTGATCTGGCCGGTCTCCGGCTTGACCAGTCCGGCGAGATAGCCGATCACGCAGAGCACCAGGGCGTACCGCCCGGCCGCGTGGTCGGCGGGCGGCGCGAGGTCGGCGAGGAGGCCCGCGCCGAAGCCGATGAGGGCGCCGCCGACATGGCCGTACACCATGGCGAGGCCCAGGACGGTGAGGAGCAGCAGATCGGGGACCGCGCCCGGGAGGTGGAGGCGGGCGAGGACGCTCACCTGGATCACCAGGGCGACGACGACCAGCGGGACGGAGAGCAGGATCCGGTTGACGCGCATGGGGGTTGTCAGCTCCTACTGCTGCTCTTGCTGGCCATCGGCGTTCGGGGTCACGGTGACGGTGACCGTCGGGGTGGGCACCGGCTTGGGTTTGGCCGGGAGCACGGTGTCGCGCGGGTCCTTCTTCGGGGTCTCGACGACCACGCCGACGATGTCCAGCTTGGTGAAGCTGACGTACGGCGTGACGTAGAGGGTGCGGGTGAGGTCGCCGCCGGAGGGGTCGACCCGGGAGACCACGCCGACCGGGACCCCCGGCACGAACGGCTTGTCGGCCTGCGAGCCGAAGGTGACCAGACGGTCGCCCTTCTTCACGTCCGCCTTGCCGTTGAGGAGTTCGACGCGCAGCGGGCTGTCGCCCTGTCCGGAGGCGAAGCCGAGTTCGTCGTTGCCCTCCATGCGGGTGCCGACGGTGAAGTCGGGGTCGTTGGCGAGGAGCACGGTCGCGGTGTGCGGGCCGACCGTGGTCACCCGGCCGACGAGCCCGTCGCCGTTGAGGACGGTCATGTCGCGCTTGATGCCGTCGCTCGCGCCGACGTCGATGGTGATCGTCCAGGAGAAGCCCTGGGCCGCTCCTATCGCGATGACCTCGGCGCCCTTGATGCCGTACTGGCCCTCGCCCGCGATCTTCAGCATCTTGTCGAGCTGGGCCAGCCGGCTGCGGTTGCGGTCGTCGCTGCCGAGCTTCGCCTTGAGGGCCGCGTTCTCCTTCTCCAGCAGCGCCATCCGGTCGTGGCGCTCACCGGAGTCGCGGACCGCCGAGACGGCGTTGCCGACCGGGTCCACCGCCGAGGACACCCCGTCCTCGATCGGGCCGAAGACCGCGGCCGCGGCCTGCCGGGCACCGTCGACCGGGGAGTCCTCACCACCGCGGATGTCCACCGTGATCAGTGCGAACGCGATGGCGATCAGCAGCACCAGGAGCAGCCGGCTCTCTCGTGTGTCCCTCACGTGCGGCGGCCGTGCCCTTCCTCGATAGAGAAATCACTACACAGGAATTCGGGTAGCCCCGGGCCAGGATGACCAAGGGCGCTTTGTGGGAGCTTATGCCGGAATGTCAACGATCCGCCGCACGAGAGGGGATCATCCCGTACGGCGGAACCGAAGCGTTACGTCATCTGCGGGGCGCGGCGTCCAGAACCTGCTGGAGCGCCTCGAACTCCTCGACGCACTTGCCGGAACCGAGCGCCACGCTGTCCAGCGGGTCCTCGGCGATGTGGATCGGCATACCGGTCTCCCGGCGCAGCCGCTCGTCCAGACCGCGCAGCAGTGCTCCGCCGCCGGTCAGAACGATTCCGCGGTCCATGATGTCGCCGGACAGCTCCGGCGGACACTTGTCCAGCGTGGTCTTGACGGCGTCGACGATCGCGTTGACGGGCTCCTCGATCGCCTTGCGCACCTCGGCGGCCGAGATGACGACGGTCTTGGGCAGCCCGGAGACGAGGTCCCGGCCACGGATTTCGGTGTGCTCGTCGGAGTCGAGGTCGTACGCCGAGCCGATGGTGATCTTGATCTGCTCGGCCGTGCGCTCACCCAGCAGGAGGCTGTACTCCTTCTTGATGTGCTGGATGATCGCGTTGTCCAGCTCGTCGCCCGCGACACGGATGGACTGGGCGGTGACGATGCCGCCGAGCGAGATGACCGCGACCTCCGTGGTGCCGCCGCCGATGTCCACCACCATGTTGCCCGTCGCCTCGTGGACCGGCAGGCCGGAGCCGATGGCCGCGGCCATGGGCTCCTCGATGATGTGCACCTGACGGGCGCCGGCCTGGGTCGACGCCTCGATGACGGCGCGGCGCTCGACGCCCGTGATGCCCGAGGGCACACAGACGACGACCCGCGGACGAGCCAGATACCGCCGCTTGTGGATCTTCAGGATGAAGTAGCGGAGCATCCGCTCGGTGATCTCGAAGTCGGCGATCACGCCGTCCTTCAGCGGCCGCACGGCCACGATGTTGCCCGGCGTGCGCCCGATCATCTTCTTCGCTTCGGCGCCGACCGCGAGGATGCCACCGGTGTTGGTGTTGATCGCGACGACGGACGGCTCGTTGAGTACGATCCCGCGACCCCTGACGTACACCAGCGTGTTGGCGGTCCCGAGGTCGACAGCCATGTCACGGCCGATGAACGACATTGAGTTCCCCATCAGGATTCGACTGGCCTTCCATGAGCTTTTGAGGGCTTTTCAGGTCGGCGAGGTGGGTGCTGTGACGTGAAGGCTTCCATCGTAGACGCGCCTTCTCGGACACTGCGGAAGGGTCCTGGCCATTGTCAGCAGATGCTGTGTGGGTTCGCTTCCGGAGACGGGCGTTCGGGGAGTCTCGTTCCCTCGATCGCCCGTCTCAGTCGTCTCGGAACGGTTACGCGCGCCCCGGGAAGAAGATCTTGATCTCGCGCTCGGAGGACTCCTCGGAGTCGGAGGCGTGGATCAGGTTCTCGCGGACGATGACGCCGTAGTCGCCGCGGATCGAGCCGGGAGCCGCCGCGATCGGGTCGGTCGGGCCGGCCAGCGCGCGCACACCCTCGACGACCCGGTCGCCCTCGACGATCAGCGCGACGACCGGACCGGACGCCATGAACTCCACCAGCGGCTCGTAGAAGGGCTTGCCCTTGTGCTCGCCGTAGTGCTGCTCCAGCGTTTCCTGGTCCAGGGTGCGCAGCTCCAGCGCGGTGATCCGCCAGCCCGCCTTGCGCTCGATACGGCTGATGATCTCGCCGGTCAGGCCGCGACGGACCGCGTCGGGCTTGAGGAGGACGAGGGTGCGCTGGCTCACGGGGGGCTCCTAATGGATCAAGGGTCGTGCGGGGTGTTCGAAGGTTACAGGGCGTGTCCGAAAACCTGTTACGCAGCGTCAGGCGCGGAGGAGCCGGACTGCGCCGCGAATCTCGCCTTCGCCTCGTCGACCTTGCGCCCATAGTGCACCGACGCCCACCACAGGCCGGCGAACAGCACCCCGATGATGAACATCATCGGGACGAAGTAACCGGACGCGACCAGCGCGATCTGGAGCGCCCAGCCGAGGGCGACGCCCCCGGGCCGGGTGACCACGGCGCACAGCAGCACGCTGAGGAGCATCGCGATCCCGCACACCGTCCACACCGTGGCCATGGACAGGTCGGGTTCCTTCATGGCGACCAGACCGGCGAATCCGATGATGAAGAACTCGCCGATCAGGGTCGAGGAACAGAGCGTACGCATGACGGGGTGTTCAGCCCTTCCCGAGGAGCAGCCGGGCCTCGCCGACCGTGATGACGGAACCGGTGACCAGCACACCGCCGCCGGCGAACTCGCCCTCCTCCTCGGCGAGCGTGATCGCCGCCTCCAGGGCGTCCGGCAGCCGCGGCTCGACCTGGACGCGTTCGTCGCCGAACACCTCCACGGCGATCGCGGCCAGCTCGTCGGCGTCCATGGCGCGGTGGCTGGAGTTCTGGGTGACGACGACCTCCGCGAAGATCGGCTCGAAGGCCTCCAGCACGCCGCGGACGTTCTTGTCGCCGCTCGCCCCGACCACGCCGATCAGCCGGCTGAAGTCGAAGGCCTCGCCGATGGCGTCGGCGGTCACCCGCGCGCCGGCCGGGTTGTGGGCGGCGTCCAGGACGACGGTAGGGGAGCGCCGTACGACCTCCAGCCGGCCCGGCGAGGACACGGCCGCGAAGGCCTTGCGGACGGCGTCGACGTCGAGCGGTTCGGGCCGCTGGGCGCCGACGCCGAAGAACGCCTCGACGGCGGCGAGCGCGACGGCCGCGTTGTGCGCCTGGTGCTCGCCGTGCAGCGGGAGGTACACCTCGGGGTACTCGCCGCCCAGCCCGCGCAGGGTGACCAGCTGTCCGCCGACGGCGACCTGGCGCGCCACGACACCGAACTCCAGCCCCTCGCGGGCCACCGTGGCGTCGACCTCGACGGCCTTCTTCAGCAGCACCTGGGCCGCGTCGACCGGCTGCTGGGCCAGGATGACCGTGGCGTCCTGCTTGATGATCCCGCCCTTCTCCCCCGCGATCTCGCCCGGGGTCTCCCCCAGCCGGTCGGTGTGGTCGAGGTCGATGGGCGTGACGACGGCGACGTCGCCGTCGATGACGTTGGTGGCGTCCCAGGAGCCGCCCATGCCGACCTCGACGACGGCGACGTCGACCGGGGCGTCCGCGAAGGCGGCGTACGCCATGCCGGTCAGCACCTCGAAGAAGGAGAGCCGGTACTCCTGCTGGGAGTCGACCATCTCGATGTACGCCTTGATGTCGTCGTACGTCTCGATGAAGCGTTCGGCGGAGATCGGGGCGCCGTCGAGGCTGATGCGCTCGGTGATGGACTGCACGTGGGGGGAGGTGTAACGGCCGGTGCGCAGTTCGAAGGCGCCGAGCAGGGCCTCGATCATGCGGGCGGTGGAGGTCTTGCCGTTGGTGCCCGTGATGTGGATCGAGGGGTACGTCCGCTGCGGCTCGCCCAGGACATCCATCAGCGCGGCGATCCGGCTGACGGACGGCTCCAGCTTGGTCTCGCCCCAGCGGGTGGCCAGGTCGGCCTCGACCGCGCGGAGGGCCTTGTCGACCTCGGGGTCCTCGGGGCGGGTCGGGACGTCAGCGCTCGGGGCTCCGCCCTGGGTGCGCAGGGTGCGGCTGCCGGCCTCGATGACCGCGAGGTCGGGGTCGCGGTCCGTCTCGGCTTCGATGATCTCGTCGAAGGGGTCGCTGTCGCTCACGAGGTCAGTCTAGGCCGGGGCCTACGGAGGAGGGTGGCTGGTCCCGTCCCGCGGGCGCGGGGAGTCTGTGGCTGGTCGCGCCCACGCGGCGGGGCCGCATAGTGATGCGGCCCCGCGCCCCTTCAGGGCGCTTACGCCTCGGGCAGCCTTTCCAGCTGGGCCCCGATGCGGGCGATGTCCTCCTCCGCCTTCGCCAGGCGGCCCCGGATCTTGTCGACCACGTTGTCCGGGGCCTTCGCCAGGAAGGCCTCGTTGCCGAGCTTGGCGTTCGCCTGGGCCTTCTCCTTCTCGGCCGCCGCGAGGTCCTTCGCGAGCCGCTTGCGCTCGGCCGCCACGTCGATCGTGCCGGAGAGGTCGAGGGCGACCGTGGCGCCGGCGACCGGGAGGGTGGCGGTGGCCGAGAATGCCTCGCCCTCCGGCTGGAGGCGCAGCAGCTGGCGGATGGCGGCCTCGTGGGGCGCCAGCGCCGTGCCGTCGAGGGTCAGACGGGCCGGGACGCGCTGGCCGGGCTGGAGGCCCTGGTCGGCGCGGAAGCGGCGGACCTCGGTGATCACCGACTGGAGGCTCTCGATCTCCTGCTCGGCGGCCGGGTCCCGGAAGCCCGAGTCCGTCGGCCAGTCGGCGATGACGACCGACTCGCCGCCGGTCAGCGTGGTCCAGAGGGTCTCGGTGACGAACGGGACCACCGGGTGCAGCAGCTTCAGGGTGACGTCGAGGACCTCGCCGAGGACGCGCTGGGAGACCTTCGCGGGCTCGCCGCCCGCCTGGAACGTCGTCTTGGACAGCTCGACGTACCAGTCGAAGACCTCGTCCCACGCGAAGTGGAAGAGGGCGTCGGAGAGCTTGGCGAACTGGAAGTCCTCGTAGAACGCGTCGACTTCGGCGATGACCGAGTTGAGGCGGGAGAGGATCCAGCGGTCCGTCGCCGACATCGCGGAGGCGTCCGGCAGGGGGCCGTCCACCGTCGCGCCGTTCATCAGCGCGAAGCGGGTGGCGTTCCAGATCTTGTTGGCGAAGTTGCGGGAGCCCTGGACCCAGTCCTCGCCGATCGGGACGTCGACGCCCGGGTTGGCGCCGCGGGCGAGGGTGAAACGGAGGGCGTCGGAGCCGTACTTGTCCATCCAGTCGAGCGGGTTGACCGCGTTGCCGAAGGACTTCGACATCTTCTTGCCGAACTGGTCGCGGACCATGCCGTGCAGGGCGATGGTGTGGAACGGCGGGGTGCCGTCCATCGCGTACAGGCCGAACATCATCATCCGGGCGACCCAGAAGAAGAGGATGTCGTAGCCGGTGACCAGGACGGAGTTCGGGTAGAACTTCGCGAGCGACTCGGTCTGTTCGGGCCAGCCCAGGGTGGAGAAGGGCCACAGGCCGGAGGAGAACCAGGTGTCGAGGACGTCGGTGTCCTGACGCCAGCCCTCGCCGCTCGGCGCCTCGTCGTCCGGGCCGACGCAGACGACCTCGCCGTTCGGGCCGTACCAGACGGGGATGCGGTGGCCCCACCACAACTGCCGCGAGATGCACCAGTCGTGGAGGTTGTCGACCCAGTCGAAGTACCGCTTCTCCATCTCCTGCGGGTGGATCTTGACGCGGCCGTCGCGGACCGCGTCACCGGCGGCCTTGGCGAGCGGGCCGACCTTGACCCACCACTGCATGGACAGGCGCGGCTCGATGGTGGTCTTGCAGCGGGAGCAGTGGCCGACGCTGTGGACGTACGGCCGCTTCTCGGCGACGATCCGGCCCTCGGCGCGCAGGGCGGCGACGATGGCGGAGCGGGCCTCCAGCCGGTCCAGTCCCTGGAAGGGACCGTGGGCGGTGATGACGGCGTGCTCGTCCATGACGGTGAGGGACGGCAGGTTGTGGCGCTGGCCGATCTCGAAGTCGTTCGGGTCGTGCGCCGGGGTCACCTTGACGGCGCCGGTGCCGAACTCCGGGTCGACGTGGGTGTCGGCGACGACCGGGATGGAACGGTCCGTCAGCGGCAGCCGGATCAGCTTGCCGATCAGGTGCCGGTAGCGCTCGTCGTCGGGGTGGACGGCGACGGCGGTGTCACCGAGCATCGTCTCGGCGCGGGTGGTGGCGACGACGATGGTGTCGTCCCCCTCGCCGTACTTCATGGAGACGAGCTCGCCGTCGTCGTCCTGGTACTCGACCTCGATGTCCGAAATGGCGGTCAGACAGCGCGGGCACCAGTTGATGATGCGCTCGGCGCGGTAGATCAGCTCGTCGTCGTAGAGGCGCTTGAAGATGGTCTGGACGGCCTGGGAGAGGCCTTCGTCCATGGTGAAGCGCTCACGGGACCAGGCGACGCCGTCGCCGAGGCGGCGCATCTGGCCGCTGATCTGGCCGCCGGACTCGCCCTTCCACTGCCAGACCCGCTCGACGAACGCCTCCCGGCCGAGGTCGTGGCGGGACTTGCCCTCCTTGCCCAGTTCGCGCTCGACGACGTTCTGGGTGGCGATGCCGGCGTGGTCCATGCCGGGCTGCCACAGCGTCTCGAAGCCCTGCATGCGCTTGCGGCGGGTGAGGGCGTCGATGAGGGTGTGCTCGAAGGCGTGCCCGAGGTGCAGGCTGCCCGTGACGTTCGGCGGCGGGATGACGATGGTGTACGGCGGCTTGTCGCTCTTCTCGTCCGCCTCGAAGTAACCCCGCTCCACCCAGCGCTCGTACAGCGGCCCCTCTACGTCGGCCGGCGCGTACTGGGTCGGCAGTTCGGTGGGGGGCGCTGATGGCTGCTGATGAGCGTTCTCGGTCACGGGGCCAGTTTAGGGGTGTCACGGGGCCGTCCCGAAACGTGTTTGCCGTGTAACGGTCGGGCCCCCACCGCCGAGCAGGTACTGGGTTTAAGCCAGGATGTGAAAATCACATAAGCATCTGGAGGGGAACCCAGAATGAGTCAGCACCAGCCGGGCCCGTACGGCGGGCAGCCCCAGCAGCCCGGCCCGTACGGCGGCCAGCCCGGCCCCTACGGCCAGCCCCCGCAGGCGCCCCAGCCCGGCTACGGCTACCCCCAGCAGCCCCCGGCCCCGCAGCCCGGTTACGGCTACCCGACGCAGCCCCCGCAGGCCGGCCCCTACGGCCAGCCCCCGCAGCCGGGACCCTACGGCCAGCCCCCGCAGCCGGGACCGTACGGCCAGCAGCCGCCGACCGCGGCCGGCTACGGCCAGCAGCCCCCGTACGGCCAGGCCCCCTACGGCGTCCCGCAGCCCCCGGTGCCGAGCGGAGGCGGCGGCAAGAAGGCCGGCATCATCCTCGGCGCGGTCGCGGTGGTCGTCGCGATCGGCGTGGGCGCGTTCTTCGTCCTCGGCACGGGCAGCGGCTCGGGCGGCCTGGAGGACGACGGCGCCCACAAGCTGGCCACTCCGGCCACCGTGCTCTCCGACTACAAGCGGGCCTCCGACGACGGCGCGAGCGCCGGTGACGACTCGGCGTCCGATCTGGAGAAGAGCGGCGTCAAGAACGGCAAGACCGTGCTCGGTGTCTACTCCACGGCCGACCTGAGCGGCTACGACCCCTCCGACCCGAGCACCGCGCCCGACGCGACCGAGCTGGCCACCGCCAAGGGCATCACCTTCGCCGGCGCCTACGGCACGATCGCCGACCCCGAGAAGGCGCTCGACACGTTCTTCGCCAACTTCAAGAAGTCGTCCGAGGAGAGCTCCTCCTCCAGCAGCAGCGGCTCGGACGCCAAGCTGGTCGGCGAGCCCGAGGAGGTCGACCTCGACGGCGCGGTCATGAAGTGCCAGGCGGCCACCGGCACGAACACGCTGACCAAGCAGGAGAAGACCGACTGGTTCTGCGCCTGGGCCGACTACAGCACCATCGCCATGGTCTCGCCGGGTGACGCCACGAAGGGGGTCACCAAGGACGTGGCGGCCGACCTCACCACGAAGCTGCGCGACGAGGTCCGCGTCAAGGCGTGACCCGTCGGCGGTACATGCGAAGGGGCCCCGGTCGGTCGACCGGGGCCCCTTCGCATGTACCGCGGGTGCTCTGTCCCTGCCTTACGCCGTCTTCTGCTCGCCCGAGCCACGGCCGCCGCGCTGCTCGCGCGGGATCAGGGTCGGGTTGACGTTGGAGCGGACGACGTCGGCCGTGATGACCACGCGGGCCACGTCCTTGCGGGAGGGGACCTCGTACATCACCGACATCAGGACCTCCTCCATGATGGCGCGCAGACCGCGGGCGCCGGTCTGGCGGAGGATGGCCTGGTCGGCGATGGCCTCCAGCGCCTCGCGCTCGAAGTCCAGCTCCACGCCGTCGAGTTCGAACAGCCGCTCGTACTGCTTGACCAGCGCGTTGCGCGGCTCGATCAGGATCTGGAGCAGGGCCTCGCGGTCGAGGTTGTGGACGCTCGTGATGACGGGCAGACGGCCGATGAACTCGGGGATCATCCCGAACTTGACCAGGTCCTCGGGCATGACGTCCTCGAACTGGTCCTTGGCCTCCAGCTCCCGCTTGGAGCGGATCGTCGCGCCGAAGCCGATGCCCTTGGCGCCGGCCCGGGACTCGATGATCTTCTCCAGGCCCGCGAAGGCGCCGCCCACGATGAACAGCACGTTCGTCGTGTCGATCTGGATGAACTCCTGGTGCGGGTGCTTGCGTCCGCCCTGCGGCGGGACGGAGGCCGTGGTGCCCTCCAGGATCTTCAGCAGCGCCTGCTGCACGCCCTCACCGCTCACATCGCGCGTGATGGAGGGGTTTTCGCTCTTCCGGGCAACCTTGTCGATCTCATCGATGTAGATGATCCCGGTCTCGGCCTTCTTGACGTCGTAGTCGGCGGCCTGGATGAGCTTGAGGAGGATGTTCTCGACGTCCTCGCCAACGTACCCCGCCTCGGTCAGCGCCGTGGCGTCGGCGATGGCGAACGGCACGTTCAGCATGCGGGCGAGGGTCTGTGCGAGGAGGGTCTTGCCCGAGCCCGTGGGGCCGAGCAGGAGGATGTTGGACTTCGCCAACTCGATGGCGTCGTCGCGGCCCTGGGCTCCGCCGTTCTCACCGGCCTGGACCCGCTTGTAGTGGTTGTACACCGCGACCGAGAGGGCTTTCTTCGCGGCCTCCTGGCCGACGACGTACCCCTCCAGGAACTCGTAGATCTCGCGGGGCTTGGGGAGTTCCTCCCAGCGCACCTCGCTCGTCTCGGCGAGTTCCTCCTCGATGATCTCGTTGCAGAGATCGATGCACTCGTCGCAGATGTACACACCGGGCCCTGCGATGAGCTTCTTGACCTGCTTCTGGCTCTTGCCGCAGAACGAGCACTTGAGCAGATCGCCGCCGTCACCGATGCGTGCCACGGTGTGCTTCCCCTTCGCCTGGGAGACGCCTGGACACTTTCGAATCCAGCGGCTCCTGGTGCTGCCTTATTCCGACGGTACCTTGCCGGGACCCCCGTTCGGGCCCCCCTTGGCACGGTTCACTTCCGCGTGGACCGTGTCACACCGTGCCAAGGGGTACGGACGAGAGGGCCCAGTGCGTCAACGCAGAGAGCTGTTGTTCATCTTCCGGGTGGAGATGATCTGGTCGATCAGGCCGTACGACAGGGCGTCCTCGGCCGTGAGGATCTTGTCGCGCTCGATGTCCTCGCGGATCTTCTCGATCGGCGTGGTCGAGTGCTTGGCCAGCATCTCCTCCAGCTGCGCACGCATCCGGAGGATCTCGTTGGCGGCGATCTCCAGGTCGGAGACCTGACCGCGGCCCGTCTCACTGTACGGCTGGTGGATCAGCACGCGCGCGTTCGGCAGGGCCATGCGCTTGCCCGGCGTACCGGCCGCCAGCAGGATCGCGGCGGCGGACGCCGCCTGGCCCATGCAGACCGTCTGGATGTCGGGCTTGACGAACTGCATCGTGTCGTAGATGGCCGTCAGCGCGGTGAAGGAACCACCGGGGCTGTTGATGTAGACCGAGATGTCCCGGTCGGGGTCCATCGACTCCAGGCACAGCAGCTGCGCCATGACGTCGTTGGCGGAGGCGTCGTCGATCTGCACGCCGAGGAAGATCACGCGCTCCTCGAAGAGCTTCGCGTACGGGTCGTACTCGCGGATGCCCTGGGAGGTGCGCTCGACGAAGCGGGGGATGACGTAGCGGGACTCGGCGCGGGGGCCGGTGTACTCGGCCGCCGTGCGGGCGTAGAGGCCGCTGCCGGGGAAGTCGTTCACGGTGTCTCCTGGAGAGAGGGTGGGGCGGTGGGCTGGGAGGGGCGGGCGGGACTCTGACGGCAGGGTCCCTCTGGGTCTTCGACGGCGGCGTCCGACCGGGTTCCGGGCGGGTTCCGGTCCCGGCGGCCTCGGCCACCACGGCGGGTCCGGGCCGTTTGCGGCGGCCTCGGTCCTTCCGGTGGCCCGGGTCCTTCCGTGGCCTCGGTCGATCCGTGGCCTCGGCCGATCCGTGGCCTCGGCCGGTTCCCGGTCGGCTCCACGAGGGCCTCGGGGACTCCGTGGGGGCCCTGACGGGCTCCACGGGCTCCACGGGGGCCTCGTGACCCCTGCGGGGCCCGTGAAGGCCTTCACGGGGCTCATGGGGCCTTTAGGAGGCCTCATGGGGCCTCATGGGGCCTGCCGAGCTCTCGCGGGACCTGCGGGCCACCCGGGGGCGCCGGCCCTTCCGGAACCCGCGAGCCCTGTCGGGACCCGCGGGCCCTGTCGGGACCCGCGAGCCCTTCCGGAACCTGCGAGCCCTTCCGGAACCTGCGAGCCCTTCCGGAACCTGCGAGCCCTTCCGGAACCTGCGAGCCCTTCCGGGACCTGCAAGCCCTTCCGGAACCTGCAAGCCCTTCCGGGACCTGCAAGCCCTTCCGGGACCTGCGAGCCCTTCCGGAACCTGCAAGCCCTTCCGGAACCCGCGAGCCCTTCCGGGTCGGCCCTTGCGGGGCGTGAGGCCTTTCGGGGGTCGCGGGGCGGGACCGTCCGGGTTGTCGGGCCGCCGGGACTGCCGGGACCGGTGAGGTCCGGTGAGGTCCGGTGAGGTCCGTGACACCCACAAGTCTCCATCGACCGTGGTGGGATCGTGCGGACCCGGCGTCCCGGGAGGTCACCCGGGTTCGACCGGCCTTGCCCCCGGAGGGAACCGGTGCCGTCGGTCGTGGTCCTACGCCGCCCCGGTACCGCCACCGCCCGGCATGCCCGCGGCCGTGGGGATGACGTCGTCGATGAGGCCGTACTCCTTGGCCTCGAACGCGTCGAACCAGCGGTCGCGGTCCGAGTCGCGGGTGATCTGCTCGACCGACTGGCCGGTGTGCTGCGAGGTGAGCTCGGCCATGCGCTTCTTGGTGTGCAGCAGCCGCTCGGCGTGGATCTTGATGTCCGAGGCCGAGCCGGCCAGGCCGGCGGAGGGCTGGTGGATCAGGATCTCGGCGTTCGGCAGCGCGAAGCGCTTGCCGGGGGTGCCCGCGCTGAGCAGGAACTGGCCCATCGAGGCAGCGAGGCCCATGGCGATGGTCACCACGTCGTTCTTGATGAACTGCATGGTGTCGTAGATCGCCATGCCGGCCGTGATCGAGCCGCCGGGGCTGTTGATGTAGAGGTAGATGTCCTTGTCCGGGTCCGCGGCAAGGAGCAGCAGCTGTGCGGTGATCTTGTTCGCGATGTCGTCGTCGACCGGCTGGCCGAGGAAGATGATCCGCTCGCCGAGCAGCCGGTTGTAGACCTGGTCGCCGAGGCCACCACCGATGGAAGGCTCGCCGGCGGCGTAGGGCATCAGATTCGTCACGTCTCCACCTGCTCGTCTTACGACGGCGCCGGGCCGTCTCACGTGTACTGCCGGGGGCAACGGGGACTCCCCTGCCCTCGTATTCATGGACCCTAACGCGCGGGTCCCGCCGGAGAATCCCGGAGAGGTGGGTGTTCGCCGGGGGCGTAGCGGCGCGTAGTCGCGCGAGTAACGGAACGAGCCCCGGAACACAAGGTTCCGGGGCCCGTCACAGCGAGGCGGTGGTGCGGATCAGGCGTCGGCCTTCTCGTCGCCCTCGGCGTCGGTCTCGGCGGCACCCTCGACGGCCTCGACCGTCTCGGTGGCGGCCTCGACCTCGTCCTCGTCGTCCAGGTCGACGATCTCGCCGTTGGTGTCCTTGACCGTGGCGGACTCGACGACCGTGGCCAGGGCCTTGCCGCGGGCGACCTCGCCGACGAGCAGCGGAACCTGGCCGCCCTCGACGACCGCCTGGGCGAACTGGTCGGGGGACATGCCGGAGGAGGCGGCGCGGCGCATGAGGTGCTCGGTGAGCTCCTCCTGGTTCACGTTCAGCTTCTCGCGCTTGACGAGCTCGTCCAGGACGAACTGGGTCTTGATGCCCTTGACCGCGGCCTCACGGGTCTCGGCGTCGAACTCCTCGGCGGTCTTGCCCTGGATCTCCAGGTACTTCGCGAGGTCGAGGCCCATCTGGCCGAGCTGGTGGTGCTCCAGGTTGTGCTTGCGGGTGTTGATCTCGTCCTCGAGCAGCTTCTCGGGGACGGGCACCTCGACGAGCTCCAGCAGCTTCTCCAGGACGCGCTCCTGGGCCTGCGTGGCCTGGTCGTACTGCTTCATGTTCTCGAGGCGCTTGCGGCTGTCCGCCTTCAGCTCCTCCAGGGTGTCGAACTCGGAGGCGAGCTGCGCGAACTCGTCGTCCAGCTCGGGCAGTTCGCGAGCGGCGACCTGGGTGACCTTGACGGTGACCTCGGCCTCCTTGCCGGCCGCCGAGCCGCCCTTGAGCTCGGAGGTGAAGGTGGCCTCGCCACCGGCCTCCAGGCCCTTCACGGCGTCGTCGATGCCCTCGAGGAGCTCGCCGGAGCCGATCGTGTAGGAGACGCCCTCGGCGACGCCGTCCTCCAGGACCTCTCCGTCGACCTTGGCCTCGAGGTCCACGGTCACGACGTCGCCGTCCTCGGCGGCGCGCTCGACCGGGGAGGTGGAGGCGAAGCGCTCACGGAGCTGCTCGACCGACTTGTCGATGTCCTCGTCGGTGACCTCGACGGCGTCGACCTCGACCTCGATGGAGGAGAAGTCCTCGGGGAGCTCCAGGGCGGGGCGGACGTCGACCTCGGCGGTGAAGTTCAGCGTCTCGCCGTCCTTCAGCTCCGTGATGTCGACCTCGGGCTGGCCGAGGACGTCGATCTCCGCCTCGTTGACCGCCTCGGTGTAGAACTTCGGAAGCGCGTCGTTGACCGCCTCCTCCAGGACCGCACCGCGGCCGAACCGCTGGTCGATGACGCGGGCAGGGATCTTGCCCTTGCGGAAGCCCTTCACCGTGACCTGCTGGTTGATCTTCTTGTACGCCGCGTCGAGGCTGTCCTTGAGCTCCTCGAAGGGCACCTCGACAGTGAGCCGAACCCGGGTCGGGTTCAGGGTCTCCACGGCGCTCTTCACGGTTCGGTCTCCTTGTGGCTGACTTCTTGGGGTTCGCCGGAGCCCGACAGGCCCGGCGATTCGCCGCCCGGGAGAGTTCACCGGCCGGGTGGGCCGGGACACACGAGCGCGCAGCTTGCATAGTAACCGCAGCGGGTGAGCCACCCAAAAGTCGATCACCGGCCAGGTGCGGGGGGCGATCACGCAGGTGGACGACGCGGGTGATCGCGCAGGTGGTCGGGGTGGCGGGATTTGAACCCACGGCCTTCCGCTCCCAAAGCGGACGCGCTACCAAGCTGCGCCACACCCCGTCTGGTGCGACACGTAGGGTACATGCCCGCAGGCCGTCTGACCGCCGCATTTGCCGAGCACGGGGGAGCGGGCGGGGGCGCGCGCCGGGAAGGGATGTGCGGGCGGCGGCGTCGACCCGCTACGATGCGTGCAGTGCCGCGGTCTGCTGACCTGCGGCGCGCGCTGTGCGGGCGTAGCTCAATGGTAGAGCCCTAGTCTTCCAAACTAGCTACGCGGGTTCGATTCCCGTCGCCCGCTCTCTACGGCTCAGGGCCAGGTCAGAGGATCACTCCTCCGCCTGGCCCTGATCGCTTTCCGGGGCGGCGTTCAGTCCGTCGCGCCCCCTGCGTGCCTCTTGCGCTTTCGATCCTGCTCTTTCTTGGCTTTCCGCTTCTTCTTCCGGCCCTTGTCGACGAGGCCGCTCACCGCATCAGCGTCCAGGCGATCGCGCTCGGCACTGGTGTGCTGATAGGTCAACGCGGCACGGGCGCTGCTGTGACGCATGCGCGCCATCAACTGCGGCGCCAGGGGCAATCACCCCCATGACATCCGAGATGCTCACCGGCACGGAGGCCGACCCGCGCCGACAGGTCAGCTCGACAAAGGCACTCCGCCCTGTTCACACCTTCGGCCAGTGCGCCGCGACCAGCACATGTACGGTGTTCGGCCCTCCACGGCGTTGATGCTCAAGGCCCACAAGGTCTGACTCCAGGCCGCCACGTCCGCAACCGCGCCCCGAACAGTCGACGCCGTAATCCGTATAGCCGCATTTGCCCCTCTTGGGGTAGCCGACCGTGCCTTGAGGTGGGAGATCTGTCTTGTAGCGCCCAACCATCCCTCGACGCCCTCCTGAGAGAGGAAGTCCCGCCCATGGCTTCGATCCCTGTAAAGCCCGGCAGGTACAAGATCCACGCCCACATCATCGGCCCCACCAGCCTGTTGACCGCCACCGAGTACGCCGTCAAGTACGGCGCCCCCGTCATCACCGACCGCTTCAACCCGCTCCCGATCGAGCAGGAGTGGGTCATCGACCACCCCGAGGCCGGGCAAGAGATCGAGCCCGGGTCACCGTACGTGATCCACCTCGCCTACCACCCCGCCGCAGGCCTCGCCGTCACGGAGGAGAAGCTCTTCGTCAACAGCGTGCCGCGCACTGAATGGACCAAGTTCACCTTCGATTCGGTCGTCGGCGGAGTCAAGATCCTTTCGGACAAGGGCCTCAGCATGCGCGCCGGACACCGCGGCGCCCAGATCGAACTCGTCGCGCCCAAGCCCGAATTTCAGGAGACCTGGACCCTGGAGTACGCGGGCCCGATCCCGGTGGAGTAACACCGGACCACGGGGTGGCCGACTGTCGCACCGTCAGCCACCCCATTTTGCGTTTTGTCCCAAAACCCGGCAATCCTGCGGTCTCGCACCGGGCCCAGCTCTTCGAGTGACGCACACCGCGACCCTGTGCAGGCGCCCGTGGATGCGCAATCACCGGGGTGGCGCTGAAACGGCACGCATGCCAGATGGCCGGTCCGAGCCCAGCTCCGAAAACCGTCCGTCTCCGGCATGGCCGACGCAACGTCGGATGAGACGGTCACAACCACGTCAGTGTCCAATGAAGGACTGTGGCGTCATCCTGCGTCTTGCCCCGTGGCCAGCGCCGCCCCCAAGGATCGGCGACCTCAGCTTCCCGCACGCGGCAGATCAACTCATCAGGCCCAGACGAGCCGAGAACGGCCAGCGTCTCTTGCCAGGTGACGAGTTCGAATCGGTCGACGAGCCGGGTCGCGCCGTCGCTCAGCAACGTGACGGACGCCAGCGATTCCAGCGGCACCCCCCCGGTGAGAGCACGTTCGGCCGCTTGCGGATCAGGGCCAGCGATCCACAAGCCACCCGGCCGGTTGCGGAGCCCCGTAAGGGCGTCCCGGTAGTCGGCCAGGGCGGCGGCATGCTCGGGTGAGCCGGTAGGCGGCGCGTCGACCGGTCTGCGCAGCCGCTTGCCGACGTCGTCCAGACGCCGGTCTGTGACGACGGTCGTCCCTGCGCCCCTGTCCGCCAGGAGGAGGGACGAGTCACCGAGCACGAGGTACTGCAGAGCTCCCGCGTCGGCACGGACGGCGACGACCGTACTCGTCGGACTGGCCCTATAGGCGAGGTCGCAGCCGTCCTCGTGCAGGGACCGGACGGTGCGGATCGAGTCGGCCAGGCACTGAGCCAGAGGGCCGGGCGGGATGCGCCGTGATGGTGCTCAGCAGCAACCCGCCCAGCGTCGCGGAGAACCAGGCGACGCCATGTGTGCACCCGGTCTCCGCCCCAGCCACGCCGGCACCGTCGAGCAGGACAGCCGCACCGGGAGCGGCAGCGGCGAAGTCCTCGTTCTCCCGGCCCGGCTCGGCGGGCTGTGAGGCGAGGGTGACCCTCACGCCGAGGTCTCCTCGTCGTGCCGGTAGAGGGGGGTGAGGAGTTCGACGGATTGCGGTTCGCTGCTCTGCGGGTCGTACTCGACACCCACCAGAGTGGAGAACCGGTGGTCGCCCACCTGGCCCCACAGGGCGTTCAGGTCGGACGCGAGGAGCTGGACCACACCGAGTGATCCTTGCGTATGGATACCGGCGATCGCGAGCAACGAGCCCTTGCCGTCGGAGCGGGGCAGCCTGCCGAGGTACCCGACGTCGCATGAGCGGGCCGGGTCGCTGTCCTGCCCTGATCGGTACACGGTGCCGGTCCGCCGGTCGGAGACGGGGGTCCTGGGCGTACGTATCCCACATCTGCTGAGACATCCGCGGATCGCAGACGACGACCAGGCCATCACGGTTGAGGTCAATCTCCCCGCTCACCGGCACGTGCTCCGAGATGACGTCGAGGCCGTACGACCGTGCGAGGTCTTCCAGGCTCTTGCCCGAGCTGACGTCGTCCACGGCGACAACCGTGCGCCCGCGTTCGTCGTCGCGCCGCAGCGGAGTCGCGACCGTGACCGCGCCCCGACCGAGGAAGGCACCTTCCGGCGCCGGTCCGGTGTGGCGGATCTGGTGGATTCGCCCACGGCTCAGACCGGCCTTCACCGCGATCTGCGCGTACGACAGCCCCTGCGCATGGAGGTCCTGAACCACGCGCCGACGGAGGCGGGCGAGTTCGGTCACCTCCTGCTGTGCGTCGGCCAACCGGGTCGTGACCTCACGCAAGAGCAGGTACGGATCATCGATCGCCATGATCCTCTGCAACTCGTCCGGCATGACCACACCTCCAAGAAGGGCCGCCCTCCTCCACCGGGCTTCTCACGCTGCGGACCTGGGGCTCATCTGGGGCACGCTCTCGAACACGTGCCGGGCGTACTCCGCACTTTGGAGCATGGCCGGCAGGACGACGCATGGGAACGAGCGGATCAGCCGAGCGGACCGGACCGCTCCATCGAGGACGGCCCCGGCCTGAGCCTCGTCCGCGGTTACCTCGGCGGTGTCCGGCGCAGCTTCCGCCGCGGCCAGGATGTCGCGCACCTCGCGAGCGGTCGAGTCGCCGAGGTCGAGGGCACGCGACAGGCGGCCCAAGACGTCGTTGCTGGGGACCATACGGCCGTTCTCCACCTTGGAGACGGTCGGTTGCCCCACACCGGCCCGTTGCGCCAGCACGGCGCCAGTCAGACCGGCTCCCACACGAAGTCCTCGAAGACGCACCCCAAGCGCCTGCATGCGCTCCCGCCGCTCACTCCCCATACCCAGGGTTCTACACCACGGGGCAGCGGACGCCGGATGCATGAGCAGTGATGATCGCCAGTTTCAGACGCCCGACGAAGGTTGTCCAGTCCCAGGTGATGCTTTACGGGTTGGCGTCGGGTGATGCTTGACGTCTGCCCTAGACGGTCTTCCGGCGGTTGTGTTCGCCGGACTTGCGGACGACCACCTCCTTCCTGGTCACGCGAGGAACGGTGGTGATCAGCTCGGTTCCGAGGAAGACCCGGATGGAGTCCTCCGCCAGGTGGGCGGTGACGACCTGCCGGGCATAGCCGCGGCCGAGCTGGAGGCGCTGGAGCTACGGTGATCACAGCGGCCGTGAGAGCGGCGTACGAGAAGCTGAAGGGCAGGTCAAGGGGGGACGCCTGGAGCTCCGTACCTTCCGCCGACGAGGCAACCAGGTTGGCCATGTCCCGCCTGAGTCAGCATTACGACGTTGCCATCGAGAAGCTCACAGTCGTGCAATCGAGCGTCGATACAGAGAGCCAGCGATACGAGTTGGCGTTCGTCCACGAAGACGGCAGGAAGTTTGGGGCCACCGTGGGGGCTCTCGCCGAGATGCCATCTTGCACACGGGTATGGAGTGAAGCAACGACACCGATGCCTCGCCCTCTGCCGACACCGCCGGATGCAGGTCACTGACGCCAGCGGTTCGACTCGGTTGCCGAGGTTCCATCGGCTCACGGGTTCGTGATCGCCAAATGAGGCTAAATCGCGACCTACTAGGACCCGGTCAGATCCGCTCACACTCGAACACATGGGGGCGACGAGGGATGGTGACCAGTCCGTATGTCTTCGCTGCGGGGAGGCCGGCGGCTCCGTGCACGAGCGCGGGCGGATCAACCTCATGGCGAGCTACTGCGAGAAGTGCTGGAACGTCCTCGCCAACGAGATGGCCGAGGCCGACGGTGCCACAGCCGCCCCCAGGCCCGATCCCGACCCCGACGACACGACTTGGATCGAGCCACCGGTTTGCCCCGAATGCGGCGCTTCCGTCCGCGTATACCCCACCAACTACGACCGATGGGTCAGCCTGGCCATGGGGGAACTGCCCGCCAAAGACGTCCCAGAGGCCTTCAGATGGCGTTTGACAAGGCTTCCGACCCGATCCCCCATCCCGGCCGATATCGTCGCCGTACGGGTCCGTGGAATCGATCCGTTGCCGAGCGAACCCGTGGTGCCGGCCCACAGCATGATGTGCGTCCCCGAGTGGGGCGAGCCGTAGATCACGCCACACCGAGCGGGAGCACGGCCCGAGGGAGCGCAGGTCAGCGAGTCGCCAGCTCAGGACCGGTCCACGTACGCGATCTTCCAAACTAGCTACGCGGGTTCGATTCCCGTCGCCCGCTCTGAAACCGAAGGCCCGGCCGGGAGGCTTGATTCCTCCCCCGGGCCTTCAGTGTGTCCCGGGGCCGCCGCTACCGTGGGGGGTACGGGTGGGTCGCACACGGACGGGGGCTGTGGTGGTCGAGCTGGGGGTTCTGTTCGGGGTCATGATCGCGTCGGCGGTCTTCCTGATCGTCAAGCTGCTGCGCCGGGGGAACCGTGCCACCGAGAACGCCGACGGGCTCCTCATCGAGCAGGACCGCCGGCTGCGGGCACACCACGACCGCGTCTCCTACAACGCGATGTCGATGGGCGGCACCTCGCCGACCCAGAGCGACAGTTACCGCCACCTCTAGGTGCCCCCGGCCTCAGAAACTGATCGAGTTGATGGTGTCGGCCAGCGAGTTGAGGAAACGGTTGATCGACGGCGCCATACCGCTGGAGGCGAGGAAGAAGCCGAAGAGGATGGCGACTATGGCGGGGCCCGCCTTGATGCTGCCTCCTCTGATCAGCACCACCAGGATGATCGCCAACAGCAGCACCACTGACAGTGAAATCGCCACGACTGATCACACACCCTCGATTGGTCCGCACTCCCGAGACCATCGTGCCACCAACACGGCCTTCCCATGCGGCCCGTGACGCATCATCGCGGTGACCGTTCGGGGACGGCCGTGTCGCACAGTAATTCGCGGCGTGCCCGGCTCGGGAATTGAGGGAGATCGTTTCCGTCTCCACACACCATGTGCGCGACTAATTCGAATTGAGGCCGACGGCACGTCAACAACGGCCACACAACGGGTGTTATGCACCTTTTAGTACGGATTAATCCTGACATCTAGGACAGATGCCGGGTACGGACGCAGCCAAGCGCGCGCCATTATCGAGAATGACCTGGGGCGTTTTACGAATACGCACAAGCAACGCTAGGGTGCCTCAAATGTTCCACGCCGTCTCGTCTCTTGTTCCAAGCCCGCGCCCGCCGAAGAACCTGAACGACCAGCACCACCCGTCACGCGACGCGTTCTTCGACAACGCCAAGTACCTGGCGATCGTGCTGGTGGCCGTGGCCCACGCCTGGGAGCCGCTCAAGGGCGACAGCCGGCTGCTCCAGGCGGCGTACCTGGTCGTGTACACCTTCCACATGCCGGCGTTCATCGTCGTCTCCGGGTACTTCTCCCGGAGCTTCGACGCGAGCCCGAGCCGGGTGAAGCGGCTGGTCACCGGGGTCGTCGTGCCGTACGTCGTCTTCGAGACCGGCTACTCGCTCTTCAAGCGCTACGGCGACCACAGCCCGGGTCAGGAGATCAGCCTCCTCGACCCCTACTACCTGACCTGGTTCCTGATCGCGCTGTTCATCTGGCGGCTGACCACTCCGCTGTGGAAGACCCTGCGCCATCCGCTGCCGGTCGCGCTCGGCATCGCCGTGCTGGCGTCCGCGAGCCCGGACATCGGGGACGACCTCGATCTCCAGCGGGTGCTGCAGTTCCTGCCGCTCTTCGTGCTGGGGCTGTGTCTGCGGGCCGAGCACTTCCGGCTGGTGCGGCGGCGTGCGGTACGCGTCGCGGCCGTGCCGCTGTTCGCCCTCGCGCTGGCCTTCTCCTGGTGGGCGGTGCCGCGGATGAACCCGGCATGGTTCTACCACCGGGACTCCGCGCAGGAGCTGGGCGCCCCGTGGTGGGTCGGGCCCGTGATGCAGCTCGCGCTGTTCGGGTGCTCGTTGGTGCTGACCGCCTGTTTCTTCTCCTGGGTGCCGGGGCGGACGCTGTGGTTCACCTCGCTCGGGGCGGGGACGCTGTACGGGTATCTGCTGCACGGGTTCCTCATCAAGGGGGCGGAGTACCGCGGGTGGTTCGACCAGCCCTGGTTGCATCGGCATGCCGGTGAGGTCGCCGTGAGTGTCCTGATCGCCGTGGCCGTCACGCTGTTGTGCACCTCGCCCGTGCGGCGGGTGTTCCGGTTCGTGATCGAGCCGAGGATGGAGTTTGCGTTCAGGGGGGATCCCGTACGGGGTGCGCGGGCGCGCGAGCGGGAAAAGACGTCCGCCTGAGGTAGGGGTGGGGGCTGTGCATCGGCGGGTGCGGGTGGTGCCTCGCTTCTCGCGCCCACGCGGCGGAGCCGCATATCGATACAGCCCCGCGCCCCTTACGTCAGTTGCCCTTGAGGTGTCTCATCAGTTGCTCGAAGTCCTTCCAGCCCGACAGGTCCGACGGGTTGCCCGGGAAGGGGTAGTACAGGGCCGGGCGGGTCTTGGGGCCCAGCTCGCGGGGCTTCTCGCGCGAGGGCGTGCGCCTCGCCCGGTCGCCCGGCATCGTGCGGACCTCCTCGGCGCCGAGGACGAAGGCGTACGGGACTCCCGGGCCCTCGAAGCGGGGCGGGACCGCGAGGTCGCGGCGGGCCCTGCGGACCTGGACGAGCATCGACTGGAGGTCGTGGCGGGTGGCCAGGGTCTCCGCCGCCTTCATGATCGAGGCGTCCATGGGGACGGTCTCGCCCGGGCCGTAGCCGAAGGCGAGGGTGACGTCCTCCTCGACGCCTCCCTTCGTGCGGGAGACACGGACCGTCGCCAGGGCCGGGCGCTCCGGGGTGCCGACGACCACCAGCCAGGTCGGCGCCGGTGCGCGCTCGAACGCCACGTCCGTCACCTGGCGCAGCGACCAGGGCAGATTGGCGGGTTCCTCGGTGCCCCAGCCGGCCGGCGGCTCGCCGGTGATCTCGCGCCAGACCGCCTCCAGGGCGCCGCCGAGGACCAGCCGGTCGTCGGCCGGGTGGACGCAGCGGAAGGAGATCGCGAGCTGGCGTTCGCCGGAGTCGGCGATCTCCCGGGTGAAGGACTCGGCGACCGGGGTGCGGGGGTCCTCGGGGGTGGCCTCGGCGGACTCGACGGTCACGAACAGGCCGTTCGCCCACCGCAGGACCGCGCCGGACAGGCCGTCGTAGTAGCCGCACTGCTCGTCCTGCACCACCCAGCGCGAGGGCCAGCCGGGCAGCGCGTTACGGACCGTCGGGGAGAGGCGGGTGCCCGCCGGGGTGACGATCTGGAGGCCCAGTCCGGCGTCGGCGGCGGCCCGGAAGGTGTCGGCCAGCCAGGCCGTCATCGCCACCACCGGGCGGTCCTGGATGACCACGGCGACCTTGTCGGTGAGCACGTCGACGGCGGGCTGCGCGGCGGCGGGCACGGGGACGGCGGTCATGCCCTCGGTGTTCACCACGGCGAGGGAGGAAGCGGCCTCGCGGGGCCAGGCCGTGCCGCCGACCAGAGTGGCCACGCGGGCCGCGAAGGTGCCGGCCAGGGCCTCCGCCTCGCGCACCCCGGTGGTGGCGCGGGCCTCGGTCCACCAGTACGGGACCTCCGGTTCGTCGGCGCCGAGGAGCCGGTGGGCCTCTCCCCTGACCTGGACCAGCAGCGGGGCCTCCACCGAGAGCAGGGGGCGGCCCTGCTCGTCGTGCAGCCGGACCAGCGCGCCGTCCTCCTCCGCGCCGACCAGGGTGTCGGGGCCGCCGGAGAGCAGTCCCGCGATCACGCTGAGCGGATCGGGCATCCTCTTCGTCAGCACGACGACGTCCTTCGTCATCGGTTCTCCCCCTCGGCGCCGCGGTCGTTCGTCATGGGTCTGTCTACCTCGTCCCCGCGTGGACGGTCTGGATCAGTCGGTTCGGCTCGCCCCTGCGGACCAGCACACCGCGGCCGGGCGGCTGCTGGGAGGCGTAGACACCGGTGAAGAGCTGGCCCTCGCTGCGGTCGCCGGACATCACCAGCGCCGCCGCGCCGGACTCGCGCAGCCCCATCAGCAGCGGCTCGTACAGGCCCCGGGAGGCGCCCGCGACCCGTCGGGTCAGGACGAAGTGCAGGCCGATGTCCTGGGCCGAGGGGATGTACGGGAGGAAGGGGGCGAGGGGCTGCTGGCCCGCGGTGGTGAGGACGTCGTAGTCGTCGACCAGGATCACGATCCGCGGGCCGGAGAAGCTGCCGGGCTCCAGGTCGGAGGCGTCCGTGCTCTCGTCGGGCAACCGCTTGTCGAGTTCGGTGGCGATGCCCGCGGCCAGGCCGGCGGCGAGCTTGGCGTTGTAGGCGTAGCCGCCCCGGTACTCCTCCGGGATCGCCCCGCGCAGACCGCGCCGCGGGTCCATGATGCCGAAGACCAGCTCGTCGTCTCCGTAGCGCTCGATCAGGCCCCGGGCGATCACCTTGAGCAGGTTGGTCTTGCCGCACTCGCTGTCGCCCATGATCAGCAGGTGCTGGTCGTGGTGGAACAGGTCGAGCAGGACCGGCGCCAGGTGGGTCTGGTCCAGGCCGACGGCCACCCGGCGGGGTTCGGCGGACGGGCCGGGCAGCAGGTGCGGTTCGAGGAGGTGCGGCAGGACCCGGACGGGCTGGGCGACCTCGCCGGTCCAGGTCGCCCGGACGGTCCGGGCGGCGCGCTCCAGGACCGCGCCGAGGTCGGCGGTGTCGGCCAGACCGTCCGTGCGGGGCAGCGCGACCTGGGCGAACAGCTTGCCGTCGGTGAGGACCCGGCCCTTCTCCTCGGGCGAGAGGGTCTGGGCGAGCTTGCGCTCGATGCTGGACTCGCTCGGGTCGTTCAGCCGCAGCTCGACCCGGGTGCCGAACTGGGACTGGGTCGCGATCCGCACGTCGTTCCAGCGGAGCATGCCCGCGACGACGTGGATGCCGTAGCCGCCGCCGCGCTTGAGGATGTCGACGACGGCGTCGTCCAGGTCCTCGAAGTCGTCGCGCAGCGCGCCGAAGCCGTCGATCAGCAGCACGATCTCGGTGGAGGCCAGCTCGGGGAGGCGGCCCGCCGCGCGCAGGGTGCGCAGCTGTTCCAGCGAGTCGATGGTGTGGATCCGGAAGAGTTCCTCGCGCTGGTCGAGCATGCCGCGCACGGAGTCGATGGTGCGGGCGGCGCGCTCGCGGTCGGCGCGGCCCGCGACCCCGCCGACGTGCGGGAGTCCGGCGAGCGCCTGGAGGCCGCCGCCGACCAGGTCGAGGCCGTAGATCCCGACTTCCCGCGGGGTGTGGGTGAGCGCCAGGGAGAGGGCGAGGGTGCGCAGCAGGGTGGTCTTGCCGGACTGCGGGCCGCCGATGACCGCCGCGTGGCCGCCGGCCATGGTGAGGTCCAGGTACCACTGGCCCTGCCACTGCCTGGTGGGGTCGTCGAGGACGCCCAGCGGGACCTGGAGCGGTCCGCGCCGCTTGGCGAGCTGGGTGCCGCGCGGGCCGACCTCGAGGGGGCCCGCCACCTTGTCGAGGGCGACCGCGTCGGGCAGCGGGGGCAGCCAGATCTGGCGTACCGGGCGGGCCCCGGCGCCCTCGATCTGCCCGACCATGACCCCCATCTCGGTCGGCCCGGTCTCCCGGCGCCGCATCTGCGGCTCCTGCGGGGCGGCGCCCTCCTCCTGGCCGAGGGTGTTGTACGCCTCGTACTCCAGGGCGAGCGGGCCGGTGTCCTCCTGCTCGCGGCGCACCGGGCCGCTGTAGGCGCCGGAGACGTAACCGGCCTTGAAGCGCTCGTAGTGGCTGGTGTCGACCTTGAGGTAGCCGAAGCCGGGCAGCGGCGGCAGGTGGAAGGCGTCGGTGGTGTCGAGGACCGTGCGGGACTCGTCGGCGGAGAAGGTGCGCAGACCGAGCCGGTACGACAGATAGGTGTCGAGGCCCTTGAGCTTGCCGCCCTCGATGCGCTGGCTGGACAGCAGCAGGTGGACGCCGATGGAGCGGCCGATACGGCCGATGGACAGGAACAGGTCGATGAAGTCGGGCTTGGCGGTGAGGAGTTCGCCGAACTCGTCGATGACCACGAAGAGGTGCGGCAGCGGGTCGAGGTCGGGGCGCTTCTCGGCGCGCAGGGCGGCGTAGTGGCCGATGTCGGCGACGTTCCCGGCGTCCTTGAGGACCTGCTGGCGGCGCTTGACCTCGCCGGCCAGGGAGGCGTGGACGCGTTCGACCAGGCCCGCCTGGTTCTCCAGGTTGGTGATGACGCCGGCCACGTGCGGGAGGTCGGCGAAGGGGGCGAAGGTGGCGCCGCCCTTGTAGTCGACGAGGACCATGGCGAGGTCCTCCGGCGGGTGGGTCGCGACCAGGGCGAGGACGAGGGTGCGCAGCAGTTCGGACTTGCCGGAGCCGGTGGCGCCGACGCACAGCCCGTGCGGGCCCATGCCCAGCTCGGAGGACTCCTTCAGGTCGAGCAGGACGGGTTCGTGGGAGTCGCTGACGCCGATGGGGACGCGCAGGAAGGCGCGTTCGCCGCGCGGCGCCCACAGCCGGGTCAGGTCGAGGTCGGCCACGTCCTCGATGCCGAGGAGTTCGGCGAAGTCGACCGGCCCGGAGAGCGGGGCGTCGGCGGCCATCGAGTCGGCGGACAGCCTGAGCGGGGCGAGCATGCGGGCGAAGCCCTCGGCGAAGGGCACGCCGATCTCGTCGACCGTGCCGTGGGCGCCGATCGGCTCCTCCTCGCGGAGGTCCTCGATGGCGATCCGCTCGCCGTCGACGGTGATCCGCACCCCGACGCTGCCCGGTTCCTGCACCCGTTCGTCGAGCAGGTGCAGGATGGTGATGCCCATCTCCCGCAGACCGACGGCGTCGTCGGGGCGGGGCAGGTCGACGGCGTCGTCGCCGTGCGCGTCGGCGACGACGAGCAGCCGGGAGGTCATGCCGAGGGCGTCCTTGCCGGAAAGACCGCGGCGCACCTCGGCCGCGAAGGAGGCGCGGCGGCGCAGCTCGGGGCCGATCTGCCGGGCCAGTTGCGGCACGGAGGGCGCGATCCGGCGGGCGGCGACGGGGCCGTCGTACTGCTCGGAGTCGAGGAGGTGGGGCAGCCACTTCGCCCATTCCCAGTCGGCGATCCGGTCGCCGGGCGCGGCGAGCGCGAACGCCACGTCGTCGGGGGCGTGGGTGGCGGCGGCCTGGACGAGCAGCGCGCGGGCGACGCGGAGGGTGTCCTCGCGGTCGCCGATCACGCTGATGTTGCCGACGCGGTCCAGCGGCACGGTGAGCGGCAGGTCGGTGCCGGTGCGGAAGCGGGTCATCAGCGCGGACGCCTCGTTCAGCATGAACTGGTCCGGCGGGGTCAGCACGGACGAGCCCTGCTGACCGACCTTCAGGTCCCGGACCGGCATCTCGCCGGTGCCGACCCGCACCCGCAGGAAGTCGCCGTCGACCCGGCGGCGTTCCCACAGCCGGGCCGGGTCGCGGACGATGTCGTAGAGCGCGTCCGGCGGCGGGTTGAGCACCTGGGCGGTCTCGGCGCGCTCCCGCTCCTCCTTGGACAACTCCTCGCGCAGGTCCTCCAGATAGGCGAGGTAGGCCTCGCGCTGGGTGCGGCGGGTGCGCTGGGCCTTGCCGCGCTGGGAGAAGACCAGGGTGAGGGAGCCGACGAGGGTGACGACGAGGATGATCGCGCCGAGCCCGGCGAACTGGCTGTTGCGCACGACCGTCATCATCACGACGGAGGACATCACGCCGGCGACGGGCAGCAGCGAGGTGGCGACGGAACCCGCCTTGCCCTCGGGCAGGTTGGGCGGGGCCTCTATGGTGCGCGGCTCGGAGGCGGCCGGCGGGCGGGTGGTGCGCGCCGGGCGGTGGATCAGTCGGGTACTCATCGTCTGTCCTTCGGGGTTCCCTGCGAGGGGGCCTTTCGAGGGGTCCTGTCGAGGGTCAACGGCGCTTCTGGGACAGTTCGAAGACCTCGGCGGCCAGCCGGGTGGCGGCCAGCCGGGTCGGGCGGGCGAGCAGATCGGTGCGGATGGCGCCGCCGGCCGCGAGATGCCGGTCGTACGGCAGGACGCGGACGCTCGCCCCGGTCGCCTTGAGCTGCTCGGCCGCCCTGTCCAGGTCGAGGCCGGGGTGCGGGGCCGTCTCGGTGAGGACGACGACGGTCGTGGTGGTGATGTCGCGGGGCAGTGCGCGCATCCACTCCAGCACCGAGCGAGTGCTGGCGACGCCCTCCAGGGTGGCGGGCGCGGTGAGCACCCGGGCCTGCGCGGCGGACAGCGCGGTACGGGCCACCTCGGCGGGCAGCGTCTCGCAGTCGACGACGGTCACGCCGAAGTAGCGGCGCAGCGAGACCATGACCCGCTCGTAGCCGCGGGTGTCGAGCATCGCGCCGACCTGCCCCTGGCTGCCGGGCAGCAGCCAGGCGTTCTCCGGGAGCTGGACGAGGTAGCCGGTGATGTCGAGCAGTGACATCTGCGGCTCGACGAGGGCGGCGAGGTCGCCGGTGGTCCAGCGCAGGCTCTCCGCGCCGAGCCGCAGCGGCAGCGAGCCGAGCGCCGGGTCCGCCTCGACCAGCAGGACCGGGTCCTGCCGGTAGTGGGCGTAGGTCGCCCCGAGGAGGGCGGCGACGGTGGTCTTGCCGGAGCCGCCGCGGATGGAGGTCACGGCGATCTGCCGGCCGGTGGTGACCGTCCGCTGGAGCGTCTCGGCGGTCGCGGTGGTCTCGGCGACCTCGCGCGCGGCGGAGGACGAGACGGTCCGGCGTACGGCGCGCAGGGCGCGGGTGGCGAAGGGCTCGCCGTGCCGCGGCTTGAGCCCGGTGGCGGCGAGCCGCTTGTCGACGACGGGGCGGGTGTCGGGGGCGGCACGGCGGGGGCTCTGCTGCGGGGCGGTCTGCGGGTGCTGTTCGGCGTACGACTGCTGGGGCTGGGGCTGCTGCGGAGGGTAGCCGTAGGCGGGCTGCGGCGGGTGCTGATGCTGTTGTTGCTGCTGCTGCGGGTAGCCGTAGCCCGGGGTCTCGGCCTGCGGGCCGGGCGCCTGGGGGTTCTCCGCCGCAGGCTGCTGCGCGGGTACGCCGGGCCGCGGACCCTGCGGTCCGCCGCCCCTCAGGTCGCGCAGCACGTCGTTCTGCCAGTTCTCACCGCTCGGCATGTCGCCCTTCTCCCAGACCTCAGAACTTGTCGAGCAGTTGCCCGTAGATGCCGAACACGCCGACGGCCAGCGGGAAGAGTCCGATCACCCCGAGGGACTCGACGAGATCGGCCAGCCGCCGCAGCCGGATCCGGACGTGTTCGGGCGGTTCGATCGCGAGGACCAGCAGCGGCAGCAGCGCGGCGGCCCCCAGCAGGGCCAGCGCACCGGCGCCGCCGGCCTGGTCCAGCCACAGCACGGCGAGCCGTACGACGAGGACGGCGGCCGCCCCGAACAGCGCCACGACCTCCACGACCAGCGGGAAGGCACGGGCCCGGGACAGCAGCACCACGGCGGTGAGCGAGGCCAGGGTCACCGTCCAGGCGCTCGGCCGGTCGGCGGTGGTCAGCAGCCAGCCGCCGCCGGCCGCCGAGGCGGCGGTGACCACGGTGGCCAGCGCGAGCCCGCGGTGCGTGGCGGCGAGCGCGTTGGAGACCTGATGCCGGCTCACCGACACCCCGGTGGACCGCTTGTCGTCCAGGCCGGTGAGCCCGGAGGCCATCAGCGCGAGCCGCGGCAGCAGCCCGAGCAGCACCACCGAGAACACCGTCATCACGGCGCCGAGCCGGTCCGGACGGTCCTGTACGGCGGCGACGGCCTCCCACACGGCGGCCATGGCGACGGCCGCCCCGGCCCCGATGAGCCCGCCCCGGCCGAGGGGCGAGAAGTAGGCGAGGAGGACCATGCTGAGCACGGCCGCGGCGACGACACCGGCGAGCCGGGCCTCACCGGACCAGTCGTAGGCGTCGGCCGCGGTCCACGCGGTGAGCAGACCGAGTCCGCCGGAGGCGGCCAGCAGCGCGGTGGCGAGTCCGAGGTTGCCCCCGCCGATCTTCGCGACGACCGCGCCGGCCAGCAGGAACGCCACGGTGGCGACGGCGAGCGCGGTGGCGACGGACTCGGGCGCGAACTCCCCGCGGGCCAGGACGGCGGCGGCCACGGCGAACACGACGGTGGCGACCCCGGCGCTGATCCGGCGTGCGGCCGGGCGCCAGCGCCAGGCGTGCAGATCGAGGTCGTCGGCGACGAGGTCGGTCACGTCGTGCACGACGGGTGCGGGCGGCGCGGCGTGGGCGCGCACCAGCTGGAGCACGGCGCCGTCGGCGACCTGGGCCGAGGACAGCGTGGCGTCGTTCGGCAGCACCGAGCCGTCGGAGGTCACCAGTTGACGGGTGGTCGGCCGGGAGGCGACCCGGTCGTCGAGCAACCGCAGTATGTCGGGGAGCAGTTGGCCGATCGGCGTGTCCGACGGAAGTACGAGGTCGGCGCGCCGCCGTTCACCGATCAGGGTGATACGGCTGAGCTGGGTCCGAGACGTCGTCGCAGTGCTCACCACTCACCGGAACCTATCATCGCGTCTTTCCGGCCAACGGGCCGATTTACCGTGCACCGGTCACGCATGCTCGTCCTCTGCTCGTCCTCTTCACCGCTTCTCCCCACTCGCGCCTGCGGAGGGGCTGTTGCTCGCGGGGTCGTACACCTGCTCCTGCTGCTGTTGCTGCTTCTCCTGCTCGGCCTTCTGCTTGGCCAGCGTGGCCTGCAGGAAGGACCAGCCGACGCAGCCGGCGCAGAGTACGGCCGCGATCGCTATGCCCGCGAACACCTTGCCGAGCCGTTCGTCCAGCGTGCGCCGGCCGCGCTGGGCGCCGAACAGCAGCGCGTCACGCATCCGGCGGCGCCGCACCGCCACCGACTCGAGCAGTTGGCTGTCGTAGTCCCGTGCCATTCGTCGTCGTCCTGTGCGTAGCTTTTTGTGGTGTGCCGTCAGTCCTGCGGGGTGAGGCCGAGGTACTGCCTCATGGCGCTGTACTTCCGCTCCAGCCGGGTGCGGGTCGCCTCGTCGAGTACGGCGAGCCGGTCCGGGTCGGCGTTGTGCGCGAGGTCGGCCGCCTTGACCAGCCGGGCGCCGGGGGTGGCGAGGATCCGCCGCGCGTACGCCTCGGGCGGTTCACCCGCCCGCTTGGTCATGGCGAGGACGACGTCCTTGGTCCGCGGATCGAGGTCGGCCTCGCTCAGCCACTCCTCGCTCAGCGCATGGTCCTCGACGGCGTCGTGCAGCCAGCCCGCGGCGATCAGTTCCGCACCGCCGCCCCGGGTGCGTACGCCCTCGGCGACGGCCCGCAGATGCTCGGTGTACGGCCGTCCGGCCTTGTCCGTCTGCCCGGCGTGCGCGGCACACGCGACGGCCTCGATCTCGGCGAGGCTCATCGTCACGGCGCGCACCTCGGGTCGTGCCCGTGGTGCAGCATGCAAATTCCCCCTTACTTTGCCCGTGCAACATAAGGCACGGGAGGCGGGGGCGTACACCCGGGGTGCGGGTTGTTTCCCCCGACGGCCTCCGATGCACGGGAAACCCCGGGGCCGGCTTGCGGCCCGTGCTGCCCCGGCCCGGTCTGCTTCCTGAAGGTCATCAGCATCAGGGAGGGGGTCGTCGTACGTGCCAGGCGCGCAGTGACGCTCCGACGGCGTCCAGGAGGCCGTCCTTCGCCGCGTCGGCGATCATGCCCTCGCTGATGCGTTCGCCGACCAGCACCGTGGTGGCGGCGCGGACGGCGTCCGCCGGAGCGAGCCGGCCGTCCGGGTCCGGCGTGGGCAGCGGGGCCTCCGTCCACCGGTACTCGGGCGTGACGGCACCGACGGCGTACAGCGCCGCGCGGACCCGCATCAGCGCCTCGCTGTAGCGTGGATACGCCACGTGGATGGTCCCGTTGGGCTGCTTGCCGCCTCCGGCCCACTCGACGGCTCGGTCCTCGTCGGTAAGCGCGTCGTAGGCGTCTGCCAGCTCACGCCAGCTGTGGTGGGCGGCATCGCGGAGCTGGGCCAGCAACCAGTGGTCGTCGGCCTCGGTCACGGTGCGGGCGAGTTCCCCGACGACCTCCTTCGAGGAGGCACCGACGACCTTCCCGGCGCCCTTCGCCCGGGCGAGCCCGGCCACCACGACGGCCGGCGCGGCCTTCCGCTGCCCGGCCTCGAACACCTGCTGCGACCACTTCCCCTCCAGCTCCCGCACCCGGGAGGTACGCGCGGCACGGCGCGCCCAGCCGATGTCGGGGGCGGTGTGATCGCCCCAGACGTACCCGACGGTCTCTCCGTCGTCGGCGGTGACGGGGAAGTACCAGACGGGATGGCGGGGGTCGGGGAGGGGTACGGGGGCCGGTTGCCCGCTACTCACTCGCGGCCAGGTCCTCGACCACTCCGGCGTTGGGTGCGTCGGTCAGGGAGTCCGGCAGAGCCCTCCCCTTGTTGCCCTCCGGGTCGGCCAGCAGCTCCGCGAGGGCCTGGGACGGCAGAAGTCCTCGCTCCTTGGCGTCCTCCAGCCTGGCGTGCCAGATGCCGCCTTCGGAGTACGCCCGGGGCCCGGCGGCCTGTCGCGGCTCCCAGGTGGCGGCATCGTCCTCGTCGCCGGCCCACACGTACCCGAGGACCACACCGGTCTCCTTGTCGACCACGGAGAAGTACCGCACCGGCTTGTCGGTGCCGGTGGCGTAGCGCGGCGGTCCCGGCGACACGAGGTTGAACATCATGTCGTCGTCGAAGCGCGGGTTGATCGGTTGTTCACTGCTCATGGTGTCCACGTTCCTTTTCCTCGGGTCGATCTGCAACGCAGGAGGCTACGGCCTCGGCAGAACCTCCCCGTAGACGTGCCATTTGCCGTCGGCCTCGTCCATGAACACCCGCGTCACCTTGAACTGCGTACCGCGGGCGAGGAGCAGTTCCCGCTCACCCTTGACCAGGGTGATGGACTCCAGCCAGAGAGCCGGGGTTCCCTTCGGCACCCGCAGATGCATCCGCACCGGTTTGGCGTCGAAGGGCGGTGGCGGCGTCTTGCCGAGCGCTGTGGAGGTGAACGCCTTGTCGTCGAAGACACCACCCTGCATGTCCAGCGGCGACTTCAGGTTGAGGTGGTCGATTCCGGTGCCACGCACCACCATGATGTCCTCGGGCACCGGACGGGCGTGCATGACCTCGTCCATGTTGTCGATGGTGTCCAGGATGTGCTGGGGCGCGTCCGTGCCGTAGCGGAGACGGTTGTTGATCGGGTCGTAAGCCGAACCCGTGTAGGTGACCAGCCCGCTCTTCCTCTCCGCGGGGAGGCCGTCCATGAAGTCTTTCCAGTTCGCGTGGCCGTAGTCCAGCCCTGCCTTGTTGCTGACGCTGGGCGCGGGGTTCGTGCCGTGCGCGAGTTCGGCCTCGGCCACGGCGTGCTTCTGGGCATCGCTCAGACCACCGAACTCTGCCTTCGACATGGCCGGCTTGTACTCGAACGGCTCCCCCGCCCCGGGGTGCCCCGGCACGTCCGTGCCCGGGTGGCCCGAGGTGACCGGTACGTCGCCGCCGTGGTGGGCGCCGGCGTCCGCGGCCCCGTCCCCGACGTCCACGTGGTCCCAGGCGCCTGCGTGGTCACCGGTGTGCGCCGCGCCGTCGCCGTGGTCGGCGCCGTGCGAGGCGTCGTCGGTGTGGCTGGCGCCGTGCGAGCCGTCGTGCGGGTGGGCGGCAGGGCTGTCGTGGCCGCCGGTGTGGGGGGTGGTGGGGTCGTGCGGGGTGCTGGTCGGCACGTCGTGTGTCGCGGTGTTCGCCGGGGTGTCGTGGTACCAGGCCGACGGGGTCGTACCGGAGTGCGCACCCGCCGCGACCGCGTCGCCCGTGCTGTGCGGGATGCCGCCGTGGATACCGTCGCTCGTCGCGTGCACACCGCCGGTGTACGACCCGGTGCTCGCCGTGGAGTGCGGGGTACCCCCGTAGATGCCGTCGTTCGTCGCATGCGCCCCGGCGTACGCCCCGCTGTCGGCCGTATGCGCGGCGTACGACGGTGTGGCGCCCGGGGTCTGGGTCGTCCAGTGGGACGGGAGCCCGGAGGGGGTCTGGTACGACGCCGGTACGGACTCGTGCGGGACCGGCGTGGTGTCGATGGTGCCGTCGGGCGAGAGGAGGTTGCCGTTCGGGTCCAGCAGACGGCCGTCGGGAAGGTGGACCGAGCCGTCCGGCAGTGTGGGCATGTCGATCTTGCCGAGGCCCTTCAGCCCCTTGGCGATGTCGCCGATCTTCGACAGCCCGGCGCCCGCGCCCTTGGCGATGTACGTCATCGGGTCGATCACGCGACCCGCCTTGCCGGCTACCGACAACACCTTCGCGACCGCGCCCGCCTTGCCGGCGCCCGCCGCGGCGCCGCCCGCGCCGCCGGTGAAGACCGTGGTCAGGACGTTGAAGGTGACCGCACCGGCCGCCCGGCCGGGGTTCTTGCCCCACTCGTCCCAGGCGACCAGCGCCTTGCCCGTCTCCTTCATCGCCGTACGCGAATCACGGATCCAGGAGGGCAGTTTGTCGTCGGGGATGAGCCAGAAGGCCGTGCCCACCCCGGGGATGGACGCCAGCGCGAGACCCGTCGCCAGCTGCGCGAGGCCCTTCCACGCCTGGCCCATCGCGTCCCAGCCGCCGAAACCGACCAGCGTCCCCAGGCCCTTGATCGTGCCCCAGATGCCGTCCACGATCAGGCCGTCCCACACGAAGGACTTCACCCAGTGGCCGACCTCGTACCAGTGGTGCTTCTCGTCCACCGGGTCACCCCAGGGAAGCTTCGCGTTCTTCAGGTCCTCCGCGTTGAAGCCGTACTGGTCCTTGCGCTCCGAACCGTCGCCCGCGACCATCTGGGTCCCGCCCCAGATCCCGGTGATCTTGTTGTGGCAGGTCCGCTCCGCCGCCCAGAACGCCGCCACCGTCGCCGTGATGTCGTCCCGGATGCCGTTGTGCTCGTCGACCTTGTCCTCGTCGTACTCCCACTCGTCGTCGTCCTTCACGGAGTCGACGAAGGTGGTCGCCTTGGTCTTGAGCTCCTTGAGCTTGGAGACGAGGGGGCGGATCTCGGTGGCGTAGGAGGAGAGGGCGGACGACACCGTCTCCAGGTCCGTCCCGAAGTCGTCGGCCCGGTCCTGCACCGGCTTGGTGGTGCCGAAGAGCTGCTCGGCCTCGGGTGCGTGGTAGAACGCCGACAGGCCCTGGAACTGGGTGTTGACGTCCTTGCCGGTGTCCCGGACGTTCCCGGCGTCCTTCTTCAGACTCGCGTGGTCCAGTTCCAACTGCGCCAGGTCACCGGTGAACTGGGGGATCTGCTCGGGCTTGATCACGCCTTGCCCGCCCCCGGGATGTCCAGCTTCGGCGCCTTCAGCGTGTTGCGCTGCGCCTCCAACGCCATCTGCTCATCACCGTTCAAGTACGCGGTGGTGGCGTCCACCACGCCCTGGAGCGACTTCCCGGCACGGGCCGCCACGAACGACAGGTCCTTCGACGCACGCTCCGCGTACTGCGACAACGCCAACGCCACCAGACCACCCTGCGCCTGCTCACCACCCGCCGCCGGAGCATCCGCCGAAATCGTCCCCGCACTCGACGCCGCCGACGTCAGATGCTCACCGAACGCCGTCGCATGCTTCTGCAAGTGCGACGCCGTCTCACCCGTCGTCTTCACCACACCCGAAATACCCTGCGGTTGCAGATCCCAGCCCGGCATCAGTCAGTCCCCCGTTCTCCGACGACTCAGCCGATGTTGTCCACCGCGGACTTCGCCCGCTGGATCGTCGACTGCGCCGTACCGTCGTTCTGCTCCAACGTCGACTTCAACAGCCCGATGATGTTCCGCACCTCAGTCGACGCACGGTTCCACCGCTGCTCCTTGCCGTGGTACTCATCCGCCACACCATCAGCCGTGAAGTCAGCCATCGCCGCCTTCACCTGACGATCACGCTGACCGATCACCTCCTCCAGCCGCGCCACCACCGCCTGGATGTTCCCCTGCGCATCCGCCGACGCACCCGTGTCGTACGACCGACGATCCGAACCCGCACCAGCCATCACAAACCACTCCCCCTGGACTCAGCGAGCGCCGAACCGCGCCGCGTCGAAGTTCGCCGCCGACATCTGCTGCCGCGCGTTGTCACCCTGCTCCTGATCACCCGACGAGAACGCCGAGTCCATCCCCGACTGACCACCCAGGATCCCCGACAACGACGCGTTCAGATCGTTCGCGATCTCATCCGCACGCGCCTTGAACTGATCGAACATCGCACGGCCCGTACCGTTGAACTTGCCCTCCAACGGCGTCGCCGCCTGCACCAACTGCTTGATCAACGAACCCAGATCATCACTCGACCCACGCGAATCACGCTGCAACGTCGACAGCGTCTGCGCACCCATGTCGAACTTCATGAAGGCCCCCGTTCGGCTCACTTGACTCACATCACGCGCACTGCACGCAGACCCATCCCTATCAACTGACCGATTGCCTATGCAATCGAGGGTGACGATCCGCACAGAGACACCACAAGCCCATGACCAACACATGGGGACACACAGGCCAGTTCACCCTGAACCGCCCCCCACTGGCTCCACGCCCTCGTCCCGGTTCGGACCGTGCCGCAGGCCGTCCTCGTAGCATTCCAGGCTGACGAGCGCACCATCCTGGTGCTCCACGGCCTCGCCCGTGAAGAGCTCGCCCCGGAACAGCAGGCGCTGATACGGATCGGTGCAGCCGGTTCACGTCCGCTCAGAGCATGTCGGTGAGGTCGGGGCCCAACCCGTCGATCAGGTCGGGCATCTCCAACCCGTACCCCTCCGCCCGCCCGAAGTACGTCGGATCACCGGCCTCGGCGGCCACACCGAGCATCGATTCGAGTTCCTGAAGGGCGGCGGCAAGACGAGGAGCATTTCGCCTCTGCACATCCGGGTGCGGAACCCCACCGAAGTCGCAGTAGCCCCAGACATCATGGAACACGGCGACTTCCGCGGCCAGATGGCGCTCATCGGCGTAGACGGTGAGTCCGACGAGACCGGGCTCGCTGTGCTCCGCGCCTCCCGCGTCGATCCAGGTGCCCGTGCCGGAAACGCTCAGCGCGCCGATCTCGGCGTCCGGGAACCCCACAGGGCGACACTGCTGAATACGCTGAGCGAGTTCAGCCTCATTCAGTTTTCCCCGAAGCGCGAGACCCGTGGTGACACCGACACTGCCACGCCCGGCGACGAGCCACTGCCACTCCAGCGTGTCCGGCTCCAACAGACCATGGTCACGCAGGAGGGAAGACATCCGTACAGCGGTCACCAAGGCGGAGTCCAGACCTGGCGGCGCGAACGCGTCCAGCTCCCATTCCCACGAGGCGCACTCAGCAGGTGCGCGCATCAACGTAGACATGCGGATTCCTTAGGGATAGATCTGGCCGCCGGGCGGAATGGTGACCGAGCCGTCCCGGAATCGGATCTGGAAAACCGCTCCGGTCTTCTGAGCGTAGAACTCGACGTCCTTGACGGTTGACTCGGTGAGAGCGGCTCGCGTGTCGTGCACGTCCAGAATGGCGACCTTGGGGCCGTCGATCTCGCCGCCCAGCTGCTTCTGAGCGATCTTACGCGCCGCGGAACCGATGCCGTGCTCATGCTGCACGTCCTTGAGCTGGCATCCGTACTTGATCTCGTCTCCCGACTTCACGAGAACGTCGAGATCCAGATTCTCCTTCGGCAGCTTGTGCTCGAAGGCCAGATCCTCCACCCCGTGCGCTCTCAGTTCTGCCGCGTACTCCATCGCCTGGTGAACTGCGGGGAGCATCCCCTTCTGCTTGGTCTGGTTGAGCAGTTCCCGGTAGCCCGGGCAGTCGGCGAAGTCCCCGCGAGCGATGTGCTCGGCCACTCCGGCACCGTAGTCCCCCTTGCGCAACTGGGTGAGCAGGCGCTGCTGATCCTGCGCCGACATCTTCGCTCGGTCCAGCGCCGCCTGGACCCCGGCTTCCTGGTCCAGCGTCATGGGGCCGGTCGGAGGACTGGCCGCGTGGTCACCCTCGCCGACCCTTTCGGGGTCATGGAAAGGTTCGTGCCCGCCACCCGGGGTGTCTCCCGGAACACCGCCCTCGCCGGATCCGCCCGGGCTGCCCTCGTGGCCGCCTGGCGTGCTGCCGCCCTCATGACCGTGTCCCGCCGAGCCGGTCTGCTCATGTGTGCCGGTGGTCGGGCCGTCGTGGTGTGATCCCGGACCGTCGCCGTGATGGGTTCCGGGGCCATCGCCGTGGCCGGTGGGTGACTCATGGCTCGCGGAGGGGCCCGCACCATGCTCGTGGGCCGAGCCACCGGGGAGGTGGTCGCCCGTGTGGGCAGCCGGTGTGGTGGTCACGTCATCGCCGACGCGGCCGACGTCGCCGAGGTTGGTGTCGAGGCTGTTGCCGAGGTTGATGTGCTGGGCCCCGGACTCCGCCGCGTGGGTGCCGGCGCCGACGAGGGCGGGTTCCTTGGCCGGGGTGTCGACTCGGGGGACGTCGGAGCCCGAGGTGGGGTTGTCGGGTTGGTCGACGATGTCGCCGGGGCCGTCCTGGGCCTCCTTGAGGACGGTGCCGTTCTCGTCGAGGAGGTTGCCCTGCGGGTCGTAGTAGCGGGCCGGGGCGCCCGCGTCCGTGGGCAGCTTGACCGAACCCTCCGGCAGGGCGGGGGTGTTGTCGGGCAGTTTGAAGTTGCCGTCCGGGAGCCTGGTCACGCCGTCCGGGACCGCCGCGCCCTCGGGCAGGTGGATCGTGCCGTCGGGGAGGTGGACCGTGCCCTCGGGGAGCGTGATCGCGTTGTCGGGCAGCTTCGGGATCTCGATGTCGCCGATTCCCTTGAGCCCTTTGGCGATGTCGCCGATCTTCGACAGGCCCGCACCCGCGCCCTTGGCGATGTACGTCATCGGGTCGATCACGCGACCCGCCTTGCCGGCCACCGACAACACCTTCGCGACCGCGCCCGCCTTGCCGGCACCCGCCGCGGCGCCGCCCGCGCCGCCGGTGAAGACCGTGGTCAGGACGTTGAAGGTGACCGCACCGGCCGCCCGGCCGGGGTTCTTGCCCCACTCGTCCCACGCCACCAGCGCCTTGCCCGTCTCCTTCATCGCCGTACGCGAATCACGGATCCAGGAGGGCAGTTTATCGTCGGGCAGGAGCCAGAACGCCGTGCCCACCCCCGGGATCGAGGAGATGACCAGGCCCGTCGCGAGCTGCGCGAGGCCCTTCCACGCCTGGCCCATCGCATCCCAGCCGCCGAAACCGACCAGCGTCCCCAGGCCCTTGATGGTCCCCCAGATACCGTCCACGATCAGGCCGTCCCAGACGAACGACTTCACCCAGTGGCCGACCTCGTACCAGTGGTGCTTCTCGTCCACCGGGTCACCCCAGGGAAGCTTCGCGTTCTTGAGGTCCTCCGCGTTGAAGCCGTACTGGTCCTTGCGCTCCGAACCGTCCCCGGCGACCATCTGGGTCCCGCCCCAGATCCCGGTGATCTTGTTGTGGCAGGTCCGTTCCGCCGCCCAGAACGCCGCCACCGTCGCCGTGATGTCGTCCCGGATGCCGTTGTGCTCGTCGACCTTGTCCTCGTCGTACTCCCACTCGTCGTCGTCCTTGACCGACGCGACGAACGTCGACGCCTTCGTCTTCAGCTCCAGCAGCTTCGAGACGAGGGGGCGGATCTCGGTGGCGTAGGAGGAGAGTGCGGAGGAGACCGTCTCCAGGTCCGTCGCGAAGTCGTCGGCCCTGGTCTTCACCGGCTTCGTCGTCGCGAAGAGCTGTTCCGCCTCGGGTGCGTGGTAGAACGCCGACAGGCCCTGGAACTGGGCGTCCACATCACTGCCGGTGGTCCGGACGTTCCCCGCGTCCTTCTTCAACGCGGCATGATCCAGCTCCAGTTGGAACAGATTGCCGGTGAACTGCGGAATTTCCTCCGGCTTGATCACGCCTTGCCCGCCCCCGGGATGTCCAGCTTCGGCGCCTTCAGCGTGTTGCGCTGCGCCTCCAACGCCATCTGCTCATCACCGTTCAAGTACGCGGTGGTGGCGTCCACCACGCCCTGGAGCGACTTCCCGGCACGCGCGGCCACGAACGACAGGTCCTTCGACGCACGCTCCGCGTACTGCGACAACGCCAACGCCACCAGACCGCCCTGCGCCTGCTCACCACCCGCCGCCGGAGCATCCGCCGAGATCGTCCCCGCACTCGACGCCGCCGACGTCAGATGCTCACCGAACGCCGTCGCATGCTTCTGCAAGTGCGACGCCGTCTCACCCGTCGTCTTCACCACACCAGAAATACCCTGCGGTTGCAGATCCCAGCCCGGCATCAGTCAGTCCCCCGTTCCCCGACGACTCAGCCGATGTTGTCCACCGCGGACTTAGCCCGCTGGATCGTCGACTGCGCCGTACCGTCGTTCTGCTCCAACGTCGACTTCAACAGCCCGATGATGTTCCGCACCTCAGTCGACGCACGGTTCCACCGCTGCTCCTTGCCGTGGTACTCATCCGCCACACCATCAGCCGTGAAGTCAGCCATCGCCGCCTTCACCTGCCGATCACGCTGACCGATCACCTCCTCCAGCCGCGCCACCACCGCCTGGATGTTCCCCTGCGCATCCGCCGACGCACCCGTGTCGTACGACCGACGATCCGAACCCGCACCAGCCATCACAAACCACTCCCCGTGAAAAGAAGAAAGAACCCGACCGACCAGAAGCGCCGAGTCTCAGCGAGCGCCGAAACGCGCCGCGTCGAAGTTCGCCGCCGACATCTGCTGCCGCGCGTTGTCACCCTGCTCCTGATCGCCCGACGAGAACGCCGAGTCCATCCCCGACTGACCACCCAGGATCCCCGACAACGACGCGTTCAGATCGTTCGCGATCTCATCCGCACGCGCCTTGAACTGATCGAACATCGCACGGCCCGTACCGTTGAACTTGCCCTCCAACGGCGTCGCCGCCTGCACCAACTGCTTGATCAGCGAACCCAGATCATCACTCGACCCACGCGAATCACGCTGCAACGTCGACAACGTCTGCGCACCCATGTCGAACTTCATGTCGAAACCGCCTCCCCCGGTGAGGTCTGTCTGTCACGTCCGTGACCGTACGCACCTCCATCTGTAGCAAGTCCTCGGTTGCCGGTGCAATCGCGAAGCCGCAGTAGTTACAGGGGTGGCACAAACGGACGTTCAGGGGACCGGATGCGCTGCCGGTGCCACCGCCGTCGGGCCCTCACGGCACACCAGCAGCAGAGCCCGGTCATCGTTGACGTCCTTGGCGACCGCCTCGATGAGATGCCAGGCGGCGCCCTGGAAGCCGCCGGCGACATAGCGGTCGGCCTCGCCGGTGAGACGGTCGATGCCCTCGACGATGTCGCGGTCGGAGGTCTCCACCAGTCCGTCGGTGAAGAGCATCAGGACGTCTCCAGGGCGCAGGGAGCCCTTCACGGGGTCGAACTGGGCGCCCTCGTAGACGCCCAGCAACGGTCCCTCGGCGGCCTTCTCCTCCCAGCGGCCGCTGCCCGCGCTGAGCTGGAGGCCCGGCGGATGTCCGGCCGAGTAGAGCTCGTAGTCGCCTGAGTCGAGGTCCAGGACCAGGTGGATGGAGGTGGCGAAGCCCTCGTCCCAGTCCTGGCGGAGGAGGTAGCCGTTGGCGGCGGGGAGGAAGGCGTGCGGCGGCAGGGAGCCGAGGAGGCCGCCGAAGGCACCCGACAACAGCAGCGCCCGCGATCCGGCGTCCATGCCCTTGCCGGAGACGTCCGTCAGGACGACCTCCATGGTGCGGCCGCCGTTGGTGCGGGCCGCGACGACGAAGTCACCGGAGAAGGACTGGCCGCCGGCCGGGCGCAGGGCCATCTCGCGGTGCCAGCCGTGCGGCAGCTTCGGCAGCTTGCTCTGGACCCGGATGCGTTCGCGCAGGTCGAAGAGCATGGTGCCGCCGCGTCTCCAGGGCACGCCGACCCGGCTGCGGAACTGGGCGATGAGCAGGCCGAAGAAACCGCATGCGGCCACGACCAGGACCACGCCCGGGGTGACCCGGGAGGGTCCCTGGGTGTACGGGCCGAGCTGGACGGACTCGACGATCAGCGCGGTGGCCGCCGCCGCGTACAGCCCGAGCAGGCTGGACGGGCGCAGCAGCAGACCGCCGGCGACGATCGGCAGGACCAGCGCGGCCGGTGAGCACCACACCGAGTTGGCGAGCGTGGTGGCCGCGATCAGCGGGACGGTGAGCAGCAGGAAGGCCAGCGCGATCCAGTCCGAACCGTCGCCGCGGAAGTAGTCGACGGCGCTCCGGCGCACGCCGGTGCGGACCCGGTGCATCAAGTGCTTCAACCGGGCCGTCAACGTCTCGGCTTCCGCGCGCCGCTGTCGTCCTTCTGCCATTAGTTCGGGACCCTATCCATCCAACCCGCCGCTTGGCACGGGAGGTCCCACTTGTCCCCCGTCCGAGGTTCAACTTCACAGTGAACTTCATGGAAAGCGCTCACGTGGCACGGAGGGAGAAATTCCCTGGCTCGTCCCGCAGTGGACTGCTAGGCATGGATGCATGACGACTGGGGCGACGACGACAGGGTCTACGGGCCGCGCGACCTCTTCTGACGCTGCCACGGCTCCTGGGGCCGAGCTGCGCGTGCTGCGGTCGGAGGACTGGGACCGGTGGTACGACGTGCTGCTGCGCGCCTTCGGCGGGGCCGCGGAGCCGGCCGAGGAACGGGAGTTGTGGCGTCGGCTCACCCCCTGCGAGCGGTCCGTGGGCGCCTGGGACGGTGCGGAGCCGGTCGGTACGGCGGGGGCGTTCGACTTCCGGCTGACCGTGCCGGGCGGGGCCTCGGTGCCCGCGGCGGGCGTGACCATGGTCGGGGTGAGCGCCACCCACCGGCGGCGGGGGCTGCTGACGTCGATGATGCGGCGCCAGCTGGACGACGTCCGGGCCTGGGGCGAGCCGCTCGCCGTCCTGACGGCCTCGGAGCCGGTGATCTACGGCCGGTTCGGCTACGCGGCGGCGACGTTCGGCCTGCACGCCGAGATCGACACCGGCCGGGTCCGCCTGTCCGTACCGGCCGGTACGGACGACGTACGGCTGACGTACGCCGATCCGCGCGCGACGCTGGACACCTGCGAGGCGGTGTACGCGCGCACGGTGACCCTGCGGCCCGGGATGCTGGACCGGCGGCCCGGCTGGGAGGAGCTGGCGGTGCTGGCGGCGGAGGCCGAGCGGGACGGGGCGTCGCCTTTGCAATGCGTGCTCGCGGAGCGGGAGGGGCGGGTGACCGGTTACGTCCGCTTCCGGGTGCGGCCGCAGTACACGGACAGCGGGCACAACGGTCAGGTGCAGCTCCAGGACCTCGTGTCGCTGGACCCGGTGTCGGAGGCGGCGCTGTGGCGGTTCCTGTTCGGGATCGACCTGACGAGTTCGCTGAAGGTACGGGGGCGGCCGCTGGACGAGGCGTGGCAGTACCAGGTGTCCGACATCCGCCGGTGCGAGCTGCGGGTGCGCGACCAGTTGTACGTACGGCTGGTGGACCTGGGCGCGGCGCTCCAGGCGCGGACGTACCAGGCGCCGGTGGATGTGGTGCTGGAGGTCGAGGACGCGTTCTGCCCGTGGAACGCGGGGCGTTGGCGGCTGTCCGGCGATCCGAAGGGCGCGGTGTGCGAGCGTACGACGGACGCGGCCGACCTCGCCGTGTCGGTGCGGGAGCTGGGGGCGGCGTATCTGGGCGGGGTGAGCCTGGCCGCGCTCGGGGCGGCCGGGCGGGTGCGTGAACTGCGGGAGGGGGCGCTGGCGGCGGCCGCCGCGGGGTTCGGTTCGGCGGTGGCGCCCTGGCTGCCGCACGGCTTCTGACGTCCCGCCGGTCCCGCCGGTTTCAGTTCTGCTGGCAGGTGGGGCACCAGAAGAGGTTGCGGGCGGCGAGGTCGGCGGTGCGGATCCCGTCGCCGCAGAGGTGGCAGGGCAGGGTGGCCCGGCGGTAGACGTACACCTCGCCGCCGTGGTCGTCGACGCGCGGCGGGCGGCCCATCGCCTCGGGCGTGTGCTCGGGGCGGACGGTGTCGATGCGGTTGTTGCGGACGCCCTCGCGCATGAGGGCGACGAGGTCGGCCCAGATCGCGTCCCACTCGGCGGGGGTGATGTCCCGGCCGGGGCGGTACGGGTCGATGTGGTGCCGGAAGAGGACCTCGGCGCGGTAGACGTTGCCGACGCCGGCGATGACCTTCTGGTCCATGAGGAGCGCGGCGATCGTCGTACGGCTGCGGGAGACGCGGGCGTAGGCCCTGGCGGGGTCGGCGTCGGGGCGCAGCGGGTCGGGGCCGAGCCGGGCGTGTATGGCCTCTTTCTCGGCGTCGGTGACCAGGGCGCAGGTCGTGGGGCCGCGCAGATCGACGTAGGCGGTGGTGTTCGCGAGGCGCAGACGGACGGTGTCGGTGGGTGGTGGCGCGGGGGCGGGGCCGAAGGCGACCTTGCCGAAGAGGCCGAGGTGGATGTGGATCCACTCGTCGTCGCGGAAGCCGAGGAAGAGGTGCTTGCCGTGGGCCTCGGTGCCGGTGAGTCCGGCGCCGTCCAGGAGCGCGGCGGCGTCGGAGAACTTGCCCTGCGGACTGGTCACCCGGGGTGCCGTTCCGCGGAACCGGTCACCGTAGTCCAGCGCGAGCCGGTGGATCGTGTGCCCCTCTGGCACGGTCGCCGTGTCCTTCCTCGGTGGGAGGGCGGAGGTCCTCGGACCCCCGCCCCCGCCGCCTGCCGCTCTCGGTCCTGGCTGTCAGTCCTGCTGTCAGTCCTGCTGTCAGTCCTGCTGCGGGTGGTGGGCCGGGATCGCCGGGAGGTCGCCCGTCGTCTCGTAGCCGGCCAGCATGTCGATACGGCGGATGTGGCGCTCGTCGCCCGAGAACGGGGTGGCGAGGAAGGTCTCGACGAACTTGGTGGCCTCGTCGGTGGTGTGCATCCGGGCGCCGACGGCGACGACGTTGGCGTCGTTGTGCTGGCGGCCGAGGGACGCGGTCTCCTCGCTCCAGGCGAGGGCCGCACGGACGCCCTTCACCTTGTTCGCGGCGATCTGCTCACCGTTGCCGGAGCCGCCGATCACGATGCCGAGGGCGTCCTTGTCCGCGGCCGTCCGCTCCGCGGCGCGGAGGCAGAAGGGCGGGTAGTCGTCCTGGGCGTCGTAGATGTGGGGGCCGCAGTCGACCGGGTCGTGGCCCGCCGCCCTGAGCCATTCGACGAGGTGGTTCTTGAGTTCGAAGCCGGCATGGTCCGAGCCGAGATACACGCGCATGGGACGAGTGTGTCATGCGGGTCGCCGGGCAGCGGCGCCGGGCGGCGGCGCCCGCCCTCGCGCAAGCCGGAGCACCGCGCAGGTCAGAGCACCGCGCAGGTCAGAGCACCGTGAAGCTCTCCTTCACCTCGTCGTACGTCTTCAGGGCGTCCGCCTCCACCGCCGGCCGGTACCAGGTGTTGATCTGGTACGACTTCCCCGCCTGGTCGAAGCCGAGGAGCCGGGCGTGCCAGCGGGCGCCCTGGAGCGTGAAGGTGTACTCCCAGACGACCGCCGGGCGGCCCTTGTACGTCGTCTCCTCCAGGCGGATCTTGCGGTAGTCGCGGCCTTGCCGGGCGTTCTGCTCCGAGGTCCGCCAGGTGTCCATCAGATCGCCGCGGGCGAGGGCGGACTTGGCGGCGAGCTCCTGGGTGCCGTCGGGCGAGGTGTAGTGCACCTCGGCGCCCGTCTTCACGTCCCGCCGCCAGCCCTTGGGGGTCGCCCAGGCGTACCCCCCGGCCTCCTGGTGCGCGCCCGGCGGCAGACTCGGCGGCCTGGACGTCCCCTCGACGGTGGCCGAGGGGCTGCCGGACGCCGGGGAGGCCGGCGCGGACGGTGACGGCTTCGGCGAGGCCCCGCCGCCCGCCCGGTCCCCGTCCCCGCCCGACCAGGGCGCCAGCACAAGGACGACGCCGACGACCACCGCGACGAGCCCGGCCCCGGCCAGGACCCACCCCCTCCCGCGGGCGGCGACGGCGGGACCGGAAGCGGATTCCGCCGCCCGCGCCCGCCCGTCCGGCGCCTCCGGAGGCACCCCCGCCCGGGTGGGGCTGCGCAGGGCGCGGGTCGGGGGTTCGTCCGGGTGGGCCACCGGGCGGAGGGACTCCTCCAGCGCGGGCAGGGAGGGGCGGGCCTCCGGGGTCTTCTCCAGGAGGGCGCGCAGGACGCCGGTCAGCGGGCCCGCCCCGGCGGGGAGGGTGGGCTCCTCGTAGAGGACCGCGTGCAGCGTCGCCAGCGTGGTGTCGCGGGAGAACGGGGAGTGACCGGCCAGCGCCGCGCAGAGGGTCGCGCCGAGGGACCAGACGTCGGACGGCGGTCCCTGCGGGCGGCCCGAGATGCGCTCCGGGGCCATGTAGTCCGGGGAGCCGACCAGCATGCCGACCATGGTCAGCGCCTTGGCGTCCTGGATCGCCGCGATGCCGAAGTCGGTGAGGACGACCCGCCCGCCCCGCTCCACCAGCACGTTCCCCGGTTTGATGTCCCGGTGCAGGACGCCCCCCGCGTGCACCTGCCGCAGCGCCTGCACCAGCCCGAGGCCGATCCTGGCGGTCTCGCGCGGCCCCAGCGGCCCCTCCTCGGCCATGACCCGCTCCAGCGAGCGGCCGGCCACCAGCTCCATGACGATCCACAGGCGTTCGCCCTCGTCGACGACGTCGTAGACCCGCACCACGTTGGGGTGGTCGATACGGGCGGTGGCCCGGGCCTCGCGCAGGGTGCGCTCCCGGCGGGTGCGGCCGTCCTCGGGGTCGAGTCCGTCGATCCGCATCTCCTTCACGGCGACCTGCCGGTCGAGCACGTCGTCGGTGGCCCGCCACACGCGTCCCATTCCCCCCTGGCCGATACTCTCGACCAGCCGGTAGCGCCCCGTCACCAGCAGCCCCGGAACACCCCCGCTCACCGAATTCCCGGGATTCCCAGAATTCACCGAACTTCTCGGGTCTTTCGGACTCCCCCCCATTCCCGGCAATTCCCTGCGCCCCCTCCCCTTTCCCATACCGCCAACACAATGGTCACACTTCGCGGCGTATCTGCATAGTGCGGAGAAATCTTGTGGTACCTCTTCAGGTACTGCGCATTCTGACGCAGCCAAAGGGGGGACGAACATGAGTTCTCGCCGTTCGGCGACCATCGTCGGCTCACTCACCGCCGCTTCACTGGCGACGGTGCTGATCTTCGCCGCCCCGGCAGGCGCGGACAGCGACAAGGGGGGAAAGGCCGTCGACGAGGCTCCGACGGGCGTGCGGCTGACCACACTGCTGCCCGAGCGGATCTCGGTCGACAACGACTCCGGAAAAACCTCCCTCACCGCCACGGTGAAGAACGGGGGGACCAAGGACAGCGGAGAGATCAGGATGTGGATCGTCGGATTCGACGGCCTCACGGTGACAAACGTCCAGGGCTGCACGGCGATCGCCGAGAAGGATCTCCCGGACGGTTCGAACAGCGGTTTCTCCTGCACCGTCGACCGGCTCGCGGCGGGCGACTCGAAGTCGTACTCCGTCGACGCCACCTTCGCGCTCGACAAGACCGGAAGGATCTGTCTGCCCGTGCAGAGCGCCGACGGGAAGAAGACGTTCTGGCAGCAGGGCCCGGTGCCGTTCGGTACGACGAACCCGGCGCCGAACGCCCCCGCCACCCCGCTGCTGCTCGGCACGGACAACACCCCCACGGCACCCGGCGGCGACGAGCTGCCGAAGACGGGCGCGGGCGAGGACCTGCTGCCCCTCGGCGCGACCGGGATCGCCCTGCTCACGGCGGGCACGGCCGGACTGTGGTGGACCCGGCGCCGCCCGCAGGGCTGACACCTGTTCCCTCCGGAAACGCGGAAGAGGTCCGCCGGGTCGCGTCACGACCCGGCGGACCTCTTCCGCACCGACCGAGTGTCAGCGGTCGGCGAACTTCCAGGCCGTGGGCAGCAGCCCCATCGCCAGCAGCGCCTTGACCGCGTCGCCGATCAGGAACGGGGTGAGGCCGACGGAGACGGCGGTGGTGAAGGGGATACCGGCCGCGTAGGCGAGGTAGGGGACGCCGACGGCGTAGATGATCGCCTCGCCGACCAGCATCGCGCCCGCGGTGCGCCACACGCCGCGGTCCGCGCCCCGGCGGGCCAGCGCGCCCACGGCGGCGGACGCGAGGATCATGCCGACGATGTAGCCGAAGGAGACGGACAGGCCGGAGGAGCCGTCCGCGAACCACGGGACACCGGCGAGGCCGGCCAGCGCGTACAGCACGAGCGCGGAGACACCGCGGCGGGCCCCGAGGGAGGTGCCGACGAGGAGCGCGGCGAAGGTCTGTCCGGTCACCGGGACCGGGGAGCCGGGGACGGGCACCGCGATCTGGGCCGCGAGGCCGGTGAGCGCGGCTCCGCCGAGCACGAGCGCGACGTCACGGACGCGGGACGCGGGCAGGAGGTCGGCGAGGACCCGTCCGGGGCTGGCGCTGGCGGCGGCGGTGCTCATGGGGACTCCGCGGGGAGAAGGGGAGGTCGGGGACACCGTGACGCTATCCCAGGGGTCCTCGGGCACCCACCGTCAGTGGTCGACAAAGAGGGCGGCGGGAGCTTGATGGGATCTTCACAAAGGATGCCCGCTACACCGTTCCGGGCGTGACAACGATCACTGAGGTGACGAGGTGTGTCTCACCGGCCGCCATGTCAGGGGATTGTGAACACTCACCAAAGGAATCCTAGTGCTCTGGTCGGATTCACCTTTCCTGCCCTACGCTTCCAGACATGGTTGCCCAGGCCCTGAACCACACGTCGCGTCGCTATGTCGACCTGCGACGCCAGGGCACGGCCACCTGTCGCCGCCCGGTCTGAGGCGGGCCCGGCCCGCCTCGGCCTCCGAGACATGTCGGCCCCCCCCTGCTCCGAGGACGGTCAACCATGCCCCGTACCGCGGCACCCCCCGCTCCCCGTACATCCCCCGTCCCCCGGGTCGCCGACAGCGACCGGCGGCGCACCAGTGCCAGTGTGATCCTGCGGTCCGTGCTGGAACACGGCCCGGTCGCCCGCTCCACCATCGCCCGGCTGACCGGGCTGTCCCCGGCCGCTGTCACCGACCACTGCACCCGGCTCACGGCCCTCGGCCTGATCCGGGAGTCGGCCGCGCCCCGGCGCAGCAACGGGGCCGGCCGGCCGCACGTCCCCGTCGACCTGGACGACTCGCGGTGGGTGGTCGGCGGGGTCCATGTGGCCGTGCCGTACACCACGGTCGCGCTGCTCGACCTGCGCGGACGGGTGCTGGCGCGCCGCGAGGTGAAGCACCGCGGCACCGAGCCGTACGAGGTGCTGGCGCGGGCCGCCGAGGGGCTGGCGGCGCTGCTGACGGAGGCGGCGGACAGCCGGCCGCTGGGGGTCGGGGTCGCCGTCGGCGGCTGGGTGGACCGGGACTCGGGGACCGTCGTCGAGCATCCGCTGCTCGGCTGGCGCGAGGTGCCGGTGCGGGAGCTGCTCGGCGCGCACACCGGGCTGCCGGTCCATGTCGACGGGCACGCGCGGGCGTTGGTGAACGCGGAGCGGCTGTTCGGGCGGGTGCGCGGCAGCCGCAGTGTGCTGCATCTGTTCGTGGGGAACGTGGTCGACGCGGCGTTCGCCACCCATGACGAGGTGCACCACGGGCCCCGTTCCCAGGCGGGGGCCGTCGCGCATCTGCCGCTGACCGGCGGCACCGAGCCCTGCTCCTGCGGCCGGACCGGCTGCCTCCAGGTCGAACTGAGCGAGCGGACGCTGTGCCGGCGAGCCCGGGAGGCGGGGGTCGCGGACGGGGTGAACCCGATGGCCGTGCTCGCCGCGGCGCAGGCGGGGAACCCGGTGGCGGTCCGGCTGCTGCGGGAGCGGGCCCGGATGACGGGACGGGCGGCGGGGCTGCTGCTGGACGTCCTCAACCCGGAACGGGTCGTCGTCACCGAGGTGGGCGTGCTGCACCGGGAGGACTGCCTCGCGGCGCTGCGGGCGGAGGTGGGGGCGGAGCGGGCGGGGAGTGTCGTGCCGACGAGCTTCGGGAACTCCGTGCTCGCCGTGGCGGGCGGCGCGGTGGCCCTCGACGTGCTGTACCGGGATCCGCTGACCGCGTCGCCCGTACCGAATTAATTCAGAAACTCCGAATGTTGACAGGCATCGCACGCGGAACGGACGATGATTCCATGAGCTGTCGCACTCTCTGTTGCTGACGCCCCGGTGCGCCGGGAGCGCGCCCTTCCTCCTGCGTTTCCCGCAGTCTTTTCCCGCGTGAGTTCCCTTTTCCGCCCGTGGAATTCCGCATGCCTTTTTTCACCGCTTTCCCCTGAGGGGTACTCCCATGTCTTCGTCCCTTGACCGCCGCCTGTTCCTCACCTCGCTGCTCGGTGCCGCCGCCGGTGTCGCCGGGCTCAGCGGCTGCGCCGAGAGCAGTGCCGCCGCCACCGGCAAGGGCACCGCCACGGCCCCGCTCGCCACGAAGGTGCCCGCCGGCACCAGCCTGAAGATCGCCTCGTACCTGAACACGCAGCAGCTCCAGTTCAAGCTGGCGAAACTGCCGGACCTGCCGTTCACGGTGTCGAGCTGGGTGAACATCGGGGCCGGTCCCGATGTCATCAACGCCTTCCGGGCGAAATCCCTGGACCTGGCGAACAACGCGGGCATCCCGCCGATCCAGGCGCATTACCAGGGCTATGACGCGAAGATCGTCGCGATCAACATCACCCGGAAGCCGAATTATCTCTTCGCCACCAAGCCCGGCAGCGACATCCGCACGGTCGAGGACTTCAAGGGGAGGAAGCTGGCGTTCTCGCAGGGCCAGGCGCAGGGTGTCGTCCTGCTGCGGGCGCTGAAGAAGGCCGGCCTGAAGTACGACGAGGTCACGCTGGTCCCGCTGACCAGCAACCAGTTCCTGACCGCCCTGCAGTCCGGTCAGGTCGACATCGCCCCGCTCGCCAACAGCCAGGCTCCCGCCTACCTCCAGCAGTACGGCTCCAAGGGCGCCCGCTCGATCACCACCGACGTCGTCGACCTGCTGAACCTGCTGTGGGCGCCGGTGTCGGTGCTGGGCGACAAGGCGAAGGCGGCCGCGATCGCCGCGTACGTCCCGCAGTGGGCCAAGGGCCAGGTATGGCAGTACGAGAACCCCGGCATCTGGAACGAGGAGTTCTACGTCAGGACGCAGAACCTGACCTCCGCCCAGGCCGAGGCGATCTCCGACCTCGCCAACAAGCCGCTGTTCCCGCCGAGCTGGGACGAGGCGATCGCCTGGGAGCAGGAGACCGCCGATCTGCTCGCCGAGGGCGGCTTCGTGAAGAAGTTCGACGTCTCCTCCCTCTTCGACCACCGCTTCGAGGGCATCGCCGCGAAGTCCGTACCCGCCGAGTACCGGAGCTGACCGCCATGACCACCACCACGCTGGGCACGGCCGCCCCCGTCGCCGTGGCCGAGCGGCCGCCCCGCCGGCGCCGCCGCAGCCTCTCCCCCGGTAAACGCCTGCCCGCCGCCCGGCTCGCCGGGCCCCTCCTGCTGATCGCCCTGTGGGCCGCCGCCTCCGCCGCGGGCCGGCTCGACCCCGGCGCGATCCCGGCGCCCTGGACCGTCCTCGGGACGGGCGCCCGGCTGTGGACCGACGGGACCCTGCCCACCGATGTCCTCACCTCCCTCGAACGCGCCGGGTACGGCTTCGCGATCGGGCTGACCGCCGGGGTGGTGCTGGCGCTCGTGTCCGGGCTCAGCCGGACCGGGGAGGCGCTGATCGACGGGACCGTGCAGCTCAACCGGGCGATCCCGGTGCTCGGGCTGATCCCGCTGTTCATCCTGTGGCTGGGCATCGGCGAGACCTTCAAGATCGCGATCATCGCGATCGTCGTCTACATCCCGATCTATCTGAACACGCATGCCGCGCTGTCCGGCATCGACCACCGGTTCGTCGAACTCGCCGAGGTGCAGGGCCTGTCGAGGCTGCAGTTCGTCCGGCAGATCGTGATCCCCGGCGCCCTGCCCGGATTCTTCGTGGGACTCCGGCTCGGCGTCACCGGATCCTGGCTCGGTCTGGTGGTCCTGGAGCAGATCAACGCCACCAGCGGCCTGGGCTACATGATGTTCCAGGCCCAGAACTACGGCCAGTCGGACGTCATCCTGGTCGGTCTGCTGATCTACGGCGTCTTCGGCCTGGTCTCCGACAGCGCGGTCCGCATCGTCGAACGGAGGGTGCTGTCGTGGCGCCGCACACTGAGCAACTGACCCGTCCCGCCGTACGGTTGCGGGGCCTGGCCCGGTCCTTCGACGGACGGACCGTCCTCGACGGCATCGACCTGGACATCCCCGCCGGACAGTTCGTCGCCCTGCTCGGGCACAGCGGCTCCGGCAAGTCCACCCTGCTCCGGGCGGTCGCCGGCCTGGACCACGAGGTCGCCGGGAGCGGGGAACTGACGGCGCCCGAGCGGGTGTCGGTCGTCTTCCAGGACTCCCGGCTGCTGCCCTGGCGGCGGGTGCTGGACAACGTCCTGCTGGGCACGGACGGCGAGGAGAAGGGGCGGGCGGCCCTCGCCGAGGTGGGGCTCGCCGGCCGGGAGCGGGCCTGGCCGAACGAGCTCTCCGGCGGCGAGGCACAGCGCGCCGCACTCGCCCGCTCGCTGGTCCGGGAGCCCGAACTGCTGCTGGCCGACGAGCCGTTCGGCGCGCTCGACGCGCTCACCCGGATCAGGATGCACGCCCTGCTGCGGGAGCTGTGGAAGCGGCACCGCCCGTCGGTGCTGCTCGTCACCCACGACGTGGACGAGGCGATCGTGCTCGCCGACCGGGTCCTCGTCCTCGACCACGGCCGGATCGGCCTCGACCTGACCATCGACCGCCCCCATCCGCGCTCGTACCGCGATCCGCTGCTGGGCGAGTACCGCGAGCGGCTGCTGGCCGCGCTGGGCGTCACGGAGGACCACCAATGAGTTCGAGAAAGCTGCACCTCAACGCGTTCCTGATGAACACCGGGCACCACGAGGCGTCCTGGCGGCTCCCGGAGAGCGACCCGCACGCCCATGTGGAGCTGGACCACTATGTCGAGCTCGCGCGGACCGCCGAGCGCGGCACCTTCGACTCCCTCTTCCTGGCCGACGGACCGCAGCTGTGGAGCAGTGTCGCGCAGCGCCCGGCCGGGGCGCTGGAGCCGCTGACGCTGCTCACCGCGCTGGCGACCGCGACCCGGCACATCGGGCTGATCGCGACCGCCTCCACGTCCTACAACTCCCCCTACAACCTGGCCCGCACGTTCGCCTCACTGGACATCATCAGCGGCGGCCGGGCGGGCTGGAACATCGTCACCACGGCGGGCGCGGAGGCCGCCCGCAACTTCGGCCTGGACGCGGAGCCCGCGCACGCCGAACGGTACGCGCGGGCCGCCGAGTTCCTGGACGTGGCGCTGAAGCTCTGGGACAGCTGGGAGGACGACACGATCCTCGCCGACAAGGCGTCCGGGGTGTGGGGCGACGACGCCAAGATCCATCCGCCCCGGCACCGGGGAACGTACTTCAGCGTCGAGGGCGCCCTCAACGTCCCGCGCAGCCCGCAGGGTTACCCGCTGCTGGTGCAGGCCGGGTCCTCGGAGGACGGCAAGGCGTTCGCGGCCCGGTACGCGGAGGCGGTGTTCACCGCGCAGCAGACGCTGGCCGACGCGCAGGCCTTCTCCGCCGACCTCAAGGCGCGCACGGCGGCGGCCGGCCGCGACCCCGGGCACCTCAAGGTGCTGCCGGGCATCGTGCCGGTGCTCGGCTCCACGGAGGCGGAGGCCCGGGCGAACGAGCAGCTGCTGGAGGACCACATCGTCCACCGGCACGGGGTGGCCAACCTGGAGCGGCTGCTGCAACTGCCCCCCGGCGCCCTGGAGCTGGACGCCGAGCTGCCGGACGGCCTGCCCTCCGAGGACGCCGTCGAGGGCGCCAAGAGCCGCTACACGCTGGTGGTGGAGCTGGCCCGCCGTGAGCGGCTGACCGTACGGCAGCTGATCGGGCGGCTCGGCGGCGGGCGCGGGCACCTCACCTTCGCGGGGACGCCCGAGCAGGTCGCCGACAAGATCGAGACCTGGTTCACCCAGGGCGCCGCCGACGGCTTCAACATCATGCCCGCCGTGCTGCCCTCCGGTCTGACCGCCTTCGTCGACCAGGTCGTCCCGATCCTGCGCGCCCGCGGCCTGCTCCGTACGGAATACGGCCCCCGCCGGACCCTGCGCGAGCGCTACGGCCTGCCGCGCCCCGCCAACCAGTACGTCAAGACACCCGCCCTGGTCTGAGAGGACACCCCCATGACACTCGACATCCGCAAGCTCACCGCGAACATCGGCGCCCACGTCTTCGGCGTCGACATCTCCAGGCCCCTCGACGAGGAGACCTACGCCGCGCTCCGCGAGGCGCTCAACGTCCACAAGGCGCTGGTCTTCGACGAGGTGAACCTCGACGACGAGTCCCACCAGGCCTTCGTGCGGCACTTCGGCGAGGTCACCACCGCCCACCCGACCGTGGCCTCGGTCGACGGCGCGCCGAACGTGCTGCCCGTCGACAGCGAGCGCGGCCGGGCCGCCAACCACTGGCACACCGACGTGACCTTCGTCCTCAACCCGCCCCAGGCCACCACCCTGCGCAGCCTGACCGTCCCGCCGTACGGCGGCGAGACGCTGATCGCCAGCTCCGCGGCGGCCTACCGCGATCTGCCCGAGCCGCTGCGGCGGCTGGCCGACACCCTGTGGGCCGAGCACACCAACGACTACGACTACGCGGTGCCCGACGAGGCCCTCGACGAGGCACAGGCCGCCGCCCGCGCCCAGTTCACCTCCATCACGTACCGCACGGTCCACCCGGTGGTCCGCGTCCACCCGCTGACCGGGGAACGCGGCCTGTTCATCGGCGGGTTCGCCCAGCGGATCGTCGGTCTGTCGGTCGCCGAGTCCCGCAGGATCCTCGATCTGCTCCAGTCGTACGTGACCCGGCCCGAGAACGTCCTGCGCCACCGCTGGTCCGAGAACCAGCTCGTCGTCTTCGACAACCGGATCACCCAGCACTACGCCATCGACAACTACGACGGCGCACCGCGCCGGCTGCACCGGGTGACGGCCGCCGGAGACGTGCCGGTGGGCGTCGAGGGCAAGGAGAGCCACTCGATCGAGGGCAGCGCGGCGCACTACTCGGCCGTGGCGGCCTAGGCACGGTCCGGTCCGTACCGGACCCGCCCGGGGACGCGCGCCAGGGGCCAGCGCGCGTCCCCGGGCCGGCCGGGACGGGAGGCTCGGGTCAGGGCTTGCGGCCCAGGCCGCCGTGCTGGCCGATCGGGGTGGTGTCGGCGCCGGGGGCGGGGTGCCACAGGGGGACGGAGACGACTCCCGGGTCGACCAGGTCCAGGCCCTCGAAGTAGCCCTCGATCTGGTCGACCGGGCGCAGGAAGTAGGGGACCGCGCCGGTCTCGTTGTAGGCGTCCTGGGCCTGTTCGTAGACGGGGTCGGTGCCGCGGGAGCCCTCGTTGAGGGAGAGGTAGCTGCCGGAGGGCAGCCCGTCCAGGAAGGCGCGGACGAGGTCGCGGGCCCGGTCGTAGCCGTCGACGTGGCCGAGGATGCCGCTGAGGATCAGGGCCGTCGGCCGGGAGAGGTCGAGGGTCCGGGCGGCCGCCTCCAGGATGCGCTCGGGCTCGTAGAGGCTGAGGTCCTCGTAGGCGGTCGTGCCCTCGGGGCTGGAGGTGAGCAGGGCGCGGGCGTGGGCGAGGACCAGGGGGTCGTTGTCGACGTAGACGATCTTCGACTCGGGGGCCAGGCGCTGGGCGACCTCGTGGGTGTTGTCGACCGTGGGCAGCCCGGTGCCGACGTCGAGGAACTGGCGGATGCCCGCCTCCTCGACCAGGTGGGTGATGGAGCGGCCGAGGAAGGCGCGGCTGCTGCGGGCGATGGTGACGATGCCGGGGAAGACGGCGGTGTAGGCGTCACCCGCCGCCTCGTCCACCGGGTAGTTGTCCTTGCCGCCCAGCCAGTAGTTCCAGATGCGGGCCGAGTGGGGTACCGAGGTGTCGATCTCCGTCATGGAGCCCATGGTGCCCCCGCGAGGGCTGCTCGCGGGGGCGAACCTGCGCAGGAGTTGTCACAGATTGCTGAAGTCAGGGCCCTTGGTACGGGTGCGCTTGATCTCGTAGAAACCGGGGACCGAGGCGACCGCGACGGTGCCGTCCCAGAGGCGGGCGGCCTCCTCGCCCTTCGGGGCGGGGGTGACGACCGGGCCGAAGAAGGCGATCTGCTCGCCGTCGGGGCCGGGGACGGCGATCACCGGGGTGCCGACGTCCTGGCCGACCTTCTCGATGCCCTCCTTGTGGGAGGCGCGCAGCTGGGCGTCGAACTCGAAGTCGCTCTGCTCGGCGTACTCGATGAGGGAGGCGGGCAGGCCCACGTCCGCCAGCGCGCCGGCTATGGCCTCGACCGTCGGGCCCTCGCCGTTGTTGTGGATACGGGTGCCGAGCGCGGTGTAGAGCGGGCCGAGGACGTCGGCGCCGTGCAGCTGCCAGGCGGCGGTGACCACGCGCACCGGCTGCCAGGCCTGGACCGCGAGCATCTCGCGGTACTCCTCGGGCAGCTCGTCCAGCTTGTCCTCGTTGAGGACGGCGAGGCTCATGATGTGCCAGCGCACCTCGATGTCACGGACCTTCTCGACTTCCAGGACCCAGCGGGAGGTCATCCACGCCCAGGGGCACAGCGGATCGAACCAGAAGTCGACGGGGGTCTTCTCGGACATGTGTCTCCTCGGGAGATCTTCAAGGGAACTTCGAGAGAAAGGTGCTACCCCGCGTCAACACCGTCACGTGCGGCACGCATTCCCCGCTGCTGCGGTCAGGGGCGCGTGGCAGGATCACTCCTGTCCGTGTCACCCCTGTCCGTACACCGTCCGGCCACCCACGAGGGAGTACCGCCTGTGCCCGGTGAGAACCTGTCCCGCGACGAGGCCCGGGAGCGGGCCGCCCTGCTGTCCGTCGACGGGTACGACGTGTCCCTCGACGTGCGTTCGGCCGTGGACGACTCCGCAGGGGAGCGCACCTTCCGCTCGGTCACCACGATCCGCTTCCGCTGCAACGAGCCGGGCGCCGCGAGCTTCGCCGATCTGATCGCGCCGAGTGTGACGTCCGTCTCCCTCAACGGCCGCGATCTGGACCCGGGCGAGGTGTTCGACGGTTCCCGGATCCTGCTGGAGGACCTGGCCGCCGACAACGAGCTGGTGGTCGACGCGCGGTGCGCCTACTCGCGCACCGGCGAGGGCCTGCACCGGTTCGTCGATCCCGAGGACGGCGAGGTCTACCTCTACACGCAGTACGAGCCGGCCGACTCCCGCCGGGTCTTCGCCAACTTCGAGCAGCCCGACCTCAAGGCCCCGTTCCGCTTCGAGGTGCGGGCGCCCGAGGAGTGGACGGTGTGGAGCAACGGCGCCGGTGAGCGCGCCGACGGGGTGTGGCGGTTCGCGGAGACGAAGCCGATCTCGACGTACATCACCTGTGTGGTGGCGGGCCCGTACCACTACGTCACGGACTCCTACAGCCGTGACCTCGGGGACGGCACGACCCTGGAGATCCCGCTCGGCGCGATGTGCCGCAAGGGTCTCGCGCCCTACTTCGAGGCCGAGGACGTCTTCCTGATCACCAAGCAGGGTCTGGACTTCTTCCACGAGCACTTCGACTATCCGTACCCCTTCGGCAAGTACGACCAGGCGTTCGTGCCGGAGTACAACCTGGGGGCGATGGAGAACCCGGGGCTGGTGACCTTCCGGGAGGAGTACATCTTCCGGGGCAAGGTGACCCGGTTGTCGTACGAGCACCGGGCGAACGTCATCCTGCACGAGATGGCGCACATGTGGTTCGGCGACCTGGTCACCATGGAGTGGTGGGACGACCTGTGGCTGAAGGAGTCCTTCGCGGACTTCATGGGCTCCTTCTCGATGGTCGAGGCGACCCGCTTCACCGAGGGCTGGATCACCTTCGCCAACCGCCGCAAGGCCTGGGCGTACCGCGCCGACCAGCTGCCCTCCACCCACCCGGTCACCGCCGACATCCGCGACCTGCAGGACGCCAAGCTCAACTTCGACGGCATCACCTACGCCAAGGGCGCGTCCGTCCTCAAGCAGCTGGTGGCGTACGTCGGGCGGGACGCGTTCCTGGAGGGCGCCCGCCGCTACTTCAAGCGGCACGCGTACGGCAACACCCGCCTCGGCGACCTGCTGTCGGTGCTGGCGGAGACCAGCGGCCGGGACATGGGGGCGTGGGCGCGGTCCTGGCTCCAGACGGCCGGGGTGAACTCGCTGACCCCGCAGGTGCTGCTGGACCCCGAGGGCCGGATCGCCGAGCTCGCCGTGGTGCAGGAGGCCCCGGAGTCGCACCCCGAGCTGCGGCCGCACCGGGTGGCGATCGGCCTGTACCGCCGGGAGGAGGGCGCGCTGGTGCGGTACGCGCGGGTCGAGGCGGACGTCGACGGTCCGCGCACGGTCGTCACGGAGCTGGCCGGCGAGGCGGCCCCGGAGCTGGTGCTGGTCAACGACGACGACCTGACGTACTGCAAGATCCGCTTCGACGAGACCTCGCTGGAGACGCTGCACACGCACCTCGGCGACATCGCCGACCCGCTGGCCCGCGCCCTGTGCTGGTCGGCGCTGTGGAACCTGACCCGGGACGCGCTGCTGCCCGCGCGGGACTTCATCGCCCTGGTGCTGCGGTTCGCGGGGCGCGAGTCGGACATCGGGGTCCTCCAGATGCTGCACGCCTGGGCGGACTCGGCGCTGACGCACTATGTGGCGCCGCCGCTGCGGGCGACCGGGGCGCGGCTGCTCTCCGAGGGCGCCGAGCGCGAGCTGTACGCGGCCGGGCCGGGCAGTGAGCACCAGCTGGCGTGGGCGCGGTTCTTCGCGCAGACGGCCGAGGACCAGGGCGGTTTCGAGCTGCTCCAGGGTCTACTGGACGGCACCTCGGTGATCGAGGGGCTGGACGTCGACCAGGAGCTGCGGTGGACGTTCCTGGAGCCGCTGGTCGCGCACGGGTACGCCGACGAGAAGGCGCTGGAGGCGGAGCTGGCCCGGGACGACACCGCGTCCGGCCGGCGCCACCAGGTCCGCTGTCTGGCCGCGCGTCCCTCGGCGGCGGTCAAGGCGCAGGCGTGGGCGCAGGTGGTGGAGTCCGAGGAGCTCTCCAACGCGCTGACCGAGGCGACGATCGCGGGCTTCGCCCAGCCCTCCCAGCGGGAGCTGCTCGCGCCGTACGCGCAGAAGTACTTCGCGGCGATCGGGCGGGTGTGGTCCGAGCGGTCCATCCAGATCGCGATGACCGTCGTCAAGGGCCTGTACCCCTACCTCCAGGACTCCCCGCAGACCCTGGTGGAGACGGACGTCTGGCTCGCCGCCCACGACGCGGCGCCCCCGGCGCTGCGCCGGCTGGTCCTGGAGGCCTGGGACGACCTGGCCCGCGGCCTGCGCGGCCAGGCCTGTGATGCCAGGGCCGAAGAACACCACTAGCTCTGGCCATGGATTCCGTCGGCGGTGACCGTTACGGAATTCGGCCAATCGGACCCGTAACCCCTGGAACCCGCCCGACGGGACCAGGGGTTTTCGATGCCTACTCGGCACCCGAACACCCGTCCTTTAGGGCGAGCTTGTCCGGGTTTGTCGACGGGCGTGTAACAGCGGTTAAAGGAGGGATCGGGCGCGGAATCCCCGTTGCATGAACCACAACACGCCGCTCCCCCCGGCCTCCCCCCGCCCGCTGCGCCACCTCTCCCACGACGGCCGACGCCGGGTGCTGACGGCCGCCCAGCTCCGCTCGCACGGCGTCTCCGGCGCCGAGGCCACCGAGCAGTGCCGCCCCGGCGGCCCCTGGCAGCAGCTCCTGCCCGGCGTGTTCATGCTGCACCAGGGGCCGCCGACCAGTGAGGAGCGGCTGCACGCGGTCCTGCTGTACGCGGCCCGCGAGCTGCCGGAACCGGCCGGGGTACCGGCCCAGCCGGACGCCGACGGCCCGCACCGGCCGACGTACCGGGAGGCGATGATCACCGGCCTCGCGGCGCTCACCCTGCACGGCTTCGGCTCCGCCCCCGCGCTGTCCTCCCTGGAGCGGATCGACGTCCTGGTCCCGCGGCTGCGCCGGCTGCGCTCGACGGGCTGCGCCCATGTCGTCCGCACCGCGAGCCTGCCGGTCCCCGAGCAGGCGACGGGCGTACCGGTGGCGCCCGTCCCCCGGGCACTGGCCGACGCGGTGGCGGAACTGACGGACGCGGGCGCGGTACGGCGGCTGCTGTCGGAGGCGGTGCGCGGCGGCCACTGCGAACCGGCCGCCGTCGTACGGGAGTTGAACAACGCCAAGCTGCTGGGCCGGCCGCATGTGGTGGACGCGGTGGACTCCCTGCTGGCCGAGGGCCGGGCGATCGCCGAGGACCGCCTCTACCGGATGGTCGTCGAGTACGGCCTCCCCGACCCGGTCTGGAACGTGGACCTGCGCCTCCCGGGCGGCCCGCACCTCGGCGGACTCGACGCCTACTGGCCGGAGCAGGCGGTGGCGGTGGAGCTGGACACGCGGGCGCCTCGCCAGGATGAGGACGCGATGTGGTCCGAGTACGCCCGCAAGCGCGAACACCTGGAGCGGCTCGGCATCACCGTCGTGTACATCACCCCGAAGAAGCTGCGGGACGCGAGGGAGCAGCAGGCGGCGGTGGTCCGTACGGCGCTGATGGCCTCGGGGGACCGCGAACCGGCCGCGTATGTCGTGGTGCTGCCCCGGTAGTGAGCGACCGGGCAGCGGATCAGGAGGGGAGCGGAGGGGCCACCGGCGACCGGCGGCCCCTCCTCGTGTCGTACACGCGGTCGATGAGGGCCGCGTACGAGGCGATCATGCGGGTACGGCTGAAGCGTTCGCGGCTCGCGGCGAGGGCGGGGGCGTAGACGTCCCGGTTCGCCACCGCCTCCGACCAGGCCGCCGCGATCGCCGCCGGGTCCGGCTCGGTCACCAGGCCGTGGCCCGCGACGATCGCCGCGCTGTCGCCGACGTCCGTCGAGACCGGGACCGCGCCGCACATCATGCCCTCGATCAGGCACAGCGGAGCCGCCTCGCCCCAGGAGGAGGTGAGGGCCACCACGTCGGCGCCGGCGTACACGGTCTCCATGTCGTGCCGTACGCCGAGCAGCCGCAGCCGGCCCCGGCCCTGCTCCCGCCCCTCGAACGCCTCCGCGATGTCGGCCGCAAGGCCCGGGTTCGCGGCCGACATGCCCGCCCCGCACATCAGGACGTGTCCCTCGGGGACCGCGTCCAGCCAGGCGCTCGCCGCCGCCAGGAACAGGGGGACGTTCTTCATGCCGTCGTAGCGGGCGGCGAAGACGACCACCGGGGCCTCGGCGGGGACGTCCAGGGCGGTGCGCAGGGCCAGCCGGCGGGCCGGGTCCGGGCGGAAGCGGATCAGGTCGACCCCGTTGGGGATCACCTGGAGCAGCCCGGCCGGCACCCCCGCCGCCTCGTACGCCGCCCGGGTCGACTCGGCGCAGCACACGGCCGCCGCGACCGTGCCGTCGGCGATCCCGGCCTTGAGGTCGTGCAGGGCGCGGCCCTGGTTCTCCGGGTCGGAGCGGTGCAGACAGACCACGACCGGGCGGCGCGGCAGGCCCGCCTGGCGCAGCAGGGCGAGCGGCTGCTCCTTGAGGGAGAGGATCACATCGGCGTCGGCCGTCGCCCGAGCGGTGTCGGCGAGTTCCGGCCCGCTGAAGGCGGCCGGATCCGTCCCCCCGATCCCGAACGTACGACCGAGGGAGGTGACGCCCACGTCGGCGCCGGTGAGCGCCCGGTAGCAGGCGTCGTCCTCCATCCGCTGACGGGTGGCCTCGCGGTGCACCTCGCCGTGGATGCTCAGCACCCGGTGGTGCTGGCCGCCCTCCCGCAGTCCCAGCACCACATCGCTGTGCACGATCCGGGCCCCTCCGGAGAAGAACCCCTCGTAGACCGACAGCACCCGCAGTCCGCGTCCCGTACGCACAACACCACCGCCTTGCACCGATATCCAGCCACCCCCGCGCAGCGCGGGCTAGCCGATATGAGGCGGTACGGACGTTTCGTTCGCGTGAACGGGACGTCACATGTCTTCGTCCGATCGATGACGGCCCGGATGGATCACTCCCGCCGGGCCGGTTCCGGCGGAATTCTTCCGGTAGATCACCGCCGGATCCGGACCCCTTTCGTCACCTCTTCTTCAGCACCAGTTCCGTGTTCCGGTCCTTCGCCCCGCCGCTGAGCCGTGCCCCGTCGAAGCGGGCGTTCGCCGACAGCTCGCGGTAGAGGGCGGCGAGGCCCGTCTGGGAGAGGTCGGTGAAGTCGGTGCGGTGGGGGGCGGCGGACTCGATCAGCGTGGTGTGGAGCGAGAGGGTGCCGTCCTTGTTGTCGACCAGCTCGATGACCCGCGCGAGCTGCGGGAACTCCACGTGGGAGGCCGTGGAGACCTCCCAGAAGGTGCCTGCCGCGCCCTGGTGGGGGGTGATGTCGTTGCGGTGGATGTGCCCGTTCACCCAGGCGACGACATTGCGGTGACGGCCGAGGAGCGCCGTCAGTTCGGCGCCGGTGTGGCGGCGCTCACGGGGGTGGGCCGGGTCGGGGCGGGTGTTGGACATGCTCTGGCTGGTGTGGTGACTGAAGACGATCGCGTACGTGTCCCGGTGGGCGCGCAGGGTCGCGTCCAGCCACTTCAGCTGGGCGGTGCCGATCGAGCCGTTGTAGTGGCCGCCGGGGTCGGTGGTGTCGAGGCTGATGCCGAGCACGTTCTCGGCGACGGGGAAGGTGTAGTACTGCGTCCCGGCGGCCAGGTTGCCGGCGGTGTAGCCGTGGCCGACGGGGCCCGCTCCCATGTACGCCGGGTCCAGGTGGGCCTTGACGTGCTCGGCGGGGGTGTAGGGGGCGCGGCGCTCGTCGGGGGTGACGGTGCGCATGGCGCGGGTCTTGGACTTCAGCAGGTCGCGGATGACCGTGCCCCGGGGGTCCTTGTCCTGGCTGATGCTCTGCTGGAGCCGGGCCGCCTCGGCGGCGGTCAGCTCCATCAGCTTGCGGCCGCCGACCGCGTACTCGGCGAGCCAGGAGTCGCCGTGCGCGTAGCAGCCGAGCGGCATCGCGTCGTGGTTGCCGACGGTGGAGTACCAGGGCAGGGTCAGGCCGGGGCTGTTGACCTCGCGGACCGCGGCGGCGAGGAAGCCGTCGAGGCGGGGGAAGCCGCGCTGCTTGTAGGCGTCGCGGGAGGTCGCGTCGGGCTGCCAGTACAGGGGGATGCCGCTGTTCTGGACGCCCTCGTAGCGGCGCGGGTCACCGGAGTTGGGGCTGATCCGGCCGCCGCTCATCACGGTGAGGTACCAGTCCAGCTCGGTGTGGGCGTTGTTGTCGGTGTTGTCGCCGGTGGTGACGACGAAGTCCAGCGGGGCGCCGGTGACGGGGGCGGCCCGCAGTGAGTTGACGCGTTCGATCAGCGAGACCGCGCCCTGCACGGTGAGCGCCTCGTGCGGCCGCCAGGCGATGTCGCTCGCGGCGCGCAGGTACTCCAGGCGCAGCGGGTGCTGGCTGTCGATCAGGTGCAGGTCGGTGAGCTGGACGAAGGCGGCGAGGCTCGTACGGCGGCCCGCGCGGCCGGACCGGGCGGCGGCGAGGTCGGTGCGCACGACGCGCTTCCAGCCGGCGGCGCTCGCGAGGCGGTGGTAGCCGGAGCCGGAGCGCGGGGCGGCGACCGAGGCGAGGGTGGTGCCCTTGGTGTAGGGGGCGAGGGGGGCGGCGGCGGGAGCGGCGGAGGGGCTCGCGGAGCCCGCCGCGGTCCCGGCGGCCGGGGCCGGTGCCTGTGGGGGCACGGAGGCGGCCTGGCTGTCGGTGGGCCGCAGGGCGTAACCGACGCCCGCGGAGACGGAGACGGCCGCGGAGGCGGCGAGGACGGTACGACGGTCGACCCCCAGCGCGGAGGACGTGACAGAGCGTGAGCGCGACATGGCGCGATCTCCCCGAGTGCGAACGCGTCGACAGTGGACGCGGGGCGGTCGCAGCCGCGAACGTCCCGCTCGTATCGGATGCTCGACACCGGGTATGGCCTGCGCGTGAACGCCTCCGCAACGTGAAGCGCCGATCGCCGTACGTGGATCACGGGCGCCGGGGAGCGCCCTCGGTTGCTCCTCGCACCGCCGGGAAACAGCCGGGTAACAGCCGGGAGGCGGTCACTCCGTGTTCATCTCACGGGGTAACCGGGGGGGTCCGCCGGGACGAACACCCGTCCGTCCACGGGCCGTTCGCGCCACAGCGTCAGCGCGATGTCGACCAGCCGGACCCGGGTGAGGTCCGCCACCGCGTCCAGGTCGTGCCAGGCGGCCATGTCCGTGGAGCCGTTCACCTCGTTGCGCAACTCGCCACCGGTGACCCGCCCCTCGTAGACGATCCGCAGCCCGTGGTGGTCGACGGGGCCCTGGAGACCCGCCCAGCTGCCGAAGACATGCCGGGAGGAGTCCAGCCCGAGCAGGCCCGTCACCTCGACCCGGTAGCCGGTCTCCTCGTCGAGTTCGCGCACGACGGTGTCCAGCGGGTCCTCGCCGTGGTCCATGCCGCCGCCCGGCAGCACCCACTCGTGGCCGCCGCCGTCGGCCGGTGAGCGGGCGAGCAGGACCTGACCGTCACGGACGACCACGGCGTAGGCCGCCACCCTCAACTTCTTGCGCACAGAAGGACGTTAACCCAGGAGGGGAAAGACTCGCACAGTCTTGAAAGGTTGCCCCAAACGGAGAGTGCAACTCTACCGATACTCGATCCCCGCCCGCTCACCGGCGAGCCGCTCCCGTTCACACTGCTGAACACGCGGGTCATGCAGGAGGGTGCCGGTGCGGGATTCACCGTCAACGCCGACGAACCCGCCATACAGCGAGGCGACCAGGCTGGGTGGCGGGTACATCTGCGACCGCCAGCTTGTCGATCCCCACTCGAACTCAGGCGGATCCGAGCCGCGCTCACCCGCGAAAGGCCCGGCGAGCACCCCGAGTTCGACGACCTCGACTGAGTCCCACCCCACCGGCGCCACCGCGCGCGGTCACGGGAGGCTCGGCTGCCCGCCGCGCGCGAAATAGTGGATCCTCGCATTGGGAACCCGCCCCGACGGTGTCCGAGCCTCGCCGTCCGGTCACCGTTCGAGCCGTCGTTCAGTCGCCTGCCGTCCTAATTCCGCCGATGTTGATGTCGCTGCAGCTGCGCTCTATGAACTCGCCCACGGCGAAGCTCGCCGCACGGGCGTCTTCCTCGTCCTCCGGATCGAAATGGTCGTACCAGTCGAGGAGCGTGGCGAAATCGTCATGGACACCGCCGGGCGCGTAGTCGCTCAGGTCCTCGAGGACATGGTGCTTCTCGTGGAGGCCCATATCGTGCGCGGTCTGCAAGTCCAGTGGCGCCGCGGTGTGGCAGAAAGCGGCCTGCGTCTTGGCGTCTGGAAAATCATCCGCCGTGGCCCACTGGTAGCCCAAGACGCCTACAAGGATACCGGCAACGACTGCCGCCACGCCTACCCTCAGGCCTGTGCGACGAGATATCACGTACCCGCCTTAATGGCGTTCAGGTCGTGCTGGTCGAATCTCCAATAGGCTGCGGTGGTGGCCCGCATGCACGAATTATTGTCAGTGTCATTCGACGCCTTCCGGTGTCCCAGGTCTGCAGTGTGCCCGAACTCGTGGCAACCCATGGTGAGCCATTCCAGGTCGTCGTGATACTGGGCGGTGTTGAACTGGACGGTGAATACGTCGCAGGACGTCCAGAGTGCGTTCCAGTTCTTGCATCTCGTTTGCCCCGCCCACGTCACACCGTCGGTCTTATAGTCGTAGACCACGATGTCCCCACCGCCCCAAGAGGTGGTGATGACGCTCCTCTCGAGCTGCTCCTTCCCCCATTCCATGGCTCCTTGACCCTTCGTCGTCAGATCGGATCCCTTGACCGCCTGGCTCCTGTTGTCCGGGTCGAAGCCATCGTTGTCATGGCTCGCGTACGCCGGCGAGGAGAGGGAGGCAAAGAGCACCGAAGCCACTACAACCCAGCGCAAATGTGTGCGCGACATTGCGTCTCTCATTTCAGGTGGAGGAGGGGTACGGAGTGGGTTCCGAGCCGTCGTTGGTACCCAAATCCGTGGGCTCTCCGGTCGCGGAGGCCGTCGGGATCGGCGAGCTCTCGTACCCGGAGGGCGCGGCCGCCGGCATCTCGGCCGGGGCCGGCAGGTCCTCAGGCGGGTTCTTGGTGTCGTAGAGCTTCCTAAGGTAGACAGCCAGCGAGGGATAGTCGAAGGACGCCATGTCCTGACTCAAGGCCGATTCCGGCTCCGCCGAGGTGTAGAGCCACTCGCTGGCGTCGATCTCCGCCCGCCCCTCCGTGGACATGACGTTCCAGCGAGTCGGGTCGCTGGTGCGTCGCAGGAAGAACAGGTACTCCTTGCCGACTTCGCTCCAGGAGTAATTGTTGACCTGATATCCGTCGCCACTGGCGTCCCAGCCCCATTCCTCAACCTTGATGGGGTCCGGGAACTTGTACATACCGTTCCGCGAGAAGGCCTCGGTGACCTTGAGCGTCACGTCTCGAGCCTGAGTGGCCGCGCTTTCCTCGCCCGGTTCGGCAGTTTCGTCTGCACCCACGATGCGTCCGGGATTCACCTCGGTCACTGTCGCACGGACCACGGCGGCCGAGGTCACAGCCATCTGCCCAACGCTGTTGAATTCCACGCCCTCCAAGGCATGCGCAACCACCTCTGGCCTCGAGTCCAGTGTCCTGGCCTCGGCGCTTGGCAGCAGGGTCAGGCCTCCGGCCACAACAACTGCGGTAGCCACTGCAGCGCCCCACGCAACCCCTTTCTGAAAATGGCGTTGCCGCATTCCCACTTCGCCCTCCCCGGGTTCCCGAAAACTTCATGATCACGATCACAGAGATCCTAAAGCGTTGACCGGGTCATGGCAAGGATAAATCAAAGCGCCCGCCCATCTGACGCCGCCCAGGCTTCCGGAATTCTTCATTCCGCCCTACCGGGCCGCGAGCCACCTCCACCACTGAGCTTCTTCAGTGTTGCCGCTCCAGGGTGAGGATGGCCTTGGCAATTGACGTCATGCGGTTGGGGCCACATCGGGATCTGCGGAAGATGCGCCAGGACTTCAGCCTTGCAACGCCGCGTTCGACGGGTGCCCGTGCTGCGGCCAGGGCCCGGTTGCGGGTCTTGTCGGTGGGGGTGAGCTCCTGGAAGGGCCTGCGTTTGATGCCGGTGGTCAGCCACGGGCCGGCGCCCTGGTAGGCGAGATCGGCCAGGATGGGAACGCCCTGGCGTTCGCAGATCCGGATGATGCGGTGGGTGCGGGCGGCGGTCAGGTCGTGGGTGCGACCCGGCAGGGCGGGCGAGAGCCACAGCAGCCGGCCGCCGGGGTCGGTGACGACCTGCAGGTTCACGCCGTGCCGGCGGTGCTTGGCCGAGTAGTCGGCGCGGCCGTCGCCGACCCGGTCGCATTCGGCGAGGGTGCCGTCGAGCAGGATGAAGTCGGGTTCGTGCTCGCGCAGCGTCTTCAGCAGCCCCGGTGCACGTGCGGCGAGCAGGTCGACGACCGCGCCGGTGTAGGCGTGGGCCGTGGACTCGCTGATCCCGAACCCAGCGGCGATCTTCGCGAGAGTGGTGTGTTCGCGCAGGTACACCAGTGCCACCATCGCGCGCTGGGACGGACGGAGCTTGCAGCGCCGGTCGCCCTCACGGGTGACGATCAGCATCGTTACCCACTCCACGAGTACATGCGGCAGGTCGAGTGCGGCAGGATGGATGACCAACGAGGCCCCCGAGCAGCGTGATTGAGACGTCAGACATCTCGATCAACAGCCTGGGGGCCTCGCTTGTTGCGCTTCACGGCCCATCACCCGATCGGTGGCCAACTCGAAGAAGCTCACTGTGCCGAATGAACCGGTTCGTTCCTTACAACGGCTAACACAAAGAGGTGGATCGCTCCTGGCTGCCGTGTCCGGGGCGGGAGTTGAGCGTTCGGTCCGGTGTGGGGACGTCACCGTGGATTGTGTCGGATGAGCTGCGGGATCACCTGGAGCCGCTACTACCGCAGCGTGAGCGGCGCTTCCGCTATCCGGGCCGCAAGCCGCTGCCGGACCGGGACGTGCTGAGCTGTGCTGTGCGGGATCCTGTACGTACTGCACACCGGGATCCAGTGGGAGTACCTGCCGCAGGACCTCGGCTTCGGCTCGGGCATGACGTGCCGGCGCCGTCTGCGGGACTGGAACGAGGCCGGCGTCCGGCAACCGCTGCACGAGGTCCTGCTCGCCAGGCTCAACGCAGCTTCCCGGTTGGACCGGTCCCGCTGCGTGGTCGACTCCTCCCACATCAGAGCGCTAAAAGGGGGATCCACACGGGCCCTTCGCCGGTCGACCGGGCCGGGTCGGCTCGAAACACCACCTGATCACCGACGGGCACGGCACCCCGCTCGCAGTCCGGCTGACCGGAGGCAACCGCAACGACGTCACCCAGCTCCTGCCCCTGCTCGACGCGATCCCGCCGGTCCGCGGCCGGGTCGGGCGGCCCCGCCGCAAGCCGGACTCGCTGTTCGCCGACCGCGGCTACGACCACGACATCTACCGCGACCAGGTCCGCGCCCGCGGCATCGTGCCCGCGATCGCCCGGCGCGGCACCCTGCACGGCACCGGACTGGGCACCTACCGCTGGGTGGTCGAGCGAAGTTTTGCGTGGCTGCACGGCTTCCGACGTCTGTGCATCCGCCGGTGGGAACGGCGAGCCGACATCCACGAAGCGTTCCTCAAACTCGCCTGCTGCCTCATCACCCACCGACAACTCGACTCATTGAGCCCTTTCAGCGTGGCCACTGATCGGGTGATGACGTCGGCGTCCGCAACGCACAAGGCTCCAGTGCCGTTGAGAGAGGTGTTCGACGTCTCAACTCTTCGGCGCAGGAGTCTTGTTGGTTGCCTATCCTGCCGTACTCGACCTGCCTCACGCCCTGGTCGAGTGGGTCACGATGCTCATCGTCACCTGAGAGGGTGACCGCCGCTGCAAGCTCCCGCCGCACCAGCGTGCGCTGGTCGGCCTGGTGTACCTGCGCCGGCACGACACCCTCGCCCAGCTCGCCGCCGGTTTCGGTATCTCGGTGGGCACCGCCCACGCCTACACAGCAGCCGTCACCACCCTGCTCGCCGACCGCGCGCCGGGACTCCTGCGCGCCCTGCGCGAGGCCGACCCCGACTACGTCCTGCTGGACGGCGCACTCGTGGAGTGCGACCGGGTCGGCGACAGCCGGGCCGACTTCTCCCAAAAACACCGACGCCACGGCGTGAACGTGCAGGTGGTGACCGAACCGTCCGGTCAACTGCTGTGGATCTCCCCCGCACTGCCCGGCCGCGCGCACGACCTCACTGCGGCCCGCACCCACCGGATCATCCGGATCTGCGAACGCCAGGGCGTCCCCATCCTCGCCGACCGCGCCTACATGGGAGCCGGCCCGTGGGTGACAACACCGCTCAGACGCCCACCGAACGGCGACCTCACACCGACTCAGCAGACCGTCAACCGTGCGCTATCCGCAGCACGGGCGCCGGTCGAGCGCGGTGTCGCACGACTGAAGTCGTGGCGGATCTTCCGCAAGGCACGGTGCAGCCCGAACCGAATGTCGTCAGTCGCGGCAGCAGTCCTCACCCTGGAGCGGCAACGCTGAAAGGCTCATTGTGTTAGTGCGGTTGAACTCGGGTTGTCGTGGGTGTGAGTGATAGCCCGGTTCCGGCGAGGCATCCGTCGATCAGGTCGGGGTGGTGCTGGATCGCTCTCAGGCCGCGTCGGATGGTCTGGATCAGGTGTTCGGGTGTGGTGAAGGCGGTGTTGGAAAGCCAGCTGCGCCGCAGCAGGGACCAGATGCCCTCGACGGGGTTGAGGTCGGGTGCGTAGGACGGCAGCTGGTAGACGGTGAGCCAGTCCCGTCCGGCGATGAGCTGCCGCATTCCGGCGGTGAGGTGGACATTGAGGATGCCCCTATGTTGCGTCAAGCGGCAGAAGCAGAGGCAGCAGGGGGCGATGCCGACTGGATCCCACGGTAGATCTCGCGGGCGACGTAGCGTTTGAGGCAGCGGATGATCTCTCGTTGGGACATGCCCTGTTTCGTGCGTCGTTCGAGGTAGAGCTGTGTGCGGGCATCACGGCGAAGTCGGGTCACGACGATGCGGTAGAGGGCGGCGTTGGCCTGCCGGTTGCCTCCGCGGCTCAGCCTCCGACGCTGGGTCTTCCCAGAAGACTGCTCGACGGGGCTGACGCCGCATAGAGCGGCGAACGACGCCTCACTACTCAGCCGCTCCGGGTTGTCGCCAGCGGCGATCAGAAGGGCAGCGGCACTGTCGGGCCCGACCCCGATGACGTCCAAAAGCTGCGGATGGCAGTGGCGCACAGCCTTGGTGACCCGGTGAGCGAGCTCCTTTCACCTCGGCGGTCAGCTGCTGGATGCGCCGGGCCAGCAGCCGGAGCGTGAAGACGGCCGCATCGCCGGTCTCGGGAAGGTCGGCGCATCTGGCGATCAGAGCCGTGTTGGTGAGCTTCGAGAGTGCCTCGCGCAGCGCGGGATCAACTCCGAGCAGCACAGCCTTGAGCTGGTTTCTTCGCCTGCGTGCGAGCCTTGACGGCCGACTCCTTCGCCAGCCGCAGCACGCGCATGTCGACCGCGGGGCCCTCACCAGTCTTGGGCGTGACGTCAGCGGGTCCGGAAAGCACTGCGCGGGCGGCGGCCTCGGCGTCGACGGCGTCGGTCTTGCCGCGCTTGCGGCGGATGGCGCGGTCCGGCTGACTGACCTCGACAATCTGCAGATTCTCCCGACTCAGGAAGCGTGTCAGGGCTGCTCCGTAGGATCCGGTGCATTCCACACCGGCTCGGCGTAGGGCACCGAAAGAGCATGCCCAGGCCAGGAGTTGGCGGTATCCGGCGGCCGTGGCCGGGAACTCCTGGTGGGCCAGGAGCGCCCCGAGCACGGTGATCACGGCGGCGACATGCACGTCCTTGTGGGTGTCCACCCCCAGGATCACGTCCTCTGCCGGCGTTTCTTCCTGCTGTGCGGGCAGAGTCGGCTAGGGCAAGCTGATGATGGTCACGCGGCCTCCTCGATCGTCGCGGGGCTGTGGCCGACGTCGGGCCGGCGGGCGGTCAGAACTGTGACGGTGCCTTGTGCGGCAAGGCCCCTATCGAGACACGCTCGCAGGTCCGGCGGCAGCAAGCATCGCCCGGAACCACGGGCCGACAGATCCTCAACAAGGCAGGCTGGCCAGTTGTCCCACGGGTCAGACCCCTGGCCCCGGACGGCGCCCCATGAGTCTCACAGTTGTCCCAGATGAGGACGATCGGGCCGCCGAGCTGCTGGTGGGCGGCGATGAGCAGGTCGCGGTAGTCGGTCCGGGCGAAGCTCTTGCGTCCGTCGCGTCGGCCGTCGTCGCGGCGGGGCCGGCAGATCAGCCGGGAACGTTCGCCGGGCTCGTAGCAGGACAGGGCCGCGATCGAGATGCGGCGGCGTTATCGGCCTCGGACCCGGATGACAGGCGTGCGGCCACGGCGGGCCCAGGTGCGGGCGATGGGCGGCGTCATCGAGAAGCCGGACTCGTCTTCGAAGACGATCCAGGCGTCGAGCGCCGCCGCGAGGCTTCCACCTGCGGCCAGGTCTCCTTCACCCAGCCGGTGACCCGGTCCTCGTCACGCTCGACGGCCCGTCCGGCCGGAACCTGGCAGGAGAAGCCGTGACGGATCAGCAGCTTGCGTACCCCTTGCAGGGTGTAGCTCTTGTGGAAGCGCCGCCCGATCACGCTCTTGATTCTCGACAGGGTCCACCGCCGGTCCGGCCAGCCGTGCGCCACCAGCCCCTTGGCCAGCTCGGCTTCCAGCACCGCGAACTGTGCCTCGCTCAGCCGTGGAGGCGAGGCCGAGCCGGCCGAGCGCAGGGCCCGCGGTCCGCCCCTGGACCACGTCCGCCGCGGCCGCTGGACGGAGCGCACGCTGACCCGTAACTCCTTGGCGATCGCCGAACTCGGCTCGCCCGAGGCAAACCGCTCGGCGGCCCGCATCCGGATGCCTTCGCGGAACCGCCTGCGCTCATCGCTCAGGCCACCGCCCTGCGTGAGGACGGCGTACCGCGAGGATCAAGCTCTGTCAGCATCTACGACAACCCGAGTTCAACCGCAGTAGCCGTTGTAAGTCGTCGAGCAGACCTTCTCCCTGCTGCACCAGTTCAAACGCCTCGCGATCCGCTGGGAACGACGCCTGAACCTGTACGACGCCTGAACCTCGCTGTCCACGGCGGCGTTCGGCCCGGCGACCATGATCGCGTCCGAGGCGAAGGTCGGTGATCTGAGGGGGCGGTCTCTATCCCGTAGCCCGCCACCGGCGCCTACGCCTACACCATGGCGGTCTCGGGCTGCTCGGTCCCGGCCGGGACGAAGCTGGCCACAGGCGCCACGGCGTCGGTCTCCTCGACCGCCCCCGCCGCGGCAGCCGCTCCGGAGCGATGCGCCATCTTCGACCCAACCCAGCTGGCCAACGCCTACAGCACACCATCACGGGCCTGGGCGACGTGGCGATCGAGGAGGTCACGCCGTGATCCACTGGCAACAGAGGCGGGTCCGTCGTCTTGTGACGGCCCCGGTCTCTCGCCGTGTGCTGGGCTCAGCCACCGCCGTCGCACTCCAGGTGCCGTGCTTCCGGCAGCGCCCGCTCGACACGCAGGCGCGCCGCCTCCAGGGCGTCGCTGGCGGGCCCGGTCCGGCCCTCGGGATAGGCCGGATCACCCGCTCGGTAGCTGTCCGGACCTTCTCCGGGCAGACTCGAGACCAAGACAAGCATGCGCACACCGGTCTTGTAGTACGCCGGGACTTTGGCCCCCTGGTCGGTGAACGTCAGCCGCCGCTCGCCGCTCGTCGGCTTGTAATAGCGTTCCACGTCCAGAATGACTCGATACCGGTCGCCCCCGCCCACCAATTCGACCCGCTCCACCGTGCCCTCCACGACAGAGCTGGAGCAAGCGATGAGCCCTTCGTAGGTGAGCAGGGCATCGGACCCGCCGTCCACGGCGCCGTTGTGCGCCACAAGATACGCCGTGCCAGTACCCAGCAGCACGGCAGCGACTGACGCTGCAAGGCCAAACGCACCCCACTGTCGCCGTCGTCGCCGAGGCACCGTAACGACCGGCATCGGCACACACTCCGGCTCAGACCACTCAGCGGCTTTCCGGGCCAGCCCGTCTCCAATCCGCCGCAGCTGCTCCTGCACGACGGCCATGTCCCGTTCCGCAGCCACGTATCGATCCGCCGAGTCCCCCTCCCGCGCGGATGAGGGCTCGCCCAGCAGGACCGCCATCAGCTCGTCGTCCTTCGCCATCCTCATACCACCTCTTCCACGTGCAGCCGTTCACGCAGCAGCTTCGCAGCCGCGTGCAACCTGCTCTTGACCGTCCCCAGGGGGATCGCCAGTTGCTCGGCAATCTGCGGGACGGAGAGGTCCGCGTAGTAGCGCAGGACCAGTACCTGCCGCTGGGTGGCGGACAGGGAGGCAAGCCCCTCGGCAACCGCGAGCGCTTGCAGGCTGGCCTCCGTGCCGTCTTGGATCTGATCGTCCAGTGCACTCAGCAGGGTAAGTCGCTCGCGCGCGCGCTCTTGCCGACGCTTGATGCGATGCCAGTCCACAGCGAGGTTCGAGGCCACCACCACGGCCCAGGCCCCGACATCGCGCGGTGGATCCTCGCCCCGCGCACGACGTTCGAGCAGGCGTAGTCGCACCTGCTGGAGCCCATCCTGGAGATCGTCTTGAGGGACCCCACCGAGCGCCAGGACGGCGCGGACCCGGTCGGCCTGCACTGCGTCCAGCCGGTCCGCGTTCCCCTCCGCGTCCCGCGGTCTCCTGATCGGCACGCGTCATCTCCCTCAGTCGTGTTTCTCCTATGACGTGGGAGCATCACAGATCGTTCGATCACCATTCACAACCGAGCCCACGCACCTGGGGCGGGATCCAGACGAGCATCTCCCGTTCGGGAGCGATGTCGTTCTCGCCCACAAATGTCGCTCCCGGACCCCTCCGCGAACGGCGTAGGCCACCACCCTCACCCTCTCGCACCGCACGTCGACCCACAGGACTTCCACAGGCAACGCGCGTTTTTCACACAGGGTTCGCGTAGAGGGTTTTCCCCATAGATCCATATCGTTTCGGTCAACACTCCCCAAACAACCGTCTGTTGCGTAAAGCTTTCCGCTCGTCCGGGACCGCGTCCCGGGCGTTCTCGATCAGGTATGACCAGCCCGGTCGACTGTTCCTTTACCAACAAGGGATGCCGATGACTTTCACCCCCGAGCGCGAACCGATATCCGGCACCAGACGCGCGGCCCGCCTCGCCGCGGCCGTCGGCCTGGTGGCCGCGCTGTCCGCGGCCGGACCGATACCCCTGGCGTTCGCCGCCGACGCGGGCAACGCCCCGGCCGCCGCCGACCCGGGCGTGAAGTCCGCCCACGACAAGCTCGGCTCCGACGACGCCGGACTGCTCGCCGAGGCCAAGGCCGAGGGCGACAAGACCGTCACGATGATGGTCGCGACCGCGCCGGGGAAGACCGAGCAGGTCGCCGAGCAGCTGGACGCGGTGAACGGCGGGATCGTCGGCCGGACCTTCGACAAGGTCGGCTACGTCCGCGCCACCGTCCCCACCGCGAAGGCGGACGCCGCGATCGCCGCCGCCGCGAAGCTGACCTCCGTGCACGCCATCGACCTGCGCCAGGACATCGCGCTGGACGACCCGACGCCGAGCGCGGACACCGCCAAGGGCGCCAAGTCCTCGTCCAAGACGAAGACCTACGCCGCGCCGAACAAGAAGACCCCCGCCGAGAACCCGTACAACCCGTCCTTCGAGACGGGCGCCGTCGACTTCGTGAAGAAGAACCCGAAGGCGGACGGCCGCGGTGTCACCATCGGCATCCTCGACTCCGGTGTGGACCTCGCGCACCCCGCGCTGCAGAAGACCACCACCGGCGAGCGCAAGATCACCGACTGGGTGACGGCCACCGACCCGGTCTCCGACGGCGACGCCACCTGGCGCGAGATGCTCACCTCTGTCAGCGGCCCGCAGTTCTCCGTAACCCCCCGCGGCGGCACCGCCGAGACCTTCAAGGCCCCGGCCGGCTCGTACAAGTTCAACTACTTCTACGAGTCCATCACCGCCGGCGGCGACGAGAAGGGCGACGTCAACCGGGACGGCGACACCACCGACGCCTTCGGTGTCCTCTACGACGCCGCCACCGGGACCGTCCGCGTGGACGCGAACGACAACCTCGACTTCACCGACGACGCGCCGATGAAGCCGTACAAGGACGGCTACCAGGTCGGCTACTTCGGGACCGACGACCCGGCGACCGAGGTCGCCGAGCGCATCCCGTTCGTCGTCGAGACCCGCAAGGACGTCGTCTACAACGCCGCCGGCGACAAGGCCGACTTCGTCAACATCGGCATCATCGAGTCCGAGCACGGCACCCATGTCGCCGGCATCACCGCCGCGAACAGCCTGTTCGGCGGGAAGATGAACGGCGCCGCGCCCGGCGCGAAGATCGTCTCCTCCCGGGCCTGCACCTGGACCGGCGGCTGCACCAACGTCGCCCTCACCGAGGGCATGATCGACCTGGTCGTCAACCGCGGCGTCGACATCGTCAACATGTCGATCGGCGGTCTGCAGGCCCTCAACGACGGCAACAACGCCCGCACCGAGCTGTACACCCGCCTCATCGACACCTACGGCGTCCAGCTCGTGATCTCCGCGGGCAACGAGGGCCCGGGCGCCAACACCATCGGCGACCCCGGACTGGCCGACAAGGTGATCTCGGTCGGCGCGGCCATCTCCAAGGAGACCTGGGCCGCCAACTACGGCTCGCAGGTGACCAAGAAGTACGCGCTGCTGCCGTTCTCCTCGCGCGGCCCGCGTGAGGACGGCGGCTTCACGCCGACGCTCGTCGCGCCCGGCGCCGCCATCAACACCACCCAGACCTGGCTGCCCGGCGGCCCGGTCGCCGAGTCCGGCTACACCCTGCCGGCCGGCTACTCCATGCTCCAGGGCACCTCGATGGCCTCCCCCCAGGCCACGGGCGCCTCGGCGCTGCTGATCTCCGCCGCCAAGCAGAAGCACATCGCCCTCAGCCCGGCGGACCTGCGTACGGCGCTGACCTCGACGGCCGGCCACATCAAGGGTGTGCAGGCCTACGAGGAGGGCGCGGGCCGCATCGACATCGTGGACGCCTGGAAGGCCATCAGGAAGGGCGCCACCGCCCACGACTACACTGTGAAGGCCCCGGTCGACACCGCGCTCGACCAGGCCCTGAAGACCCCCGGCTTCGGCACGGGCGTCTACGACCGTGAGGGCGGTCTGAAGGCCGGTCAGAAGAAGACCTACGAGGTCACCGTCACCCGGACGACGGGCGCCGACAAGGCGGTCCGGCACGAGCTGAGCCTGACGAACAACGCGGGCGGCGCCTTCCGGATCCTCGGCTCCGACTCGGTGAAGCTGAAGCTGAACAAGCCGGTCACCGTGAAGATCCAGGCCGCCCCGAGGTCCGCCGGGATCAAGAGCGCGATCCTCGAGGTCGACGACCCGAGGACCGAGGGCGTCGACAAGCAGATCCTCAACACGGTCGTCGTCTCCACCCCGGTGAAGTACGCCTTCCACGCCGCGAACACCGTGCAGCGCAACAGCTCGCAGCACTACTTCCTGACCGTGCCCGAGGGCGCGAAGTCGCTGGAGGTCGCGATCGGCGGGCTGAAGGACAAGAGCCAGACCCGGTTCCTCTCCATCCACCCCTACGGTGTCTCGGTCGAGGACAACGGCACGCCCTACTGCTACAACAACTACCTCGACGGCAACGGCTGCAAGCCGGACGTCCGCTCCTACGCCGACCCGCAGCCGGGCGTCTGGGAGATCGAGGTCGAGTCGCGCCGCACCTCCCCGCTGCTCGACAACCCCTACAAGCTCGACGTCACCGTCTACGGCGCCGCGTTCGACCCGGCGACCGTGACCGTGCCGGAGGCGAAGATCGGCGAGCCCGCCACCGCCTCCTGGAAGGTGACGAACGGTTACGCGGCCGTCGACGGCCACCTGGTGGGCGGCCCGCTCGGCTCCTCGAAGACGACCCGCCCGACCATCGCGCAGGGCGAGGACCAGACCACCACGGTCGACGTCCCCGCGGGCGCCAAGTCCCTCGACGTCCGGATCGGCAAGGTCTCCGACGCCTCCGCCGACCTGGACCTGGTGGTCCTGGACGCGAGCGGCAAGCAGGTCGGGATCTCCGCCGACGGCGACTCGGAGGAGGCGGTCTCCCTCGCCTCGCCCGCCGCCGGCACCTACACCATCGTGGTGTCGGGCTACGCGGTCCCGGCCGGGACGACGGCGTACGACTACTTCGACGTCTTCTACGCCGCCTCGCTCGGCACGATCTCCGTCGACGACTCCACGCCGGTGAAGCTGGCCACGGGCGCCTCGGCGCAGGTCTCCGCGAAGGTCACCGCCGCGGCCGCCGCGCCGGAGGGCCGGGCCTTCTTCGGCCAGGTCCAGCTGGTGAACGCCCGGGGCACCGTCACGGGCTCGGGCAACGTGGCGATCGAGAAGGTCACCCCGTAACGCCCGTATGAGAGGACCGAGGGGCGGGTGTCCGGGGGGACACCCGCCCCTTCGTCATTCGCAGGCCGTGCCCGACGTCTGCGGCAGGGCCTGGGCGAGCGCCCTCCGCCCGGAGGCGACGTCCTGCTCGCCGACCGCCCAGACACCGGGCGTGTCCGACCCCTTCGCCAGAGAGACCAGGACATGGTCACCCTCGCTCACCAGCGGATCCATGGTCCGCGGCAGGTCGAACCTGACCACGCTGTCCGCGGGCTTCTCCGGTTTGTACGCCCGCGTCACCCGCAGCGTGACCCGCTCACGGTCCGTGCCGGACACCGGCACGACGTGCGTGACATCGCCCTCCACGACCAGCCGGGCGCAGGCCAGGTAGCCCGGGTCGCCCAGCGGGTTACCGGAGTCCTCCGCACCCGAGGCGGCAGCCTTCGCCCCGCTGTCCGAACTCGACTGGACATCGGCCACCCCGTGACCGAGCTGGACCACCGTCCATCCGGCCCCGCACGCCAGGGCACCGGCGGCGGCGACTCCCACGGCCCGCAGGACGAAGCGGCGCGGCCGGCGCGGAGGCCGGCGCAGCGGCCGTACGACCGTCCGCGCGGGTTCCTCGGCCGACTCCGTGAGCGCGTCCGCGAGGAGACCGAGCTGCACCCTGAGCAGCGCCACGTCCGCCGCCGCGGCGCGGTGGGCGGCCAGGAGGGCGGGGTCGTCGCGGGCCTCCTCGGGCAGGGGGTCGCCGGTGATCGCGGCCATGAGGGGATCCATGCCGTCGTACCCCTCGACGCTCTCGTACTCCTGTCCGGGCATGTCACACCACCTCGTCCTCGTGCAGGCGGGCGCGCAGGGCCCGGACCGCCGTGTGCAGGCGGCTCTTGACCGTGCCCTCCGGGACGCCGAGCTCCCGGGCGATCGAGGCGACCGGCAGATCGGCGAAGAAGCGCAGGACGACGACCTGGCGCTGGGCGTCGGGCAGATCGTCCAGGCCCTGGGCGACGGCGAGGGAGAGCACGCTGGTGTCCTCGCCCGAGGGGTGCTCGTGCTGGCGCAGCGAGGCCAGCCGCTCGCCGAGGCGCTCCTGGCGGCGCCGGGCGCGGTGCCAGTCCATGGCGAGGTTGGAGGCGACGACCGCCGCCCACGCGGAGACGTCCCGCGGCTCCTCCTGCCCCTTGGCGGCCCGCTCCAGCAGCCGCAGACGTACCTGCTGTACCCCGTCCGGCAGGTCCGCCTGCGGCACCCCGCCCAGCGCGAGCACCGCCCGCACCCGGCGTTCCTGCGCCCCGTCCAGAGGATCACCTTGGTCGGCCCCCTGGACGCGACGGGCGATTCTGCGCAGCACGAACACCCCTCCCCTCGCCGCGTTTCTCCTACGACGCCGCAGGAGGCGCAAACGTTCGGAGGCGTACGTCACATCCCCGCGCGGGGCCGTACGGCTTGCGGCACGGCGTGACCGTAGGGCGAATTCCTCCAGATCAACAGGGGTGCGACGGAAGTTCCGCAACCGTTGATCAGGTCGGGGCGTCCCAGCCCTCGGGCATGCAGCGCAAAGAATTGGACAGGTGGACCGGGGTCGGCCGCATGATGGAAAAGCCCCGGTCAAGTGTGAGAGTCAAGGAGTCGCCGTGAGGGTCGGAATCGTCGGAGCCACCGGTCAGGTCGGCACGGTCATGCGCAGGATCCTCAAGGAGCGGGCTGCATCTTCCCCCCTTGGCCCGGTCACGGAGCTGCGACTGTTCGCCTCGGCCCGGTCGGCGGGCACCGAGCTGGACGGCGTCACGGTGGAGGACGCGGCGACCGCCGACTACAGCGGCCTGGACATCGTCCTGTTCTCGGCCGGCGGCGCGACGTCGAAGGCGCTGGCGGAGAAGGTCGCCGCGCAGGGCGCGGTCGTGATCGACAACTCCTCCGCGTGGCGCAAGGACCCCGAGGTCCCCCTGGTCGTGTCCGAGGTGAACCCGCACGCGATCGCCGACCGTCCCAAGGGCATCATCGCCAACCCGAACTGCACGACGATGGCCGCGATGCCGGTCCTGAAGCCGCTGCACCAGGAGGCCGGCCTGGAGGCGCTGGTCGTCGCCACCTACCAGGCGGTGTCCGGCTCGGGCGTCGCGGGCGTGGCGGAGCTGCACGGCCAGGCGCAGAAGGTCGTCGCCGACGCGGACAAGCTGACGCACGACGGCGAGTCGGTGGACTACCCCGAGCCGCAGGTCTACCAGCGCCCGATCGCCTTCAACGTCGTCCCCCTGGCCGGCTCGATCGTCGACGACGGCCTGGGCGAGACCGACGAGGAGCAGAAGCTCCGCAACGAGTCCCGCAAGATCCTGGAGATCCCGGACCTCAAGGTCGCCGGCACCTGCGTCCGCGTCCCGGTCTTCTCCGGCCACTCCCTCCAGGTCAACGCCCGCTTCGCGCGCCCCCTGTCCGTGGCGCGCGCCACCGAGCTGCTCTCCTCCGCCGAGGGGGTCGTCCTCACCGACATCCCGACGCCCCTCCAGGCGGCCGGCAAGGACCCGTCGTACGTCGGCCGTATCCGTGCCGACGAGACGGTCGACCACGGCCTCGCCTTCTTCGTCTCCAACGACAACCTCCGCAAGGGGGCCGCGCTGAACGCGGTGCAGATCGCGGAGCTCGTGGCGGCGGAGCTGAAGGGCTAGTCCCTGCGGACCTCGTAGAGGAAACAGCCGTACTCGACGGCCCTGATGTGGACGAGCGCCACGTCGGGGTCGTCGAACGCGTTCCGGAAGGCGCGGGGGAGGTCGCCGTCGGTGACCAGCTCCCCGCCGAGGATGTGCCCGGCGGCCGAGTACCGGCGCACGGTGCGGTGCGCCTCCGTGAACGGCAGCCCGCCACCGGCCGGCCCCGGGCAGCCCCGGCCGTGCACGAAGACGGGCCCCTGCTCGTCGTAGGCGCCCGGCTCGGCCCCGGTGAGGGCCGCCCAGCGGCGCAACGGCGCGTACGACACCAGCGCGATCGTCTCCCCCTCCTCGCTGCGGCGCAGACAGCAGCGCAGGGGCGCGCCGCCCTCCCGGTCGACGAAGGCCACGGCCCGCCGCCCGGCGTCGTCGAGGGTGCACAGCGCCTCGACGACGTCCGGCGGAACGGGGCGTGGGGTGAACCTGAGGCCTGTGGTGCTCGCGGTTTCCGTCATACGTCCCAGCCTCGCGCCGTGTCGGGCGTGTCACCGGCGGAATCCGGACGTCGAGCCGCCGAGCTGTGCTACGGTCGTGGTGTTGCAGTTGTGGTACCCATGAACCTATGTGCGCCTGCTGGGAATGTTTTCCTTCAGGCGCATTATTTGTTTTACCGGCATTCTCCGGATGGGGCCTCTGCTTATAGAACGCCTACCGAAGGAGAAAACAATGGCGCAGGGCACCGTGAAGTGGTTCAACTCCGAAAAGGGCTTCGGCTTCATCGCCCAGGACGGCGGCGGCCCCGACGTCTTCGCCCACTACTCGAACATCGCGACCCAGGGCTTCCGTGAGCTGCAGGAGGGCCAGCGGGTCTCCTTCGACGTCACGCAGGGCCAGAAGGGCCCGCAGGCGGAGAACATCGTCCCCGCCTGATCGCCGGACGCGTATTCCGCTCACCGGGGTCCGCACCGTCATGGTGCGGACCCCGGTTTGTGCTGTTTCCAGGAAGGCAGACCCCCGCATGTCCCGCAGACCCCGGAAAACGAACCGGCGTCCCTCGTCACCTCCACCGTCCACCTCGTCGCCGAGGGAATTCCGGCTGCCGGAGAACACGACGCCGGCCCTTCCCGCCGTCGAGGACTTCGCGGCCCTGGACATGCCCTCGGGGCTGCTGAAAACGCTCACCACGCAGGGCGTGACCGCGCCTTTCCCGATCCAGGCCGCCACCCTGCCCAACTCGCTCGCCGGACGTGACCTGCTGGGGCGGGGACGCACCGGCTCGGGCAAGACCCTCGCGTTCGGGCTGGCGCTGCTGGCCCGCACCGCCGGGCTGCGGGCGGAGCCGAAGGCGCCGCTCGCCCTGGTGCTGGTGCCCACGCGGGAACTCGCCCTCCAGGTGACGGACGCGCTGACGCCGTACGCCACGGCGGTGAACCTGCGGCTGGCCACCGTGGTCGGCGGGCTGTCGATCACCAAGCAGGCCGATGCGCTGCGGCGCGGCACCGAGGTGGTCGTGGCGAGCCCCGGCCGGCTCAACGATCTCGTGGAACGCGGGGACTGCGTCCTCGACCAGGTGCGGATCACGGTGCTGGACGAGGCCGACCAGATGACCGACATGGGCTTCCTGCCGCAGATCACCAAGCTGATCCGGCAGGTGCGGGCCGACGGCCAGCGGATGCTGTTCTCGGCGACCCTGGACGCCAACATCGACCGGCTGGTGCAGCAGTTCCTGACCGATCCCGTGGTGCACTCGGTGGACCCGTCCGCGGGCGCGGTGACCACGATGGAGCATCACGTCCTGCACCTCCAGGACGAGACCGACAAGAAGGCCGTCACCACGCGGATCGCGGCCCGTGACGGCCGGGTGATCCTCTTCCTCGACACCAAGCGGTCCGCCGACCGGCTCGCCAAGCGGCTGCTGTCCGTCGGCGTCCGCGCGGCGGCCCTGCACGGGGGCCGCTCCCAGCCGCAGCGCAACCGCACGCTGGAGCAGTTCAAGAACGGTCAGGTCACCGCGCTGGTGGCGACGAACGTCGCGGCCCGGGGCATACACATCGACGACCTCGACCTCGTCGTGAACGTCGATCCGCCGACCGACCACAAGGACTACCTGCACCGGGGCGGCCGTACGGCCCGGGCCGGCGGCTCCGGCAGCGTGGTCACCCTGGTCCTGCCGGAGCAGAAGCGGGACGTGACGCGGCTGCTGTCGGACGCGGGCATCCGCCCCCGGACGGCCCGCATCACGTCGGGCGACACGGAGCTGGCCACCCTCACGGGCGCCCGCGAACCGTCCGGCGTCGCGGTCACGATCGAGCTCCCCCAGCCGGTCGCGCCGCCCGTGTCCCGCCGCCGCACCGGAACCGCCACGTCGACGACCGGCACGAGACGCCGCCGCGGCGCATCCGGCACGGCGACGGCCGACACCGCCGCCCCGGACGCGGCACGCGGTTCCGCCCGCCGACCGACGCGGACCGGTCAGCCGACCGCCCCCGCCGAGACGAGCGGACGCGGCGCCGGCCGCCGGGCCAGGGCCGAGGAGAGCGGCCGCACCACCGCCCGCCGGGCCGCGGCCGAAGCGAGCGGACAGGGCACCGCCCCGGCGAACGGCAAGGCCGCGCGCGGATCCGGCGGAGGCTCGGGCACCACCACCGGCACGGGCGGCCGCGGCACCACCCGCCGAACCACCTCCGGCCCGCCCGGCACCACCCCCTCCACCAAGCCGGGCCGCGGCACCGGCGGCGCGACGTCCGCAACGGCTGCACGCGGCTCCGGCGGCCCCACGACCGGAACGGCGGGACGCGGCTCCGACCGCCGGACCGCCACCGGCACGGCGACCGGCGGCACCCGCGGCTCCGGCCGCCGGACGGGCAACCGCGGCACCGGAGCGGCGGGCGGCTCTGCCGGAGCCGGGGGACGCGGCACGGACCGCCGGAACGACCGTCGTGGCGCATAGGGGCGGCAGCACCTGAGCAGCAACCCCTGGGGGGCAGCGGCTACCCGGCCCGGGGCACGGTGAGGACGAGACGCCTACACCTCCAACCGACCGGGCCCGGGGCCGACGCCCCACCTGAGCACCAACCCCCGACAGGCAACGGCTGCCCGGGCGCGGTGGCGCCTGTGCGTCCAGCCGACCGGGCCGGGGCCAGTGCCCCTGGGGGCTGCGCCTTGGAGCGACGGCTGTCTGCTGCACGCGCTCCGGGGCCATGCCCCACCCGAGCCGACTGCGTCCCGTCGGTGCCCGGCCCGCGAGGCCCAGGGCAGAGCGCGTCGTGGCACCTTCGGGGGCGGTGTCGACGGCCCGTGCAGTCCCCGGCCAGGGACGGCGGTGCCGGTCAGTGGGCTGCGCTCCCCGTGGTGGTGCCCCAGCCCGTGCGAGCGCCAAGGGCGGTGTCCGTCCGTCGGTCGTGTCTCAGGGGTGGGCCTCCCCGTAGCGGGGCCCTGTTGGTGCTCCTTCAGTCGACCGAGTCGGGTGGGTGGGTAGGGAGGGCTGTCAGGGACAGGGTTGCGGCCAGGAGGAGGGGGGCCGTGGGGCCCAGGGTGTCGGACAGGCGGCCTCCCGTGAAGGCGCCCAGGGCGATCGCCGTGTTGAACAGGCCTGCGACCAGTGCGGACGCCGCCTCACGGGCAGAGCGGGGCACCACGGCCGACAGCCAGGTCTGGGCCGACACCGACACTCCGCCGTAGAGGAAGCCCCAGAGGAGGAGGAGTACCGCTGAGGCGGGGAGTGAGGCCTGCGCCGGGACGAGGAGGACCATCACCGAGGCCAGGGCCACCGCCAGGAAACAGAACGTACGGCGCGGGTCGCGGGCCGCGAGGGCGCCGACGACGAAGGTCCCGACGACGCCGACGACGCCGTATCCGAGGAGGAGCGGGCCGATGCGGCCCGGGCCCAGTCCGGGGACGCGTTCGAGGACGGGGCGGACGTACGTGTACGCGGCGAAGTGACCGGTGACCAGGAGGCCGGTCGCGAGCAGGCCGCGGCGCAGCCGCGGGGAGGCCGCCAGCAGGCCCAACTCGCGCAGACGTATGGGCTGTTCGGCGGGGAGTGGGGGGAGGGCGGCGGCCAGCGCGGCCGCCACGACGACCGCCAGGCCCGCCGGTGCGACGAACGCCCAGCGCCAGCCCGCGGACTCGCCGAGGAAGGTCCCGGCCGGCACCCCCAGCACGGACGCGACCGCGATCCCGCTGAAGACGACCGAGGTGGCCCGCGCGACCGAGGCCGCCGGAACGAGCCGTACGGCGAGCCCGGCCGCGACCGCCCACACCCCGCCGATGCAGATCCCGACCAGCGCACGGGCGGCCAGCAGGACGAGGACGGAGGGGGCGAGCGCGGACAGCAGGTCGGCCGCCGCGAGCAGGAGCAGCAGCGCACACAGGACCCGCCGCCGGTCGGCCCGCCGCACGGCGACCGGCAGCAGCGGCGCGGTGACGGCGGCGACCAGCCCGGGCAGGGTGAGCGCGAGCCCGGCGGTCCCGGCGGAGACGCGCAGCCCGTCCCCGAGCGAGGTGAGCAGACCGACGGGCAGCATCTCGGTGGTGACGACGCAGAAGGTGGCCCCGGCCAGGGCGAGGACGGCGGCCCAGGGCCGAACGGGGGCGGGGGACGTGTCGGAGGTGCCGTCCGAGGAGACGGCGGTGGGGGGAGTGGAGGACATGCTTCCACCATTCATCGCCCCGCGCCCGCTTCCCATCCCCGTCCCGGGGAGCGGACGGACCGTCACCCCGGGAAGGCGCCGGTCGCCCCTCCAACGCGCCCGTCGGACCACCCGTAACGTCGTCGCCCCGGGCACCCGACCCGTGGAAGGATGGCGCAACCCACCCATAACGAGGAGATGACCGCGTGCCTGGCACAAACCTGACTCGCGAAGAGGCGCAGCAGCGGGCGAAGCTGCTCACCGTTGACTCGTACGAGATCGATCTGGATCTCTCCGGCGCGCAGGAGGGCGGTACCTACCGGTCCGTGACCACGGTGCGCTTCGACGTCGCCGAAGGCGGCGCGGAGTCCTTCATCGACCTGGTCGCCCCGGCCGTCCACGAGGTCACGCTCAACGGCGATCCGCTGGACGCGGCGGAGGTCTTCCAGGACTCCCGGATCGCGCTGCCGGGCCTGCTGGCGGGCCGTAACGTCCTGCGGGTCGTCGCCGACTGCGCGTACACCAACACCGGCGAGGGTCTGCACCGGTTCGTCGACCCGGTCGACGAGCAGGCGTACCTGTACACACAGTTCGAGGTGCCGGACGCCCGCCGGGTGTTCGCCTCCTTCGAGCAGCCGGACCTCAAGGCCACCTTCCGGTTCACCGTGAAGGCGCCGTCCGGCTGGACCGTCATCTCCAACTCCCCGACGCCCGAGCCCAAGGACGACGTCTGGGACTTCGAGCCGACGCCCCGGATCTCCAGCTACATCACCGCGCTGATCGTGGGGCCGTACCACTCCGTGCACAGCGTGTACGAGAAGGACGGCCGGTCCGTCCCGCTCGGCATCTACTGCCGGCCCTCCCTCGCCGAGTTCCTCGACTCGGACGCGATCTTCGAGGTGACGCGGCAGGGCTTCGACTGGTTCCAGGAGAAGTTCGACTACGCGTACCCGTTCAAGAAGTACGACCAGTTGTTCGTGCCGGAGTTCAACGCGGGCGCCATGGAGAACGCGGGCGCGGTCACCATCCGCGACCAGTACGTCTTCCGGTCCAAGGTGACCGACGCGGCGTACGAGCTGCGCGCCGAGACCATCCTGCACGAGCTGGCCCACATGTGGTTCGGCGACCTGGTCACCATGGAGTGGTGGAACGACCTGTGGCTGAACGAGTCGTTCGCCACCTACACCTCCATCGCCTGCCAGGCCTACCACCCCGAGTCGCGCTGGCCGCACTCGTGGACCACCTTCGCCAACTCCATGAAGACCTGGGCCTACCGGCAGGACCAGCTGCCGTCCACCCACCCGATCATGGCCGAGATCCGCGACCTGGACGACGTCCTGGTCAACTTCGACGGCATCACGTACGCCAAGGGCGCGTCCGTGCTGAAGCAGCTCGTCGCCTACGTCGGCATGGACGAGTTCTTCCAGGGCGTCCAGGCGTACTTCAAGGCGCACGCCTTCGGCAACACCCGCCTGTCCGACCTGCTCGGCGCCCTGGAGGAGACCTCCGGCCGCGATCTGAAGGCCTGGTCGAAGGCGTGGCTGGAGACGGCCGGCATCAACGTCCTGCGCCCCGAGATCGAGACGGACGCGGACGGTGTCATCACCTCGTTCGCGATCCGCCAGGAGGCCCCGGCGCTCCCCGCGGGCGCCAAGGGCGAGCCCACCCTGCGGCCGCACCGCATCGCCGTCGGTCTGTACGACCTCGACGAGGCGAGCGGCAAGCTGGTGCGCGGCGAGCGCGTCGAGCTGGACGTCGACGGTGAGCTGACCGCCGTACCGCGGCTGGTCGGCACACGGCGTCCCGCGGTCGTCCTGCTCAACGACGACGACCTGTCGTACGCCAAGGTCCGTCTCGACGAGCAGTCCCTCGCCTTCGTCACCGAGCACCTCGGCGACTTCGAGTCCTCCCTGCCCCGCGCCCTGTGCTGGGCCTCCGCCTGGGACATGACCCGGGACGCCGAACTGCCCACCCGCGACTACCTGTCCCTGGTGCTGTCGGGCATCGGCAAGGAGTCCGACATCGGCGTGGTGCAGTCGCTGCACCGTCAGGTCAAGCTCGCCATCGACCTGTACGGCGCCCCGGCCACCCGCGAGGCCCTCCTCACCCGCTGGACCGACGCCACCCTGGCCCATCTGCGGACGTCCGCCGCGGGCAGCGACCACCAGCTGGCCTGGGCCCGCGCCTTCGCCGCCACCGCCCGTACGCCGGAGCAGCTGGACCTGCTGGAGGCCCTGCTGGACGGTTCGCAGACGATCGAGGGCCTGGCCGTCGACACCGAGCTGCGCTGGGCGTTCGTGGAGCGTCTCGCGGCCGTGGGCCGGTTCGACGAGGCGGAGATCGCCGGAGAGTACGAGCGCGACAAGACCGCCGCCGGTGAGCGGCACGCGGCGACCGCCCGGGCCGCCCGTCCGACGCCGGAGGCCAAGGCGGAGGCCTGGGCGCAGGTCGTGGAGTCCGACAAGCTGCCCAACGCGGTCCAGGAGGCCGTCATCGGCGGGTTCGTCCAGACCGACCAGCGCGAGCTGCTCGCGGCGTACACCGAGAAGTACTTCGAGGTGGTCAAGGGCATCTGGGAGTCCCGTTCGCACGAGATCGCCCAGCAGATCGCGATCGGCCTGTACCCGGCGATCCAGGTCTCCCGGGAGACCCTGGCCCGGACGGACGCCTGGCTGTCCGCCGCCGAGCCGAACGCGGCCCTGCGCCGCCTGGTCTCGGAGGCCCGCGCGGGCGTGGAGCGCGCGCTGAAGGCCCAGGCGGCGGACGCGCGGTAGTCGTTCGCGCGGCAGCCGTTCGTACGGCAGTCGTTCCCAAGGTGGTGAGGGCGTCCGGTGGCACACCGGGCGCCCTCGCTCATGTCAGTCTGCGCGCGGGGGCGGTCGTGGAACTGGCCGGACGAGGGGTGCGGGCCCCCTCCGTCCGTTTCGCGCCGTCGGTGCACGGCCGGGGCGACCGCCTGGGTTTCGTCCCGCGGTTCAGCTCCCTCGCCCGGGCGAGGAGGGCATACCCCTGCGGGACATCGCCGCCTCCATCGGGCGTCATCTCGGCCTGCCGGTCGCCCCGCTGGGAGCCGACGGGTCCGGGGCTCCTCGCGGACCTCGACGAGGGGCACTACTTCGGCGGGTGGCAGTCGGCGAGGGCGGACATCCGCGCGCGGATGTCGTCGGCTTCGGGCATGCCGAGTCCGGTGTACAGGGCCAGCGCGCGCTCGTAGCACGGGACGGCCCGGCGGGTGTCGCCGAGGGCGTGGTGGGCGTCCCCCAGGCCGCTGTGGGCGCGGGCCTGCTGGCCGGGGTTGCCGATGTCCTCCGCGATGGCGAGGGCATCGGTGTGGTGGCTGAGGGCGTCCAGGGGACGGCCGGCGGCCCGGGCGGCCTCGCCGAGGCCGTTCAGCGCCCTGGCCTCACCGTCCCGGTCGCCGTTCTGACGGTAGAGGGCGAGCGCCTGCCGGTGGCACTCGGCGCCCTGCGCGGGCCGGTCGAGCCGGGTGTGGACGATACCCAGGCTGTGCAGCGCCCCGGCTTCGCCGTACCGGTCGCCGACCTCCCGGAGCAGGATCAGGGCCTGCTCCTGGTGGCGGGCCGCCGAGTCGAGCCGGTCGAGCCGCGTCTCGACCGTGCCGAGGTCGTTGAGCGCATGGGCCTCCAGATACCGGTTGCCGGTCCGGCGGAGCAGCTCCAGGGCCTGCTGGAGCCGGTCGGCGGCCTCCCCGTAGCGGCCCAGCTGGCCCTCGACGGTGGCGAGGTCCTTCAGCACGATCGCCTCGCCCAGACGGTCCCCGGCCTTCCGGTACAGCGCCAGCCCCTGTTCGAGGTGGCCGACGGCCGACCGGAAGCGGCCCAGCCGCTCGTCGACGAGGCCGAGGTTGACGAGCGCACGGGCCTGGCCGGTGTCGTCGTCGGCCTGCCGGAACAGCGTCAGCGCCTCCTGGAGGTGCCGCCGCGCCGGTTCGTGCCGGGCCAGTTGCCAGTGCGCGGTGCCGATGCCGAGCAGTGCGCGGGCCTCGTTCACCGGATCGCCGATCAGCCGGGCGGCGTCCCGGGCGTGCCCGTGGATGGTGAGGCCGTCGGTGTGCCGGCCGGTGATGAGGTGCCGGTACAGGGTGAGGGAGAGCCGGATGGCGTGGCCGGGCCGGCCGTGGGTGGCGGTGTGGGCGGACATCGCCGTCAGACACGCCCGCTCGGCGTGCAGCCAGGCGCGCGCGGCGTCGGGGTCGGACAGGTCGGGGACGGCGGCCTCGGGGGCGGGGGGCCGCAGATGGCCCTCGGCCGGGTGCAGGCAGGTCATGGCGGCGGCCGCGGCGGCGAGGTAGTGGTCGAAGAGCCGGTCGAGGGCCGCCTCGCGGGCCTGAGGGGTGTCCTCGGCCGTGGCGAGCCGGGTGGCGTAGGCGCGCAGCAGGTCGTGCATGCCGTACCGGCTGCCGTCCCCGCGCTGGACCAGATGGGCGCGGGCGAGGGCGTCGAGGGTCCGGCGGGCGTCCGCCGGGTCACTGCCGGTCAGCGCGGCGGCGGCGTGGGCGTCGAGATCGGGGCCGGGGTGCAGGCCGAGCAGCCGGAAGGCGCGTGCCGCGTCCGGCGCCAGCTGCCGCAGCGACCACGAGAACACCGCGGTGACGGCGGCCCGGGGGTCGCCGTCCGCGTCGAGCAGGTCCAGTCGCCGCTGCTGGTCGGTGAGTTCGCAGACGAGGTCGGCGAGCGGTGTGGCGGGGCGGGCGGCGGCGAGTTCCGCGGCGACCCGCAGCGCCAGCGGCAGCCGGGCGCACTGTGCGGCGAGGGCGTCCACGGCGTCGGGTTCGGCCTCGGCGCGGGGGCCGACGAGCCGGCGCAGCAGGGCGCGGGCGGCGTCGGCGGGCAGCAGATCGAGGTCGAGGCGGTGGGCGCCCTCCCGGGCGACCAGTCCGGCCAGGCTGTCCCGGCTGGTCACCACGACGGCACAGGTGCCGGTGCCGGGCAGCAGCGGGCGGACCTGTTCGACGGTGGCGGCGTTGTCCAGGACGATCAGCATCCGCCGGTCGGCGATCTCACTGCGGTAGCGCGCCGCCCGGTCGTCCGGCTCCGGCGGGACCTCCTGGCCGGGGACCCCGAGCGCGGCGAGGAACCGGACCAGCGCGTCGGCGGCGGTCATGGGCCGCTCGGGGTCGTAGCCGCGCAGGTTCACATAGAGCTGGCCGTCCGGGAAGCGGTCCCGGATCCGGTGCGCCCAGTGCACCGCCAGGGCCGTCTTGCCCACGCCCGCCGTCCCGGACACCGCCGAGACCACCACGGCGGCCGGCCGGTCCGTGGCCGCGACCAGGATCTTGTCGAGCCGGGCCAGTTCCTCGTCACGACCGGTGAACCCCGCGGCTTCCATGGGGAGTTGCGCGGGGATGCTCCTGGGCCGCCCGGGGACGGTACCGGTGGCGGTGGCGGGCGGTGTGCGCTCGGCCCGCGGTCCGGCGGCCTTCCCGCCGAGGATCGTGCGGTGCGCCTGCTGTGCCTCGGTCCCGGGGGCGGTGCCGAGTTCCTCGGCCAGCCGCTTGCTCAGGGCGGTGTAGCAGGCGAGCGCCTCCGGGGCGCGCCCGGCGGTGTGCAGCGCGCGCATCAGCGCCACGGCGAGCGGCTCGACCAGCGGGTGTTCGGCGACCAGGGCGGACAGCGCGTCGACCACCACGAGGTGTCCGCCGACGCGGAGTTCGGCGTCCGCCCAGTCCAGGACGGCGTAGATCCGCTGCTGCGTCCAGCTCTCCCGGGTCCGGGCCGCCCAGTCGCCGGGGAGTCCGGCGAGCGGCTCGCCCCGCCACAGCCCCATCGCCTCCCGCAGCACCGCCACCCGCTCCGCGGCGGATCCGCCGGTCTGCCGGGCCGTCGTGACCAGGCCGCGGAAGCGGTGCGCGTCGACCAGGTCCCGCGGGATGTCGAGCCGGTAGCCCCCCGAACCGCGCAACAGGGGCTGCCGCGCGGGCGTCCCGTCGCCGTCACTGTCACTGTTGCCGTCGCTGTCGCCGTCGCCGTCGCCGTCGCCGTCGCCGAGGTGAGGCATCGCCTCCGCGAGCACCCGGCGGATCCGGGCGACATGGGCGTAGAGCGTGGCCCGTACCTGGGCGGGCGGTTCCTCGCCCCAGACCCGGTCGATCAGTGTCTCGGCGGAGACCCAGCGGCCCGCGTCCACGAGCAGCGCCGCGAGGAGCGTGCGCCGTTTGGCGGGTCCCAGGTCCACCGGCCGGCCCGACACCCATAACTCCACGGGCCCCAGCAGCCGAAATCCCGTCACGCCGTCTCCCCTGCCCCCGTCCCGTGCCCGCCGCACGCCCCCCGCCGCGCGTTCCCCACCGGGCGTCACCCAACCACCCCACCACCTGCGAAGCAAGATTCCCGCAAGCTTCTCGGTCACCACCCCCCTCCATGGTGTCTCTGGCACGACCGCACCACAGCACCACAGCACCACAGCACCACAGCACCACCGCACCACCGCACCGGAGAAACGGCCGGCCCTCCCCGGCCCCACGAGCAGCAGCGTGCCGTACGGGGGACGGCACGCTGCTGCTCTCAGCCGACGTGGGTGGCCAGCGCGGCCTCGATGGCGGGCGCGTCGGCGGCGTCGGACGCCCAGGCCACGTATCCGTCGGGGCGCACGAGGAGCGTCGTACGGCGGTCACTCGCCCAGTGTCCGACCGAGAGCCGGCCCGCCCGGTCGGCGGTGCGGTCGGAGGTGCCGTCCGCGGTGCCGTCCGGGGTGATCAGGACGAACCGGCCGCCGCGCAGGGCCTCGTGGAGACGTCCGCCGCCGGCCAGGACCACGTCGGGGACACGGGTGCCGGTGAGGCGGTGGGAGCCGCGCGGGGCGGGGTAGCGGTAGCCGATGCCGGTGATCCGGCCGACCGCGCGGCGGCGGGCGGGGGCCACGGTGTTCAGGACGGCCGTGAGGCAGCCGCGCAGGGCCAGGGTCCAGGGGCGCTTGGCCATCGCCAGCCGGACGATCCCCCCGCTGCTGCGGAGCACGGACCGGCCGACGGGGTGGCGTTCGGCCTGGTAGGTGTCGAGCAGGTCCGGGCCGGTACGGCCGTGGAGCACCTGGGCGAGCTTCCAGCCCAGGTTGGCCGCGTCCTGGAGTCCGGTGTTCATGCCCTGGCCGCCGGCCGGGGTGTGCACGTGTGCGGCGTCGCCGGCCAGGAAGACCCGGCCGACGCGGTAGGCGCGCGCCTGGCGTTCGTCGCTGTGGAAGCGGGACATCCAGCGGGCGTCGTACATCCCGAAGTCCCGGCCGAGGGCGCGGCGGGTGATCTCCTTGACCTCCTCCAGATCGAGGGGCTCGCTGTCGGGGACGTCGTGGGCGCGGTTCCAGCCGATCACCCGGTAGTAGCCGTCGCCGAAGGGGGCGAGGAAGGCGAAGGCGTCGCCGACGGTGTCGACGGTGAGCAGCGACTCGGGCTCCTGAGCGAGCCGGACGTCCGCGAGGACGACCGAGCGGATGACGGAGCGGCCGGGGAAGTCGAGCCCGAGGGCGTTCCGTACGGCGCTGCGCATGCCGTCGGTGCCGACGGCGTACGCGGCGCGCAGCTCCTCGGTGTCCCCGGCGGGCGTGCGGACGGTGACGGTGACCCCGTCCGCGTCCTGCGCGAGGCCGGTCACCTCGGTCTCGTACCGGAACGCGACCCCGGCCTCCGTCGCCCGCCGCAGCAGGGCCTTCTCCACCTCGTACTGCGGGATGACGAGGAGGTGGTTGAAGCGGGAGGGGAGGGTGTCGAGGGCGATGGTGAGCCGGCCGAAGAGCCGGAGCCGGTCGAGGGGGCGGCCGGCCTGCTCGACCTCGTCGGCGAGACCGCGGGCGTCGAGCTGTTCGAGGGTGCGGGCGTGCAGGACGAAGGCACGGGAGAGGTTGCTGATCTTCCGGGAGCGCTTTTCGAGGAGGGTGACGGGAACGCCGGCGGCGGCGAGATCACCGGCGAGGAGCAGACCGGTGGGTCCGGAGCCGACGACGATCACGTTGCCGGTGGTGCCAGTCATCTTGACCTCCTAAGATGCCAACGCTTGTTGGTCAACGCTTGTTGGCAACCATAGGAACCGCGAGAAGGAATGTCAACACTCGTTGGCCAACACTCGTTGGCCAACACTTGTTGACCCACGCACGTTGGCCTACGCTCGTTGACATGAAGGGCAGCAACAGCAGCAGCACAGATTCCGCTTCCGGTTCCGGCACCCCTCGCCGCCGCTCCGACACCACCCGCACCGCGATCCTCGACGCGGCCCGCGAACGCTTCGCCGCCGACGGCTACGAGAAGGCGACCATCCGCGCCATCGCCAAGGACGCCGCCATCGACCCCTCCATGGTCATGCGCTACTACGGCAACAAGGAGGGCCTGTTCGCGGCGACGGTCTCGGTCGACCTGAAGCTGCCCGACCTCTCCGCGCTCCCCCGCGAGGACACCGGCCACGCCCTCGTCACGCACTTCCTCAGCATGTGGGAGCGGAACGAGGTGCTCACGGCCCTGCTCCGGGTCGGTGTGACCAACGAGGCGGGCGCCGAACGGATGCAGGGCATCTTCCGCGACCAGCTCCTGCCGCTCGCCCGCACGGCCTGCCCCGACCCGGTACAGGCCCCCACCCGGGCCGCCCTGGTGGCGACCCAGCTCCTCGGCCTGGCCCTGACCCGCTACGTCCTGCGCCTCCCGCCCACCGTGGCCCTCCCCCGCGAGGAGATCGTGGCCTGGCTGTCCCCCACGATCCAGCGCTACCTGACGGCTCCCCACCCGTAGCACGCAAAAAGGCGCCGCCCCCGTCGCCCGGTCGCAGGGGATGCGCGGGCGGTGGGGGCGGCGGCCTCAGGTGGGGTGGGGTGCCGAGGGGCGGAAGGTCAGGCCTTGGCCTTGGCCTTGCCCGGCTTGAAGACGCGGTGGTCGGGGTTGGACTTGTCCAGGACCATGACCAGGCCGGTGATGACGGCGAAGATCACGATCGGGAGCACGACGTAGAGGCCCAGCGTCTCACCGACGCTCAGGCCGGTGCCGGGGTCGTCGCCGTCGTCGCGGGTCAGCGCGAGCGCGGGGGACGACATGAGCAGCATCATCAGCGTCGTACCGGCAGCCAGGGCGCCGGCGCGCAGGGCGTTCTTCTTGTCCACAGAGCAAAAGTAGCGAACGCCTCGCGGGGCCGCGCGCCCGGGGTGCCGTACGGGAGTCGGTCAGTCCCCCGCGGCCTCCCGGAGGACGTCGAAGAGGGTGTGCAGCCGGGGTGCGGCGGCCAGGTCCTCCAGGGCCACCGGGCGGCCCGCGCCGTCGGCGATCGGCAGGCGCCAGTTCGGGTACTGGTCCCAGGTGCCCGGCAGGTTCTGCGGGCGGCGGTCGCCCACGCCGTCCGGGAGCCAGACGCCGATCATGCGGGCGGGGGTGCGCAGCAGGAAGCGGTGCAGGGCCTGGACCTCGGCCTCCTCGGAGGAACGGTCCCCGCCGCCCGCGCTTCCGGACAGCAGCCCGAGGCGGGTGAGCAGGGCCAGCCACTCCCCCGTGTCGGCGGCGGCCTCCGCGCGTTCCTCCTCCAGGGGTCGGGTGAGCAGGCCCAGGCGGTCGCGCAGTTCGACGTGCTCGCCGGTGAGGCGGGCGGCGGTGGACGGCAGGTCGTGGGTGGTGGCGGTGGCGAGGCAGTCGGCGCGCCAGCGCTCCGGGGGCAGCGGGCGCCCGTCGCCGTCCCAGTCCCGCTCGAACCACAGGACGGACGTCCCGAGCACCCCGCGGGCGCGCAGCGCCTCCCGGACGCCCGGCTCGACGGTGCCCAGGTCCTCGCCGATCACCACCGCACCCGCCCGCGAGGCCTCCAGCACCAGGACGGCGAGCATGGCCTCGGCGTCGTAACGGACGTACGTGCCCTCGGTCGGCGCCTCCCCCTGCGGGACCCACCAGAGCCGGAACAGGCCCATGACGTGGTCGATGCGCAGGGCGCCGGCGTACCGGAAGAGGCCGCGCAGGAGGCGGCGGTACGGCGCGTAGCCGGACTCGGCGAGCCGGTCGGGGCGCCAGGGCGGCAGGCCCCAGTCCTGGCCGCGCGCGTTGAAGGCGTCCGGCGGGGCGCCGACGGACATCCCGGCGGCGAAGTACTCCTGCTGCGCCCAGGCGTCCGCGCCGGACGGATGCACCCCGACCGCGAGGTCGTGCACGATCCCGATCCCCATCCCGGCCTCGCGCGCGGTGCGCTGGGCGGCGGTGAGCTGGGTGTCGGTGAGCCAGGCGAGCCGGGAGTGGAAGTCGACCCGGTCCATCAGTTCGCGCCGGGCGCGGGCCGTCCCCGCCGAGCGGGGGTCCCTGAGCTCCTGCGGCCAGTGGCTCCACCGCGACCCGTGCACCTCGGCGAGCGCGCACCAGGTGGCGTGGTCCTCCAGCGCCTGCCCCTGGTCGGCGAGGAAGTCGCAGTAGGCGGCCCGCCGGCCGGGCCCGAGCGGCACCGCGGCGACCAGCTCCAGCGCCTGCCGCTTGGCCTCCCACACGGCGTCCCGGTCGATCAGCTCCCCCTTCTCCAGCACCGCCTCCCGCAGCCGCGCCCCGCGCTCCGCCGCCGTGCGGTCCTCGGTGTACGCGTACTCGGGGACCTCCTCGACGCGCAGATGCACGGGGTCGGGGAAGCGGCGCGAGGACGGCCGGTACGGCGACGGATCGGTCGGCGCCCCCGGTACGGCCGCGTGCAACGGGTTGACCTGCACGAACCCGGCGCCGAGGACCCGTCCCGCCCAGTCGGCCAGCTCCCCGAGGTCACCGAGGTCCCCCATGCCCCAGGAGCGGCGGGAGAGGAGGGAGTACAGCTGGACGAGGAGTCCGTACGAGCGTTCCGGCGGCGTGGGCAGCCGGGGCGGGGCCACGACCAAATGGACGTGGGCGGTGCGGCCGTCGGGCGCGGTGGCCGTCAGCCGGTGCACCCCGGGCGGCAGCCCCTCGGCGGTGTCGTGGACCTCGCCCCCCTCGGTCTCGACGCGCAGCCGGGTACCCCCGGGGAGGGCGGCGAGCGCGTCGCACGGTCCGCCGCTCCAGCTCACGACCGTCGGCGGCAGCAGGCGTGCGGCCAGCTCGCGCTCCCGTACGCCGAGGGCGTCCCGTACGGCCTGCGGGGTGTCCGCGTCGACGCCGAGCGCGGCGAGCGCGCGGGTGACGGCGGCGGGCGAGGCGGTGACCGTGCGGTCGGGGGCGGGCCGGTAGGAGGTGGCGACACCGTGCAGCGCGGCGAGCCGGGCGAGTTCGTCGCCGAGGGGTGCGGTCATCTAGGGCCTCGTGGTGTCGGTGTCCACGGTGGCGAGCGGCGGCTCGCTGGTGAGGGGCTCGGCGTCGGGCAGCGGGGGCTCGCTGGTCAGCGGGGGCTCCGCGCAGGCGCCTTCGGCGCCGAAGGCGGACGGGCGGGGTGCGTCGAGCAGGCCGGCGGAGGCTTCCGCCGGGCGTTTGGAGGGGGCGGGCGCGATCACGGTGGGCTCCTCGTGGGGTAGGGCGTCGGTCATCGCAGGCCTACCCAGCGGACGCGAGGACAGACGTCCCGTCCAACTCGTGATCCCCGCACCGGGACACGGTCGCTCCCTCCTCCGCCCGTGCCCCCCCCGTGAACCGGTCGCGGGACCGTCGTCGATAGAGGGGGTGTGAGACTGTTCCGCCCCATGAGGGGCCACGGGGAGAGCGATACGGACGCGGCGCTGCTGCGGGCCGTGGCGGACGGGGATGCGGGGGCGTTGACCGCGCTGTACGACCGGCATGCCGGGTGGGTGTACGCCCGGCTCGTGCGCCGGTGCGCGGATGCCGAGGTGGCGCGGGAGGTGCTTCAGGACACCTTCGTGACGGTGTGGCGCTCGGCGGCCGGGCACCGGGGCGGGGAGGCGGGCGGCTGGCTGTGGACCATCGCCGCCCGGCGGCTCGTCGACACCCGGCGGGCGCAGGAGCGGGCCGGGCGGATCGAGACGGCTCCCCTGGACACCTCCACCCCCTCCGCCGAGACGCCCTCGGCCGAGGAACGGGTGCTGGCCGGGCTGGAGTTCGGCGATGTCGGCACCGCCCTGGACCGGATCTCGCCCGAGCTGCGGGAGGTGCTGCGCGCGACCGTCGTCGACGGGCTCACCACCCGGGAGGCGGCCCGGCTGCTCGGCATCCCCGAGGGCACGGTCAAGACCCGCGCGCAGCGCGCCCGCGCCGAACTGCGCACCGCCCTGGCTCAGTTGAGCCCCGCACCGGCATCGGGAGGCCTGGTGTGAACACCGATGACCTGAGTACCGGTCGGATGAAGAACGATCGGTGGCACGTGTCCGGCGACCTCGCCGCCCGCTACGCCGACGGCACCCTCCCGGAGGCCGACGCCTGGTCCCTGGAGAGCCATGTGGAGCGGTGCGCGGCGTGCGCGGCGCGCGTCTCCGCGGCGGTACGGCGGCTGCCGGCGCCCGCACTGGCCCTCGCGGCGGTACGGGAGGCCGTACGGGAGGCCGTACGGGACGAGACGCTGGCGCAGAAGGCCGTACCGGAGGAAGTGCCCGCGCCCACGCCGCCCGCCCCCCGGGCCCGTCTGTGGTCCTCGTTCCTCGCGCGGGCCGTGTGGACCGCCGGGCCCGCCGTGCGCGGGGGCTGGCTGCCCGCGGTGCTGCTGGTCGCGCTGGGGGCGCTCGGTCTGGCCTACGGCGCGGACGTCGACGGCGTACGGCCGCTGCTGCTCGCCCTCGCGCCGGTGGTGCCCGTGGCCGGGGTCGCCGTGTCCTACGGCCGGTACGCCGATCCGCTGCACGAGATCGCGGCGGCCACCCCCTCCGGCGGACTGCGGCTGGCGCTGACCCGGACGGCCGCCGTCCTCGGGGTCAGCGTGCCGCTGCTCACCGTGACGGGCCTGCTGCTGCCCGCCTCCGGCGCCCCGGGCGCGGCGGCCTGGCTGCTGCCGGGCCTCGCGCTGACCCTGGCCTCGCTCGCGCTGTCCGGATACGTCGGCTGCCGTACGGCGACGGCCGTGACCGGCGGCGGGTGGCTGGCCGCCGTCCTCGCCCCCGTCCTGGCCTCGCCCGGCGGCACCCCGGTCACCCGGCTCGCCGAGCAGCTCTCGCGCTGTCTGGACGGTGCCCCCGCGCAGGGGGCGTGGGCGGCCGCGGGCGTGCTGTGCGCCGCCGTGCTGGCCGCCCGCCGCGGCGCCTACGACGGGCTGGACCGACGGTGAGCGCCCGCCCATGAATCTCAAGAACCCCATGAACGCCATGAACTCTGTGAACCCTGGAGATCGTGAAGTGAGCACCATACGGGTGTCCGGGCTGCGTGTCCGGCACCGCAGGACCGTCGCCCTGGACGCCGTGGATCTGGATCTCGGCGTCGGTGTGCACGGTCTGCTCGGCCCCAACGGTGCCGGGAAGACGTCCCTGATCCGGGTGCTGGCCACCGTCGCGCGGCCGGACGCCGGGCGGGTGGAGATCCTCGGGGAGGACGTCGGCGAGCCCTCCCGGCGCGGTGCGGTGCGCGCCCGGCTCGGCTATCTGCCGCAGGATTTCGGCCACTACCCGGGCTTCACGGTGCGCGAGTTCGTCGCGTACGTGGCGTGGCTGAAGGAGATGCCGGTGGCCGGGACCCCGGCCGCCGTGGAGCGGGCCGTCGAGCGGGTGGGTCTCGGGGACCGGATCGACGCGAAGGTGCGGACGCTGTCCGGCGGCATGGTCCGCCGGGTCGGCATCGCGCAGGCCGTCGTCAACGACCCGGACGTGCTGCTGCTCGACGAGCCGACGGCGGGCCTCGACCCGGAGCAGCGGGTGGAGTTCCGCGCGCTGCTGCGGGAGCTGGGCTCCACCTCGACCGTGATCGTCTCCACCCACCTGGTGGAGGACGTGGCGGCCGCCTGCACCGAGGTCACCCTGCTGGACGCGGGGCGGGTCGCCTACCGGGGGACCCCGGAGGCGCTCAGCGCGCTGGGCGAGGCGCCGGGGGTGGGGGACAGCGTCATCGAGCGCGGCTACACCGCCGCCCTGCGGGCCCACCGGACCGGGCTGGAGGCGGCGCGATGAGCCTCGTACGGGAGAGGGCGGCGCTGCGGCCGGTCCTGACGCATCCGCTGCGGGCCGAGGCGGCCCGGGGGTTCGCGCCGTTCGCCGGGGCCGTGGCCTTCCTGTTGCCGGCCGTGGTGCTGGGCTTCGCGGCGGACCGCTGGCAGGGCGGCTGGGCGGAGACCCGTACCGAGCTGCACAGTGTGCTGCTGATCGTCCTGCCGCTCGGGGCCGCCGCGGGCTGCTGGCAGGGCGGGCGGGAACGCCGGCGGGGTACCGAGGAGCTGTGGGGCACGGCCGTGCGCGGGCCGCTGGCGCGGTTCCTGGCGTCGGCGCTGCCGCTCGCGCTGTGGGTGACGGGCGGGTACCTGCTGGCGGCGGCCGGGGCGGTGCTCGCGACCTGGCCGTACGCCACGGGGGACCGGCCCCACGCGGACCTGTTGCCGACGGACGCGGTGGCACTGGCCGCTCTCGTCGTGGCCGGCCAGGTCGTGGGGCGGCTGGTCCCCTGGCGGTTCGCGGCCCCGCTGCTGGCGCTCGGCGGGTATGCGGCCCTGGGCCTGTCGGGGCGGGCGGGCACCGGCCCGGGTCGCTTCCTGAACCCGGCGTCCGCGGTGTCGGAGGGGCTGGTTCCGGCGGGCCGGCAGCCGTGGGCGATGGCGGTGTGGGTGGCGGGGCTCGCGGCGGCCGCCGTGCTGGCGTACGCGGCGCGGCGCCGGTGGACGGCTCTGGTGCCGCTGGCGGCCGCGGTCGCGGCGGGCGTGCTGCTGGTGCGGACGGGGGACGGGCTGTGGCGGCCGAACCCGGCCGAGCGCGCGCAGGTGTGCACGGCGTCGACCACCCCTGAGATCTGTGTCAACGCCCGCTACGGCGAGCTGTTGCCGCAGGTCACGGCCGCCCTGTCGGGGGTCACCGGCAAGCTGGAGGGGGTGCGGAACCTGCCGGTGCGGTTCGAGGACCGGGTGGGTGAGCCGCGCGCGGGGGAGGCGCAGCTGCCGATGCTCACACCGATCGGCCGGTCGGTGGTGCGGGGGCGGCTGACCGATCCGGCGCAGTACGCGTGGGAGGCGGTGACGATGCTCCAGGACCGGGGGGACTGCGGGGAGCAGGACCGGAGGGTCGCCGTGGCGGACGACGCCGTGCAGCACTACCTCGCGGCGAGCCCGGCGGAGGCGTACTTCGACGCGTTCGACGCGCGGGGCGACGCGGAGCGGCGCGCGGCGCTGGCGGAGCGCAGGGCGGCCCGGGAGCGGCTGGCCTCGATGGGGGCAAAGGCCCGCCGGGACTGGCTGTCGGCGTACTTCGCCACGGTCGGCGACTGCGGCGCCGCGAGCCGGGTGCCGGTCCTGTGAGCGCGTCGCGGCCGGCCGCCGGCCTCCTGCTGTACGCCCGCTCCCGGGCCGTCCCGGGCACGCTCGCCGTGCTCGCCGGGACCGCCGTCCTCGCTCTGGGGGCGGCGGCCCGGACGGGCTCCGGCACGGATCCGGGCCTGCTGCCGCCGGTCGTGGTGCTGGCGCCGCTGCTGGCGGCGGCGGTGACCGGGGCGGGCCTGCGGTCCGCGTCGGAGGAACTGGACCGGACGGCCGTACGCCCCTGGTGGCCGCGTCGGCTGGGGCTGCTGCTCGGGCCGACGGCGCTCGCGGCGGTCCTGCTGCCGCTCGCGGTGCCCGGGGACGGGCCGGCCGTGCTGCGCAATCTGCTGGGCTGTACGGGCCTGGTGGCGGCCTCGGCCGTCCTGGTGGGCGCCCGGCTGAGCTGGCTGCCGGCGGCGGGCTGGGTGGGCGCGGTGTGCCTGGCGTCGGACGGGGTGCGCGGCCGGGCGGTGACCGGGTGGGGCTGGCCCGCTCAGCCGGGGGACGTGCCGGCGTCCTGGCTGGCGGCCGGGGGCCTGTTCGCGCTGGGCACGGCCCTGTACGCCGTACGAGGGGCGCGTCCCGAAGGGCCCCGTGGCTGAACCGGGCGGGCGCCGGTGCCACGGGGCATGAAGAAGCCCGGATCGTCAGGCGGAGATGCCGTCGATCCGGGCCAAGGCGTCGTCCGCGCCGTACGGCTGCAAGTAGGGCAGCCAGCGCGGGTCCCTATGGCCCGTGCCGATGATGCGCCAGGCGAGGCCGGTGGGCGGGGCGGGTTTGTGGCGCAGCCGCCAGCCGATCTCGACGAGGTGCCGGTCGGCCTTGACGTGGTTGCAGCGACGGCAGGACGCCACGACGTTGTCCCACACGTGCTTGCCCCCGCGGCTGCGCGGGATGACGTGGTCGACGCTGGTTGCGACGCCACCGCAGTACATGCACCGGCCCCCGTCCCGCGCGAAGAGCGCCCGACGGGTCAGAGGAACGGGCCCCCGATAGGGAACCCGGACGAATCGCTTGAGCCGGACCACGCTGGGTGCGGGGACTGTGACGGTCGCGCTGTGCAGGAAGGCGCCTGACTCTTCCAGGGAGACGGCCTTGTTCTCCAGGACGAGGACGAGCGCGCGGCGGAGCGGTACGACGCCGAGCGGCTCGTACGACGCGTTGAGGACCAGGACATGCGGCACGGATGCCTCCTTGGGCGTCGGCGGCGCGTGGCTCGCGCCGGGACGATCTGCAGTCAGTCTCTCCTCTGGCCTGGCGGACGCGCCACCATGTCCCGGTAACGGGCTGGGAGTGTTTTCGACCACACCCGGATACATCCCCCGGATCATGGCCTGTTCAAGCGCAGGTGAGGCCTGTCTCTCCTTGCCGCATCGGACGGACCCACACACAATGCCCCGTTAGTGTGGTGGTTCTGCCCGTCCGGTGACCCTTTCGTGATCTGTACGACCTTGACGACCTGACCATCGCACCGGAGGCGGACCGCTGCACCTGGAGGTACCTGCCGTGTCCTTGCCCGCCGTCCTACTGGCCGCCGGCTCCTCGCCCTCGCCGACCCCCTCGGAGTCGCCGACCGTGAGCGTCCCGTCGCTCCAGGACGCCCAGGAGAGCGCGACGAACGCGGCCAGCTGGGTCGAGCAGAACTGGTCGACGTGGCTCGCGATCGGTCTGCGCGTCCTGTTGATCCTGGTGATCGCGGCGGTGCTCAGAAAGTTCGTGCTGCGGGCGATCACCAAGCTCATCGACCGGATGAACCGCACGGTCGAGTCGGCCGTCGAGGGCTCCACGCTGGGCGGGCTGCTGGTCAACGCCGAGCGGCGGCGCCAGCGCTCGCAGGCGATCGGGTCGGTGCTGCGCTCGATGGCGAGCTTCCTGATCCTCGGCACGGCGGCGCTGATGGCGCTGTCCGCCTTCGAGATCAATCTCGCCCCGCTGCTGGCCTCGGCCGGTGTCGCGGGTGTGGCGATCGGTTTCGGCGCGCGCAACCTGGTCACGGACTTCCTGTCCGGCGTCTTCATGATCCTGGAGGACCAGTACGGCGTGGGCGACCAGATCGACGCGGGCGTCGCCAGCGGCGAGGTCATCGAGGTGGGGCTGCGGGTGACCAAGCTGCGCGGCGACAACGGCGAGATCTGGTACGTCCGCAACGGCGAGGTCAAGCGGATCGGCAACCTCTCCCAGGGGTGGGCGACGGCCGGCGTCGACGTCACCGTCAAGGCGTCGGAGGACCTGGACCGGGTGAAGGCCACGCTGGACGAGGTCGCCGAGAAGATGAGCAAGGAAGAGCCCTGGAACGAGCTGCTGTGGAGCCCGATCGAGGTGCTGGGCCTGGACAGCGTGCTGCTGGACTCGATGGTGGTCCGGGTCTCGGCGAAGACCATGCCGGGCAAGGCCCTGAAGGTGGAGCGCGAGCTGCGCTGGCGCGTCAAGCGGGCGTTCGACGCGGCGGACATCCGGATCGTGGGCGGCGCGACCGCTCCCGCCGAGGAGGACCCGGTCGACCCGACGGCGGTCGTCGCGGCCCCGTCGGTCTTCTCCAACGCGGACTCGCCGCAGGCGGCGGCCGCGTCGCCGATCGCTCCGCAGCGGGCGGTGACGCCTTCCGGTTCACCGAAGTAGGGGAACGGTTTCGGCACGCTCGTTCGAGTGAACGACAGGGGCATCCTGCGCCGACTGGCCGCCGGGTGCCCCATCGTTCTGCCGGGGCACCCAGCGCGGGCTTAGCCTGGCAACAGCGCGACGAGGAGAACCAGGGATGAGCGCCGAACCCATCATGGAGACGGTCATGACGCACGTGGACCCCATCGACCTGTTGAGCGCGATCGAAGAGGCAGCCCCCATGCCGATTCGACCGGAGTACGTCGAGGGGATGGCCATCGTGCCGCCGACGCCGAACGACAATCACAACCATGGCGCACTGGAACTGGCCTTTCAGTTCCGCACGTCCGGTTTCCCCCTCGTGGGTATGGGCAATGGCTATCGCGCCGCCCACAAGGACGGCAAGACCATGGGCTTGCTGATTCCGGACTTCTACCTCCGCCGCCGCAGGCCGACCGAACTCGACGAGTCGTACCGCAAGGCACACAAGGGCTGGTACCCCATCGACATGATCGCCCTCGTAGGCGAAGTCACCTCCACCAACCACGAGACCGACACCGGCCCCAAGCTCCGCACCTACGCCGCCGCCGGCATCCCGGTCTACGTCCTCATCGACCGCCACGCCAAGACCGCCCACTGCTACATCGACCCGGTCCTCCCCTCCGACGACCCCACCGAGGCCTACTACGCCACCGACACCAAGGTCGACCTCGGCGATCCGCTGCCCCTCCCGGCGCCCTACCCGACCCTGGACACGGCCCCGTTCCTCGACGCCGACATCTAAGGATCTTCACAGGCGCCCCACCTATCCCCCGCATCACATCACCCCATATCGTCACTCTGATACCGGGCCCTTGTTCTGGAGCGCAACGCCCAGGGGCCCGCTCGAATGTGGGGATACATGAGGAAGCTCGCCATAGGCACCGCCCTGACCGGTGCCCTGGCCCTGGGGGTTCTGGCCGCACCGGCCGCGCAGGCGGACTCGCCCGCGCTGACGTTCGCCGGTGTGAAGGTCAACAACGGCAAGAAGATCGTCGTGGGCACCACCGCCAAGGTGAAGGTGCCGGTCACGTACACGCTGACCCGCCCGGCCGACCTGACGATCGACTACACGAACAACTTCGCGGGCGTCCTGCTCTACCGCGGCACGCTCGCCGAGCAGGACAACTCGATCGAGCCGGACACCGCGCCGACCTGCACCACGACCGCCACCACCGACACCACGGTGACCGCGTCCTGCACCGAGACCCTGGTCATCGACCCGTGGGACAGCCTCTACGAGGCCGCCGACGCCGGCACCTGGAAGGCCGCGGGCTTCTACGGCCACGGCGCCACGGACCTCGACGACTCCGACGGCCACATCAGCTTCGAGTTCGGTTACGACATGTGGGCGAACACGGCGACCGCGAAGATCCAGCGCGCCGCGAAGCTCACCGTCAACGCCACGCCCGAGCCCGTCAAGAAGGGCCGGACGCTCACCGTCAAGGGCAAGCTGACCCGCGCGAACTGGGAGGAGGGCACCTACACCGGCTACCAGGGCCAGAAGGTGGCCCTCCAGTTCAAGGCCAAGGGCGCGAGCTCCTACAGCACCGTCAAGACGATCACCTCCGGCACCGGTGGCGCCCTGTCCACCACCGTGAAGGCGAGCAAGGACGGCTACTACCGCTTCACCTTCGCCGGCACGGCCACCACCGCGGCCAAGACGGCCGCCGGCGACTACGTCGACGTGAAGTGAGCACAGGCGTGAAGTAGTCACAGCAGCACCCCGCACCGCCCCCGAGGTAACGACTGCGTTGCCTCGGGGGCGGTTTCCGTTTTCCTGCCTTGACGCCCCCTTCGTGCCGGGCTTACCTTCCCTTCCACCGATAGGAAACTTTCCTAACAGTGACCGGAAGTGGACTTGTCTCCCGCGTCACTGAAAAGCTGGGCAGTCCAGAAAGGCAGGTGTCGATCCCCATGGCAGGAACCGCCGGTACGCCGGGCACCCCGCGCGTCCTGCGCGCCATGAACGACCGCGCCGCCCTCGATCTCCTCCTCGCGCACGGCCCCCTGTCCCGCACCCGCATCGGCAAGCTCACCGGCCTGTCCAAGCCGACCGCCTCCCAGCTGCTCGCCCGCCTGGAGGCGGCGGGCCTGGTCCTCGCCACCGGCACCACCGAGGGACGACCCGGCCCCAACGCCCAGCTCTACGAGGTCAACCCGGCCGCCGCCTACGCCGCCGGCCTGGACGTCACCCCCGAACGCGTCCTCGCCGCCGTCGCCGACGTCACCGGCCGGACCGTGGGCACGTACGAGGTGCCCACCCCCGGCAGAAGGACCGCCGGGACCGTCGTACGACAGGTCACCGAAGCCCTCGACGGCGCCGTGAAGGCCGCGGCGCTGACCCGGGACGACGTACGGCGGCTCGTCGTCGCCACCCCCGGCGCCTTCGACCCCACCACCGGCCGGCTGCGCTACGCCTCCCACCTCCCCGGCTGGCACGCGCCGACGCTGCTCGACGAACTCGCCGCAGCCCTGCCGATGCCGGTCGAGTACGAGAACGACGTCAACCTCGTCGCCGTCGCCGAACAACGCCTCGGCGCGGCCCGCGGACACGACGACTTCGTCCTCGTCTGGAACGAGGGCGGACTCGGCGCCGCCCTCGTCCTCGGCGGCCGGCTGCACCGCGGCTGGACCGGCGGCGCGGGGGAGGTGGGTTTCCTGCCGGTTCCGGGAGCACCCCTGGTCCGGCACGTCACCAAGGCCAACAGTGGCGGCTACCAGGAACTGGCCGGCTCCCAGGCCATCCCCCGGCTCGCCCGTGAACTCGGGATGACCGGCATCCCCGACGGCCCGTACGCCGAGGTCGCCGCCGCCCTCCTGCACCGCGCCGCGGCCGAGGACACCGTCCTGAACCGGCTGCTGCTCCAGAAGTACGCGACCCGGCTCGCGACCGGTCTCGCCTCGCTCGTCTCCGTCCTCGACCCCGAACTCGTCGTCCTCAGCGGCGCCTCCCTGACCGCCGGCGGCGAGGTGCTGCGCGCCCTCGTCCAGGCCGAACTGGAGGAACTGGCCGCGTCCCGGCCCCAGCTGGTCCTGGGCGACGTCACCGAACGGCCCGTGCTGCGCGGCGCGCTGGAGAGCGCGCTGGCGGCCACCCGCGACGAGGTCTTCGACACCTCGCGCTAGACACCCCGTCACACCGCACTTCCCTCACCCCTCTTCGCAGATCACCTCACCCTGCCCTGCCCCCGGGAGGTCCCGTCATGTCCGCACGCATCCCCTCAGTCGCCCGAAAGGCGGCTTTCGCCCTGACCGCCTCGACCGCGCTGCTCCTCGGCACCACCGCCTGTACCGGCCAGGCGTCGTCCTCCGGCGCGAGCGACGACGCGTCCAAGGAGCAGACCATCACCTTCTGGCACGCCTGGAGCGCGCCGAACGAGGTCAAGGCCGTGAAGGACCTGGTCGCCGGCTTCGAGAAGGCGCACCCCAACATCCATGTGAACGTCGTCGGCAACATGACCGACGACAAGATCAACCAGGCCCTGCGCGCGGGCGGCAGCAAGGCGCCCGACGTGATCTCGTCGTTCACCACCAGCAACGTCGGAAAGTTCTGCTCCTCCGGCGCCCTGGTCGACCTCAACCCGTTCTTCAAGAAGTCGGACATCGACCCGAACGCCACCTTCCCGAAGGCGATGAACGACTACACCCAGTACCAGCTCGACCGCTGCGCGGTGCCGCTGCTGGGTGACGCCTACGGCCTCTACTACAACAAGACCGCGTTCGAGAAGGCCGGCATCACCAGCCCGCCGAAGACCTGGTCCGAGTTCGAGGCCGACGCCAAGAAGCTGACGATCACCCAGGGCGACACGTACAAGCAGCTCGGCTTCATGCCGAACTACCACGGCTGGGAGACCACGACCGAGCACTACCTGGGCCAGTTCTCGCCGACCTACTTCGACAAGTCCGGCAAGTCGACGATCGCGACCGACCCGGCCGTCGCCGACGCCTTCACCCTCCAGAAGAAGCTCGTCGACGACCTCGGCGGCTTCAAGAAGCTGGAGAAGTTCCGCTCCGGCCTCGGTGACGAGTGGGGCCCCAAGCACCCCTTCCAGACCGGCCAGGTGGCCATGCAGCTGGACGGCGAGTGGCGCCTCGGCATGGCGCTCGCCGCCAAGCCGGACTTCGAGATCGGCGTGGCCCCGCTGCCCGTCCCCGACGACCAGGCGGACCAGTACGGCAAGGGCTACATCACGGGCACCATCGCCGGTATCGCCGCCACCAGCAAGAAGCAGAACGCGGCCTGGGAGTTCGTCAAGTACATCACCACCGACACCGACGCGGTGGTGGGCTTCTCCAACGCCATCCACAACGTGCCCTCGACGCTGGACGCGCTGAAGTCGCCGAAGCTGAAGTACGACCCGCGCTTCAAGACGTTCCTGGACATCGCCGCGAACCCGAACTCGACCACCTCCCCGGCCTCGGTCAACGGCGGCGTCTACCTCACCACCGTCCAGCAGCTCGGCTACGACTACGAGAGCGGCAAGCTCACCGACCTGTCGGCGGGCCTGAAGAAGGCCGCCGCGCAGATCGACACGGACATCGCGCAGGCGAAGTAGCGATGAGCGCCCTCACCCTGCGGGTGAAGCGCCGCCGGTCGGCGCTGCGCACCCTGGCCTTCCTCTCGCCCTGGCTGATCGGCTTCGCGGTCTTCTTCGCGTACCCGATGATCTCGACCGTCTACTTCTCGTTCATGCACTACGACGGCTTCAAGCCGCCGACCTGGAGCGGCACGAAGAACTGGACGTACGTCTTCGAGTCCTACCCGTTCTTCTGGCCCGCCCTGCGCAACACCCTCTGGCTGGTCGTGATCATGGTGACCCTGCGGGTCCTGTTCGGACTCGGCATCGGGATGCTGATCACGAAGATCAAGACGGGGACGGGGGTCTTCCGCACCCTCTTCTACCTGCCCTACCTGGCCCCGCCGGTGGCGGCCACCATGGCCTTCGCCTTCCTCCTCAACCCCGGTACGGGACCGGTCAACTCGATCCTGGAGAGGATCGGCATCCCGGCCCCGGGCTGGTTCAACGACCCGGACTGGTCCAAGCCGGCCCTCACCCTGATGTTCCTGTGGGGCGTCGGGGACCTGATGGTCATCTTCATGGCCGCCCTGCTCGACGTACCGAAGGAGCAGTACGAGGCGGCCGAACTGGACGGCGCGTCCGCCTGGCAGCGGTTCCGGTTCGTCACCCTTCCCAACATCTCGCCGATCATCATGTTCGCCGTCGTGACCGGTGTGATCGCGGCGATGCAGTGCTACACCCAGCCGCTGGTCGCCGGAAAGGTCGCCTCGGGAGTGATCCAGGGCGCGGGCACCATGTTCGAGCCCGGCTACCCCGAGCACTCCACGCTGACCCTCCCCCAGCTCGTCTACAACCTCGGCTTCCAGCGCTTCGACTACGGCTCGGCCTGTGTCGTGGCCCTGGTCCTGTTCGTCCTGTCGATGGCGTTCACCGCGCTGTTGATGCGGCGCCGGGGCGGTCTCATCCAGGCAGGTGACTGACATGACCCAGGTACTGGAACGGCCGGCTGAGCTGAAGAGTGCCGCCTCGCCCGCCGAGCGCACCGCGCGCCGCAAGGCGCTCCTGGAGTGGATCGCGATCCACTCCCTCGGCGTGGCCGCGGCCCTCTTCTTCACCCTCCCCTTCGTGTTCGTCCTCCTGACCTCCCTGATGAGCGACTCGCAGGCGCTCAGCCGGGACCTGATCCCGCACACCTGGGAATGGGCCAACTACCGGAAGGTCTTCGACACCCCCGGCTTCCTCACCTGGTGGAAGAACACCCTGATCTACGCGGGACTGGGCACCGTCCTGACGGTCGTCTCCTCGATCCCGGTGGCGTACGCGCTCGCCAAGTTCCGCTTCCGGGGCCGCAATCTGACGCTCATGCTGGTGATCTCGATGATGATGCTGCCGCCGCAGGTCGTCGTCATCCCGATGTACCTGTTCTGGGCCAAGCAGCTCGACCTCTCGGGCACCCTGTGGCCGATGATCATCCCGCTGGCGTTCGGCGACGCGTTCTCCATCTTCCTGCTGCGCCAGTTCCTGATGACGATCCCGAACGAATACCTGGACTCGGCGAAGGTCGACGGCTGCGGCGATCTGCGCACCCTGCTGCGGATCGTCCTGCCGATGGCGAAGCCCGGGATCGCCGCCGTCGCCCTCTTCCAGTTCTTCAACGCCTGGAACGACTACTTCGGCCCGCAGATCTACGCCTCGGAGAACCCGGGCGCATGGACCCTCTCCTACGGCCTGGAGTCCTTCAAGGGCGCGCACCACACCGACTGGAACCTCACCATGGCGGCCACCGTGCTGGTCATGGCCCCCGTGATCCTCGTGTTCTTCTTCGCCCAGAAGGCGTTCGTCGAAGGTGTCACCCTCACCGGAGTGAAGGGTTAACAAGGCATGAAACTCACCGTGGTAGGCGGCGGTTCGACCTACACCCCCGAGCTGATCGACGGCTTCGCCCGGCTGCGCGACACCCTGCCGCTGCAGGAGCTGGTCCTGGTCGACCCGGCCGCCGACCGCCTGGAACTCGTGGGCGGACTGGCGCGGCGGATCTTCGCCCGGCAGGGCCACCCCGGACGGATCGTCACCACCTCCGACCTGGACGCGGCCGTCGACGGCGCCGACGCCGTCCTGCTCCAGCTGCGCGTCGGCGGCCAGGCGGCCCGCGAACAGGACGAGACCTGGCCCCTGGAGTGCGGCTGCGTCGGCCAGGAGACCACCGGCGCCGGCGGCCTGGCCAAGGCGCTGCGCACGGTCCCGGTGGTCCTGGACATCGCCGAACGGGTCCGCCGCACCAACCCCGGCGCCTGGATCGTCGACTTCACCAACCCGGTCGGCATCGTCACCCGCGCCCTGCTGAAGGAGGGCCACAAGGCGGTCGGCCTGTGCAACGTGGCGATCGGGCTGCAACGCAAGTTCGCCGCCCTGCTCGACACGGCACCCGCCGACATCCACCTGGACCACGTAGGCCTCAACCACCTCACCTGGGAGACCGGCGTACGCCTGGGCGGCCCGGAGGGCGAGGACGTCCTGCCGGGTCTCCTGGCCGCCCACGGCGACACGATCGCCGGCGACCTGCGCCTGCCCCTCCCCCTGCTGCGCCTCCTCGGCGTGGTCCCGTCCTACTACCTGCGCTACTACTACGCCCACGACGAGGTCGTACGAGAGCTGCGCACGAAGCCGTCCAGGGCGGCCGAAGTGGCGGCGATGGAACGGCAGCTGCTGGAGATGTACGGCGACCCGGCCCTCGACGAGAAGCCGGAACTGCTCGCCCAACGCGGCGGCGCCTACTACTCCGAGGCGGCGGTGGACCTCGCGGCCGCGCTGCTCACCGGCGCCGGCAGCCCGTACCAGGTGGTCAACACCCTGAACGACGGCACGCTGCCCTTCCTGCCCGACGACGCGGTGATCGAGGTGCAGGCGGCCGTGGGCCAGAAGGGCCCCTCCCCGCTGCCCGTGGCCCCCGTGGACCCCCTGTACGCGGGTCTGATGGCGAACGTGACGGCGTACGAGGACCTGGCCCTGGACGCGGCCCTGCGCGGCGGCCGGGACCGCGTCTTCAAGGCCCTCCTCGCCCACCCCCTGATCGCCCAGCACGCGTACGCCGACGAGCTGACCGACCGACTGATCGCACACAACCGGGAGCATCTCGCGTGGGCCTGACCGCAAGCGTCCTCGCCATCGACGCGGGCAACAGCAAGACCGACGTGGCGGTGGTGGCCGCCGACGGGGAGGTGCTCGCCACCGCCCGCGGCGCCGGCTTCCGCCCGCCCGCCGTCGGGGTCACCGCGGCCGTGGACGCCCTCGCCGACACCGTCACGCGCGCGTACGCCTCCGCCGGCGTCACCTCGGTGACCCATGTCTCCGCCTGCCTGGCCAACGCCGACCTGCCGGTGGAGGAGGAGCAGCTGGCGGCGGCCCTGCACGCACGCGCGTGGGGCGCCACCGTGGACGTCCGCAACGACACCTTCGCCATCCTGCGGGCCGGTGTGCCCGACCCCCGGGGCGTGGCCGTGGTCTGCGGCGCCGGCATCAACTGCGTCGGCATGCGCCCCGACGGCCGCACCGCCCGCTTCCCGGCCCTGGGCCGGCTCTCCGGGGACTGGGGCGGCGGCTGGGGCCTGGCCGAGGAGGCGATCTGGCACGCGGCCCGCGCGGACGACGGCAGGGGCCCCGCCACCGCCCTGGCCCGCACCCTTCCCGCCCACTTCGACCGCCCCGACATGTACGCCCTCATCGAGGCCCTCCACCTGGAGCGCATCCCGGACCTGCGCCGCCACGAACTGACCCCGGTCCTCTTCGAGACGGCGGCCCGGGGCGACTCCGTGGCCCGCGGGATCGTCGACCGCCTCGCCGAGGAGGTCGTCGCGATGGCGACGGTCGCCCTGACCCGCCTGGACCTCCTGGAGGAGGAGACCCCGGTCCTCCTGGGCGGAGGCGTCCTGACGGCAGGTCACGACCAACTGGATGACGGCATACGGGAACGCCTGACGGCGCGTGCGCCGAAGGCGGTGGCGGAGGTGGTACGCGCGCGCCCGGTGCTGGGCGCGGCGCTACTGGGCTTGGACAGACTGGGAGCGAGGGTGAAGGCGCAGGCAAGGCTCCGGTCACATTTCGACAAGGGCTAGGCGCAACCCCCTCAGGGGCGCGGGGAACTGCGCGACCAGCCACGACGCACCCGCACCCCGGACACAACACCCACCCCCACGAAGGAACCGAACACCCGCCGAACGCGTATTCATGAACAGGGGTGACTGCGATCTGATCAAGATCGAGTGAAGGCCGGTGTGCAATGTCACTCCCGCCAGCGATACTTGCGGCGAGGCATGACCATGGGGGAGGTCAGAAACGTGGCAGAACCGGCAACAGCCGCTCCACCGACACGCCGTACGGCGTTCGCGGAGGGCGTGGACAAGGCCCGCGCCGCGGCGACGACGGAGCCGGGCCGGCTCCGGATCATCGGCGCCGTCCTCGCCCTCCTCGTGGTCGCGTTCGGCGCCGTCACCGCCTGGCAGACCGCCGACCGCGCCGCCGCGGCCGACGACGTGCTGCACAAGAGCCAGCCGCTGAGCGCGGCCGCGGCCGACATCTACCGTTCGCTGGCCGACGCCAACACCGCCGCCTCCAGCGGCTTCCTCGCGGGCGGCCAGGAGACGGCCACCTCCCGGAAGCAGTACGAGGAGGACATCGACAAGGCGGCCGCCGAGCTGGTGCGGGCCGCCAACAGCTCCGACCCGGACTCCCCCTCCGCCGACGCCATCACCAAGCTGAACACCCTGCTCCCGGAGTACAAGGGCCTGGTCGAGCGCGCGCGGACGTACAACCGTCAGGGCTTCCCGGTCGGCGGCGCCTATCTGCGCTACGCGAACCAGAAGATGCAGGACGAGATGCTCCCGGCGGCGCAGCGGCTCTACACCAAGGAGAACCAGCGCCTCGAGGACGACTACGCCGACGCCACCCCCTACCCGTGGGCGGCGATCGCGCTGGGCGTCCTGGCGCTGGCCGCCCTGGCGTGGGCGCAGCACCGCAACTACCGCCGTACGAACCGGGTCCTCAACCACGGCCTGGTCTCGGCCACCGCGGCCGCCACCGTCGTCCTGCTGTGGCTCGTCGTCGGGCACAGTGTGGCCCGCGCGGGGCTGAACGACTCCTACGACCACGGCGTCCGCTCGCTGAACGTGCTGCACGACGCTCGGATCGCGTCCCTGAAGGCGCGCGGCAACGAGAACCTCACGCTGGTGGCGCGCGGCGCCGAGACCGAGAAGATCGCGGTCGACGGCGGCGAACCCAAGACGGTCGACAAGTACGACAACGACTTCACCACCGAAATGAAGGACCTCGCCACCGGCCTCACGCAGGCGGCGAAGCTCGCCGACGACCAGGCGGGTGAGAAGCCGGTCACCTCGGCGGAGGGCAACATGGCGGTGTGGAAGCAGCGCCACCTCGCGGCCCGCGAGCAGGACGACTACGGCAACTACGAGCAGGCGCTGGCCCTGGTGATCGGTGACAAGGGCGCGACCGCCGAGTGCTTCGACAGCGTCGACAAGAACCTGGCGAAGGCGCTCGCGCACGAGCAGAAGGAGTTCCAGGTGGCGGCCGGGGACGGTCTGGACGCGATGACCGGTCTGACGGCCGGCGCGGCCGTCCTCGCGGTGCTGGGTGCGGCGGGCGCGGTCCTCGGCATCGGCCGCAGGCTGTCGGAGTACCGGTGAGAGGGGGCATGGCGATGCGCGCACGACGTGTGCGGGACGGTCTGAAGGGCTGGGGTGGTGTGGGGGCGATGGCGTCCGTCTGCGCCCTCGCGCTGACCGGTGTGCTGCTGCTGCCGCTGACCACCGGCCACCGGGGCGACGGCTCGACGGGCCTGGCGGGCCCGCGGATCGCCGCGGGGAGCCCGGCGGCGGACGCCAAGTGCCAGGACCCGGAGAAGCAGACCCTGCCGCCGTCGAGCGCGGACGGCCCGACGATCGACGCGATCAAGGCCCGCAAGGGCGAGAAGCGCAAACTGATCGTCGGCGTCGACCAGAACAGCTACCGCTGGGGCTACCGCGACCCGAACAACGCGGGCGCGGAGCTGGAGGGTTTCGACATCGACCTGGTGCACCGGATCGCCGAGGACATCCTCGGCGACCCGAAGGCGGTCCAGTTCAAGGCCATCCCGACCAACCAGCGCATCCCCGCCCTCCAGGACAAACAGGTCGACATGGTCGTCCGCACCATGACGATCAACTGCGACCGCATCGAGCAGGTCGCGTTCTCCGCGCCCTACTTCAAGACCGGGCAGCAGGTCCTCGCCCCCAGGTCCTCCACGATCAAGGGGTACGACGGCACCCTGGCCGGCAAGAAGATCTGCTCGGCGGCCAGTTCGACGGCCCTCCAGCGACTCACCGCGGACAAGGCGTCGGGCCGCATACCCAAGAGTGTGAATCTCGGCACGGTCGTCCCCAGCCAGCTGGACTGCCTGGTGCGGCTCCAGCTCGGCGAGGTCGACGCGGTCGTCACCGACGGCGCGCTCGCGGCGAGCCAGGCCGCCCAGGACCCGACGGTGCAGCTCAAGGGCGAACCGTTCACGACCGAGTACTACGGCGTGGCCATGAACCTGGAGGCGAACGACCTGGTCAGCCGGGTCAACCAGATCCTCGTGAAGTACCGGGCGAACGGCTGGCAGGCGTCGTACGACAAGTGGCTGTCGGCGACACTGGACAGTGACGCGGCGCTGTCGGAGCCGCCCCCTCCCGTGTATCTGCGCAAGAGCTGACGGACCGACAGGCGGGGTACGTACCTGAGCAACTACCTACACAGCAGTGGAGAGGTGATCGATGGGCGTCACGGGAGCCCCCGGGCCGGTGATGGACCGGGACGAGGTCGACCGTGCGCTGGCGCGGCTCGGCGCGGAACACGAGGCGATCGAGACCTCGCTCCTCGCCCTGCAGGACCACGCGGGCCGACGGCTCCTGGAGGGCGCCCGGCTGACCGGGGTCACCGAGCGGCGCTGGGGGGCCGCGGAGGCACAGATCACCCTGCTGTGGGCGTACTTCGACGCGTACACGGACGCGTTGCGCTCCGCGCGGGAGATCCGCTCGCGCCGCCGCTGGGCCAGCCGTGAGGACCTGGTGGAGCTGACGGAACTGCTGCGCGGCGAGTCCGTCACGGTCGCCGGCTCGGCCACGGCCACGGCGAACGCGCCGACGCTGATCGGCACCGGCAAGCTCAGCCAGAGCTTCTCCCTGGCCGCCCTGGTCGACACGATGAACGAGCTGTACGCCTCGTCGCTGGACATGGTGGTCGCCGCCGACGCGGTGTGGTCGGCGCTGCCCGCGCGGATCGATTTACTGGCCGCGGAGCTCCAGCGCACCCGGCAGCTCGCGCACTCGGTGGGCGTGCGCCCGGGCGAGCATCCGGCGGGCGACGACCTGGAGCGCATCACGGGCACGCTGACGCGGCTGCGCGAGGAGGTGGTGTCGGACCCGCTGGCGTACTGGGTGCCGACGCAGGGCAGTTCGGCGCCCGGCGGCGGCCGTCCGGACACCACGGTGTACGACCGTGAGGCGCGCGCCCTGGAGGACGTACGGCGGGAGATCGACGCCGTGCTGACGGTCCGCCAGGACGCCGAGCAGCGGCTGGTCCGGCTGCGGGACGTGCTCAGCCGGGCCGACCGCACCCTCGCCGAGGCGCGCACCGCGCGCGGGGAGGTCCTCGCCAAGATCGCGGCGACGGAGGTGCCGGTGGTCAGCGGCCCGCCGACCGTGCTCCAGGAGCAGCTCGCGACGGCCGCCGAGTACCGGCGGCACGCGCAGTGGCACCGGCTGTCCCCGCTCCTGGAGTCGCTGGAGCAGAAGGCGGAGGACGAGCTGCTGCGCGCCCGCGAGTCGCTCACGGCGGTCACCGCGCCGCTGGCGGTGCGCGCGGAGCTGCGCGGCCGGCTCGACGCGTACAAGGCGAAGGTGGCCCGGCACGGTCTCGCCGAGGACCCGTTCCTCATCGAGCGCTACGACGCGGCGCGCCGCATGCTGTGGAGCGCGCCCTGCGATCTGCGCGTCGCCGAACAGGCCGTCCTGCGCTACCAGCGGGCGGCCGCCGAACTGCTGTCCGCCCCGCGCGTACCGGAGCAGGGCGGGCCTCAGGACCACAGGGGGGAGCGGTAGCCATGAGTCAGGCGGGGCAGGCGTGTCAGCGGCCGGGCTGCGAGGGGTTGTACGAGGACATGGGCGGCGGCGAGCTGTACTGCGACACGTGCGGGCTCGCCCCGGTCGTGTCGGCGGGGGGCCTGGACGGCTCGCCCGGCAGCGGCGGCGGCCGCGGCAGTTCCAGCACCCCGGCCAGTTCCCGCAGCGCGCGCAGTGCGCGGACGTCGTCGGAGTCGGCGAAGTCGCGCCGCTCGGTGTCGGGGCGGCTCTCGCGCTCCCTGTCGGGCAAGGCGACGGGCCGCTCGGTGTCGGTGCGCAGCTCCGGCTCGTCGGCCGGCTCCTCCGGGCGGGCGCGGCTCGGGGTCGGTCTGGTGACGGTGCCGCAGGTGCCGCGTCCGGACCCGCGCGCGATGGTGCTGGACGACCCGGAGGTGCCCGAGCGCAAGCGGTTCTGCTCGCGCTCCGACTGCGGTGCGCCGGTGGGCCGTTCGCGCGGTGACCTGGCGGGGCGCACGGAGGGCTTCTGCACCAAGTGCGGCAACCCATACTCGTTCGTCCCGAAGCTGCGGGGCGGGGACGTCGTGCACGGCCAGTACGAGGTCGCGGGCTGTCTGGCGCACGGCGGTCTGGGCTGGATCTACCTCGCGGTGGACCGGGCGGTCGCGGACCGCTGGGTGGTGCTGAAGGGCCTGCTGGACACGGGCGACCAGGACGCGATGGCCGCCGCGATCTCCGAGCGGCGCTTCCTCGCCGAGATCGAGCACGCCAACATCGTGCGGATCTACAACTTCGTCGAGCACCTCGACCAGCGGACCGGCTCGCTCGACGGCTACATCGTCATGGAGTACGTCGGCGGCAAGTCGCTGAAGGAGATCGCCAACGACCGCCGCACCGCCGACGCCAAGCGGGACCCGCTGCCGGTGGAGCAGGCGTGCGCGTACGGCATCGAGGCCCTGGAGGCGCTCGGGCATCTGCACAGCCGCAACCTGCTGTACTGCGACTTCAAGGTCGACAACGCGATCCAGACCGAGGACCAGCTCAAGCTGATCGACATGGGCGCGGTGCGCAGGATGGACGACGAGGAGTCGGCCATCTACGGCACGGTCGGCTACCAGGCGCCGGAGGTGGCGGACGTCGGCCCGTCGGTGGCCAGCGACCTCTACACCGTGGGCCGCACGCTGGCCGTCCTGACCTTCGACTTCCAGGGTTACACGACGGTCTTCGCCGACTCGCTGCCCGACCCGGACACCATCGAGGTCTTCCGCCGGTACGAGTCCTTCTACCGGCTGCTGGTGCGCGCCACCGATCCCGATCCGGCCCGCCGGTTCGCGTCCGCGCAGGAGATGGCCGAGCAGCTGACGGGGGTGCTGCGGGAGGTCGTCTCGGTGCAGAGCGGCAAGGCCCGGCCGGCCCTGTCGACGCTGTTCGGGCCCGAGGTGAGGGTCACGGACAGCGAGCTGTTCCCCAAGCTGGACGGGGAGGTGTCCCGGCTCGGCACACGGGTCGTCACCTCGCCGCGGCCGTGGGGCGGTTCGGCGTCCGCCGGATCGGCGTCCGGCGCCCCGGCCCTGGCTGCCGCGTCGGCCTCCGGCGCTCCGGCACGGGGGGTCTCCGGCGCCGGTGGTCCCGCCCCGGCCCGGCCCGCCGCCTCCGGGGGCTCCGGGGGCTCCGGGGGCTCCGGCGCCCTGGTGACGACCGTCGCCGCGCCCGCCGCCGGGCTCGCGCTGCCCGTGCCGCATGTGGACCCGGCCGACCCCAACGCGGGCTTCCTGGCGGGCCTTTCGGCGTCCGCGCCGGGCGAGCTGATCACGGCCCTCACGGCCGCGCCGGCCCCGTCCGTGGAGACCCGGCTGCGGCAGGTCCGCGCCTGGCTGGAGAACGGCGACCACCAGGCGGCCCTGCAGTCCCTGTCCACGCTGGAGGGCGAACGGCCCGACGACTGGCGGGTGGTCTGGTACCGGGGCGTGGCCTCGCTGGCCACCGGCGACCACGAGGGCGCCGCGCTCGCCTTCGACGCCCTCTACGACGCGTTCCCGGGCGAGCCCGCGCCCAAGCTGGCGCTCGGTCTGTGCGCCGAGGTGCTGGGCCAGTTGGACAACGCGGCCGAGTACTACCGGCTCGTGTGGTCGACCGACCCGAGCTATGTGAGCGCGGCGTTCGGCCTCGCGCGCGTGCAGCTCGCGGCCGGGGACCGCCGTAGTGCCGTACGGACGCTGGAGTCGGTGCCGGAGTCGTCCATCCACTACACGGCGGCCCGGGTCGCCGCGGTGCGGGCCCGCCTCAGACAGCGGACGGCGGTCGCCGCCGACGTACCCTTCCAGGAGGATCTCACCGCGGCGGCGGCGCAGGTCGAGGCGCTGGAGGCGTACGGCCTCGACCCCACGCGGCGGGAGCAGTTGTCCGCGGAAGTCCTCGGCTGCGCGCTGGACTGGATACTCTCCGGGGGCCAGGGCTCCGGCCCGGACGCCCGGCGGCCGCTGCTCGGCGCGCAACTCGACGAGCGGGGGCTGCGCTTCGGCCTGGAGCGCTCGTACCGCACGCTGGCCCGGCTGGCGACGCGCGGTGAGGAGAGGATCGACCTGGTGGAACGTGCCAATCGTTACCGCCCCCGGACGTGGGTGTAGTTGATGTCCCAGATGCCCCGGCAGGCCGCCCTGCCGACGTGTCCGAGCTGCGCGGAGCCGCTCGACGCGGGTGACCGTTACTGCGGCGCGTGCGGATTCGACCTGTCGGTCGTTCCGCGCCGCCCGGACGACCACCCGACCCTCGCGATGCACGGCACGGCCGCCCCGGCGGCTCCGGCCGCGCCGGCCGCCCCGGAGGCCCTCGCGGCGTGGGCCATGCCCGCGGCGGCACCCCACGTCGGCGCCCCGACTCCCGTACGGACAGCGGGAGTCGACGCGGAGGCGCCCGCGGCGCCGCCCACCGGCGGCGTGCGGTTCGACCGGCCCGCCGAGCCCGAGGAGTATCCGTTGCAGGCACCGGACCCACGGGCCGCCGCCGAGGCCGGCGCGGTCAAGGTGTGCGTGGCCTGCCGGGCCGGGCGGGTCGACGACGACGGGTACTGCGAGAACTGCGGACACGCCCAGCCGCGGGAACGCGACCACATGGAACTGGAGTCGGGCCCGGTGGCCGCCGTCAGCGACCGCGGGCTGCGCCACCACCGCAACGAGGACTCCTTCAGCCTCGGCCGCGCCACGCTGCCCGACGGCTCCCCGGCACTCGTCGCGATCGTCTGCGACGGCGTCTCCTCGGCCACCCGCCCCGACGACGCCTCGATGGCCGCGGCCCGGGCGGCGGGCGACGCGCTGCTGGCGGCCCTGCCGCAGGGCGCCCATCCGCAGGCGGCGATGCACGAGGCGATCGTCGCCGCCGCGAACGCGGTCAACGCGCTGGCCGGCGAGCCCGCCACCGCCCGCGAGCACGCCCCGCACCAGAACTCCCCCGCCTGCACCCTGGTCGGCACGGTCGTCACCGCGGGACTGCTGGTCGTCGGCTGGGTCGGCGACAGCCGCGCCTACTGGGTGCCGGCCGACCGCGCCACGCCCCCGGCCCGGCTCACCGAGGACGACTCCTGGGCCGCACAGATGGTCGCCGCGGGCCTGATGAGCGAGGCGGAGGCGTACGCCGACGAGCGCGCCCACGCGATCACCGGCTGGCTCGGCGCCGACGCCTATGAACTGGAGCCGCACACCGCGTCCTTCAAGCCGGACCGTCCCGGTGTGGTGGTGGTGTGCACCGACGGTCTGTGGAACTACGCGGAGGCGGCCGAGGAGATGGCCGAGGTCGTCCCGCTAGACGCCGCCGTACGACCGCTGCACTGCGCCCAGGTCCTCGTCGGCCACGCCCTGGACGGCGGGGGCCACGACAACGTAACAGTGGCCGTCGTACCGTTCCCCGCACCGCCTCAGGGGGCAGGAATCGCCTGAGGGCGCAAACGGGGACATCCACGGGTGACACGCCCACGGGCCGGAGGGGACCGGTCCGCACCTTGCGAGGGGGATTCGATCAGCCATGGCCAATTTCTCGAAATCGAACGTGCCGCAGTTCTCGGTGGACGTCTACCAGAACGAGTACCTGCCGGAGGGCGGCCGTGAGGTCAACGCGATCGTCACGGTGACCGCGACCGGCGGCGGCACCGTCGGCACCGCGGTCACCGCACCGCATCTGTACGCGCCCGGACAGGGCCCGTCGGCCGCCGTGGCGATCATGGTGGACTGCTCCGGCTCGATGGACTACCCGCCGGCGAAGATGCGCAACGCGCGGGACGCCACCGCCGCCGCCGTCGACACCCTGCGCGACGGAGTGCGGTTCGCGGTGGTCGGCGGCACGCACATCGCCAAGGAGGTCTACCCGGGCGGCGGGCGGCTCGCGGTGGCCGACGCCACCACCCGTGCGCAGGCCAAGCAGGCGCTGCGCCGGCTCAGCGCGGGCGGCGGCACCGCGATCGGCACCTGGCTGCGGCTGGCCGACCGGCTGCTGTCCTCGGCCGAGGCCGGCATCCGGCACGGCATCCTGCTCACCGACGGCCGCAACGAGCACGAGTCGCCCCAGGAGCTCAAGGCCGCCCTCGACGACTGTGCCGGCCGGTTCACCTGTGACGCCCGTGGCGTGGGCACCGACTGGGAAGTGAAAGAAGTCACAGGGATCGCCTCCGCCCTGCTCGGCACCGCCGACATCGTCGCCGACCCGTCCGGTCTCGCCGCCGACTTCACGCAGATGATGGAGACGGCGATGGGCAAGGAGGTCGCGGACGTCGCGCTGCGCCTGTGGACCCCGGTCGGCACCACCATCAAGTTCGTCAAGCAGGTCGCGCCGACCGTCGAGCAGCTCACCGACCGCCGCACCGAGGCGGGCCCGCGCGCGGGCGACTACCCCACCGGTTCCTGGGGCGACGAGTCCCGCGACTACCACGTGTGCGTCGAGGTCCCGGCCGCCCACGTGGGCCAGGAGATGCTGGCCGCACGGGTCTCGCTGGTCGTGCCGCAGCCGGACGGTACGGTCCAGAACCTGGGGGCGCAGGGGCTCGTACGGGCCGTGTGGACGGACGACATGGCGGCCTCGACGTCCATCAATCCGCAGGTCGCGCACTACACGGGTCAGGCCGAACTGGCACAGGTCATCCAGCAGGGTCTGGACCTGCGTAAATCAGGTGATATGGATGGAGCGACGGCCAAACTGGGCCGTGCCGTCCAGCTCGCGAGCGTCTCGGGGAACGCAGATACTGCGAAACTGCTTGCGAAGGTGGTGGACGTGGTCGACGCCACGACAGGTACTGTGCGACTGAAGGCGAAGGTCGCGGAGGCCGACGAGATGACTCTCGAGACCCGGTCCACAAAGACTGTTCGTGTAAAGAAGTGACGTATAAGCGACCGAGCGACGTACCAAGCAATGAAGGAGAGGGGGACGCGCCGACATGCCGACCTGCCCGAACGGACACCAGTCGGGTTCCGACGACTGGTGCGAGGTCTGCGGTCACCGCATGGCCGGTGCCGTACCTCCGCCCCCGCCGCCCCCGCCCCCCACGAGCGGCTACGGTTTCCCGCCCCCGCAGAACACCCGGCCCGGCCACGAGCCGGAGCTCTGCCCGCAGTGCCGTACGCCCCGTGAGGGCGGTGCGCCGTTCTGCGAGGAGTGCCGGTGGAACTTCCTCACCAACACGGCGACCTCCTACACCCCGGCCGCCCCGCGCCCACCGGCCCCCGGCCCGGGTGGGCCCGGCGGTCCCGGTGGCCCCGGCGGGCGTTTCCAGGGGCCGCCGCCGTCCTTCGGCGGCAGCGACTCCTTCGACTACCAGAGCTCACGGCCCTCGCAGGTGAACCGGCCCGCCGAGCCGATCCCGCCCTTCGGCGGGGAGCCGGCCCGGCCCTCGGGTCCCGGGGGGACGGCCGGCGGCCCGGGCGCGTTCGGCCGCGAACCGTCGGGCCCCGGTGGTCAGGGCGGTCCGGGTGCGTACGGGCGTGAGCCCGGGGTCACGTCCCCCGGGCCCGGCGCGTTCGGGAACGCCCCCGGAGGTCCCGGGGCGTTCGGACGCGAGCCCGGCGGTCAGGGAGGTCAGGGAGGTCCGGGTGCGTTCGGACGCGAGCCCGGCGGTACGGCCGGCGACCCCGGGGCGTACGGGCGTGAGCCCGGGGTCACGTCCCCCGGGCCCGGCGCGTTCGGGAACGCCCCCGGTGGACCGGGTGCGTTCGGACGTGAACCGTCCGGTCCGCCCGGTCCCGGCGGTACGGCCGGTGGGCCCGGGGCGTTCGGGCGTGAGCCCTCCGGTCCCGGTGGCCGGCCCTCCGCCGACCCCTTCGGCCGTGAGCCGTCGGGTCCGCCCGCGGATCCCTTCCGGCGTGAACCCTCGGGCCCCGGCGGTCCCGGCGGCCCCTCCCCGTTCGGTGCCGACCCCTCGCGTCCCGGCCCGCCGCCCGGTCAGGGCGGTCCCGGTGGTCCCGGGATCCCGCAGGCCTTCCAGCCTCCCGGCCCGTCGGGCCGGACGGCGCCGCCCGGGTTCCCCCAGGAGACCGGCCGGCCGCAGCCCGGCGGCCAGGGCTTCGGCGGCGCCGACGACGACTGGGTGATCTCCCCGCCCGGTCAGGGCCAGGGCCCCGGCGGTCAGGGCGGCGGTGGCTACGGCTACCCGCAGCCCGGTTCCACGCAGGCACCGCCCCCGCCCGGCCCGGCGTTCCCGCAGCAGCCGGCGACCTGGACGGCGACCATCGGCCCGGACCGCGCGTACTTCATGGCGATGATGCACCGCTCCGGCCCGGAGGCGGCGGGGCTCAACCTGCCCGCGTACTCGCCCGAGCAGCAGCGCACGCTCACCGGCAACCAGGTCACCATCGGCCGCCGTCGGCACTCCACCGGCGAGACCCCCGACATCGACCTGTCGGTGCCGCCGGAGGACCCGGGCGTCTCGCACCAGCACGCGGTCCTGGTCCAGCAGCCGGACGGCACCTGGGCGGTCGTCGACCAGAACTCGACCAACGGCACGACGGTCAACGGCGGGGAGGAGCCGATCCAGCCGTTCGTCCCGGTACCGCTCCAGGACGGCGACCGGGTGCATGTGGGCGCCTGGACGACGATCACGGTCCGCCGGGGCTGAGCACGGCCCGCTCGTCGGGGGCCAGGGGGCGTCTCCCCGGTCTTCGAGGATCAGGGAGCGGCGTCCGGTGCGTGCTCTGGGGTCCCCCCGGCCGAAGGCTGGGGGAGTGCCGGGCATGAGCACCGGTACTGGGCGTACCCGGGCTCGTGCCCGGTGCGGCGAGTGGGGGTGCCCCCTCTGGGGGAGCGTGCCGGGCGTCGCGAGCCCTCGAAGACCGGGGAGAGCCCCCTAGGGTTCGACGAGCCGCGCCCCCGACGAGTCCGGCAGGGGCCAGGCGTACGGCCCCTCCGGTTCGTCCAGCCACGCCCAGGCCCGCCGTGCGCCGACCGTGACGCCGTAGCGCCGCCGGTCCGGCATGCCCTCGCGCTCCCAGAGGGCGTACGCCTCCTGCGGTTCGAGGCTGCCCCGGGTGAGCGCCAGCAGGAAGCGGAACAGGTCGCTCTCCCCGGCCCGCCGCGGCACCCCGCTCGGCACGGCCGGCTCGGGTGCGGGGCGGCTCGCCCCGCGCAGGGGCACGAAGTAGGCGGGGGTGTGCAGGAAGTGCCCCTCGGCGTGCACGGCGTCCCGTACCGTCAGCGCGACCAGGCCGGTGGCCAGCGGGGTCAGGACCAGCGCACCCGGCCGGCACTGGGCGATCCAGGCGCGCGGCACGGACGCGAGCCGGCAGGTCGCGATGATCCGGTCGAAGGGGGCGCGCTCCGGCACCCCGCGCGCGCCGTCCCCGGTGACGACGGTCGGGTGGTAGCCGGCCGCTTCGAGATGGCGGCGCGCGGACTCGGTGATCTCCGGGTCCAGGTCGACGGTGGTGACGTGGTCGTCGCCGAGCCGGTACGACAGCAGCGCCGCGTTGTAGCCCGTGCCCGCCCCGATCTCCAGCACCCGGTCGCCGGGCTCGACCCGCAGCTCGGCCAGCATCAGCGCCATCAGCGAGGGCTGGCTGCTGGAGGTGAGCAGCTCGCCGTCGCGCAGCCGGGTGGCCAGCGGGGTGTCCTCGTAGGCGCCGCGCACCCAGCGCTCACGGGTGCGCGGGTCGGGGCTCTCCCCCCAGCACCGCTCGAACCCGCCCGCGGCACCGCTGACGTAGTAGTACGGCACGAAGAGGTGGCGCGGGACCGCCCCGAACGCCTCGCGCCAGCCAGGATCGGCGGCGAAGGCCCCGCTCGCCTCGACGGCGCGCACCATCGCGGCCCGCGCCGAGGCGGCGAGGTCGTCGAGACCCCGGTCGAGCCCGAGCCCGCCCATGCGCCCACCCATGCCTGCGCCCATGCCTCCACTGTGCTGCGGAACGTGCGGGGAGGCGAGCGGCCGGGGCCTGGTCGGGGGGCGGACCGGGACCTCGTCGGGCGGTCCTAAGCCTTCCGTCCTCGGTCCCCCCGTCTGAGACCATGGGGAGGTGAAAGAGATTCGGCGCGGCACGCTTCAGGAGCAGACCTTCTACGAGCAGGTCGGTGGGGAGGAGACCTTCCGCCGGCTGGTGCACCGTTTCTACCAGGGCGTGGCCGGGGACCCGCTGCTCAAGCCCATGTACCCCGAGGAGGACCTGGGCCCCGCCGAGGAGCGCCTCGCGCTGTTCCTGATGCAGTACTGGGGCGGTCCGACGACGTACAGCGAGAACCGCGGCCACCCGCGGCTGCGGATGCGGCACGCCCCGTTCGTGGTCGACCGGGCGGCGCACGACGCCTGGCTGAAGCACATGCGGGACGCGGTCGACGAGCTCGGGCTCTCCGAGGAGCACGAGGAGACGCTGTGGAAGTACCTGACGTACGCCGCCGCGTCCATGGTGAACGCGGCCGACTGACGGTTCCCCTGCCGTAACCGGACAGAAATCCCGTAAGGGTATTGACGGGCTCCCGACCCGCTGTCATGGTTACCCCCATCGAGACATCAGATGTCTGACGTCAGATCTCCACCTCACGACTGTACGGTGGCTCCAGACCCGCACCCGCCCTCCGGAGGCCCAACGATGTCGCTCTCCGAAGACCTCGCCGAACGCCTGCTCAGCGAGATCATCGACGGCACCTACCCGCCGGACGCCGCACTCCCCCCGGAGGGCGAGCTCGCCGAACAGGCCTCCGTGAGCCGGCTCACCGTCCGCGAGGCCGTGAAGCAGCTGCGCGCACAGAACGTCGTACGGGTCGTACGGGGCCGTGGCACCTATGTGAACGCGCCGGACCGCTGGACCGCGCTGGAGCCGGTGGTGCGCGCCGCCTCCCACTCCTCCCACGCGTCGCTCTCCGAGCGGCTGATCGAGGCCCGCCGTCTGATCGAGAACGGCGCCACGGAGCTGGCCGCGCTCCGGCGGGGCGAGAGCGATCTCGCGGAGCTGCGCGAGCATCTCGCCACCATGCGGGAGGCCGCCGACGAGCACGACACCGAGAAGTTCGTGCAGGCCGACATCGACTTCCACGCCACCGTCATGCGGGCGACGGGCAACCTGTTCGTCCCCCTCCTCTTCGAACCCTTCGGCGCGCTCCTCGCCGAGGGCCGCCGTGAGACCTCCGCCGTCCCCCAGATCCGTGTCAACGCCATCGCCCACCATGAGCAGGTCCTGCGCGCCCTGGAGTCCGGCGACCCGGACAAGGCCCGCGAGGCGATGAACGCCCATATGCACCAGACGGCGACGGACTACCGCACCCACGTACAGAAGAAGCAGTCGTCCTGACCCAGCTGCGGGCACCCCCTCCCCCAGCCGCAGGCACCCCTCCCCCATCCCAGGAACCGCCATGTCCCTACCCCGCCATGCCCTCCCCGAGCCCGAAATACTGGCAGATATCCCCCAGGTGAGGACGGTCGACCCCGCCGAGGTGGCCGCCCGTCTGGCCACGGCCCCCCGTCTCGCCGTCCTCGACGACGACCCCACCGGCACCCAGACCGTCAAGGACATCCCGGTCCTCACCACCTGGACCACCGACGACCTGCGCTGGGCCCTGCGCCAGGACAGCCCCGCCTTCTTCGTCCTCACCAACACCCGCAGCCTCTCCCCCCAGGACGCCGCCACCCGCAACCGCGAGATCGCCCGCGCCCTGCACGAGGCCTCGCGGGCCGAGAACGTCCCGTACGTCATCGCCTCCCGCGGCGACTCCACCCTGCGCGGCCACTACCCCCTGGAGACGGACGTCCTCGCCGAGGAACTCGCCGCGACCGGCGCCGCCCCGGACGGAGTCGTCCTCGTCCCCGCCTACATCGAGGCGGGCCGGCTCACCGTCGACTCGGTCCACTGGATGCGCACCCCGGACGGCCTCCTGCCGGTCGGCGAGAGCGAGTTCGCCCGCGACGCCACCTTCGGCTACACCTCCTCCGCGCTGCCCGACTGGGTGGAGGAGAAGACCAAGGGCCGTGTCCCCGCCGACAAGGTCCTCCGTATCACCCTCGCCGACCTGCGCACCGGCGGCCCCGGCCGGGTCGCCGCACTGCTCGCCGGCCTCCACGACGGCGCCCCCGCGGTCGTCGACGCCGTCTGCGACGACGACCTGCGCGTCCTCGCCCTCGCCCTGGCCGAGGCGGAGGAGCGGGGCACCCGGCTGCTGCACCGGGTCGGCCCGTCCTTCGTCCGCGCCCGCGCCGGCCAGCCCGCCCACCCCCCGCTCACCGCCTGCGACCTCGCGCCCCTGCGCGCCGACGCCCCGCACGGGCTGATCGTGGTCGGCTCGCACGTGGGCCTCACCACCCGCCAGCTGGACCGGCTGCGCGAGACGACGACGGACCTCGCCGAGTTCGAACTCGACGTCACCCGGCTCCTCGACCCCGCCCGGCGCGACGCCCACGTCCGCGCGACCGCCGAGGCCGCCGCGACCGCGATGGCCACCGCCGACACGGTCGTCCGCACCACCCGCACGGTCGTCACCGCCACCGACCCGGACGAGAGCCTCGCCATCTCGCGCAGCGTCTCGGCCGCGCTGGTGGAGACGGTCCGGCTGATCACCGCGGCCCGCCGCCCCGCGTTCGTCGTCGCCAAGGGCGGCATCACCTCCAGCGACACCGCCACCGCCGGTCTGGAGATCCGCCGCGCCTGGGCGCGGGGCACCCTGCTGCCCGGCATCGTCTCGCTGTGGCAGCCCGTGGACGGCCCCGCCGCCGGCATCCCCTACATCGTGTTCGCGGGCAACGTCGGCGGCGACGACGCCCTCGCCGACGCGCTCACCCTGCTCAGGAGCGCCGCCCGATGCTGCTGACCGGCCCCGACGGCCTCACGGCCCTCACCGCCGCCCACGACCACGGCCGCGCGCTGCCCGGCTTCGTCGCCTACAACCTGGAGACCGTCCAGGGGATCGTCGCGGCGGCCGAGGCCCACCCCGGCCACCCGGTCCTGATCCAGGCCGGCTCCAGCCCCTTCCGGCACGCGGGCCGCGACCCCCTGATGCGGCTCGCCCTGGACGCGGCGGACGCCTCCTCCGCCCGCATCGGCGTCCACCTCGACCACAGCCGCGACCTCGACGAGATCACCGTCTGCCTGGAGGCCGGCTACACCTCCGTCATGGTCGACGGCTCCCACCTCCCCTTCGCCGAGAACATCGCCCTCACCCGCGAGGCGGTGCGCCGGGCCCGCGACCACGGCGCCTGGGTGGAGGCCGAGCTGGGCGCCCTGCCGGGGGACGAGGACGTCTCGACGAACGCGGCGGCCTGCGCGGCCGGGCTGACCGATCCGGCCCAGGCGGCGGAGTTCGTCGCCGCGACAGGGGCGGACGCGCTGGCGGTCGCGGTCGGCAACGTCCACGGCTTCACCACCGAGCCGACCCGCCTCGACCTGGACCGTCTGTCCGCGATCCACTCCGCGGTCCCCGTCCCCCTGGTCCTGCACGGCGCCAGCGGCGTCCCGCGGGCCCAGCTCCACGCGGCGCTCGCCCGGGGCGTCGCCAAGATCAACGTCAACGCGGAACTCCGGCGGGCGTACCTCGACGCGATGTCCGCGGCGCTTCCCTGCGCGCTTCCCGGTTCGGACGCGGTGAGCGTGTGGTCGGCGGGCCGCGCCGCGGTCGCTGAGGCAGCATCGCGAGTGATCAGCACGCTGGCCTGACAACGGCCGTCGTTCGTCTGCGGGCCGCCGTGGCCGATCGCGCAGTTCCCCGCGCCCCCAGAGGGTTGCGGTCGCCTGCCCTGAGATCCGCCGTAGCTGCGCCCACCCCCGGCCGGCACCAGCCAACCCGTACCCCCTCCGCCCCCTCCCCGGAAAGGCCCCACCCCCGATGACCCCCCGTCCCCGTACCGCAGTGATCGGTCTCGGTGCCATGGGCCTCCCCATGGCCACCCGCCTGGCCGCCCGTCTCCCCGTGACCGCCTACGACATCTCCCGCTCCCGCCTCGACCGGCTCGCGGCAGCGAACGGCACCCCCGCCCCCACCCCCGCCGACGCCGCCCGCCAGGCGGACGTCGTCCTGCTCGCCGTACGCGACCAGTCACAGGTCGACGCCGCGCTCTTCGGCGCGGACGGCGCCGCCGGGACCCTCCGCCCCGGCGCCGTCGTCGTCCTCACCAGCACCGTCGGCCCCGAGCCCGCCCGCGCCACCGCGGCCCGCCTCGCCGAGCAGGGCGTCCTCACCGTCGACGCCCCGGTCAGCGGCGGCCCGGTCCGCGCCGGCGCCGGCGATCTGCTGATCGTCGTGGGAGCCGAGGACAAGGCCCTCGACCTGGCCCGCCCGGTCCTGGAGCTGCTGGCCTCCACCCTCACCGTCGTGGGCGGAAACCCCGGTGACGGCCAGTCCCTCAAGGCGATCAACCAGCTCCTCGCCGGCGTCCACATCGCCGCCGCCGCCGAGGCGATCGCGCTGGCCCGGGGCCTCGGTCTCGACCCGGCCACCGTCGTGGAGAGCCTCCGGCACGGCGCCGCCGGCTCGTTCATGTTCGCCGACCGCGGCCCCCGCATGGTCGAGACGTACGCGAACGGCTCCGCCCCCGAGGTGAAGTCCCGTCTCGACATCTTCGTGAAGGACATGGGCATCGTCACCGGCATCGCGAAGGACGCCCATGTGCCCGTCCCGCTCGCCTCCGCCGCCCAGCAGCTCTACCTCCTCGGCGAGGCCGCCGGCCTGGCCGCCCACGACGACTCCTCGGTCGTCACCGTTCTCTCCCCCAAGGCCCCCGCCACCCCCGTCCCCTCCGAGGAGGGCATCAGATGAGCCACACCACTCTGCTCCTCATCGCCGCCGTCGGCGTCGCCACGCTGCTCCTGCTCATCCTGCGGGCCAAGGTGCAGCCGTTCGTCGCCCTGGTCGTCGTCTCCATCGGCGTCGCGCTGAGCGCCGGCGTCCCGGCCGCCGACCTGGTGAAGACCATCGAGGAGGGCATGGGCTCCACCCTCGGTCACATCGCCACGATCATCGCCCTGGGCGCGATGATCGGCCGGATCATCGAACTCTCCGGCGGCGCGGCGTCCTTCGCCCACTCCCTCATCGACCGCTTCGGCTCCAAGCGCACCCCGCTCGCGCTCACCGTCGCCGGTTTCGTCCTCGGCATCCCGGTCTTCTTCGAGGTCGGCCTGATCATCCTGATGCCGATCGCGTACGGCGTCGCCCGCGCGTCCCGCAAGCCGCTCCTCGGCTACGCCCTCCCGATGGGCGCGGCGATGCTCACCGTGCACGCCTTCCTGCCGCCGCATCCCGGCGCGGTCGCCGTCACCCAGGCGATCGGCGCCGACCAGGGGCTGGTCCTGCTGCTGGGCATCCCGGTCACCGCGGTCGTGATCCTCCTCGGCTACCTGATCTCGCGCCGGATGACCCGCCGCGAGTACCCGATGGACCCGGCGGTGTACGCGGAGGTCTACGGCGAGGAGCCCACCGGCGGTCCGGCTCCGACGGCCCCCTCGGTGCCCGCGGCGGACGACGGGCACGGCACCGCCGTCCTCACCCGGCCCGCTCCCGCCACGACCACCGAGGCAGCCCCGGCCGCCCCCTCCTTCGGCATGGTCCTGGCCCTGATCGTCACCCCGATCCTGCTGATCCTGGCCGGCACCCTGGGCCAGAACCTCCTCGCCGAGGGCTCCACGCTCCGCGCGGTCCTCACCGTCCTCGGCGCCCCGATGGTGGCCCTGCTGATCGACGTGGCGCTCTGCGCGTACCTGCTCGGCGCCCGCCGCGGCTGGGACCGTACGCGCATCGCGAACGTCATGGGCTCCGCGCTCCCCACCGTCGCCATGGTGATCCTGGTGGCGGGCGCGGGCGGGGTCTTCGGCAAGGTGCTGGTGGCCAGCGGCATCGGCGACGCGATCGCCGACGTCCTGGACCGGACCGGCCTGCCCGCGCTCTTCCTGGCCTTCCTCACCGCGCTCGCCCTGCGCGCCGCCCAGGGCTCGACGACGGTGGCGCTGATCACGACGGCGGGCATCCTCACCCCGCTGCTCCAGCGCGCCGACCTGTCGACCGGCCAGCTCTCCCTGGTCGCGCTGGCGATGGGCGCGGGCGGTCTCGCCGTATCGCACATCAACGACGCGGGCTACTGGATGTTCACCCGGCTGGCCGGCCTGGACGTGGCCTCCGGACTGCGCACCTGGACGGTCCTGACGACCACGATGGGCGTCATCGGCTTCGGTCTGACGGCCGCGCTGTGGCCCCTGGTGTGACCGGGGCGCCGGACGTCAGCGGACGCTGACGTCCAGGGTCCCGAGCGAACCCGCACGCCGTACCGCGATCGAGCCGTACGGCGTGCGCAGGCGCAGCCAGGACCCGAGCGAGAGCAGCGCCAGGTCGCGGTCCCCGGTCGAGGGGCGCAGGAAGCCCAGGGACTGGGCCGCGTGCACGGCCCGTACCGGAAGGGCGGTGTCGCCGACCGTCCGGGACCAGATCTCCCGTCCGATCCGGTCGAGCGCGGCGCGGGTACGGCCTTCGGGGGCGAGTTCCTCGGTACGGCCCCGGAACTCGGCGACGGCCGCGCCGACCAGCGCCCGCAGCGCGTCGGGCGCCGGGAGTCCGGGCTCGGCGCGCCAGCCGCCGCGCGGCGGCAGGACACCGGCCCACGGCGGCCCGGTGACGGCGGGCGGCACGGCGGCCGTGGCCGCGGTCTCGTCCACCGTCTCCAGCAGCTGCCCCGCGGACACGGTGGCGTCCAGGGTGACGTCGAGGCCGTCCTCGTACGGCTTGGCGAGGCGTACGGCACGGATCGCGAGCACCTCGAAGGAGGGCGGCCGGCCGAACACGGCGAGTGCCGTCCCGGCCGCCTGGAGGCGCACTGCGGCTCCACGGTCGTAGTGGAGCAGCCGGGAGAGGAAGGCCGCGAGGTCCGCCGCCTCCCCCTCGTCGGCGAGGTGGAGCACCGTCATGCGGCGACGGCCTCCTCGGCGTCGTCGCGGTACTCGTTCAGGAACTCGCGTTCCTCCGCCGTGATCCGGCGCGGTCGCTGTGCCGCGAAGTCGAACGGCACGATGACCGTCGACGCGGTGACGTAGACCTGGTCGCCGTCCTTCACCTCGTAGGTGAGGGTGAAGGACGCCGCCCTTATCTCCGTGACCCACAGCTCGATGTCCACGGGCGAGTGCCGGTGGACGAGCTGGCGCTTGTAGTCGATCTCGTGGCGCGCCACCACGGACCCCTGCTGGAAGTCCTTCTCCGGGCGGAACAGGAAGTCGATGCGGGCCTCCTCCAGATAGCGGAGGAACACCACGTTGTTGACGTGGCCGTACGCGTCCATGTCCGCCCAGCGCAGCGGGCAGCGGTAGATGTGCCGCAAGATCGATCAGCCCCGGGTCAGCTTCTTGTAGGTGGCGCGGTGCGGACGTGCGGCGTCCGCGCCCAGCCGCTCGATCTTGTTCTTCTCGTAGGACTCGAAGTTGCCCTCGAACCAGAACCACTTGGACTCGCCCTCGTAGGCGAGGATGTGGGTGGCGACCCGGTCGAGGAACCACCGGTCGTGGGAGACGACCACGGCGGCACCCGGGAACTCGAGCAGCGCGTTCTCCAGGGAGGACAGGGTCTCGACGTCGAGGTCGTTGGTCGGCTCGTCGAGGAGCAGCAGGTTGCCGCCCTGCTTGAGGGTGAGCGCGAGGTTCAGGCGGTTGCGCTCACCGCCGGAGAGCACGCCGGCCGGCTTCTGCTGGTCGGGGCCCTTGAAGCCGAAGGCGGAGACGTACGCCCGCGAGGGCATCTCGACCTGGCCGACGTTGATGTAGTCGAGCTCGTCGCTGACGACGGCCCACAGCGACTTCTTCGGGTCGATGTTCTCGCGGCTCTGGTCGACGTACGAGATCTTGACGGTCTCGCCGACCTTGATGCTGCCGGAGTCCGGGGTCTCGAGGCCCTGGATCATCTTGAAGAGCGTGGTCTTGCCGGCGCCGTTCGGGCCGATGACGCCGACGATGCCGTTACGCGGCAGCGTGAAACTCAGGTCGTCGATGAGGACCTTCTCCCCGAAGGCCTTGGAGAGGTTGCTGACCTCGACGACGATGGAACCGAGCCGCGGGCCCGGCGGGATCTGGATCTCCTCGAAGTCCAGCTTCCGCATCTTGTCGGCCTCGGCCGCCATCTCCTCGTACCGGGCGAGACGGGCCTTGGACTTGGCCTGACGCCCCTTGGCGTTGGACCGCACCCACTCCAGCTCTTCCTTGAGCCGCTTGGCGCGCTTGGCGTCCTTCTGCCCCTCGACCTTGAGACGGGTCGCCTTGGTGTCGAGGTAGGTGGAGTAGTTGCCCTCGTAGGGGTGGGCGCGACCGCGGTCGAGCTCCAGGATCCACTCGGCGACGTTGTCGAGGAAGTACCGGTCGTGGGTGACGGCGACGACGGTGCCGGGGTACTTGGCGAGGTGCTGCTCCAGCCACTGCACGGACTCGGCGTCCAGGTGGTTGGTCGGCTCGTCGAGGAGCAGCAGGTCGGGGGCCTCCAGCAGCAGCTTGCACAGCGCGACGCGGCGGCGCTCACCACCGGAGAGGTTGGTGACGGGCCAGTCGCCGGGCGGGCAGCCCAGGGCGTCCATGGCCTGCTCCAGCTGGGTGTCCAGGTCCCACGCGTTCGCGTGGTCCAGGTCCTCCTGCAGCTTGCCCATCTCGTCGAGCAGCGCGTCGGAGTAGTCGGTCGCCATCAGCTCGGCGACCTCGTTGAACCGCTTGAGCTTGCCCATGACCTCGGCGGCGCCGTCCTGCACGTTCTCCAGGACGGTCTTGGACTCGTCGAGCGGCGGCTCCTGGAGCAGCATGCCGACGGTGTATCCGGGCGACAGGAACGCGTCACCGTTGGAGGGCTGCTCGAGCCCCGCCATGATCTTCAGAACGGTGGACTTACCGGCGCCGTTCGGGCCGACCACACCGATCTTCGCGCCGGGCAGGAAGCTCAGCGTTACGTCGTCAAGGATGACCTTGTCGCCGTGTGCCTTGCGCGTCTTGCGCATGGTGTAGATGTACTCAGCCAAGAGAAACCGTCCGGCAGCTTGAAATCTGGCAGTGGGCAGATACACCCCATCTTGCCGGACGGCTACCCCTGGGGGGAAACCCGTTCGGGCGGGGGACGCTGACCTGGGGTTTCGGGGTTGACGGCTGAGGGTGGTCTGTCGCCTTCGCCGCGGGCGGCGACTTGGGCGCGTGCTCGCATCCCGACGGTCAGGTGGCCCTGGTGTCGTCCGTCCGCTCGCCCTCCGCCTGGGACGGCTCGGTCCTGGGGACGTCGGGGTGCTGCTCCACGGCCGCCCTCTCGGCCGGTTCGTCACGCTCGCCCTCGGCCTGGGAGGGGGTGCGGGAGTACAGATAGCGGTCGTAATCCGAGGCTCCGGTCTTCATGGCGGGCCTCCCTTGTCTGCTCACCTCCTATGGTCCTCCTTCGCTCGCGGCCAGGGCGAGTGCGGGGTGCGGCGGGGGCACGGGGCAGCACCTCAGGGATGATCCTGAAGGCGTGTCCGGGCTGATGGGCGTGACCGTGTGTCGGCCCTCGCCCACCGGCGGTCGGTGCGTGCAAACCCGTTCGGCCGGGGGCCGGCCGGGTGGTCTCGGGCGGGACGGGGTCCGTCGGCCTCGTTCCGTCCTCTCAGGTGCCCGTGCCGTCGGTGGGCGGCAGGAGTGCGGCCAGTTCGGTGCCGTCCGGGCGGTGGACCGCCTCGGCCGCCTCGCGCAGCACGGCTCGCTCGACGTCGTCCGTGGTGGCGATGAGACGGATCACCACGCCGTCCTCGGGCACCGCGTATTCATGGCTGCCACCTGACGTGCGGTACCAGGCGTCGCCGTCGCGCTCACAGGTGACCTTCCCGTCCGACGCCTCGCCCAGCGGCTGCTCGGGGCAGTTCTCCGCCGTCAGCGTGCCGTGCCCCGCGAAGAGGCCGAACTTGGCGGCACCCTGCTCGGACCGATACGCGGCGGCGAACTCGTCCTCGTACGCGCCGACCGACGCCTGGAACACGGTGTAGCCGGAGACCTCGGTGACATAGACGAGCTCGGGCGCGACGCCCCAGCCGCGCGCGGCGGCGTCCAGGCCGGCGGCCGTGCCGCTCTCCTTGTCCGCGTCACATCCGGTGAGGAGAACGGGCAGCAGGAGAAGGGGGAGCAGCGCACGCGCGGGTCTCAACATGCGCGCATCCTTTCGCATGCACATGCCACAAGCGCAACGGATTTCCGTCGCTACGGCCGGCCGGACAGGAATGGCAGGGAAGGCATCGCGGGCATGGGAGGCATCGCGGGCATGGCAGGCATGGGGAACCTGTAGGGGAAGGGGTGGTTGTGGGGTCTGTGGGGCTTGTGGTGGTTGTGCTCCTTGCAGTGCTTGGTGTGCTTGATGGTGGTGGGGTCGGTGGCGGTGTGCGTCGTGCTGTCGCCGCCCCCGGTGGCCGTGACGGTGTCGACCCCGTGCTCCGTCCTGCAGTTGCACGGCACGTCGGCGACGAGCGTGATCGGCGGGTAGACGGCCCCGGCGGCTAGGACGTCACTGCGCGTGCAGGTGAGGGTGGCCACGGAGCAGGTCCAGCCGGTGCCCGAGATGCTCGCGGCCGTCAGCCCGTCGGGGAGGACGTCCTCGACGGTGACCGTGCTGCCGTCGGTGGGGCCGGGCCCGTCGTTGCCGACCGTGATGGTGTACGTGCCCTGCTGCCCCGCCGTGAAGTCCCCTTCGTGCGTCTTCTTGACCGTCAGGGACGGCTTTCGGGGGCACAGGGCGGCCGGGTTGCTCGTCGCGGCCTGGTTGCCCGTCCAGCTGTTCGCCGTCCCGGCCGTGCCGGTGCCGGTGGTGAGGTCCTCGCAGTCGTAGGTCGCGCTGCCCTGCAGCACGTTGCCGGTGACCGTGTTGCCGCCGTTGCCGCCCTCGTCCTCGATGAGGACGCCGTCGTGCCCGCTGCCGGTCACGCTGTTGTCCGAGACGGTGGAATTCGTGAGTGAATTCGGGCCTGCGGAAATGCCGTCGCGCGTGACGTTCTGAATGGTGTTGTCGCTGATCTGAACCTGATCGCTCGGCACGTCGACGAAGGTCTCCGAGCGAATTCCCTCATTGCTTCCCTGGATGTTGTTGCGCAGAACCTGGAGCCCGTGGTTGTCGTCGCCGATGAAGATCGCGGCTCCGGTGTTGCCGACGGCCTGGTTGTCGGTCACCAGGCTGTCGTTCGAGCGGAAGATGTTCAGGAGCGCCGCGTCCTGGTGCGAGACATTGTGATGGATGTTGACCCGCACGGTGTTCTGGTACTTGTCGAGGGTGATCGCGCCGTTCTTGTTCTGGAAGAAGGCGTTGTTGTCGATCAGCGCGTTGTCCAGGCCCTGGTCGGAGTAGATGCCGTTACCGGCTGCCGGCTGAACCCCGAATCCCGTGTTGTTCAGGCGAATGCAGTTGTTCGCGACCTCGGACTGTGTCGCGCCACTCGTGTTGTAGTACATCCCCGCCGGGTTGCCCTGGATCACGTTGCTCGTGACCAGGTAGCCGGAGTGACCGACGACCGTGTTGATGCCGTAGCCGCCGAAGGTGGAGCCCTGGTTGTTCTGAACCGTGAAGCCCCGGAACTGGATGTTGTCCTCTCGCAGGTTCACGATCCCCTCACCGATGGGATTCGTGGCCTCGATGATGGAATCGACCGCCGGATCGGGTTCCGCGAACTGATCACAGTTCACCGGGAGAGTGGTCTCGCCCTCGAGCGTGATATCCGGCTTGGTGACGTTGACGATTTCGCTGTAGGTGCCGGGGCAGACGTGGACCGTGTCACCCGCAACCGCCGCGGTCAAGGCGGCCCCGATCGAGGTGTAGGTGGATCCCGGGCAGTTCGCCGTCGGCCCGACGGCGGAGACGATGAGCGTGGACGCGGCATAGCTGGGTGCAGCCGGCAGTGCCGCGGCCACCGCCGCGACCGCCGGCAAAAAGGCATACGCCTTTCTCATTTCCTCACCTGTTTCATCCTGCGATGCAACCTCTGCGATACAACCTGGCGAGGAACATTCCGAGCTCACGTTCGATGGAATCAAAAACACAGGGGGACGACTCGAACGCTCGGAAAAAATCACACTATTGAACCATCTCCCCCGTGCCGTCGCCTCGTTGCGCCCACCTCCGTTCAGGCGGGGGCCAGGAGGTTCATCAGGGTGAGTCCGGCCGGGTCGACGACGGCTGTGATGCGGGTGATCCGGGCGGCGGTGACCGTGAACGTGCGGACCGAGAGCGGGGTGCCGTCCTCCTGCCAGGAGACGACTCCGGGGAGGCCGCCCACCAGCGCCTCCCGGCCTCGTACGGATGCGCCCGCGGCGACCTTGGTGGCGCCGAGGGTGACGACCGCTCCGGCGGGAGTGTCGACGGTCAGTCCCACCTCGGGGTCGAGCAGCCGCAGCAGTTCCTCGAAGTCGCCGCGGCGGGCATCTTGGTGGCGCCGGTGGTCCTGCCGAGAATCCGGCCGATCTCCTCCGAGGAGGAGCGCGCGGCCCTCTCCCTGTTCGACGAGGGGCAGTTGGGCGCGATCATCCTGGAGATCTCGCTGACCAACTTCTTCAACCGGATCAACCGCACGATCCGGGAACAGGCCGGCAAGAGCTGGTGAGCCGGGGCCACCGGTCGGGGATTGGCCCGCGACCCCGGTGGAACGCGGCTGGCAGACTGCGGCTCCCGTGCTGTGCCGTGCTGTGAGGAGGAGCCGTGCAGGTCGCCGTGGTCACCTTTGACGGGTTCAACGAGCTCGACAGCTTCATCGCCTCCGCGTTGATCAACCGGTGCCGGAAGGACGGGCTGGAGGCGTTCATCACCACGCCGACGCCCGTGGTCACCTCGATGAACGGTGTCGAGGTGAGCGGGCAGCGGCCGTTGGAGTTCGTGACCGAGGCCGATGTCGTGCTGATCGGCAGCGGGATCAAGGCGCGGAAGGTGGCCGCCGACGACCGGCTGCTCTCCCGGCTGCCGGTCGATCCCGCGCGCCAGCTGGTCGGTGCGCAGTGCTCGGGCGCGCTGGTGCTCGCCCGGCTCGGGCTGCTGGACGGGACGCCCGCCTGCACGGACCGCCAGAGCCGGCCGTTCGTCGAGGCCTGCGGGGTCACCGTGCTGGACGTGCCGTTCCACGCCGAGGGGAACATCGCCACCGCCGGCGGCTGTCTGGCCTCGCAGTACCTCGCCACCTGGGTGATCGACAGGACGGTCGGCGAGGATGCCGCACGGGGCGTCCTCGACTACGTCGCCCCCGTCGGGGAGAACGCGCGGACCGTGGAGCGCGCCCTGCGTGCCGTCCGTAGCGGAGAGGCCGCCGCGCTGCGCTGACGTCCGGCCGTCAGCGGGGCCGCCCGCCCCGGTCCTCCCTCAGGCGTTCTCCTTGCGGCCCGCCAGCACCAGGGCCGTGCCGCCGATCACCACCAGGCCGATGGCCGTGCCCGCGATGATCGGGGTGGCGCTGGAGCCGCCCGTCTCGGCGAGGTTGGTGTCGGTCGCGGTGGTGCCGCCGACGGTGGCCGGGCTGGGGTCGCTGAGGGTCTGGGTGGTCACGTTCGCGGTCTCGGCGGTGCGGGTCTGACAGTCCAAAAGGCCGGTGAAGCGGGTCTCGGCGCCCCGGAGGCCGGTGATCGTGAAGTCGTAGGGCTGGTCCTCCTGGAGCGGGATCGTCACCGTCCGGGTGGCGCCCGCCGGGATGGCGTGCTCGGCGTCCATCAGCTCGAAGGTGAAGGCCGCGTCGCCCTGGTTGGCCACGGTGATGTCCACACCGCTCTTGGCGCAGTTCTTCGCCGCGGACAGGGCCGGTACGGCGCCCTGCTCCGCCCAGGTCGCGCTCGCCGTCGCCGACACGGTCGACTCGCTGGAGCCGGCCAGGATCTGCGTCTGGCTGCGGCTCTCGGAGGTGAAGGCGCGGCCGACGGGGATGGTCGTGGAGGCCTGGACCGTGAGTTCTGCGGAGCCGGGCTCGGTGTCGGCGGGCACGTCGAAGAACAGCCGGCTGCCGTTCTTCGCGGTCGTGACCGGCTTGCCGTCCTGGCCGACGATGCGCACCCCGGTGATACCGGCGTCCAGTGGCGGCGTGACCGTCACCGCGCTCGCGTCGGTGCGCACGGTCACCGGCCCGATGGGCTCGCCGGGGTGGCCCGAGACGGCCGGCGCGTCGAGGGTCAGGGACGCCTCCGGCTCGGCCGTGTCACGGGCGGCCTTCTGGAGGTAGTCCGCGAGCTGTTCGGCCTGCGGGTCGACGGCGTCCACGTCCGCGCCGTCCGAGTAGCGCCAGATCGCCACCTGGGTGCCCGCCGCCGCGTCCTGCTCGGTGAGTCCCCCGGCGATGCCGGCCTTCGTCGCCAGTGAGGCCAGATCGTTGACCTGGGGGTAGGAGTTCTGCAGGATCCAGCGGATCCTGCCCGCGTCGTCGTTGGCGCCCAGCGAGGTGCCGCTCCACGGCGTCTCGTGGTACTTCGCGTCCCGCTGGGTGGGGTTGTGCAGGTCGACGCAGTACGTCTGGAGGGTGCCGCCGCCGTCGACGGACATCTCGAACAGGCCCGCCGAGATCTCCTGGTCCCCGCCGTCGTCGTGGAGGACCGCGGCGCCGTACGTCTTGAGGCCGCCCATGGTGGCGGTGGCTCCGCCCGGGGTCTGCGTGGTCTCGTCCGCGGCGGCCGGGCTCGCGGCGGCGATCATGCCTGCGGCGGCGACGAGTCCACTGACCAGCGTCGACGCGGCAAGGCGGGCAGCGCCGCGCGTGCGCGCGAACGGCGCGGAGAACGAAGAAATCAACGTAATTCCCCTTCGAGCAGGACTCGTTGACCTGGGGGTACGGTCCCGCCAGAAGCATCAGAAGCCCCGTGAGCCACGATCGGCATCCTAGAGACGCCCGCGCACCCGGTTTCCCGGTCATGTCATCGGATGGGTGATCCGAATCGGAATCGTTATCCCCAAGATCGCCAACAGGCGTGCTGCGAGCGGCGCTTGTCGACAAATCCACCGGGCAGCGCCGATGGATCCGCCGACGAGCCGCCCACCCGTCAACTCGGGGCACCGCCCGGCGTCACGTCAGCCGGCTTCGCGTCACCCGATCTCATGTCGCCGCCACCGCCTCACGCGGCTGTTGGGCTTCCGCCCCGCCGGGGTCCGTCGCCGGTGCGGGTGTCTCCCAGTCGGGTTCGGGCTGTGCGGGGGCGCCGACGGCGGCCGGTTCGGGCCTGGCCGAGCGCCGGAAGGCCGAGGTGCCGCGGGCGATGTCATGGCCGATCGAGACCGCGTCGATGTCGGCCGAGGTCCAGTTCTGCTGCCCTTCCCGCGTCTCCGTGCGCACCTTGAGCCGGCCCTGCACGATCACCGGATCGCCGACGTTCAGCGACGCCGCCGTGTTCACGGCCAGCTGCCGGTTGGCCCACACCGTGAAGAAGTTGGTGTGCCCGTCGACCCAGGTGCCCTTCTCGCGGTCCCAGTAGCGCGCGGTCACCGCCAGCCGGAACCGTGCCGACGGCCCCGCCGCGAGCTCCCGGTAGACCGGCTGCGTCGCCACGTTCCCCACCGCGCACACGATCGTCTCGTTCATGTCCCGAACCCCTCCCGTCGCCCGGCCGTCCCGCCGGGCGGACACGCGTACGGGCCCGTCCCGTACGGCTGCCTCGCCGCGCCGACCGCGTCCGTCGCGATCGCCGCACCGCCAGACTGCCGCCGCCGGACCGAGCCCGCAGCGCCCTGTGGACCACCGCCCGTCTGTGGACAACTCCGCCACCCGGACGAGTGAGCCAGGCAGATCCAGATGTGGATCACTCCCCGCTCAGCGCACCCCCGCCCCCACCACCCTCCCGTACTGCTCCCGTACCTCCCGGTACCGCAGCAGCTCCGCCGCCAGGGGATCCAGGACCCGGGCCCGGCCGCAGCCGGCGGCTGCCTCCCGCAGTCGGCGTTCCGCGTCCTGCCCGTACCGCCGGGCCGGGCCCCGGGCCGCCAGCCGGCAGCTCCACTCCACCAGCGGACCACCGACGATCCCGGCCACCATCAGCAGCACCGGCACCCCCAGGTTCGGGTCCATGACCCCGGCGATCTGCCCCACCAGCCACAGCCCGCCGACGACCTGAAGCAGCGTCATGGCCGCCTGCGCCAGCACCGCCACCGGCCACCACCCCGGCCGCGGTGGCCGTCCGGGCGGCAGTCCGGCCCGTGCCGCCAGCTCGTCCAGCGCCTCGGGCAACCCCTGGGAGCCGCGTACGGACGCCTCCCGCACCGCCTGCGCCCAGGGCGCGGGCAGCCCGGCGGAGGCCCGTTCGGACACCGTGCGCACCGCCTGCTCGACCCGCTGGCGGGCCGTGGCCTCCTCGTCGGCCTGGGCGCGGGCCGGGAGCCGCCCGGTGACCGGGTCCCCGCCGGACTGGCACCAGCGCCACAGCCGCAGCCACGGCGTCCCACAGGCCCGGCCCGCGTTGCGCAACCAGGCCCGTTCGGCCGCCTCGCCCGCCGCGGTGGCGCCCACCGCGTCCGCGAGCCGGTCGGAGAACTCCTCCCGCGCCTCCTCGCTCAGCCCGGTGCGCAGCCCGGTGACGTAGACGGGCCGCAGCCGGGCCGCGGCGGCGTCCACGTCGGCCGAGACCCGGCGGCCCGCCGCACCGCGCTCGGTGACGAACTGGCCGAGCAACTCGCGCAGTTCGCCCACCCCGTCCCCGGTGAGCGCGGACATGGCAAGGACGGTGGCGCCCGGTTCGCCGTACTCGCCGAGGGCGATGCCGTCCTCGTCGAGGAGCCGGCGCAGATCGTCTAGGACCAGTTCGGCGGCCTCGCCGGGCAGCCGGTCGACCTGGTTGAGGACGACGAACATCACCTCGGCGTGCCCCGCCAGGGGCCGCAGATACCGCTCGTGGAGCATGGCGTCCGCGTATTTCTCGGGGTCCACCACCCACACGACCGCGTCGACCAGCTTCAGGATGCGGTCGACCTGTTCGCGGTGCTGTACGGCGGCGGAGTCGTGGTCGGGCAGGTCGATCAGGACGAGCCCGCGCAGCTGGGCCTCCGCCTCCGGGCTCTGCACCGGGCGCCGGCGCAGCCGGCCCGGGATGCCGAGGCGGTCGATGAGGCTCGCGGCGCCGTCGCTCCAGCTGCACGCGATGGGCGCGGCGGTCGTCGGGCGCCGTACGCCGGTCTCGGAGATGGGCACCCCGGCGAGGGTGTTGAAGAGCTGGGACTTGCCGCTGCCGGTGGCGCCGGCGAGGGCGACGACGGTGTGCTGCCCGGAGAGCTTGCGCCGCGCCGCCGCCTCGTCGAGCACGTGGCCGGCCTCGGCGAGGGTCCTGTTGTCGAGACGGGTGCGGGACAGGCCCACGAGTTCGCGCAGCGCGTCGAGCCGGGACCGCAGGGGGCCGTCGTAGACGGGCGGGCCCGCGGCCGGTGCGGCGCCGGGGCGGATCCCCGCCGCGGCGGCCTGCTCGCCGCCCACGCCCTCGTTCACCCGGCGCGCGATGAGACCGTCGTCCCAGGCGCCGATCGCTTCGGCGACGGGGTCGTCCTCGTCGGCGCCACCGGCCTGCGCGCGCGACGCGGCCCGCTCGGGGGCGCCCTCGGAGGCGTCCTGCGACCCGCCCCGCCCACCGTCCTCGGGCCCCTTGTCGTCGCGGTCGGCCGCGTGGGCGGTGCGTTCCGAGCGATCCGAGCGATCCGTGTGGTCCGTGTGGTCCGAGCGATCCGTGTGGTCCTCGTCAGTGACGGCGGTCACCGGTCACCTCTCCTTCTGCAGTACGGACAGCGCGGCGATGAGTTCGGCCTGGGGCTCGGCGTGGACGTCGAGTCCGTCGAGAGGGGCGAGGCGGCGCTCGCGTTCGGCGTGCAGAACGCGGTCGAGGTGTTCGGTGAGCAGCCGTCCGCCGCGGTCGCGCAGCCGCAGCGCCCCGTGTGCGCCGAGCCGTTCGGCGAGGCCCTCGCCCGCGGTGCGGGCCCGGCGGCCGCCCAGCAGGGCGGTGGCGACGAGGGCCGCGACCGCCTCGGGGTCCGGTGCGGCGCCGCGTTCCAGAGCGCGTACCTCGTCCTCCGCGCACTCCTCCAGCTCGCGCCGCCACCGCCGTACGGCCATGCCGATGCGGTGTTCGGCGTGTTCCGGGGTGGACTCTGCGTCCGTCAGGGCCGGTGCGGCGGAGGCGGGTTCGCGGCGCCAGGCCTCGTCGACCCGTTCGTCGGCGGCGGTGACGGCGCACAGCAGGAGGGCGGCCAGGCTCTCCGCGAGGGCGTCGAGGAGCTCGCCCGCGGTGCAGTCCAGGGGGAAGGCCCGCCAGCGTTTGAGCGCGTCCCCGGCGAGGACGGCGCCGTTCTGCAGACGGCCCCGCACGCGCGCGTACTCGCTGTCGTACGCCTTCTCCACGGCCGTGGTGAGCCGCAGGGCGGCGGCGTACTGAGCGGCGGCGGCGCCGGCGAGTTCCGGCATCCGCGACTTCAGGGAGTCGAGGACGCCGTGGGCGGTGCGGGCGAGGACGTGGTGGCGGGCGCCCGGGTCCTGGGCGTGGTGGACGAGCCAGGCCCGCAGCGGGGCCACGGCGGTGGCCGGGAGCAGCCCGCCGCCCCAGGCGGACTCGGGGAGTTCGGGGACGGTGAAGCGGGGGACGTCACCGAGGCCGGCCTTGGTGAGCAGGGCGCCGTACTGCCGGGACACCTCGGCGACGACCTGGTGGGGGACGCGGTCCAGGACGGTGACGAGGGTGGCGTCGTACTCCTTGGCGGTGCGCAGCAGATGCCAGGGCACGGCATCGGCGTAGCGGGCGGCCGTGGTGACCATCACCCAGATGTCGGCGGCGCAGATCAGTTCGGCGGCGAGGGCGCGGTTGTCGGCGATGAGGGAGTCGATGTCGGGGGCGTCGAGGAGGGCGAGGCCGGGCGGGAGGGTCTCGGCGGTCTCGATGCGCAGGACGCGCCGCCCGTCCTCGCCGGGCAGCAACAGGTCGTCCGTGGGCTCCTGATGGGGCACCCACACACGCGTGAGGCCGGGCAGGACGCGCATGCCGCTGAACCAGTGATGGTCCTCCGGATGGCAGACCAGCACCGGGGTCCGGGTCGTCGGCCGCAGCACGCCCGCCTCGCTGACGCGCCGTCCGACCAGGGAGTTGACGAGGGTGGACTTGCCCGCACCGGTGGAGCCGCCGATGACGGCCAGGAGTGGTGCTTCGGGCTGTCTGAGTCGGGGCACCAAGTAGTCGTCGAGCTGGGCGAGCAGTTCGTCGCGGTTGGCACGCGCGCGTGGCGCGCCCGCCAGGGGCAGCGGGTAGCGTGCGGCGGCGACACGGTCGCGCAGGGCGGAGAGTGCGTCGAGCAGTTGAGGCCGTACGTCCAAGGTCACCACATGCGAAGAATGCCCAATTTTAGGGGATTTATGAAGCATATAGGCATGTCTGCGCGCCGATAGGACACAAGGGACGGAAGGGGCGACTGGGACACAGGCACAGCCCAGGCATAACGAGTGCACAACACCCGGGTTGCGAGACGCCAAAAGCGATGCACGATTCGCACCTGCCTGCGATTATCAGGACCGCTTCACCGAACCTCCACATTGAGCCACGGAGGCGAAGCAACCGGGACAAGGAACCGGGAGCCCTATCCTTGTCCCCGGCAACGTCACGGATCGCCCCACACCCGGGCAGCACGTACGAGGCCACCCCATCCGGCCCCCGTAGCTCAGTGGATAGAGCAGGCGCCTTCTAAGCGCTTGGCCGCAGGTTCGAGTCCTGCCGGGGGCGCAAGTCTCCGCCCTCCCCCCGGGAGGGCTTTTTTCACGCCGTTCGGGCGTCTGCCGTCACCGCCAGCGCCGCCGGATGGACGCCGTCCACCGTGAGGTCCGTCAGGGTCGTGCGCGGGTGATCGGCGAGTGCGTCCGGCCAGGTCAGTACCGCCGGGGCGGCGTGGGGGCCGGACAGTTCGAGTTCCCGCAGCGGCGCGCGCAGGCCCACGCCGAGCGCCTTGAGCACCGCTTCCTTCCGTGTCCAGGTCCGCAGGAAGGCGGGGCCCCGCTCGTCCGGGGGGAGGGAGTACAGGGCGGCCGACTCGCGGGGGGAGAGTGCCGTACGGGCCGCGGCGTCGACGTCGAGGGCGGTGCCGGCCTCCTCGACGTCCAGGCCCACCCGCGCGCCCCGGCACACGGCCACCCCGACGACGTCGCCGCTGTGGGTGACCGAGAAGTCGTACTCCGCGGGGACCGCCAGCCGGGGCTTGCCGTGCGGTCCGCCGCAGGTCGGGCAGACGCGCCGCAGGGGTACGTCCTCGGGGGGTACGCCGAGCAGCTCGCCCAGGAGCCTGCGGCTCAGCGCGCAGCCGACGAGGAAGCGGTTCCGGGAGGCGGGGGCCACCGTCGCCGCCCAGCGGGCGCGCTCCACGGGGTCGAGCGTGTCCAGCAGTTCCTCGTGGGCGTCGGCCGAGCGCGCCCACGAGACCTGCACGGAATGCATGACGGCGACGGGGACGATGGAGAAGAGCTAGTGCACGGCGCGCAGCATGCGCGTCACGTTGATCTTCGTCGGCGAAAGGCCCAGCTCCACGCTCTGCATCATCCGCTCGCCGTTCAGCCGGCCGTACGCGAGCAGGTCGACGTTCGCCAGGCTGAATTCGGGCCAGGTGTGAATGCTGAGATGCGAGGCGGAAAGCAGGAGAATGGCGGTCACGGCGCCGTTCGGGAAAACGTGCGACGCCTCACCGAGTACCGTGGCGTTTCCCTTTTCGGCGGCCGTGCGCAGCACCTGGAGGAGGCGCTCCTCGTCGGTCAGGATGCTGTGGTCGCTCACCCATACGTCGACGGCATAAGAGCACAGATCGTCGACGTTTATGCCCTCGGTGGCGAGGTCGGTGGAGTTGGTCATGGGGAACCGGGGGTGAGGAACCGCTGCCCCCGTCTCCTTTCAGATAGATCAGCGCTGGTCCGCGCGGCTGAAGAGGAAGGTCGCGAGGCCGGTTACTGGCGCTCGGTCGGGCCAAGCCTAGCATCCGGGGCGCTATGGGGCTCGCGAGCGCGTCCCGTCAAGGGGGCGGGAAGACCGGGGGCATATTCGGCCGGAAAACGATGCGGTGAATTCCGGTAAACCTTTCCGTCCGGGCGCGCGGAATGCCGCCCGCAGGAGCGGTGCGGGACTGTCGCCGGAATTCGCATTACCGCTTCGCATTCCCGGCCGCCGCACCGAGTCCGATCGGGGCGCCTACCAGCCCGTATACTCGATACCCACGGAATCCATCAGCTTCTCTGGAGCAGCATTGTGACGAACGCGCGTCGGCACCCCCGGAGTACCACCGCCGATCAACTGCTCACGGAAGTCGCGGACGCCGTCCGGCTTCAGGAGGGCCCGCCCGGAGTGCGGTCCGTGCTGCGTGCGCTGCGCCGTCTGGCCCCCGCCTCCACCAAGGACCTCAGCCGGGCCACCGGTCTGCCGGTACCGATCGTGGCCGCCCTGGGGAACGAGCTGCGGCGCCGTGGTCTCGTCACCAGGGAGCGCCCGTCCCGGCTGACCGAGGCCGGCTCGGACCTCGTCGCGCAGCTCGGCATGGACCTCACCATGGACGCCACCTGCGGCACCTGCGACGGCCGTGAGCTGGTGATCCCCGAGGTGCTCGACCAGGCCGTACGGCGGCTGCGGGCGCTCATGGAGTCCGGTCCCGCCGCCGACATGGCGATCGACCAGTCGCACTGCACGGCCGAGACCAAGGTGCGCCGGGTGCTGGCGCTGCTGACGGCGGGCGCGCTGCCGGGCGGCTCGCTGCTGCTCATCGGCGACGACGACCTGGTGTCGCTGGCCGTGGCCGTCGTGGGCGACGTGCTGGGCGGGCCGATCGTCGAGCGGGTGACCGTGGTCGACATCTCCGGCGAGATCCTCGACTACATCCAGAAGGTGGCGGGGGGACTGGGCACCCGGGTCGAGACGGTGCGGCACGATCTGCGCCAGCCCCTGCCCGGGCATCTGCACGGACAGCACGACGTCGCGATGACCGACCCGCCGTACACCCCCGAAGGCGCCCGGCTCTTCCTGTCCCGCGCCGTGGAGGGACTGCGGCCCGGCCCCGCGCACAGCGTCTTCTTCTCCTTCGGCGGCAAGAGCCCGGACGAGATGCTGGAGGTCCAGCGGGAGATCATGGCCCTGGGCCTGGTCACCAACGGCTACATCCGCAACTTCAACGAGTACGAGGGCAGCGGCATCCTCGGCGGTGTCGGCTTCTTCCAGCAGCTCCTCACCACCACCTCCACCGCCTCCCGGCAGGGCGACTACGGCGGTCCCCTCTACACGGGCGACAAGCGGACCCGGCAGCGCGAGTACGAGTGCGTGGCCTGCGGCCACAAGGTCCGGGTCGGCCCCGGCGCCCGCTGGACCCAGGTCGCGGCCCTGCGCGCCGAGGGCTGCCCGAACTGCGGGAAGGGGCCGTTCCGGCCGGGACGGCTGGTATCGGAGGCGCCGGACGCGGCGCAGACCTCACAGGCGGCGCAGGCCTCGCAAACGGCGCAGGCCTCGCAGGCGGCGGAGCGGTCAGAGGTACGGCAGCAGCAATCTCCCGTACCCGCCGCGCCCGCCGCCCCCGTCGCCCCCGCCACGCCGTCCACCCGCACGATCGGCTGGCACCCCCCGGCCCCCGAGGACCGCGCCGCCCTCGAGAAGCGCGCACATCCCTATGTCACCCGGCAGGCCGACGAGCGCGATCTTCCGGCGATCGGGGCGTTCGAGGCGGAGATCGCCCGGGTCTCCTTCGGCGAGGACGCCATCGACGACCCGGTCCGCTGGGCGGCCCGCCTCGGCAAGGCGATGGAGAAGTCGAAGCAGGGCATGATCGTCGCCGGGCGGCCGGGCGAGGAGCCCGTCGGCTGGTGCTGGGTGAGCATCAACCAGAACGCGATGACCGGCGACCGCTACGCCAACTTCCGCTCCCTGGCCGTCTCACCGGTGGACAACCGCAGCGACGTCGCCGAACTCCTGCTCACCGCGGGCCTGGAGTTCTGTCTCGCGGGCGGCATCACCGAGGTCACCGGCCGGGTCCATGTCGGCAACGTCCCGATGCGCACGGTCTACCGCAAGTTCGGCTTCGACCCCACCAGCCTCTCGATGAAGCTGTTCCTGCCCCGGGGTGAGCGATGACCGCCGTCGACGCCGACCACGTCAAGTGTGTCGTCTGGGACCTCGACGGCACCCTCTGGGACGACATCGCCGTCGAGTCCCCCACCGACGAACTGCCCGTCCCCCGCCCCGAGATGCTGGCCGCGATCGACGCGCTCGCGGCCCGCGGCGTGCTCAGCAGCATCGCGAGCCGCAGCGCGCCCGCCGTGCTCGACCGGCTCACGGCTGGCCGGCCCGAGGTGCGCGAGCGGTTCCTCGCCCCGCAGGTGTCCTGGCAGGACAAGAGCGAGTCGCTGCGCAGGATCGCCGAGAGCCTCGGGATCGCCGTGGACGCCCTCGTCCTGGTCGACGACTCGCCCTACGAACGCGCCGAGGTCGAGGCCCTGCTGCCCGCCGTGGGCACCCTCGCCCCCGAGGACGTGCCCGCGCTGCTGGCCGCGTTCGAGGGCCGCGAGGTCACCCCCGAGTCACGCGCCCGGGTCGACCGCTACCGCACCGAGGAGGCCCGCCGGGCCGAGGGCGAGCGCTTCCACGGCAGCCGGGAGGAGTTCCTGAGCTGGTGCGCCATGCGGCTCACGCTCGGCGCGGCCACGCCCGAGGAGATCCCGCGCGCCCTGGAGCTCGCCGCCCGCACCCACCGGCTGAACTCCTCCGGGCTCACCCCGGAGCGGCTGCGCGAGCTGGCCGCCTCGGACGGGCACGAGCTGTACACGGCACGGATGACGGACCGTTTCGGCGCGTACGGCATCATCGGCGCCGCACTCGTCGACCGCACCGGCGCGAGCCCGAACGCGGGTGCGGGCACCGACACCGGCACCGACACAGGCACCAGCACCGGCACCTGGTCCGTCCCGCTGCTCGCTCTCTCCTGCCGGGTCGCCGGCCGGGGGGCGGCGGCGGCCTTCCTGTTCTGGCTGATGGGACGGGCGCGGCAGGCGGGTGCCGAGGAGTTCCGGGTGACCCTGCGCCCGACGGACGCCAACCTGGAGATGCGGATCCTGCTCCGCCAGGCGGGGCTGCGCCGGGTGGACGACACCGAGGGCGTGACGCCCGACTCGGCCGTCCTCGGGCGCGCGCTGCACGGCGAGCTGCCGAAGCCGCCCCCCTATCTGCATGTATCCGACCGAGAGGACGCCGAGGCGTGACCGACATCCAGGACCCGCCCGCGGTGGAGCGGGAACTGCGCTCGATGATCGCCGAGGCCGCCCGGCTGGACCCGGACGTGGTGCGCGAACTCCCCGCGGACACCGCGCTGTTCGGGCCGGAGATCGCCCTCACCTCGCTGGCCGGGGTGACCCTGCTGGGCGCGATCGACGCCCGGTTCGGCGTGGACGTCGCCGCGCTGGACCTGAGCCTGGACAGTCTGGAGTCGATCGCCACGCTCGCCGGCTTCGTCGCGACACACCTCCGGGCCGCATAGGCACCCGTCTGTACGTCTCTCCTGTTCAAAAAGGGTGATCCGGACCGACGCGCCGTGACCCTGCCGGGGTGGCCGCGTTGAACGGCGTGTGCGACAGCGTTCCCTGCTGCCGCACGAACCGAATCACCTAAAGGAGAACGTGATGTCTCGCATCGCGAAGGTGGCGGCCGTTGCCCTCGGCACCGGCGCCGCAGTGGTCAGCGGGGCCGGCCTGGCCATGGCGGACGCGGGTGCGCAGGGTGCGGCCGTTGGCTCGCCGGGCTTCCTGTCGGGCAACGTCGTCCAGGTTCCGGTCCACATCCCGGTCAACGTCTGCGGCAACACCCTCAACGGGCTCGCCCTGCTGAACCCGGCCTTCGGCAACACCTGCGCCAACGTCAGCGGCCACGACAAGGGCAAGGAGCACGGCGGCGACTACGGTCACGACCGCCACGGCAGCAGCTCCAGCAACGGTGGCGGCAAGCGCGGCGGCGCCGGCTACGGCGACTGACGCACGCGTCCCCACGCATCGGCAGAGCCCCGGCACCTCGAGCGCCGGGGCTCTCGCCTGTCCCACGTCAGGCCCACGGGACTACAGGCCTACAGGCCTACGCGTACCGGTAGATCCCCGACACGTCCTCCAGCTGATCCGGTGTCACGTTCCACGGCGGCAGCTTCTCCTTGCGGGAGACGACCCGGCGGTGCTGCCGGCTCGCCGGGCCGGGTGGTTCCGCGGGCAGGTAGCGGTGGACGCGGTGACGGGCCTGCCAGCGGGTCCACACCAGGTCGACGAAGGCGTGGTGGAGCCAGAACACGGGGTCGTTGACGGAGGCGCCGCCCAGCATCTCGCCGCCGACCCACCGGTGCACCCGGTTGTGGTTGCGCCAGGCGACGCTGCCCCGGCCGGTGCCCCAGCCCTCCAGCTTGTTGCGGAAGCCCTCGGTGACCGTCGAGTCCCAGGGCGCGGTGTCGTAGACCGGGTCCTTCAGGGCCCACTCCAGTTCGGCCGCGGTGGGCAGTTCGATGGGTCCGGCGGAGCGGCCGAGGTCCCGGGTGAGGAACTCGCCGTCGGTGATGTTCTCCTTCAGGGTCCAGTTGCCGGTGGCGTAGGCGAACGGCCCGGTGGTGACCTGGCGGTCGGAGGCACGTCCGTTGCCGCCGAGGAGGTCCGCGGTCCAGGGCGCGGCGGTCGCGGTGCGGTCGCGCGTCCAGTCCCAGTACGGCACGGTCACCGAGGGGTCGACCCGGCGCAGCGCCCTCTCCAGCTCCAGCAGGAAACGCCGGTGCCAGGCCAGGAAGGAGGGCGCCATGTGGGCCGTACGCAGGCCGCCCTCGCCGTCGGAGACGTAGTAGTCGATGTGCGTCCGTACGAACTCGTCGTACTCGCCGCGCCGTTTGATCTCCAGCATCGCCTTCACGAACCGTCGGCGTTCGTCGGCGGTCAGGGTGCTGACGTCCTTACGCGTATAGACCATGGCGTCCCCCCATGTCGTGCGGGTGACCGCCGTACGCCGGGCCGTCGCTCTCGCGCAGCATCTCGCCCGGGCCGAGTTCGTCCACGGCGGCGCGGGCGGCCTCCAGCGGGGTGCGGTACGAGCGGTAGTGGTCGACCATGCTGAGCCAGGTGCCGTCGGCCCGGCGCATCAGGTGCAGCGGGCGGCCGTCGACGGTGACCTCCCACTGGGCGCCGTCGGCGGCCGAGCGGCCGGCCGGGGTGAGGACGCCCTGGATACGGCGGCCGCGGTAGACCTCGTCGAATCCGGTGCCGGCCGCGTCGTCCGTGCCGCCGGTGCCGCCCGTGTCGTCCACCGGGCCGGGCCAGGCGGCGGCGACGACCGGGACGAGCGCCAGGCCGGCGGCGACGCCGAGCAGCCCGCGCAGTGTCTCCCGCCGGGTACCGGCTCTGGCCGGACCGGGCTGCCTGGTGGATCCGGGTACTCCGTCGACGTCGGCGACCATGGGGTGCTCCTTCTCGTGTGCGGTTGTCCGTAGCGGTAACCGCCCGGCGGCCCTCCTGGTCACCTCGCAGCGCCCGAAGCACACGGACGGGCCCGGACGGGAGGCCGTCCGGGCCCGTGAGCGTGCGGTCGTCGTCCGCGCCGGGGTCAGAGACCCTGCCCCAGTCCGAGATGCGCGACCGGGACGGCCTGCGCCACGGGGGCGAGGACGCCCGCCTGGGGCAGCTTCGGCTCCGGCAGGCCGAAGTTGTCCGGGTTCGGCGGGGTGAGCGGGGCGTCCAGGGCCAGGCCGGGGCCGAGGGTGCGCAGCTCGGTGGCGGGGGCGTCGAGGCCGAGGTGCTGGAAGCCGTTCCCGAGGACCTCCGGCAGGGGTGCCCGGACGTCGGCGCCGGGCAGACCGGCGCTGACGGGGAGCTGGGGGACGGCCCGCTCCGGGATCAGCCGGCCCTCGGTATGGCGCGGGCCCTCGGGCGAGCCCGGCGTCGGCAGCGGGACCTCGCCGCCGATCTCGGGCAGTTCCATGCCGAGGGAGTTCTCCAGGCCGTTCAGCGGGACGGGGACGGGGACCGTGCCGATCGCCGCGGCGGGGGTCGCGGCGGCGGCTCCGGCCGCGGCGGCGACACACGTCAGCGCGGCGGCGAGGGTTCCTCGGATGGTCGGCTTCATCTCGGGTACGGGCCCTTTCGTCAAGTTCTGGGGGCTGTGCGTCTGTAGCGGGTAACGAGCCCGAAATCGCCACCCGTGCACAATTCCCCCGACTGCCGCATTGGCGCTACGAGCACATCGTCAGCTCGTCCAGAAATCCCACCAGCGGGTCAGGATCAGCATGCCGACGACGCCGAGATGCAGCAGCGGCAGGACCCAGGTGAACTCCGCGAAGAAGACGCGCACGGCCTGCGGTGCCGGCAGGAACTCCCGGCGGACGTCGAGGGAGACGACGTACCAGAACAGCACGATGGTGGCGATCCAGGCCAGGCAGCACCACAGGCACAGCGCGTTGATCCGGTACAGGGACTGGAACTGGAGCCAGGTCACGAACCCGACGCCGAAGAGGCAGCCGGCGGTGAAGGTGAGCCAGTACCAGCGGGGGAAGGCGGCGCCGGCCAGCAGGCTCATACCGACGCACACGACGACGCCGTAGGCCACCAGGCCCAGCATCGGGTTGGGGAACCCGAACGCCGAGGCCTGGTCGCTCTTCATGACGCTGCCGCAGGACACCACCGGGTTCAGGCTGCACCCGGGGACGAAGTCCGGGTTCTCCAGCAGCTTGAACTTGTCGAGGGTGATGACCCAGGAGGCCAGCAGCCCGGCCGCGCCGCACAGCACGAGCAGCACGGCGTGGCCGCGGCCGGCGCCCGCCGCCCGCCCGGGTCCCGCCGCCCGCCCGGACCCCGGTGCCGCGGGCTCCGGCCCGGCCGCCCCCGGCACCGGTGTCAGCCGCGCAGGCTGCGGGCGGGCAGCACGATGTGGGCCGCCGCGGTGAGAGTCTCGTCGGCGCCCGCGAACGCGGCCAGCGCCTCGGGTTCGACGGGCCGGCCGGGGACGGCCTCGGGCCACGGGCGGGTGGTGAAGACGAGGTAGGCGTAGCCACGGGCCTCGACGGCGTCGAGCCACTCGGGCGGCGGCACGCACTGGGCGTTGAGCATCGGCATGTTCAGGACGGCCGAGCCGGCCGTGACGAGCAGCGTGACCGGCAGGCTGGGCCGCTCGGCGCCGTCGACGAGGTCACCGCCGACGGGCAGGCCGTTGTCGTCGAGCAGCCGCTCGATGGCGACGGCGGTGGTCTCGGCACCGCCGTCCGGCGCGTCACCGAGGGAGTAGGCGAGCAGGTACGGCATGTCGCTGCCGTCGGGGGCCTCGCCGCTCCACGGCATCACGACGAGGGTGCCCAGGTCGGCCACGCTGAAGGGGCGGGTTGTGCTTGGGGTTGAGGTCACCGCGCGACCTTATAAGCGCCGCGGCGGGCGGCCGGGGGTGTTCTCACCCGACCGGGGGACGCCGCGGGGGTGCTCCACACGAACGAGGGACGCCGGTCCCGCCCGTACGGGACCGGCCCCGCGCAAGGGGGTGGGTCAGCCGTTCAGGGGGAGCCCGCCGAGCAGCTTGGTGTGCTGGTTGAGGGTGCCGGCCGCGCCGTTGACCGCGTTCAGCAGGGAGCCCTTGTTCTCGGTGTCGAGCGCGTTCGACTGCTGCTGGAGCGGCATCACGTCCCGGGCGGTGAGATCGCCCTTGGTGAGGGTGTTCACGGCGCCGTTGAGGCTGGTGGGTGTGAGGTCGGCGGTGCTGTGGGCGAACGCGGGTGCGGCGGCGCCGGCCAGGACGACGGACCCTGCGACGACGACGGCGGCCTTGAGGGACTTCATCGGGTTCCTTCCGAAGGGACAGGTACGCAAACCGAAGGGACAGGTATGCAAAGGGGCGACGCCGAACGGCCGCTCTCCCGGGGGGAGGGCGGCCGTTCGACGAGGACGTGAGGTGACGTCAGTCGTTGACGCAGGTGTTCCCGAAGGCCGGGTTCAGCAGGCCGACGATGTCGACGGTGTTGCCGCAGACGTTGACCGGGATGTGGATCGGGGCCTGGACGACGTTGCCCGAGAGCACGCCCGGGGAGTGCTCGGCGACACCGCTCGCGCCGCTGTCGGCGGCGGCGATGCCGGAGGCGCCGGCGACGGCCGCAGCGGCAACGGAGGTCAGGACCAGGCCCTTCGCGATACGCGACATGGAGAAGTGCTCCTTGGGGTTTTGACACCAATCACCCGGGCGGGGATGCCCGGCGCTGTGTCAACGCGCTGCGCCGCCCGGGGTTGTGCCGCCAAAGGAGTGAACTGATTCGCCCATGTGCTCGATCGCCACCCGGTCGCACCGCTCCCACCTCGGCCTCCGGCGCGCCGGTCTGCCCATCCGACGATGTGTTGAACACGGTGATCAGCGGGCCGGGGCGGCTCCGGCGGCGCACAGCCCGGCGCACACCGACGTCATGGGCCGTTGCGGTGACGTGTTCGATCTCGGCGCGGGTTGCGGCCCGGTGGTGACCAGCGGACGTTCAGGCTCGTTTTCCACCGGGACGCGGCGTGGACCGGGGGCGCTCTTCGCGGCCACCGGGACACGGACGAAGGAGTCGGCGCGTTCCGGCCCGTCCCGAGCGCCACCGTGAGCGAGGAAACCGCGCGATGCACCAGCCAGAACCCGACGTCGGAACCCGGGTCCTGCATCTCACCCAGCCTGTGGACGGCGGCGTCGCCCGCGTCGTCACCGACCTGACGCGGGCCCAGCTCGCCGCCGGGCTGCACGTCACCGTGGCCTGCCCCGACAGCCCCTTCGCCGACGGCCTGCGCGCACTGGGCGCCCAGGTGCGGCGCTGGGAGGCGACCCGGTCCCCCGGGCCCTCGCTGCCGGGTGAGGTACGACGGCTCGTACGCCTGCTCGACCAGGTACGCCCCGCACTGGTGCACGCCCACAGTGCGAAGGCGGGACTGGCCGGCCGGCTCGCCGTGCGGGGGCGGATCCCGACGGTGTTCCAGCCGCACGCCTGGTCCTTCGAGGCGGTCGGCGGGGCCACCGCCGCGCTCGCCCTGAGGTGGGAGCGGTTCGGCGCGCGCTGGGCCGGCCGGCTGGTGTGCGTGAGCGAGGCCGAGCGCGCGACCGGGCTCGGCGCGGGGATCACCGGCCGGTGGAGCGTCGTCCCCAACGGTGTCGACACCGAGCGGTTCCACCCCGGCGCCGCCGACGCCGTACGCGCCGCCCTCCTGCCGGAGGTGGACCCGGCCGCGCCGCTCGCGGTGTGCGTCGGGCGGCTGTGCCGGCAGAAGGGGCAGGACCTGCTGCTCGAGGCCTGGGCGGACGTCGTACGGCGGCTGCCCGCGGCGCGGCTGGTGCTCGTCGGGGACGGACCGGACGCGGAGCGGCTGCGGGCCGGGGCGCCGCAGTCGGTGCTGTTCGCGGGGGCCATCGACGACACCGTCCCCTGGTACCGGGCCGCCGACCTGGTGGTGCTGCCCTCCCGCTGGGAGGGCATGGCGCTGGCCCCGCTGGAGGCGCTGGCCTGCGGGCGGCCGGTGGTGGTGACCGAGGTGGACGGCGCCCGGGAGAGCCTGCCGGCCGCGCTCGTCCCCGACTGCCTGGTGCCCGCCGGCGATCCGGCGGCGCTGTCCCGGGCCGTCGCCGCGCTGCTGTCCGACGCGCCGCTGCGGGCCTCGCTCGGCGAGCAGGGGCTCCGTCACGTCCTGTCCACGCACGATGTGCGGCGCACGGCGGCCGCGGTCGCGGACGTGTACCGCGACCTGCTCCGTCCGAGGCCCGTGCCCCGGGTCGTGCCCACCGAGTCCAGGGAGTCCATCCACCCGTGACTGCGGAAAGTACTGCGCAATCGACCGCCACTCCGCCCGGCGTCCAGGGCGGCTATCCGCCCCTGTCGGTCATCCCCCGCCCGGAGAGCACCGGCGCGGGCCTCCGGTTCCCGGCCCGGCGGCCCCCGGTGCGGGCCGCCGCGCCCCCGCTGCTGCTGCTCGCCGACGGCCTCGCCGCGCTGGCGGGCGGGGCGGTGCTGCTCGGGGCGGGCCATCACCGGGCCCTGATGGCGGTGCTGGCGGCACTGGCCTTAGCGGTGCGGCCCCGGCGCCGGCCACCGGTGCGCGGTGTGCTGGACGAGCTGCCCAGCGTCTGCGGCCGGATCACGGTGGCCTGGCTGGCGCTCGGGGCGCTCGTCGCGGCCTGGCACCCGGCGCACGCGCTCACCGCGCGCACCCTGGCCACCGGCTTCGCCGTACAGTCCCTGACGGCCTGTGCCGGCCGGGCGCTCGTCCATCTGCGCCGCCGCCGGGCGATGGTCCGGCATCCGCGCGCCGCGCTCGTCATCGGGCCCGCCGCGACCGCCCAGCGGGTGGCCGCCGCGCTGCTGCGCCATCCGCGCTGCGGGGTGCGGCCGGTGGGGGTGGTCGCGGAGCGGCCGGACGGCCCCGACGGGCTGCCGGTGCTGACCACCGGTCAGGAGGTGCAGCGGGCCCTCATCCAGAACGGCGTCCGGGACGTCCTGTGCGTCCACCCCGCCGTGCGCTCCAAGCAGGGCCCGCTGCTGCGGGCGCTGACCGCTTCCGGTTGCACGGTGTGGGAGGTCGACGCCGACTCGCCCTCGTACACCGGCCGGGAGCAGCTCGCCGGGTTCGCCTGCCGCCGGCTGGACCTGGGGTCCGGGCGGCGCGGCAGCCTCGGCAAGCGACTCCTCGACGTCCTGGTGTCGGGGACCCTGCTGCTGCTGATCAGCCCGCTGCTGCTGGTGTGCGCGGCGGTGCTGCGGTGCGCCGACGGGCCGGGGGTGGTCTTCCGTCAGGAGCGCGTCGGCAAGGACGGGCTGCCGTTCACGCTGCTGAAGTTCCGCACCCTGCGGCCGGTCGACGAGCACGAGTCCGCGACCCGGTGGAGCGTGGCCGGGGAGGTGCGGATGAACCCGTTCTGCCGGTTCCTGCGCAAGACGTCGCTGGACGAGCTGCTCCAGTTGTGGAACGTGCTGCGGGGCGATATGAGCCTGGTCGGACCCCGTCCCGAACGGCCCTTCTTCGTCGGTCAGTTCAGCCAGACCTATCCCGGATACGCGGCCCGGCACCGGATGCGGGTCGGCATCACCGGGCTCGCCCAGGTGTACGGGCTGCGCGGCGACACCTCGATCGAGGACCGGGCGCGCTTCGACAACGCGTACATCGACAACTGGTCGCTGTGGCAGGACGTGTGCATCCTGGTGCGCACGGCGGCCGCCCTCGTGCGACCGACCGGGAGCTGAGCCCGCCCATGACTCAGCCCATGACGCAGGTGCTGCCCCTCCCGGGTGCCGCCCGGTCCGTGTCGCCAGTGCTGCCGGTCGTCGCCGTGATCGCTCTGCTGGCCCTGCCCGTCCCGCCCGGCGGGGAGGGCGGCGCCGGGCCGGCGGACGCGGTCTCCGCGCTCGCCGTGCTGTGCTGCCTGGTCCGGCTGGTACGGCAGCGGCGGCGCCCCCTGTCCCGTACGGCCGCCGTGGTGCTGGGGCTGCCGGTGGCGGGGCTCGCGCTCGCCGCGGCGGGCGCGTCCTCGCCGGGCGAGGGGCTGACCGGCCTCGGCCGCTATCTCCAGGTGTTCGTGCTGGTCCCGGCGGCGGTGCTGCTGCTCGTCCGGGACCGGCGTGATCTGCGGGTGCTGGCCTGGGCGTTCGTGGCGCTGGCGGGCTGGCAGGGCGCGGTGGGCGTCCATCAGTTCGTCACCGGGACCGGTGCCTCGTACCAGGGCGAGACGATCCGGGCGGTCGGCACGTTCGGGCCGCAGGACGTGATGGGCATGGCGACGGTGGTGTCCTTCGGGCTGGTCTGCGCGGTGGGGCTGGCCCTGGGCCGGACCTCGGCACGGCAGCGGACGGTCGCCGCGCTCGCCGCGCTCGCGCTCTGCGTCCCGCTCGCGCTGTCCTTCAGCCGGGGTGCCTGGATCGCGACCGCGGTGACCTGCTCGGTGCAGCTGGTGCTGGCCGGGCCGGTGCGGGCGCTGAAGGTGGGGGCGGTCGGGGTCGCGGCCGGGGTGGTGCTGGTCGGCGGCTTCGGGGTGGGCTCGGCGATGCTCCAGGAGCGGGTCGGCAGCATCACGCAGGTCACGGACGCGCCGGACCAGTCGGTCACCGACCGGTACACGATGTGGGCGGCGGCGGTCGGCATGTGGCGCGAGCATCCGCTGACCGGGGTGGGGCTGAAGGGCTTCCCCGAGCACCGCGACGCGCACGCCTCGCTCGCGCTGTCCTCCGGAAGTGACACCGACGGCGCGGGTTCCGGTTTCGTACGGCAGCCGCTGCTCTCCCCGCACAACATGTACCTGCTGATCCTCAGCGAACAGGGCCTGATCGGGCTGCTGGCCCTCGCCGGAGGCTGGCTGGCGCTCCTCCTCCTCGCCCTGCGCGGCCTGCTCCGGGTCCGCCGCGCCGGCCCCGGCCTGGACTGCGCCCTCACCGCCTGCGGCCTGCTGGTGTGGCAGCTCGTCGACTTCGTGTACGCCGACATCGGCGGCCCCTCGACCGTCCTGACCGCCGTGGTCCTCGGCCTGGTGGCGTGGTGGGCACTGGTGGGAGAAGGGGGCGCGGCAGGGGCGCGGGCTTCGGCAGCCGGGGAGTCTTCGGCGGGTACGCGGGCCCCACGATCCGACGAGCCTGCGGGAAACACGCAAGCCGCACGAGCCGGGCAGGCCACGGCTGGTACACCGGCCCCACGAGCCGGGCAGGCCACGGCTGGTACACCGGCCCCACGAGCCGACGAGGCCACGGCAAGCACGCAGCCCCCACAAGCCGAGGAAGCCACGGCAAACACGCAGGCCCCACGAGCCGAGGAAGCCGCAGCAAGCACACAAGCCCCACGAGCCGACGAGGCCGCGGCAAGTGCGCCGGTCGGGACGGGCGCGGGGCGTACGGGAGTGTCAGGCGTCGGTGGGACCGCGCTCAGTGCACGCGCCCCAGAAACCGACGGGGCCGGCGCGCACGCGCCAACCCCGGGAGCCGGGACGGGCACGGCGCATACGCGAGCGCCAGGGGCCGGGGAGGGGGCGCCCGGTGTCTGTGTCCCGCAAGTCGACGGGGGTGGCGCGTGGGAGCCGGGGGCGTCTGGTGTGCGTGCCTCGGACGTCGGTGAAGCCGTGGTGCGTGCGCGGGGCGGGGAGGGTGGGGCGTGAAGGTGTTGTCCTTGCGGGTGTCCCGGCGGACGCCTCGTCCCGTTGGCGGGGCGGTCATGCCCTCGGCGCGGGGCGCCGGGGAGGCCGGGGCGGGTCCGGGGGACGGTGGGGCCGCCGGGCTTCCGCCGGCCTCCGGGGGGTTTCTCGCCAAGGCGGCGCTCGTCACCGCCGTGCTCTCGGTCGCCGGGTCGCTGCTCGGGCTGGTCCGGGACCAGGCGCTGGCGCGGCTGTTCGGGGCGGGCAGTGACACGGACGCCTTTCTCGTGGCGTGGACCGTGCCGGAGTTCGCGGCCACGCTGCTCATCGAGGACGGGCTGGCGTTCGCGCTGATCCCCGCGTTCAGCATGGCGCTGGCCCGGCGGGCCCAGGGCGCCCCCGGCGACCCGGTCCGCGCCCTGGTCGCGGGCACGCTCCCGCGGCTGTCGCTGGCGTTCGTCGCGATCGGCGCCCTGCTCGCCGGCATCGCCCCCCAGCTGGTCGGGATCCTCGCCCCGGGGCTGCCCGACCCGGCGCTCGCCGTGGACTGCACCCGGCTCACCGCGACCTGTGTGGTCAGCTTCGGCCTCGCCGGGTACTGCAGCGCCGCCCTGCGCGCGCACCGGCGGTTCGTGGCACCCGCGGCGATCTACGTGGCGTACAACGTCGGCATCGTCACCGGGATGTTCGCGCTCGGCGGGCGGTGGGGGGTGCGCTCGGCGGCGGCCGGCGTCGCGGTCGGCGGGGTACTCATGGTCCTCGTGCAACTGCCGTCGCTGGCAGGGCAGTTGAGGAAGGGGGCCGCTGCCAGGGAGGGCGCCGGGGAGGAGCCCCGGCCGCTGGACACCGCGCTGCTGACCACCGTGCTGCTCTTCGCCCTGTGCCGGCAGTCCCAGGTGCTCATCGAGCGGTTCCTCGCCTCGAACCTGCCCGCCGGGGCGATCTCGCACCTCAACTACGCGCAGAAGGTCGCGCAGATGCCGATGATCCTGTCGGTGATGGTCTGCACGGTGACCTTCCCCGTGGTCGCGCGGGCCCTGGCCGAGGGCGACACCGAGCGGGCCCGGACCCGGGTGGAGCGGGACCTGTCGCTGGCCGCGTGCATCGTGCTGCTCGGCACCGCCGCCGTGGTGGCCTGCGCCCCGCAGATCATCGAGATCCTCTTCCAGCGGGGCGCGTTCACCGCGCGGGACACCGCGGCCACGGCCGGGGTGATGCGGGTGTACGCGCTGGGGCTGCTCGGCCAGACCCTCACCGGCGTCCTCGTCCGCTCCTACTTCTCCGGCGGCCGCGGCCGCTGGTACCCGGTGGGCGCGATGGCCACCGGGATCCTGGTGACGTCCGGCGTCGGCGCGCTGAGCGTCAGCCCCTGGGGGGTGTACGGGATCGCCGTCGCCAACGCGGCCGGCATCACCGTCACCGCGCTGGTCCTGCTGGCCGGCACGGGCCCCCGCAGCGTCCCGCTGCACACCCGGGCCGTGCTGCTCGAACTCGGCCGCCCGGTGCTCGCCGCGCTGTTCGCGACCGTGGCGGGCCTCCTCGTCGCCGCCCGCTGCACGGGCACCCTCACGGGGCTCGTCGCCGGCGCGCTCACCGTGACCGCCGTCTTCGTCCTGCTGGGCCGGGCCCTGGGCGTCCAGGGCGTCGCCCGCGCACTCCGTTCCGTACGTTCCGCGACCCGGAGGCTCTCCCATGGCCGCTCCTGACCCCACCAGACGCAGCTCCGTCCCCTGGGTGGCGATGTACCACTCGGTGACCGAGGACCGCGCCGACGACCCGTACCGCGTCACCATCACACCCGAGCGGCTGGACCGGCAGCTCGCCTGGCTGGCCCGGCGGGGCCTGCGGGGCGTCTCCATGGCCGAGCTGCTCGCCGCGCCCGCCCCCGGCGGACTCGTCGGCCTCACCTTCGACGACGGGTACGCCGACTTCCTCACCCACGCCCTGCCCGTCCTGCGCCACCACGGCTGCACGGCCACCCTGTTCGTGCTGCCCGGCCGGCTCGGCGGCGACAACGCCTGGGACCCGCTCGGCCCGCGCAAACCGCTGCTCACCGCCGACGGCATCCGGCGGGCCGCCGCCGAGGGCGTCGAGATCGGCTCGCACGGCCTCACCCACCTCGACCTCACCCGCGCCGACGACCCCACCCTGAAGGCGGAGACCGCCGGCAGCCGCGACGCCCTCGCCGACCTGCTGGGCACGGCCCCCGCCGGCTTCTGCTACCCCTACGGCACGATCGACCGACGGGCGGTGGACGCGGTACGGGACGCCGGATACACCTACGCCTGCGCGATCGACCCCGGCCCGCTCACCGGCCCGTACGCCTTCCCCCGCGTCCACGTCGGCCAGAACGACACCTCCGCGCGCCTCTTCCTCAAGTACCGGCTGCACCCGCTGCGCCGCCGCCGGGTCGAGGCGCAGCGGTGAGGGTCCTGCACATCATCACCGGCCTCGGCGTGGGCGGCGCCGAGCAGCAACTGCGGCTGCTGCTGCCGCATCTGCCGGCCGACTGCGAGGTCGTGACGCTGACGAACCCGGGCGCGGTGGCCGAGGGGCTGCGGGCCGACGGGGTCCGGGTCGTCGACCTCGGGATGCGCGGCAACCGCGACCTGGCCGCGCTGCCCCGCCTGGCGCGGATCATCCGCGACGGCCGCTACGACCTCGTCCACACCCATCTCTACCGGGCCTGCGTCTACGGCCGCCCGGCCGCCCGGCTCGCCGGGGTGCGGGCGGTCGTCGCCACCGAACACTCCCTGGGCGGCACCCAGCTGGAGGGGCGGCGGCTGACCGCCGGGGTCCGGGCGCTGTATCTCGCCAGTGAGCGGCTCGGCCGCGCCACGGTCGCGGTCTCCCCCGCGGTCGCCGGACGGCTGCGCGGCTGGGGCGTGGCGAACACCCGGATCGCGGTGGTGCCCAACGGCATCGACCTGGCCCGCTTCCGCTTCGACGCGGCCGCCCGCGAGCGGGCCCGCCGGCAGCTCGGCCTGCCGCCGGACGCGTATGTCGTCGGCGGCATCGGCCGGCTGGCCACGGGCAAACGCTTCGACATCGCCGTCCGCGCCCTCGCCGGGCTGCCCGCCGACTCCCGGCTGCTGCTGGTCGGCGGCGGCCCCGAGGAGGAGGCGCTGCGCCGCCTCGCACGTCAGTCGGGGGTCGGGGACCGGGTCCTGCTCACCGGCGAACGCCCCTACGCCCCCGACGGCACCCCCGGCCCCGATCTGCCGTCCCTCGTCTGCGCGATGGACGTGCTCGTCTCCCCGTCCCCCGAGGAGACCTTCGGCCTCGCCGTGGTCGAGGCGCTGGCCTGCGGACTCCCCGTGCGCTACGCCTCCTGCCCCGCCCTCGACGGCCTCACCGCCCCCGGCGCCCACCGGGTCACCGGCGGCGCCGAGGCGTTCGTCCGCGCGCTCACCGAGGCCCGCGCCGCACCCCCCGGCCCGCGCACCGCGCCCGAGGCGGCCCACCGCTACGACATCGCCCGCAGCGCCGGCCGGCTCATGGACGTGTACACGGCCGCCGTCACCGGACGGCCCCTGCCGTCCCCCGCCTCCGCCGCCGCTTCCCCGACACCCCAGGGAGTCAGTTCCGCATGACCTCGCATCCCCGCCGCCGGCCCTCCGCACTCCGCCGTGCCAGGACGCTCCCGCCGTGGTCCCTGCTGGCCGCCGGAGCCGTCGCCGGCGGTCTGGCCGGCGGCGCGTACGGCGCCCTCACCCCGCCCGAGTACACGGCCACCGCCTATGTCGTCGCCGTGCCCACCGAGAAGTCCGACCCGGCGTCCGCGCTGGGCTTCGCACAGGCCTACGGGCGGGTCGCGACCCAGCTCGCGGTGCTCGGGGACGCCGAGGCGGCGGCGGGGGTGCCGGCCCGCACGCTGCAGCGCCATGTGACGACGGCGACCTCGCCGGACGCCCCGATGGTCTCCATCACGGCCACCGCCCCGCGCCCCGGGCTGGCCGCCGCCATGGCCAACGCGGTGTCCCGCTCACTGACCGAGCACGCGCTGAGCACCCGGAAGACCACCAACGTCGAACTCCAGCAGTTCGCCCGCGCGGTCGAGCCCACCGACCCGTCCTCGCCGTCCCCGGCGCTGACCTCCCTCGTGGGGGCGAGCGCGGGCGGGCTGCTCGGCGGGCTGGTGCTGCTGGTACGGCCGCGCCGGGAGCGGGAGACGCCGGGCGCCCCGACCGCCGTACCGGCCCCGGCCGCGCGGGACGACGTATTCCACGGAGCGCTGTGAAAACGCCGTACGCCACCGAACTCCTCACCGAGGAGCGGGACTTCGCCGGGCTCGCGCCCGCCTGGGACCGGCTCTACCGGCGGTGCGCGACGGCCACCCCGTTCCAGAGCCACGCCTGGCTGCACTCCTGGTGGCTGTCGTACGGCACCCCCGGCCGGCTGCGGCTGCTCGTGGTCCGCGACGGCGCCGAACCGGTCGCCGTCGCGCCGCTGATGGCCGTCCGCCGCCCGGTGCCCTCGCTGGTCCCGCTCGGCGGGGCGATCTCCGACTACGCGGACGTCCTCGTCGACGACGGCCACGGCGAGCGGGCCGTCGCCGCGCTCACCGCGGGCCTCGCGGCGGCCGCCCGCACGGCCGTCATCGACTTCCGCGAGGTCCGGCCGGGCGGTGCGGTCGAGCAGGTGTACGAGCGCTGGCGCGGGCCGCGCCGCCGGGTGGGCGACTCGATGTGCCTGGAGCTGCCGGCCCTGCCCATGGACGAGCTGGTCGCCCGGCTGCCCTCGGCGAAGGCCCAGCGGGTGCGGGCCAAGCTGCGCAAGCTGACCGCGCTGGGGGTGGAGCGGCACGCCGTACGGCCCGACGAGGTGGACGCGGCGCTGCACCGGCTCCTCGACCTGCACCGGCTGCAGTGGCAGGACCGCAAGGTGACCGGCGAGCATCTGCGGCCGCGCTTCTGTGAGCACCTGGTGCGCTCGGTCGGCCCGATGGTGCGCTCGGGCAACGCGGTGGTCACCGAGTTCCGGCTGGACGACGACGTGGTGGCCGTCGATCTGACCCTGCTGTCGCACCGGCTGGCGGGCGGATACCTCTACGGCGCCCACCCCCGGCTGCGGGAGCGCAAGGCGGACGTGGCGGTGATGCTGCTCGACGCGTGCGCCGAGCACACCCGGGACGGGGGGCGGGCCGCGCTGAGCCTGCTGCGCGGCGACGAGCCGTACAAGCATCACTGGCGGCCCGAACCGGTCGTCAACCAGCGGCTGCTGCTGGCCCGGCGGCGGACCGCCCCGCTGCTGTCGGCGGTCGTCTGCGACGTGGCCGCCCGGCGGCGGGGCAAGGAACTGCTGCTGCGCTGGGAGCGGCGGAAGGAGCGCGCCGGTGACGGGGGGACCTGACGGGGTCCCGCCCGCCCCGGTGGGTTCAGCGGGCGGGCGACCACCAGCCGAGCCGCAGACAGAGCCGGCCGCCGAGCCGGCTCTCCAGCCAGTTCCCGAGCACGATCGGCGTGCAGTCGTCCGGGCGCCGGGGGGACGTGGGCGTCGTCGGGGCGACCGGGATCACGGGGGTCTCAGGGGCCTCAGGGGCCTCAGTGCTCTCGGAGGACAGGAGGGAGCGGTAGACCGCGGACGCGCGCGGGTTCCTGCGGCACTGCCACACCCCGTGCGGGCAGTAGTCGGTCAGCGTGTGGTAGAGCGCTCCGTGCCGGTCCATCCAGTCGAGCATGCGGCGCATGTACTCCGCGTTGTCGCCGTTGCGGAACAGTCCCCACTCGGGATACGAGACGGGCTTGCCGTGCGCCCGGGCGAAGTCGACGTGCTCCTGGAGGCCGAGCGGCTCGGACACCTGCTCGTCGAAGGAGAGTCCGCTCGGCTGGTCGTAGGCGTCCATGCCGATGATGTCGACCGTGTCGTCCCCGGGATAGCACTCCGTCCACGGCACGGCGTCCCGGCCCCGGGTGGGCGCGAAGTCGAACCGGAACCGCTGGTCCGCCGTCGCGCGCATGGCGGTGACGATCCGGTTCCAGTACGCCTTCCAGGCCTCGGGGTCCGGGCCGCAGCGGTGGGTGTACGTGGTGCCGTTCATCTCCCAGCCGAGCACGATCACCGTGTCCGGCACCCCGAGCCCGACCAGCCGCTCGGCGAGGGCGCGGAAGTGCTGGTCGAACTCCCCGGCCGCGCCCCGCTGGAGCAGATCGCGGACCTCGGGGTCGGAGACGCCCTCCTCGTTGCGTTCCAGCATGGGCACGTTGAGGACGAGCATCCGGTCGTCCTTCTCCCGCCGCCAGTGCGCCCACACGTCGAGGAAGCCGGGCGGGCCCTCGATGTTCCGCCACTGATCACCCGGCAGATAGGTGTGCCCGACCCGCAGCTCGGCCCCGCCCAGCCAGGCGCTGAGCCGGGCGATCCGGGCCACCCCGCGCGCCCCGAAGTCGAGGTAGGCGCCGAAGGCGGGGGTGGGGGCGGTCGTGGGCGTGGGGGCGGTCGTGGGCGTGGGGGTGGGGGTGGGCGTGGGGGTGACCGGCGGGAGCGGGGTCGGGGAGACGGGGGGCGTGGGCTCGGTGGCCGTCGGGTCGGGGATCGCCGGGTCGGGGGGCGCGGTGTCCGCGGTCGGGTCGGTCAAGGCGGTGGGGGCGGTGGGGGCGGTGGGGGGTGCCGGCGGGGTGCCGGGGTCCTGCGGGGGTGCCGCCTGCCCGGTCTGCGCCGGCGTCGTGCTCGGCACCGGGGCGGGGTCGGCGACGGCGGGTCCGGGGCCGGAGGCCAGGACCACCGACACGGCGGCCGCCGCCGTGGCGACGGCGAAGGCCGGCCGCCGGGACCGGGCGCGTCGCTGCTGTGAGGCCATGCCGGCTCCCTCCTCACTGCGGGGGTGAAGTTGCCCTACTGATACGTAGTCATATGAAAGTCACACAAAAAGATGTGCCGCCACCGCCGTTACGGCTTTCGAGTGCCCTGCTCGCCCGAACCGGTGATCCGGCCCCACCACAGGAGCGCAATGCCCGTGTCGCAGCTCGACACCCGCGTCCCCGCCGTACTGCTGCGGATCGACCGGAACCCCTTCCACCACGGAACCCTCGGCGCCGTACGCTCGCTCGGCCGGGCCGGGATCGAGGTGCACGTGGTCGCCGACGCGACGGGAAGCCCCGTGGGCAGATCCCGTTTCGTACGCCAGTTGCACCCCCCGCCGCCGCCCGGCGCCGCGCCCGCCGACATCGCCGCCGCCCTGCTGCGCGTCGCCGCCCGCATCGAACGGCCCGCCGTACTGATCCCCATGGACGACGCGGGCGCGGTCGCCGTGGCCCGGCTGCGCGAGGAGCCGACGTCCGGCTGGCTGCTGCCGCAGCAGCCCGGTGCGCTGCCCGAACAGGTCGCGGACAAGGCCGAGTTGGCCGCGCTGTGCGCCGCGGCCGAGGTACCGCACCCCGAGACGGCCGTCCCCGACAGCGCCGGGCAGGCCGTCCGGGCCGCCGGGCGCCTCGGGCTGCCGCTGGTGGCGAAGTGGAGCCGGCCCTGGCTGCTGCCGGCCGGCAGCGGACTGCGCAGCACGGTCGTCGTGCGCTCCGCCCAGGACGCGCGCGAGCTGTATCTGCGCTCCGAGGAGGCCGGCAGCCGGCTGCTGCTCCAGGCCTTCCTGCCGCCGGGCCCGGACCGGGACTGGTTCTTCCACGGGTACGCCGACCGCCGCGGCGCGCTGCACGGCGGCGGGACGGGGCGCAAGCTGTGTGCCTGGCCGCGCGGGGCCGGGCTGACGGCGGTCGGCGAGTGGACCGAGAATCCGCAGGTCGGCGCGCTCGCCGAACGGCTCGTCGACACGCTCGGCTACCGGGGCGTCCTCGACCTGGACTTCCGCCGGTGCGGCCGTACCGGCGCCTATCACCTGCTCGACTTCAACCCCCGTCCCGGCGCGCAGTTCCGGCTCTTCGCCGACGCCGCCGGACTGGACGTCGTACGCGCCCAGCACCTGGATCTGACCCACCGTCCGCTGCCGGCCGGGGAGCCGTTGCCGGGGCGGACCTTCGTGGTCGAGAACTACGCGCCGCTCGCCGCGCTGCGTCCGGCCCCGCAGGGCCGTGAACTGGCCTGGTACGCCGGGGACGATCCCGCCCCCGGACGGGCGATGCGGCGGCTGTGGTGCGCCCATGTCACCCGGCGCCTGCGGGACCGCCTCCCCCGCTCAGGAATGCCGGGACCCCGTCCCGCCGCCCTGCTGGGCCGGGTGCCCGCGCCCGCGCCACGCCCCTCGGCGGAACAGACGGACGACGAGAAGGCGGGCAGCCGCTGACGGGCGTACGGGATCCGTACGGCGCGGGTGCCGGGCGCGAGCGCGTCCGGCACCCGGCGCGGTCACCGGCGGGAGGCGGTCCGGCCTCGCCGGTACAGGAGGGCACCGCCCGCGATCAGCGCGGCGCTGACACCCGTGGCCGCCAGCATCGCCTCACTGCCGGTGTGGGACAGCTCCGGCGGCTTGTGGGGCGGGTAGGTGTGCTCCGGCGGGGTGGTGTGCGGGGGGTGGGTGTGCGGCGGGTAGCTGTGGGTCGGCGGGGGCGTGTACGGCGGCTTGGTGTGCGGGGGCTTGGTGTGCGGGGGCTTGGTGTGCGGGGGTTTCGTGTGCGGGGGCTTGGTGTGCGGCGGGTGCGAGCCGTGGCTGGAGTCCTCGTCCCCGTGCCCGTAGTCGGAGCCTCCGTTGCCGTGGTCGCCGTAGCCGGAGTCATGACTGGGCTTGCCGTGACCGGGCTTGCCATGCTCCCCGTGGCCGGGCTTGTCGTGGCCCGGCTTCTCGTGACCGGGCTTGTCGTGGCCGGGCTTCCCATGCCCCGGCTTCTCGTGACTGGGCTTGCCATGCCCCGGCTTCTCGTGACCGGGCTTGCCATGCTCCCCGTGGCCGGGCTTCTCGTGACCGGGCTTGTCGTGGCCCGGCTTCTCATGCCCCGGCTTGCCGTGGCCCGGCTTCTCATAGCCACCGTGGCTGGGGCTCTCGTGACCGCCGTAACCGGGCTTGTCATGGCCAGGCTTCTCGTGCCCGGGCTTCTCGTGACTGGGCTTGCCGTGGCCCGGCTTCTCGTAGCCACCGTGGCTGGGGCTCTCGTGATCGCCGTAACCGGGCTTGTCATGGCCGGGCTTCTCGTGACCGGGCTTCTCATGCCCCGGCTTCTCGTAGCCAGGCTTCTCATGACCCGGCTTCTCGTGGCCCGGCTTCTCGTGGCCGCTGTGGTCCGGCTTCTCGGAGCTGCCGTGGTCGGAGTCCTCGTCGCCGTAGCCTCGGTGGGCGGAGTCCTGGTCGCCGGACGACGACGTCTCGTGGGTGTGGCTCGTGGGTTCGGCCGCCTCGGGCGCGTCGGGGCTGCTCGACACCACGCCCGGCGCGCTCGTGGCCGTACCGTCCTCGTGCGTGTCCGCGACGGCGGCACCTCCGCACAGGTACAGGATGCTCGTCGCGGCGGCGGCCGCGACCATCCCCTTTCTCAGGGTCTGTCGCACTCTCGTTGTCTTCCTGCTCGAAGAAGTGGGAAAGCCGGCCCCGGAACGCGTGGAAGCTGTCCCGGGACCGGCCTCGGCCCAGCCGGAGGGCTGGGGTGGCGTGGCGTCAGCCGTTGCTGCAGTGGTTGCCGATGGCCGGGTTCAGCACCCCGATCACACTGAGCGTGTTGCCGCACACGTTGGCGTTGACGTCGATCGGGATCTGGACCACATTCCCGGACAGGAAGCCCGGGGAATGGGACGCGACGCCGACGGTCTCGTTGTCGGCGAACGCCGGAGTGGCGGCGCCCAGGGCCAGAACCAGGCCCGCGACGACAGCAGCACTCTTCTTCATGACATTTCCCTTCTCTGCGGCCATGCCTCGTTGACGGTCGGAACCGACAGGCTGCACACGAGAGATTGACGGCGAGGGAAAGCGGCGAACGCGTGCGGTCGTGGTATTCACTCGAATGTCTTCATATAAAAAGCCGGACGGCCCGCACCGATGTGCGGGCCGTCCGGGACGGGTGGCGCCGGCCGTCAGCCGTTCTGCGCGCCGTTGCCCGAGAGCGCGGAGATGTCGTCCAGGATGTGCGACGCCGGCTCGTCGCCCTTGGCCTGGGTGGAGTTCTCGGCGCACTGCTGGTTCTGCTGCGCCGACAGGATCGGGATGTCCTGGGCGGCGATACCGGCGATCACGCCCAGCCCGATGGCGTTGAGCTTGGCGGGCAGGCCGATGCAGAGCTTGTTCAGGGAGCTCTGGACCAGCGTGGCCTGGGGGCTCATGTCGCCCTTGGTCACCGAGTTGCCGAACGCCTCGCGCGCGCCGTTGCCGCTGGCGGAGGTGGTGCCGGCGTCGTCGCCGATGGCAAGCGCCTGAGGCGCGACCGCCGCCGACACACCCACGACGGAAGCGGCGACCGCCGCCACGGCCATTGCCTTCTTCAGCATTTCGCTTTTCCTTTCCCTGTCCCGGCTCCGACGCCGGGACCATGTGTCTGCGCCCGACTCAACCCGGGGCGCCGGGAATGGTTGCGGCGCTTCACCCAATAGGAGTTCCGCCGCCGGTCGATTCCTCGGAGAAATGGGCCATCGGAGTGAAGGGCAGCAACCAAACACGGCGGGGGCAGTTGATCAGATCGCTCCGATGGCCGGGGTTTCTCCAGAAGGGACTAGCAAGTGATCAAGAAGGTACTGGCCACCGCCGCGGTCGCCGCTTCCGTCGTCGGCATCGGCGCCGCCGCCGCAGCTCCGGCGCTCGCCATCGGCAACGACAGTGGCACGACCTCCGCCAGCGGCAACGGCGCCAGCCAGTCGTTCGGCAACTCGGCCACCTTCGGCAACATGAGCCCGCAGATGGCCCTCATCCAGGGTTCCCTGAACAAGCCCTGCATCGGCCTGCCGGCCAAGCTCAACCTGGGCGGCATCGGCGCCATCGGCGCCGCGATCCAGGACATCCCGATCCTGTCGGCCCCGCAGAACCAGCAGTGTGTCGAGAACTCCACCCAGGCCAAGGGCGACGAGCCGCTGTCGCACATCCTGGACGACATCTCGCTGCTCGCCGGAAACGGTGCGGCCAACCACTGAGTTCCCCGCCGCGCTACGCCGATCGGGGCACAGTGCGCAACATTCTCCGAGGGGTGCCCGTTGTCGATCGTGCAACGTCCCCTAGGAGTCCGCTTCTCGAAAGGGCAAGATCATGAAGAAGCTGTGGGCAACCGCGGCTGTCGCCGCCTCCCTGGCCGGTATCGCGGTGGCCTCCGCGCCGCAGGCGCTGGCCATCGGCGATGACAGCGGCACCACGTCCGCGAGCGGCAACGGCGCCTCGCAGGAGTTCGGCAACTCGGCCACGTTCGGCGACATGAGCCCGCAGCTCTCGCTGGTCCAGGGGTCGCTGAACAAGCCGTGCATCGGCCTGCCGCTGAAGGCCAACCTCGGCGGAGCCGGCCTCCTCGCCGGCATCGCGGCCCAGGACATCCCGATCCTGTCGGCCCCGCAGAACCAGCAGTGTGTCGAGAACTCCACCCAGGCCAAGGGCGACGAGCCGCTGTCGCACATCCTGGACGACATCTCGGCCCTGTCGGGCAACGGCGTCCAGAACGGCTGAGCTTCGGCCTGACGTACCGCACGGCGGGTCACCGGTTCCCCGGTGGCCCGCCGTTCGTGTGTCTCACTTGCGGTACAGGTCCTCTATCTCCTGCGCGTACTTCTCGGTCACCGCGTGCCGTTTCATCTTCAGGGACGGAGTGAGCAGACCGTTGGCCTCGCTGAACTCGCCCTCGATCAGGGTGAAGGCGCGGATCGACTCGGCGCGGGAGACGGCCTCGTTGGCGTAGTCGACGGCCCGTTGGACCTCGGCGCGCATCCGGGGGTCGCGGGCGAGTTCGGCGAGCGGGGTGCCGGCGGGCAGTTCGCGGACCTCCAGCCAGTGGGCGACCGCGTCGGGGTCGAGGGTGATCAGGGCGCCGACGAAGGCGCGGTTGTCGCCGACGACCAGGCACTGGCCGACGGGGGTGCGGCTGCGCAGCCGGTCCTCCAGGACGGCCGGGGAGACGTTCTTGCCGCCGGAGGTGACCAGCAGGTCCTTCTTGCGGCCGGTGATGGTGAGATAGCCGTCCTCGTCGAGGGCGCCGAGGTCGCCGGTGGCGAACCAGTCGTCGGTGAGGACCTCGGCGGTGGCGGCCGGGTTGTTCCAGTAGGCGGGGAAGACGACCCCGCCCTTGATCAGGACCTCTCCGTCATCGGCGATGCGGACGGCGGTGCCGGGGACGGGCTGGCCGACCGTGCCGGGCCGCGGTCTCAACGGGGGGACGAGGGTCGCCGCGGCGGTGGTCTCGGTGAGGCCGTAGCCCTCGTAGACGATGATGCCGGCGGCGTAGAAGAACAGGCTCAGGGTGCGGTCGAGCGGGGAGCCGCCGCTGATGGCGTACCGCATCCGGCCGCCGAGTTCGTTCCGGATCCGGCGGTAGACCAGCAGGTCGTACAGGGCCCAGGCGGCGTAGAGGCCGGGGCCGGGGCCCTTGCCGCGGTCGAGGAACTTACGCAGGTACGCCTCCGCGAAGCGGACTGCGACGCGTTCGGCGCGGTCGAAGGAGGCGCCGCGGCCGATCTTCTCGGCGGTGGCGCGGCCGGCGTCGTGGATGCGCTCGAAGAGGTAGGGCACGCCGACGAGGAAGGTGGGCCGGAACTCCTTGAGCGCGGGCCGCAGTTCGTCGGGTTTGACGCTCGGGAAGTGGCCGGTCTCGATCCGGGCCATCAGGCAGGCGATCTGCAGGGTGCGGCCCATGATGTGGGCGAGGGGCAGGAACAGCAGGGTGGAGGCGGTCTCGCCGGTGACCTCCTTGAAGATCGGGTGGAGCAGTTCGAGGAGGTTGGCGGCCTCGGCGTGCAGGTTGGCGTGGGTGAGGACGCAGCCCTTGGGACGGCCGGTGGTGCCGGAGGTGTAGCAGAGGGTGGCGGTGGTGTCGGGGGTGAGGGCGGCGCGGCGCTTGGTGACCTCCTCGTCGGGGAGGTCACGGCCGAGGGCGGTGAGGGTGCCGACGGCGTCCGCGTCGAGTTCGAGGATCCGCGGGGGCCGGGGGTGGTGGGCCGTGCCGGTGGTGGCCGTCGCCGCGTTCTCGGCGTTCTCCACGACGACGAGCGTGGCTCCGGAGTCACGGACGATCCAGTCGACCTGGTCGGCGGACGAGGTGGCGTAGATCGGCACGGTCAGTCCGCCGGCCGCCCAGACGGCGAAGTCCAGGAGGGTCCACTCGTAGCGGGTGCGCGACATGATCGCGACCCGGCCGCCCGGTTCGAGGCCCTGGGCGATCAGGCCCTTGGCCACATCGGTGACCTCGGCGGCGAAGACGGTGGCGGTCACCGGCCGCCAGTCGTCGCCGTGTCTGCGGCGCAGCACCACCGCGCCCGGGTCCTCGGCCGCGTTGGTGAACGGCAGGTCGGCGATGCTGCCCGTGGCGGGCGGCTCCACCAGGGGCGCGGTGCGTGCCTCGCGTACGGCGCCGGAGGCGTCGCGGGTCACCTCGACGCGGGTGCGGGAGGCGAGGTCGGTGCGTCGCTTCGCCCGCTTGAGATCCTTGCGTACGCCCATGACGGCTCCCGTGTCGTGGTGCGGCTGGCAGGTGGTGGTGGGTCAACTTACCCGCAAGTAAGGAAAAATCAACGCCCGCGGTCCAGGTCCGGGTCCAGGCCGCCGATCCGGTCCGCCCGGTCGATGGCCTCGGCGAGACCCCGTACGTCCCGGTCCTCCGTGCGGTCGGCCAAGTCGTGTGCGCGTGCGGACAGTTCGGTGAGGGTGGGAGCGTCGGGCAGCGGCGTCCCCGCATGGCGGAGGGTGTCGGCGAAGTAGGCGGCCGTCGCCGTGACCTGGAAGCGGGCGGGGGCCGTGGACAGCGACTCGTGGAGGGCGTCGGCCGTCAGGCTGCCGGTGTTCTCGTGCGGGGTGCGGGTGTCGGGGTCGAGCCAGTGGACGGTGGCGGTGGCGAGCCGGCCCTCGGCGCCGGGCCGGGTGCGCACGGCGTAGAGGGCGGTGACGGTGTGGCCGGGGCCGACCTCGCCGCCGTCGACCCGGTCGTCGCGGAAGTCGTCGTCGGCGACCGCGCGGTCCTCGTAGCCGACGAGCCGGAAGTCGGTGACCGTGTCGGGGTCGAAGGCGACCTGGGCCTTGGCGTCGCGGGCGGTCAGCTCGATGTTCTGCGGGAGGTCGTCGCAGAACACCTCGCGGGCCTCGTCCTCGGAGGAGACGTAGGTGGTGTGGCCGTCGCCCTTGTCGGCGAGGCGTTCCATGAGGGCGTCGCCGTAGTCGCTGCCGACACCGACGCCGAAGAGGGTGATGCCGTGCTCGCGGCGGTCGGTGTCGATGCGTTCCAGGATCGCGTCGGCGTCGGTCTCGCCGGTGTTGGCGAGGGCGTCGGAGACCAGGACGACCCGGTTGGTGGCGCCCTCGCGCAGGCCGTCCACGGCCGTGTCGTAGCCGGTCTCGACGCCGGCGCCGAGGTTGGTGGAGTCGTCGGGGCGCAGCCGGTCGACGGCGTCGTGGACGCGGGCGCGGTGGTCGCCGAGGCGGGTCATCGGCAGGACGGTCTCGGCGTCGGCGCTGAAGGTGACGATCGCGACGGAGTCGTCGTCGCGCAGCCGGTCGGTCATCGTGTCCAGGGAGTGCCGGGCGAGGTCCAGCCGGCCCGGCTCGCCCATCGAGCCGGAGACGTCCACGACGAAGGTGAGGGCGGCGGGCGGGCGGTCGCTCCCGTCGTCGGCGGCCCGGGTGGCGAGGCCGACGCGGACGAGGGACCAGCCGTCGTCGCCGGTGCGGGCGCCGTCCACGGTGACCGAGAAGCCGTTGCCGTCGGGGCGGTCGTAGTCCTGGCGGAAGCTGTTGACGAACTCCTCGGGGCGCACCGTGGACGGGTCGGGCAGCGCGCCGTCGGCGAGGGTGCGGCGGGCGTAGCCGTAGGAGGCGGTGTCGACGTCGAGGGCGAAGGTGGAGAGGTGGTCGCGGGCGGCCTCGTCGCCGTCCACCTCGGTGGCGGGTGCGCTCGGCGCGGGGAAGGCCTGGCTGCCCCGGGCCGCCCCGTCGGAGGCGGCTTTGCTGCCCGAGGAGTCGTCGGCGCCGCAGCCGGTGAGGAGGAGTGCGGCGGCGAGTGTGAGCAGTACCGGTGCGCGATGGGTTTTCATCGTCCGTGCCCCCTGTGTCCGTCGATGTCTGTGACTGTGACGGGACAGGGGGCCGGAACGTGCGGCCCGGGAGGTTGCGGGCCGGTTGCGAATCGGTCTAGGACACGGTTCGGTCTAGGCCACGGTTCGGTCTAGGACACGATGTCCTTACGGGCGAACCCCCGGAAGGCCAGGGCGAACAGGACGAGGGCGTAGGTCACGGAGACGGCGGTGCCCTGGAGCATGCCGGACCACTCGGGGGTGGGCTGGACGGCGTCGGCCCAGGCAAACTGCCAGTGCGCGGGGAGGAAGTCACGCCAGTCGCCGAGGGCGGTGACGGCGTCCAGGACGTTGCCGATGATGGTCAGTCCGACCGCGCCGCCGACCGCGCCGAGGGCGGCGTCGGTCTTCGTCGACAGCCAGAACGCGAGCCCGGCGGTGACGAGTTGGGACACGAAGATGTATCCCACGACGACGACCAGGCGCTGGGCCGCGGTGACCGCGTCGAGCGTGCCGCCGGTGGGCAGCTCCAGCGGTCCCCAGCCGTAGGCGGCGGTGCCGACGGCGAGGGCGACGACCGGCAGCAGGATCATCGCGGCCAGACTGAGGCCGAGGCCGACGACGAGCTTGGACCACAGCAGCCGGGCCCGCGGCACGGGGGCGGCGAGCAGATAGCGCAGGGAGGACCAGCCGGCCTCGGAGGCGACCGTGTCCCCGCAGAACAGGGCGACCGGGATGACCAGCAGGAAGCCCGCCGACACGAACAGGTTGACGGCGGCGAAGTTGCCGGCGGAGGCGGTCGCGGTGTCCATCAGGGTCACCGTGTTGTTGCGGCCGCCCGGTTCGCCGCCGACGGCGAACGCGATCAGCAGCACGAACGGCAGGGCGGCGAGGATGCCGCCCATGACGATCGTGCGGCGGCGCTTGAGCTGGCGGGCCAGTTCGACGCGCAACGGCAGGGTGCGGCCTGAGTGGTAGCCGGAGGCGACCTCGGTGAGCGTGCTCATGCGGAACCTCCGATCAGGGTGAGGAAGGCGTCCTCCAGGCGGCGGTGCGGGCCGACCGACTCGACGGGCACGTCCAGCCGGACGAGTTCGGCGACCAGGCGCTGGGCGCTGCCGTCGGCGTCGAGCCGTACGAGCAGGCCCTCGTCGGTGCGGTCCGCGGAGGCGATGCCGGGCAGGGCCGCCACCTTCTCCAGGACGGGCTCCTCCACCGGGGCGGCGGTGCCGACCAGGAGGGTGTCGCCGGAGCCGACGATCGCGCCGACCGGGCCGGCCTGGACGAGCCGGCCGCGGTCCATGACCACGAGGTGGGTGCAGGACTGTTCGACCTCCGCCAGCAGATGGCTGGAGACGATCACCGTGCGTCCGGCGGCCGCGTACCGGATCATCACCTCGCGCATCTCGCGGATCTGCGGCGGGTCGAGTCCGTTGGTCGGTTCGTCGAGGATCAGCAGGTCGGGCAGGCCCAGCATGGCCTGGGCGATGGCGAGGCGCTGGCGCATGCCCTGGGAGTACGTCCGTACGGCGCGGGCCAGGGCGTCGCCGAGGCCGGCGATCTCCAGGGCCTCTTCCATGTGGGCGTCCTCGGCGGGGCGGCCGGTGGCCTTCCAGTACAGGTCGAGGTTCTCCCGGCCGGTGAGGTGCGGCAGGAAGCCCGCGCCCTCGACGAAGGAGCCGACCCGGGAGAGGACGGGGGCGCCGGGGCGGACGGCGTGGCCGAAGACCCTGATCTCGCCCTCGTCGGGCTTGATGAGGCCCATCAGCATGCGCAGGGTGGTCGTCTTGCCGGCGCCGTTGGGGCCGAGGAGGCCCAGCACCTGACCCTTCTCCACCTGGAAGGAGAGCTCGCGGACGCTGTAGCGGTCGCCACCCGCGTACTTCTTGCTGAGGCCGGCGATCTGCAGCGGGACCTCGGCCAGCTCCGGGTCGGGGGCCGGCATGGCGGTGCGGCGACGGCCGGTCAGCAGGAGCAGCAGCGCGAGGCCCGCGCCCGCGAGGGGCAGCCACCACACCCAGGAGGGCAGGGGGGCGGCGGCGGTCGTGACTCCGGGTGCCGTCGGAACCCGCAGCTCGCTCTTCAGGGAGACCGTGTACGTCGCCGGGGAGGCCGGGGAGGCGTAGCCGAGGTCGGTGGAGGCGAGGACCAGGCGCAGCCGGTGGCCGTCCTCGATGTCGTGGTCGATCGCCGGGAGGGTGATCGTGACGTCCTGGCCGGTCTTGGCACCGTCGACGCGGACCGGTGAAACCAGTTGGGAGGGCAGTTGCTGGGTGCCGTCGGGGCCGACGTCGTACACCTTGGCGAAGAGCACGACCTGGCCGTCGGTGGACTGCACCTGGACGGTGACGGTGGGGGAGCCGGTGATCCGCAGGTCGCCGGTGACGGGCGCCGACTCGAAGGAGGCGAACTGGCCGGGGAAGTCGAGCGAGACGCCGACGCCGAACGCGGAGAGCTGGCCGAGCCCTGAGCCGCCCAGGCCGGGCAGCGCGGAGATCGCGGGCGGGCTGGCCCCGGCCGGGTTGTCGAAACTCTGCTCGCGGCCGGTCAGCGCGATCTTCCTGCGGTCGTTCTCCAGGCCGGTGTAGGTGTCGCCGCTCGCGCCGCGCAGCGGGACGGTCCCGTCGGTGGAGTCGACGCCTCCGGTGCGCGTGACGCGGAAGGCCGGGCCGGTGTCGACGCCCTTGTCGTCCTTGAGATAGCGGTCGAACCAGGCGGTCACCCGGGCCTGCACGCGGCTGGTCTCCAGGTTGCCGCCGTCGTGGCCGCCCGCGATCCAGTCGACGTCCACGGGTGCGCCGTTGGCCTTGATCGCCTTCTCGGCGGCGTCCGCCTGGGCGAGGGTGAAGAGGGAGTCGGCCTGGCCCTGCACCAGGAGGGTGGGGACCTTGATGCGGTCGGCGACGGCGGACGGCGAGCGCTCCTCGAGGAGCTTGCGGGCGGCCATGTCCGGGCTGCCGGCCTCGGCGACCCGGTTGTACATCGCGCACAGCGCGGGCTCGAACTTCTCGCAGCCGCCGGCCGTGTTGAAGAAGATGCCGGTCCACAGCTTCTTGAACACGCCGTTGGGGAACAGGGCGTCCGCGAGGTTCCAGTAGGTGATCGAGGGGGCGATGGCGTCGACCCGGTCGTCGTACCCGGCGGCGAGCAGGGAGATCGCGCCGCCGTAGGAGGCGCCGGCCAGGCCGACGCGCGGGTCGCCCTTCTTGTCCAGCTCCACCTGGGGCTGCTCGGCGAGCCAGTCGATCAGCTTCGAGACGTCGGCGACCTCGCCCTTCGGGTCGTTCAGCCCGATCTTGCCGGTGGACTTGCCGAAGCCGCGCGCCGACCAGGTGAGGACCGCGTACCCGTCCCGGGCGAGGTCCTCGGCCTGCTGCCGCAGGTCGTCCTTGCTGCCGCCGAAGCCGTGGCCGAGGAGGACGGCGGGGCGGCGGCCGGATGCGCCGGAGGTGAAGTAGGAGGTGTCCAGGCGTACGCCGTCCACGGACATCATCTGATCGCTTTGGCGCACCGCGGGCCGGTCGTCGTCATCGGCGACGGCCGTCCACGTACCGGCACCGGCGAGTACGACGACGGCGGCCGCGGCGGCGAGGAGCCGTCGCGGCCGCCGTGGTCCTCGCAGACCGGGCAGTCGAAGATCCATGCTTCAACGGTACGGGGTCAACCTGTCGGGGAGTTGTCGACCGGAGGCCGAACTGCCCGCCCTCCCAGGGGCGTACGTGAGCCCCCGTACGTACACCAGGCGCGGTATCAGGCCTGCGCGTCCTCGGGCAGGGTCACCAGCCAGCGGGTGTCGGGGCGGGGGCGGAGATAGAGGGCCCAGTAGAGGGTGGCGGCGGCGGTGATGCCGCCGGTCCACAGGAGGTAGCTCGTCTCCTGCTGGGTGAGGATGTAGGCGAGTACGGCGATCAGCAGGACCGGCACGGCGGGCCACAGGGGCATGCGCCAGGCGGGGGTGTCCTTGTGGTGGCCGCGGCGGGAGAGCAGGGCGGCGACCGCGACGAGCAGGTACATGCCGGTCACGGAGACGCCGGTGACGCCGTAGAGGGTGTCGAGGTTCACGAAGCACAGGGCGGCGCCGGGGACGCCGACGGCGAGGGTGGCGACCCAGGGGGAGCCGAAGCGGCCGAGCTTGGCGAAGACGCGGTTGACCGGTCCGGGCCAGGCCTGGTCGCGGGCGGAGGCGAACAGGACGCGGGAGTTCTGGATGACCATCACGATGCCGGCGTTGATGATCGCCAGGGCTACGCAGAGGCTGACGAAGGTGCCGACGGCGGAGTTCGACCAGGCGGTGACCATGGAGCTGATGTCGCCGCCGGTGAGCTGGGCAAGGTCGGAGGCGCCGAAGGTGATGGCGACGACCGGGACCAGGATGATCACGGAGGAGATGGCGAGGGTGGTGAGGACGGTGCGGGCGACGTTGCGGCGCGGGTGCTCCAGCTCCTCGGAGAGGTAGACGGCGGTGGAGAAGCCCTGGGTGACGAAGAGGGCGATGGCGAGACCGGAGACGACCAGCATCGCGGTGACGGTGTCGGTGCCGCCGTGGGCGTCCGCGACCCGCATCGAGACCAGGCTGCCGGGGCCGCGGTGGCCGTGCGCGAAGCCGAGGACGGCCACGACGGCGGCGGCGATGACCTCCAGGACCAGGAAGACGCCGGTGATCCAGGCGTTGGCGCGCAGGTCGAGCAGGCCGGCGAGGGTGGCGAGCAGCATGACGCCGGCGCCCGCGAGGGCGGGGTCGAGGTGGACGACCGGGGCGAGGTAGTCGGCGGTGCCCATCGCGATCACCGGTGGGACGATCATCACGACCAGCAGGGAGAGGACGAAGACCAGCCAGCCGGCGAGGCGTCCGGCCAGCGTCGAGACCATGGCGTACTCGCCGCCCGCGCTGGGGATGAGGGTGCCCAGCTCCGAGTAGCAGAACGCCACGGCGATACAGAGCAGCGAGCCGATCGCGATCGTGAGGGCGGTCGCGGTGCCGAGCGAGCCGAACAGGTCCGGGACGACCACGAAGAGGGTGGAGGCGGGGGTCACGCACGAGAGGGTCAGCAGGGTCCCGCCCACCACGCCGATGGAGCGCTTGAGCTTCTGAGGGCCGTGGGGCGCGTCGACGACGGTGTCGACGGGGCGGAGCGTGTCGGTCATGCGCGGTTCCGATCGCCAGGGGCAGCAGATTGCGCTGATGGAATCCCAACGAAAACCGACGCGTCAATAGCCGTTCACCTACGAAATCCGTAGATCAAAACGGCTTTCGGCCTCGGATACGGCACATCCCCGGGGGAATTCGCCCCATCCCGCCGTACGGGAACCGTAGGTGCCGGGACACAAAAAAACGGGGCCGTCCGCTATGCGGACGGCCCCTGCTGCCGCGTCAGTGGTTGCGCGGGAAGCCCAGGTCCACGCCGGACGGGGCGTCCGCCGGGTCGGGCCAGCGGGTGGTGACGACCTTGCCGCGGGTGTAGAAGTGCGTGCCGTCGTTGCCGTAGATGTGGTGGTCGCCGAAGAGCGAGTCCTTCCAGCCGCCGAAGCTGTGGTAGCCGACGGGGACCGGGATCGGGACGTTCACGCCGACCATGCCGGCCTCGATCTCCAGCTGGAAGCGGCGGGCCGCGCCGCCGTCCCGGGTGAAGATCGCGGTGCCGTTGCCGAACGGGGAGCTGTTGATCAGCGCCACGCCCTCGTCGTAGGAGTCCACGCGCAGGACGCACAGGACGGGGCCGAAGATCTCGTCCTGGTAGGCCTTCGCGGTCGTCGGGACCTTGTCGAGGAGCGAGATGCCGATCCAGTGGCCGTCCTCGAAGCCGTCGACCGTGTAGCCGGTGCCGTCGAGGATCACCTCGGCGCCCTCCGCGGCAGCGCCCGTGACGTAGGACGCCACCTTGTCGCGGTGGACGGCGGTGATGAGCGGGCCCATCTCCGAGGTCGGGTCGTTGCCGGGGCCGATCTTGATCTTCTCGGCGCGCTCGCGGATCTTCTCCACCAGCTCGTCGCCGATCGCGCCGACCGCGACCACGGCCGAGATCGCCATGCAGCGCTCGCCCGCCGAGCCGTAGGCGGCGGAGACGGCGGCGTCGGCCGCCGCGTCCAGGTCGGCGTCCGGCAGCACCAGCATGTGGTTCTTGGCGCCGCCCAGGGCCTGGACGCGCTTGTGGTTCGCGGAGGCCGTGGTGTGGATGTAGCGGGCGATCGGGGTCGAGCCGACGAAGGAGACGGCCTTGACGTCCGGGTGCTCCAGGAGGCGGTCCACCGCCACCTTGTCACCGTGGACGACGTTGAACACGCCGTCGGGCAGACCGGCCTCGGCGAGCAGCTCGGCGAGCTTCAGCGAGGCCGACGGGTCCTTCTCGGACGGCTTCAGGACGAACGTGTTGCCGCAGGCGATGGCGATCGGGAACATCCACATCGGGACCATCGCCGGGAAGTTGAACGGCGTGATGCCGGCGACGACACCGAGCGGCTGGCGGATGGACGAGACGTCCACCCGGCTGGCCACCTCGGTGGACAGCTCGCCCTTCAACTGCACGGTGATCCCGCACGCCAGGTCGACGATCTCCAGGCCGCGCGCGACCTCGCCCAGCGCGTCGCTGTGCACCTTGCCGTGCTCGGCGGTGATCAGCTCCGCGATCGCGTCCCGGTTCGCGTCGAGCAGCGCCCGGAACTTGAACAGGATCGTGCTCCGCTTGGCGAGCGAGGAGGTGCCCCAGGTGGCGTAGGCGTCCTTGGCCGCCGCGACCGCCGCGTCGACCTCGTCGACCGTCGCGAACGCGACCTTGGTGGTGACCGCGCCGGTCGCCGGGTCCGTGACCGGACCGAACGTGCCCGACGCGCCTTCGACGGTCTTGCCGCCGATCCAGTGGTTGACGATCTTCGTCATGACCGAGTACTCCTTCACAGATGGCGGCGTCGGGTGGAGACGTGCCGTTCGTACAGCTCTCGTGCCTTCACCGCGGACGATCGGGTCGCGGTCTCGGCGACAGGTACATCCCACCAGGCCTGCGCGGGCGGCGGGCCCGACACAGTGTCGGCCGTTTCGGTCTCCACGTAGACACAAGTGGGAGTGTCGGCGGCGCGCGCCTCGGCGAGGGCCTCGCGCAGCTCGCGGACGGTCTTCGCGCGCAGCACGCGCATGCCCAGGCTCGCCACGTTGGCGGCCAGGTCGACGGGGAGCGGCGCACCCGTGAAGGTGCCGTCCTCGGAGGTGAAGCGGTAGGCGGTGCCGAACCGCTCACCGCCGACGGACTCCGAGAGCCCGCCGATCGAGGCGTAGCCGTGGTTCTGCACGAGCAGGATCTTGATCGCGATCCCCTCCTGCACGGCCGTCACGATCTCCGTCGGCATCATCAGATACGTGCCGTCGCCGACCAGCGCCCAGACGTTCCGCTCGGGCGCGGCCATCTTCACTCCGATGGCCGCCGGGATCTCGTACCCCATGCAGGAGTAGCCGTACTCCAGGTGGTACTGGTCCCGGGAGCGGGCCCGCCACAGCTTGTGCAGATCGCCGGGGAGCGAACCGGCCGCGTTGATGATCACGTCGGACTCGTCGGCGAGGGCGTCGAGCGCGCCGAGGACCTGCGGCTGGGTGGGGCGGGCGTCGGGCTCCTCGGCCTCGTAGCAGGCGTCGACGCGCTGCTCCCAGCGCTCCTTGTCCTCGGTGTACTCGGTGACGTACGCGTCCGCGACCCGGTGCGCGTGCGTCCTCAGCGCCGCCGTCAGCTCCGCCAGGCCGCTGCTGGCGTCCGCGACCAGCGGCTGTCCGGCGAGCTTGTGGCCGTCGTAGGGGGCGATGTTGAGGTTGAGGAAGCGCACCCCCGCGCCCTGGAACAGGGTGTTGGAGGCGGTGGTGAAGTCGGTGTAGCGGGTGCCGACGCCGATGATCAGGTCCGCGGTGCGGGCCAGTTCGTCGGCGGTGGCGGTGCCGGTGTGGCCGACGCCGCCCACGTCCTGGGGGTGGTCGTAGCGCAGGGAGCCCTTGCCGGCCTGGGTGGAGGAGACCGGGATGCCGGTGGTCGAGGCGAACTCGGCGAGGGCCTCCTCGGCGCGGCTGTGGTGGACACCGCCGCCCGCGACGACCAGGGGGCGCTTCGCCGCGCGGATCATCCGGACCGCCTCGGCGAGTTCGGTCGGGTCGGCGCCCGGGCGTCGTACGACCCAGGTGCGCTCGGCGAAGAACTCCTCCGGCCAGTCGTACGCCTCGGCCTGCACGTCCTGCGGCATCGCGAGGGTGACCGCGCCCGTCTCCACGGGGTCGGTGAGGACCCGCATGGCCTGGAGGGCCGCCGGGATCAGGGCCTCCGGGCGGGTGACGCGGTCGAAGTACCTGGACACCGGGCGCAGCGAGTCGTTGACCGAGACATCGCCCGCGTACGGCACCTCCAGCTGCTGGAGCACCGGGTCGGCGACGCGGGTGGCGAAGATGTCGCCGGGCAGCAGCAGCACCGGGAGGTGGTTGACGGTGGCCAGGGCGGCGCCGGTGACCAGGTTGGTCGCGCCGGGGCCGATGGACGTCGTCACCGCGTGGGTGGAGAGCCGGTTCGACTGGCGGGCGTAGCCCACGGCCGCGTGCACCATGGACTGCTCGTTGCGGCCCTGGTGGAACGGCATGTCGTCGCCGTACTCGATCAGCGCCTGGCCGAGGCCGGCCACGTTGCCGTGGCCGAAGATGCCCCAGGTGGCGCTGATCAGCCGCTGCCGTACCCCGTCGCGTTCGGTGTACTGGGCGGCGAGGAAGCGCACCAGGGCCTGGGCCACTGTGAGCCTGATGGTCATCGGTAACCCTCCGTGTGGTCCGGGTGGAAGCAGATCCGCCACTCGCGGTTCTCTCCGGGGCCCGCCATGACGTTCAGGTAGTACATGGCGTGGCCGGGCTGGGCGATCGACGGGCCGTGCCAGCCGTCGGGGACGAGGACGGCGTCACCGGAACGGACCTCGGCGAGGACCTCGGATCCGCCCTCGCGGGAGGGGGACACGCGCTGGTAGCCGAAGCCGTGCGGGCCGTCGATCTCGAAGTAGTAGATCTCCTCGAGCTCGGCCTCCTCGCCCGGCCGGTGCTCGTCGTGCTTGTGCGGCGGGTACGAGGACCAGTTGCCGCCGGGGGTGATCACCTCGACGGCGATCAGCCTGTCGCAGTCGAAGGCGTCGGCGGAGGCGAAGTTGCGCACATGGCGCAACCGGTTGCCGCTGCCGCGCTCTTCGACGGGGACCTCCGGCGCGGGGCCGTAGCGGGCGGGGAGTTGTCGCTCGCACTTCGCTCCTGCCAGGGCGAAGCGGCCTCCCGCGCCGGAGGCGATCGTGACCCGGGCGTCGCGGGGAACGTACGCGAAGTCGGAGACCGACGCGAACACGCTTTCCCTGCCCAGGAGTTGGAACTCGTTCTCGTCTGTTTGCACGGTACATCCGCCTTCGAGCGGAAGCACGATCCACTCGCTCTCACCGGTGGTGAGGGTGTGGCTGCCGCCCGGGGCGAGCTCGATGATCCTCAGACTGCTGTAGGTCCAGCCGGCCCGCTTCGGGTCGATGTCGAGGGCGAGTTCACCGTCGGCGGTGGTCCCCTTGGGGAGGTACAGGTCGTTGCTCATGCGGCCCTCACAGCAGTCCTACGGCGGTGTCCACGGCGGCGGCGACGTCCCCGTCCGCCGGGTACAGCAGCGAACGGCCGACCACCAGGCCCCGGACGGTGGGGAGTTGCAGCGCCCCGCGCCACTTCTCGTACGCCCCGTCCTGGTCCTCGCCCACTTCCCCGCCCAGCAGCACGGCGGGGAGGGTGGAGGCCTCCATGACCTCGGCCATGTCGTCGGGGTTGTCGGTGACGGGGAGCTTCAGCCAGGTGTAGGCCGAGGTGCCGCCGAGGCCGGAGGCGATGGCGATGGACTTGGTGACGGCCTCGGCGGAGAGGTCGTTCCTCACCTTGCCCTCGGGGGTGCGGCGGCTGATGAACGGCTCGACGAAGAGCGGCAGCCTGCGGGCCGCCATGTCGTCGATCGCGCGGGCCGTGGACTCCAGGGTGGTGAGGGAGCCCGGGTCGTCGTAGTCGATCCGTACGAGCAGCTTGCCCGCGTCGAAGTGGAGGCGCTCGATGTCCTCGGGGCGGTGGCCGGTGAACCGGTCGTCCATCTCGAAGACGGAGCCCTGGAGGCCGCCCCGGTTCAGCGAGCCCATGACGACCTTGCCGTCGAGGGCGCCGAGCAGCAGCAGGTCGTCGAGGATGTCGGCGGTCGCGAGGACCCCGTCCACGCCGGGCCGGGACAGCGCCAGGATCATGCGTTCCAGCAGGCCGGCGCGGTTGGCCATGGCCAGCTTGTCGCCGCCGACGCCGAGCGCGCCCCGGGCGGGGTGGTCGGCGGCGACGATCATCAGCCGGCCGGAGTCGTTGAGGAGCGGCCGGCGGGGGCGGCGGGCGGCGGCCTCGGCGATCGCCTCGGGCCGCTCGGCGCGCAGCCGGACGAGTTCGGAGATGTCGACGCTCACAGGACGGCCCCTGCCTCGACGGCGGCCTCGATCTCGTCGCCGGTCGGCATCGCGGAGGAGCACTCCAGACGGGAGGCGACGATCGCGCCGGCCGCGTTGGCGTGCCGCATGATCTGCTCCAGGTCCCAGTCGGCGAGCAGCCCGTGGCAGAGGGAGCCGCCGAAGGCGTCGCCCGCGCCGAGGCCGTTGAGGACGTTCACGGGCAGCGGCGGGACCTCGGCGGACTCACCGCTGCGGTGGACGGCGAGGACCCCCTTGGGGCCCTGCTTGACGACGGCGAGCTCGACGCCCGCGTCCAGCAGCGCCTGGGCGGCGGCCCGCGGTTCGCGCACGCCGGTGGCGACCTCCACCTCGTCGAGGTTGCCGACCGCGACGGTGGTGTGCTTGAGGGCCTCGGCGTAGAACGGGCGGGCCGCGTCCGGGTCGGTCCAGAACATCGGGCGCCAGTCGAGGTCGAAGACCGTGGTGCCGGCCTTGGCCCGGTGTGCGAGGGCGGCGAGGGTCGCCGTCCGGCTGGGCTCCTCGCTCAGGCCGGTGCCGGTGATCCAGAAGATGCCCGCCTCGCGGATGGCGTCGAGGTCCAGCTCGTGGGCGTCGATCTCCAGGTCCGGGGCCTTGGGCCTGCGGTAGAAGTACAGCGGGAAGTCGTCCGGCGGGAACACCTCGCAGAAGGTGACCGGCGTCTGCAGGCCCGGCACCGCGGTGACATAGCGGTCGTCGACGCCGAAGCCGCGCAGGGCCTCGTGGAGGTACGTGCCGAAGGGGTCGTCACCGGTGCGGGTGATCACGGCGGTGGACCGGCCGAGGCGGGCCGCGGCGACCGCGACGTTGGACGCCGAGCCGCCCAGGAACTTCCCGAAGGACGTGACCTGCGGGAGCGGCACACCCGTCTGCAGCGGATAGAGGTCCACCCCGATCCGCCCCATGGTGATCAGGTCGTACGCCATCGAGTTCCCTTCGTGTCGGCTCGGCCCGTTCGGGCCCTGCCCCGTGTCGGCTCTCCACGGTTTTGTAGTCCGGCTCCGGGCACCCTGTCAATAGTTTGTCCAGACATTCGGACCAGGCCTTGACACCCCTGAGGAGAGCCCGCACGCTGGCGCCCATGACGTCGTTGTCACCTCAGTCACCTCAGTCCTCACTTTCCCGCATTCGGATCGGGTCGGCCCCCGACAGCTGGGGCGTCTGGTTCCCGGACGACCCGGTACAGGTCCCCTGGCAGCGCTTCCTCGACGAGGTCGCGCAGTCCGGCTACGAGTGGATCGAACTGGGCCCCTACGGCTATCTGCCGACCGACCCGGCCGTCCTCACCGAGGAGACCGCCCGGCGCGGCCTGAAGGTGTCGGCCGGCACGGTCTTCACCGGGCTCCACCACGGCGAGGCCGTGTGGGAGAAGACCTGGGCGCATGTCGCGGACAACGCGGTGCTCGCGCAGGCGATGGGGGCGAAGCACCTCGTCGTCATCCCGTCCTTCTGGCGGGACGACAAGACCGGCGAGGTGCTGGAGTCCGACACCCTCACGCCTGAGCAGTGGCGCAACCTCACCACGCTGACCGAGCGGCTCGGCAAGGAGGTGCAGGAGCGGTACGGGCTCCAGATCGTCGTCCACCCGCACGCCGACACCCACATCGACAGCGAGGAGAACGTCGTCCGCTTCCTGGACGGCACCGACTCCGACCTCGTGTCGCTGTGCCTGGACACCGGGCACTACGCGTACTGCGGCGGCGACAGCGTGAAGCTGATCGAGACGTACGGGTCGCGGATCGGGTACCTCCACCTCAAGCAGGTGGACCCGGAGATCCTCGCCGATGTGAAGGCCAAGGGGACGCCGTTCGGGCCGGCCGTGGCCCAGGGCGTGATGTGCGAGCCCCCTGCGGGGGTGCCGGCGCTCGGTCCCGTCCTGGAGGCCGCGGGGAAGCTGGACGTGGACCTGTTCGCGATCGTGGAGCAGGACATGTACCCGTGCGAGCAGGACAAGCCGCTGCCCATCGCTCAGCGGACCCGGGCGTTCCTGAGGTCGTGCGGGGCGTAGGTCGTATGTCGTGTGCGGGTTGTGGGGGCTGGTCGCGCCCACGCGGCGGAGCCGCATATCGATACAGCCCCGCGCCCCTGGGTGGGCTGGTGTCGCCGCCTCTAGCATGGGTGCCCATGACTCCGCGCGCGATACGCGTCCACTCCGGTCAAGGGGCCGGTGGGTCCTGGGAGTTCGCCACCGGGGTTCCCCATCCCCGGCTGCGGCCCGGGGTGATGAGCTATCGCGGGATCAGGCTCGCCCTGTCCCGGCCCCGGCGGCGGCTCGAGACGCCCATCGGGGCCTCGACCCTGTTGCTGGGGTTCGATCAGCCGGTCCGGATCTCCCGGGCCGGGCGGGATCCGGACACCTTGGTGTCCGTGTACTGCGGGCCCACCACCACACCCGCCGTCGGAGAGCACGGCGGGCGGGTCTCCGGCGTGGAGGTGCTGCTGACACCCTGGGCCGCGTTCACCCTGTTCGGGACACCGCAGCACGAGCTGGCCAACCGGACCGTCGACCCCGACGAACTGCCGCACTCCCTCGCCACACCCCTGCGGGAACTCGCCGCCGCGCTGGCCGCGCTGCCCTGCTGGGCGGAGCGGTTCGGGCTGCTGGACGAGGTCTTCGCCCGGTGGTGGGAGGCGGGGGTGCCGAGTTCCGAACGGGTGGTGCGGGCCTGGTCGCTGCTGGTGCGCACGGGGGGCGCGATCCCGGTGCCCCGGCTGGCCGAGGAGGTCGGCTGGAGCGTACGCCAGCTGGAGAGCCGGTTCCGGGAACAGATCGGGCTCGGCCCCAAGGCCGCGGCGCGGGTGCTGCGGCTGCAACGCGCCCGTCGGCTGCTGGCCGCCGGCCGGAGCGCGGCGGAGACCGCCGCCCAGTGCGGCTTCTACGACCAGGCCCATCTCAGCGGTGAGTTCAAGGCGATGACGGGCTGTACGCCGAGGGAGTTCGCCCAGGCCAGACGGTCGCCGGCACCGGCCTCCCCGACGGCGGACCGGATGAGCGGGGAGGCGACCAGCCTGGTGCTGCCGGTCCGGCCGGGCGATTGGTCCGTACCGGGTGCGCATTTTTCCAAGACCCGGCGGGTTGGCTGAATACAGGCTGGGGTCCTGCCAGTTGATCCGGTCGTCCCGGGGGGATGGCGGGGACGGAGTGGGCCGGGCCTGTCGCAGCGGGCCCGGCCCCGCTCTGTCCTGGGCCGCGGTACGGGTTGTCAACGCGCCACTCCCGCCGACCCCTCGCGCACCTTCGCGTCACCTTCGTCACAAATGCCCCCTCCCTGTCACACATGTCACGCCTACGCGGGTCTTCTGTCACGCACGGTCGACAGCTGTGTTCACACAGTCACTCTGCGTCGTTCACCGGGCACAGGCTTGGTGATCGCCAGCGCAGCGCCGGGCTCCCCCGGGCGGCCTCCCGGCCGCCACCCCCGCGCGCGCAGGGAGGTGCAACGCATGACCGACCGAAGGCTCTGGTCCTACAAGGAGATCGCGGCGCACATCAGGGTGCAGCCGGACACCGTACGGTCCTACCGCAAGCACGGACTCCTCCCCCCGCCCGACCGTGTCGACGGCGGAAAGCCGTACTGGTTCGCCGCCACCGTCCACGCCTGGGCCGCCGCCCGGCCGGGCAACCGCGGACGCAGATCCGACTGACCTCCTCCTTCCCCGCCCCGTGCCCCACGTGCCCCGACCTCAGCTCCACGGCTCGATGACGGTGACCCCGGACCCCGGCGCCGTCCCCATCCCCGCCAGCGCCCGCGGTACGGCGTCCAGGGTGATCGTCGAGGTCACCAGGAGGTCGGGGCGCAGGACCCCGGCGCGGACCGCCTCCAGCATCGCCGGGTAGGTGTGCGCGGCCATGCCGTGGCTGCCGAGGATCTCCAGTTCGAGGGCGATGGCACGGGCCAGCGGGACGGGCGTGGTGCCCTCGGGTGAGGGCAGCAGGCCGACCTGGAGGTGCCGGCCCCGGCGCCGCAGTCCGTTCACCGAGGCGGCGCAGGTGGCCGGGGAGCCGAGGGCGTCCAGGGAGAGATGGGCGCCGCCGCCGGTGAGGTCACGGACCGCCGCCGCGGTGTCCGCCACGCCCGTCGCGTCCACGCACTCCGCCGCGCCGAACGTCCGCGCCAGCTCCAGCGCCCGCGGCGACACGTCCACCGCGACCACCCGGGCCCCGCTCGCCGCCGCGATCATCACCGCGGACAGGCCGACCCCACCGCAGCCGTGCACCGCGACCCACTCCCCCGCCGCGACCCGGCCCTGCTGCACGACCGCCCGGAACGCGGTGGCGAACCGGCAGCCGAGGGAGGCCGCGGTGCCGTAGGACAGGTCGTCCGGGATCGCGACCAGGTTCACATCGGCGTGGTCCAGCGCCACGAACTGGGCGAAGGAGCCCCAGTGCGTGAAGCCGGGCTGGGTCTGGCGCTCGCACACCTGGTGGTCGCCGACCGCGCATGCCCCGCAGGTTCCACAGCCGCACACGAAGGGGACGGTGACCCGGTCGCCGGGGCGCCAGCGGGTGACCCTTTCGCCGGCCTCCTCGACTACTCCGGCGAGTTCATGCCCGGGGACGTGCGGGAGGACGATGTCCGGGTCGTGGCCCATCCAGCCGTGCCAGTCGCTTCGGCAGAGGCCGGTGGCTTCTACGCGAACGACCACTCCGTGGGGGGCCGGTCGGGGGTCGGGCAGCTCACGTACCTCAAGGGGTTCGCTGTACCGCTCGTAGACCACCGCTCGCATCTGCGCTCCCGTCGCCGTTTCCGTCTGCGGGTACATCGTGGCTGGTCGCGCCCCCGCGGCGGAGCCGCATGGTGTCACGTCCCGCGCCCCTGGGTGGGTTATCGTCGCCCTCGCTCAAGCCGAACCGTTCGTGGAACCTGCGCAGGGGCGCCGGGGCCCACCACGTCGCTCGGCCCGTGAGGCGCATGATCGCCGGGACCAGGAGGCTGCGGATCACCATCGCGTCCATCAGGACCGCGAGGGCGATGCCGAGGCCGAGCATCTTGGTGTTGGTGACACGAGAGGTGCCTATCGCGACCATCACCACGGCCAGGATGACCGCCGCCGCCGTGATCAGCCCGCCCGTGCGCTGCAGACCGAGGCGGACCGCGCGCTCGTGGTCGCCGGTTGCGTCGTACTCCTCCTTGATGCGGGAGAGCAGGAACACGCCGTAGTCCATGGAGAGACCGAAGGCCACGCAGAACATCAGGACGGGCAGGGTGGTCTCGATGGAGCCGGGGCTGGTGAAGCCGAGGAGGCCGGAGAGGTGGCCGTCCTGGAAGACCCAGACCACCGCGCCGAACATCGCCGTCAGACTGAGCGCGTTGAGCAGCACCGCCTGGAGCGGGATCAGCACGCTGCCGGTGAGGAGGAAGACCAGCAGCAGGGTGACGACGGCGACGAAGGCTCCCGCCCAGGGCAGTTGTGCGCCGATCGCGTGCTTGGAGTCGACCAGGACCGCCGCCGTGCCGGTCACCTTGGTGTCGAAGGGGGCCTTCAGGGCGCGCAGGTCACCGACCAGGTGCTGGGCCGGGTCGCCGACGGCCTCGCCCTCGGGCTGCACGGTGAAGTACGCCGTGTCGCCCTTGACCAGGGGGCCGTCGACCTGGACCACCTCGGGGAGAGCGGCGACGCGTGCCTTGTAGGCGGTGTACTGCGCCTCGGTCGCCTTCCCCTCGGCGAGGATCTCCAGGCCGCCGCCGGGGCTGCCCGGGAAGCCGTCCCTGATGTGCTGCTGCACCACGTGGGACTCGGCGGAGGAGGGCAGCTGGCGGTCGTCGGCCGTGCCGAACCTCACGCCCAGGAAGGGCAGTCCGAGCAGGATCAGGACGGCCGTCGTCCCCAGGGCGAAGAACGGGGCCCGCCGCATGACCAGGTCCGCCGCGCGGGCCCAGCCCCGGCCGCCCCCGGCGGTCTCGGCACCCGCGGCCTTCGGCCCTCTGCGGAACGCCCGTCGCAGGTCGAGGGCGTTGACCCGGTCGCCCAGCAGGACGAGGGCTGCCGGGAGGAGGATCAGGGCGGCCGCGGCGGCCAGCAGGACCACCGCCATGCCGGCATACGCGAAGGAGCGCAGGAAGTACTGGGGGAAGACGAGCATCGCGGCGAGGGAGACGGCGACCGTGAGCGCGGAGAACAGGACCGTGCGCCCGGCCGTGCGCAGGGTGGTGGCGATCGCGCCGAGCGGTTCGGCGCCGGTGGAGAGTTCCTCGCGGAAGCGGCGGACGATGAACAGGGCGTAGTCGATGGCGAGGCCGAGGCCCAGGGCCGTGGTCAGGTTCATCGCGAAGACGGAGACGTCGGTGAACGCGGTCAGACCGCTGAGGACCGCGTTGGTGCCCAGGATCGCGACGATGCCGATGCCGAGCGGCAGCAGGGCGGCGACCGCGCTGCCGAAGACCATCACCAGCAGCACCAGGGTGATCGGCAGGGCGATCAGCTCGGCGCGGGTGAGGTCCTCCCGGATGGTGGTCTGCATCTCGTGCCGCACGGCGACGATGCCGCCGATCCTGACCTTCACCGGGCCCTGTTCGCCCCGGTAGGAGGGGGCGACGCGGTCGAGGGTCTCGCCCATGGTCTTCTCGTCGCCCGTGATGCGGGCCGCGATCAGCGCCTCGTGGCCGTCCTTCGCGCGCAGGGCGGGTGCCGTCGAGGGATCGGCGTCCCAGTAGGAGCCGACGCCCACGATCCCCTCCTCGGCGGTGAGCCGGGCGGTGAGCCGGGCTGCCTCGGCCCGGACCGCCGGGGTGTCCACCGAGGCCTCGCCCGCGTCGACGAGCAGCAGCAGATTGGGCTGGGACTCGGGGAACGCGCGCTCCAGGGTCTTGGTCGCGTAGGTGGACTGAGCGTCCGGATCCTCCCAGCCGCCGCTGCCCAGCCGGTCCGCGACCCCGCTGCCGGCCAGCACGGCGAGCACGGTGAGCACCAGGGCCGCGAGCAGGGTCAGTCTCGGCCTGGCGGTCACGAAGCGGGTCCATCCTCCGGGGCGGGGTGGGCTGTTGACTTCGGTCATCGTGCGGTGTCCCCTTCACCCTGCAAGCAGTCGTGAAAACCGTAAAATGGCAAACACGAGAGAGCGCTCGCGTTTCTGATCCCAAGAATGCGAGCGACCTCTCGCGTTTGTCAACCGCGTTCGAAGAGCTGGGGATAACCGCGTGCCCGAGAACCAGGAGAAGGAACAGCCGCGCCGCCGTCAGGCGCGCGGGGAGCGGCGCATCGCGCAGCTGCTGGAGGCCGCGGCCACCGTCTTCACCACCACCGGCTACACCGCCGCCAGCACCAACGCGATCGCCCGCGAGGCCGGCGTCTCACCGGGCACGCTGTACCAGTTCTTCCCGAACAAGGAAGCGATCGCCATCGAGCTGGGCGACCGGCTCATGCACCAGATGCGGGAGGCCTACGGCGAGGCGCTCGCCCCGGTCGACCCGGCGACCCCGGTGGAGGAGGCCGTGGGCGCGGCCGTCGACCGGTTCATCGCCTTCAACTGCGACCACCCGGTGTTCTTCGCCCTGATGCACGGCCCCGACGTCCCGGGCCGGATGACCGAGGAGCACGACGCGCTGCACGCGACCCTCCTCTCCCGCATCGAGGAGCTGCTCGCCTCGTTCCTGCCCGGCGCACCCTCCGCCGACCTCACCCGCACCGCCCACATGTGCCTGGGCCTGTACAAGGCGGGCCTGGAGCTGGTCCTGGGCCACGAGGGCGCCGAGCGCGAGGCGTACGTCCGGGAACTGAAGAACGTCCTGATCCGCTATCTGCAACCACTGGTCGGCGAGCACCCGGCCCGCACCCCCGCGGCCACCGCGACCCCTTAGCCGGGGCCCGCCGCCCGGACGGCCCTCCTCCGGACGACCGTCCCGGACTGCGGTCCAGGACATAGCTACATAAAGTGCCGGTAAATCCGCTCCGGGTGCACGCCCCTGCCCGGACGACCCTTGACGACGAGGGGATTTGCCGTGACCCACTCCCCGCCGCCCGGCGCGCCCCGGGCCCGCATCCCCGGACCGCAGCAGCCCCCTCCGCCGGCCCCGCGGATCCGTGCCGGGCTGTGGAAGCGCTGCCTGGGCGGCGGGCTGCTGCTGTGGGCGCTCACCGCGCTCGTCACGTACGCCACCGCGAACACCACCCTGCTGCCGACCCTGATCCTGCTCGGCAGCTTCCTCGTCCCGGTCTCCTTCGTGCTGTGGGCGTACGAGCGGCACGGCCGCGACCTGGGCGTCGGCCTGATCCTCGGCTGCTTCCTGACCGGCGGCACGCTGGGCGTGCTCGGCGCGTCGGTGATGGAGTCCCATCTGCTGCACCCCTCGCTGTGGAGGTTCGTCGGGGTGGGGCTGATCGAGGAGGCGGCGAAGCTCGGCGCGCTGATGTTCGTGGTGCGCCGGCAGACCCGGCTGCGGGGTCTGCGCGCCGGGGTGGTGCTGGGCGCGGCCGTCGGCTTCGGCTTCGCGGCCCCGGAGAGCGCCGGGTACGCCTTCGACGCGGCCGTCTCGACGGTCGGCGTCGACCTCGGCGCACTGCTGGAGACCGAGATCCTGCGCGGGGTGCTCGCCCCCTTCGGCCATGGGCTGTGGACGGCGGTCGCGGGCGGGGTCCTGCTGGAGTACCGCCGTCCGAACGGGCGTTTCCCGTTCGCCGCGCCCGTCCTCGGCACCTGCGTCGGCGTCGCGCTGCTGCACGCTCTGTGGGACTCCACCCACGGGATCGCGATCTGGCTGGTGGCCCGGCTGACCGCCGGCGGCCTGGACCGACGGCTCTTCGCCGCGGGGTACATCCCGCGGCCGACCACGGAGCAGCAGCATCTGCTCACGCTGTTCTCGGTCGGCGCGACGGTGCTCGTGGCCCTGCTCGGGGTGGCCTGGGTGCGCTCCCTGGCACGCCAGGATCCTTCTTGGAGAAATACCCCCTAGGGGTATAGGGTGGCGTCACTGGGAGACCTCTCAGGTCCCCGCCGGCCCCATCCGCCTCCCCGAGGAGAACGACATGACCGCTCAGACCGACACCGCGGGCTCCGTCACCACCGTCTACCAGGTGAGCGGCATGAGCTGCGGCCACTGCGAGGGCGCCGTCTCCGGCGAGATCTCCGGACTGCCGGGGGTCGCCTCCGTCACGGCGGTCGCCGCCACCGGTGAGGTCACCGTCGTCTCCGCCGCCCCGCTCGACGAGGCGGCCGTGCGCGCCGCCGTCGACGAGGCCGGTTTCGAGCTGGCCGACCGGGCCTGACCCGACCACCCCCACGGCCATGACGACGAGCACCGCCACCGACGCGCCGATAGCCGCCCCGACCGCCGAGGTCGAACTGCTGATCGGCGGAATGACCTGCGCCACCTGCGCGTCCCGGGTGGAGAAGAAGCTGAACCGGATGGACGGGGTGACCGCGACGGTCAACTACGCCACCGAGAAGGCGAAGATCAGCTACCCGCCCGGGACCGAGGTCGCCGACCTCATCGCGACCGTGGTGAAGACGGGGTACACGGCCGAGGAACCCGTCCGTGAGGAGCCCGCCGACGAGGGGACCGGGAGCACGGACGAAAGCGACCCCGAGCTCTCGGCCCTGCGCCACCGGCTCCTGGTCACCGTCCTCCTCGCGGCGCCCGTCGTGCTGCTCGCGATGGTCCCCGCCCTCCAGTTCGACTTCTGGCAGTGGCTCTCGCTGACGCTCGCCGCGCCCGTCGTCGTCTGGGGCGGCGCCCCGTTGCACCGGGCCGCCTGGACGAACCTGCGGCACGGCGCCGCCACCATGGACACCCTGGTGTCCGTGGGCACGCTGGCCGCCTTCGGCTGGTCGGTGTGGGCGCTGTTCCTGGGGGACGCGGGCATGCCCGGCATGCGGCACCCGTTCGAACTCACCGTCTCGCGCACGGACGGCGCCTCCGCGATCTATCTGGAGGTCGCCGCCGGAGTCACCGCCCTCATCCTGCTCGGCCGCTATCTGGAGGCCCGCTCCAAGCGGAGCGCGGGGGCGGCGCTCAGGGCCCTGATGGAGCTGGGCGCCAAGGACGTCTCCGTGCTGCGCGACGGGCGGGAGACCCGGATCCCGGCCGACCGGCTCGCCGTGGGCGACCGGTTCGTCGTACGGCCCGGGGAGAAGATCGCCACCGACGGCACGGTCGTCGAGGGCGTCTCGGCGGTCGACGCCTCGATGCTGACGGGCGAGTCCGTGCCGGTGGACGTCGGGCCGGGCGACTTCGTCGCCGGCGCGACCGTGAACGCGGGCGGGCGGCTCGTCGTCGAGGCCGCCCGGATCGGCGCCGACACCCGGCTGGCCCGGATGGCGCGGCTCGTCGAGGACGCGCAGAACGGCAAGGCCGAGGTGCAGCGGCTGGCCGACCGGATCGCGGGCGTGTTCGTGCCCGTGGTCATGGTGCTCGCGACCGCCACCTTCGGCGGCTGGCTCGGCGCGACCGGGGACACCGCCGCCGCGTTCACCGCGGCCGTCGCCGTGCTGATCATCGCCTGCCCGTGCGCGCTCGGGCTCGCCACCCCCACGGCCCTGCTGGTCGGCACCGGGCGCGGCGCCCAGCTCGGCATCCTCATCAAGGGGCCCGAGGTCCTGGAGTCCACCCGCCGCGTCGACACCGTCGTCCTCGACAAGACGGGCACCGTCACCACCGGCCGGATGACCCTCCAGGACGTGTACGTCACGGACGGCACGGACGAGACCGAACTGCTGCGGCTCGCGGGCGCCCTGGAGCACGCCTCCGAGCACCCGGTCGCCCGCGCGGTGGCCGCGGGCGCGGAGGAACGCGCCGGGGAACTGCCGGCGGCCGAGCACTTCGAGAACGTGCCCGGGCGGGGTGTGCGAGGGCGCGTGGAGGGGCGCGAGGTGGCCGTGGGGCGGCTCTTCGAGGACCTTCCGCAGAAGCTGGCCCGCGCCAAGGACGAGGCCGAGCGGGACGGCCGTACGGCCGTCGTCGTCGGCTGGGACGGAAGCGCGCGCGGGGTGCTCACGGTCGCCGACGCGGTCAAGGAGACCAGCGCCGAGGCGGTCCGGGAGCTGCGCGCGCTGGGGCTCACCCCGGTGCTGCTGACCGGGGACAACCGGGCCGTCGCCGAGGCGGTCGCGGCAGTGGTCGGGATCGACGAGGTGATCGCCGAGGTGCTGCCCGAGGACAAGGTCGACGTCGTACGGCGGCTCCAGGACGAGGGGCGGGTCGTCGCGATGGTCGGCGACGGAGTGAACGACGCGGCCGCGCTCGCCACCGCCGATCTGGGGCTGGCCATGGGCACCGGGACGGACGCGGCGATCGAGGCGAGCGATCTGACGCTGGTGCGCGGGGATCTGCGGGTGGCGGCGGACGCCATCCGGCTGTCCCGGCGGACCCTGTCCACGATCAAGGGCAATCTGGTGTGGGCGTTCGGATACAACGTGGCCGCGCTGCCGCTGGCCGCCGCCGGACTGCTCAACCCGATGATCGCCGGGGCCACGATGGCCTTCTCGTCGGTCTTCGTGGTGACGAACAGTCTCAGGTTGCGCACCTTTGACTGAGACCCCCTGGAGTCCTGCGCGAGCCTCACATAAGCTCTTCACAAGGCTCGCGCATCATCCTTACGCTTGGGCCTCGCTCGCTGTATCCGGGCTCTTGCGCATCTAACGGACATATGCAAGAGACACAGATCACAGTGATGTGAACGTAACCACCGAAGGGGTTCGAAGGTCTAAGTTGACGGTGTCGGAAAGCGTCTTGGGGGGCGCGGACCGGCATCTGGGGATGTCTTGGGGGACTTCCTCAGAGATGCGTTGCCGGGGCACGTACACCGGGAAGCTTTGAGCGGCCCTCCCAGCGTGCGCGTCCCGGCAGATCGCACACGCGGTAGTACGGCGGGTTCCACCCGTTGTGCTCAACCGCAGGCACAACAACCGCTCGACAACCGCATATCGACACAGCGAATTCAGGCGCTGTCCTCATAAACGCCCGGCCGGATCCCGTGGGGGGAATCCGCACCGGGACATGGGAAGGCGCCCTGGTCGTCGGCCCGTGGGGGGACTGACGCCGGGGCGCCTTCCGCTATGTCTTTGCCCAGGGGCGCGGGGAACTGCGCGAACGAGCCCCACTCAGCCGCACCTGTCATACGAACCGGCGGCGGGGAACCCGTGCGGCCCCCGCCGGAGGCGTCAGCGCTGCTCGACCGGAACGAAGTCGCGCTCGACCACACCCGTGTAGATCTGCCGGGGACGGCCGATGCGGGAACCCGGCTCCTTGATCATCTCGTGCCACTGGGCGATCCAGCCCGGAAGGCGGCCGAGGGCGAAGAGGACCGTGAACATCTCGGTCGGGAAGCCCATCGCGCGGTAGATCAGACCCGTGTAGAAGTCCACGTTCGGGTACAGATTGCGCTGGACGAAGTACTCGTCGGAGAGCGCGTGCTCCTCGAGCTTGAGGGCGATGTCCAGCAGCTCGTCGGACTTGCCGAGGGCCGAGAGGACATCGTGCGCCGCCGCCTTGATGATCTTGGCGCGGGGGTCGAAGGACTTGTACACCCGGTGGCCGAAGCCCATCAGGCGGACGCCGTCCTCCTTGTTCTTCACCTTGGAGATGAAGGAGTCGACGTCGCCGCCGCCCGACTGGATGCCCTCGAGCATCTCCAGCACGGACTGGTTGGCGCCGCCGTGCAGCGGGCCCCACAGCGCGTTGATGCCGGCCGAGATCGAGGCGAACATGTTCGCCTGCGAGGAGCCGACCAGGCGGACCGTGGAGGTCGAACAGTTCTGCTCGTGGTCCGCGTGCAGGATGAGCAGCTTGTCCAGGGCGGAGACCACGACCGGGTCGAGCTCGTACTCCTGGGCGGGGACCGAGAAGGTCATGCGCAGGAAGTTCTCGACGTAACCGAGGTCGTTGCGCGGGTAGACGAACGGGTGGCCGATCGACTTCTTGTAGGCGTACGCCGCGATCGTCGGAAGCTTGGCGAGCAGCCGGATCGTGGAGAGGTTGCGCTGCTTCTCGTCGAACGGGTTGTGGCTGTCCTGGTAGAAGGTGGACAGCGCGGAGACCACCGAGGACAGCATCGCCATCGGGTGGGCGTCGCGCGGGAAGCCCTTGTAGAAGTTCTTGACGTCCTCGTGCAGCAGGGTGTGCTGCGTGATGTCGTTCTTGAAGACGCTCAGCTCGTCGACCGTCGGCAGCTCGCCGTTGATCAGGAGATAGGCGACCTCGAGGAAGGTCGACCGCTCCGCGAGCTGCTCGATCGGGTAACCGCGGTACCGGAGGATCCCCTGCTCGCCGTCGAGGTACGTGATGGCGGATTTATAGGCGGCGGTGTTGCCGTAGCCGCTGTCCAGGGTCACCAGACCGGTCTGGGCGCGGAGCTTCCCGATGTCGAAGCCCTTGTCGCCGACGGTGCTGTCGATCACCGGGTAGGTGTACTCGCCGTCGCCGTACCGCAGTACTACAGAGTTGTCGCTCACGTCATCCCTCACCGACGTTGTGCCTCTTCTTCGAGGTTGCCCTGACTGTCTCTACCCTCCCCCATTTGGCGCAGGAGAGTGCACTCGGGGTCGACCATTGGGCTTATCGACGGCACTCAGTGCCGCCAACTTGCTCATCCTGCCGCCTTCGTCACGGTTGGGGAAGTGCTCTGTGACCTTTACGACTCGTTTGATCGATCATTTTTTGTGATGCGTTCGAGAACCGGGGGCGAACCGGGTGCTCAACGGCCCGAGAGCCGGAAATCGAGGGCCGTGCAGCGCCGGCCCGCCGAGACCGTGCGCACGGCCTGGCCGATCGCCTTGCGTGAGCCGACGAGGACGACGAGACGCTTCGCGCGGGTGACGGCCGTATACAACAGGTTCCGCTGGAGCATCATCCATGCTCCCGTGGTGACGGGGATCACGACGGCGGGATATTCACTTCCCTGTGAACGGTGGATCGTCACCGCGTACGCGTGGGCCAGTTCGTCCAGTTCGTCGAACTCGTACGGAACCTCCTCGTCCTCGTCCGTCAGTACCGTCAGGCGCTGGTCCACCGGATCGAGAGAGGTGACCACGCCCACGGTGCCGTTGAAGACACCGTTCTTCCCCTTCTCGTAATTGTTGCGGATCTGGGTGACCTTGTCGCCGACACGGAACACCCGCCCGCCGAACCGCTTCTCCGCCAGATCGGGGCGGCCGGGGGTGATGGCCTGCTGGAGCAGTCCGTTGAGCGTGCCGGCGCCGGCGGGCCCGCGGTGCATGGGCGCGAGCACCTGCACGTCCCGGCGCGGGTCCAGGCCGAACTTCGCCGGGATCCGGCGGGCCGCCACGTCCACGGTGAGCCGGCCGGTCTCCTCGGTGTCGTCCTCGACGAAGAGGAAGAAGTCCTTCATGCCGTCGGTGACCGGATGCTGCCCGGCGTTGATCCGGTGCGCGTTCGTCACCACGCCCGACTGCTGGGCCTGGCGGAACACCCGCGTGAGCCGCACGGCGGGCACCGGGCTGCCGTCGGCGAGCAGGTCGCGCAGCACCTCGCCCGCGCCGACACTGGGGAGTTGGTCGACGTCCCCGACGAACAGCAGCCGCGCGCCCGGCGGTACGGCCTTCACCAGCTTGTTGGCCAGCAGCAGGTCCAGCATGGACGCCTCGTCGACCACCACCAGGTCGGCGTCCAGCGGGCGGTCCCGGTCGTACGCCGCGTCGCCGCCCGGCTTGAGCTCCAGCAGCCGGTGGACGGTCGAGGCCTCGGCGCCGGTCAGCTCGGCCAGCCGCTTGGCGGCACGGCCGGTGGGCGCGGCCAGCACGACCTTGGCCTTCTTGGCGCGGGCCAGCTCCACGATCGAGCGCACGGTGAAGGACTTGCCGCAGCCCGGGCCGCCGGTGAGCACCGCGACCTTCTCGGTCAGCGCGAGCCGCACGGCCGCCTCCTGCTCGGGCGCGAGCTCGGTGCCGGTACGGCCCTTCAGCCAGGCCAGCGCCTTGTCCCAGGCCACCTCGCGAAAGCCCGGCAGCCGGTCCTCCTCGGTGCGCAGCAGGCGCAGCAGCTGGGCGGAGAGGGAGAGTTCGGCGCGGTGGAAGGGGACGAGGTAGACGGCGGTGACCTCCTCGCCGTCCTCGCCGGGGACCTTCTCCCGTACGACGCCCGGCTCGCCCAAGTCCTCGTCCGGTTCGGCCAGTTCGGCCAGGCACTCGATGACCAGACCGGTGTCGACCTGGAGCAGCTTCACCGCGTCGGCGATCAGCCGCTCCTCGGGCAGATAGCAGTGGCCCTGGTCGGTGGACTGCGACAGTGCGTACTGCAGGCCCGCCTTGACGCGCTCCGGGCTGTCGTGCGGGATGCCGACGGACTGCGCGATCCGGTCGGCGGTGAGGAAGCCGATGCCCCACACGTCGGCCGCCAGCCGGTAGGGCTGGTTCTTCACGACGGAGATCGACGCGTCGCCGTACTTCTTGTAGATCCGGACCGCGATGGAGGTGGAGACCTCGACGGTCTGGAGGAACAGCATGACCTCCTTGATCGCCTTCTGCTCCTCCCAGGCGTCGGCGATCTTCTTCGTGCGCTTGGGGCCGAGGCCGGGGACCTCGATCAGGCGCTTCGGCTCCTCCTCGATGATCGTCAGGGTGTCGACGCCGAAGTGCTGGGTGATGCGGTCGGCGAAGACCGGGCCGATGCCCTTGACCAGGCCGGATCCCAGGTAGCGCCGGATGCCCTGGACGGTGGCCGGCAGCACGGTCGTGTAGTTCTCCACGGTGAACTGCTTGCCGTACTGCGGGTGCGAGCCCCAGCGGCCCTCCATCCGCAGCGACTCGCCGACCTGGGCGCCGAGCAGCGCGCCGACGACCGTGAGAAGGTCGCCGGCGCCTCTGCCGGTGTCCACCCGGGCGACCGTGTAGCCGTTCTCCTCGTTGGCGTACGTGATGCGCTCCAGTACGCCTTCCAGCGTCGCGAGCCGCCGCTCTCCCGCCGGGGAGGCCCCCGCCTGATCGGTCATGATCCGACGGTACCGCCGGGGTCCGACAACGAGGGAGCGAGGCTGTTTCTACGTGCCCCTCTACGTGGTTCCACCGATGCCGCCGCACCGGTGGGTCCGTAGCCTTCGCCGGGCCGTGGGAGCGGCTCGGTGCGCCCTGCCCGCCCAGGGCGGCGACCGGTTGACGAGCGAGGGACAGGACCGTTGAACGGCTCAGGACGGATGATCGACGGGCGGTTCGAGCTGCTGGAGCGGCTCGGCTCCGGGGGCATGGGCACGGTGTGGCGGGCACGGGACGTCGTCCTGCACCGCGACGTCGCCCTCAAGGAGGTCCGCCCCCATGATCCGGGAGCCGCCGGCTCGGCCGACGATTCCGTGCGCGTGCAGCACGAGCGGGTGCTCCGCGAGGCCCGTGCGCTGGCCCGGCTCCGGCACCCCCATGTGGTGGCCATCCATCACATCGTCGACGCCGACCCGTACCCCTGGCTCGTGATGGAGTTCGTGCCGGGGATCTCCCTCCAGACCCGGCTGGAGCACGGCCCGCTCGCGCCCCGGGAGGCCGCGCGGATCGGCCGGGACGTGCTGGCCGCGCTGCGGGCCGCCCACGCCGCCGGCATCCACCACCGGGACGTCAAACCGGCGAACATCCTGCTGAGCGAGGGCCCGGACGGTTCCACGAGCGCGGTGCTCACCGACTTCGGCATCGCCGACCTCCCCGGGGTGAGCCCGCTGACCGACACGGGGCTGATGGTCGGCTCGCCCGAGTACATGGCGCCGGAGCGCGTCCGCGGGGCCGACGACGCCCCGGCGTCCGACCTCTGGTCGCTCGGCATCACCCTGTACGTGGCGGTGGAGGGGCGCAGCCCGATGCGGCGCGGCACCGGTCTCGCCACCCTCGCCGCGGTGCTCGGCGATCCGGTGCCGCCGCCGGTGCAGGCGGGCCCCCTGGCCCCGGTCCTCTCCGGGTTGCTCGCAGCGGATCCGCAGGCCCGGCCGGACGCGGCACGCCTGGACGCGATGCTCGCCGCCGTGGCCGACGACGCGACCGGGGCGCACGACCTGCCCGCGGCGGTCGCCGCGGGCAACCGGTCGGCCGGGGCGGACGGCCTCCGCACGGCGGGGGCCGGTGTCTCCCTCACGGACGCTCCCACAGCCGAGGGGACAGTGGCCGCCGGTGTCCCCCCGACCGCGGCGGCCACGAAACCGCTGGCTGTCGGCCCGGATCACCCTGCGGTGGACGCCTCGGCTTCGGCTTCCCCTCGGGCGGAGGGCTCGGCCGGGCAGCAGGCGTACGGCGCCCTGATGGCCGGAGAACCACCGGTCACCCACCGGACGCCGACCCGGCCCGCTCGCCGTGCCCTGTGGCCCGCCCCGCTGATGGTGGCGGCCGCGGTGGTCGTCCTGGCGGTGATCGCCGCGGCGTCGTACCGGTTCCTGACGCCGGCCACGCAGGCCGACGCCTCGGGGGCGGACCGCACCGGCGGCCCCGCCGCGACGGTCACCGCGACCGTCTCCGGGTCGGCGACGGCGAGCGGACGTCCGGGGAAGAGCCCCACCGCCAAGGGCTCCGCCGAGGCATCCGGCGGCTCGGCCTCCGCAGACCGAAGCGCCGCAGCGGCAGCGGCGGCGGCCGGCACCGGGGCGTCCCCCGGCTCGGGTACGGCAGCGCAGGAGACGCCCTCCGAAGCCGAGGCGACGACGACCACCGGCACGGGCGGCTCGGACGCCACGGACGCCACGGACGGCGCGGAGGCCTACGCGAACAGCTGGCTCGCGCTGCTCGCCAAGAGCCCGGTCGACGCGGGCACGGCCAAGCGGGACCAGAAGCTGGCGGCCGTACGCGCCCAGGTGCCCGCGGCGGAGGTGCTGCTCAGCGGCGACTTCGAGTCCCTGGGCGGGGCGTACTGGGTGATCTACGTCCCGCGGTCCTTCGGCAGCGGCGTCGCGGCGGTCGACTACTGCGCGAGCGTGGGCCGCACCACGGCCGATTCCTGCATGGGCCGCTATCTGAGCCATGACGCGGCGGACAGCCCCTTGAAGTGCCAGCCCGACGGCGCGGGCGGTGTCACCGGCCGCTGCACCGGCCCCTGACACCCGGGTAGCTTCCCTCACCTCGCCCCCCCTGGGATCACGATCCGGTCTCAGGGGCTTGCATCCTGCCGTGTAATCGATTCCAATCCTCCGTACACATCGATGTAATCGATTCCACGAGGAGGTGGAGCGGCGATGGCGAGCATCAAGGACGTCGCTGCCGAGGCGGGGGTCTCCGTCGCCACGGTGTCGCGCGTCCTGAACGACCATCCGTCGGTCAGCGAGGACGCACGCACGCGCGTGCTGGCCGCCGTCGAGGCCCTGGGCTACCGCCCGAACGCCGTCGCCCGGTCGCTGCGCACCGACCAGACCCGCACCCTCGGCCTGGTCATCAGCGATGTGATGAACCCGTACTTCACCGAGCTGGCCCGCTCCGTGGAGGAGGAGGCCCGCGCGCTCGGCTACAGCGTGATCATCGGCAACGCCGACGAACGGCCCGACCTCCAGGACCACCACGTACGGACCCTGCTGGACCGCCGGATCGACGGTCTGCTCGTCTCCCCCACCGACGGCGGCTCGCCGCTGATGCTCGACGCCGCGCGCGCGGGCACCCCGATGGTGTTCGTCGACCGGTGGATCCCGGGTGTCGACGTGCCCGTCGTCCGGGCCGACGGACGGGCGGCGGTACGGGACCTCGTCGCGCATCTGCACGGGCTGGGGCACCGCAGGCTCGCCATCATCGCGGGCCCGGCCGCCACCACCACCGGCAGCGAGCGCGTCGAGGCCTTCCGGGCCGCGATGGCCGAGTACGGGCTCCCGCTCCCGGACGCCTACATAGGGCAGGGCGACTTCCAGGCCGAGAGCGGACGCCGGGTCACCGACGGCTTCCTCGACCTGCCCGAGCCGCCCGAGGTCGTGTTCGCCACGGACAACCTGATGGCCCTCGGCGCGCTGGACGCCGTCCGCGCGCGCGGGCTGCGCGTCCCGGACGACCTCGCGCTGGCCGCGTTCGACGACATCCGGTGGTTCGTGCACACGGATCCGCCCATCACGGCGATCGCCCAGCCGACGGGGGAACTGGGCCGGGCCGCCGTACGCGCCCTGGTCGACCGCATCGAGGGGCGGCCCTCGCGGTCCGTCACCCTCCCCGCGCGTCTCGTCGTGCGCCGCTCGTGCGGCGAGGCCGCCGATTCCGCTGGCGCCTCTTCCGCTGCCGCCTCTTCCGCTGCCGCCTCTTCCCCGAAGGACCTGAGGAGCACCACGTGAGCCACCCGGACGAACTGCTGCGTATCGAAGGGATACGCAAGACCTTCCCCGGCGTCGTCGCGCTCGACAGCGTGGACTTCGATCTGCGCCGCGGCGAGGTGCACGTGCTGCTCGGCGAGAACGGAGCCGGCAAGAGCACCCTCATCAAGATGCTCTCCGGCGCCTACCGCCCCGACGCGGGCCGCATCCTGGTGGACGGCGCCGAGACCCGCATCCAGGGCGCGCAGGACGCCGAACGGCTCGGCATCGCCACCATCTACCAGGAGTTCAACCTCGTCCCCGACCTCACCGTCGCCGAGAACATCTTCCTGGGCCGCCAGCCGCGCCGCTTCGGCCTCCTCGACCGGAAGCGGATGGACGCGGACGCGGCCGAACTCCTCGCCCGCGTCGGTGTCGACGTCGAACCGGGCGCCCGGGTGCGCGACCTGGGCATCGCCCGGCTCCAGATGGTCGAGATCGCCAAGGCGCTGAGCCTCGACGCCCGCGTCCTGATCATGGACGAGCCGACCGCGGTCCTGACCACCGAAGAGGTCGAGAAGCTCTTCCGGATCGTCCGCAGGCTGCGGGACGACGGTGTCGGCATCGTCTTCATCACCCACCACCTGGAGGAGATCGCCGCCCTCGGCGACCGCGTCACCGTCCTGCGCGACGGCCGCAGCGTCGACCAGGTCCCGGCGAACACCCCCGAGGACGCACTCGTCCGGCTCATGGTCGGCCGGAGCATCGAGCAGCAGTACCCGCGCGAGCGTGCCGAGGCCGGGGCGCCGCTGCTCAAGGTCAGCGGTCTCACCCGGGCCGGTGTCTTCCGCGACGTCGACTTCGAGGTCCGGGCCGGCGAGGTCGTCGGACTGGCGGGGCTGGTCGGCGCCGGCCGCACCGAGGTCGTCCGGGCCGTCTTCGGCGCCGATCCCTACGACTCCGGCACCGTCGAGGTGCAGGGGCAGCCGCTCCGGCGACTGGACGTCAACGCGGCCATGGACGCCGGGATCGGGCTGGTGCCCGAGGACCGCAAGGGCCAGGGCCTGGTCCTGGACGCCACCGTGCAGGAGAACCTCGGCCTGGTCACCCTGGGCCGCTCCACCCGCGCGGGCTTCGTGGACCGGGCCGGGCAGCGGCGGGCCGCCGACCGGATCTCCGGGCAGCTCAAGGTCCGGATGGCCGGACTGCACCAGCACGTGCGGACGTTGTCCGGCGGCAACCAGCAGAAGGTCGTCATCGGCAAGTGGCTGCTGGCCGACACCAAGGTGCTGATCCTCGACGAGCCGACCCGCGGTATCGACGTGGGCGCCAAGGTCGAGATCTACCAGCTGATCAACGAACTGACCGCCTCCGGACACGCGGTTCTGATGATCTCCAGCGACCTCCCCGAGGTGCTGGGCATGAGCGACCGCGTCCTGGTGATGTCCCAGGGCCGGATCGCGGGCGAACTCTCCGCCCGGGAAGCGACCCAGGACGCCGTCATGGCGCTGGCCGTCAGCGCACCCCCGGCAACGGACGCAACGGCAACAGACACAACGGCAACGAACACAGCAGCAAAGGATGTGGAGGTCTCCCGTGGCCACTGACACGCTCAAGAGCAGTACGCACACGGGTGGTGCCCTCGCACTGCGCCGGATGCTCCTCGACAACGGCGCCCTCACCGCCCTGGTCGTCCTGGCCGTGGCGATGTCGTTCCTGTCCGGCGACTTCCTGGCCACCCAGAACCTCCTCAACGTCGGCGTCCAGGCGGCCGTCACCGCGATCCTGGCCTTCGGTGTCACGTTCGTGATCGTCTCCGCCGGCATCGACCTGTCGGTCGGCTCGGTCGCCGCGCTCTCCGCCACCGTGCTGGCCTGGGCCGCCACCGACCAGGGCGTCCCGGTGTGGATCGCGGTCCTGCTGGCTCTCGCCACCGGCGTCGGCAGCGGTCTGATCAGCGGCGCGCTCATCTCCTTCGGCAAGCTGCCGCCCTTCATCGCGACCCTGGCCATGCTGTCGGTGGGCCGCGGCCTCGCCCTGGTCATCTCGCAGGGCAGCCCGATCGCGTTCCCCGACTCCGTGTCCAACCTGGGCACCACCATCGGCGGCTGGCTGCCGGTGCCGGTCCTGGTGATGATCCTGATGGGCCTGATCACCGCCGTGGTCCTGAACCGCACGTACATCGGCCGCGCCATGTACGCGATCGGCGGCAACGAGGAGGCCGCCCGGCTCTCCGGCATCCGCGTCAAGCGCCAGAAGCTGGTCATCTACGCCCTGGCCGGCGCCTTCGCCGCCGTCGCGGGCATCGTCCTCGCCTCCCGGCTGGCCTCCGCCCAGCCGCAGGCGGCGTACGGCTACGAACTCGACGCCATCGCCGCGGTCGTGATCGGCGGCGCCAGCCTCTCCGGCGGGGTCGGCAAGGCGTCGGGCACCCTCATCGGCGCGCTGATCCTCGCGGTGCTCCGCAACGGCCTCAACCTGCTGTCGGTCTCCGCCTTCTGGCAGCAGGTCGTCATCGGCGTCGTGATCGCGCTCGCCGTCCTGCTGGACACGCTCCGCCGGCGTTCGTAGCCGTACGCCGCGCCGTGTCTCCGCCCTCAGTCCCCACGGTCCCCCCGCACCCGTACGCTCGCCCTCACCCGCAAGGAACCGTCATGCGCATCAAGCAGATCTCCGTCGCCACGGCCGTCATAGCCTCGCTCGCCCTCACCGCCACCGCGTGCGACTCCGGGTCGTCCGGCTCCTCCGACCTGAAGGTGGGTCTGTCGCTCTCCACCCTCAACAACCCCTTCTTCGTGCAGCTGAAGGAGGGCGCCCAGGCCGAGGCGAAGAAGGAGGGCGTCTCCCTCACCGTCACCGACGCGCAGAACGACGCCTCCCAGCAGGCCAACCAGATCGACAACTTCACCAGCCAGAGCGTGAAGTCGATCATCATCAACCCGGTGGACTCCGACGCCGCCGGCCCGTCCGTCAAGGCCGCCAACAACGCGAACATCCCGGTCGTCGCCGCGGACCGTACGGTCAACAAGGCCACGGTCGCCGCCACCGTCGCCTCGGACAACGTCGCGGGCGGCAAGCTCGCCGCCAAGACGATCGCCGAGGCCCTCGGCGGCAAGGGCACCATCCTGGTCCTGCAGGGCACCGCCGGCACCTCGGCCGCCAACGAGCGCGGCCAGGGCTTCACCGAGGGGCTGAAGGCCTACCCGGACATCAAGGTCGTCGCCTCGCAGCCGGCCGACTTCGACCGCACCAAGGGCCTCGACGTCACCACCAACCTGCTCCAGGCCCACCCGGACATCACCGGTGTCTTCGCGCAGAACGACGAGATGGCGCTCGGCGCGATCAAGGCCCTGGGCAGCAAGGCCGGCAAGACGGTCAAGGTCGTCGGCTTCGACGGCACGCCCGACGGCCTGACGGCGGTCAAGGCGGGCACGCTGTTCGCCTCGGTCGCGCAGCAGCCCAAGCTGCTGGGCCAGTTGGCCGTCGAGAACGCCGTGAAGGCCGCCAAGGGCAAGAAGGTCGACACGACGGTCAAGGTGCCTGTCAAGGTGGTCACCACGGCCAACGTCGCCGAGTTCGCCTCCTGACGTCGTCCGCGCACCAGTTGACGTCGTCCCGCCCGGGGACGCCGAACCGACGTAAGGAAACACAACGATGCACGGCTACGACCTGCTGGTCGTAGGGTCGGCCAACGCCGACCTGGTGATCGGCGTCGACCGCCGCCCGGCGGCCGGCGAGACGGTCCTCGGCTCCGACCTGGCCACCCACCCGGGTGGCAAGGGCGCCAACCAGGCCGTCGCGGCCGCCCGCCTGGGTGCCCGTACGGCGCTGCTGGCCCGGGTCGGCGACGACGCGCACGGTCGGCTGCTCGGCGACTCCCTGCGAGCGGCCGGCGTCGACACCGCCGGCATCCTCACCGGCGGGGCTCCCACCGGGGTCGCGCTGATCACGGTGGACCCGTCCGGGGACAACAGCATCGTGGTCTCACCGGGTGCCAACAGCCGGCTCACCCCGGCCGACGTCCGGGCGGCCGGGGACCTGTTCCGGGCCGCCCGGGTGGTCTCGGCGCAGCTGGAGATCCCGCTGGAGACCGTCGTGGCGGTCGCAGCGAGCCTGGCACCCGACAGCCGCTTCGTCCTGAACCCTTCCCCTCCCCGTCCGTTGCCCGCCGTGGTGCTCGCCGCCTGCGACCCGCTGATCGTGAACGAGCACGAGGCGCGGGTACTGCTCGGGGACCGCACGGGCCCCGAGCCCGAGGACTGGGCGCGGGATCTGCTCGCCCTCGGCCCGCGCTCGGTGGTCGTCACGCTGGGCGCGCGGGGCGCGCTGGTGGCGGACGCGGACGGGACCACCCGGATTCCGGCGGTGCGGGTCGCGGCCGTGGACACCACCGGGGCGGGCGACGCGTTCACCGCGGCGCTGGCCTGGCGGCTGGGTCTCGGCGAACCGCTCGCCGTCGCCGCCGCGTACGCCGCCCGGGTCGGGGCGGCCGCGGTCACCAAGGCGGGCGCCCAGGTGTCCTTCCCGACCGCCGAGGAGGTCGAGGCCCTGTGAAGAGGGCGGGCATCCTCAACCGTCATCTCTGCGGAGCGCTCGCCGAGTTGGGCCACGGGGACGGGGTGCTGGTGTGCGACGCCGGTATGCCGATCCCGGACGGGCCCCGGGTGGTCGACCTCGCCTTCCGGGCGGGGGTGCCGTCCTTCGCGGAGGTCGTGGAGGGCCTGCTGGCGGAGCTGGTCGTGGAGGGCGCGACAGCGGCCACCGAGGTCCGCGAGGCCAATCCGGCCGCGGCGGGGCTGCTGGAACGGCAGTTCACCCGACTGGCGTACGTCTCCCACGAGGAGCTGAAGGTGCTGTCGGCGGGCGCGCGGCTGGTGGTGCGTACGGGCGAGGCACGGCCGTACGCGAATGTGCTGCTGCGCTGCGGGGTGTTCTTCTAGCACCGCCCACCTGCGGGAACACCGCGGAAGCACCGCGGGAAACTTCGAGGGGCCCGGTCTGTCGACCGGGCCCCTCGGCTTGCCCCCCACTGCTGTCGAAACCCCCGCGATCCCCCCGGATCCCCCTCCAGAAGTCCCGACGCCACGTACGACACGCGAGGGCCGGGAAGGGTTGTACAGGTGATGCAGGGGCTTCCAGAAATTTCCCGACAGGCGATATGCCCGAAATATGTCACATGATGTTGTCGTCCCCCTCCCCCTCCCACGAGGAGTACGACCATGTCCGAGAAGACCGAGCCCCAGATCGGCCCGATCAGGATCGGCGACCCGCTCGACGCACCCACCCAACCGATCGACGTCCCCGATCACGAGGTGTGGGACGACATCGAGAAGGGTTTCGCCTGGGTCTTCCACGCCGGTGACGACCGCCGCCTCACCCGGCCGGTGATCATCGCCGACGGCTTCAACCACGGCAAGAGCGACCTCACCAAGCTCTACCAGTTCCTGGACGGCGAGGACTATCCCTTCCTCACCGAACTCCGCCGAAGCGGCCGGGACGTGATCCTGCTCGGCTTCGACAACCGCACCGCGTCCATCCTGGAGAACTCGAAGGCGGCCGAGGCCGCCATCCGCAAGGCCATCGAGCTCCGCGAGGGCTCCCAGCGGCTGATCGTCGGCGGCTTCAGCATGGGCGGGCTGATCACCCGCTACACCCTCGCCCGGATGGAGACCGACTTCCACGAGGACGAGCACCAGACGGGCGTGTACTTCTCGTTCGACACCCCGCACCGCGGCGCGACCATCCCCGTGGGCGTCCAGGCGTTCGCGTACCTGCTCCCGTACGGCCTGGACCTCAAGCCGCACCCGTTCGAGCAGCAGATGAACAGCGCGGCGGCCCGCCAGATGCTGTGGCAGCACTACGACAAGAAGACCCAGAAGATCGGGGTGGCCCCCGAACGCATGGCCCTGCTCAACGAGTTGGACCGCGTCGGCCAGTGGCCGCGGATCCCGCGCAAGCTGGCCGTCGCCAACGGCCGCGGCGACGGCATCGGGCTGCCCGACATCGAACCCGGCGAGGTCACGCTGCGGCTCGACGTCCGCTACCCCGGCACCACCTTCTACGCCCAGGCGCAGGGTGACGACGTGACGGTCGCCTACCTGAACCGGAAGTTCCCGCCGACCGAGCGGACGATCACGACCAGCGACTTCCCCGAGCTGGACGGCGCACCGGGCGGGACGCTCGCGACGTACGAGATCCTCGCCCACTCGATGATCGAGGCGGGCGGCGAGGCGGACCTGCGGCAACCGCACGTGTGCTTCGTCCCGTCGGTCAGCGCGGTCGACATCTCGGACTTCGCGCGACAGGGAGACCTGTACGCGCGGGTCGACGGCCTGGACCCGTCCCAGAGCGGCGTGGACGAGTTCCGCTGCTCGTCGGCGACGACCCCGCACACGCTCCCGACGGAGGAGTTGTGCACCTGGCTGATGGACCGGTTCTAGCCGTGTTCTAGCCGCGGTCTGACGGTGCGGCTGGGGCAGGGAGCGCCGCCTGCCCCAGCCGTGCCCCGGCCGTGCCCCGGCCGGTGGACAACGATCGGGCAATCCGCGAGTGCTTGACTCCGGCTCTGGCGGCTCGGACACAAGACCGCCACAGAGCCTGCAGGGCACGAACAAAGCGGAGAGACAAGCATGTTGAACACAGTGGCGTTAGACAGGGATCCGGGGCCGAGGCGTTTCGCGCGCCGGGGCTGGATGACGGCCTTCGCCGTCGGCCTCAGCCTGATGTTCTCGTTCTTCGGCACGGGCACCGCGTCGGCGGCGGTCCCCACCCTCGGGCCGGCCCACCTGAGCAGCCTGGCGACCGGGCGCTGCCTCGACGGCGGCCCCGCGAACGAGAGCGGCAAGGGAGATGTCTACACGAACGGTTGCCAGTCGGGGAACCAGTGGCAGCAGTGGCAGGTGGAGATCGTCTACCACGCCAGCTACGACGTCGTCATGATCCGTCACACGGCGACCAACACATGCCTGACCCAGCAGCTGGGCCTTGCCACGGTCCCCTGCAACGGCGGCGACGCCTCCCAGCTGTTCCAGGCGCAGGGCTCGGGCTGGAACGACGTCCAGCTCAGGGACCTGCCGCTCGCCAACTGCGTGGACGCCAACGGCAGCGGCGACGCGTACATGCTCGGGTGCAACGGGGGCCTGTACCAGCACTGGAAGCTGGGCTAGCCCCTCCGGGGCCGGAGGGGGCCGGCGTTCCGACGATTCCGGCTATCTCCCTCCGGCCCCTCGCTCATGCCGGGGGTACGGCGGCTTCGGGGGCGGGCGGCAGAGGATCGGCCACGAACGACCCCCGGGCCCGTACGGTCACCACCGAGTCCCGGTCGCGAAGGATTCGGGGGACCGGGTCAGCGGTTCAGGTCCATGATCCCGACGCCAAGCCCTTCGTACGGTTCCGGCGTGACCGTGGCGATCAGGCCGCCTGTCGGGAGTGTCTGGTTCGGGCGCGCGGTGTGGACGGCCGCCGAGACGCCGAAGTCGACGCCCTCGCGGCCCAGTTCGGCGATGGTCACCGCCATGGCGTAGTCGTCTTCGACGAGGTGGAGTACGTCCACCAGCACGCCCACGTGGTCGACCATCCCGGCACGGCGGCGCTCAGCCTCCAGGAGGCACAGGACCGGCACCCACAGGCGCATGTCACCGCTGGCGGCGGCCGCGTGGATCAGGCCGGAGACCTGCTTGTCCCCTCCCAGCGCCAGGAGTGTGGGGGTGTCGAGGACGTAGTGCTCGGTCTGGCTCAACGCGACGACTCCGCCTCGGCCAGGGCGGCACGCTGAGCGGCAGCGGCCTCCCGCATCTTGCGCCGCATCTCGGCGGACTCCTCGTCCGACACGTAGTGTCCGAAGCGCTCGGCAAGCAGCGCACGGGTGCGGTCGGCCCGTTCCCTGATCTGCTCGGGAGTCAGCATCTGAGCGGCTATGTCCTGCATGAGGGCACGAAGGCTGGTCCCTCGCGCCTCGGCGACGGCGGCGAGCTGATCACGGACTTCGGCGGGCACGCGGATCATGACATCGGACATGCAGCGAGTATACGTCACGTATACGGCCGGTCGGAGACCCGTTGAATCTCCGGCCGTCGTGAACCTCCGTGCCGTGTGCGCCAGGAAGGAACAGCTCCACCTCCGCGACCCAGGCGGAAAACGGGGCAGCCTCGGTGGCGGGCGGCAGGGGGTCGGAGACGAACGACCCCCGGGCCCGTACGGTCACCACCAAGCCCCGGTCGCGAAGGATGTCCAGGGCGCGGCGAACTGTACCGGGACCGACTTTGTACTCGTGCGTCATGGTCAGTTCGCCAGGTAGTCAAGTTCTCGTTGAACGTATACCGCTGTCCGCCACCACGCATCACTTAGTACTACTACCAACCACTACCTACCACTACCGCCACGCAGGTAGGGAAGGGTGAGAGCTTCCGGGCCGGGGCTGAGCCGACTACAGAGGAGTCGACCTGTGCGCAGCCTACTGGCCGCGATCCTGAGCCTCTTCCTGCCACCGCGCGGCACACACCGGGCCCTCGACGCGCCACCGATCGTCTCTCCGGGCGTTCCCGTCCGCCGGACGCGGCCGTACCCCGCGGACGTCATCCCAGCCGACGGACTGCCCCTCGTCCGGCCGTACCTCGCCGTCCGGGAACGCGAACGGGACGAACTCGACCGCAGGCGCCTCCAGCGGGGGCGGCGCCGTGCGGCGGTGCTCGCAACGCTGGGCCAGGACTACGTCCCGTCCGAGGCCGCCGCATGAGCGTGAGGAGGTTCCGTGGCGTCGGTTTCGACCCGGCCACCGGCAAAGAGGCGTTCGTGGTGGCGCGACCCGGTGGCTTCCTGGAGGAGCTGCCATCATGGCGGCGGACAGGTAGCGGTGACTACGTAACGGCTGTCAAGGACGGGAACCTGCCTTCCCCGCAGCGGTCTTGAGATAGGCGCCGAGGCTTTGGAGGTCCCTCCAGGTCTTCGGGTCGGTTCCGTCGCCCAGGGGATAGTGGAGGGCCGGGGACGCCGGTGAACCGAGGTGACGCGGTTGTACGGCGATCGGCGGGCGGCCCGCGCGCGGAAGGCCGATCTTCTGCACGTCGCGCGGCCCCAGGGTGAACGACACCGGGAGGGGTGGGCCCTCCACCCGCGGCGGCAGCGTGAGGTCGGCGCGGGCCGCGCGGACGGTGGTGAGCATCGTCGTCAGGCCGTGTTCCGTGACGAGGGTCGCGGCGAGGGACTCCACGGTGTCGAGCGGCATGTCCTGGGGGCGCTCGTAGCCGAGGGTGAGGGTGATCTCTTCGGCGACGCCTGCCGTCGTACGGGCGATGCGTTGCGTGGCGATGGCCGCCGGACGGCCGGGAGCGCCGACGGCGACGAGATGGATGGGGGCGGGGGTTCGGTCCCGGGCGAGGTCGGTCAACTGGTGCGGTGACCAGGGCAGGTTGGCCGGCTCGGCCGTGCCCCAGCCGACAGGCGGGGAACCGGTGAGGTGTCGCCAGGCCGCCTCCAGCGCGCGGCCGAGCACGAGCCGCTCGTCGGGCATGTGCACGGCGCGGAAGGTGAGGGTGAGCTGCCGGTGCCCGGTCGGCGCGGCCCCTACGGTGAACGCGTCGGCGAGCGTGCCGTCGATCGGCGCGAACGTGCCGCTCTGCCAGGCCAGTCGTACCCCGGCCAGACCGTCGTAGTAACCGCCCTGCGGATCCTGTACGACCCAGCGGTTGGGTGCCCCGCCGAGTGCGGTGCGCAGGGGCAGGGTGAGGCGGACGTGCGGAGGTGTGACGAGGTGGAGGGCGCGGTTCGACTGTGCCGCGGCTCGGAGGGTGTCGGAGAGCCACGCGGTGAGCGGGAGGAGCGGGCGGTCGGAGAGGACGACGGCGGTCGAGTCGGTCAGCGCGTCGACGGTCGGGAAGTCCTTGGCGCCGGGAGACTCGTCGGGGACGGTGACCCGGGCTGTATGGGCTGCGGCAGGCGGCCAGGTGGTTCCGCCGAGGAGCATGGTCAGGCGTCCGCACACGGACTCCGCCAGCGGCTCCGCCTCGGGGATCGCGGTGGAGGCGCGTACCTCGGTCCACCAGTACGGCGGCTCGGGAGGGGTGGTCCCGGCGCCCAGGAGGCGTTCTGCCTCACCTGGCAGGTGGACGAGCAGTGGGGCCTCGACGGAAACCAGCGGGCGCCCGGCAGCCGTGCAGAGATGGACGACCGCGCCGTCATCGGTGGCCGTCAGTTCGAGACCAGGGCCGCCGGCGTGGAGAGCGGCCATCAATGACGCCTGGTCTGGCATCTTCGGGGTGAGTGCGATGACGTCCTTGGTCACGCAAAGGCCCCGTTCTCGTTCATGGGCATGCGCCCCCGGGGAAGAGGACAGCGCGCGCCCGGTGTCCCCGGCCTGCCGTGCCGTGCCGCTCGCGCCGTCACGTCGGGAACTCTCCCACCCACGTACGCTCCAAGAGATGCTTGGGCAGATACTCGGATTCGACTTCGACGGCGATATCCGCGTCAAACGCCATGCAGGCGATGGCCAGCGGCCCCAGAGCCACAAGGCCCTCGCCACTCTTCGAACGCGCCTCGTTGTCGGTCCAGTATTCGCTGTGCCAGGTGAGCCCTTCCGCCAGAGCCGTGTTGAACGGTTCCGATTCCTGCCGCTGATAACGGTGGAAGATCTCCAGTGGCGGGTAGAGGATTTTCAGCATGAGTTCGGCACTGGCGATGTGGGGAGCCGCCGGGTCTGTGGCGTCGATCGCGGTGACCAGGGTGTTCCAGGTTTCGGGACGACCAAACCAGGCATTCTGCAGCGTTTCCACCCATGCATAGATGTACTCGTCGAACTCCGCGCCGGATGCCCGCAGAAACGAGACGGGCACACGGGCCAGTTTGTCCAGCCGTTCGTTCTCCCGGCAGATCACTGCCAGATAGTAGGCAGTCAGCCAATTCCCGGCGTGCAAATACTCCTGAGGCCCGGTTGCCGGGAGGTGCTTGATCTCGCCCCTGCTTCCGACGCGGCAGGGTACGGGGCCCTCCCCGGCCGCCCCCGAGATGAAAAGGCCCGAGCCGACCTGCATCGCGGTGACCCAGGCCTCCCACGTGGAGAATTCCTCCGCCGCGGGATCGGTCACACACATCCACTTGGCGACGGTCAGCGAATTTTCCAGCGCATCGAAACGGTCGAACTCAGATGTTTCGAGTTCAGAAAGCGCTTCGTCGGTGATTTGAACAATGGGCGCCATGGCCTTGGCCACGTTGTCCACGGGGAACTTGTGCCGAGGAATGCGGATGACCACGTGCCTCTCTTCTCGTCAGACCCTCAAGTGTTCCACTATAACGCCAGCATAGAGGGAACCGTTCGGGTCCCTGACCTTGACCAGGACGTACTGAAGCTTCCCCGCTTTGAGCGCGGCACGGAACTCACTGGCGAGTTCGGCATCGACGTCGCCACGTTTCGTCATCTCGGCCAGGATGGTTCGCAGGTACATATACGTACCCTGCTTCACCCGCATGCCCGCTGCGCCACCGTCGTCACCGAGACGCGGTTGTGCGGGGTCCTCAGGGTCGGCGCGCCCCTGTCGCCAGTCGAGGTCGTTTCCGGGTGCCTTGTCTTCGACGATCAGGATTCTGTCGTCCCCGAGCCTGTATGCCCCGTCGAACATGTCGGCTCCGTTGGCCGTCTTCGGGAGCTCGACCGGCTCGGCATCCGGGAACTCGTGCCGAATCGCGTGGAGCTTGGAGGCGTCCTCCCCCAGTCTTTCGGGGATCTTGCTGTTCGGAGGCACGTCACCAAGCTGTCTGGCATACGCCTCCTGCGCGGCGGTAAGGGCCTGTTGATTCGCTGTGGAGGGCGTCTTGTCGAACGCCCTCTGCGCGTTCATGAGTTCCCGGTAGGCCTGGCGGTCCGCGACCCTCCTGTCCAGAGCCGGCAAGACCTCGTCCGGTGTGGTGCTTCGCGGGAGCGGCTTCGCACCGAACCTGACTTCGGACGGGCCGCTCGGCAAGTTGTGCTTGGCCACCCAGTGGCCCTGAGGGTCCTTCGCGAGTTGCGGGAGCTCCACTCCGTCCACCAGCCCGATGTTGGGCCGTCGCCGTCCGAGGGTGTCGTAGTGATCCTTGAACCATTCAGGATCCCCGTTGGCCTTCCGGACATGCTCGTCCTGGATGACCTTGCGCTCCTCAGGACTCAGCTCGCGTTCTTGCCGCTCGCCCTGGGTGCCATCGCCGTGTGGGCGTTCGGGTCCCGAACCGGACTCAATGCCCCCGCCCGTTCCAGACCCGCCTCCTGGACCGTGCCCTGCGCCGCTTCCTCCCGCCGGGAGATTCTCGCCGGCACCCGGGTGCTGCCCGAAGTCCCGTGCACCGTTCTCCGCAGCATGCTCGGGCGCCCGCCCCGTGTCAGTGACGGAGTTCCGCCCTGCGTGGGCGCCGACCAGCTCAGGCTCTCGGACTTCCGCCACTGGTGTGGCACCCCGCTCGACGGCCGAGGGTTCGGCCGTCGCCTGGGAGACGTGTTCGCGGAGGGAGCCGTCCGCGTTGAGGAGGTGACCCTCGTCGGTCAGGTAGACGACGTTTCCTGTGGCGTCGTCGACGTAGGGGATCGCGTTGTCGGGGATCTTGGGGGAGCGGAGGGCGTCGGCCCGTTCCAGGAGGTCGAGCGTCGTGCCGGAGTGGAGGCTTTTCAGGGCTTGGAAGGATTCGCCGACCTTGCCGAAGGCGAAAGTGCCCGCCTTGCCGGCGTACGTCATCGGGTCGATGGCCCGGCCGATCTTGCCGGCCGTCGACAAGGCGCGGGCCGCCGCCGACGACTTGGCCGCGCCGGATGCCGCCGCGCCCGTGCCCTCGGTGCCGAGCAAGGTCAGTACGTTGAAGCCGACGGCGCCCGCCGCCCGGGACGGGTTCGTCTTCCAGGTGTCCCAGGCGACGAAGCCCTTGACTGTTTCCTTGTACGCCGTCCGGGAGTCCCGGAGCCAGGAGGGGAGCTGGTCGTCGGGGACCAGCCACCAGGTGCCGAGGGTGGCGCTGGTCAGAGCCGAGGCCGTGGCGAGCTGGGCCAGGCTCTTCCAGGCCCGGCCCGCCGCGTCCGCGCCGTCGGCGCCGAACAGGGTGCCCACGCCGTGGATCGTGGCCATCACGCCGTCGGTCCAGATGCCGTCCCAGACCTGGCCGGCCTGGTGGGTCAGCCAGTCCCAGCCCTCGTACTCCCGCTCGGCCGGGGCGCCCCACGGGGTCTCCGGCGCGTGGTCGAGGTCCTCCGCGCGGTAGCCGTACATGTGCTCGCCGTGCGAGCCGTCGTCGACGGTGGTCTTCGAGCCGCCGACCAGTGCGGTGATCTTGTTGTGGCAGGTCCGCTCGGCCGCCTGGAAGGCCGCGACCGTGTGGTTGACATCCCGCCAGAGTGCGTTGTTGCGGTCGACCTTGTCCTGGTCCTTGCGCCAGTCGTCGTCCCCGGACAGTGACGCGACGAAGGCGGTCGCGTCCGTCTTCAGGGTTGCCAGTCTGTCGATCAGCGGCTGGACTTCCGCGCTGTAGTCCGACAGCGCCGACGCGACCTTCTCCAGGTCGTCGGCGAAACCGTCCGCCTTCGTCTTCACCGGCAGGGTGGAGGAGAGCAGGTCGGCCGCGTCAGGGGTGCGGTAGACGGCGGAGAGGTTCTGGAAGGTGGTGTGGACGTTCGCGCCCGACGCCCGGAACTGCGCCGCGTTCGCGGTCAGCAGCATCACGTCCGTGTCCAGGGTGGACAGGTCCCCGATGAAGTGCGGTATGCCGGACGGGTCGATCAGGGTGGCCCCGTCGCTCACTTGGCCGCCCCCGGCAGATCGACCTTCGGCTCCGTGGCCGCCTCCCGCTGTGCCGTGGCCGCCATCGTCAGGTCGCCCTCGACGTAGTGGCCCGTGGCCTCGGCCGCGCCGTTCACGGACTTGGACGCGCGCTCCGCGATGTACACCAGATCACGCGTCCACCGATCGAGGAACTCCGCCAGCGCCGCGCCCACCAGGCCTGCCGTGCTGCTGTACGGGCCGTACTGGCTGGTGATCGTCCCCGCCGCCGAGGCCGCCTCCTCGAGGTTGCCCTGCATCGCCTGGCCCGTGTCCGACAGTGACGTCGCCGCAGTGCCGGTGTTCCGCAGAACACCGCGCACTCCGGCGACGTCTATGTCCCAGCCCGTCACACCGCTCCCCCCACCGGCAGTCCGTCGAACGCATTATCGCATGAGCAGTTGCAAAGCGACGGGATGTCAGACGGCCAGCCGTGGGTTCGGATGGTTGCGGGTCAGAGCACGTGCTGGGTGAACCTCTCCGCCGTCTCCGCCAGGACCTCGCGGCCGTCCCGCGCCCACAGGCCGTCGTTGAAGAGCTCCACCTCGATCGCGCCCGTGTAGCCCGCCGCCTCCACGTACGCCTTCCACTCGCGCATGTCGATCGCGCCGTCGCCGATCTGGCCGCGGCCGTTGAGGACGCCCTCGGGGAGGGGGGTGGTCCAGTCGGCCAGTTGGAAGGTGTGGATACGGCCGGCGGCGCCCGCCCGGGCGATCTGGGCGGGGGCCTGGTCGTCCCACCAGATGTGGTACGTGTCGACCGTGACGCCGACCTGGTGCGCCGGGAAGCGTTCCGCGAGGTCCAGGGCCTGGGTGAGGGTGGAGACCACGCAGCGGTCGGAGGCGTACATCGGGTGGAGGGGCTCGATGGCCAGCTTCACGCCGTGCTGTTCGGCGTAGGGGCCGAGGACCGACAGGGCGTCCGCGATGCGTTCGCGGGCGCCGTGCAGGTCCTTGGAGCCGGCCGGGAGGCCGCCGGAGACCAGGACCAGGACCTCGGTGCCGAGGGTCGCCGCCTCCTCCACCGCGCGGCGGTTGTCGTCCAGGGCCTTGGTGCGTTCGGCCGGGTCGATCGCCGTGAAGAAGCCGCCGCGGCAGAGGGTGGTGACCGTCAGGCCCGCGTCGCGGATCAGTTTGGCCGTCGCCTCCAGGCCGTACGTCCGGACCGGCTCGCGCCACAGGCCGATCCCGGGGACGCCCAGCTCCAGGCAGGTGTCCACCAGTTCCGGCATGGCGAGCTGCTTCACCGTCATCTGGTTGATGCTGAAACGCGCGAGATCGCTCACTGGTTCACCCCGTACAGGGCGAGGAGGGTCTTCATACGGTCCTCGGCCAGCTTCGGGTCGGGGAACAGGCCCAGGCCGTCGGCGAGTTCGTAGGCACGCGCGAAGTGCGGGAGGCTGCGCGCCGACTGCAGGCCGCCGACCATCGTGAAGTGCGACTGGTGGCCGGCCAGCCAGGCCAGGAACACCACGCCCGTCTTGTAGAAACGGGTGGGGGTCTGGAAGAGGTGGCGGGAGAGCGCGACCGTGGGGTCGAGCAGGGCACGGAAGCCCGCCCTGTCGCCCGTGTCCAGGACGCGGACCGCCTCCGCCGCCAGCGGGCCCAGCGGGTCGAAGATGCCGAGCAGGGCGTGACTGAAGCCCTGCTCGTCGCCCGCGATCAGCTCGGGGTAGTTGAAGTCGTCGCCCGTGTAGCAGCGGACGCCCTGCGGGAGGCGACGGCGGATGTCGATCTCGCGCTGCGCGTCCAGCAGGGAGACCTTGATGCCGTCGACCTTGTCGGGGTGCGCGGCGATGACCTCCAGGAAGGTGTCCGTCGCCGCGTCGAGGTCGGACGAGCCCCAGTAACCCTCCAGCGCCGGGTCGAACATCGGGCCGAGCCAGTGCAGGATCACCGGCTCGGACGCCTGGCGGAGCAGGTGGCCGTAGATCTCCAGGTAGTCCTCGGGGCCCGCGGCGGCCGCGGCCAGGGCGCGGGAGGCCATCAGGATCGTCTGGGCGCCGGCGGCCTCGACGAGGGCGAGCTGCTCCTCGTACGCCGTCCGGACCTCCGCCAGCGAACCGGAGGTGATCTGGTCGGTGCCCACGCCGCAGGCGATGCGGCCGCCGACCGCCTTCGCCTCGGCGGCGCTGCGGCGGATCAGCTCGGCCGCGCCCGCCCAGTCCAGGCCCATGCCGCGCTGGGCGGTGTCCATCGCCTCGGCGACACCGAGCCCGTGCGACCACAGGTGGCGGCGGAAGGCGAGGGTGGCGTCCCAGTCGACGGCGGCGGGGGAATCGGGGGTGGTGTCCGCGAAGGGGTCGGCGACGACGTGCGCCGCCGAGTAGACCGTGCGGGAGGCGAAGGGCGTGCCGGGGGTGAGGAGGAGCGGCTCGGTGCGGGGGTCGTACGTCCGCAGCGTGCCGTCGGGGGCGGGGAGCTGGATGGTCACAGCGCGATCTCCGGGACGTCGAGGCGTCGGCCCTCGGCCGAGGACTTCAGGCCCAGCTCGGCGAGCTGGACGCCGCGGGCGCCGGCGAGCAGGTCCCAGTGGTAGGGGGCATCGGCGTAGACGTGCTTGAGGAACAGCTCCCACTGCGCCTTGAAGCCGTTGTCGAAGTCGCCGTTGTCCGGGACCTCCTGCCACTGGTCGCGGAAGGAGTACGTGGCCGGGATGTCGGGGTTCCAGACCGGCTTGGGGGTGAGCGAGCGGTGCTGGACGCGGCAGTTGCGCAGACCCGCGACGGCGGAGCCCTCGGTGCCGTCAACCTGGAACTCGACGAGTTCGTCGCGGTTGACGCGGACCGCCCAGGAGGAGTTGATCTGGGCGATGGCGCCGCCCTCGAGCTCGAAGATGCCGTACGCCGCGTCGTCCGCCGTGGCGTCGTAGGGCTTGTCGCTCTCGTCCCAGCGCTGCGGGACGTGGGTGGCGGTGAGTGCCTGGACGGACTTCACCCGGCCGAACAGCTCGTGCAGGACGTACTCCCAGTGCGGGAACATGTCCACGACGATGCCGCCGCCGTCCTCGGCGCGGTAGTTCCAGGAGGGGCGCTGGGCGGTCTGCCAGTCGCCCTCGAAGACCCAGTAGCCGAACTCGCCGCGGATGGACAGGATCCGGCCGAAGAAGCCGCCGTCGATCAGGCGCTTCAGCTTGAGCAGGCCGGGCAGGAACAGCTTGTCCTGGACGACGCCGTGCTTGATGCCCTTGTCGTGGGCGAGCCTGGCGAGCTCCAGGGCGCCGTCCAGGCCGGTCGCGGTCGGCTTCTCGGTGTAGATGTGCTTGCCCGCGGCGATCGCCTTCTTGAGCGCCTCCTCGCGGGCGGAGGTGACCTGGGCGTCGAAGTAGATGTCCACGGTCGGGTCGGCGAGGACCTCGTCCACGTCCGTGGCCCAGTGCTCCAGGCCGTGCTGCTCGGCGAGCGCCTTCAGGGCGTGCTCGCGGCGGCCGACGAGGATCGGTTCCGGCCACAGCACGGTGCCGTCGCCGAGGTCGAGTCCGCCCTGTTCGCGCAGGGCGAGGATGGAGCGGACGAGGTGCTGGCGGTAGCCCATACGTCCGGTCACGCCATTCATGGCGATACGCACCGTCTTGCGTGTCACGTCGGTCCCTTCGTAGGCGTAGTACGCGGTGGTGTGCGCCGCGTACGCCTCTTCCTGATCAGCGTTACAGCAAGCGCTTTCTATCAAAGGAGAAGCTAGCCTCTGACCAGTGGTCCGGACAAGACCGTGTCCATCCCGAGTTGTTCGAGGGGGCGAACAACAGGGGGTTGTGGCCTTAGGGTCTGCTCGGACACGCCCGGAACCGCGACCGCGGCCGGCCTGTCTTACGTGGACGTATGAGTACGTGGACGTATGGGGACGTACGACGAGATGCGTGACCGGAGGACGAACAGATGACGGTGACCCTGGCGGACGTGGCGGCCCGCGCGCAGGTCTCGCCCGCGACGGTGTCGCGCGTGCTGAACGGGAACTATCCCGTCGCCGCATCCACCCGTGAGCGGGTGCTGCGGGCTGTGGACGAGCTGGACTATGTGCTGAACGGACCCGCGAGCGCGCTCGCGGCGGCGACCTCCGACCTGGTGGGGATCCTGGTCAACGACATCGCCGACCCCTTCTTCGGGATCATGGCCAGTGCGATCCAGGGGGAGATCGGGGGACCCGGCGGGCGGGCCGGGGGCGAGCGGCTGGCGGTGGTCTGCAACACCGGGGGCTCGCCGGAGCGGGAGCTGACCTATCTGACCCTGTTGCAGCGGCAGCGGGCCGCGGCCGTGGTGCTGACCGGCGGGGCCATGGAGAACGAGCCGCACGCGGCGGCGGTGGCGTCGAAGCTGCGCAAGCTGGGGGAGTCGGGGACGCGGATCGTGCTGTGCGGGCGGCCGCCGGCGCCGGACACCTCGGCGATCGCGCTCACCTTCGACAACCGGGGCGGCGGGCGGGAACTGACCGAGCACCTGATCGGGCTCGGACACCGGCGGCTGGGGTACATCGCGGGCCCCGAGGAGCGGACGACGACCCGGCACCGGCTCGAGGGGCACCGGGCGGCGCTGGAGGCCGCGGGGATCGAGGAGGATCCCCGGTGGACCGTGCACGGGCGGTACGACCGGCGGGCGGGGTACGAGGCCACGCTGGAGCTGCTGCGGCGGGATCCGAGCCTGACGGCCGTGGTCGCCGCGAACGACTCCGTCGCGCTGGGCGCGTGCGCGGCGTTGCGGGACTCCGGGCTGCGGATCCCGGAGGACGTGTCGGTGGCCGGGTTCGACGATCTGCCGTTCAGCATCGACGCGGTGCCCTCTCTGACGACGGTGCGGTTGCCGTTGGCGGAGGCGGGGGCGCGGGCGGGGCGGATCGCGATGGGGCGGGAGGAGCCGCCGCCCGGGGGGATCGCGACGGTGCGGGGGGAGTTGATGGTGCGGGGGTCCTCCGGGGTGCCGCGGGGGTAGGGCGGCGTCTGCCGGCTGCGTGCGGGGTGTTCTGGTGACCGTGCTTCCGGGGGCTGCCGCCCCCGGACCCCCGCTTCGGCCCTGAACGGGCCTCGTCCTCAAACGCCGGACGGGCTGAAACAGCCGACCCGGACCTCCCGCATGCCACCCCCGCACAATGGGCGGGGAATCGGGACGGCGCCCACCGGCCCTTAAACGCCGGACGGGCTGATTCAGTCGGCCCGGGGCGGGAAGGCGCCCGCTGTCAGGCACCACTCCAGTACCGGTGGCCAGGGGCCGTAACCCGCGTCCAGGTCCAGGTGGGCCGCTCCGGGGAGGATCGTGGCCGTGAGGCCCAGCGGGGTGCCGTAGGCGGCCTGGGCGCCCTCCGGGAGGTACGGGTCGTTGTCGCCTGCCACCAGGTGGGTGGGGGTGGGGAGGCGGAGCCCGGTCAGGGGCGGGGGTGTGAATTCCGCGATCTCCGGGTGACTGCGGATCACGGCGGCGGAGGGCGGGGCCACCAGGAGGACGCGGTCGGGGCCGGTGACGCCGGGGAGGGCGCGGGCGGCGGCGTGCAGCCAGAGGACCGCGGAGAGGCTGTGGGCGATCACGACCCGCTCGGAGGCGGTGGGGGCGAAATCGGTCAGGAAGCCCTCCAGTTCCGTCAGCCAGGTCTCCAGGGACGGGGTGTCCGGGTCGGGGAGCTGGGGGTACGTGACGGAGTGGCCGAGCGCGGTGAGGCGGTCGGCCAGCCAGTGCTGCCAGTGGGCCTCGGGGCGATGGTTCTGCCAGCCGTGGAGGATGAGGAAGGCGGGTGAGGGTGTGGTGGGCATGTTTTGATCATTGCCTCCCGCATCGGGCAGGTCCAGTTAATCTTCCGCGGTGGAACCGTTAAGCAACGCCTTCACTTTCGATCTGCGCCGCCTCACCGTCCTGCGCGAACTCCAGCGCCGCGGCAGCCTCGCGCTGACCGCCCAGGCCCTGCATCTCACCCCTTCGGCGATCTCCCAGCAACTCGCCGCCCTCGCCCGCGACCTGGGCGTCCCCCTCACCGAACGCGACGGCAGAGGCGTACGGCTCACCGGCCAGGCCCGGGTCCTCCTCGCCCACGCCGATGTCATCGCCGCCCAGCTGGAGCGGGCCCGCGCCGATCTCTCGGCGTACTCCGACGGAGGCCGGGGCACGGTGACCGTCGGCTGTTTCTCCAGCGGCATCCTGGGGCTGCTGCCCACCGTGCTGCGCGGCCTGCGCGAGCGGCTGCCGCAGCTGCGGGTCGATGTCGTCGAGGCCCAGCCGCCGGATCTGTTCACCGCGCTCGACGCCGGGCAGCTCGATGTCGCCGTGGCGGTCGACTTCGCCGCCGTGCCCCCGCACACCGACCCCCGCTACAGCCGCGAGGACCTCCTCACCGACGTCCTCGACATCGCCCTCCCGCCCGGCCATCGGCTCGCGGACCGCGCCGAGGTGCCCCTGCGGGAACTGGCCAGGGAGGTGTGGATCGTCGGCGACCCGGCGAGCTGCTGCGGTGCGGTGACCCGTTCCGTGTGCGCGGCGGCCGGATTCACTCCCGACATCCGGCACGCCGTCGACGACTGGGCCGCCGTGGCCGCCCTGGTGGAGGCGGGGGCGGGGGTGGCGCTCGTGCCCCGGCTGGTGCGCTCCGTCCACGTCCGGCGCGCGCCGGTCCTGCGCCCCGCCGAGGGCGAACCCCCGTCGCGGAACGTCTTCGTCGCCGTACGGGCGGGGTCGGAGGGGGATCCCGTGCTGGGCGCCGTACGGGAGGAGCTGCGGGCGGCGGCGGCAGCCGCCCTCGGCTGATCCGGGGCGCGGTTCAGCGCGTGGCGGCCGCCGTCCGGAAGGCCGCCACCCGGCGCTCCAGCGCCTCGCGCCGCCCGGGCCACTCCTCGGCCGTGATCGCGAAGATCGCGGAGTCGCGGAGGAGGCCGTCCTCCCCCGGGGCCCGTGAGATCGACCAGTTACGCAGGACGCCCTCGAAGCGGGCGCCCACACGCGCTATCGCCGCGCGGGAGCGGTCGTTGCGCGCGTCGGTCTTGAGGTCGACACGGGAGACGCCCCACTCCTCGAAGGCGTGGCGGAACAGCAGCAGCTTGGCCTCCGCGTTGATGCCCGTGCCCTGGGCGGAAGCCGCCAGCCAGGTGAAGCCGATCTCGACGGCGTCCAGCTGGTCGTCCGACCGCCAGCGGCGCGGCTCGCAGTACCCGGTGACGCCGACCGCGCGACCGGAGACGAGGGACACCTGCGCAAAGGGCACGAGTCGGCCGGACGCGGCGGCGTCGAGCTTCTCGTCGAGGTAGGAGGCGATCCTTTCGCCCCGCGGGACCTGGGTGAAGCCGTACGTCCCCCGGTTCTCCTCCGCCGCCACCGCCAGCCCCGCCGCGTGCCGCCTCTCCAGCGGCTCCAGGCGCACCAGCGTGCCCTGGAGCACCGGCCCCCGCAGTACGGAACTCACCCGACGATCTCCCCCTTCAACCGCGCGAACGCCTCGTGGAAACCCGGGAAAGTCTTGCGGACGCAGCCCGGGTCGTCGAACGAGATTCCGCGGGTGCGCAGGCCGGTCACCGCGAAGGACATGACGATGCGGTGGTCGCCGTACGTCTTGATCTCCGCGCCGCTCGGCGCCCCCGGCCGGATCTCGATCCAGTCCTCGCCGGTGGCCACGTCCACGCCGAGCCGGCGCAGGTTCTCCGCGCAGGCGTCGAGGCGGTCGCACTCCTTCACGCGGGTGTTGGCGACGTCCTCGATGCGCACTGGTCCCGAGGCGAAGGGGGCGATCGCGGCGAGGGTCGGCATGGTGTCGGAGATGTCCCGCATGTTCACGGTGGCGCCGTGGAGTTCGCCGGTACCCGTGACGGTGGTGCGGTCCGCGCCGATCTCCACCCGCGCGCCCATCCGGCGCAGCACCTCCACGAAGCCCAGGTCGCCCTGGAGGGCGCCCTCGCCGAGGCCGGCCACGGTGACCTCGCCGCCGGTGAGCGCGGCCGCCGCGAAGAAGTAGCTGGAGGTGGAGGCGTCGGGTTCGATCGGGTAGGTGGTGGCGCGGTAGCCGCCCGGCGGGACGACGTAGGTGTCGCCCTCGCGGGCGACCTCCACGCCGAAGGACCGCATCATCGCGATCGTGATCTCCACGTACGGCACGGAGACCAGGTCGGTGACGGTGATGCGCAGGCCGGTGCGGGTGAGCGGGCCCAGCAGCAGGAGCGCGGTCAGGTACTGGGAGGACTGGCCGGCGTCCAGCACCACCTCGCCGCCCTCGACGCCGTGCGCGGCGACGGTGAGCGGGTGGTGGCCCTCGGCCTCCTCGTGCCGCAGGTCCACGCCGAGGTCGCGCAGGGCGCGGGTGAGCGGGAGCAGGGGGCGGCGGCGCATCTGGGGCGAGGCGTCGAAGCGGTAGGTGCCGTGGCCGGCCGCGGCGAGGGTGGGCAGGAAGCGGGCGGTCGTCGCGCCGTCCCGGCAGTAGACGTCGGCCTCGGCGACGGCGGGGCCCTGGGGGCGGCCGTCGACCTGCCAGCTGTCCGGGGTGCGGCCGACGCGGTAGCCGAGCCGGGCCAGCCCTTCGGCGAAGCCCTCCGTGTCGTCCGAACGCAGGGGCCGCTGAAGGGTGGTGACACCGTCGGCGGCGGCCGCGAGGAACAGGGCACGGGCGGTGATGGACTTGGAACCGGGGATGTCGACGAGGGCCATGCCCTCATGATCCCGTGCGCGAACCCCCGGGTGTGGGCAAGTCCACGAGATGGACGACGGACGGACCGGGTACGCGAGGCGTCCTGGCCGGTGCCAGTGAGGTCAGGGCCACCCCGCCCACCAGGAGGGCCGCCGCGCACCAGCGCAGGCCGCTGACCGGCTCGCCGAGGAACAGGGCCGCCGACGACATGCCGAAGACGGGGACCAGGAGGGAGAAGGGCGCCACGGTGGAGGCGGGGTGGCGGCGCAGGAGCCGGCCCCAGGCGCCGAAGCCGAAGACGGTGGTGACCCAGGCGACGTAGACGACCGTGCCGGCGCCCTGCCAGTCGAGGGCGCGCAGGGCGGCCAGGTCCCGCGACGGGCCCTCCGTCAGAAGGGACAGGCCAAGCAGGGGCAGGACCGGGACCGTGCTCACCCAGACCATGAAGTTCAGGGAGTCCGGCGGGGACGCCTTGCGGGTGAGGACGTTGGAGACGCCCCAGCAGGCGGCGGCCGCGATGACCAGCGCGAACGCGCCGAGTGGGCCCGAGGTCCCCTCGTCCGCCGCCGCGACGCCGATGCCGGCGAGGGCCACGGCCATGCCCAGCAGCCGCAGCCGGGTGGGGCGTTCACCGAGGACGGCGAAGGCGACGGCCGCCGTGAACACCGACTGGACCTGCAGGACGAGCGAGGACAGACCGGCCGGCATGCCCGCGTCCATGCCGACGAACAGCAGGCCGAACTTCGCCACACCGAGCACCAGGCCCACCGCCACGATCCACTTCCACGCCACCTTCGGCCGGCCGACGAGGAACACCGCGGGCAGGGCGGCCACCAGGAAGCGCAGGGCCGAGAAGAGCAGCGGCGGAAAGTGGCCGAGGCCGATCTCGACGACGGTGAAGTTGACGCCCCAGACGGCCGCGACGAGCACGGCGAGGGCGATGTGGGCGGGTCGCATGCGTCGAGGATCACCCGCCAGGATCGTTAAGCACCAGCGATGTCTGCTGCACGATTGGATGAAGCAACGCTAATCACCGGAGGGTCTGGTGCTCGATCTCCAGCGACTGCGCGCCCTGCACGCCGTCTCCGTCCACGGCACCGTCGGCGCCGCGGCCGCCGCGCTCGGCTACACCCCGTCCGCCGTCTCCCAGCAGATCGCCAAGCTGGAGCGGGAGACCCGGACGGTCCTGCTGGAGCGCGAGGGACGGGGTGTCCGACTCACCGACGAGGCACTTCAACTTGCCGCCACAGCAAAGGAGTTGATGGCGATCGTCGAGCGGGCCGAGACCGAGCTGGAGGAGCGGCGCGGGGTGCCGGCCGGGCGGCTCACCGTCGCCGCGTTCGCCTCGGCGGCGCGCGGCCTGATGCCCCCCGTCCTCGCGGACCTCGCCCGCACCCACCCGGCCCTGGACACCCGGCTCGCCGAGATCGATCCGCATCTGTCGGTGGACCTGGTCGCCAAGGGCGCCATGGACCTCGCCGTCACCCATGACTGGGACATCGCCCCGCTGCCCGCGCCGGCCGGTGTGGAGCACGCGGTGATCGGGGACGACCTGTGCGACCTGCTGGTCCCCGCGGGCCATCCCTTCGCGGGCCGTACGGCCGTACGGCGGGAGGAGCTGGGCGGCGAGCGGTGGGTCGGCCAGCCGCCGGGCCGGGTCTGCCACGACTGGCTGGTGCGCACGATGCGCGCCGCGGGGCACGAGCCGGACCTGGTGCACACCGCCGAGGAGAATCCCACCCTCGTCGCGCTGGTCGCGGCCGGCCTCGGGGTCGCCCTGATCCCCCGGCTCGGACGCGGTCCGCTGCCCCCGGGGGTGGTGGAGGTCCCGCTCGACCCGATGCCGGTACGCCGGCTGTACGCGGTGTGGCGCTCGGGGGCGGCCCGGCGGCCGGCGATCGCGGAGACGGTACGGGTGCTGCGGGAGTGGTGGCCGAGGGTGTCGGCCCATGAGCGGGCATGAACACCACGAGCGGGCCGTCGTCGGCGCGCCCCCGTCCAATGCGCCGATGGCGGCGCCCGCGCGGGTAGCGTGCGCCCCAGCCCTCCCCTCACCCCCCACCCCGTGAAGGAGCGCGCCCATGCCCTCCCGACGTTCCGTCCTCGCCGCCGGCGCGGGCGTCACCGCCGCGCTCGCCGTCGGCGGTGCGGCCCGGGCGGACGACGACCGCCCGGCCGCCCTGCTGTCCCGGATGACCCTGGCGGAGAAGGCCGGCCAGCTCTTCGTGGCCCGGGTGTACGGCCACTCGGCGACCGAGCCCGACCCGGCCGACGCCGACGCCAACCTGGCGGAACTCGGCGTCCGCACCGCCGCCGAGCTGGTCGCGACGTACCACGTGGGCGGGATCGTCTACTTCACCTGGGCGCACAACACCCGCGACCCGCGCCGGATCGCCGAGCTGTCCGACGGCATCCAGCGCGCCGCGCTCGCGCAGCCGCGCGGTGTGCCCGTACTGATCTCCACCGACCAGGAGCACGGCATCGTCTGCCGCATCGGCAGGCCGGCCACCCTCTTCCCCGGCGCGATGGCCCTCGGGGCAGGCGGCTCCCGGACCGACGCCCGCGTCCTCGCCCGGATCGCCGGGCTCGAACTGCGCGCGATGGGCGTCCGGCAGAACTACTCCCCCGTGGCCGACGTGAACGTGAACCCGGCCAACCCGGTGATCGGCGTCCGCTCGTTCGGCGCCGATCCCGACGCGGTGGCCGCCCTGGTCGCCGAGGAGGTGCGGGGCTGTCAGGAAGCCGGGGTCGCGGCCACCGCCAAGCACTTCCCGGGGCACGGGGACACCGCCGTCGACAGCCACACCGGCTTCCCGGTCATCACCCACACCCGCGAGGTCTGGGAGCGGCTGGACGCGGTCCCCTTCCGCGCGGCGATCGCGGCCGGCGTCGACGCGATCATGACGGGCCATCTGCTGGTCCCCGCCCTCGACGACTCCGGCGACCCGGCCACCCTCTCCCGTCCCATCATCACCGGCATCCTGCGCGAACGCCTCGGCTACGACGGGGTCGTGGTCACCGACGCCCTCGGGATGGCGGGCGTCCGCACGAAGTACGGCGACGACCGGGTGCCGGTGCTCGCCCTGAAGGCGGGCGTCGACCAGCTCCTCGACCCGCCCGACCTCGCCCTCGCGCACGGCGCGGTCCTGAAGGCCGTACAGGACGGGGAACTCACCGAGGAGCGGCTCGACGCGTCGGTGCTGCGGATCCTGCGGCTGAAGGAGAAGCTGGGGCTGTTGGCCGAGCCGTACGCCGATCCCGACGCCGTCGGCCGGGTGGTGGGCCGCCCCGGTCATCTGGCCGAGGCCGACCGGATCGCCGTACGGACGACGACCCTGCTGGTCAACGAGGGTCCGCTGCTGCCGCTCTCGCCCCGGGCACACCCCCGGCTCCTCGTCCTGGGCGCCGATCCGGCCTCCCCGACCGGCACCACGGGCCCGCCCACCGCCGTCCTGGCCGACGCCCTCACGGCCCTCGGTTTCACGGCGACGGCGCTGTCCACCGGGACGGACCCGTCCGCCGGGACGATCGAGCGGGCGGTGACGGCCGCGGGCGCGGCGGACGCGGTGGTCGTCGCGACGTACAACGTCACCGCCGCGAGCCCCCAGCGCACCCTGGTCGAACGGCTGACGGCGACCGGCCGCCCGGTGGTGGCGGTCGCCGTGCGCAACCCGTACGCCGACGTCGAACTGCGCGCCGCCGCCCGGGTGATCGCGGGGGCGGCCGGGCCGCAGGGGAGGCTCCCGGTGCCGGTGCCACGGGCGGACGATCCGGCACGGGTGCTGTATCCCCTGGGGCACGGACTCACGTACTAGGCGTCAGGGGCGCAGGGTCGGCTCCCGTTCCACGTCGCGGACGTCCAGCTTCGCGTCGAACGTCGCCAGTGGCTTCGCCGCGGTGACGGCGGAGGCCGGGACGCCCGCCCAGGAGAGGACGCGGGCGGTGGCGAGGGTCTTCTCGTCGGCCGTCAGGCCCGCCACGTTCGCGCCGTGGTTGAGGCCGGGGGCCGTGAAGACGTAGGAGTCCTTCGCGCCCTTGCCGAGACGGAAGCGTTCCGCGCCCCAGGGGTCGTTCTGGCCGTAGACGAAGAGCATGTGGTGGGCGTGGTGCTTCACCCAGGTGTCGACGTCGCGCATGGCCCGGGGCTGGAACGTCATCGGGATCGCGCGCGGGACGAAGTTGCGCGGGGGCTGGTAGCCGTAACGGATGTACTTCTTCTCGATGTGCGGGAAGTGGATGGTGGGCGCTCCGAGCTGGGTGCCCGCCTGGTAGTAGTACGGGGTGTACGGCTCCAGGCCCTGGTCCGTGTAGAACGAGAAGCCCGAGATCGTGTCGATGGACGTCCAGATCTCGTCGTCGGTGGCGGTGGCCGCGTCCGCGGGGATCGTGTCGCAGTCCGCGAGCAGGCTGTACTGCCAGAAGCCCCAGACGTAGTCCAGGACGACGGCCTCGTAGGCGCGGTCCAGGCTGCCGACGGTGGTGAACGTGTAGCCGTTCTCCGCCGCGTAGGCCTCGTACTTCTTCTCCAGCGGCGCGCGGCGCACCAGCGCCTCGCGCTGCACCGCGTTCAGCCGGTCGCGGCACTCCTTGGTGCCGACCGTGGCGAAGAAGCGGTCGTAGGCCGAGTCCTCGTCGTTCACGACGTCGTTGGGGGCGACATAGGCCACCACGCCGTCCATGTCCCTGGGGTAGAAACGCTCGTAGTACGTCGCGGTCATACCGCCCTTGGAGCCGCCCGTGGAGATCCAGTTCTCGGGGTAGATCTTCTTCAGGGCCGTGAAGATGCGGTGCTGGTCGCTCGCCGCCTGCCAGATGTCCAGCTTGGTCCAGTCGGCCGGGTCGGGGCGGGACGGGGTGAAGAAGCGGTACTCCATGGAGACCTGGTTGCCGTCGACGATCTGGGTCGGCTCACGGCGGCTGGGGGTGGTGGAGACGTTGTAGCCACCGGTGTAGAAGACCGTGGGGCGGCTGACGTCCTTGTGCAGCACGGTGATCCGCTGCTGGAAGGTGCCGGCGGACGGGTTCCGGTGGTCGACCGGCTGGGTGTAGTTCAGGACGAAGTAGCGGTAGCCCGGATACGGCTTCTCCTGGATCAGGCTCATGCCCGGGACGGAGAGAAGCCGGTCCTTGATGTCCGTGCCGCCGGGGTCCGGCTCGGCAGCGGTGGCCGCCCCCGCCGTGCTCAGCGTGCCTATGAGCACGGTGAGGGCCAGCAGCCATCTGAGCGCCTTGCGCATGCGCGTGCACCCTTCCCTGTGAGACAGATGTGATCCGGAAGCTATCCGGGTCAACACCCGTCGCACCAGGGGGCGTTGGGATTCACGGGGCGAGCGCGGGGGTCAGCAGAGGATCCAGCCCGTGCTGACCGAGCCGGTGCCGACGGAGCCCTTCACCCGTACGCAGCGGTGTCCGGCGTGGGTCTGCACCGGTCCGATGCTGCGGGGGCGCACCCCCGCGGCGGGCACCGGGACGAGACCGCGCGCCTGCACGCTGACCGTCATGCGCCGGTCCCGGCCGGGGTTCTTCTGGAAGGTCATGGCGCAGACGGTGCCGTTGCGCTTGTAGACGTTCACATAGCCGGTGGTGAAGGTCAGGGTCCTCACCTTGCGCCCCTCGCAGCGCGCGGACGCGGCCCCGGCCTCGCCCGGCGCCGCGAGCGCCAGCAGCCCGGAGGCGGTCAGCAGGGCCATCCCGACCGCCAGCCGTCGCCTCAGCGCACCCCGTGCACCCCGTGCACCCGGCCCACCCCGCGCGTCTTTGCCCACGGTCCCCGACCCCTCCCACGTTCGCCGTACGCGATGCCACGCCCACGTGCCGTACCTCCACGTGTCGTACACGCGCTTGCCGTACTGATGTACGGACGCCCGGGACGCGCCGGAGGTTGCACGGCCGTCAGCGGGACGCGCCGACGGGCTCCTCCGGTTCGGCCGCGCCGACGAAGGTCCGCCACAGCCGGGCGTAGCGTCCGTCGAGGGCGAGCAGCTCGTCGTGGGTGCCGTCCTCCACGACCCGGCCGTGGTCCATGACGACCACCCGGTCCGCGCGCGCGGCGGTGGTCAGGCGGTGGGCGACGACCAGCGTGGTACGACGGCCCGCCAGACGGTCGGTGGCCTGGTTGACCTGGGCCTCCGTCGCCAGGTCCAGGGCGGCGGTGGCCTCGTCGAGGAGCAGGATGTCCGGGTCGACCAGCTCCGCGCGGGCCAGGGCGATGAGCTGGCGCTGGCCGGCGGAGAGGTTGCGGCCGCGTTCGGCGACGTCGTGGAGGTAGCCGCCGTCGAGGGTGGCGATCATCTCGTGGGCGCCGACCGCCCGCGCGGCCGCCTCGACCTCCGCGTCCGTGGCGTCCGGGCGGCCGTAGGCGATCGCGTCCCGGACGGTGCCGGGGAAGAGATACGCCTCCTGGGGGACGACCCCCAGCCGGTGGCGGTACGCGGTGATGTCCAGGGAGCGCAGATCGGTGCCGTCGACCGTGACCCGGCCGTCGGTGGGGTCGTAGAACCGGGCCACCAGCTTGACCAGGGTCGACTTCCCGGCGCCGGTCTCGCCGACGAAGGCGACCGTCTGTCCGGCGGGGACGCGCAGGTCGATGCCGCCGAGCGCCTCCTCCTCCGTGCCGTACGCGAAGCGCACGTTCTCGAAGGCGATCTCGCCGCGCAGGGAGGGGACCTCCAGCGGCGCGTCGGCCGACCGGGTGGAGGTCGGCTCCCGCAGCAGCTCCTGGATCCGGCCCAGGGATACGGTCGCCTGCTGGTAGCCGTCGAAGACCTGGGAGAGCTGCTGCACCGGGGCGAAGAACAGGTCGATGTACAGCAGGTACGCGACCAGGGCGCCGGTCGTCAGCGTCGCCGCGTCCACCCGGCCCGCGCCCGCGATCAGCACCGCCGCGGCGGCCACCGACGACAGCAGCTGGACGAACGGGAAGTAGATCGAGATCAGCCACTGCCCCCGGATCCGGGCCTGGCGGTAGCTGTCGCTGCGCTCGGCGAACCGCGCCCCGCCGTCCCGCTCGCGCCGGAAGGCCTGCACGATCCGCAGCCCGGACACCGACTCCTGGAGGTCGGCGTTGACCACCGACACCCGCTCACGGGCCAGCTCGTACGCCTTCACGCTCGCCTTGCGGAAGAAGTACGTGGCGACGATCAGCGGCGGCAGCGTCGCGAAGACGACCAGGGCCAGCTGGAGGTCGATCACCAGCAGCGCGACCATGATCCCGAAGAAGGTGACGACCGAGACGAAGGCCGTGACCAGGCCGGTCTGGAGGAAGGTGGAGAGGGCGTCGACGTCCGTCGTCATCCTGGTCATGATCCGGCCGGTCAGCTCGCGCTCGTAGTAGTCGAGCCCGAGGCGCTGGAGCTGGGCGAAGATCTTCAGCCGGAGGCTGTAGAGGACGCGTTCGCCGGTGCGGCCGGTCATCCGGGTCTCGCCGGTCTGCGCCGCCCACTGCACGGCCACCGCGAGCAGGGCGAGCAGCGACGCCGTCCAGACCGCGCCGAGCGCGAGCCGGCTGACGCCGTCGTCGATGCCGTGCCGGATCATGATCGGCAGCAGCAGTCCCATCCCGGCGTCCACCGCGACCAGAGCGAGGCTGATCAGCAGCGGGGCTCCGAAGCCGCGCAGCAGCCGGCGCAGGCCGTACGACTCCTCGGGGGTGACCGCGCGGGACTCGTCCACGTCCGGGGTGTCGGAGGCAGGCGGCAGCGCCTCCACCTGGGCGAGCAGCTCGGGGGTGGCCGGCATGCCCGCCAGCGCGGTGTCCTTCGGCTCACGGTCGCCGGTCCACAGCCGGGGCGTCACCCCGCGCTCGGCGTCGAACTCGGCGTCCAGCTCGTCGCGTACGGAGGTGTCCTGCGCGGCCTCGGCCGGCTGGGCGTGGCCGGGCGAGACGCCGCCCAGCTCGTCGGGGTCGGTGAGCAGGCGCCGGTACAGCGCCGAGCGCTCCTGGAGCTCCTCGTGGGTGCCGAGGTCGGCGAGCCGGCCGGCGTCGAGGACCGCGATGCGGTCGGCGAGGTTGAGGGTGGAGCGGCGGTGGGCGATGAGGAGGGTCGTGCGGCCCTGCATGACCTGCCCCAGCGCCTCGTGGATCTCGTGCTCGACGGCCGCGTCCACCGCCGAGGTCGCGTCGTCGAGGACCAGCAGACGGGGGTCGGTGAGGATCGCGCGGGCGAGGGCGACGCGCTGGCGCTGCCCGCCGGAGAGGGTCAGTCCGTGCTCGCCGACCCTGGTGGCGTAGCCCTCGGGCAGCTCGGCGATGAACCGGTCGGCCTGGGCGGCGCGGGCGGCGGCCTCGATCTGCTCGTCGGTGGCGCCTGGGCGGCCGTACGCGATGTTGGCGCGGACCGTGTCGGAGAAGAGGAAGGAGTCCTCCGGGACCAGGCCGATCGCGGCCCGCAGGGAGTCCTGGGTCAGCTCGCGGACGTCGTGGCCGCCGACCAGGACGGCGCCGCGCGTCACGTCGTAGAAGCGCGGCAGGAGCAGGGAGACCGTCGACTTTCCGGAGCCGGAGGAGCCGACGACCGCGAGGGTCTCCCCCGGGCGGATCTCGAAGCTGAGGCCGTCGAGGACGGGGTGGTCGGCGTCGTAGCCGAAGGAGACGTCGTCGAACTCGACGGTCGCGGGCGCGTCGGCGGGCAGGTCCTTGGTGCCGTCCGTCATCGACGGCTCGGTGTCGATCAGTTCCAGGACGCGCTCGGTGCCGGCGCGGGCCTGCTGGCCGACGGTGAGGACCATCGCCAGCATGCGGACCGGGCCGACGAGCTGGGCGAGGTAGGTGGAGAAGGCGACGAACGTGCCGAGCGTGATGTGCCCGCGGACGGCCAGCCAGCCGCCGAGCGCCAGCATCGCGACCTGGCCGAGGGCGGGGACGGCCTGGAGGGCGGGGGTGTAGCGGGAGTTCAGCCGGATGGTGCGCAGGCGTCCCGCGAACAGCCGGCGGCCGACCTCGCGGAGCTTGCCGGTCTCCTGCTCCTCCTGTCCGAAGCCCTTCACCACGCGGACGCCGCTGACGGCCCCGTCGACCACGCCCGCGACGGCCGCCGCCTGGGCCTGGGCGTACCAGGTGGCGGGGTGCAGCCGGCTGCGGGAGCGCTTCGCGATCCACCACAGGGCGGGGGCGACCGCGAGGGCGACCAGGGTGAGCGGCAGGGACAGCCAGGCCATCACCACGAGGGAGATCACGAAGAGGGCGAGGTTCCCGATGGTCATGGGGAGCATGAACAGCAGGCCCTGGATCAGCTGGAGGTCGCTGGTGGCCCGTCCGACGACCTGGCCGGTGGACAGCTCGTCCTGACGGCGGCCGTCGAGCCGGGTGATCGTCTCGAACATCTCCGTGCGGAGGTCGTGCTGGACGTCGAGGGCGAGGCGGCCGCCGTAGTAGCGGCGGACGTAGGTGGAGACGTAGACGAGCAGCGCGGCGACGATCAGCAGGCCCGCCCAGGGGGCCATGTCGCGGGTGTGGGCGCCGACGACGTCGTCGATGATCACCTTGGTGACCAGGGGGACGAGGGCCATCACGGCCATGCCGGCGAGGGAGGAGGCGAGGGCCAGCACGACGTCCTTCGGATACCGCCAGGCGTATCCGGCCAGCCGCCGTGCCCAACCCTGTTTTCCGCTCACGCCGGAGCCCTCCGATCACAGACCTGCTCTACCGGAAGGCACCAACACCGACGGCGGGGGATTTCATCCCACCGCAACAAACCGAGCGAGTGGTCAGACCCGTACCCGGAGGTAAGAGAAGCGGGTCGTCTGGGTCGCGTTCTGGTTGTCGTCGCTCACCAGGAGGACCCGGTACGTGCCCTTCTCGTGGCCCGTGACGACCATGCCCTCGATGTTGTCCAGGAGGGGGTTCGGCTGGGGCTGCCTGGCGGTCGCGCCGAGGGTGGGGCAGGTCACGAGGTCGGTGAGGAGGGTCTTCTTGATCAGGCGGACGTCCGGTTGGCCGGTGAGCGCGTCGACGGCGCTCGTGTCCGTGGCGTGGCGGGGGTCGGCCAGGTAGAGGCGGACCGTGTTGCCGACGCCGGCGGTGTAGCCGCGCTCCAGGACGAGGAGGCGGCCGTCGGGGAGGGCCTGCACCTCGGGGACGCCGAGGAAGGGGGCGTCGGTGCGGTAGGCGTACTGGGCCGACGGCGTGAAGTGGTCGCCCTTCGTGCGCCGCCAGGTCTGGAAGCGGACGATCCCCGCGGTGTCGCCGGAGATCGCGTACTCCATCGAGGCGAGGAGGGTGCGGCCGCCGGGGAGGAGGGTCAGGCCCTCGAAGGTCTGGTTGGCGGTCGCGCGGCCGGCGGGGGCGACGAGGAGGGCGGCGGGCACGGGGAGACGGTCGAGGATCGTGCCGTCGGTGCCGTAGCGGCGGATGGACGGCTCGGTCTCGGAGGTGATGAGCCGGGTGCCGTCCCGGTCGATCACGAGGCCCTCGGAGTCGAGCGCGGCGCCGTTCTCGTCGGCGAGCGCGACGGCCTTGCGCGGGGCGAGGGTGCGGGCGTCCAGGTCGAAGAGGGAGGAGCGGTCGGAGAGGGCGGCGAGGGAGCCGTCCCGGTCGAGCGCGAGGGCGGAGAGGTTCCCGACGAAGGTGCCGTCGTACGTCGTCTTGTCGAGGGCGTCGGAGAAGCGGTCCAGAAGGACCGCGGGCGAACAGGCGTGGGCGGCCGGGTCGTCGGCGTGCGCGGGCCCGGCGGCGGTGAGGGTGGCGGCCGCCGCCAGGCCGGCGGTGAGGGTGGCGAGTACGGTTCGCAGGCGCATGGGCGTCACCGTAGGACCGGTCGGTGACGTGCGGGGGGCAACTCGTTGAAGAGCAGGCCCTACAACGCGGCGAGGTCCTTGTGGATGACCTTCGCGACGCCCTGGATGGTCGTGATGCCGTAGTTCATGGTGCTGTTGTCCTGGGTGAGGACGGTGATCATGTAGTCGTGGCCGCCGCCCTTGAAGGTGCCGACGCTGTGGACGCGCCAGCCGTGCGTGGCCCGGGAGAGCCAGCCGTTCTTGACGTGCCAGGTGACGTTCGAGGGCCGGCCGTAGGGGGTGCCCCAGCGCTGCGAGGAGATGACCTTGCCCATCAGCGTGCTGATGTAGGAGCGCGAGGCGGTGGTGAGGACCGTGTTCGAGGCGGTGATCAGCTTGAGCAGCTTCTGCTCGTCGGTCACGGTGATCTGGGTCAGGCCCCAGTAGCCGTTCGCGCCCGGCTTGGTCTGGGTCATCCCGGCGGCGGCCAGGAAACCCTTGATCTTCGTCAGACCGAGCTGCCGCCACAGGGTGGAGGTGGAGGTGTTGTCCGACTGGGTGATCATCTTGGTGGCGAGCGACTTCTCGGTGCTGGTGAGCGCCCGGTCCGTCTTCTGCGCGTCCCACAGCAGGGTGGCGAGCACGGTCACCTTGACGACGCTGGCGGAGTCGTAGGCGGTGGAGGCCCGCAGGGTGCAGGTCGTCTTGGTGGAGCGGTCGTAGAGCCCGACCGCGACGGTGCCCTTGCGGTTGGCGAGGGCCGCCGTGATGTCCCTCTTCAACTTGGTGGCCAGCGCCGCCTTGCTGGACGTACAGCTGACGGCGGGTGTGACGGCCGTGGCGGGCGCGGCGGTGGCCACGCCGGTGAGGAGGACGCCGGTGCCGAGGGCGGTGGCGGCCAGCACCCTGCTGCGTCTGGGAGTCCGGTGAGTCATGCCCTGTTGACTCACCAGTTCGGGCGAATGGTTGTACGAGTCGCAGGGATTGGGCAAAGCGTGGGCAACCCGTTACCGGCCCCTGTGAGTCTTCACAGGCTGCGGCCAGGTCCGGCACAGCGGCCGCCCACAACGGACGTACAGCATGCGAAGAGTGACATCTGCCACCGATCCACTCCCCCCGCACGAGACCGTGTCCCCCGACTGGCCGCCGCCGACGCCGTCCGAGACGGCCCCCGCGGCGCCCCCACCGGACAAGGCGCCGCGCTGGTCCCTGCCCGCGTTGCTCGCGATCCTGGTCCTGGCGGCGGTGCTCTACGGCTGGAACCTGTCGGGCAACAGCCTCAACAGCTTCTACAGCGCCGCCATCTACAGCGGTACGAAGAGCTGGGAGGCGTGGTTCTTCGGCTCGCTCGACGCCGGGAACTTCATCACCGTCGACAAGCCGCCGTTCGCGCTCATGGTCATGGGCCTGTCCTGCCGGATCTTCGGTTTCGGCACCTGGCAGATGATGGCGCCGGAGATCGGGGCGGCGCTCGGCACGATCTGGATCCTGCACTCCTCCGTGAAGCGGGTGTTCGGGCATGCCGCGGCCACGATCGCCGCCCTCGTGCTCGCGCTGACGCCCATCACCGTCGCCATCAACCGCGACAACAACCCCGACACCGTCCTCGTGCTGCTGATGGTGGGCGGCGCGGCCCTCGCGCTGCGCGCCACGCGCGACGACCGGCTGCTGCCGCTCATCGGCTCGGCGGTGTGCTTCGGCCTCGCGTTCAACACCAAGATGCTCCAGGGCTACATCGCCCTGCCGGCCGTCTTCGCCGTGTACGTCTACGCCTCGAAGCTCGGCTGGAAGAAGAAGGCCGTCAACCTGGCCCTCGCGGCCGTGGCACTGGCCGTCTCCAGCTTCTGGTGGGCGACCGCCGTGTCCCTCGTGCCCGCCGACGACCGGCCCTACATCGGCGGTTCGACCGACGGCAGCGCCTGGGACCTGATCATGGGCTACAACGGCCTGGGCCGCGTCCTCGGCGGTGAGGGCAACGGCGGCGGAGGTGGCGGTGGAGGCGGCACCTTCGCCGGAACGGCGGGCGTCGGGCGGATGTTCAACGACATCCTCGGCGGCCAGATCTCCTGGCTGATCCCCTTCTCGGGCATCGCGCTCGTGGCCGGGCTCGTGCTGTGCGGGCGCGCCCCGCGCACCGACCTGACACGGGCCGCGCTGGTCCTGTGGGGCGGCTGGACCGTGCTGCACTACTTCACGTTCGCCCTCGCCGAGGGCACCATGCACCCCTACTACACGACCGCGCTCGCCCCGGGCATCGCGGCGCTCACCGGCGGCGGCGGGGTCATGCTGTGGCGCGCCTTCCGCGGCGGTGACGTCCGCTGGTCGTGGGTGCTGCCCGCGGGGCTGGCCGTGACCGGCGTCTGGGCGATCGTGCTGCTGCGCCGGGCCACCGGCTGGAACACCTGGCTGTGGCCGGTGATCGGCGTGCTCATGGTCCTGGCGATCGCGGGCCTGTTCGTGCTGCGGTCCGCGAGCTCCGGCACCCGGCTGCGGCTGCTCGGCGCGTCCGTCGCGGCGGCGGTCGTGGCGGCCCTCGCCGGTCCCACGGCGTACGCGGCCTCGCCCGCCTTCGGCAGCTCCAGCGGCATGATGGGCGGCACCAACCCGACCGCCGGCCCCTCCACGGGGGGCGGCATGGGCGGCGGTGGCGGCCGGGGCGGCTTCGGCGGCGGCAACGGCGGCAGCGGCGGTCCCGGTGGGCAGATGCCGGGCGGTACCCAGCAGGGCGGCGGCCAGGCGAGCGGTGAGTTCCCCGGCGGCGGCAACGGCCAGATGACTCCGGGCGGCGGCAACGGGGAGCTTCCCCAGGGCGGCGGCGCTCCCAGCGGCGCGCCGGGCGGTGGCCAGGACGGTCAGCAGGGCGGCCAGCAGGACGGTCAGCAGGGCGGCATGAACGGGGAGTTCCCCGGCGGCGCCCAGGGTGGCGGCGAGAACGGTTCGGCTCCGGGCGGCGGTACGAGTGGTGGCCCCGGCGGCGGCACGGGCGGCGGCGGTATGGGCGGCGGCGGTATGGGCGGTGCCGACAGCGAGCTCGTCTCGTACCTGGAGAAGCACCAGGACGGCGCCACCTGGCTGATCGCGGTGTCCAACTCGCAGAGCGCGGGCCAGATGATCCTGAGCACCGGCAAGCCCGTCATCTCGATGTTCGGCTTCACCGGCTCGGACAACGCGATGACCCTGGCCAGGCTCAAGGAGCTGGTGAAGAAGGGCGAGCTGCACTACATCCAGCTCGGCGGCGGCATGGGGATGGGCGGCAACAACAGCCAGAACCAGGAGCTGACGACGTGGGTGCAGAAGCACGGGACGGCGGTGAAGGAGAGCGAGTACAGCTCGTCGTCCGACTCGTCGAGCACCTCCAGCTCTTCCAGCTCTTCCAGCTCTTCCAGCTCCTCGATCTACCGGCTGGACCCGTCCGACGTGAGCTGACATGAGCTGAGCGGTACGGTACAGAACGGCCCCTGACATCCCGTCAGGGGCCGTTTTCGTAGGTTCACACACAGTCAACTCGCGTAGATGAGGGGCGATTTGCCGTTTCCGGTCACCGAATGGACACGCACAGTCCATTTACACGGCCGCATGTCCATGTCACGCTCCCGATTGCCGCCCCCAATCAACCCGCGTAGATCGGACACCCCACATGCTGGCGACACGCATCCGCCGATGGAAGTCGGTGGCGCTTGGCACCGCTGCCGTCCTGGTCGGCCTCACCGTGCCCGCGCTCACCGCGACCCCCGCCGCGGCGACGACGACGGCGTACGACTCGACGTACTACAAGAACGCGGTGGGCAAGACGGGTACGAGCCTGAAGTCGTCCCTCCACACGATCATCAGCACCGGCGTCTCGAAGATCTCGTACTCCGCGGTCTGGGACGCGCTGAAGGTCATCGACCAGGACCCGAACAACAGCAGCAACGTCCTCCTGCTGTACAGCGGTGTCTCGCGCAGCAAGTCCCTCAACGGCGGGGACGTCGGCGACTGGAACCGTGAGCACACCTGGGCCAAGTCCCACGGCGACTTCGGCGAGTCGGTCGGCCCCGGCACCGACCTGCACCATCTGCGCGCCTGCGACGTCCAGGTCAACAGCACCCGGGGCAACCTGGACTTCGACAACGGCGGCAGCACGGTCACGGGCGGCGGCGGCAGCAAGGTCGACTCCGACTCCTTCGAGCCGCGCGACGCCGACAAGGGCGACGTGGCCCGCATGATCCTGTACATGGCCGTCCGCTACGACGGCGGCGACGGCTTCGCCGACCTGGAGCCCAACGAGAAGGTCAGCAACGGCAGCAACCCGTACATGGGCAAGCTCTCCGTCCTCAAGGCGTGGAACGAGGCGGACCCGCCGAGCGCCTTCGAGGAGAAGCGCAACCAGGCCATCTACGACACCTACCAGCACAACCGCAACCCGTTCATCGACCACCCGGAGTGGGTCGAGGCGATCTGGTAGGACACCGCATCCCACAGCCCCGCCACAGGGCCCTCCCGGAGTGTTCCCGGGAGGGCCCTGTGTCATGGGCGTCTTGGTGGATCATGGTCGTGATGATCACCAGGGCGGGCGTGGAAGCGGGGAGGAACGAACCAGTGGGCTACTGCCTGGAGATGAGCACCGGTGACATGCGGGGTGTGATCCGGCTGCTCACCGCGGTGGAGCGGACGCAGGAACAGGAGCGGATGCTCGCCCTCGTGCGCGAGCGGTGCGAGAAGACCGACGCGCGACTGCGGGAGGAGCGCATCGACCTCCAGGTGTCGGTCGTGCGGGCGCTGGAGGAACTCGTCGAGGGCGGCCCGCCCCGTGCGGAGCTGTGTCCGGCCTACACGTACGCCTTCCGCGAGGCCGTGGCCCCGCACTTCTCCGACACGATCGGCATCGGGACGTGGCGCCGGCCGTCCTGGTTCTTCATGCTGGACAGCGAGCTCGCCCGGCACGGTGTCCCGCGGGAGGTCCTGCCCGCGACCTTCCTCTTCAGCGGACCGCCGCTGCGGCTGCCGCACCCCGGTGACGCGGTCCCGCAGATCGGTGTGCTGCCCGCCCAGCGGGCGGCGCTGCTGGCGGAGGCGTACGAGAGGGTGCTGAACCGGCTGGACCGCGAGTTCACCGAGACGGCGGGGCGGTTCGCCGAGCTGATGCGGTTCGAGGCGGAGGAGTGGGAGACGGCCCGCCGACTGGGCCGCAGGGACGACACGATCTTCTTCTGGTTCGGCTGAGACCCACCTGGCTCAAGCCGGTTCGTAGCGGGCCCTTCGGGCGAGCGGCTGGAAGCCCAGGCTCCGGAACAGTGCCGCGGACGCCGGGTTGTTGGCGTTGACGTCGAGGAAGGCCTCGTTCTCGCCGGCTGCCCGCATGCGGGTGAGCGCCGTGAGAGCGAGGCAGCGGCCGAGGCCACGGCGTCGCCAGGACGGGACCGTGCCCACCTGGATCACGAAGTCGCGGGCACAGGTGACGAAGCCGAGCGGGGCGCCGTCGGCCGAGCGGGCCAGCAGGGAGTACCGGGGGCGGAAGTCGTCGTCGCCCGCCGTCCAGTCGGTCCACCGGGACCGGGACCAGCCGGGGAATCCGGGGCGGTCGGCGAAGGAGACGCGGTAGGCCTCGAAGAACTCCGGCTGACTGTCGTCGCTCCACTCGGCCAGGACGACACCGGACGGCGGCTGAACCCGGGGGAAGGGTGCCGACAGGTCGCGGCGCATGACGTCCTCCGCGAACGTCCGGCGCAGGCCGCGTGCCCCGAAGACGGCGTCGGCCTGCGGGGTCAGTGACTCCGTCTCCACGCGGAGATCGCCGGCCCGCCGCCGAGCCGTCTCCAGCAGACGGTCGAGAAGGGCGGTGCCGATCCCCCGGCCCCGATGGGACGGGTCGACCTGGCCGGTCACCACGATCGAGCCGCCGGCCTCGCGGACCGAGCCCGCCGCGACCAGGGTGCCGTCGTGGAAGGCTCCGACGGCTGTGACACCCGGGCCCGCGTACCGTCCCCCGACGTACCCGGGGGACGCGGTGGCCGGGAGTCCGCCGTCCGCGGCCAGGCAGCGCACGGAGAGGTCCACGACGGTCGGCACATCCATGTCAGAGAGGTCAGCCCAGTCCATGCCCCTCAGGATGCCTCAGCCGAGGTGCGTCGGGGCGAACATCCGCAGCAGGGCCGGGAGAACGACCACCGAAGGGCCGGGAGTGGTCAGGGACTTGGTCAGGTCCTGCTCCAGGGTCTCCGGGGAGGTCGACAGGGCCGGGACGCCGAAGGACTCGGCGAGGGCCACGTAGTCGGGGCGGGTCAGTTCGGTGCCGGTGGTGGCGCCGAAGGCGTCCGTCATGTACTCGCGGAGGATGCCGTAGCCGCCGTCGTCGACGATGAGCCAGGTGACGGGGAGGCCGTACTGCTTCGCCGTCGCCAGTTCGGCGATCGAGTAGAGGGCGCCGCCGTCGCCGGAGACCGCGAGGACCGGGCGGGTGGGGTCGGCGGCGGCCGCGCCGAGCGCCGCCGGGTAGGCGTAGCCGAGGCCGCCCGCGCCCTGGGCGGAGTGCATGGTGTTGGGGCCCGCGGGGTCGAAGGCGGACCAGGCCCAGTAGGAGAGGATCGTCATGTCCCAGAAGGACGGGGAGTCGGCCGGCAGGGCCCTTCTGACCGACGTCAGCAGGTCCTGCTCCAGGGTGAGGTCCTGGGAGGCGATGCGCTCCGACACACGGGACAGGACGGTCCGTACGCGGGCCGGTGCCTCCGGGTCCTCGCGTCGGTCCACCGTCTCCAGCAGGGCCTGGAGGGCCAGCCGGGCGTCGGCGTGGATACCGAGGGCCGGGTGGTTGGACTCCAGTTTGCCGAGGTCGGCCTCGATCTGGACGACCCGGCCGCGCGGGGTGAACGTGTGGTAGTTCGAGGAGAGTTCGCCGAGGCCCGAGCCGATCACCAGCAGGACGTCGGCGTCCTCCAGGAAGTCCGTGGTGTGCCGGTCCTCCAGCCAGGACCGCAGGGACAGGGGATGCGTCCAGGGGAAGGCGCCCTTGCCGCCGTAGGTCGTGACGACGGGGGCCTGGATCCGCTCCGCCAGTTGCCTCAGCTTGCCCGAGGCGTCCGCGCGCACCACTCCCCCGCCCGCGATGATCGCCGGCCGGGCAGCGCGCGCGAGCAGGTCGGCGGCCACCGCGGTCAGTTCGGGGCGGGGCGGCAGGTCCTCGGGGAAGGCGTCCACCCCGGTGACGACGGGGATCGACGTCGGTGCGAGCAGCACGTCCTGGGGGATCTCCACCCACACCGGGCCGTGCGGGGCCGTCAGCGCCGACGTCCAGGCCGCCGCGACGGCCGAGGGGATCTGGGACGCGCTGCGGACCGTGTGGACCGACTTCACCACCCCCCGGAAGGACGCCGCCTGGTCCGGGAGTTCGTGAAGATAGCCGTGGCGGCCGCCGCCCAGTCCCGCCGTCGGGATCTGGCTGCTGATCGCCAGCACCGGCGCGGAGGCGGAGGCCGCCTCGTGCAGCGCGGCGAGCGAGGTCAGCGCGCCCGGCCCGGTCGACAGCAGCAGCGGGGCGGCCTCCCCGGTGATCCGGCCGTAGCCGTCCGCGGCGAAACCCGCGTTGTTCTCCACCCGCAGACCGACGTACCGCAGGGAGGAGCGGCGCAGGGCGTCGAACACGCCCAGCGCGTGCTGGCCGGGCAGCCCGAAGACCGTGGTCGCGCCGAGCGCGGCCAGGGTCTCCACGACGAGGTCTCCGCCGATGCGGCCGGGGGGAGGGTTGAGTGCGGCCTCCGTCTGCGCGGCCGTCGGGCGGAGCACCAGGTCGTGGTCGTGGGTCACTTCGCGCGGGCCTCGGCAATCTGACGGGACATGATCGTGGTCAGTTCGTACGCCGTGTGGGACGCGGCCACCGACGTGATCTCCGCGTGATCGTACGCGGGGGCCACCTCGACGACGTCGGCGGAGACCAGGTTGCAGGAGGCGAGTCCGCGCAGGATCTCCAGCAGCTCGCGGGAGGTCATACCGCCGGCCTCGGGGGTGCCGGTGCCGGGGGCGTGCGCCGGGTCCAGGCAGTCGATGTCGATGGAGATGTACAGCGGCCGGTCGCCGATGCGCTGCCGGAGCTGGTCGGCGACCTCGTCGGCGCCGCGCCGGTAGACGTCCGCCGAGGTGACGATGCCGAAGCCCATCTTCTCGTCGTCGGTGAGGTCCTGCTTGCCGTAGAGGGGGCCGCGGGTGCCGACGTGCGAGAGGGCCTCGGTGTCGAGGATGCCCTCCTCCACCGCCCGGCGGAACGGCGTGCCGTGCGTGTACTCGGCCCCGAAGTAGGTGTCCCAGGTGTCGAGGTGGGCGTCGAAGTGCAGCAGCGCGACCGGGCCGTGCTTCTTCGCCACGGACCGCAGCAGGGGCAGCGCGATGGTGTGGTCGCCGCCCAGCGTCATCAGCCGGGCCCCGGTGCCGAGCAGGTCGTCCGCCGCGGCCTCGACCGTCTCGACGGCCTCGTTGATGTCGAACGGGTTCACCGCGATGTCTCCGCCGTCCGCGACCTGCGCGAGGGCGAAGGGGGAGGCGTCCTGCGCCGGGTTGTAGGGGCGCAGCAGCCGGGACGCCTCACGGATCGCGTTGCCGCCGAAGCGGGCGCCCGGCCGGTAGGAGACACCCGAGTCGAACGGCACACCGACCACGGCCACGTCGGCGCGGCCGACCTCGTCGAGGCGGGGCAGCCGGGCGAAGGTCGCGGGTCCGGCGTACCGCGGGATACGGGAGGAGTCGACGGGTCCGCGAGGCGTGTCGTTGCCGCTCATGGTCACAGGCCTTCTTTCTGGGGGTGTCTCCACGGTAGGTGGCCGACCGACGGCCGCGAAGCGTACGTTTCATCCATACGGCGTCCAGGAAATGGAGGGAACGCACACCATGTCCGAGAAACCCGCGGTCCCCCTCACCCCACCGGTCCCGCTCGCCGCGCTGCTGGCCCGCGAGGACCTGGCGCTGCGGCAGATCGCCGGGCCCGTCGACGCCGGTACGGTCCTGCACGGGGCGCACACCTCGGAGATGGCCGACCCGTACCCGTATCTGCTGGGCGGTGAGCTGCTGCTGACGGCCGGGGTGCACATTCCGTCGACGGCCGACCCGGGCCCGTACTTCGACGCCTACGTCTCCCGGATCACGGCGGCGGGCGGGGCCGCCCTCGGCTTCGGGGTGGCGCCGGTGCACGACATCGTGCCGCGCGCGCTGATCGCGGCCTGCGACACCCATGGCCTCCCCCTGGTCGAGGTCCCGCCCCGGACGACGTTCGCGACCGTGGCCCGCGCGGTCTGGCAGCTCATGGAACGCGCCCGCACCGCCGAACTACGCCGTGTCACCGAGGCCCAGCAGAGCCTCGCCGCGGCCGCCGCCCGCCCCGACCCGGTCCCGTCCGTCCTGCGCCGGCTGGCCCAGCGGATCGGGGGCAGGGCCGTCCTGTACGGCCCGGAGGGCAGTGAGATCGCGACGGCGGGCGGTCCGTCGGACACCGACGGCTCCTTGTCCGACCTGGCCCACCGGCTCACCGCCCGCGCCTCCGCCACCGCCAGCGCCACCACGCCCACCGGCACCCACCTCACGGCCTACGCCCTGAGCCAGGACTTCGTCCTGACGGTGGCCACCCCCACCCACACACCCGGCGACCACACCATCGCCCAGGTGGCGGCGGTCCTGCTGACCCTCCTGACCGGCGCCCAGGAGACGGGCTCGGCAACGGCCCGCACGTCGGCCCTGGTCAGACTGCTGCTGGGGGCGGCGCCGGAGGAGGTGGCACCACTGCTGGGCAGCGGCGACCGGTGGTACGTGGTACACGCCTCGCCTTCTGAGCGACGGGAGGAGGCCAGCTCCGGGGCGCGGGGCCCTGTCGATATGCGGCTCCGCCGCGGGGCGCGGCCAGCCACAACGCACCCGCACGCGCCGGACCAGCTCTCCGCCACCACACTGGGCGCAGCCCTCGGCTCCCCCCTCATAGACCTCACACCCGACGCCGTCCGCATCCTCGTACCAGCCGACCGCACCCCCGAACCCCAGCCCGGCTGGACCCTCGGCATCAGCGACAGCGCACCCGCCCACCACCTCGCCACAGCCGACGCGCAAGCGTCCCGCGCCCTGGCCCGCGCCCGCGCGACCCGCACCCCCGTGGCCCGCCACACACCCCCCAAGGCCTTCACCTCCCTGCTCCCCCCAGGAGAAGCCGAGGAACACGCCCGCGCCCTCCTGGCCCCCCTCGCCGCGACCCCGGCCCTGAAGGAAACCCTCCGCACCTGGCTCTCCCTGCACGGCAGCTGGGACAGAACGGCCGTCGCCCTCGCCGTGCACCGCAACACGGTCCGTCAGCGGATGGCCCGCTGCGCGAGCCTGCTGGGGACGGATCTGGACGACCCGGACGTCCGGGCGGAGCTGTGGTTCGCCCTGCGCGTGATCGACCAGTGACGCATGTCCCAGCGCCCGGAACGGTGACGACGGCCACAGTCCGCTGCCCCACAATGGGGACCATGCCGATACCCGGGACCCCCAGCCGCGCCGAACTCGTCGACCACCTCGTCAGAACCCGTATCGCGGGTGAGGTCGCCACGCCGCGCGAGAACAACCTCTCCCACTACCGCCAGCTCGCGAACGGCAACCGGAACTACTGGTTCGGTCTGGAACTCGGCGACCGCTGGACGGACGAGCAGGACGTGCTCGCGGTGATGGCGGAGCGGGTGGGGGTCAACGACGACGCCGAGCACCGCTACGGCCAGGACACCATCGACCCGGAGCTGACCGTGGACGGTCTGGACCGGATGGCGGCGCGGCTGCGCAAGGCCGCCGAGGGGCGGCAGCGGGTGCTGTTCGCGACCGGTCACCCGGGCGGTCTGCTGGATGTGCACCACGAGACCTCCGCCGCGCTGCGGGCGGCCGGCTGCGAGATCGTGAAGATCCCGGAGGGGCTCCAGACGGACGAGGGGTACGTCTGGCAGGTCGCCGGGGTGGCGGTGCTGGAGCACGGGGCGACGCTGTGGCACACCCACTCGGGCGCGCCGATGAAGGCGATCCTCACCGCGCTGGAGCTGACGGGCCGCCCGCTGCCGGATCTGGTGGTCGCCGACCACGGCTGGGCGGGGTACGCCGGACAGCACGGCGTGGACTCCGTCGGGTACGCCGACTGCAACGACCCGGCGCTGTTCCTCGCGGAGGCCGAGGGAACCGTACAGGTGGCGGTCCCCCTCGACGACCATGTGCCCAACGCGCGCCACTACGACCTGATGGTCGCGTACCTGCTGGCGGAGGCCGGGCTCGAGGAGGGCTAGCTAGGCCCTCGGGACGCGGACCACGCCCTCCTGGATCACCGAGACCGCGAGTTGTCCGTCCTGCGTGTAGATGCGGGCCTGGCCGAGGCCGCGTCCGCCGGACGCGGACGGCGACTCCTGGTCGTAGAGCAGCCACTCGTCGGCGCGGAACGGGCGGTGGAACCACATCGCGTGGTCCAGGGAGGCCCCGACGACGTCCCCGACGGCCCAGCCGCCGCGCCCGTGCGCGAGCAGGATGGAGTCGAGGAGGGTCATGTCGGAGACGTAGGTGGCGAGGACGACGTGCAGCAGCGGGTCGTCCGCGAGCTTGCCGTTGGTGCGGAACCAGACCTGGCTGTGCGGTTCGCGCGGCTCGCCGAACCTGCCGTAGGGCGGGTCGTCGACGTACCGCAGGTCGATCGCCTCACGGGCCTCCAGGAACCGCTCGACGACCGCGGGGTCGAGATGGTCGTAGCCGCGCAGCCGTTCCTGGCCGGTGGGGACCGTCTCGGGGTCGGGGGCGGGCGGCATGGGGGCCTGGTGGTCGAGGCCCTCCTCGTACGACTGGAAGGACGCCGACAGCGCGAAGATCGGCCGGCCGTGCTGGACGGCGACCGCGCGGCGGGTGGTGAAGGAGCGGCCGTCGCGGATCCGCTCGACGTTGTAGACGATGGGCGCGCCCGGGTCGCCCATGCGCAGGAAGTACGCGTGCAGGGAGTGGGCGTGCCGGTCGGCGGGGACCGTACGCCCGGCGGCGACCAGCGCCTGCGCCGCCACCTGTCCCCCGAAGACCCGGGGGACGACGGCGGAGCGGGACTGGCCGCGGAAGATGTTCTCCTCGATCTGCTCGAGGTCGAGCAGATCGAGGAGATCCTGAAGTGCCTGACTCATGGCTTCTAGTTGTACCGGCCAGTAATTGCCGGGACCTTACAGACCCATGTCCTTCGCGATGATCGACTTCATGATCTCGCTGGTGCCGCCGTAGATCCGGTTGACGCGGTTGTCGGCGTACAGACGGGCGATCGGGTACTCGTTCATGAATCCGTAGCCGCCGTGGAGCTGGAGGCAGCGGTCGATGACGCGGTGGGCGACCTCGGTGGTGAACAGCTTGGCGGAGGCGGCCTCGGCGGCGGTCAGCTCGCCGGCGTCCAGGGCCTCGGTGGCGCGGTCCACGACGGCCTCGGCGGCGTCCACCTCGGCCTGGCAGGCGGCCAGCTCGAACTTGGTGTTCTGGAAGGACGCGACGGTCTGGCCGAAGACGGTGCGCTCCTTGACGTAGTCCTTGGCGAACCGGACGGCGGCCCTGGCCTGGGCGTAGGCGCCGTAGGCGATGCCCCAGCGCTCGGAGGCGAGGTTGTGGCCGAGGTAGTAGAAGCCCTTGTTCTCCTCGCCGAGGAGGTCCTCGACGGGGACCTTGACGTCGACGAACGCCAGCTCGGCGGTGTCGGAGGTCTTCAGGCCCAGCTTGTCGAGCTTGCGGCCGACGGAGTAGCCCTCGGCCTTGGTGTCGACGACGAAGAGGGAGATGCCGTGACGGCGGTCCTCGGCGGTCGGCGCGGAGGTGCGGGCGCAGACGATCATGCGGTCGGCGTGCACGCCGCCGGTGATGAAGGTCTTGGCGCCGTTGAGGACGTAGTGCGTGCCGTCCTCGGAGAGCTTGGCGGTGGTGCGCATGCCGGCGAGGTCGGAGCCGGTGCCCGGCTCGGTCATCGCGATGGCCCACATCTCCTCGCCGGAGACGAACTTCGGCAGGAAGCGCTTCTTCTGCTCGTCGGTGGCGAGGAGCTTGATGTACGGCAGGCCGAGCAGGACGTGCACGCCGGAGCCGCCGAAGGTGATGCCGGCGCGGGCGGTCTCCTCGTAGAGGATGGCCTCGAACTTGTAGGAGTCGATGCCGGCGCCGCCGTACTCCTCGTCGACGCGGATGCCGAAGACGCCCAGCTCGGCGAGCTTGTAGTAGAAGTCGCGCGGCGCCTGGCCGGCCTCGAGCCACGCGTCGTAGACGGGGACGACCTCGGCCTCGATGAAGGCCCGGAGGGTCTCCCGGAACGCCTCGTGATCCTCGTTGAACACCGTACGGCGCACCGCCGCCACCTCCACCTGGCTCAAAGGGTCCATATCTAAGCGCTTGCTCAGATGATTACCGTACCGGTGGGTAGGGAGAGGAGTCCAGAGCCTTCGGGGCACAGCGCCCGTAACGCTCGTCACGCCGACGACGGCACAGCCGCGCCTCCGTCAGGCGCCCGCCGCAGCGAACGCCCCCCGCGCCATCCGGTGCAACAGCACCGCCGTCGCCGTACGGCCCGGGACGGAGCCGGGGCGGGCCAGGTGCGGGGTGGAGTTCAGCAGGCCGAAGACGGAGTGGACGGCCGAGCGGGCCGCCGGTTCGGTGAGGGCCGGGTAGATCTCGCGGACCACCTCCACCCACAGCTCAACGTACTGCCGCTGGAGCTGGCGGACCAGCTTGCGGTCGCTGTCGCGGAGGCGGTCCAGCTCCCGGTCGTGCAGGGTGATCAGGGGGCGGTCGTCGATCGCGAAGTCGATGTGCCCCTCGATGAGCGAGTCGAGGACCGTCTCCGCCGCACCCCCGTCGGCCTCCGCCAGACGGCGCTTCGCGCCGGTCAGGAGCTGGCCGCTGATCCCCACCAGCAGCTCGGCGAGCATCGCGTCCTTGCCCGGGAAGTGCCGGTACAGGCCCGGGCCGCTGATACCGACCGCGGCTCCTATCTCGTCGACCCCGACGCCGTGGAAACCCCGCTCGGCGAACAGCCGCGCGGCCTCCTTGAGGATCTGCTCGCGGCGGGTGGGGGCGTCGGTTCTGGTGGCCATGGAAGTAATTCTAGACAGCGAGGTTAGCGCTCGTTAACCTGATGGAAATGGTTAACGCTCATTAACAGACGATCCTCGTGACGGACGACGGGTGAGGGGAACCGCAGGATGGAGCAGGCACCGGAGCTGACGAGCGCGGCAGACCCCGCGTCTTTGGCCTGGCTGGCCAATGAGCGGGCGCACCGCGAGCTCGTCGGGGAACTGCATGCCAAGCTGGCCGCCGCCCGGCTTGGGGGCGGCGAGCGGGCGCGGGCGCGGCACACCGCGCGCGGCAAGCTGCTGCCCCGGGACCGGGTCGACGGGCTGCTCGACCCCGGCTCGCCCTTCCTCGAACTCGCGCCGCTCGCGGCCGACGGGATGTACGAGGGGCAGGCCCCGGCGGCCGGGGTGATCGCCGGGATCGGGCGGGTCAGCGGGCGCGCGTGCGTGATCGTGGCCAACGACGCCACGGTCAAGGGCGGCACCTACTACCCGATGACCGTGAAGAAGCACCTGCGGGCGCAGGAGGTGGCCCTGGAGAACCGGCTGCCCTGCCTCTATCTGGTGGACTCGGGCGGTGCCTTCCTGCCGATGCAGGACGAGGTCTTCCCCGACCGCGAGCACTTCGGGCGGATCTTCTACAACCAGGCCCGGATGTCGGCGGCCCGGATCCCGCAGATCGCGGCCGTCCTCGGGTCCTGCACGGCGGGCGGGGCGTACGTCCCGGCGATGAGCGACGAGGCCGTCATCGTGCGCGGCCAGGGCACGATCTTCCTGGGCGGTCCCCCGCTGGTGAAGGCCGCCACCGGTGAGGTCGTCACCGCCGAGGAGCTGGGCGGCGGCGAGGTGCACTCGCGGATCTCCGGGGTCACCGACCACCTCGCCGAGGACGACGCGCACGCGCTGCGGATCGTGCGCACCATCGCCGCCACGCTCCCCGCGCGCGGGCCGCTCCCCTGGGAGGTCGCGCCGGTCGTCGAGCCCAAGACCGACCCCTACGGGCTGTACGGCGTGGTCCCGGTGGACTCCCGTACCCCCTACGACGTACGGGAGATCATCGCGCGCGTGGTGGACGGCTCGCGGTTCGCCGAGTTCAAGGCCGAGTTCGGGCAGACCCTGGTCACCGGCTTCGCCCGGATCCACGGCCACCCGGTGGGGATCGTCGCCAACAACGGCATCCTGTTCTCCGAGTCCGCCCAGAAGGGCGCCCACTTCATCGAGCTGTGCGACCAGCGCGGGATCCCGCTGGTGTTCCTGCAGAACATCTCCGGGTTCATGGTCGGCAGGGACTACGAGGCGGGCGGCATCGCCAAGCACGGCGCCAAGATGGTGACGGCCGTCGCCTGCACCCGCGTGCCGAAGCTGACGGTCGTGGTCGGCGGGTCGTACGGCGCGGGCAACTACTCGATGTGCGGCCGGGCCTACTCCCCCCGCTTCCTGTGGATGTGGCCCAACGCCAAGATCTCCGTCATGGGCGGCGAGCAGGCCGCGTCGGTCCTCGCGACCGTCAAGCGGGACCAGCTGGAGGCCGGGGGCGAGAGCTGGCCACTGGAGGAGGAAGAGGCCTTCAAGGCCCCGATCCGCGACCGGTACGAGCGTCAGGGCAGCGCCTACTACGCCACCGCCCGGCTCTGGGACGACGGCGTCATCGACCCGCTGGAGACCCGCCAGGTGCTCGGCCTCGCCCTGACCGCCTGTGCCCACGCGCCCCTGGGGGACCCCCAGTTCGGCGTCTTCCGGATGTAAGGGGCTTGCCACCGATGTTCGACACAGTGCTGGTCGCCAACCGGGGCGAGATCGCCGTCCGGGTCATCCGTACGCTGCGCTCGCTGGGCGTGCGCTCGGTGGCGGTCTTCTCCGACGCCGACGCCGACGCCCGGCACGTACGGGAGGCCGACACGGCCGTACGGCTCGGTCCGGCGCCGGCCGCCGAGAGCTATCTGTCGGCGGAGCGGCTGCTGCAGGCCGCCGCCCGCACCGGCGCCCAGGCCGTCCACCCGGGGTACGGCTTCCTCGCGGAGAACGCGGCCTTCGCGCGCGCCTGCGAGGAGGCGGGGCTGGTCTTCGTCGGGCCGCCCGCCGAGGCCATCTCCCTCATGGGCGACAAGATCCGCGCCAAGGAGACGGTGCGGGCGGCCGGGGTGCCGGTCGTCCCCGGCGGACGCGACCCCGACCTCGCCGCGGCGGCCCGTGAACTGGGCGCGCCCGTCCTGCTCAAGCCGTCCGCTGGCGGCGGCGGCAAGGGCATGCGGCTGGTGCGGGACCTGACCCTGCTGGAGGAGGAGATCGCCGCCGCCCGCCGGGAGGCCCGCGCCTCCTTCGGCGACGACACGCTCCTCGTCGAGCGCTGGGTGGACCGCCCCCGGCACATCGAGATCCAGGTCCTGGCCGACGGCCACGGCAACGTCGTCCACCTCGGCGAGCGCGAGTGCTCGCTGCAGCGGCGGCACCAGAAGGTGATCGAGGAGGCGCCGAGCGTGCTCCTCGACGAGGGGACCAGGGCCGCGATGGGCGAGGCGGCCGTACAGGCGGCGCGCTCCTGCGGGTACCGGGGCGCGGGCACGGTGGAGTTCATCGTCCCCGGCGGCGACCCCTCCTCGTACTACTTCATGGAGATGAACACCCGCCTCCAGGTGGAGCATCCGGTGACCGAGCTGGTCACGGGCCTCGACCTGGTGGAGTGGCAGCTACGGGTCGCGGCGGGCGGGAAGCTCGACCTCGCCCAGGAGGACGTACGGCTCACCGGGCACGCGATCGAGGCGCGGATCTGCGCCGAAGATCCCGCGCGCGGGTTCCTGCCGTCCGGCGGCACGGTCCTGCGGCTGCGTGAACCGCAGGGCGACGGCGTGCGCACCGACTCCGGGCTCAGCGAGGGCACGGAGGTGGGCAGCCTCTACGACCCGATGCTGTCCAAGGTCATCGCCTACGGCCCCGACCGCCCGACCGCGCTCAGGAGACTCCGCGCCGCCCTCACGGAGACGGTGACCCTGGGCGTGCAGACCAACGCCGGGTTCCTGCGCCGGCTGCTGGGGCATCCGGCGGTGGTCGCGGGCGAGTTGGACACGGGGCTGGTGGAGCGGGTGGTGGACGACCTCGTCACCCCGGACGTACCGGAGGAGGTGTACGAGGCGGCGGCGGCCGTACGGCTGGAAGGGCTGAAGCCGGAGGCGGGCGGCGGGTGGACGGACCCCTTCTCGGTGCCGAGCGGCTGGCGGCTGGGGGGTACGCCGAAGCCGGTGGGCTTCCCGTTCCGAGTGACGGGAGCCGAACCCGTCGTACACGAACTGCGCGGCACCCACACCGTCACCGACGACCGGGTCTCGGTCACCCTCGACGGTGTCCGCCACACCTTCCACCGCGCCGCCGACTGGCTCGGCCGCGACGGTGACGCCTGGCACGTCCGGGACCACGACCCGGTGGCCGCGTCCCTCACCGGGTCCGCGCATGCCGGTGCCGACTCGCTCACCGCGCCCATGCCCGGGACGGTGACGGTCGTGAAGGTCGCCGTCGGGGACGAGGTCGCCGCCGGTCAGAGCCTGCTGGTGGTCGAGGCGATGAAGATGGAGCACGTCATCTCCGCCCCGCACGCCGGCACGGTCGCCGAACTGGACGTCACCCCGGGCACGACGGTCGCCATGGACCAGGTGCTGGCCGTCGTCACCCCGTACGAGGAGGTCGCGGAATGACCGCTGCAGGGCTCCCGATGACCGTGCCCGCCCAGGATCTGCCCGTCCGGGTGCGGATCCACGAGGTCGGCGCGCGCGACGGGCTGCAGAACGAGAAGTCGGCCGTGCCGACCGGGGTGAAGGCCGAGTTCATCCACAGGCTGGCCGACGCGGGTCTGACGACGATCGAGGCGACGAGCTTCGTGCACCCCGAGTGGGTGCCCCAGCTCGCCGACGCCGAGGACCTGTTCCCACAGGTCGCCGATCTGCCCGTGGCCCTGCCCGTGCTGGTGCCGAACCAGCGCGGGCTGGACCGCGCCCTCGCGCTCGGCGCCCGCCGGGTCGCCGTGTTCGCCAGCGCCACCGAGTCCTTCGCCAAGGCCAACCTCAATCGCACGCTCGACGAGTCGCTCGCCGTGTTCGAGCCGGTCGTGCGGCGGGCGAAGGACGAGGGGGTGCACGTCCGCGGCTATGTCTCCATGTGCTTCGGCGACCCCTGGGAGGGCGCCGTGCCGCTGCACCAGGTCGTCCGCGTCTGCCGGGCGCTGCGGGACATGGGCTGCGACGAGCTGAGCCTCGGCGACACCATCGGGGTCGCGACCCCGGGCCATGTCCTCGAACTGCTCTCCCTGCTCAACGAGGAGGGCATGCCGACGAACGTCCTCGGCGTGCACTTCCACGACACCTACGGGCAGGCGCTGGCCAACACCTACGCCGCCCTCGAACACGGCGTCACCACCGTCGACGCCTCCGCGGGCGGCCTCGGCGGCTGCCCGTACGCGAAGTCCGCCACCGGCAACCTCGCCACCGAGGACCTCGTGTGGATGCTGCACGGTCTCGGCATCGACACCGGGGTCGATCTCGGCCGCCTCGTCGCCACCAGCGTGTGGATGGCCGACCAACTGGGCCGACCCAGCCCGTCCCGCACCGTCCGCGCCCTCTCCCACAAGGACCAGTGATCAGCATGGACCACCGTCTCAGCCCCGAGCTGGAGGAACTCCGCCGTACGGTGGAGGAGTTCGCGCACGACGTGGTGGCGCCGAAGATCGGCGACTTCTACGAGCGGCACGAGTTCCCGTACGAGATCGTCCGCGAGATGGGCCGCATGGGCCTGTTCGGGCTGCCGTTCCCGGAGGAGCACGGCGGGATGGGCGGCGACTATCTGGCGCTCGGCATCGCCCTGGAGGAGCTGGCGCGGGTCGACTCGTCCGTGGCGATCACCCTGGAGGCGGGTGTCTCGCTGGGCGCGATGCCGATCCATCTGTTCGGTACCGCGGAGCAGAAGCGCCAGTGGCTGCCGCGGCTGTGCTCCGGCGAGATCCTGGGCGCGTTCGGGCTGACCGAGCCCGACGGCGGCAGCGACGCGGGCGCGACCCGGACGACGGCCCGCCTCGACCCGGAGACGGACGAATGGGTGATCAACGGCACCAAGTGCTTCATCACCAACTCGGGCACGGACATCACGGGGCTGGTGACGGTCACGGCGGTCACCGGGCGGGGGCCCGACGGGCGGCCGCTGATCTCCGCGATCATCGTCCCGGCGGGCACCCCGGGCTTCACGGTAGCCCAGCCCTACTCCAAGGTCGGCTGGAACGCCTCCGACACCCGGGAGCTGTCCTTCTCCGACGTCCGGGTGCCGGCGGCGAACCTGCTGGGTGAACAGGGGCGCGGGTACGCGCAGTTCCTGCGGATCCTCGACGAGGGCCGGATCGCGATCGCCGCGCTGGCCACCGGGCTGGCGCAGGGCTGTGTGGACGAGTCGGTGAAGTACGCGCGGGAACGGCGGGCGTTCGGTCGGCCGATCGGCGCCAACCAGGCCATCCAGTTCAAGATCGCGGACATGGAGATGAAGGCGCACACGGCCCGGCTGGCGTGGCGGGACGCGGCCTCGCGGCTGGTGGCGGGCGAGCCGTTCAAGAAGGAGGCGGCGCTGGCGAAGCTGTACTCGTCGACGATCGCCGTCGACAACGCGCGGGACGCCACCCAGGTGCACGGCGGGTACGGGTTCATGAACGAGTATCCGGTGGCCCGGATGTGGCGGGACTCCAAGATCCTGGAGATCGGGGAGGGGACGAGCGAGGTGCAGCGGATGCTGATCGCCCGGGAGCTGGGGCTCGCGGGCTGACCGGAAGTCATCTCTTTTACACCGTCAACTTGCCGTCAATTCCGGCAAGTTGACGGAATCTTAGCGTGCACAGACATCCCACAGCTTCGGGATCACATCACCCCGCCCTGGACAAGATCTGAGGTTAGGCTAACCTATCTTCGAACTTGTCCGGCGGTGATCCGCACGTTCGAAAGCAGCCACTTCCATGCCCAACGCCAGAGCCAACCACCTCACCCGCCGCGGCATCCTCGCCGCCGGTGGCGCCCTCGGCCTCGGTGCCGTGCTCGCGGCCTGCGGGGACGACGACGCGAAGAGCAGTGGCTCGGACTCCTCGGCGAGCGCCTCCGCCAAGTCCGGTCCCTGGACCTTCAAGGACGACCGCGGCACCACCGTGAAGACCGACGCGATCCCGGCGAACATCGTCGCGTTCACCGGTGTCGGCGCCGCCCTCCACGACTACGGCATCCAGGTCAAGGGCGTGTTCGGCCCGACGAAGACCACCGACGGCAAGGCCGACGTCCAGGCCGGCGACATGGACATCTCCAAGGTGACGATCCTGGGCAACGTCTGGGACGAGTTCAACGTGGAGAAGTACGCCGCCCTCGCGCCCGACGTCCTCATCTCCACGATGTTCGACGACGCCGGCACCCTCTGGTACGTCCCCGAGGCGTCCAAGGACAAGATCGCCAAGCTCGCGCCGAGCGTCGGCGTCTCCGTGTACGACCGTCAGCTCACCGCCCCGCTGGAGCGGATGTGGGAGCTGGCCGAGTCGCTCGGAGCGGACATGACCGCGGCGAAGGTGACCGACGCGAAGAAGCGGTTCGAGGCTGCGGCAACGCGGCTGCGCGCCGCGGCGAAGGCCAAGCCCGACATCAAGGTCATGGCCGGGTCCGCCAGCGCCGAGCTGTTCTATGTCTCCGGCTCCAACCTGTCGATCGACCTGGAGTACTTCAAGGCGCTCGGCGTGAACTTCGTGGAGCCGCCGGAGAGCGCGAAGAAGGAAGGCGGCGGCTGGTACGAGTCGCTGAGCTGGGAGAACGTCGACAAGTACGCGGCGGACATCATCATGATGGACGACCGGACGTCGGCACTGCAGCCTTCGGCGATCACCGAGGCGACGTGGAAGAAGCTGCCCGCGGTGAAGGCGGGGCAGGTCATCGGGCGGTCGCCGGAGCCGATCCTGTCGTACGACAAGTGTGTGCCGCTTCTGGAGAACCTCGCCGAGGCTCTTGAGAACGCGAAGAAGGTCAGCTGATCGCTCCGCCGGGCAGTGTGGGTGACTGCGGGTCCGTTGTGGCTGGTCGCGCAGTTCCCCGCGCCCCTGAAAAGCCTTGCCCTGACCCCCACTCTGCAGGAGCGCCCCCATGACCACGGCCGTTGCCGCCCCGTTCCGTTTCTTCTCCCTCCGGGTCGCGCGGACGCGGCGGCTCGGTTCGTCTCTGGTCCGAGTGAGTCTCGCCGGAGAAGACCTCCGGCACTTCCTCTCCGACGGGCGTGACCAGTCGCTCTCGCTCTTTCTGCCGCATCCGGGGCAGGACGCGCCCGCCGTTCCCTTCGAGCTCGGGGACGGATGGTGGCAGGGGTGGCGGGAACTGCCGGACGACGTACGGGCCGTGATGCGCTCGTACACCCTGCGCGCCCTGCGGCGGGATCCCGACGAGATCGACATCGACTTCGTGCTGCACACCCCCGCCGGGCCCGCCTCCGCCTGGGCCGCGCGGGCCGAACCCGGAGACCGGGTGGTACTGCTGGGGCCCGCGCTCTCGGACAACCGGGCCATTCGGTTCCGGCCGCCGCACGACACCGATCTGGTGGTGCTGTGGGGTGATGAGACCGCGCTGCCTGCCATCTCGGCGATTCTCGAGTCGCTGCCGTCCGGGCAGCGGGTGCGCGCCTGGATCGAGGTGCGCGACACCGGCACTGTGCGGGACCTGACGACCCTGGCGGACGCCGAGATCACCTGGGTCGGCGCCGGGCACTCGCTCGATGTCGTCCGGGCCGCTCAACTGCCGCCCGCCGCACGGCCGTACGTCTGGATCGCCGGCGAGTCCGGGACCGTGAAGGCCCTGCGGCGGCATTTCGTGCAGGAGTGCGGGATCGACCGGCGTCGGGTCACCTTCGTCGGGTACTGGCGTGAGGGGCTGACGGAGGAACAGCTGCGCGAACGCGAGTGAGCGAGTGAGCGAGTGACGTGATCACAGTCACGAGAGGGGCGGAGCTTCCCGGTTGTTAATTAGGTTAGGCTAACCTAAGTTGAACCCGGGGCTCCGCCCCTCAGTCCGTCCCGCAGCGGACCCGTCCCCACCCCCGGAAGGCTCCCCATGCGCTCGCACCTGCTCAACGACACCACCGCGGAGCAGTACCGCCGCTCCGTGACCGAAGGAGTCGAGCGGGTGGCCGCCAAACTCGCCGCCACCGACCGTCCGTTCACCGGCGTCACGGTCGACGCCCTCGCCCCCCGCATCGACGGCATCGACCTCGACCAGCCCCTGTACGACACCGCCGCGGTGCTCGACGAGCTGGAGGAGGTCTACCTCCGCGACGCGGTCTACTTCCACCACCCCCGCTACCTCGCCCACCTCAACTGCCCGGTGGTCATCCCCGCGGTGCTCGGCGAGGCGGTGCTCTCCGCCGTCAACTCCTCCCTGGACACCTGGGACCAGTCGGCCGGCGGCACCCTCATCGAGCGGAAACTGATCGACTGGACGACCGAGCGCATCGGCCTCGGCCCGGCCGCCGACGGCGTGTTCACCTCCGGCGGCACCCAGTCCAACCTCCAGGCGCTGCTGCTCGCCCGGGAGGAGGCCAAGAGCGACAGCCTGGCGAAACTGCGGATCTTCGCCTCCGAGGTCAGCCACTTCAGCGTGAAGAAGTCCGCGAAACTGCTGGGGCTGGGACAGGACGCGGTCGTGTCGATCCCCGTCGACCACGACAAGCGGATGCAGACCGTCGCGCTCGCCCATGAGCTGGAGCGCTGCAAGAAGGCCGGTCTCGTCCCCATGGCCGTCGTCGCCACCGGCGGCACCACCGACTTCGGCTCCATCGACCCGCTGCCCGAGATCGCCGAGCTGTGCGAGCAGTACGGCACCTGGATGCACGTCGACGCGGCCTACGGCTGCGGACTGCTCGCCTCCCTGAAGTACCGGCACCGCATCGACGGCATCGAGCGCGCCGACTCCGTCACCGTCGACTACCACAAGTCCTTCTTCCAGCCGGTGAGTTCCTCCGCCGTCCTGGTCCGGGACGCCGCCACGCTGCGGCACGCCACCTACCACGCCGAGTACCTGAACCCGCGCCGGATGGTGCAGGAACGTATCCCCAACCAGGTGGACAAGTCCCTGCAGACCACCCGCCGGTTCGACGCCCTGAAGCTGTGGATGACCCTGCGCACCATGGGCGCCGACGGCGTCGGACAGCTCTTCGACGAGGTGTGCGACCTGGCCGCCGAGGGCTGGGGGCTGCTGGCCGCCGACCCGCGCTTCGACGTCGTCGTACGGCCCTCGCTGTCCACCCTCGTCTTCCGTTACATCCCCGCCGCCGTGACCGACCCGGCCGAGATCGACCGCGCCAACCTCTACGCCCGCAAGGCCCTGTTCGCCTCCGGTGACGCGGTGGTCGCGGGCACCAAGGTCGCGGGCCGTCACTACCTGAAGTTCACCCTGCTCAACCCCGAGACGACCGCGGCCGACATCGCCGCCGTCCTCGACCTGATCGCCGGCCACGCCGAGCAGTACCTGGGAGAGTCACTTGACCGCGCTTGCTGAAGCCAGCCGCACCCATGACTTCGTGGGGATCGGGCTCGGCCCCTTCAACCTCGGCCTCGCCTGCCTCACCGAGCCGATCGACGCGCTCGACGGCGTCTTCCTGGAGTCCAAGCCCGACTTCGAGTGGCACGCCGGGATGTTCCTCGACGGCGCCCACCTCCAGACGCCGTTCATGTCGGACCTGGTCACGCTGGCCGACCCGACCTCGCCGTACTCCTTCCTCAACTACCTGAAGGAGAAGGGGCGGCTCTACCAGTTCTACATCCGCGAGAACTTCTACCCGCTGCGCGTCGAGTACGACGACTACTGCCGCTGGGCGGCCGGCAAGCTGAGCAGCGTGCGCTTCTCGACGACCGTCGCCGAGGTGACGTACGACGAGAGCGAGGCGCTGTACGCCGTGCGCACCACGGCCGGGGACGTCTTCCGCGCCCGCCGGCTGGTTCTCGGCACCGGCACCACCCCGTACGTCCCGGAGGTCTGCCGCGGCCTGGACGGCGGGCTGTTCCACAACGCCGAGTACATGCGGCGCAAGGCCGAGCTCCAGGCGAAGAAGTCGATCACGATCGTCGGCAGCGGACAGAGCGCCGCCGAGATCTACCACGAGCTGCTCGCCGAGATCGACGTCCACGGCTACCAGCTCAACTGGGTCACACGTTCCCCGCGGTTCTTCCCGCTGGAGTACACCAAGCTGACCCTGGAGATGACGTCCCCGGACTACATCGACTACTTCCGGGCGCTGCCCGAGGAGACCCGCTACCGGCTGGAGAAGCAGCAGAAGGGGCTGTTCAAGGGCATCAACTCGGACCTCATCGACTCGATCTTCGATCTGCTCTACCAGAAGGACGTCGAGTACGGCGACCGGCCCGTCCCCACCCGTCTCCTCACCAACTCCTCGCTGAACAGCGCCCGTTGGGAGGACGGCGCATACCGGCTCGGCTTCCGCCAGGACGAGCAGGGCAAGGACTACGAGATCGCCACCGAGGGCCTGGTGCTGGCCACCGGCTACCACTACGAGCCGCCCGCGTTCCTGGAGCCGGTCCGCGACCGCCTGTGCTTCGACGAGCACGGCCGCTTCGACGTGGCCCGCAACTACGCCGTCGACACCACCGGCCGGGGCGTGTTCCTGCAGAACGCCGGCGTGCACACGCACTCCATCACGTCCCCCGACCTCGGCATGGGCCCGTACCGCAACAGCTCCATCATCCGTGAGCTGCTCGGCAGCGAGTACTACCCGGTCGAGAAGACCATCGCGTTCCAGGAGTTCTCGGTATGACCTTCACCTTCCGCCCGCTCGACCCGCTGCGGGACGCCGAGCTGCTGCACTCCTGGGTGACGCATCCCAAAGCGGCCTACTGGATGATGCAGGACGCCTCGCTGGTGGACGTCGAGCGCGCCTACATGGAGATCGCCGCCGACCCGCACCACCACGCCCTGCTCGGCCTCGACGAGGACGGCACGCCGGTCTTCCTGATGGAGAAGTACGACCCCGTCCACCGCGAACTGGTCGGCCTGTACGAGCCGTTGCCGGGCGATGTCGGCATGCACTTCCTCACCCCGGCGACCGACGCGCCCGTGCACGGCTTCACCCGCGCCGTCATCACCGCCGTGATGGCACACCTCTTCGAGGACCCGGCCACCTCCCGGGTCGTCGTCGAGCCGGACGTCGCCAACACGGCCGTCCACGCCCTGAACGAGGCCGTCGGCTTCGTCGCCGCACGCGAGATCGAGAAGCCGGAGAAGCGGGCGTTGCTGAGCTTCTGCACCCGGGAGCGGTTCACGGCCGCCGTGGGGGTGGCCGCGTGAGCCTCTCCGACGCCGTGGCGCACCTGTCCCCCGAACGCTGGGAGACGGCCAACCGCCTCCTGGTCCGCAAGGCCCTCGCCGAGTTCGCCCACGAGCGGCTCATCACCCCCGAGATCACCCCCGAGGAGCGCGACGGGCGGTACGTCGTCCGCAGCGACGACGGTCTGACCTCCTACCGCTTCACCGCCGTCCGCCGTGCCCTCGACCACTGGCAGGTGGACGCCGACTCGATCACCCGCACCCGGGACGGCGCCGAACTCCCCCTCGCCGCACTGGACTTCTTCATCGAGCTACGGAAGACCCTCGGGCTGAGCGACGAGATCCTGCCGGTGTACCTGGAGGAGATCTCCTCCACCCTCTCCGGCACCTGCTACAAGCTCACCAAACCCCCCATCACCTCGGCGGAACTGGTCCACGCAGGCTTCCAGGCCATCGAGACCGGCATGACCGAGGGCCACCCCTGCTTCGTCGCCAACAACGGACGGCTCGGCTTCGGCGTCCACGAGTACCTGTCGTACGCCCCCGAGACCGCGAGCCCCGTCCGGCTGGTGTGGCTGGCCGCGCACCGGTCCCGGGCGGCCTTCACCGCGGGTGTCGGGATCGCGTACGAGAGCTTCCTTCGGGAGGAGCTGGGCGCGGCGACCGTCGAGCGGTTCGACGGGATCCTGCGCGAGCAGCGGCTCGACCCGGCCGACTACCTCCTCATCCCGGTCCACCCCTGGCAGTGGTGGAACAAGCTCTCGGTCACCTTCGCCGCCGAGATCGCGCGCGGGAACCTGGTGTGCCTGGGCGAGGGCGACGACGAGTACCTGGCCCAGCAGTCCATCCGGACCTTCTTCAACTCCTCGCACCCCGGGAAGCACTATGTGAAGACGGCGCTGTCCGTCCTCAACATGGGCTTCATGCGCGGACTCTCCGCCGCGTACATGGAGGCGACGCCGGCGATCAACGACTGGCTGGCCCAGCTCATCGACAACGACCCGGTGCTGAGGTCCACCGGTCTGTCGATCATCCGGGAGCGGGCGGCCGTCGGCTACCGGCATCTGGAGTACGAGGCGGCGACGGACCGCTACTCGCCGTACCGCAAGATGCTCGCCGCGCTGTGGCGCGAGAGCCCCGTGCCCTCCCTCCAGGACGGCGAGTCGCTCGCGACCATGGCCGCCCTGGTCCATGTGGATCACGAGGGGAAGTCGGTGGCGGGGGCGCTCGTCGCACAGTCGGGGCTCGCGCCCACCGAGTGGCTGCGCCACTACCTGGAGGCGTACTACACCCCGCTGCTGCACAGCTTCTACGCCTACGACCTGGTCTTCATGCCGCACGGCGAGAACACGATCCTCGTGCTGCGCGACGGGGTCGTGCAGCGGGCGATCTACAAGGACATCGCCGAGGAGATCGCGGTGATGGACCCGGACGCGGTGCTGCCGCCCGAGGTGCGGCGCATCCGGGTCGAGGTGCCCGAGGACAAGAAACTGCTGTCGATCTTCACGGACGTCTTCGACTGCTTCTTCCGCTTCCTCGCGGCGAACCTGGCCGCCGAGGGGGTCCTGGCGGAGGACGACTTCTGGCGCACGGTCGCCGAGGTCACCCGCTCCTACCAGGAGGCGAACCCCGAACTCGCCGACAAGTTCCGCCAGTACGACCTGTTCGCCCCCGAGTTCGCCCTGTCCTGCCTCAACCGGCTCCAGCTGCGCGACAACCGGCAGATGGTGGACCTGGCCGACCCCGCGGGCGCCCTCCAGCTGATCGGCACCCTGAAAAATCCCGTCACGGGGTTCTGATCAGGACGGCGGGTTCCCCCGAGTACGGTCCTCGGGGGAACCCGTCCGTCCGCACAGTCCCCGCACAGGAAGCGGCACTACGGTCCTCACCTTGCCGTGCCCGCTGCTTTCGGGGAGCCGACGTCATGTCCGAGCACATTGCACAGCAAGCCCCGCACCATCCACCGGCCGGGCCCGGGCCCCTGCCGGAGCACGCTGTCGCCGTCCACGCCTACGCGGAGGCCTTCTGCGCGAAGCCGCGCGACGCCACCGACCTGGCGGCCCAGGTCCTCGCGCGCGGGCCTCGGCAACCGGGCCCCGCCTTACGCACCGCCCTGCTCGCCGACGTACGGCGCGCCGCCCACGGCTGGCTGCGCGACGAGCGCTCGGCGCTGCTGCGCCCGGAGTTCCGCGCCTGGTCCCGGGAGGCCGCCGACGCCTTCGGGCCGGTGGACACCCTGCGCCGGGTCGAGCACGGTTCGGTGGTCCTGGCCGCGTTCGAGCAGCTCGCCGACCAGTCACGGGCCGCGCTGTGGCTGTGTCTGGCCGAGGAGGACGAGTCGGCGCAGGCGGCCCGGCTGCTGCACACCACCGAGGAGTTCGCCGAGTCGCTGGCGCAGTCGGCCCGCGGCCGGCTCGTCGACACCGTCCTGCGGGTCCGCGCCGACCGCACCGCCGACCCGCGCTGTGTCCACTACGGCGGCATGCTGGGCGCCATCGCCCGCGGCACGCACCGCGAGGCTCCCGCCGATCTCCGGCACCACCTCGACGCCTGCCGGTTCTGCGCCCATGACCTGCGGCTGCTGCGCACGCTCGCCTCGGGCGCGGCGGAGGATGCGCGACGGCTGCTGGTGGACCAGGTGCTGGTGTGGGGCGGTCCGGCCTATCGCAGGGCCCGGTCGGCGGGGCGGGCAGCGGCGGCGGGCAGGGGGCCGGCCGGGCCGTCCGTGGCACCCGAGGAGCAGGCGGTCTCCCGTTCCTCGGGCCGTCGGCGCAGACGGACGGTGTGCACCGTGGCGGTCACCGTGGTCCTGACCGCCGTCCTGACCACCGCCGTGCTGCGGGAGCTGTCCGGCTCCGACCCCGCCGCGGGCGCCGAGCAGGCCGCGGCCGGGACTTCCCCCTCCGCCGCGTCGCCCTCCCCCTCGGCGACCGGCGCCTCCGCCGCCCCGGTCGTCCTCAGGAGCGTGGCCAACGGGCGCTGTGTCACCGGCCCCGCGGGGAGCGCCTCCCCCGACGACGACCCCTCCGACGACGATCCCTCCGACGGCGACCCCCCGTCCCGGACCCAGGGCCCGGTGTTTGCCCCCGATCCCGTCCTGGCCGCCTGCGACGGCGGCGAGGACCAGCGGTGGCGGGTCGTCGCCCTGGACGACGGCGCGGTGGCCCTGGTGAACATGGCGTCGCTGCTCTGCCTGGACATCGCGGGCGAGCGGGTCGCGGGCGACGGGATGCAGCAGCGGCCGTGCGCGAACGAGGTGGCCGACGCGCCCTTCCCGGAGGACCAGGCGTTCCTGGCGGAGGCGGCGGGTGACGACGCGTTCGCCCTCGTCTGCCAGGACAACCCCGACATCGCGCTCGGGGTGCGCTCCGGGGAGGTCCGGATGCGGTCGACTGCCGCCGTGGGCAAGGCGGTTCGCTTCTCCCTCGACGGTGTCGACGACGCGACGGGAGACGCGTTGGGGCTCTGACGGCCCGGTGTCAGAATCACCCCATGGCGGAAATCCTCCAGAAGGACGGCACCTGGGTCTTCGACGGTGACGCGCTGCGGCTGACGCCGGGCCGGGACAAGGGCGTCGGGCTGCTGCGCAAGGAACTCGGCGAACTCGTGGTCCCGCTGGGGGCGTTGGCGGGGATCTCGTTCGAGCAGGGCAAGCGGAGCGGGCGGCTCAGGCTCCGGCTGCGGGACGGCGCCGATCCCCTGCTGCACGCCACCGCCGGCCGGCTGGCCGAACCGCACGATCCGTACCAGCTGCTCGTGGACTCCGACCGGTACGGGGTCGCCGAGTACTTCGTGGACGAGGTGCGGCACGCGCTGCTGCTGGACCGGGTGCCGTCCGGTCCGGTGGACGCGTTCCTGCTGCCCGGCCCGGCCGTGCCGCTGTCCTTCTCCGCCGGGGACGGCACCGCGAGCTTCGACGGCGAGCAGGTGCGGCTGGAGTGGAACTGGAAGACGGAGGACGCGAAGGCGGCCGCCGGGACCCGGACGATCCGGGTCGAGGACGTCATGGGCGTGGAGTGGCAGCCTGCGGTCGGCCTGGAGAACGGGCATCTGCGGTTCACGGTGCGCCACGCGCCCACGAAGGCGCCCCCGAAGTACGACCCGAACGCGGTGGAGCTGTGGGGCTTCAAGAAGGATCCGCTGATGGCACTGGTCGCGGCGGCCGTGCAGGCCCGGCTGCCGCATCCGGCGAGCGCCCCCGAGAGCGCCGCACGGCCCGCCGCGCCGCCCGTCGGCCCCGGTCCCGGTCCCGAGGTCCCCGCCCAGGTCGGCGGCGACGACCACGACGCACTGCTGCGCCGGCTGCGGGAGCTGGGCGCGCTGCACCGGGACGGAGTGCTGACGGACGAGGAGTTCACCCTGGCCAAACAGGCGGTCCTCAGGCGCTTGTGACGCCGGTGAGGACCGCCCGCCGCGGAGCTACTTGGCCTTGCGGGCCACCGTGAAGTGGTCGATGCGGTCGCCGGTCTCGGCGATGCCCTGGACCTTCAGGGTGGTGTAGCGGCCCTTCGGCGCGGGGGTGACGTCCACGCGCAGGAAGGAGTAGTTCAGGTAGCGGACCCGGGACCAGGCGACGGTCTCGTTGACCTTGCCGTCCTTGGTGTTGACGAAGGACGCCACCGAGTCGACCTCGTTGAGGTGGCCCTCGTAGGAGTCGGGGGCGGTGAAGGCGTACAGGCTGCGGCCCGCGGCGCCCGCCGTGACGTAGACGACGCCCTCGGTCTCGGGGTACGCCGTGCCGCCGATCGGGAGCTTCTTGGTGACCGTGTCGCCCTTGATCACGTCGGTGCGCTCGTACTGGTGGTTGTGACCGTTGATGACCAGGTCCACCTGGTACTTGTCGAACAGCGGCACCCACTCCTGGCGGACACCGCCCTCCGAGGCGTGCGCGGTGGAGGTGCAGTACGCGCAGTGGTGGAAGAACACGACGACGAAGTCGACGTCCTTGGAGGCGCGGAACTTCTTCAGCTGCGCCTCGAACCACGTGGTCTGGGTGCCGCCGGAGATGCCGAGGTTGGCCGGGATCTCGAAGGAGACGTCGTTCGGGTCCAGCGAGATGATCGCGGTGTTGCCGTAGACGAAGGAGTAGACGCCCGGCAGGTTCGCCTTGTCGGGGCCGTTGTCCGGGAGGTTCCAGCGGGCTTCCTCGCCGCCGTAGCCGCCCGGCGAGTACCAGGCCTCCATGTCGTGGTTGCCGTACGACACCATCCACGGCACCGACTTGGCGACGGACTCGGTCTGGGCGAGGAACTGGTCCCAGGTGCGCGAGTCGAAGCCCGTGTCGGTGGCCTTGCCCTGGCCGGCCGGGTCGCCGTAGGCGATGTCTCCGGCGTGCAGGTGGAAGGAGGGGTTCTGGCCGAGGATCAGGCTGTCGTTGGCGAGGGCGTGGTAGCTGACGCCCTGGTCGCCGAAGGCCGTGAAGGTGAAGGGCTCGGCGCGGTCGGGGGCGGTGGTGAAGGTGCCCAGGGTGCCCAGCAGGTGCGCCTCGGCCGGGTCGAAGCCCTGGTGGCCGACGCCGTAGTAGTACGTGCGGCCGGGGCGCAGATGGGTGAGCTTGGCGTGCAGGTAGTACTGGGTGTGGTCGCCGGACGCGCCGACCCCGGCCGGGGTGTGGAGGCTGCGGACCTCGGCCTCGATCTTGCGGGAGAGGTCCCAGGGGTGGGCGCCGATGCGGATGAAGGGCTTCTTCACGGCGACCGGGACCTGCCAGGAGACGGTGATCTCCGTGCGGGGGTCGTTGCCCCAGGCGAGGTGACGGCCGAAGGGGGCGACGAGCGAGCCGTCGACCTCCTCGGTGTGCGACAGGGGCTGCGTGGGAACGGCGGCCTGGGCCGTGGCCCCGGTCACGAACGCGCCACCGGTGACGGCGCCCAGGGTGACCGCGCCACCCCTGATCATCGTGCGCCGGGAGAATCGTGCGCGCAGGTACTCGTGCTGCTCGGCCATGCTCATGCGCTCGGCGAGCTGGTCGGGTACGCCCATGCGAGGAGTGTCCATGAGGTCTGAAAATCGTCGCCCCGGGCGACGGACCGCAAGACGCCAAATGGACGGTTCACGAACAGGCGCTCATAACACATTCAAGGTTCCCCCAAGGCCCCTTAACAGAGCCCTGCCCGAAATCGGGCAGATTTCTTGCGAAACCCGCTCCCGTACCTCAGGATCTACCGGGTGCACGACGAACTGGTTGATCATCTGATGCGGTCCACGCCCCTCCAGCGGGGCGAGGCGCTGCGGGTGATCCAGGACGTGCTCGCCTTCTTCGACGAGACGACCGAGGACTACGTCCGTCGCCGCCACCGCGAACTCCAGGCCGACGGCCTGGTGAACGCGGAGATCTTCGAACGGATCGCGGCGGACCTTCAGTACCGGGCGGTCGCGCCGCCGGAGCTGTCCGTACGGCAGCTGCGGCGCATCGTCTACGGGTGACTCACCCACGGGAGACCGCGGGTGACGGAAACAGCTTGGGGATACCTCTTATATGTGCGGAATCGTCGGATACATCGGGAAGCGTGACGTGGCCCCGCTGCTGCTGGAAGGCCTGCAGCGGCTGGAGTACCGCGGCTACGACTCGGCGGGCATAGTCGTCACCACCCCGAAGACCGCGGGCCTGAAGATGGTCAAGGCCAAGGGCCGGGTCCGTGACCTGGAGGCCAAGGTCCCGGCGCGCTTCAAGGGCACCACCGGGATCGCCCACACCCGCTGGGCCACCCACGGCGCCCCCTCCGACGTGAACGCCCACCCGCACATGTCGGCCGACCACAAGGTCGCCGTCGTCCACAACGGCATCATCGACAACGCCTCCGACCTGCGCCGCAAGCTGGAGGCGGACGGCGTCGAGTTCCTCTCCGAGACCGACACCGAGGTCCTCACCCACCTCATCGCCCGCTCCCAGGCGGAGACCCTGGAGGAGAAGGTCCGCCAGGCCCTGCGGGTCGTCGAGGGCACCTACGGCATCGCCGTCATGCACGCCGACTTCTCGGACCGGATCGTCGTCGCCCGCAACGGCTCCCCCGTCGTCCTCGGCATCGGCGAGAAGGAGATGTTCGTCGCCTCGGACATCGCCGCACTGGTCGCCCACACCCGCCAGATAGTCACGCTGGACGACGGCGAGATGGCCACCCTCAAGGCCGACGACTTCCGCACCTACACCACGGAGGGCACCCGCACCACGGCCGAGCCCACCACCGTGGAGTGGGAGGCCGCCTCCTACGACATGGGCGGCCACGACACCTACATGCACAAGGAGATCCACGAGCAGGCCGACGCCGTGGACCGTGTGCTGCGCGGCCGCATCGACGACCGCTTCTCCACCGTGCACCTCGGCGGCCTCAACCTGGACGCCCGCGAGGCCCGGCAGATCCGCCGCGTGAAGATCCTCGGCTGCGGCACCTCGTACCACGCGGGCATGATCGGCGCCCAGATGATCGAGGAGCTGGCCCGGATCCCCGCCGACGCCGAGCCGGCCTCCGAGTTCCGCTACCGCAACGCGGTCGTCGACCCCGACACCCTCTACGTGGCCGTCTCCCAGTCCGGTGAGACGTACGACGTCCTCGCCGCCGTCCAGGAGCTGAAGCGCAAGGGCGCGCGGGTCTTCGGCGTCGTGAACGTGGTCGGCTCGGCGATCGCCCGCGAGGCGGACGCCGGTATCTACGTCCACGCCGGCCCCGAGGTCTGCGTCGTCTCCACCAAGTGCTTCACCAACATGACGGTGGCCTTCGCCCTCCTCGCCCTGCACCTCGGCCGCACCCGCGACCTGTCGGTCCGCGACGGCAAGCGGATCATCGAGGGGCTGCGCAAGCTGCCTGGGCAGATCGCGGAGATCCTCTCCCACGAGGAGGAGATCAAGAAGCTGGCCGAGGAGTTCACCGAGGCCCGCTCCATGCTCTTCATCGGCCGTGTCCGGGGCTACCCGGTGGCCCGTGAGGCCTCCCTCAAGCTCAAGGAGGTCTCCTACATCCACGCGGAGGCCTACCCGGCCTCCGAGCTCAAGCACGGCCCGCTCGCGCTGATCGAGCCGGCCCTGCCGACGGTCGCGATCGTCCCCGACGACGACCTGCTGGAGAAGAACCGCGCCGCGCTGGAGGAGATCAAGGCCCGCAGCGGCCGGATCGTCGCCGTGGCGCACCAGGAGCAGGAGAAGGCCGACCGCACGATCGTCGTCCCGAAGAACGAGGACGAGCTGGACCCGATCCTGATGGGCATCCCGCTCCAGCTCCTCGCCTACTACACGGCGAAGGCCCTGGGCCGCGACATCGACAAGCCGCGCAACCTGGCCAAGTCGGTCACGGTCGAGTAGTCCGCACAGGCCGTACGAGGTACAGCGCGCCGGGCGTGAGGAATCGCCCGGCGCGTTCTCGACGTGGTCGGGGCCGCGCAGCGGGTGCGCGCTCCCGGCGCTGCCTGGCGGCTCCCGTCGGCGCAGCCCGGCGGCCCGGGGTGTCGCCCGACGTGTCCTCATCCCCGCGGCGTGAAGATCAGGTTCCGCGTCCTGGGGGGCCGGGGCTCGTGCCACGGGACCAGGGTCCCGTCAGCCTCGGTGACCCAGTGACAGTCGTGGCCGAGCGGGTCGAACTCCGCGGTCAGCGTCTCCAGGGGCGCGTCGCGCAGGGCCTCCGGCATCACGGTCGGCCGGTCGCCGTGCAGGACCGCCGGCTCGTGGCCCTCCACATCGATCAGGTTGCCGGAGAAGCGGACGCCGATCCGGCCCAGCCCTCCGCGCCGGACACACCGGCCTGGTGGAGCCTGACGTTCCGGACGCCGTTGGAGCGGACGTTCCCCGAGAGCCGGAAGGCGTGGATCCTCGCGGCGGGGTTGGCGAGCGCGGCAACATACCGACAGGGAACGGACCCCGCGCGACGTCGTCGGTCGCGGGGTCCGCCCGGTAGGCCGGGGGGCTGCCCGAACTCCCCGGCGTCGGCTGCCGTTTCAGCCGGCGGCCGTCACACCGCGGCCGGCAGCCCGTCGCGGGAGCACGGTGGGCCAGTGGGCCATCGCCGCCGTGGCGGCGTACCAGGCGACCGCTCCCGCCGCGACGGCGAACCAACCGCCCACCTTGGTGAGCGAGTCGTTGCCGGCGAACGCGGCGACGGCCATCAGCACCAGCGCCACCAGGAACAACCCGTAGGTCCCCCGGGTGAGTTGGTCCCCGCCCGCCGCGGCGAGGGAGAGCACGACGAGGGCGAACAGGAGCAGGAAGAGCCCGGCGGCGTTGTCGGAGGCCTGGGAGCCGGCGGAGACGGCCCAGGTGAACCAGAACGCGCCGAGAACGGTGAAGGCCGTGCCGCTCGCCGTATCGCGGTCGCGCAGGGCCAGCAGGCCGGCGACGAACAGGGCGACGCCGCCGATGTAGTGAGCGATGGTCACGGCGTCCGCCGCCGTCACGCCGTCGAGCAGGTCGGTGTACCCGAGTCCGAACGCCAACAGGGTGATGCCCAGGGCGAGTCGGCCGACGATCGTGGTGGTGCTTCCCGCGGAGACGTCATTGTCCACGGCGGGCTCCCTTCATGCGGTTGTGCGATGCGCGGTGACCGATATATGCCCTTCACAAGGGCACAAACACCTGCGGGAGCAGGGGAATTCGGGGGGCGCGCGAACACCGTACGAAGGAAGCGCGGGAGAGTTGCGCGGGAGCCGTGAGAGGGCTACGGGATGACGACGACCGGCCGCTTCGCCCGCTTGGCGAGGCGTCCGGCGACGGAGCCGAAGATCCGGCCCACGATGCCGTGCGTGGAACCCACGACGATCGCGTCCGCCTCGTACTCCCGTCCCACCTCTTCGAGTTCGTGGCAGATGTCGCCGCCGCGCTCGACCAGGATCCACGGCACCTCGGCGAGGTACTCCGCGCAGGCGAGCTCCAGTCCGAGCACCTCGGTGCGGTGGTCCGGCACGTCGACGAAGACCGGCGGCTCGCAGCCCGCCCACACGGTCGTGGGCAGCCGGTTGGCGACATGGACGATGATCAGGCCCGCGCGGGAGCGGTGGGCCATGCCGATGGCGTACGCGAGGGCGCGTTCACTGGAGGTGGAGCCGTCGAAGCCGACGACCACGCCGTGCTTGAAGGCGGGATCGCAGGTGGGGCGTGCCTCTTCCGCCGCCAGGGGCTCGGCCGCCGTGGGGTCGGCGACGGGCCGCTTGCGGTCCGCGGGTTCGAAGAATTCGTGACCGGCCATGGCTGTCTCGGCGTATCGATCCTTGTATGGGTTGGACGGCTGGAGCGTCGGAGCTGTGTCCGGGAATTGTCTTCCCCACCCCATACCCCCAAGGGTACGGCGCCACTCCTCCTACGCCCAGACCCCGAGCACCCTCGGTGGGGGTTCCAGGGAGCATGCACGAGGGGGCGCCCGTAACGCAATGGTTGCTGCCCCGTACAGGCGGTTTGCACAGGATTCACTTACCCGTGGCCGACCGGAGGGGGCTCCGGAGTGACCGACCGGCCCCGCCCGCGTTGAGCACCGTGCGCCGGGAGCCGCCCCGGCCGCACCCTACCCGCCGCCCGAGGGAGGAACCCGCTCCATGCCGCCGTCGCGCCCGCCGTCCGCCCCCCGTCCCGGCAGCGAGCGCACCACGACCGATCTGATCCGCTGGGCGGCCTTCTGCTGCGTCCTCGTCCCGGTGGTCCTCCTCTGGTACGGCACCTCCCTCGCCGGCGCAGCCGGGACCGCCCTGGGCCTCGCCGCCGTTACGGCCGTCTGCCGGCTGCTGCTGCGGCAGTCCGAGCGGGGCGCGGCCCGGCTGCTCGCCGAGGAGGAGGATGCGCGGGGCGCCGGGACCGGGGAACACGCGCCGCAGGCGCACCACCGGGGGCGCGGTCAGCGCACCGGAACGGGGTCCCACCGTGGCGGTCGTCACTCCGGGGGAAACTCACCGGCCGGTTGACCGGTTTTCACGCACCGGAACGGCGCTTTTCAGCCAACTTCCGTCCCCTGTGCATCCCTTGCCGTAACCACCCCCCACCCCCCGTGCCACCTGCGCGTATAACCCCCCGGGAGCCCTGCGCACCCTACGGGGATTGGCCACTACGACGAGGCGCACTTCCCTGCACGCTCCCCGAGTGCAACGCTTCGTGATCGAATGCTTCACGCCAAGTTGCCAAGTCGACAATCCGCCGGGTGCCGAACTGGCCACTCCGGCGACGCGCGACACAGTAGATTCGATCTTGACTGTCTACGGCGGGGGACTCGTGCAGGACCGAGGGGAAACGTGCAGGAGCGACACAACCGAGGAGCCGCGACCACCGAGGGGGGCTTAGCAGGATGAGCCACGACTCCACTGCCGCGCCGGAAACCGCGGCCCGGAAGCTTTCCGGGCGACGCCGCAAGGAGATCGTCGCGGTGCTGCTGTTCAGCGGCGGCCCCATCTTCGAGAGTTCCATTCCGCTGTCGGTGTTCGGGATTGACCGCCAGGACGCCGGCGTGCCGCGATATCGCCTCTTGGTGTGCGGCGGCGAGGAAGGCCCGCTGCGGACCACAGGGGGCCTGGAACTGACCGCGCCGCATGGCCTGGAAGCGATCTCACGGGCGGGCACGGTCGTCGTGCCGGCCTGGCGTTCGATCACTTCTCCGCCACCGGAGGACGCGCTCGACGCGCTGCGGCGGGCGCATGAAGAGGGTGCCCGCATCGTGGGCCTGTGCACCGGCGCGTTCGTGCTGGCCGCCGCGGGTCTGCTGGACGGCCGCCCGGCCACCACCCACTGGATGTACGCACCGACGCTGGCCAAGCGCTATCCGTCGGTGCACGTCGATCCACGAGAGCTCTTCGTGGACGACGGCGACGTCCTGACGTCGGCGGGCACGGCCGCCGGCATCGATCTCTGTCTCCACATCGTGCGGACGGACCACGGCAACGAGGCGGCCGGCGCGCTGGCCCGGCGTCTCGTCGTCCCCCCGCGCCGGTCGGGCGGCCAGGAGCGCTACCTCGACCGGTCTTTACCGGAGGAGATCGGCGCCGACCCGCTCGCCGAGGTCGTCGCCTGGGCGCTGGAACACCTCCACGAACAGTTCGACGTGGAGACGCTGGCCGCGCGCGCGTACATGTCGCGCCGCACCTTCGACCGCCGCTTCCGGTCGCTGACCGGCAGCGCGCCGCTCCAGTGGCTGATCACCCAGCGGGTCCTGCAGGCACAGCGCCTGCTGGAGACGTCGGACTACTCGGTGGACGAGGTCGCGGGCCGCTGCGGCTTCCGCTCCCCCGTGGCGCTGCGCGGCCACTTCCGCCGCCAGCTCGGCTCGTCCCCGGCCGCCTACCGGGCGGCGTACCGGGCGCGCCGGCCGCAGGGCGAGCGGGTACTGGAGGCCGAACCGCCGTCACCGGCGGGTCCGCCCCCGTCCCTCCACCCGGAGGGCCCGGGCCCGGTCCCTCCCCAGATCAGGCGCACGGCCGGCTCCGGCGCCCTGGGCCCCGGCCTCGCGTCCGACCACGCACGCGAGGCGTACGCGACGTCCCGGGCGAGTCTGCCGGGGCAGCGAAGCGGGATGTAGCAGCGTGAGCGGGGCGGCGGGGACGATGATCATGTCGGCCCCGCCGCCCTCAGCCGTTCCCCTCCGGGGGCGGAGCCCCCAGGGCGCGAGCACCAGCACAGGGACGCCACAAAAGCGGACCTCCGCTTTAGGGTGGTCGCATGAACGATCGCATGGTGTGGATCGACTGCGAGATGACCGGCCTCTCGCTGTCCGACGACGCGCTCATCGAGGTTGCCGCCCTCGTCACCGACTCCGAGCTGAACATCCTCGGCGAGGGGGTGGACATCGTCATCCGGCCGCCGGCCAAGGCACTGGAGACGATGCCGGAGGTGGTGCGCCAGATGCACACCGCGTCCGGCCTGCTGGACGAGCTGGCCGGCGGCACGACCCTCGCCGAGGCCGAGGCCCAGGTCCTCGCCTACGTCCGCGAGCATGTGAGGGAACCCGGCAAGGCCCCGCTGTGCGGCAACTCCGTCGGCACCGACCGCGGCTTCCTCGCCCGTGACATGGCGACCCTCGAGGGCTACCTCCACTACCGGATCGTCGACGTCTCCTCCGTCAAGGAGCTGGCCCGCCGCTGGTACCCGAGGGCGTACTTCAACAGCCCCGAGAAGAACGGCAACCACCGCGCCCTCGCCGACATCCGCGAGTCGATCGCGGAGCTGCGCTACTACCGCGAGGCCGTCTTCGTGGCGCAGCCCGGCCCCGACTCCGACACCGCGAGGGCGATCGCCGCGAAGCACGTGCTGCCCGCCCGGTAGGGCGCCGGGAACGGCCCTCGGACGGCCCCGGGAAAAGCCGTGCGCGAGCACCCCTTCGGACCCTGTACACTTTTTCTCGGCCGGTCGGAGACGACACAAAGTCAACAGCCGGTCTTGGTGGGTGTAGCTCAGCTGGTAGAGCACCTGGTTGTGGTCCAGGATGCCGCGGGTTCGAGTCCCGTCACTCACCCTGAGTCATCAGCCGGTGACTTCCCGAAAGGGAGGTCACCGGCTGATGCGTTTCCAGGCCGTCCTCCACCCCGACCACCACGCCTCCGCCGTCGTGGCCCGACCCTGCCGTGTGACTGCCGCCGGTTCAGGGACGCGGGTGCGGTGCCTCGCCCGGTAGCCACTGCAGGGCGAACCAGAGCTCCATCCGGGCCCCGGGGTCCTGGAGGTCGACCTCCAGGAGGTCGGCCAGCCGCGCCAGACGGTGGCGGACGGTGTTGCGGTGGACTCCCAGGAGCGCCGCGGTGCGGTCCCAGCTGCCGTGGAGGGTGAGCCAGGTCCGCAGGGTGTCGAGGAGGACCGGAGCGCCTGGCGGGCCGGCCCGGTCCAGACGGGCGAAGCGGGTGCGGGCGAGTTCGCGGGCGTCGGACGGGTCGACGAGTGAGTGGAGGGTGAGGGGATCGGTCGTGTGGACGACGGCGGGTGTCCCGGCGGCGAGGGCGCGTTGCAGGGCGCGTTCGGCCTGGGTGTCGGCGCGGGGCAGATCGCGTGCGGGCGCGGGTGCGCTGTAGCCGAGGACCCAGCCGAGCTCGGCCGCCAGGGCGGGCACCTGCGGCCGGGCGTCGGCGGCGCAGGGGACCAGCGCCTTGAGCCCAGGGCCGTCGATACGCACGTACGGGGTGCCCAACAGGGTTGCCAGGGCGGCCAGCCGCGGCACGCCGACGGAGGGCGGCGCCCCGGCGGCATCGGCGTATCGGCCGTGGACCACCGTCCAATGACCGTCCGCCGCCCCGCCCACCGGCCCGTCCGGGACCAGCTCGGCGGTGACCTCGGCCGGCGTGGCCCCGAGCATCAGCCGTACCAGCGCGCCGACGCCGTGGGTGTCGGTGCTCAGCGCGTGCCGCGGGCCGGTGAGCAGGGCCAGCAGGACCGTCGCCGTGCCGGTCACCGCGCGGTGCACGGCGGTGGGGGGCTCGGTCGCGGCCTGTCCGAGGGCCAGCGTCACTGCGGCCGTACGCCCGCCGCCGGCGGGCAGGGTGTGGACGGTGAGGTGGCTGCCCAGGTCGGCGTCGTGGGTCGCGGCCGCCGTCGGACCGCTGTCCCGCCGCAGCGTGCGGACCGCGAGGTCGCGCAGCAGGTTCGGCGACGCGGGGCGCCGGCCCGCCGAGAGGAGTTCGGTGCCCTGGGCGTCGTAGAGGACGCACCACGCCCCGGTGTGGGCGGCTAGCTGGCCGAGGACGGCGCGGAGGGCGTCCGGGCGGGCGGCGGCCGAGGCCAGCGCCGACTGGGCCCGGGAGATCTCCCGCAGCTCGCGGGTGCGGGCCTCGCCGATCGCGGCGTAGACGGCCTGGCCGACGGCGACGAACGGGGTGGCGGGCGGGAGACGCAGGAGCGGCAGGCCGTGCCGGTCGCAGGCACGGACGAGTTCGGACGGCACCTCGGCGTGCACGGGAGCCACGCCGAAGCCGAGCGCGGCGACTCCGGCGGCGAGGACCCGTCGTACGTAGGTGTCGATGCCGTCCGCGTCGTCGGGAAGCCGTACGCCGGAGGTGAGGAGGAGTTCACCGCCGACGAGATAGGGCGTGGGGTCGTCCAGCTCCGTGGTGCCGACCGCGCCGGCCAGGCGGTCCCCGGCCGCCGGACCGGCGACCTGCGTGAGACCGAGGCCCGGGTCGGCGAGCAGCACACCGAGGCGCACGGACGGCTGCTCGGCGGCGGCGGTCCCATGTGCGGATTCGTCCAACGAGCGTCTCCAGATCAGACAGAAGCGGCACTTCAGTAGCAGTACACCCCCTGGCTACGGTCATGTCACCCCCCACTCCCCCTCCCCACTTCCTCTCCTCCCCCGGAGGTTCCCGTGACCGTCGACTATCTCGTCATGGCCGCCTACCTGCTCGGCATCATCGGTGTCGGCTGGTGGGGCAGACGCCGTGCCGCCTCCAAGAGCGACTTCCTGGTCGCCGGGCGTCGGCTCGGCCCGCTCATGTACACCGGCACCATGGCCGCCGTGGTCCTCGGCGGCGCCTCCACCATCGGCGGGGTACGCCTCGGATACAGCTACGGCCTCTCGGGTGCCGCCATGGTCGGCGCCATCGGCCTCGGACTGCTGGCGCTGAGCGTCTTCTTCTCCGCCCGCATCTCCCGGCTGCGCGTCTACACGGTCGCCGAGATGCTGTCGCTGCGCTACGGCGACGCCGCGAGCGTGATCTCGGGCGTCGTCATGTGGATCTACACCCTCATGCTGGCGGTGACCTCGACGATCGCGTACGCCAGTGTCTTCGACGTCCTCTTCGACGTGCCGCGCTGGGTCGCGGTGGTCGTCGGCGGCACGATCGTCGTCGGCTACTCGGCGCTCGGCGGCATGTGGTCCATCACGCTCACCGACATGGTGCAGTTCGTCGTGAAGAGCGTGGGCGTGCTCGTGCTGCTGCTGCCCATCGCGGTGGTGAAGGCGGGCGGCTTCGGCGCCATGGCCGACCGGCTGCCGGGCGGCTACTTCTCCCTCACCTCCATCGGCGGGCAGACCATCGTCACCTTCGTGCTGATCTACACCTTCGGCATGCTGATCGGGCAGGACATCTGGCAGCGCGTCTTCACCGCGCGCAGCGACAGGATCGCGGCCTGGGGCGGCACCGTCGCCGGTGTCTACTGCCTGGTGTACGCCGTGGCCGGCGCGTTCATCGGCATGGCGACCAGGACCCTCTACCCGAACCTGGCCGCCGCCGACCAGGCGTTCGCCACCATCGTCAGGCACGCCCTGCCGACCGGTGTCCGCGGACTGGTCCTCGCCGCCGCCCTGTCCGCGATGATGTCCACCGCCAGCGGCGCCCTGATCGCCTCCGCGACCGTGGCCCACCAGGACATCTGGGCCCGGCTGCGCCGCCGTACGGCATCGGCCGACCACGAGGGGATCGGCTCCAACCGGCTCGCCATCGTCGTCCTGGGCGTGGCCGCCATGGCGATCGCCTGTGTCCTCGGGGACGTCATCGAGGCGCTCACCGTCGCCTACAACCTGCTCGTCGGCGGCCTGCTGGTACCGATCCTCGGCGGGCTGGTCTGGCGGCGCGGCAACCTGCCGGGCGCGCTGACCGCGATGGTCGCGGGCGGGACGACGGTGATCGTCTTCATGGTGACCGACGGCCTCCTCGCCAACGAGCCGATCTACTACGGCCTCCTCGCCGGCCTCGCCGCCTACGTCGCCGTCAGCCTGGTGACCCGGCCTACCGACGAGACGGTCCTGGAGACCTGGCGCCGGCGCCTGGCGGGCGAGCCCACATCCACCCCGGCCGCCACGGCCCCGGAGCTCAGCGCGGCCTGACACCCACCACCCGATCGCACCCGCACCCGCACCCGCACGTGCCGTACGCCTCTGCCCCGGAAAGGCCCTCCATGCCCACCCTCAGCACGGAAGAACTCCGCCTGCGCCGCGAACTCGCAGCCGTCTACCGCCTGGTGGCCCACTTCCGGATGACCGATCTCATCTTCACGCACATCTCGGTGCGGCTCCCCGGCCCGGAGCACCACTTCCTGATCAACCCCTACGGGCTGCTCTTCGAGGAGGTCACCGCCTCGAACCTGGTGAAGATCGATCTGTCCGGCCACCCCGTCGAGGAGACCCCCCACCCCGTCAACCCGGCCGGTTTCGTCATCCACAGTGCGATCCACGCGGCCCGCCCCGACGCCCGGTGCGTGCTGCACACCCACACCAGGGCGGGGTGCGCGGTCGCCGCCCAGGAGGAGGGCCTGCTCCCGCTCAACCAGATCTCCATGGAGTTCTACGGCAGGCTCGGCTACCACTCCTACGAGGGTGTCGCCCTCAACCTCTCCGAGCAACGGCGAATGGTCGCCGACCTCGGCGGCCACCCGGCGATGATCCTGCGCAACCACGGCCTGCTGACCGTCGGGGAGACCCCGGCGCAGGCGTTCCTGCGCATGTACTACCTGGACAAGGCCTGCGAGATCCAGACGACCGCTGCCGCCGGGGGTGCCAAGCTCGTCGTTCCCGATCCCGAGACCTGCGAGCTCACTGCCCGCCAGCTCACCGGCGAAGCCCACGACTCCGACCTCCAGGACGACACGGCCTACGGCCTCGCCTGGTCGGCACTGCTCCGGCTCGTCGACCGCATCGCCCCCGGCTACCAGGACTGACCGGCCTTCGGCCATCTCCTCAGAGTGAACCCGACCCGGCCCGGCAGTCTGAAGACTGCACAATGATGCCAGTATGAGGCTGATTCCTGCGTTCCAGACCCTGCTGTAGGGACTCCGGCCACCCTGATCCCTCACAACGCACAGTCACCCCGGTCACACGTCGGAAGGGTCGTGCGAGTAGCAGTGGACACAGGAGGAGCCCGATGAAGACCGACCGCACTGATGTCGAGGTCGATGTGGAGGGCGTGGACGCAGGCCCTTCGCTCAGCCGGCCACAACGGTGGCGCACGATCGCCGGCACGGGGATGGGCAACGCGCTCGAGTGGTACGACTGGAACGTCTACGCGATTTTCGCGCCGTTCATCGCCGTGCAGTTCTTTGACCCGAGGAACTCGTTCTCCGCGCTGCTCTCGACGCTCGCGGTGTTCGCCGTGGGATTCGGGATGCGCCCGATCGGCGGCCTCCTGTTCGGCTGGTTCGCCGACCGGCGCGGCCGAAGGGCGTCTCTGCTGTTGTCGATCGCCCTCGCCTCCGCCGGGAGTCTGCTGATCGGTGTCGCTCCCACGTACGCGGGCGTGGGTGTGGCCGCATCGGCGGTACTCGTGCTCGCCCGGCTCCTTCAAGGGCTTGCATACGGCGGAGAGATCGCCGCTTCGCACACCTATATCGCCGAAATGGCTCCGCCGCGCCGTAGGGGTCTGTGGTCGAGCAGCATCTACATCTCCGGCTACGCGGCCATCCTCCTGGCCACCCTGCTCGGCGCCACGATGACCAGCGTGCTCTCCAAGGAGGAGATGGCCGGCTGGGCCTGGCGGGTGCCGTTCATCGTCGGCGGGGCACTCGGGATCCTCACCCTCCTCCTGCGCCGCACGCTGAGCGAGACTCCCTCGTACGAGCAGGCCAAAACCGCGGAACGGGCCGGATCCCGGACCTCGCTCGCACGGGGCATCTGGGACAACCGCACCGCGGCCCTCCGCGTCATCGGGCTCGTCGTCGGCGGGACCACGTTCGTCTACACGTTCGTGGTCGCCGCTCCGACGTACGCGATCACCGTGAAGCACATGCCGCCGTCCGCCGCACTGTGGTCCGGCGTTGTCGCCCTGGCCGTGATCATCGCGGCGCTGCCGCTCGCGGGGGCGCTGTCCGATCGCATCGGGCGACGGCCGAACCTCCTCATCTTCACGTGGGGTGCGGCGGCGGCGACCTTTCCGCTGAACCGCCTCATCCAGGGCGAGGCATGGCAGCTCACGCTGGCCATGTCGATCGCAGGCGTTCTGATCGCGCTGGGGACGTCGATCCTTCCGGCGGTCCTCGCCGAGCTGTTCCCCACGCAGGTGCGTGCCTCGGGGATGGGGGTGCCGTACTCGATCGCCGTGGCGCTCTGCGGCGGCACCGCACCGTACCTGCTGACCTGGTTGGCCGGTCGGGGGCACACCGACCTCTTCCTCGGCTACACCGTTGCCCTGCTGCTGGTGGGGGCCGCCGTCGTCTTCTTCATGCCCGAGACCAAGGGGAAGGCGCTGGAGTAGGCGGGACACGAATCCCGGCACGGGCCGGCCGGCTGGGGCCCACGACCCTGTGGGCCCTACAGCCGGTCGGCCCACGGGTCGATCGGAATGGCTTCGACCGCCCGGCTGTCCGGGGCCAGGATCTGGCCGTACAACTTCTCCTGGCGCAGCACAATGTTCCGGTCGACGATCCGCGCATACGGGGCATCGCGCAGGATCCGGGTGATGTGCTCATGCAGATCGGAGACCTGCCGCAGACCGATGGTGACCAGCAGGTTGCGCTTGTCGGCGAGGGCCAGGCACGTGCGGACCTCCGGCCTTCGGCCCAGGACCTGCCCCGCCTCCTCGATCCGGTCGTCGGGCACGCTCAGCCAGAGCAGGGCAGAGCTGGGCCAGCCGGTCAGGACCCTGGCGACATCACAGCGGAATGCCAGTTCGCGGCGGGACATCAACGCCGTCAGCCGCCGCTGTACCGTGCGGGCGGACATCCCCAGCGCCTCGCCGACCTCGGCATAGCTGCGCCGCCCGTCGGTGCTGAGCTCACGGAACAGCGCACGGTCGGTGATTCCGAGAGAACGCGCCTTTTCCGCGGACCGCTCCGGATAGGCCTCGCGCAGCCGACCGACCTGGTTCTGGCCGAGCACATGCAGCCGCCAGCGCCCGGTGGCCTCGAACAGCCGGGTCACGAAGTAGCTGTGGATCCGGGCCACCCCCTCCAGCTTCGGCAGCCCGACGAGCAGCAGGTCGGACAGGGTCGGGAAGTCGGCCGCGACAACGATTGCGGACAGATCGTTCTCACCTGCCACGTGCTCGACCGACACGATGCAGCTCGACCGGGCCATAGCCGCGGCGACGGCTGCATTCGCCCCCCGCTCGCACTGGATCTCGACGACCGCGAGGGACAACTGCCTCGCCTCGTGCGGGCCGAGCGTGACCGACACCCAGGCCATGCCGTCCTGCTGCAACCGCGCCCAGCGCCGCGCCGCGGTGACCGGGTCGATCTCCAGGACCCGGCCGATCAGTGTCCACGAGGCACGCGGGTTGACCTGCAGGGCGTCCAGCAGCGCCAGGTCGTCTTCGCTGAGCACACTGTCCCTTTCCGGCGCCTGAGGGGCACCTGCTGTCCATTTACTTCTATCCAGACCTTCGCATTGTCCATCGTGACATGGTGCCGATACAAGGTCGCTGCCGGAGCCCCGAGGGGCTTGACCGGAGGACATGCGCGCAGGAGGAGGGCCATCACGTGGACGGGAACGCAGGGGACTCGGCGGACACTCAGCAGCAGTACGACCTGGTGCTGTCGGGGGGCCGGGTGATCGATCCGGAGACCGGTCTTGACGCCGTGCGGCACGTCGCGGTCAACGGCGGACGCATCGCCGCCCTCTCCAAGGAGCCACTTCACGCCCGTCGCGTGGTCAACGTCTGCGGACACGTGGTCGCGCCGGGCTTCATCGACCTGCACAGCCACGCCCTGACCACGACTTCCATGCGGCTGCAAGCCCTGGACGGTGTGACGACCGTCCTCGAACTCGAAGGCGGCTCCACCTGGCTGGAAGGCGCCTACCGCGACGCCGCACAGGACGGACGCCCCATCAACTACGGGTACTCCGCCTCCTGGGCGGCGGCACGGATGTCCGTCATGGACGGGCTGGACCCGCGCACCATGACCACGCTCGCCGCCCACCTCGGCGGAACACGCTGGGGCGCCGTGGGCAGCCCGGACGACATCCGCCGGATCCTCGACATCCTGGAAGGCGACCTCGAACTCGGCGCGCTCGGCATCGGCGTCCTTCTCGGCTACGCCCCCGACTCCGCCCACCGCGAGTACCTCGAGGTGGCACGACTGGCGGCCCGGCACGGCGTACCGACCTTCACCCACGCCAGGCACGGCAACGACGCAGAGCCGGGCACGGCTCTGCAAGGCGTCCAGGAGGTCGTCGCGGCCGGGCTCGGCACCGGCGCGCACATGCACCTGTGCCACATGAACAGCACCTCGCTCCGGCAGATCGACGTGGTGACCGAACTCGTCGGCAACGCCCGTGCACGCGGCGTACAGGTGACCACCGAAGCGTATCCGTACGGCGCGTCGATGACCGCGATCGGTGCGGCCTTCCTGCATCCGGACAACCTGCCCCGGCTCGGCATCACGCCCTCCCACATCATCTACACCCCCACCGGGGAGAGGCCGGCCGGCGCCGGGCGACTGACACAGCTGCGCGCCCAGGACCCCGGCGCACTGGCCGTCATCGAGTACCTGGACGAATCCCGCATGGACGAACGCGACATCATGCGCCGCGCCCTGCTCTTCGACGACACGATGATCGCCTCCGACGCGATGCCGCTCCAGGGCGCCGGCGGGATACCGCTGACAGGAGCGGAATGGCCGCCGCCGGCCGGGGCGGTCACCCACCCCCGCAGCACTGGTACCTTCGCCCGGACCTTGCGCGTCCTCGTCCGGGAAACCGGACTGCTCTCCCTGCCGGAAGCGATCCGCCGCGCCACGCTGCTCCCCGCGCAGGCGCTGGAACGCGCAGCCCCCGACGCCCGCCGCAAGGGCAGGCTGCAGCCCGGCGCCGACGCCGACGTAGTCGTCTTCGACCCGCTCACGGTCCACGACCGGTCCACCTACCAACACCCCACGCGGTCCTCACAGGGATTCCGGCACGTCCTGGTGGGCGGGGAATTCGTCGTACACGACGGCGAGATCAACCTCGCCGCGATGCCCGGTCGGCCGCTGCGCGGAAGCAAGGCGTGAACGCCCATACGCGCCGACGGGGCGGACACGTCCGTGTCCGAGGCACCGCCGAGCCGTACCAGCGGGCCCTCGTGTGCCAAGACCTGGAACCCGTGATCCCCGACCGTGCGGCCCGGCAGGGGGTCATGACAGCCATCCACCTGCAGGCCGCCACGGTGACTGCGGCGCCCATGGCCGTGGACGCCACTGCTGTCCTCGCTCGCGCCGTCGTCCAGGAGTCGCCGAGGCCGTCGCCGCCGTCGAGGGAGCCGTCGTGAACCCGCGTGTACGACAACTGACCGGCGTCGAGGAGATGCTGGCGGCGACCGACCTGATCACCAGGGTGTGGCAGGCGGAGGTTCCGCCCGTGCCGTTCCCCTTCATGCGGGCGCTCAGCCACGCCGGGGCACAAGTCCTGGGCGGTTATGTCGAGGGGCGGCTGGCCGGCGTGGCCGTGGGGTTCCTCGGCTGCGACACCGAGGGGACACTGCTGCATTCACATGTGGTCGGCGTCGAAAAGCAGTGGCGCGGCACCGGTGTGGGCCGGGCGATCAAGCTCGGCCAGCGTGACTGGTGCCTGGAGCGAGGCATCAGGCGAATGGCATGGACCTTCGACCCGCTGCGGGTCCACAACGCCTGTTTCAACCTGGCCCGGCTCGGCGCCGCGGGTGTCTCCTACCACGCGGACTTCTACGGGGCGATGAACGACGACTTCAACCGGGGCGTCCCCACCGACCGGGTCCTGGTGCACTGGGACCTGGCGGAGGCCGAGACCGGCCAAGCGCGATCCCCCGCCTCCCCGGCCGTCGGCCTCGTGCTGGACATCGGCGAGGACGGGCGGCCGGTACGCCGCGCTCCCTCCCACCTCCCCGGCGGGGCAGTGCGGCTGCGCGTACCGTCCGCGCCGCCGGCCGACCCGTCGCTGGTCCTGGACTGGCGGCTCGCGTTGCGCGAGGTGATGGAGCCGCTGCTGCACACCGGATACCGCTGGACGGGCGCAGGCGGAGACGGCACCTATCTACTCACCACGGCCCGCCGAGGCCCGAGCGCCTGCGCAACGTCCACCGACCGAGACCCGACCGAAGCAACCCCGGAAACCCGAGGATCATCCCGATGAACATCGAGGCCGTCGAACTGCGGCGGGTCGCCATCCCGCTGGTGTCCCCCTTCCGTACTTCCTTCAGCACGCAGACGCAGCGCGACGTGCTGCTGATCCGGGTGGTCACCGACCAGGCCGAGGGCTGGGCCGAGTGCGTCGCGCTCGCCGATCCGCTGTACTCCAGCGAGTACACGGACGCCGCGCACCGCGTGATCGCCGACCATTTGCTGCCGCCGCTCTTCGCGGCCGATCGCGTCAACGCCGACCTGGTGGCCCCGCTGCTGGCGCCGGTTCGTGGCCACCGTATGGCCAAGGCGGCCGTGGAAACGGCCGTACTCGACGCCCAGCTGAAGGCCGCCGGGGTTCCCCTCAGCCGCCACCTGGGCGCGACCGCGACCCACTGCGACTCAGGCGTGTCCGTCAGCATCCACGACGAGATCCCCGCCCTGCTTGACGCGGTGGCGGGCTGTCTCGAGGCCGGGTACCGCCGGATCAAGCTCAAGATCGAGCCCGGCTGGGACATCGAGCCGGTCGCCGCGGTCCGCGAGCGCTTCGGCGACGACCTGCTCCTGCAGGTGGACGCCAACTCCGCCTACACCCGTGGCGACGCCCGCCACCTTGCCCGGCTCGACGCGTTCGGGCTGCTGATGATCGAGCAGCCGCTCGACGAGGAGGACATGGCGGGCCACGCCCAGCTCGCCAGGGTCACGCACACCCCGATCTGCCTCGACGAGTCAGTGGTGTCGGCGCGGGCCGCGTACGAGGCCATCCGCACAGGCGCCTGCGCGATCGTCAACATCAAGCCGGGCCGGGTGGGCGGCTACCTGGAGGCGCGGCGCGTCCACGACGTCTGTGCAGCCGCAGGGATCCCCGTCTGGGCAGGCGGCATGCTGGAGACCGGCATCGGCCGGGCGGCCAACCTCGCCCTGGCCGGCCTGCCGGGCTTCACTCTGCCCTCGGACATCTCGGCCTCCGACCGCTACTTCGAGCAGGACCTCACCGAGCCGATCACGATGACCGCCGACGGCCGCATCGAAGTTCCCACCGGCCCCGGTATCGGCGTCGCGCCGATCCCCGAGGTGCTGGAGGAGTTCACCGTCTCCACGCAGGTGCTCAAGCCGTGACCCTGCTCGATGAACTGACCGCGCGCACGGAGGAGATGGTCCAGGACGTCCTCGGCCTGTGCCTGGTGGAGTCGCCGTCCGACGACTTCGCCCGGCTGGCCGAGGTCGCGGAGCACACCGCCGAGCTGGGCGCCCGTGTGACCGGGCGCGCTCCCGAGTGGATCAACGAGCAGGACCGCCCCGCACTGTACTGGGAGCCGGAGCCGGGCGGCGTACTGATGCTCGGCCACCTCGACACGGTGTGGCCGGTCGGCACCCTCGCCCGCTGGCCGAAGCCCCCGCGCACCGAGACCACGCTCTCCTGCCCGGGCGTCTTCGACATGAAGGCCGGGGTCGTGCAGGGCCTCTACGCGATGGAGGCGCTCGGCGCCCCGGCGGGCTGCGGCATGCTGCTGACCACCGACGAGGAGATCGGCTCCCCGGTCTCCCGGCCGCTGATCGAGAAGGTCGCTGCCCGTGCCGGGGCGGTGCTGGTGCTGGAGGCCAGCGCCAACGGTGCCCTCAAGACCGGCCGTAAGGGCGTCAGCCAGTACCTGGTACGGGTCTCGGGGCGGGCCGCGCACGCCGGCTTGGAACCTGAGAGGGGCGTCAACGCGTTCCTGGAGCTGGCCGAACAGGCACGCACCGTCGCCTCGTTCGGCTCCGGCGGGGTCACCGTCACGCCGACCCTCGCCGCCGCCGGCACCACGAGCAATACCGTGCCGGCCGAGGGCCGCTTCCATGTGGACGCCCGAGCCACCACCCGCGCCGAACAGGACGCCCTGCACGCCCGGATGACCGCGCTCACCCGGGTGCTGCCCGGCGCCGAAGTCACCGTCGAGGGCGGCCCCAACCGACCGCCGATGGAGGCCGGCCAGGCCACGCACCTGCTGGACCTCGCCCGCGCGACCGCCTCGGACCTCGGTCTGGGGGACATCCGCGCGGTCAGCGTCGGTGGCGCATCCGACGGCAACCTCACTGCCGGGATCGGAATCCCCACCCTGGACGGCCTCGGCGCGGTCGGCGCGCACGCACACGCCGAGGGCGAGTACACCGTCATCGCCGAGATGCCCCGCCGGTCGGCCCTGGTCGCCGGCCTCATCGCTTGCCTGTTGGCGGCCTGAAGAGACCACCTCAGCGCGTGACCGCCAAGGTCGGCCGGGCGGCAGCGCGGCATGGCAACCCCTGCCCCTGGCAGGCACCTGGGCCGCGGAGAACAACGTCGAGATCGCCTGCCTAGGACGAGGCCCGCCCCACCAGGTCCGTCGCCAGGACCACCTGGCGGCGTTCCAGGCCGCGGGAGGCCGCCGGGCGGCGGTCCGCGATCTCGGTGAGGAGGAGGTCCAGCATGCGCCGCCCCATCTCCTCGATCGGCTGGCGCACACTCGTCAGGGGCGGGTCCATGTGGCGGGCGATGGCCGAGTCGTCGTAGCCGACCAGGGCCACGTCCTCGGGGATACGGCGGCCCGCCTCGCGCAGGGCCTGGCGGGCGCCCGCCGCCATCACGTCGGAGCCGGCGAACACCGCGTCCAGCGACGGGTGGCGGGAGAGCAGCGCCATCATGGCCCGGTGCCCGCCCTCCTCCGTGAAGTCGCCGGGCTCGACGAGCCCCTCGTCCGCCGCGTACCCGGCGTCCCGCAGGGCGTCGCGGTAGCCGTCGACGCGGCGCTGGGCGCCGTACACGTCGAGGCGGCCGGTGATGTGGGCGATCCGGGTGCGGCCCCGGGCCAGCAGGTGCTCCACGGCCGACCGGCCGCCGCCGTAGTTGTCGGAGTCCACGGAGGGCAGCGTCTCCCCGGCGGACCTCGGACCGCTGATCACCGCCGGGATCTCCAGCTGGGCCAGCAGGTCCGGGAGCGGGTCGTCGGCGTGCACCGAGACCAGCAGGACCCCGTCCACGCGGTGCGCCGCCAGGTACTGGGCCAGGCGCTGGCGCTCCCGGTCGCTGCCCGCGAAGATCAGCAGCAACTGCATCTCGGTGTCGGCGAGTTCGGCGCCCACACCGCGCAGCATGTCCGAGAAGTACGGCTCGGCGAAGAACCGGGTCTCCGGCTCGGGCACGACGAGCGCGATCGCGTCCGTGCGGTTCGCGGCGAGGGCGCGGGCGGCCGTGTTGGGGACGTAGCCGAGTTCCGCGACCGCCGCCTCCACCGCCGCGCGGGTCGCGTCGCTGACCCGGGGCGACCCGTTGATCACCCGGGAGACCGTGCCGCGGCCCACGCCGGCCCGGGCGGCCACCTCTTCGAGGGTGGGCCTGCCACCGCTGCGGCCCCGCGCTCCGTGGCTTGCCATGGGCTCCGCCTTCCCGCCGTCGTCATCACGCTGGCCTGGAATCTAACAGTCCCGACCACTCGGCCCGTCCGGAGCCCATCAGTCGGTTATGTGCCGAACTGGACTAAATGTGCATCACTCGCCGGGGTTAGCTAACAGCCGGATAACTGAACGCACCTCTCCGTGTTCCCACCCTTGACACCCCCGCCCGAACCGACGACTCTTCAACACATCACTTGTGGGAGCGCTCCCACGGTACCTGACACATACACATCCCGCACGTTCCCCGCCCGAGCCGCAGCGAGAAACAACGGGCCCAACAATGCAGTTGGCCGGGGGGTCGGCACGTCAGGGCAACAGGAGGACGCAATGCGCGCACGTACCCGAACCGCCCGCCGGGTGGTGGTCCTCGCGGCGGTCGCGTCGCTGGGCGCCGGGCTGCTGGCCGGCTGTGCCGACGACGGCGGCGACGACGCAACCGACGGTTCGTCGTCCGGCGGCGGCAAGGGCAAGACCACGATCACCCTGGGGCTTTTCGGCACCTTCGGCTTCAAGGAGGCCGGGCTCTACACGGAGTACGAGAAGCTCCACCCCGACATCAAGATCGCCGAGAACGTCACGGAGAAGAACGAGAACTACTACCCGGCGCTCGTCAACCACCTCACCACCAACAGCGGCCTGATGGACGTCCAGGCCATCGAGGTGGGCAACATCGCGGAGGTCGTGGCCACCCAGGCGGCCAAGTTCGAGGACATGTCGAAGGTCTCGGGCGTCGACAAGAGCCAGTGGCTGGACTGGAAGTGGTCGCAGGCCACCACCAAGGACGGCCAGACGATCGGCCTCGGCACCGACGTCGGCCCGATGGCCATCTGCTACCGCAAGGACCTCTTCGAGCAGGCCGGTCTGCCCACCGACCGCGAGAAGGTCGGCGCGCTGTGGGCGGGCGACTGGAACAAGTTCGTCACCGCCGGCGAGCAGTACAAGAAGAAGGCCAAGGCGGGCACGTTCTTCATGGACTCCCCCGGCGGCCTGCTCAACGCCGTCCTCAGCAGTGAGAAGGAGAAGTTCTACGACTCCTCCGGCGAGATCATCTACAAGTCGAACCCGGCCGTGAAGGCCGCCTTCGACCTGAGCGCGAAGGCTGCCGAGGAGGGCCTGGTCCAGGCCCAGTCGCAGTTCACGCAGCCCTGGAACACGACGATCGCCCAGAGCAAGTTCGCCACCATCGCCTGCCCGCCGTGGATGCTCGGCACCATCAAGGCCAACGCCAAGGCCGAGGACGCCGGCAAGTGGGACGTGGCCGTCGCGCCCAAGTCCGGCAACTGGGGCGGCTCCTTCCTGGGCGTGCCCAAGAGCGGCAAGCACGTGAAGGAGGCCGAAGAGCTCGTCAAGTGGCTGACCGCACCCGAGCAGCAGGCGAAGCTCTTCAAGGTGCAGGGCAACTTCCCGAGCGCCCCGGCCACGTACACGATGCCCGAAGTCACCGGCGCCAAGAACGCGATGACCGGTGACTCGCCGGTCGGCACGGTCTTCTCCGAGGCCGCCAAGACCGCCCCGGTGCAGGTGATCGGCCCGAAGGACCAGATCATCCAGCAGGGCCTGTCCGACAACGGCGTCTTCCTCGTCACGAAGGGCAAGTCGGCGAAGGAGGCCTGGGAGACGGCCACCAAGACCATCGACAACAACCTGGACAAGTGACCCGTATGGCCACCCGCCACGACACCGCCGCGCCCCCCGCGAAGGAGGGGGGCGCGGCCCCGGGCCGCGTGCCCGCGGAGGCCACGGAAGCCGGGCGGCGGCGCCGTGACCGGCTCTCGCGCCGCTGGCAGCGGGACATCCGCTGGTCCCCTTACGCCTTCGTCTCGCCGTTCTTCGTGCTGTTCCTCGCGTTCGGCCTGTTCCCGCTGATCTACACGGGCTGGGCGTCGCTGCACCAGGTGGAACTGACCGCGCCCACCGACATGACGTGGGTGGGGATGCGCAACTACACGCGCATCTTCGACGACGACTTCTTCTGGAACGCGGCGCGGAACACCCTGACGATCGGGATCATCTCGACCGTTCCGCAGCTGCTGATGGCCATGGGCCTCGCCCACATCCTCAACTACAAGCTGCGCGCCTCGACCTTCTACCGGGTCGCGATGCTCGCGCCGTACGCGACCTCGATCGCGGCCGCCTCGCTGGTCTTCGTGCTCCTCTTCGGGCGCGACTACGGCATGATCAACTGGGTGCTGCACTTCGCCGGGATCGACGCGATCGACTGGCAGAACGACAAGTGGCCGTCACAGATCGCCGTCTCGTCGATCATCATCTGGCGGTGGACCGGCTACAACGCGCTGATCTACCTGGCCGCGATGCAGGCGATCCCGCAGGACCTGTACGAGTCGGCGGCGCTGGACGGCGCCAGCCGCTGGCGGCAGTTCCTGCACGTGACGCTGCCGTCGCTGCGGCCGACGATCCTGTTCACGGTCGTCGTCTCCACGATCGGCGCCAGCCAGGTCTTCGGCGAGCCGCTGCTGTTCGACGCCAACAAGGGCGCCTCGGGCGGCGCGGAGCACCAGTTCCAGACGCTGGGCCTGTACCTGTACGAGCAGGGCTGGGTGAACCAGCACCTGGGCCGGGCCTCGGCGATCGCCTGGACGATGTTCCTGATCCTGATCGTGATCGGCATCGTCAACTACGTCATCTCGCGCCGGCTGCGCGCCAGTAGTTAGGAGTACCGGCCGTGACGACGACGACAACGACCGCGAAGTCCGCGGAACCCGACGACGCCGTGCCGACGGCCCGCAAGGTGCGCCGGCCCAGGTCCGCGCGGGCCGGCGGGCAGATGCACGGCGGCCCGATCACCTACATCGTCCTGGGCGTGTTCACCTTCGTGTCGCTGTTCCCGCTGCTGTGGACGGCGATCGCCGCGTCCCGCGACAACAACCGGCTGGCGGAGAACCCACCGCCGTTCGTGTTCGGCTCCAACCTCATGCACAACGTGGACGTGGCCTGGAACGACGCGAACCTGGGCAAGGCCTTCGTCAACACGACCTTCGTGGCCGGGACTTCGGCGGCGACGATCGTGTTCCTCTCCACGGTCGCCGGTTTCGCCTTCGCCAAGCTGCGGTTCAAGGGCAAGGGCGCGCTGATGCTGATCGTGATCGGCACGATGATGGTGCCGCCTCAGCTGAGCGTCATCCCGCTGTACATGATGGTCGCCAAGCTGGAGTGGACCGATCAGCTCCAGGCGGTGATCCTGCCGTCGCTGGTGAGCGCGTTCGGTGTGTTCTTCATGCGGCAGTACCTGATCCAGGCGCTGCCCGACGAGATCATCGAGGCGGCCCGGGTGGACGGCGCGAGCAGCTGGCGTGTCGTGTGGCACGTGGTGTTCCCGGCGGCGCGCCCCGCGATGGCGGTGCTCGGCATGCTGACGTTCGTCCAGACGTGGAACGACTTCCTGTGGCCCTTCCTGGTCCTGAGCCAGACCGGCAACCCCACCGTGCAGGTCGCGCTCGCGGGCCTCGGCCGTGGGTACACCCCGGACCAGTCCCTGATCATGGCGGGCGCTCTGGTGGGCACGCTGCCGCTGCTGGTGATCTTCGCGATCTTCGGCAAGCAGATCGTGGGCGGCATCATGCAGGGCGCGGTGAAGGGCTGACCTCTCGCGATACGGGGGCCGGGTCACCGCCGCCCCGGCCCCGTCCACCCCACTTCCCCCCAATCTCGTCGGCCTCGACGGCCTCGACGACCATCCATGGGAGCGCTTCCATGACTGATCCCGTCACCCCTGTGACCTTTCCTCCCGCCTTCCTCTGGGGCGCGGCGACCTCCGCGTACCAGATCGAGGGGGCGGTGCGGGAGGACGGCCGCACCCCTTCGATCTGGGACACCTTCAGCCATACGCCGGGCAAGACCCTCGGCGGCGAGCACGGTGACATCGCTGTCGACCACTACCACCGCTACCGCGAGGACGTCGCGCTGATGGCGGAGCTGGGCCTGAGCGCGTACCGCTTCTCCATCTCCTGGTCCCGGGTCCAGCCGACCGGCCGGGGTCCGGCCGTGCAGGTGGGCCTGGACTTCTACCGCCGGCTGGTCGACGAGCTGCTGGCGAAGGGCATCAAGCCCGCCGTCACCCTCTATCACTGGGATCTGCCGCAGGAGCTGGAGGACGCGGGCGGCTGGCCGGAGCGCGACACGGCGTACCGGTTCGCCGAGTACGCGCAGATCGTCGGCGAGGCGCTGGGCGACCGGGTGGAGAACTGGATCACCCTGAACGAGCCCTGGTGCAGCGCGTTCCTGGGCTACGCGTCCGGGGTGCACGCGCCCGGCCGCACCGACCCGGCGGCGTCCCTGCGCGCGGCCCACCATCTCAACCTCGCCCACGGCCTCGGCACGACGGCGCTCCGCGCGGTGATGCCGGCCCGCAACTCGGTGGCGATCAGCCTCAACTCCTCGGTCGTACGCCCCCTTTCGGAGTCGCCCGCCGACCTCGCGGCCGTCCGTAGGATCGACGACCTGGCCAACGGCGTCTTCCACGGCCCGATCCTGAAGGGCGCGTACCCGGAGACGCTGCTCGATGCCACCTCCTCCCTCACCGACTGGTCGTACGTCCTCGACGGCGACCTGCGGGCGATCCACCAGCCGCTGGACGCGCTGGGCCTGAACTACTACACGCCCACGCTGGTCTCGGCGGCGCGGGAGCAGCCGAAGGGCCCGCGCACGGACGGCCACGGCGCGAGCGACCACTCGCCCTGGCCGGCTGCGGACGACGTCGCGTTCCACCAGACGCCCGGGGACCGCACGGAGATGGGCTGGACGATCGACCCGTCGGGCCTGCACGAGCTGATCATGCGGTACACGAAGGAAGCCCCCGGTCTGCCCCTCTACATCACGGAGAACGGCGCGGCCTACGACGACAAGCCCGACGCGGACGGCCGGGTCCACGACCCGGAGCGGATCGCGTATCTGCACGGCCATCTCTCGGCGGTGCGCCGGGCCATCGCCGACGGCGCGGACGTGCGCGGCTACTACCTGTGGTCCCTGCTGGACAACTTCGAGTGGGCGTACGGCTACGGGAAGCGGTTCGGGGCGGTCTACGTGGACTACGCGACGCTCACCCGCACGCCGAAGTCGAGCGCGCACTGGTACGGCGAGGCGGCCCGCACGGGCACCCTCCCGTCCCCGTCACCCGAAACCACCTGACCCGGGGGAGGGGAGGGGCGCGGCACGTCGAGGGGGCGTGCCGCGCCCCGGTGGTTTCTCAGGGGACCGCTCAGAGGGTGCCCGGTGCCGCGAGCCACTGGGTCGGCTGCCCCGTCACCGACGCGATCGTCTCGAAGTCGTTGTCGTAGTGCAGCAGGGTCAGCCCCTGGAGCTCGGCCGTCGCGGCGACGAGCAGATCCACAGCACCCGCGCTGCGGTGCCGTCCCTTCTCGGTGAGTTCCCGTTGTACGTCCCATGCTCGCGTGACGGCCCGGTCGTCCAGAGGGGTCCAGCCGAACACCGCATCCAGGTCCCGAACCAGTTCGGCCCGGTCCTCGGCGTTCCTCGCGCTGTAGAGAAACTCGACCTCGGTCAGCGGGCAGCGGGCGATCAGCCCCTCTTCCAGAGGTTTCTCCCAGAGGGCGCGAGCCGGCTGCTTCAGGATGCGCACCAGTGCGCTGGTGTCGACGAGGAAGGCGGCCGCGCTCATCGACGGTAGTCCTCCTTCTCCAGCAATACGTCGAAGTCGCCGGCGTCCGCCCGCGCCGCGAGCCGGGCCAGGGCGAGCGCACGCTTCTTGCGCTCCACCCCTTCCTTGAGCGCGGCGGTGACCGTGTCCTTCTTGGTCTTGGTACCGAAAGCTATGGCCGCCTCGGCCAGCAGGTCCTCGTCGATGTCGATCAGCGTCTTGGGCATGAGAACCTCCTGGATATCCGAAGCTTCTTCGAGTATATCCACCGGACCGCGATCAGCGGTTCCCCAGCTCGAACCAGGTCGCCTTGCCCGGCCCCGGCCCATGGGTGCAGACACCCCAGGCATCGGCGCCGTAGGAGATGAGCTGGATGCCGCGGCCGCCTTCGTCATCCGGATCGGCGGCCGACGTGCGGACGACGGGCAGGCCGGGCGCGGCGTCTTGGACGAGCACACGCAGGCAGGCGGCATCGGCCCAGCCGGCGTGGAGGGTGACGGGGTCGGCGCAGCCCTTGTCGGTACAGGCGTTGATGGCGTTGGTGACGGCCTCGGAGGTGAGGAGCACCGCGGTGTCGGTGAGTTCGGGGTGGGGAGAGTTGACGAGGATGGTGCGGACGGTGTCGCGGGCGGCGCGGACCCAGGCGGGGTGGGGCGGGAAGGTGAGGGTGACGCTGGGCGGGTCTTCCATGGGGGCTCCCGTGTCGGTGGTGCCGTGGCGTTCCACGCGGTGACCAGGTCCGGGCCTCGGCAAGTGGGGTGAGGGCGGGGGTACTTCCTCGTGGGGCTTGTCGTCGACGGTAGAAGCACGCTTGGTGAAGTTACAACCGTGTACGCCGACTTACGCCCTCATGGGTGACGGCCGCCCAAGCGGGTGGACGATCCCACGGGCGCCAAGAGACACTGCGCCGCATGCCGCCCAGGACGAACCCGAGCGAACGCCAGCGACGCCTGGGCGTGGAACTGCGCAAACTCCGTGTACGGGCCGGACTGTCAGGAGACGTCGCAGCCGACGTGATCGAGGCCGAACGCACCCGGATCAGTCACATCGAGAGCGGCAGGGTCGACGTTCCCCGCAACGGCCTGTACCGGTTGCTCCGCGCTTACGGATGCCCTGAGGGCGCTTACTTCGAGAGCCTGATGGAGATGGCGCACGAGAGCGGAAGGGGCTGGTGGGGCGAGTACAGCGACACGATCGGTCCGGCAGCTCGGGATCTGGCCGAACTCGAATCCCGTTCAACCGTGCTACGGACGCACGAGCCGATGCTCATCCCGGGAATGCTGCAGACCGAGGAGTACGCCCGTGCCGTCCTCGCGACCACCGAATCGGATGCCCGACGAGCCTCCCGTTACACCCAGTTCCGCCTGGCGAGACAACGTGTGCTGGCCGGCGCATCCCCGCTGACGTATCACGCGGTCGTCCACGAGACAGCACTCCACACACGTGTGGGCGGACCCGCGGTCATGCGCAGGCAACTCCTGCGGCTGATCGAGGTGTCTCGCCTGCCGCATGTGACCGTACAGATCTTCCCGTTCGAGGCCGGAAACTACGCGGCCCACACCCAGTCGTTCGTCCTCTACGGCGCTTCGGCCCCCGAGCTGGACACGGTCTACCTGGAGCATCCGACCCAGTCGCTCTTCCTCCGGGATGGAAAGCAACTCGACGAGTACGCCAAGATGTTCGAGCGGCTCTCGGAACTGGCGCTGCCCCCGGTCGACCCGGAGTCGGCACCGGAGTCACACGAGTCCCGGGACTCGCTGAGCCTCGTCCAGCACGTGATGTACACCTTGTGAGAGGAACGCATGCCCCAACTCACCTGGCAGAAGTCCTCGTTCAGCTCAGGCGGTGAGGGAAACTGCATAGAGCTGGCCGTGTCCGCCCCCGCCCACCTCCACCTCCGCGAAAGCGACCACCCCCACGAGATCGCCACCGTCGCCCCCGACGCCCTCGCGGAACTTCTGCGCGCCTTGAAGTCCGGCACCCTCACCCGCTGAAGTCGGGGGACGCCAGCGGGAAGGAGGCCCGTCGGCGCCACCGTGTCCCGTCGTGGACCAGCAAGTCGACCGCCGAGACCCGCGTGACGACGGGGAGACCGGCGAGCAGGTCGGCCTCGGCCTTCGCCACGACCGCCTCGTCCTGACCCTGGGCGACGGTCAGATGCGGGACGACTTCGTCGAACTGCCCGCCGAACGGCGGGTGTTCCGGCCACCGTTCCACGATCGCCTCGGTGAGGCCCCTGAAGCCGGCGCCCGTTTCGGGGGCGAGATACAGCACTCCGGGGAACCGGCCGCAGTGGTCGAACCGGGCCTCGAAGGACTCGTACCGGCCCAGTACCTCGCCGATCGCGGCACACACACCCTCATCGATGCGGCCCGCGTCGAGAAACGGGAAGAGCACGGTGACATGCGCCGGAACACCGGCACGGGCCGAAGGGTCGAGCCGGTCACGCCACGCTCGCACCAAGGGCTCCGCCTCCGGAACCCGCACGATCAGCCCCGACTGCCCTGCCCGGAATCGCTGAGCGTCGTCATCCGCCATCACAAGAGTTTTCCCGCCGAGCCCCCACCCCTCCCCTCGACGAGCACGGCCAGGCCGTCCAGGACGCGGGCCAGGCCGAAGGTGTACGCGTGTTCGGGGCTGTGGGCGCTGCCGTGGGCGGTGCCCGCCGCCGTGCCCACGCGGGTGGCGGTCGGGTAGGTCGCGGGGTCGAGGACCTGGGCGAGCAGGGGGCCGTTGGCGGCCCACCACTGTGCGTCGTCCATCGCGCTGTCCCGTCGGGCCTCACGGGCCTCGGCCGCCGAGCGGGCGTGAGCCCGGACGAAGTCGAGGAGGTAGGTCAGGGCGTCGTCCCGCTCGACGTCGTCGAGGCCGCACTCCTCCAGCGCCGACAGCTCGTGTTCGTACTTCGCCATCAGCCCCGGCCCGAGCGGCGGCCGGCCCGTCGCGACCGACGCGGCCCACGGGTGCGCCTCGAACAGGGCCCGGTTCTCCTCCGCCACCGCGGCCAGCCGCTCCCGCCAGGGCCGCCCCGCGGTGTCGGTCCGGGGCATCCGGGCGTAGACGGCGTCCAGCATGAGGTCCAGCAGTTCCGCCTTGCCCGGCACATAGGTGTAGAGCGTCATCGGCGCCACCCCCAGCCCCTGCGCCACCCTTCGCATGGTCGGCGCCTCCAGCCCCTCGGCGTCCGCCAGGTCGAGCGCGACGTCGACGACCGCGTCGATGCTGAGCCGCTGCCGCGGTCCGCGCCGGGGGACGTCGGCCGGGACGCGCCAGAGCAACTCCAGGGTGCGGGCCGGATCACCGGCGCTGCTTCTCTCGACAGGCACGGGCCCATTCTCACCCATGAGGCATCTTCGTACGTAGTACAGTGTACAAAGTACGGAGTATGCGTCCCGTTCTCTCTGTTCAAGGAGCCCCTGTGCCGATCACCGCCTCCGCCGTGTCCCTGAACGTCGACGACGTGGCCGCGTCCAGCGCCTTCCTCACCGAGCACTTCGGGTTCCGGGAGGAGGCGGCCGCCGACGGGTTCGTGTCGCTGAGCCGTCCGGACGCCGGTATGAACGTCGTCTATCTGCGGCGCGGCCTCGCGTCGCTGCCCGAGGACCAGCGCGACGACCACGCCGACGGGGTGATCCTCGCCTTCGTCGTGGACGACCTGGAGGCCGAGCTGGCCCGGCTCACCGACGAAGGGGTCGCCATCACGATGCCGCTGACCGAGGAGCCCTGGGGCGAGCGCGCTTTTCAGGTCACCGACCCCAACGGGGTCATCGTCCAGCTCGTCGACTGGGTCAGCGCAGAACGGTGAGCGTGATCGTGACCGCGAGGGCGACGACCGCCGCGGCCGCCCACAGCAGCGCGGCCTTGCGCTGCCGGCTGAAGCGGTCGATGACCTTGATGTCGCCGGAGGGGAGGCGGAAGGCGTAGTAGACGTGGTCCGGGTCCGCGGGGGTCTCGACCCTGGCGAGGGGGAGGAGCGCGATGGTGACGTGGCGACGGACCTCGCGCGCCCGGGGCGCGAGGAGGGGCGCGAGCCGCTTGGCGTGGCCGTCCTCCAGGAAGCCCGGGAGGTCGTCGTCGGGGCTCGTGAGGGTCGCCCGGTACCAGTCGCCGGTCTTCAGCTGCCCGGGGTGGCGCTTGACGGGCAGGGCGTCACGGCGGGGCTCGTGGGTGATCGTGGCGCCGGTGCAGACGGTGAGGCGGCCCGTGGCGTCGCACTCCCGGTGCTCGACACGCCGGTCGCCGTCGCACGTCCCGCAGACCACGTCCCCCTTCCCGCGGCAGGCCGGGCACTCCCGCCGCCAGTCGCCCGAGCACTTCGGGCAGGCCACGTCCGCCGCGTGGCACCGCTTGCACTCGGCGGCCCGCTCCCGCGTCCCCTCCTTGCGGGGACGGGTGCCGTCCCGGGCCCGGCGCGTGCGGGGCGTGCCGGTGCCGTCGCACTCCCAGCAGGTGTCCGGACCGCCCCGGCACACCTCACAGTCGATCCAGGGAGGGCAGTCGGTCCTGCCCCGCCCCTCGCACGCCGCGCAGTCCTTCCGGCCGTCCACGCAGCCCCCGCACGGCACCTCGTCCAGCGTCCCCTCCCGGACCAGGTGCACGACCTGGCGCCGCGAGGGGTCGGCGGGCGGCTTCGCGACGTACGCGTCGAGGTCTGTGTAGGTGGGGCGTTCGGCGATCGTTCCGTTCCGGCTGAGCGGCCCCTTCGCCGTCCGGGGGCCCTCCTTGCCCCGCTCCTCGATCGAGCGGTGGATCTCGCACTCCAGGACCGACTCCCAGCTGAGCGAGGCCGCGCCCGGGTCGGTGAGCCGGGTGCTGATCCGGCGCCCGGCCAGCTGCCGTTCGACGGCTCGCAGGATCTCCTCGTCGGACGGTCTCCTGGCCAACGGAAGCTCCCCTCGCCGACGGGTCACACACGCGAGAAGAGCAGGGTAGGAGGCCCCCAAGTCGACGACAAGGGGGCCTGGTTCACCGGGAGCGCACGGCGGCTACACCGCGCGCGGCTCCCGTACGACCGCCACCCCGCCCGGGGGCACGGACACCGGACCGTCCAGCACCGGCTTGCCGCCCAGCAGTTCCACCGACCCGGCGGCGACGGCGATCTCCGCCCCCGCGCCCGCGTGGTCGATCAGGAACAGGTAGTCGGCCTCGGCGCCCCGGCGCCGGACCGCCTCCACCCCCGGCGGCAGCACCGCGTCCAGCACCGGCCGTACGTCCGCCTCCTCGCGGATCCGGTGCAGCAGCGCGGCCAGGGTCTCGGCGTCGGGCAGGGTCCCCACGTACCAGGCGGTGCCGGTGCCGTAGCCGTGCCGGGTGATCGCCGGGACACCGGCCAGCTGGCCGTCGGTGTACGAGGCGACGGCCTGCGCTCCGGCGAGCCGCACCCGCTCGGACCACAGCGCCCCCGAGCCACCGGAGTCCAGCGCGACCTCCTGCCCGGGCAGCAGCGGGAACAGCTCGTCGGTCCGCACCCCCAGCGCCTCGCGGAACGCGCCCGGGTAACCGCCCAGCCGCACATGGCAGTTCTGGTCCACGGCCCCGCTGTGGAAGCCCACCACCAGGGTGCCGCCGCGCTCGGCGAAACCGGTGAGGTTCGCGGCTCCCGCATCGTGCACCAGGTACAGGCTCGGGGCCAGGACCAGGCGGTACGCCGACAGGTCCGCGTCCGGCCGGACGAAGTCCACGGCGACGCCCGCCCGCCACAGCGGCTCGTACCAGGAGCGGACGACCTCCAGGAAGCGGACCGCCTCGCTGGGCTGCGAGGGCAGTTCCAGCGCCCACTTGGCGTCCCAGTCCCAGACGATCGCCGTCTCGGCGGTCCCGGTGCTGCCGCGCACCTCGGCGAGCGCCCTGAGGTCCGCGCCGAGTGCCACCACGTCCCGCCAGATCGCGCTGTCCGTGCCGGCGTGCGGCAGCATCGCCGAGTGCCACTGCTCGGCGCCCGCCTTCGCGGCCCGCCACTGGAAGTAGGCGATGCCGTCGGCGCCGCGCGCCACATGCGCGAGCGCGTTGCGCCTCAACTCGCCCGGCGCCTTGGCCCGGTTGACGGGCTGCCAGTTCACCGCGCCGGTGGAGTGCTCCATGAGCAGCCAGGGGCCGCCCGCCAAGGACCGTACGAGATCACCGCTCATCGCGATGTCGATCTCCGACTCGGGGTCGGTCGAGCGCAGGTAGTGGTCGTTGGAGACGATGTCCAGCGCGGGAGCCCAGCGCCAGTAGTCCAGCGCGTCGAAGTTGTACATCACCATGAAGTTGGTGGTGGCGGGGATCGCCGGGGCGGCCTCGGCCAGCACCTCGCGCTCCGCCGTGCACAGCGACAGCAGCTCGTCGCTGCAGAAGCGGCGCCAGTCCAGCCGGTGGGCGGGGTTGGGCACCGCGCCCGTGGCCCGGGGCGGGATGATCTCGTCCCAGTCGTAGTACCACTGGCTCCAGAAGGTGGTGCCCCAGGCGTCGTTGAGCGCCGCGAGGTCGTCGGCGTACTTCGCCCGCAGCCAGCGGCGGAACGAGGCGGCGCTCGTGTCGCAGTAGCACTCGGCGTTGTGGCAGCCGTACTCGTTGTGGACGTGCCACATGACGACCGCCGGATGCGCGGCGTACCGCTCCCCCAGCGCCCGCGCGATCCGCAGGGCGGCCTCGCGGTAGGCGGGGCTCGACGGGCAGAACGTCTGACGGCTGCCGTACGCCAGTCCGCGGCCGTCGCGGTCCACCGGCAGCGCCTCGGGGTGCGCCGTGAAGAACCAGGCCGGCGGGGCCGCCGTCGGGGTCGCGAGGTCGGCGGCGATGCCGTGGGTGTACAGCAGGTCGAGGACGCGGTCGAGGCGCGCGAAGTCGTACACGCCCTCGGACGGCTCCAGCAGCGCCCAGGAGAAGATGTTGACGCTGACCATGTTCACCCCGGCCTCGGCCATGAGGCGCACATCCTCGGCCCAGACCTCCTCGGGCCACTGCTCGGGGTTGTAGTCGCCGCCGTACGCGATCCCGGGGACCTTCAGTTCTCGTTCCATCACTCGCCTCCCGACAGCAGCCGGCGCGTGGTGTCCACGCCCCATGGATCAAGGGAGAGGAGACGGTCGCCCGAGGCCCTCAGGCCGCCCGTCGCCTCCACGTGCGCGGCCCATCGCTCGCGCGTCTCCACCGCCGGACGGGCCAGCAGGCAGTCCGGGTCGTTGGTCCAGAACCGGCCGTGCTGCCACTGCCGGGCGGCGCCGGTGAACTCGGCCGCGTCCTGCCCTGGCCGGCTGAAGTCGCCGCCCTCGGGGGCGCGGTGCGGTGCCGTGTCCGGGCTGACCCGCATCGCGTCGAACAGGCCGATCGACGGCAGGAGCGGCGCGCCGCAGCCCAGCAGGTAGGCCTCGGGGCCGAGCGCGGCACGGATCAGCGCGATCCCGTCGCGGTACGCCGTCAGCGGGTCCACGGGGGCGTGTCGTACGCCGTCCAGGGCGCCCGCGTACAGGAAGTCGGCCTTGAAGTAGTCGTAGCCCTCGGCGCGCAGCGTGCGGAAGACCTCCGTCAGGTACGCCGCCGCCCCGGGGTGGGTGGTGTCGAGGACGTACAGCTCGCGGCCCCGGTGGTGGCCGGCGTGCGCGGGGGCGCCGTCGGTGGAGCGGACCAGCCAGTCGGGGTGCCCGGCGGCGAGTTCGCTGCCCGGGTCGACCAGGAAGGGCGCGGTCCGGATGCCGGCGCGGCGGCCCCGGGCCCGGACGGCCTCCGCGAGCCCGCGGCGGGAACGGAAGCGCCCGGAGAGGGTCAGCCAGTCGCCGACGGCCTTCTGGTGGCCGTCGTCGATCTGGACGACGTCGATCGGCAGGTCCAGGGTGTCCATCGCGCGGAGGTTCTCGTGGATGTCGTCCTCGGTGACCTCGGCGCCGTACGCGTGCCGGGAGCACCAGACGGTGGGTGCCGGGCGCGGCGCGGGGACGCCCAGGCCGGACGCCCACTCGGCCAGCACCGCCTGGATGTCCGGGCCCGTGAACTCCTTCACCGGGCGGTCGGCGCTGATCTCCGCCACCGGTCCGGCCGGGGTGAGGCGGATGGAGGGCACCTCGTGGACCGGGTCCGGCGCGGCCCACAGCCGGACGGGCGAGCCGTCGCCGGGGTCGAGGGCGAGCAGGCCCTCACCCTGGAAGACCCCCGCGGGGACGGTGGCCCCGGGGCGGTGGCCGACGGTCGCCGAGGCGGCGTCGGCCGGGCGGTGGGGGCGGGCGTCGAGGGCGTAGGCGCCGCTCGGGCTCCGGGACTGCCGGCCCTCCTCGTGGACACGGGCACGCCGTGGGTCCACGGGGACGGCGGCCACCGGGGTGAAGGGGTGGTGCACGGGGGTCTCTTTCGGACGGGAGGGCTCAGCCCTTGTTGGCGCCGAGCGTCAGGCCGCTCACGAACTGCCGCTGGAGCGCGAAGTACACGATGAGCGTGGGGATCGCGGTGAGCAGGGCGCCGGCGGCGACCAGGTTCGGGTCGGTGAAGTACTGGCCGGAGAGGTTGTTCAGGGCCGAGGTGATCGGCATGTTCTCGCCGGTGGAGATCAACACGATCGCCCAGAAGAAGTCGTTGTAGATCCAGATGGAGAGCAGGGTGGCGAGGGCGGCCATGGCGGGCTTGCACAGCGGCAGCACGATCTGCCAGTACAGGCGCCACACGGACGCGCCGTCGACCAGGGCGGCCTCGGTCAGCTCGTGCGGCAGGGAGCGCATGTAGTTGCTGAGCACGAAGGCGCAGAAGCCGGACTGGAAGGCCACATGGATGAGGACCAGGCCGAGCGCGGAGTCGTACAGCTTGCCGCTCACGGTGATGCCGGGCAGGTCGATCAGCAGGTACAGCCGGTACAGCGGGGTGATGATCACCTGCTGCGGGAGGAGGTTGCCCGCGGTGAAGACCAGGAGCAGGAACAGGTTGACCCGGAAGTCGAAGCGGCTGACGTAGAACGCCACGCAGGACGACAGGAACAGGGTCACCAGTACCGCGGGGACCGCGATGAGCAGCGTGTTCCCGAAGTAGTGGACCATGTCCGACTGGGTGAAGGCGTTGGTGAAGTTGTCCAGGCTGAGCTTGTCGGGCCAGGACACATAGCCCTTCTCGCTCGTCTCGGCGTACGGCCGCAGGGCCGCGAACAGCGCCCACAGCAGGGGGGCGAGCCAGGCCAGCGAGGTGACGATCAGGAACGTGTGCAGCAGGATCCGGGCGGGGCGGACTGGGGTGCGCTGCTTCAGGGGCAGGCTGGGGGTGCTCACGCGCTCCGCTCCTTCCGGAAGGTCGAGATCAGATACGGGATGATCACCGCGAGGGAGATCAGCAGCAGGACGACGGCGATCGCGGAGCCGTATCCGATGCGGCTGGACTCGCCGATGATGTTGTTGGTGACCAGGATCGAGAGCAGCTCGGTGCCCTGGGCGCCCTTGTTGAAGACGAAGACGAGGTCGAAGGCGCGCAGGGCCTCGATGATCGTCACCACGAGCACCACGGTGTTCGTGGGCCGCAGGGTGGGGAAGATGACGTTCTTGAACGTCTGCCACTCGTTGGCGCCGTCCAGCGAGGAGGCCTCGCGCAGGGACGGGTCGACGCCCTTCAGGCCGGCCAGGTAGAGGATCATCATGTAGCCGGTGTGCCGCCAGCAGGCCGCGACCAGGATCGCCCAGAGGTTGAGGTTCGGGTCGCCGATCCAGTCGATGTAGTGGCCGGGCTTGTTGGCCCCGATGATGCTGTTGATCAGGCCGGTGTCGGGGTTGTAGACGAGCTGCCAGACGAACCCGGTGACCGCCAGCGAGACCACGACCGGCAGGAAGTAGGCGGTCTGGTAGACGCGGCTGAAGCGGATCTTCTTGTCGAGCTGGACCGCGAGGAAGAGCCCGAGCGGGGTCGGGACCAGGATCAGCACGACGAACCAGATGACGTTGTGCTGGACGGCGGGCCAGAACTGCGGGTTGTTGGTGAACAGCTCCTTGAAGTTGTCCAGCCCCACCCACTTGATGGAGTCGAAGCCGATGCCGTCCCAGGTGGTGAAGGCGAGGGCGATGGAGGCGAGGGCCGTGAGCCAGACGAGGGTCACGTGCAGGATCGTCGGCACGCCGGCCATCAGGCCGAGCGTGAGCCGGTCGCGGCGGGTCAGCAGGCGGCGGTGGCCCTGCGGAGCCCGCTTCTTCTTCGCGGCAGCGCCCGGAGGCGGCACGGCGGCCGCCTCCGGGGGCTGGGTGGGCGTGTCAGTAGTCATGTCGCTGAGGTCGCTGCTCCGCTGCTGGTCAGTTGGACGCGAAGATCGTCTTCTTCTGGCGCTCGATCGAGGTGAGCAGGCTGTCGATCCCCTTGGGGTCGCGGACGAACTTCTGCAGCGCGGGCTGCATGACCGTGGAGGTGAAGTCGGGGCGGCTGTCGCGGTCCATGAACTGCGTCAGGCTCTTGGCGCCCGAGATCATCTCGTACGCCTTCTTCTGCAGGGCGGTGTACGAGGAGGTGTCGGCCTTGCTGGAGGCGGCGACGACGCTGGAGTCGGCCTTGAGGTAGATCTGCTCGGCCTCGGGGGTGCCGAGGAACTCCAGGAGCTTGGTGACGCCCTCCTTGTTCTTCGGGGCCTTGGAGACCATGAAGCCGTCGGTGGGGGCCTCGACGGTGTCCTGGCCGTACGCGGAGTTGATCTCCGGGAAGGCGAAGAAGTCCAGGTCCTCCAGGTCGGCCGCGTTGGTGAACTGCTGGGCGACGAAGGAGCCGAGGAGGTACATGCCGGCCTTCTTCGACACCAGCGTCTGGGCGGCGTCCTGCCAGGTACGGCCGAGGGAGCCCTCCTGGTGGTACGGCAGCAGCTCGGCCCAGTGGTCGAAGGTGGCCTTGACCTTGGCGTCGGTCCAGGCGGCCTTGCCCGCCATCAGCTCCACGTGGAAGTCGTAGCCGTTGAGCCGGAAGTTGATCTGGTCGAAGGTGCCCATCGCCGGCCAGGCGTCCTTGTCGCCGAAGGCGATCGGGGTGAGCCCGTCCTTCTTCATCTGCTTGCACAGCGCGACCAGCTCGTCCCAGGTGGTGGGGACGGTGTAGCCGTGCTGCTGGAAGACGCTCTTGCGGTAGAAGAGCGCCCAGGGGTACGTGTACAGCGGCACGAAGTAGTACTTGCCGTCCGCGCCCTTGCTGAGCTTCTTCATGGCGTCGGGGAAGTTGTCCCCGATCTTCGCCCACACGTCGTCGATGGACGAGGTCAGGCCCTTGGCCGCGAAGAACTGCATGCGGTAGCCGGCGAACCAGTTGAACACGTCGTCCGGGGTGCCCTGGAGGTAGGAGTTGATCTGCTCCTGGAACGTGTTGTGGTCCTTGGTGTTCACGTCGACCGCGATCCCGGACTGCTTCTTGAAGGCCGCGTAGATCTCGGCGAAGGCCTTCTTCGGGACCGCGTCGGACGCGTTGGAGCCGAGGCTGACGGTCTTCGGGTCGGAGGAGGTGCCACTGCCGCCGCAGGCGGACAGCAGCGGGATGCCGGCACCGAGGACGGCCGCGCCGCCTATGCCGCGCAGCAGGGTGCGACGGCTCGGGGAGGGGAGGTGGAGGCGGCCGGAGGGGGAGAGGTCGTGCATGAATCGGCTCCTGACAGCAAGGTTCGGTCATGGAGGTCGGGCTGAAACCTTCCGGTCTTAATCGACCAGAAATCAACTTGACCGAACACGGGGTGGCGCAATAACAGCCGTATGTCCGCTCATGCGTCAAGAGCCGATGGCTTCATTTGTCGAAACGTAATCGACACACCTTGATCACCTTCTTGATCACTTTCATGATCATTTCCTGGTCACCCGAGGGCGACGAAGGCTTTCGAGAACGCCGCGTCACCCTGGACGATCGAGCTGCAGGTGGCGTCGGCGGAGCCCTTGGCCCCACCCGGGCACTGCCGGTCCCGCGCCGCCGACCACATCGACAGCCACGCGAGCCCCTTCGACTTCGCGAAGGCGACGAGCTGGGTGGCGTCCTCGACCTTGAAGACCTCCGTGGCGACATCGTTCACCCCGATCATGGGGGTGACCGCGACCGCCTTCCAGGCCGCGCTGTCGCTCAGCCCGAACACGCTCTTGACCTGCGCCTGGGTAGCGGTGGCCGCCTGCTCGGCATAGGTGCCCATGTCACCGCTGTACGCCGGACCGTAGTCCATCGCCATGACATTCACAGTGTCGACTTTCACACCATTTGCCTTGGCGTCCGAGAGCAAAGTCACGCCGTCCTGGGTGAGCCCCTCCGGCATCACCGGGAGAGTGAAGGAGACGTCCAGTCCGGGGTGCTGCCGCTGGAGCTTCGCGATCGCCTGGGCACGCCGGGTGTTCGCCGCCGCGTTCGGCAGCGCCCCGCCCTCCACGTCGAAGTCGACCTTGGTGAGCCGGTAGGCGTCCACGACCTTCCCGTACGCCGCCGCCAGCGCGTCCGCCGAGGAGCAGACCGTGGCCAGCTCGGAGCCGCTCGCCCCGCCGAAGGAGACCCGGACGTCCCCGCCCTTCGCCCGGAGCCCCCCGATCTGCGCGGCCACCGCGTCGCTCGCGAGGTCCGTCACCCCGCCCCACTTCGGCGTACAGCCGCCGCCGTCGGTCACGAACGCCAGGTTGTAGTCCTTCACCCCGGTCGCGGCGGTGTGCGCGAGGAGGTCGAAGGCCGGGTAGAGGGAGGTGTCGACGTAGGGGGCGAAGGGCGCGGAGGCGGCGGTACCGGAGCCGGTGCTCGCGCCGGCGCTCGGGGACGGCGAGGCGGGGGCGGACGGGGGCGCGGAGGTCGGCGCGGACGTCCCCGTGGGCGCCGTGGTGGGGGTGGCGCTCCCCGTCGGCCGTCCGCTCGGCTCGGGGGTGGCCCCCTGGTCCGCCGCGCACACGGCCCCGTCGATCCGGCAACCGACCGGGTCCCCCGTGCCGTTGACCACGAACCCGACGGTGACCGACTCCCCGACGGCCAGCCCGTCGGTGTCCCACTTCGGCGGGGTCACGGTGACATGCCGCCCGCCGACCGTCGACTCGGCGTTCCAGAGCGAGCCGAGCCTCGCCCCCGCCGGCAGATCGAACTCCAGCTTCCAGTCCGCCTTCACCCGCCCGCTGTTGTTGGTGACGACGTACTGCGCGGTGTACCCCGTCGACCAGTCACTGGTCCTGGTGTACGCCGCCCCGACCCCGGCCGCCTGCGCGGTCCCGGCGACGAACACGGCCCCACCCCCCACCACCGCCGCGGCGACGACCCCGCCGATCACCTGGTTCCTGCCGCTGACCTTGCGCCGGTGACTGCTCATGGACGTGCCTGCCTTCACTGCTCGTGGGGTGAGGTGCGGCAGCACGCTAGCGATCCCGAACCGGGCAAAGTGCCCGATAGGGGCGGGGGTGAAGGATCTTAGGCCGCGCTTAAGCCGGCCATCGGAGCCGATTAAAGGTCGAGCCCCATTCGGGCTCTTCCGCGGCTCATCCGGCCGCCGTCCGGCGTCGTCTGCGCACGGTTCCCCGGTGGCCCCTGCGGAGGGGCTCGGGGGTGTTCAGCTGGAGCCAGATGCGGATCTCCGTGCCGCCGAGGACCGAGCGGCCGATGCGGACGTCGCCGCCGGTGGACTCGGCGAGGCGGCGGACTATGTCCAGGCCCAGGCCGGTGGAGCCGGTGGCGCCGGAGCCGCGGCCGCGGGCCATCGCCGTCTCGGGGTCGGGGATGCCGGGGCCCGCGTCCGAGACCAGGACGATCACCGCGTCCTCGCCGTTGTGGACGTCGACCGCGAAGGCGGTGCCCTCCGGGGTGTGCCGGAAGACGTTGCCGAGGAGGGCGTCCAGGGCCGCGGCCAGGTCGGCGCGGGCCACGGGTATGCGGACCGGGCGGTCGACCCCGGCGGTGCGGACCTTGCGGCCCTCGTCCTCGGCGAGCGCCGACCAGAACGCCATCCGCTCCCGGACCACCTCCGCCGCGTCGCACCCCGCCCCCGCGCCGGGCGCCGTCGTCTGCGGCTTGGCCTCCCGGGCCGTACGGATGATCGTGTCGACCTCGCGCTCCAGCTGGGCCACCGCCGTGCGGGTCTGCTCGGCGGCCGGGGAGTCGCCGAGGGAGGCCGCGTTCAGCCGGAGCACGGTCAGCGGGGTGCGCAGCCGGTGGGACAGGTCGGCCGCCAGCTCGCGTTCGTTCGCCAGGAGCTGGACCACCTGGTCGGCCATCGCGTTGAACGCCACCGCCGCCCGGCGCAGTTCGTCAGGTCCCTCCTCAGGGACCCGGGCCCCGAGCTTCCCCTCCCCCAGTTCGTGCGCCCCTTCCACCAGCCGCCGGGCCGGCTGCACCATCCGTACGCCCAGCCGGTCGGCGACCGCGACCGAGCCGAGGACCAGTGCGATCCCGACCCCGGCCAGCACCGCCCACGCGGTGCCGACGCCGTTGGTGACCTCGGACTCCGGGACGTACACCTCGACCACCACCGTCCCCAGGCCCAGCGCGACCGGCTGGAGCAGCACGGAGCCGCCCGGCACCTCGGCGGTCGAGGCGCGGCCCAGCTTCCGTACGGCGGCGACGTCCGCCTCGGATGCCCGCCGCCGGCCGAGGTCCACTGCGGCCCGGCCGTCACCGGCCGGTAGGTGCACGGCCATCCCGTCGTCCGACCCGGCCGAGGCGACGACGCGCTCCAACTCCTCCCGGTCCGTGGTGATGGACAGGGCCGGGACCACCACCGCGGCCTCCCGCTCGGCGTTGGAGAAGGCGCGGTCGCGGGCCATCTCCCGGACGACGAGACCGAGGGGGACGGCGAAGGCGACCACCACCATCGTGGTGACCGCCAGGCAGACCCTGACCAGTGCCCATCTCATCGCACGTGCCCCGCTTCCCCCGGTGGTTCGAGCTTCACGCCGACGCCGCGCAGGGTGTGCAGATAGCGCGGGCTGGCCGCCGTCTCCCCCAACTTCCGCCGCAGCCAGGACAGATGGACGTCGATCGTCTGGTCGTCGCCGTAGGACTGCTGCCACACCTCGGCGAGCAGCTCCCGGCGCGGGACGACGACACCGGGCCGGCCGGCCAGGAAGGCCAGCAGGTCGAACTCACGGCGGGTGAGGTCGAGACGTACACCGTCCAACTCCGCCTGGCGGCGCAGCGGATCGACGCTCAGACCGCCCACCCGCAGGACGCTGGAGGGCGGGGGCTCGCCGGCTGAGGAGCGGGCCCGGCGCAGCACCGCCGCCATCCGCGCCGACAGGTGCTCCACCGAGAACGGCTTGGTCAGGTAGTCGTCCGCGCCCGCGTTCAGCAGCCGGACGATCTCCGTCTCGTCGTCGCGCGCGGTGGCGATGATGACCGGCACATCGGTGATGCCGCGCAGCATCTTCAGGGCCTCGGAGCCGTCCAGATCGGGCAGTCCGAGGTCCAGGATCACCACGTCGAAGCGGAAATGGGCGACCTCGCGCAGCGCCTCCAGCGCGGTGCCGACGCTGCGCACCAGGTGCGAGGCGTCGGTCAGATGCCGGATGAGCGCCGAGCGGACGAACTGGTCGTCCTCGACCACGAGCACACGTGCCATGCGCCGCACCGTACGCCATGGCCGCGGACCCGGCCGGAGCCTGTGGACAACTCCGCGGCTGTGGACGAGCGGTGGGCCCTCCGTGCGACACCAGTGCGAAAGCTGCGGCAAGATGGCCCGCTATGCGGAGCGGACTCATGCACGTACTGGCCTGGACGCTCGCCACGGGCGCGGCGGTCACCCTGTCGTGGTGGGGCGTCCACACCGTGATGGCGGGCACGGCCTACGACCCTCCGCGCGCCCTTCCGCTGACGGTGAGCGAGGTGACCTCCACCGCTCGCGCGTCGGACCCCCCGCCCGCCCCGAGCACCGGCCCGGCCGGCTCGCCCACGCCGTCCCCCTCCTCTTCCTCTTCCCCCTCGCCGACGGCCCGCCCGGCGGCCACGGCCCCAAGCCGCACCGCCACCGCCCCGGCCACCCCGAAGACCACCCCGGCCGGGACGGTCAAGAGCTACGACACCGAGGGCGGCCGGGTCGTCCTGGACCTCACCGCGACCTACGCGACCCTGGTGTCCGCCACCCCGGCGTCCGACTGGTCGGTGCAGGTGTGGAAGACGGAGTCGTGGATCCGGGTGGACTTCGCCTCGGGCGCCGACCGGGTGTCGGTCTTCTGCACCTGGCACGACGGGCCGCCGCGGGTCGACGTACAGACGTACTGAGCGAACACGCGGGGCACGAACCAACAAAAACCACCACGGTCTAGCGGAACACCGAGGGCGGCGGGGCCGGGGAGGCGACCGCCGCCGCGTCCGTCACCGGGGTCGCTCCGCCGGTGAAGTCGAGCAGCGGGCGGCCGTGCTCGACGCGGGCCGGATGCGGGTCGGAGGCCACCCGGCGGGTCAGCTCGGCGATCGGCAGGGGGAGGTCGCCGGCCAGGAGCACGGCATTGCCGAACCGTTTCCCCCGGAGCACCGTGGGGTCGGCGACCAGGGCCAGGTCGGTGAAGCGGGCGGCAGCGGTGGCGATCTGGCCGCGCAGATGGGCCAGCGGCGGGCCGTCGGCGATGTTGGCGGCGTAGCGACCGCCCGGCTTCAGCGCCCTGCGGACCTCGTCGAGGAACTCGGTCGAGGTGAGGTGGGCGGGGGTGCGGGCGCCGCTGAAGACATCGGCGACCACGAGGTCGGCCCAGCCGTCCGGCACCTTGCCGAGCCCCTCCCGCGCGTCCACGGACCTCACCCTGATCCGGGCCCCCGGATCCAGCGGGAGTTCCCGGCGCACCAGGGCGACCAGGGCGGCGTCGCGCTCGACGACCTGCTGGGTGGAGCGGGGGCGGGTCGCGGCCACGTACCGGGCGAGCGTGAACGCGCCGCCGCCGAGGTGCACGACGTGCACCGGCCGGCCGGGCGGCGCGGCGAGGTCGACGACATGGCCGAAGCGGCGCTGGTACTCGAAGGAGAGACGCGCCGGGTCGTCGAGGTCGACGTGCGACTGCGGCGCCCCGTCGATGAGCAGGGTCCAGGCCCGCGCCCGGTCCCGGTCGGGCAGCAGCTCCGCGAGCCCCCCGTCGACGGCCTCGACGACGGCCGCCGTGTCGGCGCCGCGCTCACGCCGGGTGTTCCTGGACTTCCCCATGAGGGCATCTTCGCAGGCGGTACGGCCGACTCACGCATGCGCGGCGGATCACCTCACCGGCAGTTGTCCGCCGCCTCGATCGTCCGGGCCGCCTCGCCCAGCGCCCGGCGCAGCACCGCCGGATCGGTCGCGAGGTCCGCCTCGCCGGGCGGCACCAGCCAGTCCGAGCCCCGCACCGGCGGCCCGGGGTCGCGTCCCGGGCCGCGTCCGTCGGTCTCCGTCTCCGTGCAGACGCTTCCCGGCAGGTCCCAGGCGGCGGCGGTGCCGGGCGGCACCAGGAAGCCGAGGGTGTCGCCGCCGTCGTCGTGCAGCACGGGCCCCACCCCCTCGGCGGCGCCCCGGCGCAGGATGTCGACCGCCTCCAGCCCCTGCCGGGTCGGCACCGTCACCAGGTCGCACGCCGGGCCCCCGGGCCCGAACGCCGACGACGGCGTACAAGGATCGTTGCTCCGGCTGGTCTCCATCCCGGCCTCCACCACACAGCCCGCTCCTGCAGTCCACAGCATTCAACGCACGGCCGCGTCAACGGCTACGGCGGAAGTCCGCCGCAAAGGATGGCAGTTCATGGCAGATCGTGGATGAGATATCCGGTTTGTAGCCAAACACAGCATGGCGGCCCCACCACAGCAGGTACGTTCTTGCTCGCTGGACATCAGGGTGATCACCGCCGAAAATCGGCCAAGCCACCCCGATTCCGGCATGGTTCGACGGTTCGCATGAGAGGACCCGGCCATGGCGTCGTCAACGGTGACCCCACCCCGGCCCGACCGGCCACCACGGCCCAACCTCGCCTTCCGGCAGCTGCGTGGACAACGCTCGCCGGCCGAGTTCGCCGCACTGGTACGGCGGGCCGCACGCGAGATCGGCGAGCGGGTCAGCTGTGACGCGCGCTACATCGGGCGGGTCGAGGCAGGGGAGATCCGCTGCCCCAACTACGCCTACGAGCGGGTCTTCCTGCACATGTTCCCCGGCCGGACGCTCTCCGACCTGGGGTTCGCGCCCCGGGCGTCCGTCCGCGGACGAGGAGCGCGCGCCGCCGGGGACGCGCCCCCCGTGCACACCACGAACCCGGCCCTCACCACCAGTGAGACGCGGGAGGCGGGTGAGACACGCGGGGCGCGTGAGCCGTATGACACGCAGGACCCGTACGACACGCACCACAACCACGAGGAGAGCGACGTGCTGCGTCGCGCATTCATGACCGGCGGAGGCGCCACCGTGGCCTCCGCCTCGCTGGGCCCCCTGGGCCTCGCCGTCCCGCCCCCCCGGTCCCGCCCGGGCGGGACCTCCCACGCCCCGGCCGCCGCGCGCCCGGTGCGCCGCGTCGGGTCGAGCGAGGCCGGCGCCCTCGAGGACGCGGTCCGCAGAATCCGACTGCTGGACGACCGGCACGGCGCCGACGGCCTCTACCGTCGCGCGGCCGCCCCGCTGCGCGCCGCCTACGCGCTGCTCGACGCCGGCACCACCCGGCAGACGACCGCCGACCGGCTGCACTCGGGCGCCGGTGAACTCGCCATCTCCGTGGGCTGGCTGGCGCACGACTCGGGCCGCTTCGACGACGCCCGCTCGCACTACGCGGAGGCCCTCGCCACCGCCCGGATGACCGGTGACCAGGCGCTGGAGGCGCACGCCTTCTGCAACACCGCGTTCCTCGCGCGCGACGCCGGGCGCCCCCGCGAGGCCGTACGCGCCGCGCAGGCCGCCCAGCGCGTCGCGCGCCCCCTCGGATCGCCCCGGCTGATGTCCCTGCTCGCGCTGCGCGAGGCGGGCGGCTGGGCCGGGCTCGCCGACCGGGCCGGCTGCGAACAGTCCCTCGCCCGGGCGCACGCCCTCTACGAGCGGGGCCCCTCCGACGCCGACCCCGAGTGGATGACGTTCTACGGCGAGGCCGAGCTGGCCGGGCTCGAGGCGCAGTGCTGGTCCGCGCTCGGCGACTGGACCCGGGCGGCCCGGCACGCGGGACGCGCGGCGGATCTCCAGGACCCGCACTTCACCCGCAACATCGCGCTGTACACGGCCGAGCTGGCCGACGACCTGGCCCGCGGCGGGCGGCCCGGCGAGGCAGCGGTGGCGGGCCTGCGGGTGCTGGATCTGCTGGGCCAGGTCCAGTCCTCGCGGATCCAGGGGATGCTGGCGGGCACGGCGCGGGTGCTGCTGCCGCACCGGCGGGCCGGCGGGGTGCAGGAGTTCCTGGACCGGCACGCGTCGACACCGCGATCGGTGTGACCCACCCCCATGCGCTACGGCACGAGGTGACCGAGGTCGTTCCAGCTCTCGATCGCCGCTTCGCCGTACGCCCAGCCCAGGACGGACAGCGAGGTCGGGTTCAGCCGGATGCGGGCGGCGAAGTCCAGCGGGAGGCCCAGCCAGCGGGCGCCGATGGAGCGGAGGACATGACCGTGGGCGAAGACCAGGACGTCCCGGTCCGCCGACCGCGCCCACGCGACGACCTCGTCCGCGCGCGCGGTGACCTCGGCGAGCGACTCCCCCTCGGGGACGCCGTCCCGCCAGATCAGCCAGCCGGGCCGGACCGTCTGGATGTCGGCCGGGGTCATGCCCTCGTACGCGCCGTAGTCCCACTCCATGAGGGTGTCCCAGTGCGTCGCCCGCTCGCCGAAGCCCGCCAGGTCGCAGGTCTCCCGCGCGCGGGCCAGCGGACTGGTGCGTATCTCGGCGTCCGGCAGCCCGTCGAACGGCGTCCGGTGCAGCCGCTCGCCGAGCAGCTTCGCGCCCCGGCGGCCCTCCTCCAGCAGCGGTACATCGGTCCTGCCGGTGTGCTTGCCGGACAGCGACCACTCGGTCTGTCCGTGCCGGGCCAGCAGGATGCGCGGTGCCATGAGGGACCTTTCCGGGGAAACCCTGGGACGTCTCAGGGGAGAAATCGGAGGCGGGACCCCTCCATCATCGCTCACCCTGAAACGGGGCAACCCGGCGGGCGATCCCGGCGTCTTTGAGGGCCGGGGGCGCCCCGTGGGGGCGCGCGCATACGCCGTAAAGTGACACGTCCCGCGACCACGGGCGCAGCGACACCACAGCGACACCACAGCGACACGAGGGGGAGGCGATCGGATGCCGCAGACCGAGACACCGGGCACCGAGGCGGCCCCGCGGATCCGGCTGCGCTGGTGGACGGAACTGCCGCTGATCCTGCTGGTGTACGCCTGCTACTCGGCGGGCCGGCTGCTCGCGCGCGGGGACGTGACGACCGCCGTCGACCACGGCCTGGCGATCCTGCGCGTCGAGAAGTTCCTGCACATCAACGCCGAGCACCCGCTGAACCGGCTGTTCACCCGCGAGGCCTGGCTCGGCGTCCCGGCCGACTTCTGGTACGCGTCGCTGCACTACCTGGTGACCCCGGCGATCCTGGTCTGGCTGTTCCGCTCCCGCAGCCTGCGCTACCGGGCGGCCCGCACCTGGCTGATGACGTCCACCTTCATAGGTCTGATCGGCTTCACCCTGCTGCCCACCTGCCCGCCCCGGCTGCTGTCGGCGGAGCACGGCTTCGTGGACACCATGGCCCAGTACAGCTCGTGGGGCTGGTGGGGCGGCGAGGCCAGCGCACCGCGCGGGCTCGGCGGGATGACCAACCAGTACGCGGCGATGCCGAGTCTGCACGTCGGCTGGTCCCTGTGGTGCGGGGTGATGCTGTGGCGCCACGGGCGCACCCGCACGGCGCGCACGGCCGCCGTGCTCTACCCGCTGCTGACGACGATCGTGGTCATGGGCACCGCGAACCACTACTTCCTCGACGCGGTCGCGGGCGCGGCCGTGATGGGCGTCGGCCTGCTGCTGGCACCGCTCGTGATGCGGACCGCGGACCGGCTGCGGATCGCGTCCGCCGCCAGGGTCCCGTCGCTCGCGGCCCGGATCCCGGCCCAGGCGACCGACTCCCCGGCGGTCTCCCCGGCGGTCTCCGCGACGGCCTCCCCGGTGGCGGCCGCGGGCACCGCAGCGACCGCCTCCCCGGACACAACCGCCCCGATTGTCAGTGGCGGATGCCAGACTTCGACGGGTGAACGAATTCCACGGCAGCGCGAGTCACGGTTCGGGGCGGGAACCGAACCGGGTGCCTCCCCCTCGGACGCAGGGGACGGCGCTCCGGCAGCGGCTCGCTGAGCTGCGCGGCCCCGACGTAGCGGCCAAGGCGCTGGACGCCCGTGCCCTCGCGGCCCTCGCCGCCAACCCCGGCTGCAAGCGGCGCGCGATCCTCGACGGCGCCGGGGTGAACAAGGCGGCGCTGGCCGAGGCCCTGGGCTCCCCGTCGGCCTTCGGCCAGTCCCAGTTCGCCCTCACCCGCGGCAACGCGTTCGAGGCGAAGGTCAAGGCGGACGGCGGCGCGGAACTGCTGCGGCTCGTGCACGAACGGCTGGACCCGGGCGCCGAACCGCCCACCACCAAGAGCACCCCCGACCTCACCGCCTCCGGCCCCGAGGGCCGTACCGCGCGCACCGCGCTGGCGCTGCGCGAGGCCACCGAGCAGGCCCTCGGCACCTGGACGTTCCTCGACCACCCGATGCTGGCCCTCGACGTCGCCGGCTCCACCGCCTTCCTGGAGCCCGACGCGGTGGTGGTGCACCCGGACGGCCGCTGGACGGTCGTGGAGATCAAGTCCTTCCCGATGCTGGACGGTTCGGCCGACCCCGCGAAGGTGGGCGCCGCCGCCCGTCAGGCCGCCGTCTACGTGCTGGCCCTGGAGCAGGTCGCCGCCCGCCTCGACCCGCCGCCCCGGGTCCGCCACCGGGTCCTGCTCGTCTGCCCCAAGGACTTCTCCAACCTGCCCACCGCCTGCGCCGTGGACGTCCGCAAGCAGCGCGCGGTCACCAGCCGCCAACTCGCCCGCCTCACCCGCATCCAGGACATCGCCGACGCCCTCCCCGAGGGCACCTGCTTCTCGCCCGAGCTGCCCGCCGAGCAGCTCACGGCGGCCGTCGAAGCGGTCCCGGCGGCCTACGCGCCCGAGTGCCTGGCCGCCTGCGAGCTGGCGTTCCACTGCCGCGCCCGCTCCCGCGCGGCCGGCGCGGTGACCACCCTGGGCCGCTCGCTGCGCGCCGAACTGGGCGGCCTGAGCACCGTCGAGGACGTCCTGTCCGCCGCCCGCGGCGAGTCCGGGGACCCGGACGACCCGGCGGTCACCGCCCTGCGCCGCGCCGCACAGCTGCGCACCGAGGCCCTCGCCGGCCGGGGGGCGATGTGTCGCTGATCGCCACCCTCGCCCGCCTCGAGGCCGTCACCACCGGCCGCGCCCACCCCATGGCCACCGTCCGGCACCGCCATCTGTCCGACCGGCCGCTGGTGTTCGTGCCGCTGACCACCGCCGGTGAGGCCGGGGCCCCGCTCGGCGCGCTCGTCGGCACCGACCGGGACGCGCCGCGGCTGCTCGTCGTACCGCAGCCCCGCGACCGCGACCTGAGGTTCGCGTTCCTCGCCGAACTCGCCGACGTCGTCCTGCCGTACATCGACACCTACGCCGACGCCGTGGAGGCCGCCGAGCGGGGCGAGACCGATCCGGAGACGGGCAAGCGCGTCAAGGTCGAGGTCGAGCTGTGCGCCGACGCGCCCCAGCTGATCGTCCCGAGCCGCGCCGGCATCGAGTACGTCCGCCTCCTCGGCCGCTCCATGCGCTTCCGGCGTACGGCGGAGCAGGACCCGGAGTCGCCGCATCCGGCGCCCCCGCGCGTACCGCTGCTCGGCCGGTGGCTGACGCACTTCGGGGAGCGGGCCCGGGTGCCCGGCTCCTCGCTGCTGCTCGCCCTCACCGAGGTCCTCGGCCGGCACTGGGCGACCGGCCAGTCCAGCCTGGAGGACCAGCACCTGGGCGCGCTGCTCGCCTGGATCGACCCTCCGCAGGGCGTGACGGGCGCCGAGGCGGCGGGGCGGGCCGAGCTGGGCCGGGACGCCGCCGGACAGCTGCTGTGCCCGCCCGCCGGACCGGCCACCGACCCCGCCTTCGACAACAAGCTGCTCGCCCCGGCCATCGAGCGCTACGACCGCGCGCGGACCGGGTTCGCCGCGGCCGAGGACGGGCTGGAGGCCGACGACCGGCTGGGCGCACTGGCCGCCGCCGAGCGGGAGATCCGCGAGCTGGTGCTGAGCCGGACCCTGCCCACCTGGCAGGCCGTGTGGCGGGGGCTCGACCTGCTGCGGGAGCTGCCCGAGGGGGCGCACGGCGAGGAGCGGTGGACGCGCGACCGCTGGTCGTTCACCGGCCACCGCGACCGGGTCGCCGCGGGCGAACCCCCGCAGCCGCGCCGCGACGACGCGGTGACCGCGGCGAACAAGCTGGCCACGCGCGAGCGGGAGCAGGCCCGGCTGGAGGCGCAGGAGGCCCTGGACGACCCGCTGGTGATGGCCGGGCGGCGGCTGGCCGGGGAGGCGTTCGCGGGTGAGGTCGTGGACGTCACCATGGCGTACAGCGAGGGCAAGCGGCCGAGCCCCCGTCCGCTGGTCACCGTCCGGACCGACGACCGGCCGCATCTCGGGGAGCGGGCGAAGGCGTACCGGTCGCTGGGCGGGAAGCCGCAGGCGGCGGAGTGCGTGGAGCGGCCGGAGGACGGGCTGCTGGTGCTGCGGATCGTCGACCGGATGGGCCGCGGCAAGGAGCCGGAGCAGGGGTCGGTGCCGGAGAAGGGCGACCTGCTCTGCTTCACGCTCTTCGCACACGAGCAGCGGGGCGGCGCCAAGCTGCCGGACCCGGAGGAGACGCCGTGGACGCATGGCGGACCGCCCGGTGAACAGGTGCCCGAAGCCCCCGACTCCGTCACCCAGGAGGACGTCCTGTGACCACCGAGGCCGCCCTCGACCCCGGTACGGCGGCGACCCGCGCCACCGACGCGATCCTGCGCGACACGCTGCACGGCACCGCGCGCGGGGTGGTCGTGGACTCCCCTCCCGGCGCCGGGAAGTCCACGCTCGTCGTCCGGGCGGCGCTGGAACTCGCCGAGGCGGGGCGCCCCTTGATGGTGGTGGCGCAGACCAACGCGCAGGTCGACGATCTGGTGCTGCGGCTCGCCGAGAAGAGCCCCGGGCTGCCGGTGGGGCGGCTGCACAGCAGCGACGCCGACCCGTACGACAAGGCGCTGGACCGCCTGGAGAACGTGAAGAAGTCGGCGAAGGCCGCCGACCTCTCCGGCCTGCCGGTGGTCATCTCCACCGCCGCCAAGTGGGCGCATGTGAAGGTCGACGAGCCGTGGCGGCACGCGATCGTGGACGAGGCGTACCAGATGCGCTCGGATGGGCTGCTGGCCGTGGCCGGGCTGTTCGAGCGGGCGCTGTTCGTGGGCGACCCGGGGCAGCTGGACCCGTTCGCGATCGTGGGCAGCGAGCAGTGGGCGGGGCTGTCGTACGACCCGTCGGGCTCCGCCGTGACCACCCTGCTGGCGCACAACCCGGACCTCCCCCAGCACCGGCTGCCGGTCTCCTGGCGCCTCCCCGCCTCCGCGGCCCCGCTCGTCTCCGACGCCTTCTACCCGTACACCCCGTTCCGCAGCGGCACCGGGCCCGGCGACCGGCGGCTCTCCTTCGGCGTGCCCTCGGACGGCTCGGGCACCGACCGGGTGATCGACGAGGCGGCGGAGTCGGGCTGGGGCCTGCTGGAGCTGCCCGCGCGGCACACGCCCCGCACCGACCCCGAGGCGGTCAGGGCGGTGGCGACGGTCGTACGGCGGCTGCTGGACCGGGGCGGCGCGGCCACCTCGGAGCGCTCCCCGCACCCCACCCCCGTGACCGCGGGCCGGATCGCCGTCGGCACCGCCCACCGGGACCAGGCGGCGGCGGTCCGGGCGGCGCTGGCCGAGCTGGGCGTGGCGGACGTCACGGTGGACACCGCGAACCGGCTCCAGGGGATGGAGTTCGACGTCACGGTGATCCTCCACCCGCTCTCCGGCCGCCCCGACGCCACCGCCTTCCACCTGGAGACCGGCCGCCTCTGCGTCCTCGCCTCCCGCCACCGCCACGCCTGCATCGTGGTGTGCCGCGCGGGGGTGGGCGACCTCCTGGACGACTACCCGTCCACAGAACCGGTCCAACTGGGAACCCTCGTGAAGTTCCCGGACGGCTGGGAGGCGAACCACGCGGTCCTGGCACACCTCGGGGAACACCGGGTGCCCTGGACACCGTAAAACAGGGGAACACACGTGCCCTGGACGCCGTGAAGACACGGGAACACCGGGTGCCCTGGACGCCGTAAGGGCAGGGGAACACACGTGCCCTGGGCGCCGTGGAGGCAGGGGGACGTCGGGAGGCCTGGAAAGGGTGGAGGCGGGGGAACATCCCGGGGTGCGGATTCCTTGAGAGTGCGGGGCCGAGGGCCTCTTGCGCCGCCGGGGGACAATGGAAGGTGGTCCGCATCGGAACGCGCGAACGCACAGACGTACGAGGAGGAGAAGACATGGCGGAGCCCACGCCGCGTCGGAACGAACCGCGGCTACGCCCCGCGCCCCTGCTCTTCGAGCCGGCGGAAGCGGCCGGTGATCCGGAGCACTTCTTCGATCTGGAGTCGATCGACGACCCGGGCGCGCTGCTGGCGAGGGCGACGGAGCTGACGGTCGCGTTCCAGGCGGCCGCCGACCGGGCGCTGGAGTTCCAGGCCGTCGCGGCGGCCCAGCTCGCCGACCCGCGCCGCTTCGACCGGCTGACGCCCGCGGACATCGCCCTGCGGGCCGAGTGGACCGAGGACTACGCGAAGAAGATGGTCGAGTTCGGCCGGGACCTGCTGCGGGGCGACACCGAGGGCCGCGGGCCGGTGGACCCGCTGTAGGCCGGCGGGACCCGCATCACCCGAACGGCATATGCCAGGCGGGCAAGATACTCGCTTCCCCACTCCCTGTCCCGGTTTTCCGCAACTCTCGGGAGCCGCTTCCTCACAGCCGGTAGACAGGTGGGCATGAGCAGCGCATGTGTCACCGCGGACGGCGCCGTCTGGCTGGCCTCCGCCGGAACGTATCCGCGCAGCACCCTCGCCCTCTGGGAAGAGCGGCCGGACGCCCCGGTCGTACTGCCCTGCGGTTCCGTGTTCGACATCGTGAGCGCGCCGGCGATGTTCGGGCGGCTGATGCTGGACCGGCTGTGGGGCGAGGGACCGGGCTCCGGGCCGGTGGCGGTGCTCCGGGGGCGGACGCTGCTGTTCGCCGCGCCGGGCACGGCCCAGCGGCTGCCGTCGCTGCTGGAGTGGGAGGAGTGGGGCACCCGCGGCCGGCGGGACGGCCGTGCGGGATGCGTGCCGCCGCTGCTGTGCCACGGCACCGGCGACGCGGTGACCGTGCCCGCGCTCGCACCGGAGCGGGAGCAGGGACCCACCCGCTGGATGGTCGCCCCGGACTGCCGCCACCCGTGGCTGCCGGGCCCCGAGGTACTGCTCTGGGCGGCCGTCCGGGCGGCCCGCGCGGCCGTGCGGATATCGATTTTTCCTCCCCAGGATCAGGGTGCTAATGTCTACGACGTCAGCAGGCGCCGCTAGCTCAGTTGGTTAGAGCAGCTGACTCTTAATCAGCGGGTCCGGGGTTCGAGTCCCTGGCGGCGCACGACGTCGAGGGCGAGGCTTGTTCGCAAAAAGCGCGAACCAGCCTCGCCCTCGTCTTTTTCTGCGCGGCTGCGCCGCGCGCGGTGGGGGCTCCGCCACCCACACCCCCTCGACGTCGGACCAGCCGCCCGGCGTCTAGACGCGCGGCAGCGTGATCTTCACGTTCCAGGCCCCCGTGGGGGTGCGGCTCTCCGCCTGCACCTGTACGCCGGTGCCCGGCACCGTGAAGTTCTCGCCGAGGGCGACCGGGGCGTCGGCGAGGGGCGGGTAGACGGAGGATTCCCAGCAGGCCTCGGTGCGCGGGTGGGCGTCGATCACCTCGACCGGGCCGCGGCCGGACTGGGCGTCGCCGCTGATCCGGTAGACGAGGATGCCGGAGCGGCAGGCGGCGTGGTCGTTGCCGAGGGGGCCGCGGGCCTCGAAGGCGAGGACGGAGCCGGGGCCGGTGCGGACGACGGCCAGTTTGGCGCCGTCGCCGAGGCCGAAGGCGGGTGCGCCGGAGGTGCCGGTGACGGGGACCCCCGGGCCGGCGCCGAGCGGTTCCAGGGTGAGGCGGGTCGGCCCCGCCTCCCTCACGCACACCACCTGGCGCGGCGCCAGCCAGCCCAGCTTCCACTTGTGCCAGCCGAAGAGATCCGGGGCGAGTCCGAACTGGCTGCCCATCAGGTCCCAGTCGCCGACGTAGGTGTCCCAGTCGCCCTTGCCGTCGACCGGCCGGTGGTAGAGGTCGGGCAGGTCGAACACATGGCCGGTCTCATGGGCCAGGACGAGACGGTCCGGGGGGTGCTGCTCGAAGACCGTGACGACACGGCGGATGTCGGTGCCGTCGGCATGCAGGGGCTCGTCCAGGTTGACGACCTTCGTGGCGTCGGAGTCCACTCCGGGCGCGTCCGGGTCGGCGACGAAGTAGACCAGGTCGTACCGGGAGAAATCGACCGTGGGGTCGGCGGCGGCGAGCGCGTCGTGCAGATAGGCGGCGCGGCGCTCGGCGTTCCAGTCGCGCTGTATGGCGTACGCGGTGGACGGCTTCGGCATCCGGATCCAGCGCTTCAGGGGGTGGGCGCGCAGGGTGAACCGCCCGTAGGACGCCTGCCGGAAGAAGCGGCTGGTGGCCGGGAAGTGGTCGGCGGCGAGTTCGGCGGGGGTGGTGTCCGGGGCCCGGTCCGGGAAGGACAGGAAGACCATCACCGCGTCGAGGGCGCGGGTGGGCCGGGGGTAGGCGGTGTTCCAGGTGTCGAGCCCCTCGGAGTGGTGGGCGTCGGTGCGCTGGAGGGCGCAGGGCGCGGCGGAGAAGGGTTCGGCGATGGAGGGGCCGGTGGCCAGGGAGATCGCGGCGATCGCCGAGAGCGTGGTGCACAGGGCCGCGGTGCTGCGCAGTCGGGGGCGCGGGAACGTTCGCGGCACTTCGGACCTCCGGGGGCGGTTCGCGGGACACCGCCCCCAGCCTGTTCGACTTTGTCGCGCTATGCCCTGTTTGTCTGCCCCAGAAGAGTGAGGAGGGAGAAAGCGGGCATCAATCCCGACACCCCCGGAATTCTCACGGTCCGTCACAAGCGATCGAGCGTCCGCAGAAGCGGTCCACCTGCGGGCAGAAACGATCTGTCAGAAAGGTGGGGTGTTCCGGGACACTGGGCAGTGGCTGCGCAACTCCGGGGGCAGCATCTATGATCGGCACACTTTCCTGCCAGGACAGCGATCGAGTGCACTGCGGGAGCGAGCGGTGAGCGGAACGTCCGAAGGGTCGACGCCCGCGGCAGACCTCGACCGGTCCGCCGTCACGGAGCGTGACAGTCATGCCGCTACTTGTGCGGAAAGCCTGGACGGAGCCGACCCTCCGGCCTACCGTTCCGTGTTCGCGGCGGCGCCTCTGGCCATGGCCTTGGTCGATCGTGAGGGCCAGGTCGTGGACGCCAACCAGGCGCTCGGCGACCTGCTCGGCGGCGACGGGGCGAGCCTGGTCGGGCGGGTCGCCGCCGATCTGCTGGACCTCGCCTCCGACGCCCGCACCTGGCACGCCTACCGTGAGGTGCTCCGCGGCCGCCAGGCGAAACTGCGCTGCACCCGGCGGCTGAAGCACCCGGACGGGCGCACGCTCTGGGCCCAGGTCACCGTCGCCCCGCTGGACGAGGGCGGGCCGGGGGTGCTGCTGTCGGTCGCCGACGTGAGCGACCGCCGTGACCTCCAGGCGAGGCTGCGGCACCTCCAGATGCACGACCCGGTGACCCGGCTGCCCAACCGCGCCCTGTTCTTCGAGCGGGTGTCGGCGGCCCTGGAGGCGGAGTCGTACGAGCAGAGCGGGACCGGCCGGATCGGCCTGTGCTACCTCGACCTGGACGGGTTCAAGGCGGTCAACGACACCCTCGGCCACCGTGTCGGCGACCGGCTGCTGGCCGCCGTCGCCGAGCGGCTCACCGAGTGCGCGAAGGACGCCGGGCAGAACCGGCCGAGCGAGCCGCTGGTGGCCCGGCTGGGCGGGGACGAGTTCGCGCTGCTGGTGGAGGACTCGACCGGCACCGAACAGCTCGCCGATCTCGCCGAGTCCGTGCTGAAGGCGCTCCAGGCGCCCTTCGACCTCGCCGGACAGCGGATGAACGTCTCCGCGTCGATCGGGGTCGTCGAACGGCACGCCGCCGGGACCACCGCGACCGCGCTGATGCAGGCCGCCGACACCACGCTGTACTGGGCGAAGGTGGACGGCAAGGACCGCTGGACGCTGTTCGACCCGGAACGCAACGCGCATCTGATGACCAGCCAGGCCCTCGCCTCCACCCTGCGGCCCGCCATCGAGCGCGGCGAGTTCCGGCTGGAGTACCAGCCCCTGGTCGGTATGTCGGACGGACGGCTGCGCGGGGTGGAGGCGCTGGTGCGCTGGGACCACCCGCGGTTCGGATCGCTGCCGCCGAATCGGTTCGTCGCGCTGGCCGAGGAGGACGGTTCGATCGTCCCGCTCGGGCGATGGATTCTGGCCACCGCCTGCCGTCAGGCCCGCGCCTGGCAGCTGGACCGGCCGGAGGAGCCGCCGCTGTTCGTGAGCGTCAACGTGGCGGTCCGTCAGGTGTGGGACTCCGACCTGGTGGCGGACGTGGCGGAGATCCTCGCCGAGACCGGGCTGCCGCCGCACCTGCTCCAGCTGGAGCTCACCGAGTCGGCCGTCATGGGCTCGGCGGGCCGCCCGCTCCAGGCCCTCCAGGCCCTCAGCGACATGGGGGTGCACATCGCCATCGACGACTTCGGCACCGGCTACTCCAACCTCGCCTATCTGAGCCGGCTGCCGGTCTCGGTCCTCAAGCTGGACGGGTCGTTCGTCCGCGGCTTCCAGTACGAGGGCACGGGCGCGGCGCCCAACCCGGCCGACGAGGTCGTCGTCGAGGCGATGATCGACCTCGCCCACCGGCTCGGCCTCACCGTCACCGCCGAGTGCGTGGAGACCGCCGCCCAGGCCAACCGGCTGCGCAGCATCGGCTGCGACACCGGCCAGGGCTGGCTGTACTCGCGCGCGGTGTCGCCGGACCGCATCTCCGAGCTACGGGCGTCGGGCCCGGACCGGGCGGCACCGGTGGGGGCGCCGCAGAACCCGTAGGGGCGTCCCCGGGCACCGGCTCTCAGCCGGCCGCCGGCAGTCCGTACGCGTCCGCGACCAGTTCGTACGACCGCAGCCGCAGCTCGCCGCGGTGGGCGTGGCTGGTGAGCATCAGCTCGTCGGCGCCGGTGCGCTTGTGCAGGTCGTCGAGGCCGGTACGGACCTCGTCGGCGGTGCCGTGGACGATGTTCGCCGTCCAGGAGTCGACGAACTCCCGCTCCAGCTCGCTGAACGTGTGCGCCTCCGCCTCCTCCGGGGAGGGGAAGAGACCGGGGCGGCCGGTGCGCAGCCGGACCATGTTGAGGCCGGTCGCGAGGACCTGGCGGCGGGCCTCGTGCGCGTCGTCGGCGGCGAGGACGGAGACGCCGATCAGGGCGTACGGCTCGGAGAGCACCGCGGACGGGCGGAAGGACTCCCGGTAGAGGTCCAGGGCCGGGACGGTGTTCTGCGCGGAGAAGTGGTGCGCGAAGGCGAAGGGCAGACCGAGCAGTCCGGCGAGCCGGGCGCTGAAGCCGGAGGAGCCGAGCAGCCAGACCGGCGGCCGGTGCCGGGACTGCACACCCCCGGGCGAGGTCGCCTGGACCGGTCCGGGCACGGCGTGGATACGGCGGTAGCGGTGCCCGTCGGGGAAGTCGTCGTCCAGGAACCGGGTGAGCTCGGCGAGCTGCTCGGGGAAGTCGTCGGCGCCCTCGTGCGGGGTGGCCGTCCGGCGCAGGGCGGCGGCGGTGGCGCCGTCGGTACCGGGGGCGCGGCCGAGGCCGAGGTCGATCCGGCCCGGCGCGAGCGCCTCCAGGGTGCCGAACTGCTCCGCGATGACGAGGGGCGCGTGGTTGGGCAGCATGACGCCGCCCGAGCCGAGCCGGATGCGGTCGGTGTGGGCGGCGAGGTGGGCGAGGATCACCGCGGGCGAGGAGGAGGCGACGCCGGGCATCGAGTGGTGCTCGGCGACCCAGTAGCGGTGGAACCCGCGGGACTCGGTGAGCCGGGCGAGGTCGACGCTGGTGCGCAGCGCGTCACCGGCGGTGCGCCCGGAGCCGACGGTGACCAGGTCGAGGACGGAGAGCGGGGCGGGGGCGGTGCCGTGAGCGGCGGCCCGTATACCGTCCGCCACCACACGTCCCGAACCGATCCCGTCCGCCACGATCCCGTCCGCCGCGGCCCTGGCCGACCCGGTCCCAGCCGACGCGGTCCCGTGCGCCGCCGTCCCGGTCGCCGCGGTCCTGGCCGACCCGGTCCCGTGCGCACCGGTCCCGTGCGCACCGGTCCCGTCTGCCGCCGTCCTTACCGACGCCGTCCCAGCCGCCGCCGTCCCAACCGTCGAGGTCCCGGCCGCCGAGGTCCCAGCCGCCGCCGTCCCGGTCGCCGAGGTCCCGGCCGACGCGGTCCCGTGCGCACCGGTCCCGTCTGCCGCCGTCCTTACCGACGCCGTCCCAGCCGCCGCCGTCCCAACCGTCGAGGTCCCGGCCGTCGAGGTCCCAGCCACCGCGGTCCCGTGCGCACCGGTCCCGTCCGTCACCGTCCCAGCCGTCGCCGTCCCGTCCGTCACCGTCCCAGCCGTCGCCGTCTCGTCCGGTGTCGTCTCGTCTGGCGCCACGGGGTCCTCCTGTTGTCGGGCTTGCGGTGTCCTTCCTGTGGTAACAGGAGGGTGTCCCCGTTTATTCCCCCCGGGGAGGGAACCGTCGGCTCACACCTGCACGATCGGCTCCCGGGTGAACAGCGTTCCGAGTCCCGGCGCGTTCACCCGCCGGTCCGTCAGCCGCAGCCCCTCCCAGACGGTCACCTGGTTCGCGGTCAGGACGGTTTTGCCCAGCTCCCGTTCCAGGGCCGGGAGGCAGGCGACGGTGTGCAGGGCGGTGTCGGGCAGCAGCACCGCCTCGGCGCCGGACGCGTCGGCGGCCCGCGCGAGGGCGAGCACCTCCGCCTCGTCCCAGGCGCCGGCCCGCTCCGCCGTGACCCCGGCGGCGTGCACCGAGGTCACCTCCAGCCCGCCGGCCCGCAGGAACTCCGCGAACAGAGCGGCGGTCCGCGCCGGGTAGGTGGCCGCCACCGCGACCCGCGCGGCCCGCAGTTCCCGGGCCGCGTGCACGAAGGCGAACGAGGTGGAGGAGGCGGGCATGCCGGCGGCCGTGGCCAGGGTGCGCACCTGGTCGTGGGCGCCCTCCCAGCCGTAGTCGAAACTGCCGCGCGTGGAGGCCCAGACGATCGCCTCCGCGCCCGACAGCCGCAGTTGCTCCACGCCCGCCGCGAGCCGGTGCGGCGCGCCGAGGCGCAGGGAGGCGTCGATGGGCCCGCCGTCCTCCCCGCCGTCCTCCCCGGGGTCCGCGCGGACGAGGTCCACCCGGATGTCGCCGGCCAGGAGCTGCTCGATACGGGGGTAGTCGTCCTCGGCACAGTGGCCCGGGTGGAGGAATCCGAGTGCGGTCATGACGGCCTTCCTGCTGCTGCTCTTCTTCCGGAGGTACCCGGGTACCCCGCGTGCGCAGCCCACGGCCTCCATCCTCACCTGGTTGGCGGTCCGGACGTGTTGACGGCCGTGGAGCGGGGTGCGACCGTGTTCCGTCCGCGCACGTCAGGCCCTTGGTCATGAAAAGGCACCGGATGGCCGCCGTCCCCACGCTCCTCGTGCTCGACGCGGAGCCCCTCCCCCGCCTCGGCCGGCTCACGGGCCGGGTGCGGGTGCTGCACGCCGACGGCTCCACCCTCGGCGCACTGCTGCCGCAGGCCGACGTCCTGCTGGTGTGGGACACCGCCTCGGACGCGGTGCGCACCGACTGGCCGGGCGCGGGGCCGCGACCGCGCTGGGTGCACACGGCGGGCGCGGACGTGGACCGGGTGCTGTCGCCGGAACTGGCCGCGTCCGACACGGTGCTGACGAACGCGCGCGGGGTCTTCGAGGAGCCGGTCGCCGAGTACGTCGCCGCGCTGGTCCTGGCGATGGCGAAGGACCTGCCGGGGACCTGGGCGGCGCAGGCGCGCGGCGAGTGGCGGCCCCGGGAGAGCCGGCAGGTGGCCGGCACCCGGGCCGTGGTCGTCGGGTCGGGCCCGGTCGGCCGGGCGATCACCCGCACCCTCAAGGCGCTCGGCGTCACCACCGCGCTGGTGGGGCGGGTCCCGCGCACCGGCATCCACGGCCCCGACGATCTGGACCGGCTGCTCGCCCGCGCGGACTGGGTGGTCGCGGCGGCCCCGCTCACCGAGCTGACCCGGGGTCTGTTCGACACCCGCCGCTTCGGCGTGATGCAGCCCTCGGCCCGTTTCCTGAACGTCGGCCGCGGCGGCCTGGTCGTCGAGGAGGCTCTCGTACGGGCCCTGCGCAGCCGCTGGATCGCGGGCGCCGCCCTGGATGTGTTCGGCGCCGAACCCCTGCCGCCCGACAGCCCGTTGTGGCAGGTCCCGGGCCTGCTGGTGTCCCCGCACATGAGCGGCGCGGCGGTCGGCCGGCACGACGAGCTGGGGGCGCAGTTCGTCGAACTGTTCGAGCGCTGGGCGGCGGGCCGGCCGCTGCGGAACGTGGTCGACAAGGCGCGCGGATACGTCCCCGGCCGCTGACGGTCCGCACACTCCCCTCACACGACGTCCCCGCATATCCGGTGGCCGCCCGGGTAGCCGCGCGGCCATGGCTCCACCGAACAGACAACCCACACACCACGACAACCCCACCCGTCGGTCGCTGCTCGCGGGGGTGGCGGCGCTCGGCGCGCTGGGCGCCGCGGGCTGTTCGCGCGTGGCCACGGCGTCCACCGCGGACGGCGGCGACCTCCTCGACCGGCTCCGCGCCGCCGGGGTCGTCCGGCTCGGCATCGCGGGCGAGATCCCCTTCGGGTACATCGACAGGGACGGGCGGCTCACCGGGGAGGCGCCCGAACTGGCGGAGGCGGTCTTCAAACGGCTCGGGGTGGACTCGGTGCAGCCCGTGCCCACCGAGTTCGGGTCGCTGATACCCGGGCTGAACGCCCAGCAGTTCGACGTGGTGGCCGCCGGGATGTACGTCACCCCCGAGCGCTGCGCGCAGGTCCTGTTCGCCGACCCCGACTACCAGATGCTCGACTCGTTCGTCGTGCGCAGGGGCAACCCCGAGGGGCTGGACACCTATCAGGACGTCGTGCAGAAGAAGGCGAGGTTCGCCACCGGCACCGGGTACGCGCAGATCCAGCACGCGGTGGCGGCGGGCTACCAGGAAAGCGACATCCTGATCGTGCCCGACCAGGTCGCCGGGCTGAACGCCGTGGAGACCGGGCGGGCCGACGTGTTCGCGGGAACGGCCGTCACCACGCGCGACGTGGTGAGGAAGTCCCGCAAGGCCGAGGCGACCGAGCCCTTCGCGGCCGTCGTCGACGGCAAGCCGACCGTCGACGGAGGCGCCTTCGCCTTCCGGCTCACCGAGACCCGGCTGCGGGACGCCTTCAACACCGAGCTGCACCAGCTCAGGAAGAGTGGCGAACTGGCCCGCATCCTGCGGCCCTTCGGATTCACGAAGGCCGAGATGACGGACCTGACCGCGAAGGAGCTCTGCGGCGGATGACCACGGGACTGTGGGAACTCGTGCTCCGAGGGGTGTGGACGACCCTCCAGCTCCTCGTGTTCAGCGCCGCGCTGGGGGCGGTCGTGGCGTTCACCGTGGGGATCGCGCGCACCCACCGGCGCCGGCCGGTCCGTTTCCTCGCGGGCTGCTACACCGAGGTGTTCCGGGGCACCTCGGCGCTGGTGATGATCTTCTGGGTGTTCTTCGTGCTGCCGCCCGCCTTCGGCTGGCAGCTGGTGCCGATGTGGGCGGGCACGCTCGCGCTCGGGCTGACCTACGGGGCGTACGGCGCGGAGATCGTGCGCGGGGCGCTCGGCGCGGTCGATCCGGCGCAGCGGGAGGGCGGCATCGCGCTCGGGTTCACGCCCGGGCAGCGGCTGCGCAGGATCCTGCTGCCGCAGGCGGTGCCGGAGATGATCCCGCCCTTCTCCAACCTGCTGGTCGAGCTGCTCAAGGGCACCGCCCTGGTGTCCGTGATGGGCATGGGCGACCTGGCGTTCAGCGGCAATCTGGTCCGCCTGGCGCTCCAGGAGAGCGCGGAGATCTACACGTACGTCCTGCTCCTCTACTTCGTCATCGCGTTCCTGCTGACACGGCTGATGCGCGGACTCGAACACCGGCTGAAGGCGGGGCTGCGATGAACTGGGACTGGAACGCCGTACGCGACTTCATGCCGCTGCTGTGGGACGGGACCCTCGTCACGCTCCGGGCGCTGGCCCTCGGGTCGCTGATCTCGTTCACGCTGGGGCTGCTGTGGGCGCTGCTGATGCGGACGCCGACCCGGTTCGTGCGGTGGCCCGTCGGGGCCGTCACCGAGTTCGTGCGGGACACCCCGCTGCTGGTGCAGCTGTTCTTCCTCTTCTACGTGCTGCCCGAGTGGGGGCTGACCCTGTCGGCCATGACCACCGGGGTCGTGGCGATCGGGCTGCACTACTCGACATACACCATGCAGGTCTACCGGGCCGGCATCGAGGCGGTGCCGGCCGGGCAGTGGGAGGCGGCGACCGCGCTGAACCTGCCGAGGGGCCGCACCTGGCGGGCGGTGATCCTGCCGCAGGCGGTCCGCCGGGTCGTGCCGGCGCTCGGCAACTACGTGATCGCGATGCTCAAGGACACACCGCTGCTGATGGCGATCACCGTGCTGGAGATGCTCGGCCGGGCGCGGCTCTTCTCCCAGCAGCACTTCCGGTTCACCGAGCCGCTGACGGTGATCGGCGTGGCCTTCGTCGTCATCTCCGTCCTCGCCTCCTTCCTTCTGCGCACCCTGGAGCGACGCCTTGTCCGTTGAGATCAGCAACGTCACCAAGCGGTTCGGCGACCACACCGTCCTCGACCGGCTGGACCTGTCCGTGAAGGCTGGCAGCCATGTCACCCTCATCGGCCCGTCCGGGTCCGGAAAGACGACCATCCTGCGGATGCTGATGACCCTCACCGCGCCCGACTCGGGCACCATCACGGTGGACGGTCAGCCGCTGTTCCCCGCCACGGAGAAGCAGCGCCGCGCGGTGCGCCGGCAGATCGGCATGGTCTTCCAGCAGTTCAACCTGTTCCCGAACATGAGTGCCCTCAGGAACGTCACCGAGGCCCCGGTCACCGTGCTCGGGCTGGCGAAGGACGAGGCGGAGGAGCGGGCCCGCGGGCTGCTGGACCTGGTCGGGCTGGCCGACAAGGTGTACGCGCGGCCGTCGCGGCTCTCCGGCGGGCAGCAGCAGCGGGTGGCGATCGCGCGGGCGCTGGCGATGCGGCCGAAGGTGCTCCTCCTGGACGAGGTGACCTCCGCCCTGGACCCCGAGCTGGTCGCCGGGGTCCTCGACGTCCTCAGGGACATCGCCTCCACCACCGACATCACCCTGCTCTGCGTGACCCACGAGATGAACTTCGCCCGGGACATCTCCGATCAGGTACTGATGTTCGACGCGGGGCGGGTCGTCGAGGCGGGTCCACCGGAGCAGATCTTCGGCGCGCCGGAGGAGGAGCGGACCCGGGAGTTCCTGAGCGCGGTGCTGTAACGGGGCAGGTCGCGCGCGGGGCCGGAGCGGCTGGTCATGCCTTTGGCATATGCCAGAGGGTCAGTGCCGCAGTTGAGGGCACCAAGGGCACGCCATATTCTCGCCAACAACCCCTCCCCTCCGGCTCCTTGGCCGTTATCGTGGAGATGATTCGCTGCCAGGATCACCGCTCATGGATCACCGCTCATGGATCACGGCCAGAGGAAGCGACCAGGGGGGAACACCGTGGCGCTGAAGCACGAGCCGACCGCGCCGTACCACTCGGCTCAGGACGCCCTGCGCGTCCTGGAGACGGTGGCCCGGCACTCCACCGGTGTCACCGACGCCGAGCTCGCCCGCGAGACCAGCCTGGACACGGAGCGGCTGACCGCGCTCCTGCGCATGCTGCGCCGCGAGGGATACGTCGAGCAGGTCACCGACGGCGCCTATGTCACCGGAGACGCCCTGACCCGCCTGGGCTCCGCCCACGGCCACCAGCAGGCCCTGCGCGAGCAGCTCCAGCGCACCCTCGACCGGCTGCGCGACTCGATCGGCGCCGCCGTCTACGTCAGCCGGTACGTGGACGGCGAGGTCACCATCGCCCAGTACGCCGACAGCCCCGCCACGCCCGCCGTCCACGAGTGGTTCGACTTCCGCTCCTCGGCGCACGCCACCGCGCTCGGCAAGAGCCTGCTCGGCCAGCTCGACCACAACGGCCGGCGCGACCACCTCTCCCGGCACAAGATGGCCCGTCTCACCTCGCGCACCATCACCAGCGACCGGCTGCTCCTGTCCCGTCTGGAGGCCCAGCCGCCCACGGTCCCGCATCTCGACCTCCAGGAGTACGCGATCGGCACGGTCTGCGCGGCCGTCCCGATCACCGCCGGCTCCTCCGTGGGCTGTCTCGCCCTGTCCCTGCCCGTCGCCCACGCCCACCGCCTGCGCCACGCGGCCGACGCCCTGAACCGGAACGCGGCCCCGGTCCTGCTCTCCCTCGCGATCTAGGGAGGCAGCCCCCTAGGGCCTGTCGTCACATTCCCGCCTGCCCCGCGACGCCATGCACGCACTCTCGGCGCACCGGGCCCTGACCCGAGTACGTCCAGTACGCGAGTCAGGGCCCGGCACGCCGAGAGCACGCACCTGACGCCGCGGGGCCGCCCTTCGGGCGACGGCGGGAATGTGACGACAGGGCCTGGGGGCCGCCGTTCCGGGCGCCGGTGCTACGGGGTGGCGACGAACCGGAACTCCGGTCCGTAGCGCTTCGCGGGATCGTTCGGAAGAGGCATGTCCATCAGCTTGAGCGCGGGACCCTTGAGGGCGAACATATGACCGACCGCGTCGCCCAGGTGCGCGTCGGCGTCCTCCGGCCGGTCCTGCTCCCAGGCCTTCTCCAGCGCGTGCAGCATCTCGCTGAAGGCCGTGTTGCCCTTGTCCAGCTCGGCCCGCGCGGCCGCGTCGGGGACCGTGCCCGGGTCGTTCGCCCAGCCGCCCTTCGGCACCCTGCCCATCGGACGGGCGTTCGGGAACGGGATGGGGTCGCCCTGGAAGTCCCACTTCGGGGGCGTCTCCTGGATCTTCTTCAGCTTCCGGCCCCGGAAGATCTCCCGGAAGACGTAGTAGTGGGACAGCTCGCCCGCGTGCCCGGGGAAGGGGTTGTCCGGGGTCTTGTCCGTGCCCTCGCCCTGTTCCTTGATGACGGTGATCGCCTGCTCGACGTCGGCGAAGGTCCTGATCGGGAAGAGGCTGTTCCCCTCCCCGTGGTGCCCCATGCTCCTGGTCACCTGACGGGTGCCCCTGATCTCCCCCTGGTGCACACGGAAGGCCTCCAGGATCGCCGTGTAGAAGGCGCCGATCGAGGCGAACGTCTCCTCGGCGGCCGCGAACTGGGCGAGCGGCTCCTCCGGCGCCTCGATCTGCGAGTACATCTCGACCGAGTCCGTCGTCAGCCCACCGAGGTAGACCTCCAGATCGGGATTGATCTCGGGCCGCACCCCACCGGGCAGCGGACAGGGGTACGGCGCCAGCACGCTCTCGTCGGCGAGGCGCGGGCTCCCGCCGATCGTGGTGAGCAGGTTGCAGACATGCCCGAGGTGCGACATCTCGTCGAAGACGATCACGCGGATGGCGGCGGCCGCCGCCTTCCCGGAGTCGGTGTCCTGGAGCAGCGACCACATGCCGCACAGGTAGGGCGGCAGGGTGGCGAGCTCCAGCATGATCGCCTGCTGCAGGGCGTCCTTCAGCCAGGGCAGGGAGCGCTGCTCCGGGGGCGTTCTCAGCAGGCGGACGATCCCGTCACTGCTGTAGTCGAGCTCCACGGTGGTCACGGCGGACCCCTTTCGGGTCGGTGGAACGAAGAGATCTGGTGCCACCACCATCGAGCGAGAAAGGGGACCGGCATGTGACATATGACTATGTGGTCACGTGGTTCACCCACGCGGAGGGGCGCACGCCCCGGTGCTCGGCCGGTGGTCCGGAGCACCGCTCGGGACCAGGTAGTATTTTCTCTGTCGCCACCGCCGAAGGGCGGACGGCGGGAGTCATGCGCCGCTAGCTCAGTTGGTTAGAGCAGCTGACTCTTAATCAGCGGGTCCGGGGTTCGAGTCCCTGGCGGCGCACACTGGAAGGGCCTCTCGTGGAGACACGAGGGGCCCTTCGGCATCCCCGCCGGTCAGCGGCCGGTAGCCGGACTCCCCCGGCGGGCGCCACCACACCGGGTCCGCGCACCGCACCCCCTCCCGCCTCAGCAGCGCACGGTGGATCTTGTTGGTGGCGGTGACGGGCATCCGCTCCACCACCCGGACGAACCGGGGCGCCATCTTCGTCCCCAGGTCCGGCTGGGCGGCGAGGAACGCGGCGAAGGCGGCCGGCTCGAACTCCCCCGCGAGCGTCGCCATCACCTGGTCCCCGGTCACCGGGTCCGGCACCGCGTACACGGCGACGGCGTCCGCCCCCTCGTACCGGGCGAGGATGTTCTCGATCATCGCGGCGGCCAGGTTCTCGCTGTCCACGCGGATCCGGTCGTCCGTGCGCCCGGCGAAGTAGAGGTAGCCGTCGGGGTCGCGGTAGAAGAGGTCGCCGGTCCAGTACAGGCCGTCCCGGCGCCGCTCGGACTCGGCCGCCGGGTTGCGCCAGTACCCCTCGAACGGGTTCGGGCCGCGGTTGACCAGCTCCCCGATCGCCTCGTCCCCGTTCAGCAGCCGCCCGGCGGTGTCGAAGCGGGCCGGCGGGCACTCGTCCCCCGACTCCGCGTCGAGGACGGCCAGCCCGGGGCCCGCCCGCCCCACCGCGCCGGCCGGTGTCCCCGGCGTCCACTGCACCGCCGCGCCGCCCTCCGAGGAGCCGTACCCCTCCACCAGCCGCACCCCGAACCGCCGCTCGAAGGCCGCCGCGTCCACCACCCCGGCCTCCGTCCCGAAGCCGAGCCGCAGCACATGGTCCCGGTCGGCCGGGCCCGGCTCGGTGGCCAGCAGGTACTGGATCGCCCGGCCGACATAGGTGAAGTACGTCGCCCGGTGGCGCCGTACGTCCGCGAGGAACGCGGAGGCGGAGAAGCGGCGGCGCAGCGCCACCCCGGCCCCGGCGGCCAGCGCGGGGGCCCAGTCGGCGATCACCGCGTTGCCGTGGAACATCGGCATGCAGATGTAGTGCACATCGTCCGGTACGACGGAGAACTGCGCCGCCAGGGACCGGCCCGCGGCGGCCAGCCGGCCCTGGGTGCAGATCGCGGCCTTGGGCGCGCCGGTCGAACCGGAGGTGAAGTAGAGCAGGAGACGGTCGGCGGGGCGGGCCCGGGACGGGTCCGGGCGGGCGCCCGCGAAGGGGGCGAGGAGAGCCCCGTACTCCTCCGTGTCCGTCACCAGGACACGGACCCCGGGGAGGTCGAGCCCGGCGAGCAGCGGGAGACGGACCCGCTCGGTGATCAGCAGCGCGCACTCGGTGTGCAGGATGTCCCGGGCCAGTTCGGGGCCCCGGCGGGTGGGATTGATCCCGGCGACCGCGGCACCGGCGAGCGCGGCGGCGGACAGCCACAGGGGGAACTCCGGGGTGTTGTCCAGCAGCACCCCGAGATGCGGTGCGGCGCCCGGCGGCAGCAGTTCGGCGAGGAGCGCGGCCCGGGCGGCGGCGCCGGCCGCGATCTCGTGATGGCTGAGCACCGTGTCCTCGCACCACAGTCCCGGCCGGTGGTCGTCCCAGCGGTGCGCTACGAGTGCGGCGACGGACTCCATGGGGGCGCACGGTAGCTGACATGGCGTCAGATGACTATGCCGGAGAACGCCCGCGTGCCGCTGTCGATCCGGCCGCGTCCCGTTCGACATCCTGAGGGAGGACGCGATCGTCCTCCGGGGAATCGTTCTCCGAGGAGGCGACAGGACCTGATGAGGACACCCATGGACCAGCTGCTGCGCGTGCAGAACTTCACCATCTCCGGCGACGGTGTCGCCGCCGGCGAGGACCAGAGCCTGGAGCGGCCCTTCGGCCACGCCGTCGATCCGGCGCGGCTCTTCTCCTGGGCCGGCGCCACGGCGAGCTGGCCCAACCGCACCGAGCCCGGCGGAACCCGGGGCCTCGACGACTACTTCGCCCGGGACTTCGGCAACAACATCGGCGCCGAGATCATGGGCCGCAACAAGTTCGGACCCCAGCGCGGCCCGTGGCACGACCACGAGTGGCGCGGCTGGTGGGGTGAGGAGCCGCCCTTCCACACGCCGGTGTTCGTCCTGACCCACCACCCGCGTCCGTCGTTCACGCTCTCCGACACCACGTTCCACTTCGTGGACGGCGACCCCGCCACCGTGCTCGCGCAGGCACGGGAAGCCGCGCGGGGCAAGGACGTCCGGCTCGGCGGCGGTGTGACCACCGTCCGGGAGTTCCTCGACGCCGACCTCGTCGACACGCTGCACGTGGTCGTCGCACCGGTGACGCTCGGGTCCGGGCTGCGCCTGTGGGACTCGCCCGAGGAGCTGCTGGACCGGTTCCACCTGGAGGTGGTGCCCAGCCCGAGCGGCGTGACGCACCACCTCTTCTGGCGCAGATGACACGAGTGGCACGAGAGACGGCTAGGGCCCGACGTCGCTCCAGGCGGACATCTCCGCCTGGGCGCCGATCATGAAGGCGACGCAGGCGGCGAGCACCAGGCCGAGGAAGACCAGCAGACAGCCGGACTGCGCGAAGAGCAGCCCGTGCGCAGGGGGGTGGGCGGTGGCTCGCTCGGGACGGTCGGCGGGGTGGAAGACGGTGACGATGTCCCCCTCCAGGACCGTCCCCGGGCCGTTCTCCTCCTCGAACCGGACCGTGCGGCCCTCGCGGGTGGTGAACTCGTAGACATGGTGCAGGACCGTCGTCACCCGGCGGTGCTCACCGCTGCTGGTCCTGGTCGTCGTGTACGTCCGCAGACAGCGCGCCTCGGCCGTCAGACCGCTGCCCCAGGCCCGGGCGACCCGGCGCGAGCGGCTGATCACGGTGTACATCGCGAAGAGAACGCCCACGATCATGATCGACGGGACGATCAGAAAGAAGATGTCCATAAGAGCCCCCCGAACTCCGGTCACCGGCCTGCGCGGCCGGTGTGCAGGGAACGTACCCGTGCGCGGGGCGGGGTTGACTCAAGAGAAGCTCAGAACTACGGACCGGTCACCAGCAGTTTGATCATCAGGACGACACCGGCGCCGAAGAGGACCAGGGCGAAGGCCATGGACGCCGTGTCCTTGCCGGGCTGCGGCGCGGACGCGGTGGCCTTCTCCGGGTCCTCGGCCGTGTAGTACACGAGGACCTCGTCACCGGTCTCCCGGGTATGGGGGCCGCCGCCCTCCTTGAACACGACGCCGCGGCCGTCGGCGGTGGTGTAGGTGTACTCGTGCCACTGTGTCGTGCGGGGCACGTTGTTGACGACCTGCGTGGTCCGCCACTGCCGCACCACCCGCGCCTGCGCGGTCAGCCCGCTCTCCCAGGCCGCCCGCCGCTGCCGCGTACGGCGCACGATCGCGTACGCCGCGGCGACGAAGCCGACGACGAGCAGGACGAAAACGACGTTGACGGCCTCCATGCGGCCCGCACCCCCGTACCTCGACGCCAGGACCCGCGTGCGCCCGTCGAGGGCGCACGCGGACCCGGACCCTACCCGACGGCCCCTCAGAAGGTGACGTCGGAACAGGCGTAGAAGGCGTTGCCGGTGTCGGCGATCGTCCAGACCGCGAGGATCACATGACGGCCGGACAGGCCCGACGGGAGCGTGCCGCTGTGCGAGAGGGTGGCGGGCGGACGCTGGCCGTTGTAGGGGACGGTGAGGAACGGGGTGAGGTTGAGGTCGGAGCGGGCCAGGTTGTGGTTCTGGTTCCAGCCCTGCTTGGTGACGTAGTACTTGAAGTCGGTCGTGGCGTGCATCGCGGTGAACTGCCAGCGGAAGGTGTAGCTCTGACCGCCGGTCACCCTGGTGGCCGGCCACGCCCCGCCCGAGGGGGTCTTCGGGCTGTCGAGCTGGGCGAAGCGGGTGTTGTTCGCGGAGCAGATCGATCCGTCGGCCGCCCCTGAGCCCGGGAAGCCCTTCGGACCTTCGACGCTCTGCGGCTCCCACTGGATGTCGCCGCAGTTCGTGACCGTGCCGTTCTGACAGAGCTTCTGCCGGCTGATGGGCAGATCGGTGTAGCCGTGACCGCTCGCGCCGCCGGACGAGAGCACGAAGGCTCCCGCCGTGGTGAGCCCGAGCGCGGCGGCGTACCACTTGGTCTTTTTGCGCATGCTGCCGCTCCTGGAGAACGTGGGGAGTTCACTGAGCCGAGCCGTGCAGGTCTAGACCAAGTCCGAGATTATTGCCGTTTCATGGACATGTCCAGACCAATCACGGGGCCTGTTCCCCGCGGCCCGCCGCGAACGCCACCGTCAGGTCCTTCACCAGCGCCTTGCGCTCGTAGTCGTCCAGCTCCACCAGACCGCGCATGGTCAGCCGGGTCACCGTGTCCTCCACCGAGTCGACCACCGAGGTCAGCACGGTCGCCCGGTGCTGGGCGTCGAGCGCGGCGATCCGGCGCCGGTGCATCGCGGCGGCGACCTCCGGGGCGTACTCGATCCGCAGCGGCTGCACCGAGAACACCTCCACGCCGATCGCGCCCGCGTCCCGCGCGACCCGCCGGGTCAGCGCCTCCCCCGCCGCCTCGACCGACCCCCGGCCCGCCCCCGGCGGCTCCACCGGGATCCGGGCGAGCGCCGCCTCCACGCACTCCCGCAGATACGTCTCGTGGTCCTCGACGCCCAGCGTGGCCCGCGCGGTGTCCCGCACCCGCCACACCACGAGGACGACCACCCGCAGCGCGACCCCGCTGCCGTCGGCCGCGTGCATCGGCTCACTGCGCCAGTGCCGCAGCCGTACGTCGACCTGCCGGCGCAGCAGCAGCGGATTGACCCACAGCAGACCGGTACGGCGGACGGTCCCCCGGTAGCGCCCGAACAGCCCCAGCACCCAGGCCCGCCCGGTCCGCCCCCGCGCCAGCCCCCCGAACCCGAACAGCCCCAGGGCCCCCGCCCCCGCGTACGCCGCCCACTGCGCCGGACCGAGCCCGGCCCCCGCCCACGCGGGCAGCCGCAGCGCCTGCTCCACCAGCGGCGGCAGCACCCCCGCCCACCAGGAGGTCGCCACACAGCCGGCCGCCCCGCAGGCCCCGGCGAGCACCCCGGCCGCACCGGGCAGCACCCGCGCGGCCCGCTCCACCAGGTCAGGGTCGACCTCGGCCTGCGGCCGCGCCTTCGCCGCCACCGGCCGTCTGAGCCGCGGCGGCTCCCCGCTCCGGCTCCCCACCACGCCCGGTCCCACCGCGGCCGGTCCCACCGCGACCGACCGCGGCCCGGCCTCGTCGCGGAACAGCAGATGGACGGGGATCTCGGTGGTCGCCTCGTTCTGGATGAGCCGCCCGCCGCGCGGTGGGTCGTCCGAGGGGTTTCCCGGCTCAGGTTCAGGTGTGGGTGAAGTGGTCTGGTGCATTACGTGCCTCCAGCCTCCGCGCCAGATACGCCATGACAGTGAGTGGACGGCCGGGACGGCCTCCTACGCGAACAGCCGCCGCCAGGTCTCCGGCCCCGGGTAGCCGTCCGCCGCACCGCCGCGCCAGCCCTGGGCCCGCTGGAACGCCTCGACGGCCCGCCGGTCGGCCTCGCCCCAGCGCGGTCCCGGACCCTGGGCGTAGTACCTGCCGAACCCTTTCTGCACGAGCTGCCTCCCCAACTGCGTGACGTACGGGTTGTTCGCCCCCGGCCGGAACACACCCCGGCCCGGAAAGGCCAGGGCGCGCGAGGAGGGAGGCGGGGACGCGGGGGCGGGTGCGGGTGCGGCGGGGGCGATGTCCCGGCCCCCTCCCGTGCTCAGCAGACGCCAGGTCTGGGGACCGGGCAGACCGTCCGCCTGGGCGCCGCGCCAGCCCTGGGCCTGCTGGAACGCCTGGGTGGCCCGGCGGTCCGCCTCCGACCAGCGGGGGCCGGGCCCCGAGACGTAGAAACGGGCCCCGCCGCGCGCCACGAGGAGCCGGCCGAGCTGGGTGACGTACGGGTTGTCCGCCCCGGGACCGAAGAACGACGGGCCGGGGTAGGCCACAGCCGGCCCGGCGCCCCCGGGGACGGCCGACTCCGGACCCGACGCCTCCGTGCCCGACCCCGCCACGAGGCCTTTGTAGCGGTACGGGACATAGCGGTCCGCATGGCTCCAGTAGGCGTAGGGGGTGGCCTGGCGGCGGGCGGTCGGGCGGGTCTGTTCGTAGGCGAGGTAGTAGGTGTGGGTGTAGTCCGTCCAGCCGCCGAAAAGGACGACGTGCGAGCCTTTCTGCGGGTCGGCCGGATTGTGGAAGAGAAGAATGTCGCCGGGCTGGAGTTCCTCCTTGGAAATACGCGTCCCGTACTGGTCGAGGGTGCCGGTCCACTCGTTTCCGGGCAGCCGCCAGGCCATCGAGACGAAACCCGAGCAATCCTGCCGGTAACCGTCGGACCAATACGCGCTCATGCTGTACGGCACCTGCGCCGCGACCCATTCCCTGGCCCGTCGGATGATCTCCGCGCGGGTCGTCGCCGGGGTCTGCACCGTGGCCGTCGGCTGAGCGGGCCGCCCGCCCGGACCGTGCAGCGGCGCCTTGCCGCCCTGAGGAGTGTCGGGCTCGTCACCTGCGGGAATCACCGGCCGAGCGGGGCCCTGCGGGGCGGCGAGGGCGGGTACGGCGTGACCGGCGCCGAGCGTCGCGGCCGCCGCGGTGGCGACGACGAGGGTGCGCCGGGCGGCCGGGTGACCGCCGAACCGGGAGGACCCCCACGCGGGCGAACAGGGATTCACCCGGCGCCAGTGCGCGCATCCGGGGCAGTCGCAGTCACTCGCGGGATCGAATTCCTCGAATACCGGAGTCTCCATGCGATTCCCCTCACACTCCAGATGGAAATGTCCGCGGCTGTGCACGTCCGCCAGTTTCTCAACTGTCCTCCCGGCGCGCATGCTGACGGTCCGAATGATGTACAGCGGCCCGGTGGGGAGGATGGCCGGGACGGGGTGGTCAAGGACACCCTCCGGCGTCCTGTAGAGTTGCGACGTCAGCAGGCGCCGCTAGCTCAGTTGGTTAGAGCAGCTGACTCTTAATCAGCGGGTCCGGGGTTCGAGTCCCTGGCGGCGCACAGACGGCAGAGGCCCCTCGCGGAAGCGGGGGGCCTTTCGCGTGGCGCCGTCGAAGGCCGCCGTGATCAGCGGGCGAGCCCCAGCGCGTACTCGGGCCACCACGTGCCCGCCTTCGGACCCCCCTTGCACTCCCCGTCCGACTCCCCCGGACCCTTCACCCACAGGTAGGCGTCCACCAGAGGGTCGGCCGTCCTCGTGGTCGGCGGGGCGCCCAGGGCCCGGCCCGGGGGGTTGCACCAGCGTTCCGCCGGGTCGCCCGCACGGTAGGGGCCGTTGCCGTTGCGGCTGGTGTCGACGACGAAGTGCTTGCCGCCGACCGCGGCGGAGAGCCGTCTGCCGTACGCCAGGGAGTCCCCGGTGGAGTAGAAGTTGGCGACATTGACCGCGAAGCCGTCGGCCCGGGCCACGCCCGCCCGCAGCAGCGCCCGGTCCATCCCGTCCGTCCGGCCCCGGCCCGCGTTGCCCGCGTCCAGGTAGACCTTGGTGTTCTCGAGGGACTTGAGGGTGGCGACCGCGCCGTCCAGGAGGGCGTAGCGCTCCTCGCGCAGGGCGGCCGGGGTGCAGCCGTCGACCAGGTGGAGGAGCGCGTCGGGCTCCACGACGACGAGCGCGGCGCGGTCGGCGATGCCCCGGGCCACCGCGGCGATCCAGGCGCGGTAGGCGGCGCCGTCCGCCGCGCCGCCCCGGGAGTACTGGCCGCAGTCGCGGTACGGGATGTCGTAGAGGACGAGCAGCGGGACGCGGCCCGCCCGCTCGGCGGCCTCGGTGACACCGCGGGCCCGCGCCTCCGGCTCCGCACCGCCGAGCCACTCCCCGGTCGCCCGCCCGGCGATCCGCCCGACCGCCGCCGCCTCGGCCTCCCTGCCCTGGCTCTCGTACACGGCGAACTGCCGGGCGGCCGGACTGCCCGGGTCGGCCCAGAAGGGGTCGTCGACGGCCGGGGCCTCCGCGGACACGGCGCCTCCAGTCCCGCCCGCTCCACTCCCGCCCGCTCCGGGGGCGGTGTTCCCACGGGGCGCGCCTCCCGTCACGCCGGCCCCGGGGGCGACGCCCCCGGACACGGCCTCCCTGGCCGTGGCCTCCCCGGCCCCGGTTCCCCCGGCCGTGCTCGTCCCGGTCCCGGTTGCCCCGGTCCCGCTCGTCCCGGCCGCACTCGTCCCGGTCCCGCTCGTCCCAGTCTCAGCCGCCCCGGCCGCGCTCTCCCCAGCCCCGATCGTCCCAGTCTCGGTCGTCCCAGCCGCGCTCGTCCCCGCCGCACTCGTCCCGGTCCCGGTTGCCCCCGCCGCGCTCTCCCCGGTCCCGGCGCCTCCGTGGGCGCCGGACTCGGTGGCGTCGCCTCCCGGCCTGCCCGGGGTGCATCCCGTGCCCGTGAGCAGCAGGACCGCGCCCAGCAGGGCCGTGGCCCCCCTCCTGACGTCCATCCGGATCCCCCTCGCGCGCTCAGGTGCGGCCGGTCAGGTACGCCGACACGATCACGTTCGCCGTGTAGCTGCGGCTCACCCGGTCGAAGGTGCCGCCGCAGGTGATCAGACGGAGTTCGGCGCGGTCCGCCTGCCGGGTGCCGTAGGCCTGGCGGGCGTCGAAGTCGGCACGCTGGACGACCTCGACCTCGTCCACGGTGAACTCGGCGACCCTGCCGTCGTCGCGGACCACCCGGATCGTCTCGCCCGCCCGCATGGTGCTGAGCTTGTAGAAGACGGCGGGGCGGGTCTCGGTGTCGACGTGCCCGACCATCAGGGCGGTGCCCTTGGCACCGGGTTTCACACCGGCCGCGTACCAGCCGACGACGCCCGCCTGGTCGAACGGCGGCGGGTCGATGCCGCCCTCGGCGTCCAGGCCCCGCGCGACGACCGGGGCCTGAACGCCCAGCTCGGGGATGTCGATGCGCTGGGGCAGCGCGGAGGTGAGCGGCGTGGCGGCGGGCGGCAGATCGGCGTCCGCCGGGCGGCCCACGGCGGCCACGTCACCCGTGGTCGGCGCGGACGCCCCCGGCCGTACGTCGGTCACCTCACGCCCCCACAGCCACAGCCCGAGCAGCAGCACCGCCCAGGCCACTCCGGTGACCAGACGGCCGGAGGAGCGTTCGGGGTCGGCCATGGCTCAGCCCGTCCCGCGGCTCCGGCGGGCGGCACGCGTGGCCCGGGCGCCCCGGTACGCCACCACGGCCGCCGCCACGCCCGCCAGCACCAGCCCGGTGACGGTCTGCGCCGTACCGGGGCCCTCCACCCGGGCCTCGTCGGCGGCGGCGAGCGGCGCGGTGCCGCCCCCGCCCGCGTGCACGGGGGCGATCGGGGAGGCGGGGGTGTCGCCGGGGACCGTCGGCCGCAGGGGCGACGGCGACGGCTTCCGGCCCGACGCCACGACCGTGATCCGGCCCTTCACCTGGAAGTCGACGCAGGTGATCCGTACGTCGTAGGTGCCGGCCGTGGTCGAGGAGCGGACCTGGGTCTCGCCGACGAGGGTGCCGCCCGTGCCGACCAGGTGGGCGTCGGCGACGAAGGCCGTCGAGGCCGCGGTGGCGGTCTTCCCGCCGCAGCCGCTGACCTTCAGGACGACCTCGGCGCCGGGTGTCGGGGTCTCGGGCGTCACGGAGACGCTGCCGCCCTTGCCGCCGCCGTCCTCGGCGAAGGCGTGGGCCGTGGGAAGGAGTACCGCGGCGGCGGCCGCGGCACCCGCACAGAGCGTGACTTTCAGTGAACTCATCGTGAACCTCCAGCTATCTGGAGACTCCCCCGCGGAGACCCGGTGCGCATCCTCTGGCGGGGTCTCACTGCTCCGTACGGGTGGGTCGGGGCGCCGACCGGGTTTCAGGTGTCTCAGATCCGGTCGACGAGGTCCGCGATCGAGTCGACGATCTTCGAGGGGCGGTACGGGAAGTTCTCCACCTGCTCGGGCCGGGTCAGACCGGTGAGCACGAGGAAGGTCTGCATCCCGGCCTCCATGCCGGCCAGCACGTCGGTGTCCATGCGGTCGCCGATCATCGCGCTGGTCTCGGAGTGCGCGCCGATCGCGTTGAGGCCGGTGCGCATCATCAGCGGGTTCGGCTTGCCGGCGAAGTACGGCTGCTTGCCGGTCGCCTTGGTGATCAGCGCGGCGACGGCCCCGGTGGCCGGGAGGGGGCCCTCGGTGGAGGGGCCGGTCTCGTCGGGGTTGGTGCAGATGAACCGGGCGCCGTCGTTGATCAGCCGGACCGCCTTGGTCATGGCCTCGAAGGAGTAGGTGCGGGTCTCGCCGAGGACCACGTAGTCGGGCTCGTGGTCGGTGAGGATGTAGCCGATGTCGTGCAGGGCGGTGGTGAGGCCGGCCTCGCCGATGACGTACGCCGTGCCGCCCGGCCGCTGGTCGTCCAGGAACTGGGCGGTGGCGAGGGCCGAGGTCCAGATGTTGTCGATGGGCACGTCCAGGCCCATGCGCCGGAGCCGGGCGTGCAGGTCGCGCGGGGTGTAGATGGAGTTGTTGGTCAGGACCAGGAACGGCCTGCCGGACTCGCGCAGCTTCTTCAGGAAGGCGTCGGCTCCGGGGATCGGGACGCCCTCGTGGATGAGCACACCGTCCATGTCGGTGAGCCACGACTCGATGGGCTTGCGGTCTGCCATGTGCGGGATCTCCTGCCGTGCGCGGATGCGGCCCCAGCCTAATCACCGCCCGATCTTGAGGGAATGCCCGGAATCGGAACATCCGGGGACGGGGACCACAGCGGCTCAGTTGCGGCGGCGGGCGAGCAGCAGGGCGATGCCGGCGGCGACGAAGCAGGCGGTGGCGGCGAGGAGGGCGGAGGTCGAGCCGAAGCCGCTGCGGGCGAGCTCGGCGGCCTCGTCGGCGAGGGAGGGGGTGCCGGTGGCGCGGGGAGGGAGGGAGGAGTCGGAGGGGGGAGGGGCGGGGGTGGTCCCGGGCGCGGTCGCGGCGGCGCTCCCGGTGGGCGCCTCGCTCGCGGGAGCCCCGGTCTCGGGCGCGGCGCTCTCCCGGGGCTCGCCCTCGACGGTGAACCGGTAGTCGTTCGACTGTCCGATCCAGTCGCCGTCGTCGCCGTGCCGCTGGACGAGCGCCGCGTTGGCGGTGATGTCGTCGGGCGCGGTGTCCGAGGTGAGCGCGAGCCGTACCTCGACGGTGAGGGTCTCGCGGGGGGCGACCGTGAAGCCGGGGAAGGCGCCGGGTTCCCCGTCGGGCCCGTCGGTGAAGGCGCCGACCAGTTCGTCCTCGTCGGTCGTCTCGAAGCGGACGGGATGCGGCCGGCCGTCCGCGTAGAAGTCCAGCTGCGGCTGGCCGGGCTGCAGGGCGCGCCCGGAGTCGACGAGCACGACGACCGGGTGGATCCCGGCGCAGGTGCGGTCGGTGGTGTTGGTGAGGTCGAGGTACCAGGTGCCGTAGCCGCCGCCCGCCCGGTAGGAGCCCGGGCCGCCGTGCAGCCGGGTGGTGAGGGGGAACGCGGCGGCGTCGGAACCGGCGCAGGACGCGCCGTCCTCGGCGTGCGCGGGCACGGCGAGCAGGGCTGCGGTCGCGGCGGCGACGGCGGCTGCGGTCGCGGCACGGCGGAGGGCGTCGGGCGTGGACACTCGCATGGTCATGTGAGCCTGCCGGGCGGGCGGGGGCGGGGGACGCCGACACGGCCGTACGACTATGCGATGGTCGGGTTTTTCACCCCTTCGGTGCAGCGCTCGGCGCTGCACCTCGCTGCACCTCGCTGCACCTCGCTGCGGCGCCCGGTGGCGTGTGTCGCCGTGGGCGCCCTCAGCCGTCCCCCCGTCCGAACACCGGCGCGAGCAGGAGCTGGGCCGCTCCGTCGGCGACCGCCCGGTCCCCGCCCGGGGCGAGCCGCACCGGCACGGCGCCCTCGGGCGAGCCCTCGCGACGCGCGCGGTCGGCGAGCACCGAGGTGACCCCGCGGACGAAGGGCCCCGGTGCCGCCGTGACGGTCCGGCCGCCCAGCAGGACGAGGTCGATGTCGAGCAGCCCCACGAGGTTGGAGGCGCCCTCGCCGAGCACCCGGGCGGCCTCGCTCACGTCGCCCTTGCCGATGGCCGCGAGGCACAGCGCCTCGACGCAGCCCCGGTTCCCGCACGAGCAGTGCAGCCCGTCCATCTGGATGACCTGGTGGCCGAACTCGCCGGCGCCGGTGCGCGCGCCCCGGTGCACGGTCCCGCCGATCACCAGCCCGGCCCCGAGTCCCGTACCGAGGTGGAGGTAGGCGAAGGAGCCGCGCTCGCCGCCGACGGCGAGTCCGAGGGCGGCGGCGTTGGTGTCCTTGTCGACGACGACCGGCACGCCGAGGCGGTCGGCGAGGGCGTCGCGCAGGGGGAAGCCGTCCCACTCCGGGAAGCCGGTGACACGGTGGAGCACCCCGTGGACGTGGTCGAGCGGGCCGGGCAGCGCCACCCCGACGCCGAGCGGCGAACCGCTCGCGGCATGCCCCAGCTCCCCGGCCTCCCGCACCACCGTCTCCAGGACCGCCTCGGCGCCCGCGCCCAGGTCCAGCGGCACCCGCCGCTCCCCCACCACGCTCCCGTCGAGATCGGTCAGCACGGCCCGCAGTTCGTCGCGGTCCAGATGGACGCCGACGGCGTGCCCGGCGCCCGGGACCAGACGCAGCAGGGTGCGCGGTTTACCACCGGTCGAGGCGCGCTGGCCCGCCTCCGCCGCGAATCCCTCCTCCCGCAGCCGGGCGGTGATCTTGCTGACGGCCTGCGGGGTGAGTCCGGTGCGGTCGGCCAGCTCCAGCCTGCTGATGCCGTCCCGGCCGGCCACCCGCAGCAGGTCCAGTACCAGCGCGGCGTTGTGGTTGCGCAGGTCCGGCAGGTTCACGCCGGCCGTGCGCCCGCTTCCGTTCGTCCCGTTCACCCCTCCATTCTCCTCCCTGCTTGCACTTTGGCAACAGCGTTGCGAAAGTGGGTCCCATGACTGGACGCAAGACTGGCGAGACCCCGGTGCGCGTGGGCCTGATCGGCTACGGCCTCGCGGGCTCGGTCTTCCACGCCCCGCTGATCGCCGCCACCGAGGGCCTGACCCTGGACACGGTGGTCACCTCGAACCCCGAGCGGCAGGACCAGGCCCGCACCGAGTTCCCGGACGTACGGCTCACCGCCACCGCCGAGGAGCTGCTCGCCCGCGCCGACGAGCTGGACCTGGTCGTCGTCGCGTCCCCGAACCGCACGCACGTCCCGCTGGCCACGGCCGCCCTGAAGGCGGGCCTGGCCGTCGTCGTGGACAAGCCGGTCGCCGGCACCGCCGCCGAGGCGCGCGGGCTGGCCGCCCTCGCCGACGAGCGGGGCCTGCTCCTCTCCGTCTTCCAGAACCGCCGCTGGGACAACGACTTCCTGACCCTGCGCGCCCTGCTGGCCGACGGCGAGCTGGGGGACGTACGACGGTTCGAGTCCCGCTTCGAGCGGTGGCGGCCGCAGCCGAAGGGCGGCTGGCGGGAGTCCGGCGACCCCGCAGAGATCGGAGGTCTGCTGTACGACCTCGGCAGCCATGTCGTCGACCAGGCACTGACGCTGTTCGGCCCCGCCGCCTCCGTGTACGCCGAGGCGGACGTCCGCCGCCCCGGCGCGGAGACCGACGACGACACCTTCATCGCGCTCACCCACACGAGCGGGGTCCGCTCCCACCTCCACGTCTCCGCCACCACCCCCCAACTCGGCCCGCGCCTGCGGGTACTGGGCTCGACGGCGGGCTATGTGAAGTACGGCCTGGACCCGCAGGAGGCGGCGCTGCGCGAGGGCGGACGCCCCGGCCCCGGCTGGGGCGAGGAACCCGAGGAGCTGTGGGGCCGCGTCGGCGCCGGGGAATCTCCCCTGACCGGCGGCGGACGACCCGTACGGACCCTCCCCGGGGACTATCCCGCCTACTACGCTGCGGTGGCCAAGGCACTGATCGACGGCGGACCCAATCCGGTGACCGCCGTCGAGGCGGCCGCCGCCCTCGACGTCCTGGAGGCGGCCCGCCGTTCGGCACGAGACGGAGTGGCGGTGACGCTGTCATGAGCACCCACGAGCTGACCCCGAAGTTCACCCCGGAGATCACCCCGAGCCTGGAGGAGCTCCAGGCGCAGGAACGACGGCTGGTCTTCCGCCAGTTCACCCACGAGGACGCGTGGGCGCTCGGCTCGCTCCTGGTGGAGATGGCCCGTGAGCGCGAGGCCCCGCTGGCGGTCGACATCCACCGCTCCGGCCAGCAGCTCTTCCACGCGGCCCTGCCCGGCTCCACCCCCGACAACGACGCCTGGATCGACCGCAAGCGCCGCGTGGTGGAACGCTTCGGCGCCTCCTCCTACCTGGTGGGCACCCGCTACCGCGCCAGGGGCACGACGTTCGAGGAGTCCTCCCGCCTCGACCTGGACACGTACGCGGCCCACGGCGGCTCCTTCCCCGTCACCGTGGAGGGAGTGGGAGTGGTGGGCGCGGTGACGGTGTCGGGCCTGCCCCAGCTGGAGGACCACCGTTTCGTGGTCGAGGCCCTGGAACGGTTCCTGGAGAAGTACCTGTAGGCGAGGCGCCTTCTTCTCGGGGGCGCGGGGAACTGCGCGATCAGCCACAACCGGACCGCAGCCGGCGTACCACCGCGGTTCCCCGGCCCCCGAAGCGGAGCGCTCAGGCGTCCTTGAACTCCTGCCGCTGCCTGCCCAAGCCGGAGATCTCCAACTCCACGACATCCCCGGCCCGCAGGAACGGCTTCGGCTCGGGCGCGCCCAGCGCGACCCCCGCCGGCGTCCCCGTGTTGATCACGTCCCCGGGGTAGAGCGTCATGAACTGGCTGACGTACCGCACGACCTCCCCCACGGGAAAGATCTGCTCGGCCGTGGTCCCGTCCTGCTTCAGCTCCCCGTTGACCCACAGCCGCAGCGACAGCCCCTGCGGATCACCGATCTCGTCGGCGGTCACCAGCCACGGCCCCAGGGGGTTGAACGTCTCGCAGTTCTTCCCCTTGTCCCAGGTCCCGCCCCGCTCGATCTGGAACTCCCGCTCGGACACGTCGTGCGCCACCGCGTACCCGGCGACATGCGCGAGCCCCTCCTCGGCCGACTCCAGATAGCGGGCCGTACGCCCGACGACGACGGCCAGCTCCACCTCCCAGTCGGTCTTGGCGGACCCGCGGGGGACGAGCACGGTGTCGTACGGCCCGACGACCGTGTCCGCCGCCTTGAAGAAGATCACGGGCTCGGCCGGCGGCTCGGCGCCGGTCTCCCGGGCGTGGTCGTGGTAGTTCAGCCCGATGCACACGATCTTGCCGATCCGGCCCAGCGGCGGCCCGATCCGCAGCCCGGTCGCGTCGAGTTCGGGCAACTCGCCGGCCTCGGCGGCCGCGCGGATCCGGCCGAGCGCGGCGGCGTCGGCGAGCAGCGCGCCGTCGATGTCGTCCACGACACCCGACAGGTCCCGCAGGGTTGCGTCGGCATCGAGCAGCGCGGGACGCTCCGCGCCCGCCGTACCGACTCGCAGCAGCTTCATGATCACCATCTCCGGGTGCAGCCATCGGATGACTGGTCGATCCTCCAAGCTGGGCGTGCGCTCCGCAATACCCGGTTCACGTACTGGACCGTCACCAGGCTCACCGGTAGAGCACCGCTCGCTCGACCGCGCTCCACGTCGTGCTGGTGATGACGTACAGCGCGGCGGCGAGCGGGACGACGGCCACGGTGACCAGGGTGAAGAAGGACAGGAACGGCATGACCTTGGTGATCGCGCCGACGCCCGGCACGTCCTGGCCGGTGCCGGTCTCGGGCAGCGGGACCCGCCTGGCCCGCAGGAAGTTGACCGTGGCGACGGCCGCGACGACGGCGAACAGCGCCAGGTACACCAGTCCGGCCGGCCCGAACGGCCCGTCGCCGCCCAGCGCGTCGGCCCAGCGGTCGCCGAGGGGCGCGGCGAGGAGCCGATGGCCGAGCAGGGCGTTGGTCTCGCCACCGATCGAGGTGCTGGAGAAGAGGTGGTAGAGGAGGAAGAAGGCGGGCGCCTGACAGAGGCTGGGCAGCAGCCCGGACAGCGGCGACACCTTTTCCTCGGCGTGCAGGTCGAGCACCGCCCGCTGGAGCTTCTCGGGGTGGCGCGCGTGCTTCCTGCGCAGCTCGGCGATCCTCGGCTGGAGCGCCGCCCGGGCCTTCTGGCCACGGGCCGCCGCCCTGGACAGGGGATGGACGAGGAGTCGTACGGCAGCCGTGAACAGGACGATCGCGGCGGCCGCCGCAGCGGCGCCGAACAGCGGCTGGAGCAGGTCGGCGAGGTGCTCGACCAGGGTGGCGAAAACGGACATGGGTGAGGAGCCCTCCGGGGGTCTCGTCGTGCCGGAACTGCGGAAAAGGGCGGCATGACGACCCGCGCGGGGCCACGGGGAGAAGAAGGACGTGCCCTACGCGGCGGTCGCCGTGAGGGCACGGCCGGGGGCTCGGGGGCGGGGCCGGCCGGAGGCGTCCGGATCGCGTTGCGGCAGGAAGGCCGTGCGCCGGGCGCGGTCCCTGATGGCCGTGCGCACCCGGGTGGGCGGTACGGCGGGCGCGCTGCGGGACGCGACCAGGGCGCAGACCGCGAACGCGGAGGAGGCGGCGGCGGTCGCGGCGAGCGCGACGGCGGCCGAGAGACTGCCGGTGTCGAGGAGGAGGACGTCGAGGACGAGGAAGAGGAGCAGGGGCGCGGAGCGCGCGGTGAGCCGCTTGCGGATCACGTTCCCCCCTCCGTGGATGTTCTCGGATCTTACGGCTGACCGGTCTCGATCGGTTCCAGCAGCCGCTTGGGCTTCAGGAGCGCGCGGCTGACCGGGTCGGCCGGATCGGGATCGAGCGCCGGACCCGGCACCATGAGGACGTCCGGGACCGGTACCGGGGTTCCGCACACGGGGCATTCGCCGTAGGGGCCGAGTTCGGTACGGCACGCGGCGTGCTCGAAGACGCGCAGCCGGGCCTCGCCGTAGTGCTCGCGGCCCCACAGGCCGAGGGAGCGCAGGGTGGGCCACAGGGCGATACCGCGGTCGGTGACGACGTACTCGTCACGCGGCGGGGACTCCTGGTAGCGGCGCTTCTCCAGGACGCCCTCGGCGGTGAGCGCCTGGAGGCGGGCGGCCAGGACGGCGCGCGGGATGCCGAGGTGGACGAGGAAGTCGTTGTAGCGCCGGACGCCGTAGAGCGCGTCGCGGACGACGAGGAGCGTCCAGCGCTCACCGACGACCTCCAGCGCCCGGGCAGCCATGGGCTCGGGAGCCCAGCAGACCCTGCGGTACGTCGGGTCCTGCGCCGGGGTGGCCCTGACCATCGCCCTGGTCACCGGTACGGGCGGCGGACCCGCCCGGGGCGCGGACGTGGCGATGGCGGTGTCGGCGGGGCTGGCGGTGCTGGGGGCGGTACTGGTGGGGATCGCGCACCGGACGGGCGGGGCGCGGGCGGCGTGACCCCTGCCCCTTCCCCCAACCCGCCGCTTGTATCAAGGGTTTGACACAAGAAGCCGCTCCCGGCATCTTGTACTCACCACTTGATACAAGCATTCCACCGGGGGACGACATGATCGACACCGTCACGCCCGACAGACTCCTGGCCCGTGCCGACCTCTGCGCCCGCTGGGCCGGGCTCGCGCTCGGGGCGGCGGTCGCCCAGGGGCTGGCCACGATGGACAGCGACGACATGGCCATGCCGTTCGTGGCCGCCGTCACCGCCTTCGGACTGTGCGCGGTGGGCGGGGTCCTGCTCGGCGACTCCCTCACCCCCGCCCCGCAGGACCGGGTCCGCAGGGCCGCCCTCTCCCCGCGCCGGGTCCGCGACCACGTACCGCCCCGGATGGCCCGGCTGCTCCTCCTGCAGTCGGCGTTCCTCGTCCTGCTGCTGACGGTCGGGGTCGCCGCGGCCGACGCCGACCGCGCGGGCCACAACGGCCGGGCCCTCGCCGTCACCTGCGCCGTGGGCCTGACCCGCCGGCTCACCCCCTGGCCGGGCCTCTACTACGCCACCCCGGTCCTGATCTCCGTCACCCTCGGCACCGCCGCCTGCGCCTGGGCCCTGCGCCGCATCGCCCACCGCCCCGGCGAGAACCGACAGCGCCACGACCGCAGTTGGGCGATCACCGCGGCCTGGGGCCTGCTCGTCTCCAGCCAGCTGCTGCTGGTCCTGGGAATGATCGGCAGGGTGCTGTTCTACTCGCGGTGCGCCGGCATGCTGGGCAACGTCACCGCCCTGGTGATCTACCCGCTGGGCCTGCTGAGCCTGTTCGCCCTCGGCTGGTCCGTGTTCACCATCGTGGTCCCCCGGGCCGTCGACGATGAGTGAGGCCGCCGTCCGGGTCGACACGACCAGCCAGGTTCCGCCGTACGAGCAGATCCGCGCACAGCTCGCCACCCTGATCCTCACCGGCCGGCTGACCGAGGGCGAACGCCTGCCGACCGTACGGCAGCTCGCCGCCGACCTCGGCCTCGCGCCCGGCACCGTGGCCCGCGCCTACCGCGAACTGGAGGCCGCCGAACTGATCCGCACCCGGCGCGGCGCCGGCACCCGCGTCGCGGCCCTCCCCACCGGGCCTGTCCGCTTCGACCCCGCCCAACTCGCCGCCCTGACCCGCGACTTCACCGCGGCGGCCCGGGCCCTGGGCGCGGGCACGGAGGCGATCCTGACGGCGGTGCGGGAGGCGCTGGGGAGGGAGGGTCGAGGGTGACCCTCACGCAGGGGGGTCACCGGCTGGCCTCCGTTTGCCGTGCGGGAAGGCTCAGGGAGAAGACCGAACCCGCGCCGGGTTCGCTGGCCGCCTCGGCCGTACCGCCGTGGGCGGCCATGAGCTGACGGACGATGGCGAGACCCAGGCCGCTGCCCCCGGTGCGGCGGCTGCGGGACTTCTCCGCGCGCCAGAACCGGTCGAAGACATGCGGCAGCTCCTCGGGGGCGATACCGCTGCCGGTGTCGGCGACGTCGAAGACGACCCGCTCGTCCCGCGAGTCGTACCGGGCGTCCCGGGCTCTCTCCCGCCGCGCGGTCAGGGTGATCGTGCCGCCGGCCGGGGTGTGGCGGATCGCGTTGGAGACCAGGTTGCCCAGCGCCTGCCGCATCCGGACGGGGTCGGCCTCCAGCCAGACGGCGTCCTCGGCCTTCGTCAGCAGGACGACCCCGGCCGTGGCCGCGGCGACCCGGTGCGCGGCGGCGACCTGGGCGAGCAGCTCGTCGGCGCGCACGGCTTCGGGGTGCAGCCGGAGCGTGCCCGCGTCGGCGGACGCGAGGTCCTGGAGGTCGTCGATGACGCGCTGGAGCAGCAGCGCCTCTTCGTGCAGGGAGTCGAGCAGATCCGGGTCCGGGTCGACCATGCCGTCCCGGGTGACCTCCAGCCAGCCGCGGATGTTGGTGAGCGGGGTGCGCAGTTCATGGGCGATGTCGCTGATCAGCGCCTTGCGCTGGGTCTCCAGCCGCTCCCGCCGGTCGGCGAGGTCGTTGAACGCCTCCGCCAGCACGCCGGTCTCGTCGCGCGTGGTGACGGGGACCCGCAGGTGCAGCTCGGGCGGCTGCTGGGCGGCCCGGGTCAGCGCGCGCAGCGGTCGGACGAGCCGGGTGGCGACCACCGCGGTCACCGCCACGGTGAGGGCGAGGACCAGACCGGCCGCACCGACGACCTTGGCCTTGTTGGCCGGTGACATGTCGAAGCGCGGCGCGCCGGTGTCCCCCGTCCCGAGGAACAGCTCGGCCGCCGGGGCGATGTACGGGTCGAGCTGGGCGCGGAACGCCCTGTCCACACACCCCTGCGCCGCCCGGCCGTCGGCGGTGTCCTGCCGGTCGTCGTACTTCTCGTAGACGGCCCGTGGCCGCAGGGTCCGCTCCCAGGGGCTGAACCTGACGAACAGGGGCGAGTCGAGCTTCACCTGCTCCTGGTCCGCACAGGACTGGGCCGCCTGCGTCAGCGCGTCCACGGCCTTCTTCTCCGTGGGCGTCTGCACATAGAAACTGTCGCCGACGCAGTGCTGCGAGTCGTTGCCGGTGACGGTCTCCCCCTCCTCGTCGATGAGCAGCGGACGCCCGGTGGACGTCTGGGTGAGCGTGCTCCGCACGCCGTCAAGGGTCAGGCACCGCTGCTGCTTCTCGGCCAGCGCCCGCAACTTGGCGCGCTCACCGGCCGTCAGCCGGAACGGCCCGACGGCCCGTGGATCGATGCCGCTGTTCTGCGCGCCGGGGTCGGTGAAGGTGTCGGTGTGCAGGGGGTCGACGGTGGCCGCCGCCCGGGGCGGCAACGAGGTGCCGTCCGCGGCGGAGTCGACGATGACCGTGCGGTCCACGGTGGTCAGGGCGATACGCCGGCCCGTCTTCGCGGACAGGGCGCGCACGGTGCCCTCGACCCCGCTCCAGTCGGCATGGGTGGCGGCGTACCCGCTGAGGCGCTGGAGAATGTCCATGTCGTCGGCGAGGACCTGCCCCTGTTCCTCGCGCAGGGCGCGGGTGGTGGTCTGGACGGCCAGCCAGGCGGTCGCCGCGACCGAGCACACGGCGATGAGGACCGAGGTGATCAGCAGCCGTACGAGGAGACGCTTGTGCAGCGGGACGCCCCGGCTCACGCGCGGTCCCCGCTGAGTTTGTAGCCCACCCCGAAGACGGTCAGCAGCCGGGCGGGTCTGCGCGGGTCCCGCTCGGTCTTCTTGCGCAGGTTCATGATGTGCACATCGATCGCCCGCTCGGTGGAGGCCCGGTCGATCCCCCGGGTGCACTGCAACAACTGCCGCCGGGAGAAGACCCGTTCGGGTTCGGAGGCCATGGCGAGGAGGATCTCGTACTCGGCCGGGGTCACCTCGACGAGCACACCGTCGCAGCGCACCTCGTGCCGCAGGAGATCGATGGAGACCCCCGCAGCCCGCACGACGGGGTCCTCGCTCCGGCCCGCGGCGCGCTCGCTGCGCCGCAGGACCGTGCGGATCCGGGCCATCAGCTCGCGCGGGCTGTAGGGCTTGGTCATGTAGTCGTCCGCGCCGATCTCCAGGCCGAGCAGCACATCGTCCTCGGTGGAGCGGGCGGTCAGCATGAGCACGGGGATGTCGTCGTCGCGGCGCAGCTCCCGGCAGACCGCGTACCCGTCGACGACCGGCAGCATCAGATCCAGCACGACGAGGTCGGGCCGGAGCCTGCGCGCCGAGGCGAGCGCGGCCGAACCGTCGTGGACGACGGCTGCGGTATGCCCCTCCTTCAGGAGGGAACGGCGTATCAGTTCCGCCTGCTTCTCGTCGTCCTCGGCCACCAGCACATATGCGCACACGCGGCCGATGCTAGGCGGACGGAGGTGCGAGCAGGCGGGACGAAGAGCCTTTGGAGAGGCTTCCCACATGCTCACGGCTTCCTGACATTCCTGTGCCGTGTCCTTCCCGCCCGGGCTCCTCAGCGGCTGAGCGAGGCGGCGTCGCCCATGACGACGACGGGGTCCAGGTCGGGGTCGAGCGCGCGCAGCAGCTCTTTCATACGGTCCTCGCGCAGGCTGACACAGCCGTGCGTGGGGCCGCCGTGGTCGACGTGCAACCATATGCCGCCGCCGCGGCCGGTGCCGAGCGGCCGGGTCGGGTCCAGGGGTGAAGTGCCCGGCGTGCGGTTGTAGTTGATGGCGATCACATAGTCGAAGGAGCCCGCCAGCGGCTCGCCCTCGAAGCCCGTGCCGGACACGGTGAAGCTGCCCGAGCGGTCGTACGGCAGCCGGGACCCGGGGTCGGGGAGCAGCCCGCCGGCGTCCGTGAGGCCGAAGACACCGATGGGTGAGCGCAGGTCACCGGCCATGTGGTGATCGCTCCACCCGTCGCGGGCGTTGTGCGCGGCCCAGCTCGCCCCGGCCCGCCAGCCGTCGTCGGTGCGCGTGTACAGCACCACGGTGGACTGCGACGAGTTCTCGTCCTGCCCGGTCACGACGACGGCCTGCCGGGTCTCGGACGGCACCTCGGCCAGGGTCTTGGGGCCGAGGCCCGGAAGCTCCTGCGGCAGTTGCCGCTCCACCGTCTTCGGGGCGTCCTGGAGGGAGACCTCGGGCAGGGACGACGGTGTGCTCGGCGGTGCGCTCCGCGCGGGTGCGGTCGACGCGTGGGCGGGGGCGGCCTCGGCACCGCCGCCGCAGCCGGTGAGCAGGAGCGACGCGGTCAGGACGGCGACCGGAAGGCACAGCGCCGCAGGTCGCGGGGCAAGGTGGCGGATGGACCTGATCATGCTTCGACCCTGACCGACACCTATGAGGAACTGGTCAGGTTCTGGTGCGCGTTCAGTCCCGGGGACGGGCCGACAGCAGCTTCCCCCACACCACCAGCCGGTAGCGCGAGGTGTATTCGGGGGTGCAGGTGGTGAGGGTGAGGTAGTGGCCGGGGAGGGTGTAGCCGTAGGCGGGCTCGGTCAGGGAGCGGGGCACGGGCCGGATGACTCCCGAGTCGCGGGGTGAGGTCCGCGGCAGGATCTTGTCGACGGTGTAGGTGTAGGTCGTGTTCCTCGTCTCCACCTCCACCGTGTCGCCCTTCTTGAGGCGGTCGAGGTGACGGAAGGGTTCACCGTGGGTGTTGCGATGCCCGGCGAGCGCGAAGTTGCCTGCCTGGCCCGGCTGTTGGGTGTGGGTGTAGTGGCCGACGTACCCCTTGTTGAGGACCTTCTGCTTGTCGGTGCCCTCGGCGACCGGAACGCGGAGACCCAGGCGGGGGATACGGAGGACGGCGTAGGCCTGGGAGGCGCGGGGGGACGTACCGGAGGAGGCCTTCGTGGCGCCGTCGGACCGCCCGCCCCCACCGTCGGAGCCCGGGGCGCCAGGGGTGGTGCCGCCGCTGCCGCCGCCGGTCCCGGTGCCGGCGGTGTCCCCGGGCCTCCCCCACTCCCGCTCCAGCGCCTCCACCTTCCGCTCGGCGCCCTCCCGCGCCTCCCGGTTGGTCCACCACAGCTGATGGGCGACGAGCAGAAGCACCAGCACACCGGCCGTCACCAGAAGTTCCGCTCCGCTCCAGAGCACCCGCCGGTACCGGGCACGCCGTCGCAGGGAGCTGTGCTGTACGAGGGGAATCCGCACGCTGCGCACCATCGGGGCACCATAAGGCCGTACGGACAAGGTCTCCAGACCCGCACATTCACGACCTGCGCGTTCGCCCCCTCGAACCCGCAGGATGCCTCCCCCCACCCCTTCCTCCACAGGTTGGAGAAAGGGCTGTCAGAACTCTCGACAACCCCACGCACCACACCCGATGCTTCGTTTCGGCCGCACGGGACCGGCCACAACTCGGAGCGGAGTAGCCATGATCCGACGCAGGACACTGCTGGCCGCCACCGGCGGCACGCTCTTCGGCAGCGCATTGGCGACGGGCACCGCCCACGCCGACGCGACCATCGCCGTCAACCCGTCGACGTCCTACGGCACCTGGGAGGGCTGGGGCACCTCGCTCGCCTGGTGGGCGAACGTCTTCGGCAACCGGACCGACTTCGCCGACGCCTTCTTCACGACCAACTCCGTGTCGTACAACGGCACGACCCTGCCCGGCCTCGGCCTGAACATCGCCCGCTACAACCTGGGCGCGTGCAGCTGGAACACGGTGAGCGGCGAGTCGATGGTGGCCTCCGCCAACATCCCCGCCTTCAAGCAGATCGAGGGCTACTGGCAGGACTGGAACAACGAGGACCCCACGTCCTCGGCCTGGAACTGGACGGCGGACGCCACCCAGCGCGCGATGCTGCAGAAGGCGGTGGCGCGCGGCGCGACGACCGAGCTCTTCGCCAACTCCCCCATGTGGTGGATGTGTCTGAACCACAACCCGTCCGGCGCCTCCGGCGGCGGCAACAACCTCCAGTCCTGGAACTACCGCCAGCACGCCTCGCACCTGGCGGCGGTGGCCCTCTACGCCAAGAACAACTGGGGCGTGAACTTCGCGACGGTCGACCCCTTCAACGAGCCCTCGTCCTCCTGGTGGACGGCGACGGGCACGCAGGAGGGCTGCCACATGGACGCGACGGTCCAGTCCGCCGTACTGCCGTACATGCGCAGCGAGCTGGACAAGCGCGGCCTGACCTCGACGAAGATCTCCGCCTCGGACGAGACGAGCTACGATCTCGCCCGCACGACCTGGAACTCCTTCTCCTCCACCACGAAGGGCTACGTCAACCGGGTCAACGTCCACGGCTACCAGGGCTCGGGCGGCCGCCGGGACCTCCTGTACACGGACGTCGTCACCACGGCCGGCAAGGCCCTGTGGAACTCCGAGACCGGCGACAGCGACGGCACCGGCTACACCATGGCCTTCAACCTCCTCTACGACTTCCGCTGGCTGCACCCGACGGCCTGGGTCTACTGGCAGGTCATGGACCCGACGGCGGGCTGGGGAGTGATCAAGTACGACGCGAGCACGCTGCAGGCCGGCGCGGTCGAGACGAAGTACTACGTGATGGCCCAGTTCAGCCGCCACATCCGCCCCGGCATGAAGATCCTGGACACGGGCGTCAGCTACGCGACGGCCGCCTACGACGCGACGGCGAAGCGCCTGGTGATCGTCGCCCTGAACACGTCCTCGTCGGCCCAGACCCTGACCTTCAACCTCTCGAACTTCACCACCGTGACCGGCGGCACCGGCGGCCTGGTCCCCCGCTGGTCCACCCTCACCACGGGCGGCGGCGACCTCTACACGGCCCGCTCGGACACCTACCTCAGCGGCAAGACGGTGGCCCTGTCCTTCCCGGCGAAGTCGGTGCAGACGCTGCAGGTGGACAACGTGACGATCTGACCGCGCGGAGCGATCCCCGGGGGCCTGTGTCCTGAGACACAGGCCCCCTGCTCCCCTGCCCTCGCCGGCCTGCAGATACCTCACCGGGTACCTGACCTTTGTCACCGGCGGGCAGTACGGTGTCGTGCATGCGCCCCGACACGCCCGCCGAAAACGTCGACCACACCGCCGAAGCGGCCCGCCTGGAGCGGACCGCCGGCCTGTACCCCGAGGACGCCGAGCCGCTGCTGCTCCAGGCCGCGGCCCACCTGGAACTCTCCGGCGACCGCCCCGCCGCGAGCACGCTCTACGACCGCCTGCTCTCCTCCGCGGACAGTCTGGACAACCCCCACCTGGTCCGCGCCCTCAAGGCCTCGAACCTCTGGGAGTACGGCCACGAGGCCGAGGCCCGCGCGATCATCGAGGGCATCCGCGCGGCCGCCCCGCGCGACGCGGCCCCCTGGGTGATCGTCGCGGAGTCCCTGGAGTCCCACGACGAGCTGGAGGCGGCGGAAGCGGCGTTCACGGAGGGCGCCCGTCTGCTCCTGACGGACGTACCGGAGCCCCCGTACGCGACGCATCCGTTGTTGTTCGGCCGCCACCGCGTCCGCCGGATGCTGGGCGCGGCCCACGACGAGTGGGACCTCCTGGCCGACACCCTGCACTCCTCCCCGGTCTCCCTGGACGAACTCCACGACCCCAAGCGCGTCTGGTCGCTGGGCTCGGACAACCCGGCCGAACTGGAGGCGGAGATCTCCCGCCTCCGAGCCGAACTCGGCACCTACCGCGAGGCCCTCTCCCGCCCCTTCCCGGTGGCGGTCCTGCACTGGCCGGCGGGCGAACTGTCGGAACTGGTGACGGCGTACCCGACCCTGTCGGCGGACTACCCGTCCCACGAGACCCACCTGGCGACGATAGAGGCGTCCCTGCGCGAGCTGGCCGCCTCCGGCACGGCGAACCTGGGGATCGTGACGGGAACGGTCCCCTCCTACGAGGCCTTCGCGGCGTCCGAGGGGGCTACGCCGGGCGACGGTGATCTGTTGCCCCAGTACGCGACGACTTTGGCGGCGCGGGGGCGGGCGGTTGCCTGGCCGCCGCAGCGGGGGGCGGTTTGTTGGTGTGGATCGGGCTCGGTTTATGAGGGGTGCCACGGACTCCAGGCCTGACCTCCACCCATCCGGCCCGGAGCGCGTCCGCATGGCCCGCCAGACAACAATCCTGGCGGGCTTTCGGTGTCTGTGACCATTGGCTCGACCCGATTCACTCGCGATAGACGGGTGGCGCGTTGGTGTAGGTGTGCCCGGTCGGGGCGGTCCAGGTGCTGACCCCTGTGTGAGGGTCCCGGACCACACTCCAGCCAGGATGATGGGTCTTGAGCCGATGATGGCGACGGCACAGCGGCTGCAGATTGTCCGGCGTCGTCTGCCCACCGCGCGCAGGGTGCCGATGATTGAGCTTCTTCAGAGGTGCCGCTCCAGGGTGAGGACGGCTTTGGCGATTGACGTCATGCGGTTCGGGCTGCATCGGGATCTGCGGAAGATTCGCCAGGACTTGAGCCGTGCCACGCCGCGTTCGACCGGTGCCCGTGCCGCGGCCAGGGCCCGGTTGAGGGTCTTCTCGGTGAGGGTGAGTTCCTGCAGTGGTCTGCGTTTGATGCCTGTGGTCACCCAGGGACCGCCGCCCTGGTAAGCGAGGTCGGCCAGGACGGGGACGCCCTGGCGCTCGCAGATGCGGATGATGCGGTGAGTGCGGGCAGCGGTCAGGTCGTGGGCCCGGCCCGGCAGTGCGGGTGAGAGCCACAGCAGCCGGCCGCCCGGATCGGTGACCACCTGCACGTTCACGCCGTGCCGGCGGTGCTTGTGGGAGTAGTCGGCACGTCCGTCGCCGACCCGGTCGCACTCGGCGAGCGTGCCGTCCAGCAGGACGAAGTCCGCATCGGCCTCGCGCAGGACCTTTAGCAGACCCGGCGCGCGTTCGGCGAGCAGGTGGATGACCGCACTGGTATAGGTGTGGGCGGTGGACTCGCTGATCCCGAACCCGGCAGCGATGTTCGCCAGCGTGGTGTGCTTGCGCAGGTACACCAGTGCCACCATCGCGCGCTGGGACGGGCGGAGCTTGCAGCGCCGGTCACCCTCGCGAGTGACGATCAGCATGGTCACCCACTCCACGAGCGCATGGGGCAGGTCGAGTGCGGCAGGATAGATGACCAACGAGGCCCCCGAGCAGCATGGTTGAGACGTCAGACATCTCGATCAACAGCTCGGGGGCCTCGCTCGTTGCGGTCCTGGACCGTCACCTGATCAGTGGCCATCTCGAAGAGGCTCATTGAACGGCCGCACATGGTCGAGATCGCAGCGGTGCGCGGGCATCCGACAGCTGGGGAACGCGCAGTGTTGATCCCGAGCGATCACATGGCGTTTGGTCTCAGCGGTCGGCCGATACGTAGTCGGATCGCTCTTGATCAGCAGCCCGCTTTCGGGCTCGGTGATCAAGCGCCGCCAAACGGTACCCGGCGCGAATGCCACCTCCCGCGCCTGACCGGCGGTGATCGGCCCGTACCCCTGCAGCTCGGCAGGCCCGTCGTCCGCTCCCAGAAGGATGTCGAAGGGCACGGTCACCTGCACCACGGCGGCAGCCCGCCCGGCCTCCCCACCCGCCGTCGGCGCACGACCTCGACCGACGACTAGCTCGAAGAGAGCGTCCGCACGCTTCTGCTCCAAGGTTCGCCCATCATTCCCGTAGCCCATGGCGCAGGTGTCCACGCTCTGCTGCATGAGGGCGGTCTGCTGAGCCGGAAGCACCGCACCGAACAAGGCCATGCCGTCGTCCTGCGGATAGTGCAGCACCATCCGCTCCCTCGCCCTCTGTCGGTGCCGCTGCTCGGCCCCCTCCGGATCCGCGCGGTGGATCGCTCGGCGAAGCGCAGCCCTGGTCCGCCCAGCAGCCTGCGCAGGCATCTTGTCCGCAAGCGCCACCTCAACCTGCTGCGCCACCTCGTCATCCACCACTTCCAACTGCTCGGCGACCGTCATCGCCTGCACATAGGAGATCCGCCCTTCCGCCAGCAGACCGGTGGTCACTCCATGCCGAGCGCTCAACAAGGTCGCCGTCTTCAGACGCCGCGCCGCGGTCTGATGAGCCAGCCGCAACGCACACGCCACCTCCTCCACCGCGCCGTCCCACGAAGCCGCGAAGACATCGTCCAGCCCTCCTCCCGCCGCGACGATGACAGCCTCGGGCGTTTCGGTGTGCGCGGCGATCGCCGCCAGCACCTCGACCTGCTTGGCCTGCAGCCACGCCATATGCCGCTCAATCACGACCAAGGCGTCAATCCGCCCACGCGCACTCAGCCGAGCCGGATCAAGACCATCGAGCTCGGCCGCAGTGCCCCCGCCCGGCCGCTGCTCCCGCAGGCCGGCCACCAACTCATCAGACAGCAGGAAGCCCCGAGCATCCACGTCCGCGACATCGGGCACGTTTGCCTGCCCGGCCACATCGGACCGCTCACCCACGGACACAAGACTCACCCCCCCCCAGACCGACCGGCACACCACAAAACGCTCCGCCCCCAAGAGCGGACCCACACCACCACTATCGATTACACAGAGTAATAACTCAAGGTCAGGCGGGTCACTCGGAAGGATGAACCCTGAGCCGCCCCTGGCGGCAGACCCCAACCGGGCCCCTGTCACCACTCGGCAGGAAAGCCGCCGACCCCACCCGGCATGCAGGCGAGACGCGACCGCGCCCACACGTATGCCCGCACCCACGCCCACAAGGAAGCCCACGCAAGCGACCCCCACCCGGGCCCCCGACTTCCCCTGGCAGCTCGCTGGCTTCTCCCCCGCGGAAGCACGACACTGCCGAAGAAACGAGTGGCCTACGGCGCCAGGCAGCTCCGTCCGGGCAGCCAAGTTCTCCAACAGCGAGCGCGCAGCCCGAGGCACTCTGCACGCTGTGGGCTGTGACCGGACAGCATCAATGCGACCGCAAGGGCACCCACAGCGGGGAACACTGTGTTGGTGTGACTCAAGGGAGGTTTATGACGACTGCCACAGCCCTATCATGTGAGCGTAAGCTAGAGGACTTTGAGCCCTGTTTTCAGGACGATCGCGCCTGATAGCACGACTCCCAGTACCGGCAGGCTTGCTCAGTTGAGGTGACGGGCCACTTCCCCCACACAGGCCCCGTCTTGTGTGCGAGGACGGCTTCATGGCCCAGATAGCCAGCGATACCTGGCAGTACGACGTACCGACGACCGGCAGCAAGCATCTGCCCCCTGACCCCGGCTACGGCAAGGCGCTCACCAATCAGGGGTACGGCTTCGAAGTTGCGGTCGCAGACCTCATCGACAACTCGATCGACGCGCAGGCTCGGAACGTCGTCGTACATTTCCTGCGCGACGACGAGCGAGTAACCAGCCTGCTCGTCGTCGACGACGGCAACGGCATGGATGATGAGGCCCTTGATGCTGCGATGACGGTCGGCCGTCGACGTAACTACGGAGACGCGTCTCTGGGCATGTACGGCACTGGCCTCAAGGCTGCGTCCTTGACCCATGCGCGATCCCTCAGCGTGATCAGCCGTACGCGCCGCAGTCGGGCGGCGGGACGCCAGCTGACAGCCGCGGGGCTTGAAGATGGCTTCCGATGTGACACCGTCGCTGGCGATTATGCCCAATCGCTGATAGACCGCTACGACGGAGTGATCCAGTGGCAGGGCACCATCGTGCGCTGGGACCACGTACACACATTTGAGACCGTGGAGAAAGGCAGCACCGAGCGGTTCCTTTCTGAGGCGATCAGCCGACTGGATACCCATCTTGGTCTCTACCTTCACAGGTTCCTGGCCCGTGACCTAAACCTCGACATCGTGGTCGAGCACGCTCACAGCCGGGAAGAACTGGAACACATTGGGGTTGAGCCACTTGATCCGTTCAGTTACAAGATTCCCGGCCGCCGCGGCTATCCGGCTGAGTTCACTGCCCCAGTCGAGGGTATCGGAGATCTGACACTCACAGCGCACATCTGGCCAGCCAAATCCAAGCTCCCCGGATATCGGGAGATCGGTTCGCCTTCACAACGCCAGGGCTTCTACTTTTACCGCCATGACCGTCTCGTTCAGGCAGGCGGCTGGAACGGGCACCGCACGGCCGAGAATCACCTCAACCTGGCACGTATCTCCGTAGACCTTCCCACAGGGAACAACAGCGTCTTCAGCCTGGATGTCAAGAAGGAAACGATCACCGCAACTCCCGCCTTTGCCCGCGGAATTGAAAAAGCAGCCGACGACGGAGGGCGAACCTTCCGAACGTATCTTGACGAGGCGGAGACGGCCTACCGCGAGGGAGCGTCACGCTCTGAGATCCAGCGTAAGCCGGTGGTCTACCCCGGGAAGGGGCTGGACCCGAGGATCCGCCGCACGATTCGCGAAGAGCTCCCGGAGAAGCCCGGCGAAGAACCAATCACGTTCAGTTGGGTCACCCTGCTGGAGGATCAATTCTTCGAAATCGACCGAGAAAACAACAGAGTACTCCTTAATAAAAACTACCGAGACGCATTTAACGCAGGAAGGCGGGGCGGCCTCAACGACGCCCCTGTCACCAAAACCCTCCTCTACCTCCTTTTGGAGGAATTCTTCACTCTCGGTCGCTTTGAGAAATCCCGACAGGACCGACTCGATTACTGGAATGCCATCCTGCTAAGCGCTGTCCTCAGTCAACGCGACCGCTTTGCCGAGTGACTCCTCACCCCGCGGCTCCGGACTCTCCCCGAGCCCTCCCAAAGGACTCCACCGCACCGTGACCGATACTCCCCACCTGCTCTACGAGATTCACTCAGCGGCCCTCGACGGCATGACCCGAGGACCGCAGCCTTTCCTGAAGTGGGCGTACCTCAATGCAGAGGAGGAGCACCCCGACGCTGATCTCAGCGAAGAGACCTTCCGGGCTCTGCTGGCTGCAGGCGATCTCGGCCTGACAGAGCTGTGGAGCCGCAAGCTCACAGACTGGGACTTTGACAATGAACCTCGCTGGGGAGAAGGTACACCCGCACGCACGGATGCACGTCGTCAACGCGTGTACGAGCGGCTCGGCTTTGGCGCTGACCTGCGCAAGACTCTCGATGTCACGGCCCCCATCGACAAGGAGCCCGGCTCGGACGTCATTGCCGTTGAGCCCACACCCTGGTACAACCCAGAACGCGCATCGCGGCACGCCTTCTACTGGCCCAAATACCGGGAACTGCTCGAGAAGAAGGGCTGGGACGCTGCCGCAATCGCGCACCTAAACGAAGCGACCAACTCCGTTGTTGAGCGCCTCGCCGACCCTGAGCAGGAAGTCCGACGACAAGCAAAGGGACTAGTCGTCGGCTACGTACAGTCCGGCAAGACTGCCAACTTCACCGGCGTCACAGCAAAAGCGATCGACGCAGGATATCGGCTCGTCATCGTGCTGAGCGGGATGTATAACCTTCTCCGCGCCCAAACACAGCGCCGCCTGGACAAGGAGTTGATCGGCCAGGAGAACATCCTCGGCCGTGCCGACCCGGCTGACCCGGACACGCTCGTGGGCATCGATTACATCGGCGACGACGACGAGTGGGACGAATTCGTTTCCTTCGGGGCCCGGCCGTCTGCACTCGATCGCTTCGACATTGATCGGCTCACCACGCGCGACAGCGACTACATGAGCCTCCAACGGGGAATCAGCGCCCTGGACTACGAGAAACGCATACGCACAGCACCCCTGTTTGATCCGCGCAATCTGCATCCTTCCGCTGCCCGCATCGTGGTCGTGAAGAAAAACGACAAGGTTCTGACCAAGCTCGTCAAAGATCTCAAGCAGGTGCACTCACTGCTGGGAGAAATCCCTGCCCTCATCATCGATGACGAGTCTGACCAGGCGTCAGTCAATACAGTCGACCCTAAGAAATGGGTAGCCGGAGACAAGAAGCGGTCTGCCATCAATAGGCTGATCTCACAACTGATCACACTGCTACCGCGGTCTCAATACGTCGGATACACAGCAACACCGTTCGCCAATGTCTTCATTGACGCCGGCGATGAGAAGGATCTATTCCCCAGCGATTTCCTGATCTCGCTCCGTCGACCGGAGGGCTATATGGGAGTTCAGGACTTCCATGACCTCAACTCGATAGTTGATCAAGAAGAGCTCACGGTAGCCAACTCCCATGAACTGGCGCATGTACGTGGCATCTACGACTCGACAGGCGACCGCTTGCAGGAAGCACTGAACGCCTTCTTGCTTGCTGGTGCGATGAAGTTGTACCGCAGCGACCGAGGCATATCTGAGAAGCCTTTCAGGCACCATACGATGCTCGTGCACGAGTCGGTTAGCCAAGCAGATCACACCGAACTCGCTCTCCGCATAAGCAAGCTGTGGCACAACTCAGCCCCGGTCAGTACTGCAGGGCTAGAGCGCCTCCGCACGCTCTACGAGAGTGACTTCATCCCTGTCAGTGATTCTCGTGCGAACGGTCTGCCAGTACCCGCCTCTTTCGCGGATCTGAAGCCGTACCTATCGCGCGCTCGGCAGCTGATCAACAAAGGAAGGAGCCCGGTCCTGGTTGTCAACGGCGACAAGGACAGCGACTACGCCAGGGAAGAGCTGGACTTCGACCGCACTCCGAACGTCTGGAAGATCCTCGTAGGAGGCACCAAGCTATCCCGTGGATTCACTGTGGAAGGCTTGACTGTCACCTACTACCGCAGAAAGACCAAGCAGGCCGACACACTGATGCAGATGGGTCGCTGGTTTGGTTTCCGGCCGGGGTATCGCGACCTGGTACGACTCTATATCGGCCGAGAAGAGCCCTACAGACGCGGAAAGAAACTCGACCTGTACGAGGCATTCGAGGCGATCTGCCGCGACGAGGAAGATTTCCGTGCTGAGCTGCGACGGTATGCCGGGAAGACAGTGGACGGATATCCGCTGGTAACACCGTCCCAGATCCCGCCATTGGTCTCGCAGCATCTGTCTTGGCTGAAGCCCACGTCCCGCAACAAGATGTTCAATGCTGAGGTCCGCGAGATCCGCTCACCTGGCCAGCCCATCGAACTCCTCACTTACCCGATGAAGGCCGACGCCACGGCCCGCAACACGAAGCGCTGGCTTCCGATACTCACTGCGCTCAGTCCTGCACCGACTGCCTGTCGGCTGTCCCCGGGCCCTATCAACTCCCTGACAAGGACCTTCCAGGCCTCTACAGCACTCATGTCCCACACGGATCTGCTTGGGGTTCTAGGCCCTCTGGAGTGGGAGGGTGAGAACCGCTTCATGCCGCACCTCAGGTATCTGTCGCAGCTGGATGGGCAGCTGGCAAAGGTAGACGACTGGCTCGTGCTCGTGCCCCACCTGACAGAGCGCCACCGGATCGAGGCTTCTGTACTGGGCCATGGCCCGTTTCCCTTGCATCGGCGAAGCCGCCAGGCCGACAAGGCGGCCTTTGGGCGTATCTCGCGCGATGTGCACCGCGCATTCGCACAGCAGTTGATTGACACCGCGCAGGCAGAGCCCTCACAAGTCGGGCTGCACTCTGTTGGTCCTCACCGCGGCGTGGTTCTGCTGTACCCCGTGGTCGAAGCGGACACCGACGCCGAAGTGCAAGCCACTGTCCACGGGGGCGTGATCGATCCCTCACGCGTCATCATGGCTTTCACGCTTCTCCCTCCCCGCTCGGCCATCGACTCCAAGCGCGAGCTTCTACGGTTCGGCGTCAAGGACCCGAACCAGCCGCAGGCCATCGTCATCGACGCTACCTAGCGCTAACCCTGCAACGTCAATCCATCAACACTCCGCCCTAGGACAGGAATTGCTTCCATTCGAGGAAGATGCCCGCACCGCGACCTGGATCGCCAACCAGGAACTGATGAATCAGGACCCCGAGCTCCGGAAGGTCCACGAGCACATCGCAGCTCTCGACCCAACTGGAGAGCGATTCGCCTCAGTGCTACGCGACACCATCGACCAGCTGCTCAACGGTGAGGCAACGGGTCGCTATGACTGGAAGAAGCTCTTCAAGACGGAGAAGACTCACGCTGGAACCCTCGTCGAAATTAACCTGCAGCGGGAGTTCAGGTTTGATGACGGATCCGATGTAGGACAGCATCCGATGGACTACCGGATCCAGGGCATCGATGTTGACTGCAAGTTTTCTCAGGACTTCGGTGGCTGGATGATACCGCCCGAGGCTATGGGGTACCTCTGTCTTCTCGTGTGGGCAAACGACTACGAAAGCCAGTGGAGCGCTGGCATCTTTCGCGTCCGCGAGGAATGGCTGAACACCGGAAGTAATCGCGACAAGAAACTGACTGTCAAGGCCGAGCATCGCGACAAGATCGCTTGGTTGTGGCGCAACGCAGAATTGCCTGAAAATGTCCTTCTCCATCTCCCCCCATCCACTCGCAAAGAAATCCTCATCGAGGGAAGTCGTAAGGGACAGAAGCGAGTTATCGAGTTGTTCCGTCGCGTCCAGAACCGGCGCATCGGCCGGGGGGCTATCCGCACAGCGGCTCAACAACTCGACTACATGGCACGGTTGCGCGAAGGTGATGGGAGGGCACGGACGGTCCTCCGAGAGGTGGGCATCGTGATCGTCGGCCCCTACAGCAAGCACCAGGCCATCGCTCGCCAGATTGGGGCGGAAGTGCCGCGGCGTGGAGAGTTCGTAAGCTTTCGCGTAGCTCAGGCCAGGCCTCATCATGGCGACCGGCCACGTGTCGAGTTGGACGGCAAATCCTGGGTTCTCGCCGACTCGGACGACCCGGAGGAAACAGCACCGCGGCTGCCCAAGGTCACCAACGAATCCGACACTTGATACCACGGGTATCGTGAGGGACATGAAGCAGAACGCGGCTGCAGACGAAGAACCCTGGGTGCCTCCAAGCGGCTCATGGGCTTCCTCCGCCGCCAGGCGAAGGAACATGCAGGCTATCCGCAGCCGTGACACCACGCCTGAGCGCCTGGTCCGAAGCCTTGTTCATGCTCAGGGTTTGCGTTATCGCGTGGCCGCAAGACCCTTGCCACACCTTCGCCGGACGGCCGACTTGGTCTTCCGCCCGGCGAAGGTCGCGGTCTTCATCGACGGCTGCTACTGGCATGGCTGCCCAGAACACTATGTATCCCCGAGAACAAACCCCGGCTACTGGTCGGACAAAGTGGCCCGCAATGTCACGCGCGATCGTGACACCGACGAGCAGCTCTATGCCGCCGGCTGGACAGTGCTCCGATTCTGGGAACATGAACCGGCCGAAGATTGCGCCGGCCGGATCGCAGCGACAGTGAGCCGTCTCAGGACGACCAAGCGCTGATCCAAGCCGCTGCTCAGCCTCTCTGTGCCTTCTCGGCGGCTTCGAACGCCGCGAAGATCTGTTCGCCTACAGCCTTGGCCACTGGCGGCGGGAACGCGTTCCCTACCTGCCGGTAAGCAGCCGTCTTACGACCGGAGAACTTCCAGTCGTCGTCAAAGCCCTGGATCAGGGCGGCCTGCGTCACTGTGAGCTTCGGGCCTGCGGCCGCGAATAGATCGCGTTCCACGTCTTTCATCTCGTGAGGCTCGTTGGCGACTCCCAGCCCGCACACACCTAGGTCAGCCCAGGCGCGCTTCGCGCGAGTTGGCCCGAGATCGGCGCCGCCGTGCTTCTTAGAACCACCGACAACGGTGGGAGCGACGCCCTCTAGCGCCCTCTCATACCACCGATTGAACGCCTGCTCGGCCCTGGGGTCAGCTGTGGCGTCGTACCGTGCACGCATGGAGTCATACAAGGCCTCCCCCACGCTGACCTGCTTGGATTCCGTCGGCTTCTTGTGCTCAAAGTGCTGCGCATACTCCGGCTTCATCGCAACCAGGATGGCCCGCGGACGCAGCTGCGGCACACCGTAATTTTTCGCTTCCAAGATGTCCCAGTAGCACTCCTCGTACCCCATGGACTCCAGACGCTTGATGATGTCCTGCCGGTACTCAGCGAACTTCGGATCTAGCAGGCCGCGCACGTTCTCGATCATCACGGCCTTGGGGTCGAGCTCATCGACAAGATCAAGCATCGTCGGGAAGAGATCACGTTCATCATCCCGCCCGAGCTGCTTGCCTGCAGCCGAAAACGGGGGGCAGGGCACCCCGCCTGCGAGAAGATCAAGCTCTCCGGGCTCCAGCCCCAGTTCTGCCGGATCAAAGCCTCTGAGGTCAGCCTCGATGACCTTGCAGCCGTCCCACTCTGAACTGCGCTCGATGTTCTTCTTCAGGGTTTGGCAGGCATCCTTGTCGATCTCGATCAGGGCAGTGTGCTTGAAGCCCGCGTTGTGCAAACCAACGGCCTGCCCGCCCGCCCCAGCGCAAATCTCCACTGAGGTGTACTTGAGCTCGTTCGTGCGGACCATGCGGGTCATGCCCCCTCCTTGCAGCCGTACAACGGCAGACACATCTTGCAATCCACCATCACTGAGGGTGACAGACCCCACTGACAACGCGACTCACCCAAGTGTGCAGTACACCCCCGGGTTCGATGAACGCACCCTCCGCCACACCGAACACTCATACGATATGGCTCATGCGGATACCCTCGTGGACTGAGGACGAGCTTCTGCTCGCCGGTGCGCTCGTCGTGAAGAACGGCTGGCGCGAGCTGCGCACCAACGACCCGGAGGTGCAGGAGCTGTCGGAGCTCCTCCGCTCGCTGCCGATCCATGAGGCGGACGTACTCTCCCTGCCCAGTTTCCGGTCCCCCGACAGCGTCAGCCGCAAGACCTCGGACTTTGCGAGCAACCACACGCACTACACCGGCAAGGCCACCCGGTGCGGCAAGCCCACGCTGCTCATGATCGACGCCTTCACTGAACGTGAGGCCGAGATGCTCCAGGCCGCCCGAGCCGTCGAAGACGGCATCAGTTCGGGTGAGCTCCATCTCATCCCCCCACAGCCCGACGAAGTCGACGAGATGGGGGCGAGTGCCATCGAGGGACGCCTTCTCGTCCGCTGGGCCCTCGCACGCGAGCGGAACCCGAAACTCCGCGCTCGGAAGATCGACCAGGTGCGGCGGCGCGGAGGACCTCTCCGGTGTGAGGTCTGCAACTTCGACTTCGCCCACACCTACGGAGAGCTGGGCGAGGGATACATCGAGGTGCACCACGTCACTCCCCTCCACATCTCTGGAACACGGGAGACCAAGCTCGACGACCTCGCATGCGTCTGTGCCAATTGCCACCGCATGTGTCACAGGTGCCGTCCCGGAGAATCCTGGCGCACCCCGGCCGCTCTGCGGGAGTGGATGCGCAAGTCCGCATCGGATGGCACCCACTAGGCCGCGTCCTCTTCGGCTTCGTAGTGCATCTGCGCACGGTCGAGGATGTCATCCGGGTCGAGGCCTCGGGCAGCGGTCCAGTGGAGCAGGTCTGCGATCAGCTCGACGGCTGGCTCGGCAAAGCCCGCGTCCCGCCCTCTCCTCTGCGGCGCGCCGCCCCTACCGTTGCCTTGATAGTTCTCAAGCGCAGCCGCGGCCCGCTCGATGCGCCGGCAGGCAGATCCCGTCTCCACCGCGATCTCACACCAGACCGCTTTCCCTGCCGCGGTCAGCGCTGTGCCCCAGTCAACAGCCAGTGACGCCAACAGGTGCAGGCCTCTGCCACACACGTCATCGCTGCCAGGCGTCCTCGCTGAAGGCGGTGTCCGGCTCTTGTCATGGACTTCGAGTCGGAGCCGCTCTCCTTTCCACTCAAGGATCAGGACTGCCGACACGCCTTCGCCGACGTGCTTGACGACATTGGTGGCCAGCTCCGTGACGAGCAGCTCGGCCTCGTCGACTGCGACCGGCATCCCCCATCGGCTCAGCTGCTTCGCGGCCGCTCTCCGAAGAAGACCCACTTCCGCCGGCACCGCTTCGAAAGGCAGAACGCAGCGGAGTCGGGGCTCGGTGACCTCATAACCGGACACGACTATTCCTCCCGCCCAGGCCACGCACGTGCTGCGCCTGCCGTATCCGTACGACTGCACTGCGTAGCGATCTGAGAGCGAGCATGGCACGGAGAAGTCTCGTTATGTAACTTCTCACGAGAATCCATCGAGTGAATCTGACGCCGCCTGGCACCTCGGCTGCCTAGCCTGGGGATCTCCGGGCCGCCGCCCGGCGGCCCATGGCTAAGGAGCCGCATGTCCGAACGGACCACAACCCGCCGTCGCCAACTGGGCGCGATGATGCGCAAGTTGCGCGCCCGCAGAGGGCTGACCCTGGAGGAGGCCGGGCAGCTCGTTGGCGTGTCGAAGGCGACGGTCAGCCGGTACGAAACCCAGGCCGGACCGGTCAAGTGGCTCGTCGTCGATGCGTTGTGCCGTGAGTACGGGGCAACCGATGCCGAGCGCAACGCTGTTGTCGGCATCGCCAAGAACGCTAAACAGCAAGGCTGGTGGAGTTCCTTCGCGGACTCCATCCCAGAAAGCATGAACTTGCTGCTCACGCTTGAGGACGAAGCTGTGCGCGAGAGTCACTTCGGCTGTGTCTACGTCCCTGGCCTTCTGCAGACGCGCGCGTACAGCACGGCGCTTCAGAAGGCCAACGAAGTACCCCTGGAGCAGCCGGAGATCGAGCGCCTAGTCGACATTCGTATGAAGCGGCAGGAGATTCTGATCCGTCCGAAGCCGCTGAGGCTGTGGGCGATCCTCGACGAGTCCGTGATCCGGCGCGTCGTCGGTTCACCTCAGATCATGCGGGAGCAGCTCGACCGGCTTCTCGAAGCGAACGAGTCTCCTCACATCACGCTTCAGGTACTGCCCTTCGCCAAGGGGGCCCACGCCGCGGCGCTGGGCAGCTTCGTCATCATCGGTGGCCCCGAGCCGGCGCTGGATGTGGTCTACGTCGACTTCCACACTGGTTCCCTCTTCCTGGAAAAGGACGAGGAACTGGAGCGATACAGACTTGCGTTCGAGTACCTCCAGGCGCAAGCGTTGGATATGGAAGCTTCCTCTGCCATGATCCACCGCGCCCGCAAGGAGCTGTGAATGTCCGCCGACCCTCAGCCCGTGTCAGAGCCCGTCTGGTTCAAGTCGTCGTACAGCGGCGGGAACGCGACCGAGTGTGTGGAGGCCGCGTTCGTTCCGACAGCTGTGCTTGTGAGGGATACGAAGACTCGGGGCAGTGGCTGCATATCGGTGTCGGATGACGCCTGGTCCCAGTTCGTCGACGCCTTGGGACAGTGATCCGCGGTGCTGAACCGGCTGTGACTCTGGGCAGGGCTCCTTCCAGCAACGAAGGAGAAGATACGAGTGCATGGGCTCGGCGATCATCTGACCATCGGTGAGCGCATCGCCTTCCACCGGCGACGCCGCGGCTACACCCAGCAGGTGCTGGCCGGACTGGTGGGCCGTAGCACCGACTGGCTGGCCAAGGCGGAGTCGGGTCGGCGCAAGCCTCCCCGGATCGACATGCTCGCCGAGTTGGCCCGTGTGCTCCGGGTACCGCTCGGTGACTTGCTTGGGAAGCCCGTGTTGGTGGAGGACGAACGGGAGCAGGATGACGTGCCCGCTGTCCGGGACGCGTTGATGAGCCCGCGGCGGCTGTCCCGGCTGCTGTTCGGGCCGGAGGCCGAGAGTCAGCTCCCGACACCGGGGCCGGTGGCACCTCGCGTCGAGGAGGCGTGGGACGACTACCAGGCCGGTCGGCTCGGCAAGGTCATCGCCGCCCTGCCCGGACTTCTTCAGACCGCCCACGGGCTTGAGGACCGGGCTGTTCGTTCCGCCACCGAGCGCACAGCTTCCTGGGCGGTCTCTGCGCGTGTCCATCACCTCGCGGCGACGACGCTCGCCAAGGCGGGAGAGTCCGACCTCTCGTGGCTCGCGGCCGAGAGGGCCATGAGGGCTGCGGACGAATCGGAGGATCCGCTCGTCCTGGCCTCCGCGGCACGGTCGGGCACTCATGCGCTGCTGGCCAACGGCCGGTACGACGACGCCCTTGAACTGGCGATGGCAGCATCGGGTTGGCTCTCCAGCCGAGTCGAGGAGAGCGATCCGGCCGCGCTGAGCCTGCTGGGCATGATCCACCTTCGGGCGGCCATCGCGGCGGCCCGGCACCAGGACCGTTCGACGGCCATGAGCCTGCTGAGGCGTGCCGGAGAGCTGGCCGACCGGCTCGGCTCCGACTCGAACCACTGGCACACCAGCTTCGGCCCTACGAACGTACTGCTGCACCGGCTGTCAGCGGAACTGGATCTCGACAACGTCTCCTACGTGGTGGAGCACGGTGACATAGACGTGGACCATGTGGCGGCGGAACGGAGCGTCTCGCACCGGATCGACTACGCCAGGGCGCTCTCACTGACCGGCCGCGTGGACGACGCCTTCATGCACCTGCGCACGGCCGAGTCCACATCGCCGCAGCTCGTGCGGAACAATCCTCGTGTCCGTGACACACTGCGCGACCTGATCAAGCAGGCTCCGGTCACGGGCGGCGCTCCCTCGTCGGAGCTGTTCGTGATGGCTCAACGATGCAGGGCGGTGCAGTGAACGTGGGCGAGAGCCGGGTCCTTGGAGTCGTGGGCACCGGCGCCGGCGGGGTGGAGACCTTGCGCAGCGGGCTCGTGGAGCCGGCTCTGGCACGGGGCTGGCGTGCGGCGGTGACCCTCACGCCGACGGCGGGCCGCTGGCTGCGTATGAGCGGCGAGGTCGACCTCCTGGAGCAGCTGACCGGTCTGCCCGTGCGGGACGAAGCCCGGCTGCCCGGCGACACGAGCCCACACCCGAGCGTGGACTGCTACGTCGTCGCCCCCGCGAGCGCCAACACGGTGGCCAAGCTCGCGACCGGCATCGCCGACAACCAGGCACTGACGCAGGTGGGGGAAGCGATCGGCACTCTCGGACTCCCCGTCGTGGTGTTTCCCAGGGTCAACGCGGCACATGTCCGCCACCCGGCCTGGAAACGGCACATCGCAACGCTGCGAGAAGCCGACGTGCACCTGGTCCACGGCCCGGATGTCTGGCCTCTTTACGAGCCGCGGGATGCGCCTGTGGGGCGTGAACTTCCTTGGACCGCCGTGCTCGACACTGTCGCACACCTTATCGGCTGACATGATGCACGACTTCTGAGCTGGGATGACGACGGACCCGGACATTTTGTCAGGGCTGGGGGTCCGTCAGGTAGCGAAGCTTTCCCTTGCCGGACCAACCCGTACACACAGGTCAGCCGTAAGCACGCGGCAACCGTCCATACGGGTGCTCGTAGATCCCGTAGTCGTCACAAGTCGCTCGGCCGAGCGCGGTCTCCGGCATGGCATCAGAGCACATCACCACCCAACGGCTGCGTCGCCCGACCCAGCCGAGTACCTCGTATGTCTTCGGCCTCGGCTTCGGCTTCGAGATGCCTGAACAGGAAGGAGCACAAGGTGGCAGAGAGCACGACGCCGCCGCAGGCCCGGAGCGGCCTTCTGGTGGCTGTGGAAGAGCTGGCAGCCGTCCACGACCGCTACGACAGCCTCCGGTCCGACAACGCCGGAAGTTCCGGCGACGCACCGTGGCCAGGCGGTGACGGCAACCTCCACGGCAGCGAGTAGCGCCGAACGGCAGGGGGCCCGCGCGGTCCGCCACGCCGGCCCCCTGCCGCACCGCGCCACGCAGTCGAACTCACAACGAGACTGAGGAGGAAGTGATGAAGCATCGGTTGATCGATGCCATTGAGACGGCGCTCGGTTGGAGCGGCGTGGATGATCTCGGCAAGAGCTTCGTGCGCGGAAGCACTGATGCCCCGGACCTGATGTCCCGCATCCTGACCCCGAACCGCCTGCTCGACATCGCCATGCGCAGGAGCCTGAACCGCCCGCAGTTCCGGGTCTTCCGTGAGGGCGAGGAGGTGCACCCGGCCGTCTATTTCACCGACAGCGTGAGTCCCAGGGGCCAGAGCATCCCGATGGTCAACATGCACAGCCTTGGCACGCTTCTCCGGGACGGCGCGACCGTGATCCTCGACCAGGCCAACGTCTTCGATCCGACGATGGAGGTCGCCTGCCGGGGTCTGCAGTGGTGGTCGCGTGAACGGGTGCAGGTCAACGCCTACCTGACCACGAACGAGGCATCCGGCTTCCCGCTTCACTGGGACGACCACGACGTGGTGATCGTCCAACTCGCCGGAGAGAAGGAGTGGGAGGTGCGCGGGACTTCCCGATCAGTGCCCATGTACCGCGACACCGACCCCAACAGCACGCCGAGCGAAGAGATCATCTGGTCCGGGGTCATGAAGACCGGCGACGTGATGCACATTCCGCGAGGTCACTGGCACCAGGCGACGCGCAACGGTCACGGGTCCGGCAAGAGCCTTCACGTCACGTTCGGCATCACCAAGCGCACGGGGGCGAGTTGGCTCGCCTGGTTGGGCGACTGGTGTCGCGAGAGCGAGGTGTTCCGACACGACCTCGAACCCCGGCACGGGGCTGACGACCGGGCCCTGACCGATGCTGCCGCCCAGCTGATCGTCGAGCGGCCTCCAGCCGAGTTCCTGGCCTCGTACGAGCAGGCGATGCCGCTTCCGAGGCAGGTGCCCTTCCTGGACGTCTTCGGAAGGCTCGACGCCGTGGTGTGCACCACGCACTTCCCTCCCCGGATCCAGGACAACGGCGAGACGGTCGATGTGTCGGCCTCCGGCAAGAAGCTCACGTTCAAGGCCAAGGCCCTGCCCTCGCTGCGGCTGCTCCTGAGCGGCCGTCCGGTCCATCTGGACCAGGCGGTACCAGCCGTCGGAGCCGAGGTGGTGGACGTCGCGGAAGTGCTGGTGAAGGAGGAGATGTGCGCGCCGCTGACCCCCGAGTTGTCCTCGGGTTACACCGGTCTCGTCACGACCGCCGACTCCTGACCGGCGCCCTGGACCTGGGCGTCACCGAGCTCGACACGAGCTCCAACTATCTCGGCTTCCTGTCGCATGAAACCTTGGCGAGGACAGCCGCGGATCTGCTGCCGAGGTTCACGGTCTCCACGAAGGTCGGCTACTTCCGGACGCCGCATGGGGCGGAACACTCACTCGACGCCCCTCGTCTGCGTACGGCCGTGGAGCAGGCCGCCCGGGACCTCGGGAGGGAGCCGGACCTGGTGTTCCTGCACAATCCTGAGCACTCGCTCCGACATCCTGACGGTCGTGGGAGGGACGCCTTGGCCCACGCGTGCGCCGCCCTGGAGGAGGCCACCGCGAGGGGGCTGTGCGGTGCCTGGGGTGTCGCCTCCTGGGATCCGTCACCGCTGTCGGGGCTGGTCGCGCCGGGCACACCGAGACCCTCCGTACTCATGGTCCGGGCCGGTCTGTTGGTCGGCGTCCGTACGCTCGTAGCCTCAGACGCTCTCGCCGCGGCCTGGGGCCTGCACGACAGCATGCTGTGGGGCATGAGTCCGTTCGGAGGCAGCACGAACGCGCCCGTATGGGACCGGGTCGACCCGCGGATCTTCCTGCGGGACGGTGACGGAGCCTCGCGTGTACAGGCGGTCTTTCGGGCTTCCTACCATGTCCCGCGGGTACGCGCGGTTGCCGTGGGAACCGATGAGCCGGCCCATCTGGGCGAACTCGTCAATGCTCTGGCCTGTGAGGTCGACGAGTGCGCGATCCGCGAATACCGGAAGCTTCTCTCAAGTCGGCAGCGTGTTCAGCCCGCCTGAAGCTCCGAGACGACCTGCTCCGCCATACGGCGGGCTGAGTCCAGACGTGGGTCTTCAGGATGCGCACCCGGGCCGAGGATCTTCGAGCAGGTGAAGAGGGTCATCAGCTTGCCGTCCCGGCTCTCGAAGTCGTGGCGCCGTGCGTGCAGTACGCGGTCGGCCAGGGCCGGGACGGCGAGGGAGCTTCCCCACAGGGTCGCGGAGTCCAGTCCTCGCGGGGCGTTCCCCCAGTCCTCCCAGTCGAAGAGGCAGAACGTCGGGGCGGTCATGTTGGCCCAGTTCAGATCGGCGTGCGCCGGTACCCACCGGTCGACGGTGGTGTCGAAGTCTCCGGTGAACGCGGTGCGGATGGTCTCCGTGACCAGGGTCTGAGTGATCGTGACGGTGTCCGGTGTTGCGACGCGGCCGGTGTGCTGCGCCGCGAGGGCGTCCAGCGAGTTGTTGAGCGCCCGCCACCAGGTGTGGGACAGCTTGGGGTCGTCACTCAACACGGCGGAGCCGATGGGGCTCCCGGGCAGGATTCCGGTCTCGTCCGCCCGCCACATCACAGGTTCATCCGGATCCTGCCAGACGACACAACCCCGCCATTCGGGTTGGGCGACTCCCTCCAGCCGTGCGGCGCACTCGGTTCCGTTCCAGCCCTGATCACCGATCTTGTCGATCACGCGGCGCTCCACCCGGATCCATGTGTCGCGGTCCGTCCGGGCTCCCACTGAGCGACGCTTGCGCACAACGGTGTTCAGGTCCAAGCGCGTCTGGAAGGAACGTCCGACGCGATCAAGGGTTTCGTCGACCGGTTGAACGCGGAGATCAACGGAGTGAACAGAGGCCACCGGGAGCGTCATGCCAGGACCGTAGCAGCAGGGCGAACTGTTGGCAGGAAACAGTAGATGAGCCCTCGTTCAACGGTAGGTACGGGTTTCTGCCATGCGCGATGGCGGTCCTGGCCCCCGCAGAGCCGCGTCTCGATCGGGTGCGGTTCCCCTGAAGGGAAGGGCTGAGTATGAGCGCCTTCCAGCCGCGAAATAACCGATTGATGCAAGGAGTCACGTAGGGCAAAATTCCCCGCTCAGCTGCCTTGATCATCCAAGTTTCGGCTTACCCGGTTCTCCGAGTGCTCTCGATATCAGATCGGTGTCGCAGTACTCGGTGAGTGCTTGCAGCATTCCGTCTTTGATGTGGCAAACCCAGCAGTACGTGTTGTGGTAGGGCTTCCCGTCGATGGTTGTGGCGCGGCCACGGCACTCCACCACCACGTATTCACCGGCGGCTATGAAACGTTGCGCCGTGTTGGTGTAAGTGTCTGCAAACTGGGCGAGCAGCGGACGGAAGAGTTCATTGAGGACAGCCTGTTTGCCCTCGTAGGTCCCGGACCACTTGGTCGTGCCGATGATCGTCCAGCGGAAGTCGTCGGCGAGGCTCTCGGCGAGGGGCCTACCGTCCCCTTCGGCCAGCCCTGCGCAGATGTGCTGCATCAGTCGCGTGTTCTCTGTCTCGCCCATGACTGCTCCGTCACCTCGCGCCTCAAGATCTGGCCTGCAATTCAACAGGCTGCGGTGCTGTTTCGGACCGTGATGGGCAGGCTCCTGGTCCGCGGGGCAGAGCACAGGGGCCCAGCCGCGAAGCCTCAAGGTGTCGGCGCCCTTGCGAGGCATGGCGCGTGCCAGGAACAGGTCCTCTTCGCCAGTGGCCGGGGAACGCCTGGCTGTTGCGGATCCGGCCCGCGACGCCACGAGCGTGGGAGCGGGCCGGGTGGTGCGGCCGGGGGGATCCGCGGACCGGGTACCGGGTACCGGGTCCGCGGCGACTCTGACGCCGACGCCGACGCCGACCTACGGGACGCCCGGCTGGCCCATCAGCTCAGGCTCGGCGGTCATCCGCTGGAGCAGATCGCGCCGTTGATCGCGCAGGTGCGGGCGGCCGACGGGCTGGAGCCGCCGGAGTCCGCCCTGCGCGGCTGGCACAGGCGGCCGGCACGGGCGGCTGGCCGCCTGCGGGCGGGCGCTGGTGGCCGGGGCCGCCGAGCTGGACGCCTACCTCCCGCGTGCTGGACGCCTACCTCCGCGCCCTGGACGCCTACCTCCGCGCGGGCGGCTCCGGGAGCTGATCAGCCTGACAGCCGCCCTCCCACCGCGCCCCCGCCAAAGACGCCGCCCGGGAGCGGATCAGCCTGACAGTGACCTTCCGACCGCCTCGACCAGGGACGCCGCCCGGGTGTCGGTCGGGTTCTCGGCGATGTGGTTCATGACGTAGCCGAAGGCGAGGTCGTGGTCCGGGTCGGCGAAGCCCAGGGAGCCGCCCCGGCCCGGGTGGCCGAACGCCCGCGGGCCGGTGAGGGGGACGCGGTCGGTGGGGAGCATGTAGCCGGAGGCGAAGCGCATCGGGAGCATGAGGACGCGGTCCTGGCCCGCGGCCTGTTCCTTCGTCGCCGCGGCGACCGTCTCGGGGGTGAGCAGGCGTACGCCGTCGACCTCGCCGATGAGGGCGGCGTACATGCGGGCCAGGCCGCGGGCGGTGCAGATGCCGTTGGAGGCGGGGATTTCCGCCGCCTGGACCTCGGGGGAGTTGAAGTCGATCTCCGGTGGGTCCGTGATCGCGAACGCCCTGTTGGCCAGGGAGTCCGGGTCGAGCATCGCGGCCACCGCGTCGCGGTACTCCTCCGGGATCGCCTCCAGGGGGATGGTGGAGAAGTCGGCTGTCGGCTGCTGATGGACCATGCGGGTCACCCGGGCGCGTTCCGTCTCCGGCAGGCCGACGAAGAAGTCCCGGTCCAGGCCCAGGGGGGCGGCGATCTCGTCGGCGAAGAAGCGGCCCGGGGTGCGGCCGGACACCCTGCGGATCACCTCGCCGACCAGCCAGCCGTAGGTGCGGCCGTGGTAGCCGTGGGCGGTGCCGGGGGTCCAGACGGGGCGCTGGGCGGCCAGGGCGGTGACCATCGGGTGCCAGGCGAGCGCGTCGGCCAGGGGCACCGGCCGGTCCAGCGCCGCCAGACCGGCCTGGTGGGACAGGAGCCACCGCACCGGGATGTCGGCCTTGCCGTGCGCGGCGAACTCCGGCCAGTACGCGGCCACCGGCGCGTCCAGGTCCAGCTCGCCGCGCTGGGCCAGCAGATGCGCGGCGGTCGCGGTCGCGCCCTTGGTCGCCGAGTAGACCAGCTGGAGCGTGTCCCGGGTCCAGGGGCGGTCGGTGACGGGGTCGGCGGTCCCGGCCCAGAGGTCCACCACCGGGCGGCCCCGGTGGTGGACGCACACCGCCGCGCCGATGTCGTCGTGCCGTTCGAAGTTCGCGGCGAACGCCTCGCGCACCGGTTCGAAACCGGGCGCGACCTCGCCCTGAATACCCTCGATCGTCGTCGTCATGCCGCCCATCCTGGCAGCGCGGGTCATGCGCGGTGGCTGGTTTTTCGGGGGGGGGGAGGGAGAAGGGAGGAGCGGCGGGCCTCGGGGGCGCTGTGAGCCACGCCACGGGAACCGGTCCTGCGGCCCGGAGAGGTACGAACGTGAGGCGTTCGCCGAGCTGTACGAGCTGTACGCCACGGCCGTCCATCACCATGCCCTGCGGCTGACCGGCGACTGGTCGGCGCCACCGATCCGGCCGCGCTGCTGAAGCCGGTCGAGGTCCGGGCGTACGCGTCGAGTGCGGGTGGTTAGCCTCGTAGCGAGAAAGCGAGAGACGCAGGACCGGAGGAGGCAGGTATGGCGAGGGTTCCCAGCTCGGTGATCGCGGCCGGCGGGCTCGTAGGTGGGTACGGGGTGGCCCGGTGGACGAAGAAGCGGCAGCTCGGCGGGGTGGTGCTGGCCGCCGCGGGCGCGGCCGCCGCGCAGCAGTGGCGGGAGCGGGCGGGCGGGAAGGCCGCGGGGGCGCTGGGCGCCGCGTATGTCGCCGCCTTCGCCGGGTCGCATCCGCTGGCGAAGAAGGTGGGCGCCTGGCCGGCCGTCCTCGGTGTGGCGGGTGCGGTCGCGCTGGCCTCGTGGGCGGTGGCGGACCGGCAGGGCTGAGCGGGGAAACCCTCAGGGGCTCAGATCGCGTCGAGGGTGGTGAAGCGGACCGCCTTGGCGCGGCCGTTCTTCCCTACGGCGACATGGGCGGGGTGATGCCGACGGCCTCGGCGAACTCGCCCACCGCCAGGCCGCGCCGGGCCGGCAGCAGGTCGAGGGAGAAGTCGAGGCCGAGGTCGACGACGGTCGCCGTCAGATGACCTCGGCGATCTCGGTCTGCAGGTCGGTCGCCTTGCGCAGCAGTCCGCGCATCACGACGACGAGCATCGCGAACGCCGCCCCCACGCCGACCGCCAGCGCCGCCGCCCCGAGCGCGCCGATCAGCTGCATGGCGCCGTCGGGGGCCGGGATGTCGGCGAAGGCCAGATGGCCGGTGACCCCGAGCGCGAGCAGGGTGGCGGCGACCGCGGCGCCGATGATGACGTCGACCCAGCGGAAGGCCCGCGCGGTGAAGATCGCGTCGCGTTCGATCATGCCGAGCAGCATCCACATCGCCACGAGCACGACCTGGACGCACACGATCCCGAGGATCGCCACCGTGGCGTAGGGCAGGGCGAAGGGCTCGTACGGCGGGAACCGGTCGACCTCGTCGGCCGCGGTACCGGGGATGACGACGATCTGACCGAAGAGGCCGCCCAGGAAGGCGGCGGCGATGCCGGCGCGCAGCGCGGCGACGAAGAGTCGATGCATGTATTGATTGTCGATCGAGACCTATCGATAATCAATAGCTTTCTATCGGAACTCAAGAGGCCGGATATACGTCCGCCTCCGCCTCTCCCGCACCCACCTGGAACGACCTGCGGTATCCCTGCGGGCTCGTGCCCACCACGCGGCGGAAGCGTTCCCGGAACGCCGTCGGGGAGCCGAAGCCCGCCTGGGCGGCGATCCGTTCGACCGGGTGGGCCGTCGTCTCCAGCAGGTACTGCGCGCGCCGCACCCGCGCCCGGTGCAGCCACTGCAACGGGGTCGTGCCGGTCTGTTCGCGGAAGCGGCGGTTGAGGGTACGGCTGCTCATGCCGGCCCGCTCCGCGATCTGCTCCAGCGTCAGGTCCCGCGCGCAGTGGTCCTCCAGCCAGGACAGCAGCGGCTCCAGGGTCGCCCCGGCGGGCGTCGGCGGCAGGTCGTGGACGATGAACTGCGCCTGGCCGCCCTCCCGTTCGAGCGGCATGACGGACATCCGGGCCGCGTGGGCGGCGACCGCCGAGCCGTAGTCCCTGCGGATCATGTGCAGACACATGTCCAGGGCGGCGGCAGCGCCCGCCGAGGTGAGGAACTGGCCGTTGTCGACATAGAGGACGTTCGGGTCGACGGTGACCCGCGGATAGCGGGCCGCCAGGTCCGCCGCGGCGATCCAGTGGGTCGTCGCGCGCAGGCCGTCCAGCAGACCGGTCGCGGCGAACAGGAACGCGCCCACACAGATCGAGGCGATCCGGGTGCCGTGCGCCGCCGCCTCGCGCAGCGCCTCCGCGACGCCCGGCGGCAGCGCCTGCGGCGGCTGCGCGACGCCCGGCAGCACGATCGTGTCCGCCTCCGCGAGCGCCTCCAGGCCGTACGGCGCGCGCACGGTGAACGCCCCCGCCCGCACCTCCCCGCCCGGCTCGGGCGAACAGACCCGCACCCGGTAGGCCTCGCGGCCGTCGGGCAGCCGGGCCCAGCCGAAGGTGTCGATCGGTGCGGACAGGTCGAAGGGGACGACCCCGTCCAGTGCCAGGACGACCACGGTGTGCATGGCGAGAGGGTAGGCCTACGACGGTCTCTCGCCAAAGGAGGGCCGGCACATCCCGCGATCCGCGTCATCCGATGGCGAGACGATGGCGAGAATCCGTTGGCCCCTGGCAGTCCCGCCACTTCTCCGTGATCACGGGGCCGCCTAGCGTCGGGCCGTGACCAAGTTCCTGCTCGCCGTCCATGTGCTCGCCGCGATCGTCGCCGTCGGTCCCGTCACCGTCGCCGCCAGCATGTTCCCGCCCGCCGCCCGCCGCTTCCTCGCGGCGCCCGACGACGCACGCGCGGGCTCGACCGTACGGCTGCTGCATCGCATCTGCCAGGTGTACGCGGCCGTCGGCATCGCCGTCCCCGTGTTCGGGTTCGCCACGGCGGGCGCGATGGGGGTGATGGGCGACGCCTGGCTGATCGCGTCGACCGTGCTGACCGTGCTGGCGGCCGGGGTGCTGCTCGTGCTCGTCCTGCCCCGGCAGGAGGTTCTGGCCGAGGGCGGGGGCGGGAGGGAGACCACCGTCCGGCTCGCCATGTTCACCGGGATATTCAACCTGCTGTGGGCGACGGTGACGGTGCTGATGATCGTACGACCGGGGTCGACGACCGGGGCGTAGGGCCGGTTTTCGTTATCCCGTGGTGGGCCGTCCGTCTCCTCGGGCATGCACCTGACTCGACCTCTCCAGATCAGCCGCCGCGGGATGCTGAAGGCCGCCGGGGCGGCCGCCGGGGCCACCGCCCTCGGTGTCACTGCCGCGCCCTCGGCGAGCGCCGCGGGCTACGCCCACCCCGGGCTGCTGCACACCCGTGCCGACCTGGAACGGATGGCCGCGAAGGTGAAGGCGGGCGCCGCGCCCTACACCGCCGGATACGCCAGACTGACCGCCAACGGGCGGGCGCAGAGCGGCTGGACGCCCCGCCCGCAGGCGACCGTGTACCGGGGAGCGGGCTCGCCGGAGAACTACGCGCTGCTCTACAAGGACCTCGCCGCCGCCTACCAGAACGGGTTGCGCTACCACGTCGGCGGCGACACCGCGCACGCCGACACCGCCGTCGCCATCCTCAACGCCTGGTCCGGGACGCTCACCTCGCTCGCGGGCTCCGCCGACCGGTTCCTGGCCGCCGGGCTGTACGGCTACCAGGCCGCCAACGCCGCCGAACTCGTCCGGGACCGGCCCGACTTCGAGCTCGAACGCTTCCAGAAGATGCTGCGGACGGTGTTCTCGCCGCTCAGCGAGAGCTTCCTGGTCGGGCACAACGACGCCGTCGTCACCAACTACTGGCCCAACTGGGACCTCACCGCCATGGCCTGTGTGCTCGCGACCGGGATCTTCTGCGACGACGGCGCGAAGGTCGAGCAGGCCGTGGAGTACTTCCAGCGCGGCGCCGGGCTCGGCTCCGTGAAGAACGCCATCCCCGTCGTCCACGAGGACGGCCTCGCCGAGTGGCTGGAGGCCGGCCGCGACCAGGGGCACGCGCTGCTCGGGGTGGGGCTGATGGGGACCGTGTGCGAGATGGCCTGGAACCAGGGCATCGACCTGTACGGGTACGACGACAGCCGGTTCCTCAAGGGCGCGCAGTACGTGGCCAAGTGGAGCCTGGGCGGGAAGGTCGGCTACACCGCCAACACCCGTCGCAAGGGGGCGGTGCACGGGTGGTCCGGGAGCGAGACCGCGTCCGCCGCGGCCGGGGTGGACCCGGCGATGACCCGGCCCATCTGGGCGATGATCGCCAACCACTACACCAAGCGGCGGGGCCTGTCGGCGCCCTATCTCACCCGGATCGCGGCGAAGGCGGCGCCCGAGGGCGGGGGCGGGGACTACGGGCCGAACAGCGGGGGCTACGACCAGCTCGGCTTCGGGACGCTGGCGTTCACGAGGGACAAGGTGAGCGGCGGCGCCTCCGGCGGGGCTTCGAGCAGCCCGGCGGCGTCCGCCTCCCCATCCGCGTCCGCCTCCCCATCCGCGTCCGCCTCCCCCGCCGGTGGGAAGAGCGCGCAGGGAAAGAGCGGTGACCTCGCCGCCACCGGGTCCGGGGACGTAGTCGGCTGGACCGCGGCCACCGGGATCACCGCTCTCGCCGGGGGACTGCTGCTGCTGCGCCGGCGCAACCGGAACACCACGGACAGCTGAGTCGGATCCCCCGGCCGGACGGCCTACGCCCCCAGTGCCCGTGCCACCGTGTAGATCAGCAGGCCCGCCAGGGAGCCCACCACCGTGCCGTTGATACGGATGAACTGGAGGTCGCGGCCGATGTTGGCCTCGATCTTGCGGGTGGTGTGCTCCGCGTCCCAGCCCGCCACCGTGTCGGTGATCAGGGAGGTGATCTCCTTGCGGTACGTCGTCACGACGTGCACCGCCGCCCCCTCCACCCAGCGGTCGACCTTCTCCTGCACCTTCGGCTCGGTGGCCATCCGCGCGCCCAGGGTGAGCAGCGAGGCCCGCACCCGCAGCCGCAGCTCGCTGCGCTCGTCCTCGGCCGCCGCGACGATCATGGAGCGTACGGCGGTCCAGGCGGACGCGATCAGGTCCTGGACCTCGCCGCGGCCCAGCACCTCGCCCTTGAGCCGCTCCACCCGCGCCCGGGTGTCCGTGTCGGACTGGAGGTCGGCGGCGAAGTCGCCGAGGAAGCGGTCCAGGGCGCCGCGGGCCGGGTGGGAGGGCATGTCCCGCATCTCGGCGCAGAAGCGCAGCAGCTCCTTGTAGACGCGCTCGCCGATCCGCTTGTCGACGAAGCGGGGCGTCCAGCCGGGGGCGCCGCCCTCCACCGCGTCCACCACCGAGTCGCCGTGCAGCACCAGCCACTCGTAGGCCCGCGCCACCACCAGGTCCACCGCGCGCCGGTGCCCGCCGTCCGCGACGATCTTCTCCAGCATCTTGCCCATGCCCGGAGCTATCTCCTGGGCGTCGGCCCGCCGGGTGATCGCCTCGCCGACCACCGCCTGGACGTCGGTGTCGCGCAGCACGGTCAGGGCGCCCCTGAGGGCGGTCGCCAGCTCGGCCGTGACCCGGTCCGCGTGCTCCGGCTCGGCCAGCCAGGAACCGAGCCGGGTGCCGATGCCGACGGCGCGCAGCCGCTGCCGTACGACGTCCTCGGAGAGGAAGTTCTCCCCGACGAACTCACCCAGCGAGACGCCCAGCTGGTCCTTCTTGTTCGGGATGATCGCCGTGTGCGGGATGGGCAGGCCCAGCGGATGCCGGAAGAGGGCGGTCACCGCGAACCAGTCGGCCAGCGCGCCCACCATGCCGGCCTCGGCCGCCGCCGCCACGTACCCCGCCCAGGGGCCGGCGCCCTCGTGGGACGCCCACTCCGCGAGGCCGTACACCACGGCGACGAACAGCAGCAGCCCGGCGGCGGTCAGTTTCATCCGCCGTACGCCGCGCCGCTTCTCCTCGTCGGCGGCGCTGAAGACGGTCATCGCGCGCGCCGGGGTCTTCCCGGTCGGTACCGCGTCCCTTGGCTCCATCGACTCCACCCGTTCCCCGTTCCCCGGTCCCCCGTGTCCCGCACGCAAATATTGTCCCTGCTTGACCGACTCCCGGAACGGAACAAGAGTTCCCGACGTCATTCGTACGGGGGATGTCGACGGTGACCTCCTGCGCTGTCCGCCGGAGCCGCACGCTCCCGCACCGAGGAGAACCAGACCCGCATGACCAGGCACAAGGGCTATGCGCTGCTGTGCGCGGTCGTCGCCCTCGTGGTGGCCCTGTCCGCCGCGATCTACGCGGTCGCCGCCGCCGACCACGGCCCCGGCCCGCGCACCGGCAGCGCCCTCGCCGTCCCGGCGTCGCCGCCCGGCGGCGCCGGGTCCGCCGCCCCCGCCTCGACCGGGGTGTGGGTCGGCACCTGGGGCGCCTCCCCCGTCGGCGGCGAGCCGGGCACCGGGACCACCGGCATGGCGGGCCGCACGGTCCGCAACATCGTGCACACCAGCGTCGGCGGCACCGGCGCCCGGGTCACGCTGTCCAACCTCTACGGCACCCGCCCGCTGACCGTCACCCACGCCACCCTCGCCGTCGCGGCCGGCGGACACGGCCCCGCGACGGCCCCCGGCACCCTGCGCCGGCTCACCTTCGGCGGCGCCGCCACGGTCACCGTCCCGCCCGGCGGCGAAACCGTCAGCGACGCGGTCGCCCTCGCCGTCCCGCACGACTCCGACGTCGTCGTCAGCACCTACTCCCCCACCTCCTCCGGACCGGTCACCTACCACCCGCACGCCCGGCAGACCAGCTATGTCGCCGACGGCGAGCACACCGGGGACGAGACCGGCGCCGCCTACACCGGCACCACCGTCCACTGGCGCTACCTCACCGCGCTCGACGTCCTCGACGCGGAGGCCGACGGCACCGTGGTCGCCCTCGGCGACTCCATCACCGACGGGGTGACGGCCACCGCCGACGCCGACCGGCGCTGGCCGGACGTCCTCGCCGACCGGCTGCGCACCGCCGCCCGCTCCGGCGCGGACACCCCCCGCTACGGCGTCGTCAACGAGGGCATCAGCGGCAACCGGGTCCTCGCCGACGACCCCCGCCGCGGCGCGAGCGGACCGCACCGGTTCGCCCGGGACGTCCTCGGCCGGCCGAACGTCAAGGTCGTGATCATCGACCTCGGCGTCAACGACATCCTCCGCGACCCGGGCCGCGCCGACCCCGACGCGATCGTGGCCGGACTGCGCACCCTCGTCGAGCGCGCCCACGCCCACGGCATCAAGGTCGTCGGCAGCACCCTCACCCCGTTCCACGGCCACCGCGGCTACAGCGCGGACCGCGAGGACGTCCGCCGGCTGGTCAACGACGCGATCCGCGAGGGCGGGGTGTACGACACGGTCGTCGACTTCGACAAGGCCCTGCGCGACCCGTACGACCCCCGCAGCCTGCGCCCGGAGTACGACTCGGGGGACCATCTGCACCCCAGCGACCTGGGCTACCGCACGATGGCCCGGACACTGGACCTGGCGGATCTGGGGGACTTGAAGGGCTCGGCCGTCAGGACCTAGGAGACGGTCGTGCCTCCCGGGCTCAGTGCCCCAAGTGCCGGTCGCGACGCCCCTCGCGCAGCTCCGCCCGGGCGGCCCTCCGCTCCAGCTTCGCCTGCTTGCGGGCCGCCCGGCTCAGCTTGCGCTCCACGCCGACACCGCCCCAGAACGCGAACCCGCTCACGATCACCCGGGGCGCCCCCGGCTCGCCCGGCACCCCCGTCTCCCGCTGGTCGAAGCCCCCCATGATCCCGATGCCCCGGACCACGACCTCCACCCCGGGCGGCACCACGATCTGGATCCCGCCCATGAGGGCGACACAGGTGATCTCGACCTCACCGGCCGCGAAGTCCGCCTCGCGCAGATCGATCTCCCCGCCGCCCCAGAAGGCGACCGCGGTGAACCGCCGGGGCACGATCCAGCGCCCCTTGCGCTGGAACCCCGACAGCACCGCGACGGCCCAGCTCGACGAACCCTCGCCGCCCACCGTCCGCCCGGCCCAACTTCCCTCCGGCACCGGCTCCTTGCGCAGCGAGACCGCGGGCGTGGTCCCGGCGCCGGCCGGCAGGTCCCGGGTGATCGGCGTCAACTCGCCGTACGTCCGCGCCCGGTACGTCTGCTCCAGCCGCTCCTCAAACTCCGCCATGTCCAGGCGCCCCTCGGCGAGGGCGTCCCGCAGGACCTCGGCGACCCGTTCGCGGTCGGCGTCCGATGCTCTCAGGTCCGGGACTGCGGCGTCGTCGGTCATGCCTGCAGCCTACGAGCTCTGGGCCCCCGGCACCACGGCCTCCCGTTCCCCATACATCCGTGCGATGACGGCCTCGATGTCGGGCTCCCGCACCGACAGGTCCACCAGCGGATACTCCGCCGCGATCCGCGCCACCAGCGGGGCCGCCGACGCCGACGCCGGGAACGCCAGCCACTGCCGGGGCCCCTCCACCTTCACCACCTGCGCGCCGACCACCTCGATCGGCGGCAGCTCCCGCTCCAGGTCCACCACCAGGGTCCGCTCGCTCTCCCCCGCCTCGTGCAGCCCGGCGAGCCCGCCGTCGTAGACCAGCCGCCCGTGGTCGATGACCATGACCCGCGAGCACAGCTGCTCGATGTCCTGGAGATCATGGGTGGTGAGCAGGACCGTCGTGCCGCGCTCGGTGTTCACCTCCCGCAGGAACTCCCGCACCCGCGCCTTGGAGACGACGTCCAGACCGATCGTCGGCTCGTCCAGGTAGAGCACGTCGGGGTCGTGCAGCAGAGCCGCCGCGATGTCGCCGCGCATCCGCTGGCCGAGCGAGAGCTGACGCACGGGGACGTCCAACAGGGCTTCCAGCTCCAGGAGTTCCACCAGCCGGTCGAGGTTCTCGCGGTAACGGACGTCCGGGATGCGGTACATGCGGTGCATCAGCCGGTAGGAGTCGATCAGGGGGAGGTCCCACCAGAGGGTCGTCCGCTGGCCGAACACCACCCCGATGCGGTGCGCCAGCCGGGTCCGCTCGCGGGACGGGTCGATGCCCGCCACCCGCAGCCGGCCGCCGCTCGGCACCAGGATGCCGGTCAGCATCTTGATCGTGGTCGACTTCCCCGCGCCGTTCGGCCCGATGTAGCCGACCATCTCCCCGCGCGCGACGGTGAACGAGATCGCGTCGACCGCCCGCACCCGCCGCACCTCCCGCTTCAGGAAGCCGGTCTTCTTCCGCACGTCGAAGACCTTCTCCACCCGGTCCAGTTCGATGAAAGCGTCCACCGTCGACCCGCCGTCCACCGCCAGCTCCCTGTCCACCGACACCCTCAACTCCCTGTGCTCCGATACGACCTGAGGCCTGCCCGCCACGCCAGCCCGGCCAGTACCCAGCACGCCACCGCCACCAGCGGCGGGGCGAACGCCGCCCACTGCGGCAGCCCCAGCGGATACGGCCGGTCCAGCACATAGGCGGCGGGCACCCAGTTGACGAAGGCCAGCGGGAACAGGAACGTCACCCCGCGCACCAGCTCCTTGCCGAACACCGTCGGCGGATACTGCAACAGCGTCTGGCCGCCGTACGTGAACGCGCTCTGCACCTCGGCGGCGTCCTGCGCCAGGAACTGGAACGACGCGCCCGCCACGAACACCGCGGAGAAGATCACCCCACCGCACACCACCGTCACCGGCAGCAGCACCGCCTTCGCCGCCGTCCAGTGCACGTCCAGGGCGAGCAGGGCGTACCCGAGGACCACGGCCCCCTGGGTGATCCGGCCCAGCCGGCGCAGCGCGAACCGGTCCGCGGCGACCTGCGCCAGCACCGGCGCCGGCCGCACCAGCAGCGTGTCCAGCGTGCCGTCGCGCACCCGGGTGCCCAGCCGGCCCGCCGACCCCATCACCAGGTCCGCGATCCCGAAGGAGGTCGCCGACAGCCCGTACAGCAGGGCGACCTCGGGCAGCGTGTAGCCGCCGAGGCTGTCCACCCGGGAGAACATCAGCAAGATCGCGACAAAGTCCAGCCCGGTCACCAGGGCCCCGCCGAGCGCCGTCATCACGAACGACGCCCGGTAGGCCATCGTGGAACGGATCCACATCCCGGCGATCATCCGGTAGGTCCGCAGCCCCTCCAGGACGGCCGCGGGCCGGCCCTGTTCGGCGAACCGCAGGTCCTCAGCCACCCTGCACCACCACCCGTCGCGTCGCCGCCGACTGCAGCAGCCGCCCCGCCGCCAGCAGCGCCACCGCCCAGGCCGCCTGGAAGGCGAACACCGGCAGCGGATCCGCCTCGCCCATCAGCACATCGGCGGGCATCTGCAGCTGCGCCGCCCACGGCAGCACCCGTACGGCCTCCCCCAGCACCCCCGGGAACGCGTTCAGCGGCAGCGTCATCCCCGAGCAGAAGATCCCCGTGACCATCAGCACCTGCAACGCGCCCGTGCCGTCCATCAGCCAGAACCCGCTCAGCGCCACCAGGAACCGGATCCCGAAACTGACGATCATCGCCAGCACCAGCGTGACCAGGAAGGCCAGCCAGGTCCCCGGATCACCCGGCAGCGCCGTGGGAAAGCACAACACCCCGAACATGAAAGGGATCACACCGCGCCCCAGCAGCTGGAACACCGCCCGCCCCATGTCGTTCGCCAGCCACCAGGCCTGGAGATCCGCCGGACGGTAGAGGTCGATCGCGATGTCACCCGTACGGATACGTTCCATGAGATCGATCTCGAAACCACCGCCCTGGATCGCCAGCGTCGCGTACAACGCCTGCCCCAGCCACACGAACGTCACCGCCTGGGCCTGGTCATAGCCCCCGAGGTGCGGCCGCTCGTCCCACAACGCCAGGTATGTGTAGACGAGGATCAGGCCGAAAACCGTGTTGGTGAACACCCCCGCGGCCGTGGCCGCCCGATAGGTCGCGTACCTTCTGAAACCCCCCGCTGCGACGGCCGCGTACAACCGCGCCGAACCCACGGCAACCTTCCTCCTCGCCCGCTCGTCCACCTCTACGACACCGAAGCGCAGGAGCCTAGCCCGCAGGCACAGTGACGTGCCACGCGTTTTCCGGCACAACGCGTGCCGATTGCCGGGAACGGAACGCTTGGTGCGAGAGTCTCCAACAGGGGGCACAGATGGCGTACGAGGCGTACGGGAACGTACGACGCGAAACAGGAGTCCGAGCAGCACATGAGCGACGAGCCGCAGCCGCAGCAGCCGACCGAGGGCTGGGCACCGAGTGAACAGCCGGGGGAGGCCAAGATGCCCAAGCGCCCCAAGCGCACCGGCTGGCGGCGGCTGATCCCCACCTGGCGGATGGTGCTCGCCACCTTCGTCCTGGGCGTGCTCCTGCTCGTCGGCCTGTTCTACCTGGGCTACTCCACGGTCAAGATCCCGCCGGCCAACGCGCTCGCCACCAAGCAGTCCAACGTCTACCTCTACGCGGACGGCAGCGAGATCGCCCGCGACGGCGAGATCAACCGCGAGAACGTCGACCTCTCACAGATCTCCAAGGACGCCCAGCACGCGATCCTCGCCGCCGAGGACCGCGACTTCTACACCGAGTCCGCGGTCGACCCCAAGGCCATGCTGCGGGCCGGCTGGAACACCGCGACCGGCAAGGGCAAGCAGTCCGGCTCCACGATCACCCAGCAGTACGTGAAGAACTACTACCTCGCGCAGGAGCAGACCGCCAAGCGCAAGGTGAAGGAGTTCTTCATCGCGATCAAGCTGGACCGCGAGAAGTCCAAGGACGAGATCCTCGAGGGCTACCTCAACACCAGCTACTTCGGCCGCAACGCGTACGGCATCGAGGCCGCCGCCAAGGCCTACTACGGCATCGACGCCTCCGGACTGACCCCCGAGCAGGGCGCGTACCTCGCCGCGCTGGTCAACGCGCCCAGCGAGTACGACGTGATCGCCCACCCCGAGAACAAGAAGGCCGCCGAGGCCCGCTGGAACTACGTCCTGGACGGCATGGTCACCAAGGGCTGGCTCGACGAGTCCAAGCGCGAGGGCATGAAGTTCCCCACGCCGAAGGAGACCTCGGGCGCCGCCACCGGCATGTCCGGTCAGCGCGGCTACCTCGTCAACGCCATCAAGGACTATCTGCTCGACAACAAGATCGTCACCTCGGACCAGCTCGACGCCGGCGGCTACCAGATCACCACCACCATCCAGAAGAAGAAGCAGAACGCCTTCGTCGACGCCGTCAACGACAAGCTGATGGACAAGCTCGACAAGAAGAACCGCAAGGTCGACACCTACGTCCGCGCGGGCGGCGCCGCCGTCGACCCCAGAACCGGCAAGATACTCGCCATGTACGGCGGCATCGACTACATCAAGCAGTACACCAACAACGCCACCCGCCAGGACTTCCAGGTCGGCTCCACCTTCAAGCCGTTCGTGTTCACCTCCGCCGTCGAGAACGACTCCACCACCCAGGACGGCCGCACGATCACCCCGAACACGGTGTACGACGGCACCAACAAGCGCCCCGTGCAGGGCTGGAGCGGCGGCAGCTACGCCCCCGAGAACGAGGACTACGTCAACTACGGCAACATCACCGTGCGCCAGGCCACGGACAAGTCCGTGAACTCCGTGTACGCGCAGATGGCCGTCGACGTCGGCCCGTCCAAGGTCAAGCAGACCGCGATCGCCCTGGGTCTGCCCACCGACACCCCCGACCTCCAGCCGTACCCGTCGATCGCGCTCGGCACCGCCACCGCGAGCGTCCTCGACATGGCCGAGGCGTACGCCACGCTCGCCAACCACGGCAAGCACGGCACGTACACGATCATCGAGAAGCTCACCAAGGACGGCAAGACGGTCGAGCTGCCCAAGCGCAAGACCACCCAGGCCGTCAGCCGCGAGGCCGCCGACACCACCACCTCCGTCCTGCAGAGCGTGGTCAACCAGGGCACCGCCACCGCCGCCCTCGCCGCCGGCCGCCCCGCCGCCGGCAAGACCGGCACCGCCGAGGAGGACCAGGCCGCCTGGTTCGCCGGGTACACCCCCGACCTCGCCACCGTCGTCGCGGTGATGGGCCAGGACCCCGAGACCGCCGCCCACAAGTCCCTCAAGGGCGCCATGGGCCTCGCCCGCATCAACGGCGGCGGCGCGCCCACCGAGATCTGGGCGCAGTTCACCAAGGAGGCGCTGAAGAACACCGAGGCCCACTCCTTCGACCTCGACCTCCAGCCCGGTTCCGCGGACACCGGTCTCCCCTCCGGCGCCTCCTCGCCGAGCGCCACCACCGGCAGCGACGACGCCACCCCCGGCGGCCAGGACACCCAGGGCCAGACGCAGGGCCAGACCCAGGGCCAGACCAGCGGCGGCACCACGGACGGCGGCTCGACCACCTCCGGCACGACCGACGGCGGCACGACCGACGGCAGTACCTCCACCGGCACGACCGACGGAGGGACCACCGACGCCGGCACCACCACCGGCACCGGCGACGCGGGCACCACCACCGGTACCGGGGACGCGGGCACCACCACGGGCACCGGCGACACCGGCACCCCGGGCTCACAGGGCACGACGACGGGGACGGGGACGCAGCTCACGACCCGCAGAGAGATCGACTAGTGCCCGCTGGTCGCCTTGAGGCCGATCACGGCGACCAGCAGCAGGGAGACGAAGAAGATCCGGGCGGCGGTGACGGGCTCCCCCAGCACCGCCATCCCGAGCACCGCCGCACCGGCCGCCCCGATCCCCACCCAGACGCCGTAGGCGGTGCCGATGGGCAGGGAACGGGCGGCGTACGACAGCAGCAGCATGCTGGCGACGATCCCGGCGCCGGTGAGCACACTGGGCACGAGCCGGGTGAAACCGTCGGTGTACTTCATACCGATCGACCAGCCGACTTCGAGCAGACCGGCGAGGACGAGCAGGACCCAGGCCATGGGGCACCTCCGAGACGCGAGCGTTCTGTCTTCACGGGTGCGTCGTCTTTTCTTCCGTCCCGGTACGGCGCGTCTCGTCGGGCGCCTTCAAAGCTAGCAAAGGAACGGCAAAAGGGGCTGGTGACGATGGTCACCAGCCCCTTTCGGCCAATCATTCAGAGGTACACCTCGTTCAGAGGTACAGGCCGGTCGTGTCCTCCGAGCCCTCGAACCGGTCCGCGGCCACCGCGTGCAGGTCGCGCTCGCGCATCAGGACGTAGGCCACGCCCCGCACCTCCACCTCGGCCCGGTCCTCCGGGTCGTACAGGACCCGGTCGCCCGGCTCCACGGTCCGTACGTTCTGCCCCACGGCGACGACCTCCGCCCACGCCAGACGCCGGCCCACCGCCGCCGTCGCGGGGATCAGGATCCCGCCGCCGGAACGCCGCTCACCCTCGCTGGTGTCCTGCCGTACGAGGACACGGTCGTGGAGCATCCGGATGGGAAGCTTGTCGTGCTGAGGACCGCTGTGGTCGCTTCTGTTACCGCTCACGACTCGAACCTACCTGCCTTCGCCGTACGGGAGGGCTACCGGGTGGCTCCTCACGCCTTCCGTCGTCGGCCGCTCAGCGCGAGCAGGCCGACCACACCGACCACGACGAGCGCCACCGGCACGACCCGCTCCAGACGCGGCGCGCCGTCCTCGTCCACGAACTGCGCCCTGACGTCCGTCACCACCCGGTTGACCTGGACGTAGGCCTTGCCGAGGGTGTGGTCCACGTTGGCGACGACCTTGGCCTTGGCGTCCCCGACGATGGTCTTGGGGTGCACCCGCACCCCGATCTCGTCCAGTGTCTCGGCCAGCTTCGCACGGCGGGCCCTGATGTCCGCCTCGATCTGCGCCGGGGTTCTGGTGTCCGACGTGTCCGCCACGGTGAGGCCTCCGAAGTCAGCCGATACGTTGTTGCCGATACCTGTTCTGGACAGTCTGTCAGCTCTGCCCGCGACCGCACTGTCAGGACCCCCGGTTACGCTGGACCGATGAGCGAGCGACTCCAGCCCGGGGACGTGGCCCCCGCCTTCACCCTCCCCGACGCCGACGGCAACGAGGTGTCCCTGTCGGACCACAAGGGCCGCAAGGTCATCGTGTACTTCTACCCGGCGGCCCTGACCCCCGGGTGCACCAAGCAGGCCTGCGACTTCACCGACAACCTCGACCTCCTGGCCGACGCCGGCTACGACGTCATCGGCATCTCCCCGGACAGCCCCGGGAAGCTCGGGAAGTTCCGCGAGAAGGAGTCCCTGAAGGTCACCCTCCTGGCCGACCCCGAGAAGACGGCACTCGACGCGTACGGGGCCTTCGGCGAGAAGAAGAACTACGGCAAGACCTACCTCGGCGTCATCCGCTCCACGATCGTGGTCGACGAGGAGGGCAAGGTCGCCCACGCCTTCTACAACGTCCGCGCGACGGGCCACGTGGCCAAGATCATCAAGGACTTGGGGATCTGAGCCCCCGCTTCTGCGGCCTGCGCCGGGGTGACCCCGGCGCAGGCCGCTTTACGTTTCGGACGTGACTGTCCGACAAACGGTTCGCTACCCCAACTGGCATGCGGTCACCAGTACCTGGTGCAGGGGAGGCAGAAGGCGGCAAGCAACTCCCGGTACGATGGCAGACGGCTGGCGGCGGTGGTGCAATGGCGACACAGCAGACTTAGGATCTGTGGCCCTTGATCGGGCTTGAGGGTTCGAATCCCTTCCGCCGCACCTGAACGGCCTGCGCATCGAAGGATCGATACGCAGGCCGTTTCCATGCGCGAGTCAGCCCAGCAGCTCCCGAACCACCGGCACCAACCCCCGGAACGCCTTCCCCCGGTGGCTGATCGCGTTCTTCTCCTCGGCCGTCAGTTGCGCGCAGGTGCGTGACTCGCCGTCCGGCTGGAGGATCGGGTCGTAGCCGAAGCCGTTCGTGCCGGTGGGGGTGTGGCGCAGGACGCCCCTCAGGCGGCCCTCGACCACCCTCTCCGTGCCGTCCGGCAGCGCGAGCGCCGCCGCGCAGGCGAAGTGGGCGCCGCGGTGTTCGTCGGCGATGTCGGAGAGCTGGGCCAGGAGGAGTTCCAGGTTGGCCTTGTCGTCGCCGTGGGTGCCGGACCAGCGGGCGGAGAAGATGCCCGGGGCGCCGTTCAGGACGTCCACGCAGAGGCCGGAGTCGTCGGCGACGGCAGGCAGGCCGGTGGCCCGGGCGAGGGCATGGGCCTTGAGGAGGGCGTTCTCGGCGAACGTCACGCCGGTTTCCTTGACGTCGGGGATCTCCGGGTAGGCGTCCGCGCCGACGAGGTCGTGCGGGAGACCTGCGTCGGCGAGGATCGACCTGAGTTCGGTGATCTTTCCGGCGTTGCGGGTGGCGAGGATCAGGCGGGTCATGTCCCCAGTATCCCGAGCCCCACCACCGGTTTGTTACGGCGTGCAGACCTTGGTCAGTTCGCCGGCCGCGTCGGTGACCGGGCTGAGGTCGGGGGTGGCGTCGCCGTTGTCCACCGCCGTGCGGACGTTCTTCACGGCCGTGCCGAGGTCGTCGACGGCCTTGTTGACGTCGGCGTTGTCCGTCTTGTCGCCGATCTGGTCGAGGTCGTTCTCGATGGAGGTGAGGGACTCGTCGAGCTGGGTCGGGTCGTTCGACGCGTTCTCCACGGCCTGCTGGAGGTCGGTGACGCTGTCGGCGATGGCGTCGGCGGTCTGGACGCAGTCCAGCGCCTTGTTGACGGCGTCGCAGCCGGTCACCGTGAAGCCCAGGGTGAGGGCGACGGCCGCGGCGCTCGCGGCGATGGCGGTACGGCGGCCTCGGCCCCGGTGTCGGCGGCTCGCGGACATGGCCATTGCTGTGGTCCTCCCCGTTGGTGCACTGCTGCACATCCCGGCGCCGCGTACGGCGCGTACTGGCCAAGACGCCGCGGCGCGCGGTGAGGTTGCCACCGCACGCCGTTCCGCTTGGTTTCCCCTTTACTTTTCGAGGACGGTATCAAGTGCCGCGCGCTGCAGGGCGGTCAATTCCTTGCAGCCGGAGACCGCGAGGTCCAGCAGGGAGTTGAGTTCCTCGCGGGCGAAGGGTTCGGCCTCGGCGGTGCCCTGGACCTCGACGAAGCGGCCGTCGCCGGTGCAGACGACGTTCATGTCGGTCTCGGCCTTGACGTCCTCCTCGTAGCGGAGGTCGAGGAGGGGGACGCCGCCGACGATGCCGACGGAGACGGCGGAGACCGTGCCGACGAGGGGCTGGCGCCCGGCCCGGATCAGCTTCTTGCCCTGGGCCCAGGCGACGGCGTCGGCGAGGGCGACGTAGGCGCCGGTGATGGCGGCGGTGCGGGTGCCGCCGTCGGCCTGGAGGACGTCGCAGTCGAGGACGATGGTGTTCTCGCCGAGCGCCTTGTAGTCGATGACGGCGCGCAGGGAGCGGCCGATGAGGCGGGAGATCTCGTGGGTGCGGCCGCCGATCTTGCCGCGGACGGACTCGCGGTCGCCGCGGGTGTTGGTGGCGCGGGGGAGCATGGAGTACTCGGCGGTGACCCAGCCCTCGCCGCTGCCCTTGCGCCAGCGGGGGACGCCTTCGGTGACGGAGGCGGTGCAGAAGACCTTGGTGTCGCCGAAGGAGATGAGGACGGAGCCTTCTGCGTGCTTGCTCCAGCCGCGTTCGATGGTGACGGGGCGGAGCTGTTCGGGGGTGCGGCCGTCGATGCGTGACATGGCGCCGAGCCTAGCCGTACGGCGGGAAGGGGCTCCTCCCGTGGTGGGAGAAGCCCCTGACAGGTGACGCGGGGCGGTCACATCATGTCTTCGATCTCCGCGGCGATCGGGTCGGCGTCGGTGCCGATGACGACCTGGATGGCGGTGCCCATCTTGACGACGCCGTGGGCGCCGGCGGCCTTGAGGGCGGCGTCGTCGACGAGGGAGGGGTCGGAGACCTCGGTCCGCAGGCGGGTGATGCAGCCCTCGATCTCCTCGATGTTGTCGATGCCGCCGAGTCCGGCGACGATCTTCTCTGCCTTGGTGGCCATGTCGGTCTCCTCACGCACAGGTGGCCCAGCTTCGCGAGCGATTGTGTCGTGCGTACCGAAGGATGACGTCACAGCAACCCGATCGACAGCAACCCAATCGTCGGTAACTGGTCTACACCACAGGACAGGCGGTCGCCAACCCATGAGTTCACGCCCGGTCGGGAGCGTGAGGAAGAGTACGAAGACGTCACAAAGACATAGCGCCCGCACAGTGGGTTCCTTATGCGTTCTTCATCTGCTACAACATGGTCTACACCACTGAGTGGTGTAGACCATCACCCAGATGGAGGAACCATGACCACCGCCACCGCGCCATCGGCGGCCCCCGCGAAGAAGCGGGGATCCGGCCTGCTCCAGGGCCTGCAGAAGGTCGGCCGCAGCCTTCAGCTCCCCATCGCCGTCCTTCCGGCGGCGGGCATCCTGCTCCGCCTCGGGCAGGCGGACGTGCAAGACAAGCTCCACCTGCCCGACAAGGTCACGGCGGTGTTCGGCACGGCCGGCGGCGCCATCTTCGACAACCTCCCGATGCTGTTCTGCATCGGCGTCGCCATCGGTTTCGCCAAGAAGGCGGACGGCTCGACCGCCCTCGCCGCGCTGGTGGGCTTCCTGGTCTACAGCAATGTGCTGAAGGCGTTCCCGGTCACCGAGGCGAAGGTCCAGGCGGGCGCCGACATAGCCGCGACCTACAACAACCCCGGCGTCCTCGGCGGCATCCTGATGGGTCTGCTGTCGGCCGTGCTGTGGCAGCGGTACCACCGCAAGAAGCTGGTCGACTGGCTCGGCTTCTTCAACGGCCGCCGGCTGGTGCCGATCGTCATGGCCTTCGTCGGCACGCTCATGGGTGTCTTCTTCGGCCTGGTCTGGAAGCCGATCGGCGAGGGCATCTCGGACGTCGGCGAGTGGGTCACCGGTCTCGGTGCCTTCGGCGCCGCCCTGTTCGGCCTGATCAACCGTGCGCTGATCCCGGTCGGCATGCACCAGTTCGTGAACTCGGTCGCCTGGTTCCAGCTCGGTGACTTCAAGGAGGCCTCCGGCGACATCGTCCACGGCGACCTCACCCGCTTCTTCGCCGGGGACCCGACCGCCGGTCAGTTCATGTCGGGCTTCTTCCCGATCATGATGTTCGGTCTGCCGGCCGCCGCGCTCGCCATCGCCCACACCGCCCGCCCGGAGCGCCGCAAGGCCGTGCTGGGCATGATGATCTCGGTCGCGCTGACCTCGTTCGTGACCGGTGTGACCGAGCCGATCGAGTTCTCGTTCATGTTCATCGCCCCGCTGCTGTACGCCATCCACGCGGTGCTCACCGCCCTGTCGATGGCGGTCACCTGGGCGCTCGGCGTGCACACCGGCTTCACGTTCTCGGCGGGCTTCATCGACTACGCCCTGAACTGGAACCTGGCCACCAAGCCCTGGCTGATCATCCCGATCGGTCTGGTGTTCGGCGCGATCTACTACTTCGGGTTCCGCTTCGCCATCACGAAGTTCAACCTCCCCACCCCGGGCCGGGAGCCCGAGGAGGAGATCGAGGACATCACCAAGGCGTAAGCCGCGTCCCCCAAGGCGCGTGCCGCGCCGAGAAGGCCCCGGAGCAGCGTGCTCCGGGGCCTTCTCGTCCGCCGTGCGCCTGAACCTCGTACGGCAGGAGGGTGGATCTAGATCTCGTACGACACCCTCGGCGCCGCCAGCTCCACCGGGCCGTCGAAGACCTCCCGGGCGTCGGCGAGGTTGACCTGGGGGTCGGTCCACGGGGGGATGTGCGTCAGCACGAGGCGTCTCGCGCCGGCCCGGGCCGCCGTCTCGCCGGCCTCGCGGCCGTTGAGGTGGAGGTCGGGGATGTTCTCCTTGCCGTGGGTGAAGGCGGCCTCGCACAGGAAGAGATCGGTGTCGCGGGCGAGTTCCTCCAGGGCCGGGCTGAGGCCGGTGTCGCCCGAGTAGGTGAGCGACCGGCCGCCGTGCTCGACGCGGATGCCGTACGCCTCGACGGGATGGGCCACGCGTTCGGTGTGCACGGTGAACGGGCCGATCTCGAAGGTGGACGGCTTGACCGTGTGGAAGTCGAAGACCTCGCTCATCGAGGAGGCGGAGGGGGTGTCGGCGTAGGCCGTGGTCAGGCGGTGTTCGGTGCCTTCGGGGCCGTAGACCGGGATGGGGTCGCAGCGCCCGCCGTCGTGGCGGTAGTAGCGCGCGACGAAATAGGCGCACATGTCGATGCAGTGGTCGGCGTGCAGATGACTCAGGAAGATCGCGTCGAGGTCGTAGAGACCGCAGTGGCGCTGCAGCTCGCCGAGGGCGCCGTTGCCCATGTCGAGAAGCAGCCTGTAGCCGTCGGCCTCGACGAGGTAGCTCGAGCAGGCCGATTCCGCGGACGGGAACGACCCCGAGCAGCCGACGACGGTGAGCTTCATAAAGCAGAAACCTCCGCTGGCGGGATATGAAAGTGATGCGAGGGATATGGGGCGACGGGGGTCGTGCGGTTTGTCGAGCGTAAGGCGCAAAACCCCGGGTCGCTCCTCCGCCAGGGGCTGTTGTGGGCGAACTCACCTGCGCTGTCACCGGTTCGGCTGGACCAGGGGTGCGTGAGGCGCGAACGAGGGCGCGCGATGCCGTGCGCGCGCCGGTAACGTCGTGCGGTGGCCTGGGACGCGGGTCACTTCTCGCTCGGTCCGCCGGTCACCCGGACGGTGACCGCCCATTCCTGGATGCCCTTGCACGCGACCTGGCTCGGTCCGGTGGGGACGGCGCACAGGGGGCGGGAGGCGCTGAGGCGGGAGGTGCCGGCGGTCACCGCGTCATAGGCGGCGACGGCGTCGCCGGGCAGGACGACGATGCCGGCGTTGGTGGGTTCGAGCACGTCACCGGTGGTGGCGACGGCCGACCAGGGGCGTTCCTTCGTGCCGTCCAGGTTCAGGCGGAGCTGTCCGCCGACGGTCAGGCAGAAGGTGCGGCCGTCGTCGGCGGCGGTGAGTTCGGCGGGCGGGGTGGCGGTGCAGTCCTCGCCGGTGGCCGCCGCCGAGGAGGGCGGGGGTGCCGCGGCGCCGTCGCTCCCGGTGCCGCAGCCGGCGAAGGCGAGCGTCAGCACCATGAGGGCGAGGGCGGTGGTACGGGTCGTACGGCGCATGGGGGCCTCCTTTCTCCCCCTTCGACGTACCACCCGTACCCCCGGATCCGTGCCGGGCGTACGGGTGATATCGGTGATACGGGTGATACGGGTGACGTCGGTCCGGGTCAGCTGGTCGTGACGGCCGTGTCGTCGAGGACGAAGCTGGTCTGCAGGCTGGAGTCCTCGACACCGCTGAACTTCAGGGTGACCGTGGAGCCCGCGTAGGCGGACAGGTCGAGGGACTTCTGGGTGTAGCCGGTGGCGGCGTTGAGGTTGGAGTAGGTGGCCAGGGTCGTCGAGCCCGCCGTGACGGTGAGCTTGTCGTACTGCGTGCTGGTGGAGGTCTCGGCGGTGTCGACGTGCAGGTAGAAGGTGAAGGCCGCCTTGCAGCCGCTCGGGACGGTCACCGACTGGGAGAGCGTGTCGGTGTGCGAGGAGCCGTAGCCGTCCAGCCAGGCGTAGGAGGAGCCGGCGTGGGCGGACTCGCTGCTGGAGTTGGTGATGACGCCGGAGCTGGCGGTCCAGGTGGTGTTGCCGGACTCGAATCCGGGGTTGCCGAGCAGCTGGGCGGAGGTGCAGGTGCTGCTGGAGGAGCCGACGGTCCAGGTGAAGGAGGCCGAGCCGGAGGCGCCGGTGGAGTCGGTGGCGGTGACGGTGACCTGGTAGGTGCCGGCGGTGGAGGCGGTGCCGGAGATCTTGCCGGTGGAGCTGCCGATGGACAGGCCGGTGGGCAGGCCGGAGGCGCTGTAGGTGAGGGTGGCGCCCGCGCTGTCGGTGGCGCTGATCTGGAGGCCGGCCGAGCCGCCGGTGGTGGTGGACTGGCTGCCGGGGTTGGTGACGGTCACCGTGTTGCCGGCGGTGGTGCCGGCGGTGAAGGCGGTGGTGCCGTTGGGGGTGCCCCAGCCGGTCGGGCCGTCGTAGCCGGTGGTCGCGGTGCAGAAGTACGAGGTGGAGCAGGAGCCGTTGCTGCCGCTGGTGACGTCGTACAGGTTGCCGGTGTGGGAGTAGGGGTACTTCGCCGGGTAGTCACTGGAGCCCGGGGTGCCGGCCAGGGCGTAGACCCCGGCGATGATCGGGGCAGAGGCGCTGGTGCCGCCGTAGACCGCCCAGCCGGAGCCGCCGTAGGTGTCGTAGACGGCGACGCCGGTGGCCGGGTCGGCGACGGCGGAGACGTCGGACTCCATGCGCTTGGTGCAGCCGGTGTCGGTCTGCCAGCTCGGCTTGGGGTCGTAGGAGGAGCAGCCGGAGCCGGTGCCCTCGGTGCTGGAGGTCTTCCAGACGGACTCGGTCCAGCCGCGGGAGCTGGAGGACGTGGAGAGCGCGGTTCCGCCGACGGCGGTGACGTACTGGGAGGTGGCGGGGTACTCGGCGCCGTAGCCGGAGTCTCCGGCGCTCACCGTGATGGCGACGCCGGGGTGCTTGAAGTAGGAGGTGTCCTCGCCGGTCTGGGAGGAGGACTCGTCGCCGCCCCAGCTGTTGGAGACGAACTTGGCGCCGAGGGCGACGGCCTCGTTCTCGGCGGTGCCGAGGTCGGAGTCGGTGGCGGAGTTCGCTTCGACGAGGGTGATGTTGCAGTTGGGGCAGACGGCGCTGACCATGTCGAGGTCGAGGGCCTCCTCGCCGGCCCAGCCGCTGTCGTTGGTGGGCAGCGAGGTGGTGGAGCCGGTCTGGCTGACCTGCTTGAAGCAGCCGTTGGCCTTGGTGCAGGCGGACAGGCCGTAGGTGGAGCGGTAGGTGGCGAGGTCGGACTCGGCGTTGGGGTCGTTGTAGGCGTCGACGACGGCGACGGTCAGTCCGGAGCCGCCGGTCGAGGGCAGGTTGTAGGCGCTGTGCAGGTTGGCGGGGCTCAGGCCGGAGGGCGCGGCGGCCGCGGCGGCGAGGGCGGAGGCGAGGCGCTGCTTGATGTCGGTGCGGCGCTGGGCGAAGCAGGCGGCGTGGCCGGGGGCCGGGTCGGAGCACAGATGGGTGGTGGGGACCTTCTGTCCGGCCTTGCCGGTGGTGTGGACGGTCTGCCGGTCGGGGGCGGTGAGGGCCTTCGCGTTCTGGGTGGTGCGGGAGGTGGTCTGGGCACCGGGCTGGGCACCGGCCGCGGGGGCCGCGAGGAGTCCGGCGACGGTGAGGGTGAGGGCGGGGACGGCGACGCTCAGGAGTCTTCGCAGGCGTGACTCACGCATGGGTACTGCCTCCATCGGGAGTGGGGATCTCGTATGGGGTGCAGGCACGTGACGCGCGTAGCGGCGGACGGAGGCGCGGTCATGGGCATGACACTCAGGGGGACACAGATGACGACTGCGCGCAGAACGTAGCCCCGCCGGTCGGGCCACCGGCAGTACCCTCCGGCGTTCTTTGCCGCCCCATAGGAAGCGTTTAGCCCCCTCATAGGAGGGGGCTGGCGCGTGGTTGAGGAGTCCTATGCCGGACCTATGCCTGACCGGTTCATGCCCAGAGCTGACCCTGGAGCGTCTCGATGGCCTCCTCGGTGGTGGCCGCCGTGTAGACACCGGTGGAGAGGTACTTCCAGCCGCCGTCCGCGACGACGAACACGATGTCCGCGCTCTCCCCCGCCTTGACGGCCTTCTTCCCGACGCCGATCGCGGCGTGCAGCGCGGCGCCCGTGGAGACACCGGCGAAGATGCCCTCCTGCTGCAGGAGTTCACGGGTGCGGGTCACGGCGTCCGCCGAGCCGACCGAGAACCGGGTGGTGAGGACGGAGGCGTCGTACAGCTCCGGTACGAAGCCCTCGTCGAGGTTGCGCAGGCCGTACACCAGGTCGTCGTAGCGCGGCTCGGCGGCGACGATCCTGACGTCCGGTTTGTGCTCGCGCAGATAGCGGCCGACGCCCATCAGGGTGCCGGTGGTGCCGAGGCCCGCCACGAAGTGGGTGACCGAGGGCAGGTCGGCGAGGATCTCCGGGCCGGTCGTCGCGTAGTGGGCGCCGGCGTTGTCCGGGTTGCCGTACTGGTAGAGCATCACCCAGTCGGGGTGCTCGGCGGCGAGTTCCTTGGCGACGCGCACGGCGGTGTTGGAGCCGCCCGCGGCCGGCGAGGAGATGATCTCGGCGCCCCACATCGCGAGCAGGTCCCGGCGCTCCTGCGAGGTGTTCTCGGGCATCACGCACACGATGCGGTAGCCCTTGAGCTTGGCCGCCATGGCGAGCGAGATGCCGGTGTTGCCGCTCGTCGGCTCCAGGATGGTGCAGCCGGGGGTGAGCCGGCCGTCCTTCTCCGCCTGCTCGACCATGTGCAGGGCGGGGCGGTCCTTGACCGAGCCGGTGGGGTTGCGGTCCTCCAGCTTGGCCCAGATGCGGACGTCGGCGGACGGCGACAGCCGCGGCAGGCGCACCAGAGGGGTGTTGCCCACCGCGGCCAGCGGGGAGTCGTAACGCATGCCGGGTCTGCCGGCCTAGGCCATGCCGCCGGCCACGGCCGGCAGGATCGTCACGGTGTCGCCGTCGGACAGCTTGGTGTTGATGCCGTCGACGAAGCGGACGTCCTCGTCGTTCAGGTAGACGTTGACGAAGCGGCGCAGCTTGCCCTCGTCCACGATCCGGGCGTGGATGCCCGCGTGCCGGGTCTCGAGGTCGTTGAAGAGGTCGGCGAGGGTGTCACCGCTGCCCTCCACCGCCTTCTGACCGTCGGTGTACTGGCGGAGGATGGTGGGGATGCGGACCTCGATGGCCATGGCTCAGGGCTCCTGTCGGAAGGAAGGTGTGGGCTGCGCGGGATACGTGCGTGGTGAGACATCGCCGCGGCTCACGGCCGTACGGCGGCAGGGGTCTGCGTCAACAGATGGCGCTGGCCAGCCTGCACAGGTCGACGTGCAGCCGCGCCACGAGCAGTGCGCCCGGCGTCTTCTCGCTCACGTCGTTCAGAACCATGGGCTCATCGTATCGATTCCCGTCCCGGCTTCCGGAATGTGATCCCACATGGTGGACGGAATCGGGCCGGTGCGTGAGATCGGTCAGGCGGAGCTGCGGCGGACCAGCCGGGTCGGCACCACGACGGACGCCTCCGGACCGGTGTGCTCGAACAGCAGCCGGGCCATGAGGCGGCCCATCTCCGGCACGTCCTGGTGGACGGTGGTGAGCGGCGGGTCGGTGGTCTCGGCGATGGACGTCAGATCGTCGAAGCCGACCACGGCCACGTCCTCCGGCACCCGCCGCCCGCGCTCGCGCAGCGTCTGGAGTGCTCCGGAGGCCATGAAGTCGGAGGCGACGAAGACGGCGTCCAGATCGGGCCGGCGGTCCAGCAGGGCGGCCATCGCCCCGGCGCCGCCCTCCCGGCTGTAGTCGGCCTTCTGCACGAGGTCGGACGGGGCGCCGGGCAGGACGTCCCGGTAGCCGGCGAGCCGGTCGGCGGCGGAGGTCTCCTGGTCGTAGGGGCCGGCGACGGTCGCGATCCGGCGGCGGCCGAGGCCGGCCAGGTGCCGGACGGCCAGCCGGGCTCCCCCGCGGTTGTCGCCGTCGACGTAGGCGTGCCCCGGGACGGTGGCGCCCTCGCGCAGCAGGGGGCGGCCGCCGAAGACGGCGGGGAGGTCGAGCCGGTCCATCATCGTGTGGAGGCGGTCGCCGGGGCGCAGCGAGAAGAGCACGGCGCCGTCGACATGGCCGCCGGCGAGATAGGCGGCCACGCGCGCGTAGTCGTCCGGTTCCTCCAGGAAGAGCAGGACGGCCTGGGCGCCGTGCGCGGCGAGCTCGCGGCGCACCCCGCGCAGCAGGAGGTCGAAGAAGGGGTCGAGGAAGAGCCGGCCCTCGGGCGGGGTGGCGACGACCGCGATGGCGTCGGTGCGGCGGGTGACCAGCTGGCGGGCGGCCTGGTTGGGGACGTACCCCAGCTCGCCGATCACCTCGGTGACCCGTGCGATCACCTCGGCGCTCACCCGGGCCTCCCCGTTCACCACCCGCGACACGGTGGACCGCGACACCCCCGCCCGCCGTGCGACGTCCTCGAGCGTGGGGCGCCGTGCGTTCGTCCGCTGGGTCAACACCGTCTCCGTGAGCGTGAGTTGAAGGGTCACCTGGCGGAAACGGTAACGGTGGTGAAGCCCGTCCCCGAGTTCTTTTCGACGTGTTCTCCCGAAGGAGGAAACCCTTGCTCCTCAGCGATGCCGACGGTCTGTTCGCCACCCTGGCCGCGCTGCGGCTGCCCCGTGGCGAGTACGTCGTCTGCGGGTCCGCCGCCCTCTATGTGCGCGGGCTGCGGGCGCGGATGGGAGACCTCGACGTGCTCGCGCGGGGCGCGGCCTGGGAGCGGGCGCTCGCTCTGGGCGCGCCCGGGCCGACGGTCTCGGGGTACGGGCTGAGGGTGGTCCATCCCACGGCGGCGATCGAGATCATGGACCGGTGGACGCCGGGCTGGTCGACGGACCGGCTCATCGACGACGCCGACGTCATCGACGGGGTGCCGTTCATGCGGCTGGGCGATGTGCTGCGCTGGAAGCTCGCCGCCGACCGGCCGAAGGACCGGGCCGACATCGCGGCGATCCGGCATCTGCACCGGGTGTGGGCCGGGGCGGCGGCACCGCTGGCGCCGCCGGGTCCGGGGGCCGGCGAGGGGGGTCAGTAGGCCTCGACGATCCGGACCTCCTCCTCGGTGACCTCGCCCTCCACGATGCGGAAGGAGCGGAACTGGAAGTCGCCGAGGCCGTCGGTGTCGCGGGTGGAGACGAGGACGTAGTGGGCGCCGGGTTCGTTGGCGTAGGAGATGTCCGTGCGGGAGGGGTGGGCCTCGGTGGCGGTGTGGGAGTGGTAGATGACCACCGGCTCCTCGTCGCGGTCGTCCATCTCGCGGTAGAGCTTGAAGAGGTCCCCGGAGTCGAACTCGTAGAACGTGGGAGACATCGCCGCGTTCAGCATGGGGATGAAGCGCTCGGGGCGGTCGGAGCCGGCCGGCCCGGCGACGACGCCGCACGCCTCGTCGGGGTGGTCCTTGCGCGCGTGGGCGACGATCTGGTCGACGAGGGCCTGGGTGATGGTCAGCATGTTCGTCAGGATAGACAGAGGGGCCGTTCCGTACCGGGGTGCGGTACGGAACGGCCCACATGGCGGACGCCCTGAGCGACAGCCGCCGGGGGCGCCACGAGTGCTCCCTACGGCCGGACGTCCTGGAGTGGATCGGCGGAACGGCTCAGCCGATCTTCTCGAGCTCCGGCTCGCGGCGGCTCGTGACCTCCGGGTTGCGGCCCTTGAGGACCGCCCAGCCGACGCCGAGCGCGGCGGCCCAGCCGGCCATCACGTACAGGCAGATCCGGGAGTCGGCGTCGTAGGCGATCAGGCAGGTGACGAAGAGCAGGAAGGCGATGGCCACCCAGCTGAACACCGCGCCGCCCGGCGCCGGGAAGGAGGAGGCCGGCAGCCGGCCCGCGTCGACCGCGCGGCGGTAGAGGACATGGCTGACCAGGATCATCAGCCAGGTCCAGATGCCGGCCGCGGTGGCGACGGAGGTGACGTAGGCGAAGGCCTTCTCCGGGACGACGTAGTTGAGGAGCACGCCGATGCCCATGAAGAGGACCGAGACCGTGATGCCGAAGGCCGGGGTCTTGGTGGCGGACAGCTTGCGGAAGGCCGCCGGGGCCTCACCGCTGTCGGCCAGGTTGCGCAGCATGCGGCCGGTGGAGTACATGCCGGAGTTGCAGGAGGACAGGGCCGCGGTCAGGACGACGAAGTTGACGATGCCGGCGCCGGCCGGGATGCCGATCTTCGCGAAGGCCTCGACGAACGGCGAGACGCCCGGGGCGAACTCGGTCCACTTCACGACGCACAGGATGACGGTGAGCGCGCCGACGTAGAACAGGGCGATGCGCCACGGGAGGGTGTTGATGGCCTTCGGGAGCGTCTTCTCCGGGTTCTCGGACTCGCCCGCCGTGACGCCGACCAGCTCGACCGCGAGGTAGGCGAACATCACGCCCTGGAGGGTCATCAGGGAGGAGCCGATGCCCTTGGGGAAGAAGCCGTCGAACTGGTAGAGGTTCGCGACCGACGCGGTGTCACCCGCGCTGCTGAAGCCGAAGGTCAGCACGCCGAGACCGATGACGATCATGCCGATCAGGGCGGTGACCTTGACCATCGAGAACCAGAACTCCAGCTCGCCGAAGAGCTTCACGGAGATCAGGTTCACCCCGAAGAGGATCACCAGGAAGACCAGCGCGGTCACCCATTGCGGGACGGCCGGGAACCAGTAGTTGACGTAGATCGCGGCGGCCGTCAGCTCGGCCATGCCGGTGACGACCCACATCAGCCAGTACGTCCAGCCGGTGAAGTAGCCGAAGAACGGACCGAGGAACTCGCGGGAGTACTCCGCGAAGGAGCCCGAGACCGGGCGGTACAGCAGCAGCTCACCGAGCGCCCGCATGATGAAGAAGACGATCGCGCCCGCGAGGGCGTACATGAGGATGAGGCTGGGACCGGCCTTGGCGATGTTCGCGCCGGCGCCCAGGAAGAGCCCGACGCCGATGGCGCCGCCGATCGCGATCATCTGGACCTGGCGGCTGCCGAGTCCGCGTTCGTACCCCTCTTCGGGCGCCGTGTCGGCGCCGTTGCCGTCCGTGTCGACCTGAGCGGAGGTCATGTGTGTGGTGCGCCTTTCTCCATGCCGACCCGGGCCTCTCGTCGGCCTCGGATCGGGTTTCGATCCCCCCGGATTGATGGAGCGGTGCCTGGCCGATGGTGGTCGGCTCGGTGGCGCACCCGGCGGAACATACGGGTGGTGTTCGCCGGGCGGTCGTGAAGATTTATCACGCCTGTAACAGTGATCGCCTCGGGATCATGTGGCGCACGACACGAGAAGAAGCGGACGAACATGACACAAAGAGGACACTCCCGGCCGTCGCGGTGATGCGATCGTTATCCGGATTTGAGCGTCCTCTGAGCGAACAAGAATGCGTACGAACTACGGCATAAGGGTCGTCACCAGGGTCTCCTGGAGCCCGCCCAGCCACAGGTACGCCATCACCATCGGCTTGCGCGGGTCCTCGTCCGGCAGCCGGTACAGGACGTCGGTGTCGTCCTCGTCGGTGATCTCCAGCCGGGCGCCGATCGCCAGCCGCAGGTCGTTGAGCGCGCCGAGCCACTGCCGGGACTCCCCGGGCGCGAGCTTCAGCACCGCGCCGCCCTCGCCGGCCGCCTCGGAGGCCAGCGCGTCCAGGGTGCGGACCACCGCGAGGGCGTTCTCGCGCTTGCCCGCCCTGAGGTCGTTCTCGGTGTAGCGGCGGAACTCGGCGGAGTGCGCCTTCTGCTCGTCCGCCTGCCGCGGCCCCGGGGTGCCCTCCGGGTCGGTGTAGGCGTCCGGGAAGAGCCGGCGGAGCACCGGGTCGGCGGGGGGCTCGCTCGGGCCCTCCGCGAAGAGCTCGGCGAGCGGGTCGTCGGAGGCGTCCTCGGCGGGGCCGGGGCCGATCAGTTCCAGCAGCTGCACGGCCAGCGACCGGATGATGGAGATCTCGACGTCGTCGAGCGCGACGGCCGCGCCGCCGCCGGGAAGCGGTTCGAAGTGTCCAGGCATCAGTGAGGAGGCTACTTCCGGTCCTGCTGAAGGGTGGCCCACAGCCCATAGCCGTGCATGGCCTGCACGTCGCGTTCCATCTCCTCGCGAGAGCCGCTGGAGACGACCGCCCGGCCCTTGTGGTGGACGTCGAGCATGAGCTTGGTGGCCTTGTCCTTGGTATAGCCGAAGTACGTCTGGAAGACGTACGTCACATAGCTCATGAGGTTGACCGGGTCGTTGTGGACGATGGTGACCCAGGGGACGTCCGGCTCGGGGACGGCGTAGACCTCCTCCGCCGACTCGGTGCGTTCGATCTCAAGGGGAGCGGGTGACGTCACAAGGCCCATGCTGCCACGGGCCCCACAAATCGTCACACTGACACAAAGGGGTGTAGCATCTGTCGTCATGAACACAGCGGACCTTGGGCTGCCGGTGGACGTCCCCTCTACGGCGCTCTTCACGGACCAGTACGAGCTGACCATGCTGCAGGCCGCGCTCAAGGCCGGCACGGCCGAGCGGCGCAGCGTGTTCGAGGTCTTCACCCGGCGGCTGCCGGAGGGGCGGCGCTACGGCGTCGTCGCGGGCACCGGGCGGGTCCTGGACGCGGTCGAGAACTTCCGCTTCGACCAGGACGTCCTGCGCTTCCTGCGCCGCCGCTCCATCGTCGACGACGAGACACTGGACTGGCTGGCCGCCTACCGCTTCTCGGGTGACATCTGGGGCTACCCGGAGGGCGAGGTCTACTTCCCCGGGTCGCCGATCCTGCGGGTCGAGGGGTCCTTCGCCGAGTGCGTGCTGCTGGAGACGGTGGTCCTGTCCATCCTCAACCACGACTCCGCGATCGCGGCGGCCGCCTCCCGGATGTCCTCGGCCGCCGGCGGCCGGCCGCTGATCGAGATGGGCGCCCGCCGCACCCACGAGCTGGCCGCGGTCGCCGCGAGCCGCGCCGCGTACGTCGGCGGCTTCACCTCCACCTCCGACCTGGCCGCCGGTTTCCGCTACGGCATCCCGACCGTCGGCACCAGCGCCCACGCCTTCACCCTGCTGCACGACAGCGAGCGGGACGCCTTCCGGGCCCAGGTCGACTCCCTCGGCGGCGGCACCACCCTGCTCGTCGACACCTACGACGTCGCCGAGGCCGTCCGTACGGCGGTGGAGGTGGCCGGGCCCGAGCTGGGCGCCGTCCGCATCGACTCCGGCGACCTGCTGCTGGTCGCCCACCGGGTGCGCCAGCAGCTCGACGCGCTGGGCGCCACCGGCACCCGGATCATCGTCACCTCCGACCTCGACGAGTACGCCATCGCCTCGCTGGCGGCGGCGCCCGTGGACGCGTACGGCGTCGGGACGCAGCTGGTGACCGGGTCCGGGCATCCCACCTGCTCGATGGTCTACAAGCTGGTCGCGCGCGCCGAGTCCGCCGATCCGAAGGCGCCGCTGGTGCCGGTCGCGAAGCGGTCGACGGGCGGCAAGACGTCCATCGGCGGCCGCAAGTGGGCGGCCCGGCGGCCGGACGCGGACGGGGTGGCCGAGGCCGAGGTCGTCGGCACCGGCCCGGTGCCGGCCGGCCTCGCGGACCGGCAGCTGCTGGTGGAGCTGGTCAGGGGCGGCGCCGTGGTCGGCCGCGAGCCGCTGGACGCCGTACGCGACCGCCACACGGCGGCCCTCGCCGACCTGCCCCTGTCCGCCACCCAGCTCTCCCGGGGGGAGCCGGTGCTGGCGACGGAGTACTTCCAGGAACGCTAGAAGGGCCCCAGGGCGTGTTCCCCCGGCGGCGGGGCCCTGTCGCCGGGGGCGGAAAATCTCTAGGCTTGCTTACTTCATCCGACAGTCGACTTCATCCTCAGTCGAAGGACACCGACCATGCGCCGCGCCTTGATCGTCGTAGACGTGCAGAACGACTTCTGCGAGGGGGGCAGCCTCGCGGTGGCCGGGGGTGCCGATGTCGCCGCCGCGATCACCGAGCTGATCGGGCAGGCCCCCGCCGGATACCGGCACGTCGTGGCCACCCGGGACCACCACATCGCGCCCGGCGGCCACTTCGCCGACAACCCCGACTTCGCCCGGTCCTGGCCCGCGCACTGCGTCGCCGGCACCGAGGGCGTGGGCTTCCACCCGAACTTCGCCCCGGCGGTGGCCTCCGGCAGCATCGACGCCGTCTTCGACAAGGGCGCCTACGCGGCCGCGTACAGCGGGTTCGAGGGCGCCGACGAGAACGGCGTGAAGCTGGGCGCGTGGCTGCGGGCCCGGCAGATCGACGAGGTCGACGTCGTCGGGATCGCCACGGACCACTGCGTCCGGGCCACCGCGCTGGACGCGGTCCGCGAGGGGTTCCGTACGACGGTCCTGCTCGACCTGACCGCCGGGGTGGCCGAGGAGACCACCGAACGCGCGCTGGAGGAGCTGCGCACGGCCGGCGTGCAACTGACGGGCAAGCCGGTCGTGGCCTAGGCCGCCGCTCCCCGGAGCAGTGCTCTGATCGGTCTCCAGAGTTCCGGGACCGTCGGGGGGACAGCGTTGTCGGGGGTGGTCCGCCAGATCAGGCCGTCCGGGTGATGGAGTACGGCGGTGATCTCGTCCGGGGTCGGCGGGGCCGCGTTGCCGCGGAGGTAGACGGCGCGCAGGCCGAGGTTGCGGAGCCTGGTCAGGGCCCTCGCCCGGTTCTGGGCGTGGACGAGGAAGCGGACGGCGGCGTCCGGGTCCGCGGCGCTCGGGCTGGGCAGGTTCAGGGCCACCACGACCCTGCCGTTCGGCAGCTTGCAGAAGCCTCCTGCGGCCATGCGGTCACACCCCCGTGCGAGTCGGTATCAAGGTCGGCGTCAATAACGGAGTCACAGGAGGCACCTAAACACGACCGGCGGCAACCCGCCAAGGGGTTGCCGCCGATACGCTTCTGACCTGCGGTTTCTCAGATCACTTGGCCGAGGGGCCGACCTTCACCGTGATCGTCGAGCCGTTCAGCGGCTCGTTGACGATCTTGATCGAGGTGTTGGTGTCAGTGACCTTGACGCCCGCCAGCGGGTTCGTGGCGTCGTAGTACGCCGACTTCCCGTCGTCGAAGACCGGGACGCCCGGACGCGACTTGATCTTGGTCGCGACGTCCGCCTTGTGCAGCGTGATCGCGTCCGTCGGGTACAGGCTGAAGGTGGAGTCGTAGGACTGGATGCGGTTGCGCATCAGCGTGCCGTCGGTCCACTTCAGGGCCGTCGGGTGCGAGTCGATCGGGAGGATCAGACCCTCACCCGGGTGGGCGCTGGTGTTGTCGTCCGCCTGGGAGGTGTCCCACTTCCAGATCAGCAGACCGTTCTGGTAGGCGTAGTGCTCCACCCAGTCCGGACGGGTCGTCGAGAAGCCGAAGTTGTACGGGCCGACCTTGAGGGTCTTGTCGTACGACACGTACTGGCGGTTCTCGGCGATGTAGTACTGCGCGTAGTCGTCCGTGATGGCCGAGCCGATGCGGGAGAACCCGTTCGCGGTCCAAGCGGCGTCCGCCGCCTCCGCGTTGTCGGAGAACAGGGTCGCGCCGTCGGCGGTCACCGTGATCTCGTCGGCCGCGAAGCCCTTCTGGGCCACGCCGCCGTCGGTGGCGTAACGGAAGCGCAGGCTGATCTGCTTGCCGGCGTAGGCGTCCAGCGGGAACGTCAGCTTCTGGTAGGCGGCCACCGTGCCGGTGAGGGCGGGCTTGTCGCTGCCGTCACGCGGGATGGCGGTGCCGTCGGCGAGGGTGCCGTCGATCGGGGTGTAGCTGGCGCCGCCGTCGGTGGAGACCTCGGTGTACAGGTAGTCGTAGTCCTGCTCGATGTCCCACCAGCCGTCCAGGGTGAGGGACGCGGAGGTCTTGCCCGTCAGGTCGACCGTGCGGGTCAGCGTGTTGCGCAGGTCGTCGCCGCTGCCGCTCCACCACTGGGTGGAGCCCTGCGCCGGGGTGACGACCTCGGTGGTGACCGTCTTCTCCGGCAGCTGCACCACGAGCGCCTGGGCGTTCTTGGTGTTGTACTCCGCCACGCCCAGCTTGTGGGTGGACTTCTTGCCGGCGAAGGCGACGTCGTAGTCCAGCCAGCCCAGCTGGAGCTTGTCCCAGGCGTTCATGTCGCCGGGCAGGTCGCCGATGGACTCCTTGCCGGTGCCGAGCCAGGAACCGGAGGACATCAGGGTCCAGAAGCCGGTGGAGTTCTCGCCGCCGCCGGAGGTGTCGTACTCGTCCGGCAGGCCGAGGTCGTGGCCGTACTCGTGGGCGTAGACGCCCAGGCCGCCGTTCTCCGGCTGGATGGTGTAGTCGCCGACCCAGATGCCGGTGTCGCCGATCTGGGTGCCGCCGAGCTTGTTGGTGTCCGGGCCGGTGGAGCCGGCGTCGGTGCCGAAGGCGTACCAGCGGTGGGCCCAGATGGCGTCCTCGCCCTGCGCGCCGCCGCCCGCGGACTCGTCCTCGCCGGCGTGCACGATCTGGAAGTGGTCGATGTAGCCGTCGGGCTCGTTGAAGTTGCCGTCGCCGTCGTAGTCGTAGCGGTCCCACTGGTCGAACTCGGCCAGCTCCGCCTTGATCTCGGCGGCCGTGTCACCGGCGGCCTCCCGCTGGGCGACCCAGGCGGTGACGCCGTCCTGGACCGCGTACCAGGCGCCGGTCGGAGCGTCGTTGGAGCCGTAACGGGCCTCGTTGTACGGGACCTTGACCCAGTCCGTGACCTCGCCGTCGACCGAGTAGCGGCCCGAGGACTGCTTCTCGTAGTACTTCTTCAGCGACTCGGTCTTCTTGCCGGTGCCGAAGTACAGCTCCTGGAAGTGCGCCTGGTTGTAGTCCGCCTGCCAGGCCGTGGAGTTGTCCTTCGCGCGGTCCGGCGCGGCTATCTGGTTGTGCAGCGGGCCGGTGGTGCCGCCGTAGCGGGGGTCGACCTGGTCGCCGAACTCGACCAGGATCGTGAAGATCTTGTCGGTCTTCTCGCGGCCCAGTTCGACGTACTTGCTGTCGCCCTTGCGGCTGTCGAGCTTGACCACCTTGGAACCGTTGCGGTCCTTGACGGCGGCCTCGCCGGAGATGACCTGCTTGAGGGCCTCCTCGCGCTGGGCCTCCTGGGTCTTGCTGAGCGGGCCGTCGAAGTCGTGCTCCTTGGCCTTGGCCGGCTGCGGGTCCTGCCGGTCCACCGCCGCGCCCGTGTCACGCTCCGCGGCCTGTGCCACGGCGAACGTGGTGAACGTCGTCGTGGCCGCCGCAAGGGCGACGACCGTCGCGGCCGTTCTGAACGTCCAGGATCTACTGGTCAACTTGGTTGTCCTCCCCTAACGCGACCGCCCGCGCGGAAGGGGGGTCCTTGTCAGGGGTCTTGTCAAGGAAAGTCCGCGCGCGGTTATACGCGTGTAGTCAAGTGACGCCATTTGACTACTGGTTTACGAGAAAAGACAGACCTTGACTTGGACAGATCAAGTGCATTATTGAGAGCGGGTGTTCGCATTACGGACACATGACTGTAACCCGAACAGGCGCGCGGGACCGTCCACTTGGTGGACGTCATGACTCCGTGCGCCCCCTGTGCACCGGCACCGTGGGTTAGGTCACGCTTACCGTTCGTTCCCCTCGGGCATGCAGGCCAATAGAGTCGAGATCTCCCCCGCTTCCGAGGACACGATTGCCATGCCTCGTCCGACTGTCGCACAGCTCACGTACGGTTCCTGCACCGTCATCTTCTCGACGCTCGCCATGCTGCTGCTGTCACAGACGAGTTCGGGACCCGGGATCGCCGTCGTCGCCGTCGCCGCGCTCGCGCTCGGTGTGCTCGTCGCCCTGACGGTGCCGGTGACGCGGTCGTCGCCGCCCGCCCCCGTGCCGCAACCGCGGCCGGAGCAGCAGGCGGTGCCCGAGCCGGTGCCGGTCCCCGTACCCGTCTCCGTGGCCGCAGCGCCCGAGCCCGTCCGAGAACCGGCACCCTGAACGAACGGCGAGAAGGAAGGGCCCGAGCCCGACGGCTCGGGCCCTCCTTCGTGCCGCGCGTCCTCAGGTGAGGCCGACCACCACCGTCTTGGCCGCCTTGTCGTGCAGGCCCTGCTTGTAGGGCTTGTCGAAGTAGCTCCAGCCGCCCGCGATCGCAGTCCACACACAGGCGCAGCAGAACGCGAACGGGATCCACAGCACCAGGGCGCGGACCAGCGAGGTCTGCATGGAGGGCGTGGAGCCGTCGTCCAGGTTGGCGACCCGCATGCCGAACCACTTCTTGCCGAGGGTCTGGCCGGTCCGCGCGATCAGGATCGTGTCGTACGCGACGTAGAGGACGGCCGTGATGATCTCGCGCCCGAGGGTCTTGCCGAACTCGATCTTGTCGGCGTCGACCGTGTACTGGTCGACCCGGAAGGCCCACACCACCAGCGCCACCACGATGTACACCAGCACCATGTCGATGATCCGGGCCAGGGTGCGCCGGCCGCTCTCGGCGAGCGGCGGCATCCCGGCGAGCGGATCCTGCGGGTAACCGCCGTACGCGTCATCGCCCCGGCCGCCGTAGGGGCCGCCGCCGCCCGAGTACGGCGGGGGCGGCTCCCCGTCGTACGGCGTGTCGTACGGCGAGCCCCGCGGCGGCTCCCGCGGCGGCTCCCCCGGGGTCTCGTGCGGCGGTTCCTGCGGGGGGTGTTTCCGGAGCGGATCGTCCTCCGGCGGGCCGCCAGAGCCGGGGGGCGGTTCGGTGGTCATGGCCCGAGTGGACCCCGCGGCCCGGACCACCGCATCCGGCGCGCGGCCGTACGGGTGTCGGTCCGGCCGGGGACCCGGGTGTCAGCCCGCCACGAACGTATGGGCGGCCTTGTCGTGCCAGCACTGGCGCCACGGCCGGTCGAACGCTCCCCAGAGGACGCCCACGACCCCGATCACCAGCAGCCCGGGCACGCTGTAGACGAGCCAGCGCAGCAGGGCCGCGCCGAAGGTCGGGGGCTCGTGGCCCTCGATGTCCCGCACCTGGAGACCCAGCAGCTTCTTGCCCAGCGTGCGCCCCCACTTGGCGGTGGGCAGGGCCTCGTACACGATCCCGAAGACCAGCAGGACGGCGAGGACGATGCCGAGGTAGACCGAGGTCGTGCCGTCCAGCAGCCAGACCGTGACGGTCCGTCCGGTGAGCTCCGCCTCGTCGATCTTCTCGTTGACGTGGTCGAGAGCCTTCACCCCGAGCGGTACGGCGGCGGCGGAGGTGACGGCGGCGAGGACGAGGGTGTCGACCAGCCGGGCCGCGAACCGCTTGCCGAGCCCCGCGGGCCGGGCCGCCGCCTGTCTGCGGGCGGCCGCCTGGAAGATGTCCTCGACGGGCGGCTTCCAGGGCGGGGGCTGCTCGTCGGGCCCCGCCAGCCGGTGCACCTGCTGCGCCCACGAGGACTGTCCCCCGCCGGGTCCGGCGGCCATCGGGGCGGACTGCTGCGGGACGCCCGGCGCGGGCTGCGGCGCCGGCGCGGGCCCGGCCGTCTGCCCGGCGGCGGGCGGGAAGGCACTGGGGCCCTGCTGCTGGGCGGGGGGCGGTACGGCGGGCGTCTGTACGGCGGGAGGCGGTACGGCGGGAGGCTGGGCCGCTGGGCCCTGCTGGGCCGGCATCCGGGCGGCCGGGCCCGGGAGGCCGGGGGCGCCCTGCGCCTGCGCGGCGGCGGCCCGCTCGGCGGCCGCCTTGCCCGCGCCGAAGCCGGGCTTGGCGTTGCCCGCCGCGGCGGCGCCCCCGGCCGCGTCCCGTCCGCCGGGACGGCGGAAGACGAACGTCCCGCCCGAGGCCACGTCACCGGTCTCCGGCTCGGCCGGCGGGATGGTCGCCGTCCCGTCCGTGCTGGCGGACCAGCCGTCGGGCTGCGCCGGGGACCCCGGACCGCCCTGCTGGGCCGGCACGCCCGGCTGCGCCAGCGCCCTCGGATCGGCGCCCTGCGGTGCTCCCCAGGACACCCTGCGGTCCTGGTCGCCGCCGAAGCCGGACTGGTGGGCGCGGTCCGCGCCCCAGGCCGAGGCGGGCTCGGGGCGGCCGCCGCCGACCTGGTCGGCCGGGTTCGGATCCTCGTCGAAGAAGTGCGGGCCGGTCTCCTCCACGGGTGAGGCCGGAGGAGTGAGCGGCGTACCGTCCGACGGGGCCGGGCGGCTGGTGCCCGGTACCCACGCGGAGCCGTTCCAGTACCGGACGTATCCGGGGATGGACGGGTCCGGGTAATACCCCTCGCGGGGCCTGTCGTCGCCGGGGGCCGGGGTTGGGGCGCTCATGTCCGTCGTCCCGTATCTGCTCGGAGGTCGGATGGGGGCATCCACATCTATCAGACGGACGCAACCCCCACCGCCAGTCCCGCCGTACCCACCCCTTTCCGGGCAACCCCGTGCACACGCTTCACACGTTCGGAACCGTCCGTCACGGCTGTCCGACCGAGTTCGTGGAAAAAAGTTCTCCGAACCCGCGTAATGCTCCGCATCCCTTCCGCTCTCTCCCTGCGTACACATCCGTACGGAGAGGAGAACGACCATGCATCACACCGTGGTGGAGCGCGAACTGGAGCTCCAGCTCATCCTGTCGCCGGAGCGCAGCATCCCCGTCCCGGCCCGGCTGGGCTACCGCAGCGACGACCCGTTCGCCGTGCACGTCTTCTTCCACATCAACTCGGAGCAGCCCGTCCACTGGACGTTCGCCCGGGAGTTGCTGGTGGAGGGGGTGTTCCGGCCCTGCGGGCACGGGGACGTACGGGTGTGGCCGACGAAGTCGCAGGGGCGCAGTGTCGTGCTGATGGCGCTCAGTTCGCCGGACGGCGACGCGCTCCTGGAGGCGCCCGTCGCACAGGTGTCGGCCTGGCTGGAGCGGACGCTGCGGGCGGTGCCGCCGGGCACCGAGGGCGAGCAGCTCGGTCTGGACGAGGGTCTGGCCGAGCTGCTCGCGCAGTGAGCGGGCCCGTGCGCGCGGAGGGGCGCGCGGAGGGGCGCGCGGGTCAGAACAGCTTGCCCGGGTTGAGGATGCCCAGCGGGTCGAAGACCTGCTTGACGGCCCGCTGCATCTCCAGCCCCACCGGGCCGATCTCGCGCGCCAGCCACTCCTTCTTCAGGACGCCCACGCCGTGCTCGCCGGTGATGGTGCCGCCGAGTTCCAGGCCGAGCGCCATGATCTCGTCGAAGGACTCCCGGGCGCGCCGGCACTCGTCGGGGTCCTGGGCGTCGAAGCAGACGGTGGGGTGGGTGTTGCCGTCCCCGGCGTGGGCGACGACGCCGATGGTGAGGCGGTGCTTGCCGGCGATCGCCTCGACGCCCTCGATCAGGTCGCCGAGGCGGGAGCGGGGCACGCACACGTCGTCGATCATCGTGGTGCCCTTGACGGCCTCCAGGGCGACGAGCGACGAACGCCGGGCCTGGAGGAGGAGTTCGGACTCCGCCGCGTCGTCGGCCGGGACGACCTGGGTGGCGCCCGCCTCCTCGCACAGCGCGCCGACGGCGGCGAGGTCGGCGGCCGGGTCGGTGGTGTCGAAGGCGGCCAGCAGGAGGGCCTCGGTGGTCTCGGGCAGGCCCATCCGGGTGAGGGCGTTGACCGCCTTGACGGTCGTGCGGTCCATCAGCTCCAGCAGGGACGGCACATGCCCGCCGGCCATGATCCGGCAGACCGCGTCGCAGGCGGCGGCCGCCGACGCGAACTCCGCCGCCAGCACGAGCTGCTGCGGCGGTTTCGGCCTGAGGGCGAGGACGGCGCGGACGACGATGCCGAGGGAGCCCTCGGAGCCCACGAACAGCCGGGTCAGGTCGTACCCGGCGACGCCCTTGGCGGTGCGCCGGCCGGTGGACATCAGCCGCCCGTCGGCGAGGACGACGTCGAGGCCGAGGACGTACTCGGCCGTCACCCCGTACTTCACACAGCACAGCCCGCCCGAGGCCGTGCCGATGTTGCCGCCGATCGTGCACATCTCCCAGCTGGAGGGGTCGGGCGGGTAGCAGAGGCCGAGTGCGTCCACCGCGCGGGAGAGGGTCGCGTTGACGACCCCCGGTTCGACGACGGCGATGCGGTCGACCGGGCTGATCTCCAGGATGCGGTCCATCTTCGTCAGGGACAGCACCACACAGCCGTCGGTGGCGTTGGCGGCGCCGGACAGGCCGGTGCGGGCGCCCTGGGGCACGACGGGCAGGCGCAGCTCGGTGGCGGTGCGCATGACGTGCTGGACCTGTTCGACGGTACGGGGCAGCACGACGACGGCCGGGGTGCCGGCCGGGCAGAAGCTCGCCATGTCGTTGGCGTACGCGGCGGTGACGTCGGGGTCGGTGAGAACGGCGTCGGCGGGCAGGCCGGCGAGCAGACGGTCGAGGAGGTTGCCCGTGACCTCGTCGCGTGGCGCTTCGATACGGCTCATGATCAAAGGTTCGCACCCGGGGCCATCGGTGTGAACCCCGTCCTCGGCGGCCGTCACCTGCCCGGGCGCTCCCCGCGCGCTGGCGCACAGTGAGCGCCATGGAGGACAACGACGATCACAGGATCTCCTGGTACCGGCGACGGGCGGCGGTCGGCTCGCTCGTGGGGGGTCTGGTGCTGGCCGGCGGGGCGGTGCTGCTGTGGGTGCCCGGGGAAGGGCCGGAGCGCGGGGCGGCGCCGGCCGCGGGGGCGCAGGCGGGCGCGGCGGTGGGGGCGGGGGTGCCGGCGGCGCTGCCCGGGCTGGCGGAGCTGATCCGGGCGCGGGAGAGCCGGGTGCGGGAGCATCCCCGGGACGCGGGGTCCTGGGCGGTGCTCGGGGCGGCGTACCTGGAGCGGGGGCGGCGTACCGCCGGGGCGGACGTCCTCTATCCGAAGGCCGAGCGGGCGCTGCGGACCTCGCTGAAGGTGCGGCCGCGGGGCAACGCCGAGGCCCTGGACGGGCTGGCGGCGCTGGCCACCGCGCGCCGGGACTTCCCCGCGGCGCTGGAGTGGGCGCAGGCCGCGCGCAAGGTGTCTCCGGCGCGCTGGACGGCGTACGGGCAGCTCGTCGACGCGTACACGGGCCTGGGCGACCACAAGAAGGCCCGCGCGGCGCTGGAGCGGCTGCGGAAGCTGCGGTCGGGTCCGGTGGTGCTGGCGCGGGCGGCGGGCGTGTACTGGGATCAGGGGCTCCGGGAGGACGCGCAGGCGGCGCTGGCCGACGCGGTGGCCGGGGCCTCCTCCCCCGCCGAGGAGGCCGCGTGGCTGGAGCGGGCCGGGCAGCTGGCGTTCGAGCGCGGGGAGCGGGAGAGCGCGCTGCGGCACTTCCGGGCGGCCCTGCGGCTGGACCCGGACCAGTGGGCCGCGCGGGCGGGGCAGGGGCGGGCCCTGGCGGCGCTGGGCCGGACCGGGCCGGCGGTGACCGCGTACCGCGCGGCGCTGGCCGGGCAGCCGCTGCCGCAGTACGCGCTCGAACTGGGCGAGCTGCAGGAGTCGCTGGGGCGCGGCCGGGCGGCGCGGGAGCAGTACGCGCTGCTGCGGGAGCGGGTGCGCCGGGACGCGGCGGGCGGGGTGGACGGGGCGCTGGTGCTCGGGCTGTTCGAGGCGGATCACGGCGATCCGGCGGCGGCGGTACGGCGGCTGCGGGCCGAGTGGGAGCGCCAGCCGGGCATCGCGGTGGCGGACGCGCTGGGCTGGGCGCTGCACCGGGCGGGAGCGGACGAGGAGGCGCTGAAGTTCGCGATGACCGCCACCGACCGGGTGCATGGCGGGGCGGTGCTCAGCGCGTCGTACTCCTACCACCGGGGCATGATCGAGCGCGCGCTGGAGCGGACGGCGAACGCCCGCCGGCATCTCGCGGAGGCGCTGCGGCTGAACCCGTACTTCTCCCCGCTGCACGCCCGGACGGCCCGGGCGGCGCTGGCGGGGCTGGGCGAGGTGCCGGACGAGCCGCTGCCGGAGTCCTGACGGGAGTCCTGATGGCTCGTCACCCACCGTGCCGCGTCTACGACTTCTTCTTCGCGGCCTTGTAGTAGAGGGAGAACCGGCGGGCGCCGGCCGTGCCGGAGGCGAAACCCAGGTAGAGGCGGGTGCCGCGGACGGCGAGGCCTTCGGGTTCGCGGTAGGCGAGGCTCTGGCCGGCTCCGGTGCGGGTGCGCTGGAGGAGTTCGCCGGTGCGGACGTCGAGGCAGGAGAGGTAGGCGTTGCCGCGCTGGGCGGGCGGGTTGGTCACGGGGTCGTAGGCGGTGCCGGCGAGCTGGTAGACGTGGTCGCCGTGCAGGGCGTACCCCTGGAAGGGGATCCGCGGGTCGGGGTGGGCGCCGGTCTGGGCGAAGTCGGCGACGGGGTCGTCGTAGTCGCGGTCGACGAAGGACTCCAGGTCCCAGACCCGGTAGCGGGCCTTGCCGTTCATCCGGTAGCGGACCGAGAGGCGCTTGGAGGTCATGCAGACCGTGGGCTGGTTGTTGGTGGATCCGGGTATCGGCTTGCGGATCCTGACGTCGGCGGCGGTGCGGACGGCGCCGGGGGTGAAGCGGAAGCGGGTGACGCCCTGGCCGTAACCGCCCTGCGAGTCGGCCTCGGTCCAGATCCAGACGGTGCCGTCGGGGGCGTTCTGCACGCCCATGCTGACGCCGTGCCCGAATCCCTGGAGATACATGTGGCCGAGCGCGTTGCCCTGGTAGTCGAGGCGGTTGAGGCACAGGTTGCCGGCCGCCTCGCCGCCCTTGCGGACCTGGAGGACGTACAGGTGCTTGTGGCTTTCGTCGAAGGCGAAGGACTGCAGGACCGTGCCCTGCGACAGGGCCTTGCCGGCCAGCCAGCTCACGGCCGGTACGGCCAGGTCGAAACGGTCGGCCACGGTCCACCCTCGCTTTCGGCGGGGGCCCTGTCGCCGTGACTACAGGTTGCCCCGCTTCGCCTGCTCACGCTCGATCGCCTCGAACAGGGCCTTGAAGTTGCCCTTGCCGAAGCCCATCGATCCGTGGCGCTCGATGATCTCGAAGAACACCGTAGGGCGGTCCTGCACCGGCTTGGTGAAGATCTGGAGGAGATATCCGTCCTCGTCGCGGTCGGCGAGGATCTTCAGCTCGCGCAGGGTCTCCGCCGGCACCCGGGTGTCGCCGACCCATTCGCCGAGTGTGTCGTAGTACGAGTCCGGGGTGTCGAGGAAGCGGACCCCGGCCGCGCGCAGGGTGCGGACCGTCTGCACGATGTCGTCGGTGGTGAGCGCGATGTGCTGGACGCCCGCACCACCGTAGAACTCCAGGTACTCGTCGATCTGCGACTTCTTCCTGCCGATCGCGGGCTCGTTGATCGGGAACTTGACCTTCAGCGTCCCGTCGGCGACGACCTTCGACATCAGCGCGCTGTACTCGGTGGCGATGTCGTCGCCGACGAACTCCTTCATGTTCGTGAAGCCCATGGCCTTGTTGTAGAAGCCGACCCAGTCGTTCATGCGGCCGAGCTCGACGTTGCCGACGCAGTGGTCGATCGCCCGGAAGGTGCGCCGGGCGGGCGGCTCGACGATCGGGTCGGCGGCGACGAAGCCCGGGAGGTAGGGGCCGTCGTAGCCGGAGCGGTCGACGAGGGTGTGGCGGGTCTCGCCGTAGGTGGCGATCGCGGCGAGGACGACCGTGCCGTGCCCGTCCTTCAGCTCGTACGGCTCGGCGACGGACCGGGCGCCGTGCCCGATCGCGTAGGCGTACGCGGCGCGGGCGTCCGGGACCTCGATGGCGAGGTCGACGACGCCGTCGCCGTGCTCGGCCACATGCCGGGCGAGGAAGTGGCCCCAGGTGGTGGCCGGCTTGACGACGGAGGTGAGGACGAACCGGGCGGAGCCGTTGGTGAGCACGTACGACGCGGTCTCACGGCTGCCGGTCTCCGGGCCCGCGTAGGCGACCAGTTTCATGCCGAAGGCGGTGGAGTAGTAGTGCGCCGCCTGTCGCGCGTTGCCCACGGCGAAGACGACCGCGTCCATTCCCCTGACCGGGAAGGGATCGGCCTGCCGGGCGGCCCCGGGAGCGCGGTGTGTGATCTGCGTCATAGCGGAAGCCTCACCCCGGGGCGCAAGGTGCGCAACAGTTCGCCTTCCGGCTGGACAATGTGTTGGGTGATACGGCGGTTTCGGCGGGCTTTCCGCGCAGGGTGACCATGACGGAGGCGGGCGTGGCGATCGATCATCTGGACGGCCGGATCATCGTGCTGCTGGCACGGGAACCGAGGATCGGGGTGCTGGAGATGTCCCGGCGGCTGGGGGTGGCCCGGGGGACCGTGCAGGCCCGGCTGGACCGGCTCCAGGCGAACGGGGTCATCCGGGGCTTCGGGCCGGAGGTGGACCCGGCGGCCATCGGCTATCCCGTGACGGCCTTCGCCACCCTCCAGATCCGCCAGGGGCGGGGACCGGACGTACGGGCCCACCTCGCGACCGTCCCCGAGATGCTGGAGCTGCACACCACCACCGGCAGCGGCGACATGCTGTGCCGGCTGGTGGCCCGCTCCAACGCCGATCTCCAGCGGGTCATCGACCGGGTCGTCGGCTTCGAGGGGATCGTCCGGGCGTCGACGGCGATCGTGATGGAGAACGCGGTGCCGCTGCGGATCATCCCGCTGGTGGAGCAGGCGGCTTCGGAGGGGGGTTGAGGGTGGGGGCGAGTTACAAAGAAGACGTTGCAAAGAGTTCTTTGCAACGGTACTTTTGCATGCATGACCGAGTCTCGGGATCCACAGGTCCGCCAGCTCGACGCGCGCTCCCTGCGCGGGCTGGCGCATCCCCTGCGCATGCAACTGCTCGACGCCCTGCGCTTCGGCGGGCCCGCTACCGCCTCTCAACTCGCCGAGAAGCTGGGCGAGTCCAGCGGGGCCACCAGCTACCACCTGCGCCAGCTCGCCGCCCACGGCTTCGTCGAGGACGATCCCGAGCGGGGCAAGGGCCGGGAGCGGTGGTGGAAGGCCGCACACCGCGGTCTGCAGTTCGACGACTCGCTGCTCATGGACACCGACCCCGCCGTACGCGGAGCGGCGGACCTGTATGTGCACGAGGTCGCGACGACCCAGACCCGCGACCTGTCGACCTGGCTCGGCAACCGCGCCTCCTGGCCCAAGGACTGGAACCGCTCCTGGGACATGAGCAGCGCGACGCTACGGCTCACTCCTCAACTCACCCGCGAACTCACCCAGAAGATGCACGAATTGATCGAGACGTACCGAGACCGCTGCGCCGACGCGGACGACCCCGACGCCGCGCAGGTCCGCCTGCACACGCACGCCTTCCCGCTCACCACGGACCAGGAGAGGCCCCGATGATCACCCCCGAGACCCACCTCGCCCTCCACCACGCCCGCGCCGCCGAGCTGCACGCCTTAGCCGCCGCCCACCGTCTCGCCACCTCGGCCGTCGGCCGCCCCCGCGCCCTGCGCGCCCGGCTCGGCTGGACCCTCGTGGAAGTGGGACTGCGGCTGGCCACGCAGAGGCCGGCCACCCTGGCGCCTAGCAGCTAGGCACGGACCCCTTGCCGCTCTCCAGAGCGGTGAGCGCGTTCACCGCGCCCTTGAGGGTGGTCACCGGAATCAGCCGGAGCCCCTTGGGCAGCTCGGACTTGGCGTCGCCGCACTCGTCCTTGGGCACGAGGAAGACGGTCGCCCCGTCCCGGCGGGCGGCCTGTGTCTTCAGGGAGACGCCCCCGACCGCGCCGACCGTCCCGGCCGCGTCGATGGTGCCCGTACCGGCGATGGTGCGGCCGCCGGTGAGATCGCCGCCGGTGCCGTCGCCGTCGAGCTTGTCCACGATGCCCAGCGAGAACAGCAGACCCGCGCTGGGACCGCCGACGTCGGACAGCTTCAGCGTGACCTTGATGCCGTCGTCCGTACGGTCGAGGTAGCGCAGGGCGGCCTCGGTGGCCGCGTCCTGGGACTCCTCCATCTGCTCGGTGTTGTGCTGCTCGATCTCCTTGGTGGACTGCCCGCTGGGGTAGACCGAGTCCCGCGGCATGATCGCCTGGTCGGTGCGGAACCAGCCGTCGATCACATCGCCGAGCCGGACGTCGGCGTCGGGGCCGGTCGCCTCGATCGTCGTCATCCGCAGCTGCCCCGACGTGTCCCGGGTGGGCGCGCCGGAGATGGTGATCACCTCGGTGCCCTGGTTCTCGCCCAGCACGTTGGCCGTCATGCCGGGCTGCGCCACCGAGAACGGCAGCGGCGCGAACACCGCCGCCCCGAGCAGCCCCACGAGGGGCACAGCACAGACGGCGACGGCCTGGAAACGCGTGAGACGAGAGAGCACGGGGTCAATGTAACCGGCGAGGGTGTGGACACCGCCGCGGAGGTGATCCCTCAGCGCAACGCCTCCGCCACCTCCCGGGCCGCGTCCACCACCCGCGGCCCCACCCGCTCCGGCACCGCGTCCGCCAGCATCACCACACCCACGCTGCCCTCGACCCCGGTCACCCCGAGCAGCGGCGCCGCGGCCCCGCTCGCTCCCGCCTCCAGTTCCCCGTGGGTCAGCGTGTACCCCGGCTCCCCCGCCAGTCTCTGCCGCGCGGCGAGAATCGCCCGCCCCGCCGCCCCCCGCTCCAGCGGATGCCGGAACCCGGCCCGGTACGCCACGTGATAGTCCGTCCACGACGGCTCGACGACGGCCACGGCCAGCGCGTCCGCCCCGTCCACCAGCGTCAGATGCGCGGTCGCCCCTATGTCCTCGGCCAGCGACCGCAGCGCGGGCAGCGCCGCCTCCCGGACCAGCGGATGCACCTGACGGCCCAGCCGCAGCACCCCGAGGCCCACCCGGGCTCGCCCGCCCAGATCACGCCGTACGAGGGCATGCTGCTCCAGCGTGGCGAGCAGCCGGTACACGACGGTCCGGTTCACCCCCAGTTTCTGGGAGAGCTCGGTGACGGTCAGCCCGTGGTCGGTGTCGGCCAGCAGCTTGAGGACCTTCAGTCCCCGGTCGAGCGTCTGGGAAGTCTCCGCGGTCACGACGCCCACTCCTTCAGTGGTGAGGTCGGCGGCCCCCGTCGCGGCGGATGCGTCACCGAGTCCCGTCAGTGACGCGCTTGAGAGGCCGCCGATCGGCAGAGGGGCCCGGCATGTCCGGGCCCGGTCGCTTCACGGCTGCGCTCCGCGGCGGCGCTGCCACGGGGCGTGTGCGTAGCGGGACAGTAGCGAAGCAGGTTCGCTGAGCGGAAGAGAACGTCCAGAATCCGGTCAATGGCCGGTATGGACTACTAGCATTTGCCGCACTTTTGCCGTGATATGTCGGACCGCGGAAAGCCCGGGCGTCGCCCGCCGGGAGCGCGCCTCACTTCATGCGGGTGGCCCACTCCTGGACCTTGGCGATGCGCTGCCGCAACTGTCCCGCCGTCGCCTCCGCGCTCGGCGGTCCGCCGCACACGCGCCGCAGCTCGGTGTGGATCACCCCGTGCGGTTTGCCGCTCTGGTGGACGTACGCGCCGACCATCGTGTTGAGCTGCTTGCGCAGCTCCATCAGCTCCTTGTGCGAGACGACCGGCCGCCGCTCGGCCGGCAGCTCCAGCAGATCGGCCTCGGTGTCCGGCTTCTTCCTGCTGTGCGCGATCTGCTTCGCCTGCCGCTTCTGGAGCAGCAACTGCACCTGCTCGGGCTCCAGGAGCCCCGGGATGCCGAGGTAGTCCTGCTCCTCCTCGCTCCCCGGGTGGGCCTGCATGCCGAACTCGCCGCCGTTGTACATGACCCGGTCGAAGACCGCCTCGGACTCCAGCGCCTCGAAGGCGAACTGCTCCTGCTCGCCGGTGTCCTCGTCCTGCTGCTTCTCCGCCTCCTGGAGGAGCTTGTCCTCCTCGGCGTACGGGTCCTCCTCGCCCTCCTTCCTGGGCTTGTCGAGGGCGTGGTCCCGCTCGACCTCCATCTCGCCTGCGAAGCCCAGCAGATCGGGCACGGTCGGCAGGAACACGGACGCGGTCTCGCCGCGCCGCCGCGACCGTACGAAGCGCCCGACGGCCTGGGCGAAGAAGAGCGGGGTGGAGATGGTGGTGGCGTACACCCCGACCGCGAGGCGGGGCACGTCGACGCCCTCGGACACCATCCGCACCGCGACCATCCACCGGTCGGTGCTGCCGCTGAAGTCGTCGATGCGGCTGGAGGCGCCGGTGTCGTCGGAGAGGACCAGGGTCGCCCTGCTGCCGGTGATCTCCCGGATCAGCTTGGCGTACGCCCGTGCCGAGTCCTGGTCGGAGGCGATGACGAGGGCGCCCGCGTCCGGGATCGACTTCCTGACCTCGGTGAGCCGCTGGTCGGCGGCGCGCAGCACGCTCGGCATCCACTCACCGCGCGGATCCAGGGCCGTACGCCACGCCTGGCTGATCGCGTCCTTCGTCATCGGCTCGCCGAGCCGCGCCGCGATCTCGTCACCGGCCTTGGTCCGCCAGCGCATGTTGCCGCTGTAGGAGAGGAAGATGACCGGCCGCACGACATGGTCGGCGAGCGCGGAACCGTAGCCGTAGGTGTAGTCGGCGGAGGACCGCCGGATCCCGTCGGTGCCCTCCTCGTACGTCACGAAGGGGATCGGGTTGGTGTCGGACCGGAAGGGCGTACCGGTGAGCGCGAGGCGCCGGGTGGCCGGCTCGAACGCCTCCAGGCACGCCTCGCCCCAGGACTTGGAGTCACCGGCGTGGTGGATCTCGTCGAGGATGACGAGGGTCTTGCGCTGCTCGCTGCGGTTGCGGTGCAGCATCGGCCGTACGCCGACGCCCGCGTACGTCACCGCGACGCCGTGGTAGTCCTTGCTGAGCGGTCCGGCGCTGTACTCGGGGTCGAGCCGGATCCCTATCCTCGCGGCCGCCTCCGCCCACTGCTTCTTCAGATGCTCGGTGGGCGCGACCACGGTCACCTGCTGCACGACATGGTGGTGCAGCAACCAGGAGGCGAGGGTGAGCGCGAAGGTCGTCTTGCCGGCGCCGGGGGTGGCGACGGCGAGGAAGTCGCGCGGCTGCTCCTGGATGTACTTCTCCATCGCCCCCTGCTGCCAGGCCCGCAGTTTGCTGGCGGTGCCCCAGGGGGCGCGGCCCGGGAAGGCGGGAGAGAGGTGGTGGGAGTGCGAGGTGGAGGTGGCGGCGGTGGTAGTCACGGTCTCCGGGTTCGGGGGTCGGGCGGCTCGGTCACGGCAACGGCGGCTCGGTCACGGCAACGTATGACAACCGGGCCACCCTACCGGCGGCCCGGGACCGGCAGCGCTCGAACCGGGCCGGGGCGGCGCGGGGTGGGACCCACGTCACAGCGTCCGCAGCCGCTCCGCGATCACCCCGATCTCGGCCTCCGCGCCGGAGGCGACATCGATGACCAGGTCGTACGCCGCCTCCTGGTCGCAGCCGGCGAGGTCCACGCCGTGCAGGGCGAGAAAGGTCACGGCGGCGAGCCAGGCGGCGCGTTTGTTGCCGTCCACGAGGGGGTGGTTCGTGGCGAGGGCGTGCAGCAGCGCGGCGGCCTGCTCATGGAGGTCCTCGTAGGCGACCGTGCCGAACATCCGGGCCCGCGGCCGGTGCACGGCGGAGGCGAGCAGCCCCGGCGCGCGGGTCTCGGGGGCCCGTCCGCCGAAGGCGATCCGGGCGATGTCGGTGACCTCGGCCACGGTGAGATGCCGTGTCGCCGCCGGTGGGGTGGGCCGTGCGGTCATTCCCCGAGCCTCCGCAACAACTCGGCGTGGGCCCCGGCCAACTCCTCGGCGACCTCCCGCACCCTGGCCTCCTCCGCACCCAACCACGCGCGTACGGCGTCCAGCACGATGTCCTCCGCCCCGCACCCGGCGGCGTCCGCGAGGTCCACGAGGGCGCGATGGAGATCGGGCTCGAGGGGGAGCGAGAGCACGGTGGTCCTAGCCGGGGGCGGGGAGGGGGCCGGGGCGGGGGCCGGGGCCGAGGCGGGGGCCGCCGGGGTGAAGGGCTGCATGGGGTGAGGTTAGGAAGGGGCGGGGCCGGCGGGCGAGGGGTTTACGGGGCGGCGCTCCCCGCCGTACCGCTCAAGCCCCCGCCCCTGCCCCCGCCGGGCGCCGTTCGCGCAGTCGTGTGGTGACCCAGCCGCCGACCAGGGCCACCACGGCCATCGGCAGGAAGACGGCGGCGAAGGCGGCCGGATGCGAGGACCCTGCCGCGGAACCCCCGGCCGTGGCGGCCCCGGCGGCCGTGTGCGCGACGCTTCCGCCGCCGAGTGCCGCGAAGGCCGCACCGCCCGCCGCGAGCAGCAGCGCGTTGGACAGGCCGTCCGAGATCTGGAGCGCGGCGGAGTTGGCGCCGGCCTCCTCGGGTGCCGACAGCTTCAGCAGCAGCACGCTGGTGGAGGAGATCACGAGGCCCATCCCGAAGCACCCGATCCCCCAGGCGACGGCCACGGTCCAGGCGGGCACGGAGTGCACGAGCACACCGGGCGCGGCGGCGATGGCCGCGGCGACCAGCACCATCCCGGCCGTCATCAGCCGTTCCCGGTACGGCTCCGCCCAGGCCCGGGTCTGCACCCACGAGCCCAGCGCCCAGGTCCCGCCGGACGCGGCGAGCGAGAACCCGGCGAGGGTCGGGCTCAGCCCGCGCTCGGTGACGAGCATCAGCGGGACGAAGGCCTCGGCGGAGATGAAGGCCCCGGCGGCGAGCCCGCGCAGCAGCACCACCGACGGCAGCCCGCGGGCCGCCCGCCAGGTCCCGCGCGGCAGCAGCCCGAGCACGGCGGGCACGAGCAGCGCGAGCCCGGCCGCGAGGGGGAGGAGGGAGAGGGGCCGCAGTTCCTGGGCGCCGTACTGGAGCAGTCCGGCGCCCAGGGAGATCATCAGGGCGAGCCGGATCCGCCGCCGGTCGAAGGCGGGCGCGGGCCCCTCCCCCACGGCTCCGCCGGCCCGCCGCCGTATCTGCGGCAGCGCGAGCGCCAGCGGGGGCAGCACGAGCACGGGTATCCCGAGGAACACCCACCGCCACCCGAGCTGTTCGGTCACGGCCCCCGCCGCGAGCGGCCCGACGATGGACGGTACGACCCAGCAGGCGGCGAAGGAGGCCATGATGGCCGGCCGCAACCGCTCCGGATAGGCCCGTCCGACGACCACGTACAGCGCGACGATGACCAGCCCGCCACCGAGTCCCTGCACGGCCCGTCCCAGGATGAACACCCACATGCTCGCCGCGGTGCCCCCCACCACCAGCCCGGCGCCGAAGGCCGCGATCCCGCTCCCCAGCGCGCCCAACGGCCCCCGCCGGTCCGACCACTGCCCGGCGAGGACCATCCCGAACAGACTGGTGGTGAAGTACCCGGAGAAAGCGAAGGCGTACAACGACACCCCGCCGAGCTCCCGGGCCGCGACCGGCATGGCGGTCCCCACCGCCGTGGCCTCGAACGCGATGAGCAGCACCACCGAGACGATCCCGACGGTGAGCGCCCGATAGTCCCGCCCGAGCACCCGCTCCCCCTCGGGGGCGGCGGCACTCGCACACGCGTCGTCCACGACCTCGGCGTCGCGGGGTTCCAGGGCTGTCATGCCCGCAAGCGTAAGGTCCGCCCATGACATTGACCCCTGTCAAAAGACGGACCTCGGTCTCCCCCCTTGGTCGTACGTCTCCCCCCGTTCATGAACGCAGCATGGCAGCCTCGTTGCAGCGCCCCCGTCCCCCTTGAGCCGCCCTCCACCCCGCCCGTACGGTCATCCCACCGAGACGGAACGGGCCTCCACCCCCGCTCCCGACCCGGCCGTGTGCCCGAGTGGCTTAGGGACTCGCCTGCAAAGCGAGGTACGTGGGTTCAATTCCCGCCACGGCCTCTGGTGTTCGACCAGGGAAAGCAACAGGGCGGCACCCCGCGCGGGGTGCCGCCCTTCCGTCGTCCGTGTCGGCTCAGCCCACGTCCGGCAGTACTTCCGGGACAGCGTCCAGTTCCAGGCCCGGGCAGGCGATCCGGTGCGGGATCCGGCACACAGCTCCCGGCTCGGGCTCGTCCGCCCGGCTGTTCCAGACGGGCGGACCGGGCGGCTCGGGTCCGCTGGCGCCCTCCAGAAGGACGGGTCACACCCGCACGGACCGAGACCCACGGGGTGTACGCCGCGCCGGCCCGACATGCACAACCGCCTTTCCGTTCCCCGGATTTAACCTACGCCCCCTTGGCGAGTTCTTCTCTACGCGCGTAACTTGTTGCGGCCTCCCCCACACCACACCGGCCGCACCCGACGACGTACGAGGAGACCGCCAGCGTGTCCAGTCCCGCAGGTAGCAGAGCCCCCAGGTCCACCGAAACCCCCGCCGCCCGCAGCTCGCGCCGTACCGCGCACGCCCTGATATCCGTGGGTGTGGCCGGCTCGTTCGCCATCATCTCCCTTCCCGCCGCGTACGCGACGCCGTCCGCCACAGCGGTGATCTCCGAGGTGTACGGCGGTGGCGGCAACTCGGGGGCGACCCTGACCCGGGACTTCGTCGAGCTCGGCAACGCGGGGTCGGCGGCCTACGACCTGAGCGGGTACAGCGTGCAGTACCTGCCCGGTTCGCCGTCCTCGTCGTCGACGTGGCAGGTGACCGCGCTCAGCGGGTCCGTCGCGCCGGGCGGGCGGTTCCTGGTCGCCGAGGCGGCGGGCTCCGGGGGGACGACCGCCCTGCCGACCGCCGACGCCACCGGCACCATCGCCATGAGCGCCACCAGCGGCACCCTCGCCCTCGTCTCCGGCACCACCGCGCTGACCTGCAAGACCGCCGCCGACTGTGCCGCCGACAGCCGGATCGTGGACCTCGTGGGGTACGGCACCGCGGTCGTCCGGGAGGGCAGCGGGCCGGTCACCGGGGCCTCCAACACCGCCTCCGTGGCCCGCGGCGCCACCCTCGCCGACACCGACGACAACGCCGCCGACCTCACGGCCGGGACGCCCTCTCCCGTCAACGCGGCGGGGCAGACGCCCGGTTCGGGCGATGGTGACGGGGGTGGCGGAGGAGACGATCCCACCCAGCCGGGCACCGTCCGCATCCATGACATCCAGGGCACCACCCGGCTCTCCCCGCTCGCCGGACAGACCGTCACCCGGGTCCCGGGCATCGTCACCGGCGTCCGGACGACCGGGTCGAAGGGGTACTGGATCCAGGATCCGGCCGCCGACTCCGACCCCCGCACCAGCGAGGGCGTGTTCGTGTACACCGGGTCCGTCACGCCCACCGTCGCGGTCGGTGACTCGGTGCTGGTCAGCGGCAAGGTGAGCGAGTACTACCCGAGCAGCACCAGCCAGTCCGTCACCGAGCTCACCGGTGCGACGGCGACCGTGCTGTCCAGCGGCAACGCCCTGCCCGCCGCCGTGACCCTGGACGCCACGAGCGTGCCGTCCGCCTACATCCCCACGGCCGGCGGCGGCAGCATCGAGTCCCTCGCTCTCGAACCGACCGTGTACGCCCAGGACTTCTACGAGGCGAACGAGGGCATGCGGGTCGCGTTCTCCGACGCGCGGGTGGTCGGCGCCGCCAACTCGTACGGCGAGATGTGGGTGACCGTCAAGCCGGACGAGAACCCGACCGTGCGCGGCGGCACCCTGTACTCGTCCTACGACCAGCCGAACACCGGGCGGATCGAGGTGATGTCGCTCGACACCGCCGCCGCCAACCCGGCCGCCAACGTCGGTGACGAACTGTCCGGCACCACCACCGGGCCGCTCGACTACTCCACCTACGGCGGCTACACCGTCCAGGCCACCCAGCTCGGCACCCGCGTCGACCACGGGCTGAAGCAGGAGGTGACGCGCCGGCAGAAGGGCGACGAGCTGGCCGTCGCCACCTACAACGTGGAGAACCTGGACGCGCTGGACGACCAGACCAAGTTCGACCGGCTCGCCCAGGGCGTCGCGGTCAACCTCAGCTCCCCCGACATCGTCGCCCTGGAGGAGATCCAGGACGACAACGGCGCCACCGACGACGGCACCGTCACCTCCGAGGCCACCCTCACCCGCTTCACCGACGCCATCCGCGCGGCCGGCGGCCCCCGCTACCGGTGGCGCTACCTCTCCCCCGCCAACGACCAGGACGGCGGCGAGCCCGGCGGCAACATCCGTCAGGTCTTCCTGTTCAACCCCAAGCGGGTCTCCTTCACCGACCGGGCGGGCGGGGACGCCACCACCGGCACGAGCGTGGTGAAGTCGCGCAAGGGCGTGCACCTCACCTACTCCCCCGGCCGGATCGACCCGACGAGCGACGCCTGGAGCAGCAGCCGCAAGCCGCTGGTCGGTGAGTTCGTCTTCCACGGCGAGTCCGTGTTCATGATCGCCAACCACTTCACCTCCAAGGGCGGCGACCAGCCCCTGCACGGCCGCTACCAGCCGCCGGCCCGCAGCTCCGAGACCCAGCGTCAGGCGCAGGCGGCCGAGGTGAACACCTTCGTGAAGTCGCTGCTCGCCGCCGACAAGAACGCCAAGGCGGTGGTCCTCGGCGACCTCAACGACTACGAGTTCTCCACGACCGTGAGCACGCTCACCGAGGGCAAGGTCCTCACCCCGCTGATCACCACCCTGCCGGCCGCCGAGCGCTACACCTATGTGTACGACGGCAACTCGCAGACCCTGGACCACATCCTGACGAGCCCGGCGGTCACCCGCTTCGACTACGACGTGGTGCACCTCAACGCCGAGTTCGCCGACCAGGCCAGCGACCACGACCCGCAGATCGTGCGGATCGACGTCGACAGGTGCCGCCGCTAGCGCCTGTCACCAGGGCCTGGGCGCCGGCGCCTAGACGTCGGCGCAGAGTCCGCCGCCCGGCTCGTCCTCGAACATCCCCGGCCAGTAGCGCCAGCCGTCGTCGGTCGGGGTGTTCGGGGTCGGGTCGCAGGCGACCGGGTCCACGGCGGCCAGGGTGCGGCACATCGTCTCGGCGAGCTGGTCGTAGGCCTCGGTGAGTTCGTGGACCGCGTCCAGGGCCTTCTCCCGGCGTATCAGCCAGAGGGTGAACGCCAGGGTGGAGACATCGGCGTTCAGCGGGCGCAGGGCGAGGTCCGGCTCGCTCCAGCTGAGCACCGCGCCCGAGTCGCCGTCGACGACCAGGCTGGTGTCCTCCAGGAGGTGGCCGAGGCGGATCAGCCGGTCCGCGTTCAGCGGGAGCCGCTCGTCGGTGAGGACGCCCTCGTAGGCGTCGGCGCAGTACTCGGCGAGGGTCTGCAGCGGCATGTCCGTCTCCAGCGAGAACCAGACGACCTCCTCCGGCAGGCCCACCTCGCACAGGAAGCGGCGGGTCGGGGCGTGGGTGAGGGCCTTGGGGCAGTCGACGTCCTCGAAGCGGGCGATCTCGCCGCCGCCGAACTCGTCCTCCAGGAGGCGGGGCGGCAGGTCCAGGGCCAGTCCGGACGCGGTGCCGGGGCCGGCCACCAGGGCGAGCGGGCGGATCACAGCGGCCAGCTTCCAGAACAGACCGGTCCCGTCGCCGGCCGCCCCCGCCTCGAACACGGCGAGGAGCTGCCGGCTCGCCTCGGCGACCGCCTGCGGGCCAAGCCGGCCCGCGTAGGAGGCGAACTGGCCGCGCAGAGCGGCGAGTTCGTCCACCGCCGTGGCGAAGCGCAGCAGCTTCTCCAGGGAGGGCGCCAGCGGGCGGGTGTCCATCAGGTCGGGGCGGTCGTGCAGGAAGTACGTCGTGGAGATCTCGCCCGTCGCGCCGTCCAGCAGGACGGACTCCCGCTCGCGGCCGTCGGTGCCCAGGATGCCGCCTATCACCAGGCGGTCGCGCAGCTCCGCAGCCAGCCGGCCCCCGGGGTCGCCGGTGGAGTCGGCGACCGTGCGCAGGCCGTCCGTGCGCAGCGCCTCGAACGTCAGCAGGCCGCCCTCGCCCGGCAGTCCGGGGCCGGTCAGCCAGCGGCGCGTCGCGGCATGCGTGACGTACGGGTTCAGCTCGTCATCGGTGAAAACGATCGTGGTGGTGCTCCTGGTCGTGCTCATCGGTCCCCCGTGCGTGAAAGGTGCGTGCGCCGTCCCACTGCTCCGCAGCCTACGCGGGCCCACTGACAATGGCCCCGACCTGCGACGACGCCCCGGCGGCGGCAGCCGCCCCCACTGAAGAGACGTCAAACCACCCTGGCGCGTTCCCTTCCCGCCAGAATCGCCTCGACCGTCTCCCCCACCGTCCACGCGGTGGTGTCCAGCCACAGCCCGATGCGCGGGGTACGGGCCCGCAGCTCCTCGTCGAGCCCCGCGACCGTCCAGCCGGCCCCGTACCCGGTCTTGTCCCGGCCGGCCTCCCTCGCGGCCACCGCGGCGGCGTCCGGCGCCAGGACGACCACGTACAGCGGGCGGGTGCGGACGAGTCCGGCGTAGGCGGGCAGGGCGGGGCCGAGGACCACGTCCTGCACGACGGCCGTGAAGCCCGCCTCCGCGTACACGTCCGCCGTCGCCGCCGACAGTCCGTACCGCAGCCGGAGCTGGGCCTCCGCCTCGCCGCCGGCCCCGGGGACGTACTCCTCGCGGCCGGAGACGATCATGCGGCGGAAGACGTCCCCGCGCACATGGGCGGCCCTCGGCAGCCGGGCGGCCAGCGCCTCGGCAACCGTGGACTTGCCGGACGCCATCACTCCGGTGACGAGCACGACACCCCTCACCGCGGGACGCTCACGTGAAGTAGACGCCGCCCAGCACCACGGCCAGTGCCGCCACCGCGAACACCACGATCCACAGCAGCAGTTTGCCGACGCTCGGCGGGGGTTCGTAGCGCTGCGGATCGCTCACTGGCCCGTCACCACCGCGGCCTGGGGGCGGATCGGGAGACGGTTGACGGGGCGGCCCGTGGCGGCCCGCACCGCGGAGGCGATGGCCGCCGGGGACGTCACCACCGGGACCGCGCTGGCCGCCTTCGCCCCGAAGGGGGCGACCACGTCCCGTTCCTCGACCAGTCTGACGATCCGGATGTCCGGGGCGTCCAGGGCCGTGGGGAGGGAGTAGCCGGTGAGGTCGGGGTGGCGGATCAGACCGCGCGGGGTGCGCAGGTTCTCGGTGAGCGCGATGCCCACGCCCTGGGTGACGCCCGCCTCGATCCGCGCCGCCAGCTGCGCCGGGTTGAGGATCCGGCCGACGTCCTGGGCGACCGCCAGTTCCACGACCCGCACCGAACCGATCTCGATGTCGACGTCGACGACCGCGCGGACCGCGCAGAAGGCCATGCCCACGAACGCGTCGCCCTGGCCCGCGCCGTCCAGCGGCTCGGTGGGGTGCGGGCGGCACTGGGCCGTCGCCCACAGTTCCTTGCCGTGCAGTTCCTCGGCGACCGTCGTCGACAGCACGCCGTCGTACGAGGTGATCTTGCCGTCGGTGATCTGGAGCAGCTCGGTGGACATGCCGAACTTGTGCGCGAGGGGCTGGAGGAGCTGGGTGCGGACCATCCGGGCCGCGCGTTCCACCGCCCCGCCGGAGACCCAGGTGTGCCGGCCCCGGCAGCCCGCACCGGCCGGGGGCTGGTCGGTGTCCACGGGCGCGACGTGCACCTCTTCGACGCCGAGGGTCTCCTGGACGATCTGGCGGGCCAGGGTGGTGAAGCCCTGGCCGGTCTCCACCGCCGCGCACAGGACGGTCGCGATGCCGTCCTGAACCTTCACGGTCGCCGTGGAGACCTCGTCGGCGCCCTCCGCGCCGAGCATGTGCACCATGCCGAGGCCGTAGCCCACGCCCCGGCGCACCGCGCCCGGTTCACCCGCGCCCTCGGGGCCGCCGGGCAGCAGCCACTCCTCCTCGGGGGTGTCCTTGGGGAGCGGCGGCAGCGGGTACTCCTGGACGGCCTGGAGGAGCTCGGCCACCGGCGCCGGGCAGGTCACGGTCTGGCCGGTGGGCAGGACGTCGCCGGTCGCCATGACGTTGCGCATCCGCAGCTCGGCCGGGTCCAGCCCGAGTTTCTTCGCCAGCTTGTCCATCTGCGCCTCGTAGGCGGCGCAGACCTGCATCGCGCCCTCGCCGCGCACATGGCCCGACGGGGGGTTGTTGGTGCGCACGGCCCAGCCCTCGATGAAGGCGTTCGGGACGACGTAGGGGCCGCAGGCGAAGGAGACGGCGGCGGCGAGCGCCTCGGCGGAGGTGTCGGCGTAGGCGCCCGCGTCCAGCAGGATCTGGGCCTCGACCTTGATCAGCCGGCCCTCCGCGTCGGCGTGGTGGCGGTAGCGCAGCAGCGTCGGGTGGCGGTGGACGTGGCCGAGGAAGGACTCCTCGCGCGTGGCGGTGAGTTTCACCGGGCAGCCGGTCTTCAGGGCCAGCAGACCGAGCGGGAGCTGGAAGCCCTGGTCCTCGCGGTCGGCCGTCGCGCCCGGCACCCCGGTGACGACGATCTTCACCCGATCGGGTGCCAGGCCGTAGACGGCCGCGGCCGTGTCGCGGTCGGCGTGCGGGTCGGTGGAGGCCAGGTAGAGCTCGACGCCGCCGTCGGGGCGGGGCACGGCGAGTCCGGCCTCGGCGCCGATGGGGGCGGGGTCGGCGCGGCCGATGCGGTACTGGCCCTCGACGACGATCTCGCCGGCCGCGCTCTGGTCGCCGTGGTGCAGCGGGATGTGCCGGATCAGGTTGCCGTCGGGGTGCAGGGCGTCCGCCTCGAACGCCAGCTCGGGGTCGGTCACCGGGTCGAGCACCTCGTACTCGACGATGACGGCCGCGGCGGCCATCCGCGCGGTGTCCGGGTGGTCGGCGGCGACCGCCGCGATGGGCTCGCCGTGATGGCGTACGACCTCGGAGGCGAACACGGGCCGGTCGGCCTTGCCGCGGCCGTGCACCGGGCTGCCGGGAACGTCCTCGTGGGTGACGACGGCGCGCACGCCGGGCATCTCGCGCGCGTGGGAGGTGTCGATCGACACGATCCGCGCGCGGGGGTGCGGGGAGCGCAGCACGGCCGCCCACAGCAGGCCCTCGGCCCACAGGTCGGCCGCGTACGGGAAGGTGCCCTCCGTCTTGGCGCGCGCGTCGGCGGGCTGCAGGGAGGCGCCGAGACCGTGCGGGATCGGCTCGGGGGCCCCGGCGGCCTCCGCGGTGGTCGTCGCGGTGGCTGCTTCGTTGCTCACGCCTGGCCTCCGTCCTGGCCCTGTCCGTACACCGGGTCGTGCGGGTGGGGCTGTGCCGGGTTCTCGAACGCCGACGGGTGGACGCCGCCGGCGCCCGGGCCCGCCTGGTGCGGGATACGTGCCTCGTCGCCGTCCGTGTCCGCGTCGGCCTGGGCCTCGCGTTCGGCGACGACGTCCTTCACGGCCCGCAGGACGCCCTTGTAGCCGGAGCAGCGGCACAGGTTGCCGCACAGGGCCTGGCGGGTCTCCAGCTCGGTGGGCGCGGGGTTGCCCTCCAGCAGGTCGTGCACGGTCATCGCCATGCCGGGCACGCAGAACCCGCACTGCACGGCCCCGCACCGGGCGAGCGCCCGCTGCACGTCGGAGGGCTGTCCGTCGACGGCCAGGCCCTCGACGGTGCGGATCTCGCTGCCGGCGGTGGTGACGGCCGGGACCAGGCAGGAGGCGACGAGCCGTCCGTCGACCTGGACGTTGCAGGCCCCGCACTCGCCCTGGGAGCAGCCGTCCTTGGCGCCCGCGAGGCCGAGGCGCTCGCGCAGGACGTAGAGCAGCGACTCGCCGATCCAGGCGTCGGTGACGGGCCGGTCGGAGCCGTTGACGCGCAGGACGTAGGAGGCGAGGGGATGCTCCTCCGCCGGGGGCGGGGGCAACTCCTCGGACGCCGCTGCGGTGTCGTCGGCGGAGGCGTCGGTGTCGTCGGCCGTGTCGTCGGCGGTGTCGTGGCCGGCGGGAGGCTCGGCGGGGCGCTGAGCGGCCTCTGCGGGCTCGTGGGCGCCCCGGGCGCCCGCGGGGGCCCCGCCGGCCTCGGAGGCGTCCTCCAGGGCCTCCAGGGCCTCCCGGGCCTCTTCGGTGGGGGCGGACGCCTCCGGGGGTGCCTGCGCCACGGAGTCCGCGGGCGCGTGGTCGGCGGTGTGCGCCGAGCCGTGGTCCACACCGTGCGGGGGCGTGTGCTCGGTGCCGTGCGGGGGCGTGTGCTCGGTGCCGTGCGGAGGCGTGTGCGGGACGTCGTGCACGGGCGTGTGGGTGGTGCCGTACGCGGGCGTGCGGCCGCCGTCGTGCGCGCTCTCGTTCGGGAGCCCGTACGCGGTCCCGTGGCCCGTGTCGTGCCCCGCCTCGGCCATGCCGGGCTGCTGCGCCTGCTGGGCCCAGTTCTGGCCCGCGCCGTTGGTGGAGCCGGTCGCCCAGGGTGCGGCGGCGCCGCCCGGCAGGGTGGCCGGCGGGGTGCCTCCCCACTGCTCGACCAGCGCCGACGTGGTGAACTCGCCCGACTCGTCGGGCAGATCACCGCCGGCCACCGGGATCGACCACTGGCCGGTCACGTCGTGGCCCGGGCCGGACGAGGGCGGCCCCGCCGGGCCGGCCGAGGTGTCGGTGAAGCTCCACTGCCCGGTCGAGCCCGGGTTGTACGTGAACCGGTCGCCGCCGGAGGTCTCCGGCGGCAGCTGCGGCGCGGGCCACTCGGTGCCGCCTGCCGGGGCCGCCCAGGTGCCGTCCGTCGCGGGGGGCGCGGCCGCTATCTGCGGCGGCACGTACCCGTGGCCGGGCGCGGCGAGCGGGCTGTCGGCGGCCAGGAGCGCGTCGATGCCGCCCTCGGGGAGCTTGACGAACGCGGTGGCCCCGTCGTCGTAGTCGCCCTGGGGCAGCGGGTCCCAGCGGCCGCCGCTCCGGGGCTGCGCGCCCTCTCCGTGCTGGTCGTCGGTCACGACAGCGCCCTCCCCAGTGCTCGTCGGGCCAGCGCGGCGACGGTGCGCCGCAGGTGCAGTACGGCGGGCGGCAGCTCCGGTACGGAACCGTCCACGCCCGGGGTCGGGTCCGGGATGCAGGCGGCGGCGACGTACTCGCCGAACGCGGTCAGCGCCTCCGGGACGATCGTGCGGTTGTTGTCCCAGTCGATGAGCCGGGCGACCCACTGCTCGGCGTCGAGGGGCCGCAGCGGCATCGGCGCTATGGCGCCCACGGCGCACCGCACGCCGCGCCGGGCGGGGTCGAGGACCACGGCGACGGAGGCGACGGCGCGGCCCGGGCCGGTGCGGCCGGTCGCCTTCAGGAAGACCTGCGGGGCGTGCAGCAGCGGCACGCGCACGTACGCGATCAGTTCGCCGCCGCGCAGCATGTCCACGCCGGCCAGCAGGTGCGACACCGGGATCTCCCGGCGGGCTCCGCCCTGGCCCGCGATGATCAGCGTCGCCTCCAGCGCGGCCAGTACGGGCAGCGCGTCACCGGTGGGGGCCGCGCTGGCGATGTTGCCGCCCAGGGTGCCCGCGTTGCGGATCTGCGGCGGGCCCGCGGCGCGCGCGGCGGCGGCGAGCGCCGGGATGAGGGCGGCGAAGTCGGGGCGGCCCATGCGCGCGTGCGTGAGCCCGGCGCCGAGCAGCGCGTGCCCGTCCTGGTACTGCCAGCCGCGGATCTCGCTGATCCGGCCGAGGCCGACCAGTCCGCCGGGCCGGAGCTGCCCCGAGTTGACGGCGGCCATCAGGTCGGTGCCGCCGGCCACGGGCACGGCGGCGGGCATGGCCGCGAGGGCCGCCACCGCCTCGTCCAGCGTCGTCGGCAGCGTGACGGCCTGCGCCGCCTGCGGTGCGTGCGTGCTCAAAACCGGCTGCCCCTTCCCGCTGCCCCACGTGGTCCCACCTGTGCGCCGTACGGTACGTGCTGACAGGGCGGACGTGGCAACTCTGGCACATGTTCGCAACACCCGAAGACGGGGGTCCACTAGGAGGCATTCGCCCACCTCATCCAGGAGATGGTCCGTTTTCGTACGGCATCACCGGTGCGCGTGAATTGCCACTCTTCGGTGACAGTGCCGGGTTTTCCCCGTGACGCCGCACACCGCGCCGCCACGGCGGCTACCGGTGCGGGGGCGGGCCGTCGACCGGGCGGCCGAGGACGCCGGGCCGCCGCTGCCAGGGCCGGGGCCCCTCGGGCGGGCGGTAGCCGACCCCGAGGGCGTCGAGCCGGCCGTAGTGGGCCTCCATCCGCCGCTCGAAGTCCGCGAAGTCCCGTTCCCCGGGGGCGGGCAGGGCGCTCCAGGCGACCTCGGCGAACGCGGCGAGCCGGGGGAACGCCTGGTAGTCCACGCGCGCGTGGTCCTCCATCACCTCGGTCCACAGGTTGGCCTGGGTGCCGAGCACATGCGCCCTCTCCTCGGGTGTGAACTCCTCGGGAACGGGCTCGAACCGGTAGACGTCCTCCAGGGTGCGGACGTACCCGATGGGCACCGGCTCGTCCGGGCCGCCGTCCTGCCGGTGGTCGAGGTAGACGTGCTGCTCGGGGCACATGACGACGTCGTGGCCCGCGCGCGCGGCGGCGGTCCCGCCCGCGTAGCCGCGCCAGGACGACACGGCGGCGCCGGGCGCGAGCCCGCCCTCCAGGATCTCGTCCCAGCCGATCAGCCGGCGCCCGCGCGCGGCGAGCCAGGTGTCGAAGTGCCGGACGAACCAGGACTGCAGCGCGTCCTCGTCGGCGAGCCCGAGTTCCTTCATCCGCGCCTGCGCGGCGGGCGACTGACGCCACTGGTCCTTGGGGCATTCGTCGCCGCCGATGTGGAAGAACGCCGAGAACCCCGACAACGGGGCGGCGTCCGCCGGGAACAGCTCCAGGACCTCCTCGAACACCCCTTCGTAGAAGCGCAGGGTGCTGTCCGTGGGAGCGAGTACGTTCGGGTTGATGCCCCAGGTGTCCCAGACGGAGAGGCGGGTGGTGTCGATGACGTCGGTGTTGCCGAGTTCCGGATACGCGGCGATCGCGGCCTGCGAGTGGCCCGGTACGTCGATTTCGGGGACGACGGCGATATGCCGCTCGGCGGCGTACGCCACGATCTCCCGGATGTCGTCCTGGGTGTAGTAGCCACCGTGCGGCTTCTCGTCCCACAGGGGTGAGGCGCGATGGCCGAATTTCGTGCGGGCCCGCCAGGAGCCGACCTCGGTCAGCCGGGGATACCTCTTGATCTCGATCCGCCAGCCCTGGTCGTCCGTCAGATGGAAGTGGAAGACGTTCAGTTTGTGCGCCGCCATCAGATCCAGGTAGCGCAGGACGCCTTCCTTGGGCAGGAAGTGCCGGGCGACGTCGAGCATGACACCGCGCCAGCGGAAGCGGGGGGCGTCCTCGATGACCTGGTGCGGGATGCCGTAACGGATGCCGGGGCGCACGGGGGCGCGGCGGAAGGCGTGCCGGCCGAGGAGCTGACGCAGGGTCTGGGCACCCCAGAAGACACCGGCCGGGTCTCCGCCGCGGATCTCGACGCCCCGGTTCGCGACGACGCTCAGCCGGTACGCCTCCGGCCCCAGCGTGTCGTCCACGAGCAGTTCCACGGAGTCGCGGGCGCCCTGGGGGCCGGGCGGCAGGCCCAGCCCGAGGGCCGCGCCCAGGGTGGAGCGCAGCCAGCGAGCGGTGGTCCCGGTGCCGGGCCCGGCCCACAGCGTGGTGTCCTCGTCGAAGACGACACCGCAGCGCATGGGCCCCTCCACGGCGCGCGGCGCGGGAATGAGATCCGCCGGAGAAGTCACGTCAGTCCTTTGCCTGCGAAGTGCCGCTGATGACGGTCGAGTTGGCGAAGAGGAAGCCGTTCCGGGGCGAAAAGAATCCACCGCGGAAAGCGCGTACGGCCCGTCCCGTCGAGGTCGCGAACATGATCGGCAAGGCGGCCGGAAGCGAAAGCGGAATCGGGCAGCGGGGGCCGCGGAGGCCGCCGTGAGAAACACGGCCGGTCGACCGCCGGGGAAGTGGCCGGGGAAGTGGCCGAGGAAGTGACGGCCGAATTCCCGCCGCCCGAACACCCGCCGGAGGGAACGCCGGTCGCACCGCCGATCGCACCGCCGGTCGCTTCATGAGAGATGCCTCCGCCATCACATCGCGTTGCAACATGCGCAATGGAGGTTTCATCGCGCGCAACACCCGAGAGGCTACGGAGTCCATGGACACGACCACAAGAGGTCTCTACCACTCCGTGACACGACAAAGGCCCCCGGGGCGCGCCAGAACGCGCCCGGAGGCCTCAGGGATACAGAAGGACCGGAAGGCTACTTGCCGCCGCCCTTGCCACCCTTGTCGTCGCCGCCGATGCCCATCGACTCGAAGATCTCCTTGCACATCGGGCACACGGGGTACTTCTTCGGGTCGCGGCCGGGCACCCACACCTTGCCGCACAGCGCCACGACGGGCGTGCCGTCGAGGGCGCTCGCCATGATCTTGTCCTTCTGGACATAGTGCGCGAAGCGCTCGTGGTCACCGTCGCCGTGCGACACCTGCGGCGTCGGCTCGACGAGGGTCCCCGTACCAGTACCGCGCTCGGGCTCAAGAGTGCTCATGCGCCCAAGGGTACTGAAGGTCACAGCGATCAGTTGAGCGAAGGGTCGTCCGGGTACGTCGCCACCATCGCGAGTTCGCTGCGCTGGCGGCGCAGGACCTCGCGCCAGAGTCTTTCCGGGGACGGGGAGGACACGTCGCCGGGTTCGGACTCGACGACGTACCAGGCGCCCTCGACCAGTTCGTCCTCGAGCTGACCGGGGCCCCAGCCGGCGTACCCGGCGAAGATCCGCAGGGAGCCGAGGGCCGAGGCGAGGAGTTCCGGCGGGGCCTCCAGGTCGACGAGGCCGATCGCGCCGTGCACCCGGCGCCAGCCGAGCGGACCGCGGTCGCCCGAGGAGTCGCCGGGGATCACGGCGACGCCCAGCGCGGAGTCGAGGGACACCGGGCCGCCCTGGAAGACCACACCCGGTTCCCCGGTGAGGTCGGCCCAGCCCTCCAGGATGTCGCCCACGCCGACGGGGGTCGGACGGTTGAGGACGACACCGAGGGAGCCCTCCTCGTCGTGGTCGAGAAGGAGCACCACCGCACGGTCGAAGTTCGGGTCCGCCAGGGCGGGCGTGGCCACGAGCAGCCGCCCTGTGAGCGAGGACACCTCGGTCATGCCAGACATGATCCCGCATCTTCCCGTGAAGTGGGGAGCCAATGCGGACACCTGGGCGAGGGGCAGGTCGGGCGCACGGATGCGGTCCGGGCGCACGAACGGGAAAGGGCCTTCATGGTGACCGCACGTACCCGCCGCGGAACGGTTCGTGTTGTGACACAGCTATGACCTTCCTGGGTCGTCCTCGGGCTTACTTGAGGGGCCCTGGTGGCGATTACCCTGTCTGCTCTGGCCCTTGCCCCGATCCAAAGGCCCGTGCCCCAGTCCACCACCCATGGAACGCGAGATACATGACCGTCAACGGCTCTGACGACGTACTGCTTGTCCACGGCGGAACCCCGCTCGAGGGCGAGATCCGTGTCCGCGGTGCGAAGAACCTCGTACCGAAGGCCATGGTCGCCGCCCTGCTGGGCAGTGAGCCGAGTCGGCTGCGCAACGTTCCGGACATCCGTGACGTGCGGGTCGTACGCGGTCTGCTGCAACTGCACGGGGTGACGGTCCGTCCGGGTGAGGAGCCGGGCGAGCTGGTGCTCGACCCGACCTATGTGGAGAGCGCGAACGTCGCCGACATCGACGCCCACGCGGGGTCGAGCCGTATCCCGATCCTGCTGTGCGGTCCGCTGCTGCACCGTCTGGGCCACGCCTTCATCCCCGGCCTCGGCGGGTGCGACATCGGCGGCCGGCCCATCGACTTCCACTTCGAGGTGCTGCGGCAGTTCGGCGCGACGATCGAGAAGCGGGCGGACGGGCAGTACCTGGAGGCGCCGCGGCGGCTGCGCGGCACGAAGATCCAGCTGCCGTACCCGTCGGTCGGCGCGACCGAGCAGGTGCTGCTGACGGCCGTCCTCGCGGAGGGCGTCACCGAGCTGTCCAACGCGGCGGTCGAGCCGGAGATCGAGGACCTGATCTGCGTCCTGCAGAAGATGGGCGCGATCATCGCGATCGACACCGACCGCACGATCCGCATCACCGGTGTGGACAAGCTCGGCGGCTACACCCACCGCGCGCTGTCGGACCGTCTGGAGGCCGCGTCCTGGGCGTCGGCGGCGCTGGCGACCGAGGGCAACATCTACGTCCGCGGCGCTCAGCAGCGCTCGATGATGACGTTCCTGAACACCTACCGGAAGGTGGGCGGCGCCTTCGAGATCGACGACGAGGGCATCCGCTTCTGGCACCCCGGCGGCCAGCTGAAGTCCATCGCGCTGGAGACGGACGTGCACCCCGGCTTCCAGACCGACTGGCAGCAGCCGCTGGTCGTCGCCCTCACCCAGGCCACGGGCCTGTCCATCGTCCACGAGACGGTCTACGAGTCCCGGCTGGGCTTCACCTCGGCGCTGAACCAGATGGGTGCCCACATCCAGCTCTACCGCGAGTGCCTGGGCGGCTCGGACTGCCGCTTCGGCCAGCGCAACTTCCTGCACTCGGCGGTCGTCTCCGGCCCCACCAAGCTCCAGGGCGCCGACCTGGTCATCCCCGACCTGCGCGGCGGCTTCTCCTACCTGATCGCCGCCCTCGCGGCCCAGGGCACCTCCCGCGTCCACGGCATCGACCTGATCAACCGCGGCTACGAGAACTTCATGGACAAGCTCATGGAACTCGGCGCGAAGGTCGAACTGCCGGGCAAGGCGCTCGGCTGAGAACGTCCGCGCGAAGGCCGATGGGGCGGTCACCCGAGTTCGGGTGACCGCCCCATCGGCGTCAGGTTCGGCGCCCCTTCAGGGGCGCGGGGAACTGCGCGACCAGCCACGACGGCGCGGCAGTCACCCACGGCGCTCCAGCACAACGGCGCTGAACGCCACGGCCCTCCAAGCGGAGCGCTTACTTGCCCTTGGCCGCTTCCTTGAGCTTCGAGCCCGCGGAGACCTTCACGCTGTAGCCGGCCGGGATCTGGATCGGGTCGCCGGTCTGCGGGTTGCGCGCGGTGCGAGCGGCACGGTGGGTGCGCTCGAAGGTCAGGAAGCCGGGGATGGTGACCTTCTCGTCGCCCTTGGAGACGATGTCGCCGACGACCTCGGCGAACGCGGCCAGCACAGCGTCGGCGTCCTTGCGGGTCACCTCGGCGCGGTCGGCCAGCGCGGCCACCAGCTCACTGCGGTTCATGTTGTTACTCCCGTGTTCTTCTTGCCGTTGCGGCGTGCCACGCGGCGGAGCCGCATAGCGGGCACAGCGGAGTGCGATGTGCTCGCGCCCAGGGACGCATCCTGCCCCTACCTGCGGCGGGAAAGCCAATCCGGCACCCGCAGGAGTCGGGAGAACACCCTTGGGAGTCACCCGAAGCGCGCCTGTGGCTCTGGCCACGATAGACACAGCCCACCGACAGGGGTCCCGCGACGCGCCGGAGGCGGGGACCGTGGTGATCCTCACAGTCCCCGCGCGCCGGGCAGGGCTACGAGGCCGACGCGCCGGCCGCCTTCGCGGCGTCCCGGACGGCGCCCGCGACGGCGCCCGCGACCTTGTCGTTGAAGACGCTCGGGATGATGTAGTTCGCGTTCAGCTCGTCGTCGCTGACCACGTCCGCGAGGGCCTTCGCGGCCGCGAGCATCATCTCGGTGTTGACGGTGCGGGACTGGGCGTCCAGCAGGCCGCGGAAGACACCCGGGAAGACCAGCACGTTGTTGATCTGGTTCGGGAAGTCGGAGCGGCCGGTGGCCACCACGGCGGCCGTCTGGCGGGCCACCGCCGGGTCGACCTCCGGGTCGGGGTTCGCGAGCGCGAACACGATGGCGCCCTCGGCCATGGCGGCCACGTCGGCGCCGTCGAGGACGTTCGGGGCGGAGACGCCGATGAAGACGTCGGCGCCGCGCACGGCCTCCTTGAGGGTGCCGGTGAGGCCCTCGGGGTTGGTGTTGTCGGCGATCCAGCGCAGCGCCGAGCCGGGGGCGGCGTCGACCAGGTCCGCACGGCCGGCGTGCACCACGCCGTGGATGTCGGCGACGACCGCGTTCTTCACCCCGGCCGCGATCAGCAGCTTGAGGATGGCGGTGCCGGCGGCGCCGGCGCCGGACATCACGACGCGGATCGACTCGATGCTCTTGGCCGCCACACGCAGGGCGTTCGTCAGCGCGGCGAGGACGACGATCGCGGTGCCGTGCTGGTCGTCGTGGAAGACGGGGATGTCGAGGGCCTCGCGCAGCCGGGCCTCGATCTCGAAGCAGCGGGGGGCGGAGATGTCCTCGAGGTTGATGCCGGCGAAGCCCGGGGCGATGGCCTTGACGATCTCGACGATCGCGTCGGTGTCCTGGGTGTCCAGGCAGAGCGGCCAGGCGTCGATGCCGGCGAACCGCTTGAAGAGGGCCGCCTTGCCCTCCATGACCGGCAGCGCGGCCTTGGGGCCGATGTTGCCGAGGCCCAGCACGGCGGAACCGTCCGTCACGACCGCAACGGAGTTGCGCTTGATGGTCAGGCGGCGGGCGTCCTCGGGGTTCTCGGCGATCGCCATGCAGACCCGGGCCACACCGGGCGTGTAGACCATGGAGAGGTCGTCACGGTTGCGGATGGGGTGCTTGGACTGCATCTCGATCTTGCCGCCGAGGTGCATGAGGAACGTACGGTCGGAGACCTTGCCGAGCGTGACGCCCTCGATGTGGCGCAGCTGCTCGACGATCTCGTCGGCGTGCGCGGTCGAGGTGGCCGCGATGGTGACGTCGATGCGGAGCTTCTCGTGCCCGGAGGCGGTGACGTCGAGGCCGGTCACCGAGCCTCCGTGGGACTCGACGGCCGTGGTGAGCTGGGAGACCGCGGTTCCGCTCGCGGGCACCTCCAGCCTGACCGTCATCGAGTAGGAGACGCTGGGCGCCGTTGCCATGGCCGACTTCCTCTGCACTGCTGGGTGGGTCGCTGGATTGCCGTCCGATCGTCGCACCTACTGACGAGTACGGGAAAGTCGCCTCAAATTAAGGTCGTTTTGTTCGCGCGGGGCGCCACGCGAAGAGGCCCACATCACATCGGATGTGGGCCTCTCCGTCCGTTCATGACACCGACCCGCCATGCTCGCCTCGCGGCAAGTGGTCGCTCGTAGCGACGAAGGTTGGGCCCGGGGGCTTGGATCGAGCCGGTGTCACACCCAGGCTAACAAACGGATCCCCGAACACCATTCCCGTCCGGGGCGGTTCACAGGAAACCTTCAGTCCCTGAGGAGATCGGGCACTCCGTCCGCGTCCGGTTCGTCCCGCTCCCCCGACACCACCGTGAGCTGCTGGGTGGCCCGGGTCAGGGCGACGTACAGCACCCGCAGGCCGGCCGGGGACTCGTCGGCGATCTCGGCGGGCGAGACGACGACCGTGGCGTCGTACTCCAGTCCCTTGGCCTCCAGGCTGCCGAGGGCGACGACCCGGTCGCCGAGCCCGGTGAGCCAGCGGCGGGCCTCCTCGCGGCGCTGCATGGCGACGACGACGCCGACGGTGCCGTCGACCTGGCCGAGGAGGCGTTCGGCCTCGGCGCGGACGGTGGCGCCGAGGGTGTCCTTGACGGCGGTGCTGCGTCTTTGGTTCGTTCCCACGAAACGGGGGACGACCCCGGTGGAGCGGACCGCCGAGGGGGACTCGGCGCCGGGCAGGGCGAGGGCCAGCACCTTGGCGGCCAGCTCGGCGATCTCGGCCGGGTTGCGGTAGTTGACGGTGAGCTGGAAACGCCGCCGGGGCCGGGTGCCGAGGGCCTCGTCGCGGGCCTCGGCGGCCTCGTCCGGGTCGGACCAGGAGGACTGGGCGGGATCGCCGACCACCGTCCAGGTGGCGTGCCGGCCGCGGCGGCCGACCATGCGCCACTGCATCGGGGTGAGGTCCTGGGCCTCGTCGACGATGACATGGGCGTACTCGACGCGTTCGGCGGCGAGCCGCTCGGCGCGCTCGCGCTGGGACTCCTCGCGCACCGGCATCAGCTCCTCCAGGCCGGTGAGCTGGTCCAGCGGGTCGTACTCGCGCTTCTTGCGGGGGCGGGCCGGGGCGCCGAGGATCGCCTGGAGCTCGTCGAGCATCGCGATGTCATGCACCGAGAGGCCGTCCCGCCGCAGCGAGCGGGCGACCCTGCGGACCTCGCCGGGGTTGAGGATCCGACGGGCCCAGCGGCCGAGCCGGCGCTCGTCGGCCATCGCCGCGAGGACGCTCGCGGGGGTCAGCTCGGGCCACCAGGCGTCGAGGAAGGCGAGGAACGAGTCCTCGGTGGTGACGTCCTCGTCGAAGGAGGAGCGCAGTTCGGCGGCCAGCTCGGGGTCGGTGTGCCGGCCGGCGGCCCCGGAGCGCTCCCACAGGGCGTCCAGGAGGAGCTTGCGGGCACGGGGACGCAGCAGGTTGACGGGGGCGGTGCCGCCTAGGGCGCTCTGCCGGATCCGCTCCAGGTCGGCGGCCTCCAGCTCCAGCCGGCGCCCGAAGACGACGACCCGGAGGCGGGAGGGGGTGGTGGCCGCGGCGCCGGTGGCGGTGTCGTCGAAGGCGAGCTGTCCGCTGCCGTCGCCGTCGGTGTGGCCGGTGCCGCCGTTCGCCCGGGTTGCGCCCGATCCCAGCTCCAGTGCCCCCCGGGCCGCCTTGCGCAGCACCCGGAGCATGCGGGAGGAGCCCTTGGCGCGGGCCACGGACGGGGCGTCGTACAGGGTGGCCTCGGCGCCGTCGACGAGGGAGCCGATGGCGCGGATCGCGACCTGGCCCTCCTCGCCGAGGGAGGGCAGGACGCCCTCGGTGTAGGCCACCAGCAGCGGGGTGGGCGAGACGATGAGGATGCCGCCGGCGTATCTGCGGCGGTCCTGGTAGAGGAGGTAGGCGGCGCGGTGCAGGGCGACGGCGGTCTTGCCGGTGCCGGGACCGCCCTCGACGTAGGTCACGGAGGCGGCGGGGGCGCGGATGACCAGGTCCTGCTCGGCCTGGATGGAGGCGACGATGTCGCGCATGGTGTGGCCGCGGGCCTGGCCGAGCGCGGCCATCAGGGCGCCGTCGCCGATGACGGGCAGTTCGCCGCCGTCGAGGAAGGCCGTCAGCTCGGGGCGCATCAGGTCGTCCTCGACGCCGAGGACCCGGCGCCCCTTGGAGCGGATGACCCGGCGGCGCACGACCCGGCCGGGGTCGACCGGGGTGGAGCGGTAGAAGGGGGCGGCGGCGGGGGCGCGCCAGTCGATGACCAGGGGCGCGTACTCGGAGTCCAGGACTCCGATGCGGCCGATGTGGAGGGTCTCGGCGATGTCGGCGGTGTTGTCCTGCCGTACGGCGCCCTCGGCGGGTTCCACGGCGGTGTAGGCGCCGTCGGGGCCCTTCTTGCCGTCCTTGCCGAGGAGGAGGTCGATCCGGCCGAAGAGGAAGTCCTCGAACTCGTTGTTGAGCCGGTTGAGATGGACACCGGCCCGGAAGACCTGGGCGTCGCGCTCGGCGAGGGCGCCGGGTGTTCCCACCTGGCCGCGCTTCGCCGCGTCGTTCATGAGGAACTCCGCCTCGTGGATCTTCTCCTCGAGGCGTCGGTACACCCGGTCGAGGTGTTCCTGTTCGCCGCCGATCTCGCGGTCCCGGACCGTGTCCGGTGCGGCGCTGACCGCGGTTTCCTGCTGAGCCTGTGCGGCCACCGGGCCCCCTTCTGACGTGCTGGGCAGCCGTCAACCGTACGCGAAGGGGACCGGTGGAGGCGAGAGCCCGCCCGAAGGCGGGCCCGTCGAATACTGAAGAGTAGTGCTAGGCGTCGACCTGGACGAGCTTGTCGCCGTCGAAGGTCATGACCTCGAAGTGGTCGATCTCGTTCGGCTTGAAGGCCGCGCCGCCGACGACGTAGAGCGGGTTCTTGGCCTGCTCGGTCTTGGCGCCGGGGAGTCCGTAGCCCCACTCCGGGACGGACCAGGAGGAGACGGTCTCGCGCTTGCCGTCCTTGCCGACGGCGATCAGCGAGCACTTCTCGGGGCCCGAGACGTTCTTCAGTTCGACGCCGACCTCGGTGCCCCAGGCCTTCTCGCCCATGGCGACGGTGGCCGTCACCTTGGTGGCGGAGTCGGTCGCGGAGACCTTGTCGGAGAGCGTCTCGAAGGTCGACTTGGCGGGGTTGGTGGTGCTGCTGGCCACCGGTGCCTTGCCGCCGCTGTCGCCGCCGGTCGCGGCCATGACGCCGACCGGGCCGCCGATGATCAGCGCCGCCGCGGCCGCCACGAGGTAGAAGGAGCGGCGGCGCTTCTGGGCGCGCCGGTCGGACACCTCGTCGACCAGCTTCTCCACCAGGCGCGGGCTGGGCCGGGCGGACAGGGAGTCGCCGATCGCCGGCGTGCCGGAGCCGGGCAGGTCCGCGAGCGCGGCGAGCATCGGTTCCATCCCGGCGAGCTCGTCGAGCTGCTGCGCGCACCACTCGCACCCGGCGAGATGCGCTTCGAAGGCGGTCGCCTCGGCGTCGTCGAGGATACCGAGGGCGTAGGCGCCCACGGTCTCGTGTTCACTCGGGCTCGGAGATCCCACTGATCCCTGCATGGGGCCAGACATACCCGTACCACCTGATCCGAATCCCCCGTACATGCTCATCACGCCGTCACCCCCCGCTCCTCCAGAGCCAGCTTCATCGACCGCAGTGCATAGAACACCCGAGAACGGACGGTGCCACTGGGTATGCCCAGCGTCTCGGCCGCCTCATTGACGGTACGCCCCTTGAAGTACGTCTCGACGAGCACCTCCCGGTGGGCCGGGGTCAGGTCGTCGAGCGCGTCCGACAGCGTCATCAGCCACAGCGCCTTGTCGATCTCGTCCTCCGCGGGGATGACCTCCAGCGGCGACGGGTCGACCTCCTGCGGCCGGGCCTGCCGGCTGCGGTGGCCGTCGATGACGATGCGGCGAGCGACCGTCACCAGCCAGGGGCGTACCGATCCGGTCGCTCGATTGAGCTGGCCGGCGTTCTTCCAGGCACGGATGAGTGTTTCCTGCACCACGTCCTCGGCACGCTGGCGGTCTCCGGCAACCAGGCGCAGGACATACGCAAGCAGGGGTCCGGCGTGCTCCCGATACAGAGCACGCATCAGCTCCTCGTCGGGTTCCGAGGGCTGGGACATGCGATGTCGGGCCCTCGATCCATGTTCATTGGCCACGGCCGCATCCTTGCGCACGCCCACCTCCGGTGTCCGGGGGATCCCCCAGTCGGTCGCTCGGTGACAGGTACGGAAGGGGTGTTCGCCGTGTTCAAACCGGGGCGACAGTTTTCTTCGGGGTGTCATGACGAGGGGGACATGGCGGCACATTCCCACCGCTTCTTCTTCACATTTTCGCCACACGGGCGGAATCGCGCGGGCTGCCCTTACCCAGGCGTGGGCAAACATGATGTTGTCGAAATCACTTCGACAATTTTCCGGCCAGGCTACCGCGGGGCGCTGTGCAATTGCTGTCAGCTCATCAGAGAAGGCGTATACCGGGCAGTTGGTCACGTGCCAAGGCGGCGCGCCGCCGGTGCCGTGCGACGCGCTCCCGGTTGCCGCAGATCTCGCTCGAACACCAACGCCTGCGCCGGCCACGGGAGGTGTCCAGGTAGACGATCGGGCAGCTGTCCCCCGCGCACTGCCGCAGCCCCGCCCGCGCCACGGGATCCGTGAGCAGTTCGACGGCGTCCCGCGCGACGGCGGCGAGCAGCGCGGCACACTCCGGCGGACCGTCCAACTCCCGTACGAGGGTCCCGTCCTCGTCGCGTACGGCGCGGGGCGCGGGCGGCGCGACCCGGGCGGCGTCGTTGAGGCGGCCGAGGTCGACCTCGTAGAGGCCGGGGTGCGTACGGGCCAGCCAGTCCCGCACCAACCGGTCGACACCGGAGCGCAGTTCACGGAACGCCACCGGCCACGAGGCGTCGGCGTGGGCGAGCGGGGTGCCCGGCGGGACGAGTCCGGCACCGCGGATCCACGCGCACAACGGGCCGACCCCGTCGAGGTGTTCACGGGGATGGCTGGTCGCGAGGAGGTCGAGACAACTGCGTCCGGCGTCGAACCGCAGCTCGTAGGGGTCCGTGGCCGTGCCCAGTGTCATGCGCCACCGCCTGCACCGACAGAAGAACGAGAAGGAACGGAAGAGCGGGAAAAAACCTTCCCCTCACAGTGCCCTGCGTCCCGCCCCGGCCGGAACCCCCCGTACCACCGGTCCGGCCGGTTCAGTCGTGGCTCACACGTCCGCGTACTTCGCGTCGGCGGCGGGGTCGAGGGCCAGCCGGTAGCCGCGCTTGACCACCGTCTGGATCAGCTTGGGGGTGCCGAGGGCGGTGCGCAGCCGGGCCATCGCCGTCTCCACGGCGTGCTCGTCGCGGCCGGCCCCGGGCAGCGCGCGCAGCAGGTCGGCACGGGGGACGACCCAGCCGGGCCGCCGTGACAGCGCCCTCAGCAGGGACATCCCGGCGGGCGGCACGGGCCGTAGACAGCCGTCGACCAGCACCGCGTGCCCGCGGATCTCCACCCGGTGCCCGGCGACCGGCAACGCCCGTGCCCGGGACGGAAGTTCCTGGCAGAGCAGCTGCACCAGCGGGCCGAGCCGGAAGCGTTCCGGCTGCACGGTGTCCAGGCCGCGCGCCTGGAGCGGCAGCGCGGTGACCGGTCCGACGCAGGCCGGCAGCACGTCGTGGTGGAGCGCGGCGAGCAGCTCGGACAGCAGACCGCGCTCCTCGGCGCGGGAGAACAGGGACTGCGCGGCCGGCGCGCTGGTGAAGGTGATCGCGTCGAGGCCGCGCGAGACGGCGGCGTCCAGGAGCCGGTCGAGCGGTGCGATGTCCTCGGGCGGCATCCACCGGTACACCGGTACGCCCACCACCTCCGCGCCCCCGGCCCGCAGCGCCTCCACGAACCCGGGCAGCGGCTCCCCGTGGAGCTGGACGGCGACCCGGCGGCCCTCGACGCCCTCCTCCAGGAGCCGGTCGAGCACCTCGGCCATGGACTCGGACGACGGCGACCAGTCCTCGGTGAGTCCGGCGGCGCGGATCGCGCCCTTCACCTTGGGGCCTCGGGCGAGGAGTTCGACCTGGCCGAGCCTGCTGAGCAGCGGCTCGCCCAGCCCCCAGCCCTCGGCGGCCTCCACCCAGCCCCGGAAGCCGATCGCGGTGGTCGCCACGACCACGTCGGGGGCCTGGTCGATGAGGTCCTTGGTGGCGGCGAGGAGTTCACCGTCGTCGGCGAGCGGCACGATCCGCAGGGCGGGCGCGTGCAGCACCGACGCGCCGCGCCGCTGGAGCAGCGCGCCGAGCTCCTCGGCCCGGCGCGCGGCCGTCACGCCCACGGTGAAACCCGCCAGGGGGCCGTGTTCCACGGATCCCGGGGGTGTGGCGTCCGGTCGCTGCTGTTCCACGTACATCACTCTCGTCCCGCACTCGAGTCGCCCTGCACTTGCATGACCTACATGCCGACGAGCCTGTCAACGGTGCGTGACAGGCTCGGTTCGGCTTCATGTCGCCAGTGTTACGTCACACCTCGGCGTAGCTGAGCTGCGGCTTCGCCTCCGAGGAAGGGCTTGCGGCGGTGATCCTCCCCGCCGGGCGGCGAAGGTATACGGCCCACGTGACCACGAAGCAGGCCGCGTAGAAGGCGAGGAAGGCGACGAACGCGCCGGTGCCGGAGCCGTAGGAGAGGAAGGACTGGCGGAAGGCCAGGTTGATGCCGACGCCGCCGAGCGCGCCGACCGCGCCGATGAGCCCCATGGAGGCCCCGGAGAGCCGACGGCCGTACGCGGCGGCCTCCTCGCCCTCCAGACCCTTGGCGACGGCCTTCGCCTGGAAGATGCCGGGGATCATCTTGTACGTCGACCCGTTGCCGAGGCCGCTGAGCACGAACAGCACCACGAAGACGGAGACGAACAGCGGCAGCGACTTCTGCATGCTGGCGAAGACCAGGACCGCGGTCGCGGCGGCCATGCCGACGTAGTTGTAGAGGGTGATGCGGGCGCCGCCGTACTTGTCGGCGAGCCAGCCGCCCAGCGGACGGATCAGGGAGCCGAGCAGCGGGCCGATGAAGGTGAGGTAGGCCGCCTGCAGGGGCGTACGGCCGAACTGGTTCGTCAGCACCTGGCCGAAGGCGAAGGAGTAGCCGATGAACGAGCCGAAGGTGCCGATGTACAGGAAGGACATGATCCAGGTGTGGGCGTCCTTCGCGGAGTCGATCGCGGCGCCGGTGTCGTTCTTCACGGAGGACAGGTTGTCCATGTACAGCGCGGCGAGGGTCGCGGCGATCAGGATCAGCGGGATGTAGATCCCGAGCAGCACGCGCGGGCCGCCGCTCGCGCCGATCACGGCGAGGCCGGCGAGCTGGAGGACCGGCACGCCGATGTTGCCGCCGCCCGCGTTCAGACCGAGCGCCCAGCCCTTCTTCTTCAGCGGGAAGAAGGCGTTGATGTTGGTCATGGAGGAGGCGAAGTTGCCGCCGCCGATGCCCGCGAGCAGGCCGACCAGGAGGAAGGTGGAGAAGGAGGTCCCCGGCTCCATCACCGAGAAGGCGGCGACGGTGGGGATCAGCAGCAGCGCGGCGGAGATGATCGTCCAGTTCCGGCCGCCGAAGAGCGCGACGGCGAAGGTGTACGGCACCCGGACGACCGCGCCGACCAGCGTCACCATGGACGTCAGCAGGAACTTGTCGGCCGGGGTGAGGCCGTACTCCGGGCCCATGAAGAGCACCAGCACGGACCACATGGTCCAGATCGAGAAGCCGATGTGCTCGGAGAGGACCGAGAAGACGAGGTTACGGCGGGCGATCTTCTCGCCCTTCTCGTTCCAGAAGGCCTCGTTCTCGGGGTCCCACTCCTCGATCCAGCGGCTCCCCTTCTTCGTGGGGGAAACTGCGGGGGACGGGGGTGCGGTGTCTGTGCTCGGGGCTGTCATGACGCCTCCACGTGCTCCGGGCTCGGGCGGTTCGGGGGGATGAGCGGTGATGAGTCCCGAAGGTAGGGAGGGCGCGTTTCCGGTCCGGTGGCTGTCGGTGACCGGAAGGGAACGTTGCTCTCACCTCCGGCGGCGGCCGGGTGAGAGGTTTTGGGCAAGGTTACGCGAGCCGTCGGGCCACAGCCGGGGCCGGCGCCGGGCCGCGAGGTCCTCGGCCCAGCCGAAGCAGACCACGCACAGCGCGGTGAGGAGCCAGACGGCCGGGAGCTGCGGCCAGGGGCTCACCAGCAGCCAGGACGCGTGCTGCTCCAGCCCGGGGACGCCCCACAGCCGGTCCCACAGCCCCTCGACGGCGTCGATGCACACGTTGTGCCACAGATAGACGGTCACGGCGCGGGCGTTGAGGAGGGTGACCAGCCGGTCCCAGCGGCGCAGCGGGCGGGGCCAGTCGGTCCAGGACGGGCTGAGGTGCAGGAGCAGCAGGACCGTGGCGAAGGACCACAGGGACTGGGCGAACGGCATGTCGTCCAGGTCGTGGCCCGCCTCGAAGCCGTGCCCGAGGGCGTACCAGAGGGCGAATCCGGCCACCCCGGGCGCCAGCGACGGCACGACATAGCGGGGCAGGCGGCGCAGTACGCCCTCCTGGTGGGCCATGCCGAGCAGCCAGCACGCGCCGAAGGCACCGAAGTCGCTGAGGTTGGAGTCCAGCCGCCAGCTGGTCACCGCCACCACACCGGACTCCAGGGCGGCGGACAGCGCGAGCGGCGCGAGGACCGTCGGCCAGGGCGCGGCCCGCAGGGCGCGCAGCAGCAGCGGGGAGAGCAGGACGAACCAGAGGTAGGCGCGGAGGTACCAGAGGGGTACGGCGAGGTCGACGGCCCAGCCGTCGGCGATCAGCCCGTGGATCCCGGGGAGGTCCGAGCCGTACGGCGGGTCGCTGAGCGGGAGGATCCAGAAGGTGAGGTGGAGCCACCACCAGCCGGGGTGGCCCTCGTCGTCCGGTCCCCAGCCGGCCACGAGCATGCCGCTCACCCCGACCGCGCCGAGCAGCCACAGCGGGGGCAGCAGCCGGCGCATCCGGCCCCGGACGACCTCCAGGGCGGGCCGGCCGCCGAGGGAGCGGGCCATGAGGGTGCCGGCGAGGGCGAACATCACGCCCATGGAGGGGAAGACGACGGGCAGCCAGGCCCAGCCCATCAGGTGGTAGAGGACGACCCGGAAGAGGGCGATCGCGCGCAGCAGGTCGAAGTAGCGGTCGCGGCCGCCCTTGGGCGCGGGCGCCGGGGCGGTGACGTCGGCGGGCTGGACGGCGGTCATGCCGCGCTCCTCTCCGCGACCGCGCTCTCGCCGGGAGGCGCGGCGACCTGTCCCTTGCGGCGCAGCTTCTGCCAGCGGAGCCGGCCGCCGGTGAGGGCGGTGATCCAGGACTGGAGCAGGACGACGTACATCAGCTGGCGGTAGAGGATCTGCTGGAGCGGGAGGGAGATGAGCGGGGTGAGTTTCTCGCGGTCGAGGACGAAGGCGTACGCCGCGCAGCCCGCCTGGACGGCGAGGACCCCGAACCAGGCGGCGACGGTCCTGCCCGTCGGGCCGAAGAGCAGCCCGTAGACGAGGAACAGGTCGATCAGGGGGGCGAGGAGCGGGGCGAGGACCATGAAGAGGGAGACGAGCGGCAGCCCGACGCGGCCGAAGCGGCCGGAGGGGCCCTTCTCGACGACGGCGCGGCGGTGTTTCCAGATCGCCTGCATGGTGCCGTAGCACCAGCGGTAGCGCTGGGACCACAGCTGCTGCACGGACTCCGGGGCCTCGGTCCACGCCCGCGCCTTCTCGGCGTAGACGACCTTCCAGCCCTCGCGGTGCAGGGCCATGGTGATGTCGGTGTCCTCGGCGAGGGTGTCGTCGCTCATGCCGCCGACCCGGTTCAGGGCGCTTCTCCTGAACGCCCCGACCGCTCCCGGGATGGTGGGCATGCAGCGCAGGACGTCGTACATCCGGCGGTCGAGGTTGAAGCCCATCACGTACTCGATGTGCTGCCAGGCGCCGATGAGGGTGTCCTTGTTGCCGACCTTGGCGTTGCCGGCGACGGCGCCGACGGCCGGGTCGGCGAAGGGCTGGACGAGTTCGCCGACGGTGGCCGGTTCGAAGACGGTGTCGCCGTCCATCATCACGATCAGGTCGTGCCGGGCGTTGGCGATGCCGCGGTTGAGGGCGGCGGGCTTGCCCGCGTTGTGCTGCCGTACGACCCGCACGCCGGGCAGGGCGAGGTCCTCGACGATCCGGGCGGTGCCGTCCGTCGAGCCGTCGTCGACGACGACGATCTCGATCGGGTGCTCGCTCCTCATCAGTGAACGGACCGTGTTCTCGATGCACTTGGCCTCGTTGTACGCGGGCACGAGCACCGACGCCGGTGCGGTGACGGGCGCGTCCGGGCCCCAGCGGAAGCCCCGGCGGCGGGTGCGGCGGGTGTGGACCGCGGACAGCAGCAGCATCAGGCCGAAGCGGGCGAGGACGAGGAAGCCGATGGCGGCGAGGCCGACGACGAGGACGCCGGTGAGGTCGTCGGCCGCCGTCACCAGGAACACCCAGGCCCTGCCCTTCCACAGGTCCGCGCCGGTGACGGGGGTGTGCGCGCTGGGCGCCGCCAGGGCCTCGGTGAGGTTCTGGAAGGAGTACCCCTTCTTCCGGAGGTCGGGCAGGTAGGTGTCGAGGGCGCGGACGGTCTGGCCGCGGTCGCCGCCGGAGTCGTGCATCAGGACGATCGCGCCCCGGCCGGCCTTCGGGGTGGCGTTGCGGATGATCTGCCGGACGCCGGGCCTGCGCCAGTCCTCGCTGTCGGCGGTGGTGAGGACGGTGAGGTAGCCGCGGCCGCCGACGTAGCGGGTGACCGGCCAGGACGCGTTGTCGAGGGCGTCGGCGAACGAGGAGTACGGCGGCCGGAACAGCGAGGTGCGGATGCCGGCCGCGCCCTCCAGGGCGAGCTGGTTCTGGGTGAGTTCCCAGTCGATGCGTTTCTTCGACTGGTAGGAGAGGTCGGGGTGGTTGAAGGTGTGCAGTCCGATCTCGTGGCCCTCGTCCACCATCCGCTTCACCAGGTCGGGGTAGCGGGAGGCCATCGTGCCGGTGACGAAGAAGACGGCGTGCGCGTGGTGCTTCTTCAGCACGTCGAGGACCTTCGGCGTCCACTTCGGGTCGGGGCCGTCGTCGAAGGTGAGGACGAGCCGGTGGTCCGGCACGTCCAGGCTGGTGGTCCGGCCGCCCCGGGTGTCCACGACCGGCCCGCCGTCGAGGATCTGCCGTGGCACCCGGTCGGCGGGGGCCTCGGCGCGGATCCGGTGGTCGGCGAGGATCTCGCTGTGCACATAGCCGCGCAGCATGAGCATCGCCATCATCGCCAGCAGGAGGGCGAGCGGGAGCAGCCGGCGCAGCCGCAGCGGCGGCATCAGCCGCCGGGAAGAACGGTGGTGGGTGCGTGCAGGCATGAGAGGTCGTACTCCGGGGACGGGAAGGGACGACGGGAGACAGAGAGAAGAGAGAGAAGAGGGCGAACCGGGCAAGCGGGGCGCGGGAAACCAACGGGCCGGCCCACGGCCGGTCACACTCCCGGCCCGCGGTGACGGGGGCGGACCTCTGGGTACGCCCCCACGGGCCCCACGGCCTCCGGCACGGGACGGGTGCCGCAGGCCCAAGGCGCGGGACCCTGGTTCACGCCACCCCACGCCCCCGGCACGGGACAGGTGCCGCAAGACAGGGGGCGGGACCTCGGCTCACGACCCCCACGACCCCCGACACGGGACAAGTGCCGCAGGCCCAAGACGCGGGACCCTGGTCCACGACCCCCACGCCCCCCGGCACCAGACAAATGCCGCAGGACAGGGGGCGGGACCTCGGCTCACGACCCCCACGACCCCCGACACGGGACGAGTGCCGCAGGCCCAAGGCGCGGGACCCCAGTTCACGCCACCCCACGCCCCCGGCACGGGACGGGACCTCGGCTCACGTCCCCGGGGACGCCGCCGCGGGGGCCGGGTGTGGGGCGCCGGCGGCGACCGTGTCGGTGCCGCCCGCCGGGGACGAGGAGGAGTCGGGTGAGGGGCTGGTGGCCGGGGTGGACTCCGAGGGCTGGGGGCTGGCGGAGCCTCCCCCTACGGGGTTGCCGGGGTCCGGGTCGGAGGGGGTGGCGCTGGATGCCGTACTCGTGCGGGGGCTGCCGCTCGCCGAGGGGCGGGTGGCCGTGGAGCCGCTCGGCGCCGCGGCGCTGCCGGAGGCGCTGGGCCCGCCGCTCGCGCCGCCCCGGGACGGGGCGCCGGCCGAGGCGGAGACGCCGGGGCTGCGGGGCGCCGCGAAGCCGGGGGCGCCGGAGGCCGCGCCGGCGGACGCGCTCGGCGCCCGGCTGGTCTCGACCTGGCCGGCCGACGGATCGTCGTCCGGGCCCGGCACGGGCAGCCAGGGCGCGCCCGCGTTGCCGGACAGCAGGGTGGCGACGATGACGACGGCGTAGGCACCGCAGGCGAGGCCCGCGAGGATGCCGATCCGGCGGAAGGTACGGCTGCGGCGGCCCGACTCGTCGACGAACACGGGTGCGTCGGAGGCCGATTGCCGGGCCGCCCCGGCCGCGTGCGGGGTGTCGAGCTGGACGGTCACCTCGTCGGGGTCGTTGCCCCCACCGGGGTCGGCGGGGCCCCCTAAGGACCCGCTCGACCGTTCGTTTTCGGAAAGGGTGTTCGAGGCTGTCGCCGACCGGTGCCGACGGACCGCTTCCGGCCACCCCGAGCGCTCCGGCTGGGCGTCTTCTGGCCATTTCCTCACGTGCGCACTTACCCCCAAAGACCTGATCAGGGTGCGCCTACGACCTTGAGCGCACGTCGACGAGACCGGGCCCCGACCCGGAATCCGCGCCCCATTTACCCCACTGCGCTCAGGTCGACGAATCTAGCGCAGGTGGGGGACCCGTGTGCACGATGTGTCATTTGTGTGCAGACGTCATGCCCATGTCCATGGCTGGAATCCATCCGCCGGTGGGCCGCTGAAGCCACCCTTCCGCCCCGGCGATCTCGACCGCGGACCGTCGAAGCGCATCGAGCCCGGGATGGACCAGCCCCTTTCGCCACACCAGTGACACGGGCGACAGCGGGACCGGGTCGGTCAAGGGCCGCGAGACGGTCCCCGTCATGGCCTGAAAGCCCACCACGGCCAGTACAGGATTGCCCAGCTTTGTCGTGATCCGCCGGAACTCCTCCTCCCCCACGGCGAGCGGCGCGGGCGGGGCGAGACGGATCCCGCGCCCCTCGAACAGCCGCTCCGCGAGATCGGTCCACTCCGGCGTCCTGGGATTGCCGGCCCCTGCGTACACCGTCTCCCCGGCGAGCGCCGCGAGCGGCACCTCGGCCAGCCCCGCCAGCGGGTGCCCCTCGGGCAGCACCACCGCCATCGGCTCGTAGCGCACGAGCCGGTGCTCCAACTGCCCCCGCAGCACGGGGTCCAGCCCGGCGTACCGCCCGAACGACGCGTCCAGCCGGCCCGCGACGATCTCGGCCGCCGCACCCGTGAGCCCGCTCTCGTACCGGGCCATCAGCTCCAGCTCGGGAGCGAGTTCCCGGGCCCGGTGCAGAACGCGCCGCCCGGTGTCCAGGTTGGGCGAGTTCAGGTCGACCAGCAGCGGCCGGGCCCGCCCGAACGCGGCGACCAGGTCGTCCTGCGCCTGCAGCACCCGGCGCGCGAACGGCACCAGCCGCTCCCCGTCCGCCGTCAGCGTCACCTGCCGGGTGGTCCGGACGAACAGCTCGGCCCCGAGCTCGCGCTCCAGCCGCCGTACGTCCCGGCTGAGCGCCTGCTGGGCGACGTACAGCCGGGCGGCGGCGCGGGTGAAGTGCAGCTCCTCGGCGACGGCGAGGAAGGCACGCAGCAGACGGGGGTCGACGTGGGTACGGCCGGGTGCGGACATCCGGCGAACCTACAACGACGGTGCGTGAATCGGCACCGAGAAGGTGTTGGACCCCCTGTCCACCGGCGGGAGACGGTTTCCTCCATGCCGGACAGCCCACGACACCTCTTCACGGTCACCGCCGACACCCTGGTGATCGTCGACCTCGACCGCGGCACGCCCGAACCCCCACCCCACTCCTACCGCCGTCTCCTCGCCCTCCCCGGCGCCCGCGCCTTCACCGCCGGGAACCTCCTCGCGCGGCTGCCCATGGGCATGTTCAGCGTGAGCGCGGTGGTGATGATCGCCGGGGCGCGCGGCTCGTACGCCCTCGCCGGGGCAGTCACCGCGACCGGCCTCGCGGCCACGGCCCTCCTCGCGCCCTGGATCGCCCGGCTGGTCGACCGCCACGGACAGGCCAGGATCGCGGTGCCGGCCACCCTGTTCGCCGCGCTCGGCAGCCTCGCCCTGCTGCTCTGCGTCCACTACGGCGCCCCGGACTGGACCCTGTTCGCCGCGTACGCCGCCACCGCGACGACCCCCAACACCGGCGGGATGTCCCGCGCCCGCTGGAACCACCTCCTCGACGGCGACCCGGTCGCCCTGCACACCGCGAACTCCTTCGAACAGGCCGTCGACGAGCTGTGCTTCATGCTGGGCCCGGTGACCGCGGCCTTCCTGTGCGGCACCTTCTTCCCGGAGGCGGGCACCCTGGTCGGGGTGGTGCTGCTGGTCACGGGCATCCTGACGTTCGCCGCCCAGCGGGCGACCGAGCCGCCCCCGCACCCCCGTCCGACGGCCGCATCACCCCTGCGCAGCCCCGGCCTTCCCCCGCTCCTCGCCCTCTGCCTCGCCCTCGGCGCGGTGTTCGGGGCGACGGAGGTGGCGACGATCGCGTTCGCCGACGAGCACGGCCACCGTACGGCGGCCGGGATCGTCCTCGCCCTCCAGGCGGCCGGCTCCTGCGCGGCCGGTCTCGCCTACGGGGCGATACGGCCCTCCGGTCCCGCCGCCCGGCGCCACCCCTGGTGCGTGGCCACGATGGCCGCGTTCCTCACCCTGCCCCTGCTTGCGGCGACCGGCCCCGGCTCACTCCCCCTGCTGGCCGCGGCCCTCCTCGTCTCGGGTACGGCGACGGCCCCGACGATGGTCACCACCATGGCCCTGGTCCAGGAACGCACCCCGGTGGCCCGCCTCAACGAGGGCATGACCCTCGCGGTGACCGGCCTGCTCGGCGGCATCGCCTGCGGCAGCGCGACGGCCGGCTGGCTCGCCGACCACACCTCCCCCGCGACCGCGTACACGATCCCGGCCACCGCGGCGACCACGGCCCTGCTCCTCTCCCTCGCCACGGGTGAAAATGAGGGATGCTTGATGTGCTGACCCGCTTGTGTCCGCCTCCTGCGACGGCCCACGTCCGCCCTGCCGGCTCCACCGCGATCCCTCCCAGTCACTCCGAGATGACCGGGCTCTACGGACCTGGTTGTTTCAACGACTTCCTCTGGATCAACGAGGACGGATGTCCGAACCCCTGGCTGGACATCCAGAGCTGTAGCCGCAAGGCGTCCGAGATGCTTTCGCGGAAGAGGATCCCCGAACTGCGATCCGTGCTGGCAGACTTCGGGACCACCCCTGCGGACGTGATCCAGTGGGGGGCGACCGACAACGCGGACTCGTTGTACTGGATCCCGTCAGGGGCACCGGACGCGTGGCCCACGGTCATCGTCGAGGCGGGTCAGTTGAGGCTCCAGCTGATCGAGAAGCCGTCGCCGGACGTCGTACGGGGCTTGCTCGACGGGACGTTGAACTGCCCCCTCTTCCCTCCGGAGTTCTGGGAGCCTGTTCCTGTGTTCGAAAGGTGGACGGACGACAAGGAGGGCTAGCGCGTGTCTCTTCCCATGGTCCGCGGGCATCTTCTGCCCGCTCGGCTGGCGTCGCTGCTCTCCCGAGGCCGTTGGCGTCACCCCGGGGACGCGGAGCTGGCGAGGCTGATCCCGTGGTTCGAGGATCCGTTGGACTTCCTTCCGAGCACGGACCAGATGACCCGGGAATCCCGGTCCATGGACATGTTCGCCGACGATCCGCCCTCCTCCGAGCTCTTCCGCGAGGTACGGGGCAGTGAGCGGCAGGGACCGGTCGAACTGCCCTGGCTGGACGTCGACCTGGCGTTCCTCATAGCCGTCAACCGCCGGCCCGGTGACGACGTCGCCCTCGCTCTCGACTACCGCACCGATCCCGCCGACCCACGCGTCGTGGGCAGCGACTTCTGGACGAACCCCCGCCAGTGCGCGTGGCGCACAGTGACGCCTACCTTCTCGGCCTTCGCGGAGGCCCTGGGGCTTTAGAGCCGGGCCGGACCGAGGCCGATTTCGAACCCCGATGCACGCAGGGAGTTCGAGCGGACCGGCCTGACCGGAGTGGCCTGCCCGTCCGACAGGGCGGCACAGCACTCAGGCGGAGGCCGCCTGCAAGGGAAGTTCGACGATCGCGTAGGCGAGGAGCGCGCAGGGCACGGCTGCCGCCAGGGTGAGGGCGCGCTCCCGGTGCGTACGGGCCATGAGCAGGAGGACGAGGGCGAACACCGCGAAGCGCCTCGCGTAGTTTCCGCAGTTCAGCACCCAGGCGAGCCTGACGTGCAGTCACCTGTGTCCTGCGGGCCACGACGTCTTCCTTGAACTCGTTCGGGTAGCAGATTACGGCAGCGGCTTGCACGGTCCCAAATTATGGCCCTGAGAACGACTCCTGGGAGTACTCCCTCTACATCCCCACCGACCCCAGAGCCATCACCGTCTGCCGCCGCACCCTCCGCCTGATCCCCACCCTCCACGGCCTCGCCCACCTCACCGAGACCGCCGAACTCCTCGCCTCGGAGCTGGTCTCCAACGCCGTACTGCACACGAAGGGTCCGGCATGCCTGCGCGTCCGTCACCGGGACGGGACCCTGCAGATCGGAGCCTGGGACGCCGACCCCGCGCCCCCGGAACCGCCCGGCGACTTCACCGAACTCGCCAACGCCGAGAGCGGGCGCGGCTTCGCTCTCGTACGGGCCTGCTCCGACCTGTGGGGATGGCAGCCGCTGTCCCGGCTCGGACACCGGGGCAAGCTCGTGTGGTGCGAACTTCCGGCGGTGTAGCTCGTTGATCACGCCAGACAGAAAGACAGGAGAGCTGATGGTCACCTCGTCCCACGAGGCGCTGCACCGCATCTTCCAGAAGGACCCCGCGCTCCTCACCCGCGCCCTCCAGCAGGTGCTGCACATCCCCTTCCCCGAGCCCCGTGACTTCGCGGCCATGAACGTCGACCTCACCGAGATCGAGCCCGTCGAGCGGCGCGTCGACACGCTGCTGCGGGCCGAGACCGACGAGGGAACCTACCTGCTGGTCGTGGAGTCGCAGGGCAAGCCGGACGAGCGCAAACGCAGCAGCTGGCCCTACTACCTCAGCTACCTCCACGAGAAGTACCGCGGCGAACCCGTCCTGATCGTCGTCACCCAGAGCAGGGCCACGGCCCGCTGGGCGGCCGAGCCCATCCACCTCGGCGTACACGGCATGCCCTCGCTGACGGTCCGGCCGTTAGTGCTCGGCCCGGAGAACGTGCCGCTGATCGCGACCGAGCGGGAGGCCAGACAGGATCCACCTCTTGCGGTGCTCTCGGCCATGACGCACGGCCGTGGGCGGCAGGCCCCGGCGATACTGGAATCGCTGGAAGCCGCCCTGCGGACCCTGGACCGCGAGACCGCCGCGGTGCTCGCGCAGTTCGTCGACTCGTGCCTGGCAGATGCCCAGGCCCGGCAGATGTGGAGGGACCTGATGACGGCCATGCAGTACTTCTGGCGGCACCCGTGGGCCGAGGAAGGGCGGGAGGAAGGCCGCGAGGAAGGCCGGGTCCAGGATCGGGCCGAGATGGTCCTGAACATCCTGCGCTGGCGCGGCATCGACGTTCCCGACGAGGTAAGCGACCGCGTCGAGGCCTGTACCGACCTCGACCAGCTCACCACCTGGTCGGAGCGCGCCGTCCACGCCACCACCGCCGACGACCTCTTCACCGCCGCCGACTAGGGCTTGTCCGACCGATCATGTGCGGAGCCAGATAGTGAGTGCTGCGGCGGTGGCGGTGCCCAGGTAGACGTAACGACGCTTGTCGTAGCGGGCGGCCTGGCTGTCGGTCTTCTCCGGGATCGTGTGCCGGATGTCCCGGCGCCGCAGGTACTCACGGCATGGTCGGTTGCTGCAGGCCTTGTCGGCGGCGACGCTGTCGGGCTTCTTACGGGGCCTGCCCGGCCCCGGCTTAGGGACTCTGATCTTCTCGACCGTCCGCGCTCAGATGGCGCTTGGTGGTGAACCCGCCGCGCGAGCGGCCCAGGCCCTCACCTCCCGCACCACCTCCATGACAACGGCTTGGACAGGCAGTAGTCACACATTCGACCGGACAAGTCCTAGCCGGACGGCCGGATCGCAGCGAACCGTGCGCTCATGGCGGGACCAAGGTGGTCAACAAGGCTGTGTCCGGGCTGATCCGGCCATGGCAGATTGAAGAGGAACGAGGTGGTAACCACCTGGGCCACTTCCGGGACATCAAGTCCAAGCTGCTCCTCCAGAAACCGCAGCGTGACTCTCCAGTCCGTCTTGTCTCCTCCCAGGAACGACGCGACGGTCTCTTGAACGACATCCCAGAAGAACACGTGGGGCAGGACACCGTCCTCGTTGAAGACGTGCGCGCCGAACAGGTCCTCGAAGCCGGGCTCAGCCGCCACCAAGTCCCGCACCAGCTGGACATCTCGCTCCATGCCACCCCCTCCCCAAGCAGTACACCAGCCCCTCGTTCATGATCGGCCTGGACAAGTCCTAGCGAGCCCCGCCAGGGCCCCCAGACGCCGGTCAATTCCCACCCGCCCCATTGACGCGCGACACAGCCGCCCCCTACCTTCCCCCGTCGAAGCGCTTCGACGTCACGCATCGAAACGGTTCGACGACCTCGTCGAACGCCGCGTGACGGCTGTTCCTGCCCGAAGAACCATCCCGAACTCCCCCGGAGGCACAGGATGTCGGCGGCAAGAAGGCGTGCGGTGGCGAGTGCGGCGGCGGCCCTGGCGGGTGCCCTGCTGCTGGCCTCCTGCGGCGGCACGGACGACAGCGGCAGCTCCGAGGAGACCCCCCACCCATGAAGTTCTCCGACGGTTACTGGCTGCTGCGTGAGGGCGTCACCGCCGCGTACCCGGCCGAGGTCCTCGACGTCACCGAGTGCGAGGGCGCCGGCGCCCTGGAGATCCACGCCCCGACCCGGCCGATCCGTGGCCGGGGCGACCTGATGACGGGACCGGTCATGACGCTCACCGTCCACAGTCCCCTGCCGGACGTGATCGGGCTGACCCTGCGCCACTTCACGGGCGAGCGGCCGCGCGAGCCGGTCTTCGACCTCACCGGATCCGAGGCCTCCCCCCTCCTCTCCCACGACGACCACACGACCCTCACCTCCGGCGCGCTGTCGGTCCGGGTGGCCCGCTCCGGCCCCTGGCGGGTGGAGTTCCTCGCCCGCGGCCGCACCCTCACCACCAGCGGCCCCAAGGGCATGGCCATCCTGCGGGACGCGGCCACCGGCGGCCACTATCTGCGCGAGCAGCTCGACCTCGGGGTGGGCACCTCGGTCTACGGCCTCGGCGAACGCTTCGGCCCGCTCGTCAGGAACGGCCAGGTCGTGGACATCTGGAACGCCGACGGCGGCACGGCCACCGAACAGGCCTACAAGAACGTGCCGTTCTACCTCACCGACGCCGGCTACGGCGTCTTCGTCGACCACCCCGGCAAGGTGAGCTTCGAGGTCGGCTCGGAGGCCGTCTCCCGGGTGCAGTTCAGCGCGGAGACGCAGGAGCTGACGTACTACGTCATCCATGGGCCGACCCCCAAGGAGATCCTGCGCCGGTACACCGCCCTCACCGGCCGCCCCGCGCTCCCGCCCGCCTGGTCCTTCGGCCTGTGGCTGTCGACCTCCTTCACCACCTCCTACGACGAGGAGACGGTCACCTCCTTCATCGAGGGCATGCGGGAGCGCGAACTGCCGCTGTCCGTCTTCCACTTCGACTGCTTCTGGATGCGGGAGTTCCAGTGGTGCGACTTCCGCTGGGACCCCCGGGTCTTCCCCGACCCGGAGGGCATGCTGACCCGGCTGAAGGCCAAGGGCCTGCACGTCTGCGTCTGGATCAACCCGTACATCGCCCAGCGCTCCCCGCTGTTCGAGGAGGGCAGGACGCTCGGGCACCTCCTGCGCCGCCCGGACGGCAGCGTCTGGCAGTGGGACATGTGGCAGCCCGGCATGGCGCTGGTCGACTTCACCAGCCCCGCCGCCCGCGAGTGGTACGCGTCCCACCTGGAGGCACTGCTCGCACAGGGCGTCGACTGCTTCAAGACCGACTTCGGCGAACGGGTGCCGCTGGACGTGGAGTGGTCCGACGGATCCGACCCGGAGCGGATGCACAACTACTACACGTACCTCTACAACCGCACGGTCTTCGACGTCCTGCGCAAGCACCGGGGTGAGGGCGAGGCGGTCGTCTTCGCCCGCTCGGCGACCGCCGGCAGCCAGAAGTTCCCCGTCCACTGGGGCGGCGACTGCGAGGCGACGTACGCCTCGATGGCCGAGTCGCTGCGCGGCGGGCTGTCGCTCGGCCTGTCGGGCTTCGGCTTCTGGAGCCATGACATCGGCGGCTTCGAAGGCACCCCGACGCCCGCGCTGTTCAAACGCTGGCTGGCCTTCGGGCTGCTGTCCTCGCACAGCCGACTGCACGGCAGCTCCTCCTACCGCGTCCCCTGGCTCTTCGACGAGGAATCGGTGGACGTCCTGCGGCACTTCACCCGGCTGAAGCTGCGGCTCATGCCGTACCTCTACGACGTCGCCCGCGTCGCCCACGAGGAGGGGCTGCCGGTGATGCGGGCGATGGTGCTGGAGTTCCCCGACGACCCCGGGTGCGCGCAGGTCGAGCGGCAGTACATGCTCGGCCCGGATCTGCTGGTCGCCCCCGTCTTCAGCGACGAGGGGGACGTCGCCTACTACGTCCCCGAGGGCACCTGGACCGACTTCCTCACCGGGCGCACGGTGACCGGACCGCGCTGGGCGCGCGAACGGCACGGGTTCCGCAGCCTGCCGCTGCTGGTGCGGCCCGGCGCGGTACTCCCGGTGGGCGCGCACGCCGACCGGCCCGACTATCCGCACGCCGACGGGGTCACCCTGCGGACGTACGGCCTGGAGCGGGGGACGGAGGTGACGGTGCGGGTCGGCGACACGGTCTTCACCGTCGTACGGGAAGGGGACACCCTGCGGGCCTCCGCGGGCGACTCCCCGGCGCCCTGGGCGCTCGCGGCCGGGGACCGGGTGGCCCGGGCCGAGGCGGGCACCGGCTTCCTGACGCTGGAGCTGCGCTGATGGTGAAGATCACGGATGTGGCGCGGCGGGCCGGGGTCTCCGCCAGCACGGTGTCGTACGCCCTCAGCGGCAAACGCCCGATCTCGACGGCGACCCGGCGGCGCGTCGAGGCGGCCGCCCGCGAGCTGGGCTACCGCCCGCACGCGGGCGCCCGGGCCCTCGCCGGCCGACGCTCCAACGTGCTGGCGCTGGTCGCCCCGCTGCGGGCCGGCATCCATGTCCCGGTGGTCATGCAGTTCGTGGCGTCGGTGGTGACGGCGGCCCGGCGCCATGACCACGACGTCCTGCTCCTGACCCAGGAGGAGGGCGAGGACGGTCTGCGCCGGGTCGCGGACACCGCGCTGGTCGACGCGCTGATCCTGATGGACGTCCAGCTCCACGACCCCCGGCTGCCGTTGCTGCGCAGCCTGGACCGGCCCTCCGTGATGATCGGTTTCCCGCGGGACTCCGCCGGGCTGACCTGCATCGACCTCGACTTCCGGAGCGCGGGTGAGCGGTGCGTGGAGCATCTGGCCCAGCTGGGGCACCGGGTGGTGGCGCTCGTCGGGTCGCCGCCGGAGGTGTACGTGCGCGGGACGGCGTTCGCCCAGCGCGTCGTCCAGGGCTTCACCGCGGCCGCCGACCGCGGCGGGCTCGCCTCGGCCGTCCACCCCTGCGAGGCGACCCCGGCGGCGGCCCGGCGGGTGGCCGAGCGGCTGCTCCGGGAGCAGCCGGCCCTCACGGGCGTGGTCGTCCACAACGAGGCGGTCCTCGAGCCCCTCGTCACCGCCTTCGAACAGCTCGGCCTCCGCGTCCCCGGAGACCTCTCCGTGACGGCGATCTGTCCCGACGAACTCGCCGACCGCCTCCACCTCACGTCCGTGGCACTGCCGTCGGCGGAGGTGGGCGACCGCGCGGTGGACCTGCTGATGGAGAAACTGGGAGGTGACCCGGTACCGGAGGCAACACTGCTCCAGCCCCGGCTGACCGTCAGGAGGAGCACGGCGCCACGGGACGTCTGAGGCTCAGCCGTCCCGGAGGGAGTCGGTCAGATCGGCGATGTGGTGCGGGCCGTAGCCGAACTCGGCACCGAGTGCCCGGTAGCGCACGACGCGGTCGTCGCCCAGCGGTGCCGAATAGGCCCGGACGGCCCTGAGTAGCAGGCGGAAGCCGAGGTCGGGGTCGACGTGGCTCACCACCTCGGCCAGCACGGGGACCGCCTGCTCCGACAGGGCGAACCACGGGCTGGTGTCGGCGCCGTACCAGGGGCCGTCGTGCACCGCCCGGGTCAGGTCCGGGGCGATGTCGCCCAGTTCGCTCAGCACCCGGTCGCGCCGGTCCGAGGGGGCCGGTGCGGGCGGGATCGGGGAGAAGCCCGGGTCGGTCCGCCGCAGACACTCCACGCAGATGTCCGTGATCCGCCGCAGCCACTGCCGTACCCCCTGCCCGTCGACGTCGTGGCCACGGAACGTCGTCACCCGCCACAGCGTGGTCAGGGTGTCGTCGGACAACGGCGAGTTCAGCAGCCGCTGCGTGTCCTGGAGCAGGGCGAACGCCGATGCGCCGGGTACGAGTCCCACCTGGTCGGCGGCGACCCCGCGGACGCCCTCGTCGACCGTGTACGCGTGCTCCCACAGATCGCCGTGGAATCGCCCGGCGACGGCCGAGAACCCGAAGTCGAACGCGAACCGCCGCCCCGCCGAGGGGTCGTCGAAGCGTGGCCAGCGCACGGCGAGCCCCTCCGGGACCAGGTGGCGCGCATGGCCGAACCCGTCGGCGATCTCCCGGTAGTGGTCGTAGGCGTCCGGGGCGACGGGAGCCGCATGCGCCTTCAGCACCCGCAGGAACAGTCGAAATCCCAGGTCGGCGTCCACTTCGGCGACGACGCGCCCGAGCGCGGCCACGGCCTCGGGCCCGGCCGGGGTGCCGCCGACGGCGGGGAGCACGGCGCGTACGGCGTCCTTCATGGCGTTCTCGTCCACGACGACCGTCGCGGGAGCGCACGGATCGGGCTCCAAGGCATCGGCGGAGATCGTCTCCTCGCACGCCTCGGCGATGCCGCGCAACCGGGCGCGGGGATCGGCACCGGGATCCTGGCGGCCGGCCGACGCGGCGCGCCACACGGTGCGCAGGACCGTGTCCGGGAGGGAGGACTCCAGCAGCAGCCGGACGTCGTGCGCGAGGGCGCGGGCGTCATCGGCGTCCGCCGTGCGCCGGGCCCCCGGGCCGCCGGTCGACAGACTGAACCCGAAGTCCCCGTCGAACGTCCAGAAAGGCGCGGGGCGGTGTTCTGACATGGCTTTCCTCGTGGAACGCCGGGGGCGACGACTCGGTCGCCCCCGGCGGTCGGACAGTTGACGACGTGATGATCAGCCGGCGAGGTACGACGTGTAGACGACGTAACCCGACGGGTGCCCGCGTCCCACGTACCGCAGCTGGATCACCACCTTATTTCCGGCGTCGACCCCCTGCGCGCCGTTGCGCACCCACTTCCTGCCGAGGTTGCTCTGGTTCCTGAGGGTCCAGGTGATCTCCTTCAGATCCGTGCGGGGATCGAAGTACCCGCGGTCGCCGTTTCTGCCGAACTTGTTCCGCATCCGGCTCAGCCAGCTGTCCAGACCGGTGGGGTTGCGTGTGATCCACTCGTTGAACGCCTGGTTGACCGCGGCCTCGGCGGTCTGCGCGTCCTTCCACTTCGTGGCGACACCCGAGATGTTGCGCGGGTCCAGCGCCTTGGCCGCCATGTCCACGTCGGAGGGGTCGACATGGTCCCGCTTCGTGTGGGCCCCGCCGACGCTGTTGGCCTCGTCGTCGAGGATCTTCAGGCAGTTGTGGACGAGGACGTCCGACGGGGCCAGGCCCTGGGCGCGCACGAAGAAGGTGTGCAGGCCGTCGACCGTGAGGTCGAAGACCTCCGCCCGGCCCGGGCGGTCCGTCAGCCCGGTCACCGGGCTCCAGGTGCCGTCCGGGGCCCGCAGCCGGTCGCCCACCGCGAGGTCCGCGACCTTGGTCCAGCCGCGTCCGTCGACGTAGAGGCGGTGCCCCAGGGTGCTGGTGAGCAGACCGCCGGCCACGGCGATCTCCGTCATCCGCCCCGTGTCGTGGCGGAACGTGTCCGTCACCGGCTCCGGCCGCAGCCGCCCGGTGGCGGGGTCGGCGGCCATGACCACGTCACCCTCGCGGACGTCGCGGATCGCCCTGCGCGTACCGTCGCCCATCAGGACCCGGGTGTCGCCGGGGAAGCTGTCCCGGGTGCAGACCGCCACCGCGTCCTCGTAGACGTGGAGGCTCTCCTCGATCTTGGACAGGGTCGCCGGGTCCACGTCCAGGGCCTTGAGCGCCTTGAACGCGTCCTCGATCCCGACCCCGGTCGTCATCGCGGCGTGGAGGGCGCGGATCCCCTCGGCCACCTTCTCGAAGGCCTTGCCCGGGATGAAGTTGGACGCGAACCAGGCGCAGCCGACCTTGTCGCCGTGGTAGCAGCGGACCGCGTCGCCCAGCACGACCTCGTACAGGACCGCGCCGAGCGTGTCCCCGAAGAGGGCCTGCCAGCCCATGCGCGTGATGTCACCCGCGGTGAAGTGGTGGGTCCACTCCTGCTTCTGGTTCCGGAGGATCTCCGTCTTGAGGAAGACCGTGTCCCCCGCCGGGCAGCCCGACTCGGTGGCGGGGACGTCGGGGTTGGTGCAGAGGTAGTAGCTGACCGTGAGGTCGAGGTGCAGTTCGTACGTCACCGTGCAGCCCTGGAGCGTGTAGTCGCACGGGTTGAGCTGCTTGGCCGGGGCCGCGTCGGTCATCTTCTCGATGACGTAGAAGACCCCGTTGGTGCCGGTGCCGGCGCCCGCCTGCACCTGGCCGTTGGCCTCCTTGCGTTCGGCCGAGTCGGCCGCCTGCTGGGCGGACTCCGCGTACTTCTGGGCGTCCTTGGCGGCCTGTTCGGCGAGGGTGGCCTCGGCGTCGGCGCGGTCGGCCGCGGCGCGGGCGTCCTTGGCGGCCTGCTCGGCCTGGGAGGCGGCGCTGCGGGCGGCTTCGGCGTCCAGCGCGGCCTGGTCGGCCGAGGCGCGGGCGTCGCTCGCGTAGCCCTCGGCGCGGCCCGCGGCCTTGTCGGCGGCCGCCGCGTCGACGGTGGCCTGCTGGTCGTACTCGATGGTGCGGGCCAGCGAGGACTGCGCGTCGGCGGCGTACTGGGCGGCCTCGGCCGCGTAACCGAGCGCTTCCTTCGCCGACTTACGGGCCGTCGCGGCGAAGCCGGCGGCCTCGGCGGCCAGCGTGTACGCCGCCTTCGCGTCGCCCGTCGCCGCCGCGGCGAGGCTCGCCGCCTGGTCGGCGTTCTTCTGCGCGTTGGCGGCATGCGCCTCGGCCACGGCCTTCTGCTGCTCGGCGATCGTCTTCGACGACTGGCCCGTCAGGACCACCAGACCCGCGGTGGCGTCGGTGTCGACGTACGGGGAACCGAGCTGGACGGCGTCGTTGGCCGGCGCGGCGACCTGCTGCGCCGAGGCGCCGGCGTCCGCGGCGGCCTGGGCGGTGGTGTAGGCGTGCCCGGCCGCGTCGGCCGCCGAGGCGACCGCCTTGACGGACTCCGCCTTCGCCGCGTCGGCCTGGGCCTTGGCGTCGGCCGCGTGCTTGTCCGCCTCGTCGGCCAGCTTCACGGCCGTACGGGCGGCGGAGGCGGCGGCCTCGGAGGCCTTGATGGCGTCGGCGGCGGCGCTGGTCGCCGTACGCACGGCCGCGTCGGCCTTCAGCTTGGCGGCCTGGGCCGCGTCGGCGTCGGAGCGGGCCCGCTTCGCGGCGGCCTCCGCGCGGGTGGCGGCGGCGTCCGCGTCCGCGGCGGCCTGGGTCGCCGCGTTCGCCTCGGCACGCGCCGAGGTCGCCGCGGACTCCGCGTCGTCGGCCGCCGAGTCGGCGGCGTCGGCCGCGGCCCGGGAGTCCTTGGCGTCGGCGTCGGAGTCATGGGCCTCGGCGTAGGCGTCCTTGGCGTCGGCCTTGGCGCGGGCGGCGTTCGCCTTGCTCTCGGCGTCCCAGGCGTCGTCGCGCTTGCCCTTGGCCCGGTCCCGGGCGGCCTCGGCGTCCTGCCGCCTGGCCCGCGCGGTGGACTCGGAGGTCTCCGCGCGGCCCTTGGCCTCGTTCGCCGTCGTGGCGTAGCCCTCGGCGTTCTTCTTGTGCTGCGCGGCCTCGGCCTGCTTGGCGGCGGCGGTCTCCTTCTCCGCCTTCGCCGTGGCCTCCTCGGCCTCCGCCGCGAGCCGCTTGGCATGCGCGTCGGCCGCCGCGGCCTTGGCGTCCGCCTCGGCCTTCTGCGTCTCGGCGAGCTTCGCCTTCGCCAGGTCACGGGCGGCCTTGGCGGCCTGTGCCTGAACGGCGGCCGCGTCGGCCGCGGCCTTCGCCTGCGCACGGGCCTCGTTCGCCGCGGCCGTACGGAACGCCGCCTTCGACTGCGCGGCCTGCGTCAGGGCGCGGGCGGCGATGGTCTCGCTGTCGCCGACGGCGGCCTTGGTCGCGGAGTACGCCGTGTCACCGGCCTTGGCCAGCGCCTCCAGGGCGGCCGCCGAGGCCTTGGTGACCTGGGCCTTCTGCTGGGCGACGAGCAGGCCCCGGCCGCGCGGGGCGCCCGCCTTGTCGGCGATCGCGTAGGCGGCCTGGGTCGCGGTGTCCGTGTCGGTGGCGGCCTTCTTCGCGGCGGCGGCCTGCGCCTTCAGCAGGTCGAGCTGCTTCTTCGACGCGGCCTGGGCGTCGGTGACGCCCTTCTTCGCCTTGTCGAACTGCGCCTTGGCCGGGTAGTCGAGGTCGTCGGTGCCGTTGTGTCCGGAGGGCACGACGTCGAACTGCTGCGGGGCCTTGCCGGTGCAGTCCCACATCCGCCCGTCACGGCTGTTGGTGTAGTCGGCGAGGTCGAGGCAGTTGCCGGTCGCCGGGTTGTACAGCCGGCTCGTGCCGTGAGTGCCGTACTCCCAGTTCTGCGACGTGCTGTTGCCGCAGGTGGAGATCTGCACGGCCGTGCCGTTGGCGCTCGCGCCGCCCTTGACGGTCAGGCACTTGCCCGAGTTGGGGTTGACCAGGTGGTCACCGGAGATCTGCCACTTCTGCCCGGCGCCGCCGTTGCAGGTGTAGAGCTGTACGACCGTGCCGTTGTCCTTCTTGGCGCCCGCGACCTCCAGGCACTTGTCCGTGGCGCCGTGGGCGTGGATCACGAACGGGCTGTCGCCGATCCAGCCGGGGCCGCCGGCCGACCACCAGTCCTGCCAGCGGGCGAGGTGGTCGGCGATCCAGGACTGGCCCAGCATCTCGCCCAGCGCGGAGGCGCCGTCGGCGAGGGACTTGGTGGCGTCCCGGCTCGCGTTCAGGATCTGGTTGCGCTGGGTCGCCTGGGCGGCGATCTCCTGCTGCCACTCGGCGGAGGCGTCCGCGACCTCCTTGCCGAGGACCTTGTTCGGGTCCGCGGGGCTGTGCCAGTCGCAGGAGGCGAAGCGGGACTTCAGGTCCTCGACCGCGATGCGGTGCTCGACGCTGCCCGGCTCGGGCGCGGTGCGCGGGAAGCCCCCGGAGGAGAGGAAGATGCGGGCGTCGTCGGCCCACTGCTTGTGCATGAAGACGCGGTCTTCCCAGGCCCGCTGCTCGGCCAGGGCCCGGTTCCACTCGTCCCGCGGGAGGTGCGGATCGGGGTCCTTGCCGTAGAGCGGGGTGCCGAGGTCGGTGACCGCCTTCGCGGTCGCGTCGTCGGCCTTCGGGGTCGGGTCCTCGTAGTAGTCGCCCTCGCTCTTCCACCACTGCGCCCCCAGCCAGGGGGTGATGCCGACCTGCTGGAAGTAGTCCTGGCCGCGTCCGGCGAGGCCCGGCGGGTCGGCGAAGTCCGCGACGCTCTGGAAGCCGCCCGGGTAGGAGAGCCCGGACAGGGGCTTCTTCCACTCCCCGAGCCGCCCGTACAGGTCGATCTTGTCGATGTCGTCGCGGTCCTTCTGGAACGCGGTGCTCAGCGGGGTGGTGTTCCAGTACTCCCGGTTCGCCGCCGTGTGCAGCTGGTCCGGTGGCTGGTTCAGACCGTTCTGGGCGACGCCGTACATGGCGGGTCCGCCCATCCGCAGGACCTCGGTCATGAGGCACTGGTCCTGGCGGAGCTGTTCGGCCGCCTTCGCGTCGAAGCCGTCGTAGCTGTCGGCCACGGGCGCCATGTCGTCGGCGGCGTACCGGCCGAGCAGCGACGGCTGGACGGCGAGGCCGCCCAGGACGGCGGCCGCGACGGTGGCCGTCAGCAGTGTGGTGAGTGGCCCGGAGCGTGGTGATCCGGGCCTGATGAACCCTCGTACGGGGCGCAAGAGGCATCCCTTCATCGCATGGAGGCGACCGGGGGCCGCCCCGCGTCAGGGCATGCGTGAAGAGCCGGCTCGCGGCAGGACGCAACGGTCTGTCTCTCCCCGTGGCGACGGACATCCCCCCGGTCGCCTGTGGTCGCGCACGATGACGGAGTGGTCGGCTCCGTCGGGCGCGGCGAACACCATAGGCAGAGGTGACGGGTTCAGGACAAGAGATTTCTGAGAGAATTGTGAGAAACGTGATGATGCTGTGGCATCGGCCCGTGTGCCCGGACAGCACGAAGGCCCCGCCGCAGTGATGCGACAGGGCCTTCGTCCACATGGGATGAGTGGAGATGGCGGGAATCGAACCCGCGTCCAACGGTGCGGAACCAGGGCTTCTCCGTGTGCAGTTCGCTGCGATTTTCTCGGCCCCGGCGATCACGCGAACAAGTCGCCGACGGGCCCAGTCACTGTTTGATTTCCCTCTTCACCCCGTGACCGGGATCAAGGTTTAGTCCCCTAGCTGATGCCAGGAACCGGGTCGGGAACGAGCCCGGGCTGACACTCCCATGAAGGAGCTAAACGATCACTACCTGATCAGGCAGCGAGAGCGTAGAGCTCGGGAGAATCGCTCTTGGAATTGGCGATTATTTTTTTCGGCCTGTGGTTTACGAGATCATGGCCGCTTTCTCGACACGCTTCCCCTGCTTCGACAGCCGCTGTCGAAACCGATCATCCCCATGTTGTGTTTTCAATGCGTGCACCCTCTGTTGGGGTGCGATGCCATCGTACGTGACCAACGCACGCGGATGCCACCGTATTCCGCGCGGGGTCAGACGCCCCGCTGCTTCCGCTTCGCCGCCGCGATCGCCCGGTCCGTCTCCCGGCGGTCCTGCTGCTCACGCAGGGTCTGCCGCTTGTCGTACTCCTTCTTGCCGCGCGCCAGCGCGATCTCGGCCTTCGCCCGGCCGTCCTTGAAGTACAGGGCGAGCGGCACGATGGTGTGCCCCGTCTCCTCGGACGTCACCGCCAGCTTGTCGATCTCCTCGCGGTGCAGCAGCAGCTTGCGCTTGCGGCGCGCGGAGTGGTTGGTCCAGCTGCCCTGGCTGTACTCGGGGATGTGGGCGTTGTACAGCCACGCCTCACCGCCGTCGATCTGGACGAAGCCGTCGGTCAGCGAGGTCCGCCCCTGGCGCAGCGACTTCACCTCGGTGCCGGTGAGGACGATCCCGGCCTCGTAGGTGTCGATGATCGCGTAGTCGTGGCGGGCCTTCTTGTTCTGGGCGACGATCTTGCGCTTGCCGCCCTTCTCGCCGTCCCTGGCCTTGGCGGCCGCCCCGCCCTGCTTGGGCTGGGACTCCTTCGGTACGTACATTCCCTTGCTCATAGTCCCGCCATTTTCGCACCTGGAGGGGGTCGGAGGGAAAGCCGATTACGCGCGGACCGCGGAGGCGTTCAGGAGGGGTCCCCGAGGCCGCCGAGCACCGTCTCGGCCCGCTCCAGGGCCCCGTCGGTGACCTCCAGGTCGGGGGTGATGCCGGTGCCGTCGACCGCGCGGCCGGAGGGGGTGCGGTAGTGGCCCACGGTCAGCTCGGCGACCGAGCCGTCGGGCAGCTCGCTCGGCATCTGCACCGAGCCCTTGCCGAAGGTGCGCGAGCCCACGACGACCGCGCGGCCCCGGTCCTGGAGGGCGCCGGTGAGCAGCTCGGCCGCGCTCATGGTGCCGCCGTCGACGAGGGCGACGAGGGGGCGGGCGGTGTCACCGCCGAGGTCGGCGTGCAGGGCGCGCTGGTCGCCGTCCACGTCGTAGGTGGCGACGAGGCCGCCGTCGAGGAAGACGGAGGCGGTGGCGGTGGCCTCGGCGACCAGCCCGCCGGAGTTGCCGCGCAGGTCCAGGACGATCCCGGCGCCGGCCGGAGCCGCCCGGACGGCGGAGCGGACGGCGCTGCCGACGCCCTTGGTGAACGCGGAGATCTTGATGACGACGGCGCCGCCGGTGGCGTGGCGGACGATGACGGAGTCCGTGGAGAGCAGGGCCCGGCGCAGCGTCTCGCGCCACGCGCGCGTACCGCGCTGCAGGCCCAGGGTGACGGTCGTGCCGGCGTCCGCGTCCGTGGCGTCACCGCGCAGTAAGGAGACCACCTCGGTGACCGGACGGCCGTCGACCCCGTGTCCGTCGACGCTGCGCAGCCGGTCCCCGGCGCGGATCCCGGCGCCGGCGGCGGGCGATCCGGGCCGCACCTGGGTGACCTCGATCCGGCCCTGCGCGTCGCGTCGCGCCCACAGGCCGACGCCCGTGTAGCGGCCGTCGAGGGACTCCTCGAACTCCTCGTACTCGCCCGCGGAGTACACGGCGGCCCAGCGGTCCCCGCTGCGGCTGACCGCGCGCTGCGCCGCCTCCATGGGGGACTTGCCGACCGCGGCGGCCTCCTCGGCCGCGCGTGTCACCTCCTCGGCCCGCCCGGCGGACGCCTCACGGGACGGCCCCGGGGCGGTCCGCCGCCCGTCGCCCGGGATCGCCCCGGTCGCGGCACCGGCGACGAGCACGCTCGCGAACACCAATGTCAGGGCGGCCCCGCGGCCGAAACGGCGGGGCTGACAGAACAGGTCGCGGCCTGACATGGCGGTGAGTCTAGGGGAACGCGAAGAGCCGTATGCGCCCTTGACCGCACGACTCTCGTGGCATGCGTCACCGCCACGCCCGCAGCGGAGACGGCGGGATCGGACACTGCCGTCGGATCAACCGCTGATCGCCCATTGGGGTGACGTAGACCGATTTCGGCCCAGACGTTCGAGTGTCGTGCGTACGGTCTGATGGTCGAAACCGGGTGATCCGGCGTGAAGTACCACGATGGTGAAGGGGGGTGACAACGTGGTCTCACCACAAGAGGCCGACCGGGCCGGTCACGCCCGGTTCACCTACCGGCTGCGAGTGTCGTCCTCCGCTCGAACTGCGCTGTTGACCGAGTGGGGCCGCTGCCGGTGGGTGTGGAACGAATGTGTTGCCCGTTCCAAGGAGGCCTACCGCGAGGGGGAGAAGTGCGGCCCGGCTCGCCTGGACAAGATGCTGACCGAGACCCGCGCGGTCACGCCCTGGCTGGCCGAGGGGGCATCGGTCCCCCAGCAGCAGCTCATCCGCGACTTCGGCAAGTCGCGCGCGAAGGCTCTCAAGGACATCAAGGAACGCTTGCCGGTCAAGCGGCGAGCAGGGATGCCTGGCTACAAGAAGAAGCACGAGGACGCCCCGAGCCTGGACTACACCCGACGCGGCTTTCGGCTGAAGGACGGGCGGCTGCACTTGGCGGGCGGCATCGTCCTGACCGTGGTGTGGTCCCGCGAACTGCCCGCCGATCCCTCTTCGGTGCGGGTGTACCGGGACAGCGTCGGCGACTGGTACGCCTCCTTCGTCGTCTCCGTCGAAGTCCAGCCGCTCCCCGCCACGGGGCGCGTGATCGGTATCGATTGGGGAGTGAAGGAGACCGCGACCACCACCAGTGACAGCCACGAGCTTCCCCATTCCGAGCACGGGAGGAAGTCTCAGGCGAAGGTGTCGCGGTACGACCGGATGATGGCCCGTCGCACACCGAAGAAAGGTCGGGCGACGTCGAAGGGCTACCGGGAGGCCAAGCGTTGGCGGGCGAAGACCTACCGGAAAATCGCCCGGCAACGGCGGGACGCCGTCCGCAAGTGGGCGAAGAAGGTAGTGCGTGATCATGATGCGATCGCGGTGGAGGACTTCCGGCCGAAATTCCTTGCCAAGACGCACATGGCGCGCAAGGCGGCGGACGCCTCGATCGGGGCGGCGAAACAGGCCCTGCTCGAGATGGGCCGCAAGCACGAGCGGGACGTACGTCTGGTACATCCCGCTCACACGACCATGGACTGCGGAAGGTGCGGAGCGAGAACCAAGCACGCTCTCCCGCTGTCGGAACGTACTTATCGCTGCACCACGTGTGGGCTCATGTCCCCCCGGGACAAGAACTCCGCCCGTGTGATGCTCGTCCGGGCAGGTCTGGACCCGGCTGGTATCGACGGCGCAAGACCTCCTGGAGCGTTGCTCCAGGAGGCTGCCTGAGCCAGGAATCCCCTCCCGCCAGGGAAGGGGAGCGGTCAAACCTTGAGGTACTTGCGCAGCGCGAAGAACGCCGCCAGGGCCGGCATCAGCAGGCTGGTGGCGAGGATCAGCGGAAGCTTCGTCAGGACCGCGTCCCAGCCGATGAAGTTGATCAGGTTCAGCTTCTCGGACAGGGCGAGACCGTGGTCGATGATGAAGTACCGGGCGATCACCAGGAAGCCGCAGGCGACCGTGCCGCCGATCAGCCCGGCGACCGCGGCCTCGGCGATGAACGGGGCCTGGATGTAGAAGCCGGAGGCCCCGACGAGGCGCATGATCCCGGTCTCCCGCCGACGGCTGAACGCCGAGACCCGCACGGTGTTGACGATCAGCATCAGCGCGACCACGAGCATCAGCGCCATCACCGCGCGCGCGGCCCAGTTCATACCGTTGAGGAGCCCGAAGAGGTTGTCCAGGATGCCCTTCTGGTCCTGCACCGACTGCACGCCGTCCCGGCCGTCGAAGGCGGTGGCGATGACCTGGTACTTCTCCGGGTCCTTCAGCTTGATCCGGTACGACTCCTGCATCTGGTCCGGGGTGAGGGAGGCGGCCAGCGGCGAGTCGCCGAACTGCTCCTTGTAGTGCTTGTACGCGTCGTCCTGCGACTCGTACGTCACGTTCTCCACCACCGACATCTTGCCGAGGTCGGTCTTGATCTGCTTCTTCTGGTCGTCGGTCACCGCGCCCTTGGCGCAGTTGGGGTCGGACTCGGCGTCGCTCTTGTTGCAGAGGAAGATCGAGACGTTGACCTTGTCGTACCAGTAGCCCTTCATGGTGCTGACCTGGTCGCTCATGAGCAGCGACCCGCCGAACAGCGCGAGCGACAGGGCCACGGACACGATGACGGCGAAGGTCATCGTCAGATTGCGACGGAGACCGACGCCGATCTCGGAGAGTACGAACTGGGCACGCATGGCGTGTTCTTGAGGCCTTTCCGTGAACGTCTGCGGGGGCGGTCAGTGCTGGTAGCCGTAGACGCCGCGCGCCTGGTCACGGACGAGGCGGCCCTTCTCCAGCTCGATGACGCGCTTGCGCATCTGGTCCACGATGTTCTGGTCGTGCGTGGCCATCACGACGGTCGTGCCGGTCCGGTTGATCCGGTCGAGCAGCTTCATGATGCCGACGGAGGTCTGCGGGTCGAGGTTGCCGGTCGGCTCGTCGGCGATCAGCAGCTTGGGCCGGTTGACGAAGGCCCGCGCGATGGCGACGCGCTGCTGCTCACCGCCGGAGAGCTCACCGGGCCTGCGGTCCTCCTTGCCGCCCAGCCCGACCAGGTCGAGCACCTGCGGCACGGACTTGCGGATCTCGCCCTTGGACTTGCCGATGACCTCCTGCGCGAAGGCGACGTTCTCCGCCACCGTCTTGTTGGGGAGCAGCCGGAAGTCCTGGAAGACGGTCCCCAGCTGGCGGCGCATCTGCGGCACCTTCCAGTTGGAGAGGCGTGCGAGGTCCTTGCCCAGGACGTGCACCTGGCCGTGGCTGCATCGCTCCTCGCGGAGGATCAGCCGCAGGAAGGTGGACTTTCCGGAGCCGGAGGACCCCACGAGGAAGACGAACTCGCCCTTCTCCACTTCCAGGGAGACATCCCTGAGTGCGGGGTGGGTCTGCTTGGGGTAGACCTTGGAGACGTTGTCGAATCGGATCACGGGTGCACCACGGGTCGCCGGGGGTAGATGAGCGTGACCATACGCGAATAGGGCGCGCGGGCGCAGTCGCCGGGAGGGGTTGCGGCAGGCTTGTGCGTTTTTGTACGGGACTTTGTCCCGGAGTTTGTCCGGGCCCCTCTCCGGCAGGGCCGCGCGGCCCTGGCGGGAACCTGGCACAGTGGAGGGGGAACGTTCTCGGTTGCGTGAGCGTTGAGGTACGTGGAACCGGTGCAAGGAGGGCGAGGCGCATGACGTACGACAGGCTGGTGTGCGCTAACTGCGCGGCGCCCGTGAGCGAGGGCCGGTGCCCCGTGTGCCGTGCGAACCGCGAGCGGCTGCAGCAGGAGAACTTCTTCACGGGGCTGAACCCCATGGCGCTGATCGCGCTGCTGGCCGTCCTGGTGGCGGCGGTGGCGCTGCTGGCCCACCAGACCGCGTAGCGGCCCGTCCCAGGACACGGTACGACGCAGAAGGGCCCGGAGCCGATCGGCTCCGGGCCCTTCTCGCGTTACGTCACCTCACGTCACGCGCAGGTACGACTACCGTCAGGCAGCGGCCCCGCTGCGGCCCGCGACGACGCGCGGCAGGACGCGGAAGGCGACACCGCCCGCGATCATGGTGGCGGCGCCGAGGATCAGGAAGGTGGTCTGGCCGGCGCCGGTCTCGGCGAGCTCCCCGCCGCTGCCCTGGGCGGCGGTGTCGGAGGTGCTGTCCGAGGTGTCGGTCAGGGCGGAGGTGCCCTCCTCCTGGGTGGAGGTGCCGTCGGTGTCGGTGCCGCCGCTGGTGGAGGAGCTGCCACCGTCGGTGGAGGACCCACCGGTGCTGGAGGACCCACCGGAGGTGGAGCTGGAGCCACCGTCGGAGGAACCGCCGGTCGAGGTGGAACCGCCGGTGGTGGAGGAACCACCCGTGGTCGAGGAGCCGCCGGTGGAGGTGGTCTCGCCCGTGGTCGAGGAGCCACCGGTGGAGGTGGTCTCGCCCGTGGACGTCGTCTCACCCGTCGAGGTGGTCTCGCCGGTCGAGGTGGTCTCGCCCGTGGACGTGGTCTCACCCGTCGAGGTCGTCTCGCCCGTCGAGGTCGTCTCCCCCGTGGACGTGGTCTCGCCGGTCGAGGTGGTCTCGCCCGTGGACGTGGTCTCGCCCGTCGAAGTCGTCTCACCCGTGGTGGTGCAGACCCCGACCGGGTCGCACGGGTCGGGATCGGTCTGCGTGGAGACTTCGGTGTCGTCGGCCGTGGAAACGAGGTTGCCGTCCACGGCCGAGGCGACGCCCGCCACGGTCAGGGAGGCGCCCGCGGCGATCACGGCGCCGGCTGCGAGCCGCGCGACCCGGATCCGCGTCTTCTTTGTCATAAAGCTGCTACCCCCAGTAGCTGAATCGTCGATGAGGGCGCGCTCGGGGCGGTGATCGACGGGAGGTAGCTCAACTACTGGCTGAAACCCCCCGGTTCACATGCGCCCCGAAGATACGCATGCCACACTGCACCCTCCCGATTTTTCAAAGCATCGTCAAGGTCGTTGCGGGCGCAATGTCCAAGTCGGGGGTCTTTGCGCAATGTTGGAGCTGTGAATGTGACGTAAAAGGCAATACGAAAGGCAACCGCCGCTGATTCAGGGGCGGTTGCCTTGTCGACAAAACTACTTCTCCTGCTGCTTGCGCCAGCGAATTCCTGCTTCCAGGAATCCGTCGAGCTCACCGTTGAAGACGGCCTCGGGGTTGCCGACCTCGTAGTCGGTGCGGAGGTCCTTGACCATCTGGTACGGGTGCAGGACGTAGGACCGCATCTGGTTGCCCCAGGAGCTGCCGCCGTCACCCTTGAGCGCGTCCATCTTGGCCCGCTCCTCCTGGCGCTGCCGCTCGAGCAGCTTGGCCTGGAGCACGTTCATCGCGGTGGCCTTGTTCTGGATCTGCGACCGCTCGTTCTGGCAGGAGACGACGATGCCGGTGGGGAGGTGGGTGAGCCGCACCGCGGAGTCGGTGGTGTTCACACCCTGGCCGCCGGGTCCGGAGGACCGATAGACGTCCACACGCAGCTCGGACTCGTCGATCTCGATGTGATCGGTGGTCTCCACCACGGGAAGGATCTCGACACCCGCGAACGAGGTCTGGCGGCGCCCCTGGTTGTCGTAGGGCGAGATGCGCACCAGCCGGTGCGTGCCCTGCTCCACCGAGAGGGTCCCGTAGGCGTACGGCACCTGCACGGCGAAGGTGGTCGACTTGATGCCGGCCTCTTCCGCGTACGAGGTCTCGTAGATCTCGGTCTTGTAGCCGTGCTGCTCGGCCCAGCGCAGGTACATGCGCTGGAGCTTCTCGGCGAAGTCGGCGGCGTCCACTCCACCGGCCTCGGCGCGGATGTTCACGAGCGCCTCGCGGGAGTCGTACTCCCCGCTGAGCAGCGTGCGCACCTCCATCTCGTCCAGCGCCTTGCGGACGGCGGCGAGCTCGGACTCGGCCTCGGCACGGGTGTCCGGGTCGTCCTCCTCCTCGGCCATCTCGAAGAGCACGGCGAGATCGTCGATCCGCGCGCGCAGGGCTTCGGCCTTCCTGACCTCCGCCTGCAGGTGACTCAGCTTGCTGGTGATCTTCTGCGCCTCGTCCGGGTTGTCCCACAGGGACGGCGCGGCCGCCTGCTCCTCGAGCACGGCGATGTCTGCCCTCAGCTTGTCGAGGTCCAGAACGGCCTCGATCGACTCCATGGTCGAGGAGAGGGACTTGAGCTCTTCGGATACATCGACGACTGCCACGCCTCCAGCGTAACGGACCCGCCATCCGCTCCTCTCCGACGCCGGTCGCGGCCTCGCAGGGGCTACGGGGCGGACGGGGCCGAGGTGCCGGTGTCCTGGGGGGACGCGCCCGCGTCGTCGCCCGAGGTCGCCGCCCAGGTGCCGACGCCCACCGCCGCGACCAGCGCGACCGCCGCCGCGCCCAGGGTGATCCGGCGGCGCCGGGTGACCGCCCGGTTGCGCGCGGAGCCGGGGCGAGGTGCCCCCGCGGCCCGCGGCACCCGTGCCGTGCCGTGCGCCCCGCCCGCCAGCTCGTCGGGCGCCGGCACCCGCATCGAGGTGTGGGTGTCCCGGTTGGAGTCCGGCTTGGCGCCCGGCACCAACGGCACCGACCCCCGCCGTACCCGTCCGGAGGGCGCCGCCGGGGCGGGCGAGGCCGGGTCCGCGTTCTCGCCGCCCTCCGCCGCCGGCTCGGTGTCCGGTTCGTCCACGTCGAGCGGCGGCATCCCGGCCAGCGTGGGCAGCTGCTCCCGCAGCCGCGCCGCCAGCTCGGAGGCCCGCAGCCGCGAGGCCGGCCCCTTCGCCAGGCACTGCACGATCAGCTGCCACAGCTCGTCGGGGATGCCGGGGAGCGGGGCGACCGTCTCGGTGACATGGCGGCGCAGCACGGCCCCCGGATGTCCCCCGCCGAACGGGGTGAACCCGGCCAGCAGCTCGTAGAGCACGGTCGCCAGCGCGTAGATGTCCACGGAGGCCCGCGGCGGCAGTCCCTCGACGATCTCCGGGGCGAGGTAGTCCGGTGTACCGATGATCTTCGTGGCGCGGGTCCGCTTCGGGGTGTCGATCAGTTTCGCGACCCCGAAGTCGGTCAGCAGCGCGCGGTGCGAGCCGCCGGGGCCCAGCGGGCCCTGCATGTCGAGCAGGACGTTCTCCGGCTTGACGTCCCGGTGCACCACCCCGGCGGCGTGCGCCGCGGCCAGCCCCTCCGCGATGTCGGCGACGATCGCCACCGCGGCCTCGGGCGCGAGCCTGCGGTCGCGGTCGAGCCGGGTGCGCAGATCGGTGCCCCGGACGAGGTCCATGACGAGCGCCAGGTCGTTGCCGTCGACCACCAGGTCCCGTACGGAGACCACGTTCGGGTGTTCGAGCCCGAGCAGCGCCGTGCGCTCCTGCACGAAGCGGCCCACGAGCTCCTCGTCGGAGGCGAGGTCCTCGCGCAGCAGCTTGATGGCGACGGGCCCCTCGGGTCCCTCGCCCAGCCACACCGTGCCGGCGCTGCCCCGTCCCAGGATCTGGTGGGCGGTGTACCGGCTGCCGATCTTCCGTGCCAAGACTGCTCCTACAGACGCGTGTTGCCGAACAAAGTACGCGTCCTACGAGCCAACCTTCACCGCGGAGACGGAAATCACCCGCCAGATGTCGACAAGTCCACAGACTCGCGGTCGGACGGCGCCGGTCCGGGCCCGGGTCAGGGCTTGCCCGGGCCGCCCGAGTCGCCGCCGACGTCGGCGAGGTCACCGACGAAGCTCGTGAACTGGTCGAACAGGTGGGTCAGCTCGCCCCACCAGCTCCGGCCCGTGCCGATCCACTCCTGGAGCGGGCTGAACTCCCAGATGAGCCAGCCGGCCACGAAGAAGATGACGATCGTGAACAGGCAGCCCTTCAGGCAGCCGAGTCCGGGGATCTTCATCGGGTTGGCGCTGCGCTGCCTGGGTTCGCGGGGCTGCCGCGGCTCGGGCGCGGGCCGCTGCGGCTGCCGCTGGGGCTGCTGCTGCGGGGCCGGAGCCGGGGCGTACCGCTGGGGCTGCTGGGGCTGCTGCGGCGGCGCGTACTGCTGCTGGGGTTGCTGCTGATGGCCGTACCCGCCCTGCTGGGGCGGGTATCCGCCCTGCTGAGGCCCGTATCCGCCCTGCTGAGGCCCGTATCCGCCCTGCTGGGGCCGCTGCGGCGGCTGCTGCGGACGGGCGACCTGCCGCTGGGGGCGGCGGCGCAGCGGGTCCTCGCCCGGGTCGAGGTACTGCTGGACCTGCGTCTGTTCGTTGCGGTCGCGAGCCGCGCGGAGCTGGGTCTGCCAGGGGTGCGGCTGCTCGGGCTGCTGCTGTCCCGGCTGGTGCTGCGGCACCGGCGGCAGCACGGCCGTCGGATCGGCGCCGCCGCCCGGGCCGCCGGTGTGCGGCAGCACGGCCGTCGGGTCGGCGGCTCCGGCGGGGCCACCGGTGTGCGGGAGCACGCTGGTCGCGGCGTTCGGGTCGTACGCCCCCTGGGGCAGGCCCGCTCCGGCGTCCGCGCCCGGCACCTGCGCGGGCGCCGGGTCGGGGGCGAGGAGGTGGACGACGCCCTCGGCGGCGGCGATCTGCATCGCGTTGGCGTGCACGCCGATGCCCTCGGCGACGATCCGCAGCCCGCGCGCGAGGTTCTGGGCGCTCGGCCGGCCCTCGGGGGTCTTGCTCAGGCAGCGCTCTATGACCGTCCACAGCGGGTCGGGGACGGTGGAGGGGCGGCGCGGTTCGGCGCTGAGGTGCTGGTGGAGTACTTCGAGCGCGGAGCCGCCGGCGAACGGCGGACGGCCGGTGACCAGTTCGTACAGCAGGATGCCGGCGCCGTAGATGTCGACCGCCGAGGTCTGCGGACGGCCCTCCGCCGACTCGGGCGCCACGTACGCGGGGGTGCCGACGAACTCGCTGGTGCGGGTCAGGCCCGGGGAGTCGGCGAGACGGGCGATGCCGAAGTCGGTGAGCATCGGGTGCATCTGGCCGCCCTCCTGCATCAGCAGGACGTTGGCCGGCTTCAGGTCGCGGTGGACCACGCCGTCGGCGTGGCTCGCGGCGAGCGCGTCGGCGACCTGGGCGGTGAGCAGCGCGGCGGCGACGGGCGTCAGCGGTCCGTTCTCGCGCAGGTAGCGGTGCAGGTCGGGGCCGTCGACGAGGTCCATGACCAGCGCCAGCAGATCGCCCTCGACGACCAGGTCGCGGACCCGGACGATGTTCGGGTGGGTCAGGCGCAGCAGCACCGACCGCTCGCGCAGGAACCGCATCACGACGTCGGGGTCGCTCGCGAGCTCCTCCTTGAGGACCTTGATCGCGACGGTTTCCCCGGGCTGACCGGGCACGGCCGCCTCGGCGCCCGCGGTCTCGCGCTGGCGGGCTCGCCAGACGGTGCCCGTGGCGCCGCGTCCGAGCGGCTCCTCGAGCAGGTACTTGCTGCCGACTGGCCGCACGTCACGCGCTCCCTGCTGCTTGCTGGCTGCTTGCTTGCTGCTTGCTTGCCTGTTCTGCCTGTGTTCCGACCCACTGTAGTGCCGGGGTCCCCGGACCGGGCTGTCCTCTTCCTATGGGCCTTACGTACGGTTACGTGCCTTCTTCCCTGCCCGTTCGAAGGGAAGACGCGCACCCAGGTCCCCCGGTTGCCGCACCCCGGCGTGACCGATCTCAACTGATCGCCGTCCGATCGCCGGCGATCGAATGGTCAGGCACTTTTGCGGGCAGAGCCGACCAATCAAGATCACTTGCATGCGGGCGGTGGGCGGATTGTCGGTGACAGGTGCGAGGATGCCTGCAGTACTGGCCGATGTGCTCGTGCGGGGTGGGGGATGGTCCGCGCCCGGGCAGAAGGGACCGCTGACGGCGATGCAGATCCGGCTGACCGTCGTAGACCCGCTGGGCGCGTCCGCTGAGGGGCGGGGCCGCGCCGCGAGCTGCGACGTACTGGTCACGGCGCCCGCCGGCACGGCGCTGACCGAGGTCGCGTCCGCCCTGTCCGCCGCGGTCTCCGGGGAGAGCGCGAGCGGCGCGCCGGTCGTCCTGTACGCGGGCGCGGAGCGGCTCGACAGCCGGCGCTGCACCCTCGGCGAACCTCCCCTGACGGACGGCGCCGTCCTCGCCGTGGGCGCCCCGGCCGACCCCGAGCCGCATCCCGAGGTCGACGACGCCCCGGCCCGGCTGCACGTGGTCGCGGGCCCGGACGCCGGCGGGGTGCACCTGCTGCACGGCGGCCAGGTCCGGGTGGGCCGGTCCGCCGAGGCCGACGTCCCGCTGGACGACCCGGACGTCTCCCGGCTGCACTGCGCGGTGACCCTGACCCCCGACGGGCGCGCCACCGTCACCGACCTCGGCTCCACCAACGGCACCACCCTGGACGGCAGCCGAATCCAGTCCCGGCCCGTCCGGCTGGCCCCGGGCGCGCTGCTGCGGGTCGGCGAGTCGGCGCTGCGGCTCGCTCCGCCCGGCGGCCCGGGAGTCCCCGTGGCCACCACCCCGGACGGCGAGGGGCACGTCCGCGTGCCCTGCGGCGCCGGTACGGCACAGAGCGCCCCGCCCTCGACACCGGCGACCGGGGCGCACCCGCGCGAGACGGCCGCCGCCGACCGGACCACCGCGGCGGGCGGATCCCCCGCGCGCGAGACGCCCGCCCCACGACCGGGCGGCCCCGCGGGCACCACCGGTGCCGCCCCCGCACGCGTGCTGCCGGGCGCGCGGACCGACAGCCCGCAGCCGGCGGGCACCCCCGCGCCGCCCCACGGCCCGACCGGCCACGCCTACGGCACGGTCGACTGGACCGGTTCCGAGGCTCCCCGCCCCGAGCGTGCCCACCCCTCCGGCGAGACCCCCTCGGTGCCCGGCCAGGGCGGCGCCCCGCACATCGAGAGCCACCCGGCCCCCGGCACGGCGCGCCGCGCGCCCTCCCCCGGTGCGTCCCACGACACGCACGCCGGCCGCGCGGGCGTGGGCTCCTTCACCCGGCCGCACCACGACGAGCCCCACCACGGCCAGTCCCCCCAAGGCGGGCCCCACGACGGCGGACCCCACGACGGCGGACCGCAGGACGGCGCCCGAGGCGCGCACGGCACCGCCCCCGACGACGACACCCCCGCCGTCTCCCGCCGCAAGGGCACCCCCCTGCGCGGCACCGACGTCCCGCCCGGTCTGCGCAAACGCGGCGGTCTCTCCGCCTGGGCGCGGAAGCTGGCCGGCGGCCGCGGCGGCGCGCAGGACTCCCCCGACACCGACGCCCACGACGACGCACCGGGCACCGCGGCCTCCTCCTTGGCCGTCGCCGCGCCCGCGCCGGAGACCTGGCCGGACCCGGCGGCGCTGCTGCTGACGGCGCTGGCCCCGGGCCCCCGGCTGTGGGAGCGCGCCCCCGGTCACCCGGAGGCGCTGACGGTCCGGCTCGGCACGGCGGACCGGCCCGCGCCGGACGGCTCGGGCGTGCTGCCCGCCGTCCCGGTGACGGCGGGGCTGCGCGAGGCGGGGGCGCTGGGGCTGGCCGGACCGCGCCCGCGGCTGGCGGGGCTGGCCCGCGCGGTGCTGGCGCAGCTGGCCGCGCTGCACTCGCCGGACGCCCTGGAGATCGTCCTGATCAGCACGGACCGGGCGCGCAGCGAGCAGGAGCGCACCGCGGAGTGGGCCTGGCTCGGCTGGCTGCCCCATCTGCGTCCCGGCCACGGCCAGGACTGCCGTCTGCTGCTCGCCTACGACCACGACCAGGCGGCGGCCCGCACGGACGAGCTGCTGCGCCGACTGGCGGACCGGCAGCCGGACGGCGGCGGCCCGGCGCCGGTCACCGCGCACCGCCCGTCCTGGGCGCGGGCCGAGGACGGGGCGGGCTTCCCCGGCCCGTACACGGTGGTCGTCGTGGACGGCGACCCGGGCGGCGCCGATCTGCGCGAGGCGGTGACGCGGCTGGCGGTGGCGGGCCCCCGGGCCGGCATCCATGTGCTGTGTCTGGCCGAGACGTCCGCCGTGTCGCCGGGCGCCCCGGTGACGCAGGCGTACGAGACGGCCTGCGCGGCGGCACCGGCGTTCCGCGCGTGCGGGGCGGTGGCGCTGCTGAGCGGGGACGTGGCGACGGCGCTGCGGCTGTTCCGGGTGGCGCCGGAGGGCGACGGCCGGTCGGGCCCGGTGGGTCAGGGCACGCTGGCCGCCGTGGACGCGGTCTCCCCGGCCTGGGCCGAGCGGTTCGCGCGCGCCCTGGCCCCGCTGCGCCCCGACGGCGGCGGTGAACGGCACACGCGGGTGTCGGCCCCGCTGCCCCCGTCCGCCCGGCTCCTCGACGAACTGGGCCTGGCCCGGGCCACCCCGGCCTCCCTGATGGCCCGCTGGGCCGACGCGGCCGACGACACCGAGGCGCTCGGCGGCCGGGCCTGGGCCGTGCTGGGCGCGGGCCCGCGCGGTCCGGTCGCGGTGGACCTCGCCGTCGAGGGCCCGCATCTGCTGATCGAGGGCCCGTCCGGCAGCGGCCGTACGGAACTGCTGCGGGCGGTCGTCGCCTCGCTGGCCGCCGCGGAGCGCCCGGACCGGCTGAGCGTGCTGCTGCTGGACGGCGGCGACACCGTCGGCCAGGGCGCCACCGGCCAGGGCGACGGTCTGCGCGTCTGTACGGACGTCCCGCATGTCACCGGCCATCTGACCGCCAACGACCCCGTCCGGATGCGGGAGTTCGCGCAGTCGCTGAGCGCCGAGCTGAAACGGCGGGCCGAGCTGCTCGGGCTCTCCGACTTCGCCGAGTGGCACACGCACCGCGAGGTGTCCGGCCGGATCGTCCCCCAGCGCACCCCGGCCGCCCCCGCGTCCTCGTCCGCCGGCGCCGCCGACCTCGACACCCCGCCCAGCGCCACGATCCGGCTGCGTCCCTCGGCGGCCGCCCGCCGCCAGGAGGAGACACCCGCCCCGCTGCCCCGTCTGGTGGTCGTGGTCGACGACCTCGACGCCCTGGTCTCGCCCGCCCTGGGCTCCCCCGGGCGCCCCGCCGCCGGCTCGGTGATGCGGGCGCTGGAGGCGGTGGCCCGTGAGGGTGACCGGCTCGGCGTGCACCTCGTGGCGGCGACGGCTCCGGACGCCCGTACGGCGGAGTCGGAACCGGCCCGCCGTTCCACCGTCCGGGTCAGCCTCGACCCTCCGGGTTCGGGCGCCGACGAGCCCGCCCCCGGCCGGGGCCGCCTCAGGGGCGCGGACGGCCGTCTCACCCCCTTCCAGGGCGGCCGCGTCACGGGCCGTATCCCCCGCACGGCGACCCTGCGCCCCACGGTGGTGCCCTTGGACTGGCACCGCATGGGCGACCCCCCGACCCGCCGCCCCGTCCGGGAACTGGGCAACGGCCCGACGGACCTGGCCCTGCTGGCCAGCGCTCTGGAGCGCGCGGCGGCCACCGATCAGCACCGGTCCGGCACCTCCAGCCCGTCCGGCGTGTGAGGACACCGCACCACGGCTCACCCGTTACGACGCGGTCACGATCCCCCGGTGGACAGGGTGGGCGCTCTTGCCGACCTCCGTCACCCGGCGTAGACCAGTGCTCACGGGACAGCGCTCGACGTTCGACGAGAACCGAAGAACGGGGTCGTGATGCGCAGGACGAGCCACACCATCCGGACACGCAGGACCGTGAAGACGGCCGCCGCGCTCGCGGCGGGAGCCCTCGCGCTCTCGCTCACCGCGTGCGGCGGGGACGACGACAAGAGCAGCGGCAACGGAAGCGGGACCGGCACCGAGGACACCGGCAGCGGACTGAGCCTGCCGAAGCTGGACGGGACCACGCTCGAGGTGGCCGCCGTGTGGACCGGCGCGGAGCAGGCGAACTTCAAGAAGGTCCTGGCGGAGTTCGAGAAGCGCACCGGCGCGAAGGTGACCTTCGTCCCCGCGCAGGACCCGATCATCAACTTCCTCGGGTCGAAGATCGCGGGCGGTTCGCCGCCGGACGTGGCGATGCTCCCCCAGCCCGGCGCGATCAAGCAGGCGGTGGACCAGGGCTGGGCGAAGCCGCTGGGCGCGGACGCCCTGAAGGAGCTGCAGAAGAACTACGCGCAGGGCTGGCAGGACATCGGCAAGGTCGGCGGCAAGCAGTACGGCGTCTACTACAAGGCCGCCAACAAGTCGCTGATCTGGTACAACGCGCAGGTCTTCGAGAACGCGGGCGCGAGTGAGCCGAAGACATGGGACGAGCTGCTGGACACCGCGCAGACGGTGTACGACTCCGGTGTCACGCCGTTCTCGGTCGGCGGCGCCGACGGCTGGACGCTCACCGACTGGTTCGAGAACGTGTATCTGTCCCAGGCGGGCCCGGAGAAGTACGACCAGCTCGCCCAGCACAAGATCAAGTGGACGGATCCCTCGGTGAAGGAGGCGCTGACCACGCTGGCCCTGATCTGGGGCAAGAAGGACTGGATCGCGGGCGGTGCGAGCGGCGCGCTCCAGACGGAGTTCCCGGCCTCGGTGACGCAGACGTTCACCGGCGGCGACCAGCCGAAGGCGGCGATGGTCTACGAGGGCGACTTCGTGCAGGTCAACATCGCGGACACCAAGGCGAAGGTGGGCACGGACGCGAAGGTGTTCCCGTTCCCGAAGGCCGGTGACACCGCGCCGGTGGTGTCCGGCGGTGACGCGGCGGTCGTCTTCAAGGACTCCGAGGGCGCGCAGGCGCTGGCGACCTTCCTGGCCTCGCCGGACGCCGCGACGATCCAGGCGAAGCTGGGCGGCTACCTCTCGCCGAACAAGAACGTCGCGATCTCCTCGTACCCGAACGAGGTCCAGCAGACGATCGCCAAGGCGCTGATCGCGTCCGGCGACGACTTCCGCTTCGACATGTCCGACCAGGCCCCGCAGGCCTTCGGCGGCACACCCGGCAAGGGCGAGTGGAAGGATCTCCAGGACTTCCTGAAGAACCCGACGGACGTGGCCGGCACCCAGAGGAAACTGGAGTCGGACGCGGCGGCGGCGTACGGGAACTGACCCGGCGATGAGGCAGTCCGTAACCGGCACGCGCACAACCGTGGCGGCGCTCTTCCTGCTGCCCGCTCTGGTGCTGCTCGGCGCGCTCGTGGTGTACCCCATCGGGTACTCGGTCGTGCGCAGCTTCTACGACCCGTCGGGCGACGGTTTCGCCGGCGTCGACAACTACCGGGCCCTCTTCACGGACGACGGCATCCGCACGGCCCTGAAGAACAACGTGATCTGGGTGGTGTTCGCGCCGACGGTGGCGACCGCCCTCGGTCTGATCTTCGCGGTGCTGACCGAGCGGGTGCGCTGGGGCACGGCGTTCAAGCTGGTCGTCTTCATGCCGATGGCGATCTCGATGCTCGCCGCCGGGATCATCTTCCGGCTGGTGTACGACCAGGACCCGGACAAGGGGGTCGCGAACGCGGTGTGGGTGGGGGTGCACGACACGTTCGTCCAGGCGTCCGCGTTCCCGAAGGCCCACCCCGGCCGTGAGTCGCCCCTGACGGCCGAGGGCGGCGGTTACGTCACCCAGGCGACCGTGCACACCGGTGAGACGGTCTCCCTCCCCCTGGTCGGCGTCGCGCCCGACCGGATGCCCGACGACGCGAAGAAGGCCGTACCGGCCGAGGCCGACCCCGCGAAGATCACCGGCACCACCTGGCAGGACTTCACCCGGGGCAAGGGCGTCGGCACCCTGGGCGCCCCGGACCCCACCGAGCTGGGCTACGCCGGGATGAGGATCGAGGCCGTGAAGGACGGCAGGGTGGTCGCGTCCGCCACGGCCGCCGACGACGGCACCTTCACCCTCCCCGCCGAAGCGGACGGGGCCCGGCTGCGGCTGCCCGCGAGCAACTTCGCGGAGCCGTACAACGGCGTGGACTGGCTGGGTCCCTCGCTGGTCACCCCGGCGATCATCGGGTCGTACATCTGGATGTGGGCCGGTTTCGCGATGGTGCTGATCGCGGCCGGGCTGGCGGGTGTCCCCCGTGAGCTCCTCGAGGCCGCCCGTGTCGACGGGGCGAACGAGTGGCAGGTGTTCCGCCGGGTCACCGTCCCGCTCCTCGCGCCGGTCCTGGCGGTCGTCACCGTCACCCTGATGATCAATGTGCTGAAGGTGTTCGACCTGGTGTTCATCATCGCCCCCGGCTCCTCGCAGGACGACGCGAACGTGCTGGCGCTGGAGCTGTACCGCAAGGGCTTCTCGGAGAACCAGCCCGGCATCGCCAGCGCGATCGCCGTGTTCCTGCTGCTGCTGGTGATCCCGGTGATGTGGTTCAACGTGCGCAGGCTCAGGCGGGAGGTGCGGCGATGACGACCGCGGGCAGGTGGCTGATCGAGAAGGTCAACAGCGGTCTGGTCCGGGTCTTCCTCCTCGTCGTCGGCCTGTTCTGGCTGGTGCCGACGATCGGTCTGCTGATCTCCTCGCTGCGCTCCCCGGAGGACCTGAGCGCCAGTGGCTGGTGGACGGTGTTCTCCAAGCCCTCCGAGCTCACCTTCGGCAGCTACCGCAAGCTCCTGGAGAACGGCGACATCACCGACTCGCTGGTCAACACGGTGCTGATCACCGTCCCGGCGACGCTCCTGGTGGTCTTCATCGGCTCGCTCGCCGGATACGCCTTCGCCTGGATGGAGTTCCCGGGCCGCGACTGGTGGTTCCTGGCCGTCGTGGGGCTGCTGGTGGTGCCGGTGCAGGTGGCGCTGATCCCGATCGCGGAACTCTTCGGCAAGCTCGGCCTGTTCGGGTCGGTCTTCGGGGTGGTCCTGTTCCATGTCGGCTTCGGCCTGCCGTTCGCGGTGTTCCTGCTGCGGAACTTCTTCGCGGAGATCCCGCGCGAACTGCTGGAGGCCGCCCGGCTGGACGGGGCGGGCGAACTGCGCCTGTTCTTCCGGGTCGTGATGCCGCTGGGCGGCCCGGCGATCGCGAGCCTGGCCATCTTCCAGTTCCTGTGGGTGTGGAACGACATGCTGGTGGCGCTGGTGTTCACCGACGCCGGCAGCCAGCCGATCACGGTCGCCCTCCAGACCCAGGTACGGCAGTTCGGCAACAACATCGACGTGCTCGCGCCCGGCGCGTTCATCTCGATGGTGATCCCGCTGGCCGTGTTCTTCGCGTTCCAGCGGCAGTTCGTGTCCGGGGTGATGGCGGGAGCCGTGAAATAGCCGTCGACTAACCGCCACGGGGGCGGGACGTCACGGTCCCGCCCTTCCCCGTTCACCCGGAATCCCCCGAATGCCGTACGAACCGTAACCGATTCACTCCATCGGCCGTTCCCGGGCAAGGCCCTGCCCGCGCCGACCCATGGATGCCCCTTGCCCAGGTTCAGTGTCATCGTCCCCGCGTACAAGGTTCAGGCGTATCTGCACGAGTGCCTCGAATCGGTGCTGTCCCAGTCGTGGACCGATCTCGAACTGATCGCCGTCGACGACTGCTCGCCGGACGCCTGCGGAGAGATCATCGACGAGTTCGCGGCGCGCGATCCACGGGTGCGCGCGGTCCATCTGCCGGAGAACGCGGGCCTGGGCGGTGCCCGCAACGCCGGGATGCGGGTGGCGGTCGGCGACTATCTGCTGTTCCTGGACTCCGACGACACCTTCACCCCGGACGCGCTGCGCGCGATCGCCGACCGGCTGAAGGAGACCGGCGAGCCGGACGTCCTGGTCTACGACTACGCGCGCACCTACTGGACGGGCGAGGCCGAACGCAACAAGGTCGCGTCCCTGCTCGGCGAACAGGGCCCGGCCCCGTTCCGGCTGGAGGACCGCCCGGAGCTGTTCCGGCTGCTGATGGTGGCCTGGAACAAGACCTGCAGGCGGGAGTTCGTCGACCGCGTGGGTCTGGCCTTCCCGCCGGGCTACTACGAGGACACGCCGTGGACGTACCCGGCGCTGATGGCGGCGGAGTCGATCGCCACGCTCGACCGGGTCTGTGTGCACTACCGTCAGCGCCGCCGCGGCAACATCCTGTCCACCACCAGCCGCCGGCACTTCGACGTCTTCGAGCAGTACGACCGGGTCTTCGCGTTCGTCGAGGAGCACCCCGAGCTGGCCCGCTGGCGGCCGGTGCTGTTCCGCCGCATGGTCGACCACCTCACGACGATCTTCGCCAAGCGGGACCGGCTGCCGCGCGCCGCGCGCGCCGAGTTCCTGCGCCGGGCCCGCGCCCACTACCGCCGCTACCTCACCCCCGGCAGCGGGATCCCGCTGCGCTCCCGGCTGCGGCACACCCTCGTCCACCTCGGCCTGCACCGCACCTACCGGGGGCTCCAGGCGGCCATGACGCTGCGCCGGCGCGCCCTGAAGCTCGCCGTGAAGCTGGCCCGCGCCCTGCGGTCCGTCCTGCTCCAGACGCACTACCGCGTCCAGCTGCGGCTGCCCCTGCGCGCCGACCGCGCGGTGTTCGGGGCGTACTGGGGGCGTGGGCACGGCTGCAACCCGGGCGCGCTGGAGGCCGCGTTCCGCGCCTACGCGCCCGAGGTGCGCACCGCGTGGATCGCCCGCCCCGAGCACCGGCAGGCGATCCCGGCGGGCCCGCGCCCCCTCACCCCCGGCACGGCCGCCTACTGGACGGCGCTGGCCCGCTCCAAGTACCTCGTCAACAACGTCAACTTCGACCGCCGGCTGGTCAAACGGCCCGGCCAGGTCTTCGTGCAGACCCAGCACGGCACCCCCCTCAAGCACATGGGCCTCGACCTCCAGGAACGCCCCGCCGCCGCCCGGGACATGGACTTCGAGGAGCTGCTGCGCGGCGTCGACAAATGGGACTACGTGCTGTCCGCCAACCGCCACACCACCCTGACCTGGGAGCGCGTCTACCCCGGCCGGTACCGGACGCTGGAGTACGGCTATCCGCGCAACGACGTCTTCCAGCGGGCGACCGCGGCGGACGTGGCCCGGCTGCGGGACTCCCTCGGCATCCCCCGCGACACGGTGGCGATCCTGTACGCGCCCACCCACCGCGACCACCGGCGCACCCAGCACCCCGCCCTGGACCTGGAGCGCGTGCTGCGCCGGCTGGGCCCGCGCTTCGTGGTGCTGGCCCGGGCGCACCACTGGCAGGGCGCCCTCCTCGCCCGGCGCACGCCCGGCGTCATCGACGTCGGCGACCATCCCAGCGTCGAGTCGCTCTGCCTCGCCTCGGACGCCCTGGTCACGGACTACTCGTCGATCATGTTCGACTACGCCAACCTGGACCGCCCGATCGTGGTGCACGCCCCCGACGAGGACTGGGCGGCGTACCGGGCGGCCCGCGGCGTCTACTTCGATCTGCGGGCCGCCCCGCCGGGCGCGGTGGCCCGCAGCGAGGACGAGCTGATCGACATCTTCTCCACCGGCCACTGGCGCGGCTCCCGCTCGACCCAGCTGCGGGCCGGGTTCCGCGAGCGGTTCTGCCCGTACGACGACGGGCGCGCCGCCGAGCGGGTCGTCCGGCGGATCGTGCTGGGCGAGACGCACCTGCCGCCGGTCGTGCCGCTCGCCGAGCGCCGGCCCGTGCCGTCGGCGGCGGCCTCGGGCCACCCCCCGCTCACCGCCGTACCGCAGCCTTCCGGCACACACCCCGTCACCGACGGCCGCTGAACACCGTTTGCCCGACGAACACACCGGCGCAGCACGCCCGGCAGAGTGCCCGGCAGAGTGCCCGGCGGAGTGCCTGACAGAGTGCCCGACAGAGAAAGAGCAGCATGCCCCGCTTCAGCATCATCGTCCCGTCCCATGGGGTCGCGGGCCGGCTGTCCCTGGCGCTGGACTCCGTCCTCGCCCAGTCCTTCGGCGACTTCGAGCTGATCCCGGTCTGCGACGCGCCGGACGCCCCGGCCGCCGTCCTCGCCGCCGGGTACGCCGAGCGGGACCCCCGGGTGACGCCGGTCCACTCGCCGCCGTCGGCGGGCCTGGCCGGGGCGCGCAACACCGGGACGCGGGCGGCGCACGGGACGTATCTGCTGTTCCTCGACGGCGACGACACCCTCGCGCCGGGCGCCCTGGCGGCGCTGGACGCCCGCCTCGCCGAAACCGGTGACGTGGACGTCCTGTACGCCGAGCACGAGCGCGTCCCGTGGTGGGAGGGCGAGCCGGCCAACCCGGCGGCCCCGCTGCTGGCGAAGGCCCCCCGGAGCGCCTTCACCCCGGCCGAGGCGCCCCGGATCACCGGGGTGCTGCTGCCCGCCTGGAGCGCCGCCTACCGCCGCGCCTTCCTCGCCGAGCGGCGGATCGCCTTCCCCGAGGGCCACTTCACCGACCTCGGCTTCGGCGGCCTGGTCACCCTGCACGCCGAGCGGATCGCGGTGCTGCGCTCGGTCGTCGTCCGGCATCTGCTGCGCCGGCAGGGCAGCCGGCTCAACCTGCCGGGCGAGCACCACACCGAACTCCTCGACCGGATCGAACCGGTACTGGCGGCGGCCGCCGGACTCGGACTGCCCGCCGACCGGTCGGGGCCGCTGTTCGAGCAGCTCTTCGCGCTCGTCCTCAAGACGGCCGCGCACCCGCGCCGGCTGCCTCACCGCCGTCGCCGGGCCTTCTTCCGCCGCGCGGGCCGGCTCTACCGCCGCCACCGCCCCGCCGGTCTGCGCCGGCCGGGCGGCAGCCTCGGGGTGCAGCACCGGCTGCTCGCGGCGGGGGCGTACACGGCGTTCCGTGCGCTGCGCGGCGCCAACCAGCGGCTGTCGGCCGCCGCCCGGCTCCTCCCGCGCCCCCGCGGACTGCGCACCCGCCTGTACTACCGGCGTCAGCTGCGCCGCCGTATCGACCCGAACCTGGCGGTGTACTGCGCCTACTGGGGCCGCGGGTACGCGTGCAGCCCCGCCGCGATCCACGCCAAGGCCGCCGAACTCGCCCCGCACATCCGCTCGGTGTTCCTCGTCGAGCCCGGCCAGGCGCACGCCATGCCGGAGGGCGTCGAGCACGCCGTGATCGGCAGCCGCCGCTCCTGGCAGGTCCTGGCCCGCGCCAGGTACCTGGTCAACAACGCCAACTTCGCGGAGGGCGTGGTCAAGCGGGAGGGCAGTGTGCACGTGCAGACCCAGCACGGCACCCCGTTGAAGAAGATGGGCGTCGACCAGTCGACGTACCCCGTGGTGGCGGCCGCGAGCGGCTCGTTCACCAAGCTGCTCGGGCGGGTGGACCGCTGGGACTTCAACCTCTCCTCCAACACCCACTCCACGCAGATGTGGGAGCGCGCCTTCCCGGGCCGCTACGAGCACCTGGAGTACGGCTATCCGCGCAACGACGTCCTCTACACGGCGACCGCCGAGGACGTGGCCCGGATCCGGCGTGAGCTCGGGGTGCCGCAGGGGCGGACGGCCGTGCTGTACGCGCCGACCCACCGCGACTGGCGGACCGGCTTCGAGGGCGGCCTGGACCTGGAGGCCTTCTGCGAGGCGGCCGGCGAGGACGTCGTCGTCCTGCTGCGCGCCCACTACTTCTACGACCTGGGCCGCGCCCGCGGCACGGGCCGGATCCTCGACGTCACCGGCCACCGCTCCTCCGAGGAGGTGTGCCTGGCCGCGGACGCGCTGGTCACGGACTACTCGTCGATCATGTTCGACTACGCCAACCTGGACCGCCCGATCGTCGTGTACGCCGACGACTGGGAGGTCTACACCGAGACGCGGGGCGTGTACTTCGACCTGATGGCGGCCCCGCCGGGACCGGTGGCCCGTACGCCCGGGGAGCTGGCGCGGGTGTTCCGCGACGGCTCGTACGCCTCGCCGGAGTCCGGGGAGCTCAGGGCCGCGTTCCGGGCCCGTTTCTGCCAGTTCGACGACGGCCGGGCCGCCGAGCGCGTGGTGCGCAGGGTGCTGCTCGGCGAGCCCCCGGAGGCGATCGAGCCCGTGCTGCCGCTCGCCGACCGCGTCCCGGCCCCCGCCCACCCCGTAAGGAGCTGACCCCCGCAGTGCCCCGCTTCAGCGTCATCGTCCCCTGTTTCAAGGTGCAGGGTTTCCTGCGCGAGTGTCTCGACTCGCTCCTTTCGCAGTCGTACGCGGACTTCGAGGTGATCGCCGTCGACGACCGCTCACCCGACGGCTGCGGCGCGATCCTCGACGAGTACGCGGCCCGCGACGAGCGGGTCCGGGTGCTGCATCTGCCGGAGAACGTGGGTCTCGGCCGCGCCCGCAACGCGGGTCTGCCGCTCGCGGGCGGCGACTATCTGTTCTTCCTCGACAGCGACGACACCCTCACCCCGGGCGCTCTGCGCGCGATGGCCGACCGGCTGGCCGGGTCCGCGGACCCGGACGTGCTGGTGTTCGACTACGCGCGCACGTACTGGTGGGGCGGCACTCGCCGCAACGCCCTCGCGCACGTCCTCGCCGACATCGGCTCCCCCGCTTTCACGGCCACCGAACGCCCGGAGATCCTCGACCTGCTGATGGTCGTCTGGAACAAGGTCTACCGGCGCGACTTCGTCGAGCAGAACGGCTTCGCCTTCCCGCCCGGCTACTACGAGGACACGCCCTGGACGTTCCCGGTCATGCTCAGCGCGGAGCGGATCGCCGTGCTGGACCGGATCTGTCTGAACTACCGCCAGCGCCGTCAGGGCAACATCCTGTCCACCACCAGCCGCAAGCACTTCGACATCCACGACCAGTACGAGCGGGTGTTCGCCTTCGTCGACTCCCGCCCGGCGCTCGCGGGCTGGCGGCCGTATCTGCACCGCAAGATGGGCGAGCACTGCCTGGACATCCTGGCCAAGCCGGACCGGCTGCCGCCGTCCGACAAGAAGGAGTTCTTCCGCCGCACGGCCGAGATGTTCCGGGCCCGCCGGCCGGACGGCGCACCGGTGCCGGCCGAGCTGCGGGTGCTGGAGCACGGGTACGCGGCCTACCGGGCCCGGCGGCAGGCCGCGCGCGCGGGACGGGAGCTGGCACGGCGCGGGACGCTCGTACGCCGGGCGGCCGGGGCACGGACCCGGCGCGCGGTGGACGGGGTGCGCGCCCGCCGGCCGATCGACCCTCAGCTGGTCGTGTACTCGGCGTTCTCGCACCGGGGGGTGCTGGGCGATCCGGGGGCGGTCTACCGCAAGGCGCTGGAGATCGCGCCGCAGTTGCGCGGGGTGTGGGTGGTGCGCGACGAGGAGACGGCCGCGGGGCTCCCGACGGGCGTCGAGCACGTCCTGCTGGACTCGCCCGCGTACCGGAGGGTGACCGCGCGGGCGGGGTTCTTCGTCAACAACGTCAACTGGCCGGGCGCGCTGGCCAAACGCCCCGGCAGCGTCCACATCCACACCCACCAGGGCACCCCGCTGAAGTACATGGCCGCCGATCTGCTGGACCGGCCCGGCGGCCGGTTCGGGGTGGACGTGCCGCAGATGCTGCGCCGCGCCGACCGCTGGGACCACAGCCTGGTCGCCAACCCGCACTCGGAACTGGTGTGGGAGCGGGCGTACCCGTGCCACTTCGCCTCCGCCCGCACCGGCAGCCCGCGCAACGACGTGCTGGTCGCCGCGGACGCCGGGGCGGGCGCGGCGGTGCGGGCCCGGCTGGGCATCCCCGCCGGGGACACCGTGGTGCTGTACGCGCCGACGCGGCGGGAGTACGTGCGGGGCGGGCACGTCGACCGGATCGACCTGGCCCGGTTCGCCGCCGGGCTGGGCGAGGGCCACACCCTCGTCGTACGGCTGCACCCGTCCCTGGCGACCGGGCACGCGCGCGGGATGGGCCTGGCGGACCTGCACCGGCGCGGGGTGCTCGTCGACGCGACGGACGAGCCGCACGTGGAGGACGTGATGCTCGCCTCGGACGTGCTGGTCACCGACTACTCGGCCCTGATGTTCGACTACGCCAACCTGGACCGGCCGATCGTGGTGCACGCCGACGACTGGGAGGCGTACACGGCGAGCCGGGGCGCCTACTTCGACATCACCGCCGAGGCGCCGGGCCCTGTCTCGCGCTCCTTCGACGAGCTGGCCCGGCTGCTGGCCTCCGGGAGCTGGCGGGACGAGGAGTCCACCCGGCTGCGGGCCGCGTTCCGGGCGCGGTTCTGCGCGTACGACGACGGACGCGCCGCCGAACGGGTCGTACGGCGGCTGCTGCTGGGCGAGGAGTTCCCGGACGTCGGGGCGGCGCGGGTGCCCGCTCCGGGCGCGGCGCACGAGGAGCTCGCGTCGACCTGAGCGGCGGGCCCGCATGGTAGGCCGGATGCCGCGACATCCCTCATGCACGGGGCGGGCGCTGTACTGCGTCCTGCGCGCGGGGGTGTGTGGCTGGCCGGGGGCGCGCCGGCCGTGCTGGTCGCGGTCGAGCACGCGCAGGCGCTGTTCCTCGGGGCGTGCCTGGCGGGTGCGGGCGCGCCTGCGGGCGCGGGCGGCCCGACGGGGCCTGTTCGCGGGGATGACTCCGTTCGGGCTCACCCGCCGGGGTGACAGGGGGCGAGGCCGCTGATGCGGGAGGGAAGGTACGGCCAATGCCCCTCATGCGCAACTTTGCCCCCGATTGCCACCTTTCCCTTGCCTGTCACCTTTCACTTGTCTGTCACCTTTCGGTCCGCGCCCGGTGAGCGCCGGTGTCCTGATCCGGCGTCCGGCGCGCGGCGCCGGGGCGCTGCGCCGTCGGCGGGTGTGGCGTCCGAGCCCGTTCCAGGTCTTCGGTTTCGTGTTCTGGCTGGTGACGACGCTGGCGTTCTGGAGGGTGCCGCTGTGCTGCGACGCGGGGGTGCACGCGGCGGTGGTGGAGCGGCTGAAGGCCGACCTGCTGCACCCCCGGCATCCGATGGCCGATCTGCCGGGCGCGGGCAGTCCCTACTACTCGCCGTACGCGCTGGCCGAGGGCGTGTTCGCCCGGCTGACCGGGCTGACGGGGTGGGAGGTGCTGAGGGTCGCCGGGCCGGTGAACCTGGTCGTGCTGCTGACCGGTCTCGGCCGGTTCGTGCGGGCGCTGACGCCGAGACCGTGGGCGCCGGTGCTCGCGCTGGCGGCGATGACACTGCTGTGGGGCACGGAACGCGCCTGGTGGAGCGGCTATCTGGGCCTGATGTCGATGACCGGCAACCTCGGCTATCCGTCCACCTTCGCGATCGGCCTGGCCCTCTGGGCGTGGGCGCTGACGGCGGCACGCGCGTGTGACGGACGCCTGGTCCGGTACGTCGGCCCCGACGGGCTGCGCGGCTTCACCGGGTACGCGGGGGTCGGCGCGCTGTACGGGGCGATCCTGCTGGCGCATCCGATCACGGCGGTGGCGGCCGTGACGGGCGGGGTCGCGGTGGTCCTGGGCCGGCAGCGGGAGTGGCGGCCGGCGGTGGCGGCGCGCTGGGCGATGACGGCCACGACGGCGCTGCTGGTCGCCGCCGCCTGGCCGTACTTCGATGTGTTCGCGCTGGCCGGGGACGGCAGCGTCGACGGGATGCACCGGCGGCTGTACGACGACCTGGCCGGCCATTTCTGGCTGGCGCTGCTGGGCCTGCCGGCGCTGGCGGCGCGGGCGCGGCGCTCGGTGCGCGATCCGCTGGTGCTGATGTTCGCGCTGGACTGTCTGGTGGTGGTGTACGGGTTCGTCAGCGGTCACTACACGTACGGGCGGATCCTGGGCCTGACGCTGGTGCCGCCGCAGTTCGCGCTGGCGGTGGAGCTGGCGGCGCCGAAGCCGTGGGGGGTGTGGCGCAGGGCGCTGGGCGCGGTGGCGGCCGCCGGGGCCTGTCTGGGGCTGCTGACCGTGCAGGCCGGGGCGGTCGTGCCGCGTGCGCTGGATCCGGTGGGCTTCGACCAGCCGCCGCGCTGGCCGGCGTACGACTGGGCGGCGCGGCACATCGGGCCCGGGGAGGTGGTGATCACCGACGGGTACTTCGCGGTCCACGCGATCGCCGGGTACGGGCCGAACCTCGCCGCGCCCGCCTGGCCGGACGCGGCGCTGGACGAGCGCGCGAGGCTGCGCCGGGTGGCGGACGTCCGGGCGTATCTCGCCCCGGGCTCGACACGGGCCGGGCGGGCGGCGATCGTCCGCCGCTACCGGGTCCGCTGGCTGCTGCTGACGCGCTGGCACCCGGTGCCCGAGGAGGCCGTGGTGGTGGCGTGGAGCCGGCGGACCGGGGAGGTGCTGGCGCGGGTGGGGTGAGCCCTCCCGAGGGGTGTCGCCCGCTGCGCGGATCCCTCGGGAGGCCTGTGTCCGGGAGGTCCGGGGGTTACTCGATGACGAGGTCGACCTCGATGTTGCCGCGGGTGGCGTTGGAGTAGGGGCAGACCTGGTGGGCGGTCTCGACCAGCTTGCGGCCGGTCGCCTCGTCCAGGGTGTCCGGGAGCTCGATGCGCAGCGTGACCTTCAGGCCGAAGCCCTCGCCCTGCTTGCCTATGCCGACCTCGGCGGTCACGGCGGCGTCGGAGACGTCGACCTTCGCCTGACGGCCGACGAGACCGAGCGCGCTGCCGAAACAGGCCGCGTAACCGGCGGCGAACAGCTGCTCCGGGTTGGTGCCCTGACCGTTGCCGCCCATCTCCACCGGCAGGGCGAGGGCGAGGTCGATCTTCCCGTCGTTGGTGACGGCGCGGCCCTCGCGGCCGTGGGTGGCGGTGGCGACTGCGGTGTAGAGCGCGTCCATGGATGAACCGTCCCTCTCGGAAGAGCCTGTGTCGGGGGGTGGCCGGTCCGGCCGCTTCTCGCGTCCGGGCCGCTCACGGGGATAAGTAGAGCACACAATTCAGTTGTGCACAACTAAATGGCCCACCGGCGTTACCCTGGAGGCATGACCCCGACGTCGACCCCGCTCCCCGCCCCCGCCCCCTCGGAGAACTGGCTGCGCCTGGACCGCCAGATCTGCTTCTCCCTGCACGCGGCCTCGCGTGCGTTCAACGGGGTCTACCGCGTGATCCTCAAGGAACTCGGGCTGACCTACCCCCAGTACCTGGTGATGCTGGTGCTGTGGGAGCAGGGCGAGCTGCCCGTGAAGAAGCTCGGCGCACATCTGCGCCTGGACTCCGGCACGCTGTCCCCGCTGCTCAAGCGGCTGGAGACGGCGGGGCTGGTGGTCCGGGAGCGCAGCGCGCGCGACGAGCGGTCGGTGGAGATCCGGCTGACCGAGGAGGGTGCCGCGCTGCGGGAGCGGGCGCTCCAGGTGCCCCGCCGGATCGTCTCGGCGACCGGGTTCGGGCTGGAGGAGATCAGCGAGCTGAGGGAGCGTCTCGACCAGCTCACCGACGCGCTGGACGCGGCGGCGCTGGAGGAGGAGCCGGGGGCCGGCAGGACTGAGGACCTTCGTGCGGACAGGTCCCAGGACTCCGGCGCGGCGGGCGGCGGGCGGCGGGTGTAGAGGCGCAGGGTGACCCCGCCGCGCACGAACTCCCGTCCCGGTTCGCCGGGCACGAACTCCTCGGTCACCACGGTCAGCTTGACCCGCTCGGTCGGATTGCGCGGGTACCACGGGGAGCGCAGCGCGTACGGCTCGGCCAGCACCCACAGCCGGTCCAGCGCGAGCAGCTCACGGCGCAGCTCGGCGGCGCCCCGCTCGCGGCCGTAGAGCGTGCCGGAGGCGGGAGCGGACGCCTGGAGCGCCACGTCCCGCACCCCCCGGAAACCCTCGGGGTGCGCGACCTTCGCCCGCCGCCCGATGGCCGGCAGGAACACCACGGCCTCGCCCGGCCGCATCTCGCGCCCGGCCAGCGCCGAGACGGCGGCGAGGGTGTCGGGGCGCCCGCGCAGGGTGCGGTCCTGGCGGTACAGGGGCAGGTACTGGGTGAACGCGAGGGCGACGGCCAGGGTTCCCGCGAGCGGGACCAGGGGCGACCTCGCCCCCTTCGCGCCGAGCACCCGGTCGGCGCCCGCCGCCACCAGCAGCGGCGCCCCCGCGAGGGCGTACAGCACATAGCGGTCGTCGTACATCGGGCGGAGCTGGGAGACGGCGAGCAGGGTCAGCGGGGGCACGACCGCCCAGGGCAGGGCCACCGACGCGAGGGTCAGCCGACGGGGGCCCGGCAGGGCGGCGAGAGCGAGGAGCAGAAAGGTCCAGAAGAGCGGCCCGCCCGGCCCGAGGAACGCGTGCAGCAGCCGCAGCGCGCTGCCCGCGCCCGGCCGGGACAGCCACGCCACCTGGCCGGCCTGGGCGCGCGACACGACGGCGAGCGGGGTCAGCACCAGCATCGCGGCACCGGCCGCCGCGGCCCACCGCGCCCCGTCCCGTCTCCCCACGCGCGCGTGCAGGAGCGTCACCCCGTGGGCGAGCACCAGCAGCACCGCCAGCTCGTGCAGCAGACAGGTCAGCGTGAGGACGACGCCGTACGGCCACCAGGAGCGCCCCTGGAGCGCCCGGACGAGCAGAAGGGTCGCTCCGGCCGCGCCGGCGCAGACGAGAGCGTAGGAGCGGCCCTCCTGCGCGTAGTGGCCCACGAGCGGGGTGACGGCGTACAGCAGGCCCGCCCACAGGCCGACGCGCGGCCGGGCCAGCCGGGTGCCGAGGGCCGCGACCAGGCCCGCCGTGAGGGCCGCCGCGCAGACGCTCGGCAGGCGCAGGAGGACCTCGCCGGGGCGGACGGCGAGGACGGCGTGCAGGAGGAGGTAGTACAGGCCGTGCACGGCGTCCACCCCGTGCAGCAGCCGCCAGATCTGCGGCACCGAGCGCCGCGCCACCTGGAAGGTGACGGCCTCGTCGCGCCACATGCCCCCGCGGTCCAGCCCCCACCACCCGAGCCCGAGCCCGGCCCCGACGGGAAGGAGCACCGCCGCACCGGCCCTGTTCCTGATGTCCACGGACCCCATTTTGTTGGATTTAGTACCGCTTCTTGGCTATTGACGGAGTATCTGAACTAAAGAGGCATTCGAGCGCCTTACGATCCGCCGTCATGAGACGTCGTCACCTTCTCGTCGCCCTCGCCGCCGCCTGGCTGGCCTCCCGCGCCCTGATGCTGTGGCTGCTCGCCCACGACTCCCTCGGAATCCTGGGCGGCCGGGTGGGCCGGGAGGTGTGGCACCTGTACCACCACTGGTACGGCGTCCTCGCGCACGGCGCCTTCCCCGCGCACGACACCTTGTGGCAGTACCCGCCGGGCGCCGGTCTCGTGCTGCTGTCGCCGGGCGTGCTGCCGTGGTGGACGTACTTCCAGGCGTTCGTCGCGCTCACCGTCCTCTCGGACGCGGCGGTCGCGTGCGCGCTCGCCCGCGCGGGCACCCGCCCCGGCCGCCGCCTGGCCGGGGCGGCGGTCTGGGTGGTCGGGCTGCCGCTGCTGGTCCGCGTCCCGTTCGCCCGCTACGACGTGCAGGTCACCGCGCTCGCGGTGCTCTCCCTGCTGGCGCTCGCCCGCTCCACGCGTGCGTGCGGGGCGTTCGCGGCCGTGGGGGCGCTGGTGAAGGTGTGGCCGGCACTGGTGCTGATCGGCGTGCGGCGCGGGCGCGACTCCCGGTCGGTGTGGTCGTCGGTGGCGCTGACCGGGGCCTCGCTGTTCCTGCTGCTGGTGTTCGTGTTCCGCAATCCGCTCGCCTTCGTGCGCCAGCAGGGCGGCCGGGGCGTGCAGATCGAGTCCCTGGGCGGGACCCTGCTCTCGCTCGCGACCCACGCGGGGTGGCCGGGCAAGGTCCACTACCGGTACGGCGCTATGGAGTTCACGGGGCCGTACGTCTCCAGCGTGGCGCACGCCTCGCTCGCCCTGACCGCCGTCGCCTTCGGGCTGCTCCTGCTGTGGCGGGTCCGCGCCCGGCACTGGACCGAGGCCGTGCCCTTCGACGCCGCGCTGAGCGCGGTCCTGCTGTTCACCGTGACCAGCAGGGTGATCAGCCCGCAGTACATGATCTGGCTGGTCGGGCTGGCCGCCGTCTGCCTCACCTCCCGGCACACCACGCAGCGTCCGGTGGTGGCGCTGATCCTCGCGTCGACCGCGGTCAGCTCCGTGATCTTCCCGGTCGAGTACGGCAGGGTCATCGAGTGCACCTGGACCGGAACCGGGCTGATGGTCCTGCGCAACGGCCTGCTGCTCGCGGCGGCCGTGCTGTCCTACGTCCGCCTGTGGCGCGCGACCACGGCGCGCGCCCCCGAGCGCGCCGGGAGTTGTCCACAGGCCCTGCGGGAGAGCCGTACGCCTGCTTCACTGTGAGACGAACGGGCCGATCGCGGACGAATCACATCGCAACCGGCCATCCTGCTTGGGGGAATCCACATGACCTGGCTGATCACCGGCGGCGCCGGCTACATCGGGGCGCATGTCGTCCGGGCGATGACCGCGGCGGGCGAGCGGGCGGTGGTGTACGACGACCTGTCGACCGGCGTCGCCGCGCGCGTGCCGGAGGGGGTGCCGCTGGTGACGGGCTCCACGCTGGACGGGGAGCGGGTCGCCCGCGTCCTCGCCGGGCACGCGGTCACCGGTGTCGTCCATCTCGCGGCGAAGAAGCAGGTCGGCGAGTCGGTGGAGCGGCCCCTGCACTACTACCGGGAGAACGTGGAGGGCCTCAGGGTCCTGCTGGAGGCGGTCACCGAGGCCGGCGTCGGGTCCTTCGTGTTCTCCTCCTCGGCCGCCGTCTACGGCATGCCGGACGTCGATCTCGTCACCGAGGACACCCCGTGCGTGCCGATGTCGCCGTACGGCGAGACCAAACTCGCCGGCGAGTGGCTGGTCCGGGCGACCGGCCGCGCCACCGGCCTGTCCACGGCCTGCCTGCGCTACTTCAACGTGGCGGGCGCGGCCTCCCCCGGCCTGGCCGACACCGGTGTCTTCAACCTCATCCCGATGATCTTCGAAAGACTCACCGAGAACGCGCCGCCCCGCATCTTCGGCGACGACTACCCCACCCCCGACGGCACCTGCCTCCGCGACTACATCCACGTGGCCGACCTCGCCGAGGCCCATGTGGCCGCCGCCCACGCCCTGCGCTCCTCCCCCGGCCGCGACCTCACCCTCAACATCGGCCGCGGCGAGGGCGTCTCGGTCCGGGAGATGATCGACCGCGTCACCGCCGTCACCGGCCACACCCGCCCCCCGACGATCACCCCCCGCCGCCCCGGCGACCCCGCCCGCGTGATCGCCTCGGCCGACCGCATCACCACGGAGCTGGGCTGGAAGGCACACCACGACGTCCAGGACATGATCACGTCGGCCTGGCAGGGATGGCTGCGACTGCATCCGGAGGCGGGGCGGGCTTAGACGGACGGCCCCGTACGCCGGCACGACGACCGCCGAGGACCGCCGAGGACCGCCGCCGCTAGGCGTTGTTGAGATACGCCAGCACCGCCAGTACCCGGCGGTGGCCGCTGTCGCTCGGGGGGAGGCCCAGTTTCAGGAAGACGTTGCCGATGTGTTTGCTGACCGAGCGCTCGGTGATGACGAGCGTGCCCGCGATGGTGGTGTTGTCGTGGCCCTCGGCCATCAGCTCGAGGACCTCGCGCTCGCGGGGGGTGAGCTGGTCGAGGGGGGAGTCCTTGCGGCGGGTCAGCAGTTCGGTGACCACCTCGGGGTCCAGGGCCGTACCGCCGCCCGCGACCCGTTGCAGGGCGTCGAGGAACTCGTCGACGCGGCCCACGCGGTCCTTGAGGAGATAGCCGACGCCGTTCGCGCCGCCGCCGAGCAGTTCGGCCGCGTAGGACTCCTCGACGTACTGGGACAGGACCAGGACCGGGAGGCCGGGGATCCTCCCGCGGGCCTCCAGGGCGGCCCGCAGGCCCTCGTCGCGAAAGCCCGGCGGCATCCGCACATCGAGCACGGCCACATCGGGGCGGTGCTCCAGCAGTGCCGGAAGGATCTCGGGCCCGGAGCCGGCGACGGCCGCCACCTCGTGCCCGGCCGACGTCAGCAGCAGCACGAGCCCCTCCCTGAGCAGGGCGTTGTCCTCGGCCAACACGACTCTCATGCCACCTCGACTCCCGTCGACCCCTGTCGACTCCCGTCACGGCGCCCGGAGTTCCCGGTCACAGCGCCTTGATCGCCTCCGCGGTCGCCCGCGCCAGCGCGCCCAGATAGCCCTTGGGCAGCTTCGGACTGCGGATCACCACCGAACGCCAGTAAAGCGGACCGGAGATCAGATCGAGCGCCAGCTCGTCGTCGAGGCCCATCCGGACCTCGCCGCGCTGCTCCGCCGCCGCGACGATCTTCAGCGCGACCCCCTCCTGCCCCTCGCGCAGCGCCTTCTGCAGCGCCTCGGCGATCTCGGGGTTACGGGCCGCCTCGGCCTGGAGATCCGGGATGATCTGCGAGGCCGCGGGGTGCCGCAGCGCCCGCGAGGTCACCTCGTACAGCATCCGCAGATCACCCTCCAGACTGCCCGTCTCCGGGGCCGGCAGGCCCTGCACCGCGAGCGCCGAGACGAGATCGAGGACCAGGTGCAGCTTGGAGCGCCAGCGCCGGTACACCGCGGTCTTGCCCACGCCGGCGCGCCGGGCGATGCCCTCGATGGACATCCGCGCGTAGCCGACGGTGGCGAGCTCCTCGAACACGGCAGCCCGGATGGCCTCCGTCACATCCTCGCGAAGCACGGCCGCACCCGCCGGAGCCCGGCGGCGCGGCTTCGCCTGCGGTTCGTCGGCGTTCGTCGCGTTCGTCGTCATGTCCTCCAGCATAGGGCGTTACGACGAAACGGTTGCGTTCCGACGTCGACTGGGCCTACGCTCACGTTGCGACGATACGGTCCCGTCCCGACGTAAGAAAACATCAAGAGAAGCGTAAGAGAACGCCGGGCGACGGCAGAGTGCAGCCGCGACGGCCGCACACGCACCCCCACCCCCCGAGTGAAAGCAGCGGATGTGAGCCAGGTACTCCACACACCGCCCACGACACAGGCCGCACCCCCCGAAGACGACCTGGCGGCCCTCGCCGCCCGTCACGGCCTCGCGGTCAGCGGTGCCCGCCCCTCCCTGCCCCAGTACATCCGCCAGCTGTGGGCGCGCCGCCACTTCATCACCGCGTTCGCCACCGCCAAGCTGACCTCGCAGTACAGCGACGCCAAGCTGGGGCAGATCTGGCAGGTGATGACCCCCCTGCTGAACGCGGCGGTCTACTACTTCATCTTCGGTGTGCTGCTGCAGACCAAGAAGGGCGTCCCGGACTACATCCCCTTCCTGGTCACGGGTGTGTTCGTGTGGACGTTCACCCAGAGCTCGATCATGTCGGGCACCCGGGCCATCTCCGGCAACATCGGCCTGGTGCGGGCCCTGCACTTCCCGCGGGCCGCGCTGCCGATCTCGTACTGCCTCCAGCAGCTCCAGCAGCTGCTGTTCTCGATGGCCGCGCTGCTGATCATCCTCGTCGTCATGGGCGTCCCCCCGGCGCCGTCCTGGCTGCTGGTCCTGCCCGTGCTGCTGCTCCAGTTCGTCTTCAACGCGGGCGTGTCGCTGGTCATGGCGCGGGCCGGCGCGAAGACCCCCGACATCGCCCAGCTGATGCCCTTCGTCCTGCGCACCTGGATGTACGTCTCGGGCGTGATGTGGAGCATCGACAAGCTGCTCAGCAAGCACGCCGGCCTGCCGTACTGGGTCGTGGACGTCCTGCGCGCCAACCCGGCGGCCGTCTACATCGACCTGATGCGCTTCTCGCTGATCGACAGCTTCCACGCGAGCCAGCTCCCGGCCCATGTGTGGGCGTGGGCGACGGGCTGGGCCCTGCTCGCCGGCGTCGGCGGCTTCATCTACTTCTGGAAGGCTGAGGAGACGTACGGCCGTGGCTGACAACACCCCCCGCACCGAGCCCTTCGCCGACGAGCGGATCCCCACCGTCGTCGCCGACCGGGTCGACATCGTCTACCGCGTCAACGGCACCGGCGGCGGCCGCGGCAGCGCCACCGCCGCCCTCAACCGCATCCTGCGCCGCAAGCAGACCGAGAAGGCGGCCGGCACCCGGCTGGTGCACGCCGTCAAGAACGTCTCCTTCGTCGCCTACAAGGGCGAGGCCATCGGCCTGATCGGCACCAACGGCTCCGGCAAGTCCACCCTCCTCAAGGCCGTCGCCGGACTGCTGCCCGTCGAGCGCGGCCGGATCTACACCCAGGGCCAGCCCTCCCTCCTCGGCGTCAACGCCGCCCTGATGGGCGATCTGACCGGCGAGCGCAACGTCTACCTCGGCGGCCTGGCCATGGGCATGTCCAAGGAGCAGATCCGGGAGCGCTACCAGCAGATCGTCGACTTCTCCGGAATCAACGACAAGGGCGACTTCATCTCCCTGCCCATGCGCACGTACTCCTCCGGCATGGGCTCCCGGCTGCGCTTCTCCATCGCCGCCGCCAAGGACCACGACGTCCTCCTCATCGACGAGGCCCTGGCCACCGGTGACGCGCTCTTCCGCAAGCGCTCGGCCGACCGCATCCGCGAGATGCGCGAGCACGCCGGCACCGTCTTCCTCGTCAGCCACAGCAACAGCTCGATCCGCGAGACCTGCGAACGCGTGCTGTGGCTGGAGCGCGGCGAGCTGAGGATGGACGGGCCGACGGAGGAGGTCATGGACGCCTACGAGGAGTTCAGCGGCGACAACAAGGCCAAGAAGAAGCCGGCCGCGAAGAAGCCCGCCGCCAAGCCCGCCGCCAAGCCGGCCACGGCCGTCTGAACGGCAGCACGAAGGGGCGCCTCCCGGGTGGGAGGCGCCCCTTCGCGTTCACCTACGCGTCGTTCCCCTGCGAAGCGTTCCCCCGCGGATCACGCATGCGTCCGCAGCAGCGTCCTCATCGTCCGCATCGCCACCGACAGGTTCGCCAGGTCGAACGTCTCCGAGCCCTGGATCTCCTCCAGGGTCGTCCGCGCCCGGCCCAGGATCGCCGCGTTCTTCTCGTCCCACGCCTTGAACCGCTGCTCGGGCGTCGAGGTGCCGTTGCCGACGGCCAGGACGTCCGCGGTCAGCGCCGCATGGGCCGCGTACAGGTCCTCACGGATGGAGGCGCGGGCCATGGACTGCCAGCGGTCGGCCCGCGGCAGCTCGATGATCCGGTCCATCAGCTGGGTGATGTGCAGCCGGTCCGCGAGGTCGTAGTAGACCTCGGCGACATCCAGCGGGTCCTTGCCCATGCGGTCGGCCACCGACACGATGTCCAGCGCCGGGAACGCGGAGGAGAACCCGGCCACCCGCGAGGCCAGCTCGTCCGGCACGCCGGCGCCGCTGAGCTCGTCGTAGATCTTCTGCCACCACTCCAGGTCCGCACCGCGCAGCAGCTTGGTCAGCTGCGACCACACCTGCTCGACGCGCTCGGCGAAGAAGTCGACCGTCTCGGCGAGCTGGAGCGGCTGCGGCCGGTTGTTGAGCAGCCAGCGCGTGCCGCGCTCGACGAGCCGGCGCGAGTGCAGCCGGATCCGGGTCTGCACGGCCGCCTCGACCGTGTTGTCCAGCTCCTCCACCGCGTCCCACACCGGCGCCGACCGGAAGATCGCCCGCGCCGCGGTCTGCGCCCGCACGATCTCCTCCAGCGACGCCCCCGTCTCCTCCCGCAGCCGGTGCAGATACGTCGTGCCGCCCGTGTTGACCGTGTCGTTGACCAGCACGGTCGTGGTGATCTCACGGCGCAGCGGGTGGCTGTCGATGTGCTCCGGGAACTGCTCGCGCAGCGCGGTCGGGAAGTACGCGTACAGCAGACCCCGCAGATAGGGGTCGTCCGGCAGGGAGGTCTGGAGCAGCTCGTCCGAGACGGTGATCTTCGTGTACGCCAGCAGGACGGCCGTCTCCGGGCCGGTCAGGCCGTGGCCGGAGCCGAGGCGCTCGCGGATCTGCCGGTCGCTCGGCAGGAACTCCAGCGCCCGGTCGAGGTGGCCCTCGCGCACCAGGTGGCGCAGGAAGCGCTGCTGGGCGTGGAGCATGTCCTTGGACTGGGCGAGGGCGTTGGCGATCGCCGTGTTCTGCGCGTAGTTGTTGCGCAGGACCAGCGCGCCGACCTCGTCGGTCATCTCGGCGAGCAGCTTGTTGCGCTGCTTGACCGTCATGTCGCCGTCCGTGACCAGCCCGTTGAGCAGGATCTTGATGTTCACCTCGTGGTCGGAGGTGTCCACGCCCGCGCTGTTGTCGATGGCGTCGGTGTTGATCCGGCCGCCCTGGCGGGCGAACTCGATCCGGCCGAGCTGGGTCAGCCCCAGGTTGCCGCCCTCGCCGACGACCTTGACCCGCAGGTCCTGGCCGTCGACGCGGATCGGGTCGTTGGCCTTGTCGCCGACGTCGGCGTTCGACTCGGTGCTCGCCTTGACGTACGTGCCGATGCCGCCGTTCCAGAGCAGGTCCACCGGCGCGCTGAGGATCGCCTTCATCAGCTCGGCCGGGGTCAGCTTGGCGACCTTGCCCTCGATGCCGAGAGCCTCCCGGATGTGCGTGTTGACCGGGATCGCCTTCGCCGTACGCGGGAAGACGCCGCCGCCGGTGGAGATCAGGTCGGCGTTGTAGTCGGCCCAGGAGCTGCGCGGCAGCTCGAACAGCCGGCGGCGCTCGGCGTAGGAGACCGCGGCGTCCGGGCGGGGGTCGATGAAGATGTGCCGGTGGTCGAAGGCGGCGACCAGACGGATGTGCTCGGACAGCAGCATGCCGTTGCCGAACACGTCACCGGACATGTCACCGATGCCGACGACCGTGAAGTCCTCGACCTGGGTGTCGTGGCCCATGTCGCGGAAGTGCCGCTTGACGGACTCCCAGGCGCCGCGGGCGGTGATGCCCATCGCCTTGTGGTCGTAGCCGGCGCTGCCGCCGGAGGCGAAGGCGTCCCCGAGCCAGAAGCCGTACGATCCGGCGACCTCGTTGGCGATGTCGGAGAACGTCGCCGTGCCCTTGTCGGCGGCGACCACCAGATAGGTGTCGTCCTCGTCGTGCCGTACGACGTCGGACGGCGGCACGACCTCACCGGCCACCATGTTGTCGGTGATGTCGAGCAGCGCCGAGATGAAGGTGCGGTAGCTGGCGATGCCCTCGGCGAGCCACGCGTCGCGGTCCACGCCCGGGTCGGGCAGCTGCTTGGCGACGAAGCCGCCCTTCGCGCCGACCGGCACGATGACGGTGTTCTTCACCATCTGCGCCTTGACCAGGCCGAGGATCTCCGTGCGGAAGTCCTCCCTCCGGTCCGACCAGCGCAGACCGCCGCGCGCGACCTTCCCGAACCGCAGGTGCACCCCCTCCACCCGGGGCGAGTACACCCAGATCTCGAACGCCGGCCGCGGCGCCGGAAGGTCCGGGATGACCTGCGGGTCGAACTTCATCGACACGTACGCGTGCGGCGTGCCGTCCCCGGTGGTCTGGAAGAAGTTGGTGCGCAGGGTCGCCTTGATGACGGTGAGGAAGGACCTCAGGATCCGGTCCTCGTCGAGGGAGGCCACCTGGTCGAGCGCGGCGTCGAGCTCCTCCAGCAGCGCGTCGACGATCTCCAGACCGGCCCGCTGCCGGCCCGGCGACATCCGCGCCTCGAACAGGGAGACGAGCAGCCGGGTGGTGTGGACGTTCGTACGGAGGGTGTCCTCCATGTAGTCCTGGCTGAACGTGGACCCGGCCTGCCGCAGGTACTTGGCGTAGGCGCGCAGCACCATCGCCTGCCGCCAGTTCAGCCCGGCGCCCAGCACCAGCGCGTTGAACCCGTCGTTCTCCGCCCGGCCGGTCCAGGTCGCGGCGAACGCCTCCTGGAACCGCTCACGCCCGTCGTCGCCGAGCAGATCGGTGCTCCCGCCGCCCAGCGCCTTGGGGATGCGCAGCCCGAAGTCGTAGATCCAGGCCACCGACCGGTCCGTGCAGCGCAGTTCGTACGGCCGCTCGTCGATGACCTCGACGCCGAGCCGGTTCAGCACCGGCAGCACCGCCGACAGGGAGATCGCGTCGCCCTTGCGGTAGATCTTGAAGCGGCGCTCGTCGGGCGCGGCGCCCACCGGCTCGTACAGGCTGAGCGAGAAGCTCTGCTCCTCGGTGAGCCGTTCGAGGTGGACGAGGTCGGCGACCGCGGCGCGCGGGGTGTGGTCGGCCTTGTAGCCCTCGGTGAAGTTGTTGTAGCGGCGCAGCAGCTCGGCGGCCCGCTCCTCGCCGAGCTCGGCGGTGAGCGCCTCGGCGAACGCGTCGGACCAGGACCGGGCGGCCTCGACGAGACGCGCCTCGATGCGGTCCTTGTCGGACTCCGACAGCTCCGGCAGCTCGGTGCCCGGCGGGACCCGGACCACGAAGTGCAGCCGGGACAGGATCGACTCGGTGTTCCAGGCGGTGAAGTCGACACTCGTGCCGGCGAGCTCCTCCTTCAGGATGTCGATGATCCGCAGCCGTACCCCGGTGGTGTAGCGGTCGCGGGGCAGGTAGACGAGCGCCGAGTAGTAGCGCCCGTACTCGTCCTGGCGCAGGTAGAGCCGCAGCCGACGGCGCTCCTGGAGGTACAGCACCGACGTGACGATGGAGCGCAGCTCGTCGACCGGGGTCTGGAACAGCTCGTCGCGCGGATACGTCTCCATGATCTGGAGCAGGTCGCGGCCGTCGTGGCTGTTGGGCGAGAACCCGGCGCCCGTCAGGACGGCGTCGACCTTGCGGCGTACGACGGGGACCCGCAGCACGGACTCGGTGTAGGCGGCGGAGGAGAACAGCCCGAGGAAACGGCGCTCGCCGATCACATTGCCCTCGGCGTCGAACTTCTTCACCCCGACGTAGTCGAGGTACGACGGCCGGTGCACGGTGGCCCGGCTGTTGGCCTTGGTCAGCACGAGCAGCTTGTGCTCACGGGCCTTGGCGCGGGCGTCGGCCGGCAGCCGCTCGAACGACGGGCTGACCGGGTGGGCGTCCTCACCGGCGTGGTGCGGGTCGGCGCGCAGGATGCCGAGCCCGGTGCCGGGCACGGCCGCGAGGGAGTCGTCCTCGCGCAGCTGATACTCGCGGTAGCCGAGGAAGGTGAAGTGGTCGGCGGCGAGCCAGCGCAGCAGCTCCCGCGCCTCCTCGACATCGGCGGAGGCCAGATCGCCGGGCGTGGGCTCCTCGGTGAGACCGTCGGCGATCCGCAGCGCCGAGTCCCGCATCTTCTCCCAGTCCTCGACGGCCTCCCGCACGTCGGAGAGCACCCGCAGCAGATCGGCGGTGACCTGCTTGAGGTCGGCGCGGTCGGTCTCGCGGTCCATCTCGACATGGATCCACGACTCGATGTGCGCGTCGTGCGGAAGACCGGCGACGGGGGCGGCGGACAGCACCTCGATCAGCTTGCCGGTCACATCGCGCCGCACCACGACCTGCGGGTGCACGACGAGATGGATGCCGCGCCCCTGCCGGGTCAGCTCATTGGTGACGGAGTCGACGAGGAAGGGCATGTCGTCGGTGACGACCTCGACGACGGAGTGGCTGCAGGTCCAGCCGTTCTCCTCGACGGTCGGGGTGTGGACCCGGACGTTGGCGGTTCCCTGCGGCCGCATCTCGGCGAGCCGGTAGTGGGAGAGAGCGGCTCCGAAGACATCGACCGGGTCACGGCCCTTGAGGTCCTCCGGGGCGGTGTGCAGGTAGTAGCGCTGGAGGAACGCGAGCAGGGCGTCGTGGTCCGGGGTGCCCGGAGCTCCTGGCGTGCCCTCGCTCGTCGTCCCAGTCGGTAGGTACCCCCCGACCGGGCTGTTCTCAGCGACCCGCGCCGCCCTCTCGAGCAGCTCGGCCTTGGCTTCGTCCAGCTTGGTCTGCATTGTCCTCTGACTCCTGTCGCGCGCCGTTGCGTGACGTAGAAGGAAGTACGGTCTCTTCCCTTGCGGCTCGCCGCCACGGCCCGGGGTCTCCGGTCTGCTCCGACGCTATGCCGCAAGATGAGATGAGCGGGGGGTTATCGGCCATTCTCGACACAGCCACGCGGTGTGACGCTGCTCTCCGCGTCGCGCCTTCCGCGTGCGTGTACGGCGTCCCGGGGACCCTTGCGCCCCTCTCCCGCCCGCAAGAACCAGCGTCCGCCGCCCGGCCGCGGAGATGGTCCGCACACACCGGGCGCAGGGCAGGGGCAACAGAACCCCCGCGAACTATCGCGCTGATCACGCCACTAAGGCTATCGCTCCCCACCGGGGGGCCGTCATGAGCCGTATGTGTACAAAACAAGGGGCAGAACTTTGACGTTCTGCACAGGGGGAAGGGGCCTCAGAGGTCGACGCCGGTAGGGGCTCCGAGAGACCCTGAGGCTGGAAGCGCCCCCGAGAGAGGAGCCGCACCATGTCCGCGAAGATCCTCATCGTCACCGGCGACGCGGCGGAGTCCCTGGAAGTCCTCTACCCCTACCAACGCCTGCGCGAAGAGGGCTACGAGGTCCACATCGCCGCCCCCACCCGCAAGACGCTCCGGTTCGTCGTCCACGACTTCGAAGCCGGCTTCGACACCTACACCGAGAAACCCGGCTACACCTGGCCCGCCGACCTCGCCTTCTCCGAGGTCGACCCCGGGCAGTACGCCGCCGTCGTCATCCCCGGCGGCCGCGCCCCCGAGTACCTGCGCAACGACCCCGAACTCCGCAAGATCCTCAAGTCGTTCTTCGACGCCGACAAACCCGTCGCCCAGATCTGCCACGGCCCCCTGCTCACCGCCGCGTCCGACGCCCTGCGCGGCCGGCGCGTCACGGCTTACCCCGCGCTGGAGATCGACATGCAGTCGGCCGGCGCCACCTTCCAGGACAGCGAGGCGGTGGTCGACGGCATCCTCGTCTCGGCCCGGACCTGGCCCGATCACCCGGCCTGGATGCGCGCGTTCCTGAAGGTGCTGCGGGAGAAGGCCCCGGCGGGCTGACCACTCCCGGATGCGGCACCGGCTCCGCGGGGGCGCCGCAGCGTCACGCGGCAGCCAGCGGCATCACGCAGCCGACCGCAGCGTCACGCGGCCGACCGCGCCGTCACACGGCCGACCGCAGCGTCACGCGGTAGCCAGCGGCGTCACGCAGCCGACCCCACCGTCACGCGGTAGCCCGCGGCGTCACGCGGCCGACCGTGAGGCGACCTCCACCGCCTCCGCGAGGGTGTCCACCACCGGGACGCCCACCGCCTCCAGGCTCGCCCGGCTGTGCGAACCGCCGGTGTACAGCACGGCCCGCGCACCCGCGTGCAGCGCCGCCACCGCGTCGTCGGCGGCGTCCCCGATCACCACGGTCCGGGCCGGCTCCACCGACTTCCCCAGCGCGGTGAGATGCCGCACCATGTGCTCCGCCTTGCTGCCCCCGGACGGCCCGACCCGGCCGTCCACCCGCACGAAGTGCGGCTCTATGCCGAAGCCCCGCACCACCGGCACCAGTTCCTCGTGCACGTACATGCTCAGCAGGGACTGGCTGTGCCCCGCCGAACGCCACCCCGTGAGCAGCTCCACCGCCCCCTCGGTGAGCCCGCACCGCACCCGGTGCTGGGCGTAGTACCGGTGGAAGATCTCGTCCATGAGCTCCCACTCGGCATCCGTCGGGAGCCGCCCCATGAGCCGCTCGTAGAACTTCGGCACCGGTACGCAGTACAGCGCCCGGTACTGCTCCAACGTCAGCGGCTCCAGGCCCAGCTCCGCGAACGCCGCGTTCGTCGCCCCTATGATCGCGTCGTTGTCATTGAGCAGCGTCCCGTTCCAGTCCCAGACGATGTGCGCCGCCACCTGCTGTTTCCCCATGCAGCAAACGTACCCGCCCGCACCGACAATCAAGTGCGGAGGCGACCTCGCGCCCCCGCCCCGGGCGCCCGCCCCCTCGGTCGTCCTCCGCGCCCCTCAGCCGCCGGCGCCGACCAGGTTCGGGATCTCCTGCGTGGCGAACCACAGCAGCTCGTGGTCCTCGGCCCCGTCCACCACGAACTGCGCGTCGTCGTCCCCGCCATCCGCCGCGCCGAGCGCCTCCGCCGCCGCGGTCACGTCCGCCTCCGCGTCGCCGGCGTCGACATGCACCGAGGCCGCCTTCGCCAGCGTCACGGCCCCCGACACCCGCACCTCGCCGAGCGCCGCCGGGTCCAGCCCCCGGTCGGGGTCCACCTCGGTCGCACGGTCGGGGACGTCGACGGCGACCACGACCCTGCGGCGCGGCGCACCCCCGTCCGCCGCGAGCAGCCGCAGCGAGGCGAGCGCGGCCCGGCTCAGCGCCGCGTACTCCAGTTCCTCGATGTCGTCGGACAGGTACCACTCGCGCAACGCGGGCGTGACGGCGTAGGCGACGAGCGGCCCGGACCCCAGCTCTCCCGTCTTGTGCGCCTCGGCGAGGCCGGGGAGGGTCAGGGGGACGTAGACGCGCATGGCAGGCCGCTCTTTTCGTCGTCGGATTCGGCCCGGACGCTCGGCCCGGGGGCCTTCAGGATACGTGCGGCCGTCCCCTTTCGGGCCCCTCCCCGCATACGCCGACGCGTCCACCCCACGCCCCGGAATTCACCCTGCGCACCGCCCTCACCGGGACTTTCCCCTCCTCCGATCACCCTGATAAGTGAACCGCCCTCCCCCCTCGCCACTACCCTCCGCCCCCTTGTCATCACTCACCGCAACCACGTACAAGATCGACGACGGCAAGTTACCGATCGGTAGAAGGTCGGGCCGGCCAACCCATCAAGTCGATCCGACGGGGACACGATGAACAAGGTCATGACGAGGAAGCACACCCCTGCCCCCCGAACCGCCGCACCTGTCACCGACGCAGCTGCGGGCAGTCGTGCCGCTGGGGCGGCACGGGTGGGCGCAGCGGCACCCACGACGGCGGACACCCGACCACCCACGGCCGCGGCCGGCACCGCCGGCACCCGTCCCCCGGGCCGCCGCGACCCCCGCCGCCCCGCGGGCACCCCACCCCGCACCCGCCAGACCCACCCGCCCCACTCCCACCCCAACCACCCCAACCCCACCCACACCCCCACGCCCCGCCACCCGGCTCCGGCCACCCCCACCCGGAGCCCCCAGCGCCCCTCTCCCGCCCCGCCGCAACCCCGCCCCACCGATCTCTTCGCCGACCGCCTCCTCGCGGTCCTCAGCGGCCGGCGCCCCGTCCACTCGATGCTCCGCCACACCCTGGGCAGCGCCTACGACGACCTCTCCCACCTCGCCGAACGCGGCCCCCTGCGCACCACCCGCGGCCCCGGCCCGACCGTCCGGGACATCGGCTACTACGTCCCCCGCCCCGGCGTCATCGAGGCCTTCGCCCGCATCGGCACCGGCGACCGGCTGCGCGCCATGGCCTTCCGCCTGGAACTCGGCACCGACCACCGCTGGCGCTGCACCGCCGTGGAACTCGACGGCCCCCGCAGGCCCCGCGACCAGGACGACTGAGCCCCCACCCGAACCCCCACCCGGACGCCGGACACACGAAAGGGCCGGGTCACCCTAAGCGACCCGGCCCTCACCACCGCTGACGGCTACTTCTTGCGACGCCCCCGCGTCTTCGCCTGCTTGCGGCGCTCCGCGCGCGTGAGACCGTCGGCCTCCGACCGCACCGGCTCGTCCTCGTCGTCGAAGTCACCCTCGATGGTGCCGCCCTCGCCGTCCACCGTCGGCGCCGAGAAGTGCAGGTTCCGCCGCTGCGGGGCGTCCAGCCCCTTGGCACGGATCTCCGGACGCGCACCCGCCTGCGCCGGCACCACGTCCTGCTTCTCCATGTCGACCGGCTCGACGTCCTCGACCGGAACCTCCTCGACCTGCTGCTCGACCTGGACCTCCAGGTTGAACAGGTAGCCGACCGACTCCTCCTTGATGCCGTCCATCATCGCGGAGAACATGTCGAAGCCCTCACGCTGGTACTCCACCAGCGGGTCCTTCTGCGCCATCGCGCGCAGACCGATGCCCTCCTGGAGGTAGTCCATCTCGTAGAGGTGCTCACGCCACTTGCGGTCCAGGACCGACAGCACGACCCGGCGCTCCAGCTCACGCATGATCTCGGAGCCGAGCTGCGTCTCACGCTCCTCGTACTGCTCGTGGATGTCGTCCTTGATGGACTCGGAGATGAACTCGGCCGTCAGACCCGCCCGGTCACCGGCCGCCTCCTCCAGCTCGTCCACCGTGATCTTCACCGGGTACAGCTGCTTGAACGCGCCCCACAGCCGGTCCAGGTCCCAGTCCTCCGGGAAGCCCTCGGCGGTCTCCGCGGACACATACGCGTCGATCGTGTCGTCCATGAAGTGCACGACCTGCTCCTGCAGGTCCTCGCCCTCCAGGACGCGGCGGCGCTCGCCGTAGATGACCTCACGCTGACGGTTGAGGACCTCGTCGTACTTCAGAACGTTCTTACGGGTCTCGAAGTTCTGCTGCTCGACCTGCGACTGCGCCGACGCGATCGCGCGCGTGACCATCTTGTTCTCGATCGGCACATCGTCCGGGACGTTCGCCATCGACATCACGCGCTCGACCATCTGCGCCTTGAACAGACGCATCAGGTCGTCACCCAGCGACAGATAGAACCGGGACTCGCCCGGGTCACCCTGACGGCCCGAACGACCCCGCAGCTGGTTGTCGATACGACGCGACTCGTGCCGCTCGGTACCCAGCACGTACAGCCCGCCGAGCTCCTCGACCTCTTCCTTCTCCGCCTTGACGGCCTGCTCGGCCTTCTCCAGGGCGGCGGGAAGCGCGTGCGCCCACTCCTCGATGTGCTCCTCGGGGTCCAGGCCGCGCTGGCGCAGCTCCGCGTCCGCGAGGTCCTCGGGGTTGCCGCCGAGCTTGATGTCCGTACCACGGCCGGCCATGTTGGTCGCCACCGTGACCGCGCCCCTGCGGCCCGCCTGAGCCACGATCGACGCCTCACGCTCGTGGTGCTTGGCGTTCAGCACCTCATGCTGGATGCCCCGCTTGGAGAGCTGCTGCGAGAGGTACTCCGACTTCTCGACGGACGTCGTGCCGACGAGGATCGGCTGGCCCTTCTCGTGCTTCTCCGCGATGTCGTCGACGACCGCCTCGAACTTGGCGACCTCGGTGCGGTAGATCAGGTCCGACTGGTCCTTGCGGATCATCGGCTTGTTCGTCGGGATCGGCACCACACCGAGCTTGTAGATCTGGTGGAACTCGGCGGCCTCGGTCATCGCCGTACCGGTCATGCCGGACAGCCCCGGCTCTTCCTTGCCGTCGTGGTCGTGCCGCTTGTAGAGGCGGAAGAAGTTCTGCAGGGTGATCGTGGCGAGGGTCTGGTTCTCGTCCTTGATGTCCACCCCTTCCTTCGCCTCGATCGCCTGGTGCATGCCCTCGTTGTAGCGGCGGCCGGCGAGGATACGGCCGGTGTGCTCGTCGACGATCATGACTTCGCCGTCCATGACGACGTAGTCCTTGTCCTTCTTGAAGAGCTCCTTCGCCTTGATGGCGTTGTTCAGGTAGCCCACCAGAGGCGTGTTCACCGACTCGTACAGGTTGTCGATGCCCAGCCAGTCCTCGACCTTGGCGACACCCGCCTCGTGAATGGCGACCGTGCGCTTCTTCTCGTCGACGTCGTAGTCGCCGGTCTCCTCCAGGCCCTTCAGCGGGTTGCCCGCCTCGCCCTTCTTCAGACGCGTCACCAGCTTGGCGAAATCGCCATACCACTTCGTCGCCTGGTCGGCCGGACCGGAGATGATCAACGGCGTACGCGCCTCGTCGACCAGGATCGAGTCGACCTCGTCCACGATCGCGAAGTTGTGGCCCCGCTGCACCAGCTCGTCCTTCGCCCACGCCATGTTGTCGCGCAGGTAGTCGAAGCCGAACTCGTTGTTCGTGCCGTACGTGATGTCGCACGCGTACTGCTCGCGCCGCTGGGCCGGCGTCATGTTGGCCAGGATGCAGCCGACTTCCAGACCCAGGAACTTGTGGACGCGCCCCATCATCTCGGAGTCGCGCTCGGCCAGGTAGTCGTTGACCGTGATCAGGTGCACACCCTTGCCGGACAGGGCGTTCAGATAAGCGGGCAGCGTGCCGACGAGGGTCTTGCCCTCACCGGTCTTCATCTCCGCGACATAGCCGAGGTGCAGGGCCGCACCACCCATGATCTGCACGTCGTAGTGACGCTGACCCAGAGCACGCTTCGCGGCCTCACGCACCGTGGCGAACGCCTCGGGCAGCAGGTCGTCCAGGGACTCACCGTCGGCGTACCGCTGCTTGTACTCCGCGGTGAGGGCCCGCAGCTCGGCGTCGGAGAGGTCGACGAAGTCCTCTTCGATGGAGTTGACCTGGTCCGCGATGCGGTGCAGCTTGCGCAGGATCTTGCCTTCGCCTGCACGCATGATCTTCGAGAGGACGGACACGGGGGTTGGTCTCCTTGCCGGTCGGGCCTGGCACGGTCGGTTTCCATTTGGCTCACTGAGCAACGGCCATCGTATGCGAGGACCCCGCCACGCCGGGAGGCCTGCCGTGACGAGGACCGCACACTGTCGCGCACACGCGCCAAAATCTTCTTCAACCAGGACAACGTCCGGCCCCCGTCGATAGTGCCGCCCCCCGCCCACGAAGTACGCGATTTGTGATCACCCGCTCACGCCCCGCACAACCGGCACGCCGCACCCCCACCGGGGGACACCGGCCACGCGGGCCCGCCTCCCACCGGGGAACACCGGCCACGCGGGCCCGGCACACCCCGCAAACCGATGGCGCCCGCCCACCGGCCCCCACCACAATCTCCCGATGGAGCCCGTCACCCTCACCACCGACCGCCTGGTCCTGCGCCCCGTCGGCCCCCAGGACACCGACGCCGTCCTCACCGCCGCCCAGGACCCCGACATCCAGCGCTGGACCACCATCCCCTCCCCCTACCTCCCCGAACACGCCCGCAGCTTCACCGAACAGGTCGCCCCCGACGGCTGGGCCGACGCCTCCATGTACACCTTCGGCGTGTTCCTCCCCGACGGCACCCTCACCGGCATGCTCGGCCTCACCATGCGCTCCCTCGGCACCACCGAGATCGGCTTCTGGACCGCCAAGGAACACCGCGGCCACGGCTACACCACCGAGGCCGCCCGCACCGCCACCCGCTGGGCCTTCACCCACCTCGCCGTCGACCGCGTCGAATGGCGTGCCGAAGTCGGCAACCAGGCCTCCCGCGCGGTCGCCCGGGCCGCCGGCTTCACCCTGGAGGGCACCCTCCGCTCCGCCCTCAACAACAAGGGCGTACGACGGGACTGCTGGGTCGGCTCCCTCCTCCCCTCCGACCTCGGCCTGCCCTCGGCGGCCCCCTACCTGCCGCCACCGGCCCGGCACACGCCGTAGGAACACCCCCTCGCACTCCTGGCCCTCCCGGCACTCCTCGCACTCCCCGCCGGGCGAATCCGCAGCTCACCCCGCACTGTCAGTGCCACCGCCTATCGTGCGAGACATGACGACCCCGCGCCCCGCCACCGAGCTCTCCGCAGACGAAGCCCGCAGGATCGCCCTGCGCGCCCAGGGCTTCCTCGGCAGCCCCGACCGCAAGGCCGGCGTCCGCGGAATCCTCCGCCACCTCGGCGCGGTGCAACTCGACACCATCTCCGTCCTCGCCCGCTCCCACGAACTGATCCCCTACGCCCGCCTCGGACGCGTGGGCCGGACGACCGTCGAGGACGCCTACTGGAAGGACATCCACGCCTTCGAGTACTGGTCCCACGCCGCCTGCATCCTGCCCATCGAGGAATGGCCCCACTTCGCCTTCCGCCGCCGCGCCTACCGGGGCCGCCCCCACTGGAACCACGACCTCCCCGAGGGCACCTACGACCAGGTCGTCAAACAGCTCCGCGCCGAGGGCCCGCTCACCGCGACCGAACTCGGCGGCGCGAAGAAGACCAGCGAATGGTGGGACTGGTCCGGCACCAAGGTCGCCGTGGAGCGCGCCCTGATGTACGGCGAAGTGGTCTGCGTGGAGCGCCGCGGCTGGAAGCGCGTCTACGACCTCGCCGAGCGCGCCGTCCCCGCCGAGCTGCTCCACGACGAACTCGACGACACCGAATGCCTGCGCCGCCTGGTCCGCCTCGCCGGCCAGTCCCTCGGCGTCGGCACCCGCGCCGACATCGCCGACTACCACCGTCTCAAGGGCGAACAGGTCGACGCGGTGATCGCCGACTCGGGCCTGGTCCCGGTCACCGTCGAAGGCTGGGGCAAACCGGCCTGGGCCGATCCGGCGGCCCTGGCGACACCGCCGCGCGGCCGCCACCGCACGACCCTGCTGTCCCCGTTCGACTCCCTCATCTGGGAACGGGCACGCACCGAACGGATCTTCGGCTTCACCCACCGCCTGGAGGCCTACGTCCCCAAGCCCAAGCGGATCCACGGCTACTTCGCGATGCCCGTCCTGGCCGGCGGCCGGCTCGTGGGCCGCGTGGACCCGGCCCGCGAGGGCCAGACCCTGGTCGCCAGACAGGTCAGCCTGGAAAGCCCCAAAGCCGTGCCCGCGGTCGCGGAGGCACTGGTCGAGGCGGCGAGCTGGGTGGACTGCATGGACGTACGCGTGGAGCGGGTCGACGCGCCGGAACTGCGCGACACCCTCACCCAGGCGGTGACCCGCGCCCTGGTCGCCGCCCTGCGCTGAACGACCTCACCGGCCTCACCTGCTGCACCGGCCTCAGCGGATCTCGAGGATCTTCTCCCGCATCGCGTACACGACCGCCTCCATCCTGGAGTGCAGCTGCAGCTTCTCCAGGATGTTGCGCACATGGTTCTTCACGGTGTTCTCGGAGATGAACAGCTCCTTGGCGATGTCCCGGTTGTTCATCCCGGTCGCCACCAGCTTGAGCACCTCCAGCTCACGGTCCGTCAGCCGGGGCGCGGGCACCAGCCGACGCTCGTCGGTGCGCTGGATCATCGACTTGAACTCGGTGAGCAGCTTCGACGCCATCGACGGGCTGATCTGCGACTGCCCGTCCGCGACCGCCCGGATCGCGGTGGCGACCTCGTCCGTCGAGATCTCCTTCAGGAGGTAGCCCGTCGCCCCCGCCTTGATCGCGTCGTAGAGATCGGCCTCCTCGTCGCTGATCGTCAACATGATGATCTTCGCGCTGGGAGCCACCTCCTTGATGGAGGTGCACGCCTCGATACCGCCGCGCTTCGGCATCCGCACATCCATCAGCACGATGTCCGGCAGCAGATCGGCCGCCTTGTCCACGGCCTCCGCGCCGTCCCCGGCCTCACCGACGACCTGGATGTCCTCCTCGGCCGCGAGCACGATCTCCAGCCCCCGACGGAACAGGGCGTGGTCGTCCACGACAAGGACTCTGATCGGCTCCTTGCGTGATGCACCCGCGTCCGGGCCCATGCCGACGACGCCGTCGTCGGCATCCTCGTCCCGCATCGGTCCGAAGCTGTCCGCCATCGTTCCTCCCCCTGCAAGGCTGCGGCTGTGGTCCTGAGCCATCGCCAACCCAAGGCTGCGACCCACCGATTGAGCCGCACCGGCCATGATTCCATGCCCGTACGACAACGCGGCGACGGAGCGCTGCCCCAAGGGGTCGCGCACGGATGCCCCTGGGGGCGCACACAGCGCTCCAGGGGCACACCGCGTCAACCACTGTCACCGGGCAGGGTCAGCCGCCCAGCGCCCCGCCCGCCTCGGGAGAGTGCACCTGGGTGACCATCGGGTCCGTGTCGAGGTGGATCACGCCGTAGTCGTAGGCGTGGCGCCGGTAGACGACGCTCGGCTGCTTGGTCTCGGAGTCGACGAACAGATAGAAGTCATGGCCGACCAGTTCCATCTCGTAGAGGGCCTGGTCGAGAGTCATCGGAGCGGCGACGTGGGTCTTCTCACGGACCACGAGCGGGCCATCGCCCTGCACTTCCAGCGAACCGATCTTCTTCGTCGGCACGCTGTCCGACGCTTCGGCCGGAACGGGGTGTCCGTTGCCGTTGAGCGTCGCCACGCCCGGGACGTGGTCGGGAACCTCTGCCGCGCTGAGCCGGCGTGCGCCACGGCGCGTGTACCGCTTGTCGTGCTGCTTGCGCAGCTGGGCGTCCAGCTTCTCCGCCGCCAGGTCGAGTGCCGCATACGGGTCGCTGGCCGCGGCCTCCGCCCGGATCACAGGGCCACGGGAGCGGAGCGTGATCTCCACTCGCTCGCACCGGTCGGCCTGTCGGGGGTTGGGCTCCTTGGACACCTCGACGTCGAGGCTGATCACCTTGCCGTCGAGCTTCTGGATCTTCTCCAGGTTCAGCTTCTCGGCCACGTGCTTGCGGAACCGCTCGGGCACCTCGGTCTTGCGGCCCTTGACGACGATGTCCACGCAGAACTCCGTTCCCGGATCACTCCGCCTCAGTGCGGAGCGTCTCCCTTTTGCACCAGGCTCCGGTGAGCACCGGAACCTCGGACTTGGTGACTTCCACCTCCTCCTCCCCCATGGGCGAGATCGACACCCCAGGTGCCGCGGACGATTCCCAAACCGCAGCACGGCATTCGGATATGAGAGGTGTGGCCTGCGGCTTTCCCTCACAACCGAACATATCTCGCTCGGACGGATGTCGTCACCCTCTACTGCGCCATACCTCCGTTCAGGTGAATTGACCCTGTCATTACCTGCAACGACGCAAGTTCTCAGTCAGTTCCGGTTTATTCCGAAGGAATCCGGCGAAGCCGCGACCACGGCCGCGCAGAGCACGTCACCACCACGTCCCACCGCCACACCTCCCTCCGTCGTCCCGAACCGCCGTACCCCTCTCCCTTCCCGACCGGCCCCCACGTACACGGCCGACCCGCCAGGACCACCCCTGGGGACCTCCTCCGGACGAGGATCCGCCGTCACTCCTGGGGCCTCCTCCGGACGCGGATCCGCCATCGCGCCCGGGGCCTCCTCCAGGCGGCGATGCCTCGTCACTGCCGGGATCTGCTCCGGACGGCGATGCGTGGTCGCTGCCGGGGTCTGCTCCGGACCGGGATCCCCTGCCGTCCCGAGGACACCGCCCGCACCGGAGTCCTCCGTCACCCCGAGGACCGCACCCGCACCCACACCCCCGGCAGCCCGGTGCACCCGTCCAGCCGCCGTCCCGCGATGCCCCCGCGCCTGTCCCACGGACTCCGCCGCCGTCGCGGCCCGTACCGCTCGCGCCGCCTCAGCGAGCGAGGCTCCCGTCGTCATCAGGTCGTCGACGAGCACCACCGGCCCACCGCACAACAACCGCCCGCCCCCGCGCACCACCGCCAGCGCGCCCACCAGGTTCTCCTGCCGCTCACGCGCGTTCAGCCCCGCCTGATCGGCCACCGCCCCGCGCTGCCGCAACACCGGAGCCACCCGGGCCCGCACCCCGGCCCGCCGCAACTCACCGGCCGCGGCCAGCGCGATACGACGGGCGGGGTCGTGACCTCGGGCGCGGGTGGCGGCGGGGGCCGAGGGGACGGGGACCAGGAGGAGAGGAAGTGCCGGGGGCGGGGGCCCCTCCCCCACCCCCGCCTCCCCCAACCCCACCCGCACCGCCCCCGCCAACGCCACCCCCAGCACCCCCGCCAGCCCCAGCCCACCCCTTTCCTTGTGCGCCAGCAGCACCGCCCGGACCTCGTCCGCGTAGGGCGACGCCGCGTGCACGGCGGGGAGCCCGGCCGGTTCCGGTTCCGGCCGTACCCGCCGCGGTCGGTTTCCGTGGAGCGCGGTCCGGCACCGCGGGCAGAGCGCCGTACGGGCCCGCCCGCAGCCCGCGCACTCGGCCGGCAGTACCAGGCCGGCGAGTTCCTGCCACCACCTGCGAACGCCTTCCACGTCCTCCACTGTGCCGAGTGGGGAAGGGGTCGGCCACCCCTGTGGAAAACCGTGGACGGGGGGCTGTGGAAAACCGACCGGTAAGTCAGTTAAAAGGCTGGCCGGGCTCTCCCGCAGAGAGCCCGGCCGGCCAAAATCGGACGACCGCCCCGAAAAGGCGGACGTCGTAGGGATCACCCCGGATAAAACGCGGCCGAGGCGGTTTCCTTCAGCGTGCGCCACCCGCTCCCGCCGGGCAGCCACAGCAGTCCGTCCTTGGAGGTCGCGAAGAGTGGTTTGTCGCTGTTCTCGGAGGCGGCGATGCTGGTGACCTCGGTGAGGCCGGGCAGGGTGCCGGACTCGGGGATCGAGCCGTCGCACTGCACGTACTGCACCTGTTCGACGCCGCCGGACTCCTGCCCGACCACGACGAGACGGCTGTCGCCGGCCCATGCCACGGCCGTGACCTGCTCCAGTTCGGGGGTGGCGGAGCGCAGTTCCTGTACGGACACGGACGGCTGGTCTCCGCTGGCCGCGCCGCGTTCGATGCGCCCGATGAGCAGGGACTGCTTGCCGTCCTTGTCCACGACGAGCGCGATGCGCGCGCCGTCGGCGGCGACCCGTACGGCGTTGATACGGCCGTCCAGCCGCGGTGTGAGCACCTCGACGGGCTTGCCGCCGCCCTTCTGCAGGAGCAGGAGCCGCGGGTCGACGGGGTTGCGGTCGGCGATCCACAGGTCGCCCTGGGCGTCCCAGGTGGGGGTGGTGAGGCGGTCGGCCTCGGTCTTGCCGGTGCTGGTGAGGACGGGGTCTCCGAGGGAGCCGCTGGCCACGGTGGAGGTGACGTAGAGGTTCTTGCCGTCGAGGGTGACTCCGGCGGCGCTGTGTTCGTCGCGGGCCACGGCCACCGAGAGCAGTGGTTTGGTGCCGTCGCCGAGTGCTCCGGGGACGGGATCGGCCTTGGCGTTGCCGCCGGCGCCCGCGGACATGCGGAGGAGCTGGTGGTGGCCGTCGATGAAGTAGAGGTATTCGGGGTCGGCCTCGCTGCCGCGGGCCGCGACGGCGGAGGCGGCGTCGTCGGTGAGCGAGCACAGTTGCCGGCCGCCAGCCCGCAGGGCGATCTCCTGCACCGTGGGGGTGACGCTCTGGATGGTGAACAGGAGCTGGGCGGCCATCTCCGAGCACTTGCCCCGGCCGATGTCGGCGGCCTTGTCGTTGAGGGGCACGGTGAGCTTGTTCGCGTCGTCGGGCGCGAGTGCGCTGACGCCCTTCCTCAGTGCCGTGCCGGTGGGGAAGCTGGATCTGACGACGGGGCGGAGCCAGCTGGTGGGTCCGGCGAGCAGGGAGCGGACCATCTGGGTCGTGGGGTCGACACGTTCCCGTACGTAGACGGGGTCGGCGACGGCCATGGGCTGCCCGGAGGCGGCGGAGGTGGTGTTGGAGGCGAAGTAGTACTTGTTGACGGACATGTAGTTGCGCTGGAAGTCCGACTTGCCCATGACGACTCCCTGGGGGAGCACGTCGATGCGCCATTGTTCGGTCTTCTTGTCGCGGGTGAGGTGGACCGTCTGGTCGTAGCCGCCGGAGGCGGGCGTGTACGACTGCTGGGCGTCGACGGTGGCGACCTTCGTGCCGGTCAGGGTGAAGGAGGAGGATCCGTCGCCCTCCTCCCGGCCGCCCGTCCGTCCGGCCTCCGCGCCGGGTCCGTCGGCGAGGACGGTGGTGGAGAGTTCCGGTTGCCAGGTCTGGGCGGCCCGGGTGGTCAGGTACTGCCGCGCCGTCGCATAGCTGGGGTCGTCGCTGGTCAGGGCCTCGAGGAAGCCCTGGACGATTTCCGAGGGCGGTGCGTCGTCGCGGGGCGGCATGGCGAACACCCGTACCTGGGTGTCCTGCCGCGGTGTGGACTCGACGTCCCGCAGATCACCGCGGTCGGGCATGGAGGCGCATCCGGCCAGCAGTACGACACCACAGGCGGCGTACGTCACCGCGCGCGCCGGTGTGCGCCGGTCGCGCTTCTGGCGGTCAGCGCCCACGGAATGCCTCCCCTTGTTCGTCCGGGTCCTGCGGTCCGGTGTCCGGCCGGTCCGGGGTGTCGCTGTGTGCCGTGTCGCGGTGTGGTGTGTCGCGGTGTGCCGTGTCGCGGTGTGGTGTGTCGCGGTGTGCCGTGTCGCGGTGTGGTGTGTCGCCGCGTTCCGCGTCGCTGCTGTCGGCCGGTTCGTCGCTGCTCCGGGTGGCCGAGGCGGCGGGCCGGGACACCACGCGTGCGCCGTTGCCGGGCAGGGCCGTGGGGTCGGCGGTGGGGGTGACCGTGGCCATGCGGGGGGCGAGCGGGGCGTGTGCGGGGGAGAGCGGTTCCCGGGCGGGCTGCACGGGGACGGTGGCGCTCTTCTCGCCGCCCCGGCCGGCGGGTCCGGAGTCGTCGAGGCCTCGGTTGCGCCGTGAGTCCTTGGGCTCCAGGGGTATCGGGGAGCCCCGCAGCGGTTCGTCGGCGGTCCTGGGCAGGGTCAGGCGGAACTGTGAGCCGCCGCCGGGTTCGCCCCAGGCCTGCAGCCAGCCGCCGTGCAGCCGGGCGTCCTCCAGGGCGATGGACAGTCCGAGGCCCGTGCCGCCGGTGGTACGCGCGCGTGCCGGGTCGGCGCGCCAGAAGCGGCTGAAGACGCGGGTGGCCTCGCCGGGCTTGAGTCCGACGCCGTAGTCGCGTACGGCGACGGCGACGGCGCCGCCGGCTGCGGCGAGCTTGACGACGACGTCCTTGCCCTCGCCGTGTTCGACGGCGTTGACGACGAGGTTGCGCAGGACGCGCTCGACCCGTCGGGCGTCGGCCTCGGCGACGACGGGCTGCTGGTCGCCGAGGACGCGGATGGTCGTGCCCTTGCGGTCGGCCAGGGGCGCGGCGCCGCTGACGACGCGCCGGACGACCTCGCGCAGGTCGATGGGTTCGGCCTCCAGCGCGGCTGCGCCGGCGTCGAAGCGGCTGATCTCCAGCAGGTCGGCGAGCAGGGACTCGAACCGGTCGAGCTGGTCGGCGAGGAGTTCGGCGGACCGCGCGGTGACGGGGTCGAAGTCCTCCCGCGCCTCGTGGATGACGTCGGCGGCCATGCGCACGGTGGTCAGCGGCGTCCGCAGCTCGTGCGAGACGTCGGAGACGAACCGGCGCTGCATCCGCGACAGGTCCTCCAGCTGCTGGATCTTCAGCTGGAGGTTCTGCGCCATCTTGTTGAAGGCCTCGCCGAGTCGGGCGATGTCGTCCTCTCCGGTGACCTTCATACGTTCCTGAAGACGCCCGGCGGAGAGCCGTTCGGCGATCCCCGCGGCCATCCGCACCGGTGTGACGACCTGCCGTACGACGAGCCAGGCGATCGCGCCGAGGAGGACGACGACGAAGAGCCCGGCGGTCGCGAGGGTGCCCTTGACGAGGCTGAGGGACTTCTCCTCCTGGGTGAGCGGGAAGAGGTAGTAGAGCTCGTAGGGGTCGCCGTTGGGGTCGTTGAGCTGTTTGCCGATGACGAGGGCCGGCTGGGAGTCCTTGTCGTTGCTGTAGAGGATGCGGGAGTAGCTCTGGGCCGCTCCGGCGTTGCTGTTGATGTGGGTGCGCAGGGCTTCGGGGACGCTCTTGTTGGGGTCGACGTAGCCGGAGGAGCGGGGTCCCGGTCCGCCGCCGCTGTCGTCGCCCGGGGGGAGGGTGACGACGTCGAAGGCGCCCTGGCCGCCGCTGGAGAGCGACGACACGAGTTCGCTCATCCATTCGGTGACGTTCTGCGGGGAGCTTCTGTCGACGGCGTTCCCGTCTCCGCCGCCCGCGGCGACCGCTTCGTCGGCCTTCTGTTTGGCGACGGAGAAGCCGCCGGCGGCCTGGCTCTGGGAGGCCTTGACCTTGGCGTCGAGCAGTCCGTTGCGGACCTGCCCGATGACGACGAAGCCGAGCAGCAGGACGACGCCCAGTGACATCAGCAGGGTGGTCGCGACGACCTTGAGCTGGATGTTGCGGCGCCACAGCCGCATGACGGGCAGCAGCGGCCGGCGTACCCAGCGCAGCAGCAGGCGCAGGACGGGGCTGCCCTGCATCCCGCCCTGGAGCAGCCCGCCCTCTAGGAGGCGTTCGAAACGTGAACCCATGGTCTTCCGGCCGACAGGCCGCTCCGGTCGGACCCCGGACCGGCCGGGGGCCGAAGCGGCACTGTCCCCGGACATGTCAGCTCGGCCCCGCCTTGTATCCGACGCCTCGGACGGTCACCACGATCTCCGGGCGCTCCGGGTCCTTCTCGACCTTGGAGCGCAGCCGCTGGACGTGCACATTGACCAGGCGGGTGTCGGCGGCGTGCCGGTAACCCCACACCTGTTCGAGGAGCACTTCACGGGTGAACACCTGCCAGGGCTTGCGCGCCAGCGCGACCAGCAGGTCGAACTCCAGCGGCGTCAGCGCGATGGACTGTCCGTCGCGCTTCACGGAGTGCCCGGCGACGTCGATCACGAGGTCACCTATCGCCAACTGCTCCGGCGCCGGCTCCTCCGACCTGCGCAGCCGCGCCCGGATACGGGCGACGAGCTCCTTCGGCTTGAACGGCTTGACGATGTAGTCGTCGGCGCCGGACTCCAGCCCGACGACCACGTCGACGGTGTCGCTCTTCGCCGTGAGCATCACGATCGGCACACCGGACTCCGCCCGGATCAGGCGGCACACCTCGATGCCGTCCCGTCCGGGCAGCATCAGGTCCAGCAGCACCAGATCGGGCTTCGCCTCCCTGAAAGCAGCCAGCGCCTTGTCACCGTCGGCTACGAAAGACGGCTCAAAACCTTCACCACGCAGCACGATGCCGAGCATCTCGGCCAGTGCGGTGTCGTCGTCGACGACAAGGACTCGTCCCTTCATAAACGACATCATCCCATTCTCATAACGGTGAAGGTGACGCAGGTGAGAAGCCTCACCGCCCGGTGACGATAGTCGTACGGGACGGTCACTGTCTGCCCTCGCCGACAGACCGTGATCTCAGGGGCATCAGGCACCCGTCCCCGGACGGGCCCTCGCGCACAGTTCGGCGAGCCCCTCGGCCGTCACCGGCGACACCGCGCCCTCCTCCGTCACGATCGCCGTCACCAGCTCCGGCGGCGTCACGTCGAACGCCGGGTTGTACGCCTGAGTCCCCAGCGGCGCCACTGGAATCCCGCCTCCCGCTCCCGTCACCGGCACCTGCGGCGCCGTCACCTCGGTCACCTCGAACCCGGGGCGCTGCTCGACCTCGATCGCCGCCCCGTTCGCCGTGTGCGGGTCGACGGTCGTCACCGGCGCGACCACGATGAACGGCACATGGTGGTACCGCGCGAGCACCGCGAGCGGATAGCTCCCCACCTTGTTCGCCACCGAACCGTCGGCCGCGATCCGGTCCGCCCCGATCAGCACCGCGTCCACCTCGCCCGCCGCGAACAGCGAGCCCGCCGCGTTGTCCGTCAGCAGGGTGTACGCCATACCGCTGCGCGCCGCCTCGTACGCGGTCAGGCGGGCGCCCTGCAGCAGCGGACGCGTCTCGTCCACCCACAGCCGCCGCAGCCGCCCCACCCGATGCGCGGCCAGCGCCACGGCGAACGCCGTCCCCTCCCCACCCGACACCAGCGAGCCGGTGTTGCAGTGTGTGAGGATCCGGTGCCCGCCGCCGGGCAGCAGCTCGTCCAGGAGCGCCAGCCCGTGCCCGGCCATCCGGGTACTGGCCTCGGCGTCCTCCCGGTGCAGCCGCCGCGCCGCCGCCAGCGCGGCCTGCGCCCCGTGTGCCGGATCTCCTCCGCCCGCCAGCTCCGCCCGGTACGCGGCTCGGGCCCGGTTCACGCCGAGGGACAGATTCACCGCGGTGGGCCGCGCTCCGGCCAGCGCGGTGGCCGCCTCCTCCACGTCGAAGCCCCGCGCGGCGGCGAGCGCGACACCGTACGCCCCGGCGATGCCGAGCAGCGGCGCCCCCCGCACGGCCAGCGAACGGATCGCCTGCACCAGCGCCGACGCGTCCGTACAGACCAGCTCGACCTCCTCGGCCGGCAGCCTCGTCTGGTCCAGAAGCACCAGCACGGGACCTTCGGGCGGCTCTTCCCAGCGGATCGCCGGTATCTCGGCCTGCCGCTTGTCCTCAGCGGATTGCGCGTACTGATCAGCCATGCGGTCAGTCTGCCCATAGTCCGGCGGACAATTGAAGGTGTGCAGCCCCTACCGCGGCCGGTCTCCCGATGACCACCCCATGGCACGATGGCAGCCAACCTGCCGCCGCGCCCGCGGACGGGCATCGTGAAGGAGCGACGATGAAAGACACTCCGGGCTGGGCCTCGCCCGGATCCGCCCCGTCCGACCGGCGGGAGCCCGGCGCGTCCGACCCCGCAGACCAGCCCGCCGACGCGCAGCCCGAGGGCCAGTCGGCCGCGAATCCACCGGACCCCCAGGCGAAGTGGTCCAAGGAGCAGCCGCCCCCCGCCCAGTGGTCCGCGCCGGCAGGTATCCAGCACCCGGGCCAGAGCGCTCCGCAGAACCCCGTCCAGCCTCCGCCGCCCCCACCGCCCGGCCCCGGCTGGGGCGGCCGCCCGCCCGCCGGCCCGTACGGCGGCGCCCCCAACGGCCACCCGGGCTACGCCCCCTACCCGACCTGGGGCAACGGCTGGGGCGGTCCCCCGCCCGCGGCGAAGCCCGGTGTGATCCCGCTGCGCCCGCTCGGCGTCGGCGAGATCCTCGACGGCGCGGTCGCCACCATGCGCACCTACTGGCGCACGGTGCTGGGCATCTCGCTGACCGTCGCGATCGTCACCGAGGTCATCGTCGTCCTGCTCCAGGGCCTGGTCCTGGACCACACCACGGACGCCTCCGCCCTCAGCGACCCGAGCGCCACTCTCGACGAGCAGACCCGCGCCATGGGCGACGTCCTGCTCAACTCCGGTGTCCTGCTGCTGGTCTCCCTGGTCGGCACCATCTTCGCGACAGCCCTGCTCACGGCCGTCATCAGCCGTGCGGTCCTCGGCAAGCCGGTGACCCTCGGGGACGCCTGGCGCGATGCCCGCCCCCGGATCCCCCGGCTCTTCGGGCTGATCTTCCTGCTGCTGCTCATCGCGGGCGCGGTGGGCGCCGTCGGCGCGCTGCCCGGCATCCTGGTGAGCGCCGCCGGGGCCGGCGAGGGCGGTGCCGCGCTCTCGGTCCTCGGCACCTTCGTCGCGGCCTTCGTCGCCCTGTGGCTGCTGGTCCGCCTCTCCCTCTCCTCGCCCGCGCTGATGCTGGAGAAGCAGGGCATCACGAAGGCCATGGGCCGCTCCGCCAAACTCGTCCGCGGCTCCTGGTGGCGGGTCTTCGGCATCCAGCTGCTCGCCCTGATCATCGCCAACATCGTCGCGACGATCGTCCTCGTCCCCTTCGCCTTCGCGGGCGCCGCGATGAGCGACAGCGGCATCGGCGGCCTCATCGACGGCACGGGCGACTACGGCTGGACCTACCTGATCGTCAGCGGCATCGGCTCGGTGATCGGCTCCATGATCACCTTCCCGATCGCGGCCGGAGTCGTCGTCCTCCTCTACATCGACCAGCGCATCCGCCGCGAGGCCCTCGACCTCGACCTGGCCCGCGCCGCCGGCGTCCAGGGCTACGGCTCCCCCGACACCGGCACCACCCCGGGGAGCTGATGCGGTGAGCCTGACGGGGGGAATCCTCACCGCACCACCGCTTCCACACGGCACACCCGTCCGCTCGGACGACGCGCCTCCGCTGACCATCCCCCGCGATCCCGCGCGGGAGGCGGCCCGGCGCGAACTGTCCGAACGGCTGTACCACGAGCACGACCCCAGCCTCCTCCAGCGCGCCCTCGACACCCTCTGGGACTGGATCGGCGACCTGTTCGCCACCGCGTCCGGCGCCACCCCCGGAGGCACCGTCGGCGTGCTGGTCGTCCTCGCGGCCGTCGTGGCCGTGGTGGGCGCCCTGTGGTGGCGCCTGGGCACCCCCCGCCGCCAACCCACCTCCGCCGCCACCCTGTTCGACGACCGCCCCCGCACCGCCGCCGAACACCGCGCCGCCGCCGAGGCACACGCCTCCCAGGGCCACTGGAACCAGGCCCTCCAGGAACGCATGCGCGCCGTCGTCCGCTCCCTCGAGGAACGCGCCCTCCTCGACACCCGCCCCGGCCGCACCGCCGACGAAGCCGCCGCGGAAGCCGGCCGCACCCTCCCCACCCACAGCGACCGACTCCACGCCGCCGCCCGCGCGTTCGACGACGTGACGTACGGAGGCCGCCCGGCGACCGAACCGGCGTACCGCCGCATCGCCGACCTCGACCACGACCTGGAGCGCACCAGGCCCCTGCTCACCGCGAGCAGCACCCCCGGCACCCTGAGCACCACCCCCACCACCCGCCGGGGAGCCGCCGAATGACCACCGAGGTCATGCTCCCCTCCACCGCGGTCTCGCCCACCGCCCGACGGCTGTGGACCCGCACGCGAGGCGTGGCCCTCGCCCTGACGTTCCTCCTGGCGGCCGGCGTCGCACTCGCCGCCCTGCGCTCCGACGCCCGGCACGGCGCCCTCGACCCCCGCTCCGCCGACCCCTACGGCAGCCGCGCCGTCGCCGAACTCCTCGCCGACCGAGGTGTCTCCACCCGCGTCGTCACCACCCTCGCCGAGGCCCGCGCCGCCACCGCCCCCGACACCACTCTCCTGGTCGCCTCCCCCGATCTTCTGACGGAGCGCCAGCAGCAGGAACTGCACGCCGCGACCGCCGGCTCCCGCGGTCGCACCGTCCTCGTCGCCCCCGGCAGCCCCTCGGTCTCCACCCTCGCCCCCGGAGTCACCGCGGACCCGGCCACCAGCCGCGGCTCCACCCTCACGCCCGACTGCGCCCTGCCCGAGGCCCGGCGCGCCGGCTCCGCCGAGACCGGCGGCATCCGCTACAGCACCCGCCACCTCGACGCCGACACGTGCTACCCCAGCCAGCGCCTGGCCACCCTCCTGCGTATCCCGGACACCTCCGCAAGCGGCGACACCATCGTCCTCGGCGCACCCGACATCCTCTACAACACCCGGCTCGACCAGCAGGGCAACGCCTCGCTCGCCCTCCAACTCCTCGGCTCCCGCCCCCATCTGACCTGGTACCTCCCCTCGCTCTCCGACGCCTCCGCCACCGAACCCGGCGACGAGAAGACGTTCTTCGATCTGCTGCCCTCCGGCTGGCTCTGGGGCACCCTGCAACTCTTCGTCGCGGCAGCCCTCGCCGCCCTCTGGCGGGCACGCCGGCTCGGCCCCCTCGTACCCGAGAAACTCCCCGTGGCCATCCGCGCCTCCGAAACCACCGAAGGCCGCGCCCGCCTCTACCGCAAAGCCCGCGCTCGCGACCGCGCGGCCACCGCTCTTCGCTCCACCACCCGCACCCGACTCGCCCCCCTCGTAGGCGTCCCCGTCGCCCAGGCGCACACGCCCGAAGCACTCCTGCCCGCCCTGTCCGGCCGCCTCCCCTCCGGCGGACAGCCCCTGCACTCCCTCCTCTTCGGCCCGCCGCCCAGCGACGACACGGCCCTCATCGCACTCGCCGACCAACTCGACGCCCTCGAAAGAGAGGTACGCCGTCCATGATGGACCCGACCACTGACAACGCCGGGAACACCGGGGACCCGGGCCGCGCCCGCGCTTCCCTGGAAGCCCTGCGCGCCGAGATCTCGAAGGCCGTGGTCGGCCAGGACCCCGCCGTGACCGGCCTCGTCGTCGCTCTCCTCTGCCGCGGACACGTTCTCCTCGAAGGAGTCCCCGGAGTGGCCAAAACGTTGCTCGTCCGCGCGCTCGCCTCCGCGCTCGAACTCGACACGAAACGCGTCCAGTTCACCCCCGACCTCATGCCGAGCGACATCACCGGCTCTCTCGTCTACGACGCGCGCACCGCCGAGTTCTCCTTCCAGCCCGGCCCGGTCTTCACCCACCTCCTCCTCGCCGACGAGATCAACCGCACCCCGCCGAAGACCCAGTCCTCCCTCCTGGAGGCCATGGAGGAACGGCAGGTCACCGTCGACGGCACCCCCCGCCCCCTGCCCGACCCGTTCCTCGTCGCCGCGACCCAGAACCCCGTCGAATACGAGGGCACCTACCCCCTCCCCGAAGCCCAACTCGACCGCTTCCTCCTCAAACTGACGATCCCTCTCCCCTCCCGCCAGGAAGAGATCGACGTCCTCACCCGTCACGCCGAAGGCTTCAACCCGCGCGACCTCCACGCCGCCGGCGTACGCCCCGTCGCAGGCCCGGCCGACCTGGAAGCGGCCCGCGCCGCCGTCGCCAAGACGACCATCTCCCCCGAGATCACCGCATACGTCGTCGACATCTGCCGCGCCACCCGCGAATCCCCCTCCCTCACCCTCGGCGTGTCGCCCCGCGGCGCCACCGCCCTCCTCGCCACCTCCCGCGCCTGGGCCTGGCTCACCGGCCGCGACTACGTCATCCCCGACGACGTCAAAGCCCTCGCCCTCCCCACCCTCCGCCACCGCGTGCAACTCCGCCCGGAAGCCGAAATGGAAGGCGTGACGGCCGACTCCGTCATCACCGCGCTCCTCGCCCACGTCCCCGTCCCCCGCTGATGGCACTCACCGGACGCGCCGCGCTCCTCGCGGCCCTCGGCTCCCTCCCCATCGGCATCTGGGAACCCAGCTGGACAGGCCTCCTCGCCGTCAACGCCCCGCTCGCCCTGGCCTGCGCCTGCGACTACGCCCTGGCCGCCCCCGTACGCCCGCTGCGCCTCACCCGCTCCGGTGACACCACCGCGCGCCTCGGTGAGCCCGCAGACGTCACCCTGACCCTCACCAACCCCTCCCGCCGCCCTCTGCGCGCCCGCCTCCGTGACGCGTGGCCGCCGAGCAGCTGGGAGCCCGGCACCGAAACCGAGGCCTCCCGCCACCAGCTGACCGTCCCCGCCGGGGAGCGGCGCCGCATCACGACCCGTCTCCGCCCCACCCGCCGCGGCGACCGCCAGGCCGACCGCGTCACCATCCGCTCCTACGGCCCCCTCGGCCTCCTCTCCCGCCAAGGCACCCACAAGGTCCCCTGGACGGTACGCGTCCTGCCCCCGTTCACCAGCCGCAAGCACCTCCCCTCGAAACTCGCCCGCCTCCGCGAACTCGACGGCCGCACCAGCGCCCTCACCCGCGGCGAAGGCACGGAATTCGACAGCCTGCGCGCATACGTCCCCGGCGACGACACCCGCTCCATCGACTGGCGCGCCACAGCCCGCCACTCCACCGTGGCCGTCCGCACCTGGCGCCCGGAACGCGACCGCCACATCCTCCTCGTCCTCGACACCGGCCGCACCTCGGCGGCCCGCGTCGGCGACGCCCCCCGCCTCGACGCCTCCATGGACGCCGCCCTCCTCCTCGCCGCCCTGGCCTCCCGGGCCGGCGACCGCATCGACCTCCTCGCCTACGACCGACGAGTGCGCGCACGCGTCCAAGGCCGCTCAGCCCGCGACGTCCTGCCCTCCCTGGTCGCCGCCATGGCCACCCTCGAACCCGAACTGGTCGAGACGGACGCCAGAACTCTCACCACCACGGCACTCCGTACGGCACCTCGCCGCTCCCTCATCGTCCTGCTGACCACGCTCGACGCGGCCCCCGTCGAGGAAGGCCTCCTCCCCGTCCTCCCTCAACTCACCCAGCGCCACACCGTCCTCGTCGCCTCGGTCGCCGACCCCCACATCGCCCGCATGGCCACATCCTGCGGCACTGTCGACGCGGTCTACGACGCCGCGTCCGCCGCCCAGGCCCAAGCCGAACGCCATCGCACAGCCGAGCAACTCCGCCGGCACGGAGTCACCGTCGTGGACGCAACCCCGGACGATCTCGCCCCGGCCCTCGCGGACGCCTACTTGGCATTGAAGGCAACGGGACGGCTCTGAAAGGAAGCGGGCTCTTCAAGGAGCCCGCGAAATCAAACGGATCTGAACGCAGAAAACCCCCGCACCATACGGTGCGGGGGTTTCCCGGAATGATTGTTCGGCGGTGTCCTACTCTCCCACAGGGTCCCCCCTGCAGTACCATCGGCGCTGTGAGGCTTAGCTTCCGGGTTCGGAATGTAACCGGGCGTTTCCCTCACGCTATGACCACCGAAACACTATGAAACTGTTTCAGCCGCACCACGCTGTGGCAACGTGGGGCCGTTCGTGGTTTCAGAACCAACACAGTGGACGCGAGCAACTGAGGACAAGCCCTCGGCCTATTAGTACCGGTCACCTCCACACATTACTGTGCTTCCAGATCCGGCCTATCAACCCAGTCGTCTACTGGGAGCCTTACCCCATCAAGTGGGTGGGAATACTCATCTCGAAGCAGGCTTCCCGCTTAGATGCTTTCAGCGGTTATCCCTCCCGAACGTAGCCAACCAGCCATGCCCTTGGCAGAACAACTGGCACACCAGAGGTTCGTCCGTCCCGGTCCTCTCGTACTAGGGACAGCCCTTCTCAATATTCCTGCGCGCGCAGCGGATAGGGACCGAACTGTCTCACGACGTTCTAAACCCAGCTCGCGTACCGCTTTAATGGGCGAACAGCCCAACCCTTGGGACCGACTCCAGCCCCAGGATGCGACGAGCCGACATCGAGGTGCCAAACCATCCCGTCGATATGGACTCTTGGGGAAGATCAGCCTGTTATCCCCGGGGTACCTTTTATCCGTTGAGCGACGGCGCTTCCACAAGCCACCGCCGGATCACTAGTCCCGACTTTCGTCCCTGCTCGACCCGTCGGTCTCACAGTCAAGCTCCCTTGTGCACTTACACTCAACACCTGATTGCCAACCAGGCTGAGGGAACCTTTGGGCGCCTCCGTTACTCTTTAGGAGGCAACCGCCCCAGTTAAACTACCCATCAGACACTGTCCCTGATCCGGATCACGGACCCAGGTTAGACATCCAGCACGACCAGAGTGGTATTTCAACGACGACTCCACAACCACTGGCGTGGCTGCTTCAAAGTCTCCCACCTATCCTACACAAGCCGAACCGAACACCAATATCAAACTGTAGTAAAGGTCCCGGGGTCTTTCCGTCCTGCTGCGCGAAACGAGCATCTTTACTCGTAGTGCAATTTCACCGGGCCTATGGTTGAGACAGTCGAGAAGTCGTTACGCCATTCGTGCAGGTCGGAACTTACCCGACAAGGAATTTCGCTACCTTAGGATGGTTATAGTTACCACCGCCGTTTACTGGCGCTTAAGTTCTCAGCTTCGCCACACCGAAATGTGACTAACCGGTCCCCTTAACGTTCCAGCACCGGGCAGGCGTCAGTCCGTATACATCGCCTTACGGCTTCGCACGGACCTGTGTTTTTAGTAAACAGTCGCTTCTCGCTGGTCTCTGCGGCCACCCCCAGCTCGGGAAGCAAGTCCCCTCACCAGGCGTGGCCCCCCTTCTCCCGAAGTTACGGGGGCATTTTGCCGAGTTCCTTAACCATAGTTCACCCGAACGCCTCGGTATTCTCTACCTGACCACCTGAGTCGGTTTAGGGTACGGGCCGCCATGAAACTCGCTAGAGGCTTTTCTCGACAGCATAGGATCATCCACTTCACCACAATCGGCTCGGCATCAGGTCTCAGGCTATGTGAACGGCGGATTTGCCTACCGTTCGCCCTACACCCTTACCCCGGGACAACCACCGCCCGGGCTGGACTACCTTCCTGCGTCACCCCATCACTCACCTACTGCAAGTCTGGTTCGTCGGCTCCACCACTCCCCTTTGCCCGAAGGCTCCGGGGCGGCTTCACGGACTTAGCATCGCCTGGTTCGATGTTTGACGCTTCACAGCGGGTACCGGAATATCAACCGGTTATCCATCGACTACGCCTGTCGGCCTCGCCTTAGGTCCCGACTTACCCTGGGCAGATCAGCTTGACCCAGGAACCCTTAGTCAATCGGCGCACACGTTTCTCACGTGTGAATCGCTACTCATGCCTGCATTCTCACTCGTGAACCGTCCACAACTACCTTCCGGTGCTGCTTCACCCGGCACACGACGCTCCCCTACCCATCACAGCACCCGTTGGGGCTTATCGCTGCAATGACACGACTTCGGCGGTACGCTTGAGCCCCGCTACATTGTCGGCGCGGAATCACTAGACCAGTGAGCTATTACGCACTCTTTCAAGGGTGGCTGCTTCTAAGCCAACCTCCTGGTTGTCTCTGCGACTCCACATCCTTTCCCACTTAGCGTACGCTTAGGGGCCTTAGTCGATGCTCTGGGCTGTTTCCCTCTCGACCATGGAGCTTATCCCCCACAGTCTCACTGCCGCGCTCTCACTTACCGGCATTCGGAGTTTGGCTAAGGTCAGTAACCCGGTAGGGCCCATCGCCTATCCAGTGCTCTACCTCCGGCAAGAAACACACGACGCTGCACCTAAATGCATTTCGGGGAGAACCAGCTATCACGGAGTTTGATTGGCCTTTCACCCCTAACCACAGGTCATCCCCCAGGTTTTCAACCCTGGTGGGTTCGGTCCTCCACGAAGTCTTACCTCCGCTTCAACCTGCCCATGGCTAGATCACTCCGCTTCGGGTCTTGAGCGTGCTACTGAAACGCCCTGTTCGGACTCGCTTTCGCTACGGCTACCCCACCCGGGTTAACCTCGCAACACACCGCAAACTCGCAGGCTCATTCTTCAAAAGGCACGCAGTCACGAGGTAGGAACAAGTTCCTACCCGACGCTCCCACGGCTTGTAGGCACACGGTTTCAGGTACTATTTCACTCCGCTCCCGCGGTACTTTTCACCATTCCCTCACGGTACTATCCGCTATCGGTCACCAGGGAATATTTAGGCTTAGCGGGTGGTCCCGCCAGATTCACACGGGATTTCTCGGGCCCCGTGCTACTTGGGTGTTTCTCAAACGAGCCGTACAGATTTCGACTACGGGGGTCTTACCCTCTACGCCGGACCTTTCGCATGTCCTTCGCCTATCCATACGGTTTCTGACTCGCCGACCAGCCGGCAGACTGATCAAGAGAAATCCCACAACCCCGTATGCGCAACCCCTGCCGGGTCTCACACGCATACGGTTTGGCCTCATCCGGTTTCGCTCGCCACTACTCCCGGAATCACGGTTGTTTTCTCTTCCTGCGGGTACTGAGATGTTTCACTTCCCCGCGTTCCCTCCACACTGCCTATGTGTTCAGCAGCGGGTGACAGCCCATGACGACTGCCGGGTTTCCCCATTCGGAAACCCCCGGATCAAAGCCTGGTTGACGACTCCCCGGGGACTATCGTGGCCTCCCACGTCCTTCATCGGTTCCTGGTGCCAAGGCATCCACCGTGCGCCCTTAAAAACTTGGCCACAGATGCTCGCGTCCACTGTGCAGTTCTCAAACAACGACCAGCCACCCATCACCCCCAACCACACGGTCAGAGTTCACTGGGGCCGGCATCCGAGGGTTCATTCCCTCAGACACCCAACAGCGTGCCCGACCCGGTCCTTTCGTCCTCCCTGCGTTCCACGCCGAAGCAGTACTAGCAGAAGACATCCAGACCGTGCCGAATAATCAACGTTCCACCCATGAGCAACCACTCCGAGACATTCGCTCGAAGCTGGCTATGTGCTCCTTAGAAAGGAGGTGATCCAGCCGCACCTTCCGGTACGGCTACCTTGTTACGACTTCGTCCCAATCGCCAGTCCCACCTTCGACAGCTCCCTCCCACAAGGGGTTGGGCCACCGGCTTCGGGTGTTACCGACTTTCGTGACGTGACGGGCGGTGTGTACAAGGCCCGGGAACGTATTCACCGCAGCAATGCTGATCTGCGATTACTAGCAACTCCGACTTCATGGGGTCGAGTTGCAGACCCCAATCCGAACTGAGACAGGCTTTTTGAGATTCGCTCCACCTCACGGTTTCGCAGCTCTTTGTACCTGCCATTGTAGCACGTGTGCAGCCCAAGACATAAGGGGCATGATGACTTGACGTCGTCCCCACCTTCCTCCGAGTTGACCCCGGCGGTCTCCTGTGAGTCCCCATCACCCCGAAGGGCATGCTGGCAACACAGGACAAGGGTTGCGCTCGTTGCGGGACTTAACCCAACATCTCACGACACGAGCTGACGACAGCCATGCACCACCTGTACACCGACCACAAGGGGGGCACTATCTCTAATGCTTTCCGGTGTATGTCAAGCCTTGGTAAGGTTCTTCGCGTTGCGTCGAATTAAGCCACATGCTCCGCTGCTTGTGCGGGCCCCCGTCAATTCCTTTGAGTTTTAGCCTTGCGGCCGTACTCCCCAGGCGGGGAACTTAATGCGTTAGCTGCGGCACCGACGACGTGGAATGTCGCCAACACCTAGTTCCCACCGTTTACGGCGTGGACTACCAGGGTATCTAATCCTGTTCGCTCCCCACGCTTTCGCTCCTCAGCGTCAGTAATGGCCCAGAGATCCGCCTTCGCCACCGGTGTTCCTCCTGATATCTGCGCATTTCACCGCTACACCAGGAATTCCGATCTCCCCTACCACACTCTAGCTAGCCCGTATCGAATGCAGACCCGGGGTTAAGCCCCGGGCTTTCACACCCGACGTGACAAGCCGCCTACGAGCTCTTTACGCCCAATAATTCCGGACAACGCTTGCGCCCTACGTATTACCGCGGCTGCTGGCACGTAGTTAGCCGGCGCTTCTTCTGCAGGTACCGTCACTTTCGCTTCTTCCCTGCTGAAAGAGGTTTACAACCCGAAGGCCGTCATCCCTCACGCGGCGTCGCTGCATCAGGCTTTCGCCCATTGTGCAATATTCCCCACTGCTGCCTCCCGTAGGAGTCTGGGCCGTGTCTCAGTCCCAGTGTGGCCGGTCGCCCTCTCAGGCCGGCTACCCGTCGTCGCCTTGGTGAGCCATTACCTCACCAACAAGCTGATAGGCCGCGGGCTCATCCTTCACCGCCGGAGCTTTCGACCCTCACAGATGCCTGCAAGAGTGATATCCGGTATTAGACCCCGTTTCCAGGGCTTGTCCCAGAGTGAAGGGCAGATTGCCCACGTGTTACTCACCCGTTCGCCACTAATCCACCCCGAAGGGCTTCATCGTTCGACTTGCATGTGTTAAGCACGCCGCCAGCGTTCGTCCTGAGCCAGGATCAAACTCTCCGTGAATGTTTACCGGTCATCCGGTGAACACACACGAGAGCGGAACAGTCGGAGGAATGATCCGACTGTTCACAGCGTCCTCGCTGTGTTTTTTCAAAGGAACCTCATCCTCGGCTATCACTGCCGGGGACGGGGTATCAACTAATCTGGCGTTGATTTTTGGCACGCTGTTGAGTTCTCAAGGAACGAAAGCTTCCTTTGTACTTGCCTGAGAGACTCTCTCAGGTTTTCCTCCGGGCTTCCCTTCGGTCTTGCGTTTCCGACTCTATCAGATCTTTTCTCGATCTGATTTCCTCGGTGCTTTCCAGGTTCCCGCTTTTGTTTCGCGGTTTCCTTTCCGGCGGTTCCGACTTTATCAGAAGTTCCGGGCCGGTCTGACCGGCGATGGTTTCCGATTCATCGGGGGGCTTCTGCGGAATCCATGTTCCGAGCTGCCGATAGATTTTCACTGCTGCCGACCGGATCGCATCCAGTTCCAGGCAACTGTTCGAATCTACCTCCCCGCGCACTCCGTGTCAACGGCTTTTGCGGGAACGAGGAGGACACTAGCAGTTCAGCGGGGCGGTTCGCACATCAGGCGGCTGTCGGCACGGTCGCGCTGCGCTCGGCTGCCTCGACGTCACCCGTGTCACCGGCGCGTGCCGCTCTGCCGCCGAGGACGTAGACGTACCCGAGGAAGGCCACCTCGGCCGCGACACCGATGGTGATCCGGGCCCAGGTGGGCAGGCCCGAAGGGGTGACGAAGCCTTCGATGGCACCGGAGACGAAGAGGACCAGGGCAAGGCCGATGGCCATGGCGATCGCTGCTCTGCCCTCTTCGGCAAGGGCCGTGCGCCGGGAGCGTGGGCCTGGGTCGATGACGGTCCAGCCGAGGCGGAGGCCGGTGCCGGCGGCGACGAAGACCGCTGTCAGTTCGAGCAGGCCGTGCGGGAGCACCAGGCCGAGGAACGTGTCGAGTCGGCCCGCCGAGGACATGAGGCCGACGCCGATACCGAGGTTGAGCATGTTCTGGAAGAGGATCCAGAGCACCGGAAGTCCCAGGAAGACACCCAGGACCAGGCACATCGCGGCGGCCTGGGCGTTGTTCGTCCACACCTGGGCGGCGAACGACGCGGCCGGGTGGCTGGAGTAGTAGGTCTCGTACTGGCCGCCGGGTCGGGTGAGCTCGCGTAGTTCGTCGGGGGCCGCTATGGAGGCCTGTACTTCCGGATGGGTGCCGATCCACCAGCCCAGAAGGGCGGCGACGGCGGTGGAGAGGAGTGCGGTGGGGACCCACCAGTGGCGCGAACGGTAGACGGCGGCCGGGAAGCCCTCGGTGAGGAAGCGGGTGACATCGCGCCAGGAGGCTCGGCGGGCTCCTACGACGGCGCTACGCGCGCGTGCCACGAGGTGGGTGAGCCAGCCGGTCAGCTGGGGGTCCGGGGCTATGGACTGGATCAGGGAGAGGTGGGTGGCGGTGCGTTGGTAGAGGGTGACGAGTTCGTCCGTCTCGGCGCCGGTGAGGCGGCGGCGTCGCCGTAGGAGGGCGTCGAGGCGGTCCCATTCGGCTCGGTGGGCGGAGACGAAGACGTCGAGGTCCATCGGTGTGCCTGCTCCTCGGCTGTGCGTCGGCTGCCGGTGGTGTGTATCAGGTTGTCGTACTGCGGCGCGATGTGCGCTCAGCTTGGCAGACTGGCTGTTCCAGGGGCAGGTCGGGAAGGGGCGGCGGGCGTGAGTGAGCTGGTGACGGGCGAGGCGGTGGCGTTGGAGCTGCAGCCCGCCAGGCTGCCCAGCAGGGCTCTGGCCCTGTTGCTGGACCTGATCGTGGTCCTGGTCGTCTATGTAGTCGTGAGTGTCGTTCTGGTGCTGTCGACGGCCTCGCTGGACGACGCGGCGCGCACGGCGGTGTCGATCGCCACGTTCCTGCTGGTTCTGGTCGGTGGGCCGATCGCTGTGGAGACGCTCAGCCATGGGCGGTCGCTGGGGAAGTCGGCGTGCGGGTTGCGGGTGGTGCGGGACGACGGTGGGCCGATCCGGTTCCGGCATGCGCTGGTGCGGGGTGCGCTCGGGCTGGTGGAGATTCTGCTGACGTTCGGGGTGGTGGCGTGTGTCGCGTCACTGGTGTCGGCACGGGGCCGGCGGCTCGGTGATGTGTTCGCCGGGACTCTGGTGGTGCGGGAGCGGGTGCCGGCGGCTCGGGGTGGTTTTGTGCCGCCTCCTCCGCCGTGGTTGGCCGGGCGGTTCCAGGAGCTTGATCTTTCGGGTGTGCCGGACGGGTTGTGGTTGGCGATCCGCCAGTATCTGGGGCGGATGAGCCAGCTGGATCCGCAGGTGGGCTGGGCGATGGCGGGGCGGCTGGCGGATGAGCTGGCTGGGCGGACCGGGGTGCCGGTGCCGCCGGGCGTGCCGCCGGCCGCGTATCTGGCGGCGGTGGTGCAGGAGCGGCAGGTTCGGGAGGCTCGGCGGGTTTTCGGGGGCGGTCCGGCCGGGGGCGGGCCCGTCGCGGGTGCTCCTGTCGCGGGTGGGGCCGGTGTGGGCGGGGGCTTCAGCCCTGCGTCGCCGTTCGGTCCCCCGTCGCCGTCGGCGCCAGCGCCGTACGGACCGCCGTCGTACGGTCCGAAGTCGCACGGGTCGCCATCGCACGGGTCGGCTGTGCCCTCAGGGTCTTCCTCTCCGGGCAGTGCCGGTGTGCCGGGCGATGCGTCGGGGGCGGATGGGCCGTCCGTGGTGGTGGAGGGTGAGGGGCGGGGTACCGGGTTCGTGCCGCCCGCGTAGGGGCTCGGGCGTCGGGTTCAGGTGAACGTCGACGGGGGTGATTCGAGGTCCTCGAGTTCGATGCCGGGGGCTGCGAGGACGACGTCGCCGGCGATGTGCACGGTGTGCTGTTCGCCGGTGTCCAGGGCTGTGACCTGGTATTCGTCCACGGCCAGGGGGGCGTTGTCAGTGGCGTGTGTTTCGCTGTTCACGAGAGCCCAGGACTGGTCGACGGTGCGGGGGGCGAGGACCGGGTCGGTGAAGGCGACGAGACGGACGCGGGTGGCCGCGGTGGAGGGGGTGAGGCGCAGGAGGCGGGCGGTGGCGACGAGGAACGCGGGTGAGGTGCCGGTGAAGGCGTGAGCGGCGACGTTGCCTTCGGTGGCGTGGGTGCCGGTGGGGTCGGTGCGGACCCAGGTGACGCCGTCCAGGGCGGCGCCGCGGACCTGCCAGCTGCTCGCGTGGAGTTCCAGCCGGAGGGGCCGGCCGAGGTCGTCGAGGGTGAGGTCGACGGAGCCGGTGTGTTCACCGGTGGGGGTGGTCAGCTGGGAGACGTAGCGCCAGCCGGAGGGGCCGGGGGCGCACTGGAAGTGTTCGTGGGCGAGGAGGGTGTGATCGTGAGGATCGAGGAGTGCATAGCGGCCGCGGGGCATGGGGGTCCTGGGGTGTGACGGGTTGGTCGGGGCGCCGCGGCGGTCCGGCCGAGGGGCCGAAGGGGCAGGCCCCCGACACGGGGGTGCGGGGGCCTGTCTCTGAGGTACTGCTGCTTGCCGGTGCGGCTGCGGGCCGGGGGCCCGCTGCCGGATCAGTAGCGGTAGTGGTCCGACTTGTACGGGCCGTCGACCTCGACGCCGATGTAGGCGGCCTGCTCCGGGCGCAGCGTCGTCAGCTTGACGCCGAGGGAGTCGAGGTGGAGGCGGGCGACCTTCTCGTCGAGGTGCTTGGGCAGCGTGTAGACGCCGACCGGGTACTCGTCGGGCTTGGTGAACAGCTCGATCTGGGCCAGGGTCTGGTCCGCGAAGGAGTTGGACATCACGAACGAGGGGTGGCCGGTGGCGTTGCCCAGGTTCAGCAGGCGGCCCTCGGACAGGACGATGAGGACCTTGCCGTCGGGGAAGGTCCAGGTGTGGACCTGCGGCTTGACCTCGTCCTTGACGATGCCGGGGACCTTGGCGAGGCCGGCCATGTCGATCTCGTTGTCGAAGTGGCCGATGTTGCCGACGATGGCCTGGTGCTTCATCTTGGCCATGTCGGCGGCCATGATGATGTCCTTGTTGCCGGTGGTGGTGATGAAGATGTCGGCCTTGTCGACGACCTCGTCGAGGGTCGTGACCTGGTAGCCGTCCATCGCGGCCTGGAGGGCGCAGATGGGGTCGATCTCGGTGACGATGACGCGGGCGCCCTGGCCGCGGAGGGACTCGGCGCAGCCCTTGCCGACGTCGCCGTAGCCGAAGACGACGGCGGTCTTGCCGCCGATGAGGACGTCGGTGGCGCGGTTGATGCCGTCGATGAGGGAGTGGCGGCAGCCGTACTTGTTGTCGAACTTCGACTTCGTCACGGCGTCGTTGACGTTGATCGCCGGGAAGAGGAGGGCGCCGTCGCGCTGCATCTCGTACAGGCGGTGGACGCCGGTGGTGGTCTCCTCGGTGACGCCGCGGATCTCCGAGGCGAGCTGGGTCCACTTCTGGGAGCCGTCGGTGATGGTGCGGTTGAGGAGCTCGAGGATGACGCGGTGCTCGTCGTTCTCGGCGGTGTCGACGGAGGGGACCTTGCCGTCCTTCTCGTACTCGACGCCCTTGTGGACGAGGAGGGTGGCGTCACCGCCGTCGTCGAGGATCATGTTCGGGCCGCCGGTGGGGCTGTCCGGCCAGGTCAGGGCCTGCTCGGTGCACCACCAGTACTCCTCGAGGGTCTCGCCCTTCCAGGCGAAGACGGGGACGCCCTGGGGGTTGTCCACGGTGCCGTTCGGGCCGACGGCGATGGCGGCGGCGGCGTGGTCCTGGGTGGAGAAGATGTTGCAGGAGGCCCAGCGGACCTGGGCGCCGAGGGCGACCAGGGTCTCGATGAGGACGGCGGTCTGCACGGTCATGTGCAGGGAGCCGGTGACGCGGGCGCCGGCGAGGGGCTGGGCCTCGGCGTACTCCTTGCGGATGGCCATGAGGCCGGGCATCTCGTGCTCGGCGAGGGTGATCTCCTTGCGGCCGAAGGCGGCCAGGGAGAGGTCGGCGACCTTGAAGTCCTGTCGGTTGTCGACAGTCGTCATGGTGAGCTGCTCCTCGGTGGTTGGTTCGAGGTGTGGGCAGGGCTGGTCTGCGCGGCGGCGGACACAGGGGTGCCCCGAGGGGACACAGGCATGCCCGCGTGCGCGCAGCGCAGTCCGTCGGAGGCCCTCTCTCCCTCGGTCGGTCCGCTTCGGGACCGCCCGACCGCCATCAGCAGCGACGTCTGGCTCCCGTCCAAGCTACACCGGAGGTGGCGGGCGGCCCCAGTCCGCCTGCGAACAGATCGCGCCGTTCGGGGTCGGTGGGGGGAAGGCGACAGGGCCGGCCGGTGGTGCGGCGGGCCCTGTCGGGTGGTGTCCGGGGTGGTCAGTGGTCGGCGGGGTGCCGGTCGGGGCCGCCGGGGGTGGCCGCGGGGTCGGGGCCCTTGGCGGCTTCGGTCTCGCTGTAGATGTCGGGTTCGAGGTAGATGACCCGGGCGATGGGCACGGCCTCGCGGATGCGGGCCTCGGCGGCGTCGATGGCGGTGGCGACCTGGGCGGCGGTGTCGTCGTGCCGGACGGCGATCTTGGCGGCGACGAGGAGTTCCTCGGGGCCGAGGTGGAGGGTGCGCATGTGGATGATGCCGGTGACGGTGCGGCCGTCGACGATGGCGGCTTCGATCTTCTGGACCTCTTCGAGGCCGGCGGCCTCGCCGAGGAGGAGGGACTTGGTCTCGGCGGCGAGGACGAGGGCGATCAGGACGAGGAGGATGCCGATGCAGACGGTGCCGATGCCGTCCCAGATGCCGTCGCCGGTGAGGAGGGCGAGGCCGACGCCGCCGAGGGCGAGGACGAGGCCGATGAGGGCGCCGAAGTCCTCGAGGAGGACGACGGGGAGTTCGGGGGCCTTGGCGCGGCGGACGAACTGGGACCAGGAGAGGGAGCCGCGGAGTTCGTTGGACTCCTTGATGGCGGTGCGGAAGGAGAAGCCCTCGGCGATGATCGCGAAGACGAGGACGCCTACCGGCCAGTACCAGTGCTCGATCTCGTGGGGGTGCTTGATCTTCTCGTAGCCCTCGTAGATGGCGAACATGCCGCCGACGGAGAAGAGGACGATGGAGACGAGGAAGGCGTAGATGTAGCGCTCGCGGCCGTAGCCGAAGGGGTGCTGGGGGGTGGCTTCGCGCTGGGCCTTCTTGCCGCCGACGAGGAGGAGTGCCTGGTTGCCGGAGTCGGCGAGCGAGTGGACGCCTTCGGCGAGCATCGAGGAGGAGCCGCTGAAGGCGAACGCCACGAATTTGGATGCCGCGATGGCGAGGTTGGCGCCGAGTGCCGCCACGATCGCCCTGGTGCCGCCTGACGCGCTCATGTGTTCGCGTTGTCCCTTCGCCTCACGTACGTGTCTCGTACGTCCTGTTCGCCGTCCGGGGTCTCTTTGCCCGGCCTTTGCCGGTGGGCCATTGTTGCAGCCCTGTCCGGCGGCGGTTCGTCAGGTGTCCACCCGCGCGGTCAGACAATCACCGTGGCGCGGAAGAGGGTTCCGGCTCCGGACACCTCGGCCTTCTCGCCTGCGGGGACGAAGACCGACTGGCCGGGGGCGAGTTCGTGGTCTCCGGCTCGTACCGTTCCGGCGGTGCAGAGGAGGATCTGCGGGGTCTCGCGGGTGAGGTCGTGGGGGTCGGAGCCCTCGGGGAGGACGTAGCGGGAGAGGCGGAACTCGTCGATGGGGGTCTCGTAGACCTCTTCGCCGTCGGGGGAGGCTTCGGGGCGCAGGACGCCGGGGTCGCCGGGTTCGAAGCGGACGATGCGCAGGAGTTCGGGGACGTCGACGTGCTTGGGGGTGAGGCCGCAGCGCAGGACGTTGTCGGAGTTGGCCATGATCTCGACGCCGAGGCCGCTCAGGTAGGCGTGCGGGATGCCGGCGCCGAGGAAGAGGGCTTCGCCTGGCTGAAGCCGGACGTGGTTGAGGAGCATGGCGGCGATGACGCCGGGGTCGCCGGGGTAGTGGTGGGCGATGCCGGCGTAGGGGGTGTAGTCGCCGCCGAGGCGGTCGCAGGCGGCCGCGGCGGCCGTGACCGTGTGGGCCATGTCGTCGGGGTCGGCGGTGAGGACGGCGGTGAGGACCTCGCGCAGGGCGGCCTCTTCGGGGTGGGCGTGCAGGAGGTCGACGTACGGCTTGAGGGAGTCGACGCCGAGGCCGTCGAGGAGGGCGGCGGCCTGCAGGGGGTGCCGGAAGCCGCACAGGCCGTCGAACTCGGTGAGGGCGCAGATGAGTTCGGGCTTGTGGTTGGCGTCCTTGTAGTTGCGGTGGGGGGCGTCCACGGGGATGCCGCGGCGCTCCTCGTCGTCGTAGCCCTCCTTGGCCTGGGCGAGGTCGGGGTGGACCTGGAGGGAGAGGGGGGCGCCGGCGGCGAGGAGCTTGAGGAGGAAGGGCAGGCGGGGGCCGAACCGGGCCACCGCGCGGTCGCCGAGTGCGCGCTGCGGGTCGGTGTCGATCACCTCGACGAGGGTGCCGCGTTCGGTGCGGGAGGGGGCGCCGGGGTGGGCGCCCATCCACATCTCCGCCTGGGGTTCGCCGGTCGGCTCGGTGCCGAGGAGGTGCGGGATGGCGGTGGGGGAACCCCAGGCGTAGGGGCGGATGGTGTTGTCGAGGCGGTCCATCGGGTTCTCTGCCTGTCTGTCCGGCGCTGCTTGTCTGGTCGTGCTGGGGTGGGGCCCCGCGCGGCACGCGTGGGTGGGGCTCCAGATCAGGCCTGTGAGGCGAGCGCCAGGTAAACGGCGGCGAAATCCGTGGTGGCGATCAGTTCGGCGAGGGTGACGAGTTCGTCGCCGTCGTCGGGTTCGAGCTCGCTGATCGGGGTGTCGTGGCTGAGGGCCAGGTCGCGGGCGGAGGGGGCGGCGGTGAGGCCGCCGAGGGGGCGGTCGCGCAGGAGCACCACGCGCGCGTGCAGGGCGGGGGCTTCCTCGACGCGGTCGCGGAAGAAGTCGTCGGGGTCGGCGCTGGCGGCGAGGGGGCCGGCGAGGAGGGCGCTGTGCTCGGCGAGCGCCTCGGGGAGCTCGGCGACGAGGGCGGGGCGGCCGGCGAGTTCGGCGAGGGCGGAGGCGAAGCGGCGGCCGGCGGGGCCGGCGGAGGCGCCTTCGGTCCAGATCACCGGGAGGGCGTCGGCGAGTTCGGCGGCCAGGGTCTTCGCCGGGTTGCTGTAGGTGGCGATGGCGGGGCCGCAGCGTTCGGCGACCTGGTCGAGGCGGTCGGCGACCTTCTCGAGGGCGTCGGCGGGGGCGGAGAGCAGCGCGATGCGGTCGAGGAGCGCGAGGAGGGGGGTGAGCAGGGCCCACAGGACGCCGGGGGCGGAGGCGGCGACGGGGGGTTGTTCGTCGTGTTCGTACGGGGCGGTCGCCATCGGTACGAAGAGGCCGTGCGCGGCGTCGGCGGCGTCGGTGAGGGGGGTGCGGGCGGGGGCGACGGCGACGACGGTGCAGCCTCGGCGGTAGGCCTGTTCGGCGAGGAGGGCGAGTCCGGGTTCGGTGCCGTCGGGGGTGGCGATGAGGAGGAGGTCGACGGAGCCGGCCCAGCCGGGGAGTTCCCAGCGCAGGGCGCCCGCGGCGGGGGCGACGCCGCTGGGGGCGAGCCGGATGACGGGGCAGGAGGCGCCGGCGAGGGTGCCGAGGAGGTCGGCGACGCAGGTGGCGGCGGCGCCGGGGCCCGCGATGAGGATGGCGCGGGGGCGGCCGTCGGGCTTGAGGTCGTTCACCCCGGCTTCGGCGGCGTGGCGGGCGGCGGTGCGGACGCGGGCGCCGGCTTCGGCGGCGCCGCGCAGGAGGGCTCGGCGGTCGGCCTCGGCGAGGGCCTCCGGCGTGTCGAGCAGTGAGTCGTCGAGCATGGCGGGGGGTCTCCGATCGCCGGGGGGGTCGTCGGGGTGCCGGGGGGTGGATCCGCTGTGGTGCTGTTTCCGGCCGGGTGCCGCGGCTTCGGGCCGTGGGGGCCCGGTTCGGGCCGTGGGGCCCGGTTCGGGCCGTGGGGCCAGGGTTTCGGACCGTGGGGCTGGTTCAGGCCGTGGGGCCGGTTGGGGTGCTACGGCGGTGTCGGCGGCCCGGGCCGGGCGGCGCGGGTGGGCCGGCGTCGCGAGCTGGGGTCGCGCTGGGTGCAGCGGCCTCGCCGTCGTTACGCGGGGCGGCGGGCCTCGTCGACGAGGAGGACGGGGATGCCGTCGCGGACGGGGTACGCCAGACCGCAGTCCTGGCCGGTGCAGATCAGCTCCTCCTCCTGCTCCTTGAGGGGGGCGTGGCAGGCCGGGCAGGCGAGGATCTCCAGGAGGCCGGCTTCGAGCGGCATGAGGTGTCCCTTCGGGTGCGTGCGGGGGTGGCTGGATGCGCCTGGTCAGCGTACCGCCGGTGGGGGTGGGGTGGTGGGTGGTGCCGCCCCGCCGCCCTTGCGCGGCCCGCTCGCCAGGGGCTTCGCCGCCGGCCTCTGGGGGCAGGCCTCCCCGGGCGGGGTCGCGTGCCGCTCGGCCCGCGAGCCCCGCGGGGCGTTCTCAGGCGCGGATGATCGCCAGAGCCTCGTCCCTGATCTTGGTCATGGTGGGTTCGTCGCGGGCCTCGGCGTTGAGGCGCAGGAGGGGTTCGGTGTTGGAGGGGCGGACGTTGAACCACCAGTCGGGGGTGGAGACGGTGAGGCCGTCGAGTTCGTCGAGGGTGACGTCGGGAACGCCGGTGTAGGCGGCCTTGATCGCGGCGATGCGGTCCGCCTGGTCGGCGACCGTGGAGTTGATCTCGCCGGAGCCGGTGTAGCGGTCGTATGCGGCCACGAGGGAGGACAGGGGGCCGCTCTGGCCGCCGAGGGCCGCCAGGACGTGGAGGGCCGCCAGCATGCCGGTGTCGGCGTTCCAGAAGTCCTTGAAGTAGTAGTGGGCGGAGTGCTCGCCGCCGAAGATCGCGCCGTGGCGGGCCATCTCGGCCTTGATGAAGGAGTGGCCGACGCGGGTGCGGACGGGGCTGCCGCCGTTCTCCTCGATCACCTCGGGGACGGTCCGGGAGGTGATCAGGTTGTGGATGACCGTGCCCCGGCCTCCGTTGCGGGCGAGTTCGCGGGCGGCGACCAGTGCCGTGATCGCGGACGGGGAGACCGGGTCGCCGTGCTCGTCGACGACGAAGCAGCGGTCGGCGTCGCCGTCGAAGGCGAGGCCGAGGTCGGCGGACTCCTCGCGGACGCGCTGTTGCAGGTCCACGAGGTTGGCCGGGTCGAGGGGGTTGGCCTCGTGGTTCGGGAAGGTGCCGTCGAGTTCGAAGTACAGGGGGACGACGGTGAGGGGGAGGCCGTCGAACACGGTGGGGACGGTGTGGCCGCCCATGCCGTTGCCCGCGTCGACCACGACCTTCAGGGGGCGGATGGAGGTCAGGTCGACGAGTGAGCGCAGGTGCGCCGCGTAGTCCTTCAACGTGTCGGTCCGGGTGAGGGTTCCCGGCACGGCGGCGGCCTCGGGCGCACCGGTGTCCGTCCAGCGCTCCACCAGGTCGCGGATGTCCACCAGCCCGGTGTCCTGGCCGACGGGGGCGGCGCCGGCGCGGCAGAGCTTGATGCCGTTGTACCGGGCGGGGTTGTGCGAGGCGGTGAACATGGCGCCGGGCCGGTCGAGGGCGCCGGAGGCGTAGTAGAGCTGGTCCGTGGAGCACAGGCCGATCTCGGTGACGTCGACGCCGAGTGCGGCCGCCCCGCGCGCGAAGGCGCCGCTCAGGCCGGGCGAGGAGGGGCGCATGTCGTGGCCGACGACGATCGCCTCGGCGCCGGTCACCCGGGCGAAGGCCGCGCCGAAAAGTTCGGCGACGGACTCGTCCCACTGGTCCGGGACCACCCCGCGGACGTCGTACGCCTTTACGATCTGCGACAGATCAGCAGCCACGGGCCACCCTTCCTGGAAGTCCTGCTTCAGTCGCCACAAACTACCCGGAAGGGTTCGGTGACGGCTGTGCGCCCGCGCAGTGGACCCGCATAAGTAACCTTGCGCACCAACCCGGGGCACCCGGGGAGAAGGCCGGCCCGTCCTGTCGGGGCGTCAGGTCGCCCGTGTTGGCGTCCACCCTCGAAGAAAGCGGTTTCGCGGGAGTCGGCCGGAGCGCGGGACCGTGCGTGCGGTCGGCAAGCGCCGACGGGGCGTCAGGAGGTGCCGGGCGAAGGGGGCTTACGGAGGCTCAGTTGTCCGGTGAGCGCAGGACGCGCAGGTGGCCGCGGCGGGCGACCTCCATCGGGTCCGCGCCGCGTCCGCCGCCACCGGCCTGGGCCGCGCGCTCCTGCGGGCGGGCCGCCTCGCGGACGGCGTTGGCAAGCGCTTCCAGATCGTCACCACTGGGCCGTGCGGGAGCCGAACCGTCGAGCAGTCGGACGACCTCCCAGCCGCGCGGGGCGGTGAGGCGCTCGGAGTGCTCGGCGCACAGGTCGTAGCAGTGGGGCTCGGCATAGGTGGCGAGCGGGCCGAGGACCGCGGTCGAGTCGGCGTAGACGTACGTCAGCGTCGCGACGGCGGGTCGGCCGCAGGCGGTTCGCGAACAGCGACGTACAGGGCTCACGACGTTGGACGGTACCGCACTCTTGAGCGGGCCGCGACGACTCTCCACCAGGTCACTCCACCGTGTCGTGTTGTGAAACGCCCCACGGGCCTCTCCAGTCATACCCCGCTGACCTGCGCGAACACCAGTCATTGACGAGAAGAAGACGAAGCCTCGCCATCGCCGGGCGGTACAAACAGCATCAATTGCCATGAGTTCACCGGTCTCGGAGAGATACGGAATCGAGCCCAACCTTGGCTGGAATGGTCATCCTGCGACAGGGGCGTGGGGCCGGACGGCAGGTCGTGGCGGGGTCTACCCTTCAGTAGTGATGGACAGCCCCGTACCACCCCGTGCCGCAGGCCCCGGACCCCGCCGCCGTGATCGCCACGGCCGCGGCATGCGGGGACCGATCGCGCCCCCTCAGGTGCCGTTGGCCGCGAGCCGTGCCGACGCGTTCGCCGATCTGGTGCAGGACTCCGTGGAGCGGCTGGAGCGGCGTTGGCCGCAGCTTGCCGAGATCGACTTCATGGTGCTGGAGGTGCCGCGCCCGGCCGCGGCCGGCGAGCCGTGGAACGACGAGGCGGTGCCCCTCGGCGGGACGGTTCCCGCGCGTGAGGGGCGGCGGGCGCGGGTGGTCGTCTACCGGCGCCCGGTCGAGATCCGCACCAAGGGGCGCGACGAACGGGCCGCGCTGGTGCACGAGGTGGTTGTGGAGCAGGTGGCGGAGTTGCTGGGGCTGACCCCGGAGACGGTGGATCCGCGCTACGGCGACGAGGACTGACCACCGTCTCCCTCTTCGCGGCCGACCGGGTCGGGGCGCCCCCGACCCGGTCGGGTCACTTCTGCAGCACCGCCATGTTCTCGTCCGCCCGGGGGACCTCCACCGTGCCCCGGTCGTCCGGGAGGGTCTGGATCGTGAAGCCGGGGACGCCCTCCTCGGTCGCCGCCAGGGTGCGGGCGGCGTAGACGGGGGTGTCGGTGAGGGGTTCGACGGTCAGGGCGAAGGTGCCCTTCAGGCCGGAGGCGACGGGGAGTTCGACGTCCTGGGTCGTACCGGACTTGATCGTGTACGTCTTGGAGGCGGACGTTCCGCCCTCGCTGCCCGTGGACGCGGTGACCTTCACCTTGGCGGTGCCCTTGGGGGCGGTCAGAGAGAGGGTGGAGCCCTTGGCGGTGTTGTCGGCGGCGGACGCGCGCGTGCCGACCGGGGCGGACGCGGGGATGAACGCCGACTCCTGGTTCGCGCCCTTGCCGCGCAGCACCCGGACGGCCGCTACGACCGGCACCGACCGGTCGGTGGGTGTCAGGACGATCGAGCCCGCCTCGCCGCGCGTGACGTCGCCGAGGTCGACGGCGGTCGTCATGCCTCCCTTGACGTGCACGGTCTCGTGCCCGGCCGGGGTGATCAGGCCGCTCGGGGAGGCGAGTTGGACCTTCAGGTCGGCGTCGGCGTCCCCCGGCGCGTAGGCGATGAGCCGGACCGCGGTGGCGTCCTTGGGGATGCCGGGGATGACCAGGCCGGCCGCGGGGTCGGTGGCGGCGGCCAGCCAGTCGCCGCCGAGCTTGTCGTCCAGGGCCTGCACCGCCGCGCCCACGCGGCCGCTGCGGACGTTGACGTGGACGGTGAGGTCGTCCTCCTTGTCGCCGGTGAGCGTGGACAGCAGGATCGGCTCGCTGGAGTGCGGCGGGACCGTGATGCCCTCCCCCACCGTGGTCTGCAGGGCGCCGTCCTTGCCGTAGAGCTCGATGTCGGCGACGGCGGCGGAGTCGTCCGGGTTGGTGAGGTGGACGTAGTCCGTACGGTCGGCCGCCGTGCTGGCGCCGGGGAACCAGAACTCCGTGTCCGCGGGGGTGCAGGTGACGCCCAGCAGGCCGCGGCCGGAGCCGGCGGCGACCTCGGTGGTCTCCTGGACGGTCCAGCCGGGCGCGAACTTTCCCTCGGCGGTGCCCATGAGCGCGGGCGACTCCCCGCCGTCGGTGTCGCCGGTGGCGGGGGTGCCGGGCGACTTGGGGCTCACGACGGACTTCTCGGACTTCTTGCCGGTCTTGTTGTCCCCGGTTGCGGCGACGAGTTCGGCCGTGCCGTCGTTGCCCGTGCCCTTGGTGACGGGGGTGAACGACGTGTACGACGTCTGGGCGATGTCGGAGGTGCTGGGCGCCGGGCAGAGCAGGCTGGTGCGCTCCACGGGCAGGACGGCGGCGGCCTTTACCGGGTCGTCCGCGCCTGCGCCCTTGGGCTCGTTGAGCGTGGCGAACCCGGTGACGGCGGCGAGCGCTGCCGTGCCGGCGATCAGGGACAGGGTGGTGCGGTTCACTGCTGGCTCCCGTCGGGACGCTCGCTGCCGGTGCCATGGGGGTGCTGCTGCGCCGGGTCGTAGGCGGGGTCGTAGCCCTGGTTGCCGTAGCCCTGGTCGTAGCCGTACGTCTGTTCGTACGGCGCCTGTGTGCCCTGGCCGTCGTAGGCGTAGGGGTCGTACTGGCCGGCCTGGTAGGGGTCGTAGGACTGCTGGTCGTAGCCGCCCGCCGGGTACTGCTGGGCGCCCTGGTACTGCTCGCCCTGGTAGCCGCCGTACTCGGCGCCCGCGTGGCTCGGCTGGTCCCACTCGCCGTACGTCTGCTGCTGCGGGAGGGCGACGGGGGTCTGGTCCGGCGTGTCCTGCGGGGTCTCCTCCTCAGGAAGGGACGGGAAGTCGTCGTCCTGGAGGGCGGGTTCCTCCGTCTCCTCGGCCTGGGCGCGCAGCCTGCGGGCGCGGCGGCCCTCGCCCTCGGCGGGCCGGTCCTCGGCGAGCTCCTCCTCGGGGAGGTCGTCGTCGACGTCGCGGCGGCGGCCGGGCAGGGCGAGGACGACGAGGACCAGGGCCAGGAAGCCCTGTGCCCACAGCCAGGCGGTGTGGGTGAACGGGTCGTCGTAGGCGACGTCGAGCCTGCCGCCGGAGGCGGGCAGTTCGAAGCCCTGCGCCCAGCCGTCGACGGTGGTGCGGGTGAGCGGCTTGCCGTCCAGGGTGGCGGTCCAGCCCTCGGCGGCGGCGTCGGCCAGGCGCAGGATCCGGCCCTCGGAGCCCGCCGGGATCGTGGTGTGGATGTCGACCGGGCCGGCGGCGACCGGGGTCGCCGTGCCCTTGCCGGACTCGGTGACGACGGCCGCGCGGGAGACCTCCTGGCCGACCCGCCACAGGGCGCTGCCGTCCTGCTGGCTGAGCCGCTTCAGGCCGGGGGTGGCGTCCAGGACGCGGGTGACGTCGCGGGGGGCGCCCTTGTGGACGAGGACGTATCCGACGGCGAACTTGCCGAGCTGGTCGGTCTGGTCGGCGCCGGAGCCGGCGACGAGGTTGGCGACGACCTTGTCGAGCTGCGGGTTCTCGCCGTCGGCCGCGGCGAGTTCGGCGTCGCCGAGGCGGGCGCCGGAGCCGCGGACCAGCATGTAGTCGACGTGGGCGGTGGAGTCGCTGTCGAGGACGAGGGTGCGGGACTGGTCGCGGTTGCCGGCCTCCTCGGCGACGAACGCGGGGACCTGGACGGGGTCGCGGCGCTCCAGGGGGCCGTCGGCGCCGCCGATCATCCAGCCGGCGGCGAGCAGCAGGGGGCCCGCGGCGGAGGCGAACGCGATGAGGGCGGCGACGGGCTGGCGCCAGCCGAAGCTCTGTTCGGCGACACGCGTGCGTGCGCCGTCGGCGCCGAGGACGGCGGCGGCCAGGAGCGCGATGCCGTAGACGAGGGTGGCGGGTCCGGCCCAGGTGGAGTTGTTGGACAGGACCGCGAAGACGAGTGCCACCAGGGCGACGGCCCAGGCCGTCCAGATGCCGAACTGGCGCTCGCCGCGCAGCAGGGCGGCGAGGGCGGCCAGGACGACGCCGATGAGCATCAGCCCGTCGACGGTGCCGGGTCCGCCGGGGCTGGCGGCGAGCAGGTCGAGAGCGGAGGCGGTGGACGGGGCGTGGTCGAGTCCGGCCTGGGTGAAGAAGCCGAACGGGAGCAGGGTCAGCGACCAGGGCGCGAGGATCAGCAGGGGGGTGCCGAGCTGGGCCAGGAAGCGCAGGCCGTAGGCGGTGATGTCGGTGCGGCGCACGGCCAGCACGGCGAGGCCGAGGACCAGCGCGAGGGGCCAGACGATCGGGGTGAACGCGGTGGTGATCGTCAGGAGCAGGGCGTACGCCCAGGTGGCGCGCCAGCTGCCGCGGGCGCCGGAGGTGTGCGTCAGGCCGCTCGCGGCGGCTCCCGCGCGGGCGATGAGCGGCAGCAGGACGGCCAGGACGGCGGTGCCGACGCGGCCGCCGGCGAGGGCGCCGGTGGCGGCGGGCAGGAAGGCGTAGACGACGGCGGCCCAGGCGCGCAGGAGGCGGGACTCGACGAGGGGGCGGGAGGCGAAGTAGGCGGTGAAGCCGGCCAGCGGCACCGAGCAGACGAGCAGCAGGGTGAGGGCGAGGCCGGTGGAGCCGAACAGGAGGGTGGCGAGGGTCGCGACGATCGCGAGGTAGGGCGGGGCGGAGGGGGTGCCGCCGGCGCCGACCGGGTGCCAGGCGTCGAGGTAGCGCGACCAGAGTTCGGAGGCGTCGGCCGGGGCGGGCAGCAGGGCGCCGCCGGAGAGGGCGCCGCCGCCCAGGAGGTTGCGGCAGGCGACGAGGGAGACGAGCAGCAGGACCAGGAAGAGCACCGGGCCGGGTTTGCGGGCGATGCGCTTGAGGCGGGCGAACTGTTCGATCTCGAGGAAGTCGGCGTCGTCGCCGCCGGGGCCGGACTCCAGTCCGCCGCCGTGCCGTCCGGCGCCGCCGGCGGTCTCGGTGTCGGAGGAGCCGAAGAGGTCGCCGGCGACCTGTTCGACGGTGGCCCGTACGGTCGCGCCGGGCGGCGGGAACAGGGGGCGCAGTTCGCCCTTGTCGATCTGGGGTGTGCCGCGCCTGCGGCGTCCGGCGATGATCCGTTCGGGCCGCAGGAGGGTGCCGAGCAGGCCGCGGATCTCGTCGAGGGCCTGTCCCGGGACCTTGCCGACGAGGTAGGCGACGGTGCGCAGCAGGGTGCCGAGGACCAGGCGCAGCAGGATCCAGGGCAGCTGCGCCGTACGGCTGTTGACGAGGAGGGTGTAGACGGCGCCGGCCTTGTCGACCTTGTGCGGGGAGGCGGTGGTGCGGCCGGCGCAGTCGACGGCGCGGCGCTCGCGGGAGGCGGCCTCGGCATGTCGTACGACGGCTTCGGGGGCGACGAGGACGCGGTGGCCGGCGGCGGTGGCGCGCCAGCACAGGTCGACGTCGTCGCGCATGAGGGGCAGCCGGCGGTCGAAGCCGCCGAGTTCCTCGAAGACGTCGCGGCGGATCAGCATGCCGGCGGTGGACACGGACAGCACGGGCCGGACGTGGTCGTGCTGTCCCTGGTCCTGTTCGCGGCGGTCCAGGCCGGTCCAGCGGCGGCCGGAGGAGGCGATGGTGACGCCGACCTCGAGGAGCTGGCGGCGGTCGTACCAGCCGCGGAGCTTGGGGCCGACGACGGCCACGTCGTCGCGGCCCAGTTCGAGTTCGTTGTCCACGACGCGCAGGAGTTCGGCGAGGGCGTCGGGCTCGGGGGCGCAGTCGTCGTGCAGCAGCCACAGCCACTGGACCGGTTCGCCGTGCGGGAGCTCGGGCAGGTCGTAGGCGTCGTCGCGCCACGTGCGCGTGACGGGGTCCCAGCCGCTGGGCCGCTTCAGGTACGGCAGTTCCTCGGGGGTGAGGACCGGTGCGGTGCGGTTGGCCTCCTCGACGGCCTGGCCGAAGCCGGTGCGCCGGGCCAGGTGCAGCACGCGGTCGTCGCCGAGGGCCTCGGTGACCAGGCGGGCGGAGTCGTCCGAGCTGCCGGTGTCGGCGGCCATGACGGACTGGACGGGGCGCTCCTGGCCGAGCAGCCCGGCGAGCGCGTCGGGCAGCCAGCGGGCACCGTCGTGGGAGACGAGGACCGCGGTGACGACATGACGCGGAAACTCAGGTGTGGCAGCGCCGCCTTGGTGGCCTGCCGGGTGGCTGTGCGCGGACATCGAGGTACGGGCCCCGGTTCGGTGGACGTGGTGGACGCCTGCGCCGCGTGAGAGCGGCGGGGTGTCTCGGACGAGCGACCACACTATCGGCTGGGCAGGACGGCGGCCCGCCGCCTGTGGACAACCCACCTGCGACGGGCCGTTCACAGCCACGTCCGCCCGGGCCGGGCGCCGCGCACCCCGGGGGGCGGCTCGTGTCCGGGCGGGGCCCGTCCGTCAGACGGCGGCCTTCTTCAGCCTGCGGCGCTCGCGCTCGGACAGACCGCCCCAGATGCCGAAGCGCTCGTCGTTGGCGAGTGCGTACTCGAGGCATTCGGAGCGGACCTCGCAGGCGAGACAGACCTTCTTGGCCTCGCGGGTCGAGCCGCCCTTCTCGGGGAAGAAGGACTCGGGGTCGGTCTGGGCGCACAGTGCGCGCTCCTGCCAGCCGAGTTCCTCGCCCGCGTCGTCGACCAGCAGTTGCTGCACCAGCTCGGTCATGTGCGCCCCTCGCTCTGTCTTTCGCGTCCCCGTGTACCTGGCCGTTTACCGATGTCGGCGCCTTGGCCCATTACCGATGTCGGCTGAACGACACGAGTGAAATTACAAGTGTGCTGCTCCGGGCGAGTCAAGCCGAGATCTGCTATTGAGCCCCTTATTCACTCTGCGGAACCAAGGCCGTGCGGTAAGTGTTCAAATCGCCATAAACCTTGACATGCAGATGGGGCCCTGGAGGGGCGGACCCCGCACAGTGCTTCCACGGGGAAGGACGCCCATAAGTTCGATCCCGTTGCGTCACAACGGCTCACGCGTCCGGACTTGTGCCTCGTGTGTCCCGGTGGCCTTGCGCACAAACCTTTCACCTCTCAGATGCACCGGATGAGGTGAACGGTGTCCCACATACCGGGCGTCGAGTTGACACCGGCAGGTGTGAACCGATGTCCTTGTGGGCATGCTCGCGAACTCGGCACTCACCTCGACCCGCTCCGCCGGGTCCCACGGTGCTGCTCGTGCTCGCTGTAGCTGTTGTTGCTGTTCCAGCTGTTGAGCCCAACGCGCTCCGGCTGCTGCTCCTCCCGGGTCCACTACGGCCCGGTGCTGTTTCCCTTCGGCCCGCACCAGGGCACCCCTGATCCACCCGTGATCCGGGTGGACGGCACGCGACTCCCAGCCGCCCCCCACTCTTCCGCCGAGGAACCACCCCACCCCATGAACAGCGACAGCGACCTCCAGATCGCCGGCGACATCCTCGAAGTCCCCCACCTCCTCCAGGCCCCCCGCGAGCACCCGGCCACCGTGGCCGAGTTCGTCGGCCTGGCCCGCTCGATCGCCGGCGACCGCGCCGCGTGGGAGCACCTCGTCCGCTACGACGCGGCGAGCCGCTGGTACCACCGGCTGCGCACCGGCCCGGGCTACGAGGTGTGGCTGCTGTCCTGGGTGCCCGGTCAGGGCAGCGGGCTGCACGACCACGGCCGCTCCTCCGGCGTGCTGACCGTCCTGGACGGCGAGCTGACCGAGCGCACCGAGCGGGGCAAGCGGGTACTGGGGGCGGGCGCGCAGCGGGTGTTCGCGCCGGGGTACGCGCACGACGTGGTCAACGACGCGCTGGAGCCGGCGGTGAGCCTCCACGTGTACTTCCCCGGGCTCACCGAGATGCCCATGCACCACACGGCGTGCACGGCGCGGGAGACGTACGACACGGTGGACGCCGTCGGCGCGTAGGACTGCCGCGGCCGGTGCGGGAGGGCCGTGACTCGTACGGGTGGTCGGGTTTGTCCACAGGCGGGGGGTTGTCCACAACCGCCGGGCGGGTTGTCCGCGGGGCCTGCGAGACTGGCTTCCATGCGCATTGTGGTTCTGGCAGGCGGCATCGGCGGTGCCCGGTTCCTGCGTGGTCTGAAGCGGGCCGTGCCGGACGCGGACATCACCGTCATCGGCAACACCGGCGACGACATCCATCTCTTCGGGCTGAAGGTCTGCCCGGACCTCGACACCGTGATGTACACGCTCGGCGGCGGCATCGACGAGGAACAGGGCTGGGGCCGGGCCGAGGAGTCCTTCCGGGTGAAGGAGGAGCTCGCGGCGTACGGCGTCGGGCCGGAGTGGTTCGGGCTCGGCGACCGGGACTTCGCCACGCACATCGTGCGGACGCAGATGATCGGCGCCGGGTACCCGCTGAGCGCGGTGACCGAGGCGTTGTGCGACCGGTGGAAGCCCGGGGTGCGGCTGATCCCGATGACGGACGACCGGGTGGAGACGCATGTCGCGGTCGAGATCGACGGCGAGCGCCGGGCCGTGCACTTCCAGGAGTACTGGGTGCGGCTGAGGGCGTCGGTGCCGGCCGAGGCGGTCGTGCCGGTGGGCGCGGAGCAGGCGAAGCCCGCGCCGGGGGTGCTGGAGGCGATCGCCGCGGCGGACGTCGTCCTGTTCCCGCCGTCGAACCCGGTCGTCTCCGTGGGCACCATCCTCGCCGTGCCCGGCATCCGTGAGGCGATCGCCGAGGCCGGGGTCCCGGTGGTGGGCCTGTCCCCCATCGTCGGGGACGCGCCCGTGCGGGGCATGGCCGACAAGGTGCTCGCCGCGGTCGGTGTGGAGTCGACGGCCGCCGCGGTCGCTGAGCACTACGGCTCGGGGCTGCTGGACGGCTGGCTCGTGGACACCGTGGACGCGGGATCGGTGGAGCGGATCGAGGCGGCCGGCATCCGCTGCCGGGCCGTACCGCTGATGATGAGCGATCTCGACGCGACCGCGCGGATGGCCCGGGAGGCGCTGGAGCTGGCGGAGGAGGTGCGGACGGCGTGAGCGGTGAGCAGGGGTACCGGGTGTGGGCCGTCCCCGGGCTGCCCGAGGTGCAGGACGGGGACGACATCGCCAAGCTGATCGCCGCCGCCGAGCCCGCTCTCGCCGACGGGGACGTGCTGCTGGTGACGTCGAAGATCGTGTCCAAGGCGGAGGGCCGGATCGTCCGGGCGGACGACCGGGAGGCCGCGATCGACGCCGAGACGGTACGGGTCGTGGCGCGGCGCGGGACGTTGCGGATCGTGGAGAACCGGCAGGGGCTGATCATGGCGGCGGCGGGTGTCGACGCCTCCAACACCCCTTCCGGGACGGTGCTGTTGCTGCCCGAGGATCCGGACGCGTCCGCGCGGGCGATCCGGGACGGGCTGCGCGACGCGCTCGGCGTCGAGGTCGGGGTCGTCGTCACCGACACCTTCGGGCGGCCCTGGCGGGCGGGGCTCACGGACGTGGCGATCGGCGCCGCCGGGGTGCGGGTGCTGGACGATCTGCGCGGGGGCACGGACGCGTACGGCAATCCGCTGAGCGCGACGGTCGTCGCGACGGCGGACGAACTGGCGGCGGCCGGTGACCTGGTGAAGGGGAAGGCGGCCGGGCTGCCCGTGGCCGTGGTGCGGGGGCTGGCGCATGTCGTGGTGGCGCCCGCCGACGGCTCTGCCGGCTCCGACGGCCCTGAGGGCCCTGACGGCTCCGGCTTCGGGGAGGGCGCTTCGGCGCTGGTGCGCGGGGCGCGGGACGACATGTTCCGGCTGGGGACCTCGGAGGCGGTGCGGCTGGCGGTGACACAGCGGCGGACCGTGCGGGCCTTCACCGACGAGCCGGTGGATCCCGGTGCGGTACGGCGGGCGGTCGCCGCGGCGGTCACGGCGCCGGCGCCGCACCACACCACGCCGTGGCGGTTCGTGCTGCTGGAGTCGCGGGAGTCACGGACCCGGCTGCTGGACGCGATGCGGGACGCGTGGATCGCGGATCTGCGGCGGGACGGGAAGTCCGAGGAGTCGATCGCCAAGCGGGTGCGGCGGGGGGACGTCCTGCGCAACGCGCCCTACCTGGTGGTCCCGTGTCTGGTGATGGACGGCTCCCACACCTACGGCGACGCGCGGCGGGACGGGGCCGAGCGGGAGATGTTCGTCGTCGCGACCGGGGCCGGGGTGCAGAACCTCCTGGTGGCGCTTGCCGGGGAGCGGCTGGGATCGGCGTGGGTGTCGTCGACGATGTTCTGTCGGGATGTGGTGCGGGAGGTGCTGGAACTGCCGCAGGGGTGGGACCCGATGGGAGCGGTGGCCGTCGGGCACGCGGCCGAGGAGCCGCGGGAGAGGGGCGTACGAGAGGTGGAGGGGTTCATCGAGGTGAGGTGAGACACGGTCGGCGGGCAGGGCTTCCACCGGCTTCCATCGGCTTCCATCGGATCTCCGGCATCGGGACTGGCATCGTGGCAGGACGTTTCGCACCCAGGTCCACGCGTACGACCGTGCGCGGCGGGCATGTTCCCGTGCCCGCGCGGCCGGCGGCGCGGGACGACGTCGGCGCGCCGGGGAGGGTGCGGGAGTGGGTGCCGCGGGGGCCGGTCGATCTGGGGCTGGTGCTGGGGCCGTTGCGGCGGGGGCCCGGGGATCCGACGTTCCGGGCGATGCCGGACGGGTCGGTGTGGCGGGCCAGTCTGACGCCCGCCGGGGCGGGGACCCTGCGGGTGTCGGTGGTGGCCGGCGGGGGTGCCGTACGGGGAGAGGCGTGGGGGCCGGGGGCCCAGTGGCTGCTGGAGGGGCTGCCCGAGCTGCTGGGCGCCGGTGACGAGCCGGAGGTGTTCGTGCCGAGGCATCGGGTGGTGGCGCACGCGTGGCACCGGCGGCCGGGGCTGCGGTTGACGCGGACCGGGCTGGTGCTGGAGTCGTTGATCCCGTCGATTCTGGAGCAGAAGGTCACGACCGACGAGGCCTACCGGGCGTGGCGGTTGCTGGTGCGGAAGTTCGGGGAGCCGGCGCCAGGGCCCGCGGCGGGCGGACGGCTGTGGGTGATGCCCCCGGCGCGGACATGGGCGTTGATTCCGTCGTGGGAGTGGCACCGGGCGGGGGTCGACAACAAGCGGGCGTCGACGATTCTGCGGGCGGTGCGGGTGGCGCGGCGGATGGAGGAGGCGGTGGGGATGTCCGCGGAGGATGCGCGGGCCCGGCTGGAGCTGGTGGCGGGGATCGGGCCGTGGACCTCGGCGGAGACCGTGCAGCGCAGTCATGGGGCGGCGGACGCGGTGACGGTGGGGGATCTGCATCTGCCGGGGATCGTGGGGTGGGCGCTGGCCGGGGACCGGGAGGCGGACGACGAGGTGATGCTGGAGTTGTTGGAGCCGTATGCGGGGCAGCGGCATCGGGCCGCTCGGTTGATCCTGTTGAGCGGGCGGGGGCCGGAGCGGAGGGCTCCGCGGATGCGGCGGGGGGACATCGGGGCGCTGTGAAGGGGCTCCGCCCCTTCGGCCCCGATTCCAGGGGGCTGCGCCCCCTGGACCCCCGATCGGCCCTGAACGGGCCTCGTCCTCAAACGCCGGACGGGCTGAGGAAAACGGACCGGCGCGGAGAAGCGACACCCCTGATCGAGAGCCGCACCCCTCAGAGGCCGGACGGGCTGAGGAAAACGGACCAGTGCGGAGAAGCGACACCCCTGATCGAGAGCCGCACCCCTCGGAGGCCGGACAGGCTGAGGAAAACGGACCAGTGCGGAGAAGCGACACCCCTGATCGAGAGCCGCGCCCCTCGGAGGCCGGACGGGTTGAGGAAAGTGGACCGGCGCGGAGATGCGACGTCCCTGATCGAGAGCCTCTCGAACGCCGGGCGGGCTGGCTTGCCGCGGCCGGCGTCGAGAGGTGGGCCTTCCGGCGGCTGCGGTTACTGGTCCGAGGAGAAGCGGACCGCTCCTGCGGGGATGCGGGCGTCGCACCAGACCCGGGCGCCCTCGCGGAGTTCGTTGTCGGGGCCGATGATCGCGCCGTCGCCGATGACCGTGCCGGTGAGGACGGAGCGTTCGCCCACGCGGGCCCGGGTGCCGATGAGGGAGTCCGTGATGACGGCGCCGGGTTCGATGACGGCGCCGGGGAGGATCGTGGAGCCGAAGACCCGCGCGCCCTCCGCCACGAAGGCACCCTCGCCGACCACCGTGCCGCCGGTGAGCTTGGCGTCCGCCGCGACCCGGGCCGTGGGGAGGATCAGACGGTCGCCGCAGCGGCCGGGGACGGCGGGGGACGGGGCGCGCCCCAGGACCAGGTCCGCGGAGCCTCGTACGAAGGCCGCGGGAGTGCCCAGGTCCAGCCAGTACGTGGAGTCCACCATTCCCTGGAGGTGGGCCCCGGCCGCCAGCAGGTCGGGGAACGTCTCGCGTTCCACCGAGACCGGGCGGCCCTGCGGGATCGTGTCGATGACCGAGCGGCGGAAGACGTACGCGCCCGCGTTGATCTGGTCGGTGACGATCTCCTCGGGGGTCTCCGGCTTCTCGAGGAACGCCAGGACCCGGCCCGTCTCGTCCGTGGGGACCAGACCGTAGGCGCGGGGGTCCGTCACCTTCGTCAGGTGCAGCGACACGTCCGCCGCCGTCTCCTGGTGGGTGGCCACCAGTCTTCTGATGTCCAGGCCCGTGAGGATGTCGCCGTTGAAGACCAGCACCGGGTCGTCGGGGGCCGAGTGCAGGCGGGACGCCACGTTGCGGATCGCGCCGCCCGTGCCGAGGGGCTCCTCCTCCGTCACGTACTCGATGTGCAGGCCCAGGGACGAGCCGTCGCCGAAGTACGGCTCGAAGACCTCCGCGAGATAGCTCGTCGCGAGGACGATGTGGTCCACCCCCGCCGCCTTCGCCCGCGCCAACTGGTGCGTGAGGAAAGGCACCCCCGCCGCCCTGACCATGGGCTTGGGCGTGTGCACCGTGAGCGGGCGCAGTCGGGTGCCCTTGCCGCCGACCAGGAGGATCGCTTCTGTCACCTTCGTCTCTGCTTCCTGCCGGGACCGGCCGAACTGTCATTCGACCGGCCAGTGTATGCAGACCGTTGTGTGGCGCTTTCCAGGCCGTGCGGTGTTCCGTCCCAGTCCCGAGGAGACTGTCCCCCCGACGGCTGATGAAATGTGCCCCCACCTGGATGTGTTCTCCGGCCGTTCGGGTGCGGTTCCGGTGCGGTGCGCCGCCGGGCCGGCGCGGTCGGTTCCGGGGGCCTCCCCTGACCCCCGGAACGCCCGGCCGTGGCGCCCCCTCAGCGGCCCTGGTAGGTCGCCGCGGTCGAACGGGCCGTGCCGAGCTTGCCGTAGAGCTGCTTGCCCGGGCATTCCGTGGCGAACCCGTCACGGTGACCGGAGATCACATTCAGTCGTACGTTCTTTCCCTTGGCGTACAGATTCCCGCCTCCGGACTTCAGGTATGTCTTGCCTTTCGGATTCGCCCCGAAGAGACCGAGTTTCCATGCCGTCAGACGCGCGACGGCCTTGACGGTGGCCGAGTTCGGCTTGGCGGAGGTGAACGTGCCGAGGACGGCGACGCCCATGCTGTTGGTGTTGAAGCCGAGAGTGTGGGCGCCCATGACGGCCTTGGCCACACCGCCGGCGCGGCCCTCGTAGATCGTTCCGCACTTGTCGATGAGGAAGTTGTAGCCGATGTCGCGCCAGCCCATGCTCTTGACGTGGTAGCGGTAGATGCCGCGGATCACGGACGGGGCCTGTGCGCAGGTGTAGTTGTTGCCGGTGGCCGTGTGGTGGACGAAGGCGGCCTTCACCGTGGTGGTGTAGCGGAAGCCCGCCTCCCGCATGCTCTCGTCCGCGCCCCAGCCGCGGCGGGTGACGATGCTCGGACGGGGGCCGATGTAGGGGGCCGCGCGGTGCTTCCCCGCCTGCTTCGTCATCCCCGCCTGCTTCGTCATCCCCGCCTGCTTCGTCATCCCCGTCTGCTTCGTCTTCCCCGTCTGCTTCGTCTTCCCCGTCTTTGCCGTCTTTGCCGTCTTCTTCGACTTCTTCGTCTTCTTCGTCTTCTTCGTCTCCTTCGTTGCGAGTTCGCGTCGCGTCTGTTCGCGGTTCAGGGCCGTGATCCTTGTGGCGCCCAGTCGGGCGAGGGGCGCGTTGGCGGCGGAGGCCGAGCGCTCGGCCGTGGACAGCCCCGTGGTCGCCGGGGCGGCCGGCAGGGCTCGGCTGCGCGGGGCCACGGGGACGTGCACGGGGGCGGCGGCCCCGGGGTCGACCAGCTCCAGGCGCAGGCCGGCCGGGAGGGAGGCGTCGGGGTGGACGCGGACCTCGACGCCGTCGGAGTCGCCGACCCACAGGGGGGCGGTGGCGCCGCGGACATGGCCCGAGGTGCGTTCGGCGGTGCCCGGGTCGGCGCCGTGGTCGGCGTTGTGCGTCTCCACGTCCTGCCAGCCGGACCAGGCGTCGCCGTCGGCCGGCCGGGTGCGGACCTGGACACGGCCGTGCAGTTCGGCGTCCGGGTCGTCCCAGACGACGCCCAGGAGGGAGAAGCGGTGGACGTCCGTGCGCTGTGTGCCCCGGTCGGCGGAGCCCAGGGCGCGGTCGCGGGTGAGGGGGGTGAGGGGCAGTGACTGGGTGCTGCCGGGGAGGGCGGCTGCCCTGGCGGCCTCGGTGCCGGCCTCCGCGGTCGGCGCCGGTCGCACTGCCGCCGCCGTGGCGGGCGACGTCAGTGGCAGGGCGAGGGCGGCCGCACAGGTGACACCGATCGAAGTAGCTAGCAATCCACGCATGCGAACGATCCTGGGCAGAGTCATACATATCTGTCCATCGGGGATATGACGGGCCGTCGGGAGCGTTCCGCCGAACCGGTGGCGCCCGGGCGCCGGGCGTTCGGCCGAACCGGTGGCACGGCGGCGGGTGCGGCACCGGGGCGGCGCGTACGCTTGCGCGGGTGAACGTCACCGATCGCACCCCTGCCGACCTGCTGCGTTCCGCGCTCGCCGCGGATCCCGCGCGTCCCCTCGTGACCTTCTACGACGACGCCACGGGCGAGCGGGTCGAATTGTCCGTGGCCACCTTCGCCAACTGGGTGGCCAAGACCTCCAACCTCCTCCAGGACGGCATGTCCGCCGAGCCCGGCGACCGGGTCGCGCTGCTGCTGCCCGCGCACTGGCAGACGGCGGTGTGGCTGCTGGCGTGCGCGTCGGTGGGCGTGGTCGCGGACATGGACGGGGATCCGGCGCGGGCGGACTTCGTGGTGGCCGGGCCGGGGCGGTTCGAGGAGGGGCTGGCGTGCGGCGGGGAGCGGTACGCGCTCTCGCTCGCGCCGCTCGGGCGGCGGTTCGTGCCGGGGCCGCCGCAGGGGTACGCCGACTACGCCGTGGAGGTGCCGACGTACGGGGACCGGTTCATGGCGTACGCGCCCGTCGACCCCGAGGCGGCGGGGCTGGTCGTGGCCGGGGCGGAGTACAGCGGGGCGGAGATCGTGGAGCGGGCGCGGGACGGGGCGGCGGGACTCGGACTGACGGGGCCCGGGTCGCGGTTGCTGTCGGGGCTGCCGTACGACACCTGGGAGGGGCTCGCGGCGGGGCTGTACGCGCCGTTGGCCAGTGGGGGGTCCGTGGTGCTGTGCCGGAATCTGGGGCGGGCCGGGGAGGAGACGGTGGACCGGCGGATCGAGAGCGAGCGGGTGACGGCGGTTTCCCGGTAGGCGGGTGTGGGGTCGCCTCCCGTGCCAGGGGGCTCCGCCCCCTGGACCCCCGGTCGGCCTGAACGGCCTCGTCCTCAAACGCCGGACGGGCTGGAAGAGCCCTGACCCCCTCACCCGTTCGGCCCACCCCCGCCCGCACCCCCGCTCCCCTCGCGTCATCGTCGTAGGAACGGCACTGCGCTCTCGTACAGGGGGTGAGACGGACATGCGTGGCACGCGTCGGCGGTGGCTGGTGTACGGGGTCGGGGTGCTTGCCGTGCTGGTGGTGGGCAGCGGTGGGGTCGGGTGGGTGCTCTACACCCAGCTCGACGGGAACATCACGCCCGACGAGGCGGCCGCTGCCGAGCTCGCCCGGTATGCGAAGGAGCGGCCGGCAGCCCTCGTCAAGGACGCGCAGAACGTGCTGGTCATCGGGTCGGACTCGCGGGCCGGGGAGGACAACGGGCGGTACGGGACGGACTCCGGCACCGAGCGGTCGGACACCACGATCCTGCTGCATCTGTCGGGCGGGCGGCACCGGGCGACCGCGGTGTCCGTGCCCCGGGATCTGATGGTGGACGTGCCGGCCTGCCGGCGGGCGGACGGGTCGCGGACCCGGCCGGTGTTCGCCATGTTCAATCACGCCTTCGAGACCGGAGGCTCCGCCTGCACGGTCCGGACCGTGGAGAAGCTGACCGGGGTGCGGATCGATCATCACGTCGTCGTCGACTTCAGCGGGTTCAAGGACATCGTCGACGCGGTGGACGGGGTGAAGGTGTGCGTAGCGGAGCCCGTCGTCGACAAGGCCGCCAAGCTGCGGCTGCCCGCCGGGGAGGTGACGCTCGACGGGGAGCAGGCGCTGGGGTACGTCCGGGCCCGCAAGTCCCTCGGGGACGGCAGCGACACCGAGCGGATGGACCGGCAGCAGCGGTTCCTCGCGGCGCTCGTCAACAAGGTGCGGAGCAGTGACGTCCTGCTGAATCCGGTGAAGCTGTATCCGCTGCTGGACGCGGCCACGTCCGCGCTCACCACCGACCCGGAGCTGGCGAGTCTGCGTGGCCTCTATGAACTGGTGCGCGGTCTGGGCGACATTCCCGCCGAACATGTGCAATTCCTGACCGTTCCGCGGGAGTCGTACGTCTACAACGCCAATCGCGACCAACTGGTCGAGCCGGCGGCGGAGAAACTCTTCGAACAACTGCGCATCGACGGGCCCGTCGTGGTTTCTAAGAAACTTCCCATGAATTCAGGGAGAGTGGAGTCGGGTGCACACGGTCCGTACATCCTGAAGGGCCCTTCCCCCTCCCCACCGGCCCCTACGTTCCGCGGCAGCACCGCCGCCGAGGGCGGTTGCGGGTAAAGCGCTTGCCAAGTCGGGACCCCTGGATGACATCAGGCCCAGGGAATTGAGGCGGATTGCCCGGTTGTAGGGACGTGGAATGTGTCACGGTCGTCGCCCCACGTCGAACCGGGCGGATAGTGTGAGCGATCCGGTGCACCCGGCCACTTGGTCTGTCCTGGGGTCGTGCACTGATGTGACCGACTTGTGACTGAGTGACCGAGACGACCCGAGCGCCTGGAGGGGGAAAGGCGCCGCGTGGCCCCGACGGAGGATTCGACAGACCGTGGACGCGCAAGGCCGTGGGCGGGCGGACAACATCGATCCCGCAGACCAGTGGGTGCTCAATCCGGACACCGGCGAATACGAACTGCGACTGAGCCCTTCCGCACCGCAGTCGGCGGTCCCCGGACCCCGTAGAGCCGCCTCCCGCGCGGCGGCCCCGGCCGGCGCGTCCGGCGGGGCGCGCGGCCGTACGGCGGCGCCGGAGCGCCAGTCGCCGGAGGAGGCCCCGGAGCGGGTTCCCGGGCCGCGCCGCAGGCGTGGGGTGCCGGAGGAGCCGCCGAACCGGCGTGGGCGCCGGCCGGTGAAGAAGAAGTCGAAGGCGAAGAAGGTCCTGTTGTGGACCGGCGGCGTCATGGCCTTCGTGCTGGTGGGCACGGCCGCCGCGGCCTACCTGTATCTCGAGCACCTCAACGACAACATCACCGCCGTCTCCGACGACGGCGCGAGCACCGGTGGCTTCAGCAAGGACAAGGCGATCAACATCCTGCTGATCGGCACCGACAAGCGCACCGGCTCCGGCAACAAGGGCTACGGCGACACCGACAGCGTCGGCCACGCGGACACCACGATCCTGCTGCACGTCTCCAAGGACCGTACGAACGCGACCGCGTTGAGCATCCCCCGCGACCTGATCGTGGACGTCCCGGACTGCCCCACCACGATGGAGGACGGCACCAAGAAGGTCATCCCCGGCGAGGACGACGTCCGCTTCAACACGAGCCTCGGGCAGGAGGACCGCACGCCGAGCTGCACCGTGCGCACGGTCACCGAGCTGACCGGGATCCAGGCGGACAACTTCATGGTCGCCGACTTCAACGCCGTCAAGACGCTGACCACGGCGGTCGGCGGCGTCGAGGTGTGTCTGGCGAAGGACATCGACGACCCGGACTCGCATCTGAAGCTGTCCAAGGGCACGCACACCATCGAGGGCGAGCAGGCGCTGGCCTTCGTGCGGACGCGGCACTCGGTGGGCTTCGGCGGCGACCTGAGCCGGATCGAGATCCAGCAGCAGTTCCTCGGCTCGCTGATGCGCAAGCTGAAGTCGAACGACACCCTCACCAGCCCCACCAAGATGATCAAGCTGGCGGAGGCGGGCACGAAGGCGCTGACCGTCGACTCCAAGCTGGACAGCATCACCAAGCTGAAGGACCTGGGCCTGGAGCTGGGCAAGCTCAATGTGAAGAACCTGACCTTCACCACCGTTCCGGTGCTCGACAACCCGGCGGAGAAGGTCAAGGCGACGGTCGTCGTCAACACCTCCACGGCGCCCACCGTCTTCCAGATGATCAAGGACGATGTCTCCTTCACCGAGGTGAAGCAGAAGGCCAAGGAGTCCAAGAGCGCGGCCGCCGCCGAGGCCGCCGCCCGGCTCAAGGGCACCAAGTCCGCCGCCTCCGAGGTCCGGGTGCAGGTCATGAACGGCGGGGCCCCGGCCGGCAGCGCACAGGAGACTCTTAACTGGCTGCAGAATGATGAGGGCGTGACGAAGTCCGAGAACGCGGGCAACGCGCCGGAGGAACTGAGCAAAACGACGCTCGAGTACGACCCCGACCAGGCCGATCAGGCCCGCAGGCTGGCCGACATCATGGGGCTGCCGGGCACCGCGCTGAAGCCGGGGAAGAGCGTCACCAACGCCCAGGGGCTGCCGACGATGACGCTGACCCTGGGCAAGGACTTCAAGGGCGCGGGCGTCTCGCTCACGGCAACCACGAAGGTGCCGGACTCGGTCCAGAAGTCCACGGCGGACAAGGTCCAGTGCGCGAAGTAGGTAACCCGAAGTAGGTAACCCTACGGGCCCGTCGTGCGTCTGACTTGACGCGGGACGGGCCCGTGTCAGGCGCACGGCGTGGAGGGGCTGGGGAATTGGCGACGACAAGCGGGATGCGGGGTGAGGTTCCCGCGGTCGAGGACACGATGTCCCTGACCCCGGTGGACAAGGACGCGTCCGACGACGAGGGCGGGGCCAGAGGCGACGGCGGCGGCGCGGGCAGGGGGCGCCGCAGACGGCGGGTGCTGCGCTGGTCGGCAACGGTCCTGACCCTGGTCATACTCGGCGGCGCGGGTGCCGGCTATCTCTACTACGAGCACCTGAACGCCAACATCAAGAGCGACGACCTCAACCTCGGCGACGCCAAGGACCGGGCCGCCAAGACACAGGCGAACTCGGCCGGCCAGACCGCGCTGAACATCCTGCTGATCGGCTCCGACGCGCGCGACAGCGCGGAGAACCAGAAGCTGGGCGGCGCGAAGGACACCTACGGGGGCACCCCGCTCGCGGACGTCCAGATGCTGCTGCACGTCTCGGCGGACCGCAGCAACATGTCGGTGGTGAGCATGCCGCGCGACACGCTCGTCGACATCCCCAAGTGCACGGACCCGGACACCAAGAAGACGTACGCGGCGAGCACCCGGTCGATGACCAACGAGTCGCTGGGCCGAGGCGGCCCGGGGTGCACGGTGGCCACCTGGGAGAAGCTCACCGACATCCACATCGACCACTTCATGATGATCGACTTCTCGGGTGTGGTGTCGATGGCGGACGCGATCGGCGGCGTCCCGGTGTGCGTGGACGCCAACGTCTACTCGCACACCAGCAGCGGCAAGGGCTCCGGGCTGAAGCTGGAAAAGGGCACGACGTCCATCAAGGGCAAGCAGGCCCTGCAGTGGCTGCGCACGCGCTACGGCTTCGAGGACGACACCGACCTCGCCCGCGCCAAGGCACAGCACATGTACATGAACTCGATGGTCCGTGAGCTGCGCGCCAACGCCAAGCTGACCAACCCCAACAAGCTGCGCAAGCTCGCCGAGGCCGCCACCGAGGCGATCACCGTCGACGACGGCCTGGACACCATCACCAAGATGTACGACCTGGCCACCGAGCTCCAGAAGGTGCCCACCGAGCGCATCACGATGGCGACGATGCCGAACGCGTACGACACGGTCCAGACCGGCCGTGTGGTGCCCACCGAGGACGCCACCAAGCTGTTCCGGCTGGTGCGCGAGGACATCGCGCTCGACGGCAAGGACGAGAAGAAGACCACGGCGAGCCCCTCCCCGACGGTCACCGACACGGCCGCGGCGGACGACGCGATCGCGGTGCAGGTCCACAACAGCACCCGTACGGGCACGCTCGCCCCGGTCGTCGGCCGCGCGAGCGCGGTGACCGGCCTGCTGAAGGCCAAGGGCTTCGACGAGGCCGTCGCGGACACCTCCGCGGCCACCTCCGAGGAGACCACGGTGATCCGCTACCCGAGCGCCGACCTCCAGGCCGACGCGCTGCGGGTGGCGAAGGTCCTCGGCGTCCCGACCGGCCAGGTGAAGAAGTCCACCGACGTCTCCGGGGTCACGCTCTACGTCGGCGGGGACTGGCGGTCGGGGAACAAGTACACGGCGTCCGCGAAGGAGGACGACGACAAGACGCCCGAGTCGGCCCAGGCGATGAACGGCGCGGACGACTCGCAGTGCATGCACGTGGACCCGAACTACACCTGGTAGTCCGGGTCCGGGAAGCCGCCCTCGGTGGTGCTCTCAGCTCGCCGAGCCGCTGAGGACCGCCGGGCGGCGCGAGGCGATGACCTTCCTGGCCAGCGACTTGGGGCTGGTCAGGAAGCCGAACCCCCACGACATGTGCATGGTGGCCAGGGCCACGGGGATCTGGAGCCGCGCCTTCAGCGGCAGCCCCTTGCCGGCCGGTACCGACCCGGCGGCGATCGCCGCGAGATAGCCGCCGGGGACCAGGAACCCGAGCGGGGTGAGCACGGCGCCCACGACCAGGCCCACGGCTATCGCGCACACCGCGGTGGGCGGGGCGAGGTAGCGCAGGTTGATGGAGCCCTCGTGGTAGCGGGCGACGACGTGCCGCCAGCGGCCGTAGTCCTTGTACTGCTTGGCGAGCGCCTTCACCGAGGGCCGCGGGCGGTACGACACCTTCAGCTCCGGCGAGAACCAGATCAGCCCGCCGGCCTCACGGATGCGGAAGTTCAGCTCCCAGTCCTGGGCGCGGATGAACTCCTCGTTGTAGCCGCCCTGCTGTTCGAGGGCCTCGCGCCGGAAGACACCGAGGTACACCGTCTCGGCGGGGGCGGCCTGTCCGCCGGTGTGGAAGGCGGCGTTGCCGACGCCGATCTTCGAGGTCATGGCGGCCGCGACGGCGTGCTCCCAGTCGTTCTCGCCCTCGGCGTGCATGATGCCGCCGACGTTCTGCGCGCCGGTCTCCTGAAGGAGCCGTACGGCGGTGGCGATGTAGTTCGGGGAGAGGATGCCGTGCCCGTCGACGCGGACCACGACCGGATGGCGGGAGGCCTTGATCGCGGCGTTGAGGGCGGCGGGCGTACGGCCCGTGGGGTTCGGGACGGTGTGCACGCGCGGGTCTTCTGCCACGAGCTCGGCCGCGATCTCGTCCGTACGGTCCTTGGACGGACCGAGGGCGATCACGACCTCCATCTCGCCTGCGTACTCCTGCGCGAGGATCGCTTGGACGGCTCCGCGCAGATGCCGCTCCTCGTCGAGGACGGGCATGATGACGGACACGGCGGGGAGCTGCACGTCGGGCTTGGCGTTCATAGGACGCTCACGTTACCGCGAACGGGGGACACCGGTGCGCGCCGCCGGGTGCGCTGCGCCGGGCGACAGATCGTACGGGCCTACGGTACTCACGGCTTCCCCCGCCCCGGAGGTGTCCCGTATGCCCACCACACCGCCCCGGACCCGGCGCCGTCCGCCGCGCCCCCCGGTCCGCCCCGTACGGCGCAGACGTCCGCGCTGGGCCATGCGGGCGGCGACCACGCTCTCGGTGGTCGTCCTGGCCTCCGCCGGGATCGGGCACTCCCTGGTCGCCGGCCTCGACGCGGACATCGCCCGGGTCGACCCCTTCAAGGACATGAAGAACCGGCCGCGGGCCGGGCACGGGATGAATGTGCTGCTGGTCGGCACCGACGGCCGGGACAAGGTGACTCAGACCGAGCGGCGGCGGTTCCGGCTCGGCGGGGCGCCCTGCCACTGCACCGACACGATCATGATCGTGCACATCTCGGAGGACCGGGAGCGGGCCAGTGTGGTGAGCCTGCCGCGCGACTCGTACGCCGAGACGCCCCCGCACACCACCCAGGTCGGCGGGCGGGAGCACCGGGGGCACCCGATCAAGCTGAACGCGGCGTACGCGGAGGGCGGACCGCAGCTGACCGTGCGCACGGTGGAGAACATGACCCATGTGAAGATCGACCACTATCTGGAGGTCGACTTCACCAGCTTCATGAAGACCGTGGACGTGCTGGGCGGGGTGAGGATCTGCACCGCGCGGCCGCTGCGGGACACGTACACGGGTCTCGATCTCGCTCCGGGCGAGCACACGCTGCGGGGCGGGGCGGCGCTCCAGTACGTCCGGGCCCGGCACGCGGACGGCTCCTCGGACCTCGGCCGGATGAAGCGTCAGCAGCGGTTCCTGGCCTCGCTGGTGGACCGGGCGACGTCCTCGGGGATCCTGCTGAACCCGCTGAGGTTCCGGGACGTGACCCGGGCGGTGCTGGGGTCGGTCCGGGCGGACCGCGGCTTCGGCACGGACGAACTCCTCGACCTCGGGCGGGCGATGCGCACCTTCTCGCCCGCCTCCTCCGAGTTCACGACGGTGCCGATCGGCCGGCTCGGGTACGTGGTGCCGGGCATCGGCTCGACCCTGAAGTGGGACCCGGTGCGGTCCGAGCGGGTCTTCCGGGCGCTGCGCGAGGACAAGCCGCTGGACTCCGCGCGGCCGCGGCCGAAGCCGGGCCCGAGCCCGCGGGCCCCGCGGGTGGAGGTGGCGCCGCAGCGGATCCTGGTCCAGGTGGAGAACGGCACGTCGACCGAGGGCCTGGGCCGGCGGGTGGACGACGCCCTCGCGGCGGCCGGCTTCCGCACCACGCACCGCCCGGTCGACTCGCCCGCCCGGGACGTACGGCGCACGGTCGTCGTCCACGACCCCCGTTGGGACCGCTCGGCCCGCTCCCTGGCCGCCGCCCTGCCCGGCAGCGAACTGCGGGCCGCCCCAGGCCTCGGCCCGACCTTGAAGGTCGTCGCGGGCACGGACTTCCGCCAGGTGCGCACGGTCCGGGGGCCGGAACCGGTGGCGCCGGAGCCTGAGGTGGTGCGGGGGAACGCGGTGGGGTGCGGCTGAGGGTGCACCCGGACAGGCTCCAGGGGCGTAGCCCGGATGGCGGGTGGGGCCGAGGGGGCGTAGGACGGTAGTGCACGGGGCCTGCCCCGGGCCCCTCACCCCTCCAGGAGGAGCCATGACCCAGCAGCAGTCGTCCATGACGGCGATGAGCAAGGAGATGCAGGACTGCGTCCAGGCGTGCATGGCCTGCCACACCGTCTGCGAGGAGACCATGAGCTCCTGCATGCAGATGGGCGGCCAGGCCCAGATGCAGATCATGCGCGCGCTGATGGACTGCTCCGAGATGACCCGGATGTGCGCCGACATGATGATGCGGCGCTCGCCCATGTCGGCCGAGATGTGCGCGATGTGCGCCAAGGCCTGTGACATGTGCGCCGAGGCGTGTATGTCCATGCCGGACGATCCGCAGATGATGCGCTGTGCGCAGGCGTGTCGCCGCTGCGCGGAGTCCTGTCGGACGATGGCGGGCGCCCGGATGTGATCCCCGCCTGAACGCGGTCGGGGGCGCCCCGCGGGGTGCCCCCGACCGTCGTAGGTGCGCTCAGCCGAACAGCGGTGCCAGCTCCCGCTCCAGGTCGGCCGGTTCCCGGTAGTGGACGGCCCGCATGCCGAGCGCGGCGGCCGCCTCCACGTTCTCCGGGGTGTCGTCCACGAACAGACACCGCTCGGGCCGTACGCCGGCCCGTGCCGCCCCGAGTTCCAGGATCCGCTGATCGGGCTTGACGAGTCCGACGCGGGCGCTGCTGACGACGTCGTCGGCGAGGTCGGTCAGGCCCATCGCGGCGAGGTCGGCCTCCAGGCCGGTCGTGGCGTTGCTGACCAGGACCAGCGGGACCCGGGTGCGGGCCCGGCGCAGCAGGGCGACCACCTCGTCGTCGGCGTGGAAGGGCGACTCCACCAGCGCGGTGCCGAGCGACCAGGCGGTCTCCTCGTCCTCCACCAGGGCGGCGAGGCCCTCGGCGATGGCGGCGACCCACTCCTGCTCGGTGATCTGCCCGAGCAGCAGCGGCCCGTCGACCTCCGGGGAGAACGCCACCTTCTTGGTGGTGCCCTCCGCCAGTCCGGCGGCGCGTTCCAGCGCCTCCAGGTGGGCGGAGTCGAAGTGGCGTATCACGTTGTCGACGTCGCACAGGACGGCGTCGTAAGGACGGCCCGGGGCCGGTCTGTCCCCACCCTGGTCAGTCACTGGTCACCGTGACCTTCTCGTCGTTGTTCAGTTCGTTCACCAACTGCTTGACCTTGGCCTTGTCCCAGACCAGGTTGCCGCCGGTGGAGCCCGAGATCGGCATGTTCATGGACACGCCGTCGCCGCCGTTGACGCCCTTCATGGCGAAGAACATGGAGCCGAGGTCGTAGAGCCCCATGTCCTTGTCGACGATCAGGGAGTCCAGGCCCGCGCCCATCACCGGGTAGAACTTGAAGGGGTTGAGGATCGTCGACGGGGTGGCCACCTGGTGAGCCAGGGCGGCGAGGAACTTCTGCTGGTTCTTGGTGCGCTGGAGGTCGGAGGCGGCGAAGGCGTGCCGGGTGCGGACGAAGGCGAGCGCCTCCTCGCCGTTCAGCGTCTGCTTGCCCGCCTTGAAGTCGGCGCCCGAGTACTTGTCCTTGAACGCCTTGTCGATGGTGATCTCGACGCCGCCGACCGCGTCCACGATGTTCGCGAAGCCCGCGAAGCCGATCTCGACGTAGTGGTCGATGTGCAGACCGGTGTTGAACTCGACGGTGCGCACGAGCAGCGTCGGGCCGTCCTCGGCGTAGGCGGCGTTGAGCTTGGTGTGCCGGCCGGTGCCCTTGAAGGTCTTGCCGGACTCCGAGCCGACGTACGTCGGGATCTCCACGTCCGAGTCGCGCGGCAGCGAGATCAGGGTGTCGCCGCTGGACCCGACGTGCAGGATCATCATCGAGTCGGTGCGCTTGCCCTCGGCGGAGCCGGTGTGCAGTTCCTTCTTGTCCTCGGAGCTCAGGCCCTCACGGCTGTCGGAGCCGACGATGAGGTAGTTGGTGCCGTCGCCGGCGTCGGGCCGGTCGATGACCTTCGACAGGTCGACCTCGCGGCGCAGCTTGGAGTCGGCCCAGAAGTAGGTGGAGACGGAGGTCACGACGAGGACGACCGCGACGGTGATCGCGGTCCACTTGATCCGGCGGCGCCAGTCCGGGGCGGGGCGGGCGCCCTGCGGGTATCCGCCGCCGGGCCCGCCGGGCTGGCCGGGGCCGCCCGGTGCGCCGTAGACCTGGCCCGAGCTGTAGCCGCTGTCGTACCCGGACTGCTGGGCGTTGGTGTAGTCGCCGTGTCCCTGTCCGCTGACGTACGACGGCTGCTGGGGGACACCGGCGCCCTGCGGCGGGGCTGCGGGGCCGCGCCGGACCTGCCGCATGACACGCGCGCTCTCGGGCTGCGCACCCGCGCTGCCGTTTCCGTACCGGGAGCCTCGGTCGTTGCCGGACCATCCCTCGGGCCAATCGTTCATGCCGAACAGTGTGCAGGCTACGGCTGTGTCCCTTACAAGGGGTGTCGGGAAATCAGCGCTCCGCTGTTGCCAAGCCGACACAAAGTCCCGGCTTGTCCCCTGCGGCATAAGGTGGAGGCCATGACAGACCAGGTCACCGCAGTGGACTCGGACCTCCCGGACATCCCGGGCAAGCCCACCTCCGCGTCCCGCACCACGCTCAGCCACATCATGACCCACAACGACACCAACCTGCTGGGGACGGTGCACGGCGGTGTGATCATGAAGCTCGTCGACGACGCGGCGGGCGCCGTGGCCGGCCGGCACTCCGGCGGGCCCGCCGTGACCGCGTCCATGGACGAGATGGCGTTCCTGGAGCCGGTCCGGGTCGGCGACCTGGTCCATGTGAAGGCACAGGTGAACTGGACCGGCCGGACCTCGATGGAGGTCGGCGTCCGGGTGCTGGCCGAGCGCTGGAACGAGTCGGCACCGCCCACCCAGGTCGGCTCGGCGTACCTGGTGTTCGCCGCGGTGGACGCCGACGGCAAGCCCAGGGTGGTCCCGCCGGTCCTCCCGGAGACCGACCGCGACCGCCGCCGCCTCCAGGAGGCCCAGATCCGCCGCACCCACCGCCTGGCCCGCCGCCGCGCGATCCGCGAACTGCGGGAGCGGCGGGTGGCGGAGGGCTACGAGGACTGAAGCCCGCGCGGAGACCGCGGGGGCGGCCGGGCTGGGACCCGTCCGGCCGATCAAGTCGCAGGAAAGCAGCGGCCGCTGATCAGCGCGGGTGAGCGGGGGGCGTGCGGCGGCAAGGCGGAGGAGGGCGTCGAGGCGAGGGGGCCCCTCCCGCGCGAGCGCAGCCGGGTGTGGGGAGTCGGCACCGACGACAACGCGGCTGGGGTTCCCCCCTCCGGGGGAGCACCTGCCGCACCCCGCGTCTGCGGCATGACCGGCCGGACACGTCCTAGAAGAGCGCGGCCAGCTTGCCGAACGACTGGGTCCAGCCCTCCTCGTGCAGGGCGCGGCGCGGCTCGGTGGCGAAATCGCGCTGGGTGAGAGTCAGTTCGGTCGAGGTGCCGGCCAGGTCCCGGAGCGACAGCGTCACGACCGTTTCCCGGTCCTCGGGGTCGGGCTCCTCCCAGCGGAACGTGTAGCGCAGCAGCCGCGGGGGGTCGACCTCGAGGAACTCCCCCGCCAGATGGAACAGAGCGCCCTCGGGCGGCCGCATCGCGAGGCGGTACGTCCCTCCCGGTCTCGGGTCGCTCTCCACGTCCGGGACGGTGAACCCGTCGGGGCCCCACCACCGGGCGAGCTGCTCCGGGTCCGTCAGGGCCGCGAACACGGCCGACGGCGGGGCGTCCAGGACGCACCGCAGACGCAGCACCAGCCCCTCGTCACGTGTGCTCATCTCCTCATCCTGGACCCCGGTCCCGTCGGCCACCACACGCACTCGCCCCCCGGCCGTGAGGGCCGGGGGGACGGCGTGCCGGGCGGGTTACGGCAGGTTGCGGGCCATCACGATGCGCTGGACCTGGTTGGTGCCCTCGTAGATCTGGGTGATCTTGGCGTCGCGCATCATGCGCTCGACCGGGTAGTCGCGGGTGTAGCCGTAGCCGCCGAGGAGCTGGACCGCGTCCGTGGTGACCTCCATGGCGACGTCCGAGGCGAAGCACTTGGCGGCGGCGCCCTGGAAGGTGAGGTCGCTGTCGCCGCGCTCTGACTTGGCGGCGGCCGCGTAGGTCAGCTGACGGGCGGCCTCGATCTTCATGGCCATGTCGGCGAGCATGAACTGGATGCCCTGGAAGTCGGCGATCGGCTTGCCGAACTGCTTGCGCTCCTGGACATAGCCCTTCGCGTAGTCGAAGGCGCCCTGGGCGACACCGAGGGCCTGGGCGGCGATGGTGATGCGGGTGTGGTCGAGGGTCGCCATCGCCGTCGCGAAGCCGGTGCCCTCCTCGCCGATCATGCGGTCGGCCGGGATGCGGACGTTGTCGAAGTAGACCTCACGGGTCGGGGAGCCCTTGATGCCCAGCTTCTTCTCCGGCGCGCCGAAGGAGACGCCCGGGTCCGACTTCTCGACCACGAAGGCCGAGATGCCCTTGGAGCGCTTGGTGGGGTCGGTGACCGCCATCACGGTGTAGTACTCGCTGACGCCCGCGTTGGTGATCCAGCGCTTCACGCCGTTGAGGATCCAGTGGTCGCCGTCGCGGACCGCCTTGGTCTTCATGCCGGCCGCGTCCGAGCCCGCGTCCGGCTCGGAGAGGCAGTACGAGAACATCGCGTCGCCCTTGGCGAGCGGGGTCAGGTACTTCTTCTTCAGGTCCTCGGAGCCGGAGAGGATGACGGGGAGCGAGCCGAGCTTGTTCACGGCGGGGATGAGGGAGGAGGACACACAGGCGCGGGCCACCTCCTCGATGACGATCACGGTCGCCAGGGCGTCGGCGCCCGCGCCGCCGTACGACTCGGGTACGTGCACCGCGTGCAGGTCGCTCGCGACCAGCGCGTCCAGCGCCTCCTGCGGGAACCGGGCCTCCTCGTCCACCGCCGCGGCGTACGGCGCGATCTTCGCCTCGGCCAGCGCGCGGATGGCGTCCCGGAGCATGTCGTGCTCCTCGGACGGGCGGTACAGGTCGAAGTCAGCCGATCCGGCCAAGGTTGCTCACGCTCCAAAGACGCTAGCGTTACCGACGCTAATTACCGTTAAGTAACTCAAATTTTAGAGCGCCGACCGCGCGTCTGACACGTGAGCTGGACAACAGGGGGAAGCCTGGGGGGAAAGCACCCGGTGAGGGGCTCCGACCCGCCCGGATATGCTCGTGCGCGCGCACCCCCGGCTTACTTCCTGGAGCATCCATGAGCCTCAAGATCACCGTGATCGGCACCGGCTATCTCGGGGCCACCCACGCCGCCGCCATGGCCGAGCTGGGCTTCGAGGTGCTCGCCCTGGACGTGGTCAAGGAGAAGATCGAGAAGCTGGAGCGCGGCGAGACCCCGATGTACGAGCCGGGGCTGGAGGAGCTGCTGCGCCGGCACGTCGCCGGTATCGAGGGCTCCACCGGCCGGCTGCGCTTCACCATGGACTGGGCCGAGGTCGGCGCCTTCGGCGATGTGCACTTCGTCTGCGTGAACACCCCGCAGAAGCACGGCGAGTACGCGTGCGACATGTCGTACGTCGAGTCCGCGGTCGCCTCCCTCGCCCCGCACCTGTCCCGGCCCGCCCTGGTCGTCGGCAAGTCGACGGTGCCGGTCGGCTCCGCCGAGCGCCTCGCCCGCACCATCGCGGAGCTGGCGCCCGTCGGCGCGGACGCCGAGCTGGCCTGGAACCCGGAGTTCCTGCGCGAGGGCCTCGCCGTCCAGGACACCCTGCACCCCGACCGGATCGTCGTCGGCGTGCGCAGCGAGCGGGCCGAGAAGCTGCTGCGGACGGTGTACGCCACCCCGGTGAAGGAGGGCTCGCCGTTCGTCGTCACCGACTTCCCGACCGCCGAGCTGGTGAAGACCGCCGCGAACTCCTTCCTCGCCACGAAGATCTCCTTCATCAACGCGATGGCGGAGGTGTGCGAGGCCGCCGGCGGCGATGTCGCCAAGCTGGCGGAGGCCATCGGGCACGACGACCGCATCGGCCGGAAGTTCCTGCGCGCCGGGATCGGCTTCGGCGGCGGCTGTCTGCCCAAGGACATCCGGGCCTTCATGGCCCGCGCCGGCGAGCTGGGCGCCGACCAGGCGCTGACCTTCCTGCGGGAGATCGACTCCATCAACATGCGCCAGCGCGGGCAGATGGTGGAGCTGACCCGGGAGGCCCTCGGCGGCGGCCCCTTCCTGGGCCGGCGGGTCGCGGTGCTCGGCGCCACCTTCAAGCCCGACTCGGACGACGTCCGGGACTCCCCCGCGCTCAACGTGGCCGGGCAGATCCACCTCCAGGGCGCCCAGGTGACCGTCTACGACCCCAAGGGCATGGAGAACGCCCGCAGGGTCTTCCCGACGCTGGGGTACGCCGACTCGGCCCTGGAGGCCGTACGGGGCGCCGACGTCGTCCTGCACCTGACGGAGTGGCGTGAGTTCCGGGAGCTGGACCCGGCGGCGCTCGGCGAGGTCGCGGCGGCCCGGCTGGTCCTGGACGGGCGCAACGCGCTCGATCCGGTGGCGTGGCGCGCGGCGGGCTGGACCTACCGGGCGATGGGCCGCCCCACGGCGTGAGCGGGCCGGCCTGAACGCAGGGTGACGCCGGTTCGGCCGAGGCTCAGTCGGCCGAACCGGCGTCTGTGTGCATTCTGCCGTACCCGGGTGCCGTCCGCGGCGCGAACTCCCTCCACGGCCGCCTGTCGATCTCCTGTGAGTTACGCGCGGCGGCCGTGCGGGCACCTGTCCCCCATGGCTTCCGTCGTGCGTTTCCGTTCCGTCGTGCTGGACTGTCCCGACCCGCGCGCCCTCGCCGAGTTCTACGCGGGGCTCCTGGGCGGCACCCCCTGGGCCGAGGAGGGCGAGGAGGACTGGTACGTCCTGAAGGTCCCCGGCGGTCCCCGGCTCGCGTTCCAGGAGGTCGAGGGGTACACCCCGCCCGAGTGGCCGCGGCCCGACCGCAACCCCCAGCAGTTCCACCTCGACCTCGACGCCGGCGCCACCTGGGCGGAGGTCGACGCGGCGCACGAACGGGTGCTGGCGCTGGGGGCGCGTCCGCTGGATCTGGAGGACCGGGAGAAGAAGGACTTCCAGGTGTACGCCGATCCGGCGGGCCATCCCTTCTGCCTCTGCCGGATCGAGCATCCCTAGGGGGCCTTGCGTTCCTGAGCCGCGCGGGCGGTGAAGTCGGCCGTGCGCAGGGCTCGCTGGACGTTTCCCCAGGTCAGCAGGGACAGGTCGGACTCCGGCCAGCCGCGGTCGAGGAGTTCCGCGACGAGGTGGGGGTAGCCGCAGGCGTCGGCGAGGCCCTGGGGGTGGGCGGCGCCGGAGTCGTACACGCCGGACAGGGCGACGCTCCCGGGGCCCGCGACGGCGCGTACGTGGTCGAGGTGGTCGGCGACGTCCCGCAGGGCCGGCCCGGTCTGCTCCTCGCTCATCGGCACCATGCACACGCCCCCGGCCGCGCCCAGCTCGGCGAGCAGGTGGTCGGGGAGGTTGTCGGGGTGCGGGCGCAGGGCGCGGGCGGCGGAGCGGGTGGCCAGCACCGGGGTGCGGGAGAGGGCGAGGGCGCGGCCGGTCGTGGCGTCGGAGGCGCCGGAGAGGTCGGCGAGGACACCGAGCCGGTTCATCTCCCGTACCGCCTCCTCGCCGAACCGGGTCAGGCCCGCCTCGCCCGCCCACGAGGTGCCGGCGAGGGTGAGGACGCGCAGTCCCAGGGAGTGCAGGACGCGCAGGACGGCCAGGGAGCCGTCGAGGGCCGCCGCGGTGGCCGGGCCGAGGACGACGGCGACCCGGCCGCAGTTGCGGGCGTCGAGGACCTCTCCCGCGGTCCGGGCGAGCCGCAGCCCCTCCGGGTGGGCGGCGACCACCGCACGGGCGAGGTCGAGCTGCTCCAGGGTGGCGCCGAGGGCCCGGTCGGACGCGAGGCCCTCCGGCGGGTGCAGGGCGCAGAACAGCGCCCCGACCCGGCCGCGCCGCAGCCGCGGCACATCGGTGTCGACGGCGCTCTCCCCGAGCTGCAGGTCGTACCAGGGCAACTCCCGCAACGCCCGGGCCAGCCCACTGTAGCCATCAGCAACAGGCCACCGCCCAAGCAGAGCACGGGCCCGCTCCAGGGGGTCGATGAGCTCGACGTCAGGGGCGGGGGCCGGGTGCGGGTGCGGGGCCGGGTGCGGGTGCGGGTGCGGGGCCGGGGCCGGGGCCGGGTGCGAGGCCGGGGCCGGGTGCGAGGCCGGGGCCGGGTGCGAGGCCGGGGCCGGGTGCGAGGCCGGGGCCGGGTGCGAGGCCGGGGCCGGGTGCGAGGCCGGGGCCGGGTGCGAGGCCGGGGCCGGGTGCGAGGCCGGGGCCGGGTGCGAGGCCGGGGCCGGGTGCGGGTGCGGGTCCAGGTGCGGGTGCGGGGCCGGGTGCGGGTGCGGGTGCGGGGCCAGGTGCGGGTGCGGGTCCAGGTGCGGGTGCGGGTGCGGGGCCGGGTGCGGGTGCGCGGACTGCAGCGGGCGCGACGGGGCTGGCTCGGGGTGCACGGGCTGCAACGGGCGCAGCGGGTCCGGCTCCACGGGCGGGGACGGCTGCGGGCGTGACAGGTTCCGCTCCGGGTGTACGGGCTGCAACCGGCGCTGCGGGTCCGGTTCCACGAGCGGGGACGGCTCCGGGCGCGCGGGCCTGTGCGGGCGCGACGGGGCCGGGTCCACGTGCGCGGAAGGCAGCGGGCGCGACGGGGTCGGCTCGGCGTGCGCGGAAGGTTGCGGGCGCGACGGGGTCGGCTCGGCGTGCGTGGGCGGCTGGGGGCGTGACAGGTCCCGCTCGGGGTGCGCGGGCTGGAACCGGCGCTGCGGGTCCGGCTCCGCGTGTGCGGGAGGCTGCGGGCGCGACGGGACTTCGGGGGTGCGGGGGACCGGTGGTTCATGGGCCTCGGGCGGGTCGTGCAGTTCGTCCTGGAGGTCGGCCATGACGGTCTCCGTACGTCGCTCGGCGGTACGGCCACCGTCGCACGGGGGCGGGGAGGCTTCCTGGTGGGCGGGGCGTTCGGGGGTACGGCCCGCCCACCGGGGTACGGCTCAGCTGTCGAGGGACTCGATCGTCGCGTTGGACGGGGACCGCCGGGTGCGCAGATCGCGGGAGACGTCCTCCGCGGCGCCCAGCACCCGCACGGCGTTCTGCCAGGTCAGCTTGGCGAGGTCGGCCTTCGACCAGCCGCGGTCGAGGAGCTCCGCGATCAGGTTGGGGTAGCCGGAGACGTCGTTCAGGCCGTCGGGGGTGAAGGCCGTGCCGTCGTAGTCGCCGCCGATGCCCAGATGGTCGATGCCGGCCACCGCGCGCATGTGGTCGAGGTGGTCGGCCACGGTCGCGGCCGTGGGGACCGGGCGGGGGTGCGACTCCTGGAAGGCCTGGTGGACCTTCATCGCCTCGGGCGTGGTGGCCAGGTCGTGGAAACCGTGGGCGCGCAGGTTCTCGCTCGCCGCCGCGGTCCATTCGACGGCGGCCTGGAGCACGAACTTCGGTACGAACGTCACCATGGCGACGCCGCCGTTGGCGGGCAGGCGTTCGAGGACGTCGTCGGGGATGTTGCGGGGGTGGTCGCAGACCGCGCGCGCCGAGGAGTGCGAGAACACCACCGGCGCGGAGCTGGCGTCCAGCGCGTCGCGCATGGTGGTGGCGGCCACGTGCGAGAGGTCGACCAGCATGCCGAGCCGGTTCATCTCGCGCACCACCTCGCGGCCGAACGCGGTGAGGCCGCCCGCCCTCGGCTCGTCGGTCGCGGAGTCCGCCCAGTCCACGTTGTCGTTGTGGGTGAGGGTCAGATAGCGCACGCCGAGCGCGTACAGGCCACGCAGGGTGCCCAGCGAGTTGGCGATGGAGTGGCCGCCCTCGGCGCCCATCAGGGAGGCGATACGGCCCTCCGCGCGCGCCGCCTCCATGTCGGCGGCGGTGAGCGCGGCGCGCAGATCGGCCGGGTGCCGGTCGATCAGCTGCCGTACGCAGTCGATCTGCTCCAGGGTCGCCGGGACCGGGTCGGGCAGGTCCGCGCGGACGTACACCGACCAGAACTGCGCGCCGACCCCGCCCTCGCGCAGCCGCGGCAGGTCGGTGTGCAGATGGGCGGCCTGGGAGACGGCGAGATCGCGGGCGTCGAGGTCGTAGCGGACCTGCTCGCGCAGGGCCCAGGGCAGGTCGTTGTGGCCGTCGACGACGGGGAAGTCGGCGAGGAGTTCCCGGGCTGCCTCGAGTGAGCTCAAGGCCGTCACTTCCCGAAGCCGAAGCCGGCGCCCGCGCCCTCGACCTTGGCGCGCAGCCGCTTGCCCTTCTCGGTGGCCTGGTCGTTCAGCTCCTGCTGGAAGTCGCGCATCCGGGCGAGGAGGTCCTCGTCGTGGGCGGCGAGGATCCGGGCGGCGAGCAGTCCGGCGTTGCGGGCGCCGCCGACGGAGACCGTGGCGACGGGGACGCCGGCCGGCATCTGCACGATGGACAGCAGGCTGTCCACGCCGTCCAGGTACTTCAGCGGGACGGGCACGCCGATCACCGGGAGCGGGGTCACGGAGGCGAGCATGCCGGGCAGATGGGCGGCGCCGCCGGCCCCGGCGACGATCACCTTCAGTCCGCGGTCGGCGGCCTGCTCGCCGTACGCGATCATCTCGCGGGGCATGCGGTGCGCGGAGACGACGTCGACCTCGTAGTCGATCTCGAACTCGTCCAGGGCCTGGGCGGCGGCCTCCATGACGGGCCAGTCGCTGTCCGAACCCATCACGATGCCAACAACGGGGCTCATTCGGTGATCGTGCCTCTCAGGTAGCCGGCTGCGTGACGGGCGCGCTCGAGCACGTCGTCGAGGTCGTCGCCGTAGGTGTTGACGTGGCCGACCTTGCGGCCCGGCTTCACGTCCTTGCCGTACATGTGGATCTTGAGCTGGGGGTCGCGGGCCATGCAGTGCAGGTACGCGGAGTACATGTCGGGGAAGTCGCCGCCGAGGACGTTGACCATGACCGTCCAGGGCGCGCGCGGGCGCGGGTCGCCGAGGGGGAGGTCGAGGACCGCGCGGACGTGGTTGGCGAACTGGGAGGTGATCGCGCCGTCCTGGGTCCAGTGGCCGGAGTTGTGCGGGCGCATCGCGAGTTCGTTGACGAGGATGCGGCCGTCGCGGGTCTGGAACAGCTCGACCGCGAGATGGCCGACGACGCCGAGTTCCTTGGCGATGCGCAGGGCCATCTCCTCCGCCTGGAGGGCGAGGGCCCGGTCCAGGTCGGGGGCGGGCGCGATCACGGTGTCGCAGACGCCGCCGACCTGCTGGGACTCCACGACCGGGTAGGCGACGGCCTGGCCGTGCGGGGAGCGCACCACGTTGGCCGCGAGCTCGCGGACGTAGTCGACCTTCTCCTCGGCGAGGACGGGGACGCCGGCGCGGAACGGGTCGGCCGCCTCCTCGGCGGTCTCCACCACCCACACGCCCTTGCCGTCGTAGCCGCCGCGAACCGTTTTGAGGACGACGGGGAAGCCTCCCCCGCCCTCGGCCGCGAACCGGACCACGTCCTGCGGGTCGGTCACGATGCGGTGCCGCGGGCAGGGCACGCCGATCGCGTCGAGCTTCGCGCGCATCACGCCCTTGTCCTGGGCGTGCACCAGCGCGTCGGGGCCGGGGCGGACGGGGATGCCGTCCGCCTCCAGCGCCCTGAGGTGCTCGGTGGGGACATGTTCGTGATCGAAGGTGATCACATCGCACCCGCGCGCGAAGTCACGCAGCGTGTCGAGATCGCGGTAGTCGCCGATGACGACATCGCTCACGACCTGCGCCGCGGAATCCTGGGGGGTGTCACTGAGGAGCTTGAACCTGATGCCCAGCGGAATGCCCGCCTCGTGTGTCATACGAGCGAGCTGGCCTCCGCCGACCATGCCGACTACCGGGAACGTCACGCCCCCAGGGTATCGGCCGCGTCACCTGGGCCGGAGCCCGCGCCCGCCGGTGCGGGCGTCCGGGGCTCTCACCGGTCTTTTCCCCGGCTCATACCGGTCGTTTGCCGCGTTCTTCCCGACCCGTTTCCGACCCGTGAGGCGGAGCACAGGAAACCGACAAGAGTGGTGGTTAGCATGGCTGGGTTGACACAACCGAGACCCGAACGGGGGCCTGTACGACCATGGCGCATGGTTCCTCGGGGCAAGGACGGCTACGGCGCGTAGGCCGTGAGCTGGTCAAATTCGGGGCTGTGGGCGGTGCGGGGCTGCTGGTCAACCTCGGCGTGTTCAATCTCGTCCGCCATCTCACCGACCTGCCGGTGGTCCGCGCGAGTGTCATCGCGACCATCGTGTCGATCGTCTTCAACTACATCGGGTTCCGGTACTTCACCTACCGTGACCGCGACAAGAGCGGGCGCACGAAGGAACTGACGCTGTTCCTGCTGTTCAGCGCGGTCGGTCTGGTGATCGAGAACGGTCTGCTGTTCGCGGCGACCTACGGGTTCGGCTGGGACAGCCCGCTGCAGAGCAACGTGTTCAAGTTCCTCGGCATCGGGGTCGCGACGCTGTTCCGCTTCTGGTCGTACCGGACGTGGGTGTTCCGCGCCCTGCCCGCGAAAGAGGCCGTGGCCAGCGCCGAGTCCTTCCTCACGGAGGAGTCCCTGATCGGGGAGCAGATCGGGGAGCAGACCCGGAAGGCGAAGGCCCGCCAGCGCGTCGGCTGACGCCCGGCGGCGGGCCGCGGCCACCGGGTCCTACCTGACCATCGGTTCCTCGTCGTGCGACGTCCGCTTCCGGGGCGCCGTGCGGGAGAGGAAGAGGCCGAAGACCGCGGGCTGGGCCTGGAGCATCTCCAGGCGGCCGCCGTCGGCCTCGGCGAGGTCCCGGGCCACCGCGAGGCCGATGCCCGTGGAGTTGCGGCCGCTGATCGTGCGCTCGAAGATGCGGGCGCCGAGGTCGGCGGGGACGCCGGGGCCCTCGTCGGTGACCTCGATGACCGCCTGGTTGCCGGTGACCCGGGTGCGCAGGGCGACCGTGCCACCGCCGTGCATCAGGGAGTTCTCGATCAGGGCGGCGAGGACCTGGGCGACCGCGCCCGGGGTGCCCACGGCCCGCAGATGGCGCTTGCCGGAGCTGACGATGGCGCGTCCGGCACTGCGGTAGGCGGGGCGCCACTCGGCGAGCTGCTGCTGGATGACCTCGTCGAGGTCGAAGGAGACGGCGGAGCCGGTGCGGGGGTCGCGGGCGTTGGTCAGGAGGCGCTGCACGACGTCCGTCAGGCGTTCGACCTGGGTCAGGGCGATCGTCGCCTCCTCCTTCACCGTGTCGGGGTCGTCGGTGAGGGTGATCTCCTCCAGGCGCATCGACAGCGCCGTCAGGGGGGTGCGCAGCTGGTGGGAGGCGTCGGCGGCCAGCCGGCGCTCGGCGGTGAGCATCCGGGCGATGCGTTCCGCGGAGGAGTCCAGGACGTCCGCCACCCGGTCGAGCTCCGGGACGCCGTAGCGCTTGTGGCGGGGGCGGGGGTCGCCCGAGCCGAGGCGTTCGGCGGTCTCCGCGAGGTCGGTGAGGGGGGAGGCCAGTTTGTTCGCCTGGCGGATGGCCAGCAGGACCGCCGCGACGACCGCGAGCAGCGCGACCAGGCCGATGATCAGCAGGGTGCGGCCGACCTCCCGGGTGATCGTGGAGCGGGGCTCCTCGACCCGGACGGTCTCGCCGCCCTCGCCGCGCTCCTCGGCGTGGATGACGTCACCGCCGGGCTTGCTGCCGACCGTGATCGGCTTCTGTCCCGGGATGCGGATCACGGCGTAGCGGTCCTGGGTGACCTGGTCGCGCAGGATCTCCGCGGTGACGTCCTCGCGGCCGAGCAGCCGGCTGTCCACGATGCCGACCAGCCGCACCGCCTCGGAGTCCACCCGCTCCTGGGCGCTGTTGCTGATCGTGCGGCTCTCGACGATGACGAGGGAGACGCCGAAGACGGCGATCACCACGAGCACGACGGCGAGGGTGGACTGGATCAGTCGGCGGCGCATGTCCTCATATCCAACGGGACCGTGAGCTGTTCATCCCGGGCGGCGGGAAGCGCTCAGCTCTTCTCGAAGCGGAAACCCACACCACGCACGGTGGCGATGTAGCGGGGGTTGGCCGCGTCGTCGCCGAGCTTCTTGCGCAGCCAGGAGATGTGCATGTCGAGGGTCTTGGTGGAGGACCACCAGGTGGTGTCCCAGACCTCGCGCATCAGCTGGTCGCGGGTGACGACCCGGCCCGCGTCCCGGACGAGGACCCGCAGCAGGTCGAACTCCTTGGCCGTGAGCTGGAGTTCCTCGTCGCCCATCCAGGCGCGGTGCGACTCGACGTCGATGCGCACGCCGTGGGTGGCGGGCGGCTGCGCGGGCTCCGCGGCGCCGCGCCGCAGCAGGGCCCGTACCCGGGCGAGGAGTTCGGCGAGACGGAAGGGCTTGGTGACGTAGTCGTCCGCGCCCGCGTCGAGACCGACGACGGTGTCCACCTCGTCGGCGCGCGCGGTCAGGATGAGGATCGGCACGGCGTGGCCCTCGGAGCGCAGGCGGCGGGCGACCTCGAGGCCGTCCATGCCGGGCAGGCCGAGGTCCAGCACGACCAGGTCGACGCCGCCCTGCATCCCGGCGTCGAGCGCGGTCGGTCCGTCCTCACGCACCTCGACCTCGTACCCTTCCCGGCGCAGTGCGCGGGCCAGCGGCTCCGAGATGGACGCGTCGTCCTCGGCGAGCAGTACACGGGTCATGAGCTGATGGTAGTCCGCGGGGGGCACGGGTCGAAGTGTGATCGGCGCGGCTGTTTCTTACCCAGGGACATGCCGGACAATCGGCCCGCCGCACGGGCGGCGATCTTGGTACGTACCTACGGTCGACGGGTGGCAAGATAGTACAGACCTTCGAAAGGTCACCGCGGTTCCTTGATCACCTGTGATCCGTGTCTCAAACCTATTCATTTCCGACACTCTCCTGACGTATGGTGAAACAACGCCTGTAGCACCGCGGGGACCTTTGGCGCACTTGACGCCGAAGGTCTCTTTTGTGTGCGGGCCGGTGCGGGCCACGTCCCCGCCGGCCTCGAAAGGAATGACCTCTGGCCGGGCCTCTGCTCGCGCAACGCGCGTAGAGGCGTGGATCCCGGTGGTCGCCGTCCACCGCTCCGCGACCCGGGGCGGACTCCCCGAGGGCGTGGGGCGGACGGACCGACCCGCCGGTGCCGGCCGTCCCCCACCGGGCGCGTGACCGCTCAGGCAAGCCCGCTGAAGCAGCGCGTCCCGACCAGCAAGGAACGACCATGGCGTCCAGCCTGACGAAGGACTCGGTCCGTCCGGCCACCCCCGGCTCCGGGAAGACCTTCTTCGGCCACCCCCGCGGACTGGCCACCCTCTTCATGACCGAGATGTGGGAGCGTTTCTCCTACTACGGCATGAAGGCCCTGCTCCCGCTGTACCTGGTGGCCCCGGGCGGCCTGCACCTGAGCGCGGCCACCGCGACCGCGATCTACTCGGTGTACCTGTCGCTCGTCTACCTGCTCGCCCTGCCCGGCGGCTGGTTCGCGGACCGTGTCCTCGGCCCCCGCCGGACGGTCGCCGTGGCCGGCGCGGTCATCATGCTCGGCCACCTCACCCTGGCCCTGCCGAACTCCGGCACCTTCTACGCCGGCCTCGGCCTGGTCGCCGTCGGTTCCGGTCTGCTGAAGGCCAACATCTCCACGATGGTGGGCCACCTCTACGACGGCCCGGACGACCCGCGCCGCGACGGCGGCTTCACGGTCTTCTACATCGGCATCAACCTCGGCGCCTTCGCCGCCCCGCTGGTCATCGGCACCGTCGGCGAGAACGTCAACTGGCACCTGGGCTTCGCCCTCGCCGCGCTCGGCATGGCCCTCGGCCTCGCCCAGTTCCTGCTCGGCAGCCGTCACCTGAACTCGCGCTCGGACGTCGTGCCCACCCCGATGACCGCCGCCGAGAAGTCCGCCACGCTGCGCAAGGCCGGTCTGTGGGCCGCCGTCGCCGCCGTCTTCTACACGGTCGTGGTGGTCTCCGGTCACTACACCCTGAACTGGCTGCTGGTCCCGATCACCATCGCCGGTCTGGTCATCCCCGTCGTGGTCATCGGCCGCATCAAGCGGGACAAGGACCTCGACCGCGCCGAGCAGTCGAAGATGTCGGCGTACATCTGGTTCTTCGTGGCCGCGGCCGTGTTCTGGATGATCTACGACCAGGGCGGTTCGACCGTGTCCCTGTTCGCGGACTCCTCCGCCGACAACACGATCTTCGGCTGGGAGTTCCCGGTCTCCTGGTACCAGTCGGTCAACCCGGTCATGATCATGGCGCTGGCACCGGTCTTCGCCTGGGCCTGGCTGGCGCTGGCCAGGCGCGGCAAGGAGCCGAGCACCGCGGTGAAGTTCGCGATGGGCCTGGTGCTGATCGGCGCGTCCTTCTTCCTGTTCCTCGCCCCGCTGGCGATCGCCGACGGCGGTCACAAGGCGGCCGCGATGTGGCTGGTCGGCATCTACTTCGTGCAGACCGTGGGTGAGCTGACGCTGTCCCCGGTGGGTCTGTCGGTCACCACGAAGATGGCGCCCGCGAAGTACGCCTCGCAGATGATGGGTGTCTGGTTCCTCGCGGTCACCGCGGGTGACGCGACCACCGGTCTGCTGGCCATCGCCGGGGTCGACCTGAACAAGACGGGGATCGTGGCGCTGCAGGCGGTGCTCGCCGTGATCGCCGGTGGAGCGGTGTGGATGTACCGGAAGAGGGTCAGGGAGCTGATGGGGGACGTTCACTGATCGTCTTCTGAAGAGGGCCACCGTGTTCTTTGAACGGGGTGGCCCTCTTGGGTTTCGGCTGCCTGTCCGTCGGTGGTTGCTCGCGCCCACGCGGCGGAGCCGCATATCTATACAGCCCCGCGCCCCTACAAGTCAGCGCATGTGTCGACGTCCCGGCATGAAGGTGAAGACCGCGCCGCCCAGCAGGACCGCCGTACCGGCCACCAGGCCCAGGGCCTTGAGGGAGGCGTGGTCGTCGGCGCCCGTTTCCGCCAGGCCGCCGCTGGTCGACGTACTCGACGAGGACGAGCCGCCGGAGGCTCCGCTCGCCTGCTCCTCGGTGTCCAGGGTGAGGGAGACGGCGGTGCTGTCGGGGGTGCAGGTGGTGGTCGTGCCCATGGCCTCGATGGTGAGGACGCCCGGGGAGAGCGTGGACTCGCCGGTCGCGCCCGGCTTGTAGGTGCCGGTGAGGTCCGGGATCTCGATCGGGTCGCCCTGCGGGATCGTCTCGGCGTTCAGCGGGCCCTCCACCGTCACCGAGCCCGTGTCCGAACCGCCCAGCACGACCTGCATGGTCGGTTTCACCTTGCCGGCCGGGATGTCGATCGGGCTGTCCATCACCGACTTCTTGAACTGCACGGTGAGGTCGTAACTCCCGCCGTCCTTCTTGGCGTTGATCTGGATCGGCGAGGTCGCCTTCTTCACCCCGAGCGGGGAGTCACAGGTGTAGGGGATGTCGACGACCTTGCCGGTGAAGTCGGTCTGGCCGTCGTCACCGGTCGCGCTCGCCGAGACGCTCGGGGACGCGGACGTACTGGCGGACGCGCTGGCCGAGGCGCTGGCCGACGGCGACGAGGACTGGCTGGCACTCGCGCTCCCCGACGGATCGGAGGACGCGCTCGAACTGCCCTCCCCCGCCGTCACCGTGATCGTCGCGGCCGGCTGGACCGTCTCGGACGGGGTGCAGGTGGTGTTCGTCCCCAGCGCGTTGACGACGTACGCGTTCGGCGTCAGCGTCACCTGGCCCGCCGCCGTCAGTTTCAGCGTGCCCTTCATGTCGGACAGCACCATGGCGCCGCCCTTGGGGATCGCCGGGTTCTCGCGCGGGCCCGTCATCGCGATGTCCGCGCTCTGCGCGCCGGCCGCCTTCAACGTGCCCGACGGCTGGACCGAGTTCGCGGGCAGATCGATGATGTCGGGGTTCTTCGACGCGGCCTGGGTGAACTTCCAGACGATGTCGACGGTGTCGCCGACCTTCGCCGTGGCCGGTGCGCTGATGTCGACCTTGGTGGTGCCGTCGATCTCGGGCAGGCCCACACCCGACGGCGGCACGCAGTGGGTGGCGTAGGAGACCTCGGCGGCCTGGGCCTGCCCCGCGGTCACGCCGAGCAGCGCGGCGGCGCCGGCGAGCAGGACGGCGGCGCCCGCCGCGGCCGCGCTCCTCCGCCCGGCCCCGCGCGGGGGTGGTACGGCTCTCTCACTCACTTGGTTCCCTTCCTGCCGGGAGTCGAGGACTCGTCGGTTGGTCGTCGTGCGGTGCGGCGAGCCGTTCCGCCGTGGCCGGAGAGGTGTCCGGGGTGAACCACGGCAGGATCGCGGAGGTGCCGGCGGGGACCGGTGAGGGGCCCCGGCCGCCGGGCCCGTGCCCCCTGCGCGTCCGGCGGATGGGCCGGTTCCGCGGCCGTACCCGGTCCACCACGGCCATCCCGATCCGGAACACCGCGGCCGGCACCACCAGGCAGAGCAGGATCCAGAACAGGGTCACGCCCCAGGGGCGGCCCACGCCCCAGGGCTGCTCCGCGAGGACCTTGCCGCCGTACTTCAGGGAGACGGTGTAGTCGCCGTGGGCGCCGGCGGAGAGTTCGACGGGCAGCTTCACCCGTGCCTTCCCGCCGGGCGGGATCGTGCCGCGCCACTGCCGTTCGTCCCACTGCGGGGCGAACACCCCGTGCGTGGTGCCGACCTGGAACACCGGGTCCTTCACGGTCGTGGTGCCGAGGTTGCCGACGGTGAGGACGAGGGTGCGGGCGGGCGGCGCGCCGAACCAGGTGAGCAGACCGCCCGAGCCGTCCAGCCGGGTGTCGGTGAGCACGGCGAGCCGGCCGCCCGACGAGGACGCGGCGGGCAGCGGTTCGACCGGGTGCCCGGCCACCTGGAAGACGACGTCGACCTGGGCCTTCGCCCCGGTCGCGGTGGCCACGTGCACCACGCAGGGGCAGGGATCGGGCGGCTCGGCCACCGGGAGCGCCTGGCTGAACCGTCCCTCGGCGTCGGTGGTGACGGCCCTGCCGTCGGCGTTGGCGCAGGAGTTGGTGCCACCGGTCAGGCCCCGGGCCGGGCTGGCCCGGCCGCAGATCAGCAGCATCAGCAGGGTGCGCGGCCGCCAGCCGCTGCCGCTGACGGTGACCGAGGCGCCGGTGCCGGCCTGGGCGCTGGAGAGGGTGACGGTGGGCTTCTGTGCCGCCGACGCGGTGCCCGCCGGAGCGAGCGGTGACGCCAGCAGCAGGAAGAGCACGAAGAGCAGGAGGAGGGAGAAGGGCGCCGATGTGGTGGTCCGCAGTCTGCCGTTCACGTACCCGCTCCCCTCGCTGCGGCCGTGCCACCGGCCTCGCGCCTACGACGTCGTACGACCGCCAGGGCCCCCGCCCCGACGGACAGCGCGCCCGCCCCGGCCCCCACCGCGCCCCACGGCACGAACCGCGCCCGTGCGCCCCCGGTGGCGCGGGCGGCACCGGGGGCGGTGACGGTCAGGCGCACGGTCACCGCGTCCAGCGCCGGGCGGTCGGGCCACGGCTCGTCGAGCCGCAGCCGTCGGCCCGGCGGCAGCCGGACGGGCAGGGTGCGCGGGGCACGGTCCAGTACGGTCCCGAGGACCCCGTCCGCGCGCACCGCGAGCCGGGGTACGAGATCCGTCGTGCCCCGGTTGACCAGTTCGTACGTGATGCGGTCGCCGTGCACGGCCACGTGCTCGACGGTCAGCGCGGGCAGCCGCGGACCGCCGGCCCGCACCAGCAGCGGGACGGTGACCCGTCGGCCCGTGGAGTCCTGTACGGCGATCGCACCGGAGCGGTCGCCCGGGGGTGTGTCCGCCGGGAGCGTCACCGTGAACGGCACCTCGGCGCGGGTGCGGGCGGGCACGTCCACGGCCGTCTCCGCGAAGGCGAGCGGGAGACCGCCGAGACCGGTGCCGCGCAGCCGTACGGTGAGCGGCCGGGTGCCCGGGTTGGTGACGGCGACCGTGTCCTGGAGCACCGCACCGGGGGCGCCCTCCGCGTAGAAGGAGGGCCGCCCGCCGCCCGCGGGCGCGGCCGACCAGCCGTCGGCGGCGGGAGCGGCGGCCACGAGCAGGGGCAGCGTCAGCAGCAGGGGGCGTACGGCACGGGCGGCGCAGGCGTACGGCATCGGCGGCTCCGGTGACGAGGGGTGGGCGGGGCGGCGGTCAGCGGGGCTGCTGATGCCGCCGGGTCAGCCACAGGACGCCCGCCGCACCGGCGAGCAGGACGGTGCCGCCGAGGGTGCCGAGGGCGATCGCCGAGTCCTCGGGCCCGGTCTGCGGAAGCTCGTCGCCGCTGCCGCCGTCACTGCCGCCTGTGGTTCCGCCGCTGCCCGACGCGGTCACGTCGAGGGTGAGGGAGGGGCTGGGGCTGTTGGTGGGCGTGCAGGTGGTGGTCGTACCGAGCGCCTTTATGGTGAGGACGGCGGCCGTGAAGGTGACCTTGCCGGTCTTCTTCGGGGTGTACGTGCCGCTCAGATCGTTGATCTTGATGGGCGTGTTCTCGGGGATCGCGGCCTGGTTGGCGGCGCCGGTGACGGTCATCGTGCCGCTGTCGGCGCCGCCGAGCTTGATGGTGGCGCTGGGGACCATCGAGCCCGCGCCGAGCTCCACCGGGCTGGAGGAGACGCCCTTCTGCCAGGACATGGTGATCTTGTAGCCGCTGCCGCTCTTGACGCCCTTGATGTCGATCGGCGAGACCGCGCTCTTGTCGCCGATGGGTGTCTTGCAGGAGTAGTCGACGTCGACGACCTCGGCCGTGGCCACGGGGGCGGACATCCAGACCGCCGCCCCGGCCAGGGCCGCGGCGGTCATGAGCGCGGCGCTTCGCTTCCGGTTCGACACGGTCCCTCATTCCTGCCAGTCGCCTACCGGCCATTCCTGACGAGCCATCAGATCGAGCCGTCAAGGTACGCCGGGCGGGTTGAGGAGGGAAGAGAAGGGGAGGGCCGGAGTTGTGGGGATCCGGGGGTGGGGGTGAGGGGTTCGGGGGTGGAGGGTTCGGGGATGAGGGGTGGGGCGTTCAGGAGCGGGGGCCAAGGGGTTCGGGGTGCCGGGAATCGCCCACCCGCAAGAGGCTCCCGCACGTGCCGCCGGTGACCGCGCCGTCAGGCCGGGGCGCCCAGTTCCGCCCAGACCGTCTTGCCGGCCAGGCCCGGGGTGCGGACGACTCCCCAGTCCAGGCAGAGGCGCTGGACGATGAACATGCCGTGGCCGCCGGGGCGGCCCGCGCGGTGCGGGGTGCGGGGTGCCGGCTGGCCGGTGCCGCGGTCGGAGACCTCGACGCGGATCACCTTCTTGTCGCAGCCCAGGACCATCCGCTCCGGCCCCTCGGCGTGCAGACAGGCGTTGGTGACCAGCTCGGAGACGACGAGCAGCACATCCTCGGCGGCGGCCCGCTGGTCGGCGGTGGCCGCGGGCAGCCAGCCCCACGCGTACAGCGCCTGCCGGGCGAAGTCGCGGGCCGCCGGGACGACCCCGCTGACACCGTCGAAACTCAGCCCGCGGACCTGGCGACCCGCCGGGGCCCCGGAGCGACTCGCCGGGCCCCCGGCAGCGCCGCCGGCCTCCGGCTCCTGCTCCGGACCGCGGTCGCCCGGCGAGTAGGGCCGGGTGGTGCTCATCAGCGCTTCACCTCACCGATTCACCGGTTCACCGGTTCACAATTCAACATTCACTCACCACAGGGTGCCGTACAGAGTCCAGTACGCGGCACACCGGCGTTTCCGTCGAACGTGCCACCGACATGTTCAGATCCAGGATGTCTCCTGCCCTGCGGAACGGGTGGAACACCCCCCGTTCCCGTCGCGCCGGGCGCTTGCCACCGGACACGGCCGGGACGGCTCAGCCGTCCTCGTCGGCGAGCGCGGCCGCGAGGCTCTCGTGCACGGTGAACACCGCGTCCGCCCCGGTGATCTCGAAGACCCGGGCCACCACGGGCTGCATCCCCGCCAGATGGACCCCGCCCCCGGCCGCCTCCGCCTTCAGCCGGGCGCCGAGCAGGACGTTCAGCCCGGTGGAGTCGCAGAACTCCAGCCGTGAGCAGTCCACGACCAGCCTGCTGAGCCCCCTGGAGAGACAGTCCTCGAGTGGTTCACGCAACAGATCGGCGGTGTGGTGGTCCAACTCGCCCGCCGGGGTCACGACGGCGCTGGACCCCTCTTCCCGCACCTCGACCAGAAGCCGGCCCGACTGTGCGCTGCCGACCGTCCCGCGGTCCATGCGTCTCTCTCCCGGGTTCGCTCACTACTGGGTGATCACCTGCCGACAGCCTGCGAAATTCCCCGCCGGCCGCCCTCGAACACTACGCCTTCGCCACGTGCTCCAACACCTGAACAATCACACACAAACGGACATAAGCCACCAATTCGCACTTGCGGATGGCTCCGTGCAGCCGGTAGGGCTAGTAAGGAACACACAACCGACACGGCCGGCTTTGGAGGCGCCGCACACCGTAGTGCGCTCACTGGCTTCGGCAGCCTTATGCCGAGAACGATGGAGGACATCATGTCACCCCGGCTCGACGCATCGCCTACCCCGACTGCGACGTCGACACCCCCACCGGTACAGGACCAGCTGAATCCCATCGCGGAGCTTCCCGGGCCCCGTCACCCCGACGCGCCCCCTCCGTACGACGAGCTGATCCCTCCGCAGGAGGAGATCGCACAGATCGGGGCCGTCGACGCACGGGCCCTGTCCAAGACGCTGTTCGAGCGGCTGGAGTCACTCGAGGAGGGCACGCACGAACACGCGTACGTGCGCAACACCCTCGTCGAGCTGAACCTCGCCCTCGTGAAGTTCGCCGCCTCCCGCTTCCGCTCGCGCAGCGAACCGATGGAGGACATCGTCCAGGTCGGCACGATCGGCCTGATCAAGGCGATCGACCGGTTCGAACTCTCCCGCGGCGTCGAGTTCCCCACCTTCGCGATGCCGACCATCGTCGGTGAGATCAAGCGGTTCTTCCGGGACACGTCCTGGTCCGTCCGCGTCCCGCGCCGGCTCCAGGAGCTGCGGCTCGACCTGGCCAGGGCGGGCGACGAACTCGCCCAGAAGCTGGACCGCTCCCCCACCGTGGCGGAACTGGCGGAACGTCTCGGCATCACCAACGAAGAGGTCGTGGAGGGCATGGCGGCCTCCAACGCCTACACGGCGTCCTCCCTGGACGCCCAGCCGGACGAGGACGACGCGGAGGGCGCCCTCGCCGACCGCATCGGCTACGAGGACCACGGGCTCGAAGGCATCGAGTACGTCGAGTCGTTGAAGCCCCTGATCGCCGAACTCCCGCCGCGCGAACGCCAGATCCTCTCCCTCCGCTTCGTCGCGGGCATGACCCAGTCGGAGATCGGCGAGGAACTGGGCATCTCGCAGATGCATGTGTCCCGCCTGCTGTCACGGACCCTGGTGCGACTGCGCAAGGGACTGACGGTCGAGGAGTAGGCCCGGTCACCCCCGGGGCGCCCGCCCCGGGGGACGGAGCCTTACCCCCGGAAACCCTCCCCACGACACCCCTCTCGCCACTAGGGTCACCCCCACCCCAGACTGACCAGTACGTCAGCAACGGCGAGGAGGCGGACCGTGTCCCGTGCGGACGGAGAGAACGCGGAGGACCCCACTGCATCCGATCATTCCGATGCCTCCGACGCCCGTCTGACAGACCTCCTGCGCGGCGCGCCCGCCCGGGCCTACCCGGCGCTGCGCGCCCTCCGCGCCCGCCACGAACCGTCCGTCCTGGCCTACGCCCGCCTCTGCACGACGAGCGAGCCGGCCGCGCGCCGACTGGCGGCGGAGGCGTTCACCCGTACGGCCCGGGAGACCGCGCACGGCAGCGAACCGGGCGGCGCCCTGCGGCACCGGCTGCTGCTCCAGGTGGGACGGGTGGCGGCGGACTGGTCGGGGGACGACCGGGCGAGCGGCCTGGACGCGGGCCTGCTCCTGGTCCTCAACACGACTCCGGCCCCCGACGGCCCGCTTCCTCCCCTCCTGCCCGCCTTCCGCTCCCTCCCGCCCCGCGCACAGGGCCTGATCTGGTACGGCGTGGTGGAGCGGGAGGAGACGGACCGCATCGCCGTCCTGCTCGGCCTGACTCCCGTGGACGTGGCGTACGGGACCGCCCCGGCCCTGCACTCCCTGGCCGGGGCGGCACTCCGGCTGCGCCTCGCCGCCTCCGACGACCCCCGCTGCGGGGACTTCCGGCGGCTGATCGAGGAGTCCGTACGACCGGAGGGCGCCCGGCGCAGCCCCGACCTGGAGGCCCACCGGGCGCACTGCCCGCACTGCGCGACGGCGTACGAGGAACAGCGCGCGCTGCGGGACGCGCCGCGCACGGCGCTGGCGGAGGGGTTGCTGCCGTGGGCGGGGACGGCGTACGTGAGGGAGGAACGGGAGCGGGAGGTGGCGGCACCGGTACGACGACTCCCGCGACGCCGTGCGCTCCTGGTCTCGGCGGTGGCAGCGCTGGCCCTGATCCCCCTGTGGCTGACCCTGATCCCCTCGGACGACGCGGGAGTCCCGACGGGGGCGGCAGCCGCAGCCCCGTCGACGGCCCCTCAGGTGACGGTGACGACGACGGTGTCGGCGCCCGCGCCCACGCCCACACCAAGTACCATCAAGTCCCCGTCACCGAGCGCGACGCCGTCCCCCTCACGCACCACCACACCCCCGACCCCGACCCCGTCCCCCTCCCCGACTCGCGCGCCGGGTGGGACGTACGCCCAGGTCGTGAACGTCGCGACCGGCCGCTGCCTGGAGGTGGCGGGCGACTTCGACAACGGCACGGACGTGGTGACGGTGCCGTGTACGTCGTCGCCGAGTCAGAGGTGGCGGGTGGACGCGGGGCGCGGGGTGGTGCAGTCGGCCGCCGACACCGACTTCTGCCTGGACAGCCGGGGTTCCGTGGACAAGGGGGTCGGCGTCTGGGAGTGCGACTCGGTGGAGGGCGATCACGGCGACAACCTCCGCTTCACGGTGGACGCGGACGGGACGGTCCGCCCACAGATCGCGATCCTGACGGGGCTGACGGCGGACCCGGGGGGCGGAGTGTCCCTGGAACCCCTGGACGAGGGCGGGGATCAGCGCTGGCGGGCGGGGGCGGCGTGACCCCGCCCGCGTCGGTGACCTGGTACGAACGGTCGAGCCAGGTGCCCAGTTCGTCGAGATCGCCGGAGGCGAGGACCCGCTCGCGAACGGAGTCGGGGGCGTCCCTGGCACCCGTGGCGTCAAGGGACTTCATCCATCGCATCACGAAGGAGCTGTGAGGCACCCATGGTCCAGACCCTGCGCTGGCAGAAGTCCACGTTCTCCGGCGGCGGCGAAGGAGACACCTGCCTCGAACTCGCCTCCTCCCCCGCCACCCTCCACGCCATGCAGAGCAACTCGGCTTGAAAGAAAAGCAGTTGGCCGCCCTTCCCCGCGCTGGGAGAATCCGCGGGTACAGGGAGAGGGTGCGTTGGCCGTATTCGTGTGTGCGCGGTGTGATGCCGTACTGACCGCCTCCGTCTCGCAGGTCGCGCTTGCGCCGCACGCGCACTGGACGTACGGCCACGACATGCTTCCGTCGCTCATGGAGCCGGGAACGTACGCCGTGGATCCCGAGCCGTCCGGGCGGCCGTGGAAGCCGTGGAGCGAGATCGGGGAGGACGAGGCGCAGGCGCGGGGTGTGTTCGCGCGGGCGGCCTACGGGCTTTCCTTCGGCGCGGCGGGGGCCGTGGTCCTCGCCCCGGGGGACGGCCGGGGCATGGCGCTCATCCCCGAGCGGCTGGATGGCTACTGCCTGGGCCTCGACGGGCGGGACGGGCCGAATCTGGCGTGCACGGGCTGCGGGCAGGCGGTGGCGACCCGTGTCGACGACTGCTCGCTGTGGCAGGCGGTGTGGCTCGCCCCGGACGCCGTACGGCGGCTTCCCGACGACGGGACGGATGATCCGTGGCCGGACGACTGGGACACCCTCGTGAGTGAGCGGCGGAGCACCCCGCCCGTCGAGCAGCTCGGGTACTGGCACCCGCAGTGGGAAGCGGCCGTCGGCGCAGCTCTGGCCCATCTGGTAGCGGCGTCGGGCGGTGCTCCCGTCGGCCTGCCCGACGGGCTGCTCACGGACCTCTTCGGCCGCGCGCTGGACGTCCATCTCCCCAAGGGGCGACCGGCGAAACGGCTCGCCCTCGGCGGGCCGGGGCTTCCCCGCCCCGATGCCGGCATCCTCCTCGTCCCGGTCCATCCGCAGACCGGCGAGGCGTGGTCACCGCCCGCCGGAACCGACGCCGCCGTCGTCCCCCTCTCGGCCGACGTCTGGATGCACCTCGCCTTCCCGCGCGAACCGGTCCCGCCGATCCCGGTGAGCGGTGGCATGCCCGACGGCGTCCTCCGCGACGATCCGCTGCCGCTGCGCCCGTACCGGCTGTTCCACCCGGACTCACGGGTGTTCCTGCAGACGCTGGCCCGGCTGCCCGCCGTACGCCGGCCGTGGCTGCGCGAGATCTTCGACCGCGCGAACGGGCGGTCGTAGCGCCGCCCGTCCTGACTCGCGCGCCCCTCAGACCACCCGCACGCCCCTCTTCCACACCCCGGAGACCAGCGGTACGCCCGGGCGGTAGGCCAGGTGGACGTGGCTCGGGGCGTCGAGGAGGGTCAGGTCGGCGTAGGCGCCGGGGGTGAGGCGGCCGACGTCCGTGCGGCGGAGGGCTGCCGCTCCGCCGGCCGTCGCCGACCAGACCGCCTCGTCCGGGGTCATGCCCATGTCCCGGACGGCCAGGGCGATGCAGAAGGGGACCGAGGAGGTGAAGGAGGAGCCGGGGTTGCAGTCGGTGGAGAGGGCCACCGTCACGCCCGCGTCCAGGAGGCGGCGCCCGTTCGGCCACTGGGCGCGGGTCGAGAACTCGGCGCCGGGGAGGAGCGTGGCGACGGTACGGCTGTTCGCGAGGGCGTCCACGTCGGCGTCGGTGAGGTGGGTGCAGTGGTCGGCGCTCGCCGCGTCCAGTTCGACGGCCAACTGCACGCCGGGGCCGTAGGACAGCTGGTTGGCGTGGATGCGGGGGTGCAGGCCCTTCGCCCTGCCGGCGGTGAGGATCGCGCGGGCCTGGTCGCCGTCGAAGGCGCCCTTCTCGCAGAAGACGTCGATCCAGCGGGCGTACGGCGCGCAGGCGTCGAGCATCTCGCCGGTGACCAGGGCGACATAGGCGGCCGGGTCGTCGGCGAGGTCGGGGGCGACGATATGGGCGCCGAGGTAGGTGACCTCGTCGGTGTGCCGGGCGGCGATGCGCAGGGCGCGGGCCTCGTCGGCGACCGTCAGGCCGTACCCGGACTTGGTCTCGAAGGTGGTCGTGCCCTGGTGGAGGGCCTCGGAGAGGTAACGGGTGAGGTTCGCCTCGAGTTCCTCGTCGCTCGCGGCCCGGGTGGCGGCGACCGTGGTGCGGATGCCGCCCGCGGTGTAGCCGCGGCCGGACATCCGGGCGTTGAACTCCTCGGTGCGGTCGCCCGCGAAGACCAGGTGGGAGTGGGAGTCGACGAAGCCGGGGAGGGCCGCCCGGCCGTCGGCGTCGACCCGGTTGTCAGTGGCGGGTGCTTTGCTGGAGTCACCGGTCCACACGACGCGGTCGCCCTCGATGACGACGGCCGCGTCCCGGACCAGACCGAGGGGAGAGCCGTCACCGAGGGAGGGGTCGTTGGTGACCAGCGTGGCGATGTTGGTGATGACGGTGCTGCTGCTCATCGTCGTGTCCTCGTGGCTGACAGGGGCGGGGGTCAGGCGTGCAGGGCTTCTACCGCCCGCGCCAGCGCCTGCGGCACATCCGGTACGAGCGTGTGGGCGCCGTCGCGTACGACGTGCCGGCCCGCGACGACCGTATGCCGTACGTCCGCCGCGGTCGCCGCGAATACGGCGGTCTCGGCGCCGAGCCGGGGCGGCGGGCCCGCCGTCCTGACGGAGTCGAGGGCGATCGTCGTGAAGTCGGCGGGGGCGCCGGTCTCCAGGGTGCCCGCCTCGGGGCGGCCGAGGGCCGCGTGGCCGTCGGCGGAGGCGGCGCGCAGCAGGGCGGCCGCCGTCCAGTGACCGCGGGTGCGGGTGCGCAGGCGTTCGTTCAGCTCCATCGCGCGGGCCTCCTCCAGGAGGTCGATCACGGCGTGGCTGTCGGAGCCCAGGGAGAGCGGTGAGCCCTCGTTCTGCAGGGCGACGGCCGGGCCGATGCCGTCCGCGAGGTCCCGCTCGGTCGTGGGGCACATGCAGGTGCCCGTGCCGCTGCCGCCGAGCAGGGAGATGTCCTCGGCGGTGAGGTGGGTGTTGTGGACGCCGGTGGTGCGCGGGCCGAGCACCCCGTGCAGGGCGAGGAGCTGGGTCGGGGTGCAGCCGTGGACCTCGTGGCAGGCCTCGTTCTCGGCGGTCTGCTCGGAGAGGTGGACGTGCAGCGGCGCGCCGCGCTCCCCGGCCCAGCCCGCCACCGTCGCCAGCTGTTCGGCGGGCACGGCCCGCACCGAGTGGATGGCGGCCCCGATCCGTGCGTGATCCCGTTCCTTGAGAAGTGAACAGCGTTCGGCCCAGGCGTCCGCGCTGCCGTCGGAGAAGCGGAGCTGGTGGGCGGTGGGGGGCTGTCCGAAGCCGGAGGACAGGTAGGCGGTGTCGAGGAGGGTGATGCGGATGCCGGCTTCGGCGGCGGCCTCGATCAGGGCCTCGCCCATCGCGTTGGGGTCGGCGTACGGGGTGCCGCCGGGGGCGTGGTGGAGGTAGTGGAACTCGCCGACGGCCGTGATCCCGGCGAGCGCCATCTCGGCGTACACCGCGCGCGCCAGGGCGTGGTAGGTGTCGGGGGTCAGCCGGTCCGCGACGGAGTACATGGTCTCGCGCCAGGTCCAGAAGGTGCCGGAGCCGACCTGGACGGTGCCGCGCAGGGCGCGGTGGAAGGCGTGCGAGTGGGCGTTCGCCAGGCCGGGGAGGGTGAGGCCGCGCAGGATCTCGGCGCCCGGGGGCGGGGTGTCGGCGCCCTTGCGGACGGCGGTGATCCGGCCGTCCGTGACGTCGAGGGCGACACCCGGCTCCACCTGCGGGTCGAGCCAGGCGTGCTCCAGCCAGTAGGTCCGTGTCCGCTGCGTGGAGGTCACCTGCAGGCCAGTCCTTCCAGTACGTCGGCGAGGGCGTGCACCCCGGCCACGCAGTCGTCCTCGGCGGCGAACTCGGCCGGGGAGTGCGAGACACCCGTGGGGTTGCGCACGAACAGCATGGCGGTCGGGACGCGTCCGGAGAGGATCCCGGCGTCGTGTCCGGCACCGGTGCCGAGGACGGGGACCCTGAGGCCGGTGGTCGTGCCGCTCGACCCGCCGCTCGACCCGCCCAGGATGCGGGCGAGTTCGTCGCGCAGGGCGTGGTCGAACTCGACGACCGGGGTGAAGGACTCCCGGACCACGTCGAGGTCGACTCCGTGCTCCTCGGCGTAGGCGCGGGCGGCCTTCTCGATGCCGCCGACGACGGTGTCGAGGGTGGCCTGGTCCTCGGCCCGGGAGTCGAGCCAGCCGCGCACCAGGGAGGGGACGGCGTTGACGCCGTTCGGCTCGACGGAGATCTTGCCGAAGGTGGCGACGGCACCGGCGAGCGCGGCCTCGCGGCGGGCGGCGAGGACCGTCTCGGCGTACGACAGCATCGGGTCGCGGCGGTCGACGAGGCGGGTGGTGCCGGCGTGGTTGGCCTCGCCGCGGAAGTCGAACCGCCAGCGGCCGTGCGGCCAGATGGCGCTGGCGATGCCGACCCGGTCGCCGGACAGGTCCAGCGCGCGGCCCTGTTCGACGTGCAGTTCGACGAACGCTCCGATGCGTGCCAGCCGCTCGGGGTCGGGGCCGATGGCGTCGGGGTCGTGGCCGGCGGCCTCCATGGCCTGCGGGAGGGTGATCCCGTCGGCGTCGGTGAGGCGGTGTGCCTGCTCGGCGGTGAGCGCTCCGGCGGTGAGCCGGGAGCCGACACAGGCGAGACCGAAGCGGGCGCCCTCCTCGTCGCCGAAGTTGACGATGGCGAGGGGCCTGGTGAACTCGGCTTCCCTGGAGCGCAGTTCGTCGAGCGCGGCGAAGGAGGAGACCACCCCGAGCGGCCCGTCGAAGGCGCCGCCGTCGGGCACGGAGTCGAGGTGCGAGCCGGTGACGACGGCGTCCCCGGAGGCCGGGTCGCCCAGCCACGCCCACTGGTTGCCGTTGCGGTCCACCTCGTAGTCCAGACCGCGCGCGGCGGCCTGCTCCGCGAACCAGGTCCGGCAGTCGGCGTCGGCGGCGGTCCAGGCGAACCGGCGGTAGCCGCGGGAGGCGGAGTCACGGCCGACGGGCAGCAACTCCGCCCACATGCTGTGGAACGTCACGCGTCGTCACCCTCGCGCATCGGCACCCGCACGCCCCGCTCGTCGGCGACGGTCTCCGCGATGTCGTAGCCGGCGTCGACGTGGCGGATGACGCCCATGCCGGGGTCGTTGGTCAGGACACGGCGGATCTTCTCGCCGCCGAGCTTGGTGCCGTCGGCGACGGTGACCTGGCCGGCGTGGATCGAGCGGCCCATGCCGACGCCGCCGCCGTGGTGCAGGGAGACCCAGGAGGCGCCGGAGGCCACATTGACCATGGCGTTGAGCAGCGGCCAGTCGGCGATCGCGTCGGAGCCGTCGAGCATGGCCTCGGTCTCGCGGTACGGGGAGGCGACGGAGCCGCAGTCGAGGTGGTCGCGGCCGATGGCCAGCGGGGCGGCCAGCTCGCCGGACGCCACCATGTCGTTGAAGCGCTCGCCGGCCTTGTCGCGCTCGCCGTAGCCGAGCCAGCAGATCCGGGCGGGCAGGCCCTGGAAGTGGACGCGTTCGCCGGCCAGCTTGATCCAGCGGGCCAGGGACTCGTTCTCGGGGAAGAGGTCGAGGATCGCCTTGTCGGTCTTGGCGATGTCGGCGGGGTCGCCGGACAGGGCCGCCCAGCGGAAGGGGCCCTTGCCCTCGCAGAACAGGGGGCGGATGTAGGCGGGGACGAAGCCGGGGAAGGCGAAGGCCCGGTCGTAGCCGGCGAGCTGGGCCTCGCCGCGGATGGAGTTGCCGTAGTCGAAGACCTCGGCGCCGGCGTCAAGGAAGCCGACCATGGCCTCCACGTGGCGGGCCATCGACTCGCGGGCCCGCGTGGTGAAGCCGGCCGGGTCCTTGGCGGCCGCGTCGGCCATGTCCTCGAAGGCCACGCCGACCGGCAGGTAGGCCAGCGGGTCGTGGGCGGAGGTCTGGTCGGTGACGATGTCGATGGGGGCGCTCATCGCGAGGAGCTGGGGGACCAGCTCGGCGGCGTTGCCGAGGACGCCGATGGACAGCGGGCGGCGCGCGTCACGGGCCTCGACGGCCAGCTGGAGGGCGTGGTCGAGGGAGTCGGCCTTCACGTCGAGGTAGCGGTGCTCGATGCGGCGCTCGATGGCGCGCGGGTCGACGTCGACGCAGATCGCGACGCCGTCGTTCATGGTGACGGCGAGGGGCTGGGCGCCGCCCATGCCGCCGAGGCCGGCGGTGAGGGTGATGGTCCCGGCGAGGGTGCCGCCGAACTTCTTCGCGGCGACGGCGGCGAAGGTCTCGTACGTGCCCTGGAGGATGCCCTGGGTGCCGATGTAGATCCAGGAACCGGCGGTCATCTGGCCGTACATGGTCAGGCCGAGGGCCTCCAGGCGGCGGAACTCCTCCCAGTTGGCCCAGTCGCCGACGAGGTTGGAGTTGGCGATGAGGACGCGCGGGGCCCACTCGTGGGTCTGCATGACGCCGACGGGGCGGCCGGACTGGACGAGCATCGTCTCGTCCTGCTTCAGCCCCTTCAGGGTGCGCACCATGGCGTCGAAGGAGCGCCAGTCACGGGCGGCCTTGCCGGTGCCGCCGTAGACGACGAGCTTGTCGGGGTGTTCGGCGACCTCGGGGTCGAGGTTGTTCTGCAGCATCCGCAGAGCGGCTTCCTGCTGCCATCCCAGGGCGCTCAGTTCCGTACCGCGCTGTGCTCGTACGGGGCGGGGTCCTGACATGGTCTGCCTCCTTGCGGACGGTTCGTCCCGACGGACTGTTGCTCTCTCTATTCACATCCTGGACCTCTGAATAGAGCTAGTCAATACATCGGGGTGAAGCCCGGGAGGAGACGGGCGGGAGAGGGCGGGGGAGGGCGGTCCGCGCGAGAGGCACCGAAGGGGCGTACGGCGCCGGGTTCACCACCCCTGACCGACGGGCGCGCCGTTGACGTAAACCGTGCTCACGGTGTTGATAGGGACGCATGGGGCGTCGCGCCCCCAAACGGGGCCAGCCGACCCACGTTAGTCAGTCGGCCGCATGTTCCGCTGGAAAATGCCAGATCCCTCACCCGCGGCGCATACGTTGCGTAGCGTCTCCCTCACTCATCCGAACCGCGGGCGGGAGGGGAGCCGAACGGTGCCCGGAATCGACGAGTGCCTACTGGAGGCCATGCGGCTGCCCGGGGCCCGGGGAGCAGCGTTGGTCGACTGGACCAGCGGGCTGGCGCTGGGCGCCGTCGGGGAGTTCCCGGGCGGCGACCACGAGGCGGCCGCGGCCGAGGCCGCCGAGGTCGCCCGGCTCACCGCCGAGCAGCGGGCGTTCACCCCCGAGGGCTACGACGCCGCAGGTGAGGGCGGAGCGGAGGAGGCGGCCGAGCCTCCGGTGGAGGATCTGATCATCAGCAACCGGGACAGTTACCACCTGCTGCGGTTCGTACCGACGTCCTTCGACAGCAGTGTCTTCCTGCATGTGTGGCTGAGCCGGTCGGACGGCAATCTCGCGCTGGCCCGGATCCGGCTGGGCGAGATGGCCGGACGGCTGGTGCTGGGATGACGCTCGTGGGGACGACACCGAAGGGCACGACCCCGCCGCCCCGGCTGCCGGTGCGGGAGAGATCGGCGGCCCGGGAGGCGGGAGGCGGGCTGTCGCCGATGCTGACCCGGCTCGCCGCGGACCGGGCCACCGGCGTCCTGGAGCGCGAGCGCGGCTCGCTCTACCTCGCCGAGGGCCGTGTGGTGCACGCCGAGAGCCCCCTCGCTCCGGGCCTCGACGTGCTCCTCCTGACCCACGGCACCCTCGACGGCGCCGCCTGGCAGCAGGCGCTGGACCGGGCCGGCCCGGAGCAGGGCGCGCTGCGGCTGCTCCTGGACGCCGACCGGATCCCGCGCGGCGCGCTGGAGCTGTGCCAGCTGGCGGCGCTGTACGACGCGGCGTACTTCGTACTCGCGCCCAGCAGCGCCCCAGGCCGCTTCCGCTACGGCGCCGCGCATCCCCTGGGCGGGCTGCGGCCGGTGCCGGTGCGTTCGCTGGAGCGCGAGACGCTGCGCCGCCGCGCGCTGCTGGACCGGCTGTGGCCGGACCCGCTGGCCGACGGGGCGCCGCTGGTGCGGGCCGAGGCGTTCGCCGCCCCGGCGCCCACCGCGCGCCAGCGCGCCGTGCTGGCGCTGGTGGACGGGGTGCGCACGGCGTCGGACATCGCCCGGGAGCTGGGCCGGCAGGCGTTCCACACCCTGGTGGACGTCCGCCGGCTGGCCGCGGCGGGGCTGCTGACCGGGCTGTTCCCACCGCCGCCGCCACCGCCACCGCCGTTCGTCACGACCGGAGCGCCCGGCACGCCCTCAGCCGCGGGAGCACCCGGCGCGCCACCGGCGGGCGGCCCCGGCAGAACCGGCTCGTCCGGTGGACCGGGGGCGGCCACGGGCATGACCGGCGCGCCCGGTGCGCCACCCCCCGCCGACCCCCCGCACGCGGCCTCGCTGCCCCGTGTCAACGACCCCGACATCACCTTGCTGAAGAGGCTCAGAGATGCGCTGGAGGCCCTTTGAGCGGCAGCGACCGCGCGACGGGAGGAGCGAACTGATGGCCGCCGGGCCCGAGATCCTCGACGAGCTCCGCCGGTTGCGGGCCCGGTTGCCGCAGCTGACCGGTGCGCTGGCGGCCGGCGTGGACGGCCTCGTCCTCGCCCACGACACGCCCGGCGTGGAGCCGGAGGGGGTGGCCGCGCTGACCGCCGCCGCCCTGGGCGTCGCCGTACGGCTCACGGACAGCACCGGGCAGGGCGATCTGCGCGAGTTGCTCGTGCGCGGGCGGTACGGCTATGTCGCGACGTACGCGGCGGGCGGTCACGCCGTGCTGACGGTGCTCGCGCAGGACCGCGTCAACGTCGGCCGGCTGCACCTGGAGGGCCGCCGGGCCGCGGCCCGGATCGGGGAGCTGGTCGACGCGTACGAGGCGAGGGCGCGCGAGGCGCGGGCCCGGGAGCCGAAGGCCGCGCCCGCGAAGCCGCCGGACCGGCCGCCCGTGCGGACGCCGGCCAGGCCCTCCGCCACCCCCCTATGGACCAGATCGGCGCGCGACACCACCACGGACGCGCGCACCACCACGGAAAGTCGAGAGGAACCGAGGAACACGTCATGGCCAACACCGAAACCGCACTGAAAGAGGCGCTCGCCACCATCGAGGGCGCGTCGGCCGCCGCGCTCGTCGACTACACCAGCGGGATGGCGCTGGGCACGCTGGGCGGCAGCAAGACCTTCGACCTCAACGTGGCCGCGGCCGGCAACACCGACGTGGTGCGCGCCAAGATGCGCACCATGGAGCACCTCGGGCTGAAGGCCCAGATCGAGGACATCCTGATCACGCTGTCCGACCAGTACCACCTGATCCGTCTGATCAGCGGGCGCGGCGGCAACGGGCTCTTCCTGTACCTCGTCCTGGACGCCAAGCGGGCCAACCTCGCTATGGCCCGCCACCAGCTCAGGAAGATCGAGGAGGACCTGGAGGTCTGACGTCGCGTACAGCTCGGTCTACGCGTACAGCTCGGTCCGGCGGCGGTTTCCGCCCGGGGCCGCGTCGCCCGCCCCGATGCCGGTGCTGCGGTACGCCTTGACCGCCTTTCCGGCCGGACGGCCTCCGTACCGGCCGAGCCAGTCGACGCGCACCCACAGCAGCGCGTCCCCGGCCCGCTCTCGCCGCCCGAGCCAGGCGGCCTTCAGCCGCAGCCCGGTGCCGCATCCGGCGAGCAGCATGCCGACGGCGGCGGGCACGGCGAAGGAGCTGACCAACGCGGCCGCGAAGGCGAGCAGCAGCCACCAGCGGTGGCCGCGCCGCCACGTGCGGACGGTGACCGCCCGGTCCTGGAGCACATCGTGCTTGCCGGCCCGGGCGGCACCGCCCGCGAGCGCGGTGTAGCGCTTACGGCCGTACAGCGCCACCACGGCCGCCGCCACGAGGAACAGCGCGGCCCCCGCCACGACCCCGATCCGGCGGCCGGTGATTCCGGGCGGCAGGACGCCGACCCCCGCCGTGAACACCCCGCACCACCACAGCGGCGCGGCCCCGGCCCGTACGACGACGGCCACCCGGGCCAGTCCCTGACCTCCGCGTGCCACGTCCGTCTCCTCCTCGCTCCGGCACAGTTCTGGTGACGGGTCAGGTTAGTGAGCGAACGTGAGACCAGTCTGAGAGCCGAGCGGCGCTCCTCGACGAGCGGGGCTACTCGACGAACAGTCCCCGGGCCGCCGCCCGGGTGTCGAACTCCTCCAGGCGGGCCTGCGCGTCGGGCAGGTCGTCGCACATCGCCTCCAGCAGGACCCGGCCCAGCAGCATCGGCGCGCACGCCGTGTCGAAGGCGAGGCCGGTGCCGACGGCGGCGGGCAGCAGCAGGTCGGAGACCTTGGCGACCGGGGCGAACGCGGAGTCGGCGACCGTGACGACGGTCAGCCCCGCCTCCTTCGCGCAGGTCAGGGCGTCGAGGACCTCGCGCGGGTGCCGGGGCAGGGCGAAGCACAGCAGCGCGCTCGCACCGGCGCGCACGGCGGCGTCGATCCGGTCCTGGATCATCGTGCCGCCCTCGTTGAGCAGCCGTACGTCCGGGTGGACCTTGGCGGCGAAGTAGGCGAAGCCGTAGGCCTGGGAGGCGGCGGCCCGCAGGCCCAGCACCGGAAGGGGCCGGGAGGCGGCCAGCAGCCGGCCGGCCCGGTGCACCGGGCGGGGGTCGGCGAGGAGTTCGGCGAGATGCCGCAGGTTCTCGATCTCGGCCTCGACGGCCTGCTGGTACTCGTTGTACGAGGCGGAGCCGGCGGGCTGGTCGGCGGGCGCGACCTCGCGCAGGTGCCGGCGCAGGGCGGGGTAGCCGTCGAAGCCGAGGGCCACGGCGAACCGGGTCACCGAGGGCTGGCTGACCCCGGCCAGCTCGGCCAGCTCGACGCTGGACAGAAACGGCACGTCGGCGGCGCGCCGCACCATGCTGTGGGCGATGCGCCGCTGGGTCGGCGTCAGCCGGTGCCCCTCGAAGAGCGCCTGCAGCCGTCCGGCGGGCGTGTCCGCCGCACCCGTGCCGTCCATGTCGGTCTCCCCGCTCATGCCCCGCTCCCCCTCCAGATGTCCGTGAACCGGTCCAGCAGCCGGGCCGCCGCGCTCACGTCGTCCGTGAGCGGCCGGTCGGCCTGTTCGGCGTCGAGCGCCGCCTCGGCGAGGTCCAGCGCCGCCCCGGCCGGGAGTCCCGGGCCGGGCCGCAGCTCGCGCTGGCGCAGCGCCCGTACGGCGGCGACGAGTTCGCAGCCGACCACGAGACGGTACGCGGCGCACGCGCGCAGTGTCTGCCGGGCGGCGAGGGAGGCGAAACTGGCCTGTTCCTCGACGCCTCGGGAGAGTACAGCGTGGCCGAGCGACGCGGGCGCGGAGAAGGCCCGCAGGTCGCCGAGGGCGGCGCCGGCGGCGTACTCCAGGATCATCACTCCGGAGGAGGCGGGCCGCTCGTCGGCGAGGAAGGGCCGCAGCCGGGTGTAGGCGGGCTCGTTGAGGGTGGAGAGCCGGGCGGTGGACAGCCGTGCCACCTGGACCAGCGAGAGTCTGAAGTGGTCCAGGGCGAGGGCGAGCTGGGCCTGGTAGAAGCCGCCGTGGTGGTAGGCGGTCTGGTCCTCGGGGGAGATGAGGGGGTTCTCGGCGGCGGCGTTGATCTCGATGCCGAGCACCTCCTCCAGGGCGTCGGCGGCGTCGTGCGCGGGGCCGTGGATCTGGGGCAGGCAGCGGAAGCCGTACGGGTCCTGGATGCGCCCGAGGGGCGGGGTGGGGCGGTCCTCGGCGCCGATCAGCTGCCGCATCCGGCGGGCGACCTCGCGGGAGCCGCGGTGGGGGCGGGCGGCGTGCACGGGTGCGGCGTACGCCTCGTGCGAGCCGTCGACGGCGAGCAGCGAGAGCGCCGCGACGACCTGGGTGGCCTCCAGCAGTCCGCGCAGTTCGTCGAGGGCGAGGGCGGACTGGCCGAGGGTGAGGGCGTTGCTGCTGATGAGGGCGAGGGCGTCGTTGTTGTCCAGCTGCTGGGGTCCGGGGGCGCCGGCCCCGCGCCAGGGGTGCTCGCCGGCCAGTGCCAGCCCCACCTGGGCCAGTGCCGCGAGGTCGCCGGTGCCCACCGAGCCGAACTCGTTGACGACCGGATACGCCCCGCCGGTCAGGGCCTCGCACAGGGCGGTGACGACGCCGGGGCGCAGGCCCGCGCCGCCGGCGAGGAGCTGGTTGGCGCGGACGGCGAGCATCGCGCGGACCTGCCGGGCGGGGAGTTCCTCGCCGATGGCGCCGGCGTGACTGCGCAGCAGTCTGAGACCGTGCTCGGCGGCCTCGTCGGTGGGCACGTCCTCGTTGCGGTTGGCGCCGACGCCGGTGGAGCGGCCGTAGACGCGTCCGGTCGCGGCGATCTGCCGGGCGGCGTCCCAGACCTCGGTCATCCGGCGCATCGCGTCGGTGCCGGGCACCGGCCGGGCGGTCCCGTCGGCGAGGCGGACGACGTCCCGGACGCCGAGGGCGACGCCGTCGAGGACGACCAGGCCACTGTGCACGACACCCGGGTCATCCACGATCTGAGACGACATTGACCCCAAACCCTTCCCAATGCGGACACTCGATCTTGCCCAACGGTCATCTGTTACCTCGGATTAACGCCGAACCGTTGACAAGCTATTCAGACACCAAGAACTCTGCATGACGTTATACAGCCGGGCAAGGGACATCTCATGATCCAGTTCGATGCGGTCCACAAGCGCTTCCCCAACGGCACGACAGCAGTGCACGACCTCACCCTGGACATGCCGGAAGGCGGCGTGACCGTACTGGTCGGCTCCTCCGGCTGCGGCAAGACCACCACCCTGCGCATGATCAACCGCATGGTGGAACCGACGTCCGGAACCATCAGGGTCGGCGGCAAGGACGTCACCCGGCAGGACGCGGCCGAACTGCGCCGTTCCATCGGGTACGTCATCCAGCAGGCGGGCCTCTTCCCGCACCGCACGGTGCTCGACAACATCGCCACCGTGCCGCTGCTGCTCGGCCACGGCCGCCGCAGGGCGCGCGCCCGCGCCGCCGAGCTCCTCGAGACCGTCGGCCTCTCCGCCGACGCCGGGAAGCGCTACCCCCACCAGCTCTCCGGTGGGCAGCAGCAGCGCGTCGGGGTGGCCCGCGCGCTCGCCGCCGACCCGCCGGTGCTGCTCATGGACGAGCCCTTCGGGGCCGTCGACCCCGTCGTGCGCACCCAGCTCCAGGACGAACTGCTCCGGCTCCAGAAGGAGTTGAGCAAGACCATCGTCTTCGTCACCCATGACATCGACGAGGCCGTACGCCTCGGCGACCGCATCGCCGTCTTCCGCACCGGCGGGCACCTCGTCCAGTGCGCCTCCCCGGCCGAACTGCTCGCCCGCCCCGCCGACGACTTCGTCGCCGACTTCCTCGGCGCCGAGCGCGGCCTGAAGCTGCTCTCGCTGAAGACCCTCGCGGGCGTCCCCCAGGGCGCGGCCCCCGAGGGCGGCGCCTGGACCCTCGTCCTCGACGAGGCCCGCAAGCCGCTCCACTGGGCCTCCCAGGACGCCGAACTCCCCGTACGGCCGCTGACCGACGACGACTCCCTGCTGTCGGCGCTCAACGAGTCCGTCGCCTCCCCCACCGGCCTGGTCGCCCGCGTCGACGCGGGCGGCGTCCTCACCGGCGTCACCTCCCGCGACGACATCCACGAGCACGCGGGCCAGGCGCACGCGGAAGCCCGGGTGGCCGCATGAGCATCGACTGGTCCTGGATAGCGGGCCACACCGACGACCTGACCACGCTCACCATCTCCCACCTCCAGGCCGCGCTGACCGCCGTCTTCTTCGGCCTCCTGATCTCGCTGCCGCTCGCCGTGGTCGCCCACCGGGTCCGCCCCCTGCGCGGCTTCCTCCTCGGGCTCTCGAACGTCCTGTTCACGATCCCGTCGATCGCGATCTTCGTGCTCCTGCTGCCGGTCAGCGGACTGACCCGCACCACGACCGTCATCGGGCTGACCGTCTACACCCTGGTCGTCCTGCTGCGGAACACGGTCGAGGGCCTGGACTCGGTGCCCGCGCGGACCAAGGAAGCGGCCAAGGCCATGGGCACCCGTCCCCTGCGCACGCTCCTGACCGTCGAGCTCCCGCTCGCCCTCCCCGTGATCATGGCGGGCGTCAGGATCGCGACCGTCATGTCGATCTCCCTGGTCTCGGTCGCCACCTACATCGGCGACGGCGGCCTCGGCCAGCTCTTCACCGACGGCTTCCAGCGCGACTTCCCGACCCCGGTGATCGCAGGCGTGGTCCTCACGATCCTCCTCGCCGTCGCCGCGGACGCGGCGCTGGTCGCCCTCCAGTACGTCCTGACCCCGTGGAAGAGGCGGCGAGCCTGACATGTACGAACTCTTCAGGAACCTCGGCTCCTGGCTGACCGACGGCGCCCAGTGGTCCGGCTCCGACGGCATCGCCCACCGGCTCGCCGAGCACCTCCAGTACTCGCTGCTCGCCACCCTCATCGCGGCCGCGATCGGCCTTCCCCTCGGACTCCTCATCGGCCACACCGGCAAGGGCGCCTTCCTCGCCATCAACCTGGCGTCGTTCGGGCGAGCCCTGCCGACCGTCGGCCTGGTGGTGCTGGTCTTCCTGGCCGGCGGGCTGTCGATGCTGCCGGTGTACGTCGCGCTGGTCGCCCTCGCGGTCCCCTCGATCGTCACCAACACCTACGCGGGCATGACGGCCGTCGACCCCGAGGTCAAGGACGCGGCCCGCGGCCAGGGCATGCGCGGCCACCAGGTCCTCCTCCAGGTGGAGCTGCCCCTCGCGCTCCCCCTGATCATGACCGGCCTGCGGCTCGCGCTCATCCAGGTCGTCGCCACGGCGACCATCGCCGCGTACGTCTCCTTCGGCGGCCTCGGCCGCTATGTCTTCGACGGCCTGGCCCAGCGCGACCTCGTGCAGGTGATGGGCGGCGCGGTGCTGGTCGCCGTGGTCGCCGTCACGCTCGACCTGCTGCTCTCGGGCCTCCAGCGCCTCCTCTTCCGCCACCGCACCGCCTAGGGAACTAGGGAACACCCACCATGAACCGACGCACTCTCCTCGGCGGACTGTTCGCCGCGGCCTCCGTCCCCGCGCTCTCCGCCTGCGCGAGCGGCATCACCTCCCTCGACGGCCAGGGCTCCACCGGCGGTGGCGGCGGCTCCAGCAAGGGCGGGATCACCATCGGCACCGCCAACTTCACCGAGAACCAGGTGCTGGGCTACCTCTACGCGGCCGTCCTCACCCAGGCCGGCGTCAAGGTGAAGGTCCGCCCGAACCTCGGCACCCGGGAGATCGTGATCCCCGCGCTCAGGGCGGGCGACATCGATCTGCTGCCCGAGTACCAGGGCGCCCTGCTCAACTATCTCGCCCCCAAGGACGACTCCGCCGAGCCCGGCACCATGCAGAACGCGCTCACCATGGCGCTGCCCGGCGGCCTCCAGGTGCTGCCGTACGGACAGGCGGCCGACTCCGACTGCTTCGTCGTCACCCGGGCGACCGCGCGGAAGTACGGTCTGACCTCCCTGGCCGACCTGGCCGCGCAGAACGGCAAGCTGGTCATCGGCGCCGCGCCCGAGGTGAAGAAGCGGCGGGTGGGCGCGGTCGGTCTGAAGGAGGTGTACGGCGTCGAGTTCAAGGAGTTCAAGTCGCTGGACTCCGACGGACCGCTGGTCAAGGGCGCGCTGAGGAAGGGCGATGTGGACGTGGCGAACCTGTTCACCACCGACACCGACATCGAGGCCAACGACTGGGTGGTGCTGACCGACCCGAAGAACCTCATCCCCAGCCAGCACATCGTCCCGCTCATCGCCGACCGCAAGGCCGACGACACGGTCCGCAAGGCCCTCGCGCGGCTCGGCAACGTGCTCACCACCGAGCAGCTCACCCAGCTCAACAGCCAGGTCGACAACGACAAGAAGGACCCCGAGGACGTGGCGAACGCGTACGCGAAGCAGCACGGGCTCACGAAGTAGGCGAGGCCCCCGGGTCGGGTGCACCCCGGTGAACCCGACCCGAAAGACGGGGGCTGTCCCCCGTGCGCGGCGCGCCCGCGGTCCCTACCGTGGAGGTCCATGACGGGATGGGAGACCACCATGGACGCGCGCGACAGCGACCTGAAGAAGGAACTCGACGCCACTCTGCAGACCCGCAGGGAGCTGGGCGAGGAGTACGAGTCCGCGCTGGTGGACTCCTTCCTGGAGAAGGTCGACCAGCGCATCGACGCGGCGGTGGAGCGCCGGGTGCGCAGGGGGTTCGCTCAGGCGCAGACGGCGACGGCCCGTGACTCCCGTTCCCCGAGGGCCACGGACTCCTGGGGCGAGCGGTTCGGCTTCGGCATCGTCTCGCTGGTGCTGGCGGTCCCGCTGTCCGCGATCGGCGCGGGCACCGCGCATCTGCCCGGGCTGATCGTCACCTGGGCGGGCATCGTCGGCGTCAACGCCGTCCAGGCCGCCCGCAGCAACCCCGGTCTGTTCGGCGGCGCCCGCCGCCGGTCGCCGAAGGACGACGACTGGAAGGACTGACCCGGCGACAGAGAAACGACGGGGAAAAGAGATGTGTCGCGGGGACCGCCGCACCCCCGTTACCGGGGGGCGGGACGACGGCGGTCCCCGCGAGGGACGCGGGCCGGGTCAGGCCGGGCTTGCGCGTCCGTGGCGTCGGTGGAGGTCCGGGAGCCGCTCCGGAGGTCCGTGACGCCGTTCGGTTGCCGGCCTGGGCGGGGAGCCGCTCCCGCCCTGCCGACACCCACTAATGTGCCGGACCCGTGTTAAGCGTGTGCTGCGCGGACGTGACGCGCTCGTACCACTTCCGCGAAGTCCCCCACTTCGGTGGGTAAACGGAACTTCGCCGCCGGCACCGGCAGTTCACCGGACGTTCGCCGTCACTTGCCGCCCTTGGCCAGGAAGGCCAGCAGGTCCTGACGGCTGACCACACCGGTGGGCTTGCCCTCGACGAGGACGATCGCGGCGTCCGCGGAGCCGAGCACGGTCATCAGGTCGCCGACCGGTTCGCCGGAGCCGACCTGCGGCAGCGGGGCCGACATGTGCTTCTCCAGCGGGTCGGAGAGGGAGGCGCGCTGGGTGAACAACGCGTCGAGCAGCTCGCGTTCGACGACCGAGCCGACGACCTCCGCGGCCATGACGTCCGGGTGGCCGGCGCCCGGCTTCACGATCGGCATCTGCGAGACGCCGTACTCGCGCAGCACCTCGATGGCCTGGCCGACCGTCTCGTCCGGGTGCATGTGGACGAGGGACGGCATCGCGCCGTGCTCCTTGTCGCTGAGGACGTCGCCGACGCGCGCGGACGGGCCCTCGTCCTCCAGGAAGCCGTAGTCGGCCATCCATTCGTCGTTGAAGATCTTCGAGAGGTACCCGCGGCCGCTGTCCGGCAGCAGCACGACCACGACGTCGTCGGGGCCGAGCCGCTCGGCGACCCGCAGCGCGGCGACGACGGCCATGCCGCAGGAGCCGCCGACGAGCAGGCCCTCCTCCTTGGCCAGGCGGCGGGTCATCTGGAAGGAGTCCTTGTCGGAGACCGCGACGATCTCGTCGGCGACGGTCCGGTCGTATGCGGAGGGCCAGAAGTCCTCACCGACGCCCTCGACCAGGTACGGCCGCCCGGAGCCGCCGGAGTAGACGGACCCCTCGGGGTCGGCGCCCACGACCTGCACACGGCCGTCGCTGGCGTCCTTCAGATAGCGCCCGGTGCCGGAGATGGTGCCGCCGGTGCCCACGCCCGCCACGAAGTGCGTGATCCTCCCCTCCGTCTGCTCCCACAGCTCCGGGCCGGTGGAGTGGTAGTGGGAGAGCGGGTTGTTGGGGTTGGAGTACTGGTCGGGCTTCCAGGCTCCCGGCGTCTCGCGCACCAGCCGGTCGGAGACGTTGTAGTAGGAGTCCGGGTGCTCGGGGTCCACGGCGGTCGGGCAGACGACGACCTCCGCGCCGTACGCCCGCAGCACGTTGATCTTGTCGGTGCTCACCTTGTCGGGGCACACGAAGATGCACTTGTACCCCTTCTGCTGCGCCACGATGGCCAGCCCGACCCCGGTGTTGCCACTGGTCGGCTCGACGATCGTGCCGCCCGGCTGCAGTTCCCCGCTCTTCTCGGCGGCCTCGATCATGCGCAGGGCGATGCGGTCCTTCACGGAGCCGCCCGGGTTGAAGTACTCCACCTTGGCCAGAACGGTGGCCTGGATGCCCTGGGTCACGCTGTTGAGCTTCACCAGCGGGGTGTTGCCGACGAGGCTGATCATCGAGTCGTGGAATCGCACCGTTGTCTCCGGTTGCTTGCAAAAACAGTGGTCGTAGTGGTTACGCCAGCCTACGGCCCGTCCGTGAGGTTCACTCCCGGCCGAGATTGGCCGACGGTCCGTACGGGGCAAGGAGTGGGTGTGCGGACAGAAGGAGGTGGCGGCGAGGCATGACGAGCATGTCGAGGGCGAGAGTGGCCCGGCGCATCGCGGCCGGCGCGGCCTACGGCGGCGGCGGTATCGGCCTGGCCGGGGCGGCGGTCGTGGGACTGCTGCTGGCGGAGGCGCAGCTGGCCCGGCGCCATGTGAACGGCGGCGGCGAGCACCACCGGGTCCCGCACGCGGACGGCCGCTACGGCCGGACGTACGACGCCCCCGGCACCCCCGCCGCACCGCCCCTGCGGCTGGTGCTGCTCGGCGACTCCACGGCGGCCGGCCAGGGCGTCCACCGCTCCGGCCAGACCCCGGGCGCGCTGCTGGCCTCCGGCCTCGCGGCGGTCGCGGAACGCCCGGTGGAGCTGCGCAACGTCGCCCTGCCGGGCGCCCAGTCCGACGACCTCGACCGGCAGGTCGCGCTGATCCTGGGCACCTCCGACCAGGTGCCCGACATCTGCGTGATCATGATCGGCGCGAACGACGTCACCCAGCGCATGCCGCCGACCCGCTCGGTGCGGCATCTGTCGGCGGCGGTACGGCGGCTGCGCACGGCCGGTGCGGAGGTGGTGGTCGGCACCTGTCCCGACCTCGGCACGATCGAGCCGGTCCCGCAGCCCCTGCGCTGGCTGGCCCGCAGAGCCTCCCGTCAGCTGGCGGCCGCCCAGACGATCGGCGTGATCGAACAGGGCGGCCGCACCGTGTCGCTGGGCGACCTGCTCGGTCCCGAGTTCGAGGAGAACCCCCGCGAGCTGTTCGGCCCCGACCACTACCACCCCTCGGCGGAGGGGTACGCGACCGCCGCGATGGCCGTCCTGCCCACGCTCTGCGCCGCCCTCGGCCTCTGGCCGGCGGAGGAGGAGCGCCCGGACGTCTCCCGCCGCGAGGGCTTCCTGCCGGTGGCCCGCGCCGCGGCGGAGGCGGCGTCGGAGGCCGGTACCGAGGTCACGGCGGCCATGCCGACGGGCCCGCGGGGTCCTTGGGCCCTGCTGAAGCGGCGTCGCAGGAGGAGGGTCGAGGAGGCGGAGCCGAGCCAGCCCGCCCCGAACCAAGCAAGCGCTTAGAAAGTGCGGCCAGGGTCACACCCCCACCACCGTGACCCGGGCCATACGTACGGGTAACTTCCCAAGCAGCCGTGCCCGAACGAACCCCTTCCGCCACTGGAGCCGTGATGCCCGAAGCCGTCATCGTCTCGACCGCCCGTTCCCCGATCGGCCGCGCCGTCAAGGGCTCCCTGAAGGACCTGCGCCCGGACGACCTCACCGCCACGATCATCCAGGCCGCCCTGGCGAAGGTCCCCGAGCTGGACCCGAGGGACATCGACGACCTGATGCTCGGCTGCGGCCTCCCCGGCGGCGAGCAGGGCTACAACCTGGGCCGGATCGTCGCCGTGCAGATGGGCATGGACCACCTGCCCGGCTGCACGATCACCCGTTACTGTTCCTCGTCGCTGCAGACCTCCCGCATGGCCCTGCACGCCATCAAGGCCGGCGAGGGCGACGTCTTCATCTCGGCCGGCGTCGAGATGGTCTCCCGGTACGCCAAGGGCAGCTCCGACGGCCTCCCGGACACCAAGAACCCCCTCTTCGCCGAGGCCGAGGCGCGCACCGTCGCCACCGCCTCCCAGGAGGGCTCCACCTGGCACGACCCGCGCGAGGACGGCCTGCTCCCCGACCCCTACATCGCGATGGGGCAGACCGCGGAGAACCTGGCCCGCGCCAAGGGCGTCACCCGCCAGGACATGGACGAGTTCGGCGTCCGCTCGCAGAACCTCGCCGAGGAGGCCATCAAGAACGGCTTCTGGGAGCGGGAGATCACCCCGGTGACCCTCCCCGACGGCACCGTGGTCAGCAAGGACGACGGCCCGCGCGCCGGCGTCACCCTGGAGGCCGTGTCGGGCCTGAAGCCGGTCTTCCGCCCCGACGGCCTGGTCACGGCCGGCAACTGCTGCCCGCTCAACGACGGTGCCGCCGCGGTCGTCATCATGTCCGACACCAAGGCCCGCGAGCTGGGCCTGACCCCGCTCGCCCGGATCGTGTCCACGGGCGTCTCCGGCCTCTCCCCCGAGATCATGGGCCTCGGCCCGGTGGAGGCGTCGAAGCAGGCCCTGAGCCGCGCCGGTCTGACGATCGACGACATCGACCTGGTCGAGATCAACGAGGCGTTCGCCGCGCAGGTGATCCCCTCCTACCGCGACCTGGGCATCGACCTCGACAAGCTGAACGTCAACGGCGGCGCCATCGCCGTCGGCCACCCCTTCGGCATGACGGGCGCCCGGATCACCGGCACGCTCATCAACTCCCTCCAGTTCCACGACAAGCAGTTCGGCCTGGAGACGATGTGCGTCGGCGGCGGCCAGGGCATGGCGATGGTCATCGAGCGCCTGAGCTGATCCCTCCGGACGTCTCTGTGTGACCGCTTCGGCACCTGTCGTCACGTCACGGCCCGGAGTCCGGGAAACCCCTGGACTCCGGGCCGTTTTGTGATCCAATCTCCCCCAGGATGTGACCTATCTCCCTCTGTCAGGGATTTACGCAGCTCAGCGCCGTTCACCACCAAACCACCCACCCAATTTCCTGTCCGTTTCGTGACGTTACGCACTGACAGCGGGATAGTCCGCCCTTCAAGCTGATGTAGGAAGTCGGGGGTCGACTTTGAACCGGGAGTACGTCAGTGAGCGCCATGCCGATCGCCTTGCTGGTCACCACGGCCGCCACGGGCGCCGTGGGCGTCGCCGTCCTGCGCACCCTCTTGCAGCTGCGCCGGCAGGTCGCCGCCCTGCACACCCAGCTCGCCGAGAACCTCGCGGCCGAGCGGCGGGGCTTCGTCCCGGCCGCCCGCAGCACCACGGACACCGCCGAGATACGCGCGGCCGTGGCCGAGGCGCTCGCGGAGGAGCGGGAGCGGGAGCTGGCCGAGGCGCGCGCCTTCTGGGCCGCCCAGGAGGCGCGTGACGCCTCCGACGCCCCCTCCCTGCTGGGCCTGCCGGACAGCGAGCTGTTCCTGCCCCGGCAGACCGACTTCGTGGGCCTGGAGCCGCTGGAGCCGGTGACCGAGCCGCCCGCGGACGCCGACGAGTTCGCCGGGGACTCCCCCGAACTGGCCGCGGCCCGCCGCCGTCACCCCTCCCACCCCGACTTCGTCCCGGTCCAGTCACCCGTCGTCAACGACCACGAACGCACGGTCGCCGCACTGGAGGAACTGGCCGCGTCCCGCACCGAACTGACCGACGTGCGCCCGGGCCCGCTCGGCACCCTCGACGTCTACGTCTTCGCCGACGGCACCACCCTGTGCATGACCCCGGGCCACCGCGAGACGGCCGACCGCCTCGCCACCGCCCTCACCGCGGGCGAGACCCCGTACCTCCTGGGCGGCTCGGGCATCTCGGGCGCGTACACCCTGACGTTCGCGTGCGGCGAGGAGAACGTCTACATCCTGGCGGACAGGGTCATCGCGAGCCTGTGAGCACCGGGCGGGGAGTTCCCTCAGGGGGCGCGGGGCTGTACCCATGTGCGGCTCCGCCGCGTGGGCGCGATCAGCCACCGCGCGCCCGCACCCGCGAACGCACCTCAGACCCCCGCCCGCTTCTGCGCCTCCGCGACCAACCGCACCGCCTCATCGACCTGGCCGTCGTCGGAAAGCACCACCGCCAGATCATGCACGGCCACAGTGATCTGATCGGCGGCGGCGAACATCCCCGCATCCGGCATCTCCCGAAGCTCCGCCCCGGGCTCCTCGATCCGCTGCGCCCACCGGGCCAACTCCCGGGCCAGCCCCAGCGCCTCGGCCGCCGCCCCTCTCTGCAAGCGGCTCTGCGGAGCGGCACGCAAACGATCGGCGAAGTGATCCACCGCACGGGTCAGAGACGTCGTATCCACCACGCCGTGAGCGTACGCGTCGCACCCGGACTGTTGCCAACGGGCGAACGCTCAGGCACCGTGACCTGAAGGACCGGCTTACATCCCCTTTGCAACCGGAGGCGCCGATGTCCCATGTCCTCTCCGAGGAGACCCACCGCAATCTGCTCGCCCGAATCCCCCACTGCACCGGCCGTGAAGTCTCCGACTGGCTGCGCACCGTCGACGAAGGCCCCGCTCTCCGCTTCGAGGAGAAGGTCAGCTGGCTGCGCCACGAGCACAATCTCGCGTACGGCCACGCCAAGGCGATCATCCACGAGTACGAGCTGAGGAGGGCCGCGCGCAAATTCGCCTAGCGCGCACACCGGCAGGACATGCACACCGGACATGACGAAGGGCCCCGGGGAAACCCGGGGCCCTTTCACACCGTACGACCTGCGACCGCTACAGCCGCGGTCGTGCTCAGTCGCTCTGGTTGAGGATGGCGAGGAGTCGCAGGAACTCCATGTAGATCCAGACCAGCGTCAGCGTGAGGCCGAAGGCGGCGAGCCAGGCCTCCTCGCGCGGGGCGCCGTAGGCGATGCCGTCCTCGACCTGCTTGAAGTCCAGGGCGAGGAAGCAGGCACCCAGGATGATGCCGATGATCCCGAAGACGATGCCGAGGCCACCGCTGCGGAAGCCCAGGCCGTCGCCGCCGCCGAAGACGGTGAACAGCAGGTTCACGGCCATCAGCAGGACGAAGCCGAGCGCCGCGGCCATCACGAAGCCGTAGAAGCGGCGGTTGACGCGGATCCAGCCGGCCTTGTAGGCCACCAGCACGCCGGCGAAGACCGCCATGGTGCCGAGGACCGCCTGGACGACCACGCCGTCCGCGATGTACGTCGACACCGTGGACGAGATCACGCCGAGGAAGACGCCCTCGAGGGCGGCGTACGACAGGATCAGCGCGGGAGCCGGGCGGCGCTTGAAGGACTGGATGAACGCCAGCACCATCGCGACCAGACCGGCGACGACCGCGATGCCGTAGGACTTGCCGAGGTTGGCCTCGTCCACGGGCAGCAGCAGCCAGGACAGGACCGCCGTGACGATCACGGTGCCGAGCGTGGTCGCGGTGCGCGCGACGACGTCGTCCATGGTCATGGCGCCCGGGGCGACCGGGGCCTGCGGCGGGGCGCCCACCTGCTGGGCGTAAGGGTTCTGCGCGTAGGGGTTGCCCGCCTGTTGCGCGTACGGGTTGGCCTGCGTGCCGACAGCGGGTCCCCCGGCCTGCGGCGTCGCGTTGAAGCCCGCGTAGCCGTTGTCGCGGCTGAACCCCCGTCGCGAGAAGACCGGGTTTCTGCTCCTCATTTCACTCCTCCATGGCCGCCGTGCGCGGCCTTGGCGTCAAGAGTAATAGGTAGGCAAAGGATTGACCCTACTGCTTGGGGAGGATCTTTCCCTCGTCGTGCTGCGCAACACGCTACGTGGCGTCCTGATTCCCGGTAGTGGAGGGCCTGTTTCATGACCAACCTGCGACCTGGCCGGAACCGGCCGGAGACCGTGCGGTCGATCACCCGAACGGGAACCCGGTGTACCCCTCGGCCAGGTCGGTCTCGGCGGCGCGCGAGGAGGTGATCCGCTCCAGCCGGGCGATCTGGAGCCGGTCCTCGAAGGGGGTGGCGTCGGGTGCGCGGTGCAGCAGGGTCGTCATGTCGTACGAGAACCGCTCGGCCTGCCAGACCCGCCGAAGACAGGTCTCCGAGTACGCGTCGAGCAGCTCGGCCGACCCGGTCTCCTTCTCGTACGACAGCGCCCGCGCGAGGGTGACGACGTCCCCGACGGCCAGATTCAGCCCCTTGGCGCCGGTCGGCGGGACGATGTGGGCGGCGTCCCCGGCGAGGAAGAGCCGGCCGTGCCGCATCGGCTCGTGGACGTAGGACCGCATGGGGGTGACGGACTTCTGGGTGATCGGCCCGCGCTCCAGCCGCCAGTCGTCCCCGGTCTCGAAGCGGCGCTCCAGCTCGTCCCAGATCTCCTCGTCGCCCCAGCTCTCGGCGTCGGTGCCCTCGGGCACCTGGAGGTAGAGGCGGGAGACGGACGGGGAGCGCATGGACAGCAGGGCGAAGCCGCGGTCGTGGCGGGCGTAGACCAGCTCGTCGTGCGAGGGCGGCACGTCGGCGAGGATGCCGAGCCAGCCGAAGGGGTACGTCCGTTCGAAGACGCGGGTCAGCTCCGCCGGGATCGCGCTCCGGGCCACTCCCCAGAAGCCGTCGCAGCCGACGACGTAGTCGCACTCCAGGCCGTCCTCGACGCCCCCGTGCCGGAAGCGCACGCGCGGGCTGTCGGTGGCGGCGCCCTCCACGGCCAGCGCCTCGGCCTCGAAGAGCAGCGGGCCGCCCTCCTTGAGCTGGAGGGCGATGAGGTCCTTGCAGACCTCGGTCTGGGCGTAGACCGTCACGGACCGGCCGCCGGTGAGGGCGGGGAAGTCGACGCGGTGGCGGTTCCTGTCGTAGCGCAGCTCGATGCCGTCGTGGCGCAGCCCCTCGCGGTCCATGCGCTCCCCGGCGCCGGCCGCGCGCAGCACGTCCACCGTGCCCTGTTCCAGGATCCCGGCGCGCTGGCGGTGCTCGACGTAGGCCCGGTCGCGGCTCTCCAGGACGACGGAGTCGATGCCGGCGTTGTGGAGCAGACGGGCGAGGAGCAGGCCGGCCGGGCCGGCGCCGATGATGCCGACGGTGGTGCGCATCGGGCGTTCCCTTCGGGTGATCGGATGTGCGGGTGATCGGATGTGCGGTTGTTCTGATGTGCTGCTGTTCGCACAGTGAAGTTTTCTTCACTACAACCCTGCGTGAGTGTGCGCCGAGGGCACCGCGATGTCAACGCTTCAATGGAGGATGCAACGATCGACGAGGTGTCGGAAGTGCCCAGAGCCGGACTTGAACCGGCACGCCCGCGAAGGGGCAGCGAGGTTTAAGCTCGCCGTGTCTGCATTCCACCATCTGGGCAGGCCTTGGGCTCCGCGTTGAGCTTCCGACCCTATCGGGATCCGTCCCCCGAACAGCGGAAGAGTGGACCGATGTTGTCTTATTTTATTGACGTCTGAGGGTGCATCAGCACCTGGAACTGGCCATCCGCACTTGCCAGTAGCCTGGCGCGCGGCGACCGCCTGTGCATGCGGAATGACGGAATTTCACCGCCCGAACGAGGGTGCTCCACCGGTTCTTGACGAACCGTCTCCCCCGGACGGGGGTCCCTCTCTCCGGGACGGGTGTCATCCCCAGGTATGACACGGCGGTCCGCGGTCCGACCGGAGTCTGCCTTCAGAACCGGAACAGCGACTGACTACAGGGCCGCCGGACGCCGGAACGATGGTTCGAGGTCCCCAGGACCCCACACCCCTCGTCCCGACAGGAGCGCGTTTCCGTGACCACCAGCCCCCTCGCCGAACGGTCCACCGCCGTGGCCGCACGCGCCACGGACCTCTCGAAGATCTACGGGCAGGGCGAGACCCAGGTGGTCGCCCTGGACCGGGTCTCCGTCGACTTCCGGCAGGCCGAGTTCACCGCGATCATGGGCCCCTCCGGGTCCGGCAAGTCCACCCTGATGCACTGCGTCGCCGGTCTCGACACCTTCTCCTCGGGCTCGGTGCGCATCGGCGAGACCGAGCTCGGCTCGCTGAAGGACAAGCAGCTCACCAAGCTCCGCCGGGACAAGATCGGGTTCATCTTCCAGGCGTTCAACCTGCTGCCGACACTGACCGCCCTGGAGAACATCACCCTCCCGATGGACATCGCGGGGCGGAAACCGGACAAGGAGTGGCTCGACTCGGTCATCGCGATGGTGGGCCTGAAGGACCGGCTGGGCCACCGTCCCTCCCAGCTCTCCGGCGGTCAGCAGCAGCGCGTCGCCGTCGCCCGCGCCCTGGCCTCCCGGCCCGAGATCATCTTCGGCGACGAGCCGACCGGCAACCTCGACTCCCGCTCCGGCGCCGAGGTGCTGGGCTTCCTGCGCAACTCCGTGCGGGAACTGGGCCAGACGGTGGTGATGGTGACCCACGACCCGGTGGCGGCGGCGTACGCGGACCGGGTGGTGTTCCTCGCGGACGGGCGGATCGTGGACGAGATGTACCGCCCGACGGCCGACACCGTCCTCGACTTCATGAAGCAGTTCGACGCGAAGGGCCGTACCAGCTGATGTTCCGCACCGCCCTGCGCAACGTCCTCGCGCACAAGACCCGGCTCCTGATGACCGTGCTCGCCGTGATGCTCGGCGTCGCCTTCGTCTCCGGGACCCTCGTCTTCACCAACACCCTGTCCAACGCCCTGCAGAACAGCTCCGCCAAGGGCTTCGACCAGGTCGACGTGGCCGTCACCGCCCAGCCCCAGCCGGACGTCGGCGACCGGATCGTCGAGACGCCCGACCTGACCGAGGCCCTGCGGAAGAAGAGCGCCGAGGTGCCCGGCGCCGCGTCCGCCATCGGGGTCGTCACCGGCTTCACCGCCGTCGCCGACCAGGACGGCAAGCTCGTCGGTGACGGCTTCCAGTCCCAGGGCGGCAACTACTGGGGCACCGACGACCCCCGCTACCCCCTGGCGGAAGGCAGGGCTCCGCAGGGCCCCGACCAGGTCGCCCTCGATGCGAAGACCGCCGAGCGCACCGGCTACCGGGTCGGCGACCGGCTGCGCCTCTCCGTCGACGGCCCGGTGCTCACGCCCACCGTCTCCGGCATCTTCCGGACCGACGACGGCAATGTCGCGGCCGGCGGCAGCCTCACCCTGTTCGACACCCCGACGGCGCAGAAGCTGTTCGGCAAGGCGGGCACGTACGACGAGATCGATGTGAAGGCCGCCGCCGGCACCACGCAGACCGAGCTGCGCACGGCCCTGGACGCGGCGCTGCCGCGCGACCGGGTGGACACCGAGACCGGCCGGCAGCTCGCCGACCGGCAGGCCGAGTTCATCGCCTCCTCGATGAGCGGTCTGAAGCAGGGCCTGCTGGTGTTCGCCGGGATCGCCCTGTTCGTCGGCACGTTCATCATCGCCAACACCTTCACCATGCTGGTCGCCCAGCGCACCAAGGAGCTGGCGCTGCTGCGCGCGGTCGGCGCCTCCCGCCGCCAGGTGACCCGGTCGGTGCTGATCGAGGCCTTCGTGGTGGGCCTGGTGGCCGGCGCGACCGGTCTCGTGGTCGGCATCGGCATCGGCGCCGGACTGCGCACGCTGATGGGGACCCTGGGGGCGTCCGTCCCCGACGGCCCGCTGATCGTGTCGGCCGGCACGGTCGCCGCCTCGTTCGCCGTCGGTGTGGTCATCACCGTGCTGGCCGCCTGGCTGCCCGGCCGCCGCGCCGCGAAGATCCCGCCGGTCGCCGCGATGAGCAGCCTGCACGCCAAGGCGACCACCAAGTCGCTGGTGCTGCGCAACACGCTGGGCGCGCTGTTCTCGGCGGCGGGCGTCGCGACCGTCCTGTACGCGACGACGATGGACGGCTCGGACGGCCAGGCCCCCATGGGCGTCGGCGCGGTCCTGCTGATCATCGGGGTGTTCATCCTGACCCCGCTGCTGTCCCGCCCGCTGATCGCGGCGGCCGCGCCGGTCCTGCGGATCTTCGGGGTCTCCGGCCGGCTGGCCCGGCAGAACTCGGTGCGCAATCCGCGCCGTACGGCCGCCACCGCCTCGGCGCTGATGATCGGCCTCACCCTGATCACCGGGATGACGGTGATGGCGGGCAGTCTGCAGAAGTCGATCGACAAGATGGCGTCCTCGGCGATCCGCGCCGACTACATGGTGTCGATGGCGAACGGCAACCCGCTCTCCCCGGACGTCGAGAAGAAGCTGACGTCGGCCGAGGGCGTGACCGTCACCAGCCCGATGCGCAACGCGCTGGCCCGGATCGACGGCACCACCGAGAACGTCACCGCCGTGAACGGCTCCGCCTTCGCCGAGCTGACCGACCTGCCGGTCGACGACGGCACGTTCGAGGTGGGCGGCACGAAGGTCGTGGTCGACGAGGACACCGCGAAGTCGTTCGGCTGGAAGGCCGGTTCGGCGTTCCGGGTGGCGTACGAGGACGGCGCCAAGCAGCGGCTGACCGTCTCCGGGGTCTACCGGGCCAACGAGCTGTTCCGCGGGGTCCTGCTCGACACCGCGACCCTCGCCCCGCACCAGGACTCCCCGGACGACATGCAGGTCATGGTGAAGACGTCCGGCGGCGCCTCCGACGCGGCCAAGGACCGGCTGGAGAAGGCCCTCGGCTCCAACCCGGCCATCAAGGTGCAGAGCAAGCAGGACCTGTCCGACTCCATCGCACAGATGTTCACCCTGATGCTGAACATGCTCTACGGTCTGCTCGCCATGGCGGTGATCGTCGCCGTGCTGGGTGTCATCAACACGCTGGCGATGTCGGTCTTCGAGCGTTCGCAGGAGATCGGCATGCTGCGGGCGATCGGCCTGGACCGCCGCGCGGTCAAGCGGATGGTCCGGCTGGAGTCCCTCGTCATCTCCCTGTTCGGCGGGGTCCTCGGCATCGGTCTGGGCGTGTTCTTCGGCTGGGCGGCCGGTGAGCTGCTCGGCACGAAGATGACGACGTACGAACTCGTCCTGCCCTGGGACCGGATGGCCGTGTTCCTGCTGCTGGCCGCCGGGGTGGGGGTCCTCGCGGCGCTGTGGCCGGCCCGGCGGGCGGCCCGGCTGAACATGCTGGCGGCGATCAAGTCGGAGTAGCCGACGCCCGGAAGGGGCCCCGCGTCACACGACGCGGGGCCCCTTCCCTGTCCTCGTGCGCTCAGTTCCAGGTACGGCTGCGCAAGGGCATCCCGGACTCCCCGGACTCGGGGGCCCGGACGGCGAGGACCTGGTTGACGCCGATGCGGTTGCGTTCGAAGGCGACGGCGCAGGCGGCCATGTACAGCCGCCAGACCCGGGCCCGGCCGGCACCACCGATCCTTACGGCGCGCTGCCAGTCGTCGTCCAGGCGGGCCACCCAGTGGCGCAGGGTGAGGGCGTAGTGCTCGCGGAGGGACTCCACGTCCCGGACCTCGAAACCGGCCCGTTCGAGCTGGGTGACGGTGGTGCCGAGGGGGGCCAGTTCGCCGTCGGGGAAGACGTAGGCGTCGATGAACCCGTCCAGTTCGTACGCGGACTCGTCGCGCTCGGGCCGGCGGGCGATCTGGTGGTTGAGCAGCAGCCCGCCGGGCGTGAGCAGGTCGTACAGGGAGTTCGCGTACTCCAGGTACTTCTCGGCGCCCACGTGCTCGGCCATGCCGATGGAGGAGATCGCGTCGTACGGCCCGTCGGTGACGTCCCGGTAGTCCTGCACCCGGATCTCGATCCGGTCGGTGAGGCCGGCGTCGGCGACGCGCTTGCGGGCGTAGGCCGCCTGCTCCTGGGAGAGGGTGATCCCGACGACCCGCACCCCGTGCTCACGGGCCGCGTGCATCGCCATGGACCCCCAGCCGCAGCCGACGTCGAGCAGCCGCTGATCCGGCTTCAGGGCGAGCTTGCGGCAGACGAGTTCGAGCTTGTCGCACTGGGCCTGTTCGAGGGTGGCGCCGGGGGCCGGCCAGTAGGCGCAGGAGTACACCATGGAGGGGCCGAGGACGATCTCGTAGAAGTCGTTGCCGACGTCGTAGTGGTGGCTGATGGCCCGTCGGTCGGTGCGGCGGGTGTGGCGGTGCCGGGTGCGGCGCACCTCCTCGCGGGGCGGGGCGGGCGGCAGCGGGAATCCGGCCATCTTCAGCAGCCCCAGGGCGGCCGAGCGGAACCGGGGGTCGCCCAGGGCCTCGACGAGAGAGCGGGCGTCGTCGCCGCGCTCCCAGACGAGCCCCGAGAGCACGTCCATGGCGACGAAGAGGTCGCCCTCGATCTCCAGGTCCCCGGCGACCCAGGCGCGGGCCAGACCCAGCTCACCGGGCTTGAACACCATACGGCGCAGGGCTCGGCGATTGCGTACGACCAGCGCGGGCGCCCCGGGCGGACCCGCCTGCGAACCGTCCCAGGCGCGGATGCGCATCGGGAGCGGGCCACCCAGCAGCTGTTCGACGATCGCATGGAGCCGCGGCGCGGCATCGGCCATGGAGCACACCTCCGTGACGGTGATCCCGGACTGTCCGGATTCCACGTAAACACGGAAGGTGCCGGAGTTCAGTCCCGCGCGGCCGGTGCGACCGGGCAAAAAGAGGTGCAGACGTCACGGGTACGACAGGACGGCCGAAGGGGCCGCCCGCACCACGGATGGCGGGCGACCCCTTCGGGCGGTACTGCTGTGCCGTCAGTCGGAGATCAAGAGGCCTTGGCCTTCTCGTTCTCCGGCTTGGCGGCGGCCCGGGCCGGGGCGGGCTTGGCGGCCTCGTAGAACTCCTCGCGGGGGTTCTCCATCGCGCCGAGGGAGACGACCTCGCGCTTGAGGAACATGCCGAGCGTCCAGTCGGCGAAGACCCGGATCTTGCGGTTCCAGGTCGGCATCGCCAGACCGTGGTAGCCACGGTGCATGTACCAGGCGAGACGGCCCTTGAGCTTGATCTTCATCTTGCCCATGACGATCATCGCGACGCCCTTGTGGAGGCCGAGACCGGCCACCGCGCCCTTGTTGGAGTGCGCGTACTCCTTCTGCGGGAAGCCCCGCATGCCGGAGACCACGTTGTCGCCGAGGACCTTGGCCTGGCGCAGCGCGTGCTGGGCGTTCGGCGGGCACCAGGCGTTCTCGACACCGGCCTTGCGGGCGGCGACGTCGGGGACCTGGGCGTTGTCGCCGGCGGCCCAGATGTAGTCGGTGCCCTGGACCTGGAGGGTCGGGGCGGTGTCGACGTGACCGCGGGGGCCGAGCGGGAGGCCGTAGCGGGCCAGGACCGGGTTCGGCTTGACGCCGGCGGTCCACACGATCGTGTTGGAGTCGACCTCGAGGCCGTTCTTCAGCACGACGTGGCCGTCGACGCAGGAGTCCATGGAGGTGGAGAGGTAGATCTCCACGCCGCGGGCCTCGAGGTGCTCCTTGCCGTACTGGCCGAGCTTGGGGCCGACCTCGGGCAGGATCTTGTCGGCGGCGTCGACGAGGATGAACCGCATGTCCTCGCGGGACACCGTCTTGTAGTACTTGGCCGCGTCGCGGGCCATGTCCTCGACCTCACCGATGGTCTCCGCGCCGGCGAAGCCGCCGCCGATGAAGACGAAGGTGAGCGCCTTGCGGCGGATCTCCTCGTCGGTGGTGGAGTCGGCCTTGTCGAGCTGCTCGAGAACGTGGTTGCGCAGGCCGATGGCCTCCTCGACGCCCTTCATACCGATGCCCTGCTCGGCGAGGCCGGGGATCGGGAAGGTGCGGGAGACCGCGCCGAGCGCGATCACCAGGTAGTCGAAGGGCAGCTCGTACGCCTCGCCGACCAGCGGGGCGATCGTGGCGACCTTGCGGTCCTGGTCGATGGTGGTGACCCGGCCGGTGAGGACCTCCGCCTTGGGCAGCACGCGTCGCAGCGGGACGACGACGTGGCGCGGGGAGATGTTGCCGGCGGCGGTTTCGGGGAGGAAGGGCTGGTAGGTCATGTACGACCGGGGGTCGACGACCGTGACGGTCGCCTCGCCGTAGCGCATCTTCTTCTGGATGCGCCGAGCTGCGTACAGGCCTACGTACCCACCGCCTACTACGAGGATCCTGGGACGCTCCGTGGTGCTCATGGCATCGAGTATCCACCCGCCCAAGGGGGGCCGCTCGTGCGCCCCTTCACAAGCTTGTGGAGGGTGTGTGCTATCCTCCGCGACCCGCGTGATCCACATCATGGCGCGGAGGGGGAACCAGCGTGTAGGGCGAGGCGTTGTCAATGCCGCGTGAGCTGCCTCTCCGGGTGTCCGGGGGTGGGGTGAGGGGCCGGAAACACACCCGCGGACGACCTCCTCGAAACGTCCGCGCGCGCCTCTTTTGAACACGTTCACACGGGTGTTGGTCCCCCGGAAGGGCCAACCGGCCCTCATGGGGCACCCACCAGGGCCGAAATCCTTGTGAAGAACTTCACGAACTTTTCCGCAGGGGTGTCGTGGAGAACCGTTCCGGCCACCACGAGCACCCCTCCGGGACGCTCATACGTCATTCGAGCTGCTCAGCGGAGTGCCCTTCAAGGGGTCTCCGGGGCCCCCGCCACCGACCACGCGATGCCGTCGAGGATGTCGTGCTCGCTCACCACGACCTCCCGCGCGCCGATCCGTTCCATGATCGACAGCAGGACGAGGGCGCCCGCCGCGATCACGTCCACCCGGCCCGGGTGCATCGAGCCGATCGCCGCGCGCTCGGCGTGGGTGGAGTGCAGCAGCCACTCGGTGATCTCCCGGACCCGCTCATGGGAGACCCGCGAGTGGTGGATGGCCGCCGAGTCGTACGCGGGCAGCTCCTGCGCGATCGCCGAGACCGTCGTCACGGAGCCCGCGAGGCCCACCAGGGTGTGCGCCTCGCGCAGCGGGACCGTCTCCTCGGCGAGGTCCAGCGCCGCCTCGATGTCGGCCCGCATCGCCGCGATCTGCCCGGCGGTCGGCGGGTCGGTGACCTCGCCGTCCACGACCAGGTGCCGCTCGGTCATCCGCACACAGCCGACGTTCACCGAGCGGGCGGCCCGTACGTGCTCCTCGCCGACCACGAACTCCGTGGAGCCGCCGCCGATGTCCACCACCAGATACGGCCGGGTCAGGTCCGCTCGGCCCGTGAGCTCCTTCGTGGCGCCCGTGAAAGAGAACTCGGCCTCCTCCTCGCCCGTGATGACCTCGGGCTCGACACCCAGGATGTCCAGCACGCCCCGTACGAACTCGTCGCGGTTCTCGGCGTCCCGGGAGGCGGAGGTGGCGACGAACCGCAGCCGCTCCGCGCCCAGTTCCTTGATCGCCGCCGCGTACTCCCGGCACGCGGCGAAGGTCCGCTCCAGCGCCTCGGGCGCCAGCCGGCCGGTCCGGTCGACGCCCTGCCCGAGGCGGACGATCGTCATACGGCGGTCCAGATCGACCAGTTCACCGGTCAGCGGGTCGCAGTCGGCGACGAGGAGACGGATCGAGTTCGTACCGCAGTCGATGGCGGCGACGCGGGTCATAGGGTGCCTTTCGAGACGTACGTGAGCGGAATCAGCCCGTGGGGGTCCCCCCTCTGGGGGAGTTCGAGGACGAGGCCCGTTCAGGGGGCGGGATCACTCGGCGGGAACCACGCACGTCCCCTTGGCCCACCACTGCGGCAGCATCGCGAGCGCCTCGTCGCCGAGCGGGTTCACCCCCGGGCCCGCCGCGAGCGAGTGCGCCACGAGCACGTGCAGGCACTTCACCCGGTCCGGCATGCCGCCCGCGCTCGGAAAGCCCGTCAGCTCCTCGATCTCGTCCCGGCGCCGGACGTAGTCCTCGTGGGCGGCGCGGTAGGCGGCCGCGAGCTCCGGGTCGCTCTGGAGCCGCTCCGTCATCTCCTTCATCACGCCGTTGGCCTCGAGCGTGCCGATCGCGGAGTTCGCCTTGGGGCACGTCAGGTAGTACAGCGTCGGGAAGGGGGTGCCGTCGGGCAGCCGGGGCGCCGTCTCGACGACGTCCGGCTGCCCGCAGGGGCAGCGGTGCGCGATCGCGCGCAGTCCGCGCGGCGGGCGGCCGAGCTGCTGCTTGAAGGCCTCGACGTCGGCGTCGGTGGGCTCGGTGCGCGGGGTGGTCGGCGGGGGCGTTTCCATGCTTCGGGGACTGTCTCTCTGTCGGTTCACTGGTCGGAGGCGTCGGACTTGTCGACCCCGTCCCAGACGTTCGAGTACCAGGGGCGGTCGGCCGCCCCGAGTGCGGCGCGGGCCTTCTTGACCGCGTCCGGGTCGATCACGATGAAGCCGGTCTCCCCCGGCATCACATAGTGCAGCCGCTCCCGGATCTGCTGCTCGGCGTACGCGTCGTCCTGCCAGCGTGCCTTGAGATCGCGCAGTTGTTCCACCCGCCGGGTGGCCTCGGCCTTCTCGCGCTCCAGATCGGCGATGTCCGCGCGCTGCGAGACGTACTGCCGCATCGGGTAGGCGAGCGCCACGATCAGGGTGCACAGGACCAGCGCGAGCAGCGCGGCGCGGCCGGTCAGCCGGGAGCGGCGGGCCTGGCGCTTGGTCTGGGAGCGGTAGACGCGGGCCGCGGTCTGCTCGCCGAGCACCCGCAGTCTCGTCGCGGTGGAGAAACGGTCCCGGTCCTTCGCGGCCATCGGCTTCGCGCCTCCCCTTTCACACGCGCGTACGTCCCCGCACACGGTACGGGACCGAGTACGGGGACGTACGTACGACTGGCTGTCGCGTGACCCGGGCGGGGTCAGCCCTTGGACACTCCGCCGCGACTGTGCCTACTGGTTCGCGGAGCGAAACCGCGGGAAGGCCGAGCGGCCGGCGTACACCGCGGCGTCGTCGAGGATCTCCTCGATGCGCAGCAGCTGGTTGTACTTGGCGACGCGCTCGGAGCGGGCCGGGGCGCCGGTCTTGATCTGGCCGCAGTTGGTGGCGACGGCCAGGTCGGCGATGGTGACGTCCTCGGTCTCGCCGGAGCGGTGGGACATCATGCACTTGAAGCCGTTGCGCTGGGCCAGCTCGACGGCGTCCAGGGTCTCGGTGAGCGAGCCGATCTGGTTCACCTTGACCAGCAGGGCGTTGGCGGTGCCCTCCTCGATGCCGCGGGCGAGGCGCTCGGGGTTGGTGACGAACAGGTCGTCGCCGACCAGCTGCACCTTGTCGCCGATGCGGTCGGTGATGACCTTCCAGCCGGCCCAGTCGTCCTCGAACAGCGGGTCCTCGATGGAGACGAGCGGGTAGGCCGCGACGAGCTCCTCGTAGTACTCCGTCATCTCGGCGGCGGAGCGGTCCTTGCCCTCGAAGAGGTACTTGCCGTCCTTGTAGAACTCGGAGGCGGCGACGTCGAGGGCGAGGGCGATCTGCTCGCCCGGGATGTAACCGGCTTCCTTGATGGCCTCGAGGATGAGGTCGAGGGCGTCGCGGTTGGAGCCGAGGTTCGGGGCGAAGCCGCCCTCGTCGCCGAGGCCGGTGGACAGGCTCTTGGACTTCAGGACCTTCTTGAGGGTGTGGTAAACCTCGGTGCCCCAGCGCAGGGCCTCGGAGAAGGACTCCGCGCCGATCGGGGCGATCATGAACTCCTGGATGTCCACGTTGGAGTCGGCGTGCGAGCCGCCGTTCAGGATGTTCATCATCGGCACCGGCAGCAGGTGCGCGTTGGGGCCGCCCAGGTAGCGGAAGAGCGGCAGGTCGCTGGCCTCGGAGGCGGCGTGGGCGACGGCCAGGGAGACGCCGAGGATGGCGTTGGCGCCGAGGGAGCCCTTGTTGTCGGTGGCGTCCAGGTCGAACATGGCCTGGTCGATCAGACGCTGCTCGGTGGCGTCGTAGCCGACGAGCTCCGGGCCGATCTGCTCGATGACGGCGAGGACGGCCTTCTCGACACCCTTGCCGTGGTAGCGGTTGGGGTCGCCGTCACGGAGCTCGATGGCCTCGAAGGCACCGGTGGAGGCGCCGGACGGAACGGCGGCACGACCCGTGCTGCCGTCGTCGAGGCCGACCTCGACCTCGACCGTGGGGTTGCCTCGGGAGTCCAGGATTTCCCGGGCTACGACGACGTCGATGGACGGCACGAGCATCTCCTTCTTGGGATGTGACGCTGGTTGTGCGGGGCACAGGGGCCTTGTCGGCCTTTGGTGGGCCTTGCGCCTAGAGCCTATCCGCCCCGGGGCCCGCGGCAGCCGACCGACCGCCCCGTGGACAAACTGACCGTACACATTGTTCCCCATCGGAACAAAGAGGGGGTGGCGCGGAGGCGAACAGCTGGGCAAAGAAAACCCCGCTCCGGTGCGTACGGGGGAATGCGCACCGGAGCGGGGAGCCCGTGGGGACGGGGGGGACCCTCACGAGGTCTTCAGTGTGCGGGGCCTTCATGTGAGCGGCCTGTGGCCCCGCCGGGAAGCGGGTGTGTCACTTCAGGTGCAGCTGCTGACCCGGGTAGATGAGGTCCGCGTCCTCGACGATGTCCTTGTTGAGCTGGAACAGCTTCTGCCAGCCGCCCTTGACCTTGTGCTTCTCAGCGATCGAGCTGAGGGAGTCGCCCTTGACGACCTTGTACTCGCCGTCACCCTTCTTGACCTTCTTGCCGGTCGGGGTGGTGACCGTCTTGGAGGCGGCCGGGCGCTCGGCGGAGCGGGAGGCGGTCTGCTGCTCGGTGGAGCGGGTGGCGGTGGAGCCGTTCGAGCTGCTGGAGCTGCTGGAGCTCGACGAGGAGCCGGTGCTGCTGGAGCTGGAGCTGCCGCCGCCGTAGGGCGTGCTGGACAGGCCGGTGCCGCAGACCGGCCAGGCGCCCTTGCCCTGGCCCGCGAGGACCTTCTCGGCGATGGTGATCTGCTGTTCCTTGCTGGCCAGGTCGGCGCGCGCGGCGTAGGCGGTGCCGCCGTACGCGGCCCAGGTGGAGGCCGAGAACTGCAGGCCGCCGTAGTAACCGTTGCCGGTGTTGATGGACCAGTTGCCGCCCGACTCGCACTGGGCGACCGCGTCCCACTCGGAGGCGGTGGCGGCGGAGGCGTTGCCGGCCGCCATCAGCGGGGCGGCGATGGCGACACCGGTGACGCCCGCGAGAGCGGCGACCCGGGTGGCCTTGTTCGGACGGCGGTGCTTGCCCTTGCCGGAAAACAGCATGGTTCATCCCCTCACCGACGCCTGCGAGGTGAGCTGTCGGGTTCGGGCCGGTTGAGTTGCCCGGCCACGCACCTCACGGTGCGCGGCTTCACCCCGAGCCGGTTCCGGCGGTCAACCGCCGGGCCCGGCACTTACCTTGGGTCCCCCGCTCCTGCCTACGGCGCTTGACGCGACGACTGTTCCCGGGCCGCCACTGGCAGGATTCGGCGTTGCGGCGGCCGGGGCCCGGATTGCCGAGCGGTCCTGACCGTAGACACCCCATCCCGGGAATTTCAAAGACGATCACGACTTCTGAGACTCATCCCACACTTTCACCAAACCGGACAATCACCGCGAAGTGGGACGTGAACTCCCGGTGTTTTTGGGGGCGTTCCGCCCCTATTACACCGCTGTGTCGAGGGTCTGACCGGGCATGATGGCGCCCGGATCGGCGCCGATACGGCCCTTGTTCTCGGCGTAAAGGGCGCGCCATCCGCCGTCGATACCAAGGGAGTCGGCAATGGAGGCGAGGGTGTCACCCTCGCGGACCGTGTAGGTGGAGGCGGCGTGCCGGCCGGCACTGGCGGTCGAGGTGCCGGCCGCGGCGGCCTCGTCGGCGGTGGCGCCGCGATGCCGGCCGGAGCCGAGGGAGCTGGTGTCGACCAGGCTCCAAGTCCCGACATCCTGGACCACATTGTCCGAGTTGTCCGCTTCCGGGGTGGTCGCGGACGAGCCGCCGGATCCCTGTGCGTCATCCTTGGAATCGCCCGAAGTGTCGGACTTGCCGGAGTCGTTCGCCTCAGAGGAGGAAGCGGACGAAGGGAACTCCGAGGCCGAAGCGGACGGATCGGCCGAGGGGGTGGACGCGTCCTCGCCCGAGTCGCCGGATCCGTCGGAGTCACCGGAGTCGGACGACCCCTTGGACAGGTCGGACAATCCGGAGGACACGGACGAGTCGGACTCGTCGTCCGCCACTCCGGTGTCCACGCCCTCCGCCGCGCCGTTCACCTGGGTGAGCCCGGACGTCAGCCCGCAGGTGCCCCAGGCGCCGACGCCCTCCTCGGCGAGGAGCTGCTGGGCCACGGCTATCTGCTGGTTGCGGCTGGCCAGATCGGGGCGGGTGGCGTAGTCGAGGCCGCCGTACGCCTCCCAGTCCTCCTGGGACAGGCTCAGGCCGCCGTACTCGCCGTCGCCCTTGTTGGCGCTCCAGGACCCGCTGGTCTCGCACTGCGCCACCTTGTCCCAGACCGTGCCGTCGGCCGCGCTCGCGCCACTGGCGGCGAGGAGCGGGATGGCGATGGCGGAGCCGGTCACTCCGGCCGCGACGAGGAGGGCCGGAGCCTGACGGGGGCGGCGGTGCCGACCGTTCCCGGAGAGCATGCGAGGGCCTTTCTCTGGACAGCAGTGACCGGCGCGACGGACGACGTGAGCGCACATGAGTTCGCCGCGCTGACGACCGAACGTATCGGCAGACGATCACTTGTCACAAGTTAATGCCGCGCAGATCACGTGAAGATCACAGACTTGAGGGTTGGTCACCTTTGCTGCATCGGACGGTCACACTGCGGCTGACCTCAGGTCAGCTCTCTGTGTGCCACCGGCCGGCCACGCACCGCGGTGAACTCCACGGGCAGGGTGCGCAGTCCGCGCATGATGAGCCCACCGCGCCATCTCAAGTCGGCCGGGTCCGCCGCGAGCCGGAGGTCGGGGAGCCGGGTGAGGAGGGTGGCGAGGGCGCTCTGGCCCTCCAGCCGGGCGAGGGGGGCGCCCAGGCAGTAGTGGATGCCGTGGCCGTACCCGAGGTGCTGGTTGTCGCGGCGGGAGAGGTCGAGGGTGTCGGGGTCGGTGAAGCGGGCGGGGTCGCGGTCGGCGGCGGCGAGGACGACGAGGACGGGGTCGCCGGGGGCGATGTCCTGCCCGCCGAGGGTGAGGGGTTCGGTGGCGAAGCGCCAGGTGGCCAGTTCGACGGGGCCGTCGTAGCGCAGGAGTTCCTCGACGCCGGTCTCCAGGAGGGCGCGCTCTCCCTTCGCCAGGGACCGCTGGAGCCGGTCCCGCTGCCCGGGGTGGGTGAGCAGGGCGTAGGTGCCGTTGCCGATGAGGTTGACCGTCGTCTCGAAGCCGGCGAACAGCAGGATGAAGGCCATCGCGGCGGCCTCGTTCTCGGTGAGGTGCTCGCCGTGGTCGGAGGCGCGGATGAGACCGGAGATGAGGTCCTCGCCGGGCTCCGGCCGCTCGGGGAGTTCCGCGCGCTTGCGGTGGATCAGCTCGAGCAGATAGCCGCGCATCTTCTTCACGGACCGCGCGACACCGCCCCGGGGCCCGCCGCCGTGACGGATCATCATGCCCGCCCAGTCCCGGAAGTCGTCCTGGTCCTCGCGGGGTACGCCGAGGAGGTCGCAGATCGCGTGGATGGGGAGCGGGAAGGCGAAGTCATGGATCAGATCGGCCTCGCCCTCGCCGACGAACCGGTCGATGAGGTCGTCGGTCAGCTCCTGCACCCGGGGCGCGAACTCGGCGACCCGGCGCGGGGTGAACGCCTTGCTGACCAGCCGCCGCAGCCGGGTGTGGTCCGGCGGGTCGATGTTCAGCAGATGCGTCATCAGCTCGGCCTTGCGCTCGCCCGGAATGCCGGTCTTGCCCTTGGCGTGCTCGGGCTCGTCGTGGTGCGCGGGGTTCTTGGAGAGCCGCTGGTCGGCGAGGGCCTGCTTCGCGTCGGCGTACCGGGTGACCAGCCAGGCCTCCACTCCGCTGGGCAGCCGGGTCCGGTGCACGGGGGCGTGCTCGCGCAGCCAGGCGTAGGCCGGGTAGGGATCGGTGGCGAACTCCCAGGTGAAGAGCTCGGGGGCGGGTGGAACGGCGGCGATCGGGGAGTGGGGCCGACTGGTCACTTCTTCTGCTTCTCCCGCTCGCGGATGGTGTCCCGGTAGACGCGGGCCGCCGCACGCAGGGCCTCCTCCGGGTCGATGCCCTCCGCCTCAGCCCGGGTGGCGAGGGCGAGCAGTTCGTAGCCGATGCCCGCGGCGGCGGGCAGGGGGACGTCGAGGCCGGCCGAGCGCACTCTCGACGACAGCTTCGCGGCCAGGGCGAGACCGGGCTGGTGGAGGGGGATGCCGTCGGTGACGGACTCCCGTTGCTTCTCCACCGCCTTGGTGCGCAGCCAGTGCGCCTTGACCTCCTCCGGGGTGGTGGCCGTGGCGTCGCCGAAGACATGCGGGTGGCGGTGGATGAGCTTGGTGACGATGGTGGCGGCCACGTCGTCGATGGAGAAGGGGGCGTCCTCGTCCTCCTCGGCGATCCGGGCGTGGAAGACGACCTGGAGGAGGACGTCGCCCAGTTCCTCGCGGAGCTCGTCGCGGTCGCCGTCCTCGATGGCCTCGACGAGTTCGTACGCCTCCTCGATGCCGTACTTGGCGAGGCCCTTGTGGGTCTGCCGGGAGGACCAGGGGCACTCGCGGCGGATGCGGTCCATGACCTGGATCAGGTCGAGGAGGCGGGCGCCGGGGAGGTCGTAGGAGGCGGGGAGCAGTTCCAGCTCGGGCATCGCGACCCGGCCGGAGCCGGCCAGCCGGGCCAGTCCGTCCGTCAGGGCCGGTTCACCCTCGCCGGTCGCCACGACCACGACCGTGCGTCCGCCCGCGCAGGCGGTGAGCAGGTCCTCGGCGGTCGGGGCGGACTCCTCCACCCGTATCCCCGCCTCGCGCAGATACGGCAGCTGCGGGTGGGCGCCGTCGGCGCACAGCACCCGGTCCGCCTCGCGCAGGACCTGCCAGGCGGGCCAGGACAGCAGGCCGGGGGCGACGCGGTGGCTGGTGGTCAGCAGGACGACTCGGCCCGTCGGGGAGCCGGAGGGTGCGGTCACATCGTTCACACCCCGAACGTAACCCACGCCCGCCGACCGCTCCGCCCGGTTGTCCACAGGCCGGGCGGCCGGTCATACCGTCGTACGGTCACACCTTCATACGCCCCGTGGTCCTACGCCCCGTGGTCCCACGCCCTGCGGTCAGGTCGGCTGGGTGTCCGCCGCCGTGACCTCGCGGACCCACGGCGTCTTCGCGTCCACGCGGCTGACCTTCTTCACGTCCCAGGTTCCGTAGCGCGGGTTGACGTCGACACCGACCTCCTTCGACGTCACCGACAGCGCGCTCCAGAACGCGGCGTCCCCGGTGGTGGTGCCGAGCTGCGTGGCGAGCTTCTCCGCCTCCAGCTGAAGGCGGAGGTTGTCGTCGAGGCGCTCGGGCGCGACGCCGTACTGCTGGAGCCAGGAGGTCTCCAGGCCCTGCGCGCCGCCCGCCTGCTGCTCCAGACCGGCCCGCACCTGCTGGACCTCGCGGCGGCTGACGGTGATGCCCGCGTCCTCGGCCGCCCGGTCCAGCACCTCGTCCAGGACCATGCCGTGCAGGGTGTCCCGGGTGAGGGTGCTGGTCTGGGCGAGGACCTGGGCGTACTGCGCCTCGTCGGGGACGGCCGCCCGCTGGGCCTCGCGCACCTCGTTCACCCGGTTCTCGAGCTGGGCGACGGTGATCCGCTGACCGCCGACGACGGCCGCCGCGCCGGGATGCGCGTCGTTCCCGCAGGCGGTGAGGAGGGGGGCCGCCATGATCGCGGCGGACAGCAGGAACGCGGTGCGACGGCGACGGCGGTGCAAGGGAACCTCCCGGTCGGAGATTGTGCGACGGTGCACAAAGTCTTGCGGTGATCGATGGTAGGCAGTGGGGCGCCTGGGGCCAACCCATTCGACCAACGATTCACCAGGACTTCGGGCACCGCCGCGCTCGGACACGGCCCGCTCGTCGGTGCGAGGGATCAGCCCCGTGCCGCGGCCACCGCGTCCTCGACCGCGCGGGCGACTCCCGCGCGCAGGCCGTCGCCGGTGCTCACCGTGCTGACGTTGATCCCCGCGCGCGTGCCGCCCACCAGGACGAAGGACACCTTCCGGTGACGCGCGGCCGTCTCCTGCGCGGCCGTGACCTGCGGCTTGCCGACGGCCAGGACGACCTCGTACGAACGCTGGAGAAGACCGTCGGGGAAAGGGCGCGCGTTGCCGGTGCTCTGCTCGCCGGTCACCGGGGCGTAGCTCACGCGCGCGTGCGTCTTCAGGGAGGCGTCCTGCATGCCCTGCCAGACGGCTGCCGCGGTGGTGCCGGGGTGATGCCCTGGTCGCCGGTGAGCAGGCAAGCGTCTACGTCGGTGTAGGCGCGGGCGCGGGTGGCGGGGATCGGGGGGGCGGTCGTCGTGCGAGAAGAGGAGGACGGCGGTGACCAGCAGGGCGGCCGTCACGGCGAGCGCCCCCGCCGTGAGGGCGATGGTGCGTCCGCTCAGGGCGCGCAGCGACGCCAGGACGGCGCGCCCGAGAACCGTCGCGCGCCCCTCACGCCCGCCACGCCCCGACTGCGCCGGGCGCGCCTGGGTCACCTGTCTCACTTGCCTGGCCCTACGGCCGCCCCCTCATCCGGCGTGTCCGGCGTCCGCCGCCGGACGCGGCCATACCCGCCACGCGTGCGTGGCCGCTCCCGCCGTCGACAGGGCGATCAGCAGCACGTCGAGACCGAACAGCGCGCCATGGGTGTCGACCGGGGTGAGCGCCCGCTCGGCGGTCCAGGCCGCCAGTACGGCGCCGAAGAAGGCGGAGGCCCGCCGGTCGGCGCGGGTACGGCGGCGCAGGGCGAGGACGAGGGAGGGGACGGGGCACAGCAGCCCCAGGCTGAGGACGGGCAGTGCGGCGAAGCGGTCAGCCCACGAGGGCGACCGGGGCGTCCCACGCGTCGCGGTCCACCGTGATGGTGTAACCGCCGCGGGTCTCCTTGCTGTTGACCAGGTACTGGTGGCCACGGCTGTGGTCGGTGTACTGCGTGGAACCCCACGGCCAGTCGGTGGTCGTGGTGTTCTTCTTGTCCCACAGCGCGTACCACAGGTTGCCCGGCAGGTCCGTCTTGTCCGTGGCGTTGGCGATCGCCTTGGCGCTGGAGCTGCTGAAGCCGTAGTAGCCGGCGCGGTAGGTCTTGGCGCGCAGGGTCTTGGTGAAGGAGCGGACGTACGCGAGCACGGCGTCGTTGCACGACTTGTTCGTGATGTCGTACGCCTCCATGTCGAGGTAGACCGGGCTGCCGGTCTTCATGCCGAGCGCGGAGGCCTTGGCGACGGCGTCCGCCGCGTCCGTGGCGCCCAGGGAGGTGGCCGTGGCGGCGGTGATCTTCTCGGGGCTGGAGCCGGTCTGGCAGGGCGGCTGGGCGCCGACGTACAGCGGGATGAGCTTCCAGCCGAGGGAGTTGACCGACTTGACCCAGGAGGCGGTGAGGTTGGGCTGGTTGCAGCCGCGGTTCTTGCCGCCGACGTAGACGGCGGCGGCGCCGTAGAAGCCGTCGGTCTTCCAGGCCTTCATCGCGGACAGGGAGGGCGCGGTGCAGGTGTCGAAGGCACGGCCCGTGTACGTCTTCTGGGCGGGCCAGGTGGTGGCGGCCAGGGACTGCTGGGCGGCGATCCCGGCACCGGCGACGACGGCCGCCCCGGCCACGCCCCACGTGATGTACCTGCGCTTCCTGGACTGCCGGTGCTCGGCCATCCCACCCCACCCGTTCGATCGACCATGTATACGTATGTGCGCACGAAGCGGATCGCACCGTAACGTGCGGCACCCCCGTGATCGGGAAACACAGGTTCCCCAGAGCCACAAGTTTCCCTCATGTCACGGTAAAGAAAGGGAGCTCCCGGTACTGGCCGCCGTGGCCTACCCTTTCCCCTTGGTGACCTGGGGGACGTGAGGACAGTGGTGACGACGACAACGACGGGCGTGCAGAAGCGGCTCGAGGCCGGCTGGGGCCAGCGGCTCGGCTGGACGGCGCTGGCATGGTTCTCCTGCGGCTTCCTGGTGTGGGTGCCCTTCCTCTACGCGGCGCTGCGCCGCGGCCGCCCCTCGGACTGGGGCGCGCTCGCCTCGTTCGCACTGTACGAGTGCATCACCCTGCCGTGGCTGGTGAACATGGGCGACGAGGAGGCGAGCCCGTTCCTCTCGGTCGCGATGCTCGTGACGCTGATCGTGTCGACGGTGATGCTCCTGACCGCGCTGTTCGACAAGAAGACCCCGCCGGTCCCGGTGATGGGGTACCCGCAGCAAGTGCAGCCGCCGTATCAGCAGGGGTACCCGTACGGGCGTTGAGGCCCCGGAGGAGCTCTGCGGCGGCTTCACGAAGAGCGTCGGCGGCAGCGAGGATCGCCTCGTGGCACCGGCCCTCGACCTCGAGGTTCCTGGTGGCGAAATAGCCCAGGCCATAGGCGCGCAGGGGGTCGGCGACGTGCGCGAGGCAGCGCTCCCGTTCCTCCTCCCCCGCCACCGCCACCAGCATCCACCCGCTGATGGCCTCCAGCTGGAAGGTCTCGGCGACTTCCGGCTCTGACCTGGGACTCGAGATCGTCGACCGCCACCGGGTCAACCCACTCCTCACGGCCCGATCTTGCAGTTACCTTGACCGGCTCTTACCGAACCTGACCGATTTGCCGTGCCGCTCCCGTTTGCCGCCCGTGAAGTCCTTTGCCGACTCATCGATCCCTCCGCACCGGCTGTTCATGCCGCCGTCCTGGTCAAGGCCCGGCCCGTGAGTCAGCCCGCGTGGAAGCGTTCCGGTGCCTTGGTGGGGTTGCCGCCCGTGGGGAGCTTCTGGCCGGGGCAGGAGGTGAGGACCTTCCGCATCGCGGACTTCTCCGCCGCCGTGACCCACAGCCCGTACTTCTTCTTCACGGCCACCTGCGCCGCGACATACGTGCACCGGTAGGCCTTGTTGGGCGGCAGCCAGGTCGCGGTGTCCCCGTCCCCCTTGGAACGGTTGGTGCTCGCGTCGACGGCCAGCAGGTTGAGCGGGTCGTTGGCGAGCGCTATCCGCTTGCTCGCGTCCCAGTACTTCGCCCCCGTCTGCCAGGCGTCGGACAGGGCGACGACATGGTCGATGTCGACCTTGCTCGCGCCGCGCCGGTAGGTCACGTCCTTGCCCGAGTACGGGTCCGACTGCAGCACGCCGTACGACACCTTGCAGTCCCCGCCGGTGAACCTCACCTCCTTCAGATCACGCTTGAGTATGTCGTCGCGCGTGTCACAGCCGTTGGAGTCGGTGTCGGCCCATGCGCTGCCGAACCTCTCCCGCTCGTAGCCGGTCTTGGGCGCGCGCCCCTTCACCGTGAGCGACCCGGCGGCCGTGAGAGCCGCTCCCCCGGCCGCCGTCGATCCCGAACCGGAACCCGACCCGGATCCCGGGCCGCCTCCCATGCCCTGGTCGGCACAGCCGGCCACCGCCACGACGGTCACCGCGCTCATCAGCATCGCGGCGGTCGCCGCCCCACCCCTCAGACGCATCCCGCGCGCCCCTCCCCTTGCCTGCCCGCTGCCACCCCGCACAGGGCGGTTTCCCCGGCGGACGTCGGTGCACACCGTACCGATCGGGTACTCCGCGGCATCCGGGAGGTCCAGACCACCACGGCTTCAAGTGGGCATCTCTCACATACCGGGAATATCGTCGAGGGTGAGTCACCTCCGGAAGGAGCTCTGCATGGGCATCCTCGACAGGTTCAGGCACAACCGGGCGGCCCAGGACAAGGCCAAGGACATGTCCGACACCGCCGAACGGAAGGTCAACGAGAGGACGGGCGACAAGTACGAGGGGCAGGTCGACGAAGCCCAGCAGAGGATGGAGGGCTCGCTCGGCATGGACCGCGAACGGCCCGACCGGCCCGAGGGGCAGTGACCCAGGTCCCCGGGGGCGCTGACGCGACCGCCGAAGAGACCACGGAGGAACGTCCGGCCCGCACGCCGGACCCGCACACCGTCTGAAACGGGAAGCCGTCCGCGCAGCCTCACCTCCCGCGGGCGGCTTCCCGCGCATCCCGGCATCCGCGCCCGCCGCCGGACGACGCTCACACCTTGCCCATACCCAGGGTGGATTCCGAGGGCAGCAGTCCGGAGCCGACGACCGCGACCCCGTAGTCGCCGAGGAGGCCGGCCAGGCGTTCGGTGGCCTCTCGCCCCAGGGCCCACCAGGGGCCGAGGGCCAGTCGGTCGGTGTCCCGCTCCACGCGACGGCGCAGGTCACGGCCCGCCTCCGTCGCCGTACCGTCCGGCTCGACGAGCCCCCGGGCGACCAGGCGCTCCCGGGCCGCAGCCCACTCCGCGGCCGGCCGGCCGCGGCTCTCGAAGCGCCCGACCGGGGCGGCGCCTGTCGCGGCGAAGGACACCAGTACCTCGACCGGATCCAGTCCGGCGGTCAGCAGGGCGGCGAGATGACCGTCGCCCTGGACGACGTACGGGTGTTCCTGCCGTGTCTGGACGGGACGTGACCGCGTCGCCGCCGACCGCGCGGACCCTCGGCGTCGCGCTGCGGCGGCTCGCGGTCATGGACGAGCGGATCGCGGCCCAGGGCGCGGTCCGTGACCGGCCGGCGGCGGCGCCGGCCGAGGTCACCGGCCGGTGACCTGACCGCGCCGCTTCCGTCCTGAGCCGCTCCCGTCCTGCGGCCCTCCCGTCCTACGACCCTCCGGTCCTACGACCCTCCGGTCCTACGACCCGAGCACCGACGCCAGGAACTCCCCCACCCAGCCCAGCAGTTCCCGGCCGACCAGCGGCTTGCCGCCGACCTTCGCCGTCTTCGGGCGGGGGACGAGGATCTGGTGGACGGCCGGCTTGATGACGGAGCCGGGGTACAGACGCTTCAGGCGCAGTTCCTGCGACTCGCGCAACTCCACCGGCGCGAAGCGGATGTTGGTGCCCTGGAGGACGATCTCGCCGACCCCGCACGCGCGGGCCAGCATGCGCAGCCCGGCGACGAGGAGCAGGTTCTCCACCGGTTCGGGCAGCTTGCCGTAGCGGTCGACGAGTTCCTCGCGCACGGCCTTGACGTCGTCCTCGGAGTTGGCCGAGGCGATGGCACGGTAGGCCTGCAGGCGCAGCCGCTCGCCGGGGGCGTAGTCGTGCGGGACGTGCGCGTCGACCGGCAGCTCGATCTTGACCTCGAGCGGCGGCTCCTCCTCGATCTCGCCGGTCTCCAGCTGACGCCGGTAGTCCGCGACCGCCTCGCCGACCATCCGGACGTACAGGTCGAAGCCGACGCCCGCGATGTGCCCGGACTGCTCGCCGCCCAGCAGGTTTCCGGCTCCCCGGATCTCCAGGTCCTTCATCGCCACGTACATGCCCGCGCCCATCTCGGTGTGCTGGGCGATCGTGGCGAGCCGTTCGTGCGCGGTCTCCGTCAGCGGCTTCTCCGGCGGGTACAGGAAGTACGCGTACCCGCGCTCGCGGCCACGGCCCACCCGGCCGCGCAGCTGGTGCAGCTGGGAGAGGCCGAAGGTGTCGCCGCGCTCCACGATCAGGGTGTTGGCGTTGGAGATGTCGATGCCGGACTCGACGATCGTCGTGGAGACGAGCACGTCGAACTTCTTCTCCCAGAAGTCGACGACGACCTGTTCGAGGGCCGACTCGGACATCTGGCCGTGCGCGGTCGCGATCCGCGCCTCGGGGACGATCTCCCGCAGCCGGGCCGCCGCGCGGTCGATCGACTCGACCCGGTTGTGGATGTAGAAGACCTGGCCCTCGCGCAGCAGTTCACGGCGGATGGCGGCGCCGATCTGCTTCTCCTCGTACGGGCCGACGAAGGTGAGCACCGGGTGGCGCTCCTCCGGCGGGGTGGTGATCGTCGACATCTCGCGGATGCCGGTGACCGCCATCTCCAGGGTGCGCGGGATCGGGGTCGCCGACATCGTCAGCACGTCGACGTTGGCGCGGAGCTTCTTCAGCTGCTCCTTGTGCTCGACGCCGAAGCGCTGCTCCTCGTCGACGATGACCAGGCCGAGGTCCTTGAACTTCGTCTCCGAGGAGAACAGGCGGTGGGTGCCGATGACGACGTCCACCGCGCCCTCGTGCAGGCCCTCCAGGACCGCCTTCGCCTCGGTGTCGGTCTGGAACCGGGACAGCGCCCTGACGTTGACCGGGAACTGCGCGTACCGCTCGCTGAACGTGCCGAAGTGCTGCTGGACGAGCAGGGTCGTCGGGACGAGCACCGCGACCTGTTTGCCGTCCTGGACGGCCTTGAAGGCGGCGCGGACCGCGATCTCCGTCTTGCCGTAGCCGACGTCGCCGCAGATCAGGCGGTCCATGGGGACCGTCTTCTCCATGTCCTCCTTGACCTCGGCGATGGTGGTGAGCTGGTCGGGGGTCTCCGCGTACGGGAACGCGTCCTCCAGCTCGCGCTGCCACGGGGTGTCCGTGCCGAACGCGTGCCCGGGGGCGGCCATCCGCGCGGAGTACAGCTTGATCAGGTCGGCGGCGATCTCCTTGACGGCCTTCTTCGCGCGCGCCTTGGTCTTCGTCCAGTCGGCGCCGCCGAGCCGGTGCAACGTGGGTGCCTCGCCGCCGACGTACTTGGTGATCTGCTCCAGCTGGTCGGTGGGGATGTAGAGGCGGTCGCCGGGCTGGCCGCGCTTGGCAGGGGCGTACTCCACGACCAGGTACTCGCGCGTGGCGCCCTGCACGGTGCGCTGCACCATCTCGATGTAGCGGCCGACGCCGTGCTGCTCGTGGACGATGTAGTCGCCCGCCTCCAGGGTGAGCGGGTCGATCGTCTTGCGGCGGCGCGCGGGCATGCGCGCGCCGTCCTTGCCGGCCGCCTTCTGGCCCGAGAGGTCGGTCTCGGTGAGGACGACCAGCCTCAGCGCCGCGTCGACGAAGCCGTACTCGACGGAACCACACGCCACATGGACGACGGAGGGGCTCAGCGAGGCGAGGTCGGTGTCGAGGCGGGCGGCGACGCCCTCGCCGCCGAGGACCTCCACCGTGCGGGCCGCCGGGCCGTGGCCCTCGGTGACGAAGACGACGCGCCAGCCGTCGGCGAGCCACCCCTTGGTGTCGGCGAGGGCCTTCGCGGTGTCGCCGCGGTAGGTCTCGGGGGCGTGCATGCCGAGCTGGAGGGTGTCCGCCTCCAGTTCGAGGTCGGCGGCGAACGGCGACACCGACCACCACATCATGTCCAGCTCGCGCGCGCGGTCGCGGACGTCCGCGATCGACCACAGGGAGGCCGCGCCGACGTCGATGGGCGCCTCGCCGCCGCCGGCCGTGGCCGCCCAGGACGCCTGGAGGAACTCCTGCGAGGTCGCCACCAGGTCGGCGGCGCGGGTACGGACCCGCTCCGGGTCGCACACGACGGACATGGCGCCCTTCGGCAGCACGTCGATCAGCAGCTCCATGTCGTCGACGAGGACGGGGGCGAGGGACTCCATGCCCTCGACGGCGATCCCCTCGGCGATCTTGTGGAGCAGTTCGCCGAGTTCCGGGTGCTGCTCGGCGAGGGCACGCGCACGCGTGCGGACGTCGTCCGTCAGCAGGAGTTCACGGCAGGGCGGGGCCCACAGGCCGTGCTCGGCGACTTCGAGGGAGCGCTGGTCGGCGACCTTGAAGTAGCGGATCTCCTCGATGTCGTCGCCCCAGAACTCGATGCGCAGGGGGTGTTCCTCGGTGGGCGGGAACACGTCCAGGATGCCGCCGCGCACGGCGAACTCGCCGCGCTTCTCGACGAGCTCCACGCGCGCGTACGCCGCTGCGGCGAGGGCGGCGACGGTCTGGTTCAGGTCGGCCTGCTCGCCGGTGCGCAGGGCCACCGGCTCCAGGTCGCCGAGGCCCTTGACCTGTGGCTGGAGGACCGAGCGGACCGGTGCCACGACGACCGAGACCGGGCCCGTCTCGGGGTCGTCCGGGCGCGGGTGGGACAGCCGGCGCAGGACGGCGAGGCGGCGGCCCACGGTGTCGCTGCGGGGGCTGAGGCGTTCGTGCGGGAGCGTCTCCCAGGAGGGGTACTCGACGACCGTGTCGGGCGGGAGCAGGGAGCGCAGGGCGGCGGCCAGGTCCTCGGCCTCGCGGCCGGTCGCGGTGACGGCGAGGACCGTGCGGCCGGTCTCGCGGGCGAGGGCGGCGATGGTGAAGGGGCGGGCCGCCGGGGGGCCGACCAGGTCGATGTGCATGCGGTTGCCGTCTGCGGCCGCGGGGATCGCTTCGGCGAGGGCGGTGTCCTTGACGACGGCGTCGAGCAGACCGTGCAGGCTCATTCGGGGCGGCTTTCGTCGGTGGGCGGGCAACGCGAACGACCCGGCACGCGTCACGGGCCGGGGGTGTCCAGGGTACGACGGGGCGCTGCCGTTCGCCGGGGGCTGTGGACAACCAGGGTTTCTCGGGGGGACCGCCCACACGGCGAACGGCACCGAGAAGCCCCCGTGGCTTCTCGGTGCCGGGTCGTGTCCCCCGTATCGCCGTGTGGTCCGTCAGTCCGTCGCGATCGCGTTCAGGACGTTCATACGGCCGGCGCGGAAGGCGGGGATCAGGGCCGCGAACAGGCCCACGAAGGCCGAGCCGATGAAGACGGCGGTGATGGTCGGCCAGGGGATCTCGAGGACGGTCAGGCCCTCCAGGGCGAGGAGCTGCTGGGCGGTGGCGCCCCAGCCCATGCCCAGACCGAGGCCGAGGAGGGCGCCGAAGAGGGCGATCACCACCGACTCCATGCGGATCATGCGGCGCAGCTGGCGGCGGGAGAGGCCGATGGCGCGCATCAGGCCGATCTCGCGGGTGCGTTCCACCACCGACAGGGCCAGGGTGTTCACCACGCCCAGGACCGCGACGACGATCGCGAGGGCCAGGAGGCCGTAGATCAGGTTGAGGAGCTGGCCGATCTGGTCCTTCAGGGCCTGCTTGTAGTCGGTCTGGTCGCGGACGGTGTACTGCGGGTAGTCGTGCAGGGCCGACTTCAGGGACGTGTACGCGGCGTCCTGCTGTCCGTCCTTCGCCGAGGCGAACACCAGCTGGTCGAGGGGGAGCTTGTCGGCCGGGACGTACTTCTTCATCGTGTCGATGGAGGTGTACATCGCGCCCTGGTCGATGACGACGTCACTGCTGGTGATCGCGCGGACGGTGAGGCGGGCCGTGGAGCCGTTGTCGAACGCCACCGCGATCTTGGACCCGAGGTGGATGTCGTGGTCCTTGGCGAACGTCTCGTGGACGGACATCGAGTCCGGCTCGTAGGCGTCGGCGAGCTTGCCGGCGACCGTCTCGGTGCGCAGGTCCGTCGCGTAGCTCGGGTCGGCCGCGGTGATGGCGGTGTCGTCGAGCGTCCGGCCGTCGGGGGTGGTGAAGTCGGCCTTGGTCCACTTGTACTCGGTGACCCGCTCCAGGCCGGGCGTGTCCTTGACCGCGCGGACGGCCTGCGGGGTGATGAGCTGACCGTTGTCGCTCTGGATGATGAAGTCGGTGCCGACGGTCTTGTCGAGCTGGTCGGTCGCGGAGGCGACCATGGAGGAGCCGACGACCGAGAGGCAGGCGACCAGGGCGAGGCCGATCATCAGGGCGGCGCCGGTGGCTCCGGTGCGGCGCGGGTTGCGCAGGGCGTTGCGTTCGGCCATGCGGCCCACGGGGCCGAAGGCCCTCAGCAGGACCGCGCCGAGGACGCGGACCACACCGCCGGCGAGCAGCGGGCCGATGACGACGAAGCCGATCAGGGACAGCACCACGCCGAGGCCGAGCCAGAGGGAGCCCTCCTTCGCCTTGTCGGCGGCGGAGGCCAGGTAGAGGCCGTAGCCGCCCGCGCCGGTCAGCAGCAGGCCCAGGACGGCCCGTACGGCACCGGCCTTGGCGTCGGCCGGGGCGCCCGCGTCGCGCAGGGCGGCCATCGGGGAGACCTTGCCGGCACGGCGGGCGGGCAGCCAGGCGGCGAGGACGGTGACGATCACGCCGAGGGCGAGGCCGGCCACCGGGGTCGTCCAGGCCACCGTCAGGTCGTCGGTGGAGAGGTTCATGCCGGTCATGCCCATGAGCTTCATCAGGCCGACGGCGAGCCCGACGCCCGCGCCGACGCCGAGGACCGAGCCGACGACACCGAGCAGCAGGGCCTCGGCGAGGACGGAGCGGTTGACCTGCTTGCGGCTGGAGCCGATGGCCCGCATCAGGCCGATCTCCCGGGTGCGCTGGGCGACCAGCATGGAGAAGGTGTTGATGATCAGGAAGATGCCGACGAGGAAGGCGATCCCGGCGAAGCCGAGCATCGCGTACTTCATGACGTTCAGGAAGCCGCCGACGTCCGCGCGGTTGGCGTCGGCCGTCTCCTTGGCGGTCTGCACCTTGTAGCCGGCCGTGCCGAGCTCCGCCGTGACGTTCTTCTTCAGCTGCTCGTCGCTGACGCCGGCCGCGGCCGTGACGTTGACGTTGGTGTACACGTCGGGCTCGCCGACCAGGGTCTGCTGGGCGGTCCTCGTGTCCAGGTAGAAGATCGCGGCACCGGGGTTGGTGACCTGGAAGGCGGCGATGCCGGAGATCCGCGCGGTGTGCGTGCCGACCGCGCTGATGACGCCGATCTCGTCGCCGAGCTTCAGGTGGTGCTTGTCGGCGGTGTCCTTGTCGACCATGACCTGGCCGGAGCCCCGGGGCGCCGTACCGGAGGTGATCTTCATGGTGCGGGCGTCGTTGCCGTTCCAGCTGCCGACGATGGTCGGGGCACCGCTGGACGGGGAGAGGTTGTCCTTGTCGGCGTCGACGACGGTCACCGAGGTCGAGAAGACGGTCCCCTCCGCCGTCTGCACGCCCTGGGCCTCGCGCACCTTGGTGAGCACGGAGGCCGGCATGACCGGCGGCCTGCCGTTGTCGGAGGTGGTCTCACCGGTGTCCGAGGCGTCCTTGGCGCTGACCGTGACATCGGAGGAGGTGGCGGCGAACAGCTTGTCGAAGGTGGTGTTCATGGTGTCGGTGAACACCAGCGTGCCGCAGACGAAGGCGACGGAGAGCAGGACCGCGACGGCCGACAGGGCCATGCGTCCCTTGTGCGCGAAGAAGTTGCGCATCGAGGTCTTCATGACGGTCATGACGTACGCCCCCGCGCGTCGAAGTCCTTCATGCGGTCCAGGACGGCGTCCGCGGTCGGCTTGAACATCTCGTCGACGATCCGGCCGTCGGCGAGGTACAGCACGCGGTCCGCGTAGGAGGCCGCCACCGGGTCGTGGGTGACCATCACGATGGTCTGGCCCAGCTCGTCGACGGAGCGGCGCAGGAAGCCCAGGACCTCGGCGCCGGCGCGCGAGTCGAGGTTTCCGGTCGGCTCGTCACCGAAGATGATCTCGGGGCGGGCCGCCAGGGCGCGCGCCACGGCGACGCGCTGCTGCTGGCCGCCGGAGAGCTGGGTGGGCCGGTGCCTGAGCCGGTCGGAGAGCCCGACGGTGTCGACCACGCGCGCGAGCCACTCCTTGTCGGGCTTGCGGCCCGCGATGTCCATGGGGAGCGTGATGTTCTCGATCGCGTTGAGCGTGGGCAGCAGGTTGAACGCCTGGAAGATGAACCCGATCCGGTCCCGGCGCAGCTTGGTGAGCTTCTTGTCCTTCAGGCCGGTGATCTCGGTGTCGTCCAGATAGATCTGACCGCTCGTCACGGTGTCGAGACCGGCGAGGCAGTGCATCAGCGTGGACTTGCCGGACCCGGAGGGGCCCATGATCGCGGTGAACTGGCCGCGGGCGATGTCCACGTCGACGTGGTCGAGGGCGACGACGCGGGTCTCGCCGGACCCGTACGCCTTGACGACCTGCCGCGCCCGCGCGGCGACGGCCGTACGCCCTCCAGTGCCCCCGTGCCTGGGAATGGTCACAGCCGAAGTCACGGTAAATCTCCTATGTCGGAAGTGGATGGAACGCACTGGACCGCGAGGATGACCCGGGGGGAAGTGCGAGAAGTGCGGGAAGTGCTACGTCGAAGAGTCTGGCGGGGGGAGGGGGTCCGGCGCGCTGGTGCCGGGACCCGTCTTCCCGGGGGGTTAACCCCACCCTCCGCCGCTGGGGCTGGCCACCCCCAACGGCATAAAGCCAGGTTAAGAAGGCACCCGGGTCGGTCTCGTCCTCCGCCGGTACGAACCCTCCCCGAGACGTAGTACGGAGGTACCCCTAGGGGCTCTCCACCGCCGGGTGGAGCGGCTCTCGGGGTCGCCTCCACCCTCCGACCCCGCACCCGTCCGCCCCGGCGACCCCAGCCTGCACCCTTCCGTCGCGTGAAGGTCAAGGCTCCCCCGGCGCGCGGGGCAAGTGCGGAGCCGTCCTGCGGCAGACGGATGCAGGGCGGCCGAAGATCCAGTCGGCGAGCCGTCGACGGGGGAGGAGCGGGCGGGGGCCGGGCGGAAACCGCGCGGTTAACGCGGGTAACACCCCAGGTCAGCGGCTGGTTCGCACAGTAAGCGCATACCGACCGATCAGTTTGGTGAAAAGACTTCGCACCGACCGTACTCCCGAGTAACGTGCGTGGCTCGCCACCCCCCACCCCACCTCCCTGCGGTCCGCCGCCACGGACCCGAGCCGCGCAAGGAGCACGGGATGTCCTACGACCCGTCCCGCCCCCACCCGACGTACCCCTGGCAGCCGCCACCCCCGCCACCCCCCGCACCCCCGCGCCACCGGCCGGACCACCACGCCCCGCTCGGGCACCACAGCGACCTGCGGATCCTGCGCGGCGCCTACCGCCGCCAGCGCCGCGTGGCCACGCTCACCGCGCTCGGCTACTTCGTCGTGTTCCTCGTCCTGTCCGGCTTCGCGCCGTCCCTGATGACGGCCACCGTCACCACCGGACTGCCCGTCGGCCTCCTCCTCGGGCTGCTCCAGCTCCCCGTCACCTGGCTGGCGATCGGCGTCTACGAGCACACCGCACGGCGCCGGGTCGACCCGCTCGCCGACCGCATCCGCAAGCAGTCCGAGATCGACGCACGGCGGGGGGCCACCCGGTGAGCACGGCACACACCCCTCTCGCGGCCTCCGTCACGGAGTTCAGCGGCGACGCGCAGACCATGTCGCTGGCCGCCTTCACCGCGGTCGCCACCGTCACCCTGCTGCTGTGCGTGATGACCGGCCCCGACCGCGACGACCTCGACGAGTTCTACACCGGCTACCGCTCCCTGTCCCCGCTGCGCAACGGCCTCGCCATCGCCGGCGACTACATCTCCGCCGCCACCGTCCTCGGCACCGGCGGAGTCATCGCCCTGTGCGGCTACGACGGTGTCGTCCTCGCCCTCAGCACGGCCCTGTCGCTGATGCTGCTGATGTTCCTGCTGGCCGAACCGCTGCGCAACGCGGGCCGGTTCACCATGGGCGACGCGCTCGCCCGAAGGATGCCCGGACGCGCCGTACGGATCACCGCCTGTGCCGTCACCCTCGCCGCGCTGCTGCCGATGATGCTGGTGCAGCTCGCCGGCACCGGACAGCTCCTCGCGTTCATCCTGGGCTTCTCCGGAGACTCCGTGAAGACCGGCTGTGTCGTCGTCATGGGCGCGCTGATGATCAGCTACGCGGCGATCGGCGGCATGAAGGGCACCGCCCTGATCCAGATCCTCAAGATCGTGACCCTGCTCGGCTCCGGCGTCGCCGTCGCCCTCGTCGTCCTCGCGCGCTTCGACTGGAACCCGGGCACCCTGTTCGACGCGGCCGCGAAGGGCAGCGGGGTCGGCGACGCGTTCCTGCGCTCCGGCCTGGAGTTCGCCGGCAGCCCCTACCCCCGTGTCGACATGATCACCGCCCAGCTGTCGGTGGTCCTGGGCGGCGCCTGCCTGCCGCACGTCACCATGCGCATGTACACCGCCTCCAGCGCCCGCCAGGTGCGCCGCTCGCTGTCCTGGGCGGTGTCCGGCGTGGCGGTGTTCGTCCTGGTCATGACGGTCGTCGGCTTCGGCGCCACGGCCCTGATCGGCCGCGCGGCGATCGCCGCCGCGGACCCGCGGGGCAACACCGCCTACCTGCTGGGCTCACGGGCCGCCTTCGGCACGGAGGTGTCCACCGCGGAGACCCTGCTGTTCACGGCGGTCACCACGGCGGTCTTCCTCACCGTCCTGGCCTCCGTCGCCGGCATGATCCTCGCCTGCGCCAACTCCCTCGCCCACGACGTCTTCGCGGCACGCGCGCGTGCGACGACACCGCAGCGCGAGATGCTGATCGCCCGGCTGTCGGCGCTGACCGTCGGCGTACCGACGATCCTGCTCGCCACCCAGGTGCAGCACCGCAGCCTGCAACCCCTGGTCACGCTCTCCTTCTGCCTGGGCGCCTCCGCGCTCGCCCCCGCCCTCGTCTACAGCCTCTTCTGGCGCCGCTACACCCGCACCGGCCTGCTGTGCACCCTCATCGGCGGGACCCTCGCCGTGCTGCTCCTCATGCCGGGCACGAACCTGGTCTCCGGCTCGCCCGCCGCCGCGTTCCCCGAGGCCGACTTCAACTGGTTCCCCTTCACCACCACCGGCATCGTGACCGTCCCCCTCGGCTTCGCCTTCGGCTGGCTGGGCACCCTGGCCTCCGGCCGGCACGGCGCCGAGGAGCAGCGCCGCCGCTACGAGGCCGTGGAGGGCCGGATCCTGGCGGGAGCGGCGGTGCGCAAGGGCAACTGACGGACGGACAGAAGGCACGGCACGCACGCGCGCGCGGGCGTGCGTGCGTGCCGTGCCCGCCTTCCTCCCGCGGCTCTCGGTCCGGTCACTCCGCAGGGCGGCCCGTGAGCGCCCTGAGGCTCTCCTGGACCTGCTCCATGTGCGCCCGCACCTCGTCCGAGAGCTCATGGTGCTTGCGCACCACCCGTTCGGTCTCCTGGGCGATGCGGTCCTCCTTCAGCCGGGCCTCGGCCAGGATCTGCGTGGCACGCGCGCGTGCCTCCTCCTGGCGCCGGCCGATCGACTCCTGGGCCTCGGTGAACTCCCGCTGCGCCGCGGCCAGGGCCTCCTCGGCACGGGCCACCGCCCGCTCGTTGTTCGCCTCCATGGCGGCGATCCGCTCGGCGAGCTCACGGTCCGCCTCGGCCCACTTCTCGGCGTGCTCGTGCTTCGGTTCCACCAGCAGGCCCGCGGTGCGCTGCCGTACGTCACGCAGCGCGTCGAGCTCCGCGCCGCGGAACTCCTTCACCTTGCGCCGCGCGGTGACCCGGAGGCCCTGCGCCTCGGCGCGCGCGGCGAGCAGCCGCTTGTGGGCGTGCTCCTTGGCCTGCGTGCGGATCGTCTCGGCCTGCTCCTGCGCCGTGCGGCCCAGCGTCTCGGCGTGCTCCTCGGCCTGCGCGACCTCCTCCGCCGCCTCCTGCCGGGCACGCTCGACCATCCCCGCCGCCTCTTCCTGGGCGAGCTCCCACAGGCGCCGGGCGCGCTCCCCGAGACTGTCGTACGTCTGCGGCTTGATCTCCGTGCAGGCCTCGCGCAGCCGCTTGGCCTCCACCACCATGTCCTTGGCAAGCATCGTGAGCCGGGTGACCCGCTCCCAGGCCGCGTCGCGTTCGGCGGAGAGCGCGGCGGTGAACGTGTCGACTTCTTTGGGCCGGTAGCCGCGCCCGAGTACGGTCACGAACCCAGGCGATGACACCCGTGCGCTGCTCATGCTGTAGCCCCTTCCACCAGACGGACGCGAAATGATGATTTCCCGCATATCTTGATGTATCGGACTTAAGTGTTCATAACGCGACACTCCGGGCATGCGGTGCGGGCGGTCAGGCCACACAAAAGGGCCGGGCCGGTCATATGACCGGCCCGGCCCTCGACACACCCGGTGTCAGCGGGACGCCCGCCTCACAGCAGCCCGTCCCACATCTGCTCCAGCAGCACCGACCACCAGCTCTCCGGCGAACCCAGCGCCGCCGGGTCCAGCGAGGCCAACTGCGCCTGGAAGTCCACCGTCCAGCGACCCGCCTGCTCCTGGTTCAGCCCGAACCGCAGCCGCCACATCCGGCCCAGCAGGGCGAGACACCGCTGGAACTCGGGCAGCCCGGTGTTCACGAACTGCGGCGGCACCGAGCCGCCGCCCGGCCCCGCCTCCACCGGCACCGCGACGATGTTCGCCGTCCCGTACTGCACACAGAGCGCCTTGCCGAAGTCACTGCCCATGACGAGGTACGACCCCGCGTCCGGCGCCGGCTGCACCCCGCGCTCGGCCGCCAGCTCCGCCAGCGTCGGCACCGGCCGCCCGGGCTGGGCCTGCGCCCAGAAGAACGGCCCCATGTCCATCGGCAGACCCGCCACCACCAGCGTGTGCGCCACGACCGGCGGCACCCCCTGCCGGGACACCGCCGCCTGCTCGAACCGGAACAGCCCCGGCCCGAACGCGGCGCCCAGCTCCTGCGCGATCGCCTCCGGCGGGACCGGCGGGACCGGCTGCACCGGCGGCAACGGCGCCCGCACCGGCGCGGGCCGCGCGGGACCGTCGGCCACCTGGTGCAACTCGCCCTGGTGCACCAGCAGCTGCTGCATGCCCTGCTGACGGCTCGCGTGGTCCGTGCCGTACGGCGCGATGCTCGCCAGCCGCGCCTGCGGCCACTGCTCCCGGATCATCCGCGCGCAGTACGCGCCCGGCAGCTCGCACGACTCCAGCTCGGTGTGCAGCTCCAGCACCTGGTCCGGGGGCACGTTCATGGCCCGCAGCTCGTGGAAGATCTGCCACTCCGGGTGCGGGGTGCCCGGCGCCGAACGCCGGATCACCTGCTGCTCCGACCCGTCCTGCGCGCGGTAGCGCAGCACGGCCTGGTAGCCCGGACCGACCGTCGGCTGCCCGGGCGGCTGCTGGGGATACCCGTACGCCTGCGGCTGCCCCGCTCCGGGCACCCCCGCGGGCATGCCCTGAGGGACACCCGGGGGCATCCCAGGGGCGCCCGGAGCGGGCGGCGGGGGCGCACCGGGGGCGCCGACCGCAGGCCCGGCCAGCACGGTCGGCGCCTGATGCGGGGCGCCGGGAACACCGGGGGCTCCCGGAGCTCCGGGTCCCTGCGGTGTGCCGGGAGCGTGCGGTACGCCGGGCGCGCCCGCCGGAGCCTGCGACACCCCAGGGGCGCCCGGAGGCTGCGGCGCGCCCCCGACCCCACCCGGGCCCATCCGCCCCGGGTCGGCCAGCATGGTCGCGGCATGGTGAACACCGCCGGGAGGAGCACCACCCGGCGTGTTCGGGCCGGCAGGCGGGTTCGGGGCGCCCGGCCCCTCCGGCCCCAGGGCCGACACCAGCTGCGTGGGCACATAGCCCCCCGCCGCGCCGGCCCCGGGCGCACCCGGACCGGGCGGCGGCGGAGGAGGCGGCGCAGCGCCCGGCCGCGCGCCCGGAGCCCCGGGCGCACCCGGCGGAGGCGGCGGCGTGGCCCCACCCCGCGCACGGCGCGGAGGCGGAGCCGCCTTGCTGGTCGCGGCGTCGGCGATCTCACCGGCGTTCGGCGCGAGCGGCCGACCCGGCGCAGGCGTGGCGCCCTGCCCGGCACCGGCGCCCTCCGGCCCTTGCGGATACCCGTACGGCGCCCCACCGGGCCCCTGAGGCGCGGCCGACGGCGCGGGCGGGCCCGACGGCCCGGCGCCCGCACCCTGACCCGCACCCTGCGGATACCCGTACGACGCCCCGCCCGGCCCCTGACCCTGCGGATAGCCGTACGACGACCCACCCGGCCCGTGCGGCGGGGGCGGAGCCGGTGTACCGCCCTGCGTGCCCGCGGCACCCGCCGCACCCGCCGCGCCCGGGGCGTCCATCGCCCGCGCGACCGCCGTCGGCGGGAGCTGGCTGCCGCCCTTCATCAGGGCCGTCTTGGCGTCCGGCAGCCCGGCGGGCGGCGGCGCGGGCTCGTCGGAGCCGCTCAACGGCGGCGCGAAGACCGTCGCGGGCAGCGGTACGGAACGGTCGTCGCCGGCGTCGGCGTTGGTGTCCGTCCCGGTCCAGGGCGTGGCCCCCGCGGGCGGCGGCGCGACAGGACCCCCCGGCGCACCGGCCGCGGGCCCCGTCGGCACCCCGGGCTGCGTCTGCGGCAGCCCACTTCCGGGCACCCCGGGCTGCGTCTGCGGCAGCCCGCTCCCCGGCACCCCGGCCTGCGTCCGCGGCAGCGAGGGATCCGGCCCCGCGCCCCCGCCCGCCGCACCGGCGGCACTCGCGGCACCCGCCGACACACCGGCCCCGGCACCGGCCCCGGCACCGGCAGCCCCGCCGTCGGCCTCCCGCCGCTCCCCGATGCCCAGCTTGTCCGCCGCCTCCTGCAACCACTCCGGCGGCGACAACAAGAACGACGTCTGATTCAGATCCACCCGCGCCGCAGGCGCCGGCACCGCGTCCCGGGGCTCGTCCGGACGGCCGTACTCCTCCTCGTAACGGCGGATCACCTCACCCACCGGCAGCGACGGCCACAACGTGGCCTCCCCGCTGTCCCGGGCGATCACCAGCCGCTGCGCACCCCCGTCCGACCGAGGACCCTCCGCGCGGTCCTCCGCCCACACCACGAACCCGAGCCCGAACTCCCGCACCCGCACCTCACGGTGCTGGTACGCGGGAACATCTCCGTTGATCCACTCCTCGGCGCGCTCCTGCGCCTGCGCGAACGTCACCATCGCTCAGCTCACTCCCCCGCACCGACGGACGCCACGGGCACCGCACGCGCGAACCCGCCGTCCACCATCAGATTCGCCACCGTCTCCAACTCCGGCGGATTACCGGCCAGCCGCGACAGGAACACGTCGAAGTCCTCACCGCACGGCAGCAGCAAACGCCGCGTACGCTCCGCCGGCGGCACCGCGGGATCCACGTCCCGGACGTCGTCGTACGCGCAGAACCACACCGAACCGACCCGATCGCCCTTCACCTTCACGGCGAGCAGCCCGCCCTGCACGAACCCGACGCCCAGGTAGTCCTTCGTCAGATGGTCCCGCAGACACTTGTTGACGTACACGAGATCGTTGACCGCCGCCTCGTCCCGCACCGTGAAGAACGGCTGGTCCACCAGCAGCCCCAGCTCCGCGTCCAGCGCCGCGCCCACCGGCGCGCACCCGCCCGCCGCCTTCAGGAACGACCGGTACGCCCCCGGCAGCCGGTACCCGAGGTCCTCCTCGACCCCCTGCACCTGCGCCTCGGTCACCGCCACACCCGACTTCGGCAGCCGCACATGCGCCGGACGCGTCTCCTGCAACGGCCGCGTCCCCCGCTTCGACTGGTCCACCGCCGCCGTCGCCAGCCCACCGTGATGCCTGAGCAACGCCTTCACCTCGACCGGAACCAGCTCCAGCCGCCGCGAACCCACCACGTGATGCCACGTCCAGCCGTGCGGCGTCGCCACATTCGGCACCGTGTCCCACAACGCGTGCCCCGAGGCCGCGAGCACCGCGTTCGCCGACACGTAGTCCGTCAACCGCAACTCATCCACCCCGAAACCCTCCGGGGGCTCCGCGATCTCCGCCGCCGCACGCGCGTACGGCGAGAAGTCCGGATAGCCGCGCTCGTCGATCCGCACCCCTCTCGGGTGCCGCGCCGCGCGCACCGGATCCGGGAAGTGCACGACCTGCCCGGCATAGGCCGCGTTGGGCGGCGCGGCTTGCTGCCCGAGCCGACTCGTCGTCATGGCGGTTGCCCCCTGCGGCACTCTGGTACGGCCCGCAGCGACCGGTTCCGCTTCCGGACCCGGACCACCACGCCCCGTATCGACTGTCTCCAACGGTTCTCCAACACGCGCCCACCGCGCGCATCACGGTGCCGACAGCCTATGCGGTACGACGACACGGGTCATCGGCGCTCCGCTTGACGCCCCCGCATCCGTGACCAGCCGTCACCCCACCCTCACGGACCGCCCAAACCCGGGCGTGTCGCACCGCCCCAGCTTCCGCACCCGCCACGCCATTTGGCACCCTGTGACGTCCGAGGGCATGCTCGGGAGGGGATGACGATCATGAACGCAACGCAAACGGGGCAGCACAACGGGGCGCAAACGCCCGCATCAGGCGACCCCCGCATCGGCTGGTCCAGCACCGAGACCCCCCACGCCCCCACGCTCCGTCACCGCCGCGACGGCATACTGCCCACCATCGCCGCCGCCCTCTCCGTACGCGGCGCCACCCTCACCAGCACCGCGGCCCGGGGCGACCAGCCCCCGGCCCTGCACCACCTCGTCCAGGACTTCCTCGACACCCTCGGCAGCTCACACCGCGACCGCTTCACCGGACGCTGCGCCGAAGCACTCCTCATCTCGCGCCACATCGCCGCCGCCGACGCCGCCCGCAGCAGACGCGCCGCCCGTAAACCCATGACCAACGGCGAAGCCCGCAAGGCACTGAAACAAGCCAAACTCACCGCCCGCCGCATCCGCGAGGACGGCGACCCCCTCCACGGCAGCTTCGCCGCACCCTGCCGCGCCTGCACCGCCCTCAGCGCCCACTTCGGCGTCCGCATCGTCGACCCGGAAGCGAACGACTGACCCACAGCACCACCTCACAGAACGCAGAACGCAGAACGACGAACGAAGGCCGATGCACCCGGACCCGCGCACCTCCACCACCCGCTTCCCCGTCCCCGTCGACGCCGCCCTGCGCGCCGCCGGCTGGCAACCCGGACGCTGGGACATCAAACAGGCCGAGATCTGGGCCGACACCCTCCGCGACCACACCAGCCCCGCCGGCCACCGCCACGCCGTCTTCCCCGCCGCCGTCGAAGCCTGGGCCGAATTCGGCGGCCTCACCCTCACCCCCGGCGGACCCGGACGCCAGGTCGCCCCCACCCCCCTCCACCTCGACCCCCTCCACGGCCTCCACATGGCCCGCACCCTCGCCGACCTCGGCCGCGCCCTCGACACCGACGTCAGCCCCCTCGGCACCGAGACCGACACCCACTCCCTCCTCGCCATCGACGCAGAAGGCCGCGTCTACGCCCTCGACCACACCGGCGACTGGTACCTCGGCCCCGACATCGACCAGGCCCTCGCCGCCCTCGTCTCCGGCATCGAACCCGTACGCCTCACCGCCGGCTGACCGACCCCCTCACGGGGACGGAATCACCGCCGACACCCGGAAACCCCCCGCCTCCGTCGGCCCCGACACGAACACCCCGCCGAGCGCCACCACCCGCTCCTTCATCCCCACCAGACCGTTCCCCCCCGACGGCAACCCCGCCGACCCCGCCGAACCCACCTCCGGCGGCGGCTCGTTCTCCACCTGCATCGCGATCTCCGCCACCCGATGCGCCAACCGCACATGCGTCTTCGCCCCCGCCGCATGCTTGTGCACGTTCGTCAACGCCTCCTGCACCACCCGGTACGCCGTCTGCTCGATCTCCCCCGCGTACGACCGCACCTCCCCCTCCACCGACAGATCCACCACCATCCCCGCAGCCGCCGACTGCCCGATCAACTCCTCCAGCTCCTCCAGACACGGCCCCTCACCGTGGTGCTCCACCACCGCCCGCGAAGCCGCCGCCGCGGCCGCCACCCCCACCGCCGCCAACGGCACCGAAGCCGCCGCCCGCTCCCGCTCCCCGCCACTGCGCAGCACCCCGAGCATCTCCCGCAACTCGGTCAACGCCTGCCGCCCCATGTCCCCGACCAGAGCCGCGTTCCGTACGGCCTTCTCCGGATCCTTGCGCGCCACGGCTTGGAGCGCGGCCGCATGCACGACCATCAGACTCACCCGGTGCGCGACGACGTCATGCATCTCCCGCGCGATCCGCGTCCGCTCCTCGCCCCGCGCCCACTCGGCCCGCTCCTCGGCCCGCTCGGCGAGCAGCTGCAACTCCCGCTCCAGGCTGTCGGCCCGCTCCCGCAGGCTCTCCATCAGCCGGCGCCGCTGACCGACGTACAGGCCCAGCAGGACGGGCGGCGCGGTCAGCCCCAGCGACATCACGAGCGCCGCGAACGGTATGAACCAGTCCCCGATGGTCAGCCGCCCCGAATCCATGCTCTGCCGCACCCGGACGAACGTCACGATCAACGTCCCCAGCAGCTGCATCCCCGCCAGCGAGGCGATGATCCGGCGCGGCAGCTCGGACGCGGCGAGCGTGTACAGCCCGACCAGGCCCATCAGGAAACCCATCTGGGCCGGCGTGATCGCGATCGCCACCAGCACCACGGCGATCGGCCACTGCCGCCGCACCACCAGCACCGACCCGGCGAGCCACCCGAAAACGACCCCCACCGCCTCCGGGATCCCCGCGTCCCGCGCGAACGCCACGCCCTCCGCCGCGCACTCCACCGCCGACGCGGCGGCCAGACTCCAGTCGAACGCGGCGCTACGCCACCTGGGCCACCACAGTGGCCCCCTCCGTTCCGCCGCGGTCTCTTCCCCCGTCGAGGTCATGCCTCCAGCCTACGGGCGCGACCCCGCGCCTTTCTGTCGACTTTCTACGACCGAAACCCGGCACTTTCCCTCGAACAGGTGAACTGCCCCCGTTCGACCCCGGAAGCCGCCATTCCGCCCGGACGGTATGTGCATGGCACATTCCCCTGGCAAGTACGCGGACTTCGAGACGCTTCGGGAGCGGGCGGTCGCCTTGCGGCGGGCGGGCTACAGCCTTCGGCAGATCCGCGACGAACTGAAGATCTACAACAACGACATCCTCAACAGGCTGGTGAAGGGCGAGCCCCCACCGGAGTGGACGAAGCGCCCGAACGCCAAGGACGACCTCCGCGCCAAGGCCCGCGAGCTGCGCCTCCAGGGCTGGACGTACGACCGGATCGAGGCGGAACTGGGGTGCTCTCGCAGCTCGGTGTCGCTGTGGGTGCGGGACCTCCCCAAACCCGAGCCTCGGTACACACCTGAAGAACAGCGAGCCCTCATGCAAGCGGGCCTGGCCAGGCGGCGCGCCACTGAGGACGAGGAGCGCAAGAAGACGAAGCTCGCAGCGTGCGAGGAGATCGGCGCCCTCACGGACCGAGATCTTTTCATGGTCGGAGTGGCGCTGTACTGGGCCGAAGGCTCGAAGAGCAAACCCTACGACCGACGCGAGCGGGCCATCTTCGTCAACAGTGACCCAGGCGCCATTCGCACCTACCTCGCGTGGCTCGAACTGCTTGGCGTAGACCGCGAGCGGGTGGGCTTCCGCCTCCTCATCCACGAGTCCGCCGATGTCGAAGCCTCTCACCGATTCTGGGCAGGGGTCGCCGACATCGACGCCTCCGACTTCGCCAAGGCGACGCTGAAGAAGCACAACCCGAAGACCGTCCGCAAGAACACGGGCGAGGGCTACCACGGCTGCCTAGTCATCACCGTCGCGCGAAGCGCGGAACTCTACAACCGCATCGAGGGCTGGTGGGAGGGAATCGTGGCCCAGCCCGGCATCCGTCTCCGGTAGGGTCTGAAGCGCTGTCCCCCGTGGTGTAACTGGCAGCACACTAGATTTTGGATCTAGCAGGACAAGGTTCGAATCCTTGCGGGGGAGCCACAGCACACAAGACCTCGGTTCGGGCCCTGACAGCACTGTCAGGGCCCACTCTCATGTCCGCCAGGAAACGCCCCGGTATCCTTCGGATGTCCCCACCTCACTCCACAGCCGAAGGGCACATCCGTGAGCGCCATTCGCCCGGCAGCCGTCGTCGTTCTCGCAGCGGGTGAGGGCACCCGTATGAAGTCGGCCACACCCAAGGTCCTCCACGAGCTCTGCGGTCGCAGTCTCGTCGGGCATGTGCTGGCCGCCGCCCGTGAGTTGGACCCCGAGAACCTGGTCGTCGTCGTCGGGCACGCGCGCGAGAAGGTCACCGTTCATCTGAACGACATCGACCCGCACGTACGCACCGCCGTGCAGGAGCAGCAGAACGGCACCGGTCACGCCGTCCGGATCGCGCTGGAGGAGCTGGGCAGCCGGGTGGACGGGACCGTGGTCGTCGTCTGCGGCGACACCCCCCTCCTCACCGGCGCCACCCTGTCCGCACTGGCCGCGACCCACCACGGCGACGGCAACGCGGTCACCGTGCTGACGGCCGAGGTGCCGGACGCCACCGGGTACGGGCGGATCGTCCGGGACGAGGTCACCGGTGCGGTGACGGCCATCGTGGAGCACAAGGACGCCTCCGACGCGCAGCGGGCGATCCGGGAGATCAACTCCGGGGTGTTCGCGTTCGACGGTGCGCTGCTGACCGACGCGCTGAAGAAGGTGCGGACGGACAACAGCCAGGGTGAGGAGTATCTGACCGACGTGCTCGGGATCCTGCGCGAGGCCGGGCACCGGGTGGGCGCGTCCGTGGCCGCCGATCACCGGGAGATCGCCGGGATCAACAACCGGGTGCAGCTCAGCGAGGCCCGCCGGATCCTCAACGACCGGCTGCTGACCGCCGCGATGCTCTCCGGGGTGACGGTGATCGATCCGGCGACCACGTGGGTCGATGTGACGGTCACGTTCGAGCAGGACGCGGTCGTCCACCCGGGGACCCAGCTGCTCGGTGCCACGCATCTCGGTGAGGGCGCTCAGGTGGGTCCGAACAGCCGGCTCACGGACACGGTCGTCGGTGCGGGGGCCCGGGTCGACAACGCGGTCTCCTACGCGTCGCACATCGGTGCGGGCGCGAGTGTGGGGCCGTACGCCTATCTGCGGCCGGGTACGCGGCTGGGTGCGAAGGGCAAGATCGGGACGTACGTCGAGACGAAGAACGCCTCGATCGGGGAAGGGACGAAGATCCCGCACCTGTCGTACGTCGGTGACGCGACGATCGGTGAGTACTCGAACATCGGTGCCGCGAGTGTGTTCGTGAACTACGACGGACAGGACAAGCATCACACCACCATCGGCTCGCACTGCCGTACGGGCTCGGACAACATGTTTGTGGCTCCTGTCACGGTCGGGGACGGTGCGTACACCGCCGCCGGGTCCGTGATCACGAAGGACGTGCCGCCCGGTTCGCTGGCCGTGGCCCGTGGTCAGCAGCGGAATATCGAGGGTTGGGTGGCTCGCAAGCGTCCGGGGAGTGCCGCCGCGCAGGCGGCCGAGGCGGCTGCGCGGCAGGGCGAGGGCGAAGACTGACCGGAAACGGGTACGTCAAACACGGCGTACCGTGATAAGTGCGAATCCGCACCCCCCTGAGAGACCTCTGAGGAGACAGTGCTGTGACCGGGATCAAGACGACCGGCGAGAAGAAGTTGATGTTCTTCTCCGGCCGCGCCCACCCCGAGCTTGCCGAGGAGGTCGCCCACGAGCTGGGTGTCGGGGTCGTCCCGACGAAGGCCTTCGACTTCGCCAATGGTGAGATCTACGTCCGTTACCAGGAGTCGGCGCGTGGTGCGGACTGCTTCCTGATCCAGAGCCACACGGCTCCGATCAACAAGTGGATCATGGAGCAGTTGATCATGATCGACGCGCTGAAGCGGGCTTCGGCGCGTTCGATCACGGTGATCGTGCCGTTCTACGGCTATGCGCGGCAGGACAAGAAGCACCGTGGCCGTGAGCCGATCTCGGCGCGGCTGATCGCGGACCTGATGAAGACGGCGGGTGCGGACCGGATCCTGACGGTGGATCTGCACACGGACCAGATCCAGGGCTTCTTCGACGGTCCGGTGGACCACCTGTTCGCGCTGCCGCTGCTGGCGGACTACGTGGGCAGCAAGGTGGACAAGTCGAAGCTGACGGTGGTCTCGCCGGACGCCGGCCGGGTGCGGGTGGCCGACCGCTGGTGCGACCGGCTGGGCGCGCCGCTGGCGATCGTGCACAAGCGGCGTGACAAGGACGTGGCGAACCAGGTGACGGTCCACGAGGTCGTGGGCGAGGTCAAGGGCCGGGTCTGTGTGCTGGTCGACGACATGATCGACACGGGTGGCACGATCTGCGCCGCGGCGGACGCGCTGTTCGCGCACGGTGCGGAGGACGTCATCGTGACGGCGACGCACGGTGTGCTGTCGGGTCCGGCGGCCGACCGTCTGAAGAACTCGAAGGTCAGCGAGTTCGTGTTCACCAACACGCTGCCGACGCCGGGCGAGCTGGAGCTGGACAAGATCACGGTCCTGTCCATCGCGCACACGATCGCGAGTGCGGTGCGCGAGGTGTTCGAGGACGGGTCGGTGACGAGCCTGTTCGACGAGCAGTAAGCCTGTTCGCGCTTCAGGATGATCGATTTTTCTGCGGCCTCCTTCGCCGAGTAGACTTCTCCAGTTGCTCGGCGAGGGAGGCCGCATCCTTGGATGCGACGCTCCGTTATCGACGCGCTCTTCGTAGCAGGCCGTTCGTGGCCGGGTGACCACGTCCGATCCGATGTTCTACGAGGAGTGATCATGTCCGAGGTCAAGATCTCCGCCCAGACCCGCAGCGAGTTCGGCAAGGGTGCCGCCCGTCGTATCCGTCGTGACAGCAAGGTCCCCGGTGTCCTGTACGGCCACGGCTCGGACCCGCTGCACCTGACCCTCCCGGGCCACGACCTGCTGCTCGCGCTGCGTACGCCGAACGTCCTGATCTCCCTGGACATCGACGGCAAGACCAGCGAGCTGGCCATCCCGAAGGCCGTCCAGCGTGACGCGATCAAGGGCTACCTGGAGCACGTCGACCTGCTGCTGGTCAAGCGGGGCGAGAAGGTCACGGTCGAGATCCCCGTGCACGCCGAGGGCGAGCTGGCCGCCGGCGGCAACCTGCTGGAGCACGTCCTGAACGCGCTGCCGGTCGAGGCCGAGGCCACCCACATCCCCGAGGGCGTCACGGTGTCCGTCGAGGGCCTGGAGGCCGGTGCCTCCGTCCTCGCCAAGGACATCACGCTGCCGAAGGGTGTCACCCTGGCCGTGGACGGCGACGCCGTCGTCCTGCAGGTGCTGGCCGCGCAGGCCGAGGAGGCCCCGGAGGGCGAGGCCGCCGAGGGCGAAGAGGTCGCCGAGGCCTGAGCCGCGCAGCTCTCGTAGCTCTCATAGCGGTACATCAGCTCCAGCCGCTGTTTCCCTCGTCCGGGGGGAGCAGCGGCTGCTGCGTAAGGAGACATGGACGTGACGACCCCCGCCAACGCGCCGTGGCTGATCGTGGGCCTCGGCAATCCCGGTCCTGAGCACGCCGGCAACCGCCACAACGTCGGTTTCATGGTGGCCGATCTGCTGGCCGAGCGGATCGGGGGGAGGTTCAAGCGGGCGGGCAAGGCGCAGGCCCAGGTCGTGGAGGGGCGGATCGGGCCGCCGGGGCCGGAGAACCGGCGGGTGATCCTGGCGAAGCCGATGTCGTTCATGAATCTGTCCGGCGGTCCGGTGAACGCGCTGCGGGACTTCTACAAGGTGCCGGTGGCGAACATCGTGGCCGTGCACGACGAGCTGGACATCGACTACGGCACACTGCGGGTGAAGCTGGGCGGCGGGGACAACGGGCACAACGGTCTGAAGTCGATGACGAAGGCGATGGGCGCGGAGTACCACCGGGTGCGGTGCGGGATCGGGCGTCCGCCGGGGCGGATGCAGGTGGCGGACTTCGTGCTGAAGGATTTCTCCTCGACGGAGCGCAAGGAGCTGGACTGGTTCGTGGACCGGGCGGCCGACGCGGTCGAGTGTCTGGTGATCGAAGGGCTGGAGCGGGCGCAGAGTACGTACAACTCGTGATGTGTCGCCCTCGGAGGTTGACTGACCGCTGAGGCTTGGCCAATGATCCCGGCCATGCCTGCCCCTGCTGTCGCGTCCCATCGCCGTACCGGCCGTACCGGCCGTAAAGGCCGGAAGAACAGCTCTCCCCCGGCCCGCCGGGCGTCCGTGACCGCCCTGCGTGTCGGGCGGCTCGCGGCGATGGGGGCGGTCGCGGCGCTGATCCTGTTCGCCGGGGTGTGGGGTTCATGGGGTACGGCGCAGCAGGTGATGCTGACGAAGGGGCGGGAGCACGGCACGATCGAGGTGACGCGGTGCGGTGCGCAGAGCTGTTCGGGGCCGTACACGCCGTTGTCGGAGGGGTCGACGGCGCGGTCGCGGGTGGTGATCGAGAAGTCGGTGGCGGTGCGCAAGGGGCGGACCTACACGGTCGTGGTCAAGCCGGACGGCGACGAGGTGGTGCGGTCGGGTCCGGCGGGGGTGCTGTACGCGTGGGTGCCGATGGGGGGTGCGCTGCTGCTCGCGTCGGTGGTGGTCGCGGGTGGCCTGGGGCGGGCGCGGTGGGGGTGGGTGCTGGCGGGGTCCGGTATGGCCTTGTTGACCGCCGCCTTTGTGACGATCTGAGTCGCTTTCGGCGCACTTCATTGCTGTGAGGCGCCCATATGTTGCCTGTTCGTGATTGACCGGCGGTCAGGAGTGGTTGGAAGCTGAGCCGCCCCCTCCACATCTTCCCTTTCGTCACTCGAAGATGGACTGCCCCATGCGTACCCTCACTCGGGCCGGAGTCGTCGCCGTCGCGTCCTCGGCGGCCCTGCTGCTGGCTCCCGCCGCCCACGCGGCCAAAGGCGACGACGGCGATGTGAAGACCCACCGGTCGACGACCGCCGAGTCCGACCGGCGCGACGAGCCCAAGGTCTGCTCGTTCTATCTCGACGCCTTCGGCTTCGACGGGCTCCAGCAGGTCGCCTGGCACATCGAGGCCTGGGCCGACAACGACGCCGAGAAGGGCGAGACCGTCAAGTCCGGCTCCATCACGCTGGACTCGGACGGTCACGGCCGGACCCAGGATCTGTCGCTGCCCGACGGCCAGTACAAGCTGTTCTGGAACTTCGAGGGCGAGAAGGGGGCCGCGAAGCACAAGGTGTTCAAGGTGGACTGCCAGGAGGAGGGCGGCGGCGGTTCCTCTCCCTCGTGTTCGCCGTCGGGTTCGCCGTCGGGTTCGCCGTCGGGCTCGGCCTCGTCGTCCGCGTCTCCTTCCTCGTCCGCCTCGCCGAGCTCTTCGGTCGCGCCGAGTTCTTCCGCGTCCGCCGAGCCGTCGTCCTCCTCGGGTGCGACCCCGTCCTCGGCGTCCACCCCCCAGGGCGGCACCGGCGGTCTCGCCGAGACCGGCAACGGGGCGCCGGTCGGCGTCCTGGCGGCCCTCGCGGCGGCGCTGGTGGGTGCCGGCGGTTACCTCGTGGCCCGGCGGCGCCGGGCCTGACGTACGGCACAAGCCGGGTGCCCCCGAGCCTCGTACTTCTCCGAGGCTCGGGGGCACCCCCTTTGCTGTCCCGCCTTGCTGTTGTCGTAGGCGCTCAGCCGGTGTTGCGCAGGCCCGCCGCCACGCCGTTGACCGTGAGGAGCAGGGCGCGGGAGAGCAGCGGGTCGGGTTCGGCGCCCGCCGCCGCGGCGTCGCGCTGCCGCTTGAGCAGGGTCACCTGGAGGTAGGAGATCGGGTCCAGGTAGGCGTCGCGGATGCTGAAGGTCTGCTTGAGGACGGGGGTGGCGTCCAGCAGTTCGCGCTCGCCGGTGACCCTGAGGACCTCGGCGACGGTGAGCTCGTGCTCGGCCCGGATGCGGTCGAAGACGTGCTTGAGGCCGTCGGGGACGAGGGTGTCGACGTAGTGCTGGGCGATCCTGAGGTCGGTCTTGGCGAGGGTCATCTCGACGTTGGAGACGAAGTTGCGGAAGAAGTGCCACTGTTCGTGCATCTCGTCGAGCACGGTGTCGAGGCCCGCCTCGCGCAGGGCCTTCAGGCCGGAGCCGACGCCGTACCAGCCGGGGACGATCTGGCGGGACTGGGTCCAGCCGAAGACCCACGGGATGGCGCGCAGTCCGTCGAGCGAGACGCCCGAGCCGGGGCGGCGGGAGGGCCGGGAGCCCAGGTGCAGGTCGGCGAGCTGGTCGACCGGCGTGGAGGCGAGGAAGTACGTCGGCAGGTCGGGGTCCTCGACGAGTTCGCGGTAGGCCGCGTGCGCCGCGTCGGAGACGACGTCCATGGCGGCGTCCCAGCGGGCGAGGGCTTCGTCGGACTGGCGGGGCGCGGTGTGCAGGGCGGAGGCCTGGAGGGTGGCGGCGACCGTCAGTTCCAGGTTCTCCCTGGCCAGGGAGGGGATGAGGTACTTGTCGGAGATGACCTCGCCCTGTTCGGTGACCTTGATCTCGCCTTCGAGGGTGCCCCAGGGCTGGGCGAGGATCGCGTCGTGCGAGGGGCCGCCGCCGCGGCCGACGGTGCCGCCGCGGCCGTGGAAGAGGCGCAGGCGCACGCCGTAGCGGTGGGCGACGTCGCGCAGCCGGCGCTGGGCGCGGTGGATCTCCCACTGGGAGGTGGTGATGCCGCCGAACTTGGAGGAGTCGGAGTAGCCGAGCATGACCTCCTGGACGTCTCCGCGCAGGGCGACGAGGCGTCGGTAGGAGGGGTCGGAGAGCATCTCCTCCAGGATGGTGTCGGCGGCCTTGAGCTCGTCGGTGGTCTCCAGGAGGGGCACGATGCCGATCTTGGCCCAGCCGGCGTGCAGGTCGATCAGGCCGGCCTCGCGGGCGAGGACGGCGGCGGCGAAGACGTCGTCGGCGCCCTGGCACATGGAGATGATGTACGACTCGATGACCTCGGGTCCGAAGACCTCCAGGGCCCGCTTGACGGTGAGGAAGACGCCGAGGGTCTTCTCGCCGGCCGCGTCGACGGGCGCCGGGGTGGGGGCGAGCGGCCTCCTCGACCGCAGCTCCTTGGCGAGCAGCTTCGTACGGTATTCGCGGGGCATGTCCACGTACCGCCAGGACTCCTCGCCGAGGCGGTCGAAGAGCTGGCCGAGTGCGTGGTGGTGGGCGTCGGCGTGTTCGCGGACGTCCATGGTGGCGAGCTGGAGGCCGAAGGCGGCCAGGGTGCGGATGGTGCGGTTCATCCGGCCGTCGGCGATGAGGCCGCCGCGGTGCTCGCGCAGGGAGTTCTGCACGAGGGTGAGGTCCGCCAGGAGTTCGCCGGTGCCGAGGTAGTCGCGGCCGGGCTCGTGCGGGGTGCCCTTGGCGAGGCGCTGCTTGGTGTTCTCCAGCTTCTGCCGGACGCAGGTGGCCTTGAGGCGGTAGGGCTCCTCGGCGTTGAGTCGCTTGTAGCGGGGGCTGATCTCGGGCAGGCGTTCGAGGTCGGTCTTGAGGGAGTCCAGCAGTTCCTCCGTCGCGCCGGTGTAGCGGATGGAGTTCGACAGGAAGCCGCGCAGCTCGTCGATCGTCTCCAGGGCGTCGTTGATGCCGTGTTCGTGCTGGAGGATGAGGACGTCCCAGGTGACCTGGGGGGTGACGTTGGGGTTGCCGTCGCGGTCGCCGCCGATCCAGGTGCCGAAGGTGAGGGGGCGGGTGTCCTCGGGGAGGTGGACGCCGACCCGCTCCAGCTCGGAGGTGAGGTCCTCCAGGACGTCGCCGACGGCGTTCGCGTGCAGCTCGTCGAGGTAGTAGATCGCGTTGCGGGCCTCGTCGGCGGGCTCGGGGCGTACGACGCGCAGCTCGTCGGTCTGCCAGACGAGGTCGATGTTCTCGGCGAGGCGCGTGTCGTGGCGCCGGCGGTCGGCCTCGATGACGGGGGTCTCCAGAAGCGCGGCGATGCGCCGGAGCTTGTTCAGTACCGACCGGCGCGCGGCCTCGGTGGGGTGTGCGGTGAACACCGGGCGGACGTTGAGATGGCGGACGGACTCGCGGACGTGCTCGGGGTCGGCGTCCTTGAGGCGGTCGGCGGTGCGGGCGAGGAGACCGCCCTCGGCGGCGCGCTTGGCGCGCAGCTCACGGCCGCGGTGGACCTGCTCGGTGACGTTGGCGAGGTGGAAGTAGGTGGAGAAGGCGCGGACGAGCTTGGCCGCGGTCTCCAGTTCGGTGCCGCGCAGCAGTTCGGCGGCGGCCTCTCCGTCCTCGCGGGTGAGGCGGCGGACCTTCTCGACCAGGTCGAGCAGCTCGGGGCCCTCCTGCCGGACGAGGGTCTCTCCGAGGAGGTCACCCAGTCGGCGGATGTCGGCCCTCAGTTCGGTACTGGTGGTCGCCGTGGACTCGGTCTGGTCGTCGGCACTGCTCACAGGTGCGGCTCCTTGCAGTGGTGAAGCTCGTCTGGGCGGGCCCGGGACCGTCCTGGCGGCGGGTACCGCATACGGGCCGGACATCCGGGAAGAAAACAGAGCGGACCGCGCTGTCCGACCGTCTCCAAGGATAGGTGGCGGACGGGACGCGCAGACGGTCGGGCTCTTGCCGCCGGGCAGGGCACTGCCATACTTACGATGCCGTAGGTTACGGAACCGTAGGAAGCCGTACGCGGCATCCTGCGCGCGGTGGCCGTGACCCGGCGACCTGCCACAACACCCTCGAACCCCCCAGGGGACGCCCCATGACCACGAGCTCCGATGTGATCGACGACGCCCCGAAGGCGAACGACGGCGCTCCACTTCCCTCCGCGACGCTCGGTGGCGAGCAGAAGCGTTCGCTGGAGCAGATCAGCCTTCTCCTCTTCATCATCGTTCCGTTCCTGGCGCTGCTCGCGGCGGTTCCGCTGGCCTGGGGGTGGGGGGTCAGCTGGCTGGACCTGGGCCTGCTGGTCTTCATGTACTACCTCGGGTGCCACGGCATCACGATCGGTTTCCACCGGTACTTCACGCATGGCTCCTTCAAGGCGAAGCGGCCGCTGCGGATCGCGCTGGCGGTGATGGGGTCGATGGCGGTGGAGGGGCCGCTGGTGCGCTGGGTGGCGGATCACCGCAAGCACCACAAGTTCTCGGACGCGGAGGGCGACCCGCATTCGCCGTGGCGGTTCGGGGAGACGGTCCCGGCGCTGATGAAGGGCCTGTGGTGGGCGCACATCGGCTGGATGTTCGACGAGGAGCAGACCCCGCAGGACAAGTACGCGCCGGATCTGATCAAGGACGGGGCGATCCGGGCGGTCTCGCGGCAGTTCATCTTCTGGACGGTGGTGTCGCTGGCGATCCCGCCGCTGGTGGGCGGGCTGGTGACGATGTCCTGGTGGGGCGCGTTCACGGCGTTCTTCTGGGGGTCGCTGGTGCGGGTGGCGCTGCTGCACCACGTCACCTGGTCGATCAACTCGATCTGCCACGCGGTGGGCAGGCGCCCCTTCAAGTCGCGGGACCGGTCGGGGAACGTGTGGTGGCTGGCCGTGCTGTCCTGCGGTGAGTCCTGGCACAACCTGCACCACGCGGATCCGACGTCGGCGCGGCACGGTGTGATGCGGGGGCAGCTCGACTCCTCGGCGCGGCTGATCCGCTGGTTCGAGGCGTTCGGGTGGGCGTACGACGTGCGCTGGCCGTCACGCTCGCGTATCGATTCGCGTCGCAACACGGATGCGGACGGCTCCCGGCGCCGGAAGGCGGCCGCGAAGGCGGCATGATTGACGCCGTGGCGACCGACTCCAGCAGTACCCCCAGTCCCGGCGGCGAAGCGAAGCCGCGGCGCGCCCGGCGCACCCGGATGACGGGGGCCGAGCGTCGCCAGCAGTTGCTGGAGATCGGTCGCACCCTGTTCGCGGCGAAGGGTTTCGAGGCCACGTCGGTGGAGGAGATCGCGGCGAAGGCCGGGGTCTCCAAGCCGGTGGTGTACGAGCACTTCGGCGGCAAGGAGGGGCTGTACGCGGTCGTCGTGGACCGGGAGATGCGGCGGCTGCTGGACATGGTGACCGGCTCCCTCACCGCCGGTCACCCCCGTGAACTGCTCGAACAGGCGGCGTTCGCGCTGCTCGACTACATCGAGGAGCACACGGACGGGTTCCGGATCCTGGTCCGGGACTCCCCGATCCCGCAGTCGACGGGGTCGTTCGCCTCGCTGATCTCGGACATCGCCACCCAGGTGGAGGACATCCTGGGCCGTGAGTTCAAGAGCCGCGGTTTCGATCCCAAGCTGGCGCCGCTGTACGCGCAGGCGCTGGTGGGGATGGTGGCGCTGACCGGCCAGTGGTGGCTGGACGTGCGCCGGCCGAAGAAGGCCGAGGTCGCGGCCCATCTGGTCAACCTGGCCTGGCACGGGCTGGACGGGCTGGAGGCGAAGCCGCACCTCATAGGACGCCGTAAGGCGTAGCTGTGCGCCGTTCCTCACACACGGGGTTCGAGGAACTCCAGGCGGTTGCCGACGGGGTCGCGGACGTAGAAGCGGTCGTGGCCGGGGAGGTCGTCGTCCCAGGTGACGTCCACTCCGTGGGACCGGACCCGGTCGGCGTAGGCGACGATGCCGGCGACCCGGAGGCCCGGGTGGGCCTTGGCCGACGGCCGGAAGTCCTGCTCCACCCCCACATGGATCTGTACGGCGCCCGCCCGGAACCAGCAGCCGCCGCGCGCGGCGAGGACGCCGGGTTTGGGGATCTCCGTCATCCCGAGGACGTCGGTGTAGAAGAGGCGCAGGAGGTCCTCGGTGCCGGGCGGGGCGGCGAGCTGGACGTGGTCGACGGCGGTGATCATCACGCGCCCTTGGTGGCCACGGCGAACAGGCGGCGGAAGGGCAGGACGGTGCCGTACGGGGTGCGCGGGTAGGCCTCGCGGAGCAGGTCGCGGTACTCGGCGACGAAGGCGTCCCGGGCCTCGGGGTCGTCGGCGAGGGCGTCGAGGGCGGGGCGCAGTCCGGTGCCCTTGACCCAGTCGAGGACGGGGTCCTCGCCCGTGAGGACGTGGTGGTACGTCGTCGTCCAGACGTCGGTGGCGCAGCCGAGGCGGGCGAGGCGGTCGAGGTAGACGCCGGGGGCGTGGACGGAGTCCTCGGGGCGCAGGACGTGGGCGAGGCGGTCCTTCCAGCGGGGGGTGTCGCCGAGCGCGCGCATGAGGGCGTGCAGGGGGGCGTCGGTGTTGTGGGGGACCTGGAAGGCGAGGGTGCCGCCGGGGGCGAGCCCGTCGAGCCAGGCGGGGAGGGCGTCGAGGTGGCCGGGGACCCAGTGCAGGGCGGCGTTGGAGATCAGCAGGTCGTAGGTCTCGTGGGGGGTCCAGCCGGTGAGGTCGGCGTGGGCGAAGTCGAGGCGCGGGCCGGCGTGCGCGGCGGCGTCGGCGAGCATCTGCGGGGAGTTGTCGTAGCCGGTGATGCGGGCGGTGGGCCAGCGGTCGGCGAGGACGGCGGTGACGTTGCCGGGGCCGCAGCCGAGGTCGGCGATGCGGGGCGGGTCGCCGGGGAGGTCGGGGACGCGGGCGAGGAGGTCGTGGAAGGGGCGGGCGCGGTGGCCGGCGTGGCGGAGGTACTGGGCGGGGTTCCAGGAGGGGTTGGTCGTCATGCCTCTCACTCTCCTCCGCGCATATCTTGACGTCAAGAGACTTCATCTCGAGAGACTTGATCTCAAGAGACTTCACGTCGACACAACCACTACACTGATCGCCATGGAGGACGAGGTCGATCGGCTGGTCGCAGCGTGGCGCCGGGAGCGCCCGGACCTCGACGTGGAGCCGCTGGAAGTACTCAGCCGGGTGAGCAGACTGGCCCGGCACCTGGACCGGGCGCGCCGGCTGGCGTTCTCCGAGCATCAGCTGGAGCCCTGGGAGTTCGACGTGCTGACCGCGCTGCGGCGCGCGGGAGCGCCCTACCAGCTCTCCCCCGGGCAGCTGCTGACGCAGACGCTGGTGACGTCGGGCACGATGACGAACCGGATCGACCGGCTCACGAAGAAGGGCCTGGTGGAGCGGCTGCCGGACCCGAGCGACCGGCGCGGTGTGCTCGTCCGTCTCACGGACGACGGCAAGGACCGCGCCGATCAGGCGCTGGCCGGGCTGCTCGACCAGGAACGGGCGATCCTGGCCGAGCTCTCGCACGCCCAGCGCGGCGAACTGGCCGCCCTGCTACGCCAGCTGACCGCCCCGTTCGACAACATCCCCGGCTAGGTCGACCGGCCCGACGCCCGCTCGGCGGGCCAGGGCGACGGCGGCGAGGGTGGAGTGGACGCCCAGTTTGCCGAGGACGTTCTGCATATGGGTGCGGACGGTGTGCGGGGAGAGGAAGAGGCGCTCGGCGACGGCCTTGCGCCCCAGGCCCGCCACCATGCACCGGAGCACCTCGCGCTCCCTCGGCGTGAGGGACTCCACGAGCCGTTCACTCTCGGTGCGGTGCTTGCGGGCGGCGGTGAGTTCGCGCAGGACGCCGGTGAGCAGGGCGGGCGGCAGATGGGTCTCCTCGCGCAGCACCCCGCGGATGACGGTGAGCAGCCGCGACAGCGAGCAGTCCTTGGCCACCCATCCCGAGGCCCCGGCCTGGAGGGCGAGGGCTGCGCGGCGCGGGTCGTCCTTCTCGGCGAGGACGACGACCCGGACATGGGACTGGCCGGAGCGCACACCCGCGACGAGGGAGATCCCGTCGACGAGCCCGTCCTCGCCCACCTCGTGCACGGGCACGGCGGGCCGTATGCCGGGCAGCGCACCGCCCGGACCACCTCCCGCTCCCGCTCCGGCGCCGAGATCGGCGTCGACGAGCAGCACGTCGTAACGGCGCCCCTCGGCGGCCGCGCGCTCCAGGCTGCGCAGCGCCGCGGGGCCGCTGCCGGCCGCGGAGACGTCGACGTCGGGCTCCGCGGCGAGCGCCGCTGCGAGCGACTCGGCGAAGATGCGATGGTCGTCGACGACCAGGACTCGGATGCGAACCACGAAACCCCCTTCCCCAGGCCCCTGTCCGGAGCCGGGGATACCCCAAGGTCCTGAAAGACGGAGAACGACGACCGGCGCGGGTGCGACGCCCGGAGGGGATACGGGTCACCGCACGGCCGCCGCCGTGCAGAGACTGCTACCCCGACTCCGGGCGTCGTACCCGACTGTCTCGCCCCCTGATCGGCACCGGCCCCCACCGGTGCTGTTCATCAGGGTAGGGCTGTGGGCGGGGAGCGGAAGGAAAAACGCAGAACTGGTTGGCCAGGGCGTTTATGGTGTGCCGCATGTTTCGTCTTGAGACAGAAGTCGACAGCACGAGGCGCGATCTTCTTCGCTCGCGGCTCCGCGACACCAACACGGCGGCCTCCCCCGTCCTGCGGGCGCTGCGCGGTACCCGGGCCGAGCGGGAGACCGCGTTGCACGTGTGGGTCTCGGACGCGGCCGGTGACCTCGTGGGCGGGCTGGTCGGGCACACCTGGACGACCTGGCTGCACGTCGCCTACCTCTGGGTCGACGAACGCCACCGCGGCACCGGGCTCGGCAGCCGCCTCCTCGCCGAGGCGGAACGGGTCGCCGTCGAGGAACGCGGCTGCCGTCACGTGCGTCTGGAGACCTGGGACTTCCAGGCGCCGGACTTCTACCGGCGCCTGGGCTACGAGGTGGTGTGCGTGATCGAGGACTATCCGCCGGGGATCACGGAGTACACGCTGACGAAACGGCTGGGGTGAGACGGGAGCGTCCCGTCCCACCCCTGCTCTTTCCGGACGGCCGGTCAGATCAGGCGGCGCGCCCCCGCCGACGGGACCGCCTCGAAGACGCGGGGAGCCGTGTGGCCGGCCGCCGCGAAGGCTTCCTCGATCGCCTTGGTGAGGGTGTCGACCTCGGTGGCGTCGGTGAGGACGATCGCGGAGCCGCCGAAGCCGCCGCCGGTCATCCGGGCGCCGAGGGCACCGTGGGCGACGGCGGTGTCGACGACCAGGTCCAGCTCGGGGCAGGAGACCCGGAAGTCGTCGCGCAGGGAGGCATGGCCCTCGGTGAGGACCGGGCCGACGGCGCGGGTGTCCCCGGCCTCCAGCAGGGCGACCGTGCGTTCGACGCGCGCGTCCTCGGTGACGACGTGCCGGACCAGACGGCGGACCTCCTGGATCTCCTCCGCGTCGCCGAGCCGGGCGAGGGCCGCGTCCAGGCCGTCGTACGGGATGTCCCGCAGCGCGTCGACGCCGAGCAGGGCGGCGCCCTTCTCGCAGCCCTCGCGGCGCTTGCCGTACTCGCCGGTGCTGTGGGAGTGCTTGACCTGGGTGTCCACGACCAGCAGCCGCATCCCCTCGGCCGCGAGGTCGAGCGGGATCTGCTTCTGGGAGAGGTCGCGGGTGTCGAGGAAGAGGGCGTGGCCCTCCTCGCAGCAGGCCGAGGCCGTCTGGTCCATGATCCCGGTGGGGGCGCCGACGTAGACGTTCTCCGCGCGCTGGCACAGGCGGGCGAGCTGCCAGCGCTGCAGGCCCAGCTCGTAGAGGTCGTTCAGGGCGAGGGCCACGACGACCTCGATCGCCGCCGACGAGGACAGGCCCGCGCCGGTCGGGACCGTCGAGGTCAGATGGATGTCGGCGCCGGTGACCGGGTGGCCGGCCTCGCGCAGCGCCCAGACGACCCCGGCCGGGTACGCCGTCCAGCCCTCGTCGGACTCCGGGACGAGGTCGTCGAGGCGGAGCTCGGCGACACCGCCCTCGATGTCGGAGGAGTGCAGGCGCAGACGGCCGTCCTCGCGGCGGGAGACCGCGGCGAGCGCCTGGTGCGGCAGCGCGAAGGGCATCACGAAGCCGTCGTTGTAGTCGGTGTGCTCACCGATGAGGTTGACGCGGCCGGGCGCGGCCCACACCCCGTCGGGCTCGGCGCCGTACAGCCCGGCGAACGCCGCGCGCACTTCCTGTGCCGCCACTGCTGCCCCCACTACTGCTCCCTTGCGATGTGCTGCGCGAACCGCCAGGCGTCCGCGACGATTCCGGCGAGGTCCGCGCGGGACGGGTTCCAGCCCAGCTTCTCGCGGGCGGTGGCCGCGGAGGCGACCAGGACGGCCGGGTCGCCGCCCCGGCGGGGGGCCACGACCTCGGGGATCGGGTGGCCGGTGACCTCCCGGACGGTCTCGATCACCTCTCGGACCGAGAAGCCGTTGCCGTTGCCCAGGTTGCAGATGAGGTGCTCGCCCGGGGTGGCGGCGGCGACGGCGAGGAGGTGGGCCTCGGCGAGGTCGGCGACGTGGATGTAGTCGCGTACGCAGGTGCCGTCGGGGGTCGGGTAGTCGTCGCCGTAGACGGAGATGGCCTCGCGGCGGCCCTGGGCGACCTGGAGGACGAGCGGGATGAGGTGCGACTCGGGGTCGTGGCGCTCGCCGTACGACCCGTACGCGCCCGCGACGTTGAAGTAGCGCAGGGAGACCGCGCCCAGGCCGTGCGCCGCCGCCTCGCCGGTGATCATGTGGTCGACGGCGAGCTTGGTGGCCCCGTAGGGGTTGGTGGGCTTCGTCGGCGCGGTCTCGACGATCGGGACCTGCTCGGGCTCGCCGTAGGTGGCGGCGGTGGAGGAGAAGACGAGCTTGCGCACGCCGGCCTCGCGCATCGCGGCGAGCAGGGCCATGGTGCCGCCGACGTTGTTGTCCCAGTACTTCTCGGGCTTCACGACGGACTCGCCGACCTGCGAGGACGCGGCGAAGTGCAGCACGGCGTCGAAGGAGGCGTCGAGCCACTTGGCGGCGTCGCGGATGTCGCCCTCGACGAAGGCGGCGCCGGCGGGGACGCCCTCGCGGAAGCCGGTGGAGAGGTTGTCGAGGACGACGACCTCGTGGCCCGCCTCCAGCAGGTGCTGGGCGACGACGCCGCCGACGTAGCCGGCCCCTCCGGTCACCAGGTACTTCATGAACTCGCTACCTCTCGCAGTCGCTCGGCCGCGCGCTCCGGTGGCACGTCGTTGATGAAGACGTTCATGCCGGACTCGGAGCCCGCGAGGAACTTCAGCTTGCCGGACGTCCGGCGGATGGTGAAAAGCTCGAGGTGGAGGGCGAAGTCGTCGCGGTTGACGCCGTCGAACTCCTCCAGCGCGCCGAACGGCGCCTGGTGCCAGGCGGCGATGTAGGGCGTGGGCGGTTCACCTTCACCGAAGATACGGTCGAAGCGCCTCAAGAGTTCCAGGTAGACCTGGGGGAACTCTGTGCGGGCCTCCTCGTCGAGCGCGAGCAGGTCGGGCACCCGCCGCCGGGGGTACAGGTGCACCTCGTACGGCCAGTGCGCCGCGTACGGCACGAAGGCGACCCAGTGTTCACCCTCCAGGACGACCCGCTCGCCGGCGAGTTCACGCTCCAGCACGGCGTCGAAGAGGTTCTCCCCGCCGGTGGCCTCCTTGTGCGCGGCGACCGAACGCAGCATCAGGGCGGTCCGGGGGGTGGTGAACGGGTAGGCGTAGATCTGCCCGTGCGGGTGACCCAGGGTCACCCCGATCTCGGCACCCCGGTTCTCGAAGCAGAACACCTGGTCGACGGAGGGCAGATGCGACAGCTCGGAGGTCCGGTCCGTCCACGCGTCGAGGACGAGGCGCGCCTGCTCCTCGGTGAGGTCGGCGAAGGACGCGTTGTGGTCGGAGGTGAAGCAGACGACCTCGCACCTCCCGGAGTCGCCGGCCAGGGAGGGGAAGCGGTTCTCGAAGACGACGGCGTCGTACGACGAGTCCGGGATCTCGCTGAGCCGCTCGCCCTGGGAGGGGCACAGGGGGCATTCGTCGGCCGGCGGGTGGTAGATGCGCCCCTGCCGGTGCGAGGCGATCGCGACCGAGTCGCCCAGCAGCGGGTCCCGGCGTACCTCCGAAGTGGTGACCGTCGGGTCCAGCGGACGCCGGTCCACCGCGTCGCGCACCGAGTCGTCCCGCAGGTCGTAGTAGATCAGCTCACGACCGTCGGCCAGCCGGGTCGAGGTCTTCTTCACCGCGACTCTCCATTGCCAAGTAAGTACCCATCAAACAGAACCGAACACATAAAAACATAAACACGCGCGGGAAGTAACCCCCCACAACCAAACAAAGACCACCAGACAAGGTGAGCTACGGATGCAGACCCCCACAGACCCCGTGCGGCTGGCAGCCGAGCTGCGACTCCCCACGAACGTGCTCGACTACACGATCCTCGGCATCTACTTCGTCGTCGTCCTGGGCATCGGCTTCGCCGCCCGCAAGTCGGTGCGCACCAGCCTCGACTTCTTCCTCTCCGGGCGCTCGCTGCCCGCCTGGATCACCGGCCTCGCCTTCATCTCGGCCAACCTCGCCGCCACCGAGATCCTCGGCATGGCCGCGAACAGCGCCCAGTACGGCGCCTACACCGTGCACTGGTACTGGATCGGCGCCATCCCGGCGATGGTGTTCCTGGGCCTGGTGATGATGCCGTTCTACTACGGCAGCAAGGTCCGCTCGGTGCCCGAGTTCCTGCTCCTGCGCTTCGACCGGGGCGCCCATCTGCTCAGCTCGGCCCTCTTCGCCTTCGCGGCGATCCTCATCGCGGGCGTCAACCTCTACGCGCTGGCGATCGTCGTCGAGGCCCTGCTGGGCTGGCCGCAGTGGGTGGCCATCGTGGTCGCGGGCTTCTTCGTCCTCGCCTACATCACCCTGGGCGGCCTGTCCTCGGCGATCTACAACGAGGTGCTCCAGTTCTTCGTGATCCTGTCCGCGCTGATCCCGCTGTCGGTGCTCGCCCTGAAGCGGGTGGACGGCTGGGACGGCCTGACGGACAAGCTGACCGCCACCCACGGGGACGACTTCGTCACCGCCTGGGGCGGCACCGGCATCGGCAGCGCGAACCCGCTGGGCGCGAACTGGCTCACGATCGTCCTCGGCCTCGGCTTCGTCCTCTCCTTCGGCTACTGGACGACGAACTTCGCCGAGGTCCAGCGCGCCCTGTCGGCGAGGAACCTCTCGGCCGCCCAGCGGACGCCGCTCATCGCGGCGTACCCCAAGATCTTCATCGTCTTCCTGGTGATGATCCCGGGGCTGGTCGCGGCGGCCCTGGTGCCGGGCTTCGGCACCGAGGACTCGGGCTACCAGTACAACGACGCCATCCCGTACCTGATGCAGGACCTGCTGCCCAACGGGGTGCTCGGCATCGCCGTGACCGGACTGCTGGCGGCCTTCATGGCCGGCATGGCGGCCAACGTCTCCTCCTTCAACACCGTGTTCACGACCGACATCTGGGCGAAGTACGTCGTCCGGGACCGCGAGGACGCCTACTACGTCCGCTTCGGCCGGCTGATCACCGCGATCGGGGTCGCCGCCTCGGTCGGGACGGCCTTCCTGGCCTCGTCCTTCTCCAACATCATGAGCTACCTCCAGACGCTGTTCTCCTTCTTCAACGTCCCCATGTTCGTGGTCTTCATCATCGGGATGTTCTGGAAGCGGGCGTCGATGAAGTCGGGCTTCTGGGGCCTGCTCGCCGGCACCACCGCGGCGATGGTCAACTACTTCGTCCTCTACAAGCAGGACGTCATCGGCATCCCCACCGACCAGGGCGCGAACTTCGTCTCCGCGATCGCCGGATTCGTGGCCGGGGCGGTCGTCATGGTGGCGGTCTCGCTGTTCACCGCGCCCAAGCCCGACGAGGAGCTCCAGGGCCTGGTCTACGGCACCCGCTCCCCCGGCATGGCCGAACCCCCCGCGGCCGGCGACGACGCCTGGTACCGCAGGCCCGCGCTGCTCGGCTGGGGGGCCGTGATCCTGGCGGCGGCCTGCTACATCCCGTTCTCGTTCTGAGCCCGTTCGCGCCGCCCGCGGCAGAGCGCCGTACGCGGGAGACTGGAGAGACCATGTCCGAGCACTTCGAACCCGAGGAACGCCACGAGGCCGCCGAGCGGCTGCGGCACGCCGGGTACTCCGAGGCCGAGCTCCAGCGCGAGATCACCGAGCTGGAGCAGCAGTCTACGACCGCGGCCCGCATCTTCGACCTGCGCCGCATCATCGGCGGCCTGTTCGTCCTGTACGGCGTCATCCTCACGCTGACCGGCCTGACCGACAGCGACGCCGAGATCGACAAGGCCCAGGGCATCAACATCAACCTCTGGACCGGCCTCGGGATGCTGGCCCTCGGCGTCTTCTTCCTGGTGTGGCTGTGGCTGCGCCCGGCATCGGCCCCGGCCCCGCCGCTGCCGGCCCCCCAGAACACGCCCGGAGAATGAACCGCCGGAGCAGCCCCGCCCCCGCCAGGTACCCGGCCACCCCTTCGGTCTCCTCGGGGGACAGCGGGATCTGGGGCTCGGCCGTCGCCGGGCCGTCGATGACGCCGCGCAGAGTGGCCGCGGGGTCGGCGGGCAGCCGGGGCGCGAGGGCGGGGCAGGGGGCGCGGGTGACCGGGTCGGTGTCGACGAGCCCCTCGCAGAGGTGGGCGTGCGCGGCGGTGGCGAAGGCGGACGCGGTGCGGGTCGGGTCCCGGCTGCCGTCGTTGCCGTAGCCGATCACGGCGGTCGGGGTGCGGTCGGGGCCGCCGGCGCCGGTGTCGTCGGTGGAGGGCGGGCCGCCGCAGACCGCGAGGGAGGCGGACAGGGCGGCGGTGCTCGTCGGGAACGCCCGGCGGCCAGCCACCGATCAGCCGTGTAAACAACCCTGCGGGTCAATACACCTAGGGCGCCGGGTCGGCGGTCTGGCGGTCGGGGCCGAGGGGGGCCGCGCGGTCGAGCAGGCCGGTGCGGGCGGCCAGGGCCGCCGCCTCCAGCCGGGAGCCGACGCCGAGTTTCATGAGGACACGCTGGACATGGGTGCGGGCCGTGGAGGGGGCGATGCCCATGCCGGCGGCGATGAGACGGGTGTCCTCGCCGTCGGCGACCCGGACCAGGACCTCGACCTCGCGCGGGGTGAGCATCTGCAGGAGCCGCTGGCCCTCGTCGTCCGGCTGGGCGGCGGGGTTGAGGAGTTCGCCGAAGGCGCCCTGGAGGAGCTGCGGGGCGACCGCGGCCTCGCCCGCCCGCGCCTTCATGATGGCCCGCTCGACGCCCTCGATGCGCTCGTCGTGGCGCACATAGCCGGAGGCGCCCGCGGCGAACGCGGCGGCGATGCCCCGGGGGCTGGGCACCGGCCCGAGGACCAGGACCGCCACCTGCGGACGCTCCCGCTTGATCCGGACCACCGGGTCGAAGATGCCCGGCTCGGCGGGGGCCGCCGTCCCGAGCAGGCACACCTCCGGCGCCCGGGTGATCACCAGCTCCGCCGCTCCCGCGGCCGGCGCCGCCGCGGCGAGCACCCGGTGCCCCCGCAGCTTCAGCGCCGAGGCCAGCGCCTCGGCGAGCAGTCGGTGGTCGTCGACCACCATCAGCCGCACTCCCATCGGCAACCCCCCAGTCCCCCCACGGAACACAACAAGACGGAACACAGCAGAACTGTCACAACAGACAAAAGGTGCCCCCCGGCACCCCGTTCTTCATGCCCCCGGAAGCTACACGCTTGTTCGACGTTGCGCTCCCCCTACCGGCGAGAAGTGCCCCGGATCGTCGAAATTCCTCGCATTCGAGGGTGATGAGCGGTAAGTGCACGGCCCCGCCCCTGAGCAGGGGCGGGGCCGTGCGTCCGGACGGGCCGCGGCGGCTCAGCCGGAGGTGCCGAACGCGACCGCCAGGTACCCCTTGTCGCCGCCGGTGCCGGCGTCGGCGTAGGTGTCCGCCAGATACAGGCGGCCGTCGGCGTACAGGATCTCCGAGTACTCGGGGGACATGTCGCTCTCCATCTCCCGGGCGTCCTCCGAGTCCGTGTTCTCCAGCAGCGTGGTCTCCTTGAACGAGCCGCCGTCGATGCTGACGACCTGTCCGCCCTTGTCGTACGGCGGCTCCTTGTAGGCGAGCACGTTGCCGCCGTCCATCCGCAGCGGGAAGAGCGTGTAGTCGGTGCCGGAGTCGGCGCGCTGGCCGGTCTGCTTGCCGGTGGCGAGGTCGAAGGCGACGATCGAGTTGCCGCGGGCGCCGTCGCCGTTGTCGTCGCGCTCCTCGGTCGCGACGTACAGCCGGTCGTTGCCGACGGTCAGGCCCGTGCAGGCCTCGGGTGTGTCGATGCTGTCGCACTCGGCCGCGTACTCGTCGCCGGGCGCGGAGATCCGGGTGCGCAGCTCGCCGGTCCTGTTGTCGATGGAGAAGAAGTCCGAGATGCCGCTGCCGTCCCCGGCGCTGTCGCCGACGTCGGCGGCCACGACCAGCGGGTCCGTCGAGACCACGCCGGCGTACTCGATGTCGGTGGCCATCTTGTACTCGGAGAGCACCTTCCCGGAGACCGGGTCGATCGTCTGGATGTGCAGCTGCGGAGCGTCGTACGCACCGCACTTGCGCACCGCGACCAGCTTGGCGCCGCCGCCGTAGCCGGCGTCGTAGCAGGTGTCGGAGGTCTTGGGCGACCACAGCACCTTGCCGCTCGTGATGTCGAAGGCGGCACCGCCGTCGGTGCTGCCCACGGCGACCGTGTTCGCGCTGACCGTGACGTTGTCGAAGTCGATCGGGGCGTCACCGGAGTCGACCGTCTTCGTCCACAGCTGTTTGCCCGCGTTCAGGTCGATCGCCGCGACCTGGGTGCAGCCGGCCGTGGAGTCCTTCGGGGGCATCTTCGGCTGGAAGACGATCGCGGTGCGGCCGTCGTCGTCGGTCTGGCGGCTGGCCGCGCACACCGGGCCGGGCAGCTTCACCGTCCACAGCTTCGTGCCCTTGTCGCGGTCGTAGCCGACGATCTCGGCGACCCCGCTCTTCACATACGCCGTGTCGGTCAGCCAGGAGCCGTCCACGGCCACGCTGTCGTCCTTGGCGACGGTGGGCATCGGCAGCTGGAAGAGGGCCTTGGCGCCCGGGTCGGAGGGCACCTTCTCACTGCCCTTGGCGACCCCGCCCTTGTCGTCGCCGCCACCGGTGCCGCCGGAGGCCGTGGGGCCGTCCTGCCCGCCTCCGCCTCCGCCGCCGGAGGACTTCGAGTACCACACCCCACCGCCGATGATCAGCGCGATCGCCGCGACCGCCGCGACGATGATCACCGTCGAGGCGTTCATCCTCCGCCCGCCGGCCGGGGCGGCGGGCGCGTGCGGCTGCATCGGCACGGTCATCGGCTGCCCGGGGTAGCCGTAGCCGGGCTGCTGCCCGTAGGGGCCCGGGGCCCCGTACGGCGACGGCTGCTGGGGAGCGGCCCCGGGGTACCCGTAGCCCGGCTGGGGCTGCGGGGGCTGGGGCGCGGCGGCCGGATACCCGTAACCGGGCTGGGGCTGCGGGGGCTGGGGAGTGTGAGGGGGCTGGGGGGTCTGCGCGGCCGGCGGGGCTCCGGGGTAGCCGTAGCCGGGCTGAGGCGGGGGCGGCTGCGGCGCGGCGGCCGGATACCCGTAACCGGGCTGCGACTGCGGGGTCGTCGGCTGACCGTAACCGGGCTGCGGCTGACCATAGCCAGGCTGCGGCTGCGGCTGCGGCTGCGGCTGCGGCTGCGGCTGCGGCTGCGGCTGCGGCTGCGGAGTTTGGGCCGGCTGGGCCTGGGCCGCCTGGGCCGCCTCGGCGGGCTTCCGGAGCTGGTCCGCGACGGGTGCCTGGTGCGGCAGGGGACCCCCGGGCGACCGGCTGAGCTGCGGGCCCCCGGGCGGGGCGGGCGGCGGCGCCGGCGGCCGGAACGGCGGGACGCCTTCGGGCGCGGGCGCCTGCGGCGCGGCGTCGTGCGGCGCGGGCGCATGGGGCACGGGCGCATGGGGCACGGGCCCCTGTGCTACGGCGTCCTGAGGCGCGGGTGCCTGCGGTGCGGCGTCCTGCGGGGCCGTGTCCTGTGGCGGCTCGGGCGGGCCGAAAGCGCCCTGTTGCGGGGGCTGGTTCGGGGGTGGGGGCGGCGGCTGGGTCATGGTGTGGGTTTCCTCGGCGGAGGCGGAACGCTCGGCGAAGCGCTGGGGACGACGGGACGGAAAGGGCGTGGTGGGGATCCGCTCACTTGCCGTAGGCGAGCATCAGCTTCTCCTTCCCGTCGTCCTCGCCGGTCAGCTGGGTGGAGGAGAGGTAGAGCCGGCCGTCGGCCCAGGCGCGGTCGCCGCTCGAGAAGCCGTCCTCGAGGTCGACCGTGCCCGTGGGCATCTGCAGCAGCGTCGTCGGGGTGTGCGCGGATCCGGCCGTCGGGATCGACACCACCCGCCCGCCCGCGTCGGAGGACGGCTCGACGTACGCCACGAGCTTGCCGCTCCCGGTCGTCATCGGCGCCATCGGCTCGTCGGTGGGCGACTTCACGCGCCACTTCTCCTTGCCGGTGGAGAGGTCGATCGCGACGATCTCGTTGGCGGAGCCGCTCGCGTCGGTGGGCAGGTAGAGCGTGTTCGCGTCGACCGCCGTGCCCAGGCAGCCGGTGAGGTCGCTGTCGAAGAGCGCCCAGCCGCACTGCGGATCGAAGTCCTCGTCGACGCCGACCTGCGAACGGAAGGTGCCGTCCGCCTTGAACGTCGAGATGTTCCAGCTGTTCTTGTCGTCGTTGGTGCTGTAGACGACGAGCGGGTCGAGGGAGTACACCCGCTCGACCTCCCAGCCCTTGTCGAGCTTGCGGGTCCACTTCGCCTTGCCGGTGGCCGGGTCCAGCTCCTGGAGCTCGACGTGCTCGTCGGCCTTCAGCGCGGCGCAGGACGCCACCATGACCAGCCGGGCCCCGCCCGCGAACGCCTTCGGGAAGCAGGAGTCGCCGTACTTCTCGATGTCGTACAGCTTCTTGCCGGTGCGGGCGTCGTACGCCACCCCGGACTGCGAGCGGCCCACGACCAGCGTGTTCCCGGCGAGGGACAGCCCGATGTCGCTGCCGACGCTGTCGAAGAGCTGCCCGTCCGCGACCTTGGCGGTCCAGCCCTCGGCGCCGGTGGCGAGGTCGATCTGCTGGAGCCGGTTGCACTGGGCGCGGTCGCTGACCCCGCTCATGTACGCGACGACGATCTTGTCGTCGGCCGTCCTGTCCTGGGTGACCGAGCAGATCTTCTGGGGGAACGTCACCGGGTCCCAGGCCGGTTTGCCGTCGCCGACGGTGTACCCCACGACCTCCTTGTACGCCGCCTTCGCCGCCACCTTGGAGGTGATCCACATGCCGGGTGCGTCGGCGCCGTCGGCGGGCGCGTCCGGTGCCTCCTTGTACCAGAGCACCTTGGCCTCGCCCGCCTTGCGGCCTTCGTTGAGGTCCTGCGGGTCGGTGCCGCCGTCCCCGCTGCCGTCCCCGGGGTTGACGGGGCTGTCGCTCGCGCCCTTGTGGTCCTCGCTCGCGTCGGCGACCGGCTTCCTGCCGTCGTCGCCGCTCCTGGTGACCGCGAACACGACCCCGCCGATCACCAGGAGCGCGGCGACCGCGGCGGCCACGACCATCGCGGGGCGCCCCTTGAAGGGGCCCCGCGCGCCGGGGCCGGGCGGCGGGGTGCCGGGGGGAGGGCCGTAGCCCGGCTGGGGCTGCTGCCCGTAGGGTCCCGGCTGCCCGTACGGCCCGTACGGCTGGGGAGGTCCGTACGGCCCCTGCGGCTGGGGCTGCCCGTACGGTCCCGGTGCGGCCGGCGGGCCGTAGGGCCCTGCCTGCTGCGGATAGCCGTACCCGGGCGCGTCCTGCGGCTGGGGCGGCATCTGCGGTGCTCCGAAACCGCCCTGCTGCGGCGGCTGATCAGGCGGCTGGGCCATCAGCATGTTCCCCCTTGTCACTGATTTTTGGCCAGCCCTTTGTATCACCCGGCGCGGACGCCAAATCGGGCCGGATCCACCCCTGTTCCCAAGGGAGGACCGGCCCGTGATGCCCTTGTTATGCGCCTTCACGCCCCCTTCACGGGGTCCACGCGCGCGTGTCGAAGTGCTAGACGTCCTCGGCGAGTTCCAGCCAGCGCAGCTCCAGGTCCTCCCGCTCACCGGCCAGCCCGCGCAGCTCCGCGTCGAGTTCGGCGACCTTCGCGAAGTCGGTGGCGTGGTCGGCGATCAGGGCGTGCAGCTTGGCCTCCCGCTCCGAGATCTTGTCCAACTGGCGTTCGATCCGCTGGAGTTCCTTCTTGGCGGCGCGCTGGTCGGCGGCGCTCTTCTCGGTCGTGGCCGGCTTCGGCGCGGCCGCCGGGGCGGAGGCGGCCGCGGCCTCCTCCATGCGCGCCCGGCGCTCCAGGTACTCGTCGATGCCGCGCGGCAGCATCCGCAGGGTGGCGTCGCCGAGGAGGGCGAACACCCGGTCGGTGGTGCGCTCGACGAAGAACCGGTCGTGGGAGATGACGATCATCGAGCCGGGCCAGCCGTCGAGGACGTCCTCGAGCTGGGTGAGGGTCTCGATGTCGAGGTCGTTGGTGGGCTCGTCGAGGAAGAGGACGTTCGGCTCGTCCATCAGCAGCCGCAGCAGCTGGAGCCGGCGCCGCTCACCGCCGGAGAGGTCGCCGACCGGCGTCCACTGCTTCTCCTTGTTGAAGCCGAACGTCTCGCACAGCTGGCCCGCCGTCATCTCGCGCCCCTTGCCGAGGTCGACGCGCTCGCGCACCCGCTGGACGGCCTCCAGGACCCGCAGGTTCGGGTCGAGTTCGCCGACCTCCTGGGAGAGGTAGGCGAGCTTCACGGTCTTGCCGACGGCGACCCGGCCGCCCGCGGGCTGCGTCTCGCCCTCGGTGCGCCACGCCTCGGCCATGGCACGCAGCAGGGAGGTCTTGCCGGCGCCGTTGACGCCGACCAGGCCGATGCGGTCGCCGGGGCCGAGCTGCCAGGTGACGTGCTTGAGCAGCACCTTGGGGCCGGCCTGGACGGACACGTCCTCCAGGTCGAACACCGTCCTGCCGAGCCGCGAGGACGCGAACTTCATCAGCTCGCTGCTGTCCCGGGGCGGCGGCACGTCCTTGATCAGCTCGTTGGCGGCCTCGACGCGGAAGCGCGGCTTCGAGGTGCGGGCGGGGGCGCCGCGGCGCAGCCAGGCCAGCTCCTTGCGGACCAGGTTCTGCCGCTTGACCTCCTCGGTCGCGGCGATCCGCTCGCGCTCCGCGCGCGCGAAGACGTAGTCGGAGTAGCCGCCCTCGTACTCGTGGACGTCACCGCGCTGGACGTCCCACATGCGCGTGCAGACCTGGTCGAGGAACCAGCGGTCGTGGGTGACGCACACGAGCGCCGAGCGGCGGGCCTGCAGGTGGCGGGCGAGCCAGGAGATGCCCTCGACGTCGAGGTGGTTCGTCGGCTCGTCGAGGACGATCATGTCCTGTTCCTCGATGAGCAGCTTGGCGAGCGCGATCCGGCGGCGCTCACCGCCGGAGAGCGGTCCGATGACGGTGTCGAGCCCCTGCGGGAACCCGGGCAGGTCGAGGCCGCCGAACAGGCCCGTCAGCACATCCCTGACCTTGGCGTTGCCCGCCCACTCGTGGTCGGCCATGTCCCGGATGACCTCGTGCCGCACGGTCGCGGCCGGGTCGAGGGAGTCGTGCTGGGTGAGGACGCCCATGCGCAGCCCGCCGGAGTGGGTGACCCGCCCGGAGTCGGCCTCCTCCAGCTTGGCGAGCATCCGGATCAGGGTGGTCTTGCCGTCGCCGTTGCGGCCCACGACCCCGATCCGGTCCCCTTCGGACACGCCGAGCGAGATGCCGTCGAGGAGGGCACGGGTGCCGTACACCTTGCTGACGTTCTCGACATTGACCAGGTTGACGGCCATTTCTCTCCTGCGCATGGGGGTCGGTCAGCCTTCTAGCGTAGGGCCTGCCGGGTGAGGGACGGGGCGCGAGGGGTTCGTCACTCTTTGTGATGACGTGATCGGGAACGGGCCGCTACCGTTGACAGCAGGCAGCAGGATCCCGTCCATGGGAGGAACCATGACCGCCGAGTCCGCGCAGGACCCCGTCCAGTGGCCGGTGCCGCCGCAGGGCGGCTGGACCGTGGACGACCTGTTCACGCTGCCGGATCTCCCGCCGCACACAGAGTTGATCGACGGGAGCCTGGTTTTCGTGAGTGCCCAGCGGGACTTCCACAGCATTGTCATCGACCTGCTGGTGAACGCGTTGCGCCGCACAGCACCACCAGAGCTGAAAGTCCGCCGGGAGATGACCGTCGTCATCGACCGCCGCAACGGCCCTGAGCCGGACGTCTCCGTGGTCCGCGCGGAAGCGGTCAAGAGCTGGGATCAGACGTACTACAAAGTCGCCGACGTCCTGCTCGCCATCGAGGTCGTCTCACCGGATTCCGAGGCTCGCGACCGCAACGCCAAACCGCAGAAGTACGCGGCGGCGGGCATCCCGCACTTCTGGCTGGTCGAGATGGCGGGCCTGGACGGACGGCCGGCCGTCCAGGTCTACGAACGCGGTGAGGTCACCGGCACCTATGCGCTGACCGGCATCTACCACGACCACGTCAAGCTCAGCGTGCCGTATGACATCGACATCGACCTGGCCGCCATCGACGAACTCTGAGGCGGCACCGCCCCTCAGAGCACCGTCGCCCCCGCCGTCGGCGCCGTCGCCACGCGGACCGTGCGGCAGGTGCCGGAGGCGCGCAGGGCCTCGGCCACCGTCCCGGCCGCATCCGGGTCACGCACCAGGAAGGCCGTCGTCGGGCCGGAGCCCGAGACCAGCGCCGCCAGTGCGCCCGCCCCGCGTCCCGCCGCCAGTGTGTCGGCCAGTTCGGGGAAGAGGGAGAGGGCCGCCGGCTGGAGGTCGTTGGAGACGGTGGCGGCGAGCGCGTCGGGGTCACCGGCGGCCAGGGCCTCGAGGAGGGCCTCGGAGGCGACCGGTTCGGGGATGTCCCGGCCCTCGGCGAGACAGTCGAACTCACGGAACACGGCCGGCGTCGACAGCCCCCGCTCCGCCATCGCGAACACCCAGGGGAAGGTGCCGCCCACCTCCAGCGGCGTCAGCTTCTCGCCGCGCCCGGTACCGAGGGCCGCCCCGCCGACCAGGCTGAACGGGACGTCACTGCCCAGCTCGGCGCAGATGTCGAGGAGTTCACCGCGGGGCGCGCCGATGCCCCACAGCGTGTCGCAGGCCAGCAGCGCGCCCGCGCCGTCCGCGCTGCCGCCCGCCATACCGCCGGCCACCGGGATGTCCTTGGCGATGTGGACGTGGACGCGGGGGTCGCGGTCGTAGCGCTCGGCGAGGGCGAGCGCCGCGCGGGCGGCGAGGTTCGTCCGGTCCAGGGGGACCTGGGCGGCGTCCGGGCCCTCGCAGGTGACACGGAGTTCGTCGGCCGGGGTCACCGTGATCTCGTCGTACAGGCCGACGGCCAGGAACACGTTCGCCAGGTCGTGGAAGCCGTCCGCGCGCGCGGCGCCGACCGCGAGCTGGACGTTGACCTTGGCGGGCACGCGGACGGTGACGCTCACGCTGGGTTCTCCTGCTTGTTCTCGGCGACCTTGTTCTCGGCGACCTTGTTCTCGGCGACCTTGTTCTCGGCGATGCGGGCGAACTCCTCGACGGTCAGCGACTCGCCGCGCGCCTGCGGGGACACCCCGGCCGCGACCAGCGCCGCCTCGGCCGCCGCCGCCGAACCCGCCCAGCCGGCGAGCGCCGCGCGCAGGGTCTTGCGGCGCTGGGCGAAGGCCGCGTCGACGACGGCGAACACCTCCGCCCTGGACGCCTCGGTCCTGAGCGGCTCGGTGCGGCGGACGAGCGAGACGAGCCCGCTGTCGACGTTCGGGGCGGGCCAGAAGACATTGCGGCCGATGGCACCGGCCCGCTTGACCTCGGCGTACCAGTTGGCCTTGACGGACGGGACGCCGTACACCTTCGAGCCGGGCGCGGCGGCGAGGCGGTCGGCGACCTCGGACTGGACCATCACCAGGGTGCGGTCGATGCTCGGGAAGGTGGCGAGCATGTGCAGCAGGACGGGCACGGCCACGTTGTAGGGGAGGTTCGCGACCAGCGCGGTCGGGGCCGGGCCGGGCAGCTCGGTGACGTGCATCGCGTCGGAGTGCACCAGCGCGAACCGGTCGGCGCGCTCCGGCATGCGCGCCGTGATCGTCGCGGGGAGCGCGCCGGCCAGGACGTCGTCGATCTCGACGGCGGTGACCCGGTCGGCGACCTCCAGCAGGGCCAGCGTGAGGGAGCCGAGCCCCGGGCCGACCTCGACGACCACGTCGTCGGGGCGGACCTGTGCGGTACGGACGATACGGCGGACCGTGTTCGCGTCGATCACGAAGTTCTGGCCGCGCTGCTTGGTGGGACGCACACCGAGGACCGCCGCGAGTTCACGGATGTCGGCGGGACCGAGGAGGGCGTCGGGGGTGGGGCTGCTCACGGGACAAGGGTACGGGGGCCCGGCGGGCGGTCCCTCACCCGTGCAGCCGTGCCCCGCAGTGCGGCCAGGGGCTCGCGCCCCGGCGTACGTAGAGCTTCTTCGCGCGGAGGGTCTGTTCCGCCGCCGGTGCGTCCTGGGGGCTTCCGCTGCCGCCGAGGGCCTGCCAGGTCAGGCGGTCGAACTGGTACAGCCCGCCGTACGTCCCCGACGGGTCGACCGCGTCGGGCCGGCCGCCGGACTCGCAGGCCGCGAGCCCCTGCCAGTTCAGCCCGTCGGCCCCCCGTGCCGACGTCGGCAGCGGTTTCGTGCCGACCTTGACCACCTGGTCCCGGGGCGGGCGCACCACCTCGGTGCCGGTCCGGCGGGGCTTCTGCCGCACCCCGTTGACGGTGCGCAGGGCATAGGTGATGCGCCGCAGCCCGGGCTGTCCGGCCCGTTCGACGACCTCCGTGCCCCGGAAGAGGGACGGGTCCTCGGTGCGCCGTACCGCGAACGGGATCGGCTCCTCACGCACCTCCTTGCTCCCGGTGATCCGCAGCACGGTCACCGTCTGCCCGTCGCGCGGGAAGCTGCCGGGCGGCACGGAGGTGGTGTCCTCGCCGTGCAGGGTGATCCCGGCCTGTTCGACGGCCTCGCGCACGGTCGCCGTGTTGGTGCGGATGGTGCGGGCCCGGCCGTCGGCCAGGACGGTCACGGAGCGCTCGGTGCGCACGTCCAGCGCGAGTCCCTCTCGCCCGATGCGCCGGGTGCGCGCCAGGGAGAGGTACGCGCCGTCCGCGCGCACCCCGAACTGTTCCAGGGCCGCCTCCACCGTGCGCGCGGTCGTCCACACGTCGTGGCGGTGGCCGTCCAGGGTGAGCCGTACGGGCCGCCCGTACCGCACCTCGATCTCGTCGCCGCTGGTGAGGGCCGTGCCGGGGGCGGGCGCCACGACGTCGTGCGCGCCGACCGGCACGCCCTCTTCGGCCAGCAGTTCGGTGACGTCGTCGGCGAAGGTGTGCAGGGTGCGCGCCTTGCCGTCGACGGTCAGCTCGACCGCCTTGTCCTCGGCGACGAACGCGGTGGTGCCGCCGGCCAGGAAGGCGACGACGAGGGCCTGCGGGAGCAGCCGGCGCAGGGCGGAGTCGGGGCGGTCGGCGGGCCGTGCCCGGCGTCGGCGCGCGGCCCGCCGTCCCTCCTCCGCGGGCACCGGGGCGCCCTGCTGGGGCAGGAACGGCCCCGGCAGCCGGAGCGTGTCCGGGGGCCGGGGCGCCTCGTAGGCGGGCCGGTAGGTGTCGTCGTACGGCGGCCGGCCCGGGGCGTGACCGGTCTCGGGGCCCGTGTACACGCCGTGGGCGACGGTCTCCGCGTTGTGCAGGTCGACGTACGTGTCGCCGCCGCCGTAGGGCTCGTAGTACTGCTGCGAGTTGCTCACGCCGACATGCTCCAGGGGTCCTGGGGGTCCAGATCGGGCCCCCAGAACCTAGCGGAGAGGCGGTCACTCTCCAAAGCGGCGCAGCTACCCAGCGTTGTGTTCGGGTGACGCGGCGGCCGGTTCAGTAACCGAACGCGCGTGCGGTGTTGGCGGCGAGTGCCGTCGCCAGGGTGTCCTCGTCGAGGTCCCGTACGGCGGCCATGGCGCGCACCGTGACGGGGATCAGGTAGGGCGCGTTGGGCCGCCCTCGGTAGGGGGCCGGGGTGAGGAAGGGGGCGTCGGTCTCGACCAGGACCAGCTCCAGGGGGGCGACGGCGAGGGCGTCGCGCAGATGCTGGGCGTTCTTGAAGGTGACGTTGCCGGCGAAGGACATGTAGTACCCGGCGCGGGCGCAGATCTCCGCCATCCCGGCGTCCCCGGAGTAGCAGTGGAAGACGGTCCGCTCGGGGGCGCCCTCCTCCTTCAGGACCCGCAGGACGTCTTCGTGGGCGTCGCGGTCGTGGATGACGAGAGCCTTGCCGTGCCGCTTGGCGATCTCGATGTGGGCGCGGAAGGAACGCTCCTGCGCCTCCTTGCCCCCGGGGCCGGTGCGGAAGTGGTCGAGGCCGGTCTCGCCGACGGCCTTGACGTGCCCCAGTGCGGCCAGGCGGTCGATCTCGGCGAGCGCCTCGTCGAGCGCCGCCGCGCCCCCCGGCTCGCGCGCGCCCTGCCGGGACCAACCGTCGGGGTCACCGTGCACGATGCGCGGCGCCTCGTTGGGGTGCAGGGCGACGGCCGCGTGGACGTTCTCGTACGCCGCCGCCGTGTCGGCCGCCCAGCGGGAGCCCTTGATGTCGCAGCCGACCTGGACGACCGTGGTGACCCCGACCGACGCGGCCTTCGCGAGGCCCTCCGCCACCGTGCCGGACTGCATGTCGAGGTGGGTGTGGGAGTCGGCGACCGGCACCCGCAGGGGCTCCGGCAGCGGCGGCGCCGCGTTCTTGTCGCTGGAGGAAGGCATGCCCCGATCCTACGGAAGGGGCTCGCCCGCCCCGGCCCGCGCTCCGCCCGCGCGGACCGGGGCGGGCGGCGCGCTCAGCTCGCCTTGCGGAAGGGGTGCAGAAGGTCGGACAGGTGCCAGTGGTGGGGTTCCCTGGTCTGCGCCGGCACCTCGGGCACCTCCACCGGTCCCGCCGGGGGCACCGGGCGGGAGCGGCGGGCCGCGCCCTGCACCGACGACACCTGTCCGGCCCGCATGATGCGCACCACGTGACCGTCGCAGTTCTGGCACGCGGGCCGGCTCAGCGGGGACGGCACGACGCGCCCGTCCGCCACGTACTGCACGAACTCGTGCCCGCCGGCGTCGATGTGGTGCTCTATCGCGTACGACTGCTCCCAGCCGTGCCCGCAGCGCATGCAGGCGAAGGAATACGACTCGTTGACCACGCCGGTCGCCCCGTTGCGAAGGCCGGTCTGCCCTGTGATCTCACTCATGGACAGCTCCTGTTTGTCCGCTGGAGGGACGTGTCACGTCCCGTCATCCAGTGGATGCCTCGCACCGGCCGAAAGGCACCAGATCTGTGCAGTGTTGAAGCCGATTTGGGCGTCCCTTGCCACAAGCCCCCGCCCTCTTTGCCCGCACATGGGGCGCACGCTCATCCGACATGCGCCCTGCTCAGAGGCAGTGTGAGCGTGTTCACAGAAGCGATCAGCGGTACGACACACCCGGCTCCCGGGGTGTCACAGACCTCCCGCGTTCTTCGCCGCCACCACCGCGTCGAACACCTCGCGCTTGGGCAGTCCCGCCTCCGCCGCGACCGCCGCGATGGCCTCCTTGCGGCGCTCCCCCGCCTCCTCGCGCACCCGCACCCGCCGCACCAGCTCCGCCGCGTCGAGCTCCTCGGGGCCGCGCTCGGGCGCACCGGAGACAACGACGGTGATCTCCCCGCGCACCCCCTCGGCCGCCCACTCGGCCAGCTCGCCCAGCGGACCGCGCCTGACCTCCTCGTACGTCTTGGTCAGCTCACGGCAGACCGCGGCCCGCCGGTCCGCGCCGAACACCTCGGCCATCGCGGCGAGGGTGTCGTCGAGGCGGTGCGGGGCCTCGAAGTAGACGAGGGTGCGCCGCTCCTCGGCGACCTCCCGCAGCCGCGACAGCCGCTCCCCCGCCTTCCTCGGCAGGAACCCCTCGAAGCAGAACCGGTCGACGGGCAGCCCGGACAGGGCGAGCGCGGTGAGCACGGCGGACGGGCCGGGCACGGCGGTGACCCGGATGTCCCGCTCGACGGCCGCGGCGACCAGCCGGTAGCCCGGGTCGGAGACCGACGGCATGCCCGCGTCGGTGACGAGCAGCACGCGCGCGCCGCCCAGCAGGTCCTCGACCAGCTCGGGCGTACGGGCCGACTCGTTGCCCTCGAAGTACGACACGATCCGCCCCTTGGGCGTCACCCCGAGGGCCTGGGTCAGCCGGCGCAGCCGCCGGGTGTCCTCGGCGGCGACGACATCGGCGCCGGCCAGCTCCTCGGCGAGCCGCGGCGGGGCGTCGGAGACGTCGCCGATGGGGGTGCCGGCGAGGACGAGGGTTCCGGGCGCGAGAGCGGGCGTGTCTGTCACGTTCCCCATCCTCGCAGGCGCCGTGTGCCCGCAGTGACGCCCGGCATGACCGGCCGACTGGACCCATGCACGGGACTCACACAGCCCTGTTCCCTACGATGGCGCGGTGACCAGTACCGCGTCCTCCATGGACTCCACGGGCTCCACGGGCTCCACTGACCACCGGCCCGCAGCGACGGCGTACGACGGCCCGCACGACCGGCGGCCCTCGTCGTGGCGGGAGCGGCTGCGCCGTTTCGGGTACGCGGCCGAGCCCGCGGCCGATGTCCGGGCGCGGCTGGTGCCGCCGTACACACGGCCCAGTCCCCGGCTGTGGCAGACGCTGGGGCTGCCGCCGGTGTGGGCGGACCGGATCGCGCGCTGGTCGGGCTGGGGCGGTCCGCTGCTGGTCACGCTGGTCGCGGGCGTCATGCGGTTCTGGAACCTGGGCAACCCGAAGAAGGTGATATTCGACGAGACGTACTACGCCAAGGACGCGTGGGCGCTCGTCCACCGCGGGTTCGAGGTCAACTGGGACAAGAACGCCAACGACCTCGTCCTCTCCTCGGGCGGCCATGTCGCCGTCCCCACCGACGCGGCGTACGTCGTGCATCCGCCGGCCGGCAAGTACGTCATCGGGCTGGGCGAGCTGATCTTCGGGTTCGATCCGTTCGGCTGGCGCTTCATGACGGCGCTGCTGGGCACGCTGTCCGTGCTGCTGCTGTGCCGGATCGGCCGCCGCATCTTCCGCTCCACCTTCCTCGGCTGTCTCGCGGGCGCGCTGATGGCGGTGGACGGGCTGGCCTTCGTGATGAGCCGCACCTCGCTGCTCGACGGGGTGCTGATGTTCTTCGTGCTGGCGGCGTTCGGCTGTCTGGTGCTCGACCGCGACTGGGCCCGGGCGCGGCTCGCCGCGGCCCTGCCACCGGACGTGGACGGCCGGATCCGCCCGGACGCGCACATCGCCGAGACCACGCGCCTCGGGCTGCGCCCCTGGCGCTGGGCGGCGGGGCTGATGTTCGGCCTGGCCCTCGGCACCAAGTGGAACACGCTGTACATCATGGCCGCGTTCCTCCTGATGACCCTGCTCTGGGACGTGGGCTCACGCCGGGTGGCGGGCGCCCGCCAGCCCTACCGGGCGGTCCTGCGGCACGACACGGGCCTGACCTTCCTCGCGACGATCCCCGTCGCCCTGGTCACCTACCTGGTCTCCTGGACGGGCTGGATCCTCTCCCCGAGCGACGGTTCGGGCGGCTACTACCGCAACTGGGCGGCCACCGACGGCAAGGGCGGCAGCTGGACCTGGCTGTTCCCGGACTGGTTGCGGAGCCTGTGGCACTACGAGCACGAGGTGTACGAGTTCCACACCCACCTCACCTCGCCGCACAACTACCAGTCGAACCCGTGGAGCTGGCTGGTCCTCGGCCGCCCGGTCTCCTACTTCTACGAGTCCCCGTCCCCCGGCACGGACGGCTGCCCCGTCGACGCGGGCGAGAAGTGCGCCCGTGAGGTCCTCGCGATCGGCACCCCGCTGCTGTGGTGGGCCGCCTGCTTCGCGGTGCTCTACGTGCTGTGGCGCTGGCTCTTCCGCCGCGACTGGCGCGCGGGCGCGATCGCCTGCGGCATCGCGGCCGGCTACCTCCCCTGGTTCCTGTACCAGGAGCGCACGATCTTCTTCTTCTACGCCGTCGTCTTCCTCCCCTTCCTGTGCCTCGCGGTGGCGATGATGCTCGGCGCGATCATCGGCCCCCCGGGCTCCTCGGACACCCGCCGCGTGGCGGGCACGACCGGCGCGGGCGTCCTGGTCCTGCTGATCGCCTGGAACTTCATCTACTTCTGGCCCCTGTTCACGGGCACGGCGATCCCGATCGACCAGTGGCGGTCGCGGATGTGGATCGATACGTGGGTCTAGCCGTGCCGTCGGCGGATCTGCGCGAGGGGGGTCGTCGGGAATAGCCTGGAGGGGGGCCGCGGAACAGGGAGGAAGCGTCATGCCCTGGAATCTGAACGGCACGTACCTGGAGAGCTGCAACTGCGACGTGGTGTGCCCCTGCACCACCTCGGGACTCACCGCACCGGCCGACCACGAGCGCTGCCAGGTGACCTTCGCGTTCCACGTGGACAGCGGGAGCGTGGACGACGTCGACGTCTCCGACCGCAACGTGGCCGTCTTCGTCGACGGGCCGCGGGTGATGGCCGAGGGCGGCTGGCAGGTGGCGCTGTACGTCGACGCCTCGGCCGACGACAGCCAGGCGGAGGCGCTGGGCAAGGTCTTCTCGGGCCAGGCGGGCGGGCCGATGGCGGGGCTCACTCCGCTCATCGGCGAGGTGCTCGGCGTGGAGCGCGTCCCCATCGACTACCGCGACGACGGTCGCCGCCACGCCGCGCGGGTCGGCGACGCCATCGACATCGAGATCGAGGACCAGGTCGCCCCGCAGCTCGGCGAGGACGGTCCGGTGATGCGCCTGACGGGCCTGTTCCACCCGGTGAACAGCACCCTGACGGTCGCCCGGTCCACCCGGGCGACCGGCGACGACGTGTACGGCCGGTCCTGGGACTTCACGGGCGGCAACGGACACGCGGCGCCCTTCACATGGTCCGGCTGACCGGCGGGCCGGTCGCCGTCCGCCTCCGGGTGGCCCCCGCCGGGCTGCTGCTGGTCGTGGCGGCCGCCGCCTGGGTCTGGATGGTGACGCGCTGGGGCGGCATGCCGGCGATGCCCGGCACCATGGGCCTCGGCCTGGCCGCCTTCCTGGGCGCGTGGACGGCGATGATGACGGCGATGATGCTGCCCGCCACGACACCTGTCGCCGCCCTGTACGCCCGCACCATCACCGCGCACCGGGCCCCCCGCATGGTCGTGTTCACGGTCGCCTACCTGCTCGTCTGGGCCGCGGCCGGGCTGCCGGCGTATGCGCTGGCCGTCGGCCTCGGCCGGGCGGCGCACCTTCCCTCCGCGGCGGGGACGGCGGTGGCCGCGGCCGTGTTCGCGGTCAGCGGCGTGTACCAGCTCACGCCTCTCAAGGACCGCTGTCTGGCGAGGTGCCGTTCGCCGATCGGCCTGATGCTGCGCTACGCCTCGTACCCGCGGGCCTCGCGCGATCTGCGGGCCGGAGCCCACCACGGGGCCTTCTGCCTGGGCTGCTGCTGGTCGCTGATGGTGCTGCTGGCGGCGTTCGGCGTGATGAACCTGTGGGCCATGGTGGCCCTGGCCGCCGTGATCACCGCCGAGAAACTCGCTCCGGCCGGCCACCTGGTGGCCCGTACCGTGGGGATCGCCTCGCTCGCCCTGGCCGTAGCCGTCTTCTGGTTCCCGGCCCTGGCGCCGGGTCTCACCGGCGGCGACATGAGCGGGATGTGAGGACGGACCGCGCCCACAGGCCGCACCCCTTCATCCTCATCGGCAAACAACGTTCACGTACGTGATTGAGCACCGTGGGCTAACGATTCCGGAAACTGTTGTCCCGCACACCTCCCTTTCCGCTTACTGTGAGCCTGAGCAGAGGTTTCTGAACGTGTTCAGAAATACCGTGAAGGTGTCGACGGGGAGGGTTCGCACATGCGCAAGGGGGCGAAGGCGGCCATAGTCGGCTCGGTGTTCGTCGTGATGGTGGGCGGGGCCGGGTACGGGGCCTTCAACATCGTGAACGCGGTGAGCGGGGGCGGCGGAGGCGGCGGGCCCGCACCCGTGAGGACCGGGCCGCCCAGCGGCGGCGAGGTGAAGGACACCAGCACGAAGTTCTTCGCCGCGTGGGAGAAGGGCGAGGCGACGGCCGCGGCCGCGCTCACCAACAACGCCGAGAAGGCCGAGCCGCTGCTGACCGCGTACGGCGAGACCGCCCACATCGGCGGTGTGAAGATCACCCCGGGCGCCGCCACCGGGGACACCGTGCCGTTCAGCGTCAGGGCGACCGTGTCCTACGAGGGCGAGTCCAAGCCGCTCGCCTACCAGAGCGAGCTGACCGTGGTGCGCGGGGTCACCACCGGGAAGGCGCTGGTGGACTGGCAGCCCTCGGTCGTCCACCCGGAGCTGACGGACATGGACGACACCCTGGTCACCGGCGACGCCTCCGCCCCGCCGATCGAGGCCGTCGACCGCGGCGGCAAGGTGCTCACCAAGGAGAAGTACCCCTCGCTCGGCCCGATCCTCGACGAGTTGCGCGCCAAGTACGGCGACAAGGCCGGCGGCACCCCGGGCGTCGAGCTGGCGATCCGGCACGCCGCCCCGGACACCGCCGACACCCCGCTGCTGACCCTGGCGAAGGGCAAGGCGGGCAAGCTGCCCACCACGCTCAGCGCGAGCGTGCAGGCGGCGGCCGAGAAGGCGGTCACGAAGTACCCCGAGTCCTCGGTGGTGGCCCTCAAGCCGAGCACCGGCGAGGTGCTGGCGGTCGCCAACAACCGCACCGACGGCTGGAACGCCGCGTTCCTCGGCCAGGTCGCCCCCGGCTCCACCTGGAAGATCGTCAGCTCCGCCACCCTCATCGACAACGGGATCACCACGGCGAACGGGCCCGCACCCTGTCCCGCCGACGCCGTGTGGCAGAGCCAGACCTTCCACAACATCAAGAACATGCCCCCCGACGAGAACGCCACCCTCTCCGAGAGCTTCGCCCGCTCCTGCAACACCGCGTTCGTGAAGTTCGCCGACGAGGTGAAGGTCGACTCCCTCACCGCCGAGGCGAAGAACCGCTTCGGCATCGGCCTCGACTGGAAGACCGGCATCCCGTCCTTCGACGGCTCCGTCCCCGCCTCCGGCGGACCGGACACCGCGGCCAACCTGATCGGGCAGGGCCAGGTCCAGGTGAATCCGCTGAACCTGGCCTCGGTGACGGCGACCGCGATGACGGGCTCCTTCCGGCAGCCGGTGATCGTGCCGCAGAGCATCGACGGCCGCGAACTGGCACGCGCGCGTGGGCTGTCGGCGAGCACCGTGGCGCAACTGCGCGCCATGATGAACCGCACCGCGACCAGCGGCACCGCCGCCCAGGTGATGTCCGGCCTCGGCCCCGACTACGGCGCGAAGACCGGCTCCGCGGAGGTCGACGGCCAGGCCAGGTCCGACAGCTGGTTCACCGGCTACCGCGGCGACGTGGCCGCCGCGGCCCTCGTCCAGGACGGCGGCCACGGTGTGGACGCCTCCGGCCCGCTCGTCGCGCAGGTGCTGCGCGCCGGGTGACGTCCGGCCGAATCCGCTGGTTCAAGTCTGTAACAGGTGGGTGGTTGACGTCACACATGACGTCACCCCCACAGCGCGGGACTCTAGGGTGGTTGCCGTCGTTGGGGTGAGTGAGGGCAACGAGGGCACTGGGGCAAGGGGAGCCCCCTGGGGATCCGGAGGATCACAGGCTGTGGGCAAGAGAAGGCGCGTCGACGAGCGGCGCAGCAAGCGACGGCCCGCCGTCGTCGGCGGCATGGTCGCCGTCGTGGTCGGCGGGGCCGGGATCGGCGTCTACGCGCTCTACGGCGGCGCGGCGGCCGAGGCCGGTACGGCGGCCAGACTGAAGCCGGTCGTGAAGAGCGGCCCGCTGTCGCAGACCGAGGTGACCACCGCGGCCCGCACGTTCCTCACCGCCTGGCAGCAGGGCTCGGTCGCGAAGGCGGCGGCCGCCACCGACGACTCCACGGCCGCCGCCGCCCTGCTCACCGGCTACACCAAGGACGCCCACGTCTCGGACGTCACCCTCACCGCCGGCAAGCGCACGGGCGACAAGGTCGCCTTCTCCGTGAAGGGCACGGTGACGTACAAGAAGGTCACCAAGCCGCTCTCGTACGACAGCGCGCTGACCGTCGTACGCCGCGCGAAGGACGGCCGGGCGACCGTCGGCTGGCACGCGTCCGTCGTCCACCCGGACCTCTCCGACGGGGACACCCTGGTGACCGGCGAGGCGGGCAACCCCCCGGTCAAGGCGCTCGACCGGGACGGCGGCGAGATCACGGCGGCCCGGTACCCGTCCCTGGGCACCGTGCTGGACGGTCTGCGCGAGAAGTACGGCAAGAAGGCGGGCGGTACGGCGGGCGTCGAACTGCGGGTGGTGCGCGGCAAGGCGTCGAAGGCGAAGAAGGCCTCCGACAAGACCCTCCTGGAGCTCAGCAAGGGCACCCCGGGCACGGTGAGGACGACGCTGAGCCCGACCCTCCAGGCCGCCGCCGAGCAGCAGGTCGCGAAGACCGCGCGCGCGTCGGTCGTCGTCCTGCGTCCCTCCACCGGCGAGATCCTCGCGGTGGCGAACACCAACCACGGCTTCAACACCGCGTTCAACGGCTCCCTCGCGCCCGGCTCCACCTGGAAGGTCGCCGTGTCGTCGCTGCTCATCGAGAAGGGGCTGGCGTCGGCGGACAAGGTGCACCCCTGCCCGAAGACGTTCACCTACGGCGGCTGGAAGTTCCACAACGACGACGACTTCCAGATCAAGGGCGGCACCTTCAAGGCGAGTTTCGCGCGCTCCTGCAACACGGCCTTCATCAGCCAGGCGGGTGAGCTCGACAACGACACCATGACGCAGCAGGCGCAGCAGGTGTTCGGTCTGTCGATGAACAACTGGGCCATCGGCGTCCCGTCGTTCGACGGCTCGGTGCCGGTGCAGTCGGGGGCTCAGATGGCGGCCTCCCTGATCGGCCAGGGCGGGGTGCGGATGAACCCGCTGAACATGGCGTCGGTCTCGGCGACGGTGAAGTCGGGCACCTTCCACCAGCCGTACCTGGTCGCCCCGTCGGTCGACCACCGCACCCTCGCCACGGCCTCCCGCACGATGTCCGCGTCCACCCTGTCCCAGCTGCGCGAGCTGATGAAGTACACGGCGGACTACGGCACCGCCGCGGAGGCGATGTCGGGCCTCGGTGGCGACGACGGCGCGAAGACCGGCTCGGCGGAGGTCGACGGCCAGTCCAAGCCGAACGGCTGGTTCACGGCCTACAAGGGCGACCTGGCGGCCGCGGGAGTGGTCCAGGCCGGCGGTCATGGCGGGGACACGGCCGGCCCGATCGTGGCGGCGCTCCTGAAGACGGGCGGCTGACCGGCGCCCCCGGGCCGTGTCCGCCCTAGCGCCTCACCGGCTCCCCGGCCATATAGGTCCGCCGCAGAAACCGCAGCAGGGCCTGGGAATCGAACTGCACCACCGACACACCCTGCGAGGAGTGGAACTCGACCACCGCCTGCACCCGCCCCAGCGGCCACACCCGCACCTCCCCGGTCCCGGCCGGCGCGCGCAGCCCCTGCTCCAGCAGGGTCCGCTCGAACGTCCACTCGTGCCGGTCGGGCAGTCCCACCCGCACGGTCCGCGGATCGTCCTCGGGGTCGTAGCGCAGGACGACGGGAACGGCGTCGCGTTCCTCCTCGACCAGGTCGGCGTCCGTGACGATGTGGGCTCGCGCGTACTGCTCGACTACGGACATCGTCGGCCCTCTCACGCTGTGTGACGCAAGGGGAAGCTGGGTGTCGCCTCCCCCTCCAATGTCGCATATTTTCCGGAATGCGCTCCTCCGAGCAGGCGTATCTCACATGTGCGATACGCCGTACAACGCGCCCCGATTCACAAGCATCTCGCTCTTGCGAACAGTTCGCATTAAGCCTCTATCATCGACGGGTGCACGTACCCGACGGATTCATCAACGCCCCGACCTCCGCCGTGACCGGCGTCGTCGCCGCCGGCGCCATCGCCGTGAGCCTGCGCGGCGCGCGCCGTGAACTCGACGAGCGGACGGCCCCGCTGGCCGGCCTGGTCGCGGCGTTCATCTTCGCTGTGCAGATGCTGAACTTCCCCGTCGCGGCCGGCACCAGCGGTCATCTGCTGGGCGGCGCGCTGGCCGCGATCCTCGTGGGCCCCTACACCGGCGTCCTCTGTGTGTCCGTGGTGCTGCTCATGCAGGGCATCCTCTTCGCCGACGGCGGACTGACCGCGCTCGGCGTGAACATCACCGACATGGCGATCGTGACGACGGTCGTGGCGTACGCCGTCTTCCGCGGCCTGGTGAAGCTGCTGCCGCGCACCCGCCGCTCGGTCACGGTCGCCTCCTTCGCCGCCGCCCTGCTGTCCGTGCCCGCCGCGGCCGTGGTCTTCACGTTCCTGTACGGGATCGGCGGCACCACCGACGTGGCGATCGGCAAGGTCGCCACCGCGATGGTCGGCGTCCATGTCCTGATCGGCATCGGCGAGGCCACCATCACCGCGCTGACGGTCGGCGCCGTGATCGCCGTACGGCCGGATCTCGTGTACGGCGCGCGCGGGCTGCACCAGAGGCTCAAGCTGCGTGTGAACGGCGAGCTGGTCGACGCCCCCGCCGCGCACCCGGCGCCCGTCGCTGCGCGCACCTCGCGGCGCACGGTGTGGGTGACCGGTCTGGTCACCTCCCTGGTCCTCGCGGGCTTCGTCAGCTTCTACGCCTCCGCGAACCCCGACGGCCTGGAGAAGGTCGCCGCCGACCACGGCATCGACAAGAAGACCGAGGACCACGCGAGCGCGGACTCCCCGCTCGCCGACTACGGCGTCAAGGACGTCACGGACGCCCGGCTGTCCGGCGGTCTCGCGGGCGTGATCGGCGTGGGCGTGACCGTCGTCGCGGGCAGCGCGGTGTTCTGGGCGGTGCGCCGGCGCCGTACCGCGGACGTCTCCCCCGCCGTCGCAGAGAACGTCTGACGGCATGGGAGCGGGACACGCGCACCGGCTCTACCGGCACGGGCACTCGCCCGTGCACGGGCTGCCGCCGCACACCAAGCTCGCCGCCGTCTTCGCGTTCGTGGTCGTCGTCGTCTCGACGCCCCGGGAGGCGATGTGGGCGTTCGGCCTGTACGCCGTGCTGCTCGCGTCCGTCGCCCGGCACGCGCGCGTGCCCGCCGGTTTCCTGCTCAAACGTCTGCTGATCGAGGTGCCGTTCGTCGCGTTCGCGGTGCTGATGCCGTTCGTCGCGGAGGGCGAACGGGTGGACGTCCTCGGGCTGTCCCTGAGCGTGAACGGCCTCTGGGGCGCCTGGAACGTCCTCGCCAAGGGCACCCTCGGTGTCGCCGCCTCCGTGCTCCTGGCGGCCACCACGGAGCTGCGGGAGCTGCTTCTGGGCCTCCAGCGCCTGAAGCTGCCCCCGCTGCTGGTGCAGATCGCGTCCTTCATGATCCGTTACGGCGATGTCATCACCGACGAGATGCGGCGGATGCGGATCGCGCGCGAGTCGCGCGGCTTCGAGGCGAGGGGCGTACGGCACTGGGGCGTGCTCGCCAAGTCGGCGGGCGCGCTGTTCATCCGCTCCTACGAACGCGGCGAGCGGGTGCATCTGGCGATGGTCAGCCGGGGGTACGCCGGTTCGATGCCCGTGATCGACGAGGTGACCGCGTCCCGGGCGCAGTGGTCGTACGCCCTCGCCCTGCCGGTCGCCGCCCTGGTCGTCTGCGTGGTGGGATGGACGCTGTGACTGCTTCACCGACTGCTTCACCGACTGCTTCGCTGGAGGTCTCCGGCCTCGCCTTCGCCTACCCCGACGGCCATCAGGCGCTGTTCGGCGTGGATTTCAGCGTCCCGCGCGGGGAGCGCGTCGCGCTGCTCGGGCCGAACGGCGCCGGCAAGACGACGCTCGTCCTGCATCTCAACGGCATCCTGACCGGCGGGGCGGGCACGGTGACGGTCGCCGGACTTCCCGTCGGCAGACGGCACATGGCGGAGATCCGCCGCAAGGTCGGTCTGGTCTTCCAGGACCCGGACGACCAGCTGTTCATGCCGACGGTCCGCGAGGACGTGGCGTTCGGGCCGGCCGCGGCCGGACTGAAGGGCGCGGAGCTGGAGGAGCGCGTGGACCGCGCGCTCGCCCAGGTCGGCATGGCGGAGTTCAAGGACCGCCCGCCGCACCACCTGTCGTTCGGCCAGCGCCGCCGGGTCGCCGTCGCGACCGTCCTGGCGATGGAGCCGGAGATCCTCGTCCTGGACGAGCCGTCCTCCAACCTCGACCCCGCCTCGCGCCGTGAGCTCGCCGACATCCTGCGCTCGCTGGACGTGACCGTGCTGATGGTCACGCACGACCTGCCGTACGCCCTGGAGCTGTGCCCGCGGGCGCTGATCCTGAGCGAGGGCGTGATCGCCGCGGACGGCCGCACGGGCGAACTCCTCGCCGACGAGACCCTGATGAACGCGCATCGACTGGAGCTGCCCTTCGGGTTCGACCCGCGCTCCGTCACAATGGGTGCGTGACGAATGGGCACGTGACCGACGAGAACCGGACGGCCGGGCGTACGCCGCTGCTCGACGAGCAGTTGTGCTTCGCGCTGTACGCGGCCCAGCGCGCGGTGACCTCCGCCTACCGGCCCGTCCTGGACGAGCTGGGGCTCACCTACCCGCAGTACCTGGTGCTGCTGGCCCTCTGGGAGCGCGGCGAGACCACCGTCAAGGAGCTGGCGGCGGCCCTGCGGCTCGACTACGGCACCATGTCGCCGCTGCTGAAGCGGCTGGAGGCGGCGGGCCTGGTCCGCCGGGAGCGCTCCGAACGCGACGAGCGCACGGTCCTCGTCGCCTGCACCGGCCGCGGCGAGGAGCTGAAGGGCCGGGCGGCCCGGGTCCCCGGCGCCCTGATGACCGCGACCGGCCTGGAGCCGGCCGAGGTCGCCCGCCTCCGCGAGGAGCTCTGGGGTCTCGCGGAACGCGCCCATGGCGCGGCGGGCCGCGCGAGCTGAGGTTACCCGCGGTTACCACCCCCTGCTGCACACCCCGACCTACCGGCCGGTACCTTGTGCACGATGTAATTGGGGAATGTTTCAGGGGGAGGGGTCCCGCTGTGAGCGAAGGTGACGCCGTCGACACCGTCGACACCCGTCCGACGAAGATCATGTATGTCGCCGAGGCGACCGCGCACGGAGGGCGCGACGGGTATGTGACCAGCCAGGACGGCCAGATCGAGCTGAAGGTGGCGATGCCGCCGGAGCTGGGCGGCGACGGCAACGGCACCAACCCGGAACAGCTCTTCGCGGCCGGCTACAGCTCCTGCTTCCACAACGCGCTGATCCTCGTCGGCAACCGCGCGGGCTTCGACCTGACCGGCTCCACGGTCGCCGCGAAGGTCGGCATCGGGCCCAACAAGACCAAGGGCTACGGCCTCGCGGTCGCCCTCAGCGTCTCGCTGCCCGTCCTCGACCAGGGTCTCGCCGAGAAACTGGTCGACGCGGCCCACCAGGTCTGCCCGTACTCCAACGCCACCCGCGGCAACATCGATGTAACGATCATTCTCGGCTAGCGAGACGCAGGAATCGCAGGCCCGCCGCACCTGTTGACCGCGAGGTCGAAGGTGGGTCGAGCGGGTCGTGCGAGCCGGTCGAGCGGACGAGAAGGATGTGCGGCGTGGACGTGAACGGTGCGGTGGCCGAGGGATTCGAGCCGGTCCGGGAGGCGTTCGTCCGCAACTTCGCCACCCTCGGCGAGCGGGGCGCCGCCGTGGCCGTCTACCGCGACGGGCGCAAGGTCGTCGACCTGTGGGGCGGCACACGGGACGTGGACGGCACGGCCCCCTGGGAGCACGGCACCGCGCAGATCGCGCGCTCCGCGACCAAGGGCGTCGCCGCCGCCGTACTCCTGCTGCTGCACCAGCGCGGACAGCTGGACCTGGACGCGCCCGTCGGGACGTACTGGCCGCAGTACAAGGCGGCCGGCAAGGAACGCACACGGGTGCGGGAGCTGCTCGCGCACCGCGCGGGCGTGCCCGTCCTCGACCGGCCGCTCACGCCCGCCGAGGCCGCCGACCCCGATCTGGGCGCGGCCGCGGTCGCCGCGCAGGCGCCCGTCTGGGAGCCCGGGAGCGACCACGGGTACCACGCGCAGACGTACAGCTGGCTGACCGGCGAGCTGGTGCGGCGGGTCACCGGGCGGCCGATCGGCGCGTGGATCGCCGACGAGATCGCCGGACCGCTCGGGGCCGACCTGTGGCTGGGGCTGCCGCGGTCGCTCCACGCGCGCGTGGGGCGCGTCGGGCAGGTCGACGCGCCCGTGCCGGCCGGCGGACTGCGGACCCGGCCCAAGCGGTCCGTCGCCGACGCCTACGCCGACCCCGCCTCCCTCACCCGCCGCGCCTTCGCCGCGATCACCCCGCTGCCCGACGAGAACGACCCCGCCTACCGCGCGGCCGCCCTGCCCGCCTCCAACGGCATCGCCACCGCCGACGGCCTGGCCCGCTTCTACGCCTCGCTCATCGGCGAAGTCGAGGGCGGCGTGCGGCTGTTCGCCCCCGGGACGGCCACCCTCGCGCGCACCGAGCAGTCCGCAGGACCGGACCGGGTGCTGGTGGTCACCACCCGGTTCGGCCTCGGCTACATGCTGCACGGCGGGGCGTCCCCGCTGCTCTCCCCCACCTCCTTCGGCCACCCCGGCCGCGGCGGCGCGCTCGGCCTCGCGGACCCCGAGACGGGCATCGCCTTCGGCTATGTCACCAACGGCTTCCGCACGAGCGTGACGGCCGACCCGAGGGCACAGGCACTGCTGAGGGCGGTCCGGACGGCGATCACCACCACCTGACGGACCTCAGATGTTGATCGAGTGAGACGTCCGCCCCGACGCGTCGTCGATCTCCCCGTGGGCCTTCGTCAGCAGCTGCATGGCGAGTTCGTTGAGGGCACGGGCGCCCGCTATCTCCTCGCCGACCCGGGGCTGGTTGCTGTCGACCCGGTGGCGGCTGGCGTGCCCGTGGGACCGTACCTCGGTCCCGTCCGGCAGCCGGACCAGCGCGGCGGCGCTCGTGTGCTGGTCGTCCTCCTTGAACTCCAGCTCGACGTGCCATCCCACAGTGGTGTGCATCATGTCGGTCACCTCCGGAACTCCTGCTTCCAGGGTGCTCCTCAGGACGGACGCCCGCACCCACGCGGGCTCAGTCCGGCAGGACCGGCCCCCCGGGCACGTCGATGCCGAACTCCTCCGCGCAGATCCGCCGCGCCTCGGCCTCCCCGGTCAGCTCCCGCTCGACGACCCGTCCGTCGGCGCCGGTGCGCACGAGCCGGACGCCGTCCAGGAGGAGGTGGCCGCCGTCCGGGGCGAGACGCAGGACGCGCGGCCGTCTGCGGAACGGGGAGCGCGGGTGGGTGGCGACGTACCAGTTGGCGACCTCGAAGTCCGGCCGCGCGAAGGGCGCGAGGGTGAAGACGTACTGCGCCTGCCAGACGTCCGCCGTACGGAACTCCAGCGACCACGGCTCCAGCGGTCCGTCGGAGGGGACCCGGACGAGCCGGTGGCGGCGTCCGGCGCCGGAGTGCTCGCCCGGGGCCAGCGGGAGCGGCTCCAGCGGCGCGCCGGGGGCGCCGAAGCCGACGTCCGCGAGACGGGGCCGCGGGTCACCGGGCGCCTCCACGAGCAGCGCCATGTGGGTCATCGGCCGGTCCTCGGCACGCGCCGCGCCCAGCACCACCCGCGCCGCGAGCCGGGTCACCCGGAAGCCGAGGGCCGTCAGCACCTCCGCGAACAGCGTGTTCTGCTCGAAGCAGTAGCCCCCGCGCCGCCCCCGCACCAGTTTGGCCATCAGATCGGCGGGGGCCAGGGACGGCACGACACCGCGTACGGGGTCCAGGTTCTCGAAGGGGAACGCACGCACGTGCGCGTGGTGCAAGGCGCGCAGCGTGCCCGCGTCGGCGCCGCGGCCACCGCGATGACCGATGCGCTCGCAGTAGGCGTCGAGGTCTTCACGGCTCAGGGAAGGCGTGGTGTCCATGGCGGTCAACCGGCGTGCAGCATCAGGCCGATGCCCACGACCAGCAGGCAGGCGGCGGCGATGCGCGGGGCGCCGAACGTCTCCTTGAAGAAGAGGGCGCCGATGGCGGCGCCGACGATGATGGACGACTCGCGCAGGGCGGCGACCGGGGCCAGTTCGGCGCGGGTCTGGGCCCACAGGACCAGGGCGTAGGCGGCGACGGACAGGGCGGAGCCGAGGAGGCCGAGGGCGGCGAAGGGGCGTAGCACGGTGAGGGTGCGGCCCCGCCGGCGGTAGGCGGCGTACGCCGGCAGGAAGCCGCCCTGAACGGCCATCAGCCAGGCGATGTAGCCGAGGGAGGAGCCGGCGGCGCGCACCCCCAGGCCGTCCACGACCGTGTACGCGGCGATGGTCAGCCCGGTCGCGAGGGCGGCACCGATCGCCGCCCGGTTCGGCCGCCGTCCGCGCAGGCCCCACAGGGCCACCCCCGTCAGCCCCGCACACGACAGCGCGATACCGGCGGCCGCCCAGCCGCCCGGCACCTCGTGCGCGAAGACGGCGGCGAGGACGGTGACGACGAGCGGCGCGGAACCGCGCGCGAGGGGATAGGCCTGCCCGAAGTCACCGAGCCGGAAGGACCGCATCAGCAGCGCGTAGTACGCGATGTGGATCGCGGCGGAGACGAGCAGGTACGGCCAGGCCGCCGCGGCCGGAAACGCCGTGAACGGGGTCAGCGCGAGCCCGATGAGCAGTCCGCCGCCGGAGATGAGCGCGAAGCCGGTGAGCTTGTCGGTGATCCGGTGGGCGATCGCGTTCCACGCGGCGTGGGTGACGGCGGCGAGCGATACGGCCGTGGCGACCAGCGGCGTCACGCGGTGCGCTCGCGCACGTCCACGACGGTCGCGGCGGCGTGCTCGACGAGCTCCTTCGGCTCCAGGGCGAAGACGGTGTGCGGGTTGCCCGCCGCGGCCCATACGACGTCGTGCGCGAGCAGGCTCCGGTCGGCGAGGACGCGCGTGCGGGTGACGTGCCCGAAGGGCGGCACGCCCCCGATCGCGTAGCCGGTCGTCTCCCGTACGACGCCGGCGTCGGCCCGCGTCACCTTCCCGGCGCCGAGTTCCTGCCGCACCAGCTCCACGTCGACCCGTGACGCCCCGTCCATCAGCACCAGCACCGGCACCCCGTCCGCCGCGAAGACCAGCGATTTGCAGATCTGGCTCAGCTCGCACCCGATCGCGGCGGCCGCCTCGGCGGCGGTCCGCGTGGCCTCCGGGAAGCGGCGGATCGGAACGCCGTCCAGTCCGAGGGAACGAAGGGCGTCGGCGAAACGGGGATGAGCACCGGTGGTGGTCGTCATGCGCGGCACGCTAGCGATGAACGCGTCGAGCACGCGACCAGGTTTGCCGCCACGGTCACCGAAACCAGGTCCCACGTTGTCACAGGCATGCCATACGCTGCTGCTCAGCCTCGTTCACGTGCCCGCACGCGGTCACGAGGGGGGACGCAGGCACACGACTCGCCCGGGCCGTCCCGGGCTTCATTCTGGGGGGCACATCACTGTGCGCAGGCGCAGCATCTCCGCCGCGACGACGCTCGCGGTCGTTTTCAGCTCCGCGGTGATCGCCGCGGGTTCGGCCGGGGTGGCCGCGGCCGACTCCGCCAAGGTCCTTCCGGTGCGGTCCTTCGGCGACCTGGTCGTGGACGGCGCCCACCAGCGGGTCTACGTCACCGACCCGACCGGCGGCAAGATCGTCGTCACCGACTACGCGGGAACCGTGAAGGCAACCCTGACCGGGCTGTCCGGCGTGAGCGGGCTCGCGCTGTCCGCCGATTCCGGGCAGGTGTACGCGGCCGTCAAGAACGGCAACCGGATCGTCTCGGTGGAGACGGCGACGTACACCCAGACCGCGAGCTACCCGGTGGGCGCGGCTCCGGAGGACCTGGAGGTGGTGGACGGCCGGATCTGGTTCGCGCACGGCACCAACTTCGGTTCGCTCGACGTCTCCGGCGCCGAGCCCGTCGTCCACCTCGCCCAGCGCGGGGCCGTCGACTTCTCCGGCGCCTTCGGGATGTTCCTGGCCTCCGACCCGGCCGTCCCGGGTGTCCTGGTGGCCGGCAACGGCGGCAGGCTCGCCGTCTACGACGTCTCGGCCGACGGGGCGACGCTGCGGGTCGAGGGCGACATGGACACCGCCGTGAAGCAGGTGGACCTCACGCCCGACGGCAGCAGGGTCCTCACCTCGTGGGGCTCACCCGACTTCGGCTACGGTATCGGCGCCTATGCGACCACCGACCTCTCCGAGCTGGCGGGTTACGCCATCGACGCGTACCCCAACGCCGTACAGGTCGCGCCCGACGGCAGCGTCGCCGGCGGCAGCTTCTCGTGGTACGAGCCCGACGTCCACATCATCCGGCCGGGCGAGACGACGCCGGTACGGGAGTACGACTTCCCCCACACCGGCAACAGCAGCGGCGCCGACACCCTCGTGGACGGCGCGCTGGCCTGGGCGCCGGACGGCAGCCGGGTGTTCGCGGTCTCCGTGAACGACGGCGGCACCTTCACCCTGCGCGCGCTCACCGACCCCACCAAGGAGCTGCCGACGCTCACGGTGTCGGCCCCCGCCACGGCCACCCGCGCCAGGAAGCTCACCGTCACCGGGAAGCTGACCTCGAAGACGGCGATCCCGGCGGGCACCAGCCTCAAGGTGACCCGTACGGACATCGAGTCGCCGAGCGGCAAGGCGCTGGCGGCCGTGACGACGAAGGCCGACGGCACGTTCTCCTTCACGGACACCCCGCCCGCCGGCGGCAAGGTCGCCTACAAAGTGCTCTACGCGGGCGACGCCGTCCACGCGGCCGCCTCCGGCTCGGACGCGGTACAGGTCTCGCGCAACGCGACCACGCTCACCCTCACCAACAACGGCAAGCTGTACGCGTACGGCAAGGACGTCACCTTCACCGCGCATCTCGGCTCGACCTACAAGAACCGCGCCGTCGAGATCTACGCGGACCCCTTCGGTTCGGACAAGCCGAAGAAGCTGCTCAAGAAGGGCACGGTCAACTCGAAGGGCAACCTGTCGGCCGTCGTCGACATGACCCGCGACACGACCGTCACCGCCGTCTTCGCGGGGGACGCGCGCTCCGCGAACAAGACCGCGAAGTCGACCGCGTACGCCCACGCGAAGGTCTCGACCGCCGTCTCCAGGCACTACAGGACGGGGAAGATCGGCTCGACGACGTACTACTACTTCCACAAGAACACCGACCCGGTGTTCACCACGACCATGAACTACTACCAGGGCCGCAAGCAGCGGTTCCAGCTTCAGGTGTACTACCAGGGTTCGTGGTACGACTCCGGATCCGAGTACTTCGCGCTGGCCACCAACGGCAAGTCGGCGGTCACCCTGGAGGCGCCGGGCGAGTCCGGCATCCGCGCCCGGATGCGCTCCTCCTACATCAACGGCTCGTCCGGGGACAGCGTCAACTCGACGACGCACGGGGCCTGGAAGTACTTCGTCTTCACCAGCTAGTCACGGAGCACGCGAGGAACTCCGCCCCGCCTCGTACTCAGCCGTCGAAGCGGCGGCGGGAGTCCTCGCAGGTTCTGGGTGAGCATCTTTTGACATCCTCCCCCTCTAAAAGAGGGGGATTCCCACCCAGGTGGGTTGAGGTTCACGGGCGTTCGAGCGGCTGGTGGCCACTGTCACCCCTCCGGCACCGGCTGTTCGCCGGGGGCGGGGGATCCCGCCCTGTCCTGCCGCGACGTTGGCTGCCGCATTGGTGTCCGCGTTGCAGGTGAAGCCGCAGGAGGAGCAGCAGAACTCGGCTTGGTTCTTGCGCGAGTTCTTGTCGATCCATCCGCAGGCACTGCACCGCAGAGATGTGTAGGGGGCGGGAACGTCCTCGACCCGGCCGGGGGCCTTGTGCTCGGTGCGCCGGCGCAGCAGTCCCCAGCCCTGGGCGAGGATCGACCGGTTCAGGCCGGACTTCTGCGCCACGTTCATGCCGGGCTGCTCCACGGTTCCCTTCGCGGAGCGGGTCATGTTCTTGATGTTCAGCTTCTCGAACCGGATCAGGTCGAACCCGCGGGCGAACATGGTGGAGGTCTTCTCGCACCAGTCCTTGCGCCGGTTCGCCTCCCGCGCCTTCAGCTTGGCGGCCTTCGCGTACCCCGCCGCCTTCTGGGGGCTGCCCTTCCGCGCCCGGGCCGCCCGCCGCTCATGCTTGCGGATCTGGGCGCGTTCCCTGACGGTGAGCTGCGGGCAGTTCAGCTTCCGGCCGTCGGAGAGGGCAGCGGTGATGGTCACGCCCCGGTCGATGCCGATCACCTCGCCGGTGCCGGGCGCCGGGGTCGGATCGGGGACTACCGCGAACGCGATGTGCCACTGACGGTTACGGAAGGTAACCCGGAACGTCTTCGCGTCGGGCAGCTTCGCGCCCCTGCCCCTGGCACTAAGGCGGAAACGCACCCAGCCGCAGCTGGGCACCCTGACCTGCGCCCACCGCCGGTTGAGCCTCTGCACGACTACCGACCGGCCCATGACCTGCTTGCCGGTCTTCGCGTTCAGCTTCGGCGCCCCGTCCGCCTCGCATTCGGGCACGCGGTCGCTGCCGATGACCCGGAAACCCTCATGCCGGAACTTTCTGCGCCAGGTCGGCTCACCGAACCCGGACGTGAACCTGGCGCTCTTGGCCTGGGCGAAATCCTTCAGGGCCTGCTGCTGCACATTCACGTTTCCGGCGCCCAGCCATTCACTTTCGCGCCGCGCCTGCGTGAGCCGGCGGCATTGTTCCGCGAGACGGGGCGCGGACCTGCGGCCGGGCCGCCAGTGCGCGTGCTGCTCCACCGCCAGGTTCCACACGTACCTCGCGTGCGCACAGTCCAGCAGCATCTGCCGCTCCTGCACGGGCGTCGGGTACAGCCGGAAACGTGACATGCCACGAAATTAGCCATCCCGTTCCTCTCCCGCCCACACCTTCGACCACCATCACCCGTGAGAGTGACCGACACGCCAGAAATCGAGAAGACGGCGCGCCCGCCCCCGGCAGAAGGGGTCGGACGCGCCGCGGATGAGGGTGTGTCAGTGGCGGTCGCCACGGTCGCCGCGGTGGTCACGGCGGTCGTCGCCGTGGTGGCGGTAGTCGCCGCGGTGGTCACGGCGGTCGTCGCCGTGGTGGCGGCCCCAGCCGTGGTGGCGGCGGCCGCCCCAGGACTCGTCGTCGACGAAGCGGTCGCGGTCGTTGCGCAGGGTGACCGTGTCGCTGCGGTCGTCCAGCACCTCGCGGCGGCGGTCCTGGAAGAGGTCGGTGCGGGTGTCGCGGCCCTCACCGGTGTGAACCCGGACGGTGGCGCGGGGGGCCAGGCGGTAGTTGTCGAAGGTGTAGGTGTCGCCGTCCCGGTTCGACAGCGTCCACCCGTCCAGGTTGACCGCGTGGCGGGTGGTGTTGGTGAGCTCGACCCACTCCTTGTTGAGGGAGCGGTTGGAGCGGTCGTCGCGACCCGGTGCGTCGTACTGGACGGCGCTGATCTCCACCTTCGGCCGCTCGGCACGGGGGTAGCCGGCGGCGGACGCCGGGAGCGCCACGGCGCCGACCACGGCGGCGGCGGCGAGCGTGGCGGCAGCCAGACTGCGGGCGGAAACAACGGAAGCGGACACAAGGTCTCCTAGTTTGTGCGAGTTACGACCGCATCGGCCGCAGAACCCACACTTGACCATCACACGTCCCGCAAGCATCCGATTGACGCCTCACGTTACGAATCATCCATATTTCAGTGACAGTAACCTTCTATGTCCATCTATGTACTGAACGCTCTGAGCCGTTGTCAGATCTACCCTCCGGGCGGTCGCGCTGATCCGCCGTCACCCGAAAGTGGGTCACAACGGACGAGGCGAACAAAAAGCCGGTGAGGGCGCCCCGTCCCCACGGAACCCTCACCGGCGGTCTTCACACGAGCGGTCGGATCACGCTCGTACGAGCTCCCTGTCCTCGTCGGGGTCGGCGTCCCTGACGTCGGCGGGGGTGCGCAGTCCCTCGCCCTCGACGTCCACGTTGGGCAGGGCGCGGTCCAGCCACTTCGGCAGCCACCAGGCCTTCTTGCCGAGCAGGGCCAGCACCGCGGGCACGATCGCCATGCGGACGACGAACGCGTCGAAGAAGACGGCGACCGCGAGGCCGAAGCCGATCATCTTGATCATCGACTCGCCGGAGCCGATGAAGCCGGCGAACACGGCCATCATGATGACCGCGGCGGCGGCGACCACCCGGGCGCTGTACCTGAACCCGGTCACCACGGCCTGGCCGGGGCTCTCGCCGTGGACGTACGCCTCGCGCATCCGGGTCACGAGGAACACCTCGTAGTCCATGGCCAGGCCGAAGACCACGCCGACCATGAAGATCGGCATCATCGACATGATCGGGCCGGTCTCCTCGACGCCGATCAGGCCCGCCAGCCAGCCCCACTGGAACACCGCGACGACGGCGCCGAGCGCGGCCAGCACGCTGAGCAGGAAGCCGAGGGCGGCCTTCAGCGGGACCAGGATCGAGCGGAAGACCACGATCAGCAGGAGGAAGGCCAGGCCCACCACCAGGGCGAGATACGGGATCAGCGCGTCCGTGAGTTTCTGCGAGAAGTCGATGTTCATGGCCGTGGTGCCGGTGACGAGCACCTTGGCGTCGGTGTCGGCGGTCACGCCGGTGCCGGCCTCGCGGATGGCGTGCACCAGGTCCTCGGTGTCGGTCGAGGACGGCTTGGAGTCCGGGATCACCGTGATCATCGCGGTGTCGCCGGCCTTGTTGAAGGTGGCGGGGGTGACGGTGACGACGTCCTTGAGGCCCTTGACCTCGTCGCCCACCGCGGTGGCCGCGGCCTGGGGGTCGGCGCTGCCCTTGGCGTCCACGACGACCATGAGCGGGCCGTTGAAACCGGGGCCGAAGCCTTCGGAGAGCAGGTCGTAGGCGCGGCGCTGGGTGGTGGACGTCGGCTGCGAGCCGTCGTCGGGCAGGCCCAGTTCCAGCTGGGTGGCGGGCAGGGCGATCGCGCCGAGGCCCACCACGCCGAGCAGCAGGACGGCGAGGGGACGGCGGACGACGAAGCTGGCCCAGCGGGCGCCCATGTTGGGCTTCGCGGCACCTGCCGCGGCCCCGGCCGTGTCCTCGGCGGTACGGCGGCCGAACCGCTTGCCCTTCTCGCCGGCCGGCTTGACCTTGCGGCCCGCGTAGCCGAGCAGCGCCGGGATCATGGTGAGGGCGATGAGGACGGCGACGACGACCGTGCCGGCCGCCGCGAGCCCCATCTTGGTCAGCATCGGGACGCCGACGACGGAGAGGCCGGCGAGGGCGATGACGACGGTGAGACCGGCGAAGACGACGGCCGAGCCGGCGGTGCCGGTGGCGCGGCCGACCGCCTCCTCGCGGCTGCGGCCCTCGGCGAGTTCGGCGCGGTAGCGGGAGACGATGAACAGCGCGTAGTCGATGCCGACGGCGAGGCCGATCATCAGGGCGAGGGTGGAGGTGGTGTCGCCGAGGTCCAGCGCGCTGGCGAGCGCGGTGATGGTGGAGACGCCGATGCCGACGCCGATGATCGCGGTCAGCAGGGGCAGTCCGGCGGCGACGAGCGAGCCCAGGGTGACGACGAGGACGACCGCGGCGAGGGCCAGGCCGATGATCTCACCGGTGGCGGCCTGATCGGGTTCGGCCTGGAGGGCGTCACCGCCCATCTCGACGGTCAGCCCGGCGTCCCTGGCCTCGTCCACGGCGGTCTCCAGGGCCTCCTTGGAGGAGTCCTCCAGCTCGACGGAGGAGACCTCGTACTTCACGGAGGCGTACGCGACCGTGCCGTCCTTGCTGACGGCGTTCGTCGTGTAGGGGTCGGTGACGGAGACGACCTCGGAGCCGTCGCCCAGCTCCTTGACGGTCTTCTCGACGGTCGCCCTCTGGGCGGCGTCGGTCATCTTCTGTCCGTCGGGCGCCTTGAAGACGACCCGCGCGGTGGCGCCGTCGGCGCTGGAGCCGGGGAAGCGCTGTTCCAGCAGGTCGAAGGCCTTCTGGGCCTCGACGCCGGGGATCGAGAAGGAGGAGGACCCCGCGGCGGGCGCGGAGGCGGCACCGACGCCGGCGAGCGTCAGCAGGGCGATCCAGAGCAGGGCGACGAAGTGCCGCCGCCGGAACGAGAACCGCCCGAGTCGGTAGAGAAACGTGGCCACGGAGGCGTACTCCCGGTCAGGTCGTGTGGGATTTCAGGGCAGGGGTGATCAACCCGCGAGGGGGAGGCAGGGGTGATCGGCCCGACGACGTGAGCGGTGACGTCAGGTGGGGCTGTGGGGAAGGGTCAGCGGATGGGTGCGCCGAGGGCGGGGAGGACCACGGCGTCGATGTACGAGGTGAGGTAGGCCCGGGTGGGCGGTCGGTCGTCGATCAGCGCCCGGGTGGCGAAGGCCCCGACCATCATGGGGATCAGGAACTCCAGCGCCGGGCAGTCCGCACGGATCTCGCCCCGGTCGACGGCCCGTTGCAGGACGCGCCGGAACGCGGCCATCTCGGGTTCGACCAACTGGCTGCGGAACACCTCGCGCAGATGCCCGTCGTTGTGGATCGCCATGGCCACCCCCCGCATCAGCGCGGAGTTGCGCTCCATGGCGCAGTCGTCCTCACGCTCCATCAGCGTGTGCAGGTCGCCGTGGAGCGAGCCGGTGTCGACCTCGTCGGCCGGTCCCGGCTTGTCGTGCTTGATGGCCTTCACCACCAGCTCGGCCTTGCCGCCCCACTGGCGGTAGAGCGTGGCCTTGCTGGAACGGGTGCGGGCGGCCACGGCGTCCATCGTCAGGGCGTCGTAGCCGACCTCACGGAGCAGGTCGAGCACGGCGCCGTACAGCTCGGCCTCGCGCTCGGGTGTGATCCGACTGCGACGCGCGGTTGCTGTCTCGGTCATCCCGCTCACCTTCCGGCTCCGTCACCCAGTGGTCTCGTACGTCCATCGCGTACGCCTCTCGCGTACATCCATGAAGATACCCTGAGAGTCAACGAAACGAAACCGTTTCGTACGTGTGCTGACTCACGTCCGTGAAGAGCAGATAAGGGCGGACCGGAGACGCCGAGAAGTTGCCCGGCCCGTTTCGCCGGAAAAGCATGAAGAGGTGAGCTATCTGCGCCTGCCCCATCTCAGCGGTGACCTCCTGTGCTTCGTGGCCGAGGACGACCTCTGGCTGACCCGGCTGGACAGTCCGGACCGTGCCTGGCGGCTCACCGTCGACCGCACGAAGGCCGGACACCCCCGCTTCTCCCCCGACGGCCGCCACATCGCGTACACGAGCTGGCGAAGTCTCGTCCCCGAGATCCACCTGGTACCGGTGGACGGCGGACCGGGACGCCGGCTGACCTACTGGGGCAGCCCCGACACCCAGGTGTGCGGCTGGACCCCGGAGGGCGACATCCTCGCCGTCGCCTCCCACGGCGAACCCTTCTCCTACTTCACCTGGGCCTACAAGGTCCCCACCGACGGCTCCCCCGGCAGCAAACTGCCCTGGGGCCCGGTCTCCGACATCCAGGTCGCCGACCTCGACGACGAACGCAGGACCCTGCTGCTCACCGGCACTCCCCCGCACGAACCCGCCGGCTGGAAGCGCTACCGGGGCGGCGCCATGGGCCGCCTGTGGCTGCACGGACAGCGCCTCCTGGAGGACCTCGACGGCCACCTCCACTCCCCCCTCTTCGCCGGCGGCCGGATCGCCTTCCTCTCCGACCACGAGGGCGTCGGCAACCTCTACTCCTGCGCCCACGACGGCTCCGACCTGCGCCGGCACACCGACCACGACGCCTTCTACGCCCGCCACGCCGCCACCGACGGCACACGCGTGGTGTACCAGTGCGCCGGCGACCTGTGGCTCGTCGACGACCTGGCCACCGGCTCCGCACCGCGCCGGATCGACGTACGGACGGGCGGACCGCGGTCCGGCCGGCGCCGCTACCAGATCCCGGCCGCCCAGCACGTGGACGGCCTCTCGGTCGACGAGACCGGCCGGGCGAGCGCCGTCGTCGTCCGCGGCAGCCTGTACTGGCTCACCCACCGCGACGGACCCGCCCGTACGATCACCGACACCCCCGGCGTACGGGTACGGCTCCCCGAGATGCTCGGCTCGGGCGGACAGGTCGCGTACGTCACCGACGCCGAGGGCGAGGACGCCGTCGAGATCGCCTACCTCCCGCGCGCCAGCGGCGACCGCGAGCCCTGCCGGCTGGCCTCCGGCGAGCTGGGCCGGGTCCTGGAGATGGTCGCCGACCCGGACGGCGAGCGGCTCGCCATCGCCTCGCACGACGGACGGCTGCTCCTCGTCGACGCGACCGAGGATTCCGGGGGCGCCTCGCGGACGGAGTCCGGGGGAGGCGAGGTCACCGAGCTGATCACCTCCGTCAACGGGCCCGTCCGCGACCTCGCCTTCTCCCCCGACGGGACCTGGCTGACCTGGTCGCACCCCGGGATCGGCCGATCCCTGCGGCAGATCAAGATGGCCCGGATCCCGGGCGTGGGGCAGGGCGAGCGGCTGATCGTCGACGTGACCAACGGCCGCTTCGAGGACGAGAACCCCGTGTTCACCCGGGACGGCCGCTACCTCGCCTTCCTCTCCTGGCGCGGCTTCGACCCGGTGTACGACGTCCACACCGGCGACCTCTCCTTCCCGCTCGGCTGCCGCCCGTACCTCGTGCCCCTGTCCTCCGCGACCCCGTCCCCGTTCGCGCTGACCCCGGAGGGCCGGCCCGCCGCCGGGGGACTCGACCCGGTGGAGGAGGACGAGGGCGGCGGCGACGGGACCGTGACCGTCGAGGTCGAGGGCCTGGAGAGCCGGGTCACCCCGTTCCCCGTCCCCGCTTCCAAGTACTCCTCGCTGCACCCGGTCGCGGGCGGCGGACTGGTCTGGCTGCGCTGGCCCATCTCGGGCGCGCTCGGCGAGACCTTCGCCAACCCGGACGACATGAGCGGGCGGCCCACCCTGGAGTACTTCACCATCAGCAAGGCCAAGAAGTCCGAACTCGTCGGCCACCTCGACTGGTTCGCGCTCAGCGGCGACGGCTCCCGGCTCGTCGTGGTCGACGAGGGCGATCTGCGGGCCGTACCGTCGAGCGAGTCCGGAGACCTCGACAGCACCGTCTGGATCGACCTGCGCCGCATCATGCACGAGGTGGACCCCGGCGCCGAATGGCGGCAGGCGTACGAGGAGGCGGGCCGGCTCATCCGCGCCTACTTCTGGGACCCGGGGATGTGCGGCATCGACTGGGACGCGGTGCTCGACCAGTACCGCCCGCTCGTCGAACGGGTCGCCTCCCCCGACGAGTTCGCCGACCTGCTGCGCGAGGTCCTCGGCGAACTGGGCACCTCGCACGCCTACGTCACCCCCGCCCGCCGCAACGAGGGACCGCCCCACTACCAGCGCCGGCAGGGCCTGCTGGGCGCCAACCTCGTCCGGCGCGACGGCGGCTGGACCGTCAAGCGCATCCTGGCCGGCGACTCCTCCGACTCCAAGGCACGCTCACCGCTCGCGGGCACCGGCATCCGCGAGGGCGCGGTGCTCACCCATGTCGACGGCCGCCCCGTGGACCCGCTGCACGGCCCGTATCCCCTGCTGGCGGGGGCGGGCGGTACGACTGTGGAACTCACGTTCACCCCTGCCGAGGGCACCGCGGGGCGCGCACGGCGCGTGGCCGTGGTCCCCCTCGTCGACGAGCGCCCCCTGCGCTACCAGGACTGGGTCGCCAAACGGCGCGAGGTGGTGCGGGAGCTGAGCGGCGGCCGGTGCGGCTACCTCCACATCCCCGACATGGGCGGCTCCGGCTGGGCCCAGTTCAACCGCGACCTGCGCATGGAGGTCTCCCGGCCGGCGCTCATCGTGGACGTGCGCGGCAACGCGGGCGGCCACATCAGCGAACTGGTCGTGGAGAAGCTGACCCGCACGATCCTCGGCTGGGACCTCACCCGCAACGCCCAGCCGGTGTCATACGCCTCGAACGCCCCCCGCGGCCCGGTCGTCGCCCTCGCCGACGAGGCGACCTCCTCGGACGGCGACATGATCACCGCCGCGTTCAAGCTGCTGAAGCTGGGGCCCGTGGTGGGGCAGCGCACCTGGGGCGGGGTCGTCGGCATGACCGGCCGCCACCAGCTCGGCGACGGCACCGTCATCACCGTCCCCATGAACGCGGCCTGGTTCGACGCCTACGGCTGGAGCATCGAGAACCGCGGCGTCCTCCCCGACCTGGAGATCCTCCGCACCCCCCTGGACTGGGCGGAGGGCCGCTACGCCCAGCTCGACGACGCGGTCCGCCTCGCCGTCGACCTCCTCGACACCAACCCCCCGGCATCCCCACCCGACTACAGCACCGCACCGAACCGCTCCCGCCCGAAACTCCCACCACGCACATGAGCTGCGAGGGACAGGCAGACCGCTACTGAAGGGGACACGGACCCTGTCTTTGAGGGACGCGGGCAGTTGAAGGGAGCGCGGACCCCGTCTGTCTTTAAGGGGCGCGGGGAACTGCGCGACCAGCCCCCACCAACCCGCACCCGACCACGAACCCCAAACACCCCAAAACGCAGGGTGCCCTCCCCGAAAAGGAAGGGCACCCCACGTTCACGGCCAAAGCCGAGCGCAGCGACTACGCGTCGTAGTCCCGGTCGAGCCGGTCCTCTTCCTCGCGCCGCATCCGCTCCGTCTCCGGGTCCGTCTCACGGCGGCGGCCACGCTGCTGGACCTGCTCCTTGGCCTGCTGGGCCTTCTGCTTGGCCTGCTGCTGCCACTGCTGGGACTGGTCCTGCATCTTGTCCTTCATACCCATGTGGGTTCACTCCTGTAGGGAGATGAGGGGAGGGTCGAAGCCCCGTGGTGGGGCCTCGACCAGATTCACACGGGCGGACACGCACCGCATTTCGATCAACTACGGTGCGTAGCACGGGCCGCCTCGTCGGCCTCGCCGCCCGCTCCCACCAGCCCCGTCCGCATCCCCTGCAGCCTGGGCGCGAACCGCTTCATCTCCCGCTGCCCGACCGTCCCGATGATCCCGGGGAGGTAGCCGCGTACGCCCTGCATCCCGCGCAGCCACCACTGCCCGTACACATGGGACGACCGCCGCTCTATGCCGGCGACGATCCGGTCCACCGCCGGCCCGAGCGGGTACGTCTTGTTCGACGGCCACGGCAGCCGCTGCCGCAACTCCCGCATGACCTCCTCCTGATCGGCGCCGCGCACCATGTCGGTGTCGGTCCAGGACAGATAGCCCACGCCGACCCGCACCCCCCGGTGACCGACCTCGGCACGCAGGCTGTGCGCGTACGCCTCCACCCCGGACTTGGACGCGCAGTACGCGCTCATCATCGGCGCGGGCGTGATCGCGGCGAGGGAGGCGATCTGGAGCAGATAGCCGCGGCTCTCCATCAGCACCGGGAGGAAGGCGCGGGCGGTGACCGCCGAGCCGATGAGGTTGACCTCGATGACCCGGCGCCAGGCCTCCGGGTCGGAGTCGACGAACGGACCGCCGGACGCCACACCGGCGTTGGCGACCACGACGTCCACCTTGCCGAAGCGTTCCTTCACCTCCGCCGCGACCCGGGTCATCGCCTCGTGGTCGGTGACGTCGGCGTACCAGTGCCCGCTGTCGCCGTGCAGCCGCTCCGAGACCTGCTTCAGCGCGTCCGGCTCCAGCCCCACCAGCGCGAGTTTCGCCCCGCGCGCGGAGAGCTTGCGGGCGAGCAGCTCACCGACCCCCCGCGCCGCACCGGTGACGACGACGACCTGTCCCCCGAGACCGACCCTGCTCATGCGCCCTCCTTCAACTGCGTGTACGTGACGACGAGTTCCCGGATCCTGCCGGTGACCAGCCCGGGCGCCTCGACCGGCGTCATATGGCCGAGTCCGGGCAGCTCGGTCACCCCCAGGGAGTGCGGCAGCGCCGCCGCGATCCGGTGGGCGTGCACCGGCGGAGTCAGCCGGTCCGCGGTGCCGACCACGACGGCCGTCGGCACCCGCAGTTCCCCTACGGCGTGGTCCAGATCGAGCGCGCTCAGCACCCGCGACCAGGCGTGCCGCACCTTCCGCGGGCAGGCGTGCACGATCCGCGCGCAGGTCTCCACCAGGTGCGGGGCCGAAGCGGCGCCCATCGTGGCGTACTTGAGGACCGCCTTCGCCACCGGTGTGACCGGTCCGAGAGGCGCCCGCGAGCCGAGGACCCGCCCGGTCAGCCAGGTCCGCAGCCGGCCCGGACGCAGCGGTACGACGGTGGACTCGGCGACCAGCCGCGAGGCGCCGGTGCTGCACAGCAGGACGGCGGCGGCGTGCTCCCGCACCCGGGGGCGCGAGGCGGCGGCCAGCACGGTCATGGCGCCCATCGAGTGCCCGGCGATCACCGCCCGCTCGCCGGGCGCGAGGGTCGCGGCGAGCACCGCCTCCAGGTCGTCGGCGAGCGCGTCCGTGCTGCACACCGGCGACGGCGGGGTGCGTCCGTGGCCGCGCTGGTCGTAGGCGATGACCCGGTGGTCGGCGGCGAGGTCGTCGATCTGGGCCGACCAGAAGGCGGTGGAGCAGGTCCAGCCGTGGGCGAGGACCACCGGGGGCGCGTCCTTCGGCCCGTGCACCTCGACGTGCAGCCGGGTGCCGTCGGCGGAGACGGCGGTGAGTTCGCGGACGGGGTTCGCGCTCATGCTCGTACTCATGCGGTGACCTCGCTCTTCCCGGCGGCGTCCGGGTCCGACGCGCCCGGGGCCTGCGCCACCGGGTCCTCCGCCACCGGGTCCTGCACCGTCGGTTCCTGCCCCGCCGGTTCCTGCCCCGCCGGGGCGGGCGCCCGCAGCAGCTCGTACTCGGCGAGATCCACCCGCCGGGTCGCGCGCCGGAACTCGCTCGTCGTGCCCGGCCAGACGGTGGTGTTGCGGCCGTTCGCGTCGAGGTACCAGCTGGTGCAGCCGCCGGTGTTCCACACGGTCCTCTTCATACGCTCCTGCACGCGCGCGTTCCAGGCGTCGACCGCGCCGGGCCGGGCGTCCAGGGCGGCACGCCCGCCGAGGACGTTCAGCTGCCGCAGATAGTCGGCCATGTAGTTCAGCTGGGACTCGATCATCAGGATCATCGAGGAGTTCCCGAGGCCGGTGTTCGGACCGATGATCGACATCCAGTTGGGGAAGCCCGCGGCGGACGCGCCGCGCAGGGCGGCCATCCCGTCCTTCCAGCTCTCCGCGAGGGTCTGCCCGCCGGCGCCCACCACCCGCTCGGCGATCGGCATGTCGGTGACATGGAACCCCGTACCGAAGACGATCACATCGGCCTCGGCCTCGGTGCCGTCGGCCGCCACCAGCGTGGAGCCGCGGATCTCGCTCAGCCCGCTCGCGACGACGTCGACGTTCGGCTGCGCGAGGGCCGGATAGTAGGTGCTCGACAGCAGGATCCGCTTGCAGCCGATGCGGTAGTCGGGGGTGAGCCTGGCGCGCAGGTCCCGGTCCTTGATGGAGCGGGCCAGGTTGATCTTGGCGAGCCGCTCGACGAACCCGAGTTCGTTCGGGTGCTTGGTGAACGCCTGGACCTGGAGCTCACGGATGCCCCACAGCAGCCCGCGCCGCAGCTGCGTGGTGAACGGCAGGGCCCGGTGCAGGGCGCGTTCGGCCCCGCTGACGGCCCGGTCGACACGGGGCATCACCCACGGCGGGGTGCGCTGGAACAGGGTCAGCCGCGAGACGCTCGGCTGGAGGGCCGGCACGATCTGGATCGCGGAGGCGCCCGTGCCGATCATCGCGACCCGCTTGCCGGTGAGGTCCTGGCCGTGGTCCCAGCGGGCGGAGTGGAAGACCTTGCCGGGGAAGGTGTCGAGGCCGGGGACATCGGGGACCCTGGGGTCGGACAGCGGCCCGGTCGCGGAGACGACGACGTCGGCGGCGTACCGTCCGCCGCTCGTCTCGATGTCCCAGCGCAGTTCCTGCGCGTCCCAGGTCATCCGCCGGACCTCGCAGCCGAACCGCAGATGCGGCCGCAGCCCGAACGTGTCCGTGACGTGCTCCAGGTAGGCGCGGATGTGCTCCTGCCCGGAGAACGTGCGCGGCCAGTCGGGGTTGGGCGCGAAGGAGAAGGAGTAGAGGTGGGAGGGCACGTCACAGGCGCACCCCGGGTAACTGTTGTCCCGCCAGGTGCCGCCGACGCTGTCGGCGCGCTCCAGCACGACGAAGTCGGTGATCCCCTCGCGGCGCAGCCGCACCGCGGCCCCCAGCCCGCCGAACCCGGACCCGATCACCGCCACCCGCACGTGTTCGGTCATGCCGACTCCTCCTGCCGTATGACGTCACGACTCCTCGCGGCGCCACGACTCCTCGCGACCGCGCCAGTGAACACTGGCGCAATCGGACTGTAGAGCAGCTCCGTACTCAGCGGTAGGGTCCGGGGAAAGGAAAGTTACCGGCGGTTCGACATAGGCTTCCGCCGTGGCGGACAAGCGCGAATACCGGACGGAGGAGCTGGCCTGCCGGGCCGGCATCACAGTGCGCACCCTGCGCTTCTACCGTGAGCGCAAACTGCTCGGGCCGCCGCGCCGCGAGGGCCGTATCGCCTGGTACGACGACCATCACCTGGCCCGGCTGCGCACCATCGCCGCCCTCCTGGAGCGCGGCCACACCCTCAACGGCATCGCGGAACTGGCCGACGCCCTCGACCACGGGCGGGACGTGGCCGACCTGATCGGCGTCGGCGGCCCCACCGAGGAGGAGCCCATCCGCCTCACCCCCGAGGAGCTCGCCGCCCGCTTCGAGGGCCAGGTCACCCCCGAGAACCTCGCCGCCGCCCTCGAACTCGGCTACCTCGGCACCGACGGCGACGAGATCGTCCACATCAGCCGCCGCCTCCTGGACGTCTCCTCCGCCCTGGTCCGCGAGGGCATCCCGCTCGCCGAGGTCCTCGCGGTCGGCGCCCGCGTCCGCGCCCACGCCGACGCCCTCGCCGACCTCTTCACGACCCTGGTCCTCCGCCACGCCACGGAGTCCGACCTCCCGCGTCTGCGGCCACTGGCGAGGAGCGTGGTCGAGGCGGAACTGTCCCTGGCGCTGGACCGGCGGCTGCGGAAAGGGACCGAGGGGGCTTCCGGGGAGGTCTAGAGGTCGTAGACCACCGTCACCGGCGCGTGGTCCGACCAGCGCTCGGCGTGCGTGGCGGCGCGCTCCACGAGACCCTTGACGGCCTTGTCCGCGAGACCGGGCGTCGACACATGGAGGTCGATGCGCCAACCCGAATCGTTGTCGAAGGCCCGGCCCCGGTACGACCACCAGGTGTACGGCCCCTCCAGGTCCGGGTGCAAGGCGCGTACGACGTCGACATAGCCGCCGTCGGCCGGGGTGAGGACCCGGGTGAGCCACTCCCGCTCCTCCGGCAGGAAACCCGAGTTCCTGGTGTTGGAGCGCCAGTTCTTCAGGTCGGCCTGTTGGTGGGCGATGTTCCAGTCGCCGCAGACCAGGACCTCCCGGCCGTCGGCGGCGGCGCGCTCGCGCAGGTCCTTGAGGTGGGCGAGGAACGCGTCCATGAAGCGGACCTTCTCGTCCTGGCGGTCGGTACCGACCTCGCCGGAGGGGAGGTAGAGGGAGGCGATCGTCACACCCGGCAGGTCGGCCTCCACGTACCGGCCGCTGCCGTCGAACTCGGACGAGCCGAAACCGATCCGGACGGCGTCCGGCTCGCGGCGCGTGTAGAGGGAGACACCGGCCCGGCCCTTGGCGGCGGCGGGGGCGTGCGTGACATGCCAGCCCTCGGGCGCGCGGACCGCCTCCGGCAGCTGCTCGGGCTCGGCGCGCACCTCCTGGAGGCACAGCACATCGGCGGAGGTGTCCGCGAGCCACTCCACGAAGCCCTTCTTCGCGGCGGCACGCAGACCGTTCACATTGACGGAGGTCACAGTCAGCACCCGGGCACGATACCGGCACACTGGACGAGGCCCAGAAATCAGATTCCACCCGATTGTGCATAGACGTACTGTGATCAGCATGAACATACGCCGCGTGTCCTTCGACCACCCCGACGCCGTCTCGCTCAACGACGAGGTCCAGGCGGAGTACCACGAGCGCTACGGCGACGGCGGCGACGCCACGGTCCTGGAGCCGTCCCACTTCGAGCCGCCGAGCGGTGTCTACCTCATCGCCTACGACGAGGTGGACCGCCCCGTGGCCACCGGCGGCTGGCGCAGCCAGGACAGCAACGGCGAGGGCAACGAGGACGGGGACGCCGAGCTGAAGCGGATGTTCGTGATCCGGGAGATGCGCGGGCGCGGGCTGGCGCGGCGGATGCTGACCGCGCTGGAGGAGGACGCGCGGGCCGCCGGCCGGGTGCGGATGGTTCTGGAGACCGGCACCGAGCAGCCCGAGGCTATCGCCCTGTACACCTCCAGCGGGTACGCGCCGTGCACCAAGTTCGGCTACTACCGGGAGTACGACTCCAGCCGGTGCTTCGCCAAGCCGCTCGCCTCCGGGTGACTCATCCCCTGAGGTAGGCCAGCACCGCGAGCACCCGGCGGTGGGTGTCGTCCGCCGGGGGCAGGTCCAGCTTGGTGAGGATGCTGCCTATGTGCTTGCCGACGGCCGCCTCGGAGACCACCAGCGCCCTGGCTATCGCGCCGTTGGAGCGGCCCTCGGCCACCAGCGCGAGCACCTCCCGCTCGCGCGGGGTGAGCCGGGTGAGCGGGTCACGGCGGCGGCGCAGCAGCTGCCGTACGACTTCCGGATCGACGACCGTGCCGCCGGCCGCCACCTCGTGCAGGGCGGTCACGAACTCCTCGACCTGGCCGACCCGGTCCTTGAGGAGATAGCCGATGCCGGTGCCGTCGCCGGAGTCGAGGAGCTCGGCGGCGTAGGCGCGCTGCACGTACTGACTGAGGACGAGGACGGGCAGGCCGGGGCGCTCGGCGCGCAGCCGGACCGCCGCGTGCAGCCCCTCGTCCTGGAACGCGGGTGGCATACGGACATCGGTGACGACCACGTCGGGGGTGTGGTCGGCGACGGCGGCGAGGAGGGCGGAGGCGTCGCCGACGGCCGCGACGACCTCGTGGCCGAAGCGGGTGAGCAGGGCCGTCAGGCCGTCGCGGAGGAGGACTCCGTCCTCGGCGAGGACCACGCGGAGTGCCCGTCCTCCGGTGTGATCTCCGGTGTGGTCTCCGGTGTCGGCTTCGGTGTCGGCTCGCAAGGGATCTCCACACGCAGCAGGGTCGGTCCGCCCGTCGGGCTGGTCACGGACAGTCTTCCATCGAGCACTGACACCCGGTCGGCGAGACCGGTGAGGCCGGTGCCCCGGCCGGGGTCCGCGCCGCCGCGGCCGTCGTCCGACACCTCCAGGACGAGCCGTCCGTCGCCGTACTCCCCCACGACGCGGGCGCACCCCGCCCCGCTGTGCCGGGCGACGTTGGCGAGGGCCTCGCGGACCACGAAGTACGCGGCGGCCTCCACCGCCTGCGGCAGCCGGGGCAGGGGCGTCCCGAACCCGACGTCCACGGGGACCGGGGAGCGGTCGGCGGCGTCGGCGACGGCGGCCTCCAGGCCGTAGTCGGTGAGCACTTTGGGGTGGATGCCGTGGATCAGCTCGCGCAGCTCGGCGAGGACCGCGCCCGCCTCCTCGCACGCGCGCGTGAGCTGTCCGGCGAGCGGGCCGCCGGGCGGGGCGTCGAGCCGGGCCAGACCGAGGCTCATGGTGAGGGCGACGAGGCGCTGCTGGGCGCCGTCGTGCAGATCGCGTTCGATCCGGCGCCGCTCCGCCTCGAAGGCGTCGACCAGACGGGCACGGGAGCGGGTGAGTTCGACGACCCTCGCGCGCGTGCCGCTGTCGGGGGTGGCGACCAGACGGCGCGTCAGCGCGGCCCGCGCCGCGGCGGCCGCACCGAGGGCGTACGCGCCGGCCGCGAGCAGCAGCACCCCGAGCGCGGCGGCGGCGAACGCCGCGGGCTGACCGGTGACCGTCCACACCTTCAGCACCTTCACCTCACGCCCGCCGCCGACCGTGGCGAGCAGCACCGGGGTCGCGATCATCGCCAGCGGGGAGACGAGCGCGACGAGCAGCAGGAGCGCCTCGGCCGGCCAGAGGAGGCAGGCGGTGAGGAGGGTGTGGCCGAACTCGCGCCAGGTGGCCCCCTCCCGCAGACGGGTGGTGAGCCAGGCGCGCAGGCCGGGGGCGGGGGGATCGATGTGGGGGGTCAGGGCCAGAGTCAGGGCCAAGGCGTGGGGGTGGGGGTGGGGGCTGTGCGGGGCGTCGGGGCGCGCCCTCGCCACCCAGCCCAGCCTGCGCCGTTCCAGCGCGGCCACGGGCAGCCCGGCGAGGACGGTGGCCACGAGCAGGGGCAACCCCACGAGCACGATCGCGAGGACTGCGCCGACCGTCACCCAGACCGCCAGCCCGGCCAGCAGGACGGCGCCCAGGATCGCGCCGGTCAGCAGATAGGCGGCGGCGCGCCAGGGCCACGACGACAGCAGATAGCGCGGGTGGGTCAGTGCCTGCCCCATGTCCCTGGGGTGTCGGGGGTCCGGGTCCATAGGGATCACGGTAGAAGGGCGCCCGGGCGGCGGACCATCCCTCCTGCCCGAGTCCCGGGGGTATGGCTGCCCCTACCCCGAACTCTCGGCTCTGGCCGACCGACTGCGCACCCCTGCCCGCGGTTTCGTGGACCCATGACCACACCCGCTGTCCAACTGACCTCCGTGAGCAGGCGATACGGCACCGGCGACGCCGGAGTCACCGCGCTCGACGACATCACGCTCACCCTCCCGCGCGGTTCCTTCACCGCCGTCATGGGCCCGTCGGGGTCGGGGAAGTCGACGCTTCTGCAGTGTGCCGCCGGGCTGGACCGGCCGACGTCGGGGTCGGTGCGGATCGGCGGCACCGAGCTGACCGGGCTGAGCGAGCGCCGGCGCACCCTGCTGCGGCGGGAGCGCATCGGATTCGTCTTCCAGTCATACAACCTGCTGCCCGCCCTCACCGCCGCGCAGAACGTCGCTCTCCCGCTGCGGCTGGCCGGCCGCCGCCCCGCCAAGGCGGAGGTGCGTGAGGCGCTGCGGCGGGTCGGCCTCGCCGAACGGGCCGGACACCGGCCCGCCGAGCTCTCCGGCGGCCAGCAGCAGCGGGTCGCCCTCGCCCGTGCCCTGATCACCCGCCCCGAGGTGCTGTTCGGCGACGAGCCGACCGGCGCCCTCGACTCCACGACCGGTCGCGAGGTGCTGGTCCTGCTGCGCGGCCTGGTCGACGCCCACGGGCAGACGGTCGTCATGGTCACCCACGATCCGCTGGCCGCCTCCCGCGCGGACCGGGTGGTGTTCCTGGTCGACGGCCGGGTGCACGGCGAACTGGCCGGGGCGGGCGCGGAACGCATCGCCGCGCGGATGGCCGCTCTGGAGGCGGGCCCCGGGCCGGGGGCGGCGCAGAACGGCCCGTCGCGCGGTTCCGTCACCGCGGAGGTCGCCCCGTGCTGAGCGTCGCGGTACGGACCCTGCGGGCACGTTGGGCCGCCTTCGTGGGCAGTTTCGTGGCCCTCGCCCTGGGGGTGGGGCTGCTGGCCGTGATGGGGCAGGCGCTGGCCGCCTCGTGGGACGCTCCGGTACGGACGCCGGAACGGTTCGCCGCGGCGCCGGTGGTGGTGCGGGGGCAGGACACCCTGCGGGTGGCGACCCCGATCGGGGTGCGGACGGCGGAGCTGGCGGTGCCGCGTGCGGTGCCGGCCGCCACGGTCACCGCGCTGCGCGCCCTCGGCCCGGTCGTGCAGGACCGTTCCTTCCCGGTCCGTGCGGCCGGCGGTCCGGCCGGTCTGGTCGGTCACCCGTGGTCGACGGCGCGGTTCGCCCCGTACGACCTCACCGCGGGCCGCGCACCAGGGGCGGCGGACGAGGTGGTGACCACCGGGGACTGGGCGTCCGTGGGCGACCGGCTGGAGACGGGCGACGGGCCGGTGCGGGTCGTCGGCACGGTACGCGCGCGTGGCGGAACGGAAAGCGCGGGTGAGGTCGCGCTACGCGCGCGTGGCGGCACGGAAGGGGAGGCACGGTCGGACGTACGCGCGCGTGCGCGTGACGTCGAGAACGCCGTGTTCTACACGGACGCGCGGGCGGCGCGTCTGGAACCACGGTCGGAGCAGCTGGTGGTGGTGGCGGACGCGGCGGCGGTCCGCGCGGCCGTCGGCGACGAGGCGCGCGTGCTGACGGGGGACGACCGCCGGTTCGCGGACGCGGATCCCGGTCGTGACGCCGAGGCGCTGACCGCGCTGAACGCCCTGTTCGGCACGGCGGGCGGGGTGACGGCGTTCGTCTCGGTGTTCGTGGTGGCCTCCACGTTCGGGTTCGCCGTGGACCGGCGCCGCCGCGAGTTCGGGCTGCTGCGCACCGCGGGCGCGACACCGGGTCAGATCCGGCGGTCGGTGCTGGCGGAGGCGCTGCTGGTGGGCGTGCTCGCCTCGGCGACCGGCTGTGTGCTGGGCGCGTACGGCGCTCCGTGGCTGGCCCGGCTGGTGGTCGACGGCGGTCTCGCGCCGGCCTGGTACACGATCGGCGGCCACGGCTGGCCGTACCATCTCGCGTTCTGGACGGGCCTGTCGGTCGCCGTGTGCGGGGCACTGGCCGCGAGTCTGCGGGCCGGGCGGATCGCGCCCACGCAGGCGTTGCGCGAGGTCTCGGTCGACGGGCGCCCGCTGACGGGCGGGCGCCGGTGGTTCGGCGCAGCGCTGCTTCTCACGGCGTGCGCGACCCTGTCGTACGCCCTGCTGACGGACCCGGGCGATCTGCTGCACCGCAAGACGTACATCAGCCGCCCCCTCCTCGTGATCACGGCGGTGGCGCTGCTGTCGCCCGCGCTGGTGCGCCCGCTGGTGCCCCGGCTGCCGGGGGTGATCGGGCTGCTGGTGCGGGAGAACGCGGTCGCCGCGGTCCGCCGTACCGCCGCCGTGGCCGCGCCCGTGCTGGTCACCGTGGCGCTGGCGGGCTCCCTGCCGGGCGCGACGGCGACGCTGGCCGAGGCGCGGGTCGCGGAGGTGCGGCAGCGGACGGTCGCGGACTTCGTGGTGACACCGGGGAGCGGTACGGCGTTGACGGCGGGCGCGGTGGCGCGGCTGCGGCAGGTTCCCGGCGCCCTGGTGTCGGCGAGCGCGACGACCGCCGTGTACACGCTCGAGGACGGGGTGGCACTGGTGAAGTCCGAGGCGCGGGCGGTCGATCCGGGGCTGCTCGGCAGGACGGTACGGCTGCCGGTGACGGCGGGCCGGCTCGCGGATCTGGACGCCGGTTCGATCGTGGTGACGGAGGAGTGGGCGCAGCACCGGGTGGGGCAGCGGGTGCGGGTGTGGCTCGGTGACGGAACGTCCCGGTCGCTGCGGATCGCCGCCGTGCTGGCCACCGGGACCGGGGAGAGCGGGGTGTGGGTGAGCGCGGCCGACGCGGGGGGAGCGGCGGTGGACCGTGTCGACGTACGCGTGCGTGCGGGCGCCGATGCGCGGGCGGTCGCGGCGGGGCTGCGGGCGGTCGCGGCGGGGCTGCGGGCGGTCGGCGGGGTACGGGTGCTGAGCCGGGCCCAGTGGGTCGCGGCCGCCCGTCCGGAGACCAACCGGACGACCCGGTTGGGGGTGTTGCTCGTCCTGGGCGTCGCGCTGGTGTACACCGGCATCTCGCTCGTCAACACCTTGGTCATGGCGGCCGCGGAGCGGCGACGGGAGACGGCGGTGCTGCGGCTGGCGGGAGCCACCGGCGGGCAGATCCTGCGGCTGACCGCGGCGGAGGCGCTGACGGTCGTGGGGGTGGGTGCCGTGCTGGGCCTGCTGGTGACGGTCGTCAATCTGGCGGGGATGTGGGGCGCGTTGTGTCTGGTGTCGGCCCCGGCGACGCTCGTCGTGCCCTGGTCGGCGCTCGGCGGGGTGACGGCGGCGTGCGCGGTGCTGGCGGTGGGGGCGGCGGTCGTGCCGGTGGCGGTGTCGGCCATGGCCGGCGGTCATCTGCCGGGCATCGGGACGGCGCTCTCGCGCCGGTCACGGAGCTGAACCGGACACGAGGGTCAGCGGTTGGCGTGTGAGGCCCCGGTCCCCGGCTGTGGCGCGTGCAGGATGGAGTTGGCCATGAAGGAGACGATCGGAGAGATGTACCGCTCGTCCGCGATGGCGAATCCGGGGCGCTCTCCGGGGAGTCCGGTTCTGGAGAGCGAGAAGACGAGTGCACAGCGGTGACCGGGGTGCGTTCGTCTTCACGGCTGTCCTGGCCGGCCTGGCGGGCGGCGCTCATGTCCTGGCGGAGCCGTCGGCTGTGGTCCGAGCCTCTGGCCACCGCGGTCGCGCCGCCGCTCCCCGCGGCGATCGAAGGCTCCGGCCGATGAACGAAAGGGAGCAGATCCGTCTCATGCCCCGCCGAGCAGCCGGCCGCGGTTCTCCCGGAGCCAGAGCGCTTCCTCGCGCATCTGCGTCGCGTCGCCCCGGGCCAGGAAGTCGGCCCACGGTTCGATTCCGCGCGCGCCCAGGCGTCGGATGCGTCCGGCCTCGCGTTCCTGAAGCCCCTCCAAGGCGTCCAGCACGGCGTGCGGCTGCGCTCCGTAGGCGGAGGAGAGGACCTCGAGGCGGGTACGCGACACCGCCATGCCGGTGATGCCCGGATCCCGTTCAGGATCCGTCGGCCGCAACGGCACCGCGTACCAGGCGAGTTGCGCCAGGTCGTCGATGGCGTGCCCGGGTGCCGCGAAGTCCCAGTCGATGAAACCGGTCAGGCGGTCGCCGTCCCAGATGGAGTTCCACGGGCCGAGGTCGCCGTGCCGGATCACCATGCCCGGCTTCCATTCCTCTTCGTGCGGCTGCCAGCGAGCACCGTCCGCGGGCCGGAATTCACCCACGGCACGGTGGTAGTCCCTCAGCCAGTGCCCGAGTTCCTCCAGACCACGCGGGGATTGCAGACAGGGAGGCCAGGGCTTGAAGGCGGGTTCTCCATGGAGCAGGGACAGCACCTCCTCCTGGCCGTCGAGGCCCAGCGCCCGCGGCGCTCCGCGGAAGCCCACCGTCTCCAGGTGCCGCAACAGCGCATGCACCGCCGGCGTCCACTCCCTCACCGGACGCCTGATGGTGTCACCGACCCGCCGAACCGTGGTCACGCTGCCCTGGTCGCTGGCGCCGTCCTCGATCACCTCGTGATCATAACTCCCGCCATCTGCGCGTCAGTTCAGCCGATCCGCCCTCCCGCACCCGCTGTCAGCGCCCTCGCGTCGTCGCGTCGTCGCAACGGGACGCCGAACCGCGCGTGCGGCGTCGGGAGTTCCGCACCGGACACGGCGAGTCGTAGGCCTCCTGCAGGCCGAGCACGGCCATGCGTTAATCATGCAAGTCTCAGGGTCCCGCCACGGGGACACACGCGAGTTCAAGTCCGTTGTCGATACCAGATGATGTCCAGCTGCGACTGAGATGACGGATCATCAAACGCACGTCCGCCTTGTCCAGCACCGACCATGACGAACCATCGGGGACCATGTCGAGAATGGGCACGAGCAGGTCGGAGAACAGCTCGCACCATTCCGCGAGCGAAGCGACGTCACGTCCACCGAGTTCGACGATCCTTTCGGAGAGTCCAAGGTATTTGATGGTTTCATCGAGTTGGGCGGTGAGCTCGTCCAGGGCACGATTATCGAACGAGGACGGGACCGGTGAATCGAATATTCCCGCCATTCCACCCCCATCGCACAATGCGAGAGTCAGCAGGAAGCGGTATTTCGCGAGCTCGAGCTCGGCATTCGCCCAGCTGTAGCCGATGAGATCGTCGAGGTCGACCAGGTCCGCCACCCACCGGACACGCGGCGCGCGGCACGTCCCCGGACAGGCCTCCAGGAACTCCCGTACATGACGCCCGGGGCCGGAGCACGCGGCGTCCGGCGTGAGGAACACCCCGCGCTCCTCCGTCTCCCGGAGGAAATCGTCCGGACTCGGCCCCGATGCGTGGCCGTGCCCCGCGAGCATGATGTATTCGGGCGTCATCGCCATGCCGAGGCTCGGCTTGTACAGACGGGCGACCCGCCGCGGGACGACGGTACGGCTCCCCTCGCCGGACCGCCGCGCGTACAGGGTCGGGAGCGTGGTGAGCACCCGGCCGAACACCCACGCCCACACCCACGCCCAGCGCCAGTCCAGCTCCTCGCGGCCGTATCGGCGGTGGAAGGCCTAGCGGATCCCGTACCCCGGCCGAGAGCCGGGGTACGGGCAGCGGCGCATGCCGTAGGGGACACCTTCACGCACCCGGGCGGCGGCGTACCGCTCGCCGAGCGGGCGGCCGTCGTCCCCGTAGAGCAGCCGGGAGACATCGAAGCCGAGGACGTAGAACTCGCAGCGTTCCCGGACTCGGCCGGGCGACGGCGTCTGCCCCTTGTCGGTCAGGTCGTGCGCTGCGGACACGCGGATTCCTCCCAGCGGTGCTGGCGTCAGGGGCAGGTGATCAGTCGAGGACGGGGGCGTGCCGGGACCGGTCGCCGCCGCTCAGCTCCACCAGTGCGTGGTCGCCGAGCCGGTCAGCACGACGAACTCGGAGCCGTCGATGAATCCGAGGCTCACCTGGGGCTCCACCAGGAAGTTGCCGATCGTCTGGTGCATGGCGTTTCCGCGAAGTCCGGCACTTCGAACGTGTTCCGCGCGACCTCGCGGTTGAACCCCGGATCTCCGCTGCGGGTCGCCGCGTCGAGCCGGCCCTGCGGATGCGCGGTGCCGACGAAGACCAGCGATGCCCGGCACAGCAGAGCGGCGTCGGCCCGGGTGACCGACAGGCCGTGGGCCGCCGCCTTGGAAGGGGCCTGCGGGCCTGCGTCGACCTCGTCACCTGCTCCGGAAGCGTCGACGGGTGTGCGGATCGAGGTACGCGAGACCGATCCGCCGATCGCGGCCCGGATTGTCGAACAAGGCGTCCTCGGAGCCGACGGCCGCGCGGGATCGTGAGACCCGACGAACCGAGCGCACCGAATGCCCCGGCATCGACGGCGAGCAGCGACAGCATCGGCGCGCCATTCGCATCAATTGTCGTCGCCACGGCAATGCGCGCAGAATCTATGAGTGATCGTCCGCCTTCCGCGAGGAATGGCTTGACGAATGGTCCCGGGCTTTCCGCTTCGGCTGTCTGGCCGGCCCGTATCTGAGCGGTCAGCTCACCCGAATGGAAATTCGCCGACCGATCGGAATCCCGTGCCGCCTTCCCCCCATTCATTTTGTACGGCAGCTGTGCACGCGACATCAGGCACGGGACCATCGGTGATCAAGAGAGTGCCGGCGGCAAGAACTGGCAGGGCGTCAGGACGTGTCACCGAGCCGCAGCGGACGCGAGCCACGCACCACGCGGTGGCATCCCTGGGTATCCGAGGGCATCCATGTCGAAGCAAGCCCCTGAACGACGAGATCCCGCCCAACTCGATGAGTTGGACGGGATCTCGTGATCTGTTCTCGACCTAAGTCAAGAACAGATGATGCGTGGACCTGAGGGGATTTGAACCCCTGGCCCCCTCGATGCGAACGAGGTGCGCTACCGGACTGCGCCACAGGCCCTTGCAACGAGTGAAACTCTAGCACCCCGATCGGGCTGCTTGAAAATCCGTTCCCGGAGGCCGGGGCCCGGCGGCCGGAGGCCGGGACCCCGGAAGCTCCCGGGCCCGCCGCGGGGCGCCCGCGCGTGTCACTCGTTGGCCGCCCGGGGCCGCTCGCCGTCCTCGTCCTGGTCGAAGAGCGGCGTGCGACCGCGCTCGCGCGAGCGCCGGGCCGAGGCCGCGCGCCGCGCGTCGCTGCGCTCGTCGCCGTCCGCCACCCCGCCGTCCGCGCGGTCCGGCTCCTGCGGCTCCGCATCCGGTACGGCGGTGGAGTCCGCCGTGTCCTGCTCCGGCACGACCGCGCTGGAGCGGGCGGAGCTCCACGCGTCCGGCCCGCCGAGGTCCACGTCGGAGGTGGCCCGGGGCGCGACCGGCGCGGTCACGTACGTGGGCAGCGGGACCGGCACCGGGTCCCAGCTCTCGCCGTGGCCCGGCCGACGCTGCCGTTCGCGCTGCTGGTCGACCCACTCCGCGTGATCGGTCTGCTCGACGAGCGCCCTGCGGTCGGCGGCGAGGGCCAGCAGGCCCGGGTCGGTCTCCGGCTCGGCGGCCTCGTGCGGCTCCTCTGCGCCGGCGTCCGCGGCCGCCTCGGTCATCGCGGCGGCCGCGGCCGGAGCCGAGGCACGGCGGCGGGGCTGACGCTCGCGAAGGCGCTGCGCGGCGGCCTCGGCGCGTCGGCGGTCCATCTGGAAGGCGAAACGCCGGCGCTCCTGGGCGCGCAGATAGGCGATGTACCCGCTGAGCAGGACGGCGGGCACCCCCGGCGCCCAGAGGAACGCGAGCCCTCCTACGGCGGCGACGATCGCGCCGAGCGTGAAGGCGAGGAAGAGCAGGATGGTGGTGCGCCTGCGGCGCGCGAGCGCTTTCGAACGCTGGGAGCGCGCCGCGGCCGCCTGGCCGCCCGGAGTGCGCCGCGCGGCCGGTGCCCGTCGGCGCGCCGGGGCGGCGCCCTCGTGCACGGGAGCCGGCGCGCGGCCGGGCGCGGAGTCGGGGGCAGGGTCGCGTGCGGGCTTGGGCGCCGGATCGCGCTTCGGGTCACGCCCCGGGTCGCGTGCCGCGTCCGGGCGCGCGTGGCCGCGCTCCGGCGCTCGCTCCTGCGCCCGCTCCTGTGCCCGTTCCTGGACCGGCGCCTTCACCTGCGGGCGGGTCGGAGGCATGGCGAAGGCCCGGACGTCCACCGAATCGGTGACGGCGTCCGGGGCGTCGGCATCCCGCTCCCCCTCCTCGGTGGAGCGCGCCTGCAGGTCCTTGGCGTACCGGCGCTCCATACCCGCCCGTCCGGACAGCAGCCGGATGGCGGTGCTGAAGCGTTCCGTCGGACGGGCCTCGTTCAGCTCGTCCTGCCTACGGAGCCACATCGGCACCAAGTAGGCGGCCCAGGCCCCGACAATGACTGCGTAGATGAGGCCGCTGCTGCTCACGCCTCACACGGTAGAGGGATTCGCGTGGGGCCATCCGCCAATTGGGCCGGTGTGTCGCACGATCTGGCTGATATTTCGAGCTTTTTTTGCGACCAGTGCGATCAACCGATCACTTTCGAACATTCATTCGGGATCGTCGGGGCCTTCCCGATCGGGTTTCGGAGCGCTGTATTCAATTGGAGGCGTTCTGTGAGCGGGCGCGCCGCCAGCGGCCCAGCATGCCCTCCGGCACTTCCTCCGCCGTCAGCGCGAACACGAGGTGGTCGCGCCAGGCGCCGTCGATGTGGAGATAGCGGGGCCGCAGCCCTTCCTCCCGGAATCCGAGTTTCTCCACGACCCGTCGGCTGGGCCCGTTCTCGGGACGAATGCAGACCTCGATGCGGTGCAGCCCGACGGTGCGGAAACAGTGGTCGACGACGAGCGCCACGGCCGTGGGCATCACCCCGCGGCCGGCCACCGCCTCGTCCACCCAGTAGCCGACGTGCCCGGAGCACATCGACCCCCAGGTGATCCCGGCGACGGTCAGCTGCCCGACCAGCTGCCCCCGGTACTCGATGACGAACGGCAGCATCCGCCCCGCGTTCGCCTCGGAGCGCAGATGGCGGACCATCTGGCGGTAGGTCGGCCGGTGCGCGATCGGCCCGCTGGGCGCGGGCGGCGGGATGGTCGCCTCCCAGGGGCGCAGCCAGTCCCGGTTGCGCCGGTTCACCTCGCGCCAGGCCCGCTGGTCGCGCAGCTTTATCGGCCGCAGGACGATGTCGCCCTCCGTCAGCTCCACGGGCCAGGATGCGCCGTTCAGCTCGCACCCCCCGTGCTGGCGACCGGTCTGGGGTGGTCTCCGCCCCGGATCTGGTCCACGGCGTGCTTCAGCAGCGGCTCGAGGACCGTGAGGCCGTCCTTCACGCCGCCGGTGGAGCCGGGCAGGTTGACGATCAGAGTCCCGCGCGCGACACCGGCCAGGCCCCGGGAGAGCGCCGCGGTCGGCACCTTCTCACGGCCGTACGCCCGGATGGCCTCCGCGATGCCCGGGACCTCGTGGTCGATCACGCGGCGGGTCGCCTCGGGGGTGCGGTCGGTGGGCGACACGCCCGTGCCGCCGGTGGTGACGATCACGCCGTATCCGGCCTCCGCGCCCGCCCTCAGCGCCTCCTCCACGGGGTCGCCGTCGGGTACGACCTGCGGCCCGTCGACGGCGAAACCCAGGCCCCTGAGGCCCTCGGCGACCAGCGGGCCGCCCCGGTCCTCGTACACACCGGCCGAGGCTCGGTTGGAGGCGGTGACCACCAGCGCGCTGTAGGGCGCGAGGAGGGCATCTCCGATCGACGCGTCCAAGGTCATGCCCGACTCCAGTCGCCCGACTTGCCGCCCGTCTTCTCCTCCACGCGTACGTCCGTGATGACCGCTCCCTTGTCGACCGCCTTCACCATGTCGATCACGGTGAGCGCCGCGACGGAGACCGCGGTGAGCGCCTCCATCTCGACACCCGTACGGTCCGTCGTCTTCACGGTGGCGCTGATCTCCACGGCGTCGTCCGCGACCGACAAGTCCAGTTTCACACCGGACACCGACAACGGGTGGCACAGCGGGATCAGGTCCGGCGTGCGTTTGGCGCCCATGATCCCGGCGATCCGCGCGGTCGCGAGGGCGTCGCCCTTGGGGACGCCCTCGCCGCGCAGCAGCTCGACCACGCGGGGCGAGACGAGGACGCGCCCACTGGCGCGCGCGGTGCGTGCCGTGACGTCCTTGCCGGATACGTCGACCATGCGCGCGGCGCCCGCGTCGTCGATGTGCGTCAGTCGGTCCTGCGTACTCATGCTGGTGCGGCGCTCCCGGTCCGGGCCTGTTGTGCGCGACACGGTACCCCCAACAAGGGGTGCTCAGCCGAGCAGGACCACCTCGACGTCGGTGCCCGGTTCGACGGACTCCACGTCTTCGGGGACGACGATCAGTGCGTCGGCGTGCGCGAGGGCGGCCACCAGGTGGGAGCCGGCGCCTCCGACGGGGCGGACCGTGCCGTCGGCGCAGGTGGCGCGCAGGAACTGTCTGCGCCCCTTGGGCGAGCGGATCGCCTTGTCGGCGGCCAGCCTCGCGCGCGTGGTGGGCCGGTGGACGTCCTCGAGTCCCATGAGGGTGCGGATCGCGGGGCGGACGAACAGTTCGAACGAGACGTACGAGGAGACCGGGTTGCCCGGCAGCGCCAGCAGGGGGATGTGGTCGGGGCCGATGGAGCCGAAGCCCTGGGGCTTGCCCGGCTGCATGGCGAGCTTGCGGAACTCCATGCCGCTGCCGGCCTCGTCCTCGTCGCCGACGTGCGACAGCGCCTCCTTGACGACGTCGTACGCCCCGACGCTCACGCCACCGGTGGTGACCAGGAGGTCGGCGCGGACCAGTTGGTCCTCGATGGTGGAGCGGAGGGTCTCGGCGTCGTCGGCGACGGCGCCCACCCGGTAGGCGATGGCGCCGGCGTCACGGGCGGCGGCGGTCAGGGCGAAGCTGTTGGAGTCGTAGATCTGGCCGGCGCCCAGCTCCTCGCCGGGCTGCACGAGCTCGCTGCCGGTGGACAGGACGACGACACGCGGGCGCGGACGCACCCGGACGGTGCCGCGGCCGATCGCGGCGAGCAGGGCGATCTGGGGCGGTCCGAGGACGGTGCCGGCGTCGAGGGCGCGGTCCCCGGCCTGGACGTCGCTGCCCTTCGCGCGCACGTGCGCGCGTGCCTCCGCGGGGCGGTACACGCGTACGTGCCCGGAGGCCTGCTCGGGGGCGAGACTGCGGGCGCGCATACCGGTGACCGGGCCCTCGCCGAGGCCTCCGTCGGTCCACTCCACGGGGACGACGGTCTCGGCGCCGTTGGGCAGCGGTGCACCGGTCATGATGCGGGCGGCCTGGCCGGGCCCCACGTAGAGCAGATCGGCCGCCTGTCCCGCCGCGACGTCCCCCACGACCTCCAGGGCCGCCGGGAACTCCTCGCTCGCGCCCGCGACATCCGCGACCCGTACCGCGTACCCGTCCATGGAGCTGTTGTCGAACGGCGGCAGGGAGAGCTCGACCGTGACGTCCTCGACCAGGACGCAGCCCTGGGCGTCGGGGAGTTGCAGCTCGATGGGCTCCAGGGGGCGGACCGTGGCGAGGATGTCCTCCAGGTGCTCGTCCACCGACCAGAGGTGGTCCCGGTCGGTGGGGCGGGGCTCGGCGGTGCTCAAAGTGGCTACATCTCCTCGGTGACGTAACTGCGAAGCCAGGACCGGAAGTCCGGACCCAGATCTTCACGTTCGCACGCGAGTCTGACAATGGCACGCAGATAGTCGCCGCGGTCGCCGGTGTCATAACGGCGGCCCTTGAAGACGACGCCGTGCACCGGGCCGCCGACCTTCTCGTCCTGGGCGAGCAGCTGGAGGGCGTCGGTGAGCTGGATCTCGCCGCCGCGGCCCGGCTCGGTCTCGCGCAGCACCTCGAAGACGGCGGGGTCGAGGACGTAGCGGCCGATGATCGCGTAGTTGGAGGGGGCGTCCGCCGGCTCCGGCTTCTCGACCAGGCCGGAGACCTTGACGACGTCGCGGTCGGCGGTGCACTCCACGGCCGCGCAGCCGTAGAGGTGGATCTGCTCGGGCGCGACCTCCATGAGCGCGACGACACTGCCGCCGTACAGCTCCTGAACCTCGATCATGCGCTGCAGCAGCGGGTCGCGGGGGTCGATGAGGTCGTCGCCGAGGAGGACGGCGAACGGCTCGTTCCCCACGTGCGGGGCGGCGCACAGGACGGCGTGGCCGAGGCCCCTGGGATCGCCCTGGCGGACGTAGTGCATGGTGGCGAGGTCGCTGGACTCCTGGACCTTGGCGAGCCGCCGGGCGTCGCCCTTCTTCTCCAGCGCCGACTCGAGTTCGTAGTTGCGGTCGAAGTGGTCCTCGAGGGGGCGCTTGTTGCGACCGGTGACCATGAGGACGTCGTCGAGGCCGGCGGACACGGCCTCCTCGACCACGTACTGGATCGCGGGCTTGTCGACGACGGGCAGCATCTCCTTGGGAGTGGCCTTCGTCGCCGGGAGGAACCGGGTGCCGAGGCCTGCTGCGGGGATGACAGCCTTACTGATCCTGGGGTGAGACTGAGTCATGTTCGCAACCTTATCCGGTGACTTTGAGAGGAATCTGTAGCTCCGGTTAATAAGTGTTCATTTGAGCGTATTGGAGCAGTGTGGATGCGATCCATGGGCCGGGAGAACGGCACAGCGGACTCTGACAAAACTGTGTTGCGGCGAGGGTTCCTCGACATGAGGAACAGGTTGACGGCGGACGACGTGCACACGGCGGCCGCGGCCCTGTCCGGTCATGCCCTGGAGCTGCCCGAGTTGGCGCACGCGCGCGTGGTGGCGGCGTACGTCTCCGTGGGCACCGAGCCCGGAACCCTCGCGCTGCTGGACGCCCTGCGCGCCCGGGGCGTGCGCGTGCTGCTGCCCGCCCTGCTGCCGGACAACGACCTGGACTGGGGCGCCTACGACGGTCCGGGCTCGCTTGCACCGGTCCGGCACGGCGGGAAGATGGAGCTCCTGGAGCCGGTCGGCGAGCGGCTCGGCGCGGACGCCGTCACGGGCGCGGACGTGGTGCTGCTGCCGGGGCTCGCGGTCGACAGGCGCGGGATGCGCCTCGGGCGGGGCGGCGGGTCGTACGACCGCGTCCTGGCCCGCCTGGAACGCGCCGACGTACATCCCTCGCTGGTCGTGCTGCTGTACGACAACGAGGTCGTCGAACACGTCCCCGAGGAGCCGCACGATCTGCCGGTGCGGGCGGTGGTGACACCGTCGGGGGTGCGGCGCTTCTCCTAGCGCACCGCTTGCAAAGAAAAGGGGCCCGTCACGCGCGTGTGCGTGAAGGGCCCCTTTCTTTGTGGTCGCTCTCAGTCGCTCATGGCTTGAGCACGAGGGTGTCGCTGGTGCTCTTGTCGACCGCCTTCGCCGAGAAGGACCAGTCGAGCAGTTCGCCCTTGGCCCACTTGCTGGTCTGGTCGGTGTAGTGGGCGCTGAAGGCGTGCCCGGAGGCGCCGGTGAGGTTGATCCACTTCGACTTGTCGAAGTCCTCCAGGTTGACCACCATGCGCATCGACGGCACCCACACGACGCCGTAGCCGCCGGCCGCGTTCCAGCCGGTCGCGTCGACCGCCGCCTCGCCGCCGCCGAGCTTCCAGGGGCCGCGGTTGAGGATGTACTGCAGGAAGCCGGGGCCGCTGGTGCCGAGGGTCTGGTTCTTCAGGAACAGGCGGTGCAGCCGGCCCCAGCTCCAGGTGTCGATGTCCTTGCCGAGCTTCGCGGTGAGCTCCCAGCGCGCGTCGATCATGGCGCGCTTGAACAGGTCGTCGCGGTTGTGGTCGGCGCCTTCGCGGCCGGTGGCCGACTTGGGCGTGGTCCACCAGTCGCTGTCCGGCTTGTCCATGAGGTTGCGCACGACCTGGAACCAGCGGTCGCCGCCGTCGGGCTGCGCCTGGTCGGCGTCGCGCTGACCGCACTCACGGACCTTCGCGGTGTCGTCGACGGCGTTGGTGGCGTTCGCCGGGTCGACCCACAGGCACTGGCCCTCGACGCGCAGCTCCTTGGGCAGCTTGTTGCCGAAGGCGAGCTTGAGGATGTTGCGCCAGACCGCGTTGAAGTAGGCGGCCGCCGCCGAGTCGGCGTCCTGAGTGCGCTCCCAGTTCTGGAGCAGTTCCTGCGCCTCGCGGACGTCCGGGTCATCGATATTGATCTTCAGCAGGGTGGGGACGAGCAGCTTGGCGATCTCGCTGCTGTTGTCCATCTGCATCTGACGCATGTCGTCGGTGGAGATCTTGCCGCCGCCCTTGATCTTCTGCTCGATCAGGTCGGTGATGCGCTGGCTGCGGGTGCCGTAGCCCCAGTCCGTGGTGAGCGTGTACTTGTACGTGTCGTCGACCACGGCCTGGTTGGCGGTGACGATGAAGCCGCGCTTCGGGTTGAGCTCGTTGGGCAGTGCCTTGAAGTCGATGTAGCCGGTCCAGGCGTTCTTGGAGTCCCAGCCGGCCACCGGGACCGAGCCGTCGTCGCCCTTCGCGCGCGTGGGGATCTTTCCGGGCAGCTGGTAGCCGATGTTGTCCTCGGTGTCGGCGTAGATCAGGTTCTGCGAGGGCACGTCGAACAGCTTGGCCGCGTCTCGGAAGTCGTCCCAGTCCTTGGCCCGGTCCATCGCGAAGACGGCGTCCATGGTGGTGCCGGGCTCCAGCGCGGTCCACTTCAGGGCGACGCCGTAGCCGTCGCCGCGGTCGGGTGCCGCGTTGTCGACGCCGGCCTTCTGGCCGACCTTGACGAGTTCCTTGCTGCGGTCGGACAGCAGGGGCATACCGTCCTCCGTCTTGCGGACGACGATCTTCTTCGGGCTGCCGCCGGCGACCTTGATGGTCTCGGTGCGCGTCTCGAAGGGCTTGGTCTTGCCGTCGTAGAGGTAGCCGTCGCCGGAGAGCTTCTCGAGGTAGAGGTCGGTGACGTCGACGCCGGAGTTGGTCATGCCCCAGGCGATGTTCTGGTTGTGCCCGATGATCACACCGGGCATGCCGGCAAAGGTGTAGCCGGAGACGTCGTACTGGCACTTGCTGGAGACGGTGCGGCAGTGCAGGCCCATCTGGTACCAGACCGACGGCAGCGAGGCCGACAGGTGCGGGTCGTTCGCCAGCAGCGGCTCGCCGGTGATGGTGTGGTCGCCGGAGACGACCCAGGAGTTGGAGCCGATGCCGTTGCCGTTCACGCCGACGGCCGTGGGCAGGTCGTCCAGGACGTTGTAGAGGCCCTCCAGCTGCCCCTGCAGGCCCACGGTGTCCCCGGAGGTCCCGGAGGAGGTCCCGGTGCCGCTCGTCGAGCTGCCGGTGCCCGTGGAGCCGCTGGTGGAGGCGTCGCCGGAGCCGCTGCTCGTGCTGGTGCCGTCGCTGTCCTCGAACGCCTGGGTGAGCTCGTTGTACTCGCCCTGCTGGACGATCGTGTTGGACTCGCCGTCGACCTTGTACGGGTACTCCGGGTACAGGTCGGCGATCTGCTGCGGGCCGAGGCGGCTCGTCATCAGGGCGCGGTCGATCTCGTCCTGCATGTTGCCGCGCAGGTCCCAGGCCATCGCCTTCAGCCAGGAGATCGAGTCGACCGGGGTCCACGCGGCCGGCTTGTAGTCGTTGGTGAAGCCCAGCGCCGCGTACTCCAGGGAGATGTCCGCGCCGTCCTTGCCCTTGAGGTAGGCGTTGACTCCCTTGGCGTAGGCCTGGAGGTACTTCTTGGTGGAGTCCGACAGCTTGGTGTCGTACTCCTCCTTGGCGATCCGGTCCCAGCCCAGGGTGCGAAGGAACTCGTCGTTGTCGACCTGGCTCTTGCCGAACATCTCCGACAGGCGGCCGGACGTCATGTGGCGGCGCACGTCCATCTCGTAGAACCGGTCCTGCGCCTGGACGTAGCCCTGCGCCATGAACAGGTCCTCGTCGGAGGACGCGTAGATCTGCGGGATGCCGTAGCCGTCCCGCTTCACGTCCACGGGCCCGGACAGGCCTTCGAGGGTGATCGAACCCTTGGTCTGCGGGAAGGAGGCACGGACCGTACTGATGGACCAGTAGGCGCCGAAAGCGATGCCGCCGATGACGGCCAGCACCAGTACGAGCACGATAAGACGGGCTTTTCGCCCCTTCTTCCTGCCGGACTTGCCGGGCTTGTCACCCGTTGTGGCGGTGGTGTTGGGGGGCATCGCTGTCCTTGCTGTCCTAACGCGAGCGGCAGGCGGTCCTGGAGTGCTGGAGCAACCATAGGCGCAGGGGTCTGCGCCACTTGACGCGGAGTCGGGTACCAGCACGGAAGGATGTTCGATCTTGCCTCTTCGAGCGTCAAGAAATCGTCAAGAGTTAGGTAAGGTAATGAAGTAGTTGGGCTCGGGGCGGACAGCTTCGTGTCCCATGTACATGTGCGCCCGCGCGCGGATCGTGCGCGCCAGGGAAGGGAACCGCCGCTGACTGTCCACCACCTCAACCAGCTCCTGCTCGTCTGCTCAGTCGTCCTGCTCGTCGCCGTCGCAGCGGTACGCATCTCCTCGCGCAGCGGGCTCCCCAGCCTGCTCGTGTACCTCGGCATCGGCGTCCTCATGGGCCAGGACGGCATCGGCGACATCCGCTTCGACAACGCCGAGCTCACCCAGGTCATCGGCTACGCGGCCCTGGTCGTGATCCTCGCCGAGGGCGGTCTGGGCACGAAGTGGAAGGAGATCCAGCCGGCCCTCCCGGCCGCCTCCGCGCTGGCGCTCGCCGGCGTCGCGGTGAGCGTGGGGGTCACCGCGGCCGGTGCGCACTATCTGACCGGGCTGGAATGGCGGCAGGCCCTCATCATCGGCGCGGTGGTGTCCTCCACGGACGCGGCGGCGGTGTTCTCTGTCCTGCGCCGCATTCCGCTCCCCGCGCGCGTGACGGGCACGCTGGAGGCCGAATCCGGCTTCAACGACGCCCCCGTGGTCATCCTGGTGGTGGCTTTCTCCCAGACCGGCCCCGTCGAGCACTGGTACGTACTGGTGGGCGAGATAGCCCTGGAGCTGGCCATCGGCGCGGCCGTCGGACTCGCCGTGGGCTGGCTCGGCTCCTGGGGCCTCAGACATGTCGCGCTGCCCGCCTCCGGCCTCTACCCGATCGCGGTCATGGCGATCGCCGTCACGGCGTACGCGGCCGGCGCCCTCGCGCACGGCAGCGGCTTCCTCGGCGTCTACCTCGCCTCGATGGTCATGGGCAACGCGAAGCTGCCGCACTGGCCTGCCACGCGCGGGTTCGCCGACGGGCTCGGCTGGATCGCCCAGATCGGCATGTTCGTCCTGCTCGGCCTGCTGGTCACCCCGCACGAACTGGGCGACGACGTGTGGCCCGCACTCGTCATCGGCCTGGTGCTCACCATGGTGGCGCGCCCGCTGAGCGTGGTGCTCTGCCTGACCCCGTTCCGGGTGCCCTGGCAGGAGCAGACCCTGATGTCGTGGGCGGGGCTGCGCGGCGCGGTCCCCATCATCCTGGCGACCATCCCCATGGTCAGCGGCATTGAGGCCAGCAGACGCATCTTCAACATCGTGTTCGTCCTGGTCGTGGTCTACACCCTGGTCCAGGGGCCGACACTGCCCTGGCTGGCCCGCAAGCTGCGCCTGGGCGAGGACTCCGAGGCCGCCGACCTCGGAGTCGAGTCGGCGCCCCTGGAGCGGCTGCGCGGACATCTGCTCTCGGTCGCGATCCCCGAGGGGTCGAAGATGCACGGCGTCGAGGTCAACGAGCTCCGGCTGCCGGCCGGGGCCGCCGTCACCCTCGTCGTCCGCGAGGAGAAATCGTTCGTTCCGCTGCCGACGACCGTGCTGCGGCACGGCGACGAACTCCTCGTCGTCGCCACCGACCCCGTCCGGGACGCCGCCGAGAAGCGGCTGCGCGCCGTGGGACACGGGGGCAAGCTGGCCGGCTGGCTGGGCGCGGGCGGAGACCGCTGAGGGCACGTCCCGCGCCGCGTCCGGTCAGGTCCGCAACCCGTTAAGGGCAGGTTTCGGAGTGCTCACTCTCACAGGCCATGAGCACGCCACGCCCGGTACGATGAACGCGCACCTTGATCGAACCAACTCTGCCTGACGCAGAGCTGGCGCGACCGTATGGCGGCCGGGACGCCTCCCTCACAGGCCCGGTATCTACCGCAGTAGCGCAAGAGGACAGCTCTCGGCGCCCCTCGCCCGCACAGTGGGGTCGCGCTACCAGGCGGCAGAAAGGCACGGGCCGTGGCATCCACGGTCTCCATCGGATACGGCCGGCTGCTGCGCACGCGCGGCGCGTGGACGTTCCTGCTCCCCGGTTTCGCGGCACGCCAGCCGTTCGCGATGCTCACCATCTCCATCGTGCTCCTCGTGCAGCACACCACCGGCTCCTACGGCGTGGCAGGTGCCGCCGCCGCGGTCACCGGGGTCTCCATGGCCCTGTTCGCGCCCTGCGGCGGGCGCCTCGCCGACCGCTACGGCCAGCGCGCGGTGCTGGTCCCCGGCGTCCTCGCGCACGGATTCTCGGCCCTGACACTGACGGCGCTCGCCCTGGCCGACGCGCCCCTGTGGGCGCTGTTCGCCGCGGCCGTGCCCACGGGTGCCTCGGTGCCGCAGATCGGGCCCATGGTGCGGGCCCGCTGGGGCGTGAAGCTGAAGGGTTCGCCGCTGATGACCACCGCGGCGGCCTTCGAGTCCGTCACGGACGAGTTGACCTTCGTCGTCGGCCCGCTGCTGGCGACGGCCCTGTGCACCGCCGTGAACCCGGCCGCCGGACTGGTCGCCGAGGCCTCACTGACTTTGATCGGCGGTCTGCTGTTCGCCGCACAGAAGGGCACCCAGCCGCAGACCGCCACCGCCGGGCACGCACGCGTGGAGCACGCCTCGGCGCTGCGCATCCCCGGCGTGCGCGTGCTGGTCGTGGCCTTCCTGGGCATCGGTTCGGTCTTCGGCGGCATGCAGGTCTCGCTGGCCGCGTTCAGCGAGTCGATCGGCGAGCCCGGCCTCAACGGCGTCCTGTACGGCACGTTCGCCGCCGGCAACATGCTCTCCGGCCTGGTCTGCGGCGCCATCGCCTGGAAGACCGCTCCGCAGCACCGTCTGGTGGTCGGGTACGCCGCACTGGCACTGACGGCCTCCGGCCTGTGGGCCGCGCACTCGGCGCTCCTGCTGGCGGGCCTGGGCCTGCTGGTCGGCATGTGCATCGCGCCCGCGCTGATCACCGGCTACACGCTGGTCGAGGACCTGGTGCCGCCCCAGGCGCGCACGGAGGCGTTCACCTGGCTGACGGGCGCGGTCGCGCTCGGGCAGGCGGCCGCCGTCACGGTCGCCGGTCAGCTGGAGGACCGCTTCTGGGGAGGCGCCGGATTCCTGGTGCCGCTGGGCGGCACGCTGCTCGCCCTGACCACGCTGCTGGCGCTGCGATCGCGGCTGGTGGCGCAGCCCCGGGGCCGTACCGTGGCACGTGGCGTCGGTCACCGCGTGCCGCTGACAGTGGACTGATCCTCAGGAATACGTCACTATGGACCGTCGTTAGCACTCATCGAGTGAGAGTGCCAGGAGGAAGACAGTGCCGACCTACCAGTACCAGTGCACCGAGTGCGGCGAGGGCCTCGAGGCGGTGCAGAAGTTCACCGATGACGCCCTGACCGAGTGCCCCAACTGCGGTGGCCGCCTCAAGAAGGTGTTCTCCGCGGTCGGCATCGTCTTCAAGGGCTCCGGCTTCTACCGCAACGACAGCCGCGGCTCTTCGTCGAGCAGCTCGACGGCCTCGTCGAAGCCGTCGACGTCCTCCACGGACTCCTCGTCCTCCTCGTCCTCCTCCACCTCTTCGTCGTCCTCCTCGGACACGAAGTCGAGCTCCGGCACCTCGGCGGGCACCTCCGCCGCGTAAGGCTTCTTCACGGGACCCGGTCGTCGTACGGCGACCGGGTCCTCGGTGTTTCCACGGTCGGGAGCTGACCGTGTTCGATTCCGGCTACTGTGCTGGTCATGGCGAACGCAGAGATCGGCGTCATCGGCGGCTCGGGCTTCTACTCGTTCCTCGACGACGTCACCGAGATCCAGGTGGACACCCCCTACGGGGTGCCCAGCGACTCCCTCTTCCTCGGCGAGATCGCCGGCCGTCGGGTCGCCTTCCTGCCCCGGCACGGGCGGGGCCATCACCTGCCGCCCCACCGGATCAACTACCGGGCCAACCTGTGGGCGCTGCGTTCGGTCGGGGCGCGCCAGATCCTGGGCCCGTGCGCCGTGGGCGGGCTGCGCCCCGAGTACGGGCCGGGCACGCTGCTGGTGCCCGACCAGCTGGTCGACCGTACGAAGTCACGGGTGGGCACCTACTTCGACGGGCTGCCGCTGCCCGACGGCACGGTGCCCAACGTGGTGCATGTGTCCCTGGCCGACCCCTACTGCCCCGCCGGGCGCGCGGCCGCACTGAAGGCGGCGCGCGGGCGGGAGTGGGAGCCGGTGGACGGTGGGGCGCTGGTCGTGATCGAGGGACCCCGGTTCTCGACGCGTGCCGAGTCGTTGTGGCATCAGGCGCAGGGCTGGTCGGTTGTAGGCATGACAGGCCACCCGGAAGCCGCGCTCGCCCGTGAACTGGAGCTGTGCTACACGTCGTTGACCCTGGTCACCGACCTGGACGCGGGTGCCGAGTCCGGTGAGGGCGTGTCGCACGAGGAGGTGCTGACCGTGTTCGCGGCGAACGTGGACCGGCTCCGGGGCGTGCTGTTCGACGCGGTGGCCGCGCTGCCGCCGAACGAGGCGCGGGACTGCGCCTGCGGGAAGGCGCTGGGCGGGATGGATCCGGGTTTCGAGCTGCCGTAGCGGAGCACATCGTTCCGGTGGCGGAGTTTTCCACAACCCGTGGATGATCCACAGGCTCCGGCGGGCGGCGGCGTGAGCGGGCATCGTGGCCTGGCTAGCCGTTCCCTCGCCGCAGGTGGTGATCCCGTTGTCCCAATCTTCCCCTTCGCCTTCCGCCTCTTCCGCCTCGTCTCCTGCCCACCCGGTCCCTCCGCCGTACGAGGTGCCCCAGTTCGCTCCCGTGCGGGTCAAGGGCGGGTGGTGTCTGCTGCGCCGGCTCGTGCGGAACCGGCAGCGCGCCCTGGCACTGGGCCTCGCCGTTACCGCCGCCGCCCTCGTGGCCGCGGGACCGAGGGGCGGTGCCCCGGCTCCGACGCGCGGACATCCGGACGGTGACGCACCCGCCCGCGCACACTCCTCATCGGGCGGGCCCGTGCTCAGGCGCCCCGCGAGCCGGCAGATGAAGGTGACGGCCCCGGTGCGGATCGCTGACGCGGCGACCGTCCGGCTGCTGCGGCCCGGTGACCGGGTCGACGTCATCGCCGTACCCGCAGCGGGCCCCACGGCCACGGACGGGGAGGCCCGGGTTGTCGCGCGCGGGGCGCTCGTGACGAGGGTCCCCGAGCCCGTGGACCCGTCCGCACTCACCGGTGACGGTGACGGAGGAGCGCTGGTCGTGCTGTCAGTGTCCCGCTCCACCGCGACGCGTCTGGCGGGCGCGAGCGGATCGTCCCGGCTGGCGGTGACCTTGTGGTGAAGAAGAAGTCAAGTCCTTCGTTGGAGCTACCGGATTGGGCACGCGTGGCTCAGGGTGACGTAGGTTGCGGAGCTGTTCGCTCCACAACCTGTGTCACCTCGTGTGCCACAAAGCGTCCATACAAGGAGAGTTCCCGCGGTGAGCAAGAAGAACAATCCGAGCATCTGGCACGGCTTCAAGGCCTTCCTGATGCGAGGGAACGTCGTCGATCTCGCCGTGGCGGTGGTGATCGGCGCGGCCTTCACGAACATCGTGAACTCAGTGGTGAAGGGCATCATCAACCCACTCGTCGGCGCGATCGGGACGAAGAGCCTGGACAGCTACAGCTCCTGCCTGGAAGCGCCCTGCAAGGTCGCGGCGGACGGGACGGTCACGAGCGGGGTGCCGATCCTGTGGGGCACCGTCCTCGGCGCGGCGCTGAACTTCGTGATCACCGCGGCGGTGGTCTACTTCCTGATGGTGCTGCCGATGGCGAAGTACCTGGCCCGGGTGGAGGCCCGCAGGAAGGCGCGCGAGGGCACGCAGGAGGTCATCGAGGTGACCGAGCTGGAGGTGCTGAAGGAGATCCGCGACGCGATGGTGGCCCAGCGGGGTCCGGGGTCCGCCGGGCGGTAGTCGCCGCTTACCGGAGGCTGTGCGGCGCCGTTCGGACGGTGCGCGGCACGGTTCAGAGGTGGTGGGGCGGCTTCTCGTCGAGGAAGCGCCTGAGGTCGGCCGCGCTGTCGCCGGACGAGGCCGGCCGCTCGCCCCAGCCGCCGTCGGTGTCGTCCGAGGACTGCTGGTCCAGCGGGTCGTCGAAGGACAGCGCGGCCTTCGGGTCGCGCGGCTCGGGGGCGGCGGGGGTGCTCATGCCTCCAGGGTACGTCTCCCCCGGCCAGGATTTTTCGGCGCACATCTGCTGTGCTGAGGCCCATGACGTCCCGTACTGCTCGCGATCAAGCGAGACCCCTGCGCAGACTCACCGCGCGGGGGCGCGGGGAGGCGCACCGAGTCGCCTCCCCGCTCGAACTCTTCTTCGACCTGTGCTTCGTGGTCGCCGTCGCCCAGGCGGGCGTGCAGTTGGTGCATGCGGTGGCCGAGTCCCACGCGGGGGAGGGCATCCTCAACTACGCGATGGTGTTCTTCGCCATCTGGTGGGCGTGGATGAACTTCACGTGGTTCGCGTCGGCGTACGACAACGACGACGTGCTGTACCGGGTGGTCACGCTGGTGCAGATCGCCGGGGTGCTGGTGCTGGCGGCGGGCATCTCGCGGGCGTTCGAGGACCACGACTTCGTGGTCGTCTGGTTGGGCTACGTGATCATGAGGTTCGCGCTGAGCTGGCAGTGGCTGCGCGTCGCGTGGTCGGCCGAAGGCCCGGAGCGGACAATGGCGCTGCGGTACGCCGGGGGCGTGCTGTTGTGCGAGGTGGGCTGGGTGGGGCTGCTGGTCCTGCCGGAGGGCGGCAGGGCCTGGCTGTTCCTGGTGATGGCGGTGCTCGAGATGTGCGTGCCGCTGTACGCGGAGAAGGACCATCCGACGACCTGGCATCCGCATCACATCGCGGAGCGGTTCGGGCTGTTCACGATCATCGTGCTGGGCGAGACGGTCGCGGCGGCCACGGTCGCCGTGAAGTCGGCCGTCGCCGAGAACGACGCGCTGGGCGAACTGCTGCCGATCGCGGTGGGCGGTCTGCTGATCGTCTTCGCCGCGTGGTGGATCTACTTCGTGGTGCCCATCCACGGGCATCTGCGCTCCAACCAGCAGTCGTTCGTGTGGGGCTACGGTCACTACTTCGTGTTCGCCTCTGCCGCGGCGATCGGTGCGGGCCTGGAGGTGGCGGTGGAGCAGGCGGTCGGCAAGGCGCATCTGTCGACGCTCGCCGCGTCGGCGGCGGTGACGCTGCCCACGGGGTTGTATCTGCTGACGGTCTGGGTGCTGCACGCCCGCCACTTCAAGATGGGCCTGGCCCAGCAGTCGGTGCTGCCTGGCGCCGCGCTGCTGGTGATCTGCTGCACCTTCCTGGGCGACTGGGCGGTTCTCGCGGCCGGCCTGGTGGCGGCGCTGACGGTGGCGACGGGGACGACGCTGACGGCGCGCGCGGCCGCCCGGGAGAGCGCGGCGGGCACTTCGGGCGGAGCGGGATAGCCGCAGCTCGGTCGGGGCTGGGCGAGACTGGCCGGCATGACAGTTGACGCTCTGACGGATGTCGCGGACGTGCGGGTGGGGCATGCCACCCGGGTCGGCGACGGTTGGCTCACGGGCACCACGGTCGTGCTCGCACCGGAGGGCGGCGCCGTGGCCGCCGTGGACGTGCGCGGGGGTGGTCCCGGCACGAAGGAGACCGATGCCCTCGATCCGCGCAATGTGGTGCAGCGGGTGGACGCGATCGTGCTGACGGGCGGGAGTGCCTACGGGCTCGACGCGGCGTCCGGGGTGATGGCCTGGCTGGAGGAGCGGGGGCGCGGGGTGCCCGTGGGGGTGGACCCCGCGCATGTGGTGCCGGTGGTGCCCGCCGCTTGTGTCTTCGATCTGGGGCGGGGCGGTGACTTCCGGGCCCGGCCGGGTGCGGAGCTCGGGCGGGCCGCGGTCGAGGCGGCCGCGGCGAGCGCGCCGGGGGCGCGGGTGCCGGAGGGGTGCGTGGGTGCCGGAACGGGAGCGGCGGTCGGAGCGATGAAGGGTGGGGTCGGCAGTGCGAGTGTCGTCCTCGGCTCGGGGATCACGGTGGCGGCGCTGGTGGTGGCCAACGCGGTCGGGTCGGTGACGGACCCGGGGACGGGGGTGCTGTACGGGGAGTTGTTCCAGGGGCGGGTGGAGTACCCCGAGGCACGTGTGCACGAGGTGGCGCGTCGGCGGCTCGCCGGGAACGCCGCACGGAACGCCCCTCCCCCGCTGAACACGACGCTCGCGGTGGTCGCCACCGACGCGGAGCTGACGAAGGCGCAGGCGCAGAAGCTGGCGGGCACGGCGCACGACGGGATCGCGCGTGCGGTGCGTCCGGTGCATCTGCTGCACGACGGCGACACCGTGTTCACCCTGGCCACCGGCGCCCGTCCGCTCGCCCCCGCGCATCCCCTGGCCTTGAACGACATCCTTGCCGCGGGCGCCGATGTGGTGACGCGGGCGATCGTGCGGGCCGTGCGGGCCGCCGAGTCGGTGGAGGGGGCGGGCGGGGCCTGGCCGTCGTACACGGAGTTGTACGGGGGCTGAGGAGCCGGCGGCGAGGGGATTGTCTTGGTTCTGTCACGTCATCGCGTTCATTGGGCCAAGGAGGGAACCCCGGCGGGTGCCGGGGCCCTCCTTTCTCACGTACTGGAGCGGATCACGCACATCACATGAAGCTGGAGCAGCCCGTGACAACGCCGGACATAGCAGCGCGGCGCGTACTGGGAGCCTGTGCCGTCCTGGTGGTCGGCGCCCTGACCCTGACCGCCTGTGGGGGAAGCGCCGACGCCAAGAGCGGTGACGACGGCAAGGGCGGTAAGGGGACCTCGCCCAAGACGTCCACCGCGAAGATCGTCATCTCGGCCAAGGACGGCTCGACGGGCGCGTCCATCAACACGACCGGGGTGAAGGTCAGTGACGGGCGGCTGACCGAGGTGAAGATGACGGTGGCCGGTACGGCGCAGGCCGTCGCGGGCACCTTGTCGGCCGACGGCAGCAGCTGGAAGCCGAAGGAGCAGTTGGAGCGCGGGACGAAGTACGAGATATCGGCGACCGCGAAGGACGGGAGCGGCAAGGTCGCCGCCGCCAACTCGATCTTCACCACGGTCACTTCGGCGAACAGTTTCATCGGGACGTACACGCCGGACAACGGGACGACGGTCGGGGTGGGGATGCCGGTGTCGTTCACGTTCGACAAGGTGATCAGCGACAAGAAGGCCGTGCAGTCGCACATCACGGTGACGTCCAGCAGTGGGCAGCAGGTGGTGGGGCACTGGTTCGGGGCGCAGCGGCTCGACTTCCGGCCCGAGGAGTACTGGAAGGCCGGCTCCAAGGTCACGATGAAGATCGACCTGGACGGGGTCGAGGGCGCGAACGGCGTCTTCGGGGTGCAGAAGAAGACGGTCAGTTTCGAGATCGGGCGTTCGCAGGTGTCCACGGTGGACGTGAACACGGAGATGATGACGGTCGTGCGGGACGGGCAGGTCCTGCGGAAGGTGCCGATCTCCTCGGGCAGCCCGCAGCACACCACGTACAACGGCCAGATGGTGATCTCGGAGAAGTTCACGCAGACGCGGATGAACAGCCAGACGGTCGGGCTGGGCGGGGAGTACGACATCCCGGACGTGCCGCATGCGATGCGGCTGACGACGTCGGGGACGTTCATCCACGGCAACTACTGGTACGACAAGGGGAATCCGCCGTTCGGCCGGGTGGGTACGAGTCACGGGTGCGTGGGGCTCGCGGACGTACAGGGCGCGCAGGGCGACACGACGGCGAAGTGGTTCTACGACAACTCGCTGATCGGGGACGTTGTGATCGTGAAGAACTCGCCCGACAAGACGGTGGCGCCGGACAACGGGCTCAACGGCTGGAACATGTCGTGGGCCGAGTGGACCGCGGGGAGCGCGGCCTGAGCAGGGCGATGCGGATGCCGGTGTTCCGGGGCAAGAGGCCTCCCACCGGCGGTTTCTGAGGGATCGTGGGGCCGCGCGGGAACTTTTCGCGCGGCTCGCGCGTTTTCGCCGACGTAGGTTTCTCGGTTCGCGGACATGATGTCGGACCGAGGGGCTACGGTATGCACCCACAAGGTGACATGCAGCAACGCCGGGAGAAACCTTGAGCGTTCCGTACGAGACTGCAGCGTACGAACCAGCCGAGTCGCCCGAGTCTCCGGAGGAGCATCTCGCGCGACTGCTAGGTCGTGCCCTGAACTCGTTCGAGCTGCCGGACGACGTCCTTCGGCGGCTCGACTGCGCGCTGGCGCACGACAGCTCGCTTCACTCCGCGCATCACAGCGCGGGTCTGCACCGTGAGACCTACCGGCACACCTGGCTGCTGGCCGACGGGTGTGCGCTGACGCTGTGGGAGCTGGTGCACAACGCCACTCCGGGCAGTGAACCGCAGCATGAGGTGTACGTCGACGAGGAGGAGTTGCGGACGGCGACCGCGCGGCTGCCGTTGCCGCCGGACGAACCGGATTTCGAGCTGCCGGTGCTGGCGCCGCTGGAGCCGGTGTCCGCGCCCCGGCATGTGTATGTTCCGGACGACTCGGCGGACCATGCGCGTCGGCTGCTGCGTCGCGCGGAGAACGCCGACCGGCCGGGTGCGGACACCGCCGAGCTGTTGAGGTCGGCGTTCGCGCACCAGATCACGCAGGCGTTCGGGCGGCCCTGCCGGGCGGGCCGGGTCGGTCTGGGGTTCTCGCTCTACGAGCACGCGTTCCTGCTGCGTGACGGGCGGGAGATCTCCCTGTGGGAGGTGGAGCACACGGCGACGCCGGACGGGCGGCACATGTGCGAGGTGTACGAGTCGGAGGCCGAGGCCCGGGAGGCGATGGAGCGGCGGGCGGCGCAGGTTCCCTGACTCCCTGAATCCGGCAGGATGGACAGCACAGGCCGAGCGGCCGGTCGCCGCCCCGTTGTGTGGGGCTGCGACCGGCCGCTGGTGCAGGTGGCGCAGGGCGCGTGGGTCAGCGCCTGTGGGTCAGGACCTGTGGTTCAGGCCGCGACCGGCTGCTTGGTCTCCGCCGTGGTGGCGGTCGTGTCGCCGCGGGTCGCCGTGGTGGGCGTGCTGCCGGGTGCCGGCGTGCGCATGCCCTTGAGGACGACGACCAGGGCCGTGGTGACGCAGACGCCCACCGCGATGGCGATCAGGTAGAGGAACGGGTTGCCGATCAGCGGGACCACGAAGATGCCGCCGTGCGGGGCGCGCAGGGTGGCGCCGAAGGCCATCGACAGGGCGCCGGTGACCGCGCCGCCCACCATCGAGGAGGGGATCACGCGCAGCGGGTCGGCCGCGGCGAACGGGATCGCGCCCTCGGAGATGAAGGAGGCGCCGAGGACCCAGGCGGCCTTGCCGTTCTCGCGTTCGGTCTCGGTGAAGAGCTTGCCGCGCACGGTCGTGGCCAGGGCCATCGCGAGGGGCGGGACCATGCCGGCCGCCATGACCGCGGCCATGATCTTCATGGCGGAGTCGCTGGGGCTGGCGACGGCGATGCCGGCGGTGGCGAAGGTGTACGCGACCTTGTTGACGGGGCCGCCGAGGTCGAAGCACATCATCAGGCCGAGGAGGGCGCCGAGGAGGACGGCGTTGGTGCCGGTGAGGCCGTTCAGTCCGTCGGTGAGGGCCTTCTGGGCGGAGGCGATGGGCTTGCCGATGACGACGAACATCAGGAATCCGACGATCGCCGAGGAGATCAGCGGGATCACCACGACCGGCATGATGCCGCGTACCGCCGGCGGGATTTTCACCTTCTGGATCGACAGCACCACACCACCGGCGATGAGACCGGCGGCGAGGCCGCCGAGGAAGCCCGCGTTGATGGTGACGGAGATCGCGCCGCCGACGAAGCCCGGCACGAGACCCGGTCGGTCCGCCATGCCGTAGGCGATGTAGCCAGCGAGGACGGGGACGAGGAAGCCGAAGGAGACGACGCCGATCTGGAAGAGCAGGGCGGCCCAGCTGTCGCTCTGGGTCCACACGAAGTGGTCCATGACCGACGGCGCCTTGTTGATCTTGTATCCGCCGATCGCGAAGCCGAGGGCGATGAGCAGACCGCCGGCCGCGACGAACGGGACCATGTAGGAGACGCCGGACATCAGCCACTTGCGGAGCTTGGTGCCGTAGCCCTCGGAGGAGTCGCCCGCGCGTTCCACCGGTGTGCCGGGCGTGGCCGCGGCGGTGACCTCGCCGCGTTCCGCCTTGCCGCGCACCTCGGTGATCAGCTCGGCGGGGCGGTTGATGCCCGCCTTCACGCCGACGTCGACGGTGGGCTTTCCGGCGAAGCGGTCCTTCTCGCGGACGGGGAGGTCGTGGGCGAAGATCACGCCGTCGGCGGCGGCGATGACGGCCGGGTCGAGCCGGGTGAAGCCGGCCGAGCCCTGGGTCTCGACGGTGACCTCGACGCCCGCCTCGCGGCCCGCGTTCTCCAGGGACTCGGCGGCCATGTAGGTGTGGGCGATGCCGGTGGGGCAGGAGGTGACGGCGACGATCCGGAAGGGGCGCGCCGCGGGCTCGGGGGTGGTGGCCGTGTCGGTGTCGGCGGAGGCCGCCGCCGACACCGACACGGAGTTTTCGGTCGAGCCCGCTGAAGCGCCCGCGGAGGCGCCCGCGGAGGCGCCCGCGGAGGCATCCGCGGAGACGCCCTCGGAGGCGCCCGCGGCCTCGGTCCCGGCGGCCGGGGTCTCCTCGCCGCGGATCAGGGCCGCCGCGGCCGCCGGGTCGCCGACCGCCCGCAGTGCGTCGGTGAACTCGGTGTTCATCAGCTGGCGGGCGAGGGACGACAGGATCGTGAGGTGGGCGTCGTCGGCGCCGGCGGGGGCGGCGATCAGGAAGATCAGGTCGGCGGGGCCGTCGGCCGCGCCGAAGTCGATGCCGTCGGCGCTGCGGCCGAAGGCGAGGGTCGGCTCGGTGACGTGCTCGCTGCGGCAGTGCGGGATGCCGATGCCTCCGTCGAGGCCGGTGGGCATCTGGGCCTCGCGGGCGGCCACGTCGGCGAGGAAGCCGTCCAGGTCGGTCACCCGGCCCTTGGCCGCCATGCGGGCGGCGAGGGACCGCGCCGCGGCTTCCTTGGTGTCGGCGGACAGGTCGAGGTCGACCAGGTCCGCGGTGATCATGTCGCTCATCGCGGGCTCCTTCGCACGCGTATCGCCCGGGACGTGGGGTGGGCGCGGGTGAGGGTGGGGACGGGAGTGGGGGTGAGGTGGGGGTGGGGAGAGGGGAGGGAGGCGGCGAGTAACAGGAGGGTCGTCATGACACCGGCTCCTTCAGTTCGCGGTCCACCGGTACGTCCGCGGTGACCGTCACCGCCGCCGGGTCCAGGTCGCCCGGGGTCGGCATGACGCTGCCGGGCAGCTGTACGGCCGCCGCGCCGTGGGCTACGGCGGAGGCGAGCGCCGCCGGGCCGTGGCCGCCGGCGATGAGGAACCCGGCGAGGGAGGAGTCGCCGGCGCCGACGTTGCTGCGGACGACGTCGACGCGGGCGCTCGCGAACCAGGTGCCCGCGTCCTCCACGAGGAGCTGTCCGTCGGCGCCGAGGCTGGCGAGGACGGCACGGGCGCCCATCTCGCGCAGTTCCTCGGCCGCCTTCACCGCGTCGCCCACCGTGGCGAGGGGGCGGCCGACGGCCTCGGCGAGTTCCTCGGCGTTCGGCTTGACCACGTCGGGCCGCTCGCGCAGCGCTTCGAGGAGGGCGCGCCCGGAGGTGTCCAGGGCGATCCGCGCGCCCCCGGCGTGCGCCCGGGCGACGACCTCGGCGTACCAGGAGGGGGCGAGGCCGCGGGGCAGGCTGCCGCAGCAGGCGATCCAGTCGGCGTCGCGCGACTGCTCGCGGACGGTCTCCAGGAGCAGTTCCTGCTCGTCCGGGGAGAGCTCGGGACCCGGCGCGTTGATCTTCGTCAGGACGCCGTCGGACTCGGCGAGCGCGATGTTGGAGCGGGTGGCTCCGGCGACCGGGACGGGGGCGACCTCGATGCCCTGGGCGTCGAGGAGCTCGGCGACGAGTGCGCCCGGCGCACCACCGAGGGGCAGGACGGCGACCGTGCGCCGGCCGGCGGCGGCGACCGCGCGGGAGACGTTGACGCCCTTGCCGCCGGGGTCCATCCGCTCGCCGGTGGCGCGGATGACTTCGCCGCGGTCGAGGGAGGGCACCTCGTAGGTGCGGTCCAGGGAGGGGTTGGGGGTGACCGTGAGGATCACGCCGCCTGGGGTCGTGGGGGTGCCGCTCATGCTCGTACTACTTCCGTGCCGCCGCGCTCGATGGCGGCCGCGTCGTCGTCGCTCAGCCCGCTGTCGGTGATCAGCAGGTCCACGTCGCTCAGGTCGCCGAAGCGGGCGAAGTGCTCCTGGCCGTGCTTGGCGGAGTCGGCGAGCAGGACGACCCGGCGCGCCGCGGCGACGGCCGCCCGCTTGACGGCGGCCTCGGCGAGGTCGGGGGTGGTCAGTCCGTGCTCGGTGGAGAAACCGTTGGCCGCCACAAAAAGTACATCAGCCCGGATTTCGCCGTAAGCGCGGAGCGCCCAGGCGTCCACGGCGGCGCGCGTACGATGCCGCACGCGCCCCCCGACGAGATGGAGCTGCATACCGGGGTGGTCCGCGAGTCGGGCCGCGATGGGCAGGCTGTGGGTGACGACCGTGAGCTCGGCCTCCAGCGGGAGCGCGGCCGCGAGGCGGGCGACCGTGGTGCCGGCGTCGAGGATCATCGTGCCCTCGGAGGGCAGTTCCGTCAGGGCCGCCTTGGCGATGCGGTCCTTCTCGTCGGTGGAGGTGCCCTCGCGTTCGGCGAGGTCCGGTTCGAAGTCGAGGCGTCCGGCCGGTATGGCACCGCCGTGGACCCGGCGCACCAGACCGGCGCGGTCGAGGGCCTTCAGGTCGCGGCGGATCGTCTCCGCCGTCACCTGGAACTCCTCGGCCAGCGACAGGACGTCCACCCGGCCGCCCTCACGGGCGAGCCGCAGGATCTCCTGCTGCCGCTCCGGTGCGTACATGTCCGCTCGCTTCCGACTGTGTCCGACTGATGTCCGATTATTGTCCGACTGATGCCCGAACTTGTGGTTTCAAGCCGAGGCTACGCCCGGATTTCCGGAAAGTAAACAGGTTCGGGCTTGATTCGGGCATGAACGGACTTGTCCGCGCACTAGGTCAGGTCCCGTCCTACTTCTGCGGCATGCTCGGACGCATGACCACGGACACTCCGGCACGGCTGCTGCAGTTGCTCTCCCTCCTCCAGACGCCCCGCGAGTGGCCCGGCGGTGAGCTGTCCCGGCGGCTCGGGGTGTCCCGGCGTACCGTGCGGCGGGACATCGACCGGCTGCGCGAGCTGGGATATCCGGTGCAGGCCAGCAAGGGCGCGGACGGCGGGTACCGGCTGGTCGCGGGCAAGGCGATGCCGCCGCTGGTGCTCGACGACGAGGAGGCCGTGGCGATCGCGGTCGGGCTGCGGGCGGGCGCCGGGCACGCGGTGGAGGGCGTGGACGAGGCGTCGGTACGGGCCCTGGCCAAGCTGGAACAGGTGCTGCCCGCCCGGCTGCGCCGGCGTGTCACGACGCTCCAGGCCGCGACCACCCCGCTGACCAGCGGGGACGGGGCGACCATCGCACCGGAGACGCTGACCGTGATGGCGTCCACGGTCGCCGGGCACGAGCGGCTGCGGTTCGCCTACCGGGCGAAGGACGGCACCGGGTCGCGGCGGCTGACCGAGCCGTACCGGCTGGTGTCGACGGGGCGGCGCTGGTACCTCGTGGCGTACGACGTCGACCGGGCGGACTGGCGGACGTTCCGGGTGGACCGGGTGAGCGAGCCGTTCGCGACCGGGGCGCGGTTCACGCCCCGGGAGCTGCCGGAGGGGGACGCGGCGGAGTATCTGCGGCGGTCCCTGCAGGGGCAGGCGCACGAGTACGGGTACGACGTCACCTTCGCGGAGCCGCCGGAGGCCGTCGCGGCGCGGCTGCCCGCGTGGCTGGGCCGACCGGAGGAGGACGGGGCGGGCGGGAGCCGGCTGCGGGGGACGACCGGCGATCCGGTGGAGTGGCTGGCGCTGCGGCTGGCGCTGCTGGGGTACGAGTTCTCGGTGCGGGAGCCTCAGGAACTGGTGGAGTGCGTACGGGAGTTGGGGGCGCGATTGGGGCGGGCTGGAGGTGCGGAGGGCGCGCGTTGAATCAGCTGCGCCCCGGCTGCCCCGGCTGCCCCGGCTGCCCCGGCTGCCCCGGCTGCCCCGGCTGCCCCGGCTGCCCCGGCTGCCCCGGCTGCCCCGGCTGCCCCGGCTGCCCCGGCTGCCAGGCGAACTCCCGCAGCGCCTCCAGGTTCCGCAGCGCCAGGGTCGACGGGCCGTCCAGGGCGGTGGCGGGGGCGTCGGTCGCGGCCCAGCTCTGTACGGCGACCCGGACCGCGGCGCTCACGACGGCGGCACCGAAACGCAGGTGTGGCGTGACACCGGCGTTCCCGGCATTTCCGCTCCCAGCATTTCCACTCCCGGCATCGCCGTGCCCGTCCCTGCCGGACCCGGCATCGCCCGTCCCGACCCCTCCGTGCCCGGCATGGTCCGCCGCGTCCCCGCCTTGCCCGGCACGGTCAGTCCCGTCCCCGCCGTTCCCGACATCGCCGGCCCTGTCCTCGGCGTTCCCGACGCCACCGGTCGCCACGCCACCGTTCCCGACGCGACCGTCCCCTGCATCACCGTCCCCTGGATCACCGTTCCCGGCACCACCCGCCCCGCCCTCACCCGCGAGCCGGGCCGCCAGGACCTGTGCCAGGGACTCCTCCGACGCCTGGCAGACCTCCGCCCAGACCTTTCCGAGGGCGGGCACCGCCCCCGCCAGGCGGATCAGGGTGCGGACCCATTCCCAGGAGGCGGCCGAGACGCCCCGGCCCGGGACGAGGGTGTGGTGGACGGCGTGGGCCAGGGCGTCGGGGAGCGAGAGGGCGGGCGGGGCGTCGCGGACCGCTTCCACCCAGCGCTGCGCGCCCGCCGCGTAGAGGGGGGCGACGGCCTCTTCCTTGGTGGCGAAGTAGCGGTAGAAGGTGCGCGGGGCGATGCCGGCGGCCTGGGCGATGTCCTCGGCGCGGGTGGCCTTGAGGCCATGGGCGACGAAGAGGCCCGCCGCGGCCCTGGCGATCTCCATCCGGGTCGCCGCCTTGCGCCGCTCGGTCAGGGAGGCCGTGGCGGGGGTGGAGCTGGTCACATTCGGCAGGCTATGCCCATGTGGCACAATCTGCCATCCGGGCGGGCCACCCCGTGGTTCAGGTACGGGGTGCCCCGCCCACCTCGGCATCGGCGGAAGCCGGGCGTGTGCACGAGGGCGGCGCGGCGGATCGTACGAGGGCCGCCGAGCGGGTCGTACGGGGGAAGCCGCGTCGGCGGGCAGGAGCGAGCCGGGCCCCGGCGCCAGGGGGAAGGCGCCGAAGCCCGGCTCGGGGAAAGTCCCGGCGCCGGGGGGATGGTGCGTCGGGACGTGGTCCTCTGGAAGCGGGACGGGCTCGGTCGCAGGTCTCGAACTCCCGTGCCCTGAAGTCTTGTTCCCCGGTCCCCCGCATTGAAGCGACGTTGTATCGCCATGTTCGCGCGGGGCGGCACCACCCGGCGCACGCGGGCGGAACCTGCGTGCCCCGGGGTGTGCCGAGGATCCGAGGGGAGCCGGGAGGCCCCGGCCGCCTAGGCCGCGGCCTCGAACCCGGTGTCGCGGGCCAGCTTCTTCAGCTCCAGCAGTGCGTGCTTCTCGATCTGGCGGATGCGTTCGCGAGTCAGGCCGTGCTCCTTGCCGACCTCGGTGAGGGTGCGCTCCCGGCCGTCCTCGATGCCGTACCGCATCTTGATGATGGAGGCGGTACGCGGGTCGAGGCGGTCGATGAGGCCGTCGAGTTCCTCGCTGCGCAGCAGCGTGAGGACCGACTGCTCGGGCGACACCGCCGAGGTGTCCTCCAGGAGGTCGCCGAACTGGGTCTCGCCCTCGTCGTCCACCGACATGTTCAGGGACACCGGGTCGCGGGCCCAGTCCAGGACGTCCGTGACGCGCTCGGGGGTGGAGCCGAGCTCCGCGGCGATCTCCTGGGGCTCGGGCTCGCGGCCGTGCTCCCGGTTGAACTCGCGCTGGACGCGGCGGATCCGGCCGAGCTCCTCCACCAGGTGGACGGGCAGACGGATCGTGCGCGACTGGTCGGCGATCGAACGGGTGATGGCCTGGCGGATCCACCAGGTGGCATACGTCGAGAACTTGAAGCCCTTGCGGTAGTCGAACTTCTCGACCGCGCGGACCAGTCCGGCGTTGCCCTCCTGGATCAGGTCGAGCAGGGGCAGACCACTGCGCGGGTAGCGGCGGGCGACGGCGACGACCAGGCGGAGGTTGGAGCGGATGAAGACGTCCTTGGCACGCTCGCTCTCGGCGACCAGGGCCTCCAGTTCCTCGCGGGTGGCGTCCGCGCGGGACTCCTCGTACCCGTCGAGGACCTGTCGCGCGAACACACCCGCCTCGATGATCTGGGACAGCTCGACTTCCTTGGCGGCGTCGAGCAGCGGTGTGCGCGCGATCTCGTCGAGATACATGCCGACCAGGTCGCGGTCGGCGATCTCGCCGCCATGGGCGCGAACACTGCTTGCCGCGCCGGTCCGGCCACTGGCGGACTGACGACGGGCGACGGCACGGGTTGCCATGCGTGCTCCCTTGCGATGGTGGGGTCAGCGGGTGGTCCTTGGACACCGGGCACTCGGTCAGTGGTCCCGGGACTCGCTTCGGGACTCTGCTCGTGTGCCCTGCATCCGATGGAAACAACGACTGGAATCAGGACAGAATTCCCAACCCGCACCCCGGATTTTCTGATCATGCAGTACCCTGTCCGGCCATTGGCAGGCCACACGGGGAGAAGCGATGGCGTCCGAGCACGCAGAGGTGCAGGTCAGGCCGGGAGTCGAGGGGGACCTCATGGCCCTCACCGACCTCTACAACCACTACGTTCGTGAGACGCCCATCACATTCGATACCGCGGTCTTCACTCCGGAAGAGCGCCGCCCTTGGCTGCTCTCCCACCCTGAAGACGGCCCGTACCGGCTGAAGGTTGCCGTGGACACGGACTCACAGGAGATTCTCGGGTACGCCACATCCAGCCCTTACAGGCAGAAGCCCGCCTACTCGACCTCGGTGGAGGCGACCGTCTACGTGGCCCCGCACGCCGGCGGCCGCGGGATCGGCACGCTGCTCTACAAGGCGCTCTTCGAGGCGCTCGCCGGGGAGGATCTGCACCGGGCGTACGCGGGGATCGCGCAGCCGAACGAAGCGTCCACGCGGCTGCATGAACGCTTCGGTTTCCGGTATGTCGGCACCTACCGGGAGGTGGGCCGCAAGTTCGGCCGCTACTGGGACGTGGCCTGGTACGAGAAGGAACTCCAGGGCTCCTGAGGCAGCTCAGGGGTCTGAGGGGCTCGGCGCTTCGGCAGGAGCACAGCGCTTCGGCAGGAGCTCCGAGACTCCTGGCCGAACTGCACCGACTAGCCGAACTGCACCGACCGCTTCGCCAGCCCCATCCAGAACCCGTCGATCACCGACTTCTGCGCGTCCAGCTCGCCGGAGACCTCGGCCGCGCCCATGGTCACGAAGAGCGGGGCGAAGTGCTCGGTGCGGGGGTGGGCGTAGCGGCCGGCCGGGGCCTTGTGGAGGAAGTCCAGCAGGGAGTCCCAGTCACGGGCCTCCATGGCGCGCCGGCCCCAGTCGTCGAACTCCACCGACCAGGAGGGGATGCCGCCCTGCCGCAGGGCGGCGAGGTTGTGGGTGAAGAAGCCGGAGCCGACGATCAGGACGCCCTCGTCGCGCAGGGGGGCGAGCCTGCGGCCGATATCCATGAGCCGCACGGGATCCAGGGTCGGCATCGAGACCTGGAGGACGGGGATGTCGGCGGCCGGGAACATCTCGACGAGCGGGACGTACGCGCCGTGGTCGAGGCCGCGGTCGGGGATGTCCTGGACGGGGATCCCGGGGGCTCGCAGCAGCTTGCGCACGCTCTCGGCGAGCTCCGGTGCGCCGGGTGCGCCGTACGTCACCTGGTAGTAATGCTCGGGGAAGCCCCAGAAGTCGTAGACCAGGGGTACCGGCTCGACGGCGCCGAGGGCGAGGGGGGCCTCTTCCCAGTGGGCGGAGATCATCAGGATCGCCTTGGGGCGGGGCAGGCCCGCGGACCAGGCCGCGAGTTCACCCGGCCAGATCGGGTCGTCCGCGAGCGGCGGCGCGCCATGACTGAGGTACAGGGCGGGCATGCGTTCCTGAGTGGCGGCGGACATGACGGCGACTCCCTCCGGTTCCCGGTCGGCTCCCTACCGGAACCGTTGCTTGAAATCTAAAACGTCAACATCCAACAGCATATTCCCAATTGGTTTAAAATTCAAGGAGCGTGCGCTTACAGTGGATCCCATGAAGACCGCATCCACCTCCGCTGAAGAGCCCCGATGGCTCACCGACGAAGAGCAGATCGTCTGGCGCTCCTATGTCCACGCGAGCATCCTGCTCGAGGACCACATGGACCGGCAGCTCCAGCGGGACGCGGGCATGCCCCACATCTACTACGGCCTTCTGGTCAAACTCGCCGAGTCGCCCGCGCGCCGGCTGCGGATGACCGAACTCGCCATGCACGCGAAGATCACCCGCTCGCGGCTCTCGCACGCCATCGCCCGGCTGGAGAAGAGCGGCTGGGTGCGGCGTGAGGACTGTGCCTCCGACAAGCGCGGGCAGTTCGCCGTGCTCACCGCGGAGGGGCTGGACATGCTGCGGCGGGCGGCGCCGGGGCATGTCACCGCCGTGCGCAACGCGGTGTTCGACCGGCTCAGCGGGGAGCAGCAGAAAGCCCTCGGCGAGATCATGCAGATCATCGCCGAGGGCCTTCAGCCGGATGAGGCGGGGGCGGACCTTCCCTGGCTCCGTTAGGCACGGCGCTCGGTCGGACACGGCGCCCAGTTGGACGCAGCGCCCGGTTGGACGCGGCGCCCGGTTGGACGCGGCGCCCGGTTGGACGCGGCGCCCGGTTGGACATGCCCCTCTGTTGGACACGCCGCTCGGTGCGGTCTTTCGGGTGCTGCGCCGTCGTGGCTGGTCGCGCAGTTCCCCGCGCCCCTTCGGAGCGCGACCCTTCGGAGCGGCGTCCCTTCGGAGCGCGGCCCCTCGGAGCGCGGCCCCTCGGAGCGCGGCCCCTCGGAGCGCGGCCCCTCGGAGCGCGACCCCTCGGAGCGCGACCCCTCGGAGCGCGACCCGTAGGAACGCGCCCCGTAGGAACGCGCCCCGTAGGAACGCGCCCCCGCGGAGCGGCGTCCCTAGTGGGCCACCACCGGGATCTGGATCGCGTCCTCCGCGTCCGTCGTGCCCTCGCCCGTGGCCTGGCCCAGTTCCGGCTTGCCGGCGGTGATGAGGGTCAGGGCGATCGCGGCGGCGGCGACCAGGATGCCCACGGCGAACCAGATGGCGCTGGTGTAGCCGTGCACCATGCCCTCCAGCTGGACCAGCTGCTGCTGGGGCTTGGAGGCGGTGCCCGCGATGTGGTCCTTGATGTACGACGTCGTCGCGGACGCGGCGATCGTGTTCAGCAGGGCGGTGCCGATCGCGCCGCCCACCTGCTGCGAGGTGTTGACCATCGCGGAGGCGACACCCGCGTCACGCGGTTCGATGCCGTAGGTGGCCAGGGACATCGCCGGCATGAACGCCGTACCCATGCCGAGGCCGAGCAGCAGCATCGCCGGCAGCAGGACGGCCGCGTACGAGGAGCCGATCTCCAGCCGGGTCAGCAGCAGCATGCCGAGCGCGGCGACCAGGAAGCCGGGGCCCATCAGCAGGCGCGGGGCGACCCTGGTCATCAGCCGGGTGCCGATCTGGGTGGAGCCGGTGATCATGCCCGCGATCATCGGCAGGAACGCGAAGCCGGTCTTGACCGGGGAGTAGCCCTTGACGACCTGCAGGTAGTAGGTCAGGAACAGGAAGAGGCCGAACATCGCGATGATCGCGAGGCCGAGGGAGAGGTAGACACCGCCGCGGTTGCGCTCGGTGATCACGCGCAGGGGCAGCAGCGGGGCCTTGACCTTCGACTCGACGATCACGAAGGCGAGCAGCAGCACACCGGAGGCGACGAACATGCCGACGGTCAGAGAGTCGCTCCAGCCGTCGGACTCGGCGCGGGTGAAGCCGTAGACCAGGGAGACCAGGCCCAGGGTGGACAGGATGACGCCCGGGATGTCGAGCGCGGAGCGGTTGCGGCCGCCCTCGGGCTCACGGATGACGAAGTACGCGCCGGCCGCGGCGATGATCGCGAACGGGATGTTGACGAAGAACGTCCAGCGCCAGTCGAGGTACTCAGTGAGGAATCCGCCGAGGATCAGGCCGACCGCGCCACCGCCGCCGGCGATCGCACCGTAGATGCCGAAGGCCTTGGCGCGCTCCTTGGCGTCGGTGAACATCACCGCGAGCAGGGAGAGCGCGGCGGGCGCGAGGAGTGCGCCGAAGGCGCCCTGGAGGGCGCGGGCGCCGAACATCATGGCCTCGTTGGTGGCGGCGCCGCCGAGCGCGGAGGCCGCGGCGAAGCCGGCGAGACCGGTGACGAAGGCGCGCTTGCGGCCCCACAGGTCGGCGATCCGGCCGCCGAAGAGGAGGAGTCCGCCGAAGGCGAGGGCGTAGGCGGTGACGATCCACTGCCGGTTGCCGTCGGAGATGCCGAGATCCTGCTGGGCGGAGGGCATCGCGATGTTCACGATGGTGGCGTCGAGGACGACCATCAGCTGGGCTATGGCGATGAAGGCCAGGGCTTTCCAGCGGTTGGCGTCCGGGACGCCGGGGGCCTTGAGGGCTGTTTCGGACATGGAGGTACCCACTTCGGGACTTCGTGACGGAAAAAAGCTGAGAGAAAGCTGAACGGGCTGGGAGAAGCTGGGAGAAGCCGAAAAAAGGTGTGGTGAGCGGACGGCTCGTCTACGGCGACGGCCGCTGGACCACCGGCTGGTTACGGGTCGGGTTCAGGCCTGACGCAGGTCCTCCATGGTCACGGCGGTGCCCGGCAGGACGGAGGGGGCCGGGGCCCGCAGTCCGTCCAGGAGCAGCTGGAGGTGGCGGTGGACGAAGCGGTCGGCGCTCAGGCAGCCCGTGCCGGCCGGGGGCCGGCTGAGCTGGGCCACGGCGATCATCACGTCGCCGACGCCGACGTCGTGCCGTAGCTGTCCGGCGGCCTTGGCGCGGTCCATGACCTCCTCGATGATCCGCTCGACGCGCAGCCGGGCGGCTTCCAGGTCGGGGTGGTGCTGGTCGAAGGTGCTGGAGACCATCGGGCACAGCGCGCTGACCCGCTCGTCGGCGGAGACGTGCACGAAGCGCTCCAGCGCCGCGAAGGCGTCCCCGGACTCGGCGAGGGCGGCCTGGCCGGCCAGGACCGTGCGGTCCAGGACGGAGCAGACGACCTCGCGGACCAGGGCGTCGCGGTCGGGAAAGTGGCGGTACACCGTGGCGTTGCCGACGCCGGCCCGGCGGGCGATGTCGTCGAGCGGTACGTCGGGACCGAGCTCGGTGAACATCTCGCGGGCGGCGCTGACGATCCGCTCCCGGTTGCGCAGGGCGTCCGCCCGGGGGCGGGGCGCCTTGCGCGCGGCGGGAAGCGCCGAGGTCGCGGTCTGCACGGCGTACTCCTCGAAGCTGGGGCGGGGCGATCCGGGGAAGCTCTCCCCGTTTCACTCGGACACCTGACTAAACGGGGAAGCGATCCCCGGTTATTTCCCGCGGCCGGAACTTTCCTTCGTGACCTGGGTCACATGCACACGATCGGTCGTTCCCAGCGCGCGCCCGCCCGCCCCGCGTCACAGGGTGAGCGAAAGGGTGCAGCCGGTGACCGGGTGGCTGCCCGGAGGGAAAGGCCCCGCATGCAGCCGCAGCCCGCGCGCACCGCCCCGGAACCCCTCCGCCGCCGGATACGCCCGCGCCGCGTCGCCGTCCTCGCCTCCGTGACCGCGCTGACCTTCGCGGTCAGCACCTCCGCCGGCACCGGCCGCCTCGACCCCGGCCTCGCGCTCGGGCCGACCCGGGCCGGGGCCGGCCCGATCTCGCTGGGCCGTACCGCCGGCCTCGCCCCCTGCATGATCAGGAGCGGCCCCTCCGTCCAGATGTCCGAGGGCGTGCCGACCCCCGGCGGCTACGCCCGCTCCACCGGCACCGTCCGCGCCCTCACCCTCATGGTCGACTTCTCCGACGCGCCGGGCCGGGGCACCGCGCTCGACCGCTACCGCGAGTTCTTCCCGCAGACCGAGCAGTGGTTCCGCACCGCGTCCTACGGCCGTCTCGACTACCGCTCCGAGACGCCGATCCGGCACTGGCTGCGGATGCCGAAGACGTTCCGGGCGTACGGCATAGAGCGCGGCGCGCCCTTCGACCCCGGCTACCGCCGCCTCGTCCAGGACATCGTGGCCGCCGCCGACCCGAGCGTGGACTTCCGCTCGTACGACCTGCTGAACGTGCTGGTCACCCCGAACGCGGGCCCCTCCGCGCTGGACACGGTCCTGTCGGTGACGTTCGCCGGGAACACCGAGGCGCCGGTCGCCGACGGGGTGACCGTCGCCAACGCGTCCTTCGTCTACTCCCGCCAGGACGACGGCTCCGGCTCCTACGGCCGCACCGGCTACCGCGTCCTGCCGCACGAGAACGGGCACGTCTTCGGGCTGCCCGACCTCTACACCCAGGACGGCGGGGGCGCGGTCGGGCACTGGGACATCATGAGCGAGGACTGGGGGGCCAACAACGACCTGCTCGGCTGGCACAAGTGGAAGCTGGGCTGGCTGGACGCGGGCCAGATCGCCTGTTCGGCGGTGCGCGGCTCGGCGGAGTACCGGCTGACCCCGCTGTGGCGGACCGGCGGCCCGAAGCTGGTGTTCGTGCCCGTCGACGCGCGCACCGGTTACGCCGTCGAGCTGCGCACCCGCGGCGGCAACGACGAGACGGTGTGCCGGCCGGGGGTGCTCGTCTACAAGGTGGACGCCGGGATCGACACCGGTATGGGGCCGGTGACGGTGTACGACTCCGCCGAGGACAGCGGGGGCTGCACGCGCAGCCCGAACGTCCACGCGGAACTCTCCGACGCGCCCTACGCGCCCGGCGAGTCCTTCACCGACACCAAGCGGGGCATCCAGATCTCGGTGACGGGCGCGGATCTGAAGGGGGACTACCGGGTGCGGGTCACTCGGCGGTGAGGGCGGGGCGGTGAGGGCGGGGCGGGGCGGTGAGGAGGGTCGTACGGTCGTAGGACCGCAGGCCGTGAGTCGTGTGCCGTGGGGTCGTAGAACCGTAGGCCGTGAGTCGTGTGCCGTGGGGTCGCATTACCGTAGGGCTGCCCAGATCCCCGTACGGGAGAGCCGATGTCCGCGAAGACGACCACCATCCCCGGCCCCGAGGCGGGCGCGCCCGCGGAGGCCGTGGTGCCGCTGATGCGCGGGGTGGCCGTGCTGCGGGAGCTGACCGGGGCGGGCGGGACCATGCGGCTGAGTGAGCTGGAGCGCGCCACCGGGCTGGCCCGCTCCACGGTGGACCGGGTCGTCGCGACGCTGGTGCGCATGGGGTACGCCCGGCTGGAGGGCCGGGACGCGATCCTCACCCCGCGCGTGATGGAGCTGGGCAACGCCTGCCTGGCCGCGCTCCGGCTGCCGGCGCTGCTGGGTGCGCGGGCCGACGCGCTCGCCGACGAACTCGACGAGTCGGTGTCCCTGGCCGTCGCCGACCGGGACGGCATCCGTTTCATCCACCAGGCGACCCGCCGCCGCGCGATGTCCCTGAGCTTCCGCATCGGCGATCTGCTGCCCGCCGAACGCACCGCGCCGGGCCCGCTGTTCGCCGCCGAGTGGACGGACGCCGACTGGCGGCGGTGGCGCGAGCGCCGGGCGGCGGACCCGGAGGACCGGTCCTTCACCGCCGTACCGGCCGCCCCGCACCGGGCGCCCGACGAGGAGTTCGTACGACGGGCCGAGCGGGCGGCCGAGGAGGGCTGGTCCCTCGACGACCAGCTGATCGAGCCGGGTCTGGTGGCCGTGTCGGTGCCGGTACGGGCGCCGGGCACGGGGCGGGTCGTGTGCGTCGCGAACGTCGTCAGCCACACCAGCCGGCACACGGCGGCCGATCTGCGCGAGACCCTGCTGCCCCGGCTGCGGGCGGCGGTCGCGGCGATGGAGGGGGAACTGCTGCGGGCACCTGTGGCGGACCCGGGGCCGCCGCCCGCGGGTCTCGCACTGTGGACGGGCGCGTCCAAGCAGGAGCTGGGCCGGGAGTTCATCGAGTCCCTGGCGCGCGGGCTGACCGTCCTCACCGCGTTCGGGGAGGGCCGGGCCGAGCTGACGCTGACGGAGGTCGCCAAGGCGACGGGACTGGCCCGGGCCACCGCCCGCCGGGCCCTGATCACCTACGAGCACCTGGGGCTGGTGGAGCCCGGCCGCCCCCGACAGACCTTCGCCCTCACCCCGCGCGTCCTCTCCCTCGGCTTCCCACCCCTGTCCCGTACGACACTCCCCCGCATCGCGACCCCGCACCTCGCGGCGCTCGCGGAACGGGTCCACGAGTCGACCGCGCTCGCGGTCCTCACGGAAGGGGGCGAGGAGATCCAGTACACGGCCGGGGTGGCCGCGCACCATCGGATGAGCGTGGACGTGGACGTGACCGTGGGCACCCGGCGACCGGCCGGACTGACGGCGGCGGGACGGGTGCTGACGGGGCGGTACGGGGGCGGGGACGAGGGCGGGCGTGAGGACGGGCGTGAGGGCGGGAAGGCGGGCGGGTTCGCCTTCGTCGACGAGGAACTGGAGCAGGGGCTGCGGTCGGTCGCGGTTCCCGTACGGGACGGGACGGGCCGGGTCGTCGCGGCACTCGGGATCGCCACCCACACGGCGCGGCGGACGGCCGAGGAGTGCGTCCGCGACCTGGCACCCGAACTGACGGCGACCGCGGCGCTCGTCGAGGCGGATCTGCGGGTGGCGGCGCGTTTCACCCGGGTGCCGTTGTCCTGAGACCTCCTGCCTCGGTCGGAGCTGCCCGGGGAGGACGCGGAGGGGGCTACCGGGGCTTCCGGGGCTTCCGGGGCTTCCGGGGCTTCCGGGGCTTCCATCTAGGACGGAATCCGACCTAGTGCGCCTCTACTGTCCTCAGCACAGAAGCCCTTCTCCCAAGGAGCCGCGATGCTGCGAGGCCTCACGACCGTCCGCTTCCACGCCGCCGACCTGGAGGCCGCCAAGCGCTGGTACACCGAACTCCTGGGCATCGGGCCGTACTTCGAGCGCCCGGGCTACGCCGAGTTCCGCATCGGCGACTACCAGCACGAACTGGGCCTGCTGGACAGCAAGTTCACGGAGACTCTGGGCGCCCACTCGGACTCGGCGGGAGGCGCGGTGACGTACTGGCACGTGGACGACGCCGAGGCGACCCTGACCCGCCTCCTCGCCCTGGGCGCCACGGTCCACGAGCCGCTCCGCGCATTCGGCGACGGTTTCGTGGGCGGCTCGGTGGTGGACCCGTTCGGCAATGTCCTGGGCATCATGCAGAACAGGCACTACCTGGAGATCCTCGCGAGCCGATGACACGGCCCGACGATCCATGGGCACTTGGGTACCAGGGGCGGCAGCGCCGTCGGGAGTGCGGTGCACGAGCGAGGCCCGGGAGACCGTGAGCCGCCGCGTTCACCCCGGCCTCCACGCCAGACGCCAGGTGATCCCTGAACAGGAAACCGCAGGTCAACCCCACCCAAACGCCTCACACCCCATACTCCAGCCCTCCCCTCCGCCCCGATCCGCTACGCTGTTCACGTCAGCGGTCAGGTCACGCCACTCGTCCGCCCGGGAAACCGTCGCGAACACCCGGCACACCCCCACTGACCAGCGGGCTTGCAAGCCTCGGCGGAAGATCCACCAGCTGGATTTCCTCCAGGGCTTTCTGCAGGCCCCCGCCTTCGTAGCTCAGGGGATAGAGCACCGCTCTCCTAAAGCGGGTGTCGCAGGTTCGAATCCTGCCGGGGGCACAACGCATTACCGCTCTGACCTGGGGTTTATCCCCCAGGGAGGGCTCTTACTCGGCCTCGGACTCCTCATCCGGGGCCGTTTGCGTGAGCGACGGGTACTGCTCGGCCTGTAGCGGATCTTTATGCGCAGGTCTGGACGTCGGGCCCCTTTCCGGTTCAGGCCAGACCGAACTTCTCGGCGTGCACCTGTCGCGCGGGGACCCGCAGGTCTCGTAGGCCCGCGAGCACGGTCCTGGTCATGGCGGGCGGCCCGCAGACGTACACGTCGCGTTCGGTGATGTCGGGGACCAGCCGGTGCAGGTTGCCCGGACCGAACGGCGGGGTGCCGCCCTCGCCGGTTCTGCCGGTGAGCAGGTGCAGCCGTCCGCCCCGTAGCGCGACCAGGTGGCGCACCTCGTTCAGCAGCACGGCGTCGGCCTCGCTGCGCACCCGGTACAGCACGACGACGTCGCCGGGCGCCTCCTCCTCCAGCATGGCCCGCACGGGCGTGATCCCCACGCCCCCGGCGATCAGCAGGGTGCCGGGCCGGGTCCGGTGCAGAAAGGTGAACGCCCCGTACGGTCCCTCGACGAAGGCGCGGCTGCCGACCGGGACGTTCCGCAGGCCGGCGCTGGCGCTGCCCGCCGCCTTCGCCGTGAGGCGCAGCCCTTGTCCGCCCGGCGCCTCCGACAGGGAGAAGGGGTTGGCCAGCCACCAGTGGTTGTGCCCGGGGAACCGCCAGATGCAGAACTGCCCCGCCCTGGCCGGGAGTTTGTCGAGGTGTCGGCCGGTGACGTACACGGAGACCACGTTGTCCGACTCCGGTACCACGGCCGCGACGCGGAACCGGTGGTAGGCGTTGCGCCACAGCGGCATGGCGACACGCCCGGTCAGCAGGGCGCCGAAGGCGAACAGCCACAGAATCCACCAGTAAGCCGTGGCGAACGCGGAGGACGTGAACGTCGTGGTCTCCTGCAACTGGTGGACGAACGACAGGCCCAGGGCCACGTAGAGCAGCAGGTGCAGACCGTGCCAGACCTCGTACCGCAGTCGCCGCCGCAGGGGCCGGGTGGAGATCACGGCGATCACGACGATGACGGCCGCGGCGAGCATGCCCAGCAGGGAGGCCGGCACCCCGCTCAGTGCGACGAACGTCTTCCCCATGGACGCGTCGTCGAGGTTCGCATAGCCGAGCACCACCAGCGTGGCGTGGGTGAGGACGGTCCACAGCAGCAAGAAGCCGACCCAGCGGTGCCACACCGTGAGCCGGTCCATCCCGATGCGGCGGTCCAGCCAGGGCAGCCGGGCCACCAGCAGCAGTTGGAACAGCATCAGCAGGGCTGCGTGCAGTCCGAAGAACTTGGCGACCGTGAGCACCCCGTTCTTGCCTGAACCGGCGCTGAGAAACAGCGCCTCGACGGTCGCCGCGTTGACGATGACGAAAGTCCACATCGCCCAACGCGCCGCGTCCACCGGAAGCACGGTGCCTCTGCTCACCGTGTTACTCGCCATCGCCATGCTTTCCTCGCATCCCCCGTGGCCGCTGCACTCACGGCCCGTGCGCACTAACCCAATGAAGATCGAGCAATTCGTCCGGATACGCACCCCTGATCGGATATGCATACGGACCGTGTGCCCGATCCGTTCACGCCAGAACCGTCGAATCCGATCGCCGTTCGGCGTTCGATGTGTCCTGCGGGCAGGGTTCCGCGATGGTTCACGTCGCCGGGTGGTGCAGCCGCTCACCGATGTGGCCGGCGCCGCGCGCATCAGCACTTCGAGGACATAGGTGAGGTGGCGGCGTACTCTCGGCCGTTGTGCTGGGACTCGCCGGGCCGGCCGTTGCCGCGCTCTCCGGGGTGGGCCACCGGGTCAGTGGTACCGCCGGCCCGTTCCGATCCCCCGGTGACGAGTCCACGTGCTGGTTCCTCACTTGTCGTGGGCTCGCTGGTCGGATGCTGGTCGACGGGGAGCGGGCGTGAGCGAGATCAGCGTGCCGGACGGACGGCAGACAGTACGCTGAATCCAGCGGGATCGGGCCCGCGGGACAGTGTCCGGGAGGTGCTTCATGACGGCCGAGATGGTGGCCCCGGCGTGGATGCATGAGCAGATCACCGCTGAGGAGTACGACTCCTGGTCCGAGGAGCAGTGCGCCGGGATCGAGGTCGTGGACGGGATGGTCGTCGTGAGTCCGAGTGCGTCCAAGCGGCACAACCGGCTGGCCCGGATTCTGGCGAACGCCCTGGATGCCGCCGCGGGCCCGGAGTGGAACGCCGACACCGACTTCGACGTCCGGCTTCAGGACGTCCCGCTCACCAGTCGCCGCCCGGACGTCGTCGTGTACCGCGCGGACACGATCGACATCACCCCCACCCGCCCCGAGCACGTGCTGCTGGTCGCGGAGGTGGTGTCGCCAGGCTCGGAGACCACCGACCGGATCGTGAAGGTCGACCAGTATGCCAAGGCAGGCATCGGCTTCTACTGGCGGATCGAGCAGGCCGCGACAGGCGTACCTCTCGTATACACCTACGTTCTCGACCCCGCGACGAAGACCTACCGGGACGGAGACGTGTTCACCGGCGTCCTCAAGGTAGCGGCCCCCTTCCCGGCGGAGATCGACCTCGGCCAGATCTGACCACACGCCGCTGAACAGCCAGCAGTGCGTGAGCGGACGCTCCTACACAGGGCGGGGCGGGGGAGACGCCCCGATGAATGATCGCAGCTTCCCCAGCTGATGCCGCCAAGGAGTCGGCACGGGCAAGCAGCCTCAGCCCTGCCGTCGCAGTGTTCGCGTGCCTACGATCGCGCAGTGAGCTACGACATCTGCTTCCTGAAGCGACGCGACGGGCAGTCCTGGGATGAGGTCCTGGAGGAGATGGAGGTCGCAGCCGAGGACAGCGAGCCGATCCCCACCCACCTCCTTGAAGCTTGGGACCGAATAGTGCCGCAGGCTCGAACCCTGCTGGGCGGTGTGGAGATCACGGAGTGCGAGAAGGAGTCGCGGGACCTGAGCCACTCGCGCACCGGCATCGGCCTGTCCGTCTTCGGTGACGAGGTGAGCATCACTGTGCCCTACTGGCATGCGGGGGACGGCGCGGCAGTCGTGCTCGGCCAGGTCTCCGCCCTTGCGGCCATCGTTGAGAAGGAGACCGGGCTGACTGCCTACGATCCCCAGACAGAACGTCCACTGACGGAGACGCCCCCGGAAGGCCCGGTTGGGCTGATGTCGCGAATCACCGAAGATTTGCGCAGCCGCTACGGCGGTTGAGCACCAGGCACCGGCGGAGCCGGCCAGGTTCCGAGCCGTCTGCTCGCCGCGTGCCACAGTCGTGCCGGATGCAAGGGGCAGCCATGGTCAACGGGGGTGTCTCGCGGTCGAGTTCTCGGTGGTCCGACCAGGTATCGAAGCTCCTGGTCAGCGCCCCCACTCCCCCGCCTCTCTCCTAAAGCGGGTGTCGCAGGTTCGAATCCTGCCGGGGGCACTAGGCCTGACCAGGCACGATGCACCGGAAAGGCCCCTCGGAAGTGATCTCCGAGGGGCTTTTTGGCTTACATGGGAACGAATGGCAAGGCGCCGTCAGGCAGCGTCCATCCGGGACTGGCATGGCCGCACCCTCAGCGGCCGCCTCCGATGTCCTGGCGAAGGCAGAGCGCAGGCGCGGCCCCCGTGGAGCGTCGCGCACCCTTGCCCACGACGTCACCGGTTGCGGCGGAGTGGCAGTGGAACCGGAGAAACGGGGCCCGGGCCGGCGTCACGACGCAATGACGCCGACGGTCTGATCCGTGAGACTTGCCGGCCGGCCGCGGCACCGGGCCCACCAGGCACGGCATGGCCGTTCACCTCGTACGTTCCCGTAGGGCGCAGGCGACACGAGTCCGTGCCACCTCCCGCACACCGCTCTCAAGAATTCACTCCGTAAGAGTCGGGGCAGAATTAAATAATTGAGCGGTCACGGAGATGCACTTTCACATTCGGCGACTCCGAAAAATGCAGGGCAATTAAATAGACGCCCCGCACAGCCACTTCTTCTTGGTCGATTGACAAACAGATCCGAACGGGTCCGATATTCGCCTGTCCGAGTGCCGTTTGCCGCCTGGCCATGAGCCCCGGGGATTACCAGGAAAAGCCGCTGAGCAGCCGTTTCTTCATCCCGCCGGGCCGAACACTCGGGACTGACCCCAAATCAGCCTGCGTGACAACGGGACAATTTGATGTAGCGTCAGATTCAACACCGGGTTGAACCCAGCCCTGATACTCGAAAGGAGACCATGTGAAAACAATTGCTAAGGCGGTGGCAGGCGCGATTTTGGCGACTGCCACTGTCATGGTGCCTCTCTCGGCCCAGGCGATCGCGGCTCCGTCGCTGCCGGGTACATCCGCCGCGGCGCCGGGCGCCCCCTCGCTCGACAGGGACGGCTCGTCTCACACGCGCGACAGCGGATCCCGCGAGTTCCGTGGGGACAGCGACTGGCGAGACCGCAGTCACTACGACCGCGGCGGCGACTGGCGTCGTCACGACGACCGCTGGCGTCGTCACGACCACAGGTACCGCTGCAGCTGGGGCCACGACCGGGACGGGTACTGGCGCTACCACCACCGCTACCCCTCCCGGGACTGGGACTGGGACTGCTCCCCCTACTGGCGTCGCTAGTCCGACAGAGTCCGTGCCGCCCGTCGTCACCGTTCTTGACCGCGGGCGGCGCGACTGCAGTAATGCCTTCACTCCGTCCGCCAGACCGACATGTCTCCGTAAAAACGAGGAGCGCGCGCTCCAGGACCGGGCGTCAGGTCCCGGCTCCGGGCAGGCACGCGCTCCTTCGGCAAGCGATCAACGGGTGGTCATGACATGTCGAGACCACCGGAATGCCGACGGCATCAGTGAGTGACGGCGTCTGCCGTGTCCGGGCCAAAAGGGCTTCGCCTTACCTTTGTCCCCCACGGGGGGTCACGGACGCGGCAGTGGCCGACAGATACCCGCGAGGGGCTCGGGCAGGCGTCCCGCAGAGCCGAGCGAAACAGCCTCGGCCGGCCTGCCCCCGTGGAAAGTCCCGCCATTCGGAGAGTCCTCGAGCGATCGGGTCCGCACCAGCGGACTCAGATCGTCTCCGTCACCTTGTACACGACCAGCACTACCCCGTCTTCGGCATAATGAAAATTTGGCGATCTTGCGCTCAATTTGTTGATTGCGGCCTTGAAAATTCGAAGCTCATCCGAGTCAAGAACGGCACTCGCCGCCCTCACCAGATCCTCCGAACCTCTTTCACTCTCCATCGGATGCGGCTTACCAGACAGCAAGATTACCGGCTCGCCGGTGCTGCCGCGGACTACCGCGGTCATTGACGTTCCCTGCACGAAGAGCACCTGCAACCCCTCTCGTCAGAGCAAGAGTCTAAAACTGCTGTCGAGCATCGCATGAGGATATCTGTAACCCCCTGTGCTTTTCGACCCATTCCTCGAGAGCCTGGAGGAGAACACCTGGACGACCGGGCAACGCGGCCCGGTCGACCGCCACACGGTTTCCTCCCGAGCTGCTCCCCCCATCACACCGTCAGCTCTACCGCCCCAGCGGCGAGCATCGCAAGACAGGGATGCCCATCCGTCAGCGACAGGTCTCGTACCAGGAGGCGCGGTCGGTCCGCTCGTCGACTTCCGCTGTCGCAGTGGAAGTCGAACTGAGAGCCACGGGACCGCAGCTCGGGGAGAATGAGATCGGCCGAGCGGCTGATCTGCTTCCGCACCGCTGCGGAGAGCACCGTTTACCAGCATGATTTCGAGATCCTTTCCGTGGATTACGACATGCTGGCCGATCGGCTTAGGGAAGCTACTCAATCTCCGGTGGCTCCGCATGGCGCCACCAGGCGCACGCCCAGGGCAACATCAGTTGCATCATTTCGGTGAGTCCTGCATCGCATGCGCGTGGTTCGTTCCGCCGGCACCGACAGGCTCTGCATCCAACTTTCCGAAACGATCGCTTCGCCCTGCGGCACCGGCACTTCGGCCGAGCGGACCGAGGCCCCGGTGTGGGCCGAGCTCCACCGCCTGGCCCTGGACGAACTCGGATCCCGAGGTGGCCACGAAGATGACCGCGGACAACATCTCGCGGTCACCTCGCCGGCACCATCCGCTCGACAAGCGGAGGCGTTTGCGAGCACACGGGCGGCCCCAGGACGCCGCGACCAGCAGGCCGTGCCCTTTACGGCGAGTCCGACGTTGACCCGGCATGATGACAGGGCTGTGGAATCGCTTCGTTCTGTGCCTGGCAAGCCGTGCCGTGACGACCTCCCGGGCGAAGCACACAGCCCGCCCGAGGCCCCTGACCCGGCGTCGCACTCCAACGACCCGCCCCCTCCTGAGCGGCACCACGCGACTGGCGAGGCTCCGGGCGACACCCGACCCACCATCAGGTTGAACGTGCTGTCGGCCGATTCCCCCTGTTGATGACGTCGGGCAACGCCTGCGACCGAACCGCTCGCCATCCGTCCGGGAACCGAAGGGCCTGGCAGGCGGGTGTGACAATACAAACGGCGACGCGCGTGGGGGAACAAGCCGCGGTCGTCATCGTCGGTGAGGGTACATGCGGTCGCCTCGTGAGAGCAGATCCCGCTCCAGACAAGAGCTACCGGATGGTAAGGCCGTTAGACTCATTGACAAGAGACCCTCTCTCCATCTACAGGAAGTGCCAGCGGTGCCCAACGCCTTGCAGGAAATGATCAGGCACAAGTTGGATCAGAACGGCTGGTCCTACAGTGATGTAGCTCGCCGCGGCGGCGTATCCCGCTCGACGGTCCACCACTTGGCGACGTCGGAACGGCTGGCGCAGATGCCTCAGAAGACCACTCTGGAGGGTTTGGCCAAAGGACTGGGCATACCAGTGGCAACCGTGAAGCGGGCTGCGGCCGAGGCCGCGGGAGTCAACCTGTACTTCGAGGACGCACCGGAGATCGCGGATCCAGAGGTGGAAATCCTCATCGCGAGTGTGCAGAAACTGAACCCGAAGGACCGTCGGCACGTGGCCGTCCTCGTCGAGTCCTTGCTGCGGGCCGAGGGCGCCGACTAGGAGGAACGAGTTCAGGCGCCCCCTGCAAACACACTGCAGGTCACCTGGAGGAGGGGATCTTCACTGTTCTCTTGCCGGTTATCCAGGCGATGACAGCCTGCACGGTGATGTAGTCAAGTTCAGCGACTTTGAACACAGCCTGAACATCGACGACATCGAGTGGCACACATGCCACATCCAGAGCACCGTACAACAGAACGCGATGCGCCTGCGTTGCCGATGCGTTTTCCCCTGTGTTCGCCCCGGAACTGGATGCGTCAGCAATCGACAGGGGAGGTTTCATGTCCATTCGTCCACCATCGCTACAGGTCGGGATGAGGTATCAGGTCGTCCGCTTTTCGTTGAAATCCTTGAAGATTGCCAGAAGTCTCGCCCTGAGGGTATGTGGTTCCGCGCAGACCTGCCGGGATCGCAGTTCGTGGCGGATCTCTTCCCAGAAGGTCTCGACCACACTGTGGTCGTACCAGTCCCCCCTCGCCCCGGAAGCCGGAGCACAGCCCAGGAGGCCGGCGCGTTCGGTGAAGGTGCACGCGAGAATCCTGGCGCTCGCGGCGTTGGCGGAAGAACCCATGTCGGCGCCGCCGGTGATGGCGGCATCGAGGGCACGACAGGTAAGTGCGCGGTCGGCCGTCGCCGCGGTGCTCCAGCTCACCAGTCGGCGTACCGCCGCGTCCAGGACGACTGCTGCATAGAGGTGTCCCCTGGCCGCCTCGCAGACCTGCACATCCACGACCCAGCGATGACTGGGCACGTCGACGGCGTGCCGACGGGTCTGATGGTGCGGCCGACCCGCTTTGCCTCGGATTCCGGCCCGATCCATGAGGACTTCCACGGTTCCATGACTGACGTTGATGCCGTAACGGTGGCCGAGTTCCTCCTGAATACGGCGGTATCCGAATTCGGAACCGGAATCACGATGAATTTCAAGGATCGCCTGGGACAGCCATCCATGTCTTAGCGATCGCCTCGATGGGGGACGGCTTCGCCAGGCGTAGTAGCCGGATGCGGATACGCCAAGAACGGTGACGAGCATGCTCGTCGTAAAACCCTGGGAAGCGACCCTGGAAATCACCTCGTAACGCCTTTTGGGGGCATCACCTCTTTCATGGCGTCAATGATTTTCCGGTACGCGAGAACTTCTTCCTCGAGCTCTCTGATCCGGGTGCCGGCCCACACCAGGTCCGGCTCAGCGGTGGGGGAGTTCCGCCAGCGACGCACGGTCTGCTCCGAGATGCCGAGTTGCCGTGCGACTTCTCCTGCCGACTCCCCCTCGGAAATCATCTCGAGAGCGCGACAACGCAGTTTTTCGGCGCACGAATTGCCCACTGGTTCTCACTTCCCGGGGTTGGTTTTTCCACTGTTCTTGGGGCCGCGACGGCAGTGCACGGCCCCAAGAGTCTCGGGGGGAACTAACGGACGTGGCGGTGCATGGTCACCGTCGGCTCGAAGTCGGCGAGCGGGCTGTCTTCCGTTCCGCGGGGGGCGCGCTGCGCCTCACGGTCGAGGATGGTCTTCACCTGCGCGGCCAGTTCGTCGGCACGACGCTTGATCTGGGAGATGGTCAGGCCCGATCCCCTCAGCAGTCCGACCTGACGGTCGATTCTGCTGAGTTCAGCACGTGCCCCCTGGCCCAGACTGAATGCCCGCGGGGTGGCCACCACGAACTGATAGGCGCCGGCGAAGGTCTGACACGAGGGGCAGTGACCGTTCGCGGCCCGGCTGAGGTTGCTCGCGTTGATCAGCCGGGCATTGCGACCGGAGGTCGTGACGATCTGGAAGGACAGCGCGACCGAGCGGCACGGGGCGTCGAGGGAGCAGCCCACGGACTCCGCTGTCGCGCGATTGTTGGCCGTCACGGCGACAGACGGACCGTATTCGTGGATCTCGAAACTCTCGTCGAACTGGTTCACGTGCATCCTGTCAGCGCGGCTGTGTGCCATGTCCACCGCGACAGCGGCACCGTGGGAGAAGCCGGGGCCGGTGGTGGCCGAGGCCACCGTGGCTGTCATGGCGAGGCCGGCGGTGGCGACCACGCCGAGACCGATCGTCCTTTTGGTGACGAAGCTGGTACGCGGTTTGCGGTGCTGCATGTTTCTCTCCTGTGGATAGAGGGTGGCCGGCGTCAGGAGGAACTGGGACTCGGCGACGCCGTCCCGGAGGGTGAGGGAGACACGGCCCCGGGCCCTGATGCCGTCGGGGAGGGAAGGACGGAGGCCATCTCGCTCTCGGAGGAAGTGGCTGTCGGGTGCGCGGGCGGGCGGGTGGACTGGGCAACGCCGGAGGCGGACGCCCCGGTGGATGTCGGTGGGGCGGCGTGTGTGCTCGCCGGACGGGTGGGTGACGGGGCGGTGCCGGAGCGCGGTGTGGACCTGGCGGTGTCACGACCGCCGGGGAAGTCCGTGCCGTGGCGCTCGCCTGTGCCGGGCCGGCCGGGTGAGGAGGGGGTGGGGCTGCCGGTGGGCTTGGAGTCCGTGGACGTGCCCTGTGTGGACTGGACCCACGGCACTGCGGGCTGCAGCGCGGGCGTCACGGGAGCTGCTGCGGGAAGCGGTTTGGGGGTCATCCCCTGCCACCACGCGCCGGCGAGGACCACGCCGCCGACGCAGGACGCGAGGGCCAGCACGAGGCGCCTCGTCGGCTTCCCCTCGGTGGCTCTCACGATCGCGCGGAACAGCCGGACCGCCACCCGGCAGGTGAGATAGGCGCCGCCGGCCATCGGGCACATGAGCATCAAGGTGCCGATGACTCCGACCGCTCCGGCGGCCAGATGGCCATCGCTGAAGGCCAGGTACGTTCCAACACACTGGTTGTTGAGACTTCGCACCGCGGTCGCCAGCAGCCGCGGAAGGTTCCACAGGACGTACGCCACCTCGGCCACCAGCAGCGGAATCATCGTCAGCACCCAGACGGTGACGACGGTCCGGGCAGAGCGCCTGAGGCCCAGGCCGGCGGGATTCCGGCCGGGCAGCATGCTCCGGAGGATCGGCTTGACCTTGCCGAACAGGTCGGGGACGCCCGCCAGGTCGCCCAGGATGTAGTAGCCGTCGAGCCGCACCACCGGCATCAACTGCTCCAGGACCTCGAAGTGCACGAGGTAGATCGACGCGAGGAAGAACGCCTCGCCGGTGAGGAGATAGCCGGCCATCAGAAACAGCATGAAGAGGGCGTTGAAGTAGACGCCTCCCAGACCGGTACGCAGCCTCCCGGATTTCGGGATCCGGTAGACATCGGTGACGTCCGTGTACATGGACGGCCAGATGAGATAAAGGCCGTACCCGATCCTGCCGGGGGCCGCACCGCTGTAGTGGCAGGCCGAGGCGTGCCCGAACTCGTGGAAGAGGAGCGAGGCAACGGTGAGGGCGAACACGATGAGCATCCACAGCGGTTGCTCGAGTACCTGCAGCACTGGGGTGATGGCGCCGTGGATCGCGAAGAGCCAGATGTCCATGGCCGCCATGCCGGCGAGCGCCAGAGCCACCACCACCGGCCTGTGCAGCCAGGCGAAGGCGGCAGCGATACGGGCGACCTGCTCCTCGCGGAAGATGACCCGGTGCCCACGCAGGGACAACAGGAGATCCGACGTGGGTGGGGCGCTTTCCTCCGATTCCTCCGAGGACTCCCCTAATGGCATCGTGACACCCAGCGGAGCGAGCCTCTTGTCCAGGAGGTACACGACGTTCTGCTCGGTGACCTCGGCCCCGTATCGGCCACTGACCCGGTGGGAAATGGCTTCGGCATCACGGATGCCGTCGACGGAACACACGATGAGATACAGCAGGCGCGACAGCAGGAGCACCTGTCCGTCCCCCCGGCGGACGATGTACTTCCGCTCGGTGAATCCGGATCCCTGGTATTCCCCCAGGGTCTCAAGGCCGTGACCGAGCCGTGGCACGGACGCGGCGCCGAGCGAGGTGAAGAGGTCCGCCGCCATGACCTGCGTCGGGGCTGCGAGCGACTCCGGTGACCGGATCGGGAGCGTCTGGGCACAAGGTGGTTCGTCGTGCGGAGGTGCTTCGTGATCGTTCCAGGCTCGGAACGAGCCGTTGTCTCCGGGCAGCGTCATTCTCTTCTCCACAGCGTGTGACGCTTCAGTGAGGTGCGCGGCTCCTCTCCGCCACAGGGAGGAAGTACAGCGGCGAAGAAGAGCCGCGCTCCGAAACCACTGAGCAGCGTCCCCCTGGTCGGTGGCGCCTGTCGCGGTGCTGCGGGGGCGGACGTCGCGATCCTGCCCCCGCAGCACTCACGCGTTACTGCCGGACGCTGACCGACTGGGTCGCCGCGGACTGCGCGACGGCCAGCGGGGAGAACTGGTTCGCCGCGGTGGACTCGTTGTGGAGGCCCAGGTTCGCGACCTTGGTCGAGACCGTCGTCAGCTTGGTGAGGTTGAAGGAGAACCTCCCCAGCGCCTCCCGCCCGGGCAGCAGTTCCGCGGTCTCGCCCTCGAGCTGGTCCATGTTCATCAGAAGTGCCTTTCATTTCGTTGTTGGAGCAGCAAGTACGCGCCCCTCCATTCGTGTTCCGCCTCCGTCGGTGCAACCGGACAACAGGGGGCAGCAGTTCGCCGGCCCGGTTGCACCGAGGAGGTCCGGACGGCGGAACCGTCTCCTCAGCCCGGACGGGGATGGGTCCGGCTCAGGAGACATGCACGACCCACCACGCGAAGCAGTCCGCGGTCACGTGTCGGTCCCGCCATCCAGAGTCTCCGGACGTTCCGTCCGGAGACTCTGGACATTAGCCGAAAGCGCAGAGAACGCGCAAACCATCGATATCCGACATACGTTCAAAATCCGACCTCAGTTTGATTTCTCGCCATTGATCTCAACCTGCCCCCTGACACCGGCGCCTACCCGGAGTGGCCGCCGACGGGGACGGCGAGGCTCCAGGCGCCCCCTCGCCCGAAGGGCGGAACCCCTGTCGGTGCATGCGTGCACGCGATCCCGGCAAGATTCCCTGGCCGAGGACCAGCCCGGTGGCGCGGTCAGCCAGGGCGGTGGGCCGCCGTCCGATGCGGCCGAGCGTCCGGATCGCGACCTCGGCCGACCTCACCGATGGCTCTGTCGGGGCTACTCCCCGGCTTACTTCGTCGGCTCGTCGGGCTCCTGGCCCGCCGGAGGACGGCGCCGCTCGGCCAGCCACTGGAAGCCTGAGCTCATCTGGGCCTCTGTCAGCCCAGTCTCCGCCAGAAGCTCGGGCGGCTTCATCCCCCCGGGGTGGGCGCTCAGAGCCCGTTCCAGCTTCCCGGCCCACAGCTCCTCACGGATGAACGGACGCTGTATGAATCTCTTCACGAGAGCCCGTCGGCACTCCTGGGAGCAGGTCATCCCCACCCGTTGGCCATCCTCCTCGGGATGGAACGGATCAACCGCCGACGAGTCCGGCAGAACAACCGGATACGGGTAGGCGCCGTGCCGCGGCTCGACACACAGCATCGCCCCACATTCATCGCATCTGGCCGGAAACTTCCCCTTGTCGGATTCGTCGCGTATCTCCGGATGCATGACCGTACGTTACCCGCCACCGGTGATCCCCACACCGTCCGCTTCGGGACTTGCCCAACCGGCATCGCAGCGGGCAGGGAAGAACGGAACCAAACCTCTGGGCATCCGATGGACCGCCAACTCGCCACGTGACCAAAGGCATTGAGGTTGAGGAACGGCCTGAGCGACCGGTCGGCGTCGATGCCCAGAGCCAGTCTGCGCGGCGGAGTTGCATGGCCACAAGTACGCGATCGACGCGGTGCTCGCCGTCATCGCGCGACAACAGAAGGGACAGGTCACCGTCTTCACCTCAGACGTCGACGACCTGGAAAAGCTGCTCCCGGACACCATCGTCACCAAGAAGGTGTGACCCGGCTCCAGCCCTCGCGCGCCCGCTCCGACGCGTCAGAGCCACGGAGCCCATGCAAGCGCCGTCGTCTCCCAAGCCGAGAACGCGAGCGGATCGGACCGCTCCAGTGCTTCACGGCCCAATCAGCGAGACCGCGCCGATCGAGGGCCCCGACGCCCTGCTCAGTGCGGGGCCTTGGGCACCCCCAAAGGTCTGCGGTGCTCACCGTTTCAGCGACCACGGCTGGCCTCAGCCGACTCCCCCACCCCGTGCCCAGGGGCATCCGAGGGCCCCTCATGGGAACGTCATGGGAACGGAAGGCCATGTAAAGACAGGGAACAAGCAGGCTGGGACGGAAGACCGCACGCCGCTGACCGGCAGGAACGGTGAATCCAGGGAAGGCCGTCACAGACAGGGCAGGCAATAAGGCCTCTCGTAAAGCGGGTGTCGCAGGTTCGAATCCTGCCGGGGGCACAGAGAAAGGGCCGGCTCAGGAGGGCTTTCCTCCCAGGCTGGCCCTTCGTCGTGTTCGGGGCGTGCCACACGCGTGCCACTACGGCCGTGTGGAGGCCGGGTTCCTAGCCCGAGGTGGCCTCTCCCCGCCCTCACGGATCATCGCTCCGAGGCGATCGGCGATGGCCCGGTCACGGTCGCTGGTCATGTGCTGGTAGATCAGCGCGGCGCGCGAGCTGCTGTGGCCCATGCGGGTCATCAGCTCACGGGTGCTGGCGCCGGCGGTGGAGGCCAGGGTGTTGCCCGTGTGGCGGAGATCGTGAAAGTGCAGCTCCGCCGTAACGCCCGCGGCATCCCTGGCCGTGATCCAGTCGTCGCGGAAGTTGCTCCGGCGGAGCTGGCCGCCCCGCGGGCCGACGAAGAGGTGCCCGTCGCGGCCGGATGCGGCGAACTGTTCCAGGTGGCGCGTGACGTCGTCGAGCAGCTCGGCGGGGAACGAAATGGCGCGGACACCGGCGGCAGACTTCGGCGCCTTGTCGAAGAGCCGACCGTCCTGCAACTCGGCCTGAGACCGGCGAGTGGTGACGGTCATTGCCTCCAGGTCGATGTCCCGGCGTCGGAGGGCAGCGAGTTCACCGAACCGCAGAGTGGTGAATGCGGCCAGGAGGGCCGAGAGAGACGGTCGGCACACCCGGGGAGGACGCGAGGTGAGGGCTCCCGCCCATCGCAAACCCGCCTCTCCCTGTGATGCCGGCCGGGGTCTACGGCCGAACCCGGTCCGCGAGGGCGAGCACCGTCACCATGTAGCCGCAGACGCCGAACACCATGACAAGCCAGCTCAGGACTGTGTGGAGCGCCAAGGGGGTTCGACGGGTGGCTATGCCCAGGTACACGAGCGCCGCCCTGCTCACGCGGGGCTGCGGATGCGTTGCGGGGTCGCGGGAGCGTTGCAGGGCCCGGCGCAGGGCAGCACGGGCGACTGCACTCTTGAGCCCCAGGCACACCCCGTTGACGTCGCGGACCAGGACCACCCGTTCCGAGACACCGGAACGGGAGAAGTGGATGAGCAGTCGTACGGAGCTGATCACGGACAGATCGACAGTGCGCTCCCCGGTCAGTGTCCGTGCCGTCAGGCGAGGTCCACTGATGTGCGGAGGTGGCCTTTCCTCGCACGCCCCGCCAAGGATGAGAAGCCCGGCCGGTGCGGCGACCAGCGCCAGGACGATCGCAGACTCGGCAGGAAGCCACCCGGCAGCCGCTGGAACGAGCATGACGAAAGGTGACACCAGTGCCGCTCCGGCGACCACGACCCAGCGGCGTGCACGTCGGCGAACGACCGCTGGAGTCGCCACCGCGACAAATGACCCCCGTGCCCTCTTCATTCCCTCCCCCTTGATCGTTCCACTGCCAGCCTGACGGAAGACCTGGGCACAATCACCCAACCTCGCAGGCAAAGAACTCCTCATCGCCGTTGCCAGGATCAGGAAGAGAGAGGAGATGCGCGGCCGGCGCTGGCAGGTCATCTCGTGGCCATCGACGAAGCCCGGCCGTCGGTTAGGTCCTGGACGAATCTCCGAACCGCCCCCAGACAGGCCGGGGATGAAACCATCCCTTCAGGGCTGGAACCCCCGGAAGCCGACCGCGCGCTTGAGACCATAGGCGCAAGCACTGACATTGATGCTGATACTCAGGTTCCGGTGGCCGTGGCTCAGGCGCTGACTGACGTCGTCGAGCAGCGTGGCCGAGGCCGGTGGGGGTACAGCGGGACACACGCGCACCCGATCGGTCGGCGCGCCCGCCATCGTGGCTGACTGTCGTCGGCTGGGGCTCACACGGTGGCTACGCTCCCTGGACACTCCGCCTCAGAAGTTCGTCATCGACAGCACGCAGCCGCTCGCGCCACTCCCGCGCAGCCTTGGGGTTGCGCCCCATGCCACGCGCCACGGCACTCCCGGCCCGCTGAGCGGCGAAGGACCGGCGCTCCCGCAGTTGCTCGACCGAGAGGCCGGCCAGATCGGCGTACCAGTTGTCGTAGAGCTTCCAACGACTCATGACCCCAGGGTGCCGACCACCACGCCCCGCCGCACACCAATTTCGGGCACCCGCGATGGCCTCGTGCCCGACGGCGCCGCGACTCGAACGTTCACCCAGGTCAGCGCACCAACAGACGTATGGACGCCTCCGCACCTCTCCCAGCCGTGTCTCAGCCGTCTCCGTCCAGCAGCCAGCGCAACTCGATCTCAAGCCACTGGCTTTCGTGACGCCACGAGTCCAGGGCCGCCACCATCCGGCGGCTGACGGCGCCGACTGTCAGTGAGCGCCACCGGCAGCCCGTCAGGAACTCGACGAGTACTCCGATCCGCTCGTCGTGGCGGGCAACCGGGGCCGTACCCGCCGTTCCGGGTTCGTCGATCGCGGCGAGCGCGCGACGGCTGACCATTTCAGGGGTGTGTTCTCGCCACGTGTACGGGCTGAGCGCCTCGCTCACCGCACGCACCCGCTCGTCGGCCAAGGAAGCCGGGTACACCATCCGAGCCCTCCGCAGTGTGGAAACCGACCGGAGCCGCATTTCACGAGATAGTACGTCCGCAGTCCCGCCGATCTCTGTGTGCCCGCTCACAGAGCCGAACACGGATCGAGGCGGGCACGGATGGTGCGCATGGCGCGGCGCTGTACGAACCTGATGACCGGACTGCTGACCCACAACAACGGGGTGACCAGTGGGATTGCCTCGACGACCATCTTCCAGGTGAGGCGCGAGCCGGAGGGCGTGGACTCAATGGACCAGTCCTCCGCCGCTTGGCGGAGACCGGGAAGAGAGGCCTCGAAAACGCCGAACGTATACCGATGCTCGTCCTCCCAGCGGAAAAAGCGCTCACGAGCGGTGAACAATCCCAACAACGTGACCTCTCGTACCGTTCCGACACCGAACGGGCGCGGCGAAACCCAGCGCAGGCCGGTGAACACCCACACCCAGTGGACCAGCTCCTCGCCGGTCAGGACCTCCCAGATCCGCTCGGCAGGGGCGGGGGTCTCCACGCAGTACACATAGCGGAATGAGGCGGACTTCAGGAAGTCGTCGCCACTCTCGGTGAGCGGATACCAATGCCGAGCCATGAGTACCACCGTTCTCCCTTTCGCTCCCCGCGTGGAACTTGCGCAACGGTAATTCAATCCACAGGGAAGGGTAATTCAGGGGAGGGTTCATCCGATGGGCAGGGAGATTCGCCGACCGGGCGTGATCGCTCTGAGGAGCGGATTCGGCCGCCTCTGCGGTGGCAGGCGTCGTGGCGAGGATCTAGCATGAACATGGTGCGTTATGCGCAGCAGGTGGGCAGCCGGTCCGCAGCCGGAATCGACCGCAGCCCAAAAGCACGAGTGCCGGAAATTGTGTGCCAGTGTGCCACGGAATTCTCACCCGTTGGCCGAACCTTCCTATGGGCTCATGAGCATCGCAGGCCGGAGCGTGCTGGACGTCACCGGTCAAGGGCTCACCAGACCACGGCGCGGTGCCGATGAGGGCTTGATGTCACTCACCGCGTCCGCCGTCCGCCAAGCCACTCGGCGGACGGCGGAAGGAGGGCAGGCACGATGTCAGTGAACGAGTACAAGCCAGGAAGCGGGTTCCCCGGGGTGATCGGGCGGACCACTGATGTGTCCAGCCCGGCATGGCCCGAGCCACCACGCGCGGTACCGGGATCCCCCAACGTGCTGACGATCGTGCTCGACGACACGGGCTACGGACAACTCGGCTGCTACGGCAGTCCGATGGAGACCCCCAGCCTGGACGGGCTGGCCGCCAACGGGCTGCTCTACAACAACATGCACACCACGGCACTGTGCTCACCTTCGCGTTCCTGCGTCATCACCGGCCGCAACCACCACGCCAACGGCATGGCGGCGGTCACCGAGATGGCCACCGGGTACCCGGGCTACAACGGCAACATCCCGTTTGAGAACGGGTTCCTGTCCGAGATGCTGCTGCAGCACGGATACAACACGTACATGGTCGGCAAGTGGCATCTGATGCCCTCGGAGCAGGAGTCCCCCGCCGGCCCCTATGCCCGCTGGCCGCTCGGCCGTGGTTTCGAACGGTTCTACGGATTCCTCGGTGGTGACACCAACCAGTGGTATCCGGATCTCGTGTACGACAACCACCAGGTCGAACCCCCCGGCTCACCGGAAGACGGCTACCACCTGACCGAGGACCTGGCGGACAAGGCGATGATCTTCATCTCCGACGCCAAGCAGGTCGCCCCCGACAAGCCGTTCTTCCTCCACTTCTGTCCTGGGGCCACCCACGCACCGCACCATGTGCCGCGCGCGTGGGCGGACCGCTATCGGGGCCGGTTCGACGACGGCTGGGACGCCTACCGGGAGGTGACGTTCAGCAGCCAGAAGCGGCTGGGCGTGATACCTCCCGATGCCGTGCTGTCCCGCCACGACCCGGACGTCCCGGACTGGAACTCCCTGCCCCCGGACGCCCGGCGCCTCGCCACCCGGATGATGGAGGTCTACGCCGGATTCCTGTCCCACACCGACCACCAGATCGGGCGGCTGCTGAACTTCCTCACGGAGACCGGCGAACTCGGCAACACCCTGATCATGGTCGTATCCGACAACGGGGCCAGCGCGGAGGGCGGGGTCACCGGGACCGCCAACGAGGCGCAGTTCTTCAACAACGCCCCCGAACCGATCCAGGACAGCCTCGAGGCGATCGACGAACTCGGCGGCCCCACCACGTTCAACCACTACCCCTGGGGCTGGACCTGGGCGGGCAACACCCCGTTCCGGCGCTGGAAGCGGGAGACGTACCGCGGCGGCGCCAGCGACCCGTTCCTCGTCCACTGGCCGCACGGCATCAAGGCGCGAGGAGAGGTGCGCACCCAGTACGCCCACCTCGTGGACATGGTCCCCACCGTCCTCGACGTCCTCGGGATCGAACCACCCGACACCGTCAAGGGCGTCACCCAGTCCCCCCTGCACGGCGTCAGCTTCGCCCACACCTTCGATCATCCGAACGCGCCGACGCGCCACCACACCCAGTACTTCGAGATGCTCGGCCACCGTGCCATCGACCACGACGGCTGGCGTGCCGTATGCCCCTGGCCAGGACCCTCCTTCACCGAGGCGCAACAGCCCTTCGGCACACCCATCAGCTCCGAGACGCTCTCCCGACTGGACGCCGGCTCCTGGGAGCTCTACCACATCGACGAGGACTTCGCGGAAACCCGTGACATCGCCGCGGACCACCGCGACAAGCTCATCGAGATGGTGTCGCTGTGGTACGTCGAGGCAGGCAAGTACAACGTGCTGCCGATCGACGGCAGCGCCCTCGCCCGGATGACCGTGGAACGCCCGCAGATCACCAAGGAGCGGACCAGCTACACCTTCCGGCACGGCACCCAGACACTGCCGGCCTCCGTCGCGCCCCGGGTCCTCAACCGGCCGCACAGCATCACCGCCGACGCGGAGATCCCCACCGACGGCGCCGAAGGCGTACTGATGAGCCAGGGTTCGGGGGCCGGCGGCTGGAGCTTCTACATCAAGGACGGCAAGCTGACGTACGTCCACAACTACGTCTCGCGAGCCTTCTACACCGTATCCACGACCGACCGGGTGCCCACGGGCCGCCACGAGCTGCGCTTCGAGTTCGAACCGACCGACAAGCCCGACCTCGCCACCGGCAAGGGAGCACCGGGACGTGCCCAGCTCTACGTCGACCGCCGCCTCGTGGCAGAGGCCGAATTCCCGGTGACCACCCCCATCATGTTCAACCCCGGCGGCCTGACCTGCGGCGCCAACCCCGGCCAACCGGTCACGTCCGACTACCGGTCACCGTTCCGGTTCACCGGCACACTCCACAGTGTGACCGTCGATCTGTCGGGCGAACTCATCACCGACGCGGACAGCGAGATGCGTATGCACATGGCCCGCCAGTGAACAGGGGTCCTGGGCCGCGTACGAACTCGGCTTCGGTGAAAGCGGAGCCGCTGTGGTCGCTTCGTCGGCCACCGAATCCTGGTTCAGGCCGTCCTGGCCGTGCTCGACGCGGACGAATCGAGCTCCGCCTCCGAACCCATACCCAAGCCGAGAGCGTGAGTGCGTCGGGGCCGCGCCCGAGCTCGGCGGCGTACCACCACGCCCCCCACCGCACACCAGTCTCGAGCAGGTCAACTCGGCACCAGGGCTGTGAGCAGGGCCGTCGCCAAGGGCGACAGGACACTCAGGGCGGTGACGGGGTTGCGGAACAGCGGAGCGTCCACATGGAGTTGGGCTTCCAGGCGCGCCCGGTCCGCGACCTGCGTCTCGTTGAGCAGGCCCGTGGGAGGTGCCGGTACCGCGCGCTCGACGAGGGCGAACGCCCGCGCCCGCCATATGAGAAGCGGGGGGAGCAGCATCGCGGCCAGGACGGCGGCGAAGAAGGCGCCGTAGCCCAGCACGAGGAACGGAGGGAAGTCGGACGGCTCGACGACCCCCGATCTGATGAGCGAGATACGCAGAGCGCCCGTGTTGAACACCGAGGTCGACACGATCAGTGCGAGCGCGAGTCCGCTGTTTTCGAGGACCTTCCAGACGGCGAGGACATCGCGGACGGCGTCCGTGTCGTCCTCGTGGCTCCCGGGGCTCACGGGACTCTCCGGATTCGCGGGGTGCTGCGGGTTGTCGACGCCCTGCGGAGCTCCTGGCCTCCGCAGCCGCTCCTGCGCAAGCCACACGGCCAGCACCCAGGGCGCGCCCGCGCTCGCGCCGACCAACGTGAGCACACCGATCAGCGCCGGAAAGTGATGGACCGGCACCTCGTAGGGGTTGCCGCTGGTGATGCCGCGGAGTGTCACGGTGGCGGCCAGCATGAGCGCGCAGTACGAGGCGAGCGAGGCCGTCCACCAGCCGCGTGCGCAGGGCCACGACCGGGACAGGGCGCGGGTCGTGGTGACGCCCCGGCCGAGCAGAGCGACCCACACCGTGACAGAGAAGGCGGCCATGGCCGCCCACAGCCTGAAGGCACCGCCGACGAACGCGTCGTCGGCCGAGTTGACCCTCCCGAACAGCACCAGGGCATGGAAGACGAGAGACGCGCAGAGCACGAACACCAGGGCGCGCGCCCCAGCGGAATCCCACCAGCGGCGCACGCCGTCGCTGATCGCCACCGTCGCCCTCCCCCCGGAGTGCCGTCACCCATGGACGCCCCGATTGTGCCCACGCGGCTCCGGGCGAAGCGCGAAGAGGCATCCCAGGCCGTGGCTGACATCCACAGGGGATGGGCGCCGTCAACGACCGCTGTGAGAAGTTGGTGCGTCAGGCCGGGGTGTCGGCGTCCTCCGTGGTGGGCGTGAACGCCTCCGGGCCCTCTTCCACCGTCTTCGGGTCCATCCAGATGACCTGCCAGCCGTGGCCGTCGAGGTCGTGGAAGCTGCGTGAGTACATGAAGCCGTGGTCCTCCGCGCCGTCCGCCTCGGTGCCGCCCGCCGCGAGTGCGGCGGCGGCGACCGCGTCGACCTCGTCGCGGGAGGACACGCTGAAGCAGTAGAGCGCCGGTGTGTGCGTGGCGGGGTCGGCCAACGGCAGTTTCGCGAACTCCGCGAACTTCTCGCGGCTGAGCAGCATCACGAAGGCGTGCTCGCCGACGAGCGTGCAGGCGGCGGTCTCGTCGGTGAAGTGCGGGTGGAAACCGAACCCGAGACCGGCGAAGAACGCCTTGCTGCGTGCGAGGTCCGCCACGGGGAGGTTCACGAACAGCATGCGGCCGGGGTGTGCGGGAGGGGTCATGGTGGGTCTCCAGTCGGTGTCTCGCGTCTCGATGGCTCCTCGCCGGTGATCAGGCCGTCGACGGCGGAGAACTGCCCCGTCACCCCGATCGCGGCCCGCACCGTCTGGGGGGCGGTGCGCAGGTCGTGGCCGCCGACCCGGATCTCGCCGGCGTCGGCCGTGATCAGGGTGGAGAGGATCTTGACGGCGGTCGTCTTGCCCGCCCCGTTCGGGCCGAGCAGGGAGAAGACCGTGCCGGCGGGCACGTGCAGGTCGATGCCGTCGAGGACCGTTCTGTCCCCGAAGGACTTCCGCAGCCCCGTGGCCGCGATGGCGGTGGTGTGGGTCGTTGTCGTCATGCCCCGGAGTCTGCGGGGCGCCCTGGGACTACTTTTTCACGGTGGACTGAGACAGTGGACCGAGCCCCGAAAACCCGTTGGCGGACCGTGGTGGCCGCTGCTACCTTCCGGGAGGCCGTGCGAGTGAACGAGGAGGTGGTACCCGTGAACGCAGTATCGACATGGGTGCTCCCCTCCGGGGTCACGGTCGGGCGATAGGTCGTCCGGGAGCGCCGTTCACGCGCACTCCCGAAAGGCACGACCATGCGCTTCATCTCCGAGCGGCGCCTCGACGACGGCGTCCTCGAACGCGAATTCACCCTCGGCGAGATCCCGGGCACCCTGTGGACGCCCGGGTCCGCACCGGCCCCGTTGGTCCTGATGGCCCACAACAACGGCCTGCCCAAGGCGGACCCCCGGCTGATGGCCCGGGCCCGGTACACCGCGGCGCGCGGCTACGCGGTGGCCACCATCGACGCCGCCGGATGCGGTGACCGTCCGCGTTCCGCCGCCGACGAGCAGGCCCGTGCCGACCTCCGGCGGGCGTTGCGGGCCGGCGAGCCGGTCGACGAGATCTTCGAGTCGTTGATCGGCCCGCTGGTCGAGAACGCGGTCCCGGAGTGGCGGACCACCCTGGACGCCCTCCTCGAACTGCCGGGGATCGGCGGCCCGGTCGGGTACTCCGGAGGGTGGACCGCCCTCGGCATTCGGCTGGCGGTGACCGAGCCGCGCATCGTCGCCGCCGGCTTCTTCGCCGGCGGGTACGTGCCCCGCGCCCAGCGCGAGGAGGCCCGGCAGATCACCGTTCCGCTGCTCTTCCTGCTCCAGTGGGACGACGAGGGGAACCCCCGGCAACGGGCCCTGGACCTGTTCGACGCCTTCGGCAGCGAGGAGAAGACCCTGCACGCCAACCGGGGAGGGCACACCGGCACCCCGTGGTTCGAGCTGGAGGACGGCTGCCGGTTCCTGGACCGGCATCTGAAGTAGTACGGGTCAGTGGCCGGCCGCGCTGGCGTCGTGACGGCGGCGGCGGACGGCCGCGGCGTAGGTCGTCAGGCCGCCCAGGACCAGGGCGAGACTGGCCGCGATGATCAGGTCGGTGGTGGACGAGGTGCCGGTGGCCGCGAGGGAGGCGGCCCCGGCGACGATTCCGGTGCCGGTGCCGCTGAGGTAGTTCATGATCTTGTTCCTCTCGGTGATCTGTCGTTCGTGCGGGACGGTCGGGACAGGGGGAAGCGGTCACTTCCAGGCGGAGACGCCGGTGGCGTACGACTTCACCAGCGAGGTGACGAACCAGTACGCGCGCACGGTGGAGAAGACCAGGCCCGGCAGCATCAGGACGTCGACCAGGACGCCCTTCCAGCCGAGGTGGCGGGTGCGGAAGGCGGCGTACACGATCCAGAAGGCGACCAGGCACAGCCAGGCCGGATCCAGGACGAGGCCCTTGCTCGCGATCACGCCGGTCCAGGCGGCCAGCCAGCCCAGGGTGTAGAGGAAGCCGGCGAAGCCGAGCGCCATGCTGGTGATGGAGAACCACGTGTGCTTCGTCCAGCCGCGGCGGCGCAGGGTGTCGACCGTGCCGCGTCCCCAGCGCTCCCGCTGGCCGATCAGTTCCCGCAGGGTGGGCATGAGGTCGGTGTAGGCGATGCAGTGCTGGTTGGCCGTGACCTTCCAGCCCGCCTCCTTCAGCGCGAGCGTCGTCTCGTAGTCCTCCACCAGGTTGGCGTGGTCCTCCCAGAACACCTCGCCGCGCCAGCGCAGGATGCTCAGCAGTGCCTCGGTGCGGTAGAAGGAGCCGGCGCCCGACATGCTGTGGATGCCGAAGCGGTAGCGGCCCCGGGCGTAACGGCCGTACTCCATGATCTGCATGCCCAGCAGGTAGCGCTGCCAGAGGTTCTTCCACAGGCCGGTGCGGCCGAGGCAGGTCGCGCTGAGGCCGCCCACGCGCCGGTCCGAGGCCATGACGTTGCGCGCCCGTTCCAGGAACTTCGGGTGCAGACTGGTGTCGGCGTCCATGACCAGCAGGTACTTCGCGGCGGCCGCGAGTCCGCCGGGCGTGCTGTTCAGCCAGCCGATGCCGTGGTTGAGGGCGCCGGCCTTCTTGTGCGGGTTGTCCGGCAGGTTGAAGACGACGGTGCGCGGTACGCCCGGGCGGGCGGCGAACTCGCGGGCGAACTCCTCGGTACGGTCGGAGGAGTTGTTGACCACGATCACGATCAGGTCGGGTGGTGTGGTCTGCGCGGCCAGTGATTCCAGCGCGAGCAGGACGCCGGCCTCCTCGTTGCGGGCGGGGAGGATCACGGCGGTCTCCAGCAGCGAGGACGCCGCCTGGGTCACCAGCCGGCGCCGGTGGGAGCCGTGGGCGCGCCGGCCCCCGCGCGTTGGGATGGCGGTGGTCATGTGGTCGGACATGGTGTGGTGTTGCCCCCCGCGGCATGAGTGCCGCTTCATTCCGCGACGGCCTTCGGGCCGTCCGCTTGCCTGTTGCTGCCCGGTGCCGGCTTTCCCCGGCCGGGAGCGGACACCACCACCACTGCGACGAGCGGCGGCACGAAGGGCCATTCTTGAGGCGCCGGTTACGGTCCCGGAAGAGTGACAGAGGGGCGTACGGAGGCCTTGGGGAGGACTGGGGAGCGAGAGAGGGGAGTGGGTGGTGAGAGCAGGGCGCGCATCTTCTCCACGCGCCCCCCGTGTCCGCCCCCATGTCCGTGCCCCGTGTCCGCCCCCCCATGTCCGCCCCCGTGTCCGCGCCCCGTGTCCGCCCCCCGTGCCCCCGCGGAAAACCGCCTGCGTTCTCCGAGCCGGCCGGTCTACGCTCGGCCGATGACCTTGGAATGGCGGCATGTGATCGTGCACTCGGCGGACCCGGCGGGCCTGGGGCGGTGGTGGGCCGAGGCGCTCGGCTGGGTGGTGGTCCACTCCTCCGAGGACGAGTTCGCGATCTGCCCGGCTCCGGACCGGTTCCCGGGGCTGGAGTTCGTCCGGCTGGACGAGCCCAGGCAGGGCAAGAGCCGGCTGCATCTCGACTTCGTGCCGGACGATCAGGACGCCGAGGTGGCCCGTCTCGTGGCCCAGGGCGCCCGGCACGTCGACATCGGCCAGGGCGAGCAGTCGTGGGTCGTCCTCGCGGACCCCGAGGGCAACGAGTTCTGTGTCCTCGGCCGACGCCCTCAGGAACCGGCTTCCTGAACTCCCGGCACGGCGGTCGGGTCACCGCCCGGGCAGGGGCAGGCCCGCCAGGAGGGCGCGGCGGCTGGCCCTGACGTGTTCGCGCATGACGCGTTCCGCGCTGTCGCCGTCCTTCTCCAGGATCAGCTCCAGGACGAGGTGATGCTCACGGTCGGACTGGATGGCGCGGCCCGGCCGGCTGAGCGAGGTGTTCACCAGCCGGGGGTACGCGAGCTGGTTCATCAGCATCCGGTAGTGGGCCTGGAGCTTGCTGTTGTCGGAGCCGGCCAGCAGCAGGTCGTGGAACTCCTGGACCAGCCCCGCGTACCGTTCCCGGTCGTCCCGCTCCACCGCCTCGTCGGCCTCGCGCAGGTTCCGCTCCAGCGCGTCGGTCTCCGGGACCCGGCCGCGCCGGGCGAGGAGACGGGCGGCCGCGCCCTCCAAGAGTTCCTTCATCTCGAAGAGTTCCGTGATCTCCCGGCGGGAGGGGAGGGTGACGTACGTCCCGACGCGCGGCCGGATCTCGACGAGCCCCTCGGTCTGGAGCTGCTTGAGGGCTTCACGCACCGGCGTACGGCTCACCCCGAACTCGTCCGCGAGGGCGGCTTCCGAGAGTGCGGATCCGGGCTCGACCTCGCCCTTGATGATGCGCCGGCGCATCTCGGCGATCACCGTGGCCTGCATCGAGCCGTTCTTCGCGCGATTCACCGGCCGTGCCTCCCTCTCCCGTCCTCTCCGACACCGCCCGCGGATCATCCCAGGGACGTGAGTGCCCCGCCGTCGAAGAACCTGCCCGCGCTGTAGACCATGGGGTGCAGGTCGGTGACCGACGCGTGCACCACCCGGCAGACGAAGATCGTGTGCGTGCCGGCCCGGAGGCGCTCGCGGATCCGCACCTCCATCCGCGCACTGCTGCGGGCGAGCAGGGGGCTGCCGTACGGGCCGCTCTCCCAGTCGAGGTCCGTGAACTTGTCGGCGGACTTGCTCGCGAACGTGCCGACGACGTCGAGCTGCTCGGTGGACAGGATGTTGATCGCGAGGTGGTCCGCCCGGAACAGACAGTCATGGGTGGACGAGGTGTGCTGGACGCACACCATCACCGTGGGCGGGTCGAGCGAGATGCTGGAGAAGGCGTTGACGGCCAGCCCTCTGGGGGTCTCCCCGTCCATCGCGGTCACGACCGTGACACCGGTGACGAACTGCCGGTTCACCCGCTTCATCACGTCGAGGTCGGGGGTGGAGGCGAGCGCGGTCATGAGGGTGCTCCTTGTCGTGTCGGTCGTCGGTCCTGTCCCATGCCGGCGTCAGTCCTGTCCCACGCTGATGATGCCGAGCGCCGCGAGCAGCGCCCGCGGGTCCCAGGTCACGTGCTCCTCGACGATCCGGTCCCCCTCGAAGCGGGCGAACGTGGCGCCGCTGATGTCGACGCGCCGGTGGGTGGGCGGAACGCCGAGGAAGGAGTTCCTGTGCGTTCCGCTGCTGTGCCAGCGGATCGCGGCCCTGTCGCCCTCGATCACGAGGTCGTCGATGACGGTCGTCAGGTCCGGGAACGCCGCGCGCGTGGAGGTGATCGACGCCTTGAAGGCGTCCAGGTCCTGCGGGTGCGGGTCCGTCCCGTGGCGCAGGTAGGCCGGGCTCAGCAGGGTGTCGAGCGCGTCGACGTCACCGTGCTCCCAGGCCTCGGCCCAGGCCTTCTCGATGCGTTCCCGGTGGGCTTCGGTGTGCGCCATCTCTTCCCCTTCCATGGCTGCAAGAACGTCCGCGCAGCCGCCAATCCGGCCCGCATTGGCATACAAGAAGCAGTAAGGCATGGCACAGAGGGAGCGTCAAGGGCGCGGCCGCGGGGGATCGTTCAGCCGATTCCTTCAGCCCGATAAACACGCACGTCAAGTGGCATTCAACGGACGCCGGACCGAGGCTACGGCCGACATCCGGAGCCCATTCGGGCAGCAACCCTTGACCGGTTTGACGGGGATGCCTATCGTCCTGTGCCATGCAAGAGAGCTGGGAACACCCTGACGAGAGCATCGGTCTCCGCAAGCTCGTGCTCTACCGTGACGTCGTCCTGACCGAGGCGGGTGCGGCGCCCGCGCGACCGGCGTGGCGAGCGAGTGCCGCCGCGGTCGTACGGAATCCCTGGCTGGGGTCCGGTCCTTCGACCGACCTCAATCCGGAGCAGGCGCGTATCGCACCGGTGCTCGCGAGGCTGCTCACCGACCGGCTCCTCACCTCCCTGGGCGGCGCGGACGAGATCGAGTCGTTCGGCAAGGCCGCCATCGTCGGCACGGCGGGCGAGATCGAGCACGCGGGGGCGCTCATCCACACCCCGTACTTCGGCAACCTGGTGAGAGAGTTCCTCCAGGGCGAGTCCATCATCTGCTTCGCCGACACACGCGGCGAGGCCGGGGAGTCGCTGGTCATCCCCCTGTGGCACAAGACCCATGCCGCGACGCGCAGCCACTACCAGACCATCAGCGCCCGGGTCTCCGACGGTCCGCGCGCGGACGAGATCGTCGTGATCGCGGCCGCGTCGACCGGGCCGCGCCCGCATCCCCGGATCGGGGACCGGCTGACCGACCCCGTCGTCACCACCGAAACCCTGGAGGTTGTTTCCTCATGAGCGTCCGCAGGATCGTGACCGTCGTCGAGGAGATCCACACCGAGGGCGGCCGGGAACTCGCCCGCCCCGCCCGGATCGCCGTCGTCGCCGCGGTGATCGAGAACCCCTGGGCCGGTCAGGGCTTCGTCGAGGATCTCGGCCCCGGCATCGAGGCCCACGCCTCCGACCTCGGCGCGCTGCTCGCCCCCGCGGTCCTCGACGCCCTCGGTGCGCCCGCCGAGGCCTACGGCAAGGCCGCCATCGTGGGGCTGGACGGCGAGATCGAGCACGGCTCGGCGCTGATCCACACCCTGAAGTTCGGCGACCACTTCCGCAAGGCGGCCAACGCCACCACCCTGCTGCCCGCGGTCGAGAAGCGCGGCCCGGCCGGCGTGGTCTTCGACATCCCGCTCAAGCACATCACCGACGCCACGATCCGCTCGCACCACCAGAGCTTCGAGGTCCGCGTCAGCGACGCCCCGCATCCGCACGAGATCGTCATCGCGCTCGCCGCCGCCGCGCAGGGACGCCCCCAGCAGCGCCTCGCGCCGCTCACGACCGAACAGTAGGTGCCCATGAGCCAGCCGACCGTGGTCCTGCTGCACGGCGTCGGACTCGACCACACCATGTGGGAGCCGGTCGCCGCGCTCCTGGCCGACCGCTTCACCGTGATCACCCCGGACCTGCCGGGCCACGGCACCCGCCCCCCGGTGCCCGACGGGGTGAGCCTCGCCGACCTGGCCGACGGGGTCGCCGACGGGATCCCGGCCGGCTCGCACCTCGTCGGATTCTCCCTGGGCGCGCTGGTCGCCCAGCACCTGGCGCTGCACTGGCCCGACCGGGTGGCCACCCTGACCTCGGTCAGCTCGGTGTGCGCGCGCACCCCCGAGGAGCGGGACTCCGTCCTCGCCCGGCTGCGCACCGCGGAGGCAGACTTCGCGGCGAGCGCGGCCGCGTCCCTGAAGCGGTGGTACGACGGCACGGACGTCGGCGCCGACCGGGTGGCCCGCACCGGGGCGACGCTGCTCGCCAACGACGTCGGCTCCTTCCTGGGCTGCTACCGGGTGTTCGCCACGGCGGACGCGGACCTCGCCCCGGACCTCGGCCGGATCGCCGTACCCGCGCTGGCGGTGACGGGGGAGGACGATCCCGGCTCCACCCCCGGGATGACCCGCCGGCTCGCCGCGGCGCTGCCCGACTGCCGTGCGGTGGTCGTGCCCCGGGCGCGTCACATGCTGCCCGTCGAGCGTCCCCGGGCGCTGGTCGACTCCCTCACCACCTTCCTCGGAGAGTGTGCCCATGTCTGACCTCACCACGTTGCAGCACGTCATCGGCGGGGCGCGGGTGGAGCCCGCGTCGGGCGAGTACTTCGAGAGCAGCAACCCCGCCACCCGCGAGGTCCTCTACCGGGCGGCGCGCGGCGACGCGGCCGACATCGACCGGGCGGTCGCGGCCGCGCGGAGCGCCTTCGAGGACCCGCGCTGGCGCGACCTCAGCCAGACCCGCCGGGGTCATCTGCTGCGCCGCCTCGGTGAGCTGATCGCCGAGAACGCCGAGGACCTGGCCCGGATGGAGACCCAGGACAACGGCAAGCTGCTGCGCGAGATGCGGGGGCAGCTGGCGACCCTGCCGGAGTACTACCACTACTACGCGGGGCTCGCCGACAAGATCCACGGCGACTTCATCCCCACCTCCGACCGTCAGGTGCTGAACTACACGGCCCGGGAGCCGCTCGGTGTCGTAGGCGCGATCACACCCTGGAACTCGCCGCTGACGCTGACCAGCAGCAAGCTGGCTCCGGCCCTGTGCGCCGGCAACACCGTGGTGATCAAGCCGTCCGAGTACACCTCGGCGACCGTCGTCCGGCTCGCCGAGCTGGCGCTGGAGGCGGGCTTCCCGCCGGGCGCGGTCAATGTCGTCACCGGGTTCGGGGCCGAGGCGGGACAGGCGCTGGTCGACCACCGCGACCTGGCGAAGATCTCCTTCACCGGCTCCACCGCCACCGGGGCGCGGATCGCCGCGGCGACCGCGAGCCGGTTCATCGGCTCCACGCTGGAGCTCGGCGGCAAGTCCCCCAACATCGTCTTCGAGGACGCGAACGTCGCGAACGCGGCGATGGGCGTCGTGGCCGGCATCTTCGCCGCCGCCGGGCAGACCTGTATCGCGGGCAGCCGGGTCTTCGCCCACCGGTCGGTCTACGACGAGCTGCTGGAGCGGGTCGCCGAGCGGGCCGGGACCATCCGCATCGGGGATCCCCTGGACGCGGCGACCGAGCTGGGCCCGCTGGCCTTCGCCGGCCAGCGCGACAAGGTGGCCGGCTATGTCGACCTCGGCCGCAGCGAGGGGGCCCGGGTGCTGACCGGCGGACGCCCCACGGACGGCGGCGGGCTCGGCGGCTGGTTCTACGAGCCGACCATCCTCGTCGACGTCGACAACGACATGCGGGTCGTCCGCGAGGAGATCTTCGGTCCGGTGCTGGCCGTCATGCCGTTCGACTCCGAGGAGGAGGTCGTACGCCTGGCCAACGACACCGAGTACGGGCTCGCGGCCGGTGTCTGGACGACGAACCTCTCGCGCGCGCACCGGATGGCGGCGCGCCTCGACGCGGGCACCGTCTGGGTCAACACCTACCGGGCCATGTCCCCCATGTCCCCGCGGCAGGGCTTCAAGACCAGCGGTGTCGGGGTCGAGCACGGCACCGAGACGATCAGGGAGTACACGCGCCTGAAGAGCGTGTGGATCAACACCAGCGAGGAGCCGGTGGCCGACCCGTTCACGATGCGGAGCTGACAACGACATGCCCCAGGTCGCCATCACCCTCGCCGCGGGCCGCTCCCCGGAGCAGATCCGGGCCCTGCTGCACGAGGTGCACGCCGCGGTCCTGCGCACCACGGACACCAAGCCCGAGTACATCCGTGTCGTCGTCCACGAGGTGCCCCGGTCCCACTGGGCGACCGGTGACGTGACCCTCACCGAGATGGACGCCACCGCATCACGCAAGGAGCCGCAGTCATGAGGTTTTCGTTGTTCGTCCACATGGAGCGCTGGGACGAGGAGGTCAGCCATCGCGAACTCTTCGAGAATCTGACCGAGTTGACCCTGATGGCCGAGGCCGGCGGCTTCGGCACGGTGTGGATCGGCGAGCACCACTCGATGGAGTACACGATCTCCCCGAGCCCGATCCCGCTCCTCGCCCATCTGGCCGCGCAGACCTCGACGATCCGGCTGGGCGCCGGGACGATCGTCGCCCCGTTCTGGAACCCGATCCGGGCCGCCGGCGAGTGCGCGCTGCTGGACGTGATCAGCAACGGCCGGATGGAGGTCGGACTCGCCCGCGGCGCCTACCAGTTCGAGTTCGACCGGCTGGCGGGCGGGCTCTCGGCCCGGGACGGCGGCAAGCACCTGCGCGAACTCGTGCCCGCCGTAAGGGCGCTGTGGCAGGGCGACTACGCGCACGACGGCGAGATCTGGCAGTTCCCGACCTCGACGAGCGTGCCCAAGCCGGTCCAGCAGCCCACCCCGCCCATGTGGATCGCCGCCCGCGACCCCGACTCCCACGACTTCGCCGTCGCCCAGGGCTGCAATGTCATGGTCACCCCGCTGATGAAGGGGGACGAGGAAGTCGTCGACCTGAAGCGGAAGTTCGACACCGCGGTGGCCAACCACCCCGAGGTGGCACGGCCCGAGCTGATGGTGCTGCGGCACACCCACGTCCACTCCCCCGACGAGCCCGAGGGCTGGCGGCCGGCCGCGGAGGCGATCGGCCGGTTCTACCGGACCTTCGACGCCTGGTTCGGCAACCGGTCGACCCCGGTCAACGGCTTCCTGCCGCCCAGCCCGGAGTCGAAGTTCGAGGGCCGCCCCGAGTTCACCCCGGAGTCGCTGCACCGGACCGCGATGATCGGCACCCCCGCCGAGGTGATCGAGCGTCTGCGCGGCTACCAGGAGCTCGGCGTCGACGAGTACAGCTTCTGGATCGACACCGGCCTCCCGCACGAGGAGAAGCGCAGGTCGCTGGAGCTGTTCATCAAGGACGTCGTCCCGGCGTTCCAGTCGGCCCCCTGACACCGGGGAACGGCCGATCGGGCGTTCCCCGGTGTGCGCGGGTTCAGTCGGTCATGGCCGCGCGGACGAGCGCGGTGTCGACGAACTGTTCGAAGCGGACGACGAGGCCGCCGCGTACGACGAAGTGGTGGGCCACGCGGACGTCGATCCGCTTGCCGGTGGCCTTGTGGGCGGCGGTGTAGCGGGCGAGGACGACGACGTTCTCGCCGTCGACGACGTACGTGTCGTCGTGGGCGGTCCAGTCGTCCCAGTCCCGGCCCAGCTTCTCCATGACGTTGGAGGTGACGCCGTCAGGGGTGCGGTAGGTGCCGGCGAGCGGGAAGCCCGCCATCTCGGTCCACTCCACGTCCGGGGCGAGGGTGGCGCGCAGGGCCGCCAGGTCGCCCGCGGCCGAGGCGAGGTACTGACGCCGTACGACGTCGGCGGGCGCGGTGGAGGTGGCGAAGTCGGTGCTGTCGTGTGTCATGGTCAGCCCCACTTCATCTCGCCCTTGGCGACCTTCGCGCCGATCTGCGCGGCGATCAGCATGCCGTGGTCCGGGTGGCGCTCGACCAGCGCCTCGGTGAGCGCGGCGCCGTCGGCCGCCGCGGCCAGTTCCTCCTCGAAGGCGAGCAGGTAGTCGCGGGTGGCGGTGATGGCGGAGGCGTCGGCCGCGGTGCCGGGCAGCCGGTGGCCGGGGACGACCAGCTCGGGCTGGAGGGCGGCCATCTCGTCCAGCAGGTCGGTCCAGGCGGCGCGGTCCTGGGGGGTGGGGGTGTCGGCGACCCAGACGTGCTCCTGCTGGAAGAGCAGGACGCCGCCGAGGAGGGCGCGGTGCCCGGCCTGCCACAGGTAGTGGCGGTCGGGCAGAGCGGCCGGGCCGCCCTTGAGCTCGAAGCGGTGGCCTTCGAGGGTGAGGTCCCCGCTGAGCGGGGCGAGGTCGACCAGCCGGGTGGGGAGGTTGGGGCCGAGGGCGGCCCAGGCCTTGAGCTTTCCTTCGTAGGAGTGCGCGATGTGCTCGATGACGATCGGGGTGGCGACGAAGACGGCGTCGGGGAAGGCGTCGGCGAGGACCTCGGCGCCGAAGTAGAAGTCGGGGTCGCCGTGGCTGACGAAGACGGTTGTCAGCTTCTTGCCGGAGTCGAGGATCTCGGCGGCCAGCCGGTGGCCGTCGGCGCGGGTGAAGCCGGCGTCCACCAGCAGCGCCTCCGACTCACCGGTGACGAGCGTGGCCGTCTTGTTCTTGCTGCCGACCGGGAAGTCCAGGTCGAGGACCTTGAAGGAGAGGGTGCTCATGGATGACTCCTTGGGGGGGTGCGGGACTGTCAGGTCGTACGGATGCCTGCCAGGCGTCGGTCGATCTCGTCGGCGCCGGCCCGGCCGTAGGCCAGAGGGGTGACGCGGTCGCCGTCGACGGCGAGGAGGGTGGGGAAGCCCTCGACGCCCAGCGAGGCGGTCCGGTGGAAGTCGGCCTCCGCCGCCGCGCGCGCCTCGGGCCCCTCGAAGGCGGCGGCCACGGCGTCGGCGTCCAGTCCGGCGTCCTCGGCGACCTTCCGCGGGGTCGCCGGGTCGGAGAGGCTGAGGCCGTCGACGTAGAAGGCCCGTTGCAGGGCGACGGCCAGTTCCGCGGCCCGGTCGGGAGCGGCCCCGCGCAGGGCGGCGAGTCCGCGGGCGGCGGCCTCGGAGTCCATCACGAACGTGCCGTCGGCGATCAGCCGCTCGTACGGCTCGCCGAACTCGGCGCCGGTCAGCCGGGCGATCTCGGCGTTGGCGCCCCGGACGTGGCCGAACGCGCGGATCGGGACGCGGCGCGCTCCGGTGAACAGGCCGCCGGAGACCACCTCGACCGGCAGTCCGGGGTGCCGGGAGACGACTTCGCCCAGGGTGGCGGAGAAGCCGTGCGACCAGCCGCAGTAGGCGTCGAAGGCGTAGACGAGCTTCATCGGGGTCCTCGGGAGGATGCGGCGCCCGCGGGGTGCGAACGATTCGTCTGCTCAAACAGTAACTGACGCGTCAGATATTTCCTCGTTCGTGTGACGGCCGCCACAGCGTGGGCGGGTGCTCAGGGCAGGCGCGGCAGGACGTCCCGGGCGGAGTGGCTCAGGATCCGCAGGTCCTCGGCGAACCGTTCCCGGTGCTCGGCCGGCAGGGGGTCGAGGAAGTAGCGGCGGATGTTCTCCACGTGCAGCCGGGACGCGCGTACGGCGGTCTCCTCGCCGAGGGGGGTCAGCCGCACCAGGCGCCCGCGCCGGTCGTCGGGGTCCTCGGCGCGCTCGACCAGCCCGGCCGCCTCCATCCGGTCCACCAGGCGCGTCGCACCGCCGGTGGTGAGCACCTGCTCCTGCGCGACGGCCCGCATCGACAGACCCGGCTCACCGGCCCGCCCGAGGATCAGCAGCACCTCGAACATCAGATGGGTGATGCCGCACTCCTGCTCCAGGGAGCGGCCCAGGATGTACTCCAGCCGGTTCGCCGCGCCCTGGAGCCGCCCGAAGGCCAGCACCAGCGCGTTGTTCGCCGCGTCCCTCGGCGAGGAGATCCCCTCCGCCTGCTCGTCCACGCCCTCGCCGCCCTTCTCGTCTCCCGGTGGTCCCGTGCACCCGCACCCGCACCGATCAGGCTCATTGTGCCGGAGCGTCCCGAGGCGGCCATGGGCCCGCGCTCGCGCGGCAGGGTCCGGACCTGCTTCACCGCGTCGCGGGCTGGGGGGGTGTGTTCCGCGCCGTCGACATCGAACTCCCGGAGCTCCTGAGGTGGTTCGCGGTGATACGGGTCCTGAGGCGGGTGGCCTTGGGCGGTGGGGTGGGTGGTGCGCGGCGTAGCCTGTGCGCCATGGTGCGCGGCTTACTGGGTCAGCCATGGGTGCGGCCGGCGTACGACGTCGCGCTCGCGGTGCTGGTGGTCTACACGACCGCCTCCTCCGACGACGACCTCCACCAGGTCGTCGGCTGGGCGATGGCGCTGGCGCTGCTGTGGCGTCGGCGCCGGCCGACGGCGGTGATGGGGGTGGTCACGGGGCTCGTGCTGCTCCAGTTCGCGCTGGGGTCCGGCCCCACCCCGTACGACGGCGCGCTGCTCATCGCGATGGTGTCCGTGGTCACGCACGCCCGCTCGATGCGGCACGTCTACGCGGCGGGCGCGATCGTGCTGGTGGGCGTGGTCGTGACGTTCGGCGGGCTGCTGCCGTTCGGCGAGGGGCAGGACGAGGGCCTCGGTGACATCGTCGCCATCGCCGGTGTCTGCGCGGCCGTGTGGCTGACCGCCCTGGTGCTGCGGACCCGGCGGCTGTACGTCGCGAGCCTGGAGGCCCGGGCCGCCACCGCCGAGCGGGAGCGGGAGCATCTCGTGCGGCTCGCGGCGGCCGAGGAGCGCGCGGAGATCGCCCGGGAGCTGCACGACGTGGTGGCCCACAGCCTGGCGGTGATGATCCTCCAGGCCGACGGCGCCGGGTACGCCCTCACGTCCGACCCCGACCGGGCCGGTACGGCGCTCAAGGCGATCGCCGACACGGGGCGGGACGCGCTGGAGGACATGCACCGGATCGTGCGGGTGCTGCGGGCCGGGCGCGCCTCCTCCGGCCCGGGCGGCGAGTCCGTCGACGCCGACGCCGGCCGTCGGCGCGTCTCCCTGGACGACCTGGAGACGGTCGCCGAACGCGCCCGCACGGCGGGGCTGAAGGTGGACCTGGACATCGAGGGCGACCGGGACAGGCTGTCCACGGCGGACGGGCTGACCGTGCTGCGGGTCGTCCAGGAGAGCCTCACCAATGTGCTGCGGCACGCCGGGCCGGGGGCCGAGGTGGCGATCTCGCTGCGGTGCGGCCGGGACGCCGTACGGATCGGCGTGGTCGACGACGGGGCCGGGCGGCTGGCCGGGGCGCGGGAGGCCGTGGGCCGGGGCAGCGGCGGGAACGGGCTCGTCGGCATGCGCGAGCGGGTGGAGGTGTCCGGCGGCACCTTCAGCGCGGGGCCGCGCCTCGGCACGGGATGGCGGGTGGACGCGGAACTTCCCCTGACGGGGCGCGTCGACAGGGCCGCGGAATGAGCGGAACGAACGGAACGAACAGAACGAAGGGAACGAACGAGATGAGCGGACGGGCGGGACGGGTGCGATGAGCGGTGCGATACGGGTGGTCGTCGTGGACGACCAGCCGCTGATCCGGGCGGGGTTCGCGATGGTGCTGGCCGCGCAGGACGACATCGAGGTCGTCGGCGAGGCGGAGAACGGCGCGGACGCGGTGGCGCTGCTGGCCCGCACCGAGGCCGATGTCGTCATCATGGACATCCGGATGCCGGTCATGGACGGCGTCGAGGCCACCGAGCGGCTGAGCCGGCTGCCCGGCGGGCCCCGGGTGCTGGTGCTCACCACCTTCGACACCGACGAGGACGCGTTCGCGGCGCTCCAGGCCGGGGCGAGCGGCTTCCTGCTGAAGAACACACCACCCGAGGAGGTCGTGTCGGCGATCCGGGTCGTGGCGGCCGGGGAGTCGGTGGTGGCGCCGCGCGTCACCCGTCAGCTCCTGGACCGGTTCGCGGGCCGGCTGGCGCCCTCGCCCCGGCACGACGAGCGGCTGGACCTGCTGACCGCCCGTGAGCGCGAGGTGCTCCGGCTGGTCGCGGAGGGGCTGTCCAACAGCGAGATCGCCGGGCGGCTGTTCATCGCGGAGGCGACCGTGAAAACCCATCTGGGCAAGATCGTGACCAAGCTGGACCTGCGGGACCGGGTGCAGGCCGTCATCTTCGCCTACGACGCCGGCCTGGTCAGCCCCGCCGGCTGACCCCGCGTCACCGCACGTCGACCCGCCGGTCTGCGACCGCAGTCGTAGTCCCGTCCTCTGACCGCGGTTGCATGTGCGCCGTCCGGACATCGCATCGGCGGCTGATGTGCCGGGACGCCGTTCCTTCGAGACTTTCCGCATGTTCTCCGGACTCCCCGGAGGACTTCCCGGACATCTCCCGGAGGTCGTCGTGTCCGCTGTCACCCCTGCCCGTCCCCGTCCCCGCCGTCGCACCAGGGCGATCGTCCTCGGTTCCGTCGCCCTCGCGTTCACCGCCGTACTGGCGGCCGGGGCCGGGCTCTGGTGGCAGGAGCACAACCGGCCCAGCCAGGCCTCCAAGGCCGACTGCGCGCTGGCGCAGCGGATCGTGGACGACGCCCAGCACCTCCCCACCGACAGGGCCGCCGTCGAGCGGTGGGAGCAGGACACCATGCGGATGCGCCGGGCGCAGATGAAGGACGGGTACCTCGGCTTCCGCGTCGCCCAGTACGAGGTGTGGGCGGCGGACAAGGCGAAGGGCGAGGGGACTCCCCCGTCGGACCGGAAGGTGCTGACGCTGTCGGACAAGGCCAATGAGCACTGCGCGGACGCCAAGGTCGCGATCTCCTTCCCGCCGCTGGCCTCCTGACACCGGGCCGGGAAGAGGAGAAGGGAGTGCGGCTCATGGTCATGGCGCGGGAAACGGGGGCGCCCCTCCCCGACGACCGGGACATCGCCGCCGCCGTGGATCTCGTGAAGACCTACCGGCAGGGCGAGACGGAGGTCCGGGCGCTGGACCGGGTGACCGTCGGTTTCGCCCGGGCCCGGTTCACGGCGATCACGGGGCCGTCCGGGTCGGGCAAGTCGACGCTGATGCACTGCCTCGCCGGTCTCGACACGGCCACCTCGGGCCGGGTGGTGCTGGACGGCACGGCCCTCACCGGGCTGTCCGAGCGGGCCCGGACGCGGGTGCGGCGGGAGAAGGCCGGCTTCGTCTTCCAGTCGTTCAACCTGCTGCCCCAGCTGACGGCGCTGGAGAACATCGCGCTGCCGGTCACCCTCACGGGCCGGCGCCCGGACCGGGACCTCCTCGACCATCTCGTCGGGGTGCTCGGCATCGGCGACCGGATGTCCCACCGGCCCGCCGAACTCTCCGGCGGGCAGCAGCAGCGGGTGGCGCTGGCGCGGGCCCTGGTGGCCCGGCCCGCCGTGGTCTTCGCCGACGAACCGACCGGCAATCTGGACTCGCGCTCGGGCACGGAGGTCCTGGAGTTCCTGCGCCGTTCCGTGCGCGACCTCGGGCAGACCGTCCTCATGGTGACGCACGACCCACGCGCCGCCGCCCACGCCGACCGGGTCCTCACCCTCACCGACGGCCGCCTCACCGACGACCGCCCCGCACCCGACCGCCTTGTAGAGCGCGGCAACTCCTCCTCAAGGAGGAGCGCATGACGTCGCCGTCCTGGCGGGCGACCGTCCTGGGGTCGCAGCTCGCCGAGCTGCTGCGCCGCCCCGGCCGTCTGTTCACCACCGGGCTGTCGGTCCTCGTCGCCGCCTTCGTCGTCTTCGCCGCCGTCATGGCCCAGCAGATCACGGTGCGCACCACCCTCGACCGCTTCCGCGGCACCCCGGAGGCCGTCACCCTGGTCGTGGCCCCCGGCGAGGACGCGGCGACCGGCTTCTCCACCGCCGCGCTGCGGCGGATCCGCGCGCTGCCCGGGGTCGCCGAGGCGGTCGGACGGGTGGACGCGGGCGCGCCGATCGCCGGTGGCTTCGACCGCTATCTGCCGCTGTACGCCGACCCCGGCACCGGACCGCTGTCACAGGTCCGGCTCGTCGAGGGCCGCTATCCCGACGCCGCCGGCGAGATCGCGGTCAACCGGCAGGCCGCCGAGGAACTCCTGCTCACCCCCGGCAGCCGGACCGCCCTGCTCCTCCCCGACCCCGCGCACCCGGAGCGGACCCGCGAGGTCGCCCTCACCGTCACCGCAGTGGTGCGGAGCTCCACGACGGCCGAGCAGCGGGCCGGCGGGTACGCCACCGACGCGCGCCTGCTGCCGTACGCCCAGTCGCCGGGATATCCGCGCATCGACATCCGGGCCGAGGAGGGGGTCGTACGGGGCGAGGTGGCCCGGCGGGTGCGGGCCCTGCTCGAGCGGGACGCGCCGGGCGCGTCCGTCACGACCGGGGCCGCCGTGCGGGCCCAGGAGGAACGGGACGCCGTGGGCGGGGATCTGCGGGAGATGTTCCGGCTGATCTCCGTGTTCCTGGCCGTCGCGGTGGGGGCGGCGGCCCTGGTGGCGACCTCGACGTTCCGGATCGTCTTCGCGCAGCGGCTGCGGCAGCTGGCGCTGCTGCGGGCCGTCGGCGCCGGGCGGCGCCGGCTGGTGACCGCGCTCGCCGTGGAGGGCGCGCTGGTGGGGGCGGTCGCGGGGGCGGCCGGGGTGCTCCTCGCGCTGGGCGCCGGACACCTCGCCCCGGCGGCCGCGCGGCTGCTCGCCGGCCGGGAGCTGTCGGCGCCGGGGTTCCCGGTGGCGTACGGCGCGCTGGTGGTCGTGGGGGCGGTGCTGGTGACCGTCGGCGCGGTGCTCGCACCGGCGCTGGCGGCGGCCGGTGTGTCACCGCTCCAGGCGCTGCGGACGGCCGGGACGGTCACCGGGGAACGGCGGATCGGTCCCGTCCGGCTGACCGCCGGGACCGTCCTCGCCGCCCTGGCCGTGGGGCTCGCCGCGCTGGTGGTGAACGAGCTGCCCGGGCCGGGGCAGCAGGACTACGACCGTGACCTCGGCATGCTGGGCACCGTCGGCTCGGCGGGTCTGGCCTTCCTGGCGCTGGTCGCGCTGGGGCCGCTGCTGGTGCGGCCGGTACTGGCCGTGGCCGGGTGGCCGCTGCGCCGGCTGGGCGCGACGGGGCGGCTGGCGGTCAGCGGGGTCGGCGGCACCCCGCGGCGGGCCGCGGCCGTCTCCGTGGTCGTCGCCCTCGGTGTCGCGCTGGTGTCGGGAGCCCTCGTCGCCGTGGCCTGTCTCGGGGGCTATCTGGACCGGGACGCGGCCGTCACCGCCCCCGCCGACTTCGAGGTCACGGCCGGTGCCGGGGGCTGGGACGCGGGCGCGGTCCGGGCGTTCGCGGCGGCGCCCGAGCTGGCCCGGGCCACCGCCTACCGCGTCCTGCCGGTGACCCTCGACGGCCAGGAGATCGAGGTGAGCGACCTGGATCCGGGCGCGCTGCCGACCGGAGCGGACCTCGGGACCGTCACCGGCTCCCTCGACGGCCTGGGTCCCGGCCGTGCGCTCGTCGCCGCCGGCCTGGCCAGGTCGCTCGGGGTGCGGGCGGGCGACCGCTTCACCCTGCCGTCCCGGCACGGGCGGATCCGGCTGACCGTCGCCGCCACCCTGCCCGGGCCGGGCCCGCTGAGGGCGGACGTGGTCGTCGCACCCGGCGACCTCGACCGGCTGGGCGCCCCCGCGCACGCGAGCGGCGTCCTCGCCGACGCCGCGCACCGGGGAGCGGCGGCGCGCGGGGAGGCGTACCGGGCGCTGGGGACCCTGGTCCGGGCGCACGCCGCCGACCCGGACGAGGCGGGCCTGCGCGTCCTGGCGGAGGTCCGGGACGACAACCGGGGCACCCTCGACGTGCTGCTGACCACCGCGCTGGGGCTCGTCGCCCTGACCGTCCTCATGGCGGTCGTCGGGGTCACCACGACCACCGGTCTGACGGCGGTCGAACGCACCCGGGAGTTCGGGCTGCTGCGCGCGCTGGGCCTGGGCGGCGGGGCCCTGCGCCGGACGATCGCCCTGGAGGCGGGGCTCTACGGCGTCCTGGGCGGTGTGCTCGGTCTGGCGCTCGGCGTCCCCTACGCCTGGCTGCTCGTCCGCAGCGCCGTCGGCACGGCCCCCCTGCTGCTGCCGCTGGGCCGGCTGGTGCTGGTGCTCACGGGTCTGACGCTCCTCACCGCCCTGGCGGGGCTCCTCCCGGCCCACCGCACGACGCGGGTCAGCCCGATGACGGCGCTGGGGGACGCCGAGTGAGGGCGGGTCGGGCGCCCGCGCACCAGCCGGGCCTCAGGCCCCCACGTACGCCGCCAGATGCTCCCCGGTGAGGGTCGGGCGGGCCGCGACCAGGTCGGCCGGGGTGCCCTCGTAGACGACGCGGCCGCCGTCGTGGCCCGCGCCGGGGCCGAGGTCGATGATCCAGTCGGCGTGGGCCATGACCGCCGGGTGGTGTTCGACGACGATGACGGACTTGCCGGCGTCGACCAGGCGGTCCAGCAGGCCGAGGAGTTGTTCGACGTCGGCGAGGTGGAGGCCCGCGGTGGGCTCGTCGAGGACGTAGACGCCGCCCTTGTCGGCCATGTGCGTGGCGAGCTTGAGGCGCTGGCGTTCGCCGCCGGAGAGGGTGGTGAGGGGCTGGCCGAGGGTGAGGTAGCCGAGGCCGACGTCGGCGAGCCGGCCGAGGATGCGCTGGGCGGCCGGGGTGTGCGCCTCGCCGCCGCCGAAGAACTCCTCGGCCTCGGCGACCGGCATCGCCAGCACCTCGGTGATGTCCCGGCCGCCGAGGTGGTGGTCGAGGACCGCCGCCTGGAAGCGCCGCCCCTCGCACTCCTCGCAGGTGGTGGCGACGCCGGCCATCATCGCGAGGTCGGTGTAGACGACCCCGGCGCCGTTGCAGGTGGGGCAGGCGCCCTCGGAGTTGGCGCTGAACAGCGCGGGCTTGACGCCGTTGGCCTTGGCGAAGGCCTTGCGGATCGGGTCGAGGAGTCCGGTGTACGTGGCCGGGTTGCTGCGGCGCGAGCCGCGGATCGGCGCCTGGTCGACCGAGATCACGCCCTCGCCGGCCGGGATGGAGCCGTGGATCAGCGAGCTCTTGCCGGAGCCGGCGACCCCGGTGACGACGGTCAGCACCCCGAGCGGGACGTCGACGTCGACCTCGCGCAGGTTGTGCGTGGTCGCGCCGCGGATCTCCAGCTTCCCGGTGGGGGTGCGCACGGTGTCCTTGACGGCGGCCCGGTCGTCGAGGTGCCGGCCGGTGACGGTGTCGCTGCCCCGCAGCCCGGCCACCCCGCCCTGGAAGCAGACGGCGCCGCCGGCGGTGCCCGCGCCGGGGCCGAGGTCGACGACATGGTCGGCGATCGCGATGACCTGCGGCTTGTGCTCCACGACGAGGACCGTGTTGCCCTTGTCCCGCAGGCGCAGCAGCAGGTCGTTCATGCGCTGGATGTCGTGCGGGTGCAGTCCGGTGGTGGGCTCGTCGAAGACGTAGGTGACGTCGGTGAGCGAGGAGCCGAGGTGGCGGATCATCTTCACCCGCTGGGCTTCGCCGCCCGAGAGGGTGCCGGCGGGCCGGTCGAGGGCGAGATAGCCGAGGCCGATCTCCGTGAAGGAGTCCAGGGTGTGCCGCAGCGCGTCGAGCAGGGGCGCCACCGTCGGCTCGGACAGTCCGCGCACCCAGTCGGCGAGGTCGCTGATCTGCATCGCGCAGACGTCGGCGATGCTCAGCCCCTCGATCTTCGAGGACCGGGCGCCCTCGCTGAGCCGGGTGCCGTCGCACTCGGGGCAGACGCTGAAGGTCATCGCCCGCTCCACGAAGGCCCGTACATGCGGCTGGAGCGCGTCGACGTCCTTGCTGAGCATCGACTTCTGGATCTTCGGGATCAGTCCCTCGTAGGTGAGGTTGATGCCCTCGACCTTGATCTTGGTGGGTTCCTTGTGGAGGAGGTCGTGCAGCTCGCGCTTGGTGTAGCGGCGGATCGGCTTGTCGGGGTCGAAGAAGCCGCAGCCGCGGAAGATCCGGCCGTACCAGCCGTCCATGCTGTAGCCGGGGATCGTGAGCGCGCCCTCGTTGAGGGACTTGGTGTCGTCGTAGAGCTGGGTCAGGTCCATCTCGGTGACCGAGCCGCGGCCCTCGCAGCGCGGGCACATCCCTCCGGTGCGGGTGTACGTCGCCTTCACGGCCCGCTGGGCGCCGCGCTCCACGGTGATCGCGCCGCTCGCGCGGACCGAGGCGGTGTTGAAGGAGTAGGCGCTGGGCGGGCCGATGTGCGGGGTGCCGAGCCGGCTGAAGAGGATGCGGAGCATCGCGTGGGCGTCGGTGGCGGTGCCGACGGTGGAGCGGGGGTCGGCGCCCATCCGCTGCTGGTCGACGATGATCGCGGTGGTCAGCCCGTCGAGCACGTCGACCTCGGGCCGGGCGAGGGTCGGCATGAAGCCCTGGACGAAGGCGCTGTACGTCTCGTTGATCAGCCGCTGCGACTCGGCGGCGATCGTCCCGAAGACGAGGGAGCTCTTGCCGGAGCCGGAGATGCCCGTGAACACCGTCAGCCGACGCTTGGGGATCTCGACGCTGACGTCCTTGAGGTTGTTCACGCGTGCTCCGTGCACACGGATCAGGTCGTGGCTGTCGGCGAGGTGCGGTGCGACGGTGTGGGCCATGCGGCTCACGCTACGGGCGGGGGCCCGCTTTCGCTTCTCCATTCCTGACCGGCTCCTGACCGGCCTTCCTGACCGGCCTGGTGTGGATCTTGGCGTAGCAGGCGGGGACGGCGGCGCCCTCGTCGTGCGCGCGGGCCCGGTAGGCGCTCGGGGTCTCACCGACGATCTCGGTGAACCGGGAGCTGAACGAGCCGAGCGAGGTGCAGCCGACCTCGAAGCAGACCTCGGTGACGCTGAGGTCGCCCCGCCGCAGCAGCGCCTTGGCGCGCTCGATCCTGCGGGTCATGAGGTAGCTGTACGGCGTCTCGCCGAAGGCCGCGCGGAAACTGCGGGAGAAGTGGCCGGGGGACATCAGGGCGACGCGCGCGAGGGCCGGGACGTCGAGCGGCTCGGCGTAGTGGCGGTCCATCGCGTCACGGGCCCGGCGCAGCCGGACGAGGTCCTCCAGGGTCACGGGACCACCATCCCACAGGGGTGGGGCGCCATGGGGGGGCTACGGCGTGGCAGCGGGCATCGCCGGACGATATGGATAACTTTGTCATGTTATGAGCGAAGACAAGAGCGGACGTCCGACGGGAAACCAGCCCTTGGAAGCCGATGTGCTGCGGACCATGCTGAACCGGCCGGAATACCGCAAGGCGCTGGTGTTCTGCGGGCTGATCGGCATCCCGGTGGCGCTGATCGCGTTCTGGTTCCTCGCGGCGGTCAACAAGCTGGAGCGCCTGATCTGGCAGGAGTGGCCGCAGGACCTGGGCTGGAAGCAGGCCCCCTGGTGGTGGGGGCTGCCGCTGCTGACGGTGGCGGGGCTCGTGGTCGGTCTGGTGGTGGCGCGGCTGCCCGGCCGCGGCGGACATCTGCCGGCCGGCGGCCTGCACGCGGGCGGGATCACCAAGGCGGCGCTGCCGGGCGTCGTGGTGGCCGCGATGGTCGGTCTGCCGCTCGGGGTCGTGCTGGGCCCCGAGGCGCCGCTGATCGCGCTGGGCGGCAGCCTCGCGCTGCTCTTCGCGAGCCTGGTGCGGGCGCCGCAGACCGAGGCGAGCACCGGGCTGCTGGCGGCGGCCGGGTCCGCGGCGTCCATCTCGACGCTGTTCGGGAACCCGGTGGTGGGCGCGGTGCTGCTGATGGAGGTGGCCGGGGTGGGCGGGCCGCAGCTGTTCGCGGTGATGCTGCCGGCCCTGCTGGCCAGCGGCGTCGGGGACATGATCTTCACCGGGTTCGTGCACTGGACGGGCTTCCAGACGGGCAGCCTGGACATCGGTCTTCCCGAGCCGCCGCCGCTGGACTGGCCGGATGTGCTGTGGGTGCTGGTGCTGGCGCCGGCCATCGCGTTCGTCGTCCACTGGATCTTCGTGGGCGGACGGTTCACCGCCGGGTTCGTGACGACCCACACGGTGCGCAACACCACGCTGTGCGGTGTCGGCGTCGCGGTCTGCGTCACCCTGTACGCCGTCTCCACCGGACGTTCGCCGGCCGAGGCCGCGCTGTCCGGGGAGGCGGCCCTGTCGGGGCTGGCGAAGGACCCGCACGCCTGGCCGGCGGGCGCCCTGGTCGCCGTCCTCGCGTTCAAGGGGCTCGCCTACGCGCTGTGTCTGGGCAGCATGCGCGGTGGCCCGATCTTCCCCTCGCTGTTCCTGGGCGGGGCGGCCGGCGCCCTGGTCGCGCCGCTGCCCGGGCTGGGCCTGGTGCCGGCGATGGCGGTCGGCATGGCGGCCTCCGTGACCGCGGCGCTCAAGGTGCCGGTGAGCAGTGTGGTGCTGGTCGTGCTGCTGCTGGGCAATGTGGACACGGTGGCGCTGGTGGTGCTGGCCGCCGTGCTCTCCTTCGTCGTGGTCGAGATGCTGCCGCAGGGTCCGGCGATCCCCCCGTTCAGCGCACCGGCATCCGGTCGAGCGCGTCGTCCAGGGCGTCGTCCAGGGTCGTCGCGGCCATGATCAGCGAGAGATGGGTGAAGGCCTGCGGGAAGTTGCCGAGCTGCTCCCCGCTCGGGCCGATCTCCTCGGCGAACAGGCCGACGTGGTTGGCGTACGTATGCATCTTCTCGAAGGTGTAGCGGGCCTGCGGGAGCCGGCCGGCACGGGCGAGGGCGTCGACGTACAGGAAGGTGCACAGGCTGAACGTGCCCTCCGAGCCGCGCAGTCCGTCGGGTGAGGCCGCCGGGTCGTAGCGGTAGACCAGGCTGTCGGAGACCAGCCGCTGGTCGATGGCGTCGAGGGTGGACAGCCAGCCGGGACTGCGCGGGGCGATGAAGCCGACGCGCGGGGCGAGCAGCAGCGAGGCGTCGAGGACGTCACCGCCGTAGTGCTGGACCAGCGCCTGTTCCTTCTGGCTCCAGCCGCGCTCCATGACCTGTTCCAGGATCTCGTCGCGGGCCCGGGTCCAGCGCTGGGTGTCGGCGGGCCGCCGGAACTCCTCGGCCATGCGCAGGCAGTTGTCGAAGGCGGCCCAGCACATCACCCGGCTGTAGGTGAAGTCCTTGCGGCCGCCGCGGGTCTCCCAGACGCCTTCGTCGGGCCGGTCCCAGTGGTCGCTCAGCCAGTCCATCAGCCGGGTCAGGCCCTTCCAGCCGTGGTAGCCGACCTGCTGGCCGATCTCGTCGATGCCCTCGGACATCGCGTAGAACAGCTCCCCGTAGATGTCGAGCTGGAGCTGGTCGGCGGCGGCGTTCCCGGCGCGTACGGGGCGGGAGCCGCGGTAGCCCTCGAAGTGGTCGAGGGTCTCCTCGGTCAGGACGGGGTCGCCGTCGACCCGGTACATGATCTGCAGGGGTTCGGTGCCGGAGCCGTCGCGGTCCCTCAGCCGGTCGCCGAGCCAGCGCACGAACTGGGCGGCCTCCTCGACGAAGCCCAGGTCGAGCAGGGCCCGCACGGACAGCGAACCGTCGCGCACCCAGGTGTAGCGGTAGTCCCAGTTGCGTTCCCCGCCGACCTGCTCGGGCAGTCCCGTGGTGGCGGCGGCGACGGGGGCGCCGCTCGGGCCGTAGGTGAGGAGTTTGAGGGTGATGGCCGAGCGGTTGACCATGTCCGGCCAGCGGCCCCGGTAGCGGGAGCTGCGCAGCCAGCGCTGCCAGAAGTCGATGACGTCCCACATGTCCGCCTCGGCCGAGTCGACGGTCGGCGGCGGCGGGGCCTCGCCGTCCGGGCCGCACACGGTGAACACGGCCGCCGCCGACTGGCCGGCGTTCAGCGTGACGGAGCCGCGGACGTCGGTCCCGTGCGGCTGCAGCGGGAACGTGGTCTGCAGATGTCCGGTCGCCCCGCGGGTGCGGAAGGCGGCGGACCCGTCGGCCAGGTCGAGGGTGTGGCTGGCCCGGCCGTAGTCGAAGCGGGGCCGGCAGTCCAGGTCGAAGCGCACGGTGCCGCGCACGGTCCGCACCACCCGCACCACGGAGTGCCGGTCGGACGGGGTGCGGTCGGCGATGACGGGCATGTGGTCGATGACCTCGCCGACCCCGTCCGGCGACAGGAACCGGGTCACCACGACGGCGCTGTCCGGGTAGTACAGCTGGCGGCGTGTCACCTCGGGGGTGGTGGGCGCGAACAGGAAGTGTCCGCCGCGGTCGTGGTCCAGCAGGGACGCGAAGACGCTGGGCGAGTCGAAGCGGGGCGCCGCGAGCCAGTCGACGACCCCCTCGGAGGTGACCAGCGCGGCGGTCTGGAGGTCCCCGATCAGTCCGTGATCGGCGATGGGCGGATAGCGGTCCATGACGGTCTCACCCCGCTCCTCAGGCCGACTCGGCGAGGACCCGGCCCGCCTTCACCGCGTCGAGGAGGGACTGGTGGTCCTTCTCGTTCTGGTCGGCGTACAGCTCGGCGAAGGTCGCCAGCGCACGGTCGAAGACATCGCCGCCGCCCAGGTAGGAGGCGATCGCGATACGGTCGCCCGAGCGGGCGTGGGCGCGGGCCAGCGTGGCGCCGCAGAGCTGCCCGAACAGCCGCATCCGCTTCGGCGACATGTTCTCGGCCACCGCGATGCCCTTCCAGTCCCGGAGCTGACGGACGTAGAAGTCGCGGCGGCGGCCGTCGATGCCGGTGGTGCGTTCCCAGCCGAGGAAGATGTCGCTGGTGGCCTGCATCAGCCGCTGTCCGGCGACGACCCGCTCGCCCTGGGTGCGGAACCCGGCGGAGCCGGCGTACGGCGCGAGGACCGAGTCGTCGGCCTCCTTCGCCTGGAGGAACAGCGGGTCCTCGTCGTCCTTGCCGAGCAGCAGCACGATCCAGCAGCGGGTGCCGACGCTGCCCACCCCGACGACCTTGCGGGCCACGTCGGCGACCCGGTAGCTCTCCAGCAGGAACCGGCGGTCGGACTGCACGGTCTGCCCGTACCGCTCGACGAGGCGGCCGATCTCCGTCTCCAGCGAGCGGCCCTCGTCGGACGGCAGCAGGTCCTGCAGCCGGACCACGAGCGGCGGGTCGTTGGCGATCAGCCGCTTTCCGTCGACGACCTGCGTGAGCTTGTCGAAGACCTGCAGCGTGTCGTGCCCCCGGGCGCGCTCCCGGGTCTGCGCCCAGCGGCTGCGGGTCTTGGCGCCGAGGTCCGGCGCGAACTGCTGCTGCAGCTCGTCGGCCTCGAAGCGGGTGTACCAGACCTCGAGGTTGCCCATGCCCGCGAACTCCCGCATCCGCAGCCGGTACGACTCCACGGCGCCCCGCACCACGGCCGCCCGTTCCTTGGCGCTGAAGCCGTTCGCGCGGCCCGCGATGACCAGGCTGGCCGACAGCCGTTTGACGTCCCACTCCCAGGGGCCCGGCAGGGTCTCGTCGAAGTCGTTGATGTCGAACATCAGCCGGCGCTCCGGCGAGGCCAGCAGCCGGAAGTTCAGCATGTGGGCGTCCCCGCAGAGCTGCACCCGGATACCCGTGCGGGGTGTCTCGGCGAGGTCGGCGGCCATGATGGCGGCGGCGCCCCGGTAGAAGCGGAAGGGCGACTCGCTCATCCTGCCGTAGCGGATCGGCACGAGTTCGGCGACCCGTCGCGCCGACTGCCCCTCGATGATGTCCACCGGGTCGGTGCGCTTGGGCGGCGGGGTGAACTCGGCGTGCACGGACCTCGGTACGGCGCTGCGGGCGGCCTTGCCGCGCTCGGCGCGCTCCTTCGGGGTGCGGTGGCGGATCTCGTGAACAGTGGGGTTGCTCTCGCTCATTGCAGACGCTCCACGATGTGGTCGCCGACGCGCAGGGCGTTGGCGATGGCCGTCAGCGACGGATTGACCGCGCCGATGCTCGGGAAGAAGCTCGTGTCGACGACGTAGAGGTTGTCGAGGTCATGGGCCTTGCAGGTGACGTCGAGCGCGGAACTCGCCGGGTCGTCGCCGAAGCGGACCGTGCCGGCCTGGTGGGCGGTGGCGCCGATGGGCATGCCCTTGTGCAGGTAGATGCTGTGCGGCAGCAGCCGGTGGTCGTGCATCCCGAGGTGTCCGAGCAGGTGCTGGAGCTTGTGCCGCAGCCGGTCGAGCCCGGCGGTGTTGTTCTTCTCGTCCAGGGCCAGATGGACGGCTCCGTCATGGTCGAGGGTGACCCGGTTGCCCGGGGCGGGCAGGTCCTCGCCGCACAGCCAGAAGTCGACGGCGTGGTGGGCGAGCACCTCGAAGGGCATGTCCGGGGAGACGGCGCCCGCCCAGCGCGGCGCCTCCCCGTGGATCTGGTCGGCGTCCGACTTGCCGAGCATCTGGATGCCGCCGAGGGGGAAGTCCCAGTCGTCGGCGCCCAGGTACCAGTCGTGCAGGGCGAGCGTCTTCTGGAACCGGGTGTCGTTCGGCTCCTTGGAGACGGCCATCAGCGCGAGGTTGTTGTGCCGCATGTAGTACCGGCCGACCACGCCCGAGCTGTTGGCCAGCCCGTCGGGGTGCCGGTCACTGGCCGACCGCAGCAGCAGGACGGCGGAGTTGACCGCGCCGCAGGCCACGACGACGACATCGGCGCCGAACCGCTCGGTCGAACCGTCCGGCAGCACCGCCTCGACCGCGGTGACGGCACGCCCCGCCGGGTCGGTGACCAGCCGGCGGACCTCGGCGCCGGTGAGCAGCTCCACGTTGTCGTGGCGCAGCGCCGGGTCGACGCACACGACCTGGGCGTCGGACTTGGCGCCCAGCAGACAGGGGAAGCCGTCGACGCGGTCGCAGCGGATGCACACGCTGTCGTGGGTGGCCCGGCCCCGCTCGTCCTGGGTGAGGTCGACGCCGATCGGCAGATGGAAGGGATGCAGTCCCTGCTTCTCCAGGTCGTCGCTCAACTGCTGGATGCGCGGCTCGTGCTGGACCGGCTCATGGGCGTACTGCGCGCTGGTGGGCCCCTCCGTGGGGTCCTCGCCGTGCCGGCCGTGCACCCGGTAGAGGTGCTCGGCCTGGGTGTAGTACGGCTCCAGGTCCTCGTACGACAGCGGCCAGGCCGGGGAGAGCCCGTCGTGGTGGCGCAGCTCGCCGAAGTCCTCGGGGCGCAGCCGGAACAGGGCGGCACCGTAGAACTTGGTGTTCCCGCCGACGTAGTAGTTGACCTCGGGCGGGAAGGCGTGGCCGTGTTTGTCGTACCAGAACTCGGGGGCGCGGTACTTGCCGCGGACGAAGACCGCCGTGGAGTCCCAGTTGTCGCGTTCACGGGGGAGGTAGTCACCCCGTTCGAGCATCAGGACGCGCTTCCCGCTGGGCGCGAGCCGGTGGGCGAGGGTGCCGCCGCCCGCACCGGTGCCGATGACGATGACGTCGTAGTGCCGCGCTTCGGACATACGGACCGCCGTCCTCGGAAGGAGCAGGGATGGTTCTCATGGTGAGGAGGTGAAGGTGGTGAAGGTGGTGAATCGTTCGGCCGCGGTCCGTCTTCCAACGTATCCCCGGACGGGGGGCCCGGCGAGTCGGCCGGCCGGGTGTCGGGGTGCGGGGGCGGGGGTGGGCGGTGACCATGGGGCCATGGGTGAGAGCGGTCGGGTGGTGGGGGCCGTGCAGGGGGCGCGATGGTGCTCGACCTGGTGCTGATCGGTGTGGCGATCGCCGTGTTCCCGTTGTCGGTGACGGCGTTCGTGCTGGTGCTGTCGGCGCGCGGCGGCACCTGGAAGGGCGTCGCCTTCATCGCCTCCTGGCTCGCCTGCTTCGTGGCCGTCCTGGCCGCCGTCCTGCTCACCACCGGCGGGGAGCCCCCGGCGCCCCGGTCGCCGCCGTCCACCGCCGCCTCCGCCGTCAAGCTCGCCATCGGCGTGGGGCTGCTCTGGTACGGCCGCCACCGGCACCGGCGCGGGCCGCGGCACCGCACGTCCTCCGGTGGCGGCATGATGGCCCGGCTCGACCGGATCTCCGGATGGACGGCGGCGGGGCTGGCGCCGTTGCTCCAGCCGTGGGGGCTCGTGGCGGCCGGGGCGGCGACCGTGGTGGGCGCCGATCTGTCCCACACCTCGTCCTCTGTGGCCCTCGTCGCGTACTGCGTCATCGCCACCAGCAGCCTGCTGGCGATGGAGATCTACACGATGCTCGCCCCCGACTCGGCCCGCACCCGCCTGGGCGGGCTGCGCACCTGGCTGGAGGGCCACCAGGAACGGGCACTGGTCGCCGTGTCGCTGGTGGCGGGGCTGTTCCTGGTGGGCCGGAGCATCCACCAGCTCACGTCCTGAGCCCCGCCTCAGAGCACCGCGATCGGGTTGACCGGCGCCCCGGTCGCCGCCGGCAGCCGCAGCGGCGCGATCACGCACAGGAACGAGAAGCGCCCCTCGGCCGCGCACAGCGGCAGCACCTCCTCCAGCCGCAGATAGTCCAGCAGATGCAGCCCCATGGCGTGTACGGCGAGGACGTGCACGGGGAAGTCCACCCCGCGCACCGGGCTGGGCGCGGTGTCGTTGTTGCCGTCACCGCCGAGCACCGCCACCTGCCGCTCGGCCAGGAACTCCAGCGCCGCAGGATCCAGTCCGGCCCGCGCGGCGGAGGCGTCCCAGGGCCCGAGTTCCGCACGGCGGCGCCGGTGGCCCACCCGGACCAGCAGCAGGTCGCCGGGGCCGGTCCGCACACCCTGGCGGACCTCCGCGGCCTCCAGGTCCTCGGCGGTGACGCTCGTCCCGGGTTCGAGCCAGGGCAGTCCGTGCAGCCCCGGGATGTCCAGCAGCACGGCACGCCCCACGACACCGTCGCGGACGAGGTCGACGGAGAGGGTCCGCGCCCCCTCGGGGGTGAGGGCGTCGGCGGCCGGGAGCCCGCCGTGCACGGTGTCGTCGTAGAGGACGTGGCACAGGGCGTCGAGGTGGGTGTTGACGTCACCGTGGACGTCCATGGCGAACCGGTCCCGGGCGAACTCCAGTCCCCCGCCGGGTGCCGGGACCCCGCCCGGCGGTGCGGTGAGCCGGTGCTCGGCGGGCCGCGGGTCGTCCGGCGCGGCGACGGTGTTGACCGGGGAGGCCAGCGACACCGTACGGCCCGAACGCACCTCGCGTACGGCGGCCAGCACCCGGTCGGGGGTGAGGGTCTCCAGGGCGCCGCGCGGGGAGGCGGCGCCGGGTGCCGTGCTCAGCAGCCGCCGGTACAGCGACCGGAAGCCCGACTCGCCGAGCGGGTGGGAGGTCAGCATGCTCCCACCATGGGCCGCCGGCCGGCCGCGCGCACCCAGAGCCGTACGGTCACGTCAGGCCGTCCTCGGTTCGCCCTCCGGGCCGCCGCCCCCGGAGTCTCCGGTCCTGCCCGTGTCTCCGGTCTCCCCGGCGTCCCCGGTGTCGAGGAACTCGCGGATGCCGAACGCGGCCAGCACGATCACGGCCGTCCAGATCACCACCGCCGTGGTCGGATAGCTCCAGGTGAACAGGACGATCGCGGCCACCGCGAGGATCACCACCCCGATCCACATCTTGAAGCGGTGCACGAACCGGCCCACCGGGCCGAGCCGCAGCCCCGCCGAGACGGCCACGTCCCGGCCCGCGCCGATGCCCTTGGTGAAGAAGTGCCGGGTGAAGACGGCCGGCCGGGACGGGCCGACGAAGAACGCGCCGATGGCCGTGACCAGGGCCAGCGCCCCGACCGCCCGCACGCTGGAGCGCAGGAACCGCACCAGCGCGTCGTAGATCGCGCCCGCCGCGCCCTCGTTCGTGCCCGCCGGCAGATGGTCGAGGTACACCGCGCGGAAGACGGTGAGGGCGACGCCGAGCAGCACCATGGCGAGGAAGAAGCCGATCGCGGCCCCGATCAGCGCCCGTCGCCGGTGGGCGGCCACGAACACGCCCGCGGCGGCGACCAGCACCGCGATGATCGGCAGCCAGTTGCCGACGACCTCCAGGATCCGCATGTACGTCTTGATCTTGCCGATGTCCTTGCCCTGGACCACCACGAAGTCCGTGTGGACGGCCGGGATCTTCGACGCCACGGTCAGTCCCGACTCGACCAGCCGGTCCTTCACCTGGGCGACGATGGGACCGACGTCGATGGCGACCTGATCGTCCTTCAGCTGGACGACGCTGTCGGAGCTGCCCGTGAGCGCCTTGTCGACGGCGGAGTGGGCCCGGCGGTTGGCGTTCGTCCAGGCCGTCTCGAAGGCGGAGCTGGAGACCACCCGCATCACGGTGGTGCTGATCAGCTGCTTCAGTCCGTTGGTGATGGGTCCGTCGAGGTTGTTGACGAGATCGGCGACCTTGGGCGGCACGCCCTGCTCCGCCGCCGCGTCGCTGAGCTGCTTGACCAGCCCGTCCACGTCGATCTGCTGGATCACGGCGTCGGTGACGCGGGTGGTGACGGCCTTCTGGATGTCCGGGTTCGAGGCGAGCGGCGCCACCGTCGCGACATAGCGGTCGGTGTCGCGCACGATGCTGTTCGCCCAGACCGCGACCACGGCGAGCAGGGCCAGCAGGGACGCCAGGATGATCAGCAGGGTGGAGCCGAGCGCGCGCAGCCGGTGCTTCGGCTCGTGGCGGGCGCTCTCCAGCTCCCGCACCCGGCGGTGCAGTTCCTCGAGCTCACGCTCCTGAGCGCGGTCCGGCTGCCGCTCCGGCGGCGGTGTGTCGCTGCCTGTCATGCCTCCGAGGAGATCCCGGCGGGGTCCGGCGGGCGAGCCGGGAGGGGCCGGTGGGGTGAGGGGCGGGCCGGGAGGCGGCCGGCCGGGTGACCCGGGCAGCGGGTGCGACGGTCCGGGTCCGGTGTTGCAATGGCTGTCGGGGGACCCCCGAGCACCAGAGGTGACCGCCGTGAGCGAGCAAATCGAGGAGATGGGACCCATCGACTACCTGGTCGTGGAGTTCCCCGGCAACCGTATGACGGGTGAGGCCTTCCCGCTGCTGGTCGATCTGGTGGACCGCGGCGTCGTCCGCATCCTGGACCTGATGTTCATCAGGAAGGACGAGGACGGCTCGGTGACCGCCCTGGAGATCGCGGATCTCACCGGTGACGGGGAACTGGACCTCACCGTCTTCGAGGGCGTCCACTCCGGTGTGCTGGGCCAGGACGACCTGGAGGAGGCGGCCGCGGCGGTGGAGCCGGGCAACTCCGCCGGGCTGCTGGTCTACGAGAACCTGTGGGCGGCGCCGTTCGCCTCGGCCCTCAGGCGCGGCGGCGCCCAACTGGTCGCCTCCGGACGTCTGAACGTCCAGGCCGTCCTCGCGTCCCTCGAAGCCGCCGAGGCCACGACCTGATTCCGGGTGCGCCGGCTCAGCCGCCCCCGCCGACCACGGAGTAGCTCAGCCACGGGGACTGGCCGGGCGTGTACTCGACGGACATCTGGGTGCCGAGGTAGAAGGCGTCGCCGCCGATCCGGCCGCTCTGGTCGTTCCCGGCCGTGGTCAGCACACAGTCCGTGTTGGCGTACAGCCGGATGTCGTCGTCCGTGTGGTTGGCGACGTGGTGGGCGCCGCCGGGCAGCGGGTGACAGCCGTCGCGGGAGGGGCTCTGGATCTGCACCACCCGCTTCTCGGGGGTCGTGTACTCGATCGTGCCCACGGCCGAGTGCCCCGTGCAGCCCGCGACGGCGAGCAGGAGGACGACGGCTGCGGCCCGCCGGCCGGCGCGGCTGTGACAGATCATGGCGACGGGTCCTCGTCTGTGCGGGAAGCCCTGCGGAAGGTCGTCGGGCTCTCTTCCGCCCAGGCTGCATCGACCCGCGGTCCGCGTCATCCGGGACAGACCCAGTCGTATGAATCCCGGCGCCGGCGGCGCCGCTCACGCGGGCCCCTCCGGGCCGTCGCCGCCCGGGGCCGCCCGGCGCAGGTCGGCGTCGGTGAGGGGCTGGAGGGCGCCCTTGGTGTCGAGGCGGTAGAGCAGCACCAGGGGCGGCCCGACGAGCACCACCGCGATCAGCGTGACCAGGGCGAGCCAGTGCAGGGTGGTCGAGACGCCGGCCCCCTCGGAGACGGTCAGCGAGGTGGGGATGAGGTACGGCCGCTGGGCGGTCCCCCAGGCGAAGACGACGAGGGCGACCGAGGCGGCGGCGGTGAGCCGGGCCCAGCCGGTGGCCGTGACGTACAGCAGTACGGCGGTGGCGAGCGCGCAGCAGGCCGCGAGGACCACCAGGAGCAGCCCCGTCCCGCTGGTGAGCCCGTCGTACACGTACCGGGCGTCGTCGTGGGTGATGCCGAGGCCGACGCACGCCAGGACGGCGATCACGCCGAGGCTCGCCCAGGCCCGCAGCCGGAAGTAGCGGACCAGCGGGGTCTGTCCGAAGCGGCGGGCGTCGGCGGTGAGGTTGACCGCGCCGAGGTACGCGGTCGCGGCGACGGTGAGCAGGCCCGCGATCACGGACGTCTTGTTGGACCAGGCGTCGGCCGAGGCCGGGGTCCCCGGGGCGACCCGGCCGGTGGCGAGGCCGCCGACGACCGCGCCGAGGAAGAACGGCGTGAGCAGGGAGGCGACGGCGAACACGGCGCCGTAGACCCGGCGTCCGGCGAGCCGCCGGGTCGGTTTGCGCAGGGCGAACCCGGCGCCGCGCAGGACCAGGCCCACCGCGGCGAGGGCCAGCGGGAGCCACATCGCGGAGAAGACGGTCTGGAACAGGACCGGGAAGCCGGTCCACATGACGACCAGGATGAAGATCAGCCAGACGTTGTTGGCCTCCCAGACCGGCGCCATCGCATGGTCGACGAGCCACCGGGGCCGTCTCCCGCGCTCGGCGCCCCCGGCCGTCAGGTCCCAGAACCCGGCGCCGTAGTCGGTGCCCCCGGCGCAGGCGTAGGCGGCGACCAGGACCAGCAGCACCCAGGCGATGACACTCGCGATGCTCATGTCCGGTCCCCGTCCCCGTGCGCGGCACCCGCTGCGCTCTCCCCGGCGCCCGACATCGCCCGCGGCCCGTAGGGGATCTCGCTCTCCGGTCCCTCCGGTACGGCCTCCCCGGCCGCGTCGGCCGCCTGCCAGCGGGCGCTCATCCGGCGGACGACGGTCAGGAACGCGGCGAAGGCGCAGACGTAGACGACGACCACGATCCCGAACATCGTCCACAGCCCGTAGGCGTGCGTGCCGGTGACCGCCTCCGACACCCGCATGTGCTCGTACACGATCCACGGCTGGCGGCCCACCTCCGTGGTGATCCAGCCGCACTCCACGCACACCAGGCAGGCCGCGCCGGCGACGGCCGCGCACCGGAAGAACCAGCGCGAGCGGGGCAGGTCGCGGCGGCGCAGCCAGATCCAGCCGTACCAGAGGGCGAGCAGGACCAGCAGGCTGCCGAGGGTCACCATGATGTCGAACGTCCAGTGCACGAGGGTGGCCTGAGCGGTCGTCGGGCGGGTGTCGGCGGCGACCGCGGTGAGACCCTGCACCTCGGTGGAGGGGCTGAAACCGGCCAGGATCGAGTCCAGTTGGGGGATCTTGATACCGCCGGAGACGGTCCCGTCGGAGTGCAGGATCCCGAACATGTACTCGGGCACATGGGTGCCGGTCGTCCAGACGATCTCCATGGCGGAGAACTTCACCGGCTGCTGGTGGAAGACCGCCCGGGCCAGCGAGTCGCCCAGCATGAACTGGACCGGGGTGAGGATCGCGGCGACCGTGAACGGCACGGTGAAACCGAGGCGGTGGTAGCGGTCCCGGCGGCCGCGCAGCCAGCCGGCCGCGTAGACTCCGGCCACGCAGTAGGAGGCGGTCATGTAGGCGGCGCCCAGGAAGTGCCAGTACTCGGGGCCGAAGATGGGGGTGAAGATCGCCTGCCGTACGTCGACGGAGACGGGGTCGCCGGACGCGCCGAGGGTGAAGCCGCGGGGGGTGTTCATCCAGGAGTTCGCGGCGATGATCCCGAACGCCCCGAGCAGGGCGGACGCGCACAGCGGGACCCCGACCCAGAAGTGCGGCCAGGGGCGCAGCGTGCGCCAGCCGTACAGGTAGACGGCGATCAGGATGGCCTCCAGGAAGAAGGCCCAGCCCTCGATGCCGAAGGCCAGCCCGAAGACGTCTCCCCAGCGGCCCATCATGCCGGGCCACAGCAGCCCGAACTCGAAGGACAGCACGGTGCCGGTGACGATGCCGATGGCGAACTGCACGGCCATCACCGCCGACCAGCGGCGGGCCAGGCGCAGCGCGGCCTCGTCGCCCCTGCGCAGCCCGCGGTGGTGCATGAGCAGGGTGAGGAAGGGCAGAGCGACGCCGAAGGGCACGAGCAGGATGTGGGTGGCCAGGGTGAAGGCCATCAGCTCGCGCGCGGGCAGCAGCTGCGGCGGGGTCGCGGCGAGGACCCCGGCGGCGTGGACGGCGTCGATGTCAGCCGCCGGTGGCGAAGCCGGGGAACAGCGTCATGCCGCCATCGACGTAGATCGTGGTGCCGACGACGTAGTCGAGCAGGTCGGAGGCGAGGACGGCGACCGTGTTGGCGATGTCGTCGGGGTCGCCGACCCGCCGGTAGGGGATGAGCCGCAGCAGGGCCTCCTCGGCCTCCGGGGTGTCCCAGGCGCTGCGGTTGATGGGGGTGCGGATCGCGCCGGGGGCGACGGCGTTGACCCGGATCCGGTAGGGGGCGAGTTCCTGCGAGAGGGTCGCCATCAGCATCAGCACCCCGCCCTTGGACGAGGCGTAGTTCACATGCCCGGCCCAGGGGATGAGCTGGTGCACCGAACTCATGCAGATGATCTTCCCGGCGGAGCGGGAGACCTCCGGGACGACACCGCGCCGCAGGAACTCCTTGGTGGCCTCGCGGGCGCACAGGAACTGGCCGGTGAGGTTGACGTCCAGCACCTTGTGCCACTGGTCCAGGGTCATGTCGGTGACGGGGGCGTCCCGTTGCAGGCCCGCGTTGGCCACCATGACGTCGATGGTCCCGAACTCCCTGACCATCGCGGCGACCATGTCGACGACCTGGTCCTCCTGGGAGACGTCCGCCTCGTGCGCGTACGCGCGGACCCCGAAGCCCTCGATCTCGCGGACGACCTCCTCGGCGGCGTCCCGGCCGGAGACGTAGTTCACGACGACGTCGGCGCCCACCCGCCCGAGCGCCACGGCGGTCGCCCGGCCGATCCCGGAATTCGCACCCGTGACGAGTGCTTTCTGGCCTTTCAGCAAGGGAAAGGCGATCGGCTGAATTCCCGGGCTGCCGCTGCTGGTCTCCACTGATGTCTCCCTACGGGTGCGCCCCCGTGGCCGGGGAATTCCACACCCCACGAAAACACCGGCGCGCTCTCGGGGCCCGGTGACGCGGGCCCCGGCGGCACGTGTGGGTGACCGCCGGGGCCGAACGGCGCAATGCCGTGTGGGGACGGGGAGAGGGGGATCGGCGGCTCAGGTCGTCCGGGTGTCCCTGGTGGGCCCGACGCACAGCGCCCACAGCACGAAGCCGTCGATGACGATCAGCATGATCGCCCAGAACGGGTACCAGGGCAGCCAGGCGAAGTTGGCGATCATGGACAGGCCCGCCAGCACGATACCGACGAAGCGGGCCCACGTGGCTCCGCTGAACAGGGCGATGCCCGCCAGCGTGACCACGATGCCGAGCACGAGGTGCATCCAGCCCCACCCGGTGAGGCTCCATTGGAAGGTGTAGTTCCGCGTCGAGACGAACACGTCGTCCTCGGCTATGGCGGCTATTCCCTCGAATATCGCCATGACGCCGCCGAACACCATCATGATCGCGGCGAACAGAATCCAGCCGGACACGGCCATTCCCCCGCGAGCCGTGGTGTCCGTCATTCCCCTGCCTTGCGTGGCCATGTCGAGCTCCTTCGCTTCGGCGAACACACAGACTCAGGCTGCCACGGATTGCGGCACCCGGCAGATCAAGGGGAAGCGTGCTGCAATGGAGGGACCGTCCCGGACGAGAAGAGGATCGCCATGCCTGGTCTTCTGCGCGGAGTCGCCCGCACCGCGGTGGTGGCGGGAACGGCGACCGCGGTCTCCAACCGAGTGTCACGCCGTCAGCAGGGCCGCTGGGCCGCCCAGGCCGAGGAGCAGCAGCCCCAGAGCTACCAGCAGCCCCCGCCGCCCCCCGCGCCCGCGCCCGCGGCTCCCCCTTCCACGGACGACGAGATGACCAACAAGATCGACCAGCTCAAGCAGCTCGGCGATCTGAAGACCCAGGGCATCCTCAGCGAGGCCGAGTTCGAGGAGCAGAAGCGCCGGCTGCTCGCCTGAGGGCACGGCGTACGATCGCCCGATGCCACCCCTCCCGGTCGTCCTCCGCGCCGCCGCCCTCACCCTGCGCCCCTGGCGCCCGACGGACGCCCCCGCACTGGTCGAGGCGCTGCGGGACCCCGTGCTGCGCCGCTGGACCAGCCACCGGGTGGACGACGAGACCGAAGCGGCGCGCTGGATCGCCGTCCAACAGGAGAGCTGGCAGTCCGGCACCCGCTTCTGCTTCGCCGTGACCGAGCAGAGCACCGGCCCGGAGGATGACGGCCATGCGGGTGAGCTGGTGGTTGGGCAGGTGGTCCTGAAGACGGCCGGGTCCGGTGCTCCCACCGCCGAGGTGGGCTACTGGACCGCCGCCGCCGCGCGCGGCCGGGGCGTGGCGCCCCGCGCGCTGCGCGTCCTCTCCGACTGGGCCTGCGCCACCTTCGCGCCGACCGGCCTGCGCCGCCTCGAACTCCTCCATCAGGTGGACAACGACGCGTCCTGCCGGGTCGCCGAGAAGACGGGGTACGTCCTCGACGGCATCCTGCCCGCCGGACCGCCCGCCTTCCCGCTGGAGGGCCATCGCCACGTACGGATCGTCACCGAAGGGTCACGGTTCGTCACATCGCCGAACCCCGCGCCCCGCCCCGCCGTCTGAGTTCCGTGCGGGCCGGTACGGACCGGCCCCGGAGCGACGGGCACAGGGGGACGGTATGCGCTACGGCATGCGCGGGACGGCGTGGGCGGTGATCGCGGCCTCGGCCGCACTACTGGCGGTGAGCGGGTGCCGGACCGGCGAGGAGGACGCGGAGAACGCCCCGCTCACCACGGCCCCGCTCACCACGGCTCCCGGGACGGGCACCGTGGGCGCCTGTCCCGCCGAGAGCCTGGAGGTGACCGCCCGGCAGGCCGCCGAACGCCCGGCCGGCACCGGGACCGGCGCGGCGGTCGTCGCGTTCACCAACGTCTCCACAGCCCCCTGCGCCCTCCAGGGCCACCCGACGGTCGCGGGCGCGGGCAACGGCTCCCCCGACCGCAACCGCCCGCTGAAGGCGACCCCGAGCGGCAGCGCCCGGCCGGTGACCGTGGGGCCGGGCGGCACGGCATGGGTGAAGCTGACCTTCGTCCAGGTGCAGGGCGAGGCCGACGGCTTCTGCACGTCCGGCGCGGACCCGGTGACGTACCCGACGCTGGTCGTCGGTCTGCCGGGCTCGGGCAGGCACCAGGTCGCGCTGGACGACGGGATGTTCGCCGAGTGCGACGACACGGTGACCGTCACCCCCGTGTCACGGACCGAGCCCGCCTGACCGGGTTCCCGGCCCCCTCGGCCCGGCCGCCCGCCAGGGCCAGCCCCACCGTCACCGCCAGCGACATCAGCGCCGTCACCGTCATCGCGGTGGCCGCGGAGGTGAGCTGGGCGACCGTCCCCGCCACCGCCGCGCCGACCCCCTGCATGGTCCCCATCCCGGCGGAGTGCAGCCCCAGCGCCTGCCCGCCGAGCTCGGCCGGGGTGAGGGCCATCAGTCGCTCCTGCTGGACCAGGCTCGCCCCGAAGCCGGCCGAGGCGAGGGCCGCGCAGACGGCGGCGACGGGCAGGGCGGGCCGCAGGACGAAGAAGAGATAGGGGGTGGCCAGCAGGAGCAGCAGAGGCGTGGCGAGCCGGGCCCGCACCGCCGCAGGGACGAACCGGCCGATCGTCACATCGCCCACCAGCATGCCCAGCGCCGCGCACGCGAACAGCGTGCCCGCCGCGTCCGGGGCGTACGGCACGAACAGGGCCTCGCAGCCGACGACCAGGCCGTTGGGGACCCACAGGCCGAGGTAGGTGAGACGGCGGGGCCGGGAGGACCACAGGACGGCGTTGGTGCGCAGGGTCGCGGCGGCCGAGGGACGGCCCGTGGCGCGCGGCGGCCGGGCAGTCAGGCCGAACCGGGCGACGGCCGCGGCGACGGCGTGGAGCAGGGCGGCGAGCAGCAGCACGGGACGGGGGGCGAGGGCGGTGACCAGGGCGCCGCCGGCGGCGTACCCGGTGACCTGCGTCAGCCCGCTCATGACGTTGAAGAGCGCACGCCCCGGCAGATACGTCCCGTCGCCGCCGAGGATCTCGTTCAGCAGGCCCCAGCGGACGCCCCCGCCGAGCGAGGCGATGACGCCCGCGAGGAGGACGACCGTGAGGACGGCCCCGACCGGGAGGCCGGGCAGGGCGACGGCGGCCGTGGTGGCGGCGAAGGCGAGGGACAGGCCGGTCAGGGTGGCCCTCGGGGGCAGCCGGTCGGCGCCGGAGAGCAGCAGGGTCGCGCCGGCCGCCTGGGCGAGCGAGGGGCCGAACATGCTCACCGCCGACAGCAGCGGCGAGTCGGTGGCCTGGAAGACGAGGGTGCCCAGGGCGAGTCCGCTCACCGTCTGGGCGGCGGTGTGGGCGGCGGAGGAGAGGAAGAGAGGGGTGAACTCCGGGGTGCGGAAGAGCTGTCGGTAGCCGGTCATGGCGGGAGTCTCGGGCGGCCCGGAGGAGGGTGGTTACTGTTTCGCGGTCGCGCGAAACGTCCGTGCTCGAAACGTCGGCGCCCGAAACGGCGGCGCGCGAAACGGCGTACGCCACAAGGAGGTTGACGGTGGGCTGGTGGCAGGTGAACGCGGACACGCTGGCCCGCAGCCGGTTCGTGCTCTCGCCGCTCGCCGAGACCTTCGCGAGCGTGAAGCTTCTCCAGTGGGGAGTCGGCGCCCATCCCGGCGAGCAGGACTGGCTGCGGGCCCATCTGCCCGCCTACCGGGCGGTGTTGGCGGCGGACCCGGTCACCGCGCTGCTGATCCGCGCGGGGCTCGGGCGGACCTGGATCGCCGACTTCCTCACCCCGACCCCGCGCGACGGCGAGAGCTTCGAGGAGGGGGTGGCACGGGTGCGGGCGGCGGATCCCGCCGAGGCCCGCGCGCATCTGCGGCTCTCCGTCGGCGGTCCGCCGCCCGCCGCCCTGGACCGCGACGATCTGCCGGAGCGGGCGGCGGCGCTGCTGGAGTACGTGTGGGAGGCGGCGGTACGGCCGTCCTGGGAGCGTCGGCGGCATGTGCTGGAGGCGGATGTGGTCGCGCGGACCGCACAGGTCAGCCGGGGCGGCTGGGCGGCGGTGCTGGACTCGCTGCGGCCGGGGACGCGGTGGCTCGGAGAGAGCAGGTTCCAGGTGAACGCGCATGCGTACCCGCCCCGGGAGATCTCCGGTGCGGAGCTGGTGTTCGTGCCGGTCACGCCGAGGGCCGGGTGGGTGTCGTGGGAGGGGCGGGAGCGGTACGCGGTGGTGTACCCGTGCGCGGGGCCGCTGGCCGGGGACCACCGGGAGCGGGCGGTGCCGGCGGCGCTCGGCGCGCTGCTGGGGCCGGGGCGGGCCGCGGTGCTGGTGCTGCTCGGGCAGGGGGCGCTGAGCACGACCCAGCTGGTCGCGCTGACCGGGCAGGGGCTGGGCTCAGTGGGCCGGCATCTGCGGGTGCTGCTGGACGCGGGGCTGGTGGAGCGGAGGCGGGCGGGGCGGTCGGTGCTGTACTCGCGGACGGCGGCGGGGGAGGTACTGGCCGGGGCGGCCAAGGAGACGGAAGGGGAGAGCGCCCCCGGTTGAGGAAGGGTTCACCGGGCGGGGCTAGCATCCGCTGCATGACTACTGATGCCGTTTCCTCCCCCCTCGATGTCGAGATCGGCGCCCTCAAGGGTGGGTCCGCGCAGCTCTCGGAGTACTCGGGGCAGGTCGTCCTGATCGTGAACGTGGCCTCCAAGTGTGGTCTGACCCCGCAGTACAACGGGCTGGAGAAGCTCCAGGAGCGGTACGCCGCGCAGGGCTTCACCGTGCTCGGCGTGCCCTGCAACCAGTTCCTCGGGCAGGAGCCCGGCAGCGCCGAGGAGATCGCGGAGTTCTGCTCGGCGACGTACGGCGTGACCTTCCCGCTGACCGAGAAGGTCGAGGTGAACGGCGAGGGCCGGCACCCCCTGTACGAGCGGCTGGTCGGCTTCGCGGACGCGGAGGGCCACACGGGTGACATCCGCTGGAACTTCGAGAAGTTCCTCGTCGGCCGGGACGGGGCGGTCGTGGCCCGCTTCCCGCCGCAGACCGAGCCGGAGTCCGACGAGATCGTCACCGCGATCGAGGCGCGGCTCGGCTGACCGGGACCGCTTGACCTTGCCCCTGGGGCAAGGCGGAGTCTCCTCGTCGCCGGGCGGAGCAGACCGCCCGGTGACGGAGGATGACCAGGTGAACGTACGCGACGACGACGAACTGCTGACCATCGGCGCGTTCGCCGCGCGGGCCCGCCTCACGGCCAAGGCGCTGCGCCTCTACGACCGGCTGGGCCTGCTGGCCCCCGCGCGGGTCGACGAGACCAGCGGCTACCGCTACTACCGGGCCGGTCAGGCGGACCGGGCCCGGCTGGTGGCGATGCTGCGGCAGCTCGACATGCCGCTGGCCCGGATCGCCGAGGTGGTCGAGACCGGTGGCGCCGAGGGCGCGGAGCTGCTCGCCGCCTACTGGGCCGAGGCCGAGGAGCGGTTCGCCGCCCGGCGCACGCTCGCCGAGTACCTCCGTGGACGACTGTCGGGGAGGAGCTCCGAGATGTACGAGAAGTTCGAGGTCGAGATGGTCGACCAGCCCGAGCGGGTGATCATCACCGAGACCCGTCATGTGCTGGCCGACGAGCTGCCCACCTGGATCCCCGCCGCCCTGGGCCGGCTGGAGGAGGCGGCCGGAGCGTGCGGCGGCAGCACCGGCGCGCCGTTCGTGGCGTACCACGCCGAGGTGTCCATGGAGAGCGACGGACCCGCGGAGTCCTGTGTGCCGGTCGCCGACGAGGCGGCGGCCCGGGAGTGGGCGGCCGCCCAGGGGCGGGCCCGGCGGATCGAGGTGAAGGTGGAGCCGGCCCGGCGGCTGGCGTTCACCCGGATCAGCAAGGCGCAGGTCGCCCATCCGCAGATCGTCGCCGCGTTCGAGGCGGTGGAGGCATGGATGCGGCGAGGGGGCTGGGAGTACGACGGCCCGTGCCGGGAGATCTACTTCGCCGACTGGGAGGCCGCGGGCCCCGAGGACCCGGTGTGCGACGTGGCGTTCCCGGTCCGGCGGGGTTAGGGCCCTTCTGATGGATCTCCGTGGGAGTAGGAGCGGCGTTCGGTGCGTGCTCTCGGCGTGCCGGGCGGAAGCCCTCGTAGCGGAGCTACTAGGGCTTTTGTCCGGTGCGGCGAGAGTGCGTGCCGGGCGTCGCGACGCCGCGGAGATCCATCAGAAGGGCCCTAGGGCCCGTCCGGGACAGGCCGAGCCCCCTCGGCAAGGACGGCGATCTTGTCGAGAGGGCTCTGTCGGTGGCTGTGCGATGGTCGAGGTGGAAAGGGTGCTTGGTGCGGGGGACGTTCCTCGCCCTACTCCTTCACCGACGCCACGAAGGCGTTCCACGCGCCGGCCGGGAAGGCCAGCTTGGGGCCCTCGGGGATCTTGGTGTCCCCGAGCTCCAGCGTCTCGATGACGGTCGACCTGACCATCACGCAGGCGCCGTTGCCGTTGGTGTAGGAGGACGTCGTCCACGTTTCCGTGGCGCCCAGACGAATTGCCATTGGTTGCTCCGTTAAGCCAGTTGGCGAGTCACGGTTTTGCGCCAACGTCGGTGATCGTTGGCGTGATCGACGCTACTCGCCAACCCCGCTAATCGGAGGAGTCATTCACTCGGTCGAATGGCATATTCCAGGTGAGTCTTCCAGTTGAGCGTGTCAGCGGTGTATCATCCGCCGCCGCACCCCGGAAAGCCCGTCCCGGGAGGTTTTTCAGCGCGCGTAATCCTTCGCCAGGTCGTCGATGACACGGCGCGAGTGCTCCACGTTCAGCGCCTGCGCCCGCAGGTGCTCGTACATCACCGAGTACTGCTGGACGTCGTACGCCTTCTCCAGGTAGAGGTCGCTCGTCACGCCCTCGATGTAGACCACGCTGGAGTCGGAGGCGTCGGCGAACTCCAGGATCGTGTACTGGCCGTTGAGGCCGGGATGCGCGCCGACCTCGAACGGCAGCACCTGCACGGTGACATGCGGAAGCCTCGACAACTCGGCGAGGTGCTCCAGCTGCTCGCGCATCACCAGCCGGCTGCCGACGACCCGGCGCAGCGCCGCCTCGTCCAGCACCACCCACAGCCGCAACGGCCCGTCCTCGGTGGTGATTCGTTCCTGCCGTCGCAGCCGCACCTGCACCCGTTTGTCGACCTCGGCCTCCGGCCGCTCCGGCAACGCGCCGCGGATGATGGCCTCGGCGTACGCACGGGTCTGCAACAGGCCGGTGACGGTCTGGGGTTCGTACACCCGCAGCGACTCCGCGTCCGTCTCCAGACCGATGTACACGCTGTACGGAATGTCCCCGAAGGCATGCCACCAGCCCTGCTGGCGGGAGTCCTTCGCCATTTCCATCAGCGATTCCACCATGCGCTGGTCCTCGACCTCGTAGACTCCACAGAGGTCGCGCACATCACGCTGGCTGATGCTGCGCCGTCCGTTCTCCAGACGACTGATCTTCGACTGGGACACGAGCAGGCGCTCGGCGACCTGTTCGGCCGTCATGCCCTTCTCTTCACGGAGTCGGCGCAGCTCCTGGCCCAACCGGCGCCGCCTGACCGTGGGATTGACATTGGACGTCACGGGACGCGCACCTCCGGCTGCATGCCTGTCATTGACACTTTGCGTATCTGCTGTTCAGCAGACTGCCACCAAGGTGCTTCTTACCGCTGGAAAACGGTGGATATGCGGCCGCTACACGCCAGTTCGGATCACGCCCCGCACAACACGCCCACCACGCCCCGGACATGCGTCCGCGCGGGGCGGCGGTGCCGTGCGTCGCGACGGACGTACGGCCTCACCACCCCGCGCGGGCCGCGGCGGCTCCCGAACGGGTCATACGGGTCATACAGGTCACACAGGTGGTGCTGTCGTGGAACTGCGGCTCAGTGGGCCACGACACGCGCCATGGGACCGCGGCGCGGCTGTGCCGGAACTCCACGGGCGGGTTCCGGTACGGGCCGGCCGCCCGGAGCCGCCGGGTTGCGGCGCGGCTGGGCCGCCGCGCCGTTCTGGACGTCCATCACGGCGTGCGCGACGAGACCGCCCATGGGGTCGTGCCTGATCAGGTCCCGCAGCCGGGAGCGGGACGAGCGCCCCTCGTTCCCCGGGTACAGGTGCTTGCCGAGGCCGACCGCGTGCGCCAGCGCGGCGAGCGCCGCGGTCCGCGGGTCCGGCGGTACGCCGGTGCGGATCGCGGAGTCCAGCCGGGCCCTGATCTCCCGGCTGATCTCGGTGTCCGTCGCCTGGTAGCGAGTGGTCGGCAGCACCCCGCACATCTGACCCGCCACGGCATGCACCATGCCGCACCGCTCCAGATGCGAGAGGTAGGTCTGGCGCAGCCCGAGTCGCGGCCCGCCGATCCAGTGGACGGCCCGTACCGGAGCGCCACGCCTTCGCAGCAACTCCAACGCGCAGTCCAGGGTTGGATCTCCTGTCGGCCGTGGGGACACCACGGCGATACGATCCCCGTCAGGGGCTATCCGCCCGGCCAGCGCCAGCTCCACTAGCTGTGCTCCGGCCAGACCAAGGTCGAGCGACTGCGGCTGTGCGGTGGTACCCGTGGTCGGGTCCAACGCCAGCAGAAGAAGCTCTTCCGGAATCGTTCTGCGGCTCCTGCCCATCCATGCCTCCCCGCGTGGATGAATGACAGGGTGACCCCTCTCACATTGGTCTGTCGAGGGTGCGTGACCTGTTTGTAGTGGAACCAGTAGGTATGTCGTTCTCGTCTACCGCAGGAGCCAAGCCCTCTACACAGGACACTGGTACATGGTTCGGACAACGCCCCGAGGCGGGTCCGGGGCGGGCGTTCACGGTTCGACAGGCACAAGGAGGCATCGGTGGCGGGCGAGTCCCCCGACAGGTCGAAGCAGCGCGAGTCGTCGGCGGAACCGACGTCGGGGAGCGCGGGTACGGTTCCCGAGGCACGCGATCCGCGGGTGGCGGTGGCCCGGGAGAACGGGTCCCAGGCGGCCTCGACGGCCTCGCGGGGCGGCGTCGACACGGCGACACGGGTTCTCTCCGTACGCGAACTGGAGATCGAGGAGCCCGAACGGACCGAGGAGCCCGAGGAGCCGGAGGACGCTCGCCCGGAGCCCGAGGACGCCCGTCCCGAGCCCGAGGACGCCCGCCCGCAGACCCCGGAGGCACCCGAGGAGCCGGAGGACGCTCGCCCGGAGGCCCACGAGGAGCCGGAGGACGCGCCCGCGGAGGCCGACGGGGCCGAAGACGCCGACGACGCCGAGGGAAGCGCTGAGAGCCCTTCTGAGGGCTCCGGGGACACCGGGACCCACTCGGACGCCGCCGAGGGGCACGAGGACGCGGAGGATGCCGCCGAGGGGCACGAGGACGCGGACGACGCCTCGGAGAGCCCCGAGGACGCCGAGGACGCCGGGGAGGGCAGCGAGGAGGGTCCGAAGGACTCGACTGCGGTGACCTCCGGGGCAGACTTGCCGGAGGACGACGACGAGCCCGCCGCCTCCGTCAAGCCCGTGCCCAAGTGGGCGTCCGGGGGCGAAAAGAAAGCCGAAGGCAAGAAAGACAAGGAAGACAAGGCAGGCGAGGAAGACGGGGAGGGCGACGGCGACAAGGCGGACGCATCCCCCGTCGACCAGCCCACCGCCGTCTTCAAGGCCCCCCGGCCCAAGCCCACCGTCGACCAGCCGACCACCATGCTCAAGCTGGGCGGGGCCCTCAAGCCCAAGGCGGACGAGCCCAGGGCGGACGAACCGAAGGCGGACGAGCCCGAGAAGGGCGACCGGACCCCGCCGCCCGCCGAGCGGACCAGCAGGTTCGTCGCGCTGAAGCCGCTCGACGAGCCCCGCCCCGCGAAGGCGGCCGGTGACATCACCGCCGTCACCGCGCTGGTGCCCCAGATCGGCCCCGAGCGGACGACCCAGCAGCCGCTGCCGCCGAAGCCGCCGATCGACCTGCTGGCGGAGCTGACCAACACCCCGCCGCCCCCGCCGACCCCCCTGCGCACCCTCGGCCGGCGGGTCAAGATCTGGACTCCGCTGGTCATCCTGCTGGTGATCGTGTTTGCGGTCGTACAGGCCTTCCGCCCGCTGCCGGCCACCGCGCTGGCGCTCACCGCGAAGGACTCGTACACCTTCGAGGGCGGCAAGCTCTCCCTGCCCTGGCCGGACGAGGGCCAGGGCTGGATGGACGTCGGCGGCGTCGGCACGATGGACAGCTTCGGCAAGCAGACGCCCGTCGCCATCGGCTCGGTGGCCAAGACGATGACCGCGTACGTCGTCCTCAAGGACCACCCCCTGAAGACGGGCGAGGACGGCCCGAGCATCACCGTCGACGCCACCGCCGAGAAGGAGGGCGGCTACGACCAGAGCGGCGAGTCCACCCTCAACAGCGTCAAGGCCGGCGACAAGCTCACCCTCCAGCAGGCCCTCTCGGCGGTCATGATCCCGTCCGCGAACAACATCGCCCGGCTGCTGGCCCGCTGGGACGGGGGCACGGAGGCCGCGTTCGTCAAGAAGATGAACGCCGCCGCCAAGGAACTCGGGATGACGAACACGACGTACACCGACCCCTCCGGACTGAAGGAGACCACCGTCTCCACGGCCGAGGACCAGGTGAAGCTCGGCAACGCGGTCGTGAAGATCCCGGCGCTCGTGGCGATCACCAGCGCGGCCAGCTGGACGGACCCCTACGGGACCAACTGGCCGAACTACAACGAGCTCCCCTACCGGATGGGCGCGATCGGCATCAAGACCGGCTCCACCACCGCGGCCGGCGGCAACCTCCTGTTCGCCGCCCGCAAGGAGGTCGGCGGTGAGACGGTCACCGTCGTCGGCGCGATCCTCGGCCAGCACAAGCCGACCATCCTCAAGACGGTCAACGAGGTCAGCAAGACGGCCCTGTCCGCCGCGGAGGACGCGCTGAAGTCGGCGAAGATCGTGAAGAAGGGCGATGTCGTCGGATACGTCGACGACCGGCTCGGCGGCCACACCCCGGTCGTCGTCACCAAGGACGTCACGGCGGTCGGCTGGGCCGGTCTGACGGTGAAGCTGAAGTTCGCCGCCGACGAGGTGCCGCACACCGCGAAGGCCGGCACCCAGGTGGGCACGCTCACCGTCGGGGACGGCACCAGCGGCGCGGTGAAGGTCCCCGTGGCCCTGGAGAGCGACCTCGTCGAGCCGGGCTTCCAGGACAAGCTGACGCGAGTCGGCTGACCCGCCCCGGCCGACCCGTCGGCCGCGTCCGTCCCTCTCGCCACCCCGTCGGGCAGCCGCCCGGCGGGGTGCGTGCTAGCGTCGCGAAACGGGACAGGTCGCCGGTCGCCACGACGCCGCCGTGAAGCGGACGCGAACAGGGCGCGGCCGAGAACAGAAGACGGGACACGGGGAGTGCCTTCAGGTGGCCACTGCGGAGCCGACACGCGCCGACGACACCGGTCCGGGCCCGGACACCGGCCCGCGCATCACGCTGCCCGCACCGCAGTCCGGTGACCACGACCATGACCCGGACCACGACCGGCACGACCATGCCCCGCACGACCATGCCCCGCACGGCGCCATGACGGCCCCGGCGAACGCCTCGGCCGAGGCCACCGCGGCGCAGGACCCGGCGAAGGCCGGTCCGCGCGCCGTGCTCGACCGGCTCGGCGGCTTCCTCCGCCAGCACCTGGTGCTCTCCGTCACCGCGCTGTCCGGGATCCTGCACCTCATCTGGTTCTTCACGTTCGCGAACAGCGGTGGCGATCTCGCGGCGCAGGACGCCTGGGCTGAGTTCGTCGGCCGGCACCCCGACTCCGCGTACAACCTCGCCTGGTACGGCGGGATGCACCCGGTGTCGTACAGCGTCATCTCGCCGTATCTGATGTCGGTCCTCGGCGTCCGTACGACGATGATGATCGCCGGGACGCTGTCGGCCGGCCTCCTCACCCTGATCCTGCTGCGGTGCAGGCCGGTGAAGAACCCGGTGTGGCCCGCCCTCGCCGGGGTCTTCGCGCTGCTGTGCAACGCCGCGTCCGGCCGGGTGACCTACGGCCTCGGCAACCTGTTCGCGCTGGCCGCCGTGGCCGTCGTGTTCTGCTGGCCGTACCGGTGGCGCTACAAACGCTGGGCGAAGGCCCTGTGCGCCGCCCCGCTCGCCGCGCTCGCCACGATGGGCTCGCCGGTGGCGGGGCTGTTCGTGGGCATCGTCGCCGTGGCGTTGTTCCTGCAGAAGCGGCGGCCGGGCGCCTGGGCCCTCGGGCTCGCGCCGACCGCCGTCGTCGCCGTCTCCGCCTGGCTGTTCCCCTTCTCCGGCACCCAGCCGATGTCCTTCGGCTCGGCCTCGCTGCCCCTGCTGTACTCGGTGATCGTCTTCGCGGTCGTCCCGCGCGACTGGAAGACCGTGCGGATCACTGCGGGGGTGTACGGCCTGGGGGTGCTGGGGGTGTGGCTGATCAGCTCCCAGATCGGGTCGAACATCACCCGGCTCGCGATGCTGTTCTCGGGTGTGGTGCTGGCGGCCGCGCTGCCGTTCGCGGTGCCGCGCAGCCGCAAGTGGTACGTCATCGTCGTCGCGTCGCTCGGGTTCGCCGGCTGGATCGGCTTCAAGTCGGTCGACGACGTCATCCGGACGACTCCGGCGGCCTCCTGGGCGCGCGAGCTGGCGCCGCTCGTCAACGAGCTGCAGGGTGTCGGCGCGGAGAAGGGGCGGGTGGAGGTCGTGCCCGCCCGCTCCCACCGCGAGGCCTCCGCGCTCGCGCCGTACGTCAACCTGGCCCGGGGCTGGAACCGGCAGGCCGACATGGAGCGCAACCCCCTCTTCTACGACGACACGCTCAACTCCGCGAACTACCACGAGTGGCTCCAGCGGTGGGCCGTGCACTACGTCGTCGTCCCCAAGGAGGCGCTGGACGGGGCCGGCGGTGAGCGGGAGCGGGAGCTGGTGCAGCGGGGGCTGCCGTATCTGGAGCAGATCTGGGGCGACGCCAACTGGCAGCTGTTCAAGGTCACCGATCCGGCGCCGATGGCCGAGCCCGACGCGGTGGTGGAGCGGGCCGAGCAGGGCGAGATGACGATCGACGTGGAGAAGGCGGGCCGGGTGCTGATCCGGATCCCGTACTCGCCGTGGCTGAGCGTCGTCGACGCGGAGGGCAAGAGCCTCAAGCCGCCGCAGGAGACGGAGGCGTCCAAGAACCGGGCCGAGGGCGAGCCGAAGTCCTACACGAACGTGAACGGCTGCCTGTACGAGACGGAGGAGGACGCGCAGGGCGACAAGTGGACGGTGCTGCTGGCCCCCAAGGCCGGTGTCTACCGGCTTGCCGCGCCTTACCAGCTGCCGCGCGGCACGCCGTGCCCTGAGGAGCTGAAGGAGCCCTGATCAACGCAGCCGGTCGACGTACCGGTCGGTGCCGGGCACCGTCGGTATGAACGGGGCCAGGAGTTCCAGCCTCCCCAGGCCCGAGTCGGTGATCTGTGCCTCCAGCCCCGTGAAGTGGTTCTCCCAGCAGTCCCTCGGGTCGCTCTCCAGGAACCACAGCAGGGTCAGACGGGTGGCGACACCCTCGACCTGTTTGACGTAGGTCATGCGGTCGCCGGGGAGAGGGGTCGGACGGAAGACGGCGACCATGGCCGCCGGGGAGCCGGCCAGGAGCCGGGGCAGGTGACGGGCGCGCAGCCACTCCAGGAGTGCGGTGCGCTGTTCGGGGGTGTCGGTGTCGATCACCTCGAGGACCAGGCCGGCGTAGGGGTGGTCGAGGGCGTGGTGGTCGCGGGGGCCCGCCGCGCCGTCCCGGTAGACCGTCGCCTCGTGGTCCTGGAAGGCCGTGAAGACGTGCGTGCGGTCCTGGTAGACGCGGGCGTCCCGGTTGAGGCGTTTGTTGATGGCGACGGTCCACTTCATGTGGTCGTCGTAGCGGCCGGCGGTGATCCAGTAGGTGGAGAGGTAGCAGCCCGCGGTGACGGGCTGGGCGATCGCGGACTTCTCCGGGGCGCGCAGCAGTTGCAGATCCCGGGTCGCCACCCAGCGGCGGCCCGCGTACATCCAGGGCATGGCCATCGCACCGGCGTAGTAGTGGTCGTCCTCGTACCAGCGGTTGTAGGCGTACTCGTGGCCCGGGTGCGGTTCGACCATGGTGATCAGGGCGTGGCCGGGGCGGACCCCGTACGGTCCCACGGCGGCCAGCTCGGCGTACGTCTCGCTGCGGGTCTCCTCGCTCATGGGTGCTCCCCTTCCGTTCTCCTGCTTGCGTTCTCCTGCTTCCGTCCTCCTGCACCGGCCCCTACTCTGACGCCCCGTCAGAAAAGACACCAGAGCCCGGGAGGTCCCCGATGTCCACGACACCACTGCTCGCCGGCAAGACCGTCGTCGTCTCCGGAGTCGGCGCCGGGCTCGGCCGTCAGGTCGCCGCGGCGGTCGTCCGCGACGGCGGCAACGCGGTGCTGGGCGCCCGTACCGAGGCGAGCCTCGCCAAGAGCGCGGCCGAGATCGACCCGGACGGCGCGCACACCGCGTGGCGGGCGACCGACATCACCGACGAGGGGAGCTGTGCGGCGCTGGCGGGGCTGGCGCGGGAGCGGTTCGGGGGGATCGACGCGGTGGTACAGGTGGCGGCCTGGGACTCGTACTTCGGCGGCGTCGAGGACGCGGACTTCGCGACCTGGCAGTCGGTCATCGACGTGAACCTGCTGGGGACGCTGCGGATGACCCGGGCGTGCCTCGGGGCGCTGAAGGAGCGGGGCGGGTCGGTCGTGTTCATCGGCACGCAGTCGGCGGTGGCGGCCCCGTCCCAGGTGCGGCAGGCGGCGTACGCGGCCTCGAAGGGGGCGCTGACCAGTGCGATGTACTCGCTGGCGCGGGAGCTCGGGCCGTACCGGATCCGGGTCAACACCGTGCTGCCGGGCTGGATGTGGGGGCCGCCGGTGCAGGCGTACGTGCAGTTCACGGCGCACACGGAGGGGGTGCCCGAGGCGGAGGTGCTGGGCCGGCTGACGGAGCGGATGGCGTTGCCGGAGCTGGCCACGGACGGGGACGTGGCGGACGCGGCGGTGTTTCTGGCCTCGGACCGGGCGCGGGCGATCACGGGGCAGTCGCTGCTGGTCAACGCCGGGGAGCTGATGCGGTGACACCATGACCGTCAGTTCATGTAGATGAACGCAGAACACCATGCCGAATAGCTTTACCTCCCTTTGACCTTACGGTTACTTGTCGTGTTCATGCGACAGCGCCCACGATGAGCGCCGGGCCGAACCCTGGGAGGACGCACATGAACGGGCTCGACTGGGCCGTGCTCATCGGCTATTTCGGCGTGATGGTCGCCATCGGCGTCTGGTCGCACAAACGCGTCGACGACGTCAGCGACTTCTTCACCGCGGGCGGCAAGATGCCCTGGTGGCTGTCCGGGATCTCGCACCACATGTCGGGCTACAGCGCGGTGATGTTCACCGGGTACGCGGGCATCGCCTACACCTACGGCATCACCTCCTTCGTCACCTGGTCCTTCCCCATCGCCCTCGGCATCGCGATCGGCTCCAAGCTGTTCGCGCCGCGCATCAACCGGCTGCGCTCGCGCCTGCACGTCGCTTCCCCGCTCGAGTACCTGAAGAACCGCTACGACCTGAAGACCCAGCAGGCGCTCGCCTGGTCCGGGATGCTGCTGAAGATCGTGGACGTGGGCGCCAAGTGGGCCGCCATCGCGACCCTGCTCTCCGTCTTCACCGGAGTCTCCCTCAACCAGGGCATCCTCATCACCGGCGCCATCACGGCCGTGTACTGCACGATCGGCGGTCTGTGGGCCGACGCGCTCACCGAACTCGGCCAGTTCGTCATCCAGTTGCTGGCCGGCATCGCGATGTTCGTGGCCGTCGTGCTGAAGCTGAACGACAAGGGCATCGGGTTCCTCGACGTCTGGGACGAGCCGGCGCTCCAGGGCCACGGCAAACCGCTGGTCGGCCCGTACGGCACGGTCTTCCTGCTCGCGTTCCTCTTCATCAAGCTCTTCGAGTACAACGGCGGCATGCTCAACCAGGCCCAGCGGTACATGGCCACGGCCACCCCGCGCGAGGCCGAGCGCTCCGCACGGCTGTCGGCGGCGCTCTGGCTGGTCTGGCCGGTGGTGCTGTTCTTCCCGATGTGGATGTCCCCGCTGCTGGTCACCGCGCAGAAGCCGGACGGCTCCGACTCCTACGGCCTGATGACCGAACAGCTCCTGCCGCACGGTCTGCTGGGCCTCGTCGTCGTCGGCTTCTTCTCCCACACGATGGCGATGTGCTCCTCCGACGCCAACGCCATCGCCTCCGTCTTCACCCGGGACTGCGCACCGGTGATCTCGCGCCGCGCACGGGAGTGGAACGCGCGGTCGGGCCTGATCGCGGCCCGGGTGACGACGGTCGTCTTCCTCGGTCTGTCCATGGCGGCGGCCACCCAGGTCAACTCCCCCACCTTCAAGGACATCATCACCGTCGTCATCAAGTGGGTCGCCGGGCTGATGGGCCCGATGGCCATCCCGATGATGCTGGGCCTGCTGCGCCCCTTCCGCCGCTCCGGCCCGACCGCCGCGCTGACCAGCTGGTCGATGGGTCTGCTCGCCTTCTGGCTGGTCAACTACCCCATCGACTGGAACGTCGACGGCGGCGTCCCGCTCCAGTACCAGGTGTCGATCCCGCTGGCCGTCTCGCTCGTCCTCTACATCCTGGTCGGCTTCCTCCGGCCGGAGGACACCCCGGAGCGGCTCGCCCTCATCGAGAAGATCAACACGGACGACGACTCGTCGGGCGCCGCGGCGGCCGTCCCCGGACCGCGGGACACCGTACCGGCACCCGCGAGGGACTAGTGCCGCGACAGGCAACGGCCGCCGCTCGCAGACGGCAGACCGGTCAGGTCCCCCGCGGATACCTGGCCAGCCAGCCCGGTGACGCGCCCGCCGGGTTGTGCAGGGCCGGGCCCTGGGTCATCTCCATCGCGAAGTCGTCGGCGAGCTCCAGGATCGTGGGACGGCCCTCCAGCTCGGCCAGCCAGGCCGGCGGGAGGGCCGTCTCGCCGTGCAGGGCGCCGAGCAGTCCGCCGGTGAGGGCGGCGGTCGCGGCGGCGGGGCCGCCCTGGTTGACCGCGAGGCGCAGCCCGTGTCTGACGTCCTCCGCGACGAGGGCGCAGTACACGGCGGCGGACAGCACGCCCGGCGCCCGCCCCTCCCCCGCCAGTTCCGCCACCCGCGCCGGCCCCGGCAGCCCCTGCCGTACGGCGCCCAGCGCGCGCTGCAACGCCTCCGAGACCGGCTCGTGCCCCGGCCGCGGCGCCAGCAGCGCGAGCGCCCGCTGCACCGCGCCGTCCAGCTCCTCGCCCCGGGCCAGGGCGTGCACGGTGACGGCGTACGCGCCCGCCGACAGACACGCCGCCGGGTGGCCGTGGGTCTGGGCCGCGCACTCCACGGCGAGCTGGGCGACGAGCTGCGGCTCCCAGCCGACGAGCAGCCCGAACGGCGCGGAGCGCGCGACGGGTTCGGGCCCGTCGGCCGCAGGGTTCTTGGGGTCCTCGAGCGTGCCCATCCGCTCGTCCCCGAGCCCCATGAGCAGCGGGCGGGTCGGCTCCCGGCGGGCGTACAGCCACTCCTCGCGGGCCAGCCAGCCGTCGTCCTTGCGGCGCAGGTCGGGGCCCCAGTCACGCTGGGTGGCCGCCCATCTCAGGTACGCCCGGTGCAGATCGGTCGGCGGATGCCAGGCGCCGGTGTCGCGCCGCACCTGGGCCCGGACCAGCCCGTCCACGGTGAACAGGGTGAGCTGGGTGTGGTGGGTGACGGCACCGCGCCGCCCGAAGGCGGGGACCAGGTCGACGACCCCGTCCGGCCCGAGGACCTGCCGTATCTCCTCGCCCCCGTGCCCGTCGACGGGCGCCCCGAGCGCGTCCCCGACGGCCGCCCCCAGCAGCGTGCCCCGCACCCGGCTGCGGAAGTCCTGCTGCTCGGCACGGCCCCAGACGGCCCCAGATGCCGTACTCACCAAGTCCTCCCAAGGCCTCCGGGCACCGTCCGTACGTACGACGTCCGTCACTGTAATCGAACGGGGTCAGGGGCAGGCCGTGGGTGGACGGGTGGTGCAGGCCCGGTGGAGGTCTACGCAGGCCCTGCGGACGGCGCGGACGGTGGCGCGTACCGCGCCCGTACGGCGTCGCGGGCCTCGGTGACGCGGGCGAGGCGGTGCGCGAGGCGGGAGCGGTCGGCGCCCGGGCTGTGCAGGAGGTCGGTGAGGGCGTCGGCGAGGTCGGCCAGGTCGTCCCAGTCCTGGTCGGCGGCGAGGACCTCGGCGAGCCGGCGGTCGGCCTCGGGCCAGTCTCCGAGGGCGCATCCGGCGATGCAGTGGGCCAGGCAGAGTTCCTCGGCCGTCAGCCTCCCGTCCTGCCGGAACAGTTCTGCGAACTCCCGCCAGAGCGGTTCGGCCGCCCGCAGCCCCTCCGTCCTGCCGACCGTCAGCGCCAGCACATAGGCGCCGTTGAGGGGATCCGTCCCGCGCACCCGCTCGGCCGCTTCGCGGGCCGCCGTCCACTCCCCCCTCCGCAGGTGCAGCTCGGCGCGGATCAGGGTCACGTCGTCGTCCGGCAGCGCGGCCCCGTCCGGGCCGGACAGCCGGGCGGCCGCCTCCTCCCACCGTCCGCGGCGGATCAGCAGTTCCACGGCGGTACGGCGGGCCCAGTCCGTCTCCTCGCCGAGGGCGGCACACCGGTCCAGATCGGCCAGCGCCTGCTCGGCCCTCCCGGCGGCCAGGGCGACCTGGGCCCGGCGGGCGAGCGCCCACGGGTAGTCGGGGGTGAGTTCCAGTGCCCGGTCCAGACAGCGCAGGGCCTGCGCGCGGTCCTTCAGGGCGTGGTACGCCGCTCCCAGGGAGGCCAGCGCGTAGTCGTACTCGGGGTCCTGCTCCAGGGCTCGGCGCAGGGCGGTCACGGCCTCCTCGGGCCGGTCCGCGAGCCGGTAGGCCTCGCCCAGTTCGGCGGCGGCCCAGCCGTCCTCGCCGTCCAGCGTCTCCACCCGCCTCAGGTCCTCGAACATGCCCTCCGGATCGTCCAGCCGGCGCCGGGTCTGGGCGCGGCGCATCAGCGCCCAGATGTAGTCGGGGGACAGCTCGACGGCACGGTCCAGATCGGCCAGGGCCTCCTCGGCGCGGCCCAGTTCGAGCAGGGACGCGCCCCGGCTCGCCAACGCGGAGGCGTAGTCGGGTTCGAGGACGAGGGCGCGGCCGAGTTCGGCGACGGCCTCCTCGTGGCGGCCCGCCAGCCGGTAGGCGTCACCGCGCTCGGAGGCCACCCAGGCGTCGTCGGGCGCGAGGTCCACCGCACGGTTCAGGTCGGCGAAGGCCTCGTCCCACTCCTCCCGGGCGCGCCGCAGCCGTGCCCTGCGCACCCGTGCCCACAGATAGGTCTCGTCGAGGCGGACCGCGCGGTCGAAGTCGGCGAGGGCCTCGTCGTACCGCCCCAGGGCGTGCCGGCACACCGCGCGGCCGGCCAGGGCGATGTCGTAGTCCGGGCTGAGGGCGAGGGCCCGGTCGTAGTCGGCGACCGCGTCCTCGAACCGGCTGGCCAGCCGATGGATCTCGGCGCGCTCGGCGAGGATCCAGTAGGTGCCGGGGGCCAGCCGGTCCGCCCGGCCGAGGGCCGCCAGGGCCTCCGTGAGGTCGGGTGTCAGCAGCAGGGTGACCGCCCGGCCGAAGTGGGCCCGCACCAGGGTCGGATCGATCTCGATCGCCCGGTCGTAGGCGGCCAGGGCGGCTTCGATCCGGTTCTCGCCCCGCAGTTCCCGGCCCCGCAGCGCGTACGCCATCGCCCGGCCGCGGTCGTCGAGGCCGGGGCGGTCGAGCAGCAGCCGTACCGCCTCCAGCACCCCGGCGGTGTCGTCGGCGAGCGCCTCGCGCAGGCCGCGGCCCCAGTCCCGGACGGCCGGGGCGTCCGCCGAGCCGCCCGCCTCCTCCATCATGCGGGCCCAGTGGCGGCCGATCACCGGGCTCTCCCGGATGGCCGCGACGGCGTCGCGCAGGGCCTCGGGCAACGCGGCGCGCGGGCGGGCGCACAAGCGGTGGTACGTCTCCTCCAGGCGTAGTTCACGCCAGGGTTCGTGCTCCCACTCGTCCTCGGCGGCCAGGTCGGCGGCCGTCTCCTCGCGCCGGCGCCCGAAGGCCTCCGCCAGCCGGTCGTGCCGCTCGGTCCAGCCGCGCGGGGAGCGGCGCCGCTGGAGCCGTAGCATCGGCTCCCGGACCAGGTCGTGATAGCGCAGCTGAGCGCCCCGGTCGTCCACGAAGGGCAGCCCGCGCAGCCAGCCGAAGAGCGCGTCGGCCCTCTCCTCGGGGCAGTCGGCGGCCGTCCGGAACACCTCCGCGTCCAGGCGCCGGGGCAGCGCGCAGGTCAGGGCCGCCGCCCGGCGCACCGGGTCCTGCTCCCACTTCAGGAACCTCTCCACGGCGGTGGCACTGGGGTCCCCGATGTCGTCCGGGTCGGCGGGCCGCTGTCCGGCCAGGGTCGACACCAGCAGGGGCAGTCCGCCGGTGAGCCGCAGCACCTCCTCCACGACGGGCTCGGCCACCACTCCCTTGCCGGCGAGCAGTCCGCGCGCCTCCGTCTCGGTGAACGGCCCGAGCGGGACCTGCGCGACGAAGTCCGCGAAGCCTCCCCAGCGCGCCGGGGGGAGGGGGAGCTGTCCGGCGGTGAGCACGACCGTGTTCTCGGGCAGGGAGCCGCCGTACCGGACGGTGGTCATCATCTCGTGCAGCCAGCCGTCGAGGACCGGTCCGGTCCGTTCGTAGGTGTCGAAGACCAGGACGATCCGGGGGACTTCGGCCGCGACCTCGGCCAGTTCCCGCAACAGCACGGGGGTGAGGACGCGTTCGGGCGTCAGCAGGAGCTGGAGATCCTCCTGGTTGCGCAGGCGGGAGCCGATTCCTGCGCGCAACCGGTCTGCCCCCTGGGCGAGTTGGGCCGGGTCGAGGGCGCCCGCGAAGGCGCCGATCCCCGGTACCAGGCCGAGCCCCACCAGGGTCGCGCGGGCCGCCGCCATGCTCGCGGCGGACGGCTCGCCCGGCTCCGCCCCCGCCTCCACGGCCGCCGCCGCCTCGTGCCGCCGCTCCCGGTGGGTGGCCAGCAGCCGCTCCAGTTCCCTGAACCGGTGGCCCTGCCGGGCGAACTGCTCCGCCAGCTCCGCCATCGCCTCCGGGACGCTGCCGACCGTCTCGTCGACGTACGCGGTCGGCGCGCCGCGCTCCCGGGCCAGTTGCTCCAGCTCCCGTACCAGGAAGGTCTTTCCGACGCCGGCGTTGCCGTGTACATGGAACAGGAAGCGGTGCCGCTCGTCGTCCGGCGGCAGTTCCAGGTTCTCCCGGAAGGCGGCCCGCTCGGCGCCCCGGCCGACGAAGCCCTGCCGTCTGCGCCGGGCGATCAGCTCCTGCATCGACCGCTGGGTCCGTGCCATCGGTGCACCCCTTCCCCCGGCCGTCCCCCGACGCCGGGCGCCCCCATTCTGACCCAACACGGAGGGGACACAGGAGACTTGACGGGGTAGGGGACCGTCATGACCACGTCCACCTCACGCACCACACAGACCTCACGCGTCCTCCCCCTGACGGCCACGCTCCTCACCGGCACGGTGGCCCTCTACATCGCCCTCGTGGCGTTCGGGAACATCACCGACTTCGGGACGAACCAGCAGTTCGTACGGCATGTGCTCGCGATGGACGACACGTTCAAGGACGACGACCTGATGTGGCGGGCGGTGACGAGCAAGGGGCTGCAGGACGCCGCGTACGTGGCGATCATCGCGTGGGAGACCGTGGCCGCCGTGGTGCTGGCCGCCGGGACCTGGTTCTGGGCGCGCCGCGACCTCGCACGGGCGCACGCCTTCTCGACGTACGGCCTGCTGATGCTGATGCTGCTGTTCGGCGCCGGGTTCATCGCGATCGGCGGCGAGTGGTTCTCGATGTGGCAGTCGAAGACCTGGAACGGGCTGGAGGCGGCGACACGGGTGTTCGTGCTCAGCGGGGTCGTGCTGCTCGTCGATCTGCTGGCCTACCGGGAGGCGCGCCGGGACACCGCCGCCTGAGCGTTACTCGACGACCCTGACCTTCGTCCCGAGGTCGCCGAACGCCCACAGGGCCGCCCCGTCCGCCTTCGGCATCCGGATGCCGCCGGTCTTCGCGTCGGCGGCGGCCGGGGGCGGGGAAGCCCCGTCGACGGCGTTGGAGAAGGCGATGTTGACGCCGGAGACGACCGAGAAGTAGATGACGTGCTCGATGGCGACGCCGTCGGAACCGGTCGTCGCGTCCTTGCGGACGGAGATCGTGTAGGTGCCGGGCACGGGTGCGACCGTGCCCGGCCAGACCGTGAAGGTACGGCGGGACGTGTCGTCCGCGTCGACCAGCCAGACCCGGTGGTCGGAGAGGTCGTAGACGATCCGGCGGCCGGTGCCGGAGGACTCGGGCACCCCGGTCGCGGCCGGGGAGGCCGAGGCCTTCGGCGTGGCGGACGCCTTCGCGCCCGGAGCCGCGGACGCCGACGCGCTCGGGCGGACCGCGGCGGCCGTGGGATGCGGGCCCCGCTCGGCCTGCACCGTCAGGGCGCCGACCGCGGCGATGGCGCCGACCGTCAGACCGGTGACCCAGATCCACGAGGGAAGTCGGGCAGGCACGGGCACGCATCTCCTCGGCTACAGAGCCCCTTCGATAGGGGTCGGATCATCGTACTCACTCCAGCACGGGCAGGAGTTCCGGCAGATGCCCGTCCGAGGCCCGGGCGGCGCGCTGCCGTTCCTCCGGCACCTCGCCGTACAGGGTGGTCCGCGGGCGGGCCGGGCGGCCGGCGGCCTCGGCGACCGCGATCAGGTCCCTGACCGACTTGTAGGAGCCGTAGGAGGAGCCCGCCATACGGGAGATGGTCTCCTCCATGAGGGTCCCGCCGAGGTCGTTCGCGCCGGAGCGCAGCATCTCGGCCGCGCCCTCGGTGCCGAGCTTGACCCAGCTGGTCTGGATGTTCGGAATGTGCGGGTGCAGCAGGAGTCGGGCCATCGCGGTGACCGCCCGGTTGTCGCGCATCGTCGGGCCGGGGCGGGCGATGCCGGCCAGGTAGACGGGCGCGTTGGTGTGGATGAAGGGGAGCGTCACGAACTCGGTGATGCCACCGGTCCGCTGCTGGATCCCGGCCAGGGTGCGCAGATGCCCGAGCCAGTGCCGGGGCTGGTCGACATGGCCGTACATCATCGTGGAGGTCGACGGGATGCCGACCTCGTGGGCGGTGGTGATCACCTCGATCCAGGTGGCGGCGGGCAGCTTGCCCTTGGTGAGGATCCAGCGGACCTCGTCGTCGAGGATCTCGGCGGCGGTGCCGGGGACGGAGTCCAGTCCGGCCTCCTTGGCGGCGATCAGCCACTCGCGGATCGACAGACCGGTGCGGGTCGCGCCGTTGACGACCTCCATCGGCGAGAAGGCGTGCACATGCATCCCGGGGACCTTCTCCTTCACCGCCTTCGCGATGTCGAAGTACGCCGTGCCGGGCAGGTCGGGGTGGATGCCGCCCTGCATGCACACCTCCACCGCGCCCACGTCCCAGGCCTGCCGGGCGCGGTCCGCCACCTGGTCGAGGGAGAGCGTGTAGGCGTCGGCGTCGGTGCGGCGCTGGGCGAAGGCGCAGAACCGGCAGCCGGTGTAGCAGACGTTGGTGAAGTTGATGTTCCGGGTGACGATGTAGGTGACGTCGTCGCCGACCGCGGCCCGCCGGACGTCGTCGGCGATCCGGGTCAGCGCGTCCAGCGCCGGACCGTCCGCGTGCAGCAGGGCGAGGGCCTCGGCGTCCGTGAGGCGGGTCGGGTCGTCGGCGGCCGTGGCCAGCGCCTGCCGTACGTCCGTGTCGATGCGCTCGGGCGCCATGCCGGGGGCGGCCGCCTCCCGCAGGGCGGACCAGTCGCCGTACACCTCGTCGAAGTCCGCGCGCCGGTCGGAGGTCCGGCCCTCCGTGTCGATCGAGGCATGGAGGTCGGTGCGGCCGGAGGCGGTGAAGACCTCCTCCGGCTCCTGCCACGGCCGGCCCTCGACGACCGCGTCCGGCACCGCGAGACCGGTGGCCGGGTCGGCGAGCGCGCGCACGTGCGGCAGCAGGCGGGGGTCCAGCCAGGGCTCTCCGCGCGTGACGAACTCGGGGTACACGCAGAGCCGTTCCCGCAGCGCGAACCCGGCCGCCGCGGACCGGGCGGCCAGCTCCTCGATCTGCGGCCAGGGGCGCTCGGGGTTGACGTGGTCGATGGTCAGCGGGGAGACCCCGCCCCAGTCGTCGATGCCCGCGCCGATCAGCCGCTCGTACTCGCCGGCGACCAGGTTGGGCGGGGCCTGGAGGTTGGCGGACGGACCCAGGAGGAGGCGGGCGACGGCCACCGTCGCGACCAGCTCGTCGAGTTCGGCGTCCGGCATGCCGCGCATGGCCGTGTCCGGCTTGGCGCGGAAGTTCTGGATGATCAGTTCCTGGATGCCGTGATGGGCGCGGGAGATCCTGCGGAGGGCGAAGAGGGAGTCGGCGCGCTCCTCGTACGTCTCGCCGATCCCGATCAGGATCCCGGAGGTGAAGGGGACGGAGGAGCGGCCCGCGTCCTCCAGGACCCGCAGCCGTACGGCGGGTTCCTTGTCCGGGGAGCCGTGGTGCGGGCCGCCGGGCTCCGACCACAGCCGGGTGGCGGTCGTCTCCAGCATCATGCCCATGCTGGGCGCGACCGGCTTCAGCCGCTGGAAGTCGGTCCAGGACATCACCCCGGGGTTGAGGTGCGGGAGCAGTCCCGTCTCCTCCAGGATGCGCACCGAGATCGCCCGGACGTAGGCGATGGTGTCGTCGTAGCCGTGCGCGTCGAGCCACTCGCGCGCCTCGGGCCAGCGGTCCTCGGGCTTGTCGCCGAGGGTGATGAGGGCTTCCTTGCAGCCGAGGGCCGCGCCCTTGCGGGCGATGTCGAGGACCTCGTCCGGGGACATGAACATCCCGTGCCCGGCGCGCCGCAGCTTGCCGGGGACGGTGACGAAGGTGCAGTAGTGGCACTTGTCCCGGCACAGCCGGGTGAGGGGGATGAAGACGCTCTTCGAGTACGTGATGACGCCGGGCCGGCCGGCCGCGGCCAGGCCCGCGTCACGCACCCGGGCGGCGGACGCGGCGAGGTCGTCGAGGGCCTCGCCGCGCGCCTGGAGCAGGACGGCCGTCTCGCTCACATCGAGCGCGACACCGTCCCGGGCACGTTTGAGAGCGCGACGCATGGAGTTCTCGGTGGGGCCGGGAAGAGGGCCGGGGCCGGTTCCGGAGGTCGCGGAGGTCGTCATCTCTTGAGCATACGTTCGGGCAGATCAGGGCCGGTGGGGGAGGCCGATTCGTCACGCATCGCAGGTCGTTACAGGGTGTCACTGGAAGCCGCGGTGTACGGGCCGTACACGTCGAGGAGCTTGAGGATCTCGCTCTCGCCGGCCGGCGGCAGCTGGAGCACGACCTCCTCGATGCCGAGGTCGGCGTAGTACGCGAGCTTGCCCGGGGAGGGGTGGACGGCGTACGGCACGATCTGCAGCGCCTCCGGCTCGCGCCCGGCGTCCGCCCACGCGGCGCGCAGCACCGGCAGGGTCTCGGACAGCCCGCGCCCGCCGATCGGCAGCCAGCCGTCGGCGTACTCGCAGATGTGGGCGAACAGCTTGGGCCCGGCGGCCCCGCCGATCAGCGTGCGGGGTCCGACGACCGGGCCGCGCGGCTGCTGCACGGGCTTGGGGTAGGCGCTGCTGGCGCGGACCGAGTCGTACACGCCCTCGTACGCGGTCGGTTCCTCGCTCCACAGGGCGCGCATCAGCGCCATCCGGTCGCGCACCAGCTCCCGTCGCGTCCGCCACTCGACGCCGTGGTCGGCGGCCTCCTCCACGTTCCAGCCGAAGCCGAGGCCGAGGGTGAGGCGGCCGCCGGAGAGATGGTCGACGGTGGCGATCTGCTTGGCGAGGTCGATCGGGTCGTGCTGGGCGACGAGCGTGATGCCGGTGCCGAGGCCGAGGCGCTCGGTCACGGCGGCGGCCTGGCCGAGGGCGACGAACGGGTCGAGGGTGCGGCCGTACTCGCGGGGCAGTTCGCCGCCGGCCGGGTACGGGGTGGTCCGCTCGACGGGGATGTGCGTGTGCTCGGGCACGTAGAGCCCGGCGAACCCGCGCTGTTCCAGCTCACGTGCGAGGCGGGTCGGGGTGATCGTCTCGTCGGTGAGGAAGATCGTTACGGCGATGCGCATGGCGGGCCTTTCGGTGCCGGTTCCTCTGTGTTCATGTGGGCGTGTTCATGTGGGCGTGTTCATGTGGGCCGGTTCATCTGTACCGGGAGAAGAGGTCGGTGTCCATACCGACCGGTCGGCATTGATGGGCGCTGTGAGGAGGGTGGCGCCGGCCGCGTTCACGAATCCGGTGTTCCTGGGGTGAGGGGGGCAGAGCCGGGCCGGTGCTGGAACTGCCGGAACCCGGAAAGAAGACACGGCTCTTGACTGCCTGACGCTCGCCTTTTCTGCCTGGTCATGACGGGAGAAGCTACGACGACGGGGGCCGGGCGCCGGGCGACCGGGTACGGGGGCCGAGCACGGGCGGCCGGCGCCCGGGCGGACCGGCGCGGGCGAACGGGGGGCGTCGGACGTGGCGGACAGGGACACTGGCGGGAGCACCGGCACCGGCACCGGCAGGAGCAGCATCACGCACAGACGGGGCAGGCGCCCCGGGCAACACTCCGCGGCGCGGACGCGGGCGTGGGGCGCGCTGCTGCTGACGCTGTCCCTGATCCCGGCCCTGGCCTGCTACTTCGCCTTCGCCCTCTGGCTCCCCGACGACATCGACCGCTACCGGGACTACAGCGGGGCCGAGCCCTGTGCCGCGGGCACCGCACCGCGGGAGTACGAGGACTGCCTCCGCACGGTCGCCTTCACGGTGGAGGGGACGAGGATCAAGGGCGGCAGGAGCGGCGTCTACGAGGCCACGCTCTCGGGGGCGCCCTTCTGGAACGGCGTCCTGGGCTTCGGCGACTCGGGCCCGCTGCTGCACGAGCTGGAACGGGGCGACCGGGTCACCGGCACGGTCTGGCGCGGCGAGATCATGTCGGTCAGCCGCGACGGCGTCCGCCAGGAGTCCTCCGACGAGCCCCGCGACGAGCCCCAGATGGCCGCCGCGCTCGGCACCTGCGCGGGCCTCCTGGCGGCCATGGCCCTCACCGTCGGCACGGCCCGGCTGACCAGGCCGCGCCCGCCTCAGCCGTTCCCCTGGCGCGGCTGGGGCAAGCCGATGCTGATCGTCCTCTCCGTCGGCTGCCCCCTCCTGGGCCTTGTGGGGGTGTGGTGGGACATCCCCTGGTGGCTGTTCCCCCCGGTCCTCGTCCCCCTCATGGGGTACACGGCGTGGGAGCTGCACCGCTATCCGCGGCGCCGCCCGAGGTCGGCAGCGGATTCCGGCAGCGTGACATGACGTGCACGCGCCGGCCGTGGCCGGGTACGTGTGTGGTGCGGTCGAGGGTCATGCCGAGTTTGGTCATCACGCGGGCCGAGGCGTGGTTGTCGACGTGGCAGATGCTGACGACGCGGTCGAGCCCCGCCTCCTCGAAGGCGAACGCCAGGACCACTCGGGCCGCTTCGGTGGCATAGCCCCGCCCCCAGGAGCGGCGTCTCAGCCGCCAGCCGATCTCCACCGCGGGCAGGACCTCGGGGAGGAAGGCCGGAACGGCGAGGCCCACCCAGCCGATCAGTTCGCCGCTCTCCGTCTCCTCGGCGGCGAACAGACCGTAGCCGCGCTCGTCCCAGCCCGCGCGCATCCGGGCCAGCGCCGCCGCGCTCCGCTCACGGGTGCCGGGGGAGCCGTCGCCGATGTAGCGCATGACCTCGGGATCCGCCTCCATCTCCGCGAGGGCGTCCAGGTCGGCGTCCCGCCACTGTCGCAGCAACAGCCGTTCGGTGGGGAGCTCGGGGTGGGGTCGTCGCACGGAGTTCTTCCCTTCCGGTTGTCCGTGTTGTTCGCGTTGTCCGTGGTTCAGAAGGCGCAGCGCCACCAGCGAGGGGGCGGATCGGAGGAGGGGACGGCTTCGGGGTGTTCGAGGATTCTCAGGTCGAGGGGGGTGACCAGGGCGCGGAGTTCGCGGGAGCTCTTCCTGGGGAGGGCGTGGATCGCCAGTTCCAGCAGGCCTCGTTCGTCGGAGAGCCGGCCGGGCCTCGAGTGACGGTGGTGGGCGGCGAAGCGCCTGCTGTCCGCTCTGAGGCGGGAAGGGCGCCTACGCGGCACGGCCCTTTCGGTGGCGGGTCATGGGCGGAAGTCTGGCACACGGGCCCGCGACACGCTCCGCGTTTCGCTCGCCGGAGCCCCCGCCCCGGCATCTAGTCTCAGCCCGTGGAACAGCCCGAGCAGCGCGCCGAGGGCGCGGGACCGTTCACGACCCGGCTCACCTGGCGGCCTCCCGGTGGCGGCACCGCCGTCTGGGAGTCACGGCCGGCCCGGCGGCAGGGGATCATCGCCGTCCGCGCGCCCGGCGCGGCCGTCGGCCGGCACACCAGCGCCGACGCGGTCGCCGTCCGCCGGCTGCGCCTGCTCAACGCCGTCGCCGCGACCGCCTTCGTCATCGGCGGGGCGCTCTTCGCGGCGGGCGCGGCTGTCGCCCAGTTCGGCTCGGGGGACGCCACCACGTGCGCGTCGATCTACTTCGCCGGGGGCCTCTTCTTCAACACGGGTGGTTTCGTCTCCCTCCTCCAGGTCGTCAACGCGCCCCGCCACGTCCCCGGCGGCGAGGGCCGGCTGGTCACGCCCCCGTGGCGCTGGTGGAGTTACGAGCCCACGCGCATCGACTGGCTGAGCGTGTTCGTCCTCTTCGTCGGCACCCTGGTCTTCGGCGTCAACCTGCTGGACTCCTTCCTTCAGGGGCTGAGCGTGCAGCAGGTCAACCGGCTGATCTGGGTGCCGGACGTGATCGGCTGCATGCTCTTCCTGATCTCCGGCCACCTCGGCTTCTCCGAGATCTGCCACGGCCACCGGCCCTGTCTGCGCTGCCGCAGCCTCGGCTGGTGGATCGTCGCCGTGAACCAGTTCGGTTCCGTCCTCTTCATGGTCTCGGCGATCGCCGCCTACACCCGCCCCGCGACGGACAGCCTCGTCAACGCGGACATCGCCAACTGGGGCACGCTGCTGGGCGCGGCCTGCTTCTCGGTCGGCGGGGTGCTCCAGCTCTTCGAGCGCCCCTGACACCGGCGTGGGGGTTCTTCGGACGGCGGCCGCCAGCCGGGGATCGCTCGGCCCACCGCGGGGTCTCGTCCGATCGTCAGGCTACTTCGTGAGCGGCGCCGTGCCGACTCTCGACACAGCCCTGTTGGACCAGTCCCACGGCCCGGTTTTTATCGACTCCGAAGCTCAACTGGCGCAGTACCGGCTGCTTCTGGACCGGTTGGAAGCCACGGCGCTCGACCCCTCCGAATCACGGAACCTCATCCGAGACCTGACGGAAAGCCTGTGAAGGAACCAGACATGCAAACCGACACCTGGCAGAAGTCCTCGTACTGTGCCCAAGGCGAAGCCTGCGTCCACATATCCACAGCCCCCCACCCCCGCCGCCTTCGCCGCCCTCCTCCACGCCCTTGGCGGGAACCCGGACGGCCGTCGTCCGCGTCCTCGCCTCTGATCGGATCCGATACGGAGGGGGCTGCACATGAACGCGGGGCAGCAGACGGAGTTCCATGCCTCGTGCGGGCACTTGATCTCGGCTCCGGCCGACCGGGCCGGGCAGGACGTGCGCTGCCCCCACTGCCACCAGGTGGTCGGTGTCCCGCGGCCCGACGTGCCGTACGCCTCGGCCGTCCCCGTGCCCGCCAGTGCCGTCGAGCCGGTCGGGCTGACCGCCGTCTATGTGATCGCGCTGCTCGGCGGCCTCGCCGCAGCCGGTTACGTCTACCTGGTCGCGTTCGACGACTTCTCGGAGTCCGAGCTGGTCTCGGTCACCCCGCTGTGGTTCTTCCCGATCGTCCTCGGGCTGTACGGCTTCGTCTCCCAGCGGCTGCTTCGCCGGATCGCGACGGGCCGTGCGAGAACCCTGAACGAGGCCGCCCGGGTGTCGATCGACGTGGCCGGGCACTGGGCGGCCCTGGTCCTCTTCCCCTTCCTGGTGCTGAGGTGGCGCAGCTCGCTGCTCGTGTCGCTGGCGGCGGCGGTCTTCTGGGCCGTGCTGCTCCGGCTCTTCTTCGCGCTCGTCTTCCCGAGCCTCTAGGACGATGTCCCGGTGAACAGGAGGCCGGGGCCCACCTCCTGAAGCGTGAGCCCCGCCACGCGTCGGGTCACGGATGGAACCGCCACCGGCCTTCAGAAATCACATCCACCTTGCCGTCCCTGACGCGAACAGCCGTCTCGTCGTCGATGAAGTAGATCGGGAAGTCCGCCCGCGCGGCAATACGATCGGCCCAGGCGTCGTCCCGTTCGGGGAAGTCCGGCGAGTACAGATGGGGCTTGAGATACCAGTCGAAGAGGCCGAACGGTGGCTCCACGGTCGTCGCGCCGAGCACGTGGAGGTCCGCGGCGTCCCCGATGACGTCGGCGGAGTGCCCGGTGAGATTCCGGCTGAGGATCATTGATCCGGCGCTGACCCCCACATAGACCCGGCTCTCCAGCGCCTCCAGGAAGCCGTCGGCCAGGCCGTTGCCGGTGATGCTGCGCGCGAGGTGGTAGTGGCTGCCGCCCTCGACATAGATGACGTCGGCGTGGAGCAGCCGGTCGAGCACCATCTGCCGGGGCAGGCCGTTCAGCTCCAGGACGTCGAACTCACGCCAGCCGAGGCCGTGCAGCCGGTTCATGTCCGTGACGAACCACCCGTGGTCCCCGGGCTCGGCGACTGATGCCGTGGGAACGTAGACGACGTTCGCCGATCCGAACGGCTTTCCCAGCATGTCCCGCAGCGCATCCCGCAGCGTCTCGTTGCGCAAGCCACTCGCCGTCAGCAGAAAGTTCATCGAGCGAGCCAAGCACGGCTGACGGGCGCGCGCAACGAACCCAGGTTTTCCCCCCAGACCGTCATGGCATGGCACATCAGGAACAGGCGCTCAGCCGCCCTCCGCCAGGTCCGCCACCACCGCCGCATGGTCCGACGGCCACACCCCGTCCACCGGGGCCAGCCCCGCACGGCGTACGCCGAGCACATGGCCCTCGCCGACCGGCCCGGGTGGGCCCACGTGGATGTAGTCGATGCGGGCAGGGGGTTCCAGTACACGGGCGGCGTACGGGTTCTCGGGGGTCCAGGTCACGGACGGGGCGGACGGGTCGGCGTAGTCCCAGGCGTCGTGGAGGATCTGGCCGGGGACGGCCGGAGCGGTGCGGATGCCGCCGAAGAGACGGAGTTCGTCGGAGTCGGGGCGGGCGTTGAAGTCGCCGGTGACGACGGGCGGATGAGGGGTGCCGCCCGCTGTCGAGGACACGAACTCCGCCAGCGCCCCGACCTGTTCGCAGCGGACGGCGGACGTGCCCGGCGCCGAGGTCAGGTGGACCGTGAAGAACGGGATGTCGTACGACGGGGTCGCCAGGCGGGCGTAGAGCGCCGCCCGGCCGTCCGCCACCTCGGCGGGGGCCGGGAGGAGCAGCGTCCGCTGCTCGGTCACCGGCCAGCGGCTGAGGACCGCGTTGCCGATGTCCACGCCCTCGGAGTCCGCGATGCGGCGGCGCCAGCGTTCGGGGGAAGGGGAAGGGGCCCACGCGCAGTGCAGGCCCAGGTCGGCGGCGAGCCACTCCGCGAGGTTCTCGCCGTCCGCCGCCGCCCACACCTCCTGGAGACCGACCACGTCGGGCCGCAGGTCCCGCAGGACGGCGAGGATCGCCTTCTGCCGCTCGCGCCACGGCCCGAAGCGCCACCAGAGGTTCCAGGTCACCACTCGCACGACAGGCACCCGCTCTCGTCACGACGACGGCATGGGCGACCATTGAAGCAAGCGAAGCAAGTGACGCAGCAGAGCCTCACGTGAAGGAGTCCACCGGCCGATGTCCCGCCCCCACGACCTCCGCTTCCGCGCGACCACCGCCTTCCAGCGGCATGTCGCCAATCCGCTCATGCGCCGACTGCCGTTCCACACGCTCCTGGAGACCACCGGCCGCGTCTCCGGCCGGCCCCGGCGCACCCCGCTGGGCGGGCGGCGGGTCGGGGACACCTTCTGGCTGGTGTCGGAGTTCGGGGAGCGGTCGCAGTACGTCCGCAACATCAAGGCCGATCCGCGGGTACGGGTGCGGATATCCGGCCGCTGGCACACCGGCACGGCCCACCTGCTCCCCGACGACGACCCGGTGGCGAGACTGCGCACCCTGCCCAGGGCGAACAGCACGGCCGTACGGGCCCTGGGGACGCGGTTGCTGACGGTGCGGGTGGATCTGGACGGATGAGACGCGAGCAGTGGCTCCCTCGCACCGGGAGCCACTGCGCAGCGAACAACGCCTACTTGGCGGTCTTGTAGAACGCGTACGTCGCCGTGTACGGCACGCTGACCTGGTCCGTGCCCGTGCAGGCCGTCGTCGGGGCGACGCCGCCCGTGGTGTTCAGGCGCTGGATGTAGGTGACGCCGGCGAAGGTGCCCGTGCCGCGCGTGGCGGTGGCCTGCAGCAGCAGCTCCGGGATGGTGCCGGTCTTGGGCGAGTTGGCGATCGCGGAGGCGTTCACCGCGCTGCCGTCGACCGTGGAGACCCAGACCGGGCCGCGGGAGTGCAGGGCGACGGTGCGCCCTCTCTTGTCGGAGAGGGTGGCGGCGGGCTCCAGGAGCTTCCAGGCGCCGTCGGTGCAGGTGTAGGTCTGCACACCGTGGGCGGGGAAGACTCCGGTCAGCTTGTTGCCGTCGGGGACGGCGAGGGCGGCCGGGGCGGCCGGGGCCTTCACGGCGGCCGCGGCGGGGGCGGGCTCCGTGGCGGCGGCGTTGCCCGCGGTGGTGCCCAGGAAGAGGCCGGCGGCCGCGGTGGCGGCGGCCGTGGTGGTGAGGACGAGACGCTTGGCGTGCTTCAAGTGAGCTCTCCGCAAAGGTTTCTGACGAAGGAGTGCCTGGCAGAGGGAGTCCGACAGACGTTGCCCGGCCGATGGTGCCCGACCGGTGTTGTCCGTCTGATGTTTCCCGGGTCCACGGCAGGGGTAGACCGCCCTGATGGGCCGTCCGCGTCCGTGGCCCCCTGGGCCGGGACGCTACGGGCTCGCCGGAGGATTTCCAGCCCCATCGGCCGAATGTGGACCTCTCGCACTCCCGGTCTGCCCGCCCGGGACAGCCCCCGTGGTGCCAAAGGGCACCTCACCCCGGCCAGACGATCGCCTGCACCTCGCTGTAGGCGTGCAGCGCGTACGAACCGACGTCGCGGCCCACCCCGCTCTTCTTGAAGCCGCCGAACGGCGCCTCCATGTTGCGGCCGACGGTGTTGACGCCGACGCCGCCGGCCCGCAGCCGGCGGGCCACACGGAAGGCGCGGGCCACGTCGCCGGACCAGACGTAGTCGATGAGGCCGTAGTCGCTGTCGTTGGCCAGGGCCACGCCCTCGTCCTCCTCGTCGAAGGGGATGACGACCACCACCGGTCCGAAGATCTCCTCCCGGGCCACCCGCATGTCGTTGGTGCAGTCCGCGAGGAGGGTCGGGCGGATGTGGAAACCGCGGGAGGGGAGCCCCTGGCCCGCGTCGTCCCCGCCCAGGACCGTCGCGCCCTCCTTGCGGCCGAGTTCGACGTACGACTCGACACGGTCGCGGTGGGCGGCGGAGATCACCGGGCCGACCACCGTGTCCCGCTCCCTGGGGTCGCCGACCTTCAACCGGGCCGCGTACGCCGCCAGTTGTTCCACCAGGCGCCCGTACACCCCGCGCTGGGCCAGCACCCGGGTCGGGGCCGTGCAGATCTGTCCGCTGTAGAAGGAGAAGGTGGTGCCGATCCCGGCGACGGCCGAGCCGAGGTCCGCGTCGTCGAAGACGAGCGCCGCGCCCTTCCCGCCCAACTCCATGAGCTGGCGTTTCATCGTCCGCCCGCACACCTCGCCGATCCGCTGCCCGACCGCCGTCGAACCGGTGAAGCTCACCATGTCCACGTCCGGCGACTCCACGACCGCCTCGCCGACGGCGACCGCCTGCCCGGAGACGACGTTCACCACCCCGCGCGGCGCCCCGGCCGCCTCCAGCGCCTCCGCCATCCGGTACACCGACAGGGGGTCCTGCGGGGCCGGCTTCACGACCACCGTGTTGCCCATGGCCAGCGCGGGGGCGACCTTCCCGGCCGGGTTCGCCCAGGGGTTGTTGTACGAGGTGATGCAGGCGACGACCCCGACCGGCTGGCGTACGGCGAGCGCGCCCATCACGCCCGCCCTCCCCATCGGCCCGGCCTCGTTGATCTGCGGTGCTATCGCCCACTCGGCGGGCTCCACGCGCGCGTAGCGCCGGAATCGGGCCGCGGCCACCCCCACCTGCATCCCGCGGGCGGTACCGGTCGTGGCGCCGGTCTCGGCCTGGGCGAGCAGGGCGTACGGCTCCAGCTGCCCCCGGATGATGTCGGCGGCCCGGCCCAGCACCGCCGCCCGCTCCTCCGGTGCCGTGCGGGACCACGGACCGAAGGCCTCCCGGGCCGCCGCGCAGGCCGCGAGGGCCTGCTCCCGGGAGGCCTCCGGCGCCCCGCCGACGGTCTCCTCGGTCGCCGGGTCGGTCACCTCGTAGTGCCCGGCGTCCGGCTCGACCCACGCCCCGCCGACGAACAGCCGCTGCCCGTCGCCCCCTTGGGGAGCCGGCCGGGAACTCACCGGGTGCCCACCGTCTCGGTGTCCCGCCCCGACCGCAGCACCCGCCCCGGCACCGCCCCGGTCACCACGTCGTCGCGGATGGCCTCGACCCCGTTGACCCAGACCGCCCGTACGCCCACCGCCCGGGAGTCCAGCCGGGGACTGTCACCCGGCAGGTCGTGCACCAGGGTGGCCTTGCCCGCGTCGATCCGCTCCGGGTCGAACAGGACGAGGTCCGCATGCCAGCCCTCCCGCACCCGCCCGCGTTCCCGCAGCCCGAACAGCCGCGCCGGGTCGTCGGTCAGCATCTTCACGGCCTGCTCCAGGCTCGTCAGCCGCCGCCCGCGCAGGCAGTCGCCCAGGAAGCGGGTGGTGTACGGCGCTCCGCACATCCGGTCCAGATGCGCGCCCGCGTCGGAGCCGCCGAGCAGCACGTCCTCGTGCTGCCAGGCCTCGGCGCGCATCGCCCAGGACGCGGGGTCGTTGTCGGTGGGCATGGGCCACAGCACCGTCCGCAGCTCGTCGGCGGCGCAGACCTCCACCAGACAGCTGAACGGGTCCAGCCCCCTCTCCCGGGCGATGTCCTCCACCACCCGCCCGGTGAGCCCCTCGTTGGCCGCGCTGTACGTGTCGCCGATGACGTACCGCCCGAAGTCGGTCAGCCGCCGGAAGACGCCCGCCTCCTCGGACCCGGCCCGCCGCACCAGCTCGGCCCGTACCGCCGGATCCGCCAGCCGCTCGATCCGCTCCGGCACCGGCAGCCCGAGGACCTCCCCCCACCCGGGGATCAGGTTCAGCGCGCAGAACGTGCCCAGGGACATGTTCATCGGCGTGAGGATCGGCATGGTGAGCGCCACCACCCGGCCGCCGGCCTTGCGCGCCCGCTCGCTCGCCACCAGCTGCCGGGGCACCCGCTCCGGGACGGCCGAGTCGATCGTCAGCACGTTCCAGTTCAGGGGCCGCCCGGCCGCCGCGCTCATCTCCACGAACAGATCGATCTCGGCGTCGCTGAACTGGTCCAGGCACCCCGCGACGATCGCCTCGATCTGCGTCCCCTCGTGCTCACCGACGGCCCGGGAGAGGGCCAGCAGCTCCCCCGGCCCCGCGTGCCGCGAGGCGACGGGCTGCCCGTCCCCGTCCGAGTGCGTGGACGACTGGGTGGTCGAGAAGCCCCAGGCACCCGCCTCCATGGCCTCGTGCAGCAGCCGTACGATCTCGCCGAGCTGCTCCTCACTCGGCTGCCCTCCCACCGCGTCCGCCCCCATCACATACCGCCGCAGCGCACAGTGCCCCACCATGAACCCGGCGTTGACGGCGATCCGCCCCTCCAGGGCGTCCAGATACTCCCCGAACGCACTCCAGCTCCACGGCGCCCCCTCCTCCAGCGCCACCAGCGACATCCCCTCCACCTTGGACATCATGCGGCGGGTGTAGTCGGCGTCCGAGGGCCGGGAGGGATTCAGCGGCGCCAGGGTGAACCCGCAGTTCCCGGCGGCGACCGTCGTCACCCCGTGGTTGAGGGACGGGGTCGCGTACGGGTCCCAGAAGAGCTGGGCGTCGTAGTGGGTGTGCGGATCGACGAACCCGGGGGCGAGGACGAGCCCGGTGGCGTCCTCGGCGGTCCGGGACTCCTCGGTGATCGTGCCGACGACGGCGATCCGACCGTCGCGGATACCGACGTCGGCGACGAACGCGGCCGCACCGGTCCCGTCGACGACGGTCGCACCTTTGATGACGTGATCAAGCATGGGGTTCCCTTTTCAACTCCGTGACCGAAAAGGGGCGCGGGGAACTGCGCGACCAGCCACAACGCACCCGCACCCGCCGACGGCGATCAAGCAGCTTGACGGAACCGCGTCGTCCGGTGGACGGGATCCGTGTCGATCTTCGGAATCACGTGCTCCCCGATCAGCCGGATCGTCTGCAGCGTCTCCTCCTTCGGCACCCCCACCGGCAGCCCGAACGACAACTGATCGGCCCCGGCCTGCTCCCACCGCTTGCACTGCCGCAGCACCTCGTCCGGATCCCCGCAGATCAGCAGCTCCTCCTCCACGAGCAGCTCCACGAACTCCGGCGTGTACTCGGGCAGCGTCTCGGGCCACACGGGGAACCCCTCGGGCCGCGGGAAGGTGTCGTGGTACCGGAAGACGAGCGACGGCAGGTAGTGCAGCCCCCCGTTCACCGCGATCCGAATGGCCTCGTCGTGCGTCGGCGCGCAGATCGCCGTCGTCGTCACCATCACGTTGTCGTTGACGAAGTCCCCGACGGGTTCCGCGTTGACGATCGCGGTCTTGTACTTCTCCAGCACCCACTCCATGTCGGAGACCTTCTGGATGCTGAACCCGAGCACGCCGAGCCCCTTCCGCGCCGCCATCTCGTACGACGGCGGCGACCCGGCCGCGTACCACATCGCCGGATGCGACTTGCCGTACGGCTTGGGCAGCACCTTCCGCGGCGGGAGCTGCCAGTGCTTGCCCTGGAAGCCGGCGTACTCGTCCTGGAGCCACATCTTGGGGAACTCCGCGATGGTCTCCTCCCAGATCTCCTTCGTGTAGTTCATGTCGGTGATACCGGGGAGGAACCCGAGGATCTCGTGCGACCCGGCGCCCCGCCCGCTGCCGAACTCGAAGCGGTTCTCGCTGAGATGGTCGAGCATGGCGACCTTCTCGGCGACCTTCACGGGGTGGTTGACCTGGGCGAGGGGGTTGAAGATGCCCGATCCGAGGTGGATCCGTTCCGTCGCGTGGGCGAGGTAGGCGAGGAACACCTCGTTGGCGGAGAGGTGGGAGTACTCCTCCAGGAAGTGGTGCTCCGACGCCCAGGCGTACTTGAAGCCGGACCTGTCCGCCTGGATGACGTACTCGGTCTCCTCCATCAGCGCCTTGTGCTCGGCGAGGGGGTCGGTCTCGGCGCGCTTACCCACGTATCCCTGTACAAAGAGCCCGAATTCCACGGAGGTTCACCGTCCCTGGATCAGTTTTCTGACACATCGTCAGTTTTGCAGACTCTGACACCACCCGCATGAGGGGTCAATAGCTGACGGACAGTCAGATGGCGTCAGATGACACTGACCCCCGCCAGCCACCCGCCGTCGATCACGAACGGCTGCCCGGTGATGTACGAGGAGTCCTCGGCGGTGAGGAACAGCGCCAGCCGGGCCACCTCCTCGGCCCGTCCGATCCGGCCCAGCGGCACGAGCTTGCGGTAGAGCTGGTCCAGGGCCCGGGTGGTCTCCTCGGGGTCCGCGTCGGGGTCCAGCCGGGCCGGGTTGGACATCGCGGTGTCGATGGCGCCGGGGCACACCGCGTTGACCCGGATGCGGCGGGGCGCGAGCTCCAGGGCGGCGACCCGGGTGAGGCCGAGCACGGCGTGCTTGGTCGCCGCGTAGGCGCCGACGGCCGCCATGCCGGTGAGCCCGGTGTAGGAGGCGGTGTTGACGATGGTGCCGCCGTCGGCGAGCTGGGGCGCGACCGTGCGCACACCCAGGAAGCAGCCGACCTGGTTGACCTGCACGACCTGCATGAACTCGTCGAGAGGCGTGTCGACGAGGGCGTTGAAGCGCAGGATCCCGGCGTTGTTGACCAGCCCGTCGAGATGCCCGTACGCCTCCTTCGCGGCCCGTACGGCGGCGGTCCACTCCTCCTCGCGGCCGACGTCGAGATGGACGTAGAGCGCGTCGATCTCCTCGGCGAGGGCCCGGCCCTGGTCGTCGAGGACGTCGGCGACGACGACCCAGGCGCCCTCCTCCCGGAACAGCCGCGCCTCCTGTTCGCCCTGCCCGCGCGCGGCGCCGGTGACCAGGACGACTCTTCCGTCGAGCTTGCCCATCTCAGTCTCCTCGCAGGCGGGGTGCCACCTCGGCCCCGAACGCCGTGATCTGGTCGGTGAGTTCGGCGCGGTCGCGGCAGCGGAAGCGGACCTGGATCTGGTCCACGCCCATCGCGGCGTAGGCGCCGAGGGACTCCGCGAGGGCCTCGGGGGGCCCGGTGAGGGTGCGGCGGCCGGTGTCCCAGGCGGGGGTGCCGACGTAGAGGGGCTCGGTGATGGCGCCGATCGTGAACGGGGACCCGGACCCCTCCCGCAGCCGCCGTATCCGCTCGATCTGCGCGGGCAGCCGGTCCCGGGGGTCTCCCTGGGGCAGCCAGCCGTCCCCCTTGAGGGCGGCCCGGCGGACCGCCGCCGGGGAGGAGCCGCCGACCCACAGCGGCACCCGCGCCTGGGCCGGCCGGGGCCGCTGTCCGAGCCCCTCGAAGTCGTACCGCTTGCCGTGGTGGACCGGGAACTCCTCCGGCCCCAGCGCGGCCCGCAGCGCGTCGATCGTCTCGTCCAGTACGGCGCCCCGACGCTCGAAGTCGGCCCCGAGCGCCTCGAACTCCTCCCGTACGTGTCCGGCGCCGACCCCGAGGATCAGCCGGCCGCCCGAGAGCGCGTCCAGGGTGGCGTACTGCTTGGCCGTGACGAGGGGGTGGCGCAGTCCGACCACCGCGACATGGCTGAGCAGCCGGACGTGTTCGGTGACGGCGGCGAGGTGGGCGAGGGTGGCCACGGGGTCGTACCAGACCGTGCTCATCGCGTCCGCGAGGCGGCGCGGGATCGCGACATGGTCGCAGCAGGCGACATAGGCGAATCCGGCGCGGTCCGCGGCGCGGGCGAGCGCCACGAGGTCCGCCGGGCCCGCGTCCGCCTCCCAGGGCTCGGCGAACATCGCGGACTGGGACTGGACGGGGAGCTGGATGCCGTAGGCGAGCCGCCCCGGGCTCATGCGGGGCTCCACAGGCCGTCCGGGGTCAGGCCCAGCAGGTCGATGGCGTTGCCGCGGACGATCCGCTCGACGACCTCCGGGTCCAGATGGCCCATCTGGGCCTCGCCGACCTCGCGGGACTTGGGCCAGGTGGAGTCGGAGTGGGGGTAGTCGGTCTCGTAGAGGACGTTGCCGAGGCCGATGGAGTCCAGGTTGCGCAGGCCGAAGGCGTCGTCGAAGAAGCAGCCGTAGACGTGGTCGGCGAAGAGCTCGGACGGCGGCCGGTGGACCTTGTCGGCGACCCCGCCCCAGCCGCGGTTCTCCTCCCAGACGACGTCGGCGCGCTCCAGGATGTAGGGGATCCACCCGATCTGGCCCTCGGCGTACATCACCTTCAGGTTGGGGAAGCGTTCGAACTTGCCGCTCATCAGCCAGTCGACCATCGAGAAGCAGCAGTTGGCGAAGGTGATGGTGGAACCGACGGCGGGCGGGGCGTCCGCCGAGGTGGAGGGCATCCGGCTGGACGAGCCGATGTGCATGGCGACGACCGTGCCGGTCTCGTCGCAGGCGGCGAGGAACGGGTCCCAGTAGTCGGTGTGGACCGAGGGCAGGCCCAGGTGCGGGGGTATCTCGGAGAAGGCGACGGCGCGGACGCCGCGGGCGGCGTTGCGGCGGACCTCGGCGGCGGCCAGTTCGGCGTCCCACAGGGGGATGAGGGTGAGCGGGATCAGCCGGCCCCGGGCCTGCGGGCCGCACCACTCCTCCACCATCCAGTCGTTGTAGGCGCGCACGCAGAGCAGGCCCAGCTCGTGGTCGGCGGCCTCGGTGAAGGTCTGGCCGCAGAACCGCGGGAAGGTGGGGAAACACACCGCGGACTGCACGTGGTTGACGTCCATGTCGGCGAGCCGGGAGGGGACGTCGTAGGAGCCGGGGCGCATCTGCTCGTAGGTGATGACCTCCAGCTTGATCTCGTCCCGGCTGAAGCCGACGGCGGTGTCGAGGCGGGTGAGGGGGCGCTTGAGGTCCTCGTAGACCCACCAGTCGCCGAGCGGGCCGTCGTCGCCGGGTCCGCCCATGACGGGCTTGAAGTGGCCGCCGAGGAAGGTCATCTCCTTCAGCGGGGCGCGCACGATGCGCGGTCCGGTGTCGAGGTGCTTCTTCGGGAGCCGGTCCTGCCAGACGGTGGGGGGTTCGACGGTGTGGTCGTCGACGGAGATGATCAGCGGGAGAGGGGTCGTGGTGCCGGATGTGGTCTCCATGGGGGCACGGTAGCGCCGATCTGACGACCCGTCAGCTACGTCGGCTGTATCAGACGGGGTCGGAGTTGATCGACTCTGTGGAGAGGTGTGCGTCCGGATGTGCGGGCTGTGCGGACTCACGTGTACCGCCCGGAATCGACGTCCTCCGCGGCTGACGACTCCGGCACCGACAAGGCAAGATGAACCGGTACTTCGGATGTCTAAGGGGAGCCCTGATGGACCAACGCGTAGGACCCGGCGGCCCGCGCGTCCCGGAGCAGAGGCGTCCCGGCTCCCCCGGGGAACCGGCGGCGCTCCGCTTCGACGTGCTCGGCCCGGTGCGCGCACGGCGCGGCGAGGAGCACCTCAACACCGGGTCCCCGCAGCAACGGGCGCTGCTGGCCGCCCTGTTGCTGCGCGAGGGCCGTACCGCGACGGCGGGTGAGCTGATCGACGCGCTGTGGGGCGAGGAGCCTCCGTCGCAGGCGCTGGCGGCGGTACGGACGTACGCCTCGCGGCTGCGGAAGGTGCTGGACGCCGGGGTCCTGGTGAGCGAGTCCGGCGGCTACGCCGTGCGCGGCCTCGGCGAGGGCGCGCTCGACCTCGCGGTCGCGCAGGAGTGGGCGGCCCGGGCGGAGAAGGCACGCACCTCCGGCGACCTCGGCCGGGCCCGCGACGGCCTCAACCAGGTACTGGGCCTGTGGGACGGCGAGGCCCTCGCCGGGGTCCCCGGCCCGTACGCGGAGACCCAGCGGGTCCGGCTGGAGGAGTGGCGGCTGGGGCTGCTGGAGACCCGGCTGGACCTGGACCTGGAGCTGGGCTGCCACGCGGAGGCGGTCTCCGAGCTGACCGCGCTGACGGCCGCGCATCCGCTGCGCGAGCGGCTGCGGGAGCTGCTGATGCTGGCGCTGTACCGCAGCGGGCGGCAGGCGGAGGCGCTGGCCGTGTACGCGGACACCCGGCGGCTGCTGGCGGAGGAGCTGGGGGTGGACCCGCGCGCGGGGCTGCGGGAGCTCCAGCGCCGGATCCTCCAGGCGGACCCGGAGCTGGCCGAGCCGTCGGCGTCGGCCGCGGAGCCCGGGGTGGTCCGCGTCCGCCCCGCGCAACTCCCGGCGACCGTTCCCGACTTCACCGGCCGGACGTCCTTCGTGACCGAGCTGAGCGAGGTGCTGGCGGAGGCCGGTGCGGGGGAGGGCGCGGGCCGGGTGATGGCGGTGTCGGCGCTGGCGGGCATCGGGGGCGTCGGCAAGACGACGCTCGCCGTGCACGTGGCCCACCGGGCCCGCGCGGCCTTCCCCGACGGCCAGCTCTACGTCGACCTCCAGGGCGCCGGCGCCCGGGCGGCGGAGCCGGAGACCGTCCTCGGCTCCTTCCTCCGCGCCCTCGGCACGGCGGACTCGGCGATCCCGGACTCCCTGGAGGACCGCGCCGCCCTGTACCGCTCGGTGCTGGACGGCCGCCGGGTCCTGGTCCTCCTGGACAACGCGAGGGACGCGGCCCAGGTACGACCGCTGCTGCCGGGCACGGAGGGCTGCGCGACCCTGGTCACCTCCCGGGTCCGGATGGTCGACCTGGCGGGCGCGCACCTGGTCGACCTGGACGTGATGTCCCCCGACGAGGCGCTGGCGCTGTTCACCCGCATCGTCGGCGAGGAGCGCGTGGCCTCCGAACGGGACGCCGCCCTCGACGTGGTGGCGGCCTGCGGCTTCCTCCCGCTCGCGATCCGCATCGCGGCCTCCCGTCTCGCGGCCCGCCGCACCTGGACGGTCGCGGTCCTCGCGGCCAAGCTCGGGGACGAGCGGCGGCGGCTGGACGAACTCCAGGCGGGTGACCTGGCGGTGAAGGCCACCTTCGAACTCGGCTACGGCGCCCTGGAACCCACCCAGTCCCGCGCCTTCCGCCTTCTGGGCCTGGCGGACGGCCCCGACATCTCGCTGGCGGCGGCCGCGGCGGTACTGGACCTGCCGGTGGAGGTGACGGAGGATCTGCTGGAATCACTCGTGGACACCTCCCTGCTGGAGTCGGCGGCTCCCGGCCGCTACCGCTACCACGATCTGGTGCGGCTCTACGCGCGTGCTTGCGCGGAGCGGGACGAGTGGCCGCCGAGCGAGCGGGGCGCGGCTCTGTCACGGTTGCTGGACTTCTATCTTGCGACGGCGACGGGGGTCTACGCGCTGGAGCGGCCCGGGGACCGGCTGGTGGAGCATCTGGCGGCCGCCGAGTACGCGGGGCTGGCGTTCGAGGGCCGGCATCGGGCTCAGGACTGGTTGTACACGGAGGCCAACTGCCTTCTGGCCTGTGTCCGTCAGTCCGGCGGCGCCACGACGCTGAGGCGAGCGGTCGATCTCCTCTGGGCGAGCAAGGACCTGGCCGAGTCCGGGGCCAACGCGCGTCAGTACGAGGTCGCGGCACTGAGCCTGCGGGACGCCGCACGGGAGGCGCGGGACATCCGCGCCGAGGGCCGCGCGAGAACCGCCCTGACCAACGTCCACCTCGTCGCGGGCCGCTTCAAGGAGGCGGACGACGAAGCCAGGAAGGCCATGGAGCTGGCGGCGCAGGCCGACGATCCGCTGCCCGGTTGCTGCGCGCCGAACGATCGCGGCATCATCGCCATCTACGAGAACCGGCACGCCGACGGCGAGCGCCATCTCCTGCAGGCGAGCGACAACTTCCGGTCCGACGGCAACGACGTCGGCGAGGCGAGCGCTCTCTGCAACCTCTCCCGGATCCACCTGGCCACCGGCCGTACGGCCGACGCCATCGAACTCGCGCAGCGGGGCATCGACATCTACGACCGCATGGGCCTGACGCTCCGGCTGGCCAACGGCCGCTACGCGCTGGGCATGGCCCTGACCCAGGCCGGACGGCTGTCCGAGGCACTGGAGCAGCTCACCGAAGCGCTGGCGCTGTTCCACGACAACCGCCAGCCCCTGTGGGAAGGCGTCACCCACTTCCGTATCGCCGAGGCCCATCTGGCGGCACGGCGGCCGACCCTCGCCGCGAGCCACGCGGAGCAGGCGATCGCCCTGCGGGGAATCGGCGGAGAGTGGCGACGCGGTACGGTCCTCACCGTCCTGGGCCGGGCGCTGTCGGCGATGGGGCAGCAGGACAGGGCCAAGGCGTGCTGGCGGGAGGCCCTCTCCATCTACGAGCGGCTGGGCTCCTCCGAGGCCGACGAGGTGCGTTCGCTGCTGACACCGGCCGCCGTGTAGCGACCGGGCGTGGCCGTTCATCATTCGTTTATCGCGACTGGGCAGTCTCGGCTCCATCGATCCGTCGCGTCGGGGGGCAGACGGGTCGTCAAAAGGCCGCCCCCTTAGGGTGAGCGGCCGAACGTTGCCCGCCCGGCAGCACTCGGGGGAGTCGCCGGGCGGGCCGCGCCCATCCTTGTGAGCTGAGAATTTGCCGGAGTTGAGAAAAATGAGCCAGGCCGCAGAGAACGACGACGTCGTCAAGCCGCTGGACAACCACGCCTCCCTTGTGGAGGAGGGCGTCCTCGCCACCGCCCTGAAGGACGAGACGTCCGAGGACACGACGGCCGAGGAAGAGATCACCACCCTCGACAACCACGCGTCGAGCGGCACGGCGAAGCTCCTGGACAACCACGCCTCGGACGAGACGGCCTGACGAAGACCACATCCCACATGCGTCGGCCGCGGTGGCCCGGAGGGGAGCCACCGCGGCCGACGCATGTCCCGGGCCCCGGCCCTCAGCTCCTCGCCCCCCTCCCCCGCAGGTTCTCGCGGCCCTCGGCCCGCCGCACCCCGGTCACCCGGTTCCGGGCGTCGAGCTGGACCCGGTCCCCGGTGACAAGGTGACGTACGGCGCCGGGGTGCCGGAGCCGGAGTCCGCGCCGATGGCGGTGGCCGTGGGCATGGGCGTGCTCCGGATGCCGGTGCCGGAGCCGGTGGCCGCGACCGAGGCGCCCCCCATCAGGCCGGCGACCAGCAGAGCGGCCAGGGCCGCCGACGATGAACCGACGCGCATTCAGCTCGCCTGCCCGGGGACCTGCTTGTTGGCGTCGACGACCGCGCGCTCGGTGATCACGCTGGTGAACACGACGGTTCCCGGCTTGAACCCCCCGTCCTTGTCGGCCTCGACCTGGACGATGCGCTCGCCGAGGAACTCCAGGGTCTTCTCGTCGAAGATCCACTCGATGCGCTGTCCGTCGGTGTCGTTCTGCCGCGCCACCGCGATCCCGTGGCGGCCCGTGGCGTCGACCGCGTCGTCCACGGCGACGACCCCGGGGATCTTCGCCGCGGCCTTGTAGAGGGCGGCGCCCAGCTTCGCGGGCGGGTAGCTCTCGGTCAGCAGATCGCCGATGGCGACGAACGCCGCCTGGTCACGGGGGACTTCATGGTCCCGCACGGCGTCCGAGTCCTTGTAGATCCGCTTCAGCAGCGCGTCGGGGTCGGTGGGCAGCTCGGCCAGGTTGTCGTACGCCGAACTCGGCGAAACGTCGCCGGCCAGGGTGATGCCGTCCTCGCCCGTCGCGCCCGCCTCGATCAGCCAGCCGTCCTTCCCGTCGAGGGACTGCCACACCTGGCGGGAGTGCAGTTCCTCGCTGACCACGGTGGTCTTGCCGTCCTCGCTCTTCGGATAGGTGTTGGCCACCTTGGACTCGATGTAGAGGAACTGCCCCTTGTGCGGCGTGGGCTCGGAGGTGTCGGCGGCGGCCAGGGAGATCCGGTCGAGCAGCTGGGGCGCGCCCTTGGCGTCGACGGTGCCGAGCTGGGTGGTCAGCGCGGGGCCGGTGGCGAGGGCCGTCTTGCCGCCGCCTCCGCCGCCGGACAGGGCGACTCCGGCGACGACCGCCCCGGCCAGGGCGAAGGCCGCGGCGGGCAGCAGGACCACCCGGCGCAGGAAGGGGTTGGGGCGGCGGACGACGGCGGCCTTGGGGGCGGCGGTGCGGAGGTCTTCGTGGATCTGGGCCATCAGATGCTCCTTGTGGAACTGGTGACGGCCCGCCGGCAGATCCCGCTCCTCGGCGGACCGGAGGCGCTGGGCTTCCGGCCAGTCAGCCGGGTGCGGCTGGGAGGGGGTGGCGTTCATCGGTTTCCTTCCTGTGCGGACCGGATCACGTAGTCGCGATCACCTCTTGACTGCCGGATCGGAGAGGCGGGTTCCCGTTTTTTCGCGACGAGTTCGGATTTCTCCTTGCGGAGTTCGGCGTCCGCGAGCTTGCGCAGCTTCGTGCGGGCCCGGGACAGCCGGGAGCGGACCGTGCCGACCGGGATGCCGAGGGCGCGGGCGGCGTCGGTGTACTCCAGGCCCTCCCACAGGCACAGCACCAGGACCTCGCGTTCGGGGCGCTTGAGGGAGCCGAGCGCGGTGAGCGTGGCGCTGATCCGGCGCCGGTCGTCCAGCCGCCCTGCGGTCTCGTCGGCGTGGTCGGGTACCTCCGCCTGCGCGGGGCCCGCCTCGGCCGCCGCGCGGGCGGCGGCCCGGTAGCGCCGGTTGCTGCGGTAGTGGGAGCGGGCGACGTTGGTGGCGATGCCCAGCAGCCACGGCCGCAGCGAGCCCCCTTCGGCCTCGACGGAGGCATGGCGCCGCCAGGCCTCCATGAAGGTCGCCGACATGACGTCCTCGGCCACGGCCCAGTCCGCGGTGAGCCGGAAGGCGTGGTTGTACACCGTGCGGGCGCACTCGTCGAAGAGTTCCGCGAAGGCGTCCGGATCCCCGGCCCGTACCCGGGTTCGCATATCTGTGGTCACGCTTTGGACTGCCGGTGCGGATCAGCGAGTTCCCGTGACCTGCGTCACACCGGCCGCCTGAACCATCCGCGTCACACCAGCCGCCGGAGCTCCCCCTTCACCACCTTGCCGCCGGCGTTGCGGGGCAGTTCCGCGACGAACTCGACCGCCCTCGGCACCTTGTAGTTGGCCATCTCGCGCCGCGCCCAGGCGATCAGGTCCTCGCCCGTCACCACCGATCCCGCCCGCCGTACGACGTAGGCCCTGCCCACCTCGCCGAGCCGGGCGTCCGGGACGCCGATGACGGCCACGTCCGTCACATCCGGGTGCAGGCCGAGGAGTTGCTCTATCTCCGCCGGGTAGGCGTTGAAGCCGCCGACGATGAACATGTCCTTCAGCCGGTCGGTGATGCGCAGGTTGCCCGCCGGGTCCAGGACGCCGATGTCGCCCGTGCGCAGCCAGCCGTCGGGGGTCAGCACCTCCCGGGTGGCCGCCTCGTCCTCGTAGTAGCCGCGCATGACGTTGAAGCCGCGGACCAGGACCTCCCCGGGCTCTCCGGGGGGCGCGTCCACCCGTACCTCCGTGCCGGGGATCGCGCGGCCCGAGGTCGAGGCGATCACCGTGGGGTCGTCGCCCCGGCGGCACATCGTCACGATGCCGCTCGCCTCGGAGAGGCCGTACGCCGTGAGGACCGTCCCGACGCCGAGTTCGCCTCGCAGGCGTTCGACCAGTCGCAGGGGCACCACCGCCGCGCCCGTCACCACCAGCCGCAGCGCCGACAGGTCATAGGTGTCCCTGGACGCGTGGTCCAGCAGGGACTGGTGGAGCGTGGGCGGGCCGGGCAGGACCGAGACCCGCTCCGCCGCCAGGTTCGCCAGGACCGTGTCCACGTTGAAAACCGGCTGCGGGATCATCGTCGCGCCCCGCATCAGACAGGCGATCACCCCGGCCTTGTAACCGAAGGTGTGGAAGAACGGGTTGACGATCAGATAGCGGTCGCCGTGGCGCAAGCCCGCCAGGTCGCTCCACACCTCGTACGCCCGCAGGGTCTGCGCGTGGGTGATCACCGCGCCCTTGGGGCGGCCCGTCGTGCCCGAGGTGAAGACGAGGTCCGAGGGCCGGTCCCCGCGCACCGAGTCCGCCCGGGTCCGCACCTCCCCCGCGCCCACGCCCTCCCCGCTCGCCAGGAAGTCCTTCCAGGTGCGGAAGTCGGCGGGCGCGTCGTCCGACAGGACCACCACCTGTTCGAGCGCGGGCAGGCCCGGCAGCGGACCCCGGCCGCCCGAGGGCCCCTCCCCGGCCGCCCGGCGCAGCGAGGCCACGTACGAGGTCCCCAGGAAGGTCCCCGGCACGAACAGCAGCCGCGCCCCGCTCCTGCGAAGCACGTCCGCCGCCTCCGCGCCCTTGAACCGGGTGTTGAGCGGCACCAGCACCGCGCCCGCCGTGACCGCGCCCAGCGCCGCGACCATCCAGTCCAGGGAGTTGGGGGCCCAGATGCCGACCCGGTCGCCCGCCCGCACCCCGTTCGCCAGGCACGCCGCCGCCGCCCGCTCCACCCGGGCGCCGAGTTCGCCGTACGGGATCCGGGTCCGGCCCTCGACCACCGCCTCGGTGTCGGCGTACCGCTCGGCCGCCCGGCGCACCAGTTCGGGGATCGTGCCCCACTCCACGTCACCGCGCATGACCGGCCTCCCCATCAGCTGACTACCCGTCAGATTAGCGGTAGCCTGACGACCTGTCAGCCGCGTCGGCTGCCTCTTGTCCGCCCCCTTGTTCTCCTTGTGGAGGTGCGTGCAGCGTGACCCTCAAGGACGCCACCGCGATCGTCGGCATCGGCCAGACGCGGTTCGCCAAGCACCTCCCCGAGAGCGAGAAGACCCTCGCCTGCCGTGCCGTCCTCGCCGCGCTCGACGACGCCGGGATCGCCCCGGACGAGGTCGACGCGCTCGCCTCCTACACGATGGAGGAGACCGACGAGGTCGAGCTGGCCAAGGCGGTCGGGTTCGGGGACCTGACCTTCTTCAGCAAGGTCGGCTTCGGGGGCGGGGGTTCGTGCGCGACCGTCGCGCATCTGGCCGCCGCCATCGCCGCCGGCCAGGCCACGGTCGGCGTCGCCTGGCGCTCCCGCAAGCGCGGCAGCGGCCCCCGCCCCTGGACCAACACCGCCGTCCAGCTGCCCACCCCGGCCCAGTGGACCCGCCCCTACGGCCTGCTCCGCCCGGCCGACGAGATAGCCATGCTGGCCCGCCGCTACATGCACGAGTACGGCGCGACCAGGGACCACCTCTTCAACGTGGCCCTCGCCTGCCGCAACCGGGCCAACCAGAACCCCGCCGCGATCATGTACGACCGCCCCCTCACCCGCGAGATGTACATGACCGCCCGCTGGATCAGCGAGCCCCTGTGCCTGTACGACAACTGCCTGGAGACGGACGGGGCGCTGGCCTGCGTGATCGTCGGCCGGGAGCGGGCCCGGGACTGCCGGCAGCGGCCGGTGTACGTCCACTCCGCCGCCCAGGGTCTGCCCGCCCAGCACCACGGCATGGTCAACTACTGGAACGACGACCCGCTGACCGGCCCCGCGTGGACGGCGGCCCGCCATCTCTGGAAGCACTCCGACGTCACCCCCGCCGACGTGGACGTGGCCCAGATCTACGACGCGTTCACGGCCCTGGTCCCCCTCTCCCTGGAGGGCTACGGCTTCTGCGGCCGCGGCGAGGGCGGCGCGTTCACCGAGGGCGGCGCCCTGGAGACCGGCGGCCGGCTGCCCCTGAACACCGGCGGGGGCGGGCTCAGCGAGGCGTACGTGCATGGCTTCAACCTCATCAACGAAGGCGTCCGCCAGCTGCGCGGCACCAGCACCGCCCAGGTCCCCGACGCCGCGACCTGCCTGGTCACGGCGGGCGAGGGCGTCCCCACCTCCGCCCTCCTGCTGAGGAGCTGATCGCCCCATGCCCTTGCTGACCCCGGTCACCGACCCCGACGGCGCCCCCTTCTGGCAGTACGCCGCACAGGGCGAACTCCGCGTCCAGACCTGCGCCGACTGCGCCGAGCCCCGCTTCCCGCCCCGCCCCTGCTGCCCGCACTGCCAGTCCTTCGCGAGCGAGTGGCGGCCGACGTCCGGGCGGGGCCGTATCTGGTCGTACGTCGTCCCCCACCCGCCCCTCCTCCCCGACTACGCGGCGCAGGCGCCGTACAACGTGATCCTCGTCGAACTCACCGACACGCCCCGGATCCGCCTGGTCGGCAACCTGGTCCGCGCGGCGGGCGCCCCCCTCAACTCCCTCTCCCCCGACCGGATCCGGATCGGCGCCCGGGTGCAGGCGGTGTTCACGGCCGAGGGGCTGGTGCAGTGGACGCTGGAGCGCCCGTGAGCGTGAACGTGAAGGTGGAGGTGTCGAAGGAGACCGGGGTCGCCGTCGTCACCCTGAACCGCCCGCACAAACTGAACGCCATCGACCTGGACACGGCCCGGCGGCTCGCGCAGGTGTGGCGGGACCTGCGCTTCGACGACTCCGTCCGCGCCGTGGTCCTCACGGGGGCGGGGGGCCGGGCCTTCAGCACCGGCCTGGACCGGGACGCCGTCGTCCCGCAGCCCTCCTCCCCCTACATGCAGGACGACCCGCTCCTCACCATCGGCCCCAAGGCGAACGACCTCTGGAAGCCGGTGATCGCGGCGGTGGAGGGCATGGCCTGCGGGGGCGCCTTCTACCTCCTGGGTGAGTGCGAGTTCATCGTGGCCGGGGCGGACGCCGTCTTCTTCGACCCGCACACGACGTACGGCATGGTCAGCGCGTACGAGTCGGTGTTGATGGCGGGACGGATGCCGTACGGCGAGGCCGCCCGCATGATGCTGATGGGCACCGCCGAACGGCTCTCCGCCCGGCGGGCCCACGCCGTCGGCCTGGTCTCCGAACTCACCGACCCCGGCGAGGCACTGGGGGCCGCCACCGCCTGCGCCACGGTCATCGCCGGATACCCGACCACCGGCGTCCAGGGCACGGTACGGGCCCTGTGGTCGGCTTCGGAGGCGGCACGCGGGGCGGGCTTCGCCCAGGCGCCGCATCTCATCGCGCTGGGCAACCTGCCGGGTGAGGAGCAGGCGGCGTTGTTCGGGGGCCGGTCCATGTCACGGCCCCGGATCCGGTGAGGCGTCAGTCGATCTGCGGGGAGCCGCCCAGCTCCCATGTGTATGCGCCCTTGCCGTCGCGGTCGATGTCGTACGTGACGGTCCCGTCGGCGCTCCAGGTGAGCGCTCTGCTGTGGCTGTACCACTTCGGGCAGCTGCCGCTCCAGGAATCCGTCGTGTTGATGTTGTACCTCGCGTCGCAGACACGCGCCGCCTTGACGATGTCGCCGTCGTCAGGGTCGTGCTGTTCGACCCGGACCTGGATGTCGAACTGGTCGAACTTCCGGTTGTCGTCGAGATCAGTGCCACCGCTTCCCGACCACTTGTAGTAGGCGGTGGCCTCGTACCCGCCCTCCGAGTAGTACTCGATGCACAGTTTGATCCAGACTTTCACGTCGCTCCCCGGGGTGGAGAAGGACTTCTCCTGGTACAGGGTGCAGGCGTAGTCCACTGCGTAGGCGGGACCGACCGTCAACGCGCTCATACCTCCGAAGGCAAGCAGAAACGCGGCCGATGCTGTCGCCGCACGCCGGACCTTGACCATCATGCGCATGCCTTTCCGTGGTTGCCTCTTCTTCTGCTGGGCCGTTCGGATCCAGCCTCTCGGGTCGTCCGGGCACCTGGGAGGGGTCCAACTGGCCCCTGGCTCAAGCCGTTTCACTGTGAAGCCGCTCTCAACCTGCCCCTCCGTACAGGTGACCTGTCTAGGATTCCGGCCACGTGAATCCGGCCAGGAGAGGCTATGAACAGACGCACCGAACTCCGCGCCTTCCTCCAGTCCAGACGCGCCCGGCTGAGCCCGGCCGAAGCGGGCGTGCCGACGTTCGGAGGCGTTCGCCGGGTACGGGGATTACGACGCGAGGAACTGGCACAACTGGCCGGGATCGGAATCGACTACTACATACGGCTGGAACAGGGGCGGAACGACAAGGTCTCCGCCTCCGTGCTCGACGCGGTCGCCCGCGCGCTGCGGCTGGACGAGTTGGAGCGGGTCCATCTGCACAATCTCGCCCATCCCGACCGGAGCCGGCCACCCGCCGCCGAGCGGGTCTCTCAGGGTACGCAGTGGCTGCTGGACAACATGCCGGACACCGCCGTGTTCGCCCTGGGGCGCCGGACCCAGGTGCTGGCGTGGAACCGCCCCGCCTCGAAGATCTTCCTCGATTTCGACCCCGTTCCGGAGCGCAACCTGGCCCTTCTCACGTACGGGCAGCCCGCCATCCGGAAACTGGTGCTCGACTGGCCGGTCATGGCACGGAACGTCGTCGCCTGGCTGCGTCTGGAAGTGGGCCGCCATCCCGAGGACGAGGAGACCAACGCGTTCATCGCGGAACTGGCGGCGATGTACCCCGACTTCCAGCGGCTGTGGCGCGAACAGAACGTCGTCGACCCCATGCACGGCACCTACCGCCTCCAGCACCCGCTGCTCGGTCCTCTCACCTCCACCTGGCGGACGCTGCTCCTTCCCGAGGATCCGGACCAGATGCTCATCGTCTATGCCATCGAGCCGGATCCGCCCGGCACGGAGGGAGGAGAATCCGACAGCGACACCTGGCGCATACCGACGGATCACGGACCGGTCCTGCCGGGGTGCTGCCCGACCCACGACATCGCCGCCTTCATCGTGCGGGGGCGGGCGGCGTCACGGGCTCGGGTCCGGTGAGGGGCTTCTGGGCGAATAATCGAGTGCGATGAGCGCGACGACGATCGATCTCGAAGACGGGCACGCCGACCGCCACGAGTGGGCAGCACTCGTGCCCAGCACTTCCGCGCCGCCCAGCAGTGGGACCACGACGGCTGGCTGCGACACCGTACCGAGGACAAGGCGCGGCCGGTCCGATCCACCTGATGCCCTGCGGCCGGACCGCACACCCGCCCGCAGGCAGCTCAGCAGGCCACACGGAGACGATCCCCCGATTCCCTGATTCGGCAATCCCGGCACTGGCCGGGGCCCGTTGCGCGGAAGGCGCGCTCGCAGCCGTCGCATGTCTGGAAGGGGAGCCTGGTCGGGCGCTCCGGGGCGGCGGGGGCCGGGAGTGGGGGCGGTGCGGGCAGCGGGGTCTCGCGGAGGCGGAAGGCGAGGATGCCGACCGGGCGGGTGAGGAAGGTGTCGGGGAGGCGTGTGGTCAGCATCGCGGTGATCTGGGAAGGCGCGACACCGGCGGCCAGCCACTGGTCGACGGCCGGTGCCAGGCTGACCGCCTCCCGTTCGGAGAGCACCAGGCGGGGGTCGACGCGGCGGAGCGAGGCCAGGACGGCGACTGCCTGTGAGGCGGGGGCCGGGAGCGACGCCGGTTCCTCCGCCTGCTCCTGGGAAGGTGTGGTCGTGACCGTGCGCGGTTTCCTCGGGCGGGGCGGAGTCGGCGGGCCGTCCGGGTCGGCGGCGGGGACGTCGTAGAAGTACGTGCGGGTGCGGATGTGGCCGGAGGGCGTGCGCTCGCGGCGGCGTTCCAAGTAGCCAGCTTCTTCGAGGTCCCTGAGCGCTCGCGAGATGAGGATCTCGCCCTCACTGAAGTGGTCACACAGGGCCGTGATGGTCACGGAGGTGCCGTCGGGGAGGGAGGAGATGTACGCCGCGACGCCGATCGTGACCGCGCTGCCGCGCCGCTGGGCGAGGGCGTTGGAGATCACCGTGAAGTCGGACGTGAGGCGGGTGCGGACGTGGATCACGCCGGAGGCCGGAGGTCCGGCGGTGGTGCGCGAGGGCGCGTTAGACTGCGATTCAGCCATCGGGAAGGTGCTACTTCCTGAGCGGTGAGGCCCTCGTTCGGGATGCCACTCCCGACCGGGGGCCGTATGTGTCTGTGGTGGTCGCGGCGAACCTAACCGTCCGAAACCCGCGCCTGCAAGCCGGTCACCCGGACGAGTGACGCGGGCTTCGCTGCCGGGGAGGGTGGGTGGGCGGGAGTTCTTTCCCCCGGTTCTTTCAGGAGGTCAGCGACCCGCCGGACCCTCGCGGACAAGGGTCCGGTGAGGTGGCGTCAGGACTTCAAGTCGCCTATGAAGGCGGCCCAGGAGGCGGCTTCGAAGTACAGGGCCGGGGCGTGGGGGGTCTTGCTGTCACGGACGGGGACCACGGCTGCCGGGAAGGCGTCGGCCACCTCCACGCAGTCGCCCCCTTCCTGGTTGCTGTAGCTGCTCTTGCGCCAGGCGACGCCGTTCAGATCGGGACGGGACGTTCGCTCCACGGTGGTTGTCCTCCATCACGGATCGGATCATGTCGAGTGACATGAGCGGGGGCAGAGCTGCCGCCCGCAGCCGATCGTAGGTCAGCGTGAAGCGCCTGACCTCGTCCGGATCCTCGATGAGTTGGCCATAGTGGGCGCCTTCCGTGTAGGCGATCTCCGTGCCGTCCGGCATGGTCAGGACCGTCAGGGAGCCGCCCATGACTTCGTGCTCGCCCTGGTCGAACGGCAGTACCTGCACGGTGATGTGAGGCTCCGTCGCGGTCCTGAGCAGTCGTGTCAACTGCTCGCGCATCACCGGCCGGCCGCCGACCGGGCGCCGGAGCACCGCCTCATCGAGGACCACCCACAGTTCGGGGCGGTCGGGTGCAGCGAGCCGCTCCTGTCGTCCCGTACGAAGGGCGACCCGTTCCTCCAACTGCTCTTCGCTGCCAAGCGTTCGACCGACTCTCAGTACCGCCCGCGCATAGTCCTCCGTCTGCAACAGACCCGGCACCAGATGCGCCGCGTACTGCCTGATGGCCACCGCTCGCGCCGAATACTCCATGAACCTCCGCGACCAGTCCGGAAACGCCTCCCGGTACACGTACGGCCACAACTCCACCAGCAACTCGTCCGCGCCGAGCGCCGCGTCCAGCGCACGCGCCAGTTCCCGCGTCGGCTTCGCGCCGGACGCCCGCTCGATCTGGGTGATCCGGGTGCTCACCACGTGCGTCCGGTCGCCGAGTTCGGCCTGGGTCAGGCCCGCCGCCGTACGGAGTCTGCGCACCCGTGCGCCGAACAGGGCCGCCATCGACGCACTGGGGTCAATTCCGTTGGCCAAGGCGTCACTTCCGTTCCTTACGGGAGGAAAAGTAAGGCTCTGTCACCTGTCGAGCGTAGGGCGACCGGACGACTCTTGGACACGGAACGTGATGACTCGTGTACGACAGACAGGAGCGGACCAGCCGTGCTGACAGGAACGACCGCATTCACCGGGCAGTTCGTCTCCTCGCCGCGAGGGGCGCGGCTCGCCCGGCGGCTCGCCGTCCGGCGTATGGAGGAGTGGGGGTACGCGCCGGAGTCTGAGGTGTCGTGCGCGGTCGCCCTGGTGGTCGCCGAGCTGGCCGCGAACGCCGTGCGGCACGGGCGGGTCCCGGGGCGGGACTTCGGCCTCCGGCTCGCCATGGACCCGGCAGCGGGCCTGGTGCGGGTCGAGGTCGCGGACGCCGCCTCCGGGAGGCGGCTGCCCGCGGTCGCGCCGTCGCCCTGCCCGGAGGGCGAGTCCGGGCGGGGACTGCTGCTGGTGGAGGCCCTGGCCGTGCGCTGGGGGTCGGCGGACCGGCATCCCCTGGGCAAGACGGTGTGGGCGGAGGTGCCTGTCAGGGCATCGGCTCAGTGAAGAGCGGGACGGCGGAGGCTCAGCTCCCGTCCGTCCAGTACTCCTGGAGTCTCGCGACCGCCTCGTCCTTGGTCATCCCCGCCACCATGTCCTCACCAACGCCCACCCGATGGATCAGCAGATGCACCAGGTCGGCGGGAAGCGCCTCGCGGGGCGGCTCGGGAGCGCCTCGGTCGGGCAGCTCGCCCCGCTGTACGCAGGACCAGAAATCGTCCTCGGTGACGTCCAGTTGGTCGCGCAGGACATGTCCCCACATCGCGGCTCCGTACACGGTGCGGTCCACGGGGTGCGAGATCCTGGTACGCAGGATCCGGCCGTCGTGCAGGGTGAGTTCGTAGGTCACGTGGTGAGTACCAGTGCGCCCTCGTGCGTCACGAACGCGCTCCCACTTCTCGGTGCGGCAGAAACGGTCATGGTTCTCGCGGTCGGCCTGGGCCCAGGTCACCTCGGAGCACCCACCAGCCAGTCGTGCAGCTGTCCGTCGTCGCTGAGGGCGATCAACTGCACCAGGCCCCAGTTGTCCGCGTGGTTGGGCGCGGTCCGCAGCCGGTCCTGCCAGTCCTCGGCGTACTCGCGCAGGACCTGGACCATCTCCCCTATGGCTTCGTCGAAGGTGGCCCCGTCGGCGGCCAGCGGCAGGCCGGGCAGGAAGACGGACCAGCCGTTCGCCTCGGCGACCACCTCTGCCTTCGACGGGCACACCAGCGACAGATAGTGGCGCAGCCGCTCCACGTCCACGACCGCCGAGCGGCCCGACTCGCGGCGCACGGTCGCCACGCGCCCCTCGTCGGCCGCGTCGAGGAGGTCCTTCAGGTGCGCGCGCGCCTGGGTGTAGCTCTCGTAGTGGACCGCGGCCATGGCCTGCCTCCTCACTCGTCCCGACCTGTCCAGGGTGCACTCGGCCACCAGGTACGTCAAGTACGTGAGGTACGCGACGTACGCGCGGGCTCAGCTCACCGGCGCGTACGCCTCCGGCTCGCAGTGGTCGACCTTCGCCGCGACCGATGCGCTGGACATGGCCACCTGGACCGTCGTGGTGTCGTCCCCGGCGACGTACGCGTCCGCTGTGCGCTCCTCCAGCTCTTGGGAGTCGGCGTCGAAGAAGCGGACGGTGACGGTGAAGTGGTCGCCGGTGGAGTTCGGGTTGGTGAGCCGGACCGTCGCGTACGGGTCGGACTCCGTCGCGCAGATCAGCAGGTCGACCACGGCGTCCTGCCCGGTCGTCGAGGAGGAGCCGCCGGACGACGAGCCACCGGACGACGACCCGTCATGGTCCTGGCTGGAGCTGCTGCACCCGCCGCCCCCGCCGCTGCTGTCGCTGTCGCTGCTGCCGCTCCGGTGCTTGCCGCTGCTCTTGCCGATGCCGTGGTGGCTGCCCGTGGAGAAGCCCGTCAGGGCCAGCACCACCAGAGCTGAGACCGCCGCGAACCTGAGCTTTCCGTGCCCCCGTGTGTTCATACCGTCAGCCTAGACAAGTGCTGTCACGGGCATGCCACTACCTGGCGACCCGGCGGCACCCGGCGTAGCGTCTGGCGTGGCGGCCGCCGTGCGGACCCTTCCGTGAAGCCCGAGCCCGGTGCGACGGCCGTCCCGGAACGGGACAACACCGCGTCAGACCGTGCGCGCCGTGCCCGTCCCCTTCTCCGCGTCCAGCGCGTACACACAGCGGTCCTTGCTGCACGCGTACACCACACCGTCCCGGACCACCGGGGAGCCGGTGATCTCGCCGCCGGTGGCCAGCTTCCAGCGCAGGCGGCCGTCGTCGGCCTTGAGGGTGTAGAGGAGGTGGTCCGTGGAGCCGAAGTGGATACGGCCCGCCTCGACCGCCGGGGAGCCCACGATGTCGCCACCCGCCTGGAAGCGCCACTTGGGCGTGCCGGTGACCGCGTCCAGGGTGTAGAGGCCCTTGCCGCTGCCCACGTGGACATGGCCGGCCGCCACCAGGACCGGGTCGACGGAGGAACGGGACTCCGTCGCGATGCGCCAGCGGTCGCGGCCGTCGGCGGCGTCGAGGGCGTAGACCGTGCCGAGGTAGTCGGCCAGGTAGACGCCACCGCCGGTGACCGCGGGGCCGGGGACGAAGGCGGGCGGGGAGAGGAAGACCGCCGGGGCCTCGAAGTGCCAGCGCACCATGCCGCTCGCCACGTCGACGGCGATGACGCGGGTGCCGGCCGAGAGGTAGACATGGCCGTCGGGCGCGGGGGTGACGCGGACCGGTACGCCGCCGCAGGAGGCCGCGTCGCCGATGGGGTACGACCAGCGCTCGTCACCCGTACGGGCGTCCAGGGCCCTGAGCCGGGCTTCCTGCCAGACGAAGACCGTGCCGTCGTGCAGGGCGGGGCCCGCCTCGGGCGACTCGAAGTCGCTCTGGCAGCCGGTGATCTCCCAGAGCTTCTGCCCGGTGGAGGCCTCCCAGGCCTGGACCCCGCCGCCGCGGGTGGCGGTGACGACCGTGCCGCGCTCGGCTCTGAGGCAGTAGACCCAGGCCTCCGTCTGGAGCCGCCACAGGTCCTGGCCCTCGCGGGCCTCCAGGGCGAACAGGGTGGGGCCGTCGGAGGCGTGGACACGGCCGTCCGCGACCGCCATGGACCAGGCCACGTCCCGGGTCTTGAAGCGGCGCCGGCCGGTCGCCACGTCCAGCGCGTGCACCTCGAAGGAGGTGACGTAGACGAGGTCGCCGGAGACGGCCGGGGTGCCCCACACGTCGTTCGACATCCGGAACCGCCAGGGGCGCCAGCCCGCCGGGTGGCCGTCGGGGGCCGCCGTGGTCTGCGGGGCCGTGAGGGCGGTGTCCGCGCCCGCGCCCAGGGCGGGGCGGATCCGGGTCCAGTTGGCGACCAGGCCGGGCTCGGGCAGCGGCGCCTTGACGGCGGCGGTGGCGCGGACGTCGGCGACGCGCGGGCCGGGGCCGATCGGCACGGCCGCGCCGGCCAGGCGCACCGGGCCGGGGTCGGGTGCGCCGACGACGGCGGGCACCGGGCCGGGGCCCAGGGCGGGCGCGGGCACCACGGGGTCGTGGGCGGGCGGCGGCGGCAGCGCCGGGAGGCGCGGGCTCACCGGCGCCGGTTTGGGGGCGGGACGGCCGCCGCGGCGGGTCTCGATGAGGGTGACCGCCTTCTCGGGCAGCCACGCCGACGCCGTACCGCTGTCGTCGGAGCCGGAGCCGAACAGGTGCGGGGCGAGCTGCGCCTGGAGGTCGGCCGGGTTGGGGCGGGCCGTGGCGTCCATCTGCATACAGGACTCGATGAGCGGGCGCAGCTCGTCCGGGAGGCCTTCGAGGTCCGGGCCCTCGCGCAGCAGCATGAAGACCGTCTCGACCGGGTTGGCGCCGTGGAAGGGCGGGTGGCCGGTGGCGGCGAAGACGAGCATCGAGCCGAGGGAGAAGACATCGCTGGCGCCGGTGACGCTGCGGGAGTCCTTGGCCTGCTCGGGGGACATGTAGGCGGGGGTGCCGACGGCGACGTTCGTCATCGTCAAACGGGTATTCGATACGCCGGAGGCGATACCGAAGTCGATCACCCGGGGGCCGTCCTCGACGACGAGGACGTTGGAGGGCTTCAGGTCACGGTGGACCAGCCCGGCGCCGTGGATCGACTGGAGCGCCTCGGCGACGCCCGCCGCCAGCCAGCGCACGGCCTGGGCCGGCATCGGCCCGCAGTCGTTCACTATCTCCTCGAGGGAGGGCGCGGGGACGTAGGCCGTGGCGAGCCAGGGCACCGCGGCGCGCGGGTCGGCGTCGACCACGGCGGCCGTGTAGAAGCCGGAGACCGCCCGGGCCGCCTCCACCTCACGCGTGAAGCGCACGCGGAAGAGCTGGTCCTCGGCGAGCTCCGTCCGGACCGTCTTGATCGCCACGCGCCGGCCCGACGCGGAGCGCGCCAGATAGACCAGCCCCATGCCGCCGGCCCCCAGCCGTCCCAGCACCTCGAACGGCCCGATCCGCCGCGGATCGTGCTGCGTCAGCTGATCCACCACTTGCCTGCCACCTCCCCGTACGGGCCACGTCACCCACTATGTGTACGCGACCGAAGTGCAGCGTCTCACCACCGCACCGCCATGGCGGCACGCACCCCAGATTCTTCCTGGCCGGGCGGCTGGTTGCGAACCCGGGGGCGATCGGGGTGTCTCATCTCATATACGGGCGAAACAGCATGCGGGACGGTGCGTGAGCGGGTACTCCGGTACGTGGTTCAACGCTGAAGCAGCGCGAACGACGCACCTTGATTGTCCGTGACGACCGCCACGATTCCGTACGAAGCCGTGAACGGGCCCGCCTGGACCCGCCCGCCGAGCCGGCTCACGGTGCCCAGCGCCGCCTCGCAGTCCCGGACCCCGAAGTGGACCAGGAAGTGCGGCGGCATGACCTCCGGGAAGACGTCCGTGACCGGCACCCGGCCGAAGTCGGGCGCGGCACCGGGCCCGAAGAGGGCCTCGTGGAAGAGATGGCCGTAGAAGGTGTTCGCGATCTCGGTGTCCCGGGCGTAGAGCTGCGCCCAGGCGAAGGCGCCGGGGATGTGCCGGACGCCGAATCCGGGGTGGGCGACCGGCTGCCAGAGGCCGAAGACGGCGCCCTCGGGGTCGGCGGCGAGCGCGGCGAAGCCCTGGCCGTCCACCGGGAACGGGGGCATCACCACCTGTCCGCCCGCCGTCCGGATCCGCCGGACGGTGGCCTGGGCGTCGGGGGTGGAGAAGTACACCGTCCAGACGGTGGGCATCCGGCCGTCCGTCTTGTGGGCCAGCGCGGCGACCGGCCGGCCGTCCAGCAGGGCCCACACGGAGCCGCCGGACACCTCCTGGAAGGTCCATCCGAAGAGCTCGCCGTAGAACCGCCTGCCCGCGTCCACGTCCGGAAGCTGCGCGTCCACCCAGCACGGGATGCCCTCGGGGACCGCCCCGGCGCCACCCTCTGTGTTCACCGATGCCCTGTTTTCGGCCATGCAGCCAAACTAACGGCGGTGCACGCAACGCGCAGACCAGCGCACCCTTCCTCCGGGCCCCTCGCACCCCATTTGCAGTCGGCCGAATCGCGCTCCGATCACCCCTCGGTAAGCTGACGGCATGACAGGACAAGTGCGTACCGTCGACGGCCGCGTGGCCGGCCGGCGCGGGCAGGCGACGCGGCAGAAGCTGCTGGACTGCCTCAGCGAGATGCTCAGCTCCTCTCCGTACCGGGACGTCAAGGTCATCGACGTGGCCCGGAAGGCGGGCACTTCGCCCGCGACCTTCTACCAGTACTTCCCGGACGTCGAGGGCGCCGTCCTGGAGATCGCCGATCAAATGGCCGCCGAGGGCGCCGGGTTGACCGAGCTGCTGGAGGGCCGCTCGTGGGTCGGCAAGGCGGGCTGGCAGACGGCGCAGGAACTCGTCGACGGGTTCCTGGAGTTCTGGAAGAAGAACGACGCGATCCTGCGGGTCGTCGATCTCGGCGCGGCCGAGGGCGACAAGCGGTTCTACAAGCTGCGGATGAAGATCCTCAATTCGGTGAACAACTCCCTCTCGGACGCCGTCGCCGAGCTCCAGTCCAAGGGCCGGGTCGACCAGGACGTGAACCCGGCCGCGGTCGCCGGTTCGCTGGTCGCGATGCTCGCGGCGGTCGCCTCGCATCAGAAGGGCTTCCAGTCCTGGGGCGTCAAGCAGGCCGAACTGAAGCCGAACCTGGCACTGTTGGTCCACCTGGGCATCACCGGCAAGAAGCCGACGAAGTAGTTCCGGCCATCCCGGCGAGGCCATTGACCAAGTCCTGTCTGACGGGCGGTGGTTCCACAGGGTGGAGCACCGCCCGTGCCGCTACGCGGGCAGCGGCCGGTCCTTGACCACGTGCTTCATCACCAGCGTGGACGTCAGCCGCTGCACCCCCGGCAGGGTCGCGAGCCGCTCGTCGTAGAGCCGCTGGAAGGCCGCGAGGTCGGCGGTCGCCACCCGCAGCAGATAGTCGGGCTCCCCGAAGAGCCGCTGGGCGTCCAGGACGTGTGCCAGCTCACCCACCGCCCGCTCGAACTCGGCGACCGTGTCCCGGTCCTCCTGTCGCATGGACACGAAGACCAGCGCCTCGAAGGTGAGCCCGACGGCAGCCGGCTCCACCACCGCCCGGTAGCCGCTGATCGCCCCGGACCGCTCCAGCTCCCGCAGCCGCCGATGGCAGGGCGAGACGCTCAGCCGCACCCGCGCGGCCAGCTCGGTCACGGTCAGCCGCCCGTCCTGCTGAAGCTCGGCAAGAATCTTCCGGTCCACGTCGTCCATGGGGCAGATCTTCCCCCATTCTGCCGCGTTCCGGGAAAAGAACGGGAACACTTTCGGCCGGATCACGCCTAATGTCCCCGACATGGACACGGGAACGCTGATTTCTTTCCTCGCGCTGGACCTGCTGCTGGTCTGTGTGCCGGGCGCCGACTGGGCGTATGTGATCTCCGCCGGGCTGCGCGGCCGTTCGGTGGGCGCGGCGGTGGGCGGCCTGGTGAGCGGCTACGCCCTGCACACGGCGCTGGCGACGGCGGGCCTGGCCGTCCTGGTCGCGGGCTCGCCCGCCCTGCTCACCGCGCTCACGGTGGCGGGGGCGGGGTATCTGGTGCGGCTGGGGTGGGGGGTGCTGCGCCGGCCGGGCGTGCCGGAGGAGGGCGAGCAGCCGGTGGTCGAGGGCCGGGTCTTCCTGCGGGGCGCGATGATCAGCGGCCTGAACCCCAAGGGCCTGCTGCTGTATCTGTCGATCCTGCCGCAGTTCCTGGTGACCGGGGGCGGCGCGCGCCTGCCGGTGGCCGCGCAGACCGCCGTCCTCGGTCTGCTGCACATGGCGTGCTGCGCCACCGTCTACCTCGCGGTCGGCGTGCTGGCCCGCGCGGTGCTGGGCGCCCGCCCGGCGGCGGCCCGTGCGGTCACCCGGACCTCGGGGGCGGCGATGCTGGGAATCGGCGCGTTCCTGCTGGTCCAGCACGCCTTCTGATCGTGTTCTACGCCTTGGGCACCAGCCGGAACACCCGGATCTCCCGCTCCACCCTCGCCTGGTAGGTCGCGTACGGCGGCCAGAACGCGAGCAGGTCCTTCCAGACCGCCGCCCGTTCCTCCCCCGTCAGCAGCTGGGCGGTCACCGGTATGCCGGTCCCCTTCCAGCTGATCTCGGCGTCGGGGTGGGCGAGGAGGTTGGCGGTCCAGGCGGGGTGGCCGGTGCGGCCGAAGTTGGAGCCGACGAGGATCCAGGTGCGGCCCGTGGGCTCCGGCATGCAGGCCAGGGGTGTGCGGCGCGGCTCGCCGCTGCGGGCGCCGGTCGCGGTGAGGATCACCCCGGGCAGCATCTGGGCGCTGAGCAGCACCTTTCCCCGGGTGAGCCGGTGGACGGCCCGGTCGAGGGCGGGGACGACATGGGGGGCGAACCGGGCGAAGGCCCGGGTCGAGGACACCTTCTGCACCACGCGGACGCCGATCACACCGTCACCTCCGTGCCCGTGCCCGCGAACAGTCCCGACTCCTCGGCCGCGTGGGCCCGCAGCCGGTGCACCGGACCGAACAGCAGCTCGTCGCCGGCGGCCCGCTTGAAGTACAGGTGCGCCTGGTGCTCCCAGGTGAACCCGATGCCGCCGTGCAGCTGGATCCCCTCGGCGGCGGCGAGCCGCAGCGCCTGGAGCGCCTGGGCGAGCGCGAGCCCGCCGACGCCCTCGCCGCGCCCGGTCGCCCAGGCGGCGTAGTACGCGGCGGACCGGGCCGCCTGGACCTGCACATAGACATCGGCCAGCCGGTGCTGCACCGCCTGGAACGACCCGATGGCCCGCCCGAACTGCTCGCGCTGCTTCAGGTACTCCACCGTCCGCTCCAGCGCCCGGTCGGCGGCCCCGACGGCCTCGCAGGCGAGGAAGGCGGCGGCGAACTCCCCGGCGCGGGCCAGCGGCCCGGCCACCTCCGTCGCCTCGTCCCCCAGCAACTCCGCGTCCACATGCCGCAGTTGCACCCGGGCCTGGGGCCGGGTCGGGTCCAGGGCGGTCTGCCGGGTCCGTACGGCTCCGGTGGCGTCCCCCGCCACGAGGAACAGCAGGGTCCGCGACCGTACGAACCCCCCGGTGTGGGCGGCGACGAGCAGCAGCCCGGCGCTGTGCCCGTCGAGGACCTGGGCGGCCTCGCCGTACAGCCGCCAGCCGTCCCCGGCCCGCCGGGCCTGCACCCCGCCCGCGCGTCCGCCGCCGGACCAGTCGCCGCCGCCCGGCCCGGTGAGGGCGAGCGCGGTGGTGAGGGCGGGCGCGGGGACGGCGAGGGCGGCGGTGAGGGTGCCGTCGGTGAGGCGCGGGAGCAGCCGGGCGCGCTGGGCGTCGGTGCCGAGGGCGAGGATCAGGGGCGCGGCGAGGACGGAGGTGGCGAGCAGCGGGGTGGGGGCGAGGGCCCGGCCGGTCTCCTCGGCGGCGAGCGCGAGGTCGGTGCGGGGGCAGCCGACACCGCCGTACGCCTCGGGGAGCGCGAGGCCGGGCAGGCCGAGCTGTTCGGCGAGGGTGGTCCACAGGGCGCGGTCGTGGCCGGCCGGGGTGTCGAGGGCGGCCCGCAGTTCCTCGGGGCCGCAGCGTTTGTGGAGCAGTTCCCGCAGGGTGCGGCGGATCTCGTCCTGCTCGGCGGTGAGGCGGGGGTCCATGGATTCCCTCCCGATCTGGCATGTCCCTCCGGATCTGGCACTTCCCTCCGGATCTGACGGTCCGTCATATTAGGAGGGCCGGATCGAGATGCACAGAGGAAGACAGAAGACAGCGGAAGACAGCGGAAGGTGGCCTCTCATGACCTCGGGGACCCGGAAAGTGGCCGTCGTCGGCGTCGCGCTCTCGGACTGCGGGCGGGTGGACGACGCGACCCCGTACACCCTGCACGCCCAGGCGGCCCGCCGGGCGCTGGCGGACGCCGGGCTCGACCGGTCGCGGGTGGACGGTCTCGCCTCCGCCGGGCTCGGCACCCTCGCCCCGGTCGAGGTGGCCGGGCATCTGGGGCTGCGCCCCACCTGGGTCGACTCCACCTCGGTCGGCGGCTCCACCTGGGAGGTCATGGCGGCGCACGCGGCCGACGCGATCGCCGCCGGGCACGCGAACGCGGTCCTGCTGGTCTACGGCTCCACGGCCCGCGCCGACATCCGGGCCGGCCGCCGCACCGGCACCTTCGCCTTCGGCGCACGCGGCCCGCTCCAGTTCGAGGTGCCGTACGGGCACACCCTGATCGCCAAGTACGCGATGGCGGCCCGCCGGCACATGACCGAGTACGGCACGACGATCGAGCAGCTCGCCGAGGTCGCCGTGCAGGCGCGGGCGAACGCGGCGCTGAACCCGGAGGCGATGTTCCGCACCCCGGTCACCGTGGACGAGGTGCTCGCCGGGCCGATGATCGCCGATCCGTTCACCAAGCTGCACTGCTGTCTGCGCTCCGACGGGGGCGCGGCGGTCCTGCTGGCGGCCGAGGAGTACGTACGGGACTGCCGCACGGCGCCGGTGTGGATCCTCGGCACCGGGGAGCACGTCTCCCACGCGAGCCTGTCGGAGTGGGAGGACTTCACGGTCTCCCCGGCGGCGGTCAGCGGGCGGCCGGCCTTCGGACGGGCGGGGGTGCGGCCGGCCGAGATGGACTTCGCGCAGATCTACGACGCCTTCACCTACATGACCCTGGTGACCCTGGAGGACCTGGGCTTCTGCGCCAAGGGCGAGGGCGGGGCGTTCGTGGAGAAGGGCCGGCTGACGGTCGGCGGGGAGCTGCCGGTGAACACCGACGGGGGCGGGCTGTCGGCCCAGCATCCCGGTATGCGGGGGCTGTTCCTGCTGGTGGAGGCGGTCCGGCAGCTGCGGGGCGAGGCCGGGGAACGCCAAGTGCGGCGATCCGACGGCGAGTTGCCCCGGCTGGGGGTGGCCTCGGGGACCGGTGGGTGGTTCTGTTCTTCGGGGACCGTGGTACTGGGACGGAACTGAATTCCGCCGTACTCTCGTCGTCCTGAGGGAGTCCGGGAAAGTGCCGGGAGAAAGCTGCGACGCGCGGAGCGCCGGGGGGCGGAAGCGGTGGACAGTGGGCTTTTACGGGGCTTGTGCGCCCTTTCGGTGAGCGGATTACTGCTCGTCGGCGCGTGTTCCGGCGGGGGTGGTGGGCCCGGAGGCGGCAAAGCCACGGAATCGCCGAAGCAGACCGCCACCGGCGCCTCCGCCGACGGCGCCACGGCCGCTCCCGGCCCGGAGCCCACCGCGCTCGACTTCACCCCCGATCCGGCCCGTGCCCCGAAGACCCGCGCGGACGCCGTGCGCCTGGCCGAGAAGGTCGCCGCGGGCCCCGAGCTGTGGGGCGCCGGCTATGTCCGCTCCGCCCCGGACAGCGATCCGGACAGCTGGCCGGTCCTCGACGACGACTGCGTCTGGCAGCGTGAGCCCGTCCCCGACGACGTCCTCGCCAGCGTCACCCGCTACAGCGAACTCCCCGCCACCGACGGCACGGGCCCGGTCAGGGTCGCCGTGACCGTCACCGTCCACAAGGACGCGGACGGCGCCGACTGGGAGCAGGCGTCGACCCTGGAGGAAGCGCTGCGCTGCCCGGACCAGGTGCTGCGCGCCGGGGAACGGATCACCAGGCTGAAATCGCTCGGCGCACCGTTCGGCAAGAACGGCAACCTGTACGCCCAGGACTCGCTCTTCGAGTCCGGCGAGTACCGGAGCGACACCCTGGGCGGCCCGTACACCTACACCTGGACCCAGGGCCGTATCGGCCAGGTCACCGTCGCCACCACCAGCCGGGGCTCCAAGGGGCACGAGTACGGGGAACTGATCCAGGCGGTGGCCGAGACCCAGAGCAGCATGCTGCTGCGCCTGCAGACCGAACTGGAGGCGGACACGTGACCGGCCCGCTGCTGCCCTCCGACCCCTCCTCCCTCGCCGGGTACCGGCTGCTCGGCCGGCTCGGCGCCGGCGGCATGGGTGTGGTCTACCTCGGACGTACGGACGAGGGCGCGCTGGCCGCGATCAAGGTGATCCAGGCCGAGTACGCCGAGGACCCCGCGTTCCGGGCCCGTTTCCGGCGCGAGGTGGAGGCCGCGCGCCGGGTCGCCAGCGCCTGGGCGGTGCCCGTCACCGGCGCCGACCCGGACGCCGCCGCGCCCTGGCTCGCCACCGCCTTCGTCCCCGGGCCCTCGCTCGCCGAGGCCGTCGCCGACTGCGGGCCGCTGCCCGCCCGCAGTGTGCGCGTGCTGGGCAGGATGCTCGCCGGGGCGCTGGCCGAGGTGCACGCGGCCGGACTGGTGCACCGGGACGTCAAGCCGGGCAATGTGCTGCTCGCCGTGGACGGACCGCGGCTCATCGACTTCGGGATCGCCCGGGCCGCCGACGACACCGCGATCACCTCCGCCGACATGATCGTCGGCACCCCCGGGTTCCTCTCGCCCGAGCAGGCCGAGGCCCGCGCCGACGCGCTCGGCCCGCCCAGCGACATCTTCTCGCTGGGCTGTCTGCTGGCGTACGCGGCGACCGGCCGCCCGCCCTTCGGCACCGGCACGGCAGACGCGCTGCTCTACCGCACGGTGCACGACGAGCCCGATCTCGCGGGCATCGACGAGCAGGTGCTCGTGCTGCTGCGGCCGTGCCTGGCCAAGGACCCCGCGGACCGGCCCTCGGCGGCGGCCCTGTCCGAGCTGATCGTCGAGGACACCTCGGGGGATCCGGCCGGATGGCTGCCCGAGGACGTCGTACGGGTCATCGCGGAGCGTTCGGCGGCGATGCTCGCGCTGCCGGACATCGAGCCGACGGTGGTGGCTGGGGCGGGGGCGGCGACGAACCCGGGAACAGCGGCGCCGGAGCCGCCCGCACCCGGCCGGCGGCGGTTCCTCCTCGCGGCGGGCGCGGGCGCCGTACTCGCGGCGGGCGGTGGGCTGGCGGCCTGGGCCGCGCTGCGCGGGGACGACGACCACGAGACGTCCGGCCCCGCCGGGGCCCGGGACTGGATCATCGGCGTCCAGGCGGATCTCAGCGGCCCGGGCAAGGCCCTCGGGCGGGCGCAGGAGCGGGGCGCGCGGCTCGCGGTCGAGCAGTTCAACGCCCGTAAGGACAAGCCGTTCACGCTCACCCTGAAGACGGCCGACGACCGGGGCGACGCGACCCGGGCGGGCGCCGTCGCCCGCGCCTTCGTCGCCGACAAGGACGTCCTCGCCGTCCTCGGCCCGACGTCCGACGAACCGGCCCGCGCCGTCGTCGGCGTGTACGACGGGGCGCTGCTCCCCCTGATCTCCGTGTCCGCCGGATCGACCATCCTGACCACCAGCGAGAACCGTTCCTTCCTGCACGCCCGCCCCGCCGACGTGGCGGCCACCGGACCCATCGCCGTGTTCCTGACGGCCGGCGGCGAGGCGGTGAGCGAGGAGTACGCCTCCGGGGTCGCCGCCACCGGCCCCTCCCGGCGGCCCGGCCTGCTCATGGACCGCGGCGGCGGCGACTACGCCTGGGAGACCGTCGGCTCCGTCAACCTGCTGCTGCGGGGGCAGGGCCGCGTGCCCTATCCGCGGGTCGTCCCGGCCGGCACCACGGCCTTCCGGCCCGTCGTGGCCGACATGCTGGCGGCGGGCGCCGACGCCTTCGTCTACGGCGGACCCGCGGCGGGCGCGGCGGCCTTCGCGGGCGAGCTGGCCGCGGCCGGCTTCGACGGACCGAGGTACACCCCGGGAGCCGCCCTGACCCAGGGCTTCCTCGACGCGGCGGGCGAGGCCGCCGAGGGGTGGCTGATCACCAGCACCTGCGCGGACCCCGTGGCCCTGCCCGGGGCCGCCGACTTCACCGCCGCCCACCGCGAGCGGTTCGGCTCCGCGCCCGGTTTCTTCGCGGTGGAGGCGTACGACACCGTCAACCTGGTCGCCGACGTCCTGCGCAAGGCGGGCAGGCGGCCGACGCGCGCCCAGCTGACCGCCTCGCTGCGCCGGGCGAGCTATCAGGGAGTGGCGAAGAAGTACGCCTTCGATCCCAAGACCGGGGCCTTCAGCCCCTTGAACGCGCCGATCTTCGGATACCTGGTCGACGGGGGCAGGTTCCGCTTCCTCGGTACGGCACCCGTACCGAACTGGTCGGACGCGTAGGACCACCCCGCCGTGCCCGTCAGCGCCCTGCGTCCCGGGGACCCGCAGGCCGTCGGCGGCCACCGGCTGCTGGGCCGGCTGGGCGCGGGCGGCATGGGGGTGGTCTATCTGGCCCGTACTCCGGGCGGGGCGCTGGTCGCGCTCAAGGTGATCCGCGCCGAGTACGCGGCCGACCCCGACTTCCGGGTGCGCTTCCGGCGCGAGGCGGAAGCGGTGGGCCGGCTCGGCGAGCAGGTGGCCACGCGGCCGGGCGGACGCTGGCTGGTGCCGGTGACCGCCGCCGATCCGGAGGCCCGCGAACCGTGGCTGGCGACGGCGTACGTCCCCGGGCCGCCGCTCACCGACGCGGTCGCCCGCTACGGGCCGCTGCCGCCGGAGAGCGTACGGGTGCTCGGCGCCCGGCTGGCCGAGGCGCTGGCGGAGGTGCACACGGCCGGTCTGGTGCACCGGGACGTCAAGCCGGACAACGTCCTGCTCGCCCTGGACGGGCCACGGCTCATCGACTTCGGCATCGCCCGCTCGGCGGACGCGACGGCGCTCACCGCGAGCGACGTGGTGATCGGCTCACCGGGCTACCTCTCCCCCGAACAGGCCCGGGCGGGCGGGGCGGACCGGGTCGGCCCGCCGAGCGACGTCTTCTCCCTGGCCTGCGTCCTCGCCCACGCCTCCACCGGCCGCCGCCCCTTCGGCACCGGCACGCCGGCCGCCGTCGTCTACCGCACGGTGCACGGGGACGCCGACCTCACCGGCGTACCGGATGCCCTGCTGCCGCTGCTGACGGCCTGCCTGTCGAAGGACCCGGGCGAGCGGCCCACGGCGGAGGAGGTCCGGGCGGCGCTTGATCCCGGTGGCTCCGGTGGGGCCGCCGGGAGCGGCTGGCTGCCTACTCCCCTGCCGGGGCTGATCGCCGAACGGGCGGCGCGGGTACTGGAGTTGCCGGGCCCGGTGCGCGGCCCGTCGGACCTCGACGAGACACGGGTGGGGGTCCGGCCCTCGCGGCGGCGGTTCATGGTCCTCGGGGCGGCCCTGGGGGTGCTCGGGACGGGTGGCGGGGTGGCGGCGTGGGTGGCCCGCTCGGGCGCGGGACCCGGGGGCGGGACGGGCGGCGGGCAGGGGCCGCTGCCCCGGTACACGATCGGGCTGCACGCCGACCTGAGCGGCGGTCACCAGAGCCTCGGGCAGGCGCAGGAGCGGGGGGCGCGGCTCGCCGTGGAGCGTCACAACGCCCGTACGGACCGGGCGTTCGACCTCGTGCTCAAGGTGCGGGACGACGGCGGGAAGCCCGCGCGGGCCGTCGAGATCGCCGACGGCCTCACGGCGGACGGCACGGTGTACGCGGTGATCGGCCCCACGACGGACGAGACGGCCGTCGCCGCCCAGGAGACCTATCAGAAGGCGCTCCTGCCCTCGCTGATCGTCTCCGCCGGGGACGACCGTCTCTCCAGCACCTCGAACACGGCGGTCTTCCAGCTCAGACCCAGCGACATCTCCATGACGACGCCGGTCGGCTGGTATCTCACCCACGTCGAACCCGCCCGCAGAACCGCCGCCCTCGACGACCGGGCGGCGGGACAGACCAGCTGGAAGAGGGCGAGATCGCTGAACGAGTACCCGCCCTCCGAGGGCACCACCACCCTCCACACCGTCGCCGCCGACGGCGAGGACTTCCGCCCGGCCGTCCAGGCGGCGATCGCCGCCGAGGCCCAGGCCCTCGTCTACACCGGCACCTCCGCCTCACGTGCCGCCCGGTGCGCCCGCGCGGCACGCGAGGCCGGATTCACCGGCACGTGCGCGGCCGTGGAGCCGGTGCTGGGTCCGGCGTTCCTGAAGGAGGCGGGCGAGGCCGCCGAGGGCTGGGTGTTCGGCACGACGTACGTGGATCCCTCGGCCTCTCCCGCGTCGAAGGCGGCGCGGTCCTTCGCGGCGGCGTACCGCGAGCGCTACGGCGTCGACGACGTGCCCCCGTACGCCGCCGAGGCCTACGACGCGCTCGGCCTGGCCGCCGAAGGACTGCGGCTGCTCGGCCCGGACGGGGTGGAGCGGGGCGGTGTGACACGGCGGCTGCGCACACTCACCTACCAAGGCGTCTGCAAGAAGATGTCGTTCGACGCCACGACCCTTCAGCTGGTCCACCAGCCTGGCCTCTTCCTGTACCGGGTGGAGGAGGGGCGGGCACGCTTCCTGGGCCAGTACGAGAAGGTGACGTGAGCGATCCGGACGGAACCGGGTGAACCCGGGCGCCCCCGAGGCCGTATGGACTCACGGCAACCTTTGGGAGGTCCGCGGCAACTGATGGGCGGACGCTCTCGTCACCGGAGCCCCGCCCGACCGAAGGACTCGACTGTGACCACCCCTTCGCACCGCCGCCGCTCCCGCCCCCGGCGCCACACCGCGCTGCTCTCCGCCGTCGCCGTCGCCGCCGTGGCGCTCGTCGTGTCGCTGGCCGTGGCCTTCCGCCCGGGCGGCGGCGGGACCGCCGACGTGCGGGACGCGGCCAAGCCCGTCTCCGGCGCCCGGGCGAGCGCCTCGCCGACGCCCGGGACGCCCTCGGCCTCCGGGTCGCCGACGCCGTCCGCGAGCTCCGCGAGCCCGACGGCCGGCGCGTCCGCGTCCCGCTCGGCCACCGCGGCCGCCACCTCCGCCGCCTCCGCCCGGGCGAAGGCCACCACCGCCACCGCCCCGAAGACGTCGACGACGGGCTCCCTGGCCGGCCGGATCCGCCCCGGCGTCACCTACCGGGGCGTGGCCACCTCCTACGACGTCGGCAACGGCGACGGCGCCTGCTCCTACGGCCCCACCTCCGACGTGATGACGGCGGCGATGAACACCGCCGACTACGAGACCTCGAAGGCCTGCGGCGCGTTCGTGGCCGTCCACGCGGGCGGCAAGTCGATCACCGTAAGGATCACCAACGAGTGCCCCGCGCCCTGCCAGGCGGGCCAACTGGACCTGAGTCAGCAGGCCTTCGCGAAACTCGCTCCCCTCTCGGCCGGCCGCATCCAGATCACCTGGAACCTCCTCAGCCCCGACACCGGCGACAAGATCTCGATCCGCTACAAGACGGGCTCCACCCAGTACTGGTGCGGCATCCAGGCCATCGGCCACCGCAACCCGCTGGCCCGCCTGGAGGTCCGTGCAGGCGGCTCCTGGGTCCGGCTGGCGCGCACCGAGTACAACTACTTCCTCTCCGAGCAGGGCACCGGCTGCGGCGCCGCGATCCGGCTGACCGACATCTACGGCGAGCAGCTCACCGTCGAGGGGATCGCCGTGAAACCGGACGCCGTGCAGTCGACGAGCGCCCAGTTCACCCGGCGCTGATCGGCGGAGCCGATACGCGGGGCCGATACTCGGGGCATGGCTACGGATCTTCATGAGCTGCTGAGGTCACTGCGGGTGTGGGACCCGGAGGTGACGCGGCTGCCTCCCTTCGACCCGGAGCGGGCCCCCGGCACCCCGGTGGAGCTGTTCACCGCCTGGTTCGCCGAGGCGGTGGCGGCGGGTGAGCGGGAGCCGCACACCATGACCCTGGCCACCGCCGACGAGGAGGGCCGCCCGGACGCCCGGATCGTGATGCTGCACGGCGCCGACGCCACCGGCTGGTCCTTCGCCACCCACGCCACCAGCCGCAAGGGCCGCCAGCTCGCCGCCCGCCCGTACGCGGCGCTCACCTTCTACTGGCCGCTGCTCGGCCGCCAGGTCCGCGTCCGCGGCCCGGTCACCTCCGCCCCCTCCGGCGAGGCCCAGGCCGACCTGCACGCCCGCTCCACCGGCGCCCTGGCCGCCGCCCTGACGGGCCGCCAGAGCGAGCCCCTCTCCTCGACGGAGGAGCTGGCGGCCGTGTCCCGGGCGGCCTGGGAACAGGCCCAGGCCGACCCGACGGCCGAGTCCCCCACCTGGACCCTGTACCGGCTCCACCCCGAGGAGGCGGAGTTCTTCCAGGGCGAGGAGCGCCGCCGGCACGTACGGCTGTCGTACGTCAGGGACGGCGACGGCTGGTCACGGCAGCTGCTGTGGCCCTGAGGGACCCGCGAGGTACCGGGCCGCCCCCGTGCGGGGCAGGACCGCCCACATGCGGGTGCCGCCGCCCGATTCGTGTTCGCCGCCGATTCCCCAGTCGCCGTGGCAGGCTCGGACGACCTCGTCCAGGACGCGCAGGGACACCCGGCGGGACAGGACGCAGATGGCGCCGAGGCGGGCCCGCTCGTGGCGGGGGTGGCCGTCGTAGACGGTGACGCGCAGGTCGCCGCCGCGGTGGCGCAGCGAGACGTACACCTCCTTGGTGGTGGACAGCCGGCAGGCGCAGGCGGTCAGTTCGCTGACCACCTGGACGACCGCGTCCGTCACCTCGGTGAGGCCGTGCGCCCTCAGGACCGTCCGGGTCGCGGCGCGGGCCACACCGGGACTGCGCGGGGCGGCCGGGAGCGTGAAGCTGTACGAGAGGTTCTCCGCAAGCGCGGGGGCGAACGGGGCATCGACGGGAGCGCTGGTCGGCGACGGGCAGGTCGTGGTGTCGGGGTGCACGGCAACTCCCTGGTCTCATGGGGGTGTTCCCCAGAGAAGCAGAGACCACGCGAACCGTCCTGATGCCTGTCCGGACGACTCCGGTACGACGTTGTGGTCGGCCGGTGACAAACGCGGAGTGGCGCGGCTGCGCCGTTCGGCCCCCTCCGATTGCGACACCCCTGATGACGCTCTGTGATGGTTCATGACTTTCCGTGAGCTTCCTCGGCTCGCGGACGAATCTCGCGGAGGTGTTCAGTGACGTTCCGTCGTTGGAGTGCGGCCCTGGTCACGACAGCCGGGCTCGCCGGCTCCGTGCTGCTCGGCGCGCCCTCGCCCGCCACGGCCGCCCCGGCCGCCGAGCGGTCCGTGGTGGCGCCGCTGCCCGTCCCGCGGGCGGCCGGCAAGGAGACGGCACCGCAGGGGTACGGTGACTCCGCGCCGGACGACAGGCAGGCGTCCCCGTGCCTGGGGCTGGTGCCCTCGCCGTACCCGTACGCCCACACGCCGTACTACTGCAACGACTGGCGGTTCGGCCCGGCCCGGCTGCCCGACTCCGGTCTCATCGGCGCCACCCTCCAGGGCTACAACCGGTTCGGCACCCTCACCCCCGTCGAGTTCCTCAACAAGTGGTGGGACCCGGCCCTGGAGCACGGCATCGGCGACTGGAAGTACGCGCTGATCCCGGACGACGGCTTCGACCACAACGCCCAGGGCGCGCCCATCGCCACCGAGGCGACCCTCCCGGTCGGCCAGCTCCTGGACCGTTTCGGCAACGAGTTCGGCAAGTTCCTGGCCCCGGCCGGCGCCAAGTACGCCGAGCGGTCCATTCCGCCGTCCGGCCTGGACACCCAGGACCCGCGCTTCCCGTACAACTACCACCTGTACCGGGTGAAGAAGCCGACGCTGGTCTGCGCCGGTCCGACCGCCCCCGCCTTCGAGCAGCCGGGGCAGGGGGTGCAGTACGTCACCTCCGTCGCGTCGGCGGCGATGTACTGCCCGCATGTGAAGACCGGCGCCACGGTCAGCTCCCTGATCAACAGCGGCAACCTGGAACGCGCCAACTGAGTGGATCGGCGCGGGTTGTGTGCGGCGCTTCGGGCGGCGGGCGTCCCCGCCGGGCTGTACGAGATCGCCGGCTGCCCCGCCCCGCCCGGCACACCCCGGCCGGAGGACCGCCTCTACCTGGCGGAGGAAGCGGGCGGCTGGGTCGTGGGCGTACGTCAGCGCGGCGTACGCACCGTCCTGGAGCGGTTCCCCGACGAGGACCGGGCCTGCCGAGGCCTCTACGCCAGGCTGACCGACCCGGGGCCGCCGTCCGTGCCGCTCACCGCCGAGGAGCGGGCGCGGCTGCTGGGACCCTGAGGTCACTCCCCGAACCGGTACACCGTGAAGTCCGCCACCGGCCGGTAGCCGATGCGCTGGTAGAGGCCGTTGCTGGTGGGGTTGGCCAGGTCGGTGAAGAGGAGCACCTCGCGGGCCCCGGCGGCGCGGGCCGCTCGGCTGACCTCGGCGGTCGCGGCGCCCGCGTAGCCCCGGCCGCGCAGGTGGGCGGGGGTGTAGACGGTGGTGACCCGCACCTGGCCGGCCACCTCGGGGGTGACCACGGCCAGGGAGACGGGGGTGCCGTCCGGGGTCTCCCAGAAGAGGGCCCCGCCGTGGGCGATCCGGGCGTCGGCGAGCGCGCCGGTGTCCTGGAGCTGGCGCTCGCCGATGCTCTCGCCGAACTCCTCGTACCAGCTCATGAGCCGGGCACGGTCGGCGGCGGTGGCGGTGGCGATCCGCGGGGCGCCCTCGGGCACCGGCTCGGGGACCGTCAACTCGCCGAGCCGGTAGAGGCGTTGCTCCTTCCAGAGGTCCGCCCCCGCGCCGGTGTGCCGCTTCCAGGCGTCGGCGAAGGCGTCGGCCGTGGCGCGGTCGGCGGTGACTCCGGGAAGGCGGTGTCCGGCGGACGCCAGCCGGACGGCGAGGGCGTCGGCCTGTTCCCCGGTGAGGGAGGTGAGGTTGATCCAGTACGGCGGGGTGTGCAGGGACACCGCCTCCACCGCGCCGCCCCGCTCCAGCACACCGAAGAGGGGGGCCTCCTCGCCGTAGACGTTCACCCCCCTGAGGCGCAGGTTCTCGAGCACGGTCAGCGGCACGGTGTGCGGCGCGGGCCGGGAGGCGAGGAAGTCGCCGGCGCGGTCCCAGAAGGCGTCGAGGTCATGGGTGAGGTGCCAGTCGTCCGGTGTCATGCCCCGCATCGTGGCGCACCCCGCGGCCGCACCGCCCCCGATTTACGGCCCCTGCGGCTCCGGGTCCGTGGCCAGGCGTCCGTGCAGGTGGACGTCGCGGAAGGCGTCGCGTCGGCCCTCCTCCCACATCGCCCCGCGCACGGTCCCCTCGTACCGGAACCCGCACCGCTCGGCGACCCGGCAGGAGCCGTCGTGGCCGAGGGCGTGGCCCAGTTCCAGCCGGTGCAGGCCGACCTCGTCGTAGGCCCAGCGGGCGGCGAGCAGCAGGGAGCGGGTGGCGACGTGCCGGCCGCGCGCCTCGGGCAGCACCCAGTAGCCGACCACCGCGTTGCTCAGCACCCGGTCGATCGCGTTGACGGAGATCTGCCCGAGCACCGTCCCGTCGTCGGCGGCGGTGACGCAGAAAGTCGCGGCGCGCCCCGCCTCCGTGTCCGCGGCCTTGGCCACCAGCGACTCCACGGCGCTCGCGGTGTCGGTGATCGTCCTGATCGGGGTGTTCCAGCGCCGGAACTCCGGGTCGGTGTGTCCGCGCAGCCACGCGTCCACATCGGTGGCGGACGCCGGGTCCCAGCGGCGGAGGGTCAGACCGTGGCCGTGTATCTCCGGCGGGTGCGGGGCGGTGCGGGGTGCGCGGATGCCAGTCATCCGGCCATTCAACACCTGGCCCCTTACCAGGCGTCGTACGCCCAGGCCTCCGCGACGACCAGGAGCCCGACGCCGATCATGCACAGCGCGACCCGGCCCCGGGCGATGTCGTCGCTGTCGGCGTCCGGGACATGGCGGATGTACTTCCGCGGCTTCGTCGCCTGGTAGTTCGCCTCGTTGAGGAGCCGCGCGATCAGGGCGAGTCCGAGCAGTTGCGCGCTGGTTCTGGCGGGCAGCGGCCAGCCCGGTCCCACGACACCCGCGAGGACGAGGCCGTCGATCGCCGCCAAGCCGATGCTCAGGAAGTAGCAGAGGAGCTGTTCGAGGCAGCCCAGCGCGTTCCTCGCGTCCCGGAAGAAGGTGACGGCGGATATCTGCGCCACCGCGATCTGAGCGACGAAGAAGGCCGTCCAGTCAGTCCAGCGCACGGCGCACGTCCCCCTGGAACACCGGCACCCCCTCCCGGAAGGCCACCTTCAGTGCCATCCCGGCCCGCAGCGCGCCGTGCTCCTCCCCCACCACCTCGGTGGACATCCGGGGTCCCTCGGCGAGGTCGACGACCGCCGCGACGTACGGGGTCCGCTCCCCGAACGGGGGCAGGTCGTTGCGGTGGACGACCGACCAGGTGTAGAGCGTGGCCCGGCCGCCGGCGTCCTCCCAGGTCACGTCCTCGCTCCAGCAGTACGGGCAGAACTCGCGGGGGTAGTGGTGGGCGCGTGCGCAGGCCCCGCAGCGCCGGATCAGCAGCCGGCCCGCGGCGGCCGCGTCCCAGTACGTCCGGGTGAAGGCGTCGGCCTCGGGGAGGTCGTGGCGCGCGCTCACAGGAAGAGCCCCAGGGCGTCGTCCACCGACCAGGTCTGCCAGGCCATGCCGCCCAGCGCGACCACCGAGATCAGCGCCATCATGCCGTTCTGGCCCTGCTCGGCCCAGTCGTGGATCATGAGGACGAGGTAGACCAGGTTGAGGAGCAGGCCGGCGACGAGGGCGACCGGGGTCAGGAAGCCCGCGATCAGCCCCAGGCCGAGGGCCAGTTCGGCGTAGACGACGACGTACGCCATCACGCGCGGGCGCGGCTTGACGACGACCTCGAAGCCCGAACGCACGGCGTTCCAGCGGTGCTTGGCCGCCACGTCCGCCGCCCAGGCGATGCCGGAGCCCTCGAACCAGCTCTTCTTCTCCTTGTGCCGCCAGCTCTCCAGCCACCACAGCCCGAGCCCGATCCGCAGCACCGCCAGCCACTGGGCACCGTCGAGCCAGATCGCATCCATGGATCTGACGGTACGTCAGATGGTGGGATCCGGGAAGACGGGATCCGGGAAGACCGCGAAACCTGTGCGCCCGCCCTGAAGCTGTGGGGTCCCCATGAATGACCCCTGATTGTTGGCAATTTTGTTCGCACTCTCGGTACGTTCACACCGCAAGCAGCGAAACCGAGGGAGTCGAACCGTGAAGCACAGGGCAATCAAGCGCAGGTCGGTCGTCATCGGCATCGGCGCCACCGCCGGAGTCGCCGCGGTGGGCGGCATCGCCCTGAGCGCGCAGGCCTCGGACACCTCCGCGTCGGGCTCGGACTCCCTGGTCTTCGACCCGGACGCCCACACCACGCTGACCACGAGCGTCACCGACGCCGACGGCGACGAGCACTCCGTGACGTACCACTTCTGGAAGGCGATCACCTATGTCGCCGACCCCGTGGACGCCACCTACCAGTCCCTGATCGTCAGCGCCCCGGTCGAGATCGACGGCGAGGCGGTCGACGCGAGCGACGCGCCGATCCTGCTCGCGAACTCCATCGGCGGGTACATGCCGTCCTCGGTCGCGGACGCCACCGGGGTCGGTGCGGGCGGGGGCGGCGGGATGCCCGGCGGCACCCTCCCCTCCGGCGCGGCCAGTGCCTCGGCCGCGCCCAACGCGAACGAGAACACCAACGCCGACGGCGGCGCCACCTCCTCCAACCAGCTGCTGGCCCTGGCCGCCGGGTACGTCGTCATCGAGCCCGGCGCCCGCGGCCGTACGCTGAAGAACTCCGACGGCGAGTACTACGGCGTCGCCCCCGCCGCCATCGTCGACCTCAAGGCCGCCGTGCGCTACATCCGGTCCAACAAGGGCCGCATCCCCGGCAACACCGACCGGATCGTCTCCGCGGGCACCAGCGCCGGCGGCGCCCTGTCCGCGCTGCTCGGCGCGTCCGGCGACAGCCCGCTCTACGACAGGCTCCTCAGGGAGATCGGCGCCGCCGACGCCTCGGACGCGATCTTCGCGACCGGCGCCTGGTGCCCGATCACCGACCTGGACCACGCCGACGGCGCCTACGAGTGGAACTGGGGCTCCAACGCCACCGGTTCCGGCTCGAAGGTCGACCAGACCGTGTCGAAGGCCCTGCAGGCCCAGTTCGCCGAGTACCAGGCCGGCCTCCGGCTCAAGGGCCTCGACGGCACCCGGCTGACCGCCCGGAACTACGACGCGTACCTGGTCGAGCAGTACCTGGAGCCCTCCGCCACCCGGTACCTGACCGACCTCCCGGACTCCGAGCGCACCGCCTACCTCGCCGCGAACACCTTCATCACCTGGAAGAACGGCAAGGCCTCCTTCTCCTGGGAGGACTTCCTCACGCACGTCGGCGCCCGCAAGAAGACCACCCCGGCCTTCGACGCCTTCGACCTGTCGGCGGGCGAGAACAACCTGTTCGGCAAGGGGACCGCACAGACGCGTCACTTCACGGCGTACAGCCTGAAGCACGACACCAGCGGGACCACCGCCACGCGCCTCGACAGCGACATCCCCGAGGTGCTGCGGCTGATGAACCCGATGCACTTCCTCGCCGACGAGCCCAACCGGGCCCGTACCAAGCACTGGTGGATCCGTCTGGGCACCAACGACTCGGACACCTCGCACACGGTCTCCGCCAACCTCGCCGCCGCCGCGCACACCCTCGGCGACGACGTCAACCACCTCTACTACTGGGACCAGGGCCACGGCGCCAACACCGACCCGGGCGACTTCATCACCTGGATCGCGAAGGTGACCGGACACCAGGCGAAGGCAAAGAAGTGAGCCGGACCCGGAGCCGATCCGTACCCTGGAGGACGGCACCCCTGAACGCGGCGGCGTCCGTTTCCCGTCATAGCTACTGACGCCGTCCGCCCGCGACGCCTGGCCCAAGCGCACCTGGACCAGGCGTCGCACCTTTTCCCGCAGCCTTCGCACCCTCCTCGCGCCTTTCTCACAACCAAGTGGCCCACGCCACAAGTTGCCCGCACAACCTCCCCAAGCGTGATCGATCCGCAACCAATTCCGGTCTTGACCGAGACCCACCGAACGCGCGCGTGATTACGCTCGCGCTCATGGAAGACTCCGCACCGCCCGCGATCACCACCGCGAACCCCGCCGACCGCCCCGTCTACGTCATCGGCGCCGGCCCCGGCGGACTCGCCGCCGCGTACGCCCTGCGCGCCCAGGGGATACGCGCCGTCGTCGTGGAGAAGGCCGACCGGGTCGGTGCGTCCTGGAGCCGCCACTACGACCGGCTGCATCTGCACACCACCCGCCGCCTCTCCGCCCTGCCGGGGCTGAGGATGCCGCGCCGGTTCGGCCGCTGGGTGACCCGCGACAACATGGTGCGGTACCTGGAGAAGTACGCCGAGGTCCATGAGCTGGAGATCGTCACCGGCGTCGAGGTCTCCCTGATCGAGCGCACCGGGGACGGCACCGGCTGGCTGCTGCACGCCACCGGCGGCCGTGAACTGACCGGCGCCGCCGTCGTCGTCGCCACCGGCTACAACCACACCCCCTTCCTGCCCGACTGGCCCGGCCGCTCCGCCTTCACCGGCGACCTCACCCACGCCGGCGCCTACCGTGACGGCAAGCCCTACACCGGCCGTGACGTCCTCGTCGTCGGCGTCGGCAACACCGGCGCCGAGATAGCCGTCGACCTCGTCGAGAACGGCGCCGAACGGGTACGGCTGTCCGTGCGCACCGCCCCGCACATCGTGCGCCGCTCCACCGCCGGCTGGGCCGCCCAGTACACGGCGATCCTGGTACGGCGGCTGCCCGTCGGCCTCGTCGACCGGCTGGCCCGCCCGATGGCGAGGCTCAGCGTGCCGGACCTCTCGGCGCACGGCCTGCCGCGCCCCGACACCGGCCTCTACAGCCGGGTCAGGCAGGGCGCGATCCCGGTGCAGGACGTCGGCCTGATCGACGCGGTCCGCAAGGGCCGGGTGGAGGTGGTGGCGGCCGTCGAGTCCTTCGAGGACGGCGGCAAGGTCGTCCTCGCCGACGGCACGCGCGTCACCCCGGACGCCGTCGTGGCCGCCACCGGCTATGTCCGCGCCCTGGAGGGCCTGGTCGGCCACCTCGACGTCCTCGACGAGCGCGGCCTCCCGCACGCCCACGGCCCCCGCACCCCGAAGAACGCCCCCGGCCTCTACTTCACCGGCTTCACCACCCCCATCAGCGGCACCCTGCGCGAACTGTCGATCGACGCGGACCGCATCGCGAAGGCCGTGGCCCGGCAGCTCCGGTAATTTCCGTTACTCCCGGTAACTCCCCTCGTTCTGCTGCCAGTTACACCTGTGCCAGATGTGACGAGGGCGTTGTCGCGCGCCCTGGTGCGGAGCCAGAATGTGAGCCCTGTTCACCTTTCTGCTCCGCCCCCTCTCCGTGGAGGACGCACGTGGCACGTGAAAGACAGCTCTCCCCCCGCTCCGGCGACGGCCTCTCCCGCCGCTCCCTGCTCGGGCGCACCGCGGCCGTGGCCGCCGGCGCGACCGCCCTCACCGCGACCGCCGCCGGCCCGGCCGCCGCGGCGGCCACCCGGGAGGTGGACGTCGCGATCGTCGGCGCCGGCCTGGCCGGACTCACCGCGGCCCGCGACCTGGTGGCGGCCGGCAAGACCGTCGCCGTACTGGAGGCCCGCGACCGGGTCGGCGGCCGGGTCCTCAACCTGTCCCTGACCAACGGCGGGGTGACGGAGGGCGGCGGTGAGTTCATCGGCCCCACCCAGGACCGCATCAAGGCCCTCGCCGACTCCCTGGGCGTGGCCACCTTCGCCACCTACAACACGGGCGACAACCTCCTCTACAAGGACGGGAAGAAGACCCCGTACGCCACCGACGGCCTCCTCGGCTCGGTCCCGCCGATCGACGTCGCCGGGCTCGCCAACGCCGCGATCGTGCAGTCCTCGCTGGACGACATGGCCAAGACGATCCCGGTCGACGCGCCCTGGACCGCCGCCAAGGCGGAGGAATGGGACCGGCAGACCTTCGAGACCTGGCTGCGCGCCAACGCCGTGATCCCGTCGGCCAAGTTCCTCCTGGACGTGGCCTGCACCTCGATCTTCTCGGCCGAACCCCGGGAGCTCTCCCTCCTGTTCGTGCTCTTCTACATCGCCGCCGCCGGCAACGAGTCCACCGTCGGCACCCTGGAACGCCTCACCGAGACCGCGAACGGCGCCCAGGAACGGCGTTTCGTCGGCGGCTCCCAGCAGGTGCCGATCAAGCTGGCCGCCACGCTCGGCGACCGGGTGGTGCTGAACGCCCCGGTGCGCACGATCGCCCAGTCCGGCGGCAAGTACGTCGTGACCGCCGACGGCATCACCGTCACCGCGAAGAAGGTCGTCGTCGCCGCGCCCCCGCCGCTCGCCGCCCGGATCACCTACGACCCGCTCCTGCCGGCCGGCCGCGACCAGCTCACCCAGCGGCTGCCGATGGCCTCGGTCGCCAAGGCGATCGCGATCTACGACACCCCCTTCTGGCGGGCCGACGGCCTCAACGGCCAGGTCGTCAGCGACACCGGCGTGGTCAGCTCCACCTTCGACAACTCCCCGCCGGACGCCTCCTACGGCGCGCTGATGGGCTTCATCGAGGCCGACGAGGCCCGGGCCTACGACGCGGCGAGCGAGGCCGAGGTCAAGGCGGCGGTACTCAAGGACTACGTGACGTACTTCGGCGCGAAAGCGGCCTCCCCCACCTCCTTCGTCCTGCAACGCTGGAACAACGAGGCCTACACCCGCGGCGGCCCCGTCTCCATCGCCGCGCCCGGCGTCCTGACCCAGTACGGTCCCGCCCTGCGCAAGCCGGTGGGCGGTATCCACTGGGCGGGGACCGAGACCTCGACCTACTGGATGGGCTTCATGGACGGCGCCGTCCGCTCCGGCGAGCGGGTGGCGAAGGAGGTGCTGGCCGCGCTGTAGGGCCACGGGCCGCCCGGGCCGTCCCCGAAAGGTCCGCTCCTTTCTCGCTGCACGCCCATTCCTGACATCCCGTCAGGTCTGTAATCTGACAGTGCGTCAGTTACTTGCCAGTCACACAGGAGCGGGCGGACCGATGCTTGGATCAACCCACGGCACCCTCACCACCGACTCCCGCCGCGCCCGGGTCATCGCGTGCGGCGAACAGCCCGGGCCCGCCGTCCACGGCCGGCCCGTCGACGTCGACGACCTCGACGTCAGCGGCCGGCCGCTGTATACGACCGTCCCCGATCTGGACCGGTTCTTCCGGCCCGAGTCGGTGGCGGTCATCGGCGCCTCGGACGCCGAGGGACGCCCCAACACCGGTGTCACCCGGCAACTGGTGGGCTGGGCCGAACGGGTGGGGGCACGGCTGCACCCCGTGCACCCCACCCGCGCGTCCGTCTTCGGCATCCCCTGCGTGGCATCGGTCGCCGAACTGCCGGAGCAGATCGACCTGGCCGTGCTGCTGGTCGCCGACCCGCTGCCGGTGATCGAGCAACTGGCCGAGGCGAAGGTGCGGTTCGCCGTCGTGTTCGCCTCGGGCTTCGCGGAGACCGGCGAGGCGGGCGCGGCGGCGCAGGCCCGGCTGGCGGCGGCCGTGGACGGCTCGGGCATCCGGCTGCTCGGCCCCAACACCAATCTCAACGCCTTCGAGCGGTTCCGCGAGGATCTCCCCGGCCCGTCGATCGCGCTGATCACCCAGTCCGGCCACCAGGGCCGCCCGGTCTTCGCCCTCCAGGAGCTGGGCATCCGGCTCTCCCACTGGGCGCCCACCGGCAACGAGGCCGATCTGGAGACCGCCGACTTCCTGTCCTACTTCGCCGAGCGGCCCGAGGTCGGCGCCATCGCCTGTTACGTGGAGGGGCTGAAGGACGGCCGGGCCTTCCTGCTCGCCGCCGACCGGGCGGCCCGGCGCGGGGTCCCGGTGGTCGCCGTGAAGGTGGGCCGCACCGAGACCGGGGCCCGCACCGCCGCCTCCCACACCGGCAAGCTGACCGGCGCGGACGAGGTGGTGGACGCGGCGATGCGGCAGTACGGGGTGATCCGCGTCGACGGACTGGACGAACTCCAGGACACCGCCGCCCTGCTGGCCCGGGCCCGCCGCCCGCAGGCGGACGGTGTGGTCGTCTACTCGATCTCGGGCGGCACCGGCGCCCACGCGGCCGACCTGGCGACGGCGGCGGGACTGCGGCTGCCGGCCCTGTCGCCCGCCAGGCAGGCCGAGCTGCACCAGTGGATCCCCGCGTACCTGAACGTGGCCAACCCGGTCGACAACGGCGGCCATCCGGTGGGCGACTGGCGCGGCCGGAAGATCATCGACGCGATCCTCGACGATCCCGAGGTGGGGGTGCTGATCTGCCCGATCACCGGCCCCTTCCCCCCGCTCAGCGACCGTCTGGTGCAGGACCTGGTGGACGCGGCGGAGCGGACGGACAAGCTGGTGTGCGTGGTGTGGGGTTCGCCGGTGGGCACCGAACCGGCCTACCGCGAGGTGCTGCTGGGCTCCTCCCGGGTGGCGACCTTCCGCTCCCTCGGCAACTGCATCACCGCCGTCCGGGCGTATCTGGAGCACCACCGCTTCGTGCGCGACTACCGCTCGCCCTTCGACCAGGCCCCGCGCACCCCGTCCCCGTCCTTCCGCAAGGCGCAGCTGCTGATGCGCCCCGGCCAGCAGCTCAGCGAGCACGCGGCGAAGCAGCTGCTGCGGGCGTACGGCATCCGGGTCCCGCGTGAGCAGCTGGTGACCAGCGCGGCGGCGGCGGTGCGGGCGGCGGGGCTGGTCGGCTACCCGGTGGTGATGAAGGCGTCCGGCGGGCAGATCGCGCACAAGACCGAGCTGGGGCTGGTGAAGATCGGCCTGACCTCGGCGAGCCAGGTCCGCGACGCCTACCGCGAGCTGACCGACATCGCCCGCTACGAGGGGGTCTCGCTGGACGGCGTCCTGGTCTGCCAGATGGTCGAGCGGGGGGTGGAGATGGTGGTCGGGGTGACCCATGACGACCTGTTCGGCCCGACGGTCACCGTCGGTCTGGGCGGGGTCCTGGTGGAGGTGCTGCGCGACACCGCCGTACGGGTGCCGCCGTTCGGGGAGGAGCAGGCGCGGGACATGCTCGCCGAACTGCGCGGACGGGCTCTGCTGGACGGGGTCCGGGGCCGCCCGCCGGCCGATGTCGACGCCCTCGTCGAGGTCGTCCTGCGGGTCCAGCGCATGGCGTTGGAGCTGGGAACCGACCTGGCCGAGCTCGACATCAACCCGCTGGTGGTGCTGCCGTTCGGGCAGGGCGCGGTGGCGCTGGACGCGCTGGCGGTGTGTCGCTGAGATGGACACCTCGCTCCGGCACACCACGGACGGCCACGTCGCGTTCCTCACCCTCGACCGCCCCGAAGCCCTCAACGCCCTCACCCCCGACCTGCGCGAACACCTGATCCTGCGGTTCTCGGAGGCCTCCGCCGACCCCGCCGTCCGGGCGGTCGTCCTCACCGGCGCCGGGCGGGGTTTCTGCGCCGGGGCGGATCTGCGGGGCGGGGCGGCGGCGGGCGAGCGGGTCGCCGGTGACGTGGCCCGTACGATCCGGCTGGGCGCGCAGCGTCTGATCGCGGCCGTGCTGGACTGCGAGAAGCCGGTGATCGCCGCGGTGAACGGCACGGCGGCCGGCCTCGGCGCGCATCTCGCCCTCGCCTGCGATCTGGTCCTGGCCGCCGAGTCGGCGCGGTTCATCGAGGTGTTCGTCCGCCGCGGTCTGGTCCCCGACGGCGGCGGCGCCTATCTCCTCCCCCGGCTGATCGGCCCTCAGCGGGCGAAGGAGCTGATGTTCTTCGGCGACGCGCTCGGCGCACCGGACGCCGAACGCCTGGGCCTGGTCAACCGGGTGGTCCCGGACGGCGAGCTGGAGAAGACGGCCCGGGAGTGGGCGGCCCGGCTGGCCGCCGGGCCCACCCGCGCCCTGGCCCTCACCAAACAGCTCGTCAACGCCTCCCTCGACGCCGACCGCGCCACCGCCTTCGCCGCCGAGGCCGCCGCCCAGGAGATCAACATGACGACGGAGGACGCGCGGGAGGGCGTCACGAGCTTCGTGGAACGCCGGGCGGCCGAGTTCGAGGGGCGCTGACGCGCGGGCCGCGTGTCATGGGCCGGCCGCGAGGGTCCTGGGACGGGTGGTCGGCGGTGGGTGGGGTGGTCACTCGCTCGGGTGATGGTGATCGATGAGGTGCTCGGGCGGGGAACGTGTGGTCTACGTTCACGGCATGGCACGGTTTCGGATGTACCCGACGGGCGGGCAGGAGCGGCAGATGCTGCTGCACTGCGCGCACGCGAGATACGTGTGGAACCTCGCCGTCGAGCAGCACGCGCACTGGAAGCCGGGCCGGAAGTCCGCGCCCTCCTTCGCCGAGCAGTGCCGTCAGCTCACCGAGGCCCGGCGCGACAACGAGTGGCTGGCAGCCGGGAACGCCGACGTGCAGCAGCAGGCCCTCAAGGACTTCGCCACGGCCAAGCAGGCGCGTTTCACGTCCGGGTTCGGTGAGCCGACCTGGCGCAGAAAGTACCGGCACGAGGGCTTCCGGGTCATCGGCACCGACCGCGTCCCCGAGTACCACACGGACGGCACGCCGCAGCTGAACGCGAGGACCGGCCGACAGGTCATGGGCCGCTCGGTCGTGGTGCGGAGGCTGAACAGACGGTGGGCTCAGGTGAAGGTGCCCGGCTGCGGCTGGGTCCGCTTCCGTCTCAGCGCCAGCGGCAAAGGCGCGAAACTGCCCGAGGCGAAGACGTTCCGGGTCACCTTCCGCAACGGACAGTGGCATGCCGCGTTCGCCGTCATCCCCGAGCCGGTACCCGCACCCTGCACGGACACGGTCGTCGGTATCGACCGCGGCATCACCGTCACCGCGGCTCTCTCGGACGGGCGGATGCTGAACTGCCCGCAGCTCACCGTCCGGGAACGCGCCCAGATCCGCAAACACCAGCGGCGCGCCGCCCGCGCCCCCAAGAACAGCGAGCGCAAGACCGCCGCCTACGCGAGGGCCGCGAAACTGAAGGCCCGTGAGGCCAACCGCCGCAAGGACTGGTGCGAGAAGACCAGCACCCTGCTCGCCCGCTCCTACGACCTGATCCGCTTCGAGAAGCTCAACATCCAGAACATGACCCGCTCCGCGAAGGGCACCGTGGAGCAGCCCGGCCGGGGCGTGGCGCAGAAGGCCGGGCTGAACCGGGGCATCCTCGCCCAGGGCTGGGGCCTGCTCCGGCAGCGCACCGGGCACAAGGCCCCCGGCCGGGTCGAGGACATCCCCGCCCCCTACACATCCCTGCGGTGCAGCGCCTGCGGATGGATCGACAAGAACTCGCGCAAGAACCAAGCCGAGTTCGTCTGTTCGTCCTGCGGCTTCACCTGCAACGCGGACACCAACGCAAGCCACAACGTCGCGGCAGGACAGGGCGGGATTCCCCGCCCCCGGCGAACAGCCGGTACCGGAGGGACAACACCGCCCGCAGAGCGGTCGAGTGTCCGTGAACCTCAACCCACCCGGGTTGGAATCCCCCGCTTTTAAGGAGGGAGGATGTCAACAGAGCAGCCAGGCCGCCGGAAGCTGTGCGGCCCCGGCCGCGACCGCCGCGGTCACCTCGGCGTCGGCCTTTCTCCGGCCCATTTTCGTGCGCGCGTCACCCCGCCCCATGGCGGCAGCGTACGGGGGCGTGTCGGTTCCCCTCGCACCCCTTCCTATCTGACATACCGTCAGCTTCAATGGGGGACATGATGGGACACGTGGGGATGGCGGCCGCCGCCGTCCGTTACTTGAGGGCGGGCCCGGTCGAACCGCTGCCCCGTCCCGAACTGCGCTGCGTCCGCGAGGACGAGCGGGCGCCGGTGGACCAGGGCGAGTTCCGGCGGGTGCTGGGCACCTTCGCGTCCGGCGTGACCGTCGTGACGGCGGCGACGCCGGACGGCCCCGCCGGTTTCGCCTGCCAGTCCTTCTCCTCCCTCTCCCTCGACCCGCCCCTGGTCGCCTTCATGGTCGGCCGTACGTCCACGACCTGGCCGCGCATCGCCCACGCGGGCGTGTTCTGCGTCAACGTCCTCGCCGCGGGCCAGGCCGCGCTGTGCCGCGCCTTCGCGGTGAGCGGCGCGGACAAGTTCGCGGGCGTGCCGTACGACGCGGCCCCGGCCTCCGGCTCCCCGCGCCTGGCCGGCGCCCTCGCCTGGATCGACTGCGCCGTTCACGCGGTGCACACCGGGGGCGACCACCTCATCGTCGTGGGCCGGGTGAACGCCCTGGGGTCGGCCCCCGCCGCGGACACGGAAGGGCCCCTGCTGTTCCACAGGGGCCGGTTCCTCTAGCCGGGCACGCGGGCGTCCTCGCCCTCAGGCCGCCGCCAGGGCCGGGCCCGCCGGCCGCCGGCGGATCACCAGCGCCATCAACGCCGCCGCCGCGCACAGGGCGCCCGACGCGTACCAGACCATGTCGTACGAGCCGAAGGTGTCGCGGGCGACGCCGCCGAGGAAGGCGATCAGGGCCGCGCCGACCTGGTGGGAGGCGAGGACCCAGCCGAAGACGATGGCGCTGTCGTCGCCGTAGTGCTCACGGCACAGGGCGAGGGTGGGCGGCACGGTGGCGACCCAGTCGAGGCCGTAGAAGACGATGAAGAAGATCATCGGGGGGTGGACGGCGGGGGCCAGCAGCAGGGGGAGGAAGAGGAGCGAGACGCCCCGCAGGGCGTAGTAGACGGCCAGCAGGCGGCGCGGGGAGAAGCGGTCGGTGAACCAGCCGGAGGCGATCGTGCCGACGACGTCGAAGACGCCGATGACCGCCAGGAGCGAGGCCGCCGCCGTGACCGGCATGCCGTGGTCGTGCGCGGCCGGCACGAAGTGGGTCTGGACCAGGCCGTTCGTGGAGGCGCCGCAGATCGCGAAGGTGCCGGCGAGGAGCCAGAAGGGTCCGGTGCGCATCGCGGAGAACAGGACCTTGACCGTGCGGCGCGCCGCCCCCTGCACGGGTGCCGGCTTCGGTACGAACTCCGTCGCGCCGTACGGCCTCGCGCCCACGTCCGCCGGGTGGTCGCGCAGCAGCAGCCAGACGAAGGGGACGACGGCGAGGGCGGCCAGGGCCACCGTGACGGCGGCCGGGCGCCAGTCGTGGCGGGTGATCATCCAGGACAGCAGCGGCAGGAAGATCAGCTGGCCGGAGGCGGAGGCGGCGGTGAGGATGCCGCTGACCAGGCCGCGGCGCTCGGTGAACCAGCGGTTGGTGACCGTCGCGGCGAAGGCCAGCGCCATCGAGCCGGAGCCCAGGCCGACCAGCAGACCCCAGCACAGCAGCAGCTGCCAGGCCGCCGTCATCCACACCGTGAGGCCGGAGCCGAGCGCGATCACGGTCAGCGCGACGGCCACCACCCGGCGGATGCCGAAGCGGTCCATCAGCGCGGCGGCGAACGGCGCGGTGAGCCCGTAGAGGGCGAGGTTGATCGAGACCGCCGCGCCGATCGTGCCGCGCGACCAGCCGAACTCCTGGTGCAGCGGGTCGATGAGCAGACCGGGCAGCGAGCGGAAGGCGGCCGCGCCGATGATCGTGACGAAGGTGACGGCGGCGACGAACCAGGCGCGGTGGACACGGAAACGGACGGGCGGCTTCTGTTCCTGTATGGCTGCGGGAGCCTCGCTTGTCTGGGTCACGGCATAAAGGATCCGTTTTTCTCCCGCCCTCAACGAGTGGCCCGAGGGACAGCATTGGCTAGGATCGGGCCATGAGTGCTCGGACTCCCCATCGTGTCGTCGTCCTCGCCCTGGACGGCCTGCTCCCCTTCGAGCTGGGCATTCCGCACCGCATCTTCGGCCGCCCCAGGGACGCCGAGGGGCGTCGCCTGTACGAGGTCGTGACCTGCTCGATCCGGCCGCCGGGCCCGGTCCTGACCGACGCCGACTTCGCGATCATGGTGGAGCACGGGCCGGAGACCCTCGCCACCGCCGACACCGTCGTCGTCCCCGCCTCCTACGAGCTCGGCCCGGTCTTCGAGGAGGGCGTCCTCACCGACGAACTCGCCGCCGCCCTCGCCCACATCCGCCCCGGCACCCGCCTCGCGTCCATCTGCACGGGCGTCTACGTCCTCGCCGCCGCCGGCTACCTCGACGGCCGCCCCGCGACCACGCACTGGGCCGACGCCGAGCACCTCCAGCAGCTCTTTCCGCACATCGACGTCGACCCGGACGTCCTCTTCGTCGACGACGGCGACGTCCTCACCTCCGCCGGGGTCGCCGCCGGCATCGACCTGTGCCTGCACATGGTCCGCCGCGACCACGGCACCGCGGTCGCCAACGACGTCGCCCGCCGCACCGTCGTACCCCCGCACCGCGACGGCGGTCAGGCGCAGTACATCGAGCGGCCCGTGCCCGATCCGCGGCAGGCCGGCACCACCACCGCGCGCGCCTGGGCGCTCGGGCGGCTGCACGAGCCGATCCAGCTGCGGGACATGGCCGCGCAGGAGTCCCTGTCCGTACGGACGTTCACCCGCCGCTTCCGCGAGGAGACCGGCGTCAGCCCGGGCCAGTGGCTCACCCGGCAGCGCGTCGAACGGGCCCGGCAGCTGCTGGAGTCCAGCGACCGGTCCGTCGACCAGGTCGCCCGGGACTCCGGGTTCGGCACCGCCCAGTCGATGCGGCAGCACCTACAGGCCGCCCTCGGGGTCACCCCCACCGCGTACCGTCGCACCTTCCGCACCGGCGGCCGGCCGGGCGTCGGCGAGCGCGAGCGGCACGGCGGTGTCGGCGCCCCGAGCTGAACGGGCGGCGTGCCGGGCCTCGCCCCACCAGCCGATCCCGGTCAGCGCCAGCGTCAGCGCCACCCCGGCCAGCACCGCCGTGGACGGCGCCGCCACCCGCAGCAGCGCGCCAGCCAGCGATCCCGTCGCCGCGTACCCCGCCCCCGCCGCCGCGTACATGACGGAGTAGCCCGCGGCCAGCGCGCCCGGCGGGAGCGCCTCGCGCAGCGACAGATTGCGGGTCAGCATGGCGCCCGACTGGAGCATGCCGCCCAGGGTCAGCGCCACCGCGATCCCCGCCGCGTGCGGGATCAGCGCGGCGGCCGTCACACACACCGAGGTGCCGGCCATCAGGAGCACACTGCGCTCGCGCAGCGGCCCCGGCCAGGTGCGCAGCCCGTAGACGAACGCGCCGAGCCCGCCGCCCACGGCCATCCCGGTCAGCAGCGGCCCCGACCAGCCGACGGCGACGCCCCGCTGTTCGAGCAGGGCCGGCAGGACCAGTTCGGACAGACCGAGCAGGGTCAGGCTGGCCGCGCCCGTCACGTACACCGGCCAGGCGCCCGCCAGGACACGCGGCAGCGACGCCCCGGGGCGGTCCGCGCCGGTGCCGCCGTCCGTGCCCCAGGCGCCGGGCAACAGCACCAGGCAACCGACCGAGGAGGCCATCAGCGCGGCGGCGAGGAGCAGCGGGACGCGCGGCGCGACGCCGAGCGCCAGTCCCGCGACGGCGGCCGGGGAGGCCGCCCACACACCGGCCGTCAGGACCGACTCGGCGGACAGCGCCTGCGCCGCCGCCCGCTCCGGGACCAGTTCGGTGAGCAGGGTGCGCAGACCGCCGGTGGTGGCGCCGGGCGCGGCACCGGCCAGGAACGCGAACCCGCCGAGTACGACCGGATGCGCGCCCGGCAGGACACCGAGCCCGGCGAAGCCGACGGCCCCGAACCCGAGGCCGACGGCCAGATGGGCGCGGGCCCGGTCGTGGCGCAGCCGCATCCCGAGGACGGGGGCGCCCAGGATCTCGCCGAGGACGTAGGCCGCCGCGAGGATCGCCCCCAGGGAGTATCCGCCGGGGCGCTCACGCACCAGGAACACCAGCGCGAGCGGCGCCATCGCGACCGGCATCCGCGCGCCGACGGCCGTACAGGCCCAGGCCAGAACCTGCCGGGAGGCGAGATCGCGGTAGCTCATGCCACGACGGTAGGACGTGCGCCCGACAACGTCCCAAGGGTTTTCGGCCGGTCGCGGAGGCCGCCGGTCGCGGAGGCCGCCGACCGAGGGCCCGGCCCCGGCCCGGCCTCAGGTGGGCATGTCAAGATGCTGGGATACCGGGGTGGTTGCCCGGACTGGGAGCGCGAGCAGAGGCATGCCTGAGACAGAGACGGTCCGCCGGTGGCTGCTCCCCGCGCTGCTGGCGGCGGCCCAGCTGGCCTGGCTGGCGATCGCGGGGCCCTGGCGCGACGGCGATCCGCGCGGAGCGGTCGCGGCCGGGGCCGTCGCGTGCGCTCTCGCGGTGGAGACGGCGGCCCTCGGGCGGCGCCGGCAGGCCCCGGTGAGCGCCCTGGCCTGGTCGGTCGGCGCCATGGCGGTCGGGCTGGCCGCCTGGCAGGACGGCTACTTCGCGCTGGGCGCCCCCGTGTCCCTGTACTCGGTCGCGGTGCGCTGCCCCCTTCCCGTGACGCTGCGGGCCGTCGCCGCGGTCGTCGGCGCCGAATGGCTCCTGTCGTTCGCGCGGGCGGGCTTCCGTACGGTGCCGCTGGCGGAATGGGCGGTCGCGGCCCTGGTGTACGTGCTCTGCGCGGGCCTGGGCGAGGCGCGCCGCCAGTGGCGTGCGAGACGTCTGACCGCGGCCCGTCGGCTGGCGGGGGCCGAGGAGGACAGGCGGCACGCCGCCGAGAACGAACGCCAGCGCCTCGCGCGCGAGTTGCACGATGTGAGCGCACACCATCTGACCTCGGTGGTCGTGACCGTGGACACGGCGATCCGGCTCGGCGGAACCCGGCCGGAGCTGACCGCCGAGGCCCTGGAGTTCGCGGAACGCACCGGCCTGGAGACACAGGCCTCGCTCCAGCGGCTGGTGGGACTGATGCGGGACCCGGAACCGCGCGAGGCCGTGTCGCTGACCGGCCCCATCCAGCAACTGGTCGCGGGGTTCGGCCGGTTGGGCCGCCCCATCGCCACGGAGCTTCCCCCCGACCTGACCGGCCCGGTCGGCGAGGCCGTCCACGGGATCGTGCGCGAAGCCCTCACCAACGCCGTCCGGTACGCCCCCGGCGCCGCCGTCCGCGTGCTGGTACGGCGGGACGCGGGGCGGTTGCTGCTGTCGGTGACCAACGGTCCCTCGGAAGCGCGGGCATCCCGCGCGGCCGGCATCACGGGGTCGGGTCTCGGCATCAAGGGCATGGGGCAGCGCGCGGCCGCGGTCGGCGGTGAGCTGGACGCCGGTCCGACGGCCGAGGGCGGCTGGCGGGTCGAGGCGGTGCTGCCCGACCCGGGCGGGGCGCAGACGGCACAGGGGTGGCGGCGGGACGTCCTGCGGGAGCAGTTGCTGGCCGACCCCGCGCTCGCGTTCACCGCCGCGCTGCTGCCCCTCTTCTTCGTCCTGGTCGGGGCCGAGGACTGGAGCCGGTCGGCCCGGCACGCGGCCGTCCCCGCGATCGCGCTGGTCGCCGTCCTGTTCGCCCTCCACGGCCTTCCCCTGGTGTGGCGACGGCACGCGCCCCGGGCCGCGCTCACGGGCGTCCTGGTGACGTCCCTGCTCTGGCCCGTGGCCACCGCGCTGGCCCCGCTGGCGGCGCTGTCCCCGTACTTCGCCGGGGGCCTGCTCGCCGAGTGCCTCGCGGTGAACGCCCTGGGCGCCTACAGCCATCGCGGCGCCCGCACCTGGCCGTGGGTCCTGGTGACGGGGACCGTGAGCACGAGTGCGCTGCTCGCCACGGCGGCCGCCGACGGCGAGGTGCCGGCCGGCGGGCTCTCCTGGCTCACCGGCGCGGTCCTGGTGGTGCCGTTGAGCCTGGTGGCCTGCGCGGGCTTCGCCCTCGTCTGGAGCAGCGGGCTGCTGGTCCGCCGACGCCGGCTGCGCGTGCTCGCCCGGGACGACTTCGCGCTCGCCCGTTCCGCGTGGCAGGCGGACCGGTCCGCCGGAGCGGAACGGGAGCTGCTGGCCGCACGGTTGAGCGATGCCGTACTGCACCGCACGGCGCGGCTCGTGGAACTGGCCCGCGCGAGGCGGCCGGACGAGGTCGCGGCCGAGGCCCGCTCGACGCTCGCCGCCATGCGCGAACTGCTGCACGGCCTCGACCGGCCGCCGCACGGCTGAGGCTCGTCTCTACCCAGAGATGCAGACGGGTTCGTCCGCCGAGACGATGGGAACGCCTCCGCCCGCCGGAACACTGGAAGCCATGTATCTCACCTTGGTCACCGTGCTCTGCGTCGTCGTGGCCCTCGCCGGCATCGTGGTGTCCGTCATGCACGAACCGCCGACCTGGGCCGTGGTCATCGGCGTCGTCGCCGGGTTCGCCCTGAGTACCATCCTGTTGCGGACGGCGGCGTTCGCCGACATCGCGCAGTCCTCGGTCGGCTCCTGGAGCGTGCGCCTGGCCGCCTTCGCGGCGGTCGAGGCGCTGCTGACCCTGGCCGCCGTCCAACGCGGCCGGACCGCGCAGAGCTGACGTCGGCCGGATCGCGCGCTAGAAGGTGAGCACCCCCCGCGCCACCCGTCCCGCCTCCGCGTCCGCCGCCGCCTTCTCGAAGTCCTCCACCGGGTAGGTCTGGGTGATGAGTTCGTCGAGGAGCAGCCGGCCCTCGCGGTACAGACCGGCGTACAGGGCGATGTCCCGCTGGGGGCGGGAGGCGCCGTAGCGGCAGCCCAGGATGGACTTGTCGAGGAAGAGGGAGGAGACCAGGAAGGACGCCTCCGCGGTGGCCGGCGGCACCCCCAGCAGGACCGCCTGTCCGTGCCGGTCCAGCAGGTCGACGGCGGCCCGGATCAGCTCCACCCGTCCCACGCACTCGAAGACATGGTCCGCGCCGGTCGGCAGCACATCCCGCACGGCCTGGGTGGACGTCAGGAAGTCGGTCGCCCCGAACCGCCGGGCCACCGCCTCCTTGGCCGGGTTGGAGTCGACCGCGACGATCCGCAGCGCACCCGCGATCCGCGCGCCCTGGAGCACGTTGAGCCCGATCCCGCCCGTGCCGATGACGACGACGCTCTCGCCGTACCCCACCCGCGCGCGGTTGAGCACGGCGCCCACGCCGGTCAGCACCCCGCACCCGATCAGGGCGGCGGCCGGCAGCGGGATGTCCTCGGGGATGCGCACCGCCTGGACGGCCTTCACGACCGTCCGCTCGGCGAAGGCGGAGTTGGAGGCGAACTGGTACACCGCCCGCCCCGCGCGCGTGAACGGCTTCTGGGGCCGCCCGATCGCCTGCCGGCACATCGTCGGCCGCCCCCGGTCGCACTCGGCACAGGTCCCGCAGCTGGCGAGGGTGGACAGGGCCACGTGGTCGCCGGGGGCGACATGGGTGACCCCGGCCCCCACGGCCTCCACCACCCCCGCCCCCTCGTGCCCGAGCACCACCGGCGCCGGGAAGGGGATCGTCCCGTCGATCACCGACAGGTCGCTGTGGCACAGCCCGGCCGCCGAGATCGCCACGAGCACCTCGCCGGGCCCCGGATCGCGTACGTCGAGGTCGTCGACGACCTCAGCCCGCTTCCCGTCGAACAGCACACCTCGCATCAGACGACCCCCTTGCGCTCTCTGGGCAGGCCGAGCACGCGCTCGGCGATGATCGTGCGCTGGATCTGGTCCGAGCCGCCGTAGATCGTGTCGGCCCGGGAGAACAGGAACAGGTGCTGCGCGTCGTCGAGTGCGTACGGCGCCGCGGGCGTCCAGTCCGACGGGCCCGCGCTCGCCGACGCGCCCCGCACCCCCACCGCGGCCTCCCCGAGCCGCTGATGCCAGCCCGCCCACAGCAGCTTGGCGACACTGGGCGCCCCCGGCCCGCCCGAACCGCCCAGCGTCCGCAGCGCGTTCCACCGCATGGTCCGCAGCTCGGCCCAGAGCCGCACCAGCCGCTCGCGTACGACGGGATCGTCGGCGGCGCCCGTCTCCACCGCGGTGCGGACCACGCGTCCCAGTTCCTCGGCGAACCCGATCTGCTGGGCGAGCGTCGACACCCCGCGCTCGAAACCGAGGAGGCTCATCGCGACCCGCCAGCCCTGGCCCGCGCCCCCCACGACATGCTCCGCGCGCGCCCCGTCGAAGAAGACCTCGTTGAACTCGCTGGTGCCGGTGAGCTGCCGGATGGGCCGCACCTCGATCCGGCCGGGCTGGTCCATGGGCACCAGGAGGAAGGACAGCCCGTGGTGACGGGTCGAGCCGGGGTCGGTGCGGGCGAGGACGAAACACCAGTCGGCCTCGTGCGCGAGGGAGGTCCAGATCTTCTGCCCGGTGACGCGGTACGTCCGGCCGCCCTCGTCGGCCTCCGCCCGCGTCCGCACCCCGGCGAGGTCGGACCCGGCACCCGGCTCGCTGTACCCCTGGCACCAGAGCTCGACACCGGCGGCGACGGGCGGCAGGAACCGGGCCTTCTGCTCCGGGGTGCCATGGGCGATCAGGGTGGGCGCGAGCAGGTTCTCCCCGATGTGCCCGGACCGGGGCGGGGCCCCCGAGCGCGCGTACTCCTCGGCCCAGGCGACCTGCCGGGTCAGACCGGCGGTCCGGTTGCCGTACCCGCCCTCGGCCCAGCCGAGCCCGATCCACCCGGCGGCACCGAGCGTGCGCTCCCAGGTGCGGCGGTCGGTGGCGTGCGGGGCGTGTGCGTCGAGCCAGGCCCGAGCTTCGGCACGGAACTCGTCGTCGGCCGGATCAAACCCGAAATCCACGTCCACCTCCTTGAGTCAGGGCCACCGCACCCACCCAGGGGCGCGGGGCGCTGTCGACATGCGGCTCCGCCGCGGAGCGCGACAAGCCACCAGGCACCCGCGCCCGCCGACGAGCCCTCAGCTCACCCATTCGGCCGCGCCCCCTCCGCCGCAGCCCGCCGCATCTCCTCCAACCGCTCCAGCATCGGCATCGGATCCACGCCCACCGACCCCGGCAGCACCTCCGCGATACGCGAGGGCGTCCAGGAACCGCCCTCCGCATACACAGCCCGCATCTCCCGAGGCTGTGCCCACACAGCGATCTTCGCACCGGCGACCGTGTAGACCTGCCCGGTTATCCCCAGCTCCCGCGAGCGGTCCGACAAAAGGAAAATCACCATCGCGGCGACGTCCTCCGGCTCCCCGATCTCCGCGAGCTCCATCGGCACCCCGGCCGACATCCGCGTCCGCGCGACCGGCGCGACCGCGTTGGCGGTCACCCCGTACTTGTGCAGGCCGAGCGCCGCGCTGCGCACCAGCGAGATGATCCCGCCCTTGGCCGCGCTGTAGTTGGCCTGCGAGACGGACCCTTGGTGGTTGCCGCTGGTGAAGCCGATGAGCGCGCCGGACCCCTGCCGGCGCATGACCGCGGAGGCCGCCCGGAAGACGGTGAAGGTGCCCTTGAGGTGGGTGGCGACGACCGGGTCCCACTCCTCCTCGGACATGTTGAACAGCATCCGCTCCCGCAGGATCCCCGCGACGCAGACGACCCCGTCGAGCCGCCCGTAGGTCTCCAGGGCCGTGTCCACGACCCGCTGCCCGCCCGCCATCGTGGAGATGTCGTCGGCGACCGCGACGGCCCGGCCGCCCGCCGCCTCGATCTCCTTGACGACGGTCTCGGCGACCTCGCTCGTGGGCGACGCGCCGTCCACGCCCACCCCGTAGTCGTTGACGACGACCCGGGCGCCCTCGGCCGCCGCCGCGAGCGCGACCGCCCGTCCGATGCCCCGTCCCGCCCCTGTGACGGCGACGACCTTGCCGGCCAAGAAGTTCCCCACGCCCGGCCCCTTCCCGCGTTTTCCGACGGACGGTTAGATGCTTGCGAAGACCGTATCTGACGGACCGTTAGATTTTATGTCCCGTCGGACGGGCGAGGACAAGCCCCGGGGAGGCACCGGATGGCACTGCCGGAGGAGTTCCACGACATCGCCAAGCGCGTCAACAACTGGGGGCGCTGGGGAGCCGCCGACGAGATCGGCACGCTCAACCTGATCACCGACGAGGTGGTGCGCGGCGCGGCCGCCGAGATCCGCTCGGGGCGCCGGGTGCCGCTGGCGCTCCCCCTGCGCGAGGACGGGGTGCAGACCGGGATGATCCCGGGGCGGGTCAACCCGATGCACACCATGGTGCAGATCAACCAGGAGATCTTCGGTCCCGGCACGGTCGCGTGCAGCGACGACGCGGTGACGATGGGACTCCAGGCGGCCACGCACTGGGACGCGCTGACCCATGTCTCGCACTCGGGGAAGATCTACAACGGCCGTCCGGCGTCCGGCATCACCGCGCACGCGGGCGCCGAGTTCAGCGGGATCGACAAGGCGCGGCACATCGTCTCGCGCGGGGTGCTCCTGGACGTGGCCCGCGCGCGGGGCGTGGACCGGCTGGCGGGCGGGCACGCGGTGACACCGGAGGACCTGGAGGCGGCGGAGGAACTGGCGGGTACGCGGGTGCGTGCCGGCGACATCGTGCTCGTGCGGACCGGGCAGGTGCAGCTCTATCTGGCGGGCGACAGGCACGCGTACGCGTTCCCGTCGCCGGGGCTGTCGGTGCGTACGCCGGAGTGGTTCCACGCGCGCGATGTGGCGGCCGTCGCCAACGACACCATGACGTTCGAGATCTTCCCGCCGGAGATCGAGGACCTGTGGCTGCCGGTGCACGCGCTCGACCTGGTGGAGATGGGGATGCTCCAGGGGCAGAACTGGAATCTCGAAGAGTTGTCCACAGCCTGTGGACAAGAGGGCCGGTACGCGTTCCTGCTGTCGGCGATGCCGGAGCCGTTCGTCGGCGGCACGGGGACTCCGGTGGCACCCGTGGCGGTCCTCTGAGCCCCGGGGCCGGCCCCTTCGGCGCACGTCCGATGGCGGCGCGCCGCTGCCCGCCCCGAGCACGGCACCGCGCGCCGCCATCCGACTCGGCGTACCCTCCCCGGCTCCCCCTCCGACCCTGAGGGACTCGACGCCGAATCACGACCCACACTCGGCAAGGGCCCGTGTCATCGAGGCCCTCGTCGTCCCCTCGCGGTGAATCGCTGACCACAAGCGTGATCAAACGGACACGCCGCGTCAACACCTCGACGGAGATTTGTTACTTACGCCCCATTTGCAATGGGCGCGCACGGAAGCACATCCGGGCGCACCGGGGCCGCGCCGGCTCAGGACAACAGGGCTTTCTGCACCCGTGCACCGCAGGCCGCCGCCCTCTCGCGGCCATGCGCCCGTCGACCGACCCACCGGACCGCACGCCCCCGCCACGGCACTGCCGCACGGCCGGGACCGCACCATCGCGCCACCGCCGCGGCACCGCGCCATCGCGCCACCGCGGCGCCACCCACCGCCGCGGCACTCACACGGCCTCGAACGCACGCCCCTCGTATGCGGGTTCCGGGCGGACCGGCGGCTTCGGGTACACGGGCGGCTTCGGGTACACCGGCTCCGGGTAGGCGGCGATCGGCCGACCACCCGTCAGGGCCCCGCGCTCACCCCTGCTCTCGCCGCCCACCGCGCCCTCGGCGGGCCGCTCGCAGCGGTCCATCTCGCACCAGATGCGCTTGCCGCCGCCCTCCACGCTCCAGCCCCAGCGGTCCGCGAGACAGTCGACGAGGGCCAGGCCCCGGCCGCCGGTGGCGTCGTCGCCCACACAACGGGGCACGGGGGCACGGTCGCTGGTGTCCACGACCTCCAGCCGGACGGTGGCCGCCCCGTCCACGACGCCCGCTCCGCCGCCCGGCAACGACAGCCGCACCACGGCCGGACGGCCCGTGTGCACCACGGCGTTGGTGACGAGTTCGGAGACGAGCAGGACCAACGTCTCGGCGAGCGGTTCGTCGTCCCCTATGCCGCACCCAGCCAGGCGCGAACGGGCCCACCTCCGGGCGCGCCCCACTTCTGCGGGGTCGGGCCGGATCTCCAGTTGCACTTGAAGCACCTGCACCGCTCACACCATCCGAACCGGCGGACACATGGCCGTGCGCCACGCGAGCCACGCGAGTCGCGCGGGCACCATGACGACGGGGGCCACGATCGTAGCCATTTTCTGCATGGCCAGAACAACAGCCAGAGGCAGCGTGACGGAACGTGAATCCCTTACGAGACAGCTTGGTTGACGTACAGTCACCTCAACAAGCGCTTCGGGCATATTCCAGCGCGAAGGAGTACCCGTGCGGCATACTGTGCGACGCCCGCGCCAGGGAGTCGAACAGGCGGGGGCCCGAAGCCCGTCCGCCCTGCGAGCAGCGGCACGCACCGCCGGTTTCGGCGCCGCCCCAGGGGCACCACCGGCATGGCTCATGCTCGGAACCACTCGCATCCCACAGAAGGTACCGGAGGGTCCGGCCGACTCCGGGCCGTGACGGGTCACGCATCGGACACAACCCGGTATCGACGCTCCGTGAACCCCGTATGCCACAATCCGCGACACCCGTACGGCAGTCCGAGCCCCGCGCAGGCCGTCGGCGCAGGCAGCGGCGCTAGCGGCCCGCTCCGGTCAGCAGTTCGCGCGCGAGCAGCTCCTCACTCTCCGTACCACCCCCCGCACGCCGGGTGCGCACCCAGGCGCGTTTCAGCAGCAGGTGCACGTCCGCCTCCCAGGTGAACCCCATGCCGCCGTACACCTGGAGACAGTCCCGCGCGCCGCGTACGGCGGCCTCGTCGGCGAGGAGCCGGGCGGCCGCGACATCGGCGGGATCGGCGGTGACGGCGGCCGCGTAGACCGCCGCACGGGCCACCTCGACCCGCACCAGCAGGTCCGCGCAGAGGTGTTTGACGGCCTGGAAGGCGCCGATCGGCTGCCCGAACTGCTCTCGGGCCCGCGCGTGTTGCACGGCCAGCTCGCACGCGCGCGTGGCGGTGCCGAGCTGCTCGGCGGCGGTGAGGAGGACGGCCGCGACATCGGGGTGATCGGCCGCCGTTCGCCGCCCCTCCCTCGGCACCCGGTGCAGAGGAGTCAGCGGATCCACCGACCGCAACGCCACGGCCCCCGGGACGTCCCCGTCCGCTCCGGCCGCCCCGGTCAACCCGGTCGACCCGGCCGCCACCTCGTCCACCCCGTCCACCACGTCCGCCTCGGCCAGCCACTCCACCAGCCCGCCGGCGTCCACGGCCGTCACGACGGTCTCCCCCTCGGCCGCTCCGGGCACCCGGCCCGCCGCGAGGTGGGTGGCGACCAGGGGGCCCGGCAGGAGCGCGCGGCCCGCCTCCTCGAAGGCCAACACCGCCTCGGGCAGCCCGAGTCCGACCCCGCCCCGCGTCTCGGGCAGCCGGAGCGCGAAGAACCCGGCCGCGCCCAGCTCCCGCCACAGCGCCCGGTCGAGCGCGGGCCGCTCCACGGCCGCCCGCAGCGCCTCCCGGTCGAAGCGCCGGGCGAGCAGGTCCCGTACCCCTTGTCTCAACGCCCGCTGGTCGTCCGTCAGTCGGAAGCGCACGGAGAAGTCTCACCGCCCTTTCGGCAGCCCGAGGATCCGTTCGGCCACGATGGTGCGCTGGATCTGCGAGGTGCCGGCCGCGATGGTGTACGACAGCGAGGAGAGCCGGTCGAGCACCCAGGGCCGGTCGAGATCGAGGGCCGCGTCGCCGAGGACGTCGGCCGCGGCGTCGTACAGCTCCTGACGGGCGTGCGAGTACCTCAGTTTGAAGACCGAACCCCCGACGCCGGGCACCCCGCCCGCCGAGGCCTCGCTCACGTTCCACTGCGTCAGCCGCCACAGCGCCCGGAACTCCGCCTCCAGGAGGGCGAGCCTGCGCCGCAGCACGGGGTCGTCCCAGCGGCCGTTCGCACGCGCCTCACGGGCCAGTTCGCCGAGCACGCGCCGGCAGGCGACCACCTCGCCGACGAACGCCGTGCCGCGCTCGAAGGACAGCGTCACCATGGTGACCCGCCAGCCGTCGTTCTCGTCGCCGACCCGGTGGGTGACGGGCACCCGCACCTCGTCGAGGAACACCTCGGCGAACTCGGCGGACCCGGCGAGCGTCCGCAGCGGCCGTACGGTGATCCCGGGGGCGTCCATGGGCATCGCCAGCCAGGTGATGCCCCGGTGCTTCGGCGCCGTGGGATCCGTGCGCACCAGCAGTTCGCACCAGTCGGCGACCTCGGCGTGCGAGGTCCAGATCTTGGACCCGCTCACCACGTAGTCGTCGCCGTCGCGCCACGCGCGCGTGCGCAGCGCCGCGAGGTCGGAGCCGGCGTCCGGTTCGCTGAAGCCCTGGCACCAGACCTCCTCGCCGCGCAGGATCGGCTCCAGCCAGCGCGCGCGCTGGGCGTCCGTGCCCTCGGCGGCGATCGTGGGCCCCGCGTGCAGCAGTCCGACGAAGTTGGCCCCCACGTAGGGCGCTCCGGCCCGCTCCGTCTCCTCCAGGAAGATCAGCCGGGTGGTCGGGTCGGCGTCCCAGTGCACGTGCGCGTACCCGGCGTCGTACAGCGTCCGCTGCCAGCCGAGGTCGTAGCGGCGCCGGCCGGGCCAGTCGTCCGGGGACGGCTTCGGCCCGAGCGCGGGCAGCGCCTTGCCGAGCCACTCCCGCAGCCGGGCGCGGAAGTCCTCCTCCTCGGCCGTGTACGACAGGTCCATTACTTGTCGAGGTCCAGGTCCAGCATGCGGATCGCGTTGCCCCGCATCAGCTTGTAGACCGTCTCGTCGTCGAGGCCCTTGACGTGGTCGAGGGCGACCTCCTTGGTGTGCGGGAAGGTGGAGTCGACGTGCGGGTAGTCGGTCTCGAAGGTGGCGTTGTCGCGGCCGACCACGTCCAGGGAGGCCACCCCGTGCTTGTCGCGGAAGAAGCAGCAGTACATCTGCCGGTAGTAGTACGTGGACGGCGGCTCGGGGATCAGGTCCCTGACACCGCCCCAGGCCCGGTGCTCCTCCCAGACGTCGTCGGCGCGCTCCAGTGCGTACGGGATCCAGCCCATCTGGCCCTCGGAGTAGGCCAGTTTCAGCGCCGGGAACTTCACCAGGACCCCGCTGAACAGGTAGTCCATCATCGAGGCCATGGCGTTGTTGAAGGACAGCGAGGCCTGGACGGCGGGGGGTGCGTCGGGGGAGGCGGCCGGCATCTGCGAGGACGAGCCGATGTGCATGTTGACGACCGTCCCGGTCTCCTCGCACACGGCGAAGAACGGGTCCCAGTAGCCGGAGTGGATGGACGGCAGCCCCAGATGGGTGGGGATCTCGGAGAAGGTGACCGCGCGCACCCCGCGGGCGGCGTTGCGCCGGATCTCCGCCACGGCGAGGTCGATGTCCCACAGGGGGATCAGGCAGAGCGGGATGAGACGGCCGCCGCTGTCGCCGCACCACTCCTCGACCATCCAGTCGTTGTAGGCCCGCACGCACGCGTGCGCGACCTCCTTGTCGTGCGCCTCGGCGAAGGTCTGGCCGCAGAAGCGCGGGAAGGACGGGAAGCACAGGGACGCCTCGACGTGGTTGAGGTCCATGTCCTCCAGGCGGGCCTTCGGGTCCCAGCAGCCGCGCCGCATCTCCTCGCGGGTGATGCCCTCCAGGGTCATCTCGTCCCGGTCGAAGCCGACGGCGGCGATGTTGCGCTTGTACGGGAACTTCAGGTCCTCGTAGATCCACCAGTCGGTGGGCTGGCCGTCCGGGTCCATGGTGATCTGGTACTTCCCCGCGACGTAGGCCAGCTCGCCGATCCCGGCCGTGAGCGGCTGCGGCCCGCGGTCGCGGTACTTCTGCGGCAGCCAGGTCGCGAAGAGGTGCGCGGGTTCGATCACATGGTCGTCGACGCTGATGATGCGGGGCAGTTCGGTGGCCATGGGTTCCCCTCCGCCGGACGGTACTTATCTGATGACCCGTCAGATAGCATGGCACCTGACGAGTCGTCAGCCAAGCTGGGGGCAGACATGAACGCCATCGCGCACTCCCTGAGTTCCTCCCGCACCCTCTGGGACCTGGCCGCCCGCCGCGCCGAGCTCACCCCCGACCGGCCCGTCCTCCTCCAGGAGGACCGCACGCTGACCTTCGGCGAGCTGCACGCGCGCGCCGAACGGACCGCGGCCGGGCTGTACGGCATGGGCGTGCGCCCGGGGACGGTCGTCGCCTGGCAGCTGCCCACCCGCATCGAGACGGCCGTGCTGTCCTTCGCGCTGGCCCGCCTGGGGGCCGTGCAGAGCCCCGTCATCCCGTTCTACCGGGACCGCGAGGTCGGCTTCGCGCTCAGGGAGTCACGGGCGGAGTTCTTCGCCGTACCGGGCGTCTGGCGCGGTTTCGACCACGGCGAGATGGCGCTGCGGCTCGGCGCGAAGGGCGTGTTCGACGCCTACGACGACCTGCCCGAGGGCGACCCGGCCGTGCTGCCCCCGCCGCCCTCCGAGGGCACCTCCGTCCGCTGGATCTACTGGACCTCCGGCACGACCTCCGACCCCAAGGGCGTCCTGCACACCGACCGTTCGCTCCTCGCGGGCGGCTCCTGCCTCGCCCACGCGCTGGAGCTGACCGCCGACGACGTGGGCTCGATGGCCTTCCCGTACGCGCACATCGCGGGGCCCGACTACACCGTCATGCTGCTGCTGTACGGCTTCCCGGCGGTGATGTTCGAGCAGTTCGCGCTGCCGGACGCGCTCGCCGAGTACCGCCGGCACGGGGTGACCGTGGCGGGCGGGTCGACGGCGTTCTACTCGATGTTCCTGGCCGAGCAGCGCAAGCAGCCGGGCGTCCCGGTGATCCCCTCGCTGCGGCTGCTCGCCGGGGGCGGGGCGCCGAAGCCGCCCGAGGTGTACCACGCGGTCGTCCGGGAGATGGGCGTGCAGCTCACCCACGGCTACGGCATGACCGAGGTCCCGATGATCACCATGGGGGCGCCGGGCGACACCGTGGAGAACCTCGCGACGACCGAGGGACGGCCGCCGGAGGGGATGGAGATACGGATCGCCGAGGGCGGGGAGGTGCGACTGCGCGGGGAGGCCGTGTGCCGCGGCTATCTGGACCCGGCGCAGACGGCGGAGGCCTTCGACGAGGACGGGTTCCTGCGCACCGGGGATCTCGGGCGGCTGACCGGGAGCGGGCATCTGGTGCTCACCGGGCGGCTGAAGGACGTCATCATCCGCAAGGGGGAGAACATCTCCGCCAAGGAGATCGAGGATCTGCTGGCCGCCCGCGCGGACGTCGGGGACGTGGCGGTGATCGGGCTGCCGGACGCCGAGCGCGGGGAGCGGGTGTGCGCGGTGGTGGAGCGGGCGGCGGGGGCCGCGGACCCGACGCTGGAGGCGCTGACGTCGTATCTGCGCGCGGCGGGACTGTCCGTGCACAAGCTGCCGGAGCAGCTGGAGCTGGTGGACGCCCTGCCGCGCAACGACACGCTCCGCAAGGTCCTGAAGTACAAGCTGCGCGAGCGCTACTCGGAGAGCGCTACTCGGAGACGGTGAAGTAGCGGGCCACCGCGGGGACGATGTCCTGTTCGCCGACCTTGTCGTCGCTGTCGGCGTCGAGGGCAGCGGCGACCGTGCGGGCGAGGTCCTCACGGACGCCCAGGACGCGCAGCACGCGCGCGGTGTCCTCGACCGTGGCCAGGCCGTCGCCGTCGGCGTCCGCGAGGTCCAGGACGGCGTGCAGGAAGGGGCGGGCGATCTCGGCGAAGCGGCCGGGGTTGTCGTGCAGCCGCTTGACCGCGCCGCCGACGAACTCGTCCCGGGTGATGCGCTGGTCGCCGTCGCGGTCGGCGATGCCCGCCATGCCCTGCCAGAAGGCCTCCGCGCCCGCGTACAGCGCCTGGCCCTTGTCGGAGCGGGCCGCCGTGCCGAACTCGGCCAGCAGCGCCTTGGCGGCCGCGCCGAAGTCCTCGCGGTCGATGTAGCCGTTGCCGTCCTGGTCGAACGTGGCGAACCGGTCGGCGATCCTGCGTTCGTACTCGCTGCTGACCATGCTGTCCTCCGGCCGCCTGGCGTCCTGGTGCGGGAAACCTTCCGGCAGGGAGCGTACGACGCCGCCGGCCCCGTGGGAGCCGATGGGCGGTCTCTGTACCCGGACCGGGGGGATTTCGGGACCACCTTGTCGCACAGCTGTGCGGCTCACGCCGTCAGCGGTGCGGAGCCGTCCTCGGCCACGGCCTCCGCGAGGTCGCCGTAGACGTCGAAGAGACGCCGGACGCCGAGCGCGCCCAGGACGCGGTTGACGTGGGAGTCCTCCGCGGCCCCGCGCGCGGGCAGGATCAGCCGCAGCCGGCCCCGGCAGGAGCGGATGAGCCTGCGGGCCGCGATGAGCACGCCGACGCCGCTGGAGTCGCAGAAGTAGACCTCGGAGAGGTCCAGGACGAGACGGTGGCGGCCCTCGGCCACCTCGTCGTGCACCCGCTGCCGCAGCACCGGTGACGTCACCAGGTCCAGCTCGCCCGACACATGGAGCACGGCCCACCCGCCCTGCTCGCCGCCGGTCACCTTGAAGGCCACCACCACGCCTTTCCCTCGCCGTAAACGGAAGCCGTCCCTACGCTTCCTTGCAGCGCGGCTGCCCAGCGGCGTTGCCCCGAAACACGTGGCGAAAAACGGGTACCGGACGGTAGAGGCTTGATTCCGTCATATTCAGTCCTGTTCGATCGGAAGCAGAACACACTTGATCCGGAATGGTCGCGATGAGTCTGGGTAGGCGCGGCCCCATACCATCGCCCGGCTGATCAGGGGCGCACATTGAAACAAAGGGGCGTGCGTTGTCCTACGTGCCGACTACATTCGAGGTGACGGTGGACGCAGGCTGGGCCAGGACACGGGCACAGGTGAGGGGGCCGCATGGCGAAGAAGGACGCACCGCCCCGCTGGGACCGCAAGATGCAGCAGCGACTCGCGCGCGGTGAGGCGGCCGCCCTCGGTGAGCTCTACGACCGCTTCGCTTCACTCGTGCACGGCCTCGCCCATCGTGTGCTCGGAGACGAACACGCGGCCGACCACGTCACCCGCGAGGTCTTCGTCCACGTCTGGCAGCACCCCGACGCCTACGACCCCCAGCAGGGCCCCCTGCGCACCTGGATCGCCACGCTGACCCACCGGCTCGCCGTCCAGCGGCTGCGCGCCACCGAGACCGCCGCGCTGGCCCAGGGCGGCCCCGGCACCGCCGAGGACCTGGAGCACAGGGTGCGGCACGCCGCGGTCGCCGCCCGCGCCGACTACATCGTCCAGGCCATGCCCGCCCCGCTGCGCGCCGCCCTGGAACTGGCCTACTTCCAGCGCCGTGACTACCGCCAGACCGCCGCCGACCTCGGCGTCACCGAGGACGAGGCCCGCCGTCGGCTCCGCCTCGGCCTGCAACTGCTCTCCACCGCCCACGACACACCTGCCTCCGGGGCCCCGCCCGAATACGGGGGTGCGGCGTGAGCGACGCGGAAGGATTCGAGGGCCACGACGGCGAGAGCGAGGACGACAAGGACAGCACGGACGGCAGCGAGGGCTACGACGGCTCCATGGACGACCACACCGCGAACAGCGGCGACCCGAGCGGGGACCGGGGCGGCCAGAGCGACGGCACCCGCCGGGCGCCCCGCATCCCGTTCCCCCGCGCCTCCGTCGAGGACACCGGACTGCCGCTGCCCGCGCTGGAGGCGCTCGCCGTCGCGGAGGCGCCGCGGCTGGAGCACCGCGTGCTGAAGGCCCTGCTGGGCGCCTGGGCGCTGGCGGCCTGCTCGGCCGAGGAGACGGCGGCCGTCGAGGACCACCTCGGCGACTGCGGCGCCTGCGCGGACGAGGCCCGGCGGCTGCGCGAGGCGGTCGGTCTGCTCCAGCGCCCGGAGAGCCTCGACCTCGACCCGGGCCTGCGCACCCGCGTCCTGGAGGCCTGCCTCGACCGCCGCCCGCCGCGCATCCCGGTACCGCCGTGGGCGACCTCGTACGACGCCGAGACCGCGCGACTGGACGCGCTGCTCCAGGACTTCGGCGACGCCGAGTGGCACGCGCCCGTGCGGCTGCGCTGGTTCCGCGGCGACGGCGAGACCACGCGGCGCACCACCGTCGCCGGGGTCATCGCCCATCTCCTCGCCGTGGACGGCCTGGTCGCGGTGGCGCTCGGCCTGGAGGACCCGCTCGGCCCCAGGGACGACGACAAGGAGACCGACGCCGTCCGCGGCCCCGCCGAGCGCACCGAGGCGTTCTGGGCAGCCTCGCACTTCCCGCCCACCCGCTCGGTGCGCGGCCCCTGGCGTGAGCAGAGCCACGCGCTCGTGCGGACGGTGTCGTTCACCGGCAGCGGTCCGGGCACCCTGCCGATCTCGTACGGCGGCTTCGAGCTGCCCCTGCGGGACGCGATGCTGGACCGGGCGTTCGAGTGCTGGGTGCACGCCGAGGACATCGCGGAGGCGGTCGACTATCCGTACGCGCCGCCCGCGCCCCGCCATCTGCACGGCATGATCGACCTCGCGGCACGGATGCTGCCGACGGCGCTCGCCGCGCGCCGGCGCGCGGGGCTGGCCGCGCCCGCGCCGAGCGCCCGGCACCTGGTGAGCGCCGGCAGCCCCGGTCGCAGTCTGCGGCTGGAGATCGAGGGCGACGGCGGGGGCGAGTGGCTGATCCCCCTGGACTCACCCGGAGCGGTGGGCTCCGCCGCGCACGAGGTGGCGCACGTGGCGCTGGACGACGTGGAGTTCTGCCGGCTGGCGGCGGGCCACGTTCCTCCGGAGGAGGCGGCGGCGGGGCAGCTGGGGGACCGGGAGGCGATCAGGGATGTTCTCTTCGCCGCGGCGAGTTTGAGCCGGATGTAGGGGCTGGTTGCGGTGCGGGTGCGTGGGGGTTGTTCGCGCGGGGAACTGCGCGACCAGCCACACACCACCCGCACCCGCCGACGAGACAGAACCCCCCGAGCCCTTAGGCGAAAACCACCGTCCGGTGCCCGTTGAGCAGAATCCTCCGCTCCGCGTGCCACTTCACGGCCCGCGCCAGCGCCTGGCACTCCACGTCACGGCCCACCGCGACCAGCTGGTCGGGGGTCGCGTCGTGCCCCACCCGCTCGACCTCCTGCTCGATGATCGGCCCCTCGTCGAGATCGGCGGTGACATAGTGCGCCGTCGCCCCGATCAGCTTCACGCCCCGCGTGTGCGCCTGGTGGTACGGCTTCGCGCCCTTGAAGCTCGGCAGGAAGGAGTGGTGGATGTTGATGATCCGGCCGCTGAGCTGCTTGCACAGGTCGTCCGAGAGCACCTGCATGTAGCGGGCCAGCACCACCAGCTCCACGTTCTGCTCGCGCACGATCTCGAGCAGCTTCGCCTCGGCCTCCGCCTTCGTCTCCTTCGTCACCGGGATGTGGTGGAAGGGGATGTCGTACGAGCCCACCAGCTCGGTGAATTCGGTGTGGTTGGACACCACCGCCGCGATCTCCACCGGCAGCGCGCCGATCCGGGCGCGGAACAGCAGGTCGTTCAGGCAGTGGCCGAACTTGCTGACCAGCAGGACGATGCGCATCTTCTCGTCGGCCCGGTTGATCTGCCAGTCCATGTGGAAGGAGTCACCGATCGCCGCGAAGCTCGCGCGCAGCTTGTCCACGGTCTGCGGCGCGTCGGCCGAGAAGTGGACCCGCATGAAGAACAGTCCCGTGTCGTGGTCGCCGAACTGCTGGCTGTCCTCGATGTTGCAGCCGGTCATGAACAGGTAGCTCGACACGGCGTGCACGATGCCCTGCTTGTCCGGGCAGGAGAGGGTGAGGACGTACTGGTCGGCGGGGGTCGCCGCGGCTCGGGCGGACTGCTCACTCATGCAGCACAGGGTCTCACGTCCGCCTCTGCACGGCGGAGGCCGTCCCGCTACGCGGACCTCGTCATGATCCGCAGCACTTCCAGCGTGCGCGGCGGCGCGTCCGGGTCCTCGCCGTCGGCGACCGACAGGCGGATGTGCGCGTCCCGCGCCGCCTGCACCGCCTCGGGCCAGCCGGGGTGGGAGACATAGGTGGAGACGGGCGCGTCCGGGCCGACCTGGTGCATGATCCGCAGAACGCGCAGCACGGCGGTGTCGACGAGCGCCGCCTCCTGCGAGTCGCGGAAGATGGTGCCGACGTACTTCTCGGCGGACCAGTTGTCGAGCCAGGTGTCCTCGACCAGACGGTAGACGGCGTCGGTGACGTCGCCGTATCCGTCCGCACCGGCCAGCCAGACGTTCTGCTGGAACACCGGGTCGGAGAGCATGTGCAGCGCGGAGCGCACATTGCTGCGCCAGCGCCACCACGGCATGTCGTTGAGTGGCATGCCGCCCATGGTGGAGGAGCGACGGCCGCGACGGGAAGAGTTCTCCGAACCTTGCACGGTCATCGATCGTACGTTTTCCCGTCCCCGGGGCCTCACGGACCCCTGTAATTCACTCTCGCGTCACCTCTCGTTGACCGTGGGTCACTCCGAGGTTAGCGATGTGACGGAATCGTGCGTGTTCATGACCGGCAGGCGACGCACCTTCCCGCGAAGTACCTTCCTCCCCAGGTTTCTCCGCAGTACCGGAAACGGCAGACCGGCCGCCCTCGCGGCGGGCGCACTGGCCGCCGTCGCGTCGCTGACCGCCGGATGCGGGGTCGTCCCCGGAGTCACGGGGGGTTCCGGGGACGACCCGATCGTCGTGATGACCTGGGCGCCCGTGGGGACGGCCGCCACGAACAAGCCCGGCATGCCCGCCTTCGCCCGCGCCTACGCCCGCTGGATCAACTCCAAGGGCGGCATCGACGGCCACAAGCTCACCGTCCTGACCTGCAACGACCACAACGACGCGGTGTCCGCGGCGGCCTGCGCCCGGCGCGCGGTCAAGGAGAAGGCGGTCGCCGTCGTCGGCTCCTACAGCCAGCACTCCGACGCGTTCTTCCCGCATCTGGAGGGCGCCGGCATCCCCTACATAGGCGGCTACGGCGTCACGACCTCCGAGTTCACCAGCCCGCTGTCCTATCCCGTCAACGGCGGCCAGCCCGCGCTCCTCGCCGGTCTCGGCAAGGTGCTGGCCGGCTCCTGCTCGGGGCCCGTCGCGCTCGTCCGGCCCGACACCATCGCGGGCGACGCCCTGTCACCGATGCTCGACGCCGGTCTGAAGGCGGGCGGGCACGACAAGGCCGAGGACCAGCGGGCGGCGGAGGACGCCACCGAGTACTCCTCGCAGGCCGAGAAGGCCCTGCGGGCGGCCACCGGCGGCACGGCGTCCGCGGGCACGGCGTCCGCGGGCACGGCGTCCGCGGGCACGGCGTCCGGCGGCAAGGGCTGTGTGGTGCCCGCGCTGGGCGACCGCAACGGCACCTTCATGGACTCCTTCCGCCGCAGCCGCGCCGACTATCCCGCGGTGAACACCGGAAGCGTGCTGGGCAGCGTCGACCAGACCGTCATCGACGCCAGCGGCGGCGGCTCCGGCCCGTACGAGGGGGCGTACGTCACCGGCTGGTACCCGGTGGAGAGCGACAAGCGGTGGGCCGGGATGAAGAAGGTGATCAGCGAGTCCGCCTTCTCCGACACCAGCATCGACCCCTCCGACACCGGGGTGCAGACCACCTGGATCGCCTACAACGTGCTGCGGCAGGCCGTGGAGTCGCTGGGCGACGACGAGGTGAGCGCCGACTCCGTCCGCGGCGCCCTGAACAGCGGCCGGAAGTTCACCACCGGCGGACTCACCCCCGCCCTGCGCTGGAAGTTCACCAGCCGGCTCGCCGCCGTCGGGTTCCCCCGGCTGTCCAACGCCGAGGTGACCGTGCAGCAGGTGCGCGAGGGGCTGCTGGTGGCCGCGCAGAAGGGCTTCGTCGACGTCACCGACACCATGGAGGGCGCGGACGTCGGCTGAGGCCCGCCCGGCTCGGAGCCGGCTCGGAGCCGGGTCGGAGCCGGGTCAGAGCTGGGTGGGCTGGCGCTGCGTCAGACCGTACTGCTGGGCGATCGCGTTCCACAGCCGCGCGGCCTGGTTCTTCTGGGCGCTCGCGGTGCCGCTCTCCCGGTTGCCCTGCTGGGTGGCGTTCGTGGTGCGGGCCCCGCCCTTCTTGCAGGCCTTGCGCTTGTTGCCGGCGACCTCGTCGGCCCAGTCCGCGTAGTGGTTGTCGGCGGCCGCCGAGGCCTGCCAGGCCTTGGTGAGGGCGCCGGTCAGCGCGGCGTGGTCGGCCAGCCGGCCGACGTCGAGCGCGGCCAGCTTGGTGACCAGCTCGTCGCGCTGGCCCGCGGCGGCCCGCAGGTCCGAGGCGGCTTGGTCGAGGTTGTTGCACGCCTTCACGTTCGCCACCGCGGCGATCACACTGGCCCGGCTGCTGCCGCTGTCCGCGAGCAGCTTGTCCAGGGCACTCGCCTGCTGCTCGGCCGCGTCGTCGGAGGAGGCCGACGGCTCGCCCGCGGAGGCCGACGCGACGACGGGCTTGCTGCCGTCGCCCTTGTCGTCGTCGCCGCCTCCGCCGCCGAGCAGCGCGCCCGCGCCGATGCCGACGACGGCGATCGCGACACCGACCGCCGCGAACAGCGGCAGGCGCGAGCCGGTCCGGCCGCCGCGGCCCCGCTCGTCACCGTGGTCGTCGGGCCGTACGGGCGGCACATAGGTGGGCTGGGGGGCGCGCGCCGCGGGCCCCGCGCCGTAGCCCTGCGTGCCGCCGCCGTAGCCGGGGGTCTCCGGGCCGGTGATGCGCGGCAGCTGCTGGGTGGCCCCGGCGGGGGCGCCGGCCCCCGGGCCGCCCGGTCCGTCGCGGAAGAGGTTCTCGAACCCGGCGGGCGGCTGCGCGCCCCCGCCCGCCGCCGGATAGCCCTGGGCGGGCACCGGCGGTATGTACTGCGTGGCCTCGGCGTCGGAGTGCGCGGCGCCCGGCATCGGACCCGCACCGTGCCCGCCGGTGCCCAGGTAGTGCGTCGACTCGCCGGAGCTCTCGGGCGGCAGCGCGCCCGGCCGGACCGGCGGGATGTACTGCGTCGCGCCCTCGTCGCCGCCCGGGACCGGCGGCAGCACCTGGGTACGGCCGTCGTCGACCAGGCCCGGCCCCGCCGGGACCGGCGGAATGTACTGGGTGGCTCCCTCGGCGCCGTCGGCGAACGACGGCATCGGCACCCCCGGCCCGCCCTGGGGGTACGTCGGCGGCGCGGCCGACACCTGCGGGGCCTGGCCGTAGACCGACGGGGCCTGCTGGTTCTGGTCGTAGACCGACGAGGCCTGCTGGTTCTGGTCGTAGCCGGCCGGGCCCTGCGGGTTCCGGTCGTACGACGGCTGCGGCGCCGCCGACGCGTTCTGGCCGTACGTCTGCCCCGGCGCGCCCTCGGGCGGGAGCGGGCCCGCGCCCCACGCGTCGGGCTGCGCGGGGCCCCACTGCTGGGGCTGCTGGTCCGCGGGCAGCGGCCAGCCCTGCTCCGGCTGCCCGGCCGGCGCCTGCTGCTCCGGCCCCCAGGGCTGTCCCCAGGTCTGACCGCCGGCCGGCGGCTGCGCGGGCGGCTGCTGCCCGTACGGCTGAGCCCCGTACGGACCGGGCTGCCCGCCCGGATGGTGGCCCGGCTGCGGTCCGCCGGCGTCCGTCAGCCCCGGGATGAGGGGCTCACCACCGTCGGAGGGCAGCACGATGCCTTCGCGCGCGGGCCGCGCCGAGGGCTCCTCGCCCTGTCCACTCTGCGTCACCGGGACTCCTACGAACGGGGGACTGTCGGAATCGTCGGCTCACGCTACCGGGTCCCCGGAACCCCGTGCCACGCAGCTCAGGACGTGATCTGCCTCCCAGTGACGTCCGTAACAGATCCGGAGCGCCGTGCGCCGCGTCCGTCGCATCCGGTACGGGACCCGTCCGTTTCCCGCACGTTCACGCAACGGCGCCCCGTCCGTTCACGCCGCGGCCTGGAGCTCCAGCCGGGCCCCGAACTCCCTCACCACCGGCTCCTCCCGGTACGGCTCCAGCCGCTGCTGGAGGTCCTCCAGATACTCCGCGCCCCGGTTGGAACGCAGGGTCTCCAGGAGTTCCACCGCCTTCAGACCGGTGCTGCACGCCTGCTCGACCTCGCGTTGCTGCACCTGCGCGGTGGCGAGGAGGACGTACCCGATGGCCCGGCGGCGGGCCCGGGTCTCCGGATGCCCGGCCAGCGACTGCTCGGCGCACCGCGCCGCCGCCTCCGCCTGCCCGAGGTCGCGGTGGCAGTGCGCCAACTCGTCGGCCAGATAGGCCTCGTCGAAGTGCGCGATCCAGGCCGGGTCGTCGCCCGCGTTCGGCTCGGCCGCCTCCAGCGCCGACACCGCCCGCCCCGAGGCGAGCTGGGCCGAGCGGATGTCGCCCAGCAGCGCGTGCCCCCGGGCCTCCGCCGCGTGGAACATCGACTCCGCGCGCGGAGTGACCCGCCCGCGTGCCCCCTCCTGGGCCGCGCGCGCCAACTGGGCGATCTCACGCGGGTTTCCGAGCTGGGCGGCGAGATGGCTCATGGACGCGGCGAGGACGTACCCGCCGTAGCCGCGGTCGCCCGCCGCCTGCGCGAGCCGCAGGGACTGGATGTAGTACCGCTGGGCCAGGCCCGGTTGGCCGGTGTCGACGGCCATGTACCCGGCGAGTTCCGTCAACCGGGCCACCGCGGCGAAGAGTTCCCGGCCCACCGCCTCCCGGTAGGAGCCGGCCAGCAGCCCCGAGACGACGCTGTTGAGGTAGTGCACGACCACCGGGCGGACATGCCCGCTGCCGTACTGGTGGTCCAGGTCGACCAGGGCCTGGGTCATCGCCTTCACGGCCGCCACGTCGGACAGGCCCACCCGCGGTCCCGCCGACCGCGCCACCTGGGCGTCGGGCGACGAGATCAGCCAGTCGCGGCTGGGCTCGACCAGCGCCGAGGCGGCGACGGACGAACCGGAGAGGAAGTCGCGTCGGCCCACGTCGCTGCGCCACAGCTCGCAGACCTGCTCGATGGCCCCCAGCACCGTCGGCGAGAACTGGAGACCCACGCCCGAGGCGAGGTTCTTGCCGTTGGCCATGCCGATCTCGTCGATCGTGACCGTACGGCCGAGCTTCCTGCCCAGGGCCTCGGCGATGATCACCGGGGCGCGCCCCCGCGGCTGCTGTCCGCGCAGCCAGCGGGCCACCGACGTCTTGTCGTAGCGCAGGTCGAGACCGTGCTCGGCGCCGCACATGTTGACCCGGCGGGCGAGCCCGGCGTTCGAGCACCCCGCCTCCTGGATGAGCGCCTGCAGCCGTTCGTTCGGCTGCCGCGCGACGAGAGGCCTTGCGGCCATTGCACTACCCCCTGTGGAGTTCCGCACCGAGAAGTTCCGGCCGAGAAGATCAATGCCCCATGGAAACAGCGAAAATGCGAGGCATATGCTGATTGCACGAGAATTGCCGGGATATCGGCGGAAGTCCGCCCCCGTCGATGCCTACCCGCTCCCGCGCCCGTTCCTTCCACGCGCCCCCCGGGATGCACCCATGCGCCCCGGACGCAAAATCGGTGCTCCTCCCCCGCGCACAGTGGCGTGCGTAACCCCTGGTGACCGCTAGAGTTGTGCTCATCGTGGAAGAGACCATCGCGGGCGCCGACGCCACTCAAATCCCGAAGCAGCGCGGGGAATCGCTGCTCGAGACCGCTGTTCGCTATGCCGAGGAACGTCATTGGGACGTCTTCCCCGGCACCTGGCTGGAAGCCGTCGACGGTGTGCAGCGCTGCTCCTGCGGCGACACGGCGTGCGCGGCGCCGGGGGCGCATCCCTCGCGACCCGACTGGGTGACGCAGGCGACGGGCAGTGCGACCGTCGCGCGCCGGATGTGGCAGAGGGAGCCGACCGCCTCGATCCTGCTCCCCACCGGGCGGACGTTCGACGCGATCTCCGTGCCGGAGACGGCCGGGTTCCTCGCGCTGGCGCGGATGGAGCGGATGGAACTGACGCTGGGGCCGGTGACGTTGACGCCGGACCGCCGGATGCAGTTCTTCGTGCTGCCGGGGGCGTCGGCGAAGGTGCCGGACCTGGTGCGCAAGCTGGGCTGGTCCCTGGGGTCGCTCGATCTGGTGACGTTGGGCGAGGGCACGTACGTGGCCGCGCCGCCTACGCGGTTCGGGTCCCGGGGGGCCGTGCAGTGGGCCTGCCGGCCGACTGCCGCGAATCGGTGGCTGCCGGATGCGGAGGAGTTGATCTCTCCGCTGGCTTATGCGTGCGGTAGGGATCGGTAGCCGCTCAGCGCCGTTCTCGGGTGCGGGTGCGTGGTGGGTGCTCGCGCCCCCGCGGCGGAGCCGCATATCAGGTACAGCCCCGCGCCCCCGAAAAAGCAACTCACCTGACCGTAGGGTTCGTCCATGACGTCTGCCGTGCGCGTTCGTGGGCTGTGGAAGCGGTTCGGGCAGCAGGTTGCGGTTGCCGGTATCGATCTCGATCTGCCCGCCGGGAAGTTCATCGGGCTCGTCGGGCCCAACGGGGCCGGGAAGACGACCACGCTCTCCATGGTGACCGGGCTGTTGCGGCCCGATCAGGGGTCCGTCGAGGTGGGCGGGTACGACGTGTGGCGGGATCCCGTGGCGGTGAAGGCGCGGATCGGGGTGCTGCCGGAGGGGCTGCGGCTGTTCGAGCGGTTGTCGGGGCGCGAACTGCTCGGGTACAGCGGACGCCTGCGCGGGCTGCCCGGGGCCGAAGTCGACCGCCGGGCCACGCAGTTGCTCGACGTCCTCGACCTCGCGGGGGCCCAGCACAAACTGGTCGTCGACTACTCGACGGGGATGCGCAAGAAAATCGGGCTCGCGACGGCGCTGCTGCACAATCCCGAGGTGCTCTTCCTCGACGAGCCGTTCGAGGGCGTCGACCCGGTGTCCGCCCAGACCATCCGCGGAGTGCTGGAGCGGTACACCGCGTCCGGGGCCACCGTCGTCTTCTCCTCGCATGTGATGGAACTCGTCGAATCCCTGTGCGACTGGGTGGCGGTGATGGCGGCGGGGCGGATCCGGGCGCACGGGACGCTGGAGGAGGTCCGCGGGGCGGCTCCCTCGTTGCAGCGGGCGTTCCTGGAACTGGTCGGCGCCGAGGGGCGGCACGGCGGGGCGGATCTCGACTGGCTGGGCGGCGGGGCCGCCCGATGACCGCGCTGACCTCCACCGTCGTACGGCTGAAGCTGTCGCTGCTGCGCAATGGGCTGCGGCAGTCCGGTGGGCGGCGGGCCGCGTACGTGGTGTCCGCCGTGATGGCGGTGGTGTTCGCGGTGCTGCAGCTGCTCGGGCTGATCGCGCTGCGGGGACATGCGCACGCCGATGCGCTCGTGGTGCTGCTGGTGGGGGTGCTGGGGCTGGGGTGGGCGGTGATGCCGCTGTTCTTTCCCGGCGGGGACGAGACGCTGGATCCGACGCGGCTGGTGATGCTGCCGCTGCGGCCCCGGCCGCTGGTCCGGGCGCTGCTGGCGGCCTCGCTGGTGGGGATCGGGCCGCTGTTCACGCTGCTGGTGCTGGTGGGGTCGGTGGTCGCGGTGGCGCACGGGGCGGCGGCGTACGTCGTCTCGGTCGTCGCCGTCGTGCTGGGGCTGCTGGTGTGCGTGGCGCTCGCGCGGGCCGTCGCCGCCGCCAATGTGCGGCTGCTGACCAGTCGGCGGGGGCGGGATCTGGCGGTGCTGAGCGGGCTGGTGATCGCGGTGGGCGCGCAGGCCGTCAACTTCGCGGCGCAACGGCTGGGCACGGCCGGGCTCGGGCAGCTCGATCCCGCGGCGGAGGTGGTGCGGTGGCTGCCGCCGGCCTCGGCGGTGGGCGCGGTGGACTCGGTGAGCGAGGGCGCGTACGGCCTCGCGGCGGGGCAGCTCGCGGTCGGTGCGGGGGTGCTGGCGGGGCTCGTGGCGGTGTGGGCGCGGAGTCTGGACCGGCTGATGACCGCGCCGGACGGTTCGACGCTGGGGGCCGCCGACGCGGACGCGCGGGACCGGCGCGGCGGCGCCGGGTGGGCGCGGTGGCTGCCGGGCGGCCGCACCGGGACCGTCATGGAGCGCAGTCTGCGCTATGTGTGGCGGGACCCGAAGACGAAGGCGGCCTGGGTGACCTCGCTCGCGATCGGGCTGATCGTGCCCGTGTTCAACGCGGTGCAGGGCACCGGCTCGATCTACTTCGCCTGTTTCGCCGCCGGGATGCTCGGCATCCAGATGTACAACCAGTTCGGGCAGGACACCTCGGCGTTCTGGATGGTCGCGCTGACGATTTCCTCGCCCCGGGACGCCTACGTCGAACTCCGCGCGCGTGCCCTCGCGCTGCTGGTGATCACCCTGCCGTACGCGACGCTGGTGACCGTGGTGACGACGGCGCTCCTCGGGGACTGGCCGAGGCTGCCCGAGGTACTGGGGCTGTCGCTGGCTCTGCTGGGCGCGATGCTGACGACCGGCGCCTGGACGTCGGCCCGCTTCCCCTACTCGATCCCGCAGGAGGGCTACAAGAACGTGGCCCCCGGGCAGACCGGGCTGGCCTGGATCTCCATCTTCGGCGGGATGGTCGCGGCCGCCCTGCTGTGCGCCCCCGTCATCGCGGGGACGATCTGGCTGAACGTCACCGTGGACGGTGAGCTGTGGAGCTGGGTGCTGCTGCCGGCCGGCGCGGTGTACGGGACGGCGATCACCCTGCTGGGCCTGCGGCTGGCGGCCCCCCGGGTGGCGGCCCGCCTGCCGGAGATCCTGACGGCGGTGAGCAAGGGCTGAGCACGCCGGGCCGGTCCGGGGGCGCCTAGGGCGCGAGCACGCCGTCCAGGAACGGTTCGATCGCCGTCCGCCAGGCCTCGGGCTGGTCGTAGTGGACGAGGTGGCCGGCGTCGGCGACCTCCGCGTACTCGCCGTGCGGGAGGACCCGGACCATCTCCTGGGCCTCGGCCCGGCCCAGCTCGCCGTCGAGGCCGCGCACCACGAGCGCGGGGCACTGCACCTGGGTCAGCTCCTCCCAGTGGGCGTCGTAGACCCAGGTCTCGCGGGACTTCAGCATCTGCTCGGGGGCGAAGACGGGGCGCCAGCCGTCGGGGGACTCCTGCATCACCTCGGCGTAGAACTCGCCGCGGGAGGGGTTGGGGCGCTCCACCCAGGGGTCGTCCTCGCCGAACCACTTGCGGACGTCGGCGAGGGTGGCGAAGGGCAGGGGCCAGGACTTGAACCAGTCGGCCCACTCGCGCTGCGAGGCCGAGCCGAGCGCGGAGGCCCGCATGTCGCAGAGGATCACGGCGCGCACCAGGTCGGGGCGTTTCGCGGCGAGCTGCCAGGCGGTCAGCGCCCCCATGGCGTGGCCGATGAGGACGGCCGGGGTGAGGCCGAGCTGCTCCAGGGCGGCCTCCGCGTCCTCGACGTACGCCTCGCGGGTGAAGGCGGCCTCGGGGGGCTTCTCGCTCTGGCCGTGACCGCGCTGGTCGAGGGCGACCGCGCGGTGCCGCTCGGAGAGCCAGCGGGCGGTGGACGCCCAGTGCGAGGCGCGGCCCATCAGCCCGTGCAGTAACAGGACCCCGGAGGTGCGCTCGGGATCGGCACCGGGCGCGGGCGCGGTGCCGGGCGCCGTGCCGTTGCGGGCGTCCCGTCCGCGGGTCGACTGGGCCGGGATCACGGCGTCCGTCCCGCTCCTGGGCTGATCGGCCTTGGGAGGGTCGCCGAACTCCCAGGCCGCCAGCCGTACGCCGCCCGCCCCGGTCACGTCGATGCGTCGCGCCATGGATCCTGGCACCCCCCTAGCCGTCGTACCGCTGTGCTGCCGATGCCGTAGTGCTGCCTTCGCTCTGCCCTCGATCACCTGCAGGCTATCGAATGCCCTTTCGAGAAATGCACTCTCCGCGACCAACACCCCTCGTTCGAGTGACCTCCCTCAAGGAATGATCGCCGCCACCGGGGGGAGATCTTCAGCGGGAGGCGGACCGCTCGGGGAAAACGGTCCGAGGGGAACGACCCTGAGAGCTCGGGGCTCCGGGTCGAAACAGGGGAGGACAGGCCCCGGTGCCGAACGGCACCGGGGCCCTCCACTGCTCTGCGGCACATCATCCCCGCCCCCTCAGGTCATATGCCTCACGCGACAGCGTGGCACGCGAACGGTCCGCGCGCTGCCATTCGACACAGGGAATCTGCGATTCGACAACATCGCCAGGGTGTATCAACTACCCCAGGGGCACCAGGAGTTGAACATCGCTCAGCATTTCACCAGGCGCCGGGCGACCGCCGGACGTCCGCTCAGCGCTTGGCCACGAACACATGGGACGCGACGTCCGACTCCAGCTCGGCCGCCTCGCCACCACTGCCGACCAGCACCCCGCCCGCCGACTCCGTCACGCTCACCACCGAACCGGGCTGCACACCCGCCCGGCGCAGGGTGTACATCAGCTGCGCGTCCGTCTGGATCGGCTCACCGATACGCCGTACGACGACCGTCTTGCCCTCCGCACCCGGGTCGAGGTCGGCCAGCGAGACCATGCCCTCGTCCAGGAACGGGTCGGCGCCGTCCTTCTCCCCCAGCTCCTCCAGACCCGGGATCGGATTGCCGTACGGCGACTCGGTGGGGTGCCGCAGAAGCTCCAGCACCCGCCGCTCCACGGCCTCGCTCATCACATGCTCCCAGCGGCACGCCTCGGCATGGACCTGCTCCCACTCCAGGCCGATCACGTCGACGAGCAGACACTCGGCGAGCCGGTGCTTGCGCATCACGCGCGTGGCCAGCCGGCGCCCCTCGTCCGTCAACTCCAGATGCCGGTCGCTCGCCACGGAGACCAGACCGTCGCGCTCCATCCGCGCCACCGTCTGGCTCACCGTGGGCCCGCTCTGGTCGAGGCGCTCGGCGATCCGGGCACGCATGGGGACCACACCCTCCTCCTCCAGCTCGAGGATGGTGCGGAGATACATCTCCGTGGTGTCGATCAGTCCGGACATTCGTGTGCCCCTCGATGAGATCTGCCGAAGGCTCGACGGCTCTCCGGCGCGTGCGCTGGCCCTGGCACCAATTCTGCCGGATACCACTGACAACCGTGCCTCGCCGGTGAAACCGGACGGTTACGCCGAGCCCCCCGGACCGCCGTCGGCCGTATTGACACGGCACTGGTCCAGACCGCACGGTGATCCGCGACACGGACCCCGACGGCGAAGGAGCCCCCTCGGATGAGCGACCGCAGCGACGACCGCAGCGACCACGAGCTCGCCGCCCGCTTCCTCGACGCCGCGATCGGACTGCTGGAGCGGGTCCGCGACGAGGAGGCCGACGCCGTACGGGCCGCCGGCACGCTCCTCGCCGACACCGTCGCCGCCGGCGGCCGGCTCTTCGCCTTCGGCGCCGGCCACTCCTCCCTCCCCGCCCAGGACCTCGTCTACCGCGCGGGCGGCCTCGCCCTGGTGAACCTGCTCGCCGTCCCCGGGGTCGTCGGCGTCGACGTCGTGCCCGCCACCCTCGGTTCCGCCCTGGAACGCGTCGACGGCCTCGCGAGCGCCGTCCTCGACACCTCCCCCCTGCGGGCCGGCGACGCCCTCGTGATCATCTCGCTCTCCGGCCGCAACGCCCTGCCCGTCGAGATGGCCGTCAAGGCCCGCGCCCTGGGCGTGAAGGTCATCGGCGTGACCTCGGTGGCGTACGTCTCCGAGACCACCCCCCGCAACCCGACCGGCACCTTCCTCAAGGACCACTGCGACGTCGTACTCGACTCGAAGATCGCCGTCGGCGACGCCGTCCTCACCCTGGACAGCGTCCCGGCCCCCTTCGCCCCCGCCTCCACCGTCGTCACCTCGGCCCTCCTCCAGGCCGTCCTGGCCACCGCGGCCGGCTCCCTCGCCGACCGCGGCATCGAACCCCCGCTGCTGCGCTCCGGCAACGTCGACGGCGGGCACGACTGGAACCGGCGCGTCATGGACGAGTACGGCGACCGGATCTTCTACCAACGCTGAACCCACCCGCGGGGCGACAGCAGCGGCGCCCCCGGCCGCCCCGGAGGTCAGACGCCCGTGCCGCGCCCCGCCGGGTCCGTCAGGTCCACCAGGTCCGCCAGATCCAGCGCCGCCGCGATGCGCACCGCGACATCCTCGGCGTACGTCGCGTCGGAACGCTCGAACGGCGTCCGGCCCGCGCCCCGCAGAAACGTCACCACCCCCAGCGTGCGGCCCCGGCTGCGCAGCACCGCGCACAACGCGTGCACCGTGTCCTGCGGCCACCGCCGCGCCCGCGCCCACTCCCGCGCCTCCTCCCCCGCCGCGCTCCCCGCGCCCGCCCGCACCGCACCGGCCCGCGCTACGCACTGCAACGCCGGATGCCCCTCCGGATACCGCACCGGCAGCCCGGCGTAACCGGTCAGCGCACTCGGGCCCGGACCGCCCGACGGCGTGGCCGCGACCCGGACCAGCCGCAGCGGCACCGTCACCGACTCCGCCGCCGCACCACCCGCGACCCGGTCGATCAGCGCATGGTCGGCGAACCCCGCGAGCGCGAAGTCGAGATGGACCGTGGCCGCCTCCGCCGGATCCTCGCACTCGGCCGCCGCCCGCGCGGCCCGGTGCAACTGGTTCGTACGGAACCGCAGCAGCGACGCCTCCTGCTCCCCCTGCTTGGCCTCCGTGACGTCCTGGAACAACCAGCCCACACCGAGCGGCACCGGCTCCTCCGCCAGCGGCGAGGCCAGCCGCAGGAACCCGCTCCGCCAGCAGCGCCGCCGCTCCCCCTCCGGGGTGCGCACCCCCACCCACACCTCCGCCGGAGCGGGCGGGGCGCCCTCCGCCAGGACATGCGTCAGCGCGTTCTCCAGTTCCTCCACGCCCTGGGTCAGCAGCTCGCCCAGCGGACGGCCCAGCACCGCCGTACGCCCCGTGCCGAGCGCGCGGGCCGCATGCGCGTTGACCACGGCGGGCCGCAGATCCGCGTCCACCAGGACCACACCCCAGGAGGCGTCGTCGAACAGCGCCTCGCTGAGCGCGATGGACCGCTCCAGATCGATCTGCGCATGCACCTCGCTGAAGGCGCAGTACAGCCCGGCCGGCTTGCCGTCCGGGCCGGGCACGGCGGCCGACTGGGTGCGCACGAGCACCCGGCCCCCGTCCTTCGTCAGCAGCGCGAACTCGTGCACCTGGCGGCCCGACGCGTGCATCGCCGACATCAGCCGCGTCTCGACCTCCTCGGCGTCCGCCTCGCGCACCGCCCACCCGGCGAAGCCCTGCCGGCCCACCGCCTCCGCCGCGCTCCAGCCGAGGATGCGCTCCGCCTCGCGGTTCCAGTGGGTGACGACACCGTCGGCGTCGAAGGCGCACAAGGCCGCGTCCATGCCGTCGAGGAGCGCGGCGAGAAGATCCGCGCCGTCCGGGCCGACGGGGCCGCCCGGGTTCTCCGACCGCTCGGGCTCGTCCGGCCCCAGTTCGTCGGTGGTCCCCTTACGCCGGGAAGCACTCACCTGGACCCCCTGCAGGTTCGCTCACTTGCCCTCATTCAACTCGAACGTGACGCAGCCCACATATGGTTCCCGCAAGATTGCAGGGGAATCGTTGCGCCGCCGCCGTCGCCACCGTCACACCGGAACGGGCATCAGCCTCAGGTCGACCCATTCCGCCGTCCCGCCGTCCAGCACATAGCGCTCGACCTCGGTGAAGCCACGCGCGCGTGCGAAGCGCAGACCGTCCTCGTTGACGGCCAGCACACACGTCTCGACCGCACCGGCGCCCAGCGCCCGCGCCTGCCCGAGAACATGATCGTAGAGCTCCGCCCCATACCCCCGCCGACGGAACTCGGGCAGCACACGCGCGATGACGGTCACCGCCCCGTCCCCCGCCGGCGGCCGCACCGTGGAACAGCCGACCAGCACCTCGCCGACGTACGCGTTCTCCAGCCGGTTGCGCCCCGCCCGCTCCCGCACGTCGGCCGACGACAGCGCGGCCGGCGGCACGATCACGTTGTGGACGTACCGCCACTGCTCCAGCGCGGCCTCACCGTCGACCGCCTCGACCCGAAGATCACTCACCCCACCAGCGAACCGCGCCCCCACGCGAACGTCAATGCGCGGAGAAAAAGACTTGAGCGGCCCGGCACGGGTTCCTAAGGTGGCGAGCATCGCAGAAAGGAGGTGACCGGTAGATGCATGACAACCGGACGCGCGAGGTGGCTGCGGGCTAGCGGCCCGCCACCACACCCTGTGCGGTGCCGGACCAGCGTGTGCGAGACGCACGCGGCCGGCCAATCCAAAGCAGTCACCCGACCCGCGAGTCGCCGGTACGTCCGGCCGGCCCCTTCCTCCGGAAGGACCAGGCTCGCGGGTCGTCTGCGTTTGCCGTCTGCCTTTGTCGTCTGCCTTTGTCGTCTGCGTTTTCGGGGGCTACCCGGGCTTTTCGGGAAATTTTCGCAGGCAGTACGCTGGGGAACATGCTTTCGCTCGTTCGACGCCGCCACGTGGACTTCGTCCGCGTCACGAGCATGGGCTGTCGGCGCTCCGCCTGACCCAGCCCCCTTCTGCTTCTCTCCCTTTCCGGCAGCTGGGCTCCGCCCCACCCTCGGCGGCCGCCCGCGCCCCGTACACCCGCGGACGCATTCCATGACGCACATCGCGACGGCACCGTCGTACGACCAGCTCCCCCTCATCGATCTGTCGGCCGCCGACCGCGGCCCCCAGGCGCGTGCGCTGCTCCATGCGCAGTTGCACAGCGCCGCCCACGACGTGGGCTTCTTCCAGCTCGTCGGGCACGGCGTGAGCAGCGAGGAGACCGAGCGGCTGGTGGGGGCCATGCGGGCCTTCTTCCGGCTGCCCGAGGCCGAGCGGCTCGCCCTCGACAACGTGAACTCGCCGCACTTCCGCGGGTACACGCGCACCGGCGACGAGCGGACCGGCGGCCGGCAGGACTGGCGGGACCAGCTGGACATCGGGTCGGAGCGGCCGGCCCGGGTGCCGGGGCCCGGCGAGCCCTCGTACTGGTGGCTCCAGGGGCCCAACCAGTGGCCGGGCGGGCTGCCCGAGCTGCGGGAGGCCGCGCTGGCGTGGATCGACCGGCTCAGCGGTGTCGCCGAGCGGCTGCTGCGGGAGCTGCTCGCGTCGATCGGGGCCGAGCCCGGGTTCTACGACCCCGTCTTCGGGGAGCACGCGCATCCGCATCTGAAGCTGGTGCGGTATCCGGGGAGCTCGGGGGACGGGGCCGCGCAGGGCGTGGGGGCGCACAAGGACTACGGGTTCCTGACGCTGCTGCTCCAGGACCAGGTCGGCGGGCTCCAGGTGCAGCGGGAGGACGGGCTGTTCCATGACGTGCCGCCGGTGGAGGGGGCGTTCGTCGTGAATCTCGGGGAGCTGCTGGAGGTGGCGACCAACGGGTATCTCGTCGCCACCAACCATCGGGTCGTCTCGCCGCCGGGGGCCGTGGAGCGGTTCTCCGTGCCCTTCTTCTACAACCCCCGGCTGGACGCCCGGGTGGAGCCGCTGGTCTTCCCGTACGCGGCCGCCGCGCCCGGGGTGACGGACGATCCGGGGAACCCGCTGTTCGCGGAGTACGGGTTCAACGAGCTGAAGGGCAAGCTGCGGGCGCATCCGCTGGTGGCGGAGCGGCATCACGCGGAGCTGCTCAGCCCCGCGTGACGCGCGCCGCGTCCGGCCCGGTGCGGCCCGGTGCGGCTCAGTGCGCGATGTCCCCGTAGCCCTCGATCTCCTGGGGGCCGCGGGTGCCGGGGCCGATGTAGCGGGCGGAGGGGCGGACCAGGCGGCCGGTGCGCTTCTGTTCGAGGATGTGGGCCGACCAGCCGGCGGTGCGGGCGCAGGTGAACATCGAGGTGAACATGTGCGCGGGCACCTCGGCGAAGTCGAGGACGATCGCCGCCCAGAACTCGACGTTCGTCGCCAGGACCCGGTCGGGGCGGCGGGCGTGGAGTTCGGCGAGGGCGGCTTTCTCGAGGGCCTCGGCGACCTCGAAGCGGGGGGCGCCGAGTTCGCGGGCGGTGCGGCGCAGGACGCGGGCGCGGGGGTCCTCGGCGCGGTAGACGCGGTGGCCGAAACCCATGAGGCGTTCGCCCTGGTCGAGGGCGCGCTTGACGTAGGCCTCGGCGTCGCCAGTGCGTTCGATCTCCTCGATCATGCCGAGGACGCGGGAGGGGGCGCCGCCGTGGAGGGGGCCGGACATGGCGCCCACGGCTCCGGAGAGGGCCGCGGCCACGTCGGCGCCGGTGGAGGCGATGACGCGGGCGGTGAAGGTGGAGGCGTTCATGCCGTGCTCGGCGGCGCTCGTCCAGTAGGCGTCGACGGCCTTGACGTGCTTGGGGTCGGGTTCGCCGCGCCAGCGGATCATGAAGCGTTCGACGACGGAGTGGGCCTTGTCGATCTCGCTCTGCGGGACCATGGGGCGGCCCTGGCCGCGGGCGGACTGGGCGACGTAGGACAGGGCCATGACGGCGGCGCGGGCGAGGTCCTCGCGGGCGTGCTCGGCATCGATGTCGAGCAGTGGTTTGAGGCCCCAGACCGGGGCGAGCATGGCGAGGGCGGACTGGACGTCGACGCGGATGTCGCCGGAGTGCACGGGGATGGGGAAGGGCTCGGCGGGCGGCAGGCCGGGGTTGAAGGCGCCGTCGACGAGGAGGCCCCAGACGTTGCCGAAGGAGACGTGGCCGACCAGGTCCTCGATGTCGACGCCCCGGTATCGCAGGGCGCCGCCCTCCTTGTCCGGTTCGGCGATCTCCGTCTCGAACGCGACGACTCCTTCGAGTCCGGGTACGAAGTCGGACATCAGGCGGCTCCTCGTGAGGTGTGCGGCGGGTTGTGGCGCCGGTGGGTCCACTGCGCCGGTACGGCACTCGTCGTGGCATCTGCACCATATCCCCGGGTGTCACCTTTGGGGAGTGGTGCGGCACTCAGTGCCACCCGGTCCGTAAAGGTGTTCCATACGGCAGGATGGCCACGTGACCGATCACGACTCCGTCTACGCAGGGCCCGTTCCCGATCCCGCCGCCATGCGCAAGCAGTACCGGGCTGAGGGGCTCCACGAGGCGGAGCTGGCCGCGACGCCGGTGGAGCAGTTCGCGCGCTGGTTCAAGGACGCGGCCGTGGAGGCACACCTGTTCGAGCCGAACGCCATGATCGTGTCCACGGCGGACGCGGAGGGGCGGCCCGGCTCCCGGACGGTACTGCTGAAGCAGTTCGACGAACAGGGGTTCGTCTTCTATACGAACTACGAGTCCCACAAGGGTCGTGATCTCGCCGCGAACCCGTATGTGTCGTTGCTCTTCCCGTGGCATCCGATGGCACGGCAGGTCATCGTGCGGGGGGTGGCCCGGCGGACGGGGCGGGACGAGACCGCGGCCTACTTCCGGAGCCGGCCGCACGGTTCGCAGCTCGGGGCCTGGGCGAGCGGTCAGTCGTCGGTGATCGCCGGCCGGGCCGAGCTGGACGCGTCCTACGCCGAGCTGCTGGCGCGGTATCCGGAGGGTGAGCAGGTGCCGGTGCCGCCGCACTGGGGCGGGTTCCGGGTGGTGCCGGAGTCGGTGGAGTTCTGGCAGGGCCGGGAGAACCGGCTGCACGACCGGCTGCGGTACGTGGCCCGGGCGGACGGCGGCTGGTCGGTGGAGCGGCTCGCTCCCTGAGGAGGCGTCTTCCTCACCGGGACGTCGGGCGTCAGAGTTTTCCCCAGAGGTACGCCGTGCGGTGGCCGTCCAGCAGGGCGGTGAGGTGGGTCCGGAACTCCTCGCCGAGGTCGGGCCAGTTCCAGAACCTCAGGCCGAGGTGGCCGAAGGCCAAGGGGGCGTTGTCCCAGGTCCACTCGGATATCGGGGCGGACGCGGTGCAGAGCGGGCAGACGAGGTCGGCGGTGCCGGTCTCGCTCCAGGCCGCGACGGCCGTGCCGACGCGGGTCCAGCCGTCGGTGTCCAGGGGGGTGTGGGCGTGGCACCGCGGGCAGACCGCATGTTCGGGGGCGTCGGCGCCGCTGTGGAAGACACCGCGGCCGACGTGCACGGCGAGTCCGTCGGAGGGGTCCTGGTCCGGATCCGCCTCGGCGGCGCGGTGCCAGTGGGGGCCGGGCGGGTGTGCGCCCAGCAGGGAGGCCGTGCGTTCGTCCTCGCGGTCGGCGAGGACGATGCCGTCGGCGACGAGCCGTTCGACCAGCCGTTCCGCCAGCCGGGGCGCGTCCTTCTCGCGCACGTCCAGGTCCACGATCACCTGGAAGTGGTCACCCATCAGTCCCGCCCTCCCCCGAGCAGCCCGTCCAGCAGCACCGCCCACTGTGCCACCACGCGCTCGCGGCGGCCGGTGTCGTCGGTGAGGAGGTTGGCGAGACCTAGGCCGCGGGCCATGTCCAGAAGGCCCTGGACGGTCTCGCGGACGCCGGGGACGGACTCGTCGGCGCCGAGGAGTTCGAGGGCGACGCGGTGGGTCTCGCGGCCGACGCGGCCCTCCAGTTCGGTGACGCGGGGGCCGAGCTGTTCCTCGTTGGAGGCGGCGACCCAGAGGTGGAGGGCGGCGCGGAAGAGGGGACCGGTGTAGACGTCGACGAGGGCGGTCAGGACCGCGCGGCGGTCGGCGCCGCCGTCGGGGAACAGGGCGCGCAGTGCCAGGCAGCGTTCCTCGGCGACGTACTCGACGGCCGCGGTGAACAGGTCTTCGCGGGTGGGGAAGTGGTGCTGGGCGGCGCCGCGGGAGACGCCCGCGCGTTCGGCGACGACGGAGACCGTGGAGCCGGCCCAGCCGTGCTCGGCGAGGCAGGCGACGGCGGCTTCGAGGAGTCGCTGCCGGGTGGCCCGGCTGCGGTCCTGCTTGGGGACCCGGTCGCCGGAGGGGCGGTCGCCGGACGGCCGGTCGGCCGCGGTCACAGCACCCATGCGGGATCCCGTCGTTCGAGGAAGGCCGTCATGCCCTCGCGGGCGGGCGCGGAGGAGAACAGCCGGGCCGAGAGCGCGGTGAGGTGGGTCGCGTCCCGGTCGAATGTCTCCAGCACCCTAGCCGTGAGCAGCCGTTTCGTCTCGGCGAGGGCCTGGGGGGCGGATCTGCGCAGTCCGTCGAGGACGGGGGCGAGGACGGCGTCGACGTCGTCCCCGGTGGCGGTGAGCAGGCCGATGCGGGCGGCCTCGGGGGCGTCGAAGCGCTCGCCGGTCAGGTAGTAGCGGGTGAGGGCGCGGGGGTCGGTGCGGGGCAGCAGGGGGAGGGAGATGACGGCGGGTGCGACGCCGATGCGTACCTCGGTGAAGGCGAAGGTGGCCGGGGTGGCGGCGGCGGTGATGTCGCAGGCGGCGAGCAGGCCGAGGCCGCCGGCCCGGACATGGCCGGTGACCCGGGCGACGACGGGCCGGGGCAGCTCGACGATCTGCCGGAGGAGGGCCACGAACGCGTCGGGGGCGGGCGGGTCGCGCAGGTCGGCTCCGGCGCTGAAGGTGGTGCCGGTGTGGGTGAGGACGACGGCGCGGACGTCGGCGGCCCCGGCGCAGTCGGTGAGCGCGGCGGTGAGTTCGCCGACGAGGGCGGCGGAGAGGGCGTTGCGGGTGGCGGGGGCGTCGAGGGTGAGGGTCTCGATGCCGCGGGCGCGGGTGCGGGCGACGAGGGTCACGGTGTCTCCCTGAGCTGCCTGCGCAGGATCTTTCCGGAGACCGCGCGCGGGACGGCGTCGATGAAGGTGACGTGGCGGACGCGTTTGTAGGGGGCGACGCGTTCGGCGACGTACATCGCGATCTCTCCCTCGGAGAGGTCGGGGGCGCTGGGCTGGCGGACGACGAAGGCGTGCGGGACCTCGTTGCCCTCGTCGTTGTAGACGCCGATGACGGCGGCGTCGGCGACGGCGGGGTGGGTGAGGAGGAGGGCTTCGAGTTCGGCGGGGGCGACCTGGAAGCCCTTGTACTTGATGAGTTCCTTGACGCGGTCGACGACGAAGAGCCAGCCGTCCTCGTCGACGCGGCCGATGTCACCGGTGTGCAGCCAGCCGTCGGGGTCGATCATCGCGGCGGTGGCGTCGGGGCGGCCGAGGTAGCCCTTCATGACCTGGGGGCCGCGGATGAGGATCTCGCCGTCCTCGCCGGGGCCGAGGTCCTGGGCGGGGTCGTCGAGGGAGACGATCCGCATCTCGGTGCCGGCGATGAGTCTGCCGACGGTTCCGGCGGGGGCCTCGCGCATGGCGTCGAGGGGGACGACATGGGTGCCGGGGGACAGTTCCGTCATGCCGTAGGCCTGGCCGACGGGCGGCAGGCCGAGGCGGTCGGAGCAGGCGGCGGCGAGGTCGGCGTCCAGGGGTGCGGCGGCGCTGATGACGTACTGGAGGGACGACAGGTCGTACCGGGCGACCGCGGGGTGTTTGGCCAGCGCGAGGACGATCGGCGGGGCGACGTACAGGCCGGTGATGCGGTGGGTCTGGATGGCGGCGAGGAAGGTCTCCAGGTCGAAGCGGGGCAGGACGACGACCGTGGCGCCCTGCCGGAGGGGGGCGTTCATCAGGGCGGTGAGGCCGTAGATGTGGAAGAAGGGCAGGACGGCGAGGATGCGGTCGCCGGGGCCGGCGGTGATCAGCGGTTCGAGCTGGGCGAGGTTGGTGGCGATCTGCCGGTGGGTGAGCATGACGCCCTTGGGGGTGCCGGTGGTGCCGGAGGAGTACGGCAGGGCGGCCACGTCCTCGACGGGGTCGATGTCGACCTGAGGCTCGGGGGCGGCGGAGGCCAGCATGTCGATCAGGGAGCGGTGTCCGGGCGCGCTGTCGCAGACGAAGATCTCCTGGACGCCGCCGGCGAGTTCGGCGGCGCGCCGGGCGGTCTCCAGGAACGGTGAGACGGTGACGATCCAGCGGGCCCGCGAGTCGCCGAGCTGTTTGGCGAACTCCTCGGCGGTGGCCAGCGGATGCACGGTGGTGACGGAGGCGCCCGCGCGGGTGGCGGCGTAGAAGGCGAGGGGGAAGGCGACGGTGTTGGGGCTGTGCAGGGCCAGCACGTCGCCCTTGCGGACCCCGGCCTCGGCGAGGGCGGCGGCGACACGCCGGTGGAACCGGTCCACCTGCTCGTAGGTGAGGGTGGTGCCGTCCGTGCCGTCGATCAGCGCGGGCTGCTCTGCGAAGGCGGCGGCGCGGCCCAGGACGGCGTCGTGGATGGGGAGGTCTACGGGCGGGACGTCTGCGTACGCGCTGCGGAACACGGTTCCTCCATGACGGTTCAGCCAGACGGTTCAGTACGACTTGGGCAGGCCCAGGGTCTGGTGGGAGACGTAGTTGAGAATCATCTCCCGGCTCACCGGGGCGATACGAGCCACGCGGGAGGCCGTGATCAGCCGGGCGAGGCCGAACTCGGTGGTGAGGCCGTTGCCGCCGAGGGTCTGCACCGCCTGGTCCACGGCCCGCACACAGGCCTCCCCGGCCGCGTACTTGGCCATGTTGGCGGCCTCGCCCGCGCCGACGTCGTCACCGGCGTCGTAGAGGTGGGCGGCCTTCTGCATCATCAGGCGGGCCAGTTCGAGCTCGATGTGCGCCTGGGCGAGGGGGTGGGCGATGGCCTGGTGGGCGCCGATGGGGGTCTTCCAGACCGTGCGGTCGCGGGCGTACTCGACGGCCTTGGCGAGGGCGTGGCGGCCCATGCCGATCGCGAAGGCGGCCGTCATGATCCGCTCCGGGTTGAGGCCGGCGAAGAGCTGGAGGAGACCGGCGTCCTCTCCCCCACTGCCGAAAGCGTGGGAGGGGCCCCCACCGACGAGGGCGTCGGCGGGGAGCCGGACGTCGTCCAGGACCAGCTCGAACTGCTTCTCCACACTGTGCAGTTCCATGTCGATCCTGCGGCGGGTGAAGCCGGGGGCGTCGCGCGGGACGATGAACAGGCAGGGCTTGAGGTTGCCGGTGCGGGCGTCCTCCGTGCGGCCGACGATCAGGGTGGCGTCGGCGATGTCGACGCCGGAGACGAAGACCTTGCGGCCGGTGAGCAGCCAGTCGGCGCCGTCGCGGCGGGCGGTGGTGGTGATGCGGTGGCTGTTGGAACCGGCGTCGGGTTCGGTGATGCCGAAGGCCATGAGGCGGGTGCCGTCCGCGAGGGCGGGGAGCCACTCCTGCTTCTGGGCGTCGGTGCCGAAGCGGGCGATCACCGTGCCGCAGATCGCCGGGGAGACGATCATCATGAGGAGGGGGTTGCCGGCGGCGCCCATCTCTTCGAGGACGAGGGAGAGTTCGGTGATGCCGCCGCCGCCTCCTCCGTAGGTCTCGGGGAGGTTGACGCCGATGTAGCCGAGTTTCGCCGCCGCCTGCCAGAGATCGCCGGTGTCGGTGTGGGCCTTGGCGAAGGAGGCGACCGCGGCGCGGAGTGCCTTGTGCTCGTCGGATTCGATCAGGGTCGTCACTGTGGCTCCTTTGGCTTCGGGTCGTATGTGGCCGGTCGCGCAGTTCCCCGCGCCCCTAGGTGTCTTGCACTACCGCCAGCAGAGTGCCGACCTGGACCTGCTGTCCTTCCGTCACCTGCACCGCCGTCACCGTCCCCGTCGCCGGGGCCGAAATGACGTGCTGCATCTTCATCGCTTCGAGCCACACCAGCGGTTCGCCCGCCTCGACACTCGATCCGGTGATGAGGGTGGGCGCCAGTTTGACGACCGTGCCCGGCATCGGGGCCAGGAGGGAGCCGGGGGCGTGCTGGGTCCGCGGGGCGGGGAAGCGTGGGAGGGCCGTCAAGGTCTCCCCGTTGACGTGGACCTGGTCGCCGTAGCGGGCGATCTCGTAGCGGCGTCGTACACCGTCGGTCTCCAGGACGACCAGGGCCGGGTCGGCGTGCACGACCTGGACGCCGTCCGCCGTGAGGCCGGACCGGCCGTGTGCGTACGCGACCTCGGTCTCCTCGCCGCCCGCCGCGTACCGCTTCGTCTGCGGCTGGGACGGCAGGTTGCGCCAGCCGCCGAGGCGCGAGCCCGTGCAGGCCTCCGCGAGGGCTGCGGCGAGGGGGGCGTGGGGGTCCGCCGCCGGTGTGGTCAGGTCGGGCAGGTGGCGGTCGTAGAAACCCGTCGTCATCCGGGCCGCCGTGAACTCCTCGTGCCGCAGGGAGCGGATCAGGAGGTCGCGGTTGGTGGGCGGGCCGTGGAGGACGGTGCGTTCCAGGGCGCCCGCCAGCTTGCGGATCGCCTCCGCGCGCGTGGGCCCGTGGGCGACGATCTTCGCGAGCATCGGGTCGTAGTGGACGCCGATCTCGTCGCCGTCGGTGCAGCCGGTGTCCAGGCGGACGGTGGCCGGGACGGTCAAACGGTGCAGGGTGCCGGTCTGCGGGGTCCAGTCGGTCGCGGGGTCCTCGGCGTAGAGGCGGGCCTCGACCGCGTGGCCCCGCGCGCGGGGCGGTTCGGGGGCGAGGGCGGCGCCTTCCGCGACACGGATCTGTTCGGCGACGAGGTCGAGGCCGAAGACGGCCTCCGTGACGGGGTGTTCGACCTGGAGGCGGGTGTTCATCTCCAGGAAGTGCGCGCGGCCGCCCTCGACCAGGAACTCGACCGTGCCCGCGCCGACGTAGGAGACGGCGCGGGCGGCCCGTACGGCCAGCTCCCGCAGTTCCTCCTCCAGGGCCGCGGGGAGCCCGGGCGCGGGCGCCTCCTCGATCACCTTCTGGTGGCGGCGCTGGAGGGAGCAGTCACGGGTGCCGAGCGCCCACACCGTGCCGTGGGTGTCGGCGAGGATCTGGACCTCGACGTGGCGGCCGTTCTCGACGTACGGCTCGATGAACACCTCGCCGTCGCCGAAGGCGCTCGCGGCCTCCGCGCGGGCGGTGTCCAGGGCGGCGGGCAGGTCCTCCAGGCGGCGTACGACGCGCATGCCGCGCCCGCCGCCGCCCGCCGCCGCCTTCACCAGCACCGGCAGGTCCGACTCCGCCACGTCTTCCAGGGGCGCCAGCCCCATCAGCCGCTTCGCGCGCGTCTTGGACGCCATCGCCTCGATGGCCTCCGGCGGCGGGCCGATCCAGACGAGTCCGGCGTCCTGGACGGCCCGGGCGAAGTCGGCGTTCTCGGAGAGGAAGCCGTAGCCGGGGTGCACGGCGTCCGCGCCGGCCGCGACGGCCGCCTTCACGATCAGGTCGGCGCGCAGATAGGTGTCCGCGGGGGCCGCCCCCGGCAGCCGTACGGCCGTGTCGGCCACGCGCGCGTGGAGGGCGTTCTCGTCGGCGTCCGAGTGCACGGCGACCGTCCGGATTCCCAACTCGCCGCAGGTGCGGACGACACGGCAGGCGATCTCGCCGCGATTCGCGATCAGGACAGAAGCGATCGGGGCAGAAGGGATTGGGCCAGAAGGGATCGGGCCAGAAGTAGTCATGATCCTCACATCCGGAAGACGCCGAAGCCGCCGCGCGCACCCTCGTACGGCGCCGTGTGGATGGCCGACAGGCACAGGCCGAGGACCGTGCGGGTGTCGCGCGGGTCGATGACGCCGTCGTCGTAGAGCCGCCCGGACAGGAACATCGGCAGTGACTCGGACTCGATCTGCTGCTCCACCAGGGCACGCAGGGCGGCGTCGGCGTCCTCGTCGTACGGCTGTCCCTTCGCGACGGCCGACTGGCGGGCGACGATCGACAGGACGCCGGCGAGCTGCTGCGGGCCCATGACGGCCGACTTGGCGCTGGGCCAGGCGAACAGGAAGCGGGGGTCGTAGGCGCGGCCGCACATGCCGTAGTGGCCGGCGCCGTAGGAGGCGCCCATGAGGACGGACAGGTGCGGGACGCGGCTGTTGCTCACCGCGTTGATCATCATCGCGCCGTGTTTGATGATGCCGCCCTGTTCGTACTCCTTGCCGACCATGTAGCCGGTGGTGTTGTGGAGGAAGAGGAGCGGAATGTTCCGCTGGTTGGCGAGCTGGATGAACTGGGCGGCCTTCTGGGACTCGGCGCTGAACAGGACGCCCTGGGCGTTGGCGAGGATGCCGACCGGGTAGCCGTGCAGCGCGGCCCAGCCGGTGACGAGGCTCGTGCCGTACAGGGGCTTGAACTCGTCGAAGTCGGAGCCGTCGACGATCCGGGCGATCACCTCGCGCGGGTCGAAGGGGGTCTTGAGGTCGCCCGGGACGATGCCCAGGAGTTCCTCGGGGTCGTGCCGGGGCGGCTCGGCCGGGCCCGGGTCGTCGTAGGCCTTGCGGTGGTTGAGGCGGGCGACCACGCGGCGGGCCTGGCGCAGCGCGTCGCGTTCGTCGACGGCGAAGTAGTCGGCGAGACCGGACACGCGCGCGTGCATCTCGGCGCCGCCCAGCGACTCGTCGTCGCTCTCCTCGCCGGTGGCCATCTTGACCAGCGGCGGTCCGCCGAGGAAGACCTTCGCCCGCTCCTTGACCATGATCACGTGGTCGGACATCCCGGGGATGTAGGCGCCGCCGGCCGTGGAGTTGCCGAAGACGACGGCGACGCTGGGGATGCCGGCGGCGGAGAGCCGGGTGAGGTCGCGGAAGACGGCGCCCCCGGGGATGAAGATCTCCTTCTGGGAGGGCAGGTCGGCGCCGCCGGACTCCACGAGGCTGAGGAAGGGCAGCCGGTTGGCGAGGGCGATGTCGTGGGCACGCAGGGCCTTCTTCAGCGACCAGGGGTTGCTGGCGCCGCCGCGCACGGTGGGGTCGTTGGCGGTGATCAGGCACTCGACGCCCTCGACGACCCCGATGCCGGTGACCAGGGAGGCGCCGACGGTGTAGTCGCTGCCCCAGGCGGCGAGCGGGGACAGCTCCAGGAACGGGGTGTCGGGGTCGAGGAGCAGTTCGATGCGTTCGCGGGCGAGGAGCTTGCCGCGGGCGCGGTGCCGTTCGACGTACTTCGGGCCGCCGCCCGCGAGGGCCTTGGCGTGCTCGGCGTCCAGGCCGGCCAGTTTGGCGAGCATGGCCTCGCGGTGGGCGCGGTGGTCGGGGCCGGTCGTGTCCAGCGCCGACGGCAGGACGGTCACCAAGCCTCCTTCGATCCGGTAAGCCGCCCGGCGTGCGGTGCGAGAACCAAGCTCCGTGCGCGCGCTGGTCGAGAACCAAGACAGCGCCCCCAGAGCCTTGCTCTACCAAACCGGGCTGGTTCCAACCCGGCTGGTGTTGAGGGTGTTAGACCTTGCAGGTCGTTGACCTGCGGGGCTTCCTGAGCCAGGAATCCCCGGGCTTTAGCTGGGGGAGGGTTCAAAGGAGTGCCTCCGGGATATCCAGTTGCCGGGAGCGCAGCCATTCGCCGAGCGCCTTGGCCTGCGGATCGAAGCGGTGCTGTGCGGCGACTCCGGCGCCGAGGACGCCCTCGACGGCGAAGTTCAGGGCGCGCAGGTGCGGGAGCACATGCCGGGTGACAGGCAACTCGGCCGTCTCCGGGAGGAGTTCGCGGAAGCGGTCGACGGTCAGGGTGTGGGCGAGCCAGCGCCAGGCCTCGTCGGTGCGGACCCACACCCCGACATTGGCGTCCCCGCCCTTGTCCCCGCTGCGGGCGCCGGCGAGCAGCCCGAGGGGTGCCCTGCGGACGGGTCCGGGCGGCAGGGGCGCGGGCAGTTCCGGTGACGTCACGTCGTCGAGTACGAGGGTGTCGGCGGCCGGGGGGACGGGGATCCGGCGTCCGTCGTCGAGGACTGCGGTGTGCGCGACCTCGTCCTGGGAGACGTACGCGGCCTCGAACACCCCGTAGGGGGCGCCCTTGCCGGGTGGGGCGAGGACGTGGAAGCCGGGGTAGCTCCCGAGGGCCAGTTCCACGGCGGCGCCGCTCAGGGTCCGGCCCACGACGGCCTGTTCGGGGTCGCGGACGACGAGCCGCAGCAGGGCGCTCGCGGTCTCCTCGGTGTCGGCGTCGGGGCGGTCGGTGCGGACGAGTTCCCAGCGGACGTCGGCGGCCTTCGCCGTCGCGCCGGCCAGCTGCTCGCGCACCAGGTCCGCCTTGGCCTCGACGTCGAGGCCGGTCAGGACGAAGACGACCTCGTTGCGGTAGCCGCCGAGCCGGCTGCGGCCGACCTTGAGGGTGGGCGGCGGGGCCTCGCCGCGGACGCCGTCGATGCGGACCCGGTCGGGGCCGTCCGGGGTGAGCCGTACCGTGTCGAGGCGGGCGGTGACGTCGGGTCCCGCGTACCGGGCGCCCGTCGTCTCGTACAGCAGCTGGGCGGTGACCGTGCCGACGTCGACGAGTCCGCCGGTGCCGGGGTGCTTGGTGATGACGCTGCTGCCGTCGGCGTGCAGTTCGGCGAGCGGGAAGCCGGGCCGGCGGACGTCCGCCTCCCGGAAGAAGGCGTAGTTGCCGCCGGTGGCCTGGGTCCCGCACTCCAGGACGTGCCCGGCGACGACCGCGCCCGCGAGCCGGTCGTGGTCCTGCGGCGTCCAGCCGAAGTGGGCGGCGGCGGGCCCGGTGACCAGGGCCGCGTCCGTCACCCGCCCGGTGACGACGATGTCCGCGCCCTCGCGCAGACAGGCCGCGATGCCGAAGCCGCCGAGGTAGGCGTGGGCGGTGAGGGCGCCGGGGAACCGGTCGCCGAGGTCGTCGCCCTCGACGTGCGCGACGCGTACGGGGACGCCGACCCGGTCGGCCAGGTTCCGTACGGCGTCGGCGAGTCCGGCCGGGTTGAGGCCGCCGGCGTTGGTGACGATCCGCACGCCCCGCTCCCGGGCGAGCCCGAGGGACTCCTCCAGTTGGCGCAGGAAGGTGCGGGCGTATCCGGCGGAGGGGTCCTTCAGCCGGTCGCGGCCGAGGATGAGCATGGTCAGTTCGGCGAGGTAGTCGCCGGTGAGGACGTCGAGTGCGCCGCCGGTGAGCATCTCGTGCAGGGCGTCGGCGCGGTCGCCGTAGAAGCCGGAGAAGTTGCCGATGCGCAGAGGTGGCGGGGGCGACGGCGGTGGGGGCGTCACGCGGACTCCCCTCGTGGGGCGCGCCCCTTGCCGGGCGGGCCCGCGAAGGCCTGGGCGATGTCGAGCCAGCGGTCGGCGTCCTCGCCCTCGGCGCGCAGGGCGAGGTCGGCGCGGTGGGCGCGCTGGGTGACGAGGAGGCAGAAGTCGAGGGCGGGGCCGGTGACGCGGTCGGTGGCGTCGTCGGGGCCGTATGCCCACGACTCGCCGGAGGGGGCGGTGAGTTCGACGCGGAAGTCCTCGAACGGCGGGGTCAGTCCGTGCACGCCGAAGGCGTAGTCGCGGGTGCGGACGCCGAGGCGGACGATGTGCCGCAGGCGGTCGCCCGGGGTGCGGACGGCTCCCAGGGCGTCGGCGACGTCCAGGCCGTGGGCCCAGGTCTCCATCAGCCGGGCGGTGGCCATGGAGGCGGTGGACATGGGCGGCCCGTACCAGGGGAAGCGGGCGCCCTCGGGGGCGGTGCGCAGGGCGTCGGCGAGGGCCGCGCGGCCGGTCCGCCAGTCCTGGAGGAGCCGCGCGGGCGGCTTGCGGGCGCCCTCCTCGGCGCCGTTGTCCACGAAGTCCCCGGGCTCGGTCAGGGCCGCCTCGACCTCATGGGCGAAGGCCCGCTGGTCGGTCACGGCAAGCAGCGAGGCGTGGTCGGTCCAGGCGAGGTGGGCGATCTGATGGGCGACGGTCCAGCCGGGGGCAGGGGTCGGGAGCGTCCACTGCTCCGGCTCCAACTCGGCGACGAGCAGATCGAGTTCGTCGCTTTCGGCACACAGGTCGTCGATCACGGGCGTCGGGTCGGCCATGGGGTGGAGCATGGCAGGGCCCCCAGAAACAAGCAAGCATGCTTGCATTTAATTTTGCCCGCTCCGCGACCGGGGGCCCTCAGGCCTCCGGCACCGGCGCCTTCCCCCGGCCCACCTGGGTGCGCACCGCGCCCATGCTCGCGGCGACCACCAGGGCGATCGCGGCCGTTTCGGGGAGGGTCAGGGACTGGCCGAGGACCAGGAGGCCGGCCGTGGCGGCGACGGCCGGTTCCAGGCTCATCAGGACGGCGAAGGTGGAGGCCGGCAGCCGGCGCAGGGCCAGGAGTTCCAGGGTGTACGGCAGCACGGAGGAGAGGAGGGCGACCGCCGCGCCGAGGCCGAACGTCACCGGGTCCGCGAGTTTCGCCCCGGACTCCGCGATGCCCAGCGGGAGGAAGAGCAGCGCGCCCACCGCCATCGCCAGGGCCAGGCCGTCGGCCTGCGGGAAGCGGCGGCCCGTACGGGCGCTGAACACGATGTACGCCGCCCACATCGCACCCGCCCCCAGGGCGAACGCGACACCCACCGGGTCGAGGGCGGCGAAGCCCCCGCCGCCGAGCAGGAAGACCCCGGCGAGGGCGAGCCCGGCCCAGACCAGGTTGAGGGCGCGGCGGGAGGCGAGGACGGAGAGGGCGAGCGGGCCGAGGACCTCCAGGGTCACCGCCGGGCCCAGCGGGATGCGGTCGACGGCCTGGTAGAAGAGGCCGTTCATCGCGGCCATGGTGACACCGAAGACGACGACCGTGCCCCAGTCGGTGCGGGAGTGGCCGCGCAGCCGGGGACGGCAGACGACGAGCAGGACCACCGCCGCGACCGCCAGCCGCAGCGCCACGACCCCGAGCGCACCCGCCCTCGGCATCAGCGTCACCGCCAGCGCGCCGCCGAACTGCACCGAGATGCCGCCGGCGAGGACGAGGCCGACCGGCCCGAGGGAGCCGAAGCGGCCGGGGGCGCCGTGAGCACCGGCCGGGACGGGGGTGGCGAGGGAGGCTTCCGAAGGGGCGGTCACGGGCGGTCCAAGAGCTCTTGTGTTCATCCGGTTGCACTGTCAAGTCCAGAGTAATGAACCTGGACAGGTGCGTAAACCGTTGAAGCCTCTGTCTCGCGCCGTGAGACGTTCAGATGCCGGGCCAGTGCCTCGGGTCGTACGGGTCGTACGGGTCGTAGGGGGTGTAGGGGGCGGCGTACGGGTCGTAGGGGGTGTACAGGCCGGAGGGGGCGTACGGGTCGTACGGCTCGGGCACCGGGACCGGCACCGGCACCGGCTGCTCCACGAACAGCGGCAGCCGCAGCTCGCCCGTGTCCATCAGGGCGTTGTTCTGCGAGCGGTGCAGCCGTGCGTAGGCCCCGCCCCAGGCCAGCAGCTCCTCGTGACGGCCGGTCTCCACGATCCGGCCCTGGTCGACCACGAGGATGCGGTCGGCGTCGGGGGCGAGGTTGAGATCGTGGGTGATCATGATGGTGGTGCGGCCCGCCATCAGTCGCCGCAGCGGCTTCACGATCCGCCGGGCGGCCATCGCGTCCAGGCCGGTGGTCGGCTCGTCCAGGACCAGGACCGGGGCGTCCCGCAGGATCGCGCGGGCGATCGCGAGGCGCTGGAGCTGGCCGCCGGACAGCCGGGCCGAACCGGGGTCGATCCTCGTGTCGTAGCCCTCGGGCAGCTTGACGACGAAATCGTGGGCGTCGGCCGCGCGGGCCGCCTCCTCGATGGCCGCCTCGCTCGCACCGGGCCGGCCGCAGGCGATGTTCGCCCGGACGGTGTCGTGCAGGACGAGCGTCTCCTGCGGCAGCAGGGTCAGATACTCCCGCAGCCGCGCCAGCGGGAAGTCCCGGACGGGCACGCCGTCCAGCAGGACCTCGCCGGCGTCCGGGTCGTAGAAGCGCAGGAGCAGTTTGGAGACGGTGGACTTGCCCGCGCCGCTCGGCCCGGTGACGATCACCAGCTCGCCCGGGTGCACGGAGAAGGAGAGCCCCTGAAGGGCCTGCCGGTCGGCGCCGGGATAGCGGAAGGAGACGTCCCTGACCTCGACCGTGCCGTCCGGGCGGCCGGGGGGCTCGGCCACGCGCCGGGGGTCCGTCACCGAGGGCCTCACGTCGAGGATCTCGATCAGCCGCTCGGCGCCCGCCGTCGCCGCCGTGATCGTCAGACCGAGCTGGGCGAGGCCCCGCACCGGCGGGTAGAGGTAGCCGAGGAAGGCCGCGAAGGCGAGCAGCTGGCCGAGGGTCATACGGCCGGTGGAGATCTCCCAGGCGCCGATGCCGATCACCGCGAGCACGCACACGGTCTCGATGACGGTCACCAGCTGTTCGTAGGCCTCGTTGAGCCGGGTGGAGCGCACGGAGGCGCGGAACCAGGCGTTCGCCTCCTCGCCGAGCCGGCGGCGCTCGGCGTCACGCCGGTCGTACGCCTGGGTCAGCACGATGTTGCCGAGCGACTCCTCGACGACGGAGGTGATCGCGCCGTCGGCGACCCGGCCCTCGCGCGAGACGTCCTTGATGGAGCCGGAGAAGCGGCGCGCGGCCAGCCAGAAGAGGGGGGCGAGGACGAAGGTGGCCGAGGCCAGGTCCCAGCGCAGCCAGAAGGCGGCGGCCGCGTAGAAGATCGCGGAGAAGGCGGCGGAGGCGGCGCCGACCAGGCCCGACACGACCATCGTCTCGATGGCCTCGACGTCACTCGTCAGCCGGGACAGCAGATCGCCCTGGCGGTGGCGCTGGAAGAAGTGCGGCGGCAACTGCTGGACGTGGTCGAAGACATGCTCGCGCAGCCGCATCACGAACCGCTCGGTCGCCCAGGCGGCCAGGGAGTTGCCGGCGTAGGCCACGAGCGCGCCGACCACGGCGACCCCGAGCCACTTCACGGCCGGCGCCCAGAACGCGGCGAGCGAGCCCTCGCGCAGGGCGTTGTCGGTGAGGTCGCCGAAGAGCAGGATGGCCTCGGTCTCGGCGAGTGCGGCGAGGATCGTGCACACCCAGACGACGAGCAGCCACTTCCGCAGGCCCCGGGTGAGCGGCCAGAAGCGGCGGAACGCTACACGCGCGGGAATGGTGGGGGTGTCGTCCTCATATTCTTCACCCTCTTCTTCCGGTTCTTGCCGTTCTCCCTGCAAGAATTACCCTCCTTGAAAAAGCCCCCTGATTTCCAGCTGATTTTCAAAAGGAAAGGGGCCGACGGTGCACCGTCGGCCCCTTTTCAGCATGTCGGCGTGGGCTCAGCCGTCCTGGCCGGGCACCGGCGGAACCGGCTTGAGCTTCTTCTTCGGCTTGGGCTTCGGCGGGGGCGGGAGCTGCTTCGACTTGGGCTTGGGGGGCAGCGGGGCAAGCTTCTTGAAGCTCATTCCAACTCCTTGCGGGGATTGCGCTGTGCTTTCGTCGTTTCGGGCTTTCCGCGTCCGGCTCCCGACATCGAGAAACTTACACGCTCCTCATCTCCGCAAACGGCAAAAAGAGCAAAGGTGCGCTGTGAATACCCTGGGAGAAGCTGGCAGTTGCTTGAGCAACCCGTGGTTCCTTAATCGTCGTCGAGCGCGTCCGCCAGGACTTCCGCCAGATGCCGGGCCCGCACCCCGGCCAGCTGGTCGAGCTGGGTGCGGCAGGAGTAGCCGTCGGCGAGGACGACCGTGCCGGGCGGGGACTGCCGTACGGCGGGCAGCAGTTGCTCCTCCGCGCAGGCCACCGACACCTCGAAGTGGCCTTTCTCGAAACCGAAGTTGCCCGCGAGGCCGCAACAGCCGCCGCTCAGTTCGCCGGTGAGTCCGGCGGCCTCGCGCAGCCGCCGGTCGGGGGCGTCGCCGAGCACCGCGTGCTGATGGCAGTGGGTCTGGCCGACGACCGGCCGGTCCAGCCGGGGCGGCGCCCAGCCGGGCGCGTACCGCTCCAGCGCCTCCGCGAAGGTCACCACCCGCGCCGCGAGCCGCCGTGCGCGCGGGTCGCCGGGCAGCAGCTCCGGCAGGTCCGTCCGCAGGGCGGCGGCACAGCTGGGCTCCAGGACGACGAAGGACGCCTGCGTCGAGTCGCCCTGGGTCAGGAACGGCTCCAGCAGGTCCAGGGTGCGTCGCATGACCTCCCGGGCGCGGTCCAGCTGGCCGGTCGAGACGTACGTCAGTCCGCAGCACACACGGCCGCGCCTCGCCGTGAGCGGGTTGAAGACGTACGACACCCCGTCGCCGACCGCTGCCTTCGGCCACCGGCGGGTGGGCGGGGTGAGCACGTCCAGCCCCGCCGCCTCCAGGACCCGCACGGCCGCCCGCCCCACGGACGGGGAGAGGTGCTCCGTGAAGGTGTCCGGCCACAGGAAGACCGCCTGCCGGGACCCGCCCGGTCGCCCCTCCCCAACCGCCTCCGTCCGCGCCCGCGCCACCAGAAGCCGCCCCCACCACCGGGTGAACGTCTCCCGGGCCAGTGGCGGGACCGCCCGCTCCGGCGCGATCCCCGCCGCCCGTTTCGCCGCCCACGCCAGGGGCCGCACGCGCGCGAGGGCGTTCACGAGCCGGCCCGCGCGCAGGCGGGACGCCCAGCGCAGCCACTGCGGCAGCCGGCCCAGCGCGTAGTGGGCGGCGGGGCGGCGCCGGCCCGCGTAGTGGTGGTGCAGGAACTCCGCCTTGTAGGTGGCCATGTCGACCCCGACCGGGCAGTCGGAGCGGCAGCCCTTGCAGGACAGGCACAGGTCCAGGGCGTCGCGGACCTCCGCCGACCGCCAGCCGTCGGTCACCACCTCGCCGGCGAGCATCTCGTGCAGCAGCCGGGCCCGCCCGCGCGTGGAGTGCGCCTCCTCGCCCGTCGCACGGAACGAGGGGCACATCACGGCGGACCCGGTCGCCGCCGTCGTGCGGCACTTGGCGACGCCCACACAGCGGCGTACGGCGGCCGCGAAGTCACCGCCGTCGGACGGGTAGCCGAAGACGACCGGCAGCGGTTCGCGGGGCAGCACGGCGAAGCGCAGCCCGGAGTCCAGGGGCGCGGGGCGGACCAGCATGCCGGGGTTGAGCAGGTCGTCGGGGTCCCACACGCCCTTGGCCCGTTCGAACAGGGCGACCAGCTCGGGGCCGTACATCCTCGGCAGCAGCTCGGCCCGCGCCTGCCCGTCGCCGTGCTCGCCGGACAGCGAGCCGCCATGGGCGACGACCAGGTCGGCGAGTTCCTCGGAGAAGCGGCGGAAGCGCGCGACGCCCGGCCCGGTCAGCAGATCGAAGTCGATCCGGACGTGGATGCAGCCGTCGCCGAAATGGCCGTACGGCGTCCCGCGCAGCTCGTGCGCGGCAAGCAGGGCCCGGAAGTCGCGCAGGTAGGCGCCGAGCCGGGCGGGCGGCACCGCGCAGTCCTCCCAGCCGGGCCAGGCCTCGGAGCCGTCGGGCATCCGGGTCGCCGTGCCGCTCGCGTCCTCGCGGATCCGCCACAGGGCGCGCTGGGCGGCCGGGTCGGTGACGACCAGCGCGTCGACGGTGTCCGAGGCCGCCCGCGCGATCGTCTCCGCACGCGCGCGTGCCTCGCCCTCCGACTCACCGCCGGTCTCCACGAACAGCCAGGCGCCCCCGCGGGGCAGCCCCGCCGTCGGCGGCACCAGGTCGGCCGCCATCCCCTCGACGGTCAGCGGCCGGTGGGGCAGCAGCCCGGCCGCGGCCTCGGCGGCGGCGCCCTCGTCGCCGTACCCGAGCACGGCGAGCGCACGCGCGCGTGGCGCCTCGACGAGCCGTACGACCGCCTCCGTGAGCACGCCGAGCGTGCCCTCCGAGCCGCAGAAGGAGCGGGCGACATCGGCGCCCTTCTCGGGCAGCAGCGCGTCCAGCGCGTACCCGGAGATCCGGCGGGGCAGTGCGGGGAAACCGGTCCGCAGCCGTGCCAGGTCCCCCTCCACCAGGTCCCGCAGCCCGCCGGGCGCCCCGGACCAGCCCTGCCCGAGCCGCAGCCGCCGCCCCCGCGCGGTGACGACCTCCAGCTCGCGCACACTGTCCGCGGTCGTCCCCCAGGCCACCGAGTGCGCGCCGCAGGAGTTGTTGCCGATCATCCCGCCGAGGGTGCAGCGGCTGTGCGTGGCCGGGTCGGGCCCGAAGCGCAGCCCGTGCGGGGCGGCGGCCTCCTGGAGCCGGTCGAGGACCAGTCCGGGCTGGACGACGGCGGTGCGCTCCCGTGGGTCCAGGGCGAGCACCCGGTTCATGTGCCGGGTGAAGTCCAGCACCACCCCCGTACCGGTGGCCTGCCCGGCGATCGACGTGCCCCCGCCACGCGCCACGACCGGCACCCCGTGCGCCCGGCACACCTCCAGTACGGCGGCCACGTCGTCGGCGTCCCGGGGCGCGACGACGCCCAGCGGGACCCGCCGGTAGTTGGACGCGTCCATGGTGACCAGGGCGCGGGAGGTGGCGTCGAAGCCGACGTCACCCCTGACGACCTTGCGCAGCACGGCCTCGAGCTCTGTCATGCCGTCCACTCAATCAGCCCACCTGCTGGAAAACACCGTCTCACCCGACGGACGAGGTTTCGCCGAGGTTTCCCGCACCGGCTAACCTCCCTGCGTGGCTGAGATCCAGATTCCCTCTGACATCAAGCCCGCCGACGGACGTTTCGGCGCGGGCCCCTCCAAGGTGCGGACGGAGGCGCTGGACGCCCTCGCCGCCACCGGCACCTCCCTCCTCGGCACCTCCCACCGCCAGGCTCCGGTGAAGAACCTGGTCGGCAAGGTGCGCGAGGGCATCTCCGAGCTGTTCTCCCTCCCCGAGGGCTACGAGGTCATCCTCGGCAACGGCGGCTCGACCGCGTTCTGGGACGTCGCGACCCACGGACTGATCGAGAACAAGTCGCAGCACCTCACCTTCGGCGAGTTCTCGTCGAAGTTCGCCAAGGCGGCCAAGCTCGCCCCCTGGCTGGCCGAGCCCACCGTCGTCTCCTCCGACCCGGGCACGCACCCCGAGCCTCGGGCCGAGGCGGGCGCGGACGTGTACGCCTTCACGCACAACGAGACGTCGACGGGTGTCGCGGCCCCCCTCAAGCGCGTCCAGGGCGCCGACGCGGGCGCGCTGGTCCTGGTGGACGCCACCTCCGGCGCCGGCGGCCTGCCGGTCGACATCGCCGAGACGGACGTCTACTACTTCGCCCCGCAGAAGTCCTTCGCCTCCGACGGCGGCCTGTGGATCGGCGTGTTCTCCCCGGCGGCGATCGAGCGCGCCGAGCGGATCCACGCGTCCGGCCGCCACATCCCGGAGTTCTTCTCGCTCCCCACGGCGATCGACAACTCGCGCAAGAACCAGACGTACAACACCCCGGCTCTCGCGACCCTCTTCCTGCTGAACGAGCAGCTGGAGTGGATCAACGGCCAGGGCGGTCTGGCCTTCTCCACCGGCCGCACCAAGGACTCGTCGACCCGTCTGTACACCTGGGCCGAGGAGTCGAAGCACGCGACGCCGTTCGTCACCGACCCGGCCAAGCGCTCGCAGGTCATCGGCACGATCGACTTCGCGGAAGAGATCGACGCCGCGGCGATCGCCAAGGTCCTGCGCGCCAACGGGATCGTCGACACCGAGCCCTACCGCAAGCTCGGCCGCAACCAGCTGCGCGTCGCGATGTTCCCGGCGATCGACCCGGCGGACGTCGAGGCGCTCACGCAGTGCATCGACTACGTGATCGAGAAGCTCTGATCACCGCTCTGATCACTGCGCCTGTACGACACTGAGGGGCGCCCGGTGGATCACCGGGCGCCCCTCGGCGTTTCATTCGGCGATGAGCTTCGCATAGGCCTTGGCGTCGAGCAGCCCGTTGGACGAGTCCTTCGAGGCGGCCTTGATCTTGTAGAGCCACACCCCGTACGGGTCGCTGTTCACGTCCTCGGGGGAGTCCATGGCATCCGGGTTGACCTCGACGATCTCACCCTTGGCCGGGCTGAACAGCTCGGACACCGACTTGACCGACTCCACCGAGCCGACGGGTTCGCCCACCTCGAACGTCCTGCCCACCTCCGGCAGCTCGAAGAAGACGATGTCACCGAGCGACTTCTGGGCGTGGTCGGTGATGCCGACGGTGATGACGCCGTCGGACCCGGTGCTCACCCACTCGTGTTCGTCGGTGTAGCGGAGGTCGGCGGGCACGTTGGTCATGTCTGCTCCTTCGGTGGTCGCGGGGCGATCGGGAACAGCCTCACCCCGCGACCACACAGAACCCGACATTTCCGGCACCCTGGTCCTCCATGCAGGTGACGGAAGCGTCAGCCGCGGACGCCGACCAGCGTGTGCAGGGTGTCGGCGGACGTCGTGCCGGCCGACCGGTCCGCGCTCAGGGCGGACTGCGTCGCGCTCGCCGGCTCGGGGTCGGCGGTCTTCTTGCAGACCGCGTCGGCCGTGCCGCTGCCGCGCGGGACCGTGCCGTCGGTGAGGTACTTGACGAGGTACTTGTCCAGGCAGGTGTTGCCGCTCAGGGTGATGCCGTGGTTGCCGCCGCCCTGCTCGACCACCAGGCTGGAGTGCTTGAGCAGACGGTGGACGGCGACGCCGCCCTGGTACGGGGTGGCCGCGTCGTTCGTCGCCTGGAACAGCAGGACCGGCGGGAGCTTGCTGTTGGCGACGCTCACCGGCTTCAGGGTCTTCGTGGGCCAGTACGCGCACGGCGCGTTGTACCAGGCGTTGTTCCAGGCCATGAACGGGGCCTTGGAGTACACGGCCCAGTTGTCCTTGCGCCACTGCTTCCAGTCGCGCGGCCAGGAGACGTCACGGCACTGCACGGCGGTGTAGACGCTGTAGCCGTTGTCGCCGGAGGCGTCGATGGCCGCGAAGTTCTCGTACGCCTTGACCAGCGGGGTGGCGTCCTTGTCGTTCACATAGGCGGCGAAGGCCTCGGCGAGGGCGGGCCAGTAGCCGTTGTAGTAGCCGCCGGGGATGAAGGTGTCCTCCAGCTCGGAGGCGCCCACCTCGCCGCCGGCCGGCTTCGCGGCGAGTTCGGCCCGCATCGCGTACCACTTGGCCTCGATCGCGGCCGGGTCGGTGCCGAGCTTGTACGTGCCGTTGTACTTGGCGATCCACGTCATCAGCGCCTTGTGGCGGGCGTCGAAGGCGTAGTCCTGGGAGATGTTGGCGTCGTACCAGACCCCGCCGGGGTCGACGATCGAGTCCAGGACCAGCCGGCGCACCCGGGTCGGGAAGAGCTTGGCGTACACCTGGCCCAGGTAGGTGCCGTACGAGTAGCCGAAGTAGTTGATCTTCTTGGCGCCGAGCGCCTTGCGGATCTGGTCCATGTCCTTCACGGCGCTGACCGTGTCGATGTACGGCAGGACGTCCGCGTACTTGGTGCCGCAGGCCTTGGCGAACGCCTTGGCGCGGGAGAGGTTGGCCTTCTCGATCGCGGCGGTGCTGGGCACGGAGTCCGGGCGGACCGGGTTGAAGTAGCCCGGCTTGCAGTCCAGCGCGGGCTTGCTCTTGCCGACGCCGCGCGGGTCGAAGCCGATGACGTCGTACTGCGAGGCGACCGCCTTGGGCAGCGAGGACGCCACGAACCCGGCGAGGGTCAGTCCGCTGCCGCCGGGGCCGCCGGGGTTGACCAGCAGCGGGCCCTGGTACTTGCGCGCGGTGTGCGGGACGCGGGACAAGGCCAGGGTTATCTTCCGGCCGTTCGGCTTGGCGTAGTTCAGCGGGACCTTCACCGACGCGCACTGGAGCGTCGGGTAGTCGTCCGTCGCGCACTTCTTCCAGGTGACCTTCGCCGCCTGGGCTGCTGGCTGCGCGGACTGCGACGAGGCGGCCTCGGCCGGGACGGCCGTGAGAGATCCGGCCAGGACGACGGTCGCGCCACACAGCACGGCTGTGCTTCTTCTCATGAAGTTCCTTCAGAGCATGGGGGGTTCGGCAGGACCGGAAAGTTCACGATCCTCGCGGGATCCTTCCGAAGAAGCACGCCCGCAAGAAGCTTTTCGCCCAAAAATTTGCAACTCATTTGGCCCAGGGGCGCGTCGGCGAGTCTGACAGGCACCGGAAAGCTGCCGCAACGTCAAGGCAAAGGCTTCCACGATCCGTTGAGCAGGCACATACCCGGCACCGTGCTGGTCGCGGTACGGCACATCCTCAGTGCCAAGGTGAGCAGACGGTCGAGGTCGTCTGCGGGGTCTGCGAGACCTCGTTGCGCGGTCCTCTTCGCGGCCGCCCTCGCCCACGCGATCCACGAGGCCTGAGACGGGCGATCGGGCGACCGACGGAGGACTGTCGGTCGGTTGTAGGCCGTCTGCAGGCCGTCTGTCGGCGGGGTCCGGCACCTTTCGGGGACGGCCGGCCGGAGTCCACCGGACGGCCCCATCCCGAGGAGCCTTTCATGCACACCCCCGTCACGATCATCGGCGCCGGACTCGGCGGCCTCACGCTCGCCCGTGTCCTGCACGTCCACGGAATCCCGGTCACGGTCCACGAGGCCGAGCCCTCCGCGGCGGCGCGCACCCAGGGCGGGATGCTCGACATCCACGACCACAACGGGCAGCTCGCGCTCCAGGCGGCCGGTCTGACGGACGAGTTCCGGGCCATCGTCGTGGAGGGCCGCCAGACGATGCGGGTCCTCGACCCGGCCGGGACCGTCCTGATGGACCGGGCCGACGACGGCGCCGGCGGACGCCCCGAGGTGCAGCGCGCCGAGCTGCGGCGGATCCTGCTCGACTCGCTGCCGGCCGGCACCGTCCGCTGGGGCCACCGGGCCGACGCCGTCCGCGCCCTCGGCGAGGGCCGCCACGAGGTGACCTTCGCCGACGGCGGCACCGTCGTCACCGGCCTGCTGGTCGGCGCCGACGGCGCCTGGTCACGGGTCCGCCCGCTGCTCTCGGCCGCCGTCCCCGAGTACACCGGAACGTCGTTCGTCGAGACCTTCCTGTACGACGCCGACACCCGGCACCCCGCCGCCGCGCGGGCCGTGGGCGGCGGGTCGATGATCGCGCCCGAGCCGGGCAGGGAGATCTTCGCCCACCGCGAGAGCGGCACCACCCTGCACACCTATGTGGCACTCACCAGGCCACTGGACTGGTTCGCCGCCGTCGACTTCACCGATCCCGCCGCGGCGGCCGCGCGGATCGCGGCGGAGTTCGCCGGCTGGGCCCCGCAGCTCACCGCGCTCATCACCGACGGCGACACCGCGCCGGTCCTGCGCCCCCACTACGCCCTGCCGGCCGGGCACCGGTGGGACAGGGTGCCGGGGGTGACCCTGCTCGGCGACGCCGCCCATCTCGCGGCCCCGAACGGCGAGGGCGCCAACCTCGCCCTGCTGGACGGCGCCCAACTCGGCGAGGCCCTCGCCGCCCACCCGGACGACGTCGAGGCCGCGCTCACCGCGTACGAGCGGGCCATGTTCGTCCGCGCCGCCGAGGCCGTCACCTTCGAGGGCGCCGAGATGCAGGGCGTCGACTCCGACGGCAACACGGCCCAGGGCCTGATCGACATGATCAGCGGGAACGACCGATGAGCCCACCGCCCCGGACCGCTGTCACTCGCTAGACCACACACCGTCGGCCTCTCACGGCGAGGAGACCCGAGACCAACGGTGTCATGACGTACCGTCAGCCAAACTGCCCTGAGGAGCCTGCGCCCGGTCGCGCGCCCCGCGCACGACCGGGCGCCGCGCGCTCAGGTCGCCGTGCAGCTCACGCTCGGTGCCGCCCCGCCGCCCGGTGCGCCTCCGAAGCCGAAGGTCGTCGAGGCGCCGGTCGCGATCGTGCCGTTGTGGGAGGCGTTCGCCGCGGTCACGGTCGTTCCGGTCTGGGTGTACGAGGCGTTCCACATGGACGTGATCTGCTGGGCGCCGGTCCAGGTCCAGGTGACCTTCCAGGAGGCGGTCGGGGTCGTCCCGGTGTTGGTCACCTTCACCTCGGCGTTGAAGCCGCCGCCCCAGTCGCTGGTCACCGTGTACGCGGCGGAGCAGGCGGCCGTGCTTCCGCCGCCTCCCCCGCCCCCGCCGCCGGTGCCGGGGAAGCCCGGTGCCTTGACGCTCGCCAGGTAGCCGTCCTTCACGGTGTCCACGGTCTGCCAGTCGTCCTTGAGGATCCCGCCCGTGTCACCGGAGTTGGGGTTCCAGGACCAGAACGTCCAGTGGAAGGAGTCGGCGCCGTACGTCGACGTCGGCCGCAGATAGCTCACCAGCGCCGCCAGCCACTTCTGGTCCACCGTCGAGGCCAGTGTCGTGCCGAACTCCCCCACCCACACGGGCGCGATGTTCTGCTTGAAGATGTACCCCCAGTACCTGTCCCAGATCCCCGGCATGTTGGCGGGGAACGTCGGATCGCTGAACCAGCTCTGCTGGGCCACGCTGGTGGCGTAGTCGTGGGCCGAGTAGACGACCCGGTTGGCCACGTTCAGCTGCACCGGGTACTGCGCGACCCCCATCAGGTTGCCGCCCCACCAGCCGGAGACGCCGTTGAAGGACTGCACGCCCTCGACGAAGATCAGCAGGTCGGGGTTGACGGACAGGACGGCGTTCCCGGCGCGCTGGGCGGCCAGCCGCCAGTCGGTCGCGGTGTCGCCGCAGCCCCAGCAGGCGGGGTCGTGGGGCTCGTTGTGCAGGTCGATGCCGACGACCGTGGACTGGCCCGCGTAACGGGCCGCCAGCGACTTGAGGTTGGCGATCCACGTCGACTCGGGGACGGCCGAGGTGTACCAGAGGGCCGACTGGCCGCCGGCGTCCGGGCGGTGCCGGTCGAGGATCACCTTGAGGCCGTCCTGACCGGCGTACGAGACGATCTTGTCCAGCACACCGAGCGGGCCGAGCCCTTGCAGGTCCGCGTTCTTGCCGCTGCTGAAGTCGATGCTGTTGGGCACGGTCGCGCTCTTGAGGATGTCGTCGCTGTACGGGATGCGGATCGTGTTGTAGCCCAGCGACTTCATCTGGTCGATCATGCTCTTGTAATCACGGGACCACAGGCCGTGGACGACGTAGTTGCCGGTCTCGAAGCCGAACCAGTTGATCCCGGCGATCCGGACCGGCTGCCCTGCCGCGTCGAGGATCTGCCGGCCGCTGGTGTGCCAGTACCCTGCACCGGCGTCGGCCGCCACGGCGGGGACCGCCGGGGCCGCTTGGGCGGACTGCGCGCCCGCCGCCAGGGGGAGCAGCAGGGCCGCGGCGGCGGCGCACAGCGCTCTGCGGAGGTTGCGGAACATGGCGTTGCTTCCTCTCGGGGCGGCGCGGGCCCGGAACTTATGGGAGCGCTCCCATAGACCGCGTACCCCCAGGAAACTAACCCTGCATGAGCGCGTCAAGGAGGGCGGCGGCACCTGAGTGCGGTGCCGCCGCCGGACCACGGGTCAGCGGGTGTCGGGACCCTCGATCTGGTTGAGCAGCGCGACGATGTCGTTGATCTCCCCGGCAGAGGTGACGACCACGCCGACCTTCAGGAAGCTGATCGGGTGCGGGGGGACGATCGGGTTGGGCGGCACGAACGGGTCGATCTGGAGGAAGGCCGGGGAGGCGATCAGCGGGGTGATGGGATCCGGCGGGTAAGTCACCAGGTCGCTGTCCGCACCCACGAACAGATACCGCCCGCCGGTCGTCTGCCCCACGCCGGTCGTGGGGCCCAGGGCGCTGATGATCCGGGCCGTGCCGCCGCCGCCCGGGGCCGTCCGGGTGACGACGGTGACGGAGAGGCTCCCCGTGACGGCGATGTTCTCGTCGGCGCCCGTGATCAGGCCGCTCAGCGGCAGGGTGGCGGTGCGGACGTGGACGGCCGGGAAGGCGACGGCGGCCGCCCCGGCCGGCGGCGCGGCGGCGAGGCCCACCGGGACCGTCAGGGCCAGGGCGGCGACGAACAGACAGAGTCGGCGAGCGACGCGTTTTCTCGCGGCGCGCACGGCATGACCGCGCATGCGGGTCTCCCAAAATGGTGCGGGCGGGACCGCGTTCCGAGTCCGCCCCCGTCCCGCGGGACACCTCAGCCTGACCGGACGGCCAAACCTCTGTCGCGCGGTGCGGCGCGGACGGGTGACGCCGCCGCACCACGGGAGGCTCAGTTACGGCGCAGCAGCCGCCGGAAGCCGAAGAAGGCGGCGACGACGGCGGCCACGGCGAGGGCGCCGAACTTGACGTTCCCGGTGACCGCCGAGGAGCCGGAGGAGTCGGAGGCGGAGTCCGAACCGTCCTTGCCCGAAGGGGACTTGGCGGCCGAGCCGCCGTCGGGGGCGTCCTCCGCGACCACCGAGCTCCCGGTGCCCTCGGTGCCGTACATCAGCTTGGTGCCGTCGGCCGAGTAGGTGACGGACTCCCCTTGCCGCTGCAGGGGCACGTCGAGCCGGCCCTTGCGCTTGATGTCGCCGCCGTTCCAGTCGTAGGAGATGCCGCCGAAGTAGCCGCGTACGGCGAGCTGGGTGCCGTCCGGGGAGAAGGCGGCGTCGGTGGCCCACAGGTCGACGGTGGCGACGGGCTTGAAGACGTTCGTACCGGAGGCGGACAGCTTGGCGGGCCCTTCGTAGAGATGCCCGCCGTCCTCGTGCTTGTCGATGATGTAGACGCGCCCGGTCCTGGGGTGGACGATCATCGACTCGGCGTCACGGGACCCGTCCGTGTACTTCACGACGTACTGCGTGGCGCGGATGGTCTGGTCGGTGAGCTTCTTGGGCTCGGGCAGCCGGTAGATCCATACGTAGGGCCAGGTCACGCCGTCGTTGTCGCCGATGTCGCCGACGTAGATCTGGTTGTCGGGCCCGATGGCGATGGCCTCGACGTCCCGCTGCAGGCCCACCCCGCTCAGGGTGATCCGCGCGACGGTCTCGCCGGTGCCGCTGTCGACCGCGTAGAGGTAGCTGCCGCTGTCCTGGTCGTTGTGGGTCCAGTAGATGCCGGGGTGCTGGCGGGAGGCGGCGAGCCCGCTGGACTCGGTGATGCGCGGATCCTTGAGGGTGAAGCCGTCGTCGCCCTCGGCGGCGGAGGCGGGCACGGCGAAGGCGCCCACGAGGAGGGCGGCGGCGAGGAGGGCCCCGGCTCGGGCGGGCACGGCGAAGGGTCGGCGCATGTCGTCAAGCCTGCCATCCCGCCCGGGCGTTCCGTCGTCGTGGCCCGTCTCACACGCCATGGGCCGCCTTGATCCCCCATCATGAGCGGATGCTCAGGTTCATGCCCGTAGGCGACTCGATGACGATCGGAAGCGCGGGCGAACACACCTGGCGCTACCGCATGTGGCAGCACCTGTGCGCGACGTACGGCGGCCCGTTCACGCTGGTCGGCCCGCGCGAGACGCTCTACGACAAGGCGGCGGACGCCCCGACCTCGTACGCGTACGCCGACCCCGGCTTCCCGCGCGCCCATCTGGCCGGCTGGGGCGAGGGCTGGCTGCACATGGCGCCCCTGATCGCCGACGCCGTCCGGGCCGCCCGGGCGGACGTCCTCCTCGTCTCCCTCGGTCTGATCGACCTCGGCTTCTACACGAACGCGGAGCAGACCGCGCAGAACGCCCGCGCGTTCGTGGCCGAGGCCCGCTCGGCCAACCCGCGGATCCGGATGGTCTGGCTGCCGGTGATCCCCAACATCCGCGCCGCCGACGACCCGGACTTCGGCGGCCAGGTCGCCCTCTTCAACGAACTGCTGGCGAAGACCGCGGCGGACCTGGACGAGCCGGCCTCGCCCCTCCTGCTGGCGTCGGTCCCTGAGGACTGGGACATCCACAGCGACACCTACGACGGCACCCACCCCAACGCCCGCGGCGAACACCAGCTGGCGGCGGCCTTCGCGGAGGCGATGTGGCAGGGGTGGGGGCTGGGCGGGGAGTACGGGGACTGAGCTTGGGGCGCGTGTCCCGGCGTGTCCTGGTGACCGTGCGTATCGTTGTACTGCGCGGCGGGTCTCGTCCATGGGGGCCGCCGGGGAGGAGCGCCAAGATGACCGTCCTTGAAGACAGGATCACGATGGCCGACGCGAACACTCAGCGACTGGACGAGTGGTTCGAGCGACTGGAGCACATGCCCGTCCCCGAAGGATTCAGGGTTGAGATCGTCGGGGGCAGCGTCTTCATGACACCGCAGCGGAACACGCATTGGCAGATCATTCGCCGGTTCCTCTGGGCCGTCGAAGACAGGTTCGGGAGGAAGGCCAAGATCTTCTCCGACGTTCGCGTCGACTTCCCGGGCCACCAGAACGGCTTCTGCCCGGACATCGCCCTGCTCAAGGACTCGGCGAAACCGGACGACAAGGGCCGCTGGCGCCATCAGGACGTCGAGTTCGTCGCCGAGGTCATCTCGGAGGGCACGGCGGCCAACGACTACGGTCCGAAGAAGATCGCCTACGCCGTCGCCGAGGTTCCGGTCTACGTCGTTGCCGACCCCTATCAGGGGCGGTGCTACGTCTACACCGATCCCAAGGACGGCGACTACGAACAGCGGACGCCGGTGGACTTCGGCACCGACCTCGACCTCACCGGAACCGTCGTCGACCTCACCCTCAAAACCGACGACTTCCCCCGCGACTGACCGATCGGCCCTTGCCTGGAGCGCACTCCAGGACGTTGGCTTGAGTTCCATGAAGTACACGCAGCTCGGACGCACCGGACTCAAGGTCAGCCGACTCGTCCTCGGCACCATGAACTTCGGCCCGCAGACCGACGAGGCCGACTCCCACGCGATCATGGACTCGGCCCTCGACGCGGGCATCAACTTCTTCGACACCGCGAACGTGTACGGCTGGGGTGAGAACAAGGGCCGTACCGAGACGATCATCGGGAACTGGTTCACGAAGGGCGGCGAGCGGCGCGACAAGGTCGTCCTCGCCACCAAGGTGTACGGCAACATGGCCGCCGACGGCGACGCCTGGCCCAACCACGACAAGCTCTCCGCCGTGAACATCCGGCGCGCGGTCGACGCGTCGCTGAAGCGGCTCCAGACCGACCACATCGACCTCTACCAGTTCCACCACATCGACCGCAGCACTCCCTTCGAGGAGATCTGGCAGGCGATCGACGTGCTCGTGCAGCAGGGGAAGATCCTCTACGCCGGGTCCAGCAACTTCCCCGGGTACAAGATCGCCCAGGCCAACGAGACCGCCGCCCGGCGGGGCTCCTTCGGCCTGGTCAGCGAGCAGTGCCTGTACAACCTCGCTGAGCGCCGCGCCGAGATGGAGGTCATCCCGGCCGCCCAGGACTACGGCCTCGGCGTCATCCCCTGGTCGCCCCTGCACGGCGGGCTGCTGGGCGGTGTGATCAAGAAGGAGGCCGAGGGCGGGCGCCGGGCGAGCGGCCGGGCCGCCGACACCCTCGCCAGCCCCACGGCACGTGCGCAGATCCAGGCCTACGAGGACCTGCTGGAGAAGCACGGTCTGGAGCCGGGTGAGGCGGCCCTGGCCTGGCTCCTCACGCGCCCCGGGGTGACGGGCCCGATCGTCGGCCCGCGTACGGCGGAACAGCTCGACTCGGCGATCCGGGCGGTCGAGCTGGAGCTGAGCGAGGAGCTGCTGGCGGGCCTCGACGAGATCTTCCCGGGCCCGGGCCCGTCGCCGGAGGCCTTCGCCTGGTAGAGGCTTTTTGCTTTTAGGGGCGCGGGGAACTGCGCGATCGGCCACAACGGGCCCGCACCCGAGGAACGACGTGCAGCCCCCTCGCCCCTACCTACCTACGGCCGCAGCCAACGCGACAACAACGAACATCAGCACAAGCGCACCGGCCATGATCCGGTTCCTGGTCTTCGGGTCCACGTATCGAGCCTAACCGGCCCCGCCGAGAGCCCAGCGCCCGCCCGGCTCATAGCGGGGCTGCTCCCCCGGCACCCCGGACCGCGGCAGCCGGCTGCGGACCAGGACCAGTTCCCGCACGGTCCAGGTCCGCCCCCGGAACCCGTGCAGCGCCTCGACGTACGGCCCCGCGTCCACCGCGTCCCGGCTGCGGGCCAGCGTGAGGTGGGCCTTGTAGCGGCGGTGCTCCCCCAGGTCCAGGCCCGCCTTGCGCGCCGCCGCCTCCGCGCGGTCGGCCAGCAGACGCAGGGCCGGCAGGTCCCCCGCCGCACCCGCCCACAGCGCCCGCCCGTGCCCGAACTGTCCGCCGCCCCGCACGGCCAGCTCGAAGGGCGCGCTCCGGTGCGCGGCCCGCTCCAGCCGTGCCGACAGCTCCGGTACGACGTCGTCGTCGACCTCGCCGTAGAACGCGAGCGTGAAGTGCCAGCCGGGGCGGCCGGTCCAGCGCAGCGCCTCCGCACCGGGCAGTGCGCGCAACTCGGCCACCTCCGTGGCGAGTTCGTCGGCGACGTCTTCGGGGGGCAGCACGGCGGCGAAGAGTCTCATACCGACCACCCTGCCACCATGGAGGTATGGAGATCACCATCAGGGACGGCGGTCCCGACGACGTCCCCGCGATGCTCGGCATGCTCGACAGCAGTGTGGAGTGGCTCGTCTCCCAGGGGCGCACCGGCCAGTGGGGGACCAAGCCGCTCTCGCAGAGCCCCCGGACGGTGGAGTCGGTCGTCCGGTACATGGAGGAGGGCGCGGCGTTCGTCGCCGAGGTCGACGGGGTGCCGGCGGGCACCCTCACGCTGACCGACGCGCCCGGCGCGTACCTCGCGCACCTTCCGCCGCCGGGCGAGCCCGAGCGGTACATCCACTGGCTCGCCTCGGACCGCCGTTTCAAGGGCCTCGGCGTGGGCGGCGCGCTGCTGGCGCACGCGGCCGAGGAGACCCGGCGGGCGGGTGTCGCCCTGCTGCGGGTGGACTGCTACGCCGGTGACGACCGCAAGCTGGTCGCCTACTACGAGGCCAACGGCTTCACCCCGACGCACGCGTTCACCGTGCAGGACGCGTGGCCGGGGCAGCTGCTGGAGCGGCGGGTGTGAGCCCGGAGGGCGGAGGGCAGGTCACCCCACGGTGGCCAGCTCCCCGCTCTCCCTCGGGACGAAGCGCACCCGGGGGTGGCCGTGGTGCCAGCCGACCGACAGGCGCAGATTGCCGACGCGGGCCAGGACCAGGCCGATGGTGACCGCGGCCGCCGTGGCGATCACGCCGCCCACCGCGAGGCCGGCGCGGACGCCGTACGCGTCGGTGATCCAGCCCGCTATGGGTGCGCCGACGGGCGAGCCGCCGAGGAACACCATCATGTAGAGGGCCATGACCCGGCCGCGCATGGCGGGGTCGGTGCCCATCTGGATGCTGGTGTTGGCGGTGACGTTGATCGTCATGCCGAACATCCCGATCGGCGCCATGAGCAGGGCGAACAGCCACAGCGAGGGGGCCGTCGCGGCGAGGATCTCCATCGCGCCGAAGAGCACCGCCGCCCCGATCATCACCCGCATCCGGGCCGTGCCGCGCCGGGCGGCGAGCAGGGCGCCGGCCAGCGAGCCGACCGCCATCAGGGTGTTGAAGAGGCTGTAGGAGCCGGCGCCGGCGTGGAAGACGTCGTCGGCGAAGGCCGAGAGGTAGACGGGGAAGTTGAAGCCGAAGGTGCCGACGAACCCGACCAGGACGATCGTCCAGATCAGGTCCGGGCGCCCGGCCACATAGTGGAGCCCTTCCCTGAGCTGGCCCTTGCCGCGCGGGGCGCGCTCGACGACGTACAGCTCGCGGGCGCGCATCAGGAGCAGGCCCGCGATGGGCGCGACGAAGGACAGGCCGTTGAAGAGGAAGGCCCAGCCGGTGCCGACGCCGGTGATCATCAGGCCGGCGACGGCGGGGCCGACCAGCCGGGCGGACTGGAAGTTCGCCGAGTTCAGGCTGACCGCGTTCTGGAGCTGGTCGGGGCCGACCATCTCGGAGACGAAGGACTGGCGGGCCGGGTTGTCGACGACCGTGGCGAGGCCGACGGCGAAGGCGGCGAGGTAGACGTGCCAGACCTGGACGTGGCCGGAGAGGGTGAGGGCGGCGAGCGCGATGCCGGTGACGGCCATCGCGGACTGGGTGACCAGCAGCGCGCGGCGCTTGGGCAGGCGGTCGACGAGGACCCCGCCGTAGAGGCCGAAGAGCAGCATCGGCAGGAACTGCAGGGCCGTGGTGACGCCGACGGCGGTGGCGGAGCCGGTGAGGCTCAGGACCAGCCAGTCCTGTGCGATCCGCTGCATCCAGGTGCCGATGTTGGAGACGACCTGGCCGGCGAAGAACAGGCGGTAGTTCCTGACCTTCAGCGAGCTGAACATCGAGGTCCTGCGGCGACGGGTGTCGGGGGTGGGCGGGGTGTCGGGGGTGGTCGGTGCGGGGGCGGAGTCTGCTCCGGGTCCCGTACTCAACAGGGTTCGCCTCCTCAGCTACTGCGGCTACAGGTGTGCGAGCTTCTCCAGCACGGGGGCGGCGGCGCGCAGTTTCGCCCACTCGTCCTCGTCGAGGCCGTCGACCAGGGTGGCCAGGAAGGCGTTCCGCTTGCGGCGGCTCTCCTCGAGCATGGCCTCGGCCTGCTCGGTCTTGGTGACGACCTTCTGGCGCCGGTCCTCGGGGTGCGGCTCCAGCCGGACCAGTCCCTTGGCCTCCAGCAGCGCCACGATGCGGGTCATCGAGGGCGGCTGGACGTGCTCCTTGCGGGCGAGTTCGCCCGGGGTGGCACTGCCGCAGAGGGAGAGGGTGCCGAGCACCGACATCTCGGTGGGGCTCAGCGACTCGTCGACCCGCTGGTGTTTGAGCCGGCGGGAGAGCCGCATCACTGCGGACCGGAGCGAGTTCACGGCGGCCGCGTCGTCGCCATGGGTGAGGTCAGGCATCTCTTTAGCGTAACTCATTACTCTGGCTAAACAAGCTGGGGCGCGCCAGGATTCCCGTGACCCTGGCCACGGAAACCGCTTCGTCACTCGAACGAGTGAGACGCGCGCGGAAAGTCACTGACGTACGGCAGCATCCGGCGACCCTCGACTCATGGGGACCACTGTGCTCAGCCTGCGGATAGACGGGGAGCTGCTCGAACGGCTCCGGCAGCATGCCGCCAAACGCGGAATGAGCGTCCAGGACTATGTCGTCCAGACGCTCATTCGCGATGACTTCGACCAGCGCTTCCAGTCGGCCGTCGAGGAGACCGAGAAGTTCTACGGGCTCACCTGAGACCCCTGGAGCTGGACCGCCGGTCAGGTCAGACCGAGGGCCGGCATCAGGTAGTAGAACGTGAAGACCGCCGAGACCACGTACATCGGGACCGGGATCTCCCGGGCCCGGCCCGCCACCATGCGCAGCAGCACGAAGGTGATGAAGCCCATGCCGATGCCGTTGGTGATGGAGTAGGTGAACGGCATCATCACCATCGTGATGAAGGCCGGGATGGCGATCGTGTAGTCGGCCCAGTCGATCTCCTTGACCGAGTTCGCCAGGATCATGAAGCCCACCGCGAGCAGCGCGGGCGTGGCGGCCTGGGACGGGACCATGGTGGCGACCGGCGTGAGGAACAGCGCGACGGTGAAGAGGCCGCCCGTGACGAGGTTCGCGAAGCCCGTGCGGGCGCCCTCGCCGACCCCGGCCGTGGACTCCACGAACGCGGTGGTGGCGGAGGAGGAGCTGGCGCCGCCGGCGGCCACGGCGAGACCGTCGACGAAGAGGACCTTGTTGATGCCGGGCATCTCGCCCTTGGCGTCGGTCAGCTTCGCCTCGTCGGAGACGCCCATGATCGTGCCCATCGCGTCGAAGAAGCACGACAGCAGGACCGTGAAGACGAACAGCACGCCGGTCAGCACGCCGACCTCGGAGAAGCCGCCGAACAGGCTGACGTCGCCGATCAGCCCGAAGTCGGGCGTGGCGACCGGGTTGCCGGGCCACTCCGGGGTGGTCAGGCCCCAGGACGGGACGTCCGCGACCGCGTCGACGATCAGCGCGAGGACCGTCATGGCGACGATCGAGATCAGGATCGCGCCCGGGACCTTGCGGACGATCAGGGCGAGGGTGAGCAGCACGCCCAGGATGAACACCAGAACCGGCCAGCCGACCAGATGGCCGTCGGTGCCGAGCTGGAGCGGGACGGTGGTGTGGGCGGCGTCCGGGATACGGGTGACGAAACCGGAGTCCACCAGACCGATCAGCATGATGAACAGGCCGATACCGATCGAGATCGCCTTGCGCAGCCCGAACGGCACCGCGTTCATGACGCGCTCCCGCAGACCGGTGGCCACCAGCAGCATGACGACGAGACCGGCCAGCACGACCATGCCCATGGCGTCCGGCCAGGACATCCGGGGGGCGAGCTGGAGCGCGACCACCGAGTTCACGCCGAGCCCCGCCGCGAGCGCGATCGGCACGTTGCCGATGACGCCCATGAGGAGCGTGGTGAAGGCCGCGGTCACACAGGTGGCGGTGACGAGCTGGCCGTTGTCGAGCTGATGCCCGTACATGTCCTTCGCGCTGCCGAGGATGATCGGGTTCAGCACGATGATGTACGCCATCGCGAAGAAGGTGGCGAAACCGCCCCGGATCTCGCGGGGCAGGGAGCTGCCGCGCTCGGAGATCTTGAAGTAGCGGTCGAGTGCGCCGTAGGCGGGCCTGGCTCCCGGCTGTTCAGGGGCGGGGACCTTGGTGGGGGCCGAGGTGGGCATGTAGTTGGCGTTTCCTACGAAGAGAAGTGGTCAATGGCAAACCGTTTCAGTATGAACATATGACGATCCGATCTGCCATCTTCGCGCGTAGATGTGACCACCTCGTAAGCTGTCCCCATGGCGAAGTGGACACCCAAGCATGAGGCGCCGGAGCCCCTGGAGGGGCCCGTGGTCCCGGTCATCACCGGCGGCACGATCATCTGGTTCGTCCTCTTCCTCGTACAGCTCCCCTTCTACGGCTGGTTCGACGACCACGGCCATCTGTGGTGGCTGTGGACCTGCCTGGCCGGGGGCGCGCTGGGCCTCCTCGGCATCCGGATCACCCGCAGCCGGGACGCGGCGATCAAGCGGGCCCAGGCGGCGGAGACCGGGCGGGCGGACGAGACCGAGTCGGCGGACGAGACCGAACAGGCTCCCGCCGAGTAGCCGTACACCCCTCGCAGGACCCGCCTCCTCCCCAGGTCGGATCTTCCGCCCCTTCGGGGGGTGAACCCCCAAATCCGCACGTACCGTCGATCCCATGACCGACATCGACGCGACCGCCACCGTGCCGGCCGCGACCGGGCTCACCGCCGCCGAGGTGGCGGAGCGCGTCGCACGCGGTCAGGTGAACGACGTCCCCGTCCGCAGCAGCCGGTCCGTCGGCGAGATCGTCCGGGCGAACGTGTTCACCCGGTTCAACGCGATCATCGGCGTCCTGTGGCTGATCGTGCTCGTCGTCGCCCCCTTCCAGGACGGCCTGTTCGGGTTCGTCATCCTCGCCAACACCGGGATCGGGATCATCCAGGAGTGGCGCGCCAAACAGACCCTGGACTCCCTCGCCGTCATCGGGGAGGTCCGGCCCACCGTGCGCCGGGACGGGACGGCCGTCGAGCTGGCCACCTCCGACCTCGTCCTGGACGACCTCGTCGAGATCGGCCCCGGGGACAAGGTCGTCGTCGACGGGGTGTGCGCCGAGGCGGACGGGCTGGAGATCGACGAGTCCCTGCTCACCGGTGAGGCCGACCCGGTGGTCAAACGCCCCGGCGACCCGGTCATGTCCGGCAGCTTCGTGGTGGCCGGCGGCGGCGCCTTCCGGGCGACCAGGGTGGGACGCCAGGCGTACGCCGCCCAGCTCGCCGAGGAGGCCTCCCGGTTCACCCTCGTCCACTCCGAGCTGCGCTCCGGCATCTCCACGATCCTCAAGTACGTGACCTGGATGATGATCCCGGCCGCGATCGGCCTGATCGTCACCCAGCTCTTCGTGAAGAACCACGACCTCAAGGAATCCATCGCCCGGACCGTCGGCGGGATCGTCCCGATGGTCCCCGAGGGGCTGGTCCTGCTCACCTCCGTCGCCTTCGCCATCGGTGTGATCCGGCTCGGCCGCCAACAGTGCCTGGTGCAGGAGCTGCCCGCCATCGAGGGCCTCGCCCGCGTCGACACCGTCTGCCTGGACAAGACCGGCACCCTCACCGAGGGCGGCATGGACGTCACCGGGCTGCGCGCCCTCGACGGCGCCGACGAGACGTACATACGCCAGGTGCTCGGCGCGCTCGGCGAGTCCGACCCCCGGCCGAACGCGTCCCTGCGGGCCATCCTGGACGCCTACCCGGACGCCGAGGAGTGGCGCTGCACCGAGGCCCTCCCCTTTTCCTCCGCCCGCAAGTACAGCGGCGCCACCTTCAGTGAGGGCAACGGCGAGACCAGCACCTGGCTGCTGGGCGCGCCGGACGTGCTGCTCGACACCGGCGACCCCGCCCTCGACGAGACCGGGCGGCTCAACGAGCAGGGCCTGCGGGTGCTGCTGCTCGCCCGGGCCGTACGGGCCCTGGACGATCCCGGCGTCGCCGAGGGAGCGGGCCCGGTCGCCCTCGTCGTACTGGAACAGCGGCTGCGGCCCGACGCGGCGGACACCCTGCGCTACTTCGCCGAGCAGGACGTCCGGGCCAAGGTGATCTCCGGGGACAACGCGGTGTCGGTCGGGGCGGTGGCCGCCAAGCTGGGGCTGCGGGGCCGTACGGTCGACGCGCGGCGGCTGCCCGCGGAGCGCGAGCCGATGGCCGCGGCGCTCGACGAGGGCACGGTGTTCGGGCGGGTCACCCCTCAGCAGAAGCGGGACATGGTCGGGGCGCTGCAGTCCCGGGGGCACACGGTCGCGATGACCGGCGACGGCGTCAACGACGTGCTCGCGCTCAAGGACGCGGACATCGGTGTCGCGATGGGGTCGGGCTCGGAGGCGACCCGGGCCGTCGCGCAGATCGTGCTGCTGAACAACAGCTTCGCCACCCTGCCGTCGGTGGTGGCGGAGGGGCGGCGGGTGATCGGCAACATCACCCGGGTCGCGACGCTGTTCCTGGTCAAGACGGTCTACTCGGTGCTGCTGGCACTGCTGGTGGTGTGCTGGCAGGTGGAGTACCCCTTCCTGCCCCGGCACGTCACCCTGCTGTCCACCCTCACCATCGGCGTCCCGGCCTTCTTCCTCGCCCTCGCCCCCAACAAGGAACGGGCCAGGCCGCACTTCGTCCGGCGGGTCATGCGGTACTCGATCCCGGGCGGGGTGGTGGCGGGGGTCGCCACCTTCGTGTCCTACCTGGTCGCCCGGCACTACTACAGCGGGGCGGGGGCGCTGGAGGCGGAGACCAGTGTCGCCACCCTCACGCTCTTCCTGATCTCCATGTGGGTGCTGGCGATCGTGGCGCGGCCGTACACGTGGTGGCGGGTGCTGCTGGTCGCCTCCATGGGGGCGGGCTTTCTGGTGGTGCTGGTGGTGCCCGGGCTTCAGGACTTCTTCGCGCTGAAGCTGGTGGGGATGACCATGCCGTGGATCGGGGTGGGGATCGCGGGGGCCGCGGCGGTCGGGTTGGAGCTGGTGTGGAGGTGGGTCGACCGCCGCGGGTCCGTCTAGGGTGCGTTTTCGGGTGCGGGTGTGTGGGGGTTGATCGCGCAGTTCCCCGCGCCCCTAAAGGCGGTTGGGTTACTGGACGTCGATGTAGTCCGCGGCCGAGTTCACGGGGGCCGTCGTGCTCGTTCCTGCGAAGACGTAGCGGTAGTAGCCGTCCGCCGAGGCCGTGGTCGTGGTCTTCAGGGTGCCGGTGGAGCTGGTCTTGATGGTCTTGAGCGTCGTGTAGGCGGTCGCGCCCTTCTTCTTGAACTGGAGCTTCACCGACTGGGTGCTGTAGCCCGCGTACTTGTTGGTGTCCCAGTTGGCGCGGGAGAGCTTGCCGGTGACCGTGAGGGTCCTGCCCTTCTTCACCGGCTCCGGGGTGGCGTCGGTGGTGAGGGTGGCGCCGCGCAGGAGCTTGGTGGTGCCGAGGTCGCCCTGGTAGGTGACGCCGTCGGCCGCGTTGACCGCGAAGGCGCCCAGCTTCCAGCTGCCGGCGTCGGCGTTGGTCAGATCGATGTCCGCGTCGGAGGACTTCGGGCGGAACTGGATCTTCGCCGTGCACTTCAGCACGGTCGAGGAGGACGTGGTGCAGGTGGCGACGTCGTCGCCGGCGAGCCCCTCGGAGTCTTCGCCGAGGGTGGCGCCGCGGTAGAGCACCGGCATGCTCGCGATGGTGTTCGGGTCCAGGCTCGCGGGCTTGGTCACCGTGTAGGTGGCCGTGACGGTGACCGTGGTCGTGGGACCGACCACGATGTTCTTCCCGCTGTTGACCTTCAGCGCGGAGAAGGTGACGGCGGGGCCGGCCGGGGCGGCCTGCGCGGCGGGTACGGCGAGGGCGGTCAGGGCCACGGCGCCGGAGGCGGCGAGGACGAGGGCGCGTATGCGCATGTGCGTTCCCCATGAGGAGAGAAGTGATCTCGGGAGTCTGTTGACTCACCTGGTAGATCCGTGGCCCCTGGGGCGAGTTGTACCGAAAAGGGTAAGGAGAGGGGAAGAAACCTTCCCCTCTCCTTCTCCTTGCCCTCGCGTGTTACTTCACGTCGACGAAGTCGGCGGCGGAGGTGACCGGAGCGGTCGTGGTGGTGCCGACGAAGACATAGCGGAAGTAGCCGTCCGCCGTCGCCTTGACCGTGGTCTTCAGGACGCCGGTGGAGCCGGACTTGATGGTCTTCACCGTCGTGTAGGCGGTGGCGCCCTTCTTCTTGAACTGGAGCTTCACCGACTGGGACGCATAACCGGCGTACTTGTTGGTGTCCCAGTTGGCCCGCGCCAGCTTGCCGGTGACCGTGATGGTCTTGCCCTTCTTCACCGGCTCCGGGGTGGCGTCGGTGGTGAGGGTGGCCTTGCGGAGGACCTTGGCGGTGCCGAGGTCGCTCTTGATGACCGGGGCATCGTCGCTGAACGAGGCGGCGACGGCGCCGATCTTCCAGTTGCCGGCCTGGGCGTTGGCCAGGTCGGCGTACTCCTCGCCGCTGGACTTCGGGCGGAGCTGGATCTTCGCCGTGCACTTGAGGACCTTGGCGGACACCGACGTGCAGGTGCCGGGCTCGTCGCCGACCAGGACGTCCTTGTCGGGCGTGTTCTCGCTGAGCGTGGTCCCGCGGTAGAGGACCGGGATGGTGATGGTGGTGTCCGGGTCCAGGTCGGCCGAGCCGGTGACCGTGTACGAGGCGCCGACCGTGACCTTGGACGTGGAGCCGACCACGATGGGTTTGGCGCTGTTGACCTTCACACTGGAGAAGGTGTACGTGGTCGCGGTCGGCGCGGCCTGGGCGGCCGGCACGGCGAGGGCGGAGAGGGCGACGGCGCCGGTGGCGGCGACGACGAAAGCGCGAACGCGCATGCTGTTGTTCCTCGTGTGCAGAGAAGTACGGATGTCTGGGGTGCTCACTTGACGTCGACGAAGTCACCCGCGGTGGTGACCGCCGGGGTCGTCGAGGTGCCCGCGAAGCTGTAGCGGAAGTAGCCGTCCGCCGACGCCTTGACCGTGGTCTTGAGGGTGCCGGTGGAGCTGGTCTTGATGGTCTTCAGGGTGGTGTAGGTGGAGCTGCCCTTCTTGCGGAACTGCAGCTTCACCGGCTGACCCGTGTAGCCGTGGTACTTGTTGTCGTCCCAGTTGGCGCGGGACAGCTTGCCCGTGACGGTGATGGTCTTCCCCTTCTTCACCGGCTCGGGGGAGGCGTTGACGGTCAGCTTGGAGAAGCGCTGGAGCTTGGTGGTGGCGAGCTTGTCCTGCTCGGCGTAACCGACCTTGGACCAGTCGATGTCGTCGATGTCGAGGCCCAGCTGGTCGTTGAAGTCGATGATGTAGCCGCCGGCGTTCCAGGTGGTGGCGTCGACGTTGTTCAGCTCCTGGCCGGGATAGACGTCGATGGTCCCCTTGCAGCTGGCGACGGTGGAGGAGCTCGCCGTGCAGGTCGGCCAGTCGTCGCCCCAGAGCAGGTTGGCCGGCGAGTCGTAGGCGGTGCCGCGGTAGATCTCGACGTCCAGGAAGACGTCGGGAGCGGAGACGTCGAAGCCCTCGTCGTGCGTGACCTTGTACGTCACCGGCACGCTCACGTGGCCGCTGACGCCCGCGACGATCGGCTTGCCGTTGTTGACCTTCACGGCCGAGAAGGTGATGTTCAGCGGGTACGGAACACCGTCGGCGGCCGGGGTCGCCCCGGTGAAGACGGTCTTGCCCGAGGCGGCCTGCGCCGCGGCGGCCGCCTTCTGGACGTCGTCCTTGCCGTACGAGGACCCGCCCGCGGCCTGGGCGGCCGGGACGGCGAGGGCGGAGAGAGCCAGGGCGCCGCTGACGGCGGCCACGGTGGCACGGATGTGCATGCAATCCCCCGGTGAAGAAAGGACCCTGGCTGCGGTCGATCCCTACGGCTCGTCTCGGACAGGGCCCACGTGTTGGTGAAGCCTGTTGGCTCATGAGGTGAGATCAACGGGGGATGTGAATAGTTGTACGAAGTGGAGAAGATTTCTGACGGGTTTTCCGCTGGGGCCCGTCCGACGAGGTCGGACGGGCCCCTGCCGTGTCGGCCCCGGCGTCAGTCGAACCAGCGGTCCCGGGCCAGTTCCCCCGTGCGGGACGGGTCCTCCAGGAGGGCCGCGACCTCGAAGCGGCGGGGCCACTGGCCTGCGGCCCAGGCGAGGCCGGCGGCCACGCCCTCCAGGGTGGCGGCGTGCAGGACGCCGTCGTCGGTGAGGCGCCAGTCCAGTTCCACGCCGTCGACGACGAGTTCCTCGTGTTCGACGTAGACGGACGGGGTGCGCGGGCCGAGGAGGACGTGGACCGCTTCCGGTACGTCGTGTTCCGCGCCCTCCGAGTCGATCCGTCCCGTCACGGACTCGCTCAGCCGCCGTACCTGGAACAGCTCGGCCAGTTCGGCGGCGCGGGACGGGCGGACCGGGAGGAGCGGGACGCCCTCCGTGAAGGGCAGCAGGTCGGGGGAGTCGACGACCACCGCGTCGGCGGCGTCCACGACCTCCACCCGGCCGTCCACGACCGCCCGCAGCTCGTCGGGGAGGGTGACCTGCTCGGGGTCCAGGTCGGCCAGCGCGCCGTAGAGACCGTGCAGCTGGGCGGGGGTGACCGGGCGGTCGGGGTCGGCGAGGCGGTCGAGGAGCTCGGCGGCACCGCCCGGCTCGTCGAGCAGCGCCGCCACCGAGGTCCGTACGCCCAGCGCCCGCAGGACCTGCTCGTCGTCGAAACCGGTCGCGTCGGCCTCGTCGTACAGGCTGTGCAGGAGCGGGTCGCCGCCCGCCGCCAGCAGACCGGCGGGCCGGCGGCCGTCGAGGACCGGGTGGCCGCGCAGCCACCATGCCGTGTAGGGGCGTACGACCTCATGGGTGCCGTCGGGCAGCAGGATCCGCACGGGCTGGGTGAGGGCGTCGCGCAGGGGCGGCTGGGCCAGCAGGGCGAGGGCCTGGGGCCAGCGGTCGTCGTCGACCAGGTCGAGGTCGCGGACGGCGACGAGTTCGGTGGCCACCGGCGGGACCGGTGAGTCGGGGAAGCGGTCGAGGATGTCCTCGCACCAGACGTCCACCGCGTCCAGCAGGCCCGCGTCGTCCGGCTCGGCGAAGTCGCCCTCTCGGGGCTCCAGTTCGTCGGGATCGAGGACGACGTCGGTGGCGCGGACAAGGGCGAAGGTGGCCAGGACGCCGACCGCGGCGAGCGGGGCCTCGCCCCAGCGCTCAACCAACTCGGCGTCGGCGAAGGCGAGTTCGTCCTCGCGGATGACGGAGGCGAACGGGCTTCCCGGCAGGACGAGTTCGCCCGCGGGGACGAGTTCGCCGTCCTCGTCGGGCAGCGCGAGGGCGCCCAGCCAGGGCTCGTCGCCCGGTTCGAGGGCCGCGTCGCGGACGAGGGTGAGGACGGTCTCGGCGAGTTCCTCGGCGTCGGGGGTGTCCCGGTCGTCCCAGGCGCCGCCGTCGTCGTCGAGGGAGGCGGCGACCGCGGCCCGCACCTGCGGGGTGGTGAGCACCGCGCGCGGCGTGGCGGGCAGGGCGCCGAGCTTCTCCAGCAGGGGGTGCGCGGCGTCCGCGTGGGCGACCTTCAGACCGAGGCGGGCGAGGACCTCCGGGTCGGCCCCGGCCTCGTCCGCGACGGGCAGCAGGACCTGACGCGGGCCGATGGTCGTACGTCCGTCGGCGAGCGGCACAGGCAGTCCGGACAGCCGGTCCGGGTCGACGCCTGCGAGGCTGTCGTAGAGCCGGTACCACCACTCCGGGTCCTTCTCCAGCCCGGCGAGGCGGTCGACGGCGTCGGCGAGCGGGATGCGGGCGACCCCGAGCGTGCGCAGCTCGACGCGGCGCTCCAGACCGGCGGGGAGGAGGGTCGGGAGGACCTCGGCGAGGACCCGTACGGTGTCCGCGCCCGCGCCCTCGACCACCTCGGCGTCCCGCGGGCGCAGCGCCTCGGGCAGGTCGTCCTCGTCCTTGACGGGCTCGACGGCGGGCGGCAGGAAGGCGGTGCGCGGCAGCCGCTCCAGGATCGCCCGGCGCAGCGCCCCGTCCAGCTCGCCCTTGCCGAGCGGGCCGGGCACGAGGTCGATGATGCCGGGGGTCACCGGGCGCCAGTCGGCGAGGAGTTCGGCGTAGGCGTCGGCCGCGCGCTCGACCAGGTGGTCGGTGAGCGGGCCGGGGGCCGCGTGCCGGCGGGTGGTGTCCAGCGGGAAGGACGCGATGAGCAGGGCGGGCACGCCGAGCGGTTCGTCGCTGGGCGTGGGGGCGTGCACGACGGGGCTGGTGCGGGGCCGGGCGGGGGCGTCCTGCTCGTCCACGGGGACGGCCCAGGTGACCGACCAGTGCGCCCGCTGCCGCTCCTCGACCGGGCGGTCGGCGAGCAGCTCGGGCGTGAGCGGCCCGTGCGCGGCGGCCGTGCGCCAGCGGGTGGTGCCCTCGCGGGAGTCCGTTACGACGGTGAGGGCGCCGTCGGTGGAGCGGTGCAGGGTGCGGGGCGCGTCGGCGCCGGTCTCGATCACGACCTCCGTCAGGCCCGGCAGGGCGAGGAGGAGGGCGTCGTCGACGGCGGCGAGGAGGCGTTCGGCGAGGTCGGCGGCGGCCGCGTCGCGCAGCGGGAGGATGACGGCGGTGTCGTACGGGTCCGGGGCGGTGCCCTGGGCGGCGAAGGGGAGGCGCAGGAGGGGGACGTGTCCGTCGCGGCGGCGCAGCTCGTCGCCGAGGCCGGGGCTGTGGCGGGCGGTGTCGGCGGCCAGCTCGCGGGCCTCGGCGAGGTCCCAGCGGACGCCGCCGTGCCGGCCGACGACGGCGGGCTCGTCGGTGACGGAGAGGACGGCGGCGAAGCCGACGCCGAAGCGGCCCACGGACACCTGCTGGGTGTCGCGCTTGGCGGAGGCGCGCAGGGTGGCGAGGGATTCCACGCCGGCCGCGTCCAGGGCGGCGCCGGTGTTGGCGGCGACGAGGACGCCGTCGCGGAGGGTGAGCCGCAGCCGGCCGGGCACGCCGGCGCGGGCGGCCGCGTCGGCGGCGTTCTGGGCGAGCTCCACGACGAGACGGTCACGGTAGCCGCCGAGGACGAGGTCCTCCTCGGCGTTGGCGTCCTCACGGAAGCGGGCGGGACTGGTGGCCCAGGCGTCCAGGACGCCGCGGCGCAGGCGGGCCGTGCCGAAGGGATCAGCGCCCTCGGGTGCCGGCCGCACGAACTTGCTCACGTTCACTCTCCTCGTCGGCGTGAGGAGAAGGTATCGCGCACCGCGGCCCCCCACGGCCGCCGCCCGGACGGAGCAGCGGGGGCCGGCTGAAGACGGACGAGCGGTCTCCGGACACCCTTGAGTACGTGATCAGCGAGAACTGCTGACCGGCGCCCCGGAACCACGATGCCCCGGCCGCCCGGAACCACGGTGCCCGGCCGCCCGGATCCGTGGCCACCCGGTTCACCGGCCGCCCGGACCCACGGTTCCCCGGTACTCCGGCCGCCCGGACCCACGGTTCCTCAGCTCCCCGGCCCCCTGGCTCCCGGCTCCCAAGCCCCCCTGGTGGGCCGGAGGCCTACGCGTGGCCCAGTTCCTCCGTCGCCTCGTCGGGGGCGGCGGGGACCGAGCCCGAGTCCGGGGCCGGGCGGAGCGGGAAGGGGTCCACCCTGGTCTCGTCGATCACCGGCGCGGGCGGCTGCGGGGGCTTCGGCATGACCGCGGCCTCGGAGTGGCCGCCGCAGCCGTACGCCAGGGAGACGACCCGGCCGTCCGCCGGGGAGAACTCGTTGGCGCAGACGCCGAAGGCCTGGCCGAGGGAGCCGCCGATGGGGGTGAGGAAGCCGCAGCTGACACAGGTCGCGGGGGCGGCCTGGGCCATGGGCGTCTTGGCGCCGAAGGACTCGTCCCAGCGGTCGGCGGCGGTGTGCAGGCCGTAGCGGGACAGGACCCGGGCGCGGCGCAGGCCCAGCTCCTCGGCGATCGAGGAGATCGAGCCGCGGGCCGGGACCGTGGGCAGGGCGGCCGGCGGGGCCGCGGCGGTCACCTCGGCGTCCTCGGCCTCGACCAGGTCGGCCATCTCGTGCGAGACGGGGGCGTTCGGCGCCGGCTCGTCCTCGCCGGAGTACCCGGGCTCCAGCCGCAGGTCCTCGGCGTCGGTGGGCAGCAGATCGCCGGGGCCCATGTCGCCGGGGCGCAGCCGCTCGCTCCAGGGGACCCACTCGGGGGCGAGGACGGCGTCCGGTCCGGGCAGCAGGACGACCTCGTCGAGGGTGACGATCTTGGCGCGGGAGGCACGGGCCACGGTGGCCGCCCAGCGCCAGCCCCGGTAGCCGAGCTCCTTGCACTCGAAGTAGTGCGTGACCACCCGGTCACCCTCGGAGAGCAGGCCTACGTGCTCGCCGATCACGCCGGGCGCGGCGGCCTCCTCGGCGGCGGCACGGGCGAGGTCGACGGCCTCGGCGCACAGGCGGTCGGGGGTGCGGCTTCGCGTGGTCGCTGCGCTCACAGGTATCGCTTCTCTCCTACGCCGTCTCTCTGGTGCGCCGGCCTGAAGGCGGCGGGTGCGGACGGAGCGGACCGAAGGGCCGCGTCTTACGTCCGCGCCCGATCGCGCTCGGGCGCACCTGCTGTCATCCATTCTGCTGGATGCCGGGGAGGCGCGCGGCCGAGAACGATCGCCACGGCGCGCTACGCACGCTACCTTCTCCGCGACGTTCGGCCTACACCGACGGGACGTTTCCCCGCACCGGACCGTACCGGACCCCCTCCATCCGCGCGGTAACCGCACTACGCGGGCCTTTCTCGGGGCACTATGACGGAGTGGCAGCCGCGAAAGCATCCCAAGGTGCCACCGGGACCGGTGGGACGAGGGGATCGAAAGGACCGAAGCGAACGGGCCGGATCGGCGGGTCGGGCCGGATCGGCGGGTCCGTCCGTGCCGTCGGCCGTGCCCTGCATCTTCCGTTCACCGGCACGGCCCGCGGCATCAGGAAGGCCACGCACGCGCACGGCGCCGGGGAGTCCGGCCTCGGCAAGCTGATCGAGCTGCACGCGGTGAACGGCGCGGGGGACGTGATGATCACCGTCGCGCTCGCCTCCACCGTCTTCTTCTCGGTACCGACGGACGAGGCCCGGGGCCGGGTGGCGCTGTACCTCGCCATCACCATGGCGCCCTTCACGGTCCTCGCCCCCGTGATCGGCCCGCTCCTGGACAAGCTGCCGCACGGCCGCCGGGCGGCGATGGCCGGCGCGATGTTCGCCCGGGCCCTGCTGGCGCTGATCATCGCCGGGGCGGTCGCGACCGGCAGTCTGGAGCTGTATCCGGCGGCGCTGGGCGTGCTGGTCGCGTCGAAGGCGTACGGCGTGGTCCGCAGCGCCGTGGTGCCCCGTCTCCTGCCGCCCCGTTTCTCGCTGGTAAAGGCGAACTCGCGGGTCACCCTGGGCGGGCTCCTCGCCACCGGTGTGGCCGCCCCCGTGGCGGCGGGGCTGCACGCGATCGGGGAACGCTGGCCGCTCTACGGCGCCTTCGTGATCTTCATGGCGGGTACGTTCCTGTCGTTCTCCCTGCCGCCGAAGGTGGACTCGGCGAAGGGCGAGGACATCGCGCTGCTCGCGGCGGACGAGGAGCATCTGCACGGCCCGCACCGGCAGCCGGTCAAGCGCCCCGGTCTGCGGACCGTCGGCATCGCGGTCACCCACGCCCTCGGTGCGAACGCGGCGCTGCGCTGGCTGTCCGGCTTCCTGACCTTCTTCCTCGCCTTCCTGCTGCGCGAGCACCCGCTGACCGGGTCCAGCGCGGCCGTGTCGCTGGGCATGGTGGCGGTCGCGGCGGGCGTGGGCAACGCGCTCGGTACGGCGGTGGGGGCGTGGCTGCGGGCCCGGGCGCCGGAGATCATCATCGTGACGGTCCTCGCGGTGGTCCTGGGCGCGGCGATCACGGCGGCGATCTTCTTCGGCGCCTTCCTGGTGGCGTGTCTGACGGCGACGACCGGGTTCTGTCTGGCGCTGGCGAAGCTGTCGCTGGACGCGCTGATCCAGCGGGACGTGCCGGAGCTGGTGCGCACCTCGGCGTTCGCCCGTTCGGAGACCATGCTGCAGATGGCGTGGGTGCTGGGCGGCGCGATCGGCATCGTGATGCCGCTCAACGGCACGCTGGGCCTGTGCGTGGCCGCCGGTGTCCTCGCGCTCGGCTGGCTGACGACGGTGCGTGGTCTGATCGGCTCGGCCCGTCACGGAGGAGCGCCGAAGTCCCGCGTGGCGTAACACACAGCGGCATGGCCCCCCGCATAAGGAGACCGCCGCACCCGCCCGATAGCCTTCGCCCCATGACCACGCTGCACTCCGTAACGCGACGCCGCGCCGTCGCCACCGCCGGCGCCGTTTCCGCCGGACTGCTCGTCCTGTCGGCCTGCGACAAGCCGACGCCGCTGTCCACGATCACCGTCGGCCGCACCTCGGTCAGCTCCGAGGCGACCTGCGGCGGCGAGGGCAAGGCGCTGAACTCCGCCGCCCTGACGAAGTGCCTGGCCGACAAGGACATCAAGTCCATCGACGTCGACCCGGACGAGACGGTCCGCTTCGGTGTCGACCCCGACATCGCGGACAAGCGCTGGACCATCCTGATGAACGGTCAGCCGCTCACCGAGGACAGCGACAAGACGTACCGCACCATCCCGGGCAGCGTGTTCTTCAACGCCCAGTACGGCGCCCAGGGCGACTCGACGCTCGTCACCATCAAGGCCGGCGACGGCAAGAAGGACAGCCAGACCGCGACCGGTCTGTGGTCGTTCAAGCTGAAGAAGGACGACTAGTCACGTCCTCCGCCCGCATCCTCGTGGCCACCGCGGTCCCTGCAGAACGGGACGCGGTGGCACGGGCGTTTCCGGAGCCCGGCCGTCCGGTGTCCCTGCCCGGGGGGGAGCTCCACCGCACCGGCGGGTCGTACGACCTCCTCGCCGCCGGGGTCGGCCCGGCGCTCGCCGCCGCGTCCGTCTCCGCCGCGCTGACCGCCGCGACGCTGGCCGGTGAGCCGTACGGCCTGGTCGTCTCGGCCGGTATCGCCGGCGGCTTCCTGCCGGACGCGCCCGTCGGCTCGCTGGTGGTCGCGGACCGGATCACCGTCGCCGACCTGGGCGCGGAGAGCGCGGAGGGCTTCCTGCCGGTCACCGAGCTGGGCTTCGGCACCGTCACCCATCGTCCGCCGGACTCACTCGTACGGGCGGCCGGGGACGCCACCGGGGCCCGTACCGGCGAGATCCTGACCGTCTCCACGGTCACCGGCACCGCCGCCCGCGCCGCGGCCCTGCGCGCACGCCACCCCGACGCCCTGGCCGAGGCCATGGAGGGGTTCGGGGTCGCCGAGGCGGCCGGCGCGCACGGCACCCCCGTCCTGGAGATCCGCGCGGTCTCCAACCCCGTGGGCCCCCGCGACCGCGCGGCCTGGCGCATCGGCGAGGCGCTGGCCGCGCTGACGACGGCGTTCGGGAAGCTCGCGCCCGTCCTGGAGAGTGGGAACAGACATGACGACCGGTGAGCAGCCCCTGCGGATCGCGTACTCCCCCTGCCCGAACGACACGTTCGTCTTCGACGCCCTCGCCCACGGCCGGGTGCCGGGCGCGCCAGCGCTGGACGTGACGTTCGCGGACATCGACGTCACCAACGGCATGGCCGAGCGGGGCGAGTTCGATGCGCTGAAGGTGTCGTACGCCGTGCTGCCGTACGTCCTCGACGCGTACGCGCTGCTGCCGTGCGGGGGTGCGCTGGGCCGGGGCTGCGGTCCGCTGGTCCTGACCCGGGAGGCGGGGCTCGACCTGACCGGCCGCACGGTCGCGGTGCCCTCCGAGAAGTCGACGGCGTACCTGCTGTTCCGCCTGTGGGCGGCGGACACGCTCCCCGCCGGAGTCGGCGAGATCGTGGTCCTGCCCTTCCACGAGATCATGCCCGCCGTACGGGACGGCAAGGTCGACGCGGGGCTCGTCATCCACGAGGCGCGCTTCACGTACCAGAACTACGGTCTGCACAAGCTCGCCGACATGGGCGAGCACTGGGAGTCCACCACGGGCCTGCCGATCCCGCTGGGCGCGATCATCGCCAGGCGCTCCCTGGGCCCGGACACCCTGACCGCCCTGGCCTGCGCGATCCGCACCTCCGTACACACCGCCTGGGACGCCCCCGAGATCTCCCGCCCGTACGTCATGGCCCACGCCCAGGAGATGGACCCCGCGGTCGCCGACCAGCACATCGGCCTGTACGTCAACGAGTTCACGGCAGACCTGGGCGAGGCCGGCTACGCCGCGGTCAGAGGCCTGCTCACCCGCGCGGCGGCCGAGGGACTGGTGCCGCCCCTCGGCCCGGATGCACTGGAGTTTCCCTGAAGGGTCAGACGTCCAGCTGGTCGGCGACCGCGCGCAGCAGGCCGGCGATCTTCTTGCCGGAGGCCTTGTCGGGGTAGCGGCCCTTCTCCAGCATCGGCGTGATGTTCTCGAGGAGGGTCGTCAGGTCCTGCACGATGGAGGCCAGTTCGTCCGGCTTCTTGCGCTGGGCCGCCGCGACGGAGGGCGTCGGGTCGAGGAGGACGACGGAGAGCGCCTGGTCGCCGCGCTGTCCGGCGACGACACCGAACTCCACTCGCTGGCCCGGCTTCAGGGCCTCGACTCCGGCGGGGAGGACCGAGGAATGGACGAAGACGTCACCGCCGTCGTCACGGGAGAGAAAGCCGAAGCCCTTCTCGCTGTTGAACCACTTGACCTTGCCGGTAGGCACGTCTGTCCTCGTCCTCGTACTCGTCGGAAACTTGCTTCTGGAAAAAACAGCTGTGGAACGGCTCTTGAGAGCAGTCGGGCGGGTCGACCATGACCCGCCGGTACCAAGGCTAATGGTCTTCGGGCGGGTGACAAGACGTCGCCCGGTTGTTCCTTCGCGGTGGGAACTACCCTGGTCCGGTGCGTGACAAAACCCAAACGAATTCCGCCGCTCCCGGTGACCGACTGATCCGTGCCGGAGCCATCGTCTTCTTCGCCGGCGCCGTGGCCACCCTCGTCACGATCGCCCCGCTGCTCCTCGGTACGACGCCTTTTCCGACGTATATGTTCGGACTGAGCATGCTCATGGGCGTCGGATTCCTCGTCGCGGGCGCCGGAGTGCTCCAGTCGATCGCGGCGGGCCGGCGTCGGGCGCGGGCGGGAAATCAGCCCTCGTAGTCAGCCCAAGTGGTCAGCCCTCGTAGTCCGCGAACCACTCCCCGAACCGGGTCAGATCGTCGAGGACGACGTCCGCCCCGGCCTCGGTCAGCTCCGCGGCACTGCACGGCCCCGTGGCCACGCCCACCGAGTACGCCTCGGCGAGCCGGGCCCCGCGCACGTCCCCCACATGGTCGCCCACGTACACGGACGCGCCGTGCTCGCGCAGCGCGTCCGCCTTCTGCGCCGCCCACAGATCGCCGATCACCGCGTCGGGCCGCATGCCCAGGTGCTCCATGTGCAGCCTGGCGTTGGGTTCCCACTTCGCGGTGACGACGATCGCCTTCCCGCCGGCCCGCCGCACCGCCTCCAGCGCCTCGTGGGCGCCGGGCATCGCGAGCGTGCCGGTGACGGCGTACGCCGGGTAGATCTCGCGGTAGAGGCCGGCCATGGCCGCTATGTCCTCGGCCGGGAACCAGTGCGCCATCTCCTCCGCCAGCGGCGGCCCCAGCCGGGTGACCACCAGATCGGCGTCGATGTACGTCCCGGTCCGCGCGGACAGCTCCGTCCAGCAGGCGTGGATACCGGGCCGGGAGTCGACGAGGGTCATGTCGAGGTCGAAGCCGACGGTGCGGGCGCGGGGGGAGGCGACGGTCATGCGGGTCATTGTGCCCGGTCGGCGCCCTCCGCCTGCGGCCTATTTCCGCCGCTGCGAACGCCAGACCAGGAACAGCGCCGACGCCACCGCCGCGCCCCGCACCACCCACGGCCAGGTCTCGCCGATCGCGTCGTTCATGTGCCCCTCGGCGATGGGCGCACCCCAGCGGCCCTCGCTGCGGCCCCACAGCCACACCAGCCCGGCGGCGACGGACAGCCCCGGCAGCCACATGACCGCCAGCTTGGTCTCCCGGTCGGTCAGCCGGCGCGAGACATAGGCGACGGCCCAGCCCGCGACCAGCAGCAACAGGTTCCCGAGCACCGCGCCGACGACGAGGGCGAGGGCGGCGAGCAGCAGCAGGGGGTTGCTCCAGCCGCCGCTCGGCAGGGCGGGCAGGAACCGCCGCCGCCCCTTGACCGCCGCGGCCTCCTCCTTCGGCGTCTCCTTCGGCGTCTCCTCGGGCTCCGTCTGCTCCTTCTCGGGCCGCGGCGGCCGGAGCATCTCCGCGATCTCGACCCCGCCGACGAATCCGGGCACCTCGTCGCCCACGGCGAACGGATCGCCCTCCCGCTCCCACCAGTCGGGCACCCGCACCTCGTCGGCGAGCGCCCCCGACCGGGGCCCGGGCACCTTCGCCGGCCCCGGGGGAGCCGGCGGCGGCCGGTCCTCGTCGTCCCGCTGTACGGGCACGGAGGGCGTCGGCGCCTGCGGGGCACCCGCGCCGCTGTCGGCCGCGGCGGCGACGACGTCGTCCGGGGTGCCGAGGCGGTCGATGATCCGGCGGACGGCGGCGGGCGAGTCGACGGTCGCCCTGGACCGGCGCCGGTCGATCTCGTTGCGCAACTCGGACACGAGCCGCATCCGGGTGGCCGACGACAACTGCTGCTGCTGTGCGACGTCGCCGACGCGGCTCAGATACTCGTAGACGACCTGGTCGCTCTCGATCCCCACGGGGAGGACGCTATCGCGCGAGCCCGCCGAAGCGGGGGTCCCGCGGCGCAGCCCCCGGGAACGGCGACCCGCTAACGTGGGCAAGATGAGCACCGAGGACCACCCGGCCCCCCGGTCCCTCGCGGAAGCGCTCCGCGGCAGGGACGACGCCTCCCTGGCCGCCCTCCTGCGCAGCCGCCCCGACCTCGTCACCCCGGTCCCCGGCGACCTCACCCAGCTCGCCACCCGGGCCGGCACCCGTGCCTCCGTGGTACGCGCGCTGGAGCGGCTCGACCGGTTCGCCCTGCAGACCGCGGAGGCGCTGGCGGTGGCCGCTGACCCGTCGTCGTACGACGAACTGCTCGGCCTGATGGCCGGGGACGCCCGCGACCCGGAGGTGTCGGCCGCGCTGCCCGCCGCCCTCGCGGCGCTGCGCGAGCAGGCGCTGGTGTGGGGCGCCGACGACCGTCTGCGTCTGGTGCGCACCGCCCGTGAGCTGCTGGCCCCGTCGCCGCAGCATCCGTCCCCCACCGGCCTCGGCCCGAGTGTGCGGGAGGCGACGGCGGGGATGTCACCGGGCCGGATCCAGGAGATCGTGGCGACGGCCGGGCTGCCGTCCACGCACGACTCGGTGTCCGCCGTGGAGGCGCTGACCTCTCTCTTCACCCACCGCAGGAAGATGAAGGCCCTGCTGGCCAAGGCTCCGGCGGAGTCCCTGGAGGTGCTGGAGCGGCTGGTGTGGGGCCCGCCGTACGGCCAGGTCACCCATGATCCCGCGCCGCGGCTGCGCTGGCTGCTGGACCGTGCCCTGCTGCTGCCGACGGCACCCGGCACGGTCGTCCTCCCCCGCGAGGTCGCCCTGCATCTGCGGGCCGGACGGGCGCACCGGGCGCCGGAGCCGCTGCCGCCCGCCGTGGAGCCGGCCGCCGCCCACCGTCCACAGGTGGTGGACGGTACGGCGGCCGGGCAGGCGTACACCGCGCTGGCGACGGTGGAGGAGCTGCTGAAGGACTGGGACGAGGGCGGCCCCGCGGTGCTGCGGGCCGGCGGGCTGAGTGTGCGGGACCTGAAGCGGACCGCCGTCGCCCTCGACGTACCGGAGCCGGTCGCGGCCTTCTGGGTGGAGCTGGCGTACGCCGCCGGGCTGATCGCCTCCGACGGCGAGGCCGACGAGCGGTACGCGGCGACCCCGGCGTACGACGAGTGGCTGGAGCGGCCCGCCGCCGAGCGCTGGGCACAGCTCGCCCAGGCGTGGCTGGCGGCGACCCGGACGTCCGGTGTGGTCGGCGGGCGGGACGCCAAGGAGCGGGCGCTGTCGGCGCTCGGCCCCGGCCTCGACCGCTCCGCCGCGCCCGAGGTGCGCCACCGGGTGCTGTCGCTGCTGGCCGCCCTGCCGGAGGGCGCCGCACCGGACCCCGGGGCGGTCCTGGCCCGGCTCCGCTGGGAACGCCCCCTGCGCGGCCCGCAGACCGCCTCTCCCGCTCCCCAGGGCGAGGACGACCTCCGCTCCCGTTTGGCCCGCTGGACGCTCACCGAGGCCGAGCTGCTCGGTGTGACCGGACGCGGCGCGCTGTCGGCACAGGGCCGGGCCCTGATCGGCGGGTCACCGGCCGCCCCCGGCCGGCACCCGGAACCGGAGGGTCCGGGCGACAAGCTCCCGGTCCACCACCACCGCACGGCCGCCCCCCTCGCCCCGCTGTCCCCGCCCGAGCAGGCCATGGCCGTCGCGGCCGCGGCCCGTCTCCTGGCCCCGCTGCTGCCCGAGCCCCTGGACCACGTCCTGCTCCAGGCGGACCTCACGGCCGTGGCCCCCGGCCCCCTGCGCCGCCCGCTCGCCGAGGTGCTGGGCGTGCTCGCCGACGTGGAGTCCAAGGGCGGCGCGACCGTCTACCGCTTCACGCCCGGCTCCGTACGCCGCGCCCTGGACGCCGGCCGCAGCGCCTCCGACCTGCACGCCTTCCTCGCCCAGCACTCGCGTACGCCGGTGCCGCAGCCGCTCGCCTATCTGATCGACGACGTGGCGCGCCGGCACGGGCAGCTGCGGGTGGGCGCGGCCTCGGCGTACGTCCGCTGCGACGACGACACCGTGCTGAACGAGATCCTCGCCGACAAGCGGGCGGGCGCGCTGCGGCTGCGCCGCCTCGCCCCGACGGTGCTCGCGGCCCAGGCCGATCCCGCGACCCTCCTCGAAGGGCTGCGGGCGATGGGGTACGCCCCCGCCGCCGAGTCCGCCGAGGGCGATGTCCTGATCACCCGCGCCCACGCCCACCGCACCCCGCCCCGCACGGCCCCCGAGCCGGTCCCCGACGGTCCCCCGGTCCCCGACGCGACCCTCCTCACGGCGGCGGTCCGGGCGATCCGGGCGGGCGACCTGGCCTCGACGGCCCCCCGCAAACCCACGGGCACGGCGACCGCGCTCGCCCCCGGCGAACTCCCCCGCACCAGCCCCGCCGAGACCCTGGCCACCATGCAGGCCGCCGTCCTGACCGGCGAGGCCCTCTGGATCGGCTACGTCAACGCGGAGGGCTCCGCCAGCCAGCGCGTCATCGCCCCCGTACGGGTGGAGGGCGGCTTCGTCACGGCGTACGACCACACGGCGGACGAGGTGAGGACGTACCCGCTGCACCGGATCACGGGGGTGGCGGAGCTGGCGGACGACTAAGTGGTCGGCTCCAGAAGTGATGGCGATCGGTGATGTGGGGGCGGTTCGTTTCGAGCGAAGTGCTGATGCCTCACACTCCCTGCTCTCGATGTGATGCAGGTCACATCGACCCCATGTCACGAACGGAAGGGCAGCTTGCGTCTGGTGGTCGTCCGCACAGCGGGTACGACCGACGCGAAAGAGACAGCAGAGCGATGAACGCGACAGCAGCGCAGCAGCACGAGGTTCTGGTCCTGGGCGCCGGCTACGCCGGGCTCTCCGCCGCGATCCAGCTTGCGGCCCGCACCAGGAAACGCGGGAACCTGCGAGTGACACTGGTCAACCCCTACGACACCTTCACCGAGCGGCTCCGACTGCACATGACCGCCACTGGTCAGGAGACGGCCGAGATGAACATCCCGGGGCTGCTGGACGGCACCGGCGCCGCCTTCGTCCGTGGCTGGGTCACCGCCGTGGACGCCGAGGCGAAGACCGTCCGGATCGACGACGACCGGGTCCTGCGCTACGACACCCTGGTCTACGGCCTGGGCAGCATCGCGGACACCGTCGCCGTCCCCGGCGTGGACGACCACGCCTACACCCTCAACAGTCCGGAGGACGCAGCCCTCCTCGCCGACCGGCTGACCCGGCTCGACGGCGGCACCGTCGTGGTCGGCGGCAGCGGCCTCACCGGCGTCGAGGCCGCCGCGGAGATCGCCGAGCGGCACCCGGAACTCCGGGTGGTGCTGCTGGGCCGGCAGGAGCCGGGCGCGAGCATGCACCCGAAGGCCAAGGCCTACCTGGACGCGGCGCTCGCCCGGCTCGGCGTGCAGGTGCGCAGCGGCGTCGAGGTGGCCAAGGTGCTGCCGAACAACGTCGAGCTTGCGGACGGCTCCAGCATCCGGGCGGACGCGGTGCTGTGGGCCAGCGGCACCCGTGTCCCGCCGCTGGCGGCCGCCGCGGGCCTGACCGTCGACGAGCACGGCCGTGTGGTCACCGACAGCGCGCTGCGCTCGGTATCCCACCCGGACGTCTATGCCGTGGGCGACGCGGCGGCGATCCGTCAGGGCTACGGCGTGATGCACGGGACCTGTCAGAGCGGTATGCCCACCGGCGTACACGCGGCCCTCTCGATCCTGCGGGTGCTGGTCGGCAAGCAGCCCAAACCCTTCCGTTTCGGCTACTACCACACACCTGTCAGCCTGGGCCGGAGCGACGCCGTCGTGCAGTTCACCCACCCCGACGACAGCCCGCGCCGGCTCGTGCTGACCGGCAAGCGAGCCGCAAAGTACAAGGAGACGGTCACCGCCGCGCCATGGCCGACCTTCGCCCGCATGAAGAAGATGCCCGCCTCGGGCGCCCTCTGGCCGCACGGCGGCCGCTACACCCGGATTCGGAGCGCCAAGTGACCCAGCCGCAGCAGGCCGGCCCCGACCAGGTTGCCTTCCAGCAGTACCGCACCCTGCTCTTCTCCGTCGCCTACCGCATCCTCGGCACCGCCGCCGACGCCGAGGACGTGGTCCAGGACGCCTGGCTCAAGTGGTCGGCGGCCGACCGTTCCCAGGTCGCCGATCCCAAGGCCTACCTGACCCGGATCGTCTCCAACCTGGCGATGGAGCGGCTTCGTTCGACTCGCCACCAGCGCGAGACCTACGTCGGGCCATGGCTCCCCGAGCCGATCCTCACCGGCCCGGACACAGCTGACGGCGTCGCCACGACGGACTCGGTCTCCATGGCCCTGCTGGTTGTGCTGGAGACGCTGAGTCCCCTGGAGCGCGCGGTCTTCGTGCTGAAGGAGGTCTTCGCCTTCAGCCATGCGGAGATCGCGGAGGCGGTGGAACGCTCGGAGGCGGCGGTCCGGCAGGCCGCGCACCGCGCCCGCGAGCACGTCCAGGCCCGCCGGCCCCGTTTCACCGCGGACCGCGCCCGCCAACGCGATGTCACCGAGCGGTTCTTCGCAGCGACGGCGGGCGGCGACATCAACACCCTCATGGAGCTGCTCTCCCCGGACGTGACGCTGTGGACCGATGGCGGCGGCAAGGTCCGCCAGGCCCTCAAACCGGTCGTCGGCCTGGAGACCGTGGCCCGTTGGTTCGCCGCGCTCGGCACCGCGACCTACCAGGGCATCGAGCCCGGGCAGATGCGGACAGAGCTCACCTGGATCAACGGCGGCCCGGGCGTGGTCTTCCGCGGCCCGGACCGCGTGGTCGCCACGCTGACCTTCGACTTCGATCCAGAAGGCCGCATCTCGACCATCCACAACGTGGCCAACCCCGACAAGCTCCACGCAGTCGCCGACGGAACTCGGCACGAACTCTCCTGAGCCGCCTGATCGTTGTCGGCGCCCTCCGGAATCCACTGTGAGCGCCTCGGCCCGCTGCCCCACTTCTTCTGATCGGCTTGCCTGCCCTGCCTGTTGCTGCCGCGCGCCCGATAGTCCTGACTGCCGCCGAGCGGCACCGGTTGAAGAAGGCGGCCTGGGGCCATAAGACCGAGTACCGGGCCAGGCTGCGGGCGCAGATCGTGCTCTGGGCGGCGAGGCCGGTTCGCCGACCTGGGCCTGCCAGGCCTGGCCGACCGCAAGCACCCTGGGCGGCCTGCCGCTTTCACCGCGTTGCAAGCTGCGCAGGTCAAGGCGCCGGCCTGCCGGCTTCCGGCCGAGGCCGGCGCGCCGCTGTCGCCCTGGTCGTGCCCGGAGCCGGCCCGCGAGGCCGTTGAGTGTGGCATCGCGCCCTTCCTGTCGGCGTCCACCGTGCGCCGCTGGCTCGACCAGAACGCGCTCAAGCCCTGGCAGCACCGCTCGTGGATCTTCATCACCGACCCGGGCTTCCGGCCCAAGGCGGAGCGCGTGCCGGACCTGTATGCCCACACCTGGGACGGCATCCCGCTCGGCGCGGACGAGTACGTGATCAGCGCGGGCGAGAAGACCTCCGTCCAGGCCCGCTGCCGCTGCCATCCCACCCCGGCACCAGGCCAGGCGAGAGCAATGCGGGTGAATCACACCTACGGGCGCGGCGGCGCGCATGCCCACCTGGCCGCCGACAACGTCCACCAGGCCACAGTGTGATCGACCCTCGAAGGACTTCTGGAGCCGACCACCAAGCCGCGCCCCTCAGGGGCGCGGGGAACTGCGCGATCAGCCACAACGATGCCGCGGCCGAACGACTAACAGTCCCCCACCTCAGCATCGGCACCCAGCCCGAAATGCGCCCGCGCCGCACTCTCCAACCCCGCCGAGCTCACGTCCCCGTCCAACCGCGACTCGGCGAAAACGGAGAAGTGGTCCTTCTCCCACTCCGCGTACCCGGCCCCGTCCGGGGGCTCCTCCTGGGCGACGACGCGATACCCCTCGCCCTCCCGCGCCAGCCGCATCACCTGGGGATAGTGCGACCCGGCGCACTCCTGGAGCGCCCCGTCCCGCACCCCGTACTCCACACACAGGGTGTCGACACCGGCCCGCACCCGGTTCCCTTCCTCCCGCAGATCCAGCGCCTGCGCCGCGCAGAACCAGCGCGCCTTCAGCGCGGGCTCGCTCTCACCGACTCCGTCCCCCTGGGACCGCGCGACGAGCCGCTCCTCGATCGCGGGGCGCACGGAGGCCCACAGACCGGCGTCCACGGCACTCGACCCCCGCGCCCACGCCCCGGTCGCCACCAGCACCACCACAGCGCCGACGCCGGGTCCCCAGATGCGTACCGAAGTCACCGCGAGCTCCTCACCGAGCCGCGCGCGCTGCGCGGCTTCCCCTGGACAAGACCGCCGAGAGGCGCTCGGGGTTGCACGCGGGATGGGGCACACTGGACGTTTGGCCGCCTCGGACGGATGTGCGTACCACGTGAACGGACCGCTGATCGTCGAGCTGTGGAGTGGCTACCTCTAGATGTTGCCGGCCATGAGGTTGGTGTCGCTGCTCGTCGGTGTTGACCTTCGAGTTGGTTGAAGCTTGATGATGGCGCGGTGCCAAATGATGAGCTGATGCCGATCGGGGCCTTCGCCCAACGCAGTGGTCTGACCTCCAGCGCGTTGCGGTTCTATGCCGACTCCGGGCTACTGCCCCCTGCCGAAGTCGACCCGGTCTCGGGCTACCGCTACTACAGCAGTGACCAGGTGGCTCGGGCGACGGCGCTGCGTCAGCTTCGCGAGCTCGCTATGCCCTTGGCCGCTGTCGAGGCTGTACTTGGTTCCGGGGCCGACGAGGCTTCCCGGCTACTCGATGAGCATGTCGCAAAGGTCGTTGGGAATGCAGCGGCTGTGCAGCAGAAGGCTGCTGTCATCAAATCTGCGCTCGGCGATGCGCCGGGTCTTCCCCTTGCGGTGGTGAAGGGTCCCGTGCTGGCGGATGCGGTCGAGCAGGTGCTGACCGCGGCCGCGCATGAGCCCGGGATGCGAGCACTCGCCGGTCTGCGCATCGAGGCAGGTCCTGAGGCGGTCACCCTGACCGCGACGGACCGGTACCGGCTCTCCACTCGAACCCTGGTGCCGGCTGAACCGCCGAGCCAGACGTGGGCCGGCACGGTCAATGGCGAGGAGCTGCGTACTACGGTCGCCCAGATTCGCCGCAGCCCCCTGGTGCGACTGGAAGCGGTCTCGAACGGGATCTGGTTCCGCGTGGCCGACCGAGAGGACCGGCACTGTCGGTTGCTGCCCGAGGAGTTTCCCGACTATCGGCTGATGCTCGCGTCACTGGGCGATATCACGACTCGCGCGACGGTCTCGAAGGATCTGCTCCTGCGAGCCTTGGAAGAACACCCCGGCGAGCGCATCGGGCTGCACGTCGCTGACCACGAAGTGAGCGTCATGTCAGCGGACGACGGATACCCCGACATCCCACTCCCGGCCACCGCGGCGGGCCAGGCCCTCCAGATCTGGTTCGAGCTGACCACGCTCCATCCCGCCGTGAGCACGGCGATCGGCCCCGACGTACTGCTCGACCTACGGGGACACGACCGGCCCGTCGCGATCCGCTCCGCCGACCGCGGCGATCTCACCACCCTGGCCATGCCCATCAAGTCCGACCACTCCGCCTGAGAAAGACGACGAGGAACAACCCATGACCACCGCACCCGCCGGCCCCGACCCGACCATGGAAGCAATAGGCCACGCCGTCGCCGAGGGCCGAGCCGGTAACAGCGCCTCCGCCCGCCGCAAACTGCTGGGCCTGTGGTCTGCGATCGGTGTCACCGGTGACCCGCTGCACCGCTGCTCGCTCGCCCACTACCTGGCGGATCTCTACGAAGATCCCGCCCAGGCCCTCGCCTGGGACGTCCGGGCCCTGGACGCTGCCGACGCCGTGACCGAGCAGCGCGTCGAGGAGCACCACGCCGGCCTCCACATCGCTGGTTTCTATCCTTCCCTGCACCTCAACCTCGCCGACAACTACCGCCGACTCGGCTCCTTCGAAGCCGCCACCGAGCACATCAACGCGGCCAAGACGCACGCCCCCGGCCTTCCTCAGGACCCCTACGGTGACCTTCTTCGCGGCGCCATCCAAGAGGTCGCTGAAGCCATCACCGGGCGGGACCGGTCACGGCGAGCCTCTGCGCCTGGTTCCGCTGCGTGACGCACAGGAACGCACCCCTCACCGTGGAGGGACGGCGTCGCTTCGTCGAGCGATGCCGTACGCGGCCCATCGCCCACGTTGCAGCCGAGACGGGGATCTCCCGGGCATGTGCATCGAAGTGGGTCAACCGATATCGGCGACACGGCGAACTCGGGCTTGAGGACCATCCCTCTACACCTCACCACCAGCCCACCGCGACACCGTCCGAGATCCTCGACCTCACGGAAGAACTGCGCCGCACCCACAAGTGGTCCGCGGCCAGGATCGCCTTCGAGCTACCCCAGGCCGGCACGCCAATCGGCCGAAGAACCGTGAGCAGGCACCTGGCCGAGACCGGCGGCCACATGATCCACGTCGATGTGAAGAGCGTCACGGAGTCCACGTGGCTCCCGAAGCTCGATCGCCGGTTACCGAAGGTCATATTCGGCGCGGTACGGCTCCGTCCTGCCAGCGGTAGAGGTCCCGCAGCAGGGAAATCTCAGCGCCGTGATGGATCAGCTCCCTATTGACGTGCAGGACCCTGTTCTCCATGGGAAACCGCTCGGGTCCCACCGGGGGTGGATTCTCCAGGTCAGCGTCCGAGAGCGAGCGGACCCCCTCGTTCCATCTCCCGTACATCTCATCGAGCTGTTTCAGCGCCTCGTCAGCGGTCCCCGCGTAGGCGAATGTCTCGGAGTCGACGTCCTGGCCGCCGAAGTACCATCCGACCCGATAGCCCAGGCACGAGACAATGATGTGCGCCAGCCGCCAGGCAATCGTGGTCACCGGCGCCGGCACCGGCGCCGGGCCAGGGGTCGCAAAGTCCATCGTCCACTCCCCCGAACCCTCCGACATCGGTGCGGCCGACATGCCACGCGGGCGGACGCTCCAGCAGCCGCGCACCGGCTCCCAGAAGTACTCCTCATCGGTAAGACCCGCCAGCCGTGGCCGCAGGTTGGTGCGCCAGTGCCAGTCCAACTGCTCCGCGAGCCGCTCGCTTCTTGTCATTTCCGCACACTACATACAACAGAGACCTGGCTGCGGGTGACAGCCTCGACCGAGGACATGACGGATGGCCAAGATCGCCGACTCCCGCCCGAGATCAGCATGAGTATCCCGAGCGAGCCCCATGCCAGAGCCTCCGACCTGCATGTTCGAAGATGGCGAAGACTCCCTCCGGTGACGTCGGCGTCAGCTCTGGCTGCCAGCCGCCCCGGTCTCTCGTTCGCTCTCCTTCGCCGCTGCCGCCCGCCGCGTGTGCCCCTCCTCGCCGAAGTACACCGACAGACGCGACGTGTCCAGCTTCTTGCCGCCACGCCGCGCGGGTGCCACCTCCACGTAACCGCCCGCGTTCAACAGCAAATCGCGCGTACCGGCCACGTCCGAGCGCTTCCACTGCTCGGCGTGCGTCTCTCCCGTCGGCTCCGCCTTCACGCCGCCCGGCTTCGCCGTTCGCTGCCTCTCCTTCAGGGTCGCCAGGCGCTCTTCCAGCTTGGCGTACTGCTCCGCGTACCGGATCGCGCCGTCGTCGCCCCTGAACAGGCCCCGGTCATAGCGATCCTTTTGCAGGTCGGCCAACGCCTCCTCGGCCTGCCTGATCTGCGGGCGGAAGTCCTCGCCCACCTCCTGGACCATCCGCATCACGGAAAGGTGCCCGTACCTCGCGAGGAACTGCTCGGTGACGTGCTCCTCGGTGGTCACCCCCGCCACGGTCGGCCCGTAGCACTTCACGCCCTGCTTCTCCTCCCCCTTGGCCGCCCGCCGGCGGTACTTCAGCGGACCGATGCACCGGTACCGAAGCTGACCGTTGCGCCCGCTGAAGGTGTACATGCGTTCGCCGCAGACTCCGCAGTGCATGATGCCGCGCAGCAGCGACGTACCCTCCCGGCGCTTCTCACCGGGGTTGGCCCGGCGCTCCAACTCGTCCTGGAGCGCCTGCCAGGTGTCCGTGTCGAGGATCGGCGGCCGGTTGACCAGCGGCAGGCCGTCCGTCCGCAGGATCGGCTTTCCGTCCTCGATGACCTGGCCGAGCAACTGAGGGCTGCCCAGCATGCTGCGCAGCGTCGTCGTGCACCACTGCTTGGAGGTCGTTGATGATCTGCATGAGCGAGTCCTTGGCCAGGACCCGCTCCACGATCCGCTTGATCGTCTTGGCCTCGTCCTCGTTGACCGCGAGGACCTTGCCCGCTCCGTTGGGGTTGGGGACGACCATGTACCCGTACGGGACCCGTCCGCCGGTGTAGCGGCCCTCGCGGCGCAGGTGCTCGTGCGCGCTGGACACCCGCATACCGATGGTGTCGGACTCCAGCTCGGCGAAGACCGCGATCACCTTCGCCATGGCCCGGCCCATGGACGACGTGAGGTCGAGCGGCTCCGTCGCCGACGCGAGCGCGACGCTCTGGTGCTCGGCGAGTCGCATGATCTCCGCGAAGTCGACCGTCGAGCGCGCAAGCCGGTCGATCTTGAAGAACACGATCACGTCCAGCTCGGCGAGCCTGGTCAGGATGCGTTGCAGTCCCGGCCGGTCGAGCCCGCGCAGAAGCCCGAGACGTCGATGTCCTCCTCGGCGGCCACGACCTCCCAGCCGCGTGCCTCGCACAACGCTTCACCGGCCGCGCGCTGGCGTTCCGGCGAAGTCGTCTCGTCGGTTTCGCGCGATAGGCGAACATAGATAGCGGCGCGCATCCCCGGCGCGCTGGCCGGGACGCCCTTCCGGCGTCGGGCACGGGGCATAGCCCGTGCTGTGACAGGCGTTGTTTCTGTCATGAGACGACCTTATCTCCGGAGGTATGTGTGTCCTGCCTGATCGTCCAGTCGGACAAAACCCTGCTCCTGGAGGTCGACCACGAGCAGGCCGACGACTGCCGTCGCGCCATCGCGCCGTTCGCCGAGCTGGAGCGGGCGCCCGAGCACATCCACACCTACCGGGTGACCCCGCTGGGCCTGTGGAACGCGCGGGCGGCCGGGCACGACGCCGAGCAGGTGGTGGACGCGCTGGTGCAGTACAGCCGCTACCCGGTGCCGCACGCGCTGCTCGTGGACATCGCCGAGACGATGGACCGCTACGGCCGGCTGACCCTGTCCAAGCACCCGGCGCACGGGCTGGTGCTGACCACGACCGACCGGCCGGTGCTGGAGGAGATCCTGCGCTCCAAGCGGATCGCCCCGCTGGTCGGCGCCCGGCTCGACCCGGACACGGTCGTGGTGCACCCCTCGGAGCGCGGCCAGATCAAGCAGACCCTGCTGAAGCTGGGCTGGCCGGCCGAGGACCTCGCCGGGTACGTGGACGGCGAGGCGCACCCGATCGAGCTGGCGGAGGACGGCTGGGCGCTCAGGCCGTACCAGAAGCAGGCGGTGGAGAACTTCTGGCACGGCGGGAGCGGGGTCGTGGTCCTGCCCTGCGGGGCCGGCAAGACGCTGGTCGGCGCGGGGTCGATGGCCCAGGCGAAGTCGACCACGCTGATCCTCGTCACGAACACGGTCTCGGCCCGGCAGTGGAAGCACGAGCTGGTGAAGCGCACCTCGCTGACCGAGGACGAGATCGGCGAGTACAGCGGGACGCGCAAGGAGATCCGCCCGGTCACCATCGCCACCTACCAGGTGCTGACGACCCGGCGGAAGGGCGTCTATCCGCACCTGGAGCTGTTCGACTCCCGGGACTGGGGACTCATCGTCTACGACGAGGTGCACCTGCTGCCCGCGCCCGTCTTCAAGTTCACCGCCGACCTCCAGGCCCGCCGCCGTCTCGGTCTGACCGCGACCCTGGTCCGTGAGGACGGCCGCGAGTCGGACGTGTTCTCCCTCATCGGCCCCAAGCGGTTCGACGCGCCGTGGAAGGAGATCGAGGCGCAGGGCTACATCGCGCCGGCGGACTGTGTGGAGGTACGGGTCAATCTCACCGACTCCGAGCGGCTGGCGTACGCGACCGCCGAGGCGGAGGAGAAGTACCGCTTCTGTGCGACGACCGCGACCAAGCGGAAGGTGACGGAGGCGATCGTGCGGCGCTTCGCGGGCCAGCAGATCCTCGTCATCGGCCAGTACATCGACCAGCTCGACGAGCTGGGCGAGCACCTCGGGGCGCCGGTCATCAAGGGCGAGACGTCCAACGCGCAGCGCGAGAAGCTCTTCGACGCCTTCCGGGAGGGCGAGATCAGCGTGCTGGTGGTGTCGAAGGTGGCGAACTTCTCGATCGACCTGCCCGAGGCGACGGTCGCCATCCAGGTGTCCGGCACCTTCGGCTCCCGCCAGGAGGAGGCGCAGCGGCTGGGCCGGGTGCTGCGCCCGAAGGCGGACGGTCACCAGGCGCACTTCTACTCGGTCGTCGCCCGCGACACCATCGACCAGGACTTCGCGGCCCACCGGCAGCGGTTCCTGGCGGAACAGGGGTACGCCTACCGGATCATGGACGCGGACGAGCTGCTGGCCGAGGGCTGAGCGGTCACCGCCTGCGGCGGACTCCGGCCTCCTCGCCGTACTCACCGAGGATGACGACATCGAAGGCGGCGCCCACGAACACCCTGATCGCGTGCAGGGCGTCGCCGACGGGGTGACGGTGGGCGTCGGAAAGGGGAGTCGCGCCGGACGGGCGACCAGGGGCCGGGGTGAGGGTCGCTGTACTCATGTCTCCATGGTGCCGGGAGAGGCATAAAGAGGGCATCGGCCCCAGGTCCCCACTTGGCGTACTACCTGAGTACACCGGGGTGGTACGGCCTCCCCTAGGGGGCGGACACGGGCGCGGGAATCGGGCCGGGAATCGGGCCGGGAATCGGGCGCGGGAATCGGGCCGGGAATCGGGCGCGGGAAATCATTCGCTTTCCCCTTCGCCGCTCCCCTAAAATCTCCGCTCTTGCCCGCCTCCCTCCACGGAGTGCCGCCGCCCGGACGGAAACCGGACGGCATCGCCGTAGCCCACCCCCAGCAGGCCCGGAGGCACCTCCTTGTCCACGTCCGTCCACGACGACCCCCTCGGCCGCGAGCGCGCCCACCTCACCTCCTCCCGGGCCGCCCTGCGGGCCATGCGGGAGGACGTCGAGGCCCTCGACATCCGCGACGTCACCGCGAACTGGGTGAACGCCGAGGTCCTCTCCCGCCAGATCGACGAACGCATCAAGGCGCTCGCCGACCTGAGCGACACCCCGCTGTTCTTCGGCCGCCTCGACTATCTGCACGCCCCGGGCGCCGATCAGGCGGAGGGCGCCGAGGGCGAGCGCTTCTACATCGGGCGGCGCCATGTGCACGACGGCGACGGCGACCCCATGGTCATCGACTGGCGCGCCCCGGTCTCGCAGCCGTTCTACCGGGCCTCGAAGAAGGATCCGATGGACGTCGGGCTGCGGCGCCGCTTCGGCTACACCGGCGGCGACCTCACCGCGTACGAGGACGAGCACCTCTCCGACCCGCAGGAGGCGGCCCGCACCAGCAGGCTGCTCCAGCAGGAGATCGAGCGGCCGCGTGTCGGTCCGATGCGGGACATCGTCGCCACCATCCAGCCCGAGCAGGACGAGATCGTCCGGTCCGGGCTGGGCGGGACCGTGTGCGTCCAGGGCGGTCCGGGCACCGGGAAGACCGCCGTGGGACTGCACCGGGTCGCCTATCTCCTCTACGCCCACCGGGAGCGGCTGGCCCGCACCGGCACCCTCGTCATCGGGCCGAACAAGTCCTTCCTCCACTACATCGAGCAGGTGCTGCCCGCGCTGGGCGAGCTGACGGTCCGGCAGGCCACCGTGGACGACCTGGTGGCGCATGTCGAGGTGCGCGGCACGGACGAGGCGCCCGCCGCGGTCGTCAAGGGCGACGCGAGGCTGGCGGAGGTCCTGAGGCGGGCCGTGTACTCCCATGTACGGATGCCGACCGAGCCGGTCGTCGTGGTGCGCGGCTCGCGCCGCTGGCGTATCCCGGCGTACGAACTGGAGGACATCGTCCGGGAGTTGCTCGACCGGAAGATCCGCTACGGCGCCGCCCGCGAGGCTCTTCCGCAGCGCATCGCGCATGCCGTGCTGGTGCAGATGGAGCGGTCCGGGGAGGCTCCGGACGACCGGGTGCAGGACGCGGTGGCCCGGGGCAGCGCGGTCAAGGCGGTGGTGAGGGAGGTCTGGCCGCCCGTCGACCCGGCGAAACTGGTGCTGCGCCTGCTCACCGACGCGGAGTTCCTCGCCGTCCACGCGGACGGGATCCTCGACGAGGACGAGCAGAAGACCATCCTGTGGGCGAAGCCGGTGCGGAGCGTGAAGTCCGCGAAGTGGTCGGCCGCGGACGCCGTGCTGATCGACGAGGCGGCCGACATCGTGGAGCGCACGCACTCGCTGGGCCATGTGGTGCTGGACGAGGCGCAGGATCTGTCGCCGATGCAGTACCGGGCGGTGGGGCGGCGCTGCACCACCGGCTCGGCGACCGTCCTCGGCGATCTGGCGCAGGGCACCACGCCCTGGGCGACGCGGAGTTGGGGCGAGGCCCTGGCCCACCTCGGCAAGGCGGACGGCGTGATCGAGGAGCTGACGGCCGGTTTCCGCGTGCCCACCGATGTCATCGCCTATGCCTCCCGGCTGCTCCCGCACATCGCTCCCGGGCTCGCTCCGGTCGCCTCCGTGCGGGAGAACCCCGGGTTCTTCGATCTCCGGCCGGTGGCGGGGGCCGCCGATGTGGTGGCCGCCTGCGCGGAGTTGCTGTGCAACGAGGGGTCGGTCGGGCTGATCGCCGCGGACGAGCGGGTCGCCGAGCTGGCGTCGGCGCTGGCGTCGGCGGGGCTTTCCCATCTGGACCCCGGTGAGGAGACGACCGCCGAGACCCGGCTGACGCTGGTGCCCGCGTCGCTCGCGAAGGGTCTGGAGTACGACTATGTCGTGCTGGACGAGCCTTCGGCGGTCGTGGAGGGGGAGCCGGACGAGCGGACGGGGTTGCGGCGGTTGTACGTGGCGCTGACCCGGGCCGTCTCCGGGCTGATCGTCACCCATGCGGTATCCCTGCCGGGCCAGCTGGTGTAGACGCCGGGTGCGGGTGCGTGGGGGGCTGGTCGCGCCCACGCGGCGGAGCCGCATATCGATACAGCCCCGCGCCCCTGGGTAAGTGCGGTCAGCGTTCGTCGAGTACTTCACGCCATTTCTGTACCGCCCCCACCGCCACCGGCCCCGACCAACCCCCCGGCCGCGCCGCCCCGCCGACGTGAAAAGCGGTCACCCCCGCCTTTCTCAGGGTCGGGACATGGTCCAGGCGCAGCCCCCCGCCCACCAGGAGCTGCTGGTCGCCTCCCCGGGCCGCCTCCGCCAGGAGCGTCGGCAGGCCCTCGTCGACTCCCCTCGGGGAGCCTGCCGTGAGGTAGGTGTCCAGGCCGGGGAGGTCGGCGAGTTGTTTGCGCAGGGCGTCGCGGTCCGTCGCGTGGTCGATCGCGCGGTGGAAGGTCCAGCGGCAGCCGGCCAGTTCCGCCACGAGCCGTTCCACCGTGTCCAGGTCGGCCTGGCCGTCGGGGTCGAGGAAGCCGAGGACGAACTCCTCGGCCCCGGCGGACCGCAGTTCGCGGGCGGTGCGGACGAGCCGGTCGACGTCCCCCGCCGCGAAGCCGTCCGCGAGGCGCAGCATCACACGCAGCGGGATGTCCACGGCGGACCTGATGGCGGTGAAGGTCGCCACGGGTGGGGTCAGGCCGTCCGCGGCCATGTCGGTGACCAGTTCGAGGCGGTCCGCGCCTCCGGCCCGGGCCGCGATCGCGTCCTCGGCGTCGAGGGCGATCACCTCCAGCACTGCACGCTCACTCATGGGACCCCATTCACCGAGCATCGTCACGACCCTCACAACAGGTCTAGTCCAGTTGTCTAGTCCAATTGCACCATACGTGGGGTCCCCACGCGAGAATGACCCCATGGCCGACCTCGACGCCCTGCGCACCCGCTTCGCCCACGCCCTGGAGGCAGCCAGGGCCCCGGCCGCCGACGGCCCCGACCCCGCGCCCTACGCCGACGCCCTCCTCACCCGCTGGCGGGAACCCCAGCGCCGGTACCACACCGTCGAGCACCTCTCGGCGGTCCTGGACCACATCGACGTACTGGAGGAGCACGCGGACGACCCGGCCGCCGTACGGCTCGCCGCCTGGTTCCACGACGCCGTGTATCTGCCCGACCGCTCCGAGAACGAGGAGCGCTCCGCCCGGCTGGCCGAGCGGGCGCTGCCCGAGGCGGGGGTGGGGGAGGCGCGGACCGCCGAGGTGGCGCGGCTGGTGCGGCTGACCGTCACCCACGATCCCGCCGACGAGGACCGCGACGGGCAGGTGCTGTGCGACGCCGACCTCGCGATCCTCGCCGCGCCGCCCTCCGCCTACGCCGCCTACACGGCCGCCGTCCGCGAGGAGTACCACTTCGTGCCGAACGACGCCTTCCGCGCCGGGCGCGCCGCGATCCTGCGCCAGCTCCTCGATCTGCCCCGGCTGTTCAGGACGCCGTACGGGACCCGGCAGTGGGAGGCGACCGCGCGCTACAACCTGCGGTCCGAGCTGGAGCTGCTCGCGTCGTGACCCGTATCCCCGGCCCCCGGCTGACCCTCGAAGGAGCCTCCCCCACCGCCCTCGCCGATCTCTGGTCCGGCGGCGACGGCGGCTACGACTGGCTCGGCGGCAGCCCCTACGACGGCACGCGCGACGCCGCCGGAATGGTGTTCCGGGCCCATGAGACCGGCGTCCTGCGGCCCGGCTTCGGGCTCTACGTCGTCGTACGCCAGGAGGACCGCCGGGCGATCGGCAGCATGGGATTCCACGCCGCGCCCGACGAGGACGGGCGTACGGAGATCGGCTACGACCTCGTCCCCGGCGCCCGCGGCCACGGCTACGCCACCGAGGCGCTGCGCACGCTGGCCGGCTGGGCGCTCGCCCGGGACGACGTACGCCGCCTGTTCGCCACGGTCGAACAGGCCAACGCCCCCTCCCGCGCCGTACTCGAACGAACCGGTTTCGTCCGGGTCTGGGAGGGCGAGGGCACATACGCGTATGAGCTGCGCGGCTGACCTCGACCTGGCGTAGCCTGGGGCGATCTTCCGCCCTTCGGCTCCCCTCGCACCCCACGCGCTTCGGATAATTCCGGCACGGGCCGCGCACGGGCAGCGCCGCGCACGGGCCGTGTACGCCGGGGGAAGCGGGGGAGCGTCATGAGTCACAACGGCCCGGCCACGCCACCCGGACCGCCCGTGCCGGACCCCCATGCCGGGCGGGGCGTGCGCTGGACCATCATCGGCATCGTGATCAGCACGGTGATCGCCCTGGTGAGCCTCTACTTCCAGGCCCAGCAGTCCAAGGGCGACAGCGCGGACCCGCCGCCCAGCCCCGGGGTGAGCACCCCCGCCGAGCCGGTGCCCACGCCGGACGACCGGAGCCCGAGCAGCGACCCGCCCTCCCCGACGCCGGACGACCCCGGCCCGGACGACTCCAGCCCCTCCCCGTACTCCGACGACGGCCTCACCCTCGCCGAGCACGATCTGCGCGACTCGCTCAACACCGACCAGTGGTCGCGCGACAGCTGCTCGCACACCCTGTGGCAGGGCGCCTCGGCCGCCCTGTACTGCACGGTCACCACCGTCGACCAGTTCGGCGTCACCGGCACCGGCAAGGCCAGCGTCGTGATGTACGGGACGAAGACCGACCGGGACAGCGTCTTCCAGAGCTACGCGGGCAACATGCCCGAGGGGAACTGCGAGACCCAGGTCAACGTGCGCGGCAGCTGGTCCGAGAACAACACCGGCCAGGCGGCGGGCGACGTCGTCTGCTTCCTGTCGACCACCGGGCAGTACGTCTTCCTCTGCAGCTACTACGACCGTCCCGCCCTGGTCCAGATCACCGGCCCCGACCAGAGCAGCCTCACCGCCTGGTGGCACACCATGGAGCCGGTCTTCACCGACTGACCCCGCCCTTGCGCCGGCGCAGCCCCGCCGCGTGCAGCAGCCGCACCACCTCACGGCTGCCCACCTCGACCGCGCCCGCGGCGACCACCTCGGCATACCGGTGCGACGGGATGTCGTAGTGGTCCCGCTCGAAGGCGCGCCGGGGCACGCCCAGCCCGTCGGCGAACGCGTGCAGTTCGTCGTACGAGACATCGCTGACGAGGTGGGACCACATCCGGCCGTGGCCCGGCCAGTTCGGGGGGTCGATGTAGAGCGTCACGACGGCCTCATGAGGAACGCGCCCCGCCGGTCGCCGAACCCAGCGCCCCGACCGCCGCGACCTTCACCCCCGCCTGGTGGCACACCCAGTGCGGATCCGGGCCCAGTTCGGGCTCGACCTCGAGGGCGTGCGGATCGCCGGAGCCGCAGACCGGGCACAACGGCCAGCGGCCGTACCGTTCGAGGAGCGCGTCCTGCACGTCCTGGGCGACCAGCCCGGCCACGTACGCCATCCCGTCCGGCCACTGCTCCACCCACCAGCGGCGCTGGACGACGGACTCCTCGACCATCGACACCACGTCCGCCGCGGCCACGCCGCCCGCGGCGAGATCGGCGAGCACGAGGGCACGGGCAGTGTGCAGTGCCTGTTCGGAGGGTTCCATGGCTCCATTGTGCGCGTGCTTGACCCCCCACCGGTCCGAAAATACCTTTCAAGGGTGACCCAGGAAGCGAAGGAAACCTTCCGTCCGGCACCTTCCGGTCCGGCACCTTCCGGTCCGGCAGCCTTCGGTCCGGCCCCCGCCGCGCTCGCCAGCAAGATCCGTACCCTCGCGCCCTCCCTCACCCGCTCCATGCAGCGCGTCGCCGAGGCCGTCGTCGGCGACCCGGCGGGCTGCGCCGCCCTCACCGTCACCGGCCTCGCCGAACGCACCGGAACCAGCGAGGCCACCGTGGTCCGCACCGCCCGCGTCCTCGGCTACCCCGGCTACCGCGACCTGCGTCTCGCCCTCGCGGGGCTCGCCGCCCAGCAGCAGTCCGGCCGCGCGCCCGCCCTCACCACCGACATCGCCGTCGACGACTCCCTCGCGGACGTCGTCGCCAAACTCGCCCACGACGAGCGGCAGACCCTCGCCGACACCGCGGCCTGCCTCGACACCGCCCAGCTGGAGGCGGCGGCCGTCGCGACGGCGGACGCGCGGCGGGTCGATGTGTACGGCGTAGGCGCGAGCGGGCTGGTCGCCCAGGACCTCACCCAGAAGCTGCTGCGGATCGGGCGCGTGGCCCATGCGCACAGCGACCCGCACCTCGCGGTGACCAACGCGGTGCAGCTCGGCGCGGGGGACGTCGCCGTCGCGATCACGCACTCCGGGTCGACCGGGGACGTCATCGAACCACTGCGGGTGGCGTTCGAGCGGGGGGCGACCACGGTCGTCATCACCGGGCGCCCGGAGAGTCCCGTCACCCAGTACGCCGATCACGTCCTGACCACGTCGACGGCACGGGAGAGCGAGCTGCGGCCCGCGGCGATGTCCTCCCGGACCGGGCAGTTGCTGGTCGTGGACTGTCTGTTCGTGGGCGTGGCCCAGCGGACCTATGAGGTGGCGGGGCCCGCGCTGGCCGCGTCGTACGAGGCGTTGGCGCACCGGCACAGGTAGGGGTGTTGCACACGACCCGTAGGGGTGTTGCACCCGACCGCGTGAGAAAGAACCGTCTGCCATGACCTCCACCTCTTCCTCCGAGACCTCTTCCCCCGAGACCTCTTCCCCCGACGCCTCTTCCCCCGACGCCCTGCGCCGTCAGCTCTCCTCCCTCACCACCGAGGCCTTCCGGCCCGAGCTCGCCGACATCGACCGGCTCGCCACCCTCGATCTGGCCCGGCTGATGAACGGCGAGGACGCCGGGGTGCCGGCCGCCGTCGCCGCCGAGCTGCCCCGGATCGCCGCCGTGATCGACGCCGTCGCGGAGCGCATGGCGCGCGGTGGGCGGCTGGTCTACGCGGGCGCCGGGACCGCCGGGCGGCTCGGTGTGCTCGACGCCTCCGAGTGTCCGCCGACCTTCGACACCGCCCCCGGGCAGGTCGTCGGCGTCCTCGCCGGCGGGCCCTCGGCGATGACCACCTCCGTCGAAGGCGCCGAGGACTCCGCCGAGCTGGCCGTCGCCGACCTGAAGGCCCTCCGGCTGACCGCCGACGACTCGGTGATCGGCGTCTCCGCCTCCGGCCGCACCCCGTACGCCATCGGCGCGGTGGAGTACGCCCGGGCTCGGGGTGCGCTGACCGTGGGGCTGTCCTGCAACGCGGGCAGCGCGCTGGCGGCCGCCGCCGAGCACGGGATCGAGGTCGTGGTGGGGCCGGAGCTGCTCACCGGCTCGACCCGGCTGAAGGCGGGCACCGCGCAGAAGCTGGTGCTCAACATGGTGTCGACGATCACGATGATCCGGCTGGGCAAGACGTACGGGAACCTGATGGTCGACGTCCGGGCCTCGAACGACAAGCTGCGCGCCCGTTCGCGGCACATCGTCGCGCTGGCGACCGGGGCCGGGGACCGGGAGGTCGAGCCGGCGCTCGAGGCCACCGACGGCGAGGTCAAGCGCGCGATCCTGGTACTGCTGGCCGGGGTGGACGGGGCGGCGGCCGCCCGCCTTCTGGAGGAGTCCGGCGGTCATCTGCGTGCCGCGCTCGCCGCGGCGGCCGGCTGAGCCGCACGCTCGGTGGGTGAGCACCCCGAAGTTCAGCGCCCATGACCTCGCCGCCGCGATCCTCCCCCTGGTCGGCGGCCCCGCGAACGTCACCTCCGTCGCCCACTGCATGACCCGCCTGCGCCTCACCCTGGCCGACCCGTCCCGGACGGACGAGGACGCGCTACGGGCGTTGCCCGGTGTCCTCGGGATCGTCGTGGCCGACGGCGCCTGGCAGGTGGTCCTGGGACCGGGAGCGGTGACCAGGGTGACGGCCGCGTTCCAACGCCTGACGGAAACGGAACCCCGGTCGACCGAACCGTCCGCCGGGCCGACCGTCGCGGGGCCGCTCGCCGAGCGGGGAGCGGTGTTGCGGGAGGAGCGGGGGCGGCGCAACGCCACCCCCTTCAAGACCGTTCTGCGCCGGCTCGCCGCCGTGTTCGTGCCGCTGATTCCCGCGTTGATCGGCTGCGGCATCCTCGCCGGGCTGGGCGGTCTGCTCGTCAACGCCGGCCTGCTGCCCGGTCTGACGCCCGCCCTGGCCGCCGTCGCCTCCGCCTTCATGGCGCTGATCCCCGTGTTCGTCGGCCTCAACACGGCGAAGGAGTTCGGCGGCACCCCGGTGCTCGGCGGTGCGGTCGCGGCGATCGTCGTCCTCCCGAGCGTGGCGAAGGTGACGGCGTTCGGGGTGCCTCTCTCCCCCGGCCAGGGCGGGGTGCTCGGCGCGCTGGCCGCGGCCCTGCTGGCGACCTGGGTCGAACGGTGGTGCCGGGGCAGGGTCCCGGACGCCCTGGACGTCCTCCTCACCCCCGCTCTGACCGTCCTCGTCGCGGGCCTGGGCACGCTGTACGGGATCATGTACGCGGCCGGCGCGGTCTCCTCCGCGATCGGCACGGCCGCGAACTGGCTGCTGGCCACCACGGGCGCCGTCGCCGGCCTGGTCCTGGGCGGCCTGTTCCTCCCCCTGGTGATGCTCGGCCTCCACCAGGCCCTGATCCCGATCCACACCACCCTCATCGACCAGCAGGGCTACACCGTCCTGCTCCCGGTCCTGGCGATGGCGGGCGCGGGCCAGGTCGGCGCGGCCGTCGCGGTGTACGTCCGGCTGCGCCACGACACCTCCCTCGGCACCTCTCTCCGTACGACGATCAGATCGGCGCTCCCGGCGGGCCTGCTCGGCGTCGGCGAGCCCCTCATCTACGGCGTCTCCCTGCCCCTTGGCCGCCCCTTCCTGACCGCCTGCGCGGGCGGCGCGGCCGGCGGTGCCTTCATCGGCTTCTTCGCGATGCTCGGCGACCGGGTCGGCGCGAGTGCCATCGGCCCTTCGGGGTGGGCCCTGTTCCCCCTGCTCGCGGGGAACAGGGGGCTGGGCGTCACCGCCGCGATCTACGCGGGCGGCCTCCTCACGGGCTACACCGTCGGCTTCGCGGCGACCTACGCCTTCGGCGGCGTACGAGCGGCGGCGGCTGCCACGGCTACCGCCGGTGGCGCGCCGGGTGACCCGGCACCTTCCCGATCCAGGTGATGAAGTCACCCGGCGGACGGGGCGAAGACCAGGGAGGGGTCCGCGGCCGCCTTGCCATCACCGCCCGCCATGAATCGTCCTCAAAATTGTCCACACTCATGGGCTGGGTCGCGCACCTTGGCCGAGAGCCGCCGCCCGCCGCGTCCGCCCTACCCTGGGTGCCATGAACCACGCCCAGTCCACCGCCCTGGGCCGTGCCCTCCGACTGCTCGGGGAGCACGGCGAGGCCCTGTCCGCCGACACCCCCGACGCCCGGCTGCACGAGGTCAAGGCCGATCTGCGGCGCGCCCTGGAGCTGCTCGACGAGAGCGTCACCAGCGCAGTGCCCACCACCCGGTGCGCCGAGCATCCCCAGGGCCCCGTCGACGAGGCCGCCCCCGATCTCTGTCTGCTCTGCGAGACCCGGCGACGGGCGGCCCGGCGGGCCGAGTTCAACGGCCCCGCCCCGCAGGGCGCCCCCTCCTCCCCCGCCCCCTCCCGCTACGGCAGCCGCGGCGACCGCCCCCAGCCCCAGCAGCGCTGGCTGCCCGAGCTGTGGAACGGCCAGGAGTGGCAGCTGTGCGGCACGCCCCGGCGCGACCGGCACGAGGCGGAGCTGTATCTCGCCGCCCTGCGCCGCGGCTCCCGCCCCGCCATGGCCTACCGCCTGGTCCATGAGTTCACCGACTACGAGGTCCTGCGGATCTGGGGCACCCCGGTGAAGGTCGACATCGAGCCCCTGGGCAACCTCTAGCCACCCGGCTCCGGCCGCCCTGGCCCTCCGGCAGCGGCAGCGGCGGGAAGTCCCGGCCCTCCTCGGCTGTCGTCATCGATCACTCCTGTAGTCGCCGGCTGTTCGGAAAACGGGCGGTGCCCGGCGAAAGTGCCGAAGACGGCCGACACCCCTCGTGTGGGTGACGGCCGCCTCCGGCGGTCGGGTCGGGGCTCACGCCTTGACGGGCGTGGCCTCCCGGGGCTCCCCCGCCGCGACCGCGGGCTGCGCCGCGGCCCGGCGTCCGGGGATGAAGACGGCGAGGAGGAAGGCGACCAGGGCCGCGCCCGCGCCGATGGCCATGACGACCTTGAAGCCGTTCTCGGAGGGCAGCGCGTACCCGCCGAAGTCGGTGGTCATCTGGGCGAGGACGACACCGGCGATGGCGCTGGCGAAGGAGGTGCCCAGGGACCGCATCAGGGTGTTGAGGCTGTTCGCGGCGCCGGTCTGGGAGGGGTCGACCGCGGCCATGATCAGGGCGGGCATGGCGCCGTAGGTGAAGCCGACACCGGCGCCGATGACGCAGGACGCCAGGACGACGTGCCAGACCTCGCTCATCAGGACGATGTTCAGGCTGTAGCCGGCGGCGACGATCAGCGCGCCGATCATCAGGGTGACCTTGGGGCCCTTGGCCCGGGTGATCGCGGCGGACACGGCCGACATGACCATCATCACCAGGCCCTGCGGGGCCAGCAGCAGACCGGCGGCGAGCATCGACTTGCCGAGGCCGTAGCCGGTCTGCGCGGGCAGCTGGAGGATCTGCGGCAGGACCAGCGACATCGCGAACATCGAGAAGCCGAGGGCGATCGAGGCGAGGTTGGTGAACAGCACCTGCCGCCTGGCGGTGGTGCGCAGGTCGACCAGCGGCTGCCTCGCCCTCAGCTCCCACCAGCCCCAGGCGGGCAGGATCACCAGGGCGGCGCCGCCCAGGCCCAGGGTGGCGGCGGAGGTCCAGCCCCAGTCGGCGCCCTTGGACACGGCGAGCAGCAGCGTGACGAGACCGGCCGACAGACCGAGCGAGCCGACCAGGTCGAAGCGGCCGCCCGAGCGGTTCTGCGACTCGGGGATGAAGACCAGGACGAGGGCCAGGGCGAGGACCCCGAGGGCGGCGGCGACCCAGAACAGGACGTGCCAGTTCCAGTTGTCCGCGATGAACGCGGCGGTCGGCAGTCCGAGCGCGCCGCCGACGCCGAGCGAGGCGCTCATCACGGCCGTCGAACCGGCGAGCTTCTCGGCCGGGACGGTGTCCCGCAGGATGCTGATGCCGAGCGGCACCACCGCGGCCGACAGACCCTGCAGCACCCGGCCGACGATCAGCGGGACGAGGGAGTCGGAGAGGGCGCAGACCAGCGAGCCGACGATCAGCATCAGGATGCTGACGACCAGCATCCGCCGCTTGCCGACCATGTCACCGAGCCGGCCGACGACCGGGGTGGCCACGGCTGCGGCGAGGAGGGTCGCGGTGACCGCCCAGGCCGTGTCGGAGGCGGGTGCGTCCAGGAGCCTCGGCAGCTCGGAGACGATCGGGATGACCAGGGTCTGCATCAGCGAGACGACGATCCCGGCCAGGGCCAGCACCGCCACCACGGCGTTCGACCTCGGCGGGGCGGATGTCCCCGCCGCGGCGGGTCGGGCAAGGGCGTCGGACATGACAGGGCCTCCGTCGGATGCGACGTGAACTGCTTGACTCAAGCAAGCTTATGCAGATTGATTGAGTTAAGCAAGCGAAATCTGCCGTGTCGGCCCCGCCCAGCGAGAACATCCGCGTCCGGCCTCAGCCCTCCCGCGCGATGAACTCCCGGGTCCGCTCCTCGTCCAGCTCGTACACCAGCTCATGGGCCCGCGGATCGCGCGCGTGGAAGGTGTGGAACATCGGCCCCTCCGCCCCGCCCAGCTCCACCAGCGAGGCCGACGCACCGCGCACCGCCCGCTCGGTGCCGGGCGCGGTGGTCAGGTCGATGCGGTTGACGATCCCGGGCGTCACCCACACCGGCACCGAAGCCAGGAACCCGCAGAGCTGGAGGTGGTAGTGCCCGGTCAGCAGGACCCGTACGTCGCTCCCCCGGATCACCGCCGCCAGTTCGCCGGGATCACGCAGCCCGAAGACCTGCTGGGTGGCCGAGAGGGCGAGGCCGATCGGCGGATGGTGGAAGGCGAGGACGGTGCCATGCCCGGCCGGCGTGCTCAGCACGCCCCTCAGCCAGTCGAGCTGGGCCGCGCCGACACGGCCGTACACCTTGCCCGGGACCAGCGAGTCGAGCGTGACGAACCGCCACCCGCCGACATCGCTGACGGCGGCCCGCGCCTCCCCCGGGAACACGACGGCGCCCTCCGGGTGCCCGCTGCCCAGCACCTTCGCGAAGGCGGACCGCTCGTCGTGGTTGCCGGTGGTGTAGAAGACGGGCGCGCCGAGGGGGCGCGCGAAATCGCCGACGAGCGTGCGGACGGTGGCGTACGCCTCCGTCGCGCCGTCGTCGGCGAGGTCGCCGGTGACGACGACGGCGTCCACGTCCCGCACCTGCCCGAGCTCGCCCAGCATCAGCCGCAGGGAGTCGGCCGCGCCGTCCCTCCCGAGGTGCGGGTCCGAGAGATGAAGGATCCTCATCTCCCGGACAGTACCCACGAGTCGTCCCGCGAACCGGGGTTCAGCTCAGGGTGCCCAGCGCGGCCGCGTCGTACGCCTTCAGCTCGTCCGTACGCCCCGCGAGGACCTTGGCCGCCCACTCCGGGTCCTGGAGCAGCGCGCGCCCCACGGCCACCAGGTCGAACTCGTCGCGCTCCAGGCTGTCGAGGAGGTCCTCGATGCCCTTGAGCGGCGCCCCCTCACCGGCGAAGCCCCGGAGGAAGTCGCCGTCGAGACCCACGGAGCCGACGGTGATGGTGGTCCTGCCGGTGAGCTTCTTCGTCCAGCCCGCGAGGTTGAGGTCGGAGCCCTCGAACTCGGGGATCCAGTAGCGGCGGGTGGAGGCGTGGAAGGCGTCGACACCGGCGGCGGCCAGCGGCGTGAGGATGGCCTCCAGCTCCTCCGGGGTCTCGGCGAGCCGGGCCCGGTAGGCCTCCTGCTTCCACTGCGAGTAGCGGAAGATGATCGGGAACTCGGCCGAGACGGTCTCGCGGACGGCCGCGACGACCTCGGCGGCGAACTTCGTACGGGCCACCGCGTCACCGCCGTAGGCGTCGGTACGGCGGTTCGTGCCGGCCCACAGGAACTGGTCGACGAGGTAGCCGTGGGCGCCGTGGATCTCGACGCCGTCGAAGCCGATGCGCTCGGCGGCGGCCGCGGCCTCGGCGAACGCGCCGATGACGTCGTCCAGGTCGCGCTGGGTCATCGCCTTGCCGGTGCCCTCGGTGCCGTCCATGCGCAGCCCGGACGGGCCGACGGCGGGGGCGTCCGCGTACGGCGGCTCGCCCTGCTTGCGGACCATGCCGATGTGCCACAGCTGCGGCACGATCGTCCCGCCCGCCGCGTGCACGCCCTCGGCGACCCTGGCCCACCCCGCGAGCTGCTCCTCACCGTGGAACCGGGGCACCCGGTCGCTCTGCCCGGCCGACTCGTGCCCGACGTACGTCCCCTCGGTGACGACCAGACCGACACCGGCGGCGGCACGGCGGGAGTAGTACGAGACCACGTCCTCGCCCGGGATGCCGTCCGGGGAGAACATCCGGGTCATCGGCGCCATCGCGATCCGGTTCGGGACGGTCAGACCGTTGATGTGCACCGGCCGGGAGAGGATCTCGGCGGCGCGGGTGGCGGTGGGCTCGGTGACGCTCACGTGGGGGGCTCCTCGTGAAGTATGCGATCTTGAAGACCGGTCAGTATGTGCACATGCATCGAGTGACTCGTAACGAGAACTCCCGCGCCGCCCGTCCCATTCCGGCCGCGCCCCGGAACGGCCTGTGATCCCGGCCACGCGGGGGCGTTGTCAGTGGTGCCGGTTAGCGTTTTCGGCATGGGAGACACGATGTGGGTGGGGACGTGGGCGACGGCCGGATCTCCGGGGGATCCGCGCCTGCTGCGGACGCTGACGGGGCACACGGGCTGGGTGACGGCGGTGGCCACGACGGTCGTGGACGGCCGCGCGGTGGCGGTCACGGGCAGCAGGGACCACACCGTACGGACCTGGGACCTGACCACCGGGGCGCCGGTCGGCGAGCCCGTCACCGCCGAGGTCACCCTGCTGGCGACGGCGGAGGTGGACGGCGACCCGGTCGCGGTGACGGCCGCCCCGGACGCGACACTCCACCGCTGGGACCTGGCCTCGGGCAAGGAGACCGGCGAGCCGATCGCCCTGCCCAGCGGCCGGATCCTGGCCCTGGCGACCGGGCGGGTGGCGGGGCGGCCGGTCGTGGTGACCGGCGGCTCGGACGGCGGCGTCCGCGTCTGGGACCTCGCGACCGGCACCGCCGTGGGTGAGCCCTTCACCGGCCACACCAGCCGCATCACCTGTCTCGCGACGGCCGAGGTGGACGGCAGGGCGCTGGCGGTGACGGGCAGCTGGGACAAGACCGTACGGCTGTGGGACCTGACGACCGGCACGGCCGTGGGCGAACCCCTCACCGGTCACACCGACTGGGTGACCTCGGTGATCACGACGGTGCTGGACGGCGAACCGGTGGCGTTGACCGCCGCGCGGGACGCCACGGTCCGGGTGTGGAGTCTGCGGGAGGGGAAGGAGTGGCGCGAGCCGCTGGCCACGGGCGCGATACGCGGCATGGCGGCGGGGGACACCCACCTGATCACGACGGACGGCACCGGGACGGTCGTCCTCCACGACCTGACGACCGGCAGCAGTCCCGTGGGCGAACCCCTCACCTTCCCCTCCCCCGTCCACGCCCTCGCGACCACGGCGGACGGCCGCCGCCTGGTGGTGGGCCACGGCCGGGAGGTCGCGGTGCTGGTCCGGGTGAGCGCGTGACGAGGCCCGTGCTGGTGGGGATGTCCGAGCTGGAGCGGTCGTCCGTGGTCGCCAACAACACGATGAACCGCGAACGCGGCCTCGCGGGAGTGAACAGTTACGCCCGCGAGCTGGGCGTGGACTTCCTGGCGCATCTCGAGAGGCCCGCGCCCTCCTGGCTGGACCTGTGCAGCGGGGAGGGCCGCGCCCTGCGGGAGGCAGCCTCGGCGCTGCCCGACGACGCGGTCCTCACGGGCGTGGACCTCGTGGGCCCGCTGGTTCCGCTGCCGACGCCGCCCGCCCTGGAGGAGATCACCGCGTCGGTCTCGACCTGGGCGCCGACCCGCCCGTACGACCTGATCACCTGCGTGCACGGTCTGCACTACGTGGGCGACCAGTTGGGCCTGCTCACCCGGGCCGCCTCCTGGCTGACGGAGGACGGACTGCTCCTGGCCCACTTCGACCCGGAGTCGATCCGTCGGCCGGACGGCGGGTCGGCGGGAAGGGCGGTGCTCGCGGCGCTCCGGGCGTCGGGATTCGCGTACGACACACGCCGTCACCTGCTCACCCTCCGGGGCGCCCGGACCCTCACCCTCCCCTTCACCTACCTGGGCGCCGATCCGACGGCAGGCCCCAACTACACGGGCCAGCCGACGGTCGGCTCCCACTACTCCCGGACGGTCACAGGTACGGCCGGGTGATCAGCTCGATGGCGTGACCGGCGGGGTCCTTGAAGTAGACGCCCCGGCCGCCGTGTTCGTGGTTGATCTCGCCGGGCCGCCGCATCTGCGGGTCGGCCCAGTGCACGACGCCGCGCTCGCGGAGTCGGCGATACGCCCGGTCGAACAGCTCGTCGTCGATGAGAAAGGCGTAGTGCTGCATCTGAATGTCCACCGGGGGCTCGGCGAACTGGAGCAGGACGCCGTCGTCGAGCTGGATGTTGGTGAAGGGCCCCCATGACGGGGCTTCCGCCAGCTCCAGCAGTTCACGGAAGAACTGGGCCGACTCGTTGCGGTCCTTGGCGGCGATGATGGTGTGGTTGAAGGTGACTGACATGCGGTTGTCCTCGCTTTGCGCTCGACACGGAGAAGGGTCTCGGTGCGCGAGCACTGCGGAGGTCCACGGGCGGTCAGCTCTCCACCGGATCGCCCGTCTGTGAATGGCGCGAGGCCGGTCCGGTGTTCATGCCAGGAACCCTACCGCGGTTGAGCAGCCGTACCCGCTCCCGCAGTTCGTCGGCGACGGACCCCTCACCCGGCTCCTCCGGCCCCGGGCGTCCCCGCAGGGCGTCGGCGAGCCGCGAGGCCACGACGAAGTTGCAGCGGCCCAGGTCGATGAGGGCGAACCGGTCGTCCCGCGCGGCCGACACCGGGTCGAGCCGCACGGACGGGAGCCGGACCCCCGCGTCCCGCAGGGCGGCGTGCAGCCGCGCCAGAGCCTCGGGGGCGTTGCGTGCCGTGTCCGTCATCGCCTTCCCTCCACGCTGAGTGTTCACGTTCACCACACAGCGTGGCCATCCCGTCCCTAGCCTGGCCAGATACGGCGTCCCAACAACCCCGTTCGTTGGACAAGGGAGTGGCCATGCCCGAACCGAAGGGCCTCGACCCGTCATCGTCGCCGCGCGCGCTGCTGGGGGCGGAGTTGCGCCATGCGCGGGAGAGGAAGGGGCTGAGCCAGGCCGAGCTGGGCGAACCCCTCTTCGTGAGCGGTTCGTTCATCGGTCAACTGGAGGCCGGGACGCGGCGCCTGCACCTCGAGTACGCCGTGCAGATAGACGAGATCCTGGGCACGAACGGCTTCTTCGAACGGAACTGCCGGGCCCTGGCCAAGTCGAAGTACCCGGACCACTTCGCGGAGGCGGCGGAGGCGGAGGCGGTTGCTACGGGGATCAGGGAGTACGCGCCGACGCTGATTCCGGGGTTGTTGCAGACCAGGGGCTACGCGCAAGCGATGTTCCGCAAGGGGCGGCCGACCGATACCGAGCGAGTCATCGAGGAGTTGGTCGCGGCCCGGCTCGAACGGGCAGATCTGCTCGCCGATCCAACAACGCCGTTGTTGTGGGCGGTCCTCGACGAGGCGGTACTGCGACGAAGGGTTGGCGGCGCAGCCGTGATGGCCGAGGCTCTGGAGCACATCGCGGCGCTCGCACGCCGGTGCCGAATCATCGTGCAGGTGCTGCCGTTCAGCGTGGGGGCGCACATGGCCGTGGAGGGCTCCCTCAAGTTGATGTCGTTCAAGGACGCTCCACCGCTCGCCTACCTTCAGGGCCTCGGCACGGGGCGACTGGAGGACGACCCGACCACGCTCGCCCAGTACGACCTGACGTTCCACCTCGTCGCCGCCAGCGCACTCTCACCGCAGGAATCCCTGGCCCTCATCGAATCGGTGGCAGAGGATTACAGACATGAGGCAGAGCACTAGCACCCACGCTTGGCGCAAATCCAGCTACAGCGGCCCCAGTGGAGGCGACTGCCTGGAAGCCGCCCTCACCCACCCCACCCTCATCCGTGACTCCAAGGCGCCGCACGGCCCGAAGCTCGCGTTCCGGCCGGAGGCCTGGGTGGCGTTCGTCCAGCACATCAGCCGCTGAGACCGCCCCTGAAGCTCAAGCGCCCAGCTCCGAGCCCTCTTTGCTTGGAATGGGTGGAGGGCCTCAACCCACCCGCCCACCCTTGGATTTGACTTTCGGCGACCGAGTTACGACGGACAGTCACGAGCCTCTAGCGCGCGCATAACGCAACAGCCCCCGCAAAGTGCTCACAACACCACCGAGAAATTGAAGGACTACGCGTTCTGAGGTGCTGCAACGCCCAAGGGCGGCACCCCCTGCTCAAGCAAGGGATACCGCCCCCGGAAAGGACGCAGATCAACCAGAGGTCGATCAGAAGTCCATGTCACCGCCCGGCATACCGCCACCGGCGGGCGCGGCGGCCTTCTCCGGCTTGTCGGCGATGACGGCCTCGGTGGTGAGGAAGAGCGCGGCGATGGAGGCGGCGTTCTGCAGGGCAGAGCGGGTCACCTTCGCCGGGTCGATGATGCCGGAGGCGATCATGTCGACGTACTCACCGGTCGCGGCGTTCAGGCCGTGGCCGACCTGGAGGTTGCGGACCTTCTCCACGACAACGCCACCCTCGAGACCACCGTTGACGGCGATCTGCTTGAGCGGGGCCTCCAGCGCGAGCTTCACGGCGTTGGCGCCGGTCGCCTCGTCACCCTCGAGGTCCAGCTTCTCGAAGACGGAGGACGCCTGGATGAGCGCCACGCCGCCACCGGCGACGATGCCCTCCTCGACGGCGGCCTTCGCGTTGCGGACGGCGTCCTCGATGCGGTGCTTGCGCTCCTTGAGCTCCACCTCGGTGGCGGCGCCGGCCTTGATGACCGCGACACCGCCGGCGAGCTTCGCCAGGCGCTCCTGCAGCTTCTCGCGGTCGTAGTCCGAGTCGCTGTTCTCGATCTCGGCGCGGATCTGGTTCACCCGGCCGGCGACCTGGTCCGACGAACCGGCACCGTCGACGATGGTGGTCTCGTCCTTGGTGATGACGACCTTGCGGGCCTTGCCCAGCAGGTCGAGGGTCGTGTTCTCGAGCTTGAGACCGACCTCCTCGGAGATGACCTCGCCGCCGGTGAGGATGGCGATGTCGTTCAGCATCGCCTTGCGGCGGTCGCCGAAGCCCGGGGCCTTGACCGCGACGGACTTGAAGGTGCCGCGGATCTTGTTGACGACCAGGGTCGACAGGGCCTCGCCCTCGACGTCCTCGGCGATGATCAGCAGCGGCTTGCCCGACTGCATGACCTTCTCCAGGAGCGGGAGCAGGTCCTTGACGTTCGCGATCTTGGAGTTCGCGATCAGGATGTACGGGTCGTCGAGGACGGCCTCCATACGCTCCATGTCGGTGGCGAAGTACGCCGAGATGTAGCCCTTGTCGAAGCGCATACCCTCGGTGAGCTCCAGCTCCAGACCGAAGGTCTGGGACTCCTCGACGGTGATGACGCCTTCCTTGCCGACCTTGTCCATGGCCTCGGCGATGAGCTCGCCGATCTGGGTGTCGGCGGCGGAGATGGAGGCGGTGGAGGCGATCTGCTCCTTGGTCTCCACGTCCTTGGCCTGCTCGAGCAGGGCACCGGAGACAGCCTCGACGGCCTTCTCGATACCGCGCTTCAGAGCCATCGGGTTGGCGCCGGCGGCCACGTTGCGCAGACCCTCGCGCACCAGGGCCTGGGCCAGGACGGTCGCGGTCGTCGTGCCGTCACCGGCTACGTCGTCCGTCTTCTTCGCGACTTCCTTGACCAGCTCGGCGCCGATCTTCTCGTACGGGTCCTCGAGCTCGATCTCCTTGGCGATGGAGACACCATCGTTGGTGATCGTGGGGGCGCCCCACTTCTTCTCGAGGACGACGTTGCGACCCTTGGGGCCGAGCGTCACCTTGACGGCGTCCGCGAGCTGGTTCATGCCGCGCTCGAGGCCGCGCCGCGCCTCCTCGTCGAACGCGATGATCTTGGCCATGTGAAGTGGTCCCTCCAGGACTGGGGGTGATTCCTTCGGACCGCGCCCGCGCCCGCGACGGACGGCTCGCATGCCGCGTGGTTCCTTGCCCCACCTGGCCTGCGGGCCTCACCGACCCGGTCCTTCTTTGTCACTCTCACCTTCAGAGTGCTAACGCCAATGATTAGCACTCGGCATGGTCGAGTGCAAGCGCCTCCCGAGGACTGGGGTCCGCCGAGGCGTCCGCGCGGGGCATGCCGAAGGGCCCGTACCCCAGGAGGTACGGGCCCTTCGAAGATGAAACAGAAGAACGACGCTTCAGTCGGCGCGTGCTTCAGCTGGTCGCCAGCCGGACCATGTCCGCCTGCGGCCCCTTCTGACCCTGCGAGATCTCGAAATCGACCCGCTGGCCCTCTTCCAGGGTGCGGTACCCGTCCATCTGGATCGCGCTGTAGTGGACGAAAACATCCGCACCACCGTCGACCGCGATGAAGCCGTACCCCTTCTCCGCGTTGAACCACTTGACGGTGCCCTGAGCCATGCCTAACTCCCCTATTACTGGCCCTTGCACAGATCCACACTTCGCGGATCCGGGTCAGACCTCACCCCCCAGTTGGTTGGGGGCGTGCGCCGGAACGCGTCGACCGCGGCCGAATGTATCTGTCCAACTGCCCTCTGCAACAGGTCACTTGGACGAGAATTCTGGACGCACGCGATCCGGAATGTGGCGAGAATTCGCCAGAATTCAGGGCAAGTCGGGCCCCATAAAAGCCACAAATGCCACGCAAGAGGCACGCACTTTGGCTACTTCTTGTCGGGCCCAAGGCAGAAATCAAAGATTCCGGATCAGTGTTTCGCGACCCGGTTCCCCAACTGTACCGCGCTCAACCACACTGAATTGCCCCCTCCGCTTCTCTCACGGAGGGGGCAATTCGATGAACACTCGGTAATCACTGTTACCGACGGTTACTACCGGTGGGTACTGAACAAGGGTCAGCAGCCGCCCGCGACGGCCGGGATGATCGACACGCCCGCCCCGTCCGGGGTCGCCGTCTCCAGCCCCTGCTCGAACCGGACGTCGTCGTCGTTCACGTACACGTTCACGAACCGCCGCAGCTTGCCCTGGTCGTCCAGGACCCGGGCGGCGATCCCGGTGTGGTTCTTCTCCAGATCCGAGATGACCTCGCCGAGGGTGGCCCCCTCGGCGGTCACCTCGGCGGCACCACCGGTGTAGGTGCGCAGGATGGTGGGGATGCGGACGGTGACGCTCACGATGTGACCTCCGGTCAGGTGCATGCTTTCAAGGGGCGCGGGGAACTGCGCGACCAGCCCCCATCGGCCCACAGCCGAACAACGACGCTTACGCGAGGCCCGCCTCGTGGAAGGACTCCAGCGACGGGCGAATCGTCGCGGTGAGTCCGGTCCCGGCCACCGCGTCCAACGTCTTCAGACCATCACCGGTGTTCAACACCACCGTCGTCTTCGTCGGGTCGAGCAGCCCGTTCTCGATCAGCTTCTTCGTGACGCCGACCGTCACACCACCGGCGGTCTCCGCGAAGATGCCCTCGGTCCGGGCGAGAATCCTGATCGCCTCGACGACCTGCTCGTCGGTCACGTCCTCCACCGCACCGCCCGTGCGACGCGCGATGTCGAGGACGTACGGCCCGTCCGCCGGGTTGCCGATCGCCAGCGACTTGGCGATGGTGTTCGGCTTCTGCGGGCGGACCACGTCGTGCCCGGCCTTGAAGGCCACCGACACCGGCGAGCACCCTTCCGCCTGCGCGCCGAAGATCTTGTACGGCTTGTCCTCGACGAGCCCCAGCTTGATCAGCTCCTGCAGACCCTTGTCGATCTTCGTGAGCTGGGAGCCGGAGGCGATCGGCACGACCAGCTGGTCGGGGAGTTGCCAGCCGAGCTGCTCGGCGATCTCGTACGCCAGCGTCTTGGAGCCCTCGGCGTAGTACGGCCGCAGGTTGACGTTGACGAAGCCCCAGCCCTCGCCCGCCGGGTCGCCGATGAGCTCGGAGCAGAAGCGGTTGACGTCGTCGTAGTTGCCCTCGATGCCGACCAGCTCGCCGCCGTAGACCGCGGCCATGACGACCTTGCCCTGCTCCAGGTCGTGCGGGATGAACACGCAGGAGCGGAAGCCGGCCCGCGCGGCGGCGGCGCCGACGGCACCGGCCAGGTTGCCGGTCGAGGAGCAGCTCAGGGTCGTGTACCCGAAGGCCCGCGCCGCCTCGACGGCCTGGGCGACGACCCGGTCCTTGAAGGAGTGGGTCGGGTTGCCGGAGTCGTCCTTGACGAACAGCTTGCCGGCCTCGACGCCCAGCTCGCGCGCCAGGTTGTCGGCCTTGACGAGCTTGGTCCAGCCGGGGTTGATGTTGGGCTTGTCGGCCACGTCCGCCGGGACGGGCAGCAGCGGCGCGTAACGCCAGATGTTCGCGGGTCCCGCCTCGATGCGCTTCCTGAGCTCCTCCGGGTCGTAGGAGGAGAAGTCGTACGCGATCTCGAGCGGGCCGAAACACTCCTCGCAGGCGAAGACCGGGCCGAGGGGCACGCGGTGCCCGCACTCGCGGCAGCTCAGTGCCGTGGCGGGACCCAGGTCTACGGTGGATTCGGTTGCAACAGTCTGCGCAGCCATGTGAGGCGAGGCCCTTTCTCCTCATCTTCCTCACGACGCATTTCGCCGTGAGACGGATTTGGCACCTTCCCAAGCCGGGAGCCTCGCGTGAACGAGACCGGCTGGAGGGTTGCCGGGGCTTCATCGGGCCGTATCCCTCTGCCCCTCTGGATGAGCGGTATGAAGTTGTGGACGGCGGGCCACCGAGGACATGCGATGGTCACCCGCGTTGTCCAAGACTGTAACCGACAACCTGGACAGTTGAGATAGTCGTCCGAACCGCGAGATGGATCACAGGTGAAGGAGCCGCCCACGTGCTGGAAGAAGTCGAGCGCTGGCTGACCACCCGCTCCTGGACCCTGACCGATCGCCCGCTGCACCGGATCATGGCCGCCAAACGGTCCTCGGGGCAGCGGGTCAGTGTCGTCCTGCCGGCGCTCAACGAGGAGGAGACCGTCGGCGACATCGTCGCGGTCATCCGCCACGACCTCATGCAGCAGGTCCCCCTGGTCGACGAGCTCGTGGTCGTCGACTCGGGCTCGACCGACCGCACGGCCGCGGTCGCGGCGGCGGCCGGCGCGCGGGTCGTCCACCGCGACACGATCCTGCCCCGCCTCCCGGCCGTGCCCGGCAAGGGCGAGGTCCTGTGGCGCTCCCTGCTCGTCACCACCGGCGACATCGTGTGCTTCATCGACGCCGACCTCAGGGAGTTCTCCTCGGACTTCGTCTCCGGCATCGTCGGCCCGCTGCTCACCGACCCCGCGGTGGACCTCGTCAAGGGGATGTACGACCGTCCCCTGGGCGGCGCCGCCGGGCAGGGCGGCCGGGTCACCGAGCTGATGGCGCGCCCGCTGCTGAACCTGCACTGGCCGCAGCTGGCCGGTTTCGTGCAGCCGCTCGGCGGCGAGTACGCGGCCCGCCGCTCGCTGCTCGAACAGCTGCCGTTCCCGGTGGGGTACGGCGTCGAGCTCGGGATGCTGATCGACTCGCTGCACCTGGTGGGCCTCGACGCGCTCGCGCAGGTCGACGTCGGGGTGCGCAAGCACCGCCACCAGGACGGGCAGGCCCTCGGCCGGATGTCGGCGGCGATCTACCGCACCGCCCAGCTGCGGCTGGCCCGCGGCCATCTCGTCCGCCCCGCCCTCACCCAGTTCGAGCGCGGCGCCGACGGTTTCGAGCCGCGGACGTACTCGGTGGACACGGAGGAGCGGCCGCCGATGGCGGAGATCGCGGAGTACCGGTCCCGCAAGGTCGCGTAACAACCGGGGCGGGTCGTATACGGCGATATACGGCCGGATACGACCCCTCCACACAGCGCCACCGTACGTTTGAGCGTTTCCCGACCGGGCTAGGTTGAGGCGTATGGCTTCCACGCACGACGCTGCTGCTCGGGGTGCTCAGGTGCTGGTCGCGTCCAACCGCGGCCCGGTCTCCTACTCGGTGGGCGAGGACGGCTCGCTGCACTCGAAACGCGGGGGCGGCGGGCTGGTCTCCGGTCTGTCGGCGATCGGCCCCGAGGCGGGCGCCCTGTGGGTGTGCTCGGCGCTGTCCGACGGCGACCGGGAGGCGGTCCGGCGCGGGGTCGGCGAGGAGGGCGTGCGGATGCTGCCCGTTCCCGCCGACGTGCACGCGGACGCCTACAACGGCATCGCGAACTCGGTGCTCTGGTTCATCCACCACCTGCTGTACCAGACCCCGCTGGAACCGGCCTTCGACACCGGGTTCCGGCGCCAGTGGGCGTCGTACGAGACGTACAACCGCGCCTTCGCTCAGGCGCTCGCGGAGGAGGCGGGGCCGGGCGCGGCGGTCCTCGTGCAGGACTACCACCTCTGTCTGGTCCCGGGGATGCTCCGCGCGCTCCGCCCCGACCTGCGGATCGGGCACTTCTCGCACACGCCGTGGGCGCCGGTGGACTACTTCGGGCTGCTGCCGACGGACATCCGCGAGCAGCTGCTGCGGGGCATGCTCGGCGCGGACCGGCTGGGCTTCCTCACCCGGCGCTGGGCGGACGCGTTCACCGCGTGCTGCGCGGAGTACGTGGGCGGCACGGGCGGCACCCGGATCGGGGTGCACGGTCTGGGCGCGGACGCCGACTTCCTGCGCGAGCGCGCGCACCGGCCGGACGTGGCGGAGCGGATCGCCGCCCTGCGCGCGGAGATCGGGGGCGCGGAGTCGGGGGGCGAGCGGCGCCGGACGATCGTCCGGGTCGACCGCACCGAGCTGTCGAAGAACATCGTGCGCGGTCTGCTGGCGTACCGGCAGCTGCTCGACGACCACCCCGAGTGGCGGGAGCGGGTCGTCCACATCGCCTTCGCCTACCCCTCCCGGCAGGATCTCGCCGTCTACCGCGACTACACGGCGGAGGTGGCACGGCTGTCGGCGGAGATCAACGAGCGGTACGGCACCCCGGGCTGGACCCCGGTCCTGCTGAACCTGGAGGACGACTTCGCCCGCTCCCTCGCCGCCTACCGCCTCGCGGACGTGGCCCTGGTCAACCCCATCCGGGACGGGATGAACCTGGTCGCCAAGGAGGTCCCGGTGGTCTCCGACGAGGGCTGCGCGCTGGTGCTGTCGCGGGAGGCGGGGGCGTACTGGGAGCTGGGCGAGGACGCGCTCGTGGTGAACCCGTACGACGTCCTGGAGACGGCCCGCGCCCTGCACGAGGCCCTGACCATGGGGCCGGAGGAGCGCGCCGAGCGCGTCAAACGGCTGGCCGCCGCCGCGACCGCGCTGCCCCCGGCCCAGTGGTTCCTGGACCAGCTGACGGCCCTGCGGGACCCTCAGCCCAGCTGAGCGGCCAGGTCCCGCAGGAGGCGTACGACGCCGGCGGGGCCGTCGACGACCAGGTCGGCGCGGGTGGCGAGTTCCGTCACCTCGGTGGAGCCGCTGCAGACGAGGAGGCCGGGGACGCCGTCCTGGCGGAGTTTCTCGACGGCGGCGAAGGCGGGGAGGTCCCCGAGGTCGTCCCCGGCGTAGAGGACGGACCCGGCGCCGGTGGCGCGGACGTGGTCGAGGAGGGCGACGCCCTTGTCCATGCCGGGCGGGCGCAGTTCCAGGACGTACCGGCCGGGTTCGACGATCAGGCCGTGGCGGGCGGCGAGGGCGGCGAGGGGGTCGCGGAGGGCCTCGAAGGCGGCGAGGGGGTCGGTGGCGCGGCGGGTGTGCACGGCGACGGCCCGGCCGCCCTTCTCCTCCACCCACACGCCCTGCCCGGTGTCGGCGGCCGCCAGGACGGCGGGCAGTTCGGCGCGGGCGGCGGCGACGCCCGGGTGGGGTGCGGGGGCGGTGATCTCCTGGGTGCGGGCCTCCCACCGTTCGGCGCCGTAGTGGCCGAGGACGGTGAGGTGGTCCAGTCCCCTGGCGCCCGCGAAGCCGCCGTTGCGGACGGCCACCTCCGCGGGGCGGCCGGTGATGACGGCGACGGCGGCGACCTTGGGTGCGAGGGCCGCGAGGGCGGGGAGGGCGTCGGGGTGGGCGCGGGCGTCCTCGGGGTTCTCGACGATCGGGGCGAGCGTGCCGTCGAAGTCGAGGCCGACGAGGGTGGCGGCGGGGCGCGCGAGAATCGCGGCGAGGGCCTCACGGCCCGCCGGGGTCGTGGGTGCGGGGTCCGTTGAGTACGTCTCCTGGGTGCCCATACGGCGACCCTAGCGGTCGCCCCGCCTGCTCTCCCGGACCCTTCTCAGTCTGTTCACCGTCACCGGGTCGTGGGCCAGTGCCCTCGGGTCGTCCAGCAGGGCGTTGAGGAGTTGGTAGTAGCGGACCGGGGAGAGGTCGAGTTCCTCGCGGATGGCGCGTTCCTTGGCGCCGGGGCCGGGGAAGGTGCGGCGCTCCAGGGCGAGGATGTTCCGTTCCCTCGTCTCCAGCTGTTCCGGCATTCCCCGCACCTCCGGCGCTCCCGCGTTCCTGAGCACCGTAACCCCGGCCACCGACAGCGGGCTCACTCCCCCGCGGCGTTCTGCGCGGTCACCGCCGTCGACTGGAGGTCGGACAGGACGGCCGCCGGGTCGCCGGAGGGGGTCACGGCCTTGCCGATGCCCTTCTTGACGGCCGCGCTGACCTGCGCCCAGGAGGTCCGTCCGACGGGGTAGACCTCGGCGAGCGGGAGTTCCTCCAGGAAGGGCCGCAGCGGTGCGTCCCGCTCGGCCGTGCTCATGATCTGGGAGGCGGAGGCGGTGACGGGCAGCAGGTCGTACTCGCGGGAGAAGCCGAGCACGTTCCGCTCGCTGTAGACGAAGTCGAGGAACCGGCCGATCTGCTCGGCGTGCCCGTTCTTCCTGAAGGCGGTCATCCAGTCGGCGACGCCCATGGCGACCTTGGAGGGGCCGTCGACACCGGGCATCGGCACCATGCCGAACTTCACGCCGGTCTTCTGGGCCATCTTCATCAGGGAGGGATGCCCGTTGAGCATGCCGACCTGTCCGTCGGCGAACGCCGCGAACGCGTCCGCGCGGTTGAGCGAGCCCGGTGCGACCGGTCCGGTGAGCCCCTTGCCGACCAGCTTGGCCTTCAGCCAGTCGAACGTCTCGACGTTCTCGGTCGAGTCGATGCTGTAGCTGCTGGAGGTCCGGGCGTAGCCGCCCCCGCCGCTGAGCAGCCACTGGAGGGTCTCGGCCTGTGCCTCCTCGGGGCCGAGGGGCAGCGCGTAGGGGTACTTCACGCCGTCGGCCTTGAGCTGCGCGGCGTCCTCGGCGAGTTCGGCCCAGGTGGTCGGCGGGGTGATCCCGGCCTCGGCGAAGAGGGTCTTGTTGTAGAAGAGCAGCCGGGTGGAGGAGGCGAACGGCATGCCGTACTGCACGCCCCGCACCTTGCCCGCGGTGGCGAGCTGCTGCACGAAGTCGGCCTGGACGGTGACGGAGAGCAGGTCGTCCGCCCGGTACAGCCGGTCGGCGGCCGCGTAGTCGGCGTAGGAGCCGATCTGCGCCATGTCGGGCGGGTGCCCGGCGTCGACCATGGCCTTGACCTTGGCGTCGACGTCGTTCCAGGAGGAGACGGTGACGTCGACGGTGACGTCGGGGTGCTTCTTCTCGTACGCCTCGACCAGCGCGCCCCAGTACTTCGTGGAGCTGTTGGAGGCGCTGTCGCCGTAGTCGGCGGCGACGAGTGTGAGGGTGGTGTGCTCGGAGCCGGCGGTCAGTCCGCAGCCGGACAGCACCGCCGCCAGGCCCAGCGTGGACAGTGCGCCCACGATCGGCGTCACTGACTTCCCTGCCTGCCGGTGCACGCGTCGCCCCTTCCTCCCGAATTGATTGTTCATACCAATGGGTCCGATATCCGGAACAAGGTCTACACCATGTGGGTGGACTAGACCTCTTTTGGGTCTCATGAGGCGGCACCGTACCCCCAAGACGGGTAAGTGGACTAGACCTCTCACCGTTCCTCGGTCCACACTGTTCCCGTGAGACATGTCATCGCCCTCGACGTGGGCGGCACCGGGATGAAGGCGGCGCTGGTCGGCGCCGACGGCACCCTCCTGCACCAGGACCGGCGGCCCACCGGCCGCGAGCGCGGTCCCGACGCGGTGGTGGACGCCATCCTCGGCTTCGCCGCCGACCTGCGCGCCCACGGCGTCGAGCGGCTCGGCGAGCCCGCGGCCGCCGCGGGCGTCGCCGTGCCCGGCATCGTCGACGAGACCGACGGCATCGCCGTCTACGCGGCCAACCTGGGCTGGCGGGACGTCCCCCTGCGCACGCTCCTCACCGAACGGCTCGGCACCCCCGTCGCCCTCGGCCACGACGTCCGCACCGGCGGGCTCGCCGAGGGCCGGGTCGGCGCGGGCCGGGGCGCGGACCGCTTCCTGTTCGTGGCCCTGGGCACCGGCATCGCGGGCGCGATCGGCGTCGACGGCCGGGTGGAGGCGGGGGCGCACGGCTTCGCCGGCGAGATCGGCCATGTCGTCGTACGGCCCGGCGGCACCCCGTGCCCCTGCGGGCAGCGCGGCTGTCTGGAGCGGTTCGCCTCGGCGGCGGCGGTGTCCGAGGCCTGGGCGGCGGCCTGCGGGGACCCGGAGGCGGACGCGGCGGACTGCGCCAAGGCGGTCGCGTCCGGCGACCCGAACGCCGTCCGGGTCTGGCAGCGGGCGGTGGACGCGCTCGCCGACGGCCTGGTCACCGCCCTCACCCTGCTGGACCCGCGCACCCTCGTCATCGGCGGCGGCCTCGCGGAGGCCGGGGACACCCTGTTCACCCCGCTCCGGGACGCCGTCCGCGCCCGGGTCACCTTCCAGAAACTCCCGGAGATCGTCCCGGCGGCCCTGGGCGACACCGCGGGCTGCCGCGGCGCGGGCCTGCTGGCCTGGGATCTTCTCCACCACACCATCGACAGTTCGGAGGTAACCGCGTGACGGCAACGCCCCCAGGGGCGCGGGGAACTGCGCGACCAGCCACAACGCTCCCGCACCCCGCAACGGCCGGCACCCCCCTGCTGCTGACCGGTGCCAACGTGGTCATGCCGACAGGAATCGTCCGGGGCGGCCAAGTCGCCGTCGACGGCACCGGCATCACCGCCGCCACCCCGGCGAACGCCCACGTCATCGACGCAACCGGCCACTGGCTGGTCCCCGGCTTCGTGGACCTCCACAACCACGGCGGAGGCGGAGCCTCCTTCTCCGGCACCGCGGACGACGTACAGCGGGCGATCCACACCCACCGCCGGCACGGCACCACCACCCTCGTCGCCTCCACCGTCACCGACGACATGGACGTCCTGGTCCGCCAGGCCGGCCTGCTGAGCGAGCTGACCGAGCAGGGCGACCTGGCCGGCATCCATTTCGAGGGCCCGTTCATCTCGCCCTGCCGCAAGGGCGCCCACTCCGAGGCGCTGCTGCGCGACCCCGACCCGGCGGACGTCCGCAAACTGCTGGACGCGGCGCGCGGCGCGGCCCGCATGGTCACCCTCGCCACCGAACTCCCGGGCGGACTGGACTCCGTACGGCTGCTCGTGGACCGGGGCGTGATCGCGGCGGTGGGGCACACGGACGCGACGTACGAGCAGACGGTTCAGGCCATCGACGCGGGCGCGACGGTCGCCACCCACCTCTTCAACGCGATGCCGCCACTCGGCCACCGCGCCCCCGGGCCGATCGCCGCCCTCCTGCAGGACGAGCGGATCACGGTCGAGCTGATCAACGACGGCACCCATCTGCACCCCGCCTCCCTGGCCCTGGCGTTCCGTCACGCGGGGGCGCACCGGGTCGCGTTCATCACCGACGCGATGGACGCGGCCGGCATCGGCGACGGCCGCTACCTGCTGGGACCGCTGGAGGTCGAGGTCAGCGAGGGGGTGGCCCGGCTGGTGGAGGGCGGTTCGATCGCCGGCTCGACACTGACCCAGGACCGTGCCTTCAAGCGGGCGGTGACCGTCGACCGGATCCCGGTGGAGGCCGCCGTCACCGCGCTGTCCGCGACCCCGGCCCGCGTCCTCGGCCTCTTTGACACCGTGGGCTCCCTGGAGCCCGGCAAGGACGCCGACCTGGTCCTTCTCGACGAGAACTTCGACGTCAGGGGCGTGATGCGCAAGGGCGATTGGGTGGTGGATCCCCAACTGGGCTGAAAAGTCCCCTCCGTCGAGGACGGTGACCGACCGGGGGTCTGGGCCGGTCGCCGTCCTTTTGGCATGATCGGGCCCCGGACACAGTCACGCGCACGCGGCATCGCTCGGGGGAGGTCGGCACAGGTGATCCTCACGGTCACGCTGAACACCGCTCTCGACCTCACCTACCGCGTCCCGGCGCTGCGGCCGCACGCCGCGCACCGGGTGACGGAGGTGACGGAGCGTCCGGGCGGCAAGGGGCTGAACGTGGCGCGGGTGCTGGCCGCGCTGGGGCACGAGGTGACGGTCACCGGTTTCGCGGGCGGGGCGACCGGGCGGGTCGTCCGGGAACGGCTCCCGATGGCGATCGGCGACGCGCTCCTGCCCGTCTCCGGCGCCACCCGCCGCACGGTCGCCGTCGTCGACACCCGCACCGGTGACACCACGCGGTTCAACGAGCCCGGGCCGCTGATCACCCCGGCCGAGTGGTCCGCCTTCCAGGAGGCGTACGAGGATCTGGTCGCCGACGCCGACGCGGTGGCCCTGTGCGGGAGTCTGCCGCCGGGGGTGCCGGTGGGGGCGTACGCGGGACTGGTGCGCAAGGCGCGGGCGGCGGGGGTGCCGGTGCTGCTGGACACCAGCGGGGAGCCGCTGCGGCGGGGGGTCGCCGCCCGCCCGGACCTGGTCAAGCCGAACGCCGAGGAACTGGCCGAACTCACCGGCTCGCACGAGCCGCTGAGGGCGACTCAGGACGCGCGCCGGCGTGGCGCGCAGGCCGTGGTGGCCTCGCTGGGCCCCGACGGCCTGATCGCGGCGACCCCCGAGGGCCGCTGGCGCGCCACCCCGCCCACCCGCGTCCACGGCAACCCGACGGGCGCGGGCGACTCCGCCGCCGCGGGCCTCCTCTCGGCCCTGGTGGAAGGCCTCCCCTGGCCGGCCCGCCTGACCCGGGCGGTGGCCCTCTCGGCGGCAACGGTCCTCGCCCCGACGGCCGGCGACTTCGACCGCCCCATGTACGAGGCCCTCCTGGACGACGTCACGGTGACCGGGGAGGCCACGGCTGCCTGAGCGGTCAGCGCTTGACCTGGCCCGCCTTCAGGTACAGCTGGTCGAGCAGGACATCGCACTTGTCGCCGCTCTCGCAGGACAGGCTGATCGTGTTCGTGCCCTTGGTGAGGGTGGGCCACGAGTACGTCGTCGTCCAGCCCTTGGCGAAGTCGCCGTCGGCGGCCTTCGCGTAGTTCTTCAGGCTCATCGGGCTGCCGAACTTCTTGCCGTTGATGGTGAGCGTCATCGACTGGTCCTCACCGGCGGTGCTGTAGTGCGCGAAGAGGGTGTACGTGCCGTCCGAGGGGATGCTGTTGACCGTCCAGGTCACCGACGCGCCCTGGTTGTTCAGGTTGCTGACGTAGATCCCGCCGTCCGCCTGGGCGCCCTCGACGTCGGAGGCGAGCGAGGCGCCGCCGCCGAGCTTGAGCGCCTTCGCGTCGATGGGCGGGATGTCCTCCGCCGCCTCGCCGGTGGAGGACTCGCTCGGGGAGGCGCTCGCGGAGGCGGAGGCCGAGGGGGAGACCTCGCCGCCCGCCTGGTTGTTGTCGCCGGTGCCGGAGTCGCCGTTGGCCATGGCCACCGCGATGCCGATCACGACGGCGGCGACCACGGCCACCGCGCCGATCAGGAGGCCCTTGGTGTTGGGGCCGCGGCCCCGGCCGCCACCGCCCGGTACGGGCTGCTGACGGCCGGTCGGGCCGCCGGAGCCGGGGAAGGTCTCGGGTGCCGCGTAGTTCGCGTTCGGCTGGCCGTAGGCGCCCTGCTGGGGCACCGTGGGCTGGCCGTACTGACCGTACTGCGCGGTCTGCTGCGGCTGCGGCTGTCCGTACTGGCGCTCACCGACCGCACGCACTCTGTTGACCGAGCCCGGGTAGCCGTAGCCACCGGAGGGTGGCTGGGCGCCGTTGGCCTGGCCGTCGGCGTAGAGGTAGCCGAACGGGTCGTCGTCCTCGGGCGTACTCGCGCCGTTGTTGCCGGGCGTCATCCCTTCGTACTCCTCAACAGGTGCGGGGCTGATGCGTTGCAAGGTGCGAATGGCGAGCCTACCCGGTCCAGCTGCCCCGAACGGGTGACCCGGATCGCATCACCTCGGCGACCTGGGGGCTGACCTGGCGGTTCGTCGGAGTTTCACCCCGCACGTCTGTGCTGTTTGGGACGAGATCGTTTCTCGACGTACATCCGCTCGTCGGCGGATTTCAGGACTTCGTCGGCGGTCATCCCGCAGTGCGCCCAGCCGATGCCGAAGCTGGCGCCCACCCGGACCGCCCGCCCCTCGGCGCGGATCGGCTGGATGATCTCGTTGCGCAGGCGTACGGCGAGGTCGGCGGCGTCGGCGCGGCCGAGGCCGTCGGCGAGGATCACGAACTCGTCGCCGCCGAGCCGGGCGACCGTGTCACCGTCGCGGACGGCCCGCGACAGCCGCCGGGCGACCTCGATGAGGACCGCGTCACCCGCGTTGTGCCCGAACCGGTCGTTGATCGACTTGAAGCCGTCGAGGTCGCAGAAGAGGACGGCGAGCCCCTTGGTGCCGTCGTCGCGCGCGGCGTCCTCGGGGGCGGCGGTGTGGACGTGGTGGTCGTAGCCGTCGTAGGACTCGGCTCCGGCCGGGCGGTAGTCGAAGCCGTGGCCGTTGGCGTCGAAGGCGGGGTGGCCGTAGGTCTGGTCCATGGCGTCGACGGCGGCGGGGTGGGCCGACTGGGGGCGTGAACAGATCCGGGCCGAGAGCCGCGAGCGCAGTTCCGCGGAGTTCGGCAGACCGGTGAGGGAGTCGTGCGAGGCGCGGTGGGCGAGCTGGAGCTCGCGGCGCTTGCGCTCCTCGATGTCCTCGACGTGGGTGAGGAGGAAGCGGGGCCCGTCGGCGGCGTCGGCGACGACGGAGTTGCGCAGGGAGACCCAGACGTAGGTGCCGTCGCGGCGGCCGAGCCGCAGCTCGGCGCGCCCGCCCTCGGCGGACGTACGGAGCAGGGTGCCTATGTCCTCGGGGTGGACGAGGTCGGAGAACGAGTAGCGGCGCATCGTGGAGGCGGGGCGGCCGAGCAGCCGGCACAGGGCGTCGTTGGTGCGCAGGATCCGCCCGTGCTGGTCGCCGCCCATCTCGGCTATCGCCATGCCGGAGGGGGCGTACTCGAAGGCCTGGCGGAAGGACTCCTCGCTGGCGCGCAGGGCCTGCTGCTCCCGTTCGAGGCGGACCAGTGCCCGCTGCATATTCGCACGTAGACGCGCGTTGCTGATGGCGATGGCGGCCTGGAACGCGTACATCTGGAGCGCCTCGCGCCCCCAGGCGCCGGGCCGGCGGCCGTTGCGCGGCCGGTCCACGGACAGGACGCCTATCAGCTCACCGCAGGTGCCGCCGCTGCCGGGCGGGGCGGGGGTGTACATCGGGGCGAAGAGCCGGTCGGAGGGGTGCCACTCGTCCTCGAAGCGGGGGGCGGGCCCGTCGGTGTACCACTGCGGGACGTCGTCGTCGTCGAGGATCCAGCCCTCGGTGTGGGGTATGAAGATCAGGTCGCCCCAGGTCTCGCCCATGTTCAGCCGGCGTTCCCAGGACTCACGGGAGCCGACCCGGCCGGTGATGAGGGCCTCGGCGGCGGGGTTCCCGGAGAAGGCGGCCACCACGAGGTCCCCGTCGGGGCGCACGAGGTTGACGCACGCGAGCTCGTAGCCCAGCGCGGTGACCACACCGTCGGCGACGGTCTGCAGTGTTTCGGCCAGGCTGCGGGCCGTGTTCATCTCGGCCATGACCTGGTGCAGCTGTCGCAGGGACGCAAGACGGACGTACGGCTCCGACTCGGTCTCCATGCTTCGCCCTCCCCCCGAGACTTCGCAGCGAATCAAGGGTTGTCTTCGGCGTAACGTTCGTTTCTGTCGTTCCAGTCCGTTGCGTATGTCCTAGTGACACCTCCGCCACTGAATCACAGCGCGCTGCCCACTCGGTACACAGGGTCAACAATTAATGCGTCTTGTGACTCAAGTCACAGACGAACCTGAACATTTGAGTGGAGTTTCTGCGTTTTCCCTGTGCGTTTACTGAACGCGGCACGCACACAACAAATCGGTCCAGGGACCTACGACCCTACTCGGACCGAGGTCCGATGCGGCGGGCCGGTCATCGACACTAGCGTTCCGGGCGTGGCTACCGACGTACTGAAGACCCCTGCCGCCCCCGCCTTTGGGCATCCTGAGGGAGTGAGCAGCGAAGAGTTCCGCGCCGTGATGTCCCGGCTGGCCGGCGGGGTGGTCCTGGTGACCGCGCAGGAGCCGCCGCTGGACCCGGACGACCCCGGGGCGCCGGACGGCGAGGACGCCGGCATGACGGCGACGGCGTTCCTCTCGGTCTCCCTGGACCCGCCCCTGGTGCTGGTCAGCCTGCGCACGGGCTCCCGGATGGACGACCTGCTGGACGAACAGCCGCTGTGGGCGGTGTCGGTGCTCTCCGAGAGCCAGCGGCACATCGCGGGCCGGTTCGCGATGAAGGGCCGGCTCAGCGACCGGCTGCTCTTCGAGGACATCCCCTACGTCCGCGGCGAGGCGACCGGGGCGCCGCTGGTGGGCGGTGCGCTGGGGACCCTGGAGTGCCGGACCGAGCAGCGGGTGGCGGCGGGCGACCACACGCTCGTGATCGGGCGGGTGCTGAAGGCGCGGATGCCGAGCGCGGACGGCGGTCCGCTGCTGTATTTCCGCGGCCGCTACCGGCAGTTGGGCTGAACGGAATTCAGTGGCCGAAGGTGACGGGCCGCCTTGCCTTTCCGGGACTTCTCTCAGGCTCGAAGAAATCACCTCCGGGAATCTCGACACCGCTCTCGCGGTCAAGGCCGGGCCCGAGCAGGAATTCGCAGTCGCACCCGTGGTGAGGGACGGTGACCGTCCTGGGTGCTTCGACATCGCTTCCGGGGAACAGGGCCGCGGTGACGGCCGTTTCGCCGTGCAATCGGTCGCGGACGACGCCGCACACGAAAGACGGTCCGCACCGTCAGGCGGCCGCCCGGGCCCGGCATTCCTCCAGGAAGTCCAGCAGGCGCAGATGGTGGCGGCGGGCGGAGCGGCCGAGGCTGATGTTGTGGCCGGCGTCCGGTTCGTGGTCGACGCGGACGGGGGCGGTGAGGGAGCGGGTCAGCTCGCGCAGGGCCGGCGGGTCCCAGGCCCACAGGCGCTCGTACTCCGCGAAGGTGAACCGCACGGGGACGCGGATACGGCGGGCCACGTCGGCGTACCGGCCGGGCCAGCCGGGGATCTCCTCGGCCTCCCGCACCGGGACGGGCGCGAGGAAACGGCGCGCGAGCCGGAAGGTGTCCGGCGGGTAGAGGGTGAGCGGGCCCCAGTGCAGCCGGGGGTCGGGGCGGTGGCGCAGGGCGGCGAGCCGGTCGGGCGGTACGGCCCAGCGGGCGCCGACCCCGGAGACGTCCACGCCGAGCAGCCGGTCGTCCCTGCCCGCCGTGGCCGCCGCGGTCAGCGCGACCTTGCCGCCGAGCGAGTGCCCCACGAGCAGGAACCCGGCCCCCGTCGCGTGTCCGTCGGCGTACGCCCGGACGGCCGCCCGCACGCACCGGGCCTGCTCGGCGAGACACAGTCCGTGCGGCAGCGCACGCGCGGAACGGCCGTAACCGGGCCGGTCCAGGGCGAGGGCGGCATAACCGGCGCCGGCGGCGAGCGTGAGGAGGGAGGTGGAGGCGTCGGCCTGACCGTGGAAGTACCCGGCGGCCATACCGCTGCCGTGCAGGGCGACGAGAACCGCACGGGGCGGTACGCCGTCCGGGGGAAGTGCGAGCAGCCCGGACAACGGGACGTCCCCACCGTCGAGCTCGACCCGCCGGACCTGCTCCGTCTGCCGCACGCCCATGCCACCGCTCCTCGCTGCCGAGCTGCCGACCCCTGCGGTCCAATGTCACATCGATGGGGGCGGGGTGCCCGGCGGGGAGGGGCGGATTCAGGTCCAGTTGCGGCCGGTTCTGCCCTGCTTCGTTTCCGAGCGGGCCTTCTTCTGTCTGAGGCGGCGTTCGTTGATGCCGCGGGGGATGCGGGTGGGGCGGCGCGGCTTGGGCGGCGGGGCGGTCGCCTCGGCGAGGAGCGCCGCGAGGCGTACCGCGGCGGTCTCCCGGTTGCGCCACTGGGAGCGGTGCTCGGAGGCGCGTACGACGATCACGCCGTCGACCAGACGGCCGGCGAGCCGCTCCAGCGCCCGCGCCTTCCACACCTCGGGCAGGGCCTCGGTGCCGGCGAGGTCGAAGCGGAGCTCCACCTGCGAGTCGCTCGTGTTGACGTGCTGCCCGCCCGGCCCCGAGGACCGCGAGAAACGCCACGCCAGCTCGGCCTCGGGGAGCGGGACGGAACCGCGGATGAGATAGGGACCGGACATGTCCCCCATGGTCGCCCGCCGGGCATGCCCGCGTCATCCGAAATTCCCAGGTAAAGAAAGCAAAGAGACCTGGAACCTTGTGTACCCCTCTTGGCGTTCATACCGGTAGCTGTAGCTTTCTGCCGTACCTGAACCGAGGGAAGGGTCCCAAACCATGGCTGTAAGCCTGTCCAAGGGTGGCAACGTCTCGCTCACCAAGGAGGCTCCGGGCCTGACCGCCGTCACCGTGGGCCTCGGCTGGGACGTCCGCACCACCACCGGCACCGACTTCGACCTCGACGCCTCCGCCATCGCGGTCAACACCCAGGGCAAGGTCTACTCCGACGCCCACTTCGTCTTCTTCAACAACAAGCAGACCCCGGACAGCACGATCGTCCACACCGGCGACAACCGCACCGGCGAGGGCGCGGGCGACGACGAGGCGATCAACGTCAACCTGGCCGGCCTCCCCGCCGACATCGACAAGATCGTCTTCCCGGTCTCGATCTACGACGCGGAGAACCGCTCGCAGAACTTCGGCCAGGTCCGCAACGCCTACATCCGCATCGTGAACCAGGCCGGCGGCGCCGAGATCGCCCGCTACGACCTCTCGGAGGACGCGGCGACCGAGACCGCCATGGTCTTCGGCGAGCTGTACCGCAACGGCGCGGAGTGGAAGTTCCGCGCGGTCGGCCAGGGTTACGCCTCCGGCCTGGTCGGCATCGCCCAGGACTTCGGCGTCAACGTCTGATCCAGCACGCGATCAGCGGCTGATCCGCATCCGATCAAGCCATCGAGGGGCCCCGGTTCACGCCAGGGGCCCCTCGTGCGCGTGCGGGCACCGAGGGATAACCCCACGCATGGCCGATTCACTGCAAGTTTCAAACATCAGCCCCTAGGCTCTCCTCGTCCCCCACGAGAAACGGAGCCGGCCCACCATGTCCCCCACGTCCCCCCACTCCGACTTACCTGCCGGGTCGAACGACCCCGACGCGGACTGTACGGCCACCGACGGCGGTCCCCTCACGATCCCCGCGATCCCCACGATCCCCACGATCCTGATGGACGACGAGGCGCTCGACGACTTCCTCACCGCCGCCGTCGGCGAGTACCAGCTCATCACCCCCACGACCCCGCTCCCCTGCTTCGCCCTCCTCCTCGGCACCACCGGCCCCACGACCCTGCACGTCGAACGCGTCGCCTTCGGCCGCAACGCCCGCACCACGGACCCTGCGGCCCGCCGCGAGTTCAGCGAGACGATCGTCCCGCGCTTCGGCCCGGCGTACGAGAACGAGCACCGCGCCTGGTGGGTCGACTCCCGTGACCTGCTGAAGGCCTCCCGGGAGGCGGAGGCCCTGGGCCTGGAGCTGCTCGGCTCGATCCATATGCACCCCGACTGGCACCGCATCGGCCCGCCGCAGGAACGCGGCCTGGTCCTCAGCGAACGGCCCACCCCGATGGACCGTCATGTCTTCGCCCAGACGGCCTGGCCCATCAACGTCATCTGCTACCTGGAACGCCGGAACGACGCCTTCTACCACGCCCTCGCGGCCTGGTCCCCGGCCCTTTCCGGCGCCGACGACCGCACCGAACTCGCCGAACTCACCGAACTCCCCTTACGCATCCGCACCCGAACGAAGGTGGGCGCATGAGCGCAGACAACGCAAGCACGCCGGACGAGGCGGCGATCCACGCCCTGTGGGACACCATGGCGCGGGGCTGGGCGGCGGCCGACGCGCCGCTGTTCGCCTCCGTGTTCGCCGCCGACTGCGACTTCACCACCGTCCGCGGCGACAAGCCCCGGGGCCGGACCGGCATCGAGGAGGGCCACGCCGCCCTGTTCGCCGGCCCGTACGCGGGCACCCGTCTGACGGCCCGCGTCCGGGCCGTACGCCCGCTCCGCCCCGGACTGGCCACGGTGGACGCCGAGTCGACGATCCACACGGCGGACGGCACGGCGATCGCCACGACCCACGCGCTGGCGGTGGTGGAGCGAACGGCCCCTCCCGAGGACGGCGGCTGGCGCGTCACCGCCTTCCACAACATGATCCCCGCCGCCCCCGCCGCGCCCCCCGAGCCCGCCCGTCCTCGGCTCCGCCACCTCGCGATCGTCGCCAGGGACCCGGAGAAGCTGGCCGGCTTCTACTCCTCGGTCTTCTCCCTGGAGCTCTTCCACCGGGACCCCGACGGCAGTTGCTTCCTCTCCGACGGCTATCTCTCCCTGGCCCTCATCAAGCACCAACTCGACGGTGACACCCCGGTCGGCATGAACCACTTCGGCTTCCACATCGCCGACACGGGGACCGTGTCGACGGCCCTCACGGATGCCGGGACCCCCAAGCCGGCGGAACGCTTCACCAACCGCCCCTTCGCCGAGTACCGCGCGATGGACCCGGAGGGCAACTGGTTCGACCTCTCCGAACACGGGTTCGGCGGACCGAAGCCCTGACCCCGGCCCGCCCGGCTAGCCTGCCCCCGTGATCCTCGAACCGCTCCCCCTCACCCCCGACCGCGACATCCCCGCCCCGCTGCTCACCGAACTCACCGCGCTGTACGCCTCGAACCGCGAGTTCCAGGCGCTCAGCGGTGACTTCCCCGATCCGGACGACATCCGGCCGGAGCAGGTGGCGCGGGCGCTGGCGGACGAGTTGGCCGGTCCGAGGGTGGAGGTGCTGCTCGCGAGGAGCGAGGGGCGGCTGGTCGGGCTGGCGATCACCCTGGACCGTCACCCCGACCCGGCCGACCCGGATCCCTGGATCGGGCTGCTGATGGTCGACGCGGGGGCGCACGGGCAGGGGTACGGGCGGCGGATCGCCGAGCGCGTGGCGGAACGCTTCCGCGCCGACGGGCGTACGGCCGTACGGCTCGCCGTGCTCGACGCCAACCCCAAGGGGCTCGCCTTCTGGACCGCCCTCGGCTACGAGGTCATCGGGCACCGGCCCGATCTGCAACTCGGCCGCCCGTGCTCCGTGCTCCGCAAACAGCTCGTCATGGACCGCCGCTCCGCCCGGGTCGCCGTGCTCGACCCCGCGGGCGGCGTCTTCCTCTTCCGGTACGACAACGAGGACATCGGCCCGCACTGGGCCCTGCCCGGCGGCGGGCTGGAGGAGGGCGAGACCCCGCCCGAGGGCGCCCTGCGCGAACTGCGGGAGGAGACGGGGTGGGCGGATCTCGCACCCGGACCGCTGCTGTGCACCTGGGAGCACGACTTCACCCGCTTCGGCGTCCGCGTCCACCAGCACGACCACATCTATCTCGCCCGCGGCCCGCACCGGGAGCCCACCGGACCGCACCTCGCCGCCGCCCACGCCGCCGAGGGCATCCTCGCCTGGCGCTGGTGGACCCGGGACGAACTGCGCGTGCCCGCCGAGCCCGTGTGGCCACCCCATCTGGCCCGGCTGCTCGACCGGTTCGACCGCTCCGGCCGGTCCGACCGGTCCGACCGGTCCGACGAGGAGGGCTGAGCGGGCCTCAGCCCCTCAGCTCCGGTCTGCCCTCCCCGTGCAGCCAGTCGTCCCAGATCTCGTCGAAGTCCTCGTCCGGCGCCTGTCGCTCGACGTACGCCGTGAAGTCGTCGGCGTCCGCGGTGCCGTGGCGGTGGGCGGCGGTCCAGCCCTGGACGATGTCGTAGAAGGTGTCGTCGCCGACGGTCTGCCGGATGCGGTGGACGACCATCGCGCCGCGCTGGTAGACGGGGTCGGACGAGATGTCCTCGGCGGTCGGGGGATCGCCGGGCGGGAAGTCCCACAGGTCGGGGTAGTCGTCCTCGCCGTGCTCGTAGAGGTCGGTGAAGGTCTCCTCCGCCGTGGCGCCGCCCTCGTCCTCCTCCCACAGCCATTCGGCGTAGGTCGCGAAGGCCTCGTTGAGCCACATGTCCCGCCAGGTCCTCGGGGTGACGGAGTCGCCGAACCACTGGTGGGCGATCTCGTGGACGAGGGTGGCGGTGTCCGGGGCGCCGGGGAAGACGGGGCGGTTCTGGGTCTCCAGGGCGTAGCCGGAGTCCTCCGGGCGGTCGACGATCGCGCCGGCGGAGGTGAAGGGGTAGGGGCCGAAGTTGTCCTGCGCCCAGTCCATGACCTCCGGCAGCCGGGCCAGCACCTCACGGCTCGCGGAGACCTGCGTCGGGTCGACCGCGACGTACACCGGCAGCCCGTCCTTCGTCGTGGAGCGGGTGACGGTGTAGCGGCCGACGGCGAGGGTGGCCAGGTAGCTCGCCATGGGTTCGGCGGTGTGCCAGGTGAAGGTGGCGCGGTCGCCGACGGTCCGCTCCCCGGCCTGCTCGCCGTTGGAGACGGCCGTCAGCCCCTTCGGGACGGTGACCGCGAGGTCGTACGACGCCTTGTCGGAGGGGTGGTGGTTGCCGGGGAACCAGGCCATGGAGCCGACCGGTTCCCCGAGGGCCAGGGCGCCGTCGGCCGTGCGCAGCCAGCCCTCCTGCGAGCCGTCGGGGTCGGTGATGGGCCGCGGGGTGCCGGAGTAGGCGACCGTGACGCGGAACGTCTCGCCCCGGTCGAGGGTGCGGGAAGGGCGGACGCTCAGCTCCTGGCCCTCGCGGCTCCAGTCGGCCCGGGTGCCCTCGACCGTGACCTTCTGGACGCTCAGTCCCTTCAGGTCCAGGTGGAAGGAGTCGAGGTCCTGCGTGGCGCGGGCCGTGATCACCGCCGAGCCGGTCAGCGCCGGGCGGCCCCCGGGGTCGTAGGCGAGGGTCAGGTCGTAGTGCGTGACGTCGTATCCGCCGTTGCCGGCCTGCGGGAAGTACGGGTCGCCGACGCCCGCCGCCCCGTCGGCTCCCCGCCCGCCGCCGCCCGAGCAGGCGGTGAGGAGGAGCAGTGCGAGGACGGAGCGCACGTATCGGGGCACAACCGCGATCCTACGAGGGCATGACACCATCACCCTCGTGCTCGACATCGGCTACGCCCTCTCCAACCGCTTCCCCGACCCGCCGCAGACCGACTACCGGCGCGCGGACGTCCACGCGCTGCGGCACGACCTGTTCTGCGGTGATGTCTACCTCGCCGACACCAAGGCGGACCGGGAGCTGTCCACAGCCTGGGGATGGGTGCCGGTGCTGGACTTCGCGTGGGCGCTGTGCGACATCGTGGAGCGGATCGACCGGGACCCGGCGGGCTCACGCGCCTCCCGCCCCCAGCACGCCGAGCTGGACTTCACCGAGTCCACCGACCGCATGCTCTTCGAGCGCCGCTTCGGCTGGGTGGACGTCGAGGCCGACTGGATGCCGGCCGAGGAACCCCCGCTGACCTTCTCCCACACCGAACTGCGCCGCGAGTCCCGCGACTTCCTCCACGACCTCCTCGCCGATCTGATCGACCTGCACGAGGACCTCGGCGAGAACCCGGCGATCTGGACCCTCCAGGCCCGCTTCCCCCGCGTCGGCTGACACCCGCGTCGGCCGACACCCGCGTCGGCCGACCCACACGCCCTAGCCCTCCACCCTGAGCCCCAGTTGCGCCGCCAGCACCGGTGCCAGGTCCAGGAGCTGGGCCGCGCTGATCACCGCGCCCGACAGCCGGTCCACGCCCGAGGCGATCCCCAGCTCCGCCGCGCCGCGCAGATCGACGTCGGTGAGGGTGGCCGCCGTGAAGTCCGCCGCCCGCACCGCGCAGTCCACGAACTCCACCCGCTCCAGCCGGGCCCCGCCGAAGTCCGGCTCGACGAGCACACAGCCCTGGAAGACGACGTCCCGCAGCCGCGCCTGCCGCAGATTCAGGAAGTCGATCTTCCCGCCGCGGACCAGCACCCGCTCCAGCACGGCGCCGTACATCTGTGTCCCGCCCAGACGGGCCTCGGCCAGCTCGACATCGCGCAGGGTCGCCTCCGCGAGATCGGTGCCGACGCCCCGGACACCGGTGAGGACCGAGTCGAGGAAGCGGGCGTGTCTGAGCCCCGTGCCGTCCAGCGCGCACTCCGCCAGGGCGCAGTCCATGAAGCGGGCCCCCGCGCCGTCCTGCCCGGCGAGGTCCAGCTCGCGGAACTCCAGCCCGTCGTAGTCCCCGTCGGGCTCCAGCCCCCCGCCCTCGTACGGCTCCAGCGCGGGCAGCCGCACCTCGGGCCGCCGCGCCCCCTTCACTCCCGCACCGCCACTCGCTCGCCTCGCCATGCCCCCATCGTGCACCCCACCACTGACAACACCCCTGACCTGCGACTTCCCGCCCTTGCTTGACCTCAAGGATGCTTGAGGTTGAACCGTGGATCCCCTGAACGGCACACCGACACACCCATGGGGGACCCCGATGCACGCCATCCGTCTGCACACCTTCGGCCCGGCCGGGAACCTCTCCCACGAGGAGGTGGACGACCCCGCCCCCGGCCCCGGACAGGTCCGTGTCGCCGTACGGGCCGCGGGCGTGCACCTCCTGGACACCGCCCTGCGCGAGGGCGTGCAGGGCCCGCCCGCCCCCGCGCCGAGCGCGCTGCCCACGATCCCCGGTCGGGAGGTCGCCGGAGTCGTCGAGTCGCTCGGCGCGGGCACCCCCGGCTCCTGGCTCGGCCGGCGGGTCGTCGCCCACCTCGGCTTCGCGCCGGGCGGCTACGCCGAGCTGGCCGTCACCGACGCCGCGCGGCTGCACGAGATCCCGCCGGGCCTGGACTTCGCCGAGGCCGTCGCGATGATCGGCACGGGGCGTACGGCGCTGGGGGTCCTGCAGTTCGCCGAGCTCGGGCCGGACGCCGTGGTCCTCGTCCCGGCGGCCGCCGGAGGCATCGGCACCCTCCTCGTCCAGTACGCGCGGAGCACCGGCGCCACGGTCGCCGGTCTGGCCGGCGGGCCCCGCAAGACGGCCCTGGCCGCGGCGAACGGCGCCGATCCGGCCGTCGACTACGACGACCCCGGCTGGCCGCGGACGGTCCGCGCCGCGCTGGGCGGCCGGGCCGTCACGGTCGTCCTCGACGGCGTCGGCGGGGAGGTCGCCCGCGAGGCCGTGGCCCTCCTCGGTCCCGGCGGGCGGCATCTCGTCTTCGGCTGGTCCGCCGAGGGGATCCGCCACGGGCAGGGCCACTTCGTCGAGGGCGTCTCGCAGTCGGTCCTCGGGCCCGTGATGCTGGAGCGGGCCGGTGGTCTGCGCGCCCTGGAGGAACGCGCCCTCGCCGAGGCCGCCGCCGGCCGGCTCACCCCGGCCGTCCAGCGCTTCCCGCTCGCCGAGGCAGCCGCCGCGCACCGCGCCCTGGAGACCCGCCGGACGGTCGGGAAGGTGGTGCTGGAGCCCTGACGGCCCGCCCGCCGCCCGCCCGCCGGGCCCCCGCCCGAGCACCCGCCCGAGCACCCGCCTAAAAAGTCGCCCAAGTCACCGAACGGGGATGCATTACCTCCCGATTCGTGGTCTTCTGGGCAAATGAGTGCCACCCGGACAGGTGAATCCTCGACGGAGGCCGACCCCCGCCGCTGGTGGGGGCTGGTGATCATCGCTCTCGCCCAGCTGATGGTCGTCCTGGACGCGACGATCGTGAACATCGCGCTCCCCTCCGCCCAGCGGGACCTCGGCATCTCGGACGGCAACCGGCAGTGGGTCATCACCGCCTACACCCTCGCCTTCGGCGGTCTGCTGCTGCTCGGCGGCCGGATCTCCGACCTCGTGGGCCGCAAACGCACCTTCGTCATCGGACTGATCGGCTTCGCGGGCGCCTCCGCGCTCGGCGGCGCGGCCGTCAGCCCCGGGATGCTGTTCGGCGCCCGCGCCCTGCAGGGCGTCTTCGCCGCCGTCCTCGCACCCTCCGCGCTCAGCCTGCTCACCACGACGTTCACCGACCCCAGGGAACGCGGCAAGGCCTTCGGCATCTACGGCGCCCTGGCCGGCAGCGGCGCCGCGATCGGGTTCATCGTGGGCGGCGTGCTCACCGAGTACCTGGACTGGCGCTGGTGCCTCTACGTGAACGTGCCCATCGCGATCGTCGCGGTGCTCGGCGCGACCGTCCTGCTGCACGACTCCCCCGGCAACCCGGCCCGGCTCGACGCGCCCGGGGCGATCCTGGGCTGCGGCGGTCTGTTCGCGATCGTCTACGGCTTCAGCGAGGCCGAGTCGCGCGGCTGGAGCGATCCGTTCGTGCTGTCGCTGTTCGCGGTCGGGGTCGTGCTGCTCACGGCCTTCGTGTGGTGGCAGACGCGCGCCCCGAGCCCGCTGCTGCCGCTGCACATCGTCAAGGACCGCAACCGCGCGGGCTGTCTGCTGACGATGATGCTGGCCGTCATCGGCATGTTCGGCCTGTTCCTGTTCATGACCTACTACCTCCAGGTCATCCTCGGCTACTCGCCCATGAAGACCGGCTTCGCCTTCCTGCCGCTCACCCTCGCGATCATCGTCGGCTCCACCCAGATCTCGGCCCGGCTGATGAGCCGGGTGCAGCCGCGCGCGCTGATGGTCCCCGGCATGGTCCTCGCCGCGAGCGGCATGGTGATCCTCACCCAGATGGGGGTGGACTCCTCCTACACCAGCGAGATCCTGCCCGCGCTGCTGCTCATGGGGCTCGGCATGGGCCTGACCTTCATGCCGGTGTTCGCCACGGCCACCGCGGGCGTCGCCCCGAAGGACGCGGGCGTCACCTCGGCCACCGTGAACACCTCGCAGCAGGTGGGCGGGTCCATCGGGACGGCGCTGCTCAACACCATCGCCACCACCAGCAGCGCCGCCTACATCACGGCCCACCTCACCCGCCCCGCCGAACGAGGCGCCGTCACCCGCGAGGGCATCGTCCACGGCTACACGGTCGCCATCTGGTGGGCCGCCGGGGTCATGCTCCTGGCGGGCCTGGTCGCGGGCGTGATGGTGACGGCGAAACCCCCGAAACACGAACTCCCGTCCCAGGAGGCGGTCCCGGAGTCGGTGGGCTGAGCACCCGGGTGGGCCGAACTCACATCACGCCACTCCCGGCGGAGCGCTCAGTGCCGCCCCGCCACCCGGTCCGCGAGCCGGGCCAGCCGTGAGGAACCCGCGCTGTGGGTCCGCGTCTCGCGGCGGTCGGCGGTGCGGTAGGTGGCGTACATGCCCTGGACGCCCAGCCAGCGCAGCGGTTCCGGTTCCCAGCGGCGGACCTGGTGGCCGACCCACGGCAGGACGGTCAGCTCGGTGTTGCCGCCCTGCCCGGAGTCCAGCAGCACCAGGTCGCGCAGGGTCCGGCCGGCCAGGTTGGTGGTGGCGACGCCCGAGCCGACGTAACCGCCCGCCCAGCCGAGACCCGAGGCCCGGTCGAGGGTGACCGTGGCGCACCAGTCACGCGGCACGCCGAGCACCCCGGACCAGGCGTGCGCGATCCGCACCCCGGCGAGCGCCGGGAAGAAGGCGACGAGGATGTCCCGCAGCGCCTCGACGGTCTCGGGCTGGGTGCGCCCGTCGTGGTCGGTGCGCGAGCCGAAGCGGTACGGCACCCCGCGCCCGCCGAGCGCGATCCGCCCGTCGGCGGTGCGCTGGGCGTACATGTAGGCGTGCGCCATGTCCCCGAGCGCCTCCCGGCCCTCCCAGCCGACGGCCGCCCACTGTTCGCCGGTGAGCGGCTCGGTGGCGATCATCGAGGAGTTCATGGGCAGCCAGGTCCGCCGCTCGCCCTTCAGCGCGGCCGTGAAACCCTCGGTGCAGCGCAGGACGTACGGCGCGCGCACGGTGCCGTACGGCGTCACGGCCCGTCCGGCGTGGATCTCGGTGACCGGCGTCGACTCGTGCACCTGGACGCCCAGCGCCTCGACGGCCGCCGCGAGCCCCTTGACCAGCTTCACCGGATGCACCCGCGCCCCGTGCGGGGTCCACGTCGAGCCGACGGCCCCCGTGATCCGCAGCCGCTCGGCGGTCTCCCGGGCGCCGTACAGCTCGCGGTCGGTCTCGCCGTACGACAGTTCGTGCGCGTGGAAGTCCTTGAGCCGGGCCAGTTGCGCGGGGGTGCGGGCCACCTCCAGGACGCCTCCGACATGGACGTCGGCGTCGACGCCCTCCTCGGCGAGCGCCCGCACCACCTCGGCGACGGTGTCGTTCATGGCGCGCTGGAGCCGTACGGCGGCCTCGTGGCCGTGCAGGGCGGCATAGCGGTCGCGGCCCGCGATGCCGTTGTAGAGCCAGCCGCCGTTGCGGCCGGAGGCGCCGTAGCCGCAGAACCGCTGCTCCAGGACGGTGATCCGCAGATCGGGGGCGGCCTTCTTCAGGTAGTACGCCGTCCACAGCCCGGTGTAGCCGCCGCCGACGATCACGACGTCGGCGGACCGGTCGCCGCCCAGCGGCTCCCGTACGGCCGGGAGTCCGTCGTCCGCGTACCAGTAGGAGATCCCGCCGTTCACGACATCGCTTGCCGAGGTGCTCATGGCCGGACGTTATCCGGGGAAACGCCCCCTGTCTCCTTCGGATTCCGTACTCTTTCCCGCCCTCTGACCAGCGGACGGCAGCCGAGCCCGATGAGGACGGCGACGAAGTGGCCGAAGTCGGTGAAGGTCGGCCCGGCGGCCAGCGGCACCGCGAAGAACGCGAGCACGACCGCCAGATACGCCCAACGCCACGGCGTGCGGATCCGGTAACCGAGCACCCCGACCACCCCCGCGAGCGCGTAACTCACGCCCACGTCAAGGGTGTTGACCGAGGAGGCCGGTGCGATCCCGTCCCGGATCGCCTTGAGCAGCGCGCCCTCGCTGACCAGGGTGGCCAGCACATGCGCCGCCACGCACACCGTCAGCCAGCGCCAGGTCCCCAGCCAGCGCTCGGCCTGTGCGTGGAAGACGGAGTACAGCACCGCGTACGGCAGCCAGTACCCGCCGTCGATCCACATCGCACTCGCGATCAGCACCCGCACGGGGTGCCGGGACAGCTCATGGAGGTTGGTCGACCGCTGCCGCAGGAACTCCTGCTCGAACTCCGGGGACATGTGGTGCAGGGCGACCGTGGTGAAGAACAGGACCGCCAGCCACACATAGGTGCCGGGCGCGCTGCGGACGTACGACCACACCGCCCGCCGCACAGCGGAAAACCGCGGGAGCCGATTCACACCCGCAAGTATCGTCCGGAAGGTGATCGAGATTCCGGGCGCGCTGGTGACAGAACAGGTAAAGATCAACGGCGAGGCGGGGCGGGCGTTCGTCACGGGTCTGCCGGACCTGGTCGCGGCCTTCCTGGAGCGCTGGGAGCTGCGGACCGACGGGCCGCCGATGCACGGCATGTGCGCGCTGGTCCTGCCCGTCGTGGCCGCCGACGGCACCCGGGCCGTGCTCAAGCTCCAGCTCCTCGACGAGGAGAGCGTGGGCGAGCCGGTCGCCCTGCGCCGCTGGGGCGGCACCGACGCCGTACGGCTGCTGCGGCACGACGAGCCGACCGGCACCATGCTCCTCGAACGCCTCGACTCGCACCGGATGCTGTCCCGGGTCGCCGACATCCACGAGGCGGTGCTGGTCATCGCGGGCCTGCTGCGTCGGCTGACGTCCGTGCCCGCGCCGGAGGGCATCCGGGAGCTGGGCGGCATCGCCCGGGCCATGCTGGAGCGGACCCCCGCGGCGCTGGCCCGGATCCCCGGTCCGGACGAGCGCCGTCTGATCGCCGACTGCGCGGCCGCCGTGAGCGAGGTGGTGACCGAGCCGGGCGACCGGCTCCTGCACTGGGACCTCCACTACGAGAACGTCCTCGCCGCCGACCGCGCCCCCTGGCTCGCCATCGACCCCAAGCCGCTCGCGGGCGACCCGGGCTTCGAACTCTGGCCCGCCCTCGACAACCGCTTCGACCCCGACGACGTCCGCTGGCGCTTCGACGCGATGACCGAGGTGCTGGGTCTGGACCGGGACCGGGCCCGCGCCTGGACGCTGGGCCGGCTGCTGCAGAACGCCCTGTGGCGGATCGAGGACGGCGAGCCCCAGGAGGCGACCGATCTGGAGATCGGCCGCCGTCTGCTGGGCCGCTGACGCGTACGCCCGGATCAGTGGGCGGCCGGTGGCGGGTCCCCGCGCAGGGCGAGGGAGTGGTAGGCGCCCGCCGTGACGGCCTGGACCTTGGTGTTGGCCGTGGTGGGGACCGTGTTCAGGGCGGTGGTGTTCACCTTCCACTCGATGGCCCGGCCGCTGTCGAGCAGGGCCACGATGTGCCCGTATCCGGCGGCCACCGAGGTGACCTTGGACTGGGCGAGGGACGGCACGGACTGGTTGGCCACCTTGGCGCCCCAGGCGTAGACCCGGCCGCCGACGACGGCGACGGAGACGTCCTTGCGGGCGGCGATGGCGGTGACGGTGCCGTTCTTGACCGGTGTGGGGATGTTCGTCTGCTGGTTGCGGTTGTCGCCCCAGGCGATGACCTTGCCCTCGTCGGTGAGGGCGAGGGCGTGGTAGGAGCCGGCGGCGATCGCGGTGACGCCGGAGTGGGCCGTCTCGGGCACGTCCGTCTGGCCGTAGCGGTCGTCGCCCCAGCCGATCACCGCTCCGTTCTTGAGCGCCAGGGAGAAGAACTGGCCGGCGGCGATGGCGCTGACGTCGGCCTTCGCAGCGGGCGGCACGACCGTGGAGTCGTAGCGGTCGCTGCCCCAGGCGACGACCGACTCGTTCTTCAGGGCGAGGGAGTGCAGATAGCCGCCGGAGACGGCGGTGACGCCCGAGGAGAGCGAACTGGGCACCTCCGTCTGCTGGTAGAGGTTGCTCCCCCAGGCGAGGACGGCGCCGTCCTTGATCGCCAGAGAGTGGAAGTCGCCCGCGGAGACGGCGCTCGCTCCCTGCTTGACGTCATCGGGGAGGGTGGCCTGCTGATAGGTGTCGTCACCCCAGGAGAGGGTCTCCCAGTCGGTCGCGGCGGCCCGCTGGAGGGACGACCGGGGTACGGCGGTGGCGGGGTGAGTGAAGGTCAGGAGCCCGCAGACCGCGGCCAGGGCCATCAGTACGGGCGGGAGCGCGCGGCGGCGCCGGTCACGAGGTGTCGGCATGGCTCGGTCTCCGTCTCGCTCGGCGCGCGGGGGCGCGCAGGTCGTCTCAGCCACGGTCGGCTCCGGCCGCCGGGGAACCCGCGTCGTTGGGGGTCTCGGCGGAGGGCCGGTTGGAGCGGCAGCGGGACAGCTCGGCCGCGGTCATCGGACCGGTGCGCTGGTAGAAGCGGTCGGCGAGCTGCGGGGAGGGGTGGTCCAGGACCGTGTACAGGCGCCAGTCCTGGTTCGGGTCGGCGGGCGTGGGGTTCGACTTGAACCAGCCCTCGGTGCGCTGGCGTCCGGTCTGGGTCTCGATCCAGGAGACCTCGCCGGGGCTGATGATCTCCTTGACGGTGCGTTCGGCGGTGGGGCTCCAGGCGGGGGTGGTGCCGGTGCCGGTGGTGAACTGCTGGTTCATGTTCGACGGCGCGGGAGGCGGGGTCGTGGCGGCCGGCGGCAGTCCGGCGGGCGCCGGGAGGTCGCTGATCGTCCGGGCGGAGTACTTCAACGGGCGCTCGCGGTCGAGGGTGGCGCGGGTGCAGTTGACGTAGTTCTCGCCGGTCACCCGCGCGGGCTCGTAGTAGGCGAAGGAGTAGTCGTCCTCGGGGGTGAACGCGCACTTCGTGGCGTTGCTGTTGCACTCGGTGACGGCCTCGGCGACCGTGCGCCTGTCGTTGCCCTTGAAGGCGACGGACGGGGGCAGTTCGTTGCCGCGGATCGTCTTGTCGAGCGGGGGCGGGACCTGGACGGCCTTGACGGCGGCGATCATCGGGCCGCAGTTGCCGCCGTTGGTGCCGGTGCCGTTGGCGGCGGCCCATGGCTTGACCGGGACGGTGGAGGCGAAGGTGAGCAGGGGCTCGTACTGGTCGGCGGTGAAGGTGTAGGTCCGTCCGGTGCGCCAGACCCCGGAGCCGAGGACGTTGTACTCCTTGTCCGGGTCCGGCTCGGTCAGCTCCTCCTGGACGTCTCCGCCGTCGCCCTGGACCGTGTAGGTCTGGCCCTGTTCCACGGTGCGCGGGGTGCAGTAGAGGCCGACGCCCGGACTGTCGTCGAAGGTGACGGTGACCCTGGCGCCCGGGCGTACGCCCCGCAGGCGCTGCTTGAACTCGAAGGCGGCGCCGTTCTCGCGCAACATCGCGGCGACCTTCTTGTCCGGGTGTCCGGAGGCGTCGCCCGAGAAGCGATGCACGCCGCCGGCCGTGCCGGCGCCGTTGTTCGCCGAGGTCGAGCCGACCGACCAGCCTGTGACGTTGGCGCCGTTGGCCGCGGTGCCGGTGAACTCCGGCAGGGCCAGGTCGCCGTTGATCACCTCGACCGGCTCCTGCTGGACCCGCTCGGCGAACGCGGGACCGGCCGGCAGGGCGACAAGGCCGAGGCTTCCGAGGCAGAGGACGGCGACGGCCGGACGGGCGAGGGTGGGGGGTCGTCTTCTCACGGTCGTCTTCTCCAGGGTCCGGTCGCGTGGGGGCTTCGGCGCGCGGGCGATCACGAGACCTCACCCCCGAGTTCGACGCGCTCCTTCAGCCGGGACCCCTCGGGCAGCTCCGGGGTGCTCGGCAGGGCGGCCGACCTGGTGAGGCCGGGGGGCCTCGGGGTGGTGGTGTCCTCGACGCCGGTCCTGCCGCCGGGCCGCAGCTTCTGGCAGGTGTTGCCGGGGACGGTGAAGGTGTCGGCGACGAACGTGCTGGTGTTGACGCTGGAGGGACCGTCGACGAAGACGTTGCGGATGCCGAGCCCGCCCCCGGTGGAGATGCTCCCGGCGACCCGCTGCATCGCGGCGCTCGCCCCGAACACCAGGGCGTCACCGGGCTTGACGACGACCTCGTAGGAGGTGGACTCGGTCTGCTGGGTGCTCCAGGTCTTGGAGTACGACAGCCTGAACGCGCCCTCGAAGGCGGCCCTCAGCGACGCCGAACCACCGATCGTGCCGCTGGCGTTGGCCCCGCCCTTGGCGTTGACCTCGGCGCTGGGCCCCTTCGACTGGTCCGGCATCTTGAAGTTGCCGCCGGCCTCGCCGCTCACCCCCGCGGTGACCGAACCCTGGGCGGTGAGCTGGCCGTCGAGCGTGATCCGGCCGGTGATCTCGCCGCCGAGGTTGTCGGAGCTGGACACCTGGAGGGAGACCTGCCGGGTGACCTTGATGTCGGCCTTGGTGCAGTTGACGACCGCGTTGCCGAGGGACTTGACGGCGGTGTGGTACTCGCTGGAGGCCGCGCGGTCGACCTTGAACCGGCAGTCTCCGGCGTGCGCGGCACAGTAGTCGCTGACCTCCTTGACGGAGGTCAGCGGGGTGTCGCCGTTGAAGGCCTGGGCGGCGGGCACGGTCCGGTCGGGGTCGGCGACGGCGGAGGCGGCCGGCACGGTCAGCGCGACGACGACGGCGGCGGCGCCGAGGGCGAGGGCCCGGCGGTTCATGGTCGTCACGGGTTCATCAGCTCGCAGACACCGGTCAGCTCGCCGGAGTCGGCCGAGGAGGTGAGCGCGGAGGGCAGACCTGCGGCGAAGTCGTCACAGGCGCCGTCGACGACCGCCGAGGCGTTGTTCTCGGGGGCCGGGTGGACGTCGTTCAGGGCCTGCTGGGTCTTGGCCATGCCCTCCTTCTGCTCCTGGCCCTCCCCGGCCAGGTCGCTCATGCACTGCTTCGAGGAGGGCGGGCACTTGGTGGCCTGGCCCTTGGCGGCGGCCATGTCCTCCTTGGCCTGGGCGGTGTCCTTGCCCACCTGGTCCTTCTGGCCGTCGACCTCGCCGCTGGAGGGCGGCGGGTCGTCGAACGCGCGGACGGCGGCGACGGCCGGGGAGGCGGTGAGGACGGTGACGGCCACCGCGAGGGCGGCGAGTCCCTGGGATACGCGGATGCGTGACATCTGAGGCACGAGCCCTTCCGAACATGCGACGAACGCATGTTCATGAATCGGTCATAGCGCCGCAAAGATATGCAAATAATCACAAGAATCAACGCAGCCGCGCCGGACGGCGCACACACGAAAACGGCCCCGGACGAAACGCCCGGGACCGCGCCACCACAAGAAGAACGAGAAAAGAGCCCCCTGTCGGACTCGAACCGACGACCTTCGCTTTACAAGTTCACCCCCGCGGCCGAGGAGCCAGGGGCTCGACGTGTCGGCCTGCCGAGAGGAGCGCCCGGTCGGCTCTCCCGGTACGGCGACGTCCACCGGCGTTGCCGTCAAAGACTGCCGTCAGCCGACAGGCGCCGAAGCTAGCATTTCGTCCCTGCAACCGTCTTCAGCCGATCTCGGGGATGCCGAGCGATCCACCTGAAGTCCGGTTACAGTTGCCGTAACTGCGCCTCTCACCACCGAGGCCGACGCGGGTTGGTTCATTGCATGTTCAAATAACACTGCTTGGCACCCAATTTCTTCACCAGTTCCAATTGTTCCACTCCAGGCTTGTTGATTTTTTGCAGGAACTCTCCATAGAGCACCGCAACCTCCGCAGGGTCAACCGCCTCACGCACGTCGCTTGAAAATTGGAAAATTAGCACAGTTCCATAATTAATGCTCTCAATGAGTCTATCTACCTCTTCGCCGTGCCGACTAGGGCGGTCGATATCATCGAGATCGGTTTTAAACCCCCGCACCCTACTAGCCAATGCAGCCACGTCATTTGCTACCGTTTCCCGAAGAGTTTCAAATTGATCCTTCGGGAGCGAATTCTGGGCGGCTGCGAGCTGCTCCACCGATGACCACACTTTTACCGTGTTCGCAAAGTTTACCGAACGGTCGCAGACCTCGTCAGCCTCCCTACGCCAGTCATTTACCGTGAAATCCGGCTTAGGGCCCCAGCGGTCAACGACGAGCAACACCCCGGCTACGACACCAGCGACACTCGCCGCCACTCCCAGCCACGTCCTGAAACGCCGTGACAGACGTCCAGGTCTGCCTTCCTCATTGATCTCACCACGCTCGTCTCCCATACCGCCATGATCCCAACAGGTCATAACCACGAGCCAGGATAAGCCGAAAATTCGCCCGATAGGTGGCATTCTCTACGCCGGAAAGCCTCCTACGCGCATCCGTCACCTAAACCCCTGTAAACGATGTCTTGGAAGGTGATCAAGATGAAGCCTGGAACTAGGTGCTAGCCGATTCTCCTGGCGCGAATCGCAGAGTCGACAGCACTGCTGACGGATGCGGCGACAAGTCGACTCGTGAAACCACGAGAGGCAAGCCGCCCGTACGCACAGATCACCTGAATCGGTACATCCTGCGCAATCATAAACCCCTGATCGGGATAGATCATCAGTCGCTGCAATGCCCCCACCAGCATGTCGATCACGAGACGGGGATCTCGGATTGAGTCGACGTATTCCAGGAGAGTCATGGGCGTCGATGGGCTGACGAATTCGACTCCCGCCCAGAGCTTCCGCGCCGTGGCGTAGGCTCGACGTTCCTCGTACGGCTTGCTGACGAGAAGTGCAGATGTAACCTCAATCCTGCTCTCCTCGAGCAAGACGCGGGACAGGGTAATGTTCTGGCCAGTGTTTTGGGCATGTGGTTCAACAAGAATGGCTTCCGTCGGAACGCCTAGTTCCAGGGCGCGATCCCGATAGTGCTCGGCTTCGCCGCGCGGCATGCGGTCTTTTGTAGTCCGGCTGGTGGCACCCGTGAAGACGATCAGCGGCATCATGCCACGCCGGTACAGGTCGACAGTGGTGTCGGCGACGCCGAGATCGTGGCTGCCGAGACCGATAGCGACCGAGCAGGGGCGCGGCTCGTGATGCATCTGCTGGTAGTCCCACAAGAGCTGGGCGTCCTGCCAGTCCTGTTCGGAGATCACGCTGAACCCTCCGCGCTGTTATCGTTGGCGGAGTCGGGAACCTTGAACTCGTACTCCCACGCGAAGCGGGATGCCGAGTGGATGCCGACTGCGAACTCAACGACCGTACCGTCCGCCGTGTACGTCGTCCGGTGCAGCTCGACCACAGGCTCGCCGGGAGGGAGCTGCAGGAGCTGCACCTCGCGCACCGTGGGAACGCGCGCGAACAGCGCCTCCTTCATGTGGTCAATCTCGTATCCGGCGTCGTAGAGGACGCGATACCCGCCGCCCCGGCCAGCGGGGCCGGGGGTGGGGTCGACGATGCGCGTTCCCTCCACGTGTTCGGGCCTGTAGTAGCTGGTCAGAGTGTGCGTCGGCTGCGCCCCCTCCTTCACGAGGCGGGCGCGCGCGTAGACGTCGGAGCCGACAGCGACTCCGAGCCCTTCTGCCACAAGACTGCTCGCCTGCTCGTGGCTCACCGTCTGCGTCTGCTCGTCACGCTTGTACGCGCGCCCAGACGCAACACGGTCAGCGATGAACGCGACTTCGTCCCCATCTCGCCACTTGGCCTTGTCGTAGCGGGCGATACCGAGTCGTTTGAGGGGTGTACGCGGCCGCACGACGGTTCCATGGCCACGCGTGGAGGTCACCAGCCCCTCAGCCTCCAGGGCCTTGTACGCCTGATGAACAGTGGCCTTTGAGCCTTCTCCCGCCTCGACTAGCTCTCTGATCTGGGGCAACTGGGCGCCCGGGGCATACTGCCCGTTTCTGATCTGCTCCGCGAGCCTGTCCGCCAGCTCGCGCCACTTCGGTGCCACGCAGAACTCCTCTCGAACGCCTCCTTGAGGGCGGTTCCGTTGAAGACGCCGACCCCGTCACGGAAGAGGCCGACCATGAGTTCCTGCCGGTGGCTCCCGGTCGTGCCCTGCGAGCGGATCGGGCGCGCCACGGGGTGGCCGGTGCGCTGCGCGTACACGGTCCCGTCCACGGTGCGGAAATACCGGAAGTGCGCCTGCGCGCTTGATCGAGGCTCTCGCCCTCACCGAGCGGGTACAGCCCACCCACATCCGTGTCGCCCCCGGCTTCGACGGAGCAACCTGGCTCGACCTCGGCCGCGACGACGGCCGGTCCGTGCGCATCCACCCCACCGGCTGGGACATCCGCGTCCCCGACCCCGAGGAGGTGTGCTGGCGGCGCACCCAGCTCACCGGTGAACTCCCCCTGCCCGCCAAGGACACCAACGGCAAGGGCATCGACCTGCTGATGCGGCTGTGCAACTTCGCCGACGCCAAGACCGAAGCCCTCGCCCTCGCGTGGCTCATCGGCTGTCTGGAGCCGTCCGTGCCCGTCCCCGCGCCGTTCCTCACCGGCCCGCAGGGCGCCGGCAAGTCGACCGGCGGGCGGATGCTCGTGCGGATCATCGAGGGCATGACCGGCGACCTGCGCCGCGCCCCGAAGGACGAAGAGAACATGATCACAGCGGTCGCGGCCGGATGGATCACCGCCCTGGACAACCTCTCCCACCTGCCCCCGGACCTGTCCGACCTCATGTGCTGCGTCATCACCGGAGCCGAGAGCATCAAGCGCGCGCTGTTCACCGACGGCGACGTCGTCCGCTCCCGCTACCGCCGGCCCATGCTGCTGACCGGCATCGACGTCGGCGTCATCCGCCCCGACCTCGCCGAACGACTCCTCACCCTGCGCCTGGAACGCCCCCGGGTACGGCGCACCGAAGCGGAGCTGTGGGCGGAGTACGCCGAGATCCTGCCCGCCGTCCTCGGCTCCCTGCTCGACCTCACCGTCAAGGTCCGCGCCGTGCAGGCCGAGACCCCCACCGATCTGCGCATGGCCGACTTCGCCCACCTGTGCGCCCAGCTCGACACCGCCACCGGCTTCGGGACGCTGGAGGCATACCGGGCCAGCCTGGACGACTTGAACGACGACGTCATCGAGGGCGATCTCCTGGCGCAGACGGTCCTCAAGCACGCCGCCGAACTCACCCCGGGCGCGGAAGAGCGGATGACGTCGGCGGAGTGGCTGCACGCCCTGACCGCCCTCTACAGCGGCGAGGAATGCCGCCCCCTGCCCAAGGGCTGGCCCACCACCGGCAAGGTGCTGTCCGACCGGCTACGGCGCATCCAGCCCACCCTGGCCGCGCGGGGCGTCCTGGTCGACTGGGGCCGCACCAGCGCCGCCCGCTACATCGAGCTCAGCCGCCAGGCCCCGCCCCCGCCGCCCGAGCAGCAGACCGCGTTCTGACCGCCCGCCCGGACCGGCGGACAAGCAAGAGGAGCACGCCACGGCGGGGGTGCTCCTCTTGCTGTTCGGCGGCAACAGCCGCCCTGCAAGGGTCGCGCCCGCGAAGCGGCCCGTTCTTCAAGCCCTGAGCGGGACCCAAGACCCACAGACACCACCCCTTCTTTTCCCAAGTAGGGAAGATCTGCGTCACTGCGTCACCACGGGCCCGACAGACGGCCGCTGACCTGCGGCGACAGTGGGTGACGCAGAGGGAGAATCCTGCGTCATCCCGCGTCATCAGCGTCACCCCGTGACGAGCGCCCGTGTCATCGGTGACGCAGGGCCCGCCACGCTGCGTCACCGGAACCTGCAGATCAGAAGCCTGATTGACGCAGGTGACGCGATGACGCAGAAATCCCCGCTTCGGACAGCACAGACCATCCCGCCCCGAGGAGATCTCGCGTGAGCATCGCCGCGCCCCCACCCCCTCAAGCGCTCAAGGTCCCCGAAGTCATGACCGCCCTGCGCCTCAGCCGCAGCAAGGTCTACGACCTCATCCGCTCCAAGGAACTCCCCAGCTACACATCCGGCCGCGCCCGCCGCATCCCGGTGCAGGCCGTCAGCAAGTACATGCAGGACCGACTTGAGGAGAACGCGGCCTGATGGCACCCCGCAAGAAGAACCCGAACGGCGCCGGCAGCATCTGGCAGCGCAAGGACGGGCGTTTCGAGGCGCGCGTCTACGTCCCCCAGCCCGACGGCACCCGCAAGCGCAAGACGGTCTACGGCTCCACCTGGGAGGAGTGCGACGAGAAGCGGCAGGAACTCGTGCGCCGCGACCGGCAGGGGATCCCGACCCCGTCCCGGTCGGCCAAGCTCTCGGAGTGGCTGCCGTACTGGCTGGAGGAGTACATCCGCCCCAACCGGAAGCGGACGACGTACGTGAAGTACGAGATGCACATACGCCTCTACCTCGTGCCGCTGCTGGGCACCCGCCGGCTGGAGTCGCTCACCACGGCGAACGTGCGGCAGATGATCGCCAAGGTCACCGCGCAGTCGTCTGCCGCGACCGCGAAGGAAGCGCACCGCGTGCTGCGTACGGCGATCACCGCCGCGTGCCGCGACGAACTGATCAGTCGCAACGTCGTCCAGCTCGTTCCCGCGCCCCGAGTCGAGCCGCGAGAGCTGCACCCCTGGTCTCTCGACGAGACGCTGACCTTCCTGGAGGCCGCGAGGACGGACCCGCTCTACACCGCGTTCGTCCTCGCCGTCGCCCTCGGTCTGCGGCGCGGCGAGATCCTCGGCTTGCAGTGGCGGGACGTCGACCTTGACCGGCGCACCCTCACGGTCCGGACCACCCTCAACCGGGGCGGCAAGGCGCTCTACCTGGACACGACCAAGAACCGGCGGTCGCGAGTGATCCCGATTCCGATGATGTGCGTGGCGCCGCTCCGGTGGCACCGCATGCGGCAGGCCGAGCGACGCACGGCGGCCGGCGCGGACTGGCACCGGAGCGATCACGTGTTCACGACCCGGAGCGGTCGGCCGATCGAGCCCCGGAATCTCTACCGGTCGTTCCTTCGGATATCGGAGTCCGCGAAGCTGCCGAGGGTGCGCCTGCACGACACCCGTCACGGGTGCGCGTCCCTGCTCTTCGCCGCCGGCGTCGCGCCCCGCACCGTCATGGAGATCCTCGGTCACTCGCAGATCGCGGTGACCATGAACGTGTACACGCACGTGAGCGACGACCACCGGCGAGAGGCCATGGGCCACATGGATCGTCTGCTGAAACGGCGCCGTTAAGCGGGACTGCCGTCAAGTGCTGCCGTCAACGCCCTCACGGCCGGAAGGTCGCGGGGGCGTTGTCCCAGCTAGATCAAAGAGCCCCCTGTCGGACTCGAACCGACGACCTTCGCTTTACAAGAGCGGTGCTCTACCAGCTGAGCTAAGGAGGCCTGCGCGGGCATGGCTCATGACCGCGCCCGTGCAGTGTACCCAGGTCGGCGGGGCGGTCTGTCGAAAATTTCCGCGAAGTTCACATGCCTCCGGGTACTGACAGATCCGCCGGACGCGAGGTAGCGTCCTGAGCCAGTTCACTCATGTGGACTACACCAACCACCTTCCTACAACGGATCGTCCGGCACGTTCCTGCCGGTAGAAGGGGGCCTCTGAGCCATGGCCACTGTTACGTTCGACAAGGCGACCCGGATCTACCCCGGTTCGACCAAGCCCGCCGTCGACGGCCTCGACATCGAGATCGCGGACGGCGAGTTCCTCGTCCTCGTCGGCCCGTCCGGCTGCGGCAAGTCCACCTCGCTCCGCATGCTCGCGGGGCTCGAGGACGTCAACGGCGGTGCGATCCGCATCGGCGACCGCGACGTCACCCACCTGCCGCCCAAGGACCGGGACATCGCCATGGTGTTCCAGAACTACGCGCTCTACCCGCACATGAGCGTCGCCGACAACATGGGCTTCGCGCTCAAGATCGCCGGCGTCAACAAGGCGGAGATCCGGCAGAAGGTCGAGGAGGCCGCGAAGATCCTCGACCTCACCGAGTACCTCGACCGCAAGCCGAAGGCCCTGTCGGGTGGTCAGCGGCAGCGTGTCGCCATGGGTCGCGCCATCGTGCGTGAGCCCCAGGTGTTCCTCATGGACGAGCCGCTGTCGAACCTCGACGCCAAGCTCCGTGTCTCGACCCGTACGCAGATCGCGTCCCTCCAGCGCCGTCTGGGCATCACCACCGTCTACGTCACCCACGACCAGGTCGAGGCCCTGACGATGGGCGACCGCGTGGCGGTCCTCAAGGACGGTCTGCTCCAGCAGGTCGACACCCCGCGCAACATGTACGACAAGCCCGCCAACCTGTTCGTGGCCGGCTTCATCGGCTCCCCCGCGATGAACCTCGTCGAGGTCCCGGTCGCCGACGGCGGCGTGAAGTTCGGCAACTCGGTCGTGCCGGTGCAGCGTGACGCGCTCTCCGCCACCTCCGACAAGACGGTCACCGTGGGTGTCCGCCCGGAGCACTTCGACGTCACCACCGACGCCGACACCGGTCTCGGCGTCGTCGTGAACGTGGTCGAGGAGCTCGGCTCCGACGCCTTCGTCTACGGCACCGCCCAGGTCGGCGGCGAGACCAAGGACCTCGTGGTCCGCGTCGGCGGCCGTGAGGTCCCGGAGAAGGGCAGCACGCTGCACGTCGTCCCGCGCGCCGGCGAGACCCACGTGTTCTCCACCTCCACGGGCGCCCGCCTCTCCGACTGACCCAAGGAGACAACCCGGATATTCCGGACCAGTTGACGACAAGGGCCCCGCGGTTCGCCGCGGGGCCCTTGTCGCTGCCCGCACACACCCCGGCGCACCGGACATTTCCCCCCGACCGGACCGGCGACCGTCAACCCACTACCCCACAAGAGACACCACTTCATCCCCCGTCCGAGTGACGAAATGTCGCCGAATGATTACGGGGCGCTACCCTCACACGCGTGAAGCACTCCGCGAACCACTCCACCCAGCGCACGCAACGCGGCCAGGGCGGCCCAGCCCGCCGGATCGGCCGCTCGCTCGCCCTCGTCCTGCCCGTCGTCATGGTGCTCTCGGGAACCCTCGCGGTCACCCGGGTCAACTGGTCGGGAGACCCCTCGGACTCGGTGCTCACCGCCTCCGACGTCTCCACCGCCCACCGCACCTCCCACGGCGCCCCCCAGGCCCCGCAGGACGTCCTGCGCGACCAACTGCTGACCGAGCTCCAGGAGAAGGACCCGGGCACCGCCCTGACCCACCTCCAGGCCGCCGTGAACGGCAAGCCGTCGCTGGCGAGGCACTGCACCTCCATCGCCCGCGCCCTGGGCCGCGCCGCGGTCCGTGTCTACGGCCCCTCACGCGCGCAGTCCTACGCCCGCCCGGTCTGCGACACCTCCTTCGCCTCGGGCGTCCTCGCGGCCCACAGCTGAGCCCACAGCTGAGCCCCCACCCCTCGGTGCGGCTCCCCCTCCCGGCCCGGGCGGGGGACCGCCCGGACCGTCCACGGGCACCTCTTACGGGACGTACACCCGCGCCGCGTACAGTGCGCCCATGACTCACCCGCACGCCGCGTCCCGCCCCACGCAAGCCGTCATCCTGGCCGGTGGCCAGGGGTCCCGGCTGCGTCCGTACACCGACGACCGGCCCAAGCCCATGGTGGAGATCCCCGGCACGGGGACGCCGATCATCGGCCACCAGCTCACCTGGCTCGCCGAGGAGGGCGTCACCGACGTCGTCGTCTCCTGCGGGCATCTCGCCGAGGTCCTCCAGGACTGGCTGAAGACCGCCGACCTGCCGGTGAACGTGATGACGGTCGTCGAGACCGAGCCCCTCGGCCGCGGCGGCGGCCTCAAGTACGCGGCCGGCCGTCTCCCCCACCCCGACCGGCCCTGGTACGCCACCAACGGCGACATCTGGACCCGCTTCTCGCTGCGCGAGATGGCCGACTTCCACACCGAGCGCGACGCCGTCGCGACGCTCGCGCTGGCGCGGCCGCGCATTCCGTGGGGCGCGGTGAAGACGGACGGCTTCGGACACATCACCGACTTCATCGAGGCGCCGCCGACGACGTACGAGATCAACGCGGGCGTGTACGTCTTCTCCCCGGAGTTCGCCGGACTGCTCCCCGAGCGGGGGGACCACGAGCGGACCACGTTCCCCCATCTCGCGCGGGAGCGGAGGCTGGCGGGGTTCCCGATCCCGCAGGGGGCGTACTGGCGGGCCATCGACACGGCGAAGGATCTGACGGAGGCGGCGAAGGAGTTGGCGGCGCTGGGTCGCTGACGGTTCGGCCGTTCTTCAGCCGTTCGTCGGCTGCGGGCCGGTGGGGGTCGTTCGCGCAGTTCCCCGCGCCCCTGAAAAGCCGAAGGTGCCGTGCGCCGACAAGCGCACGGCACCTTCATGTACCTCAGGGGCGCGGGGAACTGCGCGACCAGCCCCCACCGGCCCGCAGCCTCCCCGCAACCGCTACCCCAACAACCCCCCCACCAGCCCAGGCTGACCGGAAGACGAAGAGCCACCCGACGTACCCCCGGTCGAACCACCGGAGGTGCTCGCAGGGCCGGAGCTGGTGCTCGGCGCCTCGCCACCCCCCGAGGGAGCGGACTGCTGCGGCGGGGCCTGCCCGGCCGTCCCCTGGGTCTGGCTGGGCGCGCCCGCACCCGTGCCCGTCGTCGCCGTGCCCTCGTCGCGGGCCGTCGGCGTGCTGTCCGTACCGGCCGTCGGTGCCGCCGAGGTCGCGCCCTGGGTGGGCGAGGTGGACGCCTCGGGACTGCGGGACGACTCGTGGGTGCCGGACTCCTCCGGGAGGGGCGCGCCGGGCAGTTCGTTGCGCGGGGCCTCGCCGGGGCCGGGGACGACGACCCGGTCGGCGTCGCGGACCGCGCCGCCCAGCAGGGCGCCGATCAGCAGCGTGAGACCGACGGCGATCGCGGTGACCAGGGCGCCGCGGCGCAGGACGTACCGGCGCAGCTCCCAGATGTCGGAGCGGGGGCCGAGCCGGCGCCAGGCCGCGGCGGCGAGACGGCCGTCGACGGAGTAGACCGGGGCCCCCGCGATGACCAGCGGCGACCAGGCGGCGAGACAGATGATGTCGGGGGTGTCGTAGACCGGCGCGGTCTTCCAGCTGACGGTGACGAGGATCGCCGCCGACAGGCCCGCGCCGCCCACCGCCGCGACCCGCTGCCAGCAGCCCAGGACCGTGAGGACGCCCACGACGACCTGGAGGAAGGCGATGACGAGCCCGGAGCCGACGGGGTGGTGCAGGGCGAACTGGCGCAGCGGCTCGGCGACTTCCCAGGGGTGCAGGGTGTTCAGCCACTTGACCATGGAGCCGCGCTTGCCGCCGTCGAAGAAGACGGGGTCGCACAGCTTGCCCATGCCGGCGTAGATCGAGATGAAGCCGAGGAAGATCCGCAGCGGGAGCAGCACCACGCCCAGGTTCATCCGGCGGCCGGGGTAGTAGGCGTGCCGGGAGGCGTCCGGGTCGCCGGCGTGGCGCCTGCCGCGCGGCTCGACCGCCTCCGCGAGCGCCTCCCCGAAGTCCTCGAACTCGGCGTCGTCGTAGGGGGGTTCGTCGTAGGCGCTGCCGACCGTGCGCATCTGCGGCAGCAGCCGGTGCTCGCCGGGGACCGGGGCGCGCTGGGCGCCGACGATCGGGGTCTCCAGGGTCTGCGCGGTGAGGTCGCCGTCGTAGCCGTCGCCCACGCGCGGGATGACCTGGGTGGCTCCGGCGTCGGCCCCGGGCGGTCCGCCGTGGCCGACGCTGCCTGCCCGCACCGCTTGCAGCAGCCGGTGGGCGCCGGTGTCGTCCGGGGCGGTCTGGCCGCTCCAGACGACGGGCCGGCGGCGGGCACCGGAGGCGGCGCCCGCTCTGCCCGCCGCCCCGACGACGGGGACGCGCGTGGTGTCCTGGCTGGCGCTCGCATGCCGGGCGATCCGCGGGGATTGGTTACGCCGCGCCGACACGCCCAGCTGCACGCGGAAGCTCGCGTGATTGACGATGATCTGCGCCGGATCGCTCGGCACCTTCACCATGCTCAGCGCGGGAACGTCGTCGAGACCGGATGCGAATCCCGACGAGCGGCCCCCCGTGGGTGTGCGGGGTGTTCTGGTGTCCACACTCATCTAACCGAGTGACGTGTGGTTAGGACACTGCTTTGACCCGCCGGATCTGTCCGGTCTCCGTCAAGGTTGCCCTCCCCGCCGGATTTGACCCGTCGGGGTGAGCGGACGGACGTGCGTTCAGATCCGGCACCGGGTCCGGGCGGGCCTCCGTCAGGCCCGGCGCCGCGCCGCCTCGTAGAGCACGATGCCCGCCGCCACACCGGCGTTGAGGGACTCCGCGCCACCCGGCATGGGGATGCGGACGCGGAAGTCGCAGGTCTCGCCGACCAGTCGGGACAGGCCCTTGCCCTCGCTGCCGACGACGATGACGACCGGGCCGTCCAGCGCCTCCAGCGCACCGATCTCCGCCTCGCCGTCGGCGGCCAGGCCGACGACCGCGATCCCGGCCTTCTTGTACGCCTCCAGGGCGCGGGTGAGGTTCGTGGCGCGGGCGACGGGCGTACGGGCCGCCGTACCCGCGGAGGTCTTCCAGGCACCCGCGGTCATCCCGGCCGCACGGCGCTCGGGGACGACCACGCCGTGGCCGCCGAACGCGGAGACCGAGCGGACGACGGCACCCAGGTTGCGCGGGTCGGTCACCCCGTCGAGGGCGACGATCAGCGGGTCCTCGCCCTCGTCGTGCGCGGCGTGGACCAGGTCCTCGGGGTGGGCGTACTCGTACGGCGGGACCTGGAGGACGAGCCCCTGGTGGTTGAGACCGTTGGTCATCCGGTCCAGCTCGGGGCGCGGCGCCTCCATGAGGTTGATGCCGCCGCGCTCGGCCGCGAGCTGGAGTGCCTCGCGCACCCGCTCGTCGTTGTCGATGAACTGCTGGACGTAGAGCGTGGAGGCGGGGACGCCCTCGCGCAGCGCCTCCACGACCGGGTTGCGGCCGACGACCAGCTCGGAGGCGCTCTTGCCGCCCCGGCCGCGCACCACCGGGCGGCGCTGGACCTGCTTGGCCTTGGCCGTGGCGATGCGGTTCTTCTTGTGCCCCTTGCGCATCTCGGCGGGCGGGGTCGGGCCCTTGCCCTCCAGGCCCCGGCGCCGCTGGCCGCCACTGCCGACCTGCGCGCCCTTCTTGCCGGACATGCGGCGGTTGTTGGCTGCCATGACCTACCTGATTCTGTGCGGAGGTGTGCGTACGTCTATGCAGTGTGCCGCCCGGGGAGCCGGACGGCACAATCGATCAAGGGAACGGGCAGCGCGCGGCTAGCGCGAGCCGAGGATCCAGCGCGGTCCCTGCGGGCTGTCCTCGATGGTCAGCCCGGACTGGCCCAGCTGGTCACGGATGGCGTCCGCGGTCCCCCAGTCCTTGCGCGCCCGGGCCGCCTCCCGCTGGTCCAGGACCAGGCGTACGAGGCTGTCGACCACGCCGTGCAGATCCTCGCCCTTCTCCGCCTCGCCCGCCCAGTGGGCCTCGAGCGGGTCCAGGCCGAGGACGCCGAGCATCGCGCGGACCTCGGCGAGCCGGGCGACGGCCGCTTCCTTGTCGTCGGCGGCCAGTGCGCTGTTGCCCTGGCGGACGGTGGTGTGCACGACGGCGAGGGCCTGTGGGACGCCCAGGTCGTCGTCCATCGCCTCGGCGAAGGCCGGCGGCACCTCGGCGGCGGGCTCGACGACGCCCCCCGCCTTCTCGACAACGCGCTGGATGAAGCCCTCGATCCGCGCGAACGCCGACTCGGTCTCGCGCAGCGACTCCTCGCTGTACTCGATCATCGAGCGGTAGTGCGGGGTGCCGAGGTAGTAGCGGAGCACGATCGGGCGCCAGGCCTTGACCATCTCGCTGACCAGCACGCTGTTGCCGAGCGACTTCGACATCTTCTCGCCGCTCATGGTGACCCAGGCGTTGTGCACCCAGTACTGGGCGAAGTCGTCGCCGTAGGCCTTGGCCTGGGCGATCTCGTTCTCGTGGTGCGGGAAGATCAGGTCGAGGCCGCCGCCGTGGATGTCGAAGGCGGAGCCCAGGTACTTGTGGGCCATCGCGGAGCACTCCAGGTGCCAGCCGGGACGGCCGCGGCCCCACGGGGTCTCCCAGTCGGGCTCGCCCGGCTTGGTCGCCTTCCACATCGCGAAGTCGCGCGGGTCGCGCTTGCCGGTGATGCCCTCCTCGGTGGGCTGGCGCAGATCGTCGATGTCCTGGTTGGACAGCGCCAGATAGCCGGGGTAGGAGCGCACGTCGAAGTAGACGCTGCCGTCGGCCTCGTACGCGTGACCGCGCTCGATGAGGCCGCGCATCATCTCGATCATCTCGGGGACGTGCCCCGTCGCCCGCGGCTCGTACGTGGGCGGCAGGCAACCGAGGGCGTGGTAGCCGTCGTTGAACGCGCGCTCGTTGTCGTAGCCGATGGACCACCAGGGGCGGCCCTGCTCGTGCGACTTGGTGATGATCTTGTCGTCGATGTCGGTGACGTTGCGGATGAACGTGACGTCGTAGCCGCGGTACTCGAACCAGCGGCGCATGATGTCGAAGTTCAGGCCGGAACGGATGTGGCCGATGTGCGGGGCCGCCTGCACGGTGGCGCCACAGAGGTAGATCGAGACACAGCCCGGCTGGAGCGGGGTGAAGTCACGGATCTGCCGGGCGCTGGTGTCGTACAGGCGAATAGTCACGATCCCTAGGGTAGTGGGCGGTGGGCCCTGCCCTCACCCCAGTCTGACCACCAAAGCGGTCGCCACCGCCATCAGGCCTTCCTCCCGTCCCGGGAACCCCAGTCCGTCCGTGGTCGCCCCGGAGACCGAGACCGGGGCTCCGGCCGCCTCCGACAGGATCCTCTGCGCCTCGTCCCGCCGCTTGCCGATCTTCGGCCGCGGCCCCACGACCTGTACGGCGATGTTCCCGACGGTGAAACCGGCCTCGCGGACGATCCGCGCGGCCTCCGCCAGCAGGGTCACCCCCGACGCCCCGGACCACTCGGGGCGGCCGGTGCCGAAGTGCTGTCCCAGGTCGCCGAGGCCGGCCGCCGAGAAGAGGGCGTTGCAGGCGGCGTGCGCGACGACGTCGGCGTCGGAGTGGCCGGCCAGGCCGGACCCCTCCCCCTCCCACTTCAGGCCCGCGCACCACAGCTCGCGGCCCTCCTCGAAGGCGTGGATGTCGGTGCCGATGCCGACCCGGGGCAGCGGGAGGAGCTCAGAAGCCATCGTTGAGCCTCCTGCGGGCCAGGACCGCCTCGGCGAGGACGAGGTCGAGGGGACGGGTGACCTTGAAGGCCTCCTCGTGGCCGGGGACGACCACCACGGTCAGGCCGAGCTGCTCGACCATGCTCGCGTCGTCGGTGACGTCCTCGGTGACCGTCTCGTGGGCGCGCGCCAGGGTGGCCCGGTCGAAGCCCTGCGGGGTCTGTACGGCGCGCAGCCGGGCGCGGACCGGGGTGGCGACGACCGGCTCGGGCTCGCCGGGGGCGGCGGCCGGTTCGACCTCCTTGACGGTGTCGGCGAGCGGCAGCGCCGGGACGACGGCGGGGGCGCCCTCGCGGACGGCCTCGATGACCGCGTCCACGGTGTCCACGGGGACCAGGGGCCGGGCGGCGTCGTGGACGAGGACGATGTCGTACTCGGGCGGCAGCGCGTCCAGGCCGAGGCGCACGGACTCCTGGCGGGTGTCGCCGCCCGGGACGACGAGGAAGTCGGTGCGGTCGGGCAGCGCGTGCGCGTCGAGCAGCGACTTGACCTCGCCGGCGCCGTCCGGCGGGGCCACGACGACCACCAGCGAGACGGCGCGGGAGGCGGCGAGGGCGCGGACCGCGTGGATCAGCATGGGCGTGCCGTTCAGCGCGCGGAGCGCCTTGGGGGCGCCCGGACCGAGGCGTACGCCCCGGCCGGCGGCCGGAATCACCGCGGCCGTGCGGGCGGGCGCGGGCGAGGGACGCGAATCGTCAGACATCGGTTCCTGTCAGGTTTGTGTGCTCGGCCTAGTTGGGTACGGAGACAGCGTGCCGGGCGCGACGCCTTGACCGGACCCTTCCGTGACACGCCGGTCGAGCGCTGCCCGGGCTCGGCACGCAAAGTATCGGGGTTTCGCGGGTTACCCCGAAGTGGACGACCCGTGGGTGGGCACCCCGTGGGTGGGCGCACGGCATCCGGACGCGAACATGCCGCAGCGCCCGGCGACGGGAATTCGTCATCGGGCACCGCGGCATTTCGGTGTTCAACGGTGTGCGTCGGCGTCGGCCTTCGCCGGCGTCAGGACGCGAGAACCTCGTCGAGCAGGGCTTCGGCCTTGTCCTCGTTGGTGTTCTCCGCGAGGGCGAGCTCGCTCACCAGGATCTGGCGGGCCTTGGCGAGCATGCGCTTCTCACCGGCGGAGAGTCCGCGCTCACGCTCGCGACGCCACAGGTCACGCACGACTTCCGCGACCTTGATGACATCGCCGGAGGCGAGCTTCTCCAGATTTGCCTTGTAACGACGCGACCAGTTCGTGGGCTCCTCGGCGTACGGCGCGCGCAGCACCTCGAAGACCCGGTCCAGCCCGTCCTGACCGACCACATCACGCACGCCGACGAACTCCGCATTGTCCGCTGGCACACGTACCGTCAGGTCACCCTGGGCGACCTTCAGCACCAAGTAGGTCTTGTCCACGCCTTTGATCTGGCGAGTTTCGATGGCCTCGATCAGCGCGGCCCCGTGATGGGGATAGACCACGGTGTCGCCAACCTTGAACGTCATGTGACAGGTACCCCTTCCGTGGCTATCCAGGGTAACACGGAAACTGCGGTTCCTGAATGGCGTTTTCGCAGGTCAGGGCATATCTCGGGGCTTGACAACTGCAACAGGAACGTGCTTCGGACGGCTCCCGGAAGCAGGTATTCGCAGGTCGGAGCGGCTCTCCGAGGGGGGTGAAACGCGGACGTTACACGCGTAGGGAGCATGCCCCGAGCGGCCGAACGTCCACATATGTCCACTTCCAGATGTGCGACTTGCGCTACTCCGTTCGACGTCCGTGGCCGGATACCAGTCGTTTCCGGAATTGATCACCGGGGCTTCGAGCAGACCCGTGATCAATTTCCCGGACGACCGCGCATTCCTTCACGGAAAATCCGCGAGCGGAGCGCGACGGCGCTTAACCGGAGCCCCCGTGCGGATATGCGAATGACGTACGACGACGTACGGGCAGGAAGAGCGAGGATGAAGTCCGAGTGACGGATGGGTCACCCGAGAGTGTCGTGACAGGTGTGATGACCAGGGAGATCATGGCGCGCCGCGGCCCCCGGACGCGTTAGAGGCGGGTCGGGTGCGGCGGCGCGGGAACGGCTCGGTAACCTAAGGCCGCTGACAGACCCTTAGGGCGGCTTTATCACCAGGTGAGCTGCCCGTGTGCGTTCAAGGAGTTGCCGCCGCCGTGAGCAGCAGCCTTCGACGCGGCGCCCTCGCCGCATCCGCCCTCGCGTTCTCGATCGCCACGCTCGCCGCCTGCGGCGCCGGCAACAACAGCCAGACGCTGGAGATCAAGCCGGACAACGCCTCCACCAGTGTGGGCGACATCAAGATCCAGAACGCTGTCGTCATCACCCAGCCGAACCCCGCCGGGGGTGGCCCGGTCGCGGTCTCCGCGACCGTCTTCAACACCGGCAAGCAGGCCCAGACGATCGAGTCGATCGACGTCGAGGGCCTCGGCACCGCGAAGCTCTCGCCCGCCGAGGGGGAGAAGAACCTGACGGTTCCGGCCGGCGGTGTCGTCGTGATCGGCGGCGAGGGCAACGCCTCCGCCGTCCTGGAGCACCCGGACGCGGAATCGATCGAGGGGAACGCCCAGAAGACCACCTTCATGCTCAGCGACACCGGTGCGGTGAGCCTGGCGGCCTTCGTCGTGCCGGCCGAGAGCTACTTCTCCAGCTGGGGCCCGAGCGACATCCCGAGCACCCCCTCGGAGTCGCCCGCCGAGAGCGCCTCGGAGACGGCCACGTCCACCGAGTCCCCGGCCGCGGGCAGCACCGAGTCCCCGGCCGCCTCGGAGTCCCCCTCCGAGTCGGCGTCGGGCCACTGAGCCCCGTACCCCGCACACCTACGACAGGGGCGGCACCCTCGGCGAGGGTGCCGCCCCTGTCGTATGCGGTGCCGTACGCGGCTACCGGCCTACGGCTCGAACTTGTAGCCCAGGCCCCGCACCGTCACCAGATACCGTGGCGCGCCCGGGTCCGGTTCGATCTTGGCGCGCAGGCGCTTGACGTGGACGTCGAGGGTCTTGGTGTCGCCGACGTAGTCGGCGCCCCAGACCCGGTCGATGAGCTGCATGCGGGTCAGGACACGGCCGGCGTTGCGCAGCAGCATCTCCAGGAGGTCGAACTCCTTGAGGGGCAGGTCGACCTTGGAGCCGGAGACGGTGACGACGTGACGGTCGACGTCCATCCGGACCGGGCCCGCCTCCAGGGCGGCCGGGGTCACCTCCTCCGGCTCGCCGCGGCGGCGCAGGACGGCCCGGATCCGGGCGACCAGCTCGCGCGAGGAGAACGGCTTGGTGACGTAGTCGTCGGCTCCTATTTCCAGGCCGACGACCTTGTCGATCTCGCTGTCCTTGGCGGTCACCATGATCACGGGAACGTTGGAGCGGCCGCGCAGCTGCCGGCACACCTCCGTGCCGGGCAGCCCCGGCAGCATCAGGTCGAGGAGGACGAGGTCGGCGCCGTTGCGCTCGAACTCGTCGAGTCCGTCGGGCCCGGTGGTCGCGACGGCGACCTCGAAGCCCTCCTTGCGGAGCATGTACGACAGGGCGTCGGAGAAGGACTCCTCGTCCTCGACGACGAGCACTCGGGTCACGGAAGGACCTCCGGGGCGGAAAGCGTCTGGTACGCGGTCGAATCGGGGGATGAGCGGCGGGACGAGGTGCGGGAGGGGGTGGGGGAGGAGATGCCGCCGGCCTGCCCGCCCTCGTCATTGAGGTCGTCCAGGTCGTCGAAGGTGTCGAAACCCCCGAGGCCTTCCGGGTCGTCGGGATCCGGATGCTGGTGGGCGCGATCGCGGTCGCGGGCGGCCGCGGCGGCCTCGGGCAGCCGCAGCGTGAACGTGGAGCCCTGTCCCTCGGCGCTCCACACCGTGACCTCCCCGCCGTGCGAGGCGGCCACATGCTTGACGATCGCGAGCCCGAGGCCCGTACCGCCCGTCTGACGGGAGCGGGCCGGGTCGACTCGGTAGAAGCGCTCGAAGATGCGCTCCTTGTCCTTGTCGGAGATCCCGATGCCCTGGTCGGTCACCGCGATCTCGATCAGGTCCCCGCCGGGCGCGGTCACCCGGCGGGCGGCTATGCCGACACGGGTGCGGGCGGGCGAGTAGTTGACGGCGTTCTCGACCAGGTTGCCGAGGGCCGCGGCCAGCTGGCCGCGGTTGCCCCAGACACGCAGGTCGGCGGTGCCGCCGGCCGCCATGGTGATCTGCTTGGTGCCGGCCTGGTGCCGGCAGCGGTCCACGGCCTCGGCGACCAGTTCGTCGACGCCCACGGGCTCGGCGTCCTCCAGCGGATCGTCGTTCTGGACCCGGGACAGATCGATGAGCTCCTGGACCAGGTTGGTCAGCCGGGTCGCCTCGATCTGCATCCGCCCCGCGAACCGCTCCACGGCCTCCGGGTCGTCCGAGGCGTCCATGACGGCCTCGGAGAGCAGGGAGAGCGCGCCGACCGGGGTCTTCAGCTCATGACTGACGTTGGCGACGAAGTCCCGCCGCACCGCCTCGATCCGGCGCGCCTCGGTGAGGTCCTCGACGAGGACCATCACGAGCCGGGAGCCGAGCGGCGCCACGCGCGCGGACACGGCGAGGGCCTCGCCGCGCCCGGTCCCGCGCCGGGGCAGATCCAGCTCGACCTGGCGTATCTCCCCGTCGCGCCGGGTGTCCCGGGCCATCTTGAGCATCGGCTCGACCGAAAGTTTTCCGCCACGCACGAGTCCGAGGGCGTACGCCGCGGAGCTCGCCTTGACGACGGCGTCGGCCTCGTCGAGGACGACGGCCGAGGAGCGCAGCACCGACAGGACCGTGTCCACGCCGGGCGGGAGCACGGGGTCGGTGTGCAGGGAGCTGCGGGTGGGGCGTGCCTGGTCGCGCTCGCTCCAGCGGAACGCCAGCATGGCGATGACACCGGTGAGCACCCCGGCGATCGCTGCCGCTGCGGCGACCGCCGCGTTCACGTCCATGCGTCCAGGTTAGGCACGGGATCCGGCGTGACCACAGCCATGCGGGTGCGACCTCGAACACTCGTCGCCCAGAGTTCACCTTGGAGCCAGTAGTGGTTCATTTGGGGTGACTGAATCCGACGCGTAGCGGGCGGACCGTGGCACCGTGGGGTTCGCCCCGGAGCATTCGTACGTACGAGAGGGAATCCTGATGCGGGACGCGTACCACGAGGAACTTGACTCGATAGGCGACAGCCTGGTGGAGATGGCCCGGCTGGTCGGGTCGGCGATCGGGCGCGCCACGACCGCCATCCTCGACTCCGACCTGAAGCTCGCCGAGAGCGTCATCGAGAACGACCAGAAGGTCGACGAGCTGCAGCACGACCTGGAGGCGAAGGCGATCGCGCTGCTCGCCCGCCAGCAGCCGGTCGCCACCGACCTGCGGATCGTCGTCACCTCGCTGCGGATGTCGGCCGATCTGGAGCGCTCGGGCGACCTCGCCCAGCACGTAGCGAAGCTCGCCCGGCTGCGCTTCCCGAACCGGGCGGTGCCGCACGACCTGCACGCCACGATCCTGGAGATGGGCCAGCTCGCGCAGCGCCTGATGGCGAAGGCGGCGGAGTGCATCATCACCAAGGACGTCGACCTGGCGCTCCAGCTGGAGGCCGACGACGACGCGATGGACCTGCTGCACCGCACGCTGTTCCAGCACCTGATCGACGACCGCTGGAAGCACGGCATCGAGACGGCCGTGGACGTGACCCTGCTGGGCCGCTACTACGAGCGGTTCGCCGACCACGCGGTGGCGGTGGCCAAGCGCGTGGTGTTCCTGGTGACGGGTGAGCACGCGGACGAGCTCCAGCCCGACATCCAGCCGGACATCCAGCCGGCCACGGGAACCGAGGGGGTGTAGGTCCCCCGCCGGGGAGGCGGGCGGGGTGGGCTTCCGGAAAGCGTGCGGGCGCCACTGTGCGCCGTTGATGCGCCCGGCACCAGGGGCATGAAATGGGCACAGGCCCTACGCCTCCGGGAGGAACCCATGGCCGAGTCCCCCAGCACCCCACAGCCCGACCCCGCCCAGGAACGCCCGACCGAGCAGCCCGCCGAGATCAGGAACCTGATGCTGATCGGCGCGTGCGGCTGCGGTTCGGGGTGCGGCTGCGGGTGCCAGTCGGGCAGCCCGTGCCAGTGCGGCTGAGCACGGCGTCGTACGTACGACGGGGCGGGGCCCGGTGACCACACCGGGCCCCGCCCTCTTGTCGCGGGAGCGCCTGGCCGGGCGCAGCATGGAGGGGACGACCGGACACCCGGACCGAGACCGGAAAGGGGGTGGACCCCATGCCCAAGTTCATGGACGTCCACCACAACATGAAGGGCATCACCCGCGAGCAGCTCCTCCAGGCGCACCAGGACGACCTCGCCATAGAAGGGGAGGAGGGCGTCCACTTCGAGTCCGCGTGGGCGGACCCCGAATCCGGCGTCGTCTACTGCCTCTCGGAGGCCCCGTCGGCGGAGGCGGTGCAGCGCATCCACGAGCGCACGGGCCACAGGGCCGACGAGGTCCACCCGGTGCCGCTCCAGGTGTGAAACCTGCATGATGGAGGTCCGGCGGGTGGAGGTCCGTCGGGTTGGGGGGAGACACCATGGACAGGCCGACGTCCGATGCGCAGCTGATGGTCGCGGAGGCGCGGAAGGCGTTCTTCGTGATGTTCGGGTTCCTAGCGCTGGTCTGGCTGGTGCAGCTGGCCAACTTCGCCGACGACTACACGCCGGCCCGCGAGTACGGCCTGGTCTCCGGCGACGTCGGCTCCCTGCCGCACCTCCTCACGGCGCCGTTCCTGCACTGGAGCTGGGCGCACATCGAGAGCAACTCCGGCCCGCTGTTCATCTTCGGCTTCCTGGCGGCGTACCGCGGGGTGCTGCGTTTCCTCGGGCTGAGCCTGCTGGTGGCGGTGACCAGCGGCCTCGCGGTCTGGCTCTTCGAGGGCGGGAACGCGGAGACGGTCGGCGCGAGCGGCCTGATCTTCGGCTACTTCGGATACGTCGTCGTCCGCGGCCTCTTCGACCGTCATCTCATCGACACGCTCATCGGCATCGTGATGGCGGCGTCCTTCGCCTACATGCTCACGGTGACCGTCCCCGGCACCCCGGGCGTCAGCTGGCTGGCCCACCTGGGCGGCCTCGTCGGCGGCCTCCTGGGCGCGTGGCTCTTCCGCGACCGCACGAAGCCCTCGCGGAACCCTTCCGGTTCCTCCGGTTCCTCCCGGCAACTGCCCGAGACCACCGCCAACACCGGGAATCCACGGGCGGACCTGCACAAGGAACTGGGGGACTTGGGACTGCTCTGACGGCGGCTGGTGTGCGACGACGTGCCTCACGACGTAGTGCTCACTGACCCTGGGGCCGGCGGGCTGGACGTCGTCCACGTCGGGCGTCGGCTCACGGGGCTGAGCCTCTGGCGCAGCAAGGAGAGACGCCGGCGCCGGGCTTGCTCCGATAAGCGTTGCTCCGTTTCCTCGTCCGCCGCCGCGAGGATGCCGAGGATCATCAGCAGCACCACGACCAGCAGGGCCAGAACGGTCACGGTGGTGGTCGTGGGGTAGGTCCACAGGAAGAGGGTGAGGCCGCCGGCTCCGATGACCGCGGCTGCGGCAAGGGGCTGGTTCCTGCGCAGCCACTGTCCGGCAGCCCCGGTCGTCACCCCCCTCCGGACGAGCGTGTGACCGGCGGTCTCGGTGCTTCGGGCCGCAGCCGAGCGCACGGCGGTCGCGCCACGGCCGGGTCCGCACAGATACCCCGCGCCCACGGCGAGCAGGGCCGTGAGGAGCACGGTGAGGACGGCCTCCCGGAGGAACCTGACCAGGGTGTCGTAGACCGCTGCCGTGGCCTCCCGCGTCTGACCCGACCGCGTCACCGCGTCCAGACAGATCTGGCGGGTGACGGCGAGTCCGACGAGCAGCCCGCACATCATGAGTGCGGTGCCGATGCCGCCGGCCATCAGCGCGACCCGGCGGGAGGGCGCCGCCCAGATGCCGAGCCCGCCGAGCAGAACCACCGTCAGGGGCAGCCACGGTCCGACGGCACCGAGCCAGCGGGCACCGTCCCGGGCCGCACCGAGATTCTCGTTGCGGACCAGCACGATCGATCGGTCGGCCCCGGGAATGCCCTGCGCCTTGACGAGCGTCGCGCCGACCAGCTGCTGCTGCACTTCTTCCGCCACCGGGCCGACGTTCAGGGTGAGGGTGTCGCCCTTGATCTCGAGCGCTCCGTCCCCCTCTCCCGTGAGGACATTCGTCGCGACGGTGTGAGCGCCGCGATTGACGCTGTCCCACGCGGTGCCGAAGGCGTCGCTCGTCACCACTTTCCCGACCGCGAAGCGCACGCCGGTCGTCAGTCCGGCCTTGATCTGGTCGTCCAGCGACCGGGCCGTATCGACGAGGAACCGGGGTGCGTCGCGCTCGGCCAGAGCGTCGGCGAGCGCACGGGTGACCGCGCGCACGTCGATCTGCTTCACCAGCCCGTCCGTGACACGGTCGATCACCACGTTCTGGACGGCGGGGTCCCTGGCCAGGGGTGAGACGGTCTGTTCGTACCGATCGGCATCGGTGATCTCGGAATTCACCCACGTGGCGACGACGGTGACGGGTACGAGCAGCACGGCCAGCGAGAGCAGCAGAGAAGCCGCGCAGAGTCGCAGGCGACGGTGGAGGGTGCCGTGAGTGCGCCGGCCGGAAGCCACGAGACCTACTTGCCCAGGCATGCGTGACAGCGGCGTCAGCGCTTGACGGCGCCCTTGACCCTGTTCTTGTGCACCGCGTGGGCCGCCTTCCGCACGGTCGCCCCGACGACCTGTCCGGCCTTCGCCCTGCCCCTCTCGCCGGCGCTCATCTCCACACCTCCGTACCGCCGCACCCCCGCGCAATCACCGACCGAGTTCCCTGAAGACACGGGTGCAACCACTCCACGCCCCCTGCGGTCAACGCAGAAGGCCCCTTGCCCACGGATGATCCGTGGGCAAGGGGCCCGTACGCGTGGGGCTACTTCTTCTTGCCCTGGGTCTGGGGGGCCCGTTTTTCACCCCTGGTCAGCGGGCCGCACACCTCAAGTGACCTGCGGTTGGGCCGTCGTTGTTGGTCGTTATTGGTCGTCGTCGGTCGACCTCGGAGGGCCCAGAGAGGGCCCGTCCGCGTCGCCGCGGCCCCTCACTCACGAAGAGGAGCAGCCTCCCACCTGACTTGCGAGCACGGCCTTCTCTTCGCCCGCTGGAAAGTACAAGAGGCCCCGGCGTACTGACCAGCCACTCTCACCACTGACCTGCGTCGCGGCCTTCCGTGGTCCGGTCGTGCAGCCCATGCTGGCCAGAGGACGGCCACAACTACACCCACGCCAGCATCCGTGGTCGAAGGTTATCCACAGACCCGCACGCACTGGCCTGCTGCGAAGTACGGTGCTGCTCCCGTTGAGACCACACGGAGTGCTGATGTCACACCAGACCGACGCCGCGCGGAGCACCCCACGAGCCCCGGAGGCGGAGCGAACAGTGCGGTCCGTTGTCAGTGCCTACGTCCATACTGCCGCCATGACCAAGTTCGAACGCTTGATCCATTGGTGTGAAGGACTGCCGAGCAAGCGCGAGAGGGCTCCGTGACCCTAGAGACAAGCCGCCGCCCCATCACTAGGCTGACTTGATTAGCCAGTTGGCGGAGGGGGCGTTGGGTGCGCATCGTGTGGCCGGCATTTATTCCAGATGGTCGTGCGAACCGACTCAAGGAGTACGCGCTAATGAAGCTCGCCAAGGAGGTGACACCGGATCGGTGGCTCTACCTTCGCGGCCCGGAAGAAGCGGCTCAACAAATACATATGCTCGGCACGTGCACCCCCGAAGAACTGACGGACGAACAAACGAGAGAATGGACCCACAGGTTCCATCTCATGGAATCAGATAAGGATGAGCTGCAGCCACTGTGTGAACTACTCAAAGAAGTATTATCCCTGACCACCAAAGGGGATCTCGACTTCGCGATAGCCTTCGATTGGTACAAAGACCCCGTCGGAGACGATCCCATGAGGTGGCCTAACACGCCATCTGGTGAGCTCATCTATCGAAGTAAATACTATTCCGAGGGGGTAGCCAGGACTAGGGCCCGAAGGGAACTTTTGGAAAAATTCTCCGACCTGATAGAAGAGCATCCACTTCTTCGAGAATGCCCCAATATCGTGACAGTCCCAGGGCATAAGGCGGACGGACAGAGCTTCGGGGAGCGTCTGGCGGATAGAGTGGCATCGAAAACTGGGAAGCAACTCACCCGAACAGAGTCGCCGGGTGGAACGCGACCTCAAGCCAAAGAAGGGACGGCGACAATAGCTGACGGCCACTTCGAAATGCCTGGCGGCATTTCTGGTGACGTGATCATCCTTGATGATGTTTACAGGAGTGGCACGACAATGAATGCAGTCGCTAGAACCGCGAAGCGTGCTGGTGCACGGCATGCATTTGGTTTGGCGGCAGTGCGAACGATGAGGAACTGAGATGTCCCAGAAGAAGTATGACTCGGTGTTCCTAGCGCTAGTTGCCTTCGAGACGGCGCGGACTCCAGCATGTATAGACGCCGTACTGCGCGAGAAGGGGCCCACAGGGCTTGAGGAACTGGCACTCAACCTAGACGATGCAGCGACTCAAGCATGCCGTCAGAAAGCGGCAGAACTGGCTGATCGAGGAATCTACGCTGTTCTGCGTGGGGAGCCAGACTATCCTGACACGTTAATCCATAGGGAGAAGTCGAGCGCTCCAATTCTGTTCTGCTACGGAAACTCAAAGTTGCTGAAGGCGGACGGCATCGGAATGTGCGGCTCTCGCGCCGTTAGCGATCTAGGCCTTAAGGCCGCAATTGCATGCGGAGAAGAGGTGAGCAGTCGCGGCCTGAGCGTGATCTCGGGATATGCAAAGGGTGTGGATACGGCAACCCATTTGGCGGCGCTGCGTGTTGGCGGATCCACGGTGATAGTCCTCGCCGAGGGTTTCGATCATTTCAAGATCAAGAAAGCTTTCGCTGACGACTTCGATCGCGATCGCGTACTTGTTCTCTCCCAGTTCCCGCCAACCCAGCCCTGGCTGGCCCATGCCGCAATGACGAGGAATCGGATCATTTACGGCCTAGGTCGAGCCCTCGTGGTTGTCGAGGCAGGAGAGCGGGGTGGAACCCTGGCTGCCGGCGAAGGCGCAATCCGGATGGGTCGGCCGGTCCTGGTGCTGAATTTCGGAAATGACACCCCTGCCGGAAACAGGATTCTGCTTGATAAGGGAGGATTCCCGATTGAATCTCGTGAAGCACTGGGCCAAATTCTCGACAAGCGGCCTCGCAACAACGGCGCTGCACAATTGACCCTTCCTGTCTGAGCGGGCCAATCTTGATTATGGAAGAGAATTCCCCCAGCGACAGATCCCGCGCTTAAGCCGCGAACGGAAGCCGTTCGGGAGTTGGCGTACGATCCGTAAATCCATGATCTGCTGGCCGTGCTGCTCGCTGCGCAAGCCACCCAGAGACCCGTGGTCCACCGTTCACCGCACTGCCATCCCGGACCGTTCTGACGTATGTGAAGCCCTGAGCGAGGTAGTACCGCTGGAGGGCCTCGTTCGTCGTCCACGCATCCAACCGCACCCAACGGGCACCTGCACGGTGCGCGCGGTCACCGGCCCAATCGAGCAGCTGCCCTCCGAGGCTCTGCCCGGCGTACTCGCGGGCCACGGTGAGCTTGTTTACGAACATCGCCGGTTCTGTCAGCTCTTCGTCTGTCCACAGGCCTTCTTCGGCGTCCGGGGTAAGCGTGATGGTGCCAGCGGTGGTGTGCCCGTCGCGGAGCATGAAGACTGTGCCAGCTTCGATGGTGGCCAGAAGCTTGGCGGCCGGGTACGGGCGGCTCCACTGATCGGAGCCAATGCCTCGTAGCCAAGCTGCGGCTTCCTCACGAAAGGCCAGCAGCTTGTCTACATCGTGCGGCTCCGCAGGCGTAATGATCACGTGTTCTCGCTCCGGGCGGCAAGGTTGCCGGTCTCGTAGTTCATCCGGTTCAGGTCCCCCCGGAACGTCGTAATGGTGCAGCGGATTGGGCGGTCTGCCGAGTATCCGGTTCGCGTCCAGAGCATCACCGGCACGCCCGCTCCGATCTCCAACAGACGAGCCTCCTCCGGGGTCGGCATCCGCGCCGCAATCTCATCGAAGTACCCAACCTGTTCGATCCCTTGAGCAGCCAGGTACCGCGTTGTTCCCTCCGCGATGTCTCCAGGCTCAGCCAGGCGCGGCGACGCGTCGACCAGCCACGACGGATAGTAGGTCGCCTGTGTGGACCATGGAACGTCGTCCACATAGCGATGACAGAACCGCAATACCGTCTTCGTACTCGGCTCGATCTTCAGTCGCTCAGCGATCTCCTGCGACGCCGGCAGCATCTCGACACGGAACGTCTGGTGCGGCCGGCGCCCCGCGTTCGTCACGTCTGTGTTGTACGCGTCGCCGTTCTGCGGGAACGTCAGGTTCTCGAAGCGAGACGCGTTGAGCTCGAACACCTCGTGTGACTTGACCTCGTACCCGAGTCCCTGGCTGGACGAGATCAGCCCCTCACTGACCAGCAGACTCAGCCCGTTGCGGATGGTGTTCCGCGACGCGTCGAAGCGCTGCTGTAGGTCGTTCTCAGAGGGCAGCCGCGATCCCGGCGCATGGGTGCCGTTGACGATCTCGCGGCGCAGGACGTCGGCCACTTGCCGGTACTTCGGCTGCTTGTTCATGGCCCCATCATGACGCACTCGCGCAACTTGTTGGTACATGCAGCCCCTAACCCCTTGACGCATCACTGTCCGTCGGTGCAGCATCACTACATCAGCTTGTACCAACAAGCTGAGCAGGTGGTGCAACACCTCCAAGTGTGCCTGCCTGTGCCCACAACTCAACAGCGTGATCCGCCACAGACGTGACGGCCGTGTCCATGCCGGCCGAGGTGAGCGGAGACCAGTCGGTCATCTCCCGTCAGGGACACGTGCCGACTCAAAAGAACGGATCTGCCCAAGGGCTTCCACGCCGCGCGAAGAGACCGGGATGCGATTCCTCGGAGGAGCGGGACTGAGGCACAGATCCATATCGCGCAGTACGGGCCGTCACCTCCCGCAAAGGGTGTCCGGCGCGGCTCAGGCCCGCGCACCTCTGACCGCCGCATCTGTGCGGCGGCCGGTTGCCTCCGCTGCTCGTCTCGTACGAGCAGCGCTGAGGGGGAGCCGGATCTACCGACTTCAACGGCGTGCGGCCCCGGTGCTGGAACACCGGGGCCGCTGTTCGGGCCGTTCACCTGTGGAAGGACACACGACCCAATGAATCACATCGTCACTGTTCAGGACGCTGTTACCGCGTTCGCCGACTTCATGGAGCCGACCAGCGCGGAGCTGGACGCGATCGAGGCGGAGATGCCGGTCATCGTCGCGGACGTCGAGCTGATGGACGCCTACATCGTCACCCTGGACCGCACTCCGACCGAGGTGGACACGCGCCGGCTGCGGCGGGCCCGCCGCAGGGCGCTGGCCGCGCGGCTGGAGCTGACCCGCATGGCGGCCACGGCCGCGGGGGTGAGCGCGTGAGTACCGAGACGCTCACCCTGGACGGCCTGGCCGTGTCGCTGCGGGTGCTGCGGCTGCTGGCCGTGGACTTCGGGCGTCTGCCGGCGCCGACAATCGACGTGTCGCCCATCTTCCCCGACCAGTTGGGGTTGAGGTTCCACGACGACCTGGCCGGCTTCGAGGCGTGGCGCGAAGCGCTGGGCATCGTCCCGGACAACGTGGACTACCGCGAGCAGGGCGACTGCAGCACACACGTGCTGAAGGCGTCCGTCGACTACGCCGGCGCCGTGCTGGAGCTGACCGGCTTCGGCGACGTCGACACCCCTGCGCCGGCCGCGGCGGGGGGTGCGGCGTGAACCGGTTCGGCAAGACGCTGCTGGTGCTGGCCCTGGTCGCGGTGGTCGCGATGGCGTTCCGGGTGTCGTGGAACGCGCTGCGGGACGTGGCCCGGGTGGTCGGTGCGGATGCGACCGCGGCGACGCTGTACCCGTTCGTCGTGGACGGTCTGATGGCCCTGGCCCTGGTCGCCACGCTGGTGCTGACCGACCAGCGCGACAAGCGGTTCGCGCTGCGCGTGCTGGCCGTCTACACCCTGGCCTCCCTGGTCCTGAACTACGTTCACGGCCTGGTCCCGGAGCTCCACGGCGGCGCGGTCGACTGGGGCCGGCTCGCCGACTGGGACCCCGCGAACTGGGCCCTGGTCCTGCTGGCCACCTCCCTCCCGGTCGGCTCGATCTACTTCGGTTCCGACCTGGTCGCCAAGGTGCTGCACCACCGTCCCGCACCCGCCCACGAGTCGGCGGACGGACACCGTGCGGATGCATCCGCACACCTCCCGCACACCCCCGCCCCGCCCGCGCCGGACCTTCCGCACGCTGAGCTGACCGGCACGCCGCAGCCGATTGCGGAGCCGGTGTCAGTGCAGGTGAACGGGGGTGCGAATGGTGTGCGGATGCCGGATCCGCACACCCCGCACACCGTCCGCACACCCGAGCTGAGTGCGGAGGAAGAGGCCGCCCGGCAGGCACAGTTCGAGGATGCGGAGCTGGAGCGGATGCGGCAGGACGCACGCCGCACGTACGCCGAATCCGCACAGGCCGCACGCCCCCTCAGCGCGCGTGCGCTCGCTGAGGCGTACGGCATGAGCGAGTCGTGGGCACGTAAGCAGATCCTCGCCGTGCGCAGTGCCGACGACCCCGACCGGCCGCACCTGGTGGCCGTGGGCAGTGAGGGCCAGTGAACGCGTCGCAGTCCCCGCGGCTGCGGGTGCTCTCGCTGGGCACCGCCTGAAACCCCATGTCAGCAGGCCCGACCGGCAACTTCCTACGGCCCCGGTCGGGCCCTACTCCACAGAGGAGTGCTCACAGCATGACGGAACTCAGCACTGAGCCGGTAGCCGTTCAGGCTCCCGCCGTACCGCCCTCGCCGCCCGACACCCCGCCCACCACTGCCACGGGCAAGGACGTGAAGGAGGTGGACCACACCCCCGGTGGCTGGCCCATCGTCCCGCTCGCCCTGTCCGGCGCGAACAGCACCGTTGGCGCGGTCGCCGCCGCTTCCCTGGCCGGTGGGCCGATCGCCGCGGTGGTCGCCGCAACCGGCATGGTCGTGCTCGGAACGGTCGCCGCCTCCCGCTCCCGTAAGGCGAACCCGCGTCGCGTGGCTCGCAGGTCTGCGGCCCGCGCTGCCGGCCGTGCGGCTGCACGCTCCGCAGGGCTACGGAACACGGGATCGGGCACCCGCGGCAGCACCGGGAGCCGTGCGGCCGGCTCGCGCGCCAGCCGCTCCGGTGGACCGTCGGGCAAGGTGCCCGGCCAGCACCGCCGTGGCACCGGCACCGCGAGCAGCGCGAACACGGGCAAGAGCGCTGCGGGTCGGGCCGGGCAGGTCAAGGCGTTGCGGGCCGCGCAGCAGGCTGCGGCAGGCTCGCGCGCCGGGCAGCGGGCGCAGACCACCAACGCGCGGCGCGCGGTCGCCGACGCGCGCCGCATCGCCAAGGCCGCGGCCGGCACCGCCCGGTCGGGCAAACGCCCCGGTCTGGCAGGCCGTCTGATGGGCGGCACAGCCCGCAAGGCGCGCGCGGCCCGAGACGCGGCTGTCACCAAGCAGCGCAGCCAGCGGGACGCCAAGACGGGCGCCACGGTCGCGGCGCAGCGGGCGCAGGTGCGTAAGGCCCCGGCCCGTCGGGCGGCGCGTAAGGCGCTGCGCCGGTCCGCGGCCCGCTTCCACGGGCGCCGACTGCTGGCCGCGCTGCTGGCGCTGCCGGTCGGGCTGCTGGGCTGCGTGTCCACGTGGCTCGGTCGCAAGCTCGGCATCCCCGCCCTGATGCACCCGGGGCGGCGCCTGTACCGGCGGATGGTCGACACGGCTGACGAGCAGGCCGCGGAGCGCGACGAGAACACCCGCAAGACCCTGCGCGAGCAGGAGGCCGCCGCGGACGCGGAAGCGGCGCAGGACGGCACGGACGGCATCGCGGACGGCGTCGAGCGGCCCGCAGTCATGGTTCCCACCAGCACGAACACCGATGTGAGTGAAGGAGAGCACGTGTCCGGTTTCCGGTTCGAAGAGGTCGCTTCCGAGATGGAGCAGGCCGCCAACCAGTACGACCCCGAGAACGCCATGGAGATCCTCGCCATGGTCGAGGGACTGCCCGCCGCACTGACGTCCGTGGCGAACGTGATGAAGATCCTCGCGGAGCGCTCCGACTCCGAGTTCCCGCTGGAGAAGGAAGTCGCGGACGGCTTCAACGACATCTTCGGCGCCCTGATGAGCGCCGTGGCGGTCGCGGAGGACATGGGGCCGCTGTTCCGGCAGGCGCACGAGCAGGACATCGCCCGCCACGAGGACCCCCGCAACGGCACCGAGGCCGAGAAGGGCTGGAACGTCTAACCATGAGCAGCACCGCCACCGCCAAGAAGCAGAACGTCAGCAGTGGCCCGGTGCTGGACTGGGCGGCCGGTCACGGACCCGTGACCGGCGCCCTGTCCGCCACCACCGGAGCCTTCGCCATCGCCACCACCGGCGCCGCCACCGCCATGCCCCCCGGCTGGGCACTCGCCGTCGGCGCCGCCGGCGCCCTCGGCCACACTGTCGCCGGACTGCGCGTGCGCAACGCCGGCCGCACCCTGGCCACCCGCGCCGCCTCCTGGCTGGTCGGCGCCGGATGGACCACCTGGGCCATGACCCACGGCCCACTCACCTGGGCCGCGCTCGGCTCGCTGGCCGCCATCGGTGTCGGGATCGGCGCCGCGGCCCGCTCGTCCGCGCTGTTCGAGGAGGCCCGCGAGGAGGAGGCCATCGCAGCGGAGCAGCGGCAGATCGCCGCGGAGTTGTCCGCGGAACGCCGGGCGATCGCCGCGGAATGGGTCGACCGGATCCAGCGCGTGTGCTCGATCACCGTGCGGGTGCTGGGGGTGGAGATGTGGGAGACCGGCGCTGGGTTCTCCATCGACGCCGAGCTCCCGCCCGGCGGCGCCACCTGGAACAAGATTGCCGGTGAGTCGCCGCGGCTGTCCGCGGACGCCCGGTTGCCGCACGGCTGCACCGCCACCGCCTCCCCCGGTATCCACCAGGGCCGGGTCATCCTCGACGTCACCACGGTCAACGTCCTGGAGCAGGAGCGCACCTACCCCGACGACTACAGCGTCCTGTCCCTGCACACGGGCATCCCGTGGGGCTACCGCACCAACGCACAGCAGATCCTCGCCTACCTGCGCGAGCAGTGCGCGCTGATCGTCGGCCCGACCGGATCGGGCAAGACGAACATGGTCCACAACATCCTTGCTGGCTTCGCCCGCGCCGAAGACGTCCTGACGTGGGTGATCGACCTGAACGCCGGATCGGCCGGCCTGCCCTGGGTGCTGCCCGCACTGAACGGGGAGATCACCCGGGAGGACAGCAAGCCTGTACGCCCGGGGGTGGACTGGCTCGCCGGCACCTACGACGAAGCCATGACCATGCTGGATGCGGCCGTGCGCGTGGCCAAGCAGCGCAAGATGGGCTACCAGGCGCTGCTGTCCAAGGCCAACACCGATCTCCTGCCGATCAGCCCGCGTATTCCTCAGATCATGCTCGTGATCGATGAGGGCGCGGAGATCCTGGCCAGCCCCGACCGGGCCGTGCGCAAGCTCGGGGACAAGATCCTCGAAGTGATCCGGATCGCCCGCGCCATGGGCGTGCGCACCGTGCTCACCGCGCTCGGTGCCACCGGGTCGGTGTTGAGCAACCTGATGATCCGTCGGGAAGCCAAGGTCCGCGTCGCCCTCACCGGCGGCGAGACCGAAGGCATGGACCTGTCCAAGATGTTCCCCGGCGCCCGCGGCCTGCGCGTGGAGCAGGCCCCGCACAAGGGTGCCGGGTTCATGGGCACCCCCGAGTCGCCGGCCGCGCTGTTCAAGACGTGGCGGATCCTGCCCAACCAGATCCGGGACATCATCGCCGCCACCTCCGACCGGCACCCCGTGCTCGATGACGTGTCCGCCAAGGCCGCCGGGCCCGCCTACGCCCGCCGCTGGGACACCGACCGCACCGCATGGATGCGCGACCAGGTCGCGACCGGCGACGCCGGCGACGCCTCGCCCGCTACACCCGGGGCACTGCGGCTGTCCGCGCTGAGCCAGCAGCAGGAGTCACCGGAAGACGCGTTGGCGCGCCGGTTCCGTGAGGAGATCGACGCCCAGTTCGACACCGCACCCGACCCCCGCACCCTCGAGCAGGACGCCGGGCCGGACCGCCCGGCCGGACTGAACCTGTCCGCGCTGCGGGACGAGCAGGACAGCCCCGCGCAACAGGCGGCGCTCGCCGCGCTCCTCGCCGCCGGCCCCGAAGGAACCGGAGCGTCCGCGATCGCCCGCGCGCTCGCCGACACCTACGGCACGACCCGTCAGACGGTCGTCGGCTGGCTGAAAACGTGGATGCAAGACGGCACCGCCGTACGCGTCGGGGAAGGCACCAAGGCCCGCTACGTCCACCGCTCGCACGCGCCCAACGACTGATCGCTTGTCACTTGTCGTCCCCGCTTCATTGCATGCCGCTTCTTTGGGCTTGGAGTCCCGGAAACGGCTTGTGACCTGGGAGGCGACAAGCGACAAGACAAGCGACAAGACAAGCAAGGCGACAAGCCGCACGACAAGAGAGACGACAAGCAACGCGACAAGCACAGCACTCATCCGCACGGGCCCGCGCCACCTGTTGGCGCGGGCCCGCGGCACAACCCGAGGGAGCCAGAAATGAGCCAGCACACCCCGCCCGGTCAGATGGCCCCGCACATCCCCGCCGACGTCTTCCAGCGCGCACAGGCGACCGGACAGCCGGTCGTGATCGTCGTCAACAACACCCCGGCCGGCTTTCCCTGGCAGCGGCTGCTGATCCCGTTCGCGATCGCCGGGGCTGCCGCGCTCGGCACCTGGGGCATGGTCGCCGCCCTGTGCTGGCTCATGGACGTCGCCGCCCACACCGCCACCGTCATCGCCGGCGCCGCCGGACCCATCGGAGTCGGCGGCATCACGTTGAAGCTCGCCCGCGGCAAGAACACCTAGCTACGCCAAGGGCGACCCCCCATTCCGCCAAGAACCGGGGTCGCCCTTGCCAACCAGCCCACTACAGACCTGTTGGAGGTCATCCAGCATGACGCAACCCACCGGCATTCGGCGAGCCTTACCGCCAGCCGCACCCACGCCCGCGGCGGGAGCTCCCATGGCACCCCGCATGCGGTTCTACCTGACCACCCACAAGCGGCACTGGCTCCGCCTCACCGACGTGCCGCTGTTCCTCAAGAGCGAGCACTTCGACCGTGCGGTGAAGTGGGACGAAGCCCAAGGTCCCTACGCCATCGACTCCGGCGGCTTCACGGAGCTGAAGCGCAAGGGAACGTGGACGCGCCCTCCCCGCCAGTACGTTCAGGACCTGCGCCGCATCTGGGAGCACGTCGGCCCCTACGACTGGGCCGCACCACAGGACTGGATGTGCGAGAAAGCGATCATCGAGGGCGGTTGGTTCGGCGGTGAGCACTTCGTCGGCACCCATCTCAGCGTCGCCGAGCACCAGCGCCGCACCGTGGCCAACTTCCTCGAACTGCGCTCCCTCGCCCCGGACCTGCGGATCGCCCCCGTCCTCCAGGGCGACAACGTGCCGGCCTACGAGCGGTGCGTGGAGCTGTACGAGAAGGCGGGCGTGGACCTGCGGGCCGAACCGGTCGTCGGGCTCGGCTCAGTGTGCCGGTTGCAGTCCACCCGGCAGGGCGCCGCGATCGTCACCGCCATGGCCGCCCACGGCTTCAAGCTCCACGGCTTCGGCTTCAAAATCCTCGGCCTGGAACGCGTCGGCCACCTGCTCGCCTCCGCCGACTCCGCCGCCTGGAGCTCCCACGCCCGCCGCCGCCCGCCCCTGCCCAGCCACACCCACAAGAACTGCGCCAACTGCATCGACTACGCCCTCAAGTGGCGCGAGCGCGTCATCCCCACCCACCAGCAGACGATGCTGACCGACCGGAGCGCCGCATGAACCCCCTGTCCCTTGCCCTGAACCTGGCCGCGGACGGGATCCCACCCCTGCCGCTGCGGGCCGGGAAGCTGCCGTTCGGGAACTGCCCCACCTGCACCGACAACGCGTGCGGCGGCAGGCCGAACATGAAGACCCCAGGCCCCTGCCAGTGCCCCGACGTCTGCCACGGCTGGGCCGCCGCGACCACCGACACCCGCACCCTCACCTCCCGGCCGTGGGCGGTCGCGTGGCGCCGGGCCGCCGCCGTGGCCTACCACCCCGGTGGCGCCGGTCTGACGGTGGTCGATCTCGACAACCCGGCCGCCGTCGCCTGGGCCGCACGAACTCTGCCGGCTACCCGGACCGTGGCCACCACGCGCGGCGAACACTGGATCTACCAGGGCACCATGCAGTCCGTGAACGCCGTCCACGACGGCGTCGACATCAAATCCACGATGTCCTACGCCCGGTGGCTCGGTCCCGGCACCGGCGCCATGACCGCCCTGCCGGACGTCGTGCGCGCGCTCGCCGTGAAGGAACCCCCCGCCGTCCGGCCGACACGGCACGTCGCCGTGCCTGCCCTGGCCGGTGGCGGGGAGTGCCGACACCGCACGCCCGCCTACCTGGAGCACGGGATCGCCATGGCCGAGCAGCGCATCACCGAGGCCCGTGAAGCGGTGCACACCACCGTCTACCGCACCTTCCTCGCCGTGCTGTCCACGCACGGCCGGTGCGGCTGCCTCACCGACACCCACATCGGCCGACTGTTCACCGCCGCGCAGGCCAAGGGTGAGTCTCCCCGGCACTGCACCGACGCGTGGACCAACGCCCGCACCCGGTTGGGACTGTGACCATGTCCGACGACGAGAAGAACCCCGCCCGCGAGGTCATCACCGACTACGCGCAAGCGCACTTCCGGTACTTCCGCACCGCCGACGGGACCGTGTACGCGCAGAAGAACGGCCACCCCGTCGCGCGGCCGATCCGCTCCCAAGGCACGACAGGCAGCCACCGACAGGAACTCATGGTCGGCCTGTTCAAGGACGGACGCGGCGTATTCAACGGCACCGCCCTCAAGGAGGCGTTGGACCTGATCGAAGCACTCGCACTGACGGAGGACGTGCAGCCCGTTCACATCCGCGTCGCCCCCGGATTCGACGGGGCGACGTGGCTCGACCTGGGCCGCAACGACGGGCAGTCCGTCCGCATCCACCCCGCCGGCTGGGACATCGCCATCCCCGACCCGCGTGAAGTGTGCTGGCGACGCACCCAGCTCACCGGAGAACTGCCCCTGCCCGCCAAGGACACCGACGGCAAGGGCATCGATCTCCTGCTCCGCCTGTGCAACTTCGCCACCGCCGAGACCGAGTGCCTGGCCATCGCGTGGCTCATCGGCTGCCTGGAGCCCTCCGTGCCGGTCCCCGCGCCGTTCCTCACTGGGCCGCAGGGAGCGGGCAAGTCCACCGGCGGCCGGATGCTCGTACGGATCATCGAGGGTATGAGCGGCGACCTGCGCCGGGCGCCGAAGGACGAGGAGAACCTGGTCGCGGCGGTGGCGGCCGGATGGGTCACCGCCCTGGACAACCTCTCCCACATGACGCCGGACCTGTCCGACGCGATGTGCTGCATCGTGACCGGCATCGAGAGCGTCAAGCGCGCCCTGTTCACCGACGGAGACGTGTTCCGCGTCGGCTACCGCCGGCCCTTGCTGCTGACCGGTATCGACGTGGGCGTCATTCGGCCCGACCTCGCCGAACGGCTCCTGCCGCTGCGTCTGGAACGGCCCCGTGTCCGGCGCACCGAGGCGGAACTCTGGGCGGAGTACGCGGAGGTTCTGCCCGTCGTGCTCGGCTCGCTCCTGGACCTCACAGTCAAGGTCCGTGCGATGGAGGCGGAGACCCCCACAGATCTGCGCATGGCGGACTTCGCCCGCCTGTGTGCGCAGCTCGACGCCGCAACCGGGCTCGGAGCTCTCACCGCCTACCGGGCCAGCCTGGACGACCTCAACGACGACGTCATCGAAGGTGACCTCCTGGCACAGACCGTGTTGCAGCACGCCGCCAGTCTCGACGCGGGCGCGGAGCAGCGGATGACGTCCACGGAGTGGTTGCACTGCCTCAGCCGCGTCTACGCCGGCGAGGACTTCCGCCCCCTGCCCAAGGGCTGGCCGACCACGGGCAAGGTGCTCTCCGACCGCCTCAAGCGCCTCCAGCCGACCCTGGCCGCCCGGGGCGTCCTCATCGACTCGGGCCGCACCCGGGAGGGCCGCTTCATCGTGATGACCCGCTCAGCGGCCGCGCCCTCGCACGAGCAGCAGGCGTTCTGACCGGCGCCGCCGTACGAGCAAGAGGAGCACCACCGGCCGAGGGTGCTCCTCTTGCTGTTCGGCGGCGCGCCGCCCTGCGATGGACGCGCCGCGTAGCGGCTCCTTCTTCACGTCCTGAGCCGCATCACACCACCACAGACACCCCCTCTTTTTTCCCAAGTAGGGGAACGCTGCGTCACAGCGTCACGGAGCCCACGCAAACGGCGGGTGACCTGCGCAGACGGGCGTGACGCAGACGGCCCCGGCTGCGTCACGCCGCGTCACCTGCGTCACGCGTGACGGACAGCCTGCGTCACGCGTGACGCACCCCCGCCCCTCTGCGTCACACAAACCCGCAGGTCAGAAGCCTGGATGACGCAGGTGACGCTGTGACGCAGAAATCCACACCTCGGACACACGCGGTCCGAGAGACACCCCCGAGGCCAACGCGACTCACCCTCTGAGGACTCCATGAGCCGAACCCGTTCCGCTCAACCCGACCCCCGCGCCACACTCCGCAGCGGCTTGCCTGACCGGTACCTCACTCCCGACGACATCGCCGAGATCTTCGGCGTCCCACTCGAAACCGTCTACCAGTGGCGCAGGAAGCGCACCGGTCCTCCCGGCTTCCGCGTCGGCAAGCACGTCCGCTACGACCCCGCCGAAGTGGGGGCCTACGTCGCTCAGCTCAAGAACGTCGACCGCGTCGCGGCCTGACGCAACCTCGCACACCGCCAGGGGTGGCCGTTGAACGGCCACCCCTGATCCATGCTGAGAAGGGACTCCGCCTCCGATGGCAGGCAGCATCCAAGACCGCTGGTACAAGACCGAGACCGACGCCAACGGCAAGACCGTCCGCGTCAAGACCGAGCGCTACGGGACCGGCCTGCGCTACCGGGCCCGCTACTTCGCGCCCGACGGGAAGCGCAAGGGCAAGTCCTTCCCCGACGGACAGAAGCGGCTCGCTGAGCAGTGGCTGAGCAAGGTCACGGCGGACGTGGCGCGCGGCGACTACATCGACCCGAACGCGTCGCGGACGTCCTTCCAGGAGTTCGCGGAAAGCTGGCTCGCGAGCCAGAGCGGTGACCCGAACACCCGCGCGTCCATGCAGTCCCAACTCAGGTTGCATGCCTTCCCGCGCATCGGGTCACGCGCCCTCGGCTCCTTCCAGCCCAGTCACATCCGCGAGTTCGTGACGCAGCTCGAAGCGTCCGGCATGTCCGGCGCGTACGCCCGCGTGATCTTCTCCAACGTCCGGGCCGTGCTCTCAGCGGCCGTAGAGGACGGCTACCTTCGCCGGAACCCGTGCAACTCGCGCACGGTGACGCTTCCCGAGATGGGCATGCGCCGGGTCGTCCCCTGGGAGCCGGGACGCGTCTTCGCCATGCGGGCCGCCATGGTCGAACGCTTCCGGCCCATGGTGGACATGGGCGCCGGCTGCGGCCTACGGCAAGGCGAGATCCTCGGACTCTCCGTGGATGAGCTGGACTTCGACAGCGGCACCCTGCACGTGGTGCAGCAGCTCAAGCTCAGCCTGAGTAAGGCCGTGTTCGCGCCCCCGAAGGGCGGCAAGCTCCGTGATGTTCCTCTGCCCGATCCCGTGGCGGAAGCGCTCCAGGAGCACATCAAGCGGTTCCCGCCCGTTGAGATCACGCTGCCGTGGATGCGGGCGAACGGTCAGCCCGTGACCAAGCGTCTGATCTTCACCGGGCCCAACGGTGGCCACGTCTGGCGTACCTCGCTGAATGAGGACCACTGGAAGCCCGCTCTGGCGTCCGTGGGCGTCATTCCGAAGGCCAGGAGCCGGGAGCACACCGCCGCGCGCGAACACGGCATGCACGCCCTGCGGCACTTCTACGCGTCGGTGCTGCTGGACGCGGGCGAGAGCATCAAGGCCGTCAGCGAGTACCTCGGGCACTCCGACCCGGGACTCACGCTGAAGGTGTACGCGCACCTCATGCCGAGCAGCCGGGACCGGGCCCGGAAGGCACTCGGTCAGGCACTCCGCCCGCCGCAGGACCCGCCGCGCTGAGGTCCCACAGAGGGCCCAGGCCGTGAAAATGCCCCCGCCCCGCGCCGTAAGCGCAGGTCGGGGGCATGATCACAGAACCTACTTCTTCTTGCCCTGGTTCTTGACCGCCTCGATCGCCGCTGCCGCCGCCTCGGGGTCGAGGTAGGTGCCGCCCGGGGTCAGGGGGTTGAAGTCGGCGTCCAGTTCGTAGGACAGGGGGATGCCCGTCGGGATGTTCAGGCCCGCGATGTCCGCGTCGGAGATGCCGTCGAGGTGCTTGACCAGGGCGCGGAGGCTGTTGCCGTGGGCCGCGACCAGGACCGTGCGGCCGGCCAGCAGGTCGGGGACGATGCCGTCGTACCAGTAGGGGAGCATCCGGACGACGACGTCCTTCAGGCACTCCGTGCGCGGGCGCAGCTCCGGGGGGATGGAGGCGTAGCGGGGGTCGGTGGCCTGGGAGAACTCCGAGTCGTCGGCCAGAGGCGGCGGGGGCGTGTCGTAGGAGCGGCGCCAGAGCATGAACTGCTCCTCGCCGAACTCGGCCAACGTCTGCGCCTTGTCCTTGCCCTGGAGGGCGCCGTAGTGGCGCTCGTTCAGGCGCCAGGAGCGGTGGACCGGGATCCAGTGGCGGTCCGCCGACTCGAGGGCGAGCTGCGCGGTGCGGATCGCGCGCTTCTGGAGGGACGTGTGGACCACGTCGGGGAGGAGATCGGCGTCCTTCAGGAGCTCACCGCCGCGGACCGCCTCCTTCTCGCCCTTCTCGTTGAGGTTGACGTCCACCCAGCCGGTGAACAGGTTCTTCGCGTTCCATTCGCTCTCGCCGTGGCGGAGGAGGATCAGCTTGTACGGTGCGTCGGCCATGGCTATGAGCGTAATCCACCGTCCTGATGCGGTGCGCCCCTGCTCGTTCCTCGGACGGTTGACTGGTTCTGTTAATCGGCTCGCTTCCGGCGGCTCCCGCTTCGTAAGTTCTGAGGGCTACCTACGGCACTTACCTACGGCACTACCTACGGGGGCTCCGCCATGTCCGTCACCGCGCTCAGACGTGCCGCCCGCGAGACCCTCTCGGGGCTGCCCCGTGAGTTCTGGTGGCTCTGGACGAGCACGCTCGTCAACCGGCTGGGCGGGTTCGTCGCCACCTTCATGGCGCTGTATCTGACGCTCGACCGCGGGTACTCCGCCTCCTACGCCGGGCTCGTCGCCTCGCTGCACGGGCTGGGCGGGGTCGTCTCCTCGCTGGGCGGCGGGGTGATGGCGGACCGGATCGGGCGGCGGCCCACGCTGCTGCTCTCGCAGATCGCCACGGCCGCTTCCGTCGCCGTGCTCGGGTTCGTCACCGATCCCGTCGCGATCGCCGGTGTCGCGTTCGCCGTCGGTGCCGCGTCGAACGCCTCGCGGCCCGCCGTGCAGGCGATGATGGCCGACATCGTGCGGCCCGAGGACCGGGTGCGGGCGTTCTCCCTCAACTACTGGGCGATCAACCTGGGGTTCGCCGTCTCCTCCATGGCCGCCGGGTTCATCGCCGAGGTCAGCTACCGCGCCGGGTTCCTGCTCGAGGCCGGGATGACCTTCGTGTGCGCCGTCGTCATCTTCCTCAAGCTGCCGGAGTCCCGGCCGGAGCGGGAGAGCGAGGCGGTGCGGGAGGAGGAGTCGGTCGGGCTCGGGACCGTGGTGCGCGATCTGCGGTTCATGAGCGTCGTCGGGCTGTCCTTCCTGGTCGCGCTCGTCTTCCAGCAGGGGTCCGTCGGGCTGCCGGTGGCCATGGGCGCCGCCGGGTTCACGCCCGCCGACTACGGCCTCGCCATCGCGGTGAACGGTGTGCTGATCGTCGTGCTCCAGATTCCGGTCACCCGCTTCATCGAGCACCGGGATCCGCGCCGGCTGCTGGTGATCTCCTCCGTCCTCGCCGGGTACGGCTTCGGGCTCACCGCCTTCGCCGGGTCGGTCGGCGTCTTCGCGCTCACCGTCTGTGTGTGGACCCTCGCCGAGATCGTCAACGCGCCGACCCAGACCGGGCTCGTCGTGGCCCTCTCCCCCACCCACGGCCGCGGGCGCTACCAGGGCATGTACACCCTGTCCTGGGCCGTCGCCTCCCTGGTCGCGCCGGTGATGTCCGGGTTCGTCATCGACCGGTTCGGGGCTGAGTGGCTGTGGGGCATGTGCGCGGTCGTGGGGACGGTCGCCGGGGCCGGGTACGCGGTGCTGCTGCGGCGCCTGGGGGGCGAGGAGCCCGTCGCCGACGGGAGTGGGAGGGCTGACGAGGGGCGTACGACGGCGGTGCGGAGCGGGTCGGGCGCCGGCGCCTGAGCCCGCGCACCAACAGCCCCCTCACGGATGCATCCGCGCCCCCTTCATCACCTTGTCCACCGCGTTCCGGGGTCCGTACACCGCGAGCCCCACCAGGTCCAGCTCCGTCGTCCGTACGGCCCGTACCGCCGCCCGGTTGTCGCGGTCGTTGCCGGTGGCGAAGAGGTCGCCGGTGAACACCGCGCGCGGGAGGGACCGGGAGAGCACGCGCGCGTGGGCCGTGGCCAGCATCTCCTTCGTGCCCTCGAAGACCAGCACCGGCTGGCGGAACATCGGCAGGTACGGCACACCGTCGCCGTCCTCGTACGGCTCCCCGATCACCTCGGGGAGCCGGGTGCCCAGGCCGCTGACCAGGAAGGCGGTGACGTTGAGGCGCTGCCAGGACTCCAGGTCCTCGCGGAGCAGGACGGCGATCTTGGTGTCGAAGCGCGGGGGTGTGGCGTCGTTCACGTTCATGGTCCGAGACTGCCGACCGCCGTCCGACCCCGTCTTGTACGTTCTTTGCATGGCTCCCCGTCGGCAGGTCTCCGCCTGGCGCCCCCGGATACCCGGTGTCGTGGAGGTCTTCCACGCCCACTTCACCGCGTACGCGTATCCGATGCATGTGCACGACGTGTGGACGCTGCTCATCGTCGACGACGGGGCCGTACGGTACGACCTCGACCGGCACCGGCACGGCACCCCGCACGACACCGTCACCCTGCTGCCGCCGCACGTGCCGCACAACGGCTCGGCCGCCACCCCGCACGGGTTCCGCAAGCGGGTGCTGTACCTCGACGGCACACGGCTCGGCGAGGATCTGGCCGGGGCCGCCGTCGACCGGCCCGATCTGCGCGATCCCGTGCTGAGGGACCGGGTCGGCCGGCTGCACACCGCGCTCGCGCAGGGCGGGGAGGAGCTGGAGGCCGAGAGCAGGCTGACGTTCATCGGCGAGCGGCTGGTTGCGCATCTGCGGCCCTCGGCGGCCGGTCCCGGGCGGCTGCGGAGCGATCCGGTCCTCGCCCGGCGGCTGCGCGAGCTCCTCGACGCGTCCGTGGTCCGAGGCATCGGGCTGGAGGAGGCGGCGCGGATCGTCGGGGCCCATCCCGCGCATCTCGTCCGGGCGTTCAGCGGCGCGTACGGCATCGCACCGCACCAGTACCTCACGTCACGCCGGGTGGAGCGGGCGCGGCGGCTGCTGCTCGACGGGGTGCCGGCCGGTGAGGTGGCCGTGGCGGCCGGTTTCTTCGACCAGTCCCATCTCACCCGGCACTTCCGGAGGTCGGTGGGGGTCACACCGGGGCGGTATGCGCGGAAGTCCTTCGTCCGGTGATCGCCCCCGGCTAGCGTCCCCGGCATGGACGAGACACAGAACGCACAGAGAGAACACGGCGACGACTCCTCCACCCCCTTCACCCCGTCCGGCCCGCGCACCCGTCGCGTCGGACGTCTCACGGCCGCCGTCGCGGGGGCGGCGGCCCTGGTCGCGCTGAGCGTCGGCGCCGCCCTCGCGGCCGGAGCGGACGACGGCGACGCCCCTCTGCCGACGGTGAGCGAGAGCACCCAGCCGGCCGACACCGGGGGCGGCACGGACGGCGGCGACGGCGGATCCGTCGGCCTCAGCGAAGGCGCCGACGGCGGCACGGGCGGCACCGACGGCGGCACCGATCCCGTGCCCACCGAGAGCCCCGTCGACCCGCAGCCCGGCACCGGCTCCCCGGTGGATCTGGCGGAGCTGGACCGGCGTATCGCCGAACTGGACGCCAAGGTCGACCAGTTGCCGACCAAGAAGGAGCTGGCCGACGCCCTGCGCGCGTTCGCCGATCAGCTCGACCCGTAGTTCGTGTCCCGGGAGACTCCCGGGGTCAGTCGGCCGGACGCCGGGTGAGGTGGGCGAAGGCGTCCAGGTTGCGGGTCGGCTCGCCCCGGGAGACCCGCCAGGCGTACTCCCGGCGGATCGCGGAGGCGAAACCCAGCTCCAGCAGGGTGTTGAAGGCGCCGTCCGCCGCCTCCAGGACCTGGCCGAGGAGGCGGTCCACCTCGTCCGGCGTCACCGAGGCCAGGGGCAGCCGGGCGGTGACGTAGACGTCGCCGAGCTGGTCGACGGCGTAACTCACGCCGTACAGCCTGAGGTTGCGCTCCAGCAGCCAGCGGTGGACGCCGGGCTCGTTCTCGTCGGGGTGGCGGATGACGAAGGCGTTGAGGGAGAGGGAGTGACGGCCGACCAGGAAGGACACCGTCGTCTTCAGCTTGGCGGTGCCGGGGAGCTGGACGACGTAGGAACCGGGGCGCGGGCTCTCCCACTCCAGCTCCGCGCCCGCGAGGTACGCCTCGATGATCCGCGCCGCGCTCTTCTCCGCCTCACCCATGCTGGGAGCGTACGGGACGGCGGTGGGCCTGGGTCGCGGCCGTGTAGACGTCGGCGGTGCGGGCGGCCGCGGTGTCCCAGCCGAAGGACTGGGCGTGGGCGGCGGCGGCCGTGCCCATCCGGGCGGGCAGCTCCGGGGTGTCGGCGAATCGTTCGAGCACGCGCGCGTACGCGGTCGGGTCATGGCCCTGGACCAGGAAGCCCGTCTCGCCGTCGCGTACGGCCACCGGGAGGCCGCCGACCGCCGCCGCGAGCACCGGGGTGCCGGCCGCCTGGGCCTCTATGGCGACCAGGCCGAAGGACTCGCTGTAGGAGGGCACGACGAGGACGGAGGCGGCACGGAACCAGTCCGCGAGCCGGTCCTGGCCGACGGGCGGGCGGAACCGTACGACGTCCGCGACGCCGAGCCGCGCGGCGAGCTTCTGCAGGCCCTCCGGCTTGGCGAGGCCGCTGCCGCTGGGGCCGCCGACGACCGGGACGACGAGCCGGGTGCGCAGGTCGGGGCGTACGTCGAGGAGGGCGGCGACGGCGCGCAGGAGGATGTCCGGGGCCTTCAGGGGCTGGATACGGCCCGCGAAGAGGGGGATCAGGGCGTCCTGCGGGAGGCCGAGGCGGGCCCGGGCGGCGGCGCGGCCGTCGGCCGGGGAGAAGCGGTCGAGGTTGACGCCCGGGTGGACGATCGCGACCTTGCCGGGGTCGGCGCCGTAGTGCCGTACGAGTTCGTCGGCCTCCTCCGCCGTGTTGGCGATGAGGCGGTCGGCGGCCTCGACGATCTGGGTCTCGCCGATGACGCGGGCGGCGGGTTCCGGGGTGTCGCCGTCGGCGAGGTTGGCGTTCTTGACCTTGGCCATGGTGTGCATCGCGTGCACCAGGGGGGCGCCCCAGCGCTGGGCGGCGAGCCAGCCGACGTGGCCGGAGAGCCAGTAGTGGGAGTGGACCAGGTCGTAGTGGCCGGGGCGGTGGCCGGCCCAGGCCTGCATCACGCCGTGGGTGAAGGCGCACAGCTGGGCGGGGAGGTCCTCCTTGTTGAGCCCCTCGTAGGGTCCCGCGTCGATGTGGCGGACGAGGACGCCGGGGGCCATCTCCACCTTCGGGGGGAGGGCGGCGGCGGTCGCGCGCGTGAAGATCTCCACCTCGATGTTGATCGCGGCGAGGCGCTGGGCGAGCTCCACGATGTAGACGTTCATGCCGCCGGCGTCGCCGGTGCCGGGCTGGTGGAGCGGTGAGGTGTGCACGGAGAGCATCGCGACTCGGCGGGGGCGGCGGTGGAGCCTGAGCCGCTGGGGTACCACCGGAGAGCGACGCCCGAGCCGGCTGGCGTGGTGGCTCACGTGGCGTTCCTCCTTGCTGCGGGCATGCCGGACGGAGGGGGCGAAAGCCTCCCAGGGGGCTGGAACGCCGGAGGGAGGCGTTCCCATTCCGGGCGGGATCACCGGGGCGGTGATTTTTGCCTGAGCGTTACCTGTATCGCTCAACCGTTCGAGCCTTACGGGCGTCCCCGGGCGGATCATCGCCCGCCCCGGCGCACCGCCTACCCTCGTATGTCATGACCTCCCGCGCGCCCCTTCGCATCGTGGGCACCGTTACGCGCGGGACCACCAACCCCAACCGGCTGCGCCGCATGGACCGCTGGATCGCCGCGACGCACGGCGCCGAGCTGCGGCGGGCCGCCGATCCCGTGGCCGTCGACCTCGGGTACGGGGCGGCCCCCTGGACGGCCGTCGAGCTGCTCGGCCGGCTGCGGTCCGTGGCGCCACGCGCGCGTGTGGTGGGCGTCGAGATCGAGCCCGCGCGGGTCGCCGCCGCGAAGCCGTACGAGCGCGAGGGGCTGGCCTTCCGGCACGGCGGGTTCGAACTGCCCCTCCCCCAGCGGCCGCAACTGGTGCGCGCGGCCAATGTGCTGCGGCAGTACGACGAGGAGCAGGTCGCCGGGGTCTGGGAGCGGCTGTGCGCGCGGCTCGCGCCGGCCGGCGGGGCCTCGGCGGGCGGGCTGCTCGTGGAGGGGACCTGCGACGAGATCGGGCGTCGGCACGTCTGGGTCGCGCTCGGGCCCGAGGGGCCGCGCACGGTCACCTTCGCGGCCCGGCTGGGGTCCCTGGAGCGGCCGTCGGACCTGGCGGAGCGGCTGCCCAAGGCACTGATCCACCGCAATGTGCCGGGCGAGCCGGTGCACGCGTTCCTGCGCGACTTCGACCGCGCCTGGGCCGCCGCGGCGCCCTACGCCTCGTACGGCGCCCGCCAGCGCTGGATCCGCGCGGTGCGCGACCTCGGCGCCGACTGGCCGGTGACGGACGGGCCGGCGCGGTGGCGGCAGGGGGAAGTGACGGTGCGGTGGGGGGCGTTGGCGCCGCGGGGCCGAAGAGGGCCCGCGTAGCTGCCGTTTCACCGATCGTTCACCCTTTTGTGGGACATGGGAACGATCTCCTTGAGTCGTTCGTCACATGAGCGGGGCGATCATCATTCCGGGGCATGCCGGGGGGCATGCAGGGAAGGGCTCAGCTGTTCGGTACCTGTCGGTTCCGGGCCTGACTCTGTCACTTTCGGCCGTGACGTGGCACGATCCCCCGAGCACCGTAAGTTACTGACGGGAAATCAGTTTGGGGGACGAGGTATGGGTCCGGGCAAGCGCGGCCTGTTCGCGGTCGCGGTGGCGGTCGTCTGCGCGGTGACCGTCCTGGGGGCACCCGGCGCGGCGTTCGCCGCCCCCGACACCCCCACACCGTCCCCGACGGCGACGACCGCCCCCGACCTCACCCTCCCGCCCAGCAAGGACCTTGAAGAGGTCCGCGAGAAGCTGGAGGCGCTGTACCACGCGGCCGCGGTCGCCACCGACGCGTACAACGCGGCCGAGGAGGCGGCGAAGAAGCAGTCCGCGGAGATCGTCGCCCTCGCCCAGAAGATCGTCGAGGGCCAGGAGCGGCTCGCGAAGCTGAAGGACCGGGCCGGAGCCGCCGCCCGCTCCCAGTACCGCACGGGCGGGCTGCCCGACGAGGCCCAGCTGATGCTGAGCGACGACCCGAGCGACTTCCTCGACGGCGCCGGCCGGGTGCTCCAGGGCCAGCGCGCGACCAAGGGCCTGATCGCGGAAGTGACCCGCACCCAGGAGGACTTGGAGCAGTACTCCGCGGACGCCTCGGCGCAGTGGACCAAGCTGGAGGCCAACCGCAAGGCCAAGGCGGCGGCCCAGAAGAAGGTCGAGAAGCAGATCGCGGCGGCCGAGAAGCTGGAGTCCCAGCTGGAGAAGGCCGAGAAGGAACGCCTCGCCCAACTCCAGGAACAGGCCGACCAGAAGGCCCAGACCGCCTGGCTGGACACCGGCATCCTCGACGAGATCGACGGCAAGGCCAGCGCCGCCGGCAAGAAGGCCATCGCCTACGCGACCGCGCAGCTGGGGAAGCCGTATGTGTGGGGCGCCGAGGGACCGGACTCCTTCGACTGCTCCGGGCTGACCTCCGAGGCCTGGAAGAGCGCCGGGCGGACGATCCCGCGCACCTCGCAGGAGCAGTGGAAGCAGCTCCCGCACGTCGCCGTCGAGGCCATGCGCCCGGGCGACCTGATCATCTACTTCGGCGACGCGAGCCATGTCGCGCTCTACGTCGGCGACGGCGTGATCATCCACGCCCCGCGCCCGGGCCGTACCGTCACCCTCGCCGGGGCCGGCACCATGCCGATCCTCGCGGTGGTGCGCCCGGACGCATAAGGCGAAAGCCTCACATCGGTTCAATCACCGCCCTCGTGACCCCGGACACGTGACGCACGGCACCCGGCCGGGCGTCCCAAACCCCGCACGGACGTGACCTTCGTCATCCGTCCCCCGTACCGGCCTGCCCAACTGCGGTACGGAACGTGGCATATGACAGTGGCCTGAGATCAAGCAGGGTGCCGCACACCATTCCGCTGTGGCGCCTTCTGCCGCTATGGTCCCCGTCGGTGGGTCGAGGTCCCTCGTCCCCGCCGTGCCCTCGGGGGGAGGGAAGGAACCCGACACATGCCCGCACCCGTACCGCGGCAGAGAGCGATCCCGGCCGCGGAGTGTGGTCAGGCGCAGGCCGTGCCCGCAGCAGGCGGCCCCTCCGGCGATGCGCACCCGCCCCGGCGGGACGCCGCCCGCACGGACGAGACCGCGCGCGACACCGCGCCGGCCGACAACGACACCGCGCACCCCACGCTCACCCTGCTGCTGATCGAGGACGACCCCACGGCCGCGCCGATCGTCCCCGATCTGCTCGACTCCGACGGCAGACCGATCCGCGTCCGCACCGCCCGCAACCTCACCGAGGCCGAGCGGCTGCTCACCGACGACGTGCACTGCATCCTGCTCGACCTGGCGCTGCCCGCGCCGGGCCGGGCCGCGAAAGCCGGCGAGACCGACGAGGAACTCGCCGTGCTGCGGCATGTGCTGCGGCTCGCGCCCCGGCACGCCGTGCTCGCGCTCACCGCCTCCGGCGACGCCGAGCGCGGCGCCGAGGCCGTGCGCGTCGGCGCCCAGGACTATCTCTTCCGGGATGAGCTGGACGGCCGGCTGCTGAGCCGCGCGATCCGCTACGCCGTTGAGAGGAAACGTTCCGACACGGCCGAGCGCAGGCTCGCCGAGGGCAAGCTGCGCGCCCAGGAGAACGCCCGGCTGGAGCGCGGGCTGCTGCCCACGCCGCTCCTGGAGGGCTCCCCGCTGCGCTTCGCCGCGCGCTACCGCCCCGGCCGCTCGCGCGCGCTGCTCGGGGGCGACTTCTACGACACCGTCCGCACGCCCGACGGCACGGTCCACGCGATGATCGGCGACGTCTGCGGGCACGGCCCCGACGAGGCGGCGCTCGGCGTGGAACTGCGCATCGCCTGGCGGGCGCTGACCCTGGCGGGGCTGTGCGGCGACGAACTGCTCGGGACGCTGCAGCAGGTGCTGGAGCACGAGCGGGACGACGACGAGATCTTCGCGACGCTGTGCACGGTGGACATCGCGCCGGACGGACGGCGGGCCGGGCTGTGCCTGGCCGGGCACCCGGCGCCGCTGATCGCCGCTCCCGGGCGGCCGGCGCGGCTGCTGCCGCAGGAGAACAACGGGCCCGCGCTCGGGCTGCTGCCGGGGGCCCGCTGGCCCCGTATGCAGGTGGAGCTGGGGGCGGAGTGGAGCCTGATGCTCTACACCGACGGGCTGATCGAGGGGCGGGTCGGCGCGGGGCGCAAGGAGCGGCTCGGGCAGGACGGGATGGTGGAGATGATCCGGCGGCAGTTCTCCGAGGGGCTGAGCGGGGAGGAGCTGCTGCGGGCCGCGGTGAGTGAGGTGCGGGAGCTCAACGGCGGGGAGCTGACGGACGACGTGGCCGTCGTGCTCCTGGATCGGGTTCCGTAGGGGCTTCGGCGTGGGGGTGGGGGTCGCGGCCCCGCGCCCCTGGGGACGGGGCTGCGCCCGTCCCGAAGACTCTTATCGTCCGCCGTTGTACGGGCCGTAGGGGCCGTCGCTGCTGGAGCCGCCGCCTCGGTGGCTGCGGCCACCGCCGGGGAGCGCTCGCAGGGCGGGGCGGACGTCGACCATGTAGACGATCGTCGCGACCAGGCCGATGACCGGCAGGAACGCCAGGATCGGGAAGATCAGGTCCACCACGAAGGCGATCCCGAGGATGATCAGCCAGAAGGGCTTGGTCTGCTTGTCGGCGGCGCGGAAGCCGTCCTCGCGGCGGACGGCCGCGTCGATCAGAGCGAAGCCGCTGAACACGATCAGGGCCAGGCTCAGCAGCGACATGAACCCTGCGAATCCCTGCATCAGCACTACGTCCACCACCCGACTAGGCACGACCCGGTTCGTCCTTACGCGGTCACCGTACCCGCAACCGCGCTCTCGTTACCCGTACAACGGGCCGGGCACCGTTTCCGTGCCCGGCCCGTGACCGTATGTCCGTGTCGGCGTCGCGGCCGGCGCTGTGTCTCACTTGGCGGGCGGCGTCGTCTTCTTCGCGGTGGTGGTCTTACGGGCGGCCGGGGTCTTCTTGACGGCCGTCTTCTTCGCGGGCGCCGGGGCCGGCTGGGCCTTGGCCTCGGCGGCCGGGGCGGGCTTCGGCTCGGACTTCGGCTCGGCGGCGGGGGCGGGCTCGTCCTTGCCCTCGACCGCGATCGCCAGCTCCTCGATCTCCTCCGCGGCCTCGCCACGCCAGGTCTTCACGGCCTGCTCGCCGTGCTCGGCCACCTTCTCGTAGGTCTCACGGGCCTTGACGGCGTACTCGGCGGCGACGCCGACACCGCGCAGCGCGAGGTCCTGGGCGGACTCGCCGAGCTTCTTCAGGTCGGTGTCGAGCGTGGTGCCGAGCTTCTTGATGTCGCCGTCGAGGGTGGAGATGAAGTCGTTGACCTTCGTCTGGAAGGTCTCCTGCGCCTCCTTGGCCTTGACCCCCGCCTCCTTGGCGCGGGCGGCGGCCTTCTCCTGCACGGCCTTGGGGTCGGTGTTGCGCACGGCCTCGATACGGGCCGGGGCCTCGGCGCGCAGCTGCTCGACCAGGGCCGGCACCTTCTTCGCCTGCTGGAGGGCCAGGTCGGCAGTGCCCGCGGCGAAGTAGAGCGGGGTCGGGTCGCTGAAGGTCTTGCGCAGGTCGTCGGTGATGGCCATGGTGGTAGGTCCTCCCGGATTCACATTCGTCGTCTTCGGCTGAGGGTCGTACGAGTCCGCAGTCGGCGGCCGGTCCCCTGGTCCGGTCAACTGGCCGTCTGCTGCGGATCGGCGTCGCCCTCGTCCCCGGGCCGGCTCTCCTGACCGCTCTCGAATCCGTTCTCCTTGCGGAAGGACTCGTAGATCTGCAGCAGTGCCTGCTTCTGTGCCTCCGTCAGGGTGGGATCGGCGAGGATGACCGCGCGGGTCTCGACCTCGTCCCGGTCCCGCTCCGCGTCGAGGATGCCGGCGCGCACGTACAGCGTCTCGGCGGAGATCCGCAGGGCCTTGGCGACCTGCTGCAGCACCTCCGCGCTCGGCTTGCGCAGCCCGCGCTCGATCTGGCTCAGATAGGGATTGGACACCCCGGCGGCGTCGGCGAGCTGCCGGAGCGAGAGCTTGGCGTTGCGCCGCTGCTCGCGCAGGTAGTCACCGAGATTGCCGACGTTGAGCGATGCCATGCCTCCACTGTGCACCACCCGCGCTAACTATTGCAAGCACCTGCTTGCAATAGTGTGTCGCGCCACAGGGGCCGCCGAAAGATCCATCGTTACCGTCTCGTGACAGTTTGAGCTCGGCGCGATCATTTGGGATGACCAGCTTGAGCTGCCATGCAATCGGTACGAGAGCGGGAGTCCGCACCGCCGCCCACCGGCGGCCGCCATCGGTCCTCCCACCGCCGGAAACGGCCGCGCCGCTGGGGCCGGACCCCCCTGGTCGCCGGGCTGGTGACGGTCGGTCTGCTGGGTTCCGCGGCGTTCTTCCTGGTGGACGGCGGACGGGGGGATACGACGACCTCCGCGCCGCGCCCGCGCGGCACGGTGCGCTCCGGCACCCCGACGCCCACTCCCACGCCCACCCCCACACCGTCCCGGACTCCATCCGCGACGCCGACGCCGACTCCGACGCCTCCGGCCACGACCCCGGCCCCGACGCCGACCGGGATCGACGTTCCCGCGACGGGCCCCGGCACCTTCGTCACCGCGCAAGCCAGTGGCGCGAAGGTCGGTCGGGGGGCGCGGCTGCTCCGGTACGTGGTGCAGGTCGAGAGCGGGCTCGACATCTCGCCGGACCAGGCGGCGAACGAGATCGCCGACATCCTCGCCGCGCCCCGCGGCTGGACCCGGAACGGGGTGTCCTCGTTCCAGCTGGTCAGCGCGGGGCAGCCCTATGACCTCAAGGTGAAGATCGCGACGCCGGGGACGGCGGACGCCCTGTGCTGGGCCGGCATCCGCCAGGACACGCACGGCGAGTACAACTGCGAGATTCCCGACGGGGTGGTGGTGAACCTCAAGCGCTGGGTGAAGGGCTCGCCCACGTTCGACGGTCCGATCCACGAGTACCGGGCGCTGATCGTGAACCACGAGATGGGTCACTTCCTCGACTACACGCACCAGACCTGCGCGGGTCCCGGGCAGCTCGCCCCCGTGATGATGCAGCAGATCAAGGGCCTGCACGGATGCGTCGCCAACGCCTGGCCCTACGACAAGAACGGTGACCTCGTCTCCGGGCCGCCGGCGTAGCAGGCCCGCAGTTACAGCTTGGTCATGATCCGCGCCCATGGTCATCAACTGCGGACACCACAGTGGGCCTCCAGTGGAACGCAGCCCCCACGGTTCCCACGTTTTCCACGATTCCCATGATTCCTCTCGATCGGATGGACACATGTCTGGATCCCGCGCTGTCCGGAAACTGGCCGTGGCCGTGAGCCTGTTGCCGCTGCTGGCGGCTTGCGGCGGCGGTGAGTCGGCCTCGTCCTCCTCGGCGGGCGACGGGAGCGCCTCCACGAGCGGCGGGAAGGCCTCTGCCGGATCGTCGGGACAGCTCGACATTCCCGCGGACGCCAGCGCCGAACTCAAGAAGCAGTACCTCGTGGAGAACGCGATCGCGGTCTGCATGAAGAAGCAGGGGTTCGCCTACACCCCCGAAGCCCCGGAGGACTTCAGGACCGGCTGGGCCACCGACGGGGCGGACTACGGACTCACCAAGAAGTTCCGGCAGAAGTACGGCTTCGGCTACACCGCGATCGCGGTCTACCCCGACGATCCCCAGGTGTCGCGCAAGGCGGCGAACGAGCCCTCGGCCAACGCGAAGTACCTGGACACGCTCACCCCCGCGCAGAAGGCCGCCTACGAGAAGGCGCTGGGCGGTCCCCCGGACCCGAAGATCGGCCAGAAGGACTGGACCGGCTGCATGGGAACGGCCGACAAGGAGGTCTACGGCGGTGAGTCCGTCGAGGACCGGAGCGCCGCGTCCGCCTCCGAGAACCAGGCCAACGCGCAGGCGCTCAACGGTGACCAGGAACTGGTCGGCCTGGCGCAGTCGTACGCCTCGTGTCTGAAGAAGGACGGCATCACCGTCACGACCACCCAGCCGACCAGCATCGGGGAGATGGTGAAGCTCCAGGCGGCCGCGTCCGCTCCCGCCGGTGCCGGTGGCGCCGTGTCGGTGGAGGCCGGCGCGAACGGGGAGAAGCCGGAGGGCGAGCCCTCCACGGAAACGATGAGCAAGGACGAGGCGCTGCCGCTGCTCACCAAGGAGATCGAGCTGGCGATGAAGGACCTGGCGTGCGGCAAGGACTTCCGGGCCGCCTACTTCCCCAAGTTCTTCAAGGCCCCGGGGTCCACCGGTGCCGGGTGAGTCGGCCCCCGAACCGACCGAGCAACGCCCCTCTCTCGAGCCAAGGAAGAGCATGCAGCGCCGAAAAGGTGGGAGCAGCCGTCCCAGACAGCTGGGGATCATCGTCACCGCGGTGGCGCTGGTGGGGGCGGGCGGGTGGTTCGCCGGATCGCAGATGCAGTCGCCGGCGGACGCCGCCGCCGCCCGCAAGCCGCCGAAGGCCGGACCGGTCACCGTCGCGGTCGAGCGGCGCTCGCTGACCGCGAGCGTGGTGGCCCAGGGCTCGGTGGAGTTCGACTCACCGCAGAGTCTGGCCCTCGCCGGGCCCGTGGGCACCCCGGATTCCGGGTCCACCGACACGGTCGCCCAGCGGGTCACCAAGGCACCGGTCGCCGGGTCGGAGGTGAAGGAGGGCGACGTGCTGATGCAGCTGAGCGGCCGGCCGGTGCTGGTGCTGCGCGGATCCGTCCCGATGTACCGCACCCTGGGTCCCGGCACGTCCGGGGACGATGTCAAGCAGCTCCAGCGGGCCCTGGCCCGGCTCGGCTTCAACTCCGGTGCGGCCACCGGGCAGTACGGGCAGGGGGTCGCCACGGCGGTGAGCCGCTGGTACAAGAGCAAGGGTTTCCAGGCGCAGGAGCCCAGCATCGCGGACAAGCAGCAGCTGGGGACGCTCGAAGCGGCGGTGACCGCCGCGCAGCAGGGCCTCCTCTCGGCCAAGAACCCGAGCGGCGGCACGGGCAGCGGCAGTGGTACGGAGACCAGCGGCAGCGGCACGGAGAGCAGCGGTACGTCGGCCAGCGGCACGGAGACCAACGGCAAGGGTGGCACCAGCGGCACGAAGAGCACCGCCACCGGCACCAGCAGCCAGGCGGAGAAGCTCCAGCTCAAGGCGGCACAGCAGCAGTTGGACGCGGCCAACACCGCGCTGTCGGCCTTCCAGGCCGGCTACGGAACCAGGATTCCCGCCGGTGAGGTGGTCTTCCTGCCGGATCTGCCGGCCCGGTTGGACAAGGTGACGGTGAAGGTCGGGGACAGCCCGTCCGGACCGATCGGCACGGTGACCAGCTCCAAGGTCGTGGTGCAGGCCGTGGTGCAGGGCAGCGACGCCAAGTTGCTCCACAAGGGCATGACGGCGGAGGTGGAGACCACCGACGGCAAGAAGGTGGAGGGGGAGCTGGTGGCACTCGGTGACGACGTGCCGAAGACGGGTTCGGCCGACGGCACGACCGCGCAGGGCACTTCGGCCGGCGGGAGTGACGACGCGTCGGCTCCCGTGCCGGTGCAGATCTCCATCCCCGCGGGGAAGCTGACCAAGAACGCGGGCGGTTCCGCGAAGGTGACCATCAAGGTGGGATCGTCGGCCGGTGAGGCGTTGACCGTGCCGATCGCCGCGCTCCACACGGCGGCCGACGGACAGGCCACGGTGCAGGTCCGGCGCGGCGGCACGGTGGTGGACGTGTCCGTCAAGGCGGGACTCTCCGCGGAGGGGCAGGTGGAGGTCACACCGTCCGGTGACGCCCTGAAGGCAGGCGACCAGGTGGTGATCGGGCAATGACCTTCGTGCTCGAAACGGACACGGACGCGGACATGGACAGGGACAAGGACAGGGACAGGGACAGGAACAGGGACAGGGACACGGTCATCCGGCTGGTGTCCGTCGACCGGACCTTCGACTCCGAACCGCCGGTGCATGCCCTGCGGGACGTGAACCTGGCCGTCCGGCGCGGCGAGCACCTGTCGATCGTCGGCCCGTCCGGTTCCGGCAAGTCGACGCTCCTCAACACCCTGGGCCTGCTGGACCGCCCCACCTCGGGCGCCTACTGGCTCGACGGGGTGGAGACCAACACGCTCGGCGACCTGGAACGCACGGCGCTGCGCGGCAGCCGGATCGGATTCGTCTTCCAGTCCTTCCATCTGCTGCCCTACCGGACGGTGGACGAGAACGTCATGCTGGCCGAGGCCTACCGCCGGCCGCGCCCCGGGCGCGGCCGGGCCGGCCGCCGCGCGAGGGCGGAGGAGGCGCTGGAACGGGTGGGCCTGGCGCACCGGTCCGGCTTCCGTCCGGACCGGCTCTCCGGTGGGGAGAGACAGCGTGCGGCCATCGCCCGGGCGCTGATGAGCGAACCCGCTCTGCTGCTCTGCGACGAGCCCACCGGCAACCTCGACAGTGAGAACACCGAGTCGGTGCTGGACCTCTTCGACGCGTTGTCCGAGCAGGGCATGACCCTGGTCGTGATCACCCATGAAGAGGCGGTCAGCAGGCGGGCCGACCGGCGCGTGCGGATCAGCGACGGCCGGCTCACCGAGGAGGGCCGATGAGGACCCGAGCCCCGCTGCCGGCAGAGTCGCCGGAGTCGGCAGAGTCGGCGCAGTCGGCACAGTCGGCAGAGCCAGGGGATCCCTGGGGCGCCGACGGGCGCTCCACCACGGCCCCGGCCCCGGCGCCGGCCGGGGCCACCGAGCGTCCCTGGATGGATTTCCGGGACCTGTGGACCGAGGCGCTGGCGGGGGTTCTCGCCCGTCCGATGCGCTCCGCCCTGACCACGCTGGGAACGGTTCTGGGCATCACCACCCTGGTCATCACCATCGGGGTCTCGGCCACGGCGGGCAATCAGATCGTCGGCCGGTTCGACGCCCTCACCGCCACCTCGGTCACGGTGGTGGTCCCCCCGTCGGCCGACGCGGTCCCGCTCGTCGGCTGGTCGGGGGTAGACGCGGTCCGGCGGCTGGCCGGGGTGGAATCGGTGGCGGCGCTCGCCTCCTCCACCGACACCGCGAGCGTCCAGGTACGGGCGAACGACGTGGTGGCCCCCGGGGACGTCAGCGGCCAGACCATGGCCGTGTTCGCCGCGTCCCCCACACTGCCCGCCGCGGTGCGCGGCACGATGACCGCCGGGCGTTTCTTCGACAGCGGCAACATCGCCCGGCACGACCGGGTGGCGGTGCTCGGCGACCAGGCCGCACGGCTCCTCGGCATCAGCTCGGTGCAGGGCTCCCCCGCGGTCTTCCTGAAGGGCCAGTCCTACACCGTGATCGGGATCCTCGGCGAGGCCGAGCGGGAGCAGCAGCTCTCCACCTCGGTGATCCTGCCGCCCACGACGGCCGAGGACCAGCTCGGCCTGGGAGAGGTGACCCGGGTGCTGATCAACACCGCGCTCGGTGCGGCGTATCAGGTGGCCCACCAGGCGCCGATCGCGCTGGCGCCCGGCGCCGAGAGCGCCCTGGCCGTCACGGCGCCGTCCGACCCGGTCAAGGCGCGCACGGGGGTGCAGGGGGACGTCAACGGCCTGTTCCTGGTCCTCGGGCTGGTCTCGCTGGTGGTGGGGGCCATCGGTATCGCCAACGTGACGCTGGTGACGGTCATGGAACGGATCGGGGAGATCGGACTGCGCCGCGCCCTCGGCGCCTCCCGGCGGCAGATCGCCGGCCAGTTCCTCGTGGAGTCGACGACCATCGGACTGCTCGGCGGCGTCATCGGCGCCGCCCTGGGCATGGTCGTCGTGGTGGCCGTGTCGGCCGTCCGGGAGTGGACCCCGGTCCTGGATGTGCGGCTCGCCTTCGGCGCCCCGGTCGTCGGGGCGCTCGTCGGTCTCCTGGCGGGTCTCTACCCGTCCCTGCGGGCCTCTCGCATGGAGCCCGTCGACGCGCTGCGCTCCTAGCCTGTCATGCTCGCCCTCTGTCGTTCCGCCCCGGCCGTGCGGGCGGTACGCCCGGAAGGAGCACGCCCAGGTGACCCCGTCGAAGTCCCCGTCTCCGCCCTCCTCCGTGGGGTTGGTCCTGTCCAGCGGGGCGGTTCTCGGGGCCGCGCACGCGGGGGTGCTGCGGGCCGTGGAGGAGGCGGGGATCGAGGTGACGGCGGTGGCCGGGGCGAGCGCGGGGGCGCTGATCGGCGGGGCCTGGGCGGCCGGGGTCGACAGCGAACGTCTCACCCGGCGGCTGCTGCGCGCCCAGTGGGCGGACTTCGGGACCGCCGCGATCAGTCCGCGCCTGGGGCTGCTGGACACCTCGCCGCTGGCCCGGAACATCGAGGACCTGGTCGGCGACCTGCGGATAGAGGACCTGCCGATCCGGTTCGGCGCGGTGGTCACCGAACTCGGCTCCACCACGCCCCGGTTGGTGACCTCGGGCTCCTTCACGGCCGCACTGTGCGCGAGCAGCGCCGTCCCCGGGCTGTTCCCTCCGGTCCGGCTGGAGGAGGGCGGGGCGCTGTGCGTGGACGGGGCCGTGGTCTCACCGCTGCCGGTGTGGGCCGCGCACCGGCTCGGCGCGGGCCGGGTCATCGCCGTCGGTTTCGGCCGCGGTACCACCCGCTGGCGCCGCTGGTTCGAATCCCGCCCGACCCACCCCGGCCAGGGCCGGCTCCCCGACCTCTCCATCACCATCGACACCACGGGCCACTCCTCCTGGTCCCCGTCAGGTGTCCCGTCCCTGGTCGAACGGGGCTACGAGGCCACCCGCGCGGCCCTGCAGACCTGGCCCCGCTCCCCCACCACCCCTACACCCCCGCCACCCCGGTGATCTCCGCGACCCAGGCCTCCACAGCCGCGAAGTCCCCCTCCCCGAGCCCGTACCGGTGGTCGACCCGGTGCAGCAGCGCCGGGCCCGGATGGCGAGCCCTCACCCAGGCGCGGTCGACATCGCCGATCTCGTCGTCGCCCAGACCGGTGCGCAGCCCAGCGCGAGCAGCCGGGGTCCCAGGGCCGGGTCCAGGCGGGGCAGCAGGGGGTGGGACGAGGTCCCGTACTCCTGGTAGGGACCCGGTCCCCCGAAGGGGATCAGCGTCCCGTCGACGTCGAGGAAGAGCAGAGGCGGCATCCTTCAAGGATGGGCCCGGGATCAGCCCTCCACGGTCTCCTCACCCCACGGCAGCTCCCGGCGTTCGTGGACCACGTCCAGGCGGGACACCGCGCGGGTCAGGACGACGTACAGGCGGTTGAGGCCGCGTTGTTCGGACTCGGCGATCGTGGTCGGTTCGACGGCGACGACATGGTCGTATTCGAGGCCCTTGACGAGGGAGGCGCCGATGACGGTCACCCGGCCGGCCGCCGGGGCGAGGCCGGCCGTGGTGAGGGCCTCCCGGAAGCGGGTGGTCTCGGTGTCCGGGGTGATGACGCCGATCGAGCCCTCGTGGGTGAGCGCGTCGCGTACGGCGGCGACGACCGTGGCGGCGAGGCCGCCGTCCGGGGCGCGGCGGACGCGCAGGGCGCCGTCGTGGCGCAGGGAGCGGGCCGGGGGTACGTCCGTGTCGAGCCGGGCCAGGAGCCGGTTGGCGAGACCGAGGACCGCGCCGGGGACGCGGAAGCCGGTGGTGAGCGGGACGACCGTCGCGTCGGGTTTGCCCAGGTGGGTGAGGTGGACCGGCCAGGAGCGCGCCGCCCACGGGGTGGTGCCCTGGGCGAGGTCGCCGAGGACGGTGAGGGAGCCGAAGGGGACCCGGCGGGCGATGGCCCGGCATTCCATCGGGGAGAGGTCCTGGGCCTCGTCGACGACGACATGGCCGTAGCCCTGGGGGTGTTCCAGGAGCCCGGCGATCTCGTCGAGGAGGACGAGGTCGGCGGCCGACCAGCGTGCGGACTTCGGTGAACGCGGCGGCCGGGCCCAGAGCAGGGCCTCCTGCTCGGCCCGCTCCAGCAGCCCGTCGGCCGCCCCCGCCAGCGCCTGCGCGTCGCCCAGCAGCCCGGCCAGCACCTCCTCCGGCCGCAGCCTGGGCCAGAGCGCCTCCACGCACGCGCTCACCGCCCGCGCCCGTTCGATCCGCCGCAGCCAGGCGGCCGGGGGCGGCCCGCCGCGCCGCTCCGCCCGGGTGAGGATGCGGCGCACGATCCGGCTGCGGACCCGTTCCCGTCCGACCTCGTACGGCGGCTCCTCGGCGAGCACCGCGCTCACGATGTCGGTGAGCCGGTCGCCCGCGATCCGCCAGCGGTACGACCCGTCCGGTACGGCCAGGTCCTCGGCGTGACCGGCCGTCACCCGCCCGTACACCGCCCGGCGCAGCACCTCGGCCATCCGGGGGTCGTGCTTGAGGGCGGCGGCCCGGTCGGTGTCGGTCGCGGTGACGGGGTGCCGGGCGATCTCGTCCTCGAGGGTCGACTGCCGTACGCCGGTCTCGCCGAGGGAGGGCAGCACCTCGGCGATGTAGGAGAGGAAGGTGCGGTTGGGGCCGAGGATCAGCAGACCGCCGCGCTCGACGCGCTGCGGGTGGGTGTAGAGGAGGTAGGCGGCCCGGTGCAGGCCGACGGCGGTCTTGCCGGTGCCGGGGGCGCCCTGCACACAGACCGAGTCGGCGAGTCCGCCGCGGACGAGGTCGTCCTGTTCGGGCTGGATGGTGGCGGCGATGTCGCGCATGGGCCCGACGCGGGGCCGTTCGAGCTCCCGCAGGAGGAGGCCGCCGGGGCCGGCCGCCGGCGTGCCGCCCGTCAGGTGTTCGTCCTCCAGGCCGGTCAGGTCGGCGGAGTCGCCGCGGCTGCCGGGCGCCCATCCGAACCGCCGCCGTACCGTGACGCCCTGCGGATCGCGGGCGCCGGCCTGGTAGAAGGCGCGGGAGACGGGGGCGCGCCAGTCGACGACGAGGGGCGGGGCGGCGGGGTGCTCGCTGATCCGCAGCCGGCCGATGTGGTGCCCGTCGCCCTGTGCGAGGTCGATGCGGCCGACGAAGAGCGGGCCCTCGGGGAGTTCGTGCAGGGCCTTGGCGCGGCTGCGCAGCCCGTGGCCGAGGACTTCGGCGTCGGCGCCGGACGCGGAGACGTCCTCGCCGATGACGACCTGGAGGTCGGCGCCGTCGACCATGGCGGTGAGGGCGGCGCGGCAGGTGTCGTGGTGGGCGCGTTCCTCGCGCAGGGCGGTGTCGAGGTCGTGATCGGGTCCCTTTACGGCAGGCTCGGCCGGCTCGGCAGTCGTCATGTGCCGAGGATAGCGAAGAACGTAACCGAGTTAAATATTTTACCGAGTCACACTAGCGGTCGTGAGCTCCGGAAGCCCCGCCTCCAGCGTCGCGAACGCCCGCTCGGCCGCCCCGGTCGCGTCCTTGCGCACGTCCTCCACCGGCTCCCCCGCCGAGATCCGCCGCCAGTTCTCCTCGGCGAGGATCCGCCGTACGGCGATGATCTGCCCGGCGGCCAGCCTGGCCCGGAGGCCGCCGCCGAGCGCCTCGGCGAGGGCGGCCTCGGAACGCTCCAGGTGGGCGTGGAGCCGGGCGACCAGGGACGGGGTGCCGTAGAGGAGGTCGTAGAAGGCGCGGACGGCGGGGTGGTCGTTGAGTCCGGTGACCGGGTCGTGGGCCGCGATCCCCTCCAGGAAGTGCCGGCGCAGGGCGACGAGCGGCGCGACCCCCTCGGCCCGTCCGGCCTCCACCACGCGCGCGGCCTCCCGCTCGTGGTCGGCGATCCGGTGCAGGACGAGGTCCTCCTTGGCCGGGAAGTACCGGAAGAGGGTCGGCTTGGAGATCTCGGCCGCGGCGGCGACCTCGGCGACGGACACCGCCTCGAAGCCCCGCTCCAGGAACATCCGCACCGCGATGTCCGACACGGCCTGATACATCCGCTGCTTCTTCCGCTCACGCAGCCCGGGGTCGCTCATGGGGTGAGCGTACGGCGGCTTCAGCGCGTGGGCCCAGGAGTGGACGGAGCACGGACACGCCCTAGGCCAGGGCGCGGGCCAGGTACGGGTTCGCCGTCGACGGCACGGGAAGGCCCAGCGCGGCGATGCCGGCTGCGAGGGTGTCCGCGTACGAGTTCACGGCCCGGCGGACGTTGGGGGCGTCCAGGCCGGAGCCGGTCACCAGGCGGTCGAGATCGATGTACGCGGAGCGGACCTGCTCGATCCAGCTGTAGACGCGCCAGTCCGCACGCCAGTTCATGGTGTACCTCGGCGGCAGGTTCTGTTCCCAGCGCCGGAACATGCGCTCCCTGATCTCCGGCCGGGTCGGGGTGAGGTGCATGTGCCGTACCAGGTCGTAGAGGGGGTCCCCGACCAGGGCCATCTCCCAGTCGATGATGGTCAGCGCCAGATGGTCGTCCCGGCGGACCAGGTTCCAGGGGTTGAGGTCCCCGTGCAGCAGACTCGGCTCACGTCGGCTGACCTGGTGCCTGCTCAGGATCGCCGCCAGACGGACCGGGTCGGGCAGTCCGAGCAGGCGCGCCAGCTGCTGCGACTCCCCCGGCAGCTGCATGACCAGGGCGACGAGCTGGTCCCGCAGCCACGCGTGGAAGTCCACCTCCTCACCGGTCGGGTCGACCCGCCGGTGGTCCACCCGTGTCAGCGCGCACAGCTGGTCGACCAGTCCGTCCGCCTCACGCGGGCGCAGGCCGTTCACCGGATGGTTGGGGGGACCGATGTGCGGTCCGACATAGGTGTGGACGGAGAAGCGGTCGTCAAGGTAGCTCTCACCGAGGGCGAGGACCCGAGGAGCCGCCACCTTGACGCCCGACTGCTGGATCGCGCGCAGCACGGCGTGCTCGCTCAGATACCTGGGCTCCCTGCGGGAGACGTTGGGAAGCGTGCGCCGGACGACCACGGGATCGCTCAGCTCCCTGACCCAGACGACCGTGTTGAGATGAGCGGTCCCCTTGAACACGCGGTCCGCGGGAGCGGCTCCCTCGGCCAACAGCGCATCCCGTACGGCGGACCGCGGGAAGCCGGGGCTCTCCGGACAGCGCGGGTCCGGCCGCCAGTCGCAGGCGTTGGCGAGCCAGCCCCCGTCGGCACTGGGACCGCCCCGCGAGGTCAGCCATCGGATGAGGGCCTTCTCGATCTCGTCGCGCCTCGGCACGTTGCCGAGCCGGAGCGGCTCGGCCGCGGCCTCCAGCGCCCTGTGCACCTCCTGCGTGGCCTCGTCGAGGCGCCTTTGGGTGAACGAGTCCTCCAGCGACCGGGCGGCGCGCATGATGTCGGGGTAGACCGACTGCGCCCGCTCGAAGCCGAGGTAGTGGCGCAGGTCCCTGGTCACGCCGTTGACCGCGCCGGGCCGGAACTCCGCCATCTCCTCGGCCCATGCGTCGATGACCTCGGGCCACTGCTGACTCGGGTACTGCATGCGGACCAGGTGCACGGCCAGGTCGTGCAGCGGATCGCCGTAGGTGGCGAGTTCCCAGTCCACGCAGATGAGGGGAGGATCGCCGTCGTACGAAACGATCAGGTTGTCCCGGTGCAGATCGCCATGGAGCAGGCTGTACGGCCGGCGGGTCAGGGTGGGAACCCGCTCGGCCAGCCGGAGCAACGCGTCGTCGGGGATGCCCAGCGCCTTGAACAGGCCGCCGAACTCGTCCCAGTTGGGCTTGCGGATCTGCTCGTCCGCGAGATGGGCCAGGGTCTTCAGGAAGGCCTGGCTGTCGCTGAGGTTGGCGGGCCAGGATGCCGGCAGGCGGGGCAGCGCCGCCCGGCGCACCTGGGTCATCTGGGCCAGCAGACCGGCCAGCGCGCGCACGAGCAGCGTGTCGACAGGCTTACCGTTTCCGCAGATCGTGGAGAGCGGTACACCTTCCACATAGCTGTGGAGCGCGTACTCCGGCCGCTTGACCAGGCACTCGGGGGCGTGCGGCAGGGCGCCGCGCACGGCCTGGAGGATCACGGCCTCGTCCGGCCAGGTCCTGATCACCACGGGCAGCGCGTCGGCCCGCCTGATGCGCACGGTGACGGAAGTCCCGGCCTCCCGGCCGACCAGCCGGGCCACCTCTTCGGTCAGCGGGAGGACGTAGTTGCGGTTGTGGTACCCGCTGGTGGACTCCTGCGTCGATTCCGCGGCTTCGACGAAGGCACGGAGGACCGCGTCCTCAGCGGCTCGTTCCCCAAGGTGCCGAGGGGGAACAAAGTGGTCGACCACTGGCCGCTCCGGGAGGTAGCGCGGGAATGGGTACGGCAATCGTCGAGTGCCGTGTGGTGCGCCGCACTACCGGGGTGGCCGGTGGGGTGAGCACAGGAAGTAATACGTACAACAGGAGAGGATTACTCGCGCGCGATGCCGGGGATACTAGCGCACACGCCTGAGCTATTCGGCGAGATGACTCCAGACCGAGTCGAACCAGGCCTGCCAGGTCTCGACGAAGACCGTGCCCGGTGAGTTCGGGTCGGTGTCCTTCACCTGGTGGGTGAGGGTGGCGCCGAGGCCGAGGACGTCGAGAGCGGTGACCTCCCCGCCGGAATCCAGTTCGATCTGGCGCTGGATCACCTCGTACGGACCGTGCAGCGCCTCCGTGCCGTTGAAGAGGTAGAGCTTGAAGGTCGGCGTCAGGGCGGCGTGGCGGATCTGGACGTCGACGGACGGCACGAGTTTCTCGGTCCTGAGGTCCTTCAGCACGCCCCGCAGAGAGTCCGTGTGACGGTTGGTGATGTCGTGCAGACGGCTCTTGAGGCGGTCGTCGTCCTTGTCGTCCCTGACCCTCGGGTAGGGCAGGTTGAGTTCCTCGGACGGCAGGATCATCCGCAGGCCGATGTGCTGCGGCGCTATGGAACCGCCGTGGATCCGCTCGGCCTGCAACCGGATGTGCGCGTCCAGCGACTCGGACGTCAACGTGTAGACGTCCAGGGTGACTTGAGGCTGCTCGAACGCCTCGCTGAGCAGCGGCCCCAGCGCGGCCCCGTGGCGCTGGCGGGTGGCCCTGGGCGTGGACGACTGGATCCGCTGCGTCTTGACCACCCGGGAGCCGCTGCCCTGCCGGGACTCGATCCAGCCCTCGTTGGCCAGCTCCCGCAGCACCCGCTGGACCGTGTCCCGGGAGACCTCGTACTCCTCCGCGAGATCCCGCTGGGACGGCAGGAAGGAACGCAGCGGATAGGTGCCGTTCGCCATCCGGGCCCGCAGGTCGTCGGCGACTCGGTGGAACTCCCGGCCGCCGACGTCACCACTCTGCTGTGCGTCCACACCGCGTCCGTACCGCCATCCGTCCAATACCAAACCACTGCCAGTCAAGTCTCAGCCAAATTGGACCGATTAAGGATCAATCAGCCAGGGGAAACCGATCTCAAAGCGTCAAGCAGTCCAATTGGACCGAGACTTGAACGCTTCACTGAGACTGGCGGGCAGGTGGAATGACATGCTCCTTTTAGCGGTGTCCCAGGAGTTGCTGGGCCTCGTCCTGGGAAGTCTGGCGCAGGCTCGGCTCGGCCTCGCGGGAGTGGTGCTTCTGTCCCTGGTCGGGATAGGAATCCGAGCACGTCACAACGGCCTCGCCGTCACGGCGGCGGTCGTGCTCGTGGTCCTCGCGAGTCAGGCCTGACCTCTGACCGCTCTCAGCACCGTCTCCAGTGAGTTCACCACCGTCGTCGCCCCCGCTCCCCGCAGCAGCTTCTCCTTGCGCTCGTTACGCGCGTAGCCGAGGAAGGGGACGCCGGCCTCGTCGGCGGCGAGGAAGTCGGAGGGGGTGTCGCCGATCATCAGGGCGGTTTCGGGGGCGGAGCCCGTCGCGCGCAGGGCGCGGCGGAGGCAGTGGGGGTGCGGCTTGAGCAGGTGGAGTTCCTGCGTACGGCCGTAGACGTGCGGGGTGAAACAGGAGGCCAGGCCCCGGCCGGCGAGGTACTTGGCGACCACGCGGGGGGAGTTGTTGGTGGTGATGGCCAGGCGCAGGCCCAGGGCGGTCCAGGTCCGCACCAGGGGGTCGGCCCACGCGGTCGGCATCGCGGAGGAGGCGGCCCGCAGTTCCTCCTGGGTGAGACGTTCCTCCAGCTCCGCGACCAGGTCGCTGCCGGGGCGCAGGCGGTCCACGGCGCGCAGGACGACGTGCGGGTCCAGCGACTCCCGCTCGGACTCCGTCAGCAGATGGTGCAGGCCCCGCCCTTCGAGCCACTCCACCAGTCCGTCGGCCACGTCCTCCGCCGAATGGCCCGCGAAGAGCCGGCAGATGGGGCCGTCGAAGTCCCACAGGACGACCCTCGTACGCGCGATCAGCTCCCGCAGATCCGCGGTTCCGTTTCCCTGGGTGTTGTCGGTGTCGGCTGCCACCTGTTCAGTCTGCGTCGTATCAGAAGTCACTAGGAGAGTGTCAGGTCCGTCGTGATGGTTTCCCAGAGGGCGTTGAACCACTTCTGCGATTCCTCGACGAACGTGGCGTCGCGCGGACCGGCCGAGGACTGGAACGAGAACAGGAGCGACTCCGTGCCGAGGACGTCGTACATGTCGAGCGTTCCGGCGTCCGTGGACTCCTCGCGCCGCTCGACCATGTAGTACGCCATCAGCGCCTCCGTGCCGTTGAGCAGGTACAGCTTCACCGGCGGGGTGAACGGCAGCGCGCGGAAGGTGATGTCGACGTCGATGCCGTGGGAGCGCAGGGTCTGGAGGTTGTGGCGCAGGACGTGGCCCTGGGCGTTGCGCATGGCGAGCCAGCGCTGGTGGACCGGGTCGTCGTCGCCGCGCCCCTCGACCGGGACGGGAAAGGCGAGATTGATGCGTCGGGAGGGCAGCAGGATCCGGACGTCGATCCGCTGGGGGTGGAGCACGCCCGCGTGGATGAGGCGCAGGGGCTCGCCCAGGGCGGGGATCAGGCTCTCGGCCGTCAGGCAGGCCGCGTCGATGCGGACGTGCGGGGCGGAGAACGCCTCGGTGAGCCGGGGGGCGAGGCCGACCATGGTGGGCTGGGGCTCGTCGTGACCGGGCGCGGGCGGTTCGGCGATACGCGGCGGGCTGCCCTTGCTGACGTTGGTGAGGAGGCCGTCGAGCTGGAGTTCGCGCAGGGCCTGGCGTACGGCGCCGCGCTCCACCCCGAACTCGTCGGCGAGCTCGGCCTGGGTGGGCAGGCGGTCGCCTGCCTTGAGTTCACCGGCACGGATGCGCTGCCGCAGGACGTCGGCGATCTCCTGGGGCGACCTTCTGCTGCCGTTCACTGCCACGTTCTCCGCCACGTTCTCCTGGGTCACGACCAAACGCTACAACTTAGATCCATCTATGGGGAGTTGCTTGAAAGTTGTTTAGTGGTTGGTACCAAGTGGGGACAACATAATCAGAGTTGGTTGCCAACTTGATCGAGTTGGTAAAGAAAGGGGGGAATACCATGCCTGTCCTCACCCTCCTCTGTGCCGCCATCGTCGTCGGCGTGGAGCAGACCATCCAGTGGAAGTACGGCACCACCGGCGCCGTCGGACTGCTGCTGCTCAGTATCGGCATCAAGGCCAAGAGCCCGGCCCTCAGCTCGGTCGGCGCCGTGGTCCTCGCCCTCGTGGCCACCGGACCCGCCGTCAGCTCGTGAGCAGCAGCTCCGAGCTGATCGTCTCCCAGAGTGCGTCGAACCACAGCTGGGACTGTTCCACGAACGCCGAGTCGCGCGGACCGGCCCCCTGTTCGAAGGCGAACAGCACCGACCGCGTGCCCTCGGCGTCGTACATCTCCAGGTTCTCCTGGTCGATCGTCTCCTCGCGCAGCCGCACGGTGTAATAGGCGAACAGCGCGTCCGTGCCGTTGAGCAGATACAGCTTCACGGGCGGGGTGAACGGCAGCGCGCGGAAGGTGACGCTGACATCGATGCCGTGCGTGGAGCGCAGGCTCAGCAGGTTGTGCCGCAGCACCTGCCCCTGAGCGTTGCGGTGGGCCAGCCAGTGCCGCTGGAGCCGCTCGGTGGCCGAGGTGTCCACCGCCGCGGGGAAGGCCAGGTCGATGTTCCGTGAGGGCAGCAGGACCCGGACGTCGATCTTGGCCGGTTTCAGCTGTCCGGCATGGATCCGGCGCAGCGGCTCGCCGATCGCCGCCGTCAGCGAGACCGCCGTGAGGCAGAGGGCGTCGACCTGGACATGCTGGGCCGCGAAGGCCTCGGTCATCCGCGGTGGGAGGTCCACCATGGACGGCTGCGGGGTCGTCTGCGGACCCATCGGCAGGCCGGCCGCGCCCGGCGGCGGGGCGACCGTGGCCGGGCTTCCCTTGGAGACGTTGGTGAGCAGGTGCTCCGACTGGAGGATGCGCAGCGCCTGGCGTACGGCCCCCCGCTCCACCCCGAACTCGTCCGCCAACCTGGCCTGCGTGGGCATGCGTTCGCCCGGCCGCAGCACTCCGGTCCTGATCCGGGTGCGCAGCTCGTCGGCCACCTCGCGGTGCGAGGGCTGGGGCCGCCCCGCTCTCCGCCGTCCGTTGACGGGGGCATGTTCCGGCTCCACGGGGGAACAGTACAACTTCCCGCCATCTTGTGGCAGTTCTCAGAGAGATGGTTATAGGACGCTTCCAAGCGGACATAAGTACAGTGAAGTTGGCAGCCAACTTCAACAACATGGTCAAACTTCCAGACGGTTGGCCGGTCGGACTCCCTTCCGGAGGGGAGCCGGGAGCCCGAGAAGCCGACACCTGAGCACAGCCACAACTCAAGATCGCCGCACAGCCACAACCGAACATCGCGCGCACAGCCACAACTGAACAGCTACGGATGCACCACCTTCCCCACCGTCGGACGTCGAAAGGAGTGTCAGAACAGGTCCGGGCACCACGGTCGCCCGGGCGTACGCAGCAGGGCGTCGGCCCCCCGGGCGGCGCCCGCTCGTTCTTCCCGGAGCCGGCCCAGCGCCGCGAGCCGCACCGCCGACTCGTCGCCGAGCCACAGGGACGCCAGCTCGGCCACGTCCAGGGTGAGATCGGCGTCGCGGGCCGTCGGCGTACAGGAGGCGCCGTCGGGGGCCGCGTCCAGCAGGAAGCGTCCCCCGGCCAGGCCGGCCCCGTCGACCACCTCCAGGACCAGGGCGCCCGCCGTGTCGTACGACCGCGCCCGAAGGGCCGTCGCGACGTCCAGGAGCCGCACCCACAGCCAGTCCGCCTGGGTGGTGATGCTCGCCGCCCGCGGGTCGGGCAGCAGGAGCGGGAGCAGATCGTCCGGGGAGCGCCAGCCCGACTTCACCCGGGTGATCCAGTCGATGGAGCACAGGTAGTGCCACAGAGCGCGGGCGGCGGCCGTGGTCACCGAGAGCAGCCAGTTCACCGAGGCCGTGTTCCGCGGCTGCTTGGCGTCGGTCCAGTGGTCGTCGGCCTGGTACGAGACCAGCCCCTCGACCTCGCCGTCCGCCGAGCGGTACACCGCGTAGAACGGCTCGGTCCAGCTCGCCTCCCCGTGCAGATGGATCACCCCGGTGTTCATGTCCCACCAGTGCTCGTGTCGGCTGACGGCACCCGGCTGGCATCGGCGCAGGCGCTCGTGCAGGACGGGGCCGAGCTTGCGGACCTCCGCGCCGTCGACCAGGTCGATCCGGCCGCCGGCCAGCGGGACCGGATGGCGGGGGTCGAAGCCGGCCCTCGGGATGTCGATCGTCCACTCGGTCGTGGTGGTGGCGGGACCGAAGCCGTACCGGCCGTAGATGCGGTACTCGGCGGCGACGAGGGTCGCCACGACGTCCCCGCGGTCCTTCGCGGCCCGGAGGTCGTCGGCCATCAGACGGGTCAGGAGGCCCTGGCGGCGGTGGGTGGGCAGGACAGCGACGTTGGAGATGCCGTCCGCGGGGACGGGGGCCCCGCCCGGGACGGTGAGTTCCTGCGGGAAGGAGCGGAAGGTGGCCACGCAGGTGTCGGCGTCGAAGGCGCCGGTCAGCCGGGAGTCGCCGAGCGTGGCCCGGCGGGCGGCGAGGGACTGTTCGGTGACGGCCGGAGGGCGCAGGAAGCCCGTGTTCAGGGCGCGCATCCAGGCGGGGAGTTCATGGTCGGTGATCGGGCGGACGTCCATGGGGCCACGGTAGGCAGGGCGGGAGCGGGTGTCGCCGGGTTTTCGCCCCGCCCCCGCCCCCATCGCCGCCAGGGGGCCCGGCCCGCCGGACCGGCCCCGGAGGTCACACCAGCAGGTCGTCCACCTGGGCCTCGCCCTCCCGGTAGCGGCGGGTGATCTCCGCTCCGCAGTCGTCGGCCGTGCGCTGGAGGTGCTGGCGGCGCCGGGAGACCTGCTGCTCGTAGCCGACCAGCCGGGCCATCGCCGCGTGGAGTTCCGGGTCGGTGCGGGCGTCGAGGTCGGAGAGTTCGACGTCGGCGAGCATGTCGGCGGCGAGGCGGCCGTACTCCTCGCTGTGCGGGGTGCCCAGGGTGACGTGGCGCGCCGAGGAGCGGTGGCGGGCCGGGGCGTCGGTGAGGATCTCCGGGAGGCGTTCGACGACCGACGCGGCGCCCGACGGGGAGCGGCGGGCCAGCTCCGCGCGCAGGATGTCGATCCGGCCCTGCAGCAGGCGTCGTACGTAACTCAGGTCCGCCTCGTCGCGCTGGGCGCCCTGGCGCAGGGTGCGCAGCTCGGGCAGGCTGAGCCGGGCCAGCTCGTGCCCCGGAGGATCCGCGGGCGGCCCGGGGCTCTCGCCGCGCTGGGCGGGCGGCCGGTGTGTCTCCAGCCGCTCGGTACTCGGTGTGCTCATGTCCCTCTACCGTCCCCTCGACCGGCGTGTGGTGGAAAGCATCGTGCCACCCCAAGTCGCCGCGAGGTGACCGAGTCCCCCCGAACGGCCCCAGACAGGGCCTAAAGGATCAAAAATGGGCCCTTCGTGAGTCCGTGCGGGGCACCCGGCATGATGGTCGGCATGCGAGCAGTGGTGCAGAGGGTGGACGGCGCGAGTGTGGTCGTCGACGGGGAGACGGTCGGGGAGATCGCCGGCGAGGGGCTGTGCGTGCTGGTGGGGGTGACCCACGAGGACACCAAGGAGAAGGCCGCCCAGCTCGCCCGCAAGCTGTGGTCGGTGCGGATGCTGCACGAGGAGAAGTCGTGCAGCGACATCGACGCCCCGCTGCTGGTGATCAGCCAGTTCACCCTGTACGGCGACGCGCGCAAGGGACGGCGGCCCACCTGGAACGCCGCCGCCCCGGGGCCCCTCGCCGAGCCCCTGGTCGAGGAGGTCGTGGCGCAGCTGCGGGCGCTGGGGGCCACCGTCGCGACGGGCCGGTTCGGGGCGCGGATGCGGGTGTCGCTGACGAACGACGGCCCCTTCACGGTCCTCCTGGAGATCTGAGCCCCGGGGACATGAGGCGGCTTACGGCTCGACCACCGTCTCCTGGGCCGCCGCCGTGGTGCCGGCCATCAGCGGGGCGTCCACGGGGACGTTCCGCTTGACCAGGGCCAGGGCCACCGGGCCCAGTTCGTGGTGGCGTACCGAGGTCGTGATGAAGCCGATCTTGCGGCCGTCGGGGGCCTCGTCGGCGACCCGGAGCTCGGTGCCGTGGGGCGGGAGGTGGACCTCGCTGCCGTCGAGGTGCAGGAAGACCAGGCGGCGGGGCGGCTTGCCCAGGTTCTGGACCCGGGCGACCGTCTCCTGGCCGCGGTAGCAGCCCTTCTGGAGGTGGACCGCGGTGCCGATCCAGCCCAGTTCGTGCGGGATGGTGCGGTGGTCGGTCTCGAAGCCGACGCGGGGCCGGTGCTGCTCGACGCGCAGGGCCTCATGGGCCAGGATCCCCGCCGCGGGGCCCGCCTTCCCGGCGTACGACTCCAGGTCCGCGCGCGGGAGGAAGAGATCGCGGCCGTACGGCGTCTCGCGGACGACGGTGCCCTCGGGCACCTCGGCGATGGAGCCGGCCGGGAGGTGGACGACGGCGGTGTCGGCGGTGCGGTCGGCGACCTCGACCCGGTAGAAGAACTTCATCGACTCCAGGTAGGCGAGGAGCGCCTCCCGGGTGCCGGGCTCGACATGGGCCCAGACCGTGGTGCCGTCGTCGACGAGGTAGAGCGCGTGCTCGATGTGGCCGTGCGCGGAGAGGATCAGGGCCTCGGCGGCCTGGCCGGCCGGGAGGTCGCTGACGTGCTGGGTGAGCAGCAGATGCAGCCAGCTCAGCCGGTCGCCGCCGGTGACGGTGACGACTCCGCGGTGCGAGAGGTCGACGAAACCGGTGCCGTCGGCGAGGGCGCGCTGCTCGCGGAACAGGTCGCCGTAGTGGGCGGCGACACCTTCGTCCACGCCCTCGGCGGGGACGGCGCCGGGCAGGGACAGCAGAGGGCTCTTCATGCGCCAAGCCTACGACTCGGTAAGGGAACCCTTGGCGGTCGAACGTCCGTCCGCCACGGCCTTGGACGTGCAGTCCCGGCACCGGCCGAAGATCGCGAAGTGCTTCATGTCCGTCTCGAAGCCGAAGGTCTCCCGCAGCTTGGCGGTGAACTCGGCGGCCACCTGCACATCCGCCTCGATGACGTTCTCACAGTCCCGGCAGACCAGGTGGATGTGGTGGTGCCGGTCGGCGAGGTGGTACGTCGGCGCGCCGTGCCCCAGATGGGCATGGCTGACCAGGCCCAGCTCCTCCAGGAGCTCCAGGGTCCGGTAGACGGTGGAAATGTTGACCCCCGAAGCCGTCCTCTTCACTTCCGTGAGGATGTCGTCGGGGGTCGCGTGCTCAAGGGTGTCCACGGCTTCCAGCACGAGTTGCCGCTGCGGCGTCAGCCGGTAGCCGCGCTGCCTGAGGTCGCTCTTCCAGTCGGTGTTCACCACACGGGAAGTCTAGAACTACTTGAAGAACGCGATGCCGTCGTCGGGCATGTCGTCGGGCAGGGCCTTGGCCCAGCGCTCGACGTCCTCGGGCGTGACGACCTTCTTCAGATGGGCCGACATGTAGGGGCGCAGCTCCACCTCGGGGGTCTGCTTCTCCCCGACCCACATCAGGTCGCTCTTGACGTAGCCGTAGAGCCGCTTGCCGCCGGTGTAGGGGCGGGAGGCGGCCGTGCGGGCGACGGCGTCCGTGAACAGGTCGATCTGCGGCTTCTTGTCGGCCATCTCGCCGTACCAGATCTCGATGACGCCGTCGTCGCGGGTCATCGTCACCTCGACCTTGCGGGAGCCGTCGATCCGCCAGAAGCCGGACTCGGACTCCAGGGGACGGACCTTGTTGCCGTCGTTGTCCAGGACCCAGGTGTGGGACCGGTACTCCAGGAAGTCACGGCCGTCGTGGCCGAAGGTGACCTCCTGCCCGAAGTTGCACTTCTGCGCACCGGGGAAGTCGTGCACCCCGGCGCCCGCCCACGTGCCCAGCAGGAAGGCGAGGGGGACGAGGTCCTTGTGGAGGTCGGACGGGATCTCGATCATGGTTGGCAGTTCCTGGATCGGTCGGTCAGCGCTGGCCCTGGTACAGCTTCTTCACGGTCAGGGCGGCGAAGGCGAGGACGCCGACGCAGACCAGGACCAGCAGGGTTTCGAAGAAGATCTCCACGGGGTGCTCCTCGGATGAGCGTGTTTGGTTCCGTACGTACACAGGGCCGGCCCCCAGCTTACGCGGCCGGGGACCGGCCCTCCGTGTGAGGTGGGCCCTCACGGGCGCCGCGCGGTCACTCCAGCAGTTCGCTCTGGAGGACCACCGTCTGCTGGAACGGGATCACCGGCATGCCGCCCTTCCCGGCCTGCACGATCATCGCCAGGACGTCGCCGGCGCTCAGGTACGCGAGGCGGACCTGCTCACTGCCGTACGGCTTCGTCTCCGCGTACGGCGTCAGCGCGACGTTCTTGGACTGGGGGGTCAGCGGGAAGTCCTCGTCCCGCTCGTAGGCGTCGGCGCCGCGGACCGGGTAGACCGGGCCGTCGTAGCGCGTGAGGTCGTCGCCGAGGACCTGCTCGGTGACGGCGACCGAGCCGAATCGCAGCAGGTAGACCCGGGTGGTGACACCGTCCGGGGTGGTCCAGCCGCGGGCCGCGATGTGCCTGAGGCCGGCGTCCACGAGCTTGTCCTGGATGTCGCCCCGCCGGGTCTCCTCGAACTCCTTCAGGAAGTCCTTCGTCGCCAGCCAGCCGTCGGCGCCGGCCAGCGTCTTGTCCTGCGTCGCGCCCTCGGGGGCGGGCAGCACGAGGGCGCGCAGGTCGGCGTAGTGGGCTCCGGAGGGGTTGGCCCGGGTGAAGGGGGCGGGGCTGCCGGAGGGGAGGGGCGGCCTGGTGAGCGTCGGGTACGCCCACCGGCCGTCGGACCGCGTCTCCAGACCCGGTACGTCCGTGCGGTCCATCCTCGTGATGCCGTACGCGGTGGACGCGCCGACCAGGGCGAAGACGGTCACCGCGGCTGCCCAGCGCAGGATGCCGCGCAACCGGGCACCACGAACCGCCTCGCCTCCTGCTTCCCCACCCGTGCGGCTTTCGTCGTCGAGCACGGCCGGCCCCGGTACCACGTCCCCACCACCGGCACCCGCGGCTCCCAGCGACTCCCCGGCAGCCACCGCGGCTTCATGCTGCTTTGGGCCGGACACCGCGGCTCCGAGCGGCTCCGAAGCAGCCGCCGCAGGTTCGTGCGGCTCCGAAGCGGGCGCCGCAGCTCCGAGCGGCTCCGAAGCAGCCACCGCGGCTTCGTACGGCTCCAGGCCGGACACCGCAGCTCCGAGCGCCTCCCCAGCAGCCACCGCGGCTTCATGCGGCTCCAGGCCGGACACCGCAGCTCCGAGCGCCTCCCCAGCAGCCGCCGCCGTTTCGTGCGGCTCCGAATCGGACACCGCAGGTTCGTGCGACTCCGGAGCGGGCACCGCGGCTCCGAGCGGCTCGCCGGCAGCCACCGCGGCTTCATGCGGCTCAAGGCCGGACACCGCGGCTTCGAGTGGCTCCCCAGCAGCCGCTGCGGATTCGTGTTGCTTCGGGTCGGACACCCCAGGTTCGTGCAGCTCCGGATCGGGCGCCGCGGCTCCGAGCGGCTCCCCAGCAGCCGCCGCGGCTTCGTGCGGCTCCGGGCCGGACACCGCGACTCCGAGCGGCTTCGGAGCAGCCGCCGCGGCTTCGTGCGGCTCCGGGCCGGATACCGCGGCTTCGTGCGGCTTCGGTGCAGCCGCCGCGGCTTCGTGCGGCTGCGGAGCGGGCGCCGCGGCTTCGAGTGGCTTCTCGGCAGCCGCTGCGGATTCGTTTTGCTTCGGGGCGGGCGCTGTCTGTGGGGGAGCCGCGTCAGGCGGGATCGGGGGCCGTTCGTCGGTCATACCGCCTCCCCCGGTTCCGCGATGCGGTCGAGTTGTTCGCTCAGGAGCAAGGCGACTCCCTTGGTGTCGAGTGGCTTGACGGCCTCGGCGTTCAGGCTGACCAGGACCTCGCCCACGTACGCGGAGCAGAACATGCCCTCGAGGTCGGAGTCGGCGTCCTTGGGCGGCAGGAAGCACTTCGCGTTCTTGTGGCCCTTGATCTGCGGCCCCTTGCGGAAGATGTCCAGCGCGTCGAGGAACTCGCCCTGGAAGGTGGCGATGTCCCGCACCGCCGCCTTGTTGTCCATCTGGGACAGCGTGATGCTGACGGAGTACACCCCCTCGTTCACATCGAGGGCACTGGTCTCCTCGCTGAGGTAGCTGCGCATCGCCATGCCCTTGATGCGCTGCTTGTCGATCCGCTGCTCCAGCCGCTTGCGCTGCGACCGCGGCAGATCCTTCAGCGACTCCTTGCGCAGGGCGGCCGCCCGCTCCCCGCTGAGCTGCGCGTCGGCGCCGAACTCACCAATGTCCGGCCCCCGGGTGAACCCCTCCGTGCCGTACGGGACGAGCATCGCGGCCAGGCCGGTACCGCTCGCCCCGGGCCACTCCGGCTGCTCGGACGCCGGCGTCTCCTTCGGGAACTTCCACACGGGCTCCCCGGCGTCCCGGTCGGCGTCCCGCACGGTGACGACCGTGAAGCCGACCCCCGCGACCACGGCCCCGGCCAGCACCAGGGACCCCGCGACGGCCGCGGCCCGACGCCGCCGCCTGCGCTGTGCGGCGGGGTCGGCGGGTTCGGCCGGTGCCACGATCAGTTCGGGGCCCACCGGCTCCACCGGGCCCACCGAGCCGGCTCCCCCGGCCTCGTACTCCTGCTCGCTCACAGCCGCTCCATCTGCCGCTCGGCCAGGTCCATGACCGTCTTCTTGCTGATCGCCTCGGACCCGTAGATCCAGACCTCCATGGCGATGTCGCCGCGCCAGGCGTGCGCCTCCGCGCTGTAGAGCGGCAGGTACCCGGCCTCGGTCTTCGGCTTGCGGTGGACGTACGCCATCCCCGTGCCGGTACCGGCGATCGGCCAGCTGTCGGTGGAGGCCTCCTTCTCCGCCCAGTACTGGCCGTTGTCGCAGTAGTCGGCGGCCGCGACCGTCTCCTCCTGCCGGAACTGCACCAGCCGCAGCTCCACGGTGTACGAGCTGCCCGCTTCCCAGCCGGTGACGGCGACCCTGCGGAACTCGTTGCCGACCAGGTCGCCGAACATCTCCTCCGGCTTCTCGTAGGAGTCGGCGTAGGCGGCCAGGTCCAGCCAGCCGTCCTGGCCCTCGAGCCAGGAGGCGTCCTTGGTGCCCTTCGGCTTCGTCAGCAGCAGCTTGCGCAGGTCGCCGTCGGTCTTCACCTGACGGTCCCGCGCCGCCGCCAGCGGCTCGGGGGCGGGCCCCTTCGCCTGCGGCATCGTCGGCTGTGAGAGGGAAGGCAGCTTCGTCGGCTCCCGGTCGGCCTGGACCAGATAGCCGGCGCAGGCCCCGGCCACCAGGCCGAGCACCACGGCACCGGCGATCAGCGACGCCGTACGGCCCCTCCTTCGTACGGGAGCCTCCCGCGGTCTTTCATGAACCTCTTCCGGCACACCGTCCCCCTCCGTGGATGCAGCGCCGACATCCGTGTCCGCATCGGCGCTGCACAGGAGACACATGATCAACACCGTGAGTTGTAAGGGAGTTGATTACGATTCGGGCATGGCGAAGAAGCTCGTGATCAAGGTGACCGCCGGGGCCGACGCCCCCGAGCGGTGCTCGCAGGCGTTCACGGTCGCGGCGGTGGCCGTGGCCAGCGGGGTCGAGGTGTCGCTGTGGCTGACCGGGGAGTCCGCGTGGTTCGCGCTGCCGGGCCGGGCGGCCGAGTTCGAGCTGCCGCACGCCGCCCCGCTGCCCGATCTCCTGGAGTCGGTGCTGGCCGGCGGGCGGCTCACGCTCTGCACGCAGTGCGCGGCCCGGCGGGACATCACGGAGAAGGACGTCATCGACGGCGTACGGATCGCGGGTGCGCAGGTGTTCGTGCAGGAGGCCCTGGCCGAGGACACCCAGGCACTGGTCTACTGACGGCGCTTCTTGCCGTCCAGTTCGTCCCACCACTCGTCGGACTCCGGGTCGCCGGAGGGGTCGTCCCACCAGCGGTCCTCCGGGCCGCGCCGGTTGGCGACCATCGCCGCGAGCGGCGGGATGACCATGGCGACCACGCACATGCCGACCGCCACCGGCACCGACCAGATGCGCACGACGGCCCAGGCCAGGACGAACAGGCCGATGCAGGTGCCCATCATGGCGAAGTAGAGGTGGCGCCGCCGCGCGTACATGCTTCCAGCGTAGGTCCGGCAACGGCCGAGGGCCGTACCCGCGGGGTCATCCCCGGGGTACGGCCCTCAGTCATCAGGCGTCCGTCACCAGGCGTCCGTCACAGACCGCCCGAGCCCTGCGGTCCTCAGACCGCGATCGCGACCTCCGCGAGTCCGCCCTGCTGGGCGACGACCGTACGGTCGGCGGTGGCGCCGGGGACGAGGGCGCGGACGGTCCAGGTGCCCTCGGCCGCGTAGAAGCGGAACTGTCCCGTGGCGGAGGTGGGGACCTCCGCGGTGAACTCGCCGGTCGAGTCGAGCAGCCGGACGTATCCGACCACCGGCTCGCCGTCGCGGGTCACCTGGCCCTGGATCGTGGTCTCACCGGGCTTGATCGTCGAGGCGTCCGGGCCGCCGGCCTTCGCTCCACACATGTCTTTCTCCATCGGGGTCTGACCGGACGGAAGGAAGGCCGGTCGGTCGGGATTGCGGGCTGGGTGGGTTACTTGTTGGCGCCGAGCTCGATCGGCACGCCGACCAGGGAGCCGTACTCGGTCCAGGAGCCGTCGTAGTTCTTGACGTTCTCGACACCGAGCAGCTCGTGCAGGACGAACCAGGTCAGGGCCGAGCGCTCGCCGATACGGCAGTAGGCGATGGTGTCCTTGGCGAGGTCCACCTGCTCGGCGGCGTAGAGCTCCTTGAGCTCGTCGTCCGACTTGAAGGTGCCGTCGTCGTTGGCGTTCTTCGACCACGGGATGTTGCGGGCGGTCGGGACGTGGCCCGGGCGCTGGGACTGCTCCTGCGGCAGGTGGGCCGGGGCGAGCAGCTTGCCGGAGAACTCGTCGGGCGACCGCACGTCGACCAGGTTCTGCGCGCCGATCGCGGCGACGACGTCGTCACGGAAGGCGCGGATCGCGGTGTTCTGCGGCTTGGCGGTGTAGGCGGTCTCGGCGCGCGCCGGGACCTCCTCGACCAGCTCGCGGGCGTCCAGCTCCCACTTCTTGCGGCCGCCGTCGAGAAGCTTGACGTTCTCGTGGCCGTACAGCTTGAAGTACCAGTACGCGTAGGACGCGAACCAGTTGTTGTTGCCGCCGTAGAGGATCACCAGGGTGTCGTTGCCGATGCCCTTGGCCGAGAGGAGCTTCTCGAAGCCCTCCTGGTCGATGAAGTCACGGCGGACCGGGTCCTGGAGGTCCTGGGTCCAGTCGATCCGGATGGCGTTGCGGATGTGGTTCTTCTCGTAGGCCGACGTGTCCTCGTCGACCTCGACGATGGCGATGTCGGCGTTGTCGAGGTTGGCCTCGACCCAGTCGGCGTCGACCAGGACGTCGTTGCGGCTCATGCTCGTTCTCCTCCGGGGCAGTTGCGGCGGGGGTGTGCAAGAAAGAGGGGGTGCGCGGCCGGGTCTCGCCGGCGGCCGGCGCACGGATGCCCTCGGATCGAGGGCGCCGGGAGGCGCGGAAGGCCGGCGGCGCTTCCGCTGTCAGACAGGGCGACAGAGCATGGCGGCGACGCGGCACAGGTCTACTGCCCGCCGCTTCGTGAGATCCGCCTGTCGCTGCATCATGCGGTCGATCGTAGGGACGGACAGGCGGGCGTGTCATCAGCTGGCCGGATGATGAGATGCGATCGTCCACATGTCGGGACGAGGAAGGCGTCCGGTCCGTCCCCGCGGGGGCTCCGGGCGGATGTATCCGTCGTCACATCTACGGTTCGGACGGCGGCGTCTCGCCTGTCGGACTTCGGGGCGGACATCGGGTCGGACGTCGGGTCGGACGTCGGCCGTCCGAATGTCCTGGATGTCGCCGGGGCCGGATCCGGTCGGGCCGGCGCGCCAGGGGTCCTACCCGGCGAGCCGGACGTTCGAACCCTTCACCGTGATCTCCACACCGTTCTTCCCCGCCTGCACCTTGTCGAGGCTGATGCCGCCGGGCAGCCCCTCGATCTTCTGCTGGAAGTCGGTGACGGAGCGGACCTCGTTCTCGGCGGCCGTCACCCCGCGGAAGTCGGGGAGCGAGTCGGCGTGCACCCGGACGGTGTCGCCCTCGACGCTGACCGTGCTCAGCACGGAGACCGGCTCCTTCAGCTTCACGCCCAGGACGGTCGCCTCGACGGTGACCTTGATCTTGCCGTTGCCGCCGTCGGAGAGGCCGACGACCTCGGCGGTGAGTCCGGGCGCGACCCGGGTCTCCTCGGACTTGGCGGTCTTCAGAAGCTCGTCGTAGGCGACGGTCGCCGTACCGGAGGCCGTGGTGGCGGTGGCGGAGCTGTAGTCGCCGGAGAACGCGACGCCCTTCATGTCGGCCCGGAGGTCGTCGATGCGGAGGGTCTGCCCGTTGACACCGGTGTCGGCCTCGTAGTCCTCGATGCCCACCTCGACGTCGTCCAGCGAGCCGCCGGCCAGCTGGGTGAGGAAGGGGAAGCCCTTGATGGACACGTCGGGGGTGGTGGCGAGGCCCTCGGTGGTCTTCAGCTTGTCCGCGACCTCGCCCTCGGCGAAGTGGACGGCGAGACGGTCCGCGAGGACGAAGAGGCCCCCCAGGACCACGACGATGACCAGCAGTATTCGAAGCGCGCGCATTGCCGTTGATCCCCCGGATGGCCTGACGGTCGGTCTGCTCTGTCTGCTCTGCCTGCTCTGCCTGCCCTGTGTGCACTTTCGCTTGGTTCGCCGACCACCGTAACCCCGGGGGCGAGGGCCCCCGGGGAATTGTCGATCAGCTGTGACAGAGCCCGTCCGGGCCCGCCGGTACGGCTGGGACCTGTCCTAGCCGAGCGCCCGGCCCAGCACGTAGACCGCCGGTGCGGCGGCCGCGAGGGGCAGGGCCACGCCCGCGGTGAAGTGGACGAAGCGGGAGGGGTAGTCGTAGCTCGCGACCCGGTGGCCGATCAGGGCGCACGCCGCGGCGCCCGCGCCGAGCAGCGCGCCCTGCGCGCCCATTCCGGTCATCCCGCCGACCGCGATGCCCGCGCCCGCGGCGGCGAGCAGCGACACGACGACGGAGGCCGGGGTCGGCAGCGGCAGCGCGCGGGCCAGGACGGCGACGGCGACGGCCGCGGTGCCCACGGTCACCGCCTCGGGGTCCGCGCCGAGGTGCCCGGTCGCGATGATCGCCAGCGCGGCGGAGACGACGGTCGCCATCAGGCCGTACATCCGCTCGTCGGGGTCGGCGTGCGAACGCAGCTGGAGCACCAGGCAGAGCAGCACCCACACGCCCAGGGTGCCGAGGATCGCGGCGGGCGCGTTCTCCCGGCCCGCGGCGAGCAGCGCCACGTCCGAGACCAGCGCGCCGAGGAAGGCGAGCGCGATGCCCTGCCGGGCCGGCCACATGCCGTTCAGCCGGAACCAGCCGGCCGCCGTCACGGCCTGGAGCGCGACGAGCGGCACGAGCAGGGCGTACGACCCCACGGCCGCCGCGCCGGACAACAGCAGCCCCAGCAGCGCGGTGAGCGCGGCGGGCTGCATCCCGGGCTCGATGATCGGCGAACGCCCTTCGAGCCGGGCCCGCTGGGCGTCGGTGATCCGGGAGTTGCCGACGAGGGTGGCGGGGCCGTAGGCCGCGGCCGCCTCGGGTTGGGCGGGCGCGGCGGCCTGGGCCCCGTAGGCCTGGTGGCCGGGCTGGCCCGGCTGTCCCGCGTGGCCCGGCTGTCCCGCGTGGCCCGGCTGTCCCGCGTGGCCCGGCTGTCCCGCAAGGCCCGGCTCTCCCGCGTGACCCATGTGACCCATGTGCCCCGGCTGTCCTGCGTGACTCATGTGCCCCAGCTGTCCCGCGAGGCCCGGCTGTCCCGCGTGGCCCATATGACCCGGCTGGCCCGCGTGCCCCGGCTGCCCCACGTGACCCGGCTGGCCCGCGTGACCCGCATATGCCTGGCCCGCGGCGGTCCCGTCGGTGGCGGGTGCCGCGTATCCGCCCTGGTACCCCTGGGCCGGCATGGGGGCCGGGTCCGCGGTGACCGGGGGCTGGACGCTGGTCTCCCAGGTCTGCCCCTGCCACTGCTGGGTGTACTGGAGGTGCGCCTGCGGGTCGTCGTGGCCCTGCTGCTGCGCGGGCCAGTTCTGCTGGTCGTACCCCGGATACTGCTGGTACGGCTGCTGGTCGGTCATCCTCACCCTCCTGCGAACGGCGGGAGCACCTCGACCGTGCCGCCGTCGGCCAGCCGTACCGTCTCATGTGCGCGGGTGCCCACGGGGTCACCGTCGATCAGGAACGAGCATCGCCGCAGCACACGCGTGAGTTCGCCGGGGTGTCGCGCACGCGCGGCGTCGAGGGCCTCGGCGAGGGTGTCCGCGTCGTACGGCTCCTCGTCGACCCCGGCCGCGGCCTTGGCGGCGGCCCAGTAGCGCACCGTGACCTTGGGCATCGCGTTCCTTCTCGGATCGGTTCGTCGGATCGGTCGGTCTGTCGTCGGTTCCCCGACAGGGTTCAGGCTAGCCCGCCCGGGCCGCCGCCCAGTCCGCGATCCGGGCCAGCAGGGCGTCGTCGGTCGCGTGCTCGGCGTGGCCCATGCCGGGTTCCAGCCAGAGTTCGCCGTACTCGCCCGCTGCCGCGGCGAGCATCCGGGGGTGGTCGAGGGGGAAGTAGCCGTCGCGGTCGCCGTGGACGATCAGCAGCGGGGCGGGCGCGATCTTCGGGACCGCCTCGGCCGGGGAGAGCGGTATGGGGTCCCAGTCGCGGTGGTGGATCCGGGTGCGGAAGCCCCAGCGGCCGAGCAGCCGGCCCTCGGGGCGGGTGATCAGCCAGTGCACCCGGCGCATCGCGACGGTGCCCCGGTAGTACCAGCGGGCGGGCGCGCTGACGGAGACGACGGCGTCCACGCCCCGGTGCAGGGCCGCGTGCCGCAGCACGACCGAGCCGCCCATCGAGAAGCCGACGGTCACCACGCGCGCGTGTCCGAGCGAGCGGGCCCACGCGACGGCGGCCTCCAGGTCGAGGACCTCCTTGTCGCCGACCGTCGAGCGCCCGCCGGAGCGTCCGTGGCCCCGGAAGGAGAAGGTGACGACGGCCCCGTACCGCGCGAAGGCCTCCGCGACCCGGCGCACCTGGGGGCGGTCGGCGTCGCCGGTGAAACCGTGGGCGATCACGAACACCGGGTGAACGGTGGATGACGGCGAGCTGTTGTATACGACCGCACCCGGGTTGTATACGGAATCAATCGGAATCCCGTCGACGGTGCGCCGAAACGTCCGCAAAGGTGTACGGGTGCCCGTCTCACAGTTCGGACGAACGGCGGAACGGCCCACATGACCTGCCCGGCTGTTGCTCATGTGGGCTATTCTGCTGGGCAGAGGACTCGGGCAGCGTAGCCCCCGGGTCCTTTTGTGCTTTCGGAAGCGTTGTATACGAAGCGGGAAACTCCAGGTGACCGCGGGTGTACGGGGCCTTCGGGAACGTGCAGTGCAGTGCCGCAGTGCCGTAGTGCCGCAAACGTCCTCGCAGGGACCGAGGAGGAACCAGACATATGAGTTCTCTGCTGCTCCTGACCAATGCCCTCCAGCCGTCGACCGAGGTGCTGCCCGCCCTCGGCCTGCTGCTGCACAACGTGCGCGTCGCCCCGGCGGAAGGACCCGCGCTCGTCGACACCCCGGGCGCCGACGTCATCCTGATCGACGGCCGACGCGATCTCCCGCAGGTGCGCAGCCTGTGCCAGCTGCTGCGCTCGACCGGGCCCGGCTGTCCGCTGATCCTCGTCGTCACCGAGGGCGGCCTGGCCGCCGTCACCGCCGACTGGGGCATCGACGACGTCCTCCTCGACACCGCCGGCCCGGCGGAGGTGGAGGCGCGGCTGCGGCTCGCCATGGGCCGCCAGCAGATCGTCAACGACGACTCCCCGATGGAGATCCGCAACGGCGATCTGTCGGTGGACGAGGCGACCTACAGCGCGAAGCTGAAGGGCCGGGTCCTCGACCTCACCTTCAAGGAGTTCGAGCTGCTGAAATACCTGGCCCAGCACCCCGGCCGGGTGTTCACCCGCGCACAGCTCCTCCAGGAGGTGTGGGGCTACGACTACTTCGGCGGCACCCGCACCGTCGACGTGCACGTACGGCGGCTGCGCGCCAAGCTCGGCCCGGAGCACGAGTCGCTGATCGGCACCGTCCGGAACGTGGGTTATCGATTCGTTACGCCTGAGAAGGCGGAGCGCGGGAGTGACGACGCGAAGGCCAAGGCCGGGCAGGCAAACGAGGACGATTCGGACAACGCGGTCACCGTGGGCGCCGAAGAGGTCGCGGCGGACGCGTAGTACTCGCCGGTACCCCTCGGTTACCCGTCGGTACCACCCAGGATCCGCTCGGCGGAGGCATTGCTTCCGCACAGGGACGTGACGTACGCCCTGCCCAGAGCGGGTCCATCCGCGTAGACTCCGCGCGTGGCCAAGGTGACTCGGGACGATGTAGCACGCCTGGCGGGGACCTCCACCGCCGTCGTCAGCTACGTCATCAACAACGGACCCCGGCCGGTCGCCCCGGCCACGCGCGAGCGTGTCCTCGCCGCGATCAAGGAGCTGGGGTACCGGCCCGACCGGGTGGCCCAGGCGATGGCGTCCCGGCGCACGGACCTCATAGGCCTGATCATCCCGGACGCCCGCCAGCCCTTCTTCGGCGAGATGGCGCACGCGGTCGAGCAGGCCGCCTCCGAGCGCGGGAAGATGGTCCTCGTCGGCAACACCGACTACGTCGCCGAGCGCGAGGTCCACTATCTGCGGGCGTTCCTCGGGATGCGGGTCTCCGGCCTGATCCTCGTCAGCCACGCCCTCAACGACCTGGCCGCCGCCGAGATCGAGGCCTGGGACGCCCGGGTGGTGCTGCTGCACGAGCGGCCCGAGGCCATCGACGACGTCGCCGTCGTCACCGACGACCTGGGCGGCGCCCGGATCGCCGTCCGCCACCTCCTGGAGCACGGCTGCGCGTACGTCGCCTGTATGGGCGGCACCGCCGAGACCCCCTCCGTCGGCGACCCGGTCTCCGACCACGTCGAGGGCTGGCGGCAGGCCATGGCGGAGGCCGGGCTCAGCACCGAGGGCCGGCTCTTCGAGGCGCCGTACAACCGCTACGACGCCTATCGCGTCGCCCTCGACCTGCTCTCCGGCCCCGACCGCCCGCCCGCGATCTTCTGCTCCACCGACGACCAGGCGATCGGTCTGCTGCGCGCGGCGCGCGAGCTGCGCATCGACGTCCCGGGCGAGCTGGCCGTCATCGGCTTCGACGACATCAAGGAAGCCGCCCTCGCTGATCCGCCCATGACAACGATCGCATCGGACCGCTCGGCGATGGCCCGTGCGGCGGTGGACCTGGTCCTGGACGACGGGGTACGGGTCGCGGGCTCGCGCCGGGAACGCCTCAAGCAGTTCCCGTCCCGTCTGGTGACCCGCCGCTCCTGCGGCTGCGCCTGACCGTACGAGACGCCGTACAAGACGTCGTACGAGACGCCGTATGAGAGGCCTCTGAGAGACCCGCGCCCGGCGCCTGTTCCGCCTTTATATCGGGCATACGAGGTTCTGGCGGCGTTCTCAGGGAGCACTCAGGGAGCTCTCATGGTCACGGGACAAGCTTCTTTCCATGACCGAGAGCTTCCGCCGCAGCGGCGAGTACGAGAACTTCGACACCCCTTACCAGGGCGCCCAGCAGCACGCTTCCTCCCCCGTCAACCCGGAGTGGCCGCCCCCGCCGGCGTACGTGCCGGTGCAGCAGCCGGTGGTCGAGCCCACCGCGGTGTGGCAGACGCCGGTGCAGACGCAGGCCGCGCCGGCCGGCGGGGACGGCAACGGCGGCGGAACCGCTCTCCTCACCCCCGTCGCGGCCGAGCCGGGCGCCCCGGAGCCCAGGAAGAAGCGCACCCGCGGCCCCCTGGCCCTGCTCGCCGCCGTGGCGATCGTCGCCGCGGCCATCGGAGGCGGCACGGCGTACGGCATACAGGAGCTGACCGGCAAGGACCAGGTCGTCTCCTCCTCCACCACGACCAGCGTGGTGCCGTCCAGCAAGACCGGTGACGTCGCCTCGATCGCCGCGGCGGTCAGCCCGAGCGTCGTCGAGGTCAACGCCACCCTCAGCAACGGCTCCTCCACCGGCTCCGGTGTGATCATCACCAGCGACGGCGAGATCGTCACCAACAACCACGTCATCTCCGGCGCCTCCTCGATCAAGGTGACGACCAGCGACGGCAAGACCTACACCGCGAAGGTCGTCGGCACCGACAGCAAGAAGGACCTCGCGCTGATCAAGCTGGAGAACGCCTCCGGTCTGAAGGCGGCGACCCTCGGCGACTCCGACGGTGTCCAGGTCGGCGACGAGGTCGTGGCGATCGGCTCCCCCGAGGGCCTCACCGGCACGGTGACCAGCGGCATCGTCTCCGCGCTCAACCGTGACGTGACCGTCTCCACCGACGAGAGCCAGGGCCAGCAGCAGCAACAGCAGGGCAGCGGCGGGTGGCCGTTCGAGTTCGGCGGCCAGCAGTTCAACGGTGACACCGGCACCTCGACCACCACCTACAAGGCGCTCCAGACGGACGCCTCCCTCAACCCCGGCAACTCCGGCGGCGCGCTCATCGACGCGAGCGGCAACATCATCGGCATCAACTCCGCGATGTACTCCGCGTCCTCGTCCTCCTCCTCGGACGCCGGCAGCGTCGGCCTCGGCTTCGCCATCCCGATCAACACCGTCAAGTCCGACCTGGCGACCCTGCGCGCCGGCGGTTCCGACAGCTGACCATCCACCGCATCAGTAGGGAGTACGTCATGATCAAGCAGGTTTCGCACACGGTGACCGGCGTCGGCGCGGCCGACCTCGCCCTGGCCCTCGACGTGGCGTACGAGCTGCACGAGCCGGTGACGCAGCTGGTCGTACGGGCCCCGGAGGTGGCGGCCCCGCAGCTGATGGGTCTGCGCACCCCCGCCACCCGCCCGCACCGCCGCAAGGTCCCCCTGAACCGCCTCACGGCGATGCGCGGCTGATCTCCCGCAGCCCCTCTCTCTACGAACGGACCGGGAAGCATGCGAGGCTGAAGGTCTCGTCCCCCGTCCGTCCCACCGCACCCGAGGATCCACGCCCATGAGCCCCGCCGAAGGCGACCGTGACACCCAGCGCATCCTGATCGTCGACGACGAGCCGGCGGTGCGCGAAGCACTCCAGCGCAGTCTCGCCTTCGAGGGCTACGACACGGAGGTCGCCGTCGACGGCGCCGACGCCCTGGACAAGGCGACGGCCTACCACCCCGACCTGGTCGTCCTCGACATCCAGATGCCCCGCATGGACGGCCTGACGGCCGCGCGCCGCATCCGGGGCGCGGGCGACACGACCCCCATCCTCATGCTCACGGCCCGCGACACGGTCGGCGACCGGGTCACCGGGCTCGACGCGGGCGCCGACGACTACCTGGTCAAGCCGTTCGAACTGGACGAGCTGTTCGCCCGGGTCCGCGCGCTGCTGCGGCGCAGCTCCTACGCGGCGGCGGCCGGCGCGGCCGTCGTGGAGGAGGACGAGGCGCTCACCTTCGCCGATCTGCGCATGGACCTCGCGACCCGCGAGGTCACCCGGGCCGGGCGGCCCGTCGAACTGACCCGCACGGAGTTCACCCTCCTGGAGATGTTCATGGCGCACCCGCGCCAGGTCCTCACGCGTGAGCAGATCCTGAAGGCGGTGTGGGGCTTCGACTTCGAGCCGTCCTCCAACTCCCTGGACGTGTACGTGATGTACCTGCGCCGCAAGACCGAGGCGGCGGGCGAACCGCGGCTCGTGCACACGGTGCGGGGGGTCGGGTACGTCCTCCGACAGGGCGGCGCGGAGTGAACAAGCTGGTACGGCGTTTCCGGACCCTCCCGATCCGGGCCCGCCTCTCGATGCTGGTCGCTGCCGCGGTGGCGTTCGCGGTGGCGGCGGTTTCGGTGACGTGCTGGTTCATCGTGCAGGGGAAACTGTACGAACAGATCAACGCCGATCTGCGGAAGTCCGCAGCGATGGGCCGCCTTGGCGATCAGGCCAACGCTGCGGTCACCAACTGCACCCAGACCACGACGAACAATGGCTTCGGGCCCAACACGTACATGCAGGTGGTCCTGGAGAACGGAACGTCCTGCGTCATGGACTTCTCCGTGGGCCTGGTCAAGGTCACCCAGTCGGACAAGACGGTGGCGAAGAACGGCACCGATGGGGTCTTCCGCAACGGAACGGCCTCCGACGGCGAATCCGTCCGTGTGCTCACCCTGCCCCTCACCCCGAACAGCCCCAACCTGCCCAAGGCATCCGTACTCATCGCCCTCCCTCTGAAGAACACCGAGAAGACCCTCAACGACCTTGCCCTGGTCCTCCTCCTCGTCTCCGGCATCGGAGTCGTCGGCGCCGGCGCCGCCGGCCTGGCCGTAGCCCGTGCCGGACTCCGGCCCGTCGACAAGCTCACCGAGGCCGTCGAACACGTGGCCCGTACGGACGACCTGAGCACCCGCATCCCGGTGGAGGACGACGCCGACGACGAGATCGCCCGTCTCTCCCGTTCCTTCAACTCGATGACCGCCTCCCTCGCCAACTCCCGTGAGCTCCAGCAGCAGCTGATCGCCGACGCCGGGCACGAGCTGCGTACGCCGCTCACCTCCCTCCGGACGAACATCGAGCTCCTCACCCGCAGTGAGGAGACCGGCCGCCCCATCCCGGAGGCCGACCGCAAGGCGCTGCTCGCGAGTGTGAAGGCGCAGATGACGGAGCTGGCGTCACTCATCGGCGACCTCCAGGAGCTGTCCCGCTCGGAGGGCCAGCGCGGCGAACGCGTCCAGGTGGTCGACCTGGAGGACACGGTCCAGGCCGCCCTGCGCAGGGCCCGGCTGCGCGGCCCCGAACTGACGATCAACGCCCACCTGGAACCCTGGTTCACCCGGGCGGAGCCCGCCGCGCTGGAGCGCGCGGTGGTCAACATCCTCGACAACGCGGTGAAGTTCAGCCCCGAGGGCGGCACGATCGACGTCCAGCTGACGAACGGCGTCCTGACCGTCCGCGACCACGGCCCCGGTATCTCCGAGGACGAACTCCCGCACGTCTTCGACCGCTTCTGGCGCTCCCCCAGCGCCCGCGCCCTCCCCGGCTCCGGCCTCGGCCTGTCCATCGTGGCCCGCACGGTCGAGCAGGCCGGCGGTGACGTCACCCTGGCCCGCGCCCACGGCGGCGGCACGGTGGCCACCGTACGGCTGCCGGGCGCGCCGACGTCTCCCCCCGAGGCGCCCGAAGCGCTGTAGCCGACGCCTCGGCCGCCCCCGAGTCGACCGTCAGAGAAATCGCAGCCGTTCGAGCGCCTCGCGGAGGTCGCTGACCCAACGGGCGTAGGCCGGCCGCCGGCCAAGCCTGTCGAAGTCGTGCTCGGGCCGGTGCCGCGGGCCGAACGCGTCGGCGGGGATCGGGCACCGCGCTTCGCACTCCGCAGGACGACGGAGTCTCAGTGGAAGCCGAGCATGCCCGGGGAGTCGATGTCGACCGTGACCACGCCCGGTGGGTAGTTCTGCTCCCGGTCCGTGAGCAGGATCGACATCCCCGTGAACTCGGCGCGCGGCAGCGCACAGTACAGGGCATGGCAGGTGTCCACGCCGCCGTAACCGTCCCGGATCATGGTGCCGACCGTGACCGAGGAGACGGTGTCAAGGGGGTCGACGACCACCGAGGAGTACGAGAGCACTCGGCGCGCAGCCCCCGCGTCCTCCGATTCCGCCTGCATGAGGCAGAGGGCGGGAATCCGGAGAAGGTCCCCCGGAGTGCGGGCCATGTTGCCGGCGAGCAGGTTCAGCGTCTTGTGCCCCTCGGCGAGGGCACGGGTGGCGCCGGTGTCGAGAATGATCACGCGGCGGCACCTCGCGCCGCACGTACCTTCTCGGCGGCGATCCGGTAGATGTTGCCGAGTACATCGGGTGCCCGCTCGAACTCCTCGTCACTGATGTCGACGCCGATCACCTCCCGGGCGACCTGCCGGTCGGCCGCCAGCCTCTCGGCCGTCTGCTCGGCCGTGAGCTGCTGAGCCGCAAGTTCCTCGACAAGCTGCCCCAGAGTCATCCCCCGGTCCTTGGCGACCTGGGCAAGGTGGTCCCGGGCCTGCCGGGACACCTGAATGGTCGTGTGATCCGCCATGGCTCCACCATAGCCACACTGCAGCCGACCTTGTCCGGCCTGGGTTCCCACTTCGCCCGATCGTGTTCCAGCACCCCTCGTCGAAATTTCCATGAGTTCGGCAACCTTTCCGTTCCGTGCGGCGACCTACCCGCGGTCCCACTCCCCGCATGGAACGGAATGTCGTATGAGCGCGCACAGAAGCACGGGCACGGGCACGGGCAAGCCCCGGCACCGCAGGCGCCGGACCGCACTCGCCGCAGGTATTCCCCTCGCCCTGACCGCCGCGGGGACTCTGGCCTACGGCACGGACCTGGGGCTCTTCGGCGCCGACGCGCAGACGAAGGCGTCGGCGGCCGGCGCCGCGCCCGCCTGGGCCACCGCCTCCGCCGACGGTTTCGCCTCCGTGAACGCGCTGGGCCAGAACGGGACCTACGGCGGCCGGGACGGCAAGACCGTCACGGTGAAGACGCTCGCCGATCTGGAGAAGTACGCGACGGCCACCGAGCCGTACGTCATCGTCGTCGCCGCGACCATCAACATGGACCCGGTCGGCAAGGAGATCAAGGTCCAGTCGAACAAGACGATCATCGGATCCGGGACGTCCGGGCAGATCGTCGGCGGCGGCTTCTTCCTCGGCCAGGGCGTCCACAACGTGATCATCCGGAACCTGACGATCCGGGACGCGTACCAGGGCGTCTGGAACGACAAGGAGCACGACTACGACGGCATCCAGATGGACGGCGCCCACCATGTGTGGATCGACCACAACGACATCCGGCACATGGCCGACGGGCTCATCGACAGCCGCAAGGACACGACCTATCTGACGGTCTCCTGGAACAAGCTCAGCCAGGAGAACAAGGCCTTCGGCATCGGCTGGACCGACAACGTCACCGCGGACATCACCATCCACCACAACTGGATCCGCGAGACCGAGCAGCGCAACCCCTCCACGGACAACGTCGCCCACGCGCACCTCTACAACAACTTCCTGGAGGACGTGGCGGGCACGGAGATCAAGTCGTCGTACGGCAACTACGCGCGCGGCAGGACCAACATGGTCCTGGAGAACTCGTACTTCCAGGGCCTGACCAACCCCGTCGTCCGCGACACCACCGCCACCCTGGTCCAGCGCGGCAACGTGTTCTCCGGGACCACCGGCAAGAACGAGAGCGGCGGCTCGGGCACGGCCTGGGACCCGAAGAAGTACTACGCGTACACCCTGGACAAGGCGGCCGACGTCCCCTCGCTCCTCAAGTCGGGCGTCGGCCCCCGCAGCAGCCTCGGGACGTCCGCCGGCACGAGCACGGACACCACCAAGGCGGCCACGACGACGATCACCGTCGCCGCCGACGGCACCGGCCAGTACAAGACGGTCCAGGCCGCCGTGGACGCCGTACCCGCGAACAACACCGCTCGGGTCGTCATCTCCGTGAAGCCGGGGACGTACCGCGAGGTCGTGAAGGTCCCCGCGAACAAGCCGCACGTCACCATCCAGGGCAGCGGCGGCAGCCGCAAGGACACCACGATCGTCTACGGCAACGCGGCGGGCATGACCAAGCCCGACGGGTCGGGGACGTACGGCACCCCGGGCAGCGCGACCGTGTCCGTCCTCTCGGACGACTCCCAGGTCCGCAACCTCACCGTCACCAACGACTTCGACGAGTCCAAGCACCAGGACATCGCGAACCAGGCGGTGGCGCTGCTGACGCAGGCCGACCGGATCGTGCTCGACGGAGTCATCGTCAACGGCGACCAGGACACCCTGGAGATGGAGACCGCCGCCAAGGACAAGCTCGGCCGCGTCTACATCAGCAACTCCTACATCACCGGCAACGTCGACTTCATCTTCGGCCGTGCCACGGCGGTCGTCGACAAGTCCGTCATCACGCTGAAGAAGCGCTGGAACGGCACGAGCGCCGGCTATGTCACCGCCCCCAGCACCCCGGCGGGCCGCAAGGGCATCCTGATCAACCGCTCGACGATCAACGGGGACGTCGGCGCCGCCTCCTTCTTCCTCGGCCGCAACTGGCACCCGGGCGGCGACACGACCGTCGACCCGCAGACCACGGTCCGCGACAGCTCACTCAGCGCGGCGGTCAAGTCGACCCCCTGGTCCGACATGGGCGGCTTCTCCTGGAAGGACGACCGCTTCGCCGAGTACAAGAACACCGGCGCCGGCGCGGGGGCCGCGAGCAGCAACCGCCCGCAGCTGACCGACGCCCAGGCCGCCGCCCAGGAGGTCGCGGACTGGCTCGGCGACTGGACGCCGTCGGCCTCCTGATCCCAGCCCAGCCACACCCCTCTGCCAGCTCAGCCACAGCCCTCCGCCCCACCGTGAAGGAATGGTGAATCAAACGGTGAGGGGAACGGAAACGGGCACCACGACGCACGCGGCGGGCAGGATCCTGCTCGCCGACGACGACGCGGACATAAGGGAAGGCATCGGCAGACTGCTCAGGTTCGAGGGATACGAGACCGTCCTCGCCGGCGACGGACGGCTCGCCCTCGACCTGATCGCGGCCCCCGGCAGCACACCCGACCTGGTCCTGATGGACGTCACCATGCCGGGCCTCGACGGCCTGGCCGCCACCCGCCGCATCCGCGCCTCAGGCTCCACGGTCCCGATCCTGATGATCACCGGCCGGAACGCGGTCGGCGACCGTATCGTCGCCCTGGACAACGGCGCCGACGACTACCTGATGAAACCCTTCGCCGTCGAGGAACTCCTGGCCCGGGTCCGCGCCCTGCTGCGCCGCGCCACCCGCCGCACACCCCCGCCCCCGCCGCCCTCGGCCCCGGACACCCTCACGTTCCTCGACGTCGTCATGAACCACTCCACCCGTACGGTCACCCGGGCCGGCCACGCCGTCGACCTCACCCGCACGGAGTACACGCTCCTCGAGTACCTCCTGCGCCACCCCGCGAAGGTCCTCAGCCGCGCCCAGATCCTCCACGACGTCTGGGGCTTCGACTTCGAGCCCACCTCCAACACCCTCGACGTCTACGTCATGTACCTCCGCCGGAAACTGGAGAACCACGGCCGCCCCCGTCTGATCCAGACGGTGCGGGGGCTGGGGTACATGCTCCGGGAGGGCTGAGCCGCCCTGGTTCCGGTTCCTACAGCCGCAGGACCAGGGTGTCCTCCGCCCAGTGCTGCCTCGCGGCGGGGGCGGTGGACCAGGGTTCGGTGAGGCGGGTGTAGGCCGGGCAGGTCCTCATCAGCGTGTCATGGGTGCCTGCGGCCAGGAGCCGGCCCCCGTCGATGAGGAGGACGCGGTCGGCCTCGGCGGCGAGGCTGAGGTCATGGGTGATCATGATCGTCGTACGGCCGGACATCAGCCGCCGCAGGGGCTGGACGATCTGGCGGGCGGCCACCGAGTCGAGGCCGGCGGTGGGTTCGTCGAGGACGAGGACCGGGGCCGCGCGGAGCATGGCGCGGGCGATGGCGATCCGCTGGAGCTGACCGCCGGAGAGGGCGGCGGTGCCGGGGGCGATGGGGGTGGCGTAGCCCTCGGGCAGGGCGCTGATGAAGTCGTGGGCCGCCGCCGCCCGGGCCGCGTCCTCGATCTCCCGGTCGCTCGCGCCCGGCCGGCCGCAGGCGATGTTCTCGTGGATCGTGCCGTTGAGGACGAGGGTCTGCTGGGGCAGCAGGGCCACGTTCTCGCGCAGGAACTCCAGCGGTACGTCGGTGAGGGGGACTCCGTCCAGGGTGATCACGCCCGCGTCGGGGTCGTAGAAACGGGTGAGGAGCTTGGCGAGGGTGGACTTGCCTGCTCCGCTCGCGCCCGTGACCAGGATCAGTTCGCCGGGGGAGGCGGTGAGCGTCAGGTCCGTGAGGGAGGGGCGCGGGGTGTCGGGGTAGGTGAAGCCGACGCCGTGGAAGCCGATGTGGCCGTGGACCGGCCAGGTGGGGACGGGGGCGGCCGGGTCCGCCACGGCCGGGCGGGCGTCCAGGATCTCGGCGATGCGGTCCGCGCCCGCCGTGGCCGCGGTGACCGTCAGACCGAGCTGGCCGAGGCTGCGGACCGGTGGGTAGAGGTAGCCGATGAAGGCGGCGAAGGCGAGGAGGGTGCCGAGGGTCATCCGGCCGGCGGAGATCTCCCAGACGCCCAGGCCGATCACCGCGAGGACACAGAGGGTCTCGACGACCTCGACGAACTGCTCGTACATCTCGCTCAGCCGCGCTCCGCGCACGCTCGCCCGCATCCAGGCGCGTGCCTCGCGGTCCAGGCGGCGCTCCTCGTCGGCGCGGCGGTTGTACGCCTGGGTCAGCACGACGTTGCCGAGGGACTCCTCCACCACCGAGGTGATCGCGCCGTCCGCGACCCGTTCGTCGCGCGACGCCTGCTTGATGCGGCCGGAGAAGCGGCGGGCGGCCAGCAGGAAGAGAGGGGCGAGCAGGAAGGTGGCCAGGGCCAGGTCCCAGCGCAGATACAGCGCGGCGGCCGAGTAGAAGACGGCGGAGAAGGCCGCGGAGACCGTGCCCACCACGCCCGAGACCACCAGCTGTTCGATCGCCTCCACGTCTCCGGTCAGGCGTTCCACCAGGTCGCCCTGGCGGTGCCGCTGGAAGAAGTGCGGTGGCAGGCCCTGGACATGGGCGAACGTCCGTGCGCGCAGGCGCAGCACGAACCGCTCGGCGGTCCAGGTGGCGAGCGAGTTGCCCAGGTAGCCGACGAGCGCGCCCAGCACGGCGACGCCCAGCCAGGCGCCGGCGGGCCCCCAGAACGCGGAGAGCGAGCCCTCCTTCAGGGCGTTGTCGGTGAGCTGGGCGAACAGCAGGATGGCGGCGGTCTCGGCGAGCGCGGAGACCACCACGCAGGCCACGATCACCAGCATCCAGCCGCGGTCGCCGCGGGTCAGCGGCCAGAAGCGGCGGAAGGCCTCGCGGGCTTCCCTCATCGTCGGTTCCTTCCGTGCATGGCCGAGGCGGGGCCACCGGGAGGTGGCCCCGCCTCGTGGCGTTGCGTCAGCCCTGGTGCGAGACCGGGCGGCGCTTCGGCGCGGGCTGGGCGGCGGCCTTCTTCTTCGCGGCGCCCTTGCAGTCCTTCTTCGCGGCCTTGGCGGGCTTGGAGGTCTTCGCGATCGGGGCGATCTTGTGGAAGCTCATGGGAATTACCTCTCGCTTTAACAGGTGCTGATTACGTGGTTTTTATTTGTCGCGGGTTTGCAACAGTTTCTGCTGCAACCTGGTTCCGCTCAGTTCTTATGGGAGACGGGGCGGCGCTGCTGAGCCGGCTTCGGCGCCTCCTTCTTCTTGGCGGCGGGCTTCGGCGCGGGGGCAGAAGCGGTCTTACGGGCCTTCTTGACCGGGGTGATCTTGCGGAAGCTCATGGCGTTCTCCATTCACGGTGTTCGCGATCTTCGCTTTTGCGTCGTTCGCTCTCGACGTGGAAAACACTACGGGACACCCGGAGCGGAAAAAGCCGATTCCGCTGAGACCTCAATGAATTACGGCTGAGACAAGTTTTCAGGCGGATACGGGAACCCAACGGGGACTCACACAGGTTTTAAACACAGGTCCCGGAACACGACGAGGCCGCCGCGTCGATGACGCGACGGCCTCGTGAGGGACGAGCCGTGGGCTACTGCACGATCGTGATCCGGTTCGCCACCGGCGGCGCGATCGGGCTGGTCGCCGAGGAGTTGGCGGTCAGGTACTGCTCGAGGGCCGCGAGGTCGTCCGTGCCGACGAGGTCGCCCGTGCCCTGGCCGAGGGTGGTGAAGCCGTCGCCGCCGCCCGCGAGGAAGCTGTTGGTGGCGATGCGGTAGGTGGCCGCCGGGTCGACGGCCGCGCCGTTCAGCCGGATGGAGTCGGTGACGACCCGGTCGGCGCCGGTCTTCGTCAGATCCAGCGTGTACGTCAGGTTCGCGGACGGCTGGAGGATCTTCGGCGCGCTCGCGTTGGTCCCGCTGACCTGCTCCTTGAGGACCTGGATCAGCTGGGCACCGGTGAAGTCCTGGAGGTTCACGGTGTTGGAGAACGGCTGGACCGTGAAGCCCTCGGCGTACGTCACCACACCGTCGCCCTCGCTGCCCTTGGCCGCGTAGGTGAGACCGGCCCGGACACCGCCCGGGTTCATCAGCGCGAGGTCGGTCTCGGGGTCGAGGCCCTTGCCGTACGCCAGCTGCGCGTCCGCGATCAGGTCACCCATCGGGGACTCGGTGCCCGTGTTGGGCACGTCGGCCGAGATGTAGCCGATGGCGCGGTTGCCGATCGGGGCGGCGAGCGTGTTCCACTTGCCGATCAGCTCGGTCATGTCCGGCGCCTTGGCGACGGTCCGGGTGACCACGTGGTTCGCCGACGTCGGCGACTTCACCGCCGTGCGCGCGATGTCGCCGGTGAAGCGGTCGTACGTCAGCGTGGTGTCCGTGTAGAGACGGCCGAAGGACGCGGCCGAGGTGACCATGCGCGGGTTGCCCGCCGGGTCCGGGATCGTGCAGACGTACGCGGCGTGGGTGTGGCCCGTCACCAGCGCGTCCACCGACGGGGAGATGTTCTTCGCGATGTCCACGATCGGGCCGGAGATACCGGCACCGGCGCCCGCGGAGTCGCAGTTGTAGTTGTACGCGCCCGACGCCGGCAGTCCGCCCTCGTGGATCAGCGCCACGATCGACTTCACGCCCTGGCGCTGGAGCACCTTGGCGTACTTGTTGATCGTCTCGACCTCGTCCTTGAACTTCAGGCCCTTGACGCCCTCGGCGGAGACCACGCCCGGGGTGTCCTCCAGGGTCACCCCGATGAAGCCGATCTTGACGTCCTTCTTCTTCCACACCCAGTACGGCGCGAGGACCGGCTTGCCGGTCTTCTCGTTCAGCACGTTGGCCGCCAGGTACGGGAAGTCGGCGCCCTTGAACTTCTTGTCCGTGTAGCAGCCGGCCGTCGGGTGACAGCCGCCGTACTGCAGACGGGCCAGTTCCTTCGCGCCCTCGTCGAACTCGTGGTTGCCGACGGAGGTGACGTCCAGGTCCAGCTTGTTGAGCGCCTCGATGGTGGGCTCGTCGTGGAACAGACCCGAGATCAGCGGGGACGCGCCGACCATGTCACCGCCGGCCGCGGTGATGGAGTACGCGTTGTTCTTGCGGGCCTCGCGCAGATGGGTGGCGAGGTACTCGACACCGCCCGCGTCGATGGTCTTCGTCGTGCCGTCCGCCTGAAGCTCCGTCACCCGGCCGGACGAGCCCGACGGGGGTTCCAGGTTGCCGTGCAGATCGTTGAACGACAGCAGCTGCACATCCTGGTAGCGGCTGGGCAGCGGCTTGCCGTGGTGCGCGTCGTGGGCGTCCGCCGGAAGAGCCGCGGCCAGCGCACCCGTGGTGGCGAGCGTGGCGGCGGCCGCGAGCAGACGGTACGTACGACGTCTGCGGCCCGGGTCCGGCTGGGAAGTGGCTGGCATGCGCCCCCCTGTGAATCGGCTGAGGTAGGTGGCCCCGTCCGGCGCAGCCTAAGGTCAACGCGCGTAGCGCGACAGGGGGTTCCGGGTTACATCCTGGTTTCCCTTTGCCCTCCCCTTTGCCCCCATTTTGCGGCGCCCGCCCCTTACCCTCGTACGCATGACCAGCGACGACATCGCACGGCCCCACGGCTCCCGATCCATCGAGACCCTCATCGAGCTCTCCCCCGAACAGACCGATGCCGTCCTCGACCTGCTCGCGGAGGCCCTCCACACGGACGGGCAGCAGGCGGTGTCCGAGCAGGGCCGGCTGCAACTGCGCGGGGGCCCCCGCGACGGCGTCTCCCATCTGGTCCTCACCGTCGGCGGCGAACTCGTCGGCTACGCCCAGCTGGAGGACACCGACCCGATCGAGGCCCCGGCCGCCGAACTGGTCGTCCACCCCTCCCACCGCGGCCACGGCCACGGCCGCGCCCTCGGTGCCGCGCTGCTCGCCGCCTCCGGCAAGCGGCTGCGGGTGTGGGCCCACGGCGGCCACTCCGCCGCCCGCCATCTCGCCCAGGTCCTCGGGCTGACCCTGTTCCGCGAACTGCGCCAGCTGCGGCGGCCGTTGACCGGCCTCTCGCTGCCCGACCCGGTGCTGCCCGAGGGGGTCACCGTCCGCACCTTCGAGCCCGGCCGGGACGACGCGGCCTGGCTCGCCGTCAACTCCGTGTCCTTCGCCCACCACCCCGAGCAGGGATCCCTGGTCCAGCGCGACCTCGACGACCGCAAGGCCCAGCCCTGGTTCGACCCCGCCGGCTTCTTCCTCGCCTTCCGGGGCGAGGAACTCATCGGCTTCCACTGGACCAAGGTCCACGCCGAGGAACAGCTCGGCGAGGTGTACGTCCTCGGCATCGCCCCCGGCGCCCAGGGCGGCGGCCTCGGCAAGTCCCTCACCACGATCGGCCTGCGACACCTCGCGGACCAGGGCCTGCCCACGGCGATGCTCTACGTCGACGCCGACAACAAGGCGGCGGTGGCGGTGTACGAGGGCCTGGGCTTCACCACCCACGAGACGGACCTGATGTACCGGACCGAGACGTGACGGGCGATCAGGAAGAGTCCGTGCGGGCGGCCATCGGCGCCGAGCTGTCGCTGCTCGATCCCGGGGTGCGCGCTTCCGGCGAGCGGGTGCTCGCGCTGCTGGACCCCGAGTTCGAGGAGATCGGGGCCTCCGGGCGCCGGTGGGACGTGAAGACGATCCTCGCCGCGACCGGTGACGGCGAGGTCTCCGCCGAGGCTCCGGTCGAGGTCGGTGAGATGACCGGGACCCTTCTCGCTCCGGGTCTCGTCCATCTCACCTACTTCTCCGACCGCCGGGGCCGCCGGGTCCGGCGCAGCTCCCTGTGGCGCCTCACCGAGACGGGCTGGCGGATGTACTTCCACCAGGGGACCCCGGCCGCCTGAACGCCGGCCCCGGGCCGAGGGGTTCTCGGGTCCACAGGGCGCATATCGCCAGCGTCACTCCCAGGACAGCCGCCCATCGCAGCTGTGCCGGCTCCCACCAGGGGTCGGACGGTGTGGCCAGCAGGCCCCAGCGGTCGGGGGTCAGGACAGCCACCGCGGATGCCGTGACCAGGGATATCGCCGTGCTCCTGCCCACCTGGGGGGAGTCCGTGAAATGGACGGCGAGCGTGGCGAGGGCCAGGGCGGCCGCGGTCGTCGCCGCCGCCTGGAGCGTGACCGGGAGGAGCGGGGGCCGGGTCGGTGACGGGACGAGGAGGAGAGCCGTCGTCCACCACAGGGCGGTCAGCGGGAGCGCCATCGCCAGGCGCAGGACCGTCCGCAGCGGGCGGGCGACCGGAGTGGTCGCACTGGTGTTGCGCGCCGGGTCGTCCAGGAGGAAGGCCAGGCCCAGGGCGCCGGAGAGTGCCGTGAGGCGCAGGACGAACAGGCCCGGCTCGGTGCCCGGGGCGTGGTCGGGGAGGCGGGTGCTCGCCGCCAGCAGCAGACCCACCGCGCCGGCGATCGTCAGGGCCCGCCGGGGCAGGGTGCGCCAGACCGGCACCAGCAACCCGCGGAGCAGGGCCGCCGTGTCTCTCCTCCCGTCCACCGTCGCCCCGACGGCCTCCGCTCCCTTGATCTCCGTCCCCTTGGCCTCCGTCCTCCTGATCTCCGTCCCCTTGGCCTCCGGTCCGTTGTTCTGCACTCCCCCGGGCTCCTCTACTCCTCGCATGTGTTCGCCTCCTTCGGTACCGGGACGCCCAGCAGCTTCGCGGCCTGGGCCGTCGTCGTCGACGCGGACGTCAGCTCCGTCCAGTGGTTCTTGACCCGTTCGGTGATCTCGGCCCGCGGGCGGTCCAGGAGCTCCCGGACGACCGTCGTCTGATCCGCCCCCAGGGAGAACCCGCTGGTGGGGGCGAGGATCACCGCGGAACCCTGGTCGCTGTCGTCGAGCCGGACGTCACGGAAGGTGGCCAGCGGGGTGGGGTCTGCGCCCAGGGCCAGCCACATGATCGACACCGCGCGGGCGTCGCCGCAGAGTTCCCCGCTCGTCGCGTCCTCCGTGCCGGCCACGAGGACGGAGGCGACACCGACCGCGAACTCGGGGACCCGGTTGCCACCCCAGTGCGTGCCGACCGTGACCTCGCCGGGCGTGGACAGGGCGACGAGGGAGCTGTCCTGCTCCACACCGCCGCTGAGGTCGATGCGCTGGCGGATCGTCAGCGGCCTCGTCGCGGCCGTGCCGCCCGCCTGGGAACGCACCCTCCGGACCACACCGGCCCAGTCGTCCCGTACGCCGTTCCACTCGGGGAAGGAGCAGTACGTCGAGCCGTCGAACCTGGTGCAGGACTGCACCTTCAGCGGGGTCTCGGACGCCACCTTGCGGGCCGCCTCCAGGGCCGCCGTGTCCCGGGGCGCCTGGCCGACCACTCCGGCCGCGGTGGTCGCCAGCGCGAGGACCGCGGCCGCCTTGACGGCGCGGGTGCGACCGCCGGACAGGAGCAGGGCCGCACAGACCACCAGGGCGCACAGACCGAGCAGGTAGACGGCGTGCCAGGCGGCAGGGCGGCCGAGCAGGTCGGAGGGGACCGGGTCGCCGCTGGGCAGGGAGTCCAGGGAGACCGGGCTGAGCCACTGCCAGGCCCAGCCCTTGCCCTGGTCGGCGAGGTTGGCGGCGACGACCAGGGCCAGGTAGAAGACGATGACGAACAGGAGGGGCGCGAAGGTCAAGGGCAGCAGACGGGCCAGCAGCACACCCACGACCCCGGCCAGCAGGACCGTCAGGGGCCCCACCGCGAGTTCGCCGAGCGAGCCTTGTCCGATCGCGCCCGGCTTGAGCGCCTCCCGCGTGTACTGCGCGAGGACGAGGAGCGCGGTGAGCGCCGCGAAGGGCACCACGGACAGGATGTGGGCGAGGGTGCGCCGCCACGGGTCCATGGCCAGGACGTCGAGCTGATGGACCGTGCCGTGCTTGCGGGAACGCAGCGCGGCCGCGTTCCCGCAGACGAGCACGGCGAGCGCGAACAGCGGGGAGACCCCCTGGGTCTGCCGGTCCACCATGTTGAGGATCGGGTAGTCGTCCATGCCCTCCTGCCGCACCATCTGCACGCCGACGAGGACGAGGCAGAGGGCGAAGAAGAAGAGGATCTGGATCTGCGTCAGCAGCTCGCGCGCCTCGAAGCGGGCCAGAGCGAGGACCGCGCGGGAGCGGCCGCGCTCGCCGGGCTGCCCGGAACCGATGGCGGCGGGCGCCTCGTCGAGCGGCGCGGCCGGGGGGCCGGCCGGAGTGACCGGGGCATCGGGGGCGGCGGGAGTGGGGCTCATGCCGTCACCTCCGCGCTCTGCCCGTCCAGGGCCAGCAGATAGCCGTCCTCGAGGGTGGGTTCGAGCAGATCGGCACCGGCGGGCGGGTCGCCGATGTTGCGGAAGGTGCCCATCCCGGTGCGCCAGCCCGCCAGCGCGTCCGGGGCGCGTTCCGCGCTGCTCCAGACCCGGCCCGCCGCGCGGGCGGTCAGCTCGGCGGGGGTGCCCTCGAAGCGGACCCGGCCCCCGGCGAGGACGACGACCCGGTGGCAGAGCATCGCCACGTCCTCCGTCTGGTGCGTGGACAGCAGGACCGTACGGCCCTCGCCGGCCTGGGCGATCAGGTCCCGGAAGCGCATCCGCTGCTCGGGGTCCAGGCCGACGGTCGGCTCGTCCAGGACGAGAAGACCGGGGTCGCCGACCAGCGCGGCGGCCAGGGCCACCCGCTGGCGCATCCCGCCGGAGAGCCGCTTGAGCCGCTTGCCGCGCACATCGGAGAGGTCGACGGCGTCCAGGACGCGGCGCACCTCGCGGTGCCGGGCCCCCCGGTCGGTCAGCTCCTTGAGGATCGCGACGTAGTCGACGAACTCGAAGGCCGTGAAGTCCGGGTGGAAGCCGGGGGTCTGGGGCAGATAGCCGAGCTCGCGCCGCAGGGCGAGGCGGCCGGCGGCGGTGCGGGGGTCGTGGCCGAGGGCGGTGAACCGGCCGTCGTCGGCCGGTACGGCCGTGGCCAGCACCCGCAGCAGGGTGGTCTTCCCGGCGCCGTTGGGACCGAGCAGCCCGGTGACACCGCGCGTCAGCCGGAGGGAGACGCCGTCGAGGGCACGGGTGCCGCCGAACCGCAGGGCCAGCCCGTCGGCCCGCAGTGTGGGCTCGGTGAGGGGATCGATGGTCACGCGGGGCTCCTGAAAGTCCTGGAAGAGAGTCCTGGAAGGGGGAGGGGAAGACGGGAGGAATACGGGGAGGCGGGGGCAGGGCGGTCCGGGCTCATGCCGGGCCCCCGTCCGCGAAGCCGCGCAGCGGGCGGACGTCGAAGCGGTCCCGGGCCTGGTAGAGCAGCAGGGCGGCGACGACCGTCACCCCGGCAGCGGCGGACTGGCCGGCCGCGGTGAAGGGGGCGAGGGTGCCGGCGGTGTGCGGCTGGTTCTGCAGCACGACCAGCAGGGACAGCCAGGCGCCGCCGACCAGGGCGGGCGCGAGGACCGGGCCCAGCCGGGCGGAGAGGGCCAGACCCGTGGTGGTGAGGGCGAGGGCGGGCAGCAGCCAGGCCAGGGCCGTCAGTCCGTACCCCGGCAGGGCGAGGGTCGCCAGGCCGTTGAGCGCGAGTCCTGTGATGAGGACCGCGACCGTGCGGATCATCAGCAGACGGAAGCCGTGCAGTGGGGCGACGACCGCCATCTCGTACGTCGGGTCCAGGCCGGGGCCGTAGGACAGCGCGACGCCGGCCAGCGGGAGCAGCGGGGCGAGCGCGAGGAACAGCCCCGGCAGGTCCGCGACCCGTACCGCCAGCACCGTCATGACCAGCAGGGACAGCACCGACAGCAGCCAGGAGCGGCGCAGCACCGGCGTCGCCGTCAGCAGCCGCGCGGTGTGGTCGGCCACGCCGATCCGCACCAGGAGCCGCTCGGTCAGGCTCGGCCGGGGCGCGTCCAGTTCGGCGTCCAGCCGCTCCCAGGCGGTGTCCAGTGCCACGGGGTCGGCGCCGGCCGCGAGCCGGGCCCGGCACTCCGCGCACCGGGTGAGGTGCGTGTCGGTGGACCACAGCAGGGGTGGCGCCAGCTCGCCGAGGGCGTAGGCCCGCAGATCGTCCTCCGCCACATGCCATGTCATGCCTGTGCCTCCCTCGGTCATGCCTGTGCCTCCCTCGGCTGGTGCCGGTCGGCACCGTCGTCCGAGCGGTCGTACGAGCTGTCGTGCACGCGGTCGTGCACGCGGTCGGACGAGCCCTCGTGCGAGCTGTCGTGCGAGCCCTTGTGCGAGCTGTCGGACGCGCCGCCGTACCAGCCGTCGGACGCGCCTCCGTGCGAGCGGTCGTCCCGGCCGTCCGCGATCCGTCTCATGCCAGCGCCTCCCGCAGTTGCTTGCGGGCGCGCAGGGCCCGCGTCTTGACCGTGCCGGGCGGGATGCCGAGCAGAACCGCGGCCTCCCTGGTGGTGAGCCCGTCGATGACGGTCGCCTGGAGGACGGCCCGCAGCTCCGGTGAGAGGCGGGTGAGGGCCCCGGCGAGGTCCCCGTGCTCCACCCCCGCGAGCACGCGTTCCTCCGCCGAGACCTCGTCGCGGTGGCGCAGGCGCGACAGGGCCTGGCGCAAGCGGCCGCGCGCGCCGTCACCGCGCAGGGCGTCGACCAGCCGGCGCGCGGCGATGCGCCACAGCCAGCCCGCCACGTCGCCCTCCTCGCGATAGCGGGCACTGCCCCGCCACACCGCGAGGAACGTCTCCTGCACGACGTCGTCGACTATCCCGGCGTCGGCGCAGCGGCCGCGCATCCGCGCGGTCAGCCACGGCGCGAACCGCCGGTACAGCTCCTCGAAGGCGTGACGGTCCGCGTCTGCCGCGATGGCCCGCAGCAGCTCCCCGTCGCTTCTCGTTTCGCTCACAACCCCTCATCGGTCCGGCCCCGCCGATCGGTTCACGATCCGGCCCAGGAATTTTCCTCGAGCGGTATCGACCCGGGGTCCACCCCCTCCACCTGGCCTTTCGTCCCGATCACCGGCCGGGATCAGGGCAGTTGGGTCTCCGGCGGGGGCGTCCGCACCCGGCCGGCCGCCTTCTCGATCTTGACTTCCCCCGCCCCTTCCACCACCCTTTCACTACTCAATTAGTGAAAGTAGGGAAGGGGGTTGATCCGCGTGGTCGAGTACCGCATCGACCGGCACAGCGGCGTGGCCACCTACGTCCAGATCGTCCAGCAGACCAAACAGGCCCTGCGGCTGGGCGTGTTGCGGCCCGGGGACAAGCTGCCCACCGCCCGCGAGGTCGTCGAGGCGACCGCCATCAACCCGAACACCGTGCTGAAGGCGTACCGCGAGCTGGAGCGCGAGGGGCTGGTGGAGGCGCGGCGCGGACTCGGCACGTTCGTGCGGCGCGGCCTGAGCACCGCCCCGGCCGACTCGCCCCTGCGCACCGAGCTGGACGCCTGGGCCGTACGGGCCCGGGACACCGGCCTGGACCGCGAGGACGTGGCCGCGCTCTTCACCGCCGTACTCGAAGAACACTTCGCCCCGCCGGCCGCTCGCACAGAGCCCGTCCATCCCCAGGGAGACCCCTCATGACCGACCTCGCCATGGCCGCCAGCGCGCTCGGCAAGCGATTCGGCCGGCGCGGGGGCTGGGCGCTGCGGAACTGCACGTTCCGGCTCCCCGCCGGGCGGGTCTGCGCCGTCGTCGGACCGAACGGGGCCGGGAAGTCCACGCTCCTCTCCCTCGCCGCCGGGCTGCTGGTCCCCACCGAGGGCACCGTCACCGTGCTCGGCACCGACCCGGCGTCCGCACGCGCGCGTGTCGGCTACGTCGCCCAGGACAAGCCGCTGCACCCCCAGCTCACGATCGCCGAGACGCTGCGCATGGGCGCCCACCTCAACCCGGGCCGCTGGGAGGCCACGGCCGCCGAGCGGATCGTCGCCGCGGGAGAGCTCGACCCCCGACGGAAGATCCGCGCGCTCTCCGGCGGCCAGCGCACCCGGGTCGCCCTCGCGCTCGCCCTCGCCAAGCGGCCCGAGCTGCTGCTCCTGGACGAGCCGATGGCCGACCTGGACCCGCTCGCCCGGCACGAGCTGATGGGCGCCCTCATGTCCCAGGCGGCACAGCACGGGACGACGATCGTGATGTCGTCGCACGTGGTCGCCGAGCTGGAGGACTCCTGCGACCATCTGCTGCTCGTGGGCGGCGGCCGGGTCCGGCTGGCCGGGGAGATCGACGACCTGCTGGCCGCGCACACGCGCGTGAGCGCGACGGCGGAGGGCGCAGAGGCCGCAGAGGGCGCGGCAGAGGCGGTGGCCGGGCTCCCCGGCCTCTCCGCGCACACGGTCGTCGAGTCCCGGGTCACCGGGCGCCAGGTCACCGCGCTGATCCGCCCCGCCGGGCGCCTCGCCGACGACTGGCGCACCTCGGCGCCCTCCCTGGAGGAACTCGTCCTCGCCTATCTGCGCAACCCCGAGGCCGCCTCCCTCACCCCGGCCGCCCCCGAGGAGGCCCTGGCGTGAGCACCCCTCTCAGGCACCCCGCCGCCCTGCTCCGGCGCTCCACCCCATCCACACCCTCGCCGCCCGCGTCCTCGCCATCGGCCCCCTCACCGTCCGCGTCCTCGCCATCCGCGCCGCCGCCATCCGCGCCCCCGCCGTCCGCGTCCTCGCCATCCGCGCCCTCACCGCCCGCACCCTCCCCAACCGCACCCTCACGGCCCGCGTCCTCGCCAACCGCACCCTCACCGTCCACACCCCCGCCGCCCGCGTCCTCGCCGCCCGCCCTCTTCCCATCCGCCCGCTTCCCGCCCACCCTCGCTCGGCCGGCCCTCGCCCTGCCCGCCCTCGCTCGGCCCATCCACTCCCTGCCCATCCACTCCCTGCCCATCCACTCCCTGCCCATCCACTCCCTGCCCGCCCACTCCCCTTTCCCCGTTCAGGAGGCAGCCGTATGACCGCCGTCGCCCACCCGCGAACCGGCGCCCCGCAGCCCGCCGCCGAGGCCGTGCCCCCGGGTGCCTCCTGGGGCACCGTCCGTACAGTCCTGCGGCTGCACCGCACCGCGCTCGTCCTCTGGACGCTCGTCGTCGTGGGCCTGTCCGGCTGCCTGGTGTGGCTGGGCGCGGTCACCGCCGACGACGAGCGCGCCACGGTGGAGGCCTGCGACCGTGCGGGCCAGGACTTCTGCGACATGACGACGTCGTACTTCTCGGGTGGCATGGGCCTGATCGGCATGTTCCTCGCCTACTCCTTCCTCGTGGTGGCCGCCTTCGCGGGCGGCTCGCTGATCGGCCGCGAGATGGAGAACGGCACCGCGCACCTGGCGTGGACCCAGGGCATCAGCCCGGTCCGCTGGCTCACCGCCAAGCTCGCCGTCCCCGCGCTGGTGCTGACCGCCGGCACCACCACCCTGGTCCTCCTCTACCGCTGGGCCTGGGACGGCAACCGGGACCTCCTGTACTACGCCTGGATGGGCGAAGCGTTCACCGCCCGTGGCCCGGCGGCCGTCGCGTACGTCCTGTGCGCCCTCGCCGTCGGCGCGCTCGCCGGGCTGCTGCTGCGCCGCGCGCTGCCCGCCCTCGCCGCCGCCACCGGCACGACCTGGGCGCTCTCCTTCGTCATCTCGCTGTACCGCGCCCGGCTGTGGCCCACGGTGACCACCACCTCGACGACGAAGGGCTACCCCCACATCCCCGACGCCGCATGGCAGGTGGAGAACGGCGCGTTGATCCACGGCCGGCGGGTGGCGAATGCCGGGTCCTGGCAGTGCGACGGAAGCGCCGCCGAGATACGGCGCTGCTTCGACGACCTGGGCATCACCGGCTACTACGCCTCCTTCCACCCCGAATCCCATTACTGGCCGATCCAGCTCCGGGAGACCGGGATCGTGCTCGCCGTCACCGTCCTCGCCACCGTGGCCGTCTACCGGCTGGTGCGCCGCCGCACGGCCTGAGCCGGCGGCCCGGGTGAGCCCGGGGTGCGTACGCCCCTCCGCGGGGGAGACGGCCGTACGCACCCCGTCACGGCACCCAGCGCCACCGGCCCCGCCACCACCCGGCTCCGCCCCCCGCGAGCCGCCCCCCGATATCCCGCACGCCATGTCTCCGTAACCACCGGTTAAGACGACCTTGCGAGGCTCGGCGAATGAAGCCCGCCGCGCCCGAGGCCTCGCCGCCCCCCGAGGGGAACGACCCCGACGGGCAGCCCGTCATGCTCCCGCCTGCACGTTCTGACGCGCCCGTATCGCTGCTGGCGCGGAAGAATGGGTACATGAGCCAGTCACATGCCCCTCAGGCCGATGTCCAGCACGCGCAGCCCTCCGTGGGCTCCATAGCCGCGCACCGCCCGCACACCGTCGCGGCCGCGGTCTCCGATCTGGAACCCGACATCGACGCCGACCTCGACGCGTACGAGGAATCGCAGGCCGACGGGGTCAAGCTCCCGCAGGGCCGCTTCCTCGACCGGGAGCGCAGCTGGCTCGCGTTCAACGAGCGGGTGCTCGAACTCGCCGAGGACCCGAACACGCCGCTGCTCGAGCGGGCGAACTTCCTCGCCATCTTCGCGAGCAACCTGGACGAGTTCTTCATGGTCCGGGTGGCCGGGTTGAAGCGCCGTATCGCGACCGGCGTCGCCACCCGTTCCGCCTCCGGGCTCCAGCCACGCGAGGTGCTGGAGATGATCTGGGCCCGCTCGCGCGAGCTCATGGCCCGGCATGCCGCGACCTACCACGAGGACATCGCCCCCGCGCTCGCGGAGGAGGGCATCCACCTCGTCCGCTGGAACGAGCTGACCGAGAAGGAACAGGCCCGCCTGTTCACCCTCTTCCGGCACCAGATCTTCCCGGTCCTCACGCCGCTGGCCGTCGACCCCGCGCACCCCTTCCCGTACATCTCGGGTCTCTCGCTGAACCTCGCGGTCGTCGTCCGCAACCCGGTGAGCGGTCACGACCACTTCGCGCGCGTCAAGGTGCCGCCGCTGCTCTCCCGCTTCCTGGAGGCCTCCCCGGGCCGGTACGTCCCCATCGAGGACGTCATCGGCGCCCACCTGGAGGAGCTGTTCCCGGGCATGGAGGTGCTGGAGCACCACGCCTTCCGGCTCACCCGGAACGAGGACCTGGAGGTCGAGGAGGACGACGCCGAGAACCTGCTCCAGGCCCTGGAGAAGGAGCTCATGCGGCGCCGGTTCGGCCCGCCGGTGCGCCTGGAGGTCGAGGAGTCCATCGACCGCAAGGTGCTCGACCTGCTGGTGCGCGAGCTGAAGATCTCCGAGGCGGAGGTCTACCCGCTGCCCGGCCCGCTCGACCTCACCGGTCTCTTCCGCATCCACGGCCTCGACCGGCCCGAGCTGAAGTACAAGAAGTTCATCGCCGGCACGCACCGTGACCTCGCCGAGGTGGAGTCCGCCTCTCCCCCCGACGTCTTCGGCGCGCTGCGCAGCCGCGACGTGCTGCTGCACCACCCGTACGACAGCTTCTCCACCTCCGTCCAGGCCTTCCTGGAGCAGGCGGCCGCCGACCCGGACGTCCTCGCGATCAAGCAGACCCTGTACCGGACCTCCGGCGACTCGCCGATCGTGGACGCGCTGATCGACGCGGCCGAGTCCGGCAAGCAGGTCCTCGTGCTGGTCGAGATCAAGGCCCGCTTCGACGAGCACGCCAACATCAAGTGGGCGCGCAAGCTGGAGGAGGCCGGCTGCCATGTCGTCTACGGCCTCGTCGGACTGAAGACCCACTGCAAGCTGTCCCTGGTGGTCCGTCAGGAGGGCGAGACGCTACGGCGTTACAGCCACGTCGGCACCGGCAACTACCACCCGAAGACGGCCCGGCTCTACGAGGACCTCGGGCTGCTCACCGCGGACCCGCAGGTCGGCGCGGACCTCTCCGACCTGTTCAACCGGCTCTCCGGCTACTCGCGCCGCGAGACCTACCGCCGTCTCCTCGTCGCCCCCAAGTCGCTGCGGGACGGACTGATCTCCCGGGTGGAGAAGGAGATCCAGCACCATCGCGCGGGGCGTCCGGCGTACGTCCGGATCAAGGTCAACTCGATCGTCGACGAGGCGCTGATCGACTCCCTCTACCGGGCCTCCCAGGCGGGCGTGCCCGTCGACGTGTGGGTGCGCGGGATCTGCGCGGTGCGCCCGGGCGTGCCCGGCCTGTCGGAGAACGTCAAGGTCCGCTCGATACTCGGCCGCTTCCTGGAGCACTCCCGGGTCTTCTCCTTCGGCAACGGCGGCGAGCCCGAGGTGTGGTTCGGCAGCGCCGACATGATGCACCGCAACCTCGACCGCCGTATCGAGGCCATGGTCAGGGTCGTGGACCCGGCCCACCGGGCCGCCCTGAACCGGCTGCTGGAGACCGGCATGTCCGACGCCACCTCCTCCTGGCACCTCGGCCCGGACGGCGAGTGGATCCGGCACGCGACCGACCCGGACGGCCAGCCCCTGCGCAACGTCCAGGAGATGCTCATAGACGCCCGGAGGCGCCGGCGTGGCACAGCAACACCATGACCTGACGGACCCCGCGGCCGGGCCCGGTGTCGTCGCCGGGCCCGTCCCCGGGCCCGTGACCGGGGACGCCCTGGCGGGCTATCTGCGGGCCCAGGCCACGGACTTCCTCCGCGCGCTGCGGCTGCACCGGGAGACAGGAGGCGGCGGTACGGCGGCGGGCGGGACGTCGGCCGCCGGCCCCGCCGCGTCCCCCGGTGCGCCGGGCGGCGCGGCGGACGCCGTCGACGCGGCGCGCGCCCTGCGCCGCGCCGCCCGCCGCATCAGCGGCAGCCTGCACACCTTCCGCCCGCTCCTCGACCCCGAGTGGTCGGAACAGATCCGCCCGGAACTGGCCTGGCTCTCGGGCACGCTCGCTCTCGAACACGCCTACGAGGCCCGCCTGGAGCGCCTGCTCCTCGCCCTGCACCGTCTGTCGGGCTCCACGCCGGTCCCGTCCCAGACGCCGGGAACCCCGGGATCGGGTGCGGCCGCGGGCGGTCGTGGCGCCGGGGCGGCGTCCGTCCCGCAGCGCGCCGCGCTCGGCGCGGCCGGCACCCGCGCCGCGGCGACCCCCGACCGCGGCAACCTCACGGTCGGCGCCGCGAAGGCCGGCGCCCTCCTGGACCGCCAGCTCACCCTCGCCCGCACCCGCGCCCACAGCACCGCCCTCCAGGCCCTCGGCTCCTCCCGCTTCCACGCGGTCGCCGACCAGGTCGCGGTCCTCGCCAGCGAGGTCCGGCTCACCCCGGCCGCGCCCGGCACCGACCTGCACCCCCTCGCCGCGGCCGCCGAGGAACGCCTCGCGGACGCCGTCGCCGCCCTGCCCCTCCTCACCGCGGGCAGCCCCTACAACGCGGAGGCCCTGATCCACGGCCTCTCCCCCGACCCGGCCCCGCACCCTCAGGACGCCCCGTGGCACCAGGTCCGGCTGCTGCTGCGGCTGCACCGCTACGCCTGCGAGGTCCTGCACGGACCCGGAGCGCCCCTGGACATGCGGCTGCTGACCGCGGGCCAGGCCCTCGACCGGCACCGCGACGCCTCGGAGGCGGCGGCCGCCGCGGCCCAGGCGGCCCGTACGCCCCGGATCGCGCCGGCCACCGCGTACGCGCTCGGCGTGCTGCACGCGGACCAGCGGCACGAGGTGGAGGCGGCGCGGTACGCGTTCCAGCACTGCTGGCAGAAGCAGACCGCCGGCAGAGCCTGAGGCCCCGCCCGCGCGGCGGGGCGCACCGGGCGGACACCCTGCCGTAAGCCGCAGGACAACACCACGTCGACACCAGGACAGGCGGCCGGGAAGACATCAGGACAGGATGTCGGAAGTCGGAAGTCGGAAGAGCCAGGCGGTGAGGACGAAGTGAGTTCCCCGAACCGGACCCCCTTGCAGACCACCCCCGTACAGGCCGCGGGCTGCGTCCTGTGGCGGCGCTCCCCGAGTGGCGGTGAACTGGAGGTGTGCCTCGTCCACCGACCCAAGTACGACGACTGGTCACACCCGAAGGGCAAGCTCAAGCGGGGGGAGGACCCGCTGGCCGGTGCCCTGCGCGAGGTCGCGGAGGAGACCGGGTACCGGGCGGCGCCCGGCGCGGTGCTGCCGTCCGTGAGCTACTACGCGAACGGCCGGCCCAAGCAGGTCCGCTACTGGGCGGCTCAGGCCGTCTCCGGCGCTTTCAGCCCGAACGACGAGGTAGACCGCCTCCTGTGGCTGCCCGCGTCGGCGGCCCGCAACCGCCTCACCCAGCCCCGGGACCGCGACCTGGTGGACGCCCTCCTGAACACCCTGCGCCTCACCTGACCCGGGACCCCGCTGTGTCCTCGGCGTAAGCGTTCCGTGACCTAACCGGGCCTTCCCCATGGGTTCACCCGCCGTTCACTCGTGCCCGTAGGCGCCTTCACCTGATCTGCCTAATTTCGGCCTTACCCGGTGCGGTGCGCGGTCCGACGACCACGCCCATGCCACCCATGGCTTTCGCACGCCGCCGAATTCAGGACGGCGGCTACTGGAAGGATCTCCCTCAAGTGAAGCTTCAGCGCATGAACCGGCGGGCCCTCACCCTCGGTGCTCTCGCCGTCTCCGGCGCCCTGGCCCTCACGGCGTGCGGCTCCGACGACACGGGCTCGAGCGGCAACAGCAGCAGCAGCTCCTCCGCGACCGCCGCCGCCGGCTCGATCAAGTGTGACGACGCCAAGGGCCAGCTCCTGGCCGACGGCTCCTCGGCGCAGAAGAACGCGATCGACGCCTGGGTGAAGAACTTCACGCAGGCCTGCTCGGGTGTCCAGGTCAACTACAAGGGCTCCGGCTCGGGCGCGGGCGTCACCGCCTTCACCCAGGGTCAGGTCGCCTTCGCCGGTTCGGACTCCGCGCTGAAGCCCGAAGAGGTCACCGCCTCCAAGTCGGTCTGCACCGGCGGCCAGGGCATCGACCTGCCGATGGTCGCGGGCCCGATCGCTGTCGCGTACAACGTCTCCGGCGTGGACGACCTGGTGCTCGACGCCTCGACGATCGCCAAGATCTTCGACGGCAAGATCACCAACTGGAACGACGCCGCGATCAAGAAGCTGAACCCCAGCGCGAAGCTTCCCGACCTGAAGATCCAGCCGTACCACCGCTCCGACGAGTCGGGTACGACGGACAACTTCACCAAGTACCTGATCGCCGCCGCCCCGAGCGACTGGAAGTACTCCGGTGGCAAGGCCTGGCAGGCCAAGGGCGGTCAGTCCGCCGCCGGTTCCTCCGGTGTCGCCCAGGGCGTGAAGCAGACCAACGGCGCGATCGGCTACATGGAGCTGTCGTACGCCAAGGACGGTCTGGGTGTCGTCTCCATCGACACCGGCGCCTCCGCCCCGGTGGCGGCCTCCTCCGAGGGCGCGACCAAGGCCGTCGCCGCCGCCCAGGTCGTCGGCACCGGCAGCGACCTGTCGCTGAAGCTCGACTACACCACCAAGGCCGAGGGCGCGTACCCGATCACCCTGGTGACGTACGAGATCGTCTGCGACAAGGGCAACAAGGCCGCCACCCTGCCGGCCACGAAGGCGTTCCTGACCTACCTCGCCTCCACCGACGGCCAGGGCATCCTCTCGGGCATCGACTACGCGCCGATCCCCGACGCGATCATCTCCAAGGTCCGTACCACGATCGACGGCCTGAGCTGATCTGAAGGTGCGGTCCGGCACCGGGGAGACCCGGACCGGACCGCACCCGTCCGGTGCACCGCCGCCAGGGGCCGCCCGAGGGCCGGCCCCGTCCGAGCCGCCCACACCCGCAGCGGCTCCGCAGACCGGAGACCCCGATGGACATATCCACGCAGAAGACAGGCGCCGACGGCGCACCCCCGCCCCACGACGACCCTCCCCCCACGACCTCCGCCAACGGCCCCCACAAGCGCGCGGCCCGCGGCACCACCCGACCCGGCGACCGGATCTTCCTCGGTCTCTCCCGCGGGTCGGGCATCCTGCTGCTGGTGATCATGGCGGCGATCGCGGTCTTCCTGACCTACCGCGCCTACCTCGCCATCAGCAAGGACGACGCCAACTTCCTCACCACCTTCGAGTGGAACACCGGTCTCGTTCCGCCGAAGTTCGGCATCGCGGTCCTCGCCTTCGGCACCGTCGTGTCGTCGATCATCGCGATGGGGATCGCGGTCCCGATCGCCGTGGCGATCGCCCTGTTCATCACGCACTACGCCCCGCGCCGCCTGAGCGGCCCCATCGCGTACGTGGTGGACCTGCTCGCCGCCGTCCCCTCCATCGTCTACGGCCTCTGGGGCGCCCTCGTCCTCGTGCCGCACATGGACGGACTGTTCGGCTGGCTCAACGACTACTTCGGCTGGACCGGGATCTTCTCCTGGGACGAGGGCGCGCCGCGCTCCATGCTGACGGTCGGCATCCTCCTGGCGATCATGATCCTGCCGATCATCACCAACGTCAGCCGCGAGGTCTTCCGCCAGGTCCCGCAGATGCACGAGGAGGCGGCCCTGGCGCTCGGCGCCACCCGCTGGGAGGTCATCCGCATGGCGGTGATCCCCTTCGGCCGCTCCGGTGTCATCTCGGCCTCCATGCTCGGCCTCGGCCGCGCGCTCGGCGAGACGATGGCCGTCGCCACGGTCCTCTCCCCCGACTTCGACATCCACGCCAGCCTGCTGAACCCCGGCGGCGGCACCTTCGCCCAGAACATCGCCAGCAAGTTCAACGAGGCGACGGAGTACGGCCGTGACGCGCTGATCGCCTCCGGTCTCGTCCTCTTCGTCATCACCCTGCTGGTCAACGGCGCGGCCCGCATGATCATCGCCCGCCGCAAGGAGTACTCGGGGGCCAACGCATGAGCCACGCAACCGCAGTCGCCGACAAGCGCCCCAGCACGCTGCGCGGCGCGAGCCTGCCCCGCTGGTCCCCGTACGCGATCGCCGGCGGTTCGGTCGTCGTCGCCGTCGGGATCGGCCTGGCCGCCGGCCTGGACAGCAAGGTCCAGTGGGGCCTGATCGCCGGTCTCCTGTTCGTCGCCGGCACCTACGGCATCGCCGCCAAGGTCGAGGGCCGCCGCCAGGCGAAGGACCGCATCGCGACCTCCCTGGTCTGGGTGGCGTTCTTCCTGGCCGTGGTCCCCCTGGTCTCCCTCCTCTGGACCACCATCGTCCGCGGTGTGAAGGTCCTGGACATCTACTTCCTGACCCACTCCATGGGAGTCGTCGCCGACTCCGAGCCGGGCGGCGGCATCTACCACGCCATCATCGGCACCCTGGAGCAGGTCGGCCTCGCCACCCTGATCGGCGCCCCGATCGGCATCCTCACGGCGATCTACCTCGTCGAGTACGGCCGCGGCGGCCTGGCCAAGGCGGTCACGTTCTTCGTGGACGTCATGACGGGCATCCCGTCCATCGTCGCCGGCCTGTTCATCCTCAGCCTCATGCTGATGTTCGACATGCAGCCCTTCGGCTTCGCGGGCTCCCTCGCACTGGCGATCCTGATGATGCCGGTGGTCGTGCGCTCGACCGAGGAGATGCTCAAGCTCGTCCCGAACGAACTGCGTGAGGCGAGCCTGGCGCTCGGCGTGCCGAAGTGGCGCACCATTCTGAAGGTGGTCGTCCCGACCTCGATCGGCGGCATCATCACCGGCGTCATGCTGGCGATCGCCCGTATCGCGGGTGAGACGGCCCCTGTCCTGCTCCTCGTCTTCGGCAACCCGTTCATCAACAACAACCCCTTCGAGGGCGCGCAGGCGTCTCTGCCGCTGTACATCTACCAGCAGTACTCGCAGAGCGCCGGTTCCACGGCGGCGTACGACCGTGCCTGGGCGGCCTCGCTCACGCTGATCGCCTTCGTGATGATCCTCAACCTCGTGGCCCGGGCCATCGCCCGCTGGAAGGCCCCGAAGACCGGTCGCTGACCGCGGCCCCACAGCATCAGCGACCGAGACGGAAGTGAAGAAGCAACCATGTCCAAGCGAATCGATGTAAGCGGGCTCACCGCCTACTACGGCACCCACAAGGCGATCGAGGACATCTCGATGACGGTCGAGCCGCGCACGGTGACGGCCTTCATCGGCCCGTCCGGCTGCGGCAAGTCGACGTTCCTGCGCACGCTGAACCGTATGCACGAGGTGACGTCGGGCGGCCGGGTCGAGGGCAAGGTCCTGCTGGACGACGAGGACCTGTACGGCGCGGGCGTCGACCCCGTGGCCGTCCGCCGTGAGATCGGCATGGTCTTCCAGCGACCGAACCCGTTCCCCACGATGTCCATCTTCGACAACGTGGCCGCGGGCCTGCGCCTCAACGGCAACTACAAGAAGTCGCAGCTCTCGGACATCGTCGAGAAGTCCCTCAAGGGCGCGAACCTCTGGAACGAGGTGAAGGACCGCCTCAACAAGCCGGGCTCCGGCCTCTCCGGCGGCCAGCAGCAGCGTCTGTGCATCGCGAGGGCCATCGCGGTCGAACCGAAGGTGTTGTTGATGGACGAGCCCTGCTCGGCCCTCGACCCGATTTCGACGCTGGCGATCGAGGACCTGATCGGCGAGCTGAAGGAACGCTTCACGATCGTCATCGTGACGCACAACATGCAGCAGGCGGCGCGTGTCTCCGACCGCACGGCCTTCTTCAACCTCGCCGCCGTCGGCCAGCCCGGCAAGCTGATCGAGATCGACGACACGGAGCGCATCTTCTCCAACCCGTCCGTCCAGGCCACCGAGGACTACATCTCGGGCCGCTTCGGCTGACCGGGCCTACACCTCGGCCAACCCCAACGGACCGAGACGGTCTGCCAGGGCTGACCAAGGCCTGAGCCTCGGGCTGCTACGCCTGCCCGAGGCCACCACGAACCCCTCGCGGTGCTGCATGGCGGTGCCACCGCGAGGCCACAAAGGGCCCGCTCCCCGACCACTTCGGGGGGCGGGCCCAGGTGCGTCTCCGCTGGGCACCGGCTTGGCGCGGGGGCGGGGCCCGGTGCGTTGTCCGCTGGGCACCGGCTTGGCGTGAGGGCGAGGCCCGGTGCGTTGTCCGCTGGGCACCGGCTTGGCGTGAGGGCGGGGCCCGGTGCGTTGTCCGCTGGGCACCGGCTTGGCGCGGGGGCGGGGCCCGGTGCGTTGTCCGCTGAGCACCGACTTGGCGTGAGGGCAGGGCCCAAGTGCGGTTCCTGCGGGCCCCGGCCTGGTACTTGGGCGGGCGCAGGCGCGGTTCCCCACGGGCCCCGACCCGGCAGTAGGGCGAGCCTGCGTGGTTGCCCAGGCCCCGACCCGGCACGAGGACAAGCCCAGGCACGCTTCCCACAGGGCCCCAGCCCGACACCAGGGCGAGCCCAGGCACGGTTCCCCACAGGCCCCGACCCGACACCAGGGCTAGCCTGCGCGGTTTTCCCAGGCCCCGACCCCGCACTAGGGCGAGCCATGTGCGTTCCCCCTCGGGCCCCGGCCCCGCACGAGGACAAGCCCAGATGTGGTTCCTGCGGGCCCCGGCCCGCCCCTCACCCCGCATCCGGCCGACACAACGCCCACCCCTCGACGAACCGAGACGGGTGGGCGGGTGGGCGGGACGGGTAGGTGGCCCGGCGCCTACAGAAACGCCAGGTTCACCACCCAGAACGCCCCCGCAGCGACCAGCGCAGCAGCCGGCATCGTGATGAACCACCCCAGCACGATGTTCTTCGCGACACCCCACCGCACCGCGTTGACCCGCTTGGTAGCCCCCACACCCATGATCGCCGACGTGATCACATGCGTCGTGGAGATCGGCGCCTTGAACAGGAACGCCGTCGTGAACATGATCGTCGCCCCCGTGGTCTCCGCGGCGAACCCCTGCGGCGGATCCAACTCGATGATCTTCCGCCCCAGCGTCCGCATGATCCGCCACCCACCGGCGTACGTCCCCAGCGACAACATCACCGCACACACGACCTTCACCCACACCGGAATCGGATCATCGGCCCCCTGCACATCCCCGATGACCAGCGCCATCACCACCACGCCCATCGTCTTCTGCGCATCCTGCAGACCGTGCCCGAGCGCCATCCCCGCGGCCGAGACCGTCTGCGCTATCCGGAACCCCCGCTTGGCCTTGTGCGGATTGGCCCGCCGGAAGATCCACAGGATGAGGCACATCACCAGATACCCGCCGACCAGCCCCACGACCGGCGAGAGGAACATCGGGATGATGACCTTGTCGACCACGCCCGACCAGATGACCTCCGTCCCCCCGGCCAACGCCGCCCCCACCATGCCGCCGAACAGCGCATGAGAGGAGGACGAGGGAAGCCCGAAGTACCAGGTGACCAGATTCCAGACGATCGCCCCGACCAGCGCGGCGAAGAGGATCGCCATCCCCGTGGAGCCCTCGGGCGTCTCGATCAGCCCGCTGCTGACGGTATGAGCGACCCCGCTCCCCAGAAAGGCCCCGGCGAGGTTCATCACCGCGGCCATCGCGAGCGCGGCGCGCGGTGTGAGCGCCCGCGTCGACACCGACGTGGCGATCGCGTTCGCCGAGTCGTGGAAACCGTTCGTATACGTGAAACCGAGCGCGACACAAATGGTCACGACCAGAGCAAAGGTGTCCATGTAAAGCTCAGGACTCCTTGACGGCGATGGTCTCCACCGTGTTCGCCACATGCTCGAACGCGTCGGCAGCTTCCTCCAGCACGTCCACGATCTGCTTGAGCTTCAGCACCTCGATCGCGTCGTACTTGCCGTTGAAGAGGTGGGCCAGCAGCTTCCGGTGGATCTGGTCCGCCTGGTTCTCCAGCCGGTTGACCTCGATCCAGTACTCGGTGAGGTTCTCCATCGTCCGCAGATTCGGCATGGCCTCCGCCGTCAGCTCGGCCGCCCGCGCCAGCACCTCGATCTGCTGCTCGACCCCCTTGGGCAGATCCTCGACGTTGTAGAGGACGACCAGGTCGACGGCCTCCTCCATGAAGTCCATGATGTCGTCGAGGGAGGAGGCGAGGGAGTAGATGTCCTCGCGGTCGAACGGCGTGATGAACGAGGAGTTCAGCTGGTGGAAGATGGCGTGCGTCGCGTCGTCACCGGCGTGTTCCGCGGCCCGCATACGCTCTGCGATCTCGGCCCGGCCGGCGGTGTCCGCCCCGAGCAGTTCCATCAGGAGTTTCGAGCCCGTGACGATGTTGTCCGCGGATGCGGCGAACATGTCATAGAAGCTCGTCTCCCTGGGGGTCAGACGAAAGCGCACTTGGGGTCCTCGGGATGCATCGGTTTCGGTCAGCCGGTGGCCAGAGGTGATGCTAAGCGGCACCATCCGGACATGGCTATCGGGCCGTCCCCCAGTGTCACCCATCGGACAGCATGATCAGCACGGGGGCTTCAAGGGTCCTGTACCCGGCAAAGTTCGTTACGATATACCCGGCAGGGGTATATGTCCGTAACGGGAGGACGCGATGACGACGACACGGGCCACCGAGCCCACCGACCCGGCACCCGCCGAGGACGTGCCGCACGTCACGCACGGCTACCACAAGCAGAAGGAAGAGCACCTCAAGCGCCTGCGCCGGATCGAGGGCCAGATCCGCGGCCTCCAGCGCATGGTCGACGAGGACACCTACTGCATCGACATACTCACCCAGGTGTCCGCCTCCACCAAGGCCCTGCAGTCCTTCGCCCTGCAGCTCCTGGAGGAACACCTGCGCCACTGCGTCGCCGACGCGGCCCTCAAGGGCGGCGACGAGGTCGACGCGAAGGTGGAGGAGGCGACCAAGGCGATCGGCCGTCTACTGCGGACCTGACGCGGCCGGCGGACCAGACGCGCCGGACGCGGCCCCGCCCCCGTCCGGCTCCTCCCGCACGCGCAGCACCTGGTCGATGCTCTCCAGGCTGAGCCGTTCCTCCCCGGCCGCCGAAGCCGCGATGATCAGCTCCCCGCACAGCTCGATCTCGGCGAGGGCCACGTGGTCCTGAACTGCCGTACCGCCGACCGGAGCCACGCGCATCACCTCGTCTCTGCCGTCACCGGCTTCCTAGAGTAGGGAGCGGTGTACACGGCGCGCATGGCACGGACGGGCTAGTCCTTGCGCGGGCCCGGTGACCTCAGTCCTCCGCGATCCGCCCCGCGAAGATGTCCCGAGCCGCCGGCAGCCGTACGTCGGCGGGGGCCCCGAAGTCGTACAGCAGCGTCGTCGAGGCGACCGCCACGGCCTCCGCCTGCCGCCCGTTGACGAAGCTGAACCGGTGTCTGACCTTCCGGATCCGCCCCGCGTCGTCCAGATACACGTCGAACGGCACCCTGGCCGTGGCGAAGCCCTTCGCCGCCGCCGCCAGCGCCCCCTTGCTCCCCGCCGACGCCCCCTCGGCCGCCACCGCCAGATCCGCGGTCCCGCGGTAGTGCCGCACCGCCGTCCCTGCGACCTCGCTCCGCCCCATGTACGTCGCGGTGCGCGCCCCCCGCAGCACCTCCGCCGCGGCGAACGGATCCGTGGCCCCGCCCGTCACCAGGTTCCCGTCGGACAGCGTCGCCGTCTCCACCCGGACCCATTTGTCGTCCGGCACCCCGGCCCCGCGGTGCTTCATGAACAGCGCCCCCGGCGCGAGCAGTTCGGTGATCGGCCGGTGCTCGCTCGTCCCCGCCGGATCCTGCGGCAGCAGCACCTTCAGCCGCCCCCGCTGCCGGCGGTAGTCGTAGACCCCCTCGCCCCGGATGGTCACCCGCGTCCCGCCGGTGGCCATCTCCATGGACGTACGCGCCTTCGAACTGCCCGTCTCCCGCAGCGTGTCCGCGGCCCCGCGCAGCAGCCGTACCGCGTCACCGCCCCGCGCGTCCACCGCCCCGGCCGCCCCGCCGGCGACCCCACCGGCGGCTCCCGCGCCCGAACACCCGGTCACCCCCGCACACCCCCCGGCCACCAGCCCGGCGGCCACGACCACCGCACCACCCCACCCGCGCCGCCTGTACCACCGCTCCGTCATCGTCTGCCTACCCCCAGCCGGTACGTCCGTCACGGGTCCCCCTGTCGTCCCGCCTAACGACGGTCACGTGCCCCCGTCACGCGCCCCACCCCCCGCGCGACCGCCGAACGGGTCGTTCCGGCCGCCCCGCGCCCGGCATACGTGCCTTTTACGTTTCCTGGGTAACGTTGTCTGCGTGACGCAGCAGGACGGCTCGGCCCCTCCCCGTACCGAGGGGGAACACTCCACCACGACCGTCGAACAGGGCCGGTTCTGTCTGGCCCGGTGCACCTGCGGCTGGCGCGGTCCGGCCCGCAGAGCGAGAAGCCTGGCCCGGTCGGACGCCGAGGGGCACGCCCGCGGCTGACGTCACCGTTCCGTCACCGCCACCGCCCGCGGGAACCCGCACCCCCGGCACCCCGTCTCGCACAATGAGGCCGACAGGCCGCGGGAAGCCGACAGGCCGACGGAAGGCGCAGAACATGGAACGGCGTACGTTCATCGCGGGCGGAACGGCCGCAGTCGCGGCGGTCACGACGGCGGCGTGCAGCACCTCGAAGGGCGGCGGAGCGAGCGCCTCCGCCGGTGGGACCGCCACCGGCCTCACCTCCCTCACCACCACCGCCGGCGCCGGCCCCGCGAACTGGGCGGCGCTCGCCCGCGACCTGGACGGCACCCTGGTCCGCCCCGGCGACGCCTCCTGGACGACGGCCCGGCAGCTGTACAACACCCGCTTCGACAACCTGAAGCCCGCCGCGGTGGCGTACGTCGCCCACGCCGACGACATCCGCACCGTCCTCTCCTACGCCCGCGCGCACCGCACCAAGGTCTCGATCCGCAACGGCGGCCACTCCTACGGCGGCTGGTCCTCCGGCGACGGCCGGCTGATCGTCGACGTCTCGAAGCTGCGGACGGTCCGCGCGAGCGGAAGCTCGGCCGTCGTCGGCGCGGGCGCCAAGCTGATCGACGTCTACCGCGCCCTCGCCGCCAAGGGCGTCACGATCCCGGCCGGCTCCTGCCCGACCGTCGGCGTCTCCGGCCTGGTCCTCGGCGGCGGCCACGGAGTCGTCTCCCGCGCCTACGGCCTGACCTGCGACAGCCTCACGCAGGCCACGATCATCACGGCCGACGGCAAGCAGCTGGTCGCCGACGCCACCCAGAACAAGGACCTGTTCTGGGCCCTGCGCGGCGCGGGCAACGGAAACTTCGGCATCGTCACCGAGCTGCGTTTCAAGACCCACGCCGCCCCGCAGGCCGTGACCGGCTATCTCACCTGGCCCTGGGCGAAGGCGGCCGCGGTGATCAAGGCCTGGCAGGAGTGGGGCCCGTCCCAGCCGGACGAGATCTGGTCCTCCCTGCATCTGGAGAACTCGGCGGGCGGCACCCCCCGGGTCGCCGTCGCCGCCTTCTGCATCGGCACCTACGGCCAGCTCCAGAACGCGGTCGACCGCCTCGCCAACCGGGTGGGCGCCCCCGCGTCCTCGGTGTCCCTGCGCCGCAAGGGCTACGAGGAGGCCATGGAGGCCTATGCGGGCTGCTCCTCCTTCAGCGCCGACGCCCAGTGCCATCTGCCCGGCTCCACCCCGGGCCGCTCCCCGCAGGGCAAGCTGGGCCGGGAGACGTACACGGCCCGCAGCGACTTCTTCGACCGCTCCCTGTCCTCGGCGGGCGTCCAGACCCTGCTGAAGCAGATCACGGCGGTCCAGGGCGGCGCCGGCAGCATCGCCCTCACCGCCCTCGGCGGCGCGATCAACCGCGTCTCTCCCACGGCCACGGCGTTCGTGCACCGCCGCTCGCGCATGCTGGCCCAGTACCTCGTGTCCTGGCGGGCGGGTACGACGGGTTCGACGGCCCAGTCCTGGCTGAACACGGCCCACAAGGCGATGCGGCCGTACGCCTCGGGCGCCGCCTACCAGAACTACGCCGACCCGACCCTGACGGACTGGCGCAAGGCGTACTACGGCGACGCGCTGCCGCGCCTGACCCAGCTGAAGAAGCAGTACGACCCGACGGGCTTCTTCACCTACCCGCAGGCGCTCTGACTCCCAGGCCTCCAAAGGCCTCTCAGGCGGCGAGATCCCGCTCCTCGGCGGCCGCCCCGGAGCGGGCTCCCGGAATGAACGCGTCCCGGGCCCGCTCCCGCGCGCCCCTGCTCCGCACGACCCACCCCGCCCGCGGCGACCGCTCGACGGCCTTCAGCAGCGGGGTGAGCGCCAGCGAGGCGAGCGGCGACAGCAGCAGCGCGACGGCGGTCCCGAGCGCGAACCCGCCCACCACGTCGGTCGGGTAGTGCACGCCCATGTAGACCCGGCAGAACCCTTCGAGCAGCGCGATCGCGATCCCGTAGAGCCCGAACTTCCGATGGGCCACGAACAGTCCGACGGCCATGGCCATGGTCAGCGTCGCGTGATCGCTCACGAACGAGTAGTCGGTCTTCCCGGAGACCAGGACCTCGAGCCCCTGGTGATCGAGGAACGGCCGGGGCCTCTCCACGAATCCCCGTATCGGCACGTTCACCAGCACGGCGACGGCGGCGGCCAGCGGCGCCCACACGAGCGCGGCGACCGACGCCGAGGCCTCCTCGGCCCCCCGCACCGTGCGCCGCCCGCTGGCCCAGCACCACAGAATCAGCAGGACCATGGCGAGGAGCAGTCCGTACTCCCCCACGAACTCGACGATCCGGTCGAACCAGTGGGGGGCGTCCTTGGCGAGACCGTTGATGTCATAGAGCAGGTCGACGTCGGGGTTCGACCCGGAATCGGCGAGTCCAGCCATGGTGCTGCGGCCCCTTCGTCATGTTCTGCCCAGCGCATCTCTCATGCGCACGCCTCAACAGGAACGCACGGCCCCGGTTGATACGTTCCACTCTCCACTGAATGATCACTCAGACGTTATCGAAGAGAGATGCAAAGCCGCAGCTCAGGGGGATTTTCCCGGACTGTCTCAGACGTTCGTCGGGAGCGCTTTCGCGCCATCTTCGGTCACCCGGGTGGCACCAAAGTACTCAGCCGTGTCGATGGGATCAAACCGGATCACGGCCCCCGTGTAGGGCGCGTCGATCATGTACCCGCCGCCGACGTAGATACCCACGTGGTGGATGGCCCGTGAGTTCCCGAGATCGGTCGAGAAGAACACCAGGTCCCCCGGCAGCAGTTCACTGCGCTTGGGGTGCGGCCCGGCGTTGTACTGGTCGTTGGCGACCCGGGGCAGGGTGATCCCGACGCTCTCGTAGGCGGCCTTGGTCAGCCCGGAGCAGTCGAACCGTCCCCCCTGGTCAGCGGTCCCGTTGCCGCCCCACAGATAGGGCGTGCCGAGCTTCTTCTGGGCGAAGTAGATGGCCCCGGCGGCCTGCTCGGAGGGATCGACACGGGAGACGGGCGCGGCGAACGACTCCTCCAGCGTCGTGATCGTCTTCACGTAGTTCCGGGTCTCGCTGTACGGCGGCACACCGCCGTACTTGATGACCGCGTACGCCCCCGCGTTGTAGGCGGCGAGCATGTTCTTCGTGACGTCCCCGGGGACGTCCTTCACGTACGAGGCGAGCTGGCAGTCGTACGAGGCGGCCGACGGAATCGCGTCATTCGGGTCCCATACGTCGCGGTCACCGTCTCCGTCGCCGTCGATGCCGTGCGTGGCCCAGGTCCCCGGGATGAATTGCGCTATCCCCTGCGCGGCGGCGGCGCTCTGCGCGCGCGGGTTGAACCCGCTCTCCTGGTACAACTGCGCGGCGAGCAGCGCGGGATTGATGGCGGAGCAGAGATTGCCCCACTTCTGCACGAGCGCGCTGTAGGCGGCCGGCACGGCCCCCTTGGCCAGCGACTTGGTGCTGCCGCCCACGCCGTTGACCATGTTCCCGGCGACGATGTAGACGCCGACGACGAGCACCATCATGAAGGCGGCACCGGCACCGACTGCAGCGGTCGCCACGATCCATGCCCTACGCACCGTCAACCGCCCCTCGCCGCCCGGGAGTCCACCCCGGCCAGTGTAGGGGCGCCCCCGCCCTTCGTGGTGATCATGCACGGGGTGGTTTCTGCAGGTTCTCCGGGCCCCGGGAGGTTTACGGATCGGCGGCCGCGTCCTCGTAGAGTTCCGCGGCCTCCGCGCCCAGCACCACGCTGTACGAGATGTCCGCCGTCGCCCCGCCCTGTTCATGGCCGCCGAGGACGCCCACGATCCGGTCGTCGCCGTTGACCCAGGGGCTGCCGCTGGTGCCGCCCGTGAAGTCGGGGCAGTCGATGCGCTGTTGGGTGGAGCTGTGGGCGGTGGGGCGGTTGACGCAGCGGACGGGGGTCTCGCGGGAGTCCGGGTAGCCGGTGACGGTCACGGCGGTGGCGCCGGTGGTCGTACGGGTCGCGAGCCGGTTGGCCCCCACGACGTCCTCGATCTCCTTGCCGCCGTCGGCCCGCAGAACCGCGAAGGCGACGTCGCTGTCCTCGTCCTGGCCCTTCGCCCACCCGTCGGGCAGGAAGACACGGGCGACCTTCCAGGTCCCGTACGGCGCCTTGCCGTCCCGGTATCCCGGCACGAAGACGAGGTCGCCGCCCCCGCCGAGGCAGTGCGCGGCCGTGACGAGGAGGTTGCGGTGGGGGGAGTGGACCACGGAGGCCGTACAGAAGTGGGCGCCGGCCAGACGGCCGGCGTCCGCCGCGTCGAACAGCGCGCCGACGCGCGCCGAGTCGGTCGTCGCCGCGGCCACGGTGGTCACCCCCAGGGGGCCCGGCCCACCGTCCGCCGCCGCCTCGGAGGCGGAGGTGACGGCCACGGCGAGCAGCCCGACCGCACCGAGCAGAGCGTTTCGCTTCACCGGCTTCACCGGACCCACTGTGACCCACGAAGGTGAGAGAAGCGTCAGACAATGGAGCGATCACTGGTCCGTACGAGTGACGGGTGACGGGTGACCAGTGACCGGAGGGAAGGAGCCCCCATGACCGCGTCCCCTGACATCCCCGCCGGCCTCACCTGGGTCCGTGCCGCCCCGCCGGAGGCGACCGGGCCCGGTCCCTGGATCGAGATCGCCTTCGGCGAGGGAGCCGGGGACGACGACGGCGAGGCGCCCGTCTACCTCCGGGAGACCAGCGCCCCGGACACCGTGGTCACCACCAACCGCCGCAAGTGGGACGCCTTCGTCCTCGGCGTCCAGGCGGGGGAGTTCGACCACTTCGTGGAGGGCGTCGAGCTCGGCGAATGAGGGGGCGGGGCGTTGTCAGTGGGGTGCCGTACGGTTCAGGACATGACCCGAACCGCCCGCCTGGTCGCCACGCTCGACGCGCCGCTCCCCGACCCCGACGCCGCCCCCGCGACGCTCCTCCGGCTGCGCGACGGGCGTACGGCGCTCATGCAGCGCGACGACGACGAGGTGGTCGTACAGCCCCTGGACGACGCCTTCCGACCGGTGGCGCGGATACGGTTCCCGGCTCCGTGGACCCACCGCTTCGGCACCTGCGCCGTCTCCCCCGACGCCGACGTCGTCGTCTTCGCGGGCACGCACGCCCTGCGCGCGGTGGACCCGAGCGGTGCCACGCTCTGGGAGATACGGCACGGCTGCTGGGGCTGCCCCGCGTCGCACGGCTCCTTCGAGGAGTACGCGACCGACGGCGGGCACCGGTACCCCGAGGGCGGTTCCGCCGGCTTCTCCGTGGACGGCTCGCTGCTGTGGGCCCACATACGCGGCCCGCTCGCCGAGGGCGGCGAGCTGGACTCACAGCCTGTGGACGAGTGGCTGCTGCTCACCCCCGAGGACGGCCGGGTGCTGGCCCGGGTCGACGCGCGGGCGGCCGCCGCCGGCAGCGACCACGTCCCGCACCCGGACCCGCGCCGGATGGGCCTGAGCATCGGCGAGGGCCAGGACGGCGCACCGATGCGCTGGGGCCGCTGGGACGGCGAGCGGCTGACGGTGGAGTACTTCGAGGGACAGGACCTGGCCCTGCTGGACGTGAGCCCGTCCGGGGCGCACTTCATGACCGTCTCGCACGACCAGGACAGGCTCGCGCTGTACGACACGTCGTCCGGGGCCCCGGTCGCGGAGTGGGACGTGGAGGAGTGCGTGCCCCGGCACCCGGACGCCGATCCGGGGAACGACGAGGTGTGGCCCGCCTGGGACTGGGCCGGCGGTTTCGTCGACGACGCGACGATGGTCGCCGGGACCGTGTGGCAGGACGAGGAGTGGGGCGAGGGCCGGCACTGGCTGGTGGCACGGGACGCGCCCCGGCCCGAGCCGCTCGTCTACCCGGGCCCGGTCACCAGCTCCCCGGCCGCGCTGGGCGCCGGCCACTGGTACACGCACAGCGAGGACCACCGCACCGTCTCGGTGTGGACGCTCGGCCCACGCTGAGCGCCCACGCTGAGCGCCCGCACCGAGCCCCGCCGGGCCTGAGGCGCTCACGCCACCCCGACCCCCGACCGCACCCCGGTCAGCTCCTCCGACAGCGTCCACAGCCGGCGCGCCGCCTCCGCGTCGCTCGCCGCGGCCGAGCGTCCCACCAGCGTGGGCGCCCCGCGCATCTCGCCCGGCCCGTCCGGCCCGACGTAGCTCGCCCCGGGCAGGTCCTGGGTCGCGGCGTACAGGGTGGGCAGCGCGCCCGCGCGGTCGTCCTGGGCGAACAGGACGTTGCCCACGCGCATGAGGACCCGGGCGAGCGGACTGGCCGCGTGGCTCTGGAGATTGGTCGCGGAGTATCCGGGGTGCGCGGCCAGGGCCCGTACGGACGAGCCGGACCCGGCGAGCCGACGCTGGAGCTCCAGTGTGAACAACAGGTTCGCCAGCTTGGACCGGGCGTAGGCGCGCTGCGGCGTGTAACGCGCGGTGAGGTTCGGATCGTCGAAGTCGATCACCGCGCCGCCCCACCGGTGCGCGCCCGAGGAGACCGTGACGACCCGGTCGGTGACGGCCGGCAGCAGCAGGTTGGTGAGGGCGAAGTGGCCCAGGTGGTTCGTGCCGAACTGGCGCTCGAAGCCGTCCGCGGTCGACTCCCGGGGCACCATCATCACCCCGGCGTTGTTGATCAGCGTGTGCAGCGGGGCCCCGGCCCAGTCCGCCGCGAACTCCCGCACGGACGACAGGTCCGCCAGGTCGAGGCGCCTGACCTCCGTACTGCCCGGGATCCGCGCCGCGGCGGCCCGCCCGCGCTCCGGGTCCCGTACGGCGAGGACGACGTGCGCCCCCGCCTTCGCCAGTGCGTCGGCGGCGGTGAACCCGATGCCGCTGTTGGCCCCCGTGATGATCACCGTGCGCCCCGTGGCGTCGGGTATGTCCGCGGAACTCCATGCCTTCTTCTTCTCAGCCATGATGCCAATGTAGACGCCGACAACAAAGAGGGCAATGACAACAATGATGACGCCGCCTACATCGGGATATGATGCCCCCATGCCGCCGTCGCCGTCCCTCGAGAACCGCCCCTACCACCACGGCGACCTCCGCTCCGCCCTCCTCGCCACCGCCGAGCGCACCCTGCGCGACAAGGGCGCCACCGCCCTCTCCCTGCGCGAACTGGCCCGCGAGATCGGCGTGAGCCATGCCGCGCCCGGCCGGCACTTCAAGGACAAGCAGTCCCTGCTCGACGCCCTCGCGCTCACCGGCTTCGACCGCCTGGCCGAGGCCCTCGAGGCCGCCGACGACCCGGCCCTCGCCCTGGAACCCCGGCTCACCACGCTCGCCCGCGCCTACCTGGGCTTCGCCCTCGACAACGCCGCACTGCTGGAGCTGATGTACGCCCGCAAGCACGCCCCCGCCACCCCGGACACCGCCCAGGGGATGGCCGCCGCGATGGACCGCACGATCGGCGCGCTGGAGCGGCTGATCGCCGACGGACAGCGGCGCGGCGAGATCGTCGAGGGCGAACCGGCCCGGCTGACCCTGTTCCTGGGCTCCACCCTGCACGGGTACGCCTCGTTCGCGGCGAACGAGATGCTCACCCCCGAGGCCGTCCTCGCGGGCGTCGCCGATCTGGTCCACCACACCCTGCACGGCCTGATCCGCCACTGACCGCCCGGCCCACACCCCCTGTGCCCCGTCTGTGAGCAGGGTCAAGGACCGGCCACCCCTCACCCATCCGCCCACCATCGACGGGCAATCCCCCCATCCCCCCGGGTAAGGCGGAAGTCAGAACTCCGCAACCCTCCTTGTTGTCGCGTACTCAACAAGCGCACAGTCGTCGCGGGCCGCCGCCCGCCGCCGGGGACCACGCACCGGCGGCAACGCATCACCCCCACCCGCACCGCCCCTGTCACCCACCTCAGGAGCTGTCCGTTGCGTACGACGACTTCCCCCAACCCCCCTGCCGCCCCCGGCAGATGGCGCCGCGTCGGCGCCTCCCTCCTCGGCACCGCGGCCCTCGTGCTCGCCGGCCTCGGCACCGCGGCCCACGCGAACGCGGCCCCCACCGCCACGCCCTCGAAGGTCACCTGGGCGGCCACCCCCTGCGCCACCCCCAGGCACACGGGCGAACTCGCCTGCGACTCCTTCCGCGTCACCGGCGGCACCACCGCCTTCCAGAAGGCGCAGGCCCGGCGGACCGGCGACACCGCACAGGTCACCCCCAAGGCCGCCGCCGCCAGCCCCACCGGCTACGGCCCCTCCGACCTCCAGGACGCCTACGGCCTCACGGACGCCGCCGCCGACAACGGCTCCGGCGAGACCATCGCGATCGTCGACGCCTACGACGACCCCAACGCCGAGGCCGACCTCGCGAAGTACCGCTCCTACTACGGCCTCTCCGCCTGCACCACCGCCAACGGCTGCTTCAAGAAGGTCAGCCAGACCGGCTCCACCACCTCCCTCCCCTCCGCCGACAGCGGCTGGGCCGAGGAGGAGTCCCTCGACCTCGACATGGCCAGCGCGGTCTGCCCGAACTGCAACATCCTGCTCGTCGAGGCCAAGTCCGCCACCATGGCCAACCTCGGCACCGCGGTGAACCGGGCCGTCACCCTCGGCGCGAAGTACGTCTCCAACAGCTACGGCGGCTCCGAGTCCTCCTCGGACACCTCCTACGACTCCTCGTACTTCAACCACGCGGGCGTCGCCATCACCGTCAGCGCCGGCGACGAGGGCTACGGCGCCGAATACCCCGCCGCGTCCAAGTACGTCACCTCGGTGGGCGGCACCGCCCTCTCGTCCTCCTCCACCACCCGCGGCTGGACCGAGAAGGTCTGGAACACCAGCTCCACCGAGGGCACCGGCTCCGGCTGCTCCTCCTACGACGCCAAGCCCAGCTGGCAGACCGACACCGGCTGCTCCAAGCGCACCATCTCCGACGTCTCCGCGGTCGCCGACCCCGCCACCGGCGTCTCGGTCTACGACTCCTACGGCGTCACCGCCGGCTGGTACACCTTCGGCGGCACCAGCGCCTCCGCGCCCATCATCGCCGCGGTCTACGCCCTCGCCGGCACCCCCGGCAGCAGCGACTACCCGGCCTCCTACCCCTACGCCTACCTCGGCACCTCGTCCCTGAACGACGTCACCAGCGGCAGCAACGGCACCTGCTCCTCCAGCGCGAGCTACCTGTGCACCGCCAAGTCGGGCTACGACGGCCCCACCGGCGTGGGCACCCCGGAGGGCATCGACGCCTTCACCGGCTGACATCCCCTCACCACCCCGAAGGACAGCCGCAGTGGACCGTGGGGGCCACAGTGGCAAGGGCGAACGGGCCGCGGCATCCAGCCGCGGCCCGTTCGCCATGCGTTCCAGCCGGACATGAGACCATCGAAACGTGCACTCACCCGACCAGCCGTCAGAAACGGCACGGAGCCGTGAAGTGGGTCAACGACGGAACCACACCCAGGTTCCGTTCCGGCCTCATTGCCCGGCGTGACCTGCCGTGATACACAGAGTGACCGTACCAACCATTCATACGAATCCCACCCGTCAATGACGCCAAGTCGACATACGGCGGCGACATCGTCGGCGACAATGAGGCCTGACCTCTGCACTCCGCAGGGGGCAGGCGGAACTACCCACCAGGGGCGGTGACTTACATGCTGTTCGCGGCCGACAAGGGCGACATCAACACCATCATCGGCGGAATCGCTCCGGACTGGGGGCCCTTCGGCAGCCTGGGCAACGAGGCGAAGGTGATGATCGAGGTCGTGATGGCGGTGGCCATCCTCCTCTGCCTCGGCATCGCCGTCTGGGGTGCGGCCAAACAGCGCATCGGCGCCACGGCCCTGAGGGACACCTTCAGTGCGGAACAGGGCAAGGGCCTCATCATCGCCGGACTCACGGGCGTCTTCATCATCGGCTCCCTCGGCACACTGTTCACGATCGTGTACGGCATGGCCGTATAGCCGCCCGCCGACGCCCCTCCTCCCCCACCCACCCGTCGTGCCCACCGGCTGAGGTTGCGTTTCCCTGATGTCGAGTCACCACACCGCGCCCGCGCGGGAACCAGCACGGCTACCGTCGTACTTCTACGCTTTTCAGTACGGCAACGAGGGGGCGAACGCGGCATGACTCCCGGCGACGAACACGACTACGGCGAGCCCACGGGCACCCGCGTCCGCCTGCCCGAGGCCGACCCCTACGGCGGCGCCCGCCGCCCCGCCCGCTCCTCCTCCCGCAGCCTGGTCACGGTGGTCGGCGTCGTCGTCCTCCTCATCGCGGCCATCGCCTTCGCGAATCGAGGCGGCGACAACTCCACCGAGTCGGAAGCCACCCCCGACACGAACAAGCCGAAGACGACGTCGACGGCAGCGAGCGGGACGAAGCCGGTGGACACGAAGACGGGCGGAATCCCCTCGGGCTTCGCCCACACCGAGCAGGGCGCCCAGTCCGCCGGCGCCAACTACGCGGTGGCCCTGGGCTCGACCGGCATGTTCCAGAAAGACAGCAGACACACCCTCGTCGACACCGTCTACACCAAGGCCGCCGCGGCCAAGCTGCAGAGCGCCATGGACCAGGCCTACTCGGCGGACTTCCTCGCCAAGATGGGCCTCGACGCGAACGGCAACACCCCCGAGGGCAACACCTTCGTCTCCCGCGTGGTCCCCGTCGGCACGACGGTCCAGAACTACTCGGACACCACCACCCAGGTCGCCGTCTGGTACCTGGGCCTCATCGGCATGTCCGGAACGGACTCGACCGACCCCGTCACCTCGTCCTGGAAGACCTGGACCTTCGACCTGACCTGGACCGACGGAGACTGGAAGATCAGCACCGACAGCCAGAAGGACGGCCCCGCGCCGGTCCCCGGCGACGACCAGGCCGCCGCCTCCGACGAGATCAGCAAGGCCATCGAGGAGTACGGAGGGTTCACTTATGCCCGGTAACCCGCACCGCCTGCTCAGGCTCGCCGGAGTCGTGACAGCCGTTCAGACGAGCGCCGTCCTGCTGGCCGGCCGCGCCTTCGCGGCCCCGACACCCGACCCCTCACCCAGCCCGTCGGGCTCGGCGTCCCCCTCGCCCAGCGGCTCCCTCGACTGCAGCCTCATCTCCGGCGAAGCCAAGAAGTACTGCGAACGCGGCAACAACTCCACCGGCAGCACCGCCACCAACCCCGGCGTCTCCGACACCCTCGACCCCCTCTCCTCCCTCGCCAAGGGCTGTGCCGACGCCGCCTCCTGGACCGTCGACAAGCTCAGCGAAGCCGTGAAGGAGACCGCCAACGTCGACTTCACCAACACCAGGTTCCTCCAGCAGTACGCCGTCGTCTTCGCCGCCTCCACCGTCCTCACCCTCGTCCTGTGGCTCCTGGCCGTCGCCAAGCGAGCCGTCCGGGGCGTCCCCCTCACCACCGCCATCGGCGAAGCCGTCGGCTTCCTCTGGCTCACCGTCCTCGCCTCCGCCTTCACCCCCCTGATCCTCTACACCGTCGTCTCGGCCACGGACGGCATCACCGAAGTCCTCGCCAAGACCACCGGCGACCAGACCGACACCTTCTTCGGCACCTTCTCCGCCGCCCTCGCCAAGGGCGAAAACATCGGCGGCGGCCCGATCATGCTGATCGTCGTCTCCCTCGTCTCCATCCTCGCCGCCGGCGTCCTCTGGCTGGAGCTCGTCATCCGGGCCGCCCTCCTCTACGTCGGCGCCCTCCTCGGCACCGTCGTCTACGCCGGCCTCGTCGACAAGAACCTGTGGAGCCACGTCCGCCGCTGGGCCGGCATCATGATCGCCGTCATCCTGGTCAAACCGGTCATCGTGATCGTCCTCGGCCTCGCCGGCGCCCTCTCCGCCGACGACGGCCCCGACGCCTTCTCCGCCGTCGTCTCCGGCCTCGCCATCATCCTGCTCGCCATCTTCGCCAGCGCGATGATCTACCGCTTCGTCCCCGGCTTCGGCGACGAGATCGCGAACTCCCGCAGCAACCGCATCATGCAGGGCGCCGAAGGCAAGGCCGCCGCCGTCATCAGCTCCCCCGCGACCCTCGTCGCCCAGGGCATCAAGACCCACAGCACCCGCGCCGACAACAACGGCGGAGGCGGCCAGTCCTCCTCCGGCCCCCGCCCCTCGAACCCCGCCTCGGGCGGCGTCGCCGCCCACAGCTCGCGCCCCTCGAACGGAGGCGGCGGATCTGTCCCCTCCGCCGCACCCGCACCCCGCTCCAGCAGCGCGGTGAACAGCCCGCACACAAGCAACACCCGCAACAACCGCACGGGAGGTGAAGGGCGTTGACGACGGATTCCCACCTGGCCCACGTGTCCCACGTGGTCTCGCCCCGCCGCACATATCTCATCGGCCGCGCCCGGCCGAACGCCATCGTCGGCCGCAACCGCGAAACCGGCGAGATCGCGCTCATCGTCGTCGGCGCGTTCCTCGGCATGATGTGCGGACTCCTCGTCCCCCTCCTCCCCCTGCGCATCGTGCTGCTCGCCGGCTTCCCGATGATCGCGCTCGCCGCGGTCTACGTGCCGTACAAGCACCGCACGTTCTACAAGTGGTTCGAGATCAACCGCAGCTACAAGCGCACCCTCCGCCAGGGCACGACCTACCGCTCCGGCGCCATGGAGGCCGGCACCCGCATCGACGGCCAGGAGGTCGAGGTAGGCCCGCCCCCGGGCATCGGCCGCATCAGCTGGCTCGCCGCCCCCTTCGGCCCCGACGAGATCGCCGTACTCCTGCACGCGGACCGCCGCACCGTCACCGCCGCCATCGAGATCGAGGGCCCCGGCGTCGGCCTGCGCGACAGCGAGGACCAGGAAGCCCTCGTCGACCGCTTCGGCACCCTCCTCAAGCACGTGGCCAACGGCGACGGCTTCGTCACCCGCCTCCAGATGCTCGCCCGCACCCTCCCCGCCGACCCCGACGCCCACGCCAAGGACGTCGCCCAGCGCGGCGACGGCAGGGCACCGGGCTGGCTGGCCCAGTCCTACGACCAGCTCCAGTCCATGGTCTCCACCAGCAGCGAGCAGCACCGCGCCTACCTCGTCGCCTGTATGCACTACACCCGCGAGCTGGCCGCCGAGGCGCACGCCATGGCCCGCGCCGCCCGCCCCCAGTCCGGCCGCAAGCTGGACCGCGACGCCGGCCTCGCCGTCGTCATGGCCCGCGAGCTGACCGACATCTGCTCCCGCCTCCAGGAGGCGGACATCCGCGTCCGCCAGCCCCTGGGCCAGGGCCGGCTGTCCTCGCTGGTCCACTCCATGTACGACCCGGACCACCCCATCGACCACATCCAGGCGATGACCCGGCGCAACGCCTGGCCGGCCGAGCTGGACGCCATGGAGCCCACGTTCCTCCAGGCCAAGACCCGCGAGTCGACCACCCGCGCCCCCTGGTGCCACGCCACCGCCTGGGTGAAGGAATGGCCGATGACCCCCGTGGGCGTCAACTTCCTCGCACCGCTCCTGGTCCACACCCCGGACGTCATCCGCACCGTCGCCGTCACGATGGACCTCGAACCCACCGAGATCGCCATCGAGCGCATGCTCACCGAGAAGACCAACGACGAGGCCGAGGCCAGCCGCGCCGCCAAGATGAACCGCACCGTCGACCCCCGTGACGTCGCCGCCCACTCCCGCCTCGACCAGCGGGGCGAGGACCTGGCCTCCGGCGCCGCCGGCGTCAACCTGGTCGGCTACATCACCGTCTCCTCCCGGACCCCCGAGGCCCTGGCCCGCGACAAGCGCACCATAAGGGCGTCCGCAGGCAAGTCGTACCTGAAGCTGGAGTGGTGCGACCGCGAGCACCACCGCGCGTTCGTGAACACGCTCCCGTTCGCCACCGGCATCCGAAGGTAGGGGCTTCACATGCGGGACCCGCTGTCCGTCCTCACCGACGCCTTCACGTCCTTCCTCTTCGGCAAGGTCGAGACCACCCGCCTGCCTGTCCGCACCTCCACCGGCCAGGCCCAGGCGGTCTACCTCCCCACGGCCGCCCCCGGCCTCGGCGACTCCGGCGTCATCATCGGCCGCGAGGTCTACTCCGGGAAGGGCTACATCTACGACCCCTTCCAGCTGTACGGCCAGCAGCTCCCCGCTCCGCACTGGCTGGTCCTCGGCGAGTCCGGCAACGGCAAGTCGGCGCTGGAGAAGACCTACGTCCTGCGCCAGCTCCGCTTCCGCGACCGCCAGGTCGTCGTCCTGGACGCCCAGGGCGAGGACGGCGTCGGCGAATGGAACCTCATCGCCCAGGCCCTCGGCATAACCCCCATCCGCCTGGACCCGATGGCCGCCCTGAACGACGGCATCCGGCTCAACCCCCTCGACCCCTCGATCACGACGACGGGCCAGCTGGCGCTGCTCCGCACGATCATCGAGGTGGCGATGGGCCACGGCCTGGACGAACGCTCCGGCTTCGCCCTCAAGGTCGCCCACGCCTACGTCAACGAGACCATCGTCGAACGCCAGCCGGTCCTCACCGACATCGTCGAACAGCTCCGCCACCCCGAACCGGAATCGGCGGAGGCGATGAACGTCGCCATAGACGACGTCCGCGCCTGGGGCCTGGACGTCGCCCTGGTCCTGGACCGCCTGGTCGACGGCGACCTGCGCGGCATGTTCGACGGCCCGACGACGGTGGGCATCGACCTGGACGCCCCCCTGATCGTCTTCGACCTCTCGCACATCGACCGCAACTCCATCGCCATGCCGATCCTGATGGCGATCGTCGGCGTCTGGCTGGAACACACCTGGATCCGCCCCGACCGGAAGAAGCGCATCTTCCTGGTCGAGGAGGCCTGGCACATCATCAACAGCCCCTTCGTGGCCCAGCTCTTCCAGCGCCTGCTGAAGTTCGGCCGCCGACTCGGCCTGTCCTTCGTCGCGGTGGTCCACCATCTGTCCGACGTGGTGGACGGCGCGGCGGCGAAAGAAGCCGCGGCGATCCTCAAGATGGCCTCGACCAGGACGATCTACGCCCAGAAGGCGGACGAGGCGAGGGCCACCGGCCGCGTCCTGGGCCTCCCCCGCTGGGCGGTGGAGATCATCCCCACCCTCACCCCCGGTATCGCGGTCTGGGACGTCAACGGCAACGTCCAGGTGGTCAAACACCTGGTCACCGAGACGGAACGCCCCCTGGTCTTCACCGACCGGGCGATGACCGAGTCCTCCACCGACCATCTGACCTCCGAGGACGCCCTGCACGCCGCCGAACTCGAACAGGAACGGCGGGCGGCGGCCTTCATGGAACAGCACCTGGCCGACTTGGACGACTCGTCCGAGTCGACGGTGGCCTAGCGGCAGGGGGTTGCCATGAGACCCGGTGACGAGCGCGCCCCCGGCCGCGAAGGCGGCCAGGCCGGCGGCATCCCCGACGGCCTCCTGGTGGGCCTGCTGGCCTTCCTCCTCGGCATGACCCTCCTGGTCTGGACGGCCACGGGCCTCGCCGCCCTCTTCACCCACGGCTCCTGGCCCGACGGCGTCACCTTCACCCGCACCCCCCTGGCCATGCGCCACCTCATCGCCCAGCCCCACGACATCCCCGGCGCCTGGCCCGACGCGACCCCCACCGCCCTCTCCGGCTACGGCCTCTTCTGGGGCCTCTTCATCGGCCAGCTGATGATCCTCTTCGTCCTCACGGTGTTCGCCATAGGGACGGTGGCGAGGTGGCGGGCCGTGCGAGCCCGGAGAAGGGCGAGACCCGAACCGGTGCCACAGCCGTACGAGGTACCGACCCCCAGAGCCGAACAGGAACCGCAGAGCGAACCTGCTCCTGCCGAGGAACGTGAGCCGGATCCTGGCTTGCTCACTTCTCTGTCCGAGGGTGAACAGGCGGGCAGATGGGAGAGCACCCGCGCCGAAGGCGCGGTCCGCTACGCCCCACCGGACATCCGCAAGGCCACCGCCGCCCAGGCCCTCCGCGACGCCGAGGCCGCAGCCCTCGTCCTCACCTCCAACCCCGCCCTCTGGCAGGAGACCAAGGACGCCAGGGCCAAACTGGGCCCGGTCCACCTCTACGACCCCACCCACCTCTGCGACACCCCCGCCCGCCTCCACTGGTCACCCACCGCCGGCTGCGAGGACAAGGCGACAGCGGCCCACCGAGCCACCGCCCTCCTCGCCCCCGTACGCCCCACGGCTCGCCTCGACCAAGCAGTCACCGACACCGCCGAAACCCTCCTCCGCAGCTACCTCCACGCCGCCGCCATCGACGGCCGCACCATCCGCCATGTCCATCGCTGGTCCCAGGGCACCGGTATCCAGGACGCGGTCCGCACCCTCCGCACCAACCCGAAGGCCGCCCCCGGCTCCGCCGGCGAACTGGAGGCCGCCCTCACCGCCCACCCCGAGCGCCGCGACATCGCCCAGGAACTCACCTCCCGCGCGCTCTCCGCCCTCTCCACGATCAACATCCGCGAGGCATGCACTCCCAACCGAAGTGATGCCCTCGCCTTGGATTCCTTCGTGGACGAAGGGGGAACGCTTTACGTGGTCGGCGAATCCCTCGAGGACCCCAGGACAAACCCAGGCGCCATGCCTCTCCTCACGGCCCTCGTCTCCAGCGTGGTCGAGCGCGGCCGGCGCATGGCCGAACGGTCATCCTCCGGTCGCCTCGACCCACCACTGACCCTGATCCTGGACGACATCGCCGCTGTAGCACCTCTCCCCCAACTCCCGGACCTCCTGGCAACCGGAGCGGACCGCGGCCTGCCCACCCTGGCTCTCCTGCGCTCCCGCGAACAGGCCAGGGCCCGCTGGCCCCACCACGAACTACCGGTCTGAGGGATTTCTACCCCCGCTCGCGCACAAACTCGATCTCGACCTCCCCCGAGAAGTCCCCGAATCCCTCCCCTACGGGTACCGTCACCCCGCTCGGCGCGAACCCCACCTTCCGATAGGCCTGCTGCGCCCGAAGGTTCTTCTGGTGCACCAGCAACCGCACCCGCTCCACTCCGGCCCCCCAGGCCCACTCCACCCCGGCCTCGAACAACTCCCGGGTCATCCCACCCCCACGCCACTCGGGCCGTACGTACACGCCCACCACATGCCCCTGCCGCCGCTCGACGGGCAGCCCGGCCCAGTCGACGCTCCCGGCCTCCTCCACGAGCACGGTGACGGTCCCGACCCATTCCCCGCCGGCCGCCTCGGCGACGAACTGCCGCACCGCGCCGGCCTCTCCCCCGGCCCCCAGGGCCCGCTCCTGCCAGAAGGAGTCCGGCCGCGCCACGGCATCCTCGTAGGTCTCGAGAAAGGCGATCGCCGCAACGGAATCCTGGAGCGCCTCCAGACGCAACGCCTTGACCGGACGCCACTCGTCGGCCTGTATACCGCGCACCACAAAATCATTCATGCGGGTCACGGTACCTAAACGCAGAAAACCCCCGCACCGTATTTTGGTGCGGGGGTTTCCCGGAATGATTGTTCGGCGGTGTCCTACTCTCCCACAGGGTCCCCCCTGCAGTACCATCGGCGCTGTGAGGCTTAGCTTCCGGGTTCGGAATGTAACCGGGCGTTTCCCTCACGCTATGACCACCGAAACACTATGAAACTGTTTCAGCCGCACCACGCTGTGGCAACGTGGGGCCGTTCGTGGTTTCAGAACCAACACAGTGGACGCGAGCAACTGAGGACAAGCCCTCGGCCTATTAGTACCGGTCACCTCCACACATTACTGTGCTTCCAGATCCGGCCTATCAACCCAGTCGTCTACTGGGAGCCTTACCCCATCAAGTGGGTGGGAATACTCATCTCGAAGCAGGCTTCCCGCTTAGATGCTTTCAGCGGTTATCCCTCCCGAACGTAGCCAACCAGCCATGCCCTTGGCAGAACAACTGGCACACCAGAGGTTCGTCCGTCCCGGTCCTCTCGTACTAGGGACAGCCCTTCTCAATATTCCTGCGCGCGCAGCGGATAGGGACCGAACTGTCTCACGACGTTCTAAACCCAGCTCGCGTACCGCTTTAATGGGCGAACAGCCCAACCCTTGGGACCGACTCCAGCCCCAGGATGCGACGAGCCGACATCGAGGTGCCAAACCATCCCGTCGATATGGACTCTTGGGGAAGATCAGCCTGTTATCCCCGGGGTACCTTTTATCCGTTGAGCGACGGCGCTTCCACAAGCCACCGCCGGATCACTAGTCCCGACTTTCGTCCCTGCTCGACCCGTCGGTCTCACAGTCAAGCTCCCTTGTGCACTTACACTCAACACCTGATTGCCAACCAGGCTGAGGGAACCTTTGGGCGCCTCCGTTACTCTTTAGGAGGCAACCGCCCCAGTTAAACTACCCATCAGACACTGTCCCTGATCCGGATCACGGACCCAGGTTAGACATCCAGCACGACCAGAGTGGTATTTCAACGACGACTCCACAACCACTGGCGTGGCTGCTTCAAAGTCTCCCACCTATCCTACACAAGCCGAACCGAACACCAATATCAAACTGTAGTAAAGGTCCCGGGGTCTTTCCGTCCTGCTGCGCGAAACGAGCATCTTTACTCGTAGTGCAATTTCACCGGGCCTATGGTTGAGACAGTCGAGAAGTCGTTACGCCATTCGTGCAGGTCGGAACTTACCCGACAAGGAATTTCGCTACCTTAGGATGGTTATAGTTACCACCGCCGTTTACTGGCGCTTAAGTTCTCAGCTTCGCCACACCGAAATGTGACTAACCGGTCCCCTTAACGTTCCAGCACCGGGCAGGCGTCAGTCCGTATACATCGCCTTACGGCTTCGCACGGACCTGTGTTTTTAGTAAACAGTCGCTTCTCGCTGGTCTCTGCGGCCACCCCCAGCTCGGGAAGCAAGTCCCCTCACCAGGCGTGGCCCCCCTTCTCCCGAAGTTACGGGGGCATTTTGCCGAGTTCCTTAACCATAGTTCACCCGAACGCCTCGGTATTCTCTACCTGACCACCTGAGTCGGTTTAGGGTACGGGCCGCCATGAAACTCGCTAGAGGCTTTTCTCGACAGCATAGGATCATCCACTTCGCCACAATCGGCTCGGCATCGGGTCTCAGGCTATGTGAACGGCGGATTTGCCTACCGTTCGCCCTACACCCTTACCCCGGGACAACCACCGCCCGGGCTGGACTACCTTCCTGCGTCACCCCATCACTCACCTACTGCAAGTCTGGTTCGTCGGCTCCACCACTCCCCTTTGCCCGAAGGCTCCGGGGCGGCTTCACGGACTTAGCATCGCCTGGTTCGATGTTTGACGCTTCACAGCGGGTACCGGAATATCAACCGGTTATCCATCGACTACGCCTGTCGGCCTCGCCTTAGGTCCCGACTTACCCTGGGCAGATCAGCTTGACCCAGGAACCCTTAGTCAATCGGCGCACACGTTTCTCACGTGTGAATCGCTACTCATGCCTGCATTCTCACTCGTGAACCGTCCACAACTACCTTCCGGTGCTGCTTCACCCGGCACACGACGCTCCCCTACCCATCACAGCACCCGTTGGGGCTTATCGCTGCAATGACACGACTTCGGCGGTACGCTTGAGCCCCGCTACATTGTCGGCGCGGAATCACTAGACCAGTGAGCTATTACGCACTCTTTCAAGGGTGGCTGCTTCTAAGCCAACCTCCTGGTTGTCTCTGCGACTCCACATCCTTTCCCACTTAGCGTACGCTTAGGGGCCTTAGTCGATGCTCTGGGCTGTTTCCCTCTCGACCATGGAGCTTATCCCCCACAGTCTCACTGCCGCGCTCTCACTTACCGGCATTCGGAGTTTGGCTAAGGTCAGTAACCCGGTAGGGCCCATCGCCTATCCAGTGCTCTACCTCCGGCAAGAAACACACGACGCTGCACCTAAATGCATTTCGGGGAGAACCAGCTATCACGGAGTTTGATTGGCCTTTCACCCCTAACCACAGGTCATCCCCCAGGTTTTCAACCCTGGTGGGTTCGGTCCTCCACGAAGTCTTACCTCCGCTTCAACCTGCCCATGGCTAGATCACTCCGCTTCGGGTCTTGAGCGTGCTACTGAAACGCCCTGTTCGGACTCGCTTTCGCTACGGCTACCCCACCCGGGTTAACCTCGCAACACACCGCAAACTCGCAGGCTCATTCTTCAAAAGGCACGCAGTCACGAGGTAGGAACAAGTTCCTACCCGACGCTCCCACGGCTTGTAGGCACACGGTTTCAGGTACTATTTCACTCCGCTCCCGCGGTACTTTTCACCATTCCCTCACGGTACTATCCGCTATCGGTCACCAGGGAATATTTAGGCTTAGCGGGTGGTCCCGCCAGATTCACACGGGATTTCTCGGGCCCCGTGCTACTTGGGTGTTTCTCAAACGAGCCGTACAGATTTCGACTACGGGGGTCTTACCCTCTACGCCGGACCTTTCGCATGTCCTTCGCCTATCCATACGGTTTCTGACTCGCCGACCAGCCGGCAGACTGATCAAGAGAAATCCCACAACCCCGTATGCGCAACCCCTGCCGGGTCTCACACGCATACGGTTTGGCCTCATCCGGTTTCGCTCGCCACTACTCCCGGAATCACGGTTGTTTTCTCTTCCTGCGGGTACTGAGATGTTTCACTTCCCCGCGTTCCCTCCACACTGCCTATGTGTTCAGCAGCGGGTGACAGCCCATGACGACTGCCGGGTTTCCCCATTCGGAAACCCCCGGATCAAAGCCTGGTTGACGACTCCCCGGGGACTATCGTGGCCTCCCACGTCCTTCATCGGTTCCTGGTGCCAAGGCATCCACCGTGCGCCCTTAAAAACTTGGCCACAGATGCTCGCGTCCACTGTGCAGTTCTCAAACAACGACCAGCCACCCATCACCCCCAACCACACGGTCAGAGTTCACTGGGGCCGGCATCCGAGGGTTCATTCCCTCAGACACCCAACAGCGTGCCCGACACCCTCGCCCCTCCAACTCGCGTTCCACGCCGAAGCAGTACTAGCGACCAGAGCAGGTCAAGAGTGCCGAATAATCAACGTTCCACCCATGAGCAACCAGCACCGGACACTCGCCGGTGTACTGGCCTCTGGACCGCAGAGCGGCCTAGAAGTGCTCCTTAGAAAGGAGGTGATCCAGCCGCACCTTCCGGTACGGCTACCTTGTTACGACTTCGTCCCAATCGCCAGTCCCACCTTCGACAGCTCCCTCCCACAAGGGGTTGGGCCACCGGCTTCGGGTGTTACCGACTTTCGTGACGTGACGGGCGGTGTGTACAAGGCCCGGGAACGTATTCACCGCAGCAATGCTGATCTGCGATTACTAGCAACTCCGACTTCATGGGGTCGAGTTGCAGACCCCAATCCGAACTGAGACAGGCTTTTTGAGATTCGCTCCACCTCACGGTTTCGCAGCTCTTTGTACCTGCCATTGTAGCACGTGTGCAGCCCAAGACATAAGGGGCATGATGACTTGACGTCGTCCCCACCTTCCTCCGAGTTGACCCCGGCGGTCTCCTGTGAGTCCCCATCACCCCGAAGGGCATGCTGGCAACACAGGACAAGGGTTGCGCTCGTTGCGGGACTTAACCCAACATCTCACGACACGAGCTGACGACAGCCATGCACCACCTGTACACCGACCACAAGGGGGCGACCATCTCTGGCCGTTTCCGGTGTATGTCAAGCCTTGGTAAGGTTCTTCGCGTTGCGTCGAATTAAGCCACATGCTCCGCTGCTTGTGCGGGCCCCCGTCAATTCCTTTGAGTTTTAGCCTTGCGGCCGTACTCCCCAGGCGGGGAACTTAATGCGTTAGCTGCGGCACCGACGACGTGGAATGTCGCCAACACCTAGTTCCCACCGTTTACGGCGTGGACTACCAGGGTATCTAATCCTGTTCGCTCCCCACGCTTTCGCTCCTCAGCGTCAGTAATGGCCCAGAGATCCGCCTTCGCCACCGGTGTTCCTCCTGATATCTGCGCATTTCACCGCTACACCAGGAATTCCGATCTCCCCTACCACACTCTAGCTAGCCCGTATCGAATGCAGACCCGGGGTTAAGCCCCGGGCTTTCACACCCGACGTGACAAGCCGCCTACGAGCTCTTTACGCCCAATAATTCCGGACAACGCTTGCGCCCTACGTATTACCGCGGCTGCTGGCACGTAGTTAGCCGGCGCTTCTTCTGCAGGTACCGTCACTTTCGCTTCTTCCCTGCTGAAAGAGGTTTACAACCCGAAGGCCGTCATCCCTCACGCGGCGTCGCTGCATCAGGCTTTCGCCCATTGTGCAATATTCCCCACTGCTGCCTCCCGTAGGAGTCTGGGCCGTGTCTCAGTCCCAGTGTGGCCGGTCGCCCTCTCAGGCCGGCTACCCGTCGTCGCCTTGGTGAGCCATTACCTCACCAACAAGCTGATAGGCCGCGGGCTCATCCTTCACCGCCGGAGCTTTCGACCCTCACAGATGCCTGCGAGAGTGATATCCGGTATTAGACCCCGTTTCCAGGGCTTGTCCCAGAGTGAAGGGCAGATTGCCCACGTGTTACTCACCCGTTCGCCACTAATCCACCCCGAAGGGCTTCATCGTTCGACTTGCATGTGTTAAGCACGCCGCCAGCGTTCGTCCTGAGCCAGGATCAAACTCTCCGTGAATGCTTTTCACGGGAGCGGAACAGTCGGAGGAATGATCCGACCGTTCACAGCGTCCTCGCTGTGTTTTTTCAAAGGAACCTCATCCTCGGCTATCACTGCCGGGGACGGGGTATCAACTAATCTGGCGTTGATTTTTGGCACGCTGTTGAGTTCTCAAGGAACGAAAGCTTCCTTTGTACTTGCCTGAGAGGCTCTCTCAGGTTTTCCTCCGGGCTTCCCTTCGGTCTTGCTTTTCCGACTCTATCAGATCTTTTCTCGATCCGATTTCCTCGGTGCTTTCCAGGTCTTCGCTCTCGCGTTTCCCTTTCCGGCGGTTCCGACTCTATCAGATCCTTTCGGCGTCTGATTCCCAGTCAGCGGGGTTTGTCTTCCCGGCCCTTCGGCCGTTCCGACGTCTCAAACCTTAGCGGATCCGCTCGGCAGTTCCTAATCGGGCTGCCGGCCCCAAATCGAATTGAATTCGGGCACGCCGAATTCGACCCCGTGGGGAGATCGTGCTGTTGGTGTGAGGTGCCGCTGCTGCGGCGGGAGTGTCACCGAAGAACCGTTCCGGCTCCCCGACAACCCGAAGAACTTTACGCGCCCCACGCATGCGCGTCAAGCACCCCGTGTCAAGATCTTTTCCGACCGGGTCAGTCCAGGTCGCTGAGCCGCCCGCCGGCGTCCGGCTGGGCGTGCTCCACCCGGCGCAGAAGCCTGGTCAGGACGTCTCCGAGCGTCGTGCGCTCCTCGGCGGAGAGGTCCTGGAGCAGGTCCTCCTCGAAGACGGTGGCCAGGCGCATCGCCTCCAGCCACTTCTCCCTCCCCTCCGGCGTCAGCTCCACGATGACGCGCACACGGTTGGACTCGTCCCGTTCCCGGGTCACCAGTCCCTCGGTGACCATGCGGTCGATCCGGTGGGTCATCGCGGCCGGCGTCAGCCCGAGGCGCTTGGCCAGGTCGCTGGGACCGAGGCGGTAGGGGACGCCGGCGAGGACGAGGGCCTTGAGGACCTCCCACTCGGCGCTGCTGATGCCCAGCTCGGCGGTCTGGCGGCCGTAGGCGACGTTCATCCGGCGGTTGAGCCGGGAGAGCGCCGAGACGATCTTCTCGACCTGGGGGTCCAGGCCCCGGAACTCGCGCTGGTACGCGGCGATCTGTTCTTCGAGCGTCGGCTCTGTGACGCCGGGGGTCTCGGCCATGTGCGCAGTATCGCATGCACCTCCTTTGCCTTGAAGTCCTTCGGTCTGTACTCTTTAGCTTCGAACTTTAGCTTTGAAGTCTTCACTCCTAACTAGTGAGAGAGGTGAACGTGACCAGGGCCAAGGGCGCAGCGATGCGCCGGATCCACGTGGGCAACGCACTCAGCGCTTTCGGGCTCGGCTTCACGGTCCCCTACCTGTACGTCTATGTGGCGCAGGTACGGGGACTGGGAGCCATGACGGCGGGGCTCGTGCTCACCGTCTTCGCCGTGGCCGCGCTGATCGTGCTGCCGTTCGCCGGACGGGCGATCGTGCGGCGCGGCCCACTGCCGGTCCTGCTGGCCGCCCTGGTCGCCGCCGCCGTCGGAGCCCTGGGCCTGGGGCTGGCCGGTACCGCCACCGCCGTACTGGCGGCCTCGGTCGCGCTGGGGGCGGGGCAGGCCGTGATGCAGCCGGCGCTGGCGACGATGATCGTGGACTGCTCGACGACGGAGACGCGGTCGCGGGCGTTCGCCATGCAGTTCTTCCTGCAGAACCTCGGGCTGGGCATCGGTGGGCTCATCGGCGGGCATCTCGTCGACACCACGCGCGTGTCGTCGTTCACGCTGCTGTTCGCGATCGAGGCGGCGATGTTCCTGCTGCTGGTCGTGGTGATGGCGACCGTGCGGGTGCCGTCCGCGCCGCGGGTCGGGGACGCGTCCCGGCAGCCGGCCCGGGGTGGCTGGCGGCAGCTGCTCGGCAATCGGGCCATGGTGCAGTTGTCCGTGCTGGGCTTCGTGCTGTTCTTCGCCTGTTACGGGCAGTTCGAGTCGGGGCTGAGCGCGTACGGGGTCGAGGCCGCCGGGATCTCGACGTCGGCGCTCGGTTCGGCGCTGGCCGCCAATACGGCCGTGATCGTCGTCGCCCAGTTCGCCGTGCTGCGGTTCGTGGAGCGGCAGAAGCGGTCGCGGGTGATCGCGGCCGTGGGGCTGATCTGGGCCGTGGCGTGGGTCGTGGCCGGGTATGCGGGGCTGGGGCACGGAAGCCGGGAGATGGCGACGGCGGCGTTCGTGTCGACGTACGCGCTGTTCGGACTGGGTGAGGCGATGCTGTCGCCGACGGTGGCGCCGCTGGTGGCCGATCTGGCGCCGAGTGGGATGGCGGGGCAGTACAACTCCGCGTTCGCCCTGGTGAAGCAGCTGGCGCTGGCCTTGGGGCCGGCGGTGGGCGGGCCGATGGGGGCGTCGCTGCACGCGCCGTACATCGTGACGTTCCTGCTGTTCTCGCTCGGGATCACCTACCTGGCGCTGCGGCTGGGGCGGCAACTGACCGCCGTACAGGATCAGCCGTGGCTGGCGCGGAACCGGGTGGTGGCCAAGGGTGGGGCCGCTGTGGGGCCCGTGGCCGCGGAGGCGCAGGCCTGAGGCGCCGGGCCGGTGAGGGCGGCCGTCGTTCCTGGGAGGGACGACGGCCGCCCTCTTTTATGCGATCAGCCATGCCATCAGCGATGCCATCAGCTAGGTGATCAGCTCTTGTGTGATCAGCGGATCGCGGTCACCAGGGTGGCGCTGAACGGGAAGGTCGTCGTGTCGGTGGGGAGGTGGGCGCGGATCGTGTCGGCTGCCCGGGTGAGGGCTTCTTCTCCGGCGGTCTCGATCAGTGCCTGGCCCCAGGGGATCGCGGCCAGGTGGCCGGGGACGTAGTCCTCCAGTGGGGGCAGGTTGATCGCGAACGTCAGTTCGCGGATCGTCAGGTCGTGGAAGCCGGCGCCGGTCAGGGAGGTGGTCATGCGGTCGGCTGCGGCGAAGGCCGACCTGAAGGCGGCCGCGTTCTCGGGGGTGCCGTGCTGCTCGACGGCGCGCTGCTGGGCGACGAAGTAGGGGGTGTCGTCCAGGTGGGACCAGACGGTGGCGGCGAAGCGGCCGCCGGGGCGGGTGACCCGGGCCGTCTCGCGCAGGGCCGCGTCGAGGTCGGGGAAGAACTGGGCGCCCTCCTGGCACAGGACGGCGTCGAAGGTCGCGTCGGGGTAGGGGAGGTCGTCGGCGGAGGCGGTGGTGAACTCGATGTCCGGGTAGAGGCGGGGGTGGCACGCTACGGCGATCTCGAGCATGCCCTGGTTGACGTCCGCGCCGGCGACGCGGCCGGTGGGACCCGCCTGGGCGGCCGCGGCACGGGCCGCGAAGCCGGTGCCGCAGGCGAGGTCGAGGACGGTGGCGCCGGGAAAGAGGTCCGCGGCGTCCACGAGTGCGGTGACGAAGGGCGCCATGAGGGGCGCGACGTAGTGTTCGTAGCGCTCGGGGGCGCTTCCCTTGAGGTGAAAGCCCGTTGCGTCTGCCATTGGGAAGCAATTAGCACCGAGGAGCGGATTCGCCTAGGTCGTCGGCAGGACGAACTCGCACCACACCGCCTTTCCGCCGCCCGGGGTGCGCCGGCTGCCCCAGTGCGAGGCGATGGTGGCGACGATCGCGATGCCCCGGCCGGACTCGTCGCCCGGTTCGGCGCGGCGGCGGCGCGGGAGGTGGTCGTCGCCGTCGGTGACCTCGATGATCAGCCGGCGGTCGGTGCGGCGCAGCCGCAGCCGCATGGGCGGGGTGCCGTGCTGGAGGGAGTTGGCGACGAGTTCGCTGGTGGCGAGGACGCCCGCGTCGTGGAGGTCGCTGGGGAAGCGCCAGCTGGTGAGGACGCCGGAGGCGAAGGCACGCGCGCGTGGGGCGGCTTCGACGCCGCCGAGGAGTTCGAGGGCGGCGTTGCGGAAGAGTTCGCTGTCGGCGCCGGTGCGGGCGGGGTGCTGGAGGACCAGGACGGCCACGTCGTCGTCGTGGTCGGCGGTGACGCCGGCCGAGCGGACCAGGCGGTCGCAGACGACCTGGGGGGTGCCGGTGGCGCCGGCGAGGGCGCGCTCCAGGGCGGCGATGCCTTCGTCCAGGTCTTCGTCCCGGCGTTCGACGAGTCCGTCGGTGTAGAGGACGGCGGTGGAGCCGGGGCCGAGCGGGATGGAGCCGGAGGCGTGCATCCAGCCGCCGGTGCCGAGGGGCGGGCCGGTGGGTTCGTCGGCGCGCTGGACGTGTCCGGTGTCGTCGCGGACCAGGATGGGGAGGTGTCCGGCCGAGGCGTACACCAGGCGGCCCTCGTTGGGGTCGTGGACGGCGTAGACGCAGGTGGCGATCTGGTTGGCGTCGATCTCGGTGGCGAGGCCGTCGAGGAGGTTGAGGACCTCGTGCGGGGGGAGGTCGAGGCGGGCGTAGGCGCGTACGGCGGTGCGGAGCTGGCCCATGACGGCCGCCGCGCGGACGCCGCGGCCCATGACGTCGCCGATGACGAGGGCGGTGCGGCCGCCGCCGAGGGTGATGACGTCGTACCAGTCGCCGCCCACGGCGGCCTCGGTGCCGCCGGGCTGGTAGGTGGCGGCGATCCGCAGGTCGTCCGGTTGTTCGAGTTCCTGGGGGAGCAGGGAGCGCTGGAGGGTGACGGCGGTCTCGCGCTGGCGGCGCTCGCTGGTGCGCAGGCGTTCGGCGGCCTCGGCGTGGTCGGTGACGTCGGTGGCGAATACGAGGACGGCGCGGTCGGCGCGGTCGGCGCGGTCGGCGCTGCCCGTGCCGTCGGCGTCGTCCTCGGCCACGGGGGTGCAGGTGAAGGTGTAGTGGCGGCCGTCGGGGGCCTTGCGGGACTTCAGGGTGCGGGGCTTGCCGCTGCGCAGGGCCTGGTCGAGGAGCGGCATGAGACCGAGGTCGCGCAGTTCCGGGAGGGCTTCGGCGGCCGGTTCGCCGCAGGGGCGTGCGCCGAAGGCCGCCGTGTAGGCGTCGTTGACGTAGGCGAGGCGGTGGTCGGGGCCGTGGACGAGGGCGACGAGGGCCGGGACGCGGTCGAGGACCTCACGGACCGGGAGTTCGTCGACGGCCGGCACGGGCGGCGGCTCGTCGGTCAGTTGTTCGGCGCGGGCCGCGGGTACGGAGCCCTCGCTCCGCCGGTCCGTGGTGGTGACCGTGTGCTCGGCCCGCGCGGCGGCGCGGCGCTGAGTTCCGGGGAGCCGGGAGCTCCAGCGCGTGAAGTTCACGAATCCTTGCCTCGTGTAGTCGTCGTCGGCCAGCTCCGGGCCCGGCCTGGGCTCCGGGGGCCGCGCGGCGGTGGCCGCACATTGTTGCAGCACCCGGGGTGTGGAGCACTGGGGAACAGCCTCGTGAGTGTGGCGATGAGCAGGGAGCAGTCTGGCAGGGTGGCCGCGGTCCGGGCCGACATTCGTCAGACGCGGGGGCGGCCGGGGGAGTTCCTGTATGGCCTGTATGGGGTCAGGACGAGCCCTTCGGGTCGTCGGAGGCCTCGTCAGAAGGTTTTCCCCCGGCAGCGAGTTCGAACTCGGCGCGCGGATGTTCGAGGGATCCCAGGGAGACGATCTCGCGTTTGAAGAGCCCGGAGAGGATCCACTCGGCGAGCACGCGCGCCTTGCGGTTGAAGGTGGGCACGCGGCTGAGGTGGTAGGCGCGGTGCATGAACCAGGCCGGGTAGCCCTTGAGCTTGCGGCCGTAGACGTGGGCGACGCCCTGGTGGAGGCCGAGCGAGGCGACCGAGCCGACGTACTTGTGGGCGTACGTCTGGAGGGGTTCGCCGCGCAGGGAGTGCGCGATGTTGTCGCCGAGGACCTTGGCCTGGCGGAGGGCGTGCTGGGCGTTGGGGGCGGTCTCCGCGCCGGGTTCGGCGGCGGTGACGTCAGGGACGGCGGCCGCGTCTCCTGCCGCCCACGCGTGCGTGACGCCGTCGACGGTCAGCTCGGGGGTGCATTTCAGCCGACCTCGCGCGGTGCGGGGGAGGTCGGTGGCGGCGAGCACGGGGTGGGGTCTGACGCCCGCGGTCCACACGATCGTACGAGTCGGGAAACGGGCGCCGTCGCTGAGGACGGCGACGCGGTCGACGCAGGACTCCAGGCGGGTGTTCAGACGGACGTCGATGTTGCGGCGGCGCAGCTCACTGACGGTGTAGCGGCCCATCTCCTCGCCGACCTCGGGCAGGATCCGGTCGGAGGCCTCGACGAGGATCCACTTCATGTCCTCGGGCTGGACGTTGTGGTAGTAGCGCGTGGTGTAGCGGGCCATGTCCTCCAGTTCGCCGAGCGCCTCCACTCCGGCGAAGCCGCCGCCGACGAAGACGAAGGTGAGGGCGGCGTCGCGGATCGCGGGGTCACGGGTGGAGGAGGCGATGTCCATCTGTTCGATGACGTGGTTGCGCAGGCCGATGGCCTCTTCGACGGTCTTGAAGCCGATGGCGTGGTCGGCGAGGCCCGGGATGGGGAGCGTGCGGGCGACGGAGCCGGGCGCGAGGACGAGTTCGTCGTACGTCAGCTGCCGGGCGCCGGTGCCCTCCTCCTCGGTGGCGAGGGTGGTGAGGGTGGCGGTGCGTTTGGCGTGGTCGACGGCGGTGACCTCGCCGACGACGACCCGGCAGTGCGGCAGGACGCGGCGCAGCGGGACGACGACGTGGCGGGGCGATACGGCGCCCGCGGCGGCCTCGGGGAGGAACGGCTGATAGGTCATGTACGGCTCGGGGGTGACGACGGTGATCTCCGCTTCGCCCCGGGCGAGTTCCTGTTTCAGATTCCGTTGGAGCCGCAGTGCCGTGTACATCCCGACGTAGCCACCGCCGACAACGAGAATGCGCGCACGTTCCTTCACCATCCCATGACGCACCCGGCGCCGGATTTTGTCCACAGCCCCGACCATTTGTGTGACTGCCGGTCGAGTGCTCGCGGGGTTGGCCGAAACACCGGCGTGTGGGGCAGATACGCAGGTCAGAAGGTGTGCGCCGGGGTGCGGGAGGGGGTGCAATCAGGACGTAAACGACCCGTACTCCGATCGGGGGGCGCTCCGTGCGGAACCTGCCCCTTCTGAATTGACTGCCTCTCAACTATGTTCGTGTCGACGGGGTGTCAGGGGGAAGTGCGCTCCACGGGTCCGCGACGGGCGGGTCCGGGAAGCAGTCCCCTGTTCCATGCGCCCCGGAATTTCGATGGCGGGGAGAGTCTCCGGGGGGAGACGTCATTACCGGGGGATCATTCATGCATATTCAGGACACGCATTGGTCGTCCGCCTCCGCGCTCGCGCATGGCGGCGGCGTGAGCGCGGCGGTGGGCAACGGACGCGGGGACGGCCCGCGGACCACGCCGCTGCGCGTGGACGCACAGCGCAATCTCGAGCACGTCCTGCGGGCGGCGCGCGAGGTGTTCGGCGAGCTGGGCTACGGCGCGCCGATGGAGGACGTGGCGCGACGCGCGCGCGTGGGCGTGGGGACGGTGTACCGGCGCTTCCCCAGCAAGGACGTCCTGGTGCGGCGGATAGCCGAGGAGGAGACGTCGCGGCTGACCGGCCAGGCGCGGGCGGCGCTGGGCCAGGAGGACGAGCCGTGGTCGGCGCTGTCGCGCTTCCTGCGGACCTCGGTGGCCTCGGGCGCCGGGCGGCTGCTGCCGCCGCAGGTGCTGCGGGTCGGCGCCTTCGCCGAGGACGGCGCGCAGGGTCCGGGGGCCGAGGAGCCGCGGGTGCCGCAGCAGCGGACCCAGCCGGGCGGTGGCGAGCTGCGGCTGGTCGCCGAGGACGGTGCGGCGACGGGCGGGCCGGCCGGTTCCGTCGGCGCGGCGGGCTCCGTGGGCTCCGTGGGTGACGATGCCGGGGCGGCCGCGCTGCTCGAGGTGGTGGGCCAGCTCGTGGAGCGGGCGCGGGCGGCGGGTCAGCTGCGGCCCGACGTGTCGGTGTCGGACGTGCTGCTGGTGATCGCGACGGCGGCGCCCTCGCTGCCGGACCCGGCGCAGCAGGCGGCGGCGTCGGCGCGGCTGCTGGACATCCTGCTGGAAGGACTGCGCTCGCGGCCGTCCTCCTGAGGGAGGGGGTCACGGGTCGCTCGAAGGGGTGAGCGGGGCGGGGGCGTGGCAACGCCCCCGCCCCGCCCCGCACCGCCGGGTGAGAGTGAGTACGGGAAGGCGACAGGTCCCCACGGACGAGTGGACGGCCCCTTCCGTCCGGTCCTGACCAAAAGCCACTGTGGCACTCTGACCCGGTGTCGGGACCGGTAGGGCAGGCGGCGGGGGCTTTCCGCGATGAGCGTTGACGGGCGGGACGAGCAGGTACCGGGCCAGGGCAGGCGCACCTCCCGGGCGGGCGGGGTCCCCGCACAGTGGGAACGGTCCGACGACGGCGTCCTGCCGCCGCCCCGCGATCTGCCGGCCGCCGACACCGATCTGATCGCCCGGATGCGCGGGGGCGACGACACGGCGTACGAGGAGCTGTACCGGCGCCATGCCGACGCCGTGCGCCGCTACGCGCGCACCTGCTGCCGGGACGCCCATACGGCCGACGACCTCACCGCCGAGGTCTTCGCCCGAATGCTCCAGGCCGTACGCGGCGGCTCCGGGCCCGAGTACGCCGTCCGCGCCTATCTGCTCACCTCCGTCCGGCGCGTCGCCGCGGGCTGGACGCGGTCGGCGAAGCGCGAGCAGCTCGTGGACGACTTCGCCCTGTTCGCCGCCCAGGCGGGCCGCGCCGCGGAGACCTCCGACGACACGGCGTCCCTGGGCTCCTTCGGGGCGGGCCTGGACGTCGGGGCCGAGGTGCGCGCCCTGCACGAGGCCGAGCAGTCCATGGCCATGCAGGCCTTCCGCTCACTGCCCGAGCGCTGGCAGGCCGTGCTGTGGCACACCGAGGTCGAGGACGAGTCGCCGAGCGAGGTCGCCATGCTCTTCGGCCTCGACGCCAACGGCACGCGCGTGCTCGCCAGCCGCGCCCGCGAGGGTCTCAAACAGGCCTACCTCCAGGCCCATGTCAGCTCCACCCTCACCAGCGACGAGGAGTGCGCCCGCTACGCCGACCAGCTCGGCGGCTACGCCCGTCGCCGGCTGCGCACCCGGGCCGAGCGCGGGCTGCGCAGGCATCTGGAGGAGTGCGCCAAGTGCCGGCTCGCCGCCCTGCAGATCGAGGAGGTGGCGAGCAGCATCCCCGCCGTCGTCCCGGTCGCGGTCATCGGCTGGTTCGGCGCCGCCGGATACGCCAAGGCCCTCGGGCTCATCGCCGGCGGGGCCGGGGTCGGGGCGGCGGGTGCCGCGGGCGCTGCCGCCGCGGCGAGCGGGGGCGCGGCCGGAGGGGCGGCGGGGAGCGGGGCGGCCGGAAGCGGTGGCGCCTCCGGCGGGGCCGGCGGGAGTACGGCCGCCTCGGAGGGACTGGGGGCGCCCGTGAAGGCCGGGATCGCCGCCGGTGTCGTCGCGGTCGCGGCCGCCGCGCTGGCCCTCGCCCTCGTCGGCGACGAGAGCCCCGCCAAGCAGCCCGCGGCCGCGCCCGCGGCCTCCGCACCCGCGGCCCGCCCGCAGGACCCGACGCCCGCGCCCACGCGTACGACGGCATCGCCCGAGCCGGAGGTACCCGCGACGGTCGTCCCCGCCGCGGCCCCGACCCGGACGCCCGCGCCCACCCCGCGACGGACGTCCGCACCGGCCCCGGCCGCCACCCCCGCACCGACCCCCACGCCGACCCCGACGCCCCCACCCCGCGCCGCGACCCCGCCCCCGGCGCCCGCTCCCCCGCCCACCCCCGCCGTCTACCCGCTGAGCGAGCTGTCCTTCGACGTCAACGGCGACGGCACCGGACCCGAGATCCGGCTGGGCGGCAGCAGTTGGGTGTGGCAGCGCTACGGGGTGTCCGTCGGCGGCCGGCAGTACGCACGCGGGGTGACCGTCCACGGCCGGTCCTCCGTGACCGTCGACCTCAATCGCGCCTGCGCCTCCTACGACGCACTGGTCGGCCTGGACGACCTGACGCCGTACCTCGGCGAGGTGACCTTCTCCGTCTACGCCGACGGGGCCCGGCTGTGGACGTCCGGGACGGTGAAGGGCGGTGATCCCGCCGTGCCCGTCCATGTGGACCTCGTCGGCCGGACGACCGTGCGGCTGGTGGTCGAGCCGCGCAGCCCCTTCGACGGGGTGGCCCTCGCGGACTGGGCCGAGTCGAAGTTCAGCTGCTCGTAGGGGCCGGCGGGCCGACGGCCGGCGCCGGGTGCGTCCGTACGGCCTCGGCGAGTTCCTTCTGGACCTCGGTCACCGTCAGGTCGCCGCCCCGGGCCCGCTCGGCGGCGTGCCGCTCCGCGCCCAGGGCCCGGCGGGCCTGCGCCTCCGCGTGTTCGGCGCGCTCGCACCGTAGAGCCGCACGGGGGAGGGGACCGCGCAGCCGGTCGGCCGCGGCCAGCAGCAGCACCGTGCGCGGGAAGTCCCCGAGCCGGGCGAGCTGGTCGGCCGCGCCGTCCACGACCGCCGCGACGATCGCTTCGCTGCACTCGTCGGCCACCGCCCGCCGCAGTCCCTCGGCGAGCATCGGCAGTGCGTGCTCCGGGCCGGACTCCAGGCCGGTGAGCTCCGCGTCGAGCAGGGTCAGGGCAGCGGTGAACTGGGGCGGCGGAGTGCCCTGCCGCACCGTCACGAGGTTCACGTCGCACAGTTCACGCGCGCGGACGACATCCCCCTCCTCCAGCGCGACACAGGCGCGCAGCAGCATCACGAAGGCCTGGGCGTCCGCCACTCCCTGCCGGTCGGCGGCGGCGCCCGCCTCGTCCAGGACGGCCATGGCGCCGGGGAGATCGCCCGAGCGGTAGGCGATCTCCGCGAGCCGGGCCATCAGGAACGGCGCCTCGGTGTACGCGCCGACCTCGTAGGCGAGCCGCAACGCCTCGCGGTACGCCGCCTCCGCCTCCGCGAACCGGCCGCGCGCCATCTCCGCCTCCGCGGCCGCGCTGCACACCTGGGCCAGCATCCAGCGGTCGCCGACCCGTCGGCTGATCAGGCGCAGCTCCGCCAGGTCGTCGTCCACGCCGGCCATCCCGCCGGGGGAGTCGACGACCATGTGCGTACGGAACATCAGGGTGCAGCCCAGCTCCCAGTCGCTGCCGTGCTCACGGCAGTTGGCGACGGCCGCGTCCAGGAGGCCGCGGACGTCGAAGGTGCCCCGCATCTCGAAGGCCGCCGCCACCGGCCAGACCAGCCCGGGCATCCGGGCCGCCGCCGGGCCGCCCGGCTGGAAGCAGGCCCGCAGCCGCAGGAGGTAGGCCCGGTAGCGGGGGTCGCCCTCGACCTCTCTGGGCTCGGACTCGGAGAGCAGGAACACATGCAGCATCCGCAGGTCCATCCGCTGCGCGTGCCGGGGATGACCGCCCGACGCACCGCCGTCATCCGGCCCCTGCGCGGTGTCCGGCTCGGCGAGGAAGGCCTCGACCGGGTCGACGGCGGCCATGCGGGCGGCGAGATCGGCGGGGACGGGGAGGGAGCAGCAGGTGGGGGCGGATGCCGTCGGGGAGGGATGTGCGGTGTCCGTCGACGGGGTGGGGAGCGTGTCCAGGACCGCGCCGAGGCGCAGGACACGGTCGGCCCAGGCGGCGCCCTCCTGGCGGTAGTTGCGCAGCCACCAGAACCAGCCCATGGCGAGGCAGAGGGCGGCGGCGTCCTCCTCGTCGGCCGCGGTGATCGCGCGCCGGGTCGCCACCCGGATGTTGTCCAGTTCGGTCTCCAGGCGGGAGATCCACGGGAGTTGCTCGGCGGAGCGGAGCAGGGGGTCGGCACGCTCCACGAGCGCGCGCACCCATGCGCGGTGCCGTCGCTCGGCCGCCTCGCGTGCGGGCGGGTCCTCGGCGGCGCGCTCCACGGCGTACTCGTGGATCGTCTCCAGCATGCGATAGCGCATGCCGTCGCCATCGCCCCCGCCGTCGCCGTGGTCGCCACCGGTGCCGTCGGGCGGGTGCGGGGCCGCCAGGACCAGGGACTTGTCGACCAGCGCGCCGACGAGGTCGGCGACCGGGCCGGTGCACACGGCCTCGGCGGCCTCCAGGTCCCAGCCGCCCGCGAAGACGGACAGCTCGCGCAGCAGGGTCCGCTCCGCTTCGTCGAGCAGGTCCCAGGACCAGTCGACGACGGCCCGCAGGGTCTGCTGGCGGGGCAGGGCGGTGCGACTGCCGGAGGTGAGGAGGCGGAAGCGGTCGTCGAGGCGGTCGGCGATCTGGCGGGGGGTGAGCAGCCGGAGCCGGGCGGCGGCCAGCTCGATGGCCAGGGGCAGTCCGTCGAGCCGTCGGCAGATCTCCGCGACCGCCTGCTCGTCCCGGTCGGGCGCGGTGGTGGCCGTGGTGGGGCGGACGGCGGCGGCGCGCTCCCTGAAGAGGCGGTGCGCCTGGTCGGGGAGGAGGGGGTCGACCGGGCGGACCGACTCGCCGGGGACGCCGAGGGGTTCACGGCTGGTGGCGAGGATCGTGAGCCCGGGACAGCGGGTGAGGAGGGTCTCGGCGAGGGCGGCGGCCGCGTCGATGACATGCTCGCAGTTGTCAAGGATCAGGAGCCGGCTGCGGGTGGCGCAGTGCTCGACGAGCAGGGCGACCGGGTCGTCCTGCGCGGGCGCGAGGTCGGTGGCCATCAGGGCGGTCTCGCGCAGACCGAGGGCGCTGACCACCGCGCCCGGTACCGCCTCGGGCCGGTCGAGCGGTGCCAGCTCGACCAGCCATGCCTGCGGGAGCCCGGCGGCGGCTTCCTCGGCGAGACGGGTCTTTCCGGAGCCGCCCGGTCCGGTGAGGGTGACGAGGCGGGCCCTGTGCAAGTCCGAACGGATGGCGTCGATCTCGGGTTCCCGGCCCACGAAAGAGGTAAGACGCGGACGGATGTTGCCGTTTCGCCCGGGCGGTGGGGGTGGCGGGAGGGGCCGGGGCTCGGGGCGGGCGAGGAGTTCGGCGTGGAGGGCGCGCAGTTCGGGGCCCGGGTCGGCGCCGAGGGTGTCGGCGAGGGTGCGGCGGGCGGTCTCGTAGGCGGCGAGGGCGTCGGCGGCGCGGCCGGTGTCGCGCAGGGCGCGGATGAGGAGGGCGTGCAGGGGTTCGTCGTACGGGTGTGCGGCGACGAGTTCCCGCAGGCGGGGTACGGCTTCCCGGGCGCGGCCGAGGAGGAGGTCGGCCTCGGCGCGGGCGCGGACCGCCTCGGCGTGGAGGGCCTCGGGGCGGGCGGCCGGGGCGCGGTCGGGGAGGTCGGCGAGGGCGGGGCCGCGCCAGAGCGCGAGGGCATCGTCGAGGGTGCGGGCGGCGGTCTCGGGGTCGCCGCCCTGTTCGAGCGTCGTGGTGGCCTCGCGTACGAGGCGTTCGAAGACGTGGAGGTCCACGTCGGTCTCGGTGGCGGTGAGGCGGTAGCCGCCGGGGGTGGAGGTGACGGCGTCCTTGCCGAGGGTACGGCGGAGCCGGCCGACGAGGGCCTGGAGGGCGGCGGGGGCGTCCTGGGGCGGGGCATCGGGCCAGATCTCGTCGATGAGCGTTTCAGGGGGTGTGGGCCGGCCCGGACGGAGGGCGAGGGCGGTGACGAGGGCTCGGAGGCGGGGGGCGGTGAGGGGTATGGGGGTGCCCTGGTCGTCCTCGGTCTGGGCGACACCCAGGATGTTGAACCGCACGGGTTCATTGTCGCCGGGGGTTGGGGCGGGGGCACGGGGTTTGCGCCGCGGGGTGTGTTGGACCGGGGGTTGGGCTGATGAACGTGGCTCCTGGTTGCCCGGGGTCGGTGCCGGCCGGGGGTGGGTTCAACTCGCGCGCTGCCAGGGTGCGGCCGCACCCCCTGTGCCACCCAGCGGCACGGCTGCGGCAGTGGCTACGACGATGGCGGCCCTCGGCTACGCCAAGCAATCGGGCAACGCGACCGCAACCCCCCAGGGGCGCGGGGAACTGCGCGACCGGCCACGACGAACCCGCACCCGAACGACACGACGCACCCGCACCCGCACCCGCACCACAGCCACAGCCACAGCCACAGCCACAGCCACAGCACCACACGGACAACGTGCCGCGTCCGAGAGGAGACGCGCGCTCCCCCGCCCCCGGCTCAGCCTCCGGAGGACACCGCTCGGCGTTGTGGCGCGATTCCCGCCGGTACCGCGCGGGAGCGGGCCGGGGTGCCGGTCCAGCAGGTGCCCCGGCGGGAGAGCAGGCGGCGGAGCCAGAGTTCGAGGGAGATCAGGTCGGCGAGGCCGTCCAGTGGAAGGGGCTCGCCGGAGGCCGCCGCGCGGACCGCCTTGCGGACGACCCGCGCCTCGATCAGGCCCGCCTCCGCGAGGAGGGGCGCGTCGAAGAGCGTGAGGAGAGGGTCCGTGGCGAGGCGGAGGCCGTTGCGGGCGGTCGTGGCGGCGGTGCCGTGGGCGGGGGCGCCCCAGCCGGGCGGCAGGTCGGTGATGCCGGCGCCCTTGAGGACGGTCCGCAGGATCGCGGCACGCGCGCCCGGCTGCACGCGCAGGGTCTCCGGGAGGGCGCGGCAGGCGCGGACGACCTGGTTGTCGAGGAAGGGGGCGTGCAGGCGCTGGGAGCGGATCTCGGCGGCCTGTTCGAGGATGCGCAGGTCGGCCGCGTGCCGGGTGAGCGCGGCACGCGCGCGGTAGTCGCCCGGGCGCTGACCGGGGCCGATCCCGGCGCGATGGGCCGAATTCTGCAGAAGAACCGATACTTCAGCCAGGGCCTCACCCGTCAGCCAGCGGGCCGCGGGGCCGGGTCCGGCCCAGGTCAGCGCCGCCAGCGAGGCGCCGACCGCGCCTCCCGGGTCGTCCTCGAAGCTGCGGTGCAGCAGGCGGCCGGCGAGGTTCTCGACGCCCGCGCGGTACGGCGTACGGGCGAGTCTTCGGGCCGCGCCGTACACGCGCGCGGGGACGAGCACCGAGCCGTCCGCCTTGGTCAGGGCCGCCACCGGGCGGACCAGGTGACGGCGTTTGCGGTCCATGAGCAGGTCCGCGAGGCGGGCCGGGTGGGCGTCCAGGACCTGCCGGGCGCCGTAGCCGGTGAAGTGGTCGGCGCTGCCCGCCGCGAGGCGCGCACGGTGGCGGGCGGCGGTCACCAGGCTGGGGCCGGGTTCGTCGGTCAGCGGGCCGTCCAGGTCGGCGTACGGCAGGGTCTCCTCGGCGCCGGTCACGACGACGTGGTGCAGGCGCGGGTTGGCCGCCAGGGCGCCGGCCCGTTGCAGCTCCTCCTCACGCGCGCGTGTCGTCAGGTCGTTGAAGGTGACCGCCAGCAGCCGCTCCCCCGCGCCCGTGCCGTGGCCGAGGACGGTGCCCGGCATACCGGGCAGGCCGGCCGCCAGCAGGGCCAGCGTGCCGGAGGCCGGGCCGCCGGAGAGGTCGGCGCCGATGCCCGGGACCGGCATCCCGCGCGCGGCGCGCCGCTCGGCGGGACCCATTCCGGGCACGGGACCGGGATCGATGTCGGGCACGTGTCTGGGCGCGGACAGACGCGCGCGTACGGCGTCTACGAGCGCGTCGCGCACCGCGTCGACCGCGCTGTCCGGGTCGGCCGGCGGTGCCGCCACGGCGAGCGACGCGACCGGGTCGTAGCCGGCGATCTCACGCGCCCCGGCGCGCAGGATCAGCGCGTGCCCCGGCGGAACGCGCCGCACGCCGTCGTACGGGGTGGAGTCGTGCAGGGCGGCGGGGACGTCCGGGGCGGCCAGGAGCGCGGCCAGGTGGCCGAAGTCGAGGTTGGCCTCGATGAGGTCGGCGAGCGGCAGCGCGGCCGTGGCGTAGGCGGTTCCGCCTGCCCAGGGGGTGTGGAAGACCGGGCGGGCGCCCGCGAGGTCGCCGCAGACGGTGACCCGGCGGCCGACCTGGACGACGGCGGTGTAGCTGCCGGGCCAGGCCGTCAGATGGCGCAGTGCGCCGCCGCGCGCGGCGAACAGTCCGACGCGCAGCTGCTCGTCGCTCGCCCCGCAGGTGCCGAGGACCGCGATCCGGGTCCGGGCGTCGGCCTTCACCACCCGTACCTCGTCGGGGCGCCAGTCGCCGACCGCCCACAGCGGATCGGGGTCGCCCCACAGGAGTTGGGAGCCGACGGGGTGCAAGGTCTCCCCGTCGTAGCCGACTTGACCGCCGTGGGTGTCGCCGCCGTCGTAACCGACAGCCCCGCCCAGCGCACCCGCGGCGGTGCTGCTCCATCCCACCAACCACCGCATCGACGCCTCCACGGGCCGTGGACAACCAGGTGCACCGTACGAACGGTTCACCATGCTGCCACGAAGAACGCGCCGCAGCGGGAGGCGGCGCCGCTTGTGATCCGGGGAGTGCGCCCGTGTCGACGCGTCGCCGCCGGCCCGTGCGGCCTGGGGTACCCCGGTGTCTGCGGCATGAATGCGCCCCCGGTACGCTCCCCCAAGTCGCCCTGTGCGCCCTCGATTTCCATGGTCGGAGGCGTTGTCACCCATGGAACGCAGGGTCGATTTTCGGCCAAATCCGGCGCGGGCGAGTCCCGTCGGCCGTCCCGTGCGCAGGCTCCGCACACGCTCCGTACACACGCGCGTACCCGTCACGAGCCGCGCCGGCCCGGGAGACGGAAGACGTCTCCCGGACCGCTCCGCCGCCCGCGGGGATGAAGGCGGCGGTGTCCCCCAGCCCACTGGATCCAGTACAGCGGGCCGACCCACGCACGACCCATGGAACCGCTCCCCCGATGGCCGGAGAAGAGCGCACACGCAGGCGCACGGCCACACAGCGGGAGCACGCGGCGACGGACCGTACCGAAGGCCGTACTTCAGTACGGACCACAATCCCGCCAACCGGCAGAATGCCCCTTAACGCTTGGGATGCGGCGAACTACGCTGGGTTTACGAATGCCGCGTGGTTATGCCAGAGCGGCAGCCGGATGTGTCGAGGGGTGGCGCAATGTCCAGGGAGCAACGCGGGCCGAACGAAAAGCTCGGCGCCGTTCTCGCCCTCGCGGGAATCAGCAACGCAGGACTCGCGCGCCGCGTCAACGACCTTGGCGCTCAACGCGGGTTGACTCTTCGCTACGACAAGACGTCCGTGGCGCGCTGGGTGTCGAAGGGCATGGTGCCGCAGGGCGCCGCGCCGCACCTCATCGCGGCCGCCATCGGGCAGAAGCTCGGCCGCCCGGTGCCGCTCCACGAGATCGGCCTGGCGGACGCGGACCCCGCGCCCGAAGTGGGCCTCGCCTTCCCCAGGGACGTCGCCCAGGCCGTGCGCTCGGCGACGGAGCTCTACCGCCTCGACCTGGCCGGCCGCCGGGCCGGTTCGGGAGGCATCTGGCAGTCCCTGGCCGGATCATTCGCAGTAAGCGCATACGCAACGCCCGCGTCGCGCTGGCTGATAACCCCGGCCGACAGTTCGGTGGCGCGTGAGGCCCACTCCCTGGAGGGGACCGGCGCACCGCTCAAAGTCGGCCACAGCGATGTGCAGAAGCTGCGGGAGGCCGCCGAGGACGCCAGACGGTGGGACTCCAAGTACGGGGGCGGGGACTGGCGTTCGTCGATGGTCCCCGAGTGCCTGCGGGTGGAGGCGGCGCCGCTGCTGCTGGGCGCGTACTCCGACGAGGTCGGGCGCGCCCTGTTCGGGGCGAGCGCCGAACTGACCCGGCTGGCGGGGTGGATGGCCTTCGACACCGGTCAGCAGGAGGCCGCTCAGCGGTACTACATCCAGGCGCTGCGGCTCGCCCGCGCGGCGGCGGACGTACCCCTCGGGGGGTATGTGCTGGCGTCGATGTCGCTCCAGGCGACGTACCGGGGCTTCGGCGACGAGGGCGTCGACCTCGCGCAGGCCGCCCTGGAGCGCAACCGGGGGCTGGCGACCGCCCGCACGATGAGCTTCTTCCGGCTCGTCGAGGCACGCGCGCATGCCCGCGCGGGGGACGCGCAGGCCGCCGGGGCGGCGCTGAAGGCGGCGGAGAGCTGGCTGGAGCGGGCGCGGGAAGGGGATCACGACCCTTCGTGGCTCGGGTTCTACTCGTACGACCGGTTCGCCGCCGACGCGGCCGAGTGCTACCGGGACCTGAAGGCGCCCCGGCAGGTGCGGCGCTTCACCGAGCAGGCCCTGTCGCAGCCGACCGAGGAGTTCGTGCGCTCGCACGGGCTCAGGCTGGTCGTGTCCGCGGTCGCCGAGCTGGAGTCGGGGAACCTCGACGCGGCGTGCGAGCAGGGGGTGCGGGCGGTGGAGGTCGCCGGGCGGATCTCGTCCGCGCGGACCACCGAGTACGTGAAGGATCTGCTGCACCGGCTGGAGCCGTACGGGGACGAGCCGAGGGTGGTGGAGCTGCGGGAGCGGGCACGGCCCCTGCTGATGGCTCCGGCTTGAGGATCTTCGCCTCTCATCCGCCCGGCCCCTGGGTGGGCTGTACTGACCCGCGTTTGAAGTGGCTGTCAGTGGCGCAGTGCACTATCGAGGGTGGAGGTGGTGCCGGTGGTGGCGTACGACTGTGATGTGCTCGTGATCGGCGGGGGGATCGTCGGGCTGTCGACCGCGTATGCGATCTCCCGTGCCGCACCGGGGACCCGGGTCACCGTGCTGGAGAAGGAGCCGGGACCGGCCCGGCATCAGACCGGGCGCAACAGCGGGGTGATCCACAGCGGGATCTACTACCGGCCCGGCTCGCTGAAGGCGCGGTACGCGGTGCGGGGCGCCGCGGAGATGACCAAGTTCTGCGCGGAGTACGGCATCGCGCACGCCGTCACGGGAAAGCTGATCGTCGCCACCGAGCGGGACGAGCTGCCCCGCCTGCACGGGCTCGTGCAGCGCGGCCGGGAGAACGGCATACCGGTGCGGGAGCTGGGCATCGCGCAGATCGCGGAGTACGAACCGGAGGTGCGGGGCCTCGCCGCGATCCATGTCGGGACGACGGGGATCTGCGACTACACGGCGGTCGCCCAGCGGCTCGGTGAGGCGTCCGGGGCGGAGATCCGCTACGGCGCCGAGGTGGTGCGGATCGACCGGCGGCCCGAGCGGGGCGTGGCCGTGCTCACCGCGCGCGGGGACGTGGTGCGGGGCCGCGCGCTGGTGAACTGCGCGGGGCTGTACTGCGACGAGATCGCCCGGATGACCGGGGACGAGCCGGAGGTGCGGATCGTGCCGTTCCGGGGCGAGTACTACGAGCTGGCGCGTCCCGACCTGGTGCGGGGACTGGTGTATCCGGTGCCCGATCCGGCGTTCCCGTTCCTCGGGGTGCATCTGACCAGGGGGATCGACGGCGGGGTGCACGTGGGCCCCAACGCCGTGCCGGCGCTGGCCCGCGAGGGGTACGACTGGGGAGTCGTACGGCCCCGGGAGGCACTGGCGACGGCGGCGTGGCCCGGGGTGTGGCGGATGGGACGCCGGCACTGGCGGTACGGGGCCGGGGAGCTGCGGCGGTCGGTGTCCAAGGGGGCGTTCGTGCAGGCGGTGCGGCGGCTGTTGCCGGCGGTGCGCGAGACGGACCTGGTGCGGACGGACGCGGGGGTGCGGGCGCAGGCCGTGCTGCGGGACGGCGGCCTGGTGGACGACTTCCTGATCCGGGAGGGCGCCCGGGCGGTGCATGTGCTGAACGCGCCCTCACCGGCGGCGACGGCCTCGCTGCCGATCGGCCGGGAGGTGGCCCGCAGGGCCCTGGAGGTGCTGGGGACCCGGTGAACCTGGTGAGCCCTGGGCACGGCAGTAAAATCGACTCCACTGTGTCTGATTCCGTGAACACCCCCGAAGTCCCCCGGCCCGCTCCCGGCGGCGAGCACCACCCCGGCGAGTCCGTCCGGCACACCCGGGCCAAGGGGGAGCCACGCTTCCCCGACGGCCCGAAGGCCGACCCCGCCGGGTCGCACTTCGAGCGGCGGATCAGGAGCTTCCAGCCCCGGCGCAGCCGGGTGACGGCCGGGCAGGCCGACGCGCTGCAACGGCTGTGGTCGCGGTGGGGCCTCGACATCGACGGGCGTGCCGTCGACCTCGGCGAGCTGTTCGGGAACGACCGACCCGTGGTGCTGGAGATCGGGTTCGGGATGGGCGAGGCCACCGCGCAGATGGCGGCCGCCGACCCGGACACCAATCTCCTCGCCGTGGATGTGCACACCCCCGGCCAGGGCAATCTGCTCAACCTCGCGGACCAGGGCGGGCTGGACAACGTCCGGGTCGCCAACGGCGACGCGATCATCCTGCTGCGGGAGATGCTGACACCCGACTCGCTGGCCGGGCTGCGGGTCTTCTTCCCGGACCCCTGGCCGAAGAAGCGCCACCACAAGCGGCGCCTCATCCAGCCGGAGTTCCTCAGCCTGGCCGCGACGCGGCTACGGCCCGGGGCGACCGTGCACTGCGCGACCGACTGGGAGCCGTACGCGGAACAGATGCTGGACGTCCTCACCGCGCACCCCGACTTCGAGAACACGCAGGCCGACGGCGGTTTCGCGCCCCGGCCCGCGTTCCGGCCGCTGACCCGTTTCGAGGGCCAGGGTCTGGACAAGGGTCATGTGGTGAACGACCTCCTCTTCCGTCGCGTACAGCACGGCGATCGCTGACCGACAGACCGTCCACCACAGTCCCCTCCCTCGTTAGGGCCGATGCCGTGGCCATCAGTCACCCGTTTCCGCCGTACCCACCGCACCCGGGCGGCCCGGCCGAGGACGCCCGGCTCCGGCGGGTGCACTGGTGGCGGAGGAGAGGGGTGCGGTACGGGGCGCTCATCACGCTGCTCACGCTGTCCGGGCTGGTGATCCTGGCGCTGGTGCGGGAGCAGACCGGCACCGAGGGGTTCCTGGTCGGGCTGGGGCTCGCCGTGCTGCCGGTGCCGCTGCTGATAGCCGCCTTCCGCTGGCTGGACCGGGTGGAGCCCGGCCCCTGGCGGAATCTGGTGTTCGCCTTCGCCTGGGGCGCCTGCGCGGCCGCGCTGATCGCGATCGTCGCCAACAGTTTCGCCACCCGCTGGATAGCCACCGCCACGGCGGATCCGTCCGGGGCGGACACCCTCGGGGCGACCGTCATAGCGCCCGTCGTCGAGGAGTCCGCCAAGGCCGCCGCGATCCTGCTCGTGTTCCTCTTCCGCAGACGGGACTTCACCGGGCCGGTCGACGGGGTGGTCGTCGCCGGGATCACCGCCACCGGCTTCGCGTTCACCGAGAACATCCTCTATCTGGGCACGGCGTTCGGCACCGACCAGCTCAGCGGGGAAAGCGGCATCGCGTCCGTGACGGCCGCGACCTTCTTCGTGCGGATCGTCATGTCGCCGTTCGCGCACCCTCTGTTCACCGTGCTCACCGGCCTGGGCTTCGGGCTCGCGGCGCGCTCCGGGTACGGCCGGCAGGTGCGCCGCGTCCTGTTCCCGCTGGGCGGGCTGCTCCTCGCGATGGGCATGCACGCCCTGTGGAACGGCTCCTCGACCTTCGGCGACTTCGGGTTCTTCGCGGTGTACGCGTCGTTCATGGTGCCCGCGTTCGGGCTGCTCACCTGGCTGGTGGTGTGGACCCGGCAGCGGGAGCTGCGCACGGTCCGCGAGGAGCTGCCGGCGTACACGGCGGCCGGCTGGCTCACCCCGGCCGAGCCGTACGCGCTCGGCTCGATGCGGGCGCGGCGGCTCGCCCGCGAGTACGCCAAGTGGCATGGGGGTCGGCCGGCCGCGCGGGCGGTCGCCGAGTACGAGGCGTACGCGACCTCGCTGGCGTTCCTGCGGCACCGGGGGCGGGGCGGACGGGCGGGCGACGACTTCGTCGTACGGGAGCGGGAGCTGCTGAACGAGCTGTGGCGGCGCCGGGAGGTCGCCCGGCCGGCGCTGGACCATGCGGCGCGGATGACGGCGCCCGCGGCGCCCGCGCCGGTCCACGGGTACGGATACGGATACGGGTACGAAGCCGGATACGGCAGCCCGCATGGGTACTACGGGTACCAGGGGTACGGGTATCCGGCGGGGCCGTATCCCGCCCAGAACCCCTATCGGTCGTAGGGGGCGGGGCGGTTCGGCACCGCCGGAACGCACACCCGTGCCTACGCCGAGGCCGCCGTCAGCCTGGTGAGCTCCTCGTCCGTGAGCTCCAGGTCGGCCACCGCCAGCAGGGGCGGCAGCTGGTCCAGGGTGCGGGCGGAGGCGATGGGGGCGACGACCGTCGGCTGGGCGGCGAGCCAGGCCAGGGCGACCGTGGCGACCTCGGTGCCGTGGGCCCGGGCGATCTCGTCGAGGGCGGCCAGGACGCGGACGCCCCGCTCGGTGTCGAGGTGCTTGCCGGCCCCCGCGGCGGCTCGCGGTCCCTCCACCGTCGTACCGGGGCGGTACTTGCCGGTGAGGAAGCCGGAGGCCAGGGCGAAGTAGGGGACGGCGGCGAGACCGGAGCGGGCCGCGAGGTCCTGGAGGCCGCCCTCGTAGGTGTCGCGGGAGACCAGGTTGTAGTGCGGCTGGAGGGCGACGTACCGGGCGAGGCCCTCGCGGTCGGAGAACTCCAGGGACTCCCGGAGGCGTTCGGGCGAGATGTTGGAGGCGGCGATGTGCCGCACCTTGCCCGCCCTCACCAGCTCGTCCAGCGCCCCGATGATCTCCTCGACCGGCACCTCGGGCTGGTCGAAGTGGGTGTAGTAGAGGTCGATGCGGTCGGTGCCGAGGCGGGTGAGGGACGCCTCGGCGGCGGCCTTGATGTTGGCGGCGGTCAGGCCGGGGAAGTCCGGGTGCTGGCTGACCTTGGTGGCGATGACGACGTCGTCGCGGTTGCCGCGCTTGTTCACCCACCTGCCGAGGATGGTCTCGGACTCGCCACCGCTGTTGCCGTCGACCCAGGCGGAGTAGGAGTCGGCGGTGTCGACGAAGTTGCCGCCGGCGGCGGTGTAGGCGTCCAGGACGGCGAAGGAGGTCGCCTCGTCGGCGGTCCAGCCGAAGACGTTGCCGCCGAGGGAGAGAGGGAAGACCTCGAGGTCCGAGGAGCCGAGCTTGCGCAGAGAAGTCATGTCGTACGTCAACAACGGCTTCGGAGCGGCCCATTCCGCCCGCCGCGCCGAAGCGTACGAAGAACGTGTGAACAGGACCGCTCCGAGAAGGACGGTGCCGGGAGGACGGTGCCGGGAGGGCACCCTTACGGGTTGAGCCCCTTGCTGTGCAGCCAGGCCATCGGGTCGATGCCGTTGGCGGCGCCGTCGGGGTGGACCTCCAGGTGGAGGTGGGCGCCGGTCACGTTGCCGGTGGCGCCCACGCGGCCGATGACATCGCCGGTGGCGACCTTCTGGCCGGCGCTGACGCTGATCGAGGACTGGTGGCAGAACCACAGCTCGGTGCCGTCGTCCAGGGTGAGGATGGTGCGGTAGCCGTAGGAGCCCGCCCAGCCCGCCTCGGTGATGGTGCCGCTGTGGACGGCCTTGATGAGGGTGCCGGTGGGGGCGGCGAAGTCGAGGCCGGTGTGGTAGCCGGAGGACCAGTAGGCGCCGGCCTGACCGAAGGTCGCGGTGAGCGTGTACGAGGAGGTCGGCAGCGTGTACTGCTTCGCCAGCTCGGCCAGGCGCGCGGCCTCGGCCTTCTCCTTGGCGGCCTGCTCGGCCTTCTCCTGCGCGGCGGCGGCCGCGTCCTTGGCGTCCTTCTCCGCCTTGGCGACGGCGGCCGCCTCCGCCTTGGCCGCGGCTGCCTCGGCACGGTCGGCGACCTGGGTCTGCTGCGACTCGGCCTGCGCGATGATCCGCTCGCGCAGCGCCTCGCCGGCGTCGGCGGAGGCGCCGCCGCTCTTGTCGGCGGTGTCGGAGGCCTCGGTGCCGAAGCCGGAGAGCGCGGGCGCGGCGTCCTGGCCGGAGTCGTCGTCGGAGATGAAGGAGCCCACGGAGGGCAGGTCCGGCATGGAGATGGAGACCGGGGGCTTGCCGGTGTTGGCGCTGGCCATGCCGCCGGCGCTGAAGGCGGCTATGACGCCGACGCCGAGGACGGTGGAGCTGCGGGCGAATCCGCCGCCGCGCTGCTTGGCGACCCGGTGCTTGCCCCGGGGCGGGGCGAGGGACTCCTCGGTGGGATTCCACTCCTCCCAGGGGCCCTCGTCAGCGCGGTAGCTGCCGTAGCCGAAGGTGTCGGAAGAGGAACGCTGGCTCGGCACGAAGGGGGCTTCGGGAGCAGGCCGGTTGGACGCCACGCGGGCGCACTCCTTTCCTTCCGACGCCTACCGGGTTAGCTGACGGGTTCGGAGCGGGAAGGTCTCCTACGCGCGTAAACCGTTCGTGACTCTGTGAGTTCACGACGGCGTCCGTGCGATTCACCCCAAGGTGGTGGTTCCCCGGTTCCCTTACGGGATTCGACGCGTGCGCACGGAGCCGACTCTTGTGACGGCTGGGACGACCGCGCTGCGTTATCGAACGTTAATAGACCCGGGCGTAGCTTTCCAAGCTCTTCTGCTTGATCAACAACCTTTTTTGGCCTGGACTTTCGGGCCATGACCGGTGAAAAACGGGCGAGTTGCCGGAATTCACAGTACACACACAGCCCTCACGTGGGGCCGGGGGAAGAACGCACGACACAAACACCGATGGCCGGAACCCTTTCGGATTCCGGCCCTCGGCCTTCAGTAGCGGGGACAGGATTTGAACCTGCGACCTCTGGGTTATGAGCCCAGCGAGCTACCGAGCTGCTCCACCCCGCGTCGGTGAAACCACTGTATCACCCGGTCAGGTGCAGGTTCGCCACCCTCGCCCGCTCGGCGTACTCCGGGAGGACGACGACGTCCACGCCCTCGGCCGTCAGCAGCCCGTTTCCGTCGGCGGCCGTCACGAAGGTGTCCGGCTCCTGCCAGGCGGTGACCACCCGGCGCACCCCCGCGTCGAGGATGAGCCGCGCACAGGGCTTCGGGCGGGAGGCGCGGCGGGCGCAGGGTTCGAGGCTGCTGTAGACGGTGGCCGTGGCCAGCCGGGGGTCGGCCGGGTCGAGTTTCGCGAGGGCGGCCTCCTCGGCGTGGACGACGGGGTCGCCGGCCTCGCGGGAGTGGCCGCGCGCCAGTTCCGTGCCGTCGGCGGCGACGATCACCGCGCCGACGCTGAAGGCGGTCTCGGAGGGCGGGCACGCGGCGGCGAGCTCGCAGGCGAGGGCCAGCCAGTGGCGGTCGGCGGCGGAGGGAAGCAGGCCGGTGCCGGGGGCGGTGGGCTCGTACCGCATGAGGACGACGTCCTCGATCCGCCGGGTCTCGGTCAGCCGGAGCCGTCCGCCCTGGTAGGCGCCGGGGCCGAAGAGGCGGGGTGCGCCCGGGTCGCCGACGAAGAGGGGGGCGAGGACGAGCTGGACCTCGTCGGCGAGGCCCTGCTGGAGCAGCTGGGTGTGGATGGTGCCGCCGCCCTCGACCATGAGCCGCCGTACACCGCGCTCGTCGTGGAGGTGCTCCAGGAGGCGGCGCCAGTCCAGGTCGGGGCCGAGCGGGACGACCTCGGCGGCGATGCCGAGCGCCCCGGCGCGCCGGGCGCCCTTGTCCGTCGTGTAGACGACCTTGTCGCCGCCGGTGTGCCAGAAGTGCGCGGCCGGGTCGAGGTCGCCGGAGCCGCTGACGGTGACCTTGAGGGGGTACTCCGGTTTTCCGGCCGCCACGCGCGCGTGTCGGCGGTCGGCGGAGTTCACCAGCAGCCGGGGGTTGTCGGCGCGGATGGTGCCGGCGCCGATCAGGATCGCGTCGACCGAGGCCCGTACCTCGTCGACGCGGTCGAAGT